>CBDHDJ010000001.1:0-354276 GCA_965261645.1 Alphaproteobacteria bacterium
TGGAGAGTTGGGCGAAAAGCCCTTCAGAAGAATGAGGCGCGGGTCGGCAAATTCTATCGGGGCCAGCAGGCAGAAGTCCTGCACAAATAGGCCGGATATAGAACTGCAACCTGTTGTCCCGACGCACCAAATCATCCCTTCAACCGGGAGGCGTCCATATAGCTCGCCATGGACCCGAGGTGCGCCCCACCGTGTGTTCTCCCGAGACATCCGTCGGATCAGATCGCGGATCTCCCTCGACACGGGCGGTCGGCCCGGTTTTCCCCGCCGCGACGTCCATGTCCAGAAAAGCCTGAACCCCCTGCGGTGCCAACCGATGACGGTCTCGGGCCTGACGATGACCAGGGCGTGGCGCCAGCCAGGCCATAGGCAAGACAGGATGACCCAGAAAACCCTATCCGCCATCCGAAGCGATGGCCGGGGCCTTTTCCGTTTCAGGACAGCTACCTGCTTGTCCGTCATCAAAACAAATGGGACTGTTGAGCGTGTTTCATAGGGAGGATCGGAGGATCTGGCTCATCTTTGTTTGATGTTAAGCCGCTTGGCTTTGATGGTTCAAGCGGCGGTTTTGGGGGGTCAGTTTTTTGATCTTTTTTCTCTTTTCGATGATGGCGGTGTGGCGTCCAAAGTAGGCGTCGGCTGGAGTTACGTTGCCGATGCTCTCGTGGTAGCGTTGGTTGTTGTAGTGATCGACGAAGGCGCTGATCTGGTTTTCGAGATCGCCGGGTAGATAATAATTTTCAAGCAGGATCCGGTTCTTCAGCGTTTGATGCCAGCGCTCGATCTTGCCCTGGGTTTGCGGGTGATACGGTGCGCCCCGAACGTGATCCATACCGTGGTCCTCGAGCCATTCAGCCAGATCGCCGGAGATATAGGACGAGCCGTTGTCGCTGAGCAGCTTCGGCTTGTGGACGACATTGGCGCGATTGCAGCCTGAGGCTTCTAGCGCCAACTTCAGTGTTGCCGTCACATCGTCCGCCGTCATGTTGGTGCAGAGCTTCCAAGCAATGATGTAGCGGGAATAGTCGTCCAGGATGGTCGACAGGTAAAACCAGCCCCAGCCGATGACCTTGAGATAGGTGAAGTCGGTCTGCCACAGCTGGTTCGGCGCCGTGGTCTTGTCGCGGAACTCATCGGCTGCCTTGATGACCGCGAAAGCGGGGCTGGTGATCAGGTCGTGGGCCTTGAGAAGCCGGTAAACCGAGGCTTCCGAGACAAAGTAGCCCCTGGTGTCCGTAAACCTGACGGCCAGTTCCCGGGGCGACAGTTGCGTCTCCTCCAGGGCAAGATCGATGATCTGCCCCCGGACATCATCCGGGATCCGGTTCCACACCCGGCCTGGGCTGCTGTTGCGATCCTCAAGACCGGCGTCGCCAAAGGCCAGAAAGCGATCGTACCAGCGATAAAAGGTGGTCTTCGGAATGCCCAGCTTGTCCAAAGTGGACCCGACGCCCAGGTGGGACTGCTCGACCAGGCGGATGATCTCCAGCTTCTCGGATGCGGGATACCTCATTCCTCGTCTCCCCCATGCCCGATCATGTTTTTTTTGAGAAGCCGGTTCTCCAGCGAAAGTTCGGCGACCAACTCCTTCAAGTCGCGCATCTCCTGGCGCAGGCCTTTAACCTCGCCCGAGGTCGCTTGGCGCCCGGTGTCGCCGGCGAGCCGCTTCTTGCCCGCTTCCAAAAACTCTTTCGACCAGCTGTAATACAGACCCTCGGCGATGCCCTCGCGGCGGCACAAGGCGAGCTATTGTCAAAAGTTGGTGACGCAGGTTTCAGGCGGCGCGTTCGGTTAGCTTTTCTCCGTCCTTGAATTTGACGCCTTGAATGATGTCGGCGATCTGGTTCGAGCCGTCCAGGCGACGCCACTTCTTGCTGGCCGACTGGCACAGCTTGAAGACCATGGTGAGCGCCGTCATGCGGCTGAGGCAGCCCTTGGTCTTGGTGGTCCTGAGGCGCACGGTCGCAAAGGTGCTTTCGATGGGATTGGTGGTGCGAATGTGCTTCCAGTGCTCGGCCGGGAAGTCGTAGAAGGCGAGCAACACGTCGCGGTCCTTGGCCAGGCAGGCCACCGCTTTGTCGTACTTGGGGCCATAGCAGCCCGTTGATTAAGTGGCTTTTTCCGGCTCTCACTCCCAGATGAGGAATGCGGCGGCGAAAGCCGTCTGGCCGCTTTGCGAGCCCCCCCGTGCCACCAGCATGGCCCCGGTGGGCGTGAGCAGAACGAAAATACCGCCATATCCGCCCGCCACGGCCTCCCGCGGGGTGCCGGCGCCGATGAGCTGGCGCATCAGTAACGATAGATTGTGGCCGGCGACGTGGAGCAGGTATCGCTTGTGCACATTCTCTCGCCCGCGCAGCCAGGTTCGTCGCATGCCGCCACGATCGAGGTTGTGGGCAAAGCAGCGCTCGACGATCTCGGCGCGCAGCTTGAAGGCCTCGCGGGCGACCCCGGACTTGAGCCGCGCACGGTTATTGGTGACCGCGCGCCGCGCCGCCTCATCACCGTGCCAGCGCGAAAAGCCGGTCTGCTTGGGCGCCGCGATCCGGGTCTTCCAGGGACTGTCGTTCAGAGCCCTCAAGACCGCCCGTGAGTGATAACCTTTGTCGGCGACGCATTCGGCCGGGTCCTCCGATGTCGGTGCCGCATCCACCGCCTCGAGGTTTGCCTCGGCCTTCGCCAGGGTCTTGGAAAGCGTCGTGGTGTCGCCCTCATCGGCCGGGTGCAGCTCGGCCGCCACCACCGCGCCGGTGTCCAGATCCACCGCGTGCTCGGGCTTGTAGGCCAGATGCGTCGTGCCGTCCTTCATCTTGGCGATCTTGGCCTCGGGGTCGCTCTTCGAAACCCAATCCGTGTTGGAAAGCTTCTTGCCCTTGCGCTTCCGGTCCAGACGCGCCAGGTCCTCGGCCGTGGGTGTCTCGACCCCGCTTTCCCGGGCCAGGCGCTCCAGCATCTCCCGGTAGCCTTCGCCGTTGTCGCGCCGCACGATGTTCCGCAGCGCCGCGTTGGCCTCCATGGTCGAGGCATCGACGCCGATGCGCTCGCCCTTGATCAGCCCCGCCTCGGCGATCAGCACCAGAACCCAGTCGAAGACCGCCGCGTGGACTTCATGGGGCAGGCGCGTGCGGCTCCGTGACAGCCAGGAATGGTCCGGTACCCGATCACGGCTCCCCAGTCGCAGGAACGCCCGCAGCGAAAGCGAGTCCGAGCAGCGCCACTCCAGACCGCGCTCGCTGTCGATGCCCTCAAAGTAGCCCACCAGGTGCATCCGGAAATAGCGCCCGGGCGGCACCGAGGGCGCGCCCATCCGGGCCGCGTAATAAGGCCGGCAGCTCGCCTCGGCAAAGGCGTCGAAGCCGCCCTCGATCAGCACCGACTGCAAGCGGTCATAAAACACATGACCCGGAGAGCGCGGCATCTCCGACCAGCTCACCATCAGGTCCCCCTGACCATCCTTCTGCCGTCCCATCGCCATCGGCAAATCCCCCTGCAAATCAGGGAACCAGAGAATCAGACGGCGCCGACTTAATCAACGGGCTGATAGGCCTCGAGGAAGAAGTCGAAGGCCTTCTCGGCCACCGCGCGGGTCTCGGCCATCCAGATGTCCTGTAGGTGCTGCTTGGCGCGTGGCTGGACGGACTTCGGGAGCTTGTTGAGCACGTTGGCGGTCTTGTGCACCCAACAGCGCTGCTCGCGCGTCGTCCCGTAGACCTCGCGCAAGGCTTTCCAGAAACCGAGCGCCCCGTCGCCGGTGGCCAGCTCGGGCGCAATCGCCAGGCCGCGGCGCTTGAGATCGAGCAGCACTTCGCGCCAGGACTGGGCGCTCTCCCGGTAGCCGTCGGCGATCGCCAGCAGCTCCTTGCGGCCCAGCTCGTCGGCACCGATGATCACGCACATGCATTGCTTGTCATGGTCGAGCCGTGGTGAGAAGTAGACGCCCTCGGCCCAGAAGTAGACATAATACCAACGGCGCAAAATTCTGACTCGCAAGGGATTCCCTTTTTGGGCTGGATGTGATTCAAGGCTGGCGAAGGAGATTCGCCATGTCAGTATGCATTGCTCTTCGGGACGACTACGACAGCATTGAGCTCCGGTGTTTGGCCAAGCACAGTCGCGATCCCCGCCAAGTTCGCCGGCTTTTGGCCTTGGCGGCGGTTTACGACGGCATGAGCCGAGCGGAAGCCGCTAAGGTCGGCGGCATGGATCGCCAGACGCTGAGAGACTGGGCGCACCGCTTCAACGATGAAGGGGCAGACGGCTTGAAGAACCGTCCCGGTGCGGGCCGCCCCCGGCTCTTGACCGACGAGCAGATGGGCGAACTGTCGGTGATCGTCGAAACGGGCCCCGATCCAAAGATTGACGGTGTGGTTCGCTGGCGGCGGGTTGACCTGAAACGGGTGATCGAAGAACGCTTTGGCGTGATCTATAGCGAGCGGGCGATCTCCGACCTTCTCGTCGCGCTGTCCTTCTCCCACATCAGCGCCCGGCCGCAGCACCCCAAGCAGGACCAGCGGGTGATCGAGGCGTTCAAAAAAACTTCCCCCGCACGCTCGCTGCCCACCTAGCCGGTCTGCCCAAGACCAAGCGGGTCGAGATCTGGTTCCAAGACGAGGCCAGGCTGGGACAGAAGAACGGGCGTGTGCGCATTTGGGCGAAGAAGGGAACAAGGCCACGCCTGCCCGCCGATCAGCGCTACACGAACGCCTACCTCTTTGGCGCAATCTGTCCCATGGGAGCCAAGGGTGCCGCTCTCATGCTCCCCTTCGCCAACACAGCCGCCATGCAGATGCATCTCGACGAGATCAGCTGCAACGTCGCCGCCAAGGCCCATGGCGTCGTCCTGATGGACCGCGCCGGGTGGCACAGCACCGACCAGCTCAAGGTCCCCAAGAACCTCACCATCATCCTGCTGCCATCGCGCTCGCCCGAGCTGAACCCGGTCGAGAACATCTGGCAATACCTCCGCCAGAATTGGCTCTCTAACCGCGTCTTCGAAGATTACGACGCCATCATCGAGGCCGGTTGCCAAGCCTGGAACAAACTAATCGACCAGCCCGAGACGATCATGTCCATCGGAATGAGAGATTGGGCGATTTCAGGTCAATAATTAGTGCCGTTGGTATAACGCTTGGCCGAGAGATCGCGCCGTTGCCAATTGAAAGTGTCGAATCGGACATGGGCTTCCGCCCAGCCGGGGCCGGAAACACCAGTCCGCTCCCGTCATCGAGGATCCGCGCCTCATCGAGGATCGCCAGTGCCCGGCTCGAAAGCGGAACACGATGCTCCCTTCCGCCATTCATGCGCTCGCCCGGGATCGTCCAGGTCGCCGCTTCCATGTCGATCTCGGACCACGATGCGCCCCGGACCTCGCCGGAACGCGCCGCCGTCAGAACCAGGAATTCAAACACCAGCCGTGCCGCGAGCGAAGCCCGTGCTTCCTTCACCGTCCGGATCGCGCCGCCGGCTTCAGTGTGATGAACGGCCCGGAAATGCCGACGTCTGTTGCCGACTCTCGGCAACGCGGACGCGATGGCGTCGCCGGCAGGATTGTCGCCGCGATACCCCTGCGCGACTGCCCACTTCATGACCGCGCTAATGCGCTGGCGAACGCGGCGGGCAGTCTCGGCCTTTTCGGTCCATATCGGCAGCAGGACCGCCATCACGTCGGCCGTGGTGATGATATCCAGCGGCTTGCTCGCGAGGCGCGGAAAAGCGTATTGCCGCAACGATGAGGTCCATTGACCGGCGGACTTGCCGCCATCGCGCCACGTCGGCCTGTGGATTTCGATTACGGTCCGGGCGGCTTTCTCGAAAACCGGGATGTCCGATCGCCGCTTCAGCGCCAGCGGATCGCACCCGGCACGGGCCAGCTTGCGGTTTTCAAACGCCGCCTCTCGGGCTTCGGCCAGCGAGACTAGAGGAAAGCTGCCAAGTCCCATGTCGCACCGCCGCCCGCGCACGACGGTTCGCAAAACCCATGACTTCGCGCCGCTCGGCTTGACCACGAGATACAGGCCATTGCCGTCGCCGTGCCGTCCCGGCTTCGTTACCGTTTCCGCGAACCTCGCTGTTAGTTTCCCAGCCAATGACATTCCCTCATGCGATACCACCCTCTGTGTGGGAAAGCAGTGGCACTCGATGGAAGCGTCAAGCTGTCAGTAGAGATATGAGGCCTGTTGTTTGATGAGTTTAAAGCACTAGAAAGACCTCCCAGGAAAAGACAACGGCGGACACTTCATCCGCCAACATTGACCGTCGTCGGATGAACCGGACCCCGAAACACCCGTTTACCAACCGCTGCACGCCGCACCGCTCCTGGGCGCGGAGGATTGCTGGGCTGATCGCGGCTTGCGCTCTGCTCGCGTCACTTCACGCGCCGGCCGCGGCCCTCAGCAACGACGAGATCATCCAGAATTTCAGCATCGTCGCCTTCGGCAACGAGTATCTCGCCGACAACTTCACGCATTTGCGCAAATTGGCGGCGCCGGTCCGTATCTGGATTCAGGGCGATTATCCCGACTATTTCGAGGATTTCGTTGTCCAGCACATCGCGGACCTCAAGCGCCTCACCAAGCACCCGATCGAGTTGTACTACTCGCCGGCGCTCCACAAGGCGGGCAAGCTTGCCAAGAATTTCGATCAAACCAAGATCAACTTCATCCTCTTTTACCTGCCGCGCGAGAAGATCGCCAAGTCGGTTGTCAAATACTTCGACAACGACGTTGAGCAAGTCGAAAAAATGGTAAAAATATCAACCTGTTTTGCGAAGTTCTTCAAGAAGGGTGACACCATTAAGGCGGCCATCGCGGTATTCCCCGCCCACCACCCCAAGGACTGGATGCGCGCTTGCGTCGTCGAGGAGCTGACGCAGGTGCTGGGGCTGCCCAATGACAGCACGGCGGTCGCACCCTCCATCTTCAACGACAAAAGCCGGCATTTCGAATTGACCGCGCACGACCGCCTGCTCCTGCGTATCCTCTACGATCCGCGCATGACGATCGGTATGCCGCGCAAGGAAGCCCTTAGGACCGCGCGCCGGATCATCGAGGAATACAGGCCAGGAAATTAACCGATCGCTAGAGCGGGCCGTCGGCATAGAGCCGGATCAGTCCGCTTTGATCGACGTTGTCGTGGCCTTGCTCGATGAGCAGGCGGTAAAGCTCGGTAGCGAGCCCGGTCATCGGAACCGATGCCCCGGCCTCGCCGGCGAGATCGCACGCCGTCTCCATGTCCTTGAGCATGAGACGCACGCCGCCGCGGGGCGCCAGATCGGCCTCGATCATGCGCCGGGCATGGACTTGAAGAACGGTCGAATCGGCAAAACCGCCGGCCAGGCAGTCGGGCAGCCGGCCCGCGTCAACCCCAGCCTCGGCGGCGAGCTTGAGGGTCTCGGCGACGACCGCAATCGTGCCGCCCACGATCATCTGATTGCACACCTTGGTGGTTTGGCCGGCGCCATGCGGTCCCATGTGGGTCAATCGTTGCCCCAGATGATCGATGATCGGCCGGACCGCCTCGATATCCTCGGGCGCACCGCCGGCCATGAACACCAAGCTGCCTTCTTCGGCGCCCACCACACCGCCGGAGACCGGGGCGTCGATCCAGCGCATGCCGGTCTCCTCGGCGAGGCGCATCGCCATGTCACGGCTCGAGGCCGGAGCGATGCTCGAGGTATCGACCAGGATCTTGCTCATGTCCGCGCCGTCTTTGACGCCTTGAGGCCCCAACACCACCGCTTCCACCGCGGCCGTATCGCTGAGGCTGAGGAAAATCACGTCGCTCGCCCGCGCCACCTCGGCCGGGCTGGCCGCCGCCCCTGCCCCGGCGCTCACCAACGCCTCCGTTTTGTCCACTGAGCGGTTCCACACGGTGAGCGGGTAACCGGCGTGGATCAGTCGCTTGGCCATCGGCGCTCCCATGTTGCCAAGACCGATCCAGCCCAGCGCGGTATCCGATGCCATCGTTGGGGACCTCCTGTTTCTCGACCCGCTCTGCAGCACGCCGCGGCGTGCTTGCGTGAGCTGCCCCTCAGCTCATCGATTGGCCGTCGTCGATGAGAATCGTGCTACCCGTCATGAAATCGGAGGCGCCCGAGGCGAGCAGCAAGAGTACGCCGTCGAGGTCCTCCGGCTGGCCTATGCGTTTTCTCAAATAAGCGTTGATCTGCTCCTGGCCGAGCTCGGACTTGAAGAACGCGCTGTTCATCTCGGTCTCGAAATAGCCCGGCGCAAGCGCATTGACCTGAATGTCGTGGCGCGCCCATTCGAGCGCCATGGAGCGGGTCATCTGGATGAGCGCGGATTTGGCCATGCTGTAAAGCGAGAGCTGGTTTTCAGGGCGGAGCGCGGCCATCGAGGCCATGTTGATGATCTTACCGCCGTGGCCATGTTTGATCATGTGGCGCCCGACCTCCCGCGCGACGAGCCAAGCCCCCCTCAGATTCGTGTTCATCAGGCGGTCGTAGTCCGCGGTCTCCATTTCGCTGATCCACTTGGGCTCGGCGATGCCGGCGTTGTTGACCAGGATGGAGATGACGCCGAGTTCGGTTTCGGCGGCGTTGACCACCTCGCGGACGTCGGCCTCATCAGTGACGTCGAGCCGGAGCGGCAGCGCGCGGCCATCGAAGGCCTCGATGTCGTCGGTCAGTGCCTGGAGGGCGTCGATCCGACGGGCGGCCACGGCGACATGCGCCCCGGCGCGGGCCAACGTGATCGCGAAGCGCCGGCCGAAGCCGCTGGAGGCGCCCGTCACCAGCGCCCCCTTGCCCTCGAGCGAGAACAGGGAGACTAGGAAATCTGCCCCTGAGATTGAATGATTCAACGCTTCGCGGCGCCCCTGCCCCAGATGTCGGCGGGCACTTTAGAGGCGCTCACCAGCGACCGCAAGGGAACGGCGCAGCGTGGCAAATGTTTATTAACCGACTCCAGAATACGCTGTGCGCGAACACTTGGCGAAGGCAGGTGCGATGATGTTTGCAGCGCGAATTCTCCTTTTTGACAGCGAGCCTTCCCGGTCCCGGGGGTTGGCCGACAAGCTCACAGAGCAGGGTTACCACAACATGCTCGCGGGGACGATCGAGGACGTGCTCGCCATGGCCAAGAACGAGCATCCGGACCTGGTCATCGTCCAGGCGGGCTTGAACGGTTCGGGCGAGCCGGAGCTCCATCGCACCCTCCGGAATATCTGGCGCACAAGCCGCACGCCCGCCATCCTGATCGGGGCGGGTGGCCATCGCCAGAAGTTTCTCGATCAGGACGAGCCGCCGATCGCGGAGTTTATGTCGGCCGAATTTCCCGATGCCGAGTTGGTCAGCCGCATAGCCTCGCTCATGCGGCTCCACACCATGCACGAGGAACTTCGCAGGCGGGCGACGACGGCCGAGGAATTTGGCATCAATCCGCTCGAGGACATCTCACCGCCGGATGGCGTGAACGGGGCCCGGGTTCTGATCGTCACCAACGATTCCGAACAGGGTCGGCCGATCCAGGCGGCGCTTGACTCCTTCATCACCGTGGCCGGCATCAA
This sequence comes from Alphaproteobacteria bacterium, assembly GCA_965261645.1. Taxonomy (GTDB): domain Bacteria; phylum Pseudomonadota; class Alphaproteobacteria; order SHVV01; family SHVV01; genus CBDHDJ01. The sequence goes on from CBDHDJ010000001.1 coordinate 9,526, forward strand.
CAACCGAGCCAGTGCCATGGACGCGTTGCTCGACGACAGCATCGACGCGGCCATCATCGATGCCCATGAAGGTGACGGGGCGAGCCTCGAACTCTGCAGCGACATCCGCAACAACACCCGGCTGTTCAATCTGCCCCTGGTGTTGATCGCCGAGCGCGACGACCTCGATGATCCTGCGGGCCCCTACCTGAGCGGCGTCAACGACGTGGTGTACCGACCGTTCACGGCGGAAGATCTCCGCCTGCGCGTCGCCCTCCTGATCCGCCAACACCGCTACCGCCGCGCCATGCAGGGGTCTACCGCCGGGTCCACGACGACATGACGACGGATCGCCTCACTGGGCTCTACGGACATGGCTTCCTTCACGCCCACCTCGAACGGCAGGTCGCCCACGCCCACCGTTGGCGCAAGAACCTTTCGGTCGGCTTCTTCGACGTGCGGAATATGAGCGCAATCAATCAGAATTACGGTTGCGTGGCGGGCGATCGCCTATTGCGGCAGATCGGGAGTGTGGTCGACAATTTGCTGCGCGGCGAGGACCTGGCGGCGCGCTACGCGGGCGAGGAATTCTGTGTCGTGCAGCCGGACACCGCGCCGGAGGTGTCGGTTTTCGCATTGCAGCGCATTGGCGGCGTGGTGAGTAACACCGAATTCGCGGTCCCGAACGTGGGCCAATCGATAAGGCTGATCTTGAGCGTGGGCAGCACCTCGATCGAGCCAGACGATACGGTGCACTCCCTACTCGCCCGCGCCCGCAGCATGTCGGAACACCATGACCCGCTGCATGCCGGAACGCCATGACGTGAAGGCCCGCGATTCCATCCCCTAGCTGCCGCGCGTCCCCTCCGCGTCCATAATGGATCATACGCGCCGCACTTGACTTGCCGTATCGCCTGTCGGCTACTGGGGCGGTGAAGATCGAAATCATCTCCGACACTGTTTGCCCGTGGTGCTTCATCGGCAAGCGGCGCCTCGAACGGGCCCTAGCCGATCGGCCAGAGGTGAAGCCGGAGGTTATTTGGCGGCCCTTTCAGCTCAACCCTGATATGCCGAACGGAGGTGCCGACCGCAAGGGCTACCTGGAAGCCAAATTCGGCGGGCCGGAGGGCGCCGAGCGTATTTATGCGAATGTGCGCGAAGCCGGGGCCAGCGCAGGCATCGCATTTGATTTCGAGGCCATCGAGCGGACCCCCAACACGATCGATTCTCACCGGCTCATCCATTGGGCCGGCGAGACGGGCCGGCAGGGCGAGATCGTCGAGCGCTTATTTGCCGCCTACTTCCTTAATGGCCGCGACATCGGAGACTCAGAGGTGTTGTGCGACATCGCCGGATGTGTGGGACTCGCTGCGGAAAAAATCGAGACCAAGCTCGCCGGCGACGAGGACCGTCACACCGTTTTGCAGGATTACATCCAGGCCGTGCAGATCGGCGTGACCGGCGTGCCCTACTTCATCTTCAATCGGAAGTATGCGATCTCCGGTGCCCAGGAAGTGCCGATGTTCCATCAGGTCTTCGACGAGATCGCCAACGAGGCCGAGTCGACCTCGCCGGTTGCCGCCGACACCCCCTCGCCCTGAGACGCGATACCCGCTAACGTGGCGAGGAGATGCTGGACGCCAGACAGGCGTTCGGGCATATCCTCCCAACTCCGCATGTAAACCAGCCGATGGTCGGGGCGAAGTTTGGTCGTATCGGCCTGTCGCGAGATGAACTCGACGAGCCCGGCGGGGTTGGTGAATTTGTTGCTTCGGAATGAGAGCGTCGCACCCTTCGGTCCAGCGTCGAGTTTCTCGATACCCGCCTCGCGACACAATCTCTTGATGGAGATGATATCCAGGAGGTTATCCACCTCGCTCGGCAATGGGCCGAACCGGTCGATCAGCTCGGCGGCAAAGGCATCGATCTCGGCCTGCCCCTCGAGGCGCGAGAGGCGCCGGTAGAGCGCCATGCGCAGGTCCAGATCGCCGACATAGGACTCAGGAATCAGCACCGAGGTTCCGATATTGATCTGCGGCGACCAGGTGTCGTCGCCGGGTGCCGCATCCTCGCCGTAGCGTGCCGCTGCGACGGCTTCCTCCAGCATGTGCTGATAGAGCTCCAGGCCAACTTCGCGGATATGGCCGGACTGTGCCTCGCCGAGCAAGTTGCCGGCGCCGCGAATGTCGAGGTCGTGGCTCGCCAAGCTGAAGCCGGCGCCGAGGCCATCGAGCGCTTGCATAACCTGAAGCCGCTTTTCCGCACCCGCCGTGGGCACGCGCCCGGGCGGTAGCGTCAGATACGCGTAGGCCCGGACCTTGGAGCGCCCGACGCGTCCACGGAGCTGATAGAGCTGCGCCAATCCGAATAGGTCAGCGCGATGCACGATGATCGTGTTGGCGGCGGGGATGTCGAGCCCGGATTCGATGATATCGGTGGACACCAAGACGGTATAGCTGCCGTCGTAAAAGGCGCTCATTTCCTGCTCCAACTGACGTGCGGGCAGGCGGCCATGGACCATGGCGAAAGTAACCTCCGGCACCTTGTCCTTCAGGAATTGCGCGGCGTCGGCCAGGTCCTTGATGCGCGGGCAGATGTAGAAGCACTGGCCGCCCCGATAGTGCTCGCGCAAAATCGCCTGGCGCACGACCAGGGGATCGAACGGCAGGATATAGGTCCGGATCGCCAGCCGGTCGACCGGCGGGGTGCCGATCAGGCTGAGTTCGCGCACGCCGCTGAGCGCCAATTGCAGCGTGCGCGGGATCGGCGTGGCGGTGAGGGTCAGCACATGGACATTGGCCCGAAGCTGCTTGAGACGCTCCTTGTGCGTCACGCCGAAGTGCTGCTCCTCGTCGATGATGAGAAGGCCGAGATCGCGGAACTGGATGCCCTTGGCAAGAAGAGCGTGGGTGCCGATGACGATATCCACATCACCGCCGGTCAGGCCCTCTTTGGTCGCTTGGGCCTCCTTGGTCGCGACGAGACGCGACAGCCGGCCGATGCGTACCGGCAAGCCGGCGAAACGCTCTGAAAAGGTTTGGAAATGCTGGCGTGCGAGCAGCGTCGTCGGGCACACCAGCGCGACCTGTTTGCCCTCCATGACGGCGACGAACGAGCTTCTGAGCGCGACTTCCGTCTTGCCAAAACCCACATCGCCACAGACCAGCCGGTCCATGGGTTTTCCGGCGGCAAGATCGGCCGTGACCTCATCGATGGCGCGCTGCTGATCCTCGGTTTCGTGATAGGGAAAGCGCGCGCAGAACTCCTCATAGAGCCCCGGCGGCGGGCTGTAGGTGTCGGCGCTTTGGGTCTCGCGCTGCGCCGCCAACTTGATGAGCTCTCCAGCGTTGTCGGTCAGCCGCTTTTTGACGCGGGCCTTGCGGGACTGCCAGGCCGCGCCGCCCAGACGGTCGAGCTCAACGACCGTGTCTTCGGAGCCGTAGCGCGACAGCACTTCGACGTTTTCCACCGGAATGAACAGCCGATCGCCGCCCGCATAGACGAGGCACAGGCAGTCATGCGCAGCACCCTGCACATCGAGCGTTTGCAGGTCGGTATAGCGCCCAATGCCATGGTCGATGTGGATGACCAGGTCGCCCGAGGAGAGTTCCGACGCCTCGGCAATGAAGTTCTCGGCACGACGCTGACGGCGGGGCGGCCGGGCGATCCGCGTCCCCAAGATGTCTTGTTCGCCGATGACCGAGAGCGCGCTGGCTTCGAAGCCGCGCTCGAGGCCGAAGACGGCGAGCGCCGTGGTCTCGGGGGGCAGCCGCTCCGCCTCCGACCAACTATCGACCACCGCGAGCGGGTCGATCCCGTGATCCGCCAGAAGCCTGGCGAGGCGGTCACGGGCGCCGTCGCTGTAACAAGTGATCACGACGCGGCAGTCTCGCCCCTGAGCCGCCCTCACATAATCGCCGACGGCATCGAACACGTTCCTTTGCGGATCGGCGCGTTCGGGCGCAAAGCCATGCCCTTCGCGTCCCCTTGCATCCACGACGGACTCGTCATCGGCGGGCGTGTGGTAGGGCGAAAACGCCCCCACGGTCCGACGCTTGAGGAGGCGCGCCCATTCCTCGGGCGCGAGATACAGCCGATCGGGCGGCAGCGGTTTGTAAATTGCGCCGGTTTTGGCGCCACCGGCCGAATAGGTCTGGCGTGCCTCGTAGTAATCGGCCACCGCTTCCGCATGGGCCTTAGAAGATTCGCCGACCAGGTGATCGAGGGTGATGATCGCATCCGGGAGGTAATCAAGCAGGGTCTCGAGGCGTTCCTGAAACAGTGGCAGCCAATTCTCCATGCCCATGTGCGGGCGCCCTTGCGATACCGCGGCGTAGAGTGCGTCGTCCTCGCCGGCGATGCCGAACAAAGCGCTGTAGCCGCCGCGAAACCGGGCGATCGATTCGCCATCGAGCCCGACCTCCCGGGCCGGGATGAGGTGAAGGCTGCTCACCGTGGCCAAAGTCCGCTGGCTTATGGGATCGAAAGTGCGGATCCCTTCCAGCTGATCGCCGAACAGATCGAGGCGCAGGGGATCATCCGCCCCCGGCGGGAAGAGATCGACGATACCGCCACGGATGGCGAATTCCCCCGACTCCATCACGGTGCCGGTGCGCTGGTAGCCGTTGTCGGAAAGAAATCGGGTGAGGGCGTCGCGGGAAATCTCGTCACCCACCTTGGCGACAAAGGCGGCGTGGGCCAGAATCGCGCGCGCCGGTGTGCGCTGCAATATGGCGTTAACGGTCGTGACCACCACCGGTGTCGGGGCCGTAGGTCCGCCCGCCAAGCGGCTCAGAGTGGCCACCCGTCGGCTGACGATGTCGGGATGGGGCGAGACACGGTCGTAGGGCAGGCAATCCCAGGCCGGAAAATCGATCACTTCGAGCTCAGGCGCGAAAAACCGCAACCCGCCGATGAGGGTCGTCATTCGCGCGTCGTCGCGCGCGACGTGAAGCAGCCCACCCGGCAAGCTTTGAACGAGGTGGGCGATCACGAGCGGATAAAATCCTTCCGGCGCGCTGGCGATCTGGGTATGCCGGCCCGGTTGCAGCAAGAATTCTTTGGCTATCAGCGTCATGAACGATCGAACTTAAAGCCTTTCAGGAGTGCCATGACGTCGCTGTCAAGTGCCTCGGGCACCGGCATGCGGCCCACAATCCAGGCCAGGAGATCGGGATCGCCCTGATCGAGGAGGGTTTCGTAGCGGTCGAGCTGTTCCGTTGACAGGGCCGCCAACGAGCGATCGGCAAAGGGGCCCAACAACAAATCGACCTCGCGCATGCCGCGGTGCCAGCTGCGATAGCGCAGCCGCTTGCGTCGATGGTCGAGATCGGGTGGCTTCTCTTGTGTCATCACGTCGTCTGTCCGGTCCGCACGGCGACTGGCCGGCCGGACAGGCGTAAGTTATGGTCTGATGGTCGCCCTGCCAAGGTATCCCGCCTGCCATGCGCCCCGAGATCCTGTTTCCCCTGTTCGCACCGGTGACGTCCCTGCCTGGTGTCGGGCCGCGCATCGGCAAGCTGATCGCGGGACTTGCCGGGCCTCACACCATCGATCTGCTGTGGCGTTTGCCAAATGGGCTGATTGATCGCCGCTTTGCACCGAAAATCGCCGAAGCACCAGCAGGCGCCATCGCCACGCTGACCATCAGGGTCGAAGAGCACCTTCCGCCCCGCATCAGGCGCCTGCCCTACAAGGTGAGGTGTGCGGACGACACCGGCACCTTGTTTCTCGTGTTTTTTCACGCCCGCCCCGATTATCTCCTTGAGGTTCTGCCGGTCGGCGAATCACGCGTGATTAGCGGCCGTATCGATCACTACGGCAAGGAAATCCAGATGACTCATCCGGACCACATCGGCACCCCGGAGGACCTGGCCCGCTTGCAGGCGATCGAGCCAGTCTACCCCCTGACCACGGGCCTGACCGGCAAGTCCCTCGGCAAGGCCGTCGCCGCGGCGCTCGAACGTACACCCGAGCTCGATGAGTGGCTCGACCCCGCCTATCTCGCCAAACAGGGTTGGTCGCGTTGGCGACAGGCGTTGATGGAGGCGCACGCGCCGCAATCGGGGGAGGATTTGCGCCCTACAACGCCGCCCCGGGCGCGCCTGGCTTACGACGAGCTGTTGGCCAACCAGCTCGCGCTCGCGTTGATCCGGCACCACGACAAACGCCGGCGGGGCCGCCCCCTCAGCGGAGATGGACGCATGCGCCGGCAAACGCTCGCCGCCCTCCCCTTTCAATTGACCGCCTCCCAAACCACCGCGCTTGACGAGATCGCAAACGACATGGCCTCGTCCACGCCGATGGTGCGTTTGCTGCAGGGCGACGTCGGCAGCGGCAAGACCATCGTCGCGCTGCTCGCCATGCTGATCGCGGTCGAGGCCGGTGCGCAGGCCGCGTTGATGGCACCGACCGATTTGTTGGCGCGCCAGCACTTCGCGACGCTCGCACCGCTGGCGGAGGCGGCCGGTTGCCGGTCGGCGCTCCTGACGGGCCGCGAGAAGGGACGCGAGCGCACGGCCGTTTGCGAGGCCATTCAGAAAGGCGAGGCCGCTATTGTCGTTGGTACGCATGCCGTGTTCCAGGACGCCGTCGATTTCCGTGACCTCGCCATGGTCGTGATCGATGAACAACACCGCTTCGGCGTTCATCAACGGCTCGCCCTGACCAACAAGGGCTCGATCAGCCCGAGCGCAGGCGGGCGGCAGCCCGACATGCTGTTGATGACGGCGACGCCCATCCCCCGCACGCTCGCGCTGACCGCTTACGGTGACATCGATTCCTCCCAGTTGACCGAAAAACCGCCGGGCCGGGCGCCGATCGATACCCGCGCCATGCCGCTCGGCCGCCTCGGCCACGTGATCGCCGCCGTCGAGAGGGCGGTAAATCGGGAGGCCCGCGTTTATTGGGTGTGCCCGCTGGTCAGAGAATCCGAGGACACCGATCTCGCCGCCGCGGAGGAACGTCATGCGCATCTGCGTGAGCGCTTCGGCGAGCGGGTGGGGTTGCTCCACGGCCAGATGAAAAGCGCCGAACGCGACGCCGCGATGCGGGCTTTTTTCGATGGTGAGACCCCTATCCTCGTCGCTACGACCGTCATCGAGGTCGGCGTCGATGTGCCCGACGCCACGGTCATGGTCATCGAGCACGCGGAGCGCTTTGGCCTCGCGCAGCTGCATCAGTTGCGTGGCCGCATCGGCCGCGGCCGCAAGCGCTCGACTTGCCTACTCCTATATGCCACGCCCCTGAGTGAGGCGGCGCGGTCGCGCATCGCCACCATGCGCGAGACCGATGATGGCTTTGCGATTGCCGAGGAGGACCTGCGATTGCGGGGCGCCGGCGAAGTGTTGGGCACGCGGCAAAGCGGAATGCCCGAATTCCGCCTCGCCGATCTTGGCTATCACGCGGAGCTGCTTGAGACGGCGCGCGATGACGCCCATTTGTGCCTTACGCGAGATTCCGATCTGACCAGTGAACGCGGGCGGGCGCTGCGGGCGCTGCTCTACCTTTTTGAAAGAGACGCGGCGGCGAAGAATCTGCGCTCGGGTTAACTCGCCGTTTCGCGCTCGCGCGACGGCGTCAGTGCTTCGAGCTCGGTCTCGGGCGGCGCATCGGCGATCGCCTCCGGTTTGGCTTCGGGACCAGCTGGCGTGACCAAGCCGCCGGAAATGACCATTTTGATGCCGTCTTCCACCGTCATGTGCATGGTGACGAGATCCTTGCGCGGCACGAAAAGAAGGAACCCCGAGGTGGGGTTCGGCGTCGTCGGCAGGAAGATGTTCACCACCTCATCCTCGATGACGTTTTGCACCTCGCCCTTGGTCTTACTGGTGACGAAGGCCAGCGCCCATATCCCCCGCCGGGGATACTCGACCATCACGACTTCGCGGAACGCCATCGAGGATTGCGCTAGAACGGTCTCAAAAATTTGCTTGAGCGCGCCGTAGACGTTGCGAATCACCGGCATGCGCGCGAGCAGCCCCTCGCCTATGCCGACGATGGCGCGGCCGAGAAAATTCTTGGCGACGGCGCCGATCAGCGTCAGCACGACGATCGAAATGACGAGCCCGAGGCCGGGGATGCCAAACGGCAGGTAGGTCTCGGGATTGTACTGGGCGGGGATGAGCGGCGTCACCTTGCCGTCCACATAGGTGATGAAGAGCCAAGCGAGATACACGGTAATGCCGATCGGCGCGGTGACTACAACGCCGGTCAGGAAATGGGTTCTCAAGCGCCGCAGGATACCCACCTTTAGCGGCACGAAAAGGCGCGGCCTCTCGCCTCCGGCGCCTTTATCGGCCCCTGGCTCAGTCACGCGCTCATTCATCGTTCTTCAAGTCCTCAAGCGTTTCGCGAACGCCTATCATATCGTCGCCCGCTGATATCAATCTAGCGCGCTATGCGAAGCGTACAACGCGAAATCCATATTTCCTGTCCACCGCCCGTTCGCCGGCCTGGCGGGATCACCAGGATTTGACCAGCTTACGGTTGGTGCGCTTTTGCACAGGGCACAAGCGTATACACTTTGAACGTGCGGCGGCTACGGTCCGCACATGACCTCGCACACTCATCTCGCAGCGTGATACCCATGCCTCGACTCCTTTCGCTGGCGACCGCCGTGCCCGACCACGTCCTGCACCAGGACGACGTATTGCCCGCTGCCGCCGCGGTGTTCGGTGATGCCTTTGGCGATTTCTCGCGCCTTGAATCCATCTACGCCAATACCCAGATCGAGACGCGCTACTCGTGCGTGCCCCTCGAGTGGTACGCCGAATCGCACAGCTTCGCCGAGCGCAACCAACTGTACATCGAGAGTGCGCTTGATCTCCTCGAGCGCGCGACGCTCGCCTGCCTTGAGAAGGCGTCGCTCGATATTGCCGACATCGGAGGGATCGTAACGGTGTCCAGTACCGGCATCACAACGCCGACGCTCGATGCCCTGCTCATGGAGCGGCTCGCCATGCGCCGTGACATGCGTCGTCTGCCGATCTTCGGGCTGGGTTGCGTGGGTGGCGTGCTGGGATTGGCGCGTACGGCGGCACAGGCCCAGGCCGAGCCCGCCCGGCACTTCCTCTTTCTCGTGGTTGAGCTATGTGGCCTGACGTTTCGCAACCAGGACCGCAGCAAGAGCAACGTGGTCGCCACGGCGCTCTTCGGTGATGGCGCCGCCGCGGCAATCATCAGCTGCGAAGGCGATGGTCCCCGCCTCTCGGGTTGGGGCGAACACACCTGGCCGGATTCGCTCGATGTCATGGGATGGAAAGTCTCCGACGACGGTTTGTCCGTCATCTTCTCACGCCATATTCCTCAACTCGTGCGGGCCAATATGCGTGAGGCGGCCGAGAGCTTCCTGACGGATCAAGGACTCACGCTCGGCGATATCGACCGCTTCGTGTGCCACCCCGGTGGCGCCAAGGTCATCGATGCCCTCGAGGAGGTGTTTGATGTCGAGCCGGGCGGCCTTCACCACACACGCCGCGTGCTGCGCAAGTTCGGCAATATGTCGGCGGCCACCATTCTGTTCGTGTTGGATGACGTCCTCGGCGAGGGCGGCGCGAAACGCTGCCTGTTGTCGAGCCTTGGGCCGGGTTTCACGGCAGGGTTCCTCACGCTCGAAACGGCGTGAGCACCGCCGTCCTGATCGTCCTTCTGGTAGCGTTGGAACGCGCGGCGGAGCTTGTCTACGCAAGGCGCAACACCAAACGGCTTCTGGCCGAAGGCGGCATCGAATGGGGCGCGGGCCACTACCCTTTCCTGGTCGCGCTTCATGCCGGCTGGCTCCTCGCGATCCTCGTCCTCGCCGACCCCGACCGGCCCCTCGACATGTCCATTCTCATTGTTTTCCTTGCCCTTCAGGGTGCGCGCCTATGGGTGATCATGACCCTGGGCCGCTATTGGACGACACGGATCATCACCCTGCCCGGGGTGCCGCTGGTGCGCCGTGGGCCCTACCGCTACCTACGCCACCCCAACTACGCCATTGTCGTAGCGGAAATCGCGGTTCTACCTCTGGTGTTCGGCGCCTGGCATGTCGCGCTCGTTTTTTCGGCTTTCAACTTGGCTCTGCTTCGCCATCGCATCCGCGTCGAGAACCAGGCATTGGCCGAGCGGCCCGCCCCGGCCTGAACTTGGCGATTTGAACGGCCTTCGTGTAAGTTTGGTGCACATCGAGAGGAAGCGTGGTGGTGCGACCGGCAATCTTCTCTCTAACCGTCATCGCCTGGGTGGTGCTGGGTTTCGCCGCCCGGCCCGCGTTGGCGGATTATGATGTGGGCGTGCGCGCCTGCGAGGCGAACCACTACGCCAGGGCGCTGTCGGAGTTTCGCGATCAGGTCGTCAGGTGCCACGCCGGCGCCCAGTTCATGCTCGGGGTGATGTATTTCTACGGCAAGGGCGTGGTGCGCGACGACGGTGTCGCCGCGGCCTGGTTTCACAAGGCCGCGCTCAAAGGACATGCCGGCGCCCAGCTCGCTTTCGGCTCGCTCTTCATCGACGGTGTGGGTGTCGGGCGCGATCTCACGACGGCTTACACCTGGCTCACCCTCGCAGCTGAAAGCAGTGTTCCCGGCCTCCGGCAACACGCCGTAGCCTTGCGTGACGATGCCGCGACCAAGATGACCCCTCGGGACGTCGAGCGCGCGAGCCAGCGCGCACGGAACTGGAAGCCGAGGCGCGCCGGCTTCGACATCGAGGAATAGGTTCGGTCGGGCCGAAAGCCGGGATACCGCCGCTCACGGTGCGAACAGGTCTGGATTAGCGAGAACCTGCTTGCGGTCCCATACCGCGATGTAGCGGCTGCGAAAGCGTTTGGTAATTTCAGGCCCGACGTCCGTTGTGGGCGGTTCGCGATGGTAAGTGATCACGCGACCGTCGGGATTTTCGGCAAACCATTGCTGAAGGCCCTCACGGGCGAGGATGGCGAGGGGCTCGCGCAACCGGCCGAGGAAATGATATTGCCCGTGATACTTGCTGATCTGGGCGAGAGGATATTCTTGCCACTCGAGTCCTGCGAGATACAGCGCCAGGGGCCGGAGATCGTAGTCGGCGGCGGCGGGACGGACGACAAACAGGTGACCGAGCAGGATCAAAATCACCATCTGTAAAGCGAGACTCCGTGCCACGGCCGCCGGTGTACGAAACTTCGCTACCGCGATCACCAGCCCCGTGACAAGGAGGACGAGACCAGGAATGACGGAGACCTCCAACACCCAGGCCGGTAGTTGGCGCCCAGCGACGCGATCAGCGTCGACGGCAAGCCAACCGGCGGCGGCCAACGCGAGAAGTCCCAGGAGCGCGAAGATCACTCCCGGCACAAGCCCATCGCAACCCGCTCTCGTTTCCTCGCTGATGAGCGCGTAGCCCGCAAGCTGATGAGCGCGTAGCCCGCAATAAGAGCGAGAGCGGGCAAAAGCGGCAACAGATAGAATGGTTGCTTGCCGCTGATCAGGCTATCAGCCCGTTGATTAAGTCGGCGCCGTCTGATTCTCTGGTTCCCTGATTTGCAGGGGGATTTGCCGATGGCGATGGGACGGCAGAAGGATGGTCAGGGGGACCTGATGGTGAGCTGGTCGGAGATGCCGCGCTCTCCGGGTCATGTGTTTTATGACCGCTTGCAGTCGGTGCTGATCGAGGGCGGCTTCGACGCCTTTGCCGAGGCGAGCTGCCGGCCTTATTACGCGGTCCGGATGGGCGCGCCCTCGGTGCCGCCCGGGCGCTATTTCCGGATGCACCTGGTGGGCTACTTCGAGGGCATCGACAGCGAGCGCGGTCTGGAGTGGCGCTGCTCGGACTCGCTTTCGCTGCGGGCGTTCCTGCGACTGGGGAGCCGTGATCGGGTACCGGACCATTCCTGGCTGTCACGGAGCCGCACGCGCCTGCCCCATGAAGTCCACGCGGCGGTCTTCGACTGGGTTCTGGTGCTGATCGCCGAGGCGGGGCTGATCAAGGGCGAGCGCATCGGCGTCGATGCCTCGACCATGGAGGCCAACGCGGCGCTGCGGAACATCGTGCGGCGCGACAACGGCGAAGGCTACCGGGAGATGCTGGAGCGCCTGGCCCGGGAAAGCGGGGTCGAGACACCCACGGCCGAGGACCTGGCGCCTCTGGACCGGAAGCGCAAGGGCAAGAAGCTTTCCAACACGGATTGGGTTTCGAAGAGCGACCCCGAGGCCAAGATCACCAAGATGAAGGACGGCACGACGCATCTGGCCTACAAGCCCGAGCACGCGGTGGATCTGGACACCGGCGCGGTGGTGGCGGCCGAGCTGCACCCGGCCGATGAGGGCGACACCACGACGCTTTCCAAGACCCTGGCGAAGGCCGAGGCAAACCTCGAGGCGGTGGATGCGGCACCGACATCGGAGGACCCGGCCGAATGCGTCGCCGACAAAGGTTATCACTCACGGGCGGTCTTGAGGGCTCTGAACGACAGTCCCTGGAAGACCCGGATCGCGGCGCCCAAGCAGACCGGCTTTTCGCGCTGGCACGGTGATGAGGCGGCGCGGCGCGCGGTCACCAATAACCGTGCGCGGCTCAAGTCCGGGGTCGCCCGCGAGGCCTTCAAGCTGCGCGCCGAGATCGTCGAGCGCTGCTTTGCCCACAACCTCGATCGTGGCGGCATGCGACGAACCTGGCTGCGCGGGCGAGAGAATGTGCACAAGCGATACCTGCTCCACGTCGCCGGCCACAATCTATCGTTACTGATGCGCCAGCTCATCGGCGCCGGCACCCCGCGGGAGGCCGTGGCGGGCGGATATGGCGGTATTTTCGTTCTGCTCACGCCCACCGGGGCCATGCTGGTGGCACGGGGGGGCTCGCAAAGCGGCCAGACGGCTTTCGCCGCCGCATTCCTCATCTGGGAGTGAGAGCCGGAAAAAGCCACTTAATCAACGGGCTGCTAAGGATGAGGAAGGCTGGCACGAGCCAGGCGAGGCAGAATTTCACGCCGGGATCGCGCCATAGCGAGGATCGCGCCGCGGCGCGCCACACGCGTGGCCAGGCCAACCACGGCAACGCCGCCACGGGCAGGGCCACGACATACCACCAGAACGGCCGCGTGTGCGCGAAGGATTCTACGACCCGCCCGCTGATTTGGCCCCACAGGATGGCCTCGGCGTAAAGGGGGCCGCCGGCGGCCGCAGCCGGCAGCGCCCACAGAAGGGCGATCGTGACGCCGAGAAAGCCTCCTCCCAGCAATCCGAGATACCAGCGCCGCCCGCCCTCGGGCGCATCGCCGGCGGACCACCATGGCGCGAGAAGCGCGACGGGCACCGTGAACGCGAGGATGACGGGGCCTTTGGCGAGCATACCGAGCCCAAGCGCGACGCCGTACAGCCCCCACCCCCAAAGCCGACCAGATCGCCAAACCCGGACAATGGCCATAAAGGGCGAGCAAGGTGAAGAACACCACCAGCACATCGAACGTCGTCAACGTCATCACGATGATGAACAGGAAGCTGCCGACCAATATGACGGCGCCCATCGATGCGGCGTCCGGCCGCTCCGGCCATAGCTCTGGGCCCAGGCGGCAGGTCATGGCCACGCTTGCCAGGCCAAACAGCGGAGCGACGAGGCGCAACCACGTTTCACTCACACCGAAGACGAACCAGCCAAGATGAACGAGCCAGTACAGCAGTGGCGGCTTGTGGCTATAAACTTCGCCGTTGAGCTGAGGCACGAGAAACGAGTCGTGCAGCCACATGTCCCAAGCCACGGCGGCGAAGCGGACCTCGACCATGGGCCACAGCGGCCGGATCCAAAATGCGATCGCGATGAGGATCAGCCACACGCCAATCCACACCAGTCCAGTTCCAAGACGGGGAGGCACAGCTCTCACGGGCGCTAAATACTCTTTTGGCGCAACGGAGCTCCGCCTCAGCCGCCCGCCACGGGCTCCCCTCGGGCTTTGAGTATCAAATGAATGTTGCGGCCGTAGATGAACAACCCACCGAACTGACCGATGATAAAGACGGGATCCATGCGAAACAGAGCGTAGGCCAGGAGTACGACGCCCCCGGATGCGCGCAGGTACCAGAACGCGTGGGGAATCAGGCTTCGTTGGTTCCGTTCGCTATGCACCCACTGCACCAGAAAGCTAGAGGCAAACAGGGCTTGTCCCTCAAAACCAACGATCATCCAGATCACTTGGTCATCCATCGCCTACTCCTTCTTCGGCTTGACGGGAGGCCGGTCTACCGTCAATTCCTCGCTCACCACTTGCCCGATGGCACGGCGCCCCAGCCACATGACGCCGAGCACATCGACGATACCCACCCACAGGCGATCGAAGACCCCGTAATGGGAGCGGCCCGCCCGGCGCGGCCGGTGACTGACGTCGACCGACGTGACATGTCCTCCAACCTGAAGAAAGAGCGCCGGCAAAAAGCGATGACTGTGATCGAAATGGGGCAGACTGATAAACGCCTCACGACTGAACACCTTCAACCCGCAGCCGGTATCGGGCGTGGCATCCTTCAGCAAGCGGCGACGGACCCCGTTGGCTATTCGCGAAGCGAGGCGTTTGAGACCGCTGTCCTGGCGTCGGGACCGACGCCCTGTAATGAGGCGAAGGTTGTCTGCCGCGCTCCCCTCATCCCGCTCGGCCAAAAGCGTCGGGATGTCGGCGGGGTCGTTCTGCCCGTCGCCATCCAAGGTCACGATCCATGCAGCGCGGGCTGCTTTCACGCCGTTCCGCAGCGCCGCGGATTGTCCCGATCGCTCGTGATGGCGCAAGCAGCGCAGGGCGGGAAACGCCATCGCCACCTCCGCCAAGACTTGCGGCGTGGAATCCCGGCTGCCGTCATCGACGACGATGACTTCGAAGGGTGATCGATCTGCGAGCGCTGTGCGAACTTCCTCGAGGAGAGCCGCGATACTCTCGGCTTCGTCATGCACCGGAATGACGACAGATAGCTCTGGACCGGGCGAATGCACGTGCTGCTCAGGGTCGGGCAAACGCGCTTCGCGCACTTGCTCAACCTCGAATGACGGGTCGGCCAAGGGTCTGATCATGCATCCTCACCCCAATATCGACCGTGGGGCATCGAGGGATACCAAAGCATAGGGGGGCGGACATTAGTATGTCGCCTCGGAGAGAACAAGATTACACCCAATCTGGTCGCGCCCCGCCGCACGGTGACAGGTAGGCAGGACAAGATCGTCAAACACACAACACACACCCGGTCTGGTCGTCATCGAACACCGCATGGGGAAGATGCATAAAGACGGCTCGATGATCATGTATCTGTATGGGCCGTCGACTATTCCATGCCTATCCGGTTAACGCCCATACCCACTACATGTAGGGCTGCAAGGTCTTCCTTTCATGGATGATCGTTGACGTCCACGCGAATCTCGGAGCCGCAGAGATGGCATATCCAAATGTTCTTTCCAAAATTTATGACATCTCCGCCCCGATATTGGAGCGTCGACTTACGATCTTGGTCGCAGCATGTACTGCAAAGCCAGTGTCCTGGTTCGGTGGGGTCCATAGGTGGCTTGTAAACGTGTAGCGCACCCGGTTCCTTGGACACAAGTTTGTCTCACGCGGCGGGCCTGATTGAGATCGCGGCGTGCGACGCCTGACGAGCTTGAGCGGGGCTCAGGTAGCCGTTCTTTTCGACGATCCACTGGGCATTGTAGAGTTCGACGAAGTCGCGGACGGCGTCCCGCAGCTCCGCGATGTTGCGGTAGATGCGACCATGGATGATCTGTTCCTTCAGCGTGCGATTGAACCGCTCGGCGACGCCGTTGGTCTGGGGCTCGGCGACGAAGGCGTAGGACGGCTGGATGCCCCAGAACTTGATCTGGTTGGTGAAGTGGTCCGACAGATACTGGGAGCCGTGATCCATCCGCAAGGCCAGCCCCCGAGCCGCGCCGGCCGCGGTCGAGCCATACAGCCCGGCAAGCCCCATGGAGATCGGCTGCAGGGCGGCGAAGCGGTCGCCGCGCTTGCAGACATGCCAGCCGACACACTCGGCGTTCCAATGCTCGACGGCGGTGAAGATCCAGCCCCAGCCGTCGTCCACCGTGAACACCCGAACGCCATCGGTGCCCCACATGAGGTTCGGGGCATGAGTGATGATCTCACCGTCATGGGGATTGCCGCCACGGCGGCGGCAGCGATGGGGCGAGAGCAGATTGTTCTCGCGCATCAGGCGGAGCACCCGCTTGCGGGCAACCCGGATGTCGCGACAGACCCGAAGCCGAGCCCAGACCTTGCGGTAGCCCTCGCCCTCCCAGGGCGATGCCTCCAGGTCGGCTTCGATCGCCACCAGCAGCGCCTGGTCCGAGATCGCGGGCTTCGGTCCCCGACGCTTTGCCGGCGGCTGCTCGGCGTGCTGGCCGGAGGTCATGGCGTAGAACGAGGAGCGGGCCATGCCCCAGGCGGCGCAGACCCGCCGCAGGCCGTAGGCCAGACCCGTGCCGGGCGAGGTGGCGGCACTCATCGCCGCGACCTCCGCCGCCCCAAAGGGCCGAAGGTCTCCGTCTTGGCCTCCAGCAGTTCCACCTGCATGGTCAACTCTCCGATCCGCTTCATGGCGCTATCCAGTTCCGCCTGCACCGGATCGCCCTTGCGTTGCTTGAGCGAGGCGTCGATCCCGCCGGTCGCTTTCTCACGCCACTGCTCGAGCCGGAAGATCTCTACGCCCAACTGGCGCGACAGAAGTTGCACCGGCTCGTCACGCAAAAGCCGCAGAACGACCTCACGCTTGCGCGCCACCGTCCATCGCTGGCCAAGTCCCAGCGGGCCTGCCGGCAAAGCCTGGCCTGGGGAAAACGGGGACGAGCCAAGCTCGCCCGCATTTACCACAGGCCCATCAACAGCAACTTTCTTATCAAAATTATCGGTCATGTTCCGGTCCTCCTTGGACACTTCGATTAAGCCAATTCTGTGTCCAAGGAAATCGGGTCCGACTCAGTGGCTTGTAAACGTAAGCAAATGCGGTCTTCCCGATGGCCTGAAACTGGTAATTCTGCTTCTCGCGGCGGAAGTCTTTAAAGGTCCACCAGTTCTTTTTCGAGATCACCTATTCTCTTCGACAAAGAGAATTGGTTCAACTGGGTCGCAATTGCAAACTGTTGGGCCTCCAAGATTTTAGCGTTCATTTCGCCGATCTTGCCGCTTGCGGCTCCACCCTTCATGAGGCCGAGGAGTTCGCGCGAGATGGTGCTCGCCGACTTGAGGCTTTCCAAGATCAACTCAATGCTGCTGGCGTCGACCATTCAGTCCTCCAAAGGTAAAGCATGCCTATCCGATTTACGCATGCTACGCGATTTCATCGCAGCCCTACATGTAGTGGGTATGGGCGTTAACCGGATAGGCATGGACTATTCCCCTGCCTCAGGAGAAACCCTATGTATTTTCTAGTTAATGTATAATAGAAGAGTACTAACTACGATATATTGTAGGTTCTTGCCCGATTGATGCTGTCAAAATGAAGCTTGGTCACGTGCTAATCGTGCTCCGACACTGGCTGTTCATGGCCCACCGGGGCGCATAACCATGCGGAACCCCTCACGCCCCGCCCCTGATCTTCAGGAGCTATACCCGAAAGTTGACGGGGCGGTAAAAAGTCGATTCCTCATGAGAGTCGGCTGGGTTATAATTGTGCATGTTTACTTTACGCGACCGACGGACCGGAGAATTGTTTGATCGCTGGTCCTATTTCGGGGACAAACGTCGGCGCCTGATGGAGCAATCCTGGGCCGGGGTTTTTCGGAACCATCTGCTTGTCGAACTTCCGGTTGACGATCTTTGCCGTCACCTTGATGAACGCATGGGCCGACCATCGAAGGATCTACACGTTGTCATCGGGGTCTTGCTTTTGCAGCAGCTGCACGATCTGAGCGATGCAGAGACCGTCGAGGCCCTGGCCTTCAATATGGCGTGGCACTATGCCTTGGACGTGCGCAGCGAAGCGGACAGCTATTTCTGTGAGAAAACCCTGCGCAACTATCGCCGTCTGTTTATCGAACAAGGTCTCGATGAATTGCTGTTCCGGTGTTTGACGGATCGGATGGTGCAGGGATTCTCTGTCGATACCAGCCACCAACGCATGGATTCGACGGCCCTTCGTTCGGCGATGCGGGCGCTGACACGACTTGGTATCGTTGTTGAGAGCATCTCGAAGTTTGCCCGTGAGCTTGAGCGATATCATCCCGGTCTGCACGAGCAGATCAGCAAGGAGGTGATCCGCCGCTATGTCGATCGCGAGGGCAATGGCGCGTTCGCGAATACGGCGCCGAGTGTTTCAAAACGGCGCCTCGGCGAAGCGGGTCAGGATCTCCTAGCCCTGGTGCTGCAATTCCGTGACACGGCGGCGGCAAAGCTTTCCAGTTTTGCGATCCTGGAGAGGGTTCTGCGCGATCAGTTCGAGATCGTTGATGATGAGTGTGGCGATCGTGACGCAAAGCGCGCCGCGATTCGAGATCCAAAGGATGTGCCGTGCGATACCGTCGGCAATCCGGCCGACCCGGACGCGAGCTACAACGCGCACAAGGGTCAGGGATACATGGCGCAGATCGTCGAAACCTATTGTGAAGATGACAGTAACGAGGCGGTTGCCGCGACACCGGACCTCATCACCCACGTGGAGGTCCACAAGATGACGGTGCATGACGGCTATCGCTTGGCCGATGCGCTGGATGATCTGAGCGAGCGCGCGCTGACGCCGACGGTGATGCTGGGTGATTCACATTACGGTTCCAGTGACAACATGGCTCTGACGCGCGAACAGAACATCAATCTCGTGGCGCCCGCGCGACCGCCGAAAGGCGCCGTCTCGGGACGGTTGACGTTGGAGGATTTCACTCTCAACGAAGAAGGCTTGGTCTTGCGCTGTCCCAATAACGTCGAACCGGTTTCAGCCTCGCTCGCCAAAGCCAAGCTGCAGGCCCGTTTCGACCTCTCCATCTGCCAAAAATGTCCCGATATACTGCGATGTCCCGTGCAGGCGGCCAAGCGTGGCGGCCAATTTTCCCGCTTTCAATATACCCCGGCCAGGGCTGCCAACCAAAAGCGCCGGCTTTATGAACAAAGCGATGCCTTCCGCGACGTCTACAGATGGCGGGCCGGCATAGAAGCGACCATGTCGCGATTAAAGTACCAGATGAACCTGGCTCACCTACGCATTCGCGGCATGCCGGCCATGCGCTACGTGGTCAATCTGCGTGCCCTCGGCCTCAATATCCGACGCAGCGCGGCAATCGCACCATAAAAAACGAAGCCAAGGAGAAGCCAAGGATAGGTGATATCAGGCTTTATCCACCAGCAACGCGGAGACAGGCAAATATTCTTCACCGAACCGCAAAGACCTGTACAAGCACGCCATCGGCCAACAACTTTTTACCGCCCCGTCGAAAGTTGGTGATGGGATGAGATGAGGGCGGCGTATCCTGGCGATGTTGGAGTCGCCATTTTCCACGAAGGAGGGATACGCCATGAGAGAGGATACAGTCGTCCAGCTTCGCCAACCTGGATCATTTGAGGACGATCCGCTGACGGAGGTTTTGCGTCTTGGTGCGCGGCGTTTACTTGGGCAAGCGGTGGCGGCGGAAGTTGCCGGTTTTGTCGAGGCGTATGCGCATCTGACGGACTCGGCCGGCCGCCGTCGGATCGTACGCCACGGGCATTTGCCGGAGCGCGAGATCCAGACCGGCATTGGTCCGGTTGCGGTGCGCTGTCCCAGGGTGCGCGACCGAGGCGCCGGCGAGACGGGGCCGCGGGTTCGCTTCACCTCACGGATCTTGCCTCCCTATCTCAGGCGCGCCAAGTCGATCGAGGAACTCCTGCCCTGGCTTTATCTGAAGGGCATCTCCACGGGCGATTTCTGCGCGGCGCTTGCGGCGCTCTTGGGGCCCGAGGCGCCGGGGCTCTCGGCCTCGACCATTGCCCGCCTCAAGGAGGTCTGGCAAGGCGAGCTGGAGCATTGGCAACGGCGCGATCTCTCGGCCAAGCGTTATGTCTACTTCTGGGCCGAGGGCGTCTACTTCTCACCACGGCTCGACCATGACAAGCAATGCATGTGCGTGATCATCGGTGCCGACGAGCTGGGCCGCAAGGAGCTGCTGGCGATCGCCGACGGCTACCGGGAGAGCGCCCAGTCCTGGCGCGAAGTGCTGCTCGATCTCAAGCGCCGCGGCCTGGCGATTGCGCCCGAGCTGGCCACCGGCGACGGGGCGCTCGGTTTCTGGAAAGCCTTGCGCGAGGTCTACGGGACGACGCGCGAGCAGCGCTGTTGGGTGCACAAGACCGCCAACGTGCTCAACAAGCTCCCGAAGTCCGTCCAGCCACGCGCCAAGCAGCACCTACAGGACATCTGGATGGCCGAGACCCGCGCGGTGGCCGAGAAGGCCTTCGACTTCTTCCTCGAGGCCTATGGCCCCAAGTACGACAAAGCGGTGGCCTGCCTGGCCAAGGACCGCGACGTGTTGCTCGCCTTCTACGACTTCCCGGCCGAGCACTGGAAGCACATTCGCACCACCAATCCCATCGAAAGCACCTTTGCGACCGTGCGCCTCAGGACCACCAAGACCAAGGGCTGCCTCAGCCGCATGACGGCGCTCACCATGGTCTTCAAGCTGTGCCAGTCGGCCAGCAAGAAGTGGCGTCGCCTGGACGGCTCGAACCAGATCGCCGACATCATTCAAGGCGTCAAATTCAAGGACGGAGAAAAGCTAGCAGGCTGCTGAAAAAGTCCTCGCATTTGCAGTTGTGACATGATTCTGTGATTCCTTCGGGTGATGGAGGATGGCATGCGGGGTCGAGATCAAAGCAGTGGCAATTTATTCAGCTACGTAGACTTGGAAGAGCGTGTTCCGGATGATCATCCGCTGCGTCTGATCCGTGAGATCGTGAACGACGTATTGGGGTCTCTATCTTCGGAGTTCGAGACGCTTTATTCCCACATGGGTCGCCCATCGATCCCGCCGGAGAAGCTTCTTCGAGCGTTACTGTTGCAGGTGTTTTATTCGATCCGCTCGGAGCGTCAGCTGATGGAGCAGCTAAACTTCAACATGCTGTTTCGCTGGTTTGTGGGGCTTGGGCTGGACGATGGCGTGTGGGACGCCAGCGCGTTCTGCCACAACCGGGACCGTCTTCTGGAGGCGGAGGTTTCGGCGCAGCTGCTTGCGGGGGTTATCCAGCACCACAAGGTACGGGGACTATTGAGCCGGGATCATTTTTCGGTAGACGGAACATTGATCGAGGCCTGGGCGTCGATGAAGAGCTTTCGTCCCAAAGGTGAGGACGATGGCGACGGGGGATCGGGGCGCAACGCCGAGCGGGATTTTCATGGCGAGAAACGCTCGAACGCGACCCATGCAAGCACCACTGATCCGGACGCCCGGCTTTATCGCAAGGGTAATGGCCGGGAAAGCAAGCTGTGTTACATGGGCCATGCGCTGACGGAGAACCGCCATGGTCTGGCAGTCGGCGGCGGCGTGACCATTGCGTCGGGCACGGCGGAACGCGAAGCCGCCCTTGATCTGATCGACAGGCATCGCCCGGTGGAGAGTAGAGGCGGCCCGCGTCGGATCACGGTGGGCGGGGACAAGGGTTTTGACGTCGCGGATTTTGTCGAGGAACTGCGGCACCGCAAGGTGACCCCCCATATCGCCGTCCAGGACCACGTCACCAAGACCGGCAAGCGGCGCAAGACCAAGATAGACGGGCGCACGACGCGCCATCCCGGTTACGGCGTCAGCCAACGTTGCCGTAAGCGCATCGAGGAGGTCTTCGGCTGGGTCAAGACGAGCGCGGGATTGAGCAAGACCAAATTCCGGGGCCGCCACCGGGTCGACGCTTCGTTCACCCTGGCCTTGGCCGCCTACAACCTCGTCCGACTACCCAGACTGCTGGCGGAGGCGCCAACATGACGGGCGATGCCGGCACGCCGCTGACCGCAAAGTGGCAGATCATCGAACTGGATGAAGCCCAGGGCATCGGATCGGTCGAGATTGAAGACGGTTTCACCCTAAGACACGAAATCTCATTTCATTTCGGCGATGAATCCGAGTTCAAGGCCCGGCAATGATGACTTTTTCAGCAGCCTGCTAGAGCATTTTCTGAGCTGACGGATTCTTTTTGGGATTCCCATGGGATCGAATTTCTGATTCAAGATGTGGGCTGGTGGAGGAGGCCAGGCTGCATGACGAAACCTCTTTCCAATGATCTTCGAGAACGGCTTGTATCGGCGGTTGACAGCGGCCTGTCGCGGCGCTCGGCGGCGCGCCGCTTCGGGGTTGCGGCCTCGACGGCGATCAAATGGGTGAATCGGTGGCGGCGGACGGGCGATGTCGGGCCTAGGCCGCAAGGCGGTGACCACCGCTTGCACCGGATCGAGGCCCATGCCGAGGAAATCCTGGCGCTGGTTGACGAGACGCCGGACATCACCTTGGGCGAGATCGCGGCACACCTGGACGCGGGGCATGGCTTGACGGTGGCCCAAAGCACGGTCTGGCGGCTGCTCGACCGGCACGGCATGACGTTCAAAAAACACCGTACACGCCTGCGAGCAACAGCGAGCTGACGTCCTGCGCCGCCGGCAGGCCTGGTTCGACGCCCAACCCGATCTGAAGCCCGAGCGGCTGGTGTTCATTGACGAGACCGGCGCTTCGACCAAGATGGCCCGGCGTTACGGCCGGGCGCCACGGGGCGAGCGTTGCCAAGCACCGGTGCCTCATGGACACTGGAAGACGACGACCTTCGTTGGCGCGCTCCGCCTTGAAGGCATGACCGCGCCCATGGTGCTCGACGGTGCCATGCATGGTGCCGCCTTCCTCGCTTATGTGGAGCAGGTCTTGGTCCCGACGCTCAAACCCGGCGATATCGTGGTGATGGATAACTTACCCGCCCACAAACCCATCGCCGTGCGCACGGCCATCGAAGTCGCCGCGGCAGAGTTGCGCTTCCTGCCGCCCTACAGCCCTGACTTTAACCCCATTGAAATGGCCTTCTCCAAGCTCAAGGCTTTCCTCAAAAAGACCGCCGCCCGAACCGTCGATGACCTCTGGGACGCCATCGCCCAAGGCATCGACACCTTCACACCAACGGAATGCGAAAACTACTTCGCTGCTGCCGGCTATGGCCGCAAATGATAGGAAACCGCTCTAACCGAACGCGCCGCCTGAAACCTGCGTCACCAACTTTTGACAATAGCTCGATCTTCAGTCATCGCCTGCTCCGCACGCGCCGCCGCGCGCCGCGCTGCGTGGGATGGCGATCGCGGGAGGGGCCTTGGCACTCTTTTTGTGCATGACATCGCCGAGCCTACCCGCAGCGCTGGTGGGGCCGGGTGTTGAGATCGCCGCCGTCGCCATCGATGAAGACGAGCCCACTCCCAAACAGCGCGCCAAACGGGAACGCGGCCTCATCCGGCAGATTCAAAAGACGTTGACCGAGCTCGGGTTCTACACCGGCCCGATCGACGGGGTATCGAGTGAGCGTACAAGAGAGGCGATCCGCCTCTACCAGAAACGCTCCAACCTCGAAGTAGACGGTCGCGCGACCGACGAACTCCTGGATCAGCTTCACTTCACCGAGCAGGTGAAGAAGCTCCAGGTGCGGCTCCAAGCCGTCAGGGAGGAACAGATCGCGGCGGCGCGCGAGGCCTTGTTAAGCCAGGAGGCGACGCGCGAGTTGGTCGAGGAGGTCACTGCCGAGGTTGCGGACCCCACCAGGGACTCCGACCAGTGTTTCGCGGCGCCAACGGCGCGATGCCTGCTCGACGAAGCCTTGGAAAGCGCCAAGGCCATCTTCCGTTAACAGTTTCGCGATTGGGTGCTGGGCGAAATCTTGATTTTGCAAGCCAAGGCCGGATATTCGGTCGAGGCCTTGGCGACCCTGCGGCGCATCGACGATCCACGCCTCAGCGTCGTCGGCTTGCGCAACGTCACGCGAGCGCAAGCCGAGGCTGGCTACATCGAGGAAGCGAGAGCAACCGCGGAAACCATTCCCCTGTCGTGGAGTCAGGCCGTAGCGTTGGCGACGGTCGCCACGGCCGAGGCCCGGCGCGGGGATATCACCGGCGCCCGCGAAATTGTCGATCGTATCCTGGCGATGGTCAACGAGCCGATGGAACTGCGCCGCCGCGTCGCCACGTTGGGGCGGCTCGCCGTCAGCCTCGCGCGGGAGAGTGAAGCCGACGCCGCCAATGCGGCCCTCGAACAGGCCATGCGCCTGGTGCGTTCGCCCGAGGCCGGAAGCAATCGCGAATCCCTCCTGAGCGAAATCGCCACGACGTTGGCCGAAATGGGACGCGTGGACGAGGCGCTCCGCTTGCTCGAGGAGGTCGAGGATATCCGTCATCATCCTCCGGTATTGCTCGCCGCCGCCAAGGTGCAGGCGCAGGCAGGGGATGGCGAACAGGCCATTACCACAGTGTCCGAGCTCGACAAGGACCGCTACCGCGCCTTGATCCTGAGCAAGATTGCGGTGGCGCAGTATCGCACCGGGGCGCATAGCGAGGCCGCGCGAACCATGGCGCAAGCGATTGCGGCCACCTCGCGTATCGATACCTCGAGGCAGACCTATCCCAAGGATTACGCCTTGAGCCAGATTGCGTTGGCCATGGTGACGATCGACGCCCTGCCCCAGGCCGTGAGTCTGGCCAGGGAGATTACCGACCGACGCCTCCGCGCTGATGTGCTGTGGACCGCCGCCGCTTACTCACGTCGAGGCGATACGGCCGCGGCCGATAAAACGGCGATCCGCGCCAACGACGCGATTGCGGCGATCAGAAGCCCCTCGACCGCGCCTGGGTGCTAAGCAATCTCGCGCGGACCCATGCCGCCGCCGGCGACCGCGAAGCCGCTCAACGGGCGTTCGACCAGGCACTGGCCACGGCGCGGGACATCACCAGCCCGTGGGCGCGAACCCAGGCCCTGACGAAAGTGGCGGCGACGCTCATCGAGATGAACTAGGCGGGCGCCTTATCACCCCGCAGACCACGTCACCACGATATCGAAGGCAGCCTGCAACGCATTGGCCTCGAGTTCCGGCGCTGGGACGAAGGGCACACTGACCTCGTCCCTTAGCCGCGCATCGATCCGCCTGAACAGGAAATCGCGTGCGTTCCCCGGATGATCCTTAATGTACAACTGGGTGGTCATCCGTTGGCTCCCCGGCCCCGAGACCGCGAAATGGATATGCGGCGCGCGTCCCGGATAGGGTACGGGCTTGATCGTACGGAAACGATAGGCGCCGCTCTTGCCAGCCGTCATCTGGCCGTAACCCTGGAAATTCTCATCCCGATCCCCGGCCCGCCCGCGGACATGGTGGTAAAGCCCACGGGCGTCGCACTGCCAAATTTCGACACCGGCGCCCGCCACCGGCCGGCCGGCGGCATCGAGGATACGCCCGAACAGTGTGCGTGACTTCACCTTCCGCTTGGGCGTTGCGGCCCACCACGCGGACCAGATCATTGTCCGCGTCCAGCGGAAACTCGCGCGGATAAAATGGTCCGGCGGGTTGATTGGGCGTCGGTACCAGCTCGGCCGCGCGGGCCATCGCTGGGTTTGCCAGCGCCGCCAACGCCGAGGCCGCCACAAGGACGCGACGGCGGGACAAAATGGCAGATTCACTCATGCGACGATGTCCGATCTTCGCGTATCTGCCGATGGTAGGCGGTATGGGAAGCGCGGAGCCATCAGAATCGCGTGAAGGCCGGTTTCCCTGCTAGTGGCTGCTGCGGCGGCCCGGTAGCGATTCCGTGCCCCTCCCCTTGGCGATCACCTGCTCACCGAACCTGCCGCGTAGGGTATCGACGGCGCGCTCAAGCTCCGCTGCGCGTGACGAGCCCGCGGCGAACAGATCGAGCGGATCCGCCTCACCGATTGGCCCGAAGTCAGCGACGCCAACACCGATAAGGCGATAGCGCGTGCCGTCCGCCTCTTTGCGGAGGAGCGGGGCCGCCGTCTGATAGATCACCTCGGCCAGCTGGGTCGGGTTGTCGAGCGTCCGGCTGCGCGTTTTGAGCTTGAAGTCCGAGCTCTTGAGCTTGAGCGTGAGCGTGCGACCGGCCAGCCCTTCCTGCTTGAGCCCCCGCGCCACCCGCTCGCATTGGCGCCACAGGATGGCCTTGAGCTCATCGAACCGGGCAACGTCTTCCTCGAGGGTCGTTTCCGAGGACAGGCTTTTGCGCGGCGCGCGCGGCGCTACGGTGCGCTCGTCCTCACCACGTGCGAGATGGGCCAGGCGAGCCCCCATCTTGCCGTACCGCACGGCGAGTTCGGTGTCGTTCGTGCGCTGCAAATCGCCGATTGTCGTAATGCCGTCGGCCGCCAGCCGGCGTTCCAGCACCGGGCCGACGCCCCAGATGCGCCTGACCGGTTGCGGCGCAAGGAATGAACGCGCCTCTTCACGGCCGATCACGGTGAGACCGCGCGGCTTGTCGAGGTCGGATGCCAACTTGGCGAGAAATTTGTTGTAGCTCAGCCCGATCGATGCCGTGATGCCGATCTCGCTCTCGATGCGTTTGACCAACCCTGCCACGGTCCGCGCCGGACTTCCGCCGTGCGCGTCGGCGGTGCCCGTCAGGTCGAGAAACGCTTCGTCGATCGAGACGGGCTCGACGAGCGGCGTCACCTCATTCATGAGCTCACGGATCCTGCGGGACTCGACCTGGTATTTGCCCATATTGGGGCGCACGACCATCGCGTTCGGACAAAGCTCGAGCGCCTTGAACATCGGCATGGCGGAGTGAATGCCGAAGCGTCGCGCTTCGTAGGAACAGGTCGCGACGACCCCCCGCCGGCCGCCGCCGATGATCAGGGGCAGCCCCTTGAGGGAGGGATCGTCGCGGATTTCGACCGCCGCGTAGAAGGCGTCGCAATCGAGGTGAACGATGGAGAGATCGCCGAGCTCGGGATGACCGACGATGCGGGATGAGGCGCATCCCGGACACCGCGATTCCGAATCGACCGCCTGCCAGCCCGTCAGACAATCACGGCAGAGGTGGGACACGGTCATCGCCAGTGAGAGCGCTCGTTCACCACAAGCCCCTCACACGGACAAAAAGCAAGCACCCGCGCGGGGTACCGAATAGCTCGATGGGCCAGCGGCAGGGCTGGCCGCGGCTCGCCACACCACGATACATGGTCAGGCGTCCTGCGGTTGCCACCCCATCAGCTTGGCGTAATAACGCCAGAAACCGCGAATCGGCACTTCCGTCAGAACGTGATGCTGGTCCTCAATGGGCCCCAGATCGCCCATCTCGATGACCGAATAGCCGTCGCGGTAGCTGTTGAGGATGCGTTGGCCGAGCAAGCCCGATTCGCCGTCCTCCATCGAGATCAGGCCGCCAGGGCCGATCATGTTGTTCTGCTTCAGGCGCAGATGGCGCATCCGGGCGTCGTCGTCCTTGTAACCGAACGTCGTCCAATAGAGCTCGAACTCGTCCGGGCCTTTGGGCCGGATCTGGCGCGTCGCTAGCGTGTTCGAGATGCGCTGGAAATAGACGCTGGGAAAGATCGACAGGAAGTTAACCGCGCGATTATCGCCTGCCTCGTCGACGAACTCCACGACGCTTTCATCCTCGAGCTTGAGATCCGGGTTATAGACGCCGATGTCGCCGTAGCCTTCCTCGATGCGCTCGTCGTCGTCACTCTCGAAAATGCCCCATAACAAGGAGTGGCGCGCTTCATCGTCCATCAGCGTGCCACCCTCGAGGGTGTTGCGGTAAAGCCCGAAGGTCGCCTGGAACTGATGCAGGAGGCCGGCGTGATAGTTGTCGTTGATGTTTTCCCAATAGAGCTTCCAGTTGGACGGCATGCGCTGGCGCATATAGCCCAGAATCTCGATGGGTCGGCCGAACATCATGTCGAGGAACTCAAGCGAGCGCGGGCCGGCATAGTCCTCGAACGGCTCGGGGTCGGGATGGAACGAGCTGAAGATCACCCCGCTGCGGATCGCGATCGGGAGCTTGCGGAGCCCGTGATTCACCTTCACGAAGCTGTCCGGCATGCCGCCCTGGCCGTTCATGCCACGCTCGAACGGAACGCCGATGAGGTTCCCGTTCAGGTCGTAGCACCAGTGGTGGTAGATGCAGGTGAAATCCTCGGCGTTGCCCGAGAGATCGCGGACCAGCGTCGTACGCCGGTGCGCGCAACGGTTGACGAAGGAATGGACCCGGCCCTGCTCGTCCCGCGTGACGACGATCTGGGTATTGCCGAGGAAGGTCGTGATGTAATCGCCCGAATTGGCGATCTCCGCTTCCAGGCCGATATAGCACCACACCGGCCCGTGGGAGACGCGCTCCATCTCGCGGTCGAACACGTCCTGATCGGCGAACACCATGTAGGGCACGCGGCTGTAGTCCGCCCGCGGCCAGACAACTTCATCCAGATTTGTCATTTCCAACTCTATCACATTGGAAAGATGAGGAGATTTAGCGGCGAGACTCCCTGCTCACGCATCCTCGGCGATCAGATCGGGGTCGCCAGCAGGTTGGGCACCGAATAAGTATCTACGAACACGAGCACCTCCTTGAACTTGGGCCCGCCATTCTCATAGACCACCTTGTTCTCGTATTTGCCGGCGCTGAAAATGATGGTCTGCCCTTCCACCAAGTCGGTCTGGAACAGGACGTAGTTGGCGCGCATGGGGTAAATGTCGCCTTGCTTCCTACCGATGCGCACGTTGCTCACGATATGACGGTCGAAGTGGAGGTTGTAGACGTTGGCCTCCCTGAGCGACAGGACGCGGTCGCGCAACATGCCCTTGTTGTCGATATCGACGATGGCGAGCGGGAGGCCGCGATCCGAGTTCTCGCGCGGGATGATGCGGTAGATGCAGTCATCGACGAAGAAGGCGGGCCAGTCCTCCAGCCGGTCGTCGTCCAGGCATTGCACGTAGTCGTAGAAGTAGTTCTTGATTTCGTCGTCTAATTTTTTGGCGGCCATGGCAGTCCACCCTCCACTGGAAACCCCATCAAATGGCAGTAATACCGCCAGAATCCACGAATCGGGACCTCTGTGAGCAGCGTCTCCTGATCGCCGATCGGGCCATCGCCGCCCATCTTGATGATGGAGAAGCCGTCGCGGTGGCCCGTCACCGCGCGCTGCCCGAGCACGCCGGATTCACCGTCTTCCATCGAAATCAGGCCGCCCGGGCCCAGCATGTTGGACTGCTTCATGCGCATCGCGCGAAGCTCGGCGTCATCGTCCTGATAGCCGAACACCGTCCAATAGAGCTCGAACTCGTCGGGGCCCTTGGGGCGGATCTGGCGCGTCGCCAAGGTGTTGGACAGGCGCTGGAACAACACGCTGGGAAAGATCACCATCATGTTGATGGCGCGGCGATTGCCCTCCTCGTCGCGGAAATCCACCAGCGTCGAGTCCTCGAGCTTGAGCGATTCGTCATAAATGCCGATCTCTCCATAACCCTCCTCGATCGCAGCGGCATCGTCGCTGTCCATGACGCTGTAGCTGATGGTGTGGCGGCGGAACTTGTCCATCACTTGGCCGCCTTCCTGGGTGTTGCGGAAGATGCCGAAGGTGGTCTGGAACTGGTGCAGGAGCCCGGCGTGATAATTATCGTTGAGGTTCTCGTAATAGAACTTCCAGTTGGACGGCATGCGCTGGCGGGTATAGCCCAGAATCTCGACCGGCTTGCAGAACAATTGATCCAAGAAGGCCCGCATCGGCGCGCCGAGATACTCTTCGAGCGGCTCCAGATCGAAGTGCATCGAGCCGAAGATCACGCCCCTGTAGGACGCGATATTGATCTTGGTAAGCCCGTGGTCGGCCTTGTCGAAATCGTCCGGCATGCCGCCCTCGCCGTTCATGCCGCGCTCGAACGGAACGCCGATCAGATTGCCTTTCAAGTCGTAGCACCAGTGGTGATAGATGCAGGTGAAGTCCTTGGCGTTGCCGTTCATGTTGCGGACAATCGTTGTGCCGCGATGGGCGCAGCGGTTGATCCAGCCGTGGATTTCACCATCTTCGGCGCGCGTGACAACGACGCCGGTGTTGCCGAGAAACGTGTTGACGTAATCGCCCGGCTGGGCGAGCTCGGCCCCGAGCGCGAGGTAGCACCACACCGGCCCATGGAACACGTTCGTCTGTTCCCGGTCGAACACCTCCTGATCCGCAAATACGTGGAACGGCACGCGGCTGAAATCCTGCTTCGGCCACGTCACCTGGTCTGGATTGGCCATATCGATGCCCTTGGTTCTCGCGCGGTCCTGCAAAACGGCGCGGTTGTCGCTGATTTCAGGGCGTTATGGTAATGAGTTCACCAGTCCCGTACAAGACGAAGAATAAGGCGCCTCAATCAAACAGCCCGGCGCGATAGGCCGCAAAACGCGCGGCGACACGCGACCTACAAGCTATCTGTCGTCGAAGAGCTTCTCGAGGTAGTGGTTGATCGCGTGATACAGGCTCGCCTCCATATGCGACATCGGGCCGGGCCGAAAGCCGCGCGAACTCACGCCTTGCTGTAAATCCTGAACCATTCCGGTATCTTCGTTCAGGACCAGATTGATGAAATCATGATGTACTTTGGCGTTGTCGGCATAGTCCGGACGGTCGAACACCTCGTTGGCGAATAGCTGATAGGCAATGAGCTGGGTCTTGGTCGGCGAAACCGGCCAGGTGGTAACGGCCAGGACGGCGTCTTGGCGGGCGACCATTCCGAAATTGGGGGGCATGTGGCCGACACAGGCGAAATCGTCCGGCTTGTCCTTCAGCGCTGGCATCTTGCCAAACAGCGTCTTGCCTTCCGGCACTAATGGCGCGTCGTTGTAAAAGGCCGTGAACAGGCCGCCCTCGTGCAGGCCAAAGGCGAAATCGTCGTGCGTGATACCCGCTCCGAACGTATCGACGTGGGTGGCCTGGACGTGATAGACGTCGAAATTGTTCTCGTCCATCAGCTTCCAGTTGCAGTCCAAGTCCCACGTCTGCTTGTCGCCCAGGCGACACTCCCCCATCTTGAGGAACCCCAATTCCCTCTCGAACGTCGCAATGAAGCTCTCAAGCGGTGGCGCATCGGCATCGAAGGACACGAAGATCCATCCGGCCCAGACGCTGGACCGCAGCGGGTTCAACCGACAGGCTGAGAGATCGAATCCTTCCGCCCGTTGCATGAATGGCGCCCCCACCAGTTGGCCCGCCAAGTCATAGGCCCAGCCATGAAAATCGCAGGTGAATCCCTTGGCGTTGCCTGTACCCTTGGCAACCACCATGCCGCGGTGGGCGCAGGTGTTTGAAAATGCGTTGATGGCGCCGTGCTCGTCCCTGGCGACGATGATTGGCTCGTTCATAATGTTGAACGTCAAGTAGTCGCCGGCATTCTCGATCTCTTCGACTCTGGCGACGCAGAGCCAGTCCTTCATGAATATCTTCTCTTTTTCCAGCTGGTAGATTTCGGGAGAACAATAGATGTAACCCGGCAGGTGACGCGCTTGGTTGAGTGGCTCCTTGGTCGCCTCGATGCCCTCACCGAGCTCGATCCTGGAGGCTGTGTCCGCTTGGATCATCCGGTCCCGATTGGCCATGTCGGTACCCTTCGTTGTCGCGCGACGCTGCAAATCGCCGCGGGTTTCGCTGATTTCAGAGCGTTATGGTAGTGAGTTCACCAGCCCCGTACAAGGCGCGGATACGGCGTATCCCGGTTGCGATTTGGCGGCGGAGCATGGCTTTCGCAGCCATTGCAACTGACCGGCGGGCGACGGCCCGAGTCAGGACCGCGAGATGACCGTTCGCGGTTATTCTGGGGCTTCTTCCCCGTTGTCCCCTCGATAAGGTGAGACGCGCGGAATCCAACGGGGCACGTGGCGCTTGTAGTCGCCATAGGCCCGGCCGAAACGTTTCTCCAGCTGCGGTTCCTCCGACAGTACGAAGTAGGTCGTATTCAAGATCACGAACGCGATCATCCACAGGAATAGGGGAATCGATTGCAGGAGCAGTGATTCGGCAACCAGAAACAGATTGACGCCGATCAGCATCGGATTGCGGACGTAGCGGTAGGGGCCGACAACGATGAATTTTCTGATCGGCTCCCAGGGAGCCGGTGTCCCGCCGCCCCCTTTCCTGGCGAAGAGCGTGACCGTCCAGATCATCAGGGTGAGTCCGGCGACCGCAAACGGTAAACCCGCCAACCAGGGAGTGGCGAGCTATTGTCAAAAGTTGGTGACGCAGGTTTCAGGCGGCGCGTTCGGTTAGCTTTTCTCCGTCCTTGAATTTGACGCCTTGAATGATGTCGGCGATCTGGTGCGAGCCGTCCAGGCGACGCCACTTCTTGCTGGCCGACTGGCACAGCTTGAAGACCATGGTGAGCGCCGTCATGCGGCTGAGGCAGCCCTTGGTCTTGGTGGTCCTGAGGCGCACGGTCGCAAAGGTGCTTTCGATGGGATTGGTGGTGCGAATGTGCTTCCAGTGCTCGGCCGGGAAGTCGTAGAAGGCGAGCAACACGTCGCGGTCCTTGGCCAGGCAGGCCACCGCTTTGTCGTACTTGGGGCCATAGGCCTCGAGGAAGAAGTCGAAGGCCTTCTCGGCCACCGCGCGGGTCTCGGCCATCCAGATGTCCTGTAGGTGCTGCTTGGCGCGTGGCTGGACGGACTTCGGGAGCTTGTTGAGCACGTTGGCGGTCTTGTGCACCCAACAGCGCTGCTCGCGCGTCGTCCCGTAGACCTCGCGCAAGGCTTTCCAGAAACCGAGCGCCCCGTCGCCGGTGGCCAGCTCGGGCGCAATCGCCAGGCCGCGGCGCTTGAGATCGAGCAGCACTTCGCGCCAGGACTGGGCGCTCTCCCGGTAGCCGTCGGCGATCGCCAGCAGCTCCTTGCGGCCCAGCTCGTCGGCACCGATGATCACGCACATGCATTGCTTGTCATGGTCGAGCCGTGGTGAGAAGTAGACGCCCTCGGCCCAGAAGTAGACATAACGCTTGGCCGAGAGATCGCGCCGTTGCCAATGCTCCAGCTCGCCTTGCCAGACCTCCTTGAGGCGGGCAATGGTCGAGGCCGAGAGCCCCGGCGCCTCGGGCCCCAAGAGCGCCGCAAGCGCCGCGCAGAAATCGCCCGTGGAGATGCCCTTCAGATAAAGCCAGGGCAGGAGTTCCTCGATCGACTTGGCGCGCCTGAGATAGGGAGGCAAGATCCGTGAGGTGAAGCGAACCCGCGGCCCCGTCTCGCCGGCGCCTCGGTCGCGCACCCTGGGACAGCGCACCGCAACCGGACCAATGCCGGTCTGGATCTCGCGCTCCGGCAAATGCCCGTGGCGTACGATCCGACGGCGGCCGGCCGAGTCCGTCAGATGCGCATACGCCTCGACAAAACCGGCAACTTCCGCCGCCACCGCTTGCCCAAGTAAACGCCGCGCACCAAGACGCAAAACCTCCGTCAGCGGATCGTCCTCAAATGATCCTGGTTGGCGAAGCTGGACGACTGTATCCTCTCTCATGGCGTATCCCTCCTTCGTGGAAAATGGCGACTCCAACATCGCCAGGATACGCCGCCCTCATCTCATCCCATCACCAACTTTCGGGTATAGCTCGGGAGTGGCTGTGTCTGGCGGAAAGCGCAAAGCAAAGGCCGTATCCAGCGTCAGCCGGACGATCAGAGCCGGAACAAACACCAGAACCGTCCCGGGCAGAATGATCATCGCCTTGATGAGGGGCATCCTGATCGAACACTACAGCTGGTTGAGCCCGGCGACCGCCTCATACGCCTGATACAAGAAGGCCGGCGATGCGCCGGCCCTTTTCGGTGTGGCTCGCCGTCCGTCTAAAGCGGCGTGGCCAGGTGATTGGGGACCGAATAGGTGTCCACGATCACCCGTTTTTCCTTGAACTTGGGCTCACCGCCGTCCACCAGAACGATCTTGTCGATGTACTTGCCGGCGCTGAACAGCCAGGACTTGCCGTCGATAATGTCGGTCTTGTAGACCACATAGTTGGCCTCGACGTCGTAGACCCCGCTCTCCTCCCCGACGACGCGGATATTGCTCACGATATGACGGTCGAACAGGAGCGAGTAGACGGTTGCGTTGCGCAGGATGATCACGCGGTCGGTCAGCATGCCCTTGTTGTCGTAATCGATGATCGCGAGGGGGAAGTTGTAGTCGGCGTTTTCGCGCGGGATGACCTTGTAGATGCAGTCGTCAACGAAAAATTCCGGCCACTCCTCGAGCCGGTCGTCGTCGATGCACTGGACGTAGTCGTATTCCAACCCCTCGATGAGGTTGACGATCTCGGGCGGCGCGAGGGCTACCCGATCCTTGACGCTCAGCCCGCTCATTCGGCAGCGCTCCGTACCTGCTTGGTGTTGAATCCCATCATCTCGCAATAGTGCCGCCAGAACCCGCGGATTGGCACCTCCGTCACGAGGTTGGTCTGGTTCTCGACGGGGCCGGTACCGCCCATCTCGACCACGGAATGGAACTCGCCCTGACGCTGGACGGCGCGCTGAATGAGCACGCCCGATTCACCGTCTTCGAGCGAAACATATCCAGCGGGACCTACCATGTTGCCCTGCTGCATGCGCGCCCTGCGCAGCTCGGGCGTGTCGTCGGTGTAGCCGAAATAGGTCCAGTAGAGCTCGAACTCACCTGAGTTTTTTGGCCGGATCTGGCGCGTCGCCAAGGTATTCGAGAGCTGCTGGAAGAACACGCTGGGAAAGACGTTCAGCATGTTGAGGACCTCGCGGTCGTTCTCCTCGTCGATGAAATCGACGACCGAGCGGTCATTCAGCGTGAAGCCCTCGTCGTAAATCCCGGTCCCGTCGTAGCCCTCATGGATCGCATCTTCGTCGTCACTGTCGTAGAGGACGTAGCTCCAGCCGTGGCGCTGGCGCTTGTCCAACGTAATTCCGCCCTCCTGGGTGATGCGATGAATGCCGAACACGACGGGTAACTGATGAAGAAGACCCGCGTGGTAGCCGTCGTTCAGGTTCTCCCAGTAGACCTTCCAGTTGGCCGGCATGCGCTGGCGCATATAGCCCAGGATCTCGATGTCCTTGCGGAACAACCGATCGAGCATCTTGCACGCAGGCTCATCGAGATAGTCTTCGAGCGGCTCGACGTCGGGCCGGGTGGCGCCGAAGATCACGCCGCGGTAGGTCGCGATCGTGTAGGTCTGAAGCCCGTGATCTTCCTTCTTGAAGCTCTCGGGCATGCCACCCTGGCCTTGCGAGCCCTTTTGGAACGGTACGCCGATCAGGTTGCCCTTCAGGTCATAGCACCAGTGGTGATAGACGCAGGTGTGGCTCGTGCGGTTGCCGCGGGGCTCGCGCACCACCATGGTGCCCCGGTGGGCACAGCGGTTGACCCAGGCATGGATCGAGCCGTCTTCGGCCCGGTTCACCACGACTGGTGTGTCGCCGACATAGGTGACGAGAAAATCTCCCGGTTTGGGGATCTCCGCCTCGAGTGCGAGATAGTTCCACACCGGACCCTTCCAGATCCGCTCCTGTTCGCGCTCGAAAATCTCCTGATCGGTAAACACCCGATAGGGCACCCGGCTGTAATCCTCAGCCGGCCAGCTCAGAGTTTCATCGAAGTTCTGCATAACGTGCACCTGCCGCTGACCATGAATTCAGCGCGCCCCGTGGGCCGCCGACATGGCCAATATGGTAGGGACCCGCCCCTTGAAGGACAAGGAAATTGTCGGATTCCTCAAGAACATGACCCGATCCCAGACGGTTTCGAGACCGCCGGGACACCGTAGAAAGATGCGCGACCGTGCCCCCAACCAGCTTGTCCAAACGGAATCAAGCCTGCTATCGTGTGAAGATCAACGCTGTGCCCGAACACGGCGCATAAATCAGCACATCGGGGAGCGACAATTATGAGGCAATTCGTAGCGGCTTGGGCCAAGACAGTCATCGTCATCATCGTTTTGACCGGCGCGCTGACCACCGCCGGGTGTTCGGGCGAAGGCTTCACTTGGGTCGACGGTGATCGATACCGGTTCTTGGGAACGAACGCCGGTTGTGCGGCGGATGGCTCCCCCGTCCTGTGGCAGCGAGCCAACGAGGCCGGCGAGTTCGGTTCGGTTCAAGCCTCTTCCACAAACTGCCCCGGTGGGTCGTGAGAATCCTGGCTTTCCCGCATCGCTGAACGTGAGCCGCGGTCCCTCATGCCCATGTGAGCGAAATCTCGCCGGCACCGTAGATTGGCCCCGGCGGGCCACGCTTCGAAGGCCGATCCCATTTTCTCGATCCTGAACCGCCGGGTAGCCGACGTCATCAGCCCACGGGTTGATAGCCTAACTGGACGTCGGGGGACGCCGTGACAGGCCCACTGCACGGAATCCGCGTCATCGATCTCTCGACGATTCTGGTCGGCCCCTACGGGACGCAACTCCTCGGCGACATGGGCGCCGACATCATCAAGGTGGAAGAGCCGCCGGAGGGCGATGCAACGCGCACGCTCGGCGAGTCCCGCCACCCCGGCATGAGTGGCCTGTTTCTCAACTCCAACCGCAACAAGCGCTCGATCGCCCTCGATCTCAAGAAGGAAGCCGCGAAAGAGGCGCTTCGGCGTCTGATCGAGACCGCCGATGTGTTCGTCCATAACATGCGCCCAAAGGCCATCGCCCGCCTCGGCTTCACCTATGAGGAGGTGACGGCGGTCAAGTCTGACATCGTCTACTGCGGCGCCTACGGTTATTCAATCAAAGGGCCATACAGCAATAATCCGGCCTACGACGACATGATCCAAGGCTCGTCGGGGCTCGCCGCCTTGTTTGCCAGGACCAGCGGTGAAGCACGATTTGTGCCGACCGTGATGGCCGACAAGATCACCGGCATGATGATCTCGCAATCGGTTGCGATGGCGCTGCTGCACCGCGAGCGCACCGGCGAGGGCCAGGCCATCGAGGTGCCCATGTTCGAGCTCATGGTGTCGTTCCTCATGGTCGAGCATTTGTTCGGGCGCGCGTTCGAGCCGCCGTTAGGGCCCGTCGGCTACCCGCGCCTCGTGACGGGAACTCGCAAACCCCACAAGACCAAGGACGGTTACATCTGCGTCCTGCCTTACTCTGACCGGCACTGGCAGCTTTTTTTTGACATCGTCGGTCGCGAGGACCTTAAGAGCGATGAACGGTTTCACAGCCACGGCGCGCGCCTCAAGCACATCGATACGCTCTATGAATTCATGGAAGCGGAAATTGCCAAGCGCGATAGCGCCGAATGGCTGAAGAAGTTGGGCGAGGCCCAGATCCCCGCCATGCCGGTCCTCGACGTCGAGGATTTGTTCGACGACCCGCAGATCAAGGCTTTCGGCCTGTTCGAGCGTCACGAGCATCCCAGCGAGGGCGCAACCCTCCTCGCCGGCGTGCCGGTCACGATGTCGAAAACGCCCGGCGCGATTTGGCGCCCTGCCCCCCGCCTTGGCGAGCATGGCCGTGACCTGCTGGCCGAGGTCGGCTTCAGCACCGAAGAGATCGAGACTCTGATTGCGGAGGGTGCGCTCGTAGCCGAGTGAGGCTCGGGCGATACATGTGGAGAGCGACATGAAACTCGTGGGCATAGGGCACTATTGGAACGATCTCAACGTCGGCGATACCTACCGCACCGTCGGCCGCACCATTACCGAGGCTGACCTCGTGAACTTCATCACCTGCACGGGCATGCTCGAGGTGCTCTTCACCGACATCGAGTATTTGAAGGAGCATTCCTCAATACAAGGCCGCGTCGTGCCGGCGGCTCTTTTGTTCGCGTTCTCCGAGGGCCTCTTGATCCAATCGACGCTCCAGCATACCGGCTTGGCTTTCCTCAATATGGAGATCAACGTGGAGAAGCCCTCCTTCGTGGGGGATACGATCCACGTCGAATGCGAGGTCGTGGAGATCAAGCCCACCTCCAAGGGCCGCGGCCTCGTCCGTACCGCCAACAACATCGTCAACCAGCGCGGCGAAACCGCGATCAACTACCGCCCGCTGCGAATTCTGGCCGGGCGCGAAAGCTAAGGACTGAGGCCGGCCCTTACCTACCCCGCCGGGCGATCCCTCGTCTCGATCAGATTTCTGGCCTCCTCGCCAGCGAGAAAATGGCGGACGTTCTCAGCCGCCAGCCGGGCACCATGGGCCATGATTCCCGGCACCATCGAGGAATTGTGGGGCGAGGCCAAGACATTGG
This sequence comes from Alphaproteobacteria bacterium, assembly GCA_965261645.1. Taxonomy (GTDB): domain Bacteria; phylum Pseudomonadota; class Alphaproteobacteria; order SHVV01; family SHVV01; genus CBDHDJ01. The sequence goes on from CBDHDJ010000001.1 coordinate 47,577, forward strand.
GCAGTTGGAGGAAGGGGTTATCGAACGGGAATTCTTTCCCGTGATGGGGCTCCTCCCACCACACGTCGATCCCGGCGCGAAATTCTGGATAGTTCCGGAGCCGTTCGAGGAGCGCCCGCTCCTTCACCAGCCGGGCCCGCGCTACATTGACGAGAATGGCATCGGGCTTGGTCCAGGCGAGTTCCCTTTCACCCAGCAAGCCGTCGGTCTCGCGGTTGAGCGAAAGCGCCAGCACGATAACGTCGGCCTGCGTCAACACCGTCTCCAGATCGCTCAAGGGGCCGATGAAATCGACCTCTTCATCGGTTCGCCCGCTGCGGTTGATCGCCAGGATGCGCATTCCGAGGCCGCGCATAAGGTGCGCGGTGGCCCGCCCGATGCCGCCGAAGCCCAGGATCGCGCAGCTCGCTCCCCGGAGCGCGCGGTTGAGCTTCATCATGTTGAACTCGCCGCGCTGGAGCGCCGCATGCTCCTCGGCCAGACACTTGGCCAGGGCCAGCGTCATGGCCAGTGCGTGCTCGGCCATCGGCTCGCCATAAGCCCCGGCATTCCCGGCGACGATCAGGTCCGTCGGCAGCGCATCGAAAGGCACGTGATCGACACCGGCGCCGATGCATTGCAGAAGCCGCACGCTCGCTAACAAGTTGTATTCATCTGGCTCTAGCTCGCGGCCGATCTCCCACGACAGAACGATGTCGGCTCGGCGCAGCAACGTGTCGCGTTTCTCCTTCGGCCCTTTGGGCAGATACGCCACCTCGGCCACGCCTGCGAACTCGTCGCGATAGACCGCGCGATCGTCATCGTCGGCCCGGTAGGCCACAAGAATTCGTGGCTCGCTCATGTCAGATTGAGCGCGCCCAAGGAAGCTGCGCTCGGCCCCCCGATGATCGGCGAAAGATCAATCGCGGTAGGACGGATCTTGGCGGTCCAGCGCTTCTATCAAGGACGGCCATCCCATGTCGCCCTCCTCGCTCTCGGTTGCCTGTTGCTGGGCCGCGCGTTGGACGATCTCCTGCGGCGGGAAGATCAGCTTGGCGCCACCCGCCTGGGCAGCGATCTGCGCGCGGCAAGCCTGCTCGACGAGGAAAGTCATGTGAAAGGCGCTGGCCACGGTGCGGCCCAAAACGATCGTTCCGTGATTGCGCAAAAAGATAACCCACTTGTCGCCGGCATCGGCGATGAGCCGTTCACACTCGTCAAAGTCGAGCGAGAACCCCTCGTAATCATGGTAAGCGATAGTGTTGGACAAACTCAGAGCGGTCTGGGTGATTGGCAGGAGGCCTTCCTCCTGGCACGACACGCCCGTACCCGCGTCGGTCTCGAGATGCAGCACACAGCCCACATCGTCGCGGGCTTTGTAAAACGGCGTATGCAGCACGGCGCCGGCCGGGTTGAGCTTATGCTCGGTGTCACCAACGATGTTGCCGTCAAGGTCGAGCTTCACCAGCGACGACGCGGTAACTTGATCGAATACGACCCCATAGGGATTGAGCAGGATGTGCTTCTCGGGCCCGGGTACGATCGTCGATATATGACTCCAGATCAGCTCGTCCCAACCGAACTTGGCGACCAAGCGGTAGCACGCCGCGAGCTGGACTCTGGCATCCCACTCGGCGTCGGAGACGGCGGGGGGCACCTTTTCCCGATCGTCGGCAGAACTTAGAGACATGGTCACCTCCTCAGGTGAGAGCCGGGTTCAGTGGGAAACCGGCATATCGATCTTGAACAACTTCTCCGCGTTATGAATCGAGACCGCATCGCGCCCAGCCTCGTCAAGATGCGCAAACACCCGCTCGATCACCGCGTGCGAGTTGGGAAACGTGTTGCGCGCATGGGGGAAATCCGAGCCCCACAGGATGTGTTCGGGAGGCACGAGGTCTTTGACGTGCGCGATGTAGGAATCGTCGATGACGCCAATATGGACCTGATCGAGATACTCGCGCGCGCGCCGCTTCGGCATCTTGAGGTGGAAGAGCGGACCGAAGCTCTTCTCCATCTGCTCGACGCGGAACAGCCAATAGGGCAGCCAGGAAATCTCATATTCGCCGATCACGAGCTGCAGATCGGGGAAACGATCGAAGATTCCGCCGAAGATGAATTCGTTGGCGAGCACGAGCCCGATGTCGTTGGCGGTGTCAAGATGAAGCCAGGCGACCCGATCGAGCTCCTCGTCCCCCAGGGTCGAGGGATCCTTGCGGTTGCCGGTGAGGATGTGGAGTTGCACCGGCATGGCCAATTCCTCGGCCCGCGCCCAGAACGGATCGTATTTCGCGTCGTGATACGGCGCCCAGTCGGGCCGCGTTTCAGAGTTGATCATGGCGCAGCGCATGCCCATCTTGGCGGCGCGCTCGAGCTCGGCGGCCGCCCACTCGACGTCGTCCATGTAGATGAGACCGACGCCGGTCAGGCGCTTGCGGTCATGGCTGCAATACTCGTCGAGCCAATCGTTGTAGACCCGGAAGCAGTCCCGCACCATGTCACCGTTGGCGACACTGTACAAAAAAAGGCAGAACGTCGTGCCCAGAACCTCGGCGTAGGTGTGGTCCATGTCCATGCACTGAATGCGAACCGCCGGGTCGCTCACCGAGGCCGCGATCAGGGCCATGGTCTCGCGGTCGTAGAGGAGCTCGGGGTCGAAATCGAGCAGCTCGGGCTCGAAGTCCCGCAGCGTATCCTCGCCGGTGAACAGAAAGCGCCCCTTCTGGCCGAAGCGCTCCTCCACCACCCGCGGGATCGCATCGCCGTATTTGTTGCCGAGGGTGCGGACGAAGAGATCGTCCGGCTCCTGGACGTGGGAACCCGACGAAATAATCAGCTTGCGCGTCATGACGCTCCTCCGTGCGATTACGGAGCGGTGCTCAATCTACAAAAAACTGGGGACCGGAACCGGGCGTTCGCACGCTCCGGGCCCGGCCCCCTATCTCAAGCCCCGAGTGGCCTAACTACAACCCGACTAACGGATGCCCCACTTCTCCTTCACGTCGCGGGACATATCGACCTCCAGCTCGTCAGGCAGATACTCGGTGGTGAAGAACTCGCTGACATCGAGATCGAGCGTAATGAGCCCCATCTCCTTCGCCCAACGTTGCGCAGATTCCCAGACCTTGGGTTCCTGGATCCACAGCCGGTTCTGGGAGTCCACAAACTCGGCCACGGCGAGGTCGGTATGAATGGCGTGCTGCTCGAGCGTGAAGACCTCGTTCAGCTTGGCCGCCTGCGCGTTATAAGTATCGGGGTCGCGAGCCCACTCCTCGTATCCCTTCTTGGTGGCGCGGAGGAAACGGCAGGTCGAGGCCGGATTTTCCTTGATCCAGTTCTCGCTCGCCGCAAACAGCTGATAGTAGAAGTTGGGTGTTCCGTAATCCCGGTACAGCATGAAACCAACCGGCGGGCGACCCTGCGCATCGAGCTGTTTTTTCAGAATGTATGGTCCCGAGGTATCCAGGTCATGCACGGCGTCGAGCTTGCCCTCGAGCAGCAACGTGTGACCGGCCCAGCCCGGATCGATGATTTTGACATCGTCGAAAGTCAACCCCGCTGAGGCCAGCAACGTCTTAACGCCGGCTTGTGCCGCGAGATGGGGACCCACACCAATATTCTTGCCTTTGAGATCGGCCGGCGATTTGATGCCCGAATCGCCCATGACCATAAGGCCCTGCGCATAGGGCCGCTCGGTAATGGCCACCGCCACGACCGGGATGCCCTGATCGCGCGACATCAAGATCTCGGGGACGTAGGTCATGCTGAACTGGACGCGCTCGCGGGCCACCAGCTTGATCGGGTCGGCCGAAGATGCGGGTGAGATCAACTCAACATCGAGCCCCTCGTCCGCGTAGTAGCCCTTGTGCTGGGCCGCCATGATCGGCATCTGGATGGACCAGGGCAACCAGTCGCCCATCACGATGATCTTCTTCTGTTCCGCCGGTATGCTGCAATAATCGGCGAGAGCCGGACGAGTCAAGAGGCTACCGGCGGCAACGATAAGCGCCAGGGCCGCCAAGCCTTTCAATAGTGTCTTGAGTGTCGGCATTTTCATCAACCTCCCTTTACACGTGCCAATCGATGCGCCCAGGCCCTGCGAGGTGATCTGCCACCTACGCGCCCAAGGCCGCACTGAGAGAAACTATAACGCAAGATTCGCCCATGTCTCCCCTCGAAACCGCGGCGGCAACCGATCATCAGGCCGGACGCGGGCTCCCCTCATCCTCGCTATCGTGAACCTTGCGCCCGCCGAGATAGGTCTGGAGCACGGCGATGTCCTTGATGGCGTCCTCCGCGCAGCCCAGGGGATCGCCGTCCAGCACGGCAAGATCCCCGATCTTGCCAACCTCGAGCGTGCCGAATGTGTCTTCGTTCCACGCGACGCGATGGCCGCTCTGACAGATCAGACGCAGCGCCTGTTCGCGGGACAGGTGGCTTGGCCCGAGCCGGCTCTTCGAATCATCGTCCCAGCGCGCCAACGCCTCCCACATCGCCCACAACATAGAGACGGGAACATTGTCGGAGGAGAGCGCGACGGGAATATCACGGTCGAGCAGATCGGCGATGGGCGTTCCTTGATCGCCGAGCTCCGCAAGGCCGAAGCGGGTGCCCGCCTCGTACATGAAATTGGGCGTCACCGTGACGATGAGGCCAAGCTCCTTGATGCGCTGGAGCTGCTCGTCCGTGGCCGAAATGAGATGCACGATGATCCAGCGCTTGTCGCGGACAGGTACGCGCTTAGCGATTTCCTCATAAGCGCGCAACACGGCCTCGAGCTCATAACATACCAGGCACGCGATCCGGATGCCGAGCCGGGCGGCGATGGTGCCAATCTCCACGAGCCGTTCGTAAGAGACCGACTGATAGAAGTGCCCCGACCACTGCTCGTAGGGGTAGGCACGGGCGACGATCTTGGCGATCTCCGGATCGCCGAGATCAAGCGTCAATCCCTCGCAGCGGAACGCATCATCGCCCGATCCCCGGCCGCCGATCAGGCCGGCCCATTGCGCGAAATGATCCTCAATGCGGCTGTCACTCAACATCGCGGTCGGGACGCTGAGCGTAGTGTGGACGCGCACCGTGAGATCGCCGTCTTCGATTATCCGCCGGTAGGCGTGGATGAGATTGGGGGTCAGGCCGTGGCCTTCATAGACACTTGTGGTGCCGGCGGCGCTGTAGAACCCGGCACCCATGCGAACCGCGGCGACCCGGTCCTCGTAGGTGAAGCGGGGCACGCAGTTCAATAGGGTGTATTCGAGAATGGGCGCGCGGTTCTGCTCGATAAAGAGCCCGCTCGGCTCGCCCGCCTCGTCCTTGACGATCTCGGTGCGGTAGGGCGCAGGTGTATCGCGCGTGATGCCTGCGATCTCGAGCGCGCGGGTGTTGGCGACCGAGGGAAACGGCGGGCGGCTCCACCAGCCCCACACCGAGCGCACATAGACGGGGTGATCGGGCGCCGCGGCATCGAGATCGCGGCGGGTCGGGAAACGCCCTTCGACGAGCTCCTCCGGGTGGCTGACGAAACGGTCGAGGTGGTTCTCGCGCGCCCGTTCCATCGGCATGGTGACGATCCATTCACCGGGGGGCGTGCGGGCCGCGGCCCCCCTCACCGCCTCGACGATCGCTGCGACGGAGTCGAGGCCCTGTAAGCGAACCCCGCCGCGAGCCTTCAGGCCCTCGCGGTCCATGTGGGCATGGGCATCGAAGAAGCCGGGAAGGACGGTCCGGCCGGCCAAATCGACGCTCTGGGTGGCAGGACCCTCGTCCCTCTGGATCTCGGCGGAAGGGCCCACCGCGACGATTCGCCCGTCCCGAAGCGCCAGAGCTTCGGCGATATGCGAGCTCTGGTCGAGCGTGATGACACGGCCACTATGGAGTACGAGATCGTGCGCGGGCATGAGATCGTCTGACACGCAAGGGACCGCTCAGCCGAGCAGTTCCCCCGTTACCCTTCCCCGCCCCGGCTACAACGGTGTGGAACCGGCGAAGCGCCGAACCACATTGCCGGTCAGCCGCGATACATTGTTCTTGTAGTCGTTGTGCGACAGGCTACCGCACCATGCGATCGAGCTAAACGCAAACACCGCGCCGCCGTTGGGCGTTTCGAAGAATACGAGATCGGCGCGGTTGATCGGCGTTGAATCGCCAAAGTTGTTAGGTGTCGCGACGATATGCTGCTCGTTGGTGATCAAGTAGCTGTCGGTCAGGTCCTCGCTCGAGGCAACGATCAGCGCGTGGGGCGGCGTTCCCAGCGAAAAGTCCGCGACATCGATCTCGATACCCGCGGCGCCGTTGCCGAGGAGGCCGAAATTACCGATCAGTTCGTCCTTGCCGATACCCTCGAAGACGAACTTCACGCGCGGATCGAAACTGTCGGGCGTGCGCCGGTAGTACGTGCAGAGGTCGAAACCCTGGGAAATGAACCCCGTGCCGACGAGCTTTTGTGGCGGGCGATTCTGGAAACGCCACAGCCCCCCCAAGCGCCCATCCGAAGCGTGATAGTACTCGCCTGGCTCGCATTTCCACGCCCGCGTGCCGCCTTCGGCCCGGCGCACCTCGACCACTCCGGGCAGATCGGGGTGATAGCAGGTGTGCCAGTAGAGCCCGTTGCCGCCCATATACATGAAGCGCCCGCCCACCTCGGTATACGCCTTGACCGCGTCGAGCATGGCGCCTGAATAGTATTCGGGGTGCGTGCCGGTGATGACGACGTTGTAGGGCTTGAGACACTCGAGCCCTTCGGTGTGGAGCTCCTCGTCGGTGAGGACGTCGAAGTCAAATCCCTCGTGCTCGAGCCAATCGGTGAGGTGGGTGTCGGCGTTGTACTGCCATAGCATGGAACCGTGCGCCGCCGCCGCCATCATGACCTTGGGACGGAAATTGAGAATCGGGCGCAGCCGCGACGAATAGCAAAAGCCGCTGCCGTCACTGTGGTGGTCGTAAAGCGAGCCCCCGATCTCGGGGTTTTCGTTAAGGTGCTGCTCCCACGGCTGAATGACGTGGAGCCGGCAAGCCAGCAACTCGGCCGAGGCAAGCAGCCACGAGCGCATGCGGTTGGCGTACGCCATGTAGGAACACATCGGCGCGAGGAACAGGACCTTCGAGGTAGCGGTGCCGCGCGGCGGGCGCACGTAGAACGGGATATAGTCCTCGTCCTGTCCGCTCCTCAGGCGCGCGGCATAGCAGCCGCTTTTCAGCCCCGGCGGAACGGTGAGGGTAAAATCGGTCTCCCACCCCGCGTCATAGAGATCGTCGTCATGGAAATGGATGGCGCCGTACTCCTGCGGCGCGTCGGCCCAGTTCCACACCTCCTCGCTCCAGTTGTAGCCGGTCATCGCGCGGGTGGGCAGGTTGACGACCTCGCCATGGAGGTTGTTGTCCGAGATATCGGTCACCTCCTGGGTCGGGATATCGAGGGAGAAGTCCCAGGCCCCGACGACGGCCGCCCGGAGGCTGGTGGCGATCGGCGGTTGCTGCAAATCGCCCATGGCGGCGCGGTCCAAGGCGCGGTTCGCGAGGCGCGGCGAATCGATTTTGCCGTTGTAGTGGCCGGACGTGCGCTGCCGGGCCTTGGCCGTCCGGCGGATGATCGCCGCCATCGTCACAGGCGACGCTCCCATATCAACACGGCGTAGTTTGGATTTGGCGCTGAGCCGCGCCTTGTCGCCGATCCTCGGGTATTCGACGAACGGCTCCTGGTGGATCACGACCTTCTTGCTCTTGGCGTCGTAACTCGCACCGACGAAATACCACTCGCGCTTGAGCAGGGCTTTGCCCGCGCTGATGGTTTCGGATTTTCCCCTGCCATCGCCTAGCCTGAGCGCGATCGCACCGGACTTGTCGATGATGAGCTGGAAGCCCGCTCTGGAGGTCTGGGACCATTTGGCGATCAGCGTTTGCTCGCCCTTATCCGGCGTTGTCGGCCAGATCATCGCCTGCACCGTGAAGCTTTCTAGGGCGTCGAGCACCGGATGGCCCGGGATGAGCGCGTAGGAGCCGGCATTGATGACCTGCTTGCGGCCCTTGTAGGTGCGGCTCACGGGGGTTTTGACGACTTTTTCCTTGAAGCCGGGACCGATCGGATTGCAGTCGCCGTGGATAATGCGAACGATATCGGCGCGATAGCTCCCGGGACCGTCGCAACTGACCTTGAACTCGATCTTTTCGCCCGGGGCGGCGCAGATCTCATCGCTGTAGCCCAGGATTTTCAGATGCTGGGTCGCCATTCTTTAATCTCCCTGAACCGGGGTCATGTGACCCCTCGCCCCGTCTCGTCGTCATATTCGCAAGCTGGAGAATCGCCCCCGGTGCCAGGCGCGAGCAGGAAACACAACAGTGTCGGTTACAGGTTGAGTTCGTGCCCGGTGTATTTCTTCCAGCGGCGCCGGAAGACCTCGCGCTCGGCAGCCTCGATGGACGAGAATTTGACATTGGTCATCTTGACCGGCTTGCCCTTTCGGTCGGGCCAGTGCGCCAGCGTCCATTCCTCATAGGGCTTGGTGCAGACCAGCACAAATTTGCCTTCGGCGGCCTCGCCGCGAAACACCATGAGAAGGCGGCGCAGATCGGCGCTGTGGTGGCCGATCGGGTTCTCCATGAACTCCTCGGCCAAGTGCTTCATCATGTTGTGACTGATCCTGTACATGGACGCCCCCGTTCCTTCGCAAAGCTGGCTGGCGGTAACGTTAGACAAGAGCCGCCGGAAGGTCTACCTCAACGCGTAATGTAAGCCTGCCATGAGCGACATCGATCTGATCCATGTGTGGTGCCGGGAGGCCGCCCGGCGAATACAGGGCTCGGCGGCGCTGCTCTCCGGGTTCGCCGAAGAGCTCGTGGCGGCGGGCGTGCCGCTCGCCCGCATGACGCTCTCGTTGCAGACCCTCCACCCGCAGGTTCTCGTCGCCGCCTACTACTGGAGCCCGGACGAGGGCATCACGATGCGGACGGTGCCCTACGGCGCCGATCTCAGCTCGGCCTTTCTCGACAGCCCCATTCGCCTCATTTTCGAAGGGGCGCCGCACGTACGCCGCCACTTGACCGGCCCCGAGGCGGCCCTCGACTTTCTCATCCTCGAGGAGCTCGAGGAGAAGGGCCTGACGGATTATTTCGTGCTCCCCGTGCCGTTCAGTGATGGCGTGACCAACGCCATGACTTTCGCGACCCGGACGGACGGACGTTTTGCCGAGGCGCACATCGCGACCCTTCGCGACGCGGTGGTTCAGGTGTCCCCACTCCTCGAAATTCAGGCGGTGCGGTAGATCGGGCAGACCGTCCTCGAGACCTATCTCGGCAAGGAGACCGGGCCCAAGGTGATGCAGGGCTCGATCACGCGCGGCAACGTCGACACCATCGCTGCCGTGTTGTGGTTTTGCGACCTCAGAGTCGGTTTCGAAAGTCATGCGGCTCGGGCCAATCTGCGGACGAGGAGCATGACGGAGGCGGCGTAGAGGAAGGCGCGGGCCGAGGCGATGGTGGCCTCGAAGTCCTTTGCCAGTCGCCGGTTGCGGTTGATCCAGGCGAAGAAGCGCTCCACGACCCAGCGGCGCGGTTGGACGGCGAAGCCGACCTGATCGGGGCTTTTGCGCACGATCTCGACGGCGATCACCGTGGCCGTGGCGACCTTCTCGCCGGCGTAGCCGCTGTCGGCAAAGACCTTCTCGGTGAACGGAAACGAGCCGCGTGAGGCGCACAGCAGCGACCCGCCACCATCGCGGTCCTGGATACTCGCCAGATGCGCCTCGAGCACGAGGCCGCGCCCGTCGGTGTCGACCAGCGCGTGGCGCTTGCGCCCCTTGATCTTCTTGCCCGCATCGTAGCCGCGGGGGCCACCAGCCTCGGTCGTCTTGACGCTCTGACTGTCGATAATCGCGCCGCTCGGGCTGGCCTCGCGTCCGACCCGCTCGCGATCGGCCATGACCAGAGAGTGATTGATCTTCTCAAGGAGGCCGTCGTCGCGGAACTTGGCGAACCAGCGATAGATCGTGCCCCACGGTGGCAAATCGCTTGGCAGCAAGCGCCAAGGGCAGCCAGCCCGCATCACGTAGAAAATGCCGTTGACGATCTCTCGCATCGGCCATGACCGGGGCCGTCCCGTGCCATGAGCCGGAGGCAAATGAGGCTCGATCACAACCCACTCCGCATCGGTCAAATCAGTCTGATAACGCAGCGTCTTGCGGCTATGCTGCTCTCGGGTGGTCGGCGTCCACATGGCGGCTCCATATCGGTCTCAGCAACCTCCTTGGAATCACATCGACACCGGCCACTCAACCCCTTTCGAAACGGCCTCTCAGGGATTTCACGGGCCTCTCGGAGCGCTTGCCGACGACCGACGTGATCGGCCTCCTGAATGCGTATTTCGAGCTCGTCGGCCAAGCGATCGGGGACCACGGCGGGGAGATTCTGAAATTCATCGGCGATGCGGTCCTGGCGATCTTCCCCCTTGCCGAGGATACGGAGACTGGCCTCGTCTGCTACAACGCGCTCGCCGCGGCCCGCGATGCGCTCGCCCAAAAGGCGCGTATACCCACCGGCGTTGAAGCTGCCGCCGAGATTGATTTCGGCATTGCGCTTCATATCGGAAACGCGGCTTACGGCAATATCGGCGCGCCGCAACGCCTCGACTTCACCGTCATCGGGCCGGCCGTCAATCTGGTAAGCCGCATCGGCGGGCTGTGCAGCGAGCTCGATATCCCGCTGCTCACATCGAGCGCGTTTGCCTTCCATTGCCGGGACGCGCTGGACGAGGTCGGATCTTATCCCCTCAAGGGCATCGAAAAGCCGGAGACGGTCTACGGACTGGCGGACGGCGGCTCGTCCTCGTCCCACGCGACGTCGTAGGTCAGGGCGTAGGGGCTTAATGCAGCCTTGATGCGCTCGGCGATGGCGGCTTGTTGCGTCTTGCCCGCGACTCTTGAACGAATCGTTGCCCGGGTCCCGGTCGTGGCGTCGCCGTTGACGCTCACGGTCAAGGCCGTGTCGCTGTCCGCCGCCACCGGCGCCAGCGCATCCTCGAGAACCCGTTCGATAGCGTTATGGCGAAGCGCAGGCTTGTAGATCTTGCCAACCGCGGTCAGCGGCATCGTCTCGATGACCCAGACGGCGACCGGCACCGCGGCGCGCTCGCTGATATTTTCACGGGCGAACGCCTTGAGTTCGTCGCCTGACGTATCGGCATCGCGCTTGAGCTCAACGTAGGCGACCGGCAACTCGCCCGCGTGCGGGTCAGGCTGGCCGACCGCGGCCGCCAGAGCTACGCCCGGATGCTGATGCAGCGTCTCCTCGATCACAGACGGATCGATGTTGTGACCGCCGCGGATGATGAGATCCTTGGCCCGGCCGGTGAGCCACAGATAACTGTCTTCGTCGTAATAGCCGAGATCGCCCGTGTTGAACCAGCCCTCCGCCAGCCATGCGGTCCGAATGTATTCTTCCTGTTTGTAGCCGGGGAAAAGGTGGGGCCCCCGCATGGCAATGACACCGACTTCGCCGACCTCGCAGTCCCGTACGTAAGCACCATTGTCATCTAGTTTCACCGGTTTGATCTCTTGATACGGGTGACGCAGCCCGACCGAGCCGACACGGCGCTCACCGTCGATCGGGTTGTTGCTGCTCGACGCCGTGCCCTCGGTGAGCCCGTAGCCTTCGATAATCATGAGGCCGGTCTGGCGCTCGAACGACTTGAACACTTCCACCGGCATGGGCGCCGCGCCACAGGCGGCGAAGCGCAATGAGCTGACATCCGCTCCGTCGATCGGAACGTTGAGCAGGGTCGAGTACATGGTCGGTACGGCGCTGAAGGTCGTAACGCGATAGCGCTCGACGATTTTCCAGAAATCCTTGACGAGATCCGGGTTGCGAAAGCCGCTCGGTCCCGCGAGCACGATTGTCGCGCCAACTGTGAGCGGCAGGATCGTAGTCACGATGAAACCGTTGGCGTGAAAAAGCGGGATCGCGCTCATCAGCGTGTCGGCGGCGGTCATCTTCGTACGCAACCCTCTAATCCAGACGTCGTAGACCTGGTTCAAGTGCGTTTGGATTACGAGCTTGGGCGCGCTTGTGGTCCCGCCGGTGTGAAAATAACCTGCGGGCTCATCCGGCGCGATGGAGCGGCCACTGACCAACCGATCTGCTGGGTAGGGCTCTACCTGCTGATTGAAATCCAGGACGCCATCACGCTCCTCGCCTGCCCCCCTGACCTGGAGGATCGTCTGCAGCGAGGGCACGTCACCGCGCAAAGCCGTGACCTTTTCCCAGATATCGAAGCCATCGCTCGGCCCCAGTGCAACCAGGCACCTGGTCCCGGCAGCGTTGAGAATTTCGACGATCTGGGCAGGCTCCAATAAGTAGTTGACCGGATTGACGATGCCCGTCGCCTCCGCGCCCCACACGGTGAAATGGGTCTCGGGCAGGCTGGGCAGGAGATAGGACACCACATCGCGCGGGCCGATGCCCAAGTCGTGAAACAGGTTGGCCGCCTGGTTGATGCGGCCGATCATGTCCTTGTAGCGGTACGTTTCGGGTTCATCGTCCGCCCGGCCTTGCGGCAGGAAGTGGAGAGCGACGCGTTCGGGATCGATCGCTGCGCCCTGCTGAAGAAAGTCGTACGTGTTTTGGACCCCGAGGCGTTCCTCGATCGGGATCGACTCGAACGCCTCGATATCCCGGATCGTTTTGAAAACGGGCAAGCGGGCGCGGAGCGACTCAGAGTCTTTGTTCGCAGCGTTGGCCAAGCTTCCATCCTTGAAGCGGTAAGATTAAGTCTCTATCGTCGCCCAACCTCAGACGCAAGTCACCCCTGGCTGAAGATATCGGTCGCACGCGATCATGTTCGATCTGACTGGCCAAGTCGCCGTCACTACCGGCTCGAGCAGGGGCATCGGCCGCGCCATCGCCGAGCAGATGGCCAAACAGGGCGCCCGCGTGGTGATATCGAGCCGCAAGGAGGACAGATGCCGCGAGGTGGCCGACTCGATCAAGCGTGATGGCGGCGAGGCCATCGCGATCCCCTGCCATATCGGCCACAAGGATCAGCTCGAGGCGCTCGTCGATGCCACCCTCGCCGAATGGGGCCGCATCGACACCCTGGTATGCAACGCCGCGGTCAATCCCTATTACGGACCGCTCGCCGACATTCCCGATAGCGCGTTCAACAAGACCATGGAGACCAACGTGCGCAGCAACCTTTGGCTGTGCAACATGGTGGTGCCGCAAATGGCAGAACGCAAAGACGGTACGGTCATTTTCATCTCGAGCGTGGCCGGGTTCCGGGGTGACAACGAACTCGGCGCCTATGCCATTTCCAAGGCCGCCGAATTTCAACTCACGCGGAGCCTGGCGGTCGAATGGGGTCCCGCCAACGTGCGGGTGAATTGCATCGCGCCTGGACTGGTGCGCACCGATTTCGCCCGCACGCTGTGGGAGAACCCGGAGATCTATAAGCGTGCGGTCAGCGTCATGCCGCTCCGCCGCATCGGCGAGCCCGATGAGATTGCCGGCGCGGCCGTCTTTCTCGCCTCACAGGCCGCGAGCTTCATGACCGGACATATTCTCGTCATCGATGGCGGCGCGACCGTGGTCACGGCGCGAGTCAGGCCAGGTTAGTGCAAAGCTCTTGCACTCGGGCACGCGCCGGGCGACGATAACGCGACTAAAGAATACGACCGATTCGAGAGGGACAGCCATGGCCGAGAAAAAGCAGCGTTTCAGCGCGCCCGACATGGTGCCCGAGCCCGACGCCGGCATGTGGTCGAACTGCCTTGTCGTCGGCGATCAGATTTACCTCTCCGGTCAGGCCGGGCGCGATGCCGCAGGCAACATTGTCAGCGAGGATCCTTACGAGCAGACGATCCACACCTTCGAACGCCTCAAAGCCCTGATCGAGGCGGCCGGCGGGAAGATGGACGACATCGTCAGGCTGACCGTGTATCTCACGGATATTCGCCACCGCCCCGCCTTCGTAGAAGCGCGCAAGAAATTCTTCACCGGCGATTTTCCCACCGCTGTGGTGATCGGCAACGTCACGATTGCAGCGACCGGGCTTCTCGTTGAGATCGATGCTTGGGCGTTCAAGGGCTGTAGCGACTAAGGAAGCTGCCTCTCCCTGCCCCACTGGTTCCACGTTTGAGTTCTGGCGGAAGCACCATTATCCGCCCAAATCCAATCAGCAGACGCAGAGCGGCTTCATGGGAATAATATTCACAGCCCCGGCGTATTTGATCTTTGTGATGTGCGGCCTTTGGGTGTCTGACGTCAGCGCCTTTGGGACAAATTGAGGTAATTGCATACCGGAGGATTTCTGTCTCATCGTAGTGACCGAAGGGAACGAAGATGAGACAGAAATCAATGAGCAAGAACGACCCGGCGGATGGAACGGTTCGGGATATTCGCCGCAAGACACGCAAGCAGTATACGGCTGAGGAGAAGATCCGGATCGTGGTGTCGGGCCTGCGCGGCGAGGAGAGCATCGCCGCCTTGTGCCGCCGCGAGGGCATCGCCGAGGGTCTGTATTACAGCTGGTCGAAAGAGTTTTTGGAAGCGGGCAAGAAGCGGCTCGCCGGCGACACCGGGCGCCAAGCGACCTCGGGCGAGGTTAAAGGCCTGCGCCAGGAGATGCGCGACTTGAAGGAGTTGGTCGCCGAACTTTCGCTGGAGAACCGGCTTCTCAAAAAAAACATGATCGGGCATGGGGGAGACGAGGAATGAGGTATCCCGCATCCGAGAAGCTGGAGATCATCCGCCTGGTCGAGCAGTCCCACCTGGGCGTCGGGTCCACTTTGGACAAGCTGGGCATTCCGAAGACCACCTTTTATCGCTGGTACGATCGCTTTCTGGCCTTTGGCGACGCCGGTCTTGAGGATCGCAACAGCAGCCCAGGCCGGGTGTGGAACCGGATCCCGGATGATGTCCGGGGGCAGATCATCGATCTTGCCCTGGAGGAGACGCAACTGTCGCCCCGGGAACTGGCCGTCAGGTTTACGGACACCAGGGGCTACTTTGTCTCGGAAGCCTCGGTTTACCGGCTTCTCAAGGCCCACGACCTGATCACCAGCCCCGCTTTCGTGGTCATCAAGGCAGCCGATGAGTTCCGCGACAAGACCACGGCGCCGAACCAGCTGTGGCAGACCGACTTCACCTATCTCAAGGTCATCGGCTGGGGCTGGTTTTACCTGTCGACCATCCTGGACGACTATTCCCGCTACATCATTGCTTGCCTATCCGGTTTACACCCACACCCACTAGGGCTAGAATGGGCGCAAACCGGATATAGGGGAGCGCGCCATGGATGTTCTCGACCGCGCCGATCTCCCATTCCCGCATTCGCTACCCGAGTTCCAGCGACTTTTCCCCGATGATGCGGCCTGCGCCGCCTACCTGGAGAAAGCCCGCTGGGGAGACGGCTTTGCCTGCCCGCACTGCGGCACGGCGGGAGAGCCGTTCCACTTTGAAAACCGCCCTGGCGTCCTGCGCTGCCGCAAGTGCCGCCAGAACACCGGGCTGACGGTGGGAACAGTGATGGAGCGTAGCCACACTCCGCTGAACGTCTGGTTCTGGGCCGCTTATCTGGTCGCCAGTCAGACGCCCGGCATGTCCGCCGTGCAGTTTCAGCGGCAACTTGGTCTTTCGCGCTACGAGACGGCCTTTCAAATTCTCCACAAGCTCCGCTCGGGCATGGTGCGGCCCAACCAAGACAGGATCGGTGGACAGCCCAAGAACCATGTTGAGGTGGACGAAACCTGGGTTGGCGGGCGAACGCGTGGGGAAGGCCGTGGTGTTCACCACAAGGTTCCCGTCTCCTGTGCCATCGAGGTGCGTCATCGAAAGCCGGGCACCAAGCTCGACAACCGGAAAGACGGACGCTATGCCGGACGCGTTCGGCTCGCCGTCGTGCTCGACCGTAGCGCCGAGTCGCTCTGTGGGTTCGTCGAGAGCACCGTCGCGCCGGGATCGCTGATCGTTACTGACGATTGGAGCGGCTATGCTGGCCTCGGTAAGCGCGGCTATGAGCACTTCGCTGTTGCCGAGTGTGGTGATCCAGAGGTTGCCGAGCAATACCTGCCGATCATCCATCTGGTTTTCGCCAACCTGGAGACGTGGCTGATCGGTATCCACCACGGCGTTAGCCACCAGCACCTACAAGCCTACCTCAACGAGTTCACCTTCCGCTTCAACAGACGGTTCTACCCGTTCAACGCCTTCCGCTCATTGCTCGGCATCGCGGGCGACACCTCTGCTCCAACCTATGCCGAGCTTTACTCGGGAGAGTGGCGGCACCCTACATGTAGCGGTCATCGGCGTTAACAGCCCGTTGATTAAGTGGCTTTTTCCGGCTCTCACTCCCAGATGAGGAATGCGGCGGCGAAAGCCGTCTGGCCGCTTTGCGAGCCCCCCCCGTGCCACCAGCATGGCCCCGGTGGGCGTGAGCAGAACGAAAATACCGCCATATCCGCCCGCCACGGCCTCCCGCGGGGTGCCGGCGCCGATGAGCTGGCGCATCAGTAACGATAGATTGTGGCCGGCGACGTGGAGCAGGTATCGCTTGTGCACATTCTCTCGCCCGCGCAGCCAGGTTCGTCGCATGCCGCCACGATCGAGGTTGTGGGCAAAGCAGCGCTCGACGATCTCGGCGCGCAGCTTGAAGGCCTCGCGGGCGACCCCGGACTTGAGCCGCGCACGGTTATTGGTGACCGCGCGCCGCGCCGCCTCATCACCGTGCCAGCGCGAAAAGCCGGTCTGCTTGGGCGCCGCGATCCGGGTCTTCCAGGGACTGTCGTTCAGAGCCCTCAAGACTGCCCGTGAGTGATAACCTTTGTCGGCGACGCATTCGGCCGGGTCCTCCGATGTCGGTGCCGCATCCACCGCCTCGAGGTTTGCCTCGGCCTTCGCCAGGGTCTTGGAAAGCGTCGTGGTGTCGCCCTCATCGGCCGGGTGCAGCTCGGCCGCCACCACCGCGCCGGTGTCCAGATCCACCGCGTGCTCGGGCTTGTAGGCCAGATGCGTCGTGCCGTCCTTCATCTTGGTGATCTTGGCCTCGGGGTCGCTCTTCGAAACCCAATCCGTGTTGGAAAGCTTCTTGCCCTTGCGCTTCCGGTCCAGAGGCGCCAGGTCCTCGGCCGTGGGTGTCTCGACCCCGCTTTCCCGGGCCAGGCGCTCCAGCATCTCCCGGTAGCCTTCGCCGTTGTCGCGCCGCACGATGTTCCGCAGCGCCGCGTTGGCCTCCATGGTCGAGGCATCGACGCCGATGCGCTCGCCCTTGATCAGCCCCGCCTCGGCGATCAGCACCAGAACCCAGTCGAAGACCGCCGCGTGGACTTCATGGGGCAGGCGCGTGCGGCTCCGTGACAGCCAGGAATGGTCCGGTACCCGATCACGGCTCCCCAGTCGCAGGAACGCCCGCAGCGAAAGCGAGTCCGAGCAGCGCCACTCCAGACCGCGCTCGCTGTCGATGCCCTCAAAGTAGCCCACCAGGTGCATCCGGAAATAGCGCCCGGGCGGCACCGAGGGCGCGCCCATCCGGGCCGCGTAATAAGGCCGGCAGCTCGCCTCGGCAAAGGCGTCGAAGCCGCCCGCGATCAGCACCGACTGCAAGCGGTCATAAAACACATGACCCGGAGAGCGCGGCATCTCCGACCAGCTCACCATCAGGTCCCCCTGACCATCCTTCTGCCGTCCCATCGCCATCGGCAAATCCCCCTGCAAATCAGGGAACCAGAGAATCAGACGGCGCCGACTTAATCAACGGGCTGTTAAGCTTAACTGCCCTGGAAAAGCAGACCGCCAGACTCTCCACACAGTTTGCCCCCTCACTCGTCGCGCGGCAGGAGTTTTGACGTTGACCCCAAATTCCGGACCAGGTGTTTCTTCACCTATGCGGCCTGAGATGCCGTAATGGGGCTCGGTGCTATCCGGCACCGTCGGAGCTTGTAGCGATGACGGAGATTCTGGTGTCGTTGCCCTTAGACGCGCGGCGTGTTCACGGGGTCTTGCCGAAAGGCGCGCCCCAATTCCTCGAAAGGAAAGGGCAACGACATGGATGTCTATATCGGGCTGGATATATCGCTGGCAAGCACGGCAATCTGCGTTCTCGGCGATAAGGGCAAGATCGTGACGGAGGCGCGGGTCGCCAGCGCACCTGAATCGCTGGTTGCGTTCATGCGCGAGCTGCCGCACGGGATCGCCGCGATCGGCCTCGAAGCCGGTCCCCTGTCCAACTGGTTGCACAAGGGGCTGACTGACGCCGGCTTCGAAACCGTGCTGATGGAGACCCGGCAGTTAAAGGGTGCGCTGAAGGCGATGCCGATCAAGACGGATCGCCGGGATGCCGAAGGCATCGCACGGCTGCTGCAGATGGGCTGGTTCCGGCCGGTACACTGCAAATCGGTGTCGTCGCAGGAGATGCGAGCGCTGCTGACCTCGCGCAAGTCCGTGCAGGACGCGCTCATCAATATGGAGCTGTCGCTGCGCGGCATCTTGCGCAACTTCGGCCTGAAGCTCGGTCGGATCTCGAAGGGTCGCTACGAGGCCCGTGTCCGGGAATTGATCGCTGGCAACGCGATGCTGGAAGCCGCGGCCGAACCGATCCTGCGCGCGCGGGCGGACCTGCGCCGCGAGCTGGCCGGCCTGGAGAAGCTGGTCCGTAATCTGGCCAGGCAGGACCGGGCGTGCCGGCTGCTGATGACCATGCCGGGGGTCGGCCATGTCATAGCTCTGACCTTCACGTCCGCGATTGACGATCCGGAGCGGTTCCGGAGATCGAAGGATGTCGGCCCATGGGTGGGGCTGACGCCGGGACGGGATCAATCCGGCGAACGGGATATTGTCGGCCGGATCACCAAGGCTGGCGATGCAGGTCTACGCGCAGCGCTCTATCAGGCCGCCACGGTGATGCTGAACCACACGGGGCCGAATTGGCTGAAGGCCTGGGCGCAGCGTCTGACGAAGCTCCGGGGCAAGAAGCGCGCGACGGTCGCCCTGGCCCGGCGCATCGGCGTGGTGTTGCACCGGATGTGGCGGGATGGCACCGAGTTCCGGTTCACGCGCGAAGAGGCGATGGCGCTTCAGACGGCTTAGGCGGGGCTGTATCCCATCGGCAGTTAGCAAGGAGAGGAGGAAGGAGCCGCGCTTGAAGGTGGGCGATCCACCGGTGTCCCCTCGCCGGGACGCGGTTCCCGATGATGCGCGTATCATCGCTTGTTGGCCGAACCGTTCTATCGCGTTCGAGCACGCGCCTGAGATTGGCACTCGGGAATCGTTTTGGACCAGGCATGAAGTTGGCAGCCATTGCGCTGACCACGGACGGAAGCGAGAGCCTGGCGACGGACACATCCGGATCGTGGTTCCTTCTCAAGACCAGAGGGGTGTTGCAATAGCCCAACCCTGAGCCGGAGCCGTGATGGCCCCGGGAACTCCTGAACCACGCCTGAGAGGATACAACTTGCCGCAGGCGCCGAGGCTTCGCGAACGAAGGATCGTGTCGCGGTGATCGCTCGTGGGAAAAAGGTGCTTGACGGCGAACGCCCCATTACGGAAGCGATGGTCATATCCCTCCTGGCCTGTGCCGGCGTCCGGTAGGCGATGCTCGAGTGGCGCCGTCGTTGGTTATAGAAGATCTCGATGTACTCGAATAGCGCAGCCCTGGCCTCGCGCCGGGTAGAAAACCGGGTACGGTGCACGAGTTCGGTCTTGAGCGACCCAAAGAAGCTCTCCATAGGGGCGTTGTCGAGGCAATTCCCCTTGCGGTGAGAACGGCGGTGACAAATTAGTCCACGGAAGCGGCGGGATTTCCCAGCCGCGGGCGGAGTAAAACTCTGCCACCTGTAGCCTTCGATCTTTTTTGAGATGGAAGGCGGGAGGATGTACACCGTGGACCTATATCTGCGCGTTCGGCTGGCCTGCCATGTTGATGGTCTGAGCCAGCGAGAGGCGGCAAGTCGGTTTGGCATTGCGCGCGAGACGGTGAGGAAGATGCTGCGGCATTCGGAACCGCCGGGATATCGGCGACGCCAGCCACCGAAACGCCCGAAACTGGCCCCCTTCACGGATATCATCGACCGTATTCTGGAGGAGGACCGAACGGTTCACCGTAAGCAGCACCACACGGCGAAGCGTATATTCGAGCGCCTTCGCGACGAACATGGCTTCACGGGCAAAGAGACCATCGTGAAGGATTACGTTCGGGAACGGCGCCTTCGTCGGCGTGAGATGTTTGTGCCGTTGTCACATCCTCCGGGCCATGCTCAAGCGGACTTTGGCGAGGCGGATGCGATCATCGCCGGCGTCAAGTATCGGGCGCATTTTTTCGTCATGACACTTCCCCACAGCGATGCCTGCTTCGTTGCGGCCTACCCGGCGGCGGCGACGGAGGCCTGGCTGGACGGGCACAACAGAGCCTTTGTTTTTTTCGGCGGCGTTCCCCAATCGATTCTTTACGACAACGACAAGTGTCTGGTGTCGCGCATCTTGTCAGATGGCACGCGGCAACGAACGCGGCCGTTCAGCGGGCTGCAGTCCCATTACCTCTTCGAGGACCGCTACGGCCGTCCCGGCAAGGGTAACGACAAAGGCAATGTGGAGGGGGTGGTCGGCTATGCCCGGCGGAACTTCATGACGCCGCTTCCCCGGTTCGCGAGCTGGGACGCCTTCAATGGCCACCTGGAAGAGCAATGCCGCAACCGGCAAGGCAACGTCCTGCGCGGCCACCGCGAGAGCATCGGCGAACGGTTTGTGCGTGACCGCGAAGCGTTGAAGAGGCCACTGCCGGCACCGTTCGACGCGTGCGACAAGCAGGGCACGCGGGTCAACTCGCTGTCCCTGGTGCGCTACCGGACGAATGACTATTCCGTGCCCGTCGCCTACGGCCATCAGGAAGTCTGGATCCGTGGCTATGTCCACGAGGTGGTTATCGGTTGCGGCGCCGGGATCATTGCCCGACACCCCCGTTCCTACGACCGGGAAGATATGGTCTTCGATCCGATCCACTACCTGCCTTTGCTGGAGCACAAGATCGGCGCCCTGGATCAGGCCGCGCCGCTAGCCGGATGGGAACTGCCTGATGCCTTCCCAACCCTGCGCCGTCTCCTGTAGGCGCGCATGGGCAAGGCCGGCAAGCGGGAATACGTCCAGGTCCTTCGGCTTCTGGAGACCTTCGATCTCGAGGTGCTTCACGGCGCGGTGAAGGACGCCCTGCGCCTGGGTGCGATCGGCTACGACGCCGTCAAACACCTTGTGCTGTGCCGTATCGAGCGACGCCCGCCCAAACTCGACCTGGATATCTATCCCTACCTGCCTCGGGCCAACGTGGCGACCACGGCCGCCGCCAGTTATATGAGCTTGTTGGGTGGAGGCGCGTCATGACCGATACGCCGCAAGTGTTGCTGGCCCATCACCTCAAGACCCTGAAACTGCCGACGTTCCTGCGCGAATACGACAAGCTGGCCCGCCAATGCGCCACCGAGGGCGCCGACCATGTGCGGTATCTTGTCCGTCTGACCGAGTTGGAACTGATCGACCGTGAGCGCCGCATGGTCGAGCGGCGGATCAGACAGGCCAGGTTCCCCGCCGTCAAAAGCCTCGACAGCTTCGACTTCAAGGCCATCGCATCGCTCAACAAGATGCTGGTTCTGGAGTTGGCGCGATGCGAATACGTCGAGCGTCGTGAGAATATCATCGCGCTCGGCAACAGCGGAACCGGCAAGACCCATATCGCCCTCGGTCTCGGTCTGGCGGCCTGCCAAAAGGGGCTCTCCGTCGGCTTCCTCACGGCCGCTGCCCTGGTTCATGAACTGATGGAGGCCAGGGATGAAAAACGCCTGTTGCGCCTGCAGAAGCAACTGGCAAAGTATCACCTTCTGATCATCGACGAACTCGGCTTCGTGCCGCTCTCGAAGACCGGCGCCGAGCTGCTGTTCGAAGTCTTCAGCCAGCGCTACGAGCGGGGCTCGATCCTGGTGACCTCCAACTTGCCGTTCGATGAGTGGACGGAGATATTCGGCTCGGAACGCCTGACCGGGGCTTTGCTGGACCGCCTCACCCACCATGTCCATATCCTGGAAATGAACGGCGAGAGCTATCGTCTCAACCAAAGCCAAAAACGGCGGAAATTCCCCAAAATACCTGCTTAACCGCCGGTGCAATGGTTGACCCGGTGGGTCCACAGGAACCTCCCACGCTGCTTCGCTCCGCGTAACGCAAGCGCTACACGAAGCAGCGCGGGTCCCTCCTATGGACTACCGGGACAACCCCCCAACACCGCGTACCGCATAACGTTAAGTGGACTAGTTTTACTCCGCCCGGGTGGACTAATTTTGCTCCGCCGTTGACACCTTGCGGCTCATGGAGGCCTTGATGCCATGGAGGCGGAGCAGTTTGCGGTAGTCACCGCAGGCATATTGCACACCGCGGTCGGAATGGTGGATCAGCCCCATGGGCAACCGGCGGTAGCGGATTGCCATCTTCAGCGCATCCTCGCACAGGACGCTCTTCAGCCGCTCGGACATCGACCAGCCGACGATCTCCATTGTGGCCAGATCCTTGACGGCGGCGAGGTAGAGCCAGCCTTCGTCGGTCGGGATGTAGGAGATGTCAGCGAGCCAGACCGCATCGGGCGTAGCGGCTTTGAAGTTGCGGTCGAGCAGATTGGGCGCGATCGCATGGGAGTGGCGGCTGTCGGTGGTGATCGGCACCTGCCGCCTGCCTCGCGGTGGACGAATGCCGTTCTCTCGCATGAGCTTGGCGACCGTGCGCTTCGAGATGCGAAAGCCGCGGACCTTCAACTCGGCATGGATCCGAGGCGCGCCGTAGCACCTCTTGCTCTGCTCGAAGATCTCCCGGATCTCTGACCCGACCCTGTCGCGCCGGGCAGCGCGTTCAGCTCTCTTTGGGGCCGCACGCCGCCGGGCGTGGAACCAGCTGTTAGCCACCCCCAGGACCCGGCACATGAACCGGGTGGCGTGCTCTGAAGCATGGGCGGCGATGAAAGCGTGCTTCGTCTTCATGTCTTCACCGCCCATTGAGCGAAAAAAGCCGAGGCTTTGCGTAGAACCTCAACCTCCTCCGTCAGCCGCTTGTTATCCCGGCGAAGCTGCACCAGTTCAGCGGCCTCGGCTTTCTGCGCCGCGGTCGCCGCGGCCGAGCCCGCGGCCTCAAGCTCGAGCCGCCAGGTCTTCAGCTGCGTTGGCGTGACGCCGAGCTCGGCCGCCACACTGCTATGCGTCGCACCCGGCTCCGACAGCCGGGCAACCGACTGTTCCTTGTATTCCGGCGAAAATCGCCGCCTCGTCTGCTTTGTCATCTCGTCCCTCCAGGTCGGTAGTTAATTTACCGCCTGGTCCGGGATCCGGGAGCAACGTCAGTTTGAGGCCGCGCGGAAGGCGCGTCTTGCTGTCGCCCCGCGCCGTGGCGATCTGCGCTTGGTTGAGACCGATCGCCTTCTTCAAATCCGCCTTCGCGAGATCGGTGTCCAGCAAGACGGCATCGGTGAGGTCGGCATCGGTGAGCAGCGAGCCGGTCAACTGAGCGCCCGCGAGGTCTGCGCCACGCATGATCGCGCCTCTCAGATCACATTGACTGAGGTTGGCGTGACGTAACTTGGCGATCGCCAGATTG
Organism: Alphaproteobacteria bacterium; assembly: GCA_965261645.1. Taxonomy (GTDB): domain Bacteria; phylum Pseudomonadota; class Alphaproteobacteria; order SHVV01; family SHVV01; genus CBDHDJ01. Next base: position 71,157 of record CBDHDJ010000001.1, read on the forward strand.
GCATCGCGTAACTGGGCCCCGGCGAGACTAGCACGGCGCAAGTCAGCGGCCTCGAGATTGGTCCCGGTACAATCGGTAGCAGACAGGTTGGAGCCTTTGGCTTTGGCGCCGCTCAGGTTGATGTTGGACAAATCGACTCCGCTCAGATCAATGCCCTCCAGCCGCGCGCGGGCGCCCTCCGCGCCGCCTGATGTCAGCCAGATCAGGTGCTCGTGAGAACTGACGGAAGATCGACGTCGGGCTGTGCGGCCTTCGCGACCTTCGCCTTGGTTGCAATCGCATCAAGCCAGTCCTTGTTGCTTCGTCTCGGCTTTTCTGGCGCAGGTTTTGCGGCGACCTCGGGCGGGGGCTGAGGCGGCTCAACCACAGGCTCCGGCGGTGCTGGCGTGACCACCACGGATGGTGGTTCGGGCACTTTCGGAGCCGGCGGCGGCGGCGGCGGCTCGGGCTCGACCGCGGCGATTTCAGGCTCCGGCTGAGGTTCGGGCTCGGGTGCGGGCGGCTCGGGCTCGACCGGCGCGGCAATTTTGGGCTCCGGGTCGGGTTCGATCGGCGGAACTGAACCCGGACTTCTCACGAGGCGTTTTGAGGCGCTGCATTTGAGAGTGATCGGGCTGATTTGAGTGTCGGCGTGGTGGGTCGGGCTTTGACCCGGATATCTCACGAGCGTTTTTTAGGCGTTGGATTTGCGCTCCGTTGGGCTGATCTGAGTGCCCGCGGGCCGGGGTTGTTTTTTTGGCGGGATAGAGTGGGCGGGATGGTGTGGCTGGGTCCGGGAATGATAGATTTTCGTTGATTTCGGGCATGAGGAGAGTTTCGCCTCCGGGAGGCGCCGTGCCTTTATCTCGATTGCCGCCGATGAGTTGGGATTATGGGGGCGCCAGAGCGGCGTGTGCCGTAAAGAACAGGGTTTTGTTGGGACAAGCGTCGGGTAGGGAGAGTTTGATGCGCCGTACGGAGTTGACGACCCTGGCGCCGATCTTGAGCAGCTTGAGACGGATGGTTGAGGGAGCGGCGTTGGCCAGGGCGGTGTTTTTCAAGGCGACGCGGCGGATACCGTCGATGAGGACGTAGGCGAAGGCGGCGAAGATCAGGCGCAATTGGTTGGCCTTGTAGGTGTGCGCGCTCATGCGGTTGGCGAACAGGTCGAGCTGGCAGTCCTTGATGCGGTTTTCCATGTCGCCGCGCGGGCAGTAGATGTCTTCGTAGAGTTCCCCGGGCGGGACTTGATGGCGGTCGAGGGAGGTGACGAGGAAGCGGCAGCGCTGTTGGTGTCCGGGCCTGTGCTCGACCTTGGCGATGACGCGCCGGGGCCGGGCCCAGGATCCGGACTTGGTCATGTGGTGGAAATCGCCGTAGGCGCGGACCGGCTGGCCGGTTTCGATCATGGCCATGGCGGCCTTGCCGCGGGTCCGGCGGGTTTTCTTGAGCAGGACCTCGTTGCGCGCCAGGCCGAAGACGTAGTCCACGGCGTTGCCCTCGCACCAGCGCATCAGGTTCTCGCGTGCGAAGCCGCTGTCCGCGCGCACCAGGATGTCGACGTTGGGCCAGCGCTCGCGGATCATCCGGACGATGCGGCGGATCTGGTTGCGCGCGCCCCTGGCGCCGTCGATGTTGGCCGGCCGGAGCTGGGCGAGCAGGAGATGGCGGCCGCAGAAGACATAGAGCGGCAGGAAGCAGCGGTGTTCGTAATAGCCGTGGAAGAAGGCGTTCTCCTGGCGCCCGTGGGTTTCCACGTCGGTGGCGTCGATATCGAGGGTGATGCGCGCGGGCGGTGTCTGGTGGGCGTCGAGAAACAGGGTGACGAACAGGTTGGAAAGCTTCTTGAGGTTGGCGGAGATCTGATGGTATCGGCGATCGCCGGTATTCCAGGCGTGCTCGACGCGGTTCAGCGTCGACTTGCCGGCCAGTGCTGGCGGAGCCTTGCCGCCGGCCGGGACCGGTTCGCCGTCACAGCCGGCGAGGAGCTTGCACGCCGGGTCGTGGCGCAAGGCGTCGTGATCGTTGATGTCTTCGTAACCCAGGGCGATGCCCGCGACCCGCTGGGCCAGGAGAGCGGGGAGCGTGTGGACCGCCCTGGCGGGGTCGCGCCGGTCGGTGAAGCAGGCCGCCATGCGTTCGAACAGGCGTATCCGGTGCGCCCGCTCGCGCAACAGCAGGACGCCGGCGTCGGTGGTGATCTCGCCGCCGTCGAAGGCGGCGAACACCACCCGTTTGCCGAAATCCGAAAAGCGCATCCGTTCCTCCTCGCCGATCGTTGCTCAGGCACCGTATATTGCGGCTTTGCCGGTCCTGCCGCGAGCCCCGTTGACGGCCTCGCGGCGTCTTCTGTTATCCTGCTGGGGTTGCCCGTCGATTGTCCGAGGATGCCGTGCCGGTCAGCAAGAACCGCCATAAGAACAAGAAGAATGCGTCCGCGGGGCGCGGGCAAAAGGCCGCCGCGCCGCCCTTGCCGCCGGTGCCCGACCGGCGCGCCATGGAGAGGACGATGGCCAAGCTCGCTGGTGGGATGTCGCCGGACGGTCCCGCCGGCGGGGAAGAGGAGGCGTTGGCGCGCGCCCGGGATCTCATCTATGACGCCTGGGAGGCGGAGACGCCGGGCAAGCGTATCGGGCTGGCCAAAAGGGCGCTGGAGATCTCCGATCTCTGCGCCGACGCCCATGTTCTGCTGGCCGAGGAGGAGGCGAAGACCCTCGCCGAGGCGCGGCGCCATTACCAGGCCGGCGTCGCTGCCGGGGAATGGGCGCTTGGGCGGCAAGCCTTCGAGCGCGATGCCGGCCACTTCTGGGTCATCCTGGAGACCCGCCCCTACATGCGCGCCCGCGCCGGTCTCGCCGAATGCCTGTGGCAGGAGGGCGAGCGCACGGCTGCGATCGATCATTACCGGGAGATGCTACGCCTCAACCCGAATGACAATCAGGGCCTGCGCCACGGCCTGGCGTCGTGGCTGCTCGCCGCCGGCGATCACGGCGCCCTGGAGGAACTGCTCGCCACTTACGATGACGATGTCTTCGCGGACTGGGCCTACGCCAGGACCCTGCTGGCCTTGCGCAAGGGCGACGAGAGCGGGGCGCACGCCGCCTTGGCGGCCGCCTGGAAGTGCAACCCTCACGTCCCCGCCCTGTTGACCGGCGCCACGCCGGTCCCCGAATACCCGGAGGATCACTACACGCTGGGCTCACACGAAGAAGCCGTCGTCTATGTGCTGCAAAACAGGGAGAACTGGTCGGCGACGCCGGGCGCCTTGCGATGGCTCGCCAAAGCCGTGCAAACCCTCCCGCCGCCGGACAGGAAACGGCGCTGATCCGAAAAACACCGTGTATTTTTAACGGTCCCTGAAAATCCCTCTAAACGCCTGGTTCCAATAGATATTCAGAATCCGGGTAACTCTCAGGTGAGAAATCCGGGCTGAAGCGCCCTGGGCGAAGTCCTCGGATCGCGAGAGATCCCATTCCTGCGGCGGCGCACCCGGGTACTCTATGACGCCGCTGACGAGGGGGACCTCCTCACCGATATTGTCGTCGCTGCGCCGTTGGGGACCGAGATAGCCGAATGAAGGTTTGTCGCGCCGGTCGAACCCGAAATTAAATCGACGCCCAGATCACCCGATTGGGCCGCAGGACCGTTCGGGTCACCCGCTTCAGCAGCTCCTCTTCCGAAACCGGCTTGCGCAGGAGGTTTTGGACACCGATCCCGCAGGCTTCGTGGATGAGCTTGTCGTCGCCGGCCTCCGTCAGCAGGATGACAGGTAGATTGGGGCTCGGGCTTGATGGGCGTTGGCGAAGCTCGGCCAGGAATTGCAGTCCGCTCCCGTCGTCCGCGGCGATGGCCACAAGCCCCACGTCCACAGCCTTTTGACGCAACAGTTGAATCGCGTCGGTTGACGACGCCATGCTGTGAATTTCCTCGGCGCCCATTCCCTCAAGGACCGAGCGCATCCAAACTCGGAACTCTTCGTTCCGGTCCAAGATGAGAATACGCAGCGAAGGCCAGCTGAGGACCTGACCGAGTGGTGCTTTATCCTGCATGTGCGTTCAGTCCGCGCACTCGTGCTTGCTCTGAGGCAACCGCTCCCCCTCACGAGAGCGGACCCCCGCGAAGGCGAGTGGAGTCCCGATCTTATAGCCTCGAAACGCTGCGGGATACACCCTAGAGCCGACTGGCGAGGCAAGAGATATGAGATGTATTATTGGGTAAGAATAGCGCTTTGCACTAATTTTCTGAGAGATAACTCTAAGACGAGATCTGGATCCACGCCGACATTCTTCCCGCTTTCCCCGAGCTGCCCCCGATCCGCCATCTCGGCGAGGCGGGCCCTCAGCTCCGGCTGATCGTTGCGGCCGTCGAGCAGCGGCAGGAGGTGGAAGCACGCTGGATCGTCGAGGTGGACATTTTCATGCACGAGGTTGGTGACGACGGGGCCGTCCTCGGCCTGGCGCCGCGCCCAGGAACTGGCAAGCGGGCGCTTGCCGATCTCGGTTGCGAAGCCGGGCTCGTGGGTGTGCAAATGAATGAATGTGCGGCTAAATGCGGTGAGCAGTAATTGCGCCAATTGGTTTTCATCATCGGACTCGCCCTGTCCCGCAAGCGACCGCGCGGCGGCGAGCAACGCGCCAAACGCGACAGGCTTGGGCCAACTCGCCAAGAGGTGATGGAACGCCGGTTTATTAACTCTGCCTTTGACCGCGATGATCGTGCCCTCGGGCGTTAGAAAGTTCGCCGCCTCGGCGCGCGAGAATTCGTGATCACCGCCGTGAGGCATAACAGCCCGTTGATTAAGTGGCTTTTTCCGGCTCTCACTCCCAGATGAGGAATGCGGCGGCGAAAGCCGTCTGGCCGCTTTGCGAGCCCCCCGTGCCACCAGCATGGCCCCGGTGGGCGTGAGCAGAACGAAAATACCGCCATATCCGCCCGCCACGGCCTCCCGCGGGGTGCCGGCGCCGATGAGCTGGCGCATCAGTAACGATAGATTGTGGCCGGCGACGTGGAGCAGGTATCGCTTGTGCACATTCTCTCGCCCGCGCAGCCAGGTTCGTCGCATGCCGCCACGATCGAGGTTGTGGGCAAAGCAGCGCTCGACGATCTCGGCGCGCAGCTTGAAGGCCTCGCGGGCGACCCGGACTTGAGCCGCGCACGGTTATTGGTGACCGCGCGCCGCGCCGCCTCATCACCGTGCCAGCGCGAAAAGCCGGTCTGCTTGGGCGCCGCGATCCGGGTCTTCCAGGGACTGTCGTTCAGAGCCCTCAAGACGTAATCCTTCCGTTCTCAGGTGATGGAGATTTCAGCGATTGAGTGTCCGCTTCCAGTCTCGCCTGAGTGGCCGCAGCCAGATGTCCTTCCTGGGCTCGGCCCGTTTCATATGCGTGTCGTAGCGCCCGCGCCCCTGGGTGGTCCCGACGCGGGTCCAGCCCGAGGCCCTGTAGACGGCGCCGGTGTAGCGCGGGGTCTCGACGAAGGTCTCGATGAGCACGGGCGTGATGTTGTAGCGCGCCGTCCAATCCTCGGGCAGGCGTCGGCGCACGATGGCGAGGATGTGCGATCCCAGGTTCGGGATCTCGACCCAGGGCAGGATAAGGAAGCGTGGGTTGTCGACCACCAGCGGCAGGTTCTTCCCGCGCAGCTCGGGGGTCCATCCGATGAAGTTGTCGCGCGGGGCGAGCTTCCAGGCGGCGGTGGAGAAGCCGAGCATGGCCAGAGGCCAGCCGTTGCGGTCATGGACGGCGTAGCGCATCTGGGCGCCGACCAGGGGCTTGTATCCGAGGTAGTGGTAGCGGGCGACGAACTCGTTCCACAGCCTGCCTTCGCGGGTGCCGCGCACGACGGTGCGGAAGTCGAGCGGGCGAACCTCGTCGAGGGCGGTCGGGGCCGGGAACAGCGGCGGCTCGGTGTCAGGCCCGAAGAAGATGGGCTTGGGCCGGCCCTGCCGTCCCTTCGGCGGCGGCAGAACGATCACACCGTCGCGGTGCATGGCCAGCATGGTCACCTTAGCCATCATGTCCTTGAGGTCGCCATCGGGCTTGAGCCAGCCGACGCGCCGGCAGAACTCTCTGGACAGGGCGGCCCGGGTGGGCGGCGGATCGGCGGCGATCAGGGCGCGCATCAGCGCCATCTCGTCGGCGGTGAAGTTGCGGCCGTAGTACCGGCACTCGATCGTGCCGGTCATTCCTGCGCCGAGAACTTGCGCCTGCGCTCCTCGCTCATCGTCCAGGGCAGCCACGGGGACAGGTCGTCCGGCGGTTTGCCGCCATTCTTCGCGCAGGCCTTCAACCATGCCTCCAGCCAGCGCAGCACGTCGACACCGTTCATCGAGAGCGTGCCGATGACGGAGTACATGATCGCGGTGAACTTCGCGCCGTCCTCGCTGTTGGAACCGAAGCTCAATCGGCGCCCGATGACCGGCCCGCGGAGCGCCCGCTCCCCGGCATTGTTGTCCATCGGAACCTGGGGATGGTCCGCGAAGACGCACAACCCTTCGCGGTGGTTGAGCAGCGAGCGCAAGGGCTTTGCCCGACGGTCCTTGTCCGGCAGGCCGGCCAGTTCCGCCTCGGCGTTCGCGAACAGGCGCTTGACCGCCTTCCCGAGTTTGCGTTGCGCTGCGTCGAAGGCCGGTGTCTGGCGTTCGAGAGCGGGGTCGTAATGCTTCAACCGTTCGTCGTTCAGCCGGTAGATCGCCGCGATCCGCTCGATCCATCCCTCGCACCATTCCGTCAGCGCGTCCCGGCCGGCCGCGCCCTCGATGAAGTCGCGCCGCTGGTGAGCCCAGCACCAGCAGAGGATGACCTTGCCGGCGAGTTCGCGCGCCAGCGCTCTGTAGGCGCTGTAGCGGTCGCAGACCACGAAGACGGTGCAGGCGGTGTCGGCGAACAGGGCCTTCGCGACCTCGGCGCTGCGCGAGGGGTCGATATGGAGAGCGCCAGGCTAACTGGTGCCAGTGCAGCCGGTGAAAGTCCGGTGGGAAGGAGAAGACAAGCCATCACTTCCACCCCGAGTCATGGGCCGCCATCCGCGAGGTTGGGGGTTAAGCGTTGACAGGGGCGCGTGCGGGCAGGGCTATTGAGCACCGAAAGAGACTCATCCGGGATGCCGAGGCTTTTTCATAGGCCGAAGGCAGCATCTGGCCCACCGATATGGCGAGGGGGGACAGAATCCCGCGGTGTCTAAGAACCCATGCACGTACGTACGCACTGCACCGGGACCTGGGAGGTCTCCATGCCATCCCGCTGTCGTGGCGGGATCGCTAAGGAAAGGAGGAATCCGTAACCGAAGATGAACGGCATGGAGAAGTCAGACTCGGTCATAGTAGCCGTGAAGTCGGCGAACAAAGGGACGGCAGTTCCGGCGGAGCCGATGGAGCCAAGGACCGAGCCCAAGGGGAATCTGGAAGGCCAAAGCACGCGCCGGACACAGAGTCGGGAAAGCGTGACACAGGCGGCCGACCGGATACGGCAATTTGTACAACGGGAGCCACGGGAGCGTCTGACGGCGCTCCTCCACCATGTCACGGTCGCTGCGCTGGGCTGGGCGTTCTTCGCGTTGAAGAAGGACGTTGCGGCAGGCGCGGACGGCATGACGTGGCGGATGTACGAGGAAGGGTTGGAAGGCCGTCTGGCCGACCTGCACGACCGCGTGCACTCGGGAGCGTACCGGGCGACGCCATCACGGCGGGTGAACATTCCGAAGCCGGATGGCGGCACACGACCGCTCGGCGTCACGGCCATAGAGGACAAGATCGTCCAGAAGGCAGTGGCGGAGATCATCCTGACGCCGATTTACGAGGCGGAGTTCCTGGGGTTCAGCTACGGGTTCCGGCCCGGGCGGGGAGCGCATGATGCGCTCGATGCCCTCGCGGTCGGCATCAAGCGGCGCAAGATCAATTGGGTGGTGGACTGTGACATCCGCGCGTTCTTCGACAACGTAAAGGAGGAGCTTCGCAGGCGGATGCACGACGGCGTAAACCAGACCGCGCGGTGGCTGGGACAGGTACTTGATGGATGGCTGAACTACTTTGCCGTTCCAACCAGCTACCGATATCTGGGGCGTTTCGTGCAACGACTGAAAGTACTGTGGCTCAGGACTCTGCGCCGCAGATCGCAGAAGGACCGCTACAGCGGGGACCGTATGGAGCGACTGACAGCGAAATACTGGCCCACGCTGGAAATCCGACACCCGTGGCCGAGCCAACGATTTGCCGTCAATTGACCTGAGGGAGGAGCCGTGTGCATCAACGTGCCTGCACGGATCTGTGCGGGGGGAGCGGGGCAACCCGCTTCCCTACCGCGATGAGCGCCAGGCTAACTGGCGGAAAGTAGCCGGTGTGAGTCCGGCGGGAAGAAGGAGTAACCAACCACTTCCACCCCGAGTCATGGGCCGGCATTCGCGAGGATGCAGGTTAAGCGTTGACAGGGGCGCGTATGGGCGAGGGCGATTGAGCTACGAAAAGTCTGAGAATCAGGGTGCCGAGGCTTTCCAGTATGTCGAAGGCAACACCGCTTCCACCGCCATGGTAAGGGGGAAGTGGACCCTGCGGAGTCGAAGAACCCAACCGCACGTACGTAGGCTTTCACGCCGGGACCTGGGAGGTCTCCATGTCATCCCGCGGTCGTAGCGGGATCGCAAAGGAAAGGAGGAATCCGTAACCGATGACGAACGGCATGGAGAAGTCAGACTCGGGAGTAGTAGCGATGAAGTCGGCGAACAAAGGGAGGCCTGTTCCGGCGGAGCCGATGGAGCGAAGGACCGAGCCCAAGGGGAATCTGGAAAGCCAAAGCATGCGCCGGACGCAGGACCGGGAAAGCGTGTCACAAGCGGCCGACCGGATACGGCAGTTTGTACAACGGGAGCCACGGGAGCGTCTGACGGCGCTTCTCCACCACGTTACGGTCGATGCGCTGCGCTGGGCGTTCTTCGCGTTGAAGAAGGACGCGGCGGCAGGTGCGGATGGCATGACGTGGGGGATGTACGAGGGAGGGTTGGAAGGCCGGTTGGCCGCCCTGCACGACCGCGTGCACTCGGGAGCGTACCGGGCGACGCCATCACGGCGGGTGAACATCCCGAAGCCGGATGGCGGCACACGACCGCTCGGCGTCGCGGCCATAGAGGACAAGATTGTCCAGAAGGCGGTGGCGGAGATTATCCTGACGCCAATTTACGAGGCGGAGTTCCTGGGGTTTAGCTATGGGTTCCGGCCCGGGTGTGGGGCGCACGACGCGCTTGATGCGCTCGCGGTCGGGATTGAACGGCGTAAGATCAACTGGATAGCTGACGCAGATATCCGCGGATTTTTCGACCATGTCTCGCGGGACTGGTTGGTCCGGTTCCTCGAACATCGCATCGGAGACAAGCGGGTCATCAGGCTGATATCCAAGTGGTTGCACGTCGGCGTCATGGAAAATGGCGAGTGGCGGGACAACATGCGGGGGACTCCCCAGGGTTCGGTGATTTCGCCGATCCTGGCCAACATCTACCTACATTACGTTCTCGATCTCTGGTTCCAGAAGAAGTGGCGCAGCCACGAGGTCAAAGGCGACACAATCATCGTGCGGTACGCCGATGATTTCGTGGTGGGTTTCCAGCACAAGCAAGACGCGGAGCGATTTCTGCGTGACCTGAAGGAGCGGCTTGGACGTTTTGAACTGGAACTGAACCCTGACAAGACCCGGCTCATCGAGTTCGGGCGGTTCGCAACTGAGAACCGTCAGCGGCGAGGGTTGGGCAAACCGGAGACGCTCGACTTTCTGGGCTTCACGCACTACTGCGCGAAGGACAGGAAGGGGCGGTTCCAGTTGGGGCGCAAGCCGGTCTCGAAGCGGATGGCGCGCACCCTGAAGCGAATGTCGAGAAGCTGGCTGGTCCGGTTTCTTGAGCATCGCATCGGGGACAAGCGGGTTATCAGGCTCATCATCAAGTGGTTGAACGCCGGCGTCATGGAGGCTGGAGAGTGGCGGGACAACCTGCGGGGGACGCCGCAAGGATCGGTGGCTTCACCGATTCTGGCGAACATCTACCTGCACCATGTCCTCGACTTGTGGTTCCAGAAGAAGTGGCGCAGCCACGAAGTCGAAGGCAACGCAATCATCGTGCGGTACGCCGATGATTTCGTGGTGGGTTTTCAGCACAAGCGGGACGCGGAGCGCTTCCTGAAGGCCGTAAAGGAGCGGTTCGGAAGGTTCGGACTGGACATACACCCCGACAAGACCCGGCTCATTGAGTTCGGGCGGTTTGCCGTGAAAGACCGTCGGCAACGAGGGCAGGGAAGACCGGAGACCTTCGATTTTCTGGGCTTCACGCACTACTGCGCGAAGGACAGACGAGGGAGATTCCAGTTGGGGCGTAAACCGGTCGCGAGGCGGATGAGCCGGACACTGAAGCGGATTAAGGAGGCGCTACGCAGGCGGATGCATTGCAAGTCCAAGACGACGGCAAGATGGCTGGGGAAGGTGCTCTACGGATGGCTCAACTACTACGCAGTCCCGAACAGCTACCGATACCTCGACCGTTTTGCTACACGCCTGAAGCGTCTGTGGCTGCGCACGCTACGCCTACGGTCGCAGAAGGACCGCACGACATGGGCCGATATTGCGGCACTGACTAAGACCCATTGGCCCAGGCTGGAAATCCGACACCCGTGGCCAGACCAACGATTTGCCGTCAGCGCTATGCGGGGCGGAACCCAAGGGAGGAGCCGGATGCCCTAGCGGGCCTGTCCGGATCTGTGCGGGGGGCGCTGGGCAACCAGCGTCCCTACCGCGATAGTAAACCGCGTCCTTGCTGACCGAAGTCCACAGCCAGGCGCGGCTCGACCGGCCGTTGTCGCGGAACTCCTGTACCCGATCGCGGTAGGGAAGCGGGTTGCCCCGCTCCCCCCGCACAGATCCGTGCAGGCACGTTGATGCACACGGCTCCTCCCTCAGGTCAATTGACGGCAAATCGTTGGCTCGGCCACGGGTGTCGGATTTCCAGCGTGGGCCAGTATTTCGCTGTCAGTCGCTCCATACGGTCCCCGCTGTAGCGGTCCTTCTGCGATCTGCGGCGCAGAGTCCTGAGCCACAGTACTTTCAGTCGTTGCACGAAACGCCCCAGATATCGGTAGCTGGTTGGAACGGCAAAGTAGTTCAGCCATCCATCAAGTACCTGTCCCAGCCACCGCGCGGTCTGGTTTACGCCGTCGTGCATCCGCCTGCGAAGCTCCTCCTTTATTCGCTTCAGGGTGCGCGCCATCCGCTTCGAGACCGGCTTGCGCCCCAACTGGAACCGCCCCTTCCTGTCCTTCGCGCAGTAGTGCGTGAAGCCCAGAAAGTCGAGCGTCTCCGGTTTGCCCAACCCTCGCCGCTGACGGTTCTCAGTTGCGAACCGCCCGAACTCGATGAGCCGGGTCTTGTCAGGGTTCAGTTCCAGTTCAAAACGTCCAAGCCGCTCCTTCAGGTCACGCAGAAATCGCTCCGCGTCTTGCTTGTGCTGGAAACCCACCACGAAATCATCGGCGTACCGCACGATGATTGTGTCGCCTTTGACCTCGTGGCTGCGCCACTTCTTCTGGAACCAGAGATCGAGAACGTAATGTAGGTAGATGTTGGCCAGGATCGGCGAAATCACCGAACCCTGGGGAGTCCCCCGCATGTTGTCCCGCCACTCGCCATTTTCCATGACGCCGACGTGCAACCACTTGGATATCAGCCTGATGACCCGCTTGTCTCCGATGCGATGTTCGAGGAACCGGACCAACCAGTCCCGCGAGACATGGTCGAAAAATCCGCGGATATCTGCGTCAGCTATCCAGTTGATCTTACGCCGTTCAATCCCGACCGCGAGCGCATCAAGCGCGTCGTGCGCCCCACACCCGGGCCGGAACCCATAGCTAAACCCCAGGAACTCCGCCTCGTAAATTGGCGTCAGGATAATCTCCGCCACCGCCTTCTGGACAATCTTGTCCTCTATGGCCGCGACGCCGAGCGGTCGTGTGCCGCCATCCGGCTTCGGGATGTTCACCCGCCGTGATGGCGTCGCCCGGTACGCTCCCGAGTGCACGCGGTCGTGCAGGGCGGCCAACCGGCCTTCCAACCCTCCCTCGTACATCCCCCACGTCATGCCATCCGCACCTGCCGCCGCGTCCTTCTTCAACGCGAAGAACGCCCAGCGCAGCGCATCGACCGTAACGTGGTGGAGAAGCGCCGTCAGACGCTCCCGTGGCTCCCGTTGTACAAACTGCCGTATCCGGTCGGCCGCTTGTGACACGCTTTCCCGGTTCTGCGTCCGGCGCATGCTTTGGCTTTCCAGATTCCCCTTGGGCTCGGTCCTTCGCTCCATCGGCTCCGCCGGAACAGGCCTCCCTTTGTTCGCCGACTTCATCGCTACTACTCCCGAGTCTGACTTCTCCATGCCGTTCGTCATCGGTTACGGATTCCTCCTTTCCTTTGCGATCCCGCTACGACCGCGGGATGACATGGAGACCTCCCAGGTCCCGGCGTGAAAGCCTACGTACGTGCGGTTGGGTTCTTCGACTCCGCAGGGTCCACTTCCCCCTTACCATGGCGGTGGAAGCGGTGTTGCCTTCGACATACTGGAAAGCCTCGGCACCCTGATTCTCAGACTTTTCGTAGCTCAATCGCCCTCGCCCATACGCGCCCCTGTCAACGCTTAACCTGCATCCTCGCGAATGCCGGCCCATGACTCGGGGTGGAAGTGGTTGGTTACTCCTTCTTCCCGCCGGACTCACACCGGCTACTTTCCGCCAGTTAGCCTGGCGCTCCCAGCCGGTCTCGTCAGCATGGCGCAGCGCCGCCTCGTTCTGGTGCGCGAGGATCGCCTCGGCCACCGGCTCGAACAGCGGCACGAAGCGCTTCAGGCTGTTGGCCAGCGTCCCCGGCGAGATCGGCAGCCCCTGGCCGGACATCCACGCGGCAACCCGGTGCAGGGGGCGGAAGCAGGCGCAGTGTTCGAACAGGAAGCGCGCCCAGAAGCTGGTCCCGTAGAGCGTTCTGGGGAACAGCCGCGGCGCCGGGGGCGCCGACACTTCGATCGGCGACGACGCGCAGCCGCAGGCCCGGCGCCACCGGGGGCGCCGGATGACGCGTTTGTAGGCCTTGACCGCGATCTCGATCAGCGTCGTCACACGCTCGCCGTTGGCGACATAGGGCTTGCCGCAACAGGAACAGATCCGCGCATCCTTCGGTGGGTTGCGCCGTTCGGTCTTCTCCGGAAGCCCGGGCCGCGGGGTGCGACCGTGGCCGGGCGCGCCGCGTTGCTGGCCGCGCTTGCGTCCCGTGCCCGGCTTCTTCTGCCGCTCGCTCCTGCTCCCGAAGACCGCCTTCGACAGGACGGCCCGGCTCGAGCGCAGCTTGGCCAACTCCTCTTCCAGCCTCTCGTTGCGGGTTTGCAGGGACTCGATGGTCTTCTCCTGCTTGCGCAATCTCTTCAAGGCCGCCGGCAGCAGGTGGACGTTCGGCAAGCTCGGCCTCCAGCCGCTCGGTCTTGAAGGCCGACGTATCCAGGGCAATTTGCAAATCGGTGATGCGCCTGTCCTGCCAATCGATGAAGTTCATCTGGTCGTGGTATTCCGCCAGCTCCGCGCGCAGCAGCTCGACCTCGTCGGACAGCCCACGTGCCGTCGCCTTGATGCGCTGCAACCACTCCAGCTCGCGGCGCAGCCGGCCGTTCTCCCGGTTCTGCTGACGGGTCTCGCGGGTCAGGGAATCGACTTCCCCGCGCAGCGCCTTGATCGTGTCCTTCTGCTTCTGCGTCCGTTCCAGCGCCTTGCCCAGCCGGATGCTCTCCTTCGACCGCACCGACTGCGCGGCCCGCTCCGACTTGCGCAGCGCCGAGACCTCTCCGCGCAACGCCACGACCTCGTCCTTCTGTCCCTGCGACCGCTCCAGGGCCTTGCGGAGTCGGGCATTCTCCCTCGACAGTGGCCCGGTCGCGTCCTTCCGGCCTTTCGACGCCAGGGCCTTGTGCAGCCGCGCGACCTCGTCGCGCAGCGCTTCGATCGTGCAGAACTCGCTCGACCCGCTGCGGGCTTCGGAGAGCAACTCCTGCAAGTGCGCCACTTCGGCCTGCAAGGACGGCACGTCCTTGGCCGCGCGGCGGAGGTCCCCGGTCTCCTGCTCGGCCTCGCTCAGCCTCTGCCGGCAGGCCTTGAACCGCGACTTCCACGCACTCCCATCGCTGCGGGCGGCGACTTCCGCCCAGCGCAACTCTTCCGCGCGCGCTTCCGCTGCTTCCGCCCGCGCCCGCTCCTGTTCGCACAGAGACTGCCAGTCGCGCGGCTCGCTCGTCGGCGCCGACATGGGGGGCGACCAGATCGCCTCGTCCCCCTCGGTCAGCGTCAGCGCCGTCCCGAAATCCTCGTCGCGCATCGCCATGGACGTGACGATAACGAATCGCGGGCGGCGTTACCAGAGGGTTTTGCACGGCGCTACGACACGCACATGAAGCGGGCCGAGCCCAGGAGGGACATCTGGCTGCGGCCACTCAGGCGAGACTGGAAGCGGACACTCAATCGCTGAAATCTCCATCACCTGAGAACGGAAGGATTACCTCAAGACTGCCCGTGAGTGATAACCTTTGTCGGCGACGCATTCGGCCGGGTCCTCCGATGTCGGTGCCGCATCCACCGCCTCGAGGTTTGCCTCGGCCTTCGCCAGGGTCTTGGAAAGCGTCGTGGTGTCGCCCTCATCGGCCGGGTGCAGCTCGGCCGCCACCACCGCGCCGGTGTCCAGATCCACCGCGTGCTCGGGCTTGTAGGCCAGATGCGTCGTGCCGTCCTTCATCTTGGTGATCTTGGCCTCGGGGTCGCTCTTCGAAACCCAATCCGTGTTGGAAAGCTTCTTGCCCTTGCGCTTCCGGTCCAGACGCGCCAGGTCCTCGGCCGTGGGTGTCTCGACCCCGCTTTCCCGGGCCAGGCGCTCCAGCATCTCCCGGTAGCCTTCGCCGTTGTCGCGCCGCACGATGTTCCGCAGCGCCGCGTTGGCCTCCATGGTCGAGGCATCGACGCCGATGCGCTCGCCCTTGATCAGCCCCGCCTCGGCGATCAGCACCAGAACCCAGTCGAAGACCGCCGCGTGGACTTCATGGGGCAGGCGCGTGCGGCTCCGTGACAGCCAGGAATGGTCCGGTACCCGATCACGGCTCCCCAGTCGCAGGAACGCCCGCAGCGAAAGCGAGTCCGAGCAGCGCCACTCCAGACCGCGCTCGCTGTCGATGCCCTCAAAGTAGCCCACCAGGTGCATCCGGAAATAGCGCCCGGGCGGCACCGAGGGCGCGCCCATCCGGACCGCGTAATAAGGCCGGCAGCTCGCCTCGGCAAAGGCGTCGAAGCCGCCCGCGATCAGCACCGACTGCAAGCGGTCATAAAACACATGACCCGGAGAGCGCGGCATCTCCGACCAGCTCACCATCAGGTCCCCCTGACCATCCTTCTGCCGTCCCATCGCCATCGGCAAATCCCCCTGCAAATCAGGGAACCAGAGAATCAGACGGCGCCGACTTAATCAACGGGCTGATAAGAGCGGACGCCACATAGAGCGTGCGCACCCGCACTGCATCGGCTGAGGGGTCACACGGCGTCCGGTCGTGGCACAAGAGCGATTCACAAAGCGTGCGGTTGAGCAGAAAATCGATGTACTGCTCGCGTTCGATCAGGTCGTCCACGTTGGCCAGGAGCTCCGCGCTCTTGGCCGGAAAGTTGTCGAGGATCATGCCCTCGAACGCCGCTTCGGCGAAAAAGCGCAATCCGTGATCCCCGGCCTGGGCGACGAAATCCCGGAAATAGAACGGTGTATTTTGCTCGGACATGAGGTCGTGGAGGATGTGAGAATCAGTGAGCGTGCCGATATTGTCCCGTTCCTCACGGAGCAGCGCGGCATAGGCCGAATCGCTGCGAACGAGTGCTTCGGGCAAGGCATTGATCAACGTCGGGCGTATCGGACGCGCTCGTCGGGATCACTCACCCCGCGGGTATGGTGTAGCAACATGCCCCGCACGGCGGCGCGCAGGTGCCAGCCGGGGTAGGTGTTGTAGCTGACGAAGGCGATGCCGCTGTCGGCGAGATTTTCTTTCACCACCTCGAACAGATGGCGCTGGACCTCGGGCGGGACCCAGGACAACAGGCCGTGAGCGATGATGTAATCGAAGGGGCCGCGCTCGGCGCCTAAGTCCCGCAGATCGCCGGCCTCAAGGGTGATATTCGTCAACCCGGCCTCGCGGACCATGGCTTGGCCCTGCCCGATCTGGCGCGGCGACAGATCGAGGCCGACGAAAGAGCTGGCGGGAAGACTGCACGCCATGGCGGCGAGATTGGCGCCCACGCCACAGCCGAGCTCCAGCACGCGGCAGTTTTCCACCGGTTGCGGGCGAAGGCCGAAAAGGGTGGCGAGGACGGCGAGCCGGTCAGGGTGCGTGTGCTTGCGGGCCCCTGAATGATAGGGCGTCTCGTCGTAACTCCGCCTTACCTCATCATTTTGCGGTGTGGCGGAGGAACGTGGCACCTTGCCCGTCATGTCGTGATTATAGGACATCAATACCGCGCCCGGAGGACAGCGACGTGGTGGCGAGTGCGCGGCGCGGACCGGCTCCGGACTTTCCTTCCGCGACAGCATGCGCGAAACTGGCACAGACAATAAACGACCGATCGACGGGCAGCTCGAGGAGGACCCATGCCAACCTACATTTGCCTAGCCAACTACACCGACCAGGGTATCTGCAACGTCAAGGATTCGCCCAAGCGGCTGATCGCCCTGAAAGACATCGTCAAACAGCTCGGCGGCCAGCTCACCAGTTTCCATTTCTGCATGGGCATCTACGACGGCGTGCTCATCATGGATTTCCCGGATGACGAGGCGGCGGCTAAGTTCGCTCTCGCCGTGGGGGCCGGCGGCAATGCCCGAACTACCACGCTCAAGGCGTTCTCGGAGGCCGACTTCCAAAAGATCATGGGCGATTTGCCGTAAGGTACGGGCGCGATAGGCACCATGCGCGAATCCGGACGGGACGCCGGGTTGAAATGTGAGATGGGCTAAGGAGACGAACGCGTGGCGAAACACCGGCCCCTGACCACCGATACGCCCTGGTTCCGCCTCGATGTCACGGCGGCGGACTGGAAAAAGGAGGATCCGGCTCTCCTCGCCCGTCTGCTCGAGCAATTGTTCGTCATCCGCCGCTTCGAGGAGAAGATCCTCGATCTGTTCAAGCGCGGTCTGGTTCACGGTCCGGCCCATTCGAGCATTGGTCAAGAGGGCGGTGCCATCGGCGCCATGTCGGTGTTGACGGCGGGCGACAAGATCAATGCGACGCACCGCGCCCATCACCAGTTTCTCGCCAAGTTCCTGAACTATGCGACGCCGGACGGCTACGATCCGCGCCAAGATTCGTTCCCCAATCACATGCAGGAGATGGTCTACCGCTCGATGGCGGAGATCATGGGACTCGCGCCGGGATTCTGCCACGGCCGCGGCGGCTCGATGCACATGCGCCTCGATGAAGCGGGCGTACTCGGCACCAACGCCATCGTCGGGGGCAATCCGCCGCAGGCCACTGGCTACGCGTTGGCCGAGAAGCTCCGGGGCAGCGACAACCTCACCGTGACCTTCTTCGGTGACGGCGCCGCGCAAAACGGTGCGGCTTACGAATCGCTCAACCTCGGGGCGCTCTACGATCTCCCGATCATCTACTTCATCGAGAACAATCTCTACGGCGTCTCGACCCACGTCACCGAGACCACGCGCGAGGCGCGCTTGTCGGCGCGCGGCCTCGGCCTGGCAATCCCTGCGATCGAGGTCGACGGCATGAATATCCTCGCGGTTCGCCGCGCCATGCAATGGGCCGCCGAACATATTCGCCAGGAGAGCGGGCCCGTCCTCATCGAAGCCAACGTCTACCGTTACTTCCATCAGCACGGGCCACTGCGCGGCAGCGCATTTGGTTACCGTAGCAAAGAGGAGGAAGAGGCGTGGATGGCCCGGGATCCGGTCACAACCTACCCGGACCAGTTGATCAAGTTGGGCGTCATCGACGAGGCGGCGATCGAGCGCATCGCGGCACGGGTCCAGGCCGCGGTGGATGCGGCGGCCGACGGCCTGACGGAGACCGACCCCGAGACCAATACCGATCGCGTCATCCCTGCGCTGTGGCCCGATCCCGCCAGCGTGCAGGACGGCATGCGGGGCGATCTTTCGGAGCTGGCCGGGTCGGATTACCGCGAACCCGAGGACGTGCCAGCCGCCGATTCACGCGAGATCAAGTACATCGAGGCGATCGCCCTGGCGCAGCTGCGCGCCATGGAGCGCGACGAGACCGTCGTCGTTCTCGGCGAGGACGTGCATCGCCTGGGCGGTGGCACCGTGGGTGCGACGAAGGGGATCGCCGAACGTTACGCCGAGCGCCTGATCGGCACGCCGATCACCGAGAACGGCTTTTGCGGGCTCGCGCTCGGCGCCGCCATCAATGGTCTGCGGCCCGTCGCCGAGATCATGTATGCCGATTTCTGCCTCGTCGCTGCGGATCAGCTGTTCAATCAGATCGCCAAGATGCGCCACATGTTCGGCGGCGATTACGGCGTGCCCGTGGTGGTCCGGGCGCGCATCGCGGCCGGCGGCGGCTATGGCTCGCAGCACTCAATGGACGTGAGCGGCCTGTTCGCCCTGTGGCCGGGCTGGCGAATCGTCGCGCCAACGACGCCGTTCGACTATATCGGTCTGTTCAACAGCGCCATTCGCTGCGACGACCCGGTCGTCATCATCGAGCCCCAGGCGTTGCACCAGGTGAGCGGGCTCATTCCCATCGATGATCTCGACTACGGCATTCCGTTTGGCAAAGCCAAGGTGGTGCGCCCCGGCACCGCCTGTACCATCCTTTCGTGCGCCAATATGGTGCCGGTCTCGGTTGATGCGGCCGACCAATCCGGCATCGATGCCGAAGTGATCGACCTGCGCACCCTCGATCCCCTTGGCCTCGACTGGCCGACGATCGCGGGCAGCATCAAGCGCACCAACCGGGTGATCATTGTCGAGCAGACCGCGCGCGGGCCGACGATCGGTGCGCGCATCGTGCAGGAGATTCAGGAACGCCTGTTCGACGACCTCGATCACGAGATCCTGCGTGTCACAGGTACGGATGCGGCGCCCGTCGTGTCCAAGGTGCTCGAGAGCGCCGCCCTGGCTGGCCTCGACGATGTGATCGCGGGGCTCCAGCAGCTGATGGCCGGTGCGCCGGAGGCGCCGCCGATTCGCCCCGAGACTAATCGGTGAGGGAGACCGCGATGAACGATCTGGAATCCATGCGCCGCGAGCTCGAACGGGTGGACGACGACATCGTCGCTCTGCTCGGCGCCCGATTCGCGGTCATCACGCGCATTGGCGAGCTCAAGACGCGGGACGGCGTGCCCGTCGTGATTCCCGAACGCATCGAAGCGGTCAAGCAACGGGCCGCCCGAAAGGGCCTGAACTACGACCTCAATCCGGTGTTCGTTGAAAAGCTCTTCCAGCTCATCATCGATGAGGCCGTGGCAAAGGAAGAGGCGCTTACGAAGAGCTGATGGGGTCCGAGCCGGAGCGGGCTCGGCTGGGGCCTAACGATGGCCCGCGGCGCGGACGATTTGAGGCGCATCGCCCGCCGGTGAGTCGGGGCTGGCGGGAGGTGTGACGACTTGATTGATTTCGGGCGGACGAGCCGGAGTTATGTGCTTGCAATGGCCATCAACGAGGGCTCCAGCGGCGATGGCGAGAACCTCGTGCCAAATCTCGCCGCTAACATCGGCTGTGCTGGCGATTTCGACGCGTCGCGCCTTGATCGTCCCCTCGACGGTGCCCTGAACGAGAACCTCATCGGCGGTCAGCGCGCCCTTGACCTTGGCTCCTTGGCCCACCCTGAGGGAGCCGCCGGTCACGTTGCCCTCCACGACACCGTCGATCCGAAGATCTCCGGCGCCACTGATATTGCCAACGACAGTGAGCGCCGAGCTGATGATCGACGGCGGCAGCCGCATCTCCTTCGCGCTCCCGTTCGGGCCGGCGCCGTTCGCTTGGCCATTGCCGGACAGCCACCGCTTCGCTGTATCCCGCAGCCGGAGCATGGTCATCGACGAAGGCGATATCTCTTGCATGGCGGAAAAGAGCCCGGGTCTTTCACCTCGCGGGCTTCCTCAACCAATAACTAGAGAACGAAGGGTGGATTCGGAACTAGGAAAAATGTCTAGGAACCTAGGGAATACCCCTAGATCCTGGTTGTTTTCGGTCTGCAGGGGCCAACCTTCAGCGGTCGCTCCCCCAACCATCACTTGATGAATCGCCTTAGAGGCGCTCGCCCTTCTTGTTCATAAACACCCACTCGCCGTCGATCTCCGCCGCCGAGACATCGTCATCGGGATAAGTCGTGGCATCGCCCGGCGAGCGGTCCCCCACCTCGATCATGACGACCCGCGAGGAAGAGCGGTTGACGAGCTTGTGGCCATCCCCGGATGCGTAGGGAAAGCCGCATGCCATGCCCGGGCCAAGAACTTGCTCGCCCCCATCGGTTACCAACGTCGCCTCACCCTCGAGGATGTAGACGAACTCATCCTGCGCGTGGTGCCAGTGGCGCATCGACGACGTTGCGCCCGGGTCGAGATAGGTCAGGTTGACGCCCATATTCTTGAGGCCCACGGCCGCGCCGAGCGGATGGCGGCTCACGCCCGCATTGTGCTCTTCGAGCGGCGCCGGATAAGACAGCTCAGGCGGTGATTCGACGGTCGAGGGATCGAGGGCGGGAAGTTTGAGTTCGCTTGTGGCCATGCCGTTGCCTCCTGTCAGTAAGGGGTTCCGTCCTTGTGATCAAAGACCCAACCCGCCGGACCCGGACGGGCCGCGATATCGCCATCCGGATAATGCGCCAAATCCCCCGGCAAACGATCGCCGACCTAGAGGATCAGCGCGGGCTGGGCGGAACGGTTGACGAGGTGATGGCCGTTGGCGACGTTGGCGGGAAAGCCCGCCGCCATGCCCGGCCTGAGGATCTGCTCGCTCTCATCCGTGATCAGCGTGACCTCGCTTTCGAGCACGTAGATGAATTCGTCCTGGCGAACGTGCCAGTGGGGCAGGGCCGACCATGCGCCCGGTTCGAGCCGCGTGAGATTGACGCCGAAATTTTGTAAGCCAAGGGCGTTACCCAGGGCGCGCTTGTGGCGGCCCACCCCGTTCTTCTTGAACGGATCCGGGTAGATAAAGCCGACCCGCCCTTCGACCGTCGGCGGATCGAGCGCGGGCGGATTCAAATTTTCGGTCGCATGTGCCATGGGCGCTCAACCGCTCCTACCCTGCTTGCCGCGAAACAATAGCGCGAATGGCGAACTCCGGCATCAGGCCTCGTTACACGGGAAGGCATCGAGCAACGCGCCAAGAACGAGACTGCTGGCCGCGAGGTCAAGCTGCTCGGGTTTGGCGCGCAGGCCTTGGACCACGGCGGCGACCAGGTCCTCGTCGCTCGCCCGCTCGGGCAGGCAGATGATATCGGGCACGCGGTACCAATGGATCATGATGCTGTTGGTATCCGCGACGCCCAGGATGTAGCCGGCGCAGGCGCCGACGAATGCGCGATCGCACAGGCGGAGCAGCGCCTTGCCGTCGAGAAAACGGTTGATGGCCTGCGCTTGGACCGGCGCCGCTGGTTCGGAAGCGTAGAGGAGCATAATGATCGCGGCGCCAACGACCCTGGCCATGGCTTTTCTCCAGGCGGTGAGAAGCTCGGGAACCGCTACCAACTAAGCCTCGGACGCTTCCTCTTCGTTGGCCTCGGCGCGGAGCTCGACGCGGCGGATTTTGCCCGAGATGGTCTTCGGCAACTCTGCGCGGAATTCGATCTCGCGCGGGTATTTGTAAGGCGCGGTGTGGCTCTTGACGAAGTCCTGGATCTCGCCCGTGAGCGTCTCCGAAGGCTCGAAGCCGGCGGCCAAAACCACATAGGCCTTGACGAGCTCGCCGCGAAGCTCATCGCGCTTGCCCACAACCGCCGATTCGACGATCGCCGGGTGCTCCGCAAGCGCGCTTTCCACCTCGAACGGGCTGATGCGGTAGCCGGCCGACGAGATCAGATCGTCGGAACGGCCAACAAACCAGATGTAGCCGTCTTCGTCGCGCATGCCGGTATCGCCGGTGTAATAGAAGCCATGGCGAAAGCACTGGGTATTCGCCTCCTCGTCGTCGAAATAGCCGTGAAACAGCCCTGGCGGATAAGGATCGGTCAGGCGAACCGCGATCTGGCCGATCTCGTGGTTGGGCCGGATGGCGCCCTCATCGTCGATAATTTGGATATCCATGCCGGGCACGGGCTTGCCCATCGAGCCCGGGCGGATCGGCACACACGGGTAGTTGGCCACGAGGTTGACCGATTCGGTCTGGCCATAGCCGTCATGCGGCGCACGACCGGTGGCCTCCTTCCAGACGCGTAGCGCCTCCGGATTGAGCGGCTCGCCCGCGCTCAAACTGTGCCGCATCGAGCTCAGATCGTAGGCCGAGAGATCGATCTGGGCGAACAGGCGGTAGATTGTGGGCGGCGCGCAGAAGGTTGTGACCTTGAGCTTCTCGATGAGCTTCAGATGAGCATCGGCATCGAAACCCGGCGCGGCATCATAAAGCACCATGGCCGCGCCCACCTGCCAGGGCGCGAACAACATGCCCCAGGCCGCCTTGGCCCAACCGGTATCCGACAGGGTCCAGTGAACATCGCTTTCGTTAAGGTCCATCCAGTAGCTCGCCGTGATGCGGTGGGCCGCCGCATAGGCGTGATCGCGGGGCACCATCTTGGGAAAGGCTGTGGTGCCCGAGGTGAAATAGATCATCATCGTTTCGTCGCTACGCGTCGCCGGAATGGAGCCGCGATCGAGCTCGTCCGATGCGGCAGCGCAGCCTTCGTCATAGCCCGTCCAGCCCTCGCGGGCGCCACCGACAACGATGCGATGCTCGATCGACGGGATGGTGCCGGAAACCTCCTCGATCTTCTCGCAATGCTCTGGCGTGACGATGACCAGTTGGGCGTGGGACCGGTTGATGCGGTAATCGAGGTCCTTCGCGGTCAAAAGCGTGGTGCCGGGAATCGGCACGACGCCCAACTTGATACAGCCGATCAGCACTTCGTACCATGCCGGAATCCTCGGCATAACGACGATGGCGTGATCGCCCTTCTTGACGCCGAGCTTGAGCAACAAATTGGCGCAGCGATTGGCGGCCCGGTTCACATCATCGAAGCTGTAGGGCGTGACCGTGTCGGAGGTGTGCGTGGCGTAGATGAACGCCATCTTGTTGTTCTCTCGGGCCGAGCGATCGATGACGTCGAAACCGAAATTGTAGGTCTCGGGAACCTCGAGGCGGAAAGTCCGCCGCGTCTCCTCGTAATCACGCATGGTCCAGTCTTGAGCCACGGACGCCTCCCTACCGCATGACGAGATGCCGATCGGCCCGACCGCGGGTTGATGAGGCCGCCCGTCAGGCGCGGCACACAACCTCATGACAGAGCCCGGCGCAATTCGCCAAGCTATGCCGGCCAACGCAGTTTGACCACGGACCCAAGCATGTCCCAGGAAAACCTCACCCGCAAGCTCACGGGCGGCGAAACTGTGGAGATTCCCCGGTCCGCGCATGGCGCCGCCAAGCCCTGGCGAGCGCAAAATGCCGTGCGCACAATTTGACGCAGATAGGACCGTGATGGCAGGACCGATCGCGTTGCGCCCGATCCCGCGCCGTCACTCAGCCGCGGCGGCCAGCCTCTCAGCCTGGAAAGCCTGGGGAAGATCGAGGTCGGCGGCCTTGAAGACGCCATCCCAGGCCTCCCACAGGCGGTCACGCACGAACCGCGCCATGGTGTAAAAACGCTGGCGCCGTTCAGGTGTATTCGCGTAGGCGCGGATGAGTTTCCTGCCTTCTTCGGCATGTTCGAGGTCGCCCTCGATATGGACGATGAAGATGTCGAGGTCCTGGTCGGTGAAGCCGAAGTTCTCCCTAAGGAGCGGGACCAAGCGCATGTAAAAGTCGGGCAACAGGCTCTCGCCGCCCACCATCCCCGCCGCCATAGTGAGCGCCGGTTCCTCGCGCCTGCCGAAGGTAGCGATATCCTCCAGCGCCTCCTCGAGTTGCGGCACCGGCTTGAGCCGGCCGTCGCGGTTGGCGGTCTCGACTTCCTCGCGCCGGAACCCGCAAGCCTCGGCGAAGTCGAGCGCGATCGCATAGTGCGCGGCATAGCCGCAACGCTCCTCGGTCTCCTCGTCAATCAGGTTTTCCATGATCGCCGTGCGTGCGCCGCGGTCCATGTTGTGCATCAAGCAGGAGCCGATGTTTCGCACGCTGTTGTTGTAGTAGTACATCATCTGGTAGCAGACCTTCATGATCTGCTCGGCCGTCACCTCGCCCCGCTCGAGCCGCCTGAAGAATGGGTGCTTCGCAACAGCTCTCTCGTTGACCATCCGCGTGATCGCCTCGACATACTCATCAGGCGTCATGTTCTTCGCCACATCCATCGCCGATCTCCTATCTCAGACACATTCCCTCGATCGGGGCCGGGAGCCCGCCGGCTTCGGCCGCCGAGCCGGTCGCAAGCTGGGCCTCGGACTCGCCCTCTTCTCCGTACCTAGCTGCCCCCGCCGAAAACCCGGTCGAGATTGTAATTGATGCGGTTGTGGATGTTAACTTCAAGCCGCGACAGAGGCCCAGGTTCGAACCTGCGGGCTCGCATGGCGTTCTGCAAGGAGTTCACCATCCAGCGGTCCTCCTCGAGGAACGCCAGCACGAACTCCCGGTAGACCTTGGCCTTTTCCTCGAAGTCCGGATCACTGTAATAGGACTTCGGGAACAGGTGATAGATATGGATGCGGGTCCGATCCGCGCCGAGCGGCCAGATTGTCATGTGGTGGACTTCATCGATGCGCCCGAAAAGATGGAAGTTCGGGGCGAGATGGCCCGTATAGGCGAAGCTCTCCGGCTGGTCCTCGAGCCACGGCATCTTGCCGAACAAGCTCTTGCCGTCTGACGTGTCGGGCCGAGCGTCAAAAAACGAGCTGAAGCCGCCCCGCTTCTTGATGTCGAAGGTGAACTTTTGCCGATCGATGTATTTGCCGAAGCTATCAATGTGCAGGACTTGAACGTGATAGACGTCCATGAGGTTTTCGACGACAAACTTCCAGTTGCAGTCGACCTCGACCACCTCTTTCTGAAACAGGCGGCAGTCCTCCTGCTTGAGAATGTCGAAGGCGTTGCTGAAGTCAGCCACGAAGTCTTCGAGAGGCTCGGCCTCCTCACCGAAGGTGATGAAGATCCAACCTGCCCAGACGCCTACCCGCAGGGGATTCAGACGGCACGTCTGGGGATCGAAGCCTTCCGCCTCCTTCATGTACGGGGCACCGATAAGCTGGCCCCGTAGGTCGTAGGTCCAGCCGTGATAGGGACAGCTGAATTCCTTGAGGTTGCCCTCGCCGCTGACCACCTCCACTCCCCGGTGGCGGCAGGCGTTGGACATAGCGTTGATGTCGCCCGCCTCGTTGCGCACGACGATCACGGGCTCGCCCACCACACGAAATGTCATGTAATCGCCCGGGTTCTCGATCTCCTCGACTCGACCCATGCACAGCCAGTCCTTCATGAAGACCCGCTCTTTCTCGAGCGCCAGGATTTCGGGCGACGTGTAGATATGACCGGGCAGGTGTCGCGACTGGTTTAGCGGCACCTTCATATTATCGAGCCCGCTGCTCAGTCCGGATTCGGAAGCGCTCTCCCGGACAGTCATGAGAATCCTCCCCTCCATGGTGTCACCACGGGCGGCGGGCTCACAGGCCCCGCCGACCATATCCATGCAACAGCCAACATATCAAAATCGCCGTGAGAGCACTATCGTAGGACGAGATGCCGATCGGGCCCGATCGCGGATTGATGAGGCCGGCCGGCCGAACCCCTCATAGCCTCATGGCAGAGCCCGGCGCAATTCGCTAAGCTCCTTTTCCCGGCGCATTCTGACCACGGATTCAACATGCCGCAGGACGGCGTCACCCGTAAGCTCGCGGCCATCGTTTACGCCGATGTGGCCGGCTACAGCCGGCTGACCGGCGCGGACGAGGAAGGCACGCACAGGGCGCTCAGCGCCTGCCTCGATTCGCTGGGCACCACGGTCGGCGGTCATGATGGCCGGGTTGTCCACACGGCCGGCGATGCGGTGCTCGCCGAGTTCCCCAGCATCGTGGCGGCGCTCGACTGCGCGGTCGCGTTTCAACAGGACATGCGAATCCTGAACGGCGCCGTTCCCGAGGACCGCAAAGTCCAGTTCCGCGTAGGTATCAACCTGGGCGAAGTCATCGCCGAGCGCGACGATCTCTTCGGCGATGGGGTCAATATCGCGGCGCGGCTGGAAGCGCTGGCCGATCCCGGCGGCATCTGCGTCTCGGCCAAGGTCTACGATGAGCTCAAGGACAAACTCGATTTCCGCTTCCGCGACCTCGGCAATCAAAAGTTCAAGAACATCGCCGAGCCGGTCCATGTGTATCGGGTGGAACTTATCGATGAGGATCAGCCGGCCGCCCCCTCGCCGCGCATGCAACAGGAGATCCGCTTCTGCACCGCCTCGGACGGCGTCCGCATCGCCTATGCGAGCGTGGGTGAGGGCCCGCCGTTGGTGAAGGCCGCCAACTGGCTCAACCATCTCGAATACGACTGGGAGAGCCCGGTCTGGCGCCACGTGTTCCACGAGCTCGCCCGCGATCACCGGCTCGTGCGCTACGACGAGCGCGGCAATGGCCTGTCGGACTGGGACGTCGAGGACATCTCGTTCGACGCCTTCGTCCGCGACCTCGAAACCGTCGTCGATGCCGCCGGATTGGAGCGTTTCCCCCTGTTGGGAATCTCGCAGGGCTGCTCGGTCTCGATCGCCTATGCCGCGCGCCACCCCGAGCGCGTGAGCCACCTCGTGCTCTACGGCGGCTATGCGCGCGGGCGTTACAAGCGAGGAAATCCCGATGAGCGCGAACAGGGCGAGGCGATGGTCACCCTGATGCGCAGGAAAACCCCGCCTTCCGCCAGATCTTCACGTCGCTCTTCATCCCCGGCGGCACGCAAGAACACACCCAATGGTTCAACGATCTTCAGCGGATCACCACCTCGCCCGAGAACGCCGTCCGGCTGCGCGAGACCTTCAACATGATCGACGTGAGCGCGATTCTGCCCGAAGTCAACGTACCCACGCTGGTGCTGCATTGCCGCGACGAGGCGGCGGTGCCGTTCGATGAAGGGCGGCTTTTGGCCGCGATGATCCCGGACGCTCGCTTCGTCGGGCTCGAGGGCCAAAATCACCTGGTCCTCGAGGACGAGCCGGCCTGGCCCCGCTTCCTCGAGGAGGTGAGAAGTTTCTTAGGTTCGAGCGGCGGTTAGCTCGGAGCCCCAATTCGAAGCAGTAGCGGGCGCGGCATCGAATGGCGATCAACGCAACAACCTGCCATGACGCAATGTTGGTGCATGCTGCTTTGTTGGCCAAAGTTGTAAATTCCATAGGGCGCTCCGGTCGTGTCCCAGGACGTGGTGTAGGAGTTGTTGGAGCCTCTGTTAGCTGTGGGTAGGCGGCTTGCCGTAGCGACCGCCGAGAGTCTGGCGTAGGCAAGCCGGCTATCCACAGCGGAGGCCATCGCGGTTCCGGTTTAGGGTTGGGCTAGTGCAAACCAACCTGACCCGAAGGAGAACCACGATGACCCAGGACATGATGACCCTGCGCGCGCTTTTGGAGAAGAGCTCCGATGCCGATCTGCTTCGCGAGATGATCGGCTTCACGGCCGAGCGGCTGATGGCACTGGAGGTTGAGGGCCTGACCGGCGCCGGGCACGGCGAGCGCTCGGCGGATCGTATCACCCACCGCAACGGCTACCGCGACCGGTCCTGGGAGACGCGGGCCGGCACGGTGGAGCTGAAGATCCCGAAGCTGAGGAAGGGAAGCCACTTCCCGGGCTTCCTGGAGCCGCGGCGGATGGCCGAGAAGGCGCTGGCTGCGGTGATCCAGGAGGCCTACATCCAGGGGGTGTCGACCCGCTCGGTCGACGATCTGGTTCAGGCGATGGGGATGTCGGGCGCCTCCAAGAGCCAGGTCTCCAGGCTGTGCGGCGAGATCGACGATAAGGTCAACGGCTTCCTCGATCGACCGCTGGAGGGCGACTGGCCCTATCTGTGGCTCGACGCCACCTACGTGAAGGTGCGCCAGACCGGACGCATCGTCTCGGTCGCGGTGACCGTGGCTGTGGCCGTCAAGGACCAAGGCCGCCGCGAGGTCCTGGGCGTGGCGATCGGCGCGTCGGAGGCCGAGACCTTCTGGACCGAGTTCCTGCGCTCGCTGGCCCGGCGCGGGCTGCGCGGCGTGAAGCTGGTGATCTCCGACGACCACAAGGGCCTGAAGGCCGCCGCGACCCGGATCCTCGGCGCCACATGGCAGCGCTGCCGCGTGCACTCCGCCCGCAACCTGCTGGCCCATGCCGGCCGCCAGGGCCGGCGCGTCGTCTCCGCCTTCGTCGCCACCGCCTTCGCCCAGGAGGACGCCGACAGCGCGAAGGCCCAGTGGCGTCAGGTCGCCTACCAGCTCAGGCCCAAGGTGCCCAAGCTGGCAGTTCTCATGGACGAAGCCGAGCACGACGTCCTCGCCTACATGAGCTTCCCCAGGGAGCACCGCCAGAAATTGCACTCCACAAACCCGATCGAACGGCTCCATGCCGAGGTCAAGCGTCGCACCAACGTCGTCGGTATCTTTCCCAACGAAGCCGCCATCACACGGCTCGTCGGCGCTATCCTTCTCGAGCAGAACGATGAGTGGGCCGTCTCAAGGAGATACATGACGCTGGAATCAATCGCTCCGCTGAGCGATGGTGTCCCCATCACGCTGCCCACCGTGGCAGCCTGAACGTCCCGGCCCTACCCGCCGGGAGCCGCGTAGAGCGCAACGCTCTTACACCACGCGCCGGGACACGATCGGCGCTCCCCGACACCGCGACGTTCGGCTCGTTTCTGATCCTCGCGACTTTGGTGTGCGCCTGTGCACCGCGACCATTCAAAGCCCCATCGGTTATTGCCGGCAGTGATCGAACCGTCAGCATCGAAGCAGGGCAGGCTACTGATCCGAGTGCGTTTGCCGAACGCTACTGCGCACGTTTTGGGAAACGTGCAATCTACATCGGCGCGACCGAGCTGAGCGATACGGATCTGACCAACATGAGCTATACCCGAAAGTTGGTGATGGGATGAGATGAGGGCGGCGTATCCTGGCGATGTTGGAGTCGCCATTTTCCACGAAGGAGGGATACGCCATGAGAGAGGATACAGTCGTCCAGCTTCGCCAACCTGGATCATTTGAGGACGATCCGCTGACGGAGGTTTTGCGTCTTGGTGCGCGGCGTTTACTTGGGCAAGCGGTGGCGGCGGAAGTTGCCGGTTTTGTCGAGGCGTATGCGCATCTGACGGACTCGGCCGGCCGCCGTCGGATCGTACGCCACGGGCATTTGCCGGAGCGCGAGATCCAGACCGGCATTGGTCCGGTTGCGGTGCGCTGTCCCAGGGTGCGCGACCGAGGCGCCGGCGAGACGGGGCCGCGGGTTCGCTTCACCTCACGGATCTTGCCTCCCTATCTCAGGCGCGCCAAGTCGATCGAGGAACTCCTGCCCTGGCTTTATCTGAAGGGCATCTCCACGGGCGATTTCTGCGCGGCGCTTGCGGCGCTCTTGGGGCCCGAGGCGCCGGGGCTCTCGGCCTCGACCATTGCCCGCCTCAAGGAGGTCTGGCAAGGCGAGCTGGAGCATTGGCAACGGCGCGATCTCTCGGCCAAGCGTTATGTCTACTTCTGGGCCGAGGGCGTCTACTTCTCACCACGGCTCGACCATGACAAGCAATGCATGTGCGTGATCATCGGTGCCGACGAGCTGGGCCGCAAGGAGCTGCTGGCGATCGCCGACGGCTACCGGGAGAGCGCCCAGTCCTGGCGCGAAGTGCTGCTCGA
The DNA here is from genome assembly GCA_965261645.1 of Alphaproteobacteria bacterium. GTDB lineage: Bacteria > Pseudomonadota > Alphaproteobacteria > SHVV01 > SHVV01 > CBDHDJ01. Next base: position 101,118 of record CBDHDJ010000001.1, read on the forward strand.
TCTCAAGCGCCGCGGCCTGGCGATTGCGCCCGAGCTGGCCACCGGCGACGGGGCGCTCGGTTTCTGGAAAGCCTTGCGCGAGGTCTACGGGACGACGCGCGAGCAGCGCTGTTGGGTGCACAAGACCGCCAACGTGCTCAACAAGCTCCCGAAGTCCGTCCAGCCACGCGCCAAGCAGCACCTACAGGACATCTGGATGGCCGAGACCCGCGCGGTGGCCGAGAAGGCCTTCGACTTCTTCCTCGAGGCCTATGGCCCCAAGTACGACAAAGCGGTGGCCTGCCTGGCCAAGGACCGCGACGTGTTGCTCGCCTTCTACGACTTCCCGGCCGAGCACTGGAAGCACATTCGCACCACCAATCCCATCGAAAGCACCTTTGCGACCGTGCGCCTCAGGACCACCAAGACCAAGGGCTGCCTCAGCCGCATGACGGCGCTCACCATGGTCTTCAAGCTGTGCCAGTCGGCCAGCAAGAAGTGGCGTCGCCTGGACGGCTCGCACCAGATCGCCGACATCATTCAAGGCGTCAAATTCAAGGACGGAGAAAAGCTAACCGAACGCGCCGCCTGAAACCTGCGTCACCAACTTTTGACAATAGCTCCGTGTAACTCTCGCCGATGCGCTCAGCGCTCACGACAGAGCGCTAGAAACCGGAGGGCTCTCAGGCGTTCCTAACCTCGGTATGGTCGAATCTGCTATCGGTCGACCGTATTCAGGTTATTACCGTTCTATACAAAGGAGGACAGCGGCCCTTGTCGAATCCGTGGCTAACAACCATGGTTTCGCGGACGGTAACAAGCGAACCACAGTCATCTTGATGGACCTAATTTTGACAAACAGTGGTTACAAGCTAGTGGATATATTCCGACGCTTCGATCCCTTCCCAGGCGGCCATTGTTGACGTATATCCCCGATATTTCAATATGATAGCTTGTTTGGTGTTGGGATCTATTTGTATCGATCAATCCACTAGCTGCTGCGAAAAGCGACCATTCAATCGGCTACGCGGTGGAAATCATGGTCCTCGCCGTCGCGCAAAATCACCTTTCCTATGACGAGCTAGTTGAGTGGTTCTATCAACGCATCCGTAGGCACTAGGTTCTTCGGCACAGCTGCCGAGGCTTTTGGCGATTCGACCAATACGAGCTTGCCGAGGCCTTGAAACCCGGGCATTTAATTCGCGGCGGTGGCGGGCGCCTGGCCCCGCATCGCCACCGGCAGCCAGCGTTCCTGGCCCTCGGTGCCATGCGGGGTATGGCGTGAGGGCTTGGCGCGCTGCTTGTTCAGCCACGGCTTGAACACCGGGATGTTGTAGAAGACACGCGCGAGGCCCGGGCCGATCTCGTTAAGCGGCCACGAGGTCCAAGAATAGAACTGGGTGTGCTCGGTGAGTGGGCGTTCGCGGTGCTCCCACTGGGAGAACGCGGCCGCCATGTCCCTTTCCTCGTCGAGCGAGACCGCGAGGCTGAGCGCGTTCACCATCGCCGTGCCGCAGCCCTGGCCGAGGCCGGGCAACATGACGTGCGCCGCATCGCCGAGAATGGCCACCTTGCCGCTCGACCAGCGCGTGAGCCACAGGGTCTCGAACCGGTCCCAACGCCCGCCCTCGGGAATGCGGCGGATGAACTTCTCCTGCTGCGGAAAATCCTGGCTCCACAAATCGCGGTTGACTGGAACCGTCAACGCCTCGCGGTCACGCACGAGACTGCAGAGGTGGAGGTACAAAACCTCCTTGCTGCAGGGCGTGAACAATAGCCGGCGCGGGCCCCGCCACCACTCGATGATGGTGTCGAGATCGGCGTCGTCCCACTCATCCTCGAGGCGCGGGATCAACACGCGGATCGAGCCGTTGCCATGCTTGCGCCGCCGTTTCAGAAGCCCGAGCGATTCGCGCACCGCCGAGTTGATGCCATCGGCGCCGATGACCAAATCCGCCTTGAAGCGTCCGCCGCCCTTGATCAGGAGCTCGCCCTCCGGGGTCGCGCCCACGGCCTCGGAGCTGGTGAGGAGCTCGACGCCGGAGCGCAGCGCCGCGTTCAGGACGGCGCTGTACAACTGCTGGCGCGTGATGCAGAAGAGCCGGCCGCCGGTCTCGTGGGTGCCGGTCGGGAAGTAATCGATCACCTTGCCGGTCCCGTCACGACTCTCCCACGAGGGCGGCAGCAGGATGCCGTCGAAGGCCTCGTCGGCGGCGCCGATCTCGTTGAGCACGCGGAGCCCGTTCTCCCAGGTCCAGATGCCGGCGCCAAACTCGCGGGCCTCGGGCGCGCGCTCGTGCACGCGTACCGACCAGCCGCGTTGGGCGAGCGCCGCACCCGCGGTCAGTCCGGCGAAGCCCGCGCCGGCGATCTCGGCGTGTCTTTGCGTCATGGCTCCTCTGCCCGCAGTTGCGTCTTCCGTTCTGGTTTAGGTGGTGGGCACGCCAGGAATCGAACCTGGGACCCTCTGATTAAAAGTCTAGTCTGCAAGTCATGCGCTCAAGTGCCGCGCGTTGCCGACACGTTCGTAGCAGGTTGATTCCTATGTGAAATCCCGTGCATTACGTTGGCCTTGCATGCGCGAGCTAGCCCAGCTATGCTGGCGATCTGGTGACATAGTGGTGACACGGGGGCCAGCATGACGCTCACCGAGCGAGTTGTCCGCGACGCTAAACCGGGCACAAAAACCACGATAATTTGGGACTCCACGATCAAGGGTCTGGGCCTGCGTGTGACGCCGGCCGGGGCGAAGTCATACGTTTTAAGCTACCGAGTTGCGGGCCGCAAGCGGCTTGCCACGTTGGGCCGCTGTTCGGTGCTTTCCTTGAAAGCGGCACGGGAGCGCGCGGCCGTCGAGCTTGCCGGTATCCAGGGCGGCGATGGCGATCCGCTTGAGCGGCGCCGCACGGCCATGGAGGCACCGACGGTTGCGGAGCTGATCGAGCGTTTCCTGTCTGTCGAAGGGCCGGCCAGGGTGAAGCGCGGGCGCATGACCGAGCGCACACTGACTGACTACGGATACCAATGCGGCAAACATGTTCTGCCGGTGATCGGCAAGCGCCGCGTGGCGGACGTTAAGCGGGGCGACATTGAGCACTTGGTTGCATCGCTTCCTAGCGTATCCCGCAATCGCGTCCTGGCGCTGTTGTCGCGGCTGTTCACTCTCGCGGAGCGATGGGGATGGCGTGCCCAGCACGACAACCCGGCGCGCGGTGTCGAACGCGCCCGCGAGGAACCACGCGACCGCGTGTTGGAGCCGTCCGAATTGGCGGCGTTGTCCGATGCGCTCGCCGACCTGGAGGAGCAATCGCCGGCTGCTGTGGCGGCAATTCGAGTTGCTGCGTTGACCGGCCTACGGATCGGCGAAGTGCTGGCGATGCGATGGGAGCACGTCGCTTTCGAGACCGGCCGCCTCACCCTGCCCGCGACCAAGACCGGACGGCGGGTGCATGACCTTCCAGCGCCAGCGCTCGAAATCCTGGCAGCCGTGCCACGGATGAACGATTGGTGCTTCACCACGCGGCACACGGCCATAACCTACAAGACGGCGCGCTTGGCGTTCTCGCTGGCGTGCCGGCGTGCCGGCCTTGCCAACGTGCGGCTGCATGATCTACGGCGCAGCGTTATGACGGCAGCGGCTGGGGCAGGCGTCGGGACACACGTTCTGCGCGACCTGCTGGGCCACAAGACGACCGCCATGGCGGATCGCTACATTCGCGCGGTCGGCAACCCCGTGCGCGATGCGCGGGAGCAAGTTGGCGCCGCAATGGCCGCGATGATGAGGGGCGAAAAGGGCGACGTTGTTCCGATGAGGCGTCGCCATCAATAGCAACAACACTGAGGCCCTAAAGAGGTTGCTCGGCCCGCGCGTTGGCCGTCCGTGGCGGTCCTTTGACAAGAAAATCGAAACCTACGCCGCAGTCATGCGGTGTCGAAGGAACGGCCTTTCCTGGCGCAAATCGTATGAAGCGGTGGGATCTGAAAGCAACCGGAGCCGGGGCGCGGTGGCGAACGATTGCAAGCCGTTGCGCGGGACTGAACAGATAGCTGAGGTTCTGATTCCAAGGATTGCCAAAGTGCAGGAAGGGATCGTTAAAGAGCAGGCGATGCGGCGGCGCCTGTGTGACTCAATAAATCGGAGGACGAATTGTTGAGTCAGACAACTCACCAATAATCGAACAATCTGCCGCCACGTCATGCAAACGGAGGCGGCAGATGTTTGAGAATAACAAGCTCTATTTCACGAATGATCCCGCGCTCAGCGCGCTGGCGCCGTACAGCACGCTAGCGCATTGGCGATGCCAGGGCCGCGGACCGGCCTTTGTCAAGCTTGGATCGCGCGTCGCCTACCGCGGTGCCGATCTGAACGCTTGGCTAGAGGCCCAAACAGTCCGACCGCAGCCCACGGCGGCTTAGCGGATTTGGACATTGCTTCTGCCAGCGCGAGTGAGCGACTCAAGGCAGCGGCGGTTGAATATCAAGATCGCGGCGGGCCGGGGTACGAGCTGCCCCGTGCCCGCGAATACCTCCTGAATTTCCTTGGGGAGAGGTATCAATTGTCCGCTAGTGCGATCCGCAATCAAATCACGCCCCTGCGCGGGGAGAGCAACGACATCCCGACCGATCTAAAGGGCGTTGCCCCGGGGCACCCCCCCGCCCTCAAAATAATAAACCTTGCGGACCTGCTTTATTCGCCTGCTCCCAAGATCACCTGGCTGGTCCAGGACATGCTCATGGTCGGTGGATTTAGCATTCTCGCCGCTCGGCCCAAGGCCGGCAAATCCACATTCGCGCGTTCGCTCGCCGTTGCGGTCGCCCGTGGCAACAAAACATTTCTTGGGCGCAACCTGACGCAGGGAACCGTGCTCTATCTCGCGCTCGAAGATAGCGCGCCGATGCTCGGCCAAGAACTGAAGAAGCTGGGGCTGAAGTCAACCGATCCTTTTCTTCCGGTGCTCGACCGGCCCATGTTTGAGTACCCTCTGGAGGTGCTCGCTACGACCGTTGCGGAGCAAAAGCCCATCCTTGTTGTGATCGACAAGATGATGGACTTTCTGCCCTTCTTCGAGGGCAACGACTACAACTCCACAAACAAGGCCGTAACGCCGCTGGTGGATATCGCACGGGACTATGACACGCACGTGTTGTGCGTTCACCACCAGCGCAAGGGCGCCCGAGACGAGGATATGGGCGATGCCTTGCTGGGATCGACGGCGCTCTATGGTGTGGTCGATCACCTGCTGGCGTACAACGTCGATGGAGATGGCCGCAGGACACTCTCAAGCCGCAACCGCTACGGCAATGATATCACCAACATGATTGTCGAGATTAACCCCGACGACGGCGGCGTGGTGACGCCGGGCACGACAGCTCAAGAAGAGGCCCGAGGACTGGAAGACGCGATCCTTGATTACGTCCGATCTCATGTTCCCGCCAAGCAATCAGACGTGGTGCAAAACGTGACCGGCCGGAACGCCAAAATTATTCGCACGATCAATGAAATGGTGGAGCGCGGTATTTTGATCCGGGAATACAAGGACCGCAACAAGTATCTGACAATAAACGAAAAATTCGGGGTGGGTATCTAATGTTCCCATATTCCCGAGTGTTCCGGAATACGGGAACACAACTACCAATCCTTCCTGCCGAGCCAAGTATTCCCATATTCCGACCTCTAGGGAAGGAATATGGGAATACATGGCGGGGGCATTGGTGAGTCGGTCGCATCACGGAAGGCGGCAAGGCTGCGAAGCTCGCTGCGGCGGGGATCTCGCGGAGCGTGGTCCGCGGGATTGAAACGTCGCCTAGTCGATGGCTCCCCACTTCCGGAGTTTGCCATCCAATTCTTCGATACGCGCCCGCACTTCCCTGAGGTCCCTAGATACGCGCTCAAGGTCTGCATGAGACGGCCATTCTTTGCTCGACGGGGGCGCGCCTATGTACGGAACGGTAGGTGGACCCTTTATGACCCTGTCCAATTCGTCCCGTGCCTTTCCCAGCACCGCAAGGTAACGGTTCGCCTCGGCCTCGAGCTCGGTACGACGCTTTCTGAAATCGATTAAGTCCTTGAGCACTGTCCCTTCGGCTTCGTTGCCGCCTTCGCCGGTCATGATCTCCTCCCTAACCAATCTACCCATGCGGGCAATCTACCCGTTCCGCGCACGCCACCGCAATGACACCACGAGGCCACCTCCCTGGCCGGGCAAATGCGACAAGATGTCGTGTTTCCTTATCGGAATATTAGTTGCACAATAGGAAACTGCGCCATACATTGCTGGCTATGTGGATGCTGATCGACACACAGCCGCGGCAGGGACCCTGTAGCGCCCCCACAGGCCAACGGGAAGCCGTGTAAGGGGCATTGGGACGTGCAATCACCGGCTGCCATCGTGAAGGACTTGGGGCAGCGCTGCGAATTGCAGCCGTTTCATCGACGCTGGCTCAAACGGGCTTACTCCTCCGAGATCAAACTGGCGGCGATGTCCTGCCCGCGTGGTTCGGCTAAGAGCTGGTTGGTCGGCCAACTCGCCGCACAAGCTCTAACCCCCGGCTCCCCAACATTCGATCCAGGCCGCGAAGTGATCGGCGTATCGGCCAGCATGGAGCAATCCCGCGTCGTCATGAATTTCGCCCGCGTGGCGCTGAAGGATCGCGAGCACGAATATCGTTGGCTCGATAGCGGGCAGCGCCTGGCCGTGACGCACTCCGCCACCAATACGAAGTTTCGCATTCTCTCGTCGAGCGGAAAGCGGGCGATGGGTCTGGAGAACTTCTCGACGATTTACGCCGATGAGCCCGGAACGTGGGAAGTCAGAAACGGGACGTTGTTGTTTCACTCACTCCGCACGGCGTTGGGCAAGCGGCCGGGCCAGCGCCTATTGATGATCGGCACTCGGGCACCGGCTGAGCCCGGCTCGTGGTGGCCCGAGCTGCTAGAGGCCGGTAGCGGACCCGGCGTGCATGTCGAGGTGCTGAGCGCGCCCGATGATGCGCCGTGGGACGCCTGGCGGACGATCCAGGCGTGCAACCCGATGGCCCGCGTCAATCCCGAGCTGCGGGAGGTTCTGTTGCTGGAACGCGACCAGGCGCGCCGCAACGCGACGCTGAAGCCATCATTCGAGGCGTACCGGCTCAACCGGCTTGTGGGCGTTTCTAAATCCTGGCTATTGCCGCTCGCGGACTGGAAGAAGGTTTTACAGCGCGATCCACCCGAGCGCGAAGGCCAACCGATCCTCGGGCTCGATCTTGGCGGCGAGCGCGCCTGGTCCGCCGCCGCGGCCTTGTGGCCGAACGGGAGACTCGAATGTTTCGCGATGCTGCCCGGCGAGCCCGGCCTTGAGGAGCGCGAGCGCATGGACGGTGCCCCGGCCGGAAGTTATCGGATGCTTTGCGATGACGGCGTGATGGTGATCGACGAAGGCCGCCGCCGCGCCCGCCCCGAGGTGCTGATCGATCACTTGGAGGAGCGGGACATTCGGCCCAGCAACGTGGTGTGCGACCGCTTCCTAATTAACACGCTGCGCGATGCGGCCCGCGGGCGCTGGCGCATTTCACCAAGGCGGACCAGATGGAGCGAAGCGACTGAGGACATTGCAGCATTTCGCACCCTCGCGCTTGATGGTCCGCCGCTACTCTCAATCACGCCCGAAAGCCGGGCGCTGGCGACGTTCTCACTAAGCCAGGCCGAAGTGTCGAGCGATGACCAGGGCTCCACCAGGTTGATTAAATCCTTTGGAGGAGACCGCAGCCGGGATGACGTCGCTCAAGCGGCGGTGCTCGCCGCTGGTGAAATTGTCCGCCGTCAATCGGGTGGCGGTGACTTTCACATGAGGGCGGCGTGATGGACTGGCGCGAAGCGAAGAAGATCACGCGCTCGAAACGCTGGTCGCGGTTCCGCCGTGGCGTGCTCACGCGCACCCCGTTCTGTTCAAGCTGTGGCGCGGTCGCCCATGAGTTGCACCACCTTCAAACCATGATCGATGCGCCAGACCGCGTCTTCGATCTCTCGAACGTCACTCCGCTTTGCCGCTCCTGCCACCTGGACGAGCACGCCAATCAACGCGGTTGGACCGAGCGGCGCGAGTTCAGAAACTTCGCAACCGCAATGCTGAAAGGCTGAAGGGCCGAAAGGAATCACCATGGAATTACTCACGAAAGCCGAGCGGCTCACGCAAGAACAGTCTCGCAGCCGCGAAAAGGTGATCGCGCTGAATCGCAAAGCCGACACCGAGGTCGGTCTGACCGATGAGGAGCGCGAAGAGCTTAACACCAATGTTGACCGCCTCGAAGGTCTCGAGTCCGAACTCCGGGCGGCGACCATGGCCGAGGCCGCCGAGCGCGCCCAGCTCGAAGAAGAAGCACGTACGGCCGGGCCGGACGATGTCGTTGACCCCGAGACGCGCGAGCGCAACGAGCTAGCCAAAAAGGCACGCCTTGGCTCCTACTTGCTGGCCGCGATCTCTGGCCGCCGCGTTGACGGACCCGAGGCCGAGTTGCGTGCCGCGCTCAACATGGGCGACGACGCGATCCCCACGGCCTGCATGGACGTGGAGCACCGCGCCCGGCTGGCTGAGGAACACCGCGCGATCACGCCGGCACCTGGCACGGTCGGAATCAACGTGGGCATGGTGCAGCCGTTCGTGTTCGCCGCCTCGATTGCCGAGCGCCTGGGGATCGAAATACGGGACGTGCCGAGCGGCTCCTATGCCATCCCGACGATCACGACGGCGCCCAGCACGGCGGCGGCGAAGGCAAAGGGCGCGGCCGCCGATGCTACCGCGGGAGCGCTCACCGTGGCGTCTGCTACGCCGAAACGGATTCCGGCACGATTGACCCTCGCGCTAGAGGACGTGGCCGCGGTAGGGACCGAGAGTTTCGAGGAAGGCTTGCGCCAAGCTCTGCAAGGCCAACTCTCTCACTCGCTCGACAACCAGATCATCAACGGCAGCGGCACCGCGCCCAACCTGTCCGGCCTTATCCACCAGCTTGACAACCCGGACGCCCCGGCGTCGGGCGCAGAGACCTTCGAGCGCTGGGTGGCCATCGCCGCCAGCGTGATTGACGGCCTGTGGGCCACCATGCTGGGCGAGGTCGCGTCGGTGTGGCCCGAAGAAGCCTACCGGCAAGCCGCATCCGTTTTCCGGGGTAATCAGTCCGACACTCCTGCGGCCGACTATCTCGTGGCGCGGACGGCGGCTTTCTTCTGCAACTCAAGAATGCCCGACCCGGCCAGCAACATCGCTACCGGGATCGCCGCTCGCCTAGGGCAGATGGGTATCACTCGGGCCGTCGTGCCGAGCTGGGGCAGGATCGTCGTCGATGACATCTATTCCAACTCCGCAGAGGGCCAGCGGCATGTCACCGTGTCGGCAATCGTCGGCGACCTGCTCCTGGTACAAGCAGACGCCTATGAGCAACTGGCTGCCCGAGTCGCTTGATGACCGGCAACGAAACCTATTGCAGCGGGCCGGTGGAAATCCGGGCCGAGGCAGCCGGGCGCACCCTTACCGGCGTGCTCGTTCCCTTCGGCAAGGTTTCGCCTTCGCACCGGGAGCGGTTCCTACCGGGCAGCCTGACGCCCGCCCCGAGGGGCGTTATCAACGCTGCTCATGACCGCTCCCGGGCGATCTCCGGTTGGCCTGACGCGGTGGAGTTTCGCGAGACCGCTGACGGCTTCGAGGCGACAATCACCGTTGACGACACCGACGAAGCCCGCCAAGCGGTCGAGGAAGTGAGGGCCGGGCGGCTCAATGGTTTCTCGGTCGAGTTCAACCGGGCGCTTTCGTCGATGGTGGATGGCGTGCGTGAGGTCCGTGAGGCCGTGCTGATCGGCGTGGGGCTCGTGTCGGCGCCAAGCTATCCAGGGACCGTCGTACAGCTTCGACACCTCAAAAGCCGGGCGTGGATCACGTGATGCGGTTGTGGCCCTTCAAGCGCACCGAGGCCCGCGAGGACTGGGGCGAGCGCATCATGGCGTCCTACATGACCGAGGCCGAGACCGGCGGCGTGGATATTTCGCGCCTGGCCGTGGCCGAGGCGTGTGCCGGAATTGTGGGGCGATGTTTCGCGGCGTGCCGTGTCGATGGTGCCGACATGCTGACGCCTGATCAGCTCGACATATTGGGGCGCTCCCTGATCCTGCGCGGCGAATATATCGGGCTCCTCACCGCCTCCGGTGGACTTGTGCCAGTCAGCTCGGCTGACGTGCTCGGGCGTGATGCCGATCCGATGAGCTGGGGCTACCGTTGCCAGTACAGCACCCCCTCGGCCGGCACCATGACGGTTGTCGCGCCTGCCGACGCCGTGCTGCATGTCCGCACCGGCGCGTCGAGGTCGGCACCCTGGCGCGGGCGCTCACCACTCTCGGGTGCCATGTCCGATGTCGAGCTGGCCGCCGGCGTCGGGCGCTCCCTCCAGGGCGAGGCCAGGGTGAAGAACCACGTCTATCTGCATCCTCCGCAAAGCGATACTGGCGGACGGCTGACTGAGGACCAAATCGACACCTTGACTAGCAAGGTGGCGCAGACTCCGAACGGCAAGACGCTCCTCATGAGCGAGCCGCTTCACGCCACGCGGACCAGGCCGGACCCGAGCCAGGCGCTTGATGAGGCGCGCAGGACATCGTGCATGGAGATCGCGGCGGCGTGCGGCGTGCCTCCCGTGCTGCTACAGGCTGGCGGCGACGGCAACTCGGCAAGGGAAGCCTACCGCCGCCTGACGCGGGCCACTATCGAGCCCCTGGGGCGCTTGCTGGCGCATGAGGCGAGCATGAAGCTGGGCGCACACGTCACGCTCCATTTCTCGGCCTTGAGGGCTTCCGATGTCGCCATGAACGCGCGGGCCTTCGCGGCGTTGGTTTCCAACGGGATTGAGCCAAGCGCGGCGCTCGAGCTGTCGGGCTTGGCCGAGGCGTGATGGCCCCAAGCGCGGTTCGGGAAGAAGATCAAGCCTGCTGCGAGGCGCAAGTGGCGACACTGAATTGAGGGTGCCGTCAATGGGGAGTTGGCCCGGAACGGATTGAGGGCGCGGCGATCCCTTCCCTATTTGCCCCCTCCCGTGAGTGGAATGACTATCTTTAATGCGCAGAACGCCATGCCAACAGCCAGAATCCATTGTATAGCCGTCGCGGGCGCTCCTAAAGGGAAGTGAGAGCTCGCCAAAAATACAACGGCGATGATTGCGGCACAAACCGCTCCTTGAAGTTGGCGGGCTGATCCATGCCTTTCAATAAGAGCGATGAGTTTATCGGGAATGCTTTTTTTCACTCTTTGCTAGGTGCATACAAACGAGAAGGCAGGCGGACGACGCTGCAAAGAACAACAGACCGATCGTGCTCCATACCGGCTCATCAACAATAAGGCCACCCAATAGGCTTGGAAGGCTCAAGGCAAAGCATACCCAGGCGGCGTGGAAAAATCGGTGCGTTAGCCTGGAAAAAGAATGCGTCACTTCCTCCGCCACAGGGTTTGATATGCTGATCTCCAGCATACCTTCATTGGAAACCCCCTGGGTTTGGTATCTCCCTTCGCGGCTAGGTGTGGCAGGTATGGCTATTGTGTCCGTGCCCGACCACATGGGGCGGGCGGGGGCCCTACCCTCGGCTTCCTGCCAAATCATCGCATTCATGATTGAAGTTTCCGCTTGAGGCCATCCGGCACTTCCGAAATACGCACAATGTTTGTGGACTGGACGATGTAGACTGGATTCCCATCCTGATCATACTCACCTTCAACGCGCAAGGCCTCAACCACACTGGCCTTGATCGTGACCAGGGTTCCGTCCCCCAAACGCACGTCACTGAATCGCTCGTTGGACTCCAGGACAGGAACTACAGTGCCTTCGTGCGTTTTGCCGCTATTGTCCGTGATTTTCTTTTTCTCTCCGGCCATCAACTGCAACCTCTGTGTTCAAGGGCGCCGGTGAAAAGACTTGTCATTGCCCCAGACTCAGACCGACACGACGTCTCAATTATCACTGAACTCCCTGCACACTATCCCGCATTTGATCCTCGCGGCAACGACTGATCGCACCTGCGCCGCCGTGCCGACACGGCGCCTCGGCAACGCGAACAATGGTGACATAGTGGTGACACGGATTTCCTGCCGAACTGGTGATTTCACCTAAGTTATTGAAAAAACTGGTGGGCACGGCAGGAATCGAACCTGCGACCGTCTGATTAAAAGTCAGATGCTCTGCCAACTGAGCTACGTGCCCGGCGAGGTGTGGGCGACCATAGGCAGGCGTCCCGCTCCGGTCAATACGACCTTCCGCCCCATGCCGCGCGCCCCTCTCACTCGACGATGTGGTGCTTGCCGAGGGGCGTGACGCTCGCTGCCTCCGGGCCCATCCCGCCTTCCCCGTCGGCCAGCTGCGATGCGTCTCGCGTAGAACAGCACAGCTAAAGCGGCTCGATATCACCCGCCGCTTCTTGCAAAGTCACCTTTTCAGCAAACTCACCGAGCTGGCGGGTTGCGATCGCGGAGCGGAGATCCCGCATGAGTTCCTGGTAGCAGGTCAGATTGTGCCAGGTGAGCAGAATCGCACCGAGAATTTCCTTGGCCCGGATGAGATGATGGAGATAGGCCCGGCTGTGCCCGGTGCAGGCCGGGCACGTGCAGGCCTCATCGAGGGGGCGTGGGTCGGCCGCGTGACGGGCATTGCGCAGATTGACGGTCCCGCGCCGGGTGAACGCCTGGCCGGTACGCCCGGAGCGGGTCGGCAGCACGCAATCGAACAGATCGATGCCACGGCGGACCGCGCCGATGATGTCGTCGGGCCGGCCGACGCCCATCAGGTAACGGGGCTGGTCCGCTGGCAAAAGCGGCACAGTCTGGTCGACGACCTCGAACATCGCGGCCTGGCCCTCCCCCACCGCGAGGCCGCCGATCGCGTAGCCATCGAAGCCCAACTCCACGAGCACGTGCGCGCAGGCCGCGCGCAGGTCGGGATAGACGCTCCCCTGAACGATGCCAAAGAGGCCGATCCCGGCCCCCGGCGCGAACGCCGCTTGGCACTGTTCGGCCCAATCGAGCGTGAGGCGCATCGAGGCCTCGGCCGCCTCGTGGCTCGCCGGATAGGAGGTGCATTCATCGAGGGCCATGGCGATATCGACGCCGAATAGAGCCTGAATTTGGATGCAGCGCCGAGGGGTCAGCTCATGGGTGAGGCCATCGAGATGGGAGCGGAAGATCACGCCGCTCTCCGATATCTCCCGCAAGGGCGCGAGCGACATGACCTGAAAACCGCCCGAATCGGTCAACAGCGGCCCCGGCCAGTTCATGAACGTGTGAAGCCCGCCGAGCGCGGCGATGGTTTCGGCGCCGGGCCGCAGCATCAGGTGGTAGGTATTGGCAAGCAGGATCTCGGAGCCGGCCTCGGCCAGCGCGACCGGTGTCATCGCCTTGACCGTGCCCGCGGTGCCCACCGGCATGAATGCGGGTGTCTGCACAACACCGTGCGCCGTCATGAGCCGGCCCGTGCGGGCCGTGCCATCCGCCGCCGTTACCTCGAAGCCGAGCCCGGCCGCCTGCGCTTTTGGCGTCGTGACGCTCACGGCGCCATGCGCCTCAACAGGCAGGCATCGCCGTAGGAATAGAAGCGATAGCCCGCCGTCTTGGCGTGCTCGTAGGCCGCCTTCACGCGGTCCAGCCCGGCAAAGGCGGCCACCAACATGAAAAGAGTCGAGCGCGGCAGATGGAAATTGGTCAGGAGCCTGTCGGCCACCCTGAAGCGGTACCCCGGCGTGATGAATAACGAGGTCTCGCCCTCGAACGGACGCACGTTTCCATCCTCGCCGGCTGCGGTCTCCAGCAACCTGAGGCTCGTGGTGCCGACCGCCACGATTCGACCACCGGCGGCCCGCGTCCGATTGATGGCGTCCGCCGCGGCCGCAGCGATCCGGCCCCACTCCTCAAGCATCCAGTGATCCTCGGTGTCCTCCGCCTTGACGGGCAAAAACGTGCCGGCGCCGACATGCAGCGTGATCAAGACGCGGCTGATCCCGCGCGCCTCGAGGCGGTCGAACAGCCGCTCGGTGAAATGCAGCCCGGCCGTCGGCGCGGCGATGGCGCCCTCCTCCGTCGCGTACACCGTCTGATAATCCTCGCGATCACGCGCTTCCGGACCGTCGGGGCGGGGAATGTAGGGTGGCAGGGGCGTGGTGCCATACCGCGACAGAGCTTCGCTGAGCGCCCCATCCGCCAGGCTGAAGCGCAGCCGCACCTCACCGCCCTCGGCCCGCGCCTCGACTGTGGCGGCGAAGTCCTCGGCAAAGCGGATCTCGCGTCCCGGCTTGAGCTTGCGCGCCGGCTTGGCGAAGCCATCCCAACAATCGGCGCCCATCTTCCGGTGCAGCGTCACTTCGACGGAGGCGTTCGCGGGCTGGGCCAGCGTCCCTTTAAGGCGCGCCGGGATGACCCGCGTCTGGTTGAGCACGAGGAGATCGCCGGGGTCCAAAAGGCCGGGTAGCTCGGCGATCACCCGGTCCTCGAGCGCCTCGTCCACTACCAGCAGTCGCGCCGCATCGCGCGGCACGGCGGGATGCGCGGCGATGAGCGATCGCGGCAGCGCAAAATCGAACAGATCGACCTTCATGGGGAAGAACTTATGTCGCGAAAGGGGTCCGGAGACAATGTCCCCGCACCATCACCCCCGGTACCAGGCGGGAACGCGCGTCACGCCGGCCGCTCGTTACTCCTCGCCCTCGGCCATCCACATGCGGACGATGCGGTCGGGGTCTTCGACTTGGCCGTTGCGCGCCTCACTGCCTTTCTTGATCTGATCGACGAACTCCATGCCCTCGGTCACCCGGCCCCACACGGTGTACTTATTATCGAGATGAGACGCCGGCGCGAGCATGATGAAGAACTGGCTGTCGGCGCTGTCGGGATCGCGCGACCGGGCCATCGACAAGGTGCCCCGCACATGCAACTCGGCGGAAAACTCAGCCTCGAGCTTCTGTCCCGAACCACCGCTGCCGGTGCCGGTGGGATCGCCGGTCTGGGCCATGAAGTCCTCGATCACCCGGTGGAAGACGATACCGTCATAGAATCCCTGCTTCACCAGCTCCTTGATGCGGGCGACGTGACCCGGTGCGAGATCGGGCCGCATCTCGATGCTCACGACCCCGTCTTTGAGCTCCATGAAAAGCATGTTTTCCGCCTCCACCGCCTGGGTCTGTCCCATCCCAAGACCGCCCAACACGAGCAGAGCGGTAACGCCCAACAGGGCCAAAGCTGACTTGATCATCCGGGGAATTCCGTGAGGGGCGCGGCGCATTACCGCGCCGCCGAGGTCTTGCTCGCCGCGGCCACGCGTTTGGCGATGCGCGCCGCCACATTCGGCGATACGAAGCTCGACACATCACCGCCCAACCAACTGATTTCCTTAACAAAACGCGACGCGATGAATTGATGGCGCTCGGACGCCATCAGAAAAACGGTCTCAACCTCCGGGCTGAGCCGGCTGTTCATGCCGACCATCTGGAACTCGAATTCGAAGTCGGATACGGCGCGTAGTCCCCGGATGATAATGTGCGCGCCGACATCCTCGGCGAAGCGGGTGAGCAGACCGTCGAACGGTCTCACCTCGACATCGGCGGGTCCGTTATCGTTCAACTCGGTTACTTCCTCGCGCACCATCGCCAGCCGCTCATCGAGATCGAACATCGGCGCCTTGCCCGAGGTGTTCGCAGCCACGCCCACCACCAAGTCGTCAACCAGCCGCGTGGCGCGGACGATGATGTCCATATGGCCGTTGGTGATCGGATCGAACGTGCCCGGATAGACACCGATCAGGGATCGGCTCACGTCTCTTCTCCGTCCGTTCCGGTTGAGGGTTCCAAGGCTACCGCCTCCTCGTCCTCCATCGCAGCCGCCTCCTCGTCTTCCATCGCAGCCGGCTCCTCACCCTCCGCCGCGACACTTTCGGCGAAGCGCGCCACCGACACCACGCGCTCATCCTCTTCCGTCCTGAACAAGGTTACACCTTGGGTGTTTCGCCCAGCAACGCGGATGTCATCCACCTTCGTGCGGATGAGTTGGCCCGCATTGGTGACTAGCATGGCCTGATCATCCTCCGCGACCGGGAACGCCGCGATCACGCGCCCATTGCGGTCCGAGGTCACGATGTTGATGATACCTTGGCCGCCCCGTTTGGTGATGCGGTATTCGTACGCCGAGGTCCGTTTGCCGTAACCGTTCTCGGTGATGCTGAGGACGAACTCCTCGCGGTCCGCGAGTCCGGCTGCCCGCTCGGGCGCAAGGGTGACGGGCGGCGCTTCCTCCTCGCCCTCTGCGCGCAACTCTTGCCGCGCCGCCTTGAGATAGGCGTCGCGTTCCTCGACCTCGACATCGATGTGACCCAGGATCGACATGGAGATCACCTCATCGTCCTTGGCGAGCTTCATGCCGCGCACGCCCTGCGAAGTGCGCCCCTTGAACACGCGGACGCCTCCGACCGGGAAGCGGATGCACTTACCCGCGCGGGCGGCGAGCAGAATGTCGTCGCTTTCCTGGCAGGTGAGGACGCCGACGATGCTGTCGCCCTCGACCAGCTTCATCGCGATTTTGCCGTTCGCCATGACATTCGCGAAATCGTCGAGCGCGTTGCGCCGCACATAGCCCTTGGCGGTGGCGAACATGATGTAGAGGTCCTTCGCCGCCTCGGGATCTTCGGGGAACGGCATCAGGGTGGCGATGGCCTCGCCCTCCGCGAGGGGCAGGATATTGACCATGGCCTTGCCGCGGGCCTGTGGCGTTCCCACCGGAAGGGCATAGGTCTTGAGCTTGTAGACCTTGCCTATCGACGAGAAGAACAACACGGGCGTGTGTGTGTTGACGACGAAAACGTGAGAGACGAAGTCCTCCTCGCGCGTGCTCATGCCAGCCCGGCCCTTGCCGCCCCTGCGCTGAGCGCGATAGGTGTTCAAGGCGACGCGCTTGATGTAGCCGGTGTGTGACACGGTAACGACCATGTCCTCGCGCTGGATCAGGTCCTCGTCCGCCTGCTCGAGCTCGCCTTCTTCGATCGAGGTGCGGCGCGGCGTTGCGAACTGCTCCTTGATCTCCAGGAGCTCGTTACGGAGTATCTCGTAGAGGCGCACACGTGAGCGCAGGATCTCGAGATAATCGACGACTTTTTCGACGATCTCCTGCAGCTCGCCCACGATTTTGTCCCGCTCGAGCGCGGTCAAGCGCTGCAACCTGAGTTCGAGGATCGCCTTCGCCTGTTCCTCCGACAGGCTGTACGCGTCATCTTCGATGCCGTGCCCCGGCTGATCGATCAGCGCGATGAGGGCTTCGACATCCTGGGCCGGCCACGCCCGCGCCATGAGCTGCTCACGCGCGGCCGCGGGGTCCTTGGATTTGCGAATGAGGGCGATCACGTCGTCGATGTTGGCCACTGCGATGGCCAGCCCCACCAGCATCTCGGCCCGCGTGCGGGCGCGCCCAAGCTCGTGCTTGGTGCGCCGCGTGATGACCTCCTCGCGGTGGGCAATGAAGATCGCGATGATGTCCGGCAGGCTGAACAGCTCCGGCCGGCCGCCGTTGAGCGCCAGCACGTTGCAGCCAAAGCTGGTTTGCAGCGGGGTGTAGCGGTAGAGCTGGTTCAGCACCACCTCGACGTTGGCGTCGCGCCGCACCTCGATGACCACGCGCACGCCGTCACGATCGGATTCGTCGCGCAACTCCGATATGCCCTCGATGCGCTTGGACCGCGCGACCTCGGCCATGTGTTCGATCATGCGCGCCTTGTTGACCTGGTAGGGAATCTCGGTGACGACGATGGCCTGACGATCCTTCTCCATGTCCTCGATGTGGACCCGCCCGCGCATCACGACCGAGCCGCGCCCGGTGTGGTAGGCGTCGCGCGCGCCCCGGGTGCCGAGAATGATACCGCCGGTCGGGAAATCGGGCGCCGGCACATACGCCATCAGCTCATCGACGGTAAGCTCCGGGTTATCGATATAGGCGCAGCACGCGTCGATCACTTCGCCCAGATTGTGCGGCGGGATATTGGTCGCCATGCCAACTGCGATGCCGCCGGCGCCGTTGACGAGCAGATTGGGAAAGCGCGCCGGCAGCACGACCGGCTCGCTAGTCGTGTTGTCGTAGTTAAGCTGGAAATCGACGGTGTCGAGATCGATATCTTCGAGCAATGCGCCTGCGGTCTGGGCCAGCCGCACCTCGGTGTAGCGCATGGCCGCCGCGGGATCGCCGTCCATCGAGCCGAAGTTCCCTTGGCCGTCGATCAGCGGCAGGCGCATGGAGAATTCCTGCACCATGCGCACCATGGCGTCATAGATCGCCTGATCGCCGTGTGGGTGGTACTTGCCCATGACGTCGCCGACGACGCGGGCCGACTTGCGGTAAGGCCGGTTCCAATCGTAGCCCGCCTCCTCCATGCCATAGAGGATGCGCCGATGCACCGGCTTGAGGCCGTCGCGCGCATCGGGCAGCGCCCGACTCACGATCACGCTCATGGCGTAATCGAGGTAGGAGCGGCGCATCTCCTCCTCGATCGTGACCGGCGAGATGTTGCTTTCGGGCGGCTCGGCAGGTGGGTCTATGGTGTCAGTCACAGGCTTTAGGGACCGCCCGAATGGCGGCAAGGGAGTGATGTCGCACGCAGGAGCAAAACCGCGGCATATGGGCTAAGGCTACGCCCCAAATCTACCAGTCATTGTGGTTGGCGGCAAACTTTCGGCGCGGCGGACCGGCGTGGATTTGTACTCCGAGGGCACCTCTGTCCCTGCCGCCGCAGCATTCCCTTAGTTACACAGCGTGGCCCTGCTGGTATGGAGGCTTCGGCATGACCATCGAATCCTCAACGCAGAGGCCTCAAGGATTCCGCGCATGAACACGGCGGAAGGTGGCTCGATCTTTCTGAGCGTTCTGAAAGACGAAGGCGTCACACACTTGTTCGGAAATCCGGGCACGACCGAATTGCCGATCATGCACGCGCTGGCGGAGCATTCCGATCTCAACTACGTACTGGGTCTTCAGGAAGCCATCGTCGTGGCCATGGCCGATGGTTTCGCACGCGCTTCCGGGCGGCTGACAGCCTGCAATGTGCACGTGGCACCGGGGTTGGGCAACGCCATGGGCTCGATCTTCAACGCGAACTGGAGCCGGTCCCCGATCATCGTCAGTGCGGGACAGCAAGAGCAGGGTCACGGTTTGATGGAGCCGATGCTGTACGGCGAGCTGGTGCCGATGGCCGCGCCGTGCGTCAAATGGGCCTTCGAGGTCACCCGCGCGGAGGATCTGCCGCGTGTCGTACGTCGGGCCGCAAAGGTTGCCATGACCCCGCCCATGGGACCGGTGTTCCTTTCGCTGCCCGGTGACGTATTGAACGCACGCGTGGCCGTGGAGCTTGGCCACCGGACGCGGGTGGACACCCGGACGGTGCCGGCGCGGGAAACGCTGGCAGCCCTTGCCGATCGCCTCCTTGCCGCGGAACGACCGCTTCTGATCTGCGGTCAGGAGCTGGCCAACGCAGATGCGTTGGCAGAAGCGGCGCGTTTGGCCGAACTGCTGGGAGCCGCCGCCATGCAGCAGTCCGTTGCCTCGGGCGCCCATTACGTCTCCGAGCACCCCACGTTCATGGGCGCTCTCACCCGCGTACAGCAACAGGTCCGGGAGGTTCTGTCGAACCACGACCTGGTGGTCGTGCTGGGTGGCGACGTCTTTCGCATGTCGGTCAATGCCCCGGTCGAGGCCGTGCCCGAGGGCACGCAGATCCTTCACATCGGCCAACTCGACTGGGAGATGGGCAAGAACTATCCCACCGCGATGGCGGTACGGGCCGACCTGAAGGAGACCTTGACGGCTCTCGTCGATCTTCTCGAGGCGACGCGCAGCGAAGCGCAGGCCGCCGCCGCCGGGGAGCGCATCGCCGCGCTGGCGGCCAACAACTGGAGCGCCAAGCGGCAAACGGCGCGAGGCTCGCTTCGGTCCCGGGAAACGGCCGGAGCCATCGATCCCGACCGCGCCATGCTCGAAATCGTGGACGCTCTGCCGCCCAACTCCATCGTCGTGGACGAGGGGCTGGTGAGCTCCCGGCGATTACCGCAGTTGCTCGCGTTCAAGGGCGGGAATGATTTCTACGGACTCGACAGCGGCGGCATCGGCTTCGCCATCGCGGGCGCCATCGGTATTTCGCTCGCCCATCCTGCGCGGCCGGTGACCGCCATCATCGGCGACGGAAGCGCCATGTACAGCATCCAGGCGCTATGGACGGCGGCACACCAGCAGCTGTCGATCACGTACGTCATCTGTAACAACGCGAGCTACCGCATCTTGAAGGAGCGCTTGGCCGCCGGTTTCGACAACGAAAATTTTGTCGGCATGGACCTGCGCGATCCGGCCATCGATTTCACGTCCATGGCGCGTTCCATGGGCGTTTGGGCCGAGCGTGTGGAAACGATCGAGGACTTCGGCGACGTATTACGCACGGCCTACCAGCGCCAAGGGCCCAAGCTCATCGAAGTAATGGTCGCCGATGGATTCTGAACCAAGCGCCAGGCGTGCCGAGTGACGCCGTGATGAATGGAGCGATCGAAAGTCCCTAGAACGGGATTTCGTCGTCGATATCGGCGCCGGGTGTAGCCTCAGGGGCAGAGGCCGTATCGGCCATCTCGGGCTCGGCCCCGGCAAAGCCTTCGTCACGCCCGCCACGCGTATCGAGCATGGTGAGCTCGCCGCGGAAGCGCCCCAACACCACCTCCGTCGAGTAGCGGTCCTGACCCGATTGGTCCTGCCATTTGCGGGTCTGGAGCTGACCCTCGACGTAAATTTTGGAGCCCTTCCTGAGATACTGCTCGGCGATGCGGGCGAGATTCTCGTTGAAGATCACCACCCGGTGCCATTCGGTGCGCTCGCGGCGCTCGCCCGATGCGCGGTCCTTCCACGACTCGGAGGTGGCCAGCGAGAGGTTGACCACCGGGTTTCCGTCCTGGGTCTGGCGTACTTCGGGATCGCGCCCGAGATTGCCGATGAGGATCACTTTGTTGATGCTGCCTGCCATGGCCGAGCCTCACCTGATGGGTTTGCGTAACATCGCCGGCAGGTGGCGGCGATCACGTCATCTTAGGCGGAATTGCCCGCCCCCCGCCACCGCCAATTGAGAGGCGCACGTGACCGGACGCGGGCCCGGCCCGAGGGGCATCACCGACTCCGGCCCGAGGCGTGCGGCTATTCAATTTAACGAAAATGTTCTATTTCAATAGGTTGAACCACATGCGCGGCCGTGATGTGGCGGCGATTGTCAAGCGGCCCAAGTTGTGCTCTTTACTGAGAGGCCTGCAAAATTACGTTTACGGCCCGACGTAGGCTCGCCCATGACCAAGACGATTAGCATCCGCGGTGCACGCGAGCACAATTTGCGCGGCATCGATCTCGAGATTCCCCGCGACAAGCTGGTGGTGCTCACGGGCCTGAGCGGCTCGGGCAAGTCCTCGCTCGCTTTCGACACGATCTACGCCGAGGGGCAGCGCCGCTACGTCGAGAGCCTCTCGGCCTACGCCCGGCAGTTCCTCGAGGTGATGCAGAAGCCGGACGTCGAATCGATCGACGGCCTGTCGCCGGCCATCTCGATCGAGCAGAAAACCACGTCACGCAACCCGCGCTCCACCGTCGGCACCGTGACCGAAATCTACGACTATCTCCGGCTCCTTTTCGCGCGGGTCGGCATCCCCTATTCGCCCGCGACAGGTCTCCCGATCGAGAGCCAGACCGTCTCGCAAATGGTCGACATCCTGCTCGCGATGCCCGAGGGAACCCGGCTCTATCTGCTCGCCCCGGTGGTGCGCGGGCGCAAGGGCGAGTACCGCAAGGAGCTGGCCGATTTGCTCAAGCGCGGCTTTCAGCGGGTCAAGGTGGACGGCGCGCTTTACGAGATCGAGGAGGTGCCGACGCGCAACAAGAAAGTCAAACACGACATCGAGGTGGTGGTCGACCGCGTCGTCATTCGTCCGGACATCGCAAGCCGCCTGGCTGATAGCCTCGAAACGGCGCTCAATGTAAGCGATGGGCTGGCCTTCGCGGAAGATGCGGATGCCGGCGAGCGCACGGTATTCTCGGCCAAGTTCGCCTGCCCGGTCTCGGGCTTCACGATCGAGGAGATCGAGCACCGGCTGTTCTCCTTCAACAACCCCCATGGCGCCTGCCCGGCCTGCGACGGGCTCGGCACGCGGGCCTTCATCGACCCCGATCTGGTGGTCCCCGACCATGGCTTGAGCCTGAAGGAAGGCGCCATCGCGCCGTGGGCGCGCTCGACCTCGCCCTACTACGATCAGGCACTGAAGAGCCTCGCCCATCACTACAAGTTCAGCACCACGGTGGCGTTCCGCGAGCTGCCGAAAAGGGTGCGCGAGGCGATCCTGTTCGGTTCGGGCGACGAAGCGGTTCTCATGACCTACGAGGACGGCGAGCGCACCTATACGACGCAAAAACCCTATGAAGGCGTCGTGCCCAATATGGAACGGCGTTGGCGCGAGACCGAATCCGAATGGATCCGCGATGAGCTCGGGCGCTATCAGTCGAAGACCGAATGCGAAGCCTGTGATGGCTACCGGCTCAAACCCGAAGCGCTCGCGGTCAAGATCGACGGTTTGCATATCGGCCAGGTAGCGGCGATGTCGACCGTCGAGGCGGCGGATTGGTGTAGCGATCTGCCCGACCGGCTGAGCGCCAAGCAAAACGTGATCGCCGAACGCATTCTCAGGGAGATCCGCGAGCGCCTCGGCTTCCTCGTCAATGTCGGGCTCGAATACCTGACGCTGTCGCGCAATTCCGGCACCCTGTCGGGCGGCGAAGGCCAGCGCATTCGCCTGGCGTCGCAGATCGGCTCGGGGCTGACCGGGGTGCTCTACGTGCTGGACGAGCCGTCCATCGGGCTTCACCAGCGCGACAATGCGCGGCTTCTCGAAACCCTGATGCACCTCCGTGATCTCGGCAATTCGGTGATCGTCGTCGAGCACGACGAGGAAGCGATTCTCGCCGCCGATTACGTGATCGACATGGGCCCGGGCGCCGGCGTGCACGGCGGCCAGGTGGTCGCTGAAGGGCCGCCGGAAAAGATCATGCAAAGCCCCGAGAGCCTGACCGGCCAGTATCTCACACGCATGCGCCAGATTCCCGTTCCGGAGCAGCGCCGGCCCGGTCAAAAGGGCAAGAACCTCGTCGTCGTCGGGGCGAAGCAGCACAATCTCGCCAATCTCACGGTGCGCTTCCCGCTCGGCACTTTCGTGTGCGTGACCGGCGTCTCGGGCGGCGGTAAATCGACGCTGATTGTCGAAACGCTCTATAGGGCCATCGCGCGGCGGCTCAACAATGCACGCCATCAGGCGGGCGAGCACATGCGCGTCGATGGGATCGAGTACCTCGACAAGATCGTCGATATCGACCAATCACCCATCGGCCGCACGCCGCGCTCCAATCCGGCGACCTATACCGGCGCCTTTACCCCGATCCGCGACTGGTTTGCCGGCCTACCCGAAGCGGTCGCGCGCGGCTATAAGCCGGGCCGCTTCTCCTTCAATGTCAAAGGGGGACGCTGCGAGGCCTGCCAGGGCGACGGCGTGATCAAGATCGAGATGCATTTCCTGCCCGATGTCTATGTCCAATGCGATGTGTGCCGGGGCGCGCGTTACAATCGCGAAACTCTAGAAATACACTTTAAGAACAAATCGATAGCTAACGTTCTTGATATGACGGTTGATGAAGGAGCGGAGTTCTTCAGCGCCGTCCCGGCGATTCGGGACAAGCTCAAGACGATGCAGCGCGTCGGGCTCGGCTATATCAGGATCGGGCAGCCGGCAACCACGCTATCGGGCGGCGAGGCGCAGCGCGTCAAGCTCTCCAAGGAGCTAGCGCGCCGGGCGACGGGCCAGACGCTCTACATTCTCGACGAACCGACCACCGGGCTCCACTTCGAGGATGTCCGGCGCTTGCTCGAGGTTCTCCACGCCCTGGTCGAATCCGGTAATACCGTCATCATCATCGAGCACAATCTCGAAGTCATCAAAACCGCGGACTGGATCCTCGATCTGGGACCCGGCGGCGGCGATGCCGGCGGCAAGATCGTCGCCGAGGGAACGCCGGAAGACGTGGCCGAGGTGATGGAAAGCTATACCGGGGGGTATCTCCGCCAGTATCTCGCGCGCACGAAGGCGCAGAAACGCGCGGCGCCGAAGCGGGCCAAGGCGGGTGCAAACCGCCGGGCGCGCGGCAACGGCCGCACCGCGGCACGGAAATCGGCCTGAGGTCGCCGTGACGCCTCGCGAACGCGCACTCGATAATGTGAAAGAGATCGTGCTGGGCGCCCTGGTCGGCTACGATGCCAAGGTCTACCTGTTCGGATCGTGTGCGACCGGAATTGCCCGCCGTTCGAGCGACATCGATATCCCGATTGACTCCAAAGAGGCCCTTCCTGCCAGCCTTATCTCACACATCCGCGACATATTGGAGGAGAGCACAATCCCTTACGATATTGACGTCGTCGATATGACAAGCGCGTCAAGCGCCATCCGCGGGCGCGTTCATCACGAAGGTGTCGTTTGGAAAGAGTAAAGGAGCGACTTGAAGAAGCCCAAAGGGCCTGTGCAACGCATGACGAGATCGCTCGCATTGAGCGACCGAACGCATTACAACGCGACGCCGCGCCAACACGGTTCGACAACACTTTCGAGGCCGTCTGGAAAACGACTCAGCAGTATCTGGCCGATCATGAGGGGATCGACGTTGCATCACCCAAGGGATGCGTGCGCGCCGCCCGGCGCGCAGGCGTACTGACCGACGAACAATCAGAAGCCGCGCTGGTGATGACGGATGACCGCAATCTGCTCGTACACACCTACAAGGAGGCACTGGCCGTCGAGGTATTCAGCCGCCTCGGGGCGCACGCCACGGTGCTGAGAGCTTGGCTAGACGCTGTTCGGACCCGTGTCGGAAAAAGCTGATCTCAAGCCCATTCATGTTATCGGCGGCGGCTTGACCGGCTCGGAGGCAGCTTGGCAGCTCGCCCGGGCCGGGGTGCCGGCCGTTCTGCACGAGATGCGGCCCAACCGGGGCACCGAGGCGCATGTCACGGGGCGCCTCGCCGAGCTCGTGTGTTCGAACTCGTTCCGCTCCGACGATGCGCAGGCGAGCGCCATCGGGCTTCTGCACGAGGAGATGCGCCGTGCGGGTTCGCTCATTTTACGGGCGGGCGATGCCAACCGGGTGCCGGCAGGCACTGCGCTGGCCGTCGACCGGGAAGGGTTTTCGGCCAGCGTCGAGCAGGCGCTCGAGGATGAGCCGCTGGTCACCATCGAACGTGGCGAGGTGGCCGGCCTGCCGCCGGATGAATGGGACAGCGTCATCATCGCCACCGGCCCTTTGACCTCACCGGCCCTCGCCGATGCGATCCGCGAGCTGACGGGCGAGGACTCGCTCGCCTTCTTCGATGCCATCTCGCCTATCGTGCACAAGGATTCGATCGATTTCTCGAAGGCGTGGTTCCAATCGCGTTACGACAAGGGCGATGGCGCCGATTACATCAACTGCCCGCTGACGCAAGCCGAATACCGCGCGTTTCTAAATGCGCTGCTCAGCGCTGAGACAACCGCGTTCAAGGAGTGGGAAAAGGATACGCCCTACTTCGAGGGCTGCCTGCCGATCGAGGTGATGGCCGAGCGCGGACCGGACACCCTGCGTTACGGGCCAATGAAGCCGGTGGGGCTGACCAACCCCCACGCCGCCGAGCGGGCCCACGCCGTGGTGCAGCTGCGCCAGGACAACGCGCTCGGCACGCTCTACAACATTGTCGGCTTCCAGACCAAGCTCAAATACGGCGAGCAGAAGCGGGTGTTCAGCCTGATCCCGGGCCTCGAGAACGCCGAGTTCGCCCGGCTCGGTGGCGTGCACCGCAACACTTTTCTCAACAGCCCGCGCTTGCTCGACGAAGCGCTCCGGTTAAAAGCACGTCCCCGGCTCCGCTTCGCCGGCCAGATTACCGGGGTCGAGGGCTATATCGAAAGCGCCGCCATCGGTCTCCTGGCCGGGCGCTTCGCGGCCGCCAACCGCAACGGGTTTGCGCCTCAATGCCCGCCCGCGACGACAGCGCTCGGTGCGCTCCTTCACCACATCACGGGTGGCGCCGATGCCGCGACGTTCCAGCCGATGAACATCAATTTCGGGCTGTTCCCACCGCTCGCGACGCGGCTCAATCGCAAAGACCGCAAGGCTGCCGTGACGCACCGCGCGCTCAACGAGCTCGAGACCTGGCTCGGCACCCGCGCCGCAGCCGAATAACTCAGAGGCCGTTTCGAAAGGGGTTGAGTGGCCGGTGTCGATGTGATTCCAAGGAGGTTGCTGAGACCGATATGGAGCCGCCATGTGGACGCCGACCACCCGAGAGCAGCATAGCCGCAAGACGCTGCGTTATCAGACTGATTTGACCGATGCGGAGTGGGTTGTGATCGAGCCTCATTTGCCTCCGGCTCATGGCACGGGACGGCCCCGGTCATGGCCGATGCGAGAGATCGTCAACGGCATTTTCTACGTGATGCGGGCTGGCTGCCCTTGGCGCTTGCTGCCAAGCGATTTGCCACCGTGGGGCACGATCTATCGCTGGTTCGCCAAGTTCCGCGACGACGGCCTCCTTGAGAAGATCAATCACTCTCTGGTCATGGCCGATCGCGAGCGGGTCGGACGCGAGGCCAGCCCGAGCGGCGCGATTATCGACAGCCAGAGCGTCAAGACAACCGAGGCTGGTGGCCCCCGCGGCTACGATGCGGGCAAGAAGATCAAGGGGCGCAAGCGCCACGCGCTGGTCGACACCGACGGGCGCGGCCTCGTGCTCGAGGCGCATCCGGCGAGTATCCAGGACCGCGATGGTGGCGGGTCGCTGCTGTGCGCCTCACGCGGCTCGTTTCCGTTCATCGAGAAGGTCTTTGCCGACAGCGGCTACGCCGGCGAGAAGGTCGCCACGGCCACCGTGATCGCCGTCGAGATCGTGCGCAAAAGCCCCGATCAGGTCGGCTTCGCCGTCCAACCGCGCCGCTGGGTCGTGGAGCGCTTCTTCGCCTGGATCAACCGCAACCGGCGACTGGCAAAGGACTTCGAGGCCACCATCGCCTCGGCCCGCGCCTTCCTCTACGCCGCCTCCGTCATGCTCCTCGTCCGCAGATTGGCCCGAGCCGCATGACTTTCGAAACCGACTCTCAGTAGCGGCCCCGCCACGCGGCAAGGGTGAGTGCGACCTGGCGCCTGAGGCCGCTGATCCGCAGGCGCGGATCAAACGGATTGTAGCCCGTACGCGCCAGCCGGGAGCGATAGAGCTCGCACAGAACCGCGGGCAGAAGGGCGGGCACGGCGGCACGCGGCACGCGCGTTCGTCCGCTATGCGCATCGGCCAGATGCCGGCGGGCCAACTCCGATAGCGTTCGCACGGCCTCGCCCAATTCCGGCGTGAATCGTCCGGTAAGGATATCGGCCTCCCGGACACCGGTCTGCGCCATAACTTCCTGTGGGAGGTAGAGCCGGTTCTGGCCGGCATGGAACGAAAGCGCGCGGATCAGGCCGATGAGCGCCCACGCGATACCGACGTGACGGGCTGTTCCCGCGACCGCTTCGTCCGCTACACCGAGCGCCCGAAGCGCGAGGACAATGAGTGTTGCCGAGGTTTCATCCGCGTAGCTCTCCAACGCACCCAGCGAGACGGGCGGGTCATCCTCGAGATCGAAGGCGCGCGCATCGATCAAGCGGTCGAAGCTCTCGCGCGGCAGATCATGGGCTTGGACCACCGTCGCCAGAGCCAGCGCAACCTGATGGGGCCGGGGCCGGCCGGCATAGATTTCACCGATAACGCCGCGCCAGAACTGGAGCCGAACCTCGCCGAGCAACGGCTCCGATACGTGTTCGCGAATCCGCGCGATCTCCAGGTTGAAGGCGTAGAGGGCCAGTAACGCGGCGCGGGCGTCTGTCGGGGCAAACAGCGTGGTGAGATAGCGGTCGTAGTCCGCTGCACGGACCGCCCGCGCACAGAAATCGAGGGAGGCATCGCCTGCGTCCATCGCCCGACCGTTCCACCCGGGCGCGTTCAAGGCCCGCCCGGGTGTCCCGCCGGCCGACCAAATATGACGCTGTGATCGGCGAGGATGGCGTCGTGGACCGCCCGATAACGTCCGTAAAGATCGACCAGGATCGATCGTTCCCTCTCGTCCAGCAGGTTCGCGAATTTTTCAAGCGCGCGTTCCGCACCACGCCCATGCACCCTCGCCCGCTCCAGGATGGCATCGAGAAGGGGCGCGAGTTGCGCGTGATCGCCGACTGCTACGGCATTTCTGAGCCCGGCCTCGTCAAGCCCGGCCGCGCGGATCGCCTCCGCGGGAATGGTCAAAAGCTGCGCGCTCTTCATGGCGTCGAGCGGCAGATCGCGCAGGATGTGCACGAGGTAGCAGAAGATCGCCATGTCGCGGGCGAGATCTGCGAGCGGCACCTCGCCCGCCAAGCAGGTCGTGTGCCCGTCCGTCACGCGGCACGCCAGGATGTAGAGAAAAATCATCGCCGGGGCGACGGCCGCACCCTCGCTGTAGGCGGCAAAATCCTCCCACGTGGCAAGGGGCTCCTCCTCCACGTCACGGCGGAGCGCAGCGGCGAGCTTGCGCCAGGGGTCCGCCCCGATGTTACTCGCGCCGGCATAGTGATTGAGGGCAAGAAAGACCTCGGGCTCGAAGGCTGCCGCATCGGGCGCGAACGTTGCCGCCGCGGCAGCGATCGCCTGGTCGAGCCAGCGCGCGAGAAGATCGCCCATGGCGCCCCGGGTCCGCGCCCGCTCGGCTGCCGGGCGGGCCAGGAAACGGTTATCGACCGCATCATCGAGCACGCGCATCGCGGCATAGCAAACCAGAAACAACCGGCGCTTGACCGGATGGTCGAGGCGCTGCGCCACCGCATGGAGATGGTTGGGCGAGCCCGCCGCAATCGCCTCGCAATGGGCTACCGCCGCGGCGAGATCGTCGGCCGCCGCGCTCGATGATTGCCGCCACGCGGCATTCCGATATAATGTCTCCTTAACCACGTATTTCATCCGGACAATCGGGGGATGCACGCCATGAAGAATCCGCTCGAGTCGCTGCCCAGCACGATCATCATGGGCCTCATTATGACTGTCATACTTGTGCTCCTTGTCCAAGCCATTGGCGCTTGAGGCTGGCCGAGAAGGGAAAACGAACGATGGAATTCGATTATACCTGGTGGGCCTTCTTCATCCGCTGGCTGCACGTACTGAGCGGAGTCATGTGGATCGGAATTTTGTGGTACTTCAACTTCGTCCAGATCCCCTCGATGCCCAAGATCCCGAATGAGCAGAAGCCCGCGATCAGCAAGGTGATCGCGCCGGCCGCGCTGTTCTGGTTCCGGTGGGGCGCCATGGCGACGATCGTCACCGGTCTCATTCTGGCCTGGATGAGCGGCTATATCGGCGAGGCGATCATTCTCGGCCTCGGCGACAACGTGGCCCAGCATTCGGCGATCGGCTTCGGCATGTGGCTCGGCACCATCATGTGGTTCAACGTCTGGTTCATCATCTGGCCGAACCAGAAAAAGGCGCTCGGCATGGTCGAGGTGCCGGCCGAGGAGAAGGCCAAGGCGGCGCGGACCGCCATGCTGTTTTCGCGCACCAACACGATGCTCTCGATTCCCATGCTGTATGCCATGGTCTCGGCGCAGAACAGCTGGTAGCGCGTGAAAGTCGAAATCGGGACGGGGGCCTTCGGGCCCCCGTTTCATTTTGTAGCCCGGTCCGGTCAATCGACCGCGATGAGAGCCGCGGCGACGCGGCGGTCCTCCGCCAGCAGCAGGTTGTAGGTGCGGCACGCGGCACCGGTGTTCATGCTTTCGAGCGCCAGGCGCCGGGCGCAAAGGCGCCCGTGGATGGTCGCGGGAACCGGCGCCATCGTCGCGCCGCAGCCGATGACGAGTATTTCGATCTTGGGCTCGGCCTTGAGGACCTCGTCGAAGTGCTCGATCCGTAAGTCTTCAAACCGCACGATCGGCCAAGCCGCGATACGGTCGGGAAACAACAGGATGGAGCCGGTGATGATCTGATCGCCGATTTGAAAGCCACCGTTGCTGTAGGACTGCACGACAAGACGAGCGCCCGTGCTGAGCGTAGTGAACTCCATAGGCGCGCCTCACGCGGGCTTGGCCCCTTCCTCGGTCTCGTCCTCCCGGCTGCCCGGGCGCAACCCGAGAAAGACGAGAAAAGGCGCTGCGATGAAGATCGAGGAATAGGTGCCGACCACGACGCCCCACATCATGGCGAGGGTAAGCCCGGCGATGACCTGCCCGCCGACCAGGTAGAGGGCGAGGAGCGCGAGAAAGGTGGTCACGGACGTCATCGTCGTGCGCGACAGGGTGTCGTTGACGCTGAGATTGAGGAGACCGACGAGCGGCATCGCCTTGTATTTACGCAGGTTCTCGCGTACCCGGTCAAAGACGACGACAGTGTCGTTCAAGGAATAGCCGATGATCGTGAGAATGGCGGCGATGATCGAGAGGTTGAATTCGAGGCCGACAAGCGCGAACACTCCGATCGTCAGGATCACGTCGTGGGCGAGTGCGATCACCGCGCCCACCGCGAACTGCCATTCGAAGCGGAACCAGATGTAGATCAGCATGGCGAGGAGCGCGAGCCCCATCGCCATCGCCCCGGCCCTCACCAACTCGGCGCTCACCTTGGGTCCGACGAACTCGACGCGGCGATAGTCGATGCCGGGACCGATCTCCCGGCCGAGCGCCTCCTTGACGGCATCGACCGCCTTTTGCTGGGCCGTCGCATCGCCGGGCTGGCGCTCCACGCGGATCAGCACGTTATCGGGCGCGCCGAATTCCTGCAGCGCCACCTCGCCGAGGCCGATGGCGGAGAGCGATGAGCGCATGGTCGCAAGATCGGCGGGACCGGGCAGCTTCGCGTCGATCATGATGCCGCCGCGAAAATCGATGCCATAATTGAGCCCGACGGCGAGGAACAGGACGATCGAGGCCGCCGCCAGGAGGCCCGAGATCGCCATGGCAAGCGGGCGGAACCGCATGAAGGGGATGGCGGTCTTGGACGGGACGAGTCTGATGCGCAGCATGGCGGCCTCGTCAAATCGGCAGGACGGCCGGGCGGCGGCGGTGCAGCCACCACACCACGAGCAGCCTCGTCAGCGTGACCGCGGTGAAGACCGACGTGCAGATGCCGATCCCCAAGGTCACGGCGAAACCGCGGACCGGCCCAGAGCCGAACTGGAACAGCAGGATCGCCACGATCAGCGTGGTGAGGTTGGCATCGACAATGGTGGTCAAGGCGCGCCTGTAGCCTGAATCGACCGCCGCAAAGGGCGTCTTGCCCGTGGCGACCTCCTCGCGGATGCGCTCGAACACGAGCACATTGGCATCGACCGCCATACCGATGGTGAGCACGATGCCGGCGATTCCGGGCAAGGTCAGGGTCGCCTGTAACAGCGACAGGGCACCACCTATGAGGGCTATGTTGACGAGCAGCGCGAAATCTGCGGCCAGGCCGAACAGACCGTAAGCCGCAGCCATGAAGACCATGATCAGGATGAAGCCGACGATACTGGCCGCCTTGCCCGCGCTGATCGAATCTGCTCCCAGACCGGGGCCGACGGTGCGCTCCTCGAGGATCTTGAGTGGCGCCGGTAACGCGCCGGCGCGCAGCAGCAGCGCAAGGTCGGTTGCCTCCTGGAACGTGAACCGGCCGCTGATCTGACCGGCGCCGCCCAGGATGGCCTCCCGGATGACCGGCGCGCTGATGACCTGGCGGTCGAGCACGATGGCGAAGGGACGGCCGACATTGTCGCGGGTCACCTCGCCAAAGCGCTTGCCGCCGGCCGAGTCGAAGCGGAAATTGACAACCGGCTGGCCGGAGCGCGAATCGGTGCCGACCTGCGCATCGATCAGCTGGTCGCCGCTCACCATCACCCGCTTGCGCACGACGTATTGCAAGGGCTGACCGGTGGCATCCACCTCGGCTGCATCGTCGAGCAATTCGGAACCCGCGGGCAGGCGGCCCGCGCGCGCATCCTTGACGGTGGTGTTGGGATCGACGAGACGGAACACCATTTTCGCGGTCCGCCCGAGCAGGCGCTTGATGCGATCCGGGTCATCAAATCCGGGCAGCTGGACGAGAATGCGCTCGGCGCCCTGGCGTTGAATGGTGGGCTCGCGCACGCCGGTCTCGTCGATGCGGCGGCGCACGATCTCGATCGACTGTTCAACCGCAGCGCGTCGGGATTCCTCGACCGCTTCCTCGGTCAGCGCGATGGTGACGCCGCCGTCCTCGCCGATCTCGACCTCGATGTCGCGTTCCGATTGGCCGAACAGGCTGGTGCGGACCGGTGTCGCCAGCTCGTTCAAGAGGCGCTCGGCGGCCTCAAGATCATCCAGGTTTCTCAGGCGCAGCGCGACGCTGCGGCCGGCCACACCCAATCCTGTATAACCGATACGCGCCTGGCGGAGAGTCGTGCGCGTGGCATCAACGATGGCTTCGAGCCGCTCCTTGATCAGCGCCTCGACGTCGACCTCGAGCAATAGATGCGAGCCGCCGCGAAGATCGAGGCCGAGATTGATCTGTTGATGCGGCAGCCAAACCGGCAGGTTGCCGGCCAGCCGGGAACTTAAGAAATTCGGAGCGACAAAGACGATCCCGGCGAGACAAACGACGATGACGGTTGTGATCTTCCACCTGGCGAAATACAGCATCGGCGCACTACATCCAGCTCCCTAGCGCTCGCCTTTCCCCGCGCTCGGCGCATCATCTTCCTGGTCCGCGCCCTCGTCGTCGTCGTCGTCGCGACCCTTGCCCTTCTTATCGAAGGCCGGCGCGCCCCGGGCCAGCACGTTGGCGAGGGTGGGACGCGCGATCTCCACGCGAACATCATCGGCAATCTGCACCTGGACACGCTCGTCGTCCATCACTTTGGTCACCCGGCCGATGATGCCGCCGCCGGTGACGACATTGTCGCCACGGCGCACCGCGCCGATCATCTCGCGGTGATCCTTGGCCTTTTTCTGTTGCGGACGAATAAGCAGGAAATAGAACACTACGAAGATGAGCACGAGGGGCGCCAGGGACAGGAGATCGAAGCCTCCTCCCCCTAGCATGTCTTGGGCGTAGGCCGGAGAAATCACCATTAAGTTCTCCTTTGGAACGCGTGGGCGAGCTTGGCGGACTATAACGGGAGCCCCCCGGAATGCAAAGACGAAGCGGGGCGCTCGCAGCCTGGGCCGGGCCGCATAAGTTGACCGCGGGACGCGTTGTGCTAGGTTCCGTGCGCCCCGCGAGGACGCGCCGCCTTGAAGGGCCCATGACAGCGCAAGCGTGCCCGTGATGCAGGATGCCGACCTTTCGCCGTTGCTCAAACGGATCGCCGAGGCGCTCGAGCGAATCGGCCCCAATTCGACCGGAATCACCGATCTTGCGGCGGCCGATGCGTTCGTCTGGAATGCGGAGGCCGAGCACCTCGAGGTCGTAGCCGAGGTCAACCTCGTTGCGCTCGAGCTGCTCATCGGCATCGATCGTGTGCGCGATATCCTGATCGAGAACACGCGCCGCCATGCCGCCGGATACCCCGCCAACAACGCCCTTCTGTGGGGCGCCCGTGGCATGGGCAAGAGCTCGCTGGTCAAAGCGGTCCACGCCGCCATCAATCACGCCGCGCCGGGCACGCTGGCGCTGGTCGAGATCCACCGCGAGGACATCAACTCGCTGCCGCTTCTGTTGAAAGTCCTCCGCGCGAGCGAGCGGCGCTGTGTGTTGTTTTGCGACGATCTTTCGTTCGACGGTCAGGACACGAGCTACAAATCGCTGAAAGCCGTGCTCGAAGGCGGAATTGAAGGCCGGCCCAGCAACGTCCTGCTCTATGCCACATCGAACCGCCGCCACCTGATGCTGCGAGAGATGATCGAGAATGAGCGCTCCACAGCCATCCATCCTTCCGATTCCGTCGACGAAAAGGTCTCGATCTCGGATCGCTTCGGCCTGTGGCTCGGCTTTCATGCCTGCAGCCAGGACGATTATCTCGCCATTATCGAATCTTACGCAAAGCGCTATGGCCTCAAGCTCGATGGCGAGCAGATGCGCGCCGAGTCCATCGAATGGTCGGTCACGCGCGGCGCCCGCTCCGGCCGCGTGGCCTGGCAGTACGTCCAGGACCTCGCCGGACGCCTCGCCGTACGCATCGATTAGGCCTGGCTAAGCCTGGCTGTCCGGCAAGTAGCGCAGCGGATCGACGGCTTCGGTGCCGTTGCGAATCTCAAAGTGGAGTTTGGGCAGGGCGACATTATCCGTCGCCCCGCCACGCGCGATGGTTTGTCCCTGACGGACGACGTCGCCGCGCCGGACCAGGATCTCCTCATTATGGGCGTAGGCGGTGATCCAGCCACCCTCATGGCGAATCAGCAGGAGGTGGCCGAGGCCGCGAAGACCGTTGCCGGCGTACGCGACGACTCCGGACCCGGCCGCGCGCACCGCAGCGCCCGGCGTCACGGCGATATCGATCCCGTCATTGTGGATGCCGCCCGTCTTGGGACCGAACGATGAGAGGATACGGCCCTCGACCGGCCAGGAAAACGCGCCGCGCGGCGTTGCCACGAGTTCAAGCGTCCGGCTTGGCGCCTGATCATCGCCACCAGCGCGGGCAGCGTTCAGGCGAAGCCGTTGGCCGACCTTGATGGT
Source organism: Alphaproteobacteria bacterium (assembly GCA_965261645.1). Taxonomy (GTDB): domain Bacteria; phylum Pseudomonadota; class Alphaproteobacteria; order SHVV01; family SHVV01; genus CBDHDJ01. Next base: position 135,825 of record CBDHDJ010000001.1, read on the forward strand.
GTAGGGGCGTTTGAGGCCGTTGAGTTTTGCCAATCGGTAGACATCGATGCGGTAACGGCGCGAAATGCCATAGAGCGTGTCGCCCGCGGCCGCGGTATGGAACCGGGCCTCGGGCAATTTGAGGACCTGCCCGACACGGAGCAGATAAGGCGCTGACAGCTCGTTGAGCGCGATGATGTTGCGCACCGAGACGCCGTTTCGCCGCGCGATCGCATAGACCGTATCGCCGGAGCCCACCCTAACCGATCCTGTGGCCGGTGTTCCGGCTCCGGTCGAGGAATCGGGCGTCAATCCCTTCAGCACCACCGGCGCTGGCGCATCGCTCGTGCACGCGACGAAGGCGCAAGCCACCACGCATAGGCCGATCATGAGGGCGCCTCTCATCACGGCGCGGCGTCCGGTCATGATCGCGATCGTTGAGCCCAACGCCAAGACCCTCTCCGCCTCAATGCCCTTTTTCCACCCCTTCCACCAGCGGTACGAACCTCACCGACAGAAGCTCCTCCGCATCGAAGCCCTCCTCGCGGCGGCTGACACGAACGAGTTGCTGTGTCCAGCCGCTCTCGCCGATGGGCAGCACCATGAGACCGTCGATCGTCAGCTGTTCGACCAGGATCGGCGGGACGTCAACCGCCGCCGCCGTCACGATGATGCGATCGAAGGGCGCTTGTTCGGGCCAGCCCTTCGACCCATCGCCGTAGCGCGTGGTGATGTTGGCATGGCCGAGGTCCTTGAACCGCGCCTCCGCCCGGCGCAGCAGCGATTGGTAACGCTCGATGGTGTAGATGCGCCGGCACAGCTTGGCGAGAACCGCGGTCTGGTAGCCCGAACCCGTGCCGATCTCAAGGACCTTCATGCGGTCCCCCACATCGAGCGCCTCGGTCATGAAGGCGACGACGTAGGGTTGACTGATGGTCTGGCCGTCCTCAATCGGGAGCGCCGAGTTGTTGTAGGCGCGGTCCTCGAACGTCGGCGGCACAAAGCGCTCGCGCGGTACGCGTTCGATCGCCGAAATGACTCGGGTGTCGGTGATGCCCTCGCGGCGCAGCTCCATGATGAGGCGAATGACGTGCGATTCATCCGTCACTTGAACGCCGCCCGCAAGGCCCGACGCGTGGCGCCGTGCGTGAGATCGAGATGGAGCGGCGTGACCGAAATGGCGTGCTCGGTGATTGCCGCGAGATCGGTGCCGCGCGGCGGCGATCCGAAATGGCGGCGAAAGCCGATCCAGTAGTAGGGCACGCCGCGCGCATCGACCCGATCGTCGATGACCAGATCGGCGGCGTCCCGCCTGCCCTGCACCGTCACTTGGAGTCCCATGACCTGGCTCGCGACGGTGTTGGGAAAATTGACGTTGATCAGCACGTCGCTCTGCCAGCCGATCCTGAGGAGCTTGCGGATCAGCGCCGGGGCGTGGTGCTCGGCGGTCGCCCATTTCACCGGATGGGGGAAGCGAAAGACCTGGCTCAAGGCGATCGAGGGGATGCCGAGCAACGCGCCCTCCATGGCCGCGGCAACGGTGCCGGAATAAGTCACGTCTTCGCCCAGATTGGCGCCGAGGTTGATGCCCGACATCAGAAGCGACGGCCGCTTGCCCTTGACGATGTGGTTGAACGCCATCAGGACCGCGTCGGTCGGCGTGCCGTCCACGGCGAAGCGCCGGGCCGAAATCTTGCGGATGCGCAGTGGCTCGGTGAGCGTCAGCGAGTGGGCGGCGCCGCTCTGCTCCGATTGCGGCGCCACCACCCAGACATCCTTGCTGATCGTCCGGGCGACCCGTTCCAGCGCCTTCAGGCCCGGCGAATCGATGCCGTCGTCGTTGGACAAAAGGATCCGGAGATCCGACAAGCGCGACCGGCGCTTAGCCATCGGGCGCGATGACCTCGCGCTTGCCCATATAGGGCCTGAGCGCCTCGGGAATCTCGACCGTGCCATCGGCCTGCTGATAGTTCTCGAGCACCGCAATCAGGGTGCGGCCGACGGCGAGGCCCGAGCCGTTGAGGGTGTGGACGAACGCCGTCCCCTTGCCGCTGCCGGGCCGGAAGCGGGCGTTCATGCGCCGGGCCTGAAAATCGCCGCAGTTGGAGCAGCTCGAAATCTCGCGGTACCTTGCCTGGCCCGGCAGCCACACCTCGATGTCGTAGGTCTTGCGCGCGGCAAAACCCATATCGCTGGTCGCAAGCGTGACGACGCGGTAGGGAAGATCGAGCCGCTTCAAGACTTCCTCGGCGGCATTCGTCATGCGCTCGTGCTCGGCCTCGGACTCGTCGGGCCGGGTGATGCTGACGAGCTCCACCTTGTCGAACTGGTGTTGGCGGATCATGCCGCGGGTGTCCTTGCCGGCGGCGCCCGCCTCGGCGCGAAAGCATGGGGTTAAGGCGGTGACGCGCAGGGGCAGGTTTTCGGCCTCGAGAATCTGCTCGCGCACGAGATTGGTGAGCGGCACCTCGGCGGTCGGAATGAGCCAGAGGCAATCGCCCGCGTCATCATTTTTGCCCATCGCGAACAGATCATCAGCGAATTTGGGGAGCTGCCCGGTGCCGAAGGCTGCGGCATCGCGGACCAAGATCGGCGGCACCACCTCCTGGTAGCCGAACTCCTGGGTTTGCAGATCGAGCATGAAGGCGCCCAAGGCGCGATCGAGTCGCGCCAACGCACCCTTGAGCACGACGAAACGCGCGCCCGACATCCGCGCCGCCGCCGCGAAATCCATCAGGCCGAGCGCTTCGCCAATGTCGAAATGCTCCCTGGGCTCGAAATTGAAGTTTTTGGGCTCACCGACGCGGCGCAACTCAACATTCGAACGCTCGTCGGGCCCGACCGGCACATCTTTATCGGCCAAGTTTGGAAATTGAGCTAAGAGATCGGCGAGCTCGCCGGCGAGCTGCCGCACGTCGTCCTCGCCGTCCTGGATAGCGCTCTTGAGGGTTGCGACCTCGGCGATCTCCGAATCCGCGTTTTCGCCGCGGCTTTTTATGGCGCCTATTTCGGTGTTAGCCGCATTTCGATCCGCCTTCGCGCGCTGCAGCGTGGTCTGGCAGTCACGTAGACGCTTGTCGAGGTCGAGAACGAGAGATGACGCGGGGTCGAGCCCCCGTTTCGCCAGGCCTTCGTCGAAAGCCTCGGGGTGATCCCGGATCCACTTGATATCGAACATTGCCAGAGAAAACTCGGAGACACCGTACCGCCGCTTGCGCGCGCCCTATATACGCCGCAATCGCGGCACCGTCCACCGGGAGTGCTAGCTCGTTTCGGACTCCGCCTCGGCGCGCGCACGCTGGCGCTCGACCACGCGTACGCAGAAGATCGAAATTTCGTAGAGCAACAGGATCGGAATGCCGAGGCCGATCTGGCTGATCACGTCGGGCGGCGTGAGAAAGGCGGCGGCGACGAAGGTGATGACGATGGCGTATTTGCGCTTGCTCTTGAGCATCTGCGAGGTGATCAGGCCCGCGCGCGCGAGAAGCGTCATCACCACGGGCAACTGGAAGGAGAGGCCGAAGGCGAAAATGAGCTTCATGACGAGCGCGAGATACTCGTTCACCTTGGGCTCGAGCTGAATCGCCAGGGTATCGACGCCGCCGAGCGACTCGAAGCTTATGAAGAACGACCAGGCGAGCGGGAAGATCACGTAGTAGGCGAGCGCCGCGCCCATGAGGAACAGCACCGGCGTAGCGAACAGAAACGGCAGGAAGGCCCGCCTCTCGTTCTTGTAGAGCCCGGGCGCCGCGAATATCCAAATCTGGCTCGCCAAAATCGGAAACGAAACGAAAGCGGCGCCGAAGAACGCGACCTTGAGATAGGTGAAGAACGCTTCGTGCAGGCCGGTGTAGATCATGCGCCGGCCCTCCTCGCCCTCGTAGAGATCGGCGAGCGGCTGAACGAGAAAGGCGTAAACCTCTTCGGCGACGATGTAACAGAGCACGAAGGCGACCGCGAAGGCGATGCCGGAATAGACAAGGCGGCGGCGCAGCTCGATCAGATGATCGAGCAGCGGCATCGCTTTCTCCTCGCCGGTCGATTCCGCCGCGTGGGTATCGGCCATCACTTACGACCCGACTTGGCGCTTGGCCGCAGCCCCGTCCTGTTGAGCGGGCTGGTCGCCCGGCGCTTCTTTCGTCGCGGGCGCAGTCGGGTTCTTCTCGTCCGCGGCGCCGGCCTCTTTCGCCGCCGCCGGGCCCTGATCGAGCAGGCCCGAATCGCTGCCCGTGGGATCGGTCATGCTGTCCACGGTTTTCTCGAGGGCTTGGCCGGGTTTGAAACTGGTCGCCTGCTCGACGCCCTTTTTGATCTCGTCGAGCTCCGCCTCCTCGGCGATCTGATCAAGGCTCCGGTGGAATTCGCGGGCGACCGAGCGTGCGCTCGCCACCCACCGCCCGGTGGTGCGCAGGACCTTCGGTAAGTCCCTCGGACCAACGACAACGATCACGACAACCGCGATCATCAGCATTTCGGTCCAACCTATGTCGAACATGACGATTTAGATGTGGGCCAGGTCTCCCGGCCATGCCGCCGGACGGCGCCGCCTAGCCGTTTGAGGCTTTGCTTTTTTCAGCAGCGCCTTCACTCGCCGCCGTGGTGGCCGCGCCTGCCTCCGCGTCGATGACCTTGCTCGTGGCGTCCCCAACCTGCTTGTCGCTCTCCGCCATACCTCTTTTGAAGCTTTTGATGCCCGTGGCCATCTCGCCCATGAGACCGGCGATTTTGCCGCGGCCGAACAACAGGAGAACCAACACCAAAACGATGAGGATTTGCCAGAAACTTGGCGCCATCAGCAGTAACTCCCTATTTTCCCGGCCTTTCCGCGAGTAGCGATAATGGCAGAAAGGCGTAGGGCGCGCAACGTCGCCCGCCGCACCGCTCCACCCTGACGCTAATCCCCCCCGGTTTTGGGGTAAACGAACGTCTGATCGCGGTCGAGCCGGATGGCCACGGTGTCCCCGGGTTTGGGCGCCAAGGGTCCGATCATGTGCGCGAGGAGAACCACGGCCCTGTCGCTGGCCAGCGCGAGATGAACCAGCCGATAGGAGCCGAGCGGGCGTGCGGACAGAACTTGGGCCTGAACGACATCGGGTGATTCCGGCGCCCCACCCGCCCCGTCGACCAACAGCGCCTCGGGACGGATCAGGACCTCGACCGCTGCGCCCTCCGCCAAGCCATTGGCCGCAATAGGTCCGAACGGACTCGCCACCGTACCGGCCCGAACGGTTCCATCCAACGCGTTCACCTCACTGAAGAACTTCGCCGTAAAGGCATTGGCTGGATGGGCGTAGATGTCGTCGGGCGGGGCGATCTGCTGGATGATCCCCTGGCGCATGACCGCAATCCGGTCGGCCATGCGCATCGCCTGCCCGGGATCGTGGGTCACCAGCAGCGTCGTCGTGCCGGTTTCCTTGAGCAGCGTGAAGGTATCCGCGCAGACCTCCTCGCGCAGGCGAACATCGAGGTTCGAGAACGGCTCGTCCATCAACATCAGCGTGGGATTGGGCGCCAGCGCCCGGGCGAGGGCAATGCGCTGCTGCTGCCCGCCGGAAAGCGTGTGCGGGTAGGATTGGGCGTGGCCCGCCATCCGCACCCGAGCCAACATGTCGAGCGCCCGGCGCTGGGCACCATCGCGCGCACGCCACTTGAGGCCAAAGGTCACGTTCTCGAGGACGTTGAGATGGGGAAACAGGGCATAGTCCTGGAAGACCAGCCCCACGCCGCGCTCCTCCGGCGGCAGCGACACCGATGCACCGGCGACCAACTGATCGCCGATCGTCACGCGTCCGGTCTGCACCTCCTCGAGGCCGGCGACGATGCGCAGCGTCGTTGTCTTGCCGCAGCCCGACGGGCCCACAAGGCAGACGATTTCGCCATCCTCGACCGTCAGACTGATATCGGTGATGACAGTGAGGTTGCCGAAGGCGTGACTGACGTGTTCGAGCTTGAGACCTGACATCCTCTCGCTAGGACGAGCCGGGGCGCGAACGGCCGATGGCATGATTGAGCAATGTCACCGGCAAGATGCCGACCGCGACAATGGCGAGCGCTGCGAGCGCCGAGCGTTCGAGTTGCTCGTCACCGGCGTATTGATAAACGTATGTGGCCAAGGTGTCGAAGTTAAACGGCCTCAAGATCAGAGTCATCGGCAGCTCTTTCATGACTTCGATGAACACGAGCAGTGCGGCGGTGAGGGCGCTCCCCTTGATCAGCGGCACATGAACCCGCCACAAGGCGCCCGCCGGACCCCGCCCCAGGGTGCGCGCGGCCCCATCCATGTTCACCGTCACCTTGGTGAAGCTGGCCTCGACCGCGCCGTAGGAGACGGCCAGGAACCGAACGACATAGGCGAAGGTGAGCGCCACGAGGGTGCCGCTCAGGAGGAGGCCTGTCGAGACCCCCGCGATGGATCGGGCGAGGCCATCGACCGTGTTGTCGAGCCAGCCGAACGGGATCAACACGCCAAGCGCGAGCACGGCGCCCGGCACCGCGTAACCCACGCTGGCGAAACGGTTGACCGTCGTCAGCACGGGACCGCCGCGCAAGCGCAGGCCATAGGCCATCATCACGGAAACCGCGACGGCGAGCACAGCGGCGATAGCCGCAAGGACCACGCTGTTGGCGGCCAAGGACAGGAACTTATCCTCGATGGCGGCGCCGAAATTCTTGAGCGCGTAGGCCAATAGAACCGCGGCCGGCACGAGAAAGCCCAAAACGACAGGCAGGAAGCACGCCACAAACGCGAGGCCGGCGCGGGCCCCCGTCAACCGGTAGCTCGGCAGGCTCTGATACGTCGTCGAGGTTTGGTGAAACCGCCGCCTCCCGCGCATGACGCGCTCGAAGACAATGATCAGAAGCACCACCAGGAGGGCCGCGGTCGCGATCTGCGCGGCGCCGGCCACGTTGTTCATGCCGAACCACACGTTGAAGATGCCGAGGCTGAGCGTCTGGACGGCGAAGTAATCGACGGTCCCGAAATCGTTGAGTGATTCCATCAGCGCCAGCGATAGACCGACGACGATGGCCGGCCGGGCCAGCGGCAAGGCGACCGACCAGAACGTTCTGAGCGCGCCTCGGCCAAGCGTCCGGCTCACCTCGAGCGCCGCCACCGACTGTTCGAGAAACGCGGCGCGGGCGAGGAGATAGAGGTAGGGGTAGAAGACGAGCGTCAGCATGCCGATCGCGCCGCCCATCGAGCGAATGTCCGGGAACCAGTAGTCCCGCGCTGTCTGCCAGCCAAACTGCTCGCGCAAAAGACCCTGCACCGGCCCGGAAAACTCCAATAGATCTGTGTAGACATAGGCGATTACATAGGCCGGCATCGCCAACGGCAGGACAAGGCCCCAGGCCAGCGCAGAGCGCCCGGGAAAGCGGCACATGGCGGTGAGCCAAGCGGTACCCGTGCCGATGATGAAAACGCCTGCGCCGACGCCAGCCAAGAGCACGAGCGTGTTGCGCAAGTAGATCGGCAGCACCGTCGCGACGAGGTGAGCCCACACGTCGTCGGCGGGCGTGAGCGCGATCACGATGACCGTCAGCATGGGCACGGCGACGAGAGCGGCAGCGATAAATGTCGCTGTGGACCAGACGTCGAATCGCGCCCGCGGACGCGCCGGCAAACCGGGTGCGCGTTCGGCTGTGGCTACGCTTGGGGAGGACACGGGCGAAAGACGCCTTCAGGGATCAACGAAACACAACCGCCGTTTACGAGCCACCGGAGAACTCATCGTAGGCCACGCGGTCGACGATCTTGACGGCGGTCGCCTGGTGGCGGGCGATCTCGCCGAGGTTCATGTCATCGGCCTTGAAACGGCCCCACGATTCGACCTCCGGATGCCAGGCCACACCGTCCTTGACCGGGTATTCGAAGTTTTGCCGGGCGTAGATCTCTTGCGCCGCGTCCGAGCTCAGGAATTCGACGAACCGTGTCGCGTTGGCCAGGTTCTTGGCGCTCTTGGCCACCGCGATGCCGCTGATATTGACGTGTGCGCCCCGGTCCGCCTGATTGGGAAAGTAAATGCTCACCGCGTCGGCCCACCGCTTCTGCTCGGGATCGGCCTTCATCTTGCCCATGTAATAGGTGTTGCCCAACGCGATGTCGCAGACGCCTTCCTTGATCGCCTTGACCTGCGCCCGATCGTTGCCTTGGGGTTTGCGTGCGAGGTTGCGCTTGAGACCCTCAAGCCATTCCTCGGCGCCCGCCGCGCCATGATGGGCAACCATCGAGGTAAGCAGCGATAACTGATAAATGTGATAGCCCGAGCGCGTGCAGAGCCGCCCGCGCCACATGAGATGGGTGAGGTCTTCGTATGTGGACAACTCGGCCGGATCGACTCTGTCCTTCGCATAGTAGATCACGCGGGCGCGCGTCGTCAGGCCGTACCAGAGCCAATCTGGCCCGTGATACTGGGGCGGTATATTGCGGTCGAGAACCGATGAGCGGATCGGCTGCAGCAAACCGGCATCCGCCAGCGCCTGCAGGCGCGCGATATCGGCGGTCATCACGATATCTGCCGGGCTGTTTCGCCCTTCAGCCTTGAGCCGCTCGAGCATGCCCTTTTTGATGAAGACCGTGTTGACGGTGACGCCGGTCTCCTGCTCGAAGCTCTCGATGAACGGCTTGGTAAGAAACTCCTGGCGGTAGGAATATATGTTGAGCTCGTCGGCCCGGACTTCCGTGAAGCCCGCCAGACCGGCCAGGAAGACGGCGGATGCGAATAGGATCGTCGCAAAGAAGCGAATGCGTGCGCGCATCCTTGTAGCCCTCCTGCGTTGCCCCCTGCCCCTTGCCGCTGCAGCAATCCTGCGGTGAAGGAAGACGACCGTATCCCGATGCTTGGCGCTTGCTGCCGAGGACACCCGGCACGCTACCCTCGGGTCCTCCGCAGCGCTCGTCCTCGATGCAAATTATAATCGTCGCGATCGATAATGCAACGCATTCTCATTCCTTTCCAAAATCGTGAACTTCCGGGCGCTCTACCGAGAAAAAGCCGTCGGGCGGATTTCGGCGAAACGATCCACACCGGCCAACGATACCGACGCTGGTGCGGCTGGGGAGCTAATTTCCTGCCGGGAGGATTTTGGCTAGCCGGTATCGGCGGAGGGGGGGTCCCGATCTGCCGCATCGGTCTCTCCGGATGGCGCTTCTCCGTCCGCGTCGTCGACAGCCGGCGCGGCGGCAGGAAACAGCGGCATGCCTTCGTCCGCCTCCATGAGGCCGGCAGCCTTGAGTTCCTGAACGCCGGGGAGATCATCGACGTTGGCCAGGCCGAAATGATCGAGAAACGCATCGGTCGTGCCATAGGTGACGGGGCGGCCCGGCATACGCTTGCGGCCAAGCGGCCTGATCCACCCGGCCTCGAGCAAAAGATCGAGCGTACCGCGGCTGAGCCCAACGCCGCGGGTATCTTCGATCTCCGCCCGCGTCACCGGCTGGTGATAGGTGATGATGGCCAACGTCTCGACCGCCGCCTTCGAGAGGCGCCGCTGCACCGTGGCCTCATGCTGCAAAAGGAAACTGAGATCGGGGGCCGTGCGAAACGCCCAACCATTCGCCACGCGCACGAGGTTGACACCGCGATCCTCGTAGCGCTGGGCGAGCTCCGCCAAGATGGCCTTGACATCGGCGCCCTCGGGAAGACGGTTGGCGATCGCCGCTTCGGTGACGGACGCGGACGTCGCAAACAGAATAGCCTCCGCGATCCTTAATTGTTGGGGCCTGTCCTCGCTCATGACGCTCTCCCGTGGCTCACGTTGTCAGGGCTGTCCACCGCCCCCGGCGATCAACTTGTCGACTATTCTTTGCGCTCCTTCGCGCGCACATAGACCGGCCCGAAGGCATTGGTTTGACGCAGCTCGATCTTGCCTTCCCGCGCGAGCTGGAGGCTCGCCGCCAGGGTCGAGGCAATCGCGTTGCGCAGGGCAAAGCCCGCATCCATCCCCGGCGGCAGAAAGTCCTCCAGCGTCTCCCAATCGAGCGTCTCGCCGAGCAAACGGGCGAGCCGCCGGATGGCGTCCTCGATGCGGTAAACGGCGTGGCGATCGATGCGCAGTGTCTCGGCCGGGACGCGCGCTTCGACGGCGGCATACCCCTTGAGCAGCTCATAGAGCGAGACCGCGAAAACCGGCGTCTTGATCACCCGTATGGCCTCGGGATCACCACGCGCGAAAACGTCACGGCCGAGGCGATGGCGCATCATGAGCTTGTGGCCCGCCTCCCGGATGGCTTCGAGTCGCCGCAATTGGTGGCGCAGCCGGGCCGCCATCTCGGTGCCGCCGAGCTCGCTCTCTTCGTCAGGCAGCAGGAGGCGCGATTTCATATAGGCGAGCCATGCCGCCATGACCAGGTAATCGGCGGCGACTTCCAGGTGCAAGCTCCGGGCCTCGGTGACGAAGGCGAGGAACTGCTCGGCCAGCTGCAGGATCGAGATATGGGTGAGGTCGACCTTTTGGGTCCGGGCGAGGGCGAGAAGGACATCGAGCGGCCCCGCATAGCCATCGATGTCGACGACCAGGGGTCCATCGAATGGACGCATCTCCGGCGGCCCATCGAAAGTTTCGTCCTCGATGTCCACGCTCCCCGTCCGATCGGCCGTCACATATGACCCGTCAGGATGAGGGTCAATTTTATCAGGAAGCCGACGACCGGCAACACGAGCCATTCGAACAGGTTCAATTTCAATCCGATCTGGTTTCCGATCATCGGCAGAATGAACAAGAGGCCGATGAGGATCATGAAACCGTATCGCTCGAGCCGGGCAAGCGGAAAGGCCAGCACGTCGGGCAACAGGCCGACGGCCACCCGCCCACCGTCCAGTGGCGGCAACGGCAACATGTTGAAGACCGCGAGCAGAACGTTGAGCAAGATGGCGTTCCGCAGGTTCTCTTCCACCCAGGCCCCGACATAGGGCGGGAGAATGCCGGTGAAATGGAACAGGATCGCGCAGGCGAGCGCCAGGGCGATATTGGTTCCGGGTCCCGCGAGCGCCACCAGCACCATGTCGCGCCGCGGGCGCCGCAAGCGGCCGAAATTCACTGGCACGGGCTTGGCCCAACCGAACATGAAGCGGCCTCCTGACAACAGCAGCAGGAGCGCCGGCAAGACGATCGTGCCGAAGCGGTCGACGTGGCGGAACGGATTGAAGGAGACCCTCCCCAAGCGCCACGCGGTGTCGTCGCCCAGGCGCCACGCGACGTAGCCATGGGCGGCCTCGTGAAACGTAATAGCGAGGAGCACCGGGATGGCCCAGACCGATACGCTATAGAGAATTCCACCGAGATCCACGCCGAACATCATGGCGCCCTCACCTTATGCCAGCAGCGCGTCGAGTTCGGCCCGAGCATCGGTCGCATCGAACGAATCAGGATGGGACCGCATGGCTCGAGCCCGATCGAGCCGCACGATCGCGGCGTCGCTGAGCGGGCCGACTTCAGCCCTAACGAGGGCCATCTCGTCAAGCACGCCCGTGCAATGAAGCGCGACATCGCAACCGGCAGCCAGCGCCGCGCGGCATCGTTCGTCGAGCCCGCCGGCAAGTGCGCCCATCGCCACATCATCGCTGATGAGCAGGCCGTCGAAGCCGATGTCCCCGCGAATTATTTCCTCGATGACTCGCGGCGATGTGGTGCACGGCTGCTTGTCATCGACCGCTGCAAACACGACGTGAGCCGTCATTCCCATGGGCATCGCCGCCAGCTCCCCGAATGGCTGAAAATCAACCGCCTCGAGCTCATCAAGACCGGCCTCGACGACCGGCAGATCGAGGTGGCTGTCGGCACCCGCCCGACCGTGACCCGGCAGATGCTTGATCACCGGCAACACGCCGCCCGCCAGCAGGCCATCGCACACCGCGCGCCCGAGATCGGTCACGGCCCTGGGCGTGGTGCCCAACGCGCGATCGCCAATCACGGGATGCGCCTCATGTGACGGAATATCGAGGACCGGCGCACAATTGACGTTGATTCCGAGAGGTTGCAACTCCGCGGCGATGAGGCGGGCGTTCAAGCGCGCCGCAGCCATCCCTGCCCGATTGTCCCGGTCGTAGATGGCCGCCAGACCTGCGGCGGGCGGGACGCACCGCCACGCCGGCGGTTTCAGGCGTACCACGCGCCCGCCCTCCTGATCGATCAGCACCGGCGCATCCTCACGCCCTACCGCGGCGCGCAGGCCGCGCACCAAGTCCGCAACCTGCTCCGGCGCCCGGCAGTTTCGCTCGAACAGAATGAAGCCGAGCGGATCGGCCTCGTTGAAAAACGACCGCTCCACCGGACTAAGCGAGGGCCCGCTACAGCCGAAGATGACCGCCTTTGGCCGAACGCGCTCAGGGTCGGACAACGAAACAACCTTGTTCGCGGGCCTTGAACTTGCCGCACAGGGCAGTGGCCGCCGCCGCATCAGCCAGCGGGCCGGCCTGGAGACGGTAATAGATCCCCTTCTCCGCCCCAAGGTCCGCCCGGACCACGATATGCGTAAGCCCACCGAGCAGGTCCTCGTGCGCGGCGCGCAACCGCTGCCAGCCCGCTTCGGCCGCCTCGCTTGAGCGGAACGCTGCGATTTGCACCTTGAATCGCCCTGGGCCGGCCGGCTCGGCCGCACCCGCACCGGTCGTCAATGCGGCCTGCTCTCCTGCCCCGTCCTCCTCCTTCGCCGCGCCCGAATCCTCGGGCGCGCCGGCGCCGGCATCTTGAGCATCCGGGGCAGCCTCCGACACCGGGGGCGGTGGTGGCGGAACCGTCGAGGCAATAGGCGCATCGGCCTTGGCCGCAATATCCGTCGCGCTCACCTGCTCCTCCCCGCTGACCGTGGCGGGCTCGGCGCGCTCGATCGCCGCGGGCTCGTCTTCGAACGATAGGACGTCGGCGCCTTCGTCCGCTTCCGGCGCCGGTTTGGCGGCCGGTTCCTCGGGCGGCGGCAAGAGCTCGCCCTGCTCATCGTCGGACTGATCGGAGCTGACGCCCTCGTAGACCAATTTGTCCTGATGGGGAATCTCCATACCGCCCGGCTGCTCGGGAGCGATCTTGGCCGGCCCCACTTCGGCGCGAATGAGGGGTGGCGCCATTTCCAGCCCATGTTCGACGCCGAGATCGTAAGTGTAGCGGAGCGCGATCCCGAACAACGCGAGCACCGCGATCCCGAGCACGACCCGGCCCAACCAGCCTGAACGCCGCACCCGCAGCGGGGCCGGTGGCGGCGGTGGCGGCAGCGGCGGATGGAGCGGCGGGCGTTCGGAACCCGGCGGTCCCGGCGGCGGGGTCGTGGTATCGGACGCCATCTAACGCATCTCCTCGACAGGCTCGACGCCCATCAATACAAGCCCCGCGGCGATCACCACGGCGACGCCTTCTGCCAAGGCTAGACGGGCGCCCGTCAGCGCCGCATCGCCCGGCACGATGAAGCGCCGGCCCACATCGTCATTGCCCTTATTCCACAAAGCGTGAAACTCCGCAGCGATCTCGGAAAGGTAAAACGCGATCCTGTGCGGCTCATGCGCCGCGGCGGAGAATTCCACAACGCTTGGCCAGCGGGCAATCGTCTTGATGAGATCGAACTCTTCGGGATAGCTGAGAAGGTTCAGCTCGACGCCCGCCAGGCCGTGGGGCGTGGCGTCAAGCGTCGGCACCTCCTCGGCCGCGCGGCGCATCAGCGAGCGCACCCGGGCATGGGCGTACTGGACATAGAAGACCGGGTTGTCCTTGGACTGCTCGGCGACCACGGCGAAATCAAAATCGAGCTGGGCATCGTTGCGCCGGGTCAGCATCATGAAACGTACCACGCCCTTGCCTGCTCCGCCGGTGACCTCGTTGACCCGCTTGACTACATCACGAAGAGCAATAAAGTCCCCGGTCCGCTTCGACATGCGCACGGGCACGCCTTCGTCGAGCACCCGCACGATGGCGCAGATCTTGACATCGAGCGCGCCTTTGCCCTCGCTCACCGCCGCGACGGCCGCCTTCATGCGCTTGACATAGCCGCCGTGATCGGCGCCCCAAACATCGATCATGTCGGCAAAGCCGCGCTCGAACTTGTCGAGGTGGTAGGCGATGTCGGCCGCGAAATAGGTCCAGCTGCCGTCCGATTTCCGGAGCGGGCGGTCGACGTCATCGCCGAACTCTGTAGCGCGGAAGAGGTCCTGTTCACGCGGCTCCCAGTCCTCCGGCGCCTTGCCCTTGGGGGGCTCGAGTTGGCCGCGGTAGATCAGGCCGCGGTCCTTGAGAAGATCGAATGCGGCCTGTACCCGCCCACTGTCATGCAGTTCGCGTTCAAACGTGAATACCTCATGCTTAATGGCGAGGGATTTCAGATCCTTCTTGATGAACTCCATCATGGCGTCGACCGCGAACTCTTCGAGAGGCAAACGCCATGCTTGTTCTGGCTCATCTAGCCATTTTTCCCCGTCTCGTTGGGCGAGGTCCTCGGCCACCTCATCGAGGTATTCACGCGTGATCCCGAACAGGTAGGGAATCTCGTCCGACACGTCTGTCGGCGGGGTGCTCCCGACCAACAGTTCCCTGTATGCGATGTAAAGGGCGCGTGCGAGAGCTTCGATCTGGGCGCCGGCGTCGTTGATGTAGTACTCGCGGGTGACCCGAAATCCCGCTTTCTCCAGTAGGTTCGCCAACGCATCGCCGAACACCGCGCCGCGGCAATGGCCGATATGGAGCGGCCCGGTCGGGTTGGCGGACACGTATTCGACGTTCACGGCCTTGCCCGCGCCCATGTTCGAGGCGCCATAAGCCGGTCCCGCCGTCAGCACCTCGATGAGGAGGCGCCGCCACACCTCCGGCCTAAGCGTGAGGTTGATGAAACCGGGCCCGGCCACCTCCACGTCGGCAACGTCGGGGTTCTTGCGCAGCTTCTCGGCGAGCGGAGTGGCGATCTCACGCGGTTCTTTACCGGCCTGCTTGGCAAGCACCAGCGCCGCATTGGTCGCGAGATCGCCGTGCGCAGCCTCGCGCGATACCTCGACCGAAATGGCGCCTGCTTCGAGACCGGCAGGCAACGTGCCGGCATTCTCCATGTCTTCAATTTCTAGAGAAACAATATCCTTGAACGTATTGAAAATATTCATTTATTACTAAAGCGCTATATCGAACAGGCGACGGTGTTCGTCGAGGGCATAGCGGTCCGTCATGCCGGCGATATAATCGGCCACCAGGCGAGCCGTACGGGGCGTGGCGGCGCCATCCGCCTGCTCGCCCCACTCGGTGGGGAGGCAATCGGGATCGGCGAGAAACAGATTGAAGAGATCGGTGACCACCCGGCGCGCCCGGTTGTGTGAACGCACCTGTTTGTAGTGGGTGTACATGTTCTTGAAAAGGAAGGATTTGAGCTCGCGCTCCTCGCCGGCCATGACATCCGAAAAGGCGACGACGGGTGCGGGCAGGTGACGCAGCGCCTCCGCGCTGTCCGGCTCGGCCGCGGCGAGACGGCGCTGGGTCTCGGCGACCAGATCGCCGACCATCCGGTCGATCATCCGGCGGATCACCTCATGGACCAGCCGGGCCTGTTCGAGCCCGGGGTATTTCTCCGTGACCTCGCCTATGATCGGCCCGACGAGCGGCACCGGCGCCAGATCTTCGAGCACAAAGAGCCCTGCGCGCAGGCCATCCTCGACATCGTGGCTGTCATAGGCGATGTCGTCGGATAGCGCCGCGACCTGGGCTTCCGCACCGGGATAGGTGTCAAGCTCGAGGTCGTGGTCGGCGTTGTACTCGACGATGGCCACGGGCAACGCGCCCGCGGCGGTCAGGCACCGGCCCTCGCTGTCCAGCAAGGGGCCGTTGTGCTTGACCACGCCTTCCAGGGCCTCCCAGGTCAGGTTGAGACCGTCGAAGTCGGCGTAACGGTGTTCGAGCTTGGTCAAAATCCGGAGCGTTTGCGCGTTGTGATCGAAACCGCCGTAGCCCTCCATCGCCGTGTCGAGCGCCTCCTCGCCGGCATGCCCGAAGGGCGTGTGGCCGAGATCATGGGCCAGCGCTAGCGCCTCTGCCAGGTCCTCGTCGAGCCCCAGGATACGACTGATTGAACGGGTGACCTGGGCCACCTCGAGGCTGTGCGTGAGGCGGGTGCGGTAGTGATCGCCCTCGTGGTAGACGAACACCTGGGTCTTGTGCTTGAGCCGGCGGAAGGCCGCGGAATGCACGATGCGGTCGCGGTCGCGTTGGTAGGCGGATCGGGTGGCGCTCTCCGGTTCGGGGAATCGCCGCCCGCGGGTCGTCTCGGGATGGCACGCGAAAGGTGCGAAGGCGTTGGGCCCCGCCATGGCGCGAACCTAGCGCGGGCCTGGGGCGCGATCAACACCCTGTGTGTTGTGGCCAGGCTTTCCCACCAAACGATTTGACAAGCCCCTCGAAAACACGACATACCGGAGACCGTAGGTCGTTTAACCTGCCGTTAACGTTGTTTCGGTGAGGATACGGCTTACATTAGGAAGGCAAGGAAACCGGCATAGTTGAGCGATGCCCGATAAGCCCATGAGCGAAACCCAAGCCCCGTCGGCACCGCCGCTGTCGTTGACCGACAGCGCCGTTGAACGGATCGCCTTTCTCAGGGAAAAAGAGGGCAATCCGAACCTGATGCTGCGGGTGACCGTATCGGGCGGCGGCTGTTCGGGATTCCAATATGGCTTCAGCTTCGCCGAGGATCGCAACGAAGATGACGAGGTTCTGGAGAAAGGCGGCATCGTGGTCCTCGTCGATACGATGTCGCTGATGTATCTTGCCGGCGCACAGATTGATTTCATCGAGGACATGATTGGCTCCTCGTTCGCCGTCACGAACCCGAACGCCACCGCATCGTGCAGTTGCGGCTCGTCATTTGCCGTGGGCTGAGACGCGTCCCTATGCTAGAATGAAGTCCGGATTCATCCGGGCTTTTTTGATGCGATTGACGGTGCTGCCATGAAGATCGCGACCTGGAACATCAACGGCGTTCGCGCCCGCATGCCGCAGCTTCTGGTGTGGCTCAGGGAGGCCTCGTGCGACGTCGTTCTGCTCCAGGAAATTAAGTGCATGAACGACAAATTCCCGGGCGAGGCGATCGAGGATCTCGGCTACAACCTCGCGATCCACGGCCAGAAGAGCTTCAACGGCGTGGCCATCCTGGCGAAGCGGCCGATCGAGGATGTCGAGGCCGGCCTGCCCGGCGATACGTCCGACGAACAGGCGCGCTACATCGAAGCGACGGTCGGCGGAGTTCGCGTGGGCTCCATCTATCTGCCCAACGGCAACCCGGTCGAAACGGAAAAGTACACCTACAAGCTCAATTGGATGGGACGCCTGCGCGAGCGCATCGCGGCGCTGCTCGATCTCGAGGAGTGTTTCGTGCTCGGCGGCGATTACAACGTCTGTTCCGACGACCGCGACGTTTACGATCCGGCGGGCTGGGCCGAGGACGCGCTATGCCGGCCCGAAACGCGGCGCCATTTTCGCGAAATTCTCTATTCGGGCGTCACCGAGGCTTACCGCGCGTTGCATCCCGAGACCATCGCCTATACCTACTGGGACTACCAGGCCGGCGCGTGGCAGAAAGATCACGGGCTCCGCATCGATCACTTGCTGCTCTCACCCCAGGCGGCCGACCGGCTAGAGGCCTGCGAGATCGATCGCGTCGTGCGGGGCCGCGAAAAGGCCTCCGACCACGTGCCGATCTGGTGTGAATTGAACGAATAAGGGAACGGACACTTCAGGCTCACTCGGCCGCGGATTTGCGTCCCTGTAAGCGTGCCTGGACGGTGTCCTTGATGAAGTAGCCACGCGCGCGATTGGAGCCTGACCAGGTGTGATCATCGGTGGTGCGCACATAGGCACGGCGCATGGCGTCGAGCACCGGATGCTGGCTGAGCGCCGCGCTGAAATAGGCCACCACCGATTCACCCGGATTGAGCTCGCGCGGCCAATGCGCGCTGTCATGCAATAAGGGCTCGCGCATACCGAGCCGGGGCTCCTCGAAACGGCCGGTGAGGCCGATCTCCTCGACGGTGGTTGGGGCCCGGCCGGTATTGGTGATCTTGAGACACAGACTCGGCTGGGTGAGGCGCTGGGATTCTAGGGATTTGAGCTCGTCTACGCTGTCGCTGAGGACGACCGTATCCGCAGCGATGGCATAGGCGATCATCGGCTGGACTTCAAGATGAGCCCCTTTCCCTGACCGCACCGCGTCAAATTTGAGACGCCGCAGCCCTGAGGTTCGTTTCGTCAGGCCCGAGGCCAAGAGGTCCGCCAAGGTCATGGGCGACAGGCGCTCCTAGATGTCCGCGTAGCAGTGGGTTTCGGCCCGGGCGCCGGGATGCGTCAGCGCACCCTTCTCGGCATCGCCCACGGTCTTGGCGTAGCGCCACAGCGCACCCGACTGGTAGTCGTTGAGCCGCGGCGTCCAGGCGGCGCGGCGCTCATCCAACTCGGCATCGGAGAGATCGACCTCGAGGGTCCCGGCCTCGGCGTCGATGGCGATCATGTCGCCGTCCTTGAGGAGCCCGATCGGTCCGCCGACGGCCGCCTCCGGACCGACATGGCCAACGCAGAAGCCGCGCGTGCCGCCGGAAAAGCGGCCATCGGTGATCAGCGCGACCTTGCCGCCCCGGCCCTGGCCGTAGAGCGCCGCGGTCGTCGACAACATCTCGCGCATGCCGGGCCCGCCGCGCGGGCCCTCGTAGCGAAGCACGATCACGTCGCCGTCCTTGATGTCCTTGCTCTGGATCGCCTGGAATGCATCCTCCTCGCGGTCGAACACGCGCGCCGGCCCGCGAAACTGGTATTGCGTCATGCCGGCGACTTTGACGATCGCACCTTGCGGCGCCAGGTTGCCTTTGAGGCCGACCACACCGCCGGTCGGCGTGATCGGCCTCGAGGCCGGGCGGACGACATCTTGATCCTCGGGGAACACCACGTCCTCGAGATTGTCCGCGATCGAGGTGCCCGTCACCGTCAGGCAGTCGCCGTGGAGGTGGCCGTGATCGAGAAGCGTTTTCATAACGATCTCGATGCCGCCCACTTCATAGAGGTCCTTGGCGACATAGCGGCCGGCCGGCTTCAGGTCGGCGAGGTAGGGCGTGCGGCGGAAGATCTCGCAGACGTCGTGCAGATCAAACTCGATGCCGGCCTCGTTGGCGATCGCCGGCAGGTGCAGCCCGGCGTTGGTCGAGCCGCCGGTCGCCGCGACGACGGTGGCGGCGTTCTCGAGCGCTTCACGGGTGACGATGTCGCGCGGGCGAATGTTGCGCGCGATCAGCTCCATCACCTTCTCGCCCGACGCCTCGGCAAAGGAATCGCGCGATTCATAGGGCGCCGGCGCGCCGGCCGATCCGGGCAGGGCGAGACCGATAGCCTCCGAGACACAGGCCATCGTGTTCGCGGTGAACTGGCCGCCGCACGAGCCGGCCCCCGGGCAGGCGACGTATTCGAGCTCGTGCAGCTCGGCCTCGTCTATCGCGCCTGCGGCGTACTGGCCGACCGCCTCGAAGACATCGACGACGGTGACGTCGCGGTCGTGGAAGCGGCCCGGCAGGATCGAGCCGCCATACATGAAGACCGCGGGCACGTTGAGCCGCACCATGGCCATCATCAAGCCCGGCAGCGACTTGTCGCAGCCCGCCAGCCCGACGATCGCGTCGTAGCAATGGCCGCGCATGGTGAGCTCGGTCGAATCGGCGATCACTTCGCGGCTCACCAGCGAGGACTTCATGCCGTCATGGCCCATGGCGATGCCGTCGGTCACGGTGATCGTCGTGAACTCGCGCGGCGTCCCGCCCGCCGCCTTGACGCCGAGCTTGGCCGCCTGGGCCTGGCGCGACAGCGCGATGTTGCAGGGCGCGCCCTCGTTCCAGGTGGTGACCACACCGACGAAAGGCCGCGCGATCTCGTCCTCGGTCAAGCCCATGGCGTAATAGTACGAGCGGTGCGGCGCCCGCTCGGGCCCGACCGAGACGTGCCGGCTCGGCAACTTGGATTTATCGAAGGTCGCGGAATCCATACGCGAAGACCTCCCTGCAGCGATGCTGACTGTGGCCGCGTGAAACCGCGGCGTCGTTGAGCCTAAAGTCCCACGGGAGGGGCTGAAAATCAACGGTCGGTAACTACGGGTTGGCGTGCACGCCCCATCCCGGCGGGACGGCCCCGGCCAAGATTGAGGTTAGGCGCCGATCCGTTCGAGGGCGGTGGCGAGCTTGGTGCGCACGCCTTCGGCCTCGGCGCGGCGCTCGCGCTGCTCCTCGATGACGCGCTCCGGCGCCTTGGCGATGAAGTCCTGGTTGCCGAGCTTCTTGTCGATTTTGGCGATTTCACCCTCGAGCTTGCCGAGTTCGCGGGCCAATCTATCCTTTTCGCCCGCCACGTCGATGACGTCTGCCAGCGGCAAGACGACGGTCGCCTCGTCGACCACGAGCTGCACCGCTCCTTTGGGCACACCGCCGTCGAGCGCGACCTCCCCGATCCGCGCCAGCCTCTTGATCACCTCATCATGTTGCGTCAGCCTCACCTGCGTATCGCGGTGGGCATCCCTCACCCGCACCGGAATCTGCGCGGCCGCCGGAACATGCATTGCGGAACGCACCGCCCGTATCTCATTGACAAAGCGGACCAACCAGTCGATTTCAGCCGCCGCATCGGCGTCGATCCTGATCGCCGAGTGATCGGGCCACGGTGCAACGATCAGGGCCGTGGCCTTGGGGCCGGCAAGCCGGCTCGACAGCTCCTCGGTGACGAACGGCATGAAGGGGTGCAGCAGATGGAGAACTTGGTCCAGCGCCCAAGCAGCCGTGGCGCGGGTTTCCTCCTTGGCCAGCTCGTCGTCACCGGACAATAAGGGTTTGATGAATTCGAGATACCAGTCGCAGAACGTCCCCCAGGTGAAATGGTAGGCGGCGTCCGCCGCCTCGTTGAACATGTAGGCTTCGATCCCCATCGTGACCTGCTCGACAGCCTGGGCGACTTCGCCGACGATCCAGCGGTTGAAGGTCTGCCGGCAGGCGTTGGGCTCGAAGTCGGGATTGGAGACGCACATGTTTATCTCGCAAAAACGCGCCGCATTCCACAACTTGGTGGCGAAGTTCCGGTAACCCTGGACACGGCTTTCCGAGAGCTTGATGTCGCGTCCTTGGGCCGCCATGGCGGCAAGCGTGAAGCGCAAGGCATCGGCCCCGAACCGGTCGACGAGCTCGAGCGGATCGATAATGTTGCCCTTGCTCTTCGACATCTTCTGGCCGCGCTCATCGCGCACCAGGGCATGGATGTAGACGGTGCGAAACGGCACCTCGCCCTTGAAGTGCAGGCCCATCATCATCATGCGCGCAACCCAGAAGAAGATGATGTCGAAGCCGGTCACCAGGACATCGGTCGGGTAACAGCGCTTGAGGGCCGTGGTGTCCGCCGGCCAACCGAGGGTCGAGAACGGCCACAGCGCCGAGGAGAACCAGGTATCCAGCACGTCCTCGTCGCGCTCGAGCGTGGTCTCCTTGCCATAATGGAGCTTGGCCGCGATGAGCGCCTCGTCCGCGGTCATCGCAACGAAAATATGGCCGTCCGGGCCGTACCATGCGGGAATCTGGTGGCCCCACCAGAGCTGGCGCGAAATGCACCAGGGCTGGATGTTCCTCATCCACTCGAAGTAGGTGCGCTCCCAATGCCGCGGCACGAACACCATCTCGCCGCGCTCGACGGCTTCGATGGCCGGCTTCGCCAAGCTCGCGGCATCGACATACCACTGGTCGGTGAGCCTCGGCTCGATCACCGAATCCGAGCGGTCGCCGTAGGGCACGACATGGGTGTGGGCCTCGATCCGCTCGATCAGACCTTGCGATTCCAGATCGGTGACGATGCGCTGGCGTGCCGCCAAGCGATCGAGGCCCTGATAGGCCTGGGGCGCCATCTCGTTGAGATGGCCGTTCTCGTCGAAAATATTGACCAGATCGAGCCCGTGCCGCCGGCCCACGTCAAAGTCGTTAAAGTCGTGCGCGGGCGTGATCTTGACGGCACCGCTGCCCTGCTCGGGATCGGCGTAGCTGTCGGCGACGATTTCGAGCCAACGGCCGACCAGCGGTAAAACGGCGAACCGACCCACCAGCCCGCGATAGCGTTCATCGTCGGGATGGACCGCAACGGCGGTATCGCCGAGCATCGTTTCCGGCCGTGTCGTCGCAACGTTTATGTAAGTGTTTTCCGTGCCTTCGAGAGGGTACTTAATGTGCCAAAGGTGCCCCTGCACCTCGCGCTGCTCGACCTCAAGATCCGAGATCGCGGTGTGCAGCACGCAGTCCCAGTTGACCAAACGCTTGTCCTTGTAGATCAACCCCTGCTCATAGAGATCGACGAATACTTTGCGCACGGCGTGGGACAGTCCCTCGTCCATGGTGAAGCGATCGCGCGACCAATCGCATGACGCCCCAAGGCGGCGAAGCTGGTCGATGATCGTGCCGCCCGATTGCTCCTTCCAGCGCCAGACGCGCTCGACGAAGGCTTCGCGAGACATGTCGCGGCGCGCCAGACCCTCGTCCGCGAGCTGACGCTCGACCACCAGTTGCGTGGCGATTCCGGCATGATCGGTTCCCGGCTGCCACAGCGCGTCCCGGCCGCGCATACGCTCGAAGCGAATCAGGATGTCCTGCAACGTGTTGTTGAGTGCGTGCCCCATGTGAAGGTTGCCGGTTACGTTGGGCGGCGGGATGACGATCGTGTAGGGCCGCGCGTCGGGCCGGCCGCCAAACGCAAAAGCGCCGTCGTGTTCCCAGGCGGCGTAGTGCCTCGCCTCTATTTCAGCCGGCCGATAGGTCTTGCTCAGCATCGCTGACCAGCGCGTTCGATCCGCGTCGATGACGTGTGATGGGAGCGGAATGTAGGCGGTGCCAGGCGGCGTATCAATAGCTGCGGTCGTCCACACGGCCCGCCAGCTTGGAAATCTCTCGCTCGACCAATCGCTCAACGAGGGGAGGCAGGTTGTGATCGAGCCAATCCTTGAGCATCGGTCGAATCAACTCCTTGACCAACTCCTCGAGCGTCCTGTTGCCACCGCCAAGCGGGACGCCCTTCGCATCCGAAACCCCTCGCGCCAAATCCGTGAACGCCGATGCGGCAGCGCTCGCCGGGGTATCCGACATCAATTCCGCTTCCAAATTGAGCGCCGCGCCGGCGTCATGCGAAGCTTGAGCGGGTTCAAGGGAAGCTGTCGCTGGCGGCGGTGGCGGTGGCTCCGGTACCGGCTCGGGCGCGATTTCAGGCTCGGGAATGGCCGGCTGTGGCACATCGACCTCGGTCTCCTCGCCGGCGTCTATCACCTCGGTGAGATCGAGAACGGATTCGTCAAACTCATCGTCCGCACTCGCGACGGCGTCGATTTCAGCAACGACTTCGTCGCGTGCCTCCATATTGCCAGAGTCGGCTTCCTGGGGCTCCGGCGTTTGAAGCTCCTCCACCACCACATCGTCGATTACATCTTCGGCGGAATCGTCGATCGCTTCCGGCAGAGCTTCGGGTACATCAAGATCGGCGGCGAGCTCGGCGGCCTCTGGTTCCACAGCTTGGGTCGGTTCGGCCGGTTCGGCTTCCACGGCCTCGACGGGCTTGTCCGGCTCCGCCTCAACCTCGGCGACCGCCACGAGCTCCTCGCCGGCGCCCTCTTCGCCTTCGGACTCTTGATCCTCGGAAATGATGCGGCGAATCGACGACAGAATTTCTTCCATCGTCGGTTCTTGCTGCGCTTTCGGATCGCTCATATTTGGCCTTAACCCGACGCCAAGCGGAACAATTCTTTCATGAAACGGACCACAAATCCAGTATTACATACTGGGTTACACCACAACACCTAGTTATTCATCGACAATTCGGCTTCCCCACCACACGTCCCGAACACGATTGAAATTACGCACCGGATCATAGTGTTCGACGGCAAGTCCGAGTTCGTCCGCGGTCAATCGGCCGATGGTCGCGCGCAGCTCGAACGCTGCAACATATTCGTCCCGTCGAGCCACGACAAGGGCCACCCGCGCATCGAGAAGCTCCTGCTCAGCGTCCAGGACATCGAGCGTCGTTCGCGCGCCCAGTTCTGCTTCTTGGCGCACGCCCTCGAGGGCAATCTCGGCAGCCCTCACCTCCTCGCTACGGGAACGAAAACGGGCCTGCGCCGTGGTCAGGCGCTCCCAGGACGTGGTGACGCCCTCGACGACATCGCGGCGCACCTGTTCGACCTCGATGCGGCGCTGCAGGGAGATCTGCTTGCTCTGGCGCAGCTCGGAATAGACCTGACCCGACTGATAGAGCGGCACCACGAGCTGGGCGATGATTTGGGCGGAGTCCCTCTGCGATCCCGTCGTGACGGTTTCCTCGGTATGGGAGATATCGCCGTCGAGCGTGATCGTCGGCAGGAGACCGCCCTTGGCGACCCGGATGGCGTGGCGGCTCGCTTCCTCCGCGAATTTTGCCGCCAGCAATATAGGATTCTGCTCGAGCGCGACAGCCATCGCCTCGTTCTCGCTCGCCGGCAAGCCGGTGAGCGGCAGCACCGGCTCGAGCGTCGTCGGCCAGCTCCCGACGGTCGTCTTGTAAACAGCGCGGCTAGAGGTAAGATCGCCCGCGGCCTGGATCCGATCCGACGTTGCGCGCGAGAGCCGCGCCTCGGCTTGCGCAACATCGGTGCGCGTCAACTCGCCGACGCTGAACCGATCACGCGTCGCTTCCAGTTGCCGTCTGAGAATCTGCTCGTTGTTGTCGTTGAGCGTCACCACCGCCTCGTCGCGCAAGACGTTCAAATAGCCGGACACAGCGAGCAGTAGGACATCCTGCTCGACGTCCGCCAGCTGCGCGCGGCCGGCCCGCACCAGGTTTTCCGCCTCCCGCGTGGAGGCCACCGTGCGGCCACCGCGATAGAGCGGCTGCGATACGGAGACCTGACCGGTCACCGGATCGAGATTCTGCACCCCGCCGGCGAAGGTGCCAGCCGAATCAGTGCGTCTGCGGCCGTAGGAGCCTGAGGCTTCCAGATTGGGCCGATAGCCCGAGAGCGCCTGGGGAACCCGTTCGTCGATCGCTCGGAGGGCGGCGCGTTGGGCGAGCAGCCGGGGATTGTTGAGATAAGCGGAGATCAACGCGTCGGACAGCGATTCCGCGCCTGAGGAAACGGGCACGAGGGCAAACAGCGCCAGCCACAGACCGCCGGCGGCGAGCCGTTGGCGCAACTTGGTCGTGGGTCTATTCCGCTGAAGGCGCATGGCGCAGGTCGGGATGCCCTAGGGCGCCACGCACACCGCGGCCAGGATTAACGGGGCGCTCGACAATCTAGTACACCTGCCAAGCTGTATCAATTTGCCAGCCGGGGTTGTGTGCACGCGATGGCTCGACCGCGCTCAAAACGCAAATCCGGCCTCGTGAACGAAACCGGGCAGCAATGGAATCGCGGCATCGAGAAGGGCCCGGGAAGACACGATCCCCCCCTCGCGCATCATGAGGGTGACCTGACCCATCGGCTGGGCGGGTTTGTTGACCACCGCGACGAGCCGCCCGCCCTCCGCCAGCTGATCGATTAGGCGCTCAGGGATAACTTCGACCGCGCCGTTCAGCATGATCGCATCATAGGGCCCCTGCTCCGCGTAACCCTCGGGCAAAGCGCCCTTGACCGTGACGGCATTGCCGATGGCGAGCTCGACGAATGTGGCGGCCGCCTCTGCGGCGAATTCAACATCGGATTCGAGCGCCACCACGGTCCCGGCGAACCTGGCGAGCACAACGCTCGAATACCCGGTCGCGCAGCCGACATCGAGCACGATGTCGTCGGGGCCGGGCTGGGACGCCTGGACGAGATGGGCGAACACCATGGGTTCCATGAGATGGCGACCGCGGCCGAGCGCCAGGTCTTCATCGACATAGGCCAGCGAGCGGAGCGCCTCGGGCACGAAGCGATCTCGCGGCACCTCGGCGATCACCTCGAGCAGCCGGGGATCGGTAATGCGGTTGGTCTGGAGCTGGCTCTGCACCATGTGGAGCCGCGCCGCTGCGAAATCGGACATGGTTGCGCGTGTCTGCCTCGTGACGGGTGGAACGGGGGATTGCGTGAATCGACATCATAGGGTTGTCAGTCCGCCGCGTATAGTGTGCCGCCTTCGGCCGGTGACAACGCCGCTGCCGGCATCGTGGAACGCTCCGCGCCACGCCGCTTGACGCGGTGATGGTAATGGGGTTGGTGTCGATTAATGGGTAGGCTGGTACGGATTTTCGTCAGCGCACCCCGTCGAGGCCCGGTGGGAGAGTGGCTATCCAACGGACTGCAAATCCGGTTACGCCGGTTCGATTCCGGCCCGGGCCTCCAATGTTTTCAATGACCTGGCAGGATCACGGCAGATCGATCGGCGACCATGGCAACACGTTGGTAACTCAGTGCTTGACGACCTGTTGCCCCTCTAGCTCGGCCATCGCTGCCGCGCTCGCCACGGCCTGCAATAGCATCCCGGCCAATTCGGTGGCCTGATCGAGCGTGAAAACCGTGCCGACCGTGTTGCCTTCGGGTGCGGCCGCCTCGCCCGGCTTGTCGCGAACGCGAAGCCCGAGGAACACCGCCATGTCGCCGTGGTCGCTCTTGACGACTTTGACCTGAAGGTTTGAAGGGCCGGGGGCCTCAACTCGGGTGCTGCTCTTGGTGGCCATGGTGGCTGATCCTTTCTCGGTGTGGTAAGACGGGTTGCTCTCTCGTAGTGTTCGGGCCTCCTTTTTGGGGTCGACGGCGCCGCAGGGAAGCAAGAGCCCCCGGCGCCGTCACTTTTTTCTAATGTGTGGTTTCGGGCGCGGACCCCTCGCCCTCCTCCCGGATCGCTTGCACCGTCTCCGCCAGATGCACGGCAATGTCGGCTGCCATGTC
Source organism: Alphaproteobacteria bacterium (assembly GCA_965261645.1). Classification (GTDB taxonomy): domain Bacteria; phylum Pseudomonadota; class Alphaproteobacteria; order SHVV01; family SHVV01; genus CBDHDJ01. Next base: position 162,640 of record CBDHDJ010000001.1, read on the forward strand.
CAGGTCAACGCCGATCACGAAAACGCTCTGCTCGCCGTCCTGGCCTACTCCGGTCAAGCGCAGCACAATGCCCCTGCCGCCGTCGTCGGCTTTGGCGGACATAATCTCGCAAGTGCCAAGCAACTCTATCGCGGCCAGGGTTGGCGCAGCCATGTCCTATCCCTTCAAGATTGATGTCAGTGCATCGTTCGCCAGCCGCGCTATATCCTGGAGCGCAGCATCGACATGGCCGTCCGCATGGCGGCCCGGTGAACTCACGGCCACCTCGCACAGGCGGCCCTCAACATCGAACAGGCGATGCAGATAGATCGAGCCGATCCCAAGCGGGATTTTGTCGCTGACGGTGCGATGGCGGGTTGGTGAGGGGCGCTCAGAAGGGAATTTCGTCATCTGGTCCTGCCTCGGTCGGGCCTTGCTGGGCCGGGTCCGCCTCGCGCGCAGTGCTGGCAATATCGCCCTCGGGTTTCTTCCGCCGACTTCCAGGCTGAGCGGTCCGGGCTGACACGATGGAGTCGAGCACGATCTTTAGGCGTTCCTGGTCGACTCCGTCCTTGTCCCGCCATTGGTTCATTTGAAGCCGCCCGGCGATTGATACCGGATCGCCCTTTGCGTGCCGTTCGACTGTTTGAGCCACGCGCCCGAAGGCTACTACCTCAATCCACAGTGTCCCCTCGGTGGTCGCCCCGTCCTTGTAGGACTCCAGGGTCACGGCAATCGTCGTAGTGACCATTGCTGTGCCGGTCGATGTCGAGCGGGCCTCGGGATCGCGCCCAAGGCGACCGTGAACTGCTAGTTGCGCGGTCATGATTTTGTTCTTCGTTGCTGGGCCTTCGCCCTGGCGTTGTTGCGGGCTCTGACTTCCGCCGCCAGCCCGCGCTCTAAGGCACCGCGGACGATCAACGACACTGCCACGCCGTCTGCCGCCGCCGCGTTCACAATCGTCTTTTTCATCGCCGCCGATAAGCCTACGGTTAGCGGCACAAGTGGCGCGTCAACGCGCCGTCTCGTTACGGCCATGTCTCCCCCCCCTCCATTCATAAGTGAATATCAATGCGGTTACATAAGCGATTATCTCATCGACTTTACCACAGTAAACTCGCTTGCCAAGGCATTGCCGATGCCAAGGCCGCCTGATCGCCAGGTCTCGCGATTTAGGGCCCGTAGCATTACGGGCCTTTTCTTTGATCGTCGGGGGGGGGGGCGAGTCTCGGGCGCGGTCGTGATCGCCGCGCGGGCCTGGGTGCGGCGAGGTCCGCGAGAATTGCCCTAATGAATGGTGTTGCTGGCGACCGGCATGAGAACGAACAACCGCGCCGCGATGGCGTGGGCATCCTCGTCGGTCATGTCCGATGCCCGCCGCGCCTCGGCCGCCAGGTCATCGCAGCTCATGGTGTCGGATCGTCGCGCACCACTGACGCCGCGCGAGGCGGCGAGAACTTGGGCGAGACTACTGGCGGCGGGATTAGACTTGACCATCGACGCCGGCCCTCGGCCTTCAGTTTCTTTGCGTTCGCGCCACGTCGCCAGGGCGTCTTACTCGCCGCCCGGATGGTTCAAGAAAGCGGGGGCGGTCCCGGCACCGGAGCCGCGAGATGTCGTCAGGCGCGCGCGCAAAATTTTGGTCTGGCCGCTCGAAGAGTCGTCGAGCTGGCCTGCCGTGCTGGTGGTGTACAGCTCGGCCTTTGCGCCAGCGCTCGCGTTCACGCGAATGTCCGCAGCCCCGTCAGTTTGGAACCATGCATATTCGTCGTCGGCAACCGCCACCTGGGGCCAACCGATCGGTGCGGCCTCGTTGGCGTCAAGCAACGTCTTGGTCAACGCCTTGGCCTGGAAGTTGGCTCCCTCGATGATCGCCGCGTAGCTGGCCGAGATCGCGCCGGACGCCTGGGCGTAAACAAACTCATTTCCCTGTCTGTCAGCGGCCCGACTGCCAAGCGCGTGTTGCGCCGTCTCATGGCTGCCGTCGGTGTCCGCACCGAGCTGTGTCAAAGAAGCCATATCGGTATCCTTTCTCTTTCGTTCAGTCTTGACTAGATCCCGCCTAACAGCCCGTTGATTAAGTGGCTTTTTCCGGTTCTCACCCCCAGATGAGGAATGCGGCGGCGAAAGCCGTCTGGCCGCTTTGCGAGCCCCCCCGTGCCACCAGCATGGCCCCGGTGGGCGTGAGCAGAACGAAAATACCGCCATATCCGCCCGCCACGGCCTCCCGCGGGGTGCCGGCGCCGATGAGCTGGCGCATCAGTAACGATAGATTGTGGCCGGCGACGTGGAGCAGGTATCGCTTGTGCACATTCTCTCGCCCGCGCAGCCAGGTTCGTCGCATGCCGCCACGATCGAGGTTGTGGGCAAAGCAGCGCTCGACGATCTCGGCGCGCAGCTTGAAGGCCTCGCGGGCGACCCCGGACTTGAGCCGCGCACGGTTATTGGTGACCGCGCGCCGCGCCGCCTCATCACCGTGCCAGCGCGAAAAGCCGGTCTGCTTGGGCGCCGCGATCCGGGTCTTCCAGGGGTAAGCGTTCCGTCGGGCCGGGATGGACCGGACGGGCAGAGGTGCCGAGCGTCTGCTGAGTAAGGAAATTGCTGACTGCGCCCGGCTGCCCTCAGGTGGTAGCCGAACCAATACCACCGACCACCGAATTGGCTATGCGGAACGGACCTCTCGGCCCTTCACCCCGCCTAGCCCTTCCTCCCGAAGGTGCCTAAACCAGCAATCGCCGCAGACTTATCCGCTACGCACGCATCGCTGATTGCGACTGAAGCATCACCTGCACTGACCGTCGTGTGGCCAATCTCGAACGGATCAGATTGACGAACGGAACGATCTAAATGACGATATCATCTTGTGTATACCGTCAGCCCCACCTGCAAGAAGGAGGGCGGTCAACAACGCATCGGTTACTCGGAACGCGTCGAGTTGCAACGCCGACTCAGCAAGTGCGCCCACCAGCTGTCCGTCCTTCATCGGAACAAACTGACCCAGCACTCGTACCCCTGAGAACGAAGCCACCGCACCGAACGCCAAGGAGAGGAAACTCGCCGCACGAAGTTTCCCCGCGTGCACCTTCGAGAGTGGAAGCCATGTCTGCTCATCTGCTTCGTCTAGCCCTGCATGAGCCCCATGAACATTCTGCACAAGCTCACGCATGTACGTCTCGTCCTCTTCGGACGCGGCACGTGATGACCCGTGGCGACGCTCTCTCTCTTCAGAGAGCGTCTGTTCAGCTTTCGCGAGCTTGGCCTCGGCTCGAGTTAACGGACGCCTCACACGCACCTTTTCAGGATCGTATCGCTTGGCCACATACACCTCGACCGACCGCTCTATCACTATCGCAACCAGGGCAACAGTGAGCAGCAACGTCCCGATCTGTCCGAACGACGTGGAATCGAACTGCAGTTCCTTGAATCCCAACGCGGTCGCGACAATCGCTAAGACGAGAAGGACTGCGCCGTAACCAGCAGCGAGTTTCGCTTCAAGAGACATGACCAACCTCCACGGAAATACTACACGAACGCTCTTCGTTCGAGGGCCGACAACAGCTTGGTTCGCTCGCTACCGTTCGTACTGCTAGGACTTCGCGAACGCAGAAATATGCCGGGCACTCTATCGCGTGGAGATACCCTGCCAAACACACACCCAATCAACTGGGCTCCCAATCTATGCCATTGCGCTTCGCGTTGGCTACACACGCGGACCTGGACGAGTACCCCTACGACGATGCCCGACAATTCGGCCATTCGAGGCTGGCCGCCGCCAGCTCTAGTCGCCGCCCCTGTCCGTGTAGATCTCCCAAGTATCGCCATCCTTTCCCGCGCAGATCGTCGTATTGCTCATGCTCTAACCCTCCGATCTATGTTGAAAACATACCGGGATCCCGGCGATGCCTCCAATAAGGAGCCAAAATCTCCGATTCAAGATTAGATCGATTCTGGCATCTTCAAAAGTCGAGAGGCACCTAGCGGCTCTCCTTGCTCAGCCTACGCTCAGTACCTCTTCCCGCCTTCCCGCCCGGTCCATCCCGGCAAGACGGAACGCTTACTTCCAGGGACTGTCGTTCAGAGCCCTCAAGACCGCCCGTGAGTGATAACCTTTGTCGGCGACGCATTCGGCCGGGTCCTCCGATGTCGGTGCCGCATCCACCGCCTCGAGGTTTGCCTCGGCCTTCGCCAGGGTCTTGGAAAGCGTCGTGGTGTCGCCCTCATCGGCCGGGTGCAGCTCGGCCGCCACCACCGCGCCGGTGTCCAGATCCACCGCGTGCTCGGGCTTGTAGGCCAGATGCGTCGTGCCGTCCTTCATCTTGGTGATCTTGGCCTCGGGGTCGCTCTTCGAAACCCAATCCGTGTTGGAAAGCTTCTTGCCCTTGCGCTTCCGGTCCAGACGCGCCAGGTCCTCGGCCGTGGGTGTCTCGACCCCGCTTTCCCGGGCCAGGCGCTCCAGCATCTCCCGGTAGCCTTCGCCGTTGTCGCGCCGCACGATGTTCCGCAGCGCCGCGTTGGCCTCCATGGTCGAGGCATCGACGCCGATGCGCTCGCCCTTGATCAGCCCCGCCTCGGCGATCAGCACCAGAACCCAGTCGAAGACCGCCGCGTGGACTTCATGGGGCAGGCGCGTGCGGCTCCGTGACAGCCAGGAATGGTCCGGTACCCGATCACGGCTCCCCAGTCGCAGGAACGCCCGCAGCGAAAGCGAGTCCGAGCAGCGCCACTCCAGACCGCGCTCGCTGTCGATGCCCTCAAAGTAGCCCACCAGGTGCATCCGGAAATAGCGCCCGGGCGGCACCGAGGGCGCGCCCATCCGGACCGCGTAATAAGGCCGGCAGCTCGCCTCGGCAAAGGCGTCGAAGCCGCCCTCGATCAGCACCGACTGCAAGCGGTCATAAAACACATGACCCGGAGAGCGCGGCATCTCCGACCAGCTCACCATCAGGTCCCCCTGACCATCCTTCTGCCGTCCCATCGCCATCGGCAAATCCCCCTGCAAATCAGGGAACCAGAGAATCAGACGGCGCCGACTTAATCAACGGGCTGTTAAGGGCATCAGGGAAAGGAATCCTCACCTATGACAAAGAAAAAAACTGCCAGGACGATAGTGAAGACGCCTGTCATCGCCAACGACCCGGAAGCTCGGAAAGGCAACCTGAAGGCTATTGGTGGGTCACACTCGGATTGCTTGAATACCATGCTCGCCAACCAGGCGATGCAGACCCTGTGGTTGGAGCAGTTGGACGCGTCGGAGCGGGACAGGAAACGAAGCGCCACCGTTGACGCGCTGGTCGGGATCGGTCCGAAAGACGAGCTGGAAGGCATGATGGCGGCGCAGCTGATCGCGGCCCATAACGCCGCGATGGAGTGCTACCGCCGAGCCATGCTCGGGGAGCTGACCTTCGAGGCTTGCCTATCCGGTTATCACCCACACCCACTATATGTAGTGTGCACCCATTTTCCTGAGTAAAGCTCGGTGCAGGTCGAAGCGGAGATATCTCCGGCGATGCCGAGCAGGGACTCGGACGGCATTGTAGCGGCTTTTAGGCGACACTTTAGCGTGGTGGAAATCCTAATCATTGAGTCGGATTTGGCAAAACGCCACGTTGCATAAAGGACCGTCACTTCATTGAAATTTATCTGAAATCGGAGGTGAACGACACCGATGGAATATTCCAGGAAATCAGAGCTTCATTGAATTGTAGGATTCGAGTGCCGGATTATTCACAAATAGCTCTGTGAACTGGTTTTCAAGTTCGCTCAATACGTCATATGGAGTAAACGGATTGAGGATCACGTTCTTGCGTGTCGCTTCGTCTTCGCTGCGACTCAAAACGCGCAGGAGACTAACAGGCGCGGACGGGTTCTTCGCAACGATTCGTGCCAGCGCGTCGCTTTCTTCGACTAGTGCCGTCAATCGCTCAGACGATGTCGTTTCATCAGCAGCTTCCCGTCTGGCCGTGGGTTTCTTCGTTTTTCCCTTGGTCGCCACCGTTCCGTCCCCCGATGTTAAGTACGTGACGTGAATTAAAATCCGGTTCGGTTTTCAGAACAATCAAGAATTAGCCGGATCGCCTCCTCAATGCGCCTGCGCCGGCCCTTGCCTGCAGTCCAAGGAGACACACTACATATAGTGGGTGTGGGTGATAACCGGATAGGCAAGCTTCGAGGGACGGCGCGAGAATCTCAACCAAGCGAACAAGCTCTCCCGCACCTGGGCGATGCTACTCGACGCGTTGAACAAGCATCGCGGCAAGGGTCACCAGAAGGTCACGGTCGAGCACGTTAACGTTCACGCCGGCGGACAGGCGGTGGTCGGAAACGTCGAAAGACCGGGGGGTGGGGATCGAAGAAAATTGTAGGAATAACCCCATGCACAGGAGAACGCCTAAGCCCTTGCCCATGCACCTGGGTCCCCGGTGTGGAGCCAGAACGCGGAGCGGGACGCCGTGCCAATCGCCCGCGATGGCGAACGGACGTTGCCGGATGCACGGGGGCAAGTCCCCCGGCGCCCCGATTGGTAACAGCAATGCTCTAAAGCACGGGCTCTACAGCGCTGAGGCGATCGCCAGGCGCAGGGAACTGGCTGCGTTGGCCCGTTCCATGCGTGGACTTGTGAAGGAGGTTGTCGGGCTGGAATGATGGCAACGGCCTACGCTGCGCGGTTCGTCTTGATGTAAAGCCTCCGACTCGATTTGACGGGCGCGTCAGGTGACTGCGCTGAGGGCGGGTTGCTGGCTGTCCGACAGATCGGGAGCCCTGATGGTCTTTTCGACAGCGAGAGGTAGTGTTTCTCGGAAGGTCTGTATAGGTGACCGAGGTCTGTCCCCGCGCGTGCGGGGGAACCGCCATCCTGCACACGCCGTCCAACTGGCTGCTGGGTCTATCCCCGCGCGTGCGGGGGAACCACCGGACCGGCGCGCGAGCGAAGCGGCATGATCGGGGTCTATCCCCGCGCGTGCGGGGGAACCACGCTTCTTCACTGCTTTTGGGAGCCTGCTTGGGGTCTATACCCGCGCGTGCGGGGGAACCAACCACTAGGGCTCCTTTCTGGTGTACAGGTCGGGTCTATCCCCGCGCGTGCGGGGGAACCGGATATCCTGCCTCGGGAAGATTCCACAATTCGGGTCTATCCCCGCGCGTGCGGGGGAACCCGTGTTCTCCGAGTCCGAATGGCTGGCCGGCAAGGTCTATCCCCGCGCGTGCGGGGGAACCTCATCGAGCAAGAGAGAAACCGAAAAGTCCTCGGGTCTATCAGCCCGTTGATTAAGTCGGCGCCGTCTGATTCTCTGGTTCCCTGATTTGCAGGGGGATTTGCCGATGGCGATGGGACGGCAGAAGGATGGTCAGGGGGACCTGATGGTGAGCTGGTCGGAGATGCCGCGCTCTCCGGGTCATGTGTTTTATGACCGCTTGCAGTCGGTGCTGATCGAGGGCGGCTTCGACGCCTTTGCCGAGGCGAGCTGCCGGCCTTATTACGCGGCCCGGATGGGCGCGCCCTCGGTGCCGCCCGGGCGCTATTTCCGGATGCACCTGGTGGGCTACTTTGAGGGCATCGACAGCGAGCGCGGTCTGGAGTGGCGCTGCTCGGACTCGCTTTCGCTGCGGGCGTTCCTGCGACTGGGGAGCCGTGATCGGGTACCGGACCATTCCTGGCTGTCACGGAGCCGCACGCGCCTGCCCCATGAAGTCCACGCGGCGGTCTTCGACTGGGTTCTGGTGCTGATCGCCGAGGCGGGGCTGATCAAGGGCGAGCGCATCGGCGTCGATGCCTCGACCATGGAGGACAACGCGGCGCTGCGGAACATCGTGCGGCGCGACAACGGCGAAGGCTACCGGGAGATGCTGGAGCGCCTGGCCCGGGAAAGCGGGGTCGAGACACCCACGGCCGAGGACCTGGCGCGTCTGGACCGGAAGCGCAAGGGCAAGAAGCTTTCCAACACGGATTGGGTTTCGAAGAGCGACCCCGAGGCCAAGATCACCAAGATGAAGGACGGCACGACGCATCTGGCCTACAAGCCCGAGCACGCGGTGGATCTGGACACCGGCGCGGTGGTGGCGGCCGAGCTGCACCCGGCCGATGAGGGCGACACCACGACGCTTTCCAAGACCCTGGCGAAGGCCGAGGCAAACCTCGAGGCGGTGGATGCGGCACCGACATCGGAGGACCCGGCCGAATGCGTCGCCGACAAAGGTTATCACTCACGGGCGGTCTTGAGGGCTCTGAACGACAGTCCCTGGAAGACCCGGATCGCGGCGCCCAAGCAGACCGGCTTTTCGCGCTGGCACGGTGATGAGGCGGCGCGGCGCGCGGTCACCAATAACCGTGCGCGGCTCAAGTCCGGGGTCGCCCGCGAGGCCTTCAAGCTGCGCGCCGAGATCGTCGAGCGCTGCTTTGCCCACAACCTCGATCGTGGCGGCATGCGACGAACCTGGCTGCGCGGGCGAGAGAATGTGCACAAGCGATACCTGCTCCACGTCGCCGGCCACAATCTATCGTTACTGATGCGCCAGCTCATCGGCGCCGGCACCCCGCGGGAGGCCGTGGCGGGCGGATATGGCGGTATTTTCGTTCTGCTCACGCCCACCGGGGCCATGCTGGTGGCACGGGGGGGCTCGCAAAGCGGCCAGACGGCTTTCGCCGCCGCATTCCTCATCTGGGAGTGAGAGCCGGAAAAAGCCACTTAATCAACGGGCTGTTAGCGCTGCGCAAGGACTAGCGTCCGACAAGCGGCTTTGTTATAAGCCGAACTCTCGCCAGCGCCGTCTTGTGAGCGCTGGCCGTTACTGGACATTCATGATCCCCGGTAGCTCAGTTGGTAGAGCGGGTGGCTGTTAACCACCATGTCGCTGGTTCGAGTCCGGCCCGGGGAGCCACTTCATAGGAACGGTAGTTCCCAATAAATCCTGAGATACCAACCCAAGCCCCGGGTTTCTGGGGTTTTTTCTTGCCTATTGTGCTTGCGCGTTCCGTTCAGGTCCTGTAAGTTCCTGTGCATAACGTTGGTTCAATCGTGGGGATAACATGGCAAGTCTTTCTGTTGCGAGGATCAAGTCACTGTCAAACCCGGGCCTTCATGGCGATGGCGGCACGCTCTATTTGCGCGTCGGGCCTGGCGGATCGAAGTCCTGGATTCAACGACTGACGATTGACCGCAAGCGTCGCGATATCGGCTTGGGCGGATTTCCGCTGGTGAGTCTGGCCGAAGCACGGGACATGGCATTTGAGAATCGAAAGCTCGCGCGCGTCGGTGGCGATCCCCTGGCCGCGAAGCGCCAAGCTAAGGTGCCGACATTCCGGGAGGCGGCGAAGCGGACCTTTGAGGCAAACCGCCCGCGTTGGCGAAGTGAGAAGGTCGCAAGAAAATGGTGGCAAACGCTTGAGGGGCACGCACTTCCGATTCTTGGCGACACGCGCCTTGACCGGATCGGCCGCGAGGATGTGTTGCGCGTGCTGACGCCGCTTTGGACCAGCCGCCCCGAGCAGGCGCGCAAGCTCCGCCAGTCAATACGCACCACATTGAGTTGGGCGCAGGCGCACGGCTACATCGAACACAACATCGCGGGCGAAGCCATCGATGGGGCGTTGCCAGCGCAACCTGCCGTGAAGGAACACATGCGCGCCCTGCCCCATCAGGAAGTCCGCGGGGCGCTCGAAACCGTCGACGCGTCCGCCACGTCCCTGTCGGCAAAACTGGCCTTCCGCTTCACGGTGTTAACGGCGACGAGGTCGGGCGAAGTCCGCGGCGCGAAGTGGGACGAGATCGATCTGGACGCGGGCGAATGGCGTATCCCGGGAAGCCGGATGAAGGTCGGCGCCGAGCATCGCGTCCCGCTTTCCGACTCTGCGCTCGCCGTGCTCGAACAAGCGCGCCCGTTGCGCGACAAGTCGGGGCTGGTCTTTCCCTCCCCGTCGCGGGCCGGCCGGCCGCTGAGCGACATGACTTTGACGAAAGTGCTCCGGACGACCGGGCTTGCGAAGCGCGCGACGGTTCACGGTTTCCGGTCGAGTTTTCGGGACTGGTGCGCCGAGACCGGCAAGACGCGAGAGATCGCGGAAGCGGCGCTGGCCCACACCGTCGGAGGCGTTGAAGGGGCATACTTCCGAAGCGACCTGTTCGAGCGACGGCGCCGGCTGATGGCTGATTGGGCGGCGTATCTGAGCGGCGACAGCGCAACCGTGGTGCAGCTCCATGGATGAGGCCCTTTACGAGGAGGCTATCCAAATAGCCCGCAACGCCAAGGAGGGGGGCAAAATGGCCTGCCAGGTGGAGTGCGCCCCTGAGGGTGGACAGGTTGCACGTTTGGAATTGACCGGGAATGCTGGGCTTTCAGAGGATGGAAGCCATGGCCAAGCACCGAACCTACAGTATTGAGTTCAAGCGACAGGTTGCTCAGGAATATCTCGGAGGCGAGACCCTTCACGGGCTGGCCAGGCGCCACGACGTCTCGCGCAACCTGATCCGCATCTGGGTGTCGAAGCTCGAAGCCGGCGCGTTTGACGAAGACGTGGAGGCCGCCGGCCTTCTCCAGGAATTTGAGGCGAAGATCTCTGCCCTTGAGCGCCTGGTAGGCCGGCAGGCGCTGGAGATCGAGTTTCTAAAAGGGGCACTCAAGAGCGCACCACGGCCGAGAAGCGCGACTACGTCCGTGATTGCCGGCCCCGTGGGCTCACCATCGCGCGAGGATGTCGTCTGATGGGCCTGCCGCGCTCCACCTACTACGATACGCCGGCGACCGAGGCCGACACCGAGATCGTCGCCCGCATCACGGCGATCTGCGAAGAGTTTGAGGCTTACGGCTATCGACGTGTCGGGGCCGAGCTACGCCATCAGGGGATCGTCGTCAACGGTAAGAAGATCCGCCGTCTGATGCGCCAGCACGACCTACAGCCCAAGCGTCGCAGGCGTTTCATCGCCACAACCGACAGCGATCACGATAGTCCGATCTTCTCCAACCGCGCCAAGGACGTTACGGCCGACAGGCCGAACCAGCTCTGGGTCGCAGACATCACCTACGTCGCGATCGCCGTTGGCTTCGTTTATGCCGCCGTCATCCTCGATGCGTGGTCACGCCGCGTCGTTGGTTATGCCATCAGCCGCTCGATCGATACGCGGCTCACCTTGGCAGCGCTCAAGGCCGCTGTCCGGTCACGACAGCCGCCAAGGGGCTGTATCCACCATTCGGATCGCGGATCGCAATACGCAGCGGCAGACTATCGCAAGCTGCTCGCCAAACATGGGCTGATCGGCTCGATGAGCCGGCGTGGCAACCCTTACGAGAACGCTATGGCCGAGAGTTTCATGAAGACGCTCAAGGTCGAAGCAGTCTATCTCATGGAATACGAGACTTTCGACGACGTTACCGCAGACCTTCCCAGATTCATCGATGAGGTCTACAACTCACGACCTCTCCACTCCGCGCTCGGATATCTAGCAGCCCGTTGATTAAGTGGCTTTTTCCGGCTCTCACTCCCAGATGAGGAATGCGGCGGCGAAAGCCGTCTGGCCGCTTTGCGAGCCCCCCCGTGCCACCAGCATGGCCCCGGTGGGCGTGAGCAGAACGAAAATACCGCCATATCCGCCCGCCACGGCCTCCCGCGGGGTGCCGGCGCCGATGAGCTGGCGCATCAGTAACGATAGATTGTGGCCGGCGACGTGGAGCAGGTATCGCTTGTGCACATTCTCTCGCCCGCGCAGCCAGGTTCGTCGCATGCCGCCACGATCGAGGTTGTGGGCAAAGCAGCGCTCGACGATCTCGGCGCGCAGCTTGAAGGCCTCGCGGGCGACCCCGGACTTGAGCCGCGCACGGTTATTGGTGACCGCGCGCCGCGCCGCCTCATCACCGTGCCAGCGCGAAAAGCCGGTCTGCTTGGGCGCCGCGATCCGGGTCTTCCAGGGACTGTCGTTCAGAGCCCTCAAGACCGCCCGTGAGTGATAACCTTTGTCGGCGACGCATTCGGCCGGGTCCTCCGATGTCGGTGCCGCATCCACCGCCTCGAGGTTTGCCTCGGCCTTCGCCAGGGTCTTGGAAAGCGTCGTGGTGTCGCCCTCATCGGCCGGGTGCAGCTCGGCCGCCACCACCGCGCCGGTGTCCAGATCCACCGCGTGCTCGGGCTTGTAGGCCAGATGCGTCGTGCCGTCCTTCATCTTGGTGATCTTGGCCTCGGGGTCGCTCTTCGAAACCCAATCCGTGTTGGAAAGCTTCTTGCCCTTGCGCTTCCGGTCCAGACGCGCCAGGTCCTCGGCCGTGGGTGTCTCGACCCCGCTTTCCCGGGCCAGGCGCTCCAGCATCTCCCGGTAGCCTTCGCCGTTGTCGCGCCGCACGATGTTCCGCAGCGCCGCGTTGGCCTCCATGGTCGAGGCATCGACGCCGATGCGCTCGCCCTTGATCAGCCCCGCCTCGGCGATCAGCACCAGAACCCAGTCGAAGACCGCCGCGTGGACTTCATGGGGCAGGCGCGTGCGGCTCCGTGACAGCCAGGAATGGTCCGGTACCCGATCACGGCTCCCCAGTCGCAGGAACGCCCGCAGCGAAAGCGAGTCCGAGCAGCGCCACTCCAGACCGCGCTCGCTGTCGATGCCCTCAAAGTAGCCCACCAGGTGCATCCGGAAATAGCGCCCGGGCGGCACCGAGGGCGCGCCCATCCGGACCGCGTAATAAGGCCGGCAGCTCGCCTCGGCAAAGGCGTCGAAGCCGCCCTCGATCAGCACCGACTGCAAGCGGTCATAAAACACATGACCCGGAGAGCGCGGCATCTCCGACCAGCTCACCATCAGGTCCCCCTGACCATCCTTCTGCCGTCCCATCGCCATCGGCAAATCCCCCTGCAAATCAGGGAACCAGAGAATCAGATGGCGCCGGCTTAATCAACGGGCTGCTAAGCCCGGTACAGTTCGAGGATCAACATGCCCGGCATACGGTCAAGGCCGCCGAGTGATCCTGTCCGGACATAGGGGCGCACTCCAGAGTTTGGCTCATTTTGCCCCCTCGAAAGGAGGACAAAATGAGCCGTAAACGCTACACCCCGGAACAGATTATCAGCATGTTGCGCGAAGCCGAGGTGGCCTTGGCGCAGGGCCAGTCCGTTGGTCAAGCTTGTCGCACGCTCGGCGCATCGGAGCAGAGTTACTATCGCTGGCGCAAGGAATATGGCGGCCTTCGTACTGACCAGGCCAAGCGTCTGAAGGACCTGGAGAAGGAGAATGGCCGTCTCCGGAAGGCGATCTCGGATCTGACGTTGGATAAGCTGATCTTGAAAGAGGCGCTTGAGGGAAATTGCTAAGCCCCGCCCGTCGCCGGCAGTGTGTTGATCATCTCCAGGCCGAATTGGGAATCTCCGCGCGACGTGCCTGTGCTGTTGCAGGCCAACATCGCTCAACCCAGCGCAAGAGACCCCGTGGTCGGGATGATGAAGAGGCACTCACGGCCGCGATCATCCGCTTGGCCAGCCAGTATGGCAGATATGGCTATCGGCGGATCACTGCCTTGCTCAGGACCGAAGGTTGGCATGTGAACGCCAAGCGGGTCCGGCGTATCTGGCGGCGGGAGGGGCTGAAGCTCCCACAGAAGCAACCGAAACGGGGCAGGCTGTGGCTCAACGACGGATCCTGCATCCGTCTGCGGCCGTGCTGGCCCAATCACGTCTGGTCCTATGACTTCGTCATGGATCGAACACACGATGGGAGGAAGTCCCGCATGCTCACCGTGATCGATGAGTTTACCAGGCGGTGCATGGCCGTTGTCGTCGAGCGAAGATTGAACTCGGACAATGTACTCCATTGTCTGACCGAGCTCTTCGTCCAACATGGCCCGCCGGGTCATATCCGTTCCGACAACGGCTCAGAGTTTACCGCTCATGCCGTCCGCGACTGGCTCGGCAGGATCGGCGTCAAGACCCTCTATATCGAGCCCGGGTCACCTTGGGAGAACGGATACAACGAGAGCTTCAACTCAAAGCTCCGGGACGAAATCCTGAACACGGAGATCTTCTATACATTGAAGGAGGCCAAAGTGCTGATCGAACGATGGCGGCATCACTACAATACCATCCGGCCGCATAGCTCGCTCGGATACAGACCGCCGGCCCCAGAAACCATCTTGCCAAACGTTGAGGGGCCAACCTACGCTGTTGATGGGCTACGGGTGGCCCATCAACTTAACCCGCGCCAAACTCTAACTTAAGCGCTGGACCACTAATCGGGGGCAGGCCGCATTCGGGATCGCCATAATGCCAAGATCCGCCGCTATGACCGTATGGCCTGGCAGGTGGCAAAGGGATACAACCAGCGCAGCCGGGTAGAAACGCAGATCGGCCGTTGGAAGAGCGTCATCGGCACCAAGCTCAAAGCCCGCAGCTTTTCCAGGCAGATCAAGGAGATCAGACTCGGCCAAAAGGTCATGAACACAATGACCGAACTCGGACGTCCCGCGTCCGAACACATCTCATGACGCTACAGCTTGGGAAAGGGCAAACTCCGCCTCCGCCCCAATCCGTGCAACAAGATCACCAGGGACGGGCAGCAGGTCGAGCGCAAGCTCAACAAATTGGACATGGTCTACAATCCGCCGGGAATTTTCCACGGCGCCCAATTACGGCGACACCGACGGGCTGTTCCAGATCATGCTCGGCAACCCGACGCCAAACCGACCAGTCTATAAGGACCCCGAGCTACGCACCTTGCAGGTCCCCGACGATTCGGACAAGGCGAGCAAGCAATAATCATGGCGGTGTGCCGGTCGCCGGGTCGATGATGCGATGGTGAGGCTGGGATTCACCGCCGCCGCGGTCGTCGTATTCCTGGTCTGGCTCTTGTTCCTGCGCACGATTATGTTTCTAGTCGTGCCGGCCCTCATCCTCGCCGCTATCTGGGGGTGGTGGGAGATCCGCGAGCTGCGCCGCGTCATGCGGACGCCGCCCAAGGGTTGACCGGGTCGTTACGGCTTAGGTGACCACCGCGCGGGGATGCTTATTGTTCCTCGCCGTCGTCCTCTGGATAGAAGGTGTAGCCTTCCTCTGGCGCCACGACGCCATCGAATGAAGCGGTTCGTCGATCTCCTTGAGGTAGATTGTCGGTGGGGAAGCGACATCGTTTAGCACCGCCGCTTTCAGGACACGATCGTCCCAGATCAGTTGAACGGCAATTTCTTCCGCTTCCTCCGGCGTGTCGGATTCGACGAATCGCGTTGTGAAGAACCGTGGCGGCGCACCTTGCCTCCCGAGTTCAGAAAAAAGTTGGTGCTCTTCAGAAGCGCACGGTATTTGAGCATCAGAAGCAGCCGAGTCGTAAAATTCTACGATACAGTAGCGCGGTGACCGCGAACCGTCTTGTCATTTGAAACGCGGTGTCGGGCTGTCGTCTAAGCCGTGCCATGCGGACACCTCCCGTGCCTTAGCCGGCGGCCGCGCCGTTGGCGATCCGGCGGACGTCTTCGGCCGATGCGGTATGGCCTTCCTTGGCGATGATGTGCAGCGCCCGGGCCGTGACCACCTGTTCGGGCCGGGGATTGATCTCGATTGCGCCGTCGGCGTTTTCGAAGGCGATCGCGGTGCCGATGCCCTTGAGCATCAGGGTCGAGGCAAGTTGACCCCAAGTCACGCCGTCGACCGAAATCTCGTAGCGTCGGCATTCATCTCCGCGTGCGTCGAACAGATCCTCGAGGATGAATTCCGAGCCCGGCGAAACGACCGCACGCACCATCATCTCAGGATAGCCGCGCATCGGCCGCACCACCGAGGTCGCGCCCGCCTCGCGTAGCCGCGCGCGGTTGCGGTCGTCGCCACATTCGGCGACGATCGAACAGTCGGAATTGATGACCCGCGCCCGGTGCACCACGTCGAAAGCGATGCTGTCGGCCTGCTGGGCCACATGGTCCTCGGCGAGGACGATGATCACGGCGGCCGACGCCGCGTCGGCCACGGCGAGCATTCCTTCCTGCGCGCCGCTGCCATGGACGTGCACGGCGCCCAGTTCCTGCAGTTCGGCGGGCAGCCCTTCCGGCCAGGCATCGGTGAGGATCAGGATCCGCCGGTTGCGCCCCCAGTCTATTTCCGCGAATTGACGGATCAAGGTGTCGAAATACTGAACGGCGCCGGGGCGCGGCGCGTTCACCAACAAGACATGATCTTCCATATGCCACCTCCAGCGGCCGCGCAGCATGCGCTGGCGACGTGACGCGCGGTAATCAAAATAATCTCCGGCGCCCTTTGCCAACGCGAAAATGCCGCCGATATAAAGCAGGATGACGGTCGACCATCGGCCCATCGCGCTGGCTGGCGAGACGTCGCCATAGCCCACGGTGGTCACCGTGGTGGCCGTCAGCCACGCGGCGCTGCCCAGGGACGTGTTTTCAAACGCCATCATCGCGGCGATATGCAACGCGAAGATGACGACGAGATAGACGGTCAGTATCAGGATCGATCGCTGCGCCTGGACGTCCTCGAACGCCTGGGGGCCGCGTCGGCGCAACATGCGCCGCAACAAGACAAATTGCATCACCGTCGTCTGCCGTTTCTTGTTGTTAGGCCTGCCACATCTCCTCGACCGTCGAGGTCGACAGGTAGGAGATCAGATAGATGTTGGTGCGGCCGCCGTCGAGCACCATGGCCTCCAAGGCGAATTGCCGCTTGTCCCCGACCAGGCGATAGAAATCGAAGGACTGGGCATCGTCGGTGAGGTCCGATCCGATCTCCGTTTTCTTGGGATCGTGGTTGTGCCGGTAGGCTTCGATCGCGACCTCCTGGCGGTAGAGCGCGGTGGTCCAACCCGCGAGCTCGAGCGGTTCCGCCCGCCGGTTGAGGATCGGCAGCGACGAGCCGTCCTGCTCGAACAGGGCGCCGATTTCCTCGACGTCGAAGACCTGTTCGACAACGGGCCGCAGGATCTCGCGGGCGAACGCGACCTGCCCATCGTCGCTTTTCCAAAGCAGAAACTGCGCACCGTCGCCGGTTTCGGCGGTCAGCACCCGGCGGCCCATATGTGGTCCCCCGAGGTCGAGCGCGTGGACCGAGACGACCTGAAGTTCCTCCGCCGAAAGACCCTCGGGCGCGGTGACACGCAGCTTGAGAAAATCGCCGGACTTCAACTCCCACGGATATTCGGGTGCGGGTGGCGGCGTCTCGCCGCCACCCGCGCCGAACAGCTTGCGGAACATCAGGCGCTGGCTGCCCGTTTGGCGTGGATCCGCTCCAGGACATCGGATCCCGAGGCATCGCTTGAGACGATGCCCGCCTCCTTGAGTCGGCGGTCTAGGTCGCCTCCTTCCTCATCGTTGGCGAGCTGCGTTGCCGCGTCCATGCGGTCGGAGCGCTCCTGCTGGCGCTTCTTGATGCGTTCCAGCGAGTCGGTGGCTGACGTGATGGAGGAACTGGAGCCCGAGAACCGGGCATTTGCCGCGGCGCTGGCCTTTTGTACTTTCTCGGTCGCCTTGACCATGCTGACCTGGCGTTTCATCGCCGCGATATTGCGCTCGGTCGCCTTAATGCTGCGCTTGAGCTGGTTTACGCCTGTATCGTATTGAGCATGGGCCTGTTCCTGGAGCTTGAGTTCGTCCTCGAACTGGGCGATGCGTTCGCAGACCTCCTGGGCCAGCGTCTCGTCGCCCTTTTCCAGCGCCTTGGCGGCGTACTCCTCATGCTCGGCGACCGACTTCTTGAGCCGATCGACTTCGCGCTCGACACCCCTGCGCTGGGCCATGATCTGGGTCAGTTGCGACTTGGCCTCGTTCAGGTTCTTCTCCGCGTCACGCATTTCCTGATCCAGGATCCGCAGCGCCTGATGGTCGATGATGGCCTCGCCGGTCTCCGATGCGGCCCCCCGCATGGCCGTGAAGAGTTTTGCCAAAATAGCCATGATGATCTCATTCCTTTACTGATACGTGTTTAGTTCAAGAACTGGGCGATCGCTTCGATCGCCTCGAGCGTGTTGTCGCTCAGTGTTTCCAGCTCGGTGATGACATCCTCGACCAAGGAGTTCGCCGCCACCGCGCCGAACAGCACGTAGCGGTCGCCGATCATGCCGAACGACGACAGCGGCAGCGGCACGTTCATCTCCAACAATGCCGCCAGCATGTCGGTCCGCCCCGCTGGCTTGACTTGGGACTCGTCCCACAAATAGACGACGCAGAGGATCTGCTCGCCGTCGGACGAGACCAGGATGGGAAATTCTTCCCGGTCCTCGACCACCACCTGGACGTTGTCTTCGGATTGGCTGGCGCCGAATCGGAAGCCGTTTACCGAGGTGAAATCGTTCAGCGTTTCTGTCAACAGGTTGAGGTCCATGTCTTCCTTCCCGATTAGCCCGAATTGCGTCGACTGTCTCAAATTCTGGAGGTTCGGCGGGTCGCCCCGACGTAGCATCTTCTCCACTTGGCGAAGCACGCCCCGATGCTCCGCCGGGATCCACACTTCGACCGGCTTGAAGCCCGCATCCTGTAGCCGCGCCCGTTGCCGCCGCTTGCGCTCGCCCACCGACATCGGCTTACGGTCTGATTTCGCGGTCGTTCCCATGCCTTCTATTCGTTCTCACTCGGTTCCAATTTAGCCATCACTGTGACGGATCACCCGTGACAAGTCACCAAGTGGGGAATGCCCAGGTGCTTTTCAAGGGTGCGAACCGAATTATTGCGGTGGGTGCAGCCCTTGCTCGAATTCCCAGTCTTTCTGGTAATAGCGATAGATGGCGGCGGTCCCGATGCGGTTGATATCGATCGCGTCCAGCCCGGCCCGAAAATCCTTTGGAAGGGCGAATGCCCCCAGCATGACCTCCCTTGTGGTCCAGCCGTCATCGACCGGTAACCGGGACAGGGCGCGGATGCGGGCGCTGGCGGGCGCACCGAGGGGCACCGCGACGGTCCAGCCCCATTCGCCGAAACTGGGGACATTCTGGTGATATTGCTCGACATGGGCGAAGCCGGCGGCCGCCACGGTCTTGCCGATGCTGAGAAAGGCGCGGCGCGCGTGATAGGGCGAGGTCGACTGCACCGCCATTGCGCCGTCGCCTGCCAGCACCAGCCGCAGCTTTTCATAAAACCGCCGCGTATAGAGCCGGTTGAGGTCCGGATGGCTGGGATCGGGCAGATCGATGACGATTGCGTCGAAACGGCGGCCCGCGCGCAACAATTCATCGATCCGAAGGAAGGCGTCGCCGAAGACCGTCTTGACCCGCGGGTCGCGGAAGGCGAATTCGTTGAGCTCCAACAGGGCGCTGTTGACGATGCGGCCATCGCCCATCAGCGGCTTGGAAAAGAGATCCACCAGCTTGGAATCGAGGTCGAGCACGACCACCTCGCGCGGGTTCCAGCGCAGAATGTCGCGCACCGCCAGCCCGTCGCCGCCGCCGATCACCAGGATGTGATCGCGCCGCGCCGCGGCGGCCAGCGGCGGATAGGTCAGCATCGCGTGGTAGATATGCTCGTCATCGCTGCTAAACTGGGTTCGGCCATTGATAAAGAAGGTATAGACCGGTGGGCGGCTGGGGTGGTTGACTCTCTGGGTCACGGTCAGCCGCTGGTGCTCGGTGGTGAGGCTATAGACCACTTTATCGCGGTAGAGCAGGTCCTCCATCGCCCGCGCCCAATCGGTGCCGTGAATGGCAGCGGTCACCAGCACCGCGGCGACCAGCCCGTGCATGGCGACGATCACCCATAAGCGGCGCAGCCAGCGGCCATAGAGCACCAAGAACAGCATCCCGACACATAAATTGACGGCGGCGGTCAGCACGGCGGCGCGGCTGGGCTCCATCGCCAGCATGAAGGCGACCCAGGCGGCCGCGCCCAGACCCGCGCCGATATAATCGGCGCCGTAGATTGTCCCGGTATTGTGTACCAGGTGGCGTGCGTGGAACTCCTGGCGGATACGCGCCAATAGGGGGATCTCCATCCCCACCATCACGCCGATGATCGCGCCCAGCAAATATGGGGCGAACGCGGCGACACGCTCGAACGACGCCACCAGGCCACCGCGCGGGATCAGGTCGGGCGGCAGGCCGTAGGTGGCGGCCAGTGTCTGGGGAAGGATGATGGCGACGGCGGCGATCGCGCCCAGCAACAGAACCGACGCGCCACCCGACAGGGCCAATCCGCCCTCCAGCCACGCGAACCCGGCAAAGGGGTGGCGGACCGACCGGGCCAGAAACGAACCCACGCCCATGGCGACGATCATGATCCCGATCATCGTGAAGATGACGGTCTCGACCGCACCGAGCACGCGGCCCGCGACATGAGCCAAAAGATATTCATAGACCAGCCCACACCCGGCGAGCACGCCGGTCATGGTCATGATTAAGGCGTCGTGGATCCACACCGGTACGCGGGTGCCGCTTTCGTGGGTTTGCGATCCGCGCGATCCCGCCGCCAAAGCATCCGCCCCCGCGCCGTCGCGTCAGGCCAACAGATTGGTGAGAATAAGGCCGATCGCGACATAGACGCCGACTTCCATTAAGGCGACGCCGATATTCTGCTGGCGGTCGACTTCCTCGGCGACGTTGATCTTGGCGAGCACCGACCGTTCTGCGATCAGGGCCAACACCGCCAGGATGACCGCCATGACGATCGACACGCCGCCCCAAGTCAGACCCTGGACGATCGGGTCGCCGCCAGCCTGAAAGACTGCGACACCCGAGGCGGCGGTCACAGCCAGCGCCACGCCGACCTGAAAGCCGACGAAGCGCATCGCGACCGCCATGTTGCCGGCGCGCACCACGTCCTGGAATCCAGCCCCTTCGCGGTTGCGCATACGAAATAGCTTGACCCGATAGACGGTGGTCAAGGTCAGGATGATCTGGGTCGCGACATAACCGACGGCCACCGCCATCAGGCCGGACGACAATCCGCCCTCGGACCAGTTCATCACGGCGCGCACCATCACGGCCGTCGCCACCATGTTGCCCGCATCGACGATGGCCACCGCGTTATTGCCCCGCGCGATCTCGTCCTTTACCGAAAAGGACGGCAGCGAGACCTTGTCAAAGATCAGACGCGTCAGCCACATCAGGACCAGCCCGACGGCGGCATAGACCAGCATCGACAGGGCCTCGGCCCCGAGGGTGGACGAAAACGTTCCCGTGACAACGCCGCTAAGCATGATGCCGATGCCGGCGGTCGCGCCAGCCATCGAAATGCCGACGGCATGGTTGTTCTTGCCAGCCATTTCCTCGGTCATGTGGATTCCAGCCACGAGCCCGTAAAACACCCTGGCGCATAACAGGACGGCAAATACGATCACGAAGTCGAGGATCAGCATGCCGAGCGCCTGCCCCGTCATGAAGTCGGCACCAATCACTTGCTGATCTCCCCAATTTGAAATTTATTTGCCACGGGAACCGCTGGAGCGCGAACTGCCGCGAGATGAGCTTGAATACGCGGAGGCCCGCTTGAGAGAGCTGCCGGCGGGGCGCGAATCGGTGCGGCCATAGGTGCTCAGATTGCGTTGGCTGTTCAGCTTGCCATAGGTCTTTTGCGGCCTGGCGTTGGGATAGGTCTTGCTTGCCTGGTTCCAGCGGCGGCTGTCGTCTCGTGTCCCGTAATAGTGCCGCCCGACATCGCCGTAATAGCTCCACGACCGCCGCGGATACCACTGATTGTAGTAGTAGGGGCCGGGCCGCATGAACAGGGTGCTGAAAAGCGCGTACTGCCCATACCAGGCCCAAAAGTTGTTGCCCGTGCTATCGCGTTGCCAACTGCCGTAGCGGGGATTGCCGACCAGACGGCTGCCCGGGCCGTCGGCCGGTTTCTCCGCGGTTTTGGGCACGTTGAGCCGCGCTAGCTTGCCGTCCGACATGTCGGCCAGCACGTTGACCACGTCGACCAGAGAATCGTTATAGACCGTCGGGTTTGCCGCCGCCTCGATGCGTTGAAGCTCGTCCACCACCGTGTCGGCCTCTTTATCATCCGCCGGCATTTTATTGACCTTGGCAAGCCGGTCGAGCAGCGATCTGTAGCCGAGACCTTGCGTTGTTCCCTCGGTCGCCAATTCCTTGGTGAGGGCCGCGACGTCGGGGCGCGCCTTGCCAACATACTGTGCGTAGCGCCGGATTAGTCTCGCGTTTGGAAGCCGATCCTCGGCGATATACCTGCCGACAAGGTCCATCGTAGCGCGCGTGCGCTGATATTGTTCGTCGACGATCTGCTGGGTGTTGTCGCCGCAGGCGGAAAGGCCAACAGCGGCCACGAGGATCATGAACATCACCGCGAAGCGTCGTTCGCGCGAGGATCTGATAGCTTCGATGGTTTCGGCGATCACTGATTCGTCGTCATGCGGCAATGGAAGCGGTCAGGGCCAATGTGCGGAGGCTCCGCTTCTCGGCCGGCCGCCGACGTCACTACAAAGAAATGGGAGCGACCTTCAGACACTGATTAGCACGACTTCGCGAGTCGTGCCAACCTCGGCAGGGCAAGTTTTTGTCCGCGCCCTGGTGAGGGTGAACTGATCGCGGGGCTGATGATTTCGTTTTCGATGTGGCAGTGTGCCGGTCATGGTGACGCTGCCGGCCCAGGATTATTCCATTGATTTGCGCGGGGTCACGGTGCGCCCGACTTGGGGTGCGAAGGAACACCGGCGCTGGGACCAGCTGGTGGCGAGCGACCTTGTTGCACGGATTGGGGCGGAGGCGGAGTTTGCCCTTTCCCTAGCTGTAGCGTCATGAGATGCGTTCGGACACGGGACGTCCGAGTTCGGTCATTGTGTTCAGGACCTTTTGGCCGAGTTTGATGTAGATCGCAAATCCAGCGATACAAAATGGCCTCGGTAGAGTCGAGGAAGGGCGCGGTGGTTTGTACCGCATTGGCATCACTCCGTTTCCCTTCCCCGCTCATCAAACCGGACGTGCGAATTTCCCGCATCCGGCTTTCCGACTGGCTTCATCCCGAGGCACACGGCGGGGGGCCGAGATGAACCCGGCGCAGCCGAAGCACGCCGAGATCCCCGAACACGGTCCCAGCAGAGAACCGCGTGGTGCCGCGCGACGGCACCTTGCGACGCCTGAGCAGAAAATGCCGCACGCGCTCATAGACGTAATTGTCGACCGCTCGATAGGCCGGCAGGCGCGTCCCGTAGCCGAAGTAGTGCGACCAGCCGCGCAGCACGCTGTTCAGCTGGTCGCGCACCTCGGGCCAGGGTGCCTGGTTGCCGGGCCGCAGGAGCCCTCGGACCTTCAGCTTGAGCCGAGCCACGCTCTTCCTGGACGGGCTCGCCCCCAGATACCAGTGGCCATCCTTGCGAAAGCGCTGCGAGCCGAAGCTATAGCCCAGGAAGTCGAAGCTCTCCTTGCCGCCATCGCGGACGCTGGTCTTGGCCTCGTTCAGGGTCAGTCCCAGCCGGGTCATCACCTGCCGCGTCCAGGCCAAGGCCTCCCTCGCGTGTCAGCGACTGAGGATGACAAGGTCATCGGCATAGTTCACCACCCCGGCGCGGAACCTTGTGCCCTGCCCGGTGATCCGCCAGTACTTCAGAAAGCGGTTCATGTAGAGCGCGGCGAGCAGCGGCGAAACAATCCCGCCTTGCGGGGTTCCCCGTGTGCTCCCCCAGCCGCCCGTCATGCGCCGCTTGCCATCCCCGTCGGTCTCCTCGACCGGTGTCTTGAGCCACAATTTGATCAGGCGCAGGACGTTGCGATCGACGATCCGGCGCGCAACCGATTGCATCAGTTCCGCATGGGGAATCGTATCGAAGTACTTGGACAAATCCGCGTCAACCACGTCCGTGTAGCCGCGACAGAGAAGCTTGTGGACCGCCTGGACGGCGTCGCCCGCAGAGCGTTTCGGTCGGTAGCCATAGGCACTGGGCTCGAGATCGGCCTCGAAGATCGGTTCGATCACGAGCTTGACGGCGCCTTGCACCACCCGGTCCCGGATCGTCGGGATGCCGAGCGGTCGTTCGCCGCCGCCGGGCTTTGGGACCATCGCCCGCCGCACCGGCTCAGGTCTGTACGTCTTGGCACGAGGGTCGTCCCCGATCCCGGACAGCCACCCCTCCAGCCCCATCGCCTCGATCTCCTCGAAGCTCTGTCCATCCACCCCCGGCGCGCCCTTGTTGGACCGCGCCAGTCGGTAGGCATGGAACAGGATGTCTTCGCGATAGACCTTGTCGTAGAGCAGGTAGAAGCGGAAGTCCGGTTCCGCCTTCGCCTTGAGATAGAGCTTCCTCTGGAGAGTCCGGATCTTTTCAGGTGTTTGCAGGCGCATCGCCAATCACCCCGCCTCCTCTCCGTCAAAAGCGCACCAGAAGTAAGGGTGCTTCCCTCCGCCGGCATTACCCGGCATCAACGGTACTATCACCCTTTCCGATTCCCGCCCGCGCCGCCACCCGAGGTGACGTTGAGGCCGCTACCCTCGCCCGCGACGGGCCTCCCCCGATTACCCGTATCACCTTCCTTGCGTGCCGTGCCCACTACCCCGGCGGACCGGAACGGGTGCATTCGTCGGTCACTCCCCCGTTCCACGCGGCCTTCCCCTAATCTCAGGAGGGTCGGCGTCCACATCTTCACTCTCGAGGCCTGCTCAGGCTTCACTCGCGTTCGGCCCGCAAGGTCGCTCAACCGCCCAAGGCGGCCTTTGTCACAGGGCTTCGGTCCCGCCGGTTACCCGACAAGACCGCCTGTCAGCTACCAGATCAAACCGACAACTGTCTCGGTGGATCCTTCCTCCACTGGTGTTACGCGCCGTCGGGGCGCACTGAGATTTCCGGGGTGAAGATCGCAATTGCGGTCCCGGCCGGGTGTGGAACCGTATCCCGGACGATATCCGCGGCCAGATCGTCGAACTGGCCCTGGATGAGCCGGAGCTGTCGCCACGCGAACTTACAGTGACGTTCACCGACGCGAAGGGCTACTTCATCTCGGAAGCGTCCGTCTACCGTCTGCTCAAGGCCAACGACCTGATCACCATCCCGGCCTTCGTCGTCATCAAGGCAGCCGATGAGTTCCACGATAAGACCACAGCACCAAACCAGCTGTGGCAGACCGACTTCACCTACCTCAAGGTCATCGGCTGGGGCTGGTTCTATCTGTCAACCATCCTGGACGACTTCTCGCGCTACATCATCGCCTGGAAGCTGTGCACCACCATGCGGGCTGAAGACATGACCGGCACGCTCACGCTAGCCCTGCAGGCATCGGGTTGTGACAGGGCAGAGGTCGCTCACAAGCCTCGGCTGCTGAGCGACAATGGCTCCTCCTACATCGCCGATGATCTTGCAGTCTGGCTCAAAGCCCAGGGTATGGTTCACGTCCGCGGCGCACCGAACCATCCGCAAACCCAGGGCAAGATCGAGCGTTGGCATCAGACCTTGAAGAACCGCGTCCTGCTGGAGAACTACTATCTGCAAGGCGGCCTCGAGGCCAGCGTCGGCGCTTTCGTCAAGCACTACAACCACCGCCGCTACCACAAAAGCCTCGGCAATCTAACGCCGACTGACGTGTACTTCGGCCAGCACCACGCCATCATCGAGAGAAGGAGAAAGATCAAAAACCTGACCATCAAAAAACGCCGCTTGGCCCATCACAACCAAGCGGCTTAACATCAACCAGGATGAGCCAAAGCCTCCGTTAAGAAACAAGCCCAGATGTCCCAAATGTTTTGATGACGGACAATCCCGTCTGCCGGTACGCCGAACGCTGGACAAGCTCGGTATCCTGCCCGCGAGATTTTACCGATGGTACGACCGCTACCAGAGCGGCGGGTACGAGGCGCTGAAAGACAGACCCCCCAGGCCGAAGCAGGTCTGGAACCGTATCCCGGACGATGTTCGGGGGCGGGTCTACTACTGGCCCTGGACGCGCCTGAACTGTCGCCACGTGAGCTGGCGACGCGCTTTATCGACACCGAAGGCTATTTTGTCTCAGAAGCTTCGGTCTGCCGGCTGCTCAAGGCACACGACTTGATCACCAGCCCCGCTTTCGTGGTCATCAAGGCAGCCGATGAGTTCCGCGACAAGACCACGGCGCCGAACCAGCTGTGGCAGACTGACTTCACCTATCTCAAGGTCATCGGCTGGGGCCGGTTCTATCTGTCAACGATCCTGGACGACTTCTCGCGCTACATCATCGCCTGGAAACTCTGCACGGCGATGCGGACCGAAGACGTCACCGACACGCTGGAACTGGCGCTCAAGGCATCAGGCTGCGATCAGGCGAAGGGCGTCCATAAGCCACGGCTGTTGTCCGACAACGGATCCAGCTATATCTCCGGCGACTTGGCCGAATGCTCGATGATCAGAGCATGGAGCATGTCCGCGGCGCACCTTGCCATCCCCAGACCCAGGGCAAGATCGAGCGCTGGCACCAGACCCTCAAGAACCGGATCCTGCTGGAGAACTATTGTCTGCCCGGTGATCTCGAAGCCCAGCTCGGCACCTTCGTCGAGCACTACAACCACCGGCGCTACCACGAAAGCTTGAATAACCTCACGCCCGCCGATGTCTACTTCGGGCGCGGCCAAACCATCCTGCTGGAAAGGGAAAGGATCAAACGAAAAACCATCGAGCACCGGCGTTTGCAGCACCAAAACGTCGCTGCATAAAGTCATCAACCAGATGAGCCAGAGCCTCCGTTGTCTTAACAGCCCGTTGATTAAGTGGCTTTTTCCGGCTCTCACTCCCAGATGAGGAATGCGGCGGCGAAAGCCGTCTGGCCGCTTTGCGAGCCCCCCCGTGCCACCAGCATGGCCCCGGTGGGCGTGAGCAGAACGAAAATACCGCCATATCCGCCCGCCACGGCCTCCCGCGGGGTGCCGGCGCCGATGAGCTGGCGCATCAGTAACGATAGATTGTGGCCGGCGACGTGGAGCAGGTATCGCTTGTGCACATTCTCTCGCCCGCGCAGCCAGGTTCGTCGCATGCCGCCACGATCGAGGTTGTGGGCAAAGCAGCGCTCGACGATCTCGGCGCGCAGCTTGAAGGCCTCGCGGGCGACCCCGGACTTGAGCCGCGCACGGTTATTGGTGACCGCGCGCCGCGCCGCCTCATCACCGTGCCAGCGCGAAAAGCCGGTCTGCTTGGGCGCCGCGATCCGGGTCTTCCAGGGACTGTCGTTCAGAGCCCTCAAGACCGCCCGTGAGTGATAACCTTTGTCGGCGACGCATTCGGCCGGGTCCTCCGATGTCGGTGCCGCATCCACCGCCTCGAGGTTTGCCTCGGCCTTCGCCAGGGTCTTGGAAAGCGTCGTGGTGTCGCCCTCATCGGCCGGGTGCAGCTCGGCCGCCACCACCGCGCCGGTGTCCAGATCCACCGCGTGCTAGGGCTTGTAGGCCAGATGCGTCGTGCCGTCCTTCATCTTGGTGATCTTGGCCTCGGGGTCGCTCTTCGAAACCCAATCCGTGTTGGAAAGCTTCTTGCCCTTGCGCTTCCGGTCCAGAGGCGCCAGGTCCTCGGCCGTGGGTGTCTCGACCCCGCTTTCCCGGGCCAGGCGCTCCAGCATCTCCCGGTAGCCTTCGCCGTTGTCGCGCCGCACGATGTTCCGCAGCGCCGCGTTGGCCTCCATGGTCGAGGCATCGACGCCGATGCGCTCGCCCTTGATCAGCCCCGCCTCGGCGATCAGCACCAGAACCCAGTCGAAGACCGCCGCGTGGACTTCATGGGGCAGGCGCGTGCGGCTCCGTGACAGCCAGGAATGGTCCGGTACCCGATCACGGCTCCCCAGTCGCAGGAACGCCCGCAGCGAAAGCGAGTCCGAGCAGCGCCACTCCAGACCGCGCTCGCTGTCGATGCCCTCAAAGTAGCCCACCAGGTGCATCCGGAAATAGCGCCCGGGCGGCACCGAGGGCGCGCCCATCCGGGCCGCGTAATAAGGCCGGCAGCTCGCCTCGGCAAAGGCGTCGAAGCCGCCCTCGATCAGCACCGACTGCAAGCGGTCATAAAACACATGACCCGGAGAGCGCGGCATCTCCGACCAGCTCACCATCAGGTCCCCCTGACCATCCTTCTGCCGTCCCATCGCCATCGGCAAATCCCCCTGCAAATCAGGGAACCAGAGAATCAGACGGCGCCGACTTAATCAACGGGCTGTTAAGCCCCATCCTGTCTCAAATCATCTGACGACGGACACCGCCAAGTTTCCGCTTCTCGTCAAGTTAGTGCTGTGCCATCAGGTGTCGCCTTTGTCCACATCCTCGGGTGGCCGGTACCAGGGAGGTCGCGCAGGGCTCTCGATGGCAGCTGCGTCGTCTCCCTGATCGGAGGGAATGCGCGTATCGGGCGAGCCTTCCGAAGGGCTCTCCCTCCCCATTGGAGGAGAGTGATTATCCTGGCGCCGATGATCAGCCTCAGAAGTGTCTCTGTCTTGGACCGCCTCTTCTTCAACAATGGATGGTGGCGCTGGCGTCCACCAAACAGTTCATTTAACTTATTGTTAATAGCTCTCTTTCCTGGAAAACTGCTATCGTATACCCACATCCTTACCCACCCTTTGACCGCCAACGCGGGAAAACGGTCAAGGATGTACGGCGTTGAGGCGCCCGACGCGAGCGCTCTTTCACTGTGCCTGCGACCGCGACCGCACTTGACACGTTGAAAGCCTCTTCGCTGACGTCAACGACCTACCGGTTTCGATTATCGGACGCCGCGCCTGGCAACCTCCACAGCCAGGTCAGCGAAGATGCGCCCTTGCAAAAATTTCCAGCAAGTCTAGTGGATCGAATCTAACACTTGATGCCCTCGTTTGACGGCGGCGATGATTGTGTCTGGATCGGCGGTCCAGGTGAAGGGCTTTGGGTTGTCGTTGGTCTCGTCGAGGAAGCGGTTGATGGCGACCTGGAGGTCGACAATGGAGCGGAAGACGCCGCGTTTCAGGCGGCCGCTTCGAGAGCTTCGCGAAGAAGCCCTCGACGGCATTGAGCCAGGAGCAGGAGGTCGGCACGAAGTGGAAGGTGAAGCGCTCGTGGCGGCCGAGCCAGGCGCGCACCTTGGCATGCTTGTGGGCGGCGTAGTTGTCGAGGATCACAGGCCGAAATGACCCGCAGCTACGCCACCTCGATCACGCCTGGGCATCGACGGTGCACGCGTTCCAGGGGCGCACGGTGGACAATGTGATCGCGGCGATGGAGGCCAATCACCCGCATTTGACAACGCAGGAAAGTCTTTACGTCGAGATCAGCCGGGCCCGTGACCGCGCCGAACTGGTGACGGACGATGCGGAGCGGCTGCGGGAGCGGCTCGAAACGGCCACCGGCGAGCGGATATCGGCGCTGGAAGGGATCGCGCCGACGATAAGGGAGACACCGGATAAGGGCGCGGAAGTGGCAGAGCCCATGGAACGGTGGAGACCGGAGCGCGGCAAGGAACGGTACCCCGAGGCGGAACAGGATAGCGGCGGAGTTGCCCCTGAAGGTCGCCCACAGGTAAAGCCGGTTCGCGAGAGGGGGGTGGAATTGGAACTGGAGTTGTGATGTGTTGTGCGGCGCGTGGGTTCGGTGCCGATCGGCGCGGTAACGCATTGATCTTGCCTGATTGTGAGGGCTCAATAAGGCGCGTTTAACACCATAGAGGCATGACGCAGTCAGTCAGGATTTGATCATCGCATGAGCTCGAAAACGAACAACGCGGCGAGACAGCACGGAGCGATGGAGCATACCGATGCACCGTGCGACCTCGACGCGGTGCGTCACTACCGATTCGCTCGGGTGCGCCAAGCCCTGGCTTCGCACGATCTCGCAGGCATCGTGCTCTATGACCAGGTGAACACACGCTACGCTACCGATTCGACGAACATGCAGATCTGGAGCACCCACAATGAGGTGCGTTACGTCAATGTCCCGACCGAGGGTTCGGTCCGGCTGTTCGAGCTGGGGGGCAACACTCTGTTCAGCGAAGGGCTCCCCACAGTCGACGAGGTCCGCCCGAGTATTCCCTTTCTCTACTTCCTGTCCGGAGAACGGCAGACGGAAAAGACGAAGGCGTGGGCGGCGGATCTGGACGCGGTGATTCGAGAGCACAACGGTGGGAACATGCGAATTGCCATAGACCGGGTGTCGCCGGACGGCGTCAACGAGATGCAGCGTCTGGGCTACCGTATCGTCGACGGGTTCCAGGTGATGGAGGATGCGCGCGAGATCAAGTCGGCGGGCGAGATTGCGCTGATACGCCACTCCATTGCGGTATGCGAGCGGGCGATCGAACAGATGCGCGCGGCGATGGAGCCAGGGGTCACCGAGAACGCGCTGTGGGCCGAATTGCATCGCTGACGGCGCCGAATGGTTCGAGACACGGCTGCTCTCATCGGGACCACGCACCAATCCGTGGGCCCGGGAGTGCTCGATGCGCGTCATCGAGCGCGGCGACATGATGGGTTTCGACACCGACTTGATCGGTCCCTATGGCTACTGCTGCGACATCTCGTGCTCGTGGGTGTGCGACGCAGCGCCGAACGACGAACAGCGGCGGATTTACGCCGACGCCCATGCTCACATCCAGCACAACAAGGCGTTGTTGAAGCCGGGACTGTCGTTCCTCGAGCTGACCGAGCGGCTTCGACCCCTGAGCGATGAGTTCGTGGACCAGCGGTATGGGGTTGCGATGCACGGCGTCGGGCTCTGCGACGAATATCCGGCCATCCGCTACCCGCAGGACTGGAACGAGAAAGGCTATGACGGCGTCCTGAAGGAGGGCATGGTGATGTGCGTGGAAGCGCTTGCGTCCCCGGCCGGAGGTCGTGAGTCGGTCAAGCTGGAAGAGCAGGTGCTGATCACCACCAGCGGTTGCGAGCAGCTATCGCGCTATCCGTTGGAGGAAGGCTGGCTGTAGGAGGGGGCTGGTGGCGACGAGTACGTTGCGAAAGGATCCATGAGGCAGGTTCTGGATCTCGATCGCTGGCCGTTGGACGCGCTCGGCGAGGCGCGGGGACAGGCCCTGGTTGCCAGCTGTCGAAACGAGCTGCGCGAAGCCGGCATGTTCAGCCTCACCGGGCTCATACGGCCGGAGGCCCTTTGTGCCTGCGTCGCAGAGTTGGAGCCGCTGTTCGACTCCATCGCCTTTGTTCAAGCGCGCGAACACAACATCTACTTCGATGACGAGATCGGGGATTTGGAGGCGGCCCACCCGGCGTTCAGCCGGTTCAAGACGATCAACCGCACGATTTGCGGCGACCAGGTTCCCGGGAGTCTGATCGAGCGGATTTACGAATGGCAGCCGCTCATCGACTTCCTGGCCGCAGCTATGGACAAGCCTCGGCTATACCCAATGGCGGATCCCCTGGGCCGGATCAATGTCATGTGCTACCGGGCCGGGGAGCGCCTCAATTGGCATTTCGACCGGGCCGAATTCACCACGACCATGCTCTTGCAGGCGCCGGTGTCGGGCGGCGAATTCCAGTACCGCAGCGGGCTTCGGAGCGACACGGACCCGAACTACGAGGGTGTCGCGCGCCTCCTGGCCGGCGAAGACCAACACGTGCGGACGCTGTCGCTGTGGTCCGGCACGCTCAATGTCTTCAGGGGCAAGAATACGGCGCATCGCGTGACAACGGTCCAAGGAGGCCATGCGCGCATCATCGCGGTGTTTTCGTACTACGAGACAGCAGACGTCGCATTCAGCGATGCTGAGCGGCTCGGATTCTACGGTCGAACCGGTTCCATGAAACTCGACACCTAGCCGCTTGCGGCTCGGTCCAGGGCTCCGGACAAGCAGCGCGAAGCTTCGAATTCCTCCGGCCGGTTGTCGGCGGGAGAGCGATCCCCGAGTTGGCAGAGTGACGCTGGTCAGGCTGTTGTTCGGCGCGTGGGTTCGCTGCCGATCAGCGCGGTAACGCATTGATCTTAGTGGATTGCGAGGGGTCATTTGCGAGACACCGGCAACATCCAAGTGGACGTTGGGTGGGCGGCTAACTGTTGCCGCCCTCCAGCGCCGCAACGATCTCCGCATACCCGTCGAGCCCGTTGCGTCCCTTCGGGGTGAGGTCGTAAACACCACGGGGCGTTTCGGCGGCGCGTTCGAACCAACCATAGTGATCGGCCCGCATGATGGCGCCGGCCCGCTCGACGCCGGTGATCCTCGCCACAACCTCGGCTTTCGTCGGACCGTTGCTACCGAGATGCACGGCGCATCGCAGAGCGTCCTGACGGTACGCCGTGACGATCTTGCGCCGGCTGGTGCCGCCCTCGTTCGGATCGCCCACCCGGTGCTGAAACTCCCGCAGCAGGCGCCCGGTCGCGGCTCGACGCCTGTGCGGCCGGTAGGGTGCCGGGTCGAGCAACGCCTCCACCAACGACGAAGGCACGAGCTGGACAGTCAGCAGACCGAGGCCGAGCCGGCGACATAGCGCCAGCGCATCCCTGTGCCGCATCGCGCGGCCGGCGAACGGTGGCACCGCGAGATAGACGTTGTCGGACAGGCCCTGCCGCGCGATCCCCTGGAAGACGAGTGAGAGGGAGAACGTGGTCTTCAGCTCGACGATCACGGGCGCCTCTTCGCCACGGATCGCGACAAGGTCGCAACCGTTGACCTCTCCCTTGACCTCGTAGCCCTGCGCTTCGAGGAAGGACTTTACCGGCGGGTAGAGGGAGCGTTCGTGCATCGGGCGCAATCTCTCATGAACATCCGGCGTCCACCAAGGCGGCGAGGAATACCGGCGCACCGCAAAGGGCCGGAGGCGAGCATGCGTGTTGCGATCGTCGCGACGGTGCCCGCTGGCATTCGCCGGCACGATCAGCATATAGAACTTGCATGATCGAGCCGGTCGCACGCATCCGTATCGAGCTTCAGGATCTCGAGCCCAAGATCTGGCGGCGCATTGACGTGCCGCTGTCCTCGACGCTCGCAGAGCTTCACGACATGATTCAGGTCTCGTTTCGCTGGCAGGGCTATCATCTGCATGAGTTCGTGGTTGGCGAGCGCGTTTACGGTGAGCCCTCTGACGAAGACGAATTCTACGAGCGCAAGGTCTACAAGGCGGCGGCGGTCCGTCTGAAGACGCTCGTCGAGCGCGGCGTGGACCGGTTCCTCTACGTCTACGACTTCGGCGACAACTGGCGGCACGACGTGATCGTCGAGGAAATACGCGAGGGCGAGGCCGATATCGACTACCCAGCCTTTGTCGATGGAGCGCGGCGCTGCCCGCCGGAGGATGTCGGCAGCACTGATGGCTTCATGGATTTTCTGGAGGCGGTGCTCGATCTGGGCCACGAAGAGCACAAGCGGATGATCGAATGGTACGGCGGGCCCTTCGATCCGGCCGATATCGATGAACGCATGGTGCGGATGCTGTTGGAAAACGCTGCCGCTCGGCGGCGCGGCGCGCTGGCCAGTCACCGGAGCGGCCATCGCCGAGGTCGAAGAGGAACACAGAGCTGACCGTTTCCGGGGAATGCTGAGGCCGACGAGCCGCTACGGTTGGCCGCTCGCCTCATTCAGGGCGGCGACAATCTCGTCCGGTTCCGGATCAGTCCATGCGTCGCTCCGGTTTCTAACGCACCGTGCGGGCTCCCGCGATCGCCTGATCGGTTATCCCGGCGCGATCCGCCGTCACCGTTCCCGAGGCGTCAACAGCGTTCTTGTCGCTCGAAGAGGCCTGATGAGGGTCAACCGAGCCCGTTCCCGCAGGACCAGACAAGCAATACAAGGAGTTCTTCAGTGCTTCGCATTGACGCGTGCGCGGTTCGATGGAGTCTCTAATACGCTGTCAACGGCGGAGCAAAATTAGTCCACCCGGGCGGAGTAAAACTAGTCCACTTAACGTTATGCGGTACGCGGTGTTGGGGGGTTGTCCCGGTAGTCCATAGGAGGGACCCGCGCTGCTTCGTGTAGCGCTTGCGTTACGCGGAGCGAAGCAGCGTGGGAGGTTCCTGTGGACCCACCGGGTCAACCATTGCACCGGCGGTTAAGCAGGTATTTTGGGGAATTTCCGCCGTTTTTGGCTTTGGTTGAGACGATAGCTCTCGCCGTTCATTTCCAGGATATGGACATGGTGGGTGAGGCGGTCCAGCAAAGCCCCGGTCAGGCGTTCCGAGCCGAATATCTCCGTCCACTCATCGAACGGCAAGTTGGAGGTCACCAGGATCGAGCCCCGCTCGTAGCGCTGGCTGAAGACTTCGAACAGCAGCTCGGCGCCGGTCTTCGAGAGCGGCACGAAGCCGAGTTCGTCGATGATCAGAAGGTGATACTTTGCCAGTTGCTTCTGCAGGCGCAACAGGCGTTTTTCATCCCTGGCCTCCATCAGTTCATGAACCAGGGCAGCGGCCGTGAGGAAGCCGACGGAGAGCCCCTTTTGGCAGGCCGCCAGACCGAGACCGAGGGCGATATGGGTCTTGCCGGTTCCGCTGTTGCCGAGCGCGATGATATTCTCACGACGCTCGACGTATTCGCATCGCGCCAACTCCAGAACCAGCATCTTGTTGAGCGATGCGATGGCCTTGAAGTCGAAGCTGTCGAGGCTTTTGACGGCGGGGAACCTGGCCTGTCTGATCCGCCGCTCGACCATGCGGCGCTCACGGTCGATCAGTTCCAACTCGGTCAGACGGACAAGATACCGCACATGGTCGGCGCCCTCGGTGGCGCATTGGCGGGCCAGCTTGTCGTATTCGCGCAGGAACGTCGGCAGTTTCAGGGTCTTGAGGTGATGGGCCAGCAACACTTGCGGCGTATCGGTCATGACGCGCCTCCACCCAACAAGCTCATATAACTGGCGGCGGCCGTGGTCGCCACGTTGGCCCGAGGCAGGTAGGGATAGATATCCAGGTCGAGTTTGGGCGGGCGCCGCTCGATACGGCACAGCACAAGGTGTTTGACGGCGTCGTAGCCGATCGCACCCAGGCGCAGGGCGTCCTTCACCGCGCCGTGAAGCACCTCGAGATCGAAGGTCTCCAGAAGCCGAAGGACCTGGACGTATTCCCGCTTGCCGGCCTTGCCCATGCGCGCCTCCAGGAGACGGCGCAGGGTTGGGAAGGCATCAGGCAGTTCCCATCCGGCTAGCGGCGCGGCCTGATCCAGGGCGCCGATCTTGTGCTCCAGCAAAGGCAGGTAGTGGATCGGATCGAAGACCATATCTTCCCGGTCGTAGGAACGGGGGTGTCGGGCAATGATCCCGGCGCCGCAACCGATAACCACCTCGTGGACATAGCCACGGATCCAGACTTCCTGATGGCCGTAGGCGACGGGCACGGAATAGTCATTCGTCCGGTAGCGCACCAGGGACAGCGAGTTGACCCGCGTGCCCTGCTTGTCGCACGCGTCGAACGGCGCCGGCAGTGGCCTCTTCAACGCTTCGCGGTCACGCACAAACCGTTCGCCGATGCTCTCGCGGTGGCCGCGCAGGACGTTGCCTTGCCGGTTGCGGCATTGCTCTTCCAGGTGGCCATTGAAGGCGTCCCAGCTCGCGAACCGGGGAAGCGGCGTCATGAAGTTCCGCCGGGCATAGCCGACCACCCCCTCCACATTGCCTTTGTCGTTACCCTTGCCGGGACGGCCGTAGCGGTCCTCGAAGAGGTAATGGGACTGCAGCCCGCTGAACGGCCGCGTTCGTTGCCGCGTGCCATCTGACAAGATGCGCGACACCAGACACTTGTCGTTGTCGTAAAGAATCGATTGGGGAACGCCGCCGAAAAAAACAAAGGCTCTGTTGTGCCCGTCCAGCCAGGCCTCCGTCGTCGCCGCCGGGTAGGCCGCAACGAAGCAGGCATCGCTGTGGGGAAGTGTCATGACGAAAAAATGCGCCCGATACTTGACGCCGGCGATGATCGCATCCGCCTCGCCAAAGTCCGCTTGAGCATGGCCCGGAGGATGTGACAACGGCACAAACATCTCACGCCGACGAAGGCGCCGTTCCCGAACGTAATCCTTCACGATGGTCTCTTTGCCCGTAAAGCCATGTTCGTCGCGAAGGCGCTCGAATATACGCTTCGCCGTGTGGTGCTGCTTACGGTGAACCGTTCGGTCCTCCTCCAGAATACGGTCGATGATATCCGTGAAGGGGGCCAGTTTCGGGCGTTTCGGTGGCTGGCGTCGCCGATATCCCGGCGGTTCCGAATGCCGCAGCATCTTCCTCACCGTCTCGCGCGCAATGCCAAACCGACTTGCCGCCTCTCGCTGGCTCAGACCATCAACATGGCAGGCCAGCCGAACGCGCAGATATAGGTCCACGGTGTACATCCTCCCGCCTTCCATCTCAAAAAAGATCGAAGGCTACAGGTGGCAGAGTTTTACTCCGCCCGCGACTGGGAAATCCCGCCGCTTCCGTGGACTAATTTGTCACCGCCGTTCTCACTTGGAAGCCGGCCTGCTGACCCCGCCATTGACCCCGTTAACGCTGCGCGACCACCTCGCCGACGCGCACGCCGCACCGGTGGCGCAATGCCTCGGGGAACTCGCTCAGCTGGAAATGGTGCCCGCCCATATCGCGCTCCTCCTTCGCGCCTTCGCCGCAGGCAGTCAGACCGCCAGTGACGCTTCGGCGCCTGTCGAGGTCGTCATCAGCGGGCCCAATGCGTCAGGCGGCGCGCGTGATACCGGCGTCGTCATGCGGCAACTGTTCGGCAAGGCGCTCACGCGTGTCGTTGCCGTGGGTTTCGCGGTCCATCAGGGGAAGTCCGTGTTCAAGACGTTGGCCGACCGCCTCGACAACGACGACTCGTTCGAAGCAACCCTCTGCATCGATATACGCCGCCAGCGCGGCGATACCTCACTGGACCGGGAGGTCGTCCGGCGTTTTGCAAACGAATTCGTGCGTGACGAGTGGCCCGGTAACCGTTTGCCTTTAGTCTACTACGACCCCCGCTCCCTGGAACCCACAGGCAGGACGGTCAGCTCAATGCATGCAAAGTGTGTGGTTATCGACGGTCAGAAGGCCCTCGTGACCTCCGCGAACTTCACGGAAGCAGCTCAGGAACGAAACATCGAACTCGGTCTCCTCGTCGACTCACACGCCATCGCACAGCGGATCGAGGAACATTTCATGTCCCTGATCCGGAGCAAATGTCTCGAAAGGCTGCCACTACCTTGATCGGATCTGATGCAGGCCGTCGCGGTCGCACGCGTAGCAGTTGGACCAAACGGTGACAACCGATGAGGATACGCCGACTCAAGCTCTCAAAATTCCGCAGCGTCGCCGAGGGTGTGCGGTGGTGGCCTGGCAGGATGCGTTCTTGTGCCCACTAATTTTCCATCGTCCCTCGGCGAACCGGACGAAACCGTTATGCGTTACAGCGATTCATGAATGAATTCGCATCGGATCAATATGTTGCCATCCGGCCGTCTCTCTTCCCTCGCCATCTCACTCTGCCGAGCCACGGCCACCGAACAGGCCGGCCATGCGAGGCGCTTCTGCATCGCCTCGGCGAGCTAAGAATCTCCCGCATATGCCGCGACACTAGCCGCGACGCCGTCGCGCAGCCATTTTGTTGTTATTATGTTCCCCTGTCACCCTCACAGCACAGACGACGATCTCCGATCGATCCCGAACCACGAACTCCGCTTCGACATCGAGGACGCGCTACGCAAAACCCGCCCGCTCTGGCCGCGCAAGCAGGTCCACGGCGACTACAACGTGCTACGGCCGGTCGCCGACGCGGTTCTTCACCACTTGGCGCTTTACTGAATCCAGTGTCTCCGGAAACCTCCGTTGCTGGGCCACGGAACGCCGCACCTGCTCCCCGAAACCGCGCGCCGCGGGGAGGACGCCGTAGAGCGGGAACCCTGAGGGCAGGATTCTCGGCCGCGGCCGACGCGTAACTCGATCGCTACCGGCCCGACGGGCATTCCGCTTCGGCGCCGGCGGCTTCATCTTCTGCACCAACTATTCCGCTCGACCCCAAGACTGCCGTTTCCCACACGTCCGGACATTCGTTCGCACTTTCTGAACCCCTGCGTGACGCAGCCCACCGGAAACCGTTACGAAGACAAGAACGTCCCCGGCCCGCTGCGTATGAAGGTCTGCCAGCAGCTTTGCGACGATGACCCGACCGACTGCTACGGCGCCTGGATCGATCGCATCCGCGTCGCCTGCCTTGCCGGGCGCAATGTGCGTTCCGGCACCTGCCCTTTAGCAGCCCGTTGATTAAGTGGCTTTTCCGGCTCTCACTCCCAGATGAGGAATGCGGCGGCGAAAGCCGTCTGGCCGCTTTGCGAGCCCCCCCGTGCCACCAGCATGGCCCCGGTGGGCGTGAGCAGAACGAAAATACCGCCATATCCGCCCGCCACGGCCTCCCGCGGGGTGCCGGCGCCGATGAGCTGGCGCATCAGTAACGATAGATTGTGGCCGGCGACGTGGAGCAGGTATCGCTTGTGCACATTCTCTCGCCCGCGCAGCCAGGTTCGTCGCATGCCGCCACGATCGAGGTTGTGGGCAAAGCAGCGCGCGACGATCCCGGCGCGCAGCTTGAAGGCCTCGCGGGCGACCCCGGACTTGAGCCGCGCACGGTTGTTGGTGACCGCGCGCCGCGCCGCCTCATCACCGTGCCAGCGCGAAAAGCCGGTCTGCTTGGGCGCCGCGATCCGGGTCTTCCAGGGACTGTCGTTCAGAGCCCTCAAGACTGCCCGTGAGTGATAACCTTTGCCGGCGACGCATTCGGCCGGGTCCTCCGACGTCGGTGCCGCATCCACCGCCTTGAGGTTTGCCTCGGCCTTCGCCAGGGTCTTGGAAAGCGTCGTGGTGTCGCCCTCATCGGCCGGGTGCAGCTCGGCCGCCACCACCGCGCCGGTGTCCAGATCCACCGCGTGCTCGGGCTTGTAGGCCAGATGCGTCGTGCCGTCCTTCATCTTGGCGATCTTGGACTCGGGGTCGCTCTTCGAAACCCAATCCGTGTTGGAAAGCTTCTTGCCCTTGCGCTTCCGGTCCAGACGCGCCAGGTCCTCGGCCGTGGGTGTCTCGACCCCGCTTTCCCGGGCCAGGCGCTCCAGCATCTCCCGGTAGCCTTCGCCGTTGTCGCGCCGCACGATGTTCCGCAGCGCCGCGTTGGCCTCCATGGTCGAGGCATCGACGCCGATGCGCTCGCCCTTGATCAGCCCCGCCTCGGCGATCAGCACCAGAACCCAGTCGAAGACCGCCGCGTGGACTTCATGGGGCAGGCGCGTGCGGCTCCGTGACAGCCAGGAATGGTCCGGCACCCGATCACGGCTCCCCAGTCGCAGGAACGCCCGCAGCGAAAGCGAGTCCGAGCAGCGCCACTCCAGACCGCGCTCGCTGTCGATGCCCTCAAAGTAGCCCACCAGGTGCATCCGGAAATAGCGCCCGGGCGGCACCGAGGGCGCGCCCATCCGGGCCGCGTAATAAGGCCGGCAGCTCGCCTCGGCAAAGGCGTCGAAGCCGCCCTCGATCAGCACCGACTGCAAGCGGTCATAAAACACATGACCCGGAGAGCGCGGCATCTCCGACCAGCTCACCATCAGGTCCCCCTGACCATCCTTCTGCCGTCCCATCGCCATCGGCAAATCCCCCTGCAAATCAGGGAACCAGAGAATCAGACGGCGCCGACTTAATCAACGGGCTGTTAGGCGCCGCCCGTCCCAACCACACTCCCCTCATCCGGTTTCTCCAACCCGCCCGTCTCTTCCCAAAAACAGCACCGGCGCCGTAACTGCGAGACCTCGGCCACGCGGCGCGCGCTCGATCCATTCGGCAGGCCCTTGCCCCGACACGGCGAGGAGGAAAACCAAGCGCGGAGGGGGGCGAGGATCGGAGCGTCTGGAGGCGTTCCGCCCGCGACTTCCCTTCGTCCGGAGTTCCCAATGACCGACCCCGACACCATCTCCGCCGACTACACGCTGCGACCGAGCGAGCTTGCCAAGACCCTGGCCTTGCTGGTGGAGGCCCGCCAACCGGCCGTGGTGTGGGGCCCGCCCGGCAGCGCCAAATCGGACATCGCCCAACAGGTCGCAGCCGCCGCCGGCCGCGAATACGTCGACGTCCGCGCGCTGCTGCTCGATCCCGTCGACCTGCGCGGCATCCCCTG
The DNA here is from genome assembly GCA_965261645.1 of Alphaproteobacteria bacterium. Taxonomy (GTDB): domain Bacteria; phylum Pseudomonadota; class Alphaproteobacteria; order SHVV01; family SHVV01; genus CBDHDJ01. The sequence continues at coordinate 202,483 of CBDHDJ010000001.1, forward strand.
GCGCGACAGCGCCGACCGCACCCGCTGGGCGCCGCCCTCCTTCCTGCCGCCATCGGACGATCCCGGCCGCTGGCTCATCAACCTGGAAGAGCTGCCCTCCGCCCTGCCCATGGTCCAGGCCGCACTTTATCAGTTGGTGCTCGACCGCAAATGCGGCGAGTACGAGTTGCCCGAAGGCGCATCGCTGATCGCCTGCGGCAACCGCGAAAGCGATAGCGGCGTTACCCACCGCATGCCGACACCGCTGGCATCGCGCTTCGTCCACCTGGAGATCCGCGTCGATGCGGTGGACTGGTGCAGCTGGGCTGCGGTCAACGGAATCGCGGCCGAAGTAATTTTCTTCATCCAGCTCAGGCCGGAGCTCCTGCATCAGTTCGACCCTCAGTCGGCGTTGTCAGACGAACTGGATAGGATCTGAAGAACCTGCAAACCAGGCCTCTCAGGCTGCAAGTTGACGCCACTCGGCCAAGGCGGCGGCTCGGGCTTGTTTGAAAATATCGCGGCGGTTGAGATGGCGTTCGTGGCTGAAGTGGTTATGGATTGAGGCATGAACGGAAGCAAATTTCTGCAGGGTCTTTACGTTCCTGAAATTGGCCATTGCCGCTTCCCGTCGTCGGAACGGCTGGTGCGAGTTCTCGGCCCCGTTGTTGAGCCAACGACCGCAGGTCCGGGCGGCCGCATTGCCGATCACAGTCATGGCAGCCCGGTAGGACGGAAGCCCGTCCGTGACGATCGAAGCTGGCCGGCCATAACGCTTCATCGCGCGTTTCAGAAACCTGAGTGCGGCCCTGCGATCCCGCCGTTTCGTTGCAAAAACCTCAAGCACTTCACCTTCGTGGTCAACGGCGCGCCACAAATAGCAGGTCTTCCCGTTGATCCGCACGAACACCTCATCAAGGTGCCAGCGCCAGTTCGAATACCAATGACGATGAACCCGACGCCTCCGGATCTCGGCTGCAAACAGCGGACCGAACCGGTTCCACCAGTACCGCACGGTCTCGTGGCAGATGTCGATGCCACGCTCGGACAGCAGGTCCTCGACCTGCCGCAGCGACAGCGGGAACCGGACATACATCATCACAGTGAGCCGGATGATCTCGGGTGAACTGTTGAAATATCGGAAGGGATTTTGCATTTCTAGACGCTAACAGCCCGTTGATTAAGTCGGCTCTCTGGTTCCCTGATTTGCAGGGGGATTCGCCGATGGCGATGGGACGGCAGAAGGATGGTCAGGGGGACCTGATGGTGAGCTGGTCGGAGATGCCGCGCTCTCCGGGTCATGTGTTTTATGACCGCTTGCAGTCGGTGCTGATCGAGGGCGGCTTCGACGCCTTTGCCGAGGCGAGCTGCCGGCCTTATTACGCGGTCCGGATGGGCGCGCCCTCGGTGCCGCCCGGGCGCTATTTCCGGATGCACCTGGTGGGCTACTTCGAGGGCATCGACAGCGAGCGCGGTCTGGAGTGGCGCTGCTCGGACTCGCTTTCGCTGCGGGCGTTCCTGCGACTGGGGAGCCGTGATCGGGTACCGGACCATTCCTGGCTGTCACGGAGCCGCACGCGCCTGCCCCATGAAGTCCACGCGGCGGTCTTCGACTGGGTTCTGGTGCTGATCGCCGAGGCGGGGCTGATCAAGGGCGAGCGCATCGGCGTCGATGCCTCGACCATGGAGGCCAACGCGGCGCTGCGGAACATCGTGCGGCGCGACAATGGCGAAGGCTACCGGGAGATGCTGGAGCGCCTGGCCCGGGAAAGCGGCGTCGAGACACCCACGGCCGAGGACCTGGCGCGTCTGGACCGGAAGCGCAAGGGCAAGAAGCTTTCCGACACGGATTGGGTTTCGAAGAGCGACCCCGAGGCCAAGATCGCCAAGATGAAGGACGGCACGACGCATCTGGCCTACAAGCCCGAGCACGCGGTGGATCTGGACACCGGCGCGGTGGTGGCGGCCGAGCTGCACCCGGCCGATGAGGGCGACACCACGACGCTTTCCAAGACCCTGGCGAAGGCCGAGGCAAACCTCGAGGCGGTGGATGCGGCACCGACGTCGGAGGACCCGGCCGAATGCGTCGGGTTGTGTCTCGGAAGTGGTGGAAATTGGTTTTGGCGCCTCTCCGAGCGGGTTGAGTTTTGCGGCGGTCAGGCCGCGCGGTCAAGGGTTTCGTCGGCGATTAGCTGATCGAGGGTTTCCCATCCATCGACTTTGCGCATCTGGATTTGGCCGGAAGCGAGGAGCGCCCAGAGGAGCATCGGCACTGTTTCGGGACACGGCAGCACGGTCTGTGTTTTGATCCGGCGCTTGAACTCCTCGTTGAGACGCTCAATGGCGTTGGTCGTTCGGGCTGATTTCCATTGGCTCTTGGACAGGCGCGTGAAGGTAAAGAGCTTGTCGCCCGCTTCTGCGAGGCTGTCCGCGACGGCCCTGCATTTCAGCCGCCACTTGCGGACAAACGCCTTGCGGCGGGTTTCCACCTCGGAGGCAGTGTCGGCATAGATCATATCGCGGTAATCTTCGCTCAGCTCGTCATGCATGTGTTTGGGAGCATGACCCAGAAGGTTGCGGTGCTTGTGCACGGTGCAGCGTTGAACGGGAAGGTCATCGCCCCAAAGCGCCGACAGAGCCGCCTCCAGTCCCGGCGCGCCATCGACGATGACAAACCCGGGCCGTTTCAGTCCACGCGCATCAAGGTCGTCGAGGAACTGGCGCCACGCCGCCTGGCTTTCTCCGCCCATATTCCCGATCGAAAGCAAGACCTTCTGGCCATCCCGGCGCACCCCTATAGCCGCGAGAACCGAGATGTTGGTGGCCTTGCGGTCCAGTCGGGTCTTGATCACAGTGCCGTCAAGGATCAGCCGAACGATATCCTCATCCGCGAGGCCACGGCTGCACCAGGCGTCCCAATCGACCTTCACCTTGCGCCACGCCCGGCTCACAACGTCCTTGCTCACAGCACCCCGGAAGAGCCCGAACAGCGCGCGTTTCACCCGCCGCGTGTTGGTTCCGGACAGATACACCGAAGCGATCAGCGCCTCGGCCTTTCTGGTCAGCCGCTGGTAGCGCGGCAGCGCCCGCGAACGCCATTCCGACGCCCGACCGTCTTCCTCAACGATCCGCGCACGCGGCACGCTCACCCTCTCGGTCCCGAATGTCCCCGTCAGTTGCCGCTCCCGGTGCCCGTTCCGATACCCTTGCCGAAGCGCATCCTCTCGACCGTATCGGCAGCGCCCGAGAAACTGCGCAAGTTCCTCCTCAAAAACGGCCTCGATCGTGGATCTGATGTTCTCCCGCAGCCGGTCCTCGAGCGGATCATAGCCGGCGTCATTGGCCAGTAGCGAAAGCGCGGAAGTCTCGGTAGTGTTCTTCATGGCGTGATCTCCTTGGCGGTGCTAGCCGCCGGTTGGGTGGTTGTCTTGTCACCCGGAGATTACGCCATCCTCAAATTTCCACCACTTTCGAGACACAGCCATGCGTCGCCGACAAAGGTTATCACTCACGGGCAGTCTTGAGAGCTCTGAACGACAGTCCCTGGAAGACCCGGATCGCGGCGCCCAAGCAGACCGGCTTTTCGCGCTGGCACGGTGATGAGGCGGCGCGGCGCGCGGTCACCAATAACCGTGCGCGGCTCAAGTCCGGGGTCGCCCGCGAGGCCTTCAAGCTGCGCGCCGGGATCGTCGAGCGCTGCTTTGCCCACAACCTCGATCGTGGCGGCATGCGACGAACCTGGCTGCGCGGGCGAGAGAATGTGCACAAGCGATACCTGCTCCACGTCGCCGGCCACAATCTATCGTTACTGATGCGCCAGCTCATCGGCGCCGGCACCCCGCGGGAGGCCGTGGCGGGCGGATATGGCGGTATTTTCGTTCTGCTCACGCCCACCGGGGCCATGCTGGTGGCACGGGGGGTCTCGCAAAGTGGCCAGACGGCTTTCGCCGCCGCATTCCTCATCTGGGGGTGAGAGCCGGAAAAGCCACTTAATCAACGGGCTGTTAAGAGAGTTTGGCGCATTTTGCCCCCTCGAAAGGAGGACAAAATGAGCCGTAACCGCCACACCTCAGAACAGATTATCAGCATGTTGCGCGAAGCCGAGGTGGCCTTGGCGCAGGGCCAGTCCGGTGGTCAAGCTTGTCGCACGCTCGGCGTATCGGAGCAGAGTTACTATCGCTGGCGCCAGGAATATGGCGGTCTTCGTACTGACCAGGCCAAGCGTTTGAAGGACTTGGAGAAGGAGAATGGCCGTCTCCGGAAGGCGATCTCGGATCTGACGTTGGATAAGCTGATCTTGAAAGAGGCGCTTGAGGGAAATTGCTAAGCCCCGCCCGTCGCCGGCAGTGTGTTGATCATCTCCAGGCCGAACTGGGAATCTCCGAGCGACGTGCCTGTGCTGTTGCAGGCCAACATCGCTCAACCCAGCGCAAGAGACCCCGTGGTCGGGATGATGAAGAGGCACTCACGGCCGCGATCATCCGCTTGGCCAGCCAGTATGGCAGATATGGCTATCGGCGGATCACTGCCTTGCTCAGGACCGAAGGTTGGCATGTGAACGCCAAGCGGGTCCAGCGCATCTGGCGGCGGGAGGGGCTGAAGGTCCCACAGAAGCCAACTGAAACGGGGCAGGCTGTGGCTCAACGACGGATCCTGCATCCGTCTGCGGCCGTGCTGGCCCAATCACGTCTGGTCCTATGACTTCGTCATGGATCGAACACACGATGGGAGGAAGTTCCGCATGCTCACCGTGATCGATGAGTTTACCAGGCGGTGCATGGCCGTTGTCGTCGAGCGAAGATTGAACTCGGACAATGTACTCCATTGTCTGACCGAGCTCTTCGTCCAACATGGCCCGCCGGATCATATCCGTTCCGACAACGGCTCAGAGTTTACCGCTCATGCCGTCCGCGACTGGCTCGGCAGGATCGGCGTCAAGACCCTCTATATCGAGCCCGGGTCACCTTGGGAGAACGGATACAACGAGAGCTTCAACTCAAAGCTCCGGGACGAAATCCTGAACACGGAGATCTTCTATACATTGAAGGAGGCCAAAGTGCTGATCGAACGATGGCGGCATCACTACAATACCATCCGGCCGCATAGCTCGCTCGGATACAGACCGCCGGCCCCAGAAACCATCTTGCCAAACGTGGATGGGCCAACCTACGCTGTTGATGGGCTACGGTTGGCCCATCAACTTAACCCGCGCCAAACTCTAACTTAAGCGCTGGACCACTAATCGGGGGCAGGCCAGGCCAAAGCCGTCGACAACACGGCTTCCGATTCGGCCGGAGCCGGGCGCGGTCAACTTGCAACCAAGGCAGACATTTCCGATCTCACCTGTCGCAAGGCCGTTTGCCATCATTCCAGCCCGGCCACCTCCTTCACAAGTCCACGCATGGAACGTATGAGCGCCGCCAGTTCCCGTCTCTCCGAGATCGCCTCAGCACTGTAGAGCCCGTGCTTTAGAGCATTGTTGTTACCAATCGGGGCGCCGGGGGATTTGCCCCCGTGCATCCGGCAACGCCCGTTCGCCATCGCGGGCGATTGGCACGGCGTCGCGCTCCGCGTTCTGGCTCCACAGCGGGGACCCAGGTGCATGGGCAAGGGCTTGGGCGTTCTTCTTTGCATGGGGTTATTCCTACAATTTTCTTCGATCCCCACCCCCCGGTCTTTCGACGTTTCCGACCACCGCCTGTCCGCCAGCGTGAACGTGAACGTGCTCGACCGTGACCTTCTGGTGACCCTTTCCGCGATGCTTGTTCAACGCGTCGAGCAGCATCGCCCAGGTGCGGGAGAGCTTGTTCGCTTGGTTGAGATTCTCGCGCCGTCCCTCGAAAGTCTGCTCCCCGAGCATGGCGCGACGGTAACATTCCATCGCGGCACAATGTGCGGCGATCAGCTGCGCCGCCATCATGCCCTCGAGCTCGTCTTTCGGACCGATCCCGACCAGCGCGTCAACGGTAGCGCCTCGTTTCCTGTCCCGCTCCGACGCGTCCGACTGCTCCAACCACAGGGCCTGCATCGCCTGATTGGCAAGCATGGTATTCAAGCAATCCGAGTTTGACCCGCCAATAGCCTTCAGGTTGCCTTTCCGAGCTTCCGGATCGTTGGCGACGACAGGCTTTTTCTCTATCCCTTTGGCCGGTTTTTTCTTTGTCATGGGTGAGGATTCCTTCCCCTGGTGCCCTTAATCGCCGGTGTGGTGGTGGCGTCCGCTCCCCGAGTCAAATGCCACGCACTCCAGCAGCGGCAATGCAGCCATGCACGGCCGGGAATCCCGGTCCCGAAGGACAACAGTTGGTCGTGCGGCTTTCGGTCCGGTCCCGCAGCAAGGTCGGGATCGTCGCACTGCATCGTCCGGGTGATGACGGTTGGTTGGCTGAGGACCGGCAGAACCACTTTGACGAGAGAGCCGGGACCGCGGAGTTCATCGGCGGCCTCCCATGACCTGTGGACGAAGTCCTGGTCTTCGATTGCTGCGTTTCCGAATGGCTGAACCGCAATCCGGTGCGCCGACCGTCGGGCCGTTGCCTTGGCTGCGGGAGGGCGTCGAGAACGAACTCCGGCGGAGGCGATGGGGTTGAGCACCAGGTTATGGCCACCCAGCGTGCTTTCGCCGCCAGCGCCCTGTGCCACTCGCATAGCTCCGGACGCCGTCACAACGTAGGCCTCCAGCCAAACTGATCGTTATTTCCGCCTCGGATTGAAGGAAAAATTTTGCGTCCGTCACGTCTGCGCCGTCCTCAGCTCGTGGTTTCAGATGGTTGGAGCGGACAGTCGATTCCGTTCCGCTGCGTCCATCGCCGGCGGCACCCTCGACCATCCCGGACGGCACAACCCGCGCGAACGCCTGCATCACCCTCGATTTTTCGAGGGACGCCGAGACGCTGACGACTTCCGGGCCCGGTTGAAACGTCGGCCGACCCGGCGTCAGGGCTTACGCAGCCAGCTGGACGAGCAGCCACGTCTTCCCATTGCCGCGCGAAATGGAGAGTGCCGCGACCTTCACGTCCGGCTGCACCGTCGCGTTCAATCCAGCGTCGATGAGATGGCAATAGGCCGCACCGGCGCCCCATCTCCCGAATCAACGCTCTCGCATGCACGATTGACTTGCCCTTTTCGCGGTTCCACGGAGAACAAATGACCCGCCGCTGGGTCGTGCGCAATAATATTACTTGTTGAGCGCAATAATCTGCCAAGAATTAGAAACAATATTGCGGACACTTCGTCGACAGCCTTGCGCGCGGTGTTGAGGCGATAGACGGTCATCTGTCACTTTTTTCTGTCGTGGACCTACCTGGACCGACCTTTTCTGAAAGAGAATTTTTCAAAGTTATCTGCTAGGGAATGGTAGGTCATGTACGTCCAGATATGGCTGGTGGGAACCAAATCGAGCGCCGGCGGCCTTGCCGCCGGTCCCGCTGTTTGCTGTAGCCGGCGTTGGTGAGTGCCTTGGCCAGGCGCATTTGCAGGCGCCGGTCGAGCGCCTTGTCCTCGATTTCAAGCAGCCGGAATATTTCTTCGAGCGTCTGCCCACACTGTGGCATGCTCATCTTCGCCACCTTGTCCTCCAGGATGTCGTCGCGGTGTCGGTGCTCTTCGGCGGCGTCGGCTGCGGCGCACCTCAGGGGGTCGGCGGGGTTGGCGGGGAGCGAGATCCGGCGACGCGGGTCCTCCATGTTGTCGAAGACATCGAGTGCCTCTGCCCATAGCTGCTCGCGCTGGTCGTGGAGTTCCGCCTCGATGTCGCAACCGCGTTTCAACCGGATCGGCACGAAGCGTCGAAGCCCGGTCGAGTCGTTCGGCAGGCAAGTCTCGTCGTTGGTCGTTCCGACCAACATGCAGCGCCTCGGTGACGGGGTGGCGTTCCGCATGTACGCGCGCCGGATTGAGCCGTCGTCGGTACGCGAGATGAACGCCTTGAGCGCCTCCAGCGCGGCGCGGGTGGAGCCGGCCATCTCGGCTACCTCGACCAGCACGCGGCCATCGAGCGCCTCGACCAGCCGCTTGGAATCGTCCGCAAGGTTGATACCGTCCGCGAACCACTCCGATTGTTCATCGGGCGGCAGGAGTTCCCGGATGAATGCGCTCTTACCGATGCCCTGGGGCCCGATGAGAACGACCATCTGGTCCAGCTTGGCGCCTGGCGCGTGGGCCCGCAGGATCGCTCCCAGCAGGATGTAGCGGCTCGTCCATCGGGAGAGCGGGTCATCGTCGGCGCAGAAGTAGGCGGACAGGGTGTTGTCAATTCGCTCGACACCATCCCAAGGAGCTAGCGCTTCCAGCCACTCGAGGAACGGGTCTACGGATCGTCGCGCCAGGACCGCCAGAAACGTGCGCCTCCATGCCGCATCGCTGTACGTCATCGGCGCCGGCCCATCCTTACCGGGCGCGGTGATGAGTGCCACGCGCTCGCGTAGCAGCGCCTCGCGTCGGTCAGTGAGGCGCTCCCAATTCGGCTCGGTCGCGTCCAGGTGAGCGATCCACACGTCGCCTTTGATTTCGGCGCATTGAGCGCGCTCGTTCCATCGCACCTCATACCCGGCATGGCGGATCGCCTGGTCGAGGCCTACCGAGTCACGGGCGGAGACGTCAGGCTCCCGGCGGCCCGCTCCCTTTCTCATGGTGTTTTGGATTCACCGGCCGCGCGCGGGCGCCCGACGACCCAATCTTCGACTTCACACGCGCGCCATCTGACGGCGCGAAGCCCAACCCAGATGGGTTCTGGGAAGTTACCCTCTCTCATCATTTTGTATAGCGACGAGCGCGAGAGCGCGGTGAGCACTTCCACCTCCGGTCTTCGAAGTAGACGTCTACTGTCGGGCATGGCAGTCCTCCTGGCGCTCATGTTCCAGGAGGATGCGGAACGTTCCGCGGCGGTTACATCCCTGACAGATGGATTTATAGTTTAGGGCGCTAGCGTCTCTGTCGCCGCTTCCGGGCAGCTGGGATGATCCCTTCCTCACGTGCACGATCCACATGGAAGCGGTTCTTCCGCCAAATCGTACGGACGGTTTCGTATGGCATACCCAATCTTTGGGCCACTGAGTGGCAGGCCGTGCGCGGCTCTCCACCCGATTTGGGCGCGTCAAATTCATAGGGTAGATCTGTCACATCGTGAATCGCGCTGACCGTCGCGGCGATCAGGACATCACGCATTAGGTTCTTGCGAGTTTGCTTTCCACCATGGCGCGGTTTCTTGATTGCCCCCGTTGTCGCATCCATCCACCATGAGATTAGTGTGGGTGGCACGTTCCTCCCTCTGGTCCACATCTCGTGTACGAACACTTCCAGTACGTCCCAATACATGCGATTCACGAGAGAGGCACGGACAAACCAGTCTGCCTGTTCGGGGTTTTGCTCCAACCTGGCGGCATATTTTTTGATCATGACCTCATAGGTCCCATTGGACGCCAGAGCCCACTGCAAAGAATCGAGCCAATAGCCCTCGTCTGCCGGTCCCCCGGTGAACGCCGGGTGTGCGCGCATACGACGCCCAGCGGTCTCGATGTCATCCATGGAGATGCACTACCTCCGTGCGGTCGCCGGTGACGAATGCCGCCCACTGGTCCATGAGCGCACGGCGGCGCTCGAACAGATCAGAGCGCGCATAGGCCGCCTCGACGGCGTTGCCTACAGTGTGGGCAAGGCTCAGCTCCATGACCGCGTGCGGCGCATGCGTGCATTCGGCGGCGAAGTCGCGGAACGAGCTGCGAAAACCGTGGACCGTCGCCCGGTCGGCGACCCCGATCCGGCGCAGCACCGCGGTGAGGGTCATGTCGCTCATCGGACGGCCGGCTCGGGAAGGCGACGGGAACACCAGGCCGCTTCCGCCGTCGATGGCGCGCGCCTCGTCGAGGATTTCGAGGGCGCGCCCGCACAGGGGAACGCGATGTTCGGCGTTCGCCTTCATGCGAGCTGCCGGCACAGTCCAGGTGGCCGCGTCCATGTCGATTTCGCTCCAGGCGGCGCCCCGCGCCTCACCGCTCCGAACGGCCGTCAGGATCAGAAACTCAAGACACCACTTGGCCGCCAGGGACGCTTGAGATTGTCGCACCGCCTGGACCAGCCCGCCGACTTCCCGATAGGGCAACGCCCGCAGGTGGTTCTTCACCTTCGGCATCGCCGGCAGCGCGCCGTCGATGGCTTCGCCTGCCGCGTTGTGCTCCACGAAGCGGTGGGCCTGCGCCCATTTCAGGATGGTACGGATACGCTGGCGAACCCGGCGCGCGGTCTCCGGCGTGGTTCCCCAAATCGGCGTCAGGACGCGGAGCACGTCCTCCTGGTCGATGGTGTCAACAGGCATGTTGCCGAGGACCGGGTAGGCGTGGCGTTCGAGAGACTGACGCCAGGTCACCGTGTGCTTGGCATTGCGCCAGCGTGGGCGGTTCGCTTCGAACACCCGTTCGGCCGCCTCGCGAAAGCTCGGCACGGAGGCCCGGCGCTTCTCGGCGAGCGGATCGCCGCCCGACGCGATCAGCGCACGGTTGCGCGCAACCGCCTCACGGGCTTGGGCGAGCCCGACATCGGGGAAGCGCCCGAGACCGATATCGCGCCGCCTCCCACCGTACTTGATGCGCTGTATCCAGGAGTGCGCGCCACCGCGGCCGACCTTCAGATAGAGCCCGTCGCCGTCGCCGTACATGCCCGGCGCCCTCAGTGCCCGCAACTGCGTCGCCGTCAGCTTCCCCATCGCACCTTCCCCTCATTCCCAACATACATCCCCACAGCTGTGTTGGGAAGGCATAGGTACACGCCGGAAGGCTCAAGAAGGAATAGAGTGATATTTCAGGGGGTTTAGGTGTTTCTCGGACACCCTAGGAATGCTTGGGAAGGAGGAGTGGTGGAGCTGGCGTCCACCGCCGAAGATGTTGACCAACCTTGTCATAGAACTCAGGTACGGCCCTCTCCAAGTCTTCGATGAATGTTCGACGCCCGGAAAACCTTCCGGCAACATCCGTAATCATGAGGACCTCGAAACCGTGTGGCACCATCCCACGCCGATCATGCTCGAGGGACGCCGCGTCGGCCCTGACCTCAAGCAGAGAGGCTTGCGTCGGCAATGCTCTTCCCGGCCAGAACGCTCTAATCCGAACATTCTCGCTATCGACTCCCCTGAGCTGCTGACGGAGCCAATTGATTCTTGCTGTGGCTCGTTTCCTATCAAGTGGAGCGTTGAGACTCATGGAACAAGAGATCGTTCGGCTCTTAACAGCCCGTTGATTAAGTCGGCGCGGCTGTGTCTCGAAAGTGGTGGAAATTTGAGGATGGCGTAATCTCCGGGTGACAAGACAACCACCCAACCGGCGGCTAGCACCGCCAAGGAGATCACGCCATGAAGAACACTACCGAGACTTCCGCGCTTTCGCTACTGGCCAATGACGCCGGCTATGATCCGCTCGAGGACCGGCTGCGGGAGAACATCAGATCCACGATCGAGGCCGTTTTTGAGGAGGAACTTGCGCAGTTTCTCGGGCGCTGCCGATACGGTCGAGAGGATGCGCTTCGGCAAGGGTATCGGAACGGGCACCGGGAGCGGCAACTGACGGGGACATTCGGGACCGAGAGGGTGAGCGTGCCGCGTGCGCGGATCGTTGAGGAAGACGGTCGGGCGTCGGAATGGCGTTCGCGGGCGCTGCCGCGCTACCAGCGGCTGACCAGAAAGGCCGAGGCGCTGATCGCTTCGGTGTATCTGTCCGGAACCAACACGCGGCGGGTGAAACGCGCGCTGTTCGGGCTCTTCCGGGGTGCTGTGAGCAAGGACGTTGTGAGCCGGGCGTGGCGCAAGGTGAAGGTCGATTGGGACGCCTGGTGCAGCCGTGGCCTCGCGGATGAGGATATCGTTCGGCTGATCCTTGACGGCACTGTGATCAAGACCCGACTGGACCGCAAGGCCACCAACATCTCGGTTCTCGCGGCTATAGGGGTGCGCCGGGATGGCCAGAAGGTCTTGCTTTCGATCGGGAATATGGGCGGAGAAAGCCAGGCGGCGTGGCGCCAGTTCCTCGACGACCTTGATGCGCGTGGACTGAAACGGCCCGGGTTTGTCATCGTCGATGGCGCGCCGGGACTGGAGGCGGCTCTGTCGGCGCTTTGGGGCGATGACCTTCCCGTTCAACGCTGCACCGTGCACAAGCACCGCAACCTTCTGGGTCATGCTCCCAAACACATGCATGACGAGCTGAGCGAAGATTACCGCGATATGATCTATGCCGACACTGCCTCCGAGGTGGAAACCCGCCGCAAGGCGTTTGTCCGCAAGTGGCGGCTGAAATGCAGGGCCGTCGCGGACAGCCTCGCAGAAGCGGGCGACAAGCTCTTTACCTTCACGCGCCTGTCCAAGAGCCAATGGAAATCAGCCCGAACGACCAACGCCATTGAGCGTCTCAACGAGGAGTTCAAGCGCCGGATCAAAACACAGACCGTGCTGCCGTGTCCCGAAACAGTGCCGATGCTCCTCTGGGCGCTCCTCGCTTCCGGCCAAATCCAGATGCGCAAAGTCGATGGATGGGAAACCCTCGATCAGCTAATCGCCGACGAAACCCTTGACCGCGCGGCCTGACCGCCGCAAAACTCAACCCGCTCGGAGAGGCGCCAAAACCAATTTCCACCACTTTCGAGACACAACCGTCGGCGCCGTCTGATTCTCTGGTTCCCTGATTTGCAGGGGGATTTGCCGATGGCGATGGGACGGCAGAAGGATGGTCAGGGGGACCTGATGGTGAGCTGGTCGGAGATGCCGCGCTCTCCGGGTCATGTGTTTTATGACCGCTTGCAGTCGGTGCTGATCGCGGGCGGCTTCGACGCCTTTGCCGAGGCGAGCTGCCGGCCTTATTACGCGGCCCGGATGGGCGCGCCCTCGGTGCCGCCCGGGCGCTATTTCCGGATGCACCTGGTGGGCTACTTTGAGGGCATCGACAGCGAGCGCGGTCTGGAGTGGCGCTGCTCGGACTCGCTTTCGCTGCGGGCGTTCCTGCGACTGGGGAGCCGTGATCGGGTACCGGACCATTCCTGGCTGTCACGGAGCCGCACGCGCCTGCCCCATGAAGTCCACGCGGCGGTCTTCGACTGGGTTCTGGTGCTGATCGCCGAGGCGGGGCTGATCAAGGGCGAGCGCATCGGCGTCGATGCCTCGACCATGGAGGCCAACGCGGCGCTGCGGAACATCGTGCGGCGCGACAACGGCGAAGGCTACCGGGAGATGCTGGAGCGCCTGGCCCGGGAAAGCGGGGTCGAGACACCCACGGCCGAGGACCTGGCGCCTCTGGACCGGAAGCGCAAGGGCAAGAAGCTTTCCAACACGGATTGGGTTTCGAAGAGCGACCCCGAGGCCAAGATCACCAAGATGAAGGACGGCACGACGCATCTGGCCTACAAGCCCGAGCACGCGGTGGATCTGGACACCGGCGCGGTGGTGGCGGCCGAGCTGCACCCGGCCGATGAGGGCGACACCACGACGCTTTCCAAGACCCTGGCGAAGGCCGAGGCAAACCTCGAGGCGGTGGATGCGGCACCGACATCGGAGGACCCGGCCGAATGCGTCGCCGACAAAGGTTATCACTCACGGGCGGTCTTGAGGGCTCTGAACGACAGTCCCTGGAAGACCCGGATCGCGGCGCCCAAGCAGACCGGCTTTTCGCGCTGGCACGGTGATGAGGCGGCGCGGCGCGCGGTCACCAATAACCGTGCGCGGCTCAAGTCCGGGGTCGCCCGCGAGGCCTTCAAGCTGCGCGCCGAGATCGTCGAGCGCTGCTTTGCCCACAACCTCGATCGTGGCGGCATGCGACGAACCTGGCTGCGCGGGCGAGAGAATGTGCACAAGCGATACCTGCTCCACGTCGCCGGCCACAATCTATCGTTACTGATGCGCCAGCTCATCGGCGCCGGCACCCCGCGGGAGGCCGTGGCGGGCGGATATGGCGGTATTTTCGTTCTGCTCACGCCCACCGGGGCCATGCTGGTGGCACGGGGGGGCTCGCAAAGCGGCCAGACGGCTTTCGCCGCCGCATTCCTCATCTGGGAGTGAGAGCCGGAAAAAGCCACTTAATCAACGGGCTGTTAAGGTCTGCAATTACTTTGATTTCGTTCGCCGCGTTCGGAATGCTGAACGTAGAACGCAACTCCTTGGATTCGACCAATGCCTCGCACGCGTCGCGAAGCCTATGTGCTGGATCAGTCCGGTTCTTACGGGTGAGCCCACGGATGCCGACATATTCACCAGTAAGACGACTCAACCTCAGACACACATCGCGTTCTTCTTAAAGCCAGCTGGCCATTGTCTTCTCGATCTCGGGGGAAGACCGTTTGAACTGCTGTCCATCTCGAATTCCTAGAACGAGAGGCCGCCATTCGGGGTTCATTTGCTCGAAGTGCCTGACGCCGGAACTGGCGTGATCCAAATACCGTTCCACCTCTCCGAGTATGAAAGCTTGGTTAGGATAAATATCCTCTCTGTTCCGCAAGATGAGTTTCGCCTGTGTAAGTATGCTGACCCAAGAAATGTGAAAAAATTGAACGTAGACCTTGCAGGGATTGTGTAGGGGACATGCGTCGGTAAAGGAACAAGCTGATTTGACACTGTTATTACTGCGTCGATTGAGTACTTGCGCGCCAATTCCGCGTATTTGTTTATCTGCTCTTGGTCTATCTCAGAGGCCGTTTCGAAAGGGGTTGAGTGGCCGGTGTCGATGTGATTCCAAGGAGGTGTCAACGGCGGAGCAAAATTAGTCCACCCGGGCGGAGCAAAACTAGTCCACTTAACGTTATGCGGTACGCGGTGTTGGGGGGTTGTCCCGGTAGTCCATAGGAGGGACCCGCGCTGCTTCGTGTAGCGCTTGCGTTACGCGGAGCGAAGCAGCGTGGGAGGTTCCTGTGGACCCACCGGGTCAACCATTGCACCGGCGGTTAAGCAGGTATTTTGGGGAATTTCCGCCGTTTTTGGCTTTGGTTGAGACGATAGCTCTCGCCGTTCATTTCCAGGATATGGACATGGTGGGTGAGGCGGTCCAGCAAAGCCCCGGTCAGGCGTTCCGAGCCGAATATCTCCGTCCACTCATCGAACGGCAAGTTGGAGGTCACCAGGATCGAGCCCCGCTCGTAGCGCTGGCTGAAGACTTCGAACAGCAGCTCGGCGCCGGTCTTCGAGAGCGGCACGAAGCCGAGTTCGTCGATGATCAGAAGGTGATACTTTGCCAGTTGCTTCTGCAGGCGCAACAGGCGTTTTTCATCCCTGGCCTCCATCAGTTCATGAACCAGGGCAGCGGCCGTGAGGAAGCCGACGGAGAGCCCCTTTTGGCAGGCCGCCAGACCGAGACCGAGGGCGATATGGGTCTTGCCGGTTCCGCTGTTGCCGAGCGCGATGATATTCTCACGACGCTCGACGTATTCGCATCGCGCCAACTCCAGAACCAGCATCTTGTTGAGCGATGCGATGGCCTTGAAGTCGAAGCTGTCGAGGCTTTTGACGGCGGGGAACCTGGCCTGTCTGATCCGCCGCTCGACCATGCGGCGCTCACGGTCGATCAGTTCCAACTCGGTCAGACGGACAAGATACCGCACATGGTCGGCGCCCTCGGTGGCGCATTGGCGGGCCAGCTTGTCGTATTCGCGCAGGAACGTCGGCAGTTTCAGGGTCTTGAGGTGATGGGCCAGCAACACTTGCGGCGTATCGGTCATGACGCGCCTCCACCCAACAAGCTCATATAACTGGCGGCGGCCGTGGTCGCCACGTTGGCCCGAGGCAGGTAGGGATAGATATCCAGGTCGAGTTTGGGCGGGCGTCGCTCGATACGGCACAGCACAAGGTGTTTGACGGCGTCGTAGCCGATCGCACCCAGGCGCAGGGCGTCCTTCACCGCGCCGTGAAGCACCTCGAGATCGAAGGTCTCCAGAAGCCGAAGGACCTGGACGTATTCCCGCTTGCCGGCCTTGCCCATGCGCGCCTCCAGGAGACGGCGCAGGGTTGGGAAGGCATCAGGCAGTTCCCATCCGGCTAGCGGCGCGGCCTGATCCAGGGCGCCGATCTTGTGCTCCAGCAAAGGCAGGTAGTGGATCGGATCGAAGACCATATCTTCCCGGTCGTAGGAACGGGGGTGTCGGGCAATGATCCCGGCGCCGCAACCGATAACCACCTCGTGGACATAGCCACGGATCCAGACTTCCTGATGGCCGTAGGCGACGGGCACGGAATAGTCATTCGTCCGGTAGCGCACCAGGGACAGCGAGTTGACCCGCGTGCCCTGCTTGTCGCACGCGTCGAACGGTGCCGGCAGTGGCCTCTTCAACGCTTCGCGGTCACGCACAAACCGTTCGCCGATGCTCTCGCGGTGGCCGCGCAGGACGTTGCCTTGCCGGTTGCGGCATTGCTCTTCCAGGTGGCCATTGAAGGCGTCCCAGCTCGCGAACCGGGGAAGCGGCGTCATGAAGTTCCGCCGGGCATAGCCGACCACCCCCTCCACATTGCCTTTGTCGTTACCCTTGCCGGGACGGCCGTAGCGGTCCTCGAAGAGGTAATGGGACTGCAGCCCGCTGAACGGCCGCGTTCGTTGCCGCGTGCCATCTGACAAGATGCGCGACACCAGACACTTGTCGTTGTCGTAAAGAATCGATTGGGGAACGCCGCCGAAAAAAACAAAGGCTCTGTTGTGCCCGTCCAGCCAGGCCTCCGTCGTCGCCGCCGGGTAGGCCGCAACGAAGCAGGCATCGCTGTGGGGAAGTGTCATGACGAAAAAATGCGCCCGATACTTGACGCCGGCGATGATCGCATCCGCCTCGCCAAAGTCCGCTTGAGCATGGCCCGGAGGATGTGACAACGGCACAAACATCTCACGCCGACGAAGGCGCCGTTCCCGAACGTAATCCTTCACGATGGTCTCTTTGCCCGTGAAGCCATGTTCGTCGCGAAGGCGCTCGAATATACGCTTCGCCGTGTGGTGCTGCTTACGGTGAACCGTTCGGTCCTCCTCCAGAATACGGTCGATGATATCCGTGAAGGGGGCCAGTTTCGGGCGTTTCGGTGGCTGGCGTCGCCGATATCCCGGCGGTTCCGAATGCCGCAGCATCTTCCTCACCGTCTCGCGCGCAATGCCAAACCGACTTGCCGCCTCTCGCTGGCTCAGACCATCAACATGGCAGGCCAGCCGAACGCGCAGATATAGGTCCACGGTGTACATCCTCCCGCCTTCCATCTCAAAAAAGATCGAAGGCTACAGGTGGCAGAGTTTTACTCCGCCCGCGGCTGGGAAATCCCGCCGCTTCCGTGGACTAATTTGTCACCGCCGTTCTCAAGGCGGGGCTGATCAAGGGCGAGCGCATCGGCGTCGATGCCTCGACCATGGAGGACAACGCGGCGCTGCGGAACATCGTGCGGCGCGACAACGGCGAAGGCTACCGGGAGATGCTGGAGCGCCTGGCCCGGGAAAGCGGGGTCGAGACACCCACGGCCGAGGACCTGGCGCGTCTGGACCGGAAGCGCAAGGGCAAGAAGCTTTCCAACACGGATTGGGTTTCGAAGAGCGACCCCGAGGCCAAGATCACCAAGATGAAGGACGGCACGACGCATCTGGCCTACAAGCCCGAGCACGCGGTGGATCTGGACACCGGCGCGGTGGTGGCGGCCGAGCTGCACCCGGCCGATGAGGGCGACACCACGACGCTTTCCAAGACCCTGGCGAAGGCCGAGGCAAACCTCGAGGCGGTGGATGCGGCACCGACATCGGAGGACCCGGCCGAATGCGTCGCCGACAAAGGTTATCACTCACGGGCGGTCTTGAGGGCTCTGAACGACAGTCCCTGGAAGACCCGGATCGCGGCGCCCAAGCAGACCGGCTTTTCGCGCTGGCACGGTGATGAGGCGGCGCGGCGCGCGGTCACCAATAACCGTGCGCGGCTCAAGTCCGGGGTCGCCCGCGAGGCCTTCAAGCTGCGCGCCGAGATCGTCGAGCGCTGCTTTGCCCACAACCTCGATCGTGGCGGCATGCGACGAACCTGGCTGCGCGGGCGAGAGAATGTGCACAAGCGATACCTGCTCCACGTCGCCGGCCACAATCTATCGTTACTGATGCGCCAGCTCATCGGCGCCGGCACCCCGCGGGAGGCCGTGGCGGGCGGATATGGCGGTATTTTCGTTCTGCTCACGCCCACCGGGGCCATGCTGGTGGCACGGGGGGGCTCGCAAAGCGGCCAGACGGCTTTCGCCGCCGCATTCCTCATCTGGGAGTGAGAGCCGGAAAAAGCCACTTAATCAACGGGCTGCTAAGAGCGCCGTCCACTGAGCCTTCCGAGACGTAAGGCGCAACACACCATCTGGCCGATCTTTGCTGCCCTCGTTGGAGGCCGGAAACCAAACCTCCGCGTAGCCGGATAGCACGGACGCCTTGCCGAATCTCTCGCCACAACGCTCAAGGAATTCTTCGGCAAACGGGCGTACGCTGCACAGTGTCGCAAGAAGAATGGATACGAGCCGTTCCTCCTTGCGGGCATCCGCAACAACAGGGATAAGCCTCGCAGGTTGGGCTTTCTTCAAGATGTCGCCGAGCGCATCCATGATGAATGCTCCCAAAATACCAACCCGGAATCCAGAGCAACGTACTGGGGTTACCCTATAATTACAACGCGGACAGGGCACGCCCCCAACCCAGCAGACACAGTGACGTTTGCGCCCGATCATCGCTCAAGGCACTGGTCCATACAGGTAGAGCTTGGCGCCGTTCAGTTTGATCCAACGGCTCGCCGCGCCCCGCTGTTCGGTCAAATCATCAACCGTTTTCCAGAATCGCTCGGAATGATTGTGTTCGCGCAAATGGGCAATCTCGTGGGCAACTACGTAGTGCAACACGTGATCCGGCGCCATCACCAGATGTTGCCCGGCGCCAAGGTTGGACGCCGATCGGCGTACTAACCCATTGATATTTCGTGGCCTGAGGGGTCAAATTTCCGCGCCGAACAACACTCTGGCAACTCACTGCCGCGCTAGAGCGTTCTGCTGACTATCTTTGTAACTTATGTTTCTTGGCTATCCCTCGCGGAGTATGTCGGCCAGCGCCTCAATCTCGGTGCGAAACCCGGAAGTCAAACGCGAATAGCCGATCGCGTCCGCGATGCTGCGCGCAGGGTCAACCGGGTCCTGCGAAAGTACACTGGCGACAAGCCCGAGTTTCTTGGGGTGGGGTACTTCCGACCACTCACGCGCAGTGCCTCCGAGCATCCAGCTAGCCTTGTTGCTGTAGAAGCTGGCGCTAACCGCTCCTGTCCGTCATCAAAACAAATGGGACTGTTGAGCGTGTTTCATAGGGAGGATCTGGCTCATCTTTGTTTGATGTTAAGCCGCTTGGCTTTGATGGTTCAAGCGGCGGTTTTGGGGGGTCAGTTTTTTGATCTTTTTTTCTCTTTTCGATGATGGCGGTGTGGCGTCCAAAGTAGGCGTCGGCTGGAGTTACGTTGCCGATGCTCTCGTGGTAGCGTTGGTTGTTGTAGTGATCGACGAAGGCGCTGATCTGGTTTTCGAGATCGCCGGGTAGATAATAATTTTCAAGCAGGATCCGGTTCTTCAGCGTTTGATGCCAGCGCTCGATCTTGCCCTGGGTTTGCGGGTGATACGGTGCGCCCCGAACGTGATCCATACCGTGGTCCTCGAGCCATTCAGCCAGATCGCCGGAGATATAGGACGAGCCGTTGTCGCTGAGCAGCTTCGGCTTGTGGACGACATTGGCGCGATTGCAGCCTGAGGCTTCTAGCGCCAACTTCAGTGTTGCCGTCACATCGTCCGCCGTCATGTTGGTGCAGAGCTTCCAAGCAATGATGTAGCGGGAATAGTCGTCCAGGATGGTCGACAGGTAAAACCAGCCCCAGCCGATGACCTTGAGATAGGTGAAGTCGGTCTGCCACAGCTGGTTCGGCGCCGTGGTCTTGTCGCGGAACTCATCGGCTGCCTTGATGACCACGAAAGCGGGGCTTGTGATCAGGTCGTGGGCCTTGAGAAGCCGGTAAACCGAGGCTTCCGAGACAAAGTAGCCCCTGGTGTCCGTAAACCTGACGGCCAGTTCCCGGGGCGACAGTTGCGTCTCCTCCAGGGCAAGATCGATGATCTGCCCCCGGACATCATCCGGGATCCGGTTCCACACCCGGCCTGGGCTGCTGTTGCGATCCTAAAGACCGGCGTCGCCAAAGGCCAGAAAGCGATCGTACCAGCGATAAAAGGTGGTCTTCGGAATGCCCAGCTTGTCCAAAGTGGACCCGACGCCCAGGTGGGACTGCTCGACCAGGCGGATGATCTCCAGCTTCTCGGATGCGGGATACCTCATTCCTCGTCTCCCCCATGCCCGATCATGTTTTTTTTGAGAAGCCGGTTCTCCAGCGAAAGTTCGGCGACCAACTCCTTCAAGTCGCGCATCTCCTGGCGCAGGCCTTTAACCTCGCCCGAGGTCGCTTGGCGCCCGGTGTCGCCGGCGAGCCGCTTCTTGCCCGCTTCCAAAAACTCTTTCGACCAGCTGTAATACAGACCCTCGGCGATGCCCTCGCGGCGGCACAAGGCGGCGATGCTCTCCTCGCCGCGCAGGCCCGACACCACGATCCGGATCTTCTCCTCAGCCGTATACTGCTTGCGTGTCTTGCGGCGAATATCCCGAACCGTTCCCTCCGCCGGGTCGTTCTTG
Source organism: Alphaproteobacteria bacterium (assembly GCA_965261645.1). Classification (GTDB taxonomy): domain Bacteria; phylum Pseudomonadota; class Alphaproteobacteria; order SHVV01; family SHVV01; genus CBDHDJ01. The sequence continues at coordinate 223,119 of CBDHDJ010000001.1, forward strand.
CTCATTGATTTCTGTCTCATCTTCGTTCCCTTCGGTCACTACGATGAGCCAGAAATCCTCCGGTATGCAATTACCTCAATTTGTCCCAAAGGCCTGACGTCAGACAACATACGACTCAATTGCAATCCTGCTTATCCGTAACTCTCCGCCTGTGGGGATGTATGTTCCTTGCCTATCCGGTTAACGCCGATGACCGCTACATGTGGGGTGCCGCCACTCTCCCGAGTAAAGCTCGGCATAGGTTGGAGCAGAGGTGTCGCCCGCGATGCCGAGCAATGAGCGGAAGGCGTTGAACGGGTAGAACCGTCTGTTGAAGCGGAAGGTGAACTCGTTGAGGTAGGCTTGTAGGTGCTGGTGGCTAACGCCGTGGTGGATACCGATCAGCCACGTCTCCAGGTTGGCGAAAACCAGATGGATGATCGGCAGGTATTGCTCGGCAACCTCTGGATCACCACACTCGGCAACAGCGAAGTGCTCATAGCCGCGCTTACCGAGGCCAGCATAGCCGCTCCAATCGTCAGTAACGATCAGCGATCCCGGCGCGACGGTGCTCTCGACGAACCCACAGAGCGACTCGGCGCTACGGTCGAGCACGACGGCGAGCCGAACGCGTCCGGCATAGCGTCCGTCTTTCCGGTTGTCGAGCTTGGTGCCCGGCTTTCGATGACGCACCTCGATGGCACAGGAGACGGGAACCTTGTGGTGAACACCACGGCCTTCCCCACGCGTTCGCCCGCCAACCCAGGTTTCGTCCACCTCAACATGGTTCTTGGGCTGTCCACCGATCCTGTCTTGGTTGGGCCGCACCATGCCCGAGCGGAGCTTGTGGAGAATTTGAAAGGCCGTCTCGTAGCGCGAAAGACCAAGTTGCCGCTGAAACTGCACGGCGGACATGCCGGGCGTCTGACTGGCGACCAGATAAGCGGCCCAGAACCAGACGTTCAGCGGAGTGTGGCTACGCTCCATCACTGTTCCCACCGTCAGCCCGGTGTTCTGGCGGCACTTGCGGCAGCGCAGGACGCCAGGGCGGTTTTCAAAGTGGAACGGCTCTCCCGCCGTGCCGCAGTGCGGGCAGGCAAAGCCGTCTCCCCAGCGGGCTTTCTCCAGGTAGGCGGCGCAGGCCGCATCATCGGGGAAAAGTCGCTGGAACTCGGGTAGCGAATGCGGGAATGGGAGATCGGCGCGGTCGAGAACATCCATGGCGCGCTCCCCTATATCCGGTTTGCGCCCATTCTAGCCCTAGTGGGTGTGGGTGTAAACCGGATAAGCAAGGCATGTTCTCAATATGTTCTGAATGAGGGGGTCACGGTTATGGGGTTCAAGGTTGCATCGCGCGTGCGTGGTCTGAGCGACGAGGCGTTTCGGGAGGCCTTCGGCACCAAGGAGCAGTGCCGCGCGGCGCTGGTCCGGCTGCGCTGGCCGGGCGGCTTCGTCTGCCCCTGCTGCGGCCATCGGGAGCATTGCGTGCTGGCGGGCCGGGGTCTCTACCGATGCAACCGGTGCAAGAAGCAGACATCGCCCACGGCGGCACGATCTTCCACGCGACCAAGCTGCCGCTGACACTCTGGTTTGCCGCCATCCACCTGATCGTGACGGCGAAGAACGGCATCTCGTCGGTGGAACTCGGCCGCAGTCTCGGGGTCAAGCAGCCGACGGCCTGGGCCGTGAAGCACAAGATCATGGGGGTGATGGCGCGGCGCGAGGGGGAGACGGCGCTTACGGGGCGGGTGGAGATGGACGACGCCTATCTCGGCGGGGTGAGCTCCGGCGGCAAGCGGGGCCGCGGCGCGGCGGGCAAGACGCCCTTCGTGGCGGCGGTCTCGACCAGTCCCGAGGGGCGCCCGCGCAAGCTGAAGCTGGCGCCGGTCAAGGGCTTCCGCAAGCGCGAGATCGCGCGCGGCGCCAAGCACTGGCTGGCCCCCGGAGCGGCGGTTGTGACGGACGGCCAGGGCTGCTGGAGCGCACTCGAAGAAGCCGCCTGCAGCCACCAGGCGATCCGCACCGGGTCGGGCCGACAGGCGGCCCGCATGGCATCGTTCAAATGGGTGAACACGACGCTCGGCAACATCAAGAGCGCGATCACCGGGACTTATCGCAAGCTCGGCCCCGACCATGCCGGACGCTATCTCGCCAGCTTCGCCTGGCGCTACAACCGGCGCTATCAACTCCAGACATTGATCCCGCGTTTCGCCCACAGCGCCGCACGAAACCAGCCCATGCCCCATCGCCTCCTCATCGCCGGATGACTTTCAGGGATAAGCAGGATTGCAATAATCTGGCAGGAACACGACAGGGAATTGATGTCGCGGCTATCCGAGGCTCATCCCCCTTGGTCCGCTTTGGATCTACGAAAATTTATTGATTAATTTTTCGCACGATCATTGCGGGGCGTAACCGCATCCTCCGGGAACATCAACCCGGAGGGTGCAAATGTCCGACACCGACCGTCTACTAACCCGCGCCGAAGTCGAGGCGCGTTGCGCAATTGCCCGCACGACGATCTATCGCTTGATGCGCTGCGGCCAATTCCCAGAGCCGCTTAAATTGGATCACGCGCAGTGCGATGGCCAGCTTCCGAGATCGACGCCTGGCTGGCCGAACGCCCGCGCGCGACCGGCGAATCCACGAATGCATAAGCAAACCCCGGCAGGGGGCGCCGGGGTTTGAATGCTGCGCTCAATGCGGGGAAAGGCTGGGCCGGGGCAGGACTCTAAAACCAGGCCTCGGGGGTTCGATTCTCCATGGCTCCACCGCTCTTCCTTCCTTGGCATTCCTAAATTGTCAGGGAAACTCCCTAATTGCCTGAAATATCACTCTATTCCTTCTTAAGCCTTCCGGCGCGTGCCTTTGTCTTCCCAACACTGTCGTGGGGATGTATGTTGGGAGTGAGGGGATGGCGCGATGGGGAAGCTGACGGCGGCGCAGTTGCGGGCACTGAGGGCGCCGGGCATGTATGGCGACGGCGACGGGCTCTATCTGCAGGTCGGCCGCGGTGGCGCGCACTCCTGGATACAGCGCATCAAATACGGTGGGAGGCGGCGCGATATCGGCCTCGGGCGCTTCCCCGATGTCGGGCTCGCCCAAGCACGTGAGGCGGTTGCGCGCAACCGTGCGCTGATCGCGTCGGGCGGCGATCCGCTCGCCGAGAAGCGCCGGGCCTCCGTGCCGAGCTTTCGCGAGGCGGCCGAACGGGTGTTCGAAGCGAACCGCCCACGCTGGCGCAATGCCAAGCACACGGTGACCTGGCGTCAGTCTCTCGAACGCCACGCCTACCCGGTCCTCGGCAACATGCCTGTTGACACCATCGACCAAGAGGACGTGCTCCGCGTCCTGACGCCGATTTGGGGAACCACGCCGGAGACCGCGCGCCGGGTTCGCCAGCGTATCCGTACCATCCTGAAATGGGCACAGGCTCATCGATTCGTCGAGCACAACGCGGCAGGCGAGGCCATCGACGGCGCGCTGCCAGCGATGCCGAAGGTCAAGAATCACCTGCGGGCGCTGCCCTATCGGGAAGTCGGCGGGCGGGTCCAGGCGGTACGACAATCTCAAGCGTCCCTGGCGGCCAAGTGGTGTCTTGAGTTTCTGATCCTGACGGCCGTGCGGAGCGGTGAGGCGCGGGGTGCCGCCTGGAGCGAAATCGACATGGACGCGGCCACCTGGACGGTGCCGGCGGCTCGCATGAAGGCGAACGCCGAACATCGCGTTCCCCTTTGCGGGCGCGCCCTCGAAATCCTCTGCGAGGCGCGCGCCATCGACGGCGGAAGCGGTCTGGTGTTCCCGTCGCCTTCCCGGGCCGGCCGTCCGATGAGCGACATGACCCTCACCGCGGTGCTGCGCCGGATCGGGGTCGCCGACAGGGCGACGGTCCACGGTTTTCGCAGCTCGTTCCGCGACTTCGCCGCCGAATGCACGCATGCGCCGCTCGCGGTCATGGAGCTGAGCCTTGCCCACACTGTCGGCAACTCCGTCGAGGCGGCCTATGCGCGCTCTGATCTGTTCGAGCGCCGCCGTGCGCTCATGGACCAGTGGGCGGCATTCGTCACCAGCGACCGCACGGAGGTAGTGCATCTCCATGGATGACATCGAGACCGCTGGGCGTCGTATGCGCGTACGCCCGGCGTTCACCGGGGGACCGGCAGACGAGGGCTATTGGCTCGATTCTTTGCAGTGGGCTCTGGCGTCCAATGGGACCTATGAGGTCATGATCAAAAAATATGCCGCCAGGTTGGAGCAAAACCCCGAACAGGCAGACTGGTTTGTCCGTGCCTCTCTCGTGAATCGCATGTATTGGGACGTACTGGAAGTGTTCGTACGCGAGATGTGGATTAACGGGAGGCACATGCCACCCACACTAGTCGCATGGCGGATGGATGCGACGACGGGCGTGATCAAGAAACCGCGCCTTGGTGGAAAGCAAACTCGCAAGAACCTAATGCGTAATGTCCTGATCGCCGCGACGGTCAGCGCGATTCACGATGTGACAGATCTACCCTATGAATTTGACGCGCCCAAATAGGGTGGAGAGCCGCGCACGGCCTGCCACTCAGTGGCCCAAAGATTGGGTATGCCATACGAAACCGTCCGCACGATTTGGCGGAAGAACCGCTTCCATGTGGATCGTGCACGTGAGGAAGGGATCATCCCAGCTGCCCGGAAGCGGCGACAGAGACGCTAGTGGATGAAATCTGACATTTGAATCCCGAGGGGGATTCCCGCCGGACTCTCTGTGTGCGAGTCTGGCTCATGCGCCCAGGAATCAGCATCATCTTGAGCCCTGCCGACCGTCGTCGTCTGGAGGCGCTCGTCGGGGACCGCAACGTCGCCCAGAAGCATGTTTGGCGCGCACGGGTCGTACTGCACAGCGCTGATGGCATCGGCACCAATGGGATCATGCGCCGGACCGGCAAGTCGAAGACCTGCGTCTGGCGCTGGCAGGAGCGCTTCGCCCAAGAGGGCTACGACGGTCTGCTGCGCGACAAGACACGGCCATCGCGCATCCCGCCGCTCGGCCCGGAGGTGGCCGAGCGGGTGGTCGCCCTGACGCTGAGCGACCCGCCCGCCGAGGCGACCCACTGGGTCGCCGCCATGATGGCCAAGGCGACCGGCATCAGCGTCAGCTCGGTGCCGCGCATCTGGCGCGCACACGGGCTTCGGCCGCATCGGGTGCGGCAATTCAAGCTTTCGAACGATCCCGACTTCGTCGCCAAACTGCGCGATGTGGTCGGGCTCTACGTCGACCCGCCGGCCCACGCCATCGTGCTCTCGGTCGACGAAAAGTCACAGATCCAGGCGCTCGACCGCACCCAGCCCGGCCTGCCGATGAAAAAGGGCCGTCCTGGCACCATGTGACCCACGACTACAAGCGGCATGGCACGACCACCCTGTTCGCCGCCCTCAACGTGCTCGAGGGCAAGGTCATCGGGCGCTGCATGCAGCGCCACCGCCACCAGGAGTTCATCCGCTTCCTCAACGCCATCGAGGCCGATATCCCGGCCGGCAAGGGCGTCCATGTGATCCTCGACAACTACGCCGCCCACAAGCATGCCAAGGTGCGCGCCTGGCTCGGCCGCCACGAGCGCTTCACCTTCCACTTCGTGCCGACCTCCTGCTCCTGGCTCAATGCCGTCGAGGGCTTCTTCGCGAAGCTCTCGAAGCGGCGCCTAAAACGCGGCATCTTCCGCTCCATTGTCGACCTCCAGGTCGCCATCAACCGCTTCCTCGACGAGACCAACGACAACCCAAAGCCCTTCACCTGGACCGCCGATCCAGACAAAATCATCGCCGCCGTCAAACGAGGGCATCAAGTGTTAGAGTCGATCCACTAGTAGTCATGCTTGAAGCATCCACGACACCGTAACCGGCTCCACGTCGCGGCGGGGCAGCGCCAGTTCGATCTCACGCTCCCCCCCCCTCCTTAGGCAGGCCCGCGCGGAAGCACCTTGATCGCCCAGCCGGAAGCGCCTTGTTCGAGTGCGGGGCGCTAGGCCGCGCGCTTATCGAAACGCCGGGTCCGCCTGCGGCGCTTGCGGGGGCTCGGTGCCGGTCGCGGCGCCGCGCCCTTGCCGTTATTGCCCGACGCGGCCACAGTCTCGTCCGGCGCCTCGCCGACAACCCGCAATGACTCTTTGATCAACCGCTCGATCGCGCGCAGTTGCGGCCGCTCGCTGGCATCGCAGAACGAGATCGCGATGCCCGCGGCGCCCGCGCGCGCGGTGCGGCCGATCCGGTGAACGTAGCATTCGGGCTCGTTCGGCAGCTCGTAATTGATGACGTGGGTGACGTCGTCGACGTCAAGCCCGCGCGCGGCGACATCGGTGGCCACCAGCACCCGCGCTTCTCCGGTGCGGAAATTTTCGAGCGCCCGTTGGCGCGCATTTTGGGACTTATTGCCATGCAGCGCATCGGCACTGACCCCGCCAAGGGCGAGCCGTTTGACCACCTGGTTGGCGCCGCGTTTGGTGCGTGTAAATACCAGCACCTTTTTGAGATCGGGTGCGGCAAGAAGCTTGGCCAGAAGATCGCGTTTCGAGGCCGTGGCGAGGTGATGGACGTGTTGCTCGACGCGCTCCACCGCCACCCTCTTGGCCGCGATTTCGACCCGTTCGGGCTCGAACAGGACCTCGCCGGCGAGCTTCGCAACCTCGGCCGGCATGGTCGCCGAAAAGAGCTGTGTCTGCCGCTCATCAGGCAGCATCGCCACGATCTTACGCACGTCGCGGATGAAGCCCATGTCGAACATGCGGTCGGCCTCGTCGATGATGAGGTATTCGCACTGGCTCAAATCGGCGCGGCGCTGCTGCGCGAGATCGAGAAGCCGGCCCGGCGTGGCAACCAGAATGTCGACGCCGCGGCGCAGCGCCTCGATCTGGGGCCGCTGGGGGACGCCGCCCATGACGACCGCCTGGCGGAATTGCAGGTGCCGCCCATAGGTCTTGATGCTGCTGGAGATCTGTAGCGCGAGTTCGCGCGTGGGCGCGAGAATTAGCGCTCGCGTCGTCCACGGCGAAGCCTTGACGCCGTCTTCGACGAGGTTCTGCAGAAGCGGCAGCGTGAACGCCGCTGTCTTGCCGGTGCCCGTCTGGGCGATACCGAGCAGATCCATGCCGTCCAGCAGGTACGGAATGGCGCGACGTTGAATGGGGGTGGGGGTGTCGTACTGCGCGTCTTCAAGCGCGCGTAAAAGCCGCTCGGAGAGCCCGAGTTCGGCGAAAGCTGAAACTGTCAAAGATACAAATTCCTTGTTACGGAGACCCGGCACGCGCGGAGGCGAGCGATCAGGGCTAACCGTGTCCTTCTTTTCCACGCGCACTTAGATCAGACGGGGATTAGATGAAATATCCTCGCGGTAATAAGCCCGTTTCGACGGGCAGATCGCGCGACCGCGAGAAACGCTGCCTTTCAAATGAGCCCTCCCGCCTCGAAAGTCAAGGTGTGGGCCGAAAATCGGATCGTCAAACGTCGAGCACCAGGTCGGTCGTAAGGGTCGCGCAACAAATCAGCACTTGACCTCGGTCTGGCGCGTCTAGGGGCTCGTCGCAGTATTCGACGGCGCCTTCGGTGAGCTCGCACATGCACGTGTGGCAAATGCCCGAGCGGCAGCTATTCGGAATATCGATGAGAAGGCCTTGGGCCCGCTACTGAGACCAAGATACGCCACGGAGGCCGCCGGACAGCGCCCGGGCGGTCGCCATCGCTGTGAAAGGGGGATGGTGTAATGAGCCTGCGGCCAGCGGGCTTGTGAAAGGATCGTTTACCCAAATGATCAGGTTAAGTTTGCCGCCAGCTGTGGTATACTTGGATTGAGGATGGAGGTTCGCCTCCGGCGCGGCGGAAAGCGCAGCATGAAGTTGGCGCCAGCCAATACAACCGAATTCACCTAAGAGCGGCGGAGCATTCGGAAGTAAGCTGGGATATCCGCTGGAATCATCTGGGGGAGTGAGTGGGATTCGGCACCGTACATTTGAGTGCCGAAACGACTAACGCATTTCGAGACGTCAGTTTTGCTATCCACGGCACTCGCAGGATCAACAACGTGTTTGGAGAAGGCGCCAGCCCGAGGCTACGCCAAATTCGTGAGGGATTGGAACTACTAGCAGGCTGCTGAAAAAGTCCTCGCATTTGCAGTTGTGACATGATTCTGTGATTCCTTCGGGTGATGGAGGATGGCATGCGGGGTCGAGATAAAAGCAGTGGCAATTTATTCAGCTACGTAGACCTGGAAGAGCGTGTTCCGGATGATCATCCGCTGCGTCTGATCCGTGAGATCGTGAACGACGTATTGGGGTCTCTATCTTCGGAGTTCGAGACGCTTTATTCCCACATGGGTCGCCCATCGATCCCGCCGGAGAAGCTTCTTCGAGCGTTACTGTTGCAGGTGTTTTATTCGATCCGCTCGGAGCGTCAGCTGATGGAGCAGCTAAACTTCAACATGCTGTTTCGCTGGTTTGTGGGGCTTGGGCTGGACGATGGCGTGTGGGACGCCAGCGCGTTCTGCCACAACCGGGACCGTCTTCTGGAGGCGGAGGTTTCGGCGCAGCTGCTTGCGGGGGTTATCCAGCACCACAAGGTACGGGGACTATTGAGCCGGGATCATTTTTCGGTAGACGGAACATTGATCGGGGCCTGGGCGTCGATGAAGAGCTTTCGTCCCAAAGGTGAGGACGATGGCGACGGGGGATCGGGGCGCAACGCCGAGCGGGATTTTCATGGCGAGAAACGCTCGAACGCGACCCATGCAAGCACCACTGATCCGGACGCCCGGCTTTATCGCAAGGGTAATGGCCGGGAAAGCAAGCTTGTGTTACATGGGCCATGCGCTGACGGAGAACCGCCATGGTCTGGCAGTCGGCGGCGGCGTGACCATTGCGTCGGGCACGGCGGAACGCGAAGCCGCCCTTGATCTGATCGACAGGCATCGCCCGGTGGAGAGTAGAGGCGGCCCGCGTCGGATCACGGTGGGCGGGGACAAGGGTTTTGACGTCGCGGATTTTGTCGAGGAACTGCGGCACCGCAAGGTGACCCCCCATATCGCCGTCCAGGACCACGTCACCAAGACCGGCAAGCGGCGCAAGACCAAGATAGACGGGCGCACGACGCGCCATCCCGGTTACGGCGTCAGCCAACGTTGCCGTAAGCGCATCGAGGAGGTCTTCGGCTGGGTCAAGACGAGCGCGGGATTGAGCAAGACCAAATTCCGGGGCCGCCACCGGGTCGACGCTTCGTTCACCCTGGCCTTGGCCGCCTACAACCTCGTCCGACTACCCAGACTGCTGGCGGAGGCGCCAACATGACGGGCGATGCCGGCACGCCGCTGACCGCAAAGTGGCAGATCATCGAACTGGATGAAGCCCAGGGCATCGGATCGGTCGAGATTGAAGACGGTTTCACCCTAAGACACGAAATCTCATTTCATTTCGGCGATGAATCCGAGTTCAAGGCCCGGCAATGATGACTTGTTCAGCAGCCTGCTAGTGGATAAAATCTTACATTTGAATCCCGAGGGGGATTCCCGCCGGACTCTCTGTGTGCGAGTCTGGCTCATGCGCCCAGGAATCAGCATGATCTTGAGCCCTGCCGACCGTCGTCGTCTGGAGGCGCTCGTCGGGGACCGCAACGTCGCCCAGAAGCATGTTTGGCGCGCACGGATCGTACTGCACAGCGCTGATGGCATCGGCACCAATGGGATCATGCGCCGGACCGGCAAGTCGAAGACCTACGTCTGGCGCTGGCAGGAGCGCTTCGCCCAAGAGGGCTACGACGGTCTGCTGCGCGACAAGACACGGCCATCGCGCATCCCGCCGCTCGGCCCGGAGGTGGCCGAGCGGGTGGTCGCGCTGACGCTGAGCGACCCGCCCGCCGAGGCGACCCACTGGGTCGCCGCCATGATGGCCAAGGCGACCGTCATCAGCGTCAGCTCGGTGCAGCGCATCTGGCGCGCACACGGGCTTCGGCCGCATAGGGTGCGGCAATTCAAGCTTTCGAACGATCCCGACTTCGTCGCCAAACTGCGCGATGTGGTCGGGCTCTACGTCGACCCGCCGGCCCACGCCATCGTGCTCTCGGTCGACGAAAAGTCACAGATCCAGGCGCTCGACCGCACCCAGCCCGGCCTGCCGATGAAAAAGGGCCGTCCTGGCACCATGTGACCCACGACTACAAGCGGCATGGCACGACCACCCTGTTCGCCGCCCTCAACGTGCTCGAGGGCAAGGTCATCGGGCGCTGCATGCAGCGCCACCGCCACCAGGAGTTCATCCGCTTCCTCAACGCCATCGAGGCCGATATCCCGGCCGGCAAGGGCGTCCATGTGATCCTCGACAACTACGCCGCCCACAAGCATGCCAAGGTGCGCGCCTGGCTCGGCCGCCACGAGCGCTTCACCTTCCACTTCGTGCCGACCTCCTGCTGCTCCTGGCTCAATGCCGTCGAGGGCTTCTTCGCGAAGCTCTCGAAGCGGCCGCCTGAAACGCGGCGTCTTCCGCTCCATTGTCGACCTCCAGGTCGCCATCAACCGCTTCCTCGACGAGACCAACGACAACCCAAAGCCCTTCACCTGGACCGCCGATCCAGACAAAATCATCGCCGCCGTCAAACGAGGGCATCAAGTGTTAGAGTCGATCCACTAGCGCCCTAAACTAAAAATCTGTCTGTCAGGGATGTAACCGCCGCGGAACGTTCCGCATCCTCCTGGAACATGAGCGCCAGGAGGACTGCCATGCACGACAGTAGAAGTCTACTTCGAAGACCGGAGGTGGAAGCGCTCACCACGCTCTCGCGTTCGTCGCTATACAAAATGATGAGAGAGGGCAACTTCCCAGAACCCATCCGGGTTGGGCTGCGCGCCGTCAGATGGCGCGCGTGTGAAGTCGAAGATTGGGTCGCCGGGCGCCCGCGCGCGGCCGGCGAAACCGGACCTAGCTCATGAAAGGCGAAGGCCCCCCCTCCGAACCCGACGTTCGGGTGGCGGAGGTTGTCGAGGCGCTCGAAAGCCGCGGCTGCCGCCCCCGACGACAAACGGGCGGGACCTGGCGAGCGCGCTGTCCTGCGCACGGCAGACAAAATGACAGGAGCCTGTCGGTTTCAGAAAGGCGCGGGCGGGTTCTGACCCACTGCCATTCGAGTGGCTGCGGGCATCAGGAGGTGATGTCTGCGCTTGGCCTCGACCGGCCGCACCGTCGCCGTGAGGGCACGACCGAGGAATACGCTTATCTGAACGCTGACGGGAGCATCTTTGTAACAATCGTTCGCGAGGACCGGCCGGACGGCAAGCGTGTCTGGCGGAAACCGAAAGGGACCGGGAAACCCGCACGTGGCTATCCTTTGCTCGACCTACCCAGCCTGATGGCTGCACCGGAGCAGCCGTTGCTGGTTGTCGAGGGCGAAAAGACCGCTGCACACGCCTACCATCTTTTCGGCGACCGGCACGCGACGACCACAGCAATCGGCGGCGCGGGCAAGGCACACCAAACAGACTGGTCACCAGCTGAGGGCCGCGAGATTGTCATCTGGCCGGACGCTGATAACGCGGGCCAGAACCACGCCAAGCAGGTCGCCGAGCACTGCATCAAGGCTGGCGCCAGGAACGTGCGGGTCGTGGACACCTATGGCTTGCCGGCTGGGTGGGACTTGGGCGACCTGCCGCCGGACGGCGTGGATATCGAGGCGCTTTTGGAGGGCGCGGATCGGTTCGTACTCAATACCCCCTCTAAAGGCAAGAGTATCGAGTATCAAGATTTTATCCTTACGATTGGGGATCTGATGGAGCGGGAGGAACACGCCGTCGATTGGGCGGTCGACGGCCTCATTCCGCGCGGAGGTGTCGCACTCATCACCGCGAAACCGAAAATCGGGAAATCGACGCTGGCGCGCGAACTGGGACTCGCCGTCGCCAAGGGACGCTCCTTCCTGGGGCGGGACACGTGCGCCACGCCGGTCCTCTATGTATGCCTTAAGGACAGATGGCAGCACGCTCGCCGGCATCTGGTGGCAATTGGCGCGAGCCGGGATGAGAACGGCGGTGACAAATTAGTCCACGGAAGCGGCGGGATTTCCCAGTCGCGGGCGGAGTAAAACTCTGCCACCTGTAGCCTTCGATCTTTTTTGAGATGGAAGGCGGGAGGATGTACACCGTGGACCTATATCTGCGCGTTCGGCTGGCCTGCCATGTTGATGGTCTGAGCCAGCGAGAGGCGGCAAGTCGGTTTGGCATTGCGCGCGAGACGGTGAGGAAGATGCTGCGGCATTCGGAACCGCCGGGATATCGGCGACGCCAGCCACCGAAACGCCCGAAACTGGCCCCCTTCACGGATATCATCGACCGTATTCTGGAGGAGGACCGAACGGTTCACCGTAAGCAGCACCACACGGCGAAGCGTATATTCGAGCGCCTTCGCGACGAACATGGCTTCACGGGCAAAGAGACCATCGTGAAGGATTACGTTCGGGAACGGCGCCTTCGTCGGCGTGAGATGTTTGTGCCGTTGTCACATCCTCCGGGCCATGCTCAAGCGGACTTTGGCGAGGCGGATGCGATCATCGCCGGCGTCAAGTATCGGGCGCATTTTTTCGTCATGACACTTCCCCACAGCGATGCCTGCTTCGTTGCGGCCTACCCGGCGGCGACGACGGAGGCCTGGCTGGACGGGCACAACAGAGCCTTTGTTTTTTTCGGCGGCGTTCCCCAATCGATTCTTTACGACAACGACAAGTGTCTGGTGTCGCGCATCTTGTCAGATGGCACGCGGCAACGAACGCGGCCGTTCAGCGGGCTGCAGTCCCATTACCTCTTCGAGGACCGCTACGGCCGTCCCGGCAAGGGTAACGACAAAGGCAATGTGGAGGGGGTGGTCGGCTATGCCCGGCGGAACTTCATGACGCCGCTTCCCCGGTTCGCGAGCTGGGACGCCTTCAATGGCCACCTGGAAGAGCAATGCCGCAACCGGCAAGGCAACGTCCTGCGCGGCCACCGCGAGAGCATCGGCGAACGGTTTGTGCGTGACCGCGAAGCGTTGAAGAGGCCACTGCCGGCACCGTTCGACTCGTGCGACAAGCAGGGCACGCGGGTCAACTCGCTGTCCCTGGTGCGCTACCGGACGAATGACTATTCCGTGCCCGTCGCCTACGGCCATCAGGAAGTCTGGATCCGTGGCTATGTCCACGAGGTGGTTATCGGTTGCGGCGCCGGGATCATTGCCCGACACCCCCGTTCCTACGACCGGGAAGATATGGTCTTCGATCCGATCCACTACCTGCCTTTGCTGGAGCACAAGATCGGCGCCCTGGATCAGGCCGCGCCGCTAGCCGGATGGGAACTGCCTGATGCCTTCCCAACCCTGCGCCGTCTCCTGGAGGCGCGCATGGGCAAGGCCGGCAAGCGGGAATACGTCCAGGTCCTTCGGCTTCTGGAGACCTTCGATCTCGAGGTGCTTCACGGCGCGGTGAAGGACGCCCTGCGCCTGGGTGCGATCGGCTACGACGCCGTCAAACACCTTGTGCTGTGCCGTATCGAGCGACGCCCGCCCAAACTCGACCTGGATATCTATCCCTACCTGCCTCGGGCCAACGTGGCGACCACGGCCGCCGCCAGTTATATGAGCTTGTTGGGTGGAGGCGCGTCATGACCGATACGCCGCAAGTGTTGCTGGCCCATCACCTCAAGACCCTGAAACTGCCGACGTTCCTGCGCGAATACGACAAGCTGGCCCGCCAATGCGCCACCGAGGGCGCCGACCATGTGCGGTATCTTGTCCGTCTGACCGAGTTGGAACTGATCGACCGTGAGCGCCGCATGGTCGAGCGGCGGATCAGACAGGCCAGGTTCCCCGCCGTCAAAAGCCTCGACAGCTTCGACTTCAAGGCCATCGCATCGCTCAACAAGATGCTGGTTCTGGAGTTGGCGCGATGCGAATACGTCGAGCGTCGTGAGAATATCATCGCGCTCGGCAACAGCGGAACCGGCAAGACCCATATCGCCCTCGGTCTCGGTCTGGCGGCCTGCCAAAAGGGGCTCTCCGTCGGCTTCCTCACGGCCGCTGCCCTGGTTCATGAACTGATGGAGGCCAGGGATGAAAAACGCCTGTTGCGCCTGCAGAAGCAACTGGCAAAGTATCACCTTCTGATCATCGACGAACTCGGCTTCGTGCCGCTCTCGAAGACCGGCGCCGAGCTGCTGTTCGAAGTCTTCAGCCAGCGCTACGAGCGGGGCTCGATCCTGGTGACCTCCAACTTGCCGTTCGATGAGTGGACGGAGATATTCGGCTCGGAACGCCTGACCGGGGCTTTGCTGGACCGCCTCACCCACCATGTCCATATCCTGGAAATGAACGGCGAGAGCTATCGTCTCAACCAAAGCCAAAAACGGCGGAAATTCCCCAAAATACCTGCTTAACCGCCGGTGCAATGGTTGACCCGGTGGGTCCACAGGAACCTCCCACGCTGCTTCGCTCCGCGTAACGCAAGCGCTACACGAAGCAGCGCGGGTCCCTCCTATGGACTACCGGGACAACCCCCCAACACCGCGTACCGCATAACGTTAAGTGGACTAGTTTTACTCCGCCCGGGTGGACTAATTTTGCTTCGCCGTTGACACCGGGATGACCAGTTGTACGCGTGCTTCGGCGGACGTCCCGACGAACGCGGCGATTGGCTGTCCGATGCCATCGCCAGCCTCGGACTTGGGATGGCGATCATCGATCCGCTTTTCCGATACCTGCCCGGCATCACCGACGCTAACTCGTATGCCGGGATTTCCAACGCTACCGGCCCGATCATCGCGATGGCCCGCGAGACCGGCTGCGCACTCGTCTTGACGCACCATGCGAAGAAAACCGGCGGCTCTGATGGAGACGAAGCGCTTGGTAGCACGGCCATCGCGGGCACGCCGGACACGATAATGACCCTCACAAAGGACGGCGAGTACCGTCAGCTCGCGACGACGCAGCGCGAAGGTGGGAACCTGCCGCCGACGCGCCTAAACATGGACGCCGAAACCCAGCGGCTGACGCTTGGCCAATCCCTTCTCGAGGAGCGCCAGCACGACCTCAACGAGGAGGTCATGTCCGCCATCCCACCGTCAGGCGAGGCCGTGAAGCGAGACCACATCCTCAAAGCTGTTTCGAGAAGCACAAACAACACTGTGCGTTCCCTTAACGAGCTCGTTGAGCAAGGGGCCATAATTCGGGACGGCGAGGGCAAGGCCCGGAGCCCATTTAAATTTCGGCGCCCGAATCCCACAACTGCCTTGAGTACAGGGATAACTTGTTCAAATTACGAATAAAATTCTATGTGTGTACTCCGTATTCCGCATACTCGAAAGGGTAAGACGATACGGCTTCCGCAAGGCCACCTCGGGGGATCTCCTTTGGAGCCGGGCTGCACCACCGCCGCATGAAGGCTGAAGAGCGGACGCCGCAGCGCTGGCCAATAAAGGTATCAGGGAAAGGAACCCCAACCCATGACGAAGAAGATACCTGTCGAAGGGAAAGAAAAGGCGACTGCCGTCGCCGCCAAGCCGGACGATCGAAAAGGCGCCCTGAAGGCTATTGGCGGGTCACACTCGGATTGCTTGAATACCATGCTCGCCAATCAGGCGATGCAGGCCCTGTGGCTGGAGCAGTCGGACGCGTCGGAGCGGGACAGGAAACGAGGCGCCACCGTTGACGCGTTGGTCGGGATCGGTCCGAAAGACGAGCTCGAGGGCATGATGGCGGCGCAGCTGATCGCCGCACATTGTGCCGCGATGGAATGTTACCGCCGCGCCATGCTCGGGGAGCTGACCTTCGAGGGACGGCGCGAGAATCTCAACCAAGCGAACAAGCTCTCCCGCACCTGGGCGATGCTGCTCGACGCGTTGAACAAGCATCGCGGCAAGGGTCACCAGAAGGTCACGGTCGAGCACGTTCACGTTCACGCCGGCGGACAGGCGGTGGTCGGAAACGTCGAAAGACCGGGGGGTGGGGAACGAAGAAAATTGTAGGAACAACCCCGTGCAAAGAAGAACGCCCAAGCCCTTGCCCATGCACCTGGGTCCCCGCTGTGGAGCCAAGACACGAAGCGGGACGCCATGCCGATCGCCCTCGATGGCGAACGGACGTTGCCGGATGCACGGGGGCAAGTCCCCCGGTGCCCCGATTGGTAACAACAATGCTCTAAAGCACGGGCTCTACAGCGCTGAGGCCATCGCCAGGCGCAGGGAAGTGGCGGAGCACATACGTTCCATGCGTGGACTGGTGAAGGAGGTTGTCGGGCCAGAATGATGGCAAAGGCCATGCGACAGGTGAGATCGGAAATGTCTGCCTTGGTCGCAAGTTGACCGCGCCCGGCTTCGGGGGCGGTGTTGTCGACGGCTTCGGCCGAGCCGCAGCCGCAGACGGCGGCGGGGATGGCGAAAGCAGTCGATCATTTGGAGGCCGCGTCCTCTACCGCTGTCTCTTACCCGCCTCAGCCTTTCGCCTATTCTCGGCGAGCAGCCGCTTCGGGCATGCCGGATCGGCCTTCATCCGCTGCTCTTCCTTGATCATCCGGGCGACGTCCTTGACCGTCGAGACAAAATCATAGGCCGCTTGGCTGTCAGGCCTGTCGGCGTACATCCGCGCCAGCACGCTTCCCTCTCTCAAATGGGGTTCCGCCAGCGTGATGATACGGTCCTCTATGGTGCGTAAGTCCTCCACCTTCGACGATTCCACCGCTGGCCCCACTCCTGCGTCTGTATTCGGTTCGGTCTTGTCGGCTTTGTCGTTGGTTTCGGTCAAGTCTCTCCCCCTCTATGTTTCGGCTCTGTCAGAAACCCGCCAGCTCCGAGTGTAGCAGCCACGGGGCAGACCGCGACCACGGACAGTCACGATGACATTCATCACCAGGAAACCGCCGCCACGAGGCAGGGAATCGAAATGCGACGGGCAACTAGAGCATTTTCTGAGCTGACGGATTCTTTTTGGGATTCCCATGGGATCGAATTTCTGATTCAAGATGTGGGCTGGTGGAGGAGGCCAGGCTGCATGACGAAACCTCTTTCCAATGATCTTCGAGAACGGCTTGTATCGGCGGTTGACAGCGGCCTGTCGCGGCGCTCGGCGGCGCGCCGCTTCGGGGTTGCGGCCTCGACGGCGATCAAATGGGTGAATCGGTGGCGGCGGACGGGCGATGTCGGGCCTAGGCCGCAAGGCGGTGACCACCGCTCGCACCGGATCGAGGCCCATGCCGAGGAAATCCTGGCGCTGGTTGACGAGACGCCGGACATCACCTTGGGCGAGATCGCGGCACACCTGGACGCGGGGCATGGCTTGACGGTGGCCCAAAGCACGGTCTGGCGGCTGCTCGACCGGCACGGCATGACGTTCAAAAAAAACCGCGCACGCCTGCGAGCAACAGCGAGCTGACGTCCTGCGCCGCCGGCAGGCCTGGTTCGACGCCCAACCCGATCTGAAGCCCGAGCGGCTGGTGTTCATTGACGAGACCGGCGCTTCGACCAAGATGGCCCGGCGTTACGGCCGGGCGCCACGGGGCGAGCGTTGCCAAGCACCGGTGCCTCATGGACACTGGAAGACGACGACCTTCGTTGGCGCGCTCCGCCTTGAAGGCATGACCGCGCCCATGGTGCTCGACGGTGCCATGCATGGTGCCGCCTTCCTCGCTTATGTGGAGCAGGTCTTGGTCCCGACGCTCAAACCCGGCGATATCGTGGTGATGGATAACTTACCCGCCCACAAACCCATCGCCGTGCGCACGGCCATCGAAGTCGCCGCGGCAGAGTTGCGCTTCCTGCCGCCCTACAGCCCTGACTTTAACCCCATTGAAATGGCCTTCTCCAAGCTCAAGGCTTTCCTCAAAAAGACCGCCGCCCGAACCGTCGATGACCTCTGGGACGCCATCGCCCAAGGCATCGACACCTTCACACCAACGGAATGCGAAAACTACTTCGCTGCTGCCGGCTATGACCGCAAATTATAGGAAAACGCTCTAGAACGCCATCTCCATGAACCAGCCGTGATGCTCGCCGTGGCGAGATGGATGTTCGAGCTGGGCGCAGAGGAAGTATGTGTGCATCCCGATGGGATGCACACCAAGCAGTTTGACATTTGCGGCTGGTTGAAGAAGGAGGGGTTCGAGAAGATCGCTGCAAAAGGAAAGACTCGCGAGGCTGGAACGTACACCCGCGATCGCCAGACCCTTGTCGTAGAATTTCAACCCGGACGGGGCGACGTCGTTGCGGACGTGCAGGGTTGCCATGTCGTTGTGGAAGCGAAAGGCGGAATCGTCAACACGCGCCATCCGGGACAGAAGTCGAAACTCCGCAAGCACCTCTATGAGGCGGTGGGTATGCTACTCGACGGTCCCGACAATGCGGATCGCTTGATTGCCGCTGTTCCCCGGCATCCGGAGACCAAAAAGATTGCCAACCGCATGGCCGGACGATGCCTTGATGTTGGGATCCAAATTTCTCTTGTCTCTGAAGAGGGCGACGTTAAGTGTGCGCGGAAGATCCGCAGGATATGGCGCTCAACGGCACCTGAAGTCCTGTTGACGGCACATCAATAGTGCTCCACGCGAGGCAGCCGGGGAGTGTCCCGCCGTGCCGGTACAGGATCGCTCCTCCGTTGACGCCCTCCCTGTGCCCGGGCTCTTCTTGGCTAATCAAAGCACATAGTGTTGCATGAGAAATCATCACCGGCGCCCCGCTTCACTCGATGTGGGTTGGTGGCGGATGCGATCAGGTAGTTGGAGATCAGCGGCGTTTCGGTCTATCGCAGGTGTAAGGAGTATGCGGGAGGAGCGGCGATCAGCCCCGCCGATGCAACGAGCTTGAGAGGGACAATGAGCGGCCCCCATAGCCGGACAGGTTCAGGTGGCTGAATTGGATGGATTGCGGGTCTGGCTGTCCTCGAAGTGGATGGGGCTGACATAGCGGGCATCACCCCTCGCTATGAACGCGGATCGTCCAAGAATTGCTGCGCCGTCTCGCTTGTTCTTGATCCAACTGTGGATTCGAATGTGGGTTTCCGAGCTAGGGTGATAGTAATAATTAAATTATAACAATAGGTTACAAATCATTAGTGGCGGAGAGCTACACCGTTGACGACGATCCCCTGATGGCGTAGCTCGGCCCCGACACGTCGATAGCCGTAAGCCTCAAACTCTTCGCAGATCGCCGTGATGCGGGCGACGATCTCGGTGTCGGCCTCGGTCGCCGGCGTATCGTAGTAGGTGGAGCGCGGCAGGCCCATCAGACGACATCCTCGCGCGATGGTGAGCCCACGGGGCCGGCAATCACGGACGTAGTCGCGCTTCTCGGCCGTGGTGCGCTCTTGAGTGCCCCTTTTAGAAACTCGATCTCCAGCGCCTGCCGGCCTACCAGGCGCTCAAGGGCAGAGATCTTCGCCTCAAATTCCTGGAGAAGGCCGGCGGCCTCCACGTCTTCGTCAAACGCGCCGGCTTCGAGCTTCGACACCCAGATGCGGATCAGGTTGCGCGAGACGTCGTGGCGCCTGGCCAGCCCGTGAAGGGTCTCGCCTCCGAGATATTCCTGAGCAACCTGTCGCTTGAACTCAATACTGTAGGTTCGGTGCTTGGCCATGGCTTCCATCCTCTGAAAGCCCAGCATTCCCGGTCAATTCCAAACGTGCAACCTGTCCACCCTCAGGGGCGCACTCCAGAAGTGGTCCCTTTTTGCTCCGCCGTTGACACGCGACTTCTTGTGCATGTCGCGGAAAGAGGTAGTGGGTGTCGTGAAGGGCGTCCTCGATGATGCTTTCTACGAGTGCCCAAATTGCAGTCCCGCGGGCCTTTAGGTGTCTGCAGTGTGGATCTCGCTGTCAACGCGGTCTCAAACTCAAGCCCGTAAATTCCCATCATTCGCGTAGGGTTGAACGTGGGGAGACTGAACCCAGTTTGAGAAAAAGGCACGCATAGTCAGCGGCTTAACCAGCCGATCCGAGTCCGGCCCGGGGAGCCAGTTAAAACAAGGGGTTGGGTCACAAGCGGCCCGCCCCCTTGTGCGTGCCGGCTGCCTCTTCTAGCGCGCGAAGCCGCCGATCGGCGCCATGTAGGCGGCGCCGAAGTCCTTGAGCGCGGCTTTCACCTCGTCGTTCGGATTGCCGTAGACCACGACGCGCGTCGGCTTCACCAACGCCATGACGCGCTCGGCGAAATTCGCGCCGAACCAGGCGTGGTGGGTCATCACGGCCGCCGAGTTGGCGTAGCGCTCGTAGACATGGCAAGTCGAATCGTCGCCGCCGATGAACCATTCGTAGTTGAGCGTGTCGGGCTCGTTGGCCTGAACCTGATCGATCATCTCCTTCGTCACGGCCCTGAAATCGTCGAGCGCGCCCGGATTGATCGTCATTTCAATAATCCAATGTACGTGATCGCTCATCTATCCCCCCTGAGATCTCCGCGATGCAGTTTTTATGTTGCCGTCTAAGTTGATACACGACGCAAGCGCCGCGTTCTACACCGTCGTTCCCATGCCGGTTTCGCTGAGCGCGTAACCGGCGTCCTCCTGGCCGTCGTGCAGCACGGTCATCTTGCAGAAGCGCTGGCGCAACCTGGTTTCCATCTCGGCGCTTTTGAGATCGGACGACCATTCGCCGAGCGGCTCGATGCGCACCTCATAAGAGGTGCCGTCGATCTTGCCGAACGCCCGGTTGTCGCGCTGGAACGAATCGAGATTTTCGGCCGCGACGATCGTGCCGTCGGCATGGGCGATCTTGAAATAGTCATACTTTTGGGCGTCGCGCCCGAAGCTCGCATCGGCCGTCCACAACATGTACTGGCCGTCGTTCGCCACGCCTTCGACGAAACGCCAACTGAGATGGTGGGGATTCTCCTTGAAGAAGCCCCTCTTGCAGTAGCCGATGCCCTTGTAGCTCTGCCCCTGATAAGTGATGTCGGCTTGAATGAGCGGCTGATGAATGACAGCCGCCGTCGCCGGCGTGCCCCAATAGGTCGTGATCGGCGTGGTGAAGGCAATCTCCAGCACGGGCTTTGAGTCCTCCGACCACACCGTGATGGCGCCTTTCTCATCGTCGGACCGGACGGCAAAGCGCGGGGCCCTCAGATCGAGATGGGCTTCGCCGTTCAGCTCCCAGGCCTCATCGCTGTTCACCAATTCGATGACGCCATCGTCATAGACCCACGCGTTGTGATGCTTCAGCGTGCGCATCTCCATCACGCGGACCGAGAAGAACTTGTCCTCGGCGAAGAAGTTGTACTGGCTCGTGTCGTGCCAGCCCTGCTCGAACTGGAACTGCCGAACCTCCACATCCGCCGGCAGCGGACGTGCCGAAGGCTCCTGGGTCAAGACATCGTCCATCGCTCCCTCCCCGCTTTGGTCGTTTGGTGCCCCTGCCGCAATAAGCCGGGGTTGGCCAAAAGGCCATCCTCATCCGTTGGAACGGGCTTACTCCTTAGCAACTACATGCCGCAACGGTGATTTACGCTTGTTCTCCTCCCTCGAGCTTGCTCTTGGCGCATTTGATGAACTTTTTGGTGATCTGGCGGGAGACGGAGCGGATCATGCCCTTGCCATATTCGATCATCCGACCGGTCAACTCCATGTCGACCGCGAACTTCACCTCAGTTCCACCATCGAGCAAGGCCCGCGATGTGCTTGTCATGGTGCCCTTGGCGACGCCACCGCCTTTTGTCCCTTCCTGGCCCTCGGCTTCGATGCGGGCGAAGTGGGCCTCATGATCGATTTCGGTGAATCGTACCCGCATCTTGTAGCTCACCGCGACGAATCCCACCTTGAGCCCGATGTTGCCAATGAACGTTCGCTCATCTGCCACCTCCTCCAGCTTGGCGCCCGGCATGCACTCGACCACTCGTTGCGGATCCATGAAGAACGCCCACACGGTGTCCACCGGAGCCAGAATCTCGAAGGTCTCCTCTATCTGGGTCTGCATCCGTTACAGGCTCCACAACCCGGGGCTGAGAATATTATTGGGATCGAGCACCTGCTTGAGATTGCTCATCAGTCCCTTGTAAGCGGGGGACCAGGCCTCCGCACACGCCTGCGAAGAAAAGCCCTGATGCGGCTCCGGCGAGCCACCGAGCTCGACCACCAGCCGGTGGCCCTCCTTCTGAAGCGCCAGCACCGCTTCGCGCGATCCCGGTGTCTCTTCATCAAAGATGATACTCATGGTGACGTACATGGCGTTTCGCTGCACCGGGCTGAAAAAGGTCATGACGCTCACCCCGAGAGCCTCCATACCCCGCTGCTCGATCGCATCTTTTAGAAACTGACCTATCCGACGATACGCCTCGGGAAACGTCCGCTTGCCGATGATGTAGGCAACGACCCCCCGGTGAACGTTGATGAAAATGTCCTGGGTGTCGGGCTCGCCCACTCCCATGTCCATCGCGTATTGCTGCATCTCTTCCGGCGCAAGCTCGCCGCCGCACTCTGCACAGATCCGGTTGATGATCGCGGCCGACTGGTTTGCCCGCGCGTCATCGATGTCACGGCACAGGTAAAAGAAAGACAACGGCTCAGCCTGGAGCACGACAATGTTCTCGTAAGGCAAGGCATCGAGCGCCGTGAGCTGCAG
Source organism: Alphaproteobacteria bacterium (assembly GCA_965261645.1). Classification (GTDB taxonomy): domain Bacteria; phylum Pseudomonadota; class Alphaproteobacteria; order SHVV01; family SHVV01; genus CBDHDJ01. Next base: position 245,666 of record CBDHDJ010000001.1, read on the forward strand.
GCTGGCCCGCCACAGATCGTCGAACTCGGCAAAGTCCCAGCAGCCAGCCACCAACGCCTGCGGACGCGGAGAAATCTGCACTGTCGCCTGGGTCTTCACGCCGAAGCAGCCCCCATCGCCCACGAACATGCCGGTGAGATCCGGTCCGTTGGCGCCGCGGAGGAAGTCGCCGGCCCGATTGACGTTGGCGCCCCCGGCGTTGGTATCCACCACAGTGCCATCGGCCAGCACAACCTTGAGGCCCAACAGAAAGTGAAGGTCCGTCCCGGTGACCGGAAGAGTGATGGGGAACCCGCCCCCGACCACACCGCTCAACACCCCGCCCAGGGTCGTGTAGGCGATGGGAATCGCCACGGTGTGGACAAAAAAACCACGTGCGGCGCATTGGTCATGCAGTTCTTTCATAATGATCCCGCACTCGGCGGTTACCGTCATGTTTATCTCGTCGATCTCCACGACCCGGTTCATGCGCTTCGTATCGAGAACAATGCTCTCTCCCGACTGCAGAAATCCGGTGAGCGAGAAACCGCCTCCGCGCGCGGTCACCGGGGTTCTGGTGCGATTGGCGAGTGCCATTACCGCGCTGGTCTCATCGATCGAGCCCGGTCTCACCACGATGCCCGGAGTAATCTGAGGGAACGGGCTCTTGTCCTGAACATAGGCCGTGAAGTCTTCGCCGAGAACATTCTCGCCACCGACGATCGAAGCCAGCTCATTGTGCAAAAGGTGTCGCGTCGCGCTCATGGGATGTGGTCTCCGCAAGAAAATCTAAGGCAAAGCATAGCCCACCCGTCAACCGGGAGTGAGGAATGGTCCATCTGGACGAGAGCTATACCCGAAAGTTGGTGATGGGATGAGATGAGGGCGGCGTATCCTGGCGATGTTGGAGTCGCCATTTTCCACGAAGGAGGGATACGCCATGAGAGAGGATACAGTCGTCCAGCTTCGCCAACCAGGATCATTTGAGGACGATCCGCTGACGGAGGTTTTGCGTCTTGGTGCGCGGCGTTTACTTGGGCAAGCGGTGGAGGCGGTGTCCGTCATCAAAACAAATGGGACTGTTGAGCGTGTTTCATAGGGAGGATCTGGCTCATCTTTGTTTGATGTTAAGCCGCTTGGCTTTGATGGTTCAAGCGGCGGTTTTGGGTGGTCAGTTTTTTGATCTTTTTTTCTCTTTTCGATGATGGCGGTGTGGCGTCCAAAGTAGGCGTCGGCTGGAGTTACGTTGCCGATGCTCTCGTGGTAGCGTTGGTTGTTGTAGTGATCGACGAAGGCGCTGATCTGGTTTTCGAGATCGCCGGGTAGATAATAATTTTCAAGCAGGATCCGGTTCTTCAGCGTTTGATGCCAGCGCTCGATCTTGCCCTGGGTTTGCGGGTGATACGGTGCGCCCCGAACGTGATCCATACCGTGGTCCTCGAGCCATTCAGCCAGATCGCCGGAGATATAGGACGAGCCGTTGTCGCTGAGCAGCTTCGGCTTGTGGACGACATTGGCGCGATTGCAGCCTGAGGCTTCTAGCGCCAACTTCAGTGTTGCCGTCACATCGTCCGCCGTCATGTTGGTGCAGAGCTTCCAAGCAATGATGTAGCGGGAATAGTCGTCCAGGATGGTCGACAGGTAAAACCAGCCCCAGCCGATGACCTTGAGATAGGTGAAGTCGGTCTGCCACAGCTGGTTCGGCGCCGTGGTCTTGTCGCGGAACTCATCGGCTGCCTTGATGACCACGAAAGCGGGGCTGGTGATCAGGTCGTGGGCCTTGAGAAGCCGGTAAACCGAGGCTTCCGAGACAAAGTAGCCCCTGGTGTCCGTAAACCTGACGGCCAGTTCCCGGGGCGACAGTTGCGTCTCCTCCAGGGCAAGATCGATGATCTGCCCCCGGACATCATCCGGGATCCGGTTCCACACCCGGCCTGGGCTGCTGTTGCGATCCTCAAGACCGGCGTCGCCAAAGGCCAGAAAGCGATCGTACCAGCGATAAAAGGTGGTCTTCGGAATGCCCAGCTTGTCCAAAGTGGACCCGACGCCCAGGTGGGACTGCTCGACCAGGCGGATGATCTCCAGCTTCTCGGATGCGGGATACCTCATTCCTCGTCTCCCCCATGCCCGATCATGTTTTTTTTGAGAAGCCGGTTCTCCAGCGAAAGTTCGGCGACCAACTCCTTCAAGTCGCGCATCTCCTGGCGCAGGCCTTTAACCTCGCCCGAGGTCGCTTGGCGCCCGGTGTCGCCGGCGAGCCGCTTCTTGCCCGCTTCCAAAAACTCTTTCGACCAGCTGTAATACAGACCCTCGGCGATGCCCTCGCGGCGGCACAAGGCGGCGATGCTCTCCTCGCCGCGCAGGCCCGACACCACGATCCGGATCTTCTCCTCAGCCGTATACTGCTTGCGTGTCTTGCGGCGAATATCCCGAACCGTTCCATCCGCCGGGTCGTTCTTGCTCATTGATTTCTGTCTCATCTTCGTTCCCTTCGGTCACTACGATGAGACAGAAATCCTCCGGTATGCAATTACCTCAATTTGTCCCAAAGGCGCTGACGTCAGACACTCCTTGAGGAAGATCTCTTTGGTCTCCCTCGCCAGGATGTCATCGGAGTAATAGTAGTAGGCTGGCAGGCTCTCGGCGAGCTCCAGGGGGCGGAGGAGGCGCCCGAAATCGTCCCGAATCTCCTCAGTGGTCTTGGTCTCTAGTGCCATTGGATGATTCCATTAGCTCGCCGCTGAGAAGCTACGGTCGAGATCTGACTTTTCCGTCAAGAATCCTATCACGGAGACAATCCGGTGGAAACCAATGCGGCAACAGCGCTGACCCAGGGCATGTTTGAAGAGCTCAAGACCAACCCCGAGGTTGGACGCTCCGGGGAGGCTGAGTGTCTGGCAATCGAGCATATGGTTTCGTCACGAACATCCGCATTGGGTCAGAAGCAGCCGGTCCGTGACGGCCTAGCGTAGGTCCGCCTATAGCCAGGAGCGGACGCTCTTCTCAGCGTGCTGGACACCGAGAGCATCAAGACCTGGATTCGGGACGACCCTCTCGCTCCACGGGACTGGAAGCCGATTTTCAAGTTTGAGTGACCGGGAGAACCACCGCCTGGATACCAGCCATTGCGCGCGCTGGCGTAAACCGCATCTCGATGGGCCAGACCCCGAAGTGCCACAAGGCATCGATCACGGCGTCGGCGTTTGCCGATGGCGCTCCAATCGTTCCGCTCTCACCAGCGCCCTTGACCCCGAGCGGATTATCGGGGGCTGGCGTGAGCTATTGTCAAAAGTTGGTGACGCAGGTTTCAGGCGGCGCGTTCGGTTAGCTTTTCTCCGTCCTTGAATTTGACGCCTTGAATGATGTCGGCGATCTGGTTCGAGCCGTCCAGGCGACGCCACTTCTTGCTGGCCGACTGGCACAGCTTGAAGACCATGGTGAGCGCCGTCATGCGGCTGAGGCAGCCCTTGGTCTTGGTGGTCCTGAGGCGCACGGTCGCAAAGGTGCTTTCGATGGGATTGGTGGTGCGAATGTGCTTCCAGTGCTCGGCCGGGAAGTCGTAGAAGGCGAGCAACACGTCGCGGTCCTTGGCCAGGCAGGCCACCGCTTTGTCGTACTTGGGGCCATAGGCCTCGAGGAAGAAGTCGAAGGCCTTCTCGGCCACCGCGCGGGTCTCGGCCATCCAGATGTCCTGTAGGTGCTGCTTGGCGCGTGGCTGGACGGACTTCGGGAGCTTGTTGAGCACGTTGGCGGTCTTGTGCACCCAACAGCGCTGCTCGCGCGTCGTCCCGTAGACCTCGCGCAAGGCTTTCCAGAAACCGAGCGCCCCGTCGCCGGTGGCCAGCTCGGGCGCAATCGCCAGGCCGCGGCGCTTGAGATCGAGCAGCACTTCGCGCCAGGACTGGGCGCTCTCCCGGTAGCCGTCGGCGATCGCCAGCAGCTCCTTGCGGCCCAGCTCGTCGGCACCGATGATCACGCACATGCATTGCTTGTCATGGTCGAGCCGTGGTGAGAAGTAGACGCCCTCGGCCCAGAAGTAGACATAACGCTTGGCCGAGAGATCGCGCCGTTGCCAATGCTCCAGCTCGCCTTGCCAGACCTCCTTGAGGCGGGCAATGGTCGAGGCCGAGAGCCCCGGCGCCTCGGGCCCCAAGAGCGCCGCAAGCGCCGCGCAGAAATCGCCCGTGGAGATGCCCTTCAGATAAAGCCAGGGCAGGAGTTCCTCGATCGACTTGGCGCGCCTGAGATAGGGAGGCAAGATCCGTGAGGTGAAGCGAACCCGCGGCCCCGTCTCGCCGGCGCCTCGGTCGCGCACCCTGGGACAGCGCACCGCAACCGGACCAATGCCGGTCTGGATCTCGCGCTCCGGCAAATGCCCGTGGCGTACGATCCGACGGCGGCCGGCCGAGTCCGTCAGATGCGCATACGCCTCGACAAAACCGGCAACTTCCGCCGCCACCGCTTGCCCAAGTAAACGCCGCGCACCAAGACGCAAAACCTCCGTCAGCGGATCGTCCTCAAATGATCCAGGTTGGCGAAGCTGGACGACTGTATCCTCTCTCATGGCGTATCCCTCCTTCGTGGAAAATGGCGACTCCAACATCGCCAGGATACGCCGCCCTCATCTCATCCCATCACCAACTTTCGGGTATAGCTCGGCTGGCGTCTCGATGCCCGTGAGCCATCCTGTGCTTCGGCCGGTCGACGTCCAGGCACTGCACGTAGTCGTAGAAGTAGTTCTTGATTTCGTCGTCTATTTTTCTGGCGGCCACGGCAGTCCACCCTCCACTGGAAACTCCATCAAATGGCAATAAAAACGCCAGAACCCGCGGATTGGCACTTCAGTGTTCACCTGGTCCTGATCGCCGATCGGCCCGTCGCCGCCCATCCTGATGACAGAGAAGCCGTCGCGGTAGCCGGTCACCGCGCGCTGCCCGAGCACGCCTGACTCACCGTCTTCCATCGAAATCAAGCCGCCCGGGCCCAGCATGTTGGACTGCTTCATGCGCATCGCGCGAAGCTCGGCGTCATCGTCCTGATAGCCGAAGACGGTCCAATAAAGCTCGAACTCATCCGGGCCCTTGGGGCGGATGTGACGCGTCGCCAAGGTGTTGGACAGGCGCTGGAATAACACGCTGGGGAATATCGACATCAAGTTGATGGCGCGGCGATTGCCCTCCTCGTCACGGAAATCCACCACGCTCGGATCCTCGAGCTTGAATGATTCGTCATAAATGCCGATCTTTCCATAGCCCCCCTCGATCGTGCTGGCATCGTCGCTGTCAAAGATGCTGTAGCTGATGATGTTGCGGCGGAACTTGTCCATCACCTGGCCGCCTTCCTGGGTGTTGCGGAAAATGCCGAAGGTGGTCTGGAACTGGTGCAGGAGCCCGGCGTGATAATTATCGTTGATGTTCTCGTAGTAGAATTTCCAGTTGGACGGCATGCGCTGGCGCATATAGCCCAGAATCTCGACCGGCTTGCAGAACAGCTTATCCAAGAAGCTCCGCATCGGTGCGTCGAGATACTCTTCGAGAGGCTCCAGATCGAAGTGCATCGAGCCGAAGATCACGCCCCTGTAGGACGCGATATTGATCTTGGTAAGCCCGTGGTCAGCCTTGTCGAAATCGTCCGGCATGCCGCCCTCGCCGTTCATGCCGCGCTCGAACGGAACGCCGATGAGGTTGCCCTTCAAGTCGTAGCACCAGTGGTGATAGATGCAGGTAAAGTCTTTGGCGTTGCCGTCCATGTTGCGGACGACCGTTGTGCCGCGATGGGCGCAGCGGTTGATCCAGCCGTGGATTTCACCATCATCGGCGCGGGTAAGGACGACGCCGGTGTTGCCGAGAAACGTGGTGACGTAATCGCCCGACTGAGCGAGCTCGGCCTCGAGCGCGAGGTAGCACCACACCGGCCCATGGAACACGTTCGTCTGTTCCCGGTCGAACACCTCCTGATCCACAAATACGTGGAACGGCACGCGGCTGAAATCCTGCTTCGGCCACGTCACTGCATCTGGATTGGCCATATCGATCCCTTTCGTCGTGGCACGGTCCCGCAAATGCCGCGGTTTTCGCTGATTTCAGGGCGTTATGGTAGTGAGTTCACCAGCCCTGTACAATACGAGGACAAGGCGCCCGTGGTTCACGCACCACCATCGTGCCACAGTGGGCGCAGCGGTTGACCCAGGCATGGATCGAGCCGTCCTCGGCCCGATTCACCATGACCGTGTATCGCCGACATAAGTGACGAGCATCGCCGCTGACGTCTGCTTTGGGTCAAAGGCGGACTCAAACACCAACCCCGAACTATGTCCGATTTGCGGGGTCGAGCGGACATTGCCGCGCCGAATGTCTGCTGCTCGCCAGAAAGCGGTCGATATTCGCTCCTCAGGCCGAGATCGACCACACGGGCACGCTCAGGAACCCGATCCGCGCGATTTCCTCGTCTCCACCCTGGGATCCGGGGCTCGTGGAAGGCGCTCGCTCCGCCTAACCTAGTGGATTGATTTCAACGTTTGGAACCCTCGGTTTCGTGCGGCGATGATGTCATCGGGATGTGCTTTCCAGATGAATGGTTGTGGGTTGGCGGCATTGTATTCACGGACGAAGCGATTGATGGCGGCCTGGAGATCGACGAGGGAATGGAAGATAGCGTGCTTGAGCCTGCGCCGCGTGAGTTTGGCAAAGAAGCCCTCGACGGCATTGAGCCACGAACACGAGGTTGGCGTGAAGTGGAAAGTCCAGCGTGGATGACGGTCGAGCCAGGCGCTGACCTTGTCCTTCTTGTGCGCCGCGTAATTGTCGAGGATCACGTGGATGGCCTTGTCCGCCGGCACCTCGCGCTCGATGCGGTTGAGGAAGCGGATGAACTCCTGATGGCGGTGGCGCTGCATGTTCTGCCCGATGACCGTTCCATCCAGAATGTTGAGCGCCGCGAACAGCGTGGTCGTGCCGTGGCGTTTGTAGTCATGGGTCATGGTGCCGGCGCGGCCCTTCTTCATCGGCAGGCCGGGCTGGGTGCGGTCGAGTGCTTGGATCTGCGACTTCTCGTCGATCGACAGCACCACCGCATGGGCCGGTGGATCGACATACAAGCCGACGATATCGGCGAGCTTCTCGGCGAAGGCCGGGTCGTTCGAGAGCTTGAAGTTCCGCCAGCGGTGCGGGCTGAGGCCGTGGGCTTTCCAGATCGCCTGCACCGTCGACGCGGCGACGCCGGCCGCCTTGGCCATCGCGCGCAGCGTCCAGTGGGTTGCCTCGTGCGGCGGCGGTTGCTGCGTCTGACGGACGATCCAGGCGACGCGATCAGGCGCGATCGGCGCCTTGCCCGGCGGGCGGGACTTGTCGCGAAGCAGGCCGCCGACGCCCTCGTGCATGAAGCGCTCCTGCCAGCGCCACACGCAGGTCTTGGACTTGTCGGTCTCGCCCATGATCGCCGAGGTACCCAGACCCGCGCCGCTCAGAAGGACAATACGCGCCCGCCAGACGTGCTTCTGCGGGCTCTTGGGGTCCGCGACGATCGCGCGCAATCGCTGACCGTCGCCGGCCGATACAGTGAAGGAGATTCCGCCGCGCATGTGCCAGACTCGCATGCCACGGCACAATACTGAATCCCAAATCGGACTCTTTCGATCCGATCAATCCACTAGACCGCTAAAAACGCGGTGTGGTGTGAGCTTGGGCGGGCAACGCTAAATCAGTCCGGCGAGCGGCGACGAGGGATCGGCGTAGGTCTTTTTCGCCATGCGGCCGGCGAGATAGGCGAGACGCCCGGCGCTGACCGCCTCCTTCATCGCGGCGGCCATCAACACCGGATCCTTCGCCTCGGCGATCGCGGTGTTCATCAGGACCCCATCACAACCGAGCTCCATCGCAATCGTGGCGTCCGAGGCCGTGCCGACGCCGGCGTCCACAATCACCGGCACTTGGGCCTGCTCGACGATGAGGCGGATATTGACCGGGTTCTGGATGCCGAGGCCCGAGCCGATCGGCGCGGCGAGCGGCATGATGGCGCAGCAGCCGAGCTCCTCGAGCCGCTTGGCCATGATCGGATCGTCGGTGCAATAGACCATGACCTCGAAGCCTTCCTCGATCAGGCGCTCGGCGGCGGCCAGCGTCTCCACCATATGGGGGAACAGCGTCCGCTCGTCACCCAGCACCTCGAGCTTGACCAGGTTCCAGCCCCCCGCCTCGCGAGCGAGGCGTAATGTGCGAAGGGCCTCGTCCGCGGAGTAGCAGCCGGCCGTGTTGGGCAGGTACGTGTAACGTTTGGGATCGAGGTAATCGATCAGCATGGGCTGACCGGGCTCGGCGATGTTGACGCGGCGCACGGCCACCGTCACGATCTCGGCGCCCGCAGCTTCGACGGCGTCCCGCGTCTGCTCGAAATCCTTGTACTTGCCCGTCCCGACGATGAGCCGCGAGGCGTAACGCCGGCCCGCGACGATCAGCGCATCGTCGTCGGACGTGGCCTCCGCCGCTTCGCTACCGCCACCGATGAAATGGACGATCTCGAGGCTGTCGCCATCGCCGAGCTGGGTCTCGGGATAGGCCGAGCGCGGCACGATCTCGAGATTGCGCTCAAGGGCGATCTTGCGCGCATCGAGACCGAGATGCTCGATCAAGTCGAGGAGCGTCATGGCCTCGGCAACCTCACGCGGCTCGCCGTTGATTTCTATACGCATACTCTTCATTCACCTTTGGGGCTCGCGCCGCAGGGAGGATCGCTCCTCGTGCGGCCGCCGATCATTGTTGTCAAAAGTATGGGGCCGATCGGGTGCTCTTTCAACACAGCGCGCGCACGCCCTGCCACCGCCACCGGGACTCCTCATTGCAGAAGCGGGGGCCATGTTATATCCCTGTTCACCCGTCAGCCAAGGGACCGAACGCCGCCGCCATCGTCATGTCGCCTCTTATTCTCATTCTCAACGGACCGAACCTCAACATCCTGGGATCGCGCGAGCCCGAGATTTACGGGCGGGCGACGCTCGAGGACATTCGCGCCGCCAGCGAAGCAAGCGGCGAAGCTCTCGGCCTGACGGTCGACTTTCGCCAAAGCAATAGCGAAGGCGAGCTCATCGATTGGATCCAGGGCGCGCCCTCGACCGCTGCCGGGATCATCATCAATGCCGGCGCTTACACCCACACCTCGGTGGCGCTGCTCGACGCACTGCGCGGCATCGGGCTGCCCATCATCGAGGTGCATTTGTCCAACATATTCCGGCGCGAGGCCTATCGTCAGCACTCTTTCGTCAGCGAGGTCGCGAACGGCCTCGTCTGCGGGTTCGGCGGTCAGGGTTACGAGCTGGCGCTCGAGGCCATGGCCGCGCTGATCAAGGACCGCTAGGCGGACCTTCGGCGCTTGCGCCTGGGGGCCGTTGTAAAATTCACCACAGAACGCGATCGCGGCCGTTCGGACCCGGATGATCGAATTAACCCCTGAGATTCTCCTGCAGGCGTACGCCAAAGGGCTCTTCCCCATGGCCGAGGACCGCAACGATCCCCGGATCTTCTGGGTCGACCCCTACATGCGAGGGATCATTCCGCTCGAAACCTTCCACGTCCCGCGCCGCCTGCTCCGCAAAGTTCGCCAGGACCTGTTCGAGGTGCGCACCGATTCGGCCTTCGTCACCGTCATCGAGGCCTGTGCCACGCCGGCGCCGGGGCGCTGGACCACCTGGATCAACGACGAGATCGTCGCTCTTTATACGAGCCTCCACGCCATGGACCACGCCCACAGCGTCGAATGCTGGCGCGAGGACCGCCTGCTCGGCGGCCTCTACGGCGTGTCGCTAGGCGGCGCGTTCTTCGGCGAAAGCATGTTCAGCTTCGAGACCGACGCCAGCAAAGTCGCGTTGGTGCATCTTGTCGCCCGGCTTAAATACGGCGGCTACCGGATGCTTGACACACAGTTCGTGACCAAGCACCTGTCCGGCTTCGGCGCCACCGAGGTGCGGCGCGCGGACTATCGCCGCCGCCTCACCGAGGCGCTCGGCACCGCGGGCGACTTCGGGGCCATGCCTCAGGATTGGTCGGGCGAAATAATCTTACAGTCGATCACCCAGATGTCGTAGACCGGGTGCTCGAGCGCGTTGAGCGCCGGGCTCGACGCGAACATCCAGCCGCTGAACAGTCGCGCCGGTGGCTCGCCCGGCTTGATGTCGAAGACGTCCAGGAACACGGTGGTCTCGGGGGGCTCCTCTGGCGGGCGCGTGTGGCAGATGCGCGCCGTGATCTCGAGCGTCCCGAACCGCACGGCGCGGCCTACCGGTGCCTCGATGGCGGAGATGCGCCCCGTCACCTTGTCGAGTCCCTGTAAGACGGCGAGGTCGCCGGGCTGGCCCCAGGCGGCACCAGAAACGAGCCAGAGCGCACCCACCGCGAGGGTCAGGACACGGATGGCCGGGTGCAGCAGGGCGCGCCGGTGAGGCGAGCCGCGATCAAACATGGGCGCGAAAGCGCAGGCGAACATAATCCAGCGTCCAACGCCCTTCGTGGTCGGCCAGGTTGGGGCGCAACGCCGCGACCACCTCGGTCTTGATCTCGTCGCGCTCCGCTTCCGGCACGAGGTTGAGATAACCCTCGGTAAAGGTCTCGAGCCAGTCCCCAAGCTCGCCATCGATCGGCGTCGGCCGTTCGAACAGGCGGATGTCGTCAACCGTAAAGCCATTCGCCTCGAGGCGGCTCAGATACGCCTCGGCAGTCGGAAAATACCATGGATTGACGGTCTCGGGATCATAGCCGCGGCGATTCAGCGCGGCACTCAAGGCCGCCACCTCGCGCGCGATATTGCCCGCACCTCCCATATCGCCCACGAAACGGCCGGCCGGCTTGAGCGCCCGCCGGACCCCGGCGAGCACGGCATCGGGCTCCTTAACCCAATGCAGAGCCGCGTGGGAGAAGACGGCATCGAAGACGGCATCGAAATCGAGCGATCGCGCGTCCATGACACGGGCGTCGATCCCCCGTTCACAGGCCGCCGCCACCATGTCGGCTCCGGCGTCGACGCCGGTAACCTCGACGGCGCGGGCGATGATTTTTTGCGTTAGCGCGCCGTCGCCACAACCGAGATCCAAAATTCGTTCGCCCGGCTGCGGGGCGAGATCGTCGATGAGCTGCTCACCGAACCTGACGACGAACGCGGAATTCCGGGCATAACGTTCGGCGCTCCAGGTCTGCCCGGAGCTCGCCCGCGCCATGGGCCTCTCGGCACCTACTACTCGTCGTCCTTGCCGGCGGCGCCCGCGAGCCCGAACACGAGCTGGCTGATCAGGCTCTCGATGTTGACCGACGACTGGGTGAAGCGGATCTCGCCGCCGACGTCCAGTACATCCTCCTCAGCGCCCGCCGTGAGCGCCAGATACTTGTCGCCCAACAGGCCGTCGCTCACGATGGCCGCCGAGGAATCGCTCGGCAGGCGCAAGGCGGAATCCACGCTCATGCGCACGACCGCGAGAAACGTGTCGGGCTCGATGAACTGATCGGTGACCGTGCCGACCTTGATGCCGCCGACGCGGACGTCGCTGCCGATGCCGAGCCCATCGACGCGATCGAACTTGGCGACGATCTCGTAACCCGCAACCGTGCCGACCTGGGTCGAGTTGTAGACGAACATGAGAAAGCCCACCGCCACGACGAGCACGACGGCGCCGATCAATGTCTCAAGGAATCTTCCACCCATGGTCTTTTTCCTCGGTTCACACGAGCTGTCGAGGACAGCCCGCTGCCTAGCTTTTCGTCTCCGGCCGCCACGGTTCGTAGTCGCCCGTCGCGCGGTCACGCCGGCCGGCGGCGGATAAGTGACCCGGCTGGCGGTAGGCGCCCGGCGTACCCGTTAAATTGGGAATGTGCTCTTTCTCCCAGGGTCGAGCGGGCGCCGCCTCCGACGGTGGCGCGTTGACGGTGTGGTGGAGCCAGGCATGCCACTCCGGCGGCACCTTGGAGGCCTCAACCTCGCCGTCATAAAGAACCCAGCGCCGCGTGCCCGGGCGATTCTCGAAATAACGGTTGCCGAAGCGATCGACGCCAACGCGCCGGCCGCGCAGCCTTGTCATCAGCCAGGTGCCGAACGTCTCGACCTGCCACCAGGTGAATATCCGCCACGCCCAAGCCATCGGTCAGAACCTTCCACCGCGCACCGGTTAGCCGCCTCCGCGCCGCGTCTTATCGCACCTCGAAGCGCACACGTCCAGCCGGCGCAGGACCACGCGCGCCGACGCCGAGCGCGGGACGACAAGCGGCGCGGCACGCGTGCGCGCGGCTGCCTTGGTCCGGCGGCAGGTATTCGGACTGCGCGCGCCTCGTCCCATCCTTCTTCCTAACTCATTGATTCATGGTTATTAATCGAAAGCCTCCCCGGCACGGCGAAATGTTGTTGCGGCTAGACCTTGTGGTTTGTTACCAAATTATTTCAAAATCTAGTTGACGGACAGGAATCTTATCTGTCTACATGTTGCGCCCTGTCGCCGAGGTTACTCAAGATGTAGATAACCTGCGATGTATTCGGCGCCAGGCCAACGATAAAAGGGTGGACTGAGTAAGGTTTGGGGGGGTTCATGCGTATCACACGGCGCTTTACGGCCGAGGGTCAGTCGCCCTACGCCGACATCATCTTCCGCAAGACCACAAGCGATATTCGCAACCCGGACGGATCGCCCGTCTTCGAGATGTCCGATCTCGAAGTGCCCGCCGACTGGTCGCAGGTCGCGTGCGACATCCTCGCCCAGAAATACCTGCGCAAGCGGGGCGTGCCGGCGCGGCTGACGTCGGTCGAGGAGCCCGATGTACCAACATGGCTCTGGCGCAATATGGCCGACGAGGACGCGCTTGCCGGTTTGAGCGAGGACGAGCGCGACACCGGCGAGACGAGCGCCAAGCAGGTGTTCGACCGCCTGGCCGGCTGCTGGGCCTATTGGGGCCGGAAGGGCGGCTATTTCGATGCCGAAGTGGACGCCCGGAGCTTCTTCGACGAAATGCGTTACATGCTGGCGATGCAAATGGGCGCGCCCAACTCGCCGCAATGGTTCAATACCGGGCTCCACTGGGCCTATGGCATCGACGGGCCGGCACAAGGTCATTGGTATGTCGACCACCGAACCGGCGAGACCAAACCCTCCGCGAGCGCCTACGAGCATCCCCAGCCGCACGCTTGCTTCATCCAGGGCATCAACGACGACCTCGCCAACGGGGGCGGCATCATGGACCTTTGGGTGCGCGAGGCGCGGCTGTTCAAATACGGCTCGGGCACCGGCACCAACTTTTCGCATTTGCGCGCCGCGGGCGAATCGCTTTCGGGCGGCGGCAAGTCCTCCGGCCTGATGAGCTTCCTCAAGATCGGCGACCGTGCGGCGGGTGCCATCAAATCGGGCGGTACGACCCGGCGCGCGGCCAAGATGGTCGTCGTCGACGCCGATCACCCCGACGTCGAGGAGTTCATCAACTGGAAGATGATCGAGGAGCAGAAGGTCGCTGCGCTGGTGACCGGCTCTAAGCTCGCCGACAAGCATCTCAACGCCATCATGCGCGCCTGCCACGCTCTCGAGGGTCCGGGCCGCTTTACGCCGGCCGATAATCCGGAGCTCAAGAAAGCCATCCTCGAAGCGCGCCGAGCGTACATCTCAGAGGTCTATATCCAGCGCGCCATCCAGTTCGCCGAGCAGGGTTACACCGAGATCGCTTTCCCGAACTACGACACCGACTGGGACGGCGAGGCGTATTTCACGGTGTCGGGCCAGAACGCGAACAACACGGTGCGCATCGACAATAAGTTCATGACGGCGGTCGAAAGCGATGGCGACTGGCACCTGGTTCGCCGCACCGACGGGAAAATCGCGCGCAGCCTGAAGGCACGGGAGTTGTGGGACCAGATCGCCTACGCCGCCTGGTGCTCGGCCGATCCGGGCCTCCAGTTCCACACCACCATCAACGACTGGCATACCTGCCCCGAGGGCGGCGCCATCCGCGCCTCGAACCCGTGCTCGGAGTACATGTTCCTCGACGATACGGCGTGCAACCTCGCGTCGCTCAACCTGATGACGTTCCGCCGTGGCGACCGCAGCTTCGATATCGAGGCGTTCGAGCACGCCGTCCGGCTCTGGACCATCGTGCTCGAAATTTCGGTCATGATGGCGCAGTTTCCATCGCGGCGCATCGCCGAGCTTTCGTACCTCTATCGCACCCTCGGCCTGGGTTACGCCAATATCGGCACACTCCTGATGACCTCCGGCATTCCCTACGACAGCCCGGAGGGCCGCGCGCTGTGCGGCGCGATCACCGCGGTCATGACCGGCACCGCCTACGCCACCTCGGCGGAGATGGCCGGCGAGCTCGGCGCGTTCCCGGAATTCGAGCGCAATCGGGATGCGATGCTGCGCGTCATGCGCAACCACCGGCGCGCCGCCCATGGCGAGACGTCAGGTTACGAGGACCTCTCGGTACCGCCGGTGGCCCTCGACATCGCGCATTGTCCCGACGCCGCGTTGGCCAAGGCCGCCGCGCGTGCCTGGGACCGCGCGCTCAAAGAAGGCGAGCGGCACGGCTATCGCAACGCCCAGTCCAGCGTGATCGCGCCCACCGGCACGATCGGTCTGGTGATGGACTGCGACACCACCGGCATCGAGCCCGATTTCGCCATTGTCAAGTTCAAGAAACTGGCCGGCGGCGGCTATTTTCGCATCATCAACCGCGCCGTGCCCGAGGCGCTCGAGACATTGGGCTATGCGCCCGAGCAGATTCACGAAATCAACCGCTACGCGCTCGGCCACAGCACGCTCGTGGAAGCTCCGGCAATCAATCACGAGGCGCTCAAGGCGCGTGGGTTCACGGCCGCGGTGCTGGAGAAGCTCGAGGCCGCGATCGAGGATGCCTTCGACGTCAAATTTGCCTTCAACAAGTGGACGCTCGGCGAAGACTTTTGCACCGAGGTTCTCGGAATCGCAGCCGAGCAGCTCGATGATCCATCCTTCGACATGTTGCTCGAACTCGGCTTCACGAAGTACGACATCACCGCCGCCAACGTCTACTGCTGCGGCGCGATGACGCTGGAGGGTGCGCCTCACCTCGAGCCGGACCATCTGCCGGTGTTCGATTGCGCAACGCCCTGTGGCCGGAACGGTGTCCGCTGCCTGTCGACCGAGAGTCACATCCACATTATGGCGGCGGCGCAACCGTTCATCTCGGGCGCCATCTCCAAGACCATCAACATGCCGAACCGGGCGACCGTCGAGGCCTGCAAGGACGCCTACATGCTGTCCTGGCGCCTCGGCCTCAAGGCCAATGCGCTCTATCGCGACGGCTCCAAGCTGTCGCAGCCGCTCGCCGCCGTAGCGTTGAGCGAGGCCACCGATGCCGACGACATGGCGGCCGCGCCCCCGGTGGTGGTGGCCGAGAAGATCGTCGAGACGATGATCGCCGCGCGGGCCATCCGCCGGCGACTTTCGCAGCGACGCACCGGCTACACCCAGAAATCGGTGGTCGGCGGTCACAAGGTCTATTTGCGGACCGGCGAATACACCGACGGCTCGCTCGGCGAGATCTTCATCGACATGCACAAGGAAGGCGCCGCCTTCCGCAGCATGATGAACAATTTCGCCATCGCGATCTCCATCGGGCTGCAGTATGGCGTCCCGCTCGATGAGTTCGTCGACGCCTTTACTTTCACCCGGTTCGAGCCCTCGGGCCTGGTCGAGGGTAACGACGCGATCAAGATGTCGACGTCGATTCTCGATTACGTCTTCCGGGAGCTGGCGATTTCCTATCTCGGACGCAACGATCTTGCCCATGTTGGGCTCGAGGATCTCCGGCCCGACAGCATTGGCGAGGGCCAAGGGCGGTCCGATGAGGTTGAGAAGGATGCGCGCGAACACCCGGCGGCGGCCGTCATGGGACTGGCCAGCAACGGCTATGTGCGCAGCAATCTTTACGTGGTTGACGGTGGCGGCCAATCGCCCGCCACCGCGGAGTCCAGTGCCCCGGCTCATGTCGAGGCAATGGATGCCGCTGCCAGCGTTTCTGCTGACAGCAGTACCGGAACCGTTGCTCTCAGCGCAACGGTAACGGGTGCGGCCGACGACAGGCTCTTTCGTATCCGCCACGCGCGGATGAAGGGCTATGAAGGCGACGCTTGCCATGAGTGTGGCAACTTCACGCTGGTTCGCAATGGCACATGTCTCAAGTGCGAGACCTGTGGCGCGACCAGCGGTTGTTCGTAGGTCGCATGAGTGTGCGTACTCAGTAAGCATTGGTAGTCCTCCCTGCAAACTTGGGGCGTGTCTTCGGACACGCCCCTTTTTTGCCTGCGTCGCGGTGGGCGCATGGTTGATTTACAGTGCCGCGGCGGTGATCTAGGTTAGTTGCGGGGGAAGGCCAATCGTGGCCGCACGCTCCAAAAAAGACCACCCAACTTCGCCGTTCACGTCGCCAAAACAGATGACGACCGGCGACGCGTCTATGCTTTCCGCTACCGCACGTTGGTCAAGGAGATGGCCGGAGATTCCGTGTTCGCCGATCGCGCCGGCGAAATCGTGAGCGATGAGCACGACAAGGGCGCACTTCACCTCTTCATCACCGAGGAGAGCGAGGTGGTCGCGGCGGTGCGCATCAATCCGGCCGGCCATGAGGTTCCGCAAACGCTGACGGCGAACCTCAAGATCGGCGCCTTCAAGGAGTTTTCCCCGAAGTCGCTTTCGATCACCACGCACAGGATGGTGGCGGAACGGCGGCGCGAATCGAACGTCGCCCAAGTGCTGCTCGGGGCGGCCTACAGGATTGCCCGCAAGAGCGGCAGCCGTTTCGATTTCTGCATCTGCCCGCCCGCGCTCGTCCGGATCTACGAACGCTTGGGTTATCGCCGCTATACCGGCAACTTCGTCGACGAGGACGACGGCTATTGCGTCCCGCTCGTGCTGCTGACCGAGGACCTCGACCGGCTCAAGGCCATGCGCTCGCCGTTTGCCAAGTTCGCCACCGAGTTCTTGAACAGCCCGGAAACCTCGCGGTGGTTCGATAGCGCGTTCGCCAATTATGCGACGCCGACCAGCCAGCTCAACATGGACGAGGAGCAGTTCTGGGAGTTTCTCACCAAGCGCATGCATCAGACGCCGCTGGTCGGCATCCCCATCCTCAAGGATCTCCAGTTTGGCGACGCCAAGAAGCTGGTGAAGGCGGGCACCATTCTGCGCTGCAAGGCGGGCGATCAGAGCGTGCGCGCCGGCGACATCGGCCGTGAAATGTTCGTCGTGCTGGCCGGTAGTGTCGATGTTACAGGGGTTAACGACGAAACACTGACGACGCTGGGCACCGGCGCGGTGTTCGGCGAGATCGCTTTGTTTTCCTCCTCACCGCGACGGCCAACGTGGTCGCGGTCGAGGATGTCGAGGTGCTCATCATCACGCAGGAATATCTCCGCTCGGTGATGCGCGCGATGCCCGAGGTTGCGGTCATCCTGCTATTCAACCTGTCGCGCCTGTTGAGCGAGCGGCTCGGCGCCAGCACCAAGCATTGGATCGACTCGGTCGCTGAGGAGGCTGCGCACGAGCCGGAGCCCGAGCCGATGGCAGAGCCTGTCGAGGAGCGACGCTCGCCGGCATCCGATGATCTCGACCCCATGCCGGACGAGATGCTCGATTCGGACAATCCGTAGCTGACGCGCCCGTCCAAGCGGACGCGCGGCCTTCATTCGGGTTTTTTCTCGTCCGGCGGGACGGCGCGGATGTGGAGTTCCTTGAGGTGTTCCGGTGAGGCCTCGGCCGGCGCCTGCATCATCAGGTCCTCGGCGCGCTGATTCATCGGGAACATGATGACCTCGCGGATGTTGGGCTCTTCGGCCAGCAGCATGACAATGCGGTCGATACCCGGTGCGATACCGCCATGGGGCGGCGCGCCGAGGGTGAAAGCGCTGAGCAGGCCGCCGAAGCTCTTTTCGACGTCCTCCTTGGTGTAGCCGGCGATCTCGAACGCCTTGTACATGATGTCCGGCCTGTGGTTGCGAATCGCGCCGCTGGACAGCTCCACCCCGTTGCACACGATGTCGTACTGGTAGCTGAGGATCGACAGGGGATCGTTGGTTTCGAGCACCTCGAGCCCGCCCTGCGGCATCGAAAAGGGGTTGTGGCTGAACTCGATCCGCGCCGCCGCCTCATCGCGCTCGTACAGGGGAAAATCGACCACCCAGCAGAAACGGAAGACGTTGGGTTCGATCAGCTCAAGATGTTCGGCCAAACGTGTGCGCGCGGCACCAGCCAGCTCGGCGGCCGGGCGTTGGGCGGCGCAGGAGAAAAACACCGCATCGCCCTCATCCGCGCCGCTCGCTCCTCTGATCGCATCGAGTTGCTCCTCGCTCAGGAGTTTCGCGATCGGCCCCTTGGCCTCGCCAGCCGCGAAGATGACGTAGCCGAGGCCCGGCGCACCCTCGTCGCGCGCCCATTCGTTCATGCGGTCGAAAAAACTGCGCGGCTCTGTCGCCGCCTGAGGGGCCGGAATAGCACGCACGACCGCGCCTTCAGCGATGGCACGGGCGAATATCTTGAAATTCGAACCGCGGAACGCGTCGGTGACATCGGCGATCTCGAGCGGATTGCGCAAATCGGGCTTGTCGGTGCCGTATTTCAGCATCGCCTCAGCGTAGGGAATGCGGGGAAACGGCTGCGGCGTGACGGTGCGTTCGGAAAATTCCTCGAACACGCCGTGCAGGACCGGCTCGACGGCGGCGAACACGTCCTCCTGCTCGACGAACGAGAGCTCGACATCGAGCTGGTAGAACTCGCCGGGCGAGCGGTCGGCGCGCGCGTCCTCGTCGCGGAAGCAGGGCGCGATCTGAAAATACCGGTCGAAGCCGGCGATCATGACGAGTTGCTTGAACTGCTGCGGCGCCTGGGGCAGCGCGTAGAACTTACCTGGATGAATCCGGCTCGGGACGAGAAAATCGCGCGCGCCCTCGGGCGAGCTCGCCGTCAGGATC
This sequence comes from Alphaproteobacteria bacterium, assembly GCA_965261645.1. Classification (GTDB taxonomy): domain Bacteria; phylum Pseudomonadota; class Alphaproteobacteria; order SHVV01; family SHVV01; genus CBDHDJ01. Next base: position 264,602 of record CBDHDJ010000001.1, read on the forward strand.
GGGGTCTGAAATTCGGTGAAACCCTGCTCCACCATGCGCTGGCGGATACTGGCGATCACCCGCGAGCGCAGCATGATGTTGGCGTGCAGGTGTTCACGGCGAAGATCGAGAAAGCGATAGCGCAGCCGCGTCTCCTCGGGAAAGACCTGATCGCCGAAGACCTGCATCGGCAACTCCTCGGCCGGCGACAGCACGGTCATATCCTCGATCCGCACCTCGACCTCGCCCGTCGCGATGCCTGGGTTGATGGTCTCCTCGCTGCGCCGGACAACCGGACCGCTTACCGTGACGACGCTTTCCGAGCGCACCTCTTCGACCTCGGCGAAGCCCGGCGCGCCCGTCTCGATCACGCACTGCGCGACGCCATAGTGATCGCGCAGATCGACGAACAGCAAATGGCCGTGGTCGCGCTTGCGGTGCACCCAACCCGACAGGCGCACTGTCTCGCCGACATGGGAGGGCCGCAGCACACCGCAGGTATGAGTTCGGTAAATATGCATGGATCTTTGATGATGGCCGTCACGCCGTCCCCATGACGCCCGGTTGTCGCGGCGCACAACCGCACGATCCGCCACGTCTTGTCAAGCGCTTCGCCGCGCCGATCGCGGCTCGGCGTGAGCGCTCCTTCTGCACGATCATGCTATAGAGTGCGGCCATGACGCCCATCACGACGACCGCCGAGCTGGCGGCCTTGTGCCACCGCCTGGCCGCACAGCCCTACGTCACGGTCGACACCGAGTTCATGCGCGAGAGCACCTATTGGCCGAAGCTCTGTCTCGTTCAGCTCGCGGGCGAAGACGAAGCGGCGGCGATCGACCCGCTGGCACCCGCTCTCGAGCTCACGCCCCTATCAGACCTGTTGGCAGCGCCAGACACGCTCAAGGTCTTTCACGCCGCCCGCCAGGATGTCGAGATCTTCTATCACCTCGACCACACGATCCCGGCGCCGCTGTTCGATACGCAGCTCGCGGCGATGGTGTGCGGCTTCGGCGAATCGGTGGGCTATGAAACCCTGGTGTCGCGCTTGCTGAACGAGCGCATCGACAAGACCTCGCAGTTCACCGACTGGTCGCGCCGCCCGCTGACCGCGCGCCAACTCAGCTACGCCCTCGACGACGTCGTCCATCTGCGTGCTGTCTACGACAGGCTGCGCCGTCAGCTCGAGAAGTCGGGCCGCACAGCGTGGCTCGATGAGGAGATGGCGGTCCTGACCGATCCGGCGACCTACTCGCTCGATCCGGAAAGGGCGTGGCGGCGTATCAAGACCCGCAACACCAACCGCCGTTTCCTCGGCGTCCTGCAGGAGGTCGCGGCGTGGCGCGAGGTGGAAGCACAGGCCCGCGACAAGCCGCGCAACTGGCTGATGAAGGACGAGGCCTTGCTCCACATCGCCGGGCATCCGCCGCGCCGCGCCGCCGACTTCGGCCACGTGCGCGCCTTGCCGCGCAGCTTCGCCGAGGGCAAGCACGCCGACCAGCTTCTGGCCGCAGTCGCCCGCGGCCTCGAGAGACCCGACGAGGAATTGCCCGACGTGGATAAGCGGCGCACGCTGCCGCGCGGCCTCGCCCCGCTGGTCGAGCTTCTCAAGGTGTTGCTCAAAATGAAGTGCGAAGCCAACGACGTGGCGCAAAAACTCGTGGCCAGCACGGCCGATTTGGAGCGCATCGCCGTGGACGACCGAGACGCCGTGCCCGCCCTCAAGGGGTGGCGTTTCGAGATATTCGGGCGCGACGCGTTAGCCCTCAAACACGGCGAGGTGGCGCTCGCCGCCGACGGCCGCCAGGTGCAGCTGGTTCCCCTTGGCGAACCTAGCGCCAATCGCCACGCCGCCACGCCGCGGAACTGACTTAGGGCTCTACCTCGATCCGCGACGGGACATCGAGGGCCGCCGCGAGGTCCCCGAAACGTTTGCGTACGACGCCGCCCATGAGTTTGGCGCCCTCGCCGCGCAGCGTCAGCGTCAACGCTTCACCGTCATCGGCCAGCGCGGCAGTCTTCAACGGCTCCGCCGACACCGGGATCAGGGCATGCGCCAGCCGCAAGGCCAGGCCGACCGCCCAAGCGCATTTGAACTTCTCCTCCGTGATCTGGGCGCGCACACGATCGATGGCGCCATCGTCCTCGTCACCGCCATAGCGGGCATAGAGGACCAAAGCGAGGAAGGCGCGGTCGGCATGGTCGATGCCGCCGAGCGGCGCACTGAGGACGGTCTGCAGGGCATGGATGGCGCGGTAGTCCGGATGGGACCGCCAGGTGATGTTGTTGAGCAGGCAGGCGGCGTGGCGGAGGCGCGCCGTGCCGGGCTCTTCATCGGCAAATACCGCTCCGGTCCACTCGTGCAGTTCCGCGGCGTGGTGCACGCCTCGGCCCGTACTTTCCGCCATGCGCGCACACCCCTCAAGGAGAGGATCGAGCGCTTGCACCGAGGCGGACAAGCGATCAAAGAGCAGGCCCTCGCGCAGTCCGTAGGCCGAGAAGACCACCGATTTCGGCTCCACCGCGGTCAATACCTGCACCATTGCCAGGGCGGTGAACGGCAACACGTCCAGCCGGCGCCGCGGTACGCCCGGGATCATGGCCAGCGAATTGGCGCCGAGGCCGGAGATCAGGTTGGCCAAATCCCTGACCACGTCGCAGCGCAGCCGGTACTGGTGCACCACCCTGATGGGATAGTTGGTCTGGGCGATGTGGATGCGGGCGAGCGCCCGCCAGCCGCCGCCCACGGCGTAAAAATCGCGCCCCTTGAGTCCGGCGAGCCACGGGGTCTCGGCGAGCGCCGCGCCGATCACCGCGCGCGCCCTCTCCAGACCGTTCATGCCTTTGAGGCGCAAAGGCCCAAGCGGCAACGTGGCGTGAAGTCCGGGCGTACCCCGTTCGAAGGCCACGAGCTCCAGACTGCCACCACCCAGATCGCCCATGAGGCCGTGAGCGTCGGGCGTGCCGGACACCACCCCGAGCGCCGATAATCGTGCTTCCTCGGGTCCCGACAGAACGCGCAGCTCAAGGCCGCACCGGTCCGCAACCCGGGCCAGGAATTCCTCGCCATCCTCGGCATCGCGGATGGCCGCCGTCGCCACCGCGTCGATGAGTTCTGTGTGTCCGACCTCGATCAGCGCGGCGAAGCGGGCAAGCGCCTCCAACGCACGCTCCTTGCCCCCCTCGTCGAGCCGGCCGGTCCGATCGAGGCTCCGGCCGAGGCCGCATAGCACCCGCTCGTTGAACAACGGCGCCGGCGACCGGCCCAAGGCTTCGTAAGTCACCAGCCGGACCGAGTTCGACCCGACGTCGATGACCGCCACGGGACGGGACGCCTGATCATCGCCGCCGTTACCGGGCGTGGGGCGTTGGGGCATGCTAGCGGTTGTTGAGAACGAGTTCGGGCCGGGTACCCGCCCGCAGGGCCTTGCCACGGCCCGACAGGCTCGGGTTGGTCATGAAAAACTCGTGCGCGCTGAAATCGCCCTCGGAGGCTTCTTGCCGGTGGTAGGAGCCGTCCGCGGCGAGGGCCCAGGACTGGCGCACATCGTTAAAATTCCCGACCATGATCTGGCCCAGGACCTGCTCGTGCACAGTTGGATTGACGATGGGAATCAGCGCCTCGACACGCCAGTCGAAGTTGCGCGGCATCCAATCGGCCGAGGTCATGTAGAGCCTGGCGTGCGGCGAAGGCAGCCCGTGTCCCGCGCCGAAGCACAGGATGCGCGAGTGCTCGAGAAAACGGCCGATGATGCTCTTGACGCGGATGTTCTCCGACAGCCCGGGCACGCCCGGCCGCAGGCAACAAACGCCGCGCACGACGAGATCGATCGCGACGCCCGCTTGCGAGGCGCGGTAGAGCGCATCGATCGCATCGGGGTCAACCAAAGAGTTCACTTTCAACCAGATCGCAGCGGGACGGCGGGCCTTGGCGTGGGCGATCTCATCGTCGATGAGCTGGCTCACGGTGTTCCGCAGATTCAGGGGTGACACCGCGATCATGTCGTAATGCTCGGGCTCGGCGTAACCGCTGAGGTAGTTAAAGAACCGCGTCGCGTCGCGGCCGAAGCGGGGATCGGCGGTGAAGAACGACAGATCGGTGTAGATCTTGGCCGTTATCGGATGATAGTTGCCGGTTCCGAAGTGAACATAGGTGCGCGGTACCCCGCTCTCGCGGCGAACGACGAGAGAGACCTTGGCGTGGGTCTTGAGCGTGATAAAGCCGTAGACGACCTGGACCCCGGCGCGTTCCATGTCGCGGGCCCAGCGAATGTTCGCCTCCTCATCGAAGCGCGCCTTCAGCTCGACGAGTGCCTTGACCGATTTGCCCGCCTCGGCGGCGGTAATCAGCGCCTGGACAATCGGTGAATCCTCGCTGGTGCGGTAGAGGGTCTGCTTGATTGCCAGGACATCGGGGTCCTCCGCCGCCTGATGGATGAACTGCACGACGACGTCGAAACTCTCATAGGGGTGATGGACGATGATGTCCTTGGCGTGGATCGCCGCGAAGCAATCGCCCCCGTAATCGCGAATGCGCTCCGGGAAGCGCGCGATGTAGGGGGGGAATTTGAGATCGGGCCGCTCGTCGATGATGAGCTGGTCGGTGTCCACCAAACCGACAATACCGTCGACGACCGTGATCGTGGAATCCCCGGCCTCGAGCTTCCCGATGACGAATTGCCGTAATTCCTCGGGCATGCGCGAGTCCACCTCGAGACGGATAACGCTGCCGCGGCGACGGCGCTTGAGCGCAGATTCGAATACCCGGACCAGATCGTCGGCCTCCTCCTCGACCTCGATATCGCTGTCACGCAGAACGCGAAAGTGGCCGTGCGCGATGAGATCGTAACCGGGGAACAAGCGATCGATGAAGATCTCGATAGCGCTTTCCACGGCGAGGAACCGGATGCCCGTTCCAGGCAGCCGCACGAAACGGCCGATCTGCTGTGGCAGCCGGATCAGCGCGTTCATGCTATGGCCGTCCTTGCGCCGCGTGAGCTGGAGCACAAGCCCGGAGCCCAGGTTGGGGATGAAAGGGAAAGGATGCTCCGGATCGACGGCGATCGGCGTCAGCACCGGAAAAATATGCTCGAGAAAATGCGACTCCAACCAGCCGCGATCGGCTTCGCCCAATTCGGCAGGGTCGAGCACCGCGATGCCCGCGGTACGGAGCTCGCCGCGCAGCGTGTTCCAGATCCCCTGCTGACGCGCCATCAGCGCGTCGGCGCTGGCGATCACCTTGGCGAGCTGCTGCGCCGGCGTCAGGCCGTCTTGGCTCTTCTCCTCGATCCCGGCGTTGACCTGACCGCTCAGGCCGGCGGCCCGGACCATGAAGAACTCATCCAGGTTGGAGGCCGAGATCGAGAGAAACTTGACGCGTTCGAACAGCGGATGGGCCTTGTTGTCGGCCTCTTCGAGCACCCGTTGGTTGAACGCGAGCCACGACAGCTCGCGGTTGATGAACCGCGCGGTCGAGGTCGGCGCTATACCGAGCGGCGCCTCGCCGCCCTTGCGCGGAGATTTCTCGACAATCGACAAGGTGCAAACCATTGTAATCATTACACGATTTTGGCGCCACATCTCCCGGAGAGTGGGCTGGTCGCACGCTACACCATCTTTATTAGCGTGTCATGTCGGGCTGAACCGGCAGAACCCCCGCCAGCACCTCGCCGGCCAGCGCCACTGTCACCTTGCGCCGTTTCTCGAACGCGGCAGTATCGAGCGCCGCGACACATGCGCGGGCGCTGGCAAACGAACGCTCCATCCGGATGACAAGAAAACGCAGCACGTCATGTTCCACCCGCAGCTGGCGGTCGGCAAAGAGCTTGGCAAGCACGGCCATCAGCAGGGCATCGTCGGGCGGCTCGATCGCCACGCTCGGCAGGGCGCGTAGACGCGAGGCGAGATCGGGCAGCGCGATGGCCCACGCCGAGGGCGGTGTCTGCCCCGTCAGGAGGAGGGCGCCGTCGGCCTCCGCGAGGCGGTTGTAGAGGTGCAAAAGCGCCGGCTCATCGAGGTCCGCTTCGATGCCGTCGAGGATCATCGCGGCGCCACGCTCGACGACCTTCGCCCATCGCTCTCCCGTCACATCTCCCGGCGTGATCATGCGGGCCTCCGTGCGCGCCTGCCACACGTGCGCCAGGTGGGTCTTGCCGCATCCCTCAGGGCCATGCACGACCAGGCCCGGCGCCGGCCAGTCCGGCCAGCGATCAAGCCACGCGATGGCATCGGCGTTGGCGGGCGAAACAATGAAATCGTCCCGGCCGAGCGCCGGCCGGTGGGGCAGGTCGAACGCGAGCTGCCGCGCCTCCGTCACCCGGCATCTCCGTTGGCCTGCGTGATGCGAACCCAGGCGATGATGTAGGCGGACCCCGAAATCACCGTGGTTAACGCCGCGCCATAGATCAGCGCATGATCGAGCGCCGGCATCGCGAAGCCAAAGGCGGCCAGGCTCAGAATCCACGCGGCAAGAGTGATCTGCAACGCCGTGTTCACTTTGCTGACCATGAGAGGATTGATTGACATCGGCTGGGACAGGGTGAAGGACAGGAGCGCGCCCCCGACGATGAGAAGGTCGCGCGACACGACCAGGATCACCAACCACGCCGGCAGGAGCCCTTGCACGCCGAGCGTAATGAATATGCTGACCAGCAACACCTTGTCGGCGATCGGATCGAGGTAGCGGCCAAGCTCCGAGGTGCGGCGGAACCGCTTGGCGATGAAACCGTCCGCCGCATCCGACAGTCCGGCGAGTACGAAGATCCAAAACGCCCACTGCATGTGGCCGACCAGCATCAGCCAGACGGTGAGTGGCCCCGCCAATACCCGGCCGAGGCTGATGATGTTGGGAAGGTTCATTCGACGGCCGTCCGGAGTGCCCAGAATCCTTCGTCGTCGCGGCTCAGGTCGAGTTCGCGCTGCGCCAACTCGACGGCGAGCTGATCAGCATCGCCGAGGAAATGCAGCACCACCTGGGCCGCACTGCGCGATAGCGAGACAAGTTCGATCTCGCGGACCAGCGACGAAGTCTGGAGAAGGCGCCGCACCTCGGCCCATTCCTCGAGGGTGGTCAGCGGAACGTTCACGCTCAACCGGACGGGGTGATCGAAGCGCACGAGGGTTTCCCGTTTCCATTCCTCCTGCAAGCGGCTGGCGATCGCGGCGACCGCATCGGCCAGCAGGGATTCCACGACCTCGCGCGACTGGCCCTCGAAGCTCTCGATGACCACCCCCTCCTCGCCCGGCGCGCCAAATCGCTTCATGCTGACCACCAGCCGCGCCGTGTTGGCGGCGAGATCGATGTGCAGCGCGGCGTGCGCGACGACCGTGTCGGTCACCGGGTACCGCTTGGTCAGGGCGGCGAGGCGCTCCGCCTCGCCGTCGATCGCCTGCTGGGCGTTGATGGCCACGACGTCGGCGAGATCGCCCTTCGGCAAGACGAGCGGCACCACGGCATCGGGATCCTCGGTGTGAAAGCGCCAGGCGTTCGCCCACGGGTTGGGGTCATCCCACAGAAGAAGCGCTCCCGCCGCTTCATAAACCGGCACGACAAGGACAGGCTTTCGGCGCGTCTCGGTGAATGGGACGCCGACGTCTTGAAGCCAGTCGCGGACGTCCGGTTTCTTAAAGCGAATTGTTAAATAAGATAGATAACGTACTGAAGACGTTTTCTCATTCTGAACCTCTATGCCCTGGACGAGAGCGGCGACGGCGCGGTCGTCGAGCGCTGGCAGGCGTGCGTGATCAACCGCCAGGACGAGCCTGCGCAGTAGCCGCTGCCACGCCCGGCGCTGACCGTCGATGAGAGCGAGGTCGCGCGCGCGCGCCGCCGTCTCAGCTCGCTCATCGACGGCAATGCCGGTGATCGTGTAAATATCCTGGGAATCGAGAGCAGCCTGGGCAGCCAGGCGCGGCGCAGCCATGACCAGGGCGCCGCCAATGACGAGCACACAAAGCACGTCCCTGCGCGCTCGACGCCGCGAAAGGAACATTACAATCCGCCTGAGATAAAGTATGTTCTGCCCTGCGCCGGCAGCATATCTTATGAGCGGGAACGCCACCAACAAATACACCTACAAGGACTCAGGCGTCGACATCGACGCCGGCACCTCGCTCGTCGAAGCCATCGCTGATTACGCCAAATCCACCCGCCGCCCCGGATCGGAGGCGGAGCTGGGCGGATTTGGCGCGCTGTTCGACCTCAAGCAAGTGGCCTACCACGACCCCGTTCTCGTCGCCGCCACCGATGGCGTCGGCACCAAGCTCAACGTGGCCGCGGCCGTCGGCAAGCACGACACCATCGGCATCGATCTCGTCGCCATGTGTGTCAACGATCTCGTGGTGCAAGGCGCGGAGCCCCTGTTCTTTCTCGACTATCTCGCGATGGGCAGGCTCGATATCGACGCGGCGCGCGAGGTCGTCATGGGCATTGCCGAGGGGTGCCGGCAAGCGGGCTGCGCGCTGATCGGCGGCGAATCTGCTGAAATGCCGGGCATGTACGCGCCCGGCGATTATGAGCTCGCCGGCTTCGCGGTGGGCGCGGTGGAACGGGACCGGCTCGTCACCGGCACCGCGATCGAGGCCGGCGATGTCGTTCTCGGCCTCGCCTCCACTGGCCTCCACGCCAATGGGTTCTCGCTCGTGCGGCACATCGTGCGCGACGGTCATCATAGCTATCACGCCGCCGCCCCGTTCAACGCCGATGTGCCCCTCGGCGAGGCCGTGCTGACCCCGACCCGCATCTACGTCCGGTCCTGTTTGGAGCTCGTCCACCGGGGACTGGCACGGGGCTTTGCCCATATCACCGGCGGCGGCCTCATCGACAATATCCCGCGCGTGCTGCCGGGCACGCTTGGTGTGCGGCTCGATGCCCGCGCCTGGCCGCTGCCGCCGATCTTCCGTTGGCTCGCGGAGGCCGGGCGAATCGCACCGCTTGAACTCGCCCACACCTTCAATTGTGGCATCGGCATGGTCGCGGTCGTGGCACCGGAGGCTGCCGAGGCGGCGACGGCCTGCCTCAGCGAACTCGGCGAAACCGTCTATGCGGTGGGCCGGATCGAAGGGGCCGGCCCCGGCACGTCGCGGGTCGCGATCGAAGGAACCGAGGACGCGTGGCAAAGCTAAGACTCGGCGTCCTGATATCAGGCCGAGGCAGCAATCTCAAAGTCCTCATCGAGCGTTGTGCCGCGGCGGATTTTCCCGCCGAGGTCGCGGCCGTGATCGCCAACAATCCCGACGCGCCCGGTCTTGCCCATGCGAAGGCCGCCGCTATGGCGGCGCGCGTGATCGATCACCACGATTTCGCGGACCAGGACGCCTTCGATGCCGCCCTCACAGCGGCGCTGACCGCGGCGCATGTCGAGCTGGTCTGCCTTGCCGGCTTCATGCGAATCCTGAGCGCCGGTTTCGTGAACCACTGGCGCGATCGCCTGATCAACATCCACCCCTCGCTCCTGCCCGCCTTCAAGGGGCTCCATACCCATGAGCAAGTTCTGCGGGCGGAAGGGCGATTTAGCGGTTGCACCGTGCATTTCGTGCGCCCGGAGATGGACGAAGGACCCATCATCGTGCAGGCGGTGGTGCCGATTCTGCCCGACGACACCGCGGACAGCCTCGCCGAACGGGTGCTTGTCGCGGAGCACCGCTGCTACCCCCTCGCCGTTCGATTGATTGCCGAGGGCCGCGTCAGCGTGCGGGACGATGTCGTGGAGATCGCCGACGCCTCGTATGCCGAGGCGGCGCTGCTCAACCCGAGCGACTCCGGTTAGCGGGCGACCCGGCTAACCGACGATCTCGCTCTCGTCGAAGAAAAAGGCGATCTCGCGTTCGGCGGTCTCGAGCGAATCCGAGCCATGCACCGAATTGGACTCGATCGATTCGGCGAAATCCTTGCGAATGGTCCCGTCGGCAGCCTCCGCCGGATCCGTCGCGCCCATGAGCTCACGATGGAGGGCGATGGCGCCCTCGCCCTCCAGCACCTGAACCACAACGGGCCCGGTCGTCATGAAATCGCACAAGCCGTCGAAGAAGGGCCGCCCGCGATGCTCCGCATAGAACTCTTCCGCCCGCGCCCGGTCGAGACGGATGCGTTTTTGCGCGACGATGCGCAAGCCCTCGGCTTCGAAGCGGGCGTTGATCTGGCCGGTCAGATTGCGCCCGGTCGCGTCGGGCTTGAGTATCGACAGGGTGCGTTCGACGGCCATGGCAGTTTGTGCTCAAGCGAGGAAAGGGAAATCTGGCGGGGTGATCGCGTTATAAAGGCTGGCTCCCGGGCCCGCAACCAGGCGGTCGACGGACCGTGGCGGCGGCCTCGTCAGGCCGATTGTTCCCAACCGCCCGAAGCGGTCTGGCGCCAATAAGTGACGGTGCGCCCGGCGGCGGTGTGTTCTTTCCAGCGCGCGCGGGCGGCCTCGACGGCGGCCTGGTCATTGCCGTCGAAAAGATCGAGGCAGCGGTCATAGCTTTCCACGCGTTCGCAGTTTACGCCGTCGATCAGGACAAGCACGGTGGCACCGTTGGGATTCTCATCGGCGAGGGTGAGATAGATGGGCTGGTCCTCCGCATGGCCGTCGCGCGCGGTGCCGTGCGGCAAAAACGAGCGCTGTTTGTAGGTCCAGAGCAGCCCGTTCAGGGCCTCGGCCCGCTCATCGGAAGCGGCCATCACAACGGCGCGCAGGCCGCGCTCCACCACCTTCTCCAGGAGCTGCGGGAGCGCCTGCTCGAGCGGCGCCCGCTGCAACTGATAGAAGCTGACTTCGGTCACCGGCGCGCGCGCGCGGACTTCGTTTCGTAATGATCGGCGACCAGGCGATCGAGCAGGCGCACGCCGAAGGCGGTGCCGCCCTTCGGGACCGTGGGTGTCGATTTCCTCGACCAGGTGGTGCCCGCGATGTCGAGATGGGCCCACGGCACGTCGTTGACGAAGCGCTTGAGGAACAAGGCTGCGCTGATGCTGCCGGCGCTGCGCCCAGCGCCCACGTTTTTCATGTCGGCAATGTCGGAGTCGATGTCCGCTTCATAGGATTCGTGCAGCGGCATGCGCCAGACACGCTCGTCTTCGGCAATGCCGGCTGCGGTGATCCATTCGGCAAGCTGATCGTCGGTCGAGAACAGACCGGCGTGGTTGTGCCCGAGCGAGATGATGATGGCGCCGGTCAGCGTCGCCAGATCGATCATGATCCGCGGCTTGAACCGCCGCTGGGTGTACCAAAGCACATCGGCCAGCACGAGACGGCCTTCGGCGTCGGTGTTGATCACTTCGATGGTCTGGCCGGAGAGCGACTGGACCACGTCGCCCGGCCGCTGCGCTGTGCCGGACGGCAGGTTCTCGACCAGGCCGACCGCACCGATCACGTTCACCCGCGCCTTACGCGCGGCGAGCGCCCGCATCAAGCCGATCACCACGGCCGAGCCGCCCATGTCCCACTTCATATCCTCCATGCCGCCCGAGGGCTTGATCGAGATGCCGCCGGAATCGAAGGTCACCCCCTTGCCAACGAAGGCGATGGGCTTGTCCCGGCTGCCGCGCGGCGCCCCGTTCCAGCGCATGATGACAACCTGCGGCTCGCGCGTACTCCCCTGGGCGACGCCGAGAAGCGCCCGCATGCCAAGGCGCTGCAACTGCGCCCGGCCAAGTATTTCGACCTTGACGCCGAGCTTCGACAGGCTGCGGGCCTTCGCGCTCAAGCTCTTGGGGAAGATCACGTTGGCCGGCTCGGAGACCAGATCGCGCGCCATATAGACCGCGTCGGCCACCTTGTCATGGCGCGCGAAGGCCCGTCGCGCGGCGGCGGCATCGCGGCCCATGACGGTGAAGCTCTTGAGGGTCGGTTTCCTCTCGGGCTTTTCGGTCTTGCGGTAGCGGTCGAAACGGTAAGCTCCGAGCCGGGCGCCATAGGCGATGTGGGCGGCGACCTCAGGCCCCTTCACCTTGGCGCCTGCGATCGGATCGACCGCGATGGCAAGGGCCGCGTCGCCGGCCCCGTTCGCAAGACCGACAAGCCGCCCACCGATCGCCTGCAGGGCGAGGGCATCGAGCTCTTCGGGCTTGCCGAGCCCGATCAGGATGACGCGGCTGAGGCGCAGGCCCGCCGGGGCGACGATCTCAAGGTGCTGGTTTTTACCCCCCTTGAAGCGCCCCGATTTGAGCGCCCGGCTGAGCGCGCCGCCGGTCCGCTGATCGACGGAACGGGCGGTTGTCGTCAAGACTCCCTTCTCCAAGACACCGACGGCAAGCGCGCCGGTCCGAGGCATGGTGATCGTGGAAAATGCCGTCTTCATGCGTCCTCCCAATTCGATCTCAGTCCCTTAGGACGCCAAGGACCGCACGGTTTTCGTGCGGGCCATTTCGCGCCATCCATTCTGACCGCGTGAAGACAACGGGAGCATCCCGCGTCCGGACCCCGTCTGGGGCGATTCGCCATCTTATCCAGCCCCGCTTCAAAGGAAAGGGCAAGATGCGTCTGTACCTGTCCCCTTTTGCGTTGGCACCGGCTATAATGGTTCCATGAGCGGTACGACACGCTATATTTTGCGTCAGCTCATTGGTCCGACGCTTTTCGTCACCGCCAGCCTCGCGGCGATGGTGTGGCTCACTCAAAGCCTTCGCCTGCTTGATCTCATCATCAACCGGGGTCTCTCGGTCGGCGCATTCCTGACGATGACGACCTTGCTACTGCCGAGCTTTCTCGCTTTGATCCTGCCGACGGCATTGTTTTGCACCATTATTTTCGTTTACCACCGCCTGGACGCGGACCGGGAACTCGTGGTCATGCGGGCGGTCGGCCTCAGTCCGTGGGCGCTGGCCAAACCCGCTTTGCTGGTGGCCCTGGCCGTCACGCTGGTGGGCTATGCACTCACGCTCTACTTCATGCCGGCCGGCATTCGCGCCTTCAAGGACCAGCAGTTCACCGTGCGAAGCGATTACGGGTCCGTTCTCCTCCGTGAAGGGACCTTCAACACCCTGATCGATGGGGTCACGGTCTATGTCCGCGAGCGCGAACGCGGCGGCGAGCTGCGCGGCATCCTGGTTCACGACAACCGCGATGAGCGGCGGCCTGTAACCGTGATGGCGGAGCGTGGTGTCCTGATTGGCACCGAGGAGGGACCGCGTTTTGTCATGTTCAGCGGGAACCGCCAGGAGGTGGGCCCGAATCAAAATGATGTCTCGCTGCTGTATTTCGACAAATATTCGCTCGACCTCGGCCACTTCGGGACCGCGGTCCGTGATCGCTGGCGCGAGCCGGGAGAGCGCTTTCTGCACGAGCTTTTCTTCCCCGGGACGAGCGTTGACGACCGCAACAACGTGAACAAGTTCAGGGCCGAAGCGCACCGCCGCCTGGCCGCGCCCCTGCTCGCTCTCACCTTCGCCATGGTCGGACTAGCCAGTATCCTCGTCGGTGGCTTCAACCGACGAACCGCCTGGCGCGGGATTGTGGTGGCTGCATCGGTGGCCATCGCGGTCCAAGTACTGGGCTTGGGCCTCACCGCCGAGGCGGGAAAGGACCCGAGCCTCGTGCCATTGATCTACGGCAACGTCCTTTTGCCGATCGCTGCCAGCATCTATGTCATGGCGTTCCCGCCGTGGTGGCGGTCGCGCTCGGCGGTCGCGCCCGGCGCGGAGGCCCGCTGATGTATTTCGCGCCCACGCTGCTGATCTATCTTGGCCGACAATTTCTCATCGGAATCGGGCTCGCCCTCTTCGTTCTCTTGTCACTCGTCATCCTGTTCGACATCGTCGAGTTGCTGCGCAGGGCCTCGGGACGCGAGGCTGTTACCTTTGGCCTCATCCTGCAAATGGCGAGTCTCAAAATACCGTTTCTCGCCCAGAAGGTGCTGCCCTTCGCGACCCTCTTCGGCGGCACCTTTACCTTCCTCCGGTTGAGCCGCACCCAGGAACTCATCGTCGCGCGATCGGCCGGCGTCTCGGTGTGGCAATTTCTCATGCCCGCTTTCTTGATCGCGATCTTGGTCGGGGTCTTCGTAGTTACGGTATTCAACCCGCTGACGTCGGTCACCATGGCGCGTTACGAACAACTCGATTCGAAGCTCCTGCGCGGACGCTCGAGCATGTTGGCGGTGTCACCCTCCGGCCTGTGGCTGCGCCAGGCGGATCCGATCGGCCAGTCGGTCATCCACGCCCGCACCGTGGCGCGCCAGGGCGCGGAGCTGGAGGATGTCATCATTTTCCTCTACGAAGGCGCGGATCGCTTCATCGGCCGCATCGACGCCCGGCGCGCCCTGCTTACCGAAGGCTCGTGGCAGCTGGAGGAGGCCATGATCACGCGACCTGAAGGCCTGGCAAGCTTCCACGAGCAATACAATCTGCCGACCACGCTCACGCCGGCCCGAATCCAGGAAAGCTTCGCCTCACCTGAATCGATGTCGTTCTGGGCACTTCCCCAATTCATCGACGTGCTCGAAGCCGCCGGATTCGCTGCGACCAAGCATCGCCTGCACTGGTACTCGGTGCTCGCCGGACCCGTGCTGCTCGGCGCGATGGTGCTGATCGCGGCGACGTTCTCGTTGCGGCTTTCACGCTATGGCGGGGCGGGCTTCCTCGTGGTGGGTTCGGTGTCGGCCGGTTTCCTGCTCTATTTCTTATCCGATTTGGTTTACGCGCTCGGTCTATCAGGTAGCATCCCCGTCCTCCTCGCAGCTTGGGCGCCAGCGGTCGCCAGTTCGCTACTCGGCCTGGCCATGCTTTTTCACTTCGAGGACGGTTGAGACCGCATGGCCGATCGCCCACCGGACACCGTTGCGCTGATCAGAACAGTTTTCGTCGTTGCGACCCTCGTGGCCGCACTCGCCAGTCCGTTGTCCCTCGCGGCGCAAACCGCACCGGCGGACAGTCCTGTGCTGTTCCGTGCCGACGATCTGCACTATGACCGGGAACACGGTATCGTCGAAGCTGCCGGCCATGTCGAAATTAGCGTCGAGGACACGATTCTGCTGGCCGACGAGGTCACCTATAACGAGCAAACCGACACGGTCGTCGCGACCGGCAACATCAGTATCCTGCAACCCAGCGGCGACGTCCTGTTCGCTGACCACGTCGAGCTCCAGGACAATTTACGCACGGGATTCCTGATTGGATTCCGCGCGCTCCTGTCGGATCGCTCCCGCTTCGCCGCCGTGGGCGCGCACCGCATAGGCGGCAATCGGCTGGAAATGACGCGTGTGGTGTACTCCGCCTGCCACCTTTCAGAGACCGATCGCGAGCGGCCGCCGCTGTGGCAAATCAAGGCGTTCAAGGTGATTCACGATCAGGCGCGCCAGCGCATTGATTACCAGGACCTGGTGCTCGAGTTCTTCGGCCTGCCGGTGGCCTATGTCCCCTACTTTTCGCACGCCGATCCTTCGGTCAAACGCAAGAGCGGCTTTCTCACGCCCACCTACGGCAGTTCAAGCCGACTCGGGCTCAGGCTCGAGGTGCCGTATTACTTCAACATCGCGCCGCATCGCGACGCCACGTTTGCCCTCCTGTTCACCAGCAAAGAGAGTGTCGTTCTGGCTGGCGAATACCGCGAGAGAGTCCGCAGCGGAGAGTTCATCGCCGATGGCAGCTTTACCCGCGTCGACGAGCGTGACAACAACAACGTCAAGACCGGTGATGAAGAGGTGCGCGGCCACATATTCTCGTCCGGCCGATTCGAGCTGAACGAAACCTGGAGTACCGGCTACGCTATTGTCCGGGCCACCGATGACACCTATCTGCGCCGCTACGACTTCAGCGACGATGACACGCTGACCAGCAACGCTTATATCGAGGGATTTCGCGGGCGCAACTACGCCGCCGCCAATATCTTCGCGTTCCAGGGATTGCGCGAGGAGGATGACCCCGGACAAACCCCGCTCATCCTACCGCTGCTCGATTTCAATTACCTCGGCGTGCCGGGCCATCGCGGCCAGCGGGCCAGCCTGGACGCGAATCTGCTCGCGTTGACGCGCGACGAAGGAACCGACACCCAAAGGCTGTCCCTGGATGCGGGCTGGCAGCTTCCCTTTACCTCCGCGATAGGCGAGATCTACACCCTGAGCGCGAATTTGCGCGGCGATCTCTATTTCGTCGACGACGTGGTGGCGTCCAACGACCCGACCGCGGCCCGGGAAGATGGGTTTGCCGGCCGGCTTTACCCCCGGCTCGCGCTTGACTGGCGTCTTCCGTTCGTGCGCGAGGATCGCGTCTCGCGGCAAGTGATCGAACCCGTCGCGACCGTGATCGTGGCGCCCAACGGCGGCAATCCGACGGATATCCCCAACGAAGACAGCGTCAGCTTCGAGTTTGACGACACCAACGTCTTCAGCCTGAACCGTTTTCCCGGTCTCGACCGGGTCGAGGGCGGGGCGCGCATCAACTATGGATTCCGTGCAGGCGCCTATCATTCAGGCAGTCAATATGCGACAGCGCGGGTGGGCCAGGTGTTCCGCGTGAACGACGACGACACCTTCGCCGACAAAACCGGGCTCGAAAACCAACGATCGGATTACGTCGGCGCGATCAACTTCGTGCCTTCCTCGTTCATCGATTACTCCCACCGTTTCCGCCTCGACCGCGACTCGCTGTCGATCCGGCGCCACGAGATACAGCTAACCGCCGGGCCCGAGTTTCTGCGCGCCTCGGCCGGCTACATCTCGCTCGATCGCGAACTCACGACCCAGGAACTCGAGAGCCGCGAGGAGTTGAGCTTGTCCGGCCGCGCGCAGCTCGTACGCTATTGGGCGATTACGGCCGATACCCGGCGCGATCTCACCGACAATGGCGGAACGCTCAAGTACGGCTTCGGACTTATTTATCAGGACGAATGCCTAATTTTCACAGTGGGCTACGAACGCGATTTCACGGAAGACCGCGACGTCCGCCCATCGACCACTGTGACATTTCGCATAAAGCTCAAGAATATTGGCTGACCATCATCGCGCCTGAGCGGACCTTGTCAGGCCACCCGTTGGTGGGTGAGATGGAATCTCCTATACTGGGTGGAAGCGCACCGGCGTACCCAGCCTGGCTTCGAAACCGCGTGGGCGCACGGTGCCGATTCCGCTCCACGATGTCTGGATATGTAGCGTTATGAAGGGCTTAGGCTTGGCGGTTCTGGGCTTGATGCTCGCGGCGGTCACGCCGGCGGCAACGGCGCAGGATGTTCAATCCATCGCCGCCATCGTGAACGACGAGGTGGTCTCGGTCTACGACGTCGAGCGCCGGCTCAAGTTCTTGATATCTACCTCGCAACTGAACGCGACTTCCGAGGTGCGCAAGGCACTGCGGCGCCAAGTGCTCGACAACCTGATCAACGAGCGGCTCCAACTCCAGGAAGCCGAGCGCCTCAATCTCCTCGTCACGGAGGACGACATCGAGAGCGCATTGCGTTTCCTGGCCCGGCAAAACAATGTGGAGCCCGACGAAATCGACACGTTCTTCCGGACGAACAACGTCGACAGGAGCACCCTCATCGAACAGCTCCGCGCCGAGATCGCCTGGACGAAGGTCGTCAATCGCCGATTGAGGACCTCTTTCCGTATCAGCGACGAGGAGATCGACGAAGCGCTCGAGTTCATGGAACAAAGCAAGGGTCAGACTGAAATCCTGATGTCCGAAATCTTCCTTCCCGTCGATGTTCCCGAGCAGGAAGACGAGCTCCGCCTCACCGCCGAGCGCCTGGCCGGTGACATTCGCAACGGTACGCCTTTCGGGGTGGTTGCGCGGCAATATTCGCAGGGCGTGACGGCTCATTCAGGTGGCGATGTGGGTTGGATCCAGTCGGGCCAGCTCGCAGCGGAAATCGGCCAGGCAATTGCAATCATGGACCCTGGCCAAGTGTCACCACCTATCCGCACGGCGGACGGCTATTACATCGTCGGCTTGCGCGATACCCGCAAGATACTGACCGCCGATCGCGATGACGTGAAGATGGCGCTCAAGCAGATCGTCCTGCCCTTGACCGCGAATGCGGGGCAAGACGAGCAAGCGGCCCAGCACGAGTTGGCCACGACGATCCGCAGCACAATCGGCGACTGCGGAGACGTCGATCGCATCGCTCGGGATCTCAACTCGCCGGATTCGGGCGATCTCGGAACCATCCGCCTGGGCGAGCTTCCGGCCAACTTTCGCGCTGCCGTCGAGAACCTGTCCGTGGATCAAGCCAGCGTACCGGTGGTCACCGACAGCGGCGTGCATGTTCTGGTGGTGTGCGAGCGCACCGAACCCAATGTCGGGTTGCCGGATCGCCGGGCGGTGGAGAACCGCCTGTTGCGGGTCAGGCTCGCGGTTATGGCCCGGCGGTATCTGCACAATCTGCGGCGCGACGCCGTCGTGGAGTTCCGTTGATGCTGAACAAGAACGGCCACCCGCCACTCGCGCTCACCATGGGCGAGCCCGCAGGGATCGGAGGGGAAGTGACCCTCAAGGCCTGGCTGTCCCGGCGGCAGGAGAATCTGCCGCCATTTTTCCTGCTTGATGATCCGGCGCGGATTGCCGAATTGGCGCAGCACCTCGGGCTTGACGTGCCGGTGCACGTCATCGGGGATTCGCGAGAGGCCGGCGCCGTGTTTCCGGCGGCCCTGCCGATACGCGCCGTTTCCCTCAGCCAACCAGCGAGGCCGGGCGAGCCCGACCCGGCCAATGCACCGGCGGTGATCGGCGCCATCGATGCCGCCGTGGAGCTGGTCGACTCGGGGCAGGCCGCCGCCATCGTCACCAACCCGATTCACAAGCCAACCCTTCTCGCGGCGGGCTTCCCACACGCCGGTCACACGGAGTATCTCGGGGCGCTGGCGGGCGAAGGGGCCAAGCCCGTGATGATGCTCGCCTGTCCAGGCCTCAGGGTGATCCCCGTCACCATCCATGTGCCGCTGGCGGAGGCGCTCACCCGCCTCAGCACGCCCGCGATCGTCGCCAGCACACGCATTGCGGGCCGCGCCCTCATTGAGGATTTCAGCATCGCCCAGCCGCGCCTCGTTGTCGCGGGGCTGAACCCACACGCCGGTGACGGCGGCGACCTCGGCCGCGAGGAGATCGACATCATCGCGCCGGCGGTCGACGAATTGCGCGCCGACGGCTGGACGATTTCGGGACCGCATCCGCCCGACAGCCTGTTTCACGAGGCGGCGCGAGGGGATTATGACGCCGCTGTCTGCATGTATCACGACCAGGCCCTGATCCCGCTCAAGACGGTGGACTTCGATCATGGCGTGAACATCACCCTGGGCCTCCGTTTCGTCCGCACCTCGCCCGATCACGGAACCGCCCTCGACATCGCGGGCCAGGGCCTCGCCCGCCCCGACAGCCTGATCGCGGCGATCAAGACCGCGGCCGCGATAGCCGGTCATCGCGCAGCGCTCACCGCACCGTCGCATGCCTGACCACGGGCCGGCGCGACCATCGCATGAGCGGCGCGAGGAACCTTTGCGCGAGGTCATCAAGCGGCACCGGCTCACCGCGCGCAAAGGGCTCGGCCAGCATTTCCTGCTCGATCAAAACCTGACACGGCGGATCGTCCGCGCCGCCGGCGAGGTGGCCGGAGTTACCGTGCTGGAAATCGGCCCTGGACCGGGAGGGCTGACCCGCGCCCTGCTCGAGGCCGGCGCCAAGCGCGTGGTTGCCGTCGAGCGGGATCGACGCTGCGTGGCGGCGCTGGAGGATCTCGTTGCGGCGCATCCGGGACGCCTCGGGGTGATCCACGCCGACGCCCTGGAGATCGACGAGGCCATGCTGATCGACGGCCCGGCCAAGATCGTAGCCAATCTCCCTTACAGCGTGGCGACCGCGCTGCTCTTGAAGTGGATCGAACAACCCGAGCGCTTTCAAAACCTTACTCTGATGTTCCAAAGAGAAGTGGCGGACCGGCTCGTCGCGCCGCCCGGCAACAAGACTTACGGCCGCCTCTCCGTCATGACCCAATGGCGGTTCACGGTCCGGCGCCTGTTCGATGTGGCACCCAGCGCCTTCGTCCCGCCCCCCAAAGTGACCTCGACCGTCGTGGGGCTCGAACCCCGGCGGCGGCCGCTCGCCGTGGCCGACCGCGGGGCACTAGAGACCGTTGTGGCGGCGGCCTTCGGCCAGCGCCGCAAGATGCTGCGCACCAGCCTCAAGCGCTTGGGAATCGATACCGGAGCCCTGCTGGCCTCTACCGGCATCGCACCGACGGCGCGTGCCGAAGAGCTCGATGTCGCCCGCTTTTGCGCTCTCGCCCGCGCGTACGAAAAAGCCGTTAGCGCTCCTCGCCGAGCTGACGGACGAAGGCGTCGAGACCACGCTGCCGGTGCCGCTTGAGCCGCTCGGCGCTCAGGATCGCGCGCACCTTCGCCAGGGTCTCAGTGACGTCGTTGTTGACGACGACGTAGTCGAACTCTTGCCAATGGCTCATTTCGCTGGCGGCTTTGTCCATGCGGGCCGCCACCACCTCATCGCTGTCCTGAGCACGCGTATGTAAACGCCGCTCGAGCTCTGCGGTAGAGGGCGGGAGAATGAAGATGCTCACGATATCCCGCTCGGCGTGCTCTTTGAGTTGCCGGGCGCCCTGCCAATCAACATCGAACAGCATGTCGCGCCCGGCCTCGAGGCCTGCATAAACGGGCGCGGCGGGCGTGCCGTATTTGTGATCGAACACCGTCGCGTGCTCTAAAAACTCGCCATTGGCGACCATCAGGTCGAAGTCGACCTCGTCCACGAATTCATAATCGCGCTTCGGCACTTCGTCTGCTCGCCGCGAGCGCGTCGTTACCGAGACGGACATCTCCAGGCCGGCTTCATTTTCGAGAAGCAGACGGGCGATGGTCGTTTTGCCGGCGCCGGATGGCGAGGACAATACGAGCATCAGGCCGCGCCGCGGTGAGTCCGTTGAGGTCATCGCCCTACTCGATGTTTTGGCTTTGCTCGCGGAACCGATCGATCGCCACTTTGAGATCGAGGCCGATGCGGGTCAGCGTCACGTCGGCTGATTTCGAGCACAAGGTGTTCGCCTCACGATTGAATTCCTGGGCGAGAAAGTCGAGCCGGCGCCCGACCGCGCCCGCGGCGCCGACCAGTTCGCGCGCCTGCACGATGTGCGCTGCGAGCCGATCGAGCTCTTCGCGCACGTCCGCCTTGACCACCAGCAACGCGACCTCCTGCGCCAGGCGCTCCTCGGGCAGGGGCGGGGTCTCGCCAAGCAGCGCCGACAGCTGTTCGTCAAGCCGCGCCTTGATCGCCTCCGGCTGGGTGGCCGCGTGATTTCGGGCCGCGTCCGTCAGCCGGTCGATATCATCGAGCTGGCTTGCCATTACAGTGGCGAGGTGCTGCCCCTCCTCAGCCCGCGCAACGGCAAGGCCCGCCTTGGCTTCCTCCAATGTGATCAGCATCGCCGCCTCGCGTTCGGACCGCACATCGTCGTCCTCCTCGGGATCGACGATCTCGATCACTCCGCGCGTGGTGAGCAACGCATCAAGGCGGGGCGGTGCAACACCCGTTGCGCCGTCGAACTCACGGGCGAGCGCGAGCAGCTGATCGAGCAACGCGCGATTGACCTGGACGCCGCCGGCCTCCGCCGCACGGGTGAGGTGCAGCGCCGCCGTGATGTTACCGCGGGCGAACCGCTCGGCAAGGGCCGCGCGGACACGACCCTCGAGCGCATCCATGCCATTGGGCAGGCGGCAGCGGATATCGAGCGCCCGTCCATTGACGCTCTTGAGTTCCCAGGTCCACGTGAAGGCGCCGGACTGGCCATCGGCCCGTGCATACCCCGTCATGCTAGCCAGCGTCACGGACACCTCGTGGCTGAATGATGAAGCCCGGCGAACCGCCGGTGGCCTACTCTATAATGCGGGTTTCCCACCAACAACCCTGCCCCGGCCGAGGAATGTGAGCCATGCGCGACCCCCGATCCATCCTCATTACCGGCGCAAGCAGCGGTATCGGTGAGGCGCTCGCCACCGCGTGCGCGAGACCCGGCGTCATGCTGTTCCTTGGCGGCCGTGATCGCGACCGCCTCGCCGCAGTTGCCGAGGGGAGCCGCGGACAAGGCGCCGAGACCGACATCGGCAGGATCGACGTGAGGGATGCGGCGGCCATGCGCCGGTGGGTGCTCAAGGCTGACGAGCAGCGCGCACTCGATCTCGTCATCGCCAATGCGGGTATTTCGATAGGCTTCGACGATGCCCACCTGATCGGTGATGTGGTGAGCCAGCTCTTCGACACCAACGTCGCCGGCGTGTTCAACACGGTTCATCCCGCACTCGAGCGGATGCGGCCGCGCCGGCGCGGCCAACTCGCCATCATGAGCTCCCTCGCCGGATTTCGCGGGTTGCCCGGGGCCGCCGCCTATTCCGCAAGCAAGGCGGCGCTGCGCAGCTACGGTGAAGGCTTGCGCGGTTACCTCCATGGCAAGGGCATAGGTGTCTCGGTCATTTGTCCCGGGTTCGTGCAAAGCCGCATGACGGCGGTCAACCGCTATCCCATGCCGCTGCTGATCGATGCCCCCCGCGCAGCGCGGATCATTCAACGGGGACTCGCCCGCAATCAGGGCCGCATCGCATTTCCGGCGCCGATGTATGCGATGGCCTGGTTGTTGATGTCGCTACCCGCGGCGTGGACGGATGCGTTGGTGCGCCGGTTCCCAGCCAAGAGATGATTACTCGCCGTCGTCCTGAAGCCGCCGCCATTTGGCGACGTTGCGCAGGTGCTCCTTGAGGGTTCGGGCAAAGGCATGGCCGCCCGTGCCGTCGGCCACGAAATAGAGATCCTCCGTCACCAGCGGATGCATCACGGCGACGATGGACGCGCGGCCGGGATTGCCGATCGGGCCTGGCGGCAGACCGGAGATCACATAGGTGTTGTAAGGGGTTGGCTCCTTGGTGTCGGCTTGGGTCAGGGTCCGGCCCAGCGCACCCCGGCCACCGGTGAGACCGTAGACCACCGTGGGGTCGGACTGCAGCGGCATGCCGCGCCGCAAGCGGTTGACGAAGACGCCGGCAATGTGCGGGCGTTCCTCGGGAACGGCTGTTTCCTTCTCCACGATCGAGGCCAGCGTGAGCGCCTCCAGGACATCATCCAAAGGCAAATCGTGATCGCGTTCGCGCCAGGCGGCGTCAAGCGCCTCCGTCAGGGCAAGCTGCATGCGTGCGATGATGTCGCTGGTCCGATCGCCATAGGCGAAATAGTAGGTCTCAGGCATGAGCGTGCCCTCGTCCGGAGCCTCATCGACCGCACCAGCCAATCCATCCGTGGCCTCGAGCAGGGACACGATTTCCACCGCTGTCAGGCCTTCGGGAATGGTGAGGCGGCGCACCACGGTTTGGCCGCTCACCAGGAGCTGCATCACGTCCTCGGCGCTGGCGCCGGCAGCGATACGGTACTCGCCTGCCTGGAGCTTGCGGCTGTGCCCGCTCAGCCGAGCGCCAAGCGAAAAGAGCAACGGGTTGTCGATGACGCCGGCGGCAACGAGTCTGCGGGCGATATCGCCCACGCTGGCGCCGACCGGCAGTACGAGGGTGACATCGGCGCGGTGCGGCCCGCTGGCGTTGAAGGCGCTCACGCCCCAACCAAAAGCGCCCAGCGCAGCGGCGAGGACGAGAACGAAGCCGAGGAGAGCGAAGCGGCGGAGGGCGCCTCTCACCGCGACTCAGGGCGCGCCGGCGAACACCAACGAAGCATTGGTGCCGCCGAAACCGAAAGAATTCGAAAGCGCGGCCCGCACCTTGCGTTCCTTGGCGACGAGGGGAACGAGATCGAGATCGCAGTCCTCGGAGGGATTTTCGAGGTTGAGCGTGGGCGGGACCACGTCATTCTCGATGGCGAGGATCGAGAAGATCGCTTCCACGCTGCCCGCGGCGCCCAGGAGATGGCCGATCGCCGATTTCGTCGAGGACATGGACAGCTTGTCGGCGGCATCGCCGAACAACCGCCTGACGGCGCCGAGTTCGATCTCGTCGCCGAGCGGTGTCGATGTGCCGTGGGCATTGATGTAATCGATGTCTGCCACGTCGAATTCGGCGCGTCTCAGGGCGGCCTGCATCGAGCGATAGGCTCCGTCGCCGTCCGGCGCCGGCGCCGTCACGTGCGAAGCATCGCCCGACATGCCGTATCCCTTGACCTCGGCATAGATATGCACGCCGCGCTGACGCGCGTGTTCGAGCTCTTCGAGCACCACCACGCCGGCCCCCTCTCCCATGACGAAACCATCCCGATCGCGGTCCCAGGGACGTGACGCCCGCTCGGGCGTATCGTTGAAGCCGGTGGACAGCGCGCGGGCCGAGGCGAAGCCGGCAAGGCCCAGACGGCAGATCGCCGCCTCCGCCCCACCGGCGACCATCACATCGGCGTCGTCGAACTGGATGAGCCGCGCCGCATCCCCGATCGCGTGCGCGCCCGTCGAACAGGCGGTCACAACGGCGTGGTTGGGACCTTTGAAGCCAAAGCGTATCGAAACCTGGCCGGAGAGTAGATTGATCAGGGTCGCCGGGATGAAAAACGGGCTGATGCGCCTGGGTCCCTTCTCGAAAAGAATCTGGGCACATCTCTCGATGCTCGGCAGGCCGCCGATGCCGGAGCCCAGCATGACCCCGGTACGGAGCCGCTCCCCTTCGTCATCGGGCGTCCAGCCCGCGTCCTCCACCGCGTGCTGCGCCGCCGCCAACCCGTAGATGATGAACTCGTCCATCTTCTTCTGGTCCTTGGCCGGAATCCAGTCGTCGGGGTTGAAGGCATGGCGCTGGCTGCCCTTGGGCACTTGGCAGGCGATCTTGACCGGCATATCGGAGACGTCGAAATTCTCGATCCTGCGCGCGCCGGATTCGCCGGCGAGCAACCGCTTCCAGTTCTCCTTCACGCCGATGCCAAGCGGCGTGACGAGACCCATTCCGGTGACGACAATTCGTCTCATGTATTGAGGTCGGGCCTGACGCCCGCTACTCCCCTGTGCCCCTCGTTGCTACGCAATGTGCAGGCGGGGGGTCAAGCCGACGCGTTTTCCTCGATGAACGAGACGGCGTCCTTGACTGTGATAATCTTTTCCGCGGCGTCGTCGGGAATCTCACAGCCAAATTCTTCCTCGAAGGCCATCACGAGCTCGACCGTGTCCAAACTGTCGGCTCCGAGGTCATCGATAAACTTCGCGTTCGACGTCACTTTCTCCTCGTCCACACCCAAATGCTCGACAACGATCTTCTGAACGCGCTCGGCAATATCGCTCATTCGCTCTGTCCCTGAATTTGGCGTTCGCCCGAGAAACCGGACGTCCCGAAAATGTGCTCGAACTGCCCATCGCGACCCGCCGACGCCCTTGCGCGGTATCGGCAGATTGCGCCTGCACGCCGATCATCGCTGGTTTGGTAGCACACTTTGTGGACCTTGACCAGAAAACCGACCGCGGCTCCGGGAACCCCCGATGCCCGCTCAAATCATGGCCATTCCGCCGTTCACGTGCAGGGTCTGTCCGGTCAGATAAGCGGCTTCCTCGGAGGCCAGAAACACAACGCACGCCGCCACATCCTCACCCCGGCCGAGGCGCTCGGCGGGAATGGCGGCCGCGAGGCGGGCGCGCGTGTCCTCAG
Organism: Alphaproteobacteria bacterium; assembly: GCA_965261645.1. Classification (GTDB taxonomy): domain Bacteria; phylum Pseudomonadota; class Alphaproteobacteria; order SHVV01; family SHVV01; genus CBDHDJ01. The sequence goes on from CBDHDJ010000001.1 coordinate 290,102, forward strand.
GCAGCGCGTCGGTCATCGCCGATTCGATGAAGCCAGGCGCCACGCAGTTGACCGTGATGCCGCGGCTCGCTACCTCCTGAGCGATCGATTTGGTCATGCCCACGAGACCGGCTTTCGCCGCCGCGTAGTTCGCCTGGCCTGGGTTGCCGGTGAGGCCGACGATCGAGGTGATGTTGATGATGCGGCCCCATCGATTCTTCATCATCGAACGGAGCGCAGCGCGGGTCAGCTTGAACGGTGCGCCGAGATTGACGTCGAGGACGGCCTGCCAATCCTCGTCCTTGATGCGGAGCGCCAGATTGTCACGCGTGAGACCCGCATTGTTCACCAGGATGTCGAGCCCGCCCAGCGCCGATTCGGTCTCCTTGATCAGCGCGTTGGCGGCCGCCGGATCTGCGAGATCGGCGGGCACGGCCTGGCTGCGCTCGCCCAACTCGCTGGCCAGAGTCTCCAGTGCTTCGCGCTGGCGTCCGGAAAGCGCGACGCTGGCGCCGGCGGCATGGAGCGCACGCGAGATGGCGCCGCCGATGTCGCCCGAAGCTCCGGTGACCAAGGCCCGTCTGCCCGCCAATTCGAACATGTCCCGATCCTCTAGATATGCTTGCAAAAAGCCTCGATGTCCGCCGGTGTCTGCAGCGACACCGCGTCGAGATCACGGTCAATGCGCCGGGTCAGCCCGGTCAAGACCTTGCCGGCGCCCAACTCGGCCAACGTGTGGACGTCATGATCGCGGAGGTAAAGGATGCTTTCGCGCCAGCGCACCATGGCGCACACCTGCTCGACCAGGCGCTGGCGAATGTCCTCCGGCTTGGTGACCGCAGCAGCGGTCACGTTGGCGACCAACGGCACGATCGGCATCGTGATCGCGATCTCGTCCAACGCCTCGGCCATCTCTTCGGCGGCCGGCGCCATCAACGGCGAATGAAACGGCGCGCTCACCGGCAAAAGAATCGCGCGCTTGGCGCCACGCTCACCGGCCAGCTCGACCGCCCGCTCGACCGCCGCCGCCGCGCCGCTCAGAACAACTTGCTCGGGCGCATTGTCGTTGGCCGCGACACACGCCTCGTCCTGGGCTGCCTCCGCAGCGATCGCTCGTGCTTCTTCGAGCGATACCCCGAGTAATGCTGCCATCGCGCCCTCACCGACGGGGACCGCGCGCTGCATGGCGTGGCCGCGCCGTTTCAGGAGCCGCGCGGTATCCTCCAAACTGAGGGCACGCGCCGCGGTTAGCGCCGAATATTCGCCGAGCGAGTGGCCCGCCACGTAAGCGCACGCCTCAGTCATCTTGACCCCACCGTCGATCTCCAGAACGCGCGCCACGGCCAGGCTCACGGCCATCAGCGCAGGCTGCGCGTTTTCGGTGAGGACGAGGTCCTCTTCGGGACCCTCGAACATGAGCCGCGACAGGGTTTGCTTGAGCGCTTCGTCCACCTCCTGGAATAGGTGGCGCGCGGTCGGGATGGCCTTGGCAAGCTCCTGGCCCATACCGACGAATTGCGATCCTTGGCCGGGAAAGACGTAGGCGCGCGTCATGACCAACTGCGCATGATGACGGTATCAGACCGGAGCCGAAAAAGACCGGCGCGCAAGGCACGCCGGACGCTACCGCGGAACGCGAGCGGCGGCGGCGCGCGCCATATTTTCTTGTGCCTCACGGTCATCGCTGTTTTGTATAATGGTTCGAGGTCATGGAGACCAGCACCAACCGGCCGCGATAGGGCGAGGACGCGCGGATGGGCCGGATGATCACGGCCGGGTACCGATGGTGCAAAGACGGGCGTTGGGGTAACGGGCGGGTGGCACGAATCTACGACGCGTCAGGCGGCCCTCGGTCCAGCTCCCCAACCGAGTCGGGACAGAGACATTGACGACGGCAACGGACACTGAGCTCACGCCTGAGCAGCGGCGCGAACTTGATATCGCGCTCCGCAAGGTATGGCGCCTTGGCGCCAACGTGATCGTCGGCTGGCGCGCGCTGCCGTTCGGCATCGAAGTGCTCCACATCACGAGCTACGATCTGCCGAAGCTCGCCAAGCAGCACGCCGACCTGCTCGACTTCGACCGCTATATCGGGAGCGAGGAAGCATTCAGTAACCTGGTCAGTGCCGGGTGCAAGACCGAGATATTGAGCCTGTCGTTCAGCCGGTCGACCGGCAGCGATGCGCGTTTCGCCATCAATGACACTATCCGCTACTACACCGTCACGCACTTCGATTGCCGGACCATCGCGCTTTACGACATCGTCAGCTTCTCGGTCCACTCGCCGTTCGAACAGATCACGCAGGTCAACGTGCTTTCGCACTACATCAGTCTGGCCGCGCAGCGCTGCAAGTCACTCGGCATGCCCATCGACCTCTCCATGACGACGACCGGCGATGGGTTCTATGTGTGGAACCGCAACGTCGGCCTGTTGGCCGACATCGCCCTTTATAACGCGACGCTACTTGCGCTGGCCTACAACGCGGCGGCCCGCCAGCTCGCCAACACCGAAACAGGTGCCCCGCCTGCGCTGCGGCATTCATTTCGGCAGCCATTACGAGTACTACCAGGGGAGCGGCGCGCGCAGTGACAACAACGGTTTCATCGTCGGCGACGTCACCATCAATCTGGCGCGGCTGATCTCAAAGGCGCAGACCAACCAGCTCCTGGTTGGCAGCTACACGCGCACCTTCACCGACATCGACGAACAGTGGCGCGATCTGATGGGCGTCCCCACGATCGACACACCGACGTTCATGGCGCTAGCGCAAAACGAGCAGAACAAGTTGGTCGGTCTGCCCGTGCCAGGCGGCAAGATCCGGTCGGTCAAGGCGTATTTTACGGGTCCCCGCGTGTCGGAGAACGAATTCTCGATCCGCAAATACTACGTCAAGGACAAACACGGGATCGAACACCCCTGCTTCAACGCGAAGTTCAACATGACGACCTCGTCGAACGAGAATATATTTTTCGGGCTCTTGGACAAGGATCTGGACAAGTTCGACGCCCGCGTCGACGAAGACGAAGACATTACGATTCGTGTGATCTGATCATCGCGGCAGGGGCGCGCGCGGCGTCACTCCCACTTGGTGCCTTCGGTGCTGCAATCCGAGAAATTGGTGTGCGTGAGGTTGGCGCCGGCAAGACTGGCATTATCGAGATTGGTTCTCAGCGTCCGCCCGGTAGGCTTGTCGTCCTTGCTCCTGACCTCGATGGGGCCGAAGATGGCGTGACTGAGGTCGGCCTTCTTCAAATCGGCCCCCGCCAAGGCCGTCCCCAGCATCATGGCGCGCTGGAGGTCGGCGCCGTGCAGGTCCACTTCCTCCAGATTAGCCATCATCAAGACACAGTTGGCGAGCTTGGCGCCGGCAAAATTCGAGCGGCGCAACACCATGCCGCTGAGATTCCATCCGCTGAGATCGACGCGGCTCAAATCCTCCTCCTCGAGAACGCCGCGTTGTCCGTGCTTGCCGCCGGACTCGATCCACAACTTGTGCTCCTCGATCACGCGGCGGAAATGCGGTGGCAGGTCCTTGACCTTGCGCAGCATGTGCACGCCACCGAGATCGCATTTGCTGAGATCGACGCCCTGCAGATCGGCGCCATCGAGGTCCGCCTGCTCGAAGTTGATGCGATCGGTCACCGCGCGCTTGAGGTTGGCGCCACGGAGGATCGTGTTTTGAAACTGCGCATCGTTCAGTTGGGCGCCGGACAGGTTGGCTTCGCTCAAATCGGGGTCGCGGAAATTCGTGCGGCTGAGATTGGCGCCGGCGAGCTTGGCGCCTTTCATGTTGGCGCCGATGAAGCTCGTGCCCTGCAGGTTCGCCCCGGAGAGCTGGGCCCGGGCGAGCGAGGCAAAATCGAGGACGCAATCGGTGATATCGGTGGTCTTCTGTCCCAGGGTGGCGCCGTCCGATCCCATGATGGTGCCGCCGCGAAAGTCGGCGTCGTTCAAGTTGGCATGATTGAGGTTGGCGCCGGTCAGAACCACGCCGCGCATCACCGCCTTGCTGAAGTTGGCATGGCTCATGTCGGCGTGCGACAGATCGGCGGCAAACAGGTCCGCCTCGGCGAGATCGGCGCGCTGGAGAATCGTCTTGCGGCAGATCGCCCCGACGAAGATCGCCTGTTTGAGATCGAGATCCGAAAAATCGAGGTTGGCGAGGTCCGCGTGCGAAAAATCCGCCTTCTGCCCGGTCGCGTTTTTCGCGAGCCACGCATGGTGCATTTCGAGCGTCTGCAGGACCGAGAGTCTCGGTAGTCGCCTTTACCCTCGCCGGCTCGTCCGTCCGTCCTCCAGCTTCACTCATGCCCTACCCATTTGTGACTGAGCGAATTATTAGTCTCTAATTTACAGAAAATTGGCGCCCAAAGCAGCCGCTAAATTGGCTGTTACAACAATATTCGTCGCCAATAGTCGCGGGTAGGTAGGGGATTATACTTAGTAGACTCGGGGAATAGCCTGAGGCCGCCACCATTGAGACCTGGAATGTTGCGTGCCTATCCGGTTAACGCACACACCCACAACATGTAGTGTATCCTGTCGCACGGCAGGGAAGGGTAGCCGCTGCCGCAATGGGGATTCGATCTGGCAAATTTCTGATTGTGCTGAAGTCCGAACGTGGGTTTGATTCACTTTACGCACTGAACATCGGGGGACAGATTGATGAAGACCAAGGAAAAAAGGAAGAAACCCACGGCCAGACGGGAAGCTGCTGATGAAAGAGCTATGGCCGACGCCGCCGTCGCGAATGCCCGCTTGTTGTAGTCCTGCCCATAGACGTAGAGCTGCGCGGCGGCGTGATGCTCGCGCATGTACCGCTGTGCTTCCGCGAAGCATACCGCCCGTGCCGCATGCAGGATCAAGCATCCGCATTACGGTGCCGGGCTTGCTGAGCAGGTCGTCCGCGTCCATGAAAAGGAGGTCGACCATCAGGTGGATCACTTCCCTCGGCGTGAAGTGATCGCCCGCCGTCTCGTTCGCCAGCTCGTTGAAACGCCGGATCAGGTTTTCGAACACGAGGCCCATATCCCGGTTCGCCACCTTGCTCGGATGAAGATCGACGTCGCAGAATTCGCTGACGACGAGATAGAGGATGTTGGCTTCGCGCATCCTCTCGATCTCGTTTCCGAATTCGAAATAATCGAAGATGCGGCGGACGTTTGCGGAAAAGCCGTTGATATAGCTGGTCAGGTGCTTGTCGATGTTGTCGGGGTCGCCTTTCAGGCGCTGGAAGTCCAGGCCCGACCGGTTGTGGAACCGATGGCCCGACGCCTTGTTCAGAATGCGGTCAAGGGCATCGTCGGTCAGCTTGCCGGTCTTTCGACGCTCGTACTCCGCCAGGACCTTTGCTTTCGTGTCGGCGAGCACGCAGTCGAACCGACGCAGGACGACAAGTGGCAGCATCACGCGCTCATACTGCGGCGGCCGGTAGGGACCGCGCAGCAGGTCCGCGATCTGCCAGATCAGGTTGGCGAGATCAGAGTGGCTCGCCATGTCAGATCACCTTTTTCGACGGCTTGCTGGACCGTTTCTGTTTTGAGACCAACTTCCTGTCCCCCTCAAGCTTTTTGGATTTCGAAGCGGAAGCCTTCGTACCCGCCTTGCCGCAGAGGCGCTCATACTCTTCGACAGCGATAACCACGACGACGGATCGCCCGTACTTTTCGATGGCGACGGGCTCGGCCCTTGCCAGATCGATGAGCCGACCGAAGCCGTTCTTGGCGTCGCGCGCCGACATGCGCTGCATGGATCATCCCCCAGCCAGTTGGAGCTACTTTAGCCATCAATTTCGCGGCTTGATAGGGAGGTGATGGACCGGCGTTGGTCAGGCAAATGCGAGGGTTCGCCTTTGTTCCGTCCATTCGGTCGGGATCGGTCCCAGAAGGGCGTCCATCCGCAGGCCGGCCGGCTGCCTTCCGTCGAGAATCGCCTCGACGATGTCCGGCGCGAGAAGGGTCAGGCACGTTCGCATCACCGGTAGCGGACAAGTACCTGAATCATATACACGAGGTGCGGCAACCCGAGGGGTCGTTGCGGTGTGTCGCCTGCGTGACTCGATCGAACGACGCGGCCTGACACAGCACTTATACCAACGGCGCAAAATTCTGACTCGCAAGGGATTCCCTTTTTGGGCTGGATGTGATTCAAGGCTGGCGAAGGAGATTCGCCATGTCAGTATGCATTGCTCTTCGGGACGACTACGACAGCATTGAGCTCCGGTGTTTGGCCAAGCACAGTCGCGATCCCCGCCAAGTTCGCCGGCTTTTGGCCTTGGCGGCGGTTTACGACGGCATGAGCCGAGCGGAAGCCGCTAAGGTCGGCGGCATGGATCGCCAGACGCTGAGAGACTGGGCGCACCGCTTCAACGATGAAGGGGCAGACGGCTTGAAGAACCGTCCCGGTGCGGGCCGCCCCCGGCTCTTGACCGACGAGCAGATGGGCGAACTGTCGGTGATCGTCGAAACGGGCCCCGATCCAAAGATTGACGGTGTGGTTCGCTGGCGGCGGGTTGACCTGAAACGGGTGATCGAAGAACGCTTTGGCGTGATCTATAGCGAGCGGGCGATCTCCGACCTTCTCGTCGCGCTGTCCTTCTCCCACATCAGCGCCCGGCCGCAGCACCCCAAGCAGGACCAGCGGGTGATCGAGGCGTTCAAAAAAACTTCCCCCGCACGCTCGCTGCCCACCTAGCCGGTCTGCCCAAGACCAAGCGGGTCGAGATCTGGTTCCAAGACGAGGCCAGGCTGGGACAGAAGAACGGGCGTGTGCGCATTTGGGCGAAGAAGGGAACAAGGCCACGCCTGCCCGCCGATCAGCGCTACACGAACGCCTACCTCTTTGGCGCAATCTGTCCCATGGGAGCCAAGGGTGCCGCTCTCATGCTCCCCTTCGCCAACACAGCCGCCATGCAGATGCATCTCGACGAGATCAGCTGCAACGTCGCCGCCAAGGCCCATGGCGTCGTCCTGATGGACCGCGCCGGGTGGCACAGCACCGACCAGCTCAAGGTCCCCAAGAACCTCACCATCATCCTGCTGCCATCGCGCTCGCCCGAGCTGAACCCGGTCGAGAACATCTGGCAATACCTCCGCCAGAATTGGCTCTCTAACCGCGTCTTCGAAGATTACGACGCCATCATCGAGGCCGGTTGCCAAGCCTGGAACAAACTAATCGACCAGCCCGAGACGATCATGTCCATCGGAATGAGAGATTGGGCGATTTCAGGTCAATAATTAGTGCCGTTGGTATTAGGACGGTTTGCCGTATCCGGCGCTCTGCCATCATCGATGCGGCCTGCAGCAACTTGGTTCGTTGAGTTCAGGCAGCGATTGCCATGGCTGCTGCACGTGGACTGATGTTGTCGTTGGCCGGTGTGTCGGTTGCGCTGATCAGCGCGCGGAAGGTCAGAACAGCCTGTCCACCGACGATCCGCCAGCGCATGCCGGAGCGCTTCATGCGCTGTGTCACCAGGGTTTTGTTGGCAGCCTCGACCACGCCTGAGCCGATGGCGATGCCCTCTTCCTTCAGGGCGTGGTAGCGCATGCGATGGCGATGATTGCGGAAGAAGGCGAGTTCCCGCTCGGTCTCGGCCCGGTCCGGCGCAGCGGCGGCATCGCGAAGGTGGCGCAGCGCCCGGATCACCTTGGCGACGCCACGGGGATCGTGACGTAGGATCTCGCGGTACTTCTCGAACCAGCCGGGCGCCACGGCATGGTCGGACGCGGTTTGCAGATGTTCGCAAGCATGCCAGAAGTCGATCACCTCGGTTTCGGGCGACAGGGTCTCCAGGAAGGTCCAGTTGTCGGCGGCGCCATCGGCGATAGCGACGATCCCGATCTCGGGGCGTGCTCGCCTGATGTGTGCGACTTCGCTTGCAAGCTGCGCCTTCAGCGTGAGCTTGCCGCTCTCCGGCATGCGGCCGAGATAGAGGGTCTTCAGGCGCTTGCCCTCGGCGTTGTGGAAGGAGACCGTGCCGCAGGCGGCCTCGCGCCAGGAGGCCTTGGCGCGACCGTCCTCGCCGGGTCTCAGCGGCACCATGACGCCGTCGAGGGAGACCGAGGCGGTGGTCGCGTCCTGCGGTATGCCCTCGGCCTCACGGAGGCCTTGTCAGAGCAAATTGGCTTGAGCCACCTGGCGAGGTCCCTTAGCGTCTAGAAATGCAAAATCCCTTCCGATATTTCAACAGTTCACCCGAGATCATCCGGCTCACTGTGATGATGTATGTCCGGTTCCCGCTGTCGCTGCGGCAGGTCGAGGACCTGCTGTCCGAGCGTGGCATCAACATCTGCCACGAGACCGTGCGGTACTGGTGGAACCGGTTCGGTCCGCTGTTTGCAGCCGAGATCCGGAGGCGTCGGGTTCATCGTCATTGGTATTCGAACTGGCGCTGGCACCTTGATGAGGTGTTCGTGCGGATCAACGGGAAGACCTGCTATTTGTGGCGCGCCGTTGACCACGAAGGTGAAGTGCTTGAGGTTTTTGCAACGAAACGGCGGGATCGCAGGGCCGCACTCAGGTTTCTGAAACGCGCGATGAAGCGTTATGGCCGGCCAGCTTCGATCGTCACGGACGGGCTTCCGTCCTACCGGGCTGCCATGACTGTGATCGGCAATGCGGCCGCCCGGACCTGCGGTCGTTGGCTCAACAACGGGGCCGAGAACTCGCACCAGCCGTTCCGATGACGGGTGTCCGTCATCAAAACAAATGGGACTGTTGAGCGTGTTTCATAGGGAGGATCTGGCTCATCTTTGTTTGATGTTAAGCCGCTTGGCTTTGATGGTTCAAGCGGCGGTTTTGGGGGGTCAGTTTTTTGATCTTTTTTTCTCTTTTCGATGATGGCGGTGTGGCGTCCAAAGTAGGCGTCGGCTGGAGTTACGTTGCCGATGCTCTCGTGGTAGCGTTGGTTGTTGTAGTGATCGACGAAGGCGCTGATCTGGTTTTCGAGATCGCCGGGTAGATAATAATTTTCAAGCAGGATCCGGTTCTTCAGCGTTTGATGCCAGCGCTCGATCTTGCCCTGGGTTTGCGGGTGATACGGTGCGCCCCGAACGTGATCCATACCGTGGTCCTCGAGCCATTCAGCCAGATCGCCGGAGATATAGGACGAGCCGTTGTCGCTGAGCAGCTTCGGCTTGTGGACGACATTGGCGCGATTGCAGCCTGAGGCTTCTAGCGCCAACTTCAGTGTTGCCGTCACATCGTCCGCCGTCATGTTGGTGCAGAGCTTCCAAGCAATGATGTAGCGGGAATAGTCGTCCAGGATGGTCGACAGGTAAAACCAGCCCCAGCCGATGACCTTGAGATAGGTGAAGTCGGTCTGCCACAGCTGGTTCGGCGCCGTGGTCTTGTCGCGGAACTCATCGGCTGCCTTGATGACCACGAAAGCGGGGCTGGTGATCAGGTCGTGGGCCTTGAGAAGCCGGTAAACCGAGGCTTCCGAGACAAAGTAGCCCCTGGTGTCCGTAAACCTGACGGCCAGTTCCCGGGGCGACAGTTGCGTCTCCTCCAGGGCAAGATCGATGATCTGCCCCCGGACATCATCCGGGATCCGGTTCCACACCCGGCCTGGGCTGCTGTTGCGATCCTAAAGACCGGCGTCGCCAAAGGCCAGAAAGCGATCGTACCAGCGATAAAAGGTGGTCTTCGGAATGCCCAGCTTGTCCAAAGTGGACCCGACGCCCAGGTGGGACTGCTCGACCAGGCGGATGATCTCCAGCTTCTCGGATGCGGGATACCTCATTCCTCGTCTCCCCCATGCCCGATCATGTTTTTTTTGAGAAGCCGGTTCTCCAGCGAAAGTTCGGCGACCAACTCCTTCAAGTCGCGCATCTCCTGGCGCAGGCCTTTAACCTCGCCCGAGGTCGCTTGGCGCCCGGTGTCGCCGGCGAGCCGCTTCTTGCCCGCTTCCAAAAACTCTTTCGACCAGCTGTAATACAGACCCTCGGCGATGCCCTCGCGGCGGCACAAGGCGGCGATGCTCTCCTCGCCGCGCAGGCCCGACACCACGATCCGGATCTTCTCCTCAGCCGTATACTGCTTGCGTGTCTTGCGGCGAATATCCCGAACCGTTCCATCCGCCGGGTCGTTCTTGCTCATTGATTTCTGTCTCATCTTCGTTCCCTTCGGTCACTACGATGAGACAGAAATCCTCCGGTATGCAATTACCTCAATTTGTCCCAAAGGCGCTGACGTCAGACACATCGACGATAGAGGCCGGGAAACGCGAACGGCGGGCGATCCTCCTCTCCGGCCAACCGGAACCACGCCGCTGCCTTGATCGGGTTGCTATTCGCACCTGGAATCGATTCGCTCGGGTGATACTCGGCAAACGATGTCGCCGGCACCAGGCAGCGCTGGCTCACATTGAGGATGACGCCCCAGCTCTTGTACAGATTCCGCGCATTGGTCACCCAGCTGCGCGGGGTCCTGTCCCATCCCCACCGGGCCTTGACCAGTTCCCGGGCGCCGTCATCGCCGATCCGGACGATCGGCACTTCGGCATCCGGAAAGATCGCCGTAAGCGGTTCCTGATTGCCCAGCCGATCCAGAGCGTTGAACAAGTGCCGCATTGCGTCCTGCGGCATCGTGTTGGCGTACAAGTTGCACATTGAACCCTCCTACGGCTACCGCGTCGCCGCCGTTGATCGTGGCCCCGGCCAATTGATATCCCGAAACTCGGCGCCTTGCGTGGGTTTCAGGGCCGACCCCAAACCTTTACATCCAGCGCCGCGTTCAATGGAAGTCCCGGCTTTTAGGGACGATGCGCACGTCACGGGGGTGGCGCGATGCGGGCGCGGGCATCGGCAGGCCGGTCCCGTTCGCGTGGAACGCGGCCGATCCGGAACCACCGGAGGCAAGGCGCAAGAGCACGTCGGAGCGGTCTTCCAGACTCCGGGCCACCACATGGACGATCTCCACGTCGCGCTGCACATGGCCCTGGACCGCCAGCAGCCGGGACTGCATGACGGCCTTGCGGCAGTCCGCCATCACCTTGGGCCACACGACGAGATTGGCGACCCCGGTCTCGTCCTCAAGGGTGATGAAGCAGACGCCCTTGGCACTGCCCGGCCGCTGCCTGACCAGGACCAGGCCCGCAAGCTTGACCTTTTGCCCGTTGCGGCTGCGCTTGAGATCGGCGGCGGAGATATAGCGCTGTTTGCGCAGGCTCTTGCGCAGAAAGGACAGGGGATGCGCCTTCAGCGAAAGGCGCAGCGTCCGGTAGTCCTCGACGACCTGCTCGCAGACCGGCATGACCGGCAAGGAAACCGGCGGCTCGCTACCCTCATCGCGGACCGACCGGAACAGAGGCAGGTCGGGCGCGTCCTTCAGCGCCCTGGCCTCCCAAAGCGCCTGCCTGCGGTCGATGTCGAGCGACCGGAAAGCATCGGCCGCGGCCAGCCGGCGGATCGCAGCGGCGCTCAGTCCGGCGCGCTCCTGCAATTCCCGGAGGTCACCGTAAGGCCGCTCGCGATGGTCCATGATCCGCTGCCCGGCCTCCTGGCGCAGCCCCTCGATCCGGCGCAACCCCAGCCGAACCGCAAACCGCTCCGCGCCGGTGGGCTCCAGCGTCGTGTCCCAGTCCGAATAGTTCACATCCGGTTGCCGCAGTTCGATCCGGTGCTCGCGTGCATCGCGCACGATCTGAGCCGGCGCGTAGAACCCCATGGGTTGGGAGTTGAGCAGCGCGGTGCAAAAGACATCCGGGAAGTGGCATTTAATCCAGCTTGAGACATAGACCAGCAGGGCGAACGAGGCCGCATGGCTCTCGGGGAACCCGTATTCCCCGAACCCCTTGATCTGCTCGAAACAACGTTTGGCGAATTCCGGATCGTAGCCCCGCGCTATCATGCGCCCGACCATCTTCTCCTCCAGCGCGCCGATGGTGCACCGGGAACGGAACGTCGCCATCGCCTTGCGCAGCTCATTGGCCTCGGCGGGCGAGAACTTCGCCGCGTCGATGGCGATCTTCATCGCCTGCTCCTGGAATATCGGCACGCCCAGGGTGCGGCCGAGAATGTTCTTCAGCTCTAGCGGATCGTGCGGCGGGCCGGGGCTCGGGTAGTCCACCGGCTCCTCCCCTGACCGGCGGCGCAGGTAGGGATGCACCATGTCGCCCTGGATTGGGCCGGGACGGACGATGGCAACCTCGATCACCAGATCATAGAACCGGCGCGGGCGCAGGCGCGGCAGCATGTTCATCTGCGCCCGGCTTTCGACCTGGAAGACGCCGACGCTGTCACCCCGGCAGAGCATGTCGTAGACCCGCGGGTCCTCTTGCGGGATGCTCGCCAGGGTATGGGACTGTCCGTGGTGGGCCTCGATCAGATCGAAGCACTTGCGGATGCAGGTGAGCATGCCGAGCGCCAGGATGTCGATCTTGAGGATGCCTAGCGCGTCGATATCGTCCTTGTCCCATTCGATGAAGCTGCGCTCCGCCATGGCGCCGTTGCCGATCGGCACGGTTTCGGTCAACGGACGTTCGGTCAGGATGAAGCCGCCGACATGCTGGCCGAGATGCCGGGGCATGCCGATCAACTGCCGGGCCAGGAGAATGGTCCGGCGCAGAACCGGATCGGCCATGTCGAGCCCGGCCTCGTTCGCATGTCCGTGATCGACGTCTTGTCCCCAGCTGCCCCAGACGGTCTTCGCCAACACACCTGTCACGTCCTCGGACAGGCCCATGACCTTGCCCACCTCGCGGATGGCCGAGCGGGGGCGGTAATGGATCACCGTGGCGCAGAGGCCGGCCCGGTCGCGCCCATACTTGCCGTAGATATGCTGGATCACCTCCTCGCGCCGTTCGTGCTCAAAATCCACGTCGATATCGGGCGGCTCCTTGCGCTCCTCGCTGATGAAACGCTCGAATAGAAGATCGTGTTTGGCGGGGTCCACGGCGGTGATGCCCAGCACATAGCAGACGGCGGAATTGGCGGCCGAGCCGCGCCCCTGACAGAGGATCGGCGGCGAGGCCTCATGCCTGGCGAAGCGGACGAGGTCATGGACCGTCAGGAAATACCGCGCGATGTCGAGCTTTTCGATCATCGCCAGTTCTTTCTTCAGGAGCGCCACGATCTCCGGGCTAACACCATCGGGATAGCGCCATTGCGCGCCTTGCCAGGTGAGTTGTTCCAGCCGGTCCTGGGGGCGCATGCCCTCCGGGACCGCCTCGCGCGGATATTCGTAGGCGAGTTCCTCGAGATCGAACCGGCAGGCATCGGCGACGTCGCGTGCGGCGCGGACGGCATGCGGCCATTCGGAAAAGAGACGGATCATTTCCCGCGGCGGCTTCAGATGCCGTTCGGCGCTCGGTTCCAGCCGGAAGCCGGCGGTGGCCAGGGTGCATTTCTCGCGGATGCAGGTCATCACGTCTTGCAAGGGCCGCCTCGCGGGTTCGTGGTAGAGCACATCGTTGGTGGCGAGAATGCCGAGACCGTGGGCGGCGGCGAGCCGGTCGAGCCGGTTGATCCGCGCCCGGTCCTCGCCCCGGTAGAGGCAGGACGCCGCGATGTGGCCCAGGCTTGGCAGCCGTTCGGCCAGTCCGGGCAGGCCGCGGGCGAAGCGCTCAACGTCGCCGGGCGGCACGGCGATCAGCTGGAGGTCCGTTCCTTCGGCGGCCAAGTCGTCGAGCGTCAGATCGCAGACGCCTTTCTTCTGCCAGTTCCCTTGCCGATCACGCATCTTGCCTTTTGAAAGCAGGCGGGAAAGCCGGCCATAGGCATCGCGGTCCTTGGGATAGGCCAGGAATGTCTCGCCGCTCGCCAGTGATAAGCGGCAGCCGATGACCGGCCGCAGGCCCGCCTTCCGTGCCTCCACGTGAAGTCGCACGACTCCGGCGAGCGTATTGAGGTCGGCGATACCGATGGCGTCGTGGCCCTGTACACAGGCGGTCAGCACCAACTCTGCCGCGTCCGATGCCCCGCGCAGGAAAGAAAAGCCGGAAGCGACTGCGAGCTCGACGAAGGGTGCGCGGCCCGCCGTCATTCGAAGACCCCATGCACGAACCAGCGCGGCGACGCCCCCCGGCCATCTCCAAGCAGGCCCTCGCGGTAGAGCCAGAGGCGCATCCCCCGCTGGTCCTCGATCCTGAAGTAGTCGCGCATCCGCGACCCCGGCCGGGCGCGCCACCACTCCGGCCCGATCCGCTCGGGGCCACCAAACCCGGTCACCCGGTAGGTCACGCGGCGCCAGATGAAGCGGGCGGGCGGGCCTTCCGGCGCGGTATAGATCACGCAGACCTCTTCGGCGGGATCCAGCAGCCGGACCGGGCGTGGCGCGGCCAGGGTCGCCGAAGCCGGCGCCGGCGGTTCCATCGCCGCCGCCCAGCCTTCCCGCCGCTCCGGAATATGGCTTTCGCGCAAGCCGGCCCGTTTGACTGCGGCAGACCCAAAGCGCGCGGTCAGCCGGTCGATCAGCCGGGCAAGCTCGACCGCCTCTTCGGCCTCCCCGCCGAGCCGGATCTGGATCGCGGAGAGCGGTTCGACCGCCGGGGCGCCGAGCATGATCAGGTCGAACCCGAAACCGGGATCGATCCGCTCCAGCTTGCCGTCGAACAGGCGGCGAATATGTTCCGCGTCGCGGGTCGGGTGCGCAGCGGCGGCCGCGACCCGCGCCGTCTCCCCATCCGTACGATAGATCGTGAGCACGATGCGGCGCGCGCCGAGCCCCGCCTCTCCGAGGCGTTTGCAAAGTTGCCCGGCCAGCTCCGGAAGATAAGGAAGTGGGTCCTGGACCGGTTCCGCGAGGCGCGCCTCGGCGACGAACCGGGGTGGATCGCCGGGTGCATTTACCGGCTCGGGCGTACGCCCCATCATCTGGTCGAGACGGATGAGCGGATTCCCGGACGGATCGCCGTGGCCAAAGCGCCGCGCCAGCGGCAGGCGCGGCACGGCGGACAGCGCACCGACCGTCTTGAGGCCGAGGCGGTCCAGAACCATTACCGTCTCCGGGTTCAGCCGGAGCGATCGGACCGGAAGCGGCGCCATGCGGGCGGCGAGGTCTTCGTATGTGCAGATATCCCGCGCATCGCCCAGACGCGAAAGCGCCCAGGCCGCTCCGTGGGTGGGAGCAGCGGCCAACCGGCAAGAAAAGCCGAGCCCGGTCAGTCTTTCCTCGATGTCGCGCAGCATCGCGGCTTCTCCGCCCCACAGATGATCCGAGCCGGTCGTATCCATCACGATGCCCGCCGTCCCGTCCACGGTGGTCCACGGACACCAGCGCCGGGCCCACAACATGAGTCGCTCCAGTGCTTTGACGTCCGCGCCGATATCGGCCTGCTCCACGAGCAGTCCGGGGCAGAGAGCGCGCATGTCGGCGACACGCCCTCCTTTCCTGACGCCCGCTTGTTCCGCGGCGCCGTTGGCGGCATGGACCACAGGACCGTGGGGGCCATCGCGGGCGAGCGCTACCGGCAGGTCCCCGGCAGGCGCTTTACCCCGCCGGTCTACTCGCCGCCGCCAGCATTCGATGGCAAAGCGCGGGAACCAGATCGCTGTCACCCTGTGCACGATCGAATCCCGGCGGCCAGGCGGCTTGTTCACGCACGGCATCGGAAGAAGCGCCTTGGCGTAGTTCCACGGAACCGCTCAGACCGCGCGGGCGAAGTCCGTCGCGGCGCCTGTTTCCTCATTGGCCCGGTCGCTGTCCAGCACCAGGTGTTGATGGGCCGGGTCATAGCTGGCGGTCCAGACGCCGGGCGGCCGCAAGCGCGACCGGAACAGCTCCACCCGCCAGCGCGGCAAACCCGGTGCGCGAAGGTCGAAAGCATGCCGGTCAGAGGGGAGCGGACCGACGCGCCAGCGCTCGCGCGCGGCGCTGAGATTGGGTTGCGTGAACCGACGCAGGAGCCAGCAAGGGACACCGTGGGCCTCCGAGCGCAGCGCCAGGCGTTTGGTCGCAGTAAAATCCACGGCGGGGGGATCGCCCCAGATCTCCGCGATCACACCGCCGAGTGAAGCCCACCCCAAACCCTGTTCGGCCGTCCAAAGTGAATCCCGGGCGCTCGGCGCATCGACCTTGAGCACATCCACGCCCGGACGCATACCCGCCAGGCACGGCCGTCCCGCCTCGAGCCGCGACATCCGGTCCTGGACCCAGAGCACGGGCTTGCCGCCCGGTCCGAGTTGGGCCAGCACGAACCCTGTCACGGCTCCGTCCATGGGGGTCTCGGCAAAAACCTCCGAAAGCATGGCTGGCGCTGGTTCCGCTTGTGGGTGGAGGCACGGGCGTTCCATATGGGATGCGGGGTAGAAGTCGACGCACGGCACTGATAGATCCTTCCTTTGTTCTTTGTTCGTTCTACATCCCTCAACTAAGTTCCGTCAATTCCCATGCGCCATACACCGGCAGAATCTCAGATTCGATTGCCGCCCCTGACAGGCATCGCGCTCTTCCTCGTAGCAACGATGGACTGGGCGGCGAGAGAGGCTCGGGAGTGGGATGAGCCGGAGCTGGATGGGATATTTTGCAGGGATCGTGGCAAGGCGCAGGCGCGAGCAGGAGTGAGAACATGGTCAGCGCCCGATGCCCCAAGGGTCGAGGTCCAAGAAAATCGGCGTGCGCGACGCGGTTACCCGGACACTATCGTTGGGCGTCCGCCCCTATCAGCCCGTTGATTAAGTGGTTTTTTTCCGGCTCTCACTCCCAGATGAGGAATGCGGCAGCGAAAGCCGTCTGGCCGCTTTGCGAGCCCCCCCGTGCCACCAGCATGGCCCCGGTGGGCGTGAGCAGAACGAAAATACCGCCATATCCGCCCGCCACGGCCTCCCGCGGGGTGCCGGCGCCGATGAGCTGGCGCATCAGTAACGATAGATTGTGGCCGGCGACGTGGAGCAGGTATCGCTTGTGCACATTCTCTCGCCCGCGCAGCCAGGTTCGTCGCATGCCGCCACGATCGAGGTTGTGGGCAAAGCAGCGCTCGACGATCTCGGCGCGCAGCTTGAAGGCCTCGCGGGCGACCCCGGACTTGAGCCGCGCACGGTTATTGGTGACCGCGCGCCGCGCCGCCTCATCACCGTGCCAGCGCGAAAAGCCGGTCTGCTTGGGCGCCGCGATCCGGGTCTTCCAGGGACTGTCGTTCAGAGCCCTCAAGACCGCCCGTGAGTGATAACCTTTGTCGGCGACGCATTCGGCCGGGTCCTCCGATGTCGGTGCCGCATCCACCGCCTCGAGGTTTGCCTCGGCCTTCGCCAGGGTCTTGGAAAGCGTCGTGGTGTCGCCCTCATCGGCCGGGTGCAGCTCGGCCGCCACCACCGCGCCGGTGTCCAGATCCACCGCGTGCTCGGGCTTGTAGGCCAGATGCGTCGTGCCGTCCTTCATCTTGGTGATCTTGGCCTCGGGGTCGCTCTTCGAAACCCAATCCGTGTTGGAAAGCTTCTTGCCCTTGCGCTTCCGGTCCAGACGCGCCAGGTCCTCGGCCGTGGGTGTCTCGACCCCGCTTTCCCGGGCCAGGCGCTCCAGCATCTCCCGGTAGCCTTCGCCGTTGTCGCGCCGCACGATGTTCCGCAGCGCCGCGTTGGCCTCCATGGTCGAGGCATCGACGCCGATGCGCTCGCCCTTGATCAGCCCCGCCTCGGCGATCAGCACCAGAACCCAGTCGAAGACCGCCGCGTGGACTTCATGGGGCAGGCGCGTGCGGCTCCGTGACAGCCAGGAATGGTCCGGTACCCGATCACGGCTCCCCAGTCGCAGGAACGCCCGCAGCGAAAGCGAGTCCGAGCAGCGCCACTCCAGACCGCGCTCGCTGTCGATGCCCTCAAAGTAGCCCACCAGGTGCATCCGGAAATAGCGCCCGGGCGGCACCGAGGGCGCGCCCATCCGGACCGCGTAATAAGGCCGGCAGCTCGCCTCGGCAAAGGCGTCGAAGCCGCCCTCGATCAGCACCGACTGCAAGCGGTCATAAAACACATGACCCGGAGAGCGCGGCATCTCCGACCAGCTCACCATCAGGTCCCCCTGACCATCCTTCTGCCGTCCCATCGCCATCGGCAAATCCCCCTGCAAATCAGGGAACCAGAGAATCAGACGGCGCCGACTTAATCAACGGGCTGTTAAGACAGTTGCGAACCGTCCGACCGGTGCAGCCAAACTGCTGTGCGATCGTCGGCTGCGCGCCGCCAGCGCTTGCTAGATCGTCGGATCCAATCTTCACGAGAAAGTAGTGGCGAAGCAGAAAGACCTGGCGCAGCTGCGGGGGCAAACGGCCCAGCGCCTGATCGATCATCGCTAGATCCTCTATCGAGAGCCGCCGGTCGACCTCCTCTTCAAGAGCGACCAATTCCTCCACAACACCTTCGCGAGTCCATTCTGTCTCTCGGTTGTCCAAGTTTTCTTTGTCCCGATCCGCGTCCTCTCCCTTTCGCTTCTTTTTCTTCTTTCGCCCGAATCTCGCCCGGCGTGCATCGATGCACTTTCTTTCGAGATACTTCCAGAACCGCACCTGCATGAAGTCGCTGCGATCATCCTCAGCAAACAAGTCCTCGATCATGCCCAATTGAACGTCGCCCTGCAGATCCTGACGGTCCTCCGAACCAAATGCCCTGAATTTGCCCCGGAAATGCGTATCGCAGCGCTCCAGAAGTTCCCGAAACAGGTCGTTCCGAATCCTCTCATCGCCGTTTCCGATAGCGCGACGGATGAAGTAGACGAGCGCTTCGGGGGACAGGTAGTCAGGACCACCTTCCTCCCTTTATCCTTGCCCGACTCATGAGCTCTCGACCACTCAGCGTCAGCGCCTCGCCGATCTGACGCTCAACCTCTGCCAGCCGCTTGTAGCCACTTCGTGTCAGCGGCTCTACGACTGGTGGCTAGTCCGAACCTCCTCCGCCTGGCGAACTACCAGCACTCGAGGACTCCATAGCATCCATAGCGGATCCTTATCTCTAACCAACTAGAGCGTTTTCCTATCATTTGCGGTCATAGCCGGCAGCAGCGGAGTTATGCCCGATTTTGGGTGACGGCGTGATCAGGCGGCGGCGCGAGTTTTGGTTTCGTCGATCTGCATACCGTCTTTGAATCTCACACCTTCGATGACCTTGGGCAACTGATTGTTTCCCATGAGCCGCCGCCAGGTCTTGCTGGCGGTGGTGATCAGCTTGAAGACCATGGCCAGAGTTGTCCCGTGAGACGAGCAGCCCTTGGTGCGCACGGTGCGGTGGCGGACGGTAGCGAAGACGCTTTCGATTGGATTGGTCGTCCTGATATGCCGCCAGTGCTCGGCCGGGAAGTCGTAGAAGGCCAGCAAGGCGTCGCGGTCCTTTGTCAAGCAGGCGACGGCTTGGGGGTATTTGGCGTCGTACTTGGCGGCGAAAGTATTCATCGCCCTCTCGGCCTCGGCGCGGCCATCCGCCATCCAGATATCATGCAGGGCAGCTTTGGCGGCCGTTTGTCGCGACTTCGGCAGCTTGTTCAAGACATTGGCTGTCTTGTGGACCCAACAGCGCTGGCGGCGGGTGTCGGGAAAGATCTCCTCCAGCGCCTTCCAGAAGCCCAGAGCGCCATCGCCGATGGCGAGCTCGGGACCAATCGTGAGCCCGCGCCCGCGCAGGCATGCCAGCAACTCACGCCAGCTCTGGGCGCTCTCGCGCACCCCCGCCTGGAAGCCCACGAGTTCCTTGCGTCCCTCCGGCGTGGCGCCGATGAGGACCAGAATGCATTGCTTCTCGTCCTCCAGCCGACCCTGGAGATAGATGCCATCGGCCCACATGTAGACGTAGCGTCGGGCCGACAGGTCGCGCCGGCGCCAGCGCTCGTGCTCGGCCTCCCACTCCGCCTTCAGGCGGCCGATCACCTGCGCCGACAAGCCAGAGGCGTCCTTGCCGAGCAACGCCTCCAGCGCCTCCTGGAAGTCCCCGCTGGATACGCCACGAAGGTAGAGCGTCGGCAAAACCGCATCCAGCGACCGCGTCCGCCGCGCGAAACGGGGCAGAATGGCCAACGTGAAACGGATGCGCTCTCCTCCGACGCTGCCACGGTCCCGGACCTTCGGGCGCCGCACAGACACAGGACCAATGCCAGTCAGGATCGCCCGTTCCGGCCCGTGGCCATGACGCACCAGGCGCCGGCGGCCGTCTTCGGTCTTCAGATGTTCATGCGCCGCCAGCACGGCGGCAACCTCCGCTTCAATGGCTCGTGCCAGGAGCTCGCGAGCTCCGGCGCGGAGTACTTCGGTCAGCGGATCGGCCGTCACCCCTGGATGGTGCAGCGCGACAACACTATCTTCCGTCATGGCGTATCACTCCTTGCTTGGAGACCGGGAGGCTTCGTCACCCCCCACGATACGCCACCTCCTTCTCTCAGCCCGTCACCCACTCTCGGCCATAGCTCCAGCAGCGAAGTAGTTTTCGCATTCCGTTGGTGTGAAGGTGTCGATGCCTTGGGCGATGGCGTCCCAGAGGTCATCGACGGTTCGGGCGGCGGTCTTTTTGAGGAAAGCCTTGAGCTTGGAGAAGGCCATTTCAATGGGGTTAAAGTCAGGGCTGTAGGGCGGCAGGAAGCGCAACTCTGCCGCGGCGACTTCGATGGCCGTGCGCACGGCGATGGGTTTGTGGGCGGGTAAGTTATCCATCACCACGATATCGCCGGGTTTGAGCGTCGGGACCAAGACCTGCTCCACATAAGCGAGGAAGGCGGCACCATGCATGGCACCGTCGAGCACCATGGGCGCGGTCATGCCTTCAAGGCGGAGCGCGCCAACGAAGGTCGTCGTCTTCCAGTGTCCATGAGGCACCGGTGCTTGGCAACGCTCGCCCCGTGGCGCCCGGCCGTAACGCCGGGCCATCTTGGTCGAAGCGCCGGTCTCGTCAATGAACACCAGCCGCTCGGGCTTCAGATCGGGTTGGGCGTCGAACCAGGCCTGCCGGCGGCGCAGGACGTCAGCTCGCTGTTGCTCGCAGGCGTGCGCGGTTTTTTTTGAACGTCATGCCGTGCCGGTCGAGCAGCCGCCAGACCGTGCTTTGGGCCACCGTCAAGCCATGCCCCGCGTCCAGGTGTGCCGCGATCTCGCCCAAGGTGATGTCCGGCGTCTCGTCAACCAGCGCCAGGATTTCCTCGGCATGGGCCTCGATCCGGTGCGAGCGGTGGTCACCGCCTTGCGGCCTAGGCCCGACATCGCCCGTCCGCCGCCACCGATTCACCCATTTGATCGCCGTTGATCGCCGTCGAGGCCGCAACCCCGAAGCGGCGCGCCGCCGAGCGCCGCGACAGGCCGCTGTCAACCGCCGATACAAGCCGTTCTCGAAGATCATTGGAAAGAGGTTTCGTCATGCAGCCTGGCCTCCTCCACCAGCCCACATCTTGAATCAGAAATTCGATCCCATGGGAATCCCAAAAAGAATCCGTCAGCTCAGAAAATGCTCTAGCAGGCTGCTGAAAAAGTCATCATTGCCGGGCCTTGAACTCGGATTCATCGCCGAAATGAAATGAGATTTCGTGTCTTAGGGTGAAACCGTCTTCAATCTCGACCGATCCGATGCCCTGGGCTTCATCCAGTTCGATGATCTGCCACTTTGCGGTCAGCGGCGTGCCGGCATCGCCCGTCATGTTGGCGCCTCCGCCAGCAGTCTGGGTAGTCGGACGAGGTTGTAGGCGGCCAAGGCCAGGGTGAACGAAGCGTCGACCCGGTGGCGGCCCCGGAATTTGGTCTTGCTCAATCCCGCGCTCGTCTTGACCCAGCCGAAGACCTCCTCGATGCGCTTACGGCAACGTTGGCTGACGCCGTAACCGGGATGGCGCGTCGTGCGCCCGTCTATCTTGGTCTTGCGCCGCTTGCCGGTCTTGGTGACGTGGTCCTGGACGGCGATATGGGGGGTCACCTTGCGGTGCCGCAGTTCCTCGACAAAATCCGCGACGTCAAAACCCTTGTCCCCGCCCACCGTGATCCGACGCGGGCCGCCTCTACTCTCCACCGGGCGATGCCTGTCGATCAGATCAAGGGCGGCTTCGCGTTCCGCCGTGCCCGACGCAATGGTCACGCCGCCGCCGACTGCCAGACCATGGCGGTTCTCCGTCAGCGCATGGCCCATGTAACACAGCTTGCTTTCCCGGCCATTACCCTTGCGATAAAGCCGGGCGTCCGGATCAGTGGTGCTTGCATGGGTCGCGTTCGAGCGTTTCTCGCCATGAAAATCCCGCTCGGCGTTGCGCCCCGATCCCCCGTCGCCATCGTCCTCACCTTTGGGACGAAAGCTCTTCATCGACGCCCAGGCCTCGATCAATGTTCCGTCTACCGAAAAATGATCCCGGCTCAATAGTCCCCGTACCTTGTGGTGCTGGATAACCCCCGCAAGCAGCTGCGCCGAAACCTCCGCCTCCAGAAGACGGTCCCGGTTGTGGCAGAACGCGCTGGCGTCCCACACGCCATCGTCCAGCCCAAGCCCCACAAACCAGCGAAACAGCATGTTGAAGTTTAGCTGCTCCATCAGCTGACGCTCCGAGCGGATCGAATAAAACACCTGCAACAGTAACGCTCGAAGAAGCTTCTCCGGCGGGATCGATGGGCGACCCATGTGGGAATAAAGCGTCTCGAACTCCGAAGATAGAGACCCCAATACGTCGTTCACGATCTCACGGATCAGACGCAGCGGATGATCATCCGGAACACGCTCTTCCAAGTCTACGTAGCTGAATAAATTGCCACTGCTTTTATCTCGACCCCGCATGCCATCCTCCATCACCCGAAGGAATCACAGAATCATGTCACAACTGCAAATGCGAGGACTTTTTCAGCAGCCTGCTAGTGCCCCTTCGTACGGGCCGATTCCGGCCGCCGATGTTCCCCGAGACCCCCGTGCCGCCACCGCCGCGTCGTGATCGCCGCCGCCGCGCTGCCAGCCAGCAGGAGGCCGGACCGGCGACAGCAGGCCGAGACCCTGGGACCAGAGTGCGGTCGAGGCGGCGGACAACGAAACCGACGGCCCGTTCGAGCCAGCGGTAATGCGATTCGGCGGTAGCAGCACGCTTGACCGCACTTTCGCACGCCATTCCCGCCCCCGCCTGACCGAATGTGCGCAATTTGCGCCGCCGGCCGCCGGACACGCCACAAACGCCCGCACTTTGGGTGGGGCTGCCGCACAGCGCCGACCGCGCCCCTGACCCCGTACACGACACGGGGAGCCGGAGCCCAGCCGGTCTGGGGCAGGCTTGGGACAGCCGGAGAGCGCCGTCCCCGCCGCGCCTATGCAACCCTCCATGGAGACTGGCATGAACCACATCGCCCCCAGGGCCGAACCGCTGATCCGGGAAGTCCCGCTGAGCCGGCTCGCCCTCGCCCCCGAAAACGTGCGCAAGACGCCGCCCGACCCCCAGGCCGATGCTGAGCTCAAGGCGTCGATCGCCGCCCTCGGGCTGCTGGAAAACCTCGTCGTCCGCGCCGACGAGCCGGGAGAGCAGGATAGCGCCGAGCGCTATGCCGTGGTCGCCGGCGGTCGCCGCCTCAAGGCCATACAGGCGCTGGTCGGGGACGGCGTGCTCGATGCCGAGCACCCCGTGCCTTGCCTGGTCAAATCCGGCGACGTCGAGCCCGGCGAGATTTCGCTCGCCGAGAATGTCATCCGCATCGCCATGCACCCGGCCGACCAGGTCGTCGCGTTCGCGAAGCTCACCGAGGCCGGCCAGTCCGTGGCCGCCATCGCGGCGCGCTTCGGCATGTCGGAGCGGCTGGTCGAGCAGCGGCTCCGCCTCGGCAACGCCGCCCCGGAACTGCTGGAGGCATACCGGAACAACGAGATCGACCTCGAAGTGCTTAAGGCATTCGCCGTCACCACCGACCGCGAGCGCCAGATGGCGGTCTGGGAACAGGTCTCAGCACAGGGTTACCGCCCGTCCGCCTGGCAGGTGAAGCGGCTGCTCACCGAGGAGCGGGTGCCGGGAGCGGCCACCGTCGCCCGGTTCGTCGGCGTCGAAGCCTACGAGGCTGCGGGCGGCCAGGTGCTGCGCGACCTGTTCGCCCGGGACGACGAGAGCGGCGTCTGGTTCGAGGATCCGGTGCTGCTGGAGAAACTCGCCACCGGGAGGCTCCAGGCGGCCGCCGACGAGCTGGCGACCCGCTGGAAGTGGGCCGTCGCCATGATCGAGGTCGAGTGGGGCGACACCGCCCGCTACGGCCGCATCGAGCCGCAGCCCGCGGAACGGACCTCGGAAGAGCAGGCCGAGATCGAGCGGCTAGAGGCCCGCCAGGCCGAACTGGCCGATCTCGACGACGAGGCCTGGACCGAAGAGTTGGTCGCGGGAGCCGAAGCCATCGAGACCCGCCTCGACGAGATCGAGGGCGGCATCGAGGCGCGTGCGATGTGGCGCCGCGAGGATTTCGGGATGGCGGGCTGCATTGTCACCATCGCCCATGACGGCACGCTCCAGGTCATCCAGGGCCTGGTGAAGCCCGAGGACATGCCAAGCAGACGGAGTCCGGCGACGCCGGCTCGGAGGCCGCCAGCGGCAACGACCCCGATGCCGCCACCCACAGCGTTCACACCACCGGCCCGTCCGTCTCCGCGCCCATGGCGCTGCCGAAGGACCGCGAGGCCGAGGCGCGCAAGGAGGTGGGCGTCGGCATCGGGCTTGCCGATGATTTACGCTCGATCCGGACGGCGCTCATCAAGGCCCATCTCGCCGGGGACTTCGAGGCCGCCTTCGACCTCATGCTGTTCCAGATGCGCCGCTCCGTCTTCACCGAGGGTTACAAGCCCCACGCCCTCGACATCACCGTGCGCGAGACCGCCGATCGGCCGATGACGCGGATGAACGATGCGGAGTTCGCGAACTGGTCGCCGGGCGAAGCCATGCTTGCGGACCGCTCCGGCCTCGCGTTCGACTGGCTGGAGATCGAGGACGACGGCGAGTCCTTCGCGGCGCTCCGCGCCCTGCCTGTGGCTGACAAGCAGGCGCTGTTCGCGGCCTGTGTCGCGCGCACGGTGAAGGGCCAGCTCGCCTTTGAGCCCCAGGCGCGTCCGGAACTGGAGGCGACCGTCGCCCGGCTCGACATCGACTTCGCCAGGCATGTGCGCCCGACGGCGGAGATGCTGTGGTCGCGCATCAACAAGAGCCGCATCCTCGACATCGGCCGCACGGTCTTCGGCCTGGCCTGGGCCTCCGCGCGTGCGAAGAACAAGAAGCCCGCGCTCGCGGCAGCGATGGAACTGGCCTTTGCGGCCGGCGATCCTCCGGTCTGGGTGACCGCGGGCATGCACGCCGCGGCGCAGGCCTGGATGCCGCCCGGATTCGCGGCCTTCGACACCGGCCGGGTGGACGAGGAGGCCGGCCACGACGCAGACCCGACGGCCGCGCCGGATGCGTCCGCCCCCGATGCCGGGCCCGCCGCCGAAGCGGAGCCTGCCGCGCCGGCGGAGATCCCCGCCGATCCGCCGGAACGCAGGTCGGTAGTCGAAAGCATCGACTCGCCGTCGGAGGCCGAACCCGCCGCCGCGGCACCGGATGCCGTCAACGGTAACCGTGACGTCGAACCGGCCGCACCGGAAACCTCTCCTGCCAACGCCGAGGTGGGGGATCGCGGCGCGGCGGCCGGTATCGCCGATGTGGCCATGCCCACGGATGTTGCTACGGCTGCCGACCCAATCCCGCCGGCGCACATTAACGGCCGCGATGCGGCTCCCGACCCGCTGGAGATCCCCGAGTTCCTCCGCAGGGTCCACTAGGCCGCTCTCCGCGCGCTCCGAACGCCCCGCCCGGCACCTTGCCCCCGGCTCACAGGGCGCCTGCCCCGGCCCCCGAGCCGGGGGGCAGCCCGGCGGGGCGTTTCCTTTTCGACACCTCTCACGGAGGTCCACGCATGACCCGGATTGCCACCACGCCCCCCACGACGATCCGCGCCCGGATCCATGACAGCGCCCTCAGGCGGGTGACGAGGATCTACGCCAGCACGCTCGCGGACGTGATGACAGAGGCCCTGCAGAATTCTCGTCGGGCCGGCGCCACCAGCGTCCTCATCGCGATCGACACGCTCACCGACCAGCCCGCCGACAACACGCCCGACACCGGCGAGACGCGTCTCACCGTCACCCTCGCCGACGACGGCAGCGGCATTGCCGATCCCGCCGTCCTGCTGAGCTTCGGCGAGAACGGCTGGTCCGACGACCTGGTCCGGCGCGAGGACGCCGCCGGGTTCGGCTTCGCCAGCCTGTCGCGCCGCGGTTGCACCGTATCGTCGCGGCCCCGTTCGCCCGACGACAACTCCATGCCCGGATGGCGGGTCGATCTCGCGCCGGAGCA
Source organism: Alphaproteobacteria bacterium (assembly GCA_965261645.1). Lineage (GTDB taxonomy): Bacteria > Pseudomonadota > Alphaproteobacteria > SHVV01 > SHVV01 > CBDHDJ01. The sequence goes on from CBDHDJ010000001.1 coordinate 316,302, forward strand.
TTTTCTCGGCGAGTCGGAAGCCGACGTCTGTGCCGATGACAGCGCGCCGTTCCCCCATGGCACGTCGATCTCGTTCCAGGCGATCGAGACCGCCACCGCGATCCGCCACGCCGCCGAGTCCGCCGCCAGGCATTACCCGCTGCCGGTGATTTTCGAGGGCATTCCTCGTGGTGAGCCCGGCGGCGAACAACTCGAACGCCGCGCCTTTCTCGACGGCGCCCTCCATGCGGAGCCCTGGCGCGGCATCGCGTTCGGCGTCTTCAGGAACCGCAATCGCGGCTACAACGACCCCGATCTCAACTTCTTCGGGCTGACCCTGCCGGTCGGCCTGCCGACCGTCGAGACCGTCCATGGCGGCACCTGGAGCATCCGTGCCGACATCAAGGACTGCCCCGATCTCGAACTGGTGCTGCCGGCGCGCAAGGAAGCGGTCGAAAACGCCTTCCTGAAGGAGATGCGCGACGCGGCCCGCCTCGCCATCTACCGGGCCATGGCTGCCGCTCCGGAACCGCGTCCGGCCTTCGAGGACTGGACGATGGCGCGGGAGGTCGGCATCGATATAGCGCCGCCGCCCGCCATGCTGCGTCCCTGGCGGCCGTCCGCCGCCGATGTCGACGACTGGCGCGAACCGCCGAAACTTGCCGTTCCCGGCCATGGCGCCCTGGTGATGGACAGCGATCCGGAGCCGCCCGAGGCGCAGGCCTTCTGGCGCGCCGCGGAGCGGGCCGGCATGGCGACGAGCCTGTTCGAGACCAACCGCCGGCTCGACGGTTACGACTGGTATGACGGCCTCGACCGGGTGACCGGTATCGCCACTATGATCGCAGCCGACGGCAATTGGTGCCCGCTCGACGACTTCCCCATGCCGGAGCTGACCGGACCGTCCGCCGCGAAACTGCCGCGTCGGCCGGCAGCGATCCGCATGGAGCTCGCCGTCCGGCCGCCACGCGGACAGGGCCGCACGTTCGACCTTCCGGCCGACCTCGTATTCGCGGGCGAGCCCTGGGGCTGGCTCGGCGACGCCATGCCGCTAGTCACTTCCGACAGCACGATCCAGCCGCACCTGCTCGCGGAGCTCCTACGCGCCGGGTATTTCTCGCCGTCGGACGATGCCGATTCGGACAGCTACGAGACCCAGCGCGACCGTTTCGACGAGGAGGCGCTGCACATGGCGGCGAGGCTGCTGCTGTCGGACGAGGAGGCCTGCCGGACCTCGATCGCCGAGGCGGTCCGGCGCGAGCTGCTCTGGCTCTGCCCCCGGGACCGGACGGTCCAGATCCGGGTGAGCTGGCCGAACGTAACGGTGACGCTGGAAGACGTCGCCGAGGTGGCGTCATGACCCGGAAATTCACAATCCAATGTGCGTACACCACGCACTACGCGAACACCGTCACACTGGAGGCGAACTCCCTCGACGAGGCCCTGGAGAAGGCGATCGAGGCTGCCAACGAGGATTCGGCCGGATGGCGCGGCACCGACCATTGTTCCGAGACCTTCATCGACGCGGTATGCGAAGACGCCGATGGCGACCCCTGGGGCGAGGGAACGTTACCCGTTCCGGACCGGTTTTCCGAGCACGGTGAGCCTCCCGTCGTGACCCTCGCCGGCCCGGTTCCGCCCGGCGCCGTGGAGGTCTCCGGCGGCCGGGCGCTCGTCCGCATCGTTGGCGAGACCGGCACGGTCACCTCCGAGGTCCGCGACCCGCCGCATCCCCCAGCGAACAAGCCGCTGGTGACGGTTTCGCTGGACGCCGCCGGCAAGCCCGCCGTCCGGGTCGAGGGCGGCAGCGCCAAGGTGCGCATCGTCGAACCCTGAGCCGGCCGCCGGCCCGGCGCCATCGCCAATCCATCCATCTCGAACCCCGATCCCGCTCCGCCCGGAGCCGGGGATGGCCCTCGATCGGGCGCGGCCCGGCGGGGCGCGGGAGCGTCCCGCCGGCGCCGCGCCGTCCAACCGACCGACAGGGAGTGCGCCCATGGAACTCGTGACCCCCGAGCTCCGCGAGCTGCTGCTCGCCAACGGAAGGAATCCCGAGAGCGACAGGATTCCTCTTTGCAAATTCTTTAACCCGGCTGGGGCGGGCACCTGGCTCGTCGTCGACGCCGATCCCGAGGACAACGACATTTTGAGCTGCTTGGCCGATCTTGGCTCGGCACCCCTGAGCTGGGCTCGGTCCGGCTGAGCGAGCTCGAATCCTTCCAGGGTCCGTTCGGCCTCGGCATCGAGAGGGACCTGTATTTCCAGCCGGCCCACACCATCGGCATTTACGCCGAGGCGGCCCGGTCCGCCGGCGGCATCGTGGAATTCGGCCCCGAGCTCGACGAGGCCGCCCGGAGCCGCACCGGCCCCGTCGCCGTCGACTGACCGCATCCAGACCCCGCTTCGCGCCCCGTCCCGGCCACCCCCGGGGCGGGGCGTTCCGTTTTCCGACCGGATCATGGAGGCCCCCATGCCCGACATTCCGACCGCGGCGGACGCCGCACCCGCCGTCCCGCCGCCGCCTATGCACCCGATGGACCCGAGGCGCGGGGAGAACCTGTCGCCGATGTTCGCCGCATTCCTGTGCTGGCTATTGCATCTCGATTCCATGACCGACCCCTCGATCACGAACATCGCCGTGGCCGGCGACTCGGTCCTGGCCACGACCACCGCGAACCCGTTCTTCGACGCTCATCTGGGCTCGGTCGAGGACTTCGAGCGCAATCTGCGCGGCTGGGGCGAGGCCTGCGGCGCCGAACCGGCAACGATCGACAGCCTCGTCGAACGGTTGCGGAGGGCCCGGCCATGAACGATCTGCCGGCGAACTACGACCGCCACCAGGCCGCCCTCGACATCGTCGATCCGGGCGCCTGCAATCCCTCCGGCGTTGCGCTCGCCCTGCACAATGCCTGCCGCCAGGCCATCGCCGAGGGCGTGTCGCAGCGCGGGGACCCGGCCGTCCGCCTGATCGGGCTCCAGCTCGCCTTTCTGCTGAGCGTGGACCGGATCCTCGATGCCGGTGAATATGGTCTGCTCATCGATGCCTGCTGTGAACGCGCCGCAGCGCACCGCAATGCCACCCCCACGGGGGCTGCGGCATGACCCCGCTCGACGCGCCGGGATCCGTCTTCCGGTACATGCCGCTGTTCGACGCGCCCGCACCGCCGGCATCGGTCGGGCAGGCCGCACGACACCATCGGCTCCGCACCCGTTTCCTGCGCGTCGGCCGCGATGCGGTCGACGACCGCGACCTGCTCGAACTACTGCTTTCCGGGTGCTGTCCGGCCCGGGACGTTCGGGCGCTAGCCGAATCCCTGCTGGACAGTTTCGGCACCGCCGCCCGCATCCTCGCCGCCCGCCCTGAGCGGCTTCGCACGGTCCCCGGTCTTTCGGATGCCGGCATTGCCCTCATCAAGACCGCCGAGGCTCTTGGCATCCGCCTCGCCCGGGCCGAGGTTCCGAACGAGGTGCGCCCGAGTTTCGACAACTACCGCAAGGTCCTCGACTACTGCCGGACGCTGGCCGGACATCGCGAGGTCGAGGAGTTCCATCTGCTGCTGCTCGACCGCAGGAACAGGCTGCTCCGCGATGAATTGCATCAACGCGGCACCGTCACCCATACCCCGGCCTATCCCCGGGAGATCTGCATCCGCTGCCTGGAGACGCGCGCCACCGCGATCCTGCTGTTGCACAATCATCCCAGCGGCAGCCTCGTACCGTCTCAGGCCGACATCGACATGACCCGCCGCATTCGCGATGCGCTGAAGCCGATCGAGGTGACGGTCCACGATCATGTGATCGTCACGTCCGGTGACGCCTTCAGCTTCAGGGACCAGGGTCTGCTCTGACGCCGCAACCGGCGCGCATCAGCCGCCGGTTCCATTCTCCCCGTCGTCCCGCCGCGATCCCGCCCAGGGATCCGGCGTGCTGTGACCCGGCGCCGGAGGCTGCCGGTAGCAGCGCATGCCGCAGAGTTCGAGATGCGCCACGATCGCGTCCGCCACAGGGCGGAAACGGTCATGGTCGCCAGGACCATGCTTACGCGGGCCTTGTCAGAGCAAATTGGCTTGAGCCACCTGGCGAGGTCCCTTAGCAGCCCGTTGATTTAAGTCGGCGCCGTCTGATTCTCTGGTTCCCTGATTTGCAGGGGGATTTGCCGATGGCGATGGGACGGCAGAAGGATGGTCAGGGGGACCTGATGGTGAGCTGGTCGGAGATGCCGCGCTCTCCGGGTCATGTGTTTTATGACCGCTTGCAGTCGGTGCTGATCGAGGGCGGCTTCGACGCCTTTGCCGAGGCGAGCTGCCGGCCTTATTACGCGGTCCGGATGGGCGCGCCCTCGGTGCCGCCCGGGCGCTATTTCCGGATGCACCTGGTGGGCTACTTCGAGGGCATCGACAGCGAGCGCGGTCTGGAGTGGCGCTGCTCGGACTCGCTTTCGCTGCGGGCGTTCCTGCGACTGGGGAGCCGTGATCGGGTACCGGACCATTCCTGGCTGTCACGGAGCCGCACGCGCCTGCCCCATGAAGTCCACGCGGCGGTCTTCGACTGGGTTCTGGTGCTGATCGCCGAGGCGGGGCTGATCAAGGGCGAGCGCATCGGCGTCGATGCCTCGACCATGGAGGCCAACGCGGCGCTGCGGAACATCGTGCGGCGCGACAACGGCGAAGGCTACCGGGAGATGCTGGAGCGCCTGGCCCGGGAAAGCGGGGTCGAGACACCCACGGCCGAGGACCTGGCGCGTCTGGACCGGAAGCGCAAGGGCAAGAAGCTTTCCAACACGGATTGGGTTTCGAAGAGCGACCCCGAGGCCAAGATCACCAAGATGAAGGACGGCACGACGCATCTGGCCTACAAGCCCGAGCACGCGGTGGATCTGGACACCGGCGCGGTGGTGGCGGCCGAGCTGCACCCGGCCGATGAGGGCGACACCACGACGCTTTCCAAGACCCTGGCGAAGGCCGAGGCAAACCTCGAGGCGGTGGATGCGGCACCGACATCGGAGGACCCGGCCGAATGCGTCGCCGACAAAGGTTATCACTCACGGGCGGTCTTGAGGGCTCTGAACGACAGTCCCTGGAAGACCCGGATCGCGGCGCCCAAGCAGACCGGCTTTTCGCGCTGGCACGGTGATGAGGCGGCGCGGCGCGCGGTCACCAATAACCGTGCGCGGCTCAAGTCCGGGGTCGCCCGCGAGGCCTTCAAGCTGCGCGCCGAGATCGTCGAGCGCTGCTTTGCCCACAACCTCGATCGTGGCGGCATGCGACGAACCTGGCTGCGCGGGCGAGAGAATGTGCACAAGCGATACCTGCTCCACGTCGCCGGCCACAATCTATCGTTACTGATGCGCCAGCTCATCGGCGCCGGCACCCCGCGGGAGGCCGTGGCGGGCGGATATGGCGGTATTTTCGTTCTGCTCACGCCCACCGGGGCCATGCTGGTGGCACGGGGGGGCTCGCAAAGCGGCCAGACGGCTTTCGCCGCCGCATTCCTCATCTGGGAGTGAGAGCCGGAAAAAGCCACTTAATCAACGGGCTGTTAGCGTCTAGAAATGCAAAATCCCTTCCGATATTTCAACAGTTCACCCGAGATCATCCGGCTCACTGTGATGATGTATGTCCGGTTCCCGCTGTCGCTGCGGCAGGTCGAGGACCTGCTGTCCGAGCGTGGCATCGACATCTGCCACGAGACCGTGCGGTACTGGTGGAACCGGTTCGGTCCGCTGTTTGCAGCCGAGATCCGGAGGCGTCGGGTTCATCGTCATTGGTATTCGAACTGGCGCTGGCACCTTGATGAGGTGTTCGTGCGGATCAACGGGAAGACCTGCTATTTGTGGCGCGCCGTTGACCACGAAGGTGAAGTGCTTGAGGTTTTTGCAACGAAACGGCGGGATCGCAGGGCCGCACTCAGGTTTCTGAAACGCGCGATGAAGCGTTATGGCCGGCCAGCTTCGATCGTCACGGACGGGCTTCCGTCCTACCGGGCTGCCATGACTGTGATCGGCAATGCGGCCGCCCGGACCTGCGGTCGTTGGCTCAACAACGGGGCCGAGAACTCGCACCAGCCGTTCCGACGACGGGAAGCGGCAATGGCCAATTTCAGGAACGTAAAGACCCTGCAGAAATTTGCTTTCGTTCATGCCTCAATCCATAACCACTTCAGCCACGAACGCCATCTCAACCGCCGCGATATTTTCAAACAAGCCCGAGCCGCCGCCTTGGCCGAGTGGCGTCAACTTGCAGCCTGAGAGCCCTGGTTTGCAGGTTCTTCAGATCCTATCCAGTTCGTCTGACAACGCCCGCGAAGGCGTCGAGCATGTAGGGCTGACCGTTGAAGAAGATGCGTTCGACCCTGTTCGACAGCGTTCGGTAGTCTGAATTCGAGATCCCGCTGCTGCTGTAGAGCACAGCGATCCGGGTCGTCACCGCGCCTTTTTCCGCGGTTATTTCGATGCAATCGTGGCCGTCGATCTCACGCACGATCTCGGCCGACCAGCCGTACGAGTCGAGGGGTTTCAGGACCGACTGCTCTACCTCCCGGCGAAGAATGCCCAGTCGTGGGTTCGCCGGGTTAACTCGGTCATCCATATCGGCAACTCTCGACGCTTGTGGATTGGTGCGCTACGCTACTACGTCTGCGGTTTCGAGTTGAATCGCCTCCCCGAGCGCCGCCGTTCGCACGGACGCCGCTGACCATCAAGTCCTGACGGTTGGCAGCCCGTCGGTCGGAACTGGGTGTTCCGGGCGTAAGACCTGCTCCGGAGCCGGCGTCGAAAGGGGTGGGCAGCAGCAAAGACGGCAAGAGTTATGTGCAACTCGCCGTATGGCTCCGACCACAGACTGTTGGAATCGGAATTCGGGCAGCAGGGTCGCTTTTCCCGCAACCGCGGCGGCGAGACGAACGCCTGGTCCACGACACGCTGCTGACGATCTCCACCTTCATCCTCCGATCCGCAGTTGAGGTGCCCCCACATCGGGCGCTTCGAGCGCCCGGTACTTCGACAGCCTCTCGGTGATCACCAGGGCGCCGGCAATGCCGACGACGTAGAGCGGGACCATCTTGATATTGAAGGTGGCGATCATGACGAGGCCCGTTACCCCGATCGATCCGCCCAGGATCGTGGCAAGAGTGCCCTTCATGGTGATCAGCTGCGATCGGAGGATGCGATGATGAAGGCCTCCGTCAACGAGGTGGTGATTGTCGCCGACGGCCAGGAGATTGCCCGCCATCGACGTTCTTACGAGGCCGGCGACCTGGTCTCTAAACCCTCAAGAACCGGATCCTGCTGGAGAACTATTGTCTGCCCGGTGATCTCGAAGCCCAACTCGGCACCTTCGTCGAGCACTACAACCACCGGCGCTACCACGAAAGCTTGAATAACCTCACGCCCGCTGATGTCTACTTCGGGCGCGGCCCAACCATCCTGCCGGAAAGGGAAAGGATCAAACGAAAAACCATCGAGTACCGGCGCTTGCAGCACCAAAACGTCGCTGCATAAAATCATCAACCAGATGAGCCAGAGCCTCCGTTGTCTTAAGCCCCATCCTGTCTCAAGGGTGATGCGCGCGGGCGGCGTCTGGTGGGCGTCGAGAAACAGGGTGACGAACAGGTTGGAGAGTTTCTTGAGGTTGGCAGAGATCTGATGGCATCTTCGCCAACGCCGCCTTGTTTCATGTGCCGAGCCAGGAGATCGCAAGGGTCCTGGGCGAGTTAAATGCAGCGCTCAAGCCGCAAGGCGTGCTGTTCTGCTCGAACCCGCGCGGCGACAACCAGGAGGGCTGGCTCGACGGCCGCTACGGCTGTTTCCACGATTTGGAGACCTGGCGAGATTACGTCACCGGGGCAGGGTTCACCGAGGTGATGCACTACTACCGCCCGCCAGGCCGGCCCCGCCACGAACAGCCCTGGCTTGCCACTGTGTGGCGCAAGCCCTGACGAAGCGCGGTGCGGCTCAGGGCGCCATCACCCGACCGCCGCAGGACAAATAAGTCTGGCCGGTGGTGAAGCTCGACCGGTCGGACAGCAGAAAATAAGTAAGTTCCGCCACCTCCTCTGCCGAGCCGAAGCGCCCGAGCGGCGTTTCGTCGATGACGGCCTGGCGCACGTCGCCGACGATATCGGCGACCATGTCGGTTTCGATGAAGCCCGGCGCGACCGCGTTGACCCGAACATGAGGCGCCAAGCCTTTCGCCCAGCTCTTGACCAACGCGATGATCGCCGCCTTGGACGTGGAATAGGCGGCCAGATTGGGGCTCGGGTCCAGCCCCGCGACCGAGGAGAGGCCTACGATGCGGCCGTAGCCGCGCTCGACCATGCCGCCCATCACCGCCCGCACCGTGAAATACGTCCCGTCGACGTTGACCGCCATGACGCGGCGCCAGATCTCGATGGGATCACCGTCGCCCTCGTCATACGCAACAATGCCCGCGCTCGGGACAAGGAGATCGACGGGTCCGAGCACGCTTTCCACCTCATCCACCATGGCGCGAACTGCGCCTGGGTCCGCGACATCGGCTTGGAATATCTCGCACTGATCGCCGGCGGAGGTGATCTCGCCTTGCACCGCGCGCGCAGCCTTTTCGTCGCTGATGTAACCGACGGCCACGCGGGCCCCCTCGCGCGCAAGCCGCAGGCTCACGGCCCGGCCGATACCACGCCCGCCACCCGTTACGAGCGCGGTCTTGTCGGTAAACTCCCCGTTGTTCACGGTCTTCCTCCCCGTTGTTCGGCAGACAGATCCCAAGGGACCTGAGCCTCATTCTTGTGATCTCCTATACCGAGATTTCCCATTTGGACACCTTATCGGCGAGGTGATCGTGAATCGGAACCGCTCGCATTGCAACTGGCTTGCGTCCTGCGGCCGCCTGTAATCCGATTCCATCGGACGGAGGGACAATTGGCGGGGGTGGCGGGGCAAACGGACTCTTCGGCTGCATACCAGATGCACCGATCCTGTCGTCTGCGTGGATGAGCGGGATGCCGTCGGTCATGCCGGATTGAGCGTCGGTCTGAGCCGGTCGATGCGGCGCAGGATGTCGGCGAAGAGGTCTCTCGGGATGGCGACCTCGGCCATCTGGAAGATGACGTAGCGGCCGTGGCGGACAATCTTCGCGCCGATCTTGATCAGCTTCTCCCGCAGCGTCGTCAGCGACCACTGCTCCACGGAATCGGGCAACGCCAGGGTGCGCATGAAGTTACCGAGGTTATAGGCCAGTGCATGCAGCTGAAGCCGGACGGCATTGTGGTCGAACTTGCGGCAGGACAAGCGGGTCCACTTGATGGCGTTCTTGCCTTCCTTGATCCATTGCTCGGCGGTGCCGCGCTGATTGTAGAACGCAACCACCCGCTCGGCAGGACGGCTCAGGTTGGTGACGATGAAGCCGACGCGGGGGTACAGTTCGCCGGGATGCCATTCGACCTTGGCAACCACACGACGTTTCTTGTTCCACGAACCGGCCTGATAGCTGAAGTTGGCGTAGTAGCGGCGAACATGGTTGGGCGGCCGACCAACGGGCCGGGTCAACAGGTGGGCGATGCTTTCCTGGAGAACCGCGTTGGCCGGAAGGCGGATCGCATACAGAAAGCCCTCGGCTTCTAGGTATTCGTAAATGTCCGGCGAGGCAAACGCCGCGTCACCGCGAAAATAGAGCCGAACCTTCGTGGCCTTGTAGCGTTCCACCACCGACTCCAGAACGTCGCGCCATCCATCGGCACTGTGAACGTTGCCGGGGCGTAGGCGACATCGCTCCAGGTCGCCAAACTGATTGAACAGGAACAGGGGGTGATAGCAGGTGCAGCCAAAGTGACCGTTGTAGGCCGTGCCCTCCTGGTCACCGTAGGTCGGGCTGACGCTGGAATCCATATCGAGAATGATCTTGACCGGCGGCCGGCGGTCGTGAACCCGGTCGATCCAAAGCCCGGACAGGTCGGCAAGGGAGGTGAGGTTCTCGTCCTTGGACAGCAACTCGGTCTCGAAGCGGCTCATCTGGCTGGTCGATGCGCCGCCGCGCTCGACGGTCTTTCCGCCGACGATCCACCGCATCGCAGGATCGCGCCCCAACCGGTCGGCGTCGTTCACGTCCTCATATCCGGCGAGACGTCCATAGACGGACTGACGCAGCAGCCCGACACCGTCGTGCCAGCCGTTCTTGCCCGTCCGGCTGTCAGCCAGGACATTGCTCGCCAGGGCGGTGAGGCCAAGGGTGTCATCGAGTTGCCGATAGGCGAGCAGACCGGCGTCCGACGTGACCCGTGAACCGTGGAACTCCAGCTTCAGGCGACGGTCGAAACAAGGCCGCAGAGGCCGCCGATCCGATTCACCCTCCGGGTTCCGCATGCGATCCACCCTCTATCTAGCCTAAACCTATGATTCTTATAACAGAATCAAGCGGAAACGGCATCAGATAGATGAGCTACCTGGGAAATGCGGGCTAAATCCCCTGCATTACCTGGCCCTGTTGGAACAGAAGGTCGGGGCCCTGGACCGGGCGGCGCCATTGCAAGGATGGGATCTACTGACCGATTTCGCCACGTTGCGGCCTCACGCAGCGCCCGCACAATCTCTTCTACCGCCTTCCTCACCCTCCGCGACGCCGAGCCCGATGAATGCGGAGCACGCAGAATCGAACACTCGCGGCGCCGAAGCTTGCGAACGGCGAGCCGTAAAGACGGCTTTCTTCGGCCGTTCTCCCAAGCGGACGACGATAGTCTCCCGCTCCTTCGAACGTTGCCGGGTCAATTCCCGAAGAATTCCCTGCCCATTCCCCGTTACAATAGGGAAATTCGGCGGAGACAGGTTCGCGGGAGACTGCCTGCACAGCCAATCCTCCGCTTGCCGACGAGATGATAATTTTCTGCGAATTCAGGCTAGACGTCACCCTCCGACCGCGTTCACCAGGCCGCCGTTAGGTGAGGCCTCGCACGAAGTCCGCTGATGACCCTGAGCCGACATCGACGCCACCACCGCCAAGGGGCCTACCCGACGTAAGCCAGCACCGCACCGCTCGCGACGACCAGAGCGATTCCACCCCATTGTGAGCCCGGGATGCGCTCGCGTAGGAAAATCCACGCCAGCAATACCGTAACCACCGCAACAGGCGCGCTTGCGACCGTCGCCACGGCTGCGCCCTCGCCGGCCGTACCGCTGAGAATCGCGAAAACGCCGAGCGCATCGAACATGCCCTGAAAAATGAGCGCAGGCCACCAGCGCAGTGGCATCACCGGGGCGCGACGCCTTGCCAGCAGAACCAACACCAGGATGGCCAAACTTACGAGCCGCGTGAGCCATAAGGTTTGAATTTCGCCATAGATCGCGACCGCCTCGCGGGCAACCAAAATCCATATGCCGAACAGCGCCGCGGCGCCAACCGATAGGGCGATCGTCAGGGCGACGCCACCGACTGCATCGGGCTCGGCTCCAGCAGCATCGTGACCGGTGCGCGCAACGATCCCCACCCCGGCCATGATCGCCGCGATTGCCGCCCACTGGATGCCAGTCGGGTAAATGCCCATTGCGAGCGTGCCGACCAGAACGAACGCCGGGTAGCTCGCGACGACTGGTGCGGCAATAGAAACGGGCCCTCGGCTTAGCGCCGTGTAAAACAGCAGGAAAGCGACCATGAAAAGGGCGCCGGTTGCCACCAGCCAAACAATTCCTTCGGTCGCCCATACGAGCGGAGCCCCTGTGATCCAAACCCACAGACTGATACCGACCGAGCCAACGAGTAACATGCCCAGAAGCGAGTTTGTTGGCCCGATGGCCCGCCCAGACACACGGGCGACGAACTCGGAGGATCCCCAGCTCAGTGCACAGACAAAACCCCAAAGTGCCGGGTTCATGGTGAGGGCGACCTTCTGGACCGTCGATTCCGCACTGGTCCCCGCAGCCCGACTCTGTGGGCGTGGGACGGCCCGGTGCAAACTTCTTCCGCGGCGCCGGCTGGGCGCCAAGCGGTCATGTCAATCTTACGCTGAGTTTATCATCATTCGCGCCACCGGGCGCGAGCGCGCGCGTGGTTGACAAGTCGGGATGCGGCAATAACAGTGAGGCGGTCTCACATTAGCGGATAGTTTAGCGGTGGAACTCCCGGCTCTGACCCGGGCGACCCTGGTTTGAATCCAGACCCCCAGCCCATCCTCCGCTTGCCGTCGAGATGATAATTTTCTGCGAAATCAGGCAAGACGTCACCTTCCGCTCGCGTTCACCAAGCCGCCGTTGGGTGATCGCACGACGTCGGCTGATGACCCGGAGCCGACGTCAGCCGAAGTGAATAGTGAAGCCACAGCCAATGGTCTCGAAATCTACGCGTGGCGGCTATACAGTGGCGCAATGGACATCGACCATGTAGTGCTGTGGGTTGAAAGCCCGAAACGAGCGCTCGAGTTCTATGTAGACGTCCTCGGCCCTAGCACCCGTGCGGGCGCAGGACTTCGAGGAGGGTAAGGCGGGCTTCCCGAGCGTTCGCGTTAACCAGACGACGATTCTCGATCTGATGGACCGGAGCAATGTAGCGGTCGTACGGGAGTTCACTGGGGGCGACGACAGGGTTGGAGCGCCCATCAATTGTCTGACGTCAGCGCCTTTGGGACAAATTGAGGTAATTGCATACCGGAGGATTTCTGTCTCATCGTAGTGACCGAAGGGAACGAAGATGAGACAGAAATCAATGAGCAAGAACGACCCGGCGGATGGAACGGTTCGGGATATTCGCCGCAAGACACGCAAGCAGTATACGGCTGAGGAGAAGATCCGGATCGTGGTGTCGGGCCTGCGCGGCGAGGAGAGCATCGCCGCCTTGTGCCGCCGCGAGGGCATCGCCGAGGGTCTGTATTACAGCTGGTCGAAAGAGTTTTTGGAAGCGGGCAAGAAGCGGCTCGCCGGCGACACCGGGCGCCAAGCGACCTCGGGCGAGGTTAAAGGCCTGCGCCAGGAGATGCGCGACTTGAAGGAGTTGGTCGCCGAACTTTCGCTGGAGAACCGGCTTCTCAAAAAAAACATGATCGGGCATGGGGGAGACGAGGAATGAGGTATCCCGCATCCGAGAAGCTGGAGATCATCCGCCTGGTCGAGCAGTCCCACCTGGGCGTCGGGTCCACTTTGGACAAGCTGGGCATTCCGAAGACCACCTTTTATCGCTGGTACGATCGCTTTCTGGCCTTTGGCGACGCCGGTCTTGAGGATCGCAACAGCAGCCCAGGCCGGGTGTGGAACCGGATCCCGGATGATGTCCGGGGGCAGATCATCGATCTTGCCCTGGAGGAGACGCAACTGTCGCCCCGGGAACTGGCCGTCAGGTTTACGGACACCAGGGGCTACTTTGTCTCGGAAGCCTCGGTTTACCGGCTTCTCAAGGCCCACGACCTGATCACCAGCCCCGCTTTCGTGGTCATCAAGGCAGCCGATGAGTTCCGCGACAAGACCACGGCGCCGAACCAGCTGTGGCAGACCGACTTCACCTATCTCAAGGTCATCGGCTGGGGCTGGTTTTACCTGTCGACCATCCTGGACGACTATTCCCGCTACATCATTGCTTGGAAGCTCTGCACCAACATGACGGCGGACGATGTGACGGCAACACTGAAGTTGGCGCTAGAGCATTTTCTGAGCTGACGGATTCTTTTTGGGATTCCCATGGGATCGAATTTCTGATTCAAGATGTGGGCTGGTGGAGGAGGCCAGCCTGCATGACGAAACCTCTTTCCAATGATCTTCGAGAACGGCTTGTATCGGCGGTTGACAGCGGCCTGTCGCGGCGCTCGGCGGCGCGCCGCTTTGGGGTTGCGGCCTCGACGGCGATCAACGGCGATCAAATGGGTGAATCGGTGGCGGCGGACGGGCGATGTCGGGCCTAGGCCGCAAGGCGGTAACCACCGCTCGCACCGGATCGAGGCCCATGCCGAGGAAATCCTGGCGCTGGTTGACGAGACGCCGGACATCACCTTGGGCGAGATCGCGGCACACCTGGACGCGGGGCATGGCTTGACGGTGGCCCAAAGCACGGTCTGGCGGCTGCTCGACCGGCACGGCATGACGTTCAAAAAAAACCGCGCACGCCTGCGAGCAACAGCGAGCTGACGTCCTGCGCCGCCGGCAGGCCTGGTTCGACGCCCAACCCGATCTGAAGCCCGAGCGGCTGGTGTTCATTGACGAGACCGGCGCTTCGACCAAGATGGCCCGGCGTTACGGCCGGGCGCCACGGGGCGAGCGTTGCCAAGCACCGGTGCCTCATGGACACTGGAAGACGACGACCTTCGTTGGCGCGCTCCGCCTTGAAGGCATGACCGCGCCCATGGTGCTCGACGGTGCCATGCATGGTGCCGCCTTCCTCGCTTATGTGGAGCAGGTCTTGGTCCCGACGCTCAAACCCGGCGATATCGTGGTGATGGATAACTTACCCGCCCACAAACCCATCGCCGTGCGCACGGCCATCGAAGTCGCCGCGGCAGAGTTGCGCTTCCTGCCGCCCTACAGCCCTGACTTTAACCCCATTGAAATGGCCTTCTCCAAGCTCAAGGCTTTCCTCAAAAAGACCGCCGCCCGAACCGTCGATGACCTCTGGGACGCCATCGCCCAAGGCATCGACACCTTCACACCAACGGAATGCGAAAACTACTTCGCTGCTGCCGGCTATGACCGCAAATGATAGGAAAACGCTCTAGAAGCCTCAGCAGCCCGTTGATTAAGTGGCTTTTTCCGGCTCTCACTCCCAGATGAGGAATGCGGCGGCGAAAGCCGTCTGGCCGCTTTGCGAGCCCCCCCGTGCCACCAGCATGGCCCCGGTGGGCGTGAGCAGAACGAAAATACCGCCATATCCGCCCGCCACGGCCTCCCGCGGGGTGCCGGCGCCGATGAGCTGGCGCATCAGTAACGATAGATTGTGGCCGGCGACGTGGAGCAGGTATCGCTTGTGCACATTCTCTCGCCCGCGCAGCCAGGTTCGTCGCATGCCGCCTCGATCGAGGTTGTGGGCAAAGCAGCGCTCGACGATCTCGGCGCGCAGCTTGAAGGCCTCGCGGGCGACCCCGGACTTGAGCCGCGCACGGTTATTGGTGACCGCGCGCCGCGCCGCCTCATCACCGTGCCAGCGCGAAAAGCCGGTCTGCTTGGGCGCCGCGATCCGGGTCTTCCAGGGACTGTCGTTCAGAGCCCTCAAGACCGCCCGTGAGTGATAACCTTTGTCGGCGACGCATTCGGCCGGGTCCTCCGATGTCGGTGCCGCATCCACCGCCTCGAGGTTTGCCTCGGCCTTCGCCAGGGTCTTGGAAAGCGTCGTGGTGTCGCCCCTCATCGGCCGGGTGCAGCTCGGCCGCCACCACCGCGCCGGTGTCCAGATCCACCGCGTGCTCGGGCTTGTAGGCCAGATGCGTCGTGCCGTCCTTCATCTTGGTGATCTTGGCCTCGGGGTCGCTCTTCGAAACCCAATCCGTGTTGGAAAGCTTCTTGCCCTTGCGCTTCCGGTCCAGACGCGCCAGGTCCTCGGCCGTGGGTGTCTCGACCCCGCTTTCCCGGGCCAGACGCTCCAGCATCTCCCGGTAGCCTTCGCCGTTGTCGCGCCGCACGATGTTCCGCAGCGCCGCGTTGGCCTCCATGGTCGAGGCATCGACGCCGATGCGCTCGCCCTTGATCAGCCCCGCCTCGGCGATCAGCACCAGAACCCAGTCGAAGACCGCCGCGTGGACTTCATGGGGCAGGCGCGTGCGGCTCCGTGACAGCCAGGAATGGTCCGGTACCCGATCACGGCTCCCCAGTCGCAGGAACGCCCGCAGCGAAAGCGAGTCCGAGCAGCGCCACTCCAGACCGCGCTCGCTGTCGATGCCCTCAAAGTAGCCCACCAGGTGCATCCGGAAATAGCGCCCGGGCGGCACCGAGGGCGCGCCCATCCGGACCGCGTAATAAGGCCGGCAGCTCGCCTCGGCAAAGGCGTCGAAGCCGCCCTCGATCAGCACCGACTGCAAGCGGTCATAAAACACATGACCCGGAGAGCGCGGCATCTCCGACCAGCTCACCATCAGGTCCCCCTGACCATCCTTCTGCCGTCCCATCGCCATCGGCAAATCCCCCTGCAAATCAGGGAACCAGAGAATCAGACGGCGCCGACTTAATCAACGGGCTGTCAGGCTGCAATCGCGCCAATGTCGTCCACAAGCCGAAGCTGCTCAGCGACAACGGCTCGTCCTATATCTCCGGCGATCTGGCTGAATGGCTCGAGGACCACGGTATGGATCACGTTCGGGGCGCACCGTATCACCCGCAAACCCAGGGCAAGATCGAGCGCTGGCATCAAACGCTGAAGAACCGGATCCTGCTTGAAAATTATTATCTACCCGGCGATCTCGAAAACCAGATCAGCGCCTTCGTCGATCACTACAACAACCAACGCTACCACGAGAGCATCGGCAACGTAACTCCAGCCGACGCCTACTTTGGACGCCACACCGCCATCATCGAAAAGAGAAAAAAGATCAAAAAACTAACCCCCCAAAACCGCCGCTTGAACCATCAAAGCCAAGCGGCTTAACATCAAACAAAGATGAGCCAGATCCTCCCTATGAAACACGCTCAACAGTCCCATTTGTTTTGATGACGGACAGTGGCTATTAGCGGGCAGCCAAGTGCCGGGTTTAGCTGTCTGCTGCGACTCGGCCAGCAGCGATCGCACGCCGCAGCACGCACACGCGCTGCTGCTGGAATACCACTCGCATAACAGCCCGTTGATTAAGTCGGCGCCGTCTGATTCTCTGGTTCCCTGATTTGCAGGGGGATTTGCCGATGGCGATGGGACGGCAGAAGGATGGTCAGGGGGACCTGATGGTGAGCTGGTCGGAGATGCCGCGCTCTCCGGGTCATGTGTTTTATGACCGCTTGCAGTCGGTGCTGATCGAGGGCGGCTTCGACGCCTTTGCCGAGGCGAGCTGCCGGCCTTATTACGCGGTCCGGATGGGCGCGCCCTCGGTGCCGCCCGGGCGCTATTTCCGGATGCACCTGGTGGGCTACTTTGAGGGCATCGACAGCGAGCGCGGTCTGGAGTGGCGCTGCTCGGACTCGCTTTCGCTGCGGGCGTTCCTGCGACTGGGGAGCCGTGATCGGGTACCGGACCATTCCTGGCTGTCACGGAGCCGCACGCGCCTGCCCCATGAAGTCCACGCGGCGGTCTTCGACTGGGTTCTGGTGCTGATCGCCGAGGCGGGGCTGATCAAGGGCGAGCGCATCGGCGTCGATGCCTCGACCATGGAGGCCAACGCGGCGCTGCGGAACATCGTGCGGCGCGACAACGGCGAAGGCTACCGGGAGATGCTGGAGCGCCTGGCCCGGGAAAGCGGGGTCGAGACACCCACGGCCGAGGACCTGGCGCCTCTGGACCGGAAGCGCAAGGGCAAGAAGCTTTCCAACACGGATTGGGTTTCGAAGAGCGACCCCGAGGCCAAGATCACCAAGATGAAGGACGGCACGACGCATCTGGCCTACAAGCCCGAGCACGCGGTGGATCTGGACACCGGCGCGGTGGTGGCGGCCGAGCTGCACCCGGCCGATGAGGGCGACACCACGACGCTTTCCAAGACCCTGGCGAAGGCCGAGGCAAACCTCGAGGCGGTGGATGCGGCACCGACATCGGAGGACCCGGCCGAATGCGTCGCCGACAAAGGTTATCACTCACGGGCGGTCTTGAGGGCTCTGAACGACAGTCCCTGGAAGACCCGGATCGCGGCGCCCAAGCAGACCGGCTTTTCGCGCTGGCACGGTGATGAGGCGGCGCGGCGCGCGGTCACCAATAACCGTGCGCGGCTCAAGTCCGGGGTCGCCCGCGAGGCCTTCAAGCTGCGCGCCGAGATCGTCGAGCGCTGCTTTGCCCACAACCTCGATCGTGGCGGCATGCGACGAACCTGGCTGCGCGGGCGAGAGAATGTGCACAAGCGATACCTGCTCCACGTCGCCGGCCACAATCTATCGTTACTGATGCGCCAGCTCATCGGCGCCGGCACCCCGCGGGAGGCCGTGGCGGGCGGATATGGCGGTATTTTCGTTCTGCTCACGCCCACCGGGGCCATGCTGGTGGCACGGGGGGGCTCGCAAAGCGGCCAGACGGCTTTCGCCGCCGCATTCCTCATCTGGGAGTGAGAGCCGGAAAAAGCCACTTAATCAACGGGCTGTTAAGGTGCCCGCGCCCGAACCTCGCCGCCGCGAGACAGGGCGTCATTGGAGCTTTGTAGCGGACCATCGCGGAGCAGCCCTGCCCTATGTCCGATGACTGGATACCGAGGCCGTCCCGCAGCATGAGCATTGCTGCATGAGTCCGGTTCTGTGGGGCGCGCTCACAGCGCTCGCGTTCGGCACCAGCAGCTTCATGGCGCGTATTGTCGGGCGCGCCATCGGCCCGCTCCCTTCAATACTGGGCAATTTTACGATCGGTGCGATGGTCGTGGTGCTGTGGTTCGTGATCACGGGCGATCCCATCCTGTGGCGGCCGGACGGCCTTCATTGGCTGCTGGCCGTCGCGGCGGGGTTCACCATCGGAACGTTGTTGTTTTACGTCGCGTTGATCCGTGGCCCGGTATCGGTCGTCGCCCCCCTCGCCGCCAGCTACCCGGTGTTTGTGATCGCCGGCGTGCTGTTGCTCGGAATATATCCGTCTGCCATCCAGTGGGCGGCAATGGCCCTCGTCATGCCTGGGGTATGGATCGTCGCTCGCAGCGGGCGCAAGGCCGCCGCGGAGGAGCCAACCGGCGTGGGCGGGCTCCCCCTCACCATCACGATTACGTTGGTTGCGACCCTGGTCCTCAGCAGCGGAATCATGACGGGGCGTGAAGCCTCCGCGATCTATGGGCCAATGCAATCGATCCTCGCGGTCCGCGTCTTCGGCGTTGCCATATTGCTGGCGATCGTAGCGGGTGCGCTACTCTTCCGTCGCACCAATATCCACTTTCCATTGCGCTGGTGGCCCGCGCTCGTGGTCATGGGGGTACTGGACGTGGGCGCCGTGCTTGCCCTCGTGATCGCCACCCAAGGCGATGGGGCCGCACTCGGGGCCGTCGCGAGTTCGCCCTACGCCGTCATCACCGTACTGCTCGCATGGATCATCCTCCGCGAACCGATACCGCTCCGGCAGTGGGGCGGCATTGCGTTGGTGGTCGTCGGGGTCGGCATCCTCGTCGGCAGCAATTAACCGCGCCTGAGCGAGGCCTGCTGATCGTTAGGGCCGACCAGGGCCACCCGAGCGTTTGTCCCGCGTGATCACGAGTCCGGCGCAGCGAGGCGGCCGGGTGGCGCTCGAGCCCTTCGCGCCGCAAGGGAGGTAGTGAAGGAGGTAATACCAACGGCACTAATTATTGACCTGAAATCGCCCAATCTCTCATTCCGATGGACATGATCGTCTCGGGCTGGTCGATTAGTTTGTTCCAGGCTTGGCAACCGGCCTCGATGATGGCGTCGTAATCTTCGAAGACGCGGTTAGAGAGCCAATTCTGGCGGAGGTATTGCCAGATGTTCTCGACCGGGTTCAGCTCGGGCGAGCGCGATGGCAGCAGGATGATGGTGAGGTTCTTGGGGACCTTGAGCTGGTCGGTGCTGTGCCACCCGGCGCGGTCCATCAGGACGACGCCATGGGCCTTGGCGGCGACGTTGCAGCTGATCTCGTCGAGATGCATCTGCATGGCGGCTGTGTTGGCGAAGGGGAGCATGAGAGCGGCACCCTTGGCTCCCATGGGACAGATTGCGCCAAAGAGGTAGGCGTTCGTGTAGCGCTGATCGGCGGGCAGGCGTGGCCTTGTTCCCTTCTTCGCCCAAATGCGCACACGCCCGTTCTTCTGTCCCAGCCTGGCCTCGTCTTGGAACCAGATCTCGACCCGCTTGGTCTTGGGCAGACCGGCTAGGTGGGCAGCGAGCGTGCGGGGGAAGTTTTTTTGAACGCCTCGATCACCCGCTGGTCCTGCTTGGGGTGCTGCGGCCGGGCGCTGATGTGGGAGAAGGACAGCGCGACGAGAAGGTCGGAGATCGCCCGCTCGCTATAGATCACGCCAAAGCGTTCTTCGATCACCCGTTTCAGGTCAACCCGCCGCCAGCGAACCACACCGTCAATCTTTGGATCGGGGCCCGTTTCGACGATCACCGACAGTTCGCCCATCTGCTCGTCGGTCAAGAGCCGGGGGCGGCCCGCACCGGGACGGTTCTTCAAGCCGTCTGCCCCTTCATCGTTGAAGCGGTGCGCCCAGTCTCTCAGCGTCTGGCGATCCATGCCGCCGACCTTAGCGGCTTCCGCTCGGCTCATGCCGTCGTAAACCGCCGCCAAGGCCAAAAGCCGGCGAACTTGGCGGGGATCGCGACTGTGCTTGGCCAAACACCGGAGCTCAATGCTGTCGTAGTCGTCCCGAAGAGCAATGCATACTGACATGGCGAATCTCCTTCGCCAGCCTTGAATCACATCCAGCCCAAAAAGGGAATCCCTTGCGAGTCAGAATTTTGCGCCGTTGGTATAATGCCTAGGGACCGCGCCCCGACCCTGCTGCGAGATAGGGCCGCATCGTGAGCTCTGGCGGGGGTCCGTCAGACGACGATGTCGACCTTGACGCCGCGGCCTTCACCTGCATCCGCCTCATACGTCGACGCCTTCTCTTCGGCGAGAGCGGTTTCCTTTTCCGCGACGGCTTCGACCTTGTGAGCGTTACCGCCGTTGCCCTGCGCGTTCTGGGTCCGAATCGCCGCGAGGGACGCCAATCCTCCAATCTCCATGAACCTATCCTTTCCGTTCCTGAGAAGTTATACCAACGGCACTAATTATTGACCTGAAATCGCCCAATCTCTCATTCCGGTGGACATGATCGTCTCGGGCTGGTCGATTAGTTTGTTCCAGGCTTGGCAACCGGCCTCGATGATGGCGTCGTAATCTTCGAAGACGCGGTTAGAGAGCCAATTCTGGCGGAGGTATTGCCAGATGTTCTCGACCGGGTTCAGCTCGGGCGAGCGCGATGGCAGCAGGATGATGGTGAGGTTCTTGGGGACCTTGAGCTGGTCGGTGCTGTGCCACCCGGCGCGGTCCATCAGGACGACGCCATGGGCCTTGGCGGCGACGTTGCAGCTGATCTCGTCGAGATGCATCTGCATGGCGGCTGTGTTGGCGAAGGGGAGCATGAGAGCGGCACCCTTGGCTCCCATGGGACAGATTGCGCCAAAGAGGTAGGCGTTCGTGTAGCGCTGATCGGCGGGCAGGCGTGGCCTTGTTCCCTTCTTCGCCCAAATGCGCACACGCCCGTTCTTCTGTCCCAGCCTGGCCTCGTCTTGGAACCAGATCTCGACCCGCTTGGTCTTGGGCAGACCGGCTAGGTGGGCAGCGAGCGTGCGGGGGAAGTTTTTTTGAACGCCTCGATCACCCGCTGGTCCTGCTTGGGGTGCTGCGGCCGGGCGCTGATGTGGGAGAAGGACAGCGCGACGAGAAGGTCGGAGATCGCCCGCTCGCTATAGATCACGCCAAAGCGTTCTTCGATCACCCGTTTCAGGTCAACCCGCCGCCAGCGAACCACACCGTCAATCTTTGGATCGGGGCCCGTTTCGACGATCACCGACAGTTCGCCCATCTGCTCGTCGGTCAAGAGCCGGGGGCGGCCCGCACCGGGACGGTTCTTCAAGCCGTCTGCCCCTTCATCGTTGAAGCGGTGCGCCCAGTCTCTCAGCGTCTGGCGATCCATGCCGCCGACCTTAGCCCGGATTTCTCACCTGAGAGTTACCCGGATTCTGAATATCTATTGGAACCAGGCGTTTAGAGGGATTTTCAGGGACCGTTAAAAATACACGGTGTTTTTCGGATCAGCGCCGTTTCCTGTCCGGCGGCGGGAGGGTTTGCACGGCTTTGGCGAGCCATCGCAAGGCGCCCGGCGTCGCCGACCAGTTCTCCCTGTTTTGCAGCACATAGACGACGGCTTCTTCGTGTGAGCCCAGCGTGTAGTGATCCTCCGGGTATTCGGGGACCGGCGTGGCGCCGGTCAACAGGGCGGGGACGTGAGGGTTGCACTTCCAGGCGGCCGCCAAGGCGGCGTGCGCCCCGCTCTCGTCGCCCTTGCGCAAGGCCAGCAGGGTCCTGGCGTAGGCCCAGTCCGCGAAGACATCGTCATCGTAAGTGGCGAGCAGTTCCTCCAGGGCGCCGTGATCGCCGGCGGCGAGCAGCCACGACGCCAGGCCGTGGCGCAGGCCCTGATTGTCATTCGGGTTGAGGCGTAGCATCTCCCGGTAATGATCGATCGCAGCCGTGCGCTCGCCCTCCTGCCACAGGCATTCGGCGAGACCGGCGCGGGCGCGCATGTAGGGGCGGGTCTCCAGGATGACCCAGAAGTGGCCGGCATCGCGCTCGAAGGCTTGCCGCCCAAGCGCCCATTCCCCGGCAGCGACGCCGGCCTGGTAATGGCGCCGCGCCTCGGCGAGGGTCTTCGCCTCCTCCTCGGCCAGCAGAACATGGGCGTCGGCGCAGAGATCGGAGATCTCCAGCGCCCTTTTGGCCAGCCCGATACGCTTGCCCGGCGTCTCCGCCTCCCAGGCGTCATAGATGAGATCCCGGGCGCGCGCCAACGCCTCCTCTTCCCCGCCGGCGGGACCGTCCGGCGACATCCCACCAGCGAGCTTGGCCATCGTCCTCTCCATGGCGCGCCGGTCGGGCACCGGCGGCAAGGGCGGCGCGGCGGCCTTTTGCCCGCGCCCCGCGGACGCATTCTTCTTGTTCTTATGGCGGTTCTTGCTGACCGGCACGGCATCCTCGGACAATCGACGGGCAACCCCAGCAGGATAACAGAAGACGCCGCGAGGCCGTCAACGGGGCTCGCGGCAGGACCGGCAAAGCCGCAATATACGGTGCCTGAGCAACGATCGGCGAGGAGGAACGGATGCGCTTTTCGGATTTCGGCAAACGGGTGGTGTTCGCCGCCTTCGACGGCGGCGAGATCACCACCGACGCCGGCGTCCTGCTGTTGCGCGAGCGGGCGCACCGGATACGCCTGTTCGAACGCATGGCGGCCTGCTTCACCGACCGGCGCGACCCCGCCAGGGCGGTCCACACGCTCCCCGCTCTCCTGGCCCAGCGGGTCGCGGGCATCGCCCTGGGTTACGAAGACATCAACGATCACGACGCCTTGCGCCACGACCCGGCGTGCAAGCTCCTCGCCGGCTGTGACGGCGAACCGGTCCCGGCCGGCGGCAAGGCTCCGCCAGCACTGGCCGGCAAGTCGACGCTGAACCGCGTCGAGCACGCCTGGAATACCGGCGATCGCCGATACCATCAGATCTCCGCCAACCTCAAGAAGCTTTCCAACCTGTTCGTCACCCTGTTTCTCGACGCCCACCAGACACCGCCCGCGCGCATCACCCTCGATATCGACGCCACCGACGTGGAAACCCACGGGCGCCAGGAGAACGCCTTCTTCCACGGCTATTACGAACACCGCTGCTTCCTGCCGCTCTATGTCTTCTGCGGCCGCCATCTCCTGCTCGCCCAGCTCCGGCCGGCCAACATCGACGGCGCCAGGGGCGCGCGCAACCAGATCCGCCGCATCGTCCGGATGATCCGCGAGCGCTGGCCCAACGTCGACATCCTGGTGCGCGCGGACAGCGGCTTCGCACGCGAGAACCTGATGCGCTGGTGCGAGGGCAACGCCGTGGACTACGTCTTCGGCCTGGCGCGCAACGAGGTCCTGCTCAAGAAAACCCGCCGGACCCGCGGCAAGGCCGCCATGGCCATGATCGAAACCGGCCAGCCGGTCCGCGCCTACGGCGATTTCCACCACATGACCAAGTCCGGATCCTGGGCCCGGCCCCGGCGCGTCATCGCCAAGGTCGAGCACAGGCCCGGACACCAACAGCGCTGCCGCTTCCTCGTCACCTCCCTCGACCGCCATCAAGTCCCGCCCGGGGAACTCTACGAAGACATCTACTGCCCGCGCGGCGACATGGAAAACCGCATCAAGGACTGCCAGCTCGACCTGTTCGCCAACCGCATGAGCGCGCACACCTACAAGGCCAACCAATTGCGCCTGATCTTCGCCGCCTTCGCCTACGTCCTCATCGACGGTATCCGCCGCGTCGCCTTGAAAAACACCGCCCTGGCCAACGCCGCTCCCTCAACCATCCGTCTCAAGCTGCTCAAGATCGGCGCCAGGGTCGTCAACTCCGTACGGCGCATCAAACTCTCCCTACCCGACGCTTGTCCCAACAAAACCCTGTTCTTTACGGCACACGCCGCTCTGGCGCCCCCATAATCCCAACTCATCGGCGGCAATCGAGATAAAGGCACGGCGCCTCCCGGAGGCGAAACTCTCCTCATGCCCGAAATCAACGAAAATCTATCATTCCCGGACCCAGCCACACCATCCCGCCCACTCTATCCCGCCAAAAAAACAACCCCGGCCCGCGGGCACTCAGATCAGCCCAACGGAGCGCAAATCCAACGCCTAAAAAACGCTCGTGAGATATCCGGGCTTAGCGGCTTCCGCTCGGCTCATGCCGTCGTAAACCGCCGCCAAGGCCAAAAGCCGGCGAACTTGGCGGGGATCGCGACTGTGCTTGGCCAAACACCGGAGCTCAATGCTGTCGTAGTCGTCCCGAAGAGCAATGCATACTGACATGGCGAATCTCCTTCGCCAGCCTTGAATCACATCCAGCCCAAAAAGGGAATCCCTTGCGAGTCAGAATTTTGCGCCGTTGGTATTATACCAACGGCACTAATTATTGACCTGAAATCGCCCAATCTCTCATTCCGATGGACATGATCGTCTCGGGCTGGTCGATTAGTTTGTTCCAGGCTTGGCAACCGGCCTCGATGATGGCGTCGTAATCTTCGAAGACGCGGTTAGAGAGCCAATTCTGGCGGAGGTATTGCCAGATGTTCTCGACCGGGTTCAGCTCGGGCGAGCGCGATGGCAGCAGGATGATGGTGAGGTTCTTGGGGACCTTGAGCTGGTCGGTGCTGTGCCACCCGGCGCGGTCCATCAGGACGACGCCATGGGCCTTGGCGGCGACGTTGCAGCTGATCTCGTCGAGATGCATCTGCATGGCGGCTGTGTTGGCGAAGGGGAGCATGAGAGCGGCACCCTTGGCTCCCATGGGACAGATTGCGCCAAAGAGGTAGGCGTTCGTGTAGCGCTGATCGGCGGGCAGGCGTGGCCTTGTTCCCTTCTTCGCCCAAATGCGCACACGCCCGTTCTTCTGTCCCAGCCTGGCCTCGTCTTGGAACCAGATCTCGACCCGCTTGGTCTTGGGCAGACCGGCTAGGTGGGCAGCGAGCGTGCGGGGGAAGTTTTTTTGAACGCCTCGATCACCCGCTGGTCCTGCTTGGGGTGCTGCGGCCGGGCGCTGATGTGGGAGAAGGACAGCGCGACGAGAAGGTCGGAGATCGCCCGCTCGCTATAGATCACGCCAAAGCGTTCTTCGATCACCCGTTTCAGGTCAACCCGCCGCCAGCGAACCACACCGTCAATCTTTGGATCGGGGCCCGTTTCGACGATCACCGACAGTTCGCCCATCTGCTCGTCGGTCAAGAGCCGGGGGCGGCCCGCACCGGGACGGTTCTTCAAGCCGTCTGCCCCTTCATCGTTGAAGCGGTGCGCCCAGTCTCTCAGCGTCTGGCGATCCATGCCGCCGACCTTAGCGGCTTCCGCTCGGCTCATGCCGTCGTAAACCGCCGCCAAGGCCAAAAGCCGGCGAACTTGGCGGGGATCGCGACTGTGCTTGGCCAAACACCGGAGCTCAATGCTGTCGTAGTCGTCCCGAAGAGCAATGCATACTGACATGGCGAATCTCCTTCGCCAGCCTTGAATCACATCCAGCCCAAAAAGGGAATCCCTTGCGAGTCAGAATTTTGCGCCGTTGGTATTACGCGCGAAAGGTAGTGTGGAGAAGTAAAGATAAGCGCAATCGAGCCTAGATTACTTGTTTTTATTTACGTATTAAATGGCGAAAACTATTCAGGCTTAACAGCCCGTTGATTAAGTCGGCGCCGTCTGATTCTCTGGTTCCCTGATTTGCAGGGGGATTTGCCGATGGCGATGGGACGGCAGAAGGATGGTCAGGGGGACCTGATGGTGAGCTGGTCGGAGATGCCGCGCTCTCCGGGTCATGTGTTTTATGACCGCTTGCAGTCGGTGCTGATCGAGGGCGGCTTCGACGCCTTTGCCGAGGCGAGCTGCCGGCCTTATTACGCGGTCCGGATGGGCGCGCCCTCGGTGCCGCCCGGGCGCTATTTCCGGATGCACCTGGTGGGCTACTTTGAGGGCATCGACAGCGAGCGCGGTCTGGAGTGGCGCTGCTCGGACTCGCTTTCGCTGCGGGCGTTCCTGCGACTGGGGAGCCGTGATCGGGTACCGGACCATTCCTGGCTGTCACGGAGCCGCACGCGCCTGCCCCATGAAGTCCACGCGGCGGTCTTCGACTGGGTTCTGGTGCTGATCGCCGAGGCGGGGCTGATCAAGGGCGAGCGCATCGGCGTCGATGCCTCGACCATGGAGGCCAACGCGGCGCTGCGGAACATCGTGCGGCGCGACAACGGCGAAGGCTACCGGGAGATGCTGGAGCGCCTGGCCCGGGAAAGCGGGGTCGAGACACCCACGGCCGAGGACCTGGCGCCTCTGGACCGGAAGCGCAAGGGCAAGAAGCTTTCCAACACGGATTGGGTTTCGAAGAGCGACCCCGAGGCCAAGATCACCAAGATGAAGGACGGCACGACGCATCTGGCCTACAAGCCCGAGCACGCGGTGGATCTGGACACCGGCGCGGTGGTGGCGGCCGAGCTGCACCCGGCCGATGAGGGCGACACCACGACGCTTTCCAAGACCCTGGCGAAGGCCGAGGCAAACCTCGAGGCGGTGGATGCGGCACCGACATCGGAGGACCCGGCCGAATGCGTCGCCGACAAAGGTTATCACTCACGGGCGGTCTTGAGGGCTCTGAACGACAGTCCCTGGAAGACCCGGATCGCGGCGCCCAAGCAGACCGGCTTTTCGCGCTGGCACGGTGATGAGGCGGCGCGGCGCGCGGTCACCAATAACCGTGCGCGGCTCAAGTCCGGGGTCGCCCGCGAGGCCTTCAAGCTGCGCGCCGAGATCGTCGAGCGCTGCTTTGCCCACAACCTCGATCGTGGCGGCATGCGACGAACCTGGCTGCGCGGGCGAGAGAATGTGCACAAGCGATACCTGCTCCACGTCGCCGGCCACAATCTATCGTTACTGATGCGCCAGCTCATCGGCGCCGGCACCCCGCGGGAGGCCGTGGCGGGCGGATATGGCGGTATTTTCGTTCTGCTCACGCCCACCGGGGCCATGCTGGTGGCACGGGGGGGCTCGCAAAGCGGCCAGACGGCTTTCGCCGCCGCATTCCTCATCTGGGAGTGAGAGCCGGAAAAAGCCACTTAATCAACGGGCTGTTAACGCCCATGACCGCTACATGTAGGGTGCCGCCACTCTCCCGAGTAAAGCTCGGCATAGGTTGGAGCAGAGGTGTCGCCCGCGATGCCGAGCAATGAGCGGAAGGCGTTGAACGGGTAGAACCGTCTGTTGAAGCGGAAGGTGAACTCGTTGAGGTAGGCTTGTAGGTGCTGGTGGCTAACGCCGTGGTGGATACCGATCAGCCACGTCTCCAGGTTGGCGAAAACCAGATGGATGATCGGCAGGTATTGCTCGGCAACCTCTGGATCACCACACTCGGCAACAGCGAAGTGCTCATAGCCGCGCTTACCGAGGCCAGCATAGCCGCTCCAATCGTCAGTAACGATCAGCGATCCCGGCGCGACGGTGCTCTCGACGAACCCACAGAGCGACTCGGCGCTACGGTCGAGCACGACGGCGAGCCGAACGCGTCCGGCATAGCGTCCGTCTTTCCGGTTGTCGAGCTTGGTGCCCGGCTTTCGATGACGCACCTCGATGGCACAGGAGACGGGAACCTTGTGGTGAACACCACGGCCTTCCCCACGCGTTCGCCCGCCAACCCAGGTTTCGTCCACCTCAACATGGTTCTTGGGCTGTCCACCGATCCTGTCTTGGTTGGGCCGCACCATGCCCGAGCGGAGCTTGTGGAGAATTTGAAAGGCCGTCTCGTAGCGCGAAAGACCAAGTTGCCGCTGAAACTGCACGGCGGACATGCCGGGCGTCTGACTGGCGACCAGATAAGCGGCCCAGAACCAGACGTTCAGCGGAGTGTGGCTACGCTCCATCACTGTTCCCACCGTCAGCCCGGTGTTCTGGCGGCACTTGCGGCAGCGCAGGACGCCAGGGCGGTTTTCAAAGTGGAACGGCTCTCCCGCCGTGCCGCAGTGCGGGCAGGCAAAGCCGTCTCCCCAGCGGGCTTTCTCCAGGTAGGCGGCGCAGGCCGCATCATCGGGGAAAAGTCGCTGGAACTCGGGTAGCGAATGCGGGAATGGGAGATCGGCGCGGTCGAGAACATCCATGGCGCGCTCCCCTATATCCGGTTTGCGCCCATTCTAGCCCTAGTGGGTGTGGGTGTAAACCGGATCGGCAAGGATCATTCTCGGCCTGCGCCCGCTCGACAAGAACGAGCCCAGCCGCTTCACCAGCTACGGCTTCGAAGGTCAGCGCGAAGATTTCGTCAACGAACTCAACAACGACGTCGAGACGCTGTTCTTCGAAGGCGATATCGGCAGCCTGTTTCCCGGGCTCGGTCCGGGCGGCTTCAAGGCGATCGATTTGGGCTTCACCGTCGGCCGCCAACCCATCGTCTTCCAGGAGGGCATCCTGATCAGCGACACCGTCGATGCCGTCGGCTTCATCCGCAACAACATGTACTTCCCCGGTGCATCGAACTTCCGTGTGTCCGCTATGTACGCCTGGGACCGGCTCGATCGCAACGCCGACACGCGGCCCGGCACCGATCCGGAGATGTACGGCGTGTTCGCGGCTGCGGATATGCAGGTCAGCACCTTCAACTTCGACATCATTTACGTGGACGACGATCTCGACACCGGCGATTCCGTCAATATCGGCTTCGCGGCGATTCAGCGCCTCGGCCTCATCGCCACCGCCTTCCGTATCAACACCTCGATCACGAATGACGACGAGATAGCCGGCACGGTGGCCAACGGAACTCTGCTGTCGGCGGAAGTCTCGTGGCATCCGCCGGCGTCCCACGACATCGTCTATATCAACCTGTATTGGGGGATCGACAACTACACACAAGCCGGGCGCGAGGCCGTGGTCGGCGGCCCGTTGGCCGCTCTGGGTATCCTTTTAGCCTCGCCCAACCTCAGCAACTACGGCGCCGAGATCAACCCCTTCACCAACGAGGTCGCGGGCGCCGCCATCGGCTACCAGGCCTTCTTCGACCACAACCGGCGCAACCTCGCGCTCGAGATCGCCGGTCGCAAGGATACCAGCGGCATCGGCAACGATGACATCGGCTTCGGCTTCCAGCTGCAGCAAGCCATCGGACAGAACTACCAATTCCAGATCGAGGGCTTCTAAACCGCTCAGGAGAACCGTGGCGACGCCTCGGGGGGGCGCGTAGAGTTTCTCGTCGTCTATTGAGCACCATGATCCGGCCCTTTGGGCTCGGATGCGCTGACCACGTGAATGTCGGGAGCAATAAAATGGCGAACATGATGGTGGGAAGAACGGGACATCGGGAAACTCGGCCATGGTACGGCCTGGGTGCGGCGCTCGTGCTCGTCCTGGTTGCGGGCCTGGGCGCCTCGGCATCGGCGGCGCAGCTCGATCTCGACCCGGCGAAGACGCTGGGGCCCGAGGCATGCGGCGAGTGCCACAAGGACACCTTCGCGATCTGGAAGGAAACCCACCACGCCAAGAGCTTCCGGACCCTGCCGCGCAGCGACGAGGCGCGTGAGATAGCCGACAAATTGGGCATCAAGCGGATCAAGCGGGACAGCGTCTGCCTCACCTGCCACTTCACGTCGGTCCTCAAGAACGACAAGGAACGGCCCATTGCCGCGATTTCTTGCGAGTCGTGCCACGGCGCGGGGCAGGACTGGATCAAGGTGCACAGCGACTATGGCGGCCGCGGAGTTACCCTCGACACCGAGACCGCCGAACACAAAACCGAGCGCATCGCCCAGTCGGAAGCGGCGGGATGATCCGCCCGGCGCGCATGATCGAGTGGGCGTCGAACTGCTACCAGTGCCACACGGTGCCGCAGGAGAAGCTGGTCAACGAGGGCGGCCATGCGGCGGGCAGCGCGTTCGAGCTCGTGGCGTGGTCGCAGGGCGAGGTGCGCCACAATGTCTGGTTCACCGGCGGCAAGTCCAACCCGGAGGCCGCGGCTGAGCGCAAGCGCATGATGTATGTCGTCGGCCGATCGCTCGATCTCGCTTTTGCGCTGCGGGGTGTCGCCAAATCTACCGAAAAGGCGCGCTACGCGGTCGCCATGGCGAAGCGGGCCACCGACGCGACCGGCGAGGTTCAGAAAATCGCTGATCTGGTCTCGGTGCCCGAGATCGACGAGATCCTCGCGATCGCTGGCGGGGCGGAACTCAAGCTCAACAACGAGGCGGCGCTCACGGCCGCGGCGGACAAGGTGAACGCGGCGGTCGAGAAGTTTGCGGCGAACCACGATGGCAGCACGCTTGCGGCGCTGGATCAGCTCCTTCCCTCGGCCGATGCGTATAACAGCCCGTTGATTAAGTCGGCGCCGTCTGATTCTCTGGTTCCCTGATTTGCAGGGGGATTTGCCGATGGCGATGGGACGGCAGAAGGATGGTCAGGGGGACCTGATGGTGAGCTGGTCGGAGATGCCGCGCTCTCCGGGTCATGTGTTTTATGACCGCTTGCAGTCGGTGCTGATCGAGGGCGGCTTCGACGCCTTTGCCGAGGCGAGCTGCCGGCCTTATTACGCGGTCCGGATGGGCGCGCCCTCGGTGCCGCCCGGGCGCTATTTCCGGATGCACCTGGTGGGCTACTTTGAGGGCATCGACAGCGAGCGCGGTCTGGAGTGGCGCTGCTCGGACTCGCTTTCGCTGCGGGCGTTCCTGCGACTGGGGAGCCGTGATCGGGTACCGGACCATTCCTGGCTGTCACGGAGCCGCACGCGCCTGCCCCATGAAGTCCACGCGGCGGTCTTCGACTGGGTTCTGGTGCTGATCGCCGAGGCGGGGCTGATCAAGGGCGAGCGCATCGGCGTCGATGCCTCGACCATGGAGGCCAACGCGGCGCTGCGGAACATCGTGCGGCGCGACAACGGCAATGGTATCGAATTGGTAATCCTTCCGTTCTCAGGTGATGGAGATTTCAGCGATTGAGTGTCCGCTTCCAGTCTCGCCTGAGTGGCCGCAGCCAGATGTCCCTCCTGGGCTCGGCCCGCTTCATGTGCGTGTCGTAGCGCCGTGCAAAACCCTCTGGTAACGCCGCCCGCGATTCGTTATCGTCACGTCCATGGCGATGCGCGACGAGGATTTCGGGACGGCGCTGACGCTGACCGAGGGGGACGAGGCGATCTGGTCGCCCCCCATGTCGGCGCCGACGAGCGAGCCGCGCGACTGGCAGTCTCTGTGCGAACAGGAGCGGGCGCGGGCGGAAGCAGCGGAAGCGCGCGCGGAAGAGTTGCGCTGGGCGGAAGTCGCCGCCCGCAGCGATGGGAGTGCGTGGAAGTCGCGGTTCAAGGCCTGCCGGCAGAGGCTGAGCGAGGCCGAGCAGGAGACCGGGGACCTCCGCCGCGCGGCCAAGGACGTGCCGTCCTTGCAGGCCGAAGTGGCGCACTTGCAGGAGTTGCTCTCCGAAGCCCGCAGCGGGTCGAGCGAGTTCTGCACGATCGAAGCGCTGCGCGACGAGGTCGCGCGGCTGCACAAGGCCCTGGCGTCGAAAGGCCGGAAGGACGCGACCGGGCCACTGTCGAGGGAGAATGCCCGACTCCGCAAGGCCCTGGAGCGGTCGCAGGGACAGAAGGACGAGGTCGTGGCGTTGCGCGGAGAGGTCTCGGCGCTGCGCAAGTCGGAGCGGGCCGCGCAGTCGGTGCGGTCGAAGGAGAGCATCCGGCTGGGCAAGGCGCTGGAACGGACGCAGAAGCAGAAGGACACGATCAAGGCGCTGCGCGGGGAAGTCGATTCCCTGACCCGCGAGACCCGTCAGCAGAACCGGGAGAACGGCCGGCTGCGCCGCGAGCTGGAGTGGTTGCAGCGCATCAAGGCGACGGCACGTGGGCTGTCCGACGAGGTCGAGCTGCTGCGCGCGGAGCTGGCGGAATACCACGACCAGATGAACTTCATCGATTGGCAGGACAGGCGCATCACCGATTTGCAAATTGCCCTGGATACGTCGGCCTTCAAGACCGAGCGGCTGGAGGCCGAGCTTGCCGAACGTCCCCTGCTGCCGGCGGCCTTGAAGAGATTGCGCAAGCAGGAGAAGACCATCGAGTCCCTGCAAACCCGCAACGAGAGGCTGGAAGAGGAGTTGGCCAAGCTGCGCTCGAGCCGGGCCGTCCTGTCGAAGGCGGTCTTCGGGAGCAGGAGCGAGCGGCAGAAGAAGCCGGGCACGGGACGCAAGCGCGGCCAGCAACGCGGCGCGCCCGGCCACGGTCGCACCCCGCGGCCCGGGCTTCCGGAGAAGACCGAACGGCGCAACCCACCGAAGGATGCGCGGATCTGTTCCTGTTGCGGCAAGCCCTATGTCGCCAACGGCGAGCGTGTGACGACGCTGATCGAGATCGCGGTCAAGGCCCACATCCGCAGGATCGAGCGGACGCGCTGGCGCCGGGGTTGCGACTGCGCGTCGTCGCCCCTGGAAGCGATTGCGCCGCCGGTGCCGCGGCTGTTCCCCGGAACGCTCTTCGGAACCAGCTTCTGGGCACGGTTTTTGTTCGAGCACTGTGCGTGCCTGCGCCCGCTGTGCCGGGTCGCGGCGTGGTACGCGGACCAGGGGCTGGCGGTCTCGCCGGGCACGCTGGCCAACAGCCTGAAGCGCTTCGTGCCGCTGTTCGACCCGGTCTACCAGGCGATTCTCGCGCACCAGAACCGGACGACGGTGCGCCATGCCGACGAGACCGGCTGGGAGCGCCAGGCTAACTGGCGGAAAGTAGCCGGTGTGAGTCCGGCGGGAAGAAGGAGTAACCAACCACTTCCACCCCGAGTCATGGGCCGGCATTCGCGAGGATGCAGGTTAAGCGTTGACAGGGGCGCGTATGGGCGAGGGCGATTGAGCTACGAAAAGTCTGAGAATCAGGGTGCCGAGGCTTTCCAGTATGTCGAAGGCAACACCGCTTCCACCGCCATGGTAAGGGGGAAGTGGACCCTGCGGAGTCGAAGAACCCAACCGCACGTACGTAGGCTTTCACGCCGGGACCTGGGAGGTCTCCATGTCATCCCGCGGTCGTAGCGGGATCGCAAAGGAAAGGAGGAATCCGTAACCGATGACGAACGGCATGGAGAAGTCAGACTCGGGAGTAGTAGCGATGAAGTCGGCGAACAAAGGGAGGCCTGTTCCGGCGGAGCCGATGGAGCGAAGGACCGAGCCCAAGGGGAATCTGGAAAGCCAAAGCATGCGCCGGACGCAGGACCGGGAAAGCGTGTCACAAGCGGCCGACCGGATACGGCAGTTTGTACAACGGGAGCCACGGGAGCGTCTGACGGCGCTTCTCCACCACGTTACGGTCGATGCGCTGCGCTGGGCGTTCTTCGCGTTGAAGAAGGACGCGGCGGCAGGTGCGGATGGCATGACGTGGGGGATGTACGAGGGAGGGTTGGAAGGCCGGTTGGCCGCCCTGCACGACCGCGTGCACTCGGGAGCGTACCGGGCGACGCCATCACGGCGGGTGAACATCCCGAAGCCGGATGGCGGCACACGACCGCTCGGCGTCGCGGCCATAGAGGACAAGATTGTCCAGAAGGCGGTGGCGGAGATTATCCTGACGCCAATTTACGAGGCGGAGTTCCTGGGGTTTAGCTATGGGTTCCGGCCCGGGTGTGGGGCGCACGACGCGCTTGATGCGCTCGCGGTCGGGATTGAACGGCGTAAGATCAACTGGATAGCTGACGCAGATATCCGCGGATTTTTCGACCATGTCTCGCGGGACTGGTTGGTCCGGTTCCTCGAACATCGCATCGGAGACAAGCGGGTCATCAGGCTGATATCCAAGTGGTTGCACGTCGGCGTCATGGAAAATGGCGAGTGGCGGGACAACATGCGGGGGACTCCCCAGGGTTCGGTGATTTCGCCGATCCTGGCCAACATCTACCTACATTACGTTCTCGATCTCTGGTTCCAGAAGAAGTGGCGCAGCCACGAGGTCAAAGGCGACACAATCATCGTGCGGTACGCCGATGATTTCGTGGTGGGTTTCCAGCACAAGCAAGACGCGGAGCGATTTCTGCGTGACCTGAAGGAGCGGCTTGGACGTTTTGAACTGGAACTGAACCCTGACAAGACCCGGCTCATCGAGTTCGGGCGGTTCGCAACTGAGAACCGTCAGCGGCGAGGGTTGGGCAAACCGGAGACGCTCGACTTTCTGGGCTTCACGCACTACTGCGCGAAGGACAGGAAGGGGCGGTTCCAGTTGGGGCGCAAGCCGGTCTCGAAGCGGATGGCGCGCACCCTGAAGCGAATAAAGGAGGAGCTTCGCAGGCGGATGCACGACGGCGTAAACCAGACCGCGCGGTGGCTGGGACAGGTACTTGATGGATGGCTGAACTACTTTGCCGTTCCAACCAGCTACCGATATCTGGGGCGTTTCGTGCAACGACTGAAAGTACTGTGGCTCAGGACTCTGCGCCGCAGATCGCAGAAGGACCGCTACAGCGGGGACCGTATGGAGCGACTGACAGCGAAATACTGGCCCACGCTGGAAATCCGACACCCGTGGCCGAGCCAACGATTTGCCGTCAATTGACCTGAGGGAGGAGCCGTGTGCATCAACGTGCCTGCACGGATCTGTGCGGGGGGAGCGGGGCAACCCGCTTCCCTACCGCGATCGGGTACAGGAGTTCCGCGACAACGGCCGGTCGAGCCGCGCCTGGCTGTGGACTTCGGTCAGCAAGGACGCGGTTTACTATCGCGGTAGGGACGCTGGTTGCCCAGCGCCCCCCGCACAGATCCGGACAGGCCCGCTAGGGCATCCGGCTCCTCCCTTGGGTTCCGCCCCGCATAGCGCTGACGGCAAATCGTTGGTCTGGCCACGGGTGTCGGATTTCCAGCCTGGGCCAATGGGTCTTAGTCAGTGCCGCAATATCGGCCCATGTCGTGCGGTCCTTCTGCGACCGTAGGCGTAGCGTGCGCAGCCACAGACGCTTCAGGCGTGTAGCAAAACGGTCGAGGTATCGGTAGCTGTTCGGGACTGCGTAGTAGTTGAGCCATCCGTAGAGCACCTTCCCCAGCCATCTTGCCGTCGTCTTGGACTTGCAATGCATCCGCCTGCGTAGCGCCTCCTTAATCCGCTTCAGTGTCCGGCTCATCCGCCTCGCGACCGGTTTACGCCCCAACTGGAATCTCCCTCGTCTGTCCTTCGCGCAGTAGTGCGTGAAGCCCAGAAAATCGAAGGTCTCCGGTCTTCCCTGCCCTCGTTGCCGACGGTCTTTCACGGCAAACCGCCCGAACTCAATGAGCCGGGTCTTGTCGGGGTGTATGTCCAGTCCGAACCTTCCGAACCGCTCCTTTACGGCCTTCAGGAAGCGCTCCGCGTCCCGCTTGTGCTGAAAACCCACCACGAAATCATCGGCGTACCGCACGATGATTGCGTTGCCTTCGACTTCGTGGCTGCGCCACTTCTTCTGGAACCACAAGTCGAGGACATGGTGCAGGTAGATGTTCGCCAGAATCGGTGAAGCCACCGATCCTTGCGGCGTCCCCCGCAGGTTGTCCCGCCACTCTCCAGCCTCCATGACGCCGGCGTTCAACCACTTGATGATGAGCCTGATAACCCGCTTGTCCCCGATGCGATGCTCAAGAAACCGGACCAGCCAGCTTCTCGACACGTTGTCGAAGAACGCGCGGATGTCACAGTCCACCACCCAATTGATCTTGCGCCGCTTGATGCCGACCGCGAGGGCATCGAGCGCATCATGCGCTCCCCGCCCGGGCCGGAACCCGTAGCTGAACCCCAGGAACTCCGCCTCGTAAATCGGCGTCAGGATGATCTCCGCCACTGCCTTCTGGACGATCTTGTCCTCTATGGCCGTGACGCCGAGCGGTCGTGTGCCGCCATCCGGCTTCGGAATGTTCACCCGCCGTGATGGCGTCGCCCGGTACGCTCCCGAGTGCACGCGGTCGTGCAGGTCGGCCAGACGGCCTTCCAACCCTTCCTCGTACATCCGCCACGTCATGCCGTCCGCGCCTGCCGCAACGTCCTTCTTCAACGCGAAGAACGCCCAGCCCAGCGCAGCGACCGTGACATGGTGGAGGAGCGCCGTCAGACGCTCCCGTGGCTCCCGTTGTACAAATTGCCGTATCCGGTCGGCCGCCTGTGTCACGCTTTCCCGACTCTGTGTCCGGCGCGTGCTTTGGCCTTCCAGATTCCCCTTGGGCTCGGTCCTTGGCTCCATCGGCTCCGCCGGAACTGCCGTCCCTTTGTTCGCCGACTTCACGGCTACTATGACCGAGTCTGACTTCTCCATGCCGTTCATCTTCGGTTACGGATTCCTCCTTTCCTTAGCGATCCCGCCACGACAGCGGGATGGCATGGAGACCTCCCAGGTCCCGGTGCAGTGCGTACGTACGTGCATGGGTTCTTAGACACCGCGGGATTCTGTCCCCCCTCGCCATATCGGTGGGCCAGATGCTGCCTTCGGCCTATGAAAAAGCCTCGGCATCCCGGATGAGTCTCTTTCGGTGCTCAATAGCCCTGCCCGCACGCGCCCCTGTCAACGCTTAACCCCCAACCTCGCGGATGGCGGCCCATGACTCGGGGTGGAAGTGATGGCTTGTCTTCTCCTTCCCACCGGACTTTCACCGGCTGCACTGGCACCAGTTAGCCTGGCGCTCTCCATATCGACCCCTCGCGCAGCGCCGAGGTCGCGAAGGCCCTGTTCGCCGACACCGCCTGCACCGTCTTCGTGGTCTGCGACCGCTACAGCGCCTACAGAGCGCTGGCGCGCGAACTCGCCGGCAAGGTCATCCTCTGCTGGTGCTGGGCTCACCAGCGGCGCGACTTCATCGAGGGCGCGGCCGGCCAGGACGCGCTGACGGAATGGTGCGAGGGATGGATCGAGCGGATCGCGGCGATCTACCGGCTGAACGACGAACGGTTGAAGCATTACGACCCCGCTCTCGAACGCCAGACACCGGCCTTCGACGCAGCGCAACGCAAACTCGGGAAGGCGGTCAAGCGCCTGTTCGCGAACGCCGAGGCGGAACTGGCCGGCCTGCCGGACAAGGACCGTCGGGCAAAGCCCTTGCGCTCGCTGCTCAACCACCGCGAAGGGTTGTGCGTCTTCGCGGACCATCCCCAGGTTCCGATGGACAACAATGCCGGGGAGCGGGCGCTCCGCGGGCCGGTCATCGGGCGCCGATTGAGCTTCGGTTCCAACAGCGAGGACGGCGCGAAGTTCACCGCGATCATGTACTCCGTCATCGGCACGCTCTCGATGAACGGTGTCGACGTGCTGCGCTGGCTGGAGGCATGGTTGAAGGCCTGCGCGAAGAATGGCGGCAAACCGCCGGACGACCTGTCCCCGTGGCTGCCCTGGACGATGAGCGAGGAGCGCAGGCGCAAGTTCTCGGCGCAGGAATGACCGGCACGATCGAGTGCCGGTACTACGGCCGCAACTTCACCGCCGACGAGATGGCGCTGATGCGCGCCCTGATCGCCGCCGATCCGCCGCCCACCCGGGCCGCCCTGTCCAGAGAGTTCTGCCGGCGCGTCGGCTGGCTCAAGCCCGATGGCGACCTCAAGGACATGATGGCTAAGGTGACCATGCTGGCCATGCACCGCGACGGTGTGATCGTTCTGCCGCCGCCGAAGGGACGGCAGGGCCGGCCCAAGCCCATCTTCTTCGGGCCTGACACCGAGCCGCCGCTGTTCCCGGCCCCGACCGCCCTCGACGAGGTTCGCCCGCTCGACTTCCGCACCGTCGTGCGCGGCACCCGCGAA
>CBDHDJ010000002.1:0-1108996 GCA_965261645.1 Alphaproteobacteria bacterium
AGATGCTGGAGCGCCTGGCCCGGGAAAGCGGCGTCGAGACACCCACGGCCGAGGACCTGGCGCCTCTGGACCGGAAGCGCAAGGGCAAGAAGCTTTCCAACACGGATTGGGTTTCGAAGAGCGACCCCGAGGCCAAGATCACCAAGATGAAGGACGGCACGACGCATCTGGCCTACAAGCCCGAGCACGCGGTGGATCTGGACACCGGCGCGGTGGTGGCGGCCGAGCTGCACCCGGCCGATGAGGGCGACACCACGACGCTTTCCAAGACCCTGGCGAAGGCCGAGGCAAACCTCGAGGCGGTGGATGCGGCACCGACATCGGAGGACCCGGCCGAATGCGTCGCCGACAAAGGTTATCACTCACGGGCGGTCTTGAGGGCTCTGAACGACAGTCCCTGGAAGACCCGGATCGCGGCGCCCAAGCAGACCGGCTTTTCGCGCTGGCACGGTGATGAGGCGGCGCGGCGCGCGGTCACCAATAACCGTGCGCGGCTCAAGTCCGGGGTCGCCCGCGAGGCCTTCAAGCTGCGCGCCGAGATCGTCGAGCGCTGCTTTGCCCACAACCTCGATCGTGGCGGCATGCGACGAACCTGGCTGCGCGGGCGAGAGAATGTGCACAAGCGATACCTGCTCCACGTCGCCGGCCACAATCTATCGTTACTGATGCGCCAGCTCATCGGCGCCGGCACCCCGCGGGAGGCCGTGGCGGGCGGATATGGCGGTATTTTCGTTCTGCTCACGCCCACCGGGGCCATGCTGGTGGCACGGGGGGGCTCGCAAAGCGGCCAGACGGCTTTCGCCGCCGCATTCCTCATCTGGGAGTGAGAGCCGGAAAAAGCCACTTAATCAACGGGCTGATAATCCCCTGTCGGTTCACGCCTCACCCTACAGGACAGTATGGGGGCGCGCTGAACCATACACGCTGGACCAGCTGGCATCCGTCATCCCGTTCGCATGGAACCCGCCGACGGTCCGGCAGACCGGAGTGGGTCGCAACGTGGACCTGTTCGAAGCGGGGATGCGATGGGCCGGAAACCGTGCGAACGCCAATCTGCCAGTGCTCCCGGCGCTGCTGAACGGGCTGTGTCTCGAAAGTGGTGGAAATTTGAGGATGGCGTAATCTCCGGGTGACAAGACAACCACCCAACCGGCGGCTAGCACCGCCAAGGAGATCACGCCATGAAGAACACTACCGAGACTTCCGCGCTTTCGCTACTGGCCAATGACGCCGGCTATGATCCGCTCGAGGACCGGCTGCGGGAGAACATCAGATCCACGATCGAGGCCGTTTTTGAGGAGGAACTTGCGCAGTTTCTCGGGCGCTGCCGATACGGTCGAGAGGATGCGCTTCGGCAAGGGTATCGGAACGGGCACCGGGAGCGGCAACTGACGGGGACATTCGGGACCGAGAGGGTGAGCGTGCCGCGTGCGCGGATCGTTGAGGAAGACGGTCGGGCGTCGGAATGGCGTTCGCGGGCGCTGCCGCGCTACCAGCGGCTGACCAGAAAGGCCGAGGCGCTGATCGCTTCGGTGTATCTGTCCGGAACCAACACGCGGCGGGTGAAACGCGCGCTGTTCGGGCTCTTCCGGGGTGCTGTGAGCAAGGACGTTGTGAGCCGGGCGTGGCGCAAGGTGAAGGTCGATTGGGACGCCTGGTGCAGCCGTGGCCTCGCGGATGAGGATATCGTTCGGCTGATCCTTGACGGCACTGTGATCAAGACCCGACTGGACCGCAAGGCCACCAACATCTCGGTTCTCGCGGCTATAGGGGTGCGCCGGGATGGCCAGAAGGTCTTGCTTTCGATCGGGAATATGGGCGGAGAAAGCCAGGCGGCGTGGCGCCAGTTCCTCGACGACCTTGATGCGCGTGGACTGAAACGGCCCGGGTTTGTCATCGTCGATGGCGCGCCGGGACTGGAGGCGGCTCTGTCGGCGCTTTGGGGCGATGACCTTCCCGTTCAACGCTGCACCGTGCACAAGCACCGCAACCTTCTGGGTCATGCTCCCAAACACATGCATGACGAGCTGAGCGAAGATTACCGCGATATGATCTATGCCGACACTGCCTCCGAGGTGGAAACCCGCCGCAAGGCGTTTGTCCGCAAGTGGCGGCTGAAATGCAGGGCCGTCGCGGACAGCCTCGCAGAAGCGGGCGACAAGCTCTTTACCTTCACGCGCCTGTCCAAGAGCCAATGGAAATCAGCCCGAACGACCAACGCCATTGAGCGTCTCAACGAGGAGTTCAAGCGCCGGATCAAAACACAGACCGTGCTGCCGTGTCCCGAAACAGTGCCGATGCTCCTCTGGGCGCTCCTTGCTTCCGGCCAAATCCAGATGCGCAAAGTCGATGGATGGGAAACCCTCGATCAGCTAATCGCCGACGAAACCCTTGACCGCGCGGCCTGACCGCCGCAAAACTCAACCCGCTCGGAGAGGCGCCAAAACCAATTTCCACCACTTTCGAGACACAACCGCTGAACGTCAATCAGGACTTCGCGCACCCGCTGCCGGTCTCTGAGGTTGAAGCGACAGCGCGATCCATTGACAAGTACCGTACTCGATGGGCTGCGCGGGGCTGGCATAAC
Source organism: Alphaproteobacteria bacterium (assembly GCA_965261645.1). Taxonomy (GTDB): domain Bacteria; phylum Pseudomonadota; class Alphaproteobacteria; order SHVV01; family SHVV01; genus CBDHDJ01. The sequence goes on from CBDHDJ010000002.1 coordinate 2,588, forward strand.
CCGCGCTGGCTCGCCCGGCAGGCAGCTAGAGGGCGCAAAGGCGGACGGCCGCGCATGTACGAACTGGGGCGCGAGCCGTGGGCACTAGCAGGCGTCTCGCGCCAGACCTGGGAGCGCCGCCAGCGCGCTCAGAAACGTGACGCAAAAGCCAACGCAGATAGGACCGAGTCAAACCAACATAGGCAAGGAGGCATCCGCTCATGATGAAGAAGAAACCTGAAAAGGGGAAAGAGAAGGCGGCTGCCGTCGCCGCCAAGCCAGACGATCGAAAAGGCGCCCTGAAGGCTATTGGCGGGTCACGCTCGGATTGCTTGAATACCATGCTCGCCAACCAGGCGATGCAGGCCCTGTGGCTGGAGCAGTCGGACGCGTCGGAGCGGCACAAGAAACGAAGCGCCACCGTTGACGCGTTGGTCGGGATCGGTCCGAAAGACGAGCTCGAGGGCATGATGGCGGCGCAGCTGATCGCCGCACATTGTGCCGCGATGGAATGTTACCGCCGCGCCATGCTCGGGGAGCTGACCTTCGAGGGACGGCGCGAGAATCTCAACCAAGCGAACAAGCTCTCCCGCACCTGGGCGATGCTGCTCGACGCGTTGAACAAGCATCGCGGCAAGGGTCACCAGAAGGTCACGGTCGAGCACGTTAACGTTCACGCCGGCGGACAGGCGGTGGTCGGAAACGTCGAAAGACCGGGGGGTGGGGATCGAAGAAAATTATAGAAACAACCCCGTGCAAAGGAGAACGCCCAAGTCCTTGCCCATGCACCTGAGTCCCCGGTGTGGAGCCAGAACGCGGAGCGGAACGCCGTGCCAATCGCCCGCAATGGCGAACGGACGTTGCCGGATGCACGGGGGCAAGTCCCCCGGTGCCCCGATTGGTAACAGCAATGCTCTGAAACACGTGCTCTACAGCGCTGAGGCGATCGCCAGGCGCAGGGAACTGGCTGCGTTGACCCGTTCCATGCGTGGACTTGTGAAGGAGGTTGTCGGACTGGAATGATGGCAACGGCCTACGCCGCGCGGTTCGTCTTGATGTAAGGCCTCCGACTCGATTTGACGGGCGCGTCAGGTGACTGCGCTGAGGGCGGGTTGCTGGCCGTCCGACAGATCTGGAGCCCTGATGGTTTCTTCGACAGCGAGAGGTAGTGTTTCTCGGAAGGTCTGTATGGGTGTCCTGCCATAGTAGCGTCGTCCCGAAGCCGGCCGGCGTTCGTTGTATCTGGCCAGCCAATTATCGAGATCGGCCTGCAATTCCTTGATAGAGCGATAGAACTTCTTGCGGAAAGCGATATCGTAGAGCTCGTCCTTGAAGGCTCTGCGGGCATGTTCTCAGATGCCGTGGTCCGCGGAGAGTTGGCCCCAGTGTAATCCGCATCCTCGGCGGCCAAGCAGAGCTGGTTGGCGTGATTCCCAACTGTGCCCACAGTATTCCGTTGCTCCGACGGTCACGGGTGTACTCCGCCCGTCCACATCAACTGCACCTGTCCCGACGCTCCAAGAGACAATCCTCAAGTCGCCGACGCGGCGGACCGCCGATCACAGGTGCCGAAATAAGATCTTGTCTCCCCGCCGACACCGGTTTCCCAGGCTCTCTCGATGCTCACAGTTGAATGTGTTCACCCAAATCCCGCAGCCGCTTACGCAGGCGCTGGTCCTCCTGTTTCACCAATTGCCCGTGTTCGCGGCATTCGCGGAGCGAGGCGGCAGTAGAGCGGAGCTCGTCCTGGAGTTTGCCGACGGTGACCAAGGCCCACTCGAACTTTCCATCCTCACCTCGATTCTCGAGCACGAGCGCGAGTTGCTCCTTGAGGTCGTCGATATGTTCGTGAGCGCCAATCAGCTCGGCCTTGAGGGCGCGAGCCTCATCCTCAGGCTTATCGACGGCATTTTGCCGCAGGGCCACTACGTCGGCTGTCCTGTCGTTGCCCATCTCATTCTCACCGACAGGATCGCTTGGCACGGCGGGCATTGGCTTGCTACCGCGCAATTGCTCCAGGTCTTGCCTTAGCGCCTCGCGCGCGCCCTTCGTGGATTCGTCGATTTTCCGCTTGTCAACGGACTTGAGCGCTGCGTCGACGCTTTAAAATCGGCCAACTTGGCCGATTTTGATCTCGCGGGCGAGCTGCATAAACCGCGCCGCGGTGCGCTTTGGTATACCCTCGCTTTCCAACCAGGGGTGCCACGCTCCGTGAGGCAGTGATGCCTTGATCTCGTCAAGCGCTATGCCGCACTGCCAAGCATCCTCGACGGCGCGCCGCGCATGGAAATTCGCACGGTTCCAGAAGAACACTGCACGCTCGCGCGGGTCCTCAGGAGGCTCGCTAGCCGCCGCCAGACGTGTGACGGCTGTCGATTCGGGGAGAGTCCCTTCTTTCATGGCAAATCACCTTCTCCTGTCAATCCGTGGAGAATCCCGGCCCCGGTAGCCCGTTTACGAAAGGGAATTACATACAATTTTAGCCAATAAATATATAACGATCTGATTCTATTAAGTAAATTATCTCTTAAAGCATATGTCGTATCTTCCTATATTGTTAGCCATAGGGAGACTAAACATGGCAAAACGCGACAAGATCGAAATCATGAGCGCCTGGGATTTCATGGCGCGGTTTCCAACAGACAAAGACGCACGGGCTCACATCGAGCGGATGCGCTGGGGCGACGAACCTTATTGCCCGCACTGTGGTAGCGTTCGTGCCACCCACGTCACAAGCGAGAGGCCGCAGCCTTACCGGTGCAAGGATTGCCGAAAGCACTTCTCAGTCACGACCGGAACCGTGTTTCATTCAGCCAACCTGTCGCCGCGCAAGTGCCTCTACGCGATCTATCTCATGGTTATCGCCAAGAAGTCTGTATCAAGCTGCCAGTTGGCGCGGGGATTGGGTTGCACACAGAAAACCGCTTGGTATCTGGCGCAGCGCATTCGAGAGACTTGGTTGAACAGATCTGCTGTCGGCGATCCGATGGTCGGCGAGGTCGAGGTTGACGAGACCTATATTGGTGGCAAGGAGAAGAACAAGCACGGAAACAAAAAGCTCCATGCGGGCCGCGGTGGTGTTGGCAAGCAGCCGGTCGTTGGAATGCGAGAGCGCAAATCCGGTCGCATCAAGGCCCGTCCGATTGACGGGACCGACGCCGCCCACTTGAAAAGCGCAGTACGCTCCGAGGTCAAACCCGGCTCGACGATCTACACGGACGGTCACAAGGCATACAAGGGCATGGGAGAATATAAGCATGAAACCGTCGAACACTCGGTCGGCGAGTACGTGTGCGATATGGCACATACGAATGGCATCGAGTCCTTTTGGGCTCTCCTGAAGCGCGGCTACATTGGAACGAGCTATGGCCGAGAGTGGGTGACGGGCTGAGAGAAGGAGGTGGCGTATCGTGGGGGGTGACGAAGCCTCCCGGTCTCCAAGCAAGGAGTGATACGCCATGACGGAAGATAGTGTTGTCGCGCTGCACCATCCAGGGGTGACGGCCGATCCGCTGACCGAAGTACTCCGCGCCGGAGCTCGCGAGCTCCTGGCACGAGCCATTGAAGCGGAGGTTGCCGCCGTGCTGGCGGCGCATGAACATCTGAAGACCGAAGACGGCCGCCGGCGCCTGGTGCGTCATGGCCACGGGCCGGAACGGGCGATCCTGACTGGCATTGGTCCTGTGTCTGTGCGGCGCCCGAAGGTCCGGGACCGTGGCAGCGTCGGAGGAGAGCGCATCCGTTTCACGTTGGCCATTCTGCCCCGTTTCGCGCGGCGGACGCGGTCGCTGGATGCGGTTTTGCCGACGCTCTACCTTCGTGGCGTATCCAGCGGGGACTTCCAGGAGGCGCTGGAGGCGTTGCTCGGCAAGGACGCCTCTGGCTTGTCGGCGCAGGTGATCGGCCGCCTGAAGGCGGAGTGGGAGGCCGAGCACGAGCGCTGGCGCCGGCGCGACCTGTCGGCCCGACGCTACGTCTACATGTGGGCCGATGGCATCTATCTCCAGGGTCGGCTGGAGGACGAGAAGCAATGCATTCTGGTCCTCATCGGCGCCACGCCGGAGGGACGCAAGGAACTCGTGGGCTTCCAGGCGGGGGTGCGCGAGAGCGCCCAGAGCTGGCGTGAGTTGCTGGCATGCCTGCGCGGGCGCGGGCTCACGATTGGTCCCGAGCTCGCCATCGGCGATGGCGCTCTGGGCTTCTGGAAGGCGCTGGAGGAGATCTTTCCCGACACCCGCCGCCAGCGCTGCTGGGTCCACAAGACAGCCAATGTCTTGAACAAGCTGCCGAAGTCGCGACAAACGGCCGCCAAAGCTGCCCTGCATGATATCTGGATGGCGGATGGCCGCGCCGAGGCCGAGAGGGCGATGAATACTTTCGCCGCCAAGTACGACGCCAAATACCCCCAAGCCGTCGCCTGCTTGACAAAGGACCGCGACGCCTTGCTGGCCTTCTACGACTTCCCGGCCGAGCACTGGCGGCATATCAGGACGACCAATCCAATCGAAAGCGTCTTCGCTACCGTCCGCCACCGCACCGTGCGCACCAAGGGCTGCTTGTCTCACGGGACAACTCTGGCCATGGTCTTCAAGCTGATCACCACCGCCAGCAAGACCTGGCGGCGGCTCATGGGAAACAATCAGTTGCCCAAGGTCATCGAAGGTGTGAGATTCAAAGACGGTATGCAGATCGACGAAACCAAAACTCGCGCCGCCGCCTGATCACGCCGTCACCCAAAATCGGGCATAACTCCATTGGAACTTTCCACCACTTTTCCGGAAAGCACATGGGCCGATATGTTGATGAGTTCGCTACACGGCATAATCGTCGCAATTGGGACACTATTGCCCATATCGACCAGAGCCTTCGCAACGCTCGCGGCGTGCTGGGCTACAAGGCACTCACTGCTAATTGAGAGGTATCATGCCGCGCAAAGCCAAACAGCTTGTAGGGCCAATCGACACGACACTGGATACCCTTACGGCGGCGGTGTTTTCCGGCCAAAGAAGCGTCCACGCGCCGCCATTGGCACTGCCAGCCGGACTAAAACCAAATGCGAAACTCAAGATGGATGGGCTCGATTTTCTTTCCATGTTGCCATCTGACGCGATCCCGGTTGCCTTTCTCGACCCGCAATATCGCGGCGTGCTCGAAAAGCTGTCTTACGGTAATGAAGGAAAGGACCGCGGCAAGAGGCGCTGTGCCTTGGAGCAGATGTCAGAGGACGTGATTGGCCGGTTTATACGCGGCATCGACTTGGCCTTGATCCCGTCCGGTCATCTGTTTCTGTGGGTAGACAAGTTTCACTTGTGCCAAGGCACGCACCCATGGTTTGACGGCACGAGTCTTGATGTTGTGGACTTGGTGACATGGGATAAGGGTACGTTCGGCATGGGCTACCGTACGCGCCGCAGGGCGGAATACTGCGTCGTCTTGCAGAAGCAGCCGCGCAGGGCGAAGGGCGTGTGGAAGATTCATAACATCCCGGACGTGATTCAGGAGAAGGTGTCGCAGCGCGACCATCCGCACACGAAGCCGGTTGACCTACAAGGCGAACTCATGGCCGCTGTGAGCCACGAAGGGGATTTCGTGATCGATCCCGCCGCCGGCTCGTTTTCGGTTCTACAGGCGGCGCAGAACAGACGGCGCACCTTCCTTGGCTGCGACCTGAACGGCTAGCCCCTTGGCCCGCCTCCGGGACGCAAACCCCAAGAACACGTCAGGCTCCTATGAGCGACTGTTCGGAAACGCAGCGCTAGGCGATCTCGCTAGCAAGGTCCAGTCCGCCGTAATATCGTCGGGTTCTGAACTTGAAGCTATGATCGCGGCCTCGGTGCCGAACATACCAGACCTCGACGCCTTCCTCGAACAAGACATCATGCCCGAAGGCGTGTGGCTGGTCCGCAAGCGTCAGATCAAGCAGAGCAACACCTTGAACTTCGCCGGGTCGGAACCCGACTTCATGGTGTTCAAGCGTCGTGGCGGCGTGCAAGCGTGTCACATCATCGAGTTGAAGGACGGCCATGTGTTCGACACCAAGAAGGCCAGCGCGGAGCGCCAGGCCATGCACGGGTTTATCGAACGCAACGCCCAGCACATCCAGTATCGGTTCCGGGCGCACTTCTGCGCTTTCAATCAGGACGACCGGCAGGCGATATGGGACGGCTTCAAGCGTCGGATCGCGCACGAAGAGGCGATGACCGGCCGTGAGTTCTGCGAACTGCTGGAGATCGACTACGACGCAATAGTGAAACGGCGTCAGACAGATTGCTACGACAACTGTGAGTATTTCGTCGAGGAGGTTCTCAAGATCGAACCCGTGCGTCTACGGGTGCAGCAACTCCTGCGCGATGGCTAAGATTGTATATAATTCCCTTACGAAAGGCCATCCGAACCCCACTCGGGCAGATCTCTCCCTTTAGCCCAAGGTCGCTGCAACCGTTACCATATATTGCGGATGTTCCTGCACGCCACGCAATATATATCCTGCCCCGATAAATCCTGGTCGGCCGTTACACTCCGTCTGCCGCTAGCTTCTTTGGGACAGGTTCAAGTGATTTCATTGCGCAGGGTTTCTGGTTTCCGCCGCCGTTGGTCTCCCACAATACCGCTCTCGCGCCCGGTGCGAGCCTCCTTGACAATTCCCGGCCCAGTTCATGTGAGAAGGGCGCCGATCTCGCCAAGCAGCGATAGACAGGAACGACAACAGGTGGATACCGGCAGGATCGCGGCCGCCAGGCATGGCGAGTCGGCACAAAAGACGCCATTGCCGGAGGTGCCGTTTAAGCGGCGCAGGTCGGGCAAACGGAACGGCGGAGCCGTCGTCCGCAACGACATTGGACTAGTAGACTGATATCCTGAGAATAAAACCATCTATATGTGTTTGGCACCCACAATACATCCCACAATTGGAATAAGGATGAGCGGCCAGTTGCGAACGATTCCTGGACGACCCGCGTTCGTGGCGAGAGTTGATGCCCACTCCTAGCCTGCCCCTTTTGAGTGGTCCAGTTCTTATGAGGGGGCTGGTCGCGGGCCGAGCTGAAGAGCCGACCGCAGCCCATCAATTGCGTAGGTCCGCCCATCAATGTTGGGCAAGAGCGTTTTCGGCGCCGGCGCTCTTTGATCCGAGGGATCTGTGCGGGCGGACGGTCTGGGGTAGTGCCGCCGCCGCCATTCGATCAACTCCAAGGCTTGGCTGATGGCTTACGACAGAAGCCCATGACGATACGCGCCAATTGAATTTAATCCGCTTGCGAACTGCTGACGTTGACTGGCTGAGTGATAAACGGTGGAACCAAGGGGCCTGTTGAAAAGCGAGATTTTCCAAAATCTCGCGTTGGTTGCGGGGGCACGATGCCAACCATTTCGTACACCGGTTTCGGCTTTCGTTCCGATCCCCGGGTAATTGGTTGTGATGCAGGATTTGAACCTGAGACCTTCAGGTTATGAGTTTGCGTAATAGTTAAGCCGACAATTGCAGTCATGCGCGCGCAGGGATGCGCTGATGTATGATGATCGCCTATTTTACAAGGCGTTTGTGGACGGTGCAAGAGCCGATTACCATGACAACTGTGCCCACGGATGCGCAGAGTTTGTAATCCTGATGATTCCCATGTGATTCCCAGTATGATATGGTGCTTCCCATTGTCGGACACACCGGGGATCCGCCATGCCCGCTCAGATCAAGATCACCAAGCGAACCGTCGACAGGATCACCGGCGACGGATCGGACAAGTTCTATTGGGACGACGATCTCCCCGGTTTCGGCCTGCGTGTCCGCACCTCGGGGCGCAAGTACTATGTTGTCCAATTCCGCGCCAACGGTCGGCTACGTCGCATGACCCTGGGCCGCCATGGGGCGGTTACGCCGGAGACCGCACGGCGGCGTGCCATGGCGCTGATCTCGGAGGCCAAGGGCGGTAAGGATCCGGCCGCCCTCCGAGACAAGGGCCGCAAGGCGGCAACGATGAAGGTTCTGGGCAAGCGGTTTTTGGAAGAGTATGTCCCGGTCCATTGCAAGCCGAGCACGGCCTACGAGTACCAGCGTTCGGTGAAGTTCTTCATCGACCCCAGGATCGGAACCCGCAAGGTGACGGAGATCCAGCGGAGCGACATCGCCGAACTACACCATGGCATGCGGGAAACGCCCTACCAGGCCAACCGGACCCTCGGCGTGCTTTCAAAGATGTTCAACTTGGCAGAGTTGTGGGGTCTGCGCCCGGACGGCTCAAACCCCTGCCTGCACGTCAAGCGCTACAAGGAGGAGAAGCGCGAGCGGTTCTTGAACGCGGAGGAGTTCACCCGGCTTGGCCAGGTTCTCGACGAGATTCTGGGCGACGGATCGGAGACCCGCTCGGCGGTAGCCGCAATCCGTCTCCTGATGCTGACCGGCTGCCGACTGTCGGAGATCCAGAAGCTGCGCTGGGACCATGTCGATCTCGACGCGGGAGAGCTTCGGCTCCCCGACACCAAGACTGGGGGGCGAGCGGTTCCGCTGGCGCCCTCCGCCGTTCGGTTGCTGACCTCCCTGCCCCGTGATGAGGACAATCCGTGGGTGATCGCGGGCCGCAAACCGGGCTCACACCTCACCGACCTGCAGCACCCCTGGCGGAGCATCCGCACGCGCGCTGGGCTCGACGACGTGCGCATTCACGACCTCCGCCATTCGTTCGCTTCTCGCGCGCTGGCGCTCGGCGAGGGCTTGCCCATGATCGGCAAATTGCTGGGACACACGCAGGTCCAGACGACCGCTCGATACGCCCATCTTGCCCGCGACACCGTCAAGGCATCCGCCGCCCGCATCGGAGACAGTATAGATCAGGACCTCGACGCGGCGGAGAGGTAGTGATTACCGGGCAACCCGTTCGATAGTGGTGATGCACTTTATGACTCATCGAAGCGTCTATATCACGGCCTCCGTCGACAATTCTGAGGAACGTCACGGTATTCGCGCCTACATTGAAAGCTATGGTCGCGCTGCCCTCAAAATCGGTGACCCGAAGGCCGGAAAACAGATTGTTACGCCGTGTACCACGTTCCGGCGGCACGCCAGCGCCAAGCCGCTACGACGATGAGCGACAACGCCATCGGCAGCCACATTCCGAACATCTCCGACGGTGTCGCCTGCGGCATGAAGCGGAACGTAGACGTCGCGATGACCCCCGCCAGCAGCCACAACAGCAGCTAACGGCCCGAATTCGCGGCGCCCGTTGGATCCTCGTTCGTTCATGCCACACATAATAGCAAGCCGATCCGTCGAGCATAGAAGACAGGGCTGCGCTTATTTCGCCTTTTCATTCTTGTATGCGATGAAGCCCGACGCGCCCTTGCCTTTAGCGCGGCGTAGTGTGTAACCATGATTGCCGAGATTGAACTTCGGATCATTCACAAAGCCCGCGAGAGCCTCGACGATCTTCATCGCCACGGGATCGGGTTTTTCTTTGGCTTGTGAGGCAGCCTGGCGCTCCAACCACTTTGCGAAAACCTCTTCGGCGAGGTCGTCGCCAACAGATTTCCGAAGTGCGTTCAATTTTCTCATTCGACCTTTGGTGAGCCCGGTTTCATCGATAGCCATTTCTTGAACCTCTCACTTCCAACTTCTTTCACCGTAGAGTAGCGCGGCTTTGATATAACCGATTGCCACTGTTCCGCAGCAGTTTACGGGCAATGGCGTGCGCGCTTGAGCAAATAAACCATTGCCCTGCAACGGCATCGTTTTGCCACAACGGACCATGTGCCAAACAAACAGTGCCGTAGGGAAGGAGTAAAGCTTCACATCATGTCGGATCCTGGAACTACAGCAAAAGATGTCCAAATTGTCTTATATCGTTGGGCCGGCACGTGGGGTCCATTCAAAGTCAATATCCCCTGCGGCGAGTGTTCGCTGACCCTCGATGTCATCACCGACACGTTCGAAACCGAGCTTGCCGGCGTTCCGGTGGCGCTCGATGTCTGCGAATGGCTGAGCGAATGGTGGAAGCCGTTGCTCAAGCGCGGCTGGCACGCTCCCATCGTCATGGTTGAAGGCCGGGTGGTAACAGCCCGTTGATTAAGTCGGCGCCGTCTGATTCTCTGGTTCCCTGATTTGCAGGGGGATTTGCCGATGGCGATGGGACGGCAGAAGGATGGTCAGGGGGACCTGATGGTGAGCTGGTCGGAGATGCCGCGCTCTCCGGGTCATGTGTTTTATGACCGCTTGCAGTCGGTGCTGATCGAGGGCGGCTTCGACGCCTTTGCCGAGGCGAGCTGCCGGCCTTATTACGCGGCCCGGATGGGCGCGCCCTCGGTGCCGCCCGGGCGCTATTTCCGGATGCACCTGGTGGGCTACTTTGAGGGCATCGACAGCGAGCGCGGTCTGGAGTGGCGCTGCTCGGACTCGCTTTCGCTGCGGGCGTTCCTGCGACTGGGGAGCCGTGATCGGGTACCGGACCATTCCTGGCTGTCACGGAGCCGCACGCGCCTGCCCCATGAAGTCCACGCGGCGGTCTTCGACTGGGTTCTGGTGCTGATCGCCGAGGCGGGGCTGATCAAGGGCGAGCGCATCGGCGTCGATGCCTCGACCATGGAGGCCAACGCGGCGCTGCGGAACATCGTGCGGCGCGACAACGGCGAAGGCTACCGGGAGATGCTGGAGCGCCTGGCCCGGGAAAGCGGGGTCGAGACACCCACGGCCGAGGACCTGGCGCGTCTGGACCGGAAGCGCAAGGGCAAGAAGCTTTCCAACACGGATTGGGTTTCGAAGAGCGACCCCGAGGCCAAGATCACCAAGATGAAGGACGGCACGACGCATCTGGCCTACAAGCCCGAGCACGCGGTGGATCTGGACACCGGCGCGGTGGTGGCGGCCGAGCTGCACCCGGCCGATGAGGGCGACACCACGACGCTTTCCAAGACCCTGGCGAAGGCCGAGGCAAACCTCGAGGCGGTGGATGCGGCACCGACATCGGAGGACCCGGCCGAATGCGTCGCCGACAAAGGTTATCACTCACGGGCGGTCTTGAGGGCTCTGAACGACAGTCCCTGGAAGACCCGGATCGCGGCGCCCAAGCAGACCGGCTTTTCGCGCTGGCACGGTGATGAGGCGGCGCGGCGCGCGGTCACCAATAACCGTGCGCGGCTCAAGTCCGGGGTCGCCCGCGAGGCCTTCAAGCTGCGCGCCGAGATCGTCGAGCGCTGCTTTGCCCACAACCTCGATCGTGGCGGCATGCGACGAACCTGGCTGCGCGGGCGAGAGAATGTGCACAAGCGATACCTGCTCCACGTCGCCGGCCACAATCTATCGTTACTGATGCGCCAGCTCATCGGCGCCGGCACCCCGCGGGAGGCCGTGGCGGGCGGATATGGCGGTATTTTCGTTCTGCTCACGCCCACCGGGGCCATGCTGGTGGCACGGGGGGGCTCGCAAAGCGGCCAGACGGCTTTCGCCGCCGCATTCCTCATCTGGGAGTGAGAGCCGGAAAAAGCCACTTAATCAACGGGCTGGTAAGCTAGGGCCATGCCCTTAACCGCGGCGTGTTGACTGAAGCCATCATCGATGCCCATGCCAGGCGATCATCGGTCGAGGGTAATCATTTGTTCGGCAAGGCCACCTGCCCCCACTGCGTCCGTGCCAAGGGATATTTGAAACAGGCCAGCATCGACTATGAATATTACGATGTGGTCAAGGACCCTCGGGCACTGTACGAAATGCTTGCCCGGGTCAAACCCCTCGTTGGTCCCAAGACCCCTATTACGGTGCCGCAAATTTGGATCGATGGCGATTATGTTGGTGGCGCGGACCAACTCAGCCGGATTCTGGACTGCGAGGTTGAGCCCAATCGCGATCGTGGCCAGTGTTCCCTGGGCATTGACACGTTAACTGCCGCGTTCGGCACGATTGGATCGTGATCTGGATCAGGCAGCACACCAGCCTTGATTCCAGACAGCGAACGTCTCGGCTCGAAACGCCTTGAAAATGCGGCGGGGTAAAAGATGGCGCTGGACGTAGAAAGCGTTGTAGACGGCGGCGTGGATTGAAAGGAACCGTTGGGCGGATCCCGGTGAATTGAACCGCTGTTGTTTTCGTTCGCGTCGACGTACCGGCTGGTGTGAATTCACGGCTCGATTGTTCGCCCGCAATCCCTGATCGTGAATAGCGGTAAGTCGCTCTTTGCGGATCGCAACAGCGTAGGATTTGAGCTTGTCCGTGGTAATGCGCTTCGGCGCAAAGCCCTGCTTCTTCAGCAGCTTCAGCATCTTCCGCAGCAACCTCTGCGCCGATCGGGCGCAGCGTCGTGGCTGGACCAGGAAGTCGAGAACTTCACCTTCGTCGTCGACCGCCCGCCACAGCCAATGTCTTCGACCGCGGATCCTGATGACCATTTCGTCAAGGTGCCAACGAGCACTGGCACGTGGACGGCTGCGGCGAAGATTGCCTGAGATCAGGCGCCCGAATTTCAGAAACCAGCGTCGCACCGTCTCGTTCGAGACATCGATACCGCGCTCGGCCAGCAGGTCCTCGACATCGCGAAATGACAGCGTGAGCCGAGCATAGAGCCAGACCGCATGCTGGATGATCTCTGGCGAAAAACGATGTCGCTTGAAAGAAATTGGCGTCATACGCCGACCGTAGCCGCCCCTGCCCGATCCGGCCACCGACTTAACGTGTCAATGCCCCGCAAAGTCTTCGATTGTGACATCAGCGCCGCAGAGATCGACCAGCATCAGGACGCGATCCGTCTCGTCCTCGATTTCCCGAGCGACTTCGACGGCTTCGGCGACCGAAGTGACCGCGTCCGGAAGGTCGCCGACGCTGCCTTGCGCCCGGGCGATTCCGGCAAGTGCGGACGCGCGCGTGCTGCCGTCGCGGTCTTCCCGGCGGCGGCGAGGACCATGGACAGCGCGTTCGCCGGCCCTGTGCAGAAGCTCGGCGATGCGGGCGAACGCCGCGGCACGGTCGGCACAATCTTCGATGGTCTCCGCCGTCCGCGAGGCTCCGGTCAGGGTCGATTGGACGGCCTGCGGCGACATGATCCCGAGCAGAGTGGAGAGCGGGCAAGGCGCCCCACGGGAAGACCGGCCCGATCGCCGCTCCCGAAGAGGTTCACGGTCTTCGGCACCGACCAAGCTTGCGTTGTCGATGCCCCGTCGTCCCACCGGCGTTGCGGACGCGTTCGGCATGGTCCGAAGATTCTCCCTTCCGGTCTCGTCCCGCACCGTCGTCTCATTTTCCGCCATTGCGGAATCCGGGAGGTTGTCCGTCACGGTGTTCGCGCTTCGCTGCACATAGCGGCGGCGCAACTCCTCCGCGACCCGCGCTTGCACGCACGAATGAACGCCAAGAAGCATGGTCTGCCGATCGGTCCGGGTCAAGCGCGAACGGTCGGCGAAACAGGAGAGCGGCGCTCGGCGGTCGTTCTTCCCGGAACCGGGAACATCACCGTGCCTCGGCCGAACGCGTTGCGGCCGCTCAATCTCGCGCCAGCGACGACCCAATACGAAAGAAGTCCTCGATCACGGTCGAGACGTGTATGCCCTCGGAACGCAGATCACCATGCACGATCTGTTGCGGACCTCGTACAGCTCCATGGTCCTCGTCCACTCGTCGCCGCTCCGGTAAACCGATACCTGAGTCAAATCGTCCACAGGACCTAGCGCGCCGCCCGCGCCAGGGTGCCGCTGCGCAGCTCCCCCGCCACGATCGTCGCCGCGGGGACGATCCCGTGGATGCTCCGCACATCGGTCTCGAACGGGTCCCGCGGCAGGACGATGAAGTCGGCGAGAAAGCCCGCCCGTATCGCGCCGAGCTCCTCTTCCAGTCCGAGCTGCGCGGCGCCGTTGACGGTATAGCCGGCCAGCGCCTGCTCCAGGGAGATTGCGGCATCGGCCGGCGGCATGGCGACGGCGGCGGCGTCGCCCATCGCCCGCCGGGTCATGCTCGTCTCGATGCCGATGAAGGGACTCACCCGGCGCGCGTTGTGGATGACGTCGCTCGACAGCGTCACATTGGCCCGGCGCTCGAAGAAACGCCCGACCACCTGGGAGCGTCCGGCCCGCTCCGCTCCGACGTTCATTTCCCTGGCCTCCCCGAAGACCGCCCCGCCGAACCAATGCGGAGTGAAGTTGGCGTGCACGTCCAGCGCGCGAAAGCGTTCGATGTCGGTCTCGGCGACCGAGAACAGATGACTCGCCGTGATCTCGATCCCCAGGGGACGCCCCAGCGCGGCCCGGGCCTGCTCGACCGCATCGAGAATGTTCCTCGCCGCCCGGTCGCCCGCCGCATGCAAGTGCAGATCGATGCCGTGGCCGTCCAGCTCCTGCATCAGGCCGCTCAGCCGCCGCGTCGGGAACAGCACGGCGCCGTGGTTGCCGGGGTCCGTGGCATAGGGTTCCAGCATGGCGGCGGCAAGAATGTCCTGTATCCCGTCGTAATGAATCTTGACGGTGTTGAACCGGAGCTTGCCGTGGCCGTACTCCTCCCTCAGCCGGGGCAGGGACTGCGCCGCGGTGTCGATCTGCTCCGGCGCCCATATGTGGTACGAGCCTTCCCAGCGCAGCGGCAGGTCGCCGTCCTTCGCGATGGCGTGCCCGGCCCGGTATACCGCGTCGTCCATGTTGAAGTTGCCGGCATCCCACACCGTGGTGATGCCCTTGCTCGACATGAAGTTCAGGTACTTGAGCAGCCGCGCTTTCAGCGCACCGGCATCGGGCGCGAACGCGCCCATGTACGGCGTCAGTGCGAACTCCTTGACCCAGCCGGTGAGCTCTCCGTTTCCGTCACGCACGAAATGCGACAGGTTCGTACTTACATCCGGCGTGTTCCGGTCGATGCCCAGCATCCGGAGCAGTGCGGAATTGACCCACACGCTGTGGCCGGAATTGTCGTACAGAAAGATGGGCTTCGTGCCGGAAACCCTGTCCAGATCCTGCTTGTGCGGCCCGTGCGGCAGGTACGCGGCCAAATCCCATGTCCCCTGCACGATCGCGAGGGCCGACGGGTGATCATCGGCGTACCGCCGCAGCCAGGCCAGCGTCGCCTCCTTCGGCCTGGACGGCATCCTGTCGGCCCCGACGGGCCGTTCGTTCTCTCCGGGGGCCGCATCCAGCACCGACAGGTCGCCCGAGAGGGCGACCAGGCCGGGGTGGGTGTGCGCGTCGATGATGCCCGGCATCACGAACCGTCCCTGCAAGTCCACGACCCCGCCCTCCCCGGCGGCGTAGCGCAGGGCCTCCCCGGCAGAGCCGACAAAGGCGAATCGGTCGCCCCTCGTGACGAACGCCCGGGCCCGGGGCAGATCCTCGTCCCCGGTATGGACCCGGGCGTTCACGTACACCGTCACCGGTGTGCCGGTCCGCGCCGACGTCGCGGCTTCGCGCGGTTCCGAGTGAGCGGCTGTCGATGTCATCGCGACGACCAACATGATCATCAGGTGTCTCGTCTTCATCATTGCCCAGCCTTCCTCGAGATCCATGCGTTGCGGCGCCCCCGATCGAACTCCCCGGATGCGTGAAGTCGCCCGGCGGAATTCCGGAGACCCCCGGACACCCCCCCGGACACAATGCCAGGCTGTCAGCCTAGTGACCTTCCTTGTGTGATCTTATGATGAGTGTCGTGACTATACTGGTGTCATTAGAGTGACCTTGAAGGGCCAATAGCACATTCGGCGTCGGCGCACGGCCGAGCCGGACCCTCGGGAACCGGTCGACGGCGGCAGGGGGGCTGGGCAGGACGGGGCGGGCCCGTCCGGTGGCTTCTACGGGGAAGTGTCTCACGTTGCGCCCGGACAGGTGCCCTCGCCGGGCGGCCGATGCAAGCGGATTTTGCCGCCGCCGGCGGCAGCGCGTTGTCGGTCCCCCGATCGGCGGCGCCCTGCCGCGGGCTTCCGCCGGCCCCGTGCCCGGCCGCCCCGGATACTCCGTCAGGACATCGGCCGCGAGGCTCTCCGAGATGTGGAGTGACCCTCTAAAAGTGGTCCAGATTTGTTAAGAGAGTTTGGCGCATTTTGCCCCCTCGAAAGGAGGACAAAATGAGCCGTAAACGCTACACCCCGGAACAGATTATCAGCATGTTGCGCGAAGCCGAGGTGGCCTTGGCGCAGGGCCAGTCGGTTGGTCAAGCTTGTCGCACGCTCGGCGTATCGGAGCAGAGTTACTATCGCTGGCGCAAGGAATATGGCGGCCTTCGTACTGACCAGGCCAAGCGTCTGAAGGACCTGGAGAAGGAGAATGGCCGTCTCCGGAAGGCGATCTCGGATCTGACGTTGGATAAGCTGATCTTGAAAGAGGCGCTTGAGGGAAATTGCTAAGCCCCGCCCGTCGCCGGCAGTGTGTTGATCATCTCCAGGCCGAACTGGGAATCTCCGAGCGACGTGCCTGTGCTGTTGCAGGCCAACATCGCTCAACCCAGCGCAAGAGACCCCGTGGTCGGGATGATGAAGAGGCACTCACGGCCGCGATCATCCGCTTGGCCAGCCAGTATGGCAGATATGGCTATCGGCGGATCACTGCCTTGCTCAGGACCGAAGGTTGGCATGTGAACGCCAAGCGGGTCCAGCGCATCTGGCGGCGGGAGGGGCTGAAGCTCCCACAGAAGCAACCGAAACGGGGCAGGCTGTGGCTCAACGACGGATCCTGCATCCGTCTGCGGCCGTGCTGGCCCAATCACGTCTGGTCCTATGACTTCGTCATGGATCGAACACACGATGGGAGGAAGTCCCGCATGCTCACCGTGATCGATGAGTTTACCAGGCGGTGCATGGCCGTTGTCGTCGAGCGAAGATTGAACTCGGACAATGTACTCCATTGTCTGACCGAGCTCTTCGTCCAACATGGCCCGCCGGATCATATCCGTTCCGACAACGGCTCAGAGTTTACCGCTCATGCCGTCCGCGACTGGCTCGGCAGGATCGGCGTCAAGACCCTCTATATCGAGCCCGGGTCACCTTGGGAGAACGGATACAACGAGAGCTTCAACTCAAAGCTCCGGGACGAAATCCTGAACACGGAGATCTTCTATACATTGAAGGAGGCCAAAGTGCTGATCGAACGATGGCGGCATCACTACAATACCATCCGGCCGCATAGCTCGCTCGGATACAGACCGCCGGCCCCAGAAACCATCTTGCCAAACGTTGAGGGGCCAACCTACGCCGTTGAGGGGCTACGGGTGGCCCTTCAACTTAACCCGCGCCAAACTCTAACTTAAGCGCTGGACGGCTTTGGTGCATGGACCTGAGGATTAGTATATCTGGCTCCGCTTCCGTCTTTGAGAGTTTGTCATGCCTTTAAGTTCCACGCATCGCGTCGCCACCATATCCCCAGAGCCAAGTACCGGGTCATGAACTGGCCGGATTATGACCGTGGTTTGGTTCGGCGCGGCGACATTCGTTTCTGGATTGATGAGAGCGCCCTGGAGCAATGGGACGCAGCCAAGCGGCGAACTCCTGGTGGCCAGCGGCGGTTTTCAGAGTTGGCGATTTCCACGACACTGATGCTGGGGGCGGTCTTCAGACTGCCGCTGCGCCAGACGGAAGGCTTTGTGCGTTCCCTCGTGGACTTGATGGGGTGCGATCTGCCGGTGCCGGATCACACCACGCTGTCGCGGCGGCGGCGAACGGTGGATGTCGTTGTGGAAACCAGCACGAACAAGCGGTCTACGGATATCGTGCTGGATTCCACGGGCCTGAAATTCTTTGGCGCTGGCGAGTGGGCTCGCGCCAAGCACGGTGAAACGCGGCGCTCGTGGCGCAAGCTGCATATCTCGGTTGACCCGGCCAGCAGCGAGATCCGGACGCATGAACTGACCGGTGACGACACGGCCGATGCGACGATGGCGGGACCGCTGCTCGCCGGTTCCGGTGGGATGATCCGGCGCGTGTTTGCCGACGGCGCCTATGACGGGGAGCCCGTGACAAAAGCGATCCGAAAAGCTCGGCCACCGAATTCACCACCTGAAATCATCATCCCGCCACGCGCCACATCCATTCCTCCCCCGGACACGCCTCATGGCGGATCGGAACGGGAGCACCATGCGGCGGAGATCGCGTCGAAGGGAAGGATGAACTGGCAGAAACGACAGGGCTACGGATTGAGAGCGCTTGGCGAAACAGCCATGGCTCGCGTCAAGAGGCTCAACGGCGGCAAGCTCACCGCTCGCACATTCCAATCCCAACAAACCGAAATCGCCATGCAGATCGACGCACGCAATCGCTCTATCCGTGCGGCGAAACCAAACACAATCAGGATCCGCTAACCAACCGGGGAATGGGCGATCACACCAGCGTGGCTCCATGCACCAAAGTTAGCACGGGATACCCTCCTTCCAAGCGACTGCCGCTAGCCCGGCTCGGGCGGTCGGCGATCGGCCCAGGGCCGTGCGGCTTCGAGTTGTGATGCCAGGCGGAACAACAACGCCTCATCGCCAAAACGGGTACCGAAGTGAATGCCGATCGGCAGGCCGTCGTCGGACCAGGACAGCGGCACCGACATGGCCGGTCCGCCCGATTCGTTGAACAGCGGCGTCAACGGGATTTCGTCCATCAGCTGGCGCTCGTAATAGTCGTCCAAATCCGGGTTCATCATGTCCATGGCGCCGAGCGGGATCGGCGGCTTGGCCATGGTGGTGGACCATGGTGGTGGACAAGAGCACATCGTAGTTTTCGAAGAACCCGGCCATCTGGCGGCCGATGCGGTGCATGGTCTGGATCGCAGCTGCGTACTCCACGCCAGTGTAGTTGGCGGCCTCTTGCACCCAAGCGTAGGGCACCCGCTCGAGATCGCCTTGCTGGAGATCGCGGGCCAACGCCCGGGCCTGCGCGTGCACCATGTTGTAGACGTTCGCGCCGATGATGATGCGCCAGACCTGACGAATCCCGGCATCGTTCACGTCGGGCGCTGCTTCTTCGACGACATGGCCGAGATCGGTACAGAGCTTGGCCGCGTCTTCGATGGCCTTGACGCATGCGGGATCGATCGCTGCGCCGGCGTGGGTCTTGGCCATGACCGCGATGCGAAGCTGACCCGGATCGGCGCCGACCTCCTCGAGGAAGGGCCGCGCCGGCGGTGGCGCGACATAGGGATCGCCGGGCGATGGCCCGTGTGTCGCATCCAACATCGCGGCTGAATCGCGTACCGAGCGCGATCCGCAGTGGCCGACCGACATGCCACTCATGCCCTCGCCGACATCGGGCCCCACCGGATACCGGGCGCGCGTTGGCTTGAGCCCGAACACGCCGCAATTGGCGCAGGGGATGCGGATCGAGCCGCCGCCATCGGTGGCGTGCGCCATCGGCAACATGCGGGTCGCCACGGCAGCGGTGGCCCCGCCCGAGGAGCCGCCGGCGCTCCGTTCGAGGTTCCACGGATTGCGTGTCGGGCCCAGGAGCTGAGACTCCGTCGTGCCAGCGAGACCGAGCTCGGGCGTGTTGGTCTTGCCCATGATGACGAGCCCGGCCGCACGGGTCCGCACCGTGATCGTGCTGTCATGATCGGGGACGTAGTCGGCAAACAGCCGGCTGCCCGCCGAGGTGGTGACACCGGCACAGTAGATGCCGAGGTCCTTCATCATGTAGGGCACACCGGTAAACGGGCCGTCGGGCAGGCCGGCGGCGATCTACCGTTCGGCCTCGTCGTACATCTTGTTGACGACCGCATTGATGACGGGGTTGACCGCCTCCACCCGCGCGATCGCCGCCTCCAGCACTTCGCCGGGCGTGACCTCCTTAGCGCGGATCAGCTGGGCGAGACCGAGCGCATCATAGTCCTGGTATTCGGCAAACCCAGCCACGCCATCCCCCTTTTGACAACGGCCTTGTTGCGATCAGTGACCCGCGGCCTCGATGGCCTGGCGCACCCGCATTGGCGTCATCGGCATCTCGACATGGCGCACACCGAGATGCCAGAGCCCGTCGACCACCGCATTGACCATGGCGGCCGGCGCGCCGATGGTGCCGCTCTCGCCGGCGCCCTTGACCCCAAGCGGGTTATTGGGACTGAGCGATTCCAGGCGCTCACAGCCGAAGTTCGGCACGTCCTCGGCCCGCGGCATGCCGTAGTCCATGAACGTGCCGGTGAGGTTCTGCCCCGACTCCGGTTCGTAAATGCAGTGCTCCATGAGCGCCTGGCCGATGCCCTGCACCAGGCCGCCATGGATCTGCCCCTCGACGACCATCGGATTGATGACGCGACCGCAATCATCGACGACGAAGTAATCGCGCAGCCGAATCAACCCGGTCTCGGGATCGACGAGCACGGTGCAGAGGTGGAGCGCCGAGGGGTAGTTGTAATCGTCCGGATCGTAGAACGCGGTCTCGTCGAGCCCGAGTTCGAAGTCGTCGGGATAGTCGGCGCCATAATAGGCGGCGCCGGCGATCTCCTGGAAGGTCATCTGACGATCGGTGCCTTTGACCACGAAGGCGCCGTTTTCGTAGTCGACGTCCGCAAGCGCGCACTCCATGAGGTGGGCGGCGAGCTTGCGGCCCTTCTCGACGATACGCTCGGCACCCATCGTGATCGCGGTGCCGAACAGCGTGATCGAGCGCGAGGCGCCGGTGCCGATGCCGAAAGGCGCCCTGTCGGTATCCCCGACGACGATCTCGACATCATCGAAATCGACGCCGAGTTTGTCCGCCGCGATCTGGGCAAAGGTCGTCTCCTGCGCCTGACCGTGATTGTGACTGGCGCACAGGACCGTGACCTTGCCCGTGGGATGAACCCGGACGTTGGCCGAATCCCACCAGCCCTGGCGCGCGCCCTCCTGCGCACCGATTTTGCTCGGCCCCATGGCCGCACAGTCCATGAAGCCGGCCAGGCCGATGCCCATCAGGACGCCGTCGTTGCGCAAGCGCGCCTGTTCATCGCGGAGCGATTGGTAATCGCCCATGCCCTTGACCGTCCGCATGAGACCCGGTGGATCGCCCGAATCGTAGGTGACGTCGGTCGATGTGGTGTGGGGAAACTGCTCGGCCTGAATAAAATTTCGTTCGCGCACGGTGCACACGTCGATGCCCATCTCGCGCGCGCCGTTCTCGAGCAGGCGCTCGACGACATAATGCACTTCGGGCCGGCCGGCGCCGCGATAGGCATCGACCGGCGTCGAATTGGTGTAGACCAGATTGAGCCCAGCGTAGACCGCTGGCACGGTATAGAGGCTCGGCAGGAGGGCGTGGCCGAAGCACGGCACGACCGGCGCGGCCGTACTGCAATAGGCGCCCAGGGCCGCGATGGTATCGGTGCGGATGGCGAGGATTTTCCCATCCTCTGCGAACGCCATCTTGCAGGCGGTCACGTGGTCCCGCGCGTGATGATCGACGACGAAACACTCCGAGCGCGTCTCGGTCCAGCGTACCGGCCGATCAAGCTTTCGCGAGGCCCACAACAGCGTCGGGTATTCCGGGTAATGATAGAACTTGGGCCCGAACCCACCGCCGACATCGGGCGAGACGACGCGAATCTTGTGCTCCGGGATATAGAGCGACTGCTCCGCGAGCCAGCGGCGCTGCATGTGCGGATTCTGCAATGTCGCCCACAGGGTGTAATGCTCGTACGCGGAATCATAGTGGCCGATGGCGGCGCGTGGCTCCATATAGGCCGGGCAAATGCGGTTTTGCGTGTGCTCGAGTGAGGTGACGTGCGCGGCTTGGGCGAAGGCCGCGTCCGTCGCCATCTCATCGCCGATCTCCCAGTCGAAGGCGAGATTGGTGCCGAAGTCGGGATGGACCAGGGGCGCACCCGAATCCAGGGCGTGAGCCGTCTCCACCACCGCGGGCTGAGGCTCGTAATCGACCTCCACGGCTTCAGCCGCATCGAGCGCCTGGGCGGCCGTCTCCGCCACCACGATGGCCACGGGTTCACCGATGAACACGACGCGATCGGACGCCAGAATGCTCAGCGTGACCTCGTTCATTGGGCGCCCGTCGCGAAACGGTACCGCCCACAGGCAGGGTGCGCGGCCCAAGCCATCGGCCGACCAATCCGCCCCCGTCAAGACAGCCAGCACGCCCGGCAGCGCCTTGGCCTTCTCGGTCGTGAAGCCCTTGATCGCGGCATGGGCGTGCGGGCTCCGGACGAAGGCCGCATAAGTCATGTTGGGGAGCGTCAGGTCATCGACAAAAGTCCCGCGGCCGCGCAGGAACCGCTCGTCCTCGCGACGCTTCAGCGAGCTGCCGATATACATGGAAATCCTCCCCCTCGTACGCTGAGGTCAAGCCTCGCGCCTCTGTGTCTCCACTATACACGGTCTTGCCAAGTACGGGAGCATGTTCAAGGCTTGCCTATCCGGTATACACCCACACCCACTAGGGCTAGAATGGGCGCAAACCGGATATAGGGGAGCGCGCCATGGATGTTCTCGACCGCGCCGATCTCCCATTCCCGCATTCGCTACCCGAGTTCCAGCGACTTTTCCCCGATGATGCGGCCTGCGCCGCCTACCTGGAGAAAGCCCGCTGGGGAGACGGCTTTGCCTGCCCGCACTGCGGCACGGCGGGAGAGCCGTTCCACTTTGAAAACCGCCCTGGCGTCCTGCGCTGCCGCAAGTGCCGCCAGAACACCGGGCTGACGGTGGGAACAGTGATGGAGCGTAGCCACACTCCGCTGAACGTCTGGTTCTGGGCCGCTTATCTGGTCGCCAGTCAGACGCCCGGCATGTCCGCCGTGCAGTTTCAGCGGCAACTTGGTCTTTCGCGCTACGAGACGGCCTTTCAAATTCTCCACAAGCTCCGCTCGGGCATGGTGCGGCCCAACCAAGACAGGATCGGTGGACAGCCCAAGAACCATGTTGAGGTGGACGAAACCTGGGTTGGCGGGCGAACGCGTGGGGAAGGCCGTGGTGTTCACCACAAGGTTCCCGTCTCCTGTGCCATCGAGGTGCGTCATCGAAAGCCGGGCACCAAGCTCGACAACCGGAAAGACGGACGCTATGCCGGACGCGTTCGGCTCGCCGTCGTGCTCGACCGTAGCGCCGAGTCGCTCTGTGGGTTCGTCGAGAGCACCGTCGCGCCGGGATCGCTGATCGTTACTGACGATTGGAGCGGCTATGCTGGCCTCGGTAAGCGCGGCTATGAGCACTTCGCTGTTGCCGAGTGTGGTGATCCAGAGGTTGCCGAGCAATACCTGCCGATCATCCATCTGGTTTTCGCCAACCTGGAGACGTGGCTGATCGGTATCCACCACGGCGTTAGCCACCAGCACCTACAAGCCTACCTCAACGAGTTCACCTTCCGCTTCAACAGACGGTTCTACCCGTTCAACGCCTTCCGCTCATTGCTCGGCATCGCGGGCGACACCTCTGCTCCAACCTATGCCGAGCTTTACTCGGGAGAGTGGCGGCACCCTACATGTAGCGGTCATCGGCGTTAACCGGATAGGCAAGGTTCAAGGAACAATTCCAAGTTGATTGATTCTTCGATCAGGAGGAAAATATGCACGGTTTGTTTCTTCGCTAAAACGCTCAGACACTGGGGGAGGTGCACGTGGAAGCAAGCGAATATCAAGCGGAGCTCGATCGCCGCATCGGCGAGATGGAGAACCCCGATAATCTCGGTGGACAACTTGATTCGAAGGATTGGCTCTGGCTGCTCATCCTGGGCATCGCCTTGCCGGCCGTCGTTCTGATCTGGGGGGTCGTGTTATGACCGATCAAGCAGCACAACCTGGCGCGGAAGGCGGCTTCGGCTCGGCCGACGAGGCGGGCTGGCCGCTCCTACCCGTAGAGCGGACCTGGGGATCGTGGCGCCTCTTCGCCGTCGGCGTGGTGATCGTCGCCGCGACGTGGTCCTACATCATCGGCGAGTATGTCGGCTACTACCTCGGCATGCGGCCCGGCATCTCGGCGATGGTCGTCGGAACCATGTTGGGCATGCTCTTCGTCTTTCTCGCCGTCGCCCCGGTCAGCGTCCGCTACGGTATCGATTCGATCGCCTCAGCCAAGCCGGTGTTCGGCAATCGGGGCTATCTCCTGACGGTCATCCTGCAGTTCCTGTGGATCGGTTGTTGGACCAACATCCTCATCGTCTATTTTGCGAAAGCTGGTTACGAACTCCTCACGGTGTCGGGTATCGTCGGCACGGGCGGCTCTCATGCGACGGTTGCGGTTTTGGTCGTTGTCGGCTGCATCGTCACGGGCTGGACCTTGCTCAACGGCGCCCAGACCATCCAGAAGGTCTCGAATGTGCTGTTCCTCTTCATCGTCGGTGTCGGCGCGTGGCTCATCATCATGCTGGTGACGCACCATAGCGAGGCAATCGCGGCCGCCCAGCCCGCTTATGCGTCCGAAAGCCCGACCTGGAACTACATGGTCGGCGTCGAGATCATGTTCGTGACCTATCTTGGCTGGTGGCCTTTTCTCGGCGCGATCTTCCGCGTCGTACCGGATATGAAGGTGGCGACCGTGCCGGGCATGATCGGTCTCAGTATCGCTGGGCCCTTGCTGGCGATCGTCGGCCTCGCCGCCATCCTGGCGTTGGGCGTGTCCGATCCGGCGAAGTGGATGGTCGAACTCGGCGGGCCCATCTATGGCAGCATCGTGCTTGTGTTCGTCATCTGCGCCAATCTGGGGACCACGATGCTGAGCGTCTACGCCATGGGGCTCGGCCTCCGGCAGGTGCCGGGACTCGACAGGCTCTCCTGGCGGGTCATCCTGGCCGTTTGCCTGATCCCAGTCGCGGTGCTGGGCGTGATCGACCCCGATCTGTTGTTCAGCTCGTTCTTCGGGGCGTTCCTGGCGTTCTTCGGTGCCGTGCTCGGGCCCGTGGTCGCCGTCACGCTGGTCGACTACTTGATCCTGCGTCGCCAGGTGCTCAATGTTCGAGCGATCTACGATACTTCACCGGATTCGCCCTATGCGTTCTTCGGCGGGTTCAACTTGGTGGCGATTGTCTCGGTCGTGGTGGGGTTCTTCGTGTACAACTATCTGCTCGACCCCCTCACCTATGTCTCGAACACGCCGTTCGAGTACGTGACCGCTTCGGGTCCGACCATCGTGGTCACGGGTGTGGTCTATTGGATCCTCACCAAGATCATCAACGTGCCGTCGAAGAAGGGCGCGTACGAGCAGACTTAAGCTCATCCCTTGACGTTAAACGGGGGTCCTACAGGACCCCCGGTTTTTTGTGCGGGCGGTCTCCCCGCAGATCAGAGCCGCGCGTTACTTGCCACTACATCCGATGATGCCCCAGGCGTCCATCTCGACGGCTTTGGTGCATGGAGCCGCGATGGTGTGATCGCCCATTCCCCGGTTGGTTAGCGGATCCTGATTGTGTTTGGTTTCGCCGCACGGATAGAGCGATTGAGTGCGTCGATCTACATGGCGATTTCGGTTTGTTGGGATTGGAATGTGCGAGCGGTGAGCTTGCCGCCGTTGAGCCTCTTGACGCGAGCCATGGCTGTTTCGCCAAGCGCTCTCAATCCGTAGCCCTGTCGTTTCTGCCAGTTCATCCTTCCCTTCGACGCGATCTCCGCCGCATGGTGCTCCCGTTCCGATCCGCCATGAGGCGCGTCCGGGGGAGGAATGGATGTGGCGCGTGGCAGGATGATGATTTCAGGTGGTGAATTCGGTGGCCGAGCTTCTCGGATCGCTTTTGTCACGGGCTCCCCTGAGAACGGCGGTGACAAATTAGTCCACGGAAGCGGCGGGATTTCCCAGCCGCGGGCGGAGTAAAACTCTGCCACCTGTAGCCTTCGATCTTTTTTGAGATGGAAGGCGGGAGGATGTACACCGTGGACCTATATCTGCGCGTTCGGCTGGCCTGCCATGTTGATGGTCTGAGCCAGCGAGAGGCGGCAAGTCGGTTTGGCATTGCGCGCGAGACGGTGAGGAAGATGCTGCGGCATTCGGAACCGCCGGGATATCGGCGACGCCAGCCACCGAAACGCCCGAAACTGGCCCCCTTCACGGATATCATCGACCGTATTCTGGAGGAGGACCGAACGGTTCACCGTAAGCAGCACCACACGGCGAAGCGTATATTCGAGCGCCTTCGCGACGAACATGGCTTCACGGGCAAAGAGACCATCGTGAAGGATTACGTTCGGGAACGGCGCCTTCGTCGGCGTGAGATGTTTGTGCCGTTGTCACATCCTCCGGGCCATGCTCAAGCGGACTTTGGCGAGGCGGATGCGATCATCGCCGGCGTCAAGTATCGGGCGCATTTTTTCGTCATGACACTTCCCCACAGCGATGCCTGCTTCGTTGCGGCCTACCCGGCGGCGACGACGGAGGCCTGGCTGGACGGGCACAACAGAGCCTTTGTTTTTTTCGGCGGCGTTCCCCAATCGATTCTTTACGACAACGACAAGTGTCTGGTGTCGCGCATCTTGTCAGATGGCACGCGGCAACGAACGCGGCCGTTCAGCGGGCTGCAGTCCCATTACCTCTTCGAGGACCGCTACGGCCGTCCCGGCAAGGGTAACGACAAAGGCAATGTGGAGGGGGTGGTCGGCTATGCCCGGCGGAACTTCATGACGCCGCTTCCCCGGTTCGCGAGCTGGGACGCCTTCAATGGCCACCTGGAAGAGCAATGCCGCAACCGGCAAGGCAACGTCCTGCGCGGCCACCGCGAGAGCATCGGCGAACGGTTTGTGCGTGACCGCGAAGCGTTGAAGAGGCCACTGCCGGCACCGTTCGACGCGTGCGACAAGCAGGGCACGCGGGTCAACTCGCTGTCCCTGGTGCGCTACCGGACGAATGACTATTCCGTGCCCGCCGCCTACGGCCATCAGGAAGTCTGGATCCGTGGCTATGTCCACGAGGTGGTTATCGGTTGCGGCGCCGGGATCATTGCCCGACACCCCCGTTCCTACGACCGGGAAGATATGGTCTTCGATCCGATCCACTACCTGCCTTTGCTGGAGCACAAGATCGGCGCCCTGGATCAGGCCGCGCCGCTAGCCGGATGGGAACTGCCTGATGCCTTCCCAACCCTGCGCCGTCTCCTGTAGGCGCGCATGGGCAAGGCCGGCAAGCGGGAATACGTCCAGGTCCTTCGGCTTCTGGAGACCTTCGATCTCGAGGTGCTTCACGGCGCGGTGAAGGACGCCCTGCGCCTGGGTGCGATCGGCTACGACGCCGTCAAACACCTTGTGCTGTGCCGTATCGAGCGACGCCCGCCCAAACTCGACCTGGATATCTATCCCTACCTGCCTCGGGCCAACGTGGCGACCACGGCCGCCGCCAGTTATATGAGCTTGTTGGGTGGAGGCGCGTCATGACCGATACGCCGCAAGTGTTGCTGGCCCATCACCTCAAGACCCTGAAACTGCCGACGTTCCTGCGCGAATACGACAAGCTGGCCCGCCAATGCGCCACCGAGGGCGCCGACCATGTGCGGTATCTTGTCCGTCTGACCGAGTTGGAACTGATCGACCGTGAGCGCCGCATGGTCGAGCGGCGGATCAGACAGGCCAGGTTCCCCGCCGTCAAAAGCCTCGACAGCTTCGACTTCAAGGCCATCGCATCGCTCAACAAGATGCTGGTTCTGGAGTTGGCGCGATGCGAATACGTCGAGCGTCGTGAGAATATCATCGCGCTCGGCAACAGCGGAACCGGCAAGACCCATATCGCCCTCGGTCTCGGTCTGGCGGCCTGCCAAAAGGGGCTCTCCGTCGGCTTCCTCACGGCCGCTGCCCTGGTTCATGAACTGATGGAGGCCAGGGATGAAAAACGCCTGTTGCGCCTGCAGAAGCAACTGGCAAAGTATCACCTTCTGATCATCGACGAACTCGGCTTCGTGCCGCTCTCGAAGACCGGCGCCGAGCTGCTGTTCGAAGTCTTCAGCCAGCGCTACGAGCGGGGCTCGATCCTGGTGACCTCCAACTTGCCGTTCGATGAGTGGACGGAGATATTCGGCTCGGAACGCCTGACCGGGGCTTTGCTGGACCGCCTCACCCACCATGTCCATATCCTGGAAATGAACGGCGAGAGCTATCGTCTCAACCAAAGCCAAAAACGGCGGAAATTCCCCAAAATACCTGCTTAACCGCCGGTGCAATGGTTGACCCGGTGGGTCCACAGGAACCTCCCACGCTGCTTCGCTCCGCGTAACGCAAGCGCTACACGAAGCAGCGCGGGTCCCTCCTATGGACTACCGGGACAACCCCCCAACACCGCGTACCGCATAACGTTAAGTGGACTAGTTTTACTCCGCCCGGGTGGACTAATTTTGCTCCGCCGTTGACACCTCGAAGTAGCCCACCAGGTGCATCCGGAAATAGCGCCCGGGCGGCACCGAGGGCGCGCCCATCCTGGCCGCGTAATAAGGCCGGCAGCTCGCCTCGGCAAAGGCGTCGAAGCCGCCCTCGATCAGCACCGACTGCAAGCGGTCATAAAACACATGACCCGGAGAGCGCGGCATCTCCGACCAACTCACCATCAGGTCCCCCTGACCATCCTTCTGCCGTCCCATCGCCATCGGCAAATCCCCCTGCAAATCAGGGAACCAGAGAATCAGACGGCGCCGACTTAATCAACGGGCTGGTAGGCCGAGGGAATCGACGGCAAGGAGATTGCGACACGAGAGGTGTGTCTGGATAGCAAGAGAAACGACCAAATGGCCTTCCACGCGCTGGCCGATTACCAAAATCATGTCATCGGATGGCTGCAATGGGAACAGAGTGCCCTTGGAGATGGGGCCGTGGTACGATTTTCGCGAATTTGGATGTCATCTGGGGAATGTCGGCTCAAAGCTCCGGGACGAAATCCTGAACACGGAGATCTTCTATACATTGAAGGAGGCCAAAGTGCTGATCGAACGATGGCGGCATCACTACAATACCATCCGGCCGCATAGCTCGCTCGGATACAGACCGCCGGCCCCAGAAACCATCTTGCCAAACGTTGAGGGGCCAACCTACGCTGTTGATGGGCTACGGGTGGCCCATCAACTTAACCCGCGCCAAACTCTAACTTAAGCGCTGGACCACTAATCGGGGGCAGGCCACGTTTCCCCAATCGCCTAGGCGAACACCGGATAGCGGACATCACCCCCTGCCTCCAAGGCGGGTCGTCCAAGAATTGCTTGCGACGTCTCGCTTAATTCTTGATCCAACTGTGGAGTCGACTGTGGGCTTTCTATCCATTATTTCAGAAATACCATTGTAATAACAATTGGTTATAAATTACTAGTGGCGGTCGATTGGGCCGCCTCCAATCCAACGAAGGCAAGGACCAAGCCGGCCGCGGCAAATGCTGCGATAAGCACGATGCGGTTGACTGTCATGGATATTCTCCTGTCAGGTTTGGGACCCAGCTTGTCTATAATAGATGGGAACGATGGTGGCGGCGCGCCAGGCGCATGACGCCGCCGGGATAGGAAAATTGGAACGTGGCCAGGACCAGCGTGAACAGCGCCAGAGTCGCAGCGAGAAACCACATCGGCGCGAGCACCCACCACCAGGACCAATCGATGTGGGCCGTCAACTTGAGCCCGATGAACAGGATCGCGAGCAACCCGGCAAAACCGAATCCCGGTCCGCTCAACAGCCTGGCTAGTCCGTACGGCATGGGACAACCTCCTCGTTCATTGCGCCGCCTTGGGCGCGGGACACGAACGTTTATTTGACAATAACATTGCTAATATGACAATTAAGTTGTCAAATTGACTTTGTCAACCAGGTTGTCAAAATTAATGTCTCATGGAATGGTGGTTGAAGCACTGCAGCGGCGGGGGAACCACAAGTTGGAAACCAAGACCGGGAACCGGAAGGCCAACGCATCCGCCACGCGGACCCAAGCAGGACAGGCACTTTTCGAGGTTGTCATCGAGACTGCCGGCACTTTTTTTCGCCTTCGCGAGGCGGGTAAGCGAACCGGCGGCGTGACCTCGTGGGGCGGTGGGCTGTGGGGTGTGTTGCGCTCGCTGCACGAGGAAGGTCCCCAGACCGTGCCACAGATCGCCCGCACCCGCCCGATCGCCCGCCAGCGCATCCAGCGGTTGGCCAACGAGATGGCGGCGGCGGGCCTGGTCGAGTTCATCGACAACCCGGCCCATAGCCGCTCCAAACTCGTGCACATCACGCCGCAGGGCGAAGCCCATTACGAGGACATCCGGGGGCGCATCGCGGCCCTATGCGATGAGTTGGCGCGCGAAATGGACGAAGGGGAGCTGAGAACAACGGCCCGGGTCTTGGCGCGAATTCGCGAAACGCTGGCCGCGCAATCGATCTCGCCCGTGCGCGCGGCCCATAGCGAGCCAGCGCCGATGGATCAGCCGCTCGTGGTCACGCTCCGTCCGGTGCTCCGCACGCTCGCCGCCGAGGGCCGAACGATCACCTATCGCGACCTCATAGCGCGCGCCGAGATTCTGCCGCCACAGCGCATCCATCGATTGACCCTTGCGCTCGAGCAGCTCATCCGCGAGGACCATGCCGCCGAGCGCCCCCTGCTGGCGGTGCTCGCGGTAAGCAAAGTGACCGACGGGTTGCCCGGACCCGGATTCTTTCATCTGTGCGCGGAGCTTGGGCTCTATGACGGCCCCGACCGAGGCCCGGAGGCCACGGCTTTCCATACCCGGGAGCTTGCGCGCGCTTGGGCGTATTGGGGTGGCGAAGGGGATTGAGGGGAACTGGCCGCGACGCACGTGGCTGGACCGCATTTTCTCTGGCATGCTAGAAGGCGTTGAGCGTGTGCGAGGCCCCGAGGCAAGAGGTCGCGCGGGCGCCACTTTTCAGGGAGGATGCCATGGCCAAAGCCGGACCATCACTGGTTCTCGATCCCGCCACGATTGATTTCGTGTCTGGCGCCGGTGCCTATCCCGACCAGTACAAGCCGCTGGTGCCCGGGCGGGCCAAGAAGGTCATCGGCGATTCTCTCGGCCTCAAGAATTACGGCGTTAACATCGTCAAGCTCGAACCGGGCGGCTGCTCCTCGGTGCGCCACTGGCACACCCGCCAGGACGAGTTCATCTACGTGATCGAAGGCGAGATCACGGTGGTCAACGACGATGGTGAGTTCATCATGTCGGCGGGCATGGTGGCGGGCTTTCCCGGCGGCGCCGAAAACGGCCATCACATGTTCAACCGGGCGGAAAAGGACGCGATTTTCATGGAGGTCGGCGACCGGCTGCCCGGCGATTCGGTGGACTTTTCCGACGTCGATCTCTTGTCGCGCCAGCTCAAAGCGGGCTGGCAGTTCACCAACCGCAAGGGAAAGCCATTTTGAGCCCGGCCCGCGGTAGACCGAGGACACGGACATGTACATCGGCAAGGCGGTAATGCGGCGGGAGGACGAGCGGTTTCTGCGCGGCCGCGGAACCTATGTGGACGACGTCGAGTTGCCCGATATGGCGTACGCGGCATTCGTGCGCAGCCCGCACGCACATGCCGTCATCCGCGGCTTTGTGACAGACAAGGCGCAAGCGATGCCCGGTGTCCTTGCCGTTCTCACGGCGGCGGACTGGTCCGAACAAGGTCTTGGCGAATCCCCTTGCTTGTGGGACCTGCCGCAGCGCACCGGAGAGCCGATGCGCCGCATCATGCGCCCAATTCTGACCGGAGATTGCGCTCGCCATGTCGGCGATACGGTGGCGCTGGTCGTGGCCGAGGACCAATTCACGGCGCGCGATGCCGCCGAGGTGGTGGCGGTCGATTACGATGTGCTGCCGGCGAACGCCGATACGGCGCGCGCGCTCGATCCGGATACCGCCATTCTCCACCAGGATCACGGCACCAATTTGGCCTTCGACTGGGACGTGGGAGACGAAGAAGCGACCGAAGCCGCCTTCGCCGGTGCCGCCCACGTCACCCGGCTCGAACTCCGCAACAACCGCCTTGCGCCGAGCTGCATGGAGCCGCGCGCCGTGGTCGGCCACTACGATGCCGTGCGGGACCACTACACGCTCTGGACCTCGTCCCAGGCGCCCCACATGGTGCGGCGCTGGCTGGCTGAAAACTCGCTCTTCATCCCGGAGCACAAGATCCGCGTGATCTCGCCCGATGTGGGCGGCGGGTTCGGCCAGAAGCTGTGGCACTACCCCGAGGAATCGACGGTCCTTTGGGCTTCCATGAACGTGGGCCGACCGGTGCGCTGGACCGCGACCCGCTCGGAGACCTTCCTCGTCGATGCGCACGCGCGCGATCACGTAACGACTTGCGAAATGGCCTTCGACAAGGATGGCACCATCCTTGCCGTTCGGGCCGATGTCCTATCAAATCTCGGCGGTTATCTGAGCCCCTCCGGCGCGTGCATCGCGCCTTACGGCCTGGCCATGCTGCCGGGGATTTATCAGACCGCCGTGGCCTACGGCCGCGCGCGCGGCGTTTATACCAACACCACGCCTGTGGACGCCTATCGTGGCGCCGGCCGGCCCGAATGCCTCTACATCGTCGAGCGGCTCATCGAGAATGGGGCCAAGGAGCTCGGCATCGATGCCCTAGCCATCCGCGAGAAGAACCTGCTCCAAGGCGACCAGTTCCCCTACGCGTCGCCGACGGGCGTCACTTACGATTCCGGCGATCCGCCCGCCCTCATGGCCAAGCTTATGGCGCTCGGCCGCTATGAAGAGCTGCGCGCCGAACAAAATCGCCTGCGCGATGAGGGCGTTCTCATGGGGATTGGCCTCGCCGCCTTTGTCGACGGAGCCGGCTTTGGCCCGAGCCGCCAGGTCGCGGCCGCCGGAGGTCAGTGGGGCACCTGGGATTCGGCCAACATCCGCATTCACCCCTCGGGCAAGGTCACCGTCAACTGCGGCAGCCATAATCACGGCCAGGGCCACGCCACGAGTTTCGCCCAGGTCATGGCCGACAATCTCGGGTGCAACATCGATGATGTCGAGATCGTCGAGGGCGATACGGACCGCATTCCCTATGGCACCGGCACCTATGCCTCGCGCTCGATGTCGATCACCGGCGCGGCGATTGCGATCGGTGGTGAACGGGTCATCGCCAAGGGCAGGGTGCTGGCCGCCCATCTTCTCGAGGCGGCGACCGAAGACATCGATTACGACAATGGGGCGTTTGTCGTCAAAGGCACGGATCGCCAGCTTACCTTCACCGACATCGCCCATGCGGCCTATTACGGAGCGGATTACCCGGAGGGCTTCGAGCTCGGATTGGAGGAGACGGTGTTCTTCGATCCGCCCGAGTTCAACTATCCCGAGGCGATCCATTTGTGCACGGTGCTGGTCGATGCCGAGACGGGGCACCTCACCTTGCGCGACTACTTCGCGGCCGACGATGTCGGCGTGGTCGTCAACCCGATCATCATCGAGGGCCAGATACACGGCGGGCTCGCCCAGGGGATCGGTCAGGCGCTGATGGAGGATTGCGCCTTTGACGCCGAGTCGGGCCAACTGCTGGCCGGCACGTTCATGGATTACAGCATGCCGCGGGCGGGCGATCTGCCGATGTTCGGTCTGACGGGGATCGAGACGCCCGCGCCGGACAACCCGATCGGCGTCAAGGGAGCCGGCGAAAGCGGCACCATCGGTGCGCCGGCGGCGATCGCGAACGCCGTGATCGATGCCTTGTGGCATCTCGGCGTACGTCACATCGAGATGCCGTTCACGCCGGGGCGCGTACTGGCGGCTATCCAGGCGGCGAAGAATTAGGCTACGATCCAACTCATAAAGAGACGCGGGCCGGAGGAACAGGGAGGGACCATATGGCCAAGAAAGAGCGAATTATCTCGCCGGACGTCAACGAGCCGGAACCCGAACACTGGTCCAACTGCCTCCGTGTCGGTGATCACGTGATCGTCGCCGGCATGGTGGCGCATGACGCGGACGGCAATCTCGTGGGCGGCAATGATCCCTTGGAGCAGTCGCGCCAGTGCTTTCGCAACATGACAGCGCTGGTGGAGGCGGCGGGCTCGTCGATGAGCGACGTCGTGAAGATCAACGTGTATCTGACCGACATCCGCCACCGTCCCGCTTTCGTCGAGGCCCGCAAGGAGTTCTTCACCGGCGATTTCCCGACCGCCTTCGTGGTCGGCCCGGTGACGCTGGCCGTGGCCGATCTGCTGGTCGAGATCGACGCCTGGGCGCACATCCAGTCGTAATTCGCTTTTAGTCGGCCCGCGTCCCAACTTCGGCCAGTTCAAATCATGCGCAAACACGAAACACTCAGGGAGGATATGAGAGGATGACGATCAGCAAGTTCGTGACGCGGATGACGCTGGCCCTCGCCATCGGCCTGGCCATGGCGTGGGCGTCGCCGGTCAAGGCGGCCAACTACTGCGACAGTTCGCCGGAATCGAAAACGGTCCAGGTCATGGGGGACTGGCTCCCCTGGGCCATTCACGGCCCCATCTACATGGCGCAAGACGATTGGAAGGGCTACTACGCCGATGAGGGCATCGAGGTCAAGTTGCTCAATCCCGCGACTGCGGCCGATCCCTTGAAGATCGTGGGCGCGGGCAAGGTCAACATCGCGATGAACTACCTGCCCGACGTCATGGTCGCCCGCGAGGCGGGGGTTCCGGTGGTCAGCATCGCGACCACGCTGCGTCCCTTGCCGACCGGGTTTTACGTCTTGCCCGAGTCCAAGATCATGGGTCCTAAAGACCTCAAGGGCACGACCGTCGGCGTGCTGCCGTACCCGTCGGCCCGCGCCGAAATGAGTCAGGTGCTCGAAACGGTTGGCCTCAGCGAGGACGATCTCACGGTCGTCGACCCGGGCTTTGCCGGCGTCGAGCTGATCCTGGCCGGCAAGATCGACGCCGATTGGTCGGCGCTGATCAACGCCAATCCGTACATCGTCAACCCGGTCCTCGAGGCCGAGGGGCGCGAGCCAATCCGCTTCTATCTCAACCGGGATTATGGCGTGCCCAACTACTACTACCAGCTGTTCATCGCCAACGAGGAGTGGGCCAAGACGAACCCATCGACCGTGTGCCGCTTCCTCCGGGCCACGGCGAAGGGCCATGCCGCCTTCTACCAGGATCCCGATGCGGTCATGGTTCAGATTTCCAAGGATAACGAAGTGTTCGAGCTGGAGATGCATGCCGGCATCAATCAAGGCATCTGGAATGACTGGATCGGTTCGGAAGGCAGGCTCTGGGTGCAGGACCCCGCGGTGTGGAAGACCGCGCAGGCCTGGGCCCTCAAATTCGGGCTGATCACGGATTCCGCGGTCGATCCGAACACTTACTTCTCGAACGACTATCTGCCTGACTGAGGCGGATCTCACGAGACACGACTCGATGCCCCGCTTGTCGGGGCATATTTTTGCTTCAACCGCAATAAGAACGGCCCGTCTCACAAGGGACGGGCCGTTCTCGGTTCGCCGGCGCTAGGCGGCCCAGCGGAGCAGCGCGATATTGCCGATGACTTTGTTGCTGGCGATCAGGCAGTGCGCCTCGGTTAACATGAACTGGCCCGTCCATGACTCGCTGGATGCGATCCACGGTGCCGCGCAAGCCGAGGCGTGCCGGGCCTTTATCGCCGCCCCAAATCGGCGAGACAAGCAATGCCCAATTGGTATAATAAGCCTGTGGGGAGAGTTTGTTCTCACCGATAATCAAAGATGACGAAGGACCAATTTGGCACTCGCTCAATTATGCGCGGGGGCCAGTTTATGTCCTGAGGGAGACGTCAAGGGAGATTTGTGATGGAGGAGAGTGAGTATCAAGCCGAACTGGAGCGGCGCATCTCGGCGATGGAGAGCGATCCGTCCAACATCGGTGCCGATCTTGAGACGAAGGATTACGTGTGGATGCTGCTTCTCGGCATTCTCCTGTCATTTCTGTTGCTACTTTGGGGGGCTTCGTGATGACTGAACAAGCTGCAGACGCCAGAGGCGAAGCCGCCCCGGAGGCGGACGAGGGCGTATGGCCGCTCCTGATGTCCGAACGGACATGGGGCATGTGGCGCCTGATGATCGTCGGCACCGTCATCACGGCGGCGACCTGGGATTACATCATCGGCGAGTATGTGGGGTATTACCTCAACCTGAAACCCGGTGCCGCGACACTAACCGCGGGCTGCCTCGCCGGCATGATCATCGTGTTCCTGGCCATTGTCCCGGCGACGTGCAAGTACGGGATCGATTCGATCTCCTACTCCCGGTCGGTATTCGGCAATAAAGGCTACGTGTTCGCGATCGTCGCGCAATACGTCTGGCTCGGGTGCTGGATCAACATCCTGCTCGTCTTTTTTGGCAAGGCGGGATACCAGCTCATGTTGACGACAGGCGCCGTTGGCGAGGGGGCCGAATACACAACCACCGTCATCATCTCGTTGATCGGCTTCGTGATTACCTACCTCGTGCTCTTGCGCGGCATGCGGACGGTTCAACAGGCCGCCACCGTGCTGTTCATCTTTACGACCATCGTGGGCGTCTGGATCCTCTATCTGCTGCTCACCGAGCACTATGACGCCATCGTGGCGGCAACGCCCGCCTACGCCGCCGAGAGCATGACCTATAACTGGATGGTCGGCATCGAGATCGGTCTGATCACGATGGTCGGCTGGTGGCCGGCCCTTGGTGGGTTCATGCGCCTCGTGCCCAGCGCCAGAAAGGCGATGCCGCCGGCGATGATCAGCCTGAGCATCCCGGTGGGCATCCTGGGCGCGATCGGCATCGCCGCCATCCTGGCGTTGGGGATCTCCGATCCGGCGGCCTGGATGGTGGAGCTCGGCGGGCCGACATACGGAGCCATCATCCTGGTCTTCGTGCTCGCGGCCAATCTGGGTACGGCCATGGTCATGGCGTATGTCATCGCCCTCGGCGTCCGCAACGCCCCGGGCATCGAGAAGATCGACTGGCGTATCGCCGTGGCGATCGTGTTGATACCCTTCGCGGTGTTTGTCGTCATCGATCCGGATATTTTCTTCCGGACGTGGTTCGGCACCTTCTTCGCGTTCTTCGGCGCCATCTGGGGCCCGGTCTGCGGCATTGCGATCGTCGACTTCATGATCCTGCGTAAGCAAAAGCTCGATATCCGTGGGCTGTTCGACAAGTCGGAGGGCTCGCCCTACGCCTATTGGGGCGGCATCAACCCGGCGGCGTTCCTGGCGGGGATTATCGGGTTCTTCGTTTACATCTACATCCTCGACCCGCTGACCTTTATCTCGAATGTGCCATTCGAGTATCTGTCAGCGACTTTGCCGTCATGCATCGTGGCTGGGGTGGCGTATTTCATCCTGTCCAAGGTCATCGTGCAGTCCGCCGGCAAGGGGGGTTACACCCAGTAAGAGGCACATCGAGCGCCGACGCTACTTGGCGCTCGGGAATTCAGGGCCGGTTGCTCTTCGGGGCAGCCGGCCTTCGTTTATCTGTCTCTTCGGAATCGGCGCACGAAGCGCGGCAGGAATGCGACGATCGTGATCAGGCCCAGTGCCAGAAGCGCATGGCGGATGATGCCCTCGTTGCCGGCCGCGGCCTCGCGGCCGGTGTAGCCGAGCCAGGTATAGGCCACGGTCCCCGGCAGCATGCAGATGACCGATGCCGCGACGTAGTGTGATAAGGGGATGCGCGTGAGCCCGAAGGCGTAGTTGAGGAGATTGAACGGAAAGAGCGGCACCAGCCGGGTAAAGGCGACGAAGCGCCAGCCCTCCGCCTCGACCCCTTCGATCAGCCGTTTGAGGCGGCCGTGGCTCTTGCGCGCCACCCAGTCGGACGCAAGATAGCGCGCGACAAGGAAGGCGAGCGTCGCGCCGATGGCTGCGCCGGCCAAGTTGTAAAGCGTGCCCCATAACGGGCCGAACAGCGCACCGCCGGCGAGCGCCATCAGTAGCGCCGGCAAGAACAAAACGGCGGAGATGCTGTAAACGGCGATGAAGCCCAGCGGCGCCCACAGGCCAAGCGCCCGCACCTCCGTCTCGATGTGCTCAGGATCGAGATCGGTGTGGCCGGCCACGACCCACACGATCGCCCCCGCCAGCGCCGCGGCCAGGAGGATGCGGAGCACGTGTCGCGTCCGCATCAGCGCCGGCGCCGCCCGCGGAGCATGGGATAGATGCCGGTGGCACCCCGGAAGGGCTGGATCAGCAAGCGATGGATCCAAAGTTCGCGCGGATCGCGAAATTGATCGAGTCCGATCGTCATGGCGCCATGGCCTGCCGCCGGCTGAGCGCGATAGGTGCCAAACAGCCGGTCCCACCACGGCAGGTTGAAGCCGAAATTGCTGTTGGTTTCCTCTGGCTCGTTCGAGTGGTGAACCCGGTGCATGTCGGGCGTCACCACGATCCACCGCAGCACACGGTCGAACCCAAGCGGCATCCAGACATTGCTGTGGTTGAACAGCGAGGTCGCGTTGAGCAGCACCTCGAAAATGAGCACGGCCAGCGCGGGCGGGCCGAGAATCGCAACGATCGCGATCTTGAGCACCATGGACAGGAGAATCTCGATGGGGTGAAAGCGAATGCCGGTGGTGACATCGAAATCGAGGTCCGCGTGGTGCATGCGGTGCAACCGCCACAGGACGGGGACGGCGTGGAATGCCACGTGCTGCGCGTAGACCACCAAATCGAGAAGCAGGATTCCGAGGAGAACGGCCAGGGGGTACGGCAGGGCGAGGCTGCCCAGGAGATCGCCGCCGCGCGCCTCTATGGCGAGCGCCGTGGCCACGGCCGCCGTCGGGAAGATCAGCCGCAGCAGCACGGTATTGACGACGACGATGCCGAGATTGCCGGACCATCGTCGAAATCGGGGGAGGGCGCGGAGCCGCCGCGGCGCTACGACCTCCCAGCTCATCATGAGCACGAGAACACCGACGAAGAAACCGCCGCGAATAAAAGCCTCGTTGATGATGATCGCGTCCGTCATGACACGGATATGTGCCCGGGACGCCTCTTTTCAAACATAGGCGGCCCCTGCGTTTTGGGAGTGGGGACGACGCCTCAAACCAAGCCCTAAAGCGTTATGCGCTCCGGTACGGGGTGGGGTGTCCCTTTAGTCCGGCCATTCCATGAGCTCGATGGAAAGCCCGTCCTCGTCTTTGAGATAAACCACCTTGAGGTTCGTATCCTCGTTCTCGCCGATGCCGTAAACCTTGTTGTAGGGCACAAGCCCGACACGTTCGGCTGCCGCGACGGCGATTTCCATGTCTTCGATGCGGAACGCGAGGTGGGTAAAGCCGGTATCGCACGGCCGCGCAATCACCGTTTGCTTGTCGGCGGGCGATTCGTATTCGACGAGTTCGACGAGGTAGCCGTCGGGCGCCTTGAGCATGGCGAACTTCATGCTGGCGTCCTTGACCCCCGTGACGTCCTCGGCGACGGGACCGCTGGCAGCGGTCGAGCTGACCTGCGTGAATCCGAAGGCATCCAGAAACATGGCTTTGGAGCGCTCGAGGTTGGAGACCGTAAAGCTCGTATGGTGGGTGCTCACGAATTTGAAGTCCGTCATGGCGGTAACCTCCTGCTTGAGCGACGACTATACAGCGGACACCGCGTAGCGGGAACGGAACCCCTTCACGGGATCGGATTGCGGCCCAGAATCTCGGCAAACAGCCCGGGATCGACGTTGCCGCCCGAGGCCACCACGGCCACGGTCTTGCCCCGGCAATCGTGCGCCCCGCTAAGGCACGCTGCCAATGCCACCGCGCCGCCCGGCTCCACCACGAGTTTGAGGTGGGCGAAGAGCGCGACCATCGCGCGCGCGACCTCTGCGTCGTCCACCGCGAACCCGCCCGAAAGCAGCCGCAGGTTGATCGGGAAAGTCAGCTCGCCGCAGATGGGAACGAGAAGAGCATCGCAGATCGATCGGGCCCCGGGCGCGTTGGCGACGCGTTCGCCGGCAGCCAGCGAGCGGCGCGTGTCGTCAAAGCCGGCGGGCTCGGAAATGAGGACCGCGCATTCGGGCATCTCGCGTTCGAGGACCAGCGCGATCCCCGCACACAGGCCACCGCCGCCACAGGGCACCACGACGGCATCGAGCGCGGCTCCCAGCTCTCTCGCCTGTTCGGCGAGTTCGAGGCCGACCGTGCCTTGACCCGCGATCACGTGCCTATCGTCGAATGGCCGAATCAAAACGGCGCCCGATTTCGCGGTCAGGTCATGCGCGTGAGCTTCGAGCTCGGCCCGCGTGCCGTCTTGCAGAATGACTCCGGCGCCGTGGGCCTGCGTCGCCTGCTGCTTGATCGCGGGCGCGCTCTGCGGCATGACGATGGTGGCGGCAACGCCGTGCATGCGGGCGGCCGCGGCCACGCCTTGGGCATGGTTGCCCGAAGAATAGGCGACGACACCGCGTTCCTTCTCGGCCGCATCGAGCCGGCTGATGCGGTTGTAGGCGCCGCGGAATTTGAACGATCCGGTGCGCTGCAGCGTCTCCGCCTTGACCAGGACGCGACCACCACAGAGCTCGTTGAGATCCGGGGATTCGAGCAACGGCGTGATGACGGCGGTACCGGCGAGCCGGTGCCCCGCGCCGCGCACGGCGTCATAGGTGGGTGCGGCGCCGCTCACTCCCGCGGCATCCGGCGTGGGCTCAGAGGTCGGCGAGGAAGCCATCGATCGCCTTTAAGCTGGCGGGCTCCGTGAGAAGCGGCGCATGCCCGCGGTTGGGAACCGTGGCGCGCACGAGATCGGGCTTCGCCTGCGCCATCGCCTCGAACGTGGCTTCGCTCAGAAGATCGGAAAGCTCGCCGCGAATGGCCAGCGTCGGGATGTTCTGTAGCGCCTTGAAAAAGCGCCACAGTTTGGGGGGCGGCCCCGAGGGCAGGAACATCTTGGCGATCGCCGGGTCGAAGTCGGGATGAATGCGCCCGTCCGAACCCTCACGAAAGCTGCGCTTCGCCATGTCGCGCCAATCGTCGTCGCTGGCGTCGGGAAACGCGATCTGGTACTGCGCCTTGATGGCCTCGATCGCCGCCGTCCAGTCGGCAATGGAAGCAGCCGTATCGACATAGCCGGCGATTCGTTTGAGCCCGCGTTCGTCGATCTCGGGTCCCATGTCATTGAGCACGACGCCGGCCAGGACGGCGGGACGGGCCACGGCGAGCAACATGGCTACGACGGCGCCCTGCGAGGTGCCGAGCACGACCACGCGGTGCACGTTGGCGAGCGCCAGCAGGTGGAACGCGTCCTGCACGTAGGTGCGCGGGTGGTAGTGGCGCGGGTCTGGATCGTAGGCCGAGCGGCCGCGCCCCCGGTGGTCCAGGCACAGCACCCGCCGCGAGCGCCCCAAATGGACGGCGAGCCCGTGAAAATCCTTGCAGTTCCGCGTCAGACCGGCGAGGCATAGCACGGGTGTTTCGGTTGCGCCGGCATCACCGTATTCGCGGTAGTAAAGCGCGAGATCGTCCTGGGCGTGGAAGATGTGCTCGCGATAGGCGGTGTTTTCTCCCGCCATCTAGGCGATTCCGACGAGGGCGGGGAGTTCGGCAAGGGCCGGGACTTCCGCATGCGGACTGTCGGGCAATCGCTCACGGGTTTGCCCGAAGCGGTTGATCCAGACGACACGAAAACCAAATGTCGCTGCGGCGGCGGCGTCCCACGCGTTGGACGACTGATAGGCGATACGCCCCGCCGCGACGCCGAGCCGGTCTACCGCGAGCTGATACACGCTCGGGTGGGGCTTGTAGATGCCAATCTCCTCCGCCGACAGGACGGCGTCGAGCAGATCGGCGATGCCGGCGTTCGCCACCGCCGATTCGAGCATCCGCGGTGAACCGTTGGACAGGATCGCAGTGCGCATGCCGCCCGCGCGTAGCCGTGTGAGCGTCTCCTTCACTTCGGGGTAGGTGTCGAGCTCGAGGTAAAGCTCCATCAGGCGTTCGCGCAAGTCTGCATTATCGAGGTCGAGGCTCGCCATGGCATAATCGAGCGCATCTCCCGTGACCTGCCAAAAATCGGTGTGCCGATTCATCAGGCTGCGCAGCCAGGTGTATTGTAGCTGCTTGGTCCGCCATATCTCCGACAAGCGGTCCGCGTTGTCGCCGAGATCATCACGGCACCGTTGGGCTGCCGCCGCGAAATCGAACAGGGTGCCGTAGGCGTCGAATACGCAGGCGCCGATGTTGTCAAATACCGTGGGCTCGTTCATCGGGCGCTATCCGGCGGCGCGGAGGCATGCGGCCTACAGCGCTCGCGCCGCACTAGCACAACGCGGCCAGCTTCGCATCATCGCGCTCGCATTCCGTCCCATCGAGCGGCCCCTGGCCGCGCACCAAATCATCAGCCAGCGCGAGGCGCATGACATGCCCATTGAGCCGATAGCGATAGAGTTGCAGGCCCTCGAGGACGCGTTGCACATAATTGCGTGTTTCGCTTATGGGAATGAGCTCGATCCAGTGGATGATGTCGATCTCGCCCTTGCGCGGGTCACCCCACACCCTGATCCAGCGCGACACGTTCCGCGAACCGGCGTTGTAGGCCGCAAGTGTGAGCACGTAGGAATCGTCATACGCCTCGAGGAGCTCGGCGACGTGGGCGCTGCCGAGGGTCGCATTGTAGTCGGGGTCTCTCGTCAGCTTGCGCTTGCTATAGGGCAACCGGAGGCGCTTGGCGACGTGGCGCGCCGTGCGCGGCATCAGCTGCATCAAGCCGCGCGCGCCGGCGGCGCTCACGGCCGCGGGATCGAACGCGCTCTCCTGGCGGGTGATAGCGAGCAAGAGCGCACTCTCCGCGGTCGCGGATACCGGAAGCTCAATAACGGGGTAGTTCGCGCGCGCGAGCATGATGCCCTTGCGCTCGGCCCGTTTGGCCGCTGCCACGGCGAGATCGGGGCGGTTCACGCTCTTCGCGAGCACGGCGACGAGCACCTGCTCCCCGGGGCTCGGCGCCAGCTCCCCGAGCCGCATGAGGAAGGGTCGAAGCAGATCCCGCTGGCCCAGCGCGGCCAGCAAGCGCACCACCTTGACCAGTTCACGATCACGGAACCTTTCGGCCTCGGCAATGGTGGGGACCGGATCGCTCGGTAGCCGGAACAAGCCCTGGTCGTGCAACTTGAGCGCGGCAAGCTGGCCGTAGAACGTGGTCGGGTGGCCGGCGGCGATGTCGTACCAGTGGCGCGCGAGTCGTATCTCGCCCTTGGCATCAGCGGCGCGCCCGGCCCAATAGGCGCCGCGAGCCAGGCTGATTGGGTAGCGCACCACGCGATAGGCCAGGGTGAAATGCCCGTATGCGGCATCGTAGTCGGCCAAGAAGGTCAGTGCGATCCAGCCGGCGAGCCACTCCGCCTCGGCGATCCCCGCTCGTTTCATTTGTCCGTGCTGCTCCGCCAAGCGATAGGCCTCGGAGATGTGGCCCAGGCGCAACACGCGGCGAATCTGGATATGCCTCTCGGACCACCACTTGTCCGGTCGGCCGAGCGCGAGCGGCGGGTTCAGCAGGATCTCGCGGGCGCTGGCGTGTTTGCCCTTGATCCGGCGCCACACCACCCGCTCGTAGGCCAGGCCGGGGTGGTCCTGGAGAGCGGGCGGGACGCGCGCGATCGCGCGATCCACCCCGCCGGCGAACTCGATTAGCGAGAGACGTGCGTAGCCCAGGCGTTTGTGGGCCTCGGTGACCCGGCTGAGCATGCGATGGGCGGCGCCGCGGCGCCGCTCCCATATCAGGCGGTCGAGCCGCGCCGCGTGATGTTCCTTGGTCAAGTGGCGGCGGTGACGGCGAAGGAAGGTGCGCTCTTGCCGCCGGGTGAAGTTGTCGTTGATCCACGCCTCGCGTAACAGACCTATGCCCTGCCACGTGCTGCCGGCGCGCAAATGGGCCTCGGCGAACCGCTGCTTGCCGATCCCGGTGAGCGGGTGGTGGAGGGCGAACCATGACATCACGCGGAGATCGGACGTCCGGTCGGTCAATCCTGCTTCCGCTGATTTCTGAAGGGCCTTTCGCCTGGGCCAGTCGGCATTCTCGTCGATGAACCGCGAGATCTCATCGAAGGTTCCGGTTCGGCC
Organism: Alphaproteobacteria bacterium; assembly: GCA_965261645.1. Lineage (GTDB taxonomy): Bacteria > Pseudomonadota > Alphaproteobacteria > SHVV01 > SHVV01 > CBDHDJ01. The sequence continues at coordinate 46,314 of CBDHDJ010000002.1, forward strand.
AGGCTGGGTGAAATAGAGCCAGTCGATGATCTCCGCGACGAGGGGATCAGCGCCCTCGTCTGCCAGGCGGCGCGCGGTCTGCCAGCGCCGGGCTTGGGTGGCAGCAAACGCCGCGCTGTAGTGCTCGCGGTCATGGGCGGAAACGGAGGTGGTCGAGAACTCGGTGGCGAGGGACGCGCTTCGTGGCAGGGCGCATGCGCCGATGAGCATGACAACCGCCACGATAAAAGCGCGAAAACCAATGCTCAGCACGCGTCGACCCCTCCTTCGGCCGCGCCCTCTCCCCTCAAGCGCCCATGATAATAGGCATTGCACCTGACTCGCCACAACCCAGCTACGCTCCTTCACGTTGCTTGCCGCCGGGGATCAGGCCGGTTATGGTGCCCAAAAGCGGACCTCGGGACGAGGGAGGCGAGAATGTTCAAGGGCTACTTCTGCGCCATTATCACCCCTTTCAGCGACGGCAACGTCGATGAAAGGGCCTTTCAGTCCTTGGTTGATTGGCAGATTACCGAGGGCATCCACGGTCTGGTGCCGTGCGGCACGACAGGGGAATCGCCGACATTGTCGGGGGAGGAACACTGCCGCGTCGTCGAGCTGTGCATCGAAGCTGCGGCCGGGCGCGTGCCCGTGGTCGCGGGCGCCGGTTCGAACTCGACGAAGATGGCGATCGAACACGCGCGGTACGCGAAAGAGATCGGCGCCGATGCCGCGCTGGTCGTCACGCCGTACTACAACAAGCCGACGCAGGATGGCTTGTATCGCCATTTCAAGGCGATCAATGATGCCGTCGATCTGCCCATCATTATTTACAACATCCCGCCGCGCAGCGTTGTCGACATGTCGGTCGAGACGATGACGAAACTCGCTGATTTGCCCAACATCGTCGGCGTCAAGGATGCGACCCAGGATATCGCCCGGGTGAGCCAGACGCGTGGTGCAATCGGGCCTGAGTTTTGCCAGATGTCGGGCGAGGACGTGACCGCGCTGGCGTTGCTCGCGCACGGCGGTCACGGCTGCATCTCGGTCACCGCCAATGTTGCCCCGCGCGCCTGCGCTGAATTCTTTGCCGCGTGGGACGCGGGTAAGCCCGACGAGGCGCTAGCTTCACAGGACCGATTGATGCCACTGCACGATGCGCTGTTTGCGGAAACCAGCCCCGCGCCGGTCAAGCATGCCGCGAGCCTGCTCGGGCTTTGCGAACCCGATACTCGCCTGCCGCTCGCGCCGCTGACGCAGCCGACCAAGGAGCGGGTGGCGGAGGCGATGCGCTCCGCGGGTATCCTCAACTGAGGATATGGCGGCAAAGCAGCGCCGCCCGGACCGTGTTGCCGCGGCCAACCGCAGGGCGCGTCGCAACTATCACATCGAAGAGGTGGTCGAAGCTGGCATCGTGTTGACCGGCTCCGAGGTCAAAAGCCTGCGCGGCGGTGAAGCCGATATCGTCGAGGCCTACGCCCAAGAGCGCGGCGGCGAGCTCTATCTGATCAACGCCTATATCCCCGAATATCATGCCGCCAGCCGGTTGATTCACGAACCCCGGCGCGCGCGCAAACTCCTGGTGAAAAAGCGCGAGCTGGGCAAGCTTGCGAGTGCAAGGAACCGGCAGGGCATGACCCTCGTTCCCTTGTCGATCTACTTTACCGAGCGGGGGCTGGCCAAGGTCGAGATCGCCGTGGCGCGCGGCAAGAAGCTTTACGACAAGCGGGCGGCGACGAAGGAGCGCGACTGGGAGCGAAGCCGCGCTCGTCTATTGCGGGAGAAGGGTTAGGGGGCGGAGCGTCAGGCCTTCCGATCGAGACGCCGGCGCAACTCGGCGAATACCGCCTCGAACATCTCGCCAGTCAATCGCCCGGTGTTCAAGTTGTAGCGCGAACAATGATAGCTGTCGGCGAGGAACAAGCCGCCGTCGAAGCCATGAACCGCGCCGTGCCGAAATGGGTATGCGCTCTGCCGGTTCCCCAAGGCGGCCACCACCGAGGCGTGGGCGATGGTGCCGAGCGCCAGGACTCCGGACAACCGCGCCAGGGCAGCAATCTCGGCAGCCAGGAATGGGCGGCACGCGTTCACTTCAGCCGCGATGGGCCGGTTTCCTGGTGGCACGCAGCGCACGGCGTTGGTGATCTGACAGCCCAAGAGACCGAACCCGTCGCCTTGCTCCGCGCGATAATCACCTTGAGCAAATCCGAACTTGACGAGCGTGGTGTAAAGCAGCTCCCCGGCCGCGTCGCCGGTAAAGGGACGGCCGGTTCGGTTGGCCCCACGCAGGCCCGGCGCCAGGCCGACGATCAGAAGTCGGACACCGTCCGCGCCGCCGGACGATCGGAAGGAGGGAACCGGCGCGTTGAACCAAGTAGGTTCGCGTTCCCGGTTTTCGGTGCGATAAGCGGCGAGGCGTGCACACAGCGGGCACTCGCGGTCCGGCCCCGTCGAGGCGGTTTCGCGCATCACACGGAATCGTGCCAGCGCTCAGACGAGGCGAGTGGCGCTGTGTCCGTCTCGATGTCGTCTTGTGGCGGAGCTTCGCGGCAAATGCGCGGCACGAGGTCCTGGAGCTCGATGAAATTGTCGGCCTGGCGGCGCAACTCGTCGGCGACCATGGGCGGCGATGACCGCACAGTGGAAACCACCGAAACAATGATGCCCCGGCGCTGTACCGCTTCAACCACTCGGCGGAAATCCCCGTCGCCGGAGAACAGGATGGCGTGATCGAGGTGCGCCGCCATCTCCATGACATCGACGGCCAGCTCGATATCCATATTGCCTTTGAGCTTGCGCCGCCCGGCGGAGTCGGTGAATTCCTTGGTCGGCTTGGTGACCATGGTGTAACCGTTGTAGTCCAGCCAGTCGACAAGTGGCCGGATGGGCGAATACTCCTGATCTTCGATCAGGGCGGTGTAATAAAAAGCGCGGATGAGCCGACCGCGGGAGCCGAATTCGGTCAGCAGGCGCTTGTAGTCGATGTCGAAATTAAGCGCCCGTGCCGCGGCGTAGAGGTTGGCACCGTCGATGAAGAGACCTAGTCGCTCCTGAAAATGAGAGCCCATGATATTTGGTCCTTGGCGATGAATTGCGTCGAAATGACCCAGCCATCACGTGATCCTCGATCGCCGTGTGGCCGGAATCGTTGGGGCACATGCCTTGTTTTAGCGATGGAAGACATCTCAATTGGCTTCAGTTATGAACGTCCATCCTATCCATGAATAATCTAATGATGGACCAATCTTGGGCAAGGGGGGAGATTGGATCGTTCCCAGCCCCGCTCGCCACCGGCGCGTGCCGATGATCCTCATCGGTCTCGGCGCCAATCTGCCGAGCGCGGGTTATGGCGCGCCGCGCGCCATACTGGAAGCGGCGTTAGGACGCTGCGCGGAGTCTGGACTCAAGATCGCGCGCTCTTCTCCCTGGTATCGCAGCGCACCTGTACCGGAGTCTGATCAGCCCTGGTATGTGAATGGTGTGGCCGTCGTCGAAACCAACCTCACGCCCCTCAGCCTGCTGAACGCTCTGCACGATATCGAGCGCACGTTCGGCCGCGTCCGCCGCGTGCGCAACGAATCGCGTGAGCTCGATCTCGACCTTTTGGCTTACGAGGATATCGTCGTCGAATCCGCCGGAGACGCAGAACTCGTCTTGCCTCATCCTCGGCTTCATGATCGCGCCTTTGTTCTTTACCCGCTCAGGGATGTCGCGCCGCTATGGCGCCACCCTGTTTCGCACCGCAGCGTGGATGAGCTCATCGCCGGGCTGGCGGGGCCCCAAACCATCGAACGCTTGGCGGAATCGGAGGAGCCGATCTAGAACCCGCCCCGAGCCTTGCCTTTGACGATACGAACGCCTATGTATTAGAGCTCCTGGATGGTATCTCACCGGAGGGCGTCGATGGCTCGTATCACTGTTGAAGACTGTATTCCGCTAATTCCCAATCGTTTTGAGCTCGTTGTCATGGCCGCGCAACGGGCGCGAAAGATTTCGATCGGTGAATCGCTCACGGTCGAGCGCGATAACGACAAGAACCCGGTGGTTGCCTTGCGCGAGATCGCCGATGAAACCGTCGATCTCGACGAGCTCCGGCAATCTCTCGTTCGCGGGCTGCAAAAGCAAGTCGAGCCCGACGAGCCGGAGGAGGACGATATGGCCCTCCTCATGACCAGCGAAGAATGGGCCAGCGTGACCCAGGAGGCGCCGGAGGTCGAAGAGGAACCGGCCGCGGAGGAGGCGGCGACCGAGGCCGCTCCAGATCCCGGGGCTGCGGACGGTGGCGATGAGTCAGATGACGCCTCCAAGGCGGACAAGGACTGACGATCAAGTTCGAGGCGGCGACGTCAGGCCGATCGGCCTACACCGAATTATCCATTTGACGGCGAATTCTCCGCGGTTGGAGGGCGGTCGTTACGTGCGAGCGTCCGTACCGGCATGACCGGTCGACTCGATCTGCTGGAGGGCTTCAGACCCGGCGACGCGACCGCCGATGAGGAGCTCTTGCGCAAGGCATACGCCTTCTCGATGGACGCGCACGGCACGCAAACTCGCGAATCCGGCGATCCTTATTTCTCCCATCCCGTCGAGGTCGCGAACATCGTCCACCGTATGAACCTCGACAACGCGACCGTCATCACGGCGCTACTGCACGATACCGTCGAAGACACGTTGGCGACGCTCGATCAAATCGAGGACGCCTTCGGATCCGAGATCGCCAGGTTGGTCGACGGCGTCACCAAGCTGTCGCTCCTCGAGTTGTCGTCGGACAAGACGCGACAGGCAGAAAATTTCCGCAAGCTGTTGCTCGCCATGTCGGCGGACCTTCGCGTGCTGTTGGTCAAACTGGCCGATCGGCTACACAACATGCAGACGCTGCCGTTCGTCCGCGACCCCGAAAAGCGCCGGCGCGTCGCGCTCGAAACAATGGAAATCTACGCGCCGCTGTCCGAGCGCATCGGGATGCAGGACATGAAAGAGGAGCTGGAGGACCTGTCGTTTGCCGAACTCAACCCCGAGGCGCGTAACACGGTCACCGCCCGCTTGGAGTTCCTCCGCGAGCGGGGCGGTGATTTGGTCGTGCGCATCACCGACCAGCTCGGGCAGACTCTCAGCCGCGCTTACGTCGACGCGTGGGTATCGGGCCGTGAGAAACGGCCTTATTCGATCTGGCGCAAGATGGAACGCAAGAACGTCAGCTTTGAACAACTCGCTGACGTTATGGCCTTTCGCGTCGTTCTCAACACCGTGCCGCAGTGTTATGCGGCCCTCGGCGCGTTCCACAGCGCCTATCCGATGGTGCCCGATCGCTTCAAGGATTACATCTCGACACCGAAGCGCAACAACTACCGCTCGTTGCACTCCGCGGTCATCGGGCCAGAACAGCAGCGTATCGAGTTGCAGATCCGCACCTGGGAGATGCATCACGAAGCGGAGCTCGGTGTCGCGGCCCACTGGCAATATAAACAACCGGCCGATCCCAGCGACGGCAGCCAATATCAGTGGCTTCGCGAACTTCTCGAGATTCTCGAGCAAACCTCAAATCCGGAGGAGTTCCTCGAGCACACCAAACTCGAAATGTTCCAGGACCAGGTGTTCTGTTTTTCGCCGCGGGGCGATCTGATCGCCCTGCCACGGGGTGCGACGCCGGTGGATTTCGCCTATGCCGTACACACCGACGTCGGCGACAGTTGTGTCGGGGCCAAGGTCAACGGCGGCATTGCGCCCCTCGGTACGCGGCTCGAGAACGGCGATCAGGTCGAGATCTTACGCTCACGGGCGCAAAAGCCTGTTCCCGCGTGGGAGAATTTCGTCGTCACCGGAAAGGCGCGCGCCGCTGTCCGCCGCTTCGTGCGTCAGCAAGAACGTGTCGAATATACCGATTTGGGACAAGCCATTGTCGAGAAGGATTTCCGCGAAGGCGGTCACGAATACTCGCGCAAGGCGCTCGATGGCGCCCTCAAGGTCTTCATGTACAAAGGCGTTGACGATCTGCTCGCAGCGGTTGGCGAGGGGGTGTTGAGCGGCCACAAGGTTGTCGAGGCGATCTTCCCGGGCGAGAAGAAGCGGCGCGGCGCCGCGCGGCGTATGCTCCGCTTCATGCGGCCCCGCTCCCGGCCGCGCAAGGCCGGCGATCCGACGATCCCGATCCGCGGCCTCACGCCGGGGGTCGCCGTGCACTACGCCACCTGCTGCCATCCCCTGCCTGGCGATCGTATCGTCGGCATCATCACGACCGGTAAAGGCGTCACGATTCATACGATCGACTGCGATGCGTTGGAGAACCTCACAGATTCCCCGGAACATTGGCTCGATGTCTCGTGGACGCGCGATTCGGAGGAGCCCGAGCTTCACGTCGGCCGCGTGAAGGCCGTGGTCGCGAATGAGCCGGGCAGCCTGGCGAGCCTGTGCACGGCGATCGCGCGTAATCTGGGCAACATCAGCAATCTCAAGATCGTTAGCCGCTCACCCGACTTCTTCGAGATGGTCGTGGACATCGAGGTGCGTGACGTCAAGCACCTGACCGATATCAGTGCGGCGTTGAGGGCGAGCCCTCAAATAAGTTCGATCAAGCGAATCCAGGGATAGATGGGAACCCGGCGCCGGCCGTCGATATGACCGACTCCCTGAGTGACAAACAGGTCCTCGATCACTTCCGCGCGACCGGCGCCCTGATGGAAGGGCATTTCCTGCTGACCTCGGGCCTGCACAGCCCGGTCTATCTGCAGTGCGCGCTGGTCCTGAAGGACCCGTGGCGGGCTGACATCCTGTGTCGGGCGCTGGCGGAAAAGATCACCGGCGCCTTCGGCCCGGACGCCATCGATCTGGTGGTGTCACCGGCGATGGGGGGCGTTGTCGTGGGTTACGAAATGGGCCGCCAGCTCGGCGCGCCGGCGATCTTTTCCGAGCGGGTCGGGAATGATTTCGTGCTCGGGCGCGGCTTCGAAATACCCGAGGGCGCGCGCGTCCTGATGGCGGAGGACGTCGTGACGACGGGAAAATCAAGCCGCGAGTGTATCGCGTGCATTGCCGCGAACGGTGGGCGGACGGTGGCGGCATCGTGCCTGATCAACCGCAGCGATGGCGCCATCGAGCTCGGCGTGCCCCTCTACGAATTGGTGCGTATCCAGGCGCCAGTCTATGAGGCCGATGCGCTGCCGCCGGAGCTGGCTGAGATTCCAGCGATTAAGCCGGGCAGCCGTTCGCTCGCATGATCAGGCCGGGCGGGCCCGCTGAGCTTGGAGCGCCGGTCCGGCGTGGCCTCGCCGCGGCCGAACGTGGTAAACGTGCGCCCTGACGAGGGCTGTGCAGGATCCCGAAAGCGACCGGACAGATGGTGATGGCCAGAGCCTTGCGCCTCGGCGTCAATATCGATCACGTTGCGACCATTCGCAACGCGAGGGGCGGTGGCCATCCCGACCCCGTTCGCGCTGCGCGCATGGCGGCGGCGGCTGGTGCCGATGGTATTACCGCTCACCTGCGCGAGGACCGGCGCCATATCTCGGACGATGATATTCGCCGCCTGATCGAGACCATCGACTTGCCGATCAACCTCGAAATGGCGGCGACCGACGAGATGCGTGGTATCGCGATCCACCATCGCCCCCACGCGGCGTGCCTTGTGCCAGAACGGCGCCAAGAGCTCACCACGGAAGGCGGGCTTGATGCCGCGGCCGGCGAGAGCCGCCTCGGCCCGATCGTCAGCTCACTCAGCGAGGCGGGCTGCCGGGTCTCGCTGTTCATCGATCCCGAACGCGCCCAGCTCGACGCTGCCAAGCGCCTCGGTGCTCCGGTCGTCGAGCTGCATACGGGCAGCTATTGTGAGGCTGGGGACGCCGCCCGGGAGAGCGAACTCCAGCGCCTGTTCGCCGCCGCCGTCTACGCCGAGGAAATTGGGCTCGAGTGCCACGCGGGCCATGGCATCTCGTTCGAGACCGTGGGTCCCATCGCGGCCATTCCCACCATCGTCGAGCTCAACATCGGCCACTTCCTGATCGGCGAGTCCATCTTCGGCGGCTTGGAAAGCAGCGTCAAACGCATGCGCGCGCTGATGGATCAAGCCCGGGTCAGCGCGCTCGGCGCGCGGAGCGCCTGAGAGCCACATGGTCCTCGGACTCGGCAGCGACATCATCGACATCCGCCGTATCGAGCGCACGCTCGAGCGATTTGGTGAACGCTTCCTCGATCGCATCTTCACCGAAACCGAGCGGCGCAAGAGCGAAGGCCGGGCCGGCCGCGTGGCGTCCTACGCCAAGCGTTTCGCCGCCAAGGAGGCGTGCGCCAAGGCCCTCGGCACCGGATTTCGGCGCGGCGTCTACTGGCGCGATCTCGGCGTCGTCAACGCGCCCTCCGGAAAGCCCGCCATGGCGCTTACCGGCGGCGCTCTCGAAAGGTTGAACGAAATCACACCGGAGGGCGCGCGCGCCCATATCGAGTTGACGTTGACCGACGACGATCCGATCGCCCAGGCGATCGTCCTCATCACCGCCGTCCGGGAGGATCCTTCGTCTTGATCGTTCCCGATGCGCACCGCTCCAGCGTCGGTGCCGCGACGTCCTTGCGCGCATAGCGTCGGCTGCCATGGCACGGAAATCGAATAAGAAGGGCGGTCTCGGTGAGACTCTGCGAACGGTGGTCTATGCCGTCGTGATCGCCGTCGTCATCCGCACGTTCGCCTACGAGCCCTTCAACATTCCTTCCGAATCGATGCTGCCCACGCTGCTGGTCGGCGATTATCTGTTTGTCTCCAAGTTCTCCTATGGCTACAGCCGTCACTCGCTGCCCTTCGGTCTGCCGTTGTTCAGCGGGCGCATCCTGACGCGCGAGACGCGCCGCGGCGATGTGGCCGTCTTCAAGCTGCCGAGCAACGATTCGACGGATTACATCAAGCGGATCATCGGCCTGCCCGGCGACCGGGTGCAAATGAAGGACGGCCTTCTCCATGTGAACGGCGAAGCGGTGCGGCGCGAGCGCATCGAGGATTTCCGTTATCGTAATTCCTTCGGCCGCGAGTATCTGGTGCCGCAGTATTTGGAGTCCTTGCAAAACGGCATGAGTTACCGCACGCTCGATTTGGAGCCGCAGGGCACGTATGACAACACAGCGGTTTTCGTCGTGCCGGCCGGTCACTACTTCGCCATGGGTGACAACCGCGATAATTCCCTCGACAGCCGGGCGCCGCCAAGTCGGCTCGGCGTAGGTCTCGTGCCGGCGGAGAATCTCGTGGGTCGGGCCGAAACTCTGTTTTTCTCGACGGACGGCAGCGCCGCCTGGTGGGAGGTGTGGCGCTGGCCTTTCGCGACGCGTTTCGGCCGCATCTTCCAGGGTGTGAGTGGTTGAACGCGAAATAATGCAGCAGGCCCGCCTCGATCAGCTCGCTTCACGTCTTCGACACCGCTTCGCGCGGCCCGAATTGCTCGTCCAGGCGCTATTGCACCCGAGCGCGTTGCCCCATCAGCCGGGCTCGGCGAGCGATTTCGAGCGTCTCGAATTTCTCGGGGACCGGGTCCTCGGCCTGGTGATCGCCGATCTCCTCAGCGGGCGTTTTCCCGGCGCCGATACCGGCGCGATGGCGCGCCGCTACAATGCGCTCGTGCGTCGCGAGACGCTCTCGGAGGTTGCCGGGGCGCTCGGCCTCGGTGATTGTCTTGAGCTTTCCAAAGGAGAGAGCGAAGGGGGCGGGCGCGACAATCCCGCCATCTTGGCCGACGCCTGTGAGGCGGTGATCGCGGCGTTGTATCTGGACGGCGGCCTGGCGGCGGCGCAGCGCTTCATTCACCGCTATTGGGCGGACCGGATGGCGGCGTTGACCACGCCGCCCACCGACGCCAAGACGGCGCTCCAAGAGTGGGCGCTCTCACTCGCAAGGCCCGCGCCGACCTACCGTGAGGTCGAGCGTGTCGGGCCAGCCCATGAGCCCGTGTTCACCGTTGAGGTCACTGTCGAAGGACTCCCGCCGACCAGCGGATCGGGCCGGTCCAAGCGGCAGGCGGAGCAAGCGGCCGCCGAGGCCTTGCTCGAGATCGCTGGAGCGAGCGTGGAGGCCGCGAATGGCTGAGAACGGCACCCCCGCTGCATCGCCTGGATCGGGTGCCGCGGGGGCGGCCACGCGCTGCGGCTTCGTCGCTCTCATCGGTGCGCCCAACACCGGCAAGTCCACCCTGCTGAACGCCTTCGTTGGCAGCAAGGTCTCCATCGTGACACCCAAGGTCCAGACCACGCGCAGCCGCATTACCGGCATCGCCCTCAACGGGCCGGCCCAGCTCATCTTCGTCGACACGCCGGGGATCTTCGCGCCGCGCCGGCAACTCGACCGCGCGATGGTCGCCGCCGCCTGGGCGGGGGCGCATAACGCCGATATCGTGGTCCACCTGATCGACACCTCGCGTGCCCGCGACGAACGGGTCGATGAAGAGAGCGAGCGCATCATCGGCGGCCTGCGTGACGCGGGGCGCAAGGCCGTGTTGGCGCTCAACAAGATCGATCTGGTGGCCAAGCCGGCGCTGCTCGCGCTGACGAGGCGGCTGAACGAGGAGGGCATCTACTCGGAAATCCTCATGATATCGGCACTGACCGGCGATGGGCTGGATGGTCTCCTCGCCTACCTCACCGACCGCGTGCCGCCGGGTCCGTGGCTCTATCCCGAGGACCAGATCGCGGACATCCCCCTCCGCTTGCTGGCGGCCGAAATAACCCGCGAGCAGATCTTTCTCAAGCTCCACAAGGAGCTGCCCTACGCCGCGACGGTCGAGACCGAAAGTTGGGAGGAGCGCGACGACGGCAGCGCGCGCATCGATCAGGTGATCTACGTTCAGCGGCCCACCCAAAAGGCCATCGTTCTCGGCAAGGGCGGCCATCAGATCAAGGACATCGGCGCCGCCGCCCGCGCCGAGTTGGAAACCATCCTCGAACGCAAGGTCCATCTCTTTCTGTTCGTGAAAGTGCGCGAGAAGTGGCCGGATGATCCGGCGCGTTACCGCGAGATCGGCCTCGAGTTTCCTGGCTGAGGGATGGACTGGACGGACGAGGGCATCGTCCTTGCGGCGCGCAAGCACGGTGAATCGGCGGCGATCGTCAATCTGATGACACGCGCGCACGGGCGCCACGCCGGGCTGGTGCGCGGGGGTGCAGGGCGCCGGGCGCGCGGGGTGCTGCAACCCGGCAACGAAGTGACGGCGAGCTGGCGGGCGCGGCTCGCCGAGCATCTCGGCACCTATACCTGCGAGCTCGCCCGAGCGCGGGCGGCAGGCGTTCTCCATGATCCGCTTTGCCTGGCCGGCTTGACCGCGGCGTGTGCGCTCACCGACGCGACCCTGCCCGAGCGCGAACCCCACGCAGCGGTCTTCGCGGGTCTAGGGCACCTGCTCCAGCAGATCGAGGGATCGGACCAATGGCCGGCCGATTACGTCCGGTGGGAGATCGCGCTCCTGCGAGAGCTCGGTTTCGGCCTCGATCTCAGCAGTTGTGCGGTGAGCGGGGCACGCGAGGGCTTGGCCTATGTCTCGCCCAACTCGGGCCGGGCCGTCACCGCGGCCGCCGCCGAGCCCTATCGCGACCGTCTGCTCAGGCTGCCGGCATTTGTGCTGGCGCACGATGACGAGGGGGCCTGGGATGGCTCGGCGCCCGATATCGTGGCCGGGCTCGCGCTCGCCGGCTATTTCCTGGAGAACCATGTTCTGGGCCCGCAGAACGCGCCGCTACCGGCGGCGCGGCTACGACTGGTGGACCGCTTTTCCCGCGGTGCCACAATATCTGGTGGTATAGTTCCCTCATGAACGATTTGGCGGCGACTGGCGAGATCCGCGACACGCCTTTGACCGACGCGCTGAGCGAGCGCTACCTGGCGTACGCGCTGGCGACCATCACGGCGCGCTCGCTGCCCGATGTACGTGATGGCCTCAAGCCGGTGCACCGCCGCCTGCTTTACGCGATGCGGGAGCTCAAGCTCGATCCCGGCGCCGGTTTCAAGAAGTGCGCGCGCGTCGTCGGCGACGTCATCGGCAAATATCACCCGCACGGCGATCAGGCGGTTTACGATGCCCTCGTCCGCCTGGCGCAGGAATTCGCCGCCCGTTACCCGTTGGTCGACGGCCAGGGCAATTTCGGCAATATCGACGGCGACGGCGCCGCCGCCATGCGCTACACCGAGGCGCGTTTGACCAGCGTGGCCGGGGCGTTGCTTGAGGGCATCGACCATGGCACGGTTGATTTTCGTCCCACCTACGACGGCGAGGACGAGGAACCGATTGTGCTGCCGGCCCGCTTTCCCAATCTGATGGCCAATGGCGCCAGCGGCATTGCGGTCGGCATGGCGACCAACATTCCGCCGCACAATGCCGGCGAGCTGTGCGATGCGCTTCTTCACTTGTTGAAGCGGCCCAACGCGCGGATCGCCAAGCTGGTTGACTACGTTCCAGGGCCCGATTTCCCGACCGGCGGCGTTCTGGTCGAGCCGCGCGACAATGTGATCGAGGCCTACGCGACCGGGCGCGGCAGCTTCCGCTTGCGCGCGCACTGGCAGAAGGAAAAGGCGGGCCGCGGCCAGTACCGGGTCGTCGTGACGGAAATTCCCTATCAGGTGAACAAATCACGGCTGATCGAGAAGATCGCCGACCTGATCGCAGACCGCAAGCTTCCGCTGCTCGCCGATGTGCGTGACGAATCGGCGGAAGACGTTCGCCTCGTGCTGGAGCCGCGCAGCCGTTCGGCCGCCGCCGAGGTCCTCATGGAGATGCTCTTCCGCATGACCGATCTCGAGGTCCGGATCGGCCTCAACATGAACGTCCTCGATGCCGCGCGCACGCCGCAGGTGATGAGCTTGCGGGAGGTGCTGTTGGCATTCCTAGACCACCGGCGCGACGTGCTCCTCAGGCGCTCGCGGCACCGTCTGGCCGAGATCACCCACCGTCTCGAGGTGCTCGAGGGTTATCTCGTCGCCTATCAGAATCTCGATGAGATCATCCGCATCATCCGCGAGGAGGATGAACCAAAAGCGCGCATGATGAAGGCGTTCGCGCTGACCGACGTGCAAGCCGAAGCGATCCTCAACATGCGGCTCCGCGCCCTGCGCCGCCTTGAGGAAGCCGCCATCACGGAGGAGTTCGCGGCGCTCAAAGCCGAGCGCACGGCACTCAATCGCTTGGTCAAGGACAAGGCGCAACAGACCGCGGTGCTGCAGGCTGAGGTCAAGGACATCCGCAAGCGTTTCGGCACCGCCCACCCCGAGGGCAAGCGCCGCACCCGTCTCGCCGAGGCGCCCCACGTGGCGACCGTGGCGCCGGAAGATCTGGTCGAGCGTGAGCCCATTACGGTCATCTGCTCGCACCGCGGCTGGATCCGCACGCTCAAGGGCCATGGCGAGGAGAATGGCGAGACCAAGTACAAGGAAGGCGACCGGGCACGGTTTTGGCTCCACGCCCAGACCACGGACAAACTGATCGTCTTCGGCACCAACGGGCGCTTCTATACGCTGCCCTGCGACAAGCTGCCGCGCGGGCGCGGACAGGGTGAGCCGCTCCGCCTGATGATCGATCTCGGCAATGACGATGATGTGGTGGCCGTGCTGGTGCATCAGCCGGACCGCAAGCTCCTCGTCGCGGCCTCGGACGGACGCGGGTTTATCGTGCCCGAGGCAGCCGTCATTGCCCAGACACGTGCCGGCAAACAGGTGCTGAACGTTGCCGGTGATGTCGAGGCGCAGGTGTGCACGCCGGCCGAGGGCGATGCCGTCGCGGCGGTCGGCGATAACCGCAAGCTGGTGATCTTTCCGCGCGACGAGTTGCCCGAGATGGCGCGCGGCCGGGGCGTCATCCTGCAGCGCTATCGCGAGGGCGGCTTGAGCGATGCGAAAGTATTTGCGCCCGCCGAAGGCCTCATCTGGCAGAGCGGCGTGCGAACCCGGACGGAAACCGCGCTCGATCACTGGATGGGGCAGCGCGGCCAGGCCGGTCGCGTGGTTCCGAGGGGATTTCCCAAAACCAACCGCTTCGCCGCCCGTTGAGCCGAACCACGCTCCGCGCGGGACGTCAGCTACCGGAGACCACTATGGGAAGCCACGTGGCCAGCCCCGGGAAGATCGCGAGCAGTGCCAGGAACGGAGCGGGCTTCGATCTCGTCGGGCGTGTCATCGCCCGGGCCGACCGCAGCCGTATTTGAACGGCAAAAGCCTCGCCTCGCCATAGGCCTGATCGCCGAGCGGCGACCAACCGATCGATTGCTTGCGGGACTTGAGAAAGCTCTCATAGACCGCTTTGGTCGTGGCATCGCTGTTGCCCACTTCCGCGACGACCTCGCCGCAGTGCTTGCCGATCTCGTTGAGGAGCCGACCCGAGAAGCGGCGTAGCTGCACGCCGTGCTGGTTAATCAGCGCATCGAGCGCTTCGCCGTTGCGGGCGTTGAATTCGGCCATGCCGATCGCGTTCTCGGCCGCACACGCCGCCTCGACCAGTTGCTGTTCACCTGCCGACAGGCTGTCCCACACCTTTTTGTTCATGCCGAGCGACAGTGCGGTTCCCGGCTCGTGGAAGCCCGGGTAGTAGTAGTATTTTACGACTTTGTAGAAGCCGAATGCGAGGTCGTTCCACGGACCCACCCATTTGGTGCCGTCGATCGCGCCCGATTGCAGGGCGAGAAATATCTCACCACCCGGCAGGTCGACGACGGCCGCGCCGAGGCGCCGCAGCACCTCGCCGCCGATACCCGGCATGCGGAATTTCAAACCTTTGAAGTCGTCGAGAGTGTTGACTTCCTTGGCGAACCAGCCGCTCATCTGGACGCCGGTGTTGCTGGCCAGGAATGGCTTGATGTCGAACTGGGCGCTGAGATCGTCCCACAGCTGCTGCCCGCCATTGTGATAGATCCAGGCATTGAGTTCGGTGGCCGTCATGCCGAAGGGCACGGCGGCAAAGAAATTGAAGGCCTTGGACTTGCCCTGCCAGTAATACTCCGCCGCGTGGTACATCTCGGCCGTGCCTTGCGAGACCGCATCGAAGGATTCGAACGGCGGCACGAGTTCGCCGGCGGCAAACACCTTGACGGTCAATTTTCCTTCGCTGCCCGCTGTGATGCGCTTGGCGGCCGTGCCGAGGCCGGGGAAGTTCTTGGGCCAGGTGGTGACCATCTTGAGCTCTCGCACGCCTTGCGCGATGGCCGGTGCGGGTAGGCTCGATGCGGCTGCCGCTGCCGCGGTGACGGCGCCGCCGGCGGCACCCTTGATGAAGCGGCGTCGTCTCATGCCTCTTCTCGCCATCTACTTCGAAACACGGCCGCTTGAGACATGGGCCGAACGCTCGTCCCGGCTTCCGCCGGCACTGGCCCCTTACGTCCCGGGGCTACGCCGGTCGTTGTGCCACGCCCGCCGTCATCACTTCCCATCCCGTGGGCCCGAGTGCCTCCAGGGGCTGGAAACTCCTTTTGTAGGCCATCTTGGGACTGTCCGCGATCCAATACCCGAGATACACATAGTCCAAATCGTCCGCGCGGGCCTGCGTGATGTGCTGAAGAATCATGGCGGTGCCGGGGCTGCGGCGTCGTTGGGCGGGGTCGAAGAAACTGTAGACCATGGACAGGCCATCACCCATGCGGTCGGTGAGGCTCACCCCCACAAGTTGATCGACCTGGTCGCGGTATTCGATCAGGATCGTCTCGACGGGGCTGTCCTCCACCATCGTGCGGTAGTCATCAAACGACATGATCGCCATGTCGCCGTCGGCGTGACGGGTCGTCTGGTAACGTTGGAACAGGCCGAAATGCTCCGGCGTGGCGACGACGGGAACAAACTCGGCAGCGAGATCGTCGTTGATGCGCATGACCCGGCGCTGCGACCGGCTGGGGCTGAAGGCCGGTGCGTGAACCCGCACGGGGACACACGCGCTGCACCCCTCACAGAGCGGTTTGTAGACGATGTTATGGCTGCGCCGGAATCCGCTCGCCGCGAGCGCCTCGAGGATCTGCTGGCTGTCCTTGTCCTCGCGCCGGAGCTGGGTGAAGACCTTGCGCTCAAGGTGCCCCTCGAGATAGGGGCAGGGCATGGGCGGCGTCATGTAGAACCGCCCCAACGGGATTCTGACGGTGGATGTCATGCGAGCTTCACCATACGCCATTGGGCGTTTGTGAGGCAAAGCTAACATGCGCGATGGCGGCTCGCGCACGGTGCGGCCGCAACGCCATGGCGGCCACTCGGCGTACGGCCAGGCGAATCAGCGACTATTCGGTCTGTAGCTCGGGCGGCAGCACCGGGGCCTCGCGGAGCAGGATAAGGCTGATCCGGCGGTTTTGCGGGGCAAACGGATCCTCCTCCAGGAGCGGTTCCTGCGCCGCCTTACCCGTGACTTCGGCGAAGCGATCCGGCGTGAGGCCGCCTTGGATCAGGCCGCGGCGGCTCGCATTGGCGCGGTCGGACGAGAGCTCCCAGTTGGAATACCCGCCCGCGCCGCCGAATTGCTGGGCATCGGTGTGTCCGGAGACGGAAATCTTGTTGGGCAGCTTGGTTACGACCTGTGCGATTTGCTCCAGCAGTTTCCGCGTCCTCGGGGCCATTTCGGCACTGCCGCTGGCGAACATCGATCCGCCTTCCTGATCGACGATCTGGATGCGCATGCCCTCGGGCGTCATGTCGATGATGAGGTTCTCGGCCACGTCCGCAAGCTCGGGGTTCTCTAGAATCGCCTGGCGCAGCGCGTCCTGAGCTTCCTCGAAGGCTTCCTGCTCCTGGCGCTCCTGGAACTCGAGGAAGGCGTCCTCGTCGGGCTCCGCCTGTGGTGCGGAGGGCGGTTGAATGGCGAGTACGACCGTGCTGGCCGACGCCGCGGCGGCGCCCTCGTCGCCGGTCACGCTGATGCCGCCCAAGGCGCCGCCCGCCCCGCCACCGGAAAGGCTGGCCGCCTCGGGCGTGAAGTATTCGGAGATGCCCCGCTTCTGTTCCTCGGTCGTGGTGCTCAGGAGCCACAGCAGGAGAAAGAAGGCCATCATGGCGGTCACGAAGTCGGCATACGCAACCTTCCAGGCGCCGCCATGGTGTCCGCCATGGCCGCCGCCCTTGACCTTCTTGATGATAATTTCGGCGCGGTTGTGGCCGATTCCGCCGCTCATCGCCACCTGCCCCGGTTACGACCCGCTCACACCGCCTGGACTTCGTCTACGGCCTGTTCAAGCTCGATGAACGACGGGCGCTCGTGCGAGAAGAGGATCTTTCGGGCGAACTCGACCGACACTGCTGGTGGATAGCCTTGCAAGTGCGCCATGAGCCCCGCCTTGATGCAGTTGTAGTATTTGCTTTCCGCATCGGCGACCGCGTTCAGGTTCGCGCCCACCGGGCCGACGAAGCCATAGGCCAAGAGCACGCCGAGAAAGGTGCCGACCAACGCGCCACCGATCAGACCACCGAGAATCTCGGGCGGCTCGGTGATACTGGACATCGTGACGATGACGCCAAGAACGGCGGCGACGATGCCGAACGCGGGCAGGCCGTCGGAGACCTGTGTCACGGCGGCGCCAAGCCCGACCGCCTCCTCATGGTGGGTCTCGATGTCCTCTTCGATCAGGGCTTCGAATTCGTGTGCGTTCTCGGTCCCCATCGTCATCAGTCGGAGATAATCGCAAACAAATTCGACGGCATGATGGTTCTTCATGAAGTTCGGGTAGGCGCTGAACAGGGCGCTTTCGGCCGGATTCTCGACGTGCGCCTCGAGCGCTAGCATGCCTTTAGATTTGGCGAGGCGGAAGATCGAATAGAGCAGGGTGAGGAGCTCGAGATAGGCCACTTTGTTGTGGGGCGAACCCTTGAGGACCCGGCCGGTGCTCTTGAAAACACCGAGAATGACGGTCTTGGGGTTCGCTATGATGAACGCCCCCAGAGCGGCACCGCAGATGATGAGGACTTCGAAGGGCTGAAAGAGGATGCGAAGGTCGCCGTGCGGCATGTAGCCGCCAAGCACGGAGCCGACTACGATTACAGCGCCGATGATTGGGAACATGTCCGGTCAACTCCCTAATTCGTTGGGACAGGGGCCCTCAACCTCGCCATTCCAGATTCGTGCCAACCGGAAGGGGAGGAAGCTTGGACATTTGAGCATATGTAGTGTTTTCCCATTATTTGGGCAACAAGTGAAGGGTCTGTTGAAGGATAACGGCACCTAGCGCGGCGCGCCCTGCGTGCGAGCGGCTCCGCATCAGCTTGCACTGGCCATACTGCTGAGCAGCCGAGCCGAAAATCCGGCATCGACCAGCTGGTCCATGATTCTGTCAACATGCCGGGAATCGCGGGTTTCGACGACGAGATCGAGATCGGCCGACTTCAGGGGTACGTCGGAAAACAGACGCTGGTGATTCACTTCGATGATATTGCCCCCGCAGCTGCCGACAATCTCGGCGACCCGCGCCAGCATGCCGGGCATATCGCTGATCTCGACGCGAATGCTTACCATCCGCCCGTCCCTCACCAGACCGCGCATGATCACCGAGGCGAGAAGACGGGCATCGATGTTGCCGCCCGAGAGGACCACCCCCACGCGTTTGCCCTCAAAGCGGGCGGGCGCGGCGAAAAACGCCGCCAATGGCGCGGCACCGGCGCCCTCGGCCACGGTTTTTCCGCGCTCAACAGCAAATTGACCGCCGCTTCGAGGTGCGCCTCGCCGACCAGGATTACGTCGTCCACCAGCTCGCGTGCGATCGCTAACGGCCTCTCACCGATTCGCTCGACGGCAATGCCTTCTGCGATGGTCTGGCCGCCGACGGGCAGGTTGTCGCCCTTAAGAGCATTGTTCAGGCCGGGATAGCATTGCGCCTCCACGCCGATCACCTCGATGCCGGGTTTGATCGCTTTCGCCGCGATCGCATTGCCGGCGATCAGGCCGCCGCCGCCGACGGGGATGACGAGCGCCTCGATGTCGGGGTGCGCCGCCAGCAGCTCGAGCGCGATCGTGCCCTGACCGGCGATGATCTCATCGTCATCGAAGGGGTGGACGAAGGTAAGCTTCTCTTTACTCGGCCAGCTGCATCGCGTGTTGGGCGGCCGCGGTGATGGTCTCGCCTTCCAGAACAACGCGCGCGCCGAGCCGCTCGGTGGCCCGGATCTTGGTAAACGCGGTGGTGCGCGGCATGACGACGCTCACCGGGATACCCAGATGCCGGGCGTGATAAGCCACTCCCTGAGCGTGATTACCGGCGGACATGGCGATGACGCCTCGCGCGGCGTCTGCGGCGTTCAGGCTCTTGAGCTTGACCAGCGCGCCCCGCTCCTTGAACGACGCCGTGTAGTGCAGGTTCTCGAACTTGAGCACCACCTCGGCGCCGGTCATTTCCGAAAGAATGGCCGATGGCGCTGAGGGAGTCGTCACAAGAGAATCCGCGATGGCGGCCGCAGCCGCCCGGATGTCATCGATCGTAACGGTCATCCACCGGACCCCGGTGGCGCGGCCGCAGGTCGAAGCCGGAGCGTGCCAAGAGCACCGGCCATGATGTCGTCGCGCCGGATGGTCATGTGAAGGTATTCCACGTTGGACCAGCGCTCGGCAAAATTGTCGTAGAGATCGGACAGCGGATTGCCCGACTGACCGGCAGAGTGAATGTAAAGCGAACGATCGAGGTCATCGAGATCGTAGATCCCGCGCATGCTCGGGCCGTGGATGGCCGCAAAAGGATCGCGCGTGCTGGCGATGCTGTACTGCGCGCGATTGATGGTGAAGGCCCCGCCGCCTACGGGAAACCGAATGTCGAACAGGCGCCGAAGGAGGGGCACATGGGTGAACGGTTGATGACGGCTGTGCGCGGGGTGCGCTTCGCCCCAGCGCCACTTTGCGGGGTCGGGGCCGTAGCTCTCGGCGAGAGCTGCCACCGCCAGAACGAACGCCGTGGCGATGACCTCGTCGCAACCCTCCACCGCCTCTGTCGTGACGTCGTCGCACCACGCCAGCTTGGCGGTCAAGACGTCATACATGAAGATGGGCCGCAAGCCCCAGGCCTCGCCGAACATCTCCCCCAACTCATCGGCGTAGACCAGCCGCGTGAGCTCGCGATACCACGCCGCGAAAATGAGCGGCTCGGGGCGGTTTCGGTCCATCGCGCCGTTCCACCCGCGCAGGAGGTCGTGGGCCCGCGCAGCCGGTTCCTGAACCACAGGTACCGACAGCAGCAGAGGCAGAAAATCCCGCGCCATCGGCGATACGATGTCGCCCTGCAATCGGATGAAGCTTTCCTGGGAATGCTTGGCCTGGGATTCGAGCAGCTCCGAGATGCGCCGCACCCGGTAGGCGGGCTCCCATTCGAAGGTGATGTGATAGGGGTAGTCGTCGGGCACGATCTTGTCGTTCGCCGTCGCGATCACGCCTGACGGGGGATCGAAACTATGGGGCAGCTCTTCGAAGGGAATATAGCCGTCCCAGTCATAGCCGCGATGCCAGCCGGGCACCGGCAGGCGCCCCATCACGTCGTTGGCGTCCTGGCGGCGCGGTACGCGCCCAGGGGCGTAAAACGCGATATGGCCGTCCACATCGGCATAGACGATGTTCTGTTGCGGCGTTTCGTAGTCGCGCAAAGCTGCCACGAATTCTTCGAGGTTGGTGGCGCGGGCCATGTTGAGAAAAGCCCGCGGTGTCGTGTCGGAGTCGTCGAGCGCCGTCCACGCCAGCGCCAGGACGTAGTCCTCACCAACGGCCGCACCGGCCCGGTTCAAGACGTCGGACAGCACCGGTCCATGCCGGCTCAGCCGCACGTTGAGGTGCATATCGTCGCCCCCGCGCACCTTGATGGTTTCGGGCCGTACCTCGAAGGGTTCCTCGCCACCCGGCGCGAGGTACCGGCCCGGGTCGCTCGGCGACAGCTTTTCGATGAAGAGGTCCTGGACATCGGGTCCGGTGTTCGTGAAGCCCCAGGCCAGCCGTTGGTTGCGGCCCAGGAGAACGCCGGGGAGCCCGGGCAAGGTGGCGCCGATGATATCGAGCCCCGGCGCGGAGAGGTGAACGAAGTACCAGACCGAAGGAACGGCGAGGCCGAGGTGTGGATCGTGAGCCAGAAGCGGTTTGCCGCTCACCGTATGACGCCCCGAGATAACCCAGTTGTTGGAGCCGTTGGCCGGGTGAGGCCACGCGGGACCCATACGCGCCAACTCGTCGATCATCGCTCGCCATTTGAAGCCGGTGAGTTCGCGCGGGGGAAAAATCGCAACGCCGCCGTCGCGCGGGAAGAAATCGGCGATCTGCGATGCCGACAGGCGCTCGGCCAGGCGGGCGCGCAGGAGTTCATTGCTCCAGTTGGCGCCGAGACTCCAGGCCATCATCTTGCCCCACACCAATGAATCGGCGGGCCGCCACGGCTCCGGCCGATGCCGCAGAAGAACGAACTCGGGCGGCGGGGCGCCGCGCCGTGTGGTGAGAAACGCGTTCACGCCTTCGGCGTAGGCCTCGAATACGGCGCGGGTGTCAGCATCGAGGCGGGCGAAGTTGCGTTTGGAGTACTCGTAGACGCTCAGCGTACGCAGGAAGCGGTCGAAATCGACGGCTCGTTCACCCACGATTTCCGCGAGGCGGCCCGCGCCAATGCGCCGATTGAGTTCCATCTGCCACAGCCGGTCCTGGGCATGAACGAACCCCAATGCGAAATACGCGTCACGTTCGCTCTCGGCATAGATATGCGGGATGCCATGGCGGTCGCGAACGATGTCGACCGGTGCCTCGATCTCCGGCACCGCGAGTTGTCCGTCCAACTGCGGCAATGAGCTGAGAAGCCAGACATAGGTGCCGCCGGCGCCAACGACGACCAGGCCCAAGACGACGATCAGGACGCGGACCAGCCAACGCATGCTGTGATCACTTCTTTGCCGCGAATGCGCGCGGCTCATAACACCAGAATTCCGGGGTCAAAGGAACCGCCGTTGCGGCTTCGCCCGCCGGTTGATGGCCCCCTCCGAAACGCCGAGCCGATGGCTCAGCGCGAGGTTCCAGCGAGCTCGGCGAGAATGGCCGCTCGGTCGGCGTCGAGATCGGGGCTCGGCCGACGCGTGGACGGATCGGGAAAGGATGAGATTTTCACCGGGTTGCCGGCCATGCGGATGGGGCCGGCGATGTCATCATGGGTATCGACCACCATGTTGCGGGCGTTGATCTGCGGGTCTTCGATCACCTGCTTGATGTCGTTGATCGGCCCGCACGGAATGCCGGCGCCCCTCAATAGCTCGAGCCAATGGGCGGCACCGTGATCTGCCAGGATGGCCTCGATCTCGCACTTGAGCTCCTCGACGTGTTCGATGCGTGCCTCGTTGGTGCTGAAGCGCTGATCGGCGACAAGCTCTGGGCGGGCCAACGTCTCCGCCAGAGTAGCAAACAGCGTATCGTTGCCGGCCGCGACGGTGATGTAGCCCTCGCCCGTGGCATAGGCCTCGAACGGCGCGATGGAGGGGTGGCGCGCTCCCTGCGGGACAGGCACGCGCCCGGTCGCCAGGTAACGGGCGATGGCGTTCTCGCAGATCGCCACCTGGCAATCGAGCATGCTCACGTCGAGCTTCCGTCCTTCTCCGGTCTGGGCGCGGTGATAGAGGGCCGCATTGAGTCCGCTGGCCATGAACAGCCCCGCTGTGATGTCACCCACCGCGGCGCCAACCCGGACGGGAGGCTGGCCGGGATACCCGGTCATGCTCATGAGGCCGCCCATGCCCTGTACGACGACGTCGTAAGCCGCGCGCTCGGCATAGGGCCCGGTGTGGCCGAAGCCGGAGACGGCGGCGTAAATCAGGGTGGGATAGGCTTGGTGCAAATGCTCCCAGCCGTAGCCCAGCCGCGCCAAGGTGCCGGCGCGAAAGTTCTCGATCAGGACATCGACATGCGCCAGCAGATCATCGAAGATCGCCCGGTCGTCCGCGGCCTTCAAATCGAGAGCGAGGCTTTCCTTGCCCCGGTTAAGCGACATGAAATAGGTCGACTTGCCGTTGACGAAGGGGCCGTATTGACGGGCGTCATCGCCGGTGCCGGGCAGCTCTATCTTGATCACCCGCGCGCCCATGTCGGCCAGCACCATGGTGCAGAACGGCCCGGCGAGCACACGCGTGAGGTCGAGAATGACGACGCCGTTGAGGGGGCCTGCAACGGATGAAGGTTTGAGGGGCATGGGCGAGGGCCTTCCCGTGGTTCGTGGCAGACTGACGATCGTGTCGGGGCGCACCTGTGGCGTCTCTTAGCCGAGCGTAACCAGGCACGCAACGGCGGGCGAGCCGAACGGGGACGGGGGAATTCGAACGTTCGATGTCGGAGCGGGCGATAGGGCGCCGGCTCTGTGAAATGCATAGACCGTATATTCTGATGCGTGCCGGTCTACGTTCCGTTGAGCAGACGTGCCGCCTCGCGCGCGAAATACGTCAGAATTCCATCCGCGCCCGCCCGCTTGAAGCCCAACAGCGCTTCCAACACGATTCGATCGCCATCAATCCAGCCGTTGGCCGCCGCAGCTTGGATCATGGCGTATTCACCGCTCACCTGATACGCGTAAGTGGGCACGCCGAAGGTGTCCTTCACGCGCCGCACGACGTCCAGATAGGGCATGCCGGGCTTGACCATCACCATGTCGGCGCCCTCGGCAATGTCGAACGCAACCTCGCGTAGCGCTTCGTCCGAATTCGCGGGATCCATTTGATAGGTGCGCTTGTCGCCGGCGCCGAGATTTGTCGCCGAGCCGACAGCGTCGCGGAACGGGCCATAGAACGCCGAGGCGAATTTGGCCGCGTACGCCATGATGCGCACATGCTCGTAACCTTTGGCATCGAGCGCATCCCGGATCGCCTTGACGCGGCCGTCCATCATGTCCGAAGGCGCGATGATGTCACAGCCCGCTGCCGCCTGCACCAGCGCCTGCTTGCATAAGACCTCGATGGTCTCGTCATTGACCACGTAGTCGTCGCGCACCAGCCCGTCCTGGCCGTGGGAGGTGAAAGGATCGAGCGCCACGTCGCACATGACGCCCACCTCGGGGCAGGCTGCCTTCACCGCGCTGACGGCCCGGCAAACGAGGTTGTCGGGGTTGGTGGCCTCCTCGGCCTCCGGTGTCTTGAGGCCGGGCTCCAGCGCCGGGAAGATGGCGATGGCGGGAATACCGGCGTTGGTCCAGGCCTCACCGACAGCCTCGACGAGCAGATCGATGCTCAGCCGCTCGACGCCCGGCATGGAGGGGACGGGCGCGCGGAGGCCTTCGCCTTCGTGCACGAACAACGGCCAGATGAAGTCGTTGACGCTAAGCGAATTCTCAGCCACCAGCCGGCGTGACCAATCGTCGCGGCGATTGCGCCTGAGCCGCGTGCGAGGATAAGCCCCGAGGGGCGGAACATGGCTCGCGATGGGCCTGCTCATCGCTGTCCTCCGCGGTAATCCATGCGTTGCGCCGATGGTCGCAAGAATGCGATCGCCCGAATTCGTACCCTCAATACTACGTGAGTCGGGCCGCGCACAATGCTAAGGGCATTAAGTTAGTGTATATCTGAGAAATCACACGCCTTTGCCGGGGTGTAGGGTCCCAACGGAGGAGAGCCTATTGGCTGAGACGGGCGCCGATAGCGGTGTCGATGCCAAACGGTCCGAGGCACGCGGGCAGGCGGGCGCAGCGCGGAAGACGGCGTCGAAACGCCGCGCCAAGTCGCGCTCCTCGAAGCATGCGGTGCGCTTCGTCACTGCCGCCGGCCTGTTCGACGGCCACGACGCCTCGATCAACATCGTCCGCCGCATCCTGCAGGCGGCCGGAGCCGAGGTCATCCATCTCGGGCACAACCGCTCGGTCGACGATATCGTCACGGCTGCGCTCCACGAGGACGCGCATGCCATCGCGGTGAGCTCCTATCAGGGCGGTCACATCGAGTTCTTCAAGTTCATGATCGACCGCCTAGCCGGGGAGGGCGCATCACACATCAAGGTGTTCGGTGGCGGTGGCGGGGTCATCATCCCGGAAGAGGTACGTGAGCTCGAGGCCTGCGGTGTCGCCCGCGTGTATTCGCCCGACGATGGGCAGGCGATGGGGCTCTCGGGCATCGCCGAGGACATGATCGCGCGCGCTAATCAGGATCTCACCCGACATGCGCCCGCCACCCTCGATGGCCTGAAGGCGGGCCGGTCACGTGATCTTGCATGCATCATCACGGCGCTCGAAGCGAACAGCCTTGAGGAGAAGTTGCGGGCAGCACTGCGGCGGCTTGGCAAACAAGCGGGGAGCGTGCCCGTGGTCGGTTTGACGGGTACCGGCGGCGCGGGTAAATCGTCGATCACCGATGAGCTCGTCCGGCGTATTCGGCTCGATCAGCCCGATATCGCCATCGCTATTCTGTCGGTCGATCCGTCGAAGCGGAAGGGCGGCGGCGCCTTGCTTGGTGATCGCATCCGCATGAACGCGATCGGCGGTGCGCACGTTTTCATGCGGTCGTTTGCGACGCGGCGCTCGGGGCGCGAGATCGCGTCCTGCCTGACCGACGCTATCGCCGCGTGCAAGGCGGCGGGCTTCGATCTCGTATTGGTGGAGACCGCCGGCATCGGCCAGGGGGATTCGGCGATCGTCGATCTGGTCGATGTGCCGATCTACGTCATGACGCCGGAATACGGCGCGCCCAGCCAGCTCGAGAAGATCGACATGCTGGATTTCGCCGAACTCGTGGTCATCAACAAGTTCGACCGGCGCGGCGCGCTCGATGCGCTGCGCGACGTGCGCAAGCAGGTGCAGCGCGCCCGCCAAGCGTTCGATGCCGCGCCCGAGGACATGCCCGTCTATGGCACCATCGCCGCCAAGTTCAACGATGACGGGATCACGGCGTTCTATCTGGGTTTGCTCGGCGTGCTCGCCGAGAAGCGTTTGGCGCAGTGGACCAGCGAACTAGAGGCGCCGCCCGGCGGGGCATCGAGCGACCGCAGCACCGTCATTCCACCGGACCGCACCAGGTACCTTGCCGAGATCGTTGAAGCGGTGCGGTCCTATGGCAAGTTTGTCGAGGACCAGGCCGTCATCGCTCGCGAGCGCCAGCAGCTCGAGGCCACCAAACGCATGTTGGCAAAGGAGAACGGACGCTCGCCGAGCAAGGCGATCGACGATCTCCTGGCCGCGCGGGAGAACGCCCTCGATCCCATCGTCGGCCGCCTTATCGACGGCTGGCCGGCGCTTCGTGAACGCTATCGCGGCGAGGCGTATGTGACGAAGGCGCGGGGCCGCGAGGTGCGCACCGCACTTCAGATCACGACCCTGTCGGGCACGGCGATCCCCAAGGTCGCGCTGCCGCGCTATGAGGATCATGGCGATCTGTTGCGCTGGCTGCTCCGGGAGAACGTGCCCGGCGCATTTCCTTTCACCGCCGGGGTGTTCCCGCTCAAGCGCGAGAACGAGGACCCGACCCGCATGTTCGCCGGTGAAGGCGACCCCAAGCGCACCAATCGGCGCTTCAAGAAGTTGTCGCGGGAATCGCTCGCGAAACGGCTGTCAACGGCTTTCGACTCGGTCACCCTTTACGGCGCGGACCCCGACGAGCGCCCCGATATCTACGGCAAGGTGGGAACCTCGGGCGTGTCCGTCGCCACGCTTAACGATATGAAGGAGCTTTATGACGGATTCGATCTTTGCGATCCGATGACGTCGGTGTCCATGACCATCAACGGCCCCGCGCCCACCTTGATGGCGATGTTCCTCAACACGGCGCTCGATCAAGCCATCGACCGTTTCAAAGCCGAGCATGGACGTAAACCAGCCGCGAAAGAGCTCACCGAGATTCACGCATACGTTCATGAAAACGTACGCGGCACCGTGCAGGCGGACATCCTCAAAGAGGATCAGGGCCAGAACACCTGCCTGTTCTCCATCGAGTTCAGCCTGAAGGTTATGGGCGACGTTCAGGCGTACTTCACGGCCCGCAACGTGGGCAATTTCTATTCGGTGTCGATCTCCGGCTTTCACATCGCCGAGGCTGGCGCCAACCCGATTTCACAGCTCGCCTTCACGCTGGCGAACGGCTTCACCTATGTCGAGGCTTATCTCGCCCGCGGCATGGACATCGATTCGTTTGCGCCCAATCTCTCGTTCTTCTTCTCGGCGGGCCTCGATCCGGAATACACCGTGCTCGGGCGAGTGGCGCGGCGCATCTGGGCCATCGCCATGCGCGATCGTTACGGCGCCGACGAGCGCGGGCAGAAGCTCAAATACCACATCCAGACCTCGGGGCGTTCGCTGCACGCCCAGGAGTACGACTTCAACGACATTCGCACCACGCTGCAGGCGCTCGTTGCCACCTACGACAATTGCAACAGCCTGCATACCAACGCCTACGACGAGGCGATCACGACGCCGAGTGAGGATTCGGTGCGCCGCGCGCTGGCCATTCAGCTCATCATCAACAAGGAATGGGGGCTGGCGCGGAACGAGAATCCGCAGCAGGGATCGTTCATTATCGAGGAGCTGACCGATCTCGTCGAAGAGGCGGTGCTGCAGGAATTCGAGCACATTTCGGAACGCGGCGGCGTCTTAGGCGCGATGGAGACCGGCTACCAGCGCGGCAAGATCCAGGATGAATCACTTCACTATGAGACATTGAAGCATAGCGGCGAGCTGTCGGTGGTCGGCGTGAACACGTTCCGCAACCCCAAGCCGCCGCCGGCGGCGACAACGCTCACGCTTCAGCGTGCCACCGAACGGGAGAAACAGGCCCAGTTGAAGCGCCTGCGCGCCTTCCACCGGCGTCATGCCGGCGCGGCGCCGGCGATGCTCGACCGCCTCAAGAAAGCGGCCATCGCCGGTGACAATGTCTTTGCCGTGTTGATGGAAGCCGTGCGCTGCTGCTCCCTCGGGCAGATCACCCAAGCCCTGCACGAAGTCGGCGGCGAATACCGGCGGAACATGTAGCCACGGCGTATCAGAGGCCGCGCGTTACGGCGAGTTGCGTTACGACAGCGCGTTTCCGCGATTCAACGGTTTGTTAGGAAATTTCGTGAAAAATTGCGAAGTCCCGGCCAAGTCTCGCGGAGGAGACGCGATAGGACAAAGTTTCCTGAGTGGCCAGAAGGATGAAAAACGAAACACATCAGCAGCGCCAGAACGGCGGGGTAACCACGGCACCGACCCCTGTAGCGGACGAGAGCGACAAGCAGGTCTACCTCGAATGCCTCCTCCTTATCGAGCGCCTGCATCGGCGTTTTCTCGATGTCATCAAGCTCGAGCTCGACCGTCTCGGCATTAAGGACGTCAACAACATCCAGACCCTGATCCTCTACAACATCGGCGAGTCCGAGATGACGGTGGGCGAGCTCACCAGTCGCGGCTACTACCTCGGCTCCAACGTCTCCTACAATCTCAAGAGGCTCGTCGAGAACAGCTACCTCGAGCAGGAGCGCTCGCCCTACGATCGACGTTCCGTGCGCGTCCGGCTGTCGCCCAAGGGGCTCGAGCTCTACGGCAGCATTGACGCCCTACACGATGAACATGTCGCCGCCGTGCGTCCGGCCGACATTACCGCGGGCGAACTGGTTGCCATGAACGAGACGCTCACCAAGCTCGAGCAGTTCTGGAGCAACCAGATCCGCTACGGCGCGCGCTAACGCCGGACGTCACGCCGAAAACGCCTGAATTCCCGTCTGCGCCCGCCCCAGGATCAGGGCATGGATGTCGTGCGTGCCTTCATAGGTGTTGACGGTTTCCAGGTTCAGCATGTGACGGATTACGTGGTATTCGTCGACGACTCCGTTGCCGCCATGCATGTCCCGCGCGGCGCGGGCGATATCGAGCGCCTTGCCGCACGAGTTGCGCTTAATCAGCGAAATCATCTCCGGCGTGATCTGCCCGCTGTCGGCGAGCCGGCTGACGCGCAGGCACGCCTCGAGTCCGATGGCGATTTCGGTCTGCATGTCGGCGAGCTTTTTCTGGATCAGCTGATTGGCGGCGAGCGGCCGGCCGAATTGCGTCCGGTCCAACACGTACTGGCGCGCTGCGTGCCAGCAAAACTCCGCCGCGCCCAGCGCTCCCCAGCCGATGCCGAGGCGCGCCTTGTTGAGGCAACCGAACGGGCCCTTGAGGCCGGAGACGTTGGGCAACTCGTTCGCGGCCGGCACGAACACGTCCTCCATGGAGACGATTCCGGTGGGCGAAGCGCGCAGCGAGAACTTGCCCTCGATCTTGGCCGTCGATAGCCCGGTCATGCCCTTCTCGAGGATGAAACCACGAATCACGTCCCTGTCGTTCTTGGCCCAGATGATGAAGACATCGGCAATCGGTGCATTGGAGACCCACGTCTTGGTGCCGTTGACGACGTAGCCGCCGTCTGCCGACTTCGCGCGGGTCTTCATGCCGCCGGGATCGGAGCCGTGGTCCGGCTCGGTCAAGCCGAAACAGCCGACGAGCTCGCCTTTGGCGAGGCGGGGCAGATAGCTCTCGCGTTGCTCCTCGGTGCCATATTCATGGATCGGGTGCATGGTCAGCGAGGACTGGACGCTGAGCGTCGAGCGGTAGGCACTGTCCACGCGCTCGACTTCGCGCGAGATCAGGCCGTAGCTCACGTGGTTGACGCCGGCGCAGCCGTATCCCTTGATCGTCGCGCCCAACAGGCCGAGCTCGCCCATCTCGGTGATGACATCGCGATCGGTCCGCTCCTCGCGAAACGCGGTGAGGATGCGCGGCATCAGCTTTTCCTGGCAGTAGGCCCGGGTGCTATCGCGGACCAGGCGCTCGTCCTCGCTGAGCTGTTCCTCGAGCAGCAGCGGATCGTCCCACTGGAAGCTGGGCTTGGCGCCGGCCGGCTTGGCCGATGCGGGATCGGAGGTAGCGGTCGAGCTCATGAGATCTCTCGGGCTCTCGGTTGGACTGGTGCACGTTACAGGGCGCCCGCTGCGAAATGAAGCGTTTCGCCATCCGCCGTTGGCTCGCCGCGCGTGGCGCCGCACGTGAATTGGGGTTTGCGCCCGTCGGATCCGCAGGCGCCGCTCACGCGGCTGTGTTTACCCGAGCCTTGTCAACACAATTCAAACCTTGTTAAGGATAATTTGGTGAGCAGCGGCAGGACGACGCGATGGATTACGAAGCATTTCTTGCCAGCAAGATCGACGAGCTGAAGGCCGAAGGGCGCTATCGCGTCTTCGCCGATCTCGCGCGGCGCGCCGGCGACTATCCGCGGGCGCAGCATTACGCCGACGGATCCGTCGAAGAGGTCACCGTCTGGTGCAGCAACGACTATCTCGGCATGGGTCAGCATACGGCGGTGCGGGCGGCCATGCAGGACGCCCTTGAGACGGTCGGGGCCGGAGCCGGCGGCACGCGCAACATCTCGGGCAACACCCACTATCACGTGCTGCTCGAGCAGGAGCTTGCCGATTTGCACCGCAAGGCGGCGGCGCTCCTATTCACCTCGGGCTACATCGCCAACGAGGCGACGCTCAGCACGCTCGCGTCGCTGTTGCCGGGCTGTGTGATCCTGTCGGATGCCTTCAACCACGCCTCGATGATTGAGGGCATTCGATACGGCCGCTGCGAAAAGAGAATCTTCCGCCACAATGATGTCGCCCACCTCGAGGAGGTCCTCGAGGAGCTCGATCCCGACACGCCCAAAATCATCGCTTTCGAATCGGTCTATTCGATGGACGGTGACGTCGGCCCGGTGGCGGAGATCTGTGAGCTTGCCCAGCGGTTCAGGGCGCTCACGTATCTCGACGAAGTACATGCCGTCGGCCTCTACGGCCCACGCGGGGCTGGAATTGCGGCGCGCGACGGCGTCATGGATCGAATCGATGTCATCGAGGGGACGCTCGGCAAGGCTTATGGAGTCATGGGGGGCTACATCGCGGCCTCCGCGTCGGTCGTCGATGTGGTGCGCAGCTACGCTCCCGGCTTCATCTTCACCACCTCGCTGTCACCGGTGATCACGGCGGGCGCGCTGGCCAGTGTCCGCCATCTGAAGCAAAGCGATTCGGAGCGCACGCGGCACCAGGAACGGGCCGCGACGCTCAAACGGAAATTACGCGAGGCCGATCTGCCGGTCATGCCGTCCGAGAGCCATATCGTGCCGGTGATGGTCGGCGATGCCAGACTCTGCAAGAAAGTCTCGGACGAGCTCTTGGAGCACCATCACATCTACGTGCAGCCAATCAACTATCCCACCGTGCCGCGGGGCGCCGAGCGCCTGCGCTTCACCCCGACGCCGCTGCACACCGACGAGATGATGGATCGTCTGGTGGCGGCGTTGAACGAGGTGTGGCGCGCCTACCGCCTGAAACGCGCCGCCTAGACCCGTGCATTGACCCGGCGCTTGTGCCCATAACCCGCCTGGTGGCATGGTGATGAGGGTGCACGCGCCGGTAAAAGGCTGTTATGGACACTGAACAGCCCGGAGAGTACCTGATCGAGTTCTACCGGGTCGGTAACTCGGTCCGCGTCTCCGCCATCGATCCGGTCACTGGGATGGAAGTGCAAATCGTTGGCCCCGCCAACATCGGGCGGGAGGAACTCACACGCGTGGCGGTGCGCAAACTGCAATATGTCATGGCCAAGAAGGCGGCGGAAAAGGCTGGTAGATAGGTTGGCTGCTCACCACAAGGTCTTGGGTTAATACGGATATCTTGTGGTTTTAGCGCGGCCAGCCACAGAAAACTGGTAGAAACCGCTCCTACCCGTTTGAAATTACGATAAATTGTGGGGCTCTGGCGCGACCCCCCTGTATGTGGTATGAGCGCGGTTCCGCGTCCGGGCTGAGATCGGGTGGCGGGATTGTATCGCACACGCTGAAGGTGCCATGGCTGCCAGGGAACGGATTGCCATTGCGGCGGATCATGCTGGAGTCGAGCTCAAAGGGGTTCTCAAGCAAGACCTCGAGAGTTGGGGCTTCGACGTGCTTGACCTCGGCACCGATGGTCCCGACTCGGTCGACTATCCCGATTACGGCTATGCCGTCGCCACGGCGCTTGGCGAGCGCCGGGCGGACCGCGGCGTGGTCATTTGCGGCACCGGCATCGGCATTGGCATCGCGGCTAACCGCGATCCGCACGTGCGTGCCGTCGTGTGCCACGACATCACGACCGCACGCCTTGGCCGGCTGCACAACGATGCCAACGTACTGGCCCTCGGAGCGCGCGTGATTGGCGAGGAAGTGGCGCGGGACTGCCTGAAAACCTTCCTCGAGACAGCCTACGAAGGCGGACGCCATGAGCGCCGCGTCGCCAAGCTGTCGGAACCCAGCGAGAGGGCCAAGGATGTCGCTGTCTGAGGCCCGCAACGCCCCGCGCGCGACGGGTGATTTCTTCACTGCCGACCTCCGGCGCGACGATCCTGAGGTATGGCGAGCGATCGCCGATGAAGTGCGCCGGCAACAGGATCAAATCGAGCTGATCGCATCGGAGAATATTGCCAGCCCGGCGGTGCTCGCGGCCCAAGGCTCGGTGATGACCAACAAATACGCCGAGGGATATCCCGGCCGCCGCTACTACGGTGGCTGTGAGCACTACGACGTCGTCGAGAATCTGGCGCGCGACCGGGCCAAGCAGCTTTTTCAGTGCGGCTTCGCCAACGTCCAACCGCACTCCGGCTCGCAGGCCAATCAGGCCGTTTTCTTGGCGCTCTTGAAGCCGGGCGAGGGGATCCTCGGCATGGCGCTCGATGCGGGTGGTCACCTGAGCCACGGCTCGCCGGTGAACATCTCGGGCAAATGGTTTATGGCGTCGACCTATGGCGTGCACCGCGACGATGCGCTGACCGATCTCGACCAGATGGCCGAGCTCGCCAGGAGCGAGAAACCAAGGCTCATCATCGCCGGCGGCTCCGCCTATTCCCGCATCATCGACTTCGCCCGCTTTCGCGCGGTCGCTGACGAGGTGGGCGCTTACCTCCTGGTCGACATGGCGCACTTCGCCGGTCTGGTTGCGGGCGGCGCGCACCCGAGCCCGTTTCCCCACGCTCATGTCGTGACGACGACGACCCACAAGACCCTGCGCGGTCCGCGCGGCGGCATGATCCTGACCGACGACGCGGAGCTAGCCAAGAAGATCGATGCGGCGGTCTTTCCGGGCCTGCAGGGTGGCCCCTTGATGCATCAGATCGCGGCCAAGGCGGTTGCGTTCGGCGAGGCGCTCGAGCCCTCATTCCGTGACTATGCCAAGGCGGTCGTCGACAACGCCCGCGCGCTTGCCGCGGCGCTCACCGAGCGGGGGCTGGCCATCGTTTCTGGGGGGACCGATACCCACCTCGCCCTGGTCGACCTCCGGCCCAAAGGGCTCACCGGCCAGGCCGCGGAGCGCTCGCTTGAAGCGGCGCATCTCACGTGCAACAAGAACGCCATTCCCTTCGATCTCGAGAAACCTTCGGTGACCTCGGGCTTAAGGGTGGGAACGCCTTCGGGCACGACGCGCGGCTTCGGGACGGGCGAATTCACCGAAGTCGGGCGGATGATGGTCGATGTGCTCGACGGATTGGCCGCGCACGCGGGCGACAACAGTTCCGTTGAAGCGGCGGTGAGAGGCGAGGTAATCGCGCTGTGCCGACGCTTCCCGGTTTACGGGGAGCTCGGGTACACGAGCGAATAAAAGGGGGATCCAACATGCGGTGGGGGAGCGATGCGCTGTCCGTTTTGCGGTAACGACGATACGCAGGTCAAGGATTCGCGGCCAACCGAGGACAACTCGGCGATCCGCCGCCGGCGCTTTTGCCCGGCCTGTGGATCGAGGTTTACCACCTTCGAGCGTATCCAGCTGCGCGAGCTGTCCGTCATCAAGAAGAGCGGCCAGAGAGTCCCGTTCGAGCGCGACAAGCTTTACCGCTCGGTCCTGATCGCGACCCGCAAGCGGCCGGTTGAACCCGATCGCATCGAACGCATGATCAACGGCATCGTGCGCCGTCTCGAAAGCCTTGGCGAAATCGAGATTCCCTCGAATGTCGTCGGCGAGATGGTGATGGAAGGGCTCTCCAATCTCGACTCCGTCGCCTATGTCCGTTTTGCCTCCGTCTACCGCAACTTCCGGGAAGCGCGGGACTTCGAGGAATTCATAGGCGAGTTGAGTGGCGGACGTAACGAGAGCTGAAATAGCCGACGTCGACCTGATGAGAGCCGCCCTCGGGCTCGCCGCCCGCGGGCTCGGCAACGTCTGGCCCAACCCTGCGGTCGGCTGCATTGTGGTGAACGAGGGGCGCATCGTTGGCCGGGGCTGGACCCAGCCCGGCGGGCGGCCCCACGCCGAAACCGAAGCGCTCGGGCGCGCGGGACAGGCCGCCCGCGGCGCGGTGGCCTATGTCACGTTCGAGCCCTGCGCCCACCACGGCGAGACGCCGCCCTGTGCCGAAGCGCTCCGTGAGGCCGGCATCGCGCGCGCCATGATCGCGCTCGAGGACCCCGACTCCCAGGTATCGGGCCGCGGCATCGCACGATTGCGCGAGGCGGGCGTTGACGTCACGCTCGGCCTTTGTGCCGATGAAGCGCGTGAGCTCAATGCCGGGTTCCTGAGCCGCATCACGCGCCAACGTCCCCTCGTCATGCTCAAGGCGGCGACCACGTTGGATGGCTGTATCGCGGTGCGCACCGGGGAGAGCCAGTGGATCACATCCAGCGCGGCGCGCGATCGCAGCCATCTGCTACGCGCCTGCCATGATGCGGTGATGATCGGAGTGGGGACGGCGGTCGCCGATGATCCCGAGTTGACTTGCCGGTTGCCGGGGCTCGGCGGACGCCCACCCCACCGCATCCTGGTGGATTCGAGGCTGCGGACGCCGCTCACAAACAAGCTCATCGCGACGGCATCCCGAGTCCCGACCTGGGCGGTCCATCTCGATACCGTAGACGAATCCCGCAAGACGGCCTTCGCCGAATGCGGCGTGCGCATGCTTCCAGTTGCCGCGGAGGGAGAGCATCCGAACATGCGCCTCGCCTTCGAGGAATTGAGTCGGCACGGCTTCACACGTGTCCTGGTCGAGGGCGGGAGCGGGCTCGGTGCCGCGCTCCTGCGGGCCGGTCTGGTCGACCGATTGGCGTGGTTCCGCTCGCCCCGCGTCATCGGTGGCGACGGCATCCCCGTGGCGGCGGCGTTCGGCGTTGATCGCCTCGACGATGCGCCGCTCTTCCGACGCCTCGCGGTGGAAGCCATCGGCAACGATCTACTGGAAACCTACGCCCTTGAGGCGTAATTAGCAGGCCATGTTCAGCGGAATAGTGACCGACGTCGGCCGGGTGCGGTCGGTGGCCAAGGGCGGCGACGTCCGTTACGAGATCGAGACGGCGTATGACACCGGCGCGATCGCTATCGGCGGCTCCATAGCTTGTGCCGGGGTCTGCCTCTCGGTAATCGACAAAGGGCCCGATTGGTTCGCAGTCGAGGCCTCGCGCGAAACGCTGGCGCGCACCACGCTCGAAACGTGGCAGATGGGAACGTCCGTTAATCTGGAGCAAAGCCTTAGGTTGGGCGAGCGTCTCGACGGACACCTCGTTATGGGTCACGTCGATGGCACCGCCGAGATCACGGATCGGCAGGTGGAGGCCGATTCGGTGGGCCTGTCCATCGAAGTGCCCGTTTCCTTGACGCGGTTCATCGCGCCCAAAGGGGCGGTCGTTCTCGACGGGGTCTCATTGACCGTCAATGAAGTGGACGGTGCGCAATTCACCACCAACGTCATTCCGCATACACAGAAGGTGACGACCCTCGGCGGCGCGCAAGCCGGAACGCGGTTGAACATGGAAATCGACGTCATCGCCCGCTACATTGCGCGGCTGATCGAGCGCGAATGATGCATCCGGACACAGCCATACACGCGGGCGAGAACCTCTCCTCGATTGAGGAGGTCCTGGAGGACGTGCGCAAAGGGCGCATGATCGTCCTGGTCGATGCTAAAGCACGCGAAAATGAAGGCGATCTCGTCATCCCGGCGGAGACCACAACCCCCGACGTGATCAACTTCATGGCGATGTACGGCCGTGGCCTGATCTGCCTGGCGCTAGGGGCGGAACGTGTCGCGGAACTCGGCCTGTCGCTCATGCCGCGGGACAACCTGTCACGCCATCAGACGGCCTTCACCGTGTCCATCGAGGCGCGTGAGGGGGTGACGACGGGCATCTCGGCTGCCGACCGTGCTCATACCATTGCCGTCGCCATCGATCCCTCGAAGGGCAAGCAGGACATCAGCACGCCGGGCCATGTCTTTCCCCTGGTCGCTCGCGATGGCGGCGTACTGGTTCGCGCCGGGCATACCGAAGCCGCGGTCGACATCGCGCGTTTAGCGGGTTTTAACCCATGTGGGGTTATTTGCGAGATCATGAACGACGACGGCACCATGGCCCGTATGCCGGACCTCGTGCCGTTCGCCCAACGCCACGGGATCAAGATTGCCACTATCTCGGACCTGATTTCCTATCGGCTGCGCCATGACACTCTCATCGAACGGGCTCTCGAGAGCGAATTCGACAGCGCTTACGGCGGTGTGTTCCGCACCATCATCTATGTCAACCGGGCGCAGTACGCCGAGCATATCGCTCTCGTCAAAGGCGATATTTCGGGGCCCGAACCGGTGCTGGTGCGTGTGCACGCCTTCGATATCCTCGGCGATCTGCTGGGCGAACGGCCGGACCGCGGTGACCTTTTGCACCGTGCCATGCGCATGATCGGTGATGAGGGACGCGGCGTTGTGGTGCTCATCCGCGAGTCCGGGCAGACCAGCCTCTCGGACCGGACCCGGGCCAAGCTCCGTGAGCCGCAACCCGAGATCGACAAATTGCGGGAGATCGGTATCGGATCGCAGATCCTGCGGGATTTGGGTGTGAGCGACATGGTGCTGCTGTCCAACGCACAGCGGGCCATGGTCGGGCTCGAGGGCTATGGACTTCGTGTCGTCGATCAGCGGAATATTCCCGTCGATTGAAGCGAGGGTAAAATGGCGGACGACGTTCATCTCCTGGTCATCAACGCGCGTTACTACGACGATATCGCCGATGAGCTCTTGCGCGGCGCAGTCGCCGAGATCGAACAGCAGGGTGCGACCCACGAAGTGATCGAGGTTCCCGGCGTATTCGAGATTCCCGCCGCCGTCCGCATGGCGATTCGTTCCATGGAGCTGGTGGGCATGCGCCGCCGGTTTTCCGGTTATGTTGCGCTCGGCTGCGTCATCCGCGGCGAAACCGATCACTACGACAACATCTGCCGTGAGAGCATCCGGAGCCTCGGTCATCTCGCCATCAGCTATACGCTGTCCTTGGGCTTCGGCATCCTGACGTGCCATACGCGCGAGCAGGCGGTTGCGCGCGCAGCGGTCGACAAGGGCAACAAAGGGGGCGAGGCGGTGCGCGCGGCCCTCAAGATGATCGAGGTCAAGCGCGAGCTCGAATTTTTCCCGCGATGAGCCCGCGGAGGCGAGAGCCCGATGCCGCGATGCAGCCGCGCAGCGTGGCTCGCCTCGGCGCGGTTCAGGCGCTCTACCAGATCGAGCTCACCGACAAAAACATTGACCACGTCATCGATGAGTTTCGCCACCATCGGCTGGGCGTGGAGATCGACGGCATCACCTACGCCGAAGCCGATACGGCGTTGCTCGACGAGCTGGTCCGGGGAGCCGTTACCCGCCAGGGCGAGATCGATCGGCTGATCGTGCAAAACCTGACCGCTGATTGGTCTTTCGACCGGCTTGAAAGAGTTCTCCGGGCAATCCTGCGCGCGGGCGCCTTCGAGCTTATGGCGCTGCCTGCTATTCCGGTGCGTGTCGTCATCGATGAGTATGTCGATATCGCGCACGCTTTCTTCTCAGGATCCGAACCCGGCTTCGTCAATGGCGTGCTCGATCGTCTCGGGCGTATCCTGCGGCCCGACGAGATGGAGGCGAACGGGAATGAGCGGTCGGCCGAGGCGAAGTGAATTTCGTCTGATCGCAGACGTTTTCGCGCCACTCAGCGCCGGTTACGAAGGCGCCTTTCACCTTGAGGACGATGCTGCCCTGGTGAAACCGGCGGCCGGTCACGAACTCGTTGTGACGGCCGACGCCCTGATCGGGGGCGTGCATTTTCGCGCCACCGACGACCCCGGACTGATCGCGCGCAAGGCCTTGCGCGTCAATCTCTCGGATCTTGCCGCCATGGGCGCGGTGCCGATGGGCTATCTGCTGACCATGGCGTTGCCGCCCGAGATCGACGACCGCTGGATCGAAACCTTCGCCGACGGGCTCAAGCAGGATCAGGAGACGTTCGCCGTCCATATGATGGGGGGCGACACGGTCAGCACCTCGGGCCCCCTCGCACTCACCGTCACGGCGTTGGGTCAGGTTGCGGAAGGCCGCGCGCTCCGCCGCGCTGGCGCGCGTGTGGGTGATGACATCTACGTTTCAGGGACCATCGGCGACGGAGGACTCGGGCTGGCGGTGCTCGATGGCCAATTGCCCGGGCTCGACCCGGAGAACCAGGACTACCTTTCGCGCCGCTACCACGTGCCCGAGCCGCGCCTGGCGCTCGGACAACGCCTGTCCGGTCTCGCGCACGCCGTGATCGACGTCTCCGACGGCCTTCTGGCCGATCTCGGGCACGTCTGCGAGACCTCGGTAACCGGTGCAGCCGTCGAGCTGGCGCTTGTCCCCCTGTCGCCGGCCGCCCGCTCGGCAGTTCAAGCAGCATCCGAC
The DNA here is from genome assembly GCA_965261645.1 of Alphaproteobacteria bacterium. Classification (GTDB taxonomy): domain Bacteria; phylum Pseudomonadota; class Alphaproteobacteria; order SHVV01; family SHVV01; genus CBDHDJ01. Next base: position 84,843 of record CBDHDJ010000002.1, read on the forward strand.
TGGCACATCCGCGCGCTGGCGAGTGGTGATGATTACGAGCTCTTGTTCTGTGCCGCACCCGAGGTGGCGCAGGACATCGATGCCGTGGCGGCTGAACTCGGCCTGCCCCTGACGCGCATCGGCGAGATCGCAGTGGAGCCGGGGGTTCGCGTGCTGGACGAGCACGGCGAGGCGATGTCTCTGCCCGCCACCGGCTTCGTTCACTTTTAGTTGAGGGTCTGGCGGGCGGACCGGTCGGGCTGACAAATGACGGCCTGCAGCTTTAGAGTGGGCCCCCTATCGTCCCAGGGTCGACGCGATGGCCGCGGCCCGTGAATTGTAAGGGCTCCGAATACCTATGCGTCTCATCATTATTGGCGTGATTGCGTTGATCGTCGTCGCCGGCGGCGGATTCGCCATCGTCACGTTTCTCCTAGGCGGCGACGAGGAGCCGGCGGCGGTTGAGGAAGCGGCGGAGGCGGAGCCTGAACCCGTCGATACGACGGAATCCGCCGATTTGAAGCCCATGGTGGTGCCCCTGATGCGCGACGGACGGGTCACCACGTACGTCTATCTCGACATCAAGCTGGCCGTTCCGCACGAAGCCGCAGCGGCCGTCAGACGCCGCTTGCCGCATCTGCGCGACGCATTTCTTGGCGAGCTTTATGAGGGACCGCCGCTGACCGACGTCAAGGACGCCCAACAGCTTCACGAGGCGGCCCAACGGCTGCTCGCGGTGGCGCGTGCGATGGAAGGCGCGAGCCAGATTCTCGATGTGACGGTGGAGCGCGCCAAGCTCAAGCGCGTGAAAAGAGAACCTGTGGCTCCAAAGAAGAAAAAAAGCAGCGGCCACTAGGCTTCCCAAGTTACGGCATTGTCAGGACCCAACAATGGCGCTCGACCGGGCTAAGAAGAACGTCCTCTTTCTCTCGGCCTGCCAGGCGCTGACCATGGGCGCGACGGGGATGATGATGCTCGTCAGTCCCTTGGTCGGCGCGTATCTACTCGAGGTCGACAAGGAATTCGCCACATTGCCGATTGCAGCCATGGTGACCGGCACCATGGTGGCGACCGTGCCGGCCTCGCTATGGATGCGCCGGGTTGGCCGCCGCTACGGTTTCATGACCGGTACGGCGATTGGGTTCCTCGCCGGCGCGATCACCTCGGTGGCCATCCTCACCCTCGATTTTCGGCTTCTCTGCATCGGCACCTTTCTGCACGGCATGTACAACGCCTTCGGCCAGTATTACCGCTTCGCCGCCGCCGATGTTGCAAGCGAAGATTTCAAGAGCCGTGCGATTTCGTACGTGCTCGCCGGTGGCGTCGTGGCGTCCGTTCTGGGCCCCGAGATTGGCGAGCGGACCAAGGACCTGATCGAGGCCCACGTCTATCTCGGCTCCTATCTCTCGTTGATGGGGCTGAGCCTGATCGTCACGCTGTTGCTTTCACGCCTCGACATTCCCAACCTCAGCAAGGAGGAGCGCCGCACCTCCGGGCGCCCCCTCGGCGTCATCATGCGCCGGCCGGTTTTCATCGTCGCCGCGTTGAGCGGCATGATGGGCTACGCCACCATGAGCCTCGTCATGACCGCGACCCCGCTTGCGATGGACGTGCACAATCATACCTTCGCGAGCACGAAGATGGTGATCCAGGCCCATGGGCTTGGCATGTTCGCGCCCGCTTTCATCACCGGCTCGCTGATCCGCCGCTACGGCGTGCTCAACATCATTCAGGTTGGCGCCATGTTGTTGATCGCCTGCGTGTTCTTTAATCTAATCGGGATTGCGTTCATCAACTTCACGGTATCGTTGATCTTGCTCGGCATTGGCTGGAACTTCATGTTCATCGGCGGCACGACGCTATTGACCGAGGCCTATGATCCGAACGAGCGGGCCAAGACCCAGGCGGCGAACGATCTCCTGGTGTTTGGCTCCGCCGCCGTCGCCTCGCTGTCGTCGGGCGTTCTGCTCCATCTGGTGGGCTGGCAAGCCGTCAATTACTGCGTGCTGCCGTTCATCATGCTTGCCATCTTGGCGACGCTCTGGCTCGCCCTACGGCGGCGTGCCGCGACGCGGGCCGAACGCCGGGCTGACGGGTGATCCCGGCGTTCGGCCCGCGTCGCGTGCCGCGGGCGTGGACAAGCCAAGTCGACCAGCCGCCCCGGTTGCCTTCCCCTGCCATCTCTGGCATGGTCCGCGGCGTTTTGGCCGCGCGGCGGTCGATCTCTACACATTTGCAGTCCATAGCGGGTCTCAAAGCGAAGGTTGGGTTGGGAGGCATCGTCCATGTCTGGTGAATTGTGGTTTGTCCTCGCCTGCGGGGTTCTCGCTCTGCTTTACGGCGTCTATGCCAGTCGCGCCGTCCTGTCCGCCGACGCCGGCAGCGATCAGATGCGCGAGATCGCCCGCGCCATCCAGGAGGGCGCGGGGGCCTATCTCAATCGTCAGTATCGAACCATCGCCGTGGTCGGCGTCATCGTGTTCGCTCTGCTGTGGGTCTTGCTCGGGTTTCGCGTTGGCGCAGGCTTTTTGATCGGCGCGATCCTCTCGGCCGCCGCGGGCTACATCGGCATGAACGTTTCGGTGCGCGCCAACGTGCGCACGACCGAGGCGGCCCGAGGCGGCCTCAAGCCGGCCCTCGCGTTGGCATTCAAATCGGGTGCGGTGACGGGGATGCTGGTGGTTGGGCTCGGGCTGCTGGCCGTGGCGGGGTATTACGCGATCTTGCTCACGACGGGTACGCCGCTGCGGGAAATTCTCGAAGCGCTTGTCGCCCTGGGCTTCGGCGGGTCGTTGATCTCCATCTTCGCCCGCTTGGGCGGAGGTATTTTCACCAAGGGGGCGGACGTCGGTGCCGATCTCGTCGGCAAAGTGGAGGCCGGCATCCCCGAGGACGATCCGCGCAACCCGGCGGTGATCGCCGACAATGTCGGCGACAACGTGGGCGATTGCGCAGGCATGGCGGCCGATCTGTTCGAGACCTACGCGGTCACCGTGGTCGCAACGATGTTGTTGGCAGCCGTCTTTTTCGTGGGCGACGCGCAGGCAAAAATGCTGATCTATCCCCTCGGCATTGGCGCTGTGTGTATCGTCACTTCGGTGATCGGCACGTTTTTCGTGCGCCTCGGGTCGAGCCAGAACATCATGGGTGCGCTTTACAAAGGCTTCATCGCCACGGCGATCCTGTCGGCGATTGCGCTCTGGTTCTTGACTGATTCCTTCATCGGGATCGATTCGAACTTCAACGCCGCCGGCGCCTCCTTCACGGGACGCCATCTGTTCTATTGCGGTCTCGTCGGCCTCGCCGTGACCGGTCTCCTGATGTGGATCACTGATTATTACACCGGCACCCTGCATCGCCCGGTACAGAGCATTGCCAGGGCCTCGACGACGGGGCACGCCACAAATATTATCCAAGGCCTCGCCGTCTCCATGGAAGCAACCGCGCTGCCGGTCATCGTGATCTGCGCCGGCATCCTCATCGCCTATCTCACTGCCGGTATGTTCGGCCTCGCCATCGCGGCGACGAGCATGCTGGCCCTGGCGGGCATGGTGGTGGCGCTCGATGCCTACGGGCCGGTCACCGACAACGCGGGCGGGATTGCTGAAATGGCGAACCTCGAACCGGATGTCCGCAAGACGACCGACGCTTTGGACGCGGTGGGCAATACCACCAAAGCGGTGACCAAGGGCTACGCCATCGGATCAGCGGGTCTCGCAGCGCTAGTTCTGTTCGCTGCCTACACCCAGGACCTCACGTACTACTTCCCCGGCGTCACGGTGTCTTTCGTGCTGCAGGACCCGTTCGTCGTCGTCGGCCTCTTCATCGGCGGTCTGTTGCCCTTTCTCTTCGGTTCGTTCGGCATGCGGGCGGTCGGACGCGCGGCGGGCTCGATCGTGGTGGAGGTGAGACGACAGTTCAATGAGATTCCCGGCATCATGGAGGGAACGGCCAAACCCGACTATTCCCGCGCCGTCGATCTCCTAACCAAGACCGCCATCAAGGAGATGATCGTCCCCTCGCTGCTGCCTGTACTCGCACCGATTGTCGTTTACGTCGTGATCCTCGCTATTGCCGGCCAGGCGGCAGCGTTCTCGACCTTGGGCGCGATGCTGTTGGGCTCGATCGTGACCGGGCTGTTCGTCGCGATTTCAATGACGTCGGGTGGCGGCGCGTGGGACAACGCCAAGAAATACATCGAAGACGGCAACTATGAGGGCAAGGGCTCAGAGGCCCACAAAGCCGCCGTCACCGGCGACACCGTAGGCGATCCCTACAAGGACACTGCGGGGCCAGCCATCAACCCGATGATCAAAATCATCAACATCGTCGCCCTCTTGCTATTGGCAACCCTGGCCTAGAGGAGGGCGTGGCCCGTCATCCGTCGCGCCACATCGAGCTGGCTCGATCAGAAACGGTCGGTGGCCTCGTTGCCCTTCGTGAAACGACCGATATTGCCGAAGAGCTGCTCGAAGAATCCGAGTTCCTTGCCCCGCGTCTCGGTTTCGCGCGGCACAGGCTCGATCGCCTGGCCGTCCGCGAGATCGTAGCGGACCACGTCCATGACAAAGCCCGAGTCCTCGAATTTAACCATCACCACTTGCTGATCGAGCACCTTGGGCTCGAAGAAGGCGAACGTCTCGACCCGCTTGCTGATGTAATACCAGGTGGTGTCGTTGAAGGTCGCGACGTTGGACGGCGACCCGAGCATCTCGGCGACATCGGCCTGCGTATGGATACCCGGTTTAATTTCCTCGATCCGATTCTCGGAGAGAACGTAACCGTGCGTTTCGACTTTCGGGGTGCAGCCGACCGCAACGACGAGAAATCCGGCGAACGTCGAGACGAGCCACGAGCGAGGACTGCTGCGGATAGTTAGGATCATGCGCCTCTCGCCGACCTTGAATCCGGTTGACGCGGCCGTTTCCGCTGCTTAATTCACTACCGGGCAACATCGCACCGCCCGTTCAGGCTGTCAATCGTGCCAAAGTATGAGACCACGTATGGTGCTGGGCCGCTTCTTTCGCCGATCGTCGACCAAGGCTGCGGCCCTTCGTCTCTACCATGCCGTGGCCACGCAATCGCGGCGACCCGAGTTCTATCTCGCGGCTGGCGTTCCAGACACGGTTGATGGGCGCTTCGACTTGATTCTGCTTAATGCCTTTCTGGTTATGCATGGCCTCAGGCAGAGTCCGGAAGAGACAGCTGAGTTTCAGCAGGCGCTATTTGACGAGATATTCGCCCACATGGACCAGAGCCTGCGCGAGATGGGGGTCGGTGACGCACGCCTGGGTAGGCAGGTGAAAGCCATGGCCGAGGCCTTTTTCGGCCGCGTCACCGCCTACGAGGAAGGTCTGGCCGGCGAGGAGGGCGTGCTCGAGGATGCACTCCAACGTAATCTTTATGGCACGACCGATGTCAGCGGGACGTCCGTCGCTGTGATGGCGGATTACGTGCGGCGACAGGCAGGAGCCATGGACTCCGAGATGTTACGCGAAGTGATGGTGGGCCAATTCGAGTTTGTGCCGCTCTACGGTGAGCGGGGCGAGCCGCTGCCGGCGTGCGGTTGAACCTTACGAGGCGATCGGTGAGCGACCGGGAACGAGAACATCCATTTAGCCGCGTTATGGCGGCGGCGGAATCAGCCGACGGCGAGGCAATCTACAGGCTACAAGCCAAGCCCGATGAGCTGAAGGCGCGCACCAAAAGTTTGGGTCTTGTGGCCATCGATCGGCTGGAGGGAGAGGCCAAACTTTGGCATGTCACAGACGTTTCGCGCGTCCGCGTGCGTGTCAATTTTAGAGCCGATGTGATACAGTCTTGCGTCGTCACACTTGAGCCGATCCCGGCCAGGATCGAGGATACGTTCGAGCGCGACTATGTGACGCTGCGCGAACCGCAGGACCAGACCTCGGACGGGACGAGCGGGGCGATGGCGGAAGTGATTGTCGGGTTACAGGATCCGGACGAGCCGGAGCCTTGGAGTGGTGAAGATATCGATCTCGGAGTGGCGGTTGTCGAGCAGTTGGCCCTCGCACTAGACCCATATCCCAGGAAACCGGGCGCCGTGTTCACGGATTACGAAGACGATAGCGCGCGCGGGCATCCTTTCGCGGCGTTGGCGCCGCTCAAGGGCGGCGGCAAGGAGTGAAAGGGTGCAACGCGGTGGGCCGGAACCCGGCTCCGCGCTTGTGCGTCGTTTGAGCAGATTTGAGAAGAGAAAGACAGCGGGATGGCCGTACCTAAGAGGAAAGTGTCGAAGTCGCGCCGTGACATGCGACGCTCCCATCAGGCGCTCAAGGCGGTGGGTCACGTGGAATGCCCCAACTGCGGTGAACTGAAGCGTCCTCACCATGTTTGTGCCGCGTGCGGCTACTACAAGGGTCGTGAGGTCGTCGAGGTCTCGGAGAAGATATAGGTCTTTGTGGTTGTCGATCTCTCTCATGGCCCGCGCGAGGACGCTGGATTGACCTCCTCCCTGACCATAGCGCTCGACGCCATGGGGGGCGATCGGGCTCCGGAGCTCGTCGTTGAGGGCACTGCTATCGCCCAGAAACGCTATCCCGACGCTCAATTTCTTCTGGTTGGCGACGAGGCCGAACTCGGGCCCCTGTTCGACCGCTATCCCGCCGTGCGCGATGGGGTCCATGTCCGACACACGGAAGAATCGGTGGGGGACGAGGATAAGCCCTCGCAGGCGCTGCGTCATGGCACCCATTCGAGCATGCGCGTCGCGGTCGACGCCGTGCGCGACGGCGAAGCGGCCGGGGTCGTGTCGGCGGGCAATACCGGCGCCCTCATGGCCATGGCGAAGTTCGTGCTCAAGACTCTGCCCGGCATTGACCGTCCTGCCATGGTTGGATTCTTTCCGACGCGGCGAAACGAAAGCTGCATGCTTGATCTCGGCGCAAACGTCGACTGCGACGCCAACACGCTGGTGCAGTTCGCCGTAATGGGTGCTGCGTTCGCGCGTATCGTTCTCGGCATCGCCCGGCCGACGGTAGGATTGCTCAACGTCGGGGTCGAGGAGCTCAAGGGCAACGACGCCGTCAAGACCGCAGGCCAGATGCTCAAGGAGGCCGACTTGCCGATGGATTTTTTTGGCTTCGTCGAAGGCGACGATCTGGCGGCGGGCACGGTCGACGTCTTCGTCACCGACGGCTTCACGGGCAACGTCGCGTTGAAAACGGCCGAAGGTACGGCGCGCCTCTACACCAGCTTTCTCGCCTCGGCGTTCCGGCGCTCACTTCTGTCGCGTATCGGTTACTTGTTGGCGAAACCTGCGCTCGAATCGCTGCGCAAGCGGGTCGATCCGCGGGTTTACAACGGCGCCGTGTTCGTGGGGCTCAACGGGATCGTCGTCAAGAGCCACGGCAGCACGGATGCCATGGGGTTCGCCAGCGCCATCGGCGTCGCGGTCGACATGGCCAAGGGCCGGATCAGCGAGCGTATCGTGGACGATTTTCAGCGCTTCGGCGCTTCGGCCGCGGGTCCAGAAAATCGCCTCGCCGTTTCCTGAGTCATGCGGCGTTCCGTCATAACAGGCTGCGGCGCTTATCTTCCCGAACGTATTCTTACCAATGAAGAGCTCGCCTGCACGGTCGATACCTCGGACGAGTGGATTGTCTCGCGCACCGGCATTCGCGAGCGTCACCTGGCCGCCGAGGGCGAGCTCACCTCGGACCTTGCTGTGGCCGCGGCACGCGCTGCACTTGGAAACGCTGGTGTCGAGGCCGCGGCGGTCGATCTCATCGTGGTGGCGACATCGACCCCTGATGAGACTTTCCCGGCCGCGGCCACGGTGGTGCAAGCGGCGCTCGGCATCACCCGTGGGGCGGCGTTCGACGTGCAGGCCGTGTGCTCGGGGTTTATTTACGGCCTGGCCGTGGTCGACAATTTCATCAAGGTGGGCCAAGCCGATACCGTGCTCCTGATCGGCGCCGAGACGTTTTCGCGCATTCTCGATTGGCAGGACCGCACGACCTGCGTTCTGTTCGGAGACGGCGCCGGGGCGGTCGTGCTGCAGGCGTCAGAGGGTGAGGGGACCAACCGTGACCGCGGCATTCTCGCCACGTGTCTGCATGCCGATGGCCGCAAGCATGACTCGCTCTATGTCGACGGCGGGCCGTCCTCCACGCAAACCGCCGGTCACCTGCGAATGGCGGGAAAAGACGTGTTCCGCCATGCCGTCACCAACCTCTCGGACGTGATCGGCGAAGCTCTCGACGCCGCGGGGCTCAACGCCACGGATCTCGACTGGATCGTGCCGCACCAAGCCAACATGCGAATTCTCGAAGCGACCGCGCGACGGCTGGACCTGCCGTTCGACAAGGTCATCACAACGATCGACCACCACGCCAATACTTCGGCCGCTTCGGTTCCCCTCGCGCTCGCCGAGGCGACCGGCGATGGTCGCATCAGGCCGGGCCACCTCGTCGCACTGGAAGCGATGGGCGGCGGGTTCACCTGGGGATCGAGCTTGGTTCGCTGGTAGCGCGCTCGAAATCGCCATTTAACTTAAACGTCGCCTCCCATCCCTTTGATATTGACGGATTTCTGTCTCGAAGCTAGGTTTAGGCACCAGCGGGGAGAGCGAAATAGTGGCAGGGAAGAATACCGTTACGCGCGCCCAACTGAGCGAGGCCGTGTACCAGGAGGTCGGACTATCGCGTAATGAGTCCGCCGAGTTGGTCGAGTCGGTACTCAAAGAGATTGCCGACAGTCTGGTCAAGGGAGAGACGGTCAAGATCTCGTCCTTCGGCAGCTTCTATGTGCGTGAAAAAGGCCGACGCATCGGCCGCAACCCCAAGACCGGCGAGGAAGTGCCAATTCTGCCGCGCCGGGTTCTGGTATTCCGCCCCTCCCACGTTCTCAAGTACCGCATCAATCAGTCCCTGACGCAGAAGGCCGACTCCTAGGGCGATGACGGACACCGAGTCCCTGTCCGCCAGCCGGCGGGTCACCAAGTCGCCGGGTGCTTTCCGCACGATCAGCGAGGTCGCGAGCGATCTCGACGTCCCCCAACATGTGCTGAGGTTCTGGGAAAGCAAGTTTAATCAGGTGCGCCCGCTGAAGCGCGGCGGCGGCCGGCGCTATTACCGGCCCGAGGATGTCGAGCTGTTGCGTCGTATCCGCAGCCTTCTCTATGACGATGGCTATACGATCAAGGGCGTCCAGAAAGTGCTCCGGGACAACAATCGCAAAGAGACCACAAGCAAGGCGCCTGGGGCCAAGGCCAAACGAGGCGGCGCACCGCTCGGCGCCAAGGAGCGCGCCCAGATCGACGCCGCGGTGAAGGAACTTACGCGCCTCAACAACATGCTGAAGCGGGCGACCCAGTAGCGGTCCCGCTGTTTTCACAAATCCACAATTCACGTCGGATCATCCCACGTTGATCCCATCGGCGGTTGCGCTTTGAACTCGTCGCGGGCGGAGGTAATATCAATCGGCGCCCTCCTCGGGCCGCCGGCGGGCGGAGGGGTGCGGCTTCACGGGAGGTCGATCTAAGTCTTTGATTTCATTGCTATCGGAGCGTGGCGCAGCCTGGTTAGCGCACCACACTGGGGGTGTGGGGGTCGCCGGTTCAAATCCGGCCGCTCCGACCATTTCTCTTTTCTGAACGTTCAGGCCAAGAGGCCCCGCTTTGGGCCGACAAAGGCGCGCGGACCGCTTCGCCCAGCCGCGCCGTAAAGGGGCGTCATGTATATCGGCAACCCACTAGAACGCGTTGAAGACAACCGGTTTCTGCGTGGCAGCGGCACCTTTGTCGACGACGTAACATTGCCCGACATGGCGTATGCCGCCTTCGTCCGTAGCCCTCACGCTCATGCGGTGATCCGCGGCATTTCGAGCGAGGCTACGTTGGCGACCCCGGGCGTGACCGCGGTCCTGACTGGGGAGGATTGGGCACGTGAAGGACGCGGTGCCACGGCCTGTGTGGGCAATGCCGTGGTCGATGCGCTATGGCATCTCGGCGTCCGTCACGTCGATATGCCGATGACGCCGGAGAAAGGTCCTCGCGGCGATCACGGCGGCGGGTTAGCGGCCGCCCTGTATCGCCGGCGGGCCGCCCACTTCGTTCCGGGATACCTTTGCGTTGGCCAAGGAACAGATCGCGCTCTCATGGAGCGGCGGCAAGGACAGCGCCATGGTGCTCTACGAGCTTGGGCGGGATGAGCGCTACGAGGTCGTCTCGCTGCTCACGACGGTGGCCGCGGGGTTTGGCCGCATCAGCCATCATGGCGTGCGGACCGAGCTTCTCGAGCGCCAGGCCATGGCCGTCGGCGTCCCGCTCAACGTCATCGAGCTGCCGGGCGAGAACGTGACGAACGAGGAGTATGAAGCGTTGATGACGTGCGCGATGCTGGCCTACACCGAAGGCGGTATCTCGACCGTCGCGTTCGGCGACATCTTCCTGCAGGATTTGCGCGACTACCGCGAGGAAAACCTCGCCAAGGTGGGCATGCGGGCCACCTTTCCGCTCTGGCAGCGCGATACGCGCGAACTGATCGGGACCTTCATCGAGCTTGGATTCAAGGCCCGTCTCGCCTGTATCGAGCAGGACGCGCTTGATCGCTCGTTCGCCGGCCGGGCCATCGACGAGGCGTTCGTGCGTGACCTCCCGGGCGACGTCGATCCCTGTGGCGAAAATGGCGAGTTCCACACGTTCGTCTGGGACGGACCCACCTTCAGCGTGCCGGTTCCGGTCGAGGTGGGTGAGGTCGTCTTGCGCGACGTCCGCTACTTTGCCGATCTGTTGCCGGCGGCCGGCGGCCGGCCAGACCCCCGGGCGAGCTAGGGCCATGACCGACCGGCCCGCCGTCGCGCCCGATCAGGCCGGTCCGACGCCCCGCTATGCGTGGCTGCCGCATTTCTATCTGATTTGCACTATGCTGTTCTTCGCCGGCGCTATTGTGGTCGGGCGCGCCATCCGCGAGGACGTACCACCTATGGGGCTCGTCTTTTGGCGCAACGTCTTCGCGCTTATTCTGCTGCTGCCTTTCGTCGCCCAAGCGCTCCGCGCCGAGTGGTACCTTATGGTCCGCCACTGGCGATTGATGGTGGTCATAGGCTTCTTCAACGCCATCGGCCAAGCGCTGGTGTACATCGGACTGCACACGACGACCGCGGTGGCGGGTGCGGTCATCAACGCGACGCAACCGGTGCTGATCGTCGTCCTCGCCTGGTTGATGATCCGTGAGATGCTGAGCCGACGGCAGGGAATCGGGCTCGTGATCGCGCTCCTTGGCGTGCTCGTGATCGTCGCCCGCGGCGATCACGACCACTTGCTGAGTCTCCAGTTCGTCATCGGCGACATCTGGATCGAGCTCGCGATGATCAGCTGGTCGGTCTACCAGGTGCTGATCAAGCGAGTTCCGAGGGAGATGAGTCCCTTCGTCCTGCTTTTCATCCTCACGTTCACGGGCATGGTCGGCCTCGCGCCCTTCTATATCGGTGAGCTCCTGCTCACCGACTGGCGGGTGGAGTTCAACCTCGTCACCGTGCTCACGATCGGCTACGCCACCATCTTCGTACAGATCCTTGCGGTCGTCTGCCTCAACCTCGGTATCGCCTATCTCGGGCCCAGCCGGTCGGGCGCGTTCTTCTATCTCATGCCGGTCTTCGCGGGGATTATGGCCATCTTCCTCCTAGGCGAAACGCTCGAGGTCTACCACCTCGTCGCTTTGGCACTGGTGTTCTCTGGCGTCTATTTCAGCGGCCGCCGGCGGTGAAAAAGCCCGGCGCTAGAGCGCCGGCTTGTGCTGGCGCCAGGGCTTGGCGCGCTCGTAATCGGCGGCGGCGCGGAACACCGACACATCGTCGTAAGTCTTGCCGACGATCTGAATCCCGGTGGGGATGCCCGATGAGGCGAAGCCGCTCGGTGCAGACGCTACCGGCAGCTCGGGGATCAGGTTAAAGGGGTAGCTCAGCTGCCACTGCAGATAGGTATCGCCCGGCCGGTTGGCGTAGGTGAGGGGCTTGCCGTTGATGCGCAGGCTCGTGTCCTCGATGTCGTGTTCGGCCGAAAGGCCAGGCAGCGCCGTCGTGGGGCAGGTGAAGATGTCGTGGCTCTCGAGGATCGGACCGAACGACTGGTACATCTCGCCGCGCACGGCATTGGTCTTGTAAAGCCGCTCGGCGCTGTTCTGCGAGCCGCGCTCCAGCATCACCCGCACATAGGGGCTGAATTCGTATTTCCAGCGCGGGTAGAGGTGGCCGGCAACGGCCCAGAAGATGCACTCCCAAATCGTCACCGCCGCATCGAGCACGCCCAAGTTCCAGCCGACATCAACCTCTTCGACCGTGCACCCCAGGCTCTCGAACGCCTTGAGCGCCTCGCGGGTGCTCTTCTGCACCTCTTCGTCGATCTCGAAATAACCGAGGTCCATCGAATAAGCGATCTTCCAGCCCTTGATGGGCTCGAGCGTCTCGGGGATTTCGAGCTTGGGCCGGAGCGTGCAGGCGTCATCGGGGTGGGGCCCGGCGGTGACGTTCTGCATGAGCGCGCTGTCGGCGACGCTCCGCGTCATCGGGCCGTAATGAAGGACCGATTCGCGCGGGACCCCGATATCGAGGGGATTGCGCCCGAAAGGTGGGTCGAAGCCGAAGATGCCCGAGCACGAGCAGGGATTGCGAATCGAGCCCGCGCCATCGGTCCCATCGGCGAGCGTCGTCATGCCGGTCGCCACGGCCGCCGCCGCGCCGCCCGAGGAGCCGCCCGGCGTGTAATCCAGATTCCAGGGATTGCGCGTCACGCCCCATAGCGCGCTCTTGGTGAAGGGGCCGTGGGCGAACTCGGGTGTCGTCGAGCGCGCGTGCATGATGGCGCCGGCGTCGAGCAGGCGTTGCACGGTGGGCGCACTCTGCTCCGGCAGGTAGCCCTCGAACGCTTTTGAGCCGCCGGTGGTGATCTCACCGGCCACGGCGTGGAAATCCTTGATGACGATGGGCACTCCTTCCAGGGCGCGCACATCGCCGCCGTTGGCGTACCGCGTCTCCGCCTCCTTCGCTTGCGCGAGAGCGCGGTCGAAGAACGTATAGGTATAGGTGTTGAGCTTGGGATTGATGGCCTCAGAGCGGGCGATAACGGCCTGCATGAGGTCAACCGGCGATAGGGTCTTGGCCTTGAACGCGGCGATCGCCTCGCTCGCCGTCATGTAGTGGAGATCGTCATCCCTTGACGCCATGCTGTCCTCCTTGGAGTGATGCGGTGGACCGCACCCATATCGTGTGCGGTCATGATAAACGCCATGGTAACTTTCCGCCATCGAGGGTTGCCCCTGTCTTGGGCGGGGGGCTATTCTTGGTCCCGGGCTGTATGTTTCCGTCCGCTGAGAGGACGGACCAAAGGGATATCCATCGGAGGCATTCTCATGACCCAAGTACTGGAGAATCTTGGCCGCGCAGACGCGATCCCCCACGAGGCGTTGCTTGGCGAGATCGACAACGAGCTCCAAGATCCTACCCGCAACCGGCCCGAGCATCCGTTCGTGAAGGCGGTGCAGGACGGCACGGCGACGGTCGACCAGATCGCGGGCTGGACCAATCAGTTCTCGCGCTGGGCGGGGCCATTGATCCCGGAGATGTATGTCCTCATCGACAAGTGCCCGCCTGATGAGAAGGAGCTGCGTGAGGCCATCATGGAGAATATCGAAGAGGAGGAATCCGGCCTCGCCTCGGGCACGGCCAACCACATGGAGCTCTGCGCCCATTCGCTCAAGGCGTTGGGCTGGGATGAGGCGCGGCGTGCGCAAGACCCGACGCGCTATGAGACCTGGACGCTCAAGCACTGGCTCGAGCTCCTCCTCCATACGCGGCCGTTCTACGAATCGATCATGATGATGTCGTTTGCCATGGAGCGCATCAATCCGAAGGTGTTTGGCAAGCTCCTGGAGGGTCTGCGCAAGCACTACGACTTTACCGAAGACGATCTGCTGTTCTATACCGTGCACGCCTCGGAAGTGGAGGAAGAGCACGGTATGCTCGGCCCGGTGGCCATGGAGCGGTATGCGACTGAACCCGATGTCCAAGATGACGTGCGGTTCGTCTGCCTGCACGGCGCCGATATCTACTACCAGTTTTATAACGTCTGGAAGTATTATTGAGACGACGGGACGGTAGATTTAGCTGTCCCAGCGTAAACACTATCAGGTAACCAGGGAGGTGCCCCCAATGAGCGTAACCAAGTTACTCACCGTCATGGTGATGGGCCTTGCGGCGCTCGTCATTGTCGCCGCCGACGCCACACCCGCCTTCGCGGAGAACTGGACGATGCCCGTATTTATCCGGGATCCGCCACTGGATATGAACGGCAAGCAGGTGCCGGGGATGCACACGGGACTGGATCCCAGCGAGGTCACCAAGAAGTGGGAACTATGCGTGTCGTGGCCTCATGTTAAGGATCCCTATTACATCGCCATGACCTACGGCGCGACCGAAGAGGCCAAGCGTCTCGGCGTGGCGCTCACCGTCGTCGCGGCGGACGGCTATGGCGACCAGGTCGGCCAAATCAAGCAGGTCGAGGACTGCGTGGCGAAAGGCGCCGATGCGGTGGTGGCGATCGCCATTTCCCAGGATGGCCTGTGCGGCACGATCGATGAGATGCGCAAGAACGGCGTCAAATACATCGATTTTGGGATCGGCGTGAAATGCGACATCGACGGCCGGTCAGTCATTTCCTATTACGCGACCGGCGTCACCACCGCCGAGTATCTGATGAAAAAGCATCCCAAGGGTTCGGGCAAGGTCCAAGTCCTGTGGCTGCCTGGCCCGGCGGGCGTCTTCTGGTCCGAGGCAGCCGTCACGGGCTTCAAGGACACCATCCCGGGATCCGAGATCGAGATCGCCAAGGTCATGTACGGCGACAGCGGCAAGGTGGTGCAGATGAAGTTGCTCGAAGACGGCCTCCAGACCTATTCCGACGTCAAATACGTCGTGGGTGGGGCGCCTGCCATCGAGGTCGCGGTGCAGCTCCTGCGCGAGCTCGGGCGCGACGATGTCGGGTTGTTCACCTTTTACCTCACGCCCGGTATCGAGCAGGGCGTCGTTAACGGTACGGTGATGGGCTCGGTCACCGAGAGCAGCGTCATGTACATCCGCCTCGGTATTGAGCTCGCGGTGCGCATTCTCGAGGGCAAGGCCGAGCACATCGACATCGCCACGAAATTCGGCATGATCGACCAGGAGATAGCGAAGGGCGACAAGTACGATCGGGCGGACCACCTCGCGCCGAACGGGTGGAAACCGGTCTTTAGAATCAACTAAGATACGTATAATCTGCCTTTCCGGCCGGGATGCCGGTGCAAAGATCGCACCAGCCCCGGCCGGATTTTCTGTGGCCGGGCGGGCGCTGCGATGGCTGGCCGTCGTGTTCGCCCTGCTGGTTATTCTCGCGCCGGCCGGACAACTCGCCGCCGAAACCACCGAGTCCGTTGAGCAGGTGGTCCGGCGCGCACTCTTTACCAACGATTCCTGGGAGCGCGACTCGCTCCTCGCACAACTCGCGGAACGCGGTAACCCCGACGTTGCACCGGCTCTGATCACGGCCCTCAGATTCGTACGCGGGAACAAGGACGCCATTGCCGCCACGCTCCTGGCGCTGACCGGCGCCGATCACGGCGAGAGCTGGCACGACTGGATGCTGTGGCAGGAAGCCCATCCCGAAATCACGCCTTTCGACGGCTTCGACGGCTTCAAGGCCGACGTCATGGCCGAAATCGATGTCAACTTTCGGGCGTTTCTCCGGCGTGGCGTCAAACACGAGATTCGCCTAGAGGAGATTACCTGGGGTGGAGTCATGAAGGACGGCATCCCCGCGCTCGTCAATCCGACCCACTACTTCGCCGAAGCGGCCGACTATCTGGTCGACGAGGAGCTGGTCTTCGGCCTCGAGATCAACGGCGATGCCCGGGCCTACCCCCTGCGCATTCTCGACTGGCACGAGATGTTCAACGATGTCGTGGGCGGGGTCCCCGTCGCACTCGCTTATTGCACGCTATGCGGCTCGGGCATCCTCTACGAAACGAGCGTCCCGCCGCGGCCCGAGCCCTTCGTGTTCGGCTCATCGGGGTTTCTCTACCGCTCCAACAAGCTGATGTATGACCAGCAAACCCACTCCTTGTGGAACCAGTTCACCGGCCGGCCGGTGGTCGGCCCGCTCACGGGCTCGGGAATCACGCTGCGGGTGAGACCGGTCGCGATCACGAGCTGGGCGGCGTGGCGCGCGCGCCATCCCGACACCCGGGTGCTGTCGCTGAACACCGGCTACGCGCGGGACTACACGCCGGGCCGACCCTACGCGGGCTATTTCGCCAGCCCCGATCTGATGTTTCCGGCACTGGTCGAGGACCAACGACTGAAGCCCAAGGATTACGTGTTCGTGTTGCGAGCGGGCACCAACGAGAAAGCTTGGCCGTTGTCCGCCTTCACGGGTGGGCGCGTGATCAACGATTCTGTCGGTGATCTCGATGTCGTGCTGGTGGGTGACGAGGCGACCCGCACGGTCCGCGCCTACGACGCGGGGGGCCGTGACTTCAACGCCGGAGACAACGGTTTGGAGGATCTGATCGCTGATGGCGAGATATGGCGCGTCGGCGAGGAGGCCTTGATGGGCGAAGGAGGCGCCATGCTGCCGCGCCTGCCCGGTCACATCGCTTACTGGTTCGCCTGGAGCGGGTTCCGCTCCGGGGCGCCGTTCTTCGGCGAATGAGCGGGGGCTTCGCTTCACAGCTTTCACACGCAATGGTGACCGGCTGTGCATTGCGACGCCTTCCCGGCCTGCCTACATCACGCGTATGACGTTGGGTGCTGTCACGGTAACTGGCTGGTGTCAGCTGCGGGTGGCGAGTAGCTTCCTGTTATGAACAAGATCAGCTACCGCCGACATCGGTTTCCTGCAGAGATAATCCAGCGCGCCGTCTGGCTGTGTTTCCGGTTTCCGCTCAGTTACCGCGATGTGGAGGATCTGCTCGCTGAACGTGGTGTCGATGTTTCTTACGAGACGATACGGCGCTGGTCTTTAAAGTTTGGGCAGGCCTATGCCCGAAAACTGAGACAATCACGCCCTCGACCAGACGACCGGTGGCACCTTGATGAGGTGTTTTCCTCCATCAACGGAAAACGGATGTATCTATGGCGGGCGGTGGACAGCGAGGGTGAGGTGCTGGATATCCTGGTTCAGTCCCGGAGGAACAAGAAAGCAGCACTCAAGCTGATGCGCAAACTGCTCAAGAAGCAGGGGTATGCGCCGAATAAGGTGGTGACCGATAAACTGCCATCTTACGGGGCAGCATTGCGTGATCTCAACATGACGGGGAAACACGTTACCGGCGGACGGAGCAACAATCGGGCGGAGAATTCGCACCTGCCGGTTCGACAACGAGAACGCAGGATGCAGGGCTTCAAGTCATCAGGATCGGCGCAAAGGTTTCTCTCCACCCACGCCGCCATCTACAACACCTTCAATGTCCAACGTCATCTGATCACTCGCAAGACAATGCGCCAATTCCGCGGTGACGCGATGAACACGTGGCGGACCGTGACCGCTGCTGCTTGAGCCGCTCAGTTCAGACGTTCAACTGCGACCTGCCTTCGTTAAGTTGACAGCACTCTCTACAATGCCCAGTGGATCGTCGAAAAGAACGGCTACCTGAGCCCCGCTCAAGCTCGTCAGGCGTGGCACGCCGCGATCTCAATCAGGCCCGCCGCGTGAGACAAACTTGTGTCCAAGGAACCGGGTGCGCTACAAAATTGCGTAAAGCAACCATCGACAATTTACCGAGATTCCGGAGTGAATCCAGCTAACTTGACAAATCCGTCGTGCGCTACACTCGGCAACCCGCACGGATTTACGAGAGAACACCGCAAAACCAATGCACCACCACTCGTCGATCGCAAGTACTGGCTTGCCGCCGCCTTTCTCGTCGCGCTCGGCACGGCGGCGCTCGCTGGCTATTACGGCCTGCGCACCCCGGCGACGCCGAAAGCGATCAACAATTTTGAGCCTCCGCACAACCCAACAGCCGAAGTCCACCACTTGGCGGGCCCGGAAGGCGAGCATAAACCGGTGCCGGTCATGCCGGTCACCCGCATTGTCGTGGCCGAGCGCGGTGACAATTTGATGGGTGTGCTGGTAGGCGCCGGCATAGAGCGGCGTAACGCGCACGCGGCGATTATGTCGCTGAAGGGTGTCTACAACCCGCGCCGCGACCTCCATATCGGCGATCGGATCGAACTGACGTTTGCCGCGGATGAGGCAGGATCTGCTGGGCCAGTGGCGGACGCATTTCCACCGCTTGCGCTTACCATGCTCCGCCTGCCGCTGGCCTGGGACCGCGATGTCGAAGCACGCCGCAACGGCGACGACGGTAACTTCCACGCGACCGAGCGCATTAGGCCACTGAAGCGCCGGCTGGCGCGAGCTGACGGGACTATCACGGCAAGTTTATTTGTCGACGGCACTGCCGCCGGCATCCCGCCGCGAGTATTGGCCGAGCTGATCTGGCACTACAGTTTCGACGTTGATTTACAGCGCGAACTCCGGGTCGGCGATGAGTTTGCCGTGATGTACGAGCGCTTCGTCGATCCTACTGATGCCGTGGTGCACAACGGCGCGATCGAGTACGCCCGCCTCGTGCTGCGCGGCAAGGCGCTGCCGCTTTACCGCTACCGGACAACCGCCGGCACACTCGGCTGGTTCAACGCGATGGGGGCGAGCATCAGGAAGAGGGTGATGAAGATGCCGATTGACGTCGCGCGGCTGTCATCGCGCTTTGGCAACCGCGTGCACCCGATCCTCGGCTTCACCCGATTGCATACCGGTGTTGATTTTGCGGCACCGCGAGGGACACCGGTTTACGCCGCAGGCGATGGCCGTATTGTAGCGCTCGGCCGTAAGGGGGACTACGGTAACTATATCCTCATCCACCACAATAGCATCTACCAAACCGCCTACGGCCATCTCAAGGGCTATGCCCACGGGCTCAAGCGTGGTAGCCGCGTCCGCCAGGGTCAGGTGATCGGCTATGTTGGCTCCACCGGGCTCTCGACCGGACCGCACCTGCACTACGAGATCCATCGGAATGGGCGCCCGATCAATCCGCTTCGCCTCAAGCTGCCATCCCGCGAACAGCTCACGGACACAGAGTTAGTGCGCTTTCAAGCCCACCGCATGGAGCTCGAACGCCAGTACCACACACTCGCTGCTTCGGCCCACTTTGCCGCCAAGTGAATGGCTTATGGCAGCCATCGACCATTTACCGAATTTTCGGAGTTAACCGGTTAACGGCTTTGGTGCATGGACCTGAGGATTAGTATATCTGGCTCCGCTTCCGTCTTTGAGAGTTTGTCATGCCCTTCAAGTTCCACGCATCGCGTCGCCACCATATCCCCAGAGCCAAGTACCGGGTCATGAACTGGCCGGATTATGACCGTGGTTTGGTTCGGCGCGGCGACATTCGTTTCTGGATTGATGAGAGCGCCCTGGAGCAATGGGACGCAGCCAAGCGGCGAACTCCTGGTGGCCAGCGGCGGTTTTCAGAGTTGGCGATTTCCACGACACTGATGCTGGGGGTGGTCTTCAGACTGCCGCTGCGCCAGACGGAAGGCTTTGTGCGTTCCCTCGTGGACTTGATGGGGTGCGATCTGCCGGTGCCGGATCACACCACGCTGTCGCGGCGGCGGCGAACGGTGGATGTCGTTGTGGAAACCAGCACGAACAAGCGGTCTACGGATATCGTGCTGGATTCCACGGGCCTGAAATTCTTTGGCGCTGGCGAGTGGGCTCGCGCCAAGCACGGTGAAACGCGGCGCTCGTGGCGCAAGCTGCATATCTCGGTTGACCCGGCCAGCAGCGAGATCCGGACGCATGAACTGACCGGTGACGACACGGCCGATGCGACGATGGCGGGACCGCTGGTCGCCGGTTCCAGTGGGGTGATCCGGCGCGTGTTTGCCGACGGCGCCTATGACGGGGAGCCCGTGACAAAAGCGATCCGAGAAGCTCGGCCACCGAATTCACCACCTGAAATCATCATCCCGCCACGCGCCACATCCATTCCTCCCCCGGACACGCCTCATGGCGGATCGGAACGGGAGCACCATGCGGCGGAGATCGCCTCGAAGGGAAGGATGAACTGGCAGAAACGACAGGGCTACGGATTGAGAGCGCTTGGCGAAACAGCCATGGCTCGCGTCAAGAGGCTCAACGGCGGCAAGCTCACCGCTCGCACATTCCAATCCCAACAAACCGAAATCGCCATGCAGATCGACGCACTCAATCGCTCTATCCGTGCGGCGAAACCAAACACAATCAGGATCCGCTAACCAACCGGGGAATGGGCGATCACACCATCGCGGCTCCATGCACCAAAGCCCATCAGCTTGAGTGCTGCTTTCTTGTTCCTCCGGGACTGAACCAGGATATCCAGCACCTCACCCTCGCTGTCCACCGCCCGCCATAGATACATCCGTTTTCCGTTGATGGAGGAAAACACCTCATCAAGGTGCCACCGGTCGTCTGGTCGAGGGCGTGATTGTCTCAGTTTTCGGGCATAGGCCTGCCCAAACTTTAAAGACCAGCGCCGTATCGTCTCGTAAGAAACATCGACACCACGTTCAGCGAGCAGATCCTCCACATCGCGGTAACTGAGCGGAAACCGGAAACACAGCCAGACGGCGCGCTGGATTATCTCTGCAGGAAACCGATGTCGGCGGTAGCTGATCTTGTTCATAACAGGAAGCTACTCGCCACCCGCAGCTGACACCAGCCAGTTACCGTGACAGCACCATTCAAAGTATTCTCGGACTTCCTCGATCTCCTCGTCGGTGGCTTTCAACATGAACGGCTCCCGCGATGAGCTCGTCGCACCGCGCTGCAAAGGGTTTGCGAAGGCCTCAACAATAGTCCGATGCACTGAGCTTACAAAATCCAGCGCGGCAACGAGGGATGTCCTTGTGGTAGAAATCCCCCCCCCTTCTCCCTGCCCCGTTCATCCCGAATTTTCGCGAGTCCTGGCTTCGGCGGTGCAGATGGTCGGTAGTTTTTCGTTTTCGTGGTTGTCACTTCCGGAGCCGTCGGCGGAATCGGGCGAGTGTCCGACATCAGTTGGCTCCACGGTGGTACGCAGCGTCGCGATCTGGCTCAGCAACGTGCCGGACCCCATGACCTGGGTGCCGAGCGCCTTCACCCGAGTGCGCAGCTTCGCGTCGGAGGTGTAGACTAGGGACGCGGCCCCGTCCGAGCATTCGTGCACCAGTTCCACGATTCGATCATCCGCTCCATCCCGGCGGCCATGGCCAGTGTGAACCACGATGAGGCACTCGGGTGACGGCGGCATGCGGGGCGGCTCCTTCCCATCGAACACAATCGTCCATACGCCACCGTGGCCGAGGGCCAGCGGAATGATCTCGGCAACGAGCCTTCGAGCGGCTCCGGCTCTGTCACGCCACCAGCCGTCCGGTCGCGAGCCCATGACGTTGTTTCCGTCCACGAAGACTCTGGATCGCGCCGCCTGGGTCATGCCGTTCTGCGGTCTCCGTCATGTCGCAGGGGCTACCCGGAAACCGAGCGCCGCCCGCTGCCCTGCCAGGGCACGATGATACTCGGTGCATGGGGACGGGACACGATGGTGATGCGAATCCCGGGTAGTGACCGTGCGGATGGAGCCGACTGTGACTCCGCGGGTATTCGCAGACCTCCGCGAGCGGGAATCCACAGTCGCGTGATCGGCCGGTGCATGGCGCTGTGGACCTCGCTCTCGACGTATGAAAATGGTGTTCCGCCGTTCGATCGAGAGTGGGTGTAAGCAGGCAGGTAGAGGGTCGGGTATTGGGTGCGCGCGCGCAGGTGCGTCGTCGCCGGCAATTCGCCTTCTGCCTTATAAGGAATGACCGCGCCCGAGGCATATAAACCGGGAATTTGCGCCTTGCGCGGCCCACTCCGGCAGGAACCGTCCGAGCCGCCATGTTCGGGAAATGCGTCGCGACGTTTCACGTGCTTCCCGATGACGCCCTAGACGACACCTTATGCCCTATTGTGGGCGCGAACTCGCGCCGGGCGCGGAAGCCCAGTCCGATGAACAGCTCATGGCCTTCGCCCGCGAAACGGGGAAGCCGACGCACCACCCCTGCGGCAGCTGCAAAATGGGCCTCGACGATCAGGCGGTTGTGGATGAGGAGTTGCGCGTGCGCGGCATCGAGGGATTGCGCGTCGTCGATGCCTCGGTCATGCCGCAGATCACCAGCGGCAACATCCACGCGCCCGTCATCATGATCGCCGAGAAAGCGGCCGACATGATCGCCGGCCAACCCCCGCTCGAGCCCAGTTACCTGCCGTACTACGAGCCCGAGAACTGGGAGACCTCAGCGCGCTAAGCGGGTGCGTCACCGACTTGGGAAAATGTATCCGCCTCCGATTTTGGGGAGACGGGGTTAGCTCTGGGTGCCGGCGCCCGTGGCCGCTATCTCGAGTATTTTCTTGTTGGTCGGCGAGACGGCGTGGGGCATCTCGTCCCAATGGCTTGGCTTGGGCCAGTTCGCCCGGTCGCGCTTGGGCCAGATCTGCGGCACCAGCTCGTGATCGGGCGGAAACGGATCGCCCTCCTTGAGCCCGAGATCGCGCGTGTCCTCAACGCCGCGACCGGGCGGGATGGAGGCGAACCGCGCGTTGTCGCCATAGAGCGCGTAAGTGACAGCGCGCCGCGGCTTGCTCGTCAGGTTCGGGCCGCCCGAGTGCAGGATGAGCGACTGATCGATAATGCAATCGCCCGGCGCGGTGTCGAAATGGACGATGTCGTAGTCGTCACGATTGTTGTCGATATCGGGGATGCGCTCGCGCCCCGGATGCACGTCCGGGTAGGTTGTGCCATCAAAGGGATCGGGCTCGAACACCTTGCCCCATTTGTGCGAGCCCCGGACCCATTCGAGACCGCCGTTCTCGAGCGATGTCTCATCGAGTCCGATCCACATGCCGCAGAGCTGCGTCCCCTGCGTCTGATAATAGGGCTGATCGTGATGCCAGGGCGTTGTGTCGGGTGAGTGGGGCTCTTTGGCGAAGATAATATCGGTGAGCAAACCGCAGGTTGGGGAGCCCATCAGCGTCGCCGCGATCTCGCCCACGGGCGAATCGAAAGCGAGCTCCCGGAACGCGTCATTGAACGCCCAGATGTTGTTGCGGTCGGCATAGCCGCCCGGCACGGTGTCGATCGCCTCGCGCAGGAGCTCGACCCAGTCGGAATCGAACATGCCGCGGAGACAGGCGATTCCGCCCTCCTGGTAGGCCCGGATTTCCTCGTCGGTGATGGGTCGTAATGGCGATCTGTTCATTTGGCCTCCGCTCCGCCAGGACTAAACCTCTGCGTCGAGACCCATACTATTGTAGTCGCCGACGACGTGCTCGCCCGGCAACTGCTTCCACTCCGTTGGCCGCGGCCATTCGGCGCGGGGGCGCTTGGGCCAAATGCGCGGCACGTACTCGTGGTCGGCCGGAAACGGTTCGCCGTCTTTCAACCCAAAGTCGCGCGAATCCTCCACCCCGCGGGTCGGCGGCAGGTCGGCATAACGCGCATTGTCGCCATAGAGCGCGTAGGTAATCGCCCGGCGCGGCCGATCGGTCGGGTTCGGCCCGCCCGCGTGCAGCACGAGAGATTGATCGACGATGCAGTCGCCCGGCGCGGTGTCGAAATGGACGATGTCGTAGTCACCCCGATTGTTCTCGATATCGGGCACGCGCTCCCGCCCCGGATTGAGGTCGGGATAGGAAGGGCTCCCGTCAAAAGGGTTGGGCTCGAACATCTTGCCCCATTTGTGCGAGCCCCGGATCCACTTCATCCCGCCGTTCTCGAGCGTGGTGTCGTCGAGCCCGATCCACATGCCGCAGAGCTGCGTGCCCTGAGTCCGGTAATAGGGCTGGTCGTGGTGCCACGGCGTGAAGTGGGACGTGCCCGGTTTCTTGATAAAGAAGATGTCCATCAAAAGCCCGCAGGTCTTCGAGCGCATCAAGGTCGCGGCGATTTCGCCTACCGGCGAATCGAACGCCAACTCACGCAGCGCCTCATCGTGGACCCACATGTATATGGCATCGCCATAACCCTCCGGCGCCGCGTCGGCCGCCTGGCGCAGGCGCTCGATCCAGGCGGAATCGAACATGCCGCGGAGGCAGACGAGGCCGTCCCGTTGGTAGGTCTCGATTTCCTCTTCGGTGATGGGACGTGGCAGCGATCGGTTCATAATCTTGCCCCGTTTGGTCCAGAATGGTGTGCCTTATTCGCCAGCGGCGGCGTTTGGCCGCTATCCCGGAATGCCCGCATCGCGATAGGTCGCCGCCCCGCCGGGCAAATAGCTCCAGCCCGTCGGCCGGGGCCATTCGGCGCGGGGACGCTTGGGCCAGATGCGCGGCAGCATCTCATGATCGGCCGGGAACGGCTCGCCGTCCTTGAGGCCGTAATCCTTGGTGTCCTCCATACCGCGGCCCGGCGGGATGGCGGCATAGCGCGCATCGTCGCCGAACAGGTTGTGGCTGATGGCGCGGCGTGGCTGATCGGTCCGATTGGGCCCAGCACTATGCACCATCATGCCGTGGCCGACGATGCAGTCGCCGGGCTCGGTGTCGAACCGGACGACGTCGTACTGACCGCGGAGGTTGTCGAAATCCGGTACCCGCTCGCGGCCCGGCCTGACGTCCTTGGGCGCGCTGCCATCGAAGGGTTCGGGCTCGAACACCTTGCCCCAATCGTGCGAGCCCTTGACCCACTCGACGGCGCCGTTCTCGCCGGTCGCCGCGTCGATCCCGATCCACAAATTACAGGTCTGCCGGCCGGCGAGCTGGAGATAGGGCTGGTCCTGGTGCCACGGCGTGAGCGATTCCGAGTGCGGGTCCTTCACCCACTCGATGTCGCCCATATGGCCGATCGTCTTGGAGCGCAGGAGCGCCGCCGCGATTTCGCCCACGGGCGAATCAAACACCAGCTCGCGAATAGCCTCGCTGACAGGCCAAATGAAATTGCGCTCGCCATAGGCGCCTGGCGCCTCGTCGATCGCCGCACCTACACGTTCGACCCAATCAGCATCGAACATGCACCCGAGATAAACGACGCCGTCGTTCCAGAAGGTGCGGATTTCATCCTCGGTGATCGGGCGCAGGACTGATCGGTTCATGCTGGCATTTCCTTCGGGTGCAATCGGCGGGACTTACGCGCCGGTCGCGGCGCTTGGCCCCGCCCAGTATACCCTCATCGCGACTGGTCGGCACGCCGTCTGACAGATAGCGCCATGCGGTTGGCCGGGGCCAATCAGTCCGGGCGCGTTTGGGCCAGATGCGTGGCGCGAGCTGGTGATCCGGCGGAAACGGATCGCCTTCGCTAAGCCCATAGTCCAAGCTGATTTCCATGCCGCGGCCCGGCGGGATCAAGGCGTAGCGGGCATCGTCGCCGAATAGATTGAAGCTGATGGCGCGGCGGACCCGGTCGGTCCTGTTGGGACCGGCGCCGTGCACCATGAGGGCGTGAGAGGCGATGCAATCGCCCGGCTCGGTGACGAAATGAATGATGTCGTACGCATCGCGCAGATTATCGAAATCCGGCACCCGCTCGCGGCCCGGCCTGACGTCCTTGGGCGCGCTGCCATCGAAGGGCTCGGGCTCGAATATGTGTCCCCAACTATGCGAGCCCCTGACGAACTCGACGGCGCCGTTGTCTTCGGTCGCGCGATCGACCCCGATCCACAGGTTGCAAATCTGCCGGCCGGAGATTTGCAGGTAGGGCTGGTCCTGATGCCAGGGTGTGAGCGATTCCGAATGCGGCTCCTTCACCCAGAAATTGTCGTAGAGGTAGCTTGCGGTCGTCGAGCGCATCACCGAGGCGGCGATTTCGCCGAGCGGCGAATCGAACACAAGCTCGCGGACCGCGTCGTTGACCGGCCACACGAAATTGCGGGTGTCGTAGCGGCCCGGTGTCTCCTCGATCGCGGCGCCAATCCGCGCGACCCAGTCGGCATCGAACATCGGCCCGAGGCAGACCACGCCGTTGCCCTCGAAGGTGCGGATGTCGTCCTCGGTCACCGGCCGCGGCGGCGAGCGGTTCATCTCAGCTGGGATTCCCCATGTTGGAACCGATCCACGCGGGAAAGCGTGCCAAAATCGTTCCGGATTGGCAAGCCGCTTGCTGCTGACGGTCGGCGTTGGCCACGTGCGCGATAGAGGGGGCTGGGGGCCCTGGCGGCGTCCGATATTGGGTTCGACACGACATTCGAGACGCACCGGTCCCGTGATCGGCCAGCGGTGATCGGGCTGCCGACGGTCATGCCGGACTTGGATTCGGTCTGAGCCGGTCGATGCGGCGCAGGATATCGGCGAACAGGTCACGGGGGATGGCGACCTCGGCCATCTGGAACGTGACGTAGCGCCCGTGGCGGACGATCTTCGCGCCGATCTTGATGAGCTTCTCCCGTAGGCTGGTCAGTGACCACTGTTCCACGGCATCGGGCAACGCCAGGGTGCGCATGAAATTACCGAGGTTGTAGGCCAGCGCGTGAAGCTGCAGCCGGACGGCGTTGTGGTCGAACCTGCGGCACGACAGCCGGGTCCACTTGATGGCGTTCTTGCCTTCCTTGATGTGCTGTTCCGCCGTGCCGCGCTGATTGTAAAAGGCGACGACGCGCTCAGCACGGCGCGAGAGGTTGGTCACGATAAAGCCGACGCGCGGGTACAGCTCACCTGGATGCCACTCGACCTTGGCGACGACCCGACGGGGCTTCGTCCAAGTGGCAGCCCGATAGCTGAAGTTGGCGTAATACCGGCGCACGTCCTTGGGCGGTCTGCCGACGGGGCGCTTGAGCAGATGGCCGATGCTGTCCTGGAGCACTCTGTTAGCCGGCAGGCGGATCGCGTACCTGAAGCCTTCGGCTTCGAGGAACTCGTAAATCCCGGGCAATGCAAACGCAGCATCTCCTCGGAAGTAGCGCCGAAGCAGCCTGTCTCGATAACGAGCAACAACCGGCTCGAGCACGTCGCGCCATTCGTGGGCGCTGTGCACGTTGCCGGGGCGAAGCGCGCAGCGCTCCAGATCGCCAAACTGGTTGAACACGAACAGCGGATGATAGCAGGTGCAGCCGAAATGGCCGTTGTAGGCCGTGCCTTCCTGCTCGCCATGGGTCGGGCTAACGGAGCTGTCCATGTCGAGCACGATGATCTTCAGCCGGTTCCGTGCATGCACTCGGTCGATCCAGACTCCCGGAAGAGCGGTGAGCGTGGCGAGGTTGTCGTCGATTGTCAGCAACTCAGTCTCGAACCGGCCCATCTGGCTGGTCGATGCGCCGCCGCGCTCGACAGCCTTGCCGCCGACGACCCACCGCATCGCGGGATCGCGCCCGAGCCGGTCGGCGTCGTTCACATCCTCGTATCCGGCGAGCCGTCCAAAGACGGATTGGCGAAGCAGACCGACGACACCGTGCCAACCGTTCTTGCCGGTCCTGCTGTCAGCTAGGACATCACTCGCCAGTACGGTCAGGCCCAGGGCATCGTCGAGTTCGCGGTAGGCGAGCAGGCCGGCGTCGGATGTGACCCGCGAACCGTGGAACTCCAGCTTCAGCCTTCGGTCGAAACAGGGCCGAAGTGGGCTGCGATCCGATTCACCCTCCGGGTTCCGCATCCGAGCCACCTCCACCTGATATAAGCCGCTGATTCTTATACCAGAATCAGACCAAGACCGCATCACATGGATCAGTCACGTGGGAAATGCGGGCTAAAGTGCACGCGTGGTTACGCAGGTGTTCGTACGTGCGACCGGTTAGGGAAATCCCCACATCTCCTCCTGACGACAAACGTGGTTCGGGATATAAGGCGCAGGTGTTCGCGCGTGGGACAAATCGCTGAATTCCCCTCGGCTCCTGTGCGCCCCGTACTTCCCGAGACATGGCAATCCTCGGTCGGCAACACCCCGGACGAGTGCGTCGGTGTGGCCGTGCGCAAGTTGGTCGCCATGCCGTAAACGTCTCGGCTGGGGCGGGGCTGCGATGCGTGAGCACGTTACCGGTTGACCGCATCGCGAAGGGACTTTCCGGTCTTGAAGGAAGGCACCCGAGCGGCGGGGAGGGCAACGGCCTCCCCGGTTCGCCGCGTGTTGTCGGCTGGCTCAGGCAGTAGCAGCGTGCTCCCACCAACCGGACTGAACTCGCTCATAATGCCGTAAATCCAGCCGCTCTACTTCCACATAATATTGCTGGAGGTTATATGGAACGATAATATGGAGCATATGGACCATATTCTCATAAATAGGGAGGCGGGGGAGGCCAGACATCACGATTGAACAGGCGACCTTCGAGCGCCTCCAGCGCCACGCGCAGCCGCTGGTAGATACGGTGGGCCCGCGCGCCTTGGACACCATGGAGACGGGCGTATGGAGGCAGCCGGACGAGCGTTTCCTCGTGGTCGAGCACGAAGTTGATCCCGACAGGCTGCCGGATGTGACGCATACGAAGGTGCTTGCCGCGCGGCTTGCGGCAGCGGACGTCGAAAGGCCGAATTGGAACCGGTTGCTCCACCGCGTGCTGGTCCTGTCGATGGGTCGGGTGGCGGACCTGAACGAACTGCGGCGGCTGTGCCCGGCCAACATGGTCTGCGGCAGCAAAACGGACGAGGGTTACACCCACTTGCCGGAGATCGACATTTCGGTCCAGGGGCTGTCCGCCAACGAAACCTGCCCGGCGCTGACAGTGACGGCAAGGGCGCTTGGAATCGAGCTCGATGTTGCGTTCATGTGGAGCGCAAAGGAAGGTGCGGCACATCCAGGTGAACGTGGGCGGCTGCAGGTCCCCTCCGCGTCGGAGGGACTATGAGAGCGGGGTGAGTAGGCATGGAGATGCGGAGACGGGGGCCTCGCGGGTCCCGCTAATGCGAACGAGAAGTGGAACATGAAGCTGGACGAAGAGATAGGCGCCAAAGATGCTCCGGCCGCGGGTGCCGAGCGTCGCTTCCAGGAAGCGAGTGCTGGAGCGTCGCTTCAGGAGGAGCGCGGGACACGAGGCGGATTGGAGGTTTGGAAACACATCGTGATTCCGGTCGCCACTATAGTGGTCGCCGTTTTAGTCTTTCTGTTCGGCACCGATGTGATCGGCCGTCTCGGTGGAATCGGGATGCCTGGGGAGCCTGATGGCGACTCCGTTACTACCGAGTCCACGGACCAGCGGGGACCCCGACTGCACGCCACGTACTCGTTCAAGACGGCACCGTTCGTTCATCCGAAGATCATCAACGATCTCGTTGGCTCCCTGAGCGACTCGGGTGACCAGGTGGTGGCGATCAACCTACTGGATTCGCAAGACAGCAACCGCTACTTCGGTGAGATCGCCGTTACGCCTCAGCTTGATCCAACGGAGCCGTCTTGGCAGTGGGTCTACTCGATGGATGGGGAGGAGAACGCCGACAAGACGTTGGGCGAGTTGTGGGGGCGGTCTTGGTACGCGTACCGATACGTGGGTTCGACGCAGGGTGGCTTGGACGTCGTGCATGCGAGACATTCGGGCGGGGGATCGGGGATATTCAACCGCGTGGTGTTCACGCGAACCGAGATGGACCGTGGCGTGGGACGGCGAGTTCAACCGGTCGTCGCAACACGTTCAGTTTGACTGGCCTGCAAGCACTGGTCCAGAGCTTCGGCGGGAGTTCTCCATCCGAGGGTCTTGCGGGGCCGTGTATTGAGCGCGTCAGCAACAACTGCGAGTACGTCCGGACTGTGTGCGCTCAGATCGGTTCCTTTCGGGAAGTACTGTCGAAGCAGTCCATTGGTGTTCTCGTTCGTTCCGCGTTGCCAAGGGCTGTGCGGTTCGCAGAAGTAGACGGGAAGGCCGGTTGTAATCCGCAGATCCCCATGCCTGGCCATCTCTGCTCCCTGGTCCCAGGTCAGCGAGCGGCGAAGCTGCGCTGGCAATGTCGTGATCGTCCGGGCGATGGCATCGCGAACCGCTTCAGCCCCATGACCGGCAAGCGCAGGCCCGTTCTTCACGCGCGGGACGGTGCCGTGGCCTTCCATTCGGGGAAGATGCAGCAGCATTGTGAACCGCGTGGTGCGTTCCACCAGAGTGCCGATCGCCGATCTGCCCAAGCCGATGATCAGGTCACCTTCCCAGTGTCCGGGTACGGCCCGATCAGCTGCTTCCGCCGATCGTTCACTGATCATGATCTCAGGCGTGACGAAGGATTTGCCCCGCCGGCGGCTACGTGCCCGATGCACGCGCAGTGCCCTTCCCGTGCGAAGGCAGGCGGTCAGCTCACGACGGAGTGTGCCGCGGCCCTGTACGTAGAGCGCCTGATAGATCGCCTCATGACTGATCCGCATCGCTTGATCTTCGGGCCCGTCCCCAGGATAGTCGATCCGAAGACGGTGCGCGATCTGCTCAGGACTCC
The DNA here is from genome assembly GCA_965261645.1 of Alphaproteobacteria bacterium. Lineage (GTDB taxonomy): Bacteria > Pseudomonadota > Alphaproteobacteria > SHVV01 > SHVV01 > CBDHDJ01. The sequence goes on from CBDHDJ010000002.1 coordinate 115,216, forward strand.
AGGCCCTGGCCCATCGCCTGTGCTGCCGCGGCCCATGCCGACGACCGTTCCAGACGACGCGTGGCCCCTCGATCACCGTTCCATCCGGTGCCGAGATCCGACCCGCAAGCCGATCCTGCACATAGCGCCGCAACGCCTCATTCGTTGCCAGCTTGGCTGGCTTCGGCCTTTTGGCGGATCGATCAGTATGCCACTGCGCCGTCGTTGCTCGGTAGTCCAGGCCACCGCTTCGGGTCGCCGCGTTGCGCCGCACCTCGCGGGAGATCGTCGACGGTGCTCGCTCCAGCCGGCAAGCAATATGACGTATGCCTCTTCCCTGGGCGCGCAGAAGAGCAATCTCCTCACGTTCCTCGAAAGACAGGTAACGTCCTGACAGCGGCTTGGCCGATTGCGATAAATGTGATGGTGGCATGCCGCCCGACCTCCGGAACCACCTCGAGCCTACCGGAGGGGATACACCGGCATCTCGGGCCGCGTCCTCGCTCGAACGCCCCGTCGCAATCGCTGCCCAGAACCGAACAAGCTCCTCACGCCGTGCCGAGTCCGGTCGACCTGGCGAATGCAACTTGCTCCGTCCAGACCGATCCGACCGCCGTCTGCGTACCGTCATAGCAACCTCCTATGCCAGAGTGTTGCGACGACCGATTGAACTCGCCGACTATCCGCTCCTCAGAGAGGTGGAGAGCCGGACGGCAGCCGCCCGACCCGAAGTCCGCGATCGGGAGTTGATACGGTTCGTCGGGAAGATCCCGCTGGGCGACCGGTGGCTGGGGACGGTCGAGGTCGTGGGGAATGACGTGGTTTTTCGCGGACGCGATCTGTACGAGCGATGTGAGTTGGGCGGCGCCACCACGATGGAGGCGGTGGAGATGGAACGATTCATGGAGATGGATTGCAAGGATGGTCCCGCGGCCCGCCCACCGCCGGCGCGCGTGTATGAGGCCCCGGGACGAGCTAGCAGGCTGCTGAAAAAGTCCTCGCATTTGCAGTTGTGACATGATTCTGTGATTCCTTCGGGTGATGGAGGATGGCATGCGGGGTCGAGATCAAAGCAGTGGCAATTTATTCAGCTACGTAGACCTGGAAGAGCGTGTTCCGGATGATCATCCGCTGCGTCTGATCCGTGAGATCGTGAACGACGTATTGGGGTCTCTATCTTCGGAGTTCGAGACGCTTTATTCCCACATGGGTCGCCCATCGATCCCGCCGGAGAAGCTTCTTCGAGCGTTACTGTTGCAGGTGTTTTATTCGATCCGCTCGGAGCGTCAGCTGATGGAGCAGCTAAACTTCAACATGCTGTTTCGCTGGTTTGTGGGGCTTGGGCTGGACGATGGCGTGTGGGACGCCAGCGCGTTCTGCCACAACCGGGACCGTCTTCTGGAGGCGGAGGTTTCGGCGCAGCTGCTTGCGGGGGTTATCCAGCACCACAAGGTACGGGGACTATTGAGCCGGGATCATTTTTCGGTAGACGGAACATTGATCGAGGCCTGGGCGTCGATGAAGAGCTTTCGTCCCAAAGGTGAGGACGATGGCGACGGGGGATCGGGGCGCAACGCCGAGCGGGATTTTCATGGCGAGAAACGCTCGAACGCGACCCATGCAAGCACCACTGATCCGGACGCCCGGCTTTATCGCAAGGGTAATGGCCGGGAAAGCAAGCTGTGTTACATGGGCCATGCGCTGACGGAGAACCGCCATGGTCTGGCAGTCGGCGGCGGCGTGACCATTGCGTCGGGCACGGCGGAACGCGAAGCCGCCCTTGATCTGATCGACAGGCATCGCCCGGTGGAGAGTAGAGGCGGCCCGCGTCGGATCACGGTGGGCGGGGACAAGGGTTTTGACGTCGCGGATTTTGTCGAGGAACTGCGGCACCGCAAGGTGACCCCCCATATCGCCGTCCAGGACCACGTCACCAAGACCGGCAAGCGGCGCAAGACCAAGATAGACGGGCGCACGACGCGCCATCCCGGTTACGGCGTCAGCCAACGTTGCCGTAAGCGCATCGAGGAGGTCTTCGGCTGGGTCAAGACGAGCGCGGGATTGAGCAAGACCAAATTCCGGGGCCGCCACCGGGTCGACGCTTCGTTCACCCTGGCCTTGGCCGCCTACAACCTCGTCCGACTACCCAGACTGCTGGCGGAGGCGCCAACATGACGGGCGATGCCGGCACGCCGCTGACCGCAAAGTGGCAGATCATCGAACTGGATGAAGCCCAGGGCATCGGATCGGTCGAGATTGAAGACGGTTTCACCCTAAGACACGAAATCTCATTTCATTTCGGCGATGAATCCGAGTTCAAGGCCCGGCAATGATGACTTGTTCAGCAGCCATCTAGAGCATTTTCTGAGCTGACGGATTCTTTTTGGGATTCCCATGGGATCGAATTTCTGATTCAAGATGTGGGCTGGTGGAGGAGGCCAGGCTGCATGACGAAACCTCTTTCCAATGATCTTCGAGAACGGCTTGTATCGGCGGTTGACAGCGGCCTGTCGCGGCGCTCGGCGGCGCGCCGCTTCGGGGTTGCGGCCTCGACGGCGATCAAATGGGTGAATCGGTGGCGGCGGACGGGCGATGTCGGGCCTAGGCCGCAAGGCGGTGACCACCGCTCGCACCGGATCGAGGCCCATGCCGAGGAAATCCTGGCGCTGGTTGACGAGACGCCGGACATCACCTTGGGCGAGATCGCGGCACACCTGGACGCGGGGCATGGCTTGACGGTGGCCCAAAGCACGGTCTGGCGGCTGCTCGACCGGCACGGCATGACGTTCAAAAAAAACCGCGCACGCCTGCGAGCAACAGCGAGCTGACGTCCTGCGCCGCCGGCAGGCCTGGTTCGACGCCCAACCCGATCTGAAGCCCGAGCGGCTGGTGTTCATTGACGAGACCGGCGCTTCGACCAAGATGGCCCGGCGTTACGGCCGGGCGCCACGGGGCGAGCGTTGCCAAGCACCGGTGCCTCATGGACACTGGAAGACGACGACCTTCGTTGGCGCGCTCCGCCTTGAAGGCATGACCGCGCCCATGGTGCTCGACGGTGCCATGCATGGTGCCGCCTTCCTCGCTTATGTGGAGCAGGTCTTGGTCCCGACGCTCAAACCCGGCGATATCGTGGTGATGGATAACTTACCCGCCCACAAACCCATCGCCGTGCGCACGGCCATCGAAGTCGCCGCGGCAGAGTTGCGCTTCCTGCCGCCCTACAGCCCTGACTTTAACCCCATTGAAATGGCCTTCTCCAAGCTCAAGGCTTTCCTCAAAAAGACCGCCGCCCGAACCGTCGATGACCTCTGGGACGCCATCGCCCAAGGCATCGACACCTTCACACCAACGGAATGCGAAAACTACTTCGCTGCTGCTGGCTATGACCGCAAATGATAGGAAAACGCTCTAGCTGAGCCAAGGGTGCAGGGCAGTTGCGGAATATCAACGGCGTCTGGGATTCCGGCCCAAGAAGCGCATCGACTACCTCCGTTCGTTCGAGGCAGCGCGGGTTCTCGGACTTTCAATTACCCACATCGTTGATCTGCAATGTGGCACCAAGAGCGATGTCGTTCAGTCGGGATAGGCCGCGCCACATGACGATGTTTCCCGGTGTCGGATCCTTGCACGGGGCAGAATCCGTACTACTTCTATGACCCCTTCGGTCCGTCTTCGGTCGGGAGCAGCGACAACGGGGGAGAAGCGAGGGAGATAGGGTTGAAAGCGGGCGATGCCGATGCGATGACGGTGGCGGTGAGGACCGAATGCGAAGGCTACTGAAGCTGATGGCTCGCTATGCACGCTGGCCCCAATTGGGCAACCGACGGATCCCCGGCCTTTGGGAAAGCACACCAGCAATTGTAAGTGTTCGGCGAAGCCGTGGAATCGTCCGGCTGGCGCGCGAGGTCGGGGGCCGCAGCCGGCGGGTTTCCGGTCAACGCGGCCGTTCTCCGCCTCCGCCCGCCCGAACCATCACAGCTTCGCCGAACACTTACACCCCCATAGTAAATGTTCCGTCAGCCCGTGATGAGCTTATCCGATCCCGCAGATTCTAGCGATTGAGGGCGCGTTTCCAGTCTTTTCGCAGGGGTCGGAGCCAGATGTCCTTGCGGGGTTTGTCGTACAACTTGTCCCGATCATAGCGCCCGAGTCCCTGGGTGGCGCCAACATGGAGCCAGCCGGAGGCCCTGTAGACGGCGCCGGTGTAGCGGGGCGTCTCGACGAAGGTCTCGATGAGCACGGGCGTTGTGTTGTAGCGCTCGGCCCAGTCCAGGGGCAGGCGCCGGCGGATGAGGGCGAGGATGTGCGAGCCCAGGTTGGGGATGGTGATCCAGGGCAGGATCAGGAACCTCGGATTGTCGACGACGAGCGGGAGGTTCTTCTCGCGCGATCGTGGCGTCCAGCCGATGAAGTTGTCGCGCGGAGCGAGCTTCCATGCGGCGGTTGAGAAGCCGAGCATGGCGATGGGCCAGCCGTTTCGGTCGTGGACGGCGTAGCGCATCTGGGCGCCGACGAGGGTCTTGTAGCCGAGATAGTGGTAACGGGCGACGAACTCGTTCCACAGCCTGCCCTCGCGGGTCTCGCGGACGACGGGGCGCAGGTCGATCGGGCGAACCTCGTCGAGGGTTGTCGGGGCCGGAAGCAGCGGCGGCTCGGTGTCCGGCCCGAAAACGACGGGCTTTGGCCGGTGCTGCCGGCCCCTGGGCGGTGGCAGGACGATGAGGCCGTCGCGGTGCATGGCCAGCATGGTGACCCTGGCCATCATGTCCTTGAGCCCGCCGTCGGGCTTGAACCAGCCGATGCGCCGGCAGAACTCTCGCGACAGTCCGGCGCGGGTCGGCTGCGGATCGACAGCGATCAGCGCGCGCAGCAGCGCTATTTCCCCGGCGGTGAAGTCGCGGCCGTAATAGCGGCACTCGACCCGGCCGGTCATGCTGCCGCCATGAAGGCGCGCCTGCGCTCCTCGCTCATCGACCATGGCAGCCACGGCGACAGGTCGTCCGGCGCACGCCCGGCGTTCTTCGCGCATGCTTCCAGCCACGCTTCCAGCCAGCGCAGGACGTCTATGCCGTTCAAGGCGAGCGTGCCGACGACCGAGTACATCACGGCCGTGAACCGGGCGCCGATCTCGCTGTCGTAGCCGAATGACAGCCGTCTTCCGATCACCGGCCCTCTGAGCACCCTTTCTGCGAGATTGTTATCCAGCGGCACCTGGGGCCGGTCGACGAAGACGCACAGCCCCTCGCGATGATTCACCAGCGAGCGCAGCGCCTTGCCCTCGCGCGCTTGGTCGGGCAGGCCGGCGGGCTCCTGTTCGGCCTCCGCGAACAGGCCGTCGAGCGCCTCCTTCAGCCTGCCCTGCGCCGCATCGAACGCTGGCGTCTGGCGCTCAAGGCCGGGGTCGTAATGCTCCAGACGCGCCTCGTTCAGGCGGTAGAGCACCGCGATCTGCTCGACCCATCCCTGGCACCATTGCGTCAGGCTCACCTGGCCGGCCGCGCACTCGATAAAGTCGCGCCGTTGATGGCTCCAGCAGAACGCAAGGGTCACCAGCCCCTCGCGAAGGCGAGCGAGCCGCTTGTAAGCACTGTAGCGGTCGCAGACGATAACCGTGTCGAGGAGGGCTTCGCCGAACAGCTCGAGCGCCGCCTCGGCGCTGCGCGAAGGGTCGATATGGAGAGCGCCAGGCTAACTGGTGCCAGTGCAGCCGGTGAAAGTCCGGTGGGAAGGAGAAGACAAGCCATCACTTCCACCCCGAGTCATGGGCCGCCATCCGCGAGGTTGGGGGTTAAGCGTTGACAGGGGCGCGTGCGGGCAGGGCTATTGAGCACCGAAAGAGACTCATCCGGGATGCCGAGGCTTTTTCATAGGCCGAAGGCAGCATCTGGCCCACCGATATGGCGAGGGGGGACAGAATCCCGCGGTGTCTAAGAACCCATGCACGTACGTACGCACTGCACCGGGACCTGGGAGGTCTCCATGCCATCCCGCTGTCGTGGCGGGATCGCTAAGGAAAGGAGGAATCCGTAACCGAAGATGAACGGCATGGAGAAGTCAGACTCGGTCATAGTAGCCGTGAAGTCGGCGAACAAAGGGACGGCAGTTCCGGCGGAGCCGATGGAGCCAAGGACCGAGCCCAAGGGGAATCTGGAAGGCCAAAGCACGCGCCGGACACAGAGTCGGGAAAGCGTGACACAGGCGGCCGACCGGATACGGCAATTTGTACAACGGGAGCCACGGGAGCGTCTGACGGCGCTCCTCCACCATGTCACGGTCGCTGCGCTGGGCTGGGCGTTCTTCGCGTTGAAGAAGGACGTTGCGGCAGGCGCGGACGGCATGACGTGGCGGATGTACGAGGAAGGGTTGGAAGGCCGTCTGGCCGACCTGCACGACCGCGTGCACTCGGGAGCGTACCGGGCGACGCCATCACGGCGGGTGAACATTCCGAAGCCGGATGGCGGCACACGACCGCTCGGCGTCACGGCCATAGAGGACAAGATCGTCCAGAAGGCAGTGGCGGAGATCATCCTGACGCCGATTTACGAGGCGGAGTTCCTGGGGTTCAGCTACGGGTTCCGGCCCGGGCGGGGAGCGCATGATGCGCTCGATGCCCTCGCGGTCGGCATCAAGCGGCGCAAGATCAATTGGGTGGTGGACTGTGACATCCGCGCGTTCTTCGACAACGTGTCGAGAAGCTGGCTGGTCCGGTTTCTTGAGCATCGCATCGGGGACAAGCGGGTTATCAGGCTCATCATCAAGTGGTTGAACGCCGGCGTCATGGAGGCTGGAGAGTGGCGGGACAACCTGCGGGGGACGCCGCAAGGATCGGTGGCTTCACCGATTCTGGCGAACATCTACCTGCACCATGTCCTCGACTTGTGGTTCCAGAAGAAGTGGCGCAGCCACGAAGTCGAAGGCAACGCAATCATCGTGCGGTACGCCGATGATTTCGTGGTGGGTTTTCAGCACAAGCGGGACGCGGAGCGCTTCCTGAAGGCCGTAAAGGAGCGGTTCGGAAGGTTCGGACTGGACATACACCCCGACAAGACCCGGCTCATTGAGTTCGGGCGGTTTGCCGTGAAAGACCGTCGGCAACGAGGGCAGGGAAGACCGGAGACCTTCGATTTTCTGGGCTTCACGCACTACTGCGCGAAGGACAGACGAGGGAGATTCCAGTTGGGGCGTAAACCGGTCGCGAGGCGGATGAGCCGGACACTGAAGCGGATTAAGGAGGCGCTACGCAGGCGGATGCATTGCAAGTCCAAGACGACGGCAAGATGGCTGGGGAAGGTGCTCTACGGATGGCTCAACTACTACGCAGTCCCGAACAGCTACCGATACCTCGACCGTTTTGCTACACGCCTGAAGCGTCTGTGGCTGCGCACGCTACGCCTACGGTCGCAGAAGGACCGCACGACATGGGCCGATATTGCGGCACTGACTAAGACCCATTGGCCCAGGCTGGAAATCCGACACCCGTGGCCAGACCAACGATTTGCCGTCAGCGCTATGCGGGGCGGAACCCAAGGGAGGAGCCGGATGCCCTAGCGGGCCTGTCCGGATCTGTGCGGGGGGGCGCTGGGCAACCAGCGTCCCTACCGCGATAAGAGACCGCGTCGCTGCTGACCGAGGTCCACAGCCACGCGCGGCTCGACCGGTCTTCCCCGCGAAGCGCCTGGACGCGCCAGCCGGTCTCGTCGGCATGGCGCAGCGCCGCCTCGTTCTGGTGCGCGAGGATCGCCTCGGCCACCGGCTCGAACAGCGGCACGAAGCGCTTCAGGCTGTTGGCCAGCGTCCCCGGTGAGATCGGCAGCCCCTGGCCGGACATCCACGCGGCAACCCGGTGCAGGGGGCGGAAGTGAGAACGGCGGTGACAAATTAGTCCACGGAAGCGGCGGGATTTCCCAGCCGCGGGCGGAGTAAAACTCTGCCACCTGTAGCCTTCGATCTTTTTTGAGATGGAAGGCGGGAGGATGTACACCGTGGACCTATATCTGCGCGTTCGGCTGGCCTGCCATGTTGATGGTCTGAGCCAGCGAGAGGCGGCAAGTCGGTTTGGCATTGCGCGCGAGACGGTGAGGAAGATGCTGCGGCATTCGGAACCGCCGGGATATCGGCGACGCCAGCCACCGAAACGCCCGAAACTGGCCCCCTTCACGGATATCATCGACCGTATTCTGGAGGAGGACCGAACGGTTCACCGTAAGCAGCACCACACGGCGAAGCGTATATTCGAGCGCCTTCGCGACGAACATGGCTTCACGGGCAAAGAGACCATCGTGAAGGATTACGTTCGGGAACGGCGCCTTCGTCGGCGTGAGATGTTTGTGCCGTTGTCACATCCTCCGGGCCATGCTCAAGCGGACTTTGGCGAGGCGGATGCGATCATCGCCGGCGTCAAGTATCGGGCGCATTTTTTCGTCATGACACTTCCCCACAGCGATGCCTGCTTCGTTGCGGCCTACCCGGCGGCGACGACGGAGGCCTGGCTGGACGGGCACAACAGAGCCTTTGTTTTTTTCGGCGGCGTTCCCCAATCGATTCTTTACGACAACGACAAGTGTCTGGTGTCGCGCATCTTGTCAGATGGCACGCGGCAACGAACGCGGCCGTTCAGCGGGCTGCAGTCCCATTACCTCTTCGAGGACCGCTACGGCCGTCCCGGCAAGGGTAACGACAAAGGCAATGTGGAGGGGGTGGTCGGCTATGCCCGGCGGAACTTCATGACGCCGCTTCCCCGGTTCGCGAGCTGGGACGCCTTCAATGGCCACCTGGAAGAGCAATGCCGCAACCGGCAAGGCAACGTCCTGCGCGGCCACCGCGAGAGCATCGGCGAACGGTTTGTGCGTGACCGCGAAGCGTTGAAGAGGCCACTGCCGGCACCGTTCGACGCGTGCGACAAGCAGGGCACGCGGGTCAACTCGCTGTCCCTGGTGCGCTACCGGACGAATGACTATTCCGTGCCCGTCGCCTACGGCCATCAGGAAGTCTGGATCCGTGGCTATGTCCACGAGGTGGTTATCGGTTGCGGCGCCGGGATCATTGCCCGACACCCCCGTTCCTACGACCGGGAAGATATGGTCTTCGATCCGATCCACTACCTGCCTTTGCTGGAGCACAAGATCGGCGCCCTGGATCAGGCCGCGCCGCTAGCCGGATGGGAACTGCCTGATGCCTTCCCAACCCTGCGCCGTCTCCTGGAGGCGCGCATGGGCAAGGCCGGCAAGCGGGAATACGTCCAGGTCCTTCGGCTTCTGGAGACCTTCGATCTCGAGGTGCTTCACGGCGCGGTGAAGGACGCCCTGCGCCTGGGTGCGATCGGCTACGACGCCGTCAAACACCTTGTGCTGTGCCGTATCGAGCGACGCCCGCCCAAACTCGACCTGGATATCTATCCCTACCTGCCTCGGGCCAACGTGGCGACCACGGCCGCCGCCAGTTATATGAGCTTGTTGGGTGGAGGCGCGTCATGACCGATACGCCGCAAGTGTTGCTGGCCCATCACCTCAAGACCCTGAAACTGCCGACGTTCCTGCGCGAATACGACAAGCTGGCCCGCCAATGCGCCACCGAGGGCGCCGACCATGTGCGGTATCTTGTCCGTCTGACCGAGTTGGAACTGATCGACCGTGAGCGCCGCATGGTCGAGCGGCGGATCAGACAGGCCAGGTTCCCCGCCGTCAAAAGCCTCGACAGCTTCGACTTCAAGGCCATCGCATCGCTCAACAAGATGCTGGTTCTGGAGTTGGCGCGATGCGAATACGTCGAGCGTCGTGAGAATATCATCGCGCTCGGCAACAGCGGAACCGGCAAGACCCATATCGCCCTCGGTCTCGGTCTGGCGGCCTGCCAAAAGGGGCTCTCCGTCGGCTTCCTCACGGCCGCTGCCCTGGTTCATGAACTGATGGAGGCCAGGGATGAAAAACGCCTGTTGCGCCTGCAGAAGCAACTGGCAAAGTATCACCTTCTGATCATCGACGAACTCGGCTTCGTGCCGCTCTCGAAGACCGGCGCCGAGCTGCTGTTCGAAGTCTTCAGCCAGCGCTACGAGCGGGGCTCGATCCTGGTGACCTCCAACTTGCCGTTCGATGAGTGGACGGAGATATTCGGCTCGGAACGCCTGACCGGGGCTTTGCTGGACCGCCTCACCCACCATGTCCATATCCTGGAAATGAACGGCGAGAGCTATCGTCTCAACCAAAGCCAAAAACGGCGGAAATTCCCCAAAATACCTGCTTAACCGCCGGTGCAATGGTTGACCCGGTGGGTCCACAGGAACCTCCCACGCTGCTTCGCTCCGCGTAACGCAAGCGCTACACGAAGCAGCGCGGGTCCCTCCTATGGACTACCGGGACAACCCCCCAACACCGCGTACCGCATAACGTTAAGTGGACTAGTTTTACTCCGCCCGGGTGGACTAATTTTGCTCCGCCGTTGACATAGGTGCAACAGGAATGCGTAATCGCCGTTCTTCTCCGGAGGGATGCCGTAAACGAAGCGCCCGAACTCGTCGTTATCTGGATCGAGCCCGCTAGACCAGGCCGTAGCAGAGAAGGGAGGATTGGCCACGGCGAAGTCGAAGGTCTTGAGCCTATCGTTCTTGTCCTTGAAATAAGGTGCCGCCAGTGTGTTCGCTCGCCACAACTCGGCGGTCGGGTGTCCGTGCAGGAACATATTCATCCTAGCCAGCGCCCAAGTCGCGACGTCCATTTCCTGGCCGTAAACCGTGATGCCGCGCGGCGCTTGGTCGGCCGCCTTCAGGAGCAGGGAGCCGGATCCGCAGGTGGGGTCGTAAATGGTTTGGTCTTGGCGGGTGTCGGCGTCGATACCGACAACCTGCGCCATGACTCGCGAGACCTCCGCTGGGGTGTAGAACTGTCCCTTGCTCTTGCCGCTCTCGGTCGCGAAATGGCGCATCAGGTATTCGTAGGCATCGCCCAGGAGGTCGTCGCCTTCGGCACTATTGCCGCTGAAGTCGAGCCCGTCGAAGATCGCGAGGAGTTTCGAGAGCCGGTCCTGCATTTCTTTGCCCGTGCCGAGCTTGCTCTCGTCATTGAAGTCGGCCTGATCGATCACGCCCTTGAGATCGTTAGCCTCCGCGAGAAGGCCGATGATCTTGTTAATCCTGTCGCCGATCTCCTTGTCGCCTTTGAGTTTCACCATGTCGGCAAAGCCGCCGCCGGCGGGTATTTCGATCAAGGCGCCGGGCTTGCCGGCATACTTGTCCGATACGTATTTCGTGAACAACAGCGTGAGTACGTAGTCCTTGTATTGTGAGGCATCCATGCCGCCGCGGAGTTCATCGCAGCTTTGCCAAAGGGAGGAGTAGAGCTGGGATTTCTTCAGGGCCATTCAGCCGATCTCCCTCATCGCGACGCTATGAGATCGTCCACACGCTTCGCCACTTCTCGTGCAACCCGCAGCAACGCGGCGAGGAGTTGTTCGTCCACGTCCATTGCGCCTTCGTATTCGGCAAGATTGCGCTTTCGATGGGCATGGTCCAAGACGCGCCACTGTTGCTGAGGCAGGCCGATGGTGTGCTGTAGGCATTGAAAGACCAGATAGCGTGAATCGGAACGGTAGCCTTGCATCCGCAGGGCTGCGAGTGCAAGCGCGTGGGCGGCGTTGTAGCCAAGGTCGAAGCTGCTCTCTAGGCTCAGCTCCTTTCGCCCGGCATCGTCTAAACGGAGCTGGCCCGAGCGCAACAGGCCCTCGATTTCCCCCTCCGAGGGCGGTTCTGTCTTAAGTTGGCCGATTCGCACCAGGTTATCGAGTTCCGGATGCGTCATCTTCTTTCCCAATGAGAACCAGATACTCGCCGGCGAGTACGCGGCACAGGAATGTGTTTCCGGCTGATCGACGCGCGTTGAACTCCTGCACCGTATAGAGGGTAGGGTTGATCTTGCGGTCCAAGCTGGCCTCCACTGGAGCGAGCATACTGTAGAGTTCTTCCAATATCACGCTATCGGCGCTGACGAGCAGATCGATGTCGCTCGCTGCGGTATCCGTACCTTGCACGACAGATCCGTAGATCACGGCCAGTTCAATGCGGTCGGCGAGCGGATCCAGCGCCTTCCGAATCGGTTCGACCATGGCGACCGTCTTCCGTACGATGCCGATAAGTTCATGGTATACGGGGCAATCGGGATTGGCCCGGTAGTGCTTCTGCGTGCCGATCGAGGTGACGCTCACCAGACCGCTCGAAGCCAAGCGCAAGAGTTCGCGCTGCACAGCTCCCGAACCGGATCCGGTCAGCCCGATCAACTCACTGGTAAAGAAGCTGCGGTTGGGTTGGCCATACAGCAGGGCCAGAACGCGCTGCTGGGTTGTGGTGAAGAGCGCATCGGCCAAACTGGTGGGTGTGCCGAAGAACTCGGCTGCCGCCTTGCGGCGGGTTGGTCGCGACCGACTTGTTGGTGTAGAAATACCCATAATGGGTAGTGTAATGCCTAATTTGGGTAAGATGCAATAGTGATTCCAGTTGGTCTCAAATCCGAGACACTCCCGCAGTTGGCGGGAGAATCTAGCTAAGATGAGGACACCCGGATAGGCCACCGCGGCTCGATACCATCGATGCCGGTAAGGCCCTCGCGCGGCTCCGGGCGGCAAGCATGAAGAAGCGGACGGAGGAGACCACGAGCCAGAGTGATCGGGACCCGCGGCTACGTGCGGGACCTGCCGTCGAAGGCGGGCTCGGTCGACCCCGATGACGGCTTCGCCATGCGCTACGAGGCCGGGCGGCGGGCGGCCCGGACGCTCGGCGCGATCGCCCGGGCGCTGGAGAATGCCGACGGGCTGGTGCTCGCCACCGACCTGGACCGGGAGGGCGAGGCGATCGCCTGGCAGGTGCTGGACTGGCTGGAGGAACGGGACGCGATCGGCGACAGGAGGGTCGAGCGCGCCGCCTTCCACAAGGTGACCGAAGAGGCGGTCCGGGCGGCGCTGGACAACCCCCGCGCGGTCGACATGGACCTGGTCGTGGCCTGGCAGGCGCGCCTGGCGCTCGACTACCTGGTCGGCTACGGCCTGGTCGCCGGTGCTGTGGCGCAAGCTGCCGGGGTGCCGCTCGGCGGGCCGGGTGCAGTCGGTGGCGCTGCGCCTGATCTGCGAGCGCGAGGCCGGGATCGAGGCCTTTGTGCCGCGGCAGTGCTGGACCGTGGCGGCCGAAGCGGCGGCGAAGGACGGCGGTTCCTTCGCCGCGACGCTGGTCCGGCTGGACGGAACCGATGTGGGAGAGTCGGGCCTCCCGACGGAACGCAGCGTGAAAGAGGCGGACGGGCGCATCCGGGAGGCGCGGTTCCGGGCGGTCGCCGTCGAGCGCGACACCCTGCACCGGCCGCCCAACCCGCCGTTCGCTACCGCGAACCTTGGCATCGCAGCAGGAGCGCGATGTGTCGCTCACGTGACGTGCGCTCGGTCTTGTCCGGCACTTCCGTTTCGAGGAGAGGATGGAGGCGGGTGGAAACCGGCGTCCGCCAGGCGGAGGCCGTGACGCATTGCGTCACAGAAACGCAGAGAGGCGTTTGGCTTCGCCGGCCCGTGCAGCTAATCGATAAGCCGGGATCCCGGGAGAGGCTGGCGGTTGACGAAGGCCGCGGTTGTTTCGATGCCGTGGAGATGGTTTGGAAGAAGGGGATCCGGTTCGGATGAGCAGGCATGAGGCAACGGATTTCGCCAACGAGCTGCGCGCGCATATGGACGATTGGTGCGCGGCCATGGGACGCCGCCCGCCGATGTGGGCGCGCTGGACGCATGGAATTCATCCGACGTACCTAGATCTCGCCAGGGAGGTTCAGGTTCCGGGCGCAGACGTCGACGGTCTGTGTCCGTTCGGCGGGAACGCGCAGCAGCCGATGCGAAATCTCGCCATCGCGCGGGCTCTGGAGCAGGAAGGCATGGTCGACGAGGCTTGGTTCGTGCTGTGCGCGCACGACGGCAATCCGGACGTGCCCGGACACTGGAAAGCCTGGGCAGAACTCTTGCCCGATCCCGCGATGGCGCCCTCGTTGCCGGCGTCGGCGGTGATCGACGCCGGAGAAGCGGAAGGATACGGCGCGTGGGCGGCATGGATACGAGACCGTTATCGGCTCGGTGAACCGCGGTGATTGAGATGAGCAAGGCAACCTACAAGCGGGCGCCGTCCCCGAGGCTGCGGCGGCTTCTGGAGGCGGGCGGTTTTCTGGCGCCGATACTTGAGAAGAGGAGGTGCGACGGTATCGACCTGGAAGCGCATCTGCGCCGCGGGAACGAAGTGCATCTCTACTGCGGCCTGACCTGCTTGGTGAAGAGTGGGCCAAGCGGGAGCGGCAAGGTCTGGGTCAAGTCGCACAAGACGTACGCCACGCAAGAATGCGCAAGCCTGCTGATTCGGCCGGAACGGGCCACGCTGGTCGATCGGGACGCCTACTGGCGCGACGTATGGAGCGATGATGAGGCCGGTTTCACGCGGGCGCTGGATGCCTTCCTGGGCGGTGTAAGGATCGATCCAAGGCAGAGGAAGGAGGGGGCGATACAGGCGCGATGGGCACGGGCCGGCGAGCCATGGATCGTGTTCGACAAGGAGGCGGCCCTGAGCTATCCGTCGATGAAGGAGCGCGCGGATCAATTGTCCAATGCGTTCCGCCCTGCGGTTGATGAAGCGCGCAGCCAATTGCGCACGCTCGCGCTGTCCAGACGGTCTCTGCCCAATTCTAGGCAGCACTGGGAGACGCCGACGCCGCCGAAGACAAGACTGAAGCTCGATGCGCTTGCGGTCGATCCCGAGGGGAACCTTGTGCTTCTGGAGATCAAGGACGCATCAGCATCGACGGCGGAGGTCTACTACGCTCCGTTTCAGCTCTTGCAGAATGTATGGGAGTGGCATCGAGCGCTGCCCGCCGTGCGCGGTTCGGTTCAGGGACTGCTCGATGCACGGGTGGAGTTGGGGTTAACGCCCGCTGGCGTGCCGCAGATCGTCGGAGGGATCCGGGCGGCAGTTGGGTTCGGCGAAGATGAGCGCAGCGAGCCCTTGCGGCAACGATACTCGAAAGTTCTGGGCATCGTGAATGCGCTGCTGCCTCCCGGAATTTCCTCTATCGAGACTTGGATCTTGAAGGGCGGGCAGCCGGTCCGGCTGACGTGATTATTCACCCCTGCGTCGGCGGCCTTCCTTACCCGAATGTGATGGCCTGCCTGACCTATTCGGCTTGCTCAAGGTCCGCTTCGACATGTTGCAGAATAGAAGGATCCCCAATCAGAATCGTTTCTGGATTTCCCAACTGCAGATAACGTATGGTGTCCGAGGACGGGATCCTGCTCCTAAAGTCCGCATTTACCTGATCCAGCGACAACGTTGAGCGTTCAGCAGTCAGTCCGGCGACGAATTCAAACCAATCCGTACGGCGGTAGTTAATTGCAGCGTTTCCGTGAGTGTGGACGTGCTGGTAGTGGTCCCAGCTTAGAATTCGTTCGGCAAGATACGGTCGCAGAAGGTCCGTAAGGAGCTGCATGCGCAGCATGCCGCCAATGACCTCGCTCCACTGGATGGCCTCTCGACGAGCCGCAATTGCGGCGGGTAGGAAATCGGAGATACGGAGAAGGAGCCGGCTGACGAAGGTCGCGGCGTGCCATGCGTTGATCGGAAGCATGGTACCGAGAACGGCGCGTGCTCCTGCCGCTAGGAACGCATTGGCGGTGGTAGCGTGGGACCGGTCGGCGGCATGCGTATCGCAGGCGCTCAGGATCACAACGGGTGGTACTCGGACCCGGTTCCGAAGAGACCATACATCGACGTTGTCGTCGCCAATTGCCAGCGTTGCGACGTCTGTATCGTCACTGTGGTGAGCGTGGCCGTCGAAGATCAGGATTCCACCATCATAGGCATTCAACGTATCGCAGAAGGCTGCTTCACTCGCCACGGCGACGGATCGGATGGAGAGTTTGTCTCGCCACCTGGATGCCGAGGCGTCGAGAGCAGCCGGAATCATGTGGCGAATGGGGTCGTCGACGCCGAACGCCGATACGACGAGGATATCGGAGAAGGCGGTGGTTCCGAGGCGCAGGAGATTCGGGAAGACGAGCTCTCCTGCCATAAGGTTGCCCGGCGTGGCGGTTATTCGAGAGCAATCAAACTTCAAGCCGAGCGGAAGCGCACCGACTGGGAGCCATTCTATCGGCGCGTCTGTGACGAGCTTGATCCCGCCTTGAGTCCCCTCGATCACTTGCAAGACTTCGGGACCGACCGCCTCGCTCAGCGCGTTTTGAACGACCGCGAAAACACGTTTGAACTTGCCGGGTCGAGCGGTTCCGGAGGCACGTGCGTGGGTGGCGAGCTGGCGCACTACGCCAGCCGTACGATTTACAGCAGGGGGAAGACGTATGGTTGCAGCGAGCGTGGAGGCGGCGCGCAATCCGACCGACAGGGTGTGAATTTCAAGCTCTTCCTGACGTACCCCTATGATGGTCCGTGCTTCCTCGGATGCGAGAAGGCGGACATGTTCATGCGCTTCAAGCGACCATTGAAACGTCTTTTGCCTTTGCAGAATTCGAAGCACCTTATTGACGATTTTCGGATCGCCGGCGTTCTCGGCGGAGACGGTTTGGGTGTTTCGATAGAGATTCCGGAAGAGGGCGGGGGCGGTCAGGACAAGGGCCGGTTGCGGCGGCGTTAGCCGAAACGCAGGAACGTATCCCGCGTCTTGACGAAGTTGGAGTACGGCGTCGACGGTCTCTCTAATAGCCGCGACGTATTCATCGGTGGAGCGGCCGATCAGTGGAGTAGAATCATTAAACCTGATGCCCGCCCCTTCGAGCACCATGTGGTTCGGCAACGTACAATTGTGCTCGCGTTTTGCGAAGGTGGCATCGACGACAGGCCGATCCGTCCAGTCGGCGTTAGCTTGGTCGATCAGGTCGCTGTCCAGCGAGACACCTCGCTGCCGGAGCCGGTCAAGCGTGGTTTGGATGTGACTTCGGATCGCTGCTGTGTCGAGCGCCTCGGCCACTATTGCCCCGTCATGTGGGGCTGGGGTGACCTGCAGCGGGCGAATGTCTTGCGAGTAGGCCCACGCAGAGACGGACCTTGCAACTCTCTCAGTCCCGCTGAAGACCACCCAAAAGGGAGTCGTCGCTTCTATGGAGATATCGCGAAGGGCTTTCAGAGCGAGAAGGAACCAGTGCCATCCTCCTGTTCCCGCAATCCGGCGGGCAAGATTTGCTTGGCGCGGCAAGGCCGGCTCAAGCGCGTCGGTAGGTAATCCAATGAGCTGCCGCATCGCCCACGGCAGTGCCATCCACCCTTGAGAGAATCCTTGGAAGGGACTGGTGATGCGGGGGTCATCATTCGGAAGGGCGAGACAGTAGAAAATCCTTGGATCGATTTCTGCAGGCATGAAGTTCCTTTCATGAGACGTCCTGTCGGCGGGTTTCCGCTCCTTGGTGGAGCCATTGCCGTTGATTTCCATCCAATCACTTTCTCGAAATTCGGCCAGGAAACGGCGGAATGCATCGGCTGCGGGACCGCTGATCTACAGGAAGGAGGGGGCGCTACCGCGGGGCCGCATTCGACCCTCGATTACCCGTTTACCTGTTTGTCGGGTTCGAACACGAGTTCAGGTACGACCACTTCCCAGCTATCGCACTTCACACTGTCCTGATACTGCGGATCCGACGCTTCGCGGCTCCACTCGACGATGGCCAACACCGTGCCGACCCGGCAGCGCATCCCCGCCGGCGGCTTGAAGCTCCTTGCAAGGCGTCCCACCACCATGCCCGCGCGATCCAGTAATTCCCAACTTCCGCGCTCTGCGACGCGTATTTCCAACGCATCTCCCGGCGACAGCGCGGCGATCGCAAGATGAACTCTATGGTGAGAATGCTGACGTCCAGCAAAGCCGAGGTCCACCTGCTCGAGATTGGCCCGGACGTGGCGATACTCAATCGCTTTCGAGACGGGCGGGAGCGTGACCGGATCGCGATGCACCAGCGATGGATTGCCCAGCAACGCTTCCTGCAGTGTATGGGGCCCTTGGAAACGCGCCAGCGTGAGCGTCTGCCGGGCGCGCGTCATCGCCACATAGTAAAGCCGGCGCGGCTCGTCCGGATCCTCGTCCTCTCCGATGCGATTCCAGCCGCCGTCCAGCACGGCAACATGATCGAACTCCAACCCCTTGGCCCGGTGCCCGCTCAACAGCAATAGCCCGTGCTGGCGACGGCGTATCTCCCGGCCCCACTCCGCCAGCCACTCGATGAAGTGATCGACCGGCATGTCCCCGCCGCCCGTCTCCAACGCGTGCTCCTCGAGCGCCTGCCGCAGCAGGTCGTGCCAGGGATCGTTCGGCTGCGTCTTCATCCAATCTTGTAGAGCGGCTCCGTCAATGATGCGGGGCTTCCTTGCGCGCACCCAATCGACGAATGCCTGGGTCTCGCGCAGGCGCCAGAAATTGGGAATTTCCTCGTTCCCCATTTGCGACGGAATTTCGTGCAGCTCGCAGAATGCACGCACGGGGGCCAGATAATCCCACTCGCGCGCGATCACCGCGCAACGCGCCCAGTCCCAGTTCGGCGCGAGCGCAGCCAGGCGCTGCAGCTCCCCCATGACAGATCTTGCCTGGGAGATGGGATCGTGGCCCGCCGGCAGGATCTGCACCCGTGCACGCGAGACAGCGTCGAGCGTTTCCCACGACCCGCCCGCCGGGTCATTCGCGCGCGCCCGGTCGATACGGATCGGATGGCCGGCCTTCATCCGTTCCCGAGCTGGCTCGATCACGGCGTTCGCTGCCCCCACGATGTGGCCCGTGGAACGGTAGTTTGCCGTGAGATATCTCGGTTTCGGCCCGTAATCCGCCTCGAAACGGCGGATGAACTCCACCGATGCGCCGTTGAAGGCGTAAATGTTCTGATCGTCGTCGCCGACCGCGAACAGGGTGAGCTTGCCGGCATCGTCCTCCAGCGTTCGTCCGGCCAGGGCCGATATCAGTTCGTATTGATCCGGATCGTCACGCGGAACAAAGCCGCGCCCGAAACCGGTGCGGTTGCGTCGCTCGTCACCGTGACTGAAGGGACAACCGTATCAATGTCGATGCCAAACGCCTCCGAGGCCGTGTTGGCGTTGTTTGCCGCGTCGGTCGTCACGCCAGCGGGAACGGTGACGGTAAGTGTGCCGATCGTGTCCGAATTGGGTGTGATGGTTACGGTGCGCACCATCCCGTCGATGCGACTCGACATGCTCGTGGCAGAGCCGTTGACGACTTCGATTTCGGACATCTCGAAGTCCGAGGTCGGCTCGCTGAACGTCAACGTCACGTCGAAGTCGCCCGACACCGGCCCGACGGCCTCACTCGTCACCGTGACCGCAGGTGAGTCGGTATCGCTCTCACCTTCCTCTAGCGGTTCGCTGTCGGAGATTACGCCTGTCGCTTCGGCGTCATCGATCGTCGCGAACCAGGTAGCGTTGCTCAGCCGGAGCGTGACGGTTTCCCCGTCATCGCTCACCGTGTCGTTCAGTACCGGTACGCTGACCGTCTTGCTGTTCTCCCCAGGCCCGAAGGTGAGCGTGCCGCGCGCCGCGAAGTAGTCCTCGCCCGCCGTAGCGGTCCCGTCCGCGGTCGTCCAGTCCACCGTCACCGTGTCGCAGTCATTTCGGGAACCAACCGTCACCTCGAAATCAATCGTCGCGTCGGTGCCTTCTGTGGCGCTCGCGTCCGCCACCGACACCGTTCTATTCACAGAGACGTGCAACGTGTTGGACGCTGTATTGGACTCGCCCGAGCTGTCACTCACGACGCCGGCCGGAACGCGTACCGTCATCTCCAGTTCGTCGTTCGGCACGGATGGGGAGGAGTACGAATAGAGACACGCGCCGTAGCCGAACGATGTTACGTGCGGATGGGGACTGCTCCCCATAATGCTAAAAGGGTGGACGCCGGCGGGACGGCTGACCTCGACATGGCCTGGGAGAAACCCGGAAACCGGCTCGTTGAACAAAATGCTCACGCCAAAGCAGTGCTGCTCATCCGAAAAACGCGGCAGCTCGTCACAGATCAATGTCGGCACTGGCTGGCCGGGCTGTCCTCCGAACTGTCCGGTTATGACCTGGATGTAGTCATCGTCATCGTCATCGGATGTTGCGACCGTCTCCGATCGAGTGGCGGCGGAAGACGAAACCGTCTCAAAGTTCAACGAGCCCGGAGTGAATTCGGCCGGGTCCGCGGCTGCCGGCTCGGCGACGATTGTTAGCAAAAGCACAGTCGCCAATGCGGGAATCGTTGATGCAAACGGGATTGGGAATCGCGACATGTCCTCTCCCCCTGCTCGGCCTAGTCGGGAAGTTCGCCGTTGACGCGTAAGCCGGTTGGCCGACAACGAGGTGTAGCTCCCGCCACGAGGAAGCATTGCCTTGCAATTTCGAGCGTGGCGTTCGACCGAGCATTGGATGTGTTGAGACTGCCGCCCACTGCCAAACATGGGTTCGTCGGCCGGTAGAAACTGTTGTGCGGGTTGTCGAATGCGACCGGGCTACAAGTTCTCACGCTCGCTTCATCGGTCCCGGCGTATTCCTTGACGCGGACTTGGACCGAAAACGAACTATCCCCACCCTTGTTGTCGCCGGTGGTGAATCGTTGTGCCTGGCTGAACGGCGAACAGCCAACCGCGCCTACAACATGAGCCACGCTGGCGCCATGCGTCTGCTTGGGATTGCTGACCAACGTCGTGACCGTCTGCGCCGCTGCGTGCGGGGGCAGAGTCAAGGAACGGGGCGAACACGACGAGGGGCCTCGTCGCCACCCGCTAACGGGAGCGCACAACGCCGTGCAACCTCTGTCCGGCCCAGTTCCGTTGCGCCGCCTCATCACGCGGCACGTATGTTGGAGGGCGCTAGGCAAAGGCCGCGTCCCGTTGCCTCGCCTAGGGAGAATGGAACGGTGTCCCTGCGGGAAGAGGGACGCCCGTGAGGGCGGGGACGGTCTAGGCGGCGAGCATCGCCGTGGACACAGCTCGGCTCTCGGCTCTCGGCTCTCGGCTCTCGGCTCTCTTAGTTATGCAGCCGACAACGCTGCCCAAAATCGTCGAACGCATCGCCTATCCTCCCGGCAAACTACGGGGCGATCCGGGCCCTGGCCCTCCGAACCATTCTCCGAATCGTCAGCCCATCGCGGTCCGGACCACGATTCGACAAGCGTGGAGAGGTGCGCATCCGCCCGCAACCCTAATTTTTCAAGGTCAGGCTCAGTATTATTGAGGCATTTCCCGGCACTGAACGTCTCGCACAGCCTGTGCTGCCCCCTGAAACCATGCCGGGCAACTGCACCCGCACCGGCGGCCGCAGGGACGCTGCCCGCGCTCACACCGGTATTTTACGGCGCGTGCGTTGAGCTGAGGATCCCGTGCCGTCCTCTCCGGCGGGCCGCGATCCGGACCCGTTTCCCCACTCGATGCCGTTTCGGCCGGCGATTGACCGAGACCCAGGTTCCTTCTAGTCTGGCTCAGTATTATTGATCCGGTTAGCGGACCCAGGGACCCATGAACACCGAACGATTGCCCCCTCTCAATTCGCTCAAGGCATTCGATGCGGCGGGGAGACACGAGAGCTTCCTGGAAGCGGCGGCCGAACAGGGCGTCACTTCGGGCTCCATCAGCCGGCATGTGCGGCTGCTCGAGAGCTATCTGGGAACCGAACTGTTCGTCAGGCGAAGCAACGGGGTCACGCTCACCTCGGCCGGAAAGCAATACGCCGGGAAGGTCAGCGGCATTCTCAGGGACCTGAGAACCGCGACGGATCGCGTCCGCACGCCGTCGGGCGACCGCGCGATCGTCATCTCGACGCTGCCGATATTCTCGGAACGCTGGCTCTACCGCCGCATTCCGTCATTCAGGAAGGCGTTCGACCGGGCGGAGCTGCGGATCGAGGTTCACAACGGCGTGCACGACGCGGAGCGCGAAGACGTGGACGCGTGGATCATGTATTCGAAAGGACAGCATCCCGGCTACAGTGTCACGCGGCCGTTCGGAGAAGAGGTCTTTCCCGTCTGCAGCCCGCACTTCCGCGAGACGCTGTCTGCCCACCCCGGCGCCGACGAGGTCATCGGCCAACCCCTGCTGCACGACATGTACTGGGACACCGACTGGCCGGACTGGGCCCGGGCCGTCGGCGCAACGGCCGGCGAGCTTGCCGCCAACATGCGCTTTGCGCTCTACAAGGGCGTCATCCAGGCGGCGGTCGACGGCATGGGGATGGCCGTCGGCCATGGCGAGATGGTCGCCAAGGAACTGGCGACCGGAAAGCTCGTCCCGCTCGCGCATCTCTAGGTCGTTTCCGAGAAATCCTATCACCTGGTCATGACCGCTTCGTCGGCGAACGATCGAACCCTCGTTCGGTTGAAGGAGTGGCTCCTGCAGGAATGTGCGGCAGGCAAGCCGTCGAACGGCTGACCGTCCTCGGGCTCGCCCGCCCCGCGCCGGAAGGCGTCGCAACCCCGATCGTTCGGCCGGGCTCCGCGGATCGGCGCCGGATCGCCGCCTGAGCGTTCCGCGCGGCCCTTGCAGGCCACGGCGGTGCGGCCAACCGTCCCCTTCGGGCAGGACCGGATCGTCTTCCCTGGCGCCGCCTCCCCGACATCCGCCGATCCGCCTCCCTCGTCGCGCCGGCTTCGGTTTCCGGTGACCGGACGCCCCGCTTCCGGCTCGCTTGCCAGCGATTCCGGGCAATCCGGACGGACATCGCCGCCCTCCCCGCGATTGACCGTGACCTGCAATAAACTTAGGCTGGCTCAGCTTCTCTAAGCCCTCGCCAGTCTCGGAAATACATGTCCAATGAGCCGCTCCCGCCGCTGAACTCGCTCCAGGCATTCGAAGCGGCGGGCCGGCATGAGAGCTTCCTCTACGCGGCGGCCGAGCTGCGGGTCTCGCCCGGCGCCGTCAGCAGGCATGTTCGCCAGCTGGAGCGATTTCTGGGAACCGAGCTGTTTGTCCGGCAAAGCAACGGAGTGACGCTCACCCCGGCCGGCAACCGCTACGCCCGCAAGGTGAGCCGCATCGTCAGGGACCTGAGAAGAGCGACGGCCGAAGTGCGCACACCGGATCCGGCCGTCGGACCCCGATCCGGGCACCCGTAACGTTCGGATTGCCGAGCGACGGGCCTTCCCATTCGGGAACCCGGCCGACCGTTTAGAGTTGCAGGTCGTGCTCCATCGGGCGCAGCGCGACACGCTCGGGCAGCCGGATCTCCCGCGGATTTCCTCCTCCGCGCCCGTCCGCGGGATGACGCGACGGCGCGTGCCGTCGCGTCATCCCGCATCGACCCGTGCCCGGCCCGGCCGACCGCAGCCGGCGCGCCCGACCGGGCCTTGCTATCGCCACACCGGGATTCGGCCGGTCCCTTCCGGCGGCAGCGTGCAGGCGCATCGCAAGCTGCCCCGCTTCCACGCAGCGCCCGGCCAGTCTCGCGCATCCACCGATACCGTCCTGCGTAACGCGCCGGCCAGGCGCCGCTTCCACCAGGCCCGCATGTCCGCCCGCCGATTCGCATGCCCGCGGTTCGCCTTGGTTACCGTGGACGTCGTCGTCTGACGTCGGCTCTTTCGTTCCGGATTCAACGATGCTGTACCCTTCGCGGCCATCGCGGCTTGGAGGAACGATTTGGCCCCGCGCGGGACCGTCTTGCCACCGGAAGCCAATTGGGGTCAAAGCTGGTCAGGGATTTGAAGAAATCCGCATTCTTGTTGATTACATCTTTATCGAGAAACAAATAATATCATTATATTACAGTGCATTAAGTGATTTTTGCAGCTAACGGACACCAAGACGGGCGGGCGGTTCCGCTGGCGCCCTCAGCCGTGCGGTTGCTGACCTCCCTGCCCCGCGATGAGGACAATCCGTGGGTGATCGCGGGCCGCAAGCCGGGCTGGCACCTTACCGACCTGCAGCACCCCTGGCGGCGTATCCGAGCCCGCGCCGGACTCGACGGGGTGAGAATTCACGACCTCCGCCATTCTTGTGCATCTCTACCTTACAGATTGGCTGCTTAAATTACTGTAACATACTGTAATTATTATATCTTTTACTCCATTCCGGGCTTCCAAAAATCGCTGAATTCCAATCCGTGTACAAGCGGTCAGCGGATTGGACTCAATGGAAAGGGTGACATGTCCACCCTGGGCTATCATTTTCCCGAATTCGCAATTGGCGCCGGTGTAACCGTTCCGACAACCCGTGCTGGCGCGGCCGAACAGTGGTGGTCAATGCCCGCAGTGCGCAAAGATCCGTCGTCTGGGCGCACCGAACGCAGCGGCGGGCCGGTCGGTTCCACGGCCAGTCGGAACGGTTACGGGCGGGTATCCGTTCGGCCATTCGGCCAAGCCGTGGAAACCCCCGCCGACGGGTGAGGTCGTAGCAAGCAGCCAGTGCGTTCGCGGCGCAGATCCGGGATCTCCGAGATCGTGTCCCGGCCCGTGCTGTCAGAGCTTGGCGTCCGTCGCGCTACCCAACGGTCGATGCCGCCGCGGCGCAGATCGCTCTCGCCGTCGGCGAGGCGCCGGAGCCGGTAGAAGCGCAAGCGCCCCCTACTCAGTCGTCCACCCGCCGCGCCGCCGCAACGGCACGCTGGTGGCCCCGTCGGCATTCGCCCGCTCCTTCTGCAGCACCCGCCGCGTCCGCAATCGCACGCCGCCGTCTGCGTACAACTCCGCCGCAGCGCGCTCCGCGCCAAACACGTCCTCGGCTATTCCACGCATGCTCTTGCCGGCCCGGTGTCCGTCGAGCGCTATGAGAACCTCCCGACCCCCGTCCTTCATCGCTTCGTCTTTCTTCAACGCTCCATCTCCACTGATCCGCATGACCGAAGTTGGCTACCGGCACTTGGCCGCCGGGCCTACCTGCCGGCCAACACGGGATGCCGACCGAGGGACGCGGTCTATTCCTCCTGTGCCAGCGTCGGCACTCCCCGCAGCCCTGTGTGATTCCACTCCCAGTTCCGGTATCCCGTCGAGCGACGCGATACTTGTGGCGGCCTGAAGCGGGCAGGCCGAGGGACGCTGAGGTTATAGGGACATGAGAATGTATTGTGCGGGTGCCCAGCCGAGCGGAGTCGGGGTCCGGCAGACCTTCGACATGATCGTTCACACGGGAATGATGAATCTTGGCGCCCCAACGCCGGATTCACTCGACGACCGTTTGGAGGCGGTCAGGCGAGAATTTGTCGCGATGGCGCCGGAGGAGGCGAATGCCGTCATCGGAATCCAGATCGCGACCGACGTGGTCCTTTACGACATCGGCGGTGGCGGAGCGCTCTACCTCACTCTTGCCGGGAATCCCGCGATCCTCGACAAGACATGAGGCCGGGACGACTTAACGGTTCGACCCTAGCTAGAGAAGGACTCGCAGGCGGCCGACGCTGTCGAGGATGGCCCCGAACAAGTCGCGGCGCTTGCGCCGATCGCCGAGCTCCTGCACAGGGCCGGGGACAAACCGGGCGCATCGCGCCGTCTGTCCATGGCGCTCGCCGACGCACGGAATATCGACCACATTGTAGAAGCGGCCGCGTGCGCCCTTGCGGATGCAGGATCGCGCGACGGCAACGGCGAAATGATCTTGCCGGTGCCGGTGCGGTCGACCAGCACGATGCTGCGCTCGGCCTCTAGGAAGCCGCCGTCGGCGAGATCGTGGATCAGGGGTTCGTTGACCGGCGAGGCGACGAAGTCGAAATCGGCAAGTTCCTTGACTGCCGGCAGCTTCGCTGAGGCTAGATGGCTTTTAATGGAATCCACCGTCTTGACGGCGATCTCGAGCCTCAGCACCGCGTCGATGATCCGCGGTACCGGATGGCGGAAGAGCTTGGCAATCATTAGTGGGCTGTTCACCGTGGGCGAGTGCAGTGGACAGGTAGCAGTAGCAATACGCGGGAGGCTTTAGATGTCGCGGAGAAAGGCAAATAGGAGGAGCCGCCAGGTGACTTTGTCGGATGACGAGATTGCGGTGGCGGCTACTCGTTATATGGCTGGAGCGCAGGCGCATCAACGTGCATCTGCATGGTGCCTTGACAAGCCTGACGCGAAGCCTCCGAATATCAACGCATTCTTCTTTCCCACGGTGTCTTTCGAACTCATTCTGCTGTCGGTTGAGCAGTCATTGCGTCTCGCACTTCTTCTCCACTATTCGATCATCCGAGATGACACAAATCACACTCCGCATGTGCTCTATGGCGCCATACGGAACAAGAGCAAAGGCTATGAAGGGGTCCGGAGCACAATCGTCGAGAGGCTAAATTTGTACGGTGTGAAACACAATATTCCGGTAATCAAGGAAAAGGATATCGTGGCCTGCCTGAAGAAGCACAACGCGTCGTATGCGAATTTCCGGTATTTCCAACTAAGTCATCAAGGAACGCTGAACCCTGATTTTGGATATTCTGCCCGAGACGTGCAAATCATGCACTCCTTGGCGCTAGGACTAATTCATGTGAACATGGATGAAATGCGTCGACGAAATATCAGAGTCATCGAGTCCATGAGTGTCGTTCCGGAAGCAAAAATGACATCTGAACTTAGAGCGATTAAAGAAAGCATGTCGGCGCAAGCAGGCAGCATCGATTGAGTCCCCTCGGCACCGCTTGGCGATTCCGGACCGAGCGACGTTGAAACTGCTCCGCCGAGCTGGCAGCGTCTGGAGCGGCGAGTATGGTGAACAGCCCATGAGGTCGGCAGTCCGTCGCTTGCACGCGGGGAACTCCCCGATCTGGTGGCTAAATCTGCCGCTTTGTGGGAAGTTTATCCGGCACCTCCTCCGTCGGACTCGTGGGGCGGCAACCTAGATGGCCGAAGGCACTACGCACGCACCCCCCCCCCTGATCGCTGCACGACCGATTTCACGACCTCGGCGAACCAAGGTGCGGAATGTGGCGATACCACGACGTGCTTTACCAGGATGTCCCGCAACGTCCGGATCGAGGCGAATATCCAGCACTTTCGGATCGAGTAGAGTGTCCCAGGGCGGGCCGGGCAGCACTACGCGCACCTCTTCCTCTCCGCGGTACGCGATCCGTTTATGGAAGAGCGGAGCGCACCCAAACCTGGGCACCTCTTCTCGGGGGTAGTCGACGTACTTGACCTGCCCGAAGATGACTGTCGCTTCGGCAACGGAGCGAATTGACTCTTTCAGGTCCTGGAAGGTGGTGCGGACCGCTACTCCTTCCGTGCCTGCGTAGGCTTCCCACATGAGGGCGGACTCGTGGTCGGACTTCGTCCAGCAATTTATCAAGGCGCTCCGCGCGACCTTGTGCAGCACGTCGCGACCGATGGACTCCGCTTGGTGGAGACGATCTCCCTGGTCGCGTGGCTGCGGCGGGCAAATGAATCCCTCGTAGCTGTCCTCCATGTCCCCGACTAAGGAGAAAAAGAGCTCCCGACGTTCCAGCAGGGAACAGAACTTCGCGAAGCTCGTGTACCGCCAGAGCGTGGCAGTTGCATCGGGTTCCGACGCCTCCCAACGCGTCTCCCAATCTCAGTTCGCTGCGACGCATGGCGCCGTGCTGCTTGAGTAGCTCGACCGCCCGATCGCCTTGCGATTTTCGGCCTATGCCGGCCATGTGATTTCACGTCGGTTTTTAACTTTCATCCTCCGACATTCTGTCACGCCTGCATTCGCCATGACAACGCTGGAGACACCATCCACTTGCCCATCCCGACGCCCCGCGGTGCCCAACCCTCATGTCACCGGCCTCAGGACGTCACATTCAACCAAATGCCTCCAATCCCGAGCGTGGCTGGGTTTCCGGTCTCGACGGCGCCCCCCGCCGCTTCCGCCTCCCTCTTCCTCGTCGCGCCCACCGTGCCTCAGCCCGTCACCATCCACGCGCCCTGGGCCTGGCCCACCGAGGGCTCCCCCTCGCGGTCGATGTCTGCCGCTCCACCGATGACTGCTCCAGCCACAGATCGATTGCCCGATCGCCATTGTCCGGAATTCCACTCCCGAATCAGAACGGAAGCTCCGCCTCGGGTACCGGCCTGTCCTCTTCATCGTCAGAAGACGCCAACAAATCCCTCAACTGCACCAGCTTCTCCAACAGCTCGTCGAAGGTGAGGATCTGCACATCCTTTGAATTTCCTCTATACAGATCGAACGACTTCTTCTCGTCTTCACCTTCCGGCATCGTTCCTATTACAAGGCAGCATTGCACGGCATAGGTTTCGATATCGTGAATTCCGCTTCTGACCTTTATTCCAAAAATGTCCCGTTGAAACTGATACCTCTGATCGAGTGCCTGCACCATCGACTCTGACAGGATTCCGGACGGCGAAAAAACGCCACTCCGAAATTCCCTCTTCACCAGTTTCGCGCCCGGAGTTTTGATTTCCACAACCGCAGCGTTGTTCGTCATCTTGTTCTTCATTAGGAAGTCGGTGATTTTCTCTCCTCCTCCGAACAGCTTTCGGCCTCCGACGGACGCTTGTGGCCCGACTTTTATTATTGGGTAGCCGAATGCCAGACTCAAGATGAGAGGATTCGCGTCAAAGACCTCCTGCCATACAGCCTCACCATGACCTTCCTCAAGCATCCCACGAAAGCGATCGATGAAGCCCTCCAGATTGGCAAGCTCCAGGTCATTTTGCAGTCGTATCAGTCTTTCCGGTCGACTCTCCGAAATAGACCTCATGTTCCGCGTGACTATACCAATTACCTCTTCCTGTTCTTCTTCCGACAGATTCTTGTCGTCGTTCAGCACCGCTCTCGTGAGCAGCTTTCGCAACCGATGACGCCCCATCTCCAGTGCAATCGGCGGGCGTCCGAGGATTTCGGCAAAGAAGTTGTATGCTTCCGCCTTCTTGACGGACCGTCCCGCAATCTGTCCCATGCGTGTGGTGGAATTCAACATCTTACGAATTGTATCGAAGTCCGACGTCTCAATATGAAATATACCCGCCGCTTCATCCACTCTCGTCCCGCCCTCTCCCGAAATTACTATCTCCGTGCAGTCGGACAGCTCTTCCACCGCCTCTACGATGAACCTGTACGGCTTCGCAAGTCCCAGACCGTAGTCGTAATCTTTGGTAAACGCCGTTGGCAGATCTTCCAGAATCGCAATGATCTGCTCTTCCCGCTCCGGGACACTGGCAATGTTTGCATCATCGACATCTTCGTCGAGTCGTTGGGTAGGCCCAAAGGTTACCGAGCGAGCGTAATCCCTGTCCGATTCACCGTCGGCGTCGCTTACCGAAAGTACCGGCTCACCATCTGCCAGAGTGATCTTCCTTACTTTCCTGTACTTGGGCTTTAGAAAGTCTTCGCTCGAACCCAGAGTATTCGTGGGGAAAATGGTAAACCTTCCGGACTCCGTGTTGAACTCCACAAATTTGGTCTTGTGATTCTGTGCTTCGTCCGGGTGGATACCGTACTCGGCCAGCCGTGACGGAGGCGGAATGTAATGGACTTCGACGATGCTGCCCGAGGCGTGCTCCTCGATCACAAGGTCCCCGTGGATGCTCTCGTCCTTGTGCTGGAATAGGCGAACCATTGTTGCCACCACCCCTCTATCCGCTCCCGTCGCGGATTCTATCGCCATCGACAGTGGGCCGGCACTGTCCCGATTGCTCTCTGCCGAGAAACGGGGCAGAAGTACCATCGCTCCGGCTAATCAACCACCGTCCCGGCCTCGGGCCGAACTCGCACTACCAACCCGTCGTGACGTCGCCTGTGGGCTCGCCATCCACTTCCGGCCTTGACGCCGGGTGTCGTGGGTCACCCAAATTTCCCCAGTTGTGTGGAGTGCGCCCCTCGGGGTGGACAGGATCATGCTGCGGTCTTCACAGGGTGGCGGGCGTGTTGATTCTTGAACTGAACGGGGCTCTCACCCAGGTATCCTAGCGCCAGCTGCCCAAGCGCGGTCTCGAACCGAACCACCCGTTCGGGCTCTCGCCGACAATGCAGCCCCGCGAGGAACGGACGCACCGTGCGCTCGGTCCGGTCGTATCCCATCGCAGCAACCTCGCGGTGCAGCACCGTGGTCCGAAACCGTACCGGAGCCGTGCTCTGGACCCGACGACGCAACCAGTCCTCGCACGGCGCGAGCTTGAGCGGACGACCAAGACCGCGCCGACCAACCTCCCCGTGTAGCGCACCCGGTTCCTTGGACACAAGTTTGTCTCACGCGGCGGGCCTGATTGAGATCGCGGCGTGCCACGCCTGACGAGCTTGAGCGGGGCTCAGGTAGCCGTTCTTTTCGACGATCCACTGGGCATTGTAGAGTTCGACGAAGTCGCGGACGGCGTCCCGCAGCTCCGCGATGTTGCGGTAGATGCGACCATGGATGATCTGTTCCTTCAGCGTGCGATTGAACCGCTCGGCGACGCCGTTGGTCTGGGGCTCGGCGACGAAGGCGTAGGACGGCTGGATGCCCCAGAACTTGATCTGGTTGGTGAAGTGGTCCGACAGATACTGGGAGCCGTGATCCATCCGCAAGGCCAGCCCCCGAGCCGCGCCGGCCGCGGTCGAGCCATACAGCCCGGCAAGCCCCATGGAGGGCTCTGTTGCAAACCTGACGTAGGGGTGAGTCAGATCAGGACGACAACCGTGCTTTCGTCATGTTTCTGCGTTGGCCAGACGGTCCTGTAGCAACGCCACCGCCTCGGTCAGAGCGCACGGTCCGAGATCGAAGGCGCGCTCGACGATCCGGGCCTCGCCGACAATGCCGCCCTGGAGGGCGAACATCCCGGCCTGGCCCTTGCGCAGCGCGCGCATCACCTCGAAGCCCTTGATCGTGGCGTAGGCCGTCTTCAGCGTCTTGAACCCGCGCACGGGCCGGATCAGCAGCTTGAGCTTGCCGTGGTCGGCCTCGATGACGTTGTTGAGGTATTTCACCTGCCTGTGCCTCGTGTCCTTCGGGCACTTGCCCTCGGCCTTCAGCTCCGCGATGGCAGCGGCATAGGCCGGCGCCTTGTCGGTGTTGAGCACCTCGGGCTGCTCCCACTCTTTCAATCCTCTCAGCGCCTTGCCGAGAAATCGCTTCGCTGCCTTGGTGTTGCGGGTCGCCGAGAGGTAGAAATCGATCGTGTTCCCGAGCTTGTCCACCGCCCGGTACAGATACGCCCACTGGCCGCGGACCTTGATGTAGGTCTCGTCGACGCGCCAACTCCGCGACTGCGGCCGGCGCCACTGCCGGCGCAGACGTTTCTCCATCTCCGGCGCGAAACCCTGCACCCAACGATAGATCGTGGAGTGGTCGACCGCGACGCCGCGCTCGGTCATCATCGCTTCGAGGTCGCGGTAGCTGATCGGATACCGGCAGTACCAGCGTACGGCCCAGAGCACGATCTCCCCCCGAAAGTGACGTCCCTTGAAGTCGCTCATGCCTCAACCCCTCTCGGCAGATCACACAGACACGTCACCAAATAGCCGGATTTTGCAACAGAGCCCATGGGGCTACGAAAATGGAAGAGACCCGCGCTAGACATCTCGTACAATCGATAACGCGTCAGATTACAATCGGTTCTACTATCGATATTCGTAAGTTGCGCAAAAAAGCATGGCAAGGCCTGAAATTGCCGTTCTTGAGAAATGACCGCGATATCCTAGCAGTTTTTGAAGTGCACGAGAATGAAAAAGACTACTGGATTGCACTTACTAACCGGAGCCGCAATAATCCCACCAACTATTATCTGGTAACTTATGGCCGCGACGGTCCAATCAAGATTCTTGGCGAACTTCATAAATGTGACGCCCATGAACTTCAATGGCAATATCGCCCGTCCGTAAAAGACAAACGAAATTGAAGAGCGCGTGCAGCGATTCGTCCAGATGTATGGGTCCATCGAGATTAACATTTCTCTACCAGCGGCCACAGTCTCGGCGGACGAATTCCTCACAGATGTTTTGCGCGTCGCCGAAATTCGCAAAACAGCGCAGGATTTGACTACAATCATCCGCCTTGATGAGGACGGCACATTCCCTGAAGGGCGGCGTATCGAACGGCTCCATAAGAGGCGGGAAAGATCTTCTCGAGTTGTTAGAGAGGCTAAGGAAAGACATGCAAGGGCCAATAACGGTGGTCTGCCTTGCGAGGCTTGCGTTTTCGATTTTCAGGAAATGTATGGAGACCGCGGAAAGCACTTCATTGAAGCTCATCACAAGGTCCCACTAAGCGAGCTGAAAGAAGATCAAATTGCAGAGACGTTGGTAGATGATTTAGCTTTGGTCTGCGCAAATTGCCATAGGATGCTGCACAAGAAACCATATTCTACTGTCGAGGACCTTGGGGCGACACTGTAGATGATTTGGCGCGCGGTGCCACCGAGCCCCTGGTACATTTTTTCGCCGCCGCTGACACCTGGGGTGCCTCCTAACTTCCGGGGGTGCCCGTACTCAGAAGTATTGAACTATTTAGCACGACTCCGTTTATTAACATTTGTGTTATGGTCTAATATCCAAATGACAGAAAAAAGTGAGCAACCCGGATATGCCCCTGACTAGGCGCCAGAGCCGGATCCCGTTCATGCTCCGTGTCGAACTCTGCGCTTGTAAAGAGACTTGACGGTTGAATAAATGGCGTGCCCGCAGCTGTCAGCCGTAGCTTGAGCTCTTTCGCGATTTCTTGGTCGGCCAGCGCCTTTCGGATGGCTGGAACGATGTCGGCTTCTGGACCGAGAAGAATCCCAACCATAGCGGCGACCGCTTGATGGCGGCTGTAGATCCCAGTGACGAATCTCATCAGCCCTTTCTCACGAAGATAATGGTCACGATGATGCTTTTGTTTGCCGAGTCGTTTGAATTCGAACACAAGCTTTAGTTCCCGAACCTCGTCGTTCCAGCCGTAGACAATATCGGTTCGGCGTTCCTCCACCAACACGCCGGTAACCGGATCAATCTCGCCGATGATATCTTCCGCCGCCCACATGCCTAGAACGCCATGTTGCCGTGCGGTGTGGTTCTCGACGTAAATCTTGAGTCGTTTCGTCAGGGCCGGTTCTTTAGTCTTGCGATTGAATTCCGGCCGAGGCCGTTCGGATAACTCGGACCAAGCTTGGAGGAGCGCTTCGACGGCTTCCGTAGCAGGCTGGATGGGAAATGCCGCAAGCCAGTCAACCGGTGCCGTCACGCGGGCACCCCTTGCCGGTCGGAAGTCGCGTCTGACTGAACTGTCCGTACGATATATTCAGCATCGCGCAGGGCTTGGCGAACGGTCCAGCTTCGGCGGTTCAGCGGCCGAACCATGTAAATTGATCGGTCCAGCCAGGTATGCACATCCGGCACCAAAGACAACGAATCGCTCGCGGAAACTGCCCTAAGACCGGAACTTCGTAGCTCGGCAAGAGTCAGAAGAACAAGGTCATTGTTTAGTTCTGTCTCCACTCTAGAGGCTCTTGTCGGCTTCTCCTGATAGGTTATTCCGACGATTCCGGACGATCCCGCCCAACCGGATGCACTGGCCACGACGCTGATCTCAAAGTGACCTTTTCCACGCGTCCTACTCCTCCAGGACGTCAGAGAGTTAGCGAGTGTATCCGCGTAATCGGCAACATTGTCTGGCGTTGCGATACGTTGAGCCGGTGTATCTAGGCTCTTGAATGCCCTAGGCCGTATGGATGGCATCAGAATGTCGACCGTTTCGCGAACCAGTGTCCGCTCTTCCGGCGTGAGGCCGAAATAGGTGAACACAGCTTCGTCGAATTCTGGCTTCAAGTCTGCATACCGATTGCTTTGCTCGAGTTCAGGCAGGGAAGCCAGCGCCGAGACATTGCGGGACACGTCGGAAAGCGCTTTGGCCGCGGTTACAGGGTCTGGCGCATCCTCAGGAACAAAGAATGGAAACGATTCAACATCGGTCAAATGGACCCCGTTTCGTTCACACAGCATTTTCCAGCAGCGCATCATCAGAAAATAACGCGCGAGACTCGACCGCAGATAGACGGCGACAAACTGGAGAAGCTCGGCATCCTCCTCTTTACCGGAAATCACGCCGATGCTATTGTTGAACGTTGCGGGACGATCATAATAAGTCGCCCGAACATTTAATTGCTCCTTGGAAAAACCATCCGGGAACAGCACTCGAGGCTTGTCGAACACAGCCCGTACGGCATCGTTCAAACCGACCACAGTCTCCTCATGTTCCGGCCACTTCGCCAAGAGGTCGGGATGCAGTACGGGAGAGCCTGCGCTCAAGGCTGCTACGGGCACGAACGGTTTGTCGCGCAACGGTTCAGCGCTGACCGGCTCACGGCTCTTGTCTCTCAGGTGGATTCCCTTGCGGGCCGACCACCGACGATTCTTGCGCGGACCTCGCCAGAAATCGGAAAACGTGCCACGCGCGGTTAACCGAGTGCAGATCGAAAGATCGTTGGCGTCGCCCCACATCATCGTCACGAGCAGTTGTGGGTCCTCTGCCACCGAGCGTGTCTGCAACCGATGATTGTCAGCTGATTGCATTGTCAGCCGGCCAAGAGCCAGGCTCATGTCCGCCTTGGGCACGCAATATTCGAAGGTTTCATCGAATGGGATCTGCCCGGAAGGACTTTTTACCCGCACTTCACCAAGAAAAATGTGGCATGTATTCTCAGT
Organism: Alphaproteobacteria bacterium; assembly: GCA_965261645.1. Taxonomy (GTDB): domain Bacteria; phylum Pseudomonadota; class Alphaproteobacteria; order SHVV01; family SHVV01; genus CBDHDJ01. The sequence goes on from CBDHDJ010000002.1 coordinate 149,713, forward strand.
AGTTGGAAAAAGCAACCCTTGCAGGTCACCGAAATTGATCAACCGACGGGGTCGATACAAGTCCATCAAATGGGATACAAAACCGGCGCTCGTTGGCCCAAGAAATTGGCCTATCGGGAGAATAAGGCAGATCCGACCGCCAGTTTCCAGAAAGTCGATCGCTCGCAATGAATAAGCGCCGGCTATCTGACGGCGGGCAAACGGGGCTTTTACACGCTCTGCCCATGTATCCGCAGAAGTCCGCGATTCACCTTCCGGCTCCGCCCAAGGCGGGTTCGATATAACGAGCGAGAAGCGCATTCCGCTAAATGCATGCTCATCACGGAAGAAGTCTGCCACTTCTTCGCCATGGGTAAGATTAGTGCCATTCAGCGATGGTAGTTTGGTGCCCTCCCGCTCTTGAGCTTCCAATATGTCGGCTGGGTCCAGGCCTTCCAGCAGCGAAAGATAAAGACTAAATGCCGTGACGCGGCAGGCCACATGGTTGATGTCGCCACCGAAGATACGACGCTTCAGCAGATCTGCGCGTTCGTTGAAGCCAAGCTGGCGCGCCTCACCAGCCTCAGATAAAGCAATTAGGCGTCGGTAAGCAGTGGTAAGGAGTATTCCTGAACCACAGGCACCGTCAAAGACGGTTTCCGACAAAGGATCGGACGAGTTGGCGAAGGCCTGGTCGACGGCCAAGACCGCCAGGTGACGGGGCGTGTAATAGGCGCCGTCCTTGGACTGCTGCTCGTCCGACATGAATGACTCATACAGTCCGGAAAGCAGTTCGACAGGGATGTAGCTGAAATCGTAGTTCCAGAAGTCACCTTGGCCGGTCTGCATATCCGTGCGACGAAGAAACTGGTTGATGAGGCGGAAGCCCCGGTCACTCAGCGCAGTCCAAAGGTTATGACTATCATCGCCAAGGAAATCGCCGTTGAAATCCGATCTCAGCGAATCGATGAGGGCCCACAAACCCTGACGATCAGCTGCCGCAACAAGGTCGTGCAACCGAGCAACGTTTCGACGCTTGCGATAGGTAGTTCCCACGATCTCCCGGTGTTCGAGGTATGAGACAAAGAGGAGCTGCCCCATAAGGAGTTCGGCCATGCGGCGCAATTCGTAGTCCTCTTCTCCCCCAAGGAATCCATCTTTCTTCAGTCTTGAAACAACTGTGGAGAGATTTGCGAGCAACTTCCGGTCCACGCGCGCATTCGCGTCGAACCAGTTCGGCACGCGCCGCCAAATATTGGCCGACGCGACATCTTGGGCGGAGAAAGGTCCATCCGGCCGGGCCTGATCCAGCAAGAGCTGCTCACCAGCATTTCGCAGTTTCCGGGCAGGCAAGGCGAGTGCATCCTTGCCTTTCACTTCGATCACCACGGACGCCAGATTCTGGTTCCAGATCCGTTTGCGCGCCTCGTCGAGTGTATGCTTCGACAGCGGTTCGTCGTCGTCACCGACGAACACGACAGTGGGCACTCCTTCGACATCGAACACGGCCTGAGCCCGGATGGCTCCGTCTCGCCGTAGCAGCGCCTTGATTTCAAGAGCGTAGGGGTGAGGCTCAGGAACTGCCTCGCCGCGACGATGCAAGACGCCAGGCTCGGCAGTGTAGCCGAGCCCGTCCAGCCAATCCTGCATCGGTGCCGTACTCACAAAAGCCCCTTTTTCGACATCTCCAGACTAGTGAACATAACAGGAACATCAATATTTGGCAAAGGCGATCTCGTTCTTGCACAGACTGGTGAGCCATAGCCTGGCCCCCAACGTGCGTGATCGACGTGGTCTAACATGCTATCGACACAGATACCGTCATCCGCTGGCAACCTTTCTCAAGCGGCGCCGCCTCGAATTCTCTGTTCCTGCCTTATTTGCAATCTCGTCTCGCGCCATGTATCCGGTCATCTGCCAACTTCTTGGTGTGCCTCGTTTCCCCGGACTGTCGAGCGACAGAGCCTAGGGCATCCGTCTTGGTAGAGAAATCGCCTTTGTTCAACACCCTGTGTCCTTGCGTCCCCGCTTCTCCCATCTTCCCGTCCGCCCCCGGAGTTGCGGCTGCCTCCCTCAGCGGACCTCGCCCTGGCCCGAGTGTCTCCGAGCCAGCCGACCCCGATCCCAGCTATTGCGCCATCTGGAGCGACGGATCAAGGTCCCCCTCGTCCAGACTGCAATGCGACCCCACTGCAATATGACATCGAAGAAGACCCTCAACGCCAGGAACCTGGAGGCCCTCGGGGCAGAGCGCCTCGCCGACCTGCTGATCGAGATTAGCAAGGGAAGACCCGCCGCCCGGCGGTTGCTTCGTCTCGAGCTTGCCGGCGCGCAGGGCACGGCCGAGCTCGCCAGAGAGGTGCGGCATCGGATGGCGACGATCCGCCGGTCTCGCGCGGTCATCGACTCGCGAAGGCGCCGAGACCTCGTGAACGACCTGGAACTCTGCCGCAGGACCATTGTCGACCGGATCGCCGGGGAGGACGCTGCCGAGGCGGTCGACCTGATGTGGCAGTATATGGGACTCGCGAATCGGATCCAGAACCGCCTCCACCATACCGACGAGACAATCGCCGGCGCCTTCAGCGCCTCCGATCTGGGCGACATTACCTAGTCAGCCAGCACCGATCCGCACAAGCTGGCTGAGCGCGCCTTCGAGGCGCTGACCCAGAACGCCCACAGCCAGTACGACGGTCTCATCGGTGCGCTGACGCCGGCCCTGGGCCAGGAAGGGTTGAAGCGTCTGAAGCAGCTGATGACCGAATATTCGAACACGCCGGCCGTACAGCTGCCGGAAGCGCACCGGCGGAAGATACACTGGCGACACCTGGGGACAGACGTCGAAGTCGAGACTGCGGAGCGCTTGCGGCTCCAGACCGCCCGCTCGGCCCTGCAGGATATTGCCGACGCCCAGGGCGATGTCGATGCCTTCATCGACCAGGTTGACGAAGGCGGCCGGAAGGAGCCCGCGGTCGCCGCCGGGATTGCCCGCAGGCTCCTGGCGGCGGGCCGGGCCGAGGAGGCCCTGAAGGCTGTGGACGCGGCCGAACACGATGACGACGAATATCCGACCCGGCACCGATTCGTGTGCGAGGACGCCCGGATCGAGGCGCTGGAAGCGCTCGGACGGTCGGATGAGGCCCAGGCGCTCCGGTGGAACTGTTTCGAGCGTTCCCTGTCGGCGCCCCATCTCCGGGCGTAACTGAGGAAACTTCCCGATTTCGACGACATGGAAGCCGAGGAGAAGGCCCTCGACCACGTCCAGCAGTCCCGCGGCCCGATGAGCGCCTTGTCCTTCCTGATAGATTGGCCGGCCCTGGACAGGGCCGCCGCGCTGGCGATCGAACAGGCGTCAAACCTCGAAGGCATCTTCGACCACATCCTGACCCCGGCCGCCGACGCCCTGGCGGCCAGACATCCGCTCGCCGCCACCCTGGCCCTGAGAGCCATGATCGACTTTGCGATCGGCCAGAGACAGACGATCGACGACGAGCAAGTGGCCCGCCACCTGCATGAATGTGCCAGCCTGTCCTCGGCCATCGAGGATTTCGGACGCTTCGAGACGCACGAAGCCTATGAGGCCAGGCTCACCCGGAAACACGACCGCAAGTGAGAACGGCGGTGACAAATTAGTCCACGGAAGCGGCGGGATTTCCCAGCCGCGGGCGGAGTAAAACTCTGCCACCTGTAGCCTTCGATCTTTTTTGAGATGGAAGGCGGGAGGATGTACACCGTGGACCTATATCTGCGCGTTCGGCTGGCCTGCCATGTTGATGGTCTGAGCCAGCGAGAGGCGGCAAGTCGGTTTGGCATTGCGCGCGAGACGGTGAGGAAGATGCTGCGGCATTCGGAACCGCCGGGATATCGGCGACGCCAGCCACCGAAACGCCCGAAACTGGCCCCCTTCACGGATATCATCGACCGTATTCTGGAGGAGGACCGAACGGTTCACCGTAAGCAGCACCACACGGCGAAGCGTATATTCGAGCGCCTTCGCGACGAACATGGCTTCACGGGCAAAGAGACCATCGTGAAGGATTACGTTCGGGAACGGCGCCTTCGTCGGCGTGAGATGTTTGTGCCGTTGTCACATCCTCCGGGCCATGCTCAAGCGGACTTTGGCGAGGCGGATGCGATCATCGCCGGCGTCAAGTATCGGGCGCATTTTTTCGTCATGACACTTCCCCACAGCGATGCCTGCTTCGTTGCGGCCTACCCGGCGGCGACGACGGAGGCCTGGCTGGACGGGCACAACAGAGCCTTTGTTTTTTTCGGCGGCGTTCCCCAATCGATTCTTTACGACAACGACAAGTGTCTGGTGTCGCGCATCTTGTCAGATGGCACGCGGCAACGAACGCGGCCGTTCAGCGGGCTGCAGTCCCATTACCTCTTCGAGGACCGCTACGGCCGTCCCGGCAAGGGTAACGACAAAGGCAATGTGGAGGGGGTGGTCGGCTATGCCCGGCGGAACTTCATGACGCCGCTTCCCCGGTTCGCGAGCTGGGACGCCTTCAATGGCCACCTGGAAGAGCAATGCCGCAACCGGCAAGGCAACGTCCTGCGCGGCCACCGCGAGAGCATCGGCGAACGGTTTGTGCGTGACCGCGAAGCGTTGAAGAGGCCACTGCCGGCACCGTTCGACGCGTGCGACAAGCAGGGCACGCGGGTCAACTCGCTGTCCCTGGTGCGCTACCGGACGAATGACTATTCCGTGCCCGTCGCCTACGGCCATCAGGAAGTCTGGATCCGTGGCTATGTCCACGAGGTGGTTATCGGTTGCGGCGCCGGGATCATTGCCCGACACCCCCGTTCCTACGACCGGGAAGATATGGTCTTCGATCCGATCCACTACCTGCCTTTGCTGGAGCACAAGATCGGCGCCCTGGATCAGGCCGCGCCGCTAGACGGATGGGAACTGCCTGATGCCTTCCCAACCCTGCGCCGTCTCCTGGAGGCGCGCATGGGCAAGGCCGGCAAGCGGGAATACGTCCAGGTCCTTCGGCTTCTGGAGACCTTCGATCTCGAGGTGCTTCACGGCGCGGTGAAGGACGCCCTGCGCCTGGGTGCGATCGGCTACGACGCCGTCAAACACCTTGTGCTGTGCCGTATCGAGCGACGCCCGCCCAAACTCGACCTGGATATCTATCCCTACCTGCCTCGGGCCAACGTGGCGACCACGGCCGCCGCCAGTTATATGAGCTTGTTGGGTGGAGGCGCGTCATGACCGATACGCCGCAAGTGTTGCTGGCCCATCACCTCAAGACCCTGAAACTGCCGACGTTCCTGCGCGAATACGACAAGCTGGCCCGCCAATGCGCCACCGAGGGCGCCGACCATGTGCGGTATCTTGTCCGTCTGACCGAGTTGGAACTGATCGACCGTGAGCGCCGCATGGTCGAGCGGCGGATCAGACAGGCCAGGTTCCCCGCCGTCAAAAGCCTCGACAGCTTCGACTTCAAGGCCATCGCATCGCTCAACAAGATGCTGGTTCTGGAGTTGGCGCGATGCGAATACGTCGAGCGTCGTGAGAATATCATCGCGCTCGGCAACAGCGGAACCGGCAAGACCCATATCGCCCTCGGTCTCGGTCTGGCGGCCTGCCAAAAGGGGCTCTCCGTCGGCTTCCTCACGGCCGCTGCCCTGGTTCATGAACTGATGGAGGCCAGGGATGAAAAACGCCTGTTGCGCCTGCAGAAGCAACTGGCAAAGTATCACCTTCTGATCATCGACGAACTCGGCTTCGTGCCGCTCTCGAAGACCGGCGCCGAGCTGCTGTTCGAAGTCTTCAGCCAGCGCTACGAGCGGGGCTCGATCCTGGTGACCTCCAACTTGCCGTTCGATGAGTGGACGGAGATATTCGGCTCGGAACGCCTGACCGGGGCTTTGCTGGACCGCCTCACCCACCATGTCCATATCCTGGAAATGAACGGCGAGAGCTATCGTCTCAACCAAAGCCAAAAACGGCGGAAATTCCCCAAAATACCTGCTTAACCGCCGGTGCAATGGTTGACCCGGTGGGTCCACAGGAACCTCCCACGCTGCTTCGCTCCGCGTAACGCAAGCGCTACACGAAGCAGCGCGGGTCCCTCCTATGGACTACCGGGACAACCCCCCAACACCGCGTACCGCATAACGTTAAGTGGACTAGTTTTGCTCCGCCCGGGTGGACTAATTTTGCTCCGCCGTTGACACCTACGCCGAGGCGGCAAGGCGTGCCGGCCATATCGTCGAATTCGGACCTGAAATCGACGCTGCCGCCGCCCGTACTGCCGGGACCGCCGCATCCCCCTCCTGAGTGCGCCGGTCCCGTCCGCGCCCCGTCCCGTCCTGTCCCGGGGCGGGGCGCTTTCTTTTCCTCCGGATCGCGGAGTCCCCATCATGCCCGATATCCAGACCGCGGCCCCGGCCGCGCCCACCGGCCCGCCGCCGGCCCTGCACCCGATGGACCCGCGGCGGGGCGAACAGCTCTCGCCCCTGTTCGCGGCGTTCCTCGCCTGGCTGCTCGATCTGGAACCCATGACCGACCCGGCCATCGCCGGCATCTGCATTGCCGGCAATTCCGTCCTGGCGGCCACCACCGACAACCCGCTGTTCGACGCCCATCTCGGCAGCCTCGCCGAGCCCGCCATGGTGGCGGGCCTCGTCGCCAGGCTCCGGGGGGCGGGCCGATGAGCTTCCCCGATCTTCCGGCGAACGACTGCCGCCACCGGGCCGCCCTCGACATCGTCGTCCCGGGCGCATCGAACCCGTCGGGAGTGGCGCTCGCCATCCACAATGCCTGCAGGCAGGTCATGTCAGAGGGCGGCAATCGGCGCGAAGACACGGCGGTCCACCTGACGGCGACCCAGCCCGCCTTTCTCGTCCAGGGCGATTCCGACCTCGATCCGCCGGAATACGAGCGCCTCATGGATGTCTGCCGCGCCCGCACCGCCGTGCGCCCGTATCCGCCAGCCGGGGAGGCCGCCGCATGACCCCGCTCGATGGACCCCACACCGCCGCCGACGACATGCCCCTGTTCACGCCTGCCGCGGCGCCCTGCACCGCCGGCGGCCGGAACCGCCGCAACGGCCTCCGGGACCGGTTCCTGCGCGCCGGGCGTTACGCGGTCGACGATGCCGAGCTGCTCCAGCTCCTGCTGTCGGCGTCCCATTCCGCCGCCGCCGCACAGTCCCTCGCCAAGACCCTGCTGGATACGTTCGGTTCCCCCGGCCGGGTTCTCGCCGCGGCCACGGACCGGCTCCGCGCCATCGACGGACTCGGCGATGCCGGCGTCTGCGCGATCAAGACCGCCGAGGCCCTCGGCATCCGCCTCGCTCGGGGCGAACTGCCGAAGCAGCTCAATCCGGCACTCCACAACTACGACAAGGCGGTCGAATATTGCCGCACGCTCACCGGACACCGCCCGATCGAGGAATTTCATGTGCTGTTCCTCGATACCGCCAACAGGCTGATCCGCAGCGAATGCCACCAGACCGGCACGATCAACCATGCGCCGGCCTATCCCCGCGAGATCTGCCGCCGTGCCCTGGAGCTGCATTCCACGGCCGTACTTCTCTCGCACAATCACCCGTCGGGTAACGTCTTCCCGTCCAATTCCGACATCGAGATGACCGGGCGCATCCAGAAAGCGCTGAAGACGATCGACGTCACGCTGCACGACCATCTGATCGTCACCGCGCACGACGCGCTCAGCTTCAAGGCCAGGGGGCTCCTCTAGCCGGCCCCGCCGGCGCCAACGCCCGCCGGAACACCGCCACCATGTAATCCCGCACCCGTCCCGCTCCGGCCGCCATGAGGCCGGTCAGCCGGTGCCGCGACAGGCCGCCAGCGCGGCGCGGGAGCACGGGCTTCGCGCCGCCGGCCCGGCGCTTCCCCGCAATTCCAGCACGGAGATCTTCATGCTCGACGCCCATTCGGCGGCGGACGCGTCCGCACGCCCGCAGCTTCCCCCCGATCCCGCCACCGCATCCGTTTCCGTGCGCCCGGCGCCGTCCGCTTCGGACGCCCTGTTTGCCGCCGCCAGGACCCTGCTGCCGGTCCTGGAAGCCGGCCGGCCGCTCGATGCCGGGACGCTAAGGGACGCCATGACGCGCGCCTTCGGCGCCACCGATGCCGAGGGCGCCTGGCTCTGGAAGGATGCCTACGAGGCCGCCGAAGCCGCGGTCGTGCTGTTCGTGCAGCGTTACGGGCGCGCCATGCGCAAGCAGACCGGGGCCGGGCCGGACGGCCCCCGCCACATGTTGGCAATGCTGGACGCCGTCGCGGCGCTCGAGCCGTCGCACACGAAGCGCTCCGAGGAGCAGATCCGCCTGCAGCAGTTCTCGACGCCGCTGCCGCTGGCCTATGCCGCGCTCCGCGCCGCCGCCATCCGGCCGGGCGATACCGTGCTGGAGCCGAGCGCCGGCACCGGCATGCTGGCGGTGATAGCCGAATGCGCGATGGGCAACCGGGCCGCGGGCAGTCTGTATCTCAACGAATACGCCCACACGCGCGCGCATCTCCTGACCCATCTGTTCCCCCAGGCCGTCACCACCGCCTTCAATGCGGAAGCCATCGCCGACCGGCTTCACGATGTGACGCCCACGGCCGTCATCATGAACCCGCCGTTTTCCGCGACGCCGGGCGTCGACCGCATCCGCCACGACGCGGATCTGCGCCATATTCGCTCGGCATTTTCGATGCTGCCGCCGGGCGGCCGATTGGTGACGATTATCTCGGCGAACTGCATCCCCGGCGATGCCGCCTGGCGGGACACCTTCGACTCCGTCGACGGCGGCGCCTGCACCGTCTTCACGATGGCTATCGACGGCCGCGCCTATGCTCGGCGCGGCACCGGCTTCGACACCCGGCTCACCGTCCTCGACCGTTCGTCCAAGCCCGGAATCGGCATCGACCGGGAGGCCCGCGCCGCCGACGCCGCCGAACTTCTCGACGCCGTCATTGCCAAGGTTCCGCCCCGGCTGCCGATTACCCCGGAGGCCGCTCGCCCCATCCCGGCCGGCCCGGCACGGCACCTGTTCGGCAAGCCGGTCAGGCCGCCGGCCACGAAGGGCAGCACCGGCGCCAATTCCGCTGCCACGCCTGCGACCGCCCACGACTGGGGACCTGTCGCCGAGCTCGTCCCCGGATCGGGTCCGGGGCGGGCCGTCGAGACCGGCGCCCCCGACACCGTTACGCAAGAATCGGCCACGCAGGCGAATGCCGGCCCCTACGAACCGTGGCGGCCGGGCGTCGCGCGGGTGCCGGGCGCCATCGCCCATCCGACGCCGCTGGTCCAGTCCGCCGCCATGGCCGCGGTGCCGCATCCCGTGCCGTCATACCGGCCGATGCTGCCCGAACGCGTGGTGACGGACGGGCTCCTCTCCGACGCCCAGCTCGAAAGCGCCGTGCTGGCGGGCGAGGCCCACTCCCGCCATCTCGCCGCGGACTACCGCATCGGCGCGGGCTGGGAGACCGTGCAGCGCTGCCCGGAGGACGATGGCGACGATGGCGGCGGTGCCGGCACCGCCGATGTCACAGACGACGGTGAGGTGCTTTCCGCCCCAGTACGCTTCCGGCGCGGCTGGATGCTGGGCGACGGCACCGGGGCCGGCAAGGGCCGCGAGGTCGCCGCGATCGTGCTCGACCACTGGCTGCGCGGCCGGAAGCGCGCCCTTTGGCTCTCGCAGTCCGACAAGCTGGTCGAGGACGCAAGGCGCGACTGGTGCGCGCTCGGCGGGCTCGACGACGACGTCATTCCCTTGGGCAAGTTCCGCCAGGGGGCCGAGATTCCGCTCGCCGAGGGCATCCTCTTTGCCACCTACGCGACGCTGCGTTCGCCGGCCAGGCAAGGGAAGCCCTCGCGCCTCGACCAGATCGTCGCCTGGCTTGCCGACTCATTGGACGAGGACGACCGCCACGCCTTCGACGGCGCGGTGATCTTCGACGAGGCGCATGCCATGGCCAATGCCGCCGGGTCCAAGGGCAACCGCGGCGAGGTCAAGCCGTCCCAGCAGGGCCGCGCCGGCCTGCGGCTTCAGAATGCGCTGCCCGACGCGCGCATCGCCTATGTCTCGGCCACCGGCGCCACCACCGTACCCGGCCTCGCCTATGCCGGCAGGCTCGGGCTCTGGGCCGCCGGCGAGACGCCGTTCGAGACCCGCGTCGAATTTGTCACCGCCATGGAAGCCGGTGGCGTCGCCGCGATGGAGGTGGTCGCTCGCGACCTCAAGGCGCTCGGCCTCTACCAGGCCCGTGCACTCTCCTATGACGGGGTCGAGGTCGAGATCCTCGAACACAAGCTGACGCCGGAACAGCGGCGCATCTACGACGCCTATGCCGGCGCTTTCAAGATCATCCATCGCAACATCCAGGAGGCGCTCAAGGCCACCGGAATCGTCGACGGCGAGGACACGCTGAACCGGAACGCCAAGTCAGCCGCCCTGTCGGCATTCGAGGGCGCCAAGCAGCGCTTTTTCGGCCATCTGCTGACCGCCATGAAGTGCCCGTCGCTGATCCGCGCGATCGAAGCCGACCTCGCATCGGGACGCTCTTCCGTCATCCAGCTGGTCTCCACGGGCGAGGCGCTGATGGAACGGCGCATCGCCGAGATCCCGGCCACCGAGTGGGACGATCTCTCGGTCGACCTGACGCCGAGAGAGACCGTCATCGAGTTCCTGGCCCACGCGTTTCCGGTGCAGCTCCAGGAGCCGTTCACCGACGACGACGGCAACCTGTTCTCGCGGCCCGTGTTCGACGCCGACGGCAACCTGGTGCTCTGCCAGGAGGCGGTCGCCCGCCGCGACGCGCTGATCGAGAAGCTCGCCGCGCTCCCGCCGGTGCCCTCTGCGCTCGACCAGATCGTGCAGCATTTCGGGCACGAGGCGGTCGCGGAAGTAACCGGCCGGTTGCGCCGGGTGCTGAGAATCTCCGATGCGCGCGGCGAGCGCCTGGCGCTGCGCAGCCGGCCGGCGTCGGCCAACCTCGCCGAGACCGCCGCCTTCATGGACCGCGACAAGCGCATTCTCGTGTTCTCGATGGCGGGGGGCACGGGCCGCAGCTACCACGCCGATCTGTCCTGCGCCAACACCGACCGCCGCATCCACTACCTGCTGGAGCCCGGCTGGAGGGCCGACCAGGCGATCCAGGGCCTGGGCCGGACCCACCGCACGCACCAGGCCTCGGCGCCGCTGTTCCGCCCGGTCACCACGGACGTGAAGGGCGAGCGCCGCTTCATTGCCACCATTGCGCGCCGGCTCGACAGCCTCGGCGCCATCACCCGCGGCCAGCGCGATTCCCAGACCGCCATGGGCGGCGACGGCCAGGCATTGTTCCGCGAGAGCGACAACCTGGAGAGCCTCTACGCCAAGGCGGCGCTTCGGCGTTTCTACATCGCCCTCTGGCGCGGCAACATCCCGGGCTGGTCGCTCGACCGTTTCGAGGACGCCACCGGCCTCAAGCTGGTCCACGAAGGCAACCTCAAGGAGGACCTGCCGCCGATGCCCCGTTTCCTGAACCGACTGCTGGCGCTCCCCATCGACGAGCAGAACCAGCTCTTCGCCGAACTGGAAGATCGGATCGCAGCCAACATCGAGCAGGCCATGGAGGCCGGCGCCTACGAGGTCGGGGTCGAGACCGTGCGCGCCGACTCGCTCGCCATCGCCGGCCGGGAGACCCTCTACGAGCATCCCGGCACCGGGGCGGTCACCGAGTTGGTCGAGATCGTGCGCCGCGACAGGCTGGAACCGCTCGATGCCGATACCGCGCTCGGAATCGGCGCCCGCGAGCCCGGACCCGACAGCCCGCCCCGGACTGGATCCGGGGACAAGCCGAGACTGGCGGTCAACGCCCGCTCGAAGCGTGCCGCCGTCCTCTTGCCCGCGCCCTCGCGCATGTTCGACGACGGCGGGGTGCAGGAACGCGTCCGCCTCGTCCGACCGGTCAGCCGCGAGACCATGGCCCGCGCCGAGCTCGACGCCTCCAACTGGCGCCGGGCCGACGAGGCGCACTGGGAGCGCCAGGCTAACTGGCGGAAAGTAGCCGGTGTGAGTCCGGCGGGAAGAAGGAGTAACCAACCACTTCCACCCCGAGTCATGGGCCGGCATTCGCGAGGATGCAGGTTAAGCGTTGACAGGGGCGCGTATGGGCGAGGGCGATTGAGCTACGAAAAGTCTGAGAATCAGGGTGCCGAGGCTTTCCAGTATGTCGAAGGCAACACCGCTTCCACCGCCATGGTAAGGGGGAAGTGGACCCTGCGGAGTCGAAGAACCCAACCGCACGTACGTAGGCTTTCACGCCGGGACCTGGGAGGTCTCCATGTCATCCCGCGGTCGTAGCGGGATCGCAAAGGAAAGGAGGAATCCGTAACCGATGACGAACGGCATGGAGAAGTCAGACTCGGGAGTAGTAGCGATGAAGTCGGCGAACAAAGGGAGGCCTGTTCCGGCGGAGCCGATGGAGCGAAGGACCGAGCCCAAGGGGAATCTGGAAAGCCAAAGCATGCGCCGGACGCAGGACCGGGAAAGCGTGTCACAAGCGGCCGACCGGATACGGCAGTTTGTACAACGGGAGCCACGGGAGCGTCTGACGGCGCTTCTCCACCACGTTACGGTCGATGCGCTGCGCTGGGCGTTCTTCGCGTTGAAGAAGGACGCGGCGGCAGGTGCGGATGGCATGACGTGGGGGATGTACGAGGGAGGGTTGGAAGGCCGGTTGGCCGCCCTGCACGACCGCGTGCACTCGGGAGCGTACCGGGCGACGCCATCACGGCGGGTGAACATCCCGAAGCCGGATGGCGGCACACGACCGCTCGGCGTCGCGGCCATAGAGGACAAGATTGTCCAGAAGGCGGTGGCGGAGATTATCCTGACGCCAATTTACGAGGCGGAGTTCCTGGGGTTTAGCTATGGGTTCCGGCCCGGGTGTGGGGCGCACGACGCGCTTGATGCGCTCGCGGTCGGGATTGAACGGCGTAAGATCAACTGGATAGCTGACGCAGATATCCGCGGATTTTTCGACCATGTCTCGCGGGACTGGTTGGTCCGGTTCCTCGAACATCGCATCGGAGACAAGCGGGTCATCAGGCTGATATCCAAGTGGTTGCACGTCGGCGTCATGGAAAATGGCGAGTGGCGGGACAACATGCGGGGGACTCCCCAGGGTTCGGTGATTTCGCCGATCCTGGCCAACATCTACCTGCATTACGTTCTCGATCTCTGGTTCCAGAAGAAGTGGCGCAGCCACGAGGTCAAAGGCGACACAATCATCGTGCGGTACGCCGATGATTTCGTGGTGGGTTTCCAGCACAAGCAAGACGCGGAGCGATTTCTGCGTGACCTGAAGGAGCGGCTTGGACGTTTTGAACTGGAACTGAACCCTGACAAGACCCGGCTCATCGAGTTCGGGCGGTTCGCAACTGAGAACCGTCAGCGGCGAGGGTTGGGCAAACCGGAGACGCTCGACTTTCTGGGCTTCACGCACTACTGCGCGAAGGACAGGAAGGGGCGGTTCCAGTTGGGGCGCAAGCCGGTCTCGAAGCGGATGGCGCGCACCCTGAAGCGAATAAAGGAGGAGCTTCGCAGGCGGATGCACGACGGCGTAAACCAGACCGCGCGGTGGCTGGGACAGGTACTTGATGGATGGCTGAACTACTTTGCCGTTCCAACCAGCTACCGATATCTGGGGCGTTTCGTGCAACGACTGAAAGTACTGTGGCTCAGGACTCTGCGCCGCAGATCGCAGAAGGACCGCTACAGCGGGGACCGTATGGAGCGACTGACAGCGAAGTACTGGCCCACGCTGGAAATCCGACACCCGTGGCCGAGCCAACGATTTGCCGTCAATTGACCTGAGGGAGGAGCCGTGTGCATCAACGTGCCTGCACGGATCTGTGCGGGGGGAGCGGGGCAACCCGCTTCCCTACCGCGATCGCATGCTCTGGGAACAGGAGATCGCGGAGCTGCCGACGCACCGGGAGTCGCGTTTCTGGCTCGCCGCCGGCCTGCTGCTGCCCGTCTGGGACCGGCTGCCGGCCGAGAACATGCGGGTGCGCCGGCTTGCGACGGATACCGGCGAGGCGCTGATCGGGCGCGTGCTCGATGCCGAGCAGGTCGCGGCCGTGCGCACATCCTTCGGCCTCGACGGCGGGCTCGCCATGACCGGCGCGGAAGCTTTCGAGGCCGTGATGGGCCGCGGCTCGGCGCTCGCCCTTGCCAATGGCTGGCGGCTCGCCCGCCGGCGCATCATGGGCGCCGACCGGGTCGAGATCGAGGGGCCGGCCGATACCGATACCGCGCTCCTGAAGCGCATCGGCTGCACGGTCGAGATCGTGTCCTGGCGCGCCCGCGCCTTCGCCCCCGGGGCCGAGGTGCTCGACCGCGTTCTCGAACGCTGGCCGCTCGCCGCCTGAGTCCCCTGTACATACTGCCGGCACGGCGCCAGCCGGAGACCGGTTTTCCGGCATGGCGCCCGTTGCCGCCACCGCGTATCCGTATTGCCGACACGCTGCCCGCCGCCATGCGTATTGCCGGCCCGCGGTCGGCCCTTACAGCAACCCTTCAAGGGGAGACAACCGATGACCGCACAGACCCTTCCCGACGATCCGAATTATTGTTTTGTGCCCGCCTACGACATCGAGGACGAGGTCCAGCAGATCCGTATCGTCATCGAGGGCATGTCCGGTTATGTCCCCACCGCGCTCGTAGCCTTGACGGTCTCCGACGCGGAAGAAATCTGCAACAAGCTGAACCGGCGCCTCGGGCTGGACTACGAGGCCTGGACCGCCCTTGCGGCCAAGTCCATGCGCGCCGAGGAGCACGATCCCGACGGCGATGCCTGGCACTGAGGCGGCTGCATGCTATTCGCGACCGGGTAGCCCCGGATTGGGCTTGCGACAGCTCAATGCGAGCCCACACACGGCGCCTCGCCAACAAGGCGCGGACGCTCGCGGAACAGCCCGACCGCGACGTCCCTCCCGCACGCTGACCCCGGCCGGCGCCCTGCTGCGCAGCCGGCCCGCCGTCTGCCGTCAACCGCGGTGCGCGAGCCACAACCAAGCGGCCCACACGGGCAGGCTGAGCACGATCGCATATACAGCGATCGCGATCGGGCCTAGCAACCCCGCAACCACCGACGCCGCCACGGTAACCGCGCCGAGCCCGATCCAGGCCCAACCGGCCCCGCGCCGGTAGCCGAGCCGCCACACGCGCCGGCAACCAAGCGCCAGCGGCAGGCCGCAGGGAGCGAAGAAGACCAGCAATCCGGCAGTCATCAGCAGCATCGCCGGCACCATGCCACCAGCCTCCGGCAACCCGTGCTCCGACCCGAAACGCACCGCCATCGTCGCCGCAAGCCCGGCCGGCAGCCAAAGCAGCGCCAGCGGCCAGAACCCGCGGCGCCCGATCGTCCATGGCCTATCCATGCCCGGCGCCGAAGCGCGAATCAACCCGGGGGGCGTAGCCCCGGCCCGCCGCCGGAGGAAGAGGACAGCCGGGCGAGGGCGAAGCCGCGCGCCGGGAGAGTGACGCGGCTGAATTTGCATCCGGGGGATCGAACATGACCACACTCACCTATGCCGGGATCGGCGCCCGCGCGACGCCTTCATCGGTCCTTGCCGACATGACCGTGATCGCCGGGTGGCTGGCCCGCACCGGATGGCATTTGCACGCCGGCGGCGCGCACGGTGCCGATACTGCGTTTGCCGGGGGCGCGCCGGCCGGCCGGAGAATCCTGTATCTGCCGTGGCGGGAATATAACGGCCATGCCGGACCTGACTGCCGCGTTCTGTCTCCGTCCGAGCTTGACGCCTGCACCGATCTCGCCGCCCGCCATCATCCCGCCTGGGACCGCTGCTCGCAGGCCGTCCGCAAGTTGCACGCCAGGAACGCCGGAATCCTGCTGGGTGTCCGCCTGGACCGGCCCGTCGACGCCGTCGTGTGCTGGACCTGCGATGGCGGGGCCGTCACCGGCGGCACGGGCATGGGCATCCGCATCGCCGGGGCCCACGGCATCCCGGTGCTGAACCTCGGCGCGATCCCACCGCGGACGGCCTGCGAACGCCTTGCCGCGATCCGCCGGGCCGGCGCCGCCTCATAGAGTTCGAGAAGAGCGTGCGCCGGGCAAGCCCGGCAGGATCGGAGAGAGAGGGTCTCCCGAACCGATGCCGGGCTGGCATTCCGGACAGGAGACCAGACCCATGTTTCTTCCCGACTTCCATTCCGACGTCCCGACCGGCAACCAACTGCTGGCCGAGATCGGGCTCGATCCCCAGACCATCCGCGAGACCATCGAGGACGATCGCGCCATGCGCTGTCCCGACCGGGGCGTGTCGTTTCCCGAACGCCGGTTCGCGGACCTCTTCCCGGCCATGCCGTCCCGCGCGGCAGCCTGGAGTTAGAGGAGGGCTTGAGAAGAGTGAACGAAGGGGGTTCGGGAGAGTGATCCCGGTCCCCGACGTTCTTCACCCATCGTCATCATCCAGTCCATGAAGGAGATACCCCATGGCTTTCGGACTCAACAGGGTCGAGCTGATCGGCCGCCTCGGCGCCGACGTCACCGTCAATCACCTGACCAGCGGCGGGCGCGTCGCCAACCTCTCGATCGCGACCGACGAGAGCTACATCAACCGCCAGAGCGGCGAGAAGGTCGACAAGACCGAGTGGCACCGGGTGGTCACCTTCCAGGACGGGCTAATCGACATGTTCGTCAAGCACGCCGTGAAGGGCCGGCTGGTCTACATCGACGGCAAGCTGCAGACGCGGCGCTGGTCGAAGCCCGACGAGGACGGCGACCGGTTCTCGACCGAGATCCTGCTCGTCCCCGGCGGCAGGGTGCAGTTCCTGGACAGGCCGAACGGCAACGGCGCCCCGGCCCAGGCCGACCCGTCGACGTCGGGCGACACCGGCGCAATGCCGGCCGGCGGCGATCCGTCGAGCCTGGATGACGAGATTCCTTTCTGAGATCCGGCATCCGTTCCTCCCTCTCCACCTTGGCCGGCACTTCGGTGCCGGCCTTTCTTTTTGCAACCGATCCCGAGCGAGGCTCCTTCGGGCGCCGCGCCCGCGCGATGCGCGGCGCGCCGGCCCTCCGGCGCCAGCCCGAGGCGGAGGCCGGCCGGTATCGGGCGTCCCGCACGGATCGGAAGGAGTCCCGCATGCAGCACGAACCGTCTCCCGCCGCCGGAATCGCCGCCGCGCTCGGCCTGCAGGCCGAAGCCGTCTGCCGGCGCTACCTGCCGCACGGCCGCAAGCTGGGCCGCTACTGGGTCGCCGGCGACCTGGACGGCGCCCGCGGGCGATCGCTCTTCGTCCGCCTGCACGGTCCCGGCGTACCGGGGAAGTGGACCGACGCCGCGACAGGGGAGCACGGCGACCTTCTCGACCTCATCCGGCATCGCTCGCGCGCGCCGTCGCTGCGCGCGGCGCTCGACGAGGCGCGGGCCTTCCTTGCCCTGCCGGTTTCACCGGCGACGGGCTCGGGCGACTCTTTTGACGCGACCGAGGCGGCCCGCCGCCTGTGGCGGCAGTGCCACACGATCGCCGGCACCCATGCCGAGGCCTATCTGCATGCCCGCGGGCTGTCGCGCTGCCGCTTCGCGGCACTGCGCTTCCACCCGGAGCTTCGCTACCGCGACGGCAATAGCGCCCGCCGGTTTCCGGCGCTGGTCGCCGCCGTCACCGGCAACGACAACGCCATCCTCGGCGTGCAGCGCACCTGGCTCGATCCGTGCCGGCCCGCCAAGGCGGGTGTCGCGACGCCCCGCAAGGCGCTCGGCCGCATCCACGGCTTCGCCGTGAGATTCGGCCATCCCGCCGACGGCGCGACGCTGCTCGTGGGCGAAGGCATCGAGACCGTGCTGTCGGTGGTCGCCGCCGTCCCGGAGTTCACCGCAGCGGCTGCGCTCTCCGCCGGCAGCCTCGGCGCGTTCGCGCCGCCGCCCGGCGTCGCACGCCTCGTCATCGCCCGGGACAACGATCCGGATGGCGCGACCGCGGCCGGACGCCTCGCCCGGCGCTGCGCGCGGGCCGGCGTCGGCGCCACGCCGATCGTCCCCGTCGGCAACGATTTCAACGACGACCTCGTCGACCTGGGCCCCGACACGCTCCGCGCCCGGCTCATTCCGCTCATCCGCTGCGCGGGAGGAAGAGGAGAGCGGAGTGGGGGGCAAGCCCATCCGGAGAGAGGAGAGAGTCTATGGACGCCATCGTCAATCTGAGGAACGAGCCGAAGCTCCGCGAAGCATTCGAGTATGCGCATGTGCACAACAACGCCGTGCTGATCGACCGCCGCACGACATGGGGCAATCCGTTTCGGATCGGCCGCGACGGCACGCGCGACGCAGTCATCGCGCGCTACCGCGCCGATCTCTGGCGCCGCATCCGCGCGGGCGAGACCGCGCTGGAGGAACTCGCGGAACTCGACGGCTGCTGGCTCGCTTGTCATTGCGATCCGCTGCCCTATCACGGCCATGTGCTCGAACGCGCAGCGGCATGGGCCTCCGGGGTCCTGGCGGAGCGGGCAGGTGGGTGAGCGGCAAATGGGTCTGCTTGCGTGTCGGCATGGCATTCATGGCGATGCCTTCGGCCCGGGCTATCCGCTGCAATCTCCGGTCGCTGCGCTCCCTGCGATTTCCGCTTCTATCCCTATCGCCTCCAGTCGCTGGCGCTCCTTGCGCGCTGCGCTTGCCAGGAAAGCGGCCATGTCCGCGCATCGATCCGGAGGACGTGCCAAGCACAACCGCCGAAGCGGGCTGTGCCAGGAACAAACAAATTCTCCTCCGACGTGATGGTTCATCGTGCCACACGTGCTCACTGCGCCAACCCCGCCTGCGGCGGGGTCCTCCACTCCGCTGCGCTCCGTTGCGGCCGGGACTCGGAATGAAACGGCGCTGAAGCGCCTAGGCCCGGCGCGGCGCGCGACCGTGGCTCAGTCGCTACGCTCCCTGCGCCCGCACCACTCGCGCACCGCACCAGGCCATTCATTCCGGCCCCGGTGGCTCCGCTGCGCGCGCGTGTCCCAAAGAACCATCACCTCGGGGCAGACGCTCCGAACGGTGCAACTCAAGATCGGGAGATCGTCATGAACACCATCGAACAGATCGAAACCCACGAACAGTCCGCAACAGCAGCAGCCTGCCAGCACGCAGCGCTCTACGGCGCGACGCCCGAGCGCGACGAGTTCGACACCCGCGACATCTGGGATGCCGACGACGCCATCGACGCGGTGAGCGAGTCCTTCCGCATCCTCGCCCAGGGCGTCGGACCGGACGGCACGCAGCTCAGCGACGAGCGCGAGAGCCTGCTCTGGGGCTTCGTCAACATGCTCGACGCCCAGACCCAGCGTCTCGACCGCGCCGCCGACAAGCTGATGCCCGGCCTGCGCGACCTCCAGCGCGAGCAGGACGGCACCGAGATCAAGTCCCGCGAGCTGGAACTCGTCACCGACCGTTCGCAGAACCTCACCGCGCGGCGCGACGCGTTCGAGACCATGCGCGACACAGCCGCCGAGGCATACCGAGTCGAGACCGGCAGCATGTGGCGGCCCCGGCGCGGATCGCACACCAGCCAGACCGGCAAGCTCACCTCCGCAGCCATCGACGCCCGCGACTTCCAGCGCGCCCGCAAGGCCCGCAAGACCATGGCGCACCTGCCGCAGGGCACCCTCGTCGCGATCACCGGCGGCAAGGACATCGCCAACCCGGCAGCGGTCATCGAGCGCCTCGACAAGGCCCGCGCCAAGTACGCCGACATCATCCTCGTGCATGGCGGCGGCCCCGGCGTCGAGAAGATCGCGGCAAGCTGGGCCGAGCGCAACGGCATCCACCAGATCGTCTGCAAGCCTAACTCTATAACGTCAAGAGATGACAGGAGTGCGCTGGAAATGACAGAAGTACGATAAAACAATAAGTTAAAAGGAATTCTATCGCCTACTTCATAGTCAGGAGATGACAGGAGTGCGCTGGAGTTGAGTTTGCGGTGTTGTCCCCAGTGTTGCCTTCCCGTGCACCATGCCCCATTATCCAGCCATGAACCATACCACCGGAAAACGCCTCGCTCTGGTCAAAACCTCTCTGACAAAACGAACCATCGACGCCCTTGAGCCCACAGACAAAGCCTGGATTGCTTGGGACGACAGGCTGACCGGTTTCGGCGTTCGCGTCTATCCGTCGGGCCACAAGTCCTTCGTCGTCAACTACCGCACAGGCGACGGTGGCAGGAAGGCCCCCAACAAGCGCATCGTCCTCGGACGCTGCGACAGGCTGGCGCCCGAGCGCGCCCGGCGCATGGCGCATCAGGTCCTGGGCAAGGTCGCCAGCGGCGGCGATCCGGCGGACGAACGCGCCGAGGCGCGCGGCACCCCCGTCCTCCGCAAAGCCTTCGAGGAATACATAGCGGCCAATCCAAACCGGACGATGCGGACCGATAAAGGCTATCGAGAGTTGGTCGAGCTCCATCTCCGCGACTGGCTTAGCCGTCCCCTCGACGCCATCACCCGGCGCGATGTCGAGGCCCGGTTCAACCACCTCACCGCGTATCACGGCTGGTCGCAGGCCAACGCGACGATCGCGCTCCTGCGCTGGATCTACCGCCGGCCCTGCGTCGATCTGGAAGGCTTGCGCAACCCGGTCGAACTGTGGCTCGCCGCCGGCGGCAAGTTCCATCACAGGAGACGGCGGAAGATTTCGTCGCCGGCTGAGGTTCTGCCGCTCTGGCGGGCGGGTATTCAGGCGGTGGTCGTCTCGCCGGTGGCGCGGGACGCCTTCTGGTTCGGGTTCATCACGGGCATGCGCCTCAACGAGGTGCTGGCGCTGCGCTGGGAGCGAGTGGACAGGGAGGCGCAGGTCTTCCGGGTCGAGGCGACCAAGACCGGCGTGCCGCTGGAATTGCCCATCACCCGGCAACTGTCCACCGTTCTCGAGCGCCGGTGGGAGGAGAGCGGTGCCCTGCCGGAGGGCTGGGTGTTTCCCTCATCGGCCAGCGGCTCGGGCCGTCTCAGCGATCTGGCGCAACACTACAAGGGGATCGGCGAGGCCTGCGGCACGCGGTTCTGGTATCACGGTTTGCGCAATGCCTTCATCACCGTCGCCGAACGCGACTTGATGCTGCCGGCGTCGTTGACCAAGCGGCTGGTGAACCACGCCCGACCCAACGACGTCACCGAAGGGTACGCCGCCGACTGGACCATCGGGCAACTGCGCGAGCCAGCCCAACGCATCGCCGACCGCATCCAGCAATTGATGAAGGGGGGCGATGCCGCGCCACCGACCCACGGGTAACCTGCGGCCATCGGCGCATAGGCTGTTGTTCGTCGCGCAAGTTTGACCCCCCAGAATCATGGAAACTCAAAAGGTTAGCACGCCGTGTCTGACGTCAGCACCTATGGGACATATTGAGGGGTTTTCATAAGGGAGGATTTCCGGCTCATCGTCGTGACCGAAGGGAACGAAGATGAGGCAGAAATCAATGAGCAGGAAAGACCCGGCCGAGAAAGTCGTTCGGGATATCCGTCGCAAGACGCGTCGGCGTCATTCCACGGAAGAGAAGATCCGCATTGTCCTTGAAGGGCTGCGCGGCGAGGAGAGCATCGCGGTACTGTGCCGTCGCGAGGGCATCGCAGAGAGCCTTTATTACAGTTGGTCGAAGGAGTTCCTGGAAGCCGGCAAGAAACGCCTTGCCGGCGATACGGCACGCCAGGCCACCAGCAATGGGGTGAAGGCACTTCGCGCCGAGGCGCGTGATCTGAAGGAGGCGCTGGCCGAGCAGATGCTGGAGAACCGGCTGCTCAAAAAAAACATGATCGGGGATGGGGGAGACGAGGCATGAGGTATCCTGCATCGGAGAAGCTGGAGATCATCCGCCTGGTGGATCAATCTCATCTCGGTGTCAGGCCGACGCTTAAAAAGCTCGGCATTCCGAAGACGACATTTTACCGGTGGTATGATCGCTATGTGGCCTTCGGCGAAGCCGGCCTTGAGGATCGCAGCAGCAATCCTGGTCAGGTGTGGAACCGTATCCCAGACAATGTTCGCCAGGAGATCATTGATCTTGCCTTGGAAGAGACGCAATCGTCGCCTCGGGAACTGGCCGTGACGTTCACTGACACGAGACGCTATTTTGTCTCAGAAGCGTCTGTCTACCGGCTGCTCAAGGCCCACGACCTGATCACCAGTCCAGCCTTCATCGTCATCAAGGCGGCTGATGAGTTCCGTGACAAGACTTCAGCGCCGAACCAGCTTTGGCAGACTGACTTTACCTACTTCAAGGTCATCGGCTGGGGCTGGTTCTATCTGTCGACCATTCTGGATGACTACTCCCGCTACATCATCGCCTGGAAGCTCTGCACCACCATGAAGGCAGGCGATGTGACGGCAACACTGAAGCTGGCGCTGGAAGCATCAGGCTGCAATCACGCCAACGTCGTCCACAAGCCGAGGCTGCTAAGCGACAATGGCTCGTCCTATATATCCGGCGATCCGGCTGAATGGCTCGAGGGCCAGGGTATGAGCCACGTCCGCGGCGCACCCTATCACCCGCAAACCCAGGGCAAGATCGAGCGCTGGCATCAAACGCTCAAGAATCGGATCTTGCTGGAAAACTACTATCTACAGGGCGACCTCGAAAACCAGATCAGCGTCTTCGTCGATCATTATAACAACCACCGTTACCACGAGAGCATTGGAAACGTCACACCAGCCGACGCCTACTTCGGGCGTCACACCGCCATTATCGAAACGAGGGAAAAGATAAAGAAACTGACAATCCAAAACCGCCGCTTGAACCATCAACGCAAAGCGGCTTAACATCAATCCAAGATGAGCCAGATCCTCCGTTATAAAACAGGCTCAATCGTCCCGAATGTTTTGATGACGGACATGCGCCCGCGCTCGAGGACGACGATCTCGTCGGCGTCTCTCACGGTGCTGAGCCGGTGGGCGATGATCAGGCAAGTGCAGCCCCGGCGCCTTAGCGCGTCGTCGATCTCAAGCTCGGTGATCGGATCGAGCGCTGCGGCCGCTTCGTCCAACACCAGGACGGCCGGATTGCGCGCCAATGCGCGGGCGATCTCCAGGCGCTGGCGCTGCCCGCCGCTGAAGTTCCGCCCGCCCTCCTCAACCGGGGAGGCGTATTTTTGCGCGCGCGAGGCGACCTGATCGTAGATCGCTGCGTCGCGCAGGGCTTGGACAATGTCCCGCTCCTCGATGGTCGGGTCCCACAGCGCCACGTTCTCGCGCACGCTCGCCTCGAAGAGCACTACATTCTGGTCGACGTGGGCCACGATCTCGGCAAAGCGCGACGGTGGGATGTCCCCGAGCTCCTGCCCGTCGATGCGCACGGTCTCCTCGACGTCGCCCGAGAAGACACCGATCAGCTGCTTGCGCTTGTGATTGCCATCGACCGACTGCGGTGACGGTGTCGGGCGTTCGACGTCGAAGAATAGCAGGTCGATGAACCGGATCCGTTAACAGCGAGGTTAACCGCGGAACTCGGGGCATAGTGTCGGAAACAAGTGCAGGCGATGATGGAGATCGGTGACGGTGTCCGAGCTTGGCTGTTTCTCCGGCGCGTCGAGGAATTCGAGGAGGCGTGGCGGACGCATGCCACGACCAGTAGTGGCCTCGCTCCGGTCCTGGAGCCGGGCCCTTCCCCGACGCGCATCCAAGCTGCGGCGGAACTGGAGGCTGCTCGGTTCGATCTGCTGGCTTGGGCGAACCCGTTCCGAGCGGACGGTCCGACCTCGCCCTTCTGGATTCAGTCGGGAATGGTTGAAGCGGTGGTCGAGCCGGATGCGGAACCGCTGGTCCTGCTCGTAGCTGCCGGCGGCGGGGATATCGGCTAATAGGCGGCGGTCTTGTGATCAAGATTGAGTGCGTGGGCGCGGTCGCGCAGCTCAGGGTCCGGGGCGAAATGCCGTTTCCCGAGAATGGCGGGATCGAGATCCAGCACCGCTTCGGCCTCAGGATCCCGCTTTCGGTGCGGCGCATGCTCGACTTCTTGGATGTTGCGGGTCTGCCGGCTCCTCGGAACGGGCGGGGTCGGGGGCGAGGATCGCGCAATGGCAAAGGTGCTCGACGGGTTGAGGGCGGACGAGACGCACCGGCAGATTGCCGAGGACATCTACGGCGCCGCGGATGTCGCCGCCGAATGGCATGTCGACAGCTGGATGCGCTCGCAGGTCAGGCGGTGGGTCCCGAAGGCCTAGGCCCTCGCGGACGGCGGCTGGCGCGAGCTCGTGCCCCGATACGCGTTGGAAGAGTGACTGCAGGCGGGACGTGCATTTCGGGGCAGAGTGGAGGGTCAAGGCCCGGTCCGCAGGAGGGAAGCTGAGTTCGCCCGAACCGGGCGGTTGCTCACACGGCCGACCGTATCGCGAGCCGAATTCGACTGGAAACGTCTACGCGGGCAGATACTGCTTCTTGAGATACTTCAGGTCGCCGAGGGCGACCTTGATAGTGCCATGGTCCGGCGTGTCGTCGTCGTGTTTGGCGGGGTTGAGCTGGCTCCCGATCGTCCGCAGCTTTCCGGGGTGCGACGGATCGGCCGTGAGCATCGGCTCCACCTTGGGTTCGATCTGCCCGAAGTTCTTGCCATCATAGTCGCTCAGCGCGGCGCCACTGTCGCCCTTGGCCCACCGGTCCCTGACCAGCATCTCCTTGCAGAACCGCTCGGCGGCATCGCGCAGGATTTCGCCGGCCTGTTTGCGAAGCTCGATGTGACCGCCTCGAGCTAGCACCTCGGCTCGGGCAAGCATGGTCGCGAGGTCATCGCCGGTATTGATGACCGCCGTGCCGTCGGCCCGGTCGGTCAGGGACAACTGGAACATGTCGATGTTCGTGTGCAGATACCGTTGCTCCATGTCCTTCCACGTTTTCCGGTCCTGGGTCAGGACGACTGTCTGGACGCCGGCGCCGATCAGCTCCTCCAGGACGGCTGTGTTGAAATAGGCCCGGTAATCCTCGTCGCTCGCCAGGATCGGGTCATCGAGCACCATGAAGCCGGCCCCCTCGTGCAGGGCGCGGGCGATGAAGAGCGCGAGGCCCAGACAGTGAAGCTGAGACTGGCTGAACACGGCGATGACATCGCGCAACTTCGGGGCGCTTCGGTCGGCGTCAAGCGACAGTCCTGCCTTGAAGTCCACGGTGCGCCGCGCGCCTTTGCGGGGTTTGACGGCCGAAAAGAAGGTCGGCTCGTCGGGGCGGAGGAGGTCCCACCAGTGCTGGATGCCGCCGCTCAGATCCGCGAATTTGTCGTCCAGGACCTTCTCGTTGCCCCTGTCGATCCGGCGCACCGCTGCGTTCAGTTCCCCTTGCAGGGCCGTCCGGGCCTGGCGCTCGATCAGGCTCGTTCGAAGCGCGTCCTGGTCTCTGGCAAGATCGATGAGCTCCTGCCAGCCGCCGGTGTCGCTGGCGGCATCGATGACGGGTGTGAGCCGTTCCAAGAGGGCCATTTCCGCATCGGTGTAGAGCTTCAGCAGCTCCGATAAACCGCTATACGCGGTGGCGGCTTCGCCGAAGCGGGTCTTCAGGGGTTGCAGATCGTCCAGGGGTTCCAGGGTGTCCGGTTTCCCCACATAGGCGTTGACTTCGGCCGTGAGAGCCTTGTCGGTGGCGTCGATTGCCGCCCGCGCGCGGGCGAGGTTGCGGAGGGCCTTCAGCCAGGGATCGATGACGGCAGGCGCATCCGACCCCAGCAACGTCCGAATGCGCTCCACGCGGAACCCCTTTAGCCGACGCTCCCTTGAGTGCATGGCGAGAAAGCGGGGGCAGGCGGCGGCGGTGGCAGTATCGAGCGCGCGGGCGGACGCGGCCAGGCCGCGCAGAGCATCCATCGCAGCCGTTTCGGCAACCTGGAAATCCTCGGTCTCCTGCGCCCGTGTGCGGATAAGGGCGATGCGCTCCGGCGTCAGGCTGCCTTTTGTGTCGCACAGCAGGCAGTCGATGGGCTGCGTCGCGGCATCGACGGCGGGGATGGCCAAGGCCTCCCTGAAGAGCGCGGTCAGACGGCGTGTTTCCTCCTCGACCGTTTCGCGCTCGGCCAGGTAGGCATCGAGCTTGTCCCATTCCCCCTGGGCGGGTTCAGTCCAGTCGGCGAGCGGTTTCCTGTCGAATCCGTCAACAGCGAAGGTCTTGGCCCGTCGCTCCGCCAACAATCCTTCGAGCGCTGCCAAGCGCTCGGCGGGCGTTGTCGGCAATGGATGCCCGGGCGCGGTCAGGATGGCTGCGATCGCCCCATCGATGGCGGCGGCAAGATCGTCGGGCGCCGGGACGGCCGTCTTGAGGGCCGCCAGGAGTGGCTCCGCGTTTTCGATGGCTGCGGCAGCAGCAAGCCGGATCCACTGCCGGTCGTTGTCATCGGGCTTGAACCTAGAGCATTTTCTGAGCTGACGGATTCTTTTTGGGATTCCCATGGGATCGAATTTCTGATTCAAGATGTGGGCTGGTGGAGGAGGCCAGGCTGCATGACGAAACCTCTTTCCAATGATCTTCGAGAACGGCTTGTATCGGCGGTTGACAGCGGCCTGTCGCGGCGCTCGGCGGCGCGCCGCTTCGGGGTTGCGGCCTCGACGGCGATCAAATGGGTGAATCGGTGGCGGCGGACGGGCGATGTCGGGCCTAGGCCGCAAGGCGGTGACCACCGCTCGCACCGGATCGAGGCCCATGCCGAGGAAATCCTGGCGCTGGTTGACGAGACGCCGGACATCACCTTGGGCGAGATCGCGGCACACCTGGACGCGGGGCATGGCTTGACGGTGGCCCAAAGCACGGTCTGGCGGCTGCTCGACCGGCACGGCATGACGTTCAAAAAAAACCGCGCACGCCTGCGAGCAACAGCGAGCTGACGTCCTGCGCCGCCGGCAGGCCTGGTTCGACGCCCAACCCGATCTGAAGCCCGAGCGGCTGGTGTTCATTGACGAGACCGGCGCTTCGACCAAGATGGCCCGGCGTTACGGCCGGGCGCCACGGGGCGAGCGTTGCCAAGCACCGGTGCCTCATGGACACTGGAAGACGACGACCTTCGTTGGCGCGCTCCGCCTTGAAGGCATGACCGCGCCCATGGTGCTCGACGGTGCCATGCATGGTGCCGCCTTCCTCGCTTATGTGGAGCAGGTCTTGGTCCCGACGCTCAAACCCGGCGATATCGTGGTGATGGATAACTTACCCGCCCACAAACCCATCGCCGTGCGCACGGCCATCGAAGTCGCCGCGGCAGAGTTGCGCTTCCTGCCGCCCTACAGCCCTGACTTTAACCCCATTGAAATGGCCTTCTCCAAGCTCAAGGCTTTCCTCAAAAAGACCGCCGCCCGAACCGTCGATGACCTCTGGGACGCCATCGCCCAAGGCATCGACACCTTCACACCAACGGAATGCGAAAACTACTTCGCTGCTGCCGGCTATGACCGCAAATGATAGGAAAACGCTCTAGTGTCGAGCGCCGTGACCGCGCCGCGCAGCTCTTCCAGGTCCGTGACCTCGAGGATCTTCTTGAAATACGTGGCGCGGTCCTGCGGCCGGGCGGAAAAGAGGTAGCCGAGCGTATGCTGGGCGAGGACCGGCGCGGCGAGCGGCGGTTGCGAGAGTATGATGCCGAGGGCGGCGAGATCGCTTTCCTTCGCGTCCCCTCCGTCGATCTGCAGAGCTGACTGGCAGTCCTTCCGCTTGGCGTAGTCCGAGATCAGCGTCCGCCTGACCCTGTGCGGCTCGCCGTCGGTGCCGGTGATCTCTGCCTCGACGTAGGCGGGCGTGGCGGCCGGCATATGGGCGTTGCGCAGGGCGTCGGCAAATTCGTCCTGGGTGCTGGCCACAAGCAGGCGTCGAACGATCTGTCCGGTCAGCAGGAACTCGAACGCCTCGGCAAGGCTGGTCTTGCCCTGGCTGTTGGGCGCCCAGATGGCGGCAAGCGCCGAGCCGAACGAGAGCGTCTGTCCCTTCCGGCCGAACGCCCGGAAGCCTTGAATCTCAATCTTGTTGATTTTCGGTGTGGTCATGGCTTCGCTTCAGTTCATCGAGACGGGATGCGGCGACCTTCGCGACGGCACCGGCGGGTGTTGCCTCGCCTGGCGCCGCGTAGGCGGTCACGAGTTTCGCGGCGAGGCTGTCCTTGGGCAGATGCGCGATCAGCCGTTCGAAGTTGGTCTGCAACGCGGCGGGCTCTCCGCCATTAGCCGCGTTCGCGGGATTGTCGTCATCGTTTTCCGCGCTTGGTTTCTTGTTTTCTGCGCTCATGCGGCTGCCTTTCCGGCGCGGCGTCGGCGACGGCTACCGGTCGATCGGGGCTTCGCTTCTTCCTCGTCAGGCGGGTCGCTGAGGTCGTGAGCGCCGATCTCGATCATCCGCTGGGCGAGCGAGTTGAAGAAGGATTCGTTGATTTGGCCGGCTTCATAGAGCTGGTGCACGACGAGGTAGGGGTTGAAGATCAGCACGTAGCTGATCGGTCCGTTCGGTCCGCTCTTGATATCGATGAAGCCGAGATCCTTGAGGGTTCGCATGCGCATCGTCCAGGTGCGCACGGCCCGCTCGCCAGTGAACCCCGAGAAATACGCCTTATGCCGAGTAGTTGTTAATGCCGAGTCGCCTGTGGAAGATGGCTGATTCATGCGGTTATTCCCCACTTTCAGTCGGCATTAATTCCAGACGTCCCCGCCCGCCGAGAACTCTCATCAGGCTGTCCGTCGCACCGGGGAAAGTCCCTGGCCGGATGGAGGGCGGTACGTTGGTCTCAAGGATTCGCAGTTTTTCGGCCGGGCTGGCCCGGAGGTACGCTTCGGTGGTTTTGATGTCCGCATGACCGAGCCAGAGCGAGACCTTCCGGATATCCCCGGTTGCATGCAGGATCGTCATCGCCGTGGAATGACGGAGCACATGCGGGGTAACCCGCTTGCCCTCGATCGACGGAACCTTCCGCGCCGCCGTGGCGACATGCTGCTTGAGGATATACGCGAAGCCGTCCGTGCTCATCGCCCGTCCCCGTGCGTTGAGGAACAGGTAGCGGTTTTTGACCGGCGGCCGGACGTCAAGCCACTCATTGAGGACGGTTTTCGTTTCCTTCCACAGCGGCAGGTCACGATCACGCCGTCCCTTGCCCAGGATGCGGACAGTCTCAAGCTGGGGACCCGACAGGCTGTCGAGCGTGAGCCCGGTCAGTTCCGACACCCGCAGCCCGGCGGCATAGCACAGGTGCAACATCGCGCGGTCGCGCAGGCCTGCCACCGTCCCGGTATCCGGGGCATCCAGGATTGCCTGCATCTCGGTCCGGTCGAGCCAGTCGATCAGGGGCTTGTCGGCGCGCTTCTGCTGGATGGCACGCACCTGCAATGCGTGGTCGAGGCAGCTCGGGACACGGTATTCCAGGTAGCGGAAGAAGGATTTGATGGCGGCGAGGCGGATATTGCGGGTGCTGACACGGTTTTCGCGATCTCTCTCCAACGATTCCAGGAAGGCCAACAGGAGCGCCACCGTGAAGTGCTCGATCTTCAGGGCACAGGGGCGGATTTTGGTCTGTTCAGCCGCGTAGGGGACGAGCAGCCGGAAGCAATCGGTGTAGCCCTGGATGGTGTGTCGGCTGAAGCGCCGCTCGTTGGGCAGATGCTCCTGGAGGAAGCTAGTGAGGTGAGGGGCAAGATCAGTCATCGGAACCTCCATTCATGTGAGCCTGCTCGGCGTCCTCGGCGATACCGCGCAGGAGGACTGGGGTTGATTCCAGGTACCAGTAGGTATGCGAGGCATTGGCGTGGCCGAGGTAGGTGGCGAGCGCCAGCATGTGACGGCTCGGATCGGCACCGGGATCGAGGTTCTCGAGTGACCGAACAGCGAAGGAGTGCCGCAGCGAGTGCGGGGTCGGTCCTCGTGCCGCGCCGGGTTTTCGGATTCCCGTTTGTTCCGCGAGCTCGCGGAAGACTTGCTCCGCTCGATCGACGCTTGGAGGCCCGCCGGTGGTGATCACGAACAGATGTCCGTCCAAGGTTTTCTCCTTGCGCCGCACCGTCAGGTAGCGGTTCAGAGCATCCCGGGTGGACGGGTGCAGAGCCACCATCCTGGACTTGCGGAACTTGGTGTTGCGGATGACGAGACCGTCCGGGGTGATGTCATTCAGGGTCAGTGCGAGGGCCTCGCTGATGCGCAGCCCGGTCACGGCGATGAGACCGAACAGGTGATGCCAGGTCAGCGGGGCGATGGTGCCGGCGGGCCGCATGGCGAGTGCCGCCGTCAGAAGTTTCCGGATGTCCGGAGCCGATATCAGATACGGCCGCGGCCTCCGTCTGGACAGATAGCCCAGAACATCACGAGGCGGCACTTCGTGGCGGGCATCCTCGGCGTGCAGACAGCAAGCAAGGGCATGCACCGTGTGCAGCATTCTGACTCGCTCGGACTGCGATCCCGCTGTTGATGCCGATGCACACTCGACGGCGGTCTCGGAACGAATGAATGTCTCGTTACGATCATCGGCGAACCGCGCAAAGCGCCGTAGGAGCTGCGCGTCCCGCGTGAACTCCCAACCCAGCTTCTGCTTCATCGCGACAAAGCGCTCAACATGGTCGGTGATGGTGACTTTCTTCGTCATCGTTCAACCCCTCCGATCCAGGGTTGGGCGACCTCCTGCAACATGACCGCATCGGTCTTGGCGTAGATCAGGGTGGTGTTCGGGGAGGCGTGCCGGAGCAGCGATTGGATGACCTCAAGCGTTGCACCGGACCTGAGCAACTCTGTCGCCTGGGAGTGGCGGAACACATGCGCGCCGCGACCGCGGTTGGCGACTGTGGTGACCCCGGCGCGGTCTAGCGCACCCCGTGCCACGTAACTGACGTTGCTTGCGTCGGTGAACGGCCGATACGGTGCGTTGGCGCAAAGGAAGACCTTCTCTTCGTCCACCCTTGGCCGCACCGTCGCGATATAGGCATGGAGCGCATCTCCGGCATCCTGGGGCAGAGGCAGCGCCGACTGCCGTCGTGACTTTCCCGATACACGGATCTCGGCCCGGTCCCAGTCGATATCGCCGAGGCGCAGGCCAACGATATCCCCGGCGCGCAGCGCCAGTCGTGCCAAAAGCAGCAGGATCGCCTGGTTGCGCACGCCCACCGGGTCGTCGCCGCAGGACGCGATGGCGCGCTCGATATCGTCGGCCGGGATGTAGCGTGGCAAGGCCGACAGCCGCCATTGGGGCACCGTTGGCACGGCCTCGACCAGCGCTGCCGTGATACTGCCTTCCGATACCAGGAACCGCAGATACATGCGTATCACAGTTGTCAGCATCTGGGCGTAGTTTACCGATCGGTGTTCAATCGCCTCGAACAGCACCCGGCGGATCAGTGCCGCGTCATAGGCCGCGGGATCGTCTCCAAGGCCAGGCAGGGCGGCTGCGATCAGACGGATGTACTGGCGTATGGTTCTTGGGCGGATACAGCGATGGCGTTCGAGCCACACGGAAAACCTCTCCAGGAGCCCGGGTAGCGCCTCCTCCTCCGGCGCCGGTTCCAGAGGATCAATCCGCCCGATTGCGACGAGATACCTGACGAACTTGCGGATCTCCCTCTCGTAACAACTGCCGGGAGTGCATATCCCCTGCCCGTAAAACACCCCGGGGATCGAGCAGATGAACTCTCTGTTCCGGAACCGTGCATATGCATCCGGGTTCAGATCGTGCAGTCGGATTCGCGCAAAGTGGAGCCAGGCAATGAGATTGGCACATGCCTGGCGATGTAGACCTATGGTTCCAGACGCATAGCCATCGGCGCGCATGTGCTCGAGGAACGCGTCGAGTAGCTGGAGATTGTCGTCCAGCTCACCAGGTGTTTCGATCCTCCCTGTTCGCTCAAGGAAGCGGACGAACGCCATCAGAGGAGGCCATGACCCTCGCTTGGCCCAACCGCGGACCCGGCCAGATGCCGGCACTCCGGCACAGCACTCGCAATCGTGCTGGAGAAAACGTTCGATTGCTGTGCAGTCGACCGTTTCGAGCGCAATGCCGCTGAGTCCGAGCCAGGCCAGGAAGTGACGGGCAGTGCCCCGAAAGCGACCGACATGCTTGCCGGCAATCCCTTCACGAACGCGGAGATCGTCGATGAACGCAAAAATGATTGGGTCGAAGCCGGCCAGTGCCGTGGTCCCCGGAAGGGACTGGTGGTCGGGTCTTGAAGCCATTGTCGTCCTCCATTTCATTGAAAGGGAGAACGACTCTACCGAAGCGGGGACGCCTGGAATTAATGCCGAGTGAAAGTGGGGAATAACCGCATGAATCAGCCATCTTCCACAGGCGACTCGGCATTAACAACTACTCGGCATAAAGAACGAAATCCAGAGCTCTGGATTTCGTTCCATCTCGCGGTCCTTGTTGGCGATGATGAAAGCGTCGTCGTAGGTCCGGCACCACAGGTCGAGATAGGTCGAGGAAACCGGCTTACCCTTGGACAGACTGTCCATGATCTTCATGAGCAGCGGCATCGGCCGCGGCACGCTGAGCCAGCCGTCCGACCGCTCGCGCGACCACAATCGCGCCTCGTCAAGTTCGGGCCACAGCGTATCGCGCATGCGCAGCTTCTGGCGGGCGATCTTGCTGAGGCGTTTCTTGCTTTCCGTCGCCATGTCTTGCACCTCCTAGCGTTCGGCCGAGAGATCGGGCCGGGGTGTGGACGCCCGGCCCTGCGGAACAATCTTGCCCGCACGTGTTTCGATCCGGTCCGTGCCGTGCGCCGGAATAAGCCGTTTGGACCCGGCATAGCCGTCGCAATTGTCCGTTGCCCCTAAATTAAATAAAACATGTTGATAATCAAGGACTTAATAAGATACCGGGTTGCCGTATAGCGGTTATATCAAATCGATTCATTGTATAGAAAAGAAATATTTGAAGTTAATCCAAGAGTCCAATTGGAATGCCTGGTCGGAAATAATGGCCGGAGATCAAGGGATTGCCGCGGGATCGTAGTTGTTCCCGGTGTTCCGGTTGTCAGGTGCTCGATGGTGATCCCGGTGCTCCTGGGGTGGCGGGGGAGGAGACCCCTCCCTTTGAGCGCTGATTCGTCCGTCCCAGTGTCCGGGTGCGTCCCATCTGTCCCGGCGGGATCAGGCGATGCCTGGGAGATGCAAGGGGAGGATGGCATGCCACCCTCTTGACGCGGTTTTGCAACGCTCGGCCCGCTTACCGGTCGCGCATCGGCGGGGTCCCGGGACAGCCGCGTACGGAGCGCGTCCGCCTGGTTCGGCTGTGGCGGGATTGGTCACGGGGCGGAGACTCAGTGTAAGATTTGCCTCGCCGGGAAGGTCGAGACGTGCCATGAACGGATTGCTGCGGGCTGCGAATTCAGTACCCCCGCGTAGAGTTTCTGGAACCGGCCGCTTCTGAAAATGAAACGAAATCGGCCTGGAAACCGGACAACGATGCGCTTGGATTGGAAATGAAACGGTACCCATACGGTACCCGGCTCGAAACAGTCTGAGCCCGCACAGCGGAAAAATGTTCGGTAACCTACTGATATAGTTGGTTAATTGACTGTGGATATTTCCTGAGGGGAAGTCGCCCGGTTCTACTCGGCAAGCTGCTCGGCCACAGCGATATCGAGACGACGGCGCGCTACGCCCACCTGGCGCAGGACTCACTCCAAGAGACGGCGGAGCGGATCGCCGAGAGCATCGCGGCCGATATCTTGTAGACGCTTGTAGCCCAACCGCCCTACATGCATGGTTTACAAGAAGGATGTTATTTGACGAGGGGAGAATATCATGACGAAAACCCTGCAAGTAATTGGAATCATACTCCTACTATCGATAACGCACTGGCCCACCGCGGCAGGAACCAAGAGTCCAGTAACAGGCTCCAAGGACCTGAGACCAACGCATATCGACGTAGACGGAGACCAGAACATCATCGAAAAAGCCTTCGAACCGGGGCTTCAAGGAACGGACAACCTCTCTCACGCTCGACGAAGTACAGTTTATATCGGCGGTATTCGATCCGGTATTCCTGCGCCGCAGCTGGGATACTACCCGACGACAGAAGTGACGTTTACGAGCCAGGCAAGTGGGTTTTTATATGCATACCCAACAAGAGCGTCGAAGGCAAATTTAGACAACCGCTCAGGGGGCAATGAGACTCCGAAGCAAACAGCTGAGTACAACATCTGGGCAATTACATGCAAGCACGTACTGAACAACCAACAATTCGCCGGCATCCGTCTAAATACCAGCATGGACGATAGCGTTATATACCTTACACGGTCATCTTCCTGGAAACAAAGCCCGAGCGCCGATATAGCGGTGATGCGTTTTGATGGCTGGAGGAACGCTGAATTAGATTTGGCGCTGTTCGAATATACCCAAGCCGCTGGAAAAAAACGGCTCGCTCAAAATACCCTCTATGAGGGAACACAGGTGGTGTTTATCGGATATCCAATAACTATGCTACCGTCATCGCGTAGAAATTATCCAGTAGTTCAGTTCGGTTATGTTGCACAAATCCAAGGATATCTAGCGGGTGAGCAAACTCATGACGTATTTTTGGTCGGAGGCGCAGCATTCGGTGGTACCAGCGGGGGCCCGGTTCTGATTCCAGCGGGGACTCCCAAAGCAGTCACTCGTTACTTTAGACGAGGTCTATTGCTCGGTATGGTGTGTGCACAGAGGCTGGCACCAACAGTCACGGGTAATCCCAAAGTTGATCGCCATATTAGACAAAATGCGTATCTGGCGGAGGTTGTCCCGATGGAAGCAATCCACCAAGCGATCGAGAAATCGGGAGATTGGTAGCAAACAGGCGCGATCAGGCGGCTCCGCCAGTGAAACAGAATGAGCAACAGCCCCGAGGCATAATTTCGAATGGCTCCTACCTGCTGCGCGTCAGCCCCCTGACGTCCGCACTATCCTTCCATCGCACACGTTTATGCCTGTTTTGGCAGGGTCCGCGATCCGCGTCGGGGAGGGCCCGCGCAACCCGGCGGAATTCTTCGTTTCTTTGCTCAGTCCGTAAAAGAGGGTGCAAGCGCTCGTTATCGCGCCGGAAGCGGTCGCGTTCAATCTCCATACCGCGATCGGCTTCTCCTAGCCTCGTCATCGGTTTAGCGCTTCCCCAGCAACCGACCTGTCTCGGTCCCAGATCGGCCAAATTCTCGCCACACGATCTACGGCATACTTGTGCATCAAAGTGCTCTAAGTGGCTTTTTTTATTGGGATACTTCTGTTTCTGTTTCAATCCGTAATCATATAGTCACCGGATTCAATCCATATCCTGACGGGACATGTCGCGCCAGGCACCGACATCACCCGCTAGTCTCGATTCTTCGTATCCGTTCGGCCAAGCCGGGATGGCCCGAGTAAGCGCAGGCAGCGATCAGCCGCTGTGGAAGGACACGGGTAGGCTTCGCGGTTCGAACTCGCCCCCAAGGGCAGACGATTCCACAGCTTCACCGAAAGCTTACCGCGAGGCGGGTCGGGCTGTCTTCGTGTGGCCTCGGAAAACAAGCTCGTCAGCGGACAGCCCGCTTGAACAAGCACCGGAATGCCGCATACGCTTGTGCTTCGCGCGTGACGAAGATGCGATTGCCTGGAACTTAAGGCCGGGATTGATGCTCCAGATGTTGCCCAAGTACATACAGCGTATCCAGGAAAATGCACGAAGCCTGGATACGCATATTTTCCGAGGGCAGAGTGATGCCAGATGGCCGTTGCGCTCCGGCGCCACGCGACGTCTGAATGCCGATGGGATCGAGAAAAGTGGGCCGGACTTCCTTGCCGAGTATCTCGACTACCATGGATCTCTGCTTGACCGCGCACGGCGAGTGATGACGTACGGCGACAAGGACCAATCGTCCACTCCCCTCCAACTCCTTGCCAAGCTTCAACATTTCGCGGCGGCCACCGGACTGCTCGACTTCACGCATAGCCCGCTCGTCGCGCTGTGGTTCGGGTGCGATGAGCCGAGCCATGACGGCAAGGTCTTCTTCCTCAGCAAAGAGCGTCCGCACACTTCATACGTGACCCCGGAACTCGAAGAAGGTGACATCGGGAACGTCCTGTCCAAGGCTCAGGAATCCACAGGTCCTGACTACCTGCTTTGGGAGCCCACGGTGGAGGGAGATGCGGCCCTGCGGATCCTTGGTCAACGAAGCGTCTTTGTCATAGGACGACCTGCGATAGACGAGAGGCACGTCCATGCAGTTGTCATCGATGCGGCTGACAAAGAGGCGATGCGCGAGGAATTGGAGCAGCTTGACGTCTCGGAGCGAACCATCTACTGCGACTTGGTCGGATTCTGTCTACTGGAGCGTGCCAATGCCCGGTACGTTCAGCCAACGACGGCTGCGGCGTACCTACGACGAGGCAATAACGCGTTTAGCCGCGGGGAGCATTCTGAGGCCATCGATGCGTACGGCAGATGCCTTGAACTCGGCGGCGACCAAGCCGAGACATACTTCTTGCGAGGTAACGCCAACGCTGCGGCGAAGCGTCATCGCGATGCAATCGACGACTACGATAAGGCGCTGCAATCCCCGGAGTTCACCAAAGTCGAGGGCAGTACCACGCACTACCCCTGGTTCTACTACGCAATCCTATTCAACCGAGGGAACATGCGGGCGTGCCTGGGCGAGCATGAGAACGCGATGGAAGACTATCGGCGGGCGTCGGACATCGCCCCCGGCTTTACATCCTCTCACTTCAATTGCGGAAACGCGCACTTCATGCGGCAGCAGTTCGAAGAAGCCGTCTCCTGCTACGACGGAGTGCTTGCATCCATACCCGACTCGATTTCCGCCCTGCACAACAAGGCACTCGCCTTGATCCTTCTGGGCAAATTCGACGCCGCCGAAGCCTGCTACACGAGGATTCAACGCGAGACGGAGCTGGCGCCCAACACGCTGGCACCGCTGCGCGAGTTGGAAGGAATTCTCGATGGCCTGACGGACTCTAGATTGAGGATCGAGGCTACACCCTCGGGAAACTCCACGAAGATCACCCATCCGAATTACACGGGCGGGCAGCGGGCGGTGCTGTTTAAGGGCATCCACGGCAATGTGGGAAACGTGGGCGGAGGACACAACCTGCCAGGCGGTGAAGGGTTGCAAGGCGGTCCGGGCGTGCTGGTGTCTGTTGAAGAGAGTTAGCTGGCGCGGATATCACACGGGGGCGCGTCGCGCCGCGGATCTCACACCGCGATGTCGCAGCGACGGGTTGGGTGCGATGTCCTTGCACGGTCCAGCCGTTCCGGCCCCATCCGGTTCCGTTACGCCGGCGAGAGCCAGAGCTTGAGCCGAAGGCGGGCGAGGGCGGATGCCGAAGAGGGTGTCCCCGCCCGGTTCCGCATTCACGCAATCCCGGAGACCAACATGCACGACCCCGAACGCGATATCCGCGACATCCCGCTGTCCCAACTCGAACTCTCGCCCGGCAATGTGCGCAAGACGCCGGCCGACGCTTCGGCCTTCACCGAGCTCACGGCCTCGATTGCGGCCCACGGTCTGCTCGAGAACCTGATTGCCCGCGCCATGGAACCCGGCCCGGATGGTGCCGCGCGCTACGCGGTGAGAACCGAGGGGAACAGCCTGGAGATGCCCGTCCGGAATGTGGACCCGGTGGCGGACGCCGAGATGGTGACCCGCCTGGAACGACTGCTGACGGAACAGAAGCTCTACCTCGATCCGGACCTGACGCTCGGCCGCCTGTCGCGGAGAATGGGCGTTCCGGCCAAGCAGCTGTCGGCGGCGATCAACCGGTCAACCGGCGCGAACGTGTCGCGCTACGTGAACGGGTTCCGGGTTGAGAACGCTTGCGAACGCTTGATGGCCGGCGAAGCGGTCACGAACGCCATGCTCTCGAGTGGTTTCAACACACGATCGAACTTCAATCGCGAGTTCCGCAGGATCACCGGAAAATCACCTGTCGATTGGCGTGAAGCGGCGAAGAACAGATGACCGTTGGGGGCACGCAACCCCCGAGACCGACATTTGATCGAGGTCTCGGTCTGATCTGTACCAGCGGCTTTGTCAAGTTAACCGATTGTAGGCTGTTTTCGCATTTGACCATGAGGCTAGGCCATTGAAATTGCGCAGAGCAGCCATCGACAATTTACCGAGATTTCGGAGTGAATCCGGTTAACTTGACAAAGCCGACGGTTGCGTTAGACAGCGCATTCACAACATGCCAATAGACGTGCTTATTTTAGTGGCCGTTTGGTATCAAAGCTTAATCGTGTTGCGTATAGGCAGTGACCACATGAGGCGACGTCATACTGCTTTACAGCCGCCCGATCGAGACTACCGACCCACGCCACCGGCAATGACTCATTCCGGCCACGTTGGTAAACCGTGATTCCGGCCGGAGAAACAGTTTGATTGCCGTAATTTACAACCGCCCAAACGATTCATCGAGTGAAGAGTAATCGGTTACCAAGTCTAACGTCTCCTGAGCATCCCCAAAGAATTGCATCGGGACGAGTTGCTCGGTGACAAGCGCTGAGCGCAGCTGTAGCCGTTCGACTGGAATATTCGTCAGTTCTACGAGGCGATGTGGATTAAAATCAAGATACGAAATGCGGTCGAGGTGCTTATGAATTGGTGTTCGATGGTCGTCTATAGTGCCACTAGCGTACTCGGTGAGACGCTCACCGATCTCACCGATGGTACGATCGAATATGAGACTCTTGCACTCGATTGCGTAGGTCACGCCGGTGTCGGGTTGCCAACCTAGTACATCAATATCGCCGAGTTCAGTGTCGCCGCCAAGACGAGATAAACTTAGTTCCTGTTTCACTTCCCACCGAAGTCCCTTGAGTCGCTCTGAAACTCTTCGAGCAAAATTATGGCCGTTTAGGTCAGCTGCATGCCCGATCCAGGATATCATCTTTTCGCTATCAAAAAGGTTTCCTGGCAGGCCGCCGAAGAGGGCTTGGTAGAGGTACCGCAGCGTTCGGTCGAAGAGCATTGGCATAACCAGAACATCTGGATCTTCGTCCGTCGAGAGTTGGACAAGAGGCCGGCGCGTGATAGACAGTCGGCGATCGTAGCGCCAAGGATACCAATCACGCTTCTTAGCGTTTTTGGGATTGCTTTCGTCCCATTTTCTCCTAGGCGACAGGGCAAATGCCTCGAATGCCCGCGCTGGATGTGGTGCCCCAGCTTCGCTCAGTCGCCGTATCACTTCACTTCTCCGGAGCCGAAAGTAGGTTGTGCGATGTTCCAAAGAATGTTTGGTGAGGTGGCTGACAAATGCACAGCATTGCTCAATGTCTATCCCGAATTCTGATTTGAAAGCCTCGTCGAATACCCCATCCACGTCTTTTGCCTCATCTTCTCTGACGAACGCCAATCCATAGTTGTCGGCTGCTTCCTGAAAAATTTTCTTTCCATGCGCCGCCAGGTAGGGGCCTACCATCTCACCGGTTGACTGACCAAAGCCAAATGAACCGTTGGAATGTACGATGGGCGGACTTGCTGTCAGGCTATAGTGCAACGCGTCGCTTTGAGCTGCGCACTCTAGCAATGTGGCTGCCTCCGCGGTCAGAAAATCCAGATCCGCGCCAGTACAGGCAGCGCCGCCTTGAATTGGTGAGGTACAAAGCGCCATTTCCGCAATTACACGGCTTGTCAACCCCGAGATATCTCGCTGTGCCTCACGTTTGTTTGCGGTCTGTACGACATCTTCTGCATCTTCGCTGATCGCAAATAGTGCTGCGGCAGAAATACTCCACTCCCGCCGCTCCCACCAAATTGCTTCAAAGTTCAATAGAGACCGTTCGATCACACTAACACGGTCCAGGGTTAGCAACCGTACTTTGATGCGCTTCCAAACTGCATCCACCGCTCGATTCAAAATTTCACAAGCCTGAGCCTCCGGGATCGGACCGGGTGGTAGTGTCCAGCCGGCCTCACGAGCAAGGTCAAGGCGACTCCATGCCAAGTCTTCCGGTGGTATGAATCTTGGTTCTTGAGGCGAAATTGCGTTGACGAGCACATCCCCCGCCGTCTTGGCTGGGGTCATGTGTATAAAACGTGCGTCGTCGGATTGAACCACGGCCTGCACGAGGCTGCCCATGGTTTTCTCGTGTGGGACCGGGACGTCGCACAGCATGTGCGCACCATGCACCAGCGCGGCAAGCATCAAACGCTCGCCCACGTTCTGCTCATCGGCAAAGCTCTGCAGGTAGGTTGCTGAGCAACTGATCAACACTTTTCCCTCACGAACCTCGACCAACGGCGCCGAGGGAGGGTCTTTGGCAAACGTGAATTCGTCCTTAAATCCCTCTATGTCAGGAAAGACAAGACAGTATGTGATAGGCGTCGGGGATAGGGTTGGCAGCTCCTCCTCTAGCAATGGCGCCAAACGAACCAGCCACGTGAGGGTCATATCCCATACCATGGCAACGATTCTGCGATGTCGGTCCGCGTTTGGACTGTCATCGCATTGAATCCACCAGGCACGCGCGCTGGTTTCGGTACACGCCAGCAGTTTGCCCAGCGCCTCGTGCCGGGGACTGATGTAAATGGGCAGGTCTTGCGCTTCGCGAAAAAGGGCTTCCGTCCCTTGGCGTTGTACTTCAATCCATGACGTCCTGTCCGGGCTGATCACTGCATGTCGATCGAGAGCAACACGTAACCGATGACGGAGGGACGCAATAAAGTTGGTGGCTAGTAAGATGAAATCTGGAGTACTGTTCTCCAGCATCACTTCAAAATCATGCTTGCGGCGAAATTCGTAATAGTTTGGAAAGTTATTGACGTTCGAAATATAGATGCCGCGTTTTGCAAGTTCCTCCTCTTGTTCCCGCAGCTTCCAGGCCCGAAGGGCCGTGAATTCCGATTCACTTCCAAGAAGCATGAAGTCAGAGATGGGAAGGCACAAATGGTGCCAACCAGGCGGTGGCTCGCTAAACCCAACGGAGAAACCACGTCCGATGCCACCATGGACAAGCAAGGTTAGACCGCGACGGTAGTCGGATTTCGCCGCGAGGGTCGTAGCCAAATCGTTAACTCGAACATCGATTAGACCCTCAATTGACTGAATGCTTTGAAGCCCCTCTCGTGCGGTTTGAGCCAGATCGTCGGCAACGAAAATTAAGTGGACGTAACCGCCATCGTCGAACACCCCAACAGAATCCATCACGCCTTCGAGCCCGGCCGGCTCCGGCATATTGCTGGTTTGGATCCCCCACTTGGAGCATCCCAGCAAATGAACGTTGCGGACTTGCTCCTCGGCAATGGTAGCCTGAAGCGCCTTAAGGTCATCAGCCTCCAATGCCTGTTCAATGACAAACCTCCGGATAGCCGCACCGGCGGCGGTCGGAAGTGCAACAATTATCTGGCCCTTGTGGCGCACCAGAGGGCGGCGTTCCAAAGCAGTATGACCCAGCGTTTCCTCTACAAGCGCGGCTACGTGCTCAGTCTGAAAGACGAAGGGATAGAGATCTGCATGGGAAACGCCCATCTCAGCGATATCCGCGTCACTGAAGCTCACATGCACGGCAGATAGCTCGACAGTTGAAGCGGTTATGTTCACGGACTGCTTTGGTCGACTGTCTGCGAGCGTGTTCCGGACTACCCCGGCACGTTCCGCGACAGCATCACTGATGCGAAGCATGCCTATGACACATCTCTGGGCGTCATTCGCCCAAGGGCGGTCTATGATGCTGGAAAGGGCGTTCAGACAAGTTTGGACGTTGTGGTCGTTGTCGTTCCAATTGCCGTCGAATAGCCGGGCGTTTCCGAACCAGGTGATGACGTTTGAGACGAAAACATCCTCTACCGGGTCTTCGAACTGCGTGATCGGATCTTTGAATGCAATAACATTCAACCACTCCCTAATCTGCGGCCGAGTGGGCGTAGCCGTGCCGCGGCATGTCAACGCAGCGAGATGGATAATGGCTTCAATCCTTGCCGTAGCCACGTGGTTCTCGGGTCTCGTTAACAGTCCTGCGAGAGATTGAGCCACGATTGGGAAACTGAACTTCTCAAGGCGTCTACCCAGCTTCTTGAGACGCGAAGCAATGCCTTCAATGTGACGCACTTCATCGCTCATGGACTTTGCCATGTATGCATTCATTGCGTTGCCCGTCTGATGGGACATTGGAATAGTTCGACTCACAATTTCTTTCTTGGAGATTTAGCCCAAAAGAGTCACGAAAGGTTACCGCCAAACCCTGATTCTGCGTTATGATTCAATTGGATAGATCGGATCTAACGCAGGAGTTTGGCGGTGACGGATTGTACCTTTACGAAGATCGAATTTCCATCCTGTTGTAAGCGGCGTGTCGAGGCGGATTTTGCCGGCGGGATCGTGTCCCGGCGCGTGGTGTAAGAGCGTTGCGCTCTACGCGGCTCCCGGCGGGTATCGGACTAGCACCGCGCCTGCCCATGGCGGCCTGCCCGGCGCAGTATCGGCGGCGATGGATTCAACTGTCCTTGCACGGTCCAGCCGTTCCGGCCCCATCCGGTTCCGTTACGCCGCCGAGAGCGAGAGCTTGAGCCGAAGGCGGGCGAGGGCGGATGCCGAAGAGGGTGTCCCCGCCCGGTTCCGCATTCACCCAATCCCGGAGACCGATATGCACGACCCCGAACGCGATATCCGCGACATCCCGCTGTCCCAACTCGAACTCTCGCCCGACAATGTGCGCAAGACGCCGGCCGACGCTTCGGCCTTCACCGAGCTCAAGGCCTCGATCGCTGCCCACGGGCTGCTCGAGAACCTGATTGCCCGCGCCATGGGGCCCAGCCCGGATGGCCCCGGGCGCTACGCGGTGATCGCCGGCGGTCGGCGGCTGGCCGCGATGCAGGCGCTGGCCGCCGAGGGCGCGCTGGACGAGGACCACCCCGTGCCCTGCCGGATGATCGGAGATATCGTGACGGCCGAAGAAGTTTCGCTGGCCGAGAACAGTGTCCGCGCCGCCATGCACCCGGCCGATCAGGTCGAGGCGTTCCGCCGCCTGGCCGATGCGGGCAGCACGGCGGTCGCCATCGCGGCGCGCTTCGGGATCTCGGAGCGCACCGTGGAGAAGCGGCTGAGGCTCGGCAACGCCGCACCGGTGCTGCTGGAGGCCTACCGCGCGGGTGAAATCGATCTGGAAACATTGATGGCCTTCGCCGTCACCACGGATCATGCGCGCCAGAACGCGGTCTGGGCGGCGGTGAGCCAACAGGGCTACCGCCCCGGCGCCTGGCAGATCAAGCGCCTGCTGACCGAGGACCGGGTTCCGGCCACGTCCGCCATCGCGCGTTTCGTCGGCATTGAGGCTTACGAGGCGGCGGGCGGCAGGATCGACCGCGACCTGTTCGCCGAGGAGGACGAGCGGGGGATCTGGCTCGATGATCCCGATCTGTTGAACAAGCTCGCCATGGATAGTCTCCAGGCGGCGGCGAGGGAACTGGAGACGCGCTGGAAATGGGCCGAGGCGCGGCTCGACGTGGACTGGAGCGCCACCGCCGCTTTCGGGCGGGTGCGTCCGCAACCGGCCGAGCCGACGGACGGGGAGAGGGCCGAGATCGAACGCTTGAGGACCCGCAACGACGAACTCGCCAACATGGATGACGACGGCTGGACCGAAGAATTGGTCGAGGAAGCCGATGCCAACGAGACGCGCCTGGACGAGATCGAGGCCACGATCGAGGCCCGCGCGATCTACCGGCGCGAGGATATCGCTATCGCCGGGTGCATCGCCACCGTCGGCAACGACGGCGAACTCAAACTGATCCAGGGCCTGGTCAGGCCCGAGGATATGCCCGCGCGCGAATCAGGCGAAGCGGGAGCAGCCGGACACGACGATACCGGTGACGAGGAGAACACCATCTCCGGCATTGATGCGCCCACATTCGTGGCGCCCCTCGCTTCTCCCGGCGATGCGGAAGCCGAAGCGCGCAAGGAAGCGGGCGTCGGTATCGGACTCGCCGACGACTTGCGGGCCATCCGCACGGCCATCGTCAAGAG
Source organism: Alphaproteobacteria bacterium (assembly GCA_965261645.1). Taxonomy (GTDB): domain Bacteria; phylum Pseudomonadota; class Alphaproteobacteria; order SHVV01; family SHVV01; genus CBDHDJ01. Next base: position 193,556 of record CBDHDJ010000002.1, read on the forward strand.
CCAGCTCGCCTGCGACTTCGAGGCGGCCTTCGATCTGCTGCTGTTCCAGATCGCCCGGAGCGTGTTCACCAGCGGCTACCATGACGACGCGCTCGACATCAGGGCAACCGAGACCCCGGACCGTCCGGCCATGCGGGTCAACGACGATGCTTTCGGCGACATCAATGTCGGCGAGAAGCACCTCGAGATCGACCGGGCCGCACAAAAGCTCGACTGGACCGGCCTGCCCGATGACAAGGCCTTCGCTGAACTGCGGGCGCTTTCCGAGCGGGACAAACGGACCCTGTTCGCGTCCTGTGTTGCGCGCACGCTGAAGGGCCAACTGGCGTTCGAACCCAAGGCCCGGCCCGAGGTCGAAGCGACCGTCGCCCGGCTCGACATCGACTTCGCCGCTGCTGTCCGCGGCAACCGAGATCAAGTCTGGACCGCCGATCTGCTGTGGTCGCGGCTGCGCAAGGACCGAATCCTCGCCATCGCCCGCGAGACGCTGGGCGAGACCTGGGCGCTAGCGGAGGCCAAGCAGAAGAAGGCGGACATCGCCAAGGCGATGCAGGACGCCTTCGCCCACAGCGGCGGGGTGCCCGCCGGGGTCACGGCCGAGGGCCGCGCCGCGGCCATCGCCTGGACGCCGCCGGGCTTCCGCGCCTTCGATACCGGCACCGCCGATGACGAAGGCGTGGCGAGTGACGAGGGGACAACCGCCCCCGAACAGCAACCGGCTGTGGCAGACACGCCGCTGGGCGATGCGCCGGAAGATGATGGCGATAACGCCTACGGTGGCGCCGATCAATCGGGCGCCGACAGCGACACCTCGCAATCCGGGGAACCGGAGGCTGGTGCTCCGGCGGACAATGTCGCCGATCCCGCTCCGGCGGAGGCACAGCAGCCCATGAACGCAGGTGTTCAGTCCGTCGTCGAGAGCATCGATGCTCCCGCCGTGGCCGATCGCCGCGCCGCCGTACTCGCCTCGGCCGTGAACGCGGATGCCACGCCTCCGGTCGCGCCGCCCGCGCCGGAAGCGGCCGGCGCGGGCGGCGGTAGCAACGTGCCTGTAGAGCCGGAACAGGTCATGGCACCGCCACGCGGCAACGGCCACGACAACAAAGCGGAACTGCTGGAGATACCGGCATTCCTGCGCCGTGGCTGAACCACCGCGTTCTTCCCTCACGACAACGCCTCGCCGGCACCGGCCAGCGGGGCGTTTTTCATTCCCGTATCGACAACCAGGAGAACCCGCATGTCTACCCCACAGAATGCCGTTACGGCCGAGGCCGGCAATAGTTCCGCCACGATCCACGCCCGGGTCGGCGACAGCGCCATCGACAAGGTGACCCGGCTGTTTTCGGCCGGTCTCGCCGATATTTTCACCGAGACGCTGCAAAACTCACGCCGTGGCGGCGCCAACCGCGTCGCCGCGACCATCGAGCAGGACGGCGACACCACCCGCGTTATCCTCGCCGACGATGGCGCCGGGATCGCCAATCCTGCGGTCCTGCTGACCTTCGGCGAGAGCGATTGGAAGGCCGGCATCGCCGAGGCGGAAGATCCCGCCGGGTTCGGCCTTCTCGCCCTCGCGCGCCGGGGCTGCACGCTGCGCTGGCGCCTCTCCGGCGGGGACCCAAGCCCCGGTTGCCGCCTGGTGCTGGAGCCCGCTCACTTCCTCGGCCGCGATGGGGCCCATGTCGTCCTGGACGACAGCGCTCCCTGGCCCCATGGAACCGCGGTCACCTTCGAGGCCTCCGAGGCGCCCCACGCGGTTCGTGCTTTCCTCGAGACCGCCGCGCGGCATTATCCCCTGCCGGTCACTATCGGCGGGGAGACCGTCGAGCGCTGCGCCTTTCTCGATGGCGCGCTCCATGCCGAACCATGGAAGGGCCTCGTCTTCGGCGTCTTCAAGGACAGCCATGCGGGCTACCGCGTCCCCGACGTCAACTTCCATGGCCTGACTCTGCCGGTGCGTCTGCCCCAGATCGACACGGTGGAAGGCGGCGTCTGGTCGGCACGGGCCGACATCGACTCCTGCCCCGATCTTGAGTTGGTCCTGCCCGCGAGAAAGGAAGCGGTGGAGACCCCGTTTCTGGAAGAGATGCGCGAGGCCGCGCGGCTTGCCGTCTACCGCACCATGGCGCAGGCCGATCCGGCTCCGCGGGTTGCCTGGACCGACTGGCACAGGGCGAAAGAGGCCGGGATCGAACTGCCCGAGCCGCCCGCCGAGCTGCGTCCCTGGCGTCCCGGTATCGCCGATACCGACTATTGGGACGAGCGGTCCGCCTTTGCAGCGGTAGGTTCCGACGCGCTAGTGATGCAGGCCGACCCCGAGCCGCCCGAGGCCCAAGCACTCCATCGCGCCCTCGGCCTTGCCGGGCTCCAGGGCGGATCGGAACGCACGCTCAAGCTGTTCGCCCCCGAGCCGCGTTTCGACGGTTATCCCTGGTACGACGCGCTCGCGCGCGTTATCGGCATCGAGACCCTTGTCACCCTGGATGACGCCGTTCGTTCTCTGGATTACTTCACCAACCGGGAGAACGGCGATGAGCCGGAACGGCCCGAGACCATCGTGATGCACCTGAATGTTCTGCATCCGCCCAAATCGCCGCGCCATTGCTTCCGCAAATGCGGCACCATCGCCGTTCCCGCCGATCTCGCCTTCGCCGGCGAGGCCTGGTCATCGCTCCATGACGCCCTGCCCCTGGTGACGGCGGACAGCGATATCGCGCCCGAGGAACTCGCCCGATTGTTGCGCGCCGCATACTTCAGTCCCAGCGACGACGCGGATGCGGACTCCTGGGAGATACAACTCACCCGCTTCGAGGAAGACGCCCTGCATATGTCGCTCAAGCTCATGTGCTCGGTCGAGGAAGCCCGCCAACGCACCATCGCCGATGCGGTATGGCGGGAAATCTTCTGGCTCATGCCGCGCGACCGCACGGTCACCATCGTCGTGCGCGGCGGCAAGGTCAGCGTCGATATCGGACCCGTATGCACGGAAGCCGCAACCGATGCCGCCACCGGGGAGGCGGCACAATGACGCATTTTACCCTCTGTCACCGATCCGCCGGCCCCGCCGGGCAACAAACCTCTGGTCACAGAGCCGATGGCGCTCCGGATGTGGCCGTCAGCAGCGGCCGTGCACGCGTGCTCATTCTGGATCCCGGCGACACCGGACCGCCGCCGCCCGGTTGATCGCCGGCGGCATTCGTCCATCGCACACCACCTGCCTCGCGCCACCCCGGGCCGGGGGCCGGCTTTCGGCCCGGCGCGGGTGCATCCCGATGACCGATATTCGAGAGGACCATTCCATGAAACTGCTCACCGAAGCACAGCGCACCAAGCTGCTTGCAAATGGGACCCGAACGGGGCCCGACCACAAGCCCGTGGTCAAGTGGTTTAACCCATGCGGCGTGGGCACCTGGCTGCTGTCGGAACTCGATCCCGAATACCCGGACGAGTGTGGATTCGACTTGGCTGATTTGGGCTTCGGCACACCCGAATCAGGGTCAATCGGTCTGCTCGAATTAACCGAATACCGGGGGCCCTTCGGGCTCGGTATCGAGCGCGATATTCACTTTACCGCCCACTATCCCCTGTCCATTTACGCCGAGGCCGCGCGCGCCGCGGGGCATATCGTCGAATCGGGACCCGAACTTGAAGCCGCTGCCCGCGTCCTCGCCGGCAAGCCCGCCGTCGCCGCAGCTTCGGCAAAACCGGCAAACCGGCCGCGACGGACGGGAACCGTAAACGGCAGGACCGCGTACCACCGCAGGCAACCCTGAACGGCGGCACCGCGACCGCTTTCCGGCCGCGCTCCACGAACCCTGCCCGGACACGTGCCGGGCCACAGGCCGGCGAGAGCCGGTGTCGAAGCCAGGGCCGGGGCAAAGGGCGGGGCACCCGAGGGGGCCGTCCGCACCGCAACTCATCCACCCCACCTGCCAGCCTGGAGCATGCCATGACCGAGCCCGATACCATCTCCGCCGATTACTCGCTGCGCCCGAGCGAACTCGCCAGCACACTGGCGCTGCTGGTCGAAGCCCGCCAGCCGGTGGTTGTCTGGGGTGCCCCGGGGTGCGCCAAAAGTCAAATCGCCCAACAGGTCGCGGCGCAAGCCGGCCGCGAGTATGTCGATGTCCGCGCCCTGCTGTTGGACCCGGTCGACCTGCGCGGCATCCCGTGGCGTGACGGCGCCGACCGCACCCGCTGGGCGCCGCCTGCTTTCCTGCCGCCGTCGGACGCGGACGGAAGCTGGCTGATCAACCTGGAGGAACTGCCCTCGGCCCTGCCGATGGTGCAGGCCGCCCTGTACCAGCTCGTGCTCGACCGCAAATGCGGCGAGTACGAACTCCCCGAGGGCGCCGCGCTGATCGCCTGCGGCAACCGCGAGGGCGACCGCGGCGTCGTCCACCGCATGCCGGCGCCGCTCGCCTCGCGTTTCGTCCATCTGGAGATCCGGGTCGATGCGACGGACTGGTGCGCCTGGGGTGCGGCGAATGGAATCGCTCCGGAGGTACTTTTTTTCGTGTCGATGCGCCCCGAGCTGTTGCACGCCTTCAACCCCCAATCGACGGAGAAGGCTTTCCCGTGTCCGAGGACATGGGAGATGGTCTCGAACATCGTGCACCGGCGGAACGGCCTCGACCCGGTGGCCGAACGCGCGCTCTACCGGGGCACCGTCGGCGAGGCCGCGGCGGTCGAGTTCTCGGCTTTCTTGCAGGTCTGGCACGAACTGCCCCATCCCCGCACCGTCATCGACGATCCCGAGGGCGCCGTGATCCCCGGCAACGCCAGTGCGCTGATCGCGCTATGCGGCTCGCTCTACAGGATGGCCGACGACATCAATCTCGGCGCCATCGTCACCTACGCCACAAGGCTCAGGCGCGAGGTCGGCGAGTTCCTCGTCGGCTCCTGCATCCGCCGCGAGCCCTCGCTCCAGCACACCCAGGCCTTCATCCAGTGGGCCGCCGCCAAGACCCGCTGACACCACCCCAGGAGACCAATGCCATGAATCTCACCCATGACGCCATGCTCGTCAGCCTGCGGATCAACTCTTGGTCCGGCAGGCTCTACGACCGCCAGGCCAGCCAACAGGTCGCTGTCCATAACGACGCCGACACCAGTGCCGGGCGCTACAACAAGCGCCTCCTGCCCAAACAGGCCTTCGCAGCACTTGCCGCGACCATGAGCAATGCAAGGACCAGTCACAATGCCAATACCTTGCCCTGGGATGACCAGGGCGGCCGCCTGCTCACCGTCGCCAACTACGACCGCTACACCGCCGCTCTGGACACATTGGTCGAGCGCGTGGTGCGCGAGCGTGCCCGCTTCATCGAGGACTACGACGATTACGTCGACCAGGCACGCCTCGACCTCGGCCGGCTGTTCCGACTCGAGGACTATCCCGGCACGGAGGCGCTTCAGGGCAAGTTCGCCATTCGCTACCGCATTGTCCCGGTCCCCGACGCGCGCCACTTCATGGCCGATCTGGCCCAGGGCGAGACCGAGCGCGTCAAGCGGGACATCGAGCAACAGGTCCGGACCCGCCTCAACGATGCCCAGCGCGATCTCTACCGCCGCCTCAGCGAGGCGGTCGAGCGTGTCGGCGAACGCTTGCGCGAGGACGAGAACGGCAAGCCCCTGGTGTTCCGGGATAGCCTGATCGAGAACATCAGGGAACTGGTCGATGTGGTTCCCCGGCTCAACATCTTCGCCGACGATGATCTGACCATGCTCTGCCGCGAGGTGAAGGATAAATTCGCCGGTATCGAGCCCAATGCCCTGCGCCCCTCGGGCCGCTTCGATCCCAACCTGCGCCGTCAGGTCAAGCGCGACGCCGATGCGCTCACGGCGCAATTCGCGGGCTACTTCGCGCCCGCGGCCGAGAACAGGGAAGCAGCTTGATGGCCGCCCGCTCGGAATCCGCCCGGCGCGTCAGCGACTGCGTGACCGCGCTGCTGCGCGACCAGCCCTTCTTCGGCAGCCTGGCGTTAAGGCTGCCGATACGTGCCGACGAAACCCGCGAGACCCTGGCCAGCGATGGCAAGGACATTCGCTACGCGCCCCAATGGGTGGCGGACACCGATGCCGATCACATCAAGGCCGCGCTGGCGCGCGTCGTCCTGGCCTGCGCGCTCAAACATCACACCCGGCGGGGCGGCCGCGACCCCGAGCGCTGGCAACGGGCCTCGCAGCTGGTCACCCACGGCCTGCTGCGCGATGCGGGCTTCGTCCTGCCGCCCGAGGCCGAAGCCTGGGACGGCATCAGCGCCGAGCAAGCCTACGACCGCCTTCCGGAACCGTCCGCCGATGCAGAGGATCCGGGCGATGCGTCTTCATCCAGCGATGTGGATGACAGTGGCAGCGCTGCCGGCCCCCAATGCGGTGACGGCGACGAAGACCAAAACGATCCGTCAACTCCCTCCGGCGACAACAGTCCGCAAGAGCAGGCCGAACCGGGATCGGGCAGCGGCAGCGCGGGCTCGGAACCATCCGGGCAGACGCCCGCCAGCCACGACCCTTGCGGCACCGGCGAGGTCATGGACGCGGACGAGCGCCGGGACGACGCCACCGGCCAGTCCGGAGAATCGCCTCTGGACACGCCCGCCGAGGAGCAGGCCTGGGACGAGGCCATGCACCAGGCCGCGAGCCTCGCCCGGGCGCAAGGCAACGCGCCGGGCGCCGTCGAAGAGACGATCCGGCAAGCGCATCGCAGCATCCTCGACTGGCGGCCGCTATTGCGCCGCTACATGACCGATGCCGCGCGCCGCGATTATAGCTGGAGCGTCCCCAACCGGCGCTTCATCGACAGCGGCCTCTATCTGCCCTCGATGCACTCGGAGGGCATCGATGCCATCGCCATCATCATCGATACCTCCGCCTCGCTGCCGGGCGAGACGCTGGCCCTGTTCTGGTCCGAGGTCCGCGAGATCTCCGCCGAACTGCACCCGGACAGCATCTATGTCCTTCAGGTCGACGCGGTGCTGCGGGACGCGGCCCAATATCCCGCCGGGGAACTACCGGACAGCATCACGATCAAGGGACGCGGCGGGACCGATTTCCGGCCAGGCTTCGAGTGGCTCCATGAGCATGGGGTGCATCCAAACTGCTGCCTCTATCTCACCGACATGGAATGCGACAGCTACCCCGAGACCGAGCCTGGATATTCTGTGATTTTTTGCAACTGGGGGCCACCGCCGGGCACAAGGAACCGCGAGCCCTGGGGGGAGCGCATCGACATCGGACCAGCCTGATACCGCGGGCCGCGCCCGCATAATCCTCCATATCCGTGCCCCCGCCCGCAAGGAGGCGGGTTGCGCTGAGGCCGGGTGAACCGGGGCCGGGAGAGCGAGGACACCGGCTTCCGGCATCACCCGGCCCGCCTTTTCAATTGGGAGATAATCAATGCTCGACGCCCAACCGGCGGCGAACGCGCCCGCGCGTCCGCCCGCCCTCCAGCCTCTTCACCCATCCCCAGCGATTGCCGATGCCCCTGGCGTCTGCTCCAAGCCGGCAGCGTTGCTGGCCGCCGCAACCGCTCTGCTTCCCAGCCTGGAGGCGGGCCGCGCGATCGATGCAACGACCCTGCGCGAGGCCATGAGCGCGGCCTTCGGCGCCAACGACGCGCAAGGCGCCTGGGTCTGGAAGGACGCCTATGAAGCGGCCGAGGCCGCAATGGTGCTGTTCATCCAGCGTTACGGCCGCCTCATGCGCCGCGAGGCCGGCGCCGGACCCGGATCGGCCGCCGCCATGCTCGCCATGCTGGAGACCCTCGCGGCGCTGGAGCCGTCCCAGACAAGGCGGTCGGAGGAACAGCTTGCCCTGCAACAGTTCTCCACCCCCTTGCCGCTCGCCTACGCCGCGCTGCAAGCCGCTGCCATCCGGCCCGGCGACATCGTGCTCGAGCCCTCGGCCGGCACCGGCATGCTCGCCGTCATGGCCGCATGCGCGCTCGGCAAGCGCACGGATGACGCGCGATCGGGGAATCCCCTGCATCTGAACGAGATTGCCGCCGTCCGCGCCGGGTTGCTCTCAGGCCTGTTCGCGCACGCACCGGTGACCCGTCACAACGCGGAGTCCATCGGCGACTATCTGCCCGGCCTGCGGCCCACCGTGGTGTTGATGAACCCGCCGTTTTCGGCGAGCCCCGGGGTCCAGAGCACCCGTCATGACGCGGATTTGCGCCACCTCCGTTCCGCCTTTTCCATGCTCCAGGCGGGCGGGCGGCTGGTGGCGATCACGTCGGCCGGCTGCATCCCGGGCGATGCCGCCTGGAGCCGCGCCTTCGAGCGCCTCGATCCACCGCCGCGCACCGTCTTTTCCATCACCATCGACGGTCGCGCCTACGCCCGGCGCGGCACGACCTTCGATACCCGGCTGACCGTAATCGATCGCGCGAACGCATCCGGCGTTCCGATCGACGCGCGGGAATCCGTCCCCACCGCTGCCGGGTTGCTTGCAGCTATCGCCGCCAATGTGCCGCAGCGGCAGGCGGTCGTGCCAATAGCCGCGGCGCTTGTTCCGGCCGGCGATCTGTTCGGCCATGCCGCTGCACGGCCGGCCCCACGAAAGCGCACAGCGGCCACCGCGCCCAACACCAGACCCGCAGCCCCGCAAGTCCGCGATTGGGGGCCGGTCGCCGAACTCGACTATGAAACTTCGCCCGCCAAACCTGAAGGCAAGGTAAGCGAACCGGAGGCCACCCATGCCGGCGTCTACGAGCCCTGGCGTCCCCGGACCGCGCGCATTCCCGGCGCCTGCGAACATCCGACGCCGCTGGTGCAATCCGCCGCCATGGCGGCGGTCCCCCATCCTGTGCCGGCCTACCGTCCGATGCTGCCCGTGCGTATCGTGACGGACGAACTGCTGTCCGACGCGCAACTGGAAAGCGTCATCCTCGCCGGTCAGGCCCACGGCCGCCATCTATCGGCCCTGTACCGCATCGGCGAGGGCTGGGAGACCGTCGCGCGTGTTGCCGACAATGAAGATGACAACGGCGATGACGGAGATAGCGTCCCGGAGACCGCCAATATCGCTGACGCAACATGCACCAGTCTTGAACCGAATCCTGATGCCACCGGCGACGGCGAAGCGCTGTCCGCGCCAGTGCGTTTCCGGCGTGGCTGGATGCTGGGCGACGGCACCGGCTGCGGCAAGGGCCGCCAGGTCTCCGCCATCATCCTCGACCACTGGCTGCGCGGCCGCCGCCGGGCGCTGTGGCTGTCCGCCTCCGACAAGCTGCTCGAGGACGCGCGCCGCGACTGGGCCGCGATCGGCGGCAAGGAGGCCGACATCATTCCCTTGGGCAAGTTCCGCCAAGGGGCCGAAATTCCTCAAGAGGCCGGGATCCTGTTTGCCACCTATGCAACCTTGCGCTCGCCTGCCCGTCAGGGAAAGCCCTCGCGCCTCGAACAGATCGTCGGCTGGCTCGCGGACGGTATGGATGAAGACTCCCGCCATGCCTTTGGCGGCGTCATCGTGTTCGACGAGGCCCACGCCATGGCCAACGCCGCCGGGTCCAAGGGATCACGCGGCGATACGGCACCCTCGCAACAGGGCCGCGCCGGATTGCGTTTGCAGAACGCCTTGCCCGATGCCCGTATCCTCTATGTCTCCGCCACCGGGGCCACCACGGTGCCCGGCCTTGCCTATGCCCGACGCCTCGGCCTGTGGGGCGGCGCTGATTCAGGCGGCGAGACGCCCTTCGAGCAACGCACCGATTTCGTCACCGCCATGGAGGCCGGCGGGGTGGCGGCGATGGAGGTGGTGGCCCGCGATCTGAAAGCACTCGGGCTCTACCAGGCACGCGCGCTCAGCTATGACGGGGTTGAGGTCGAGCTGCTCGAACATCCCCTGACGCCCGAGCAGCGGCGCATCTACGACGCCTATGCCGGGGCCTTCAAGGTGATCCACCGCAATATAGAAGACGCCCTGAAAGCTACCGGCATCATGGAGGGCGATGCGACCCTCAACAAGAACGCCAAGGCCGCCGCGCTGTCAGCTTTCGAGGGCGCCAAGCAACGTTTCTTCGGTCATCTCCTGACCGCCATGAAATGCCCCTCGCTGATCCGGGCGATCGAGGCCGATCTCGAGGCAGGTCATGCCTGCGTCATCCAGCTGGTCTCAACCGGCGAGGCGCTGCTCGACCGGCGCATCGCCGATATCCCCGTCTCTGAATGGGACGACATCTCCGTTGACCTGACGCCGAGGGAGGCGTGCCTGGAGTATCTGGCCCACGCCTTCCCGGTGCAATTGCAGGAACCGTTCACCGACGACGAAGGCAATCTCATGAGCCGGCCCGTGACCGACGCCGAGGGCAACCCGGTCTTGTGCCAGGAAGCCGTGGCCGCCCGCGATGCGTTGATCGAGAAGCTCGCGGCGTTGCCGCCGGTGCAGGCGGCGCTCGACCAGATCATGCACCGTTTCGGCGACGAGGCCGTCGCCGAGGTCACCGGACGCTCCCGCCGGGTGCTACGGATCGCCGATTCATCCGGCGAACGCCTGGCGCTGCGCAACCGCCCGGCTTCGGCCAACCTCGCCGAGACCGCCGCCTTCATGGCGGGCGATAAACGCATCCTCGTCTTCTCCATGGCCGGCGGTACCGGGCGCAGCTATCACGCCGATCTTGGCTGCGGCAACACTGCGCGGCGTATCCATTACCTGCTGGAGCCGGGCTGGCGGGCCGACCAGGCGATCCAGGGACTGGGCCGCACCCATCGAACGCACCAGGCCTCCGCCCCTCTGTTCCGCCCCGTCACCACGGATGTGAAGGGGGAGCGGCGGTTCATTGCCACCATCGCGCGGCGTCTCGACAGCCTGGGCGCCATCACCCGGGGACAGCGGGACAGCCAGACCGCCATGGGCGGCGGCGACGCCACCCTGTTCCGGGCCAGCGACAATCTGGAGAGCCCCTACGCCAAGGTGGCGCTGCGCCAGTTCTACATCGCGCTGTGGCTCGGCAACATTGCGGGCTGGTCCATGGACCGTTTCGAGGACGCCACCGGGCTGAAGCTGATCTGGGAAGGCTCGCTCAAAGAAGACCTGCCGCCGATGCCCCGGTTCCTCAACCGCCTGCTGGCCCTGCCCATCGCCGAGCAGAACGAACTGTTCGCCGAGCTGGAGGCCCGCATCGAGGCCAATATCGAACAGGCCATCGAGGCCGGGACCCACGAACAGGGCGTCGAGACCATCCGGGCCGACTCGCTCACCGTGACTTCTCGCGAGACGGTTCACGTTCATGAAGCCTCGGGCGCCGCCACCGAGCTTGTCGAGATCGTCCGCCGCGACCGGCTCGTGCCGCTGGCGGCTGAAGATGCCCTCGCCTTGCGCGACGGGCGGCCCGTCATCAACACCCGCTCGAAGCGCGCCGCCGTGGTTCTGCCCGCGCCGTCGCGGATGTTCGAAGACGGCGGGGTCGAAGCCCGGGTCCGCCTGGTTCGTCCCGCCGCCCGCGAGCCCATGGCCGCGGAGGAACTTTCCGCTTCGAACTGGGAGGATGCAGGCGAAGATCGCTGGCGCGCGTTGTGGGATGCGGAGATCGAGGGGCTGCCCAGCCACACTGAATCCCGCCTGTGGCTGGTCACCGGCCTGCTGCTTCCCATATGGGATCGCCTGCCGGGCGAGAACATGCGGGTACGCCGGCTTGCGACCGATGCCGGGGAAAGCCTGCTCGGCCGGGTTCTAACGCCCGAGCAGGCGCACGCCTTCCGCGACGCCTTCGGGCTGGCCGGCGGACCGGCCATGAGCCCGGCCGAGATGCACGAGGCGATCCTGATCCGCGGCGCGTCGTTCGATCTCGCCAATGGCTGGCGCCTCGCAAGGCGGCGCCTGATGGGCGCCGTGCGCGTCGAGATCGAGGGGCCGGCCGACGGTGACCTCGCGGCGCTCAAGCGCATGGGGTGCGCCACCGAGATCGTCTCGTGGCGCACCCGTGTGTTCGTGCCCGAATACATCGACCTCGGCCGCATCCTCGAACGCTGGCCGCTCGCGGCTGCGAGCCCGGCGTAAACCCGCACGCTCCCGCCCGGTATCCGGCGCGGAGGCGTCCGAACGCTTGTTGCCGCCCACCACGCGCGCTTCCAGTGATTTGCGCCTTTGCGCCGCCCATTGCCGCCAATTGCACTACCTGCCATAGGAAGGACATTGCCATGCCTTCGTCACACACCCTGCCCGACGATCCCGTCTATGCGTTTTGTCCCAGTTATGACCTCGACAACGTGCCCCAGCAGATCCGAATCGTGTTCGCCGATATCCCGGGCTACGTCCCCACAGCACTTTTTGCCCTCTCACTCGATGACGCCCTGCGAATCTGCAATCGCCTGAACGCCCGCCTCGGGCTCGACTACGATGCCTGGTCCGCCATCGCCGGCCGGTCCATGTCCGCCGCCCACGATGAAACCACCCATTGAACCGTACCGGCCGGTTTACAGCCGGCAGCGTGCCCTCCGGCATGTTCGGGCTACAGGCAAGTGGGGTAAGCCATGTCGCGTGATCCTCCCACCCGCATGTTGCGGCTCATAGAGGCCGAGGGCAGCACGGCAGGGGTGATTCAGGCGATGCGCAGGAGCTAATTATCCTGGCATCGCCGCCATTCTGTCATGCAATGCACGGAGGAACCCGATGTTCGACACCCTCACAGCGCCCCGCGACACCGGCGGGTTCCTGCTGGAAGCCCGGACCGGCGCACGTGAAGCCGCTGCCCACATGAAAGATCTGGCGGAACGCTTCGCCGAGTTGCGGAACGCCATCATGCGTCTGCCCGGCAACCCGTCCTGCGACGACCGCGCCGGGCTCCGCCACCAGCTTCTCCATCTGGAACACACCTTGATGAGCGCGAGGGGCAGCCTCGACGACGCCGTCATCGCCATCATGGACGCCAACGACGCGGCCCTCTGACGACCCGCTCGGCCGCTGCAGGGCAAAGTCGTGCCACGGGTTGCCGCCGGGCGATGCCACCGAACTCTCCGGCCTGCCTCGACCAACGTGCATGAGAGGTTGAGGAAGGCAAAGAGAAGGGCGACGCGCCCAAGGTAAAAGAGAGTTCCCTCCGGGCTGCGTCTCAACCCCATCAACCGGAGATGCAAAATGTTCGATCACATTCATAGCTCAACGGACTCCAACGACACCCGTTTCAATCCCGGCAGCACAGGCGATTCCGATCCAGACTTCACCGCACCGCTTCCCGACGCCGGCGCGCTGCTGGCCGCGGTCGGAATGCCGGGCCACGCGATCCGTGAAGTTCTCGGTTCCCGGACATGTACCGGGGCGGACGGCTGAATAGAGGAAGAGGGGGGCTTAGAGAAGTGTGAAGGGGGAAGGGTCGAGAGAGGCCTGACCCCGTTCGCTAACCCGATGTCATAACCCGGATCATAGGAGATTGATCATGTTCGGACTGAATAACGCGCAGTTGATCGGACGCCTCGGCGCCGACGCCACCATCAGCCACCTCACCAACGGCGGCCGCGTCGCCAACGTCTCGATCGCCACCGACGAAAGCTACCTCGACAAGAACTCGGGCGACAAGGTGGACCGCACCGAGTGGCACCGCATCGTCACCTTCCAGGACGGCCTGGTGGAGATGCTGGAGAAGCACGCGAAGAAGGGCCGCCTGGTCTACGTCTCGGGCAAGCTGCAGACCCGCAAGTGGCGCAAGGACGGCGAGGACAGCGACCGGTTCTCCACCGAGATCCTGCTGGTCCCGGGCGGCAGAGTCCAGTTCTTGGATAAGCCGAACGGCAACGGCGCACCGGCGAAGAACGGCGACGCCGTGCCTCCCGCCGAGACCGCCGCGACGGTGGATGACAGCGAGATTCCGTTCTAAGCGGGCTTCCTCCCTCCCGCATAACTCAGGGCCAGTCCCCGCCAAGTTGGCGTGGGGCTGGCCCTTCTTTTTTGGAGTCCCGTTCGAGCCTGCCTCCACAGAGTTCCCAACCGTTGACGCGGAGCGGCCGCGCTGTGCGCGCCGCTCCCGCGGCCCTCATCGGCAAGAGTTCGAGGCGGGCCTGAAGGGGACGTCCCGCAACAAGCACGAGAGGTTCCCCATGCACCCGTTTCGCGCCATCACGCCCCTAAGGGATCGCACCCCATGAACGCCACTGAAATTGCCTCTGCGTTAAGCACACGGGCCGAAGATGTATGCCGCCGCTATCTGCCCTGCGGCCGCAAACAGGGCAGATACTGGACAGTCGGCGACACAAGCGGCGCCAAGGGGCGCTCCCTCTTCGTGCGCCTGGCGCCTCCATGCATACCCGGAAAATGGACCGACGCCGCGACAAACGAGCATGGCGATCTGCTCGATCTCATCCGTCTGCACACCGGCGGAGCATCGCTGCGGCACGCCATGGAGGAGGCCCTCGCATTCCTCTCATTGCCGCGATCCGCTCCGGCAAATGCCGGAGATCACACCTGTGGCTATGACCGTGAAGAAGCAGCACGCCGCCTCTGGCGCCACTGCCGGCCCATCGATGGCACCCATGCGGAGGCCTACCTGCATGCTCGTGCCATCGGCTACTGCCGCTTCCCGGCCCTGCGATTTCATCCCGATCTCATCCATCGTGACGACAATGGTATCCACCGCCTCCCGGCACTGGTCGCCGCAGTTACCGGCAATGACGGCGCCGTCGAGGGGGTACAGCGTACATGGCTCGACCCCAAGCGACCCGGGAAAGCCGATCTCGCCCGCCCGCGCAAAGCGCTTGGGCGCGTCCATGGCCGGGCCGTGCGCTTCGGCGGGTCCGCCTCCGGCGCGACCCTGCTTGCCGGTGAGGGTATCGAAACCGTTCTATCGCTGGTCACTGCTGTCCCCGGCATTCATGCCGCCGCAGCTCTATCAGCGGGCAGTCTCGGCGCCTTCGAACCACCCCAAGACCTCTCCCTGTTGGTCATCGCCCGGGATAAAGATGTGGAAGGCGGGCACGCTGCGAACCGTCTTCAACTCCGCTGTAGGGAACGCGGCATTCCCTCAATTGTGATCGTTCCCGAACACTCTGATTTTAATGACGACCTCGTTGCCGTCGGCGCCGACACCCTCGCGGCCCGGATCGCCCCCCTTATTGCAAGCACTACGGCCGTGGCAACGGTGGAAGAGAGGCGTGGGAGTGGGAGAATAATTACCCCGTCATGATGTCTCATTGTCCCACACGTTCTCACTGCGCCAACCCCTCCGGGGTCCTCCACTCCGCTTCGCTCCGTTACGGCGATAGCGCGTAATGCCACGCCGCTGCGCGGCTAGCGCCGGTGGAATACGCGACCGTGGCTCAGTCGCTCCGCTCCCTGCGCCCGCACCACTCGCGCATCCCCCCGGCGCAGGCATTCCGGCCATCGTGGCTCCGCTGCGAGCGCGTGACCCAAAGAGTCATCACGACGGGGCACCCCGCCTCGGAGGATAACAACATTGCATTGGAGAGACTCATGCAGAACTTCATCAGCACCGAAACGTCGTCACAGACCGCAATGGCATGCGAACAGGCCGCCCTGTTCGGCGCGACCCCCGGTCGAGATGAGTTCGACAACCGCGAGATCTGGAACGAGGAAGAGGCTTTGGCCGGGATCGAGGAAGCGATCCACATTCTGGCCGGTGTGGTCGCACCGGACGGCACGCAACTCGCCGACGAACGCGAAAGCCTGCTCTGGGGCTTCGTGAATACGCTGCACGCCCAGGTCCAGCGCCTCGACCGCGGTATCGACAAGATCGCGCCCGAGATGAAAGGCCTCGGCCAGGAACAGGACGGCTCCGAGATCAAGTCGCGCGAACTGGAACTCCTGACCGACCGGGTCCAGAACCTCGGCGACCGCCGCGACGCCTTCGAGGCTATGCGCGACCTTGCCGCCGAGGGATACCGCACCGAGACCGGCGATACCTGGCGCCCGCGCAACGGATCGCACAGCAGCCAGACCGGCAAACTCACATCGGCCGCCATCGACGCCCGCGACTACCTGCGCGCCCGCAAAGACCGCGAAACCACCGCGCATCTGCCCGAGGGCACCCTGGTCGCCTTCACCGGCGGCAAGGACTTTGCCGACGTCACCGCCATCTGGCGCTCGCTGGACAGCATCAAGATCAAGTACGACGATATGGTCCTGCTACACGGCGGCGGACCCGGCGCGGAGAAGATCGCGGCAAGCTGGGCGGAGAAGAACGGCGTTCACCAGGTCGTCTGCAAACCGAATTGGGATCGAGACGGCAAGGCCGCGCCCTTCCGGCGTAACGACGTCCTGCTGAACTTCCTGCCGAAAGGCCTCCTCGCCTTTCCCGGTTCTGGCATCACTAACAATCTAGTCGACAAGGCACGCAAGATCGGAATCCCCGTCCTTCTCGCCGCCGCGTAGCGATACCCTTCAGGGCCGGTCCCCGCCATCACTCGGCGCGGGACCGGCCCTTTTTTTTGCCGGTTTGCTAAAGACGAAGTCCATGGCGGGGCGCTTGGCGCCATCGCCAGCTGTGCGAGCTTACGCTCGCTGGCGGCTCGCCGTTCTTCGAACGATGCATCGCCGCCTATCGGCTCGGCGCTTCGCGCCATCGCCGTACGCGGGCGCTGAAGCGCCACGCTCGCGCCCGGCCATCCCCCATTGCAACTTCATTATCCGCACCCCTTAAACCACGATGTCGGACCGCCGTTCTTCGAACGCTGCTTCCTTGCTTTGCGAACCCACATGCACCCTCGTTCGACTCAGAACGGATCACTGCCTTCTTCCGACACCGTGGCCCTGGCGGCCTCGGCAACCTTCCTTCCCGGCAACACGCCCTTGTCCAGAAACGTCCGCAGACTGCGCTCCGTGATATCGATGCCGCCCGATTTCAACACTTCATGCATCTGAGCCACCGTAACCCCCTTGGCCTGTTGCTCGACCAGCCGCTTCCGCAAACGGTCCAGCACATCCGTCAGGCTCAGCTTCGGCGGCACCAATTTCGCCAACTCGCCATCTATGGCATTGAAGTCGATATCCGCTTCGTTGAAGCGTTTCGCCGGCATCGTCCATCTCCCCGCTGTTTCCAGAATCCGTGATCAAGCCCGGATTCTGCCATTGGCCCGACAGCCGATCAATTCCACCCTTCGAACGGCCATTTCAAGTGTGCCGCCACGTTCCAAGACACGGCCAAATTCCCCTTGATCTCCGATGATGCAGTCTATATCCTCTCGCGAAACGTACCAAGTAATAATAACCTTCCCACACCTCTGCACCATGGTGCAAGATATCTCATTCTCGAGTTCATCAAGCCATTACGGTAGCCTGTTAGAACATCGAGGATCCGACAGACCTGTAATCATGTATTCGAATACAATCAAATTTCAGCAATACACTGCCGATAGCGTCCTCGCCGTTGACCATGACGTAGCGAACCCCGCGCTATGGTAGCCACCTTGGCCCAGGCTGCATCGGCCGCTTATTACCTGGAGAGCCAGCGCTCTTTCAGACATCCCAACGAGTACTACACGGCGGGTGAGGAACCCGACGGCGTCTGGTTCAATCCGAAGGGTCTGTTCGGCCTTGCCGACGGCGGCAAGGTCGACAGCAGCGACTTTCACCGGCTGTATAACGGCTTCGCACCAAATACCGGAGGCAAGCTGACACAGAATGCCGGCAGCGAGCGGCGCTCGGCAGGTCTCGACATGACCTTCAGCGCGGACAAGAGCGTCTCGGCCATGTGGGCTGTCGCCGATCCAGAACTGCGTTCGGAGATCGAGCAGGCGCATAACGATGCTGCTCGGGTAGCACTGGAAGAAACGGTGCTGCGCTATTGCGCCTATACCCGTATCCGTAATCGGGACGGCGGGATCGAGGTGCTGCCCGCAGACATATCCGCAGCTATGTTCCAGCATGGAACCAGCCGGGACAACGACCCGCAGCTTCATACCCACTGTGTGATCTTCAATGCTGCCCGGACACACCGGGACGCCAAGTACCGGGCGCTGCACCAGCACCCGGTCTACACCTGGATGAAGGCGGCGGGGGCGGTCTACCGCAATAGATTGGCCTGGAGCCTGCAAGAGCGCCTCGGCATCTGCATGGAACCGTACGGCAAGGATGGAGAGTTCACGCGGATCGCAGGCATGCCCGAGGACCTGATCGGACACTGGTCGAAGCGCCGTGCGGCGATCATCGATGCGGCCCGGGAGATGGGCTTTACGGTCGAGGGAAACGCGCCGCGGGCAGCGGCAGCGAACAAGATCACACGAGCCGGCAAGTCGCCGGACAACGATCCAGAGATCCGGCACGCGCGCTGGCGCGGCGAAGCGGAAGGGTATGTCGAACGCGAGGCATTGATCGCCTCGCTTCTTGAGAAGGCGGAAGAGATTACCCAAGAGCAGATTCGGGCGCTGACAGAAGTCCTGGAAGACCTGCCGTACCGCCTTACGCGCGAGGAATCAGTCTTCCGCCTGCCCGACATCGTCGAGCGGGTTGGCAATGCTACCGCGGGGTTGTTGAACCACGACGCGGTAGCAACAAGCATCGAACGGGTGATTCTAAGCCCCGAGGTGGTGCGCCTGACCCGTCCGCCGCGTTCGGCTGAGGGCCGGGCCGACATGGCGCACACAAGGCTGTATTCAACCCGTCACACCCTGCAGATGGAGATGGAAGTAAGGGACATGGCGGCAGGCATGGCCGCCGATACGGGACATTCCCTGTCCGCCGAGGCCATCGGGGCAAAGGTAGCGGGGTTGCTGAAGGCGGGCTATCCGCTGAGCGAAGAACAGATCGCGGCGATCCGGTCGGTTACCGCATCCGGGGGCCGGGTCGCCATTATCGAGGGAGCAGCGGGCTCGGGCAAAACCACGACGCTGCGGCCCATCGCCGATCTCTACCGCGAACACGGGAGCGATATCATCGCCACCGCCGTGGCCTGGCGCACGGCGGTGGCGCTTGGTAACGACGTCGACGCGCGGCCGTTCTGCGTCGACAAGCTGCTGCGTCTTGCCGCGCGGGGCGGGATCGATATCGATGGAAACACCACCATTATCGTCGATGAGGCGGGAATGCTATCAACCCGTCAGGCGCATCATATTCTCAAGCTCTCCGAACGCCACGGAGCAAAGATCGTCTTCGCGGGCGACACACAACAGCAACAACCGGTGGAAGCGGGACCGGGGCTCAGGTTGATCCGGGACGCCGTTGGCAGCGTGCGGGTGGACCGCATACGGCGCCAGAAAGCGGACCTGGAGGATATCCTGACCCATATCCAGGGGGAGACACCTGAGAGGGCACGGCTCCTGGCGAGTTCGATGGCAGAGAAGAGGCGCACCAGAATTCTTACGTACTACGAGAGCATGAAGGGAAAACTTGTTTTTACGCCGTGGCAGGTCGCTGCTTCCGAGGCGCTGCGCGACGGTGATGCGGCTTCAGCCATTGCAGCGCATCACCTGCGTGGACGGTTCCATATCGGGTACGATGAGGAAAATACGCTGACCAGACTTGTCGACGACTGGGACCGCTGCCAGCGGGCTAACCCCGGCAAATCCAGCGTGGTACTGGCGCGTACACGGTCTGAAGTGAGGGCACTGTCGCACCTGATGCGGGAACGCCGGTTCGCTTCGTTGCCGGATGGGGAACGGGCCGATATGGACCGGGCCCATGCGGACCGGGTGACGGTGATCGTCAGCAGGGGCACGGAAGACGAACGGACGACTTCGCCACTCGAGATCGCACGCGGCGACCGGTTGCGCATCGGCGCCACGCACTGGGAGAAGCAGCTGTTCAACGGCACCGTGGTCACGGTCGAGGACTTCAAGGTTGAGAGGGGTGAGGCCGGAACAGAGCCGAGTGTCCTGATATCGGCGCGCACCGAAGATGGGCGGGCCGTCTCGTTCCATCACGACGAAATTCGCGACTGGTACGGCAATATCCGTCTCGATCACGGTTATGCCCTCACTATTACCTCCGCCCAGGGGCTGACCGTGGACCGGACGTTCCTGCTGGCCGACGCGAGGCCCTCGCGCGAGACGATTTATCCCGCCGCAACGCGCCATCGCGAGAGGCTCGACATCTACGTCAACCGGGCGCCGCTCGCCCTCGATATCGCCGACAGGCGAGCCGACAAAGACCGCGAAGTTGCGGTGACGGACACCGAGATCCGGGCGTATCTGGCCGAACGATGGTCGCGCTCGCAGCCCAAGGAGGCGGCGCTCGACTATATGGCCGACGGCATATGGGAAGACCGCCGGGAGGATGTCCGGGAGGACAGAAGCCGATCCCCTGGCGAACCCCAGGGCGAGGCGGGTGATATCCGCGCAGCTGCGAACGACAACGCCCTGGCTCGCATCGCGCGGGATGTCCGGCGCACCGCCTTCGGCTGGCGTCACGCCCAGACGGTAAGCTCTTTCGTCGATGGCCGAAGAGAGGTTCTCGCGGCATATGACGATCTCCGCGAACGGACCCGCATTGAAGGCGATGCCGTGGCGCTCAGTGGAGCCTACCGCGAGACGCTCACCCGCCATGCCGCGTTGCAGAAACAGGCAGCGGCCTTTCGCGCCCGGCCGGACGACTTCGCGTCCCTGCTGGCCGAGCGCGGCGGCATTGCCCGCAAGGACCTCGACGCCTTCGAGGAACTCCACGCTCGCGCACGACGCCACCAGCGAGCGGCCACGATGAGGCACGTGCATCGGATAAAGAAGGAAGCGCAACAGGAGGCACAACAACCGAAACCCGAATTGCGGCAAGGGGAGCTGGCGCTGGAGGGCGGCCGCGCCGAAGCGCCCATGCGCGCCGATACGGTGACGCGGGACACGGCCGGGATGCAGTCTTCAGATCGTGACGCGGCCGCGGCCCAGTACTTCGACACCGTCCCGCCGGTCGAAGCCGAAGATTACCCCTGGGCACATGCCGCGGCCGCGCAGGAGGATGTGCCGCCGCCCAGGCTGGACCAGGATCCCCCCAAGCCGGACTGGCATGCGCCTTACGAAGCATTGTGGCGGGACTGGAGCGAGCTCATCGAACGCGTCCGGCAAACCGGGGAGCCGTTGTTCTACGCCAAGGGCTACATAGACCTGATCCCACGTATTCAGGCGCTGGCGGAGAACCTGGATATCGCGGCCGGGACACGGGCGCCGATGATCGAGGCATTCGAAAAATACCAACGGGCTCTCTCGGCGCGCCAATACGTCGAGGACTATCTTGACGCCGCCGAACGGCACATGGACACGCATGCTTCCCTCCAGCGCATTGCCGATGGCCTCGGCGTTCCGATCGTTGAGGTATCGGATCACCTGGGCTGGAGGCAGGAAGCGGACCGTCTGACGGAAGCGGCCAAGGCCATCCTCGCGGACGGCGAGACGTATGGCGTCCATCTCGACAATATGGAAACCGGTAGGGTGCGCATGGAAGGGGAACTGTCACGGCTGAGCCACGTCATCCGGGACGATGGCGAATATGCCTCCCAAGTCAAGACACCGGAATCGCACAGCGAACCTGCGGATACACGGGAGAAAGTCGAACAACCGGAGCCGGCGAAGCCAGCCTGGATGCCAGCCTACGAAGCCTTGCGGCAGGACTGGAACAGCCTCATCGAAGACGCCCGGCAAGCCGGTATCCCATTATTCTACGCCAAGGGCTACATGGACATCGTCGCGCGGGCCCAAACGATTGCGGAGAACCCGGATATCCCGGCCAAGTCACAGGCGCCCTTGATCCAGGTGCTTGAGAACCACCAGCGCTATCTCTCGACCCGCAAACAGATCCTGGACTATCCGGGCGAAGTGGAACGCCACATGGATGCGCGCGCCTCTCTCCAACGCGATGCGGGTGACAAGGAAATCGAGTTGACCGGGGTTTCGGGCTACCCGGACTTGCGGCAGGAGGCCGAGCGCCTTACGGCCGCCGGCGAGGCCATCCTCTCCAAAGAGGGAACATATGGCACCCATCTTGACAGGATCGTGGGCACCAGGGAACACATAGAAGAGGCGCTCACGGCGCTTCGCGAGGCGATTGGGCATGATGACAAGGAGCTGGCCGAACGGGAGGCGCGCGATCTGCGGCGCCTGCGAAACCGCCACTGGGTCGGTCCCCGGTTCGCACTGGATGAGGCGGCTGCAGTGCACCGGTCGGGGGCCATGTCCAGCGCCGCGCCTGTGCAAGCGGCGCTCTCCCGTCTCGGCCGCGCCATCGGCTATCTCGTCGGCGGGCAGGACTACCAAAATCGGCTGCGGGATGCGAGGTTCGCGCAGCAGGCCCTGGAGCGCGCGGGGAAACTGAAACGGGACTGGAACCGCCAGGTGGATCGTGCTGCGGAGGAGGGCGTCCACGTCATCTACACGGGTGGCTACGACCGTCTGCACAAGGAGCTGGACAGCGTCTCCAAGAACATGCTCCTGGATCGCGGCGCTGAATCGGAGATCAGCACGGTGCTCGCTCAGATCGGCAAGGTCGTTTCAAACCGCAACTACTTCGACGATTGCCGCGAACACATGGCGGATCGGCTGGACCACCGCGAGTCACTGGTGGCCGAGGCGGCCGAGCAGGGTGTGGCGGTTCCAGACCTTGGACGTTACGACACATGGCGGGACGTGACTGACTTTGCGGTGGGCCGCTGCGAGGAACTCATGGCCGACCCGGGGAATTACGGCGTCCACCTCGATTGCATCGCGCTCCGGGGAGAGAGCCTCGGGTCGGCGCTCACGCGCGTACGCGAAGTTCTTGAAGACGACGACCGGCACCTCGCGGCGGACCTGGCAGGGCAACGCGAGGGCGAGGACATCCAGATGCGCGAGGAGCGCGTCGCCCGTCTGCTCGACGATCCGGAGAAGCTCCAGGAGTTGCGCCATCAGCGCGCCGAGCGCAAAGACGAAAGGCAGCAGCAGAGCAAGGGCCGGCATTGGAGCATGCGAATCTAGTCCGGCCGGGCCGCCGGCGAGACTAGCGATAGCCGTTGTTCTTCGACGAAGGGAGGCCCGAAGCTCTCACCGACATCGTGTCGCTGGGTAGCGCGAGGCGGACTTCGCGTGGCGCCTGCTCGGTTCCAGCGAACGGACCTGCGAAGGCGCTAGTAGTCGACGCCAGTTGACGAGCAGTAAGCAGAACTCGCCCGGGTCGCGGTTACCGAGCAGCGTCTCGATATCCTGTTCCGGCATCCGCGTCGGATCGAACGCCGCCCCGTCGTCGACGAACGCGACGACGAGCGCCGCCACCTCCAGCCGCACGTTGACCATGATCCGGTGGGCCTCGTCGTCGTAGCCGTGGCCGATGGTGTTGCTCAGCAATTCGTCGATCGCGAGATTGACTGTGTAGGCTGCCTCCGGCGCCACCTCCCGGGCCGAACAGAACTCGTCGACCGTCGATCACCGCGCGGCGGACTTCACCGTCGAGAGTGCAAAGCAGGGACACGGCCGACACGAGCGGCGCTCCATCTGGGTCTCCAGCGAGCTCAACGACTACCTGAACTTCCCTGGCGCCGGGCAGGTCTTCGCCGTGTGGCGCGAAACCGTTGAGGTCAAGTCCGGCAAGCGGCGCAGCGAGACCGCCTACGGGGTCACCAGCCTGGACCCGCAGGCCGCCACTCCGGAACGTCTGCTCAATCTCAATCGCGGGCACAGGAGGATTGAGTCGACCCAACACATCCTCGGCTGGAGCTTCGACGAGGATCGCAGCCGCATCCGCACCGGGCACGGTCCAGAGAACATGACCCGACTCCGGCGCTTCACCATCGGCATCATCAAGGGCGCGGGCTCCGCGTCGCCGAGACCATGCGCAATCTGGCCAGGAGCCCGCGCCGGGTTCTCGACTTCCTGAAGATGACCGCGAACGTTTGTCCGCGGGCAGCGCCCGGCTGACTGCCCCCTCCGGGCTTCCTTCAGCGCTTGGCCGCCAACCCTCGACACACGAGGGGCGAATGCTCATGCCCGAATGACGGAGTATGCGGGCATCACGCCCCCGGGGTCGACATTGGGCAGCGCGACGTCGACTCAATCCAGCAGCGTGCGTCTCAAAAGGCACCCACGGAAGCCTGTCGGCTCATGCGTGAGAGCGGCTAAACGGCCCGGAAAATACAGAAATAATTCACCGTGCTGTGAGCATCATTAAACCGCGACTTCTCGCAGCCACCGACAGCCGTCATGCACCCAGGAGAGGCAGCGGTTAGCCGAGGCAGACCGCTCGCCAAAGTTCGGCACGGGCATTCAGGAAGAAGTCAAGGTATTCGCCGTGCAACGACGTGCCGTGCAGGCGGAGACATCCCAACCGCTTGACGCAGAGGTAGCCGTCGGGCCAGGACTCAGGCGCCGGCCTCCAATCCTTCAGGTTGTTGAGTTCGGGCCTGTGAGTGCCCGTGACGGCGAAGTATGCGGCTGGCAAGCACAATTGGGGGACGCTGAAATCGGCGTCGTCGCGGTCGAAGTCGAAGCCGAACTCCACGCAGATGCCCTCCTGGTCGTCGAGCCAAGGAGAGCTGTAGATCAAGTTCGCGCGGTCGTGGCTCCACTGATTTCCTTTAGTGCCGGCAAGACCGCACGCTTGTTTGGTCTCTTCCAAAATCTGAACGAGCTGCGGCCCGACAATCTTTTGGTATTTGGTCGCTGCAGCCAAAAGGTCAGCATTGAGGTTAATGGCCATTCTCCACTCCTCCATCAACAATAGCAGCTCGCGAACGAAGATGGAGCTTCGGTCATCGGCGGCATTCGTCGGTTTGGTTGTCCACTCCCTCATCCAATCCGCAACTTCAAACCAGTGGATTGGACGGAATGTGACGAGGGGGTCTTCGGGTGACGCTTGAAAGGCACTTCGCTCATGAAGAGTTGCATAAACCAGGGTGCGCGTATCGGCTGTGGTCTCGCGCTTGAGGTGATGCTCATATCTCCGTAGCTGGTCCTGTCCCTCTCCTGTCGCGATTTTGTTTTCCATCGCAATCGCATGACGGGCACCGCTACGCCGGTTGTGTGCGTCGATCCAGAGGTCGAGTCTGTTGCCATTTTCAACGGTCTTTTGTGTTTCGAGAAGGACGGAGTCAACATCTTGACCGATGAGCCATTTTACCAGCTCCAACCGGAGGGATGGACTGGCTTGAAGTACTCCCGCGAACGCCTCGGTAAAGAAGTCCTCCATGGGCGTACGACCGGCACTTGGCTGGTATCTGAAGAGGCGGCTGAATATGTTGCTCATGAGACTCGGGCGTTTGCGGTTCCAAGCAGCCCATCGTAGCACGGGCGACGGCACACGGGCCTCGAGCCCGGCTGGCTGGCGTCATACGAAGCATTGCAGCGGGACTGGAACGAGCTCATCGAACGCGTCCGGCAAACCGGGGAGCCGCTATTCCACGCCAAGGGATACGCAGACATGATCCCCCGTATCCGGGAATTGACGGAGAACCCGGATATTCCGGCCAAGACACGGGCGCCGATGATCGAGGCGCTTGACAATCAACACCGGAATCTCTCAACGCGCCAGTACTGTCCGTCGTCAGATGATTTGGGACAAGTGAGCTAATGTCACAACGGAGGCTCTGGCTTATCGTGGTTGATGTTAAGCGGCTTGGCGTTGGTGCGCCAAGCGTCGTTTATCGAATGTCTGTTTTTTAATCTTTCTCCTTCTTTCGATGATGGCCTGGTCCCGGCCGAAGTAAACGTCGGCCGGTGTCAGGTTGCCAAGGCTTTCGTGATAGCGGTGGTGATTGTAGCGCTCAACGAAGGCGCCGATGCTGGCCTCGAGGTCATTTGGTAGGTAGTGGTTTTCGAGCAGAATGCGGTTCTTCAAGGTCTGATGCCAGCGCTCGATCTTGCCCTGGGTCTGGGGATGGTTGGGGGCGCCACGGACGTGATCCATCCCCGCTCCTCGAGCCAATCGGCGAGATCGCCTGCGATATAGGACGAGCCGTTATCGCTGAGCAGCCGTGGCTTGTGGACGCCCTCGGCCTGATCGCAGCCCGATGCCTCGAGGGCCAGCGTGAGAGTTTCCGTCACATCGCCCGCCCGCATGGTGGTGCACAGCTTCCAGGCGATGATGTAACGCGAGAAGTCGTCGAGGATGGTCGACAGATAGAACCAGCCCCAGCCGATGACCTTGAGGTAGGTGAAGTCGGTTTGCCACAGTTGGTTCGGTGCCGTCGTCTTGTCCCGGAACTCATTGGCAGCCTTGATGACCACGAAGGCCGGGCTGGTGATCAGGTCGTGGGCCTTGAGCAGGCGGTAGACGGACGCTTCCGAGACGAAGTAGCCCCTCGTGTCGGTGAACGTCACGGCCAGTTCCCGGGGCGAGAGTTCCGGCTCGTCCAGGGCTAACTCCACGATCTGCCGGCGGACATTGTCCGGGATACGGTTCCATACCCGGCCCGGGCCACTGGTGCGGTCCTCAAGTCCAGATTCTCAGGTCACCTTACAGATCGGCTTGCCCTCACCCGTGTGCTCCCGGTATCTTTTTCCCAGACGGTCGCACCATTTGCCGCGATCACAACATCGGCTCCGAGATTGTCGTACCGGTTACCTAAACGATCGGAAGCGTCTTTGTCACGGTCCGAAACCACACGGTCAGAACCAAAGGCTGCCTCTCGCATACCACCGGTGTGGCCATGGTCTTCAAGCTGATAGCCGCCGCCTCATCCGATTAATTTCCCCGACTGCCACTTGCGCGGCGTCAGTCCGAAATGTGCGCCCACCGATCGCGATCGGGAGTGAACTGCCTCAATTCTCCAACAGTTCCTTCAGAGATTTTACCGGAAGCTCGACGTCGGTCGGCTGCAACACGTCCGGTGCCTGAAACAGCACATTGCCCGGCGACCAAAGTTCCACGCTTTCAGAATGTTCCTCGAAAAACACGGGATCGGTGGTCACCCGTACGCTTTCGGTCATGCCGGGTGCCGATAAGCCGTATTCTCGATGTCCCAAGGGTTGGATAACGGTTCCAGGAGGCATCAGATCGGCTGTTCCGATAACCCTGTCGAGATCCTCCATGACGACAGAGGATGGCAGGCGCGATGGCATGACGAGATCGTCTTCCGTCACCGCATCGATATCAAACCCCCGTCCCTCTACTTCCCGTACCTGTTGCTCGATTGCATCCACGACATTAGCGCGCTCCCCGGCATCCCGATTTTCACCGGATAGCACGGTTTGCGAAATCGTCCGGGGCAATTGGGCCAGAATCGGCTGCAAAGGACCAACCACGGACTCGAACAAGCCGATACGGTTTCTAAGCGCCCGGTAAACGTCCGTTTCGACCGTGCCTTCGTAGTGCAGGTTGACGATTCGAATCGTCCCATGGCGCTGGCCGAGGCGATCGATACGGCCGATGCGCTGTTCAACCCGCATGGGGTTCCACGGCATGTCATAGTTGATCAGGGCGCCGCAGAACTGGAAATTCAATCCCTCGGCGGCAGCATCCGTACACAGCAGAATATCGGCCTCGCCGTCGCGGAACCGCCGTTTGGCATCGTCGCGGCCGATCCCGCGCCAGGTGCCGTCTGCGGAGGGTATTTCTCCACCTCGTCCCGAGAAGCACATCAGCCTTTGATCAGCATCCTTCAGGAGTTCTGCACGCAGAAAATCCATCGTGTCGGTGTATTGGGTGAAGACCATTGCCTGGGGGTAATCGTCCCGGCGGAGCTCGCCGAGGGTGTTTTTCAGGCTTTCGAGCTTGCTGTCAGGCGGTAGTTGGCCGATGCCGAAGAGAAGGCTTTGGATATCCGCCTCCTCTTCGGCGGCTAAGGCTTCCCGTTCGAATGCCGCGACATCATCGGAATCAAGCACTTCCTCGTCTGTATCATCGTCCGGTGCGTCTTCGTCCAGCCCCGGCAATTGCGCCTGGTTCCCAGCGGCAATGGCTTCGAGATGGTTCTGAAGCGTATTGCGCAAAGCGCTGAAACTGCTGGCGAGCCGTCGGCGGTAGATGGTCATGACGAATCCCACCGCCGTGCGCTCCTTGGCGCTCGCTTGGTTGTAGGTGCTGGCGATGTAATCCTCTACCGCGTCATAGAGCGCCCGTTCTTCCGGCGTCATCTCAATAAACCGATCCTGGACCTGGCGGTCGGCGATCGACGTGGTCAACATTCCCGCCTTGAAATATTGCCGCAGCAGTTCGCGTGTATGCCGTGAGACCAGCCGGCGGATCGGCGTGTGTGCCCGCATGATACCAACCGCGGCCCGGCGCTCCGACGTTTCCAACTGACGACGCGGGATGCTGGCGTCATTACGCAGCGCACGGAGAACCTTGCCAGCCTTCAGGCGCGACAGACCAGTCAGCCGTTGCGCGTCCTCCGTCTTGACGTCGCCGTAGTGGCGTTCGACCGACTGAAACAACTTGGCCATGCGGTCCAGCGCGTCCGAAGACGGGTTTGGTTGTTCAATATCGTCGAAAAAGCTGAGAAACGCTTTGTCGGTCCACTCCGGCGGCAGCCCGAGCAGGTTCAACAGGTCCCATACCTCGACCGGGTGAACCTGCATCGGCGTTGCCGTCAGCAAAACCAGGCCCTGTGCGCGCTCCTTCAGTCTCAGCATCAGCCGGAGTAGCGCGTTCGGCCCGCCCTCCTGCTGGCTTCCCGCGGCACGCCGCCGGGCATGGTGGGCTTCGTCGAGCACCACCAAGTCCCAGGGTTCGGCTTCCTCCAGAAGTTCCGCAGCACGGTCACGCCGGCGCATCAGTTGACTCGACGCAATCACCACGGGT
The DNA here is from genome assembly GCA_965261645.1 of Alphaproteobacteria bacterium. Taxonomy (GTDB): domain Bacteria; phylum Pseudomonadota; class Alphaproteobacteria; order SHVV01; family SHVV01; genus CBDHDJ01. The sequence goes on from CBDHDJ010000002.1 coordinate 222,125, forward strand.
TCACGATGCCACCGATGGGGATCGACAACGCGTTCGTTGCGTCCATGCCATGCGGGCGAGGGATACCAGACCAGTCTACGGCCATCGTAAATCGGCCAATTGAGGTTGAATTTCTCACGTAGTTCGACCTGCCATTGTTTGAGAACAGCCTTGGGCGCCAGAATCAGGATCCGCTTGACGCGCCCTGCAAGCCACGACTGGCGTAGCAACAGACCCGCCTCGATGGTCTTGCCGAGGCCGACCTCGTCGGCGATCAGGAGTTTGGGCGGCCAACCGCGATAAAGGCGTTCAAAGGCTCTCACCTGATGCGGCCATGGTGTGACCGCCGAGGTCATTTCGCCAACACGTTCGCCCCCGTGCGGCAATGAGGGCGCTTGCTGGATGAAAGACCAGACACGGCTTCTGAGATCGCCATGTTGCAGCGTCGACGGAATTTCGCGTTCAGTCGCCTCGGGCTCCGGTTTCTCCGAAGAGGGCTTTGCTGGCTTTTTCTCGGGCTCCTTGAGGCGGGCGGGCACGTCGCTCGCCGGCATGAATCGCATGAGGTCCTGGCGTACGGCGTCGGGCACGTCGAGCACGACCACGTGGTCCGACTTGTTGGCCCAGATGCGGGCGAAGTTGGCCTCCTCACCGGCAACCCGCTTGGGGTCCAGACCCCAACTCGTATAGACGTTGATGCTCTCCCAGTTGTGCCGCCAGCCGGCGGCGGTCTCGTTGAGGCTGCCGTTCCAGGCAATCTTGTCACCACCGCGATCCTCGATAATCCCGGCTTTCTCGTGAAAAATGCCGTCCGCCGGGATCGGCTTCCTGCCTGCATCGCAAGGCACCGCTACCTTCACATCCAGATGACCTCGCGCGATCATCCAGGCAAGCAGTTCCAGGGCGTGGGAAGAGGCCGGGTCCGGCGGGGCCAGCGGCAGGCTCGCCAGACGGCATGACACAAGATCGCGCAACTGCTCGCCCATTTCGATCGCCTCGATCTCCGGCGGTTCCAGGGTGCAGCCAACGACGAGACGCATGCGCCCGCCGTTTCGGACCAGCCCCTCGATGCCTCGCGCCGCCAGCATCAGGGCACGGGCATTGAAGTATCCGGTCAGCCGGTCGTAGCGCTCGGCATCCTCCAGCGCGGGGACGTAGAACAGTTTGACGAGATCGCCGTCATCGGGTGTGTATTTGAGGTTCCAGGTGCGATCGATGAGCATGATCAAACATTGTCGTCCTGCCAGAGCTTAAGCTGCTCGGGCTCGTCAATCTCGTCGCCGTAGGCGAGACGGGCAAGGTTGTAGAGAGCCTCGAAGTCGCTTCCCGAGGCGGCTGCGTCTCCTTCGAGTTCAATGCCGCTGAAGGCCTTTGACACCGGCAAAACCTCAAGGACGGCCTCAAGCGCCGCAAAGAAGCGCACATCCTGGTCCACCAGTGCATTGGCGAGCATTTCCTGGGCGGCGGCGAGAGAGCGCACTCGAGCCATGTTGGCGGCATGGTGGATGGCATCGATCATGCCTCTTGAGCCGTCAGCCGGGCCGAGTGTCCCCTTGGCCGCCCGGCGTGCGCTGTCCCATAGTATGATATCGCTACCCTTCTTCTCGGCGAGTCGGCCGACGATATCGTTGTCGAGATCGACACCGACGGCGCGGCCAAGCCTCAATGCCTCGTCGTACGAAAACATCGGCGCCTTGAAGGCGTCCCACGCCAAGACCAGAAACGCCGTTGCCGGATCGAGATCGGCATCAGCCTTGAGATGGGTCAGTTGCTGCAGACGCCATCGCTTGACCTCGCGCCGGGCAGCCTCCAAAGCGTCTTCCGGGGTTGCGGCATAAGGATCCCATTCGTCTTCGAACAGCGTCTGCTGACGGCGCCGACGGCGTTCCTCAGGCATCTCTCGCGGTGTGCCGCGCTTCAATGGCCAGTGGCGCGAGAATTCTTCGAGCGCTGGGCCGAAGGATGCAAGATAGAGATCGACCCCGGCAATGCCCGCGTCCTGGAATTCCTTGACCCGGGTCCGCACCGCCTTCGCAACCAACGGTTCGACATCCTCCCAATAAAGGTCCTGTTCGGCCTCCATATCGCCGATGCGCGGGCGGCAGACCAGAAAGATGGTGCTGTTGGCAGCCGCTTTGTTCTTGATGTGCAGACTACCCTCGGCCTCGGTGTTAATGGGCCAGGAGGCGGTGATGGCGAAGCCCGCTTCCATCAGCCCCTTGGTGAGAGCGTCCCATGCGCCGGTCGCCTTGTGTGTGAACATCAGGGTCATAATGCCATCGGATTTCAAGGTGCGGCGGCATTCGGCAAAGACGGATGACATCCGTTCCTGGTAGTCGCGTCCCGCGAGCGCGCTGGCAGCTTTTTTGCCTTTGAATCTGGCCGGGTTCGCGACGGCTTCGTTGTCCTTGTCCGTCAGGTGTCGGCGGAAGAGCTCGGGGAAGACGTGTCCGGCGGTGCGCTTGAGCCAGACGTAAAAGAAATCCGACAACTCCGCGTACATCACGTTGTCGTAATAGGGCGGATCCATGACGACCACATCAATGCTGCCGTCCTCGATGTGGTCGAGGCTGTCGCCCGACTTGCAGGTGATGGTGATGGGCGGCGGGGTAAATTCCGCTATGTTTGCATCGTCGAACAAATCGCCGTTTGTGTTATCCGCTCCGGGGCGAACCAGAGCGACGAGTTCGCGGATACATTTGGCGGTTTGCCCGATGGCCCAGTCGTAGCCGAGGCCGACGATGAGGGGCGCCATTTCCGCATAGGACCACTTGAACGAAAAATCGTGGCGATCGAACGTATTGACCATAACCTGACGGCCGACATGCCACCGGGTCATGCGAGAGTTGTAGTCACATAGCTTGTCCAGGGAGAGAGCCAAGTAGCCGTAAGCCGCTTCCCGAAGTTCATCCAGCTTGCCAGCAGCCCGGTCGGCGTCGAGCATTTCGCGGTAGATTTCCACACTCGTGCCGTGACAAAGAAGCTGGCGCGGTGAAAACAGGTCGCGCCACAACGGCATGCCATATTGAATGGGGCGATCATCGTTGCTGACTTCTGGAAATCTCTCGCTCGGCACGAGGTCCAGCGCCTCCCACTCCGGCAGCTTTTCGTCGAGAAGTGCTTTGATTTGGGCACTGTTGTCGTCCTCGGGTTGCGGCGTTCGATAGCCACGAACCCATTTGTCTTTTCCACGCTTTCCGGACTTCAATATCTTTTTGGCACGTTCTTTGTAGGCAACTGCGAAGAGTTTCTCGCCCATCTGACCGGCTTGGGCTTGGCGTTTGATTTCGTCGCCATCGATGACGCGACCGCAATCCGAGTAAGGGCAGGTGCCATCGCCACGTGATACCGTGCCGGCCGACTGTTCCTTGGCGGATTTGACGATCTCAAATGAACATATCCGGCCATCGGAATCTGGGCCGGAACCGAGTTCGGGTTTCAGCCTGACGCCGGTTCCGTCGGGTGCGAGACGCCAGTTAGGCGATAGTGGTACAAGGCCGTCGCAATAAGGGCAGGTTATAGTGCGTGCCCAGAGATAGCCGTCTGGCCGGGTGTTGCCATCAGGTTCGTCCGGAAATGCTTCGGCAAGGCGTTCACGGATTTCCGTCGTGAGCCTTTCTCCAAGGGCTTCGACGGCTTCCCCGACCTCTTTGCCAAATTTGCCAGGCCAATCCAGGGTCGCAAATTCAATCAATGCGGCGACCGGATTAAGATCGTTGGCCAGTGTCTTGAGACCCAGACGGATAGACTCAAATGGTACGCTACCACCACCGGCTGTCGGATCGAGCACAACGGCGCCGTTCACCGAATTTTCCGCTAGCCAAATTCTATCCAGGTTGCTCGGAGTATGACCGAACGCCCGTGAATATCCGTAGGCTGCCGCTCCCAGTCGTTCCCCATTCCGAGTTGCAATAGCAATCCGTTTTTTGGCGGCAACGGGATCCCCATGAATTCCCAACACATGCAGAAACTTCTCCCGGTCCGCATCTGCGGGTAGCAGCGATGCTAGGACCGCCGCTCGAGAAGCCACCAACGGTCGCCGCGCCCACCAGACGTGGAGGTAATAGGTGGGAGGAAGAGCCGTCATGGAGCGTCGCTCTCGGACGCTCTCCTCGCCGAGAGCGGCAATCGGCAGCCAGCGTTCGATCAAGCGCGCGTCAGGCATTCGTTCAAATCCAGTCCTGAGGAAGTTCAGAAAGAACTTTCTCGCCATAAAGGCCGAAATAGCTTCGACTTGTAGTAAAGAACCTGGGCAAACGGTTTTCCTCGTCGGGAAGAACCTCTCCTCGCGCGGCGGCTTCCATTAACTCCGGATCGGCAATCTCCGTTGCCCAACTATCGCTTAGCGCGTTCCAACGGTTCTCCCGCGCCCGCCGCAGGCGCTCGGTATTCAGCCCTAGGATTTCAATCGTCTTTTCGACTTTGTCGACCGCGATGTCGCCGATCTCACATGCAGCCGTGTCCGCGCCCATTCGGCCATCGAAATTCACGCGTGTCAGTGACGGCAGCGCGGGTAGCGCCCTGGGGTCGATGAAATCAGTATCCACCAAGGCCTCCTTGGCTTCACCGCAACTGCGATTGCGCTTTACCGGATCAAGTCGCCTTGCTTTGTCGTCGGTCTGCAATGTTCCACCCTTGCAGCAGGCAATCATATTGGCATGATCAAGGGCGTGTACCGCACCATTACGTGGATCACTCTGCGGAATGACATGCTCGACCTGCCTGTCTCTTTCCTCAATGTCGATTTCACAGTATGCGCAAAGCCCGTGCTGAATAGTCGCCAGGGTCTCAACGAGTTCCGAGTAGGAGACTCCGCCTGCATGATTGCGGAACCTGTCCCAATCTTTGACCTCTTCAACTTTTTCAGCAAGGTAAGCATCGAGACCGGGCGTCGGGTCTTTCAGCGATTGAATACACTTCACTCGGACTTTCCCATTTCTTTCATCAGCCGCCGCCGCCTAATTTCAATATCCGCCCTGTCTAGAGCCGGATCGCGCGGAGAGATCTCTTCAAGCTCACGTCTGAGAGACATTGCCTCATCGGAATCACCCCGGTCGTCGCTCAAAAGGCGAGTGTAACTTTCCAGAACTTGCACGAAGTTATTGCCGCTCGGTCGTTCATCGACGCCCATCACGATGGACAGGACATCACCGGCTTTCGCACCAAAGGTCGCCTCTGCCGCTTGTCGGGTAACGACGAGATTGTTTTCCCGGTGCAGCTCCACGATGCGCTCCGGTTGGACGGTGGTGAGAATTTGGGGGCTATGCGTCGATACAATGAACTGGGTATTCCGAAATGTACGCATCAGATCACCCAGAATCCTTTGCTGCCAATGCGGATGCAGGTGCAGCTCAACTTCATCGATCAGGGCGATCGCCTCGGATTCGAGGGCATTCGGAAGGTGTGGATTGCCTTGTGCCATGCGCCAGGCCAGATCGGCGGCAAGCGCGAGCACGGCTTGATAGCCGCCGCTTAACTGATCGAGAGATCGTTTCATCGGAGGCCCTCCCTCCAATCTCTCGGATACCACGAATCGAAGCGGGCGAAGATCTACGTGCGGCTCTGTAATGCCCTCGATCATCGACGAAATTGCTTCGCGTACAACAGATAAGTCCTTCAAACGATAATCATGATCACGCCGCTCCCGCTGCTCCCTCAACTCCTCGTTTTCCTTCGTGTAGAACCACTCAAACAGTTCCCTGAAGCTTGTTCGCGCGGACAGTGCGCCCGCCAGCGCGGCATAGCGGGAAGTCACGCTCTTCGAGCGGCCACTCTTTTTCGCGAGGTGTGGAACCACCCTTTCCGTGTCATAGAAGACCATGATCGGTAAATCTATTGGTGTCCCCCAACCTCTAAGAGCATTGCTCTCCAACCATTGCTTCAAATCCCTTAAGGGATGGCGGGGTGGTTCTTGGCTTTTGTCCCTCCCTGAAAACCATCCCGTTCTTCTGGTAGCCCCCGAGGAGCGTTCCCATCTGATTTCATCGGTCGTGGTCAGCGAGACCCTCGCGCGTCCTCCGCCCTCCCGCCGGTCCTTCTTCAGGAATCCGGTCCCTGACACATCAGGCAGTAAAGTAGGTACTGCGCCCAAACCCAACGCGATCGCGCTCAGCACGCTGGTTTTGCCGTGCGCATTGTTGCCATGCAGAACCGTTAGCTGCGGGTCGAAATGCAAATCGATTTTCTCGATCACCCGGTAGTTTTCGATCTCGACGGACTTTAGCTTCACGAGCGAGCCTCCTTCGCCCTTGGCTCCGTCAGCAGAAACCGCAGTGCCGTCAGTACCCTGCGCGGATGCTTGCGGTGCATCGCCATGCCGAGCCAGTATGCGGCCTCCTCGTGTCCCATGGCCTCGATGCCATCGGCCACCGCTCGCATGTTGTCGCGGCTGCGCATCGGGGCCAGCGTGCGGAACAGTAGCCCCAGCATCAACGCCAAATCTTCCGTAAGAGCGTAGCCACGCCTCATGGCGTCCGCGCTCCGCCCCGGCTTGACGCCCGCTTGCGAAAGCTTCTTTAACACCCGGTGCTCGACCAGTTCGAAGTTGCGGCCACGGAGTCCCGCGATGCGCAGAGCCGACGTTATATGCGGTGTCGCGGTCGCGGGCATCTGCCAGATTTCATACTCGGCGTCGACCGGCCCATGACGTCGCACACGCAACTCGTACCGCGGGGCGGAGTCCGGCGTCTCGATCTGTGAAATTCGCTCCAGACGCGCCATCTCAAGCCCTGACCTCCGCCGTAGCCGACACATACGCGGCGCCGCTCGCGAACTTGGCAAGGCGCTCTGTGAGCTTCTCCGCTGCGTCGCCGTCCATTGGAAGGCCCTCTGCAAAGCTCAACTGGAAACCCGCTTCTATGTTTGTGGAACTTGCGTCCCGCAGTTGGGGCTCCAGAAACTCCTTCACTGGTTGAGCGTCCGATACCGGCCCGCCAAAATCCAACTCGAACGATCCACCCTCACGAGTTTCATAGCCGCCCGTGATCGTGACGCGTTTTTCCGCTCCAGATATGGCTCCTACCGCGCCAAGCAGCCGGAACGCATCGCCGGCCTCGAACATGCGAATGCTCAGGACACCGATGGTCTTGACATCCTTCGCCCGGGCCTGCTCCCACAAGCGGACAAGCGCCTCCTTGAGAACCCCCTCGGCGGTAAACGACCCAGACTCGGCTGCATCTGGATGGCCTCCGTGAGGCTCTCCATGTGGGGTGGTGCCGGACTCGCCATCGGGTGGCTTACGGGGTTGGCTGGCCTCTTCGCCAGTCGATTCCAACTGCTCGGATTCTCCCGGCTTTTCCCGGGGCCAGAGTCCGGCGTTCCTGGCGTAACCCATGGTGAATACCACGGCTTGCTCATCAAGCATGATGCTGGCTGACGGATCGTCCGGTCCGTACAGCAAATCTCCACGTTGATAGACGTACTCGCCCTGTTCGATACCGCGCCGCAAGCCGCGAATGAAGATGTCATCGCCGATCAGGATGGGTAACGCCGGATCACGCCGGAACTCGTCGCGCAGCGCCAGCGTGCTGATTTGACCCTTCTTAAGGGGTGTGCGGTCACGCACATAGGCGGGTGAGTCCGGCTCATCCTCGGACAGGCGTAGCTTATTCAAATCACGCAACGCCCGCACAATCTGTTGCTGGCCCGCACCGGGCTGATCGGAAGTGGAATGGACATCAATCGCCGAATGAGCCAGATCGACATCGCTGGCGCTGGCCCGGTTGCGGGATGGGTAGAAAATGTGCCGGTAGCATTGCTGAATGGCGATCGCGAGTTCGTGCTCGGAGCGGGCTTCCATCTCGCGCACCTTAGCCTGCTGATGCTCCGCCAGATCGATGAGGCGTTCAGGCTTTTTCAGTTCCCGGAGCGCCAAACGATAATCGGTCTTACGGCGCATCTCCTCTTTGCGGGCGTCGTCCGCGACCACGAAAGCCAAATTGTTTCGCAGCACCCTTAAGGCCGAGCCTTCCGAGCCCTTCCGAGCATATATTCGTTCGATCAGTTCAGGCACTTTCTCGACGGACCCGCCGATGGTCACGCCGTCATAGGCCAGGACGGCGAGCTTCGGCCGGCCATCGCCGACCTCGTCGGGAACATCGAACGGCCCCCCGGGAAACGGCACCGCCTCGAAAGTCTTGCCACCGAATATCTCACGAATACGGTCGTTAAGCTGGGTGCGCGCTTCCCCGGCATCGACGTGCCGTTCCTCGCCGCGGATGATCTGGCGCAGATTAGCTTCGACGAGAAAGCGCATCGGCGCGCCTGGGCGGTCGTCAAGGTAGGCAGACTCGGCAACGAACTTCTTGCGCGCTTCTTCGATAAAGCTGATGTCCGCTGAGGGACCCAGGATCGAATACCGCAACTGCTCCAGCGAAACCCCCTTAAGCGGATCGTTGAAGGCAAGCGTGTGCATGAAGATGGTGCGGGCGGCATAACCCGCATACGGCGGTAAGCCGCCATGATGCTCGGCGTCAATCTCCTGCGCCAGCGCCTTCTTCTCGACCGATCCGGCGGAGACATCGTTGGTAATAGCCGGCGCGTAGGCGGATTGCCCAAGGCGGGTCACTATCTCCTGGCGGATCGGCTCGTACCCCGGATCGATATGGTGAAGGTGAATAGCGGTTGCATCGCCGGGCTTCTCGTCCCAAAGGTGGGAGATCGTCCTCGCCAGCAGCCGCAACATTCCCCGCACACGCTGGAAATTGCCGAGCGTCGCTGTCTTGCCGGTCAGGGTTTCCAGGACTTCCGGGTGGAGCGGGTAACTCGACCTGAAGGTCTCGACGGTTTCGGTGCGGGCCGCATCGCCAGCCAGGGATTCCCTGTTTGCCCCCCAGAGTTCCCTGTAGGCATCGATAACCATCGGGACCTTTGTCTCATCTATGGACTCGAACAACCGGCGGCGGAGCACTTGAACCGTCTCGTCTTCCTCGGTGGGGTTCAATAGCGTCGCCTTGCGGGCGGAAACGCTCTCCGCTTCTGCCATGTTGTCGGCGATGAATTGGTTTTCGGCGTTGTAGGCGTCGGTCGCACGGCCGTCCTTGCCGATCGCCAGTGTATAGACCAGAACGGCGTTGGGTGCGTTCTCGACGGCCTTGAACAACGAGGTCAGAAACGCCGTCGTCTGATCGCGGGCGTCTTCCAGATTGCGCACCTTGCGCAGGTAAACCGACAACTCGTCGAGCAGAATCAGCGTCGGCTCGCCGCCGAACAGCTCGCGCAAGGTCTCGGCACCCGGCGCGATGCGGCTTTCGTCGCTCTTGCGAACCCGCTCATATCCGTCCTTGCCCGCAAGGGCACAAGAAATCTCGCCCCATGGCGTATAGGCCAGTACGCCGTCACCCATGGACCGGCCATTGGCCGGATCGGCATTCTCCCCGTCGAAGGCAGCGATGCGGACATGGCATGCCGGCAGAAGGGAATGATCGATGAACTCAGAGATATTCGGCACACCTTCCATGCCGCGCGCGGCGTGGCACAGTGCGATCAACCCGTGTGTCTTGCCGCCGCCGTAGGAAGTGTCGAGGCGGAATATTGACGCAACCTCGCCGCCCGCGCCGGTCAACCGCCGACTCACGTTGGCGAGCAGGTTCTTGAGGCCCCTCGTCGGATAGGTGTTGGCGAAGAAACGTGCCGCATCGAGATACTCCGCATTACCTTTGCCGACGATGACCTGGGCCAGATCAGCCGCGAAGTCGGCCTCGGTTATCGCCCCTTTGAGGACATCCTCGCGTGGACGGCATGTCTCGAATATCGTTGGAACCGTCATTGTTTCATCTCCACGCGCTTTCCCGGGTCAACCGGCCCGACTGCGTTCGCGGCGGGCCACTGGTCTATCTCGCTTTTCCTGAACCGCCAGGAACCGCCAACCTTGAAGCCCGGCATTTTTCCGCTGGCAACCAACCGGTAAATCGTACGGTCTTTGACCTTGAGGTACTAGGCCACTTCGCGCACGGTCATAACCTCAGTGTAGGTCCAAAGTCGGCATGGGCCGTCCGGCTCACGCGCCAGCCGACGATGCAGCGGGTACAGGAGTCGGTGACAAAGGCGAAGTCAGCCTAAGTGGCCACGCAGGTAGCAGAGCAACTTTCCGAACATCGGCAGGCGACAAAAGCGCGGCCACCGTCGGGCTGCCCCCAACCCTGGCCGCCATCGGTTCGGGCATTGGCTCCTCGCTGGCTTTGATCAGCACGGCGATTGGTGCCGCGCGCCGTCGCTCCTCTTCGGCGGCGAACACGCGTACACACCTAACCCTTACCCGTTTCACCGCGGCGCCTCCAACTCCAGTTTGAACGCTTCAGTATTGTCCCCGGCCGAGGGATATTCCTTACTGCGATCTTTAAGATTCGGGATTGAGGTGAGGCCCGGAGCGAAATCGACGGAATAGCCACCTTGACCCTAAAGTTAAAGCGCTAGTCTTAAACTCTACATCTCGGCTTGTTGTTTGCCTAAAATTGCGGCGGCCAATGACGCTACGTTGCCAGTTATTTCGAATTCAATCAAAACCGTTCGATATCACTGCAATCTTCACAAAATTTATTTCCCCATAAAATCTGGTGAACTGAGCCGCGTTCCGCGACGGGATGTCTTGCCCGCCGGGTGGTGCATTATTCTTCCGCCGTTAACATACGAGCCCGCCGGGTGTTGGTTCACAAAGGTGGCGTGGATAGCTTAAAAAATCCTTGGTCCGGATATTCCGGTCGAAAGCTCGCCACCCAAGTTCGAAGGCCTCGATCCACAAATGGGCGCCATGGCCGATTTTCTCGCGATCGGTTCGGGCACTATGACGCCGGCTGAGGCCATCGCCCGGCAGGGGTGAAACCTAACGAGGTGTTGACCGAGATCGCTGCGACCAATGCCAAGCTTGATGAGTTAGGAATCCTCCTTGATAGCGATCCGAGGTGTGGGACCAGGACCGATGGCGCCCAGACCACCGATGTTGATCAAGTGACCGAGGTCGATGAAATCGACGGCGGTGAAACCGATACCAATTCGCCGTGCGCTAATTCTGACAACTGCCGAGGCTAACCCGAGATTTAGAGCGCCGCTCTCAGTTCATGCCGCTGATTAGGAGGCAGAATGTCTGCCGCCGCAATCATCAAATCCAGGAACCTGCGGTCTTCGCTCTTAGAACGGTCGGCCTTTTGAAATTCGGGTCGAATGACCATGAGGCGGATCTGCTGTGTATCCCCACCACGCGGTTGCTTGCCGTATTGCGCCATCCAGTCGGTCAATAGCACAAGAAAGGCCTCATAAGCGGGTGAACCGTAACGAAGCTCTTCGAACCACCTTGAGAGAGCGTGTTCGGTATTTCGACCATTGAGTGACTTGCAATCGCGAAGGTACTCCTCGGCTGACAAGCCGTCGTAGCCAACAAACTTGGAGAATCCGAAGAGCGGCTTTCTATCTTCTTCCTCAAGCACATAGAAGGCATGTGCCTGGCCGAGGCGATCTGCGAGTTCGGAGTGTTTTGGGAGGCTATGGTTAAGCCTCCTGATCGAGGCGAGCACGCTGTCCAGACTTCTGGCGAGGTTTGGCATTTCTATCTCCGCTGTATTCATAAGCTAGATCGAAGATAGACGATTTAGACACTTAACGTCAATCTAAATCATTTATAATAGTTTTAGACGTATAAGATCTCACGGCTTTGCCCTTGTCGGCCGGCCGCAGATACATCCCAACGTCGCGATCGTTCCGGGCCATTCGGCAACGGAAATTGACTGTGCTCAGGACCCATAACCAGAAAATGACGATGGCTGCATGCAGATGGTGTTGAAGAATGTGCGGGCGCAACGATCATATCTGGTGGCGACGGGCCGTCAGCCCTTGAGCCGGCCAAACATGTGCTCGATGCGGTTTCGCTGTTTGTAGAGGACCCAGTCATATTCGATCGGCTCAGTTAAGTTTGACCATCCCGGAATGCAGGGCTCAATATCAAGGGCGGACAGGGCGGTGCGGAAGGGGTCGTTGTCATGGCCTGTTATTCTGCGCGAAAATTCCACCCAGAGAAGCAAGTAATTTCAATGGGTTAGCGCACCGATCGGCGTCGAACCTGCGCGCCGAATAACACCCGTGTCGTGTGGTCGAGGATGAAGCTGCGCGCGCTCACCCTGGGAATTAGGTCGTCGCGATTGTCATGGCGTTTCGCGCGGGGATTAGCGGCGCGGACGCGCCGGGCGAAGGTGGACTTGGGGTTGTCGGTCACTGGCGGCTCCGCCTGGTTCCGCCGCGTCTGCCCCAGAGGTAGCCGGTTTCTCCATTTACAATAGGTCCACCGCGATGCTTTCGGCGATCCGGATCGCTGCTTCATGTACGGAACCGCGCGCCAGATGCGCATAGCGGGCGGTGGTTTCGACTTGGCTGTGCCCGAGCAGCTTTCGGATCATCGGGAGGGATTCTCCCAGCGCGAGAGCCCTCGAAGCATACGAGTGGCGCAGGTTGTGATGGGGCACCGCACGCACGGCGGAAACCGAGTCGTCCATGGCGTCAGCCGCCGCGAGAGTTCAACAAAGGGAGTTTGGTGGAGAGTGTGGGCTCTTCGACCGTGTCGATATTGGCCGATATCAGTTCGTTCAATACCGAGGCTGTAGGCACGGTCCTCGAAACTTGCCGTGGCTAGAGGGAGCGTAGGTATGGAAAGGTACATTGGGCGAATCTGGAGGCCGAACTGCTTGATGTGGTGGAGGCATCGGGAAAGTGCGGCAGACGCATGCAGCGAACTCGGTTGAACGGCTGCGCTGAGTGACTGCCAAGATATCACAGCAGTGCAAACAGGGTTGGATGATGGGGGTAGTCCTCCAGCGCGGTCCGAATCAGGGTTTCGCTCCGGATTCCTGATCCACCTCCACCGCGGCGGAGCGTGCGCAAGGCCCTGAACCAGGCAACGCGCCCGGTATCGTGCAAGTGCAAGCGAGACGGATCGCCACCCGCGCGCGCCCATATCTCCTGATCCGTCGGTCCTGCCGGATATAGATGCGGCATGATGTCTCCAAGCTGGCTCCAAATGTCGGGATCAACTGCGGATCCAGGCGGAGGAGGAGTTGACTTGACCCCGCCCCGGTTGAGCGCGACAGGGAAGTTGTCTTCAAGGTCGCTCGCCTTGAAGACCGGGTGCTGCTGGCCTGGCACCTGACGCTTCACCATCTCGGAGACGTGGTTGAAGATCTCGAAAACGCGGATGAGGCCGTCCCCACTCGTCCATGCCTGGCCGCGTAGGGCGTTCAGGAGATGGGAAGTGAACACGCTGTTGCGGTCGTTCGAAAAAACGAGGGATTCTTCACTTGCTCGCGACGACGCGATCAAGACCCGCCCGGTTCCCTGGGCCAGGCGTCCGAGCGACTTCTCGCTATAGCCGAGAGCCGGTGGTTCGGCCGCTTGAGCTGCCTTGAGGCTTCCGGCTCCTGCCGAGTGGCAAGCGTCGATCAGGACAAGCAGTCGCTGCGCGGCGAACCGCTGAAGTGCGGCGGAAAACTCAGGCTCGGACAGGCTCGTGGTATCCAGCGTCCGTGGATCGCACTCCACCGGCAGAAGGGCGCTCTCAGGGTCGGCGGGATCGCCGAGATTGGCGCCGTGACCGGAGAAGAAGATGACGACAGTGTCATCGGGTCCGCTGGCCCCGGCTACGGAGGCCAGGGCCGCCCTGATGCGTTCCAGCGTGGCGTCGCCGTCGAGCAACAAATGGACGTTGCGTTCATCGTAGCCACAGTACTCATTGGCTTTCAGGACTGCGGCAACATCGCGGGCGTCGTTCAGCACCGCACCAGGCAGCGGCGATCCGTGCCTGTAATTCGTGACTCCGATGACGATGGCATGGCCGGTGGCAAAATTTCCCGTCTCCTTCGCGGCCTTCGGCAAGACCTCAACCACGCGTTGCGCCTCCAGTTCGGGCCGATTCATGCATCTCACAGATCATCCGCGACGGTCTCGGTGAATACGGGATCGCCCGCAAGGTGGGGAATCCGCTCGTTGTGGGGGAAATCCTCCATCATCCTGGTCAACAGCGCGGAGGGAGTCGGTCCTTTCCCATTGCGCATTTTACGCAAGGCGTTCCGCCATCGCGTCCGGCCGTTTCTGCCGGTATATAGATCGGCGTCGTCTCCGCCCGCACGCTCCCACAATCCGTCGTCGTCCGGACCGCCGGGGTAGAGGTCGGCAGCCAGTTCTTGGAACGCCTCCCATTTGTCGGACTCGGAGATCGGTACCAGCCCGTAAACGAGACGGTCCCACCAGTCAAACATGTCACAGCAGGTGCGGAGCGCAGGCTTGAGGTCCCGCCGGCCGGACTTGAACTGACCGAGCAGGTAGGCAGCCACGTCCTCCCATCGACGTTGCAGTACCAGCCGACCGATGCCCTCGGCATCGGGAGTGGCGAGGGACGTTGTGCGGGACGTCAACGTGTCGAGGAGTTGCAGGAATCGTCGCTGGTCGTAGCGACTGAGAGCTGCAACGATTCGCACAGCCGTGCCGGCACGGTTGGGAATCAGTGCATCGAGCGTCTGCTCGAGCTCGTCGTCCTCGAGGATTGCGGTTTGCAGATCCTGCTCGGGCGCAGTGGGGCCATGCGTGCCGGCCGCGTTCGTGACCCACCCGTTGGCGGTTCTGCTCAGCATCTTGTGGCGTGCACCATCTCCAATGCGAGACCAGATTTCCGGTCGGCGGGGATAGTTCCCGAGATCGGCGAGGGGCGTATCCGACAGTCGTTCGAGCAGCATTGGATCGGTCTGGCTGCTGTCCAGGAGGCGGTCGAGTATCGAATGAAATGCCGCCGCCGGATCGGTCGGGCCTCGCCAGGACTCGGGCTCGATCGCAAGCGCTTCGCGCCAGACCGCCTGCGCCGTGGTCGGCGTGAGATCGAGCCCGGCCAGTAGCTTTGGATCCTTGGCGACGGCTTGACCTGCAAGCCGCGGCATGCGCGGGTCTTCGATTTCCAGCGCGCACTCGACCAGTTCCGCCGGCTTGGCGCGCCGGAGGGCGGCCCGCAGACCTTCGAGGAAGGAAGGATCTGTGTCGACCGCGACCTGCTGGCGTGCGGCATCGGACGGTGAGGCGCTGGCCGACAGGACGGTGCCGTAGAGACGAAGCCAGCCGCGAGACAGGGCAAGTGGTTCGAGGGTCGCGGCTGCTGCTCTATCGAGAGTACGCGGCGTCGCGCGCGCCAATCGTTCCTCGACCCCAGCTTCGGCGGGGACATGGGGGAACAGGGCGGTGACGATTTCGGGACGCATTGTTGTCCAGCGCCAGAAGGCTCTGGGGAAGGAGGACTTGGCCGAGCGTGCCGCGGCCGCGAGGCCATTCAGAATCGCACCTCGCCATTCCTCGACAGCGGCGTCGCTGGTTGTGGCGTCCTCGAGGACGGAGAGCATTTCGGTGTCCTGATCCTGGGCATAGCGGTTCTCGGCCAGCCATGTCGCGACCGCCTTCCAGACCCCCTTGGGCTCGGGGAATGCGGAAAGCTGGAGGTTCCGCAGTCGCAGAATCTCTTCGGCCCTGGCTCCCGACAGGGCATCGCACAACCGTTGGGCAAGGCGCTTCTTGCCAGCGTGGCCGGCATCTGAATCCGGCGACAGCTTCTCGATCAGTCTGATGACACCGGCGCGTCGGTCCAACGAAGATTCGCGTATGTCGAGCTGATAGGTCTGCTCGGCCAACCGCAGGTCGGGAAACGTAGCGGGCCGTACTTCCATCTGCTGCATGAACTCGATGAGCGGGGTTGCTCCTGCATGACCGCTCAGGATCGCTGCAGCGAGGGAGTCCGGTTCGTGAGGCGTGGCGGTGTGGATGACCGGATGCTCGGACCAGCGCCCGGCGGTGGCATGGGGGGTGCATACCAGTGCCGGCATTGGCTGCTCGACCAAGTCGGGCGGGCCGAAGCTCAGACGGAAGGCGAAGCCTCGGCGGATTCCCGGCGGGAGATGCGCCCACAGGGCGACAACGAGATCGTCAAACCCGATATGGCCGAGCCGTACGACGGGGAAGGTTCCGGTCGCCGCGAGGGCCTCAGCCGCATCAACCAGGTCGATGGCTTGGGGAACGGGTGTTTGCGTGCAGGGGAGTCGCACCGTGGTCGCGTCGGGGCGTTGTCCGTCTGAAGCGGCCAGCAGTCGCAGAAGAGGTTGCAGATCCGGGGCCTCCACCAGTTCATCCAGGGGAGCCAGGACGGCATGCGAGAAGACCATTCCGCCCCGCGACGCGGCCGTGTCGTGAAAGGTCCGGGACAGCACATATCGATCCTGGTAGGGAAAGCCGCGGAGGAAGGGTGACCATTCGGCATCGGGCGGGGCGGTGTCGGGAAGGTCGAGCCGCTGGACGATGGCCGTCGAAACCGCGTCGTCTCCGCTTGAGGCCAGGAGAGAGTGCCCGCCGCGAGATTCGCCATACAGGGCTTGCTCAATCTGCATGTTGGGCGCGCTCGATGTTGCCGTCACGAAGGCTCGGCGAGGAGTTCTTGGATTGGGAGAGTCAGATCAGGGGATTGAGTAGCGTCCTCAAGAACGACATAGCCGAATTGCTCCGAACCTTTGGTGATGTAGTCCTTGTCGGGTTTCTTCTTGTCGAGCGCGCGCGCGAGCGCGGACAGTCCGAGCACCGAGCAGTCCGTCCAGTTGCTCGCGACAAAGTCGCCGAACATGGGCAGGCGTTCATGCAACACGTCGATCGGTGTTCCGGGATTTTTCATCTCGTCCCAGCAGGTCAGGAGAACGACGAGACGGGGCAATCGGCCGATGCGCTTGCTTGATGTCGACTGGGCGTAGAAGAGAATTTGAAGAAGCTCGATCAAGCGGGCCTGATCCGAGAGTCGCCCTTCCCGGGCTTCTTTGCTGTTCCCCTTCAGGGACGTGAGAGGACGCGAGAAGATGTCGTCGGCCGCTCGGGTCGTTTGGAGGCGGATCATCAGCAGCCATGCCGAGGACTCGGCGATACGCGTCAGCCAGGCGCGGGGAAGCTGTCGGTCGTCGATGATGTCCTTGACTTGCTCGCCGCCGTAGTCGGGCCAAATCAGATCAGCCTTGCGGCCCTGGTCATCGACGATCGGCCAGCGGCTTTCGTGGTAGACGGAGGTGGCCGTATGGTCAGCCGACAGTCCGGCATCGAGACTGGCCATGACAGCTTGGAAGGGCTGGAGATTCGTGGCTGCTCCGCGCATTCGGATTCTTCCGTCTTCTCGCATGAGGCGCTTCAGTAGCTGAGCTCCGTAGTGGGACTTGCCCACCCCGGATTCGCCGATCAGCAGGATGGACTTGTCGAGCACTTCCATGGCCTACCTCGCGCTAAATCTGAAAAGGGGATCGGAATTGTCGGCGGCGGGTTCCGGGAGTCGAACGGTGGGTCGCCGGATGTTGAGAACCCAGCGAAGTAGATCCAGAAATCCTTGCACGTTGTCCGTTTCATCGGGGTTGCGCATGATGGTGACGGCAAATTCGGGAGTGTTCGGCATCAGCTTGAGCACTGCGGATCGCACCGCTTTTTCGATCTCATCAGAGATCGGGACATCGGATTTGGTCCAGACGAGGGCGACGGGTCTCCCTCGAAGCTCGTCGGCCAGGCGTCGGGCAAGGAGTTGAATGCCAGAGCGCGCGGCGCCCAGGTGGGGTCCTGCCAACGCTTCGCGATCTGCGACCAACACGAAGTGAGAACGGCGGTGACAAATTAGTCCACGGAAGCGGCGGGATTTCCCAGCCGCGGGCGGAGTAAAACTCTGCCACCTGTAGCCTTCGATCTTTTTTGAGATGGAAGGCGGGAGGATGTACACCGTGGACCTATATCTGCGCGTTCGGCTGGCCTGCCATGTTGATGGTCTGAGCCAGCGAGAGGCGGCAAGTCGGTTTGGCATTGCGCGCGAGACGGTGAGGAAGATGCTGCGGCATTCGGAACCGCCGGGATATCGGCGACGCCAGCCACCGAAACGCCCGAAACTGGCCCCCTTCACGGATATCATCGACCGTATTCTGGAGGAGGACCGAACGGTTCACCGTAAGCAGCACCACACGGCGAAGCGTATATTCGAGCGCCTTCGCGACGAACATGGCTTCACGGGCAAAGAGACCATCGTGAAGGATTACGTTCGGGAACGGCGCCTTCGTCGGCGTGAGATGTTTGTGCCGTTGTCACATCCTCCGGGCCATGCTCAAGCGGACTTTGGCGAGGCGGATGCGATCATCGCCGGCGTCAAGTATCGGGCGCATTTTTTCGTCATGACACTTCCCCACAGCGATGCCTGCTTCGTTGCGGCCTACCCGGCGGCGACGACGGAGGCCTGGCTGGACGGGCACAACAGAGCCTTTGTTTTTTTCGGCGGCGTTCCCCAATCGATTCTTTACGACAACGACAAGTGTCTGGTGTCGCGCATCTTGTCAGATGGCACGCGGCAACGAACGCGGCCGTTCAGCGGGCTGCAGTCCCATTACCTCTTCGAGGACCGCTACGGCCGTCCCGGCAAGGGTAACGACAAAGGCAATGTGGAGGGGGTGGTCGGCTATGCCCGGCGGAACTTCATGACGCCGCTTCCCCGGTTCGCGAGCTGGGACGCCTTCAATGGCCACCTGGAAGAGCAATGCCGCAACCGGCAAGGCAACGTCCTGCGCGGCCACCGCGAGAGCATCGGCGAACGGTTTGTGCGTGACCGCGAAGCGTTGAAGAGGCCACTGCCGGCACCGTTCGACGCGTGCGACAAGCAGGGCACGCGGGTCAACTCGCTGTCCCTGGTGCGCTACCGGACGAATGACTATTCCGTGCCCGTCGCCTACGGCCATCAGGAAGTCTGGATCCGTGGCTATGTCCACGAGGTGGTTATCGGTTGCGGCGCCGGGATCATTGCCCGACACCCCCGTTCCTACGACCGGGAAGATATGGTCTTCGATCCGATCCACTACCTGCCTTTGCTGGAGCACAAGATCGGTGCCCTGGATCAGGCCGCGCCGCTAGCCGGATGGGAACTGCCTGATGCCTTCCCAACCCTGCGCCGTCTCCTGGAGGCGCGCATGGGCAAGGCCGGCAAGCGGGAATACGTCCAGGTCCTTCGGCTTCTGGAGACCTTCGATCTCGAGGTGCTTCACGGCGCGGTGAAGGACGCCCTGCGCCTGGGTGCGATCGGCTACGACGCCGTCAAACACCTTGTGCTGTGCCGTATCGAGCGACGCCCGCCCAAACTCGACCTGGATATCTATCCCTACCTGCCTCGGGCCAACGTGGCGACCACGGCCGCCGCCAGTTATATGAGCTTGTTGGGTGGAGGCGCGTCATGACCGATACGCCGCAAGTGTTGCTGGCCCATCACCTCAAGACCCTGAAACTGCCGACGTTCCTGCGCGAATACGACAAGCTGGCCCGCCAATGCGCCACCGAGGGCGCCGACCATGTGCGGTATCTTGTCCGTCTGACCGAGTTGGAACTGATCGACCGTGAGCGCCGCATGGTCGAGCGGCGGATCAGACAGGCCAGGTTCCCCGCCGTCAAAAGCCTCGACAGCTTCGACTTCAAGGCCATCGCATCGCTCAACAAGATGCTGGTTCTAGAGTTGGCGCGATGCGAATACGTCGAGCGTCGTGAGAATATCATCGCGCTCGGCAACAGCGGAACCGGCAAGACCCATATCGCCCTCGGTCTCGGTCTGGCGGCCTGCCAAAAGGGGCTCTCCGTCGGCTTCCTCACGGCCGCTGCCCTGGTTCATGAACTGATGGAGGCCAGGGATGAAAAACGCCTGTTGCGCCTGCAGAAGCAACTGGCAAAGTATCACCTTCTGATCATCGACGAACTCGGCTTCGTGCCGCTCTCGAAGACCGGCGCCGAGCTGCTGTTCGAAGTCTTCAGCCAGCGCTACGAGCGGGGCTCGATCCTGGTGACCTCCAACTTGCCGTTCGATGAGTGGACGGAGATATTCGGCTCGGAACGCCTGACCGGGGCTTTGCTGGACCGCCTCACCCACCATGTCCATATCCTGGAAATGAACGGCGAGAGCTATCGTCTCAACCAAAGCCAAAAACGGCGGAAATTCCCCAAAATACCTGCTTAACCGCCGGTGCAAATGGTTGACCCGGTGGGTCCACAGGAACCTCCCACGCTGCTTCGCTCCGCGTAACACAAGCGCTACACGAAGCAGCGCGGGTCTACCGGGACAACCCCCCAACACCGCATACCGCATACCGCATACCGCATAACGTTAAGTGGACTAGTTTTGCTCCGCCCGGGTGGACTAATTTTGCTCCGCCGTTGACAGCGCGTGCCGTCGGGAAAGCGGATCTCCTGGCCCGTTCCGGGCTCGTAGCCGAGGACGAGCTTGACCTCGGCCAGCGTATACATGCCGGCGGCGTACCATTCCGCCCCGCTGGTGGTGCGCCACAGGTTCCACGCCGGCACCGCGACGACCATGAAGGCGGCGAGCATCATCGCCGCCTGCACCAGCTGGCCCCACATGCGCAGCCCGTGGAAGACGGTCTGCCCGCCCCGCAGCGTGCTGCCGCCGAGGCCCCGCATCAGGCGGTCCCCGCGCCCGGGGACGCAGCCGCCGCGCCGGCCGCGCGCTCACGCCTCCTCATCGCCGCCGCTCTCCTCGGGAGCGCCCGCACCCGGGCCACCGTCCTTCGGCCGCGGCGACAAGACGTTCACCATGCCCTGCGGCCCGGCGACGACGATCTCGGTGACCTTCTGCGCCTTGCCCTCCCGGTCTTGGTACTCGCGCCGGGCGATCCGCCCCTCGACCAGCACCGCCGCGCCCTTGGCGACCATCGTCTCCACCGCCTTGACCGCGCCACCGAAGACCGCGATCCGGTGCCATTCCGTCGCCTCGGCCGGCTGGCCGTCCTTGCCCGTCCACTTCTGCGTCGTCGCAAGGGTGAACGACGCCGCCCTCTCGCCGCTGCGCAGCTCGCGGATCTCGGGGTCGCGCCCCGCGCGGCCCAGCAGTGTCACCCGGTTGATGTCGAGCATCGTCGTTTCCTCCTCTTCGGTTGCGATATGCGGCCGTCATGGCGGCCGCGACGGCCCCGCGCCGGGCGCCGCCGGGAGGCGGAGCCGGGGCGGGGCGGGGGCGAAGGGACGGGGGCCGGAGAGGGCCTCCGGTCCTGGCAATCCGCGCCGCGGCCGCTACCATGGAGATCCTGAACATGAGTGGAACATCCACGGACTCCCGCTCGCGTACGACCTGGCGCGAGCGCATCTTCGTGCTCGCCGGGCTCATGCTCGCGGCCCTCTACACGGCCGCGTCGCTCGCGCTCGGCGCCGGTGCGGAGGCGATCGGACCGCTCTGGATGGCGGCCATCGCCTGGACCGTGCCCGCGAGCCTCGCGGGCGCGCTCCGGCGCGGTTTCCGGCGCCGCGACTGGTCCGCCTTCCGCGGCTACGAGCTTCCGGACGGGCGCGACGAGCGCATCGACTGGGCCACCCAGACGGGCCAGTACGCGTTCATGCCTATCGCCGAGGAGCACGAGCGCCTGATGCGCGGGGACTGAGCGCAGGTCCCCCGTCACGGCGACGAGTCCCCCCAGTCCGTCCGGTCCGGTGCCCGCCCGGTGTCTTCCCCGCCGACCCCGTCCCCGTCCGGGGCGGCATTCTTCGCCGTGCCGAACAGCTGGCCCGCGAGCCAGCCGCCGATGAAGGGGAGGTTCTCCGTGGCGTGCTCCTCGAAGGGCCTGCCCTCCTCGACGGCGACGCGTACACGTCCCTCGCGGGTGGTGTCCCGCGTGATCTCCGTCCGCGCCCCGCGGGCGGCGCCGCGCACGATCATGTCGGTCTCCGTCTCCGCCCGTTCGGACAGCGCCTTCGCCCCGGTCTCGCCCGGCCGCGGCGCGCCGGCAGTGCGCGCCCGGTCCCGCACCCCTTCGGCCCACCCCCCGTAGGCTGCGGCGGTCTCGCCGGCATAGGCGTCCGAGAGCGTGTCGCGCGCCGCGCCGTATTCCGCCGCGCCGCCGACCGTCGCCGGATCGGGCCCGGACGGCGCGGGGAACTTCTCGGCGATGAACGCGGCGGCGTGCTCGCGCAGCGCCTCGGCGTCCTCCGGGGTCTGAGGCGAGGCGATCCGCATCGCGCCCGCGGCGCCGATGGCGCGCCCGTCCGCGCCGCTGCGCTCCGAGAGCCAGGCGAAGAAGGGCTGGCCGAGGTCGCGCTCGATGGCCTGCGCGTCGGAGCGCACCTGGACCGCCTGCTCCGACCAGCTCTCCGATTCCTGGCGCGACAGCGAGGCGCGTTCCTGGAAGCTCCGCATGCGCGTCAGGTTGGCGGAGAGGCTCTCGTCCAGGCTCGCCATCTCGCTGTCGCCGGTCTGCGCGGAGTAGCGCCGCGAGGCCTCGGCGACCTTCGACCAGCTCTCCGTCACCCCGTGCTGGCGGTCGTATTCCCGCATCCGGTTCCAGGCGTCGGACTCGATGGTCTGTCCCCGCCACATGGCTGAGCCGTCGGCGCCGAGCTTGGCGATGAAGTTCCAGCCGCCGCCGACCTTCGCCTCGCCGGTCAGGTTCATCGCCTGGCTCTTCGAGATGCCGCCGATCTCGGCCAGCTTGTCGACATGGCTCTGCAATTCCTGCGCCTGCGCACTCTCGCTCTCCGAAACGCCCCTCGAATGCGCCGTGCCTGTCGACACGTCGTGCGCATAGCGCTCGACCAGGCCGGTGGCGTCGGTGACGGCGGCGTTGCGCGCCATGCCGGCCTCCGCCGACCAGTGGCGCGAGAGCGTCCTGGCCTCGGCCGCGCGTGTCTCGTGGCTGGTCGCGAGCGATTCCGAGAGCCGCACGCCGGCGGCGGGAATGCGGCTGGTGGCGGCGCCGGCGTCGGTGACCGCCGTGCCGTCGCCGGTCACCGTGAACCCCGCTCCGGCCGGCGCATAGCCCGTATAGCGGTCGGTATCGACATGGGCCGAAGTGCGGATCTGGCGGCCTTCGAGGCTCGCGAAGCGGTGGGTGTCGTAGCCGGTGTTGGCGAGCGAGAGGTTGCCCGTCGTGCCCTCGTGCGCGGCCGAGGATGCCGCGTCCTGGCCGACGGCGAGCACCGAGGTCGCGAGGATGGTCGCCTTGGAGAGCCCGTAGGCCAGCGCCGCGGCGAGGAACGGTACCGACATCGAAAGGTATCCCGACATCACCGCGACGTCGGAGGCGACCGCCTGGATCCCGGCCTGGGCGACCAGCGAGATGCCGATATCGCCGCCCGGCATCAGCGCCGCGGCGCTCATGCGCTCGGCCGCCTCGCCCATGGAGATGCGGTGCAGCACCGCATACAGCGGCCCCCAGGACTGGAGCCAGACCAGCCCGGTCACGTAGGAGCGGAATATCGCCATCCCCGCCGGCGTCAGCATCAGCAGCACCGCCATCGGAAAGGCGCCGATATAGAGGCACTCGAAGACGATGCGAAGCAGCGGCACCCAGGTCTCGGCCTGGCGCCCGATGGCGCGGTAGGCCGAGACGGTCTGGGCCTCGGCCCTGGCCTCGGTGTAGGCGCTGAGCGCGGCGGCGTTGCCGGCCTCGGCCGCCCATTGCTCGCCGGCGTCGTGGACGGCATTGAGCACCATCTGCTGGCGCATGATCTCGCCCGCCGAGCGCGACGCGCCGATCAGGAAGTCGTGGGCGGCGGGCAGCGCCGCGAGCAGCTCGGCCCGGGCCAGCGCTTCCGTCCGGGCGTCCGGGAAGATGCGCCGCCCGAAGATGGTGCCCGCCCGCGCGATCTCGGCGTTCCACAGGGCGTTCAGCCGCCCGGCGCCCACCGCGCAGGTGACGATCTCGCGCTCGATCGGCGTCGCCCCGGTGCCGACGGCGGCCTGGCGGGTCGCGAACTCGAACATGCGCGCGGGCGAGGCGCCCGCCGACGGCGTGCCCGTGGCGGTCACCAGAGACCAGATGTCGGTCGATTCGCGCAGATCGTCGGCCGAGATGTGGCCGAGCAGCAGCGCGTAGAAGACGCATTGCCGGGCGTAGTTGCGCAGGTTGCGCGCGAACACCGCGTCGGTCACCTCGAGCCTGGTCGTCGCGGCGGCGAGCCGCGCCCCGAATATGAGACCGTGGCGCTGGTAGGCCATGTCGTCCGGCAAGGTGAAGGCCTGCTCGGTGAGGCGGGTCAGCCCGTCTCCGACCTGGCTCGTCAGCGAGGCGAACAGCGCGAGACCCACCGGCACGTTGGCGACCACCGCCGGCGCCAGCGCCGGATCGAGCCGGTCGACGACGCGCACCGTCGCCTTGGGCACGATCATCGCGCCCCACACCGCCACGAAGAGCAGGACCCACTTGGCGTTGTCCTTCCACGAGCCGCCGAAGGCGGTGCGGAACAGGACCCAGCCGAGCCCGGCGGCCCCCGCGAGCTGGGCCAGCGCCACATAGGCGCCGCCCGAGGTGATCGCGGCCACCGCGTTCAGGAGGTCGACCAGATAGGTCCCCCCGCCCATGGTGAAGAGCTCGTACATGGGCTATCGCGGCCCGGCAGAGATTGCGGCGGGGAGGTCCGCGCGCCCCCCGACGTGCCTGCTCCCCAAGGCGGAATGCCGGTCCATCGGCCCTACCTGGACCCGGCGGCGGCGCCGCCGCGCGAGAACGCGAGCGCGGCGCGCAAGTCCGCCGAGAGCGCGCCCGCGAGCTCGGTCTCGATCAGCCTGAGCTTCTCGACCACGGCGAGCGCGGTGTTGAAGCGCTCCAGCCCCTCGTTGCGATGGCGGGCGAGTGCGACCCGGTTGGCCCGCAAGCCCTCGCGCCAGCGCCGGAGCTGGTCGCCGTCGGCGATGTCGAGCGTGCCGGCGCGCTCCTCGACGGTGCGGTGGAGGTCCGTGATCCAGACCTGGAGCACGTCGAGCGCCACGGCTTCGGCGAGCGCGTCCATCTCCTGGTCGACCACCGCGCCCCGGTAGGCGGCGGCCACGTTGGCGACCCGGTAGACCGGGAGCGTGGTGAGGTTGACCAGGCCAAGCGCCTCGGCGGGCGGGGCGGTGTCGGTCCTGACCGCATCCACGAGGTCGCGCATGAGCTCCGCCACCCGGGTCCGGAAGCCCCGGTCGGCGGGCACGCTCACCCGCCCGAGCGTGGGGTTCAGGCAGCGGTCCGTGGTGTCGCAGCGGTAGACCGGGAGGTCGCCGCCGCCCTCCATCAGGATTTCCGTGACGCGGCGGTCGAGCGCCAGCGGCTCCAGCACGCGGACGCGGGGCCCCGCGTCGTCGCCGTCGGAAGTGGGCGCGGTGACGATCACCGTGCCCGAAACCGACATGGCGAACTCGGCGAGCCGGGTGTCGCCCGAGAGGAACGACGACGCCCGGACCGCCTTCCAGGCATAGTTGACGTTGACCGGGACCTGGTCCGCCATTGCGCCCGAGGCCGACGCCAGCGTCGAGTTGCGTTTCCCCTCCGACCCGCAGCCGTGCTTCGCCGCCGCATAGTCGGAGAAGATGCCCTGGGAGGTGCCGATCGCGGCGCAGATCGAGGCGCTCGCCCGGTCGTTCTTCGACCAGGCGGCGCCGACCAGCGCCTGGGCGGTCTCGCAGCTGTTGAGGTTCTGGCTGTTGACCCACTGCGCCAGCGCGCGGAGCTTGGCCATGGTCTCGGCGATCACCGGCGAGATGGTCTCCAGCGCCAGCTCGAAGGCGAAGCCGGCGGCGTTCTGCGCCACCGCGCGACCGAAGGCGATCAATTGGTCGGAGTTGATGAACGAGAAGGCGCCGGCGAAGGCGTCGATGCCGCCGCAGCCGGCCCGGAAGCTCGGCAGGCTGACCGTCGCGATGGTCTCCGAGCGCACCGGGGCGCGCAAATACAGGTTGCCGAGCGTCCAGTGGCCGGAGGCCTGGCCCTCGAAGGCGGTAGGGCCGGTAGTGTTGACCGCCGCGCCGCGCCAGAAATTGCTCATTTCCGAGAGCACGTCGGCGCTCGCGGGCGATGCGGCGATCCAGGCGAAGACAAACACCGAGCGGATTGCAACTTTCCTTGCCTCAATAATCACGGCCGGTCTCCAGGGCTGTAAGGACGAAGATGCGTTCGGCGAGCTGGTCCTCGGCCATCACCCCGAACCCCACCGGCAGCACGCGCTTCGTCTTCGTGTCGAACAGCACGACCGCCGGGACCGGCGCGCCGCCGAGCCCGAGCTTCGCCGCGCGCCCGTTGTCCGGCACCGCCTCGGGCCAGCCCTCCAGAGGCTCGCCGCTCAGCGACACGGCCAGCACGTCGAGCCCGTGGCGCATTGCAAAGGCGCGCAGGAGCGGGCCGAACACCCGGCAGCCGGCGCAACCGGCATGGCCGAGATAGATGAGGCCGTAACGCTCGCCGAGATTCGCGAGCGCCCGGTCGCGGGCCTGGCGCCGCTCGTCGGTCCAGAGCTGCTTGGCGAGCGCGCCCACGGGGCGCTTCAGCGTGTAGTCCACGTCCGGTGTCGCCCAGACCGTGCGCCGAAAGGCGTCGGAGAAGACGGCGGCGCGCTGCAACGTCTCCTGCTGCAGGCGCAGATACGCGGCCACGTTTGCCGTCGTCGGCTCCAGGATCGCCGCGGCGCGCGTTTCCTCCAGCGCGCGGCGCATCTCGCGGATGCGGTCCGTCGCCGATCGCGTGTCCGGGGCCGCCGGCGCGGGGGCGGGGTGTGCCTCCGGCGGTTCCTCCGGCCGGTCGCAGTAGAAGTGCCAG
Organism: Alphaproteobacteria bacterium; assembly: GCA_965261645.1. GTDB lineage: Bacteria > Pseudomonadota > Alphaproteobacteria > SHVV01 > SHVV01 > CBDHDJ01. The sequence goes on from CBDHDJ010000002.1 coordinate 248,668, forward strand.
CCGAGGGACGGACCCTCGCCCGGAGCCCCACACCAGGAGCGCCATTCCGCGGCGCCCGCCACGGAGCTGGAGACCAGCAGCGCCGCCGCCGCCGCGATGGCGCAGTGTGCGGCGCGCGCCATCACTCGCCCCGGCTGTAGAAGTCGCGGATGCGCTCGCGCATGGCGGCGCCGGTGTCGCCCCCGTCCGGCAGCGAGATGGCGGGCTCTTTTCCGCCGTCCATCAGGTTTTCGGTGAACTCGGAGAGGTCGAGCCGCCCGAAGTCGATGCGCTCGATCTCGGCCACCGTCAGGCCGCGGCAGTCCGACCAGCCGACCCCGAGCTGGGAGCGGCCCTGCTCCTGCAGGATGCGCCCGAGCTTGGAGCCGAACACGCACCAGGCCCGCGCCCGACGGATGCAGACCCCGAAGAAGGTGCGCTTGGCGCAGTACTTGCCGAGATAGCGGGTGTTGCCGCCGTGGCGCTCCTTGGCGAGCTCGATCTCCTCGGCGCTGCACCCCGCGAGCCCCACCAGCGCGCCCGAGTTGGTGCAGCAGTTGGCGAGCCCGAACCACCGAATCGTGCAGACGCGCCGCGCGCCCTTGAAGAAGCGCATGTCGTCCCGGTCGAACTCCTCGCCGCCCAGCTCGATCGCCATGTTGAGGCGCGACGTGGCCTCGACAAACCCGGTGTTCGATTGCGCCCGCACGGTCTCGCAGCCCGCGCCCACGCAATACCGGACCCCGCCGCAGGACCCGCCGTCCTCCGCATCGTTGAGCGTCGCGTTGCAGTCCACGACGCCGCCCGAAGCGAGGCCGTCCGCGCCATGGGCGGCCGACTGCGGGCTGGCGGCGATGCCGTCGCCGCGCGCCGCTTCGGGACCGCTCGCCGACACCGGCCTCTCGGGCCTTGTCGCGGTGCCCTCGACCACCGCGCGCCCGGCCGCGCCGCCCGGATCGTCCGGACGGCTAAGCCGCTCCCGGGCCGCATCCGCCATGCCGCCCGCCGTGAGGCCGCGCTCCGGCACGTCGGTGCCCACATAGCCCGGCACCGTGCCGGTCTGCGATGCGTCCCTGGCGATCGCGCCCGCCGCGGTCTGTCCGGCGCGGCCGATCTCCGCCGCCGCCGCCTTCGGATCCCCGGCCCGCGCCGCCTGGTGTGCGACCACCCACAGCATCAGGCAGCAGAGGGCGAACATGGCGAGCCAGGCGAACAGGCGCACGACCCGGGTTGCGCGGTCGATGAGCACATCCGCCCGGCCCGGACCGGGTTCGCGTTGCACGGTCATCGTTCCCCCCTCAGCAATTCGAGATGGCGACGGGCCACATCGCGCCCGGCGCCGCCCTCGGCGGCGATCGCCTCCAGCGCGGCCGCAAGCCCGATGTTTCCGGCAATCCGGTCGTGGGGCGGGGCGGGGTCGTCCGAACAGCCCCGGCTCCGGCACGGCGGCACGCCCCCCGGCACCGCCACGACCGCGGGCACGCGCGTCACGCCGAACAGGCGGAACAGGCGCGGATCGATGGCGACTCCGGCGTCGTACCCGCCGAGCCGGTCACCGACCGCCTTCACGGTCGCGCGCAACCCGCCTTCGCCGACGCCGCGCAGCACCAGCGGCGACCCGGTCCGGGCCGCGTCGCGCGCCCATTGCCGCCAGCTCGCGGCGGACACCGACAGGCTGGTGAACAGCAGGATCTCCGCCGTGCCGCCGCGCCCGGCGAGACCGCGCGCCGTGCGCGCCGCATTCCGTTCGGCCGGAAGCGGCGCGGAGGACGGTCCCGACGATCCCGGAACGATCTGCCTTGCAGCCTCGCCGGCGCGTTTCAGCGCGCGGTCGATGATCGAACGGGTCCAGTCCCCGAGCCCGCCGTCGCCCGCCTCGCGCAGGATCTCCTCCACGAGGTCGCGCGCCGCGCGCGACTCGGCCTCGCCCGGCTTCGCCGACGCCCGGACATCGTCCGCCAGGGCGGGGCGGCAGCACGCGGCCAGCAACAGGGCGCAGGCGAGCCCGGCGAGGATGCGTGCCGTCGGCGCCGTTCCGCGTGGTTTCAGAGTAGGCAACATGTCCGTTTTCTCCACAGCAGGTAGCCGAAGCTCTCGCCCGAGACGGGGATCTCGCGGAGCGTCTCCCACAGCACCGAGGAGCGGCCCGTCGGGTTGCAGCCGGTGCGCGGCGTCGTGGCCGGGACCGGCTGGGTCATCTGCCAGCGGTACTGCGACTTCTTCATCACCGGCATCGGGTAGCGCCCGCAGAGCGCGGCGGACCCGGACGTGCCCCAGGCGAGCCCGGCCCGGTGCAGCCGGTAGACCAGGCGCTGGGCGGCCAGGAGCGAGGCCTGCACGCCGCCGACATGGGCGGCGACGTTGCCGGTCAGCGGGTACATCCCGCCCTGGCATCCCGCGCACCAGAACATCGGATCGAGCGGCAGCCCGGCCGAGGCCGCCGCGCAGTCGGCGGCGCACGCGGCCTGCGCCGGCAGGTTGGCGAACAGCGCCGCCTCCGGGTTGAGCAGAAACGAGAGCTCGTCGTCGAGCCAGGCCGGGTCGAGCTCCGAGGTCCAGGCGATGTCGAGCGAGCCGCCTTCGAGACACCCGAGATCGATCAGCGCCCCGATCCACGAGAGCAGCGGATAGACGTAGTAATGCGCGTGCCAGACCGAGCCCGCCGCGCCGTCGCCGCCCGACGAACCGGTGCGCCCGCGCGCGGCGGGCAGGCCCGGATCGATGGTGAGCCCGCCCAGGTTGGGGAAGCACCAGGGAGTGCGCGTCACGTCCATCAGCCGGGCCGGCTCCCACACCCCGAGCGAGAGCCCGATGCGCGGGATCGGCGAGCCGCAGAAGCAGATCGGCGAGGACGGGTTCGGCGTGTCCGGCGCGCCCGACGCGCTGCCCATCCGGATCGGCCCGATCGAGATCGGGAACAGGCACTCCCAGCAGACGTCCGAGATCGGGTTGACGAACCGCCCGGTGCAGGACTGCGCCGAGGCCGTCCCGGCCGGAAGCGCCGCGAACAGCATGAGCGCGAGCAGCAGGGCGCGGCTCATGGCTCGCCGTCCGCAAGCGGGATCTCGATGATGCGCAGCTTCGATCCCGCCTGCTCGACCAGGCTCGGCGTTGCAGTGAGCCCGAACCGCGCCGCGAGACGCCCGCCCTGGTCGAAGAAGAAGGGACGTCCTTCGGCGCGGGCGAGGTCGAGCGGCCGCCCGGCGAGCAGGACGATCTTCGCGGGACCCGCGTGCGCGAGCGCCCAGGCGATTTCGACCTTGCGCCGTCCGTCGATGAACAGGAGATCGCGGGCGAGCGTCATGCCGGCCAGCGGGTCGATACGCGTGCCGGCCGCCGCGATGAGGGTGCCGTCCGGCAACCCGATATCGCGGTCGACGACGATCGCCGGATCGAACAGGCGCGAACGGCGTTCCCGCGCCGGCGCGATCCCCGCGACCGGGTCAGGTTCCTCCAGCCGCGCCCCGGCGCGGGCACGGGCCTGCGCTTCGATCCGGGCGAGCTCGCCCGAGCGTTCCATCCCGGCAAGCCGCGCCTCGATCTCGACCAGCAGGTCCGGCTCGGCGACCGGCCAGGTCTGGCCGCGCACGCCGAGGTCGGCTGCCGACGCCGTGGATGGAACGGTCGGAACCGACATGGCCGTCAGGATTGCGGCCGTGAGAATGGCGGTGGCGCGGGGGAACGCTCCGCTGGACCGGAAGGGGCGGGCGGGCCTCATGGCCGCCCCCGATCCGCAACCGTCTCCGGCCCGACCAGCGGCCCTTCGAGGCCGAGCCAGGGGATGTCCGGCAGCGCCACGGCAAAGGCCGTGATGCGATTGCGCGGCACGAGCCCGATCTCCGCATAGCGGCTGTCGTGGCTGTCGACGTGACCGCCGTGCAGGTAGTAACGCCCTGCGGGAATCGTCCCCGGCGCGATGGAGTCCAGCGCCCGCCCGTCGAGAGCGCGGGGTTTGGCGATACCGAGCCGGACGCCACCGACCGTCACCAAACCGTCCGCATCGACTTCGACGGCCATGCCCGGCAGGCCGCGCACCGTCTTCAGATACGGCACCGTGGCGCCCAGCGCCTCCGGCGGCTCGAACAGCACCGCGTCGCCGATCTCCGGCGGCCCGATCAGCGGCAGCGCGAGATAGCCCCAGGCCCCGTCCGACCAGCTTGCGTTGACATGCACGCGCGACGCGGCGAGCAGCCAGAGCGCCGCCAGCGCGACCATCGCCGCAAGCCCGGCATGCCGGCGCCGCGCGGTCATGGCCCTGCCTCGTCCGCGCCATCCGCATCGCCCGGGCGGGATGCGGCCAGCGCCGCCTCCAGCGCCGCCTCGACATGCGCGCTCATGTCCGGCGCCCCGGCGGCGACGGCACGGGCGGGCAGCAGCACCACGCCCTCGCGTTCCGCCACCAAGGCCAGCGCGGTCTCCAGCGCGGCGGCCCAGGCGCGCGCATCCGCCGCCGCGTCCGCCGCCGTCGACTCCGTCCCGGCCGCCTCGACGGCCCAGGCGGCGGCGATCTCGCCGAGCCGCACGCTCGCGATCGCCGGCGCCTCCGGGGCGGAGAAGCGGACCGTCGCGGCCGAGACCGCCGCCGCCACCGCGCCCGAGAGCAGCACGGCCGACAGCATCACCGGCCAGGCGCCCGCGTCACGACGGGCCTCGCCGGGGACGTTCCCCTCTCCGCGCGCCATCTCAGGCCCCCGCCGCATCCGGCGTGCCGGCCTCGCCGGCCTTCCCCGACGTCTTCCCGCCCGGGCCCCCAACCGGGGGGCGGTCCCCGGCGAGCGCCCGGAACCGGGCCAGCCAGGCCTGCGCCGCGCGCTCGGGCGCGATGCTGCGGATGCGGCGCTTCAGCGGCGGGAACGCGATCCCGGAATTGGCGGACGCCTCGTCCCCGAGCAGGTCGCGGCTCTCCGCCGCGGCCGCCATGCGGCCGACGAAGCGCAGCACCTCCGCCTGCTCCTCGTCGAGCGCCGCGCTTAAGCCCGCGGCCTCGCGCACCGCGGCCTCGATGCCGGCCGCGAGGCGCGCCGTGCGGTCGGCGGCCCGGGCCGAGACCGTCCATTCGCCCCGGAACCAGGCGGACGCGGCGCCCGAGACCAGCGCATGCAGCGCCAGCGTGCGCCGGTCCTCCTCCGAAAGCCCGCCCAGCGCCTCGATCTCCTCGCTCACGATCACCGCATGCGCCGCCAGCGAGTGGTAGTGCCGCATCCGCCCGCCCCGGCGGCAGCAGTTGGCGAGCACGTGGGCCAGCGCCTCGAAGTCGATATCCGTGACCGTCACGGTCTCCGGGTCGTCGGGCCAGGCGAGCGCGGCCTCGCCGGTCGCGCCCGGCCCGCTGCGGTCTCCTCGTTTCGATGTCATTCGCCGTCTCCCTTCCCGTGCGTGGTCGTTTCTTCGCGTTCGGGAGCCGTGCTCCCGGCGATCCGGTCGATGGCCCCCACCGTGGTGAGCCCCTCGGCCTTGAGGGTCTCGACGGCGGCGAAGGCGGGGCCGCGCGAGGAGAACAGCGCCGCCGACCATCGATCGAGCACGAGGCGCGCGACGCGCCAGCCGTCCGGGCCGTGCAGCACCAGCTCGGCATAGCGCCCGTCGGCGGTGGTGAGGCTCTTCAAGGCCCGCTCCATGCCGGGATCGCAGTGGATGCGCTTCTCGGCTTTCAGCAGCTCGACGGACTCGTCCTTCTGCGCCAGGAAGATCACCCAGTCCGAGTTCTCCCAGGCCGCCCGCGCGGCGGGGTTGGCGTAGTAGTCGTTGACGCTCTGGGTGCCGGTCACCAATGCGCCGCGGTATTTGCGGGCGCGACGCGCGGCGCCTTCGAGGAACGCCTTGCTGTCCTCGCCCGAGAGCAGGTCCCAGGCCTCGTCGATGACGATCGCCTTCGCCCTGGTCCGGGGGCCGTGATACATGCGCTGGGTGGCGAGGAAGACCACCAGCATCAGCACCACGCCCTGGACGTCGCCCCGGCCCTTGAGCTCGGCGAGCTCGAACACGGTCAGCGCGTTCTCCAGGTCGGGCACCCCGGACCCGGCGAACAGCCGCCCCATGGCGCCGCCGGGGCACCAGGGGCCGAGCGCGGTGCCCATGTCCTTCGCCCGCCGGTCGTCGCGGGCTTCGAGATGCGTGCGCACCGTGCCGAGATCGGCGCCGTTGCCGGCCTCGTCCCAGGCCGCCGCGATCGCGCCGTCGATCAGCGCCGCCTCGATATCGTCGATGGCGCCGCGGCGCCGGCACATGCGCCCGATCACGCCCGCCAGCATGGCGAAGCATTCCTCGCGGTAATCGCCGTCGCGATTGGCGGTCCCGGCGTCGATCATCGCGAAAGGGTTGAGCGTCGCCGGGTCCTTGCCGAAGGCGATGAAGGCGCCGCCGAGGGCTTCCGCCGTGTGCTGGAACGAACGCCCGTCGTCGATCACCACGGCCTCGCCGCCGGCGCCGATCAGCCCGGTCACCAGCTCCTGCATCAGCACCGACTTGCCGGAGCCGGACTTCCCCGTGACCGCGACGTTGTAGTTGCCGGCCTCGTTGGCGAAGGGCGACCAGCAGGCCGGCTGGCCGCGGCGCCCGATCAGGAAGAGGGCGGGCGGGTTGTCCGGGTTCATCGGCTGGCCGCGCCACTCGCCATGCACCGGCGCGAGGTTGACGGCCGACGCGGTGAGCAGCGTCTTCATCCGGCCCATGCGTTCGAGATCGGCGTCGAGACCGCCGGCGGACGCCATCGGCAGGCAGGCGAGCCAGGAGGGGAGCTGGACGTAGCGCTCCGCGTTCACCCGCCAGCCCTGGCCGTGATAGATCGCGCGCACCGCCTGCTCGGCCTCGTCGAGCGCATCGAGCGGCGCATAGACCGCGACGGTGTAGCAGGCCCGGACCAGCCGCTCGCCGTCCTTCAGCCGCTCGGTCACCGTCTGCCAGTCGCGCGCCTTCTCGGGCAGGCCGGGGAGGTAGCGCGCGATACCGGTGCCGGCCTGCTGAATCGCGCGCGCCGACTTGAGAAAGGCCTTCTCGCCCGCCGCCTCGTCGCCGGTCGTCACGGTCAGGGTCGTCAGCACCGGACAGCCCGGCTGGAGGAAGTCGCGGTGGAAATCGCCGATCAGCGCGTTGCCGCGCCAGCCCGGCCAGACCTCCGGGAACGCGACGGCCGTCAGGATCCGCACGGCGACGTCTTCCGCATCCGCGCCGTGGAAGGTGAGGCCGGTCGGCGCCACGGTGAGCGCGCGGCCAGGAGCGATGCACTGCTCATGGATCGGATCGCGCGGCGACCAGCGCCTCACCGGGCGCCGCGTCCCCCCGTCGCGTTCTCCATCGATGTCGGGGACGGTGAGCTCGGCCGCGAGCGACAGCAGCGCGTCCGGCTCCAGCCGCCGCGCATGGGCGCCGGCCGAGGCGAGCGTGCCTTCGAGCGCCCGGCGGAAGGCCCCCAGAGACGTCTCGGCGGCCGGGCCGGGACCGCCCGCGAGGCAGGCGGTGACGAACACCCGGTAGTCGCTGAGCGTGAAGGGCGGCCCGCCGCCATGCAGCTTGCGCCAGCCGCCGCGGCTGAGAAGCTCGCCGCGCCGCGCACCCATCCGCGCGAGCGCGCCGCCGGCGCCGGCGCGCGGCTCGGCCCAGGCGTCGCAGGCCGCGCCGAAGCGCGGGCTCGCCCAGTGGATGACCTGTATTGTGCAGCGCTCCGGCGCGGCGTCCGCCAGCGTGCCCGACAATGCCCCCAAGGTCTCGGCGTCGATGCCCGCGAAGGGCGGCAGTTCGACGACGAAGCCGGTGCTGGCGGCGTTGACGTAGAGCTCGCTCGATTCGTCCCATGCGCGCCAGGGCAGCAGGGAATGGAGCGCCGCCGGCATCGCGGGCGGCATCCAGGGACCGGGCGCCTCCGGCCCCTCGAACAGCTCCAGCAGCCGGCCGATCACCGGAGCCTCCAGCCGGCAGGCTCCAGCACCGCGCGGACATGGAAGGCCTCGCGGTAGACGCCGTCGGCATCGACGAAGGGCGCGATCCAGATGCGCCCCACGACCTCGCCGGTGCGCAGATCGTCGTCGGCGGAATCGGCGGAGGCCGGAAGGGTGTCCGGTTCGGTCGGCAGGACCGGGGTTTGGGCGACGGGCGTCGCGGCGGCGGTGTCCGGAACCGGCGCCGGGGTCTCCGGAGCGGGGCCGGCATCCTCGTCCCCCGCCCCGTCGTCGCCGCCCCCGAACAGCCGCGCGAGCCAGGCGAAGGGATCGAACCCGCCGCATCCGGCGTCGCAGCGCCGCGCCGGCGGTGCCTCGGGCCGTTCCGCGCCGCGCGCCTCGTAGAGGGGTTTGCGGCGCACGGGTTTCCGTGCTGTCGCGTCCGGCACGGCCGGATCGGCGGCGGCGACGCTGTCGCAGGACCCGCCCTGCGCCAGCGGGCACTGCCATGACTCGCCGACATGGGTCGCCGAGCAGCCCGCCAGCGCGAAGGCCCCGAGAACGATTGCGACCAGCGCCGCCGGGACCGGCACGATCCGGTTACCCGAGATTGAATCCGTCATGTCACTTGTCTCCCTGGGTGGGTTGGGCGGCGCCGCCGTCGGACCGGGGCGTTCCCCCGATGCGGGCGCCTTCGAGGAACACCAGCGTCACCCGGGTCCCGGCCCGGAGCTGGATCACCGGCTGGTACTGCTCGGCGCGGCGGATCATGTAGTCGGCGACCTTCTGCCCGGCCGAGGCGGCGCCCGCGCCCAAGCCGGCCCGGCCGATGTCGCCGAGCCCGGTATTGGCGGCCGACGCCGCGCCGCCGGTGGCGACGGCCTGCGGCTGGAAGGCGCTCGCGACGCCCTGGCCGATGCCCGACACCATGCCGGCGAGGAACGCCTTCTCGACCAGCGCCCCCTCGCGGCTCACCACCGGGCCGCGCACCCCGGTCTTGCCGGAGCCGGCGACGAACCCCGCCACCTCGGTCTCGATCACCGAGCCGGGACGCTCCCCCGAGCCGGGCGCGGCGCAGGTCATGGTCCTGAGCCTCGCGTAGATCTTCTCCGAGGAGAGGTCGCCGTGCGCCGCCCCGGTCACGGTGCAGCCGGCGATGTCGACGCTGAGCGCCGTTCCTGCCCCCGAACCGGATGGCGCCGCGGTCCAAGCCGGGCCGGTGATGCGGAACAGCACCGGGCGCGGATCGCCCTGCGACGAGACCCCGGCCGAGGCGTCGACGCCGGCCAGCACGATCGCCTCGGCATGGGCGCCCGCCGGCAGCCACGCGGCCACGGATTTCTCGAGCGCACCGGCGACGGTCTCCGCCCCCGAGCGCGGCCCGGCCCCCGAACTCCCGGGACCGCCCTCCAGCTCGAAGGTCTCGATCAGCGGCGCCGGCGCAACCGGCGCCGGGGCGCGCGCCGCGCCCGAGGGCGAGCTTCCCGGCCCCCGGAAGTACGGATCCGCGCCCGGCGCGGCGCCCGTCGCCCCCTCCGGCGGCAGGACCGCCCGCAGCCGCCGTTCCAGCTCGTCCATCGCCGCTTTCTGCCGGTCGATCACGCCGCGCGCGTTCTCGGCATCGCCGACCAGACGCTCGCGCAGCCGCTCGTTCTCGGCCCCGAGCCGCCGCGCCTCGCCCTGCATCTCGCGCAGCCTGGTCTCGATGGCGCCGATCCGCGCCTCCGAGCGCCGGGTCCAGACCTTCTCGGCGGTGTCCGGCCCGGCGAGCTCGGCATCGATGCCGCCGGCCGGCGCCGGCCCCTTGCCGCCGCCTGCGCTCAGCCAGACCGCCAGCACGATCAGCACCGCCGCGGCGATGACGGAGAACAGCACCAGCTGGCGCCGCCGCACCGCCTGCGCATCGCCGTCGGCCGCGCCCGCGCGGTTTCGGCCGGCGGCGCTCATCGCGGCTCTCCCGCCGCCGCGGCCGCCGATACGGCCTCGGTGACCAGGACGGCGAGCCGCCCGCCCGAGGGGCCGGTGCCGCGCGGCGCCAGCCACACCGCCGCGACACGCGCACGGCCTTCGCCGCCGAACCTGGTCCCGGCGAGGGCCGCCACGTCACGCGCATCGGTACCCGTGGCCGGGCCGATGCCCGCGTTCGGACCGGTGCCCGTGCTCGGGTCGTTGCCGGCCTCGATCACATGCGCCGCGAAGCGCGGCCCCCGCCAGGTCTCGATGACCGCGCGGCCATCCGAAGCCTCTCCGCCCCCCGGAACGATCTCGTATCCGGGCAGCACCTCGCGCCGCGCCACGGCGCGCACCAGCCGCACCAGCGCCGCCACCCGGGGATCGCTCGCCCCGGCCGCCCCTGTCCAGGGCGCCGCCGCAACGTCGGCGTTGCGGATCAGGATCTGCGCCGAGTCCCGCACCGTGGGGGTCAGGGTCAGCCGGTAGGTGAAGCCCCGCTCGGTGCCGATGAAGAGCGTGACGGGGCCGTATGCCGCCCCCGGCCCACCCGCCGGCGCCAGCGGCCTCAGATAGAGATCGCCGCTCTCGGGATCGTGCTCGACGGCGAAGCCGCCGGGGCTGCGGATCACCCGCTTGATACGGTCGCCGCCGAGCGCGATGCGGCTCACGTCCCGCGCCGAGATCTCCGCGGCGAGCTCCGCGTGGTCGGTCGCCTCCAGGATCTGCATCGCCCGCGCCGGCGGCGCGGTCATGGCGAGCGCGGCCGCACAGACCAGCAGTGCCAGCAGCGCGGCCGTGCCGGTGCGCCCGATCGTGTTCCGTGTCATCGTCAGTCCTCCAGTTGCTCGAAGCGCAGCAGCCCGATGCGCCCGCCGTCGATGCGGAAGACGAGCCGGTAGCGCCGGTCCTGGCGCCCGGCCTCCTCGCGCCCGATCCAGGTCACGAGCTCGCCCGCGATCTCGACCGTGAGCCGCCCGGTGTCGGCCTCGATGTCCGTGGGGTAGAAGGCGGTGGCGAGGTCGCGCCCCGCCATGCGGCTCGCTTCCGCCTCGACCCAGGCGCCGATCGCGCCGCGCGCCGAGGCATGGCTCATGCGGGCGGCGGCCACGCGCACATGGCCCGCGTTCTCGGGCGTCAGCGTCAGCAGCGTCACCGCCGCGGTGCGCGCCATGTCCTCCAGATACCGGGCGCTTGCGCGGCCATCGCCCACTTCCCACACCGGCCCCGAGACCGCGGGCAGCAGCACCGTCGACGCCTCGCGAACGCTGAGCCCGACGCTGAGCGCCAGGTTGGCCGCCATCGAGAGCCCCAGCAGGGCCGACAGCGCGACCCGGATGTCGCGGGCGCGGCGGATGCCGGTCTCCATGAGCGCGCGTCTCACCGGTCCCGCCTCAGCCGACGAAGCGCCGGAGATGGCTCGCCGGCGTCGCCTTGAGACGCAGCACGAAGTCCGGCAGGAACCAGTAGAGCGCGTAGCGCGCGATGTTGGCTCCGCCGCCGCGCTTGACCCGGCGCAGCAGCAGCCAGCCGCCGACGCCCGCGATCAGCCCCGGCACGAACTGGTTGGCGGCGAGCCCGAGCAGGGCCGGGCCCATCAGCGCCGCCGCCTCGTCGACGGTCCAGAACAGCCAGCGCTCCGGATCGTCGAGGCGGCGGGGGATGGTGTGGCGCGCGGTGTCGTTCACGGTCCTGAATCCCCCGGGGCCTCAGACGATCGCCGTGCCGACCAGGCCGGTGACGATGCCGGTGCCGGCGCCCGCCGCGATCCCGACTCCCACCGCGCCCATCAGCTGCATGGCGTTGAAGCGCAGCACCGAGCCGACCAGCGCCGCGCCGACGGCGAGCGCCGCGGCGAGCTGCCCGCCGGTGCCGCCGACGATGTCCTGCACCGTATCCAGCGGATCGCCGAAGGTGTCGTCGGTGGTCGCGAGTGCCAGGTCCGCGCCGGCCAGCACGGCCGCGGCGGCCACCGCCGCGATCCGCACCGCGCCCGCGAGGCGGGCGCGCCGTTCCGTCCCCGCGCCCCTCATCGGGCCGCTCCCGGGCGCGCCTGGCCGGGGCGCCTGCGCGCCGGCGGGGGCTCCCCCGGACCGGGGCAATCGCCGGTGCCGTCGTCCGAGGTGGACGCGCGGCGCCGGGTCAACGCCCAGGCGTCGAGGTCGGCCCGCAGGTACCGCACGCGGCCGCCGAAGCGGTGGAACACCGGCCCGCCGCCCCTCACCCGGTAGCGGTCCAGCGTGCGCGGCGAGACGCCGAGATAGTCGGCCGCCTCCCGCGTCGAGAAATAGGTCCGTTCTTCGTTCATGGTCATCTCCTCAGGTCTCCTGCCCGTGGCCGCCGCCGGGCGGGCGCCCGGATCGCTCGGCGGTCCGGACGCGATTGAACCCAAGGAAGACGCCCGGGAGGGAGGACGAATCCGGCCTACCCCTGAATCCGTCCGCCCGTTTGCCGACAGACGGCGCCAGACGACGACACACATGCCCGGCGGACGCCGGCCCCCGGGCTTCGTAAACGCAGGAGAAGTGCGGCAATCGCCGCGCGCCCGCCCGCCCGGCGCCCCCGCCAACCCGAATCGCCCAATGCCGAATCGCCACGGCAGCCAGGCCACGCACCGGGCGCACCGTCCGGTCGGCGCGGGGCAAGGGGAACGGAACCCGGCGCGGCGCCGCCGCCTGAGAGGATGGGTGAATGGGTGCTATCCGGTGAGAACCGGTGACCGCGCCGGCCGGGAATCACCGGGTGTATCGGCGAGACTCCGTTGGCGGAAGCGCGCACGCATCCTCGCGCGCCGCCCCGGCGCCCGCCGGGGTCACGGCCCTGCGCACGCCGCAGGCCGGCCGGAACCCCCGGGGCGGTGCACCGGATGCATCGGTCGCCGGTCTTCGACGAGCGGGATCTCGCGGGCCGTGCCGGGCCTGCCGGACGCGCCGGGGGGGTTGCAGGGAAGGGGGCCGCCGGGACGGATGCCGGCGACAGGGCGCCCTAGGACCGGGCGGCGCGCTCTACCATTGCGCGGCGAGCTTCAGATAGCCGCCCTCCATGAGATCGCGGGCGCGGTAGATGCGCCGGCGCACCGTGCCGCGCAGCGGACAGCCCCGGTACCACTCATCGGCGACCTTGTCGGCGCCCCAGATCTCCGCCGCGATCTCGCGCGCCTCCTTCCCGGCCTTGTCCCCGTCAAGCGCTATCAGAAGTTCCCTGTCCCCGTCCCCCGGCCCGCAAGAGGGGCCGGACCGCCGACCAGCCTCCACAGCTCGCGCGCACGGCCGTTGAGGCGCGGCCAGTCGGGCCCGAAGCTCAGGCTCGGAACGAAGCTCCCGCCATGCGGGTCGAACCCGTCGCCGTCGGCGAAGCGCAGCTGCCTCGCGCGCCCGGCGCGCTCGACCTTGAGGATCAGCGCGCCGTCGGCGAGCCTGAGCCCCGACAGCGCCGCGCCGCTCGCGCGCGCCATCTCCGCCAGGCCCGGTCCGTCCGCCGGCGCCGGCGCCACCTCGATCATCGGCGCCACCGCCCAGATCGGCGAGCACGGCCCGTTTGCGGCGAGCGGGTCCTCCCAGCCCAGAAGCCCCCAGGGGCCCGCCTCAAGGTCGGCCCCGGTCTGCCGTCGGATCGGAAAGGGCGCGTCCAGGAACGCCGGCGCGGGGTCGGTCAGCGCCCGGCACGCCTCCGCGTAGGGGTCATTGCGCTTCAGGAACTGCCATCCGCGCGCACCGCCGCCCGTCGCCATGCCGCCACAAAGACCCCCGCCCGGATGCCGCACCGCCGCCCGCCGCGGTTACCAGCGGATTACGCCGCGGAGCGCGATGCCGTGCTCGGCATCGGCGTCGGCGGCCTCGCTGCGCGTCGCGTCGAGGTTGATCTCGAAGCCCGGATCGCCGCGCCGCGCCGAGGTCAGGCGCCAGCCGAGCCGGTAGTCGCGCCCGGTCTCCGTGAGCCCGACGCCGAGATGCGGCGTGCCGGTGAAGCCGCCGTCGAACATCGCGATGCCGTAGCCCAGCTCCGCCTCCAGACGGCCCGTGCTCGCGGTCGTGTCGCCGTTGTCGTTGGCGGCAAGCCCGGCCAGGGTCTCGCGGCCCAGCAGCGCGTCCATGCCGCCGGTCGGCGAGCCGCCCCAGGACTGGCGCAGCGTCAGCGCGAGCCCCCGGTCGGTCGACGGCCGCGGGTCCCAGGCGAGGGAGGCGCTCGCGCCCCATTCGCGGAAGCCCGACGCCTGGTGGGCGACCAGCCCGCGCGCCTTCAGATCGAGCGCGATACCCTGCTTCGGCGCCGCGAAGGCGAGCCCGCCGCCGAGGTCGACGCCGAGGCCGGTCTCGGCGTCGCCGCCGTCCAGCCGCACCCCGATCTCGAACGACGGCGTCAGCACCATCCCCGCGCCATCGCCGCCGGGCGCGAAGCGCCGCGAGCCCTCGATCCCGGTACGCACCAGCCACACGTCGGCGCTCGCCGCCGCGAGGTTGCCGACGCCTGCGGCGTCCTTCGTGGCCTCCGAGGCGGTCCGCGTGAAGCGCGCATCGCCCTTCAGCGCCAGCGCCAGCCCGCCGTCGGGCGGCGGCGTCAGCACCTCGCCCCGCATCCCGGCCGCGCCCATGGCCATCGTGAGGTCGGCCGTGAAGGGACTCTCGCCCCCGGGCGTGAGCTTGAGCTCGCCCGCGCCGTAGCCGGCCGCCGCCCAGGCCGAGAGCCGGTCGGTCAGCTTCAGCCCGGCATAGGGCCAGACACCGGTCAGCGTCGCCTCGACCTCGCCCGAGCAGCTCTCCTCCTCGCAGCCGCCGCCCTCGCTGTAGCCGCCCGTGCCGCGGGCATGGCCGATCGCCAGGCCCGCCGTCCAGCGCTCTGTCGCCCAGTCCGCGCCCATCAGCGCCGTGGTGACCTCGCCGTCGAGCGTGAGGTCGCCCTCGCGGCCGTCGAAGCGCGAGATCGCGCCCCGGCCCCACAGCGCGGCGTAGCCGCCGGCCTCCGCCGAGCCGCCGGTCAGCGCGAACGACGTCCCGGTCAGGAAGTCGCGCCCGGTCAGCGCCCGCGACTGCACGAGGTCCGCGCGCTGCGCATCCTCGCTCGGACCCCGCCATTCGCCATCGGCCCCGGCATGCGCCATCCAGTCCCGGATCGCCGTCATCGCCTCCCGGTCCGAAGCGTCGGCGTTGTCGCCGGCAGCCGCCTTCGCGGTGTCGTTGGCGTCGTCCCAGGACGGCAGCGCCTGGCCCGCCAGCGTCGCCCGAACGCCCGCCGTGCGCGGCGCGGCCAGCCGCGCCTCCACCACACTCAGCACCTGGTCCGTCACCGTGCGCCCAAACCGCGCCAGCCACGCCGCCGGCATGTGGTCCGTGTTCTCGATGGTGCCCGTCGCGACCCCGTCCGCGATCACCGCACCCGTCGCCGCCGAGAGCCGCAGCGTCAGCGTCTCCTCGCCCTCGTCATGCGCGTCGTCGAGCACCGGCACCGAGACCGTCTTCGCCGTCTCGCCCGCCGCGAAGGTCAGCGTCCCGCTCGTGGCCGTGTAGTCCGAGCCCGCCGTCGCGCTGCCGTCGGCCGTCGCATAGGCCACCGCCACCGGCGCGCGCGACGCCCGGCTCAAGGTCACCGCAAAGTCCAGCGTCACGTCCGACGCCTCGCGCACACGCGCGTCCGCCACCGAGAGCGCCACCGGTCCCAGCACCGTCGTCGAGATCGTCGCCGACAGCGCCCGGCCGTCGCCGGTGCACACCGCCCCGGCGGTGCCGCAGGCGCGCCCGCCCGCGAGCGTCACCGTCACGTCGCCAAGCGAACCCGGCTTGACCGTCACCTCCCACAGGTCCTTGCGCCGGTCCACCCGCTTCGCGTTCTTCACGCTCCCGCCGGACACCGACAACGACTGGTCGCGGAACGTCCGGAAGCCGATCGAGATGCCCTCGCTGAACGCGATCCTGAGCTTGAACGGGCTCGACCCGTCATGCTCATGGGGCGTCTCCACGAAACTCGCCGTCAGCACCGCGGGCGCGTCCTCGTCCACCGGGCCGGCCACCGTCGCCGTCGGCGTGTTGGTCAACTGCCTGCGGTCCCCGCCCCGGGTGCAGATCGCCCCGGAGACCGCGCACTCGCGCCCCGCCGCCAGCGTGACCGTCACATCGCCCTCGCCGTCGGGCTCGACCGTGATCCGCCACAGGTCGTGGCGCCGGTCCACCCGGCGCGCCCCGGTCACCTCGCCCCCGTCCACCGTGAACGAATCGTCGCGCATCGACCGGAAGCCGATGCCGATGTCCTCGCTGAACGCCACCCGGAAGTGGAACCCTTCCTCGCCGTCATGCGCCTCAGGCAGGCCCTCGAAGCTCGCCGTCAGCGCCGGCCCGGTCTCGGGACCCGGGCCGGGCACGATGTGCGCCGGCACCACCGACAGGGCTCGGCCGTCCGATGTGCAGACCGCGCCCTCCGCCTCGCAATCCTCCGTCGGGGCCAGAGCGATCGACAGATCATCGCGGCTGTCCGGCGTGACCGTGATCTCCCACACGCCGCTCTCCCCGTCGACGCGGGCCGCGCCGGTCGCCGCGCCGCCCGCCACCGTCAAGGCGCGCGTGCGCATCGCCTCGGGCGTGACCGCGACCGCCTCGCTGAACCCGAGGCGGAAGCTGAACGCGGTCTCCCCGTCGTGCGCCTCCGGCAGCCCCTCGAACGCCGCCGTCAGCGGCTCCGCAACGGCGGCCGGGGCGCTGTCCTCGTTCCAGCAGCGCACCCCCGCATCCTCGCCGTGGTTGGAGTTGTGCAGCCCCCAGCCCGCGTACCCGCAGTGGGCCATCGGCCCCGGCAGCGCCACGTCCTCCCTCAGATCGGCGTCGCCCGCCGCGCACGTCATGTCGTCGACCCAGATGGGTTCCGCGTCCAGCGTGTAGGTGCTGCCCACCGGGTAGTAGGTCATCCGCGACTCGGACGGTTGGCTCGCCACCCCCGGCCGGCCGTAGCCCGACGCGTATTCGCCGGTTGTGTAGCCCATGGCCTCGCAGAACAGGGCGGGGGCATCGTTGGCTAATTCAGTTTCCATGAAGGCGCCGTTCGAATCCAGGACGAGGCTGCCGTCCTCATTCAGGGCGAACCTGGAGGTCGTGGCCCGCGAGAAGCCGTCGCTGGACACCGTGCCCCAGCGCCCGGCGTGGAATATCTCCGCGCGTCCCGAGACCCCCTCATGCCCATCCGGGTGCGTGTACGGTTTCTCGTCCGTCAAGCGCAGATCGCCCTCGACGCCCGCGTCCACGGCGCGGCGCGTCACCGTCACCGTCACCGTGTAGGTCCGGGTGGTGATATCGTCCTCGGCCGTCACCTTCATCTCGATGACGTTGTCGCCTTCCACCACCGCCACCTGATGGCCGGCCGCCGCGCCCGCGTCGGTGAGCGTCACGTCGTCCCCGTCGAAATAGTCGATCGTCGCCGCGGCATGGGTCGTCGTCGGCGTCACCGTCACCTCGGCGACGGCGTTCACCACCGACCCCGTGTAGGCGGTGGTGTCCGGCGCGAAGAACGGGCTCAGCGGCACCTCCGAACTGCCGTAGGTGACGACCAGCGCGCTCAGCGTCGCGTCCGTCGAGGTCACGCGCCGCGAGCCGTCCACCTTGTTGCCGGACAGCGCGCCGAGCTCGGCATGGGTGAGATCTGCCGCCACGGCCGTGGCCACGCTCGCGATCGTGCCGTTCTGGGGGTTCGAGTTGCGGTCGCCGACCAGCGTCCGGTCCTGGTCCCCGATCCAGATGCCGTCGGTGTCCTCGTCGCCGGTCTGCACGGTGTAGCCGAACACCAGCGTCGCCGTGCCCGAACCGCGCAGCAGCGGCGCGCGCTTGGCCCCGGCGACGGACAGCACGAAGTCCGTGCCGGTCGTGGCGGTCACCGGCTCGTTGAAGGTCACCGAGACCTCGATCGTCTCGCCCTCCCCGTAGGTGTCCGGCGTCGACCCGCCCGACGAGTTCAGCAGCGGCGTCGACGTCACCGCCACGTCGTCGATCGTCGGCGGGGTCAGGATGGCGCTCGGCGTCACCGGCCCGTCCTCCGCGGCCGTGCCATCGCCGTCGGCGCTCACCGCGCGCAGCTCGAACGTGTAGGCCGTGCCGCCGGTCAGCCCCGTCACCGTGAAGCTGGCCTCGTTGGCCTCGCCCGGCGCGCTGTCGGCGATCTGCTTCCAGTCGTCGAGATACTCCCCGCTCGTCTTGAAGCGGTACTCGTGGCGCGTCACCCCCGAAGCCGACGCCGGCGCGTCCCAGGTAAGCGCCACCTGCAACTCGCCGGCCGTGGCCCTGAAATTGGTCGGCGCGTCCGGGCCCGGCCGCGTCTGCGTGGAATTGTTCACCACCGCGGGAACGCCGTCCTCGCCGGTGGTGAAGGAGGCGGCGTCGTTTCCGGCGCTGTCCTGGATGGCGGACGCGTCGTCGCCGGTGGTCGGGTCCGTGTAGGTAACGGTGACGGTCTGACCCTGGTAGATGACGGGGGACAGGCTGTGCAGAAAGACCTGCTTCTGGTTACCGGCGTCACCCGTCACCAGCACACCGCCGATGGCGATGGATACTCCGTCAGCCTCGACAGTGAAGGCGCTCGCGGGGGGAGCGCCGCTGGAAGTACTGTCCAGGGATTCGTCAAAAAGCAGGACGAGTCCGTCGCCGCTAGTGTTAACTTCGCCAGAGACCAGCGTCGGCGGGTCGATCGTGGTGGCGTCGTCGCTGTCGGAGGCCACCGACGTGCCGGTCGCGTTGATCGCCGAAACCCGGTAGTGCCGCGTGTCGCCGGGCGAAAGCCCGCTATGCGAATATTTGGTGTCGTCGTCGCCGGTGTCGCCTTCGAGGTCGTCCCAGTTCGTGCCGCCGTCCTCGGAGACCTCGATCCTGTAGCCGGTGATGGCGGAGCCGCCGTCATCCGCCGGCGCCTCCCAGGTGAGGTCGATCTGCGTGCTCCCGTTGGCCTCGGCCGCGAGGTTCGTGGGCTGGCCCGGGGCCGCCGGCACCCGCCGCAGCCGCAGCGTGACCGAGCTCGTCGACGACCAGTCCAGGCCGGTGCCGAGCCATTGGTAGGTATAGGTAGAAGTTGGACCGGTCGCAGCGCTGAACGCGAACGAGGCGCTGCCGACATGCAGCACCAGCTTTTCCTCATCGGCAGAGGTGAGGGCGCTGGTCAGACTGACGTGCAAGCTGCCGGCAACCGTGCTAATCCCCGGCGCTCCAGTGTAAATCAGATCAATCGTGTAAGGGTTCATTCCGACACTGAACCCGGTTTCGGACAGGGCACCCGTATCGGTTGCGGCATCCACGAATCCGTATGCAAATGTCTCCCCGAGTGCTTCGAACGCCCCCACCGTGACCACGCCGCACCAGAGGTCGCCGGGGTTCGGCGTGCAGGTCGTGGCGCTCGGTTGCGTGGTGTCGGAGGCGACCTCGGAGGGCTCCGAGGTGCCCACGGTGTTGATCGCCGAAACCCGGTAGTGCCGCGTGTTGCCCGCCGCAAGCCCGCTATGGGTATAGCTGGTGTCGTCGTTGCCGGTGTCGGCGAGATGGGGCGTGGCGGGCCAGGTCGTGCCGTTACTGGACACCTCGATCTTGTAGCCGGTGATGGCGGAGCCGCCGTCGAGCGCCGGCGCGGTCCAGGACAGTTCGATCTTCGAGGTCCCGTCGGCGATCGCCCGGAGCCCGGTCGGCGCGTCGGGCGCGGCGTTATCGAGGCGGGCGTTGTCGCTGTCGGAGGCCTCCGACGGGCCCACGGCGTTGATCGCCGAAACCCGGTAGTGCCGCGTCGAGCCGGCCGCAAGCCCGGTATGCGAATAGCTCGTGTCGTCGTTGCGGGTGTTGGCTTTGAGGTCGTCCCAGTTCGTGCCGCCGTCCTCGGAGACCTCGATCCTGTAGCCGGTCACCGCGCGCCCGCCGTTCGACGCCGGCGCGGTCCAGGCGAGGTCGATCTGCGTGCCGCTCGCCGTCGCCGCCAGCCCGGTCGGCTTGCCCGGCGCGGTCGCCTGCACCAGGCGCACCTCGACCGTGTCGCCGTGCGACCAGCCGAGGGTGGAAACGCCGGGGTAGGCCGCGTTGCCAGAGGAAGCGTGCCTGTCGACATTAATGAAGACGGGACCCAAATGAAGGTTGTACTTCCCGGCGCCAAGGGCCGAATCGAGAGTGAAAGAGAAATTTGCAGCGGTAGTGACCCTGAACAGGAGGACGCCGATGGTGGTCCCGTTGTGGGCGAAGGTCGCCGGGGAGAGCGTGCCTTGATCGCCGCCGGACGAGTAGCCTGTGGTAGTCCCACTCACCCCCACCGTCATCTCTGCGCTCCACACGTCGGTCCCGTAGATGGGGTCCGGCACGGCGTGGTGGGCGCCGGTCATGGTGGTGGCTCTGGCGCTCACCGAGGCGGGCGACGTGCCGTTCGCGTTGATCGCCGAGACCCGGTAGTGCCGGGTGTTGCCGTTGGACAGCCCGGAGTGGCGGTACCGGGTGCCCGTGGACTCGGTGTCGTCCTCGAGGTCGGTCCAGGTCGACCCGTCCGTCGAGACCTCGATCTTGTAGCCGGTGATGGCGGAGCCGCCATTGTTGCCGGGCTTGGTCCAGGCGAGGTCGACGATGCTCTCGCCGAGCGCGGTCGCCGTGAGCGCCGTGGGCGGCCGGGGTACGCCCATGGTGAGGGTCGAGCTGTTCCTGACGGTGACGGTGAACGTGGGCACGTCGAGGCCGGTGGGGCTCTGGAGCGCGTTGGTGTCGTCGCCGGCGGTGGGGTCGGTATAGGTCACCTCGACGGTTTCGCCCTGTCGGACCTTGGGGCTCAGCGCGGCGAGGGTAAAGGACGCTCCAGTCGAGCTCGACGAAAGCAGGACGGCGCCGAAACCGATGGCGAATCCGTCGACCGTCACCGAAAACGCGTTATCCGGGGGCGCATTGTCGGTGGCGATCGGCCCGTCGAACACTATCGAGAGGGAGCTTCCGCCGGTGCCGACCTTGCTGTTGGCGTGGCTGAGGTCCAGCGCCGGCGGCGCGATCGCCGCGGAATTGTTGTCCACCGCGGGCACCCCGTCCTCGCCGGTGGTGAAGGAGGCGACGGGCAGGGCTTCCGCGTCGTTCGTTACTAAGCCGACGCTGTCCGCGGGCTTCGCGTAGCTGAGGACCACCGCCTGGCCCGTGAAGATCGGCGACGGGAGAAGGAACCCGATGCTCTGGTCGCCGCCCCCGAACTGGAGGCTGCCCACGCCGTGTCCGACCCCGTCGACCTCGAGCGAGAACAGAGCCGCGAACCCAAGCGGGTTGTTGATCTGCTTGTCGAACTCGATGTTGAGGACAGTGCCGGACGCGTTCACCGTCGCGCTCGTGACCGTGGCCGGCGCCACCGTCGAATTGTTGTCCACCGCGGGAATCGCGCCGCTCCCGGTGGTGAGGGAGGCGACCTCGTTGCCGTCGGCGTCGTCGAGGGCATTCGTGCCGGCGGCGGACCGGTCGTAGCTGACGACGACGGCCTGGTCCTTCACGATCTTGGACGACAGGTTGATCTGCAGGCCGCTGCTGCCGTCCGCCGCCAGCCCCGAAATCTCCACCGTGTCGCCGTCGGCGGTGACCGAGAAGGCATCCTTGAGCGCCGCCGGGATGGTCGCCGGAAGGTCGAGATCCTCGCCGAAAGCGAGTTCGATGGCATCGCCGGACGACGTCACCGTCGCGCCGGTGAGCTCGGGCGGGCTGCGGTCCACCTCGGAGCTGTTGACGACCGCCGGGACGCTGTTTTCTCCCGTGGTGAAGTTGGCGACCAGTGTCACGCTGCCGGTGTTGAGGGCTTCGCGGCCGGCGGCGGACCGGTCGTAGCTGACGATGACGGTCTGACCTCCCCCGATCGTGTCCGACATCGTGAGTGTCGCGGTGGCCCCGGAAACGGCGAAGTCCGTGGTCGGGCGCTCCGTGCCGTCGACGGTCACGGTGAACGCACTTCGAATCGCGGACGAGTAGGCCGGCTGGAAAGCAAGAAGAGTCTCGCTGAACGTCAGCACGACGGTGGCTCCGTCCGTCGGCACCGCGGCCGCGGTCGGCTTGGGCAACGTGACCGCCGACTGGTTAAAAACGACGTTGGAGAAGGAATGCGCGTCGGTCCCGCCGGTGTTCTGGATCGCGTTGGTGTCGTCGCCGGTGCTGGGGTCGGTGTAATCCACCGTGACGGTCTGACCGGCCCCGATCAGGGGGGAGAGATCGGTCAGTTCCAGGACACGGCTTGTGTGCAACTTTATTCTGCCGATAGTCACGGGCGATCCGCCGGCGGTGACGGTAAGCGCGCTTTTCGGCGGAAACATGTTGCTGAGATTCTCGTCGAAAGTTATCCGGATCGTGTTGCCGGCTGTGCGAACAATAGAGGCCGTGGGCGCGGGCCGGCTGATCGCCTTGAGGGAGAGGCTGACGTCGGTGCCGGCAGACCAGCTGAGGCCGGTATTGCGCCAAGAAACGGACCGGCCGCTCGCCGAAACCGTCCCGTTCACCCAAACGAACTCGTCGGTGCCTACGACCAGTGTGAGATCGCTCACGGCCTCCGGCGGGATTGTCTTGTTCAGGGCGATGTGAAGGTCGCGGGTGCTGCCGCCTCTTGGCTGGGTGAATATTTCGTCGATGGTGTAATCGATACCGTCATGGGTAAAGGTACGGTCGGACAACGAACCAGTCCCCGCGGGCTGGCTGTACCCTTGGAGATTGGGGCTAAAATTCTCCGTTGTCATGTCGGCCGACCAGATTTGGGTCGTGGTCTGGGCCTGCGCGGGCGGCGCGAGGGCGAGGCCGGCCACCAGCACGATTGCCGTGAGCCCGGCGGCGGCGAGGACGGCGCGCCGTCCTGAGCGGACAAGGCCGCGCAGCCGGCCGGCGGCGGAATAGGTCTCTGCGGAAGGACGGCCGCCCCGGCGGGGCGGCAGGCGGTCAGGCGGCGATGGCGGGTCGGCTTGCTCCCGCGCCCGAGGCGCAGTCATGCGCTCGGCGCTCGGCGCTCGGCGCTCTATATTAAGGGTCGCACAGACAACTTCTAACCACTTCGCACAATTCGATACCATTGCCGCGCCGCTTCCGGTTCGCGCCTCGTAACGTCAGCCGGTTCCATGGCATACCGCTGACAGGAACGAATCCTATAGGTCTTTTAAGTGATTGCAAGTATTGATATTTTAATCTATTGAACAAATATATTTATATCAATGAACTCTCCCACTTTCCGCTTGGAAACCCCTTCTATCCTTACCCACAGGTGCAAACCGGCACTTCGGCGTCACTGTCCCGAAGGTCTTTTGAGAAAATTGCATTTGTGCAATTACGAAGTATCTGTTTGTCTGCCTCCAGTCCCACCGTTTCCCGCGCCCGAATCCGTGATATCCCTGCCGCCCCTCGACTGCCTGCGCTTCTTCGAAGCCGCCGCCCGGCACCGGAGCTTCGTCCGCGCCGCCGAAGAGCTCGGCGTCACCCCGCCCGCCGTCGCCCACCGCATCCGCATGCTGGAGAGCCATCTCGGCGCCGAGCTCTTCGGACGGAGGCGCCGCGGCGTGTACATCAACCGCAGGGGCCGCGCGTATTACGAGGAAGTCCGCCGCATCCTCCTCGACATCCACGAGACCACCGAGCTTCACGGCGACGGCAGGCGGTTTCGCGGCCGCTAGGGCCGGTGCTCCGGCCGTCCGGCCGCTCCGCCGCGGCGCCCCGGCTTGCCTGCGACGCGCGGATGTGAGATGACATAATCAAGTTTTACCAACGGGCTCCCTCCGGACCTTCGCCGTGCTCCATTTGCCCCCGCTCGACAGCCTGCGCTTCTTCGAAGCCGCCGCCCGGCACCAGAGCTTCATGCTGGCCGGCAAGGAGCTCGGGGTCACCGCCGCCGCCGTCGCCCACCGCATCCGCACCCTGGAGAAGCATCTCGACGCCGAGCTCTTCGAGAGACGGCGCCGCAGCGTGCGCCTCAACGCCAAGGGCCGGGCCTATCTGAAGGAGGTGCAGCGCATCCTGGCCGAGGTCCACGGCGTCTCCGAGCAACAGCGCTCGACCCCCCGGCGCGTGCGCATCGTCTCGGTCGAGGCGGTGGCCGAGAAGTGGCTGCTGCCGAGGCTCGCCTCGTTCAAGGCGGCCCATCCCGACATCGCCATCGAGCTCGAGACCAACCATCGGAGCGTCGACCCGGCGCTGCGCGACTTCGACGCCTGGCTCGCCTATTCGGGCGAGACCTCCGCGCCGCGCCCGCTGACCCGGCGCGAGGACACGCTGCTGTAGGAGACCCTCTACGAGGAGGCGCTGCTGCCGGTGTGCAGCCCGGCGTTGCTGGCCGCCCGCGGTCGGCCCCGCAGCCCGGCCCAGCTGCGCCACTGGCCGCTGCTTTACGATCTCGGCTGGAACGCCGACTGGTCCTACTGGTTCGCCCGCCAGGGCCAGCCCACCCCGGACCTCTCGCGGGCCTCGGGCTTCCGCCTCTACTCGATGCTGATCCAGGCGGCGGCGAGCGGGCTCGGCGCCGCCATCGGGCGCCCGATGCTGATCGCCCACGAGCTCGAACGCCGGATCCTGGTACCGCTCTTCGAGCGCCAGCAGGAGGCGCCCGAACGCTGCTGCCTGATCACCACCGCCGCCTCGCGGCAGCGGCCCGAGCTGCGGGCGTTCCGGAACTGGATCCTGGAAGAGGCGCGGGCAGCGCCGCCCGCCGCCCCGGGCGTTCTGCGCTACCCCTGACCCGGCGCCGGGCGCCGCGTCCCCTCAGCGCGCGGGTCCGTCCGGCACTTCCGAGAGCCAGGAACCGAGGCTGTCGGCATAGGCGAAGAGCGCCGGCTGGCCGCCGGTGTGGACGAACAGCACCCGGCTGCCCGCTGCGATCCGCCCTGAGCGCACATGCGCGATCAGACCCGCCATCGCCTTGCCCGTGTAGACCGGGTCCAGCAGCAGCCCCTCGTGCCGCGCCGCCATCTCCATCGCCTCGCGCACCGCCTCGTTGAGCCGCCCGTAGCCCGGCGCCAGCACCGCGTCGGAGACGTCGACGCCGCCCGCGTCGAACGTGTCCGGGCGCTCGATCATCGCAGCCAGCACCGCCGCCACCCGCGCCACCCTGGCGCCCTGGCGGTCCGCATCGCGGCGCACGCAGATGCCGAGGACCGGCACTTGCTCGCCGAGCGCCCGCAGGCCCACCAGCAACCCGGCATGGGTGAGCGCGCTTCCCGAGGCGCAGACCACGGGGTCGAAGCGCATGCCGGGTGTCTGCTCCACGATCTCTTCGGCGGCAAGCACGTAGCCGAGCCCGCCGAGCGGCGGATGGCCGGGGGCGGAGTGGATGACGTAGGGCCTGCGGCCCTCGGCTGCCAGCATCTCCGCGCGCCGCTCCATTGCCGCATCCGCCGCCGCCTCGTCCTCGCCCTCCGGGAACGGGTGCAGGGTTGCGCCCAGCACCCGGTCGAGCAACAGGTTGCCGGAGGTGCGGTAGAGCGCGCCCATGCCGTCCACCCGATCTTCGAGCTGGATGTGGACTGCCATCCCGAGTTTGCGCGCGGCCGCGGCGGCGATGCGCACCAGGTTCGACTGCACCGCGCCGGTGACCAGCACCGTGTCGGCGCCCCTGGCGCGGGCCTCGCCGAAGTGGAACTCGAGCTGGCGCACCTTGTTGCCGCCGAACGCGAGCCCGGTGCAGTCCTCGCGCTTGATCCGGAGATCGATGCCGAGCGCCGCGCCGAGATTCGGGGCGGGATCGAGCGGCGTCGGCGCATGGCCGAGCCGGACCCGCGGGAAGCGGGCTATGCCGGCAAGGGGGCTGGGCATGACGGGGGTGGGCCTGGCTCGTCTGGTTTGTCGATCGGGTCGAGTGTCTCTCGCTGCGCCGGGAGGGGTGCCGTCCAATGCCAGGGATTGCAAGCGGATTTTGCCGTCGGCCGCGACAGCGCGTTGTCGGTCCCCGGTATTGCCGGCGCCGGTGGTCCCCCGATCGGCGGCGCCCCTCAGGCGGCGCGGGTCGGCCGCCCCCGAAACTGCGCCGGGAACGCGAGAACCGATCTCGCCGCCCCGCTGTCCGCCGCCCCGCCGCGGACGTCCTCCGGCACCGTGCCCGGCCGCCCCGGATACCCCGTCAGGATATCGGCCGCGAGGCTCTCCGAGATGCGTATCGCACCCTCCCGGACCCAGTCCCGGTCGAGATGCGCATAGCGCTCCGTCGTCTGCTCCTCCGAATGCCCGAGCAGGCGACCGATCATCGGCAGGTTCTCGCCAAGCGCCAGCGCACGGGACGCAAAACTGTGACGGCAGTCGTGGATGCGCGCGTCCTCGATCCCGGCAAGCTCGCAGACCACCCCCCACGCCTCGTCGATATTGCGCATCGGCCGCCCCTCGACCATGCCCGGAATCACCCATGGACTGTCCGGCAGCCGCGCGATGCTTTCCAGCACCCTCACCGCTCGCGGGGAAAGCGAGACCGTCCGCGGACCCGTCTTCGTGTCGGGCAGCCGCAACTCGGCCGCCCCGAGATCCACCTGTTCCCACCGCAGGTGCAGGATCTCGCGCTTCCGGCATCCGGTCAGGATCAGCAGCCGGATCGCCGCCACCGAGTAGGGCGATACGCGCCTGCGGCCCGTCGCTTCCCTCAGCGCCCGCCCGAGACGCTGGAACTCGTCCGGCGTCAGGAACCGCTCGCGCTTGCGCTCGCGGTTCTTGACCACCAGCCCGCACGGATTGCTCGTCTCCGGGATCAGCCCCTTGTCCTCGGCCGCGTTGTAGATCCGCGACAGGGTCTCGACCACCTTGTTCGCCATCACCGGCTTGTCCCGCAGCGCATGATGCAGCTCCGTCACCCGGGCATGGTCGACCGCCAGCGCCGGCAGCTTGCCGAGCCTGGGAACGAGGTACTTCTCGACCGCCGTCCGGTAGAACTCGACGGTCCTCGGCCGACAGCGCACCGCGACGTGGTCCTCGAGATAGCGCCGGGCGATGTCCGCCACCGTCGGCCATTTCGCGAGCGTCGCCGACAGGGGCTCCGGCACCGGCTCCTCACCCGCCTTGATCCGCGAGACGATGAGCGCCGCCCGCCGCCGCGCCTCCTCGGGCGAGATCACCCCGTGCGGTGCGACCGTCACCCGCTGCGCCGCCTTGCCCTTCGCGCGGGCCTGCGCGATGTAGACCTTGCGCCCCGACGGATACACCCGCACCCCGAACCCGGGGAGCTCCCGGTCCCAGAACACCGTGTCCTTCTCGACCTTCAGCGCCTCCACCGTGCGCCGCGAGATCGTCTTCGTCCTGAACCTCGCCATTCCCGAATCGCTCCTATGCCGCCTCGCCCTCGTCCCATGCGAAGATGTCGTCGCCGATGCTGTCGCCCACCTTCGCCGCCGACGCCCTCTCGCCGTCCCGCGCGAGGTGCGCATACCGCGCGGTCGTCGAGAACTTCCTGTGCCCGAGGACCTCGCTGATCAGCGGGATTGCTTCGCCGATCGCCAGCGCCCGGGACGCATACGAATGTCTGCAATCGTGAATCCGCACATCGTCGAGACCCGCCCGCTTTCGCAGCCGCAGCCAGATGGCGTCGAGGTTCTTGAGATGGTCTCCGGGATTCTTGCCGGCGATGACCCAGCGGTTGCCCTCGATGCGCGGTATGCGCTCCAGCAGCCATTCCATCGCCGGCGTCAATATCACCCGCCGCGCGCCGGTCTTCCCGTCCCGGAGCAGCAGCTCGCCCGCGGTGCGGTCGATGTCGTCCCACCTGAGCGTGACGATCTCGTTCTTGCGGCAGCCGGTCAGGATCAGCAGGCGAATCGCCGGGATCGCCGTCGGGAACACCGACCCGTCGGCTTCCGCCTCGTCCAGCACGCGAGCCAGCCGCAGGTACTCGTCCGCGGAGAGGAACCGCTCGCGCCGATACTCCTTATATCTGCGAATCGAGAGCGCCGGATTGCGCCTGGGCGGCGTCATCCCCCACGCCGCCGCGAGCTTGAACATCTTCGCCAGCACGTCCCGCGTCTGGTTCGCCTGGTAGGGCTTGTCGCGCATCTTGTGATGCAGCGCCGCGACGTGGCCCCGCTCGACCGCCGAGAGCGGCATGTGGCCGAACTCGGGCAGAATGTAGAGCCGGAGGATTCGCCCGAAGGTCTCGACCGTACCCGGCCGGCAGTTCACCTCCAGATGCGCCTCGACATAGCGCTCCGCCAGGTCGGCCACCGTCGGCTCGGGCGCGGGCGGCTCCGGAAACGCCTCCTCGCCCTTCTTCAGGCGGTCGATGATCTCCGCGGCCACACGCCGTGCATCCTCGACGGTGATATCGACCTTCCGGCCGATCGCCGCGCGCTTCAGCGCGCCGCCCGGCGCCCGCGCGTGGACCACATAGACCTTGCGCCCGCTGGCATGGACCCGCACACCGAACCCGGTGAGGTCGCGGTCGTAGAACACCCGGTCCCCCCGTTCGACCGCGAGCGCCTCGACCACGCGCCTGCTCAGCTTGAGAGTGCTCTTTCGAGGCATGCGCCGCTCTCCCATCCCCCCGTGACCGAACGGACCACCGCCCGG
The DNA here is from genome assembly GCA_965261645.1 of Alphaproteobacteria bacterium. Lineage (GTDB taxonomy): Bacteria > Pseudomonadota > Alphaproteobacteria > SHVV01 > SHVV01 > CBDHDJ01. The sequence goes on from CBDHDJ010000002.1 coordinate 276,926, forward strand.
GTTTTCCATCCCGCCCGTCCGGGCGCTGGAAATTCCGTGAACACCCAGATACCAAACGGTGTGCAATGCCAGTGTATGAGAGTCCATCCATGACGCAAATGCAAGCCCTAAGTAGGCTTTCTCAACCTCCGTAACCTATTGTGAATGATAGTATTTGACTACCAGATGTAGCACGGAAGCATCCGAACCTATCACCCTTTCAGAGTGCCATGATCTACGCCATTCGTTCGCTTCCCGCGCGTTGGCGCTCGGCGAGGGCTTGCCCATGATAGGAAAATTGCTGGGACACACGCAGGTCCAGACGACCGCGCGATACGCCCATCTCGCCCGCGACACCGTCAAGGCATCCGCCGCCCGCATCGGAGACAGCATCGACCGAGACCTCGATGCCGTGGAATAGCGCAGAATCCGTCGGCGGCTTCTATGACTGCTCTGGACGAGACCATCGATGGTCTTTACAAAGCCGAGGCCATTCACCGGCGCGGGGCGTGGCGCTCATTTTGTCTGACAATGCTCAGCGGTTCCTCCCCAATCTCATGCACCTGATCGCAGAAGACATTCTTACATTCTGGTTCGGCACCACCGACCTCTCCACCGTGATGGAGCGGCGACAAGTGTGGTTCCGCTCCACGCCCGAGTTCGACACGACGCTGCGTGAGCGTCACACCGAAACCCACGAACGGGCTGCGGGGGGAGCTTTCGATGGCTTCGTCGAGACACGCGAAGAGTGCCTTGCGCTGGTGCTGGCGCTCGACCAGTTTCCCCGCAACATTTTCCGCGGCACGCCGCGAGCCTTCTCATCCGACACCAAGGCACGCGAGATCGCTCGCATCGCACTGAACCGGGGCTACGACGAGGGCATCTGCCCGGCGTTCAGGGTGTTCCTCTTCCTCCCCTTCGAGCACAGCGAGAACGTCGCGGACCAGGACCGCGCGCTGGAGCTCTATAGGGGGCTGGGAGAGGAGCGCTCGCTGGCGGCCGCGATCGGGCACCGCGACGCGATCCTCCGTTTCGGCCGCTTCCCGCACCGCAACGCGGTGCTCGGGCGCGACAGCACGCCGGAGGAGGCGGAATACCTCAAGGAGCCGCCGAGCTGGGGGCTGACGGCCGAGGAATTCGCAGGGTGGGAGCGGGAGAAGGCCGAACGGGAAGCGGCAGCGGCCGACTCCTAACCAACCGGCGCAACTACGGCAGGCCAGATCGGGGAGAGATTCACCGAAGGGTACACCTGTTGGCCGGCGTGTGTATTCGGCGCCGATCGGCGTGCTAACCCATTGACTTCGTTAGAGTCTGAGGGGGCAAAGTTCGGCGCCGACTAACACTCCCGCCGTCACTATCCCGGAGTGACCTGGCATCTTCGGCAAAATGGGACGAATGTATATCTCAAACATCTTCCGGCCTGATCGGCCTTCGAAGTTCACGCCGGACTAGCTAAGAGACCGTTTCGAAAGGGGTTGAGTGGCCGGTGTCGATGTGATTCCAAGGAGGTTGCTGAGACCGATATGGAGCCGCCATGTGGACGCCGACCACCCGAGAGCAGCATAGCCGCAAGACGCTGCGTTATCAGACTGATTTGACCGATGCGGAGTGGGTTGTGATCGAGCCTCATTTGCTTCCGGCTCATGGCACGGGACGGCCCCGGTCATGGCCGATGCGAGAGATCGTCAACGGCATTTTCTACGTGATGCGGGCTGGCTGCCCTTGGCGCTTGCTGCCAAGCGATTTGCCACCGTGGGGCACGATCTATCGCTGGTTCGCCAAGTTCCGCGACGACGGCCTCCTTGAGAAGATCAATCACTCTCTGGTCATGGCCGATCGCGAGCGGGTCGGACGCGAGGCCAGCCCGAGCGGCGCGATTATCGACAGCCAGAGCGTCAAGACAACCGAGGCTGGTGGCCCCCGCGGCTACGATGCGGGCAAGAAGATCAAGGGGCGCAAGCGCCACGCGCTGGTCGACACCGACGGGCGCGGCCTCGTGCTCGAGGCGCATCCGGCGAGTATCCAGGACCGCGATGGTGGCGGGTCGCTGCTGTGCGCCTCACGCGGCTCGTTTCCGTTCATCGAGAAGGTCTTTGCCGACAGCGGCTACGCCGGCGAGAAGGTCGCCACGGCCACCGTGATCGCCGTCGAGATCGTGCGCAAAAGCCCCGATCAGGTCGGCTTCGCCGTCCAACCGCGCCGCTGGGTCGTGGAGCGCTTCTTCGCCTGGATCAACCGCAACCGGCGACTGGCAAAGGACTTCGAGGCCACCATCGCCTCGGCCCGCGCCTTCCTCTACGCCGCCTCCGTCATGCTCCTCGTCCGCAGATTGGCCCGAGCCGCATGACTTTCGAAACCGACTCTAAGGGGAAACACGAACATGAAGGATAAATCCCGGCCCGACTTTGGGTGCTTCTTCGCATGGCGCTGTGCGCTTCTTGCGCTGCTGGTCCTTCCGGTTCTCGCAAGTGCCGGTCCTGCGAACGCCGGGAACGTTGATGCCGCCTTCGATTGGGCGGGATTATACGCGGGCGTCTTTGCCGGCTCTGGCCGGGCGGACAATCGGATCGTCGATGCCGAGGGTTTCGCGAACTGGGGCAATCCCGGCTGGGCAGTCGATTACGGCGATGCCGGGTTCATCGGTGGCGCGCTGGCCGGAAAGAAGTTCGAGGCCGGCGGCATGCCGCTCAGGATCGAGCTTGACAGCACGTTCGGCAGCTTGTCGGCGACATCGAACAGGCTCGATCCGGAGGGCCTGGACGAGACGGTGAAGTCGGAGTTCAGGTGGATTGCGACAGCGCGCGCCGGGATCGAGCAGGCCGTCGGCCCGGCGACGGTATTCGCCACCGGCGGGCTGGCAGTCGCGCGGATCGTCAATTCGGTGACCGACATCGATTTTGGCCCGGACATGCCGTCGCGGGTAGACCACGACGATTCCTTTCGCGACAGCTCGACGGAATTCGGTTGGGTGATCGGTCTCGGTGTCGAAACCCTGCTGGCCGATGCCTGGGCACTGCGGTTTGAGGGCTCGTATCTGGATTTCGGGCGGAGCACCCATTACGTAAACCACTCCGGCGATGGCCGTTGCGGGCCCGAAAATCCTCGCAGACCCTGCCCATACAATATCGAGAACAAGCTCGGCATCGTGCGCCTGGCAATCATCCACCGTTTCGACCTGTAACGGAGACCCGGCGCGCCGCTTTGAGAAACCCGCAAATCAAGAACCAGTACGACCCACACGGCGGCGTCCCACCGCCTGACGACCGGCGCGCAGCCGACTCCGCGCAACAATCCGGAGCCGTAGCCGCCGCGCCGGAGGCCGAAAGCGCGACCATTTCACTCCGCTGCCTCTCGCTCGACCTTGAGGTCGGCAAGGAGGATGGCCGCATCCACGCCTTCGGCGCGGTGCGCGCGGATACCGGCCGGCGCCTGGTGCATTCCGGTGGCGATCTGCCCGCGGCCTTGGCCAAGCTGGACGAACTCGGCGATGGGGCTTCCTTCGTGCTGGGCCACAACCTGATTGCCTTCGATCTGCCCCACCTCGCGGCGGCCAAACCCGACCTGCGGCTGCTGAAGCTCCCGGCGGTGGACACCCTGATGCTCAGCCCTCTCGCCTTTCCCCGCAATCCTTATCACCACCTCGTCAAGCACTACCAGGACGGTGGGCTCAAGCGCGGGCGGGTGAACGAGCCGGAGCTCGACGCCCGTCTCGCGCTGGAGGTATTCGGCGACGAACTGAAAGCGCTACGGGAGGCCGATCCCGGCCTGCTGGCCGCGTGGCATTGGCTGACCACGCCGGCACCGGAAGGCGCAAGCCGCGCACTCGACGATTTATTCTCCGGGTTTCGCCGCTCGCGCCGCCCTTCGGACGCCGAGGCAAGCGCGGCATTACGCGGGCGGCTGGAGGGCGCCGCCTGCGCCACTCACGCCCGTGAGGTCATGGATGAGGCGGCGAATTCCGGCTGGGCGTTGGCCTACGCGTTGGCCTGGCTGTCGGTGTCCGGCGGCAACTCGGTCATGCCGCCCTGGGTGCACCATCAGTTCCCGGAGGCGGGGCGGCTGGTAGCCCGGCTCAGGGATACCGCCTGCGCCGATCCGGCCTGCGGCTGGTGCCGGGACCGCCACGATGCCCGCAAGGAGCTCACCCGCTGGTTCGGCTTCGCTGATTTCCGGCCTGAACCGGCGGGCGGCGACGGACTCCCCATGCAGCAAGCCATCGTCGAGGCGGCGATGGCGGAAGAGCACGTGCTCGGGATTCTGCCCACGGGCGCGGGCAAATCACTTTGCTATCAGATCCCAGCCCTGTCGCGCTATGACAAGACGGGCGCGCTGACGGTCGTGATCTCGCCCCTGGTCGCGCTGATGTCGGATCAGGTTGCGGGGCTGGAGGCGCACGGGATCGGCTCCTGCGTAACCATCAACGGGCTAATGTCGATGCCCGAGCGGACCGACGCGCTGGACCGAATCCGGCTGGGGGATGCGGGCATCCTCATCGTCTCGCCGGAGCAGCTTCGCGCCCGTTCCCTGCGCCGGGTGCTCGACCAGCGTAAGATTGGAGGCTGGGTGCTGGACGAGGCGCACTGCCTGTCGCGTTGGGGGCACGACTTCCGCCCCGATTACCGTTACGTGGGCCGCTTCATCCGGGAGAAGGCGGGCGCCGGGCCGGTGCCGCCGGTGCTGTGCCTGACGGCGACCGCCAAGCCGGACGTGACAGGCGACATCGTGCGCCACTTCCGGGACAAGCTCGGCATCGGGCTGAAGGTCTTCGACGGCGGCGCCGAACGTCCCAACCTGACGTTCGAGGTGATCCCGACATCGGGGGGCGAGAAGTTCGCCCACATCCACCAGATTCTGACGTCGTACCTGCCGCCGGACCTGCCGGGCGGCGCCATCGTCTATTGCGCGACGCGACACCAGAGCGAGGAGGTGGCGGAGTTCCTGCAGTTGAAAGGGATGGCGGCCGATCATTTTCATGCGGGCTTGCCACCGGAAACCAAGAAGGACGTGCAGCGGCGCTTCATCGGTGGCGAGTTACGCGCGATTGCGGCCACCAACGCCTTCGGCATGGGGATAGACAAGCCGGACGTGCGGCTGGTCATCCACGCCGACATCCCGGGCTCGCTGGAGAACTATCTTCAGGAGGCCGGACGCGCCGGCCGGGACCGCGAACCGGCACGCTGCGTGATGCTGTACACGACGGACGACGTGGAGCGTCAGTTCGGCATGTCGGCGCGCTCGCGGCTCACCAGGGTAGAAATCCACGGCATTCTCAGAGCGCTACGCAACCTGGACCGGAAGAAGCGTTTGGACGGCGAGGTGGTGGCCACCGCCGGTGAAATACTCGGCGAGGACGAGGACAACGCGTTCGAGCGCGACTCCGCCACCGACGATACCCGCGTGCGGACCGCCGTCGCCTGGCTGGAGGAGGCTGAGCTGCTGACCCGGGAGGAGAACGATGTACGGGTATTTCCGTCCTCGCTCCGGGTGAACTCGGTGGGAGAGGCCCGCTCGAAGCTGGAAGGGACACCCATCGCGGAGGCCTATGGCAGACAGTTGCTGCGGATCGCCCAAGCGCTGATCGAGGCCGGCGCGGACGAAAGCGTCACCACCGACGAGCTGATGGGCGTATCCGGCCTGAGCTCCGAAGGAGTTCGCGGAGCGCTGTACGACCTGGAGCGCTGGGGCATCGCCAGCAACGACACGGCGCTGACCGCGTTCGTCCACGTGGGCGTGGAACGCGCCTCTCTCAAGCGCCTCGAGGAAGCAGTCAAACTGGAGACCGCCCTGATCGCGCACCTGCGCGAGGCGGCGCCGGACCAGGGCAAGGGAGACACATCGTTGCTGCATCTGCGCATCGCCGCACAGATGCTGCGCGACGACGGATTGGCCGATCCTCTGCCGGAACGGCTGTGGCGCATTCTACAGGGCATCGCCTATGACGGCCGCGGCGAAGATGGCGCGGCGGGCAGCCTGACGGTGCGAAAGCAGGACGCCGAGACGGCGCGGGTGACGCTGCAACGCGAATGGCAGGCGCTGGAGGAGACCGCACGGATCCGGCGCGAGGCGGCCGGGCGTTTGCTGGAGCATCTCGTGGGCTGCCTGCCGTCCGGCAGCCGGGGCACGGATTTTCTGGCCGAGACTACGCTGGGCAAGCTACTGCAAGCGATCGAGTCCGATCTGGTTCTCAAGAGCAGTGTCAGGAACCCCGCCAAGCTGCTGGACCGCGCCCTGCTGTGGCTGCACGAGCTCGAGGTCATCCGCCTCAACAAGGGCCTGGCGGTGTTCCGCCCGGCCATGACCATCCGCCTGGAACACCGGGACCTGCGCGGCTTCGCCGGGGCCGACTTCGAGCCCCTCGCCCTTCATTACAAGGGGCAGGTTCTTCAGATCCACGTCATGGTGGAGTTCGCCGAGCGGGGCCTCGCCGCCATGACCGATGCGCTGCGCCTGGCGATGGATTACTTCAATCTGGAGGAGGAGGAGTTCTTGCGCCGCTGGCTGCCAGGCCGGGACAAGGAGATCGGCCGCGAGACCACGCCGGAATCATGGCGGGCCATCGTCGAAAGCCTGAAGAATCCCGTTCAGCAGAGCATCGTCGCCGACGACCGGGAGCAGACGAACGTGCTGGTGCTCGCCGGCCCCGGCTCGGGCAAGACGCGGGTGCTGGTGCACCGCATCGCCTATCTGGTGCGCGCCAGGCGCGAGAACGCCCGCGGCATCCTGGCCCTGGCCTACAACCGGCACGCAGCGGTCGATATCCGCCGCCGGCTTGGAGAATTGATCGGCGACGACGCGCGGGGCGTGACCGTGCTCACCTGCCACGCGCTGGCGATGCGGCTGGCCGGGGCCAGCTTTACGGGACGGGCGGAGCGTCCGGACGACGAGTTGTTCCGGGAGGTGCTCCGGAGGGCGGTGGAACTGCTGCGCGGAGGGGGTCTGCCGCCGGAGGAGGCGGACGAGCGCCGGGAGCGGCTGCTGGCGGGGTTCCGCTGGATCCTTGTGGACGAGTACCAGGACATCGGCCCTGATCAGTACGCCTTGATATCGGCGCTGGCCGGGCGAACGCTCGACGACGAGGCGGGCAGGCTCACCCTGTTCGCGGTCGGGGACGACGATCAGAACATCTACGCCTTCAACGGCGCATCGGTGGAGTTCATCCGCCGTTTCGAAACGGATTATGGACCAAGGCCCATTTATCTCACCGGCAACTACCGTTCCACCGGCCACATCATCGCCGCGGCCAACGCGGTGATCGAGCCGGCGCGGGAGCGGATGAAGGCCCGGCACCCCATCCACATCGACCGGGCGCGCACGAAGGACCCGCCGGGCGGGCCGTGGCAGGAACTCGACCCGGTCTCGCGGGGGCGCGTGCAAATCCTGCCGGCCGGCCGCAACCCGGTTACGCAAGCGCGAACTGCCATGGCGGAGTTGCTGCGCCTTGCCGCCCTTTCGCCGGACTGGGACTGGTCGCGGTGCGCGGTGATCGCGCGCGAGTGGGAGTATCTGGCTCCGGTGCGCGCGTTCTGCGAGGCGCACGGTATTCCTGCGCAGGCGGGCAACGAGGAAATTCCGAACTTCTGGCGCCTGCGCGAAACCCGGGCGTTCATCGAATGGCTGCGCGGCCGGGAGAGCCGTGTCGTCGACGGCGCCGCCCTGCGCTCCCGTCCGGAGGCGGCAACCCCCGGCCCGTGGCACGACCTGCTGCGCCAGGCCATCGACGAGCACGCGTTGGAAACCGGCGGCGGTGAAACCCCGGTGGGCCACTTCATCGAGTGGCTGGCCGAGTGGGGCCGGGACATTCGCCGGCGCCAGCGCGGGCTTCTGCTGCTGACCGCGCACCGCGCCAAGGGTCTGGAGTTCGATCATGTGGCCATACTGGACGGCGGCTGGAACCGCACCGGGCGTGGCGAGGATCAAGACGATGCGCGCCGGCTGTACTACGTCGCGATGACGCGCGCCCGGGAGACCCTCGCGCTCGTGCGCTTCGATGAGCCTCACCGCTTACAGGATGCCTTGCTCGGCAATCCTTCTGCGATGCGCCGCAATCCGGCCGAGCTTCCGCCCGGACCCGCGGCGCTCGAATACCGCTTTGTCCTGCCGACTCTTCAAGATGTGGATCTGGGCTTCGCGGGACGCCAGAACCTCGGCAATCGGGTGCATCGCGCCACCGCCGCGCTGTCGACCGGCGATCCGCTGGCAACGCGCCTTGTGGATCGGGGGCGCTGGGAGCTGCTGGACGGGGCCGGGACTGTGGTGGGGCGCCTTGCCAAGAGCTTCGCGCCCCCACCCGGGACGCGGTGCCGGGCCGCCAAGGTCCTGGCGGTTGTGGAATGGAGCCGCGAAACATCGGAGCCACAATACCGCGACACTATCAAATGCGACGCCTGGGAGGTGGTCGTTCCCGAGCTGGTGTTCGAGCCGGACGAACAGCTATAACGCCGCGTTCGACGATCTCTGCAACCGCCACAGCACTGTGTGCAAAGCCGGAATCGAAAGCAGGGTGGAGCATGTCGAGGGTGTGCTGGGCTTGGCACCGCATTTCGAGCCGTCCCGGAACTCGCCCGGCCACTTCACCGACTTCCGCAAGCGCCGTGCGCGTGAGATGCGCCTGGCACAAGAGGAGGACATCATGCGGTCGGTACTTTTCCTTATGGCGGCGGCGTGCCTCGCCCAATGACCATTGGCTGCGGCCACTGCGGGAGCGCAGGCGTCCTGCTCCGGCTGGAACACGAAGGCGTTCTTTGTGCCCGCTGGGGTCGCGGACGTTACCCGTTGCCTGAAGGCCGGGGCCGAGGTCAACGCACGCGATAAATTCGGCCGCACCCCGCTACACTGGGCGGCGACGTACAGCGAGTTATGCCCGATTTTGGGTGACGGCGTGATCAGGCGGCGGCGCGAGTTTTGGTTTCGTCGATCTGCATACCGTCTTTGAATCTCACACCTTCGATGACCTTGGGCAACTGATTGTTTCCCATGAGCCGCCGCCAGGTCTTGCTGGCGGTGGTGATCAGCTTGAAGACCATGGCCAGAGTTGTCCCGTGAGACAAGCAGCCCTTGGTGCGCACGGTGCGGTGGCGGACGGTAGCGAAGACGCTTTCGATTGGATTGGTCGTCCTGATATGCCGCCAGTGCTCGGCCGGGAAGTCGTAGAAGGCCAGCAAGGCGTCGCGGTCCTTTGTCAAGCAGGCGACGGCTTGGGGGTATTTGGCGTCGTACTTGGCGGCGAAAGTATTCATCGCCCTCTCGGCCTCGGCGCGGCTATCCGCCATCCAGATATCATGCAGGGCAGCTTTGGCGGCCGTTTGTCGCGACTTCGGCAGCTTGTTCAAGACATTGGCTGTCTTGTGGACCCAGCAGCGCTGGCGGCGGGTGTCGGGAAAGATCTCCTCCAGCGCCTTCCAGAAGCCCAGAGCGCCATCGCCGATGGCGAGCTCGGGACCAATCGTGAGCCCGCGCCCGCGCAGGCATGCCAGCAACTCACGCCAGCTCTGGGCGCTCTCGCGCACCCCCGCCTGGAAGCCCACGAGTTCCTTGCGTCCCTCCGGCGTGGCGCCGATGAGGACCAGAATGCATTGCTTCTCGTCCTCCAGCCGACCCTGGAGATAGATGCCATCGGCCCACATGTAGACGTAGCGTCGGGCCGACAGGTCGCGCCGGCGCCAGCGCTCGTGCTCGGCCTCCCACTCCGCCTTCAGGCGGCCGATCACCTGCGCCGACAAGCCAGAGGCGTCCTTGCCGAGCAACGCCTCCAGCGCCTCCTGGAAGTCCCCGCTGGATACGCCACGAAGGTAGAGCGTCGGCAAAACCGCATCCAGCGACCGCGTCCGCCGCGCGAAACGGGGCAGAATGGCCAACGTGAAACGGATGCGCTCTCCTCCGACGCTGCCACGGTCCCGGACCTTCGGGCGCCGCACAGACACAGGACCAATGCCAGTCAGGATCGCCCGTTCCGGCCCGTGGCCATGACGCACCAGGCGCCGGCGGCCGTCTTCGGTCTTCAGATGTTCATGCGCCGCCAGCACGGCGGCAACCTCCGCTTCAATGGCTCGTGCCAGGAGCTCGCGAGCTCCGGCGCGGAGTACTTCGGTCAGCGGATCGGCCGTCACCCCTGGATGGTGCAGCGCGACAACACTATCTTCCGTCATGGCGTATCACTCCTTGCTTGGAGACCGGGAGGCTTCGTCACCCCCCACGATACGCCACCTCCTTCTCTCAGCCCGTCACCCACTCTCGGCCATAGCTCCGTACAGCGACAGCCAGGCAGTCGTGATGGCGTTGCTGAAGTCTGGAGCCGAAGTGAACGCCCGGGGCCGAAAAAATGTATTGATGCCCATGCATGCGGCGGCCTACAGCAGACTCCCTCAAATCGTGACCGTTTTGGCGCAGGCCGGAGCCGATGTGAATGCGGGGATGGAAGACGGCACAACGGCGCTGCACGTCGCGGCGTGGTTCAGCCAAACCCCAGCGGTAGTCACGGCCCTGCTAGATGCCGGGGCCAAAGTCAACGCGCGTAGTAAATTTGGCGGCACCCCTCTGCACGTCGCGGCTAAATACAGTAGAACTCCTAGAATAGTCGACGCCTTGCTGGATGGTGGAGCCGACCCGGCGGCGAGAGACAAGGCGGGTCAAACGCCCGTTGGACTTGGTGCCCAAGCACTCCCCACTCAACGGCACGGCTGTCTACCGCCTGCGCCTGAGAGCTCGCATGAACGGCGGAACATGTTTCGTGAAGGTTCATTATCGGCTGCCGCCGACGCGTAGGCCGGCCACCGAATATCGGCTTTTCGGACCTATCGCTTCCTCACGATTACCAGGCATCGCATGAATGCAAACGACCGGTCCTTGCCCGTAAGGTGGTAAGCGTCAGCTGCGCGTTTGCAACGCGGGGTCTTTGCACGGAAGTACTTGAGCTGGGCCTCGCCTGCATACCGGTCCGCCGGGTCCGCGCGCGTGTACCAGGTCTCGGCGTACCAGCCGCGCATCGTCTTCTCTCACCAGGCTTCGTCCCCGCGCCCCATCGCGAGCGGCTTCGCTTCATTCGCCGCTATGCAGGCGCGCCTTGCCTTTGCCGGATCGCAGCACGCACGGGCGCGACCGGTGTTACGTATCCGACCGCGAGGGCGATAAGCGCAGCGAGCGCAAACCATCGCTTCAATCTCATTCAGCTTCTCACTGTCTTCATAGGTGGCCAGGATCATCACGGAACGATGGCGGATGTGAACCGTTACTCCGAACCAGAGGCCGAGGGATAACCCCAGTTACAAACACGGTTTGGACCTGGCTGGCAATCCCTCCACTCGAGAACGACCAGCCCTTCGTCTACTACCTACTAGCCGCAGCCCGGCGCCTGGACGCGGCCCATGCGCATTGCTCCGGCGCACTTCGTAGATTGACCGACTGTCCAAAAGAAATGGGCTTTCGGGCCAGAGAGGCCATGTTCGACGCTCTCGGCGATGCAGAGTCCATGTGTGTCGCGCTCAACCGTGCAATTAGCATGATCGCCCAAGCCCCCTCGACGATCTCAGCTCCGGCAGATGTACCCCAGGAGGTTAGCGAGATCGAGCATGCGGTTCTGGCGATAAGGAACGCGTTCGAGCATATAGACGAGCGTGCCGTCGGTAAGGCTCGACGAGAGAACGCGAGTGACGCCGTATCTGTATTCGATCAATCAGACTTCTTCAGTTCCGGTGTACTGCATTACGCGGGTCATACCAACGGCACTAATTATTGACCTGAAATCGCCCAATCTCTCATTCCGGTGGACATGATCGTCTCGGGCTGGTCGATTAGTTTGTTCCAGGCTTGGCAACCGGCCTCGATGATGGCGTCGTAATCTTCGAAGACGCGGTTAGAGAGCCAATTCTGGCGGAGGTATTGCCAGATGTTCTCGACCGGGTTCAGCTCGGGCGAGCGCGATGGCAGCAGGATGATGGTGAGGTTCTTGGGGACCTTGAGCTGGTCGGTGCTGTGCCACCCGGCGCGGTCCATCAGGACGACGCCATGGGCCTTGGCGGCGACGTTGCAGCTGATCTCGTCGAGATGCATCTGCATGGCGGCTGTGTTGGCGAAGGGGAGCATGAGAGCGGCACCCTTGGCTCCCATGGGACAGATTGCGCCAAAGAGGTAGGCGTTCGTGTAGCGCTGATCGGCGGGCAGGCGTGGCCTTGTTCCCTTCTTCGCCCAAATGCGCACACGCCCGTTCTTCTGTCCCAGCCTGGCCTCGTCTTGGAACCAGATCTCGACCCGCTTGGTCTTGGGCAGACCGGCTAGGTGGGCAGCGAGCGTGCGGGGGAAGTTTTTTTGAACGCCTCGATCACCCGCTGGTCCTGCTTGGGGTGCTGCGGCCGGGCGCTGATGTGGGAGAAGGACAGCGCGACGAGAAGGTCGGAGATCGCCCGCTCGCTATAGATCACGCCAAAGCGTTCTTCGATCACCCGTTTCAGGTCAACCCGCCGCCAGCGAACCACACCGTCAATCTTTGGATCGGGGCCCGTTTCGACGATCACCGACAGTTCGCCCATCTGCTCGTCGGTCAAGAGCCGGGGGCGGCCCGCACCGGGACGGTTCTTCAAGCCGTCTGCCCCTTCATCGTTGAAGCGGTGCGCCCAGTCTCTCAGCGTCTGGCGATCCATGCCGCCGACCTTAGAGGCCGTTTCGAAAGGGGTTGAGTGGCCGGTGTCGATGTGATTCCAAGGAGGTTGCTGAGACCGATATGGAGCCGCCATGTGGACGCCGACCACCCGAGAGCAGCATAGCCGCAAGACGCTGCGTTATCAGACTGATTTGACCGATGCGGAGTGGGTTGTGATCGAGCCTCATTTGCTTCCGGCTCATGGCACGGGACGGCCCCGGTCATGGCCGATGCGAGAGATCGTCAACGGCATTTTCTACGTGATGCGGGCTGGCTGCCCTTGGCGCTTGCTGCCAAGCGATTTGCCACCGTGGGGCACGATCTATCGCTGGTTCGCCAAGTTCCGCGACGACGGCCTCCTTGAGAAGATCAATCACTCTCTGGTCATGGCCGATCGCGAGCGGGTCGGACGCGAGGCCAGCCCGAGCGGCGCGATTATCGACAGCCAGAGCGTCAAGACAACCGAGGCTGGTGGCCCCCGCGGCTACGATGCGGGCAAGAAGATCAAGGGGCGCAAGCGCCACGCGCTGGTCGACACCGACGGGCGCGGCCTCGTGCTCGAGGCGCATCCGGCGAGTATCCAGGACCGCGATGGTGGCGGGTCGCTGCTGTGCGCCTCACGCGGCTCGTTTCCGTTCATCGAGAAGGTCTTTGCCGACAGCGGCTACGCCGGCGAGAAGGTCGCCACGGCCACCGTGATCGCCGTCGAGATCGTGCGCAAAAGCCCCGATCAGGTCGGCTTCGCCGTCCAACCGCGCCGCTGGGTCGTGGAGCGCTTCTTCGCCTGGATCAACCGCAACCGGCGACTGGCAAAGGACTTCGAGGCCACCATCGCCTCGGCCCGCGCCTTCCTCTACGCCGCCTCCGTCATGCTCCTCGTCCGCAGATTGGCCCGAGCCGCATGACTTTCGAAACCGACTCTTAGCGGCTTCCGCTCGGCTCATGCCGTCGTAAACCGCCGCCAAGGCCAAAAGCCGGCGAACTTGGCGGGGATCGCGACTGTGCTTGGCCAAACACCGGAGCTCAATGCTGTCGTAGTCGTCCCGAAGAGCAATGCATACTGACATGGCGAATCTCCTTCGCCAGCCTTGAATCACATCCAGCCCAAAAAGGGAATCCCTTGCGAGTCAGAATTTTGCGCCGTTGGTATTATATGATCGCACTCTAGGCGCCCGGCCCGCCCGCACGCGACACAGCGCCAGCCGTCGCGCTCGAAGACGGCCCGGCGCACAACGGCCCAACGGCGAGCGTTCAAGCGGGTGTGGTGTCGGCTCAGGTCTTCCTCTGCGAGAGCAGTCTTCCTCGTTTTAGCTACCCGCAGGGCGAGCCGTCAGTCCCGGTCGCGCTGCCGCCACAAGCCGAATAGATGGCCGAGGGCATGCGCTATCTTGATACCCCAGTGCGCATCCATGAGCATTTTCAGAAGATTCCGGTCGCGCAGCCTGCGTCACCACGGTGGGTGGACGACGGAGAGATTTGCCTAAACAGTCGGGTCTCCTGCCCGCGCTCGAATGAAAGAGAAACGGGTCCAACACTCATAGATCATCCTCCTCATTCTTGTGATCGATAATGATTTTTCTGCTAGTATAAATGTGAAATTCTCGAACTTTCCCTATGGTTGGGAGACGGTCCGCGTGTTCTTCTAGATTTAGGTCTTTTAGACAAGATCTTGGCAAAATGTGGATGCTGTCAGTGGTAATTGCAGGAGACCAATCTGAGTAAAAACCATCGACCTCACCAACCCTTAATGAAAGTTTATCGAGTGTGTTTAGCCTCATAAGTTGCAAAATTTTATCAAATTTGTCTTCTGATAATCGCAGGTTAAAGCCGAGGTGGTGGGGAACATCTTCTTGATGAAAATCAATTTCACTTCGGAATTTAGCAAAACTGAAAGCAGTACAATAAGTATCATTGTTGCTTCGGATAACTGTTAAGAGTCGGTTTCGAAAGTCATGCGGCTCGGGCCAATCTGCGGACGAGGAGCATGACGGAGGCGGCGTAGAGGAAGGCGCGGGCCGAGGCGATGGTGGCCTCGAAGTCCTTTGCCAGTCGCCGGTTGCGGTTGATCCAGGCGAAGAAGCGCTCCACGACCCAGCGGCGCGGTTGGACGGCGAAGCCGACCTGATCGGGGCTTTTGCGCACGATCTCGACGGCGATCACGGTGGCCGTGGCGACCTTCTCGCCGGCGTAGCCGCTGTCGGCAAAGACCTTCTCGATGAACGGAAACGAGCCGCGTGAGGCGCACAGCAGCGACCCGCCACCATCGCGGTCCTGGATACTCGCCGGATGCGCCTCGAGCACGAGGCCGCGCCCGTCGGTGTCGACCAGCGCGTGGCGCTTGCGCCCCTTGATCTTCTTGCCCGCATCGTAGCCGCGGGGGCCACCAGCCTCGGTTGTCTTGACGCTCTGGCTGTCGATAATCGCGCCGCTCGGGCTGGCCTCGCGTCCGACCCGCTCGCGATCGGCCATGACCAGAGAGTGATTGATCTTCTCAAGGAGGCCGTCGTCGCGGAACTTGGCGAACCAGCGATAGATCGTGCCCCACGGTGGCAAATCGCTTGGCAGCAAGCGCCAAGGGCAGCCAGCCCGCATCACGTAGAAAATGCCGTTGACGATCTCTCGCATCGGCCATGACCGGGGCCGTCCCGTGCCATGAGCCGGAGGCAAATGAGGCTCGATCACAACCCACTCCGCATCGGTCAAATCAGTCTGATAACGCAGCGTCTTGCGGCTATGCTGCTCTCGGGTGGTCGGCGTCCACATGGCGGCTCCATATCGGTCTCAGCAACCTCCTTGGAATCACATCGACACCGGCCACTCAACCCCTTTCGAAACGGCCTCTTAGAGTCGGTTTCGAAAGTCATGCGGCTCGGGCCAATCTGCGGACGAGGAGCATGACGGAGGCGGCGTAGAGGAAGGCGCGGGCCGAGGCGATGGTGGCCTCGAAGTCCTTTGCCAGTCGCCGGTTGCGGTTGATCCAGGCGAAGAAGCGCTCCACGACCCAGCGGCGCGGTTGGACGGCGAAGCCGACCTGATCGGGGCTTTTGCGCACGATCTCGACGGCGATCACGGTGGCCGTGGCGACCTTCTCGCCGGCGTAGCCGCTGTCGGCAAAGACCTTCTCGATGAACGGAAACGAGCCGCGTGAGGCGCACAGCAGCGACCCGCCACCATCGCGGTCCTGGATACTCGCCGGATGCGCCTCGAGCACGAGGCCGCGCCCGTCGGTGTCGACCAGCGCGTGGCGCTTGCGCCCCTTGATCTTCTTGCCCGCATCGTAGCCGCGGGGGCCACCAGCCTCGGTTGTCTTGACGCTCTGGCTGTCGATAATCGCGCCGCTCGGGCTGGCCTCGCGTCCGACCCGCTCGCGATCGGCCATGACCAGAGAGTGATTGATCTTCTCAAGGAGGCCGTCGTCGCGGAACTTGGCGAACCAGCGATAGATCGTGCCCCACGGTGGCAAATCGCTTGGCAGCAAGCGCCAAGGGCAGCCAGCCCGCATCACGTAGAAAATGCCGTTGACGATCTCTCGCATCGGCCATGACCGGGGCCGTCCCGTGCCATGAGCCGGAGGCAAATGAGGCTCGATCACAACCCACTCCGCATCGGTCAAATCAGTCTGATAACGCAGCGTCTTGCGGCTATGCTGCTCTCGGGTGGTCGGCGTCCACATGGCGGCTCCATATCGGTCTCAGCAACCTCCTTGGAATCACATCGACACCGGCCACTCAACCCCTTTCGAAACGGCCTCTTAGGAAATCATCTCCACAGCATCTCGATAGCCAAACATGTAATAGCGGGGAGCAAAAGAAAGCCGTCCTACCGGGATAAGCTTGGCCTGGATGGTCTCTATAGTATCTACATTTGCGGCATCGTCTTTTTCGTCTTCGTCTTTTTCGTCTTCGTCTCCATCGTCCAACCCAGGCCAATCTCTGCTGTAGGAAATGTTGTGGAAGACCTCTGCAGTCTCAAATTGGAACGACCAAAACCAAGGAATAAGGTCACGACCAATTTGGGTTCCATCTTCCTGAGTTTGCCTCAAGCACCATTTATACCATGCCTAGCCGGTTAACGCCCATACCCACTACATGTAGGGCTGCAAGGTCTTCCTTTCATGGATGATCGTTGACGTCCACGCGAATCTCGGAGCCGCAGAGATGGCATATCCAAATGTTCTTTCCAAAATTTATGACATCTCCGCCCCGATATTGGAGCGTCGACTTACGATCTTGGTCGCAGAATGTACTGCAAAGCCAGTGTCCTGGTTCGGTGGGGTCCATAGGTGGCTTGTAAACGTAAGCAAATGCGGTCTTCCCGATGGCCTGAAACTGGTAATTCTGCTTCTCGCGGCGGAAGTCTTTAAGGTCCACCAGTTCTTTTTCGAGATCACCTATTCTCTTCGACAAAGAGAATTGGTTCAACTGGGTCGCAATTGCAAACTGTTGGGCCTCCAAGATTTTAGCGTTCATTTCGCCGATCTTGCCGCTTGCGGCTCCACCCTTCATGAGGCCGAGGAGTTCGCGCGAGATGGTGCTCGCCGACTTGAGGCTTTCCAAGATCAACTCAATGCTGCTGGCGTCGACCATTCAGTCCTCCAAAGGTAAAGCATGCCTATCCGATTTTACGCATGCTACGCGATTTCATCGCAGCCCTGCATGTAGTGGGTATGGGCGTTAACCGGATAGGCATGATTTATACAACGATTTATGTTCAATATCCGTTGAGTAATGAACAGCGAAATCTCGTTCCATTTCCATTGTGTTATCACCTTGTATAGAAGTAGTAATCGTCTTCAGTAATCGCGTTCGTCAGTCAGCGGTATCTGAATGAGATCGAGGCGTTGTGAGTACATTTGGTCGTCTTCACTCTGCCTTGCCCCATCTCTGCGTCGGCCGGTGAGGCGCTGCCACCTGGTGCGGCGGGTCGAACCCGCCACCGGGACCACGAAACGCAACGTCTGCTGGCGCCAGTCGTCGGGCTCGAAGACGCGCCACCGGACCTGAGCGCAGCGGCGCGCGTGCATCTGAAATTGATTCCGGCTTAAGCTGCGATCCCTCTGTAGCGCCAGCGGTGCGGCGTTCTCGCGGCCTCGCGCCGCTGGCCTTCCGCAACGGCAAGCACAATCGCCGCCGCCAAATCGTCACGCCCGCGCCGCCGATGCTGGCCTTCGCCAGCCTTCGCTAGTTTCTCGTTTGCCGCACTGTCCACCACAACCTTGGCCTCAGCAAACGCCGCGCGCATGGCGAGAGAAACCGGCGCCGCCACCTGGCCCTCAAGCACGGCGGCCCTGAATAGGCGCACGTCAACCGAGCCATCGCGCCACCCTTGGCCGCGCCAAGTCGGTTCCGGCAGCGACAGGCCGGCATCGCGCACGCCGTCTTCCAGTTCGCCCCGCCCGCCAGCGATCGGCCGCGGTGGCCTGCGGGCGCCCGTAGCGCCGCACCGCTTCCGCCAGGAACGCCCGACAGGCACGACGCGCCCGCCAAGCTGCACAAGCTCGCCCGCGTCGCGCATGGCCTCGTAGATGCCCGCCACGCCATCGGCGAGCGCTCTTTCGGGCAGGGGTGGGGTCGGGCCGCAGGCCACGAATCCCTCTAAGAGTCGGTTTCGAAAGTCATGCGGCTCGGCCAATCTGCGGACGAGGAGCATGACGGAGGCGGCGTAGAGGAAGGCGCGGGCCGAGGCGATGGTGGCCTCGAAGTCCTTTGCCAGTCGCCGGTTGCGGTTGATCCAGGCGAAGAAGCGCTCCACGACCCAGCGGCGCGGTTGGACGGCGAAGCCGACCTGATCGGGGCTTTTGCGCACGATCTCGACGGCGATCACGGTGGCCGTGGCGACCTTCTCGCCGGCGTAGCCGCTGTCGGCAAAGACCTTCTCGATGAACGGAAACGAGCCGCGTGAGGCGCACAGCAGCGACCCGCCACCATCGCGGTCCTGGATACTCGCCGGATGCGCCTCGAGCACGAGGCCGCGCCCGTCGGTGTCGACCAGCGCGTGGCGCTTGCGCCCCTTGATCTTCTTGCCCGCATCGTAGCCGCGGGGGCCACCAGCCTCGGTTGTCTTGACGCTCTGGCTGTCGATAATCGCGCCGCTCGGGCTGGCCTCGCGTCCGACCCGCTCGCGATCGGCCATGACCAGAGAGTGATTGATCTTCTCAAGGAGGCCGTCGTCGCGGAACTTGGCGAACCAGCGATAGATCGTGCCCCACGGTGGCAAATCGCTTGGCAGCAAGCGCCAAGGGCAGCCAGCCCGCATCACGTAGAAAATGCCGTTGACGATCTCTCGCATCGGCCATGACCGGGGCCGTCCCGTGCCATGAGCCGGAAGCAAATGAGGCTCGATCACAACCCACTCCGCATCGGTCAAATCAGTCTGATAACGCAGCGTCTTGCGGCTATGCTGCTCTCGGGTGGTCGGCGTCCACATGGCGGCTCCATATCGGTCTCAGCAACCTCCTTGGAATCACATCGACACCGGCCACTCAACCCCTTTCGAAACGGCCTCTAAGCGCGCGGTCTGCGGCCAGTACGCCGCACATGCCGAGAATGCCGCCGTTCCGCCAAGGTCGACTCCGAATGCGACCGGCCCCTCGCGTGGCGGCAAGGCGTCAGTCTCGACCTCACGCCACGTCAGCGCGTCTATCAGCATCCGGCTTTCAACTTCGCTCGTCCCTTGATTCAATCTCAGGCTGCGCCACGTCGCCAACTCGGCAGGGTCGCGCTTCGCAAGCCGCGCCTCGGCTCGCAGTGTATCGATATCGGGCAACCCGTAGGCGAGCGCCGGATTGGCCTTCCGCCACGTCTTGACGGCAAACGGCGGATCGTCCGGGCCGGCGGCATGGACTTGTGCATAGACACTCGGGTCAGCCTCGGCCAACAGCCGCGCGAAGAAATGCGAATCACTGGATGGCCTGGTGCCGATGAAGACCGCCCGCGCGTCCTTCCGCTTTCCGAGCGCCGTCCTAATCGCCGCCGCCAGCAATTCTCCGCGCGGCCCCCACTGGCTTGGCTCGTCTCCGATAACGAGATTGACCCGCCATCCGTGCGCCCGGCGGTTGTCGGCTCCCCGCGACCCGAAGTCTCGCCCCGGTCTTCCGGTGCTGAATGTCGGCGAGATTCTGTTGGTCGCGGATGCGGTAGTCACCGGCCTCGCCAAGCAGTTCCAGCGACCGCAGCACGGCCTCAAAGGCGAGTCTCGCCTGTTGGAATGCGCTTGCGATCACGATGGTCTCGCCACCGTCGCGATGCAGCGCCCCGTCCGGACGGATAGAATCGAGCGCGAGTGCCGACGCGAGTCCAGTTTTGCCGCCGCCCCTGGCGAGGCTCAATCCCGCGCGCATGACGCCCGGCTTGAACGCGCCTCGAAGAAAACGCCGCTGATAGCAGCCCGTTGATTAAGTGGCTTTTTCCGGCTCTCACTCCCAGATGAGGAATGCGGCGGCGAAAGCCGTCTGGCCGCTTTGCGAGCCCCCCGTGCCACCAGCATGGCCCCGGTGGGCGTGAGCAGAACGAAAATACCGCCATATCCGCCCGCCACGGCCTCCCGCGGGGTGCCGGCGCCGATGAGCTGGCGCATCAGTAACGATAGATTGTGGCCGGCGACGTGGAGCAGGTATCGCTTGTGCACATTCTCTCGCCCGCGCAGCCAGGTTCGTCGCATGCCGCCACGATCGAGGTTGTGGGCAAAGCAGCGCTCGACGATCTCGGCGCGCAGCTTGAAGGCCTCGCGGGCGACCCCGGACTTGAGCCGCGCACGGTTATTGGTGACCGCGCGCCGCGCCGCCTCATCACCGTGCCAGCGCGAAAAGCCGGTCTGCTTGGGCGCCGCGATCCGGGTCTTCCAGGGACTGTCGTTCAGAGCCCTCAAGACCGCCCGTGAGTGATAACCTTTGTCGGCGACGCATTCGGCCGGGTCCTCCGATGTCGGTGCCGCATCCACCGCCTCGAGGTTTGCCTCGGCCTTCGCCAGGGTCTTGGAAAGCGTCGTGGTGTCGCCCTCATCGGCCGGGTGCAGCTCGGCCGCCACCACCGCGCCGGTATCCAGATCCACCGCGTGCTCGGGCTTGTAGGCCAGATGCGTCGTGCCGTCCTTCATCTTGGTGATCTTGGCCTCGGGGTCGCTCTTCGAAACCCAATCCGTGTTGGAAAGCTTCTTGCCCTTGCGCTTCCGCGTCCAGACGCGCCAGGTCCTCGGCCGTGGGTGTCTCGACCCCGCTTTCCCGGGCCAGGCGCTCCAGCATCTCCCGGTAGCCTTCGCCGTTGTCGCGCCGCACGATGTTCCGCAGCGCCGCGTTGGCCTCCATGGTCGAGGCATCGACGCCGATGCGCTCGCCCTTGATCAGCCCCGCCTCGGCGATCAGCACCAGAACCCAGTCGAAGACCGCCGCGTGGACTTCATGGGGCAGGCGCGTGCGGCTCCGTGACAGCCAGGAATGGTCCGGTACCCGATCACGGCTCCCCAGTCGCAGGAACGCCCGCAGCGAAAGCGAGTCCGAGCAGCGCCACTCCAGACCGCGCTCGCTGTCGATGCCCTCAAAGTAGCCCACCAGGTGCATCCGGAAATAGCGCCCGGGCGGCACCGAGGGCGCGCCCATCCGGACCGCGTAATAAGGCCGGCAGCTCGCCTCGGCAAAGGCGTCGAAGCCGCCCTCGATCAGCACCGACTGCAAGCGGTCATAAAACACATGACCCGGAAAGCGCGGCATCTCCGACCAGCTCACCATCAGGTCCCCCTGACCATCCTTCTGCCGTCCCATCGCCATCGGCAAATCCCCCTGCAAATCAGGGAACCAGAGAATCAGACGGCGCCGACTTAATCAACGGGCTGATAGGGCAGGCACCGGAACGGAGACCCGAGCAGGTCGCCGTCGCCGATGGGCGCGGACTCAAGACTTGCTACGAGCCCTCTAGCGTCCAAGACCACTCGCCATCCAGGCGCCGCCGTCTTTCTTGCTGTAGAAATAGCGGCACCAATCTTCGGACGAAACCTGCGGCCAAACTCGGCCTGAACCATCAGTTACGATGGCAGGCAGGGCAGCATGGCAATGCCCTTCGGGCCCAGAACCCGCCTCATACCACTTGCACAACGCGCACTTCACACCGTCGGGTCCACTCATCTTGTGATCTCCTTAGCTCGATTCTGATGCTCTCTACGTACCTCGGCACTCCCCACCACGATCAGCCCCCCCGCAAAGCACCCGCCCGGTGCCATCGCAGACATCACCATGCAAAGAGTTCGACTCGATGCGCACTGCCATTTGCCGCCTCAAAGCTAAGTGACTATTGACAAACCTCTCTAAACACGGCCTCTCGCGCATTCCGGATTGCACGTGAAATTTCATCCACTTTGTCAAAATGGGGTTCAATGGGAGTGCTTGGGAGGTTTGATACCCAATCTCTCGTAGCAACATGAACTTCGTTTTTGAGAGCGTCGAGCTGAAGCAACAAATCTATGAGCGCCGTAGCCTCTTCGTTTTTTAAGCTAGCGCGAACGGCAGTCTGCCCATCGATAACCCGATCATAAACCTCGAGTCGCAGGCTCAACCGGACCACAAGCTCCTCTCTACTGGGATCCGGTTCCATATGCAGTGCTCGAGCTGCTTTGCGCGCAAGCAGAGCAAGGCGGTAGTCGGAACAAGCGTCAGCCTGCGCCGGCGTGGCAAGGGATATTGCGGCCGCCGTGACGACCGCGATGGCAATGGGGATTCGCATGGGGTCTCTCAGCACCTAAGTTGCCATAAGGGCGGCCTAGGGGCCGCCCTTAATCTGTGTTGGCTTTTGTCTCACGCCCACGCCTTCGATACCACATCGCCCGGCTCACGCCCTCCAGAGTCCACGGCTCGCGGCCTGGTTCGTAGAGGCGCGGACGACCACCCTTGCTCCCGCGCGCAGTTTGCCTCGCGATCCACCGTCGGCAATGCCAGCCACGTGCGGCCCATCGCTCGCGGTATTTCTCGATAGAGTTCGCCGTTGCCTGTACCTCGGAAAGTGGCAAAGGATATTCAAACTCCTGATTGACCACCATAAGCGCAGGGGGCACTGGCAGGCTCTTGTTCGCTTGGCAACCGGCCCAGCGCATCCCGGCCTCGAATAGATCGACGTTGCGGCCGACACCCGTCTGCCGGAGCTTGGGCGGCTCCCAGCTAACCGGGATGGCGGTCGCCAATTGATCGAGTGTGTACGGCTCTTCCCGACCCCACACCGTCTTGTAGGGCGACCTGAACATCGGCGCGGGGTTGTGGGCGAGCACCCCGGAATAACCCGGATCGGCCCCTACAGCGTGAGCGTAGTACTCCGCGATCCCGGCGAAGTACCGCAGCGGTTCGACTCGTGCTGCGGGATAGCGGTGCACCGGGACCGCGAGGGTCCAGGCGACGTGCGCATGCCGGTTTGCCAGCCGCCAGACGGTCTAGTTGGGAGGCGGCAATTCAAACAGGCCCCACGCCATTGCCGCGGGCTTGTCGCAATCCAGGACCAGCGCTGCGAACGACGATCCGGCGTTCGCGTATTCCACCTCGGGAAAGCGCCACGCCTTCGCAGGCGACGTGCGCCAGGACCGGAACGGCCGCCCCTTGCGTTTACCCGGCGACACCAGCGGCCGGGGATGCGCCGCCAGTAGTCCGTGGGTACGCATCATCGACGGCGCTTCGTCGAGCGGCAAGGAAAGTTGAGCGGCCGCTATCCTTTAGCGGCCGCTCCCCGCCGAAACCGGGTTGGACAACCGTCTGAATTGTTTTTTGGATTCAACGGCCCGGTTTGGAGAGGTTGGACAACTTAAGTCATTGATTCTATGAAAATACTTCTGCTCTGGCTGTCACGGAGCCGCACGCGCCTGCCCCATGAAGTCCACGCGGCGGTCTTCGACTGGGTTCTGGTGCTGATCGCCGAGGCGGGGCTGATCAAGGGCGAGCGCATCGGCGTCGATGCCTCGACCATGGAGGCCAACGCGGCGCTGCGGAACATCGTGCGGCGCGACAACGGCGAAGGCTACCGGGAGATGCTGGAGCGCCTGGCCCGGGAAAGCGGGGTCGAGACACCCACGGCCGAGGACCTGGCGCGTCTGGACCGGAAGCGCAAGGGCAAGAAGCTTTCCAACACGGATTGGGTTTCGAAGAGCGACCCCGAGGCCAAGATCACCAAGATGAAGGACGGCACGACGCATCTGGCCTACAAGCCCGAGCACGCGGTGGATCTGGACACCGGCGCGGTGGTGGCGGCCGAGCTGCACCCGGCCGATGAGGGCGACACCACGACGCTTTCCAAGACCCTGGCGAAGGCCGAGGCAAACCTCGAGGCGGTGGATGCGGCACCGACATCGGAGGACCCGGCCGAATGCGTCGCCGACAAAGGTTATCACTCACGGGCGGTCTTGAGGGCTCTGAACGACAGTCCCTGGAAGACCCGGATCGCGGCGCCCAAGCAGACCGGCTTTTCGCGCTGGCACGGTGATGAGGCGGCGCGGCGCGCGGTCACCAATAACCGTGCGCGGCTCAAGTCCGGGGTCGCCCGCGAGGCCTTCAAGCTGCGCGCCGAGATCGTCGAGCGCTGCTTTGCCCACAACCTCGATCGTGGCGGCATGCGACGAACCTGGCTGCGCGGGCGAGAGAATGTGCACAAGCGATACCTGCTCCACGTCGCCGGCCACAATCTATCGTTACTGATGCGCCAGCTCATCGGCGCCGGCACCCCGCGGGAGGCCGTGGCGGGCGGATATGGCGGTATTTTCGTTCTGCTCACGCCCACCGGGGCCATGCTGGTGGCACGGGGGGGCTCGCAAAGCGGCCAGACGGCTTTCGCCGCCGCATTCCTCATCTGGGAGTGAGAGCCGGAAAAAGCCACTTAATCAACGGGCTGTTAAGAACCCCGATGCACGCATTCGCTCGGTTAATCGGCCTCCCCGGATTTCTGATTCTAGTCCACCCGCGGCCAGACCTGTGGGAACAATTTGTTATCGGGCGGGAACGGATCGCCGTCCTTGAGCCCCGGGTCCCAGGGGAGGGTCAAATTCACGCGACCGCCGCGCTTGGCATAGGTCGCGCCGTCGCCCACCCAGCGCGAGCCGATGGCGCGCCGGCGCCGGTCGGAATAGTTGCCGGGCGCCCAATGCATGACGCGGGTGTGTTGGAACACGAGATCGCCGGGTGCACTGTCGAACGAGACGAGATCCAGCTCACCCCGCTCCCGCATCGCGCCGAAATCGGGCACGGGCTCGAACTTCTCGTCGTATTTCGCAAGGCGCGCTTCATCGCCGCCATCGGTATCCTCACCCGGCTGCACCATCGAGAATATCGCGCTGGCATTGCCGAGATCGTAGGAATCCTCTTCGTCGGATCCATCCGGGGCAAACCAGCGGTTCCAATGGTGCGAGGCACGGATGTATTCGGGTGCGCCGCTGTCGTGCGTCACGACGTCGAGCGGAAGCCAGCTGCCGGCAATGTTGAAGCCGTGCACCGGGTTGCCGGGCTGATCCTGGTGCCAGAGCGTGTGGTGCGGTGAGTGCGGTTCCTTGGCGAACATGAAATCAAACAGGTGGTGGACCTTCTCGGAGCTCAGAAGCTGGGCCGCCAACGGAGGAATCGGCCCATTCACGATCCAATCCCTGAAGTCCTCGTCATAGGTGAACATCCAGGTCTCGTGGGCGAAGCGGCCTTCCGTCCCCGCTTCGTTGACATCGGCGCCGAACCGCCCGGGCTTGGCGAGCACCCGATCGAGGGCTTCGCGCATCCGCTCGATCCAGTCCATGCTGATGACATTGCGTGCGCAGACAATGCCGTCGTCCCAGTAGGTCTTGATTTCGTCCTCGGTCAGCTCGCGGATGGGATCATTGTCCACGGCTCAACCTCCAGAAAACATCTCGCCCGGTTCCGGCGAAGGAGCGGTCGAAATATAACACTTCCCCGGCGCTTCCGCACCCTCCCAAGGAGGCTGGGGTGGACTCGGTTGGCGTTGCAATTGAATGGCGCTAGTGGGCTGCTGTGGTGGTCTCCGGCCGGTAAACGGGTACTTAGAGGGGCTCGTAGGCCAGCTTCATCTTGAGATCGCGGGCGGTCGCGCTTAGCATGGCTAGAGGCAAGGTCGATGATTTGGAGGCGTCGCAGGCGCGGATCGAAGCCCATGGCGGAACCTTCGTTATCGACCTGCTGGATGACGACGGCGGGCCCTCCATCTACTAGAGAAAGTTCCGAGACCTCGACGGCGTCATATTTGACATCTCTGACAGGGGCTGGGTGACGTCCCTCTAACCGGCTGCGGCCGATATCCCGCAAGGCCACATTGCCGGGGAGGCATCTGGGGGCTCGGGACGGGCCGCGGCGGGCTATTCAGGCGCTGGCAAGATTTGCTTGGATCGCTCCCCACACCCTCTATGCCGCCGTCGGCATGTCGCCGTGACGAATTTCGATGAGAAGCTTGACTATTCAGGGTAAGGCTACAAACTAAATCGAGTTAACGAAAAAAGAAACCAACACCTGTCGTCAGGCGATAATACGCGGACGTACCGGTGAATGGAGTGGCCAAAGACCGCACCAACCGGTCACGCGACAGAACCGAGCAAGGGAGGACAGCATGCATAAGCTCATAGCAGCTATCGCGAGCGTGGCGCTCATTTTCACCTTTGCCGCGATGCCCAGCCAGGCAGGAGACACATGGTCCTATCCGGTGATGAGTAATCTCCCTCCGTTCGTAGAGGAGCAGGAGAGAACCGCTCAAACTTACACCTCACTCGACGCCGCCGAAGTGACCAAGCAGTGGCATATTTGCCTCTTGATGCCGAACATGGCCGATGCCTGGTACGTTGCCATCAACTTTGGGGCGGTAACGGAGGCAAAGCGTATCGGGGCCAAATTGACCGTCTTCTCGGCCGGCGGGTACGTCAATTTGGCCAAGCAGATCAGCCAGCTCGAGGATTGCGTGGTTCAGGGGGCCGATGCATTGCTGGTCTTTGCGATCTCGCCCACCGGCCTCAACGAAGTGATCAAAGAGGCGGCCAAAAAGGGAATTGTTATAGTCGACTTCGCCGCCGGCATCCAATCACCCGACATCCAGGCACGATCGATGGGGCGGTACTACGATGGCGGCATAGCCTTGGCGAAGTACCTGATCGAGCGGCACCCGAAGGGTTCGGGCAAAACAGCGGTCTTGTGGCTGCCGGGACCGGCCGGGGCGTACTGGGCGGAGGATTACAACAGCGGCTTTCACGATACCTTGAAGGCGGCCGAGTCCGACATCGAGGTCGTCGCCACGATGTACGGCGATTCCCACAAGGAAGTGCAGATGAAGCTGGTCGAGGACGGCTTAGCGACCTACCCCGACCTTAAGTACATCGCCGGTATGACGTCGGGTGTGGAAAGCGGCGTGTTGCTCTTGCAGGAACGTGGGAAAACAGACATCAAGCTTCTGTCCAACAGTATGACCGCCAGCGTGGATGCGGCCATCAGAAAAGGCACCATTCTCGGTGGTGTCACGGACAGCGCTGTAATGTTACCGCGTATCGCCATCGATCAGGCCGTGCGTATCCTCGAGGGCAAGGAGCTGCCCATCAAGGACGCGTCCCCGGAACAGTACATGGTCGACCAGTCGACCGTGAATACCTACGACCGTGAGGCCACGTTGCCTCCGGAAGGTTATGATCCGATCTTCCGATTGAACTAAGCGTACTGGAGCGCATAGCGCCGAAGCGGAGGTAAAAGCAATCGAAATTGCTGTAGACAACGGTGAATATGTGATGAGCGGAACTTAGCGGTCGTCGCGGCGTTGGCGGCCGCTTCTTTCTGTGCGCTCTTCGTTGATCCGCCATCACAAGCACACCCAACAGGCTGGAGGCAGGTCTTCCAATTCGCGATGCAGCTATCGCCACAAGCCTTCCCCTGACAGCAGATTTTGCCGCAGGCGGCCACAGCAGGTGTCTGCTTAGGGTCAGAAGCGGAAGTACGATGAGGTCTTCGCAGAGGGCCGCATTCGGACGGCAAGCGGACAATCCGCCAAGATCTACACGCCGGCGCGCGTGCCGAGCCCGTTCCTATCGCGAAAATGAATCCGCTTGGCCCAGCAATGGCAGCGCCAGTCCCTCTCGAACAGGTCCCCCTCAAGCACGTTTGAACGGCTCAGCTCTGTAGAGCGTCCCCCAGGTGGCAAGCCCCGCCTGGTTCGCGGCCGTGCCTACATCTTCATCATGTTGAAGTGGAGTATGTCGGCGGCTGTGGCGTAACCGAGCGCCGTGTCGGCCTTGGCGATGGACCGGGCATGGTCGTAGATGCCCTGCGGCTTCTCGTGATTGTGTTCGGCTCCGGCAAGAATCATTTTCGCATCGTCGAGCAAGGAATGCACCAGGGCCATCTGCTCCTTGGGCATCTGTTTCGACATCTCGCCTCCCATGTCCCCCTTCACCTTGTCGATGACGGTCTGCGCCGTCGTGAAGTGCTGCGGGCATTTGAACGCCGAAGCGGCGTTAGGAATCTGGACCAGACCGAAGATAGCGGCCAGGGCCAGTGGCCATTTCGTAATCATTACTTCCTCCCTTGGTTGTCTCATTCATGCCAGATGATTGCCGGCGAAGTTTCTGTGCTGGCGGATCGGCACCCCTAACAGCCCGTTGATTAAGTCGGCGCCGTCTGATTCTCTGGTTCCCTGATTTGCAGGGGGATTTGCCGATGGCGATGGGACGGCAGAAGGATGGTCAGGGGGACCTGATGGTGAGCTGGTCGGAGATGCCGCGCTCTCCGGGTCATGTGTTTTATGACCGCTTGCAGTCGGTGCTGATCGCGGGCGGCTTCGACGCCTTTGCCGAGGCGAGCTGCCGGCCTTATTACGCGGTCAGGATGGGCGCGCCCTCGGTGCCGCCCGGGCGCTATTTCCGGATGCACCTGGTGGGCTACTTTGAGGGCATCGACAGCGAGCGCGGTCTGGAGTGGCGCTGCTCGGACTCGCTTTCGCTGCGGGCGTTCCTGCGACTGGGGAGCCGTGATCGGGTACCGGACCATTCCTGGCTGTCACGGAGCCGCACGCGCCTGCCCCATGAAGTCCACGCGGCGGTCTTCGACTGGGTTCTGGTGCTGATCGCCGAGGCGGGGCTGATCAAGGGCGAGCGCATCGGCGTCGATGCCTCGACCATGGAGGCCAACGCGGCGCTGCGAAACATCGTGCGGCGCGACAACGGCGAAGGCTACCGGGAGATGCTGGAGCGCCTGGCCCGGGAAAGCGGGGTCGAGACACCCACGGCCGAGGACCTGGCGCGTCTGGACCGGAAGCGCAAGGGCAAGAAGCTTTCCAACACAGATTGGGTTTCGAAGAGCGACCCCGAGGCCAAGATCACCAAGATGAAGGACGGCACGACGCATCTGGCCTATAACAGCCCGTTGATTAAGTCGGCGCCGTCTGATTCTCTGGTTCCCTGATTTGCAGGGGGATTTGCCGATGGCGATGGGACGGCAGAAGGATGGTCAGGGGGACCTGATGGTGAGCTGGTCGGAGATGCCGCGCTCTCCGGGTCATGTGTTTTATGACCGCTTGCAGTCGGTGCTGATCGCGGGCGGCTTCGACGCCTTTGCCGAGGCGAGCTGCCGGCCTTATTACGCGGTCCGGATGGGCGCGCCCTCGGTGCCGCCCGGGCGCTATTTCCGGATGCACCTGGTGGGCTACTTCGAGGGCATCGACAGCGAGCGCGGTCTGGAGTGGCGCTGCTCGGACTCGCTTTCGCTGCGGGCGTTCCTGCGACTGGGGAGCCGTGATCGGGTACCGGACCATTCCTGGCTGTCACGGAGCCGCACGCGCCTGCCCCATGAAGTCCACGCGGCGGTCTTCGACTGGGTTCTGGTGCTGATCGCCGAGGCGGGGCTGATCAAGGGCGAGCGCATCGGCGTCGATGCCTCGACCATGGAGGCCAACGCGGCGCTGCGGAACATCGTGCGGCGCGACAACGGCGAAGGCTACCGGGAGATGCTGGAGCGCCTGGCCCGGGAAAGCGGGGTCGAGACACCCACGGCCGAGGACCTGGCGCGTCTGGACCGGAAGCGCAAGGGCAAGAAGCTTTCCAACACGGATTGGGTTTCGAAGAGCGACCCCGAGGCCAAGATCGCCAAGATGAAGGACGGCACGACGCATCTGGCCTACAAGCCCGAGCACGCGGTGGATCTGGACACCGGCGCGGTGGTGGCGGCCGAGCTGCACCCGGCCGATGAGGGCGACACCACGACGCTTTCCAAGACCCTGGCGAAGGCCGAGGCAAACCTCGAGGCGGTGGATGCGGCACCGACATCGGAGGACCCGGCCGAATGCGTCGCCGACAAAGGTTATCACTCACGGGCGGTCTTGAGGGCTCTGAACGACAGTCCCTGGAAGACCCGGATCGCGGCGCCCAAGCAGACCGGCTTTTCGCGCTGGCACGGTGATGAGGCGGCGCGGAGCGCGGTCACCAATAACCGTGCGCGGCTCAAGTCCGGGGTCGCCCGCGAGGCCTTCAAGCTGCGCGCCGAGATCGTCGAGCGCTGCTTTGCCCACAACCTCGATCGTGGCGGCATGCGACGAACCTGGCTGCGCGGGCGAGAGAATGTGCACAAGCGATACCTGCTCCACGTCGCCGGCCACAATCTATCGTTACTGATGCGCCAGCTCATCGGCGCCGGCACCCCGCGGGAGGCCGTGGCGGGCGGATATGGCGGTATTTTCGTTCTGCTCACGCCCACCGGGGCCATGCTGGTGGCACGGGGGGGCTCGCAAAGCGGCCAGACGGCTTTCGCCGCCGCATTCCTCATCTGGGAGCGAGAGCCGGAAAAAGCCACTTAATCAACGGGCTGATAAGCCCGAGCACGCGGTGGATCTGGACACCGGCGCGGTGGTGGCGGCCGAGCTGCACCCGGCCGATGAGGGCGACACCACGACGCTTTCCAAGACCCTGGCGAAGGCCGAGGCAAACCTCGATGCGGTGGATGCGGCACCGACGTCGGAGGACCCGGCCGAATGCGTCGCCGACAAAGGTTATCACTCACGGGCAGTCTTGAGGGCTCTGAACGACAGTCCCTGGAAGACCCGGATCGCGGCGCCCAAGCAGACCGGCTTTTCGCGCTGGCACGGTGATGAGGCGGCGCGGCGCGCGGTCACCAATAACCGTGCGCGGCTCAAGTCCGGGGTCGCCCGCGAGGCCTTCAAGCTGCGCGCCGAGATCGTCGAGCGCTGCTTTGCCCACAACCTCGATCGTGGCGGCATGCGACGAACCTGGCTGCGCGGGCGAGAGAATGTGCACAAGCGATACCTGCTCCACGTCGCCGGCCACAATCTATCGTTACTGATGCGCCAGCTCATCGGCGCCGGCACCCCGCGGGAGGCCGTGGCGGGCGGATATGGCGGTATTTTCGTTCTGCTCACGCCCACCGGGGCCATGCTGGTGGCACGGGGGGGGCTCGCAAAGCGGCCAGACGGCTTTCGCCGCCGCATTCCTCATCTGGGAGTGAGAGCCGGAAAAAGCCACTTAATCAACGGGCTGTTAAGCGCATCGAACGCAGCGGGGCTAATGGTGCCGATCCTCCGTCCGGGCGGGGCCCGGACATGTTCGCGACCTGCTTCGAGCACAGCGGACATCACCCCATGCCTCCAAGGTGGATCGTCCAAGAATTGCTTGCGACGTCTCGCTTGTTCTTGATCCAACTGTGGAGTCGACTGTGGGTTTCCGACATAAGGTTATGGTAATAATGACGTTATAACAATCGGTTACACACTCAGGGTGGCGGACGATGTGACGGCAACACTGAAGTTGGCGCTAGAAGCCTCAGGCTGCAATCGCGCCAATGTCGTCCACAAGCCGAAGCTGCTCAGCGACAACGGCTCGTCCTATATCTCCGGCGATCTGGCTGAATGGCTCGAGGACCACGGTATGGATCACGTTCGGGGCGCACCGTATCACCCGCAAACCCAGGGCAAGATCAAGCGCTGGCATCAAACGCTGAAGAACCGGATCCTGCTTGAAAATTATTATCTACCCGGCGATCTCGAAAACCAGATCAGCGCCTTCGTCGATCACTACAACAACCAACGCTACCACGAGAGCATCGGCAACGTAACTCCAGCCGACGCCTACTTTGGACGCCACACCGCCATCATCGAAAAGAGAAAAAAGATCAAAAAACTGACCACCCAAAACCGCCGCTTGAACCATCAAAGCCAAGCGGCTTAACATCAAACAAAGATGAGCCAGATCCTCCCTATGAAACACGCTCAACAGTCCCATTTGTTTTGATGACGGACACCACCGGGACGGCAACGTCGCGACCACGGCGGGACTTACCCCGGCGCGTTGCTTACCTCTCGTTTCCGCTTCCGTAACGGTGTTCGGTCGGCGGCCGCCTTCAGCGCTGTGATAGAATGCACGCGCCCCGGCCGCTCGGCGTCGGGGTCTGTGCATTGTCCTTGCCTGATGACGGACCAGATTGCCGTTCCCGGTAACCCGGCCGCGCCCACGGCCGCGACGCGGCGTATCGGTCTCTGGCTTCTGCTCTGTTGCGCGCTCGTCTTTGCCCTGGTTGTGCTGGGCGGAGTGACGCGGTTGACGCAGTCCGGGCTCTCGATCGTCGAATGGCAACCCGCCACGGGGATCCTCCCGCCCCTGTCCGAGCTAGCCTGGCAGCACGAATTCGCCAAATACCAGGTGTCTCCCGAATACCGGCTCGTGAACGAGGGCATGAGCCTGGCGGAATACAAGACAATCTACTGGATCGAGTACGCCCACCGGCTGCTCGCCCGCTTGGTCGGCATCGTGTTCCTCGTTCCGTTCCTCTATTTTCTCCTCGCCGGCCGGCTCGCCCGCCCGCTGGCACAGAAGCTTGCCGCGGTGCTGGCGCTGGGCGCGTTCCAGGCCGCTCTCGGCTGGTACATGGTCCAGAGCGGCCTGGTGGACCGGCCCGAGGTCAGTCAATACCGTTTGACCGCCCATCTTGGGGTCGCCGTTGCCATTTACGGCGCCATGCTCTGGCTTGCGCTCGGGCTGGTGCAGCGGACCGGGGATCGGTCAGCGTTGACGAGCCCGTTCGATCGAAAAATCACCATTGCGTTCGCCGGATTGGTAATTTTCGTCATTCTGTCCGGCGGGTTCGTCGCCGGCCTCGATGCCGGGTTCGGTTACAACACTTTTCCCCTCATGGACGGTCGCCTGGTTCCGGCCGGCCTGTTCGGCACGCCGCCATGGTGGATCAACCCGTTCGAGAATCCGTTGACGGTTCAGTTCGATCACCGCGTCTTGGCCCTCCTCACCGCCCTTGCGGGGATCGCCCTCTGGCTCCGGCTGCGCTCCGAGGCCGCGCCGGCGGCCACCAGGCTCTGGTCGCACGTGGTTCTCGCCGCGCTGGCGGTGCAGATCGTTCTCGGCATCTTCACACTGCTCTACGTCGTGCCGATACCGCTCGCCGCGGCCCACCAGGCCGGGGCGCTCGCGCTGTTCACCGCAAGCCTCGGCCTCGCGCGTGCCACGCGCGCTTATTGATTGATGACATCGATGAGTGAACCCATGACCTACAACTCCGTCTACATCGCGGCGGAAAGCCGGGACGAGGCCGTGGCCATCGGCCGCGCTCTCGTCGAAGAACGGCTCGCTGCCTGCGCGAACGTATTCGCTAGCGTCAAATCGCTTTACTGGTGGGAGGGCGCCGTGCAGGAGGACGATGAAGTGATCCTCATCCTCAAGACCCGGAGCGGACGCCTCGAGCGGTTGATCGAGCGGGCGAAAGCGCTCCACAGTTACGAGTGTCCCTGTATCGTCGCCTTTCCCATCGCCGCCGGCCATCCCGACTACCTCGACTGGATTGCCGCCGAAACCGCTTGAGCTGGGTGCGATGACATTTTTCGCCGCACCTGCGAAGATGCCGGGCCTGAACCCGCTGCGATAACCGAAACCGCACCGTACTCGGCTACTTGACCCATGCCTTCGCTATCGGCCCGCTTGACCCTCGGCTTCTCGTGCGTCGCCCACGCGTACACGCATCTCGCCATGCTGCTGTACGCCACGGTCGTGCTCACGCTCGAGGACGCCTTCGCCATGTCCTATGCCGATTTGCAGTGGCTCGCGGTACCGGGCTTCGTGTTGTTCGGGGTGGCCTCGCTGCCCGCCGGCTGGCTCGGGGACCGCTGGAGCACCGCGGGCATGATGGCGGTCTTCTTCCTCGGCCTCGGCGGCGCGCTGATCTTGACCGGATTCGCCACCTCGCCGAGGGGCCTCATGATCGGGCTCGCTCTCGCGGGCACATTCGCCTCGATCTACCACCCCGTGGGCGTCGCCTGGCTGGTCAAGAACACGGTGAGCCGCGGCCGTGCGCTCGGTTTTCACGGGGTGTTCGGCAGCCTTGGCACGGCGGGAGCGGCGATCGCCGCCGGTGGCTTGGCCGACACGCTGGGCTGGCGCGCGGCGTTCATCGTGCCAGGTCTCGTCGGTCTCGCCGTCGGCCTGGTGTTTCTTGTGGCCCTGAAGCGCGGCCTCATCGTGGACAGCGAGACCGATGTCAAGCCCTCAACACCCCACGGCCCGATCAACTTCTGGCGGGTGATTTCGCTCCTGCTGATCTCGACATTGTGCCTCGGCCTCATTTATCAGGCGACGTCGGTGGCCCTGCCCAAGATCTTCGACGAGCGGCTCGCCGGCATGGTGGGATCGGGCTCGCTTGGCGTCGGTGCGATGGTTTCGCTCGTCTATCTCGTGGCCGCGGGCGCGACTGTGCTCGGCGGCGAGCTTGCCGATCGTCTGCCCCTCAAATGGGTCTATTTCGCCGCGCAACTTCTCCAGTTGCCGGTGCTGCTGATCGGGTTCTATGCCCACAACTTCGTTCTCGTTGGCGCGGCGATCTGCATGGTGAGCCTCACCTATGCCGGGGGGCCCGCGGAAAACGTCATGTTCGCCCGGTACACGCCCCTAGCCTGGCGCAGCCGGATGTTCGGCCTCAAGTTCGTGGCGAGCCTCGGCGTGAGCACCTTGGGCGTGGCGCTGGTCCCGACGATCTACGATCTCACGGGCTCGCTCGATGCCCTGTTCCTCGTCATGATGGTGTTCGCCGGCGTAGCGTGCCTGGCGATCTGGTTGTTGCCCTCCGAACGGCCGCAACCGGCTGAAATCAGCCAACCGGCCGAGACGCCCGCCACCAAACCGGCTGAATAAGAAAAATCAGGCGGCCGCCAAAGCTTGATCGAGTTCGCGGATTAAATCGTCCACCGTCTCGAGCCCGACCGACAGGCGCACGACATCCGGCCCGGCGCCGGCCGCGCCACGCTGCTCCTCGCTGAGCTGGCGGTGGGTGGTGGAGGCCGGGTGCAGGATCAGGCTTCGCGTGTCGCCGATGTTGGCGAGATGGGAGAACAACTCGCACGCCTCGACGAGGCGAATGCCGGCCTCGAATCCGCCCTTGACGCCGAAGGTCAGCACCGCGCCAGCGCCTTTGGGAAGGTACTTCTTGGCGAGGCTGCGGTAGGGGCTCGAAGGCAGGCCAGCATAGGATACCCAGTCCACCTTGTCGTGGCCTTCGAGAAACTCCGCCACAGCTTGGGCGTTGGCGACGTGGCGCTCCATGCGCAGCCCCAGCGTCTCGGTGCCCTGCAGGATGAGGAAGGCGTTGAGCGGCGCGAGGCTCGGCCCGAAATCACGTAACGCGACCGCCCGCGCCTTCATCGTGAAGCCGAAGTCACCGAACGTCTCATGGAATGTGAGCCCGTGATAAGCCGCGGTGGGTTCGGTGAGCGATGGGAACTTGCCGCTGGCCGCCCAATCGAAGGTACCCGATTCCACGACCACGCCACCCATGGAGTTTCCGTGGCCGCCGAGAAACTTGGTCAGTGAGTGGATCACGATGTCGGCGCCCCATTCGAACGGGCGGCAGAGATAAGGTGTCGCCAACGTGTTGTCGACAATGAGCGGAATGCCAGCTTCATGGGCAATGGCCGCCACGGCTTCCATATCGACCACGATGCCGCCCGGATTGGCCAGGTTCTCGATGAAGATCGCCTTGCTTTTGGGTGTGAGCGCCCGGCGAAAGTTCTCGGGCTGGATCGGATCGGCGAAATGGCAGGTCCAGCCCAACCGATTGAAACTGAGGCCGAACTGGGTGATCGAACCGCCATAGAGGTTGCGCGCGGCGACGAACTCATCGCCGGGCTCGAGCAGGGTGAAGAAGGTGAGGAATTGCGCGGCGTGACCCGAGGCCGCGGCCACGGCGCCGCGTCCGCCCTCGAGGCTGGCGATGCGTTCCTCGAGCACGGCGACGGTCGGGTTGGTCAGGCGCGAATAGATGTAGCCGAAGGTCTGCAGGTTGAACAGCTAGGCCGCGTGATCGACGTCGTCGAAGACATAGGACGTGGTCTGAAAGATCGGCGTCGCGCGCGCGCCGGTGGTCGGATCGGGATCGG
The DNA here is from genome assembly GCA_965261645.1 of Alphaproteobacteria bacterium. Taxonomy (GTDB): domain Bacteria; phylum Pseudomonadota; class Alphaproteobacteria; order SHVV01; family SHVV01; genus CBDHDJ01. The sequence goes on from CBDHDJ010000002.1 coordinate 312,902, forward strand.
CGCCGGCGTGGATCGCCCGGGTCTCGAAGCCATAGACCTTCTGTTCGCTCATCGTTTTCCTATCGGTCGCCGTTTGCTGGATATCACGCCGGTGTTGATGCCGCTCCAGCCTAGCTCGCCGAACAACCGGCCGTACTCGATCTTGGGGCAGCGATTCATGATGACCGTGAGCCCGGCGGCTTCCGCTTGCCGGGCGTCCTCGTCGTTGCGGATGCCGATTTGCATCCACAGGACCTTCGCCCCGATCGCGATGGCGTCCGCGGTGATCGGGCCGACTTCCTCGCCGCGGCGAAACACTTGCACCATGTCGACGGGCTCAGGGATGTCGCCCAGGCGCGCATAGACTTGCTCCCCGAGAATCTCTGCACGCGTTTGCGTCGGATTGACCGGAATCACGCGGAATCCCTTGGCCTGCAGGTGCTTCATGGCGAAGTAGCTCGGCCGGACCCAGTTGGCGCTGGCCCCCACCGTGGCAATCACGTTGACGCTCTGCAGAATCCCACGGATCAGGGAGTCGGAATAGTCCTCGTGTGTCATGGACGGTCAGCGCGCTCCGCAGTCAACCGCTACCGCCCCTCCCAGGTGGGCGCGCGCTTTTCGAGAAAGGCATCGATCCCTTCCTCCGCGTCGAGGGCGAGCATGTTGCGGGTCATCACTTCGATAGCATAATCATAGGCCTCGCTGAGACCGCTTTCGAGCTGCCGATAGAACGCTTCCTTGCCGAGAGCGACCGTCGTCACCGATTTCGAGGCAATCTTCTGGGCGAGCTCTTGCACGGCCTGGTCGAGCGAAGACGCCGCTACGGCGCAGTTGATCAGGCCAGCGCGGACGGCCTCGCTCGCGCTGATGGCCTCGCCCGTGAGCAGCATCTCCATCGCCTTTTTGCGGCTTATATTGCGGCTAAGGGCGACCATGGGAGTCGAGCAGAAGAGCCCGATATCGACGCCGGGCGTCGCGAACTCGGCGGTCTCGGCGGCGATGGCCAAATCACAGGTGGCGACGAGTTGGCAGCCCGCCGCCGTCGCCATGCCCTGGACCTTGGCGATGACGGGCTGGGGCAGGCGGACGATCCGCTGCATCAACCGGCTGCTTTGGTCGAACTGCCGCCGGTAGGCCTCTTCGCGCGGGTCGGCGCGCAGCTCCTTGAGGTCGTGACCGGCGGAGAACACCGGTCCATGGGCGGCGATGACGACGACCCTGACCGAAGCGTCTTCGGCGATGGCGTCGAGCTCGCGCTGAAACGCCGTCATCAACTCGCCCGAGAGGGCGTTGCGGGCGCCGGGACGGTTGAGCATGAGGGTCGTAATGCCGTTGCCGTCGTCGCGCAGCAGGACGGGTTCGTTTGCTTTGTCAATGGCCGCGCTCGCTGCGGCACCCGCTTCGGCACGCATGAAACCTCCTTGGGCCTTACGAGCGCAAGATACCGCGCGGCTTCCCGAAGGGCCAGTAACGCACGGTCGACTGGTGGTCCGAATCGAAGTTCGCCAAATACTGGTTTGGCGCGACGATCACGCGGTCGAAAGGTTGATTCTGTCAGCTCAGGATTGTTCCATCCGCCGGTATCGCTAAGATGGCGCAGTTCGCCCGACCGGGGAGCCACTATGAGCAAGATCACCAACGCCGAATTCGAGGAGTTCTCCCGTCACGAGCTTCCCTTGACGCGCCAGCTGGGCGTCCAGCTCCTGGAGCTCGAGGCGGGGCACGCCCGACGGCGCCGAGGACTGAGCGCGACGAAACCTGGGCATTGGCCATCGACTCCTGTCCATGGCTCGACGCGGTATCCAAATACCTCTAGTTAAGCCATTGTTAAATTAGCGATATTTGCCGTTGACTGTCGGGGATCACGTGGCATACTCCGCCAACATTGGGCAACGCCAGGGACCCACAAGGTGACAACCTACTCCGCAAAACCGGACGACATCACCAAGAAATGGGTGTTGATCGATGCCGACGGCGTCGTCCTTGGGCGCCTAGCCAGCATCGTTGCTGCCCGGTTGCGCGGCAAGCACAAGCCGCAATTCACGCCGCACATGGACACCGGCGATCATGTGGTGGTCATCAATGCCGAGAAGGTGCGCCTCACCGGCCGCAAGCGCGACGACAAGATCTATTACCGACACACTGGATATCCGGGCGGCATCAAGCAGCGAACGGCCGGTCAAATACTCGATGGCAAGCATCCCGAGCGCGTGGTGTTGAAGGCGGTCGAGCGCATGATGCCGCGTGGCCCTTTGGGGCGCCGCCAGTTCTCGCATCTGCGCGCTTATAGCGGCGCCGAGCACCCGCACGCTGCGCAAACGCCGGACCTGCTCGATGTCGCCGGCATGAATCCCAAGAATGCGCGAGGAACCTGAGCCGTGGCCGAGGAAACCCGTACGCTGACCGACCTCAAGGACCTGGCTGACGCGGAGACTCCGGCCGCGCCACCGGCGCCCGAGGCTCAGCCTCCGGAACCCAAGATCGATGCGCAGAACCGGGCCTACGCGACGGGTAAGCGCAAAGACGCAGTGGCACGCGTCTGGCTCAAGCCGGGCAGCGGAACCATCACCGTCAACGGCCGTACGTTCGAAACCTATTTTGCACGCCCGACGCTGCGCATGATCATCGGCCAGCCCTTCACTGCTGCCAGCCGCGAGGGGCAGTACGATGTTTGGTGTACGGTGCGGGGTGGTGGCCTGTCGGGCCAGGCAGGCGCGCTGCGCCACGGCATCAGCCGGGCGCTCACCTATTATGAGCCGCCGCTGCGCCCCGTTCTCAAAGCGGGCGGATTCATGACCCGCGACTCGCGGGTCGTAGAGCGCAAGAAATACGGCAAGCGCAAGGCCCGACGAAGCTTCCAGTTCTCCAAGCGCTAGCACGCCCGGACGGCGGTTTCGCGACGGGCCTTGGGGCCCTGGGCGTCGGCGGGTAAGCGGGTCGCCAAGGCCCTCGTGGCCGGCAGCCGAAAAATTTCCCGGGCGCATCTCGATCATGTAAGTTGGAACGGCGGGCGTGAGCGCCACGTCACGCTCCGAAAAGAACCATGGCGGACAAGACGAATCGGATACGGGTGGCAGTCCTCGGCGCCAGTGGATACACCGGCGGCGAGCTGTTGCGCTTGGCCGCACACCACCCCCAAATCGACGTGGTCGCGGTGACCGCCAAGCACCACGCCGGTCAACCCCTGGCCAGTGTGTTTCCCCACCTGTCGGGCTCGGGTTTTCAGAATCTCGTGGCGCTCGATGAGGTGGATTGGCATCAGGCCGATCCCGATATCGTGTTTTGCGCTTTGCCGTACGGCGCAAGCCATGATGTCGCGCGCGAGCTTCTTGATGGCCGCAAGGTCACCGCGGGCAAATCTTCCCCGCCCATGAAAATCATTGATCTTTCGCCCGACTTCCGCCTCGCTGACGTCGGTATTTACGCCGAATGGTATGGCGAGGCGCACGGTGCGCCCGGGCTCCAGGCGGAGGCCGTTTATGGCTTGACCGAATTCACGCGCAAGGCGCTCAAGGGTGCGCGCTTGATTGCCTGTCCCGGTTGTTATCCGACCGCCTCGCTGCTCGGACTCGTGCCGCTGATCGAGGCCGGTCAGATTGCCGGTGACGACATCATTATCGACGCCAAATCGGGTGTAACTGGCGCCGGCCGGGCCCTCAAGGAAGCCAATCTATTTGCCGAGGTGGCTGAAGGCGTCCACGCCTACGCCATCGCCCGACACCGACACATGCCGGAGATCGAGCAGGAACTCGCGCGCGCGGCGGGGGTGCCCATGCGGGTCAATTTCACGCCCCATCTCATGCCGATGAACCGCGGTCTGCTGGCGACGATTTACGTGCGGCTCGCCAATGGGGCGGCAGCCGACGATTTGCGCGAGACCCTTGTCGCCCGCTACCGGGACGAGCCCTTTGTGAGCACGGTGGCGGCGGGCGATGTGCCCGCGACGCGGCATGTACGCGGCTCCAATCACTGCCTGATCGGCGTTTTCCCCGATCGGCTCGAGGGCCGCGCCATCATCGTGTCCGTCTTGGATAATTTGGTTAAAGGCGGGGCCGGTCAGGCGGTGCAGAATATGAATCTGGCCTGCGGCTTGCCCGAGACGACCGGGCTCGATCAGGCGCCGCTGTTTCCGTAATCCGGCGGGGAGCCGATGAACGATTCACATGACCGCACCGGTCCGGTGATCCTGCCCTACTGCAATAGCTTGCCGCGCATCGCAGACGACGCTTTCATCGCTCCTGGCGCCGTCGTCATCGGCAATGTCGAGGTGGGTCCGGAGACCGGTATCTGGTTCAACTGCGTCGTACGCGGCGATGTCATGAGCATTCGTATCGGCGCGGGCACCAACATACAGGACGGGACCATCGTCCATGTCTCGACCGATGAGTTTGCGACCGAGATCGGCGATCACGTAACCGTTGGCCACAACGCCATAATTCACGGCTGCCGGCTGGATGATGCCAGTTTTGTCGGTATGGGCGCCGTAGTGATGGACGGCGCGGTTGTTGAATCCGGCGCCATGGTCGCCGCCGGCGCCCTCGTCACACCGGGCAAGCGAGTGCCAAGCGGGCAGCTGTGGGCGGGAAGCCCGGCCAAGCTGCTCCGCGATCTGACCCCGGAGGAAAGCGCCTTTATCGGTGAATCCGCGCGCCATTACGCCGAGCTCGCGGCGGTTTACCGCGGCCGGGACTCCAAAGACACGTAGATCGCGCTACCGTGCCGGCCGGCGCAGTCTCTCAACTTGGCGGACTGGCGTCCACGAAAGCGAGCGTCACGTAGCGGAGGTTCGCGGCGCGCAACACAGCGCCCGATAGCATGGCGCCGCTCAGCGTCGCTTGCTCGAGGTTGGCGCCGGTAAAATCGGCGCCCGTCAGGTTGGCCTCGCTGAGGCAGGCCCCTCTCAGGTCCGCGCCGGTGAAATCCGCGTCGGCCAAGTAGGCGCGGCTGAGGTCGACCTCGCACAGCTCGGCGTCGCTGAAATTCGCGCCCGTGAGCACGCATTTGCTGAAATCGGCACCGGTCGCGATGGCGTGCCTCAGATTGACGTAAGGCATGACCAGACCCGAAAGCGCGGCCCGGGTGAGATCGGCGCGGACCCCGTCGTCGAGATCACGTGTCCATTTCTCGTGTTTCCTCAGAATGTCGGCGAATATTGTGGGTGTCATGTTGCTCACTATCGAAGTATGGGGCGCGGAAGCGGTGTGCGTGAGGTGCCGGCGGATCGCGATCACCTGACCTGAATAGCAAAATGAGGTTGATAATACCAACGGCACTAATTATTGACCTGAAATCGCCCAATCTCTCATTCCGATGGACATGATCGTCTCGGGCTGGTCGATTAGTTTGTTCCAGGCTTGGCAACCGGCCTCGATGATGGCGTCGTAATCTTCGAAGACGCGGTTAGAGAGCCAATTCTGGCGGAGGTATTGCCAGATGTTCTCGACCGGGTTCAGCTCGGGCGAGCGCGATGGCAGCAGGATGATGGTGAGGTTCTTGGGGACCTTGAGCTGGTCGGTGCTGTGCCACCCGGCGCGGTCCATCAGGACGACGCCATGGGCCTTGGCGGCGACGTTGCAGCTGATCTCGTCGAGATGCATCTGCATGGCGGCTGTGTTGGCGAAGGGGAGCATGAGAGCGGCACCCTTGGCTCCCATGGGACAGATTGCGCCAAAGAGGTAGGCGTTCGTGTAGCGCTGATCGGCGGGCAGGCGTGGCCTTGTTCCCTTCTTCGCCCAAATGCGCACACGCCCGTTCTTCTGTCCCAGCCTGGCCTCGTCTTGGAACCAGATCTCGACCCGCTTGGTCTTGGGCAGACCGGCTAGGTGGGCAGCGAGCGTGCGGGGGAAGTTTTTTTGAACGCCTCGATCACCCGCTGGTCCTGCTTGGGGTGCTGCGGCCGGGCGCTGATGTGGGAGAAGGACAGCGCGACGAGAAGGTCGGAGATCGCCCGCTCGCTATAGATCACGCCAAAGCGTTCTTCGATCACCCGTTTCAGGTCAACCCGCCGCCAGCGAACCACACCGTCAATCTTTGGATCGGGGCCCGTTTCGACGATCACCGACAGTTCGCCCATCTGCTCGTCGGTCAAGAGCCGGGGGCGGCCCGCACCGGGACGGTTCTTCAAGCCGTCTGCCCCTTCATCGTTGAAGCGGTGCGCCCAGTCTCTCAGCGTCTGGCGATCCATGCCGCCGACCTTAGCGGCTTCCGCTCGGCTCATGCCGTCGTAAACCGCCGCCAAGGCCAAAAGCCGGCGAACTTGGCGGGGATCGCGACTGTGCTTGGCCAAACACCGGAGCTCAATGCTGTCGTAGTCGTCCCGAAGAGCAATGCATACTGACATGGCGAATCTCCTTCGCCAGCCTTGAATCACATCCAGCCCAAAAAGGGAATCCCTTGCGAGTCAGAATTTTGCGCCGTTGGTATAACTCGTAAGCGCGGCTGCATAGGCTGCGGTGAAATCGTGTCGCGAGGGGCTCGGCATCGGCCATAACGCCGCCATTTGGACCACCCGTTGTGATAGGGTAAAACCATGCCGATTCCGTTAATCGGACGGGCCGCCATGGGACAGCTTGTCGGGGGTAGAGGGATGACATTGCACAGGCCTACGCACGGACGCGGAGGATATGGTCAGCCAATGTTCCGCATGGCCGGAGCGCTCGTCGTGGCTGCGGCGCTGTTGACCGCCTGCACCTATGTGCCCGATTGGGCCAATCCCGTGAGTCGGTACGACAACGTTTTCGATGGCTCGGCGCCACCTGCCGGGCCCGCGAGTACCACGTCGGCCGTGCAGACGACGGCGGGCGACGACTCGTTTCCGACGTTGAGTTCGGTGCCCGATCAGGCGCCCGAGGCATCGCAGGAGGGCGAGCGTCGGGAGATCGTCGAAGGCCTGGTGGCCGATCGAACCCACGCCGAGTACACCGATGAGGAGATTCGGACCGACACCGCCGCCGCGCCACCACCGCCACCGCCACCGCCTGTGAGCACGAGCACGGAAGTAGCTGTGGTCAGCGACACGACGCAGACCGCCACCGTCGCACCGCCACCGCCGCCGGCGGCGGCTGTCCCGAGCGGTGACACGGCCGCCGTCGGCGCGGCGCCTGAACCGGTCGAGCCGACCATCATCGTGTCGGCCGCGCAGACCGACACGCAAAAGAGCGCGGCAGCGAGCACCGCTGCACCGTTGCCCCCCACGGTGATCGAGACGTTGTCGCCCGGGTCATCCATCTCGGCAGGCGCGGTGCAGGTGGCATCCGTGGTGCCAGCGCCCGCGGGCGGTCAAGCGACGGTCACGGAAGTGTTCAATCAGAAGCTCATGGCCTCGGCAAGCACCGTGACCACGGCCCCTCTGCACATCAACTTCGCGCCCTCTACGGCTCAGCCCTTGACCAATCTCCCCAGCAGCGTGCCGGCGGTCGTGCGCGATACCTACAACGAATCGCTTGTCCAATCGGCGGTCCTGACGACGGAGGCGGCGAGGGGCAGCGTGCTCGCAACGACCCGCATGCAGCCGCCGCCGGGACCCCGCGAGCCGATAGTGGTGAAGTTTCCGCACGGATCGGCCCAGCTCTCGGCGCGTGCCCGGCGCAACCTCAAGGCCGTTGTCCAGGCCTTCAATGAGCAGGGCGGGATCATCCGCGTGGTGGGCCATGCCTCCAGCCGAACGCGCAACATGACGATCGAGCAGCACAAGCTGGTCAATTTCTGGATATCGGTGGACCGGGCGCACGCGGTCGCCAGCGAGTTGATGAGCCAAGGTGTCAATGCGACGGCCATTGCGGTTGAGGCGCGGGGCGATGCCCAGCCGCTTTACTTCGAGTCGATGCCAGCCGGCGAGGCCGAGAATCGGCGCGCCGAGGTCTTTTTCGAATTCTGATTCCGCGCGACCGAGCGTCACCGCAGGGGCCCTCACCGCCATCCGCAAAGCAAGCGATAGCCCTGACCGTGCCGGTTCGCATTCCTACGGGGAGGGTTATAAGTTAAACTATTATTATCAATCACTCAGACTACTTTTCTGTACCAATAAATTAGAATTCTGTCGATCGGATATCGAGGCGTGACGGACGATCTGCGCATTGCCATTGCTGGCCTCGGCACGGTTGGGGCCGGGGTCATGAAATTGCTGTCCGAGCACGGCGATTTGCTGGCTCAGCGCTGCGGCCGCAGCCTGCGGGTGGTCGCGGTCTCGGCGCGGAATAAGAATCGCGAGCGCGGCATCGATCTCAGCGATTACCGCTGGGCCGACGATGCGCCCGAGCTGGCGGCTGACCCGGAGATCGATGTCGTGGTCGAACTGATCGGCGGATCGGACGGCGTGGCGCGCGCTGTCGTGGAGCGCGCGATCGCGGCGCGGAAATCCGTCGTCACCGCGAACAAGGCGTTGCTCGCCCATCATGGCACGCCATTGGCGCGGTCCGCGGAGGAGGCCGGTGTCGCGCTGGCCTTCGAGGCGGCGGTCGCGGGCGGTATTCCCATCCTCAAGGCGTTGCGCGAAAGCCTCGCCGGCAACCAGTTGAACCGCGTCTACGGCATTCTCAACGGCACCTGCAATTATATCCTCACCACGATGGAGCAGAGCGGCCGGTCGTTCGCGGATGTGCTCGCCGAGGCGCAGGCGCTCGGCTACGCCGAAGAGGATCCCGGTTTCGACGTGGACGGGACCGATTCCGCCCATAAACTCGCGTTGTTGACCAGCCTGGCCTTCGGCTCTCCGCCTAATCTCGCGGCGATCCATATCGAGGGCATTCGCCACGTGACGCCCGAGGATCTGGCCTCCGCGGCGGAGCTCGGCTTTCGCATCAAGCTGCTCGCCATCGCGCGGCTGACCAAGGCCGGCATCGAGCAGCGAGTGCATCCTTGCATGGTGCCCCGTGATACGCCGATCGCGCATGTCGAGGGGGTATTCAACGCGGTGGTGGCCGAGGGCGATTATGTCGGGCGCACGGTGTTCGAAGGGCAGGGCGCGGGCGCGGGCCCCACCGCCTCGGCCGTCGTCTCCGATCTCGTGGACATTGCGCGGGGCCAGATTTCGCCTGCCTTCGGCCGGCCCGCTGCGACGCTCCGAGAGCTTGCCATCGCTCCCATGGACGGTCACCGCGGGCCTTATTTCGTTCGGCTCATCGTGGTTGACCGGCCCGGCGTGATGGCCGACATTGCAGCTATCCTGCGGGACGAACAGGTCTCCATCGAGTCCCTGCTGCAACGTGGACGTGCGCCAGAGGAGCCGGTGACCGTCGTGATGACCATGCACGATACGAACGAAGCCGCCATGGTGAAGGCGCTCGAGCGGATTGGCGATCTCGCGATCGTGCTCGAACCGCCACACATGATCCGTATCGAACACCTCTAGGTTCACCCGGATGGCGAAGACGGCCGGCCTCGATCCCAATCTTGCCTTCGCTGCCGTGCGCGTGACCGAGGCGGCGGCCCTCGCTGCCGCGCAGTTGATCGGTTACGGCGACAACGAAGCCGCCGATCAAGCGGCGGTCGACGCCATGCGGAGCGCGTTCAACGACGTTCCCATCGACGGCACGGTGGTGATCGGTGAGGGTGAGCGCGACGAGGCGCCGATGCTCTACATCGGTGAGGAGGTCGGTTCGGGTGGTCCCAAAGTCGACACCGCGCTCGATCCGCTGGAGGGCACGACGATTACCGCCAAGGGCGGCCCCAATGCGCTCGCCGTCCTGGCGTTCGCCGAGGATGGCGGCCTGCTCAACGCGCCGGACGTTTATATGGAGAAGATCGCGGTGGGCGGCGGCCTGCCGCTGGGCATCGTCGACCTCGACAAATCGCCCGGCGACAATATCCGCGCGCTGGCCACGGCGAAGGGCTGCGAGCCCGGTGGCATCACCGCCTGCATTCTTGAGCGCTCGCGCCACGATGAGCTCATCGCCGCTGTCCGCGCCGCCGGCGCGCGGGTCCAGCTCATCCCCGATGGCGATGTGGCGGGCGTGATCGCGACGGCGAGCCCGGATACCGGCGTTGACATCTACTTGGGGACGGGCGGCGCCCCCGAGGGCGTTTTGGCAGCTGCCGCGCTTTGCTGTATCGGCGGCCAGATGCAGGGTCGCCTGGTCTTTCGCAACGACGATGAGCGCGGGCGCGCGGCCAAGATCGGCATCACCGATATGGACCATAAATACGATCTTGCCGGGCTCGCCCATGGCGACGTCATGTTCGTCGCGACGGGCGTCACCGACGGCTCGATGCTGGAGGGCGTTCACCAGTTGGCCGATGGGGCGAGCACGCATTCGCTGGTCATGCACTCGCGGGCCGGCGCCGTGCGCTGGATCAAGGCGCGGCACGAGCGCGCGGGCGGCCCTTGAGCGGCATGACAGCCGCGCCCCAACCGTTCCTTGGCGTCGAAAACTCCCTGACCGGTCGGCTGTGGCGCTCGCGGCTCGAGGACGAGCGGCTGGCGCTGGCCATTTCGCAGCAGCTCGGCCTCCCCGAGGTGCTCGGTCGGGTGCTGGCCGCCCGCGGTATCCGGCCCGAAGAGGGCGCCGCCTATCTCGCGCCCACCTTGCGCGACCAATTGCCCGATCCGTCGCGCTTGCGCGACATGGATCGCGCCGCGGCACGCCTCGCCGAAGCGGTCATGGCGGGCGAGATCGTGGGTATTTTCGGTGACTATGACGTCGATGGCGCTACCTCATCCGCCTTGCTCGCGCGTTTCTTCCGAGCTGTTGGCGGCCAGGTCCGCCTCTACATCCCCGATCGTCTGACCGAGGGTTACGGCCCCAACACCGCGGCCCTTCTCGCGCTGCACGGGGAGGGTCTGCGCGTCGTGGTGACCGTCGATTGCGGCACGCTCGCCTTCGAGCCGCTCGAAGCGGCGCGGGACGCCGGCCTCGATGTCATCGTCGTCGATCATCATCTCGCCGAGCCCAAGCTGCCGCCGGCAGTCGCTGTCATCAACCCGAACCGGCTTGACGAGGCCGGCGCCAGCGGCCAATTGGCCGCGGTCGGTGTGGCCTATCTGTTGGTCGTTGCCGTCAACCGGGCGCTCCGCGCCGCCGGTTGGTACGGCGATCGCACGGAACCCGATCTTCTCCAGTGGCTCGACATCGTCGCGCTCGGCACGATCTGCGATATCGTTCCCCTGACCGGGTTGAACCGGCCGCTGGTGCTGATTGGCCTCAAGGTCATGGCCGGGCGCACCAATCCAGGCCTGGCCGCGCTCGCCGACGTCGCACGGATGGATTCAGCGCCGGGCGTCTACCACGCGGGCTTCGTTCTCGGCCCTCGGGTCAATGCCGGCGGGCGGGTCGGCAGGGCGGATCTCGGCGCGCGCCTGCTCGCGACCGACGATGCGGCCGAGGCCGCGGCGCTGGCGGGCGAGCTCGACGTGCTGAATCGGGAGCGCCGCACCATCGAGGCGATGGTTGAGGAAGAGGCGATGAGCCTGGCCGAGCAGGGCGACGATGGAGGACCGCTCATCTTCGTCGTGGGCCGGGGCTGGCATCCCGGCGTCATCGGCATCGTCGCCAGCCGTCTCAAGGGGCGTTTCGACCGGCCGGCCCTGATCGTGGCTCTCGAGGACGGCGTCGGCAAAGGCTCCGGGCGCTCCGTCCCCGGTGCCGATCTCGGCGCGGCGGTCACCGCGGCGCGCCAGGCCGGGCTGCTGATCAATGGCGGCGGGCATCCGATGGCGGCCGGCCTCACGGTGGCCGAGGACAAGCTCGCACCGCTCGTCGCGTTCCTGAAAGAGCGCCTGAGCCGGTCGCTCGGCGATCGGCCCCAACGGCGGAGCCTCGGGGTCGATGGCGCGCTGGGCGTGGGCGGCGCATCGTTCGAGCTGGTCGAGCTGCTCGAGCAGGCAGGCCCCTATGGCGCGGGCAATCCGGAGCCCCGGTTCGTCGTCACGGGCGCCCATATCGTACGGTCCGATATCGTCGGCGGCGATCACGTGCGCTGCGTGCTGGCGGGCGGCGAGGGGGGGCGTCTCAAGGGCATCGCTTTTCGTTGCCGCGAGACGGCGCTCGGCGAAGCATTGCTGCACAATCGCGGCGCGAAGCTCTATTTTGCCGGACACCTGCGCGCCGATCACTGGCAAGGGCGCAGCGACGTGCAACTCGAAATCGAGGATGTCGCGCGGGCGAGCTGAGCTGGTCGCCGCGTGGGGCAAACGGCCTTGCTTTCACCCTCGACACCGACTAGACCAACGGGCGCGCGCCGGCGTGCGGGGCTCTCTCGCCAGGTTCTCCGTCCCCATCGTCTAGCCCGGCCCAGGACACCACCCTTTCAAGGTGGAGACACGGGTTCAAATCCCGTTGGGGACACCAGATTTCGGGCTGGAACTCTTTTTTCACAACACGCCCGCGCACTAACGAAATTCACTGAAAGACCGGCTACACTGCCGGCATGAACCAAGGACCCTGGTTCAAGAACAGGCTCACCCGCGAGGCCATCACCGAAGACCGGTTCGCCAATATCGCCGCCGAGGCCGAACGAATCGGTGCCTTCAAGGCGCTCGATCCGGAGGTGCGGGAAGCCAACCGAAGAGAGGTGCTCGCCCGCGTCGCGCCGGGCGAGGACGTGTGGATTTTCGCCTACGGTTCGCTGATGTGGAACCCGGCGTTCCTGCACGAGGAGCACGTCACCGGCCGCATCTACGGTTATCACCGGCGGTTCTGCCTGTGGTCGCGCATCGGCCGCGGCTCGCCGGAGTGTCCGGGCCTGATCCTTGCGATCGACCGCGGGGGCTCATGCCGTGGCGTGGCCATTCGCATCGCCGCCGAGAACGTGGCGGAGGAAACGCAGATCGTCTGGCGCCGTGAGATGATCGCGGGAACCTACGCTCCCCGATGGGTCAACGTCCGTACGGCGCGGGGCCTGATTCCCGCCGTCGCTTTCACCGTCAACCGGTCGCACGACCTCTATAGCGGCCTGCTCCCGTTTGACGAAACCGCCCGCCATATCGCCCAGGCCGAGGGCCAGATCGGGCGGTGCCGGGATTACCTGATCGATATGGTCGCCCACCTCGACGAGCTGGGCATTCCCGATCGCCCGATGCATGAGCTTTTGGGGCGGGTCAAAAGCCATGTTGACGATGGCTAGGACCGTAACTCGGCCACCGGCGCGCCCACGGGGCTGAGGTCGAACCATGGCGATCTACACGCGCGAGCCATGCTCCGAGGCCGCGGTGCGCGCGGCCCCCGATCACGAGGCGTGCATCCGGGCGAGGGCGCATCACTGGCTCAGTCTCGCTTTTGTCGCACCTCGGGCACGGATCCGCGCCGGCGCCAGATGGCTCCAGCCCGACTGCGGGCGAAGGCGGCGCTGTGAGGCGACTGAAACAGTGTGACGCCGCGCCGTCTCAGAAACGGCGTCAGGGCAAGCCCGGCGGCGAAGCCGCCGAGATGGGCGACGATGGCGATGCCGCCCTGGGCCTGCATCGCCGCCGGCAGAGCGATAAACTGCTCGACGATCCAAAAACCGAGCACCACGAAGGCGGGCAGATTGATCGTGCCGATGAAGATAAACATCAAGTAGAAGACGCGGATGTTGGCGCGGGGCCAGATCAGCAGATAGCCAGCGATCACGCCGCTGATCGCACCGGAGGCGCCGACCAGGGGCACCCGGCTGGCGGGATCCAACGCCGCATGGGCGAGCGTGCCAACACAGCCGCATATCAAGTAGAAGAGCAGGTAGCGGTACCGCCCCATGGCGTCTTCGACGTTGTCGCCGTAAAGCCAGAGGAACCACATGTTGCCCGCCAGATGCATCAACCCGCCGTGCGAGAACATGCTGGTGACCAGCGTAGCCGTAGCGGGGACCAGCGCCAGTTCGCTGGCCAACTCGACCTGGCCAAAAAACACGGCTGGAATGAAGCCGAAGCTCAGCACATAGGCCTGGCCTTCATGCGGTCCCAGCGGGAGTTGCACCAGCAGATAAACCGCTGTGGAGACGCCGATGATGGCGAGCGTTACTAGCGGCGGCCCGTGGTGGCGTGGGTTGTCGTCTCGATAGGGAAAGAAAAAGAACATGTGGGATTTGCCCCCTGATCAATGGCTGACCCCAGTTTGGAGGAGGCCTTTGTCATCTGTGAGGAGATCGTCGGGCGGCTTACAGTCATCGACCGCGCTTGGCCGAACCCCAAAATGAGGTTATCACGCTCCGCCGGCTTAACGCTGCTCGGCGCGGTCAGCGCATTCTTTCTGTTAGAGCGGCAAGCCGTGCCGGCCAACTCACGATCCTGAAACGGTCATCCTCTCGGCCGCTGTTGGCTCAATCGTAAGGCATGGCCCCGCTGATGCCGCCGTCGATCACGATGAGCGCGCCATTGACGAAGGACGACGCATCCGAGGCGAGATAGACCGCAAGGCCGCCGATTTCCGTGGGGTCGGCGAACCGGCGCAGCGGCACGCGCGCTTCGATTGCATCGTACATCGGCTTCATCTCCGGTCTCGGCGGTTTGCCTTCTTCGAGAAAGCCGCCAAGTGCTGTGTGGAAATAGCCCGGCGCAATGGAGTTGGTGCGGATCCCCTTGGGCCCGAGCTCGATAGCCATGCCGCGGGTCAGCCCCATCAGGCCGCCCTTGCCCGCGGCATAGGGAGTCTCCAGATCGCTCGCCATGATCGGGCCGACGATCGAGGTGAGATTGATGATCGAGCCCCTGCCTTGCTCGGTCATGGGCTTGGCCACCTCGCGTGAGAGAAAGTAGGCGGCGTTGAGGTGGATGTTGATCTCGTAGAACCACTCATCCTTCGTCAGGTCTGCGATCCGCTTCATGGTCGACATGCCGGCGTTGTTGACCAACACGTCGATATGGCCATGCTCCTTGGCGAGATCATTGACGGCGGCGGTCGACGCGTCCCAGTCGGTCACATCGAAGGCGCACGCCGAGGCCTTGAGCCCCTCCGCCTTGAACTCCTCCACCTTTGCGTTGAGCCGCTCCTCGTTGCGGGCGTTGAGGACGACGTGGGCGCCGAACTCCGCCATCGCGTGCGCCATCGCCGCGCCCAATCCCATCGAGCCGCCGGTGACGAGCGCCACCCGCCCGTCGAGCGAAAACAAGTCCTTGGTTCCAGCCATAAGCGAAAGCCTCCCTGATCAGTCTTGGTTCGGACGCAGTCTAAGACTTTCGCGCTAGCCCTTAAAGGTCGCGCGAAATACCCGCAGGAAATTGAGGCCGAGGACCTTGCGGATGTCGCCCGCCGAGAATCCGCGCCGGGCCAGGGCTTCGGTGAGCTGTGGAAAGCGGTCGACGCGCACGAAGTCCTTCGCGTAGACGGTCTCAAGCGTGTAGGCGCCGACGATGTCGGGGTAACGCACGCGGAAGAAATGCTCGAAACGAATGGGCGATTCAGCCTCGAAGAAATCCGAGCCGATACCGACGTGATCGGGGCCGACGAGGTCGGCGATATGGGCGATGTGGTCGATGTAGTCCTCGAGCGTGGGCCGAACGCCGGGCCGCGTCTCGCAGAACGGCGCATAGGCCGAAATTCCAACGACCCCGCCGCGTGCGGCCAGCATCTTGAGTGTCGCATCGCTGGCGTTACGCGGATGGTCGTTGAGCGCACGCGCATTGGCATGCGAGATCACGATCGGTTGGGCGGAAAAATCGATCGCCTCCTGGGTCGTGCGTTCGCCGGCATGGGCGAGATCGACCGCCATGCCGAGATGGTTCATTTCGCGGAGGCAGATGCGCCCGAGCTGCGTGAGACCGGTATCCGGCGTCTCCAGGCAACCACAGCCCAGCGTGTTGCGCTCGTTGTAGGTGAGCTGGACGATCCTGAGGCCGAGCCGGTGGAGGATTCGCAACAGGCTCGGATCGTTGTCGATCTTCGAGGGCAGGCCCTGGACGCCGAAGATGATCCCCACCTTGCCCTCGCGCTTGGCGCGCGTGATGTCGCGGGCGGTCAGGACATGCAGCAGGCGGTCGGCCTCAAGCTCGAAGTAGCAGTAATGACTGTGGATCGTGTTGAGGAGCGCGCGGAGGTCGTCGACCCCCATACCGATGCCGCCGATTCCCAGCGTCACGTTCATCGCGGTGACGCCGGAGGCGACGAGACGATCGAGGAAGGGCTTGCCGTCCGCTGGGGGCTGCGAAATCTGGGCGACGGGCAAGAGCACCGCGACTCCCTGGCCATCGATCAGGATCGCGTCCTCATGCAACCGTGAAGCACCCGATTTCGATCGCGGCCGCCGCTTCGCCACGGTCTGTCGCGCCATGATGCCGTCCTCCCGCAAGCCCATCCTAGTGGATTGATCGGATCGAAAGAGTCCGATTTGGGATTCCGTATTGTGCCGTGGCATGCGAGTCTGGCACATGCGCCGCGGGATCTCCTTCACTGTATCGGCCGGCGACGGTCAGCGATTGCGCGCGATCGTCGCGGACCCCAAGAGCCCGCAGAAGCACGTCTGGCGGGCGCGTATTGTCCTTCTGAGCGGCGCGGGTCTGGGTACCTCGGCGATCATGGGCGAGACCGACAAGTCCAAGACCTGCGTGTGGCGCTGGCAGGAGCGCTTCATGCACGAGGGCGTCGGCGGCCTGCTTCGCGACAAGTCCCGCCCGCCGGGCAAGGCGCCGATCGCGCCTGATCGCGTCGCCTGGATCGTCCGTCAGACGCAGCAACCGCCGCCGCACGAGGCAACCCACTGGACGCTGCGCGCGATGGCCAAGGCGGCCGGCGTCGCCGCGTCGACGGTGCAGGCGATCTGGAAAGCCCACGGCCTCAGCCCGCACCGCTGGCGGAACTTCAAGCTCTCGAACGACCCGGCCTTCGCCGAGAAGCTCGCCGATATCGTCGGCTTGTATGTCGATCCACCGGCCCATGCGGTGGTGCTGTCGATCGACGAGAAGTCGCAGATCCAAGCACTCGACCGCACCCAGCCCGGCCTGCCGATGAAGAAGGGCCGCGCCGGCACCATGACCCATGACTACAAACGCCACGGCACGACCACGCTGTTCGCGGCGCTCAACATTCTGGATGGAACGGTCATAGGGCAGAACATGCAGCGCCACCGCCATCAGGAGTTCATCCGCTTCCTCAACCGCATCGAGCGCGAGGTGCCGGCGGACAAGGCCATCCACGTGATCCTCGACAATTACGCGGCGCACAAGAAGGACAAGGTCAGCGCCTGGCTCGACCGTCATCCACGCTGGACTTTCCACTTCACGCCAACCTCGTGTTCGTGGCTCAATGCCGTCGAGGGCTTCTTTGCCAAACTCACGCGGCGCAGGCTCAAGCACGCTATCTTCCATTCCCTCGTCGATCTCCAGGCCGCCATCAATCGCTTCGTCCGTGAATACAATGCCGCCAACCCACAACCATTCATCTGGAAAGCACATCCCGATGACATCATCGCCGCACGAAACCGAGGGTTCCAAACGTTGAAATCAATCCACTAGGCCCTCGCCCTGCGTCTCGATAGTGCCCGGGGTTGCCTGTGCTATCATCATGCTAAACAGCTCAAAATAGGGGGAACACCATGCCAGCTCGCGAACGCGCGATCGATCTTACCGGCGACGTTGCATTTGTCACCGGCGCCGGCGGCGGCATGGGTCGCGGCATCGCGCGCGCCTTGGCCAAATGGGGCGCTAGGGTCGCGCTTGCCGACATCAACGCCGACGCGGTAGGCGAAACGCTCCGCGAGGTCGAGGCTGACGGCGGCGAGGGCCAGGCCTATCCGCTCGACATCACAAGCGCCGAGGAGGTCAAGCAGGTGATCAAGGCGTGCGTCGATGAATTCGGCGGCATCGATCTTTTGGTCAATGCCGCAGGCATCCTGATCTACGGTTCCGTCGCCGACAGCAAGCCGGCGGATTGGTACCGCGTGATGGATGTCAACATCAACGGCATCTATCTCGTCTCGCGCGAGGTGACAAAAGCCATGATCGCCCGCGGTACACCGGCGTCCATCGTCTCGATCTCGTCGAGCGCCGGGCGCAAGGGCGAAGCCGACATGGCGTCCTACACGGCCTCCAAGTTCGGCGTTATCGGATTTACGCAAACGCTGGCCCACGAGCTCGTTGGACACGACATCATGGTCAACGCCATCTGTCCCGGCAACGTGGAATCGCAGATGCTCGTCGACCTGGCCGACGGGATGGGCTGGACGATGGAACAGATGCACGACTACCAGCTCATCAAACGGTTTCTCACCGGCGAGGACATGGCCTATTCCATCGCCTTCCTGCACACCTCGCGGGTCATCACCGGGCAGGCCGTCAACACCGACGGCGGGATGATGTTTAACTAGGAGAGCCGAGCGGTTCCCAGGGCGCGACATTGTCGCCCTCGGACGGCTCTGATAATCTCGCTGCCATGACTTTGATCTCCTATCCCCTCGGCGTCGGCGGAGCCGTGACGCGGGTGATCAAGAGCGGCGGAGGGAGCCAGCCGGTCCTGTTCATCCACGGTGTCATGGCGCGCGCCGACCGCTGGGCGGCCAATCTCGAGCCGATCGCCGCGGCGGGCTATCACTGTTATGCATTCGACCTGCCGGGTCACGGTTTTGCCTCCAAAGGTCCCGATTTTCCGTACGGGGTGCCGGCCTATGCGGACTTCGTCAAAGGGTTCATGGAGGCGATCGGCGTCGCGCGTGCGCATGTCGTGGGGACCTCGATGGGCGGGCACGTCGCCGGTTACTTTGCGGCTAACAACCCCAACATGGTGGACGCCCTCGTCTTCGTCGATTCCGTGGGCATTCTTCCCTTCGGCAAGGAAGCGGGCGAGCGGCCCAAGGCCACGGTCACCAACATGGCCCGCGATGGCATCGAAACGCGCCTGCAATTCGGCTTCGTCAATCAGGACCTCGTCACCGACGAATTCGTCGACGAGGAGTTCAAGATCAACAACTCGCCGGGCGCGGCCGAAGCGTATGAGGTGCTCGGTGAATATTTCTTCAGTCAGATCGACAACGATGTAATTGGCGACGCCTTAGCGGAATACGCCAAGACGAAGCCCATCCTGCTGATCTGGGGCGAGGACGACAAGCCCGTGCCCCTGTCGGTCGGCAAGCAATCGCTCGAAAAGATCAAGAACACAGAGTTGGTCACGGCCCCCAAGGCCGCGCACTTTCCCTACATCGAAGATCCGCAGCTGTTCAACCGGACCGTCGTCGAGTTTCTTCACAAATCCAGTGTCTCGTAACCTCCGAATCGAATAGGATTGCGACAACGGCAGGAGATTCGGGAACTCTTGAGGAGAACACCATGGCTGATGTCACCAATATGGGCCCTGACGAATATGTCGATTTCATCGACAGCATGGTCAAGAAAAAGTGGTTGGGCGACCATCCATTCCTCGACCGGCTGGACCGGGGCGAGATCACCCGCGAGCAAGTCAACAAGATCTGCTACCAGATGATGTTCTATTACAACAACTCGCTGCGCGGGCTCGGCTCGGTGATGGCGCGGCACATGGACTCCCATACCCGCTATGCGCTCATGGAGAACTTGATCGACGAGGAGACCGAGGAGCGCTGCGGCTACGCGGCCCATTACGTCATCGCGCTCGATTTTGCGGAGGCGTGCGGCTACAACCGCGCCGAGATCGAGGAGGCCAATACGAAGGAAGTGCTGCGCCCCCATCCGCAGCTCGAGGACGCGCTTTTGGAGCTTGGCGGTTTCGGGCTCGACGGAAACCCGTCGCTGGCCTTGGCGGGGGCCATGGTCGGCGGCGAAGGCTTGTTGCCCGACCTCTACATCCGCATGGTGCAGGGGTTGAAGAAACACTTCGGCTTCACCGACAAGGAGCTCGACATCTTCATCGTACACATCGAGGGCGATATCCAGCACTCCAACGAGGGCCGCAGGCTGGCTAGGGTCTATGCCAAAACGCCGGAGGAGCGAATGCGCTTCTATTCGGTTTGCCAGGCCGCGCGTGACCGCGTCTACGAGGCGTGGGACGGTGTCTTCCGTGCCGCGGACCTCGATTTACCGCAGGCGGTCCACCCGCGCGAGATGGCGAAGGCGGCCGAGTAACGCGGCACTAACCATAGATATCCAGGAGGACGGGCCCGCCGAGCGGGCCCGCTTTCGTGGGTCTGGCAGAACGTTCCGGGGCGGTGGTTGGCGGGCCTCAGAAGGGTTCCGCGAGCTGGGCGGATGGGATATACTGCGCGGTAATGCCGGTAGCGCCAGGCGGAGCGCATGGAGCGAGCCGGTCTATTCTGCGAAGGAGATGAGGATGGTCGACGTCACCAAGAAGATGAGCGCCGATGAGTACATCGAGATTATCGACAACATGGTTAAGGAGAAGTGGTTGGCGAACCATCCCTTCCTTGATCGTCTGGATCGGGGCGAGATCTCGCGCGAGCAGATCGACAAGATCGCCTATCAGATGATGTTCTATTACAACAACACCTTGCGCTCGCTCGGGTCGGTGATCGCTAGCAACATGGGTTTCCCGGCGCGTCACGCGCTCATGGAGAACATGATCGACGAGGAGACCGAGGAGCGCTGCGGCTACGCCGCCCATTATGTGATCGCGCTCGATTTCGCGGTGGCCTGCGGCTACAACAAGGCGGCGATCGAGGAAGCCAACACGAAGGAGGAGCTGAGAGCCCATCCGCAACTCGAGGATGCGCTTTTGGAGCTCGGCGGATTGGGTCTTAATGTAAACCCCGTCATGGCGATGACGTCAGGCATGGTTGGTGGCGAGGCGATGCTGCCCGACCTATACATCCGCATGGTACAGGCGATGAAAAAGCATTACACCTTCACCGACCAGGAGCTCGACATCTTCATCGTGCATATCGAAGGGGATATCGAGCACTCAAACGAGGGCCGTAAACTGATCAAGCAATATGCTACGACCCCCGAGGATCGCCTTGCGTTCTATAAGATCTGTGAGTATGCCCGCGACCGCCTCTACGAGGCGTGGGACGGCATATTCCGCTCCGCCGACCTTGATCTGCCACAGGCGGTCTATCCGCGCCAGTGGGCGAAAGCGGCCGAGTAGGGCAAGATTACGCATAGCGCGCGCCAGCGAGCGCGCCATTGAAGGGCGGGCCCGCATGAGCGGGCCCGTTTTCGTTACGATGCGCGGATCGTGTTCCTGAGCGTGCCGATACCGTCGATCTCGACCTCGATCACATCGCGATTCTTGAGGAAGATCGGCGGCTTGCGCACCTCGCCGACGCCGGAGGGCGTGCCGGTCGAAATCACATCGCCGGCCTCCAGGGTCATGAAGCGAGACAGGTAAGCGATCAGGTCGGCGCAGATATGCTCCATGTCGCTCGTGTTGCTGTCCTGCATGACCCGGCCGTTGAGCCGCGTGCGAATACCGAGCATCTGCGGATCGGGGATCTCGTCGGCGGTCACGATGACCGGGCCCAAGGACGTGAAGGTATCGAAGCTTTTGCTGCGCGAGTATTGGCCCTCGGCCTCCTGATTCTCGCGCGCGGTGATGTCGTTGCATGCCGTGTAGCCGAACACGTAATCGAGCGCCTTCGCAGCTTTCACGTCACGCGCGCGGCGGCCCATGACAACGGCAAGCTCGCACTCCCAATCGGCGCATCTGGTGTCGCTGCGGCGAAAGCGGATGGGCCGGCGGTGGCCCAACAGGCTGCTTGTGTATTTGCACTACGACATCGGTTCCCTCGGTACGGCCATGCCTTTCTCCTCGGCGTGGGTCCGGTAGTTGAGGCCTAGAGCGATGATCTTGGAGGGTGCCGTGACGGCCGGCCCATAGCGCGCGCCCTTGAGGGGGAAGGGCCGCGCCACCTGCTTGACCCGCCGGGGATCGCGCCCGGCTTCGAGCAGAACGCGTAAAGGATCGACGCCTGGCCGGTCGTAGGCACGGCCGATGGGCGTGGCGATGCCTGAGGTGGTCCCACTTTGTTGGACAGTTTGGCAGCGCGGTTAAGGTGTATTCCGTTGTTTGATCATGCTGCCAAAATCCTTTTTATCACATCCTGTTGCTGTTGTTGAGCCTGTGGGGATGTGGGCAAGGCGCGAGCCTTGTCCATCATATCCACAGGTTGACCGGCCCCGTAGGCCTCGGCCGGCGTTTGACCGTCGAGGGACGAATGGGGCCGCTCGGTGTTGTAGAAGCCGATCCACTCGCCGATGACCCGTTCGGCGTGGAAGCCGTCGGTGAGCTCGTGTAGGTAGACCGCCTCATACTTGAGAGACCGCCACAGGCGCTCGATGAAGATGTTGTCCATGCAGCGGCCCCGACCGTCCATGGAGATGCGGATGCTCGCGTTCTTGAGCACGCCGGTGAAGTCGAGGCTGGTGAACTGGCTGCCCTGATCCGTATTGAATATCTCCGGCTGGCCGTAGCGGGCCAGCGCGTCGCCCAAGGCCTCGGCGCAGAATCCAGCGTTCATGGTGTTCGACAGCCGCCAGGATAAAACGTGGCGCGTCGCCCAGTCCATGATCGCTACCAGGTACAGAAAGCCACGCTGGACGGGGATATAGGTGATGTCGGCGCACCAGACCCGATTGGGCTGGTCGATAGCCATCCCTTTGAGAAGATAAGGATAAATCCGGTGCATGGGATGCGGCACGCTGGTTCTCGGCGCCTGATAGATTGCCTCCAGGCCTATCAATCGCATCAACCTGCGAACCCGGTGACGGCCGACGCAAACGCCGTCCCGCCGCAACTGGCGGACCATCTGGCGGCTGCCGTAGAACGGGTACTTCATGAACAACTCGTCGATCCGACGCATCAGCGCCAGACTCGAAGGGCTCTCCCCCCTGGGCGCATAATAGAACGAGGACCGGCCGATCGAAAGCAGGCGGCATTGACGGCTCAAGCTCAGCTCGGGGGCGTCGCGTGTGATCATCGCATTGCGCTCCCCCCGGCTCATCGCTTGAGCCCTCTGGCTAAAAAATCCCGTTCCACCGTCAGCTCGCCGATCTTGGCGTGAAGGTCGCGGACCTCGGATTCATGATCCCGGCAAGCGCGGTTGGCGCCGTTCGAAAACACTTCGCCCAGACCGTCCACCGCCTGGCGCTTCCAGGCGCTCACCTGGTTCGTATGCACCTTGTGCTTGGCCGCGATCTGCTGGATCGTCTTGTCGCCCCGCAGCGCTTCCAGCGCCACCCGGGCCGTGAATTCCGCCGTAAACCGGCGTCGATTCGTCATCTCGTATTCCTCCGTTATCCGGTGGAATACACCTTAGCTCCCTGTCCGATTTTCTGGGACCACCTCAGCCGTCCTTGAGGCGTACGAAATAGGGCTTCTTGTTGGGCGCAACCAGGGTGGCGAAGCGCATCGGATGATCCCCCTCAAAGGTTCGTTGCGGTGCGGTGGGCTCAGCGTTCGGTAAATTGCCCAACCCGCTTGCCGGCCTGCGGGTCGAGAAAGCCGCGCACGGTCGCTTCCGTCTCCAATGCCATGGCGCCTTCGGCATCGAGATGGCAGGCGCGGTTGATCACGCGTTTGAGATCGTGCACGGCGCCCTCCGGCAGTGCAGCGATGCGCTGGGCGGCCGCTTCGGCCTCGCTGAACAGCTCGGTCTCAGGTACGACCTTCCAGGCGAGGCCGAGCTCGAGCGCGGTCCGTGCATCGTGCTTCTCGCCGAACAGGATGAGCTGCTTGGCCTTTTGCAGGCCGACGAGCTTGGGCAACAGCGTGGTGACCGCGCCGGTAACGAAAAAGCCGAGCGAGACCTCGGGGAAAAACCAGCGCGCGTTCTCAGAGAGAATGACGAGATCGCAGTTGATCATCCATTCGAGCCCCCCGCCCGCGGCCCAGCCGTGGATGGCGCCGACGATCATCTTGTCGCCAAGCACCATTTCGCGGGTGATGTCCTGGATCGATTCGATATAGGCGCGGGTCTCCTCTTCGCTGCCGACTTGCTCATCGAATTCCTTGAGGTCGTCGCCGGCGCAGAAGGCGCGACCCTCGCCGCGCAGGATCATCACCTTGGTCTCCTGATCGGCGTTGCCTTCGGCCAACGCCGCCTTGAATGCTGCCAGCAACTCTGCATTGATCGCGTTGAGTCGGTCGGGTCGATTGAGGCTGATCGTACGGACGCCTCGCTCGACCCGGCTCAGAACGACATCTGTCATGAATCCCCCTGGCGAATGACGCGCTTTGTTTTACCCGTATTGCCCAGCGTTCTCGGTAGCTTCCCCTTCAGCGCAAGCGTGACTGTTGCGCTCACGCGGATGTGGCGCCTGATCTCCTCGCCGATCGCGTCCGCGAGCGCCGGCGCGGGTGCCTGACCTTCGGCGAGCTCGACCTCCAGCGGCAACCGATCGTAGGGGCCCGGGCCGTCGAGCACGATGCGGTACTCGCCGGTGAGTTCGGCAAAGCCGTTGGCAATCGCCGCGACCGAGACGGGAAAGACGTTGAGGCCGCGGATCACGACCATGTCGTCGGCGCGGCCTGTGACCCGAAATCGTGGCGCCGTGCGGCCGCATTCGCAGGTGTCGATCGCGTTCAACGTGACGATGTCGCCGGTGCGAAAGCGCACGAGCGGCTGACATTCCTTGACCAGGTTGGTCAGCACGAGCTCACCCGTCGATCCCGCTTCCCAGGACAGCACCTCACCGGTCTCCGGATTGATGACTTCCGGGTAGAGCACATCAAGCGCCATGAAGTGGAGATCGTGGGTGAAATCGCATTGGCTGGCGAAATTGCACAGCACGTCGGACATGCCGTAGTTCGAGTTCCGCACCCGAAACCCCCAGGTCTCCTCGAGTCGCTCGCGGAAGCTCATATTGTCGAGCCCCGCTTCGCCACCGAACAAGCCGAGCTTCAAGCCGAGGTCGCGCGGTCTGAGATCGGGAAAGCGCTCCTCGATCACCTGTTCCAGCGCTGCCGGATAGGACGGCGTGCACGAGATCGCCGTGATCTTGAGGTCGCGGATGGTAGTGATGAGCAGCTCTGTGCTCCCGGTGCCAAACGGAATCGCCGTGGCGCCGGTCGCTTCGAGCCCGGCATGATCGGTATAGCCCCCCATCCACATCTGGTAGTTGAGGCAGTGTGCGACCAAATGGCCCGGTCCCAGACCGGCGGCGCTCTGAGCCCGGCCAGCCACCTCGGCGGCCTGCAGCGCATCGGCATGGGTGAGACCGGCGTTCATCGCCTGTCCCGTCGTTCCCGAAGTCCGGTGCAAGCGGATGATCGTTGCCGGATCGGCCGCGAGATAGTTGCCGTAGAGCGGATGGTCGGCCTGGTTCTGGCGCAGGGTCGGCTTGTCGCAAGTAGGCAGCTCGGCGAGGTCTTCCAACCCCTCGGGCACCGTGTGGCCACGCCACAACTCCTGGAAATACGGTGAGTTCTCCATGACGTAGCGCCGTTGCCGCGGCCACGCCTCGCGCTGGATGGCGGCGATCGTATCGGGCGGCAGAAATTCCGGCGACGATCGGCCCATGTTCTTATGGTTATTACGCACACGACCTCCCTGCAAGGCCAACCGAAGGCCACGGACCCTAACAGAAAACGAAATGGGCGGCCATTAACGGAAGAACCGGCGGCACGCTACGCTGAGCGCGAGCCGGCGTTCTGGGCCTGAATGTTCTGTGCTCAGGTGCGGGCGGTGGAGACCCGAGCGACCGTGTGATGGGTCTTCGTCTTAGAGGCCGTTTCGAAAGGGGTTGAGTGGCCGGTGTCGATGTGATTCCAAGGAGGTTGCTGAGACCGATATGGAGCCGCCATGTGGACGCCGACCACCCGAGAGCAGCATAGCCGCAAGACGCTGCGTTATCAGACTGATTTGACCGATGCGGAGTGGGTTGTGATCGAGCCTCATTTGCCTCCGGCTCATGGCACGGGACGGCCCCGGTCATGGCCGATGCGAGAGATCGTCAACGGCATTTTCTACGTGATGCGGGCTGGCTGCCCTTGGCGCTTGCTGCCAAGCGATTTGCCACCGTGGGGCACGATCTATCGCTGGTTCGCCAAGTTCCGCGACGACGGCCTCCTTGAGAAGATCAATCACTCTCTGGTCATGGCCGATCGCGAGCGGGTCGGACGCGAGGCCAGCCCGAGCGGCGCGATTATCGACAGCCAGAGCGTCAAGACAACCGAGGCTGGTGGCCCCCGCGGCTACGATGCGGGCAAGAAGATCAAGGGGCGCAAGCGCCACGCGCTGGTCGACACCGACGGGCGCGGCCTCGTGCTCGAGGCGCATCCGGCGAGTATCCAGGACCGCGATGGTGGCGGGTCGCTGCTGTGCGCCTCACGCGGCTCGTTTCCGTTCATCGAGAAGGTCTTTGCCGACAGCGGCTACGCCGGCGAGAAGGTCGCCACGGCCACCGTGATCGCCGTCGAGATCGTGCGCAAAAGCCCCGATCAGGTCGGCTTCGCCGTCCAACCGCGCCGCTGGGTCGTGGAGCGCTTCTTCGCCTGGATCAACCGCAACCGGCGACTGGCAAAGGACTTCGAGGCCACCATCGCCTCGGCCCGCGCCTTCCTCTACGCCGCCTCCGTCATGCTCCTCGTCCGCAGATTGGCCCGAGCCGCATGACTTTCGAAACCGACTCTTAGGCCGGCTCGGTTTCCGCGAAGTCGTCCTTCAGGCGGCCGAGGCCTTCGCGCAGGAACACCTCGCGCATAGTGTAGCCGTTGCCGGGATGGGCGATCATCCGGTCGGGTGGCGTCGGGTTGACAACCTCGGGCCAGATGCCGGGTTGCGGATCGGCGCCTTCGTCGACGATGGCCATGGGTTCCTGCTCGTCCATGGCCGGCGTCCTGGTCAGTTCTATCGTGTCCCAGCTCACCTCGAGGGGAATGTTGTTGGGATCGAAAAAATAGATCGACCACAGCGCGCCATGGTCCACCGCGCCGGTGACCTCGATGCCCGCGGCGTCGAGCTTGTCCTTGAGGCGGAACAGGTCTTGCTTGTTGTCCACGGTGAAGGAAACGTGGTCGAAGCCGAGCGGCTCGGATGTCGGCGAGCCATGGTACTTCCGATTCATCGCCCGCGCGCCCTCATATTCAAAGAACGCAACATGGTTGTCACCGAAGCGGAAGAAATAGTGGCGGTAGCCGTCGTGGCCGATACCGTGCGTGAGCTTCATGCCGAGGAGGTCCCGGTAGAAGCGGATCGTCTTCTCCATGTCGTCGGTAATGAAGGCCAGATGCTTGATGCCTTTCAGCATGATGGTCTCCTCGCAGCCGCTTCAAGTCCTGCCACGCGTGCGCATGTCGCACCTATCAATGTAGGGGCGGGCATCCCAATATCCAAGAGGCCGAATTGAGATCCACGTTAGCTGCGGACCTCGCGGGCCGGCGCCACGCCGATCATACTGTCGCGGCCGACCAGGCTGGCGAGCTCCGCCTCGCTCAGACCCTCGCTCCGCCCGGGCCGCAGCGGCACCACGATATAGCGCAGATCGGCGGTGCTGTCGGCGACGCTAATCTCGGTCGTCCCGGGCAACTCGGTGCCGAACTCCTTGAGCACGGCGCGCGGCTCGGCGACGATTCGCGAACGATAAGCGCGGCTTTTGTACCAGGCGGGCGGGCGCCCGAGAAGCGGCCGCGGATAGCACGAGCAAAGCGTGCACACCACGACATGATGGAGCGTCGGCGTGTTCTCGAGGGCCCGAAGCGGCGGGCAGGCGCTCATGTCAATGCCGAGGCTTTGCGCGGCTTCCCACGCATCCTCGAGGGCGAAGGCGCGGAACTCGGGATCCGTCCAAATCTTGGCCACCATGCGGGCGCCCTGCGCCGGCACCCGCGAATCCAGGTCCTCGATCTCGTGCTGGATGTCGGCCGCGGTGAGAATGTTTTTTTCGATCAGCAGTTCCCTGAACGCCTGCTCGAGGATGTCGAAGCGATCCTGCGCCCGGTCTTCGTCTTCGATCGGCGCATGATCGTCATGATCATGGTCATGGTGATGCGGAGGTGAGGGTTTCGCCGAGATAACCTTCGGCGCGGCCGCGAGCTTGGCACTCAGCGCGGGAAGGTCCGCTTCGATGTCTCGGCAGCGCTGATCGAGCTCCTCGCGGCTGATCGCCTGGCGCTCAATCATGATGGCCTCGATGGAGGCCAGCCATTTCTGGTAGTAGCTGAAGGTCCGGTAATCGTCGGGCGGAAGGTCTTCGATTGCTCGGCGGATGGCGTCGTCGCCGAAGTAGCCGCGCGAGGGATGAGCCAGCAGCATCATCATCGCATCGACCCGCTGGTCGAAGAAACTGATCGGATGGTCGTGGGTGTCGATGGCGCCTTCGGGGGAGCCGCCGAGATCGTGTTGCGCACGCATGCCTCACCTCCGATGGGGATTTCAGAGTCTAGAACAGCTCGCCCGCGCCCCTCAGTCCACGTAAAGGCCGTGCTTGCGGTGCCAACCCTCGAGGGATTCATCGGGATACTGGGCGACATGGTGATCGTGCTCGCCCTCCGGCGCCACGACCCAGGGTGCGGCGGAATCGAGCATCATGTGGATGCGTTCCGGCGCCTCGGGCAACGGCGTGTCGATGGCGGATGCGAACGGGTAGATCCATTCCGGATAGTGCTCGTTGGCCGCCCACAGGGCGGTGCCACAGTTCTTGCAGAAGAAGCGGTGTGCGGTAGTCAACGGCTCGCCTTGGCCGTCGGTCCCCTTGACGCGGTAATCCGCTATGCTGTCCTCGCCTTCGATCTTGAGCGACGGCGCCTCTCCCATGATGTTGATGGCGTACCCGCCGCCGCCGCCCACCTTGCGGCAGATCGTGCAGTAGCAGAGCATGAAGGGGCAGGGCGCGTGGGACTCGACCGAAAAGCGAACGCTTCCACAATGGCAGGAACCTTCGAGCAGCATGGCCTCCTCCTTTGATCTTGCGTAGAACCGACCACGCATATTGCGGAGGGTTCGGCGGGCTGACAAGATCATAAAACGCCGTCGCGCCGGTGGTGATGAGGTTCTGGCCGTTGAATTCAGCGGTGCTGAGGATGGTGCTCGACCGATCGCGCTTTCGTGCCGATCGGCGTCATGCGATAGTTCGGTCATGGCGGGTCAGCGCATCGTGTCGTTGTTGCCGAGCGCAACGGAAATCGTGAGCTCGCTCGGCTTCAAGGAGGGGCTTGTCGGGCGCTCGCACGAGTGCGACTTTCCGCCTGGAATAGCGCATCTCCCGGTCTGCACCGAACCCAAGTTCGACCCTCGGGGCTCAAGCCGCGACATCGACCGGCAGGTCAAGGCCCTGCTCGAAGAGGCCTTGTCGGTCTACCGGGTGCACGCGGATCTTTTGCGCCGTCTCAAGCCCGGCTTAATCGTCACGCAATCGCAATGCGAGGTCTGCGCTGTGAGCGAGACCGATCTGATTGACGTGGTCGAATCCTGGGTGGACAGCCGACCGCAGCTCGTTTCGCTCAATCCCGAGACGCTGGAGGGGATTTATTCCGACATCATGCGGGTCGGCATCGCCCTCGACGCCGAGGGCGCCGGATACGCCACCGTCGCGGGCATGAAGGAACGCATGGCGGAGATCGCCGAGCGCGCCGAGCGGCTTGACGAGCGGCCGAGAGTGGCGTGCACCGAGTGGGTCGATCCGCTGATGGCGGGCGGCAACTGGATGCCCGAGCTGGTTGAGCAAGCGGGCGGTCATAACTTGTTCGGCGTGACGGGCCGGCACTCGCCATGGCTCGACTGGGGCGAGGTCGAGGCGGCCGACCCGGACGTCATCGTCGTCCTGCCTTGCGGTCTCGACATCGGCAGAACACGCTCGGAAATGGCCACGATGACGGCGCTACCCGGGTGGCGGGGATTGCGGGCGGTGAAAAACCAGCGCGTCTATGTGACCGATGGCCATCACTACTTCAACCGCACCGGAGCGCGGCTTGTCGAAAGCCTTGAAATTCTGGCCGAGATCCTCCACCCCGGCGTGTTCGGTTTCGGTCACGAAGGGCGCGGCTGGAGCGTTTATCCGACCGCCTGAGCCGGCCGACCGGACACCGATCTCAGCTCGCCTCCTTCAGGGCCTCTAGATTGAGTTCGAGCTTTTCGCCGAGCCACAGGGCGTAATAGGCGTGATCGCCGTAATCATCCCCGGTGAGGGGATGAACGAACACGACCAGGCCGTCACGGTTGAGCGCGAGCCACGGGATGATTCGCTCGAATTCTTGCGTTGGAAAGGCGACCTGATACATGGAGCGGGGATGAGGACCGACCGGTTGATCGCGCCAGCGCCCGAGTTCGACGTCGAAGTGCTGGTCGAGCGCCTCGCGAATTCGCGCCGCGGTCTCGCGCGTAGCCTCATCATAATAGATGTGGGCGTGATAGCCCGTGATGAGATCGGGATCGTGCTCCACCATCGGGGCTAACGCCCGGCGTTGGCCCGCATGATGCGCCGGTTTTCCGCGAGATAGCGGAGTTCGCGCGCCGCGCATTCCTGAAAGGCGTCGGTGCCGGGAACGAGCCCTGCGCGAACACACCTTTCCTCGTACCACGTTTGCTCGACGGTACAAGCGGACGCCGCGAGCAGAACGATGCCAAGTAAGACCAGACGTCGGACCATCCCTATCCTCCGTGGCGAAACCCGCCGAGACTAGCGCAGCTATAACGCCGAGACCAGTGAAGGGCGCGGCTGGGCCGCATCGTAAGCGTTGAAACGACCTCAGGACATCAGGCGCGCCGCGGTGTGGTGCAGGACGGCGTGGCGTCGGGCGAGGCGATCGGTATCGTCGCTGTAGCCGCCGCCGATCACGCAGGCGACGGGCAGTCCGGCGGCCCGGCACATTTGCAGGACCAGCCGTTCGCGCTCCTTGAGGCCGGCATCGGTCAAGGCCAGCCGCCCCAACCGATCCTCCCGATGCGGGTCGACCCCGGCGTTGAAGAACACGAGCTCCGGTCGGGCACGGGTGATCGCGGCGCCGAGGTGTTGGGCCAGGAGCGTGAGATAGGTCTCATCACCGGTGTCGGCCGGCAAGGCGACGTCGAGATCGCTCGTTTTCTTGCGCAGAGGGAAATTGTCGGCGCAGTGCATCGAAAAGGTGAAGGTGCTGTCGTCGCCGGAAAAAATCTCCGCCGTGCCATCGCCCTGGTGCACGTCGAGATCGACGACGAGCGCCTTTCGGATCCGCCCCTCCGCTTGGAGTACCCGGATCGTCACGGCTACGTCGTTGAACACGCAAAATCCTGCACCGTGATCGGTGAACGCGTGGTGGCTGCCGCCCGCAGTGTTGCAAGCCAGGCCGTATTCGAGTGCGAGCCGGGCGGTCAGCACGGTGCCGCCGATGGCAGTCCGCGAGCGCAGGACCAGCGCTGGCCACAGGGGAAAGCCGATACGCCGGACACCCGCTTCGTCCAGCGTGCAGTTACACACGTCGGCAACGTACGAGGGCTCGTGGGCGAGTTCGATCCACGCGATGGAGGCGGGATCGGGCTCGATCACGTCCTCTCCCGCGGTCACACCGTCCTCAATCAGAACCTCCATCAGGCGTGCGAATTTGGCCATCGGAAAACGATGACCAGGGGTTAGCGGCGCGACATAGACCGGGTTGTGAACGATGGGGAGGCGCATGGGGAGGCTGGGGCCTAGCCGTCGAAAGACGAATTCGGCTCCTTGAGGAACTCCGCTTCCTCGGGTGTCGTGTCGCGGCTGAGCAGGGCGTTGCGGTGTGGAAATCGGCCGAACCGCTCGATGACCTCCAGGTGTCGGCGGGCATATTCCAGGTTCTTTTCCGCGTCTTCGATATCATCGAGTTTCTCGAACAACGCGAGCGAGCGACGCTGTTCCGCGATGTCCTCCGGGTGTTCGAAGGGGAGATACAAGAACACGCGCTCCCAACCCCGGAGATGGCTCTCGAGCCCTGCATCGATCGCGTGCTTGGCGAGCGCCAGGGCCTTGTCGTCAGTCGCGAACGCATGCGCCTTGCCGCGAAACATGTTGCGCGGGAACTGATCGAGGAGAAGGATGAGCGCGAGGATACCGCGGGGCGATGACTCGAACTCCTCATAGTGGCCCGCCACCGCCGCTTCGTAATCAGCGAGGAAGCGTGCGCGAATCTCATCGTCGGCCTTCGGGCCTCCGCGAAACCAGAATTCCCGCAGTTTGCCGTACTCCGGGTCGTTGGGATCGCCGAACCAATAATCGAGGATCTCGTCGATCTGGGATTGCCCCGTCATGTCGTGGTCGCTTTGCCTTGGGAAAAAGCGGAAGAGGGAAGGTCCCGGTCACGTTGGTCCGAGACAGCCATAGCCGTATCGATGCGAGTCCTAGTGGATTGATTTCAACGTTTGGAACCCTCGGTTTTGTGCGGCGATGATGTCATCGGGATGTGCTTTCCAGATGAATGGTTGTGGGTTGGCGGCATTGTATTCGCGGACGAAGCGATTGATGGCGGCCTGGAGATCGACGAGGGAATGGAAGATAGCGTGCTTGAGCCTGCGCCGCGTGAGTTTGGCAAAGAAGCCCTCGACGGCATTGAGCCACGAACACGAGGTTGGCGTGAAGTGGAAAGTCCAGCGTGGATGACGGTCGAGCCAGGCGCTGACCTTGTCCTTCTTGTGCGCCGCGTAATTGTCGAGGATCACGTGGATGGCCTTGTCCGCCGGCACCTCGCGCTCGATGCGGTTGAGGAAGCGGATGAACTCCTGATGGCGGTGGCGCTGCATGTTCTGCCCGATGACCGTTCCATCCAGAATGTTGAGCGCCGCGAACAGCGTGGTCGTGCCGTGGCGTTTGTAGTCATGGGTCATGGTGCCGGCGCGGCCCTTCTTCATCGGCAGGCCGGGCTGGGTGCGGTCGAGTGCTTGGATCTGCGACTTCTCGTCGATCGACAGCACCACCGCATGGGCCGGTGGATCGACATACAAGCCGACGATATCGGCGAGCTTCTCGGCGAAGGCCGGGTCGTTCGAGAGCTTGAAGTTCCGCCAGCGGTGCGGGCTGAGGCCGTGGGCTTTCCAGATCGCCTGCACCGTCGACGCGGCGACGCCGGCCGCCTTGGCCATCGCGCGCAGCGTCCAGTGGGTTGCCTCGTGCGGCGGCGGTTGCTGCGTCTGACGGACGATCCAGGCGACGCGATCAGGCGCGATCGGCGCCTTGCCCGGCGGGCGGGACTTGTCGCGAAGCAGGCCGCCGACGCCCTCGTGCATGAAGCGCTCCTGCCAGCGCCACACGCAGGTCTTGGACTTGTCGGTCTCGCCCATGATCGCCGAGGTACCCAGACCCGCGCCGCTCAGAAGGACAATACGCGCCTGCCAGACGTGCTTCTGCGGGCTCTTGGGGTCCGCGACGATCGCGCGCAATCGCTGACCGTCGCCGGCCGATACAGTGAAGGAGATTCCGCCGCGCATGTGCCAGACTCGCATGCCACGGCACAATACTGAATCCCAAATCGGACTCTTTCGATCCGATCAATCCACTAGGGCGGGATGGTGGTCGAAAGACGGGAAATATCAGATTGGGTCGTCCTCTTTTACTTCTCGGATGTTCACGATGACGAAACCGCGATCCGGCGGATAACGTGTATGAATTTTGAGCAGCGCGGAGGGGAGGTCATTCGCCGTGACTTCCTCCTCGTAGGTGTTGGCCCACTGGTCGCTATAGTGCTTATGATGCTCGGTGTTGGCCCACTGGTCGCTATAGTGCTTATGATGCTCGCCCGCCTCGACGAGCTCGCGAACGGTTTCGTTGTAAAGCGCCACTTCGAATTTGCGTATTTGGGCCAACGCGAACTCCCCCCAGGCAGTACTCGTTGAGATAGCGCGAGGACTTTGTTGATGCTTCCTCGAAGCGCGGTCTCGGATCGGGGACGAGCATACACGAAAGCGGTGCTTCAACGATAATCAGGGATTTCCCGTAGATTTGTGCAGTTTCATGATTTGTGACTCTGCATCCCGCTCTCTGCTCACATACCTCATCAACCTATTGTTAAATCAAGAAATTCTTATGCTCTTTCCAACGCCCGGCTGTTCGTTGAATACGCCGCTTTCGGTTGACCTTCTCCGGTGAGGCGCGAAGGTTGGCCAGGCGCGTCTCCGAGCGTGCTAGGTTGACTCGTCCGCCTTTCACCGACGCCCCCATGTTCAGACCCCGTTTCGACTTCGCGTTTCTGTTTACCGCCGCCCTGACCTTGGTGAGCGGCGGGCTCTGCTATTACCTCAAGGGCGAGGCCGGCGTTTTGCGCGCGCTTGCTTTCGTCGTTGATCTCGTCATTCAGATCCTGCCGTTCCTCATCGTTGCCATCCTGTTGGCCGGGTTTGTTTACGCGCTGGTGCCGCGCGATTTGGTGGCGCGCTGGTTGGGGAGGGAGGCCGGCCTCAAGGGCATCGCGCTGGCCAGCCTCGCCGGCGCATTGACCCCCGGCGGACCGTGGATTTCGTTTTCGCTCGTTCTCACCCTGTCCGCGGCCGGCGCCGATATTGGTGCGCTCGTTGCCTACGTCACCGGCTGGTCGGTGATCGCCATCCACCGGGTCATCATCTGGGAAATTCCCATGATGGGGCCTGACCTGACATTTATGCGCCTCGCCGCCTCCCTATTTCTGCCGATCATCGCGGGTCTCATTGCCCGCCAGCTGCCTTACCGCCGGCCGGACGACAAGGAGTGAGGTTAGCGTGCTGATCTCCTTTGCGATTCTCGCCTGCCTCACGGCCGGGTTGGGGGCCGTTGCCGTTCTGCGGCCCGGGAAGGTCTATATCGAGGGGTTGAAGGCGGCGGCGGATCAGGCGCGCATGCTCGCCCTGCGCCTTCCGCTTGCGTTGCTCACCGCCGGTTTTCTGATCGAGGTGATGCCCCAGGACCTCGTAGCCACGTGGATGGGAAACGCCTCAGGCTGGCGTGGCATCCTGATCGCCTCTGCACTCGGAACGTTAATGCCAATCGGGCCGATGGTCCTGATCCCGATTGCCGTCGCGTTTGTCACGGTGGGAGCCGGTGTGCCGCAGGTCATTGCGTTCATCTCCGGCTGGTCGGTCCTGGCGCTTCACCGCACGATCGCATGGGAGTTGCCGATGCTGGGCGTGAATTTCACGCTCGTGCGGATGCTATCGTCGCTGATTCTGCCGCCGTTGGCCGGCCTGTCGGCCGCCTTCATCGCGCTGGTGCTGGGATATTAGGGGATTTAGACGATCACGCTGACCAGTGGGTCAGTTCCTCGCGCCACCGGGGCCCGGGTCGACACGTTCGCCTCGGTCGACCGTGAAGCCTCAACCTGGGCATAAGCGGCAATGGCCTGGTTGCGGGGCGTCAGCGGACGGGCCGGGGCAGGCTCGGCCGTTGACGGCTGAATCCCACTGGCCGAAGCGCCTTCCGTCTCCTCGGATGCCTGGCGCGCCACGTCTTGCAACGCCTTAAGGCGTTGGCCTTCGGCGCGTGCGGCGATCGCGCGGTCCTGCGCCGAGGGTTCGGCCGGTGCGAGCGCGGCCTGCTTGACCACCTCCATCTTGCGGGTCGTCGCTGCGGGATCGCCGGGTATCGGGCTCATATCGATCGGAGTTTTGCCCGATACGGCGAATTGCTGACCGTTAGGCCCCCGTACCGTCTCGTAAGTAGGCGCGCCGGTGTAGGGCGCACCCGTTCGTGCGTGGGCCTTTTCATGGCTGCGAACCTCGCGGTCGCGCGCCTTGAGCTCCGCGACCTCGCGCTGTTCCTCCTCGGAGGTGTCGAAAGGCGAGGCCGCGTGGCGCGCCAGAGCGCTGGTGTCCGCATCATTCGTATCGATGATGACCGCGCCGAATCGCTCGGTACTCGTGGTAAACGCCGCCTCGCGGCGCACATCGCTTGCGCGCTCGGGGGCCCGGGGTGCCTTGCTGGACGGCGTGTCGATCGATTGGACGGAGAGGAGCGTGAGCGGCGCGAGCGATGACATGGCTGATTTCGGGTGGCAGTCCGCTGAGGAGTCTTGCGCCTCGTTGTGGTCGCGCCCGAAACTAATTGTGGCTCGCGCCGTGTTCCCGGCATCGCGATCGCCCAATAAATGTCAGAATAGGGTAAACAATTCGTTAGCAGGGTGTGTGGCCCCGGCGCCGCTTGATTCGGAGCGAAGGGCGGCTTACACCGGTCGCGTGGGACTCTCCGATAAAGCGTAGGGGTGCCACACGCCCAGCAAGATGAGGGTGGACAGCATGAATGACAGGGTGATCGTTCACGAAGTCGGGTTGCGGGACGGACTACAGCTTCATCCCGACTTTGTGCCGACCGATGACAAGCTCAGGCTGATCGATGCACTCCTCGCCGCCGGGGTGTCATCGATCGAGGCGGCGAGCTTCGTCTCGCCAAAGGCGGTGCCGCAGCTCGCGGACGCCGAGGCCTTGTTTCCCCGTCTGCCCAATGGGCGCGATACCGCTTACATGGTGCTCATCCCCAATCACAAAGGATACGAGCGGGCAAGGGCGGTGGGCGCACAGTCGGTGGCGTTGGTGCTGGCCACGACCGATACGTTCAACCACAATCTCCTCGGCCTATCGCTTGACGATGCGATTGAGCTTTGCGCCGGCGTCATTCGACGCGCCAAGGATGACGGCGTAAGGGCCCGCGCCTACCTGTCGGGGGCGTTTGTTTGCCCTTATGAGGGGCCCATATCGCCCGATGTCGTTTTCGATCTCAGCGCGCGCATGATCGACGCCGGGGCCGACGAAGTGGCGATCAGTGACACTATTGGCGCGGGCAATCCGGCGCAGGCTGCCCACCTATTCTCGACGCTCGCGCACAAATACGGTGCCGAGCGCCTCGCAGGGCACTTCCACGATACCCGCGGAATGGGCCTTGTCCTAACCTGGGCGGCGCTGGAGGCCGGGGTGCGCACCTTCGACAGCTCAATCGGGGGCTTGGGCGGCTGTCCGTTCGCGCCAGGCGCATCCGGTAATCTCGCGACCGAGGATCTGGTGTTCATGCTGAACGAATCGGGCTTCACGACAGGGATCGATATCGATGCCCTACACCTTGCGATGGGCGTGGCCGAGGACATCACCGGCACGAGACTGGGCGGGCGCACCGCCGCCTGGTTCCAATCGCAGGAAAACCAACGCGCCGCCGCCGGTTAACCGCCTTGCCCGGCCGGATACGCGCTTGACGTAATGAGAAGAGCGGCGTCTCACCGCTGCCGGCAACCCTTGCGCTCGGCGCAGGGTTTTGCGGGCTCGATTACCGCTCGTTTCCTTCAGGACGACACCGGCGTGTTCAACACTCTCTGGTACAGGACCAGGCTCTCCGTACTGGGCGTCGCGGCACTCGCGGCGGTGCTGTGGAGCACGGTGTCGGTCAGCCCCGCGCAGGTCGACGTCCCCAAGACCTACACCGAGGCGATGCAATGGTACGAGGCCGCTGCGGCGGCGGGTCAACCGGCAGCGCAGTTCTATCTCGGCTTCATGTACCAAAATGGCTTGCGCGTTCCCCGCGATTCCGCGAAGGCGTTGATCTGGTACCGGCGGGCCGCCGAAGGGGGGCACGCCCAGGCCCAGCTTAACCTGGCGATGATGTATCAGCGTGGCGCGGAGGTCGGGCAGGATCTCGCGCAGGCGCGGCACTGGTACGAGCAGGCGGCCCGGCAGGGGTTGGCGGAAGCGGCGTACGGCCTCGGGTTTCTGCACGATATGGCCCTCGGCGTGCCCCGCGATGCGGCGGTAGCGGCGCTGTGGTACGAGCGTGCCGCAGGGCAGGGCCTGGCCCTCGCCCAGAACAATCTCGCCATTCTCCTGGCCAACGGAGACGGCGTTCCACGCGATCCGGCGCGCGCCCTCCGCCTCTACCGCGCCGCGGCCGGGCAAGGGCTGGGGGATGCCGAGTTCAACTTGGGCGTTTCCTTCATCGCGGGCGAAGGCGTCGAGCAGGACCTCGTCAAGGCCTATCTTTGGCTCAGCCGCGCGGCCGCGCACGAAGGCGAACGCTCGGCTGCGCTGGCAGAGCAGACGCTGACCCGCATCGAGACACAGATGAGTGCTGCGCAGGTCAGTGCGGCGCGGCGGCTCGCTCGATCCACGTCTCGTGAGGACGCGGCCGAAGCCGATTAAATCTAGCCCATCGTCTGGAGGTGGCGGTGGATGTCGTCGTACATCAGCCACATGATGTCGATGGTGTCTTCAACCGTTCTTAGAACCAGGCGCAATTCGTCCTCGGTGGTGGCGAATGCGCTCAACAGGTCCCGTCCGATGTTGGCGTGATCGGTATCAGCCTTTATGTGAACGGTGAAAAAGGCGAGATCCTCCTCGGAGAGCTCGAATTGCTGGCGCAGGGCCTCGGCGCGGCTGACGCTGCCGGCCGGCACGGGCGCCTCGCCGGCCAACATGTGCGCGGATACGCCCTCGAGAAAGCTGCGGCCGCAGATGTCGATGAAAAATTCGCGGAAAGCGAGTGCGCCCGCGCAATAGGGCGTGTTCCACATAGCCGCGCGGGCGACCCCGAGCGCTTCACCGAGGCGCAGGTAAAGCTCGTAGTGCGGCACCCCGTCGGCATGCAGCTTGCCGGTGCCCTCCTCGTAACACACCTCGGCGATCTTGGCGCGCCATGCCGGATCCGGACAAACGACGTAGAGCCGGCCGTGATAGTTGTGGTTGTGCAACGGGATGATGCCGTTTTGCCGGAACAGCGCCCTGACCTGGTCCTTGGTGAACTTGCCGGCGATGAAGTCGGCCCAGGCCGGATTCTGGAACAGCGGTTTTGCTCGGTGCAGGGCTTCGATCTCGGCCAATACGGTATCGACTGTCAGTGGCATCGCGTCCTCACCCGATAAGAATATTTCGCACGAGTTCGTTGCATCGCCCGGCAGGCGGAATGCCGCGGCGATGGTGTCCGTGTCGTCGCTCCAACTTATACGAGCTTCCGTCGGCCAATGACGCGTGTCAACCTCGGCGCTCCGAAGTAAGCCCTATAATCGGGGATCAAGCGGCCGCCGGTTGAAGGAAGGCACGTGGAGATCATCGTTCGCTTCGCCGTCTACGCACTACTCGCTTATGGGCTGCTGGTGGGCGTGATGTATGTCTTTCAACGCTCGCTGATGTACTTCCCCGATAAGACCGCGATCCAGCCCGCCCGTGCCGGGGTGCCCGAGATGACGGTCCGCACCCTGACTACCGAGGATGGCATCGAGTTGGTGACGTGGTACAGGCCCGCCACCGTGGGCCGGTCCACGATCGTGTACTTTCACGGCAACGGCGGCCACATTGCGGACCGGGCGTTCCGTATCCGCCCCTTTCTCGATGCCGGCTATGGCGTGCTGCTCGTGAGCTACCGGGGTTACGGCGGGAGCGGGGGCAGCCCGACCGAAGCCGGACTCTACGCCGATGGCCGTGCCGCCCTGGCATTCCTTGAGGCTGAGGGCGTCCGTTCCGATCACGTCGTCCTGTTCGGCGAATCGTTGGGCGCGGCGATCGCTATTCATGTAGCGGGCGAGGCGCCCGTCGGCGCAATCGTGCTCGAAGCACCGTTCACCTCGGCGGTCGACGTGGGCCGCGCTGCTTATCCGTTCCTCCCGGTTGCGTGGCTCCTCAAGGATCGTTATCTCTCGATCGACAAGATCGCAGCCATTGAGGCGCCGCTCCTGATCGTTCACGGAGAGGCGGACCGGATAGTGCCGGTGACGCATGGACGACGCCTTCTGGAGGCGGCAACGCCACCCAAGCAAGGCATGTTCCTGCCCGGCGCAGGCCACAACGACCTGCCCGCGCATGGCTCGAGCGAAGCGGCGCTCGAGTTCCTCGAGGGGGTATTTCGGGGCGAGGGAAACTAGCGGTCTAGTTCGCCTGTTCGCTCTGCCCGAACGCCTCGTCCAATGCCTCGAAAGGCAACAGGACACAGTGATGGCGGCTCCGGTGATCGGCGACCGGCGCGAAGGCTTCGAGCTCAGCCCAGTCTCCCTCTGGGGCTGGGCCGTCGCTTTTCAGCATGGCGGCGAGCGCCGCGCCGATCTCGCGCAAGGCCGCAGCCGAGTGACCCGCAGCATGCTTGGCGACGATCGAGGCGGCGGCCTTGCACAGCACGCAGCCGCGCGTGTGCTGGGCGATCTCCGCTACTTGGCCGTCGTCCAGGCGCAAATCGATAGTAACGCGGTCACCGCACAGGGGATTATCGGCAGTGGCCGAAGAATCCGGCGCATCGAGCCGGCCTTCACCGACGCTGGCGTGAGCGTGATCGAGGATGGCCTGCTGGTAGAGGTCTTCGTTCATGTGAGCCGCGTGATGGCCTCGTCGAGGCCGGTCAGAAGGGCGTCGATGTCGCCATCGTCATTGTAGGGCGCGAGACTCGCGCGCGAGGTGCCGCTGAGATCGAACACCTCCATCAACGGTTGGGCGCAGTGGTGACCGCCGCGCAGCGCCACTCCGTGGCTGTCGAGGATCTGACAGACGTCGTGGGGATGGGCGCCGGTGATGTCGAAGGAGATCACCGGCAGGCGTCCTTGCAGCCCTTGCGGCCCGATCACGCGCACCACGCCGCGTCCCCGGTCGAGCGTCGCCAGACAGTCGAGAATGCGCTCGGTCAACCGGGCCAGATGGGCTTCGACCGCGGCGCCGTGGAGCTTGCGAATCCAGCGCACCGCCGCGCCGAGCCCGACGGCCTGGGCAATGGGCGGCGTGCCGGCCTCGAACCGGTGGGGTACATCGGCGTAGGTCGTGTGCTCGATCGTCACCGAACGGATCATCTCGCCGCCGCCGAGGAACGGGGGCAGATCATCGAGCACCTCGCTCCGGCCCCACAGCACGCCGACGCCGTTCGGCCCGAACATCTTATGGCCGGAGAACGCATAGAAATCGACGCCCAGGGCCTGAACATCTAGCGGCCCGTGGGGTGCGCGTTGGGCGCCGTCGAGCAGCACCTTCGCGCCGACGGCCTGCGCCGCCTCGACGATCGGGGCGACATCCGTCACCGCGCCCGTCGCATTGGATGCGTGGGTCAACGCAATCAAGCGGCAACGCGGCCCGACCACCGCGCCGAGTTTGTCGAGATCGAGGCGTCCCTCGGCCGTGACCGGCAGGGCCTTGAGCACGATTCCTGTCCGCTCGCGTAAGAGCTGCCAGGGCACGATGTTGCTGTGATGCTCGAGCAGCGAGATGACGACCTCATCGCCCTCCTTAAGGCCCTGACCGAACGCGTGGGCGACAAGGTTGATCGCCGCCGTCGCGCCGGATGTGAAGATGACCTCCTCGGGCGACCCGGCGTTCAGGTAGGCCGCAACGGTGATACGGGCCTGCTCGTAGGCTTCCGTCGCGGCCTCGGC
The DNA here is from genome assembly GCA_965261645.1 of Alphaproteobacteria bacterium. Taxonomy (GTDB): domain Bacteria; phylum Pseudomonadota; class Alphaproteobacteria; order SHVV01; family SHVV01; genus CBDHDJ01. The sequence goes on from CBDHDJ010000002.1 coordinate 353,869, forward strand.
GAGGTGATGCACACCGCGCAACACGTTCGCCCGGGACTGCGTTTCGTGCGCGCTAAGCGCATCGAGCACGGCCTCCGGGATCTGGCTTGTCGCCGCATTGTCGAGATAGTGCAGCGGCACGCCGTTCACCTTCGTTCCCAGGATGGGGAATTGGGCGCGGATCTTGGCAACCTCGAACGTCATGGCGCCGCCCGCTAGCCCGTCAAGGCCTTCAAGGTTTTCGGGGTATCGACATCGATGAAGATGCTGTTGTCCGCGAAGGGAACCTCGCACACCTGATCGTCGTTCTCGCCGATCAGATGGCGAGCACCAACATCGCCGGTTACCTTTTGCATGTCGGCGAAGTAGCTTGCCGCCCACAAGACCGGATTGCCACGCTTGCCGTTGTGCGTGGGCACGCAGATCGAACGGTTTTCAGCGGGGTTGAAGGCAGCGATCAAACGGTCCAGATGCTGGGGCTTGATCCGCGGCATATCGCCGAGGCAGGCGAGAACGCCATCGACATCGTCAGGTAGAGTTGCGAGACCGCGCGCGAGAGACGTGCTGAGCCCGTCCGCATAATCCGGGTTGACGACAAATTCGACGTCGCGGCCGGCAAGCGCTGCGCGCACCCGGTCCGTTTCATGGCCGGTAACGACGACGACGGGCCGGGCCTGCGAGGCCAGCACCGTATCGACCACGCGGGTCACCATGGGTTCTCCGTCGATCTCGGCCAGCAGCTTGTTGGTCTTGCCCATGCGCCGCGATTGCCCGGCAGCCAGCACCAGAGCCGCGATCCGGGGACCGGGCTGGGCGTCTGCAGGGGCCGGCGCCGGCGGTTGTTCGCGCGGTTGCGGCCGGCCCGGCACCTCCTTGAGCAGGCCGCCCACCCCCATGCCGGCGATCTCATCTCCAGTGAGCGGCACATCCGCAAGCAGGCGTTGCAACACATAATCGAAGCCGTTGAACCGGGGCGAGCGCGCCGAGCCCGGGACACCGAGAATCACGGTCGCGCCATGATGGGCGAGCAAGATCAGGTTGCCCGGATCGACCGGCATGCCGAGACGATCTATCTGCCCGCCCGTGCGTTCGACGCCGAGTGGAACCACATCGCGCCGGTCGACGATGGCCGAGGCCCCGAACACCACAATCGGCGAGCAGCCCGCGGACAGAAGGTCCGCAATCGCAGCCGCGACGGACTCCTCGTCATGACCGCAGCGGACTTCCTTTTTGACATGGCTTCCAAGTGCGGTGACGCGCGCGCTCAAGGTCTTCACGGTCTTGTCGAGAACACTCTGCTTCGTGCCCGGAAGTTCTGTGAGCAACAAGCCAACGCGCTTTGCCGCGAAGGGGGCGATACGGATCAGCGGCCCATCGGCGGCGGCCACCTCGGCGCAGCGCCCCAGCACCTCTTGTGTGACGGCCAGCGGGATGATCTTGACGGTCGCAATGAGTTGATTGTCCTCCACCAACTCGTAAGGGGCGAGCGTCGCAATGGTCACCGATTCGTCGATACGGTTGAAACGGTCGATGCGCGCACGGTCGATCACGGCGAGGCCGGCGTTCTCGGCGTGCAGGTTGCACCGGCCGGTGAAGGGGCGGGCAGGGCGAACGCCTGGTCCGGCCACAGCCTCGCCGACGCGAGCCGCCGCTTCACCTTCACGCACATCGCCCGGCTCCAATTGCGCCGCCATAACGTCGCCGTAGCCGGCACTGCGCAGTGCTGCGACATCGTCAGCAGAGAGCCGGTGCCCCTTCTTCAGCTTCGGTGCACCCACTTTGAGCGGAAGGCTATGACTGAGCAAGGCCCCCTCGGCGTCATCGAGGGGTACACGACCGAATTTCATGCTGCGCCTTTAATGGGCTCCCTGTCGGCTTGACGGGGCAACGCGGTTGGCGGCCCATTCCCGCAGCGCAGGTGCTGGGTGACCTGGGCAAGGATCGCCACGGCAATCTCCGAGGGCGATCGTGCGCCGATGTCGAGGCCGATGGGGCCGCAGATGCGCCCGCACTCAGCCTCGCCGAACCCTGCCCGCTTGAGCCGCTCGATCCGTGCGCCGTGGGTTTTCTTGCTGCCGAGCGCGCCGATATAGAAAGCCGGCGAGCGCAACGCCATGTCCAACGCCGGATCGTCGATCTTGGGATCGTGGGTGAGCGTCACGACGGCGGTCCGAAGGTCGGGCGCCAGCGCTCGCAGAGCGTCATCGGGCCATTCGCTCATCAACGTGACGCCGGGGAAGCGCTCCTCGCTGGCAAACGCCCGGCGTGGATCGACGATCACCACATCGTATCCCGTGAGCGCCGCGGCGCGCGCCAGCGGTTGGGCGATGTGCACCGCGCCGACGATGATCATGCGCAACGGCGGATTGAAGATGTGGAGAAACACGGAACCTTCGGCTGTCTCGACGGTCGTGCTGCGGTCGCTCCGCATGGCCTCGCGCGCGCCCTCGGCGATATCGGGCGGGCACGCCGTCAACGCCTCGGCATCCGCTGGATAAATAATCTGCTCGGCGCCCGTCGCGAGGTTGGTCGCCAGCACGACCGGGCGCTTGGCGGTGCGGTCGGAAAGAACCTGATCGAGAGATTCGCGTTTCATTCGAGCCGTTCGACGTAGACTTCGACCTTGCCCCCGCAGGCGAGACCGACCTCCCATGCCTGGGAATTGGTCACGCCGAATTCGATCAGGCGCGGTTCGCCGTCCTCAATCACCTCGAGGGACTCCTGGACCACGGCGCCTTCGATGCAGCCGCCGGAGACCGATCCCACCATGGCGCCGGATTGATCGACCGCGAGTTGGCTCCCCACCGGCCGGGGCGAGGAGCCCCATGTGCTCACCACCGTAGCGATCGCCACGCCCTTACTGGAGTTGCGCCAGGCCGCCGCCTGGTCGAGCACGTCATCCATCGCCGCTTCACTCATCGCTCAACCTCATCATGCCGGTCAGGCAGCCGCATCCGAGGGCAAATAGTCGGATATATCGGCATAGTTCTTCCATTCCCGGGACAGAGCGTCGGCGAGGTCATGCAGACTCTGCAGGTTGTGCACCGGGCAGAAGTCGTTGACATGGCGGATAATGACCTTCACCCCCGACGATCTTGCTTCAAACTCGTCAAAACGCAAGAGGGGATTGAGCCAGATGAGACGGCGGCAGGACTTGTGCAGCCGCTCGATCTCCACCTCCAGGCCGTCGCCGGCGTCACGGTCGAGGCCGTCCGACATCAGAAGGACGAGCGCACCCTGGCCGAGCACGCGGCGCGACCAGGTGGTGTTGAACTCGTGCAGCACCTTGCCGATGCGCGTGCCGCCCGACCAGTCCTCCACCGCTTCCTGGACCTTGCCGAGGGCGACGTCGACATCGCGGTAGCGCAGCATGCGCGTGACGTTGGTCAGCCGCGTGCCGAACAGGAACGTGTGGACGCGATCCTGGTCGTTGGTCAGGGCATGCAAGAAATGGAGTAACATGCGCGAATAACTGCTCATCGAGCCCGAAATATCGCACAGGATCACGAGCGGCGGGCGGCGCAGGCGCCGCGCCCGGCGGCGCAACGGGATGATCGAGCCGCCAAAGCGCAAGCTGGCCCGGAAGGTCGAGCGCATGTCGATGCGCGAGCCGCTCGGCTTCGGCATGAAACGTCGCGTGCGGATGCGCTCGATAGGAAGCTTGATGCGCGCGATGGCCTCCTTGGCTTGGGCCTGCTCCTCGATCGTCATGGTGTCGAAGTCGATCTGTTGCAGAACCTCGTCGGGCGAATAGGTGAACGAGGCGTCGAACTCGATCTCCTGGTCCTCTTCCTGTTCGCCTTCCTTGGCGCCTGCCTTTTGGCTCAGCGCTTCGGCGACGCGCTGGCTGGCCTGCTTCTTGTCTTCCTGGTCCATCTCGATGCGCGGCATCTCGACCTGCAGGAGCTGCTTGAGGAAGTCGGGCTTGCGCCACACGATGTGGAACGCCTGATCGAAGATCTCCCGCTGATCTTGCCGATTGACGAACACCGCGTGAAGCGCCCAGTAGAAATCCTTGCGGTTCCAGATACCGACCGTCTCGACGGCACGCACCGCCTCCAGCACCTTGCCCGGGCCGACCGGCAGGCCGGCCTTGCGAAGCACCCGTCCGAAATACAGGATGTTATCGGCAAGCCTGCCGACAAATTCGCCGTCGCCGCCCGGCGCGTCGTTCATCAGCTCGCCTCAGCGAGGTCCGCTCTCACCCGTTCGAGAATATCGGCCACCTCGCTGCCTCGCACCTTGGCGATGTCGTCCTGATATTTGAGCAGGACACCAAGCGTGTCGTCGACCGATTCCTGGTCGAGCGCCATGACATTGAGCTGCATGAGTGCATCCGCCCATTCGATGGTTTCGGCGATGCCCGGCACCTTGAAAAGGTCCACTTTGCGCAACTCCTGGATGAAGGCGACGAGCTGGCGGCTGAAGCGCTCGCCGGCGCCCGGCACCTTGACCTCGAGGATGGACCGCTCGCGCTCGGCATTAGGGTAATCGACCCAATGGTAGTAACAGCGCCGTTTCAGCGCGTCGTGGATCTCACGTGTGCGGTTGGACGTGATGATCACGATCGGCGGGTGCTCGGCCTTGACGGTGCCGATTTCGGGAATGGTGATCTGAAAGTCGGCAAGCACCTCGAGCAGGAAGGCTTCGAACGGCTCGTCGGTGCGGTCCAACTCGTCGATGAGGAGCACGGGCGCGCCAACATCATCGGCTTCGAGCGCACGGAGAAGGGGGCGTTTGATGAGGAAGCGCTCGGCAAAGATATCGTCGGCGAGGCGCTCACGATCATGTATCCCTTCCGCCTCGGCCATGCGGATTTCGATCATCTGCGCGGAATAGTTCCACTCGTAGACCGCCGAGGCGACGTCGAGGCCTTCGTAGCACTGTAGCCGTTCGAGCCGGCGCCCGAGCGTATTGGCGATCACGTTGGCGATCTCCGTCTTGCCGACGCCCGCCTCGCCCTCGAGGAACAACGGGCGGTTCAGCGTCAGGCTGAGATAGAGCGTGGTCGCCAAGCTGCGGTCGGCGACGTAGTTACCGGCTTGCAGAAGCTCCATCGTCTCGTCGATGGAGGTCGGAACGGACCGTGTCATGCGCCTAACCTATGAGGAGCCGAAACAAGAAACAAGGGGAGGCGGACCTCCCCTTGTTCATATCGCTGTCGTGGTGCGAACGGTTGCCGTGGCGCGCCTTTCAACCGGTCGCGCTCAACTAGCTCGCCGCGGCGACGGCGCGCTTGGCCAGCACCGGGATCAAATGGGCGCGGTATTCGGCGCTGCCGTGAATGTCCGAGTTGAGCCCGTCCGGCGAGACCGTGATGCCTTCGACGGCTTCGGGCGCGAAATTCTTCGACAGCGCCTCTTCGATCTTCGCTTCGCGGAAGACGCAGGGGCCCGCGCCGGTCACGACGCAGCGGACATCGCTGCCCGTCTGGCTCACGAACACGCCGACGATGGCGAAGCGTGAGGCGAGATTGGGGAACTTGATGTAGGCCGCCTTGTCGGGCACTGGGAAGCTCACTCCGGTGACGAGCTCATCCTCCTCGATGGCGATCTCGAACAAGCCGGTGAAGAAGTCGTCGCCGGCAATCTCGCGCTGGTTGGTCTTGACGGTCGCGCCAAGGCCCACGACGGCAGCGGGGTAGTCAGCCGCCGGGTCGTTGTTGCAGATCGATCCGCCGACCGTGCCGCGATGGCGCACCTGGGGATCGCCGACACCTGCGGCCAGGCTGGAAAGCGCCGGAATTGCCTTGATGACGTCCGCCGATTGGGCGACATCCTCGTGCCGCGTCGTGGCGCCCAAATTGACCGATTTGTTGGCGACCTTGATGCCGCTGAGGCTGGCGATGCCGCCGAGGTCGATGAGGTCCGAGACCTTCGACAATCGCAGCTTCAGCGTCGGCACGAGCGACATGCCGCCGGCGAGCGCCCTCCCGTCGGATGCCTTCTTCAACGCAGCGACCGCTTCGTCGACTGAGCCGGGGCGGTGATAATCGAATTCATACATGGCGCGCTCCCCTCTTTACATCCCTTCGCCGGTCCGTACGGGCCCGCGTGTTTCGTTTTGTGTTCTCAGCAGCTCGCGGTAACGGCGCTCAACCCTTGCCGCCCGCCATCGCTTGGGCACCGGCGGCGATCGACTTGACGATATTGTGGTAGCCGGTGCAGCGGCACATGTTGCCTTCGAGGTTATGGCGAATCTCCTGCTCGGTGGGATTCGGGATGCGCCGCACCAAATCGAGCGCGCTCATCACCACGCCGGGTGTGCAGTAACCGCACTGCAACCCGTGATTCTCGCGAAACGCCTCCTGCATCGGGTGCAACTTGTCGCCGTTGGCCACGCCCTCGATGGTCTTCACGTCCTGGCCGTCCGCCTGAACGGCGAACAGCGTGCAGGATTTGATGGAGACCCCATTGAGGTGGACCGTGCACGCGCCGCACTGGCTCGTGTCGCAGCCGACATGGGTGCCCGTCAAACGAAGGTCTTCCCGGAGAAACTGGACGAGCAAGGTTCGCGACTCAACCTCGCCCGACATCTCTTTGCCGTTGATCTTCATGGAAATGGAATGGGTCGCCATGCCCGTCCTCCCCTATTTTCTCTTTCGTTCAGCATGCGGCAGGCAGCCGCAAAACCAATGGTACCGCCAGTTTCCGCCTTTTAAATTTGCGCGTACCGTGACCTTATCGCCCCCTCATGTCAAGCGGCGAAATGGGTGATTAGCGCCGGATGAAAGCCTGCATCCCGCCCTCTCAACGCCGCCCCTTACGCCGCCTCCTTGATCGCTTGCCAGACCTTCGCGGCCGTCATGGGCTGCGAGATCTGATGGATGCCGAGGTGCCACACCGCGTCGATCACCGCATTGCAGATGCAGGCGGGCGCGCCGATCGTGCCGCTTTCACCGGCGCATTTGGCGCCAAGCGGGTTGCTCGGCGCGAGCGTCACGTGGTTGTCCATGCCGAAGAACGGCAGATCCTCGGCGCGCGGAATCGCGTAGTCCATGAACGTGCCGCTTAGATACTGTGCCGAGTCCTCATCGTAGGTGCACTCCTCCATGAGCGCTTGGCCAATGCCCTGGGCGAGACCGCCATGAACCTGACCTTCCAGCACCAGGGGGTTGATGACCTGACCCACATCATCGACGGCCCAATAGTCGCGCAGCGTGGTTCGGCCGGTGTCGGGATCCACCAGCACCACGCAGATATGGACCGCGGAGGGATAGCTGAAGTCGATGGGATCGAAGAACGACGTTTCCTCGAGACCTAGTTCAAGCCCCTCGGGGCGATCGCCGCGGTGGTAGCAGGCAGAGGCGACCTCGGCGAAGGTCAGGCTGCGGTCGGTTCCTTCAATGGCGAAGTTGCCGTCCTGAAGAACGAGGTCGTCGGGCGCGCATTCGAGCATGTGTGCGGCGAGGGCCTTGGCCTTGTCGAAGGCCCGCTCGGAGGCGACGTGGACCGCCATGCCGGCGGTCGTCAGCGAACGCGATCCCCAGGTGCCGATCCCGAACGGGATGCGGTCGGTGTCGCCTTCGACCACCTCGATATCCTCGATCGGGCAGCCCAAGCGGTCGGCGGCGATCTGGGCCCAGGTGGTGGCGTGCGACTGGCCGTGCGAATGGCTGCCGGCAAACACGGTCACCATGCCGCTCGGATGGACGCGGACGCTGGCGACGTCATAGCCGCCGAATTTCTGGCCGAGCGAGTTGAGCAGGGCGGTCGGTCCCACGCCGCCTGCATCGAAGAAGCAGCTCGAGCCGATCCCCATGAGAATCCCCTGCTCGCGTAAGCGCCTCTGTTCCTCGCGCAGCTCGTCATAGTTGCACAGCGCCTTGGTCTTCGACATCAGGACCGGCAGGTCGGCGATGTCGTAGCGCGTCGCCACGGCGGTCTGATAGGGAAATTGCTCGGGCTGGATGATATTGCGTTCGCGCAACTCGACCGCGTCGATGCCCATCTCGTGGGCGCCGTTCTCGATCAAACGCTCGAGCTCGTAGGTCGCTTCGGGGCGTCCGGCGCCCCGGTACGCATCGATCGGCGTCGCGTTGGTGTAGACACCCTTGATCAGGCAATAGATGGCGGGGATGTCGTAACCGCAGGACAAGAGAAGCGGGTAGATGGCCTGGCAAATGCTGTTGTTGTACTGGCTTTCATAGGCGCCGAACGCGGCTATCGTGTCGAACCGCGCCCCCAGGATCTTGCCATTCTCGTCGAACGCTATGCGCCCGAGCGTGTAATGGTCGCGCGCATGGGTGTCCGAAACGAGCGATTCCGAACGCGTCCCCGTCCAGCGCACCGCCCGCCCGGTGACCTTGGCGGCCCACAGCACCGTGGCCTCTTCCGGGTAATGATAAATCTTCATGCCGAAGCCACCGCCGACATCGGGCGAAATCACGCGCAGCTTGTGCTCGGGGATCTTGAGCGATTTCGTGAAATAAGACCGCACCATGTGAGGAGCCTGGGCGGTGTCCCACAGCGTGTAGTGATCCTCGACCGAATCGTAGATACCGAGATAGGACCGCGGCTCGATCGGGGCCGCCGTCACCCGGTTGGATGAGACCTCACATTCGGTGATATGCGCGGCCTTCGCGAACGCCGCCTCGGTCGCCTTCTCATCGCCGAGGTCGTTCTCCTGCACCAGATTGGTGCCGAACTTCTCGTGGATGATCGGCGTATCGGGGTCGAGCGCCCGCGCCGTGATGGTGTTGGCCGGCAGGGGTTCATATTCGGCGTCGATGGCCTCGGCCCCGTCCATCGCCTGATTGCGGTTTTCGGCCACCACCATCGCGACAGCCTCGCCGACATGGCGAACCCGCTCGATGGCAAGAAACGGCCGGAAGGCGGAGTTGGCCGGTTTGCCGCTGCGATCGGGAATGTCGTATGTGCCTTCCGCCTCGCCGTAGCCCCCATCGAGCCAATCCTGCCCGGTCAGCACCGTGATCACGCCGGGCATGGCGCGCGCCTTGTCGGTCTTGATGCTCTTGAGACGGGCGTGGGGATGGGGGCTGCGCGTATAGGCGGCGTGGGTGATTTTTTCGGTCAGGGCGACGTCGTCGACAAAACGCCCTTTGCCACGCAGGAACCTCGCGTCTTCGACACGTCTCACGTCCTTGCCGACATACATCGCTGCGCTCCCCCCTAGTCCCGCGTTACGGGGTGGGGCGATGGCGCGACATTGCTGTCGTGCGCCACCACCGATTCCACGCGTACCGCGCGGCCGTTCACCGCCGCCGCACTTACACACTTACTTGTTTAGCGCCTGCCAGACCTTGCCCGGCGTTGCCGGCATGTCGATGTGGGCGGTCCCGAGCGCGTTGGTGATGGCATTGATGGCCGCCGCCGGCGCCGCGATCGCACCCGCTTCACCGCAGCCCTTGACCCCGATCGGATTGTGCGGGCACAGCGTCTCCTGCGTCTCGGCGTTGATATCCGGCAAGTTGTCCGCCCGCGGCATGGAGTAGTCCATGTAGGACCCGGTCAGAAGCTGCCCTTCCTCGTTGTACACGCAGCCTTCGAGCAGGGCCTGACCGACGCCATGCGCTACACCGCCATGAACCTGACCTTCGACGATCATCGGATTGATGATGCGCCCGAAGTCGTCGACCGCCGACCAGTTGACGATCTCGACCTTGCCGGTATCGGGATCGATCTCGACCTCGCAGACATGGGTGCCGGCCGGGAACGTGAAGTTGGCGGGATCGTAGAAGCCGTTCTCGTCGAGGCCCGGCTCCACGCCTTCAGGATAGTCGTGCGGAACATACGCGGTGAAGGCCACCTCGGCCATGGTCATCGATTTGTCGGTACCGGCCACCGAATAGGTGCCATTGGCATATTCAAGATCGGTCTCGGCCGCTTCGAGCTTGTGGGCCGCGATCTTGCGCCCCTTGGCGATGATCTTGTCCATCGCCACCTGGATGGCTGAGCCGCCGACCGCCGCCGAGCGGGAGCCGTAGGTTCCCATGCCGAAGGGAATCTCACCGGTGTTACCATGCACGACTTCGATTTGGTCGAACGGCACGCCGAGCGATTCATGAACCAGCTGGGCGAAGGTCGTCTCGTGACCCTGGCCGTGGCTGTGCGAGCCAGTGAACACGGTCACACCACCGGTTGGATGGAAGCGGACTTCCGCGGCCTCGTAAAGCCCGACACCGGCGCCGAGCGAGCCGACCACGGCGGACGGTGCAATGCCGCATGCCTCGATATAGGAGGACAGCCCGATGCCGCGCAGCTTGCCGCGCTTCTCTGCATCCTTGCGGCGGTTCTCGAAGCCCTTGTAATCGGCGAGCTTGAGCGCGCTGTCGAGGGCCCCGGCAAAGTTCCCCGAATCGTAAGCAAGAGCAACCTGGGTCTGATAGGGGAATGCATCCTTCGGGATGAAGTTACGACGGCGCAATTCCGCCGGGTCGATCTTCAACTCCCGCGCCGCGACATCCACCACGCGCTCGACGACGAATGCCGCCTCCGGGCGGCCGGCGCCACGCAACGCATCCACCGGCGTGGTGTTCGTGAACACCGCCTTCACCTCGCAGTAGATGGCCTCGGTCGTGTACTGGCCCTGCAACAAGGTGGCGTAAAGGTACGTCGGCACGCAGGAGGCGAAGGTCGAGAGATAGGCCCCCATGTTGGCGACGGTGGTGACGCGCAAGCCGAGGAATTTGCCGTCCTTGTCGAGCGCGAGCTCGGCTTGCGTGGCGTGGTCGCGGCCGTGGCAGTCGGTGAGGAATGCCTCGGTACGATCGGCCGTCCATTTCACCGGCCGGCCGATCTTCTTGGCCACCCAGGTGATCACCGCCTCGTCGGGGTAGATGAAGATCTTGGAGCCGAAGCCGCCGCCAATGTCGGGTGATATGACGCGTAGCTTGTGTTCCGGGGTGACCTGCACAAAGGCGGAGAGCACCAGCCGGGCCACGTGGGGGTTTTGGCTCGTCGTATAGAGCGTCGTGCTGTCGGTGCCCGCGTCATAATCGGCGAGCGCCGCCCGCGGTTCGATGGCGTTGGGCGACAGTCGGTTGTTGATGAGATCGACCTTGGCAACATGCGCGGCCTTCGCGAAGGCCGCATCGGTGGCGTCCTTGTCGCCAATCGCCCAGTCGTAGCAGAGATTTCCCGGCGCATCGTCGTGCACCTGGGGCGCATCCTTTTCGAGGGCCGCTGCCGGCGCGGTCACGGCGGGCCGAGCGTCATAGTCGACCTTGATCTGCTCGGCGGCGTCCTTGGCTTGCGCCGTGGTCTCGGCAATGACGACCGCGACGGCGTCACCGACATAGCGCGCCGTATCCTTGGCGAGCACAGGGTGTGCGGGGGCCTTCATGGGCGAGCCGTCCTTCGAGGTGACGGTCCAGCCGCAGATCACGCCACCAAGGCCATCGGCCTCGACATCGGCGCCGGTCAAAACCGCCACGACGCCGGGCGCTTTCGCCGCGGCCTTCGTATCGATCTTCTTGAACTTGGCGTTGGCGTGGGCCGAGCGCAGGAAATACGCACAGGCCTGGCCCGGGCGGTTGATGTCGTCGAGGTAATGCCCCTTGCCGGTCAGGAACCGGAGGTCTTCCTTCCGCTTCACGCTGGCGCCGATGCCGTGTTCAGCCATGTCCCCATCTCCTCACTGTCAGGGCGTGGTGCCGCCCGAAGAACGCCTAAAGCGTGGAGCCGTGCGTGACCGCGCCACGCGGGTTTTGGATGCAAGGAGTGCAACTTGACACGCGCCTTGGATAGTGCGCCGGCGCGCGCGGACGAGATTTTCCTCCCTGCTCCCCAGCGGCGCTCACAGGTTTCGCATGACCGCCGCCGTCGGCTGGATCACACCACTGAATGTAGCGTTTATGTAGGAAACTGCCATCCAGCCATCGTCAGTCTCTCGCCCGCAAGCTCCGGCGTCAAGTGGCGATGTCGCGCTTTCAGGCTGGGAGCGAACGGAACTGCCGGCTGCGGTCGGCCGACGTCCCGGTGCTGCTGTGCGGCAGATTTCGTCAGTTGAGAGTGAACAGCAGGATCAACATGATAATGAACAAAATCCCCGGCCAGAGGATGTAGCCGAAGTCGCTTTTCTCACCTGGCGCGGTGGGCGCCGGAACCGGCGCGGCCGCTGGAGCAGCCTCCGCTTCGGCGGGCGCTGGCGCAAGTTGCTCGATGAACCTGTTGAAGAAGTGCTTGGCCTGCTGTTGCGCTACGCTGTCGATCAGGCGGGAGCCGATCTGCGCCAGCTTGCCGCCGACGGTCGCTTTGACGGCATAGCTCAGAACCGTTTCGTTACCGTCTTCGGCGAGACTGATATCGACGCTGCCTTTGGCGAAACCGATGCCGCCCGCGCCTTGTCCTTCGCCCGACAGGGTGTAGCTGGTGGGCGGATTGATGTTGGACAGCGTGACTTTGCCGTCGAACTTGGCGCGGAGCGGGCCCACCTTGGCGGCCACGGTGGCGACAAATTCGGTATCCGACACCTTCTCGATCTTCTCGCAGCCCATGATGCTGGCGCCAAGCACGTCTGCGTCATTGAGCGCCTCCCAGACTTTTTCCTTGGGTGCGGGAATTCGATATTCCCCTGTGAGATCCATGGCCGCGGCTTCCCGTTACGTTGTCGGCCGGACCCTACTGGCTCCAGAGTCCCTGCGCAAGCGGCTGGTGCCCGATGCCGCAGGCGTCGGCGATTTGCGTTGGGCGCCCGGTTGCACTAATGGAAAGAAGATGGCAGACAATGGCGATGAGCGCGCCTGCGGTCCGATCGACACTCGACGTGGTGTTCTGGTTTTTGGAGCGCGGCGACTCGGCGGGGCGGGAGCTGTCCGCCCGCAAGGTCCAGTGTTTCCTCTATCTGGCGCAGGCTCACTTCCCGGACCAGAACGACGGCCGCAAGCTGATGCCGGCGACGTTCATCGCAACGCAAACGGGGCCCATTGAGCCCACCGTCTATCACATTTTCGAAGGCGGACGCCCGCGCGTCGTCACGGCTTTGCCGGGCCCCAGGATCGAGACGTTTCTTCATGGCGTGTGGCGGCGCTACGAGGAGTTGGGTGAGGACGCGCTTCACAACATCGTCTGCGAGCACGAATGCTATCGCGCGGGGCTGGCAGAGGGCCGCAACAACGAGGTCGACTTCACGCGCCGCGCTCCGCCTGGCGCGCCGGGTACGCAGGGTTCGGCTTTCGAAGGTGGCCAGCGCCCGGTGACGGTGTCGGGCAAAGAGGCAACCAAGTGGGTGCCGGGGAGTTATGGCTCGACGCCGGAGCAGGATGATTCTGTCCCGCCCGCGGGAGCGCCGCCGTCCGCCCCGCGGCCGCAACGCTCGAAGAAGGACTAGCCATCGCCACCCGCGAGTTTGCACGGATCGTCGGAGCGCTTACCTCAGATAGGAGAATATGAGGTAGGCCCCGAGGATCACGGCGACCCACAGCACGGTGCTGCCGGTGGGCCAGGTGCGGGCAAGGATGCCTTGCGGGCCGTGGTGGCGGAAGATGCCGGCGATCACCTCGCGGACCTGATGCGTGACGCCGCTGCGCACTTCGCGATCGACCGTATCGATCGCCGCCCCGATCTCTCCCAGCACGCGCGGCGCGAGCTTGCGGTAGACCCACTCAGCGTCGAGATTCACCGAGCGCTTCTCTGGCGGATAGATGCCCGACAACATGAGCCAGGCGAATGCGAGCGCCGAGAAGAACAGGAGCTGCAGCTGCGTGACCACGTGTGTCGTCGTATAGGGCACGTAGTCCACCGCATAGGGCAGCAGGCTGTAGAGCAGCCAGGGATAGGCGCCGTTGAAGACGCAGAGCGCGGCGGCAATGGCCATGGCCAGCAGCATGTTCCACGGCGGCTCCCTGACGCGCAGGCCCGAATCGCGGGCGAAGAAGGCGAAGTAGGGGATCTTGATGCCGGCATGGTGGAACACACCGGCCGAGGCGAACAGCAGGACGAGCCAGATCCAGTCGTAACCCTCCTCGATCGCCGCGGCCATCACCATCGATTTTGAGACGAAGCCGCTGAAGAGCGGGAACGCCGAGATCGACGCCGCGCCCACGATGCACAGCACCGTCGTGACCGGTATGGTCTTGTAGAGGCCGCCTAGATCGGTGCCGTTGATCTTGCCGGTCACGTGCAGGACCGCGCCCATCGACATGAACAACAAGGCCTTGAAGATGACGTCGTTGAAGGCGTGCGAGACGGCGCCGTTGATGGCCAGCGCCGTGCCGATCCCGATGCCCACCACCATGAAGCCGAGCTGGTTGATCATGCTGTAGGAGAGCACGCGGCGGAGATCGTTCTCGATGACGGCGTAGAAGATGGGAAAGAAGGTCATCAAAGCGCCGATGTAGATGAGGAGCTCGGTGCCCGGGTAACCCCGCGCCAGGGCATAGACCCCGACCTTGGTCGTGAACGCGCTCAGGAACACCGTGCCGGTCGGCGTCGATTCGGGATAGGAATCGGTGAGCCAGTTGTGCAGGAACGGGAAGGCGCACTTGATGCCGAAGGCGATGAAAATCAACCAGCCCGCGAGGCCTTCGAGACCGATAAAGGTGAACGCCCAGGATCCGGTTTGCTGGTGATAAAGAGCCGCGCCGGCCAGCAGCAGGACGCCCGAGGTCATGTGCACCATGAAATAGCGCAAGGCCGTCGTGCGCGAACGCTCGCTGTCGCGCAGCCAAATGAGAAGGGTCGAGCTCAACGCCACCAGCTCCCAATAGACGAAGAGCGTGATGAGATCGCCTGCGAACACTGCCCCTAGGGCGCTGCCGGCATAGACCATGCCGGCGACGTGCTGGCGCGTATCCTTGACGTGGAGCGAAAAGATGAGCGCGATGAGCGCGGCAAGGTGAAACAGATAGCCGAACAACAGGCTCAAGCGGTCGAGCGTCGTGGTGGCGTGGCCGCCCCAGAAGGTGACGAGATGGTGGTAGCTCGTGCCCGCCTCGAAGCTCAGGGTGTAAAGGCTACTCGCGGCGACCGTGAGCAACAACGCGGCGCTGCGCACGGGGCCGCGGAGGAACAGCGCGAGCAGTGCGCCGGCGAAGAAGATGAACGCTGGTGGCAGAAGCAGGGGAACGCCCGCCCCATCGAACCCGATCAGGGCGCTAATCCCCATAATGGTCTTCCCGTCGCATAACCAGCTTGCGCAGCACTTTGGCCACGAGCACCAGCGTCACGCAGGCGACGAAACCGTAAAGGGCGTAAAAACCAAAAAAGCCTTCAACCGGATGATCGCCATGGCGGCGGACGACGACATCGGCCAACAACAGGACGATGCACACCGCGTAGAAGCCGTACAGCACCCGTTTCACGGTCGCCGAGCTGTCGAAGAGATAGCGCTTTGTCATCGCCCTCGATCTCAGCGCGGCAGGCTCCGGCCCAGCAGGGACAAAATCGGCTCGGGCCACAGGAAGAGCGCGAGGCAACCGAGCGCGCTGATCCAGATAGCGGCGACGCAGACGACGGGCGCCTCACGCCGCACGGTTACGGTGCCGGCATTCGAAGAATCGCGCGCAAAGGCGCGAAGCGCCACGGGCAACAGATAGCCCGCGCTCAACAGCGACCCCAGAATCATGACGCCGATCATGACGTAGTGCTGGCCGGCGGCGGCCGCTTCGATGAGCCTGAGCTTGCTCCAGAAACCGCCGAATGGCGGCAGGCCTATAATGCTCAAGCTGCCGATCACGAACGCCGCCATCGTGAACGGCATGGTGCGGGCCAGGCCCCGCATCTCGCTCACTTTCGTCTTGTGGCTGGCGACCAAGATGGCCCCGGCGCACAAGAACAGCGTGATCTTGCCGAAGGCGTGTGTGGCCATGTGAAGGCCCGCGCCGAGCGTGCCAAGACCGCCCAACATGGCGCCCAGCACGATGTAGGAAAGCTGGCTCACGGTGGAATAGGCCAGGCGCAGCTTCAAATCGTCCTGGCGCATCGCGACCAGCGCGGCGATGACGATCGTGGCGGCCGAAACATACATGACGATGTCGGTTCCGCTCAGCTCGGCCAACCTGAGACCGCCATAGAAATACGTCACCACTTTGAGAATCGTGAACACGCCCGCCTTGACGACCGCGACCGCGTGCAGCAGCGCACTCACTGGCGTCGGCGCGACCATCGCTGCCGGCAACCACCGATGGAACGGCATGAGGGCGGCCTTGCCGATACCGTAGGCATAGAGAATGAGCAGGATGGTGAGCACGGCCTTGGACGTGTCGGGCGGAAAGATGCCCGCAGCGTGCCGCGCGAACCAGGGCACGAACTCCAGCGTTCCGGCTTCAACCCAGGTCCAGATGATGGCGAGGAGCTGAAAACCCACGGCGGTGCCCAACAGGAGCACGAGGTAAGTGCGCGCGGCACGCTTGGCCTCATCCGTGCCGCTGTGTGTCACCAGCGGGTAGGTGGAAAGCGTCAGGGCCTCGTAAAAGGCGAACAGCGTGAACATGTTGGCGGCGAACGCCACGCCCATGGCGCTTGCGAGCGCAAGAGCGAAGCACACGTAGAACCGCGTCTGGTGCGCCTCACCGTGCGCCCGCATATAGCCGATGGCGTAGAGCGCGGTGACGATCCACAGGAAGCTCGAGACCAGCGCAAAGGTCAGGCCGAGCGGCTCGACCGCGAAGCCAAAGTCGATGCCCGGAACGATGGCGAACAGGCGCACCTCGGGCCAGGGTCCAGCCTCACCCACAGCCGGGTAAAGGCTCGCCACCAAGGCACACAGGATAACCGCCGTGATGACGCTGATGGTATCGCGCAGATTGGGTGCCTGGCCCGTAACCGCGATGAGAACCGCGCCGAGAAGCGGCACCGCCACAGTGAGCAGGATCGTTGCCTCCACACTCACGGAATGGTACCCCACAGCAGGCCCGCGGCCCGCTCGGCAACGCCCAGGGTCAGCGAGGTATCGATGCCGAAATAGACGCAGGCGGCGGCGAGAATCCAGGTCGGGATCAACATGGACAGGGGCGCTTCCCGGATATCGCGTCCGTCCTCCGGCGGGGGCTGAAAATAGGCCGCTTCGACGACGCGCCAGATATAGGCGATGACGATCAGCGAGCTTGCGAGGATGACGATCGCCACCGGCCACCAACCCTCGTTGAGCGCCGCCTGAACAAGATACCATTTGCTGATGAAACCGACCGTCAGCGGCACGCCGAGCAAGCTGAGACCCGCGGTCACGAAGGCGAACATGGTCAGCGGCATGGTTCGTCCGAGCCCGCGGAAGGCATCGATATGCACTGAACCCGTGCGCAGAAACACGTTGCCCATGCACATGAAGAGCGCGCCTTTCATGAGGGCATGGTTGAACAAATGGACAAGGCTGGCCGTGAGACCGGGGACCGACACCAGACTGATGCCCAGCACGATGTAGCCGATCTGAGCGATGCTCGAATAGGCGAGCATGCGCTTGATGTCGTTCTGGAACACCGCGACGACCGAGGCGGTGACAATAGCCAACAGTGCGAGAACCAGGAAGATCTCCGCCAGGGGCACGATCTCAAATGCGAAGGTGGTGCCGAACAACGTGAAGATGACGCGCAGAAGCGCATACACGGCGACTTTGGTCGCCGTCGCCGCGAGCAGCACGGTCACCGCGGAAGGCGCATAGGTGTAGGCGTTGGGCAGCCAGAGATGAAGCGGGAACATGGCGAGCTTGAGGGAGAGCCCGACAATCAGGAAGGCGAGCGCAACGAGCACGGTGCGGCTGTCCGCGACCGGCCCCAGCCGCGCTGCCATGTCGCCGATATTGAGCGTGCCCGTGGTGATGTAGAGAAAGCCGACCCCGATGAGGAAGAACGTCGCGCCGATGGTGCCCATGACGAGATAGCGAAAGGCGGCGGTGAGCGCCCGGCGGTCCCTGCCCAGCGCGATAAGCGCGTAGGATGCGAGCGAGGAGATTTCGAGAAACACGAAGAGGTTGAAAGCATCACCGGTGATTGCGATGCCAAGGAGGCCGGCCAAAACAAGCAGATAGAGCGCGTAGAACAGGTGGCGCTGTTTCTCGTCGATCTCGGCCTTCGCGCTCACCCGGGTGAAGGGCAAGCTCACCGCACCGATGCCGGCGACGATCAGGAGGACGAATCCGCTGACCGCGTCGACGCGGTACTCGATACCCCATGGCACGGCCCAACTGCCGAGCGCGTAGGAGATCGCGCCTTCGGCCAGCACCTGCTGCAACAACAGCGCGGCGATGACCAAGCTGGCCCAGCTGATGAGGGTGGCGAGCGCCCAGGCCGGCCCACCCCGTCGCAGCAGCACGCAAAGCGGCGCGCCGATCAACGGCAGGACAACCTGCAGCGCCAGCAAATGAGTGGCGATCACGGCTCTTCGTCCAGGTGCAGAATCTCGTCGTCCTCGACGGTTCCGTACGCCTCCCTGATGCGCACGATGAAGGCGAGACCGAGGGCGGTCGTGGCGACGCCCACCACGATCGCGGTGAGAATCAGCACGTGTGGCAAAGGGTTGGAGTAGACCTCGGCGCCCGGCGCCACGATCGGCGCCGTGCCACCGATGATCTTGCCGGCGCTGATATAGAGGAGAAAGACGGAGGCCTGGAAGATATTCAGCCCGACCATCTGTTTGACGAGATTGCCGCGCGCGATCACGGTGTAAAAGCCGACCATCATCAGGACGATCACGATCCAGTAATTGAAGTGGCCGAGGATAGCCATCGCTCAGCGTTTGCGGCCGGCAAAGGCAAAGAAGACGGCGATCATGACCGCCGCGACGGTTAGGCCGACGCCGAACTCGATGAGCAGGATGCCCCTGTGCTGGCCCGCAACGGGATCGTCCGCCAAGACCGAATAGTCGAGAAAATTGCCGCCCAGCAGTAGTCCCGCCACGCCCACCAGAAGATAAAGCAGGATTCCGAGGCCGATACAGCTCTGGACGAGACCGGGGCGGGCGATCGCGCGCGCGTGCTCAACGCCAAAGATCAGCGCGTAGAGAATGAATGCGGCGGCGAAGATGACGCCCGCCTGAAATCCGCCGCCGGGACCGAAATCGCCGTGGAACTGGACGTAGAGCGCAAACAGCAGGATGAAAGGAATGATAAGTTTGCCGATGAGGCGAAGGACCGCGTGATGTCTCATGGCCGCTCCTCCTCAGTCTCAACGTCCTCATCATTGCGCCGCCGCACGCCTCCGAGCAGCGCGAGCACGCCGATCCCGGCCGTGAAAATCACAGCGATTTCACCGAGCGTGTCGTAGCCCCGGTAGCTCGCCAGGACCGCCGTCACGATATTGGGTATGCCGGTCTCGGCTGGGGCGTCCTGGATGTAGCGCGGGGCCACGTGGCCATGAACCGGGGCGCCCGAATCGCCAAATTGTGGCATGTCGAGCGAGCCATAGATCAGCATGGCGCCGGTGACCACCACAATGACCAGCGGCAGCAGCGGCGTATGGACGGGAATCTTTTCGCGCCGCGCCGTCAGGGCCAGGGTGGCGAACATCAGCACCGTACTGATGCCCGCGCCCACCGCCGCCTCGGTGAACGCCACGTCGACCGCGTCGAGACCGACGAAAATGCTCGCCATCAGCAGGCTATAGATGCTGAACAGCATGACCACGGCGATCAGGTTACGCAGCCACACAACGGTGAGCGCCGTCCCGACCAGAAACACGAGCAGAACGATGTCGATCAGGTAGGCGATGGCGGTTGATCCTTGGTCGATGGGTCGGCCGCCTTCAGCCACGGCCGGAGGCCGCTGTGGAGCGCCGCGCGGGCGATCGCGTGGGTGGCGGTTGGGCTGGTGAAGAACAGAAAAATGAACAGGAACGCGAGCTTGACGGCGATCAGACCGAGGCCAGCCTGGATCATGAGGCCCAGCACCACAAGCACGATGCCTAGCGTGTCGCTGATGCCGGCCGCGTGGAGGCGCGAATAGAAATCGGGCAGGCGGATAAGGCCGAAGCTGCCGATGAGCACAAACGCGCTGCCCGCGATCAGCAGTGTCCAGGATGCGATATCGGCGAGCATGCCGCTCAATCCTCGCCTCTCGGCCGCCCGACGGAGGCTGGCCCGGAGTCTCCCAGATCGCCGATTTCGAAGAATTTGAGAATGGCGATCGCGGTGATGAAACCGAGCAGGGGGTAAACCAGGGCGATGTCGGTAAAATCCGGCCGGCCGGTCAGAAAGCCCATGACGACGATCAGGATCGTCGTTTTGGTGGCAAACATGTTGACGGCGAGAACGCGGTCGTAGATCGACGGTCCCTTGATGGCGCGAATCAGCGTCAGCAGCATCGCGACCAACACCGCAGCAGCCGTCATCGTGAACATCAGCGGCCCGTCTCGAGCTTGGCCACGCGCCGGTTCATCTCGCCCTCCTCAAGCTCGCGCGCGAAGCTCTCATCCAGGGCATGAACGAGAATGGCGTCCTCATCGAGCCGCACCGAGACCGTGCCCGGCGTGAGCGTGATCGAATTGGCGTAGATGACACGGCCGAGCGCGCCTTTCTGGCTGGTTTCGACGCGCACCATCCTGGGGCTAATGGGGCAACTTGGGTTAAGGATGAGGCGGGCGACCTGGAGGTTGGCTTTGATGATCTGCCAGGCCAGCCACGGCCAATAAAGCAGAATGGCCGGGCTGAGAACGATTTTTTCGCTTTCCGGTCCGGCTCGCTCCAGCTGTTCCATGCGACGGGATGTGGCGACGATAAACGCGCACGAGAGCGCCCCCAATCCCACCACGAGGAGCGTGTAATGACCCGAATTGAGAAGCCAGAACGCGAAGAGAACCAGGAAGAGACTAATCAGACGTGCCACGGCGCTCCCCATCACGGTCAGAACGGCATCGTGGGTGCCGCCCGCGATCCCCGATTGCCGTGCTCAATGCCACGCGAAAGTAATATGCCGCTTGGCTATTTTCTACTGAATTCCCTGCCAGCGCGTTAGCTGGGCACCGCGGCAGGGGACCGTTGCATGCTTGAGTCCAATGTCTTTCGGGCCGGCTTCATCGTGTGTGCACCGAGCGGCCATCCGTTGCGCGAAGGTCGTGAATGTGGGCGCAACCCTAATTGTGGATAACTTGGAAGAGTGTTAACATATCCCTATGCCAGGGGGAGGACGCGTATCCAATGTCCGAGCAGGATCAGGATCCGGAGGTGACTCCGGAACATGTTGAGGTATTAGAGGAAACAGAGGTCGTTACGGGTGCCGTTAAGTGGTTCAACAGGGTGAAGGGGTTCGGGTTTATCACTCCACCGGACGGATCGGCCGACATTTTTCTCCATCTTTCGGCGCTTAAGACCGCAGGCTACGAATCCGTGGACGAGGGGACCACGCTGGTGTGCGAAGTCGCGCGTGGGGCCAAGGGCTTGCAGGCCCTCCGCGTGCTCGAAGTCGACGCCAGCACGGCCGCGCCCTCGGCGGGGCGGCCTCTCGCCGGCCCGGCGGGCGATTCGGGGCCCGACATCGTGCCGGAAGGGCCGTTTATGGACGCCGTCGTCAAATGGTTCAATGTCGATAAGGGCTACGGCTTTCTCTCGTGCGGCGAGGAAATGGCCGACATCTTCATTCATATCAAGACATTGCGCCGCGTCGGTATCGATGGCCTCCAAGCCGGTCAGCCGGTTCGCGTGAGAATCGGGCAAGGACCAAAAGGACCACAGGCGGCGGAAATCGAAACCGCCTAGTGGATTGATCGGATCGAAAGAGTCCGATTTGGGATTCAGTATTGTGCCGTGGCATGCGAGTCTGGCACATGCGCGGCGGAATCTCCTTCACTGTATCGGCCGGCGACGGTCAGCGATTGCGCGCGATCGTCGCGGACCCCAAGAGCCCGCAGAAGCACGTCTGGCGGGCGCGTATTGTCCTTCTGAGCGGCGCGGGTCTGGGTACCTCGGCGATCATGGGCGAGACCGACAAGTCCAAGACCTGCGTGTGGCGCTGGCAGGAGCGCTTCATGCACGAGGGCGTCGGCGGCCTGCTTCGCGACAAGTCCCGCCCGCCGGGCAAGGCGCCGATCGCGCCTGATCGCGTCGCCTGGATCGTCCGTCAGACGCAGCAACCGCCGCCGCACGAGGCAACCCACTGGACGCTGCGCGCGATGGCCAAGGCGGCCGGCGTCGCCGCGTCGACGGTGCAGGCGATCTGGAAAGCCCACGGCCTCAGCCCGCACCGCTGGCGGAACTTCAAGCTCTCGAACGACCCGGCCTTCGCCGAGAAGCTCGCCGATATCGTCGGCTTGTATGTCGATCCACCGGCCCATGCGGTGGTGCTGTCGATCGACGAGAAGTCGCAGATCCAAGCACTCGACCGCACCCAGCCCGGCCTGCCGATGAAGAAGGGCCGCGCCGGCACCATGACCCATGACTACAAACGCCACGGCACGACCACGCTGTTCGCGGCGCTCAACATTCTGGATGGAACGGTCATCGGGCAGAACATGCAGCGCCACCGCCATCAGGAGTTCATCCGCTTCCTCAACCGCATCGAGCGCGAGGTGCCGGCGGACAAGGCCATCCACGTGATCCTCGACAATTACGCGGCGCACAAGAAGGACAAGGTCAGCGCCTGGCTCGACCGTCATCCACGCTGGACTTTCCACTTCACGCCAACCTCGTGTTCGTGGCTCAATGCCGTCGAGGGCTTCTTTGCCAAACTCACGCGGCGCAGGCTCAAGCACGCTATCTTCCATTCCCTCGTCGATCTCCAGGCCGCCATCAATCGCTTCGTCCGTGAATACAATGCCGCCAACCCACAACCATTCATCTGGAAAGCACATCCCGATGACATCATCGCCGCACGAAACCGAGGGTTCCAAACGTTGAAATCAATCCACTAGCATCAGGCCTTGGCAGCCCCACGGGCTGCTCCTCAACACGTTGCACTTGTCCATGCGGACGAGCGCCGGTACTAGCTGGCGTTTACGCTCGCCCCAATTCTGGCTATGAAATGGCATGGGGCGCATTCGCGAGTTTCTCTTGGTCTTGTTCGGCGTGGTCTCCTTCGCCCCCATCGCTGGCACGCTTGCGCTCAACGCCGCGGAGTCCAAGCTTTCACAGTTGATCGTCGAGACCCATTCGGGGCCGCAGGTCTTTTGGGTCGAAGTTTCCCGGACGGTTGCAGAACGTCAACGCGGGCTCATGTTCCGCCGCGTCCTGCTGCCCGACCGCGGGATGTTGTTCGACTACGGGCGAACGCAAGAGATTTCGATGTGGATGAAAAACACTTACATCCCGCTCGATATGGTGTTCATCGCCGGCGACGGCCTTATCGTTCACCTCGTCGAACGCACCGTGCCGCTTTCGCTCACCTCGATTCCTTCGCAAGGGCCCGTTCGCGCCGTCCTTGAACTCACCGCGGGCAGTGTGGAGCGGTGGGATATTCGCCCCGGCGATCGGATCGTTCACGCGGTCTTTGGCAATGCCGAATAGTACCTGATTGGTGCGGCGGAACGACTTAGCAGGCTGCTGAAAAAGTCCTCGCATTTGCAGTTGTGACATGATTCTGTGATTCCTTCGGGTGATGGAGGATGGCATGCGGGGTCGAGATCAAAGCAGTGGCAATTTATTCAGCTACGTAGACCTGGAAGAGCGTGTTCCGGATGATCATCCGCTGCGTCTGATCCGTGAGATCGTGAACGACGTATTGGGGTCTCTATCTTCGGAGTTCGAGACGCTTTATTCCCACATGGGTCGCCCATCGATCCCGCCGGAGAAGCTTCTTCGAGCGTTACTGTTGCAGGTGTTTTATTCGATCCGCTCGGAGCGTCAGCTGATGGAGCAGCTAAACTTCAACATGCTGTTTCGCTGGTTTGTGGGGCTTGGGCTGGACGATGGCGTGTGGGACGCCAGCGCGTTCTGCCACAACCGGGACCGTCTTCTGGAGGCGGAGGTTTCGGCGCAGCTGCTTGCGGGGGTTATCCAGCACCACAAGGTACGGGGACTATTGAGCCGGGATCATTTTTCGGTAGACGGAACATTGATCGGGGCCTGGGCGTCGATGAAGAGCTTTCGTCCCAAAGGTGAGGACGATGGCGACGGGGGATCGGGGCGCAACGCCGAGCGGGATTTTCATGGCGAGAAACGCTCGAACGCGACCCATGCAAGCACCACTGATCCGGACGCCCGGCTTTATCGCAAGGGTAATGGCCGGGAAAGCAAGCTGTGTTACATGGGCCATGCGCTGACGGAGAACCGCCATGGTCTGGCAGTCGGCGGCGGCGTGACCATTGCGTCGGGCACGGCGGAACGCGAAGCCGCCCTTGATCTGATCGACAGGCATCGCCCGGTGGAGAGTAGAGGCGGCCCGCGTCGGATCACGGTGGGCGGGGACAAGGGTTTTGACGTCGCGGATTTTGTCGAGGAACTGCGGCACCGCAAGGTGACCCCCCATATCGCCGTCCAGGACCACGTCACCAAGACCGGCAAGCGGCGCAAGACCAAGATAGACGGGCGCACGACGCGCCATCCCGGTTACGGCGTCAGCCAACGTTGCCGTAAGCGCATCGAGGAGGTCTTCGGCTGGGTCAAGACGAGCGCGGGATTGAGCAAGACCAAATTCCGGGGCCGCCACCGGGTCGACGCTTCGTTCACCCTGGCCTTGGCCGCCTACAACCTCGTCCGACTACCCAGACTGCTGGCGGAGGCGCCAACATGACGGGCGATGCCGGCACGCCGCTGACCGCAAAGTGGCAGATCATCGAACTGGATGAAGCCCAGGGCATCGGATCGGTCGAGATTGAAGACGGTTTCACCCTAAGACACGAAATCTCATTTCATTTCGGCGATGAATCCGAGTTCAAGGCCCGGCAATGATGACTTTTTCAGCAGCCTGCTAGACGAAAAAAGGGCGGCAGACCGAAGCCTGCCGCCCGTTTTGGCTGGGGTTCGACGCGCTGTGGTGAGGCCGCGCGGACACCGGAAAGGAAATTCTCGACTTCCTTATCCAGCGAGTCGGACTGCTTGATCAGCCCGTCGGCCGCAGTGAGGACCTCGGTGGCGGCCGTTCCGGTTTCGTTGGAGGATTGCTGAACACCGGAGATGTTGCTCGAGACCTCCTGTGTCCCGCTCGCTGCCTGCTGGCAGTTGTTGGCAATCTCCCGGGTTGCCGCGGCTTGCTGCTCGACGGCCGAGGCAATGGCGGTCGACAATTCGTTGATCTTCTCGATCGTACTGGTGATGCTGCCGATCGCATCCACCGAACCCTTCGTCGCGCTTTGAATGTTGCTGATCTGCGCGGCGATCTCCTCGGTGGCTTTGGCCGTCTGCGTCGCCAGGTTTTTGACCTCCGATGCGACCACCGTGAAGCCCTTGCCGGCCTCGCCGGCCCGCGCCGCTTCGATGGTGGCATTGAGGGCCAGGAGATTGGTCTGGCCGGCGATATCGTTGATCAGCTCCACGACATCGCCGATCTTTTGCGCGGCCTCGGACAGGCTCTGAACCGATTCGTTGGTCTTGTTTGCCTCGTCGACCGCCTCCTTGGCGGTAGTGGAGGAAACCGCGACCCGGCGGCCGATCTCGTTGATCGAAGTAGTCACCTCCCCGGCCGCCGCGGAGACCGTCTGGACGTTGGTCGTGGCCTCTTCGGAGGCGGTTGCGACGGCGGTTGACTGGCGGCCCGTCTCTTCCGCCATGGCCGCCATGTTCTCGGCCGTCGGGCGCATCTGCGACGCCGAGGAGCCAAGCGTCTGGACAACGTTTTTGACGCTGCCTTCGAAGGAATCGGCGAGTTCCTGCATGGCGTGGCGCTTTTCTTCCTCGGCGCGGCGCTCCTGCTCGGCCTGCTGTTCGCGCAGGCTGTCGGCCTCGATCGCGTTGTCTTTGAAGACCTGGACCGCACCGGCCATATCGCCGATTTCGTCACTGCGATCGGTCCCTGAGATTTCGACAGATTTGTCTTCTGCGGCCAGTTTCTTCATGACTTCTGTCATTCTGGCGATCGGGTGGGCGATGCCGTTTCCGATAAACCAGGCCAGCGCGAGGCCGACCATGAGAGCCAAGCCGACGCAGGCCGCGATGATGACGAAAGTGGTACTAATCGTTCCTTCGTTGTCCGCCTTGCGTTTGTCCATCAACCCTACTTCCTCGGCCGAGAACTCGGCCATAAGCTGCCGAAAGCTGTCGAAGTACACCTTGCCGCGCGCCTCACCGACCAGGTCGGCCATGTCGTCCATGGTCCTAGCGCTCCCGATCTGCCTTCTGGGCGCGATGTTCGGCTCGGTGACGTTGGCCTGCCAATCCCGAATCGTCTGCTGGGATTCGGTGAGCAACTGGACCTGCGCGGGATTGTCGTTCACGGTCTCTTGCAGGCTCGCGCTGAGGTCGAAGAAGCTCGCGCTTCCGGCCTCATAGGGAGCCAAGAAGTCCTCTCGGCCGGCCAGCAGGTAGCCCCGCATGCCGGTCTCCATATCGACCGCCGCGGCCAGGATGGCGTTGGCCTCCTGGATCACCCCGTAGGTATGGGTCACCCATCGCTCGTTTTCGTTCATGACGGTGAGATTCTGTTCGACGCTGTGTTCCGCCTCGGCGGCAGTCGCCTGACGTTGAACCAAGAGACTCGATTCGACCTCGCGGAAGGCCGCGATACCCGTCCGGAAGGAGTCGAAGAATTGCTTGCCGGCCTTGCGGGACACGAGGGCCTGGACATCCTGCAACGTCTTCTCACCGGAGTTCACCTGGCGGCGGAGCGCGATAGCCGGCTCGGTCACTTGCTCGATCCAATTCCGGATAATCGTCTCCGTCTCCATGAGCCGCTCCACCTGGGCGGGATTGTCGTCAACGGTTTTCTGCAGGGCCGTCATCGTATCGAAGAACCCGGCCTGGCCGTCATTGTAGGGGTCCAGGAATTCTTCCTCCCCGGAGAGAAGGAAGCCGCGCATCCCGGTTTCCATGTTCACTGCATGGGCAAGAAGTTGATTCGCGCTGGCCAGCACTTCGTGGGTGTGGTCCGTCCACCCAACCGTATCCAGGACAATCGCGAAATCGCTGTCAACCGCTGTCTGGGCGACTTGGAAATCATTGCGGCGGGTATCCAATAGGGCCGCCTCCCGATCGACGAACGTCTGGATCTGGCCGCGGAAGGCATCGAAATACACCTTGTCCCGCGCCTCGCCCACCAGTTGGGCCATGTCGTTCATGGTCTCGGCGTCGCCGATGTCACGGCGCAGGTTGATCGTGGGTGCGACGGCCTGCTCCTGCCACTCGCGCAGGATTCGCTCTACCTCCTCAAGCCGCTCGACCTGCTTCGGGTTGTCGTTGACCGTCTCCTTCAGGGAGGCAATCCTTTGGTACGTCGCCTTCTCCCCGTTCTTGTAGGGATCGAGGAAGCCCTCTTTACCGGCCAGCAGATAGCCCCGCATGCCGGTTTCCATGTCCACGGCCGAGCCGATGATCGCCGCCGATTCGGCCAGCACCACCCGGGTGTGATCGACCCACCTGTTGGTGTCGACGATTGAGCTGATGCTGTAGCCGCTGACGGCCCCAAGGATCACCAGGAGGATCAGCGGGGAACAGATGCCGATCAGGATCTTGGGTTTCGTCTTCAAACTTGAGAATTTCATCGTGTTCTCCGAAACAAAGGCCCTGGATTGAGCTCTCAGGGCGAGGATTTCGAGAAAGCCCTCGGCAGGCCGAACCGCCGCCGGCCGAAGACCGTGCCGCCATGGCGCCCGCTTCGTGGGAACGCCTATCGCGACTTCATCAAACGAGCGCCATAATGAATCCACGGCTTTAAAGTGTGGTGAAGAGACTGGCTTAAAATTCGCTAAAAATTGACTTTGGGGCGACGATCACGCGGCTGAACGGCGGAACGACTTGGATGAAAAAAGGGCGGCAGACCGAAGCCTGCCGTCCGTATTGGCTGGGGTTTGGCGCGCTGTGGTCAGGCCGCGCGGACACCGGCAGGAAAATTCTCGACTTTGCTTATCCAGCGTGCCGGACTGCTTGATCAGCGCCTCGGCCACCGCGGAGACCGTCTGGACGTTGGTCGTGGCCTCTTCGGAGGCGGTCGCGACGGCGGGCGACTGGCGGCCACACCAATCCTCGTCATGCTTGTTCGGCCGGCCGGCTTCGTGTATCCCAAGCGCCACGGGCGCGTCTCTGGCGGGGCGTAGCGCAGCCTGGTAGCGCGGCTGCTTTGGGAGCAGCAGGTCGCTGGTTCAAATCCAGTCGCCCCGACCATACGGCCCCCCGCGACGATGAGACCTCAACAGGCGTCATGCGCATGGAAGCACGCATTTACCAGCCCACCAGAACGGCGATGCAATCGGGCCTCGCCAATACGCGGAAATGGCGCCTTGAGTTCGCCCGCGAGCAGGCCCGCGAGATCGACAGCCTGATGGGATGGACCGGCTCGTCCGACATGAACGCGCAGGTGCAGCTCAGCTTCGAGACCCGTGCGGCAGCCATCGCCTTCGCCGAGAAGCACGGTCTTGCTTACCGCGTGATCGAGCCCAGGAAACAGACCGTCCGGCGGCGACCCTACGCCGACAATTTCCGTTATGATCAAGTGCGTTGACGGTTGGCCGCGCCCTTAGCTCAGCTGGATAGAGCAACAGCCTTCTAAGCTGTAGGTCCCAGGTTCGAGTCCTGGAGGGCGCGCCAAACTTCGGTGCGGCGGGACGCGCTCCCCCCTCCCCCGCCCGCTGCCCTCGCAACGTGAGCCGGGTTGGCGGGGCGGCTATCTGTCCTTTTTCCCGGCCCCGGTGAGCCGGCCCTGGAAGCGGGGCTTGCTCATGCGCTCGACGTAACCGTCGAACATGATATTGAAGCTCACGCTCCAGCGCTCCTCGTCGCTCTTGTTGGGCGCCACCGCGTGTTTCAGCCAGGACGGAAAGAGCACCAGCCGTCCCGGTTTGACGTCGAGCGTGACGGTGCTCGCGGTCAGCGCCGATTTCTTCTTGACCGGCGGCGCGATGACGTGGGCTTGGGGCCGGGGGTCCTCGAACGTGATCGCGTCGCCGCCCTCGGGCACCTTGATGTAATAGACCGCGCTGAGAAAGTTGTTGGGGTGCGAATGCTCGTGATGATAGGCGCCCGGAACGCTGATGTTGGCCCAACAGCCGGTGATGGTGACCGACTTGTAGTCGATGTGCAGAAAATCCAGCACCCCCTCGGCGGCCGCCATGACGAAGCGATTGAGGTCGTGCAGCTCCTTTCGGGTGTGGAGATCGGTTTCCGTCTGCCAGGAGTGGCCGACCGGCACGTCGGGGCGTGGGGTCAACAGCTTGTCGATGCGTTTGGCAGCGCCCGCATTGATGCCCGCCCAGTCATCAGGCTTGAGATCGTGCACCCACACCAGGGTCTGAAAGAAGCTCAGCGTGGTTTGATTGGCAAACATGGGACTGACGACTCTGAGGCGCTGGGCGCGAGGCATGTCCATGATGGCATAGAACCGGTCATGCCGCCCACCCTGCCAAAACCCCTCGGAGCACGCAGCCGCACCCGATCGCCTCCGGCCTAAGGCGCATTTCTGATCCGTTCGCGGTGGAGGATATAGAGCCCGCTCACCGTGATGATGGCGGCGCCCACCAGAGTCCAACCATCGGGAAAATCGGCGAAGAACACATAACCCGCGATAGTTGCGCCGATGATCTCGAAATAACCGAACGGTGCGACCACAGAGGCTTCCGAGCGCTCATAGGCTTTGATCACTAAGAAATGGCCCAGGCCCGCGGTGAAACCCACGCCCACGAGCATGATCCAGCCGGCCAGGGTCGGCTCCGTCCAGAAAAAGGGCGCGACAAGCGTCGTCAGGACCGCGCCAATGTTTCCCGCGTAGAACAGCGACGTGACGGGGGTGGAGGCTTGGCTCACCATGCGGGTGAGGATTTGATAGAGCGCGTAGGTCAGCGCGAAGCCCAGTGGCAGCAGCACGGGCCAGCCGAATCCTCCGAGGCCGGGGCGAACGATGACGAGAACACCGATGAAGCCGGCTGCGACGGACAGCCAGCGCCGTAACCCCACGACTTCACCGAGAAGAAAGACCGATAGCGCGGTGATCAGCACCGGCGCCAGATAGGTGATCGCGACGACATCGGCGAGCGGCATGTAGCGCAGCGACGTTACGCCGAGCGTGGTTCCAACCAGCATGAGCCCCGAGCGAACGAACTGTAGGTCCTTGCGTTGGCTCACGAGCAAAGTGCGAAGGTGTTGCGGGAACAAAAGCGGGATGATCGCCATGTGGCCGATGTAGCGGGCCCACATGATCTGGGCCGTGTGTATTTCCTGCGTGAGCTGCTTCATCAGCACGCCCATCGCGATCATGAACAGCACCGAGGTGCACATCATCACGATGCCGAAGACGGGCGCATCCGAGCGGCGGGCGAGTTCGGTCATGGTTGGTTGTCGATCATTGACGGCGCGCGGCACGGCTTCTCAGAGGCCGTTTCGAAAGGGGTTGAGTGGCCGGTGTCGATGTGATTCCAAGGAGGTTGCTGAGACCGATATGGAGCCGCCATGTGGACGCCGACCACCCGAGAGCAGCATAGCCGCAAGACGCTGCGTTATCAGACTGATTTGACCGATGCGGAGTGGGTTGTGATCGAGCCTCATTTGCCTCCGGCTCATGGCACGGGACGGCCCCGGTCATGGCCGATGCGAGAGATCGTCAACGGCATTTTCTACGTGATGCGGGCTGGCTGCCCTTGGCGCTTGCTGCCAAGCGATTTGCCACCGTGGGGCACGATCTATCGCTGGTTCGCCAAGTTCCGCGACGACGGCCTCCTTGAGAAGATCAATCACTCTCTGGTCATGGCCGATCGCGAGCGGGTCGGACGCGAGGCCAGCCCGAGCGGCGCGATTATCGACAGCCAGAGCGTCAAGACAACCGAGGCTGGTGGCCCCCGCGGCTACGATGCGGGCAAGAAGATCAAGGGGCGCAAGCGCCACGCGCTGGTCGACACCGACGGGCGCGGCCTCGTGCTCGAGGCGCATCCGGCGAGTATCCAGGACCGCGATGGTGGCGGGTCGCTGCTGTGCGCCTCACGCGGCTCGTTTCCGTTCATCGAGAAGGTCTTTGCCGACAGCGGCTACGCCGGCGAGAAGGTCGCCACGGCCACCGTGATCGCCGTCGAGATCGTGCGCAAAAGCCCCGATCAGGTCGGCTTCGCCGTCCAACCGCGCCGCTGGGTCGTGGAGCGCTTCTTCGCCTGGATCAACCGCAACCGGCGACTGGCAAAGGACTTCGAGGCCACCATCGCCTCGGCCCGCGCCTTCCTCTACGCCGCCTCCGTCATGCTCCTCGTCCGCAGATTGGCCCGAGCCGCATGACTTTCGAAACCGACTCTCAGCAGACCGGTGACCGCTGGTCGACCTTCTCCCAATCGTTAACGCGCCCACGTCCGGGTGCCGATAATGGTAATCCTTCCGTTCTCAGGTGATGGAGATTTCAGCGATTGAGTGTCCGCTTCCAGTCTCGCCTGAGTGGCCGCAGCCAGATGTCCCTCCTGGGCTCGGCCCGCTTCATGTGCGTGTCGTAGCGCCGTGCAAAACCCTCTGCTAACGCCGCCCGCGATTCGTTATCGTCACGTCCATGGCGATGCGCGACGAGGATTTCGGGACGGCGCTGACGCTGACCGAGGGGGACGAGGCGATCTGGGAGCGCCAGGCTAACTGGCGGAAAGTAGCCGGTGTGAGTCCGGCGGGAAGAAGGAGTAACCAACCACTTCCACCCCGAGTCATGGGCCGGCATTCGCGAGGATGCAGGTTAAGCGTTGACAGGGGCGCGTATGGGCGAGGGCGATTGAGCTACGAAAAGTCTGAGAATCAGGGTGCCGAGGCTTTCCAGTATGTCGAAGGCAACACCGCTTCCACCGCCATGGTAAGGGGGAAGTGGACCCTGCGGAGTCGAAGAACCCAACCGCACGTACGTAGGCTTTCACGCCGGGACCTGGGAGGTCTCCATGTCATCCCGCGGTCGTAGCGGGATCGCAAAGGAAAGGAGGAATCCGTAACCGATGACGAACGGCATGGAGAAGTCAGACTCGGGAGTAGTAGCGATGAAGTCGGCGAACAAAGGGAGGCCTGTTCCGGCGGAGCCGATGGAGCGAAGGACCGAGCCCAAGGGGAATCTGGAAAGCCAAAGCATGCGCCGGACGCAGGACCGGGAAAGCGTGTCACAAGCGGCCGACCGGATACGGCAGTTTGTACAACGGGAGCCACGGGAGCGTCTGACGGCGCTTCTCCACCACGTTACGGTCGATGCGCTGCGCTGGGCGTTCTTCGCGTTGAAGAAGGACGCGGCGGCAGGTGCGGATGGCATGACGTGGGGGATGTACGAGGGAGGGTTGGAAGGCCGGTTGGCCGCCCTGCACGACCGCGTGCACTCGGGAGCGTACCGGGCGACGCCATCACGGCGGGTGAACATCCCGAAGCCGGATGGCGGCACACGACCGCTCGGCGTCGCGGCCATAGAGGACAAGATTGTCCAGAAGGCGGTGGCGGAGATTATCCTGACGCCAATTTACGAGGCGGAGTTCCTGGGGTTTAGCTATGGGTTCCGGCCCGGGTGTGGGGCGCACGACGCGCTTGATGCGCTCGCGGTCGGGATTGAACGGCGTAAGATCAACTGGATAGCTGACGCAGATATCCGCGGATTTTTCGACCATGTCTCGCGGGACTGGTTGGTCCGGTTCCTCGAACATCGCATCGGAGACAAGCGGGTCATCAGGCTGATATCCAAGTGGTTGCACGTCGGCGTCATGGAAAATGGCGAGTGGCGGGACAACATGCGGGGGACTCCCCAGGGTTCGGTGATTTCGCCGATCCTGGCCAACATCTACCTACATTACGTTCTCGATCTCTGGTTCCAGAAGAAGTGGCGCAGCCACGAGGTCAAAGGCGACACAATCATCGTGCGGTACGCCGATGATTTCGTGGTGGGTTTCCAGCACAAGCAAGACGCGGAGCGATTTCTGCGTGACCTGAAGGAGCGGCTTGGACGTTTTGAACTGGAACTGAACCCTGACAAGACCCGGCTCATCGAGTTCGGGCGGTTCGCAACTGAGAACCGTCAGCGGCTAGGGTTGGGCAAACCGGAGACGCTCGACTTTCTGGGCTTCACGCACTACTGCGCGAAGGACAGGAAGGGGCGGTTCCAGTTGGGGCGCAAGCCGGTCTCGAAGCGGATGGCGCGCACCCTGAAGCGAATAAAGGAGGAGCTTCGCAGGCGGATGCACGACGGCGTAAACCAGACCGCGCGGTGGCTGGGACAGGTACTTGATGGATGGCTGAACTACTTTGCCGTTCCAACCAGCTACCGATATCTGGGGCGTTTCGTGCAACGACTGAAAGTACTGTGGCTCAGGACTCTGCGCCGCAGATCGCAGAAGGACCGCTACAGCGGGGACCGTATGGAGCGACTGACAGCGAAATACTGGCCCACGCTGGAAATCCGACACCCGTGGCCGAGCCAACGATTTGCCGTCAATTGACCTGAGGGAGGAGCCGTGTGCATCAACGTGCCTGCACGGATCTGTGCGGGGGGAGCGGGGCAACCCGCTTCCCTACCGCGATTCGCCCCCCATGTCGGCGCCGACGAGCGAGCCGCGCGACTGGCAGTCTCTGTGCGAACAGGAGCGGGCGCGGGCGGAAGCAGCGGAAGCGCGCGCGGAAGAGTTGCGCTGGGCGGAAGTCGCCGCCCGCAGCGATG
The DNA here is from genome assembly GCA_965261645.1 of Alphaproteobacteria bacterium. Taxonomy (GTDB): domain Bacteria; phylum Pseudomonadota; class Alphaproteobacteria; order SHVV01; family SHVV01; genus CBDHDJ01. The sequence goes on from CBDHDJ010000002.1 coordinate 387,388, forward strand.
GGAGTGCGTGGAAGTCGCGGTTCAAGGCCTGCCGGCAGAGGCTGAGCGAGGCCGAGCAGGAGACCGGGGACCTCCGCCGCGCGGCCAAGGACGTGCCGTCCTTGCAGGCCGAAGTGGCGCACTTGCAGGAGTTGCTCTCCGAAGCCCGCAGCGGGTCGAGCGAGTTCTGCACGATCGAAGCGCTGCGCGACGAGGTCGCGCGGCTGCACAAGGCCCTGGCGTCGAAAGGCCGGAAGGACGCGACCGGGCCACTGTCGAGGGAGAATGCCCGACTCCGCAAGGCCCTGGAGCGGTCGCAGGGACAGAAGGACGAGGTCGTGGTGTTGCGCGGAGAGGTCTCGGCGCTGCGCAAGTCGGAGCGGGCCGCGCAGTCGGTGCGGTCGAAGGAGAGCATCCGGCTGGGCAAGGCGCTGGAACGGACGCAGAAGCAGAAGGACACGATCAAGGCGCTGCGCGGGGAAGTCGATTCCCTGACCCGCGAGACCCGTCAGCAGAACCGGGAGAACGGCCGGCTGCGCCGCGAGCTGGAGTGGTTGCAGCGCATCAAGGCGACGGCACGTGGGCTGTCCGACGAGGTCGAGCTGCTGCGCGCGGAGCTGGCGGAATACCACGACCAGATGAACTTCATCGATTGGCAGGACAGGCGCATCACCGATTTGCAAATTGCCCTGGATACGTCGGCCTTCAAGACCGAGCGGCTGGAGGCCGAGCTTGCCGAACGTCCCCTGCTGCCGGCGGCCTTGAAGAGATTGCGCAAGCAGGAGAAGACCATCGAGTCCCTGCAAACCCGCAACGAGAGGCTGGAAGAGGAGTTGGCCAAGCTGCGCTCGAGCCGGGCCGTCCTGTCGAAGGCGGTCTTCGGGAGCAGGAGCGAGCGGCAGAAGAAGCCGGGCACGGGACGCAAGCGCGGCCAGCAACGCGGCGCGCCCGGCCACGGTCGCACCCCGCGGCCCGGGCTTCCGGAGAAGACCGAACGGCGCAACCCACCGAAGGATGCGCGGATCTGTTCCTGTTGCGGCAAGCCCTATGTCGCCAACGGCGAGCGTGTGACGACGCTGATCGAGATCGCGGTCAAGGCCCACATCCGCAGGATCGAGCGGACGCGCTGGCGCCGGGGTTGCGACTGCGCGTCGTCGCCCCTGGAAGCGATTGCGCCGCCGGTGCCGCGGCTGTTCCCCGGAACGCTCTTCGGAACCAGCTTCTGGGCACGGTTTTTGTTCGAGCACTGTGCGTGCCTGCGCCCGCTGTGCCGGGTCGCGGCGTGGTACGCGGACCAGGGGCTGGCGGTCTCGCCGGGCACGCTGGCCAACAGCCTGAAGCGCTTCGTGCCGCTGTTCGACCCGGTCTACCAGGCGATTCTCGCGCACCAGAACCGGACGACGGTGCGCCATGCCGACGAGACCGGCTGGGAGCGCCAGGCTAACTGGCGGAAAGTAGCCGGTGTGAGTCCGGCGGGAAGAAGGAGTAACCAACCACTTCCACCCCGAGTCATGGGCCGGCATTCGCGAGGATGCAGGTTAAGCGTTGACAGGGGCGCGTATGGGCGAGGGCGATTGAGCTACGAAAAGTCTGAGAATCAGGGTGCCGAGGCTTTCCAGTATGTCGAAGGCAACACCGCTTCCACCGCCATGGTAAGGGGGAAGTGGACCCTGCGGAGTCGAAGAACCCAACCGCACGTACGTAGGCTTTCACGCCGGGACCTGGGAGGTCTCCATGTCATCCCGCGGTCGTAGCGGGATCGCAAAGGAAAGGAGGAATCCGTAACCGATGACGAACGGCATGGAGAAGTCAGACTCGGGAGTAGTAGCGATGAAGTCGGCGAACAAAGGGAGGCCTGTTCCGGCGGAGCCGATGGAGCGAAGGACCGAGCCCAAGGGGAATCTGGAAAGCCAAAGCATGCGCCGGACGCAGGACCGGGAAAGCGTGTCACAAGCGGCCGACCGGATACGGCAGTTTGTACAACGGGAGCCACGGGAGCGTCTGACGGCGCTTCTCCACCACGTTACGGTCGATGCGCTGCGCTGGGCGTTCTTCGCGTTGAAGAAGGACGCGGCGGCAGGTGCGGATGGCATGACGTGGGGGATGTACGAGGGAGGGTTGGAAGGCCGGTTGGCCGCCCTGCACGACCGCGTGCACTCGGGAGCGTACCGGGCGACGCCATCACGGCGGGTGAACATCCCGAAGCCGGATGGCGGCACACGACCGCTCGGCGTCGCGGCCATAGAGGACAAGATTGTCCAGAAGGCGGTGGCGGAGATTATCCTGACGCCAATTTACGAGGCGGAGTTCCTGGGGTTTAGCTATGGGTTCCGGCCCGGGTGTGGGGCGCACGACGCGCTTGATGCGCTCGCGGTCGGGATTGAACGGCGTAAGATCAACTGGATAGCTGACGCAGATATCCGCGGATTTTTCGACCATGTCTCGCGGGACTGGTTGGTCCGGTTCCTCGAACATCGCATCGGAGACAAGCGGGTCATCAGGCTGATATCCAAGTGGTTGCACGTCGGCGTCATGGAAAATGGCGAGTGGCGGGACAACATGCGGGGGACTCCCCAGGGTTCGGTGATTTCGCCGATCCTGGCCAACATCTACCTGCATTACGTTCTCGATCTCTGGTTCCAGAAGAAGTGGCGCAGCCACGAGGTCAAAGGCGACACAATCATCGTGCGGTACGCCGATGATTTCGTGGTGGGTTTCCAGCACAAGCAAGACGCGGAGCGATTTCTGCGTGACCTGAAGGAGCGGCTTGGACGTTTTGAACTGGAACTGCACCCTGACAAGACCCGGCTCATCGAGTTCGGGCGGTTCGCAACTGAGAACCGTCAGCGGCGAGGGTTGGGCAAACCGGAGACGCTCGACTTTCTGGGCTTCACGCACTACTGCGCGAAGGACAGGAAGGGGCGGTTCCAGTTGGGGCGCAAGCCGGTCTCGAAGCGGATGGCGCGCACCCTGAAGCGAATAAAGGAGGAGCTTCGCAGGCGGATGCACGACGGCGTAAACCAGACCGCGCGGTGGCTGGGACAGGTACTTGATGGATGGCTGAACTACTTTGCCGTTCCAACCAGCTACCGATATCTGGGGCGTTTCGTGCAACGACTGAAAGTACTGTGGCTCAGGACTCTGCGCCGCAGATCGCAGAAGGACCGCTACAGCGGGGACCGTATGGAGCGACTGACAGCGAAATACTGGCCCACGCTGGAAATCCGACACCCGTGGCCGAGCCAACGATTTGCCGTCAATTGACCTGAGGGAGGAGCCGTGTGCATCAACGTGCCTGCACGGATCTGTGCGGGGGGAGCGGGGCAACCCGCTTCCCTACCGCGATCGGGTACAGGAGTTCCGCGACAACGGCCGGTCGAGCCGCGCCTGGCTGTGGACTTCGGTCAGCAAGGACGCGGTTTACTTCCATATCGACCCCTCGCGCAGCGCCGAGGTCGCGAAGGCCCTGTTCGCCGACACCGCCTGCACCGTCTTCGTGGTCTGCGACCGCTACAGCGCCTACAGAGCGCTGGCGCGCGAACTCGCCGGCAAGGTCATCCTCTGCTGGTGCTGGGCTCACCAGCGGCGCGACTTCATCGAGGGCGCGGCCGGCCAGGACGCGCTGACGGAATGGTGCGAGGGATGGATCGAGCGGATCGCGGCGATCTACCGGCTGAACGACGAACGGTTGAAGCATTACGACCCCGCTCTCGAACGCCAGACACCGGCCTTCGACGCAGCGCAACGCAAACTCGGGAAGGCGGTCAAGCGCCTGTTCGCGAACGCCGAGGCGGAACTGGCCGGCCTGCCGGACAAGGACCGTCGGGCAAAGCCCTTGCGCTCGCTGCTCAACCACCGCGAAGGGTTGTGCGTCTTCGCGGACCATCCCCAGGTTCCGATGGACAACAATGCCGGGGAGCGGGCGCTCCGCGGGCCGGTCATCGGGCGCCGATTGAGCTTCGGTTCCAACAGCGAGGACGGCGCGAAGTTCACCGCGATCATGTACTCCGTCATCGGCACGCTCTCGATGAACGGTGTCGACGTGCTGCGCTGGCTGGAGGCATGGTTGAAGGCCTGCGCGAAGAATGGCGGCAAACCGCCGGACGACCTGTCCCCGTGGCTGCCCTGGACGATGAGCGAGGAGCGCAGGCGCAAGTTCTCGGCGCAGGAATGACCGGCACGATCGAGTGCCGGTACTACGGCCGCAACTTCACCGCCGACGAGATGGCGCTGATGCGCGCCCTGATCGCCGCCGATCCGCCGCCCACCCGGGCCGCCCTGTCCAGAGAGTTCTGCCGGCGCGTCGGCTGGCTCAAGCCCGATGGCGACCTCAAGGACATGATGGCTAAGGTGACCATGCTGGCCATGCACCGCGACGGTGTGATCGTTCTGCCGCCGCCGAAGGGACGGCAGGGCCGGCCCAAGCCCATCTTCTTCGGGCCTGACACCGAGCCGCCGCTGTTCCCGGCCCCGACCGCCCTCGACGAGGTTCGCCCGCTCGACTTCCGCATCGTCGTGCGCGGCACCCGCGAAGGCAGGCTGTGGAACGAGTTCGTCGCCCGCTACCACTACCTCGGATACAAGCCCCTGGTCGGCGCCCAGATGCGCTACGCCGTCCATGACCGCAACGGCTGGCCTCTGGCCATGCTCGGCTTCTCCACCGCCGCCTGGAAGCTCGCCCCGCGCGACAACTTCATCGGATGGACCCCCGAGCTGCGCGGGAAGAACCTGCCGCTGGTGGTCGACAACCCACGCTTCCTTATCCTGCCCTGGGTCGAGATCCCGAACCTGGGATCGCACATCCTCGCCATCGTGCGCCGACGCCTGCCCGAGGATTGGACGGCGCGCTACAACATCACGCCCGTGCTCATCGAGACCTTCGTCGAGACCCCGCGCTACACCGGCGCCGTCTACAGGGCCTCGGGCTGGACCCGCGTCGGGACCACCCAGGGGCGCGGGCGCTACGACACGCATATGAAACGGGCCGAGCCCAGGAAGGACATCTGGCTGCGGCCACTCAGGCGAGACTGGAAGCGGACACTCAATCGCTGAAATCTCCATCACCTGAGAACGGAAGGATTACGGGATCTATGCGTATCGAGCAATCCACTAGCCACCAGCCGTCCGCCTACGGCCAGATTCCCGCCATCAAAGGACCAAGGCCCCTGCTTCTGAGTCTAGCCCGAAGCGGACGATCGCGCCGTTTCCTGGTCTTTGCAGGCGGCGCGGGCGGGAAGAACAGGCCGGGAGGGTCAGTCAGGCAGCGCGTTTTTACCTAGTGAACGCTCAACTTGAAGAGATCAACCGCATTGCCGCGGCCAATTTTGTAGCGCGCATCGTCGGGCAAATCGGTGGCATCGAACCATGACGCGGCATCCGCGGTGACTTCGGATGGATAGTCGATCGAGAACATGATGCGTTCGGTTCCCATCTCGGCGAGCGCACACTGGAACGTCGGATCGTGGAACTGTCCACTCGTCGTCAAATGAAAATTGGCTCTGAGATATTCGCCCACCGGCTTTTGCGCCGGGTAACCGGCCGGGACTTTCTTCATGAGATTGTCCAGCCGCCACATATCGTAAGGGATCCGTTCTCCCAGGTGCCCGAGGATGATCTGGAGGCGCGGATACTCGTCGAATAGCCGTGCACCGATGAGGCGCATGGCGTGGATCGACGTTTGCACGGCAAAATCCCATACCGGACTGGCCAGCCAGGGATGACCCTCATAGGCCTGCGCGCGTGACGGAATGGTAATTCGAGGATGCAGGTAGAAGGGCACGTCGAGGTCCTGGACCGCAGCCCAGAACGGGCGGTATTCGGGCGAATCGTAATAGATCGCCGAGTCCGGGACGGCCTTTTGGGTAAAGCCGTTCACCAGGGCGCCCTTGAAGTCGAGGTCCTTGACCGAGCGGGTGAGTTCCTCGATGGCGTCGTCGGGATCCTGCAGCGCCAAGGCGGCGAACCCGGCGAACCGATCTGGATGTCTGGCTATTTTCTCGGCCAGGACGTCGTTCATTCTTTGCGCCAGGTCGACCGCCGCCGGGACCTCCAGGACCGACTGCACACCCGGCGAGTTGAGCGAGAGAATGGTCATCTAGATCCCGTGGCGATCCATCTCGGTCAGGCGCACGTCCTCCACATCGAGCAGTCGGCGCCGGACGTCGGTCCAATAATCACCTTCGCCAACCAGCTTCACCGACGTGTGCAGGGTTTCCTCCACCGCCCAATGCTCCTCGAGAGCAATTTTGCCATCCATCGTTCCCATCCCTTGTTGTGTCGATTGAGGTCGCGTGATCGAGCTCATCCCCAGACCGGTGACCAAGCCGCCGAACGCCCGGCCCTCGTCACCCCCACCTCCGCCTCGGGTGACTCCCGGTCGTTTGTCGCATTCGGTACGGTCGATCGATGCGCAGCGGGGAGCGGCGTCCGCAACTGGAGGCGCCCCTTGTGTGGGCCCCCGAACTCGTCCCCGTCGCTGCAGCGCCCGCGGCGCGGCGCGGATCCGCTTATTTGTATCTCACCGAGACGATTTCGTAGGACTTCGGGCCGCTCGGCGTCGTCACCTCGACCGAGACGCCCTTGGATTTGCCGATCAACGCCCGGGCCAGCGGTGAGGTAATCGACAGGCGGCCCTCGCTCACATCGGCCTCGGTCGCCCCGACGATCTGGTAGGTCACCTTCGCGTTGGTGTCCTCATCGGCCAGCCGTATCGTCGCGCCGAACTTGATTCCGCCCCGGCTCGACAGTTTGCTCACGTCGATCACCTCGGCGCGCCGAAGCTTGTCCTCGAGCTCGATCACGCGGGTTTCGATGAAGCTCTGGCGTTCCTTGGCGGCGTGATATTCGGCGTTTTCCGAGATATCGCCATATTCGCGGGCCTCTTCGAGGGCCCGGATGATCGCGGGGCGCTGCACGGTCTTGAGCTGCTTGAGCTCGTCCTGCAGGCGCTCGAAACCGCCGCGGGTTATGGGTTCTCGTTCCATCGAACTCTTCCAAACGGGCGCTGTCGCGCCGTGGGCTGAATCGGTGGCCTGCGGGTCCGCCAATTCTGCTTGACCCGGGTATTATGAAACCCCTGCATAGGATTGCAATGTTGCAACCTCGAGCGTGCCCTCGCGGAGGGTGGCGATGGCCTCGACGGCGGCGCGCGCGCCGGCAACGGTGGTGTAGTAAGGGATGTGCGCGGTGAGCGCGGTGCGCCGCAAGGTGAAGCTGTCGGCGATGGCCTGCGCCCCTTCGGTGGTGTTGAAGACGAGCTTCACCTCGCCATCCTTCATCGCATCGACGATGTGGGGCCGGCCTTCGAGCACCTTGTTGATGACCTCGACGGTGATGCCCTGGGCTTGCAGGTAGCTCGCGGTGCCGCGCGTCGCAATCACGCGGAAGCCCATGTCGAGAAGCTGCGCCGCCGGCTCGGCGAGTGCGGGCTTGTCGGCATCCTTGACCGAGACGAAGACGGTCCCCTCCAGGGGCAGAACGGTGCCGCCGGCAAGCTGCGATTTGGCGAAGGCGTGGGCGAAGTCGCGGTCGAGCCCCATGACCTCGCCGGTCGACTTCATTTCCGGGCCGAGAATCGTATCGACGCCGGGGAACCGGGCGAACGGGAACACCGCCTCCTTGACCGCGACATGGTCGAGGTTCGCCGCCTTGAGATCGAAGGCGGCGAGCGGCTCGCCCGCCATCACCCGCGCCGCCACCTTGGCGATCGGCAGCCCGATGGCCTTGGCGACGAAGGGCACCGTGCGGCTGGCCCGCGGATTGACCTCGAGGACAAACACCTCATCGCCCTGGATGGCGTACTGCACGTTCATCAGGCCGATGACGTTAAGCGCCCGCGCAAGCGCCTCGGTCTGGCGCCCGAGCTCCTCGATGATCCCCGGGCCGAGCGAATGGGGTGGCAGTGAGCAGGCTGAATCGCCCGAGTGGATGCCGGCCTCCTCGATGTGCTCCATGATACCGGCGACGAAGACGTCGGTGCCGTCGGCCACCGCATCGACGTCGACCTCGATAGCGTCACGGAGGTAGGTGTCGATCAGCACCGGGCTGCCATCGGAGACGACGACCGCGCTGGTCATGTAACGCAGCAGCGATGATTCCTCGTGAACGATTTCCATCGCCCGGCCGCCCAGCACGTAGGAGGGGCGGACCAGAACCGGATAGCCGATGCGCCTCGCGGCGGCGATCGATTGATCGGCGCTCGAGACGATTTCGCTCGCCGGATGGCGCAAGCCCAGGCGCTGAACGAGGTCGTGAAAGCGCTGGCGGTCCTCGGCGAGGTCGATGGCGTCGGGCGAGGTGCCGAGGATCGGCACTTCGGCCGCCTCGAGCCCGGCCGCGAGCTTGAGCGGCGTCTGGCCGCCGAACTGGACGATAACCCCGAGGAGCTCGCCCGCGGATTGCTCGACGCGCACCAGCTCGAGCACGTCCTCAACCGTGAGCGGCTCGAAATAGAGCCGGTCCGAGGTGTCGTAGTCGGTCGAGACGGTTTCCGGGTTGCAGTTGACCATGATGGTCTCGTAGCCCGCCTCCTTCAGCGCGTAGGACGCGTGCACGCAGCAATAGTCGAACTCGATGCCCTGGCCGATCCGGTTGGGCCCGCCGCCAAGGACGATGGTCTTGGCCCGCGCCGATGGCTGCGCCTCGCATTCCGGCGCTGTACGGCCGTTGGTCTCGTAGGTCGAGTACATGTAAGGCGTGCGTGATTCGAACTCGGCGGCGCAGGTGTCGACCCGCTTGAACACGGGATGCACACAAAGCGCGTGGCGTCGCGCCGTCACCTCGGGCTCGGCCGAGCCTGCGAGTTCGGCCAGCCTGGCATCGGAGAAGCCCGCGCGCTTGAGATCGAGGAAGGCATCGCGATCCTCAGGCAGGCCGTTCAGGCGCACCGCATCCTCGAGGGTGACGAGTCCGCGCACCTGCTCCAGGAACCAGGGGTCGTAGTGGCAGGCGTCGCGGACCTCCGCGACCGCAAGGCCGTGGCGAAAGGCCTGGGCGATCATCAGGATGCGATCCGGCGCCGGGCGGGCCAATGCGGCGCGGACGAGGCTCTTGTCGCGGTTGCTGAGCGCCGCGCCGGCCTTCGCCTCGAGTCCCGGGATCGCCACCTCGTTGAGGCCGGTCAGGCCGGTTTCCATCGAACGCAGCGCCTTGTGTAAGGATTCGGCGAAGCTGCGGCCGATCGCCATGGCCTCGCCAACGGATTTCATCGAGGTGGTCAGTACGGGCTCGGCGCCGGCGAATTTCTCGAAGGTGAAGCGCGGGATCTTGGTGACAACGTAATCGATGGTGGGCTCGAACGAGGCCGGCGTCACGCCGGTGATGTCGTTGTCGAGCTCATCCAGCGTATAGCCCACCGCGAGGCGCGCCGCGACCTTGGCGATGGGAAAGCCAGTGGCCTTGGAGGCCAGCGCCGAGGAGCGCGAGACGCGCGGGTTCATCTCGATGACGACGAGACGGCCGCTCGCGGGCTCGACGGCGAACTGCACGTTGGAGCCGCCGGTTTCGACGCCGATCTCGCGCAGCACGGCCATCGCCGCGTTGCGCATGATCTGATACTCCTTGTCGGTAAGCGTGAGCGCCGGCGCAACCGTGATCGAATCGCCGGTGTGAACGCCCATCGGGTCGACGTTCTCGATCGAGCAGACGATGATGCAGTTGTCGGCTTTGTCGCGCACCACCTCCATCTCGTATTCCTTCCAGCCGAGCACCGATTCCTCGATCAGCACCTCGGTGACCGGCGAGGCGGCGAGCCCGCCCAGGACAATCGCCTCGAACTCCTCACGGTTGAACGCGATGCCGCCGCCGGTGCCGCCGAGCGTGAAGGAGGGGCGGATCATCGCCGGCAGGCCGGTATCCGCGAGGTGCGTGTGAGCTTCCTCCAGCGTACGCGCGATGGCGCTCTGTGGGCAGGCGAGGCCAATGGCCTGCATCGCGCCGCGGAACATATCGCGGTCCTCGGCCTTGCGGATGGCCTCGCGCGAAGCGCCGATCATCTCGACGCCGTGAGCTTCGAGAACCCCCTCGTCGGCGAGCGCCACGGCGATGTTGAGCGCGGTCTGGCCGCCCATGGTCGAGAGCAGCGCATCGGGCCGCTCCTTGGCGATGATCTGCGTCACCATGGCGGGCGTGATGGGCTCGATATAGGTCGCATCGGCGAGCCCCGGATCGGTCATGATCGTCGCCGGATTAGAGTTCACCAGCACGATGCGGTAGCCCTCGTCCTTGAGCGCGCGGCACGCCTGGGTGCCGGAATAGTCGAACTCGCAGGCCTGGCCGATGACGATCGGCCCGGCGCCGATGATCAGGATCGATTCGATGTCGTTGCGTCTAGGCATGGGAACACCGGTCGGCGGACCATTCGCAGTGGTCAGGGCCTCGCGCTATACTCCGGGTCATGAACAAGTTGCTGAAGAAGGTTTTCGAGGAAGCCGCCAAGTTGCCGTCGCGCGAGCAGGACGAATTCGCTACTCTCATCCTTGAAGAACTGCGTTCGGAGAAGCGCTGGACCACGGCCTTCAAGGATTCCGAGGGCGTGCTGGCGAGCCTCGCGGATGAGGCCTTGGCGGCGGCCCGTAAGGGTGCCGCCTCGCCGCTCGATTTCGACCACAAGGAATGAAGTCGCGGGCCACGCCGCAATTTTGGGCGTGCTACGCGGAGCTGCCGAGGGAGGTGAAAGCGCAGTCCGAATCCGCCTTTCGGCGGTGGCAGAATGATCCGCGCCACCCCGGGTTGAGTTTCAAGAAGGTTCATGCCGGTCGGCCGATATGGTCCGTCCGGGTCGGCCTCGGTTACCGCGCTCTCGGCGTGATCGACGGTGACGCCATGCTGTGGTTTTGGATCGGCTCCCATGCCGACTACGACAGGATGATTGCCCAGTTTTGAGACGCGGCGGGTGCGCCTACCCGAAGTATCGAACGCGCACGCCTGGCCGATGACGATCGGCTCGGCGCCGATGATCAGGATCGATTCGATATCGCTGCGCCTAGGCATGGCGCTCCATCATCCCGATGAAGCGTTCGAACAGGTAGTGGCTATCCTGCGGGCCGGGCGATGCCTCGGGGTGGTACTGCACGCCGAACACCGCTTTCCCCTCGACCGCCACGCCCTCGAGGCTGCCGTCGAACAGCGAGACATGCGTCGCCGCCACGCCCGCCGGAAGGGTGTCCGCCTCGACGACGAAGCCGTGATTCTGGCTGGTGATCTCGACCCGGCCGGTGGCGAGGTCCTTGACCGGGTGGTTGGCGCCGCGGTGGCCGCGCTGCATCTTCGTGGTCGTGGCGCCCAAGGCCAGCGCGAGCATCTGATGGCCGAGGCAAATACCAAACACGGGGATGTTGGTATCCAGGAGGCCGCGGATCATCGGCACGGCATAGCGGCCGGTGGCCGCCGGATCGCCGGGCCCGTTGGAGAGAAAGACGCCATCGGGCTGGTGCCCGAGAATGCTGTCGGCTGGCGCGTCGGCGGGCACCACGGTGACGCGGCAGCCGGCGCCCGCCAGGCAACGCAGGATGTTGTGCTTGATGCCGAAATCGACGGCGACGACGTGAAATTTGGGCGCTTCCTGAATGCCATAGCCCCGGCCCAGCGCCCAGCGCGCCTGCGTCCAACGATAGCTCTGCGCGCACGAGACCTCCTTGGCGAGGTCCATGCCCTCGAGGCCCGGCCAGGCGCGCGCCTCGGCCAGGAGGTTCTCGATGTCGGGGCCGCCCGGCACGTGACCCAGCGCGCCCGTCTGGGGCCCGCCGTCGCGAATGAGGCGGGTCAGCCGGCGCGTATCGATGCCGCTCAGGCCGACGAGTTCATGGCGCTTGAGCCAGGCGTCGAGATGCTGGGCGGCGCGGAAGTTGGAGGGCTCGGTGATCGGCATCCGCAGCACCAGGCCGCGCGCCGTCGGCGTCACCGTCTCGATGTCCTCCTCATTGGCGCCGACATTGCCGATGTGCGGGAAGGTGAAGGTGATGATCTGGCCGGCATAGGAGGGATCGGTGAGTATCTCCTGATAGCCCGTCATCGAGGTGTTGAAGCACACCTCGCCCACGGCGGTCCCCTCGGCGCCGAGACCCTGGCCCCAGATCACCGTGCCGTCGGCCAGCACCAATGCCGCCGAGGTCCTGGGCACCGGCGGCGTAGCGCTCGTCATCGATGCGTCAGCCAAAGGCTTGAGCTCCTGTCCTGAAGATCAGGGATCGGCCTGGATCCGGCCGGGGCAGGAGGCTCGGGCGGCCCTCGCAATCCTTGCGCGGCTCGCAGACGGGCCGCAAGATAAGCAACAATCGTGCCGCCGTCAAGGTCGTTCACAAAAGAATTTACGGTTGTTTTTCAATGACTTAGCTGCAATTTTCACGTTGCCATGAGGGCCGGCTTGGGTGTAGGATTTGCGCCCTCTCGGAACATCGAGCCCACCATCCATGATGCGTGCCCGCCTTAGCGAGGCGTTGACATCCGCCATGAAGGCCAAGGACGCCCGCCGGGTTTCGACCCTGCGGCTGATCCTGGCTGCGCTCAAGGACCGCGACATCGCGGCGCGCACCGAGGGCAACAACCAGGGCCTTGGCGAGGAGGACCTCTTCAACATGCTCGCCACCATGGTGCGCCAGCGCCATGACAGCATCAAGCTCTACGAGAAAGGCAACCGGCAGGAACTGGCGGATCAGGAGCGCGAGGAAATCACCGTCATCGAGAGCTTTCTGCCCGAGAGCCTGAGCGAAGCGGAGGCGAAAGAGGTGAGCGAAAAGGTGATCGCCGATATCGGTGCCGCAAGCCTCAAGGACATGGGCCGCACCATGGCGGCGCTCAAGGAGCGCTACGCTGGGCGCATGGATTTCGGCAAAACGGCCGACATCGTCAAGCAACTGTTAACCCAGTCGGATGCAGGCTAAGTTCGCGTGAGGGAAGGGCTCGGGCGGTGCGTGGGTGCGGGACGGGATGCAGGTCGTCGGGCCAGCCCCGCAAAGACGAATCGCCTGATCGGTAGAGGCCAGTTGGGGGCGGGCGCGCATGGCGTTTCCTTCTCATATTCTTGACGATCTGCGCGACCGCGTGCCGTTGTCCGATCTCGTCGGGCGGCGCGTCAAGCTGATCAAGCGTGGCCGTGAATTTACCGGCCTGTGCCCGTTCCACAACGAAAAGACACCGTCGTTCACGATCAGCGACGACAAGGGCTTCTATCACTGCTTCGGCTGTGGCGCCCATGGCAGCGTGTTCGATTTCCTGATGCGCACCGAAGGGCTCGGCTTCGTCGAAGCGGTCGAGAAGATCGCGGATCTGGCCGGGGTCAAGTTGCCGCCGCGCAGCGCCGAGGATCGCGAGCGGACCGAACAACGGATGGTTCTTCTTGACCTGACCGAGCTGGTGGCGGGCTGGTTCGAATCGCAGCTCGCCGGTCAGGGCGGCAAGCCGGCGCGGGACTATCTCGCCTCGCGAGGCCTCGACGACGGGATGATCGAAAAATTCCGCGTCGGCTTCGCGCCGCCGAGCCGCACGGCCCTCAAGGAAGCCATGCTGGCCCGATCGGTGAACGAAGATGCGCTGATCGAGGCCGGCCTGCTGATCAAGCCCGAGGACGGCGGCGCGACCTACGATCGCTTCCGCAACCGGATCATCTTCCCGATCGCCGATCGGCGTGGCCGCGTCATCGCGTTCGGCGGGCGCTCGCTCGGTGACGGCAAGCCCAAATACATCAACTCGCCGGACACGCCGCTGTTCCACAAGGGCCGCACGCTGTTCGGGCTGGCCCGTTCGCGCGAGGCGGCCCGGGCCGAGGCGAGCGTGGTGGTCGTCGAGGGCTATATGGATGTCATCGCGCTCGCGGCCGTGGGTCTCGATCACGCGGTCGCCCCCCTCGGCACCGCCATCACCGAGGACCAAATCTGCGAGCTTTGGCGCCTCGCGCCAGAGCCCGTGCTGTGCCTCGATGGCGACGAGGCTGGGCTGAGGGCTGCGGTGAGCGCGGCGGATCGCGCGCTGCCACTGCTTAAACCGGGCCACTCGCTCCGCTTCGCGCTATTGCCCGCGGGTGAGGATCCGGACAGCTTGGTGCGCCATGGCGGTGCGGGCGCGCTCAAACCCTTTCTCGACAACGCCTTACCGTTGGCCGACGTCCTGTGGCGCAACGCCGTGAACCGGCGAACGCTCGATACGCCCGAGCGGCGGGCGGCGCTCGAGCGGGAATTGAGCGAATTGGTCGGGCGCATCGGCGATGCCACAGTGCGCGGCTATTACCGCGAATACGTCAACCAGCGGCTCGGCGACATGTTTGGCGACCGGCGCAACTCGGCAGCTCCACGGTCGGGCACGCCAGGACGGCGCCGGGACGGGCGGGGCTTCGGCCGGCGACTGGCCGGCCCCAAGGAGGGCCCGAGCTACCGTCGGGAGCGGCTGCTCGCCGTGACGATTTTGCACCATCCCGAGTTGTTGGACCGCCTCGCCGAGGACTTTGCCGAAGTGCCGCTCACCGACGCAGCACTTGACGGACTGCGCACGGCTATCCTAGAAATTGCCGGCTCCGTGGCGGACCTTGACTCAGCGGCACTCAAATATCACCTTACTGACAGGGGTTATGCGGCGATTCTGGAAAAGATCGCCGGCCCGGAGGTTGTCGCGTTGGAACGTTTCGCCCGGCCGGAGGCCGACCTGATGGATGCCCAAATGGGCTGGGTGCATACGCTCGCACGGCATCAGCGGGCGGTGAACCTGCCTGTGGAGTTGGAAGCGGCGGGGCGCAACTTTGGGGCCGATTCCAGTAGCGAGACCAAGACCCGCCTTTCGGTGCTCATCAAGCGCGAGGATGAGTTGCCTGAGGGTAGCGAGGTCTAACTCGAGCAGTTCGGCGTTGCGTCTGGGCCGAAAGTCACGCTGTAGGCGTGGCCGAGAAGTAAAGCGCCGGGTGATCCAGCGCTAAAGGTTCAGCGGAGCACCGCGCGAGGAGCAGAGCATAGATGGCGACCAATACGGCAAACGCGGACGAGCCCCGAGAGGGACGCGACGACGCGCCCGATAGCCCGCTGATCGATTCGGCGATGCGGGCGGTCAAGAAGATGCTGGCGAAGGCCAAGGAACGTGGCTACGTCACCTATGACGAGCTCAACGCGGCGCTGCCACAGGATCAGGTGTCCTCCGAGCAGATCGAAGACACCATGGCGATGCTCTCGGAAATGGGCGTCAACGTCGTCGAGAACGAAGAGGGCGAGGAGAGCGGCTCCAGTGCGACGACCGAGGGGGGCGCGGCCGCGGGCACGGGCGCGCTGACCGTCGCTCCCGAGGTGGCGCCGCCGGCGCCCACGTCGTCCAGTGATGAGCTCGAGCGAACCGATGATCCGGTGCGCATGTACCTTCGGGAGATGGGCTCGATCGAGTTGCTCTCGCGCCAGGGCGAAATCGAGATCGCCAAGCGCATCGAAGCCGGCCGTGAAACCATGATCGGCGGCATCTGTGAGAGTCCCTTGACCATCCGCGCCATCGTCCTTTGGCGCGACGAGCTGATCAAGAGCCAGGTCCTGCTGCGCGATATCGTCGATTTGGACGCCACCTATGGCGGTGTGCCGGGCGACGACGACGAGGAGGACGTCGAGGACGGCGGCGAGGCGGAGGACTCGGGCGAGGAGGCCAAGGGACAAGAGGGCGACGGCGCCGAGGAGGAAGACGACGAGGCCAACATGTCGCTTGCCGCGCTCGAGGAAGCGCTGACTCGCCAGGTCCTCGACACCTTCGCGGAGATCACCGGCACTTACAAGAAACTCAGCCGCGTGCAGGAGCTCCGCCTGGCGGCGGCGCGCAAGGCGGGCTCGGTGACGCCGGCGCAGGAGAAACGTTACGACAAGCTCAAGCACCAGCTCGTCGAGCTGATGAACGGCGTCCACCTCAACAACAACCGCATCGAAGCGCTTGTCGACCAGCTCTACGGGCTCAACCGCCGGCTCAAGAATTTCGAGGGCCGGCTGTTGCGCATGGCCGAGAGCCACGCCGTGCCGCGCGACGGATTCATCAAGCAATATATGGGCAACGAGCTCGATCCCAACTGGCTCAGGCGCGTGCGCCGTCTCAAGGAGAAAGGCTGGGCCGACTTCGCCAGGGAAGAGAACAAGGATATCAAGGAGGTCCGCACCGGCATCGCCGAGATCTCCCATGACGTGGGGCTCGATATCGACGAGTTCCGCCGCATCGTCAACACCGTGCAGAAGGGCGAGCGCGAGGCGGCGCGGGCCAAGAAAGAGATGGTCGAGGCCAACCTGCGCCTCGTCATCTCGATCGCCAAGAAATACACCAACCGCGGCCTGCAGTTTCTCGATCTCATCCAGGAGGGCAATATCGGGCTGATGAAGGCGGTCGATAAGTTCGAATACCGCCGCGGCTACAAGTTCTCGACCTACGCCACCTGGTGGATCCGCCAAGCCATCACCCGCTCGATCGCCGACCAGGCGCGCACCATCCGTATTCCCGTGCACATGATCGAGACGATCAACAAGCTGGTGCGCACCTCGCGCCAGATGCTGCACGAGATCGGCCGCGAGCCGACGCCCGAGGAGCTCGCCGAGAAGCTCGCCATGCCGATCGAGAAGGTGCGCAAGGTGCTCAAGATCGCCAAGGAGCCGATCAGCCTCGAGACGCCCATCGGCGACGAGGAGGACAGCCATCTCGGCGATTTTATCGAGGACAAGAACGCGGTGTTGCCGCTCGATGCCGCGATCCAGTCGAACCTCAAGGAGACCACGACGCAGGTGCTGGCGACCCTTACCCCGCGCGAGGAGCGCGTGCTGCGCATGCGCTTCGGCATCGGCATGAACACCGACCACACCCTCGAGGAGGTCGGCCAGCAGTTTTCCGTCACCCGTGAGCGCATCCGCCAGATTGAGGCCAAGGCGCTGCGCAAGCTCAAGCACCCGAGCCGGTCGCGCAAGCTCCGCAGTTTTCTCGACACGTAGCGCCCGCGAAAGCGCGCGAACTCAAGCGAAAGGCCGGGCGAGCGGCCTTTTTGCTGCGGCATGCCGGGAGGTGCGCTACCTTGGGGCGGGCCGGTAGTTCAACTGGTTAGAACCCACCGCTCATAACGGTGTAGTTGCAGGTTCGAGTCCTGCCCGGCCCACCACTCTTTCCCATTCGAAACGGCAGCCAGACTGGCAAACACGCGCAGAGGCCGCGGTTCCGGGGGCTTTGGGGTGGCCGGCGCTTGGCTGAGACCCGGGACCGGAAACAATATCGCCGAAGAAGTGCAATAGTCTCCGTTGGCACTTTTCGGCAGCCAGACTGTGTGATTTCCGGGTGGAGCCCGGCGGAAGGCTATCCGAGATTTTCGAGCCGTTCAGCCTGGTCTTGCCAGGCGAATGGCAGGGAAGACAGACGTCTCAGCCGATAGACGGTCACGTCTTCCGCCTGCCGACCCTTGAAAATGTCCTCGACAATTCTCGGTGACAGAAACGCCAGATGGAGAACCCGGCTGATCTCATGCTCGTTGATCTTCTGGCGTCTGGCGATTTGCCGAACCGTGCACGCCTCGCCCGAGGTCAGCTGGTCGAACCATAGATGGGCCTGAGCAATCAGGCGGCAAAGATCAGGGTCGACGTTACAAGTCTCGGCGCCTGGGCCATCGATGATCATCTTGGTTTCCACGCCTCGCCGCCGGAGACGGATGGGGACACGAATGGAAGCGGAGCCCTGATCATCACAGTTGGGGAGGTCGAAGAGCCGGTTCAACGCGGGTTTGTGAAGGATCAAGACGATTGAAGTCGGTGTGAGGTCGATGCGTTGGATGGTGGTATGCAGGAGGCGGCGTTTTTCTTCTGGTGGGCCATTCGAAAGCTGATCGCTGAGGCAGGTCGCCCGGGCCTTCAGCCTGGTTAGTGCGGCGATGCCAGGTTCCTCCGGGCTCATGAGGTCCATCAATCGGGACTGGCTCCGGTACAAGTCCGAAAGAGACGCCGTCACCACATGCTCCAGCGTCCTGGCGGGTATTCGCCACCCTCCCGCATTCTGGTGCGCCCCATGCATCAGATGCTTGGAGATGTAGTAGCCGTACCGCCTGCCATGTGTATGGGCCTGGAGAGATAGAGAGGGTCGCCGTTTTCGTCGAAGATCTTCCCAATCAGGAGAAACGAACTTCTGACGTTGGTCTTGCTGGTTCGCCCAACGGCATTTTGGGCCAAGCGGTGCTGGACCGCCTGCCATGTATCCGGATCCACTATGGCAGCGTGCTCTCCGGGATAGGTCTCGCCCTTGTGAGGGATGCGCCCGATGTAAATGGGGTTGGCCAGAAGCTGGTAGAGATTACCCCGTGAGAACGGCTTCCCTCCTGTCCGTTTGCCGCTTTTGTGGACCCGTCGCTTGGTGACGATCCCAAGGCGGTCCAGTTCGTCCTGCAGCCGCCGGACTGTCCCTAGTTCGACGTAGAGCCGGAAGATCCGGTCGACGGCGTCGGCCTCTATCCGGGTGGCCACCAATTTTCGGTCTTTGACATCGTATCCCAAGTGCACCGGTCCACCCATCCACATCCCCTTCATCTTGGAGGCCGCGATCTTGTCGCGGATACGCTCGGCCGTGACCTCACGTTCGAACTGGGCAAAGGAGAGCAGCACGTTCAACGTCAGGCGTCCCATAGAGTTGGCGGTGTTGAACTGCTGGGTGACGGAGACGAAGGAGACCCGGCGGGCATCGAACGTCTCGATGATCCCGGTGAAGTCCGTGAGCGAGCGGGTCAGGCGGTCCACCTTATAGACAACGACCAGATCGACCTCCCCCCTCTCGATATCGGCCAGCAGGTCCTGCAAGGCGGAGCGTTCCATGGTCCCGCCGGAGAGGCCGGCGTCGTCGTAGCGTTTCCGCTGGATGACCCAGCCCTGGCCGCGCTGGGATTGGACGTAGGCCTCGCAGGCCTAACGCTGGCCGTCGAGGCTGTTGAATTCCTGCTCCAGCCCCTCCTCCGTGGACTTCCGGGTGTAGATGGCGCAACGGACGCGCTTGCTCATAGTCCGAAGAACCTTGGGCCCGACCAGCGGGCACCCGTGATGACATGGGCGATTCTGGAGAGCGATCGATAGGTCTTGCTCTCGTAGAGGAACCCCTTCTCCAGCACCTCTATCGTATGGGTCACGCCGTGCCATTCGCGGACGAGGCGCGTGCCGGGCGAGAGGGCCTTGGACCGGCATTGAGCTTGTGTCGATTTGGACGTTTTCTCCCTGGAAACCGCCCCGGCGCGCAACTTTCGTCGGACCATCGCCTTCAAACCACCGAACGCCCTTGCCTGCACCCGATAGGCAGCGCTGTATTCCAGCAATCGGCGGCTCAGGCCCTTGGGCGGCGGCCGGCCGTAGTGCTTTTCCCAGAGCCCGATTAGTTCCCCGCGCGTGAGACCGGGGATCGCCGAGAGTTCCTCAGCGATCCTGTCCTCATCGGTATGGCGGTTCATCGTTCGGCGGTCGTGTAGACGGTGACGCCCTTTTCGCTCTTCCCCCGCCGGATGTTGTGGTCCTTCTTGCGGAGCCCCGACAGCGCCGCGCGGACGCTATGGGGTTGCCAGCCGGTTGCCTTCTGCAGCTGCGCCACGGTGGCGCCCTGTTGCCGCCCGAGCAGCTTCAGGACGGCGTCTGTCTTGGTGGCTTTGGTGGCCATGTATACCTCCATGATCCCGCGCCCGCGCCATGCCGGCGCTGTCACCGCTCAAAGCCCGGGAGGCGTGGCGCCAGCAACCGGGCGGGCGGTGTTGGAGGTCTTTCGGGGGCATTGACACGTTAACTGCCGCGTTCGGCACGATTGGATCGTGATCTGGATCAGGCAGCACACCAGCCTTGATTCCAGACAGCGAACGTCTCGGTTCGAAACGCCTTGAAAATGCGGCGGGGTAAAAGATGGCACTGGACGTAGAAAGCGTTGTAGACGGCGGCGTGGATTGAAAGGAACCGTTGGGCGGATCCAGGTGAATTAAACCGCTGTTGTTTTCGTTCGCGTCGACGTACCGGCTGGTGTGAATTCTCGGCTCGATTGTTTGCCCGCAATCCCTGATCGTGAATAGCGGTAAGTCGCTCTTTGCGGATCGCAACAGCGTAGGATTTGAGCTTGTCCGTGGTAATACGCTTCGGCGCAAAGCCCTGCTTCTTCAGCAGCTTCCGCAGCAACCTCTGCGCCGATCGGGCGCAGCGTCGTGGCTGGACCAGGCAGTCGAGAACTTCACCTTCGTCGTCGACCGCCCGCCACAGCCAATGTCTTCGGCCGCGGATCCTGATGACCATTTCGTCAAGGTGCCAACGAGCACTGGCACGTGGGCATTGACACGTTAAGTAGGTGGCCGGACCGGGCAGGGGCCGCTACCGTCGGCGTATGACGCCAATTTCTTTCAAGCGACATCGTTTTTCGCCAGAGATCATCCAGCATGCGGTCTGGCTCTATGCTCGGTTCACGCTGTCATTTCGCGATGTCGAGGATCTGCTGGCCGAGCGCGGTATCGATGTCTCGAGCGAAACGGTGCGACGCTGGTTTCTGAAATTCGGGCGCCTGATCTCAGGCAATCTTCGCCGCAGTCGTCCAAGTGCCAGTGCTCGTTGGCACCTTGACGAAACGGTCATCAGGATCCGCGGGGCATTGACAGGTTAACTGCCGCGTTCGGCACAATTGGATCGTGATCTGGATCAGGCAGCACACCAGCCTTGATTCCAGACAGCGAACGTCTCGGCTCGAAACGCCTTGAAAATGCGGCGGGGTAAAAGATGGCGCTGGACGTAGAAAGCGTTGTAGACGGCGGCGTGGATTGAAAGGAACCGTTGGGCGGATCCCGGTGAATTGAACCGCCGTTGTTTTCGTTCGCGTCGACGTACCGGCTGGTGTGAATTCTCGGCTCGATTGTTCGCCCGCAATCCCTGATCGTGAATAGCGGTAAGTCGCTCTTTGCGGATCGCAACAGCGTAGGATTTGAGCTTGTCCGTGGTAATACGCTTCGGCGCAAAGCCCTGCTTCTTCAGCAGCTTCCGCAGCAACCTCTGCGCCGATCGGGCGCAGCGTCGTGGCTGGACCAGGCAGTCGAGAACTTCACCTTCGTCGTCGACCGCCCGCCACAGCCAATGTCTTCGGCCGCGGATCCTGATGACCATTTCGTCAAGGTGCCAACGGGCACTGGCACGTGGACGGCTGCGGCGAAGATTGCCTGAGATCAGGCGCCCGAATTTCAGAAACCAGCGACGCACCGTCTCGTTCGAGACATCGATACCGCGCTCGGCCAGCAGGTCCTCGACATCGCGAAATGACAGCGTGAACCGAGCATAGAGCCAGACCGCATGCTGGATGATCTCTGGCGAAAAACGATGGCGCTTGAAAGAAATTGGCGTCATACGCCGACGGTAGCGGCCCCTGCCCGATCCGGCCACCAACTTAACGTGTCAATGCCCAGGTAGCCAAGGGCTGAGTGCGGGCGCCGCTCGTTGTAGCTGTCGATGAAGCACGGCGGGTACCACGCGATGGCCGCTATAGGGTCAGGCCAGAGGTGTTCGGAATCAGGTTCAAACATTGGCGCCTATGAAGAAAGGTCCAGACGAGGGAAGGTCGACGAGCATCCGATTAGGTGGCGGGGCATTGACACGTTAGGTCGGTGGCCGGATCGGGCAGGGGCCGCTACCGTCGGCGTATGACGCCAATTTCTTTCAAGCGACATCGTTTTTCACCAGAGATCATCCAGCATGCGGTCTGGCTCTATGCTCGGTTCACGCTGTCATTTCGCGATGTCGAGGATCTGCTGGCCGAGCGCGGTATCGATGTCTCGAACGAGACGGTGCGACGCTGGTTTCTGAAATCCGGGCGCCTGATCTCAGGCAATCTTCGCCGCAGCCGTCCACGTGCCAGTGCCCGTTGGCACCTTGACGAAATGGTCATCAGAATCCGCGGCCGAAGACATTGGCTGTGGCGGGCGGTCGACGACGAAGGTGAAGTTCTCGACTTCCTGGTCCAGCCACGACGCTGCGCCCTATCGGCGCAGAGGTTGCTGCGGAAGCTGCTGAAGAAGCAGGGCTTTGCGCCGAAGCGTATTACCACGGACAAGCTCAAATCCTACGCTGTTGCGATCCGCAAAGAGCGACTTACCGCTATTCACGATCAGGGATTGCGGGCGAACAATCGAGCCGAGAATTCACACCAGCCGGTACGTCGACGCGAACGAAAACAACGGCGGTTCAATTCACCGGGATCCGCCCAACGGTTCCTTTCAATCCACGCCGCCGTCTACAACGCTTTCTACGTCCAGCGCCATCTTTTACCCCGCCGCATTTTCAAGGCGTTTCGAGCCGAGACGTTCGCTGTCTGGAATCAAGGCTGGTGTGCTGCCTGATCCAGATCACGATCCAATCGTGCCGAACGCGGCAGTTAACCTGTCAATGCCATCGACATGGATGGGCTTGCCGCCAGCGATGGGCGACAGTTTCACCGTGACAGCGCAGGCGTGCTCCGGCACTCTTGGCGACCGCCGCCGGAGGGATACGCGGACCGACCCATGCGAATGATCCGCCGCCTGAGATACGTCGCGCTGGCCGTTGCGGCAGTCTTCGTGAGCGTCATTGCGCTTGCCGCACTGGCCCCGATCGCCACAGCCGCTTCGCTCTCGCTGACCCTCGTTCACGTGAACGATTGGGACCAGATGGCGGGCATCGAGGGCGCGGGCGGTGCCGCAAGAATCGCCGCCGTCGTTGCTGAGGAACGCGCGCGGGCGGACGCCGAAGGCGGCTTGGCGGTGGTCACCTTCGGCGGCGACATGATTTCGCCCTCCGTGCTCTCCGGGATCGACAAAGGCGCGCACATGATCGATCTCGCCAACGCCATCGGCTTCGACGTTGCGGTCATCGGCAACCACGAATTCGACTTCGGCCCGGACGTTTTGCAGCAACGGCTCGTGGAGTCTGAAACGGTCTGGCTTGCCAGCAACGTGAGCGTCGCGGGCAGGGGCTTCCCCGGCACCGCGGCCACTACGATGGTGGAGAGGAGCGGCTACCGCATCGGCTTCCTCGGCCTCGTCTCGGCGGAGACTCCCGTCATTTCGGATCCCGGCCCTGACGTGGCCTTCGCACCCGTGGCGAAGGCGGGCGCCCGCCTCGCCGAACTCTTGAAGGCGGACGGTGCCGATATCGTCGTCGCACTGACCCATATGGGGCTCGGCGCGGATCTGGAGTTGCTGAGGGCTGTGAACGCGATCGACGTGGTGCTCGGTGGCCACGATCATCTGCTGATTGCCCGCTACGACGGCCGCCAAGCGATGATGCAGGCGGGCGCCCAGGGCCGCCACATCGGAGTGCTCACCCTGGAGATCGACCGCGTCGAGGGTCGCGGCGGCGCGCCCAAAGTGATCTGGACCCCGAGCTTCCGCCTCCGCTCGACCGCCGGCATCGAGGGAGACGCGGCACTCGCAGCCAAGGTGAACGCCTACCAGGCGCGGCTCGACGGGACTCTGGATGTCGTGATCGGCGAGACCGTGACGGAGCTCAATACCCGCGGCTTCCTGCGCGGATCGGCCGAGACCGCCTTCGGCAATCTGCTGGCAGACGCCATGCGGCAGGCGACAGGCAGCGATATCGCGCTCACCAACGGCGGCGGCATTCGCGGCGACACGGTCTATCCGCCCGGCACCAAGCTCACCCGCAAGACGGTGCTGACGGAGCTTCCCTTCGGCAACAAGACCGTGGTGCTCCGCCTCACCGGCGCCCAGGTGCGAGAAGCCTTGGAGACCGGCGTGAGCCGGGCGGAGAACCCCTCGGGCCGCTTCCCGCAGGTCTCGGGTCTCGCCTTTACCTTCGATGCGCGCAGGCTGCCGGGCGACCGCGTGACGAGCGTCACGGTGGGCCGTGCACCGCTGGAGGACGGCAAGACCTATACGCTTGCGACCAACAATTTCCTCGCGCGCGGCGGCGGCGACTATCGCGTGTTCAGGACGGGCGAGGTGCTGGTCGACTCGGCGTCGGGCAGCCTGATGGCCGGCCAGCTGATCGATCACATCATTGCGGCCGGCACGGTCGCGCCGGCGATCGAAGGGCGGATCACAAGGGAAGACTGACGTACACCGAGACCGCGCGCCGGGATTGCGGATCATCGCAATTCACACCACGGTCTCGGCGCCCGAGATATTCCCCTTCATATGCGGAGCGCGCGACGATGAGCCCTCCTGCATTCACAGCACGCACGCTAGGGACCCTGATCGTAGGCCTCGCCACAGCCCTGTTTCTCCTGGTCGTCTCGTCGCGCCCGGTAGACGCCCACGCGATCCGGGAAGAGATGCCGCGCACCGCCGTGGTCTCCGCCTTCGCGCCTGAGCTGGCAATCATTCAAGAGGATACGGAGGGCGTGGCGGTGCAGCTCGCCCTCGACTGCCTAACGTCAGCGCCTATGGGACACACTGAGGGGTTTCCATAAAGGAGTGTTCCTGGCTCATCGTCGTGGGCGAAGGGCACGAAGATGAGCCAGAAATCGATGATTTTTTTGGTACATCCCGGGAAAGACCCGCCGGTGCCATCCGCTGTCGGCGACCATGCGAAACTGCCGGCTAAACTCATTGGCGAGGCCTTCGCCGTAGCCGACGCACATGATGCGCAGGGTGGGATCGTGGCCCAGCCCTGCCTGACCCTCTTTGACCCCGCGTCGGACACCACGCTGTCAGCCGACCACTATGTCCCTTTAAGCCTTTCGCCATTCCGTCAAATCATGGCACAAGGGCCGTTGGTCAGTCGTGGCGAAAAGGACGAACGGCTCATGTTCATCGCGATGAACCGGTTCCGCATTGTGCAAGGACGCGAAGCAGATTTTGAACGGGTCTGGACAGAACGGGATACCCATCTCGATGGCGTGCCAGGTTTTTTGGGGTTCCGTCTGCTCAAGGGGCCACAATCGGACGGCTATACACTGTATGTCTCTCACTCGACGTGGCGCAAACGCGAATCCTTCGAAGCCTGGACGCGGTCCGAGCCCTTTCGGAAAGCCCATGCCGGGGCCGGCGGTCAGCGGGAGCTTTACCTGGGCCATCCCCAGTTCGAAGGATTTGAATCCATCCTCGATCGCTGAGGGGTATTGCGCTCGCATCGAATGCGGCGGGTTCGTGATTTAGAACCAGCCCGCCTTGCCAAGAAACTTGGACCACTTCCGCGGATCCCGCACGGGAGGCGGAGTCATGGCGAATGCCGTCGACAACCGCCGCACCCGCGCGTTCGTGAGCAGATGAACGGGAAGGTCCTGGTGTTCAAGACGCAGAACGACATCTTCCCCCACTTGGCTCATTCGAATTTGTTTACCCTAGTGTCCAACCAGCCTTCGAGACGAAACTTCGGCAAGCCGACCACCGGCATTGTTCATGTGTGGACGGCCCCTTTGATGTAAGGGTAAATCCGGGTGAGTTTGGTCGATGCGGGATGCGGTCGTGTGTCCGGCCTTTGTGCACGGTGCGATGACCGCTGGCCCTAATGAAGTCCGCACACCAGGTCCCTCTCAGAGCACCGGGCTCGAGCGCCCAGACAAAGCCTCGGGTTTTCCTGGTTGCGGCCCCGTTGATCATCATCACTTACGTTTGCCCTTACAGCGGCTTTGGTGCATGGAGCCACGCTGGTGTGATCGCCCATTCCCCGGTTGGTTAGCGGATCCTGATTGTGTTTGGTTTCGCCGCACGGATAGAGCGATTGAGTGCGTCGATCTGCATGGCGATTTCGGTTTGTTGGGATTGGAATGTGCGAGCGGTGAGCTTGCCGGCGTTGAGTCTCTTGACGCGAGCCATGGCTGTTTCGCCAAGCGCTCTCAATCCGTAGCCCTGTCGTTTCTGCCAGTTCATCCTTCCCTTCGACGCGATCTCCGCCGCATGGTGCTCCCGTTCCGATCCGCCATGAGGCGTGTCCAGGGGAGGAATGGATGTGGCGCGTGGCAGGATGATGATTTCAGGTGGTGAATTCGGTGGCCGAGCTTCTCGGACCGCTTTTGTCACGGGCTCCCCGTCATAGGCGCCGTCGGCAAACACGCGCCGGATCATCCCACCGGAACCGGCGACCAGCGGTTCCGCCATCGTCGCATCGGCCGTGTTGTCACCGGTCAGTTCATGCGTCCGGATCTCGCTGCTGGCCAGGTCAACCGAGATATGCAGCTTGCGCCACGAGCGCCGCGTTTCACCGTGCTTGGCGCGAGCCCACTCGCCAGCGCCAAAGAATTTCAGGCCCGTGGAATCCAGCACGATATCCGTAGACCGCTTGTTCGTGCTGGTTTCCACAACGACATCCACCGTTCGCCGCCGCCGCGACAGCGTGGTGTGATCCGGCACCGGCAGATCGCACCCCATCAAGTCCACGAGGGAACGCACAAAGCCTTCCGTCTGGCGCAGCGGCAGTCTGAAGACCACCCCCAGCATCAGTGTCGTGGAAATCGCCAACTCTGAAAACCGCCGCTGGCCACCAGGAGTTCGCCGCTTGGCTGCGTCCCATTGCTCCAGGGCGCTCTCATCAATCCAGAAACGAATGTCGCCGCGCCGAACCAAACCACGGTCATAATCCGGCCAGTTCATGACCCGGTACTTGGCTCTGGGGATATGGTGGCGACGCGATGCGTGGAACTTGAAAGGCATGACAAACTCTCAAAGACGGAAGCAGAGCCAGATACACTAATCCTCAGGTCCATGCACTAAAGCCCCCGAATACGGCTTCGTGCTGCGAGGCTCCCTGTTTTGGTAGGCGCGGATATGCCGATCCCATCCTCGCCGATGCCATCCTCGACCGGCTCGTCCGTGGCGCCACCCGGATCGTAAGCGCCACGTCACCACCCTTCGGGTGGCGTCCTTGAGGGCGCCAGCATCGCGGGAGGGCGGGCGCGTGAGATACGTCATGTGTCGCAAGCAAGCGAACCCTGCTTAGCATGACCACCGACAGTAGCCACATATTGATTGTAAGATGATGGCGACTCTAGCCGTGTGCATGGTCCGATTAATGAGGAGAGAATATTGCTCGCATCGACACCGTCGCCCCATCTCGTCGTGATTGACTGCGAGACCACCGGCCTGGGGCAAAATGATCGTATTGTCGAGATCGCTGCGCTGACACTCAACCCGGAGACATGGGAGACGACGGACGAGTACGAGACCTTGATCAATCCCGAACGTGACGTCGGTCCCGTGGATATACACGGGGTCACAGCGACCATGGTCGAGGTAGCGCCCACCTTCCCCGAGGTTATCGCTGCATTGGCGCGCCGGATTCACGGTGCGATTCTGATTGCGCACAACCTTTCCTTCGACGCCCGAATGCTTGGTTACGAGTTTGATCGGCTTGGAGTGGCCTTTGACGTCGGTTCGGGCTTGTGCACCCTCAAAGCCACCGGCGAGAAACTTGTTGCCGCGTGCCGTAGACATGGGATAGCGCTCGACACCCAGCACCGGGCGCTCGCCGACGCCCGTGCTACCGCCGCCCTGGCGCGTGAGATATTTGCCAACGATGCGGTCAACCTCGGCGCCGCAACAGTTGGGTACTGCCCACATGTTCCCAACCCAAGGACCTTGCGCCGGGACGCTGTGGATGCCGGGGCTAGCGAACTAGCCCGCGTTGTGTCTCTCGCTCATTACCCGTACTCCGACGAGGCATTGCTCCAATATCTCGACGCCCTGGACTGGGTGCTTGACGACCACCATATCGACCACCAAGAACATGCGGCCATCGAAAGGCTTGCAGCGACTCTTGGCATTTCCAACGAGCGTCGCCAACAGGCACACCGCTCCTATTTAGCGTCGATTATAGCTGCCGCCAAACGCGACGGCATCGTCACCGAAACCGAGCACCGGATCATCGGTCAACTCGCAGACGCTCTGCGGATCTCCGACATGACCATACCCAAGGTGACGGGACTACCAGCTGCAAGCGGTCTTCGCGAAGGGATGCGCGTTTGTTTTACAGGCACCGCCGTGGTCAAAGGAACCCCAGTGCCGAGATCCTTTCTGGAGACACGCGTGGCTCAGGCCGGAATGCAGCCTGTCGCATCGGTTACAAAAAAGAACTGTGACCTTCTCGTGACAGCCGATTCTTCCAGCCAATCGGGGAAAGTACACAAAGCGCGCGGTTACGGCATTCCAGTGATGACGGTGGCTAACTTCCTTGACGAGCTTAGGCGGGGTGCCGGATCCACTGCGCCTCACAATTAAAGATCGTGGTCCGCTCGCCAGCCAAGACCCGTTCTGTAGCCTCTTCGATGCGCTCCGCGGTGTTCGCGCGGGCGGCGGCGGTATGGTCGAGATCGACGGCAAGGGGAGATCGGTAAGGATCGAAGTGGTGGACGAGAATCATTCAAAGGTATACAGCGTTGGCGGACTTCAGCCGTACGGCCGTAATGGCGCGGTAACGCTGGGACTTGAGAGCTGCACAATACCGCGGTGTCCGGCGGTTACACCCGGGATGACCTTTGCGGAGGGACGGGATCGGGGATAGTCGAAGGTACAAGGACTGACAGATGGGGCTGCAAGCGAACACTGACGGCGGACCAGATAACGGCCGCCAGGATATGCGTACCGGACGGTAAGCGCCGCGGGCATTGACACGTTAAGTTGGTGGCCGGATCGGGCAGGGGCCGCTACCGTCGGCGTATGACGCCAATTTCTTTCAAGCGACATCGTTTTTCGCCAGAGATCATCCAGCATGCGGTCTGGCTCTATGCTCGGTTCACGCTGTCATTTCGCGATGTCGAGGACCTGCTGGCCGAGCGCGGTATCGATGTCTCGAACGAGACGGTGCGACGCTGGTTTCTGAAATTCGGGCGCCTGATCTCAGGCAATCTTCGCCGCAGCCGTCCACGTGCCAGTGCCCGTTGGCACCTTGACGAAATGGTCATCAGAATCCGCGGCCGAAGACATTGGCTGTGGCGGGCGGTCGACGACGAAGGTGAAGTTCTCGACTTCCTGGTCCAGCCACGACGCTGCGCCCGATCGGCGCAGAGGTTGCTGCGGAAGCTGCTGAAGAAGCAGGGCTTTGCGCCGAAGCGCATTACCACGGACAAGCTCAAATCCTACGCTGTCGAGATCCGCAAAGAGCGACTTACCGCTATTCACGATCAGGGATTGCGGGCAAACAATCGAGCCGAGAATTCACACCAGCCGGTACGTCGACGCGAACGAAAACAACAGCGGTTCAATTCACCGGGATCCGCCCAACGGTTCCTTTCAATCCACGCCGCCGTCTACAACGCTTCTACGTCCAGCGCCATCTTTTACCCCGCCGCATTTTCAAGGCGTTTCGAACCGAGACGTTCGCTGTCTGGAATCAAGGCTGGTGTGCTGCCTGATCCAGATCACGATCCAATCGTGCCGAACGCGGCAGTTAACGTGTCAATGCCCGGCGAAGAACGCCAACACCTTCCCGCGGCGCAGCTTCCGCCGTAGTACCGCTCGCCCCTCACCATCAGCACCGTGAACCTGGAACACCGTCTTTGCCAGATCAAAACCGATTGTTGTAATATCCATCGTGGACGCTCCCTCTGTCTGGAGTTCAAACCAAACTCCATTCTGGCGAACTCGACGCCGATAAAGGGGGCGTCCATACCATCAGATTACAGCCTCTTGCGTCTCACGCGGCAAACCGCGGCCTTTCCGAGCGCGAAGGCATGATCTCGTCCGAAAGCCGGATGCGGGAAGTCCGCACGTCCGGTTTGATGAGCGGGGGTCTGGAAACGGGACCAAGGGAGACGGACTGAGGCCCGGAGCGAAAGCAACGGAACAGCCACCGTACCCTACAGTCACCGCGCCAGCCCCCGACTCTACCCTGATTTTCGTCGTGTGTGGAGGTGCCTGGCTAACGGAGCAAGCAGCGGTTTGGAGGCTGAGGAGCTCGGCCTGCGCCGGCTTCCGCCGTGAGCCGCCGGCCTTCAATGAAGGCGGGTGACGTCGTCGACGTCGAGATCAGCGGGATCGAAACTCTTCTCAATCCGGTGGTGAGCGAGTAACCCGCTCTCCGGTGAGGACAATTTTCGTGCGTCGGCCAGGGCATATGGATATCCTCGGCCAAGATTGGGAACAGCGGCGTGCCCAATCCTCAGCAACGCTGCCCACAGTCAGGGAGTGACGCGCATAGGCCCGTAACGCCCGGCCGGATTTGGCAGGCGATGAACGTTAGCCGACGCATCCTCTAGGTGTGAAACTTTGACTGACATGAGGAATTTTTGGAAGCTCAAGCACCAGCCTGATCCAAAGTCGAGGGAGGACCCTATGATCACAATTGCATCGCGTTTATTGAAGAGTGCCTTATGTGCGCTCGCGCTCCTCGTGATGGGCACGCTTGCACAGCCAGTGTGGGCGGCCCCGTGCGCGGGCCCGGCGGAGACGAAGGACATCACCTTCATGGCCTCGTGGCTGCCGTGGAGCGGCGATGCGCCGTTCTTCACGGCGCAGCTCAACGGCTACTTTGGCGACGAGGGCATCAGCGTGCAGATTGAATACCCGGCCAACCCGGCCGATCCGATCAAGATGGTGGCGGCCGGACGGGCGCAATTCTCCACCACCTACGTGCCCGAGGTGATGCTCTCGCGCGAGGCCGACGTGCCGGTGGTCTCGGTGGCGGCGATCCTCCGGACGCTCGTCTCGGGCCTGATGTTCGTCGGCGATACGCCGATCAACAAGCCCGCCGATCTCAAGGGCATGACCCTCGGCGTCGGGCCTAAGCAGGATGCCCAGGCGTACTTGCGCACCATGCTCAAGACCGGCGGGCTCACGCTCGATGACGTCGATGTCGTCGACCCCGGTTTCGGTCATGTGCCGCTCCTGGTCGCCGGCAAGGTGACGGCCGTCCACGGCCTAACCTATGGCGAGGGCGTGATCGCCGACGAGGTCTTGACGGCTGAGGGCCGGCCCAAGGTGCGCTGGCTGATGTACCGCGATTATGGCGTGCCGGCGTTCTATTACGTCGTGCTGGTGGCGAACGAGAGCTGGGTGAAGGGCAACCCCAACGCTGTCTGCCATTTCCTCGCGGCGTTGCAGAAAGGGGCGCAGGAGTTCGTCGCCAATCCCGGGCAAACCAACAAGTTCATGGCCGACAACAACGAGATCTTCACCCTACCGCAGCACACCGCGATCTCGGCGGCGACCACGCCCGACTGGAAGACGTCGGACGGCCGCTACTTCGTGCAGGATTCCGACGTCTGGAAGCTGGCGCAGGATTGGGCGTTGTCGGAAGGCCTGATCAGCAAGAAGGTTAACCACAAGCTCTACTACTCGAACGATTACCTGCCCAACTAGCCCGAATTATTCATGACAATTGGCGGGTTTGACCGAGGCGAGCGGGGTTATCCGGGTTGACGGCGGTTTTTCGCGTTGAATTTTGAGATCGGTTGGGGGTTGATGTTCGGGGTTGATCCGGCGGCATTTGCCGCCCGATTCAGGGGCCTTGAGCGGCGATGCAGCCGGCCATCGAGACGAGGGCTGGCCGATATGGATAGGCTGACGGCAGGGCGACGCCCACGCGGGACTTGAGTTCCTCGATGCGCACGGCGATCTTGAGGAACGCCCGGCGGATGGTTTCGAACGTCACCTTGCGCCACGGTGAGCGGCGGGGCGCGGCTTGGCGAAGCTGATGCAGCAGCCAATAGGCGCCGCTGTGCAGGAAGGGCATTGACACGTTAACTGCCGCGTTCGGCACGATTGGATCGTGATCTGGATCAGGCAGCACACCAGCCTTAATTCCAGACAGCGAACGTCTCGGCTCGAAACGCCTTGAAAATGCGGCGGGGTAAAAGATGGCGCTGGACGTAGAAAGCGTTGTAGACGGCGGCGTGGATTGAAAGGAACCGTTGGGCGGATCCCGGTGAATTGAACCGCTGTTGTTTTCGTTCGCGTCGACGTACCGGCTGGTGTGAATTCTCGGCTCGATTGTTCGCCCGCAATCCCTGATCGTGAATAGCGGTAAGTCGCTCTTTGCGGATCGCAACAGCGTAGGATTTGAGCTTGTCCGTGGTAATACGCTTCGGCGCAAAGCCCTGCTTCTTCAGCAGCTTCCGCAGCAACCTCTGCGCCGATCGGGCGCAGCGTCGTGGCTGGACCAGGAAGTCGAGAACTTCACCTTCGTCGTCGACCGCCCGCCACAGCCAATGTCTTCGGCCGCGGATCCTGATGACCATTTCGTCAAGGTGCCAACGGGCACTGGCACGTGGACGGCTGCGGCGAAGATTGCCTGAGATCAGGCGCCCGAATTTCAGAAACCAGCGTCGCACCGTCTCGTTCGAGACATCGATACCGCGCTCGGCCAGCAGGTCCTCGACATCGCGAAATGACAGCGTGAACCGAGCATAGAGCCAGACCGCATGCTGGATGATCTCTGGCGAAAAACGATGTCGCTTGAAAGAAATTGGCGTCATACGCCGACGGTAGCGGCCCCTGCCCGATCCGGCCACCAACTTAACGTGTCAATGCCGTTGAAGTAGAGGGCACCGGAGCAAATTTCCGTGTTCGGGCCTACATCTTGCCGCGCCGTGAAGAGTTCCCAGATGACAAGCTGGCGAGAGAAGCAAGGCTGTCGTCGAACATGCAGGGCCTTTACATATACCGGGAAGAGCGCCTGATCCACGAAGTGTCAACGGCGGAGCAAAATTAGTCCACCCGGGCGGAGTAAAACTAGTCCACTTAACGTTATGCGGTACGCGGTGTTGGGGGGTTGTCCCGGTAGTCCATAGGAGGGACCCGCGCTGCTTCGTGTAGCGCTTGCGTTACGCGGAGCGAAGCAGCGTGGGAGGTTCCTGTGGACCCACCGGGTCAACCATTGCACCAGCGGTTAAGCAGGTATCTTTGGGGATTTCCGCCGTTTTTGGCTTTGGTTGAGACGATAGCTCTCGCCGTTCATTTCCAGGATATGGACATGGTGGGTGAGGCGGTCCAGCAAAGCCCCGGTCAGGCGTTCCGAGCCGAATATCTCCGTCCACTCATCGAACGGCAAGTTGGAGGTCACCAGGATCGAGCCCCGCTCGTAGCGCTGGCTGAAGACTTCGAACAGCAGCTCGGCGCCGGTCTTCGAGAGCGGCACGAAGCCGAGTTCGTCGATGATCAGAAGGTGATACTTTGCCAGTTGCTTCTGCAGGCGCAACAGGCGTTTTTCATCCCTGGCCTCCATCAGTTCATGAACCAGGGCAGCGGCCGTGAGGAAGCCGACGGAGAGCCCCTTTTGGCAGGCCGCCAGACCGAGACCGAGGGCGATATGGGTCTTGCCGGTTCCGCTGTTGCCGAGCGCGATGATATTCTCACGACGCTCGACGTATTCGCATCGCGCCAACTCCAGAACCAGCATCTTGTTGAGCGATGCGATGGCCTTGAAGTCGAAGCTGTCGAGGCTTTTGACGGCGGGGAACCTGGCCTGTCTGATCCGCCGCTCGACCATGCGGCGCTCACGGTCGATCAGTTCCAACTCGGTCAGACGGACAAGATACCGCACATGGTCGGCGCCCTCGGTGGCGCATTGGCGGGCCAGCTTGTCGTATTCGCGCAGGAACGTCGGCAGTTTCAGGGTCTTGAGGTGATGGGCCAGCAACACTTGCGGCGTATCGGTCATGACGCGCCTCCACCCAACAAGCTCATATAACTGGCGGCGGCCGTGGTCGCCACGTTGGCCCGAGGCAGGTAGGGATAGATATCCAGGTCGAGTTTGGGCGGGCGTCGCTCGATACGGCACAGCACAAGGTGTTTGACGGCGTCGTAGCCGATCGCACCCAGGCGCAGGGCGTCCTTCACCGCGCCGTGAAGCACCTCGAGATCGAAGGTCTCCAGAAGCCGAAGGACCTGGACGTATTCCCGCTTGCCGGCCTTGCCCATGCGCGCCTCCAGGAGACGGCGCAGGGTTGGGAAGGCATCAGGCAGTTCCCATCCGGCTAGCGGCGCGGCCTGATCCAGGGCGCCGATCTTGTGCTCCAGCAAAGGCAGGTAGTGGATCGGATCGAAGACCATATCTTCCCGGTCGTAGGAACGGGGGTGTCGGGCAATGATCCCGGCGCCGCAACCGATAACCACCTCGTGGACATAGCCACGGATCCAGACTTCCTGATGGCCGTAGGCGACGGGCACGGAATAGTCATTCGTCCGGTAGCGCACCAGGGACAGCGAGTTGACCCGCGTGCCCTGCTTGTCGCACGCGTCGAACGGTGCCGGCAGTGGCCTCTTCAACGCTTCGCGGTCACGCACAAACCGTTCGCCGATGCTCTCGCGGTGGCCGCGCAGGACGTTGCCTTGCCGGTTGCGGCATTGCTCTTCCAGGTGGCCATTGAAGGCGTCCCAGCTCGCGAACCGGGGAAGCGGCGTCATGAAGTTCCGCCGGGCATAGCCGACCACCCCCTCCACATTGCCTTTGTCGTTACCCTTGCCGGGACGGCCGTAGCGGTCCTCGAAGAGGTAATGGGACTGCAGCCCGCTGAACGGCCGCGTTCGTTGCCGCGTGCCATCTGACAAGATGCGCGACACCAGACACTTGTCGTTGTCGTAAAGAATCGATTGGGGAACGCCGCCGAAAAAAACAAAGGCTCTGTTGTGCCCGTCCAGCCAGGCCTCCGTCGTCGCCGCCGGGTAGGCCGCAACGAAGCAGGCATCGCTGTGGGGAAGTGTCATGACGAAAAAATGCGCCCGATACTTGACGCCGGCGATGATCGCATCCGCCTCGCCAAAGTCCGCTTGAGCATGGCCCGGAGGATGTGACAACGGCACAAACATCTCACGCCGACGAAGGCGCCGTTCCCGAACGTAATCCTTCACGATGGTCTCTTTGCCCGTGAAGCCATGTTCGTCGCGAAGGCGCTCGAATATACGCTTCGCCGTGTGGTGCTGCTTACGGTGAACCGTTCGGTCCTCCTCCAGAATACGGTCGATGATATCCGTGAAGGGGGCCAGTTTCGGGCGTTTCGGTGGCTGGCGTCGCCGATATCCCGGCGGTTCCGAATGCCGCAGCATCTTCCTCACCGTCTCGCGCGCAATGCCAAACCGACTTGCCGCCTCTCGCTGGCTCAGACCATCAACATGGCAGGCCAGCCGAACGCGCAGATATAGGTCCACGGTGTACATCCTCCCGCCTTCCATCTCAAAAAAGATCGAAGGCTACAGGTGGCAGAGTTTTACTCCGCCCGCGGCTGGGAAATCCCGCCGCTTCCGTGGACTAATTTGTCACCGCCGTTCTCATCTCGCCAGGTTGCATCTGCCCCTTGTCCGGCGTCGTGGCGAGACCTGGGTTCTTAAGGGCCCAAGTGCGGGAAACAGGCCAGACCCTGTTCTGGTCAAGGCGCTCCGCTCCGCCCACGCCATGCTGCACCAAGATGATGGCGGATTGCCCGTGCTCGATGCAGGACCGGATACGCCCTATCGCCGCCGGTGAGAACGGCAGAGCAATAATCCCCCACTGAAGCGGCCGGTCGATCCGGCTGCGGCGGACCAAAATGGGACCGCGTATAGCCTTCTGTCAGGGTTGCTCTGACTGGAAGGCGGGGGGGATGTATCGGGTGGAGTTGTACGCACGGGTTCGGCGGGCGTGTCATGTCGAGGGGATGAGCACCCGCGAGGCCTCGCGGGTGTTTGGTGTAGACCGCAAGACGGTCCGTAAGATGCTGTCGTTCTCGGTGCCGCCAGGGTATCGCCGAAGCGCGCCGCCGAGGCGGCCAAAGCTGGGTCCGTTCACGGGAATCATCGATCGGATCTTGGAAGACGATCGGACCAGCCACCGCAAGCAACGGCACACTGCGAAGCGCATCTTCGACCGCCTCCGGGACGAGTA
Organism: Alphaproteobacteria bacterium; assembly: GCA_965261645.1. GTDB lineage: Bacteria > Pseudomonadota > Alphaproteobacteria > SHVV01 > SHVV01 > CBDHDJ01. The sequence continues at coordinate 423,054 of CBDHDJ010000002.1, forward strand.
CGGTTTCACGGGCGGCTACACCATCCAGACCGTGTGAAAACTCTGAGTGGCGGGGATGGAGGTTTAGCTCACCATGATTTGGGGCGATCCCACGTAATCTGGCGGTTTGGCGCCGGTAGCCCCGCGGAAGGGGCTCCAGGCCTCTGTGGATCGATGTGGGGCGCTCGATTTGGGCAGACTCCTGTCTCACGCCCTCGTGGCGGCGATCAAGGCGGGAACACCTACCAGCGAGATCGCGCGGCGGATGTTGTAAGCCAGCGCCGTGATGCTGAACTCGCCGCGCACGTTTTCCAGCCGCCGGGTCAGGAAGGCACCCTGGCCCATCCATTGTTTGATTGAGCCGAAGGGATGCTCGACGCTTTCACGGCGTGCATGTAGCAGCCCCGGGCGGGCCGCCAATCGTTCTGCCATGCGCTCCAGGATCGCTTCGTCGACATAGCGCAGGACCCGACGGAAGGCGCTTTTCGTACACTTCGACTTGAGTTGGCACTCCTTGCACGCGGCGCGATTGGCGTAACTGGCGAAGAAGAGATCGCGGCGCTTGCGCTTGCTGTGTAGCGCCAGGCGTTGGCCGTTGGGGCAGATGTAAATGTCCTCGCCGCCGTCATAGCGGAAGCGTTCCTTGGGAAAGAGCCCCTGGCTCACCGTGGATCCGCGCTGGGGCTTGGGCACATGCGGCATGACGCCGGCATTCTCGCAGGCCTCGATATCCTCGATCTTGAAGTAGCCCGCGTCGGCGACCGCGTCGATCCGATCGACGGCCAGGTTCCGCCGGGCCGCCACCGCCGTCTCGGCCAATAAACCGAGATCGCTGACCTTGTTATGGACCTGCTGCTCGGCGATCAGTTTGTGCTTGGCGTCCACCGCAATCTGGATGTTGTAGCCGACACCGACCCGGGTCTCGGCGTGCATCGCCCGGCTGTCCGGATCCGTCAAAGAGAGCTGGCCCTCGCCACTCGCAGCCAGTGCGTCTCGTTGTTCCTCAAACCGCTCACGCCGCCCTTGGATCGCAGCGATCTTCTCCTGGATATGCTCCACCTCGCCGCCGCCGGTGCCGCCCTCGTCTTGCCCGTCAGCCTCGTCGAGCCGGTCGAGATAACGCGACAACCTCTCGTCGCTCTCGGCCAACGCCTTCGCCAGCTTCGCTTTGGTGAAGTTTCGCTTCCGGCTGTTCACTGCCTTGATCCGTGTACCGTCAACCGCCACCAGCTCGCGTCCGAACAGCTCCAGTTCGCGGCATAGCCTCACGAACTCCCGAAACACCTGTCGGAAGGCCGCCCGATTGATCCGCCGGAAATCGGCGATCGTCTTGAAGTCCGGCGACAAACGCCGCAACAGCCAGATCACTTCGAGATTACGCTTGCACTCAGCCTCCAGCCGGCGGCTCGAACGTACCCGATTGAGATAGCCGTATATGTAGAGCTTCAGCAGGACCGCCGGATCGTAGCCGGGACGACCTGTCGCCTTCGGCGCGGCGCGCTCGAAACCAGCGGCCGCCAGGTCCAAACCATCCACGAAGGCATCGATGAAACGGACCGGGTTATCCCGGCCCACGTAATCGTCCACTGCTTCCGGCAGAAGCAGAACCTGAGAGCGGTCAATGCCAGGAATGTGTCTCATGGCGGACCCTAACATCGTCATGAGTCGGACGGAATCCCCCGCCACTCAGAGTTTTCACACGGTCTGCATCGTCAAGGCGCGCCAGCCGTCAGCCCAATTCTCATCGAGCGCGCAGACCGTGAGTCCCCTTTGAACGGCCGGACGATCCATGCAGCGAGCGAACCAGGCCGAGACGTTCTGGAATGCCGCCACGCCGATGTGATCCTCGGCTTCGCACAGCCGTATGACGCTGCGGACCCAGGGAAAGGTGGCGATATCGACGATGGTGTAGTCGCGCCCCATGATGTAGTCGCGATCGCCCAAGCGGCCGTCCAGCACCGCCATGAGGCGGCGCGTTTCATCGCGGTAGCGCTCTCGGGCATAGGGATCCTGCACGTCCTTGCCGGCCCAGCGGTAGAAATGCTCGAACTGCCCGAACATCGGGCCGATATGGCCGACCTGGAAGAACAGCCACTGCAGGCAGGCGTTCTTCTCGGCCGCGCCCATGGGTAGAAATTTGCCCGATTTCTCAGCGAGATAGATCAGGATCGCACCGGATTCCATGATGCCGATCAGGGCGCCGTCGGGGCCCTGGGGATCGATGATCGAGGGAATTTTTGGAATTCGGACTGAGGGAATTGTACTCCTCGGTGAACTGGTCGCCTTCGAGAATATTGACGACATGGGGCTCGTAAGGGAGCCCGGTTTCTTCGAGCGCGGTGCCGATCTTGATGCCGTTGGGCGAGTTGATCGAATACAGCTGGATCCGGTCGGGCTGCCGGGGCGGCCACCGGTTAAAAATCAAGGGCTTAGCCATGGGACAGCCTCGTGAAGCGTCGCACCCATTCGACTCTCCCACGCGGCCCCGCGCCTGTCCACGCGGCATCGGAGGCGCCATCACGGACGAACGACGGCCACGAAAGCGCTTTCGTTCACAAGTGTCGCGGTGGAGTTGGTCTAGTCGACGAGAGCCGGCTCGCGCCCGCTCTTGGGGCCGGTGGTCTTCTTCTTGCGGCCGGAACCGCCGGGCGGCTTCTTGGCCGAGCTCAATTTGGCCCGCTCGACGAACTCGAAGGTCAGTTTGCCGTCCTTGAGGTCGACGTCGACCTTGCCGCCGTTGCTGAGGCGACCGAAGAGGAGCTCCTCGGCCAGCGGCCGCTTGACATGGTGCTGAATGAAACGGCCGAGCGGTCGGGCGCCGTAAATCTCGTCATAGCCCTTTTCCGCGACCCAGACACGCGCCTCGTCGCTCAGCTCGATGCGGACCTTGCGATCGGCCAGCTGGGCCTCGAGCTCGCGCACGAACTTGTCGACCACCTGGGCGATGATCGCCGGGCCGAGGCCGGCAAAGTGGATGACGGCATCGAGGCGATTGCGGAACTCCGGCGTGAACATGCGCTTGATCGCCTCTTCGTCCTCGTCTTCCTTGAGGCCGCGCTCGAAGCCGATGGCCTGCTTGCTCATCTCCTGCGCGCCGGCATTGGTCGTCATGATCAGGACGACGTTGCGGAAATCGATGCTCTTGCCGTTGTGGTCGGTGAGCTTGCCGTGGTCCATGACCTGCAACAGGATGTTGAACACATCGGGATGGGCTTTTTCGATCTCGTCGAGCAGGAGAACGGAGTGGGGATGCTGGTCAATGGCGTCGGTCAAAAGCCCACCCTGGTCGAACCCGACATAGCCGGGCGGCGCGCCGATCAGGCGTGACACCGTGTGGCGCTCCATATACTCGGACATGTCGAAACGCGTGAGCTCGACGCCCATGACGCGGGCGAGCTGGCGCGCCACCTCGGTCTTGCCGACGCCGGTGGGGCCGGAGAACAGGTAGGCCCCGATCGGTTTCTCGGGCTCGCGGAGGCCCGCCCGCGCCAGCTTGATGGCGCTCGCCAAAGCCTCGATGGCCTTCTCCTGGCCGAAGACCACGGCCTTAAGTTCGGTATCGAGGTTGCGCAGATTTTCCTTGTCGTCCTTGGAGACCGACTTCGGCGGAATGCGCGCGATCTTGGCGACGATGTCCTCGATGTCCTTGACCCCGATGGTCTTGCGCCGGCGCGATGGGGGCACCAACATCTGCGAGGCCCCGACCTCGTCGATCACGTCGATCGCCTTGTCCGGCAGCTTGCGATCGTTGATGTAGCGCGATGACAAATCGACCGCGGCGCTGATCGCACCCGCGGTATAGCGCACCTTGTGGAACTTTTCGTAATAGGGCTTGAGCCCCTGCAGGATCGCTATCGTATCCTCGACCGAGGGCTCGTTGATGTCGATCTTCTGGAAGCGGCGCAGGAGCGCCCGATCCTTCTCGAAATAGCTGCGGTACTCCTTGTAGGTCGTCGACCCGATGCAGCGCATCGTGCCGCTCGCCAACGCCGGCTTGAGCAGGTTGGAGGCGTCCATGGCGCCGCCGCTGGTGGCGCCGGCGCCAATCACCGTGTGGATCTCGTCGATGAACAGGATGGCGCCGTCATAGTCGTCGATCTCGGCGAGCACGGCCTTGATGCGCTCCTCGAAATCGCCCCGGTAGCGCGTGCCGGCCAGCAAGGTGCCCATGTCGAGGCAGAAGATCGTGGAATCTTTGAGGACCTCAGGCACATCGCCGTTGACGATGTGCCGTGCCAGACCTTCCACGATGGCCGTTTTGCCGACGCCGGCTTCGCCCACGAACAGCGGGTTGTTCTTGGTGCGCCGGCACAGCACCTGGATCGTGCGATCGACCTCGGGCTGGCGGCCGATCAGGGGATCGATCTTGCCGTCTTTCGCCTTCTGGTTGAGGTTGACGCAATAGGCATCGAGCGCCTCGGCGCCTTTCTTGACGACGCGTTCGCCACCAGCATCCTCTTCGACGCCGCGGACAGTGCGCTCTTCGAACATTCCGGGCCGCTTGGCCAAACCGTGGGAGATGTAGCTCACCGCATCGAGACGCGTCATATCCTGCTGTTGCAGGAAGTAGGCGGCATGCGATTCGCGCTCGGAGAAGATCGCCACAAGGACGTTCGCGCCCGTGACATCCTCGCGGCCGGAGGTCTGAACGTGAATGAGCGCGCGCTGAATGACCCGCTGGAACCCGGCGGTCGGCTTAGCGTCCTGATGGTCGTCGATGATCAGCGGCGAGAGGTCTTCGTCGAGATAGTGGGTGAGCGATTCGCGCAGTGCCTCAAGATCGACGTTGCACGCGTGCATCACCGCGGCGGCGTCCCGATCGTCGAGCAGCGCCAGCAACAGGTGCTCGAGTGTGGCGTACTCGTGGCACCGCTCGTTGGCCAGCGCCAGCGCCCGGTGCAGACTTTTTTCCAGATTACGAGAGAACGACGGCACTAGTCCTTCTCCATCGTGCACTGCAGAGGGTGGTTATTCTGGCGGGCAAAATCGATCACCTGGTTAACCTTGGTTTCGGCCACCTCGTAGGTAAAAACCCCGCACACCCCGATACCCCGCTGGTGCACGTGTAGCATGATACGCGTCGCCTCCTCGCGGTTCTTTCGGAAGAATCGCTCCAGCACATAGACGACAAATTCCATCGGCGTGTAATCATCGTTGAGGAGAAGCACCTTGTACAGTGAAGGCTTCTTCGTTTTGGGTTCCGTCTTGGTGACGACACCCGTTACGATGTCATCATCGTCGTTCGGCGTGTCCTTATCGCTCATGCTTGCTCATGGAATCTACCGGACGGCTCTTAATCGCTTATTAATACCGAATTTTAACGGCGGAAGGGTAGCCTGCGGAAGCGAATATTCGAGCCGGCGCGCGGGTCCCCCTGAATATCGGGCCGCAGAGCCACCGTTTTACCCGGTGCGCAATGACGCTGAGGGCGGATCCGGGGCAGATGCTCGGGTCACGCCCATCTAGGGGAAGAGTGGCGCACCCAAGAGGCCGTTCTCCCCCACTTCGAGCTGGAAGATGGGACCGAAATGCTCCGGTTTCTGCTGATATCGCGCTGTTAGGGGCGCAAAATTGATGGAGTGGACGCCTCCTCCCGACGGCATCGCAGTGTGCCAAGGTGGTGGCGTGACCAACCCCCGGAGGAGGAGGCGTCCATGGAACATGGTTAACATCATCGGGATCGATCTGGCGAAGCGCAGCTTTCAACTTCACGGTGCTCGGGCGGACGGTTCGCTCGCGTTCCGCAGGAAGGTGAGCCGGGAGAGGCTGCTGTACATTCTCGGCGCGCAGCAGCGATGCGTGGTGGCGATGGAGGCCTGTGCGAGCGCCCACTACTGGGGCCGGGAGATTTTGAAGCTCGGCCACGAAGTGAGGTTGGTCCCGCCGATCTACGTGAAGCCCTTCGTGAATCGACAGTCATACCAAGGCACCTCGCTACGTTACTAAAAATGAAAGACTTTTTGTCCCGGATCCGATGCCGACGGGAATGTTCCTTCCTCCAGAGCCAGAGCAACCGCCGCAGAACCGAGCGCATCGGCCGATATCACCCACGGCGCACCCTTGCAGGCCTGACGGGCGGGAACAACACCGCGCCGGATCAGCCGGTTCATTGTCCTGGCACTGACATTCAGTCTTGCCGCGGCCTCCGTCTGCGTCAATTCGTTACGCTCCTGCCGCTCTCCTTCGCGATAGACCGCTATGCCGCGGTTCGAACGGAGGGCGCGCACGCGCACTTCGGTCCAGGTGTTGCCCTTGCCGGTTCGCTTCCCAGCGCGGTTCAGGAACGCCGTGATGGCGCGATCCGGCATGAGCCGGGCCAGTTCCCGGATCATCTCGGCGGTGTCGGCGTCCGTTGCTATGCGCGTTTGCCCTCTCTTTCGCCTACGTACCGAGAGCTCGGTATGGTCACCGCCCTGCCAATGCAGGACGAGGTCGATCCGGTCGGCCGATACAGTCACGATGATCTCCACAAGTACCGCACGTAGAACATGCTTGCGCATTGGCGTCGTCACGTTCTCGTGGTTCCAGGCCCGCTCCAGATCTGCACCGAGGGCCAGATACGCCGCGCGCTCGCCCGATGTCAGCTCCTGATGTTGAAGTTGCGAACGAGCCGCGGCCAATTGACATTCCCGCTCCCCCACGAGCTCAAGGCGCTCTTCCCATGCCCGTGACAGGTTGCCGATGACATTGCGGTTGCGGGGATCGACCGCTTCGAACCGCGCCCGCGCCTGGTCCGCCTTGAACCGAGCGTCCTCGAGCGCGAGCTCCGCTAGCCGGGTGCGTTCGGACGCATCCTTTCCGCGGTCCTCGACCGCGTGGAGCGCAGCTTCCACTCCCAGAGGCTGGACCGCCCGGAGAACGGCGGCGGCGACGGCCTCGTCGACATCCCCCGCGCCGAAGGAAATGCAGGTCGTGCCCTCAATCTGCGCTCGCCTGCCCTGGCAGAGATAGCGGCCCACCCTGCTGTTCCCCGAGTGGGCGACTTGGAGCTTGTGGGTGCAGTGCCCGCATCGCAACAGGCCAGTTAGCAGCGCGCCACCGTTGCGCACCGCCCCCTTGAAAGTTGGTTCATTGGCTGCGATCAGGCCGAGGTTCCTTTCATATTCGTCCCAGTCGATATATCCCTCGTGGCTGTCGCGGATCAACACCTTCCAGTCCTCAGGATTACGTCGAGTCTCATGCACAACGCGCTTGCGTCCGTCGTCGATGACCGTGCGTCGACTCTTGCGCCCGTAGGCATAAGCTCCCGCGTAGATCGGGTTAGTCAGGATTTGGTGGACCGTGTTGTACACCGGCAGCTTCCAGGCAACCTGCCATCCGTGAACACCAGTGCAAAGGGACCGGAACGGAAGCTCGATGCCTTCATGGCGGAACCACAGGAACACTTGGCGAATGCTGCGCAACTCGGAGAATTTGCGGAACACATGACGGATAGCATCCCGCACCCGCTGGTCGGGGTCCATCGCGATCGCGTCACGGCCGGCCTTCACATATCCGGCCGGGAGGTTCAGGAACAATTCGCCACGCGCGGCCTTCTGCCGGCGGGCGTCGTGGGATCGCTGACGCAGGACCGAACCTTCCATCTCGCTGACGGAACCTTTCATACCAAGCAACAGCCGATCGTCCGGTAAGGCGGGACCGTAAATGCTGTTCCCATCTCCCAGGAGACAGCCGACCACGGCGCAGAATTCGAGAAGCGTATGCCACTCACGACCATTTCGGGCGAGACGTGAAGCATCGACCGACAGCACGATGCCAATCCTGCTTTCGCAGACCGCAGTCAGCAGTTTCTGGAAGCCTGGCCTCTCTACGCCGCCACCGCCCGAACGGCCAAGATCTTCGTCGATCGTCTCGACTGTGTGCCAGCCCAATTCCTTCGCTCGGGTCTGCAATGCGTACTGGAGGCGCTTGCTTTCGAGATTGTTGCGAACCTGGCCGGGCGTCGACTGTCGCACGTAGACGCAGGCCGCACGCGCCAGATGGCCGGCAGTGATTCTTGTTCCGTCACCCGTCATGGCTGGCTCCCACGATCGTGCGGCTGTTTGACGCCCCGGCCGCGGTTGCCATTGCCGCCGCCAGGGTCATCGAAAGAAGCGGGATCAACACCTCCCGTCGCTCGCCGGTCAGCAGGGCCGACGGGTGTTCCAGAGGAAACAGTTCTCCTTGAGGAGCCTTGCGAGGTCTTTGGTTCATCACGTTCTCCTGTGCGCGTTTCGTCGCGCGCAAGAAGAAGCGGTGCGATGAGATCCCGCAAATCGGAAAGCGCCCGCAGGGAGATCCTGGGGAGTTCGCGAACCTCGAGCAGGGCGGCATCCGGTCGGGTCATCCACTCAGGAAGATGCAACTGGGTTCGGTCCGGATGCCGAACAATCAGTATCGTCTGTCCACGTGCTCTTCGACGTCCAAGGCATGCCACGCGGCAACCCGACAGCGGATGGAAGCGGTAATGAACCGTCACCGCGTCATGAAAACGGGCAGTGTGTGACCCTTTTGGTCAAGACGAACAAGAACGACGCGGCGGATGCGGAAGCGATCTGCGAGGCGGTGACGCGTCCGACGATGCGCTTTGCGCCGGCGAAAAGCGCCGAGCAGCAATCGGTTTTGATGCTGCACCGGGCCCGTGAGCTGTTGGTCCGTCAACGCACGATGGTGATCAATGCGCTTCGCGGCCACTGTGCGGAGCTCGGACTGATCGTCGCTCAAGGGGCGTCGAAGGTGGAGGAACTGGTTGCCATCATCGAAGATCCCGGTGATGTGCGACTGCCCCCTCTGGCACGCGAGGCGCTTGGCTCTCTGGTTGAGCAGCTCCATTCCGCTCAGGCCCGGATCAAGCAGCTGGAGGCGACGCTTTTGGCTTGGCACCGATCCAACCAGGCGAGCCGCCGGCTTGCGACGATCCCCGGCGTCGGTGTCATCACCGCGACGGCGCTGGTCGCGACGATCGGAGATGGCGCGCAGTTTCGCTCGGGCCGGCAGCTCTCGGCCTGGCTCGGTCTCGTGCCCCGACAACACTCGAGTGGCGGCAAGGACAGGCTGGGGCGGATCTCGAAGCGCGGGGATGGCTATATCAGGCGCTTGCTCGTGCATGGTGCGCGAAGCGTGCTGCGCTGGCGCCGCGCCAAGCCGGGCACGGGGCCTGGCTGGACCGACCGGCTCCTGGCGCGGCGGCCGACAAACGTCGTGCTGGTCGCCATGGCCAATAAGACAGCCCGCGTCGCCTGGGCACTGCTCAGATACGAGCGTATCTACCGACCGACGCCCGCCTGACCAGCTGGAAAGCGGATACAAACTTGCGAGGGTAACGACGATTTGATGGCGAAACAGGGCTCCACCCGAGATCGGCCAAACCCGAGGCATTGTCAGAGCTTTGAGCTCGTTAGTCTGACTGGGCGCCGATCTCTCGGATTCCATCAGGGCCAGCGGTCAGTGTACCGCAGCGAAAAGGCCGGATACATGACTGCAAGCTCTACCGCCGTTTCAAATCGGTTTTCCCCTTGCAACACCGAGGGCGTCCATACATGACAACGCCCCAAGCTGCCATCAACCGCTTCGTCGACGAGTATAATGCCGCCGACCCACAGCCATTCTTCTGGAAAGCCGACCCCGATCACATCATCGCCGCACGAAACAGAGGGTTCCAAACGTTGGAATCAATCCACTATGGCCTCGGCCCGTCCCGCCCGTCGAGACCGCCATAGCCGATCGATCTCAACAATGAATCGGGGTCGGTGATGTCCACCGGTAGAATGACCCGGGTTTGTTTGCGCGCCAATATCTTGAGTTTGTCGAAATACTTTCCGGCCAGTTGAAGCCGGATCGAATCCTCCCCACCGGCGGATTCAATCGCCGCCGCGATCTGCTCGATCGAGTTCGCGGTCGCCTCTGCGATGGCCAGGATTTCCTGCGCTCGGCCTTCGGCCTCGTTGATCATGCGCTGCATCTGGCCTTCGGAAAGGTTGCCCATTTCCAGCCGTCGTCCTTCGGAGAGGTTGATCCGGCTCTGCTTGTCCCCCTGGGCCCGCGCGATGATCGCGCGGCGTTCGCGCTCGGCGGTGACCTGTTTCTCCATCGCCTCGCGAACGGTGGGGGGCGGGGTGAGGTTCTTGATCTCATACCTGTGCACGCGAATGCCCCAAGTCTCGCCCGCCTTCTCGAGAACCTCGACCACGCGAGCACTGATGACGTCGCGCTCCTCGAAGGTGCGGTCCAGTTCCAGCGTGCCGATGACCGACCGGGTGGTGGTCTGCGCGAGCTGCATCGCCGCGATCCGGTAATGCGTTACGCCATAGCTCGCCCGCACGGGATCGACGACCGAGATGTACATCACGCCGTCCACCTCGACCTTGACTTCGTCCATGGTGAAGCACTCTTGCGGCGGGACGTCGACGGCCTCCTCCTTGAGGTCATGAACGAAGGGCACATGGTCGACAAAAGGGATCAAGGCGTGGAACCCCGCGCCCAGGGTCCGGTGGTATTTCCCCAGCCGTTCGACCACATGGGCGGTTTGTGTCGGCACCAGCCGGATCGCGGCGAAGAACTTGACGATCAGGATCAGGAAAACCGCACCCCAGACGACGAAGTTGAATATTTCCAAAATTGACGTATCGAAACCGAGTATATCGCTCATCGCCCGCCCCCCTGTTCGCCGCTTCGGCCCCATGGTCCCGGATTACCGGGCGGCGCGGACGGTGATTCGGTGCCCGGAATGACGTCGGTCATTTCGCCCAGACCCTGGAAAAACCCACGGACATTGGCCAGTTCGAGGGGCAGGACCGAAACTTCCGCCTTATCGGTGATCTCTCCCAATGTCTCGATAAACTGCTCGACCAGTTGCGCCTTGACCGCGGCCGGCCCGCCCGGCTTCTTGATCGCTTCGGCGACCGCTTTGACGCCTGTCGCCGTCGCAGTGGCGACGATGGAGATCGATTCGGCCCGGCCCTTGGCCTCGTTGATCCGTTTCTGCTTCTCTCCCTCCGAGATGTTGATGTCCGATTGCCGTTCGCCCTCGGAAACATTGATCGTCGCCAGCCGCTCCGCGTCGGCCCTGGTGATCTCCGCGCGCTTTTCGCGCTCCGCCTCCATTTGTTTTTCGAGCGTATGAACGACATTTGCCGACGGTGTGATGTTCATCAGTTCGTAGCGCAGGATCTTCACGCCCCACGGATCGGATGCCTTGTCGATTTCGCGGACGATTGAATTGTTCAGCGTTTCGCGTTCCGAGAATGTCTGACCCAAGGTGAGCTTGCCGACCTCCGACCGCATGGTGGTCTGCGCCAGGTTGACCGCCGCGCGCCGGTAGTCCTCAATGCCGTAACTCGCGCGCGCCGCATCCATCACCTGCAGATACACCAGCCCGTCCACCTCGACTTGGATATTGTCGCGCGTGATGCAGCTTTGCGGCGGGATGTCGATGACCTGTTCGCGGGTCTCGTGCCGGTACGCGATGCGGTCGAAAAAGGGGATGAGAAAATGTATCCCCGGCACATAGACCGATCGGAATTTACCCAGCCTCTCGATCGCGCAGGCCTCCCGCATCGGTACGATCACAACGGTTTTCCAAACGATGAAAAAGACGATAAGCAGAAAAATGGTCAGCGCTGTCAGCATTCAGGATTCACTTTCACGATTGCGTGCCGCGACGCGCGGCGCTACGCCTCAAAGTCCAATGATTACGTCCTCGTCTACGGCTTCGACGATCCAGATGAGATTGTCCCGTGCGATCATCCGGGCGCGGTCTCCCTTGTTCAGCGTGTGTTCGTAACAGGTCGCGGGCCAAGTCGAACCGCGGAAATGAATGCGGCCCTCCGCCGCATTCTCGATCGTCTCGGCGACCTCCACGATAGTGCCGTAGGCATCGGCGTCTTCGTCGGTTGATTGCCAGCTCTGGTCGCCCGGCATCATGCGCTGGACCAACCCCCGCAGGCTGACCAGCAGCAACAACGAGAGGATAAACCAGGCGGTGAAAGCGGCCATATGGCCATCGACGAAACCGGCCCAAATCAACAGACAGACCAGCAAAGCCGCGATACCCAGAAAAACGACTACACCGCCCGGGATCACAAATTCGAGGACGATAAGGACCACACCGGCCGCAAGCCAATAGATCAGCATGTCGTCTCGGCTTTGATTACCGGAATGTCCATGTTGAGCGCCGTCGCCTGGAAAGAGTGTCCGACCGAGCATCCCATTTGCCGAGGGAATTAACGATCATTCGTGACCATAACCCGAATCGGGAGTGCGATTAGTGGATTGATTCCAACGTTTGGAACCCTCTGTTGGCGTTGACGTGTTATTCGGCGGGCGGTGTCAGACAAAAATGGATTGATGAGCAGATGGGGCATCCATAGTTTTGCCGGATGCGAAATCCCTTCCGCTACTTCAACAGTTCGCCCGAGGTCATCCGCCTCGCAGTGATGATGTATATTCTCTATCCGCTGTCGCTGAGGCAGGTCGAAGATCTGTTGTTCGAGCGCGGGATCGACCTCTGCCACGAGACGGTGCGGTTTTGGTGGAACCGCTTCGGTCCGATGTTTGCCGCCGAGATCCGCAAGCGGCGCGTGCGGAACGGGTCGTATTCCCGCTGGCGCTGGCACCTGGACGAGGTTTTCGTGAGGATCAATGGCGAGACGCATTATCTCTGGCGGGCGGTTGATCACGAGGGTGAAGTGCTCGAGGTTTTTGCCACGAAACGGCGGGATCGCAGGGCTGCGCTCAAGTTTCTAAAGCACGCGATGAAACGCTATGGCCGGTCGCAGTCTATCGTCACGGACCGGCTTCGGTCATACCGTGCGGCGATGAATGTGATCGGTAATGCGGCCGCCCAGACCTGCGGTCGTTGGCTCAACAACCGGGCGGAAAACTCACACCAGCCGTTTCGAAGGCGGGAAGGGGCGATGGCGCGGTTCAGAGACATCAAGACCCTGCAGAAATTCGCCTCCGTCCACGCCTCGATCCACAACTACTTCAACCACCAACGCCATCTCAACCGTCGCGACATTTTTAAACAGGACAGAGCCACCGCCTTGGCCGAGTGGCGTCAACTCGCGGCCTGACAGTCCAGGATTGTAGGTTCTACAGGTCTGACCCAGTTAGTCTGATGGTATGGACGCCCCCTTTTCGGCGTCGAGTGCGCCAGAATGGAGTTTGGTTTGAACTCCAGACAGAGGGAGCGTCCACGATGGATATTACAACAATCGGTTTTGATCTGGCAAAGACGGTGTTCCAGGTTCACGGTGCTGATGGTGAGGGGCGAGCGGTACTACGGCGGAAGCTGCGCCGCGGGAAGGTGTTGGCGTTCTTCGCCGGATTGCCATCCTGTCTTGTCGGCATGGAGGCCTGCGCCTCTGCGCACTATTGGGCTCGGGAGCTGCAGGCACTCGGGCACAAAGTGCGGCTGATCCCGCCTCAATACGTACGTCCCTTCGTCAAGACGAACAAGAACGACGCGGCGGATGCGGAAGCGATCTGCGAGGCGGTGACGCGTCCGACGATGCGCTTTGCACCGGCGAAAAGCGCCGAGCAGCAATCGGTTCTGATGCTGCACCGGGCCCGTGAGTTGCTGGTCCGTCAACGCACCATGGTGATCAATGCGCTGCGCGGCCACTGTGCGGAGCTCGGACTGATCGTCGCTCAAGGGGCGTCGAGGGTGGAGGAACTGGTTGCCATCATCGAAGATCCGGGTGATGAGCGACTGCCCCCTCTGGCGCGCGAGGCGCTCGGCTCCCTGGTTGAGCAGCTCTGTTCTGCTCAGGCCCGGATCAAGCAGCTGGAGGCGACACTTATGGCATGGCACCGATCCAACCAGGCGAGCCGCCGGCTTGCGACGATCCCCGGCGTCGGTGTCATCACCGCGACGGCGCTGGTCGCGACGATCGGAGATGGCGCGCAGTTCCGCTCGGGCCGACAGCTCTCGGCCTGGCTCGGTCTGGTGCCCCGACAACACTCGAGTGGCGGCAAGGACAGGCTGGGGCGGATATCGAAGCGCGGGGATGGCTACATAAGGCGCTTGCTCGTGCATGGTGCGCGAAGCGTGCTGCGCTGGCGACGCGCCAAGCCGGGCACGCGTCCCGGCTGGAGCGACCAGCTCCTGGCGCGGCGGCCGACAAACGTCGTGCTGGTCGCCATGGCCAATAAGACAGCCCGCGTCGCCTGGGCACTGCTCAGATACGAGCGTATCTACCGACCGGCGCACGCCTGACCAGATGGGATAACCGGGCGCCAACTTGCGAGGGTAACGACGATTTGATGGCGAAACAGGGCTCCACCCGAGATCGGCCAAACCCGAGGCATTGTCAGAGCATCAAGCTCGTTAGTCTGACTGGGCGCCGATCTCTCGGATTCCATCAGGGCCAGCGGTCAGTGTACCGCAGCGAAAAGGCCGGATACATGACTGCAAGCTCTACCGCCGTTTCAAATCGGTTTTCCCCTTGCAACACCGGGGGCGTCCATAGATGACAGCGCCGCGCGGCGAGATCGACACGCTCCTCACCGAGTACCAAGACGTAGAACGCCGCGAGCTATACCCGAAAGTTGGTGATGGGATGAGATGAGGGCGGCGTATCCTGGCGATGTTGGAGTCGCCATTTTCCACGAAGGAGGGATACGCCATGAGAGAGGATACAGTCGTCCAGCTTCGCCAACCAGGATCATTTGAGGACGATCCGCTGACGGGGGTTTTGCGTCTTGGTGCGCGGCGTTTACTTGGGCAAGCGGTGGCGGCGGAAGTTGCCGGTTTTGTCGAGGCGTATGCGCATCTGACGGACTCGGCCGGCCGCCGTCGGATCGTACGCCACGGGCATTTGCCGGAGCGCGAGATCCAGACCGGCATTGGTCCGGTTGCGGTGCGCTGTCCCAGGGTGCGCGACCGAGGCGCCGGCGAGACGGGGCCGCGGGTTCGCTTCACCTCACGGATCTTGCCTCCCTATCTCAGGCGCGCCAAGTCGATCGAGGAACTCCTGCCCTGGCTTTATCTGAAGGGCATCTCCACGGGCGATTTCTGCGCGGCGCTTGCGGCGCTCTTGGGGCCCGAGGCGCCGGGGCTCTCGGCCTCGACCATTGCCCGCCTCAAGGAGGTCTGGCAAGGCGAGCTGGAGCATTGGCAACGGCGCGATCTCTCGGCCAAGCGTTATGTCTACTTCTGGGCCGAGGGCGTCTACTTCTCACCACGGCTCGACCATGACAAGCAATGCATGTGCGTGATCATCGGTGCCGACGAGCTGGGCCGCAAGGAGCTGCTGGCGATCGCCGACGGCTACCGGGAGAGCGCCCAGTCCTGGCGCGAAGTGCTGCTCGATCTCAAGCGCCGCGGCCTGGCGATTGCGCCCGAGCTGGCCACCGGCGACGGGGCGCTCGGTTTCTGGAAAGCCTTGCGCGAGGTCTACGGGACGACGCGCGAGCAGCGCTGTTGGGTGCACAAGACCGCCAACGTGCTCAACAAGCTCCCGAAGTCCGTCCAGCCACGCGCCAAGCAGCACCTACAGGACATCTGGATGGCCGAGACCCGCGCGGTGGCCGAGAAGGCCTTCGACTTCTTCCTCGAGGCCTATCAGCCCGTTGATTAAGTCGGCGCCGTCTGATTCTCTGGTTCCCTGATTTGCAGGGGGATTTGCCGATGGCGATGGGACGGCAGAAGGATGGTCAGGGGGACCTGATGGTGAGCTGGTCGGAGATGCCGCGCTCTCCGGGTCATGTGTTTTATGACCGCTTGCAGTCGGTGCTGATCGAGGGCGGCTTCGACGCCTTTGCCGAGGCGAGCTGCCGGCCTTATTACGCGGTCCGGATGGGCGCGCCCTCGGTGCCGCCCGGGCGCTATTTCCGGATGCACCTGGTGGGCTACTTTGAGGGCATCGACAGCGAGCGCGGTCTGGAGTGGCGCTGCTCGGACTCGCTTTCGCTGCGGGCGTTCCTGCGACTGGGGAGCCGTGATCGGGTACCGGACCATTCCTGGCTGTCACGGAGCCGCACGCGCCTGCCCCATGAAGTCCACGCGGCGGTCTTCGACTGGGTTCTGGTGCTGATCGCCGAGGCGGGGCTGATCAAGGGCGAGCGCATCGGCGTCGATGCCTCGACCATGGAGGCCAACGCGGCGCTGCGGAACATCGTGCGGCGCGACAACGGCGAAGGCTACCGGGAGATGCTGGAGCGCCTGGCCCGGGAAAGCGGGGTCGAGACACCCACGGCCGAGGACCTGGCGCGTCTGGACCGGAAGCGCAAGGGCAAGAAGCTTTCCAACACGGATTGGGTTTCGAAGAGCGACCCCGAGGCCAAGATCACCAAGATGAAGGACGGCACGACGCATCTGGCCTACAAGCCCGAGCACGCGGTGGATCTGGACACCGGCGCGGTGGTGGCGGCCGAGCTGCACCCGGCCGATGAGGGCGACACCACGACGCTTTCCAAGACCCTGGCGAAGGCCGAGGCAAACCTCGAGGCGGTGGATGCGGCACCGACATCGGAGGACCCGGCCGAATGCGTCGCCGACAAAGGTTATCACTCACGGGCGGTCTTGAGGGCTCTGAACGACAGTCCCTGGAAGACCCGGATCGCGGCGCCCAAGCAGACCGGCTTTTCGCGCTGGCACGGTGATGAGGCGGCGCGGCGCGCGGTCACCAATAACCGTGCGCGGCTCAAGTCCGGGGTCGCCCGCGAGGCCTTCAAGCTGCGCGCCGAGATCGTCGAGCGCTGCTTTGCCCACAACCTCGATCGTGGCGGCATGCGACGAACCTGGCTGCGCGGGCGAGAGAATGTGCACAAGCGATACCTGCTCCACGTCGCCGGCCACAATCTATCGTTACTGATGCGCCAGCTCATCGGCGCCGGCACCCCGCGGGAGGCCGTGGCGGGCGGATATGGCGGTATTTTCGTTCTGCTCACGCCCACCGGGGCCATGCTGGTGGCACGGGGGGGCTCGCAAAGCGGCCAGACGGCTTTCGCCGCCGCATTCCTCATCTGGGAGTGAGAGCCGGAAAAAGCCACTTAATCAACGGGCTGCTATGGCCCCAAGCACGACAAAGCGGTGGCCTGCCTGGCCAAGGACGGCGACGTGTTGCTCGCCTTCTACGACTTCCCGGCCGAGCACTGGAAGCACATTCGCACCACCAATCCCATCGAAAGCACCTTTGCGACCGTGCGCCTCAGGACCACCAAGACCAAGGGCTGCCTCAGCCGCATGACGGCGCTCACCATGGTCTTCAAGCTGTGCCAGTCGGCCAGCAAGAAGTGGCGTCGCCTGGACGGCTCGCACCAGATCGCCGACATCATTCAAGGCGTCAAATTCAAGGACGGAGAAAAGCTAACCGAACGCGCCGCCTGAAACCTGCGTCACCAACTTTTGACAATAGCTCGAGATCGGCAGCCTCCAGTTCTCGGCACAATACCAGCAGAGCCCCGTTCCGCCCGAAGGCAACCTCGTCAGGCGCGGCTGGCTCAAGACCTATGACACAGCGCCCTCCCACGATGCCGGCCCCGGGATCAAGATCGCACAAAGCTGGGACATCGCGACGACGACCGATGAGCGCAATGACTGGTCGGTCTGCACCACCTGGGCCATCAAGAAAAAGGACTTCTATCCGTGCCTATCCGGTTAACGCACACACCCACAACATGTAGTGTTGCGGTGATAGAAAATTCCGGGACATCAGATCTTGAAGGAATTGTAGAGTTCGAGTGCCGGATTATTCACAAATAACTCTGGGAACTGGTTTTCAAGGTCGCTCAATACGTCATATGGAGCACGTCGGTTGAGAACCACACACCTGCGTGTCGCTTCGTCTTCGCTGCGGATCAGAGTGCGCAGGAGAGTAAACAGGAGCAGACGGGTTTTTCGCAACGATCCGCGCCAATATGGCGCTTTCTTCGGCTAGTGCCATCAATCGCTGAGGCGATGTCTTTTCATCAGGAGTTATGCCCGATTTTGGGTGACGGCGTGATCAGGCGGCGGCGCGAGTTTTGGTTTCGTCGATCTGCATACCGTCTTTGAATCTCACACCTTCGATGACCTTGGGCAACTGATTGTTTCCCATGAGCCGCCGCCAGGTCTTGCTGGCGGTGGTGATCAGCTTGAAGACCATGGCCAGAGTTGTCCCGTGAGACAAGCAGCCCTTGGTGCGCACGGTGCGGTGGCGGACGGTAGCGAAGACGCTTTCGATTGGATTGGTCGTCCTGATATGCCGCCAGTGCTCGGCCGGGAAGTCGTAGAAGGCCAGCAAGGCGTCGCGGTCCTTTGTCAAGCAGGCGACGGCTTGGGGGTATTTGGCGTCGTACTTGGCGGCGAAAGTATTCATCGCCCTCTCGGCCTCGGCGCGGCCATCCGCCATCCAGATATCATGCAGGGCAGCTTTGGCGGCCGTTTGTCGCGACTTCGGCAGCTTGTTCAAGACATTGGCTGTCTTGTGGACCCAGCAGCGCTGGCGGCGGGTGTCGGGAAAGATCTCCTCCAGCGCCTTCCAGAAGCCCAGAGCGCCATCGCCGATGGCGAGCTCGGGACCAATCGTGAGCCCGCGCCCGCGCAGGCATGCCAGCAACTCACGCCAGCTCTGGGCGCTCTCGCGCACCCCCGCCTGGAAGCCCACGAGTTCCTTGCGTCCCTCCGGCGGGCTCTGTTGCAAACCTGACGTAGGGGTGAGTCAGATCAGGACGACAACCGTGCTTTCGTCATGTTTCTGCGTTGGTCAGACGGTCCTGTAGCAACGCCACCGCCTCGGTCAGAGCGCACGGTCCGAGATCGAAGGCGCGCTCGACGATCCGGGCCTCGCCGACGATGCCGCCCTGGAGGGCGAACATCCCGGCCTGGCCCTTGCGCAGCGCGCGCATCACCTCGAAGCCCTTGATCGTGGCGTAGGCCGTCTTCAGCGTCTTGAACCCGCGCACGGGCCGGATCAGCAGCTTGAGCTTGCCGTGGTCGGCCTCGATGACGTTGTTGAGGTATTTCACCTGCCTGTGCCTCGTGTCCTTCGGGCACTTGCCCTCGGCCTTCAGCTCCGCGATGGCAGCGGCATAGGCCGGCGCCTTGTCGGTGTTGAGCACCTCGGGCTGCTCCCACTCTTTCAATCCTCTCAGCGCCTTGCCGAGAAATCGCTTCGCTGCCTTGGTGTTGCGGGTCGCCGAGAGGTAGAAATCGATCGTGTTCCCGAGCTTGTCCACCGCCCGGTACAGATACGCCCACTTGCCGCGGACCTTGATGTAGGTCTCGTCGACGCGCCAACTCCGCGACTGCGGCCGGCGCCACTGCCGGCGCAGACGTTTCTCCATCTCCGGCGCGAAACGCTGCACCCAACGATAGATCGTGGAGTGGTCGACCGCGACGCCGCGCTCGGTCATCATCGCTTCGAGGTCGCGGTAGCTGATCGGATACCGGCAGTACCAGCGTACGGCCCAGAGCACGATCTCCCCCCGGAAGTGACGTCCCTTGAAGTCGCTCATGCCTCAACCCCTCTCGGCAGATCACACAGACACGTCACCAAATAGCCGGATTTTGCAACAGAGCCCTCCCGAGTGCACGCGGTCGTGCAGGGCGGCAACCGGCCTTCCAACCCTCCCTCGTACATCCCCCACGTCATGCCATCCGCACCTGCCGCCGCGTCCTTCTTCAACGCGAAGAACGCCCAGCGCAGCGCATCGACCGTAACGTGGTGGAGAAGCGCCGTCAGACGCTCCCGTGGCTCCCGTTGTACAAACTGCCGTATCCGGTCGGCCGCTTGTGACACGCTTTCCCGGTTCTGCGTCCGGCGCATGCTTTGGCTTTCCAGATTCCCCTTGGGCTCGGTCCTTCGCTCCATCGGCTCCGCCGGAACAGGCCTCCCTTTGTTCGCCGACTTCATCGCTACTACTCCCGAGTCTGACTTCTCCATGCCGTTCGTCATCGGTTACGGATTCCTCCTTTCCTTTGCGATCCCGCTACGACCGCGGGATGACATGGAGACCTCCCAGGTCCCGGCGTGAAAGCCTACGTACGTGCGGTTGGGTTCTTCGACTCCGCAGGGTCCACTTCCCCCTTACCATGGCGGTGGAAGCGGTGTTGCCTTCGACATACTGGAAAGCCTCGGCACCCTGATTCTCAGACTTTTCGTAGCTCAATCGCCCTCGCCCATACGCGCCCCTGTCAACGCTTAACCTGCATCCTCGCGAATGCCGGCCCATGACTCGGGGTGGAAGTGGTTGGTTACTCCTTCTTCCCGCCGGACTCACACCGGCTACTTTCCGCCAGTTAGCCTGGCGCTCCCAGCCGGTCTCGTCGGCATGGCGCAGCGCCGCCTCGTTCTGGTGCGCGAGGATCGCCTCGGCCACCGGCTCGAACAGCGGCACGAAGCGCTTCAGGCTGTTGGCCAGCGTCCCCGGTGAGATCGGCAGCCCCTGGCCGGACATCCACGCGGCAACCCGGTGCAGGGGGCGGAAGCAGGCGCAGTGTTCGAACAGGAAGCGCGCCCAGAAGCTGGTCCCGTAGAGCGTTCTGGGGAACAGCCGCGGCGCCGGGGGCGCCGACACTTCGATCGGCGACGACGCGCAGCCGCAGGCCCGGCGCCACCGGGGGCGCCGGATGACGCGTTTGTAGGCCTTGACCTCGATCTCGACGAGGGTGGATTCGTCGACACCGTTGGCGACATAAGCCTTCCCGCAACAGGAGCACACACGCGCCTCCTCCGGCGGTTTGATCTCTTCGGTGCGCTCCTCGAGCCCGGGCCGTTGGGTACGGCCATGGCCGGGGGCGCCGCGCTGCTGGCCGCGCGGAGCGCGGCGGCTCCTGCTTCTCGCTCTTGCGGCCGAACAGCGCCCTCGACAGCACTGCCCCGGTCGCGCGAAGCCTCGCAAGCTGCACTTCCAGCGTCTCGATCCGGTTCCGGGATGCCTTCGCACGCTTGCGCAGCCGGGCGTTCTCCCTGGACAACGATCTGATCGTGGCCTTCTGGCGCCGCGATCTCCGCAACGCCCTGCGCAACTCGGCGTCGGCGCCGCGTAAAGACTTCGACAAGGACTTCCCGGTCGCGCGAAGCTTGGCGAGCAGGGCGTCCGACGCTTCGCGGCGGGTCCTGGATCCCTTCACCGCCCTGCGCAGCCGGGCATTCTCCTTGCTCAGCACGTTGATCGTCGTCTTCTGGCGCCGCGATTTCCTGAGAGCCACACGCAGGTGAGCGGCCTCGTCGGACGGCAGCTTCGACAGCGTCGCCCCGACCGCCCGGAGCTTGACCAGTTGAGCCTTCAAGGCCTCCCTCCCGGCCTTGGCTCCGTCCAGAGCAATGCGCAGCCAGAAGACCTCCTCCGTCAGCGACCGAACCCTGTCCGACTGATCGCGCAACCGTCTCAGCGCCGCGCGGTGTTGAATGTCCTCGTCGTACTGCCGGCGTATGGTCTCCTTGTGCCTCTCCGACGCCTGCTCCTCACGAGCCAGCCGCTTCCCCAGACGGGCGAGCTCCCTGTTCAGCCGGGTTACCTCCTTACGCAGCTCACCTCGTTCCGCGCGTAGCGACTCGATCGTGGCCTTCTGGTTCTCCGCTTGCTCCAGGGTCGCGCGCAGCCGGCGCTTCGCCTTGTCTGCCGGTGAGGTCGGCCTGTGCTTGGCCGGCTCGATGCTGGCTTCGGAAAGGAGCTTCTCCAGGCGCGTCACTTCCGCCTGCAAGGAAAGCGCGTCCTTCGCCGTGCGGCGGACTTCCTGCGTCTCCTCGACCGCCGCCTTCAGCTTGCTCCGGCTCCTGTCGAGCTGCCACTTCAGGGAACCCGCCCGGGCACGGGACTCCACCTCTGCCCAGCGCAGCTCTTCACAGCGTGCTTCGGCCGCCTCCGCACGCGCCCGTTCCCGCTCCGCGCGGGCATGCTCCCGCTCGCATTCCGAACGCCAGTCTCGCAGCGCGCACGCCGGTGCTGCCTCGGGAGACGACCAAATCCCGTCGTCGCCCTCAACCAGCGTCAGGCCTGATCCAAAATCCTCGTCGCGAACCGCCATGCGCTCGACGATAGCGCGTGGCGTTCCGTGTTACCAGCCCCCTTGTCGGCATTCATCACGACGTGAATCATGATGCCCGTGACGCCCCCGTCACGGGCTGACGGAACATTTACCCATCTGAGCGGCACGGCGGAAGTTGTCCCGGTAGCCGATAGGGGGGACGCGCGTGGCTTCGTGTAGCGCCTTGCGCTAACGCGGAGCGAAGCCGCGTGGGGGGTTCCCTGTTGATTCACTGGGGCAACCGGGCCGCAGGCACGGCCGGCGTCCGGTCAGGAGCGGTTCTTGAAGCGCCAGCTTTCGTTGCCGGTCTCGATGATCTCGCAATGATGGGTGAGGCGATCGAGTAGCACCGTGGTCATCTTGGGGTCGCCGAAGACGGATGGCCATTCGCCGAATGCGAGGTTGGTGGTGATGACGATCGAGGTTCGCTCGTAGAGCCGGCTCATGAGGTGGAAGAGCAGCTGCCTGCCGGCCTGAGCGAAGGGCAGGTAGCCGAGCTCGTCGAGGCTGACGAAGTCTCGTCGGACGAGCTGGTCTGCGGTGCGGCCCTGGCGTCCGGCACGGAGCTCGGCCTCGAGGTGGTTGACCAAGTCGACGACGTTGTAGCACCGGCCGCGTGCGCCCTTTCGGATGCAGGAGCGCGCGATGGCGACGGCGAGATGGGTCTTGCCGGTGCCGGTGCCGCCGACCAGGACAATGTTGCGCTTGCCCTCCAGGAAGCCGCCGCCGGCGAGCTCCTGGATCAGGGGCTCGTTGACCGGTGAGGCGGCGAAGTCGAAGTCGGCCAGCTCCTTGGCCGTCGGCAGCCTGGCGGACGCCATCTGGTACTTGATGGAGCGCGCCTGCTTGTCGGCGACCTCGGTCTGCAGCAGCGTACCGATGATCTGCTGCACCGGATGACGACGCTTGAGCCCGTCGGCGAGGATATCGTCGTAGGCGGCGCGCATGCCTGCGAGCTTCAGCGCCGTCATCATCGCCAGCACATCATGACGCTCCACCGGGCGCTACCTCGCCAGTTTCGCCTGGCGCTACAACCGCCGTTATCAACTCCAGACGATGATCCCGCGCTTCGTCCATAGCGCCGCCCGAACCGACCCGATGCCCTATCGCCTCCTCATCGCAGGATGTATGTCACGGATAAGCAGGAAGCCGGTTGACTTTTCGGGAACTCCCCTACGTGACGGCCGCGCTACAGGCGATCTCCACGAAGTAGTGGGAAGCGGCGAGGAGCGATTCCACGCAAGCTCTTGTAGGCGCTTCGCCTGGCGGCAGCCAAGCATTCCACACCGCGTTCATCTCATCGAAATAACGGATATCGGAAATCCAGACCTGCGCCGTGAGCAGTTTCGACTTGTCCGTCCCCGCCTTCTCCAGCAGGGTGTCGGTACGGTCAAGGATATTCCGGGTCTGCTCGGCAACCGAAGCTCCCGGCTTGTCCCGCGCCACCTGACCGGCGATATAGGCGATGCCATTATACACCACAGCTTGGGATAGCCGTTCGGATGTCTCGATTCGTGCGATGTTCATCGTGTTTTCTCCTGATAGTGCATGGTGGTACCGTTGGCTCGCCCAGATTCCTAGCACGGAGATCTTCTACACCTTGAAGGAGGCGAGAGTGCTGATTGAACGATGGCACCAATATTACAACACCACCCGGCCACACAGCGCGGTACGCACAGAGGGCACCAACGCCGAAGACGGTCTTGCCCAACCTTGGAGGGCCAACCTGCGCTGTTGATGGGCTGTGCTCGGCCCCTAACCCAACCGGCACCCAGTTCTCTCAGAAAAACTAGACCACTCAACCGGCGACTGGCCATTCCCAGCCGTCGCTTCAGCACGTAATCACGTCGCCATTGACAAGTAAGTGAACGACTTCAACAGGTTATTTTTGCGATCAGCGTCTAACTCTTCCGCTGACTCGGAGCTTAAACGGCGCGGCTTATTGTAGGGTCTTGAACAAATCCTGCCCCCGCAACCAAAACAAGCCCTCGAAAACATTTATGTTTTCGAGGGCTTTTGATTCACGGCATTTACCAGAAAATCCTACTGTCAACACATGGTCAACACGAGGGGGAAAGCGCGAAATTTGTATTCCCCGTGGGCCCGCCAATTCTTCTTCGTCCTCGATATTGCCTTTGATACGCTCCAAGGCCTGCGCAGCTAGGGGGATTCATTGATGGACTACTACGATCTTGGAACGTACGGGCGAGCAGTGACCACGTCTTCGCTGGCCGCGCAGCTCTGGTTCGATCGGGGGTTGGTCTGGACCTACGCCTACAACCACGAAGAGGCGGTGGCTTGTTTCCAGAATGCACTTGAGGCGGATCCAGATTGCGCCATGGCGCATTGGGGTGTCGCCTACGCGATCGGTCCGAACTACAACAAGTCATGGGACGATTTCAAAGACGACGAGAAACCCGACGCTTTGGCCCAGGCGCGGACCGCCATCGAAGAAGCCACCCACCTTAGTGACCGGGTTACGCCGGTGGAACGGGCGCTCATCAAGGCGATCGCCCAGCGCTATCCCGAGACCGCGTCGATTGAGGATTTCGGGCCCTGGAACGATGCCTACGCCGATGCCATGCGCGCGGTCCACAAGGCTCATTCGGAAGATCTCGACGTCTGCAGCCTGTTTGCCGAAGCCGTCATGAATCGCACGCCCTGGCAATTGTGGGACCCGCCGTCAGGACAGCCCGCCGAAGGCGCCGATACGCTGGAGGCGATCACCGTTCTGGAAACCGCCTTCGATGGTCTGGACGGCGCGTGGCAGCACCCCGGCCTACTCCACATGTATATTCACCTGATGGAAATGTCGCCCTATCCCGAACGGGCGCTTCGCCACGGCGATCATCTGAGTAATCTCGTCCCCGATGCGGGCCACCTGCTACACATGGCCACGCATATCGACGTGCTCTGCGGGGATTACCAAAACGTGGTCTCCCGGAACCACGCGGCGATCATCGCCGACCGTAAGTTCCTGGAGCGGGCGGGGGCCAAGAACTTCTATTCCCTCTACCGCTGCCATGACTATCACTTCAAGATTTACGGGGCGATGCTCCTTGGCCAGCCGAGACCGGCGCTTGATGCTGCCGACGAGTTGATCGAGAACCTGCCCGGGACGATCCTGCGGCCGATGGCAAACTGGCTCGAGGCCTTCATCGCCATGAAGCAGCACGTGCTGGTCCGGTTCGGCCGCTGGCGGGACATCCTCGGTCAGTCCCTGCCCGAAGATGATGAGCTTTACTGCGTGACGACCGCGCTGATGCGTTACGCGCGCACCGTCGCCCTGGCCAACACCGGTGAACTTGCCGAGGCGGATGCGGAGCGTGAGCGGTTCCTTGCCGCCCGGGACCGCGTACCGGACCGCCGAATGCTCTTCAACAATACCTGCCATGACATTCTCAACATCGCCGAGCAGATGCTCACGGGAGAAGTGGAATACCACAAGGGCGACCACGAGGCCGCCTTCGAGCATCTCCGCAGAGCGGTCGAGCTGGATGACAACCTGCCCTACGACGAGCCCTGGGGTTGGATGCAGCCGACCCGCCACGCCCTCGGCGCGCTCTTGCTGGAGCACGGTCGGTACGTCGAGGCGGAGGCGGTCTACCGGGCCGATCTCGGTTTGGATGGCACGCTGAGCCGAGCCTGTCAGCATCCGGGGAACGTTTGGAGTCTACACGGCCTACACGAGTGCCTGACCCACCGAAACGAGACGGCCGAGGCTGGCCAGATCAAGCTCCAGCTCGACAAAGCCGTGGCGCGCGCGGAGGTGCCGATCAAGGCTTCTTGCTTCTGCCGACATCAAGCCGCGGCGTGAGCTGATAAACCGACGTCCGAGAAGGGCCGGTCTCAACTAGGCGTTGTAAGACTTGATGATGTGCAAGGACGCTTCTAACGCTGATCCGACGCCCTGTATGTGAGGGACATGGCAACCGAAGCCAACGCCAGACTCAAATCCGCCGTCGAATACGGGCCGCTCGCAGTCTTCTTCATAACGTTTCTGCTGTTCGACCTGATCGTCGCGACGGGTGCCCTGATGGCGACCACAACCGTTGCTGTCGCCGTCGGCTACGTGGTTGAGCGGCGCATCGCCGTAGTACCGCTCATCACAGGCGTCGCTGTTTTGGTCTTTGGGGGTTTCACGATCGCCCTGCAGGATGAAGCCTTCATCAAAATGAAACCGACTATCGTGCAGGGGTTGATTGCTGCCGTGTTGCTCGGTGGACTTGCGTTCCGCCGGCCGCTGCTCAAGCCGTTGTTCGGTCGTATCTGGCAGTTGAATGACCAGGGATGGAACCTCGTTACGTGGCGTTTTGCGTTGTTCTTCATCGCTTTGGCGCTCTTGAACGAGCTGGTCTGGCGTACGCAACCGACGGACATCTGGGTTATCTACAAGGTATTTGGCTCGATTGGGCTCACCATCGCATTTACCTTCACCCAGCTGGCGCTGATCAATCGGCACCAACGCCCGCCCGGCGACTGAAAGCCCAGGAGGGAGGTGTTAACGGCGGCCCAATAGTGCTCCACGCGAGGCGATCGGGCGGCGCAAAATTGATGGGGTGGACGCCTCCGCCCGACGGCATCGCAGTGTGCCAAGTTGGCGGTGTCATCAACGCCAAGAGGAGCAGGAGGTGTCCATGGAACAAGCTATCACTATCGGCATTGATCTGGCGAAGCGATCTTTCCAGCTGCACGGTGCAGGGCCGGAAGAGTCGGTGGCATTCCGCAAGAGGCTGAGCGGGGCGCCCCCCCAGGATCGCTACCGAGAACAACACCACCGAGGACTGAGCCACACAACGGCGCTGCCCGGCCCGCGGCTGTGTCTCGAAAGTGGTGGAAATTTGAGGATGGCGTAATCTCCGGGTGACAAGACAACCACCCAACCGGCGGCTAGCACCGCCAAGGAGATCACGCCATGAAGAACACTACCGAGACTTCCGCGCTTTCGCTACTGGCCAATGACGCCGGCTATGATCCGCTCGAGGACCGGCTGCGGGAGAACATCAGATCCACGATCGAGGCCGTTTTTGAGGAGGAACTTGCGCAGTTTCTCGGGCGCTGCCGATACGGTCGAGAGGATGCGCTTCGGCAAGGGTATCGGAACGGGCACCGGGAGCGGCAACTGACGGGGACATTCGGGACCGAGAGGGTGAGCGTGCCGCGTGCGCGGATCGTTGAGGAAGACGGTCGGGCGTCGGAATGGCGTTCGCGGGCGCTGCCGCGCTACCAGCGGCTGACCAGAAAGGCCGAGGCGCTGATCGCTTCGGTGTATCTGTCCGGAACCAACACGCGGCGGGTGAAACGCGCGCTGTTCGGGCTCTTCCGGGGTGCTGTGAGCAAGGACGTTGTGAGCCGGGCGTGGCGCAAGGTGAAGGTCGATTGGGACGCCTGGTGCAGCCGTGGCCTCGCGGATGAGGATATCGTTCGGCTGATCCTTGACGGCACTGTGATCAAGACCCGACTGGACCGCAAGGCCACCAACATCTCGGTTCTCGCGGCTATAGGGGTGCGCCGGGATGGCCAGAAGGTCTTGCTTTCGATCGGGAATATGGGCGGAGAAAGCCAGGCGGCGTGGCGCCAGTTCCTCGACGACCTTGATGCGCGTGGACTGAAACGGCCCGGGTTTGTCATCGTCGATGGCGCGCCGGGACTGGAGGCGGCTCTGTCGGCGCTTTGGGGCGATGACCTTCCCGTTCAACGCTGCACCGTGCACAAGCACCGCAACCTTCTGGGTCATGCTCCCAAACACATGCATGACGAGCTGAGCGAAGATTACCGCGATATGATCTATGCCGACACTGCCTCCGAGGTGGAAACCCGCCGCAAGGCGTTTGTCCGCAAGTGGCGGCTGAAATGCAGGGCCGTCGCGGACAGCCTCGCAGAAGCGGGCGACAAGCTCTTTACCTTCACGCGCCTGTCCAAGAGCCAATGGAAATCAGCCCGAACGACCAACGCCATTGAGCGTCTCAACGAGGAGTTCAAGCGCCGGATCAAAACACAGACCGTGCTGCCGTGTCCCGAAACAGTGCCGATGCTCCTCTGGGCGCTCCTTGCTTCCGGCCAAATCCAGATGCGCAAAGTCGATGGATGGGAAACCCTCGATCAGCTAATCGCCGACGAAACCCTTGACCGCGCGGCCTGACCGCCGCAAAACTCAACCCGCTCGGAGAGGCGCCAAAACCAATTTCCACCACTTCCGAGACACAACCCGGCCCGCGCCCCAACCACGCTACGCGCGGCCCGCTGGGATCCCACCCGGCAGGCCGCGTTCCGTCTGACGATTCTCTAGACGAGAAACCGCCGGCACTAACAGCACCCACATCCACGCAGCCACTTCAGGCAGCGAGTTCTGCAGCGGATGCGCGTCGCTGCGACGCGAACGCCAACCTTCTCTTCACCTGGTGTCTATTCACCTGGTGTCGTGATTCTCGCTACAAGCCCGCGCTGGACGGCGACGACGCGCCGTCCTTCTTGCCGGTGGAGGTGGTGCCGGGGCTGGATGCGCCGTCGCCTGCGGCATCGGATGGGCGGATCGAGATCGCGTTGTCGAACGGCCAGCGGGTAGCCGATGACGTCGGGCGCCACGTGCTGGAAGGGTGAGCCCTGTTCGCTGACGACACTCCGGTCAAGCTGCTCGCTCCCGGGATGGGCAAGACGGCGACGGGGCGGCCCCCGATCGGCCGCGTTCACCGGTCGCCTCGGTCCACCCGGAGCGGCGCTGACGCTGCGGTCCGCGATCAGCCGGAGGCGGATTCGCGGGCGGCCGCCTCCTGGGCGACCAGCTCCTTCTTCGACAGCTTGCCGATCATCGTCTTCGGCAGCTCGTTGCGGAACTCGATATGCTTCGGCAGCTCGTGCCTGCCGAGCTTGTCGGTGAGGAAGTCCTTGAGCTCGCCGGCGTCGATCGCCGCGCCGCCCTTGAGCTTGACGAAGGCCTTGACCGCCTCGCCGGTATAGTCGTCCGGCACGCCGATGACCGTGACCTCTTCGACGGCGGGATGGCGGTAGATGCCCTCCTCCACCTTGCGCGGGAACACGTTGAAGCCGCTCACCAGCACCAGGTCCTTCTTGCGATCGATGATGAAGACATAGCCGTCCGCGTCGATATGCCCGACATCGCCGGTCAGCAGCCGTCCGTCGACGATGGTGGCGGCGGTCTCCTCGTCGCGCCGCCAGTACCCCTTCATCACCTGCGGGCCGGAGACGCAGATCTCCCCGTCCTCGCCCTGCGGCAGCAGCTTGTGCGGGTCCTCCTTGTCAACGATCGCGATCGAGGTACCGGGCACCGGCAGGCCGATCGAGCCCTCCTTGTTGAGCCCGTCGAAGGGGTTGGCAGTGGCCAGCGGCGAGGTTTCTGTGAGCCCGTAGCCCTCGACCAGCTTGCAGCCCGACAGCGTCTCGAAGCGGCGCTTGATCTCGACCGGCAGGGGCGCGCCGCCCGACAGGCAGACCTTGATCGAGGTGAGGTCGAACTTCTCCAGCTTGGGGTGGTTGATGATCGCCGTGTACATCGTCGGCACGCCTGGAAACAGCGTCGGCTTCTTCCTTGTGACGTCCTCGAGCACCGGGTCGAGCTCGAAGCGCGGTCGCATCACGATCGAGCCGCCGAGCGCGATCGTCAGATTCATCACCGCGGTCATGGCGAAGACGTGGAAGAACGGAAGCACTCCCATAATGCGTTCCCTGCCGGGTTCGAGATCGGGAGTCCACATGCGCGCCTGATGGGTGTTGGCGTAGAGATTGGCGTGGGTGAGCATGGCGCCCTTCGACACCCCGGTGGTGCCGCCGGTGTATTGCAGGACGGCGATATCCGTCCGGGGGTCGATCTCGGGCGGCGTGCCCTTACCGTCGTTGTCGAGCAGCTTGGAGAAGGCGATATGCTCGGCATCGTGTGGCACCCTGGCGATCTCGTTACGTCTCAGCAGCGGGAACAGCACGTTCTTCGGGAACGGCAACGCCGCCTGGAGAGTGCCCACGACGAGCTTGCTCACCCGGCTCCGCTTCAGGAGCGCCGTCATTTTCGGGTACAGCGCCTCGAGGCTCAGCGTTACCATGATGTCGGTTTCGGAATCCTCGATCTGGTAGGCGAGCTGGTCTTCCGAATAGAGCAGGCTGTAATTGACCACCGTGCCGCCGGCCTTGAGGATGCCGAAGAAGGCGATCACGAATTGCGGGCAGTTGGGCAGGAACAGCCCCACCTTCACGCCCTTGCCGACGCCGAGCGCGCGGAACCCGGCGGCGGCGCGCGCCACCGCGTTGCCGAGCTCGGCATAGCTGTAGCGCTTGCCGAGGAAGTCCATGCTCTCGTTATCGGGGAAGCGTTCGACCGCCTGGTCGAGGATAGCGAACAGCGGTCCTTCGGGGATCTCGGCGTCCCATTGCACGTTCTCGGGATATTTTGCGAGCCACAGGGGGTCGGTCACGTCGTCCTCTTCGATCGGCGGGGAACCTGTAGATGCTAGTGGATCGAATCTAACACTTGATGCCCTCGTTTGACGGCGGCGATGATTTTGTCTGGATCGGCGGTCCAGGTGAAGGGCTTTGGGTTGTCGTTGGTCTCGTCGAGGAAGCGGTTGATGGCGACCTGGAGGTCGACAATGGAGCGGAAGACGCCGCGTTTCAGGCGCCGCTTCGAGAGCTTCGCGAAGAAGCCCTCGACGGCATTGAGCCACGAACACGAGGTTGGCGTGAAGTGGAAAGTCCAGCGTGGATGACGGTCGAGCCAGGCGCTGACCTTGTCCTTCTTGTGCGCCGCGTAATTGTCGAGGATCACGTGGATGGCCTTGTCCGCCGGCACCTCGCGCTCGATGCGGTTGAGGAAGCGGATGAACTCCTGATGGCGGTGGCGCTGCATGTTCTGCCCGATGACCGTTCCATCCAGAATGTTGAGCGCCGCGAACAGCGTGGTCGTGCCGTGGCGTTTGTAGTCATGGGTCATGGTGCCGGCGCGGCCCTTCTTCATCGGCAGGCCGGGCTGGGTGCGGTCGAGTGCTTGGATCTGCGACTTCTCGTCGATCGACAGCACCACCGCATGGGCCGGTGGATCGACATACAAGCCGACGATATCGGCGAGCTTCTCGGCGAAGGCCGGGTCGTTCGAGAGCTTGAAGTTCCGCCAGCGGTGCGGGCTGAGGCCGTGGGCTTTCCAGATCGCCTGCACCGTCGACGCGGCGACGCCGGCCGCCTTGGCCATCGCGCGCAGCGTCCAGTGGGTTGCCTCGTGCGGCGGCGGTTGCTGCGTCTGACGGACGATCCAGGCGACGCGATCAGGCGCGATCGGCGCCTTGCCCGGCGGGCGGGACTTGTCGCGAAGCAGGCCGCCGACGCCCTCGTGCATGAAGCGCTCCTGCCAGCGCCACACGCAGGTCTTGGACTTGTCGGTCTCGCCCATGATCGCCGAGGTACCCAGACCCGCGCCGCTCAGAAGGACAATACGCGCCCGCCAGACGTGCTTCTGCGGGCTCTTGGGGTCCGCGACGATCGCGCGCAATCGCTGACCGTCGCCGGCCGATACAGTGAAGGAGATTCCGCCGCGCATGTGCCAGACTCGCATGCCACGGCACAATACGGAATCCCAAATCGGACTCTTTCGATCCGATCAATCCACTAGATTTTGGAGCAACTACTGAATGACGGCTGTTGGCAGGGGCGGACTTAAGATGCGATCGCACATGCGCCTGACGAGCTGAATGTCTGCTGTTTACCGGAAATCGGTCGTCATGCGCTCCGCGTCCTGGCGACCGGTACGTAGCCACGATCGGACGTTCGCTCCAAAGCATCAACACAGACGTCGAAGCGGACGGGAGACGGCTGGTGGAGCAGCACCGATCCCGATATAGTTCTCGTCTGACGGAAGCGGCTCGAGACAGCCGGTAGGCCACCGGTTCTCGACCGTGGCATTAGGGCATGACGATGAACCGAACGCTCAAGCGCGACATTACCGAAGAGGAGATGCGCGCCTATGAGGAGGACGGCGTGGTGCTGATCCGCGGCGTTCTCGATGAAGAGTGGGTGGAACGGATGCGTGCGGCGTTGGAGCGCTTTTACGCCGATCCCACGCCGTGGGGCCAGAACGTCAATCCCGAGGGCACGCCGGGGCGCTTCGCGTTCGATATTTATATGTGGACGCGCGATCCCGATCTCCGCGCGCTGGCGTTCGAATCACCACTGCCGCAGATCGTGGCGACGCTGATGCGGTCGAACACCATCAACCTGTTGTGGGATTTCCAATTGCTCAAGGAGCCCCACTCTCTCTACCCGACCGACTGGCATCACGACCAGCCGGTCGATCCGTGTAACGGCTGGCAGTGTTGCGGCACCTGGGTGCCGCTCGACGACGTGACGCTCGAGAGCGGCGCGCTCGAATACATCAAGGGTTCGCACAAGTGGGGCCGCTGGTTCGATATCCTCGGCACCGACGTGAGGGACGGCGAAGGCTATTTCGTGGGTTACGCCGGCGAAGACCCGCCGCCGCCGGGCGCGCACGATCATTACGAGGAGATGCTCGACTTCGAGAGCTTGCGCGATCGCTATGAGATCCTGCATTTCGACACCGAGCCAGGTGACTGCGCTGTTCACCAGCTCATGATGATGCACTACGCGCCGGGCAACACGACCGACCGCCGCAGGCGCATCGTCGGCCACAAATTCGCCGGTGACGATGCGACCTACGCGGTGCGGGAGGGCCCATTCCGGGTGCTGCCGCCGTGGGATCCCGAACTCAATTCCGGCGATCGGTTCCCTGCGGGCGATCATTCGATCTATCCGCGGGTGTGGCCTCGGATAACGAAGAAGGCCAAGGCGGCAGAGTAGAGGCGATACCCCCGCCCCTCGTATTGTGGGCGGGTTGCCCCGGCGTCTGGCCGGTGCACAAACAAGGGAGGCAGTCACATGAGTATCACCAAGTTGATCACCGGCGTTGCGATGGGCATCGCCGCCTTCGTGATGGTCGCGGCCGATAGCACACCGGCCTACGCGGAGAACTGGACCATACCGGTCGTGTATAGGGATCCGCCGCTGGATCTGCAAGGCCGGCAGGTGCCGATAATGCACACGGCGTTGGATCCCAGCGAGGTGACGACAAAATGGAACATTTGCGTCTCCTTTCCCACCGTCAAGGGTCCGATTTACCTCGCCTATACCTACGGCGTGACGGAGGAAGCCAAGCGCCTCGGCGTGAAAATGACCGTCTACGCGGCGCAAGGCTACGGCGACCAAGTGGGCCAGATCGCCCAGGTCGAGGACTGTGTGGCGCAGGGGGCCGATGCGGTCGTCGGGATCGCCATTTCCTCGGATGGCCTGTGCGGCACCATCGATGATTTGCGTAAAAAGGGCATCGTCTATATCGACTATGGCATCGGTGTGAATTGCGAGGTCGATGGCCGGTCGCTCAATGGCTACTACGACGTCGGCGAGGCCATCGGTGAGTATATGGCGAAGAAGCATCCCGAGGGGTCGGGCGAGATCGAGGTTCTGTGGCTGCCGGGACCGCCGGGCGTCTCCTTCGTCGAGGCGCTCATCCAGGGCTTCAAGGATGCGATCGTGGGGTCTGATGTTGACATCGCCAAGGTGATGTACGGCGACATCGGCAAGGCATTTCAGCTGACGCAAGTCGAAGATGGAGTCCAAACCTATCCGGGCATCGAGTACATCCTGGGCACTGCGGGCTCCGTCGAGGTTGCGCGGCAGCACCTGCGCGAGATCGGGCGCCAGGATATCGGTCTATTCTCTTACTTCATCACCCCCGGCGTGGAGGAGTTCGTCCTGAACGGTTCGGTGTTGGGCACGGCTATCGAGAGCAGCGTCAACTACGCCCGCATCTCGATCGAGCTTGCGGTCCGTATTCTGGAAGGCAAAGCCGAGCACATCGATATTACGACACGGCACTCGATGCTGGACCAGGCGGGAATGAAAAGCGGCGAATACAATCGTGCGGATCATCTCTCGCCCAAGGGATGGACACCGATCTTCAACATCGACTAGGACATCGACCAGGACCGCAACGACGCCTCATTCCGGCCGGGGCGTCGGTGCTTTCCGCGCCACCGGCCTTGGCCGCCTTGGCTGTCGCCGGCCGGGCCGTGCGGCGGCGCATAGCGAGCGAGATTTTGCGATACTCGCTCGCTAGCCCGGAGCCCGGCGCTGCCCAGGTTTCTCACTCGCATAGCCGTTGGAGATAGTCCGGAAAAAGAGCCATTGAGTATATGAGGCTCGAAGGGATTCGCCACGGAGTAAGCCAGCTTCGCCTTGAGATCGCGGGCGCTCGCGCTTAGCATGGCGAGAGGCGAAAGGGCCTGAGCGCCAAAGGCCCGCCACGGACTCGCCACAGGTTGCGCAGGCAACAGGGGAGGAGCGGCATGGACCTGGATCTCAAGGGCAAGGTGGCGCTGGTCACCGGCGCGAGCCTCGGCATCGGCAAGGGCATCTGCCTTGAGCTGGCCCGCGAGGGGATGGATGCCGCGCTGTGCGCGCGGCGGGAGGGGCCGCTCGAGGAGACCAAGGCCGAGATCGAGGCTCTGGGCGCTCGCTGCCTGGCGATACCGGCCGATGTGACCAAGAAGGACGATATCGAACGGGTGGTTGCTGACACGCTCGCCACTTGGGGGCGCCTCGATGTCCTGGTGAACAACGCTGGCGGCTTCTTCAGCGGCGTGGGCACCAACCATACGGTGGAAGACCCGGACGAGATGTGGGAGCACTGCTACGACCTCAATTTCTGGCCCTGCATCCGCTTCACTCGCGAGGCGATCCAGCCGATGAAGAACAATGGCGGGGCAGCGTCATCAATATCTCTTCCATAGGCGGCCATTCTGCCACTTGGCCCGGAGTCAGCGATTACAGCTCGGCCAAGGCCGCGGTCCTATTGCTCACCAAGAACTGGGCGATCGACTTTGCGCCGCACAACATCCGCGTGAATGCGGTCACTCCCGC
Source organism: Alphaproteobacteria bacterium (assembly GCA_965261645.1). Lineage (GTDB taxonomy): Bacteria > Pseudomonadota > Alphaproteobacteria > SHVV01 > SHVV01 > CBDHDJ01. The sequence goes on from CBDHDJ010000002.1 coordinate 457,897, forward strand.
ATTCATCCATACGCCGCTGTGGGATGAGCTCGCCAAGGAATGCGTACCCGAATTCGGCAAGGACGCCCAAGACGTCATGACCAATTTCGCCAACTCGTTACCCCGCAAGCGCATGGGGCACATCAACGAGGCCGGCTACCTGGTCGCGTTCCCCGTCTCGGAGGCCAAGGCGGGGTTTATTACCGGTGTGTGTTGGGATATCGATGGGGGCTGGACGAACTCGATCTGAGCCGCGGCTCAGGAGGGCTTGACGATGAACCGAACGCTCAAGCGCGACATTACCGATGAGCAGATGCGCGCCTATGACGAGGACGGCGTGGTGCTGATCCGCGGCGCCCTCGATGAGGAGTGGGTGGAACGCGCCCGTGAGGCGATGGAGCGGTGTTACGAGACACCCACCCCATGGGGCCAGAACGTCAATGCCGAGGGTACGCCGGGGCGCATGCTCTTCGATATCTATATGTGGACCCAGGACCCCGATCTCCGCGCGCTGGCCTTCGAATCGCCGCTGCCGCAGATCGTGGCGACGTTGATGCGCTCGAACACCGTCAACCTGTTATGGGATTTCCACATCCTCAAGGAGCCCCATTCGGACTATCCCACCGACTGGCACCACGACCAGCCGGCCGATCCGTGCAACGGCTTGCAGGCTTGCGGCACCTGGGTGCCGTTCGACTACGTGACGCTTGAGAGCGGCGCGCTCGAATACATCAAGGGCTCGCACAAATGGGACCGCTGGTTCGATATTCCCGGCTCCAGCGTCAGGGACGGCGACGCCTATTTCAAGGGTTACACCGGCGAAGAGCCGCCGCCGCCGGGCACGCACGATCATTACGAGCAGATGCTGGATTTCGAGAGCTTGCGCGATCGCTATGAGATCCTGCATTTCGACACCGAGCCCGGCGATTGCCTGATTCACCACCTCATGATGATGCACTATGCGCCGGGCAACACGACCGACCGGCGCCGGCGCACCATCGGTCACAAGTTCGTCGGTGACGATGCGACCTACGCGGTGCGGGAAGGCCGGTTCCGGGTGCTGCCGCCGTGGGACCCCGAAATCAAGAACGGCGATCGGTTCCCCGCGGGCGATCACTCGATCTATCCGCGGGTGTGGCCCCGCCGTGCCGGCGCCGACAAAAGCCGCGCCGCGGAATAACGCGCCCCAGCGATCGTCCGCAACCAATTTGCGGATACCGGGAGCGTTGACGAGTGCGGACGAACTAGTGGATCGAATCTAACACTTGATGCCCTCGTTTGACGGCGGCGATGATTTTGTCTGGATCGGCGGTCCGGGTGAAGGGCTTTGGGTTGTCGTTGGTCTCGTCGAGGAAGCGGTTGATGGCGACCTGGAGGTCGACAATGGAGCGGAAGACGCCGCGTTTCAGGCGGCCGCTTCGAGAGCTTCGCGAAGAAGCCCTCGACGGCATTGAGCCAGGAGCAGGAGGTCGGCACGAAGTGGAAGGTGAAGCGCTCGTGGCGGCCAAGCCAGGCGCGCACCTTGGCATGCTTGTGGGCGGCGTAGTTGTCGAGGATCACATGGACGCCCTTGCCGGCCGGGATATCGGCCTCGATGGCGATGAGGAAGCGGATGAACTCCTGGTGGCGGTGGCGCTGCATGCAGCGCCCGATGACCTTGCCCTCGAGCACGTTGAGGGCGGCGAACAGGGTGGTCGTGCCATGCCGCTTGTAGTCGTGGGTCATGGTGCCAAGACGGCCCTTTTTCACCGGCAGGCCGGGCTGGGTGCGGTCGAGCGCCTGGATCTGTGACTTTTCGTCGACCGAGAGCATGATGTCGTGGGCCGGCGGGTCGACGTAGAGCCCGACCACATCGCGCAGTTTGGCGACTGAAGTCGGGATCGTTCGAAAGCTTGAATTGCCGCACCCGATGCGGCCGAAGCCCGTGTGCGCGCCAGATGCGCTGCACCGAGCTGACGCTGATGCCGGTCGCCTTGGCCATCATGGCGGCGACCCAGTGGGTCGCCTCGGCGGGCGGGTCGCTCAGCGTCAGGGCGACCACCCGCTCGGCCACCTCCGGGCCGAGCGGCGGGATGCGCGATGGCCGTGTCTTGTCGCGCAGCAGACCGTCGTAGCCCTCTTGGGCGAAGCGCTCCTGCCAGCGCCAGACGCAGGTCTTCGACTTGCCGGTCCGGCGCATGATCCCATTGGTGCCGATGCCACCAGCGCTGCGCAGTACGATCCGTGCGCGCCAAACATGCTTCTGGGCGACGTTGCGGTCCCCGACGAGCGCCTCCAGACGACGACGGTCGGCAGGGCTCAAGATCATGCTGATTCCTGGGCGCATGAGCCAGACTCGCACACAGAGAGTCCGGCGGGAATCCCCCACGGGATTCAAATGTCAGATTTTATCCACTAGCGCACCCGCCGCCCCGATGGCGATATTCACCGAGGCTGGGTAGTGGCTCATTTTGGAGACTCTGGGTCCGCTAGCTTTCGGTAACCATCCGATGAAGCTGTCAATTGGCCAACAAGATCCCACACCGAGACGCGGTCGTTCCCGTACGACAGACTTCGCCCGACGTTTAATCTTGCGAGATCAAGACCTTCGCTTTCCGCAGGGTGAGACCATTGCCTCGCTCCCTGATAACCGATGCCAATTCCCTGTTCGCCCCAATGAATTCCCTGATCGGTCGAATTAATTCCCTGTTAACTGGAGTAGGGAATTTGGCCGGAGAAGCCAGCATTTCCACCACTTTTCGAATAGGGGAAGGCCGCTGAATCCCCGAAAAACAAGAATTACCCTGTATTTTCCCTGTTAAACAGGGAATTGGCCGCAGAGACGAGTTCGCAGCAGACTGCCCGGCCCACCACTCTTTCCAGTGCGAAACGGCGGCCAGACCGAGAAGCCGCGCAGAGGCCGCGGTTCCGGGGGCTTTGGGGTGGCCGGCGCTTGGTTGAGACCCTGGAACTGAGACAAAGTCGCCGCAAGCACGCAATAGTCTCCGTTGGCACTTTTCGGCAGCCAGACTGTGTGATTTCCGGGTGGAGCCCGGCGGAAGGCTATCCGAGATTTTCGAGCCGTTCAGCCTGGTCTTGCCAGGCGAATGGCAGGGAAGACAGACGTCTCAGCCGATAGACGGTCACGTCTTCCGCCTGCCGACCCTTGAAAATGTCCTCGACAATTCTCGGTGACAGAAACGCCAGATGGAGAACCCGGCTGATCTCATGCTCGTTGATCTTCTGGCGTCTGGCGATTTGCCGAACCGTGCACGCCTCGCCCGAGGTCAGCTGGTCGAACCATAGATGGGCCTGAGCAATCAGGCGGCAAAGATCAGGGTCGACGTTACAAGTCTCGGCGCCTGGGCCATCGATGATCATCTTGGTTTCCACGCCTCGCCGCCGGAGACGGATGGGGACACGAATGGAAGCGGAGCCCTGATCATCACAGTTGGGGAGGTCGAAGAGCCGGTTCAACGCGGGTTTGTGAAGGATCAAGACGATTGAAGTCGGTGTGAGGTCGATGCGTTGGATGGTGGTATGCAGGAGGCGGCGTTTTTCTTCTGGTGGGCCATTCGAAAGCTGATCGCTGAGGCAGGTCGCCCGGGCCTTCAGCCTGGTTAGTGCGGCGATGCCAGGTTCCTCCGGGCTCATGAGGTCCATCAATCGGGACTGGCTCCGGTACAAGTCCGAAAGAGACGCCGTCACCACATGCTCCAGCGTCCTGGCGGGTATTCGCCACCCTCCCGCATTCTGGTGCGCCCCATGCATCAGATGCTTGGAGATGTAGTAGCCGTACCGCCTGCCATGTGTATGGGCCTGGAGAGATAGAGAGGGTCGCCGTTTTCGTCGAAGATCTTCCCAATCAGGAGAAACGAACTTCTGACGTTGGTCTTGCTGGTTCGCCCAACGGCATTTTGGGCCAAGCGGTGCTGGACCGCCTGCCATGTATCCGGATCCACTATGGCAGCGTGCTCTCCGGGATAGGTCTCGCCCTTGTGAGGGATGCGCCCGATGTAAATGGGGTTGGCCAGAAGCTGGTAGAGATTACCCCGTGAGAACGGCTTCCCTCCTGTCCGTTTGCCGCTTTTGTGGACCCGTCGCTTGGTGACGATCCCAAGGCGGTCCAGTTCGTCCTGCAGCCGCCGGACTGTCCCTAGTTCGACGTAGAGCCGGAAGATCCGGTCGACGGCGTCGGCCTCTATCCGGGTGGCCACCAATTTTCGGTCTTTGACATCGTATCCCAAGTGCACCGGTCCACCCATCCACATCCCCTTCATCTTGGAGGCCGCGATCTTGTCGCGGATACGCTCGGCCGTGACCTCACGTTCGAACTGGGCAAAGGAGAGCAGCACGTTCAACGTCAGGCGTCCCATAGAGTTGGCGGTGTTGAACTGCTGGGTGACGGAGACGAAGGAGACCCGGCGGGCATCGAACGTCTCGATGATCCCGGTGAAGTCCGTGAGCGAGCGGGTCAGGCGGTCCACCTTATAGACAACGACCAGATCGACCTCCCCCCTCTCGATATCGGCCAGCAGGTCCTGCAAGGCGGAGCGTTCCATGGTCCCGCCGGAGAGGCCGGCGTCGTCGTAGCGTTTCCGCTGGATGACCCAGCCCTGGCCGCGCTGGGATTGGACGTAGGCCTCGCAGGCCTAACGCTGGCCGTCGAGGCTGTTGAATTCCTGCTCCAGCCCCTCCTCCGTGGACTTCCGGGTGTAGATGGCGCAACGGACGCGCTTGCTCATAGTCCGAAGGGCTCTGTTGCAAAATCCGGCTATTTGGTGACGTGTCTGTGTGATCTGCCGAGAGGGGTTGAGGCATGAGCGACTTCAAGGGACGTCACTTCCGGGGGGAGATCGTGCTCTGGGCCGTACGCTGGTACTGCCGGTATCCGATCAGCTACCGCGACCTCGAAGCGATGATGACCGAGCGCGGCGTCGCGGTCGACCACTCCACGATCTATCGTTGGGTGCAGCGTTTCGCGCCGGAGATGGAGAAACGTCTGCGCCGGCAGTGGCGCCGGCCGCAGTCGCGGAGTTGGCGCGTCGACGAGACCTACATCAAGGTCCGCGGCAAGTGGGCGTATCTGTACCGGGCGGTGGACAAGCTCGGGAACACGATCGATTTCTACCTCTCGGCGACCCGCAACACCAAGGCAGCGAAGCGATTTCTCGGCAAGGCGCTGAGAGGATTGAAAGAGTGGGAGCAGCCCGAGGTGCTCAACACCGACAAGGCGCCGGCCTATGCCGCTGCCATCGCGGAGCTGAAGGCCGAGGGCAAGTGCCCGAAGGACACGAGGCACAGGCAGGTGAAATACCTCAACAACGTCATCGAGGCCGACCACGGCAAGCTCAAGCTGCTGATCCGGCCCGTGCGCGGGTTCAAGACGCTGAAGACGGCCTACGCCACGATCAAGGGCTTCGAGGTGATGCGCGCGCTGCGCAAGGGCCAGGCCGGGATGTTCGCCCTCCAGGGCGGCATCGTCGGCGAGGCCCGGATCGTCGAGCGCGCCTTCGATCTCGGACCGTGCGCTCTGACCGAGGCGGTGGCGTTGCTCAGGACCGTCTGACCAACGCAGAAACATGACGAAAGCACGGTTGTCGTCCTGATCTGACTCACCCCTACGTCAGGTTTGCAACAGAGCCGTATTTGTTCTCTTCACCGGTCAGGCGGTAGCCCGGCGTGCGCGGGTAGTCAAATAGACACCGCCAAAGACGAGAGCGATGCCGACCAGATGATAGAGATAGAACGATTCGCCGAGAAGCAGGATGCCCAGGAGCGCGGTGAAGACGGGGACCAGGTAGAAAGACGCCCCGGCGCGGACCGGACCCATATGGGCGATGGCGATGTTGAGAAACAGGAGCGCGAAGATCGAGCTCAACATGCCCATATACAGCACGCTGCTGATCGTGATCAGATTGAACTCGACGCGTTGGTCGGTCAGTAAAATTTCCCCCGCGTAGAGCGGCACCAGGCTGACGACGCCTGCGATGGTGATGGCGAGCAACAGCGTGAACGGCTCGATGTCGGCCGGTGCGAACTTCAGCAGCACGGTATAGAGCGCCCAGCTCGTGAACGCGCCGAGAACCCAAATATCGCCAGCCACCAATGTCAGGGTCTGTAGCGTATCGGTATCGCCCTGGCCGATGATAACGACCACGCCTGCGATGGCGACGCCGAGGCCCGCAAACTGGCGCCAGGTGATGGTACTGCGCAGGATCAACCAGGCGAACGCCATCGTGATCGCCGGTTGGGTCGCGTTGAGCAGCCCCGCATTCACCGCCGTCGTCGTGTGCAGACCCGAGTAGAGAAACCCCTGACCGGTGGCCGAATAGGTGATGCCAAGGAGCATAATCAGCTTCCAGTGTCGAAGCATGTTCGGCAGCTGGGCGCGAAAGTCGCGGAAGACGAAGGGCGCAACCAGGATCGTTACCGCGACGAGACGCCAGAAAACGAGGCCCATCGGTGGGATATCTGCGTGGATCGCGCGCCCCAAAGTGGTGTTCCCCGAAAACAGCAGCATGGTGATGGTGATAAGGACGTAGGGAGCCCAGACGTGCTGCGCGGCAAATTTGGAAAGGCCGCGGAACTCAGGCTCTTCGGTTGCCGATTTATCGGACATGGTGGGTTGGGCTGCGCAGCGTTAAACCATCCCACATGCCCACGGAACACCATCTACCCATCACGATTGGTCCTTCTCGGGAGCGTCGATGCCGTGCAAACGGATGCGTTCACCGGCGATGTGAATGGTGTCTCCGTCAATGACACGAACAGGGCCGGTTACGTCTACCCAGGCGGAGGTCGAGAGGATAGTGAGGAGTGCAATCAGTCGAATCATCCCCACCGCACCCCTCATTCACAGTTTCCGGTGCCCACCGTATTACCCCTCGATGCGTCGTAAACGAAGAATGGTTTGCCCTCATCCCATAGATCAGCACGAACGACTGTTGGATATTTGTAAGGGTAGCCGCCGAAGAAGACCCCCACTAACGACCATCCAGAAGTTTGGGGGCGGTGTAACAATAGTGTCCGTCATCAGAATGAATGGGACAACAGAGGCGTTTTTGTCAATGGCGGAGCAAAAAGGGACCACCTCGGCGGTGTAAGAAGGGACCGCTTGGCGGCTGCGGGCTTGTCCCCGTAGTCCACGGGAGGGCCCCGCGCGCGACGCGGCGTGCCCTCAACAGGCTGACGCGGCGGCGCGCGCGGGGGGGACCTGTGGGCCCACGGGGTCAAGCGTGGGCTGGGTGGTCGGTTCAGTTAGCAGTCGGGGTTTGACGCCTGCGGCTCTGGTTGAGCCTGTAGCTGTCACCGTTCATCTCGAGGATGTTGACGTGGTGGGTGAGGCGATCGAGGAGCGCGCCGGTGAGGCGCTCGGAGCCGAACACCTCGGTCCATTCGTCGAAGGGCAGATTGGTGGTGACCAGGGTCGAGCCCCGCTCGTAGCGTTGGCTGAACACCTCGAACAACAGCTCGGCGCCGGTCTTCGACAGCGGCACGAAGCCGAGTTCGTCGACGATCAGAAGCTTGTAGGTGGCGAGCTTCTTCTCGAACCTCAGCAGCTGCTTGTCATCGCGGGCCTCGATGAGTTCGTGGACCAGCGCGGCGGCGGTGATGAAGCCGACCGAGAGGCCCTTCTGGCAGGCCGCCAGGCCGAGACCGAGGGCGATGTGGGTCTTGCCGGTCCCACTGTTGCCGAGCGCGATGAGGTTCTCGCGGCGCTCGATGTACTCGCAGCGGGCCAGCTCCAGGACCAGCGCCTTGTTGAGCGAGGGGATGACCTTGAAGTCGAAGCTGTCGAGGCTCTTGACCACGGGAAAGCGCGCCGCCTTGATGCGCCGCTCGACCATGCGGCGCTCGCGGTCGATCAGCTCGAGCTCGGCGAGTCTCAACAGGTAGCGGACGTGATCGACGCCTTCCGAGGCGCACTGCCGGGCGATCTTCGTACTCGCGCAGGAAGGTCGGCAGCTTCAGCGTCTTGAGGTGGTGGGCGAGCAGCACTTGCGGTGTGTCGGTCATGCGCCGAGCCCCGACAGCAGGCTCATGTACGACTTGGCGGACGTCATCGCGACCCGGGCGCGCGGCAGATACGGATAGACGTCGAGGTTGAGCCTGGGCGGCCGCCGCTCGATGCGGCACAGTACCAGGTGCTTCACCGCATCAAAGCCGATTGCGCCGAGCCGCAGGGCGTCGCCGACCGCACCCTCGACCTCCTCGAGCCGGAAGGTCTCCAGTAGACGGAGCACCTGGACGTACTCGCGCTTGCCTGCCTTGCCCATACGAGCTTCGAGGAGCCGCCGCAGAGTGATGAAGGCCTCGGGCAGGTCCCAGCCCGCCAATGGCGCGGCCTGGTCGAGGGCGCCGATCTTCTGCTCAATCAAGGGCAGGTAATGCAGCGGGTCGAAGATCAGGTCCTCGCTGTCGTAGGACCGGCGGTGCCGGGCGATCACCTCGGCCCCGCAGCTGATCACCACCTCATCGACGTAGCCCCGGATGAGCACCTCACGGTGGCCGTAGGCCACGGGCACGGAATAGTCGTTGCTGCGGTAACGCACCAGCGACAGCGAACTCGCCCGTCCAGGGCGCTTATCGCAGGCATCATAGGGAGCAGGCGGCAATGGCAAGAGAACTTGACGATCCCGCTCGAGACGCTCGCCGATGGTCTCCTTGTGGCCCCGCAGCCGCGCCGCCTGGCGCCGGCGGCACTGTTCGGCGAGAGCATCGTTGAGGGCCGCGAAGCTCTCGGCACGCGGGACGGGGACCAGGAAGTTCCGCCGGATGAAGCCGACCAGTCCCTCGACCTTGCCCTTGTCGTTGCCCTTGCCCGGCCGGCCGAACCTGTCCTCGAACAGATAGTGGGACTGAAGCTCCGTGAAGACGCGCGTTCGCTGCCGCTTCCCATCGCCCAGGATCCGGGCAACCGCCAGCTTGGTGTTGTCGTACAGGATGGATCGGGGGACGCCGCCGAAGAAGGCAAACGCCGCGTTGTGGCCATCGCAGAATGCTTCGGTCGTCTCCGCCGGATAGGCCGCAACAAAGCAACCATCACTGTGGGGAAGGTCGAAGGCAAGGAAGTGGAGCTTCCGTAACGCGCCGCCGATCACCGCCATCGCTTCGCCGAAGTCCGCCTGGGCGTGACCGGGGGAATGGGAGAGTGGCACGAACACCTCACGCGACCGAAGCCCCTGCTCACGAACGTAGTCCTTGACGATGCAGACCGTGTGAAAACTCTGAGTGGCGGGGGATTCCGTCCGACTCATGACGATGTTAGGGTCCGCCATGAGACACATTCCTGGCATTGACCGCTCTCAGGTTCTGCTTCTGCCGGAAGCAGTGGACGATTACGTGGGCCGGGATAACCCGGTCCGTTTCATCGATGCCTTCGTGGATGGTTTGGACCTGGCGGCCGCTGGTTTCGAGCGCGCCGCGCCGAAGGCGACAGGTCGTCCCGGCTACGATCCGGCGGTCCTGCTGAAGCTCTACATATACGGCTATCTCAATCGGGTACGTTCGAGCCGCCGGCTGGAGGCTGAGTGCAAGCGTAATCTCGAAGTGATCTGGCTGTTGCGGCGTTTGTCGCCGGACTTCAAGACGATCGCCGATTTCCGGCGGATCAATCGGGCGGCCTTCCGACAGGTGTTTCGGGAGTTCGTGAGGCTATGCCGCGAACTGGAGCTGTTCGGACGCGAGCTGGTGGCGGTTGACGGTACACGGATCAAGGCAGTGAACAGCCGGAAGCGAAACTTCACCAAAGCGAAGCTGGCGAAGGCGTTGGCCGAGAGCGACGAGAGGTTGTCGCGTTATCTCGACCGGCTCGACGAGGCTGACGGGCAAGACGAGGGCGGCACCGGCGGCGGCGAGGTGGAGCATATCCAGGAGAAGATCGCTGCGATCCAAGGGCGGCGTGAGCGGTTTGAGGAACAACGAGACGCACTGGGAGCGCCAGGCTAACTGGCGGAAAGTAGCCGGTGTGAGTCCGGCGGGAAGAAGGAGTAACCAACCACTTCCACCCCGAGTCATGGGCCGGCATTCGCGAGGATGCAGGTTAAGCGTTGACAGGGGCGCGTATGGGCGAGGGCGATTGAGCTACGAAAAGTCTGAGAATCAGGGTGCCGAGGCTTTCCAGTATGTCGAAGGCAACACCGCTTCCACCGCCATGGTAAGGGGGAAGTGGACCCTGCGGAGTCGAAGAACCCAACCGCACGTACGTAGGCTTTCACGCCGGGACCTGGGAGGTCTCCATGTCATCCCGCGGTCGTAGCGGGATCGCAAAGGAAAGGAGGAATCCGTAACCGATGACGAACGGCATGGAGAAGTCAGACTCGGGAGTAGTAGCGATGAAGTCGGCGAACAAAGGGAGGCCTGTTCCGGCGGAGCCGATGGAGCGAAGGACCGAGCCCAAGGGGAATCTGGAAAGCCAAAGCATGCGCCGGACGCAGGACCGGGAAAGCGTGTCACAAGCGGCCGACCGGATACGGCAGTTTGTACAACGGGAGCCACGGGAGCGTCTGACGGCGCTTCTCCACCACGTTACGGTCGATGCGCTGCGCTGGGCGTTCTTCGCGTTGAAGAAGGACGCGGCGGCAGGTGCGGATGGCATGACGTGGGGGATGTACGAGGGAGGGTTGGAAGGCCGGTTGGCCGCCCTGCACGACCGCGTGCACTCGGGAGCGTACCGGGCGACGCCATCACGGCGGGTGAACATCCCGAAGCCGGATGGCGGCACACGACCGCTCGGCGTCGCGGCCATAGAGGACAAGATTGTCCAGAAGGCGGTGGCGGAGATTATCCTGACGCCAATTTACGAGGCGGAGTTCCTGGGGTTTAGCTATGGGTTCCGGCCCGGGTGTGGGGCGCACGACGCGCTTGATGCGCTCGCGGTCGGGATTGAACGGCGTAAGATCAACTGGATAGCTGACGCAGATATCCGCGGATTTTTCGACCATGTCTCGCGGGACTGGTTGGTCCGGTTCCTCGAACATCGCATCGGAGACAAGCGGGTCATCAGGCTGATATCCAAGTGGTTGCACGTCGGCGTCATGGAAAATGGCGAGTGGCGGGACAACATGCGGGGGACTCCCCAGGGTTCGGTGATTTCGCCGATCCTGGCCAACATCTACCTACATTACGTTCTCGATCTCTGGTTCCAGAAGAAGTGGCGCAGCCACGAGGTCAAAGGCGACACAATCATCGTGCGGTACGCCGATGATTTCGTGGTGGGTTTCCAGCACAAGCAAGACGCGGAGCGATTTCTGCGTGACCTGAAGGAGCGGCTTGGACGTTTTGAACTGGAACTGAACCCTGACAAGACCCGGCTCATCGAGTTCGGGCGGTTCGCAACTGAGAACCGTCAGCGGCGAGGGTTGGGCAAACCGGAGACGCTCGACTTTCTGGGCTTCACGCACTACTGCGCGAAGGACAGGAAGGGGCGGTTCCAGTTGGGGCGCAAGCCGGTCTCGAAGCGGATGGCGCGCACCCTGAAGCGAATAAAGGAGGAGCTTCGCAGGCGGATGCACGACGGCGTAAACCAGACCGCGCGGTGGCTGGGACAGGTACTTGATGGATGGCTGAACTACTTTGCCGTTCCAACCAGCTCCCGATATCTGGGGCGTTTCGTGCAACGACTGAAAGTACTGTGGCTCAGGACTCTGCGCCGCAGATCGCAGAAGGACCGCTACAGCGGGGACCGTATGGAGCGACTGACAGCGAAATACTGGCCCACGCTGGAAATCCGACACCCGTGGCCGAGCCAACGATTTGCCGTCAATTGACCTGAGGGAGGAGCCGTGTGCATCAACGTGCCTGCACGGATCTGTGCGGGGGGAGCGGGGCAACCCGCTTCCCTACCGCGATCTGCGAGTGGCGAGGGCCAGCTCTCTTTGACGGATCCGGACAGCCGGGCGATGCACGCCGAGACCCGGGTCGGTATCGGCTACAACATCCAGATTGCGGTGGACGCCAAGCACAAACTGATCGCCGAGCAGCAGGTCCATAACAAGGTCAGCGATCTCGGTTTATTGGCCGAGACGGCGGTGGCGGCCCGGCGGAACCTGGCCGTCGATCGGATCGACGCGGTCGCCGACGCGGGCTACTTCAAGATCGAGGATATCGAGGCCTGCGAGAATGCCGGCGTCATGCCGCATGTGCCCAAGCCCCAGCGCGGATCCACGGTGAGCCAGGGGCTCTTTCCCAAGGAACGCTTCCGCTATGACGGCGGCGAGGACATTTACATCTGCCCCAACGGCCAACGCCTGGCGCTACACAGCAAGCGCAAGCGCCGCGATCTCTTCTTCGCCAGTTACGCCAATCGCGCCGCGTGCAAGGAGTGCCAACTCAAGTCGAAGTGTACGAAAAGCGCCTTCCGTCGGGTCCTGCGCTATGTCGACGAAGCGATCCTGGAGCGCATGGCAGAACGATTGGCGGCCCGCCCGGGGCTGCTACATGCACGCCGTGAAAGCGTCGAGCATCCCTTCGGCTCAATCAAACAATGGATGGGCCAGGGTGCCTTCCTGACCCGGCGGCTGGAAAACGTGCGCGGCGAGTTCAGCATCACGGCGCTGGCTTACAACATCCGCCGCGCGATCTCGCTGGTAGGTGTTCCCGCCTTGATCGCCGCCACGAGGGCGTGAGACAGGAGTCTGCCCAAATCGAGCGCCCCACATCGATCCACAGAGGCCTGGAGCCCCTTCCGCGGGGCTACCGGCGCCAAACCGCCAGATTACGTGGGATCGCCCCAAATCATGGTGAGCTAAACCTCCATCCCCGCCACTCAGAGTTTTCACACGGTCTGGATGGTGTAGGGGAGAGCGGCTGAACCCGCGCCGGCGCGTTACGGATCCTCTTTCCGGAAGGGGGAATAGCGGTCGAGATAGGCGATCTCGCCGTCGACCTCGCGGCGCTCCTCCTCGAGATAGCGCGCCACGGCCTTGCGGAAGCCGGGATCGCGGATCCAGTGGGCGGAATAGGTGTGCACGGGGAGATAGGCCCTGGCGAGCTTGTGCGGGCCCTGGGCGCCCGCCTCGACGCGCTGGAGGCCGTGGCGAATGGCGAACTCGATGGCCTGGTAGTAGCACAGCTCGAAATGCAGGAAGCGATGGTCTTCCGCGCACCCCCAATAGCGCCCGTATAGCGCATCGCTGCCGATCAGGTTCAGCGCACCCGCGATATAGCGTCCCTCACGGCGCGCGAGGATCAGCGCGATCTGCTCGGCCATGGTCTCGTGGATGCGATTGAAGAAGGCACGGTTGAGATAGGGCGCGCCCCATTTGCGTGCGCCCGTATCGAGGTAGAAGGCGTGGAACGCCTCCCAGTGCTCCTCTTTGAGGTCGGCGCCGGTGAGGACCTCGATGGTGATGCCGTGGCTGACCGCACCGTGCCGCTCGCGCTTGATCGCCTTGCGCTTGCGCGATGCGAGGTCGGCCAGGAAGTCCTCGAACGTCCCGTAGCCCCGGTTTTCCCAATGGAACTGCTCGCCGGTCCGGAGCAGCAGCCCGGCTTCGCCCATGCGCCGCCATTCCTCCTCGGTGGGAAAGTTGACGCTCAGATTGGATACTCCGAGCTTTTCCGCCACCTCGATACAGGCGCCGAGCAGTGTGCGCTGGATCTCGGCGCGTTGAGGACCGGGCGCGGCCAGCAGGCGCGGGCCCGGAACCGGCGTGAAGGGCACCGCGACCAGAAGCTTCGGGTAATACTCGCCGCCGGCCCGTTCGTAGGCGTGGGCCCAAGCGTGATCGAAGACGAACTCCCCGTAAGAGTTGCCCTTGAGGTACATCGGTACCGCGCCCAGGAGCCGCCCATCGGCGTGTTCCATGATGAGGTGGTAGGGCGCCCAGCCGCTCTCCGGTGCCACGCAGCCGGTGTCCTCCAACGCGGCCAGGAAGGCATGCGAGACGAAGGGATTGCCGGTGCCCGCGCAGGCGTCCCACGCGGCTGCCGGCACCTGTGTGATCTCGCTCACCGCCTTGACGACGGCGACAAGCTTCTCGGCGTCACCCATCCCGGTTATGCGTCATGGCGGCGGAGCGAGCGCTCGTCATCCCTACGGCTTGATTTTGTCGACCGCCTCTCGCAGGTCGCGGCACGAATTGGCGAACATGGTGATATCGGTCCCGAGGGCGACCATTTGGCAACCCATGGCGATCATGGCTGAGGCGGACTCGATGTCCCAGGCGAGATCGGCAATCGGGAGGCCCCGCTGCTTGGCGCAATCGTACACCCGGGCGCGCTCCTCCTTGTGCGTCTCGAGGTCGTAAACGCCCTCGGGCGAGCCGCGTGACACAGCCAGGTCGAACGGTCCGAAAAACAGCCCGCCCAAGCCTTCCACGCTGGCGATGTCGTCGACCGCTGCCAATCCCTCAGGTTCCTCGATGAGCGGGATGATCAGGGTTTCGTCCAGTTGCTGTTGGTAGAATTCGACCCACGGGATGAAGCCGTGCTTGGCGGCGCGGACCGGCGGGGCGGAACTGCGCCGACCGACCGGTGCGTATTTGCCTGAACGGACCGCCGCCTCGGCTTCGGCGCGGCTGTTGCAGTGCGGCGTCACCACGGCCTGAGCGCCGAAATTGAGCGCCTTCAGGATCTGCGTCGGATCATTCCGGGTCACCCGCACGATGGGAATGATGTCCGCGGCATAAGCCGCCCGCACCATTTCCTCGAGCTCGGTGCCCGTGGCGCCGGTCGCCGCATGTTCGCAATCGATGATCACGAAATCGAACCCGGCATAGCCAATGACTTCGATGAGTGTTGGTGAGCCGGAGACCGAAAACGGTCCGACGAGCGAATCGCCCGCTTTGAGACGCTCGACCAATCGTTCCATGGCATCATTCCTCCCCGTTCAACGCCCTCTTGCGGCCATGATTCACCCCACCGATCGTCAGGCGATCTCGAACAGGCTCTCGATCTCGATGGCCATGTCGTGGGGCAGGGCGACGGCCCCGATTGTAGTGCGGGCGTGTCGTCCTATGTCACCAAAAACTTCAACGAGGAGGTCGGATGCCCCGTCCATCACTTCGCTCAATGAAGTGAAGCTAGGCTCCGCGTTGACCAGGCCGAACAACCGGACGCAGCGCACGACCCGGTCGAGATCACCGTCGCAGACGGCGTGCAATTGGGTAAGGATGTTGAGGCCGGTCAGGCGTGCGGCCGCCCGCCCCTGGTCGATAGCGATGGAACCACCAAGCTTGCCGATGAACGCAGGTCCGCCATCTTGCATCGGTCCCTGCCCAGCGATGAAGGCATACCGGCCGCCGCGTACGAAGGGGATGTATTTGGCCTTCGTGACATACGGCTGGGGCAGCGTAATCGCCAGCCTGTTCAGGCGCTCGGCCACCGTTTCGGTCATGTCTCGAGCCCCGTCAGGCGATCTGGAACACGGCCTCGACCTCCACCGAAGCGCCGCCGGGGAGGGTGCCGGAGCCCACCGCGATTCGCGCGTGACGGCCGGCCTCGCCGAACACCTCGACGATCAGATGGGAGGCCCCGTTTAGAACCTGGGGCTGCTGACCGAAATCGGGTGAGCTGTTGACGAAGCCACCGAGCCGGACGCAGCGCTCGACCCGGTCGAGTTCGCCGCCATAGGCCGCCTTGAGCTGGGCGAGAACGTTGAGCGCACAGAGGCGTGCGGCCGCTTGCCCATCGGCGACCTCGAGGTCGCGGCCAAGGGTCCCAACGCTGATGATCTTGCCGTCGTGGAGCGGGATCTGGCCTGAAATGAAGACGAGCTTGCCGGTCACCACGTAGGGCACGTAATTGGCTATGGGCGCTGGCGCCTCGGGAAGTTCGATCGCCAGTTCTTCGAGGTGCGAATCGATGCGTCCTGCCATGAGCCAACCCTTGGGTGTTGGGGCGAATCTCGACCAACCGTCATCATAGCATCCGGAAGCGGGCAGATGCCAAACGGGCCGCCTGGCGGCCTCGGTATTGCCGCTGAAAGCGCCCCGGCTGCGCCGCCGGGGTGTCGTGCCTTAGAAGGGGGGGTGAGCCTCGCTCGTGGCGGACGCCACGGGCGCGGGAAGCGCGCGATGCTTTTTGTCCTGATACATCGCTTCGTCGGCCTGGTTCAGGAGTTCGGCCGCTTCCGAGTCCGGTCCATAGGGCACGGTGCCGAAGCTCGCACGGACATAAATATGCGTGGCGTCGAAAGTCGCATAGGGGCTGTTGACCATGCTTTGCAGCTCGCGCGCCCGCTTAATCGCTTCCTCGGGCGCGGTGCGCACCATGAGAACGACGAACTCGTCGCCGCCCAGCCGGGCCACCATGTCCGCCGCCCGCACGTTTTCGGACAGCAGCTCGGCAACGTGGACCAGCACACAATCGCCCGCCTCATGGCCAAGCGTATCGTTGACGGTCTTGAAGTTGTCGAGGTCGATGAATGCTAACGCTCCCGATTCGACATAGCGCCGCGCCGTGGCCAGGGTGCGTAGCAAGGTGTGCTCGAATTCCCGGCGGTTGGGCAGGCTCGTCAGGATGTCCGTCATCGCCATGGTTTCGAGATAGGCGATTCGCTCGCGTTGATCGGCGAGCCGCTTTTCAGCCGCGGAGAGGAGCGCCAGGGCCTGCTCGAGCAGGGCCGCCTGGGTATCGTCGTCCATGCGGAGCTGGGTAGGCTTCAGGATTGGCGACTGCCCGAGGACGTGATCTTGATTGGCGGTGAGGAGGAGACCGGGGTTGGATGCGGGAATGAGAGTGCGGGCCATCGTCGCGCCTTCAATCTGACTGAACCAGGGGACCGGAGCGGGCCGCCTATGGCCGCTAACACGCAACAGACATGCCATGGAAAAATCTCTGACCTGCCTCGGTCTTAGCAGGAATAAAGCGTGGAAACTCCTGCCCACCGGCAGAATTCTCCGAACCTTTGGCCGCCTATCCGCGCCGCTTGCAGCGGAATCGTGTAGAGTAAAAATGCGCCGCGAGAAGGAGTGAAAACGTCCGTGTTCCCCCGCCTGTTCTTCATCCTATGCGGGATGGCTACCGCCTGCGCGATGGGTGTGGCAGCGGCGTCCGGCCACGCGGAGACGTTGCCCTTGCTGTCGCACAGGGCGGTGTACGACCTCGAATTGGCGCGCGCCGAGGCGGGCAGCGGAGTGGCCGACATTCGTGGCCTACTGGTCATGGAATGGGCCGATGCGTGTGACGGCTATGCCTTGAGCCAGCGCATGGCCTGGCAAATTACCGAGGCCGAAGGGGCGCAGGTCGTGACCGACTTTCACGTCTCCTCCTGGGAATCGAAGGACGGTCTGGTGTTCCGGTTCAGCACCCGGAGCAACGTCGGGGGCCGTGACGTGGAATTCACCGAAGGGCGGGCCCAACTCGCCGGGATCGGCCAGCGTGGATGGGCCCGGTTTACCAAGCCGCAGGAACGCGAGATCATTCTCCAGCCTGGGACCTTGTTTCCCACGCAACACACCATCGTGCTGCTGGAGCGCGCAGCTGCCGGCGCCATCCAGGTGATGCGCGATGTCTTTGATGGCTCGGATATCGAGAGTCTGCACGAAGTTGCCGCCTTCATCGGCGGGCAGCTCCCGTCGGGATCCTACCAAGGAATCGGCGAGGACGATCTTCGGGACCTGGAATCGTGGCGGGTTCAGTTGGGCTTCTATGAATTGGGGAGTGAGGACGGCGCTCCCGACTTCCAGGTGGGCTTCCGCATCTTCGCGAATGGCGTTGCGACCGACGTGGTCCTTGACTATGGCGACTTCGCCTTGACGGGAAAACTGCTGAGTCTCGATCGCCTCGAGGACTACTGCTGAGGCGGTGAGCCCGCGGCGGCGGTTTGGGAGGCCGGTTCACCCCAGAGCCGTGCGGCGCCCCGTACGCCGCTGGAATCGCCGTGACGCGGGGGCACGAGGCGGGTTCTCACCCCATCGGAAAACACGTAGCGCTGCCACAGGCGAGGGACGTTGTCGTAGAGGCGCGCGATGTTGGACAGCCCTCCACCCAGCACCACGATCTCGGGATCGAGGATGTTGAGAACGCTGGCGAGCGCCCGCGCCATGCGTTCCTCGTAACGAGCGAGCGCGGCCTGCGCTTCGGCCTCGCCGGCCTCGGCGCGGATCGCGATGTCGGCGGCCGTCGCGGGATCACCGCCAAACTCCCGGTAGGTAAGGCTCAGTCCCTGGCCCGAGAGGAAGGTCTCGATGCAGCCCGATTGGCCACAATAGCAGGGCGGTCCGGGGCGTTCGTCGTCCTCCGGCCAAGGCAGCGGGTTGTGGCCCCATTCACCGGCAATGCCGTTGGCTCCATCGAGAATGCGGCCGTTAGCCACGATACCGCCGCCGGTTCCGGTGCCGATGATCACGCCGAACACCAACGCGGCGCCGGCCGCCGCGCCGTCAATCGCTTCCGACAAAGCAAAGCAGTTTGCGTCATTGGCGATGCGTACCGGGCGGGCGAGTGCCTGTTCGAGATCGCGGTCAAGCGGCCGGCCGATCAGCCAGGTCGAGTTCGCGTTCTTCACCAGACCGGTGGCGGGCGACAAGGTGCCGGGGATACCGACCCCAACGGACGCTTGTGCTCCCAGTTCGCGTTCGATGGCGGCCACGAGTTCCACCACGGCGCGGACCGTTGCGCCGTAGTTCTCGGCGGGCGTGGCGAGACGCCGGCGGAGCCGCTCCGAACCGTCGGCCGTCAGGGCCACGGCTTCGATCTTTGTGCCCCCGAGATCGATTCCGATGCGCATGGCCGAGGCCCCTCCGACCGTGATTCATCCAAATGCAACGGAAGATTAACCGGTCGGGACCTATAGAGTTAATCGCTAGAACCGACGCGGCGAACGGAAATACCGGGCGTGCCGGAATTGGTTGTCACGGGGCGGGGTGTTAAGTGTGCCGGGCCGGCGATTCATCGCTGTGGTCTATTGGGGTTTCAGGGGAGGTGTCGGCGTTGGCGAAGACGGTCCTAATCGTGGAAGACAACGAACTCAACATGAAGCTGTTCCGGGATGTGCTGGACGCCCACGGCTATCAGACGCTGGCCACGCGCGACGGCATGGATGCCATCACATTGGCGCGCGATCATCGGCCCGACCTGATTCTGATGGATATCCAGCTGCCCGGCGTTTCGGGGCTCGAAGTCACCCAAATGATGAAGAATGACGACGAACTCAAGGATATCCCCGTCATCGCCGTGACGGCCTTCGCCATGAAGGGCGATGATGATCGCATTCTCGAGGGTGGGTGCGCGGCTTACCTCGCCAAACCCATCCGCATCGACGAGCTGATCGATACGATCGGTCAGTTTCTCTCCGATGCCTAACCGTCCACCTTGCGTTCTGGGGCCTGTGCGCCACGACCCCGGAGCCTTGATCGAGCCGTGACGCCATGCCGGCACACGTATTGGTCGTTGATGACGATCCCGCCAGTGTCGAGGTTCTGAAGGCCAAACTCGAGGTCGAGTATTTTCGCGGCAGCACCGCCGCCGATGGCAAGACCGCGCTTGCCCTCATGCACGAGGACTGCCCCGATATCGTTCTGCTCGACGTCATGATGCCGGGCCTGGACGGCTGCGAGGTCTGCCGGCGGATCAGGGCGACACCCTCGTTCACCCACCTCCCGGTGATCATGGTGACGGCTCTGGAGGACATCGATGACCTGGTTCGCGGTCTCGATGCGGGCGCCGATGACTTCCTGACCAAGCCGGTCGACGATGTCGCCCTGTTTGCCCGGGTACGCTCTTTGACCCGCCTCAAGATGATGATGGACGAGCTCAGCCTGCGCGGCGAAACCGGCGCCGAGCTCGGCGTGATCGAGGCGGCGGCATGGCCTGGGGCCGATCACCCGTCGAACGGCCGCATCCTGGTGATCGACGACGACCCCGACGACGCCGATCTGGTCGCGGACGCTCTCGCATCGTTGGGTCACGTGATCATCGAGCCCGACAGCAAGAAGGGTCTCGAGGTGGCGCGCAGCGGCCCCTTCGATCTGATCATCACCAGCCTCATGCAGAAGAGCACCGATGGCCTGCGCTTGAGCGCCGAGTTGCGCACCGATGATCGGCTCCGTCCGGTGTCCATTCTCGCCTTGGCCGACAGAGACGATCCCGATTCACTCCTGCGCGCTCGATTTCGGCGTCAACGACTATTTGTTGAAACCCATCGACTGCAACGAGTTGTTGGCGCGATGCCGCACGCAAATTCGCCGCAAGAAACTTCAGGACGGGTTGCGCGCCAATTATCGGCGCAGCGTGGTCATGGCGGTCACCGACGGCCTCACCGGTTTGTACAACCGGGAGTACATGATGAGCCATTTAGCCAAGCTGTTCGGGCGTGCACGCGAGGGCGGGCGATCGCTCGCCGTGCTGATGATCGATATCGACTATTTCAAGTCGGTGAACGACACCTTGGCAGCCCGTTGATTAAGTCGGCGCCGTCTGATTCTCTGGTTCCCTGATTTGCAGGGGGATTTGCCGATGGCGATGGGACGGCAGAAGGATGGTCAGGGGGACCTGATGGTGAGCTGGTCGGAGATGCCGCGCTCTCCGGGTCATGTGTTTTATGACCGCTTGCAGTCGGTGCTGATCGAGGGCGGCTTCGACGCCTTTGCCGAGGCGAGCTGCCGGCCTTATTACGCGGTCCGGATGGGCGCGCCCTCGGTGCCGCCCGGGCGCTATTTCCGGATGCACCTGGTGGGCTACTTTGAGGGCATCGACAGCGAGCGCGGTCTGGAGTGGCGCTGCTCGGACTCGCTTTCGCTGCGGGCGTTCCTGCGACTGGGGAGCCGTGATCGGGTACCGGACCATTCCTGGCTGTCACGGAGCCGCACGCGCCTGCCCCATGAAGTCCACGCGGCGGTCTTCGACTGGGTTCTGGTGCTGATCGCCGAGGCGGGGCTGATCAAGGGCGAGCGCATCGGCGTCGATGCCTCGACCATGGAGGCCAACGCGGCGCTGCGGAACATCGTGCGGCGCGACAACGGCGAAGGCTACCGGGAGATGCTGGAGCGCCTGGCCCGGGAAAGCGGGGTCGAGACACCCACGGCCGAGGACCTGGCGCGTCTGGACCGGAAGCGCAAGGGCAAGAAGCTTTCCAACACGGATTGGGTTTCGAAGAGCGACCCCGAGGCCAAGATCACCAAGATGAAGGACGGCACGACGCATCTGGCCTACAAGCCCGAGCACGCGGTGGATCTGGACACCGGCGCGGTGGTGGCGGCCGAGCTGCACCCGGCCGATGAGGGCGACACCACGACGCTTTCCAAGACCCTGGCGAAGGCCGAGGCAAACCTCGAGGCGGTGGATGCGGCACCGACATCGGAGGACCCGGCCGAATGCGTCGCCGACAAAGGTTATCACTCACGGGCGGTCTTGAGGGCTCTGAACGACAGTCCCTGGAAGACCCGGATCGCGGCGCCCAAGCAGACCGGCTTTTCGCGCTGGCACGGTGATGAGGCGGCGCGGCGCGCGGTCACCAATAACCGTGCGCGGCTCAAGTCCGGGGTCGCCCGCGAGGCCTTCAAGCTGCGCGCCGAGATCGTCGAGCGCTGCTTTGCCCACAACCTCGATCGTGGCGGCATGCGACGAACCTGGCTGCGCGGGCGAGAGAATGTGCACAAGCGATACCTGCTCCACGTCGCCGGCCACAATCTATCGTTACTGATGCGCCAGCTCATCGGCGCCGGCACCCCGCGGGAGGCCGTGGCGGGCGGATATGGCGGTATTTTCGTTCTGCTCACGCCCACCGGGGCCATGCTGGTGGCACGGGGGGGCTCGCAAAGCGGCCAGACGGCTTTCGCCGCCGCATTCCTCATCTGGGAGTGAGAGCCGGAAAAAGCCACTTAATCAACGGGCTGTTGGGCCATGCGGCCGGCGATGCGGTGCTGCGTGAGTTCTCGTCGCACCTCATCAGCAACGTGCGCGGGCTCGATCTCGTCTCGCGCTATGGCGGGGAGGAATTCGTGATCATCATTCCGGGCGCGGATCCGGCGCTTGCATCAGGCGTGGCCGAGCGATTGCGCAAAGCGATCGCCGGTACGCCGTTCCGTGTCGCCTCGAACGGCGAGTCCCTCACGGTGACGGCCAGGATCGGCATCGCCGCACTCGAGCGTTTCGACGAAGGGCCGGGGGATCTTCTCGCAGGGGCCGATCGGGCGCTCTACGAGGCCAAACGCGGCGGGCGCAATCGTGTTGCGACGGAGTCGATCGAAGCCCGCTACCGCGCTTACGACGAAACGGATCGGCGAACGGCACTATAACGGCCCAAGGGAAAAAGGCTGCCCCTAGGACGGCCTTCTGCTCCCGCGCCCGCGCCACCTTACTTGATTCTGGCTTCCTTGAACTCGACGTGCTTGCGTACGACGGGATCGTACTTCTTGAGCGTGAGCTTGTCGGTCAGGGTGCGCGGGTTTTTCTTGGTCACATAGTAATACCCAGTGCCCGCGGAGCTTTCGAGCTTGATCTTGACAGTGGCCGATTTTGCCATGGCTCAAACGCCTTTCAGGACTGAGCGCGTCAGGGCGCGCACCATATCGGACCCGTGCTTTCTGTCAAGACGGAGCAGGTGTCTCGCTCGCGGCGAGAGACGGCGCCGCGAAGCGCCGATACGCCACAAGCAGCGCGTAAGCGGCGCCGACGGCGCCGAGGATCAGCAGCAAGCCGTAGGGGTTCCACAAATCCATCGCGATGCCGGCGCTGACCGGACCGACGATGTTGCCCACGCTCATCATGAAGATCAGCATGGCGCTGGCAGCGGCAAGCTCGGCGCCGCGAAAGCGCTGGCCGAGGATCGCGAGGTTGATCGAATAGATGGCGACCACGGCGCCGCCCCACAGGAACACGACCGGCCAGATGATGATGGCGCCTGAGATTGGCAAGGCGAGGACGGTGACAAGCGTCAGCACCGCGGAGAACAGCAACACGGTCCGCCGGTCCATGCGATCGGCGAGCCAGCCGAGGACGACGGCCAGGATAATGCCGCCGGCGAAATACGCCGAAACCAGCAGAACGGCCTCGGTCTCCGAGTAGCCGAGGCGGAGCGAATAAATCGGCAGCAGGCCGAGGACGCCGACCTCCATCACGCCGAGTAGAAATGCCCCCCAAACGGCCGACGGCGAGTGGCGCAGAAACTTGGCGAGCAGCGTCGGCGAGTGCCGCTCACCTTCCTCCGGTATCACTTCACGGGCCGCCATCAGCGGCAGCGCTGCGATCATGGTGATCACGCTGACAATGATGAAAGGCGCCCAACCCTCGTAGCCGGTGATGTCGAGGATGACCGGGGCGGCCGCGATGCCAATCGAAATGACTGCGACGAGGGTGCCGATCATGCGGCCGCGAATCTCATCTGCGATCACCTGGTTGAACCAGGTTTGACTGACGACGAACAGGACGCACAAGCCGCCGCCGTATGCGAAGCGGATCGGAAACCAAGCATAGATATTATCGAAAACGGGTAGCAACAGGATGGTTGCCGTGGTGACGACCATGGCGGCCAGCATGACGCGCCTGGGACCAAAGGCGGCGGCCAAGCGCCCGACGAATGGGGCGATCAAAATCATGGCCACCGCCGGCGCCGCCGTGATCGCGCCGTTCAGCGTCGTGCTCACCCCATCGGCTTCGAGAATGAGCGAACAGAGCGGGATGGTGTAGCCGAACGTCACGCCGATCCATATCAACGACGATATCAAGGCGATGGCGCTGCGCCAGTCGGTGGCGCCGTCCACGGTCACCGCGGCGGTGCTGCTTTCACTCATAGATGATCTTCGACTTTTCGTCGCGGAAGCTGAAATAAGGGCGCGGATCGTTCGGCCCGGGCGGCTCGGCGATGTGACGGGCCAGCGCCTTCAGCACGAGGCGCGTGATCGAGGCGGTCGGCAAACTCTCTGTTCGAGCGAGCGGGTAGAAATCGAGATCGAGCAGCTCGCCATCGCCCGACAATTCCCCTTCGGCGTCTTTCACATCGGCGGTGAAGAAGCGGGCGTGGAAGCGCCGGACCTGGCCGGGCGGCGTGATCGCGCGGCCGAGATAGTCGAGGCGGTCGAGGGCAGGCGCGAGGCCGGTCAGGGCGAACGCCTGCCAGGTCGCTGGGGCCTGCGGATCGTGGTGCGCACTCTGCTTGCCGAGGGCGAGCCCGGCCTCTTCGAAGGTCTCGCGAATCGCGGCCATCGCCAGCGCGCGCGCGCGCCGTTTGCTGCACCGTTTCGTCAAGTGCCGTTCCACGTCGGAACGAAGCTCGCTCGCCGCCGGCTCGCGAGCATCGCCCGGCTCAACGCTCCCGCCGGGAAAAACGAAAACGTCCGGCATGAACGCGTGAGTCGAGTGACGCCGGCCCATCAGCACTTGCGGCCCGCCGTTCTCGAGGCGCACGAGGGCCAGGCTGGCGGCGTCCCGCGGGCGCAATTTCGTGGGCGGCATGGGAATCCTCAAACGAAACGTGTGCACCATAAGGTGCATTCCGCACGTCATTTTGTCCAGCCGCCCAGGGCCGGGCGCCGGCAAGCGCACCCTAGTGGCGCGGCGACCGTTTGCCGCGCTGCGCCCGATTTGCCGCACCCGGCTTGCGTTGTTTGCGCGCCGGCGGAGGGTCGAACCCGGCGTCGCCGAGTAGCTCGAAAACCAGGCTTCCGGTCACGGGATCGGCGTCATGAAGCCGGACCTCGACACAATCGCCGAGACGGTAAACCCGCTTCGATGCCCGGCCCACGAGAGCGTGGCGCGCTTCATCGTGATGGTAGTAATCGTCACCCAGGCTGCGCATCGGCACGATGCCCTCGGCGCCCGTCTCATCGAGCGCAACGAACAGCCCGAAACGCGACACGCCGGAGATGCGCCCCGCAAACTGGGCGCCGATCCGGTCTGTCATGTAGGCCGACATGAAGCGGCTGACCGCGTCGCGTTCGGCCGCCATGGCGCGGCGCTCGGCTACGGAAATGTGCTCACCGAGGCTCTCGTAGTCCTCTTCCCGGGCGCGGTCGAGACCCCCTTCGCCCAGTCCAAGGAATGTGATCAGTGCGCGGTGGGCCACAAGGTCGGCGTAACGGCGGATGGGCGAGGTGAAATGCGCGTAACGCCGCAGGTTGAGGCCGAAATGGCCGATGTTGGCAGGGCTGTAGAGAGCCTGCGCCTGGCAGCGCAGGATCACTTCGTTCAGCAGGCGCAAATGGGGAGTGCCGGCCGCCTTGGCGAGAATCTGGTTGAAGTGAGCGGGCCTCAGGACTTGGCCTTTGGCGAGCCTATAGCCGAGGCCCTTGAGGAGGTCGCGCAGCGCATTCACCTTCTCCGGGTCCGGTGCGTCATGGACACGGTAGAGGCTTGGGGCGCCGCTCTTGGTCAGGCTCTCGGCGGCCGCCACGTTGGCCTGGATCATGAATTCCTCGATCAGGCGGTGGCTGTCATGGCGCGGCTTTTGCGCGACACCCAGGATCGCGCCTTCGTCGTCGATGCGAATGTCGTATTCGGGCATCGCGATATCGAGCGGCTTGCGCCGCACCCGTTCGCGCTGGAGCGCCGCATAGGCGCCAAACAGCGGCGCGATTACCGCATCAAGGAGAGGGACCGTGGCCTCATCCGCCCGGCCGTCGCGGGCGCTCTGAGCCTGGCCGTAGGTGAGGCGGGCCGCGGACCGCATGGTGGCGCGCTCGAATCTGTGGCGGGTTCGCCGCCCCTCGGAATCGAACCACATGTGCACCGCGAGGCACGGCCGCCGGACGCCGGGTTTCAGGGAACACAGCTCGCTCGACAGGGCGTCGGGCAGCATCGGGACCACGCGGTCCGGGAAATAGACGGAGTTGCCCCGCAGGCGCGCCGCGCTATCGAGGGCGCTCGCCGGGCGCACGAAATGCGCCACGTCGGCAATCGCCACCACGACGTGCCAGCCGTCCGCATTGGCCGGATCCTCGTCCGCGGCCGCCCACACCGCATCATCGAAATCGCGCGCATCGTCGGGATCGATGGTGACGAGGGGGAGAGGAGTGAGATCGGCTCGCGAGTCGCGCGCGGGCAAGCTCGCGGCGCTCGCCTCGGCCAATGCGGCCGCGCTGAACACGGTCGGAATACCGTTGGTGTGGAGGCTGATGAGACTGTACGAGCGCGACTCCCCGAGATGACCGAGGCGCTCCGTCACGCGGGCCCGCTTGAGCCCGATGCGGCGGCCGGACAAGACGTCGGCCAGCACCAGCTCGCCCGGGCTTGCGCCCGCCGAATCGACACCGGCCACCACGAACTCCTGTTTGAGCTTGCGATCCGTGGGCTGCAGCCGGCCCTGGCCGCCCACCAGCCGGTAGACGCCGAGCACCTGGCTGGGATGCGTCCCGACGAAGCGCATGACATGCGCCTGGTATTCGCCGTCGACCTTCTTGAGCCGGGCAAGAACCCGGTCGCCAACGCCGGGCGCTGCCCGCGAGCGGCGATCGGGGACCACGATGATGCGTGGCGGCTCCGTCTCGCCACGCCAGCCGAGCGGACGGGCATAGGGCTCACCGTCGCCGTCGATTTCGACCACTTCGACAACCGTGACCCCTGGCAGGTCCTCGCTGGTGGGCGCTTTGCGGCGGCGTCCCCGGCCGCCCTCGATCAGGCCTTCATCGACGAGGTCGCGGACGATGGCATTGAGGGCCGCACGTTGGTTGCCGGTCACGCCGAACGCGCGCACGAGTTCGCGTCGGCCGATCCTGCCGGTGCTTGCCTGAAGAAAGCGCCGTACGTCGTCCTTGCTGGGGAGGGTTGTTTTCGAGGCGCGTGACGGGGGCAAGCGCTCGGCCCACGCTTATTCGGCCTGCGATCCGGTGTCGCTGGGGCGCTGGCCGCCAGCCGCGGGAGCCTTTCCGCCCGACGCCTTGCGCTTCGCCGGCTTCGCGCGGGATCCCGTGGGTTTGCGGCCCGTTTTGGCGGGGCGCGCTCGCAGCAGTTCGACGGCCTGATCGAGTGTCACCTCGTCGGGTTCGATCCCTTTCGGCAGCGAGGCGTTGACACGGTTGTGGCTGACATAGGGCCCGTAGCGGCCGCGCATCAGCTTGACCGGCTTGCTATCGACCGGATGCGCACCAATCTCGCGTAGCTGCTGGCTGCCGCGGCCCCGCCCGCGTGGTTGGGCCAGCAGCGTGACAGCACGGTTGAGACCCACCGAAAACACGTCGTCGTCGGACTCGAGCCCTGCATAATGGCCATCGTGCCTGAGGTAGGGGCCGTAGCGCCCGATCCCGGCGCTAATCGTCTTGTTCGTTTCGGGGTGCAGCCCGACCTCGCGGGGCAGCGCGAGAAGGGCGAGCGCGCGCTCGAGATCGACGTCCGCGGCGGCCAATCCCTTGGGCAGCGACACCCGCTTCGGTTTCTCGTCGGTCCCGCTCTCACCCAACTGCACATAGGCGCCGTAAGGGCCTTTGCGTAGGCTCACCGGAAGATTGCTTTCGGGGTCCGAACCGAGTTCGCGCGGCCCCTCGTCGGGATCGGCGGCCGCACCATCGCCGTTGGCCGCCGTGAGCGAGCGCGTGTAGCGGCACTCCGGGTAGTTTGAGCAACCGACAAAGGCGCCATAGCGGCCAGTCTTCACGCTGAGCCGGCCCACATCGCAGGCCGGACAGGCCCGCGGATCGCGATCCGAATCATCGGACGGGAAAAGATGTGGTCCGAGGATCTCGTTCAGGGCTTCGAGCACATCGCGCGTTCGGAGCCCGCCGACCTCATCGACCGCCGGTTTGAAGTCTCGCCAGAATGCGTGCAGCACATCCTTCCAGGGCACTTTTCCGGCGGAAATCTCGTCGAGCTGGGTTTCGAGGTCGGCGGTGAAGCCGTATTCCACATAGCGCTTGAAAAACCCCGTGAGAAACGCCGTGACGAGGAGGCCCCGGTCCTCGGGTTCGAAGCGTCCCTTTTCGAGGATCACGTAATCGCGGTCCTGAAGCACGGACAAGATGCTGGCGTAGGTCGAAGGCCGGCCGATGCCGAGTTCTTCGAGCTTCTTCACGAGCGACGCTTCGGTATAGCGCGGTGCCGGCTCGGTGAAATGCTGCGCCGGACGGACGTCGGTGCGGGTGAGCCGGTCGCCGGTCGTGGCCTTGGGCAGGGCGCGATCGTCGTCGGTTTCGTTCCCGTCGTCGCGGCCCTCTTGGTAGAGCTTGAGAAAGCCGTCGAACAGGGTCATCGAGCCGGTCGCGCGAAATCCGGTCCGGCCGTCGTTGTCGGCGATGTCGATCGAGGCATTTTCGATTCTCGCGCTGGCCATCTGGCTGGCGACGGTGCGCTTCCAGATGAGCTCGTAAAGGCGGTGCTGGTCGGGATCGAGAAAGGGCGCAACCTCGCTGGGCGTGCGGGCAACCTGGGACGGCCGAATGGCTTCGTGCGCTTCTTGCGCGTTTTTGGCCTTCGCCTTGTAAACCCGGGCCTGTTTGGGCACATAGGCGTCGCCGAATTGCCGGCCGATCACGCCGCGGCAGGCGGCGAGCGCTTCGTTGGCGATCTGTACGCCATCGGTCCGCATGTAGGTGATCAGGCCGACGGTTTCGCCGCCGAGGTCGATTCCTTCGTACAGGCGTTGCGCCACGTTCATCGTGCGCTTCGTAGGCATCCGGAGCTTGCGCGCGGCCTCCTGCTGCAACGTCGAGGTGGTAAAGGGCGGCGGGGGATGGCGGGCGCTCTCCTTGCTATCGACACCGGTGACCGCGAACCCTGGTGCGCCATCGATGGCGGCCCGCGCCGCTGCCGCGGCGCCCGTGTCGCCGAGGGCGAACTTGCCGAGCTTCTCGCCGTCGAGAGTGACCAGGCGAGCCGTGATCTTGGCATCGCCCGCGGTCAGGAAATCGCCGGCGATGGTCCAGTATTCCTGTGGCTCGAAAGATTCTATCTCCAGCGCGCGCTCGCAGATCAGCCGCAGCGCGACAGACTGGACACGGCCCGCCGAGCGGGCGCCGGGCAGCTTGCGCCACAGCACCGGCGAAAGCGTGAAACCGACCAGGTAGTCAAGCGCGCGGCGCGCCTGCTGGGCGTTGATCAAGTCCATGTCGAGATCGCGGGGATGACGCATGGCCTCGATCACCGCATCCTTGGTTATCTCGTTGAACACCACCCGCTTGACGTCGATGCCACCGGTGACATTCCTGTCCTCGAGGACCTTGAGGACGTGCCAGGAAATCGCCTCGCCCTCGCGGTCGGGGTCGGTGGCGAGAAAGAGATGCTCTGCCCCTTTGAGCGCCTTGGCGATGCTGTCGAGGTGCTTGAGCGCTCTGGCGTCGGTCTCGTAGATCATCTCGAACTCGTCGTCGGGCCGCACCGAGCCCTCCTTGGAGGGCAGGTCGCGCACGTGCCCGTAACTCGGCAGGACCACGAAATCCTCGCCGAGGTACTTGTTAATCGTTTTCGCTTTTGCCGGGGACTCGACGACGACGACGTTCATCAGCGTGATCTAGTTCTAGTTATCCCGTTTGCCGCGCGCCTGCGCCGCCCCTCAGCTCTCGGCGCGTAGTGAGACCTGATTTCCAAGATGGCGCTCGAGCAGGCCCGCGAGCTCAAGTTCCAGCAAAATGGTCAAAACGACCGCGGCTGTCAAATGGGACTGGCGGATCAGTTCGTCAACCGCTGCCGGGCTCGGCCCGAGTAGACCGCGGATCAAAGCCCGATTTTTCCCGATGTTCGCTTCGTCGGGCGGCGCTGGTGCTGGCGCTTGAAACCGAGCCTCGCCAGGCTCCGCCAGGGGCTTGTGCAGGCGCGGTTCGAGTACTCCCACGATGTCGTCAGCGCTTTCCTTGAGGACGGCGCCGTCGCGAATCAAGTTGTTGGTGCCGCGGGCGCGGGGGTCCAAGGGCGAGCCCGGTACCGCGAACACCTCGCGGCCTTGCTCAAGCGCGAAACGGGCGGTGATGAGCGAGCCCGAGCGCGGCGCCGCTTCGACGACAAGCACGCCCAACGCCAGGCCCGATATGATGCGGTTGCGGCGCGGAAAATGGCGCGCCTGCGGCTGGATTCCGAAAGCGATCTCGGTCAGGACGGCGCCTGAGTCGGTGATTCGCCGATGCAGCTCTTCATTCTGCGCCGGATAGACGACATCGATGCCCCCAGCGGTCACCGCGATGGTGCCCGTCTCGAGGCTCCCCTCGTGGGCTGCGGCGTCGATGCCGCGGGCCAGGCCGGAAACCACAATGAGGCCGTATTCGCCGAGCTCGGCTGCGATCCTGCGGGTCAGGCGCACCCCATTCGCCGAGGCGTTGCGCGCACCGACCAGGGCCACCGCCGGCTTGTTCAGGATCTGATCGTGACCCGTGATGGCGATCAGCGGCGGGGCGTCGGCGATGGCGGCCAGGGGTTCGGGATAGTCCGCCTCGCCCCACGCGATAAAGCGCGCGCCGGCGGCGATTGTGGCGGCGATCTCCTGTTCCGCCCGCGCACCGGAGAACACCGCGATCGGCTTCGTCCGGCCGCCGCGGCGCGCCAACTCGGGCAAAGCATCAAGCGCCTTGGCGGCGCTCCCATATCGCTGTAGAAGCTGGAAGAAGGTGATGGGGCCGACATTCTCGCTGCGGATTAGCCGTAGCCATTCGAGCCGCTCGGCGGCGGTCAGCTGGCTAGGCACGGGAATGAGTCGAGGACTTGCCGTCTTTGCGCCCGAGAGTCAGGCGGCCCTCGTCTCCCTGGACGAGCCGCCCGATGTTCTTGTAGTGGCGGAGACACACCAGAACGGTAAGAAATAGGGCGAACTCGAGACGCTGCCGGTCGGCGAGAAACCACGCATAAACGGGCGCCGCGGCAAAGGCGGCGAGGCCTGCCAGCGAGGAGAAGCGAAAGACAAGCGCGGTGATGAGCCACGTCGCGCAGGCGAGCAGGCCGACCGGCCAGGACAGGGCGAGCAGGACGCCAAGGCCCGTCGCCACGCCCTTGCCACCGCGAAACTTGAGCCAGACGGGAAAGAGATGGCCGAGAAATGCGCCTCCGCCGGCCACCACTGCCATGTCAGGCCCGAATTCGCCGGCGAGCAGAACCGGTACGGCCCCCTTGGCTGCGTCCAGCACCAGGGTCCAGAAGGCGAGGGCCCTGCCGCCATAGCGCAGGACATTGGTCGCGCCGATATTGCCCGAGCCCTTGGTGCGGATATCGCCGAGGCCTGCCCGGCGCGTGAGGATGAGGGCGAAGGGAATCGAGCCGGCCAGATAGCCGATGAGAAGGGCGGCGGCGAGATAGGGCCCGGTGAAAGACCAGCTGATGGGGTCGGGCATGGCTGGCCTCAGCCGGTGCCGCCGAAGCCGTCGTGGGTGTAAACCGTCTCGCCCGCCACCACGGTCATGAGCGCGCGTCCCTGCACGGGGCGGCCCTCGAACGGCGAATTCTTGGACTTCGAGCGGAAGCTTTCGGGGTTGATCTGCCAGGGCACCTCGAGGTCGAAAACGAGGAGATCGGCCGGTGCGTCCCGCCTCAGCGCGCCGCCTGGGAGATCGAGCAGGCGGGCAGGCGAATCGGTCATGGCGCGCAGAACACTCAGCAGAGACAGGGCGCCATTGTGATAAAGCTCGAGCGCGAGCGGCAACAGGGTTTCCAGACCCACCACGCCATACGCGGCCTGGGCGAAGGGCAGGCGCTTGCTCTCCGGGTCCTGCGGCGAGTGGCTCGAGGCAATCACGTCGATCGTACCGTCAGCCAGGGCATCGACGATCGCCTGACGGTCGCTCTCGCTCCTGAGCGGCGGCGAGGTCTTGGCGAAGGTGCGGTATTCGCCCACCGCAGACTCGTTGAGTGCGAAGTGGACCGGGGCAACGCCGCAGGTCACCGGAAGATGGCGCTCCTTCGCGCGGCGGACGGCCACCACGGCCTCGCTGATCGACACGCAGGCGACGTGGTAGCGCCCCCCAGTAAGATCCGCGAGGTTGATGTCGCGCTCCACGGTAATCGCTTCGGCGGCGTTCGGAATGCCGGGCAGGCCCAATCTCGTCGCCACTTCACCCTCGTTCATGCAGCCATCCCTGGCGAGAGCGGGTTCCTCGGCATGGTGCATGATGAGGCGGTCGAAGTTCGACGCATAGCTGAGGGCACGGCGCATGAGCTGCGCATCGGCGATGGTGCGTTCGCCATCGGTCAGCCCGACGGCGCCGGCGTCGGCCAGGAGCCCCATTTCGGTCATTTCCGTGCCCTTGAGCCCCTTGGTGATCGCCGCCATCGGGTGGATGCGGACGATCGCCGTCTCTTGGGCGCGGCGCTTGATGAATTCAACCAGCGCCGCATCGTCGATGACCGGGTGCGTATCCGGCATGGCGATCATCGTGGTCACGCCGCCCGCCGCCGCGGCCTGGCTCGCCGTGGCGATGGTCTCCTTATGTTCCGCGCCCGGCTCACCCAGGAACGCCCGCATGTCGATGAGGCCCGGACACAGCCCGTGACCGCGGCAGTCGATGATTTCGGCGTCCTCGGGCACACCGTCGGCGAACAGGTCCGCGCCAAGACCAGCGATCAAGCCGTCGTCGACGAGCAACGCGCCTGGCGTATCGAGCCCGCCCGCCGGATCGAGAAGCCTCGCGTTGGTGAACGCTCTCCTCCGGCCGTCCTTTTGCGCCATGGCTCTTACCTGTTGGCCCCTTCAATCCTCAACGGCGAGGTATCGGGGCTGCGATTGGCGAGCGGCTGCAACAGGGCGTCGAGGCACGCCATGCGGACGGCTACACCCATTTCGACTTGTTCGCGAATCACGCTGCGGTCTATATCGTCGGCCAAATCTGTGTCGATCTCCACGCCGCGGTTCATCGGCCCCGGATGCATGATCAGGGCATCCTCCTTGGCGGCCGCCATCTTCTCCTGATCCAGGCCGTAGAAGCGGAAATATTCACGGACCGAGGGGACGAAGGTGCCTTGCATGCGCTCGGTCTGTAGCCGCAACATCATGATGATGTCGCAGGATTCGAGCCCCGCCGGCATATCGTGAAACACCTCGACGCCGAGCCGTTCGATGGCCGCCGGCAAGAGCGTGGGCGGCGCCACCACCCGGACCCGCGCGCCCATGGTGTTGAGCAGCGCGATGTTGGAGCGCGCGACCCGGCTATGCGCGATGTCGCCACAGATCGCGACGGTCAAGCCTTCGAGCCGGCCCTTGCGGCGGCGAATGGTCAGCGCATCCAAGAGCGCCTGCGTCGGGTGTTCGTGGCTGCCATCGCCGGCGTTGATCACCGCGCCATCGATCTTTTGCGACAGGAGCTCGACTGCGCCGCTTTCCGGGTGGCGAACCACCAGCGCGTCCGGGTGCATGGCGTTGAGCGTCATCGCCGTGTCGATCAGGGTCTCGCCCTTCTTGATCGCCGAGCCCTCGACCGACATGTTGATTACGTCGGCGCCGAGGCGCTTGCCGGCCAGCTCGAACGAGGTGCGGGTACGGGTGGACGCCTCGAAAAACAGGTTGATCTGCGTGCGTCCGCGCAAGAGCGACTGCTTCTTGTCGATCTGGCGGTTCTGCTCGACATAGCTCTCCGCCAGGTCGAGCAACAACGTGATCGCCGAAGGGGATAGGCCCTCGATGCCAAGCAAGTGGCGGTGCGGGAAGGCGATCGAGCCCGGGTCGGTCATTAAAGGGCGACTATAAGGCGCGCATCCGTTGTCGTGCAAGTGGATGTGATGCGCGCGGGCCGGCTAATCCTCGCCGGGCGCCTTCGCCATCGCATCGAGCGCGCCCTGCAGAATGTACGCGGCGGCCAGCTTATCGACGACTTCGGCGCGACGCTTGCGCGACATATCGGCTGCGACGAGCGTGCGGGTGACCGCAACCGTCGACAACCGTTCGTCCCAAAGGGCGATCCGGATATCCCGCAGGGCGAGCAAATTCGCCGCGAATTGCCGGACCGACTGGCAACGCGGCCCTTCGCTGCCGTCCATGTTGAGGGGAAACCCGATGACGAGCCCGCCAATCCGTTCCTCGTCGACGAGGGCGAGGAGGTGTTCGGCGTCGTTTTGAAACTTTCCGCGATGCAAGGTCTCGCGCGGCGTGGCGATCCCGAGAGCGGGGTCCGAGAGGGCGATACCGATGGTTTTCGCGCCCACATCGAGGCCCATCAGGCGCTCGCCCGGGTTCAGCGAAGCCTTGAGTTCGCTAGGGTTGCGGACCAACATGGCGGGTGATAGGTGTGGCACATGCCGGTCGATAAAGCCACCGTGCGCCACATTGCGCGGCTTGCCCGGATCGAGGTCGACGACGCCGATCTCGACCACCTCGCGGACGAGCTCTCCAATATTCTCGCTTGGGTGGAGCAGCTCAACGAGGTCGATACCTCGGATGTTCCGCCGATGACGAGCGTAGTTGACGTCGATCTGCCGCGCCGCGCCGATAGCGTCACCGATGGTGGCAGTCCCGACAAGATCCTCGCCAACGCACCTGCTACGACGGCGGGATTCTTCGTCGTGCCCAAGGTGATCGAGTAGCGCATGAGCGAGCTCACGCGATTGACCATGGCGGAGGCCCGCGATGGGCTCGCCGCCGGCCACTTCAGCGCCCGCGAGCTCACCCAAGCGCATGTGAGAGCCGTGGAACGGGCGCGCGCCCTCAACGCGATTATCGCGGAAACACCCGAACGCGCGCTCGCCGCGGCCGACCGGGCCGACGACCGCCGCCGCCAGGGCGAGGCGCGTCCCCTCGAAGGCCTCCCCATCGCGGTCAAGGATTTGTTCTGCACCGAGGGCGTGCAGAGCAGGGCCGCGTCCCACATCCTCGACGGCTTCACGCCGACTTACGAATCGACCGTCACCGCCCAGCTGTGGCGCGACGGCGCGATCATGTTGGGCAAGGCCAACATGGACGAGTTCGCCATGGGCTCGTCCAACGAAACGAGCACCTACGGCGCGGTCGAGAACCCCTGGCGGCGGCAGGGCGACAACCGCTCGACCGTGCCGGGCGGCTCGTCCGGCGGCTCGGCGGCGGCCGTCGCGGCGGAAATCGCGCTGGGCGCCACCGGCACCGATACCGGGGGCTCGATCCGCCAACCCGCCGCCTTCTGCGGTGTCGTCGGCCTCAAGCCGACCTACGGCCGCTGCTCGCGCTGGGGCATCGTCGCCTTCGCCTCCAGCCTCGATCAGGCCGGACCGATGACCCGCACGGTGCGTGACGCCGCCATCATGCTCGGCTCGATGGCGGGCCACGATCCGAAGGATTCGACATCCGTAAACATGCCGGTGGCGGATTACGAAGCGGCGCTCACCGGCGATATTCGTGGCCTCAAGGTGGGAATTCCGCCGGAATACCACATCGACGGCATGCCCGATGAAATCGCCAAGCTATGGGACCAAGGGGTCGACTGGCTGAAAACGGCGGGGGCGGAACCGGTTGAGGTCGCCCTGCCGCACTCCAAATATGCGCTGCCGGCCTATTACGTGGTCGCGCCCGCCGAGGCCTCGTCCAACCTCGCGCGCTACGACGGGGTGCGTTACGGGCTGAGGGAGGACGGTGCGAATCTCCAGGAGATGTATGAGAAGACCCGCGCCGCCGGCTTTGGCGCCGAGGTCAAGCGCCGCATCATGATCGGCACCTATGTGCTTTCGGCGGGCTATTACGACGCCTACTACCTCAAGGCCCAGCAGGTTCGGACCCTGATCAAGCGCGATTTCGAGCAGGCGTTCGAGACGGTGGACGTGATCCTGACCCCCACGACGCCCTCGGCGGCGTTCGGGTTCGGTGAAAAATCCGACGATCCGATCGCGATGTATCTGAATGACGTGCTCACCGTGCCGGCGAGCCTGGCCGGGCTCCCCGGCGCTTCGGTCCCGGCCGGGCTCTCGGCGGACGGTCTGCCCCTCGGCCTTCAGGTCCTGGGGAAACCGTTCGATGAGGAAACCGTGCTACGCGTCGCCGGCGTTCTCGAAGAGGCCGCTTCGTTCGACGCCCGGCCCGAACCCTGGTGGCGCACCTGATGGCCGACGCAAGCCCCACAACAATCCAGGGCAACACGGGCGAGTGGGAGATCGTCGTCGGGTTGGAGGTTCATTCCCAGGTGATCTCGGAGGCGAAACTGTTTTCGGGCGCCGCCACGGCGTTCGGCGCCGAGCCCAACGCACAGGTCTCGCCGGTCGACGCCGGCATGCCGGGCATGTTGCCCGTGATCAACGAGGTGTGCATCGAGCAGGCCGTACGCACCGGCCTTGCCATCAACGCCGAGATCAATCTCTACTCCGTGTTCGACCGCAAGAACTACTTCTATCCCGATTTGCCCGCGGGCTATCAAATCTCCCAATACAGCCAGCCCATCGTCGGCCGCGGCACCATCGTCATCGATTTGCCCGATGGCAGCTCGCGCGAGGTCGGCATCACGCGGCTTCATCTCGAGCAGGATGCGGGCAAAAGCCTGCACGATCAGCACCCCGAGCACTCCTATGTCGATCTCAACCGTTCCGGCGTGGCGCTGATGGAGATTGTCTCCGAGCCCGATATGCGCTCCTCGGAGGAGGCCGGCGCCTATGTTCGCAAGCTCAGGGCGATCCTGCGCTATCTCGGCACCTGCGACGGCAACATGGAGCAAGGCAATCTGCGTGTCGACGTCAATATCTCCGTGCGCCGGCCCGGCGAGGCCCTCGGCACGCGCTGCGAGATCAAGAACCTGAACTCCATCCGTTTCGTCCGGCAGGCGATCGAATATGAGGCCCGCCGCCAGGTCGAGCTGATCGAGGGCGGCGGCAAGGTGGCGCAGGAGACCCGGCTCTTCGATTCGAACCAAGGCGTGACGCGGGAGATGCGCTCCAAGGAGGAAGCGCACGATTACCGCTACTTCCCCGATCCCGACCTCCTGCCGCTCAAGCTCACAGCGGACTACGTCGAGGCCATCCGCGCGAGCTTGCCCGAACTCCCGGATGCCAGGAAAGAGCGCTACACGCGGGAGTTTGGCCTCTCGCCCTACAACGCCAGCGTTCTGGTCGCCGACAAATCGGCCGCCGAATACTTCGAGAAACTCTTGGCGGAGGTCGAAAAGCGGACCGATCTCCCGGCCCTCCGCACCGCGATGGACTGCGCCAATCTCATGATCACAGATTTGTTCGGTTTGCTGAACAAACAGGGTCTCGACATCGAAAGCTCCCCGGTTTCGCCTGATTTGCTGGCCGGTTTGCAGGAACTCAAACTGAACGGCACGATCTCGAGGCGCATCGCCAAAGAGGTCTTCGAGGAGATGTTCGCCACCGGCCGGGCGGCCGGGGCCATCGTCGAGGACAAGGGGCTCGAGCAGGTCTCCGATGCCGGCGCCATCGCGGGCCTCGTCGATCAGGTGCTCGCTGCCGAGGCCGACAAGGTCGCGGAATACAAAGCCGGCAAGGACAAGCTCTTCGGCTTCTTCGTCGGCCAGGTGATGAAGGCGAGCCAGGGCAAGGCCAACCCCAACCTCGTCAACGAGGTCCTGCGCCGGAAGCTTGAATCGTAGGGCTCGATATATCCGATGTCTGATCCGTTGGGGGACGCTGCGGGGATCACCCACCATCCCGCCGGTGAGGAAGCCCGCATTGCTTGACGAAATCGGGATTAAGTATTACATTCTTACTCGTGTATTTCTTACTTTCTTAATTTCAGAAAGACCGCAATGGACTTGGTTAGAGTCACCTCCAAGGGGCAGGCGACGATCCCGCGGAAGATCCGTGAGGAGTGCGGCATCCGGGCCGGCGATATGGTCGCCTTCACCGTCGAGGGCGACCGGGTGGTGCTGCGCAAGGTCGAGGCCGGTGAGGATGCCTATCTGAGGGGCCTCGAGGACACGCTGAGCGAATGGTCAGGCGCGGCGGACGAGGACGCCTATGGCGACCTATGACGGCTTCGATGTCGTCGTGGTGCCGTTCCCCTTCGTTAAGCGTTCAGCCAGCAAACGCCGGCCCGCATTGGTCGTCTCCGAGGCCCATTTCAACCGGCAGCACGGTCATCTGGTGCTGGCCATGATTACGACGGCGGGACAGACGGCCCGGCCGAGCGATATCGTCATCGCCGACATCGCCGCGGCCGGCTTGCCGGCGCCTTCGGTTGTGCGGCTCAAGCTCTTTACGCTCGAGGTTTCGCTGATCGCCCGCCGGATCGGCGAGCTCGCGCGCCGGGACGCCGCGGCGGTCGCCTCGGCCCTCGCCGAGACGCTTGTCTCGCAATAGGGCAGGGGCGCTAAACTCTGTTGTCCTCCCGGCGGCGCATTCATGACCCGACCCGATCTCATCGATGCGGCAGGGGTTGCCCACGAACCCGCCGGTGAGGATGCGCGGATCGTCTCGCTGGTGCCGAGCATCACCGAGCTTCTGTTCGATCTCGGCCTCGGCGCCCAGATAGTCGGCCGGACCCACTACTGCATTCACCCAGCGGAGCAGGTGAAGGGGGTCCCGAGCCTCGGCGGCACCAAGAAGATCAGGCTCGACCGGCTGGCGGCGCTTAGGCCCACCCACGTCATCGTCAACATCGACGAAAACACCGAGGCGATGGCCGCTGCCATTCGCGAGCTCGGGCCCGAGCTCATCGTCACGCACCCGCTTGCGCCAGACGACAACCCCGGCCTCTACCGGTTGCTCGGAGGCGTATTTGACCGCGCGGCGGAGGCGGAGGAGTTGAGCGCGCTCTTCGGGGAGGTTCTGGCCGCGCTACGGGAGGCCGCGCAGGACTGGGCCACGCGCAAGGTGCTCTATCTGATCTGGCGCGATCCCTGGATGACGATCTCGCGCGATACCTACATCTCTCGCATGCTCGCGCTGGTTCACTGGGAGACGGCCGCTGGCCCGTCCGACGAGCGCTACCCGGAAATCGACATGACCGATGAGCTCATCAAAGCCATCGACATTGTTCTTTTCTCCACCGAGCCCTACCTCTTTACCGACCACGACGTGGGGGCCTTTCGCGCCACCTATCCTGAGAGCGAGGTGCGCTCGTCCTTGATCGACGGCGAGATGGTTTCATGGTACGGAAGCCGGGCCGTCACGGGCCTCGACTATCTACGCCGCTTCGCCGGGGCCATGCGTGAAACGACAACCAACGACTGACTGCAGGGGAGTGCGATGATCGATGTTTACACTTGGCCGACGCCGAACGGCCACAAGGTCCACATCATGCTGGAAGAGACCGGCCTCGATTACACCGTCCACGGTATCGATATTCTGGCCGGGGACCAGTTCGAGCCGGCCTTTCTCAAGATCAGCCCCAACAACCGGATTCCCGCCATCGTCGATCACGACGGTCCGGGCGGCAAGGAGATCCCGCTCTTCGAATCGGGCGCGATCCTGATCTATCTCGCGGAAAAGACCGGCCAGTTCCAGTCCTCCGACCCGGCCAAGCGCTACGAGACTATTCAGTGGGTCATGTTCCAGATGGGCAACATCGGCCCGATGCTCGGCCAGGCGCATCATTTCCGCGGCTACACCAAGGAAACCATCCCCTACGCCGTCGACCGCTACACCAACGAGGCGAAGCGGCTCTATGGCGTCATGGACCGCCGCCTCGGCGAGGCGGACTACCTGGCCGGCGAGTACTCCATTGCCGACATGGCGTCGTACCCGTGGCTCCGTTCGTGGGAAAGCCAGGGCGTCAATCTCTCGGACTATGCCAACGTCGAGCGCTGGTTCAACGCCATCAACGACCGCCCCGCGGTCAAAAAGGCGCTCGAAGTTCTCAAGGACGATACCGGCAAGACGAAAATGGACGACAAGGCGCGCGACATTCTGTTCGGCAAGGCGCAGTTCGCCCAGCGCTAAGCCTCCTTAGCGGGTGGGGAGGTGGCGGGCGGGCGCGGCCCGAGCGGTCTCTCATGGAGTGAGCACCCATGATCGATCTCTACAGCTTCGGCACGCCGAACGGCCAGAAGGCGGCCATCATGCTCGAGGAGGTGGGGCTCGAGTACAAGCTCCACAAGATCAACATTCTCGAGGGCGACCAGGACACCGACGAATACATAGCCATCAGTCCCTACAGCAAGATACCGGCGATCGTCGACCACGACACCGAGAGCGGTCCGCCGTATCCGGTGTTCGAATCGGGCGCGATCCTCATGTACCTCGCCGAGAAGACCGGCCAGCTCATGCCAGCGGAAATGCAAGCGCGCTACGAAGTGATCCAGTGGCTCATGTTCCAGATGGGCGGGCTCGGCCCGATGCTGGGCCAGGCCCATCACTTCCTCAAGTTCGGCCCCGAGCGCATTCCCTACGCCATGGGACGCTACACGAAGGAGGCCAACCGGCTCTATCGCGTCCTGAACCGCCGGCTGGCGGATCAGGAGTATCTTACCGCCGCCTATTCGATCGCCGACATCGCCACGTTCCCGTGGATTCAGTATTGGGAATGGCAGGGCGTGGATATGGCCGAATACCCCCATGTCGAGCATTGGTTCCAAGCCGTGGCTGCGCGACCGGCGGTCCAGCGCGGCCTCGAAGTGCTGAAGTAGCCCGTGTTGAGCGGGACCCGCGATAGGGGGCCCGCCCCATGATCTCCTATCTCGATAATCCGTCGGACGATGCGTGTTCAACACGCGCTGGCGGACGCGGGCTCATCCGCGCGCGTCGCGGAGTTTGATGCAAGCGCGCGCACGGCGGCGGATGCGGCGTCTCGCCTGGGTGTCGCGCTCGGCGCCATCGTTAAATCGCTCGTCTTCATGATCGATGGCAACCCTGTCATGGCGCTGATCGCGGGAGATCGGCGCTGTGATGCGGCGGCGCTGGCCCGCGCGCAGGGCTCGATCGCCCCGGCTGAGCGGGCGGATGCAGATGCGGTGAGGGCGGCCACCGGGTTCGCCATCGGCGGCGTCGCCCCGCTCGGCCATGCCGCACCGCTACCCGTCTCCATCGATGCCAGTCTGGCGCGTTTCACCACCGTCTATGCGGCGGCCGGGCACCCCCACTGCGTTTTCCCGACCTCCGTCGAGGAGCTCGCGCGGCTGACCGGCGGTACCGTGCTTGAAGGTATCAGCTGGGAGATCGGCGGCTAGCCGGGCGTCTTTAGGTTTACACTTTTTGTTAACTTCTTCCCCGTCAAACTCGTTGCCATGACCATATCGGCTGGCCGCCTGCGCTGCCGGTTGGCGCGACAAGGAGGCAGAGGGAAGAATGCCTGCAAGTCAACAGGAGAATGCGTCCGTGAGGCACTGCCAGCATGCCGCTGAACAAGGCCGCGTCGAGGCCCAGTACAATCTCGGCCTGATGTATGCGACCGGGCTGGCGTGAGCTATTGTCAAAAGTTGGTGACGCAGGTTTCAGGCGGCGCGTTCGGTTAGCTTTTCTCCGTCCTTGAATTTGACGCCTTGAATGATGTCGGCGATCTGGTTCGAGCCGTCCAGGCGACGCCACTTCTTGCTGGCCGACTGGCACAGCTTGAAGACCATGGTGAGCGCCGTCATGCGGCTGAGGCAGCCCTTGGTCTTGGTGGTCCTGAGGCGCACGGTCGCAAAGGTGCTTTCGATGGGATTGGTGGTGCGAATGTGCTTCCAGTGCTCGGCCGGGAAGTCGTAGAAGGCGAGCAACACGTCGCGGTCCTTGGCCAGGCAGGCCACCGCTTTGTCGTACTTGGGGCCATAGGCCTCGAGGAAGAAGTCGAAGGCCTTCTCGGCCACCGCGCGGGTCTCGGCCATCCAGATGTCCTGTAGGTGCTGCTTGGCGCGTGGCTGGACGGACTTCGGGAGCTTGTTGAGCACGTTGGCGGTCTTGTGCACCCAACAGCGCTGCTCGCGCGTCGTCCCGTAGACCTCGCGCAAGGCTTTCCAGAAACCGAGCGCCCCGTCGCCGGTGGCCAGCTCGGGCGCAATCGCCAGGCCGCGGCGCTTGAGATCGAGCAGCACTTCGCGCCAGGACTGGGCGCTCTCCCGGTAGCCGTCGGCGATCGCCAGCAGCTCCTTGCGGCCCAGCTCGTCGGCACCGATGATCACGCACATGCATTGCTTGTCATGGTCGAGCCGTGGTGAGAAGTAGACGCCCTCGGCCCAGAAGTAGACATAACGCTTGGCCGAGAGATCGCGCCGTTGCCAATGCTCCAGCTCGCCTTGCCAGACCTCCTTGAGGCGGGCAATGGTCGAGGCCGAGAGCCCCGGCGCCTCGGGCCCCAAGAGCGCCGCAAGCGCCGCGCAGAAATCGCCCGTGGAGATGCCCTTCAGATAAAGCCAGGGCAGGAGTTCCTCGATCGACTTGGCGCGCCTGAGATAGGGAGGCAAGATCCGTGAGGTGAAGCGAACCCGCGGCCCCGTCTCGCCGGCGCCTCGGTCGCGCACCCTGGGACAGCGCACCGCAACCGGACCAATGCCGGTCTGGATCTCGCGCTCCGGCAAATGCCCGTGGCGTACGATCCGACGGCGGCCGGCCGAGTCCGTCAGATGCGCATACGCCTCGACAAAACCGGCAACTTCCGCCGCCACCGCTTGCCCAAGTAAACGCCGCGCACCAAGACGCAAAACCTCCGTCAGCGGATCGTCCTCAAATGATCCAGGTTGGCGAAGCTGGACGACTGTATCCTCTCTCATGGCGTATCCCTCCTTCGTGGAAAATGGCGACTCCAACATCGCCAGGATACGCCGCCCTCATCTCATCCCATCACCAACTTTCGGGTATAGCTCCGGGCTCGGCGTCGTGCGGGACTACGTGCTCGCCCATAAATGGTTCAATATCGCGGCCGTGCACGGCAGCCCGGAGGCGCGTGTCGATCGCAGCGAGCTCGCTCTCGACATGACGAGCGAGGAAATCGCCGAGGCCCAGCGCCTGGCGCGGGAATGGACAACCACGCACTAGCAGGCTGCTGAACAAGTCATCATTGCCGGGCCTTGAACTCGGATTCATCGCCGAAATGAAATGAGATTTCGTGTCTTAGGGTGAAACCGTCTTCAATCTCGACCGATCCGATGCCCTGGGCTTCATCCAGTTCGATGATCTGCCACTTTGCGGTCAGCGGCGTGCCGGCATCGCCCGTCATGTTGGCGCCTCCGCCAGCAGTCTGGGTAGTCGGACGAGGTTGTAGGCGGCCAAGGCCAGGGTGAACGAAGCGTCGACCCGGTGGCGGCCCCGGAATTTGGTCTTGCTCAATCCCGCGCTCGTCTTGACCCAGCCGAAGACCTCCTCGATGCGCTTACGGCAACGTTGGCTGACGCCGTAACCGGGATGGCGCGTCGTGCGCCCGTCTATCTTGGTCTTGCGCCGCTTGCCGGTCTTGGTGACGTGGTCCTGGACGGCGATATGGGGGGTCACCTTGCGGTGCCGCAGTTCCTCGACAAAATCCGCGACGTCAAAACCCTTGTCCCCGCCCACCGTGATCCGACGCGGGCCGCCTCTACTCTCCACCGGGCGATGCCTGTCGATCAGATCAAGGGCGGCTTCGCGTTCCGCCGTGCCCGACGCAATGGTCACGCCGCCGCCGACTGCCAGACCATGGCGGTTCTCCGTCAGCGCATGGCCCATGTAACACAGCTTGCTTTCCCGGCCATTACCCTTGCGATAAAGCCGGGCGTCCGGATCAGTGGTGCTTGCATGGGTCGCGTTCGAGCGTTTCTCGCCATGAAAATCCCGCTCGGCGTTGCGCCCCGATCCCCCGTCGCCATCGTCCTCACCTTTGGGACGAAAGCTCTTCATCGACGCCCAGGCCTCGATCAATGTTCCGTCTACCGAAAAATGATCCCGGCTCAATAGTCCCCGTACCTTGTGGTGCTGGATAACCCCCGCAAGCAGCTGCGCCGAAACCTCCGCCTCCAGAAGACGGTCCCGGTTGTGGCAGAACGCGCTGGCGTCCCACACGCCATCGTCCAGCCCAAGCCCCACAAACCAGCGAAACAGCATGTTGAAGTTTAGCTGCTCCATCAGCTGACGCTCCGAGCGGATCGAATAAAACACCTGCAACAGTAACGCTCGAAGAAGCTTCTCCGGCGGGATCGATGGGCGACCCATGTGGGAATAAAGCGTCTCGAACTCCGAAGATAGAGACCCCAATACGTCGTTCACGATCTCACGGATCAGACGCAGCGGATGATCATCCGGAACACGCTCTTCCAGGTCTACGTAGCTGAATAAATTGCCACTGCTTTGATCTCGACCCCGCATGCCATCCTCCATCACCCGAAGGAATCACAGAATCATGTCACAACTGCAAATGCGAGGACTTTTTCAGCAGCCTGCTAGAGCATTTTCTGAGCTGACGGATTCTTTTTGGGATTCCCATGGGATCGAATTTCTGATTCAAGATGTGGGCTGGTGGAGGAGGCCAGGCTGCATGACGAAACCTCTTTCCAATGATCTTCGAGAACGGCTTGTATCGGCGGTTGACAGCGGCCTGTCGCGGCGCTCGGCGGCGCGCCGCTTCGGGGTTGCGGCCTCGACGGCGATCAACGGCGATCAAATGGGTGAA
The DNA here is from genome assembly GCA_965261645.1 of Alphaproteobacteria bacterium. Classification (GTDB taxonomy): domain Bacteria; phylum Pseudomonadota; class Alphaproteobacteria; order SHVV01; family SHVV01; genus CBDHDJ01. The sequence goes on from CBDHDJ010000002.1 coordinate 502,040, forward strand.
TCGGTGGCGGCGGACGGGCGATGTCGGGCCTAGGCCGCAAGGCGGTGACCACCGCTCGCACCGGATCGAGGCCCATGCCGAGGAAATCCTGGCGCTGGTTGACGAGACGCCGGACATCACCTTGGGCGAGATCGCGGCACACCTGGACGCGGGGCATGGCTTGACGGTGGCCCAAAGCACGGTCTGGCGGCTGCTCGACCGGCACGGCATGACGTTCAAAAAAAACCGCGCACGCCTGCGAGCAACAGCGAGCTGACGTCCTGCGCCGCCGGCAGGCCTGGTTCGACGCCCAACCCGATCTGAAGCCCGAGCGGCTGGTGTTCATTGACGAGACCGGCGCTTCGACCAAGATGGCCCGGCGTTACGGCCGGGCGCCACGGGGCGAGCGTTGCCAAGCACCGGTGCCTCATGGACACTGGAAGACGACGACCTTCGTTGGCGCGCTCCGCCTTGAAGGCATGACCGCGCCCATGGTGCTCGACGGTGCCATGCATGGTGCCGCCTTCCTCGCTTATGTGGAGCAGGTCTTGGTCCCGACGCTCAAACCCGGCGATATCGTGGTGATGGATAACTTACCCGCCCACAAACCCATCGCCGTGCGCACGGCCATCGAAGTCGCCGCGGCAGAGTTGCGCTTCCTGCCGCCCTACAGCCCTGACTTTAACCCCATTGAAATGGCCTTCTCCAAGCTCAAGGCTTTCCTCAAAAAGACCGCCACCCGAACCGTCGATGACCTCTGGGACGCCATCGCCCAAGGCATCGACACCTTCACACCAACGGAATGCGAAAACTACTTCGCTGCTGCCGGCTATGACCGCAAATGATAGGAAAACGCTCTAGCAGGCTGCTGAACAAGTCATCATTGCCGGGCCTTGAACTCGGATTCATCGCCGAAATGAAATGAGATTTCGTGTCTTAGGGTGAAACCGTCTTCAATCTCGACCGATCCGATGCCCTGGGCTTCATCCAGTTCGATGATCTGCCACTTTGCGGTCAGCGGCGTGCCGGCATCGCCCGTCATGTTGGCGCCTCCGCCAGCAGTCTGGGTAGTCGGACGAGGTTGTAGGCGGCCAAGGCCAGGGTGAACGAAGCGTCGACCCGGTGGCGGCCCCGGAATTTGGTCTTGCTCAATCCCGCGCTCGTCTTGACCCAGCCGAAGACCTCCTCGATGCGCTTACGGCAACGTTGGCTGACGCCGTAACCGGGATGGCGCGTCGTGCGCCCGTCTATCTTGGTCTTGCGCCGCTTGCCGGTCTTGGTGACGTGGTCCTGGACGGCGATATGGGGGGTCACCTTGCGGTGCCGCAGTTCCTCGACAAAATCCGCGACGTCAAAACCCTTGTCCCCGCCCACCGTGATCCGACGCGGGCCGCCTCTACTCTCCACCGGGCGATGCCTGTCGATCAGATCAAGGGCGGCTTCGCGTTCCGCCGTGCCCGACGCAATGGTCACGCCGCCGCCGACTGCCAGACCATGGCGGTTCTCCGTCAGCGCATGGCCCATGTAACACAGCTTGCTTTCCCGGCCATTACCCTTGCGATAAAGCCGGGCGTCCGGATCAGTGGTGCTTGCATGGGTCGCGTTCGAGCGTTTCTCGCCATGAAAATCCCGCTCGGCGTTGCGCCCCGATCCCCCGTCGCCATCGTCCTCACCTTTGGGACGAAAGCTCTTCATCGACGCCCAGGCCCCGATCAATGTTCCGTCTACCGAAAAATGATCCCGGCTCAATAGTCCCCGTACCTTGTGGTGCTGGATAACCCCCGCAAGCAGCTGCGCCGAAACCTCCGCCTCCAGAAGACGGTCCCGGTTGTGGCAGAACGCGCTGGCGTCCCACACGCCATCGTCCAGCCCAAGCCCCACAAACCAGCGAAACAGCATGTTGAAGTTTAGCTGCTCCATCAGCTGACGCTCCGAGCGGATCGAATAAAACACCTGCAACAGTAACGCTCGAAGAAGCTTCTCCGGCGGGATCGATGGGCGACCCATGTGGGAATAAAGCGTCTCGAACTCCGAAGATAGAGACCCCAATACGTCGTTCACGATCTCACGGATCAGACGCAGCGGATGATCATCCGGAACACGCTCTTCCAGGTCTACGTAGCTGAATAAATTGCCACTGCTTTTATCTCGACCCCGCATGCCATCCTCCATCACCCGAAGGAATCACAGAATCATGTCACAACTGCAAATGCGAGGACTTTTTCAGCAGCCTGCTAGTGTCTGCCTGATCTGGCCTATGACATACGAAGGGCTGCTTTGCCGGCCCTTTTTCTGGCTCCGCGCGGCTTGGCGGAACGAACAGCGGGAGCGGCGCTTGATTGGGCGCTAAGGCTAAATTTCGCGAGATGATTTCGGCGCAACTGCGCCACGCCACCGCATGGCAGCGGCTGAGGACTCCGGTGAAACCGGAGGAAGTCGGGTCAGCCTAGGTGGCGGGGCCGCTGACCACTTTGGGCATGCTTTCCCACCCCTGACCGTGGGCGACGACACACGAAACACCGCTTGGCCGGGTCACGATCAGTGTCCACGAGCCGGTGTCCGAAGCCAGGATCTCAAGCACGCTGCCTTCGGCCGACAGCCCCATTGCGATGGGGACTTCTGAGTACCTGTTGGACAGGTGCTCGAGGAAGGTGCCGCGTTGGCTACATACGGTTTGTGCCGTGGCGCTGTCTGACGTCAGCGCCTTTGGGACAAATTGAGGTAATTGTATGATGGAGGATTTCTGGCTCATCGTAGTGACCGAAGGGAACGAAGATGAGACAGAAATCAATGAGCAAGAACGACCCGGCGGAGGGAACGGTTCGGGATATTCGCCGCAAGACACGCAAGCAGTATACGGCTGAGGAGAAGATCCGGATCGTGGTGTCGGGCCTGCGCGGCGAGGAGAGCATCGCCGCCTTGTGCCGCCGCGAGGGCATCGCCGAGGGTCTGTATTACAGCTGGTCGAAAGAGTTTTTGGAAGCGGGCAAGAAGCGGCTCGCCGGCGACACCGGGCGCCAAGCGACCTCGGGCGAGGTTAAAGGCCTGCGCCAGGAGATGCGCGACTTGAAGGAGTTGGTCGCCGAACTTTCGCTGGAGAACCGGCTTCTCAAAAAAAACATGATCGGGCATGGGGGAGACGAGGAATGAGGTATCCCGCATCCGAGAAGCTGGAGATCATCCGCCTGGTCGAGCAGTCCCACCTGGGCGTCGGGTCCACTTTGGACAAGCTGGGCATTCCGAAGACCACCTTTTATCGCTGGTACGATCGCTTTCTGGCCTTTGGCGACGCCGGTCTTGAGGATCGCAACAGCAGCCCAGGCCGGGTGTGGAACCGGATCCCGGATGATGTCCGGGGGCAGATCATCGATCTTGCCCTGGAGGAGACGCAACTGTCGCCCCGGGAACTGGCCGTCAGGTTTACGGACACCAGGGGCTACTTTGTCTCGGAAGCCTCGGTTTACCGGCTTCTCAAGGCCCACGACCTGATCACCAGCCCCGCTTTCGTGGTCATCAAGGCAGCCGATGAGTTCCGCGACAAGACCACGGCGCCGAACCAGCTGTGGCAGACCGACTTCACCTATCTCAAGGTCATCGGCTGGGGCTGGTTTTACCTGTCGACCATCCTGGACGACTATTCCCGCTACATCATTGCTTGGAAGCTCTGCACCAACATGACGGCGGACGATGTGACGGCAACACTGAAGTTGGCGCTAGAAGCCTCAGGCTGCAATCGCGCCAATGTCGTCCACAAGCCGAAGCTGCTCAGCGACAACGGCTCGTCCTATATCTCCGGCGATCTGGCTGAATGGCTCGAGGACCACGGTATGGATCACGTTCGGGGCGCACCGTATCACCCGCAAACCCAGGGCAAGATCGAGCGCTGGCATCAAACGCTGAAGAACCGGATCCTGCTTGAAAATTATTATCTACCCGGCGATCTCGAAAACCAGATCAGCGCCTTCGTCGATCACTACAACAACCAACGCTACCACGAGAGCATCGGCAACGTAACTCCAGCCGACGCCTACTTTGGACGCCACACCGCCATCATCGAAAAGAGAAAAGAGATCAAAAAACTGACCCCCCAAAACCGCCGCTTGAACCATCAAAGCCAAGCGGCTTAACATCAAACAAAATGAGCCAGATCCTCCCTATGAAACACGCTCAACAGTCCCATTTGTTTTGATGACGGACACCGTGGCGCTCGCTGAAAACAGCACAATCGCCAGGAGTAGGGCGCTGATGCGAATCATAGCTTGCCTCCAACATCATGTTGGCGCTCCCCTTTAACACTCCCCGCAATTTTCGTGCCGGTGCCGTTAAATGATAGTTAAAGCGCTTGTATTTTCTCCCGCGGCACCTTTAAGACCATAAGGCTTATCCCTGAGCGTCCGGGACCACGAAATGTGGTGACGTGGGGCGAGGGTCGTGGTAGAACATAATGTGAACATCATGACCCTCGGGATGCCCAGAAATGACCGACTTCCCCCGTTCCCTGTTGGAGTTTCAACAGCGTTTTCCAGACGAAGAAGCCTGCGCCGCCTACCTGGCCATCTTGCGCTGGCCGGCAGGCTTCGTCTGTCCGGCCTGCGGCAGCAGCCGGGGGTGGGCGCTCGCGACCAAGGCATACACCCATGAATGCGCCGACTGTCGCAAGCAGACCTCGGTGACGGCCGGTACGGTGATGCACGGCTCCAAGCTGGCGCTGATCGCGTGGTTCTGGGCCGCCTATCAGCCCGTTGATTAAGTCGGCGCCGTCTGATTCTCTGGTTCCCTGATTTGCAGGGGGATTTGCCGATGGCGATGGGACGGCAGAAGGATGGTCAGGGGGACCTGATGGTGAGCTGGTCGGAGATGCCGCGCTCTCCGGGTCATGTGTTTTATGACCGCTTGCAGTCGGTGCTGATCGAGGGCGGCTTCGACGCCTTTGCCGAGGCGAGCTGCCGGCCTTATTACGCGGCCCGGATGGGCGCGCCCTCGGTGCCGCCCGGGCGCTATTTCCGGATGCACCTGGTGGGCTACTTTGAGGGCATCGACAGCGAGCGCGGTCTGGAGTGGCGCTGCTCGGACTCGCTTTCGCTGCGGGCGTTCCTGCGACTGGGGAGCCGTGATCGGGTACCGGACCATTCCTGGCTGTCACGGAGCCGCACGCGCCTGCCCCATGAAGTCCACGCGGCGGTCTTCGACTGGGTTCTGGTGCTGATCGCCGAGGCGGGGCTGATCAAGGGCGAGCGCATCGGCGTCGATGCCTCGACCATGGAGGCCAACGCGGCGCTGCGGAACATCGTGCGGCGCGACAACGGCGAAGGCTACCGGGAGATGCTGGAGCGCCTGGCCCGGGAAAGCGGCGTCGAGACACCCACGGCCGAGGACCTGGCGCCTCTGGACCGGAAGCGCAAGGGCAAGAAGCTTTCCAACACGGATTGGGTTTCGAAGAGCGACCCCGAGGCCAAGATCACCAAGATGAAGGACGGCACGACGCATCTGGCCTACAAGCCCGAGCACGCGGTGGATCTGGACACCGGCGCGGTGGTGGCGGCCGAGCTGCACCCGGCCGATGAGGGCGACACCACGACGCTTTCCAAGACCCTGGCGAAGGCCGAGGCAAACCTCGAGGCGGTGGATGCGGCACCGACATCGGAGGACCCGGCCGAATGCGTCGCCGACAAAGGTTATCACTCACGGGCGGTCTTGAGGGCTCTGAACGACAGTCCCTGGAAGACCCGGATCGCGGCGCCCAAGCAGACCGGCTTTTCGCGCTGGCACGGTGATGAGGCGGCGCGGCGCGCGGTCACCAATAACCGTGCGCGGCTCAAGTCCCGGGTCGCCCGCGAGGCCTTCAAGCTGCGCGCCGAGATCGTCGAGCGCTGCTTTGCCCACAACCTCGATCGTGGCGGCATGCGACGAACCTGGCTGCGCGGGCGAGAGAATGTGCACAAGCGATACCTGCTCCACGTCGCCGGCCACAATCTATCGTTACTGATGCGCCAGCTCATCGGCGCCGGCACCCCGCGGGAGGCCGTGGCGGGCGGATATGGCGGTATTTTCGTTCTGCTCACGCCCACCGGGGCCATGCTGGTGGCACGGGGGGGCTCGCAAAGCGGCCAGACGGCTTTCGCCGCCGCATTCCTCATCTGGGAGTGAGAGCCGGAAAAAGCCACTTAATCAACGGGCTGTTATCTGATGGCCACGCACTCCGACGGGATCTCGGCGCTGCAACTCCAGAAGCAGCTCGGCCTGGGTTCCTACAAGACCGCATGGTTGCTCGCCACCAAGCTGCGCCGGGCCATGGTCGCACCAGAGCACATGCCGCTGGCGGGCCTGGTCGAAGTGGACGAAAGCCTGATCGCCTGCCGCTCCAAGGATGAACCGCCGAGCGGCGGCGGTCGGCGCAGCCACCAAGGCAAGTTGTTGGTCGCCGGCGCTGTCGAGGTCGGCGAGGGTGGGCCCGGCCGGATCCGCCTGGCGCGGATCGAGGACTTCTCCGCCGACAGCCTGCACGCCTTCCTGGGGTAATCCTTCCGTTCTCAGGTGATGGAGATTTCAGCGATTGAGTGTCCGCTTCCAGTCTCGCCTGAGTGGCCGCAGCCAGATGTCCCTCCTGGGCTCGGCCCGCTTCATGTGCGTGTCGTAGCGCCGTGCAAAACCCTCTGGTAACGCCGCCCGCGATTCGTTATCGTCACGTCCATGGCGATGCGCGACGAGGATTTCGGGACGGCGCTGACGCTGACCGAGGGGGACGAGGCGATCTGGTCGCCCCCCATGTCGGCGCCGACGAGCGAGCCGCGCGACTGGCAGTCTCTGTGCGAACAGGAGCGGGCGCGGGCGGAAGCAGCGGAAGCGCGCGCGGAAGAGTTGCGCTGGGCGGAAGTCGCCGCCCGCAGCGATGGGAGTGCGTGGAAGTCGCGGTTCAAGGCCTGCCGGCAGAGGCTGAGCGAGGCCGAGCAGGAGACCGGGGACCTCCGCCGCGCGGCCAAGGACGTGCCGTCCTTGCAGGCCGAAGTGGCGCACTTGCAGGAGTTGCTCTCCGAAGCCCGCAGCGGGTCGAGCGAGTTCTGCACGATCGAAGCGCTGCGCGACGAGGTCGCGCGGCTGCACAAGGCCCTGGCGTCGAAAGGCCGGAAGGACGCGACCGGGCCACTGTCGAGGGAGAATGCCCGACTCCGCAAGGCCCTGGAGCGGTCGCAGGGACAGAAGGACGAGGTCGTGGCGTTGCGCGGAGAGGTCTCGGCGCTGCGCAAGTCGGAGCGGGCCGCGCAGTCGGTGCGGTCGAAGGAGAGCATCCGGCTGGGCAAGGCGCTGGAACGGACGCAGAAGCAGAAGGACACGATCAAGGCGCTGCGCGGGGAAGTCGATTCCCTGACCCGCGAGACCCGTCAGCAGAACCGGGAGAACGGCCGGCTGCGCCGCGAGCTGGAGTGGTTGCAGCGCATCAAGGCGACGGCACGTGGGCTGTCCGACGAGGTCGAGCTGCTGCGCGCGGAGCTGGCGGAATACCACGACCAGATGAACTTCATCGATTGGCAGGACAGGCGCATCACCGATTTGCAAATTGCCCTGGATACGTCGGCCTTCAAGACCGAGCGGCTGGAGGCCGAGCTTGCCGAACGTCCCCTGCTGCCGGCGGCCTTGAAGAGATTGCGCAAGCAGGAGAAGACCATCGAGTCCCTGCAAACCCGCAACGAGAGGCTGGAAGAGGAGTTGGCCAAGCTGCGCTCGAGCCGGGCCGTCCTGTCGAAGGCGGTCTTCGGGAGCAGGAGCGAGCGGCAGAAGAAGCCGGGCACGGGACGCAAGCGCGGCCAGCAACGCGGCGCGCCCGGCCACGGTCGCACCCCGCGGCCCGGGCTTCCGGAGAAGACCGAACGGCGCAACCCACCGAAGGATGCGCGGATCTGTTCCTGTTGCGGCAAGCCCTATGTCGCCAACGGCGAGCGTGTGACGACGCTGATCGAGATCGCGGTCAAGGCCCACATCCGCAGGATCGAGCGGACGCGCTGGCGCCGGGGTTGCGACTGCGCGTCGTCGCCCCTGGAAGCGATTGCGCCGCCGGTGCCGCGGCTGTTCCCCGGAACGCTCTTCGGAACCAGCTTCTGGGCACGGTTTTTGTTCGAGCACTGTGCGTGCCTGCGCCCGCTGTGCCGGGTCGCGGCGTGGTACGCGGACCAGGGGCTGGCGGTCTCGCCGGGCACGCTGGCCAACAGCCTGAAGCGCTTCGTGCCGCTGTTCGACCCGGTCTACCAGGCGATTCTCGCGCACCAGAACCGGACGACGGTGCGCCATGCCGACGAGACCGGCTGGGAGCGCCAGGCTAACTGGCGGAAAGTAGCCGGTGTGAGTCCGGCGGGAAGAAGGAGTAACCAACCACTTCCACCCCGAGTCATGGGCCGGCATTCGCGAGGATGCAGGTTAAGCGTTGACAGGGGCGCGTATGGGCGAGGGCGATTGAGCTACGAAAAGTCTGAGAATCAGGGTGCCGAGGCTTTCCAGTATGTCGAAGGCAACACCGCTTCCACCGCCATGGTAAGGGGGAAGTGGACCCTGCGGAGTCGAAGAACCCAACCGCACGTACGTAGGCTTTCACGCCGGGACCTGGGAGGTCTCCATGTCATCCCGCGGTCGTAGCGGGATCGCAAAGGAAAGGAGGAATCCGTAACCGATGACGAACGGCATGGAGAAGTCAGACTCGGGAGTAGTAGCGATGAAGTCGGCGAACAAAGGGAGGCCTGTTCCGGCGGAGCCGATGGAGCGAAGGACCGAGCCCAAGGGGAATCTGGAAAGCCAAAGCATGCGCCGGACGCAGGACCGGGAAAGCGTGTCACAAGCGGCCGACCGGATACGGCAGTTTGTACAACGGGAGCCACGGGAGCGTCTGACGGCGCTTCTCCACCACGTTACGGTCGATGCGCTGCGCTGGGCGTTCTTCGCGTTGAAGAAGGACGCGGCGGCAGGTGCGGATGGCATGACGTGGGGGATGTACGAGGGAGGGTTGGAAGGCCGGTTGGCCGCCCTGCACGACCGCGTGCACTCGGGAGCGTACCGGGCGACGCCATCACGGCGGGTGAACATCCCGAAGCCGGATGGCGGCACACGACCGCTCGGCGTCGCGGCCATAGAGGACAAGATTGTCCAGAAGGCGGTGGCGGAGATTATCCTGACGCCAATTTACGAGGCGGAGTTCCTGGGGTTTAGCTATGGGTTCCGGCCCGGGTGTGGGGCGCACGACGCGCTTGATGCGCTCGCGGTCGGGATTGAACGGCGTAAGATCAACTGGATAGCTGACGCAGATATCCGCGGATTTTTCGACCATGTCTCGCGGGACTGGTTGGTCCGGTTCCTCGAACATCGCATCGGAGACAAGCGGGTCATCAGGCTGATATCCAAGTGGTTGCACGTCGGCGTCATGGAAAATGGCGAGTGGCGGGACAACATGCGGGGGACTCCCCAGGGTTCGGTGATTTCGCCGATCCTGGCCAACATCTACCTACATTACGTTCTCGATCTCTGGTTCCAGAAGAAGTGGCGCAGCCACGAGGTCAAAGGCGACACAATCATCGTGCGGTACGCCGATGATTTCGTGGTGGGTTTCCAGCACAAGCAAGACGCGGAGCGATTTCTGCGTGACCTGAAGGAGCGGCTTGGACGTTTTGAACTGGAACTGCACCCTGACAAGACCCGGCTCATCGAGTTCGGGCGGTTCGCAACTGAGAACCGTCAGCGGCGAGGGTTGGGCAAACCGGAGACGCTCGACTTTCTGGGCTTCACGCACTACTGCGCGAAGGACAGGAAGGGGCGGTTCCAGTTGGGGCGCAAGCCGGTCTCGAAGCGGATGGCGCGCACCCTGAAGCGAATAAAGGAGGAGCTTCGCAGGCGGATGCACGACGGCGTAAACCAGACCGCGCGGTGGCTGGGACAGGTACTTGATGGATGGCTGAACTACTTTGCCGTTCCAACCAGCTACCGATATCTGGGGCGTTTCGTGCAACGACTGAAAGTACTGTGGCTCAGGACTCTGCGCCGCAGATCGCAGAAGGACCGCTACAGCGGGGACCGTATGGAGCGACTGACAGCGAAATACTGGCCCACGCTGGAAATCCGACACCCGTGGCCGAGCCAACGATTTGCCGTCAATTGACCTGAGGGAGGAGCCGTGTGCATCAACGTGCCTGCACGGATCTGTGCGGGGGGAGCGGGGCAACCCGCTTCCCTACCGCGATGAGCGCCAGGCTAACTGGCGGAAAGTAGCCGGTGTGAGTCCGGCGGGAAGAAGGAGTAACCAACCACTTCCACCCCGAGTCATGGGCCGGCATTCGCGAGGATGCAGGTTAAGCGTTGACAGGGGCGCGTATGGGCGAGGGCGATTGAGCTACGAAAAGTCTGAGAATCAGGGTGCCGAGGCTTTCCAGTATGTCGAAGGCAACACCGCTTCCACCGCCATGGTAAGGGGGAAGTGGACCCTGCGGAGTCGAAGAACCCAACCGCACGTACGTAGGCTTTCACGCCGGGACCTGGGAGGTCTCCATGTCATCCCGCGGTCGTAGCGGGATCGCAAAGGAAAGGAGGAATCCGTAACCGATGACGAACGGCATGGAGAAGTCAGACTCGGGAGTAGTAGCGATGAAGTCGGCGAACAAAGGGAGGCCTGTTCCGGCGGAGCCGATGGAGCGAAGGACCGAGCCCAAGGGGAATCTGGAAAGCCAAAGCATGCGCCGGACGCAGGACCGGGAAAGCGTGTCACAAGCGGCCGACCGGATACGGCAGTTTGTACAACGGGAGCCACGGGAGCGTCTGACGGCGCTTCTCCACCACGTTACGGTCGATGCGCTGCGCTGGGCGTTCTTCGCGTTGAAGAAGGACGCGGCGGCAGGTGCGGATGGCATGACGTGGGGGATGTACGAGGGAGGGTTGGAAGGCCGGTTGGCCGCCCTGCACGACCGCGTGCACTCGGGAGCGTACCGGGCGACGCCATCACGGCGGGTGAACATCCCGAAGCCGGATGGCGGCACACGACCGCTCGGCGTCGCGGCCATAGAGGACAAGATTGTCCAGAAGGCGGTGGCGGAGATTATCCTGACGCCAATTTACGAGGCGGAGTTCCTGGGGTTTAGCTATGGGTTCCGGCCCGGGTGTGGGGCGCACGACGCGCTTGATGCGCTCGCGGTCGGGATTGAACGGCGTAAGATCAACTGGATAGCTGACGCAGATATCCGCGGATTTTTCGACCATGTCTCGCGGGACTGGTTGGTCCGGTTCCTCGAACATCGCATCGGAGACAAGCGGGTCATCAGGCTGATATCCAAGTGGTTGCACGTCGGCGTCATGGAAAATGGCGAGTGGCGGGACAACATGCGGGGGACTCCCCAGGGTTCGGTGATTTCGCCGATCCTGGCCAACATCTACCTACATTACGTTCTCGATCTCTGGTTCCAGAAGAAGTGGCGCAGCCACGAGGTCAAAGGCGACACAATCATCGTGCGGTACGCCGATGATTTCGTGGTGGGTTTCCAGCACAAGCAAGACGCGGAGCGATTTCTGCGTGACCTGAAGGAGCGGCTTGGACGTTTTGAACTGGAACTGAACCCTGACAAGACCCGGCTCATCGAGTTCGGGCGGTTCGCAACTGAGAACCGTCAGCGGCGAGGGTTGGGCAAACCGGAGACGCTCGACTTTCTGGGCTTCACGCACTACTGCGCGAAGGACAGGAAGGGGCGGTTCCAGTTGGGGCGCAAGCCGGTCTCGAAGCGGATGGCGCGCACCCTGAAGCGAATAAAGGAGGAGCTTCGCAGGCGGATGCACGACGGCGTAAACCAGACCGCGCGGTGGCTGGGACAGGTACTTGATGGATGGCTGAACTACTTTGCCGTTCCAACCAGCTACCGATATCTGGGGCGTTTCGTGCAACGACTGAAAGTACTGTGGCTCAGGACTCTGCGCCGCAGATCGCAGAAGGACCGCTACAGCGGGGACCGTATGGAGCGACTGACAGCGAAATACTGGCCCACGCTGGAAATCCGACACCCGTGGCCGAGCCAACGATTTGCCGTCAATTGACCTGAGGGAGGAGCCGTGTGCATCAACGTGCCTGCACGGATCTGTGCGGGGGGAGCGGGGCAACCCGCTTCCCTACCGCGATCGGGTACAGGAGTTCCGCGACAACGGCCGGTCGAGCCGCGCCTGGCTGTGGACTTCGGTCAGCAAGGACGCGGTTTACTTCCATATCGACCCCTCGCGCAGCGCCGAGGTCGCGAAGGCCCTGTTCGCCGACACCGCCTGCACCGTCTTCGTGGTCTGCGACCGCTACAGCGCCTACAGAGCGCTGGCGCGCGAACTCGCCGGCAAGGTCATCCTCTGCTGGTGCTGGGCTCACCAGCGGCGCGACTTCATCGAGGGCGCGGCCGGCCGGGACGCGCTGACGGAATGGTGCGAGGGATGGATCGAGCGGATCGCGGCGATCTACCGGCTGAACGACGAACGGTTGAAGCATTACGACCCCGCTCTCGAACGCCAGACACCGGCCTTCGACGCAGCGCAACGCAAACTCGGGAAGGCGGTCAAGCGCCTGTTCGCGAACGCCGAGGCGGAACTGGCCGGCCTGCCGGACAAGGACCGTCGGGCAAAGCCCTTGCGCTCGCTGCTCAACCACCGCGAAGGGTTGTGCGTCTTCGCGGACCATCCCCAGGTTCCGATGGACAACAATGCCGGGGAGCGGGCGCTCCGCGGGCCGGTCATCGGGCGCCGATTGAGCTTCGGTTCCAACAGCGAGGACGGCGCGAAGTTCACCGCGATCATGTACTCCGTCATCGGCACGCTCTCGATGAACGGTGTCGACGTGCTGCGCTGGCTGGAGGCATGGTTGAAGGCCTGCGCGAAGAATGGCGGCAAACCGCCGGACGACCTGTCCCCGTGGCTGCCCTGGACGATGAGCGAGGAGCGCAGGCGCAAGTTCTCGGCGCAGGAATGACCGGCACGATCGAGTGCCGGTACTACGGCCGCAACTTCACCGCCGACGAGATGGCGCTGATGCGCGCCCTGATCGCCGCCGATCCGCCGCCCACCCGGGCCGCCCTGTCCAGAGAGTTCTGCCGGCGCGTCGGCTGGCTCAAGCCCGATGGCGACCTCAAGGACATGATGGCTAAGGTGACCATGCTGGCCATGCACCGCGACGGTGTGATCGTTCTGCCGCCGCCGAAGGGACGGCAGGGCCGGCCCAAGCCCATCTTCTTCGGGCCTGACACCGAGCCGCCGCTGTTCCCGGCCCCGACCGCCCTCGACGAGGTTCGCCCGCTCGACTTCCGCACCGTCGTGCGCGGCACCCGCGAAGGCAGGCTGTGGAACGAGTTCGTCGCCCGCTACCACTACCTCGGATACAAGCCCCTGGTCGGCGCCCAGATGCGCTACGCCGTCCATGACCGCAACGGCTGGCCTCTGGCCATGCTCGGCTTCTCCACCGCCGCCTGGAAGCTCGCCCCGCGCGACAACTTCATCGGATGGACCCCCGAGCTGCGCGGGAAGAACCTGCCGCTGGTGGTCGACAACCCACGCTTCCTTATCCTGCCCTGGGTCGAGATCCCGAACCTGGGATCGCACATCCTCGCCATCGTGCGCCGACGCCTGCCCGAGGATTGGACGGCGCGCTACAACATCACGCCCGTGCTCATCGAGACCTTCGTCGAGACCCCGCGCTACACCGGCGCCGTCTACAGGGCCTCGGGCTGGACCCGCGTCGGGACCACCCAGGGGCGCGGGCGCTACGACACGCATATGAAACGGGCCGAGCCCAGGAAGGACATCTGGCTGCGGCCACTCAGGCGAGACTGGAAGCGGACACTCAATCGCTGAAATCTCCATCACCTGAGAACGGAAGGATTACGTCTTCGAAGATTACGACGCCATCATTGAGGCCGGTTGCCAAGCCTGGAACAAGCTCATCAATCAGCCCGAAACAATCATGTCCATCGGATCGAGAGAGTGGGCTCAAAAAGGTCGATAATTCCCGCCCTTGGTATTACGCGTCCGAATTCTATGAGGACACCGGTACCTATGACGGTGTGATTGACGGCAAGATCAGCTTGCCTGGAATGCCTCGAGACTCCCCGGAAGACCGTGTGGAAGACACCCTGCGACGGTTACCATTGACGTGGTGACGAGCCGCTTGAGTTGCAATGCGCAGTGGCGCGCCGTCGCGAGCCTGTACCGTTCGTCCGGTCGTTCGCGTCGCTATTGACCCCTTCGGGACGATGAAGGCTTATAGCTTCATGCTGAATCACCGGACCTGATCGTGGATCACGGGCGCATAACAGCCCGTTGATTAAGTGGCTTTTTCCGGCTCTCACTCCCAGATGAGGAATGCGGCGGCGAAAGCCGTCTGGCCGCTTTGCGAGCCCCCCCGTGCCACCAGCATGGCCCCGGTGGGCGTGAGCAGAACGAAAATACCGCCATATCCGCCCGCCACGGCCTCCCGCGGGGTGCCGGCGCCGATGAGCTGGCGCATCAGTAACGATAGATTGTGGCCGGCGACGTGGAGCAGGTATCGCTTGTGCACATTCTCTCGCCCGCGCAGCCAGGTTCGTCGCATGCCGCCACGATCGAGGTTGTGGGCAAAGCAGCGCTCGACGATCTCGGCGCGCAGCTTGAAGGCCTCGCGGGCGACCCCGGACTTGAGCCGCGCACGGTTATTGGTGACCGCGCGCCGCGCCGCCTCATCACCGTGCCAGCGCGAAAAGCCGGTCTGCTTGGGCGCCGCGATCCGGGTCTTCCAGGGACTGTCGTTCAGAGCCCTCAAGACCGCCCGTGAGTGATAACCTTTGTCGGCGACGCATTCGGCCGGGTCCTCCGATGTCGGTGCCGCATCCACCGCCTCGAGGTTTGCCTCGGCCTTCGCCAGGGTCTTGGAAAGCGTCGTGGTGTCGCCCTCATCGGCCGGGTGCAGCTCGGCCGCCACCACCGCGCCGGTGTCCAGATCCACCGCGTGCTCGGGCTTGTAGGCCAGATGCGTCGTGCCGTCCTTCATCTTGGTGATCTTGGCCTCGGGGTCGCTCTTCGAAACCCAATCCGTGTTGGAAAGCTTCTTGCCCTTGCGCTTCCGGTCCAGACGCGCCAGGTCCTCGGCCGTGGGTGTCTCGACCCCGCTTTCCCGTGAGCTATGGCCGAGAGTGGGTGACGGGCTGAGAGAAGGAGGTGGCGTATCGTGGGGGGTGACGAAGCCTCCCGGTCTCCAAGCAAGGAGTGATACGCCATGACGGAAGATAGTGTTGTCGCGCTGCACCATCCAGGGGTGACGGCCGATCCGCTGACCGAAGTACTCCGCGCCGGAGCTCGCGAGCTCCTGGCACGAGCCATTGAAGCGGAGGTTGCCGCCGTGCTGGCGGCGCATGAACATCTGAAGACCGAAGACGGCCGCCGGCGCCTGGTGCGTCATGGCCACGGGCCGGAACGGGCGATCCTGACTGGCATTGGTCCTGTGTCTGTGCGGCGCCCGAAGGTCCGGGACCGTGGCAGCGTCGGAGGAGAGCGCATCCGTTTCACGTCGGCCATTCTGCCCCGTTTCGCGCGGCGGACGCGGTCGCTGGATGCGGTTTTGCCGACGCTCTACCTTCGTGGCGTGTCCAGCGGGGACTTCCAGGAGGCGCTGGAGGCGTTGCTCGGCAAGGACGCCTCTGGCTTGTCGGCGCAGGTGATCGGCCGCCTGAAGGCGGAGTGGGAGGCCGAGCACGAGCGCTGGCGCCGGCGCGACCTGTCGGCCCGACGCTACGTCTACATGTGGGCCGATGGCATCTATCTCCAGGGTCGGCTGGAGGACGAGAAGCAATGCATTCTGGTCCTCATCGGCGCCACGCCGGAGGGACGCAAGGAACTCGTGGGCTTCCAGGCGGGGGTGCGAGAGAGCGCCCAGAGCTGGCGTGAGTTGCTGGCATGCCTGCGCGGGCGCGGGCTCACGATTGGTCCCGAGCTCGCCATCGGCGATGGCGCTCTGGGCTTCTGGAAGGCGCTGGAGGAGATCTTTCCCGACACCCGCCGCCAGCGCTGCTGGGTCCACAAGACAGCCAATGTCTTGAACAAGCTGCCGAAGTCGCGACAAACGGCCGCCAAAGCTGCCCTGCATGATATCTGGATGGCGGATGGCCGCGCCGAGGCCGAGAGGGCGATGAATACTTTCGCCGCCAAGTACGACGCCAAATACCCCCAAGCCGTCGCCTGCTTGACAAAGGACCGCGACGCCTTGCTGGCCTTCTACGACTTCCCGGCCGAGCACTGGCGGCATATCAGGACGACCAATCCAATCGAAAGCGTCTTCGCTACCGTCCGCCACCGCACCGTGCGCACCAAGGGCTGCTTGTCTCACGGGACAACTCTGGCCATGGTCTTCAAGCTGATCACCACCGCCAGCAAGACCTGGCGGCGGCTCATGGGAAACAATCAGTTGCCCAAGGTCATCGAAGGTGTGAGATTCAAAGACGGTATGCAGATCGACGAAACCAAAACTCGCGCCGCCGCCTGATCACGCCGTCACCCAAAATCGGGCATAACTCCTTTCCCGGGCCAGGCGCTCCAGCATCTCCCGGTAGCCTTCGCCGTTGTCGCGCCGCACGATGTTCCGCAGCGCCGCGTTGGCCTCCATGGTCGAGGCATCGACGCCGATGCGCTCGCCCTTGATCAGCCCCGCCTCGGCGATCAGCACCAGAACCCAGTCGAAGACCGCCGCGTGGACTTCATGGGGCAGGCGCGTGCGGCTCCGTGACAGCCAGGAATGGTCCGGTACCCGATCACGGCTCCCCAGTCGCAGGAACGCCCGCAGCGAAAGCGAGTCCGAGCAGCGCCACTCCAGACCGCGCTCGCTGTCGATGCCCTCAAAGTAGCCCACCAGGTGCATCCGGAAATAGCGCCCGGGCGGCACCGAGGGCGCGCCCATCCGGACCGCGTAATAAGGCCGGCAGCTCGCCTCGGCAAAGGCGTCGAAGCCGCCCTCGATCAGCACCGACTGCAAGCGGTCATAAAACACATGACCCGGAGAGCGCGGCATCTCCGACCAGCTCACCATCAGGTCCCCCTGACCATCCTTCTGCCGTCCCATCGCCATCGGCAAATCCCCCTGCAAATCAGGGAACCAGAGAATCAGACGGCGCCGACTTAATCAACGGGCTGTTAAAGGCTTCGGGATCAGGATCCTGCCTTCGGGCAAGAAAAGCTACTTCCTGCAAACGCAACACGAAAGACGACGCCGCTGGACGAAGATCGGCGATGCCGACGCAATGCCCGAGGCCGAGGCCCGGTCGCAAGGCGATCATTGTTGGCGGGTATCAGGAAAGGGCGGGAGAGTATCCCTGATTTACCGGCGGGTATCGCTTTCGAGGCGGTAGCCGACGAGGTGTTCTCCTATTACCGGAGGCACTGGAAACCGCGCACGTTTGCCGTCAACCTGAACTACTACCAGAACAATATTCTGCCCTGGTTCAAGGGGCGGCCGGTCGCCAGCATTACGCGGCGGAAGGTGCTGGAATGGTTCGACTCTCTTCACGCGAAGCCTGCCTCGGCGAACCGGTCGCTGCCGGTGCTATCGGTCATCCTGCGGCAGGCCGAGGTGTACGGATACCGGCCAGAGGACAGCAACCCTTGCAAAGACATCAAGCGCTACCGCCGCCGCGCTCGGGAACGCTTCCTGTCGCCGGATGAGATCCGCCGCGTCGTCGAGGTTCTGAACCGGTATGACGGAACGCGCCCGTTCCAGGTGGCCGTTATCCGCCTGTTGTTACTGGCGGGGTGCCGAAAAGGCGAACTGCTGACACTCAAATGGCAGGATTACCGGGAAGGCAAACTGTTCCTGCGGGATAGCAAATCGGGGCCGCGCACGGTCTGGCTATCGTCTGCCACACGGGAGGTTCTGGACCGGGTGCCCAGGAAAAACGAATGGGTCTTTCCTTCGCCTTATCGGTACGCGGGGCATCTGGCGGAGATCACCGATTTCTGGCAGGAGGTGCGAGCGGAAGCCGGCTTGCACGAAGTCCGGGTGCACGATCTCAGGCACACTTGTGCATCAATTTCTACTAGCAGGCTGCTGAAAAAGTCATCATTGCCGGGCCTTGAACTCGGATTCATCGCCGAAATGAAATGAGATTTCGTGTCTTAGGGTGAAACCGTCTTCAATCTCGACCGATCCGATGCCCTGGGCTTCATCCAGTTCGATGATCTGCCACTTTGCGGTCAGCGGCGTGCCGGCATCGCCCGTCATGTTGGCGCCTCCGCCAGCAGTCTGGGTAGTCGGACGAGGTTGTAGGCGGCCAAGGCCAGGGTGAACGAAGCGTCGACCCGGTGGCGGCCCCGGAATTTGGTCTTGCTCAATCCCGCGCTCGTCTTGACCCAGCCGAAGACCTCCTCGATGCGCTTACGGCAACGTTGGCTGACGCCGTAACCGGGATGGCGCGTCGTGCGCCCGTCTATCTTGGTCTTGCGCCGCTTGCCGGTCTTGGTGACGTGGTCCTGGACGGCGATATGGGGGGTCACCTTGCGGTGCCGCAGTTCCTCGACAAAATCCGCGACGTCAAAACCCTTGTCCCCGCCCACCGTGATCCGACGCGGGCCGCCTCTACTCTCCACCGGGCGATGCCTGTCGATCAGATCAAGGGCGGCTTCGCGTTCCGCCGTGCCCGACGCAATGGTCACGCCGCCGCCGACTGCCAGACCATGGCGGTTCTCCGTCAGCGCATGGCCCATGTAACACAGCTTGCTTTCCCGGCCATTACCCTTGCGATAAAGCCGGGCGTCCGGATCAGTGGTGCTTGCATGGGTCGCGTTCGAGCGTTTCTCGCCATGAAAATCCCGCTCGGCGTTGCGCCCCGATCCCCCGTCGCCATCGTCCTCACCTTTGGGACGAAAGCTCTTCATCGACGCCCAGGCCTCGATCAATGTTCCGTCTACCGAAAAATGATCCCGGCTCAATAGTCCCCGTACCTTGTGGTGCTGGATAACCCCCGCAAGCAGCTGCGCCGAAACCTCCGCCTCCAGAAGACGGTCCCGGTTGTGGCAGAACGCGCTGGCGTCCCACACGCCATCGTCCAGCCCAAGCCCCACAAACCAGCGAAACAGCATGTTGAAGTTTAGCTGCTCCATCAGCTGACGCTCCGAGCGGATCGAATAAAACACCTGCAACAGTAACGCTCGAAGAAGCTTCTCCGGCGGGATCGATGGGCGACCCATGTGGGAATAAAGCGTCTCGAACTCCGAAGATAGAGACCCCAATACGTCGTTCACGATCTCACGGATCAGACGCAGCGGATGATCATCCGGAACACGCTCTTCCAGGTCTACGTAGCTGAATAAATTGCCACTGCTTTGATCTCGACCCCGCATGCCATCCTCCATCACCCGAAGGAATCACAGAATCATGTCACAACTGCAAATGCGAGGACTTTTTCAGCAGCCTGCTAGAGCGTTTTCCTATCATTTGCGGTCATAGCCGGCAGCAGCGAAGTAGTTTTCGCATTCCGTTGGTGTGAAGGTGTCGATGCCTTGGGCGATGGCGTCCCAGAGGTCATCGACGGTTCGGGCGGCGGTCTTTTTGAGGAAAGCCTTGAGCTTGGAGAAGGCCATTTCAATGGGGTTAAAGTCAGGGCTGTAGGGCGGCAGGAAGCGCAACTCTGCCGCGGCGACTTCGATGGCCGTGCGCACGGCGATGGGTTTGTGGGCGGGTAAGTTATCCATCACCACGATATCGCCGGGTTTGAGCGTCGGGACCAAGACCTGCTCCACATAAGCGAGGAAGGCGGCACCATGCATGGCACCGTCGAGCACCATGGGCGCGGTCATGCCTTCAAGGCGGAGCGCGCCAACGAAGGTCGTCGTCTTCCAGTGTCCATGAGGCACCGGTGCTTGGCAACGCTCGCCCCGTGGCGCCCGGCCGTAACGCCGGGCCATCTTGGTCGAAGCGCCGGTCTCGTCAATGAACACCAGCCGCTCGGGCTTCAGATCGGGTTGGGCGTCGAACCAGGCCTGCCGGCGGCGCAGGACGTCAGCTCGCTGTTGCTCGCAGGCGTGCGCGGTTTTTTTTGAACGTCATGCCGTGCCGGTCGAGCAGCCGCCAGACCGTGCTTTGGGCCACCGTCAAGCCATGCCCCGCGTCCAGGTGTGCCGCGATCTCGCCCAAGGTGATGTCCGGCGTCTCGTCAACCAGCGCCAGGATTTCCTCGGCATGGGCCTCAATCCGGTGCGAGCGGTGGTCACCGCCTTGCGGCCTAGGCCCGACATCGCCCGTCCGCCGCCACCGATTCACCCATTTGATCGCCGTTGATCGCCGTCGAGGCCGCAACCCCGAAGCGGCGCGCCGCCGAGCGCCGCGACAGGCCGCTGTCAACCGCCGATACAAGCCGTTCTCGAAGATCATTGGAAAGAGGTTTCGTCATGCAGGCTGGCCTCCTCCACCAGCCCACATCTTGAATCAGAAATTCGATCCCATGGGAATCCCAAAAAGAATCCGTCAGCTCAGAAAATGCTCTAACCTACGGTTATTGATGATGTTTTTTTTCTTCCATCCTAACCCGTCATCAAATAGTCACCGGATTGGGTGCAATTCCTGACCCGGTATGTCCTGACATGTCCTGCCATACCTGTCCATTCCCGAATCGCGCGATTCCGGCATCTCCGCAAACGCGCATGTGGTGCCGACCGGCTGCCGTCATTCTCCGGCGCAGGAATCGATAGCGTCCGCTCCATTGCATTGAAGTCGACCAGGTTTCCGGTGACGACCGTCATCCCTTGCATGATGGCGGTCTCGGCAATCAGCGAGTTGCGTTCGGCCCACGGATCACCGAGAGCACCGGCGCGGACTCGGCCCCTCACGGCCGGCGCGTCGCTCACGACGCATGGGAACGACCCGCCCGTCCGTCGTCACCTTCCTCGCCGAGCGCCCTGACCACGGCCTCGGGGTCCCGGTCGATGACGGTGAGCAGCACCCGAGCTGCCCTGTCGGGAGCACGCCGACCTTGTTCCCACTCCTGAACAGCCCGCACGTCGAGACCGAAGCGTTCGGCGAACTTCTGACGGCTCAGCCGAAACCGCTTGCGGAGGGCGACAATCCGGCCGGCGGCCGGATCGTCGACAATCCGGCATGGCAACTCCGTCTCGCCGCGGACATGGGCGAGAACCTCGCCCAGCGCCGTTTCGATCTCACGTCCGAGCTCGGTGCGTTCACCCGTCATTGGCCCGTTGTCCCCTTCTTGATCGCGGCAACCAGGCGCGCAAGCGCCCTGGTATCCGCCGGCGTTAGATCCTCGCGATCCGCCTTTGCGTAGGCCGTCAGCAAATAGATGGCATCGCCGCCGGCATGGAAGAAATAGACCGCGCGAATGCCTCCCCGCTTCCCACGCTCGAAACCGGCCCATCGCAGCTTGCGGATACCGCCGGTGCCCCGAATGACTGGGGCTGCTCCGGGGACGGCAACGATCTAATCCTCCATTTCCCTGCGGGCCTCTTCCCCGAGCAGCTTGCGAATGGCGCGCTCGTAGGTGCGCGTGGAGAAGACTTGCATGGTCCACTACCATGCGGCATTGCCGCACTTAATTCAAGCCCTGTCGACCATCGTGTGAATGCTTGCGCAGCGTCGCCAAAGCTCCGCGCTGCCAGCCCACCCCTGAGCGACGTGCTTCGCGCCCGGCCCCGGCGGGCACATCGACAGCGGCCAGGCGTGATCGCCGCCTCCCGGCGGCGCAGCCCTGGCCGCGTCAGTGCACCGTGGCTTGGGCAGCGACCGTGCATGCGTGTTATTCGGCGCGGAAATTTGACCCCCAGAATCAAGGCATCTCAACGAGTTAGAGCGCCGATCGGCGTCGAACCCTCGCGCCGAATAACACCTTTTGAAAACCCCAGCAACGTCTGTAGGAGACCCGAGCTTCCCTGAGCCCATCCGCCGCCGCTCTCTTCGAAGAGGACGGGGCGGCGTTCCTGGTCTGGAGCCGGCGGGAGGGTTAGATGGGATCCGGTCCAGGGCATTTGGTGATGTTACAAAACCTCGGAAGTTGGCCGTAAGGTCCGAGGTTTTGTTACACGCCTTTTCAGCGGCGTCGGCTCCAGACGGCCCGAATTTTGCCCGCCGGCCCGGAAATCGAGTATGCTCTGACTTCTCCAATACCGTGAAAAACCATATGTCAAATATGGTTTGAGGGGAATTTGACAGAGTGCCACTCATGCGGGCTTACTTTCGTCATTTATGATAAAGCCATATATGATATATTGTGTTCTCCGATCTCAAGAAAGTTAGTCTGCCCATGTCCCGGCTCGTTTCAGCCCCGTTCTTCAGCGCCAGGCCGGTCTTCGACCGGGCCGAGTATGCTGCCGCGGTTGGCCGCCGCCCGGATGACAAGGTGGTCACAGCGATGCTCGCCCAGCATCTTCGGGCCGGCAATATCAAGCGCATCGCGCGGGGCGTCTTCGCCTCAGTCCCCAAACATGCCGATCCCGGCAAATGGTCGGTCGATCGTTTCCTGGCAGCGTCCCGACTGCGGCGCGGCGGCGTTATCGCCTATCACTCGGCCCTCGAACTTCACGGCTGCGCCTATACGGAAGGCCATGAGGTGCAGGTCATCGCGCCCGGCGAGCCGGGGGTCATCGAGACCGCTGATTTCTCCTGCCGGTTCGTGAAACCGTCGCGTGGCTTCGCCCAGGAAAATGGCAGCTTGGCTGATGGCGTTACGGTCGTTGATCGCATGGGGCTCGACGTCCGCGTAACGACAATCGAGCGGACGATCGCCGATCTCTTCGACCGCTATGATCTCGCGGGCGGTGCGGAGGAGCTTTTCAATTCTCTTGACTTGGTCGCGCGCGTCGATGCCGCCGCCTTGGTCCGGTATGCGCGCGCGCTCGACAATGCGACCGCGGCCGGCGCTTTGGGATATTGGCTGGAGCGCGAACAAGACCGGCTTGGTGTAGAGGCCGCCGCGCTCAAAAAAATGCACGCGCTCGCCCCGCGACAAGCGCGATATGCGCTGGGCGCCAAACCGGGGGAAGGTCGGACCGCCGCGGGTTGGAACGTGATCCTGCCCATCGAGATCATAGAGCCTCTGTTCGAGGGCGTGTGAATGGCGGCGCCCTCGACTCAGACTCTGCAGCGCATCGCCAGCGAGACCGGCCATCAACTGGGAACCCTCGAAAAGGTGATGCGGCTCCTCGATATTCTGCAGGAGGTTGCGCGCGATAGGATCTTGAGCGAGCGGCTCGCCCTCAAGGGAGGCACGGCGCTCAACGTCTTCCATCTCGGCCTCGATCGTCTGTCGGTCGATATCGACCTCAACTATGTCGGCGCGCTCGATCGTGCGGCGATGGAAACCGAGCGGCCTGACGTTGAGGCGGCCCTGAACCGGCTCTCAGCATCCCAAGGATACACAGTCCGCCGTAAGCCGGATGAACATGCCGGCGGCAAGTGGATCATGCGCTTCGCGTCGGCGCTCGGCGGAAACGCGACGTTGGAGCTCGACGTGAATTACATGGCGCGTCAGCCCCTGTTTGGCGCTGCTCGCGTGTCATCGGCCGCACTTGGGGACATGCGCGCGAGCGAAGTGCTTGTGCTCGACCTTCAGGAGATCATTGCCGGCAAGCTAGTTGCGCTCTTTGATCGCCATGCCGCGCGCGATCTCTTCGATGCACGGCGTATCCTGTCGATTGAGGGACTCGACTGGAAGAACATCAAAGCCGCGTTTCTGGCGTTCGGCGCCTGCGCGCGCCGTGATTGGCGAATGGTTTCGATCGACGCGATCAAGGGCGACCCGCGGGAGCTTCGTCAAAAACTCCTGATCTGCCTGCCGCGCGGCTATTTCGGTGGCAAAGACGTGATCGATGCGTGGATCGAGGAGACGGTCGTGCTCTGCCGGGAGCGATTTGCTTTCCTGTTCGATCTTTCCGCGAACGAGCAGGCATTTCTTGATAGCGTGCTTGACCGCGGCGAAGTCAACGCTGGTTTGCTTGACGTCCCGTTTGATGTCCGCGCCCAGATCGCGACCATGCCGATGCTCGCCTGGAAATGTCAAAATGTGCATAAGCATCGAAATTTGGGAGTTGAGTAGTGATGGGGCGTCGCTCATCAAGGTGGAACTTCTTCACGAAGCAGAATGAAGCGTGCCTATCCGGTTAACGCACACACCCACAACATGTAGTGTTGCGGTGATAGAAAATTCCGGGACATCAGATCTTGAAGGAATTGTAGAGTTCGAGTGCCGGATTATTCACAAATAACTCTGGGAACTGGTTTTCAAGGTCGCTCAATACGTCATATGGAGCACGTCGGTTGAGAACCACACACCTGCGTGTCGCTTCGTCTTCGCTGCGGATCAGAGTGCGCAGGAGAGTAAACAGGAGCAGACGGGTTTTTCGCAACGATCCGCGCCAATATGGCGCTTTCTTCGGCTAGTGCCATCAATCGCTGAGGCGATGTCTTTTCATCAGGAGTTATGCCCGATTTTGGGTGACGGCGTGATCAGGCGGCGGCGCGAGTTTTGGTTTCGTCGATCTGCATACCGTCTTTGAATCTCACACCTTCGATGACCTTGGGCAACTGATTGTTTCCCATGAGCCGCCGCCAGGTCTTGCTGGCGGTGGTGATCAGCTTGAAGACCATGGCCAGAGTTGTCCCGTGAGACAAGCAGCCCTTGGTGCGCACGGTGCGGTGGCGGACGGTAGCGAAGACGCTTTCGATTGGATTGGTCGTCCTGATATGCCGCCAGTGCTCGGCCGGGAAGTCGTAGAAGGCCAGCAAGGCGTCGCGGTCCTTTGTCAAGCAGGCGACGGCTTGGGGGTATTTGGCGTCGTACTTGGCGGCGAAAGTATTCATCGCCCTCTCGGCCTCGGCGCGGCCATCCGCCATCCAGATATCATGCAGGGCAGCTTTGGCGGCCGTTTGTCGCGACTTCGGCAGCTTGTTCAAGACATTGGCTGTCTTGTGGACCCAGCAGCGCTGGCGGCGGGTGTCGGGAAAGATCTCCTCCAGCGCCTTCCAGAAGCCCAGAGCGCCATCGCCGATGGCGAGCTCGGGACCAATCGTGAGCCCGCGCCCGCGCAGGCATGCCAGCAACTCACGCCAGCTCTGGGCGCTCTCTCGCACCCCCGCCTGGAAGCCCACGAGTTCCTTGCGTCCCTCCGGCGTGGCGCCGATGAGGACCAGAATGCATTGCTTCTCGTCCTCCAGCCGACCCTGGAGATAGATGCCATCGGCCCACATGTAGACGTAGCGTCGGGCCGACAGGTCGCGCCGGCGCCAGCGCTCGTGCTCGGCCTCCCACTCCGCCTTCAGGCGGCCGATCACCTGCGCCGACAAGCCAGAGGCGTCCTTGCCGAGCAACGCCTCCAGCGCCTCCTGGAAGTCCCCGCTGGACACGCCACGAAGGTAGAGCGTCGGCAAAACCGCATCCAGCGACCGCGTCCGCCGCGCGAAACGGGGCAGAATGGCCGACGTGAAACGGATGCGCTCTCCTCCGACGCTGCCACGGTCCAGGACCTTCGGGCGCCGCACAGACACAGGACCAATGCCAGTCAGGATCGCCCGTTCCGGCCCGTGGCCATGACGCACCAGGCGCCGGCGGCCGTCTTCGGTCTTCAGATGTTCATGCGCCGCCAGCACGGCGGCAACCTCCGCTTCAATGGCTCGTGCCAGGAGCTCGCGAGCTCCGGCGCGGAGTACTTCGGTCAGCGGATCGGCCGTCACCCCTGGATGGTGCAGCGCGACAACACTATCTTCCGTCATGGCGTATCACTCCTTGCTTGGAGACCGGGAGGCTTCGTCACCCCCCACGATACGCCACCTCCTTCTCTCAGCCCGTCACCCACTCTCGGCCATAGCTCTTTCATCAGCAGCTTCCCGTCTGGACGTGGGTTTCTTCCTTTTTTCCTTGGTCTTCATCAATCTGTCCCCCGATGTTCAGTGCGTAAAGTGAATCAAACCCACGTTCGGACTTCAGCACAATCAGAAATTTGCCAGATCGAATCCCCATTGCGGCAGCGGCTACCCTTCCCTGCCGTGCGACAGGATACACTACATGTTGTGGGTGTGTGCGTTAACCGGATAGGCACGGTTGGGTCATTGGCATTCCCCGTCCTGCGTGCACCAGGCATCCGCTTCATCTCGGTGCTACATGAACATGGACCTGCTCAAGCAGCACAGGATGACCGCCTGACCAGATCGGCCACCAGCCCCGAGATCAATGTGAGAAAGATTCTGGACACTACCGACACGTTGGCCCGCGCCTGAGGCCAATTGCATCCGATCCACGGGCGATAGGCCTCGCAATGCGGCTGGAAGCTCTATTCCTGGCACGCGCCCGAGACCGAGCGCATCGGCAAGGGCAGAGCCCGGGCGCCTTACGAGTTCGGCGTCAAGGTCTCGCTCACCACCACCAACAGACGGTGCAAGGGTGGCGAGTTCATCCTCCATGCCAAGGCCCCGCCCGGCAATCCTTACGATGGTCACACCCTGAAGAACTTGCTCGAGGAAACAGAGGCCCTTACCGGGCGCGAGATCGAGCGGGCTCATGTGGACATGGGCTATGTCGGCCACGATGCGCCGAAGCCCAACCGGGTCTATCGTTCCGGGCAAAAGCGCGGCGTTCACTGCCAGATCAAAAAGGAGCTCCGGCGTCGGTCCGCCATCGAGCCCGTCATTGGTCATTGCAAAACCGACGGCCATCTGGGCCGAAACTTCCTCAAAGGCCGCCTTGGCGACCAGATCAACGCCGTCATGAGCGCCGTCGGCTACAACCTCCGCCACATCCTCAAATGGTTGAGGAGACTTTTGCGCAAAATCATCGCCGCAATATGGGCCGCGATAACCCCGCCGTCAGCGCTCAAACCCGCTTCTTAAAAGCGGACTAAAAAGGGCTGCGTACGGCCGGCTTCTGCCACGCTCAGTGATCATCAGATCGGCACTTTAAGCGAATGTCCGTCTGTGGATCTTCGATCGAAATCCGATCTGGATGAGAAAACGAAACAACCGTATCTTCGTACATGGCGTATCCTTCCTTCGTGGAAATGGCGACTTAGATCATCGCCAAGATACGCCGCCTTTAACTTCACCCCATCATCAAGATTCAGCTATAGCTCGCTGCCGACCTACAAATGTGGTAGCTAGCCTTGACCTAACGTTGCCTCCGAAATCGGGATCAGGTCTCTCTTCACCTATGCGGCCTGACCGATGGTCATGTCCCGAATCTCACTGTCGGTGCGATTCAGACAAACTACCAATCTATGCTGCAGAGGTTGCATAGCTTTGCGTTGCTGACGCACCGGGATCCCGCGGTGCCAGCCTGTTGATAATGATCGCGTTCTATTCGGTCGAAACCTGCGTTTTGGCTTCCTCGAGCAGGCGGGTCATCTCGTGACGCACCTTGTGCTCGTCCGTTGCGATCCCTTTGTCGGTCAGGTCGCCGAGCACCTTCCGCAACACATCGGCATCGCCCGGCTCTTCAAAATCGGCGATCACGACCTGCTTGGCGTAGGCTTCGGCATCCGCGCCTGAAATGCCCATTTGCTCCGCTGCCCACAGGCCGAGCAGCTTGTTGCGCCGCGCGATGGTCTTGAACTGGAACTCCTGATCATGCGCGAACTTGGCTTCGGCGGCTGTTTTGCGGTCATCAAAGGCGGTCATCGACTGAGCTCCTCAATTTCAGAAGACGGGGTCGGCGCTTTATCCGCCTTTTCATTCTTGTATGCGATGAAGCCCGACGCACCCTTGCCTTTGGCGCGGCGCAGTGTGTAGCCATAATTGCCGAGATTGAATTTCTGGTCATTTTCAAAGCCCGCGAGAGCCTCGGCGATCTTCATCGCCACGGGATCTGGCTTGCTCCCGTCTTGTGAGGCAGCCTCCCGCTCCAGCCACCTTGCGAAGACCTCTTCGGCGAGGTCGTCGCCGACAGATTTCCTAAGCGCGTTCAATTTTCTCACCAGACCTTTGGTGAGTCCGGTCTCATCGATAGCCATTTCTTAAACCTCTCATTTCAAGCCTCCTATACTGTCGCGTGGCCCGGCTGGTGCAACTGATTGCCCCTGTTACACGCCAGCTTGCCGTTTCCATTTTCACGTCGTTCTACTTGAACCGATGTGCTGGATGTATTCTACCGCCAAACCAAGTTAATCGCCGCCGGCGCCGACAAGGGAAATTTACAGGCATTGGCTGATGTTCACCGTAGTCACCCCCACGACGAGTCTTAGCCTCGACGATCATTTCATAAAGCGTCCTGCGGCAACATTCTTTGTCACGGTCGAGGGCGGCGGCATGGCCGAAAACGGGATCCTTACCGGCGATACCCTGATCGTCGACCGTTCGCGCGCGCCGGGCGCGGGCTCCATCGTCATCGCGTCAATCGAAGGCGAGTTGACCGCGCTTCCGTTCGCCGCCCTCGATGGCGAGGAGGCCCACGTCTGGGGCATCGTCGCCGGGGTGGTGCGGAGCTTGCCATGAGCATCTACGGACTGGCCGACTGCAATAACTTCTTCCTCTCCTGCGAGCGGGTCTTCCGTCCTGCGCTCGAAGGCCGTCCCGCCGTCGTCCTGTCGTCGAACGACGGCTGCATCGTGGCGCGCAGCGACGAGGCCAAGGCGCTCGGCGTCAAGATGGCGCAGCCGGCGTTCCAGGCGAAAGACCTCATCGAGAGGCACAGCATCGCGGTCATCAGCGGCAACCTCCAGTTCTATACCGACATGAGCAACCGGGTGATGCAGGCCTTCGGGGAACTGGTCCCGGCGGTGGAGAAATACTCGATCGACGAATGCTTTCTTGATCTCACGGGAATACCGCAAGAGCTCACTGCATTCTGCCAGGACCTGAAACGCACCGTATGGCAATGGACCGGGCTGCCGATCAGCATCGGCATTGCCGAAACCAAGACCCTTGCCAAGATCGCCAACCGCCTCGCGAAGACCTCCGCCAAAACGGACGGTGTTCTCGATCTCACCGGTGAGCGCTGGCGCGACAAAGCGCTGGCGTCAACTGAAGTCGGCGATATCTGGGGCATCGGCAGGCAGTACGCCAAGAAACTCAACCGCAACGGCGTCATGACGGCCCTCGATCTCGCGCGGCGGCCCGATGGCTGGGTGCGCAAGGAGATGGGCGTCGGCGGGCTGAAGACGGTGCGGGAATTGCGCCGCGAGGACTGTATAGGCTTCGATGACATGCCCCAGCCCAAGCAGACGACGATGGTCTCGCGGTCCTTCGGCACGGAAGTGCGCGACTACGACGAGTTGGCCAATGCGATCGCCATGTTCGCGACCGATGCGGCACGATCGATCCGCAGGGCCAATCTCGTCTCAACCTCGGTGAGCGTGTTCATCGAGACCAACCGTTTCGGCAAGAGCCCGCACCACGCTCCCTCCTGCTCGGAAGCACTGTCGCCAGCGACCAATAACACGAAGCATGTCGTGCGAGCCGCGCTGGCCGCTCTGAAGCGCATCTACCGCGAGGGGCTGGTGTACAAGCGCGCCGGGGTGATGCTGCTCGACCTCGTAGAAGCCGGCCGGGCGCCAATCTCGCTATTCGATACGCAGGATCCAAGGGACGACAAGCTGATCGAAGCGTTCGACGCCATCAACGACCGGCTGGGCCCGGGAGCTATCCAATTCGGCCCCGCGGCGCAGGCCGCGGCCTGGCGGTCGAGCAGCGCCTTCCGCTCGCCCAGCTACACAACCCGTTGGGAAGACATCCCGAAGGTTAAAACCTGAGCCTCGGCAGACCCGGGCGTCGATCCGGGCAGCGGTCCACAAGCAGAAAGTTACACTACGGGCGCGCTGCCTCCGCCAGAACCTGGCGCGCCGGCAAGAGAATGAAGCCGGAGCTGTCAACGGCGGAGCAAAATTAGTCCACCCGGGCGGAGTAAAACTAGTCCACTTAACGTTATGCGGTACGCGGTGTTGGGGGGTTGTCCCGGTAGTCCATAGGAGGGACCCGCGCTGCTTCGTGTAGCGCTTGCGTTACGCGGAGCGAAGCAGCGTGGGAGGTTCCTGTGGACCCACCGGGTCAACCATTGCACCGGCGGTTAAGCAGGTATTTTGGGGAATTTCCGCCGTTTTTGGCTTTGGTTGAGACGATAGCTCTCGCCGTTCATTTCCAGGATATGGACATGGTGGGTGAGGCGGTCCAGCAAAGCCCCGGTCAGGCGTTCCGAGCCGAATATCTCCGTCCACTCATCGAACGGCAAGTTGGAGGTCACCAGGATCGAGCCCCGCTCGTAGCGCTGGCTGAAGACTTCGAACAGCAGCTCGGCGCCGGTCTTCGAGAGCGGCACGAAGCCGAGTTCGTCGATGATCAGAAGGTGATACTTTGCCAGTTGCTTCTGCAGGCGCAACAGGCGTTTTTCATCCCTGGCCTCCATCAGTTCATGAACCAGGGCAGCGGCCGTGAGGAAGCCGACGGAGAGCCCCTTTTGGCAGGCCGCCAGACCGAGACCGAGGGCGATATGGGTCTTGCCGGTTCCGCTGTTGCCGAGCGCGATGATATTCTCACGACGCTCGACGTATTCGCATCGCGCCAACTCCAGAACCAGCATCTTGTTGAGCGATGCGATGGCCTTGAAGTCGAAGCTGTCGAGGCTTTTGACGGCGGGGAACCTGGCCTGTCTGATCCGCCGCTCGACCATGCGGCGCTCACGGTCGATCAGTTCCAACTCGGTCAGACGGACAAGATACCGCACATGGTCGGCGCCCTCGGTGGCGCATTGGCGGGCCAGCTTGTCGTATTCGCGCAGGAACGTCGGCAGTTTCAGGGTCTTGAGGTGATGGGCCAGCAACACTTGCGGCGTATCGGTCATGACGCGCCTCCACCCAACAAGCTCATATAACTGGCGGCGGCCGTGGTCGCCACGTTGGCCCGAGGCAGGTAGGGATAGATATCCAGGTCGAGTTTGGGCGGGCGTCGCTCGATACGGCACAGCACAAGGTGTTTGACGGCGTCGTAGCCGATCGCACCCAGGCGCAGGGCGTCCTTCACCGCGCCGTGAAGCACCTCGAGATCGAAGGTCTCCAGAAGCCGAAGGACCTGGACGTATTCCCGCTTGCCGGCCTTGCCCATGCGCGCCTCCAGGAGACGGCGCAGGGTTGGGAAGGCATCAGGCAGTTCCCATCCGGCTAGCGGCGCGGCCTGATCCAGGGCGCCGATCTTGTGCTCCAGCAAAGGCAGGTAGTGGATCGGATCGAAGACCATATCTTCCCGGTCGTAGGAACGGGGGTGTCGGGCAATGATCCCGGCGCCGCAACCGATAATACCAACGGCGCAAAATTCTGACTCGCAAGGGATTCCCTTTTTGGGCTGGATGTGATTCAAGGCTGGCGAAGGAGATTCGCCATGTCAGTATGCATTGCTCTTCGGGACGACTACGACAGCATTGAGCTCCGGTGTTTGGCCAAGCACAGTCGCGATCCCCGCCAAGTTCGCCGGCTTTTGGCCTTGGCGGCGGTTTACGACGGCATGAGCCGAGCGGAAGCCGCTAAGGTCGGCGGCAT
The DNA here is from genome assembly GCA_965261645.1 of Alphaproteobacteria bacterium. Lineage (GTDB taxonomy): Bacteria > Pseudomonadota > Alphaproteobacteria > SHVV01 > SHVV01 > CBDHDJ01. The sequence continues at coordinate 533,477 of CBDHDJ010000002.1, forward strand.
GGATCGCCAGACGCTGAGAGACTGGGCGCACCGCTTCAACGATGAAGGGGCAGACGGCTTGAAGAACCGTCCCGGTGCGGGCCGCCCCCGGCTCTTGACCGACGAGCAGATGGGCGAACTGTCGGTGATCGTCGAAACGGGCCCCGATCCAAAGATTGACGGTGTGGTTCGCTGGCGGCGGGTTGACCTGAAACGGGTGATCGAAGAACGCTTTGGCGTGATCTATAGCGAGCGGGCGATCTCCGACCTTCTCGTCGCGCTGTCCTTCTCCCACATCAGCGCCCGGCCGCAGCACCCCAAGCAGGACCAGCGGGTGATCGAGGCGTTCAAAAAAACTTCCCCCGCACGCTCGCTGCCCACCTAGCCGGTCTGCCCAAGACCAAGCGGGTCGAGATCTGGTTCCAAGACGAGGCCAGGCTGGGACAGAAGAACGGGCGTGTGCGCATTTGGGCGAAGAAGGGAACAAGGCCACGCCTGCCCGCCGATCAGCGCTACACGAACGCCTACCTCTTTGGCGCAATCTGTCCCATGGGAGCCAAGGGTGCCGCTCTCATGCTCCCCTTCGCCAACACAGCCGCCATGCAGATGCATCTCGACGAGATCAGCTGCAACGTCGCCGCCAAGGCCCATGGCGTCGTCCTGATGGACCGCGCCGGGTGGCACAGCACCGACCAGCTCAAGGTCCCCAAGAACCTCACCATCATCCTGCTGCCATCGCGCTCGCCCGAGCTGAACCCGGTCGAGAACATCTGGCAATACCTCCGCCAGAATTGGCTCTCTAACCGCGTCTTCGAAGATTACGACGCCATCATCGAGGCCGGTTGCCAAGCCTGGAACAAACTAATCGACCAGCCCGAGACGATCATGTCCATCGGAATGAGAGATTGGGCGATTTCAGGTCAATAATTAGTGCCGTTGGTATAACCACCTCGTGGACATAGCCACGGATCCAGACTTCCTGATGGCCGTAGGCGACGGGCACGGAATAGTCATTCGTCCGGTAGCGCACCAGGGACAGCGAGTTGACCCGCGTGCCCTGCTTGTCGCACGAGTCGAACGGTGCCGGCAGTGGCCTCTTCAACGCTTCGCGGTCACGCACAAACCGTTCGCCGATGCTCTCGCGGTGGCCGCGCAGGACGTTGCCTTGCCGGTTGCGGCATTGCTCTTCCAGGTGGCCATTGAAGGCGTCCCAGCTCGCGAACCGGGGAAGCGGCGTCATGAAGTTCCGCCGGGCATAGCCGACCACCCCCTCCACATTGCCTTTGTCGTTACCCTTGCCGGGACGGCCGTAGCGGTCCTCGAAGAGGTAATGGGACTGCAGCCCGCTGAACGGCCGCGTTCGTTGCCGCGTGCCATCTGACAAGATGCGCGACACCAGACACTTGTCGTTGTCGTAAAGAATCGATTGGGGAACGCCGCCGAAAAAAACAAAGGCTCTGTTGTGCCCGTCCAGCCAGGCCTCCGTCGTCGCCGCCGGGTAGGCCGCAACGAAGCAGGCATCGCTGTGGGGAAGTGTCATGACGAAAAAATGCGCCCGATACTTGACGCCGGCGATGATCGCATCCGCCTCGCCAAAGTCCGCTTGAGCATGGCCCGGAGGATGTGACAACGGCACAAACATCTCACGCCGACGAAGGCGCCGTTCCCGAACGTAATCCTTCACGATGGTCTCTTTGCCCGTGAAGCCATGTTCGTCGCGAAGGCGCTCGAATATACGCTTCGCCGTGTGGTGCTGCTTACGGTGAACCGTTCGGTCCTCCTCCAGAATACGGTCGATGATATCCGTGAAGGGGGCCAGTTTCGGGCGTTTCGGTGGCTGGCGTCGCCGATATCCCGGCGGTTCCGAATGCCGCAGCATCTTCCTCACCGTCTCGCGCGCAATGCCAAACCGACTTGCCGCCTCTCGCTGGCTCAGACCATCAACATGGCAGGCCAGCCGAACGCGCAGATATAGGTCCACGGTGTACATCCTCCCGCCTTCCATCTCAAAAAAGATCGAAGGCTACAGGTGGCAGAGTTTTACTCCGCCCGCGGCTGGGAAATCCCGCCGCTTCCGTGGACTAATTTGTCACCGCCGTTCTCACCTTGAGCGCTGCCAAGGTGAGCCGCGTATCGATCGAGCGGCTGATGGCATAACCAACGACGCGGCGTGACCACGCATCGAGGATGACGGCGGCATAAACGAAGCCAACGGCGATCGCGACGTAGGTGATGTCTGCGACCCAGAGCTGGTTCGGCCTGTCGGCCGTAACGTCCTTGGCGCGGTTGGAGAAGATCGGACTATCGTGATCGCTGTCGGTTGTGGCGATGAAACGCCTGCGACGCTTGGGCTGTAGGTCGTGCTGGCGCATCAGACGGCGGATCTTCTTACCGTTGACGACGATCCCCTGATGGCGTAGCTCGGCCCCGACACGTCGATAGCCGTAAGCCTCAAACTCTTCGCAGATCGCCGTGATGCGGGCGACGATCTCGGTGTCGGCCTCGGTCGCCGGCGTATCGTAGTAGGTGGAGCGCGGCAGGCCCATCAGACGACATCCTCGCGCGATGGTGAGCCCACGGGGCCGGCAATCACGGACGTAGTCGCGCTTCTCGGCCGTGGTGCGCTCTTGAGTGCCCCTTTTAGAAACTCGATCTCCAGCGCCTGCCGGCCTACCAGGCGCTCAAGGGCAGAGATCTTCGCCTCAAATTCCTGGAGAAGGCCGGCGGCCTCCACGTCTTCGTCAAACGCGCCGGCTTCGAGCTTCGACACCCAGATGCGGATCAGGTTGCGCGAGACGTCGTGGCGCCTGGCCAGCCCGTGAAGGGTCTCGCCTCCGAGATATTCCTGAGCAACCTGTCGCTTGAACTCAATACTGTAGGTTCGGTGCTTGGCCATGGCTTCCATTCTCTGAAAGCCCAGCATTCCCGGTCAATTCCAAACGTGCAACCTGTCCACCCTCAGGGGCGCACCCCACTCTCTTAACAAATCCGGACCACTTTTAGGGGGTCACTCCAATTGAAGGAGGCCAAAGTGCTGATCGAACGATGGCGGCATCACTACAATACCATCCGGCCGCATAGCTCGCTCGGATACAGACCGCCGGCCCCAGAAACCATCTTGCCAAACGTTGAGGGGCCAACCTACGCTGTTGAGGGGCTACGGGTGGCCCTTCAACTTAACCCGCGCCAAACTCTAACTTAAGCGCTGGACCACTAATCGGGGGCAGGCCAAACTTGAAAGGCGTGACAAACTCTCAAAGACGGAAGCAGAGCCAGATATACTAATCCCCAGGTCCATGCACCAAAGCCCCCTTGCATCGAAGGGGCCGTCCACACATGACAGCGCCGGTAGCGGACATACATCATCACAGCAAGCCGTATGACCTCGGGCGAACTGATAATATGATGGGAGGGATTGCGCATCTGGCGAAACTATTGATGACCCATCTGTGCATCAATCCATGTTGTCTGACAACGCCGCCTGCGACACGGCGATGCCGATCACGCCGTGGGTTCGGACCGATCTCCCAGAAAGTGCACGATCGAATTGGCGTAATACTGCAGCAGCTCGCGCTCCGAGTCGCTTGCACGGTAAAGGCCCTCGGTCATTTTGACCAAGTGTCGAAGCGTCAGCATCCTCAGGCCCACTGTGACCGCATAGTCATGGTCCGCGCGCGGTATGTGGACGTAGGCTCCACGCCGCGTCAGCTCGTCGATCAGTGACTGGGCCTCGGCCTTGACCTCGAGGTCGCTCATGGCTTCGGTCCGGCGGACGAACACCGTCGCCACGAGCGAGACCGGAAGCACGGGGATCGCGGCGGCGATCGCTTCGAGTAGCTCGCCGCCTAACCGCTCGACGGCTTCCCGTCGAGCGGCCGGTTCAAGCGTGCGGAAGTCGATCTTCCTGCGTCTGGTGTAGGATCGCATCGAAATCGGCGCGCCGAAATTCACGCATGCATAGCCGAAGCGGTACCAGCGCCGCCTGAGTATCAGGCTCACGTTGTGGAAGACAAACCTCAGCAGCATCGTGACGGCGAACGTCCTGCTACGCGGGGCGGCGTCCCGATCGAGCGCGCGCAGCAGCGAGCGGTCCTCCGGCACGCGGTCGTAGTTGAGTCCGACCGGGATGAAGACGAGATCGCGCTCGCCGTCGGGGTCGAACGACGAGACCATGTAGTTGATGAGCCCGAGTTTGGGCTCGCTCAACCGCCCGTCTCGGCTGAGACCGCCCTCCGGGAAGACGGCTTGGACGATGCCGCCGGCCGTCGCCGCTTGGACATACCGTGCCAGCACCTGGCGGTAGAGAGGATTGCGCGAGCCGCGGCGCACGAAATAGGCGCCGAGCGACCGAATCAACGTTCGCAACGGCCAGATCCGCGCCCATTCGCCGACCGCATAGCTGAGTGCGGAACGCTTTGCAGCCATGTATGCGACGATGACGTAATCCATGTTGCTGCGGTGGTTCATGACGAAAACGACGCTCGCACCCGGGTCGATCATGGAGAGCGCCTCGTCGTCGGCGTATCCCAGACGAAGCCGGTAGAGGAATTGAACGACACGCCGCGCCAGAAAGTAACCGATTCGGAAATAGGCGTAGGCGTTGAATGACGGCACGATCTCACGCGCGTAGCGTCGGACCTCGCCGATCAGCGCCTCCCGCGGAAGGTTTGATGCTTCCGCCTGGGCCTCGACAGCCTGCATCACTATGGGATCGTATGTTAGCTGATCAATGAGGACCTGGCGCCTCGTCTGCTGGAGCGCCGGAATTCGCAGCTGGAGGCGCGTATTCAGCTCGTTGATCACGCGATTGGCCCGTCTCCGAAAGAACCAGCCGGCGCCCGGAATGAGAAACCTGTCCAGGACCGCCCACACTGCGAGGGCGCCAGCTACGACCGCCAGCCAGATCGGAAGCGAGATCGCGTCCGTCATTGTCGCATCTTATAGAGCCTTAGCGGCGCACGAACCCCGGGTAACGTCCTTGGAGCGCGACTCGCTTCCGGCCTGTAGGCGCGGCCCACGAGAATTCTCCAGCAGGCCGTGAGCGGCTATCGACGCCGCTATCTCGGGGCGCAGCTGTATCGGGTCGCGGCTCGGTGCCGGGAAAGGTATCACGTGCTCATCCGTCGACATAATAAATTGCCGCAACAGGCGAGAACACCATAAAGATGTGGGTAATTGAAAGCTTCACCGGATGGTTACCGAAAGCTACCGGACCTAGTGGATTGATCGGATCGAAAGAGTCCGATTTAGGATTCCGTATTGTGCCGTGGCATGCGAGTCTGGCACATGCGCCGCGGAATCTCCTTCACTGTATCGGCCGGCGACGGCCAGCGATTGCGCGCGATCGTCGCGGACCCCAAGAGCTGTCCGTCATCAAAACAAATGGGACTGTTGAGCGTGTTTCATAGGGAGGATCTGGCTCATCTTTGTTTGATGTTAAGCCGCTTGGCTTTGATGGTTCAAGCGGCGGTTTTGGGTGGTCAGTTTTTTGATCTTTTTTTCTCTTTTCGATGATGGCGGTGTGGCGTCCAAAGTAGGCGTCGGCTGGAGTTACGTTGCCGATGCTCTCGTGGTAGCGTTGGTTGTTGTAGTGATCGACGAAGGCGCTGATCTGGTTTTCGAGATCGCCGGGTAGATAATAATTTTCAAGCAGGATCCGGTTCTTCAGCGTTTGATGCCAGCGCTCGATCTTGCCCTGGGTTTGCGGGTGATACGGTGCGCCCAGAACGTGATCCATACCGTGGTCCTCGAGCCATTCAGCCAGATCGCCGGAGATATAGGACGAGCCGTTGTCGCTGAGCAGCTTCGGCTTGTGGACGACATTGGCGCGATTGCAGCCTGAGGCTTCTAGCGCCAACTTCAGTGTTGCCGTCACATCGTCCGCCGTCATGTTGGTGCAGAGCTTCCAAGCAATGATGTAGCGGGAATAGTCGTCCAGGATGGTCGACAGGTAAAACCAGCCCCAGCCGATGACCTTGAGATAGGTGAAGTCGGTCTGCCACAGCTGGTTCGGCGCCGTGGTCTTGTCGCGGAACTCATCGGCTGCCTTGATGACCACGAAAGCGGGGCTGGTGATCAGGTCGTGGGCCTTGAGAAGCCGGTAAACCGAGGCTTCCGAGACAAAGTAGCCCCTGGTGTCCGTAAACCTGACGGCCAGTTCCCGGGGCGACAGTTGCGTCTCCTCCAGGGCAAGATCGATGATCTGCCCCCGGACATCATCCGGGATCCGGTTCCACACCCGGCCTGGGCTGCTGTTGCGATCCTCAAGACCGGCGTCGCCAAAGGCCAGAAAGCGATCGTACCAGCGATAAAAGGTGGTCTTCGGAATGCCCAGCTTGTCCAAAGTGGACCCGACGCCCAGGTGGGACTGCTCGACCAGGCGGATGATCTCCAGCTTCTCGGATGCGGGATACCTCATTCCTCGTCTCCCCCATGCCCGATCATGTTTTTTTTGAGAAGCCGGTTCTCCAGCGAAAGTTCGGCGACCAACTCCTTCAAGTCGCGCATCTCCTGGCGCAGGCCTTTAACCTCGCCCGAGGTCGCTTGGCGCCCGGTGTCGCCGGCGAGCCGCTTCTTGCCCGCTTCCAAAAACTCTTTCGACCAGCTGTAATACAGACCCTCGGCGATGCCCTCGCGGCGGCACAAGGCGGCGATGCTCTCCTCGCCGCGCAGGCCCGACACCACGATCCGGGTCGTCTTCTCCTCAGCCGTATACTGCTTGGTTGTCTTGCGGCGAATATCCCGAACCGTTCCATCCGCCGGGTCGTTCTTGCTCATTGATTTCTGTCTCATCTTCGTTCCCTTCGGTCACTACGATGAGCCAGAAATCCTCCGGTATGCAATTACCTCAATTTGTCCCAAAGGCCCTGACGTCAGACAGGTCACATCCTTGTCGAAGAAGTGCAGCCTGACGCAATCCTGCCGATAGGGCCGCCCCATCTTCGCATAGAAATTGTAGAAGGTGCTCCTGTAGGGCATTGACACGTTAAGTCGGTGGCCGGATCGGGCAGGGGCCGCTACCGTCGGCGTATGACGCCAATTTCTTTCAAGCGACATCGTTTTTCGCCAGAGATCATCCAGCATGCGGTCTGGCTCTATGCTCGGTTCACGCTGTCATTTCGCATGTCGAGGACCTGCTGGCCGAGCGCGGTATCGATGTCTCGAACGAGACGGTGCGACGCTGGTTTCTGAAACTCGTGCGCCTGATCTCAGGCAATCTTCGCCGCAGCCGTCCACGTGCCAGTGCTCGTTGGCACCTTGACGAAATGGTCATCAGGATCCGCGGTCGAAGACATTGGCTGTGGCGGGCGGTCGACGACGAAGGTGAAGTTCTCGACTTCCTGGTCCAGCCACGACGCTGCGCCCGGTCGGCGCAGAGGTTGCTGCGGAAGCTGCTGAAGAAGCAGGGCTTTGCGCCGAAGCGCATTACCACGGACAAGCTCAAATCCTACGCTGTTGCGATCCGCAAAGAGCGACTTACCGCTATTCACGATCAGGGATTGCGGGCGAACAATCGAGCCGAGAATTCACACCAGCCGGTACGTCGACGCGAACGAAAACAACAGCGGTTCAATTCACCGGGATCCGCCCAACGGTTCCTTTCAATCCACGCCGCCGTCTACAACGCTTTCTACGTCCAGCGCCATCTTTTACCCCGCCGCATTTTCAAGGCGTTTCGAGCCGAGACGTTCGCTGTCTGGAATCAAGGCTGGTGTGCTGCCTGATCCAGATCACGATCCAATTGTGCCGAACGCGTCAGTTAACGTGTCAATGCCCCCACGGCGCACCCTTGCAGGCCTGACGGGCGGGAACAACACCGCGCCGGATCAGCCGGTTCATTGTCCTGGCACTGACATTCAGTCTTGCCGCGGCCTCCGTCTGCGTCAATTCGTTACGCTCCTGCCGCTCTCCTTCGCGATAGACCGCTATGCCGCGGTTCGAACGGAGGGCGCGCACGCGCACTTCGGTCCAGGTGTTGCCCTTGCCGGTTCGCTTCCCAGCGCGGTTCAGGAACGCCGTGATGGCGCGATCCGGCATGAGCCGGGCCAGTTCCCGGATCATCTCGGCGGTGTCGGCGTCCGTTGCTATGCGCGTTTGCCCTCTCTTTCGCCTACGTACCGAGAGCTCGGTATGGTCACCGCCCTGCCAATGCAGGACGAGGTCGATCCGGTCGGCCGATACAGTCACGATGATCTCCACAAGTACCGCACGTAGAACATGCTTGCGCATTGGCGTCGTCACGTTCTCGTGGTTCCAGGCCCGCTCCAGATCTGCACCGAGGGCCAGATACGCCGCGCGCTCGCCCGATGTCAGCTCCTGATGTTGAAGTTGCGAACGAGCCGCGGCCAATTGACATTCCCGCTCCCCCACGAGCTCAAGGCGCTCTTCCCATGCCCGTGACAGGTTGCCGATGACATTGCGGTTGCGGGGATCGACCGCTTCGAACCGCGCCCGCGCCTGGTCCGCCTTGAACCGAGCGTCCTCGAGCGCGAGCTCCGCTAGCCGGGTGCGTTCGGACGCATCCTTTCCGCGGTCCTCGACCGCGTGGAGCGCAGCTTCCACTCCCAGAGGCTGGACCGCCCGGAGAACGGCGGCGGCGACGGCCTCGTCGACATCCCCCGCGCCGAAGGAAATGCAGGTCGTGCCCTCAATCTGCGCTCGCCTGCCCTGGCAGAGATAGCGGCCCACCCTGCTGTTCCCCGAGTGGGCGACTTGGAGCTTGTGGGTGCAGTGCCCGCATCGCAACAGGCCAGTTAGCAGCGCGCCACCGTTGCGCACCGCCCCCTTGAAAGTTGGTTCATTGGCTGCGATCAGGCCGAGGTTCCTTTCATATTCGTCCCAGTCGATATATCCCTCGTGGCTGTCGCGGATCAACACCTTCCAGTCCTCAGGATTACGTCGAGTCTCATGCACAACGCGCTTGCGTCCGTCGTCGATGACCGTGCGTCGACTCTTGCGCCCGTAGGCATAAGCTCCCGCGTAGATCGGGTTAGTCAGGATTTGGTGGACCGTGTTGTACACCGGCAGCTTCCAGGCAACCTGCCATCCGTGAACACCAGTGCAAAGGGACCGGAACGGAAGCTCGATGCCTTCATGGCGGAACCACAGGAACACTTGGCGAATGCTGCGCAACTCGGAGAATTTGCGGAACACATGACGGATAGCATCCCGCACCCGCTGGTCGGGGTCCATCGCGATCGCGTCACGGCCGGCCTTCACATATCCGGCCGGGAGGTTCAGGAACAATTCGCCACGCGCGGCCTTCTGCCGGCGGGCGTCGTGGGATCGCTGACGCAGGACCGAACCTTCCATCTCGCTGACGGAACCTTTCATACCAAGCAACAGCCGATCGTCCGGTAAGGCGGGACCGTAAATGCTGTTCCCATCTCCCAGGAGACAGCCGACCACGGCGCAGAATTCGAGAAGCGTATGCCACTCACGACCATTTCGGGCGAGACGTGAAGCATCGACCGACAGCACGATGCCAATCCTGCTTTCGCAGACCGCAGTCAGCAGTTTCTGGAAGCCTGGCCTCTCTACGCCGCCACCGCCCGAACGGCCAAGATCTTCGTCGATCGTCTCGACTGTGTGCCAGCCCAATTCCTTCGCTCGGGTCTGCAATGCGTACTGGAGGCGCTTGCTTTCGAGATTGTTGCGAACCTGGCCGGGCGTCGACTGTCGCACGTAGACGCAGGCCGCACGCGCCAGATGGCCGGCAGTGATTCTTGTTCCGTCACCCGTCATGGCTGGCTCCCACGATCGTGCGGCTGTTTGACGCCCCGGCCGCGGTTGCCATTGCCGCCGCCAGGGTCATCGAAAGAAGCGGGATCAACACCTCCCGTCGCTCGCCGGTCAGCAGGGCCGACGGGTGTTCCAGAGGAAACAGTTCTCCTTGAGGAGCCTTGCGAGGTCTTTGGTTCATCACGTTCTCCTGTGCGCGTTTCGTCGCGCGCAAGAAGAAGCGGTGCGATGAGATCCCGCAAATCGGAAAGCGCCCGCAGGGAGATCCTGGGGAGTTCGCGAACCTCGAGCAGGGCGGCATCCGGTCGGGTCATCCACTCAGGAAGATGCAACTGGGTTCGGTCCGGATGCCGAACAATCAGTATCGTCTGTCCACGTGCTCTTCGACGTCCAAGGCATGCCACGCGGCAACCCGACAGCGGATGGAAGCGGTAATGAACCGTCACCGCGTCATGAAAACGGGCAGTGTGTGACCCTTTTGGTCAAGACGAACAAGAACGACGCGGCGGACGCGGAGGCGATCTGCGAGGCGGCGCAGCGCCCGACCATGCGCTTCGTGGCGGTGAAGGGGGAAGAGCAACAGGCAAGAGCGATGCTGTTCCACACGCGCGATCTTCTGGTGCGCCAGCGCACGCAGACGATCAACGCGCTACGTGGCCACCTGGCAGAGTTCGGCGTCATCGCGCCGCAGGGACCGGCTCATGTCGGTCGGCTGGCATCGGCACTCGAGGATCCGGGTTCGGGACTACCGGGAGCGGTCCGCGCGCTGGGTGGCGTTCTGCTCGGTCAGATCGCTGACCTCGATGCGAAGATCGGCGGATTGGAAAAGGAGCTCCGCGCCTGCGCGCGTCAGGACGAGCAGGCGGCACGGCTCATGACCATCCCAGGGATCGGGCCGATCAACGCGATGGCGCTTCAGGCCTTCGCGCCGCCGATGGAGAGCTTTCGGCGCGGCCGCGACTTCTCTGCCTGGCTGGGCCTCGTGCCGCGACAGCACACGACCGGCGGCAAGCCAAGGCTGGGCAGGATATCGAAGATGGGCCAACGCGATCTGAGGCGCCTCTTGATCATCGGCGCCATGGCTGTCGTCAGCTCGGCGGTTCGTCGCGGCAAAACGAACGACCCCTGGCTGGCCAGGATGCTGGCGCGCAAGCCGCGAATGCTTGTCGCGGTGGCGCTGGCCAACAAGATGGCGCGCATCGTCTGGGCGCTCATGACACGCAAGGAGACCTACCGAGGTTTCGCGCCGGCTGCTGCCTGACACGGCGGCAGCCTCGCGGAATGACGTCGGGGGTGTGAGCAGGTCGGAGGACGAGTAAGGGCAAACGGTCAATCGAGACGGGATCGGGAAAACCAGCGGTGGGTCAAGGGGCTTTCAAGCCCGCAAAATTGATCCCGGACCCGGTCTGCACATCTCCATACGGGCCTGCGGCGTCAAACCAGCCGCATCATGAGGCCGGACAGATGACCGCACCTGACCACATGCCCCAAGACGTTCAAAGAAATGCTTGCATCAACGGAGGCGTCCACAGATGACCCCCCCCATGATTTGTGCCCATGAACGCGCCTTGTCATTGGACGGACGAGGTGAGGGGGAGATGCTGGTTGTGGAAACGATCGCGAAGATCCGTCGGGATCATCTGGTGAGGGGCGTTCCGATCAAGAAGATCGCCCGGGATTTGAGGGTTTCGAAGAACACGGTGCGCAAGGTGGTGCGGGGCGATGAGACCTCGTTGGTCGTGTCCCAGGACGTGGTGTAGGAGTTGTTGGAGCCTCTGTTAGCTGTGGGTAGGCGGCTTGCCGTAGCGACCGCCGAGAGTCTGGCGTAGGCAAGCCGGCTATCCACAGCGGAGGCCATCGCGGTTCCGGTTTAGGGTTGGGCTAGTGCAAACCAACCTGACCCGAAGGAGAACCACGATGACCCAGGACATGATGACCCTGCGCGCGCTTTTGGAGAAGAGCTCCGATGCCGATCTGCTTCGCGAGATGATCGGCTTCACGGCCGAGCGGCTGATGGCACTGGAGGTTGAGGGCCTGACCGGCGCCGGGCACGGCGAGCGCTCGGCGGATCGTATCACCCACCGCAACGGCTACCGCGACCGGTCCTGGGAGACGCGGGCCGGCACGGTGGAGCTGAAGATCCCGAAGCTGAGGAAGGGAAGCCACTTCCCGGGCTTCCTGGAGCCGCGGCGGATGGCCGAGAAGGCGCTGGCTGCGGTGATCCAGGAGGCCTACATCCAGGGGGTGTCGACCCGCTCGGTCGACGATCTGGTTCAGGCGATGGGGATGTCGGGCGCCTCCAAGAGCCAGGTCTCCAGGCTGTGCGGCGAGATCGACGATAAGGTCAACGGCTTCCTCGATCGACCGCTGGAGGGCGACTGGCCCTATCTGTGGCTCGACGCCACCTACGTGAAGGTGCGCCAGACCGGACGCATCGTCTCGGTCGCGGTGACCGTGGCTGTGGCCGTCAAGGACCAAGGCCGCCGCGAGGTCCTGGGCGTGGCGATCGGCGCGTCGGAGGCCGAGACCTTCTGGACCGAGTTCCTGCGCTCGCTGGCCCGGCGCGGGCTGCGCGGCGTGAAGCTGGTGATCTCCGACGACCACAAGGGCCTGAAGGCCGCCGCGACCCGGATCCTCGGCGCCACATGGCAGCGCTGCCGCGTGCACTTCGCCCGCAACCTGCTGGCCCATGCCGGCCGCCAGGGCCGGCGCGTCGTCTCCGCCTTCGTCGCCACCGCCTTCGCCCAGGAGGACGCCGACAGCGCGAAGGCCCAGTGGCGTCAGGTCGCCTACCAGCTCAGGCCCAAGGTGCCCAAGCTGGCAGTTCTCATGGACGAAGCCGAGCACGACGTCCTCGCCTACATGACTTTCCCCAAGGAGCACCGCCAGAAATTGCACTCCACAAACCCGATCGAACGGCTCCATGCCGAGGTCAATCGTCGCACCAACGTCGTCGGTATCTTTCCCAACGAAGCCGCCATCACACGGCTCGTCGGCGCTATCCTTCTCGAGCAGAACGATGAGTGGGCCGTCTCAAGGAGATACATGACGCTGGAATCAATCGCTCCGCTGAGCGATGGTGTCCCCATCACGCTGCCCACCGTGGCAGCCTGAACGTCCCGGCCCTACCCGCCGGGAGCCGCGTAGAGCGCAACGCTCTTACACCACGCGCAAGAACACGATCACCTCGGTGATGACAGCAGATATGCCGGGCCCATGATGCTCAAACCCTAACAACCGAGACCTATTCATGTCCCGATCGAGCAGCCACATGATCCAGTACCGCCCACCGCCCACATACAAGTTGGAATAGGCGTGAACAAAATAGCCCGCCCACAATCCATCGGGGCACGATCGAATGATTTTCAACGCGCCCGGCGCGGATGGCAGAAACGCACGATCGAGCGTGCTCAACTCGATCCTATGATTGCTCCGGCTCGTCTTCCACGTGCCGGTCGAAAAGAACAGGAAGAGTTCGTCTGGTGAAAACTGGACATCCTCAATGTACTCAACGTAATCCTCGGGCCAGTTATCGGGCCGAAGCGTCGTTTGCCCAACAACGTGCGCGGTACCCGTGTCGCGATCCCGAAGCATCAATCTGTGATGAGGACACTCATTGGCTCCCGCGTTTTCACCATAGTCGCAAAGGTTGATGGGCGGAGTCCCTTCGACCCACGCGGCATATCGCCCGGAAGGGGATTGAAGCACCCTACTGCGCACTGTCCATTCAGACTCTGGATAGATTTCAGCGCCTTCCACCGGTGAGGCGAACAGCAGGGCTACGATAACTAGGGTTGCCAGCGTGATAAACGGGTTGTGCCTGAAGGCAGAGCGCCCGCTCCGCCTTTGGTGTCTGAGTTTCACCATCGCCTGCTCTCTAAAATACGTTGCCCACACACCGAATTATGGAGGACGAATAGGGCAGAAATTTGATTCGATTGTGGCGGCGGTTGGGCTGCAACGGGTCAGCGGCAAACCGCCTGAGGGTCGTGGCGGCGCACGCCGCGCGGCCCGCCGGACACCAATCGGAAATATTATTCTAGATCAAAAAGTTATGGTGGAATATGTGGCCTAGCGGGCGCGCCAGCCGCACACCGAAACGCCCCCGTCGGCGGATGACGAAGGCCGCTCGATCCCTCGCTCGGTTACGCCACGTTCAACCCGCTTCCGGCCGCCAGCCCATCAGCTTGGCGTAGTTCTTCCAGAAGCCACGGATCGGGGTCTCCTGCAGCATGTGGTACTGGTCCTCGATCGGGCCCTTGCCGCCCATCTCGATGACCGAATGGCCCTCGGCATAGCCGACCATCGCGCGCTGCCCGAGAACCCCTGATTCGCCATCCTCCATCGAGATCAGCCCGCCCGGGCCGATCATGTTGGATTGCTTCATGCGCATGCCGCGAAGATTTTCATCGTCGTCGGCGAACCCGAACACCGTCCAGTAAAGCTCGAACTCGTCCGGGCTCTTCGGGCGGATCTGGCGCGTCGCCAGCGTATTCGAGATGCGTTGGAAGCAGATGCTGGGAAACAGCGCCAAGAAGATGGCGGTCATCCCGTCACCCTTCTCGTCGTAGTAATCGACGACACCGCGATCTTCGAGGGTGAACTTGGCGTCGTAGACGCCGAGGTCGCCGTAGCCTTCCTCGATGGAATCCTCATCGTCGCTGTCGAGCAGGCTCCATGTCATGCAATGGCGCTTTTCGGTGTCCATGTAAGCGCCGCCCTTGTAGGTGGCGCGAAATACCCCGGTGCTCGCCTGGAACTGATGCAACAGGCCGGCGTGGTAGGCGTCGTTGAGGTTCTCGTAGTAGAGCTTCCAGTTGGACGGCATGCGCTGGCGCCAATACCCGAGGATCTCGATCGGCTTGTCGAACATGTCATCGAGAAACTCGAGCACGCGTGGGCCGGCAAAGTCCTCGAACGACTCCACATCGGGGTCCATCGAGCCGAACAGCACGCCGCTACGGCGCGCCAGCCTGAGCAGGGTGAGGCCGTGGTCCGCCTTGTCGAAGTCCTCCGGCATGCCGCCCTCGCCGTTCATGCCGCGCTCGAACGGCACCCCGACCAGGTTGCCCTTCAGGTCGTAGCACCAGTGGTGATAGATGCAGGTGAAGTCCTTGGCGTTGCCGGCAAGATTGCGCACCACCGTGGTGCCCCGGTGCGCGCAGCGATTGATGAAGGCATGGAACCCGCCGTCCTCGGCGTGGGTCACCACAACCTGCGTGTTGCCGACGAAGGTGGTGATGTAGTCGCCCGGGTTGGGGAGCTCCGCCTCAAGCGCGAGATAGCACCACACGGGGCCATGAAAGACGCGGTCCTGCTCACGATCGAACACGTCCTGGTCGGTGAACACAGTGAAGGGGACGCGGCTGAAGTCCGCGGCCGGCCAAATCGGCTCTTTGCCATTGCCCATATCGCTGCCTCCTCGTGGCGCGTCCGGAATTGGACTTAGGCGGCTAGCCTAGTTCAGAACGCTGGGCGGTGCACGCGCTCCTTGGGCCGGGCCCGAGCGTCGCTTGGCTGCGCCCGCACGGGCCGCGGACTCAACCTCGGCGCGGCGTAGCGTCCGTCCGCCCAGGAATGCCGCCCGGCCAATTGGTTAACCTTTTGGCAACCTTAACAGCCCGTTGATTAAGTGGCTTTTTCCGGCTCTCACTCCCAGATGAGGAATGCGGCGGCGAAAGCCGTCTGGCCGCTTTGCGAGCCCCCCCGTGCCACCAGCATGGCCCCGGTGGGCGTGAGCAGAACGAAAATACCGCCATATCCGCCCGCCACGGCCTCCCGCGGGGTGCCGGCGCCGATGAGCTGGCGCATCAGTAACGATAGATTGTGGCCGGCGACGTGGAGCAGGTATCGCTTGTGCACATTCTCTCGCCCGCGCAGCCAGGTTCGTCGCATGCCGCCACGATCGAGGTTGTGGGCAAAGCAGCGCTCGACGATCTCGGCGCGCAGCTTGAAGGCCTCGCGGGCGACCCCGGACTTGAGCCGCGCACGGTTATTGGTGACCGCGCGCCGCGCCGCCTCATCACCGTGCCAGCGCGAAAAGCCGGTCTGCTTGGGCGCCGCGATCCGGGTCTTCCAGGGACTGTCGTTCAGAGCCCTCAAGACTGCCCGTGAGTGATAACCTTTGTCGGCGACGCATTCGGCCGGGTCCTCCGATGTCGGTGCCGCATCCACCGCCTCGAGGTTTGCCTCGGCCTTCGCCAGGGTCTTGGAAAGCGTCGTGGTGTCGCCCTCATCGGCCGGGTGCAGCTCGGCCGCCGCCACCGCGCCGGTGTCCAGATCCACCGCGTGCTCGGGCTTGTAGGCCAGATGCGTCGTGCCGTCCTTCATCTTGGCGATCTTGGCCTCGGGGTCGCTCTTCGAAACCCAATCCGTGTTGGAAAGCTTCTTGCCCTTGCGCTTCCGGTCCAGACGCGCCAGGTCCTCGGCCGTGGGTGTCTCGACCCCGCTTTCCCGGGCCAGGCGCTCCAGCATCTCCCGGTAGCCTTCGCCGTTGTCGCGCCGCACGATGTTCCGCAGCGCCGCGTTGGCCTCCATGGTCGAGGCATCGACGCCGATGCGCTCGCCCTTGATCAGCCCCGCCTCGGCGATCAGCACCAGAACCCAGTCGAAGACCGCCGCGTGGACTTCATGGGGCAGGCGCGTGCGGCTCCGTGACAGCCAGGAATGGTCCGGTACCCGATCACGGCTCCCCAGTCGCAGGAACGCCCGCAGCGAAAGCGAGTCCGAGCAGCGCCACTCCAGACCGCGCTCGCTGTCGATGCCCTCAAAGTAGCCCACCAGGTGCATCCGGAAATAGCGCCCGGGCGGCACCGAGGGCGCGCCCATCCGGGCCGCGTAATAAGGCCGGCAGCTCGCCTCGGCAAAGGCGTCG
This sequence comes from Alphaproteobacteria bacterium, assembly GCA_965261645.1. Classification (GTDB taxonomy): domain Bacteria; phylum Pseudomonadota; class Alphaproteobacteria; order SHVV01; family SHVV01; genus CBDHDJ01. The sequence goes on from CBDHDJ010000002.1 coordinate 550,071, forward strand.
AAGCCGCCCTCGATCAGCACCGACTGCAAGCGGTCATAAAACACATGACCCGGAGAGCGCGGCATCTCCGACCAGCTCACCATCAGGTCCCCCTGACCATCCTTCTGCCGTCCCATCGCCATCGGCAAATCCCCCTGCAAATCAGGGAACCAGAGAATCAGACGGCGCCGACTTAATCAACGGGCTGTTACACCACTCCGCGGGACACGATCTCCGTTGCGCTGCCTCGCGGGAGTGGGCGCTGTCATCTTGTCGCGCCGTGACCGGGGGTAGATCTATGGGCCAGATGCCCCTCGGATGCTCAAGGGGGCGAATCTACCCCTGCGTGCGGACGAGCGAACGGTTCCGCTAACAGCCCGTTGATTAAGTGGCTTTTTCCGGCTCTCACTCCCAGATGAGGAATGCGGCGGCGAAAGCCGTCTGGCCGCTTTGCGAGCCCCCCCGTGCCACCAGCATGGCCCCGGTGGGCGTGAGCAGAACGAAAATACCGCCATATCCGCCCGCCACGGCCTCCCGCGGGGTGCCGGCGCCGATGAGCTGGCGCATCAGTAACGATAGATTGTGGCCGGCGACGTGGAGCAGGTATCGCTTGTGCACATTCTCTCGCCCGCGCAGCCAGGTTCGTCGCATGCCGCCACGATCGAGGTTGTGGGCAAAGCAGCGCTCGACGATCTCGGCGCGCAGCTTGAAGGCCTCGCGGGCGACCCCGGACTTGAGCCGCGCACGGTTATTGGTGACCGCGCGCCGCGCCGCCTCATCACCGTGCCAGCGCGAAAAGCCGGTCTGCTTGGGCGCCGCGATCCGGGTCTTCCAGGGACTGTCGTTCAGAGCCCTCAAGACCGCCCGTGAGTGATAACCTTTGTCGGCGACGCATTCGGCCGGGTCCTCCGATGTCGGTGCCGCATCCACCGCCTCGAGGTTTGCCTCGGCCTTCGCCAGGGTCTTGGAAAGCGTCGTGGTGTCGCCCTCATCGGCCGGGTGCAGCTCGGCCGCCACCACCGCGCCGGTGTCCAGATCCACCGCGTGCTCGGGCTTGTAGGCCAGATGCGTCGTGCCGTCCTTCATCTTGGTGATCTTGGCCTCGGGGTCGCTCTTCGAAACCCAATCCGTGTTGGAAAGCTTCTTGCCCTTGCGCTTCCGGTCCAGAGGCGCCAGGTCCTCGGCCGTGGGTGTCTCGACCCCGCTTTCCCGGGCCAGGCGCTCCAGCATCTCCCGGTAGCCTTCGCCGTTGTCGCGCCGCACGATGTTCCGCAGCGCCGCGTTGGCCTCCATGGTCGAGGCATCGACGCCGATGCGCTCGCCCTTGATCAGCCCCGCCTCGGCGATCAGCACCAGAACCCAGTCGAAGACCGCCGCGTGGACTTCATGGGGCAGGCGCGTGCGGCTCCGTGACAGCCAGGAATGGTCCGGTACCCGATCACGGCTCCCCAGTCGCAGGAACGCCCGCAGCGAAAGCGAGTCCGAGCAGCGCCACTCCAGACCGCGCTCGCTGTCGATGCCCTCAAAGTAGCCCACCAGGTGCATCCGGAAATAGCGCCCGGGCGGCACCGAGGGCGCGCCCATCCGGACCGCGTAATAAGGCCGGCAGCTCGCCTCGGCAAAGGCGTCGAAGCCGCCCTCGATCAGCACCGACTGCAAGCGGTCATAAAACACATGACCCGGAGAGCGCGGCATCTCCGACCAGCTCACCATCAGGTCCCCCTGACCATCCTTCTGCCGTCCCATCGCCATCGGCAAATCCCCCTGCAAATCAGGGAACCAGAGAATCAGACGGCGCCGACTTAATCAACGGGCTGCTAAACACTCTAGTTTCAGAAGGGTTAGAGCCGCCCGTTCGGCACGCGCGGCTGCTGGACCAACGATCCGCCCGATCTTGGCAGGGTCGATACAAGAAACACGCGGCCCCGGGCCGTTGCGAGCCCGACCTGACGAGTTGAGAAGTGGATCGGTGTTATGGGCACTTCGATCGAAGATATCTACATGGCCCGCTCGCTCGCGGACCAAAACGTCATACCCCTCGATTCGTTTGTCGTCGATCTAGGCGCGCAGGAGTTCATTGGCGGGATCGATATCTACAAACTGGTCGAGGTCCTGTCGGAGTTTCTGCCGCGCACGGAGGTTGAAACGCTCCCCCTGGCGAGCATCGCCCGTACGCGGTTCAGCGGGCCGATATTCAAACTGCTAGGATTCCAGTATCTGGCGTTCGATGTCTACGATTCGGAAATCAGCCAGAAATTCGATCTCAACCACGACGACGTCCCCGACCACCTCATCGGTCGTGCAAATCTGGTGCAGAATTTCGGCACTACCGAGCATGTTCTCAATCAAGCCAATTGCTTCAAGGTCATCCATGACCTGACCAGTGCCGACGGTGGCCTGATGTGGCATAGCGTCCCGATGTCGGATTATTATGGCCACGGATTTTTCAAATACGACCTCAAATTCTTTGTCCAGTTGGCCAAGGCCAACCACTACCATTTCGCCTCCTTGACGTGCAGCCAGTCAACCAGCACCAAGGAGATCGATCAGCAGTTCTTCGATGCTGGGATGCCGGAAATCGATTCAAAGATTACGACCATCCAGTGCATGCTCACGCGCACCGACGACGCGCCGTTTCAATATCCGCTCGACTACGACGGCACCAAGAAGATCGACGCCACGGCCGCCTGAGCGGCGGCGCACGATTGGCGAATGGCCTAGCTTGGCCGCGGCCGGAGCGCCCGGCGCGTCACCGTAGTCAAATAAATGCAGCCGAACACGAGAACCATGCCGATGGCGTGGTAGGGCTCAATGACTTCACCCAACAGGCCGGTCGCGATGAGCGCCGTGGCCACGGGTGAGAGATTGGTGAACATGCCGGTCATGCCCAGCCCGATGTAGGTGAGGCCGATGTTCCACGCCGCCAGCGCGCCCATCAGGCTCGCCGAGTAAACGATGAACGCGATCGTGATCCAGTCGAGCGATATCGCGCCGCCCAACCAGATGGTGAATGCCAACCCACAAGCGATACGTGACGAAAAGCCAGTCGCAACTAATACAGGACGGCGAAAGGCTTGGGCGCTGCCGCCCGAGCCTACCAACGGGTCGGTCGACCAGATCGTCAGGCGGCGCGCACTTGCTCCAGGAACTCCTTGACTTGATCGCCCAGCACGTTGGCCTGCTGCGACAGCTGCTGGCTCGCGGACAGGACCTGGCTGGATGCGCGGCCAGTTTGGTGCGCGCCTTCGCTCACCTTGGAGATGATGACATTGACCTCTTGGGTGCCCTGGGCGGCTTCCTGTACGTTACGTGAGATCTCCGCGGTGGATGCACCTTGCTGCTCGACGGCGGCGGAGATGCTGGCAGCTACCTCGTTGATCTTGCCTACGGTGCCGCTGATCCCTTCGATCACCTCCACCGCCGAGCCGGTGGCGCCCTGGATCGCGCCGATCTGCCCGGAGATTTCCTCCGTGGCTTTAGCCGTCTGAGTGGCCAAGTTCTTCACCTCGGAGGCAACGACGGCAAAGCCCTTGCCGGCATCTCCGGCCCGCGCCGCCTCGATTGTCGCGTTCAGCGCCAGCAGGTTGGTCTGGCCTGCGATATCGTTGATCAGGTCGACGATCTCGCCGACTCGTTGGGAGATTTCAGCTAGACCACGGACTTCCGTGGTGGCGCGCGCGGCCTCCTCCACGGCACGTTGGGCGATGGTGCTGGACTCCTGCACCTGCAGGGAGATTTCCTGAATTGAAGCAGCCAGCTCCTCAGCCGCCGAGGCAACCGTGTGGACGTTGGCGGTGGCCTGCTTGGACGCCGTCGCCACAGCAGTGGACTGCGTCGAGGTGGCTTCGGCGATGCCCGACATGCTTTGCGCCGTGGTTTCCATTTCGCCGGTAGCGCCTGTTACCACACCTAGCGCTTGGTTGACCTGGCTGTCAAAGTCGCCGATCAACTCCTCGACCGCCGTGGCCCGCTTGTCGCGGTTCTCCTGTTCGACCCGCTGCTGGGTCTCCAATTCCAGGCGTTCGACGCCGTTGGTGCGGAACACGTCCAGCGCCTGCACCATTTGCGACAGCTCGCTACCGTCCTCTGGCGGCAATTCGACTTCCAGATTGCCGTCCGCCATCTCGCGCATCGCGTGGCTCATGCCGTTGATGCCGTTGGTGATGCTGCGAATAATGACAAGCGCCAAGAGTACGGTCAGGGACAGGGCGATGGCAGCGGTCACGCCGACGCCGAGGGTGGCCGAGTTTTCGGCCTGCCGGGCCGTCGTCGTCGCCGCGGTGCCGACGTCTTCGCTCAGTCCCGTCACGGCCGCGGTAACGCTCTCAAGCTGAGTCTCGAACTGCTCCATAGTGTTGGTCAAGTCGGTCACGGCCGTGCGACTGGTTTGGTTCGCCGCCAGCGCCGCGCGATGGGTTGCGAGTAGGCCGTCCTCGCCCTGGACCAGCGCCTTCAGTGCGGTGAAGCCATCTGTGATGGTCTTGTGCGTGGCCCTGTTCTCGGCGCCATCGAGGCGCGGGCGCATGCGCTTCAACCGCTTGCCGACGCGCTTGAAATTCTTGTTCGACGCCTCTTGCAGCTCGTCCAGCGTTGCGGTGTCGCCCGCCGCTATCATCCCTCGGGCTTCTTCTTGCAAGCGGGTCAGATAACCTAGAACCGCGTAGCTGCCCCGCAATACCGGGTAGGACGTGTTGAAGATCTCGTCAAAGATCACACTGATTCCCTCCATCGTGGCATCGCTTGACTGGATCAGCGTCCGCCCGCCGTCTTCGCGGGCCGACATGTTCTGTTCGGCCTGTTTGGCAAAGCTGCCGAGCAGTTCGTCGAGTTCGGCGCGCTTCTTTTCGAAGGCCTCTAGCTGTGCGTTTGTTTTGGCGAGCTTTTGCAGCCGGTCCGCCTGCACGGTCATCACGCGCTTGGCGATCTCGTTGAACTCTTGCTGGGTGGCGGCCAGGGCGGCGGTATCGATGGCCAGGCCCGATTTAGCGACGAGGTCGCCGAGCGCTTGGACTTCGGCCTGCATCGGCTGTTCGACTCGCTCGTAAGCCGCACCATGTGTTTTCAGGGCCGCTTCGTCGGAAGCCTGCGCGGCTTGCAGTATGGCTGCTCGGGCATTCTGCGCCGCGGCGATCAGCGCAATGGTGCGCAGCGAAACAGGACTCACCACCGTGGTGAACTGTGTGGTTGATTCTTGGGCGCTCGTGCTGATGCGATCGACGAAGAACCATCCCGTACCGCTGGCCGCCAACACCAAGAGGCTCAGCATGGCAAAGCTGACAATCAGCTTGCTGCGGATGGTTTTCAGATACCGCGTCTTGAACCTCAACGAGGGCATTGTCATGGACCTGGCTCCCACAGAAACGCGTGATCGTGAGGGGTACGAACGTCGTCGTGGACTCACCAGAGGCGGCGCGGCCGGCACGATGCGCCGGCCGCAATCCCGCCAACGGTAATTAGCTGCTCTGTTCAGCCGGACGGAACACCTGGACCCGGTCGTTCGCCGTGTCGGCAACGTAGATCCAGCCGGTCTCCCGGTCGACGATCAGGCCGTGCAGGTTGCCGAACTGACCGACATCCGCGCCCGTGCTGCCGAACTGGGCGAGGTAATTGCCGTCTTTGTCGAACACCTGGACCCGGTCGTTGCCGATCTCCGAGACGTACACGTTGTCGTGCTTGTCAAAGCCGATGCCAGCCGGCGCCTTCATCTCGCCGGGGCCGCTGCCCGTGCTGCCGAACTTGAACAGAAACTTGCCGTCCTTGTCGAAGACCTGCACGCGGTCATTCTTCAGGTCGGCGACATAGAGTTTGTCTTCGCTACTGAACTTGGCGGACTCCGGGTTATTCATCTGGCCGTCGGCAATACCCTTGCCGCCGAACAGGAACAGGAAGTTGCCCTCCAGATCCCACACGCTGACGCGGTGATTGCCGGCTTCCGGCATGTAGTAGCGGCCGAAGCGGATGTCCGTGAACTCGGACTTGATGTTCTGGCCGGGTTCCGAACCGTACTCGCTGAAGGTCTGCTTCCACTGGTGATCCGGGCCGTAGATCTTTACCTCGCCGGTGTTGTAGTAGGCGATGTAGCTGTTGCCGTTCGGCGCCACGGACACGCCCTCCGGCTTGTCGAGGTTCTCGTCATCATCACCCTTGCCGCCGAAGCGGGTGATGAACTCACCGGTGGTCTTGTCGAAAACCTGCACCCAGGCATGAGCGGCGTCGGTCACGAGCAACTTGCCGTCCGTGGTGAACGCGAAGTCCTCGACATACTTGAACTAACCCTCGCCGGCGCCGGACGAGCCGATCGTCATCACGTGCTCGAACGCCATTTCCCCCGCAGTCGCGCCGGTGGCCAGCGCAAAGCTGGCGACCGCGAACAGCAGAGCCTTGATCATAGAAGAGATGCGTTTCATTGGTTTCAAACCTTCTTGCCATGGTGGACTGGTAACCTCACCGACGGACCCGCTGGTCGCGGGGCGGTGAACGATCGCCGTTATTACCGACTACAGTTTGACAAACCCCCAAGACGCGGAATCTGGGATGGCGTTTCTGAGTATCTGGTTTCAAACTCCTTTGGTTCGGGATGATCATGACCGCGAGGCACAGAAAACCGGTGCTTCTCCCCGACGCCTGAGACGTCTCAAGGTTGCGTGGTGGCCCAACTCGGATTTGCCGGACGGCGTCCAGGGCATCTGTGATGGGGTGATGAAGTGGGGGCCGGCCGGCGATGATAGCCTCTCACCCGGCTTCGTCGGCTTAGGCTGGAGGAGCGGTTCGGCTGGCGCCCGGCGGCGCACGATCCGCGAGTGAATTAGCCCCGCCGCCGCAGCGCCCTGCGCGTCACCGTCGTCAAATAGATGCCGCCGAATACGAGAACCATGCCGACGGCGTGGTAGGACTCAAACACCTCACCCAGCAGGCCGATCGCCATCAACGCGGTGGCCACGGGCGCGAGGTTGGTGAACATGCCGGTCATGCCCGGCCCGATGTAGGTAAGGCCGATGTTCCAGGCCGCCAGCGCACCCATCAGACTGGCGGTGAAAACGATGAACGCGACCGTGATCCAGTCGAACGCCATCGCGCCGCCGAGCCCCATCTCGATGCCATAAAGGGGCAGCGTCAGAAGGGCAGCCGCCGCCGTCGCGCCCCACAAAAGGACGAACGGGTGCAACTCGGTGGGGGCGTATTTCTTGACCATCACCGCATAAACCGACCAGGACAAGATCGACAACTGCACCCAGAAATCCCCGACCACGAGGGCGAGCGTCAGCAGCGCCTCGATGTTGCCCTGGCAGACGATGGCGAGGACACCGGCGAACGCGACGACCACGCCGAGGCCCTGTCGCCAGGTGATCGAATCACCCAGCGTCAACCATGCCAAAAGGAACATGAGTATGGGCTGCGTGGCCGCGATGAAGCCGGCATTGAGCGCTGTGGTGGTTTGCAGGCCGTAATAGAGCACGCCCGTGCCGATGACCGCATAGGTGAAACCCAAGGCCATCATCAGCTTCCAGTGGCGCATCAACAGCGGGAGCTGGGCGCGGAGCTTCGGCGCGAAGAGAGCCGCGATCACGGCAATAACGACGAGCGAACGCCAGAAAACGAACCCCATCGGCAGAATGTCTTCGCGCAGGTACCGCCCGACGATGAAACTGGACGAGCCGAACACCACGGCGAAGATGACGCAGGCATAGGGCGCCCACGGGTTGCGCTCGAAAAACTCCCCTTCCTTCGCGGGCCCTGCCGTCGCGGGTGTGGTCATCGCCGGGTGATCTTGGAGATGCTGTCGATGAGGTGACTATCGTGGTCGTGGGCCACGGAGACTAGCACGTCCCGCCGCCGCGGCGACATCGGCCGGCCCCGCGGCGACATGGGCCGGCCCCACGGCGACATGGGCCGGCCCCACGGCGCCCGCGGCGCGCCGGCTGCGCATGTGCTGTGGCCTGCCCCCGATTAGTGGTCCAGCGCTTAAGTTAGAGTTTGGCGCGGGTTAAGTTGATGGGCCACCCGTAGCCCCATCAACAGCGTAGGTTGGCCCCTCAACGTTTGGCAAGATGGTTTCTGGGGCCGGCGGTCTGTATCCGAGCGAGCTATGCGGCCGGATGGTATTGTAGTGATGCCGCCATCGTTCGATCAGCACTTTGGCCTCCTTCAATGTATAGAAGATCTCCGTGTTCAGGATTTCGTCCCGGAGCTTTGAGTTGAAGCTCTCGTTGTATCCGTTCTCCCAAGGTGACCCGGGCTCGATATAGAGGGTCTTGACGCCGATCCTGCCGAGCCAGTCGCGGACGGCATGAGCGGTAAACTCTGAGCCGTTGTCGGAACGGATATGATCCGGCGGGCCATGTTGGACGAAGAGCCCGGTCAGACAATGGAGTACATTGTCCGAGTTCAATCTTCGCTCGACGACAACGGCCATGCACCGCCTGGTAAACTCATCGATCACGGTGAGCATGCGGGACTTCCTCCCATCGTGTGTTCGATCCATGACGAAGTCATAGGACCAGACGTGATTGGGCCAGCACGGCCGCAGACGGATGCAGGATCCGTCGTTGAGCCACAGCCTGCCCCGTTTCGGTTGCTTCTGTGGGAGCTTCAGCCCCTCCCGCCGCCAGATGCGCTGGACCCGCTTGGCGTTCACATGCCAACCTTCGGTCCTGAGCAAGGCAGTGATCCGCCGATAGCCATATCTGCCATACTGGCTGGCCAAGCGGATGATCGCGGCCGTGAGTGTCTCTTCATCATCCCGACCACGGGGTCTCTTGCGCTGGGTTGAGCGATGTTGGCCTGCAACAGCACAGGCACGTCGCTCGGAGATTCCCAGTTCGGCCTGGAGATGATCAACACACTGCCGACGACGGGCGGGGCTTAGCAATTTCCCTCAAGCGCCTCTTTCAAGATCAGCTTATCCAACGTCAGATCCGAGATCGCCTTCCGGAGACGGCCATTCTCCTTCTCCAGGTCCTTCAGACGCTTGGCCTGGTCAGTACGAAGGCCGCCATATTCCTTGCGCCAGCGATAGTAACTCTGCTCCGATACGCCGAGCGTGCGACAAGCTTGACCAACGGACTGGCCCTGCGCCAAGGCCACCTCGGCTTCGCGCAACATGCTGATAATCTGTTCCGGGGTGTAGCGTTTACGGCTCATTTTGTCCTCCTTTCGAGGGGGCAAAATGCGCCAAACTCTGGAGTGCGCCCCTATGTCCGGACAGGATCACTCGGCGGCCTTGACCGTATGCCGGGCATGTTGATCCTCGAACTGTACCGGGCTCAGATATCCGAGCGCGGAGTGGAGACGTCGTGAGTTGTAGACCTCATCGATGAATCTGGGAAGGTCTGCGGTAACATCGTCGAAAGTCTCGTATTCCATGAGATAGACTGCTTCGACCTTGAGCGTCTTCATGAAACTCTCAGCCATAGCGTTCTCGTAAGGGTTGCCACGCCGGCTCATCGAGCCGATCAGCCCATGTTTGGCGAGCAGCTTGCGATAGTCTGCCGCTGCGTATTGCGATCCGCGATCCGAATGGTGGATACAGCCCCTTGGCGGCTGTCGTGACCGGACAGCGGCCTTGAGCGCTGCCAAGGTGAGCCGCGTATCGATCGAGCGGCTGATGGCATAACCAACGACGCGGCGTGACCACGCATCGAGGATGACGGCGGCATAAACGAAGCCAACGGCGATCGCGACGTAGGTGATGTCTGCGACCCAGAGCTGGTTCGGCCTGTCGGCCGTAACGTCCTTGGCGCGGTTGGAGAAGATCGGACTATCGTGATCGCTGTCGGTTGTGGCGATGAAACGCCTGCGACGCTTGGGCTGTAGGTCGTGCTGGCGCATCAGACGGCGGATCTTCTTACCGTTGACGACGATCCCCTGATGGCGTAGCTCGGCCCCGACACGTCGATAGCCGTAAGCCTCAAACTCTTCGCAGATCGCCGTGATGCGGGCGACGATCTCGGTGTCGGCCTCGGTCGCCGGCGTATCGTAGTAGGTGGAGCGCGGCAGGCCCATCAGACGACATCCTCGCGCGATGGTGAGCCCACGGGGCCGGCAATCACGGACGTAGTCGCGCTTCTCGGCCGTGGTGCGCTCTTGAGTGCCCCTTTTAGAAACTCGATCTCCAGCGCCTGCCGGCCTACCAGGCGCTCCAGGGCAGAGATCTTCGCCTCAAATTCCTGGAGAAGGCCGGCGGCCTCCACGTCTTCGTCAAACGCGCCGGCTTCGAGCTTCGACACCCAGATGCGGATCAGGTCGCGCGAGACGTCGTGGCGCCTGGCCAGCCCGTGAAGGGTCTCGCCTCCGAGATATTCCTGAGCAACCTGTCGCTTGAACTCAATACTGTAGGTTCGGTGCTTGGCCATGGCTTCCATCCTCTGAAAGCCCAGCATTCCCGGTCAATTCCAAACGTGCAACCTGTCCACCCTCAGGGGCGCACTCCACCCGTTAATAAATCTGGACCACTTTTAGGGGGTCACTCCACCTGCCAGCCAAAACCGACACGGTATACTGAGCTGCCATGACTGAGAAAGCGCTCGAAGCCGGTGAACGCCCATTCATTCCGGCGAATGATTCGGACCGGGATGGCCAGCCATGGGTCGATCAAATCGTCGTGCGGCGGCGGATCACGACCTACGTTCTCGTGGCTCTGGCGCTGGGTATCGGCTTTTTCTATCTTCGCGATAGTACGTGGCAAGGCAGTACCCAGCTTCACACCATCATGGAAGCGTTAGGGTCGTCGAGGATTTCTGGTTCACCATCGTGAAGCTCCCCGAGCGGTAGGGTGTGCGTAGCGTGCCACCCACGACCACGATACTGCTTGTCGAGGACAACGAAGGCCGTCTCCTACGCGAGACCTTCGCCGAAACCGGCGGCGGTGCGTTTCAGATCGTCCACGCCAGGCGGCTCAGCGATGCCATGAAACATATGCAGGAGAGCCGGTTCGACGTCGTTCTGCTCGATTTGTCTTTCCCGGATTCCCACGGCCTGAATACCGTCACACACATAACCCATGCTGCCCGCTCGGTGCCGGTCGTGGTGTTGACGGGTTCCGATGACAAGGACCTAGCGATCCGCGCCGTCCAGATGGGCGCACAGGACTACCTCATCAAGGGTCAGATTGCCGGTGCTCTTCTGATCCGCGCCACGGGCTACGCCATCGAACGGCAGCGTGCCCTCGAGCGGGCCCATCATCTCGCCCACCACGACGCTCTGACCGGCCTGCCCAACCGCCATCTGCTTCACGAGCGCCTGCAACGCGCCGTGGTGCACGGCAAGCGTTACGCACGGCAGTTCGCGGTGATGGCGCTCGATCTCGATCGCTTCAAACCTATCAACGATACCTTCGGGCATGAGGCTGGAGACGCCACCCTGAGGGAGTTGGCCATGCGGCTCCAATCGTGCGTCCGCGCCTCGGACACCGTGGCCCGTGTGGGCGGCGACGAGTTTGTGATCCTTGGCGAAGAAACCCGAACATACGTTGATGCGGAAACCATCGCCGGCAAGATTCACCTCGCCCTGGCCGAACCCTTCAACTTCCGCGACCTCGAGTGGACCCTCGGTGCCAGCATCGGCGTCGCCCTGTTCCCCGATGATGGCCATGACGCCGAGACGTTGCTGAGGCACGCCGACGATGCCATGTACCAGGCGAAAGACTCAGGCCGCGACGCCGTGCGGTTCGCCTGAATCCTACATGATCGCGACGGGCCGAGGGAGCTTCGGCACAATCACGAAGCGCCTACCGATTGTCGCAATCTGAGTTAATATGGGCTCTGGCGCTTCCACGGCAGCCTGAACTCTGTCCGCGGAACGTTCTGCACCAATCACCATGACAACAGCGGGGAGGAAGAGATGAGCAAGATCCGAACGATCCGCGGCGACATCGACCCGGACGACGCCGGCGTCATCCTCACGCACGAACATGCCATGTTCGGCTGGCCCGGCGCCGAGGTCGACCATCGCGCCGTGTTCAGCTGGGACAAGGTGTTGAAAGGCCTGTCGAGCGAGTTCGAGCTGGCCAAGAAGGCGTTCAATCTGGGAACGTTCGTCGATTGTACGACCATCGAGAACGCGCGCCATCCCAAGCTCATGCAAGAGGTCTCGGAGCGCAGCGGCATCCACCTCATCGCCTGCACCGGATTCTTCTGCCAGAGCATGGGCATTCCCTATCACTGGCGGCGCCAGTCGGTGGACGAGATAGCCGCGTTCTTCGCCAACGACGTCACCGAAGGCATGGCGGGCACCGACGTCAAATGCGGCGTGATCAAGGCCGCGTCCGGCGAGGTCGACGCCGACCCGCACCCGGCGCCGGTGGGCGCCCATGGCCGCCATCTCGGCAAGTACGAGGACCGCGCCTTCCGCGCGGCGGCGCGGGCGCAGAAGATGACCGGCTGCCCGATCACGACGCACATCGATCCCGCCGATTGGCAGGTGACCAACATCGGCCTCGAACAGCTCGAGCTCTTGCTGGAGGAAGGCGGCGATCCCGCCAAGATCTGCATCGGCCACACCTTCTTCGCCTCGTTCGAGCAGCTCGAAGAGATCCTCAAACTCGGCGCCTATGTGCAGATGGACAATATCGGCACGCAGTGGCGCGGACTCGATGACACGGCCGCCATCGACCTCATGTTCCGCGCCGCCGAAAAGGGTTACGAGGACCGGCTGCTGCTGACCTTCGACCGCTTCTGGTATCAGCTCCGCGGCGACCGGGAATTCACCGAGGACGACCCGCAAGTGGCGACGCGCATGCCGGTCGAGTTCCTGCCCGATACCTTCCTGCCGATGATGCGGGAGAAAGGCTTCAGCGAGGAGCAAATCCACAAGATCATGGTGGAAAACCCGGCTCGGTTCCTCGCGTTCGGGTAGATGCATTTCTGGTTCGGGCCCCACTTGAGGCCCGCACCGATCCCAGACAACCGCCATTATCAGCGAGGAGAGGGAGGACGATGAATCGGAAACCATTGCGGGGCATTACCGCGGCGGAGGTCGAGAGCTTCGAGCGGGATGGCGTGGTCCACCTGCCGGGCATGTTGGACCAGGACTGGATCGAGCGCATGCGCGATGCGGTGGATTACATCATGGCGCACCCCCACGAGAATGGTGGCCGCGGACTGGAGTTGGCGCCGGAGGATGCCGAGGGGCGCTTTGCCGAAAACACCTTCATGTGGAAGATGGGCCCCAGGACCGATGATTTCCGCGCCTTCGCCGTTGAATCACCGCTCGGCGAAATCTTCGCAACGTGCACTAGGTCCACCAGGGTCAATTTTCTCGAGGACGTGCTGTTCGCCAAGGAACCCCACACGCCACAGAGGACACCCTGGCATCAGGACCAGCCCTACCACCCCGTCAACGGCGCGCAGGCCGGCGCGAACTGGAGTCCATTGGACTCTGTCACGCTCGAGAGCGGCGCCGTCGAGTGGATCCCCGGCTCCCACAAGGGCCCCTGGTTCGAGGCGGTGAACTTCGATGAGACCGACACGCTCGATGGCCTCGCCGGCCACGAGGATTTCCATCTCAGCAAGGCGGCGCAAGTGGATGGCTTCGACACGATGCCGAATTTCGAGAAGCTGCGCGATCAGTACACCATCGCCCACTTCGATACCGAGCCGGGCGATGTCATTGCGTTCCACGAACTTACGGTGCACACCGCGCCGGGCAACTCGACCGATCGCCGGCGGCGGGCGCTCTCGCTTCGCTTTGCCGGCGATGATGCGACCTATGCGGAACGCAAGAACCAGTGGCGGCTCAATCCGCCGTTCGACGTGGGCTTAAAGCATGGCGATCCGTTCCCGCCGGATCACGAGCTCTACCCCCAGGCGTTTCCGCACCTGGAGGGCCCCCACCTCGCTCCCCGGAACCCGGCTTAGGTTCGAGACCGATTCTTAAGGTGTGTCAGTCGTGTCGCGTATCACATGAGCAAGGCGGACGCACCGCGTTTCGGTATGGCTCACTGGTGTAGAATTCTGACAGGTGTATTATTCTGATGGTGTCGGGGCACACCCGGAGGACGCGCAACCATCGCGCGCCTCTCTGATGCATGTCCGTCATCAAAACAAATGGGACTGTTGAGCGTGTTTCATAGGGAGGATCTGGCTCATCTTTGTTTGATGTTAAGCCGCTTGGCTTTGATGGTTCAAGCGGCGGTTTTGGGTGGTCAGTTTTTTGATCTTTTTTTCTCTTTTCGATGATGGCGGTGTGGCGTCCAAAGTAGGCGTCGGCTGGAGTTACGTTGCCGATGCTCTCGTGGTAGCGTTGGTTGTTGTAGTGATCGACGAAGGCGCTGATCTGGTTTTCGAGATCGCCGGGGAGATAATAATTTTCAAGCAGGATCCGGTTCTTCAGCGTTTGATGCCAGCGCTCGATCTTGCCCTGGGTTTGCGGGTGATACGGTGCGCCCCGAACGTGATCCATACCGTGGTCCTCGAGCCATTCAGCCAGATCGCCGGAGATATAGGACGAGCCGTTGTCGCTGAGCAGCTTCGGCTTGTGGACGACATTGGCGCGATTGCAGCCTGAGGCTTCTAGCGCCAACTTCAGTGTTGCCGTCACATCGTCCGCCGTCATGTTGGTGCAGAGCTTCCAAGCAATGATGTAGCGGGAATAGTCGTCCAGGATGGTCGACAGGTAAAACCAGCCCCAGCCGATGACCTTGAGATAGGTGAAGTCGGTCTGCCACAGCTGGTTCGGCGCCGTGGTCTTGTCGCGGAACTCATCGGCTGTCTTGATGACCACGAAAGCGGGGCTGGTGATCAGGTCGTGGGCCTTGAGAAGCCGGTAAACCGAGGCTTCCGAGACAAAGTAGCCCCTGGTGTCCGTAAACCTGACGGCCAGTTCCCGGGGCGACAGTTGCGTCTCCTCCAGGGCAAGATCGATGATCTGCCCCCGGACATCATCCGGGATCCGGTTCCACACCCGGCCTGGGCTGCTGTTGCGATCCTCAAGACCGGCGTCGCCAAAGGCCAGAAAGCGATCGTACCAGCGATAAAAGGTGGTCTTCGGAATGCCCAGCTTGTCCAAAGTGGACCCGACGCCCAGGTGGGACTGCTCGACCAGGCGGATGATCTCCAGCTTCTCGGATGCGGGATACCTCATTCCTCGTCTCCCCCATGCCCGATCATGTTTTTTTTGAGAAGCCGGTTCTCCAGCGAAAGTTCGGCGACCAACTCCTTCAAGTCGCGCATCTCCTGGCGCAGGCCTTTAACCTCGCCCGAGGTCGCTTGGCGCCCGGTGTCGCCGGCGAGCCGCTTCTTGCCTGCTTCCAAAAACTCTTTCGACCAGCTGTAATACAGACCCTCGGCGATGCCCTCGCGGCGGCACAAGGCGGCGATGCTCTCCTCGCCGCGCAGGCCCGACACCACGATCCGGATCTTCTCCTCAGCCGTATACTGCTTGCGTGTCTTGCGGCGAATATCCCGAACCGTTCCATCCGCCGGGTCGTTCTTGCTCATTGATTTCTGTCTCATCTTCGTTCCCTTCGGTCACTACGATGAGCCAGAAATCCTCCGGTATGCAATTACCTCAATTTGTCCCAAACGCGCTGACGTCAGACACTCTGATGCCCCAAAAAAAATCGCCCGCAAACAAGGGAGGAACGAGTGACAGCAGTGGCAGATATACCGACTCCGAGCGTCGGCGAGGGCCTCGAGGGAGTCAAGTCTCCTTTGTCCAAGGCGCGCCAGGTGCCAGGTTACATCTATACCTCGCCCGAGGTCTTCGAGCTCGAGAAGCAAGAGATCTTCCTGAAAGACTGGCTCTGCGTCGACCGGGTCGAGGAAATCGGAATGCCGGGCGATTATCTGACCTTTCGTCTTGCCGGCGAGCCGCTCGTCGTGGCGCGCGACGAGCAGGGTGATATCAACGCGTTCGCAAATGTGTGCCGGCACCGCGGCGTGGAGGTCGCCCAGGGCCAGGGCAACCTCAAGGAGTTCAGCTGCCCCTATCACGGCTGGACCTATAATCTCAAAGGCGAGCTTCTGGGCGCGCCGTTTATCAAGGGTGTCGAGGGCTTCGATCCCAAATCCTGCCGCTTGAAGCCGGTCAAGGTCGACACTTGGGGCGGCTTTTTGTTCGTCAATTTCGATACCGAGTGCGAAAGCCTCAGCGGGTTTTCGGCGACCTTTTGACGCAAACGAGCCACCTCAAACCCGAGCGCGCGCGGCTCTGGGACAAGTTCGTCGTCAACCTCGAATGCAACTGGAAATTGGCGCCGGAGAATCTCGTCGATTGGTATCACCTCGAGACCCTGCATTCGACCACGCTAGGCCACTACACGCCCGCCGAACGCGTTTCGTTCGAACTGCTCGAGCGCGGCGGCTGTACTGTGCGCTACATGAGCGGGCCTTTGACACCGGACGCCAAATCGCGGTTCGGACCCATCCCGTGGCTCGCCGACGAAGAGGACACTTACGCCTACTCTTTCTATCCTCATCCCAACATGAACTTCTTCGCCCGTATCGACGAGTTCACCTTCTTTACCGCCTGGCCCACAGGACCCGAAACGACGGAGCACCACGTCTACATCATGTTCCCCGAGGAATGGTTCGAGCAGCCGAATTTTGCCGAACGCGCCAAAGTCTACTCCGACTGGTGGAAGTCGTTCCTGCAGGAGGACATCGATATGGTCGGCTCCTTGCAGCGAGGGTTCAAATCCCAGAGTTTCAAGCCCGGCCCCATGGTCGGGCTGGAAAAGCCCATCCACCACATGATGAACAATTATCTCGATCGATTGTTCGGGAGCGCCTGACCTGCCAACCGGCCCAGGGAGGACACTCACCATGCTGACCTCAGACTTCGCGCCAGAGATCGAGAGTGCCGGTCAGGTGCTCATCAAGAAGGTCTTGCCGACCCAACCCGGGGAGCACGTGCTGATTACGGCGAAAGGCTTATCCCGGTAGCTCCGGTGCGATCAACATCTTGTAGGTAGGCGGCTTGATTGCGACGCCGATGCCGAGGATGGAGCGGAAGGCTGCGTGGCGGGTTCGGCGCCGGTTGAAGCGGAAGACGAACTCGTCGAGGTAGGATTGCAGGTGTTGGCGTCGGAGGCCGTGGTAGACGCCCAGCGCCCAGGTCTTGAGGTTGGCGAAGACGCGATGAACCCAGGGCAGGACCATATGGGCGGCCATGTTTCCGACGACGTGCGGGTCGTGTGTGATGCCGGACGCGCCGGGGTAGCCGGCCCAGCCGTCGGTCCTGGCCGTGGCGCCGGGGGCGAGGTTGGCGCCCAGGAAGGCGTGCAGGCTGTCGGCGGAGAAGTCCTCGATCCGCGCCAGGCGGATCCGGCCGGGCCCACCCTCGCCGACCTCGACAGCGCCGGCGACCAACAACTTGCCTTGGTGGCTGCGCCGACCGCCGCCGCTCGGCGGTTCATCCTTGGAGCGGCAGGCGATCAGGCTTTCGTCCACTTCGACCAGGCCCGCCAGCGGCATGCGCTCTGGTGCGACCATGGCCCGGCGCAGCTTGGTGGCGAGCAACCATGCGGTCTTGTAGGAACCCAGGCCGAGCTGCTTCTGGAGTTGCAGCGCCGAGATCCCGTTGGAGTGCGTGGCCATCAGATAGGCGGCCCAGAACCACGCGATCAGCGCCAGCTTGGAGCCGTGCATCACCGTACCGGCCGTCACCGAGGTCTGCTTGCGACAGTCGGCGCATTCATGGGTGTATGCCTTGGTCGCGAGCGCCCACCCCCGGCTGCTGCCGCAGGCCGGACAGACGAAGCCTGCCGGCCAGCGCAAGATGGCCAGGTAGGCGGCGCAGGCTTCTTCGTCTGGAAAACGCTGTTGGAACTCCAACAGGGAACGGGGGAAGTCGGTCATTTCTGGGCATCCCGAGGGTCATGATGTTCACATTATGTTCCACCACGACCCTCGCCCCACGTCACCACATTTCGTGGTCCCGGACGCTCAGGGATAAGCCTTTACGGCGAAATCCGTACCTCGAGGGGTCCCACCTCAATCCCCGGATCCCGGCTTAGGTTCGAGACCGATTCTTAAGGTTTGTCAGTCGTGACGCGTATCACATGAACAAGGCGTGCGAACCGCCGTTCTGAACACTTGTAGCAGGAGAGGAGTACACCATGAGCAAGCTCATTCTTGGTCTCGTCGGCGTCGTGTTAATGCTTGCCGTATCGCCGGTTGTGGCGGGGGAGATGTGGACCTATCCCGTCTTCAACAAGGAACCGGCCCTGCTGTCGCCGACCGCTGAAAACGTGAAGTCGATTGCCGGCACCTACACGGCGCTCGACCCCGGCAAAGTAACCAAGAAGTGGAACATCTGCGTCCACATGCCGAACATGAATGACCCCTACTACGTGGCCATGAATTTCGGCGCGGTCGAGGAAGCCAGGCGCCTCGGCGTTAAAATGACCATGACCTCGGCTGGCGGTTACGTCAATTTATCGAAACAGATCACCCAGGTCGAGGACTGCATCGCCCAGGGCGCTGACGCGGTGCTGATCATGGCGATCTCGCCCACTGGCCTGAATGAGGTGATCAAGTAGGCGCGCAAGCAGAATGTCGTCGTCGTCGATATGGCGAACGGCATCGATTCGACCGATATCCAGGCGCGGAACAAGGCCTCCTACTATGACGCCGGTGTCACCACCGCCAACTACCTGGCCAAGCGCCATCCCAATGGCTCCGGCAAGACCGAGGTCCTATGGCTGCCCGGACCGCCGGGGGCCGGCTGGTCGGAAGATGCCAACCGCGGTTTCCATGATGCCCTGGCGAAGTCGGGTTCGGACATCGTCGTGGTCGCCACCCAGTACGGCGGATTCCCACAAGGACATCCAGATGAAGCTGGTCGAGGACGGCATCCAGACCTATCCCGATATCGCCTACATTGCCGGGATGGCCTCAGCCGCCGAGGGCGGAATGCGGATCATGAGAGAAATGAACCGCTATGACATAGGGCTAATCGCCCACTACATGACACCCGGCATGCACAAGGGCATCGTCGATGGCACAGCCATGGGGGCGATTACCGACAGCACCGTGATGCAGGTGCGCATGGCCATCGATCAGGCGGTTCGTATCCTCGAGGGTTACGATTACATCAAGGACACCGGGCCCGAGATATTCATTGTGGACGGCAGCAACGTCAACACCTACGACCGCGACGCTATGCTGCCGCCGAAAGGCTGGGACCCCATCTTCAAGGTCGATTAACCGTCCACCAAGCGCTGATCGCACAAAGAACCGGGGAGGGCGAGCCCTCCCCGGTTTTCTTTGCGTCTGAGACTGCACGCCCTTAATCGACGTTGAACACGGGCTTCCAGCCGTCGGGCGCGAGCGAGGACTCGCGGTCCCAGGTGGCGAGCCCCGCCTGGTCCAGCATGCGGAAATGCGGCGCCGCATCGAGCATCGTGGCCTTGCCCTCGAGGATTTGCACCGCCATGTCCATGCACATGCGCAACAGGATGACGCTGTCCTCCATCAGGGTGGCCTCGACTTGACCCTTCTCGAGCGATTTCACGACGCCAGGGCTGGTGTAGTACGCGATCAGCTTGATGTCCTCGCGGCCGATCTCGCGCAGGTGTTGAATCGCGACCTCGATGGCCGGCGCGCCACCCGCCAGATAGCTGATGTCGGGATAGGTCTGCACGCCGTCCTCGACGAGCTTCATCTGCGGGACCTTGCCGCTGTCGCCATACATGACCTTGACGATCTCGACGTCGGAATCCATCAGGATCTCCTTGAACGCGCGCGTGGCGTCCTCAACCCACAGGATGCCGGCGGGGCCGGGCAGCCACAACAGCTTGACCTTGCCCGAGCCCTTGGGGTGCTTCGCCCTCAGGTATTCCGCCGGGATCTCGCCGAGCTCTAAGAACGACTCGATAACCTCGCCGTCGGTCTCGGTGTCCATGCCGATGCCGCAGTCGACCACCACCTTGCCTTTGGCCCGCGCTTCTTGGATCACCGTGTTCATTGCCGTCGGCGAGATCGCGAAGATGGATACCGCATCCACACCTTGCGCGAAACAGTCCTCGAGCTGTGAGATCTGCGTCTGCAAATCGCCATAACCATCCGCGGCGACGACGGTGAGCTTGGCGCCCAGCCGTCGCGCCTCGGTCACCGCGCCGTAGGTATAGGCGATGTAAACGGGGTCTTTCACGTGCGGAAACAATTGGCAGATATGCCACTTCTTGGTGACTTCGCTCGAGTCCAACGCCTGGTAGACGCCCTCGCTCCCCGCCGATTCGGGCGACATGGGCGGCTCATGGACGAGCACGGGGAAACTCCACGCATCGCCGGCCTGAGCCTTTGGTGAACTGAAGAGAAACGCCGCGGCGGCAAGTACCACAACCGCCACGAACCACAATGTCCGCTTACTCATTTTGGGTCCTCCCTAAAATATGCTCGGACCCATCGGAGCCCGAACGCCCCGCATTGTCGCGGGAAAGGCCGCGAGTTTAGCGGAATTGAGATGGGACGGACAGGCGTGAAAGGGCGACGGGCGCCGCCGGCACCCAACCTTCAGGGTCAATTAACCGTCCACCAAGCGCGGATCGCACAATGGACCGGGGAGAGCGAGCCCTTCCCGGTTTTCTTTGCGTCTGAGACTGAACGCCCTTAGTCGACGTTGAACACGGGCTTCCAGCCGTCGGGCGCGAGCGAGGTCTCGCGCTCCCAGGTGGCGAGTCCCGCCTGGTCCAGCATGCGGAAATGCGGCGCCGCATCGAGCATCGTGGCCTTGCCCTCGAGGATTTGCACCGCCATGTCGACGCACATGCGCAACAGGATGACGCTGTCCTCCATCAGGGTGGCCTCGACTCGACCCTGCTCGACCGCTTTGACCACGCCAGGGCTGGTGTAGAACGCGATCAGCTTGATGTCCTCGCGGCCGATCTCGCGCAGGTGTTGAACCGCGACCTCGATGGCCGGCGCACCACCCGCTAGATAGCTGATGTCGGAATAGGTCTGCACGCCATCCTCGACGAGCTTCATCTGCGGGACCTTGCCACTATCGCCATACATGACCTTGACGATTTCGACATCGGAATCCACCAGAGTATCCTTGAATGCTCGCGTGGCGTCCTCAACCCAGAGAATGCCTGCGGGACCGGGCAGCCATAGCAGTTTGACCTTGCCCGAGCCCTTGGGGTGCTTGGCCTTCAGGTATTCTCCCGGCATCGTGCCGAGCTCGTAAAACGACTCGATGACCTCGCCGTCGGTCGCGGCGTTGATACCGATGCCACAGTCGATCACCACCGTGCCGTTGGCGCGCGCCTCATCGATCACGTTGGTCAGCGCCTCGGGCGAGATCGCCACGATGGCCAACGCATCGACACCTTGCGCGACGCAATTCTCGATCTGCGAAATATGTGTCTCCAGGTCGCCATAGCCGTTCGCCGCAACGATGGTGGCCTTGGCGCCCAACCGTCTCGCCTCGGTGACGGTGCCGTAAGTATAGGCAATGTAAATGGGATCCTTCACATGGGGGAAGGCCACGCAGATGTGCCACTTCTTGGTGACTTCGCTCGAGTCCATCGCCTGGTAGACGCCCTCAATCTCCACAAATTCGGGCGACATGGGCGGCTCATGGATGATCACGGGGAAACTCCACGCATCGCCCGCCTGGGCCTTCGGTGGACCGATCAGAAACGCCGTGGCGGCGAATACCACACCCGCCACGGACCACAATGTCCGCTTGCTCATGTTGAATCCCCCCTATTTGCGTTCGGGCGCACAGCGGCTCGAACGCCCCGCATTGTGGCGGGAAAGACATCAAGTCTAGAGCATTTTCTGAGCTGACGGATTCTTTTTGGGATTCCCATGGGATCGAATTTCTGATTCAAGATGTGGGCTGGTGGAGGAGGCCAGCCTGCATGACGAAACCTCTTTCCAATGATCTTCGAGAACGGCTTGTATCGGCGGTTGACAGCGGCCTGTCGCGGCGCTCGGCGGCGCGCCGCTTCGGGGTTGCGGCCTCGACGGCGATCAAATGGGTGAATCGGTGGCGGCGGACGGGCGATGTCGGGCCTAGGCCGCAAGGCGGTGACCACCGCTCGCACCGGATTGAGGCCCATGCCGAGGAAATCCTGGCGCTGGTTGACGAGACGCCGGACATCACCTTGGGCGAGATCGCGGCACACCTGGACGCGGGGCATGGCTTGACGGTGGCCCAAAGCACGGTCTGGCGGCTGCTCGACCGGCACGGCATGACGTTCAAAAAAAACCGCGCACGCCTGCGAGCAACAGCGAGCTGACGTCCTGCGCCGCCGGCAGGCCTGGTTCGACGCCCAACCCGATCTGAAGCCCGAGCGGCTGGTGTTCATTGACGAGACCGGCGCTTCGACCAAGATGGCCCGGCGTTACGGCCGGGCGCCACGGGGCGAGCGTTGCCAAGCACCGGTGCCTCATGGGCACTGGAAGACGACGACCTTCGTTGGCGCGCTCCGCCTTGAAGGCATGACCGCGCCCATGGTGCTCGACGGTGCCATGCATGGTGCCGCCTTCCTCGCTTATGTGGAGCAGGTCTTGGTCCCGACGCTCAAACCCGGCGATATCGTGGTGATGGATAACTTACCCGCCCACAAACCCATCGCCGTGCGCACGGCCATCGAAGTCGCCGCGGCAGAGTTGCGCTCCCTGCCGCCCTACAGCCCTGACTTTAACCCCATTGAAATGGCCCTCTCCAAGCTCAAGGCTTTCCTCAAAAAGACCGCCGCCCGAACCGTCGATGACCTCTGGGACGCCATCGCCCAAGGCATCGACACCTTCACACCAACGGAATGCGAAAACTACTTCGCTGCTGCCGACTATGACCGCAAATGATAGGAAAACGCTCTAGCGGAAAGGAGGTGGGACGGACAGGCGCGAATGGGCGACGAGCGCGACCGGCACCCAACGCGTCTTGGCGATCAGCCCGCCGGGCTTGGGCCAAGCAGCCTTTGCAACGAATTTGGCGGAGGGGTTTCAGGCGGGCGGTTCAGGAACGCAATCGAAACCTCCGCTCTTGTGGTGCTGGCCGATGCCTGCCTCAACCCACCGACCCGGCCAGAATCATGCTGAGGTGACAGAGCGGCTTTTGGGTCTCGGTCGCCCAGCGGTTGAACGCCTCCTGGACCTGGCGGCGGGCTCCCTTGCCCTTGGGTGTACCGTCATACGCGCCCCACTGGTTGAGGCCTTGCACGACGTGATCGGTCAGGATGAAGGTGTCGCGGCCCGCCATCCTCAGGAAGGTGGGCCCCGAATTGCCGCCCATCTGCTTGCAGCGCTTGGTGAGGTCCTCCCACAGCCCGACGACATCGTCGGCTGGCCAACCGGCGAGGTACGCGCCGAAACTGCCGCTCTCCTCGGCCGCCGCCGCGATCGCCGCGGCGTTCTCGCGCACCGATTTCATCTTCGGCCAGTGGCGGATGAGACGGGTATCGTTCATCAGCGCCTCCACCGCCTCGTCGCTCATGGCGCGCACGCGCTTGGGAGCGAAGCCGAAGAACACCTCCTCGAAGGCCGGCCAGCGGTCATCGACCATGCCGTGCCTGAGGCCGGCGCGGAACACCCGAAGCGACATCACCGAGAGATAGCGGTCATCGCCCGTGGTGCGAAGCTCGGCCGCGGATTTTGGCGTGGGCAGGCGTTTGGCCAGCGCTGCCTTGCCGCCGGCGCGCTTCTCGGCCGTCTTGAGAATATCTCTGAAGCTCGTCATGGCGCCCTCACGCACATTCTTCCATAGCCCCGAGCGGGCTCGCCTAACCGCGCGATCCGCGATGCCGCCGCTACGACAGAAGATCAGCGACCTCGCAGTGGATCTGCAGGAGCCCTTCGAGGGTTTCGGGATCGCGCCGCGCCATCCCGCATTCGGTGGCAACACCGAAGTCCGGCAGATACTTCTTCGCCACCTCGACCCGTTTCATCGTCCCCTCGACGCCATCGTCATGGTGAACGAGGCCCAAATGGACTCGCGTGTTACCTACATCCAACTTTTGCAACGGTCCGAAATAGTCGTCATCGGCTCTGCTGATGGGCACCGGCATGTGAACCCAGTCGATGCGCCGTCCGGAGTTGTGGATCGCGAGATTGGCCATTTTCACCGAGACCTCGAGATCAGGCGGCTCGAGCGAGTGCTCGCCGATGATATCGCCGTAGCAGAAGTGAAAACCGAGCAGGACATCCGCCGGGATGTTCATGGAAAGCGGCAACAGCTCCATAGCGTAGCGCACCCACGGATCGTATTTCGGCGTCCACGGATAGGCGCCGGCGATATCGAGGGTCTCGAACGGATAATCCCATTGAATGGCGAGGTCCGCTGAGGGAATGGCCTCGACAATCCGCTTCACCTCGCGCGTCATCGCGGCCATGTAGGCGAGCGCAACCCGGTCGTAATCCTCGGGGTCATGAAACCACCATCCCATGGCGCTATAGGGCGCGGGGAGACAGACCTGAAAGCGAATGTGGGCGGGAATTTTTCCCTCTTCTCGAAACGTGCGGAAGGTGCCGTAAGATTCGATGGCCGCGTCGGCGTAATGGATGTTGTCGAACTGGGGGAATTTGACATCGTCCTTGATCTTGAACAGCCACGTGTTGTCGTAAAGATCGGTCATATGCCAGTCGGCCTTCTTGCCTTCGATGAGCCAAGGCCGGGTCAGTGTCTCGAACTGCGGATTGCCGTCGAACAGCCGATACGCCACAAATGTCGTGAAATCCGTGCGGTCGCCGACCTCACCGTCCGGCAGACCGGCAATGTAGTCACCCGCTTCACGGACGCACACCTCGAACACCTCTTCGACGGAGCCGCGCGGCATGCTCCCCACAAAATGGACTTTGGCTGCGCCATTGCTCATGACCGCTCCTCCTCATGAACCGTCTTCGACCGGAAACCCGAGCGTATCAAAATTGTACGTGATCGTTGCTACGCTGACTAAGGCCGATCACTCCCGTTGAACGGGGCTCTGCCGCGTGGCCTAAACCGCCCGACTGACAGCTCAGTCGCCCATCGCGTAGACTGGCGCGTGATGGTGAAACAACCAGGGATATCGTTGCCGTGAATTGCCGCGCTCGCGACTCTCTGCGCCGCCGGCCCGGCCGCGACGCCTGCCGCGGCCGAGAGCGATCCCGCCAAGGGCGAGAAGGTCTACCGCAAGTGCAAGGCCTCTCACAGCCTCGAGGCGGGCGGGAACAAGCTCGGGCCGCATCTTGCCAACCTGCACGGCCGCGAGGCAGCCTCCATCGAGGACTACAACTACTCCAGGGCGATGCGCGAATTGGGGCTCGTCTGGGACAAGGAGAGTCTCGACGGCTATCCCGCCAATCCGGCCAAGCTCCTCGAAGGCGGCAAGATGGAGTTCCCAGGCCTGAAGATGAAGCAAGACCGCAAGGACGTGAGCGCCTATTTGCGGAGCCTCGCGCCCTAGCCGCGGTGCCATTTCTCGCTCCCGTCGTCCCTGACCCAGGAGTGAAAAAAATGACCTATTCCATCATCGGCCAGTGTCCGCGCACCGGCGCGACGGGCGTCGCCTCGACCACGGCGTCCTTGGCTGTCGGGGGGTTGTGTCCCTTCTTCACACTCGGTGGCGATATCATCGTGTCGCAGGCCTATGCCCGGCCCAAAGC
The DNA here is from genome assembly GCA_965261645.1 of Alphaproteobacteria bacterium. Taxonomy (GTDB): domain Bacteria; phylum Pseudomonadota; class Alphaproteobacteria; order SHVV01; family SHVV01; genus CBDHDJ01. The sequence goes on from CBDHDJ010000002.1 coordinate 575,582, forward strand.
CGGGGTGGACCTCGCCCGTCTCGTGGCCGGCGGCAGCGCGCTCGACGATATCGAGGCGCGGCTGCCAGATCTGGTGGATGATCTGACCTACCGCCAAATCGCCATTCTGCGCCGGAACGGTGAAAGGATGTGCTATTCGGGACTCGATTCCCGGCCTTGGGTCGGACAACTTGAGAGCACCGATGGCATTTCGTTCGGCAATGCGCTTGCCGGCCCGCCAACGCTGGACGTCATGGCCGCAGCCTTCGGTCAAGCGGCGGCGGCCCCCCTCGATGAACGCCTGATGCTCGCGCTCGAAGCGGGCCGCGATGCCGGCGGGCAGGCCGTCAACGGCGTTCACTACAAGGAACGCTCCGCCTACCTCAAGGTCTACGACAATGAGGCCGACCCGGCCATCGCGTCGATCGATCTACGCGTCGATATTCACGCCCAAGCCGTCGATGAGCTGCGCCGGCAATACGACATGTTCCGGCCCGTCGCCGAGTTCAATGCGCTGCGCTCCGACAAGCCCGCCGAAACGCCGCCGATGGGCGAGTGGGAGGAGCGCCATATCAAGGGCCCCCGGCCCCCGACCATCATCCACGATTGAGGCACGGGCCGCCCCTCGGGACCCGAGTTTCACCCTTCGCTCGCAGCCACCCGCTCGACGCGTGTCGCCGTCGGTCCCTCCTCGGCACGCGCCTTCAGGCCCTCGGCGAAGGTCTTGAGAGGCGGCAGCGACTGGAACCGCTCGCGCGCCGCCTCGTCCGCCATCCAGGCGTGGTGAACGAGCGAGGTGCCGTCCTCCTGCTTGAACGAGGTAGAGCGATAGCCGGGATCGTTCTCAGCCTTGATGACATCGATGAACTCGCGGACAGCCTGCTCCTGCTCCGCGACCTTATCGGCCGCGACCTGGTACTCGATGATGTAATCCACGACTTTCGCCTCCCTCTTAATTCTTGCCGCAACGCCCGCATGGTGGGCGGACGCGCTAGATGCGCCGGATCACGGTCAGCTTCTCCTGCACCATGTCCGCCATGGTGTGGGGGATACCGCCGATCCCGTAGCCCGAGACGCCGCGCCCGGCGAAAGGCATCCAGTCGACGCGGAAGGCCGAATGGTCGTTGACCATGACGGCGCCGGCATCGAGGCGCTCCGATAAGTCGAGCGCCCGGTCGAGGTCGCGCGTGTAGACCGCCGACTGGAACGCGAGCGGCAGCGCGTTGGCTTGCGCCACCGCTTGGTCCAAGTCGTCGAACCCGAAGACACAACTCACGGGCCCGAAAATTTCCTGGGTCGAGACCTTGGCGTCGGCGGGCGGTTCCACCAGGATCGTCGGGCTGAACAGCCGGTCGTTGATCCGCGTCCCGCCCAACGTCACTTGGGTGCCCGCGGCAGCGGCTTCGCCGACCCATGTTTCGACGCGGTCAACTTCGCGCGGCAGGATAAGCGGGCCGACATCGGTCTCACCGTGTGTCGGATCACCTGTGATCAGACGCCCGGCCGCGCCCGCATAAGCCTCGAGAAACGCCCCCTTGATGCGGTTGTCGACGAAGATGCGCTGGACGGACACGCAGACCTGGCCGGCATGGTAGTAGCCGCCCTTGACGAGCGAGGGGACGGCGTGCTCCAGGTCCGCATCGTCACACACGATCACCGGCGCCGCCCCGCCGTGCTCGAGCGCGCAACGGGTTCCTGGCGCAAGTTTGCCGCGCAAATACCAGCCGACCTTGGCCGAGCCGATAAACGTGAAGAACGCAACCCGTTCGTCCGTCACCAGCCGCTCCGCGGTCGGTATGTCGCACACGCACAGCTGGCATAATTCTTCCGGCAATCCCGCCTGGTGGACGAGCTCGACGAACGTCCGACAAGAGACCGGCGTCGTGTCGGCCGGCTTGACGATGACCGGGCAGCCTGTGGCGATGGCAGGCACCAACTGATGGACGACGAGATTGAGCGGATGGTTGAACGCGCTCACCGCCACGACGGGGCCAATCGGTTCCTGGCGCGTGAAGGCCAGGCGCGGGGCGTCCGTCGCGGCGAGGTCCATCGGAATTTCGCGGCCGTGAAGACGGGCGATCTCCTCGGCGGCAAGTTCGACGCCGTTGACCGCTCGATCGGCCTCGACGCGGGCGTCGGTGAGCGGCTTGCCGCCTTCCCTCGCGATGAGAAGCGCGAGCTCATCGCTGCGAGCGCGCATCAATTCAGCCAGGCGGCGGAGGATTTCGATGCGCCGCGACGCCGGGAAGCCGGCGGCTCCGATCGCGGAACGCCGCCCGGGCTCGGCCCAGCATCGCATCCACCTCGGGCCACTCGTCTACGTCCAGGGTTGCGAGTTCGCGGCCGTCAAAGGGCTGGTCCACCGTGAGAGCATTGCTCTTGGTCATACATCGGCTCCCATCATCTCGCAGGAACGCAAGCGCGCGCGGAAAGCGTGTTGTTCAGAACAGGTTGTCGATCGGGGCCAACGCCCAGCGCCATAGGCCGGTCAGCCGGACCGGCCGGCAGAGGACGGGGAGTTCGAATCGACGGCGTCCAAAAGGGTACAATGGTTTGCGAGCGCGGGTAGTGTCCTAATTTGATCTTCAGCGCTACGAAAGGGATGATCGATGTTCCGCGACGATAGCAGCCCGCACGGCATCTTGTGGGCTTCCGATCCCGCCTAGATGCAGCACAGCAAAGAACCGCCGTTTGTTGCTTCCCTGGATGGGCGAAGACCACGCATAGGCGATGGTGGCGCTGGGGTGGTCGTCAAGATTGAAGATGTGGACAACGCCTTCCCATACGGTTTCGCCCTCGTACGTATCCTTGACGGGGACCGAACCGGCAGGCGTGGCTGTGCCGCCATGCTGGCCTTCAACCGCATGTTTCAATTGGTCAATATCAGATTCGGGCATCGCCCTACCTAATAAGGGATTCCAAACTGGCAACCTACCTGTTATAATGGCGGGTGCCACTCCCCTAGAGGGCTAGTCCTAGAGAAGTGGCTTAACCGCCGTTACGGTTTTTTCATGCGGTCTTTCCGCATAGAGCACCTGCCTTTCTCCGGGCTTGTTCCCAGGGTTTGAGTTAGCGGTAGCCAACCGCCAAAAGTATTGGGGCCACAGAATTATTCTGTGGCCCCAACCTGTTGAAGTTCGCTTTTGTCATTCTCAACTGTGATCACGAAATCGACCGCCTCGTCTTCCGTATCGTAAATCTGGCTTACATTCATCGCGAAGGTTCTAAACCATCGGACTCGCTTACCCTTCGGCCATCCTTCTACAACGGGCGGTATCTTTTCCAGCAACGCCACTAGGAGCGGGTCGAGATTGAGTCCTCCACCGTTACCGTCACCGCCGCCCTTTGGAAGTTCTGACGCTGACGCGGCGGGCACAGTGGGTCCTGCCGCGGGTCTCATAAAGCGCTCGTTTGACGAATCGATGAACCCAGCAAAGTGAACTGACTTCGTGAATGTCAGTCGCGCGCGCTCCTTTTGCTTTGGCGGAACACCAAGAGTTTCAATGTGCCGCTCAATTGCGGGTGAGGGGGGTAAGGCGGTTCCCTCATACTTCTCATACAGCGCCGCATGGAGAGGCACATTCAAAAAGGCGACCGCGATCGCATTGGGGCGTTCGGCTTCATCGCTGACGCTTTGACCAAGATTCGTCAGGGATACCGTGCCCCCATGCTGTGTCTCCACCAGACCAAACGTTCTTGCCGCCCCCAGAATGGAGCGGAACGTGCCACCAGCGGCACTCATATTCATCCAAGTCGCCAACTGCTTTACTGTGCAGGCCGCCGATCCTGAATTCGTTCGAAGCTTGTCGGACAAGCCGACTGCAGCCTCAAGATCGCTGTATACAAACGAAATTTTAGACCTACTGCGCGGGGCCGCCGTCTGTTCGCCGTTAACCTCGTCCCCGACGGTTGCCGTTGACTCTGATGTGTCCATTTTTGGGCACCTCCAGCCCACAAAAAGTCAAGTCCCAGTTCATCCATGGTCAGAATTATAAGATATTACCGTGGTTGAGTCAATTCTTATTGATTTGTGAGAAATTATCGTCAAAATGACTGCATAGACTAAGGAGATCGTTATGAATCGCGTACCGCTCGCCCGCCGCACCCAGATCATTCACTGTCTCGTCGAGGGCAATTCGATCCGTTCGACCGAGCGACTGACTAACACACATCGCGACACAATCATGCGTCTCATGGTGGAGGTCGGTGGTGGCTGCGCAAATCTTATGAATGAGAAAATGCGCGACCTTTCGTGCCAACGGCTACAGGTTGACGAGATTTGGAGTTTCGTCGGCAAGAAGCAAGCCCAGCTCAAGCCGGGTGATGATCGTTCCCGCCTAGGAGACCAGTGGACGTTCGTGGCGCTCGATCCCGATACCAAGCTCCTACCGACCCATCTCGTTGGGAAGCGAACGCGTAAGAATGCGGTGGCATTTATGGACGATCTTTCCGGTCGTCTAGACAACCGAGTCCAGATTTCAAGCGATGCACTGAGTAGCTATGTTGATGCAGTCGAGCGGGCCTTCGGTGCAGATGTAGATTACGGGCAGGTGGTTAAATTCTATGACGCAGAACCAATAGGCCCCGGTCGGTACGCGCCTCCCCGCGTCGTGAGCCAAAAAAAGGCCGTGGTGGCAGGAAATCCTGACCGCACGCATATTTCGACCAGCCTTGTTGAGCGTCAGAATTTGACCATGCGGATGAGCATGCGCCGCTTTACCCGGCTGACAAATGCGTTCAGCAAGAAGCTGGAAAACCTTGAGGCTGCGGTGGCCCTACACTTTGCGCATTACAACTTCGTGCGCCTCCACAAGACGCTACGCTGCACCCCAGCTATGGCAGCCGGTGTGAGTGACCGGCTATGGTCCCTTGAGGAATTGGTGGGCCGTACTTCAAATTAGGACACTACCCGAGCGCGGAGTAGGTGGTCGTGTCCCAGGACGTGGTGTAGGAGTTGTTGGAGCCTCTGTTAGCTGTGGGTAGGCGGCTTGCCGTAGCGACCGCCGAGAGTCTGGCGTAGGCAAGCCGGCTATCCACAGCGGAGGCCATCGCGGTTCCGGTTTAGGGTTGGGCTAGTGCAAACCAACCTGACCCGAAGGAGAACCACGATGACCCAGGACATGATGACCCTGCGCGCGCTTTTGGAGAAGAGCTCCGATGCCGATCTGCTTCGCGAGATGATCGGCTTCACGGCCGAGCGGCTGATGGCACTGGAGGTTGAGGGCCTGACCGGCGCCGGGCACGGCGAGCGCTCGGCGGATCGTATCACCCACCGCAACGGCTACCGCGACCGGTCCTGGGAGACGCGGGCCGGCACGGTGGAGCTGAAGATCCCGAAGCTGAGGAAGGGAAGCCACTTCCCGGGCTTCCTGGAGCCGCGGCGGATGGCCGAGAAGGCGCTGGCTGCGGTGATCCAGGAGGCCTACATCCAGGGGGTGTCGACCCGCTCGGTCGACGATCTGGTTCAGGCGATGGGGATGTCGGGCGCCTCCAAGAGCCAGGTCTCCAGGCTGTGCGGCGAGATCGACGATAAGGTCAACGGCTTCCTCGATCGACCGCTGGAGGGCGACTGGCCCTATCTGTGGCTCGACGCCACCTACGTGAAGGTGCGCCAGACCGGACGCATCGTCTCGGTCGCGGTGACCGTGGCTGTGGCCGTCAAGGACCAAGGCCGCCGCGAGGTCCTGGGCGTGGCGATCGGCGCGTCGGAGGCCGAGACCTTCTGGACCGAGTTCCTGCGCTCGCTGGCCCGGCGCGGGCTGCGCGGCGTGAAGCTGGTGATCTCCGACGACCACAAGGGCCTGAAGGCCGCCGCGACCCGGATCCTCGGCGCCACATGGCAGCGCTGCCGCGTGCACTTCGCCCGCAACCTGCTGGCCCATGCCGGCCGCCAGGGCCGGCGCGTCGTCTCCGCCTTCGTCGCCACCGCCTTCGCCCAGGAGGACGCCGACAGCGCGAAGGCCCAGTGGCGTCAGGTCGCCTACCAGCTCAGGCCCAAGGTGCCCAAGCTGGCAGTTCTCATGGACGAAGCCGAGCACGACGTCCTCGCCTACATGAGCTTCCCCAGGGAGCACCGCCAGAAATTGCACTCCACAAACCCGATCGAACGGCTCCATGCCGAGGTCAAGCGTCGCACCAACGTCGTCGGTATCTTTCCCAACGAAGCCGCCATCACACGGCTCGTCGGCGCTATCCTTCTCGAGCAGAACGATGAGTGGGCCGTCTCAAGGAGATACATGACGCTGGAATCAATCGCTCCGCTGAGCGATGGTGTCCCCATCACGCTGCCCACCGTGGCAGCCTGAACGTCCCGGCCCTACCCGCCGGGAGCCGCGTAGAGCGCAACGCTCTTACACCACGCGCCGGGACACGATCGCGCCGAATGGCACGTATCATCGTGACCAGATGATCGGCCTGCTGCTGAAATCGTACCTTTGACGGATAAGGCTTATCCCGGTAGCTCCGGTGCGATCAACATCTTGTAGGTAGGCGGCTTGATTGCGACGCCGATGCCGAGGATGGAGCGGAAGGCTGCGTGGCGGGTTTGGCGCCGGTTGAAGCGGAAGACGAACTCGTCGAGGTAGGATTGCAGGTGTTGGCGTCGGAGGCCGTGGTAGACGCCCAGCGCCCAGGTCTTGAGGTTGGCGAAGACGCGATGAACCCAGGGCAGGACCATATGGGCGGCCATGTTTCCGACGACGTGCGGGTCGTGTGTGATGCCGGACGCGCCGGGGTAGCCGGCCCAGCCGTCGGTCCTGGCCGTGGCGCCGGGGGCGAGGTTGGCGCCCAGGAAGGCGTGCAGGCTGTCGGCGGAGAAGTCCTCGATCCGCGCCAGGCGGATCCGGCCGGGCCCACCCTCGCCGACCTCGACAGCGCCGGCGACCAACAACTTGCCTTGGTGGCTGCGCCGACCGCCGCCGCTCGGCGGTTCATCCTTGGAGCGGCAGGCGATCAGGCTTTCGTCCACTTCGACCAGGCCCGCCAGCGGCATGCGCTCTGGTGCGACCATGGCCCGGCGCAGCTTGGTGGCGAGCAACCATGCGGTCTTGTAGGAACCCAGGCCGAGCTGCTTCTGGAGTTGCAGCGCCGAGATCCCGTTGGAGTGCGTGGCCATCAGATAGGCGGCCCAGAACCACGCGATCAGCGCCAGCTTGGAGCCGTGCATCACCGTACCGGCCGTCACCGAGGTCTGCTTGCGACAGTCGGCGCATTCATGGGTGTATGCCTTGGTCGCGAGCGCCCACCCCCGGCTGCTGCCGCAGGCCGGACAGACGAAGCCTGCCGGCCAGCGCAAGATGGCCAGGTAGGCGGCGCAGGCTTCTTCGTCTGGAAAACGCTGTTGGAACTCCAACAGGGAACGGGGGAAGTCGGTCATTTCTGGGCATCCCGAGGGTCATGATGTTCACATTATGTTCCACCACGACCCTCGCCCCACGTCACCACATTTCGTGGTCCCGGACGCTCAGGGATAAGCCTTTGACGGATAATGCATCCCTAGAAGCTTTGACCTTAAGCCGCAGGTTTCACCTAAGCGGCACGAACCGCTGTGTACACAAGGACGTTTACTCGCCTGAGTCTGACCCATCACAAGCACACCCAAATGGCTGAAGGTAGGTCTTCCACTTTGCGATGCAGGTATCGCCGCATGCTTTCCCCTTGCGCCAGATTTTGCAACAGGCGGCGCTGCCACGCAGCGACCAAGCCGCACGCATTATGCCTCTTGGGTACACGCAGACAGAGCGACTGAGCGATGGCGTGGTCCACGCGCTTGGCGTGGTCATGTCGGTGATCGCGGTCGCGGTCCTTCTGCGCATGGTCATCCCTATTGGCGGTGCGCTTTTGATCATGGCCGCGACGATTTACAGCGTCGGGCTGATCGCGATGTTCGGGCTATCCGCAGCCTACAATCTGATCGTTGGTCCGAAATGGAAGGAAGCGATCCGTCGCTACGATCACGCGGCGATCTACATGATGATCGCCGGTACGTACACGCCATTCGCCCTGATCGGCATCGGCGGACCCGTGGGCTATAGCCTTCTCGCCCTGGTTTGGCTCCTGGCCATCATCGGCCTCGTTCTCAAATTGCTGTGGCCAAGGCGGATTGAGCGCGCATCCCTGGTCCTGTACCTGGCGCTCGGATGGATCGGCCTTGTTGCGGCGGGTTCGATAATCGCGGCGCTGCCGGTTTCGACGCTGGTGCTTCTCGGCATGGGTGGGATCTTCTACACCACCGGTGTCGTATTCCACCTCTGGACAACACTGCTTTACCAAAACGCCATATGGCACATCTTTGTCCTCGCGGCGGCCGGCTGCCACTATGTGGCCGTGCTTGAATCCATCATCCCTAACAGCCCGTTGATTAAGTCGGCGCCGTCTGATTCTCTGGTTCCCTGATTTGCAGGGGGATTTGCCGATGGCGATGGGACGGCAGAAGGATGGTCAGGGGGACCTGATGGTGAGCTGGTCGGAGATGCCGCGCTCTCCGGGTCATGTGTTTTATGACCGCTTGCAGTCGGTGCTGATCGAGGGCGGCTTCGACGCCTTTGCCGAGGCGAGCTGCCGGCCTTATTACGCGGTCCGGATGGGCGCGCCCTCGGTGCCGCCCGGGCGCTATTTCCGGATGCACCTGGTGGGCTACTTTGAGGGCATCGACAGCGAGCGCGGTCTGGAGTGGCGCTGCTCGGACTCGCTTTCGCTGCGGGCGTTCCTGCGACTGGGGAGCCGTGATCGGGTACCGGACCATTCCTGGCTGTCACGGAGCCGCACGCGCCTGACCCATGAAGTCCACGCGGCGGTCTTCGACTGGGTTCTGGTGCTGATCGCCGAGGCGGGGCTGATCAAGGGCGAGCGCATCGGCGTCGATGCCTCGACCATGGAGGCCAACGCGGCGCTGCGGAACATCGTGCGGCGCGACAACGGCGAAGGCTACCGGGAGATGCTGGAGCGCCTGGCCCGGGAAAGCGGGGTCGAGACACCCACGGCCGAGGACCTGGCGCGTCTGGACCGGAAGCGCAAGGGCAAGAAGCTTTCCAACACGGATTGGGTTTCGAAGAGCGACCCCGAGGCCAAGATCACCAAGATGAAGGACGGCACGACGCATCTGGCCTATAAGCCCGAGCACGCGGTGGATCTGGACACCGGCGCGGTGGTGGCGGCCGAGCTGCACCCGGCCGATGAGGGCGACACCACGACGCTTTCCAAGACCCTGGCGAAGGCCGAGGCAAACCTCGATGCGGTGGATGCGGCACCGACATCGGAGGACCCGGCCGAATGCGTCGCCGACAAAGGTTATCACTCACGGGCGGTCTTGAGGGCTCTGAACGACAGTCCCTGGAAGACCCGGATCGCGGCGCCCAAGCAGACCGGCTTTTCGCGCTGGCACGGTGATGAGGCGGCGCGGCGCGCGGTCACCAATAACCGTGCGCGGCTCAAGTCCGGGGTCGCCCGCGAGGCCTTCAAGCTGCGCGCCGAGATCGTCGAGCGCTGCTTTGCCCACAACCTCGATCGTGGCGGCATGCGACGAACCTGGCTGCGCGGGCGAGAGAATGTGCACAAGCGATACCTGCTCCACGTCGCCGGCCACAATCTATCGTTACTGATGCGCCAGCTCATCGGCGCCGGCACCCCGCGGGAGGCCGTGGCGGGCGGATATGGCGGTATTTTCGTTCTGCTCACGCCCACCGGGGCCATGCTGGTGGCACGGGGGGGCTCGCAAAGCGGCCAGACGGCTTTCGCCGCCGCATTCCTCATCTGGGAGTGAGAGCCGGAAAAAGCCACTTAATCAACGGGCTGATAAGTGACGTTTGGAGATCACGGAATGTCCGGGTTTGGTCAGTAGCGGCCTCAAACACCAGCCCAAAACATCGTCCGATCTGCGGAGTAGAGCGGACAACGCCGCGCTGAAGTCTGCTGTTTGCCGGGAAGCGCTCGTCATTCGCGCCCCACCCTGACGAGCGGAACGAGCCAGCAGCCGACATAGGACACCCGGGAAGGCCCCCTGTTGGGAGGTATCGATGTGAATTCGGCTTGTGGTCGGGTCCGTGAGTTGCCCGCGCGAGGACCGAAGCTCCTTAGCCCCGTAATAACCCGATCTGCCCAATCCCCTATCGATGACCGATCTGACCGACTCTTGCGCGGGCATCGACTTTCATCATCTCGCCCGGCAATCGCGTGGAGATTTCCAGGGCGCCCATGACCGCGACCCCGGTGATGCGCAACAGCGGCACATCCGAATCCCGCTCGCCGGCACTGCGGACCATTCCCCCGAAGAGGCCTAAAATGCCGACGCCCTCGCACTCCACCTGGAGATGAGGTGGCACGATGATGGCGATCCCCCCCATCACGACGGTCACTTTGACTTCGGTGACGCCAGGACCGAACTCGGCTTCGCGAAAGTCCAGATCGGTGCCGCCCATCACGGTGACCACGCGCAGTTTCGTGGGCACGCGCCACGTGCCTTGGCGTTGGGTGCCACTGCAAATCGTCAGTACGCGCCCGGCCTCGCGGACGCGGGTCGCGGTGGCGACCTGCGGAGCTTCCCTCGTGCCGCTCGACTCCGGGTCCAGCACGACCCGGTAGGCGCGTACGGGCTCGGCGATGTTCTTGACCTGCTGCGGACCAAGATCCTCGAAGCCCGGGGCCAGCTTGTCCTTCACGCTGTCGTAGACGACGCCGGAGACCGCGATCCCCCCCGGCGGCGCGATCTCCTGCATGCGGGTTGCGACGTTGACACCGTCGCCGTGAATGTCGTTGCCCTCGACGATCACGTCGCCGAGGTTGACGCCGACGCGGAGATCGATCTGCTCATCCTCGGGCACGCCGGCATTGCGCGCGGCCATCCTGCGCTGAACTTCGGTAGCGCATCGCACGGCATTGACGACACTGGCGAACTCGACAAGCAAGCCGTCACCCATCAGCTTGACGATGCGGCCCTTGTACTCGGCGATCTTGGGCTCGACGAGCTCGGTGCGATGGTCACGAAAGCGGGCGAACGTGCCTTCCTCGTCGGCGCGCATGAGCCGCGTGTAGCCGACGACGTCCGCGCTGAGGATCGCGGAGAGTCTGCGCTCGACCTTCTCCGCCATGGCCCTCCCTTCGCCCGGTTGACGGCATCGCTCAAAGCGTAAGCAGGGTTACGTCGTGAGTCTATACGGTTGTCGGAACGTCGGCTTTGGGTCAAAGCGGACATAAACATCGGCCCCGAACGTGGTCCAATCTGCGGGGGAGAGCGGACATTGCCTTGCAGAATGTCTGCTGTTTTGGAGTGCGCCCCTATGTCCGGACAGGATCACTCGGCGGCCTTGACCGTATGCCGGGCATGTTGATCCTCGAACTGTACCGGGCTCAGATATCCGAGCGCGGAGTGGAGACGTCGTGAGTTGTAGACCTCATCGATGAATCTGGGAAGGTCTGCGGTAACGTCGTCGAAAGTCTCGTATTCCATGAGATAGACTGCTTCGACCTTGAGCGTCTTCATGAAACTCTCAGCCATAGCGTTCTCGTAAGGGTTGCCACGCCGGCTCATCGAGCCGATCAGCCCATGTTTGGCGAGCAGCTTGCGATAGTCTGCCGCTGCGTATTGTGATCCGCGATCCGAATGGTGGATACAGCCCCTTGGCGGCTGTCGTGACCGGACAGCGGCCTTGAGCGCTGCCAAGGTGAGCCGCGTATCGATCGAGCGGCTGATGGCATAACCAACGACGCGGCGTGACCACGCATCGAGGATGACGGCGGCATAAACGAAGCCAACGGCGATCGCGACGTAGGTGATGTCTGCGACCCAGAGCTGGTTCGGCCTGTCGGCCGTAACGTCCTTGGCGCGGTTGGAGAAGATCGGACTATCGTGATCGCTGTCGGTTGTGGCGATGAAACGCCTGCGACGCTTGGGCTGTAGGTCGTGCTGGCGCATCAGACGGCGGATCTTCTTACCGTTGACGACGATCCCCTGATGGCGTAGCTCGGCCCCGACACGTCGATAGCCGTAAGCCTCAAACTCTTCGCAGATCGCCGTGATGCGGGCGACGATCTCGGTGTCGGCCTCGGTCGCCGGCGTATCGTAGTAGGTGGAGCGCGGCAGGCCCATCAGACGACATCCTCGCGCGATGGTGAGCCCACGGGGCCGGCAATCACGGACGTAGTCGCGCTTCTCGGCCGTGGTGCGCTCTTGAGTGCCCCTTTTAGAAACTCGATCTCCAGCGCCTGCCGGCCTACCAGGCGCTCAAGGGCAGAGATCTTCGCCTCAAATTCCTGGAGAAGGCCGGCGGCCTCCACGTCTTCGTCAAACGCGCCGGCTTCGAGCTTCGACACCCAGATGCGGATCAGGTTGCGCGAGACGTCGTGGCGCCTGGCCAGCCCGTGAAGGGTCTCGCCTCCGAGATATTCCTGAGCAACCTGTCGCTTGAACTCAATACTGTAGGTTCGGTGCTTGGCCATGGCTTCCATCCTCTGAAAGCCCAGCATTCCCGGTCAATTCCAAACGTGCAACCTGTCCACCCTCAGGGGCGCACTCCAGTTTACCGGGAAGCGGTCGTCATTCACGCCCCACCCTGACGACCGGAGCTAGAGCGTTTTCCTATCATTTGCGGTCATAGCCGGCAGCAGCGAAGTAGTTTTCGCATTCCGTTGGTGTGAAGGTGTCGATGCCTTGGGCGATGGCGTCCCAGAGGTCATCGACGGTTCGGGCGGCGGTCTTTTTGAGGAAAGCCTTGAGCTTGGAGAAGGCCATTTCAATGGGGTTAAAGTCAGGGCTGTAGGGCGGCAGGAAGCGCAACTCTGCCGCGGCGACTTCGATGGCCGTGCGCACGGCGATGGGTTTGTGGGCGGGTAAGTTATCCATCACCACGATATCGCCGGGTTTGAGCGTCGGGACCAAGACCTGCTCCACATAAGCGAGGAAGGCGGCACCATGCATGGCACCGTCGAGCACCATGGGCGCGGTCATGCCTTCAAGGCGGAGCGCGCCAACGAAGGTCGTCGTCTTCCAGTGTCCATGAGGCACCGGTGCTTGGCAACGCTCGCCCCGTGGCGCCCGGCCGTAACGCCGGGCCATCTTGGTCGAAGCGCCGGTCTCGTCAATGAACACCAGCCGCTCGGGCTTCAGATCGGGTTGGGCGTCGAACCAGGCCTGCCGGCGGCGCAGGACGTCAGCTCGCTGTTGCTCGCAGGCGTGCGCGGTTTTTTTTGAACGTCATGCCGTGCCGGTCGAGCAGCCGCCAGACCGTGCTTTGGGCCACCGTCAAGCCATGCCCCGCGTCCAGGTGTGCCGCGATCTCGCCCAAGGTGATGTCCGGCGTCTCGTCAACCAGCGCCAGGATTTCCTCGGCATGGGCCTCGATCCGGTGCGAGCGGTGGTCACCGCCTTGCGGCCTAGGCCCGACATCGCCCGTCCGCCGCCACCGATTCACCCATTTGATCGCCGTCGAGGCCGCAACCCCGAAGCGGCGCGCCGCCGAGCGCCGCGACAGGCCGCTGTCAACCGCCGATACAAGCCGTTCTCGAAGATCATTGGAAAGAGGTTTCGTCATGCAGGCTGGCCTCCTCCACCAGCCCACATCTTGAATCAGAAATTCGATCCCATGGGAATCCCAAAAAGAATCCGTCAGCTCAGAAAATGCTCTAGCCAAAAACCGCCTGAAGTACGCGGAGTGTATCCAGGAAGAGGCGGCCGTAGAGCTCAGCGTGCATCGATGATAGCAGGCATGCGTGATGGAGGTAGGTTCCGGCCGGCCAGCCGCCATGCCAGTCTGGTTTGCCGCCGTCGAACGGCCGCTGGCCTCAGGCTGCGCCATGAATTCGGCTGGATGTATGACGGGCAATTACGAGCTAGCCAGACGCGCGTGGAGGGTGGGTGTGCACGTGTAATTCCGGTGCAGACAGGCGGAGAATTTTGGGGAATAGTAGGGCAACCATGGCATCAACGGATTGGCAGGGCTCGGCCTCAGAGCATTGAAATACCTGGCGGCTTGGCGCACGAGGAACCACACAGATTGGAGCGATCGACGAGTCGAAATTCCATGTGCCGGTGGTTCGATGCCGCTCCTGGGCGCCACCCTCTGGTCTGTCTTGCGCGACATCAAGGCGCTATACTCTCACCCCTAGGCTTTGGGAGGGCCTCGCCCGCCCACCCATGACGCGTTGGAGAGAGCCCATGAAGTCAGCCGGCGAACTCGTCCATCTCCAGGACCTCGAACTCGCGCGCCTCGAGGACTCGAAGTCCCGCCACATCCCGGGCTATTACTACACTTCGCCTGACATTCTCGAGCTCGAGAGGGAAAAGCTCTTCATGAAGGACTGGCTGATGGTCGGGCGCATCGAGGAGTTCCCCAATCCGGGTGACTACCGCGTCATCGACATCATCGGCGAATCGATCATCATCTGCCGCGACGAGCAGGGTGAGCTCAACGCGCTCACCAACGTATGCCGCCACCGGGGAGTCGCGGTGGCTGAGGGCGAGGGCAACCAGAGCGACTTCACGTGCCCCTTTCATGCCTGGACCTATGATCTCAAGGGCAACCTGACCGCCGCGCCGGAGGCCGACAAGTTCAGCGCGTTCGACTTCTCAGCGTGCCAGCTGCCGAGCCACAAGATCGAGTCCTGGGCCGGCTTCATCTTCATCAATCTGGATCCGAATTCGCCCAGCCTCGGGGACTATCTCGACGCCGACGGGGTGCGCGAAGCGGCCGACTTTCTGCGCGCCGAGGATACCCGCATCGTCGATTCCTATACCTACATCCTCGAGTGCAACTGGAAGATGATGGTCGAGAACAACATCGACATGTACCACTTGAACGTAATCCACGCGGGCAGCTTTGGCGATTCCTTCGCGGGCGATACCTACGACCGCCAGCTCAGCAAGTATGGCTGGCGGGCGCGCTACGACTGCGCAACCATGGCGCCCGACGGGGAGATCCTGTTCAAGCCGATGCCGTGGCTCGAAAAAGAGGGACCGAACTTCGCCTACACCTATTATCTCCGCCCCAACTTCAACTTCTTCGCGCGCCAAGATTTGCTACAGCCCTGCGTCGCCTACCCAATCGATCCCGACAGGACGCGGGTGACGTACATCACGCTCTTGCCCGTGGAAGCGCTCGAAATGCCGGCGTTCGATGCAAAAGTGAAGATCCTGCGGGAATTCATCGACCTCGCCGCGAGCGAGGATCTGGTGATGCTGAAATCGCTGCAGAAGGGGTTCAAGTCGCGGTTCTTCGAGGGCGGCCCGATGCATCAGTTCGAAGGGCCGATGCACCACCGCCACCGCACCTATCTCGAGGCGCTCTTAAACGACGGCGAAGCGTTGTAAGCCCGCCTGACGCATGACCGCCGGCAATGAGGTAACACCCAGATGAGCTAACAACCGACACATGACGAATTGGCCGCGCTGTTCCGTGATGAGCTCGCGCTCTGCAAGATGAAAGCGGGCGAGACCATCGCCGTCCTCACCGAGGGGGACATGAACCGGGCCTATGCGGAGGCCTTCGTCGCGGCGATCGGCGAGGCCGGCGCGACGCCCGTTCCGGTCCATCTCGAGGCGCCTGCCGGGGCGAGTGCCAACGACAAGCTCGGGGCGATTGGCCAGAACCAGCTCGGGCGGGACCGTGAGGCCATGGCGACACTCAAGAGCGCCGACATGGTGATCGACCTGATGCTTCTTCTGTTTTCATGGGAGCAGATCGAGATTCAGAAAGCGGGCACCCGCGTCCTTCTGATCGTCGAGCCCTACGAGGTTCTCAATCAGCTGATGCCCACCGAAGAGCTCAGGCGGCGGGTCGAGGCGTGTGCCGCGCGCCTCGCGAAGGCAGGGGAACTCCGCTTCACCAACCCGGCCGGAACCGATGTCACCTACGATATTGGCGGGCGGCCCCTTCTCGAGGAATACGGCTACACCGATGAGCCGGGCCGCTGGGACCATTTTCCGGGCGGACTGATCGCGACGTTGGCGCAGCCCGGTGGCGTCCAGGGCAGGGTGGTGATGGACCGGTCCGACATCGTCTATCCGTTCAAGACCTTTCTCGAAGCGCCGGTCGAGTTCACCATCCGCGACAGCATGATCACCGACATCAAGGGTGAGGATGACGCCGAGCGGCTGCGCGAGCACATGGCGCGGTTCGACGAACCACGCGCTTTTGCCGTTTCACACATCGGTTGGGGACTCAATCAGAACGCCGATTGGTCGGTCGCCGAACCCGGCATCGGCATGAACGGCCGGGTCTTCCATGGCAGTGTGTTGTTCTCGACCGGTCCCGATACCGAGTTTGGCGGCGATAACGACACCGCCTGTCACATGGACCTGCCGCTGGGCAACTGCGACCTCTTTCTCGATGGCGAGCCCATCATCGAGGCCGGGGTCATCCTGCCCGATGACATGCGGGCGCCGGGCCACTAAGCCGAAACGCGACCTCAGATGACGATCAGGCTGTCCCGGCTGGCAATGGCGTGAAGGATGCTGTGTGCGGTGACCGCCGAGGTCTTGGGGTTGTCCGGCATGGGCAGACCACGCATCTCGACGCGCAACTCACCGAACGGGCCCTGCGCCTCGATACGGCTCCGATTGTCCTTGGCCGCCGGATCGGCAATGAGCTGAATTTCGGTCTTGTCGAAACCCGCGCCGGCTAGCGCCACGGTCGCGGCGAGGTTCGCGTTCTTGGGGTAGAGCCGCGCCGCCTCACCCGCCGATCCGCCGAAGATCACCGTCGTCTGTAACAGCCCGCCGAGATTGAACTCGGTCTCCGCCGGCGTGCCCTTCCAGGCATCCGGGGGCTTGATCGAGGTATAGCGGACCCGATCGAGACCGCCGACGCGGAGCGCCGCCAGGCCGTCGATGCCCGCGGTTGTGCCGGCCGGCAGCACCATCCTGGCGCCGGTCCGAGCGGCCGCTCTCGCACCGAGTCCTCGGCCAGCGCGCCGGTGGAGATGACGAGCAAATCGGGCCCCGTCGCCAGCGCGGCCTCGCCATGCTCGGCCACCGCACCCTGGCCGGCGCATTCGATGATGAGGTCGGGTTCGGTCTCGCTCATACCGTCGAGACCGGTGATCACCTTGACGCCGGCATCGAGCGCGGCGCGCGCCTCATCCACCCGTTCCTCGCGCACCAGCACGGCGACCAGGCGCGCCTTTTCGGCCGCGCCGGCCAAGCCTTGCGCCACCATGCGCCCGATGGCGCCGTAGCCGATCAAGACGATATTGGTCACGCCGTATCCTTTTGCGCCGCCCGGCGCGACGTGCGAACAACCCCGTCTTATTCCGCGGCTCGGCGGTCCTGCATCTTGACGGGCCGGGGCCAGACTTGCGGGAACATATGGTGGTCGGACGGGAAGGGATCGCCGTCCTTGAGACCCGGATCCCAGGGCAGGCGGGCGTTCGGGACGCCCTCGCGCAGGGCGAAAGTCGTGCCATCGCCCACCCAGCGCGCGCCAACCCCGCGCCGCCGCCGGTCGGTGTAGTTGCCGGGCGCCCAATGCATGGTCAGCAGATGATTGAATACGACGTCGCCCGGTTCGGAATCGAATGAAAGGAGGTCCAGCTCACCATACATCGCGGCAAAATCGGGTTGGAGTTCGAACTTCTCGTTGTACTTCTTGAGCCGGGCCTCCTCACCCCCGTCGGTGCCCGCGCCGGGCTCCGGATCGTAGAAGGTCAACTCATACTGGTTTTCCACGACGGCGGTGGGCTGGTCTTTCGTCGGTGAGACGAACCAGCGGTTCCAGTTGTGCGAACCCCTGAGGTACTCCGGCGCACCGCTTTCATGGGTAACGACGTCGAGCGGCACCCAGGAGCCCGCCACATTGCGCCCGTGGACCGGGTTGGCGCCCTGGTCCTGGTGCCAGATCGTCTCGTGCGGCGTGTGGGGCTCCTTGGAGAAATGGAAATCGAACAGGAAGTTGACCTGCTCGGAACGCAGAATCTGTGCGGCAATCGGCGCGAGGGGCGAATCCAGTGCGAAGGCTCGGAAATCCTCGTCATGGGGCCACATGAAGGTCTCGAAGGAGAACCGTCCGGGCGATCCCTTCGGGTTGATGTCGGTGCCCATGGCACCGGGATTCGTGAGCATGCGGTCCAACGCTTCACCCATGCGGTCGATCCAGTCGAGGCTCAGGATGTTGCGGAGGCAGACCGCGCCATCTTTCCAATAGGCCTCGATCTCGTCTTCGGTCACGTCGCGGAGCGGCAGGTTATCCATAATTCACCCTCCAATTGCGGGCCGCCGGGCTGGTCGGGACCCCGATCTGCGTTGCGAGGAAAGACTCTCTAGCGGCAATGCGCTTCCAGCGTCAAATCGGGTGCGGCGATCCCCGATTGAGCGTATTCCACACCATCAGGTCGAAGTGATGGAGGCAGTGCTCGCTGCGGTACGTCCGCTCCCGGTCGACCATGAAGCGCCCTTGATCGAAGCCCCGCGAGTGGAGGTTCCGCTGGACGCTTTCGCACACGGTGACGTCCTCGTTGTTGATGACCTGGGAGTTGTATTCGAACATCTCCCACTCGGTCCTGCCGGGGTTCTTGGCATAGCAATAGAAATCGATCGATTCGTTGGTGTGCTCCGGCCCATCGGGCGAGAGAACGAAGATGCTGAAATTGTCGCCCGCCGGATGGGCCATGAACAGGGTATTCGGCCACATCCACCACAGGTGGACGTCCTGAATGGCGTCGTCGGGGCTGAAATTGTAGGAGCGGTTCTTGTGCTTTTTGTGGCGGATGATGTGGTTCATGTAATAGGGAAATTCTTCCGTCTCAAAGCTCAACTTCAGAAGCGAGTTCGACCCCACCATGGCGTGCTGGTGGGTCACCGGACAGTGGTAGCACTCGGCGAAGTTCTCGATCACGATCTTCCAGTTGCAGTTGATATCGAACGGATCGCGCCTGACCAGCGTGAGCGTGTCGTAGCCCGGCACCGCCGCCCTGATCTCGTCTTCGAGCCCGCCCATCATCTGTTTCATCGCTTGGGCGTCGCGATCGAAATTCACGAAGACCATGCGGGCGTACTCCTCAACCCTGACCTGGCTCAGGCAAAACTGGGAATGGTCGAAGTCGCGCACGTTTTCGCTATTGGCGGCGGTCTTCAGGTTGCCGTCGATATCGTAGGACCAGGCGTGGTAGGGGCAGACGATGGTCTTGACCTTGCCGGCGCCTTCCAAGAGCGCATGCCCGCGGTGCCTGCACACGTTGTAAAACGCCCTGATCTGCTGGTCGGTGCAGCGAATCAGGAAGACCTTTTGGTCGTAGAACTCGTAGGTCTTGTAGCTGCCAACCCCGGAGAAGTCCTCGATATGGCCGGCGAACTGCCAGCCCTTGAAGAGGATTTCTTCCTTTTCCCGCTCGAAAATCTCGGGATCGATGTAGTAGCGGGACGGCAGCGTCCCGGAATTCTCGGGGTCCGGGCCAAACGTGCCCTCCAGCATCCCGGGTGAAGCCTTGGGCGCCATCGTCTCTCCCTCTCTGGTCACGGCTCGTCTCAGCCAAATAGACCATTCGAGAAGGGGCCAGGCAAGGGCAACCTGCTAAGGGGCGCCATGCCGAGGCGTGAACGGTGGGATAGCCTGGGCCTCACAACGTCCCCGCCTTGCGCGGGCCAGCGCGGCGTGGCTAGGATGGCGGTCGAATAGACGGCCCGGCACGTGCCCGCCAGCCTGTCTCATCACGTCGCACAATAAGCAAGGAGGACTTCATGGGCGCTCCGCGCAAAGAGATTCGCGTCCCCGCATTGGGCGAGCCGTTCGGCCACTACACCGATGCGGTGTTGTGCGGCGAATTCCTGTTCGCCTCGGGTCAGTGCGGGCTCGACGGGGACAACAATATCGTCGGTCTTGGCGATCCGGCGCAGCAGGCCGAGCAGATGCACGAGAACATGCAAGCGGTGCTGGAGGCCGCCGGCATGGGTTTCGAGGACATCGCCAATGTCGAGCTCTTCCTGCCCAACGCCGATGACCGCCACAAGATCAATCCGACCCGGCAGTCCTATTTTGGCGAGCACCGGCCGGCCAGCACGCTCGTCGAATGCAACGCGCTCGGCCAGCCCGATCTCGCGGTGGAGCTGGAACTCATCGCCTACAAGCCGCGTGAGGGCGGCCCGCCGCGCAAAGAACTCCGGCTGCCGGGTTTCCCCGAGCCGATGAGTCACTACACCGACGTCGTCGCATGCGGCGACTTCGCGTTTCTCGCCGGCGCCATCCCTTGCGACGACCAATGGGACCTCAAAGGCCAGGGCGACGTCAGCGTCCAGGCCCGGGTCGCGCTGGAGAACATGCAAGCGATGTTGGCATCGGTCGACATGGGTTTCGAGGACGTGGCCCGTGTCATCGTCTTCCTCACCGACGTCAACGACCGCGAGGCGGTCAACGAGGTGCGCAAGGAATTCTTCGGTGACCATCGGCCCGCCAGCACGCTCTTCGGCATCCACCGGCTGGCCGTGCCGGACATGAAGATCGAAATCGAATCGATCGCTTACAAGCCCAAGAGCGGCGGCCCTCTGCGCGAGGAGCTGTATCTGCCGGACTTGAGCGAGCCCATCAGCCACTACACCCACGGCGTTCAGTGCGGCGATTTCCTCTTCCTGTCGGGCGCCGGGCCGTGGACTAAGGACCGCGAGCTGGTCGGCGCGAACGATATCGCCGCCCAATGCGATCAGACGCTATGGAAGCTCGGAGAGGCGCTCAAGGCCGCCGGCATGGGCTTCGAGGACGTGGCCAAGATCACGGTCTATCTCTTGGACGCGGCCGACGGCGCCAAGCTCGATGCCGTGCGGAAGAAGCACTTCGGCGTATCCCGGCCGGCCGACACCCTCGTCGCGATCGACGAGTTCGCGCTCCCCGGCATGGGAATCGAGATCGATGCGGTAGCCTACAAGCCGGGCAGCGGCGGCTGAGGCGGCGGGGCGGCTCGAGCGGTCAGGCGGGAATCACCGCGGTCGCTTCGATCTCCACCTTGGCGCGGGGCTCCAAGAGGCCGGCGACGGCCAGGACCGTCATCGCCGGATAGTGCCGGCCGATCGCCGCGCGCCAAACGGCGCCGATCTCCTTCTGGTTGCCGAGATACTCATCGAGATCGGTCAAGTACCAAGTCAGCCGCGTGAGGTGCTGGGCCTCGCCGCCCGCCTCGGCCAAGACCGCCAGGATGTTCCTCAACACCTGCTCGATCTGCGCCACAAGCCCATCGGAGACGAGCGTGCCTGTCTCGTCCCAGCCGATCTGCCCGGCGATGAAGACGAGCCGGCCCTCGGCAGCGACGCCGTTGGCGTAACCGCCGGGGCGCGGCCAGCCCGCGGGTTGGAGAATGTCCATCATGGGGCCCTTTCGAAGGCTTACTAGAGGTTTGTTCCTGGCTTTCCCGCCTCGCGCGTGTGCCGGGCGATGATTATTTTCTGAAGCTCGGAGGCGCCCTCGTAGATGCGCAGCGCCCGCACCTCGCGGTAGAGCCGCTCGAGGACCGAGCCCGCCACCACGCCGCGCGCGCCTGCCAGCTGCAGCGCGGCGTCGATCACCCGTTGCGCCGCCTCGGTGGCGTGGAGCTTGGCCATGGCGGCCTCGCGGGTGACCCGGGCCTGGCCTTGGTCCTTGGCCCAGCCGGCGCGGTAGACGAGGAGCGCGCTCGCGTCCACCTCGAGCGCCATGTCGGCGATGGCGGCCTGGGTCATCTGCAAGTCGGCCAAGGCGGAGCCGAAGACCTCGCGGGATTCGGTCCGCGCCAGCGCCTCGTCGAGAGCGCGGCGCGCGAAGCCGAGCGCCGCGGCGCCCACGGTCGGGCGGTATATATCGAGGGTCGCCATGGCGATCTTGAAGCCCTCGCCGGGTTGGCCGAGGCGCTGGCCTGCCGGCACCCGGCAGTCGTTGAGCTGAATCGTCGCCAGGGGATGGGGCGCCATCACCTGGATGCGTTCGGAGACGTTAAGGCCCGGCGCGTCCGCATCGACGACGAACGCGCTCAGGCCCTTGGCGCCAGGGCCCTCGCCGGTACGCGCAAAGACCGTGTAATAGTGCGCGAGGCCGCCGTTGGAGACCCAGGTCTTGGTGCCGTCGGGAACGTAGGATGAGCCGACCGCGCGCGCCGTCGTGGCGAGGGCGGCGACGTCGGACCCGGCCTCCGGCTCGGAGAGCGCGAACGCCGCGATCATGCGACCCTCGCGCACGTGGGGAAGGTAGCGGGCCTTCAGCTCCTCGTCACCGAACAGCACGAGCGCGCCCGACCCCAATCCCTGCATGGCGAAGGCAAAATCGGCGAGCGCACCGTGCCGCGCCAGTGTCTCGCGGATGAGGCAGAGCGAGCGGACATCCAAGGTCTCATGGTGCCCGCCATAGGCTCGGGGTACGCAATAGGCGAGCCAGCCACCGGCGGCCAGCGCCGCCACGAGGCCGCGGCACGTGTCGTCGAGATCGGCTTCGTCTGCTTCCCCATTAGCATGGTCTTGCGCCCAGGCCTCGAGATCGACCGCCAGCACATGGTAGGTATGGTCGAAAAAAGGCCAGTCGAGGAAGCTTCGATCGGCCATCAATTACCCTCGAACATCGGGGTGCGTTTGTCCATGAACGCGTTGTACGCGCGGGCGAAGTCTTGGGTCTGCATGCACGCGGCCTGGGCGTCGGCCTCGGCTTCGATGGCCTCGACAAGCCCCATGTCCCACTCCCGGTTGAGCATCGCCTTGGTGGTGGCGTGCGCGACGGTGGGGCCCTCCGCCAGGTCGCGCGCCATGGCCAGCGCCTCGTCGAGCAGGGCTGCGGGCGCTGCCAAGCGATTGAAGAACCCCCAGCGCTCGCCCTCCTCGCCGGTCATGGTACGGCCGGTGAAGAGCAACTCCGCCGCCCGGCCGTGGCCGATGAGGCGCGGCAGCAAGGCGCACGCGCCCATGTCGCAGCCCGCCAGTCCCACTTTGACGAACAGGAAAGCGACCCGCGCGGCAGCGGTACTAAGGCGCAGATCGCTGGCCATGGCCACGGCGGCGCCGGCGCCGGCGCACACGCCATCGACCGCCGCGATGATCGGCTGCGGACAGGCGCGCATTGCCTTGACGAGATCGCCGGTCATGTGCGTGAAGTCCTTGAGGCCCGGCGGCTCGAGGGTGACCAGTTTGCCGATGATGTCCCGCACGTCGCCGCCCGAACAGAAGTTACCGCCCGCGCCGGTGATCACCACCGCTTTGACGTCGTCCGCGGTCCCGAGCGCCCGAAAAGTATCGCGGAGCTCGGCATAGGACTCAAACGTGAGCGGGTTTTTTCGCTCCGGGCGGTCGAGGGTCACGATCCCCACGTTGCCATCGAGCAACCAGCGGAAATGCGTCGGTTCGAAATTCTGCATCGTCATGACGTCCTCGCGGTCAGGGTCGGTCGGGCCGGGCGGGCGCGGGGCGCTTTCTCAATGAAACACCTCGCCGCCATCGACCGAGATCGCCTGTCCGGTGACCGATTCGCTGCCCGGCAGGCAGAGCCAGGCGACGGCGGCGGCCACCTCGTCCGGCGCGATGAAGCGGTTCTGGGGGTTGTGTCGCCGGAGCGCCTCGGCGGCCTCTGCGCGGCTCCGTTTCGTCTTGTCGGCGATGGCGCCGAGCGCGCGCTCGAGCAGGTCGGACTCCGTGAAACCGGGGCACACCGCGTTCACGGTTATGCCCTGGCCGGCGCATTCGCGGGCGAGCGACCGGGTCAAGCCGATGACACCGTGTTTCGCGGCGCAATAGGCGCTGGCATAGGGAACGCCTGTGAGGCCCGCCGTGCTCGCGATGTTGACGATGCGCCCGTAGCCCGCCTCCATCATGGCGGGCAGCGCCGCCCGCGTGCACAGGAACGTGCCGGTGAGGTTGACATCGAGATGCGCCTGCCAAGCCGCGAGATCGGTACGAACGAACGGCGCGGAACTCGCCGTCCCGGCGTTGTTGACCAGGATCGCGGGCGGGCCGAAGGCCGCGGCCGATTCCGCGAAGGTGCGAGCGATGCTCGCCTCATCGGTCACATCGCACACGATCGATGTCGCCTGGGGAAGAGGTCGGGCCGTCGCATCGAGGGCGGATCGGTCGCGGCCCACCAGTGTCAGTGCTGCACCGTGGCACGCGAGGCGATCGGCGATCGCCGCGCCAATGCCGCGCCCGCCCCCCGTGACGAGCACGTGCCGGCCTGCAAGCTCTCCCGCCATCGTCAGATATTGATCGCCATGTCGGCGGCGCGCCGCAGATTGCGCTCGAGCTGATCTTTGCCGTCGAGGTACTGCACCGGCCATGACAGCCCGTCATAGCTCTGCTGACTGGCGGCATGCAGGGTCCAGTAGGGATCGGCGAGATGGGGCCGGGCGAGGCAGCAAAGGTCGGCGCGGCCGGCGGCAATGATGCTGTTGATGTGATCGATCTCGTAGATGTTGCCGACCGCCATGGTGGGAATGCCCACCTCGTTGCGGATGCGATCGCTGAACGGCGTCTGGAACATGCGGCCGTAGACCGGCTTGGCGGTGGTCGAGGTCTGGCCGGCGGAGACGTTGAGGATGTCAGCTCCCGCGCTATGGAAGGCGCGGGCGATCTCGACGGCGTCATCGCCGGTGATGCCGCCCTCCACC
This sequence comes from Alphaproteobacteria bacterium, assembly GCA_965261645.1. Taxonomy (GTDB): domain Bacteria; phylum Pseudomonadota; class Alphaproteobacteria; order SHVV01; family SHVV01; genus CBDHDJ01. The sequence continues at coordinate 600,083 of CBDHDJ010000002.1, forward strand.
CAGTCCGTGGCCGAAATGCGTACCGACAGCGGCTTGGCCTCGGGCCAGACTTCGCGCATGGCGGCGAACACCTCGAGCGGGAAGCGCAGCCGGTTGGCGAGCGGCCCGCCATAGTCGTCGTTGCGCCGGTTGGTGAGCGGCGTAATGAATGAAGACAACAGATAGCCGTGCGCGCTGTGGAGCTCGATCATGTCGAAGCCGCAGTCCTCCGCCATCCGAGTCGCGCGCACGAAGGTGTCGCGGACCCGGTCCATATCCTCGCGAGTCATGCTGCGCGGGACTTGGTTGTCGGGTGACCAAGGAATCGGCGAGGGCCCGATCACCTCCCAATTGCCCTCGTCGAGCGGCTCGTCCATGCCCTCCCAGCCGAGCTTGGTCGAGCCCTTGGGTCCGGAGTGGCCGAGCTGCAGGCCGATCTTAGTCGGGGTGTGCGCGTGGACGAAGTCGACGATGCGTTTCCAGACGGCGAGATGCGCATCGCTATACATCCCCGTGCAACCCGGCGTGATGCGGCCTTCGGGCTCGACACAGGTCATCTCGGTGAAGATGAGCGCAGCGCCCCCTTGCGCACGGGCGCCCAGGTGAACCAAGTGAAAATCGTCCGGCGTGCCGTCGGTGGCGCTGTACATGGCCATCGGCGAGACGACGACGCGGTTCATCAGCGTCATCCCGCGCAACGAAAACGGCGTGAACATGGGCGGTAGGGGCCCCTGCTGCCTTTTCTCGTAAGCGCGCTCGGCGAACCATTGCTCGACGCCTTCGAGCCACTCCTTGTCCCTGAGCCGGAGGTTCTCGTGACTGACGCGCTGGCTGCGGGTGAGCAGGGCGTAGGCGAATTGGGCCGGGGCAAAGGTGGCGTAGCGGGCGATATTCTCGAACCACTCGGTGCTGTTGCGCGCCGCGCTCTGGAGCCTGAGCACCTCGATCCGCCGCTCGCCTTCGTAAGCCTCCAGCGCCTCGTCCAGAGTGGGCGTAGCCTCGATCTGGTCGGCCAGATCGATAGCGTCCTCGAGCGCCAAGCGCGTGCCCGAGCCGATCGAGAAATGCGCGGTGTGCGCCGCATCGCCCAGCAGCACGATGTTCTCGTGCGACCAGTGCTCGTTGCTCACGCGGCTGAAGGCGAGCCACGGGCTCGTCAGGTGAGGGGCATTGTCGAGCAGCTTGTGGCCGTCGAGGTAACGCGCGAACAATCGCTCGCAATAACCGATGCTTTCGTCGGGGCTCATGCGGTCGATGCCGAGGCCGCGCCACACCTCTTCCGGGCATTCGACGATGAAGGTGCTGGTGTCGTTATCGCAACGGTAGGCGTGGGCCTGGATCCAGCCGGCTTCGGTTTCCTCGAAGATGAAGGTGAAGGCCTCGAACAGCTTGCGCGTGCCGAGCCAGACATACTTGTTGGCGCGGACATCGATATCGGGCTTGAAATGCGCGGCGTATTGGGCACGGACGCGACTGTTGATGCCGTCGGCCGCCACAACGAGGTCGGCGGTCCTGAACGCCTCGACGTCGCTCACCTCGGTGCCGTAGAAGAGCCGGACGCCGAGCCCGCGCGCGCGCTCCTGCAGGATGTTGAGAAGCCGTTTTCGCGAGATGCCGATGAAACCGTGTCCGCCCGAGGTGATGACTTCGCCCTTGAAATGGACGTCGATATCATCCCAATGCGCAAAGCTCGCGAGGATGCGCTCGGCGGTGACCGGATCGCTGGCGCGCAGCCGCTCCATCGTCTGATCCGAGAAAACCACGCCCCAGCCGTAGGTATCGCCCGGCCGGTTGCGCTCGACGACGACGACATCGTGCGCCCGGTTGCGGAGCTTCATCGAGATGGCGAAATAAAGGCCGGCGGCGCCACCGCCGATGCAGACGATCTTCATGATGCGTGCTTAGGCACTGTTCGCGGCGTGTCCACCGCCGTCATTCTAGGCTCCCGGCGGACCCCCGACCAACCCTTTAGGCCGCCTTATTTGATCGCCTCCCGCTTAAGCCATAGAGTCCGGCGTGTTGATTTGAGGGCAAGAGTCTGAGATGAACCGCTCGCCGCCGCGGCCGGTGACCGAGGACGACATCCGCACCTTCGAGGGCAACGGCGTGGTCTGCCTCGGGCCGATGTTCGATGCCGACTGGGTCGCGCGGATTGGCGCCGCGATCGAGGAGACACCGGGCCGCTACGACACCCGCAATTTCGTGTGGCCGGTCAACGACGCGGTCCGCGAGCTTGTGTTCGATTCGCCGCTCGGCGAAATCGCCGCCTCGGTGATGCGCTCGACGACCGCAAGCTACCTCTACGACAATTTCTGGGTGAAGGAGCCGCATTCGGAATCGCTCACACCCTGGCATCAGGACCAGCCCTACCTGCAAATCTCCGGCCGGCAGATTTGCAACCTGTGGATCGGGGTCGATCGCGCGACCGAAGACAACGGCGCCGTCGAGTTCGTCAGGGGCTCGCATAGTTGGGGACACATATTCGAGCCCGAGCCCTTCGATGGCAGCGCGCCCAAGGACGTCAGGCCGGGCCGCGAGCGGGTGCCGGATTTCGATAATCTGCGCGATGCGTACGACATCATTCATTTCGTCACCGAGCCGGGCGATTGCATCGCCTCTCACGCCCTCATGGTGCACGGCGCCGGTCCCAACAGGACCGACCGGGTCCGCCGCGCCATCAGCTTCAATCTATTCGGCGACGATGCCCGCTACGCCTTGATCCCGCCGGGCCGCGGCATGGAAATCAGCTTGGACTATGGGCTTAGCGAAGGCGATCCGTTTCCGCCGGATCACCAGCTCGCGCCACGCATCTGGCCCAAACGCGCCCGGACTGATTGGCCCCGGCCAACCGCATGGCGCTATCTGTCAGACGGCGTGCCGACCAGTCGCGATGAGGGTATACTGGGCGGGGCCAAGCGCCGCGACCGGCGCGTAAGTCCCGCCGATTGCACCCGAAGGAAATGCCAGCATGAACCGATCAGTCCTGCGCCCGATCACCGAGGATGAAATCCGCACCTTCTGGAACGACGGCGTCGTTTATCTCGGGTGCATGTTCGATGCTGATTGGGTCGAACGTGTAGGTGCGGCGATCGACGAGGCGCCAGGCGCCTATGGCGAGCGCAATTTCATTTGGCCTGTCAGCGAGGCTATTCGCGAGCTGGTGTTTGATTCGCCCGTGGGCGAAATCGCGGCGGCGCTCCTGCGCTCCAAGACGATCGGCCATATGGGCGACATCGAGTGGGTGAAGGACCCGCACTCGGAATCGCTCACGCCGTGGCACCAGGACCAGCCCTATCTCCAGCTCGCCGGCCGGCAGACCTGTAATTTGTGGATCGGGATCGACGCGGCGACCGGCGAGAACGGCGCCGTCGAGTGGGTCAAGGGCTCGCACGATTGGGGCAAGGTGTTCGAGCCCGAACCCTTCGATGGCAGCGCGCCCAAGGACGTCAGGCCGGGCCGCGAGCGGGTACCGGATTTCGACAACCTCCGCGGTCAGTACGACGTCGTCCGGTTCGACACCGAGCCCGGCGACTGCATCGTCGGCCACGGCATGATGGTGCATAGTGCTGGGCCCAATCGGACCGATCAGCCACGCCGCGCCATCAGCCACAACCTGTTCGGCGACGATGCGCGCTATGCCGCCATCCCGCCGGGCCGCGGTATGGAGGACACCAAGGATTACGGCCTCAAGGACGGCGAGCCGTTCCCGGCCGATCATGAGATGCTGCCGCGCATCTGGCCCAAGCGTCCCCGCGCCGAATGGCCCCGGCCGACGGGCTGGAGCTATTTGCCCGGCGGGGCGGCGACCTATCGCGATGCGGGCATTCCGGGATAGCGGCCAAACGCCGCCGCTGGCGAATAAGGCACACCATTCTGGACCAAACGGGGCAAGATTATGAACCGATCGCTGCCACGTCCCATCACCGAAGAGGAAATCGAGACCTACCAACGGGACGGCCTCGTCTGCCTCCGCGGCATGTTCGATTCCGCCTGGATCGAGCGCCTGCGCCAGGCGGCCGACGCGGCGCCGGAGGGTTATGGCGATGCCATATACATGTGGGTCCACGATGAGGCGCTGCGTGAGTTGGCGTTCGATTCGCCGGTAGGCGAAATCGCCGCGACCTTGATGCGCTCGAAGACCTGCGGGCTTTTGATGGACATCTTCTTTATCAAGAAACCGGGCACGTCCCACTTCACGCCGTGGCACCACGACCAGCCCTATTACCGGACTCAGGGCACGCAGCTCTGCGGCATGTGGATCGGGCTCGACGACACCACGCTCGAGAACGGCGGGATGAAGTGGATCCGGGGCTCGCACAAATGGGGCAAGATGTTCGAGCCCAACCCTTTTGACGGGAGCCCTTCCTATCCCGACCTCAATCCGGGGCGGGAGCGCGTGCCCGATATCGAGAACAATCGGGGTGACTACGACATCGTCCATTTCGACACCGCGCCGGGCGACTGCATCGTCGATCAATCTCTCGTGCTGCACGCGGGCGGGCCGAACCCGACCGATCGGCCGCGCCGGGCGATTACCTACGCGCTCTATGGCGACAATGCGCGTTATGCCGACCTGCCGCCGACCCGCGGGGTGGAGGATTCGCGCGACTTTGGGTTGAAAGACGGCGAACCGTTTCCGGCCGACCACGAGTACGTGCCGCGCATTTGGCCCAAGCGCCCCCGCGCCGAATGGCCGCGGCCAACGGAGTGGAAGCAGTTGCCGGGCGAGCACGTCGTCGGCGACTACAATAGTATGGGTCTCGACGCAGAGGTTTAGTCCTGGCGGAGCGGAGGCCAAATGAACAGATCGCCATTACGACCCATCACCGACGAGGAAATCCGGGCCTACCAGGAGGGCGGAATCGCCTGTCTCCGCGGCATGTTCGATTCCGACTGGGTCGAGCTCCTGCGCGAGGCGATCGACACCGTGCCGGGCGGCTATGCCGACCGCAACAACATCTGGGCGTTCAATGACGCGTTCCGGGAGCTCGCTTTCGATTCGCCCGTGGGCGAGATCGCGGCGACGCTGATGGGCTCCCCAACCTGCGGTTTGCTCACCGATATTATCTTCGCCAAAGAGCCCCACTCACCCGACACAACGCCCTGGCATCACGATCAGCCCTATTATCAGACGCAGGGGACGCAGCTCTGCGGCATGTGGATCGGACTCGATGAGACATCGCTCGAGAACGGCGGTCTCGAATGGGTCCGGGGCTCGCACAAATGGGGCAAGGTGTTCGAGCCCGATCCCTTTGATGGCACAACCTACCCGGACGTGCATCCGGGGCGCGAGCGCATCCCCGATATCGACAACAATCGTGACGACTACGACATCGTCCATTTCGACACCGCGCCGGGCGATTGCATTATCGATCAGTCGCTCATCCTGCACTCGGGCGGCCCGAACCTGACGAGCAAGCCGCGGCGCGCTGTCACTTACGCGCTCTATGGCGACAACGCGCGGTTCGCCTCCATCCCGCCCGGTCGCGGCGTTGAGGACACGCGCGATCTCGGGCTCAAGGAGGGCGATCCGTTTCCGCCCGATCACGAGCTGGTGCCGCAGATCTGGCCCAAGCGCGACCGGGCGAACTGGCCCAAGCCAAGCCATTGGGACGAGATGCCCCACGCCGTCTCGCCGACCAACAAGAAAATACTCGAGATAGCGGCCACGGGCGCCGGCACCCAGAGCTAACCCCGTCTCCCCAAAATCGGAGGCGGATACATTTTCCCAAGTCGGTGACGCACCCGCTTAGCGCGCTGAGGTCTCCCAGTTCTCGGGCTCGTAGTACGGCAGGTAACTGGGCTCGAGCGGGGGTTGGCCGGCGATCATGTCGGCCGCTTTCTCGGCGATCATGATGACGGGCGCGTGGATGTTGCCGCTGGTGATCTGCGGCATGACCGAGGCATCGACGACGCGCAATCCCTCGATGCCGCGCACGCGCAACTCCTCATCCACAACCGCCTGATCGTCGAGGCCCATTTTGCAGCTGCCGCAGGGGTGGTGCGTCGGCTTCCCCGTTTCGCGGGCGAAGGCCATGAGCTGTTCATCGGACTGGGCTTCCGCGCCCGGCGCGAGTTCGCGCCCACAATAGGGCTCAAGCGCTTTTTGTGCGTGCACTTCGCGGGCGAGGCGAATGCCGTCGCAAATCTCGCGCCTGTCGCCTTCGGTCGAAAAGTAGTTGAACTGGATCGCCGGCGCGTCCTTTGGGTTGTTCGATTTGAGCCTAACCTCGCCGCGGCTGGTTGGCCTGAGTGGCATGATGTGGGTTTGGAAGCCGTGGCTCTGGATCGGGGCGAAGGTCTCATAGGACATCGCGAGAGGAATGAGGGCAAGTTGCAGGTCGGGCTGCTTGAGCCCGGGGCGGCTTCGCACATAGCCGCCGATGTCGAAATGGTTGGTGGCGGCGGCGCCCTTCTTGAACAGGAACCAGCTGATGCCGGACTTGAGCTTGGCGAACGGCTTCATCTCCGGAAGGAGGCTGACGGGCTTGAGGCATTCGTGCTGCACGGCGACATCGATGTGATCGTGCAGGTTCTGGCCGACCCCCGGCACATCGGTGACAATGGGGACGTCGAGGGCCCGCAAATCGTCGGCCTTGCCGATGCCGGAGAGCAGCAGGATCTGCGGCGAGTTGATGGCGCCGGCAGCGATAATCACCTCGCGCTCGGCGCGGATCTGGAAGAGCTGACCTTCCCGGGCGTACTCCAGGCCTACCGCGCGGGTAGCTTCGAAGAGGATCCGCGTGGTCAGGCATTTGGTCCGGATCGTCAGGTTCTCACGGTCCTTCGCGGGATTGAGGTAGCCTACCGCGGTGCTCCAGCGCCGCCCCTGGTGGATGGTCTGATCCATGACACCAAAGCCTTCTTGCTGAAAGCCGTTGGTGTCGTCCGAGCGCGGGTAACCGGCCTCGGTGCAGGCCTCGACGAAGGCCTCCCACAACGGCCCCTTGCCCTCCGGGACCGTAATATTCATAGGGCCGTCGGTGCCTCGGTATTCGCTCGGCGACCCGCCATAGGTCTCCATTTTCTTGAAGTAGGGCAGGCAGTGGGCGTAGGACCAGCTTGGCATGGTATTGCCGGCCCAGTTGTCGAAGTCCAACGCATGCCCACGTACCAGAGCCATGCCGTTGATCGAGGACGAACCGCCGAGGACCCGCCCGCGCGGGCAGGTGAGCACGCGCCCGTCCATATGGGGGTTGGGCTCGGTCTTGTACAGCCAGTTGAACCGGTCGGAATGGTGCAGGTAGGAGTGCGCCGCCGGCATATGAATGAAGAAGCTGTAATCCGTGGGACCTGCCTCGAGAAGCAGGACCTTCGCCTCGGGTTTCGCGGACAGGCGGTTGGCGAGAACGCAACCGGCCGAGCCCGCGCCGACAATGATGTAATCGAAAGTCTCGGTCGAATTCATCCGTGCCCCCTTTTTTACTGATTGATCTCTCGGAGCATCGTGGTGCCGCGCCCCGTATGGTGACTAACAATCTGCCGGTCATTGTAACGGCCCGCGGCCCTTGGGGCGATACCTGGCGCGTTCAAATCGGCCGATCGGCGAAGAGGTAGGTCCGGATGTCCTCCACCGTGGCCGGCCAGGCGGGAATATCGAAGACCGCGGCCGTTTCAACGAGTTCGAAGCCCTCACCCGGCGCGAGGGTGACCATTGGGCCGTGGAGTTCGAGCTCGAGGTAGGGGTGCTGAACCGCGTTGAAAACTTCGGCCACGCAGTCATGGCCGTAGGGCTCGGGATGAAAGGTCGGCACCGACTTGCGATGGCCGATCATCACCCCGGGTTTAGGCTCGGTGACGACGAGGATTGCGCCCCTCTCAGTATCCACGCCATATTTGAATCGCCGGGGTTGCGTGCAGTCGATTTCGAGGACGGTGCCGTGGTCGGTCACGACCCGATCGCGCAGGGCAGCCGATTCCCCTTCGCCGGCGAATATCTTGAGTCCGCCGGCGTGGAGTGACTCGCTGCGCTTGGGCAGATACACCCGCCCCGGTTGGCAGATCATGCTCACATCCCAGAGTCCCCATCTCGCGGTGCTCGTAGAGGCGTTCTCCAAACGGTGAGTGACGCGCCAGCCCGGTTCAGCGGTGCCAACGCGCACGGTGCGCGTGATCCGCATACCGCTCTCGCGGCACACCGGGCTGGTGAGGCGCAGGGAGACCTCGCGGCCGTCGCGCTCGTTCACGTCGATCTCATAGGTGCCGCTGTCGAGATCGAAAAAGGGGAGCGCATCGAGCCAGCGATCCTGTGGCGCAAGCCAGGTCTTATCGCCGCCCCACAACAAAAACCCGAGCTCCCGCTTGCGCGCGCCCATATCGGCGGTGACGGCGGTGGCCTCGGTACGGCCGGCGAGCTTGGGGTGTACGAAAGCGAGCTGGTGGCCGCGCCACGATAGCCCCATGATGCGGCCACCCACTTCTGGGACCACCGCCAGTTCCAGCGGGCCGCGCTTGATGCGCCAAGCCTGCCACCCTTTGAACGATCCCCGCCCCAGGCCGAGCGCGGGACCTCGCGGCACGGTCAGGCACCCTTCCCAAGGGCGCGGTCGAGGTTGTAGGCGGCGCTGATCAGCGCGAGATGGGTGAAGGCCTGGGGAAAATTGCCGAGCGCCTCGCCGATGGGCCCGGTCTCCTCCGCATACAGGCCGACATGATTGGCGAAGCCCAACATGCGCTCGAAGATCAGGCGGGCCTGTTCGAGGCGCGGGCGGTCGAATCGGCCGGCGCGCGTGAGCGCCTCCACCAGCCAGAAGGTGCAGATGTTGAAGGTGCCTTCATCGCCGACGAGCCCGTCCGCCGTCTCGTTCGCGTTGTAGCGGTAGACCAGGCTATTGGCGAGGAGCCCCCCTTTCGCGGGCGGCAACATTGTTGCATCGAGGGTCTTGAGCATCCGGGGATCCGTCGGCGAGACGAAAAAGGTCAGTGGCATCATGAGGTTGGCGGCATCGAGCGAATCGCTGCCGTAATACTGCGTGAAGGACTGGCGCGATTCGCTCCAGCCCTTGGCCATGATGTCCTCATAGATGTCGTCGCGAATTTTGGACCAACGCATCATGTCGGCCGGGAACGAGCGCTTCGCCGCGAGCCGAATGCCGCGGTCGAGCGCGACCCAGCACATCAGCTTGGAGTAGACGAAGTCCTGCGGGCCGCCGCGCACCTCCCAGATGCCCTCGTCCTTGCGCTGCCAGTTCTCGCCAACCCAGTCGACGAAACCGCGGAGCGACAACCAGGAATCATAGGAAATCGGGGCGCCGAACTTGTTGTAGAGATAGGCCGCATCCAAGAGCTCGCCGTAAATGTCGAGTTGCAATTGGTCGTAGGCCCCGTTGCCGACGCGCACCGGCTGTGACCCCATGTAACCCTCGAGGTGATTGAGGGTCTCCTCGGTGAGTTCCTTGCGCCCGTCGATGCCATACATGACCTGCAACGAACCATCCGGCTTGGGCTCGGCACACAGGCCTGAGAGAAAGTGCATGAATTGCTCGGCTTCGGCAGTGAAGCCGAGCCGCATGAGGGCGTAGACCGTGAACGCGGAATCGCGAATCCAGGCGTAGCGGTAGTCCCAGTTGCGCTGACCGCCAATATCCTCGGGCAGGCTACAGGTCGGGGCCGCCACGATCGCGCCGGTCGGCTCGAACGTCAGAAGCTTGAGCACCAGGGCGGAGCGATGCACCAAGGTGCGCCAGCGTCCGGTATAACGGCAGCCTGAGATCCAGTTCTGCCAATATTCGACGGTGTTACGGAACAGGCTCTCGGCCTCGCCCTCGGGCAGGCCGCGACGGTCCTTTTCCGACTTGAGTTCGCGAAAGACGAAGACGGCGGTCTCGCCTTCATGGAGCGTGAATCGCGCCGTCACGCCGTCGCCGGTCCGCTCTAGCGGTATCGAGGTCAAAAGCCCGAGGCTAAGCGCGTTGGAGCGGAAAACACAACCGCCCTCGACCAGTTCGGTCTCGTGCTCTTCGCGGGCGAAATTGAACGCCGGGCTGCACAGCAACAAGAAATCGACGGTGCCGCGCTCCGCCGTGACGCGACGGATCACCTGCCGGCGGGTGCGTTCGTCGGGATCCGTGTGACCGACGGGCATGAAGTCGGTCATTTCGGCCGCGCCGTGCGGCGCCAGGAATCGGGTGATGAGGACGTTGCTTTCGGGCCAGTAGAATTGCTTGCACGTGACGTTGCCGTCGACCGGGGCGATGCGGAAACGGCCACCCTTCTTGTCGTCGAGGATGGCGGCGAAGACGGCCGGCGAATCGAAGTAGGGTATGCACAGCCAGTCGATCGAGCCGTTGATTCCCACCAGGGCCGCCGTGTGCATGTCGCCGATGATTCCGTAGTCTTCAATCGGCTGGTAGGGCATGGCGGTCTCTTTCGGCAGCCTCAAGCGCGCACCGCGCTAATCCTGACAGACCAGCGTGCCGGTCGCCACGCTGCATTCACCTATGGCGGATGGGCCCACGGGCCAGCGCCCCTGGTACCCAAGAGGAGTCCCGCCGCTCCGTTGTCGGGGGTCAGCTCTCGGCCACCGCCACGGTCTCAGGAACGAAGCTCGACTGGACTTCGCGCAGCTCGTCAACCGGGATGTGGCAGGCTATGCGATGTGTGTCGGACAGTTTCTGCTCGGGCGGCTCCTCGTTGTCACAGATCGCACCGACCTTCCGCGGGCAGCGCGTCGCAAAACGGCAACCCTTGGGCGGATCGATGATGCTGGGGATCTCGCCTTCCAGGCGCACGAGGTTGCGCTCGAAATCGGGATCGGGAACCGGTACGGCGGAGAGCAACGCTTCGGTGTAGGGGTGGTAGGGCGGCTCGAAGATGTTGTCGTTCGGTCCGAATTCCATGATCTTGCCGAGATACATCACGACGATGTGGTCGGCCAGATATCGCACCAGGCTCAAATCATGGCTGATGACGAGGAGGGTGGTCTCGTATTTCTCCTGCACTTCCATGAGGAGATTGATGACGGCGGCCTGCACCGACACATCGAGCGACGAGACCGGCTCATCGCAGACCACGATGGCTGGGTTGCCGACGAAGGCGCGGGCAATGGCGATACGCTGCTTTTGCCCACCCGACAACTGGCGCGGTTTGCGCCGCACGAACTCAGCCGGCATGCGCACCACATCGAGGATTTCGGTCACCTTGTCCTGGATCTTCCGCTTGTCTTTCTCGATGCCGAACTTCTTGACGATGCGGGCGATGGCATGGCCCACGGAATAGGACGGATTAAGCGTGCCCTCGGGGTTCTGGAACACCATCTGCAGCGAGCGCAAAAGCTCCTGCCGGCGTTTGCGCACCGGGATAATGGCGATGTTCTCGCCGCCGAGGTTGATGGCGCCCTCGGTCGCCGTTTCCAGGCCCATCAGGACCTTGGCGAAGGTCGATTTCCCGCAGCCTGATTCGCCGACGATGGCCAGTGTTTCCCCACCCTGGGCCTCGAACTCGAGGTTCTCGTTGGCCTTGACATATTGGAGCGATGTGCCGGACAGGATCGCCTGGATCGAGCTGTCACGCTGCTCGTAGAACTTGCTCATGTCCTTGATGCGGAGAAGTTCGGTGGATTCCCGCCCCGCATCTCCCGCTCCGGCATGCGCGGCCTGATCCGTCTCGTGTGAGATCTCCTTCCAGCGGAAACAGCGGACACGATGGTCCTGATCGTCGGCCACCCGTTCTATCGGCACCAGGCTTGCGTCGCACCGCCCGGGCTGAAAATAATCGCAGCGCGGCGCGAAGATGCAGCCCGGCGGGCGCTCGTGGGGGAGAGAGACCTGACCGCGGATCGGCCTGAGCGCGCGCGATTCCTTCCGGCGCGACAGATTCGGCAGGCAATCGAGCAGGCCCTGCGTGTAGGGATGGCGGGTGCGCTTGAAAACGCTGCGCACGTCGCCTTCCTCGACCAGCTCACCGGAATACATCACGCCGATGCGGTCACACACGTTCACGATCAAGCCGAGATTGTGCGAGATGTAGAGCAGCGTCGAATCGAACTTTTCGCGCAGATCGGCGATCAACTCGACGACGCTCGCTTCAACGGTGACATCGAGGCCCGTCGTGGGTTCGTCGAGCAGGAGAAGCGAGGGGTTCGACAGGAGCGCCATGGCGATGACGACGCGCTGTTGCTGGCCGCCCGACAACTGATGAGGATAGCGCGCCATGACCTTTTTGGGGTCGGCCATCTTCACGTCGTGAAGAATCTGGATCGAGCGCTCGTAAGCCTCTTTTTTGCTCGCACGGTCATGGATGATCGGCACCTCCATGAGCTGGCGCCCGGCCGTCATACACGGGTTGAGCGCGCTCATCGGCTCTTGGTAGATCATCGCGATCCGGGCGCCGCGCAGCTTGCGAAGCTCGTTCTCCGACAGCGTCGTCATATCGCGGCCTTCGAACATGATACGGCCGCCGACGATACGGCCGTTGACGCCGAGATACTGCATGATCGCCATCGCGACGGTGGTCTTGCCGCAACCCGATTCGCCGACGAGACCATAGCTTTCGCCACGCCGGAGCGAGAGCGAGAAATTGGGCACCGCAGGAATCTCGGCGGCGCGGGTGAAATAGGAGACCGAGAGATTTTCGATCTCAAGGAGCGGGGAATCGTCAGCCATCGTCACTGTCCTAATCGCGCTGCGTAATCTCGCGTATGCCGTCGGCGAGCAGGTTGAAGCCCACCACCAGGGTCGAGATCGCCACCGCCGGAATGAGCGCCATGTGCGGCCAGCTGATCATGACGCGCGAACCCTCCTTGATCATGCCGCCCCAATCCGGGTCTGGCGGCGGCAAGCCGAGGCCGAGAAAGCCCAAAACGCCGATGGCGATGATGACCCAGCCCATGCGGATGCATGAATCGGTAATCATGGGTCCGCGCGCGTTCGGCAGAAGCTCGATGAGGATGATGTAGAACGGCGTCTCGCCGCGGATCTGCGCCGCCATTTGGTATTCGTGCGTCTTCAACTCCAGAATCAGCCCGCGCACGATACGGCCGATGCTGGGCGCTGAGGAGACCGTCACGGCGAAGATGATGTTGACGGCCGATGGGCCCAACGCGACGATCAGGATCACGTACAGAACCAGCACCGGGAACGACATGATGACATCCGAGATGCGGGTGACGATAAGGTCGACCCAGCCGCCGAAATAGCCCGCGACCGTCCCCATGATGATGCCGGCGACATAGGCGCAGAACACCGCCAGCGGCGCGACGATCAGGACCACGCGCGCGCCCCATACCAGCCGCGAGAGAAGATCGCGACCGAGCTTGTCGGTGCCGAGCCAATGGGCTTCGGTCGGCAGGTGGCTGCCAATCGCGTCGTAGTCGATCTCATTGGGATCGAAAGGCGCAATCAACGGCGCGATGATCGCCACGAGCACCCAGAACACGACGACGCCCGCACCGGCCATGGCGACCTTCGATTCACGGAGCAGGCCAACGCCGCGCCAAAGACTGCGAAGCGTGTCGATAAAGTCCGGCAGGGTCGTGGGCGCTTCGCGCCTAGGCGCGGCCACGAACGGTAGTCGGTCTGGTTGGTCAACCACTGGCAGCCCCTCAGGACACGCGAACGCGCGGGTTCAGCGCCATGTAGCCGAGATCGCCGAGGAACTGGGTCATCAACACGATGAACACCAAGATCATGGTGGCGGCCTCGAGAACCGCGACATCGCCGAAAACAGCCGCCTCGAGGAACAGGCGGCCGAAGCCCGGATAGCCGAAGATCACTTCGGTCACGACGACGCCGTGGATGAGGAAGTTGAACGACAGCAGGATCACGGTGAGCGGCGCGATCATGGCGTTCCGGAGCGCGTGGCGGAAGATCACGCGTCGGCGCGGCAACCCCTTCAGGACCGCCGTTCGAATATAGGCCTCATTCATGACCTCGGCCATCGAGCCGCGCGTCATGCGCGCGATGTAGCCGAAGGAATAGAGGACCAACACCAGGACCGGCATGATGAACTGCTGATAAATGGGCCCCATGCCCGGATCGAGCGGACTGGTGCCCGGCAGGGCGCTCAGCCACACGACGAAGATGACGACAACGAACACGCCAGAGGCGAATTCGGGGATCGACGAGAAGAAGATCGAGGCGACCGTCAGGGTCCGGTCGAGTTTGCTGCCCTCCCGGACGCCCATGATGATGCCGAAAATAAGGCCGAGCGGCACGAAGATGGCGAAGGTTATGCCAGCCAGTATTCCCGTATTGGCGAGGCGGTCCCATATGATGTCGTTGACCGCGACGCGGTAGAGCGGCGAGAAGCTGAAGTTGCCGAAATACTGATGGCCGCGGTGATCCTCGAAACGCATCTTCTTCGGATTCTTATGGGTCTTGGCGCCTCTCTCGAGGATTTTCGGATCGGCCAGAGGGTCCAGGCTGAAGCCCAGCACCACGCCCACCCAACGGACGTAGCGCACCATCACCGGATCATCGAGATTGAGCTGGCGCGTGAGCGATACGACCTGCTCCTCGGTCGCCCATTGGCCCAGCATCTTGCGCGCGACGCTCGTGGGCGAGAACTCGACCGCCATGAAGACGAGGAACGACGACACCGCCATGGTGGCGAACATGAGGCCGATTCGTCTGACGATAAAAGTAATCATCGACTTGACGTTATGGTCTGTCCTTCCGTCCCCGCGCCCTCATCGCGTGCGGCCACAAAGCTGCACCGCGGCCCCTGCAGGCGCGCGATGTGCGTCGGGCGATGAACACCGCAATCCTAAGCCTCCCGTCCGGTATACCGCGTGCGCGGACCGCCGGATCGTTTCGCTCATTATGCAGCAAAAAGGGCGCATGCCAAACCACCCTTTCGAGCGGCTTGGCACGCGGCTATTCGATACCCTTCAGGCGACTGAATACTACGCGCACAGTCTACGACTCGAGGGCCAGCTCCTCCGGGAAGATCGATCCCGAGGGGTGCATGGCGAAGCCCTTGACGCGCTTGTCGTAGGCCGTCTGGAGGTTGACCCAGCTCGGTTGCAGCATCGGGCCTTCGCTCTGGAGAACGTCTTCGATGATCTTCACGTACTTCTTGCGCTCCTCGACGTCGACCGTGCCTTCCGCCTTGGTCAACGCCTCGTCGAGCTTGTCGCTGCCCCAGCGGAAGGTATTCCACGGCACGCCCGTGCGGTAGACCAGCGCCATGATCTGGATGGCGAGCGGCCGGTGCGCCCAATTGGTGAGTGTGACCACATCCTTGTCCCACAGGCCCCAGAAGGCATCCATCGTCACCGGCTTGAGGTTGAGCGTGACGCCGATTTTGCCCAGCTGGTCCTTGAAGGCCTGACCCAGCTTGGACATGTATTCCGGCGCGGCGAGCATCGTGACGTCGGTTTCGAAGCCGTTTTTGAAGCCCGCTTCCGCCAACAGCTGCTTCGCCTCTTCGAGGTTTTGGTCGAGCTCCGGCAGCGCGACATATTCGGGGTGGATGGGCGAGACGTGGTGGTGTTCCCCCGGCGATCCCGCCTCACCCAAGGAGGCCAAGGTCAGGTGCCGGACGTTGAGGGCTTTCTTGAGGGCGAGGCGTACGCGATTGTCGCCCCACGGCTCGACGTCCGTTCTAAGCGACAATGTGGGGCACTCGCCGGTGGCGGTCGAATAGATCTTGGCGTGGGCGATGCCCTTCACCGCGTCGATCTGGTCCGCCCCAAGATCGAAAATACCGTGCACTTGCTTCGAGGCCAGGGCGGCGAATATCGCGGCGGGGTCCTCGCCGACGTCGACGAACTCGAACCTGTCGAGGTAAGCCGGCTGGCCCCAGTGGTCCTTTCTCTTGGTGAAGACTAATTTGCCGCGCGGCGAAAGCTCCGCAAGCTCCATCGGGCCCGTGCCGTTGGCGCCCGGCCGATAGGCCCAGCCATCTTCCGGATCCAACATGGTGTTGGTGTAGTGGAAGAAGTGCTCGGGGATAGCGACCTGTGGCACCCGGATGTTCAGCCTGAGGGTGAAATCGTCCACCTTCTCGAGCGCGTTGGCGTCCCAGATTTCCTTGGTCGTTTCGCCGTCCTTCTCGACGTCCTTCATCAGATACGCCATCAGGCCGACAGCCGAGGAGCCGGTGTCGGGGGCGAGCAGGTGCTCGAGATTGGCGATCACGTCGTCGGCTGTAAACGGACGACCGCTCCTCCACGTTGCCTCGGGACGCAGGTGAATGGTCCACGAGGTCAGGTCCTCATTGGCCGAAAAGCCCTTGGCCAGCAGCGGCCTCGTGATGTTGTCGGCGCCCGTCCGCGATAGGGTCTGGCAAACGGGGAAGACATCGTTGGACCAGAAGAACCAGGACAGCGCATGGGCATCGCTAACTTCGGTGACGCGTTGGGCGACGCGCATCGTCCCGCCCATCGGCATGCTGGCCGCCCGGGCGCGTGGCACGTAATCGACGCCCGTGACCTTGCCGACGAAGGCGTAGGCCGCGGCCGCTGAAATGCCGAGTAATGTTGCGTAGCGCAAAAAGTCGCGCCGACCCATCCTGCCGTCGACGAACTGCTCTTTGACCTTGTTGATGAGTGGATGCTCTTTGTCGTGCATCGTCGCCTCCCTGGATATCGTGTTGGTGTTGAGCTAGTCGCAGGCGATTCTCAACCGATTGATGACACCCGTCAACGCTTCTATCCGTCGGGCGAGCGGGCGGCATGAGGGCGAAAAAAAGCACCAGCGAGCGGTATCCCGCTGGTGCCTCGAGTTCGGTTGCAGCCGGAGCGTCAAGCAGGCGCCCCGGACGAGTGTCGATTACGCCTCGAGCGCCAGATCCTCGACGAAGATCGAGTAGAACGGATGCATGGAGAAGCCCTTGACGCTCTTGTCGAACGAGGTGACCGCGTTGACGAACACGGGCTGCAGCATCGGTCCCTCGGCCTGAAGGATCTCCTCCATCCGTTTGACGAGCCGCTTGCGCTCCTCGATGTCGACGGTGCCCTCCGCCTTGGTCAGCGTGTCATCGAACTCCTTGTTGCTCCAGCGGAAGGTGTTCCACGGTACGCCGGAGCGCAGGATGAGCGCGAGGAGCTGGATGCCCAGAGGCCGGTGGCTCCACCAGGTCAGGGTCACCACATCGGTGTCCCACATGCCCCAGAATGCATCCATCGTCGCCGGCTTCAGATTGAGCGTGATACCGGCGGGCTCGAGCTGTGCCTTAAGAGCCTGCCCCAGAGTCACCATCCAGGCGGGTTCCGCCAGTATCGACATTTCGGCCTCGATGCCGTCGGCATGACCGGCCTCGGCCAGCATCTTCTTTGCGCCGTCCGGATCGGTCGCGAGGTCAGGAAGCTTGACGTATTCGGGATGGATCGGCGAGATGAGGTGATGCTCGCCAGGCGTACCGATCGGACCCAGGCTCACCAGGGTTGCCTGCTTGGTGTTGACCGCGAGTTTCATGGCCTGGCGCACGCGGTTGTCGCCCCAGGGCTCGTGGTCGTTACGCAGTGAGAGCGTGACGCACCGCCCGGTCGGCACTGAATACGTCACGAGGTGCGACTGCCCCTCGAGCGCCTCGATCTGCTCGGGCTCAATCTCTTCCACGCCATGGACCTGCTTCGAGGCGAGCGCCGCGAACCGGGCATTGGGATCGGGTCCGAGATCGATGAACTCGACCCTGTCGAGGTACCCCTCCTTTCCCCAATAGCCACGCTTGGCCTCGATTACGACCTTGCCCGCCTCGGGTGCGAACTCGACGCAGTCATAGGGCCCCGTGCCGTTCTCGCCGGTACCGAAGGCGAAGTCGTTCTTGGGGTTGGTGATACCGTTGGTGTAGTGGAAGAGGTGCTCCGGGACGGCAACCTGGGGAACCTTCAAATTGAACCTGACCGTGTGATCGTCAACCCTTTCGAGCGCGTTGGCGTCCCACAGCTCTTGGCGGGTCTCGCCATCCTTTTCGACGTCCTTCAGCAAATACGACATCGCGCCGACTGCGTTCGAACCCGTGGCCGGATCCATCAGGCGCGCGAAAGTGGCGATGACGTCGTCGGACGTCAGCGACGAGCCATCCGACCACTTGGCCTCTTTGCGGAGCTTGAACGTCCACGACGTCAGTTCCTCATTCGGCTCCCAGCTTTCGCAGAGATAAGGCCGCGTGATGTTGTCGGGCCCCGTGCGGGTCAGCGTTTGGACCACCGGAAAGGTGATGTTGGAGTGCGGCGGCCAACTCAAGACCGCGGGATCCGCGATCTCAGCATGGACGGGATGGCCGAGGCGGAGCGTGCCGCCCTTAGCCATGCTGGCCGCGTGGGCATGGGGAACGTATTCGACTCCTGTGACTTTGCCGACGAACGCATAGGCCGCTGCCGCCGACAGGCCGAGCAAGGTGGAATCGCGCAAAAACTCGCGGCGGTTCATCTTGCCTTCGGCGAATTGCTCTTTGACCCTGGTGATGAGCGGGTGCTCTTTGTCCACTATGACAACCTCCCTTCGAGTTTGCGGACGCCGGGTCGTTGTGGTGTACCCGACCGCTATACCGCGTTATGGGCGTCCCGGGCCAAATTCTCTGGCGAATGGGCCATCCCGTCAAGGACGGAGGTCTTTGCGACGATCCAAAAAAAACGCCGGCGGGCGTAACCCACCGGCGCTGATTTTCGCGTGGGACGCCGTCTACCGGCGCCCTGGTCGGTACAAAGACTAGGCCTCGAGGGCGATATCCTCGATGAAGATGGCGGACGAGGGATGTTGGGCGAAGCCCTTGATCCGTTTGTCCCAGGCGCTGACCGTATTGGTGAAGACGGGTTGCAGCATCGGTCCTTCGCTCTGGAGGATCTCCTCGATCCGCTTGACGTGCTTTTTGCGCTCCTCGACGTCGACCGTACCTTCCGCCTTCTCCAACACCTGGTCGAACTCGGCATTGCCCCAGCGGAAGGTGTTCCACGCCACGCCCGAACGGTAGACCAGCTGCATGATCTGGATGGCCAGCGGACGGTGACTCCACCAGGTGACAGTCACCGGATCCTTGTCCCACAGGCCCCAGAAGGCGTCGGTCGGCACCGCGTTGATGTTGATCTTGATGCCGATCCTAGCCAGCTGCTGCTGGTAGGCCTGCGCCAGCTTCACGAGATAGTCGGGCTCGGTCACCGTCGTGAGGTCGGCCTCGATACCATCCGCGAAGCCTGCTTCGGCCATGAGCTTCTTGGCTTTTTCGATGTTGTGTGGATAGTCTGGCAGCTTGACATGTTCCGGATGCACCGGAGAGACGTGATGATGCGCACCCGGCGCGCCCATCGGACCGAGGGCCGCCTTGACGAGCTTGTCGGGCTCGACGGCCAGCTTCATGGCCGTGCGGATACGGTTGTCGCCCCATGGCTCGTGGTCGACGCGGAGTGACAAGGTCGAGGCCTGCCCGGTCACAGTGGAGTAGATTTGGAGGTGGTCTTGGCCCTCGACCGGGTCGATCTGGTCCGGCACCATGTCGTAAAAACCGTGGACCTGTTTCGAGGCGAGCGCCGCAAACTGCGCGGACGGGTCACCGCCGAGGTCGATGAATTCAACCCGGTCGACATACCCTTCGCGGCCCCAATAGGGCCGCTTGGCCTCCATGACGCACTTTTCAACGGTGAATTCGACACACTGGTAGGGACCTGAACCGCGCGTCTTCGGGCCGAACCGGAAATCCTGCTCCGGGTCGGCCATGGCGCTCGGGTAGTTGTAGAGGTGTTCCGGTATGGCGACCTGCGGGATGCGGAGATTGAAGTTGATGGTATGATCGTCGACCTTCTCAAGCGCGTTGGCGTCCCATAGCTCGAACGTCTTCTCGCCGTCCTTTTCGATCTCTTGCAACATGTAGGACGACATCAAGCCCCAGGTCCCGGATCCCACGTTCGGGTCGAGCAGGTGATGGAAGTTGGCGATCACATCGTCCACGGTGAACGGCTTGCCGTCCGTCCAGACCGCGTTCTCGTGGAGCTTGATCGTCCAGGTCCGAAGGTCTTCGCTCGGCTCCCAGCTCTTGGCCAGCAGCGGCCTTGTGATGTTGTCGGCGCCCGTGCGCGTCAGCGTTTGGGCCTGCGCATGGACCATATTGCCGAAGGTGAACCAATTCATGCTGTGCGGCTGTAAAAGCGCGCCGAGGACCAGATGGCCGATGCGGATCGTGCCACCCTTCTTCATGCTGGCAGCGCGGGCCTGCGGCACGTACTCAACCCCCGTCACCTTGCCGATGAAGGCGTAGGCCGCGGCGACCGACAGGCCGAGCAAGGTGGCGTCGCGCAAAAACTCGCGGCGGTTCATCTTGCCTTCGGCGAATTGCTCTTTGACCTTGGTGATGAGCGGATGCTCTTTGTCCACCATGACATCCTCCTTAGTGTAACGTTATGGACGCTAAACACGGTCATGAGCGTCCTTGGCCCGATCTTCCGGGGAATGGGTCATCCCGTCAAGGACTAGGGAGGGGCAACGAACCGCACAAGAAAACGCCGGCGGGACATGAAGCCTCGCCGGCGCTTAGTGCATCACAGTGACATGTGCGCTATCACACACTCCCGTTGGATGGGTGTCCTATGCGTCCAGCGACAGATCCTCCGGGAATATTGACAGCGAAGGATGACAAGCAAACCCCTTGACGTTCTTGTTCCACGCCGTTAGCGCGTTCCAGAACATTGGCTGTGCCATGGGGCCTTCGTTTTGAAGGATCTCTTCGATCCGCTTGACATACTGCTTACGCTCCGCCACCTCCACTGTTGCTTCGGCTTTTTCCAGTGCCTCGTCTAATTCGTCATTGCCCCAGCGGAAGGTGTTCCACGGCACGCCGGTGCGATAGACCAGCGCCATGATCTGGATGGCAAGCGGACGGTGCGACCAGTACGTTATGGACACGACATCCTTGTCCCAGAGGCCCCAGAAAGCATCGCTTGTCACCGGCTTGATGTTGAGTTTGATACCGATCTTTCCGAGCTGATCCTGCCACGCTGCCGCCAATTTCAGGAGCGCTTCAGGTTCATTCAACACGGTAACATCCGTTTCGATGCCATCGGCGAAGCCGGCCTCCGCCATGAGCGCCTTGGCCTTCTCGATGTTGTGCTCAGGCTGACCCAAATCTGCGTATTCCGGGTGTATCGTCGAAACATGGTGGTGTTCGCCTGGCGTGCCCCACTCACCGAGTGCGGCCTTGGTCAAATTCTTTTCCACCGCTGCGAGTCTGATGGCCTGGCGGATACGGTTGTCGCCCCACGGCTCATGGTCCACACGGAGCGACAAGGTCGAAGCCCGCCCGGTCGGCGTGGTGTAGATCTTCAGGTGCTGCTGTTGATTGACCGCGTCGACCTGATCCGGCTGCAACTCCTGCAGACCGTGAACCTGCTTCGATGCTAAGGCCGCAAACTGTGCTGTGGGGTCCCCACCTATGTCGATGAATTCAACGACGTCAACGTAGGCTTCCTTCCCCCAATAACCCCTCTTGGCCTTGAGGACGACCTTCTCCTTCGGGCTGAGTTCCACGCAATCAAAGGGTCCCGAGCCGTTGATGCCGGGCCCCATCTCGAACCCGCTTGCGGGATCGGCGATGCCGTTGGTGTAGTGAAACAGATGCTCGGGGATGGCCACCTGCGGCACCCGGAGGTTGAAGTTGATGGTTCTGTCGTCCACCGCCTCGAGCGCGTTGGCGTCCCACAACTCCTTTGTTGTTTCGCCGTCTTTCTCGACGTCCTTGAGCATGTAAGCCATCAGGCCCAACGTCGAGGAGCCGGTCGCCGGGTCTAACAGGTGCTTGAAGTTGGCGATGACGTCCTCTGAGGTGACGGGGGAGCCGTCCGTCCATACCGCGCCTTTGGCGAGTTTGATGGTCCAGGTCTGCAAATCGTCGCTTGCCGCCCAGCTCTCGGCCAGGTGCGGCCGGGTCAGGTTATCCGCACCTGTCCGTGTGAGCGTCTGGATTACCGGGAACGTCACGCTTGAGAATGCAAACCAGCTAAAGTTGTGGGGGCTACGCATTGCCGCATGGGTCAGATGGCCGATGCGGATCGTGCCGCCCTTCTTCATGCTGGCCGCGCGGGCCTGTGGAACGTAATCGACCCCTATGACCTTGCCGACAAAGGCGTACGCCGCCCCTACCGACAGGCCGAGCAAGGTCGAATAGCGGAGGAACTCGCGGCGGTCCATCAGACCTTCCGCGAACTGCTCCTTGACCCTGTTGATGAGCGGATGCTCTTTGTCTTCGCGCATAACTACCTCCCTGTGTAGCGTTATGGACGCTGGGTCGTTGTCAGGTACTCGACCGCTAACTACCGTTATGAGCGTCCCTGGCAGAATTCTCCCGGGAATGGGCCATCCCGTCAAGGACGGAGGTCTTGGCGACGATGCGAAAAAAACGCCGGCGGGCGGTACCCACCGGCGTTGAGCTCAATGCAGCGGGGACGCGCGGTTGCACGTCCCCGACCCAATGAGGACCTAGGATTCGAGGGCCAGCTCCTCCGGGAAGATCGATTCCGAGGGATGCATCGCGAAGCCCTTGACCCGCTTGTCGTAGGCCGCCTGTTTGTTGGTCCAGAGGGGCTGCAGCATGGGGCCCTCGCTCTGCAGGACTTCCTCCAATATCTTGACGTACTTCTTGCGCTCTCCGATATCGACCGTGCCTTCCGCCTTGGTCAACGCCTCGTCAAACTTGTCGTGGCCCCACTCGTACACGTTCCACGGCACGCCCGTGCGGTAGATCAGCCCCATGATCTGGATGGCGAGCGGGCGGTGCGCGAAGGTGGTGAGGACCACCTCGTCCTTGTCCCAGAGACCCCAGAAGGCATCCATCGTCACCACCTTGAGGTTGAGCGTAACGCCGATCTTGCCAAGCTGTTCCTTGAGGGCCTGACCAAGCTTGGGTATGTAGTCGGGCGCACCGAGCACCGTGATGTCGGTTTCGATGCCGTTAGAGTAGCCTGCCTCGGCCAAGAGCTGCTTCGCCTCTTTGATGTTCTGCTCGAGCTCCGGCAGCGCGACATATTCGGGGTGGATGGGCGAGACGTGATGGTGTTCCGCCGGCGAACCCGCCTCACCCAAGGCGGCCAGGGTCAGGTGCCGGACGTTGAGGGCCTTCTTGAGGGCGAGGCGCACGCGATTGTCGCCCCAGGGCTCTCGACCGGTCTTCAGAGTAATTGAGGAACACCCGCCGGTGGCGGTCGAGTAGATATTGACGTGATCGATGCCCTTTGCCGCGTCGATCTGGTCCGCCGCGAGATTGAAAATACCGTGCACTTGCTTCGAGGCCAGGGCAGCGAAAAACGCCACGGGGTCCTCGCCAACATCGACGAACTCGAACCTGTCGAGGTAAGCCGGCTTGCCCCAGTGGTCCTTCCTCTTGGTGAAAGCGCATTTGCCGCGCGGGGTGAGTTCCGCGAGTTCCATGGGGCCGGTGCCGTTGGCGCCGGCTCGATAGACCCAACCCTCTTCCGGATCCAGCATGGTGGTGGTGTAGGTGAAGAAGTGCTCTGGGATGGCGACCTGCGGCACCCGGATGTTCAGCCTTACGGTGAAATCATCCACTTTCTCGATCGCGTTGGCGTCCCAGATTTCCTTGGTCGTTTCGCCATCCTTCTCGACGTCCTTGACGAGATAATCCATCTGGCCGAGTGCTCCGGAACCGGTGTCGGGGTCGAGTAGATGTTCGAGATTGGCGATCACGTCGTCGGCTGTAAACGGCCGGCCGCTCCTCCACGTTGCCTCGGGCCGGAGATGAATCGTCCACGAGGTCAGGTCCTCATTGGCCGAAAAGCCCTTGGCGAGGTGCGGCCGCGTGATGTTGTCGGCGGCCGTGCGCGACAGGGTCTGGCACACGGGGAAGATATTGTTGGACGAGAAGAGCCAGGACAGCGCGTGGGCATCGCTGACGTCCTGGACGCGCTGGGCGACGCGCATCGTCCCGCCCATCGGCATGCTGGCGGCGCGGGCTTGCGGGACGTATTCGACTCCCGTGACCTTGCCGACGAAGGCATAAGCCGCTACCGCCGACATCCCGAGCAGGGTCGAATAGCGCAAAAAGTCGCGGCGGCCCATCCGGCCGTCCACGAACTGCTCCTTAACCTTATTGATGAGCGGATGCTCTTTATCTGCGCGCATAATTGCCTCCCTATATCTGACTGCGCCTGGCGGGAAGTCTGGTACGATTCGCCAGTGTGGTCAATGACGTACGCCCGCGCGATAAAGGCGCTTTCACGTCGCGTCGCGAGGATTTAGTCTTGAGCCCAGGAAGCAAGGCTCAAACGGGGGAGGGCCATCACCATGGACGGCAAGCAGATCGATGTCGATGGCATCGACACCTACTACGTTGAACAGGGCGAGGGGCCAACCATCGTGTTCATGCACGGCGGCTCGCCGGGTATGGACGCCTGGATCTGCTGGATGCGGCAGTTCGCGGGCCTGGCGCAGGACTACCGCGTCATCGCCTTCGACCAGATCGGCTATGGCCGCACCGCCGGCGGCCCTTTCCTGCCCCGGGTCGAGCGGACCGATCATGCCGTCGGCTTCCTCAAGAAGCTCGGCATCACGGGTGCTTGCCTGGTCGGCCATTCGGAAGGCGGCTATCTCATCACCCGGGCGGCGATCCTCGCGCCCGAGACGGCGGGCCGGCTGGTGATCGTAACGAGCGGCGCCACTTCACCGTTGCTCGGCGGCGATGCCGATAAGGAATGGCTGGCCACGGCGGATCATTCCTATGACTACCGCGAGCACAGCGACAACGCAGACGATTTCGTCGAGGTCAACCACCGCATCTTCTTCACCCCGGCGGCGGACTTCGATGCGCAGCTCCAGGAGAACTACCACCGCGCCGTCGAGGCTGGGCAACTCGCCACGGTCAACGAGATCTCGTCAACCGTCTGGTCGGATCTCGACACCTACTACCGCGTTCAGGAGGAGCACATCTATCCGTTCCTCGACAAGTTGACCTTGCCGATCATGCTGTTGTGGGCCGCCGAGGACGGCACCGTGCCGGTGGCGCGCGGGGTCAAGCTGATGGAGATGATTCCCCATTCCGAGATGCATATCTTCAACCGCGCCCGCCACATGGTGATGTTCGACCGGAGCGAGGGCTTCAACCGCCTGCTCGCCGGCTGGGCCAGGCCGTGAGGCGCCGAACGCGACCGGAGCCAGGGAGAAAATCATGATCGAAGGACGCACCATCGACGTCGATGGAATCAACACCTACTACATCGATGTGGGCGAGGGGCCGACGATCGTGCTGGTGCACGGCGCCGGCGCCACGAGCGATGCCTATGGCGGCTGGGCGCCGCAGCTCAAGACCCTATCCAAGGAGTTCCGCGTCGTCGCCTTCGACGAGATCGGCTTCGGGCGCACCGACATGCCCAAGGACAAGGGCTACTACAACCGCCTCGAGCGGGTCGATCACGCGATCGGCTTCATGCGCGCCATGGGCATCGAGGGCGCGGCGCTGGTCGGCCATTCCGAGGGCGCCTTCATGGTGGCGCGTATGGCCATCGTGGCGCCCGAGTTGTGTTCGCATCTGATTCTCGTCACCACCGGCGGCACCTCGCCGCGCCTCGGCGGCGACCGCGACAACGCGTGGATCGAGGCGGCCAACACCGCCTACAACTGGGACAGCCTGAACGACGTGGAATCCTGCATCCAGACCTACCGCCATCTTGCCGTGACGCGGGATCCCGAGGGCGAGGCCTATCTGCGCGAAGCCCACAAGCTCGCGGTCGAGGCCGGGCGCGTCGAAATCTTCCAGAACATGCCGGAGACCGAGACCAACTACGACACCTACCTCAAGCTTCAGGAGGAGTACATCCACCCTTACTTGAAGGACCTCAAAATGCCGGCGCTGTTGGTGTGGGCGACCGAGGATAAGACCGTGCCCGTCGAGCGCGGCCTCATGCTGCTGGAGCTCATTCCCGACGGCGAAATGCACATCTTCACCGATGCCGCCCACATGGTGATGTACGACCGGGCGGATGAGTTCAACAGCCTGCTTGCCGCCTTCTGCCGGCCGTAGGGCGCCATCATCTCCGGCGCGTTGGCAGTCATGTCATGTTGAAAATCTGGGGCCGCACAAACTCCGGCAACGTGCAGAAGGTGCTGTGGGCGTTGGGTGAGCTTGGGGTCTCCTTCGAACGTTTCGACATCGGCATGGAGTTCGGCGGCAACGACCAACCCGAATATCTGGCGATGAACCCCAACGGCGTGATCCCGACCATCGACGACGACGGGTTCATCCTGTGGGAGTCCAACGCCTGCGTGCGCTACTTGGCGAGCAAGTACGGCCACGGCACGCTCTACCCCGCCGATCTCCAGGCGCGGGCGGAGGCCGACCGCTGGATGGACTGGCAGCAGACCACCCTGTTGTGGGCGTTCATCGAGATTTTCTGGGGTCTGGTGCGCACGCCGCCGGAGGAGCGCGACAATAAATTGATTGAGACGAAGCGCCAGGAGACGATCCGCTGCTACCGGATTCTCGAGCAGAGTCTGGCCGGGCGCGATTTTGTCGCTGGCGCGGACTTCACCATGGGGGATATTCCGATCGGCGCCTTCGCCTATCGTTGGTTCGCGCTCGATCTCGAGCGGCCGTCCATGCCCAACGTCGAGGCGTGGTACGCCCGGCTCTGTGAGCGTGCGCCGTTTCAGGCGCACATCATGCAGCCGCTGAGCTGAACGAGCGGTGAGCCGGCGAGCGGCTCTCAGGACGCCGGTTGGCGAATTCCGAGGGCGCGCATGTCAACGTGCCAGCCGGTGCCCGAGGCATGCACGCACGCCAGGCCACCCGCCCGGCGCTCGACCAGGGTCCACGATCCGCGGCGCGAGGTGTAGAGATCGACCTCGTTGCCGTTCTCCAGCTCGCCCGTGGCAACGCGGGACTCGGAAAACGCCTGATCGAGATAGACCTCGAGCGCCCCTCGGTCCATGCAATCCTGCCACATCGCGAACGCGGGCGTCGCGCTCACGGCCAGGATCAGAGCGAGGAGCGCCGTACGGACTACAGGACTATTCAATGACTCTCTCCAATTGCGCATGGGCGCATATCGACCCATTTGCGCATGGGCGCATGTCCACGTCTCCATCGATGTGTGCTTGCGCGGCGCCTCTGCCAAATCTCTTTTGCGCACTGGTGTTCAACAATACGTGACAGGATCGTGACGGCCCGTGAGCGCCGCTCGCTGCCGAAAACCGGAGCCCACGCGTATTGTCCCGGTTGCCCGCTCCGTTGCCGCCCGATAATCTACGCGCGGTCTTCGGCGGACGAATCCCGCCGCGAGCCAATGCCCTTCTGCGCCTCACATGACGACAGACCAACATTCCGATCCCAAGAGCGATATTGAAATCGCGCAAGCCGCGGCTATGCGTCCGGTCGTCGACGTGGGTGCAGACAGGCTGGGCATCCCATCGGAGAAGCTCGATCCCTATGGTCATTACAAGGCCAAGGTCACGCTCGATCACGTGGCGTCGCTCGACGGCAACGACAATGGCCGGTTGATTCTGGTCACCGCGATCACACCGACGCCGGCGGGCGAAGGCAAGACGACCACCACCATCGGGCTCGGCGATGCGCTCAACCGCAACGGCAAGAATACGATGGTGTGCCTGCGCGAGCCGTCACTGGGGCCGTGCTTCGGGATCAAGGGCGGCGCCGCCGGCGGGGGCTACTCTCAGGTCGTGCCGATGGAGGACATCAACCTCCATTTCACCGGCGATCTGCACGCCATCGGCACCGCCAACAACCTGCTCGCGGCGGCGATCGACAACCACCTTTACTGGGGCAACGCGCAGGGTATCGATGCGCGCCGCATCGCCTGGCGGCGCGTGGTGGACATGAACGACCGGGCGCTGCGCCACCTCACGGTGGGGCTCGGCGGCGTGGCCAACGGTTTTCCCCGCGAGGATGGCTTCGACATCACCGTCGCCTCCGAGGTGATGGCGATCTTCTGCCTCGCCGAGGACCTCGACGACCTCGACCGCCGCCTCGGGCGTATCGTCATCGGCTATACCCATGAGCGCAAGCCCGTGACGGCGCGCGATCTCGAGGTGGCGGGCGCCATGACCGTTCTGCTCAAGGACGCCCTCAAACCCAACCTCGTGCAGACCCTCGAGAACAATCCCGTCTTTATCCACGGCGGCCCGTTCGCCAACATCGCGCATGGCTGCAATTCGGTGCTGGCGACCATGACGGCGCTCAAGCTCGCCGATTACGTGGTGACCGAAGCCGGGTTCGGGGCCGATCTCGGGGCCGAGAAGTTCCTCGACATCAAATGCCGCAAGACGGGCCTCAAGCCGGACTGCGCCGTGCTCGTCGCGACGGTGCGCGCGCTCAAGATGCATGGTGGCGTCGCCAAGGACGATCTTGGTGCAGAGAATATCGAGGCGGTGCGCGCGGGCGCGGCCAATCTGGTGTGCCACATCGAGAATTTGCGCAGCTTCGGCGTGCCGGTGGTGGTCGCCATCAACCATTTCACCGCCGATACGCCGGCCGAGCACGCGCTCATCAAGCAGATCGCCGCCGAGCACGACGTCGGCGCGGTGATCTGCGACCACTGGGCACGGGGCGGCGCAGGGGCCGAGGAGCTGGCCGAGACGGTGATCGCAACGATCGACGGTGGCGGTAACAATTTCCGCCTGCTCTATCCCGACGACATGCCGCTCATCGACAAGGTGCGCACGATCGCCCAGAAGATCTATCGCGCCTCGGACATCGCGGCCGACAAGAAGATCCGTGACCGCTTCACCGAGCTCGAGGGGCTCGGCGCGGCGAGCTACCCGGTCTGCATGGCCAAGACGCAATACAGCTTCAGCACCGACCCGGCGCTCAAGGGCGCGCCAGAGGGCCATGTCGTGCCGATCCGCGATGTGCGGCTGGCCGGCGGCGCCGAATTCGTCGTCGTCATTTGCGGCGACATGATGACCATGCCGGGACTTCCCCGGGTGCCCGCCGCGAACGCCATCCATGTCGACAAGGACGGGCAGATCGCCGGCCTGTTCTGAGGATGGCTAGACGGCGCACGGCCACAAGACCGGTCTCCGCGCTCAAAAATATCGGCCCGGCCACCTCCCGCTGGCTCGCTGAGGTTGGGATTACCACCGAACGCGAGCTCAACGCGCCCGGCGCGGTGGGCGCCTATCAGAGATTGCGGCACCTGACCTCGCATCCGGTGACGCTTACCGGCTTGTATGCGCTCGAAGGCGCATTGCGCGGCGTCCACTGGAACGCGCTCGACGACGCGGTAAAGCAGGAACTGCGTCGCGCGATCGGCGAAAGCCAGAAGCCAGAAGCGATAGAGGGCGCGGGGTCTTATTCCCCGGCGGCGCGTTGTGCCTCCGGTTCCGGTTCCGCTTCCGGTTCGGGCTCTTTGCCCGGTTGCGCCAAAATTTCGGCCAGGGATTTCTCGAAGGCATTGCCGTCCGGGTCGGCGAGCGCCGCCTCGCGGGCGCGGCGGACGCTCTCGGCGGTGCCGGGGTGGGTCAGTGCCGGAAGCACGACGCCGTCAATCAGGCTGAGGAAGTTGCCGCGGCCGCGGCGGTGGGTTTCGCCATAACCCTTGATGAGCCGGGCGCATTCGACGACCTCGCGGGCGAGGTTCGCATCGTGCGCCGCCGCGCCCCGCACCGCCGCCAGCCAGCGTTCGATCAGGGCCTGCTCGTCGGCGAATCGCGAGCTCATGCAGCGAAAGCCTTTGAGCCGCGCCAGCAGCCACACGAGCAGGAATCCCGAGACCGACGTCGTCTTGATGTGGAGCCCGATGTGGAGCCGGCCGATCGCGCCGCGGCGCTCGGCCCAGCGCAGGATCGGGCGGGCCAGTCCCGGGGGCAAAATGGCGCAGATCTCCTCGATGCCCGGTTTGAAGTGATCGGTCACGATCACGGGTTGATCGGGCGTGGCGCGCACCTCGGCGGCGACGCGTTCGAGGCGCCCCTTGCGCGTTTTGAGATCGCCAACCCGGATGATGTCGTCATAGGCCATCCAGGTCGCGAGGTAGCGGCCGGTTTCGCTGGTCAGCTTGTGGGATTCCGCCGCGCTCCCGGCTTCCGCGTCCAGCGCCCGGATGGTATCGAGGCGGTCGAGGTAGAGCCGCGCGTAGGCCGCATCCTGGTACCCGGCAAGCCGTGATACGCCTTCCTTGACCACCGGCCAGGTCGACTTCGGATAGTTGGCTTCCACCCGGTCGAGGATCGCGGCCGCCCGATGGCTGCCCCGTTGTGGGCGCTTGGCCGGCTCATCGAGCCGCGGCACGCCGTGGGCGGCTGCGGCGGCCTTGAAACCTGCGGCGAAGCCCTTGAGGTTGGCCTCGACGGCGAGACCGGAATCGCGGATCGTCTGCTCGAACCTCTCCCGGTCGAGCGGCAGAACGCCGGCGCCCGCGATGGCGCCGAGCAGGACGGCACTGATGACGCTGCCGCTCTCCTCGGTCGCTTGACTCATGTCGAACAGCACCGCCCGCTTGGCCAGCTCCGCCGCCGTGTCGAGAACGCGCCCCGCGTCATACCGGCCATCGCCCATCGCCGTGCGTTCACCGATCGCGTATTGGCGGTGAATGGAGGCGATCAACGTGGTGCGCTCAGGCGTCACGAAACCGTTCTGCATGGCGCGGGCCGCCTCGAGGAGCTCGGACGAGACCAGCACGTCGATACCGCCGGGGAAGGGCGCCAGCGCGAAAATCGGCGTTTGATCCTCCTCCGTTCGCGCCGGCAACATCTCGATGTAGTAGGTGGTGGCGCCCGTCCGCTGGGCGACGCCCGGGATCGAAGTGCTCTGCACCGCCAGGCCCTCGGCCAGCGCCGCGGCGACGATCCACTGGCTCAACACGCCACCGCCTTCGCCGCCGAGCGCCGCGATGAGCACACTGAGTGGGCGCGGTGCGCTCACGCCGTGTGGGCCTCGTAAGCCTCGCCCGTTTGTAGCCAGGAGATCGCCCGCCGGCGCAGGCCATGCACGAAACGGTCCCACAGGGTCGGGTTCTGGATGATTTCGGCGCGGTAAAAAGACGGGCAGAGCGCCGCCGCGTCCGCGACCTCGCCGCACAGACCGCAGCCGACGCATTCGTTGTTCACGGTCGCGATCGGATCGGTCCGGAGCGGGTCGAGGTTGGGCTTCAGCGTGAGCGAGGGGCAGCCGGACAAGCGGATGCAGGCGTGATCGCCCGTGCAGACGTCGTCATCGATTCCATAGCGCGTGCGCACCAGCCGTTCGCCGGCCGCCAGCTTCTTCCGGTTGCGCGGCCGGATGCGGCGCTGGACGGCGAGCTGGCATTCGCCGTCCGCCACGATCACCTTGAGCCCGCCCTCGGTCGTCGTGAGCGCCTCCTTGAGCGCCTTGGCCATGGTCGCGACGCCGTAGCTGCTGAGGGTGCGCAACCATTTGACGCCGAGGCCCTTGAGCGCCGCCTCGATGTCCATGCCGGTCGGCTCGCCCTTGGCGTTGGTACCGCTCGAGGGCACGTGCTGGCCGCCGGTCGCCGCGCTGTAGTTGTTGTCGAAAATGACGAGGACGGAATCGTCTTTGTTGTAGAGCGCGCTGGCGACGCTGGTCGCCAAGCCGTTGTGCCAGAAGCCGCCATCGCCCATGACGCTGACGACGCGCCGCTTCATCGCCGGCGCCAGTCCCGCTGCGCTCGCCAAGCCGAGGCCGTAGCCGAGGACCGTGTTGCCCATGTTGAAGGGCGGCAAGGTCGAGAACAGATGGCAGCCGATATCGGCCGCCATGTGCACCGGCCCGATCTCGCGTTCGACGAGCTTCATGGCGCTGAACACGGGGCGCTCCGGGCAGCCGACGCAGAACCCCGGCGGGCGCGCCGGCACCGATTCGCCGAGCGTTTCGGCGGCTTTCTTCTTCGGCGCCGCCATCGCCGCGAGCGCGCTGCCGGCGCGGCCGAGGTCGACACCCCGCGGCACGCTTCCCTCGATGAACCGGGCGATGCCGGTGAGCACCACCTCGCCGGTGTACTCGCCGGCCATGGGCAGGACGTCCTTGCCGACGATGCCGGTGTTGAGGTCGGCCTTGCGCAGGATCGCGTTGAGCGCCTGCTCGAGATAATCGGGCTGGCCCTCCTCGACGATGAGCACCGCTTTCTTGCCCGCGCAGAAGCCGGTGATCTCATCGTTGATCAGCGGATAGGTGACGTTGAGAACGTATATCGGCACATCCGTGCGGCCGTAGTGATCCGCCAGGCCAAGCTCGGCCAGGCTGCGCATTACCGCGTTGAACATGCCACCCTGGGTGATGATGCCGATATCGTCGAGGTGGCCGTCGAACACCTCGTTCAGCGCTTGATCGCGGATATAGCGGACGGCCGTCGGCATACGAAACTCGATCTTGTGTTTTTCCTGCGCGTAGGTCGAGGGCGGCAGACAGATGCGGCTGTAGTCGAAATCCGGATTCTCCAGCACGTGGTTGCGCGAAAATTGGGGCGGCCGGTTGTCCTTACATGCGAAATGGCCGGTGATGTGGCAGGCGCGGATGCGCAGCTCGATCATGACCGGGGTGTTGCTCACTTCGGAGAGATCGAAGCTCCGTTCCACCAAATCGACGATGGTGGACAAGTTGGGCCGCGGATCGAGCAGCCACATTTGCGATTTCATGGCGAAGGCGTGGGTGCGCTCTTGGATGATGCTGGCCCCCTCGCCGTAGTCCTCGCCGAGAACGATCACCGTGCCGCCCTTCACGCCGGCCGAGGCCAGATTGGAAAGGGCGTCCGAAGCGACGTTGGTGCCGACCGTGGATTTCCACGTTGCCGCGCCGCGCAGCGGATAGTTGATCGAGGCGCCCAGCATCGCCGCCGCGCCCGCCTCGCTGCCGTTGGCTTCGAAGTGAACGCCGAGTTCCTCGAGGATGTCGTTGGCATCGGCCAGGACATCTATGAGATGCGACACCGGCGCCCCCTGATAGCCGCCGATGTAGCTCACGCCCGACTGGAGCAGGGCCTTGGTCACGGCGAGAATACCCTCGCCGTGGAAAACCTCGCCCTCGCCCAGCTTGAGAAGGGCGACTTCCTCTTTGAACGATCGCTCCATTGGTTATCCCGCTTGTTGGCGCGCGCCCACCGAAGGCGCCAAAGCCTTTGTGAATGATGAAATATAACGCTTGAGCCGGCGAATTTCACCCTGAAGTCGAGAACGGCCGCGCAGGTGCCCGAATGGGCCGCGCGCGTTCTAGGCGCGCGTGGCCGAATCGATATTGCATATCCGGGTCGAAGTGACGAAAATGGGGAATATCGCCTATTTACAAGGGTGTTGTGCTGGTTTTGCGACGCGCCTGAATGGCGTGGAAGAAAGCGATGACCGGCATTGAGCCCGCGAGGTCAGATGAAATGGAAATCACTTACGAAGTCTACACCCTGGAGAAGGCCCGCTGGATCATCGATTCCCGCTACCAGAATTCGGAGAAGGAAAAAGCGATCGAAGAGGCGAAGTTGCTCGCCAAGCAGCCTCATATCGAGGCGACCCGGGTCGTGCGCGAGAGTTACAACTCCGAAGACGGCATGGCCCGCGAAAGGACAATCTTCGATAGCCGCCCGAAAGAGGATCAGGAGGGCGGCGCCTCCGGGGGCGCTGACGACGACGAATTCGATGGCGATTTCAGCGAATTCGATGATGAGTTCGGCGGCGGCTTCGACGACGATGTTGGCGGTGGCGGTCGCGGTGGCGGGATCGCCGATGAGTCCGAGATCTCCTACGAGATTCCCGGGTTCGAGGATTTGGAGCGCGGCTCGCCAGCACCAGCGCCAGCGGCACGGCGAAGCGCGCCCCCCCGACGCCAAGCCCGCACTCAGGCTGCGGCGGGCCGGCAAAGCGCGCCCCCCCAACGCCAAGCCGGCACTCAGGCTGCGGCGGGCCGGCGGGCGATAAGTCCGGGCGCCAGCCTGTTCTATAAGATGATCGTCATCGTCGTGGTCAGCTTTGGATTTGCCGCATTGACAACCTTCATATACACACGCCCGGTATGAGGTCGTCCAGCCACTGGCCCGAACATCACTAACACGCTATTTGGACGGGTGATTTTGGCATAGCCGGGCGCCTCGATGGGGCCTCGAAGTAGGGCCGGCTGGCACGCTCGACACGATAACCCTGCACGATGAGTTCACAGACCGTAGCCTGGATCGTTTTCGCAGTCTCGTTCCTAGTGTGCGCGTTCGCTCTGGGGCGGATCCTGATCACGTCGCGGGAGCTTGAGTTTCTCGGCGCCTCCCCGCGCACCACCGAAGCCGAGACCCAGCCCGCCCAGGCACCGGCTCAAGTCGCCGACGCCGCGCCCGCGGAAGAGGCGCCGGATGAAGAGGGTGAGCGCGAGGAGGATGGGGAGGATGAGGAAGAGGTCAACGAGGAAGTTCTAAAGGAATCGCGAGTTTCGATGATAAGCTTCCTCGAAAACTCGCTGCTCGGCCTCGCCAAGGAGGGTTTCAAACTCGACAGCATCAACAAGTTCGGGTGCCATTTGTTCCTGGCCGGCGCAGCCGAGACTTGCGCGCGGGTGGGCGAACTCGGCCATAAGGAGTTTGTGGGGCTGCTCGAGCAGAGCGTTGCCGTGCTCGGATCGAAGCCTGACCTCGCCAGGACGTTCAGCGAAAAATACGAGGAATACCTGCTGCAGCCCAAATACGCCGACATGTTCCGTTCCGGCGGTGACGCTATGGACAAATTTCTCGCCGGCGATGAATCGAGCGTCGCCGATGATCTGTCGAAAGCCATGGGCATCTGGAGCAAACCAGCCTCCGAAACCATACCCAAGGATGCGCCCATCACCGTGTTATTCACCGATATCGTAGGCTCGACCGCACTCACGCAGGGCCGGGGCGATGAAGGCGCACAGGCCATCGTCCGCGTGCACAATCAGGTGGTGCGCGATGCGCTCAGGCAACACAACGGAATCGAAGTCAAGCATACCGGCGATGGCATCATGGCGCGCTTCGCCACGACATCGAACGCAGTCGAGGGTGCGCTGGCCATGCAACGCGCCCTGCAAGCCCACAACATGTCGAACACCGATATTCCGGTGAACGTGCGCGTCGGCATCAACGCCGGCGAGCCGATCCAGGAGGAAGAGGACCTGTTCGGCACGACGGTCCAGCTCGCGGCCAGGATTTGTGACAAAAGGCTTATCCCTCTGGCTCCGGTAGGATCAACGGGTGGTGGCCTCGATGCTACGCGCGCAGCGGCGCGACCCCGCTAAGGCCCAGGCAAAGTGCTCTTTCGCGACCAACTACCCGCTCGCCAACCGACAACTGCGTAGCCCCCTCATATTGCGTTACCGGATGCAGAGGGATAAGCCTTTGTGACAAAAGCGCGCCCGGCAAAGTAATGACGTCCAACGTGGTGCGTGAGCTTTGCGCTGGAAAAAAGATTCGCTTCGATGATTGCGGACTAAGGCTTATCAGCCCGTTGATTAAGTCGGCGCCGTCTGATTCTCTGGTTCCCTGATTTGCAGGGGGATTTGCCGATGGCGATGGGACGGCAGAAGGATGGTCAGGGGGACCTGATCGGAGATGCCGCGCTCTCCGGGTCATGTGTTTTATGACCGCTTGCAGTCGGTGCTGATCGAGGGCGGCTTCGACGCCTTTGCCGAAGCGAGCTGCCGGCCTTATTACGCGGCCCGGATGGGCGCGCCCTCGGTGCCGCCCGGGCGCTATTTCCGGATGCACCTGGTGGGCTACTTTGAGGGCATCGACAGCGAGCGCGGTCTGGAGTGGCGCTGCTCGGACTCGCTTTCGCTGCGGGCGTTCCTGCGACTGGGGAGCCGTGATCGGGTACCGGACCATTCCTGGCTGTCACGGAGCCGCACGCGCCTGCCCCATGAAGTCCACGCGGCGGTCTTCGACTGGGTTCTGGTGCTGATCGCCGAGGCGGGGCTGATCAAGGGCGAGCGCATCGGCGTCGATGCCTCGACCATGGAGGCCAACGCGGCGCTGCGAAACATCGTGCGGCGCGACAACGGCGAAGGCTACCGGGAGATGCTGGAGCGCCTGGCCCGGGAAAGCGGGGTCGAGACACCCACGGCCGAGGACCTGGCGCGTCTGGACCGGAAGCGCAAGGGCAAGAAGCTTTCCAACACAGATTGGGTTTCGAAGAGCGACCCCGAGGCCAAGATCACCAAGATGAAGGACGGCACGACGCATCTGGCCTATAAGCCCGAGCACGCGGTGGATCTGGACACCGGCGCGGTGGTGGCGGCCGAGCTGCACCCGGCCGATGAGGGCGACACCACGACGCTTTCCAAGACCCTGGCGAAGGCCGAGGCAAACCTCGAGGCGGTGGATGCGGCACCGACGTCGGAGGACCCGGCCGAATGCGTCGCCGACAAAGGTTATCACTCACGGGCAGTCTTGAGGGCTCTGAACGACAGTCCCTGGAAGACCCGGATCGCGGCGCCCAAGCAGACCGGCTTTTCGCGCTGGCACGGTGATGAGGCGGCGCGGCGCGCGGTCACCAATAACCGTGCGCGGCTCAAGTCCGGGGTCGCCCGCGAGGCCTTCAAGCTGCGCGCCGAGATCGTCGAGCGCTGCTTTGCCCACAACCTCGATCGTGGCGGCATGCGACGAACCTGGCTGCGCGGGCGAGAGAATGTGCACAAGCGATACCTGCTCCACGTCGCCGGCCACAATCTATCGTTACTGATGCGCCAGCTCATCGGCGCCGGCACCCCGCGGGAGGCCGTGGCGGGCGGATATGGCGGTATTTTCGTTCTGCTCACGCCCACCGGGGCCATGCTGGTGGCACGGGGGGGCTCGCAAAGCGGCCAGACGGCTTTCGCCGCCGCATTCCTCATCTGGGAGTGAGAGCCGGAAAAAGCCACTTAATCAACGGGCTGTCAAGCCAGCCCATCTGATATCCTCGTGCCATACTAGGCGGGACCGACCCGGCCACAGACATCGCACTCGGCGGTCTGTTCGCTCTGCTGATTGCGGCGGGTCTTGCCTTGAATGCCAGAAGCCGGCCGAGCCGCGAGGCTTGGCAGGAACGTGGAGCGGGAATTTCCCGCTCGCCAGCATGGGAGGAAAAAGAGATGACGAAGGAAGTGATCGGCGGTGATCGGACTTACAAAGGGGAGAAAATGGCCTACTCAAGGGCGATTCGCGCCGGCGACTTCGTCTTCGTGGCGGGTCACATTCCGTTCAACCCGGACGGGACGTTTAACGACGGCCCGATCGAGGAGCAAACCCGGATGACGCTCACCGACATCAAGGCGGTTCTCGAAGAGGCCGGCTGCGGCCTCGAGGATGTCGTCAAGGCCATGGTGTTCCTCACCGAACGGGACGATTTTCTCGGCTTCAACCGGACCTATGCCGAATTTTTCCCGGAAGGGCCCCCGGCGCGCACCGCCGTGCATAGCGCTCTCCTGGCCGACATCCGCGTCGAGATCGAGGTCATCGCCTACAGTCCGCGGTAACCGGGCCGGGCCGGTGTGGGCGAGAGCACGGGGGCTTGACCGTCCCGCCGCCGCAGCCCACAATCCCGCCTTGGCGCACGCCGCCCGTTACGCGGCGTTTGGCCCAATGGCGGCAAACGGTGGGGGTACGACATGGGCGAAAGCAAAACAGGTTGGGTGATTATCTCCTTCATCCTTCTCGTCCTTCTCATGCTGTCGATCAGCGTCATCGTTTAGCGCCAGCTAACCGCCGCCCGATTCGTACGATCCCACGCGCCGGGTCGCGAGGCCCGGTGGAGGGGACGTGCGGTCTTGGTCCGTCGGGCGAATCGGACGTCAACCGACATACGCCAATGTCGCACCGCCAAAGGCGACGATCGCGATTCCCGCCCATTGTGAGGCCGGGATGGGCTCGCGCAGGAAGAGCCAGGCCAAAAAGGCGGTGACGATGGCAAACGGCGCACTCGCGACGGCGACGATCCCGGCGCCTTCCCCCGCGGCGCCGATGAAATAGCACACCATGCCGCTGAGACCGAACAAGCCCTGGACTAGCAGCACAGGCCACCAGCGGACGGGGAACCGGACGCGCGTGCGCGCACTGGTTCCCAAGATGTACGCCGCAACCACCGAGACCGTCACAATCCGCGTAAGCCAAAGTGCCTGGATTTCGTCCACCAGTTCCATCGCCTCGCGCGCGGCCAGGAGGCCGCCGGCCCAGACGACGGAAGAAATCATGGCAAGGCTGAGAGTGAATCGGAATCCTTCGAGCCCGGTCGGCTCCAAACGGGCGGCGAGGCGCCCGCCCCGCGCGACGATCAAGACTCCCACCATGACCAGCACTATGGCCACCCACTGCGCCGGGGTCGGGTAAATCCCGAGCAGCAGGGCACCCATCACGACAAAGACGGGCGAGCTTGACACGATGGGCGTGACCGCGGATACCGGACCGCGAATCAACGCCGCCATGAACAGCAAGGTGCCGCCCGCGAAGCTCGTGCCAGCCACCACCAACCAGGCGATGCCTGCGCTCGGCCAATTCATGGCCATGCCGGTGAGCGATACCCACAGGCTGAGCCCCACGGCGCCAATCGCGTAGTCAGCCAGCAGCGAATTGGGCCAACCGATGGCACGGCCGGTCAGACGCGCAACGAACACGCCGGATCCGAAGAAAAAGGCGCTTGCAAGCCCCCACAGGGCCGGGGTCATGAGGTGGTCATCCGTATGATTACAGGCGGCTCGATCGGCCGCGTCGCGAGCATAGGCGGCGAATGAGGCAGAGAGCAATCGCCGGTTGGGACGGTGCCCGCTTTCGGGTCCTGCACAATAATGTCGCCGATCAGCTCGATTACGCGAAAGCCCCTAGCGTGCTAGGGAGAATCCCGTATTAATGTAATGCGCTTTACGCGCGGACCGGTGGCGATCGTTCGCTTGCTCCCGGCATCCAAAAAAAAGAGCCCGCAGGGGAACCGGTGTTACGGCATGCACGTTCTGGATGCCTTGTAGCTGAAAGGATTCGCGAGCGCGCGGCAACTGGCGCGTCAATCGCGAGGATAATTCGGGGGTTAGCCAACGCTTAGAGTTCGCAAGCCATCGTGACCCTGAGAGGGAGGGGCGTCAGCCACACGATATGAGACTTGTCTTACTCGCCATCGCAGTGATCGTTCTCGCCGTCGCACCGGCGCGCGCGGGCTTCGAAGAGGGTTTCGCGGCCTATCAGCGGGGCGATTACATCACCGCCGCCGAGCACTACAAGATCGCCGCCGCGCAAGGCGATCCGCGCGCCCAGACCAACCTTGGCTACCTCTTCATGAAGGGCCTGGGGGTGCCGCAGAACCAGGTCCAGGCGAATTACCACTATTGGGATGCAGCGCAGCAGGGTTACGCGCTCGCCCAGTACAACCTCGGCCTGTCCTATCGCCTCGGGCGCGGGACGAAGAAGGACGACAAGGAGGCCACCAAGTGGTTTCTCAAGGCGGCGCGGCAGGACAATGCCCGCGCGCAGTTCAACGTCGGCCACTCCTTCGCCCGCGGGCTAGGCGCGCCCAGGGATCTGGCGGTCGCCGCCCAATGGTAGCGCCGCGCCGCCGCGCAGGGCTTCGCCAAGGCGCAGCACAATCTGGGCAAAGCCTACCGGCGCGGACATGGCGTGCCCAAGGACCATGAAGAGGCGGGCAAATGGTTCTTCCAGGCGGCCGCACAGGGCTACGCCAAGTCCTATTATTTCCTCGGCGCCATGTTCGAGAACGGCGGGGGCGTCCTCAAGGACAAGGAGCAGGCGCTCAAATGGTTCATGCTGGCAACCAACCAGGCGAAAGGCGATTTGCGTGTCCGCTCGGCCGAACGGCGTGACGAACTCGAGGGCAAGATGACCCGCAGCCAGATCGCCAGGGCCGAAAACCTCGCTGCGGACTGGAAACCTTCCAAGACACTCGCCTCCGGAGCGATTCTCGCCTCGCAGTAGCGTTGGCTCCCGAGCAGGGGTGCCATCGCCTAGCAGCCCGTTGATTAAGTGGCTTTTTCCGGCTCTCACTCCCAGATGAGGAATGCGGCGGCGAAAGCCGTCTGGCCGCTTTGCGAGCCCCCCCGTGCCACCAGCATGGCCCCGGTGGGCGTGAGCAGAACGAAAATACCGCCATATCCGCCCGCCACGGCCTCCCGCGGGGTGCCGGCGCCGATGAGCTGGCGCATCAGTAACGATAGATTGTGGCCGGCGACGTGGAGCAGGTATCGCTTGTGCACATTCTCTCGCCCGCGCAGCCAGGTTCGTCGCATGCCGCCACGATCGAGGTTGTGGGCAAAGCAGCGCTCGACGATCTCGGCGCGCAGCTTGAAGGCCTCGCGGGCGACCCCGGACTTGAGCCGCGCACGGTTATTGGTGACCGCGCGCCGCGCCGCCTCATCACCGTGCCAGCGCGAAAAGCCGGTCTGCTTGGGCGCCGCGATCCGGGTCTTCCAGGGACTGTCGTTCAGAGCCCTCAAGACCGCCCGTGAGTGATAACCTTTGTCGGCGACGCATTCGGCCGGGTCCTCCGATGTCGGTGCCGCATCCACCGCCTCGAGGTTTGCCTCGGCCTTCGCCAGGGTCTTGGAAAGCGTCGTGGTGTCGCCCTCATCGGCCGGGTGCAGCTCGGCCGCCACCACCGCGCCGGTGTCCAGATCCACCGCGTGCTCGGGCTTGTAGGCCAGATGCGTCGTGCCGTCCTTCATCTTGGCGATCTTGGCCTCGGGGTCGCTCTTCGAAACCCAATCCGTGTTGGAAAGCTTCTTGCCCTTGCGCTTCCGGTCCAGACGCGCCAGGTCCTCGGCCGTGGGTGTCTCGACCCCGCTTTCCCGGGCCAGGCGCTCCAGCATCTCCCGGTAGCCTTCGCCGTTGTCGCGCCGCACGATGTTCCGCAGCGCCGCGTTGGCCTCCATGGTCGAGGCATCGACGCCGATGCGCTCGCCCTTGATCAGCCCCGCCTCGGCGATCAGCACCAGAACCCAGTCGAAGACCGCCGCGTGGACTTCATGGGGCAGGCGCGTGCGGCTCCGTGACAGCCAGGAATGGTCCGGTACCCGATCACGGCTCCCCAGTCGCAGGAACGCCCGCAGCGAAAGCGAGTCCGAGCAGCGCCACTCCAGACCGCGCTCGCTGTCGATGCCCTCAAAGTAGCCCACCAGGTGCATCCGGAAATAGCGCCCGGGCGGCACCGAGGGCGCGCCCATCCGGACCGCGTAATAAGGCCGGCAGCTCGCCTCGGCAAAGGCGTCGAAGCCGCCCTCGATCAGCACCGACTGCAAGCGGTCATAAAACACATGACCCGGAGAGCGCGGCATCTCCGACCAGCTCACCATCAGGTCCCCCTGACCATCCTTCTGCCGTCCCATCGCCATCGGCAAATCCCCCTGCAAATCAGGGAACCAGAGAATCAGACGGCGCCGACTTAATCAACGGGCTGCTAACCCCACGCTTGATCGACCGCCGCTCGAGAGATCGCAGCGATGGGCGAACAGGCGCCCAATCTTTATTTTGGCCGCAGAAGCGCTATACTACGGTCATGCTACGCCGCCGGGTCGCAGATTCGCCCATACGGCGGTGACGCCATGATGCACTCAGGAGCCACGACATGAACAGGAAACTCAAGCGGGAGATCACCCGGGAAGAGATCGAAACCTACGATCGCGACGGTGTCGTCTATCTGCCCGGCATCCTCGATCAGGAGTGGGTCGAGCGCATGCGCGGCGCAGTGGACAGGCTCCTCGACAAGCCGGGACCGCGCGGCCTGAACCTCAATCCGGAGGGTAGCGAAGGACGGTTTTTCTACGACACGTACATGTGGACGCGCGATCCCGATTTCCGCGCCTTCCTGTTCGAATCGCCGATGGCCGAGATGGCCGCCAATGTCATGCAGTCGTCGAAGGCCCACCTGCTGTGGGAGTTCATCTCCATCAAGGAGCCCAATTCGCCCTACCCGACCGACTGGCACCAGGATATCGCCGGCAACCCGGTCAAGGGCCCGCACTGTTGCGGCACGTGGCTCTCGCTCGATGAGGTCACGATCCAAAGCGGTGCGGTCGAATACATCAAGGGCTCGCACCGTTGGGGCCGCTACTTCCAGGTAGGCACCAAGCTCGAATATTACCTGCACGACGATGTGGAAGACAAAGATACCCTCCGCGAGGTGGGCTTCGAGGACTTCCCCGATTTCGACGAGCTCAGGCCGTATTACGAGAAAGATATCGTTCACTTCGATGTGCGGCCGGGCGATGTGGTGATGCACCAGCTGCTGACGATCCACGGCGCGCCGGGCAATTTCAGCAATCGGCGGCGGCGCGCGATCGCCCCGCGCTGGGTCGGCGATAAAGCGGTCTTCGCCGGGCGCACCAACAAGTTCTACACCGATTCGTTGCAGCCGCCGTGGGATCCGGGGCTCAAGGATGGCGATTCGTTCCCGCCCGATCACCACCTCTTTCCCCAGGTCTGGCCCGAACCGCTGGGAGCGGCAGCGCAACAGGCCGCCGAATAGGACGGCCCGCGGCGCAGAAACGGTAACGAAGGCTGACCGGAGGACCGAGCGATGAACAGAAAGCTTCTGCGCGAGATCACGACCGCCGAGATGGACACCTACGCCCGCGATGGGGTGGTCCATCTCCCCGGCATTCTCGATATGGAGTGGGTCGAGCGCATGCGCATTGCGATCGATCGCATTCTCGATGCGCCCGGGCCTCGTGGCATGGACCTCAATGCTGAGGGCACCTCCGGGCGGTTCGCTTACGACACTTTCATGTGGACCCGCGATGCCGATTTTCGCGCACTCGTGTTCGAATCGCCCTTGGCCGAAGCGGCCGCCAAGGTGATGCAGTCGTCGCGGGCGCACCTGATGTGGGACTTCCTCACCATGAAGGAGCCCAATACGCTGGCCCCCACCGACTGGCATCAGGACATTTCAGGAAATCCGATGAAGGGCCCGCACGCTT
This sequence comes from Alphaproteobacteria bacterium, assembly GCA_965261645.1. Lineage (GTDB taxonomy): Bacteria > Pseudomonadota > Alphaproteobacteria > SHVV01 > SHVV01 > CBDHDJ01. The sequence continues at coordinate 642,767 of CBDHDJ010000002.1, forward strand.
GCGGGACCTGGCTTTCGCTCGACGAGGTGACGCTCGAAAGCGGCGCCGTCCAATACATCAAAGGTTCTCACCGCTGGGGCCGCTACTTCCAGCAGCCCATAAAGATCAGCTACTGGCTCCATGAAGACGGCACAGAGGATGACGATAGCATTCGTGAGACGTGGTTCGAGGACATGCCGGAGTTCGACGACCTCCGGATGTATTTCGAGAAGGACCTCGTTCACTTCAATGTGGCGCCCGGCGATGTCGTCATGCACCAGCTGCTCACCATTCACGGCGCGCCCGGCAACCTGACCAACCGGCGGCGGCGCGCGATCGCTCCCCGTTGGGCTGGCGCGGACGCCGTTTTTGCGGGACGGACCAACAAGTTCTACACCCAGTCTTTGGATCCGCCTTGGGATCCTGAGCTCGTGGCCGGCGATTCGTTCCCGCTCGATCACCATCTTTACCCGCAGGTGTGGCCAAAGCCGCTCGGGGCCGCGACGGCCAAAGCGGCGGAGTAGTCAGGCCTGCATTCGGTGAAAAAGGGGTGGCGTGTCACGTTGTGATGCGCCACCCTTTTCGTTCTGTAGGAGCGGTGTCTGAATGAACGCGATCAAGATAGACAGGAGGATGTCTCGATGAACCGAAAGCTCATGCGAGAGATCACCGCGGACGAGATCGAAACCTACCAACGCGACGGTGTGGTCCATCTTCCGGGCATCGTCGATGGGGAGTGGCTCGAGCGCATGCGCGGCGCGGTCGACCGTGTGCTCGAGGCACCCGGACCGCGCGGCTACGATATCAACGAGGGGAACACGACGGGACGCATGGCCTACGACAACTTCATGTGGACCCGCGATCCCGACTTTCGCGCACTGGTGTTCGAATCGCCGATGGCCGAGATGGCGGCGGCGATCATGCAATCACCGGTGGCGCACCTGCTGTGGGATTTCCTCATGATTAAGGAGCCGAACACCTCGCAGAACACCGACTGGCACCAGGACATCGTCGGCAACCCGGTCAAGGGTCCGCAATGCTGCGGCACGTGGCTCTCGCTCGATGAGGTGACGAAGGAAAGCGGCGCGGTCCATTACATCCGCGGCTCGCACCGCTGGGGCCGCTATTTCAGTTCGCCCACGAAAATCGATTACTTCCTGCAGGACGGGTCATCCGAAGGCTCTGATGGCTACACCGAATCATGGTTCGAGGACATGCCGGACTTCGACGAACTCCGGAAGTACTACGAGAGGGACATCGTCCATTTCGACGTCCAGCCGGGTGACGTCGTCGCGCACCAGCTTTTGACCCTGCACTGGGCGCCGGGCAACTTCAGCAACCGGCGGCGGCGGGCGATCGCCCCGCGTTGGGTCGGCCAGGATGCCGTGTTTGCCGGGCGCACCAACAAGTTCTACACCGATTCGCTGCGCCCGCCATGGGATCCTGAGCTCAACGACGGCGAGCCGTTCCCGCCCGATCATCACCTCTATCCGCAGGTCTGGCCCGAGCGCAAGGGTGCGGCGGAGGCCAAGGCCGCGGAGTAACCCGCAGAACAGCACGATCGACCAGAGGAAGCATCGATGAACAGAAAACTTTTTCGAGAGATCACCACCGAAGAGATCGAGACCTACGATCGTGACGGGGTCGTTCATCTGCCCGGCATCCTCGATGAGGAGTGGGTGGAGCGCATACAGACCGCGCTGGACCGCACTCTCGATCAGCCCGGACCGCGCGGCCTCGACCTGAACGAACCCGGCGCGGGGCGGTTTGCGTTTGACACCTTCATGTGGACCCGCGATCCCGACTTCCGGGCGCTGGTCTTCGAATCGCCTTTGGCCGAGATGGCAGCCAAGGTCATGCAGTCGCCGGTTGCGCACTTGCTGTGGGATTTCATCACCGTGAAGGAACCCAACACGCCGAACCCGACGGACTGGCACCAGGACCTCGCCGCCAATCCTGTCAAGGGCCCGCAATGCTGCGGCACCTGGCTGTCGCTCGACGAGGTGACGCTCGAAAGCGGCGCCGTTCACTATGTGCGCGGCTCACACCGCTGGGGCCGTTACTTCACGCTCTCGAGCAAGCTCGATTATTACTTGCACGACGGCGTGGAGGCCGACAAGAGCAACTGGGGCGAGGTGGGGTTCGAGGACTTCCCGGATTTCGACGAATTGAGAAAATATTACGAGAAAGACCTCGTCTATTTCGACGTGAAACCCGGCGACGTGGTCATGCATCAGCTTTTGACCATCCACGGCGCGCCGGGCAACCTTACCAACCAGCGCCGCCGCGCGATCGCCCCGCGCTGGGTCGGCCAGGATGCGGTCTTCGCCGCGCGCACCAACATTGGCTACACCGATTCCCTGATCCCACCCTGGGATCCGGGGCTGAAGGACGGCGATCGGTTCCCGCCCGATCATCACCTCTATCCGCAGGTCTGGCCCGAGCCTCTCGGTATTGCCGCGCCGCAGGCGGCCGAATAGCTTTCCAGGCAATCAAGCCACGCACGGAATCGGTTCAACGTGCTCACCGGAGGACCAAGCGATGAACAGAAAGCTCATGCGCGAGATCACGGCCGAAGAGATCGACACTTACGCCCGCGACGGTGTAGTCCATCTCCCCGGCATCCTCGATGGGGAGTGGGTCGAACGCATGCGGACCGCTCTCGATCGCGTTCTCGATCAGCCCGGCCCGCGCGGCATTGATCTCAATACAGACGGGACGCCTGGGCGCTTCGCGTACGACACCTTCATGTGGACCCGCGATCCCGATTTCCGCGCGCTGGTATTCGAATCACCCATGGCCGAAATGGCAGCCAAGGTGATGCAGTCGTCGGTGGCCCACCTGTTGTGGGATTTTCTCACGGTGAAAGAACCCAACACGCCCGAGCCGACCCAGTGGCACCAGGACATCGTCGGTAACCCGGTCAAGGGGCCGCAGTGCTGTGGCACGTGGCTGTCGCTCGATGAGGTGACCAAAGAGAGCGGGGCGGTCGAGTACATCCGGGGCTCACACCGGTGGGGACGTTATTTCTCAATCTCGAACAAGTTCGAGAATTTCATGCAGGATGGCGAGACGGCCGACGAGAACGCCTGGGGCGAGGTCGGCTTCGAGGATTACCCCGATTTCGATGAGCTCAGGCCGTATTACGAGAAAGACCTCGTTCACTTCAACGCCGAGCCAGGCGACGTAGTGATGCACCAGCTGCTGACGATCCACGGCGCGCCGGGTAATTTCACCAACCAGCGGCGTCGCGCGATCGCCCCGCGCTGGGTGGGCGATGATGCGGTCTTCGCCACGCGGACCAACAAGGGCTACACCGATACGCTTCAGCCGCCCAGCGACCCGGGTCTGGAGGACGGCGATGCGTTCCCCGCGGACCACCACCTCTATCCCCAGGTCTGGCCCGAGCCCAAGGGTGCGGCGGCGGCCAAGGCAGCGGAGTAAACCCATGCATCCCAGATCGATGGGGGCCACGAGGGCTGAGCGAAGGATCATTTGATGAATAGAAAACTCATGCGCGAGATCACCACAACCGAGATCGACACCTTCGCCCGCGACGGGGTGGTCCATCTCCCCGGCATTTGCGATATGGAATGGGTCGAGCGCATGGGGCCGGCGATCGATCGCATACTCGACAACCCGGGACCGCGCGGCATGGATCTCAACGCGAAAGGGACACCGGGGCGCTTTGCCTACGACACCTATATGTGGACGCGTGATGCGGACTTCCGCGCGCTGGTGTTCGAATCGCCGCTGGCCGAAATGGCGGCCAAGGTCATGCAGTCGCCCGTGGCGCACCTGTTGTGGGATTTTCTGACCATGAAGGAGCCCAACACGACCGCCCCGACCGATTGGCATCAGGACATCGTCGGCAACCCGGTCAAGGGGCCGCACTGTTGCGGCACCTGGCTCTCGCTCGACCAGGTGACCCACGAGAGCGGGGCGGTCGACTACATCCGGGGCTCACACAGGTGGGGGCGCTACTTCCAGGTGCGCGTCGAACTCGCCAACTGGCTCCACGAAGATGAACCGTCGGACGACGACGGCATCCGAGAGGGGGGCTTCGAGGACATGCCCGATTTCGACGAACTCCGGACCTACTACGAAAAGGACATCGTTCACTTCAATGTCGCGCCGGGCGATGTCGTCATGCACCACCTGCTGACGATTCACGGCGCGCCGGGCAACCTGACCAATCGGCGGCGGCGCGCGATCGCGCCGCGTTGGATCGGCGCGGATTCGGCCTTTGCGCAGCGCACCAACAAGTTCGGCACCGATTTCCTGGAGCCGCCGTGGGACCCGGGCCTCAAAGACGGCGAACCTTTCCCGGCCGACCACCACCTCTACCCGCAGGTCTGGCCCGAGCCCAAGGGAGCGGCATTGCAGAAGGCAGCAGAGTAGAGGGCCCGTCTCAACCGCCCCAATCTGACCGCGCCGCGATCAACCGGCCGGAATCTATTCCGTGGCCACGGCCCTTTTAGCCGCGATTTTCTTCCGCGATGATCTCCGGCGGCGTGTAGGCGCCGATCGGCGGTAGCTCGCCGTCGAACTTCTCGACCTCGACGAGCGCCGATTGTGCGCTCGGCCCTTGCGCCAACCTGGACGTTCCCTTGTCGCGCGTGAGCACGTTGGGATTGCCGTGACGGTCCATGCCGCCGGGTTGCTCGGGGTCGTACCAGGCGCCGGTTTGCAGCTGGATGACTCCGGCACGGATATCGTCGGTGACGATGGCGCCGGCGAGGCACGATCCGCGATCGTTGAACACGCGCATCACGTCACCCGGTGCAATACCTCGCGCTGCCGCGTCGTCCGGGTTGATGAGCGCCGGTTCACGCCCCTGGATCTTGCTGTCCTGCGCGGTCTTGCCGAGATCGAGCTGAGAGTGCAGCCGCGTCTTGGGTTGATTCGAGATCACGTGCAGGGGAAAGCGTTCGGCGCCCCGCGCACCGAGCCATTCATAGGGTTCCTGCCAGACCGCGTGGCCGGGACAATCGTCGTAGTCAAAGCCGGCGATGCGTTCCGAGAAAATCTCGATCTTGCCGCTCGGCGTGGCGAGTTCGTTGGCATCGGGATCGTTGCGGAAATCGGCAAACAGCACGCGGTCCGCCTCCGAGCCCGGGAACAGGAACTCGCCGCTGTCCCAGAAGGCTTCGAAATCCGGGGTCTCGACGTCGCGTTGCGCGGCGCGCTGACGCAGCTGGTTATAGAGGTAGCGGAGCCAATCCTCTTCGCTGCGGTTCTCGGTAAATTCCTCGCCCGCGCCGAGCCGTTCGGCGAGGCCGGTGAAGATGTCGTAATCGTTGCGTGCGCCGCCAACCGCCTCGACGGCGCAGTGCATCGGGAACACCGCGTTTTCGGTCGATGAGGCGCCGATGTCGTTGCGCTCCATCGGGGTGGTGGCGGGAAACACGATATCGGCATGGCGCGCCAGCGAGTTCCACCACGGCTCGTGAACGATGACCGTATCGGGCCGTTGCCATGCTGCGACGAAACGGTTGAGGTCCTGATGGTGGTGAAAAGGATTGCCGCCGCACCAATAGACGATACGCGTATCGGGGAAGGTGAGCCGCTTGCCGTTGTAGTCGATGGTGCCGCCGGGCTCGCTCAACATCTCGGTGATACGCGCTACGGGAATGTAGCTCGAGACCGGGTTTTGGCCTTGTGGCAGCGAGGGCATCGGCACGGACGGCGCGGGGCTTCCGACAGATCCCATGGCGCCATAGCCGAAGCCGAAGCCGCCGCCCGGAAGGCCGATCTGACCCAGCATCGCGGCCAAGGTCACCGCCATCCAATAGGGTTGCTCGCCATGGTCGGCGCGTTGCAGCGACCAGGCCATGGAGATCATGGTGCGGCTGCCGGCCATGCGGCGCGCCAGCTCGCGCGTGCGGGGCGCGGCAACGCCGGTAATACCAGCGGCCCAGTCGGCGTCCTTGGGCCGTCCGTCGGTCTCGCCCATGAGGTAGGCGCGGAACTCATCGAAGCCGACGGCGTAGCGGGCGAGAAAGGCCTCGTCGTGCAGGCCCTCGGCCATCAGTGTATGGGCCAGCCCCAGCAACAACGCCGTGTCGGTGTTGGGGTGTGGCGCGATCCACTCGGCCTCGAGGAAGGGCTCGGCGTCCTGCCGGTTGGGTCCGATGTTGATGAATTCAACGCCGTTCTCGCGGCAGCGTATGAGCCAGTCGCGCACGGTGTGGCGGCCGATGCCGCCATAGTTGACCTGGGAATTCTTGAGCGGAATGCCGCCGAACATGACCACAAGCTCGCTGTGCCCGGCGATCACAGGCCATGCGGTGTGGCCGCTGCTCATGCCGCTCACCGTACCGATGACGTGCGGCAGGATGACTTCGGCCGCCGCCACCGAGTAGGTATCGACGGAGAAGGTGTAGCCACCGATGGTGTTCATGAAACGGTGAATCTGGCTCTGCGCGTGGTGGAAGCGCCCGGCGCTGCTCCAGCCGTAGGACCCGGCGTAGATCGACTCGTTGCCGTAGGTCTGGCGCACGCGATCGAACTCCGCCGCCGCCAAGTCGAGCGCGCGGTCCCACGGCACGGCGACGAAAGGCTCGCGGCCACGGCCACCCTTCGGACCTTCCGGACCGTGATCGAGCCAACCCTTGCGGATCATCGGCTGCGCGATGCGCGCCGGATGATCGACCGCGTCAACCAGCGAATCCCCGATCGGCGAGGGATCCGCATCGTCGGCGATCGGATGCAGCGCGACCAAACGGCCATCTTCAACCTCGGCGTCGTAGGCGCCCCAATGGGTATAGGTTCGATGGAGCGAGCGCGTGGCGGTTGTCATCAAGGGCCTCTCCTAGGCGTGCGAAGACTCCTCACGCATGATAACCGGCATTGGGCCACTTCCCTAGTGCCCGGTATTCGTCGCACTGTTCTGGCAGATCGATGCGGGGAGAAGCGCTGCGATCGTCCCGCCGAGAATCTGGTCGCGTTGGGCGGGCGCGAGGGCGCTGATCTCGGGCAACGCCATGGCGCCCACGGGGTCGGCCACCTCGAAGGGATCATCGGTTCCGAAGACCACGTGGTCCGCCCCCGCCACGTCGATGAGAAAGCGAAGCTGCTCGCGCGAGCCCACCACGGTGTCGAACAGGAGCCGATCGTAATACGCGCCCGGCGGCCGCGCGATGTGGGCATGACAGGCCGGCTCATGGGCGAACGCCGAGGCCTCAAAGGTGAGGTCGAGCCGGCCCTTCATGAACAAGAGATTGCCGCCGCCGTGCGCGGCGATGAGGCGTAGGTCCGGGTGGCTGTCGAGGGTGCCGGCGAAGATCAGGCGCGTGAGCGCCAAGGTGGTCTCGTTGGGCCAGGCGAGGCCGATGGCGAGCGCATAATCATCCCACCGCGCAAGCGGCTCGGCCGAGGTGGGGTGCACCAGGACGGGCAGGTTTTGGCGCTCGAGCGCCGCGAACAAGGGCTCGAACGCGGCATAATCCAACGGCTTGTCGCCGGCGAAGGTGGCCAAGACAGCCCCCACCAGACCATGCTCGCCAAGCGCTCGACCAAGCTCGTCAACGGCGCGGTCGGGCTCACCTAGGGCGACGGCCGCCAAGCCAGCGAAACGGCCGCCGGACCGGGCCACGCAGTCCGCGGTGCTCGCATTGACGCGCCGGGCGAAGTCCACGTCCGCCGCGCCACCGGGCCAGCTCAGGAAATTGGGCAGCTGGCTCACGAGCTGAAGATAGACGCCGCGCTCATCGAGCCCACTCAGACGTTCGTCAAAGGCATAGAGTCCCCGGTCGAGCTCCGGATAGACCGCGGCGCAATACCCGCCGCCGTCGCGGCGCGCAAAACCGAACGTGCCGGTGCCGACGAGCCAATCCAGCAACTTTTCGCTCACCACATGGGCATGCACATCGATGATCATGGGAAGGCCGTGGGAGTCTCAGTCATGTCATTGGGCGATAGCAGGGTGAACGCCCTGTTGCGACCCGTGCGGACACTCTAAACTCCCCGCAGGGATTTGAGAATTGCGGTCTCGTCGAGCACGCAGCGCCCTATCGTCAGCAAACGGGTTGGGGGCATCGGACATCGTCATGGAACAGCGGCACCTTGGCGCTTTGTGGCCGGTCAGCGCACTCACCTTCGGGGGCGGCGGCATCGGCCAGGTGTGGGGCGAAACGACCCGCGAAGAGGCGGTCGCCACGGTGCGGGCCGCCGTCGAGGCCGGCATCAACCTGATCGACGTGGCGCCGAGCTACGGCGACGGCGAATCGGAGCGCGTCATCGGCGAAGCGTTCGGCGGCCGCCTGCCTGACGGCGTGCGCATCGCCACCAAATGTCTGCTGGGCAATCCGCCCGCGGCGGACGTGGAAGCCAAGGTCCGGGAAGGCCTCGAACAGAGCCTCGCGCTCCTGCGGCTCGATCGCGTCGATCTCTTCTTCATGCACTCTTACATCGTGCCCGACGGCACCACCCTGCTGCGCGAAGCCGGCCCAGCGTACCCGGACATCGCCACCTGGCGCTCGCTTTACACCGATGCGTGGTGCCCCTCGATGGACAAACTGGTCGCCGAGGGGCTCATCGGCGCCTGGGCGATCTCGGGCATCGGGGTGCCGCATGAAATTCTCGCTGCCTTGGCGCACGACCCCGCGCCTGCCGCTGTGCAGGCCATTGCCAATCTGCTCGATTCACCGGGCGCGCTGCAGCTCTACGACGAGCCGCCCCGGCCGCGGGAGATCATTGCCGAAGCGTCCGGGCGCGGCATCGGCGTCCTCGGCATCCGTGCGGTGCAGGCGGGCGCGCTCACCGATGGCTTCGACCGGAACGTGCCGGAGGACCACCCTGAAAGCGCTGATTTCCACCGCGCTGAGCCGTTTCGCGCGCTCGCGCGTGAGCTCGGTGAAAACCCCGCTATTCTCGCCCACCGCTATGCCCTGTCGATGACCGGGGTCGATACCGTCATCCTCGGGGTCAAGAACCGGGCCGAGCTTGAGGATTGCGTGGCGGCGGCGGAGGCGGAGCCCCTGGATAGCGCGATCATCGAGCGAATCGATGCAGCCGTGGGCGGGGTCCGGGACTAGGTTGCGAACGGAGGGAACATGCCAGACCAGAATCGTGACGTCGCCGTGGTGACCGGGGCCAACCGGGGCATTGGGCTCGAAACGTGCCGCCAGCTCGCGGCGCACGGACTCCACATTCTTCTCACCAGCCGCGACGAGGCACAAGCCCGTAGCGCAGCGAACGGGCTCGAAGGCAACGGGCGCGATGTGGCCACCCATCAGCTCGACGTGACGGACGAGCGGAGCATCGGCGCGTTGGCCGGCGACCTCGAGCGTGACCACGGACGGATCGATGTGCTCGTCAACAACGCCGGTGTCATCATGGAGGGCTTCAACGCCGAAGTGGCACGCCGTACGATCGATACCAACTGCCTCGGCCCGATGAAGGTTACCGATCGCCTCCTGCCGCTTATCAGCGCACACGGGCGCATCGTCATGGTCTCGAGCGGCATGGGACAGCTAGCGTGCGTGTCCTCGCCGTTGCGGAAGAAATTCATGGACCCGGCCCTCACGCGGGATGCGCTCGTCGAACTGATGGGCGCGTTCGTGGCCGATGTGGAAAGCGGTCAGCACGAGAAGAACGGCTGGCCCACCTCGGCCTATCGCGTCTCCAAGGTGGGGCTCAACGCCTATACCCGGACCCTGGCTCGCGAACTCGCCGATACACGGATTCACTTGAATGCCGTATGCCCCGGCTGGGTGCGGACCGACATGGGCGGCGCCAGTGCCGCGCGCAGCGTCGAGGAAGGTGCGGATACCCCTGTCTGGGCGGCATTGCTGCCTGAGGATGGCCCGACCGGCGGCTTTTTCCGCGACCGCAAAACGCTTGAGTGGTAGCCGTGGGGCCGCCCGGCGAAGCGTGTACAATCCTCCGGCCAAAGCTTCGGCAAACCGGGCGCGAAATGGCGAGCACCTCGCGCGCCCTTGCGCCACGCCGATCTATGATCGCTGGACCTTTCGAAGTAGCGGAATGAACGATGCCCAAGATTCCGTGTTTGCCCGATCACAAGGGATTCGACATTGCCGAGGGGGAGACCATCCTGGAAGCGGCGCTCCGCGCCGATATTCCCCACGCCTATGCCTGCGGCGCCAACGCCAAGTGCTCGACCTGCCGCATCTGGATTCTCGACGGTCACGATCACTGCGGGACGCCGGGCGAGCGCGAACGCGCATTGTCGGAGCCGCTGGGCTTTGGCCCCGAGATGCGCCTGGCATGCCAGACCCGGCTCTCGGGCGATGTGAGGCTCAGGCGCCTCGTGCTCGACGAGGCGGACCTCGAGATCACCAGCCAGATATCGCGCAAGCGTTTGGGCCGTTGCGGCGAAAGCCGGAACGTGGTGGTGCTGTTTGGCGACATCCGCGACTTCACCGGGTTCGCCGAGCCGCTGTCGTCCTACGACGTGGTGTTCGTCCTGACCCGCTATTTCTATCAGATGGGCGAAGTCATCGAACGGAACGGCGGCTATATCGACAATTTCATCGGCGACGAGATCATGGCCCTGTTCGGCATCGAGGACGATGACCAGGCGCCGCTCAGGGCCGTGAAGGCCGCGCTCGAAATGCTCACGGCGATCGACAGGCTCAAACCCTATATGGACGCCATGTACGGCCGGCACTTCGATATGGGCATCGGGCTGCATTACGGCGAGGCGGTGATCGGCACGATCGGCTCGTTGAAAAAGGACAAGCTGACCGCGATCGGCGACACCGTGAACGTCGCCAGCCAAATCGAGGAGGCCAACAAGGAGGCCGGCACCCGCCTTCTCATTTCAGACGACCTTCATGACAAGATTAAGGACGATGTCGTGGTCGAGGATTTCATCCGCGTCAAGCTGCGCGGCACGAGCGAGCGCAAGACGCTCTATGAAGTATCCGGCCTCGAGGCGGCCGCGTTGCAGGGCATCGCCTATCAGACCGCCGGACCGGAAACCACGCAGCGCTTCGCCGGTCTGGATTGGGTGAGCGTGCTTCCCGAGTCGGAGCTGCCGGCCGGCGCTCGCAAGGTTGTCGAACGCAATGAGTTCGATCTCCTGCTCATCCGCACGGCGAGCACGGTCTATGCGACGAACAATGCCTGTCCCCACCTCAATTTGCCCTTGAACGACAGCGAGGTGACCAGCGACGGCGTCATCGTCTGCCGCTGGCACGAAAGCAATTTCGATCTCGAGACCGGCGAGATCCGGCGCTGGTGCACCAAATTGCAGGAGGATGGCACGTCCAAGGGCATGGAAGCGCTGGGCAATATCAGCAAGAACCAGAGGTCGATGACGATGTTCCCGGCGCGTATCGCCGATGGCGCGGTTTGGGTGGCGCTCGATCTGGAGTGAGGCGGCACAAGCCCGAAGCACCGCCGCCGCGGGGGTCTGGGGCGTGCGCCACATGATTAGGCGCGCCGATCTTCTCCATCTCGACTGGACGGAGGGCGTTCCGTGACCTTGACCTGGCGCCATTCGTGTCATGGGGCCGAAGTGGATCAAACCGAAGGGAACTGGGCATGAGCTTTTACGGCGTAGAAGTGGGTGACGACCTCAACAAGGTCTACGGCCACCTCGAAGAAGTGCGCCTGCTCTACGACAAGGCCGGGCACCAGTATTTCTTCGGCGACAACATGGTCGCGCTCTCGCGCAACATGGCATTCGCGAAGGACAGCCCTTGCCTATCCGGTTATCACCCACACCCACTATATGTAGTGTGTCTCCTTGGACTGCAGGCAAGGGCCGGCGCAGGCGCATTGAGGAGGCGATCCGGCTAATTCTTGATTGTTCTGAAAACCGAACCGGATTTTAATTCACGTCACGTACTTAACATCGGGGGACGGAACGGTGGCGACCAAGGGAAAAACGAAGAAACCCACGGCCAGACGGGAAGCTGCTGATGAAACGACATCGTCTGAGCGATTGACGGCACTAGTCGAAGAAAGCGACGCGCTGGCACGAATCGTTGCGAAGAACCCGTCCGCGCCTGTTAGTCTCCTGCGCGTTTTGAGTCGCAGCGAAGACGAAGCGACACGCAAGAACGTGATCCTCAATCCGTTTACTCCATATGACGTATTGAGCGAACTTGAAAACCAGTTCACAGAGCTATTTGTGAATAATCCGGCACTCGAATCCTACAATTCAATGAAGCTCTGATTTCCTGGAATATTCCATCGGTGTCGTTCACCTCCGATTTCAGATAAATTTCAATGAAGTGACGGTCCTTTATGCAACGTGGCGTTTTGCCAAATCCGACTCAATGATTAGGATTTCCACCACGCTAAAGTGTCGCCTAAAAGCCGCTACAATGCCGTCCGAGTCCCTGCTCGGCATCGCCGGAGATATCTCCGCTTCGACCTGCACCGAGCTTTACTCAGGAAAATGGGTGCACACTACATATAGTGGGTGTGGGTGATAACCGGATAGGCAAGGGACAGCCGTTTCGCCAGCGCCTTCAGCGACAATGTTCGTAACCGGGTGGATGAGTTCAAGTTGTGGCGGCTCCACATCTACTGCTGGGCAGGCCGGGCCGCACTCGCCCTGCCAGGGGATTTCGTCTAGTGCGGCGTGTTCGAGGGATTCTATTCCGCCGTCCTGCTGCAGTTTCTCGATTTCGCAACCATCGATAAGCGCCTGTTTCTCTACGACACCTTCACCGGCCTCGCCGAGGATTATTCGACCGAACAAGAGCGCTCAACCGTCGGCTATGGCCTCAAGGAGCCGAATAAATGGTATGACGAGGTGCGCGAACGTTTCGCGCCCTACCCCAATGTCGAGGTGATCCGCGGCGTCGTGCCGGACATCCTGCACGAGACCTCTCCCGAGGCCGTCGCTTTCCTCCATCTCGACACGAATGCCGGCGCCGCCGAGGTCGGTGCGCTCGAGGTGCTGTTCGAACGCGGGTGCGATGGCGGGATCATCCTGATGGACGATTACGGGCGCCACGAATATGCCGATTTGCAGAGTGCTCTGGAGGCCAGGCTGCAGGCGCACGGCCAGATGGTGTTGGAGCTGCCCACCGGACAAGGCCTGGTCATCAAGCGGTCGTGACACGCCGCTCCGCACGCACACCGATGAGTGGCGTCCCCTAGGGGAGTCGAACCCCTGTTTTCGGCGTGAGAGGCCGATGTCCTAGGCCACTAGACGAAGGGGACTGGATGCGTAGAGATACAGGCGGCGGCTCTTTTGATCAAGGGTATCGCCCGGCCGGCCTGCCTGGGATCTCATCACGAACGGTGGGCGGGCCGAGCCGCTTTTCGCGTCGGATTGATCTTGCCTTTACCCCGCCGCCTCGAGCGCGCACGCCTCGCGGACAAGGGCGACCAATCGGTCCACGGCCGCGGGTTCGGTGTTGAAGCTTGCCACCAGGCGGATCGTCGTGGCGCCCGGCCCGCCCCAGCGGTAGAACCCGACGCCCGCGCCCTCGAGGTGGCGAATGGTGCCTTCGGGCAGCGTGATGAACACCTCATTTGCGTCCACCGGATAAGCGATCGAGGCGCCCGGCACGGCAGCGAGAGCTTCGGCCAATCGGGCCGCGCAGTCGTTGGCCTTGGTGGCGAGACGGAGCCAGAGCCCGTCCTCCAGATAGGCCTCGAGCTGGGCGGAAAAGAACCTCATCTTGGACAACAGGTGCCCGCCACGCTTGCGCTGGTAGATGAAGCGCGCCGCCAGCTCGGGCTTGAAGAACACCACCGCCTCCGCCGCCAGCGCGCCGTTCTTGGACGCGCCGAACGAGAGGATATCGACGCCCGCCCGCCAGGTGACATCGGCCGGCGCACATCCGAGATAGGCAAGCGCGTTGGCGAAGCGCGCGCCGTCCATATGAACGCCGAGGCCGTGCGCCTTCACGATTCGGGCAAGCTCCGCGATCTCTGAGGGCGAATAGACCGTGCCGCATTCGGTCGACTGCGAGATACTCACCGCCGCCGGCTGGACGTGGTGCGCGATACCGGTCCCCGCCCGTGCCAGCATGTGCGCCAGATCATCTGGTTGGATTTTGCCGCCCGCGCCGTCGAGCAGCACCAGTTTCGCGCCACCGGTGTAGAACTCGGGCGCGCCGCATTCATCGGCCTCGATGTGGGATTCGTGATGGCAATAAACCGCGCCATGGGGCGGGGCGAGCTGGGCGAGGGAGAGCGCGTTCGCCGCCGTCCCGGTGGCCACCGGGAAGATCGCGAGATCGGTCTCGAAGACCTCGGCAAAGCGCGCCGTCAAGCGCTCGGTGATCGGATCATCGCCGTAGGGCATCGCCGCGCCCGTATTCGCACGTTCGATCGCGGCCACGATCTCCGGGGCCACGCCCGATGCGTTGTCACTCGCGAAGTTCATATCGTCTCCCTTGTGCTCTAGAGCGGCTCAACCGAGACTCGGTCCCGTGATCCTGTCACGCGAGACATAAGGACCCCAATCGGTGGTGCGCACCGATATCTCCTCGAATCGGGTAGTCTCGCCGTCGTGGACCAGGACATGGCCGGTGGTGAGAACGGCCTCGCAGTCGAGCACAGAAGTGATCACCCACACGAGCTCGGGCTCCCAGGCCTGCTCCAGATCCGCCGCCGAGGGTCGGGCGCTTTCGTCGGGATGCGAATGATAGAGGCCGATGACACGATGCGGACCGCCGCGCAGGGTGCGGTGGAGATCGAGGCGGAGCTTGGGATCGATCTCGAAGCGATGGTGCTGATCGGCAGCTAGATTGGGGCTCGGTGCCACGCGCGCGACGCGCCACTGCCGCGATGCCTCGGCCACCCCCACCAGCAGGCCGCAGGCTTCCTCGGGATAGGCCGCCTCGGCGGCCGCCACCAGCTCGCGCAGATGCTCCGGTTCGAATGCGATCACGGCGCACCCTCCAATTCAAACGCGCCCAGCTCACCGCCCGAGCGCGCGTCGAGCACGATGATGCGGGAGCGGCCCTGGCCGTCCTTCACCCAGACGACCACACGGCCATCCTCGATCGTCACCTGCTCAACGGTGCTGCCGGGTGGAAGGTTGACCGACCTTGCCCCGAACGAGGCCGGCGCCTCGCTGCGTATCTCCGCCTTGCCGCCAAGCCGGTTGAAGATGGTGGTGCCGATCACCGTGATTCCGGCGATGATCAGGATTCCCATCACGATGACTAAGGCCTTGAGCACCTGCATGTTTTAGGTCCAGTCTCCCCGCGGACATGGAACGCCCGGACGACCTTTCTCATGAGGTAGCCGCAAGCCGGAAGGATGCGGGCGATCGACTCGACCGGCTGCTGGTGCGCGCCCTGCCAACGCTGTCGCGCTCGCGCCTCAAAGCCCTCATCCAGACCGGCCAGGTGACGGCGGGCGGAGAGACGATAGCGGCGCCCTCCTACCGGGTCAAACCTGGCCAAAGGTTCGTGATCATCATTCCGCCAGCCGGTGAGCCGGTTCCCAAGGCGCAGGCTCTGCCGCTCAGCGTTGTCTATGAGGACGCCGACGTCATCGTCATCGACAAGCCGGCTGGGCTGGTTGTTCACCCGGCGCCGGGCAACCCCGATCGCACGCTGGTGAACGCCCTGCTCGCCCACTGCGGTGACAGTCTATCGGGCATTGGCGGCGTGCGCCGCCCGGGGATCGTCCACCGGCTCGACAAGCACACAAGCGGCCTGCTCGTCGCGGCCAAGACTGATCTCGCGCAGCAGGCGTTGACCACTCAGTTCGCCGCGCGCACGATCGAGCGCGCCTATCAGGCCATCGTCTGGGGCGTGCCCGCGCCGCGGCGGGGCGAGATCGCCGATCCCGTCGGTCGTCATCCGCGAAACCGCAAGAAGATGGCGGTCGTCGAGCGTGGAGGCAAGCTCGCGCTCACGCGTTATCGGGTGATCAAGGTGCTGGGCGGGGTGGCAGCGCAGTTGGAGTGCCGGTTGGCCACCGGGCGGACCCACCAGATTCGCGTCCATTTGGCGAGCCGGGGCCACCCGCTGATCGGTGATCAGGTCTACGGGGGGGCGCGCCATCGCTCGATCAAAACCCTGCCACCGGCGGCACAGGACGACATCAACGCGTTCGGGCGCCAGGCGCTTCACGCCTATTTGATCGGTTTTCGCCACCCGGCCAGCGACAAATCATTGCAATTTACGAGTCATTTACCATTTGATCTTAAGGCGTTACTCAACCGATTAGAGAGTCTGTAGAATAAGCGGGGCGCAGTCATTGGCGCGCCCGCTTTGCGCGCCGAAAAGGCCGCCCCGCCCATCGAGCCTAAAGGATCAGCGTACCGTGGCGCGAACCACCATTCCCACCATAAGCCCGGAAGCCAGCCTGTCGCGCTACCTCCAGGAGATCCGCAAGTTCCCCATGCTGGAGGTTGAAGAGGAATACGTCCTGGCGAAGCGGTGGCGCGAACATGAGGACGTCGAGGCGGCGCACAAGATGGTCACGAGCCATCTCCGGCTCGTCGCCAAGATGGCGATGGGTTATCGCGGCTATGGCTTGCCGCTTGGCGATGTCATCGCTGAGGGCAATGTCGGCCTGATGCAAGCGGTCAAGCGGTTCGATCCCGAGCGCGGATTTCGCCTCGCGACCTATGCGATGTGGTGGATCCGCGCATCAATTCAGGAATACATCCTGCATTCCTGGTCCCTGGTGAAGACCGGCACGACGGCTGCCCAGAAAAAGCTGTTCTTCAACCTGCGCAAGGTGAAGGGCCAAATCAAGGCGATCGAAGAGGGCGATCTCACGCCCGAGCACGTGACCGAGATCGCCACGCGGCTCGACCTACCCGAGGTCGACGTCATCAACATGAACCGGCGGCTCTCATCGTCGGACCAGTCCCTCAACGCAACCATACGGGACGACGGCGACAGCGAGTGGATCGATTGGCTGGTCGAGGAGGAGCCGGATCAGGAGGTCGTGTACGGCGAGACTCAGGAGCTCGACCAGCGCCGTAAGCTCCTCAAGCAGGCGATGGCGATTCTAAGTGAGCGTGAGCGCGATATTTTAGACGAGCGGCGCCTCAAGGACGACCCCTCCACCCTCGAAGATCTGAGCAAAAAATACGGCATTAGCCGGGAGCGTGTCCGTCAGATCGAAGTCCGCGCCTTCGAAAAAGTCCAAAAATCGATGAAGAACGCGGCCCTCGAGCAGCATCTCGGTCACTGAGCGCAGCCCGCAGCCGGCGGTTAGGCCGCCTTATTGGCCGCCCCCTCGGACGGTGCGCCTCGATCATCAACCTGACCGGGTGGTAGCTCTTCCTCGCCCGGCGACCCGGTATACGCGGGCCCGCCCGGTTCCTCTTCATCCGGCGCCAGTGTCCGGGCCTCTGCCGGTGTCTTCTCCTGGGCGTCATCCTCGAGCGCAGACGAGATGAGATCGAGGCCCCACTCCCCGACGAGCCGCTTCTGACGATCCTTGAGCGCGGCGATTTGCGCGATGGCGCGGCGCTCGAGTGTGAATGATACGCATTGCGGCCCGATGAACATGACCAACGCTCCAATCCCCGCCGCGCCGTACATGGCAGCCCAGGACATCGGATTGGCAAGCACCTGGAAGGCGGCCGGCAGAGTCCCGCCGGCGTGCCAGAGCCAGGCGACCACAGGGATCACACCGGACAGATTAAACGCGAGGATGACATGCGTCGTGACGTTTTGCGGCCCCCGTTGAACGATGAACGTGGCCAATGTGGGTATCAGACCGACCGCGACGATGACGAACGTGGAAAGCGACAGGCCGATAAGGATCACGACCAGGAAAACGCCGAGAATCGACTGGCGAACCTTCGCCTTGGGCGGAGCTCCCTTCCCGGACGCTGGGGCTGAACCGGTCGATGCCTTTTTCCTTGTGAGCTTCATAGCACCGCCGCGGCACTGACCCCCAAAAGGGAGAGTGTCAGGAGGGAATAGCCAACCGATACGGCATATTTGGCGGCGATGCGGACCGCCAATTCGGCGCGAGCCCTGGTGCCCGTCTTGTACGCTTCGATCACGTGCTCCATGACGGCGTAATCAGTAACCGCCTGCTTGTAAGCGCGCGCATCGAGAGCGTGGGTCTGGCGCCCGCGGAACAGCTTGTCGATCGCGACGAGATCGCCCTGCGGGGCGAGATTTGCCAGCTTGGTGGTCAGCGCTTGGCGCTGGAGGCGATTGTGGAATCCCTCCGCCACCGGCATCAGATAGCTGGCGAGCCACGCGGATAGCCCCGGCAGAGGCCCTGAGTCCTGGGATTTTTGCAGATCGGCGAACAGGTGCAAGATGGCGCACCGGCGTTGAGCGTCATCTGATCCCGCTTTGGTGATGGCGGAGAGGCGGCGGACGCCGTTTTCCCACTTTTCGGCAATGTAAGCCGCCACGTGGCGATCCACCAGATTTGTCGAGGAATCGGCAGTGCGCGACACCGCATCGAGCGCTTTGATTAGGCTCCGGATGTCGGTCGCGTGGTCGCCCTCGACAAAGCGGCTCACACATGGCAGCGCCGGATTGAGTTCGTAGAGGCACCGCTCCATCCCGTTGCCCAGCGCCTGGTTGGCCAGATAGCCCCGCAGGCGCAGTATCTGGCCCTCGGCGGCCGATTTCTTCACGCCGCTGAGCTGGCGCGACACCAGCCAGGCGCCCGGGAGATCGGTCAAGAGGAGCTCTTTAAAGATCTCGAGGCCGGCTTGATCGTTCCGCCGGATCATTTCCGCGAGAGCCGGCCCCAGACCATCAACAGAAACAAAGAGACCGCGGTAAAAGATGGGACTGGCCGGATCGATCACGCGGCACACGTGGCTCACCAACACGTCCCCTTCGCCCTGTCCCTGCTCGCCTTGCGTGCGCTTTTTCTTGGCGTCCTCCGTGAGATCCGCGATTCGATCGGCCGTCTGGCTGTCGTCGAGGCCGCCGCGAACCCATGCTTCGAGTTTACCGGACTTCACCACTTCGATCGCCTCGGCGGTGCGACGGCTCAGGGCGATGGTCAGTGAGCGGTCGAAATAGTAGTCCTCGTTACAGAACTCAAACGGCCGTTTGGCCCGCTGCGCCACCTCACTGGGCCGCGGGCTGAGGCTCTTGGTGCGGCACCATTGCTTGACATCGTCCAACGTCCAGCGATTTTCGGGCGTATCGCACAGGAGTCCCTTGATCAGATCGCGGCTTGATCCGGGCAGCCCGGTTTCACTCGCCAATACCCAATAAGACCCTTTCTCGATGCGCTGCTGGAAGAGTTCCTTGTCGGTGCGTCCAGCGGTGGGGTCGCGCCCGGTGAGCAATGCGACAAGGGTCACGCCGAGCGCAAAACAGTCCCTCGCCCTCGTGCCCTGACCGCGGCCGGACGGTACGGACACCGTGCGCTCGATGGGCTCGTAGGCGGCGGGCTGATCGGAGCCCGGCGGTGAGGTGATGCATTCGCCAAGCAGGATTTCCCGCCGCCCGCTATCCAAGAAAAATAAATTGTCGGGCCGAACGGCGCGGTGGACGACATCGCGTTCCTCGTAATACTGCAAGGCTGCAACCAGGTCGGGTAGCAGTGAGGAGATCACGAGCGTCTCTGGCAGCGGCTGGCCATTCGCTAAAGTCGCCTCGCTGAGACGGCCGCCTTGCGGTTGTTGAAAGACAAGCGCAAGCCGCCGCCCACCGTGGCTGGGGGCATTGACGACTCCCGCAGCCAGTAACCTGAGCATGTTCGGGCCCTCTTTGGCGATCAGCTGTGCGAGGGGTTTTGGCCGATGGGGGACACCAAACTGGCAGATGAGAGCAAAGCAGCTTGAAGCGCCTTCTCGCTCATCGGACGCCAGAAAGGCCCGCGCCTGAGGGGAGTCGAACCCGGGAAGCGGCGAATCGAAACGGATGTGAAAGCGCTCCGCCAGGAAATCGAGCTGGGCGCCTGATGTGGCAGGGGAGTCCACCACCGCAATCGGGTCGCCTGTGACGCCCTCTGCCGCCCCGTCCGCTATGGCCGTGCCGTCGTCGCTCATCGTCACCCGCCCTAGGCCCCTATTGGACAGCAGAGCGGGTTAATTTCGGGTTTAGGGGCACCACACCGCGCTCACGGCGCACGCTGCTCGGTGCGGGCTGGCCGACACCGGCGGATCAGAGCAAGCGGGTAAGTCAGTCGGCGCGCATCGCCGTGGCCCACGCTCGATGGGGCCCAAGGCGGGCGACGGGCGGGCCGCCGATCTCCTTGATAAGTTTGTCGATCATGGCCGCGGCAAAGTCCGCGTAGTCGTGGGCGATCACGACGAAAGCGCCGGTTCCGCCGATCACATGATCGCGATAGAAACGGTCGAGATCGGGTACATCGTTCACGATCGTCAGGCCGTTGATGGTGACGGCGCGCGCCACGGCTTTGTCGCGCGCATGCGTCGCCATCATGGTGCTTGTGGCGTGACGGTGACCGCCGCCCCCGTCCCCCGAAATATCGATAACCCGGCGGGTCCCCTCATAACCGCTTCCGTCAAATTGCCTGACCGAAAAGCTGACGGCGGTGCCAATCAGGGTGTCGCCGTCATCGTAGAGGCGAGAGGTGCGGGCGATCCGCGTGGCCAGCTCCGCCGCGCTGGCTTCGTCATGCACCAGCGTCCAGCCGATGCTCAACGTCTGCTGGCGGGCGCCGGACCATTGAACGAGAGCGACGGCGATGCCCTGTTCGCCCAAGCTCCGAATCACCTCTACGACGAGCGAATCGCTGAACGCCTGGGCGATCCCCTGTATCTGGAGACGGAATTCGCCGGCATCGACGCTGCCCGACACGTCCACCGCGAGGAGAAGCTCGAGGCTGACCGGCTCGGCGGCGAGTGCGGGACGGTCCTGACAGGGAAGGAACGCCGCAACGAGGGCGGCCAGCCCGCCAGCCACCTCGTTTCGCCATCGCGCGCGCAGCCCGCTCATGGCGGAAAGCTTACACCCGCCTCGATGAGCCTGTCTCTGCGAAGCCTCCGCTCCTCGCGGCGGCGCGGGCGCCCCGCTCTGCAGCATAACTCCCCTAAGGGAGTTCCTGGATGATCCTGCGGTAATCTGCTTCGGGGAACGCCTTGAGGGTCGTCGTCCGCACGTTTCCCATCGAGCCTACGGCCAAGGCAAATTTGGCCGCTGCTTCGTCGTCGGGAAATTCGGACACGACGACAAAATCGTACGCCCCCAACGTCAAGCAGAATTGCCCAAGAGTGCCGCCGAGATCGCTCGCGAGCGTCCGCGCCGCGTCGAGGCGTGCGGGGGAATCCTTGATCGTGCGCATTCCCTGCTCGGTATAGTTGGCCAAGGTGATGTAAGTCGCCATCTGTCATCCTCCTCGTGCTCATGGACCGGTCTATCGGCCTCGGGACCGGCCATGATTAGTGTGGCGTGGACGTCACGCGAAGATAAAGACCGATGCGGTGCGCGCCAAGGGCCTCACACCACCCGCAATGCGCTCAGCCGACGAACGGATCGCGCACCAGGATGGTGTCGTCGCGCTCGGGGCTGGTCGATAAGAGCGCGACCGGGGCTTCGATGAGTTCCTCGATGCGGCGGATGTATTTGATGGCGGTGGCCGGCAGGTCGGCCCAGCTGCGCGCGCCGCGGGTACTCTCCGACCAACCATCGAGCGTCTCATAAACCGGCGTCACCGCTTGCTGGCGCTCGATGCCGGCGGGCAGAAATTCGATGGTCTCGCCGTCGAGCTGATAGGCCGTACAGAGATCGAGGCGGTCCATGCCGTCGAGCACATCGAGCTTGGTCAAGGCGATGCCGTCGATGCCGCCCACCTTGACGGCCTGGCGAACGAGCGCTGCATCGAACCAGCCGCAGCGCCGCGGCCGGCCGGTCACCGTGCCGACCTCGCGACCGCGCTCGGCGAGGACGCGACCGATTTCGTCATTGAGCTCGGTGGGAAACGGGCCTCTGCCGACACGCGTGGTGTAGGCCTTGGTGATGCCGAGCACGTAACCCACCGCCGACGTGCTGATGCCGCTTCCGACCGCGGCTTCCCCGGCCATGGTGTTGGACGAGGTGACGTAGGGATAGGTGCCGTGGTCGATGTCGAGCATGGCGCCCTGCGCGCCCTCGAACAGAATTCGCTTGTGCGCCCGTTTGGCGCGATCGAGCGTGAGCCAGATCGCATCCGCATAGGGCAAGATCTTCGGCGCCACCTCCACCAGCGCATCGATCGTGTCGTTACGGTCGACCGGGGGATGCTCCAGGCCCCGCCTGAGCGCGTTGTGGTGATGAAGCAACGCATCCAGCTTGTGCGCTAGGCTCTCTGTATCGGCCAGATCACAGACGCGCAGCGCGCGCCGAGCGACCTTGTCCTCGTAGGCCGGACCAATGCCGCGCCGGGTCGTGCCGATGGCCATGCCAGGCTGGGCCTCCTCGCGGATCATGTCGAGCTCGCGATGAAGCGGTAGGATGAGCGCCGCATTCTCGGCGATTCGGAGTGTTTCCGGGCTGACCTCCACGCCCATGCCCTTGAAGTGTTCGATCTCGTCGAGCAGGGCCCAGGGGTCGATGACCACGCCATTGCCGATGATCGAGAGCTTACCGCCGCGCACGATGCCGGATGGCAGGAGGCTGAGCTTGTAGGTGCGGCCGTCGATGACCAGGGTGTGCCCGGCGTTGTGACCGCCCTGAAAGCGGACGACGACATCGGCGCGTTCGGACAACCAGTCGACGATCTTGCCCTTGCCTTCGTCGCCCCACTGGGCGCCGACAACCACGACGTTCGCCATTGCTCGACCTGTGACCGTTTCGCCGCGCTACTCGAGAGCGCGAACCGCGCCCGCCGCGAAGATATGGCTACAGCCAAGCCGCCGCGCTTCGGCTTCGATCTCGGCGACGTCCTCGAGGCCGTGAATGGCGCGCCAACCCTCGCGCCGCAACCGCGCGCTCTCGGCCGGGGCCGTTCCCCGCGGCAGAAAGAGAAGCGGCCCGTCGCTCCCGCGCGGCAGCGCTCGCACGAGCGAATCGAGGTAGAGCGTGAAACCGGTCGCGGTTTCGCCCGATTCCAGCGCGTAGCGGCCCCCGCGGCCGAGCTCGCCGCGTACGCCCTTGGCGAACAGCGTGAAGCTCAACCCGGTATGGTACTCGAAATTGCGAAACTCGCCCGGATCGGCCGTGATGGTGAGATCGGGCAGGGCCGCACCCACCAGATCGAGCACCTCGCTCAGTTCCGCTCTCAGCTCGGCCGCAGCCACCGGGAGATCGAGCGCTTCGAGCGCCGCTAGAGTCATAGTGGCGGGGCCCGCAGCCGCCAGCAGCGCGTTGAAAAGCTCGCCGTGCCCGTTGTCGGCGTTCGCGAGCATGGCGATGTCCTTGTGGTCGAGGGCCGCGCGCACCTTTGCCGTGGCCTCCTCGGCCAGCCCGAGTCCGGCGCAGACCGCCGGAACGAAGGTGGGCAGCGTGAGGTCGATGGACAGGTTCGAAACGCCGACTTTCTCGAGCGCCGCGGCCGCCAGCGTGATGACCTCGGCGTCACCGGTGACGGGCACGGCGCCGACGAGCTCGACGCCGACCTGACCGAATTCGCGCTCTGGCCTGAGCTGGCCGCCGCGTACGCGTAGCACGGGCCCGGCATAAGAGAGCCGCGCGGGCCGCGGCAGGTTGGCGAGCCGCGTGGTCGCGATGCGCGCGACCTGTAACGTGATATCGGAGCGTACGCCCATCATGCGTTGCGACACCGGGTCCAAGAGGCGGAACATCTGTGGCGCCACCGCGGCGCCGGGGCCCGCCATCAGCGTCTCCTCGAACTCGACCAGCGGCGGTTTGACCCGCTCGTAGCCGTAGGCCGCAAAGCTCGCCATGAGCTGCTCCGTCACCTCCGCCTCATGGGCGGCCGCGGGCGGCAATTCGTCGTGCAGCCCCTCGGGCAACAGGCCTTTGGTCTTGGATGTCGTCATCGCGCGGCAAGTGTAACCCAGTTGGCGCGCCCGGTGCTACGCGCCCACGTGCCGTCATGGCGCCGCTGCCGCCGCGCGGGCGCTAGAACGAGAGCGCCTTGGCCTCTTTGACGTCGGGTAGTCTCTGCACCTTGGCCAGCACCGATTTCGGTATCGCCTCATCCAGTGCGATCAGGGCCAACGCCTCACCGCCCTGGGCATTGCGGCCGAGAT
This sequence comes from Alphaproteobacteria bacterium, assembly GCA_965261645.1. Classification (GTDB taxonomy): domain Bacteria; phylum Pseudomonadota; class Alphaproteobacteria; order SHVV01; family SHVV01; genus CBDHDJ01. The sequence continues at coordinate 666,738 of CBDHDJ010000002.1, forward strand.
GGAAGGTCGCGATGTTGACGCCCGCATCGCCCAGCGCCGTGCCGAGCCGGCCGATGAAGCCGGGCCGGTCGGCGTTGGCGAGAAACAGCATATGCGGCAACAGCTCCGCCTCGACGGCAATGCCGTTGACCTCGACGATGCGGGGGTGTTCGTCGGAGAACAGCGTGCCCGCCACCTCGCAGACCCGCTTCTCGGTGGTCACCTTGAGGCGAACCAAGGTCTGATAGTTGCTAGCGCGGTCATGCAGAACCTCGGAGATGTCGATATTGCGGTCCTTGGCGAGGATCGGCGCGTTCACCATGTTGACCGAATCGAGCTGATGCGAGAGCAGGCCCTGCAGCGCGACCGCGCTCAACGGACGCGTGCTGAGGTTGGTGACCTGGCCCTCGAACTCGATGACGACCTTGGTAATCCCACTTTCGGTCACCTGCCCGATGAAGCTGCCGAGCTGCTGGGCGAGCTGCATGTAGGGCCCGAGCTTGACCGCCTCCTCGGCGCTCATCGAGGGCACGTTCACGGCGTTGGTGACGGCGCCGAAGAGCAAATAATCGGACATCTGCTCGGCGATCTGCACCGCCACCTTTTCCTGGGCTTCGGCCGTCGCCGCTCCGAGGTGGGGCGTGACCACCACCTGCGGCAGGGCGAACAGCGGATTGTCGTGCGCCGGCTCCTCGACGAACACATCGAGCGCCGCTCCGGCGACCTGACCCGATTCGATGGCCGCCTTGAGGTTCGCCTCCACGACGAGGCCGCCGCGCGCGCAATTCACGATATAGACGCCGGGCTTCATCTTGGCGAAGGCGGCCCGGTCGATGATCCCGCGCGTCTGCTCATTGAGCGGGGTATGCAGCGTGATGAAATCGGCGCGGGCGAAGAGCTCATCCAGTTCGACCTTATCGACGCCGAGATCGGCGGCCCGCTCGACGGTGAGAAACGGATCAAAGGCCACCACCCGCATGCCGAGGCCGAGCGCCCGCTCAACGACGATCGAGCCGATATTGCCGGCGCCGATGACGCCGAGGGTCTTGCCATGAAGCTCGATGCCCAGGAAGCGCGATTTTTCCCACTTACCGGCGCGGGTCGAGTGATCGGCGGCGGGAATCTGGCGCGCCACGGCGAACAGCATGGCGATGGTGTGTTCCGCCGTGGTGATGGCGTTGCCGAAGGGGGCGTTCATCACCACGATGCCGCGCTGGCTCGCCGCCGCGAGGTCGATGTTGTCGACGCCGACGCCGGCGCGCCCGATGACCGTGAGGTTGGTGGCAGCCTCGATTACCGCCGCGGTGACCTTGGTGGCCGAGCGCACGGCCAGGCCGTCAAAATCGGCGACGATGCGGCGTAGCTCGGCCTCGTCGAGGCCCGTCCTGACGTCGGCCTGGATGCCGCGTTCGCCGAAGATATCGACGGCGCGCGGCGACAGCGTATCGGACACCAGCACCTTGGCCACGACGAGGCCCTCGCTTCGTCTTCCCTACACCGCGCGCGCGAAGCTCGCCTTGACCTCGCCATAGGCCCAATCGAGCCAAGGGAACAAGGCCTCGATATCGTCGAGCGCCACCGTCGCGCCACCCCAGATGCGCAAGCCCGGCGGCGCATCGCGATGGGCGCTAATGTCATAGGCCACGCCCTCGTCCTCCAACAGCGTGACAACCCGCTTGATGACCACCCACTGGTCGGGCTCGTCGAGCGCGGCAAACCACGGCTCGACGACCTTGAGGCAAATCGAGGTGGACGAGCGGGTTGCCGGATCGTGAGCCAGGAACTCGACCCACGCCGTGTCCTCGACCCATGCCGCGAACGCCGCGAGGTTGGCGCGTGAACGCGCGATCATCGCCGGCACGCCGCCGATTTCGGCGACCCAGGCCAACGCGTCGAGCGCGTCCTCAACGCACAGCATCGAGGGTGTGTTGATGGTGAGGCCCGCGAACACGTCCTCGTTGATCCGGCCATCCTTGGTGAGGCGGAAGATTTTCGGCAACGGCCAGGGCGGCGTGTAGCTTTCGAGCCGGGCGACCGCCCGCGGGCTCAGGATCAGCATGCCGTGGGCCGCCTCGCCGCCGAGTGCCTTCTGCCAGGAATAGCTCGCCGCATCGATCTTGTCCCACGGCAGCTCCATGAGGAAGACGGCCGAGGTCGCATCGCAGATCGTGAGCCCCTGACGATCGGTTGCGATCCAATCGCCGTTCGGCACGCGCACGCCCGAGGTGGTGCCGTTCCAGGTGAACACCACGTCGCGGTCGCTACCGACTTGGGCCAAGTCGGGCAAGGAACCGTAGTTCGCCTTGAGCACGCGGACATCCTCGATCTTGAGCTGCTTGACGACATCGAGCTCCCAGCCGAGGCCGAAGCTTTCCCACGCCAGCACATCGACGCCGCGGGCGCCGAGGAGCGACCACAGCGCCATCTCAAAGGCCCCGGTATCGGAGGCCGGCACGATGGCGAGACGGAAGTCCGCGGGCAGGTCCAAAAGCGCGCGCGTGCGATCGAGAACGGCGTTGAGCTTGGCGATCGCGGCGGGCGCGCGGTGCGAACGGCCGAGCAGGGCTTGGCCCAGAACGGCCGGCGACCAGCCGGGGCGCTTGACGCAGGGGCCCGAAGAAAAATTGGGCCGCTCCGGGCGTCGCGACGGTTTCATCACACGCTCCTGTCCAGGATTGGGGTCATCCTCGGCGGACCGTAACCCGCCGGGAGTGTAGGTTGTCGAAGGCGAAAGTCAAACGATGGGACGGGCTCACCTACCGACCTGACCGAGGATCCAGCCCTCGATCCGTTGGATCGCGGAATCGGGCGGATCGCCGGGCGGGCGCTGGTCGAGCACGACGCCGAGCTGGCCCAACGTGCCGATGGTCGCATCGAAGCGGTCCTCGCCGTCCGCCGCGGGGCCGAAGCCGGCTTTGAGCGCACCTCTCAACTCTTGCGCGAGCGTGACGCCGGCCCGACGGACCCAGGCGAGGATCGGAGCGGCCTTGGCGGTGCGTCCCGCCTGGGTGCGCTTGCTCCAGCGCGAGCCCTCGCGCAGCCCGAGGTGGCCATAGAACTCGGCCGGGTAGGCTTCGACGACCATGATCCCGCCCGGCGTGAAACGGAGCGGGCCTGAGAACGGCCAGATCGCGATGTCGTGCCGGCCGGCGCGCAATGCTGGCACGATCGTATCGCGCCAGCCGACGATGGTCGCCTTGCCGACCTGCTTGGCGCCGAGCGTCCAGAAGATCGCGTTGGCTGCCGGGCGGTCGCCGGTCGCCCCGTCGCATGAGGTCGGAAAAATCGCCCAGGCCCAGGCCACGGACCAAGTGATCGCGCTTGGTGCCGCCGGGCCGGGCCGGATAGAATGGCCGGTTGAGCGCGATCTCCCGCGGGCTCGCCGCCACCTCGTAGAAATCGGACCATGGACCCCCGCCGAGGCGGGGCAACACCTCGAGGAAATCGCGCACGCGCGCATGACGCGCATAAGTTTCCGGAAACCCGATCGGGAAATCGAAACCGGCGAGGATCGCGCCACCGCCGGCCTGGATCGCGAGATCATCGAAGTAACGATCGAGCGGGCCGACGGGTTCCGGGGCGAAGACCCGGTAGCGCCCATCGCCCCCCAACACCGCGCGGCACAGCCAGCGCCTCCGGGCATCGATGCTCCAATCGGCGTGAACGACGAGGCGGGGTGGCTCGCGCACCGCCTAGAGCGCGGCGGCGATGGCTTGGCCGAGGTCCTGGGTCGAGGCCTGACCGCCGAGATCGGGCGTGAAGGGCCCGCCGTCGAGGATGACCGCTTCGATCGCCTTGACGACGGCCTTCGCCGCATCGGCGTGACCCAGGTGATCGAGCATCATCGCCGCGGTCCAGATCTGGGCGATCGGGTTGGCGATGCTGCGTCCCGCGATGTCGGGCGCCGAGCCGTGCACCGGCTCGAACATCGAGGGCGCGGTACGTTCCGGATTGATATTGGCCGAAGGCGCCAAGCCCATGCCGCTGGCCAACGCCGGGCCGAGGTCGGAGAGGATGTCGCCGAACAGGTTGCTGCCGACCACGACGTCGAACCAATCGGGGTGGCGGACGAACTGCGCGGTCAGGATATCGATGTGGTACTGGTCGACCGCGATGCCGGGATAATCGGCGGCATTGATCTTCAGCCGCTCGTCCCAATAGGGCATGGTGTGGACAATGCCGTTCGACTTGGTGGCCGAGGTCAGGTGCTTGGCGGGCCGGCTTTGCGCAAGCTCGAACGCGAAGCGCTGGATGCGATCGACGCCGCGGCGCGTGAAGATCGCTTCCTGCACGACGAGCTCCTCCGGCGTGCCCTCGTACAGACGGCCGCCGATCTGGGAATACTCGCCTTCGACATTCTCGCGCACGACGACGAAGTCGATGTCCTCCGGTCCGCGGTCGCGGAGCGGCGATTCGAGGCCGCGCAAGAGCCGCACCGGCCGCAGGCAGACATACTGGTTGAAGGCGCGGCGGATCGGGATCAACAGGCCCCAGAGGGACACGTGATCGGGCACGCCCGGGTAACCGACCGCGCCGAGAAAGATAGCATCGAAGGCGCTGAGAATCTCGACGCCGTCCTCGGGCATCATGCGCCCGGTCGTGGCGTAGCTCTCGCACGACCAGTCGAAATGCTGAAAGGTGAAATCGATACCGAAACGTCCGCCTACCGCGTCGAGGACGCGGAGGCCCTCCGGTACGACCTCGCGGCCGATGCCGTCGCCGGGAATGACGGCGATGCGATGACTCATGCGACCTCTTGCGCAGAAGCCCCGGCAACGTGCGTGGCCCCGAGCGTCAACTCGAAATGCATGTGATCCGGCGGGCTGTCGTAATAGGCCGGGATCTCGACGAAGCCGAGCGCCCGGTAGAGCGCCATCGCCGCCGTCATGCTCGGTAGCGTGTCGAGCCGCATGGCGCTATAGCCGAGCTCACGGGCCCGACCGACAAGCGCACCGGTCAGGGCGAGCCCGAGGCCACGCCCGCGCAAGGCGGGCCGGACGTAAAGCCGTTTCATTTCACACAAGCCCGCCCGATCGGGCGTCTCACCGAGCGGGCGCAACCCCACGGCGCCGGCGGGCGCGCCTTGAGCTAGCGCAAGCAGCAGGCAGCCCCCGGGCGGCACGTAGCGCTCCGGGAAGCTCGCCATCTCCTCATCGAAGCCCTGAAAGCACAGGTCGACATCGAGCGAATCGGCGTATTCGAGAAACAGCGCCTTGACCGAAGCGATGTCCGCCTCGGTCAGGGCGGCAACAACGTCTGCCATGGCGCGAGCTTACAGAGCAGCGCTCCGCTTGGCCACAGGGAAGAGGCCGGACAGGAAGCCTCAGATGTGAATCGCCCCGATCAGGTAGAGGGCGCAGGTGCCGGCGATCGTCACCCGCTCGCCCCGGGCGCGGCAATGGAGCTCGCCGCCGCGCGCCGACAGCTGCACCGCATGAAGCTCGTCCCTGCCGAGGCGCGGCGCCCAGTAGGGCACCAACGTCGCGTGTGCGGAGCCGGTGACCGGGTCCTCCGGGACGCCGAGCGCCGGTGCAAAGAAGCGCGAGACGAAGTCGGCCTCCCGGCCCGGCGCCGTAACGATCAGGCCGGGCCGATCGAGGGATAGGAGCGCCGCCCCCGCCGGCGCGAGCGTCCGAACCTCGTCTTCACCTGAATAGACCGCGAGATAATCGCGCGCCGTCGCCAACACCTCGTTGGGCGCCCGGCCCAGCGCCCGGACTAACATCTCCGGTACATCGATGGGCTCCGCGGGGACGGCGGGAAAGTCCATCGCCAAACGCTCGCCCACCCGTTCCACGGTCAGGTTCCCGCTCTCGCGTGTGGCGAAGCTCACCCGCGCCCGGCCGGGATCGAGTTGGGTGAAAATCACGAACGCCGAGGCCAGCGTGGCATGGCCGCATAGTGCGACTTCCGCCACCGGCGTGAACCAGCGGAGCTCGTAGGCGCCGTTGCCGCCGACAGAGAACGCGGTCTCGGACAGGTTGTTCTCGCCGGCGATGGCTTGCAGGGTTGCGTCCTCGAGCCAGGAATCGAGTGGGCAGACGGCAGCGGGGTTGCCCGCGAACACCGCGCCGGCGAAGGCATCGACCTGATAGAGCGGAAGTTTCACGGCGCGAGAAACCGACCCCGGGGCGGCGCAGCCCTAACGCCCCTTCGCCTTGCGTGGCGCCTGGGCGTCACCCCCGGTGAACGGGTAGACGGTGTGCGTATGATCGAGCGGCCCGCGCCCCGCCCCCAGCCCGGGCGCACGCTTGAGCGCCTCGTGAACGAAGGCCCCCGCGCGCGCCACGGCGTCCCCAAGCGCGAGCCCCTGCGCGAGGCCGGTCGCCAAAGCCGACGCCAGCGTGCAGCCGGTGCCATGGGTGTGGGGGGTATCGATGCGCGGTGATTCGAAGACCTCGACACCGTCACCGCTGACCAGCACGTCATTGACCACGTCGCCTGGCAGGTGCCCGCCTTTCAGGAGCACCGCCTGGGGGCCGAGCGTGAGTAACATGCTCGCGACTTGGGTCATGTCCTCGACCGAGCCAATCGAGAGGCCGGACAGAATTTCCGCCTCGCTCACGTTGGGGGTGATCACACTAGCGCGAACGATGAGCCGCGCCTTGAGCGCCTGATTAGCCGAGGGTTCTAGAAGCCGGGTCCCGCTCTTGGCCACCATGACAGGATCGACGACAAGCGGAATATGGGGTGCCCGCGCCTCGAGACAGTCGGCAACCGCCGCGATGATGGGGGCGCTGTGCAGCATCCCGGTCTTGATGGCGTCGGCGCCGATATCGGCCAGCACGACCTCCATCTGCCGGGCGACGAACGCGGCGGGCACCTCGAATATCTCGTGCACGTCGAGCGTATCCTGCGCGGTGAGCGCGCTCACCGCCGTCGCGGCGTAGCCACCGAGCGCCGTGACGGTCTTGATGTCCGCCTGAATGCCCGCGCCGCCGCCCGAATCGGACCCGGCGACGATCAGGACCCGGCCCGGGGGGGGGGTCTCGCTCGTCATGAAGTCAGCTCGATACGCGCTCCAACGCGCCGACGATGTCCTCGACGACATCCGTGATCAGCGCTTCGTCCTCGCCCTCCGCCATCACGCGGATCACCGGCTCGGTGCCCGATTCGCGAACCAGGAGCCGCCCTTGGCGGCCGAGCCGATTCTCGCCATCGCGCAGGGCCTTTTTGACCTTGGCGTGGGCGAGCGGATTGGTTTTTGGCGAGCGTTTGCCGCGGACGGGCACATTGCGCAGGGTCTGCGGCAACGGTTCGAACAGGCGTCCCGCCGCACTCACCGGCCGGCCGTCTTCGATCATCACGGCCAGGACCTGGAGCGCGGCAATCAGGCCGTCACCCGTGGTCGCGAAATCGTTCAAGATGATATGGCCCGATTGCTCGCCGCCGACGTTGAAGCCGTATTTGCGCATGTGATCGACGACGTAGCGATCGCCGACCCGGGTGCGCTCGAGGACGAGGCCCAACTCGCTCAGGTAACGCTCGAAACCGAGGTTCGACATGACCGTGGCGACGACGCCGCCGCCATCGAGCTGATTCGTGCGCTGGCAGTGCGTCGCCACCAAAGCCATCAACTGATCACCGTCCAAGAGCTCGCCCCGCTCGTCCGCCATGACCAGCCGGTCGGCATCGCCATCGAGCGCGATCCCCAGATCGGCGCCATGCGCGACCACCTGCCGTTGCATGAGCTCGGGCGATTGTGAGCCGCAACCTTCGTTGATATTGAGTCCGTCGGGCTCGACTCCGATCGGGATCACGGTCGCACCGAGCTCCCACAGCACGCTCGGCGTGACGCGATAGGCTGCACCATGGGCGCAATCGACGACGATCTTGAGGTCGCCGAGCGCGCGGCCGCGCGGAAAGGTGCTCTTAGCGAATTCGATATAGCGTCCCGTGGCGTCATCCAGACGCTGCGCCCGCCCGAGCCCATCCGGCGCGGACAGGCCGTCACGCGCGCCGTTGTGCATGCGCGCCTCGATGGCGTGTTCCGCCTTGTCGGAGAGTTTGTAGCCGTCGGGCCCGAACAGCTTGATGCCGTTGTCCTGATGGAGGTTGTGCGAAGCCGAGATCATGACGCCCAAGTCGGTCCGCAGGCTTCGCGTCAACATGGCGACGCCCGGCGTCGGCATCGGTCCGACAAGAATCACATCCATCCCGACGGAGATGAAACCGGCGGTCAAGGCCGGCTCCAGCATGTACCCGGAAAGCCGCGTGTCCTTGCCGATCACCACGCGATGGCGATGATCACCGCGGGTGAACTGCCGGCCCGCCGCCATGCCGACGCGCAGCGCCGTTTCGGCGGTCATGGGTTCCGTGTTCGCCAGGCCGCGGATGCCGTCGGTGCCGAAATACTTGCGAATCCTCGCCACGCCCGATACCCCCAATGTCGCGCGCCTCAACTGGCACGCAGATTATTTACAGGGTCGCAAGCGTTGTCGCAAATCTCAAGAGCTTTTACGGCACGGATACCGCCGGCATGAGGGCAAGCGCGCGCCAGACCGCCAGGGCCTGCCGTGTTTCCGCGACATCGTGCACCCGCACGATCTGCGCACCGGCCGACAGTCCCCACAGCTCTGCGGCTAACGAGCCGGCAAGACGCGCATCGGCGGGCTCGCCGGCGCTCAGGCGGGCGATAAAGCTCTTGCGCGAGGCGCCGAGCATCACGGCGGCGCCAAGGCCCTGATATAGCGCAAGACCGCGCATGATCTCCACGTTATGATCGACGGTCTTGCCGAAACCGATGCCCGGATCGACGATCAATCTCTCGCGCGGAATCCCGGCCTTTTCGCAGGCGGCAACGCGCTCTTCGAGATAGTCGTAAATATCGAGCAGCGCATCGTCGTAAGTGGGGTCGTCCTGCATGGACTTGGGATCGCCCTGCATGTGCATGAGCACGACCGGTGCGCCGCTCGCCGCCGCGACGCCGAGCGCAGCCGGGTCGTGGCCGAGCGCGGTCACATCATTGATGATTGTCGCACCTGCCCCGAGCGCCGCCTCCATGACAGCAGCCCGGCGCGTATCGATCGAGAGCGGCACCGCCCGATCGCGCAATCCCTCGATCACCGGCAACACACGGCCGAGTTCCTCATCGATGCTCACCGGATCGGAACCGGGCCGCGTCGATTCACCGCCGATATCGAGGAGTTGCGCCCCTCCCTCGATCAGGCGGCGGCCGTGGGCGATGGCCGCGGTGGCATCGAAGTGGCGCCCGCGATCGGAAAAGCTGTCCGGGGTGACGTTGATCACGCCCATGATGGCGGGTTGGGCGAAGCTCACACCAGCCAGCGCCGGGCGCGGCTCCGCCAAGCGCTCGATCAGGCCGCTTGCGCGATCCGCCACGGCCGGTTGACCCTGCGCCCATTCCTGCACCTGATCGAGGGGCGCGGGGACGCGGGTCAACGGTCCCTTCGCCGCACGGATGAGGACTTCGAGCGCGGAAAAGACGAGTGGCCCACCGGCGAGTCTGCGCCCCTGGCCGGAATTGAGCAGCGCCGCCGCCCGGGCGCCGCCGCAGAGATCAGCCGGGCAGAGATAAAGGCGCGTCGCGGGCGCGAGCGAGGCCGGCAGGCCGGCGTGTTCCGTGGGCCCTTTGTCCGGATCGGACCCGTTCATGGATGGGAGACGTAAAGGTCCGGGCGGCGGCGCGAATTCACGAACCTGGCTGCGGTTCCGGGGTGAGATCGCCCGGAGCGCCGGCCTTGCCACCCGTCTCGGGAACGGATGCCGGCGTGCCCTGGTCCCGCGGTGGCGGCGCGGTGCTCTCGTCTTCGCGATGGATGGGCTCGCCCCTGAGCAGCGCCTCGACGTCCTTTCCGCTCAGCGTCTCGTATTCGAGCAGGCCGTTGGCGAGGGCATGGAGATCGTCGAGATGATCGGTCAGGATCTTGCGGGCCGAGCTCTGGGCGTCCTCGATCAGCTGGCGAATTTCCAGGTCGATCGCCTCAGCCGTGGCATCGGACACGTTCTTGCGCTGGGTGACCGAGTGACCGAGGAAGACCTCTTCCTCGTTCTCGTTGTAGCGCAGCGGGCCGAGCTTGTCGCTCATCCCCCACTCGGTGACCATGCGGCGGGCGAGATCAGTCGCCTGGCGGATGTCATCGGCCGCGCCCGTCGTGACGTAGTCCGCGCCGAACACGATCTCTTCGGCGACCCGGCCGCCGAACATCATGGCCAGCTTCGACAGCAGCTCGACCTTGGCGTGGCCGTAGCGATCTTTTTCGGGCAGCGCCATGGTCATGCCGAGCGAGCGGCCGCGCGGAATGATCGTGACCTTGTGTAGGGGATCGTGCATGGGTACGTGCACCGCGACCAGGGTGTGGCCGGCCTCATGATAGGCGGTGAGGCGCTTCTCCTCCTCACCCATGACCATGGAGCGGCGCTCGGTCCCCATCATCACCTTGTCCTTGGACGACTCGAATTCGGCCATGGTGACCACGCGATTGCCGATGCGGGCAGCCAGTAGGGCCGCTTCGTTGACCAGGTTGGCGAGATCGGCGCCTGAGAATCCGGGCGTGCCGCGTGCGAGTACGCGGGGATCGACGTCCGGGCCCAACGGCACCTTGCGCATGTGTACTTTGAGGATCTTCTCGCGGCCGAGGATATCGGGGTTGGGCACCACCACCTGGCGGTCGAAACGGCCGGGGCGCAGGAGCGCCGGGTCGAGCACGTCGGGCCGGTTGGTGGCGGCGATCAGGATCACGCCTTCGTTGGTCTCGAAGCCATCCATTTCGACGAGCAGTTGATTGAGGGTCTGCTCGCGTTCGTCGTTGCCGCCGCCGAGGCCCGCGCCGCGGTGCCGGCCGACGGCGTCGATCTCGTCGACGAAGACGATACAGGGCGCGTTCTTCTTGGCCTGTTCGAACATGTCGCGCACCCGGCTTGCGCCGACGCCGACGAACATCTCGACGAAATCGGACCCCGAAATCGTGAAGAACGGCACGTTCGCCTCGCCGGCGATCGCGCGCGCGAGCAGCGTCTTGCCCGCGCCGGGCGGACCGACGAGCAGCGCTCCCTTGGGGATCTTGCCGCCCAGGCGTTGAAACTTCTGTGGGTCCTTGAGGAAATCGACGATCTCTTCGAGTTCCTCCTTGGCCTCATCGACGCCAGCGACATCGTCGAACGTGACGAGGCCCTGGCGTTCGGTCAAAAGGCGCGCCTTCGACTTGCCGAACCCCATGGCCTTGCCGCCGCCCGACTGCATCTGACGCATGAAGAAGATCCACACGCCGATGAGGAGAAGCATGGGGAACCACGACACCAGGATGCCGAAGAGCGAGGGCACCTTGTCCTCGACCGGGGCGGCGCTGATGCGCACGCCGTGTTGGGTCAACCGGTCGACGAGGTTGGGATCGTTGGGGCTGTAGGTACTGAATGCGCGGCCATCCGCGTAGTGACCGGTAATCGCATTGCCCTTGATGGTCACGTCGGCGACCTGGTTCCCGTCGACCTCGGCGATGAACTCGGAAAACGCCAAGTTGGTCACGGGTCCACGCACCGAGGGGCCCTGGAACAGGTTGAACAGGGCCACCAGCAACAGGCCGATGATGACCCAGAGCGCCAGGTTCTTGCTGAAGTTGCTCACGCCGATCGATTCCTCGCTATCGGGCGGACTTGCCACCCAGACCACTGTACCAGCAGCGCGTCCCGAGCGCTAACATGCCTCATCGCACCCTAATCTACAGTAAAATAAATAAGCCATTTCCGCCACTAAACAACCGCAAACGGCGCGGGCGCCAGGGGTTGTGCGGGTTTGAAGCGGAATTCCACGCGCTCGCGCCGATTCACCCAGAAGCCCACATGGGGCACGCCGATGAGCGTTCGCCCGCGCCAGAGCGCCGGGAGTGACGATCGTACGGGTTGGGGCAAGCTGGGCGCGCGGAGACCGGGCTGACGGGCGAGCATTTCCTGCCAGCCCGCCCGGCCGAGGCGGCGCACCGTCAGGCGCGCCTCCGTGCGCGTCCCGGTCCGCGCCTGCGGGCGGAGACGGACGGCGAAGCGCCCGTCCCACGTCACCTCGGCGGCGGGGTCGAGGGCGGCGACATCATCGGCCGCGGCCGCTTCGCGGCAACACAGGAGTTGACCGCGATAGGGCAGAACGCGGCAGCCCAGCAGCGTCCTGCCACCGCCGAGCTCACCCTGGCGCACCGCCCGATGAAGCCGCTCGAGACGGTCGAGCCGCGGGGGATAGGCCGATCCGCCCACGCACATCAGAACGCGCATGAGCGCGCGGCGCGCCAACGCCTCGGGCGCTGCCGCCAACACGCCAGGATCGAAAAGGCAGAAGCCCGCCGGGTGAACGGTAACGGCGCGGGCGAGAAGTCCGCCCGTCGCCTCTTCGAGGGCGACGCGCTGCGAGGCGATGTCGCGGGCCGCAGCCGCCAGGTCCCCGGCCGCGACACCGGCTGCCGCCAAGGTGCGTAGAGATTCGCGCACGCGCGTGCGCGCAAACGCTGGATCGAGGTTGGAGGGGTCCTCAATCCAATCCTGGGCCGCGGCGACGAGCGTCGCCCGCAGACGCGCCTTGGGGACCCCGAGCAAAGGCCGGAGAAGCCGGATACCGCTTCGTTCGGCGATCGCGGCCATACCCGCCAAGCCATCGAGGCCGCTGCCGCGCGTCAGGCGAAAGAGCACGGTCTCGGCCTGGTCGTCGCAATGGTGAGCCAGCAACAGGTTGAGCATGCCGTGGCGGCGGCACCAATCGGCGAAGAGCCGGTAACGCGCCTCGCGGGCCGCCGCCTGCACGCCGCGCGTGGGCTTCGGGCCGCGCCACTTGAGGATGTGATGCGAAATGCCTTGCTCGGCGAGCCATTGGCGCACCTGGCGGGCTTCGGCGGCCGCCGCCGCGCGTAATCCATGATCCACGGTGAGGGCAACGATATGACCCGCGTTGTGCTGGGCCCACGCGTGGGCGAGGAGGGCAAGCGCGAGACTATCCGGCCCGCCGGACACCGCAACGGCCAAGCGCGGCGGCCTCGCGAACGGCCCGAGAGGGGCCATCAACGCGGCGAACGCCTGCGCCGTGAGAGACCTGACCGGCGCTTTATCGGATCGGGGGCGATTCACTCAAGGGCAGCCGGCGCGGCCGTGTTCGCTGGCAGCGCGGTCCTTGAGCTTGACCGGCGCATCGGGGAACTGCTCCAAGAGCTGGCTGAAGGTGCCGCAGGCCTCGTCCTGCTGACCGAGTTGAACCAAGGACAAGCCTAATTTGAGGAGGTTGTCGGGCGCCTTCCTGCCGGCCGGCGCTATCTGATAACCCTCGAGAAATGCGGCCGCCGCGTCGGCATAACTGTGACGCACGTAATAGGTCTCGCCGAGCCAGTACTGGCCATTGCCGGCCAACTCGTGATTGGGGTGCGCGGCCAGAAACTCCTTGAAGGCGACTTCGGCCTGCTCGAAGTCGAGCTGGCGCAGGAACGAAAAGGCGAAATTGTACCGTTCCATGGGTGTCCCCTGCGGAAGAATGCCGGTTTCCTCGGGCAAGGCCACGATGCGGAGCGTTTGGTCGTCGGTCGCACCGGCCTCAGGCGCGAGAGGTGGGGAGTTCTCCGGTGCCAGGGCGATGTCCTCGCCCTCTTGAGGTGCGCCCACCGATGGCGATGCCGCTTCCACAGGGACCATCCCCCGCTCGAGCTCGATGAGGCGGTAATCGACATCCTCGATCAGCTTGTCGAGCCGGGCGCTGACCTGCTTGAACTCGAAATCGAGCCGCTCCATCAATCCGGTCAGATGCGTGATTCGCGCCTCGAGATCGGAGCGCATGGCCTCCTGGCGTGCGACCAAGGTTTCCAGCGCCGGCGATGCGGCCCCGGCGGAGCCAGCCGATGACACCGCGCCGGAGCGGTAAACCTCGCGCTGTACGTCGTTGAGGTCGCGATCGAGCGTGTTGACCCGCTCGATCAGCGCGCGTACCTCGTTGTTTTGTGCCTCGACCGCGACAGGAGCGGCGAGCGCGGCCAGGCCTGAGACGAGCGCAACGAGCAGAATGAGCGGGGAGGTGCGACTCACGTGTAGGTCTCCGGCAGCGCGACGATGTCGCTGTGGCCCGGCGATGCCATGGCTTCGTTCCCACCGCATAGTTCAGCGCGACACATTTGGCAACATCAAGAAGGCGAAAATATGGTCGTGAAATGAAATCGCCCGCCCTCGCCTGGTGATGCACCGGCGAAAGGGCGGGCGAAGACGACTCGCCATGCGGCGAGGACTAATTCACGATACTGACCCCGCGGCGGTTCTGCGCCCAGGCCCACTCGTTGCTGCCCAACACCGCCATGCGTTCTTTGCCGTAGGAAATCGTCGCGACCCGGCCTGCCTCGATACCGAGCGCCACGAGATAATCCTTCACCGCATTGGCCCGGCGCTCGCCCAGCGCCAAGTTGTATTCGCGCGTGCCACGCTCGTCGCAATGCCCCTCGACGGTGATCGAGACGTTGGGGTTCTGCTTGAGCCATGCCACTTGACGCTTCAGCGTCGCCTGCGCATCGGATTCCAAGCCGTACTTGTCGAAGTCGAAGAAGACCCGGTCACCCGCTTTGAGCACCAGGTCTTCCTGGCCGCCCTCCGCCGGCGCCATGGTGTCGGTGGTGACCGATGTGCTATCGGCCGACGCGCCCTCACCGCCTGCGCCCGCTTCATCGTCAGGCGTGGTTTCGCAGGCCCCGAGCAATAACAGCGCCGCGAATAGGCTCAACAACTTAAGGCACATCCCAAATCTCCGTTGCAAGGGAATGTATCGTCTCTAAGTAAATGGGATAATCGCAATACTACATCCCCTTTTTGAGCGTCTAGCCCAAAGAGCGGATTCCTTCGCCAATAACAGACTTTTGTTGATGCGTATCCCGCCCACCAATGACGTGGGCCGACTATAAAGAGCAAGAGTCAACGAATCAAGGGGGATAGCGGCGACCAGGCCGGATCGGAGGCATCCATCGGCGTAAGTAAAGGGCGCTCGTTATAACCCGTGAGATCGACGGACCACAGATTTGTCTCACCGCCCGTCCCGTCCGGATTGGTCGGCCTCTGGCGAAAGAATACGAGAACACGGCCGTTGGGGGCCCAGGTCGGCCCTTCGTCGAGGAAACTCTCGGTCAACAGGCGCTCGCCGCTGCCGTCCGGTCGCATCACCCCGATAAAGAACCGCCTCCGCCACAATTTGGTGAACGCGATGAGATCGCCGCGCGGAGACCAGACCGGCGTCGCGTAGCGGCCCTTGCCGAAGCTGATTCGCCGCACGTTGTCGCCGTCAGCTTCCATGACGTAAAGCTGCTGGCTGCCGCCGCGGTCGGAGTTGAACACGACGAAGCCACCGTCGGGCGAATAAGAGGGCGAGGTGTCGATGGCCGGGTGATCGGTCAGCTGCTCCACGACCCGGGTGCGAATGTCCATCGTGTAGACATCCGTGTTACCCGCCTCGGCGAGGCTCATGATGACCCGGTTGCCATCGGGCGAGAAGCGTGGCGCGAACGTCATGCCGGGAAAATCGCCGAGCACCTCCTGTTGCCCGGTATCGATGTTGAGGATGTAAACCCGCGGGCGATTGTTGAAGTAGGACAAATAGGTGATCTCCTGCGCCGTCGGCGAGAAGCGTGGCGTCAGGACGAGGTGGCTGCCATCGGTGAGAAAGCGGTTATGCTCGCCGTCCTGATCCATGATGGCGAGGCGCTTGATCCGTTGCGTGTGCGGTCCGCTCTCGGCGATGTAGACGATGCGGGTGTCGAAATAGCCGTCCTCGCCGGTGAGCCGCTTGTAGACCGCATCGGCAATGATGTGCGCGATACGGCGCCAGTTGCCGGCGGTCGTGGTGTAGACGAAGCCCGTCATCTGCTGTTCGGCGAACACGTCCCACAGGCGAAATTCGACACGCAGGCGCCCATTGGTCACCATCTCGACGCGTCCGGTCACGAGGGCTTCGGTGTTGATCACCCGCCAGTCGCCGAAGCGCGGCTGCACGCGCATGGCCTCAGGCGTTTGGATGAAGGCGCGCGGATCGATGGCGCGAAACAGGCCCGATCGCTCGAGATCGGAGATGATGACGCCGGTAATGTCCTGCCCGGTCTGCGCCGTACTCGCGCGATCGCCGAGGAAATCGGTCACCGCGATGGGCAGGGGATCGACATTGCCCCGAGTGATGTCGATCTTGAGAACCGCATTGGCCGGGCTCGACAGGAGGCCGAGCAGCGCCAATATGACGACACCGAAAACGAGCGGCGCAGCTCGCCCCATCCTGTTCCCACGGCTACGCATCAGCCCAACATTTCGCGCGGATTGAAGGTCAACTCGATCTCCTGCCATTTCTCATAGTCGTCTGAGGGTAAGCGCAAGGGGTTGCACTTGTGAACCGCCCTGAGCGCGCTTTCGGCCAAGGTGCGAAAGAACTCCTCGCCGGCGCGCTTCCTGCGCGCCGCCTCGATCACCTGCGGTACGCCCTGGAGCGAGCCGTCCGGATTGAGAAAGATACGAATCGTCACCAGCATTTCGTGGGCATCCTTGGCGCCGGCCGGGATGCTCCAGCAGCGATAGTATTGCTGCTTGATGAAGTCGACCTCACTCACCGAGAGGGACCGGCTGGCGATCCGCGACACGCGCTTCTGAGGCTCCTGGTCCTCTTCAATCTTTCTCGGCTTGCGCTCAATTTCGGGCGGCGCTGGCGGCGTCTCCTCCTTGCGGCTTTTGTCGAGGAGCGCCGCGATGCGCTCGGCATCGAAGGTCTTGGCCGGCGGCTTCGGCTTGGCGAGCGGCCGCGGAGCGACCTTGGGCCTGGCCTCGGGCTTCGCCGCCTTCGGCTTGGGGGCGGGCTCCAGCGGTTCAGCGTCGGGATCGAGCGCCGCGACCTCGGGCTCGGCGGGTCGCTCTTCGGGCGGCTGGGGCAGCGTCTGCGCCTGCGGCTCGGGCTTCAATGCAGGCTCCGGCGGTTGCTCCACACGGGTGACCGGCACACGGGTCTCGCTGGCGATGCTGACCACCTCGACCGGGATCGGGATATCCACGGGCGGGGCGCGATCGAACAGGCTCGGCAGGCCGAAATAGGCCACGACGAGCAGGGCCACGTGGGCCGTGACCGATATGACGATATGCTCGCGCACGGTGCCGGATCCGGCCCCTCACTCGGCGGCGGAGCCAGGTTTTTGCGACGGCACCGGGACCGGCGCCTGGGCCACCAGCGCCATCCGTGTGAAGCCCGCCGAGCCGATCGTGCCCATGACGTCCATGATGCGGCCGTAATTGATGGCCTGATCGCCGCGCACGAAGATCCGCGTATCGGCCTTGCTCTCGGTTATCGCGATGAGGCGCGGCACGAGATCGCGCAACGTCACCTCGGTCTCCTGCAAAAAGATCACGCCCTCGGCATCAATGCTGATGGTGAGCGGCTCGTCCTGGCCCTGCAGAATCGGGGCCTTGGTCTTGGGCAGATCGATCGGCACGCCGACGGTCAGAAGCGGCGCGGTGACCATGAAGACGACCAGAAGAACGAGCATCACATCGACGAACGGCGTGACGTTGATCTCGCTCATCGGCCGGTAACTGCGCCCGGCGATCAGCCGGGGACCAGCAGGCCGGTTGGCGCGGCCGACCATCAGGCCGCCCTTTCATCGAGCTGGCGCGACAGGATCGCCGAGAATTCGCCGGCGAAGCCTTCGAGGCGGTTGGCGTAGCGGCTGATATCGCCGGCGAACTTGTTGTAGGCCACCACCGCCGGGATCGCGGCAAGCAGGCCTAGCGCGGTGGCGAACAGCGCCTCCGCGATGCCGGGCGCCACCACGGCGATACTCGTGTTCTTGGTGAGCGCGATGGATTGGAAGCTGTTCATGATGCCCCACACGGTGCCGAACAGGCCGACGAACGGGGCCGTCGAGCCGACCGTGGCGAGCACGCTCAGATACTTCTCGAGCAGTTCCATCTCGCGGTTGAGCGCAAGCTGCATGGCCTGGCTGATGCGCTCTCGGATGCCCGCTTGGAGCGTGTCCTCCTGCGCGAGGCCCTTGGCGATTGCGCGGCGCCACTCCTGCATCGCCGCGGCAAACAGGATCGCCATGGGATGGCCGGGATTGGCACCGATGCGGTTGTAGAGCTCTTCGAGCGAGCCGCCCGACCAGAACGACTCCTCGAACTTGTCGGCCTCCCCGGCGAGCTGGCGGAAACGGGTGAACTTCTCGAAGATGATCGCCCAGCTCCAGACGGACGCGACCAAGAGGACCAAGATGACGAGTTTGACGACGAAGTCCGCGCGAATGAGGAGCGTCCATAGCGAGAGATCGGCCGAGACCGATCCGGCGAGGGCGGCGGCTTCAACGGCTTGCTGTTCCATGGATGAGGCTCACGGCTTGGCTGGGATGAAACGTTCGA
This sequence comes from Alphaproteobacteria bacterium, assembly GCA_965261645.1. Lineage (GTDB taxonomy): Bacteria > Pseudomonadota > Alphaproteobacteria > SHVV01 > SHVV01 > CBDHDJ01. The sequence continues at coordinate 685,059 of CBDHDJ010000002.1, forward strand.
GAGTGTCGCGGACCCGCGCGGGCAGGCGGCGTGCGCGGCCCTCGCCATCGACGCAGGCGATGCGAATCCGGGTGCGGACCAAATCGTGCCCGTCGCGGCATACGATCTGTTCGGCATTTAGACTGGCGCCGCCGACGGAAAGGATACGGGTGTGCACCTCGACCTCGTCGTCGAGGCGGGCGGGGGCGATGTAGTCGAGCGCGCAGCGCTTGACGGCGAACGTCAAGCCTTCCTCCGCCAGGAGCCGGGAATGGCTCAATCCCACGAGACGAAGAAGCTCGGTGCGCGCGCGTTCGGTGAACTTCAGGTAATTGGCGTAATAGACGATGCCGGCGGCGTCGGTGTCCTCGTAAAAGACGCGCAACGGCATCACGTGAACACCATCGACGATCACGCCGGACGACAGCGCTGCGGATTCAGTCGCCATCGCCGCCGCCTTCCTTCGCCATAAGATCGAGCTGATCGGTGGTGGCCGCCGGCATCGCCAGATCGAGATGGGCGAACGCGCCCGCTGTGAGCATGCGGCCACGCGGCGTCCGTTGGATGAGACCCTGCTGGATGAGGTAGGGCTCGATGATCTCCTCGATGGCATCGCGCGGCTCGGAGAGCGCGGCGGCGAGGGTATCGGCGCCGACCGGACCGCCGCCATAGGCTTGGGCGATCAGCCTGAGATAGCGCCGGTCCATGGCATCGAGCCCGAGCTGATCGACTTCGAGCCGGTTGAGCGCCGCATCCGCCCCGGTCACGCTGATCTTGGCCAGGTTGCCGACGGCGGCGAAATCGCGCACGCGGCGCATGAGCCGTCCGGCGACGCGAGGCGAGCCGCGCGAGCGGCGCGCGATTTCCGCGGCGCCCTCCGGCGACAACGCCATGTCGAGAATGCTGGCGCCCCGCGCAACAATGATCTGCAGTTCATCGACGGAGTAGAAATCGAGCCGGGCGGGAATCCCAAAACGTTCGCGCAGCGGCGTGGTGAGCAGTCCCGAGCGCGTCGTCGCGCCGATCAAGGTGAAGTGGGGCAGATCGATGCGCACCGAGCGCGCGGCCGGCCCTTCGCCGATGATCAGATCGAGCTGGAAGTCCTCCATCGCCGGGTAGAGGATCTCCTCGACCGCGGGGCTCAGGCGATGGATTTCGTCGATGAACAGCACGTCCGTCGGCTGCAGGTTGGTAAGCAGCGCCGCGAGATCGCCGGCGCGCGCGATCACCGGGCCCGAGGTAGTGCGAAAGCCGACCCCGAGCTCACGCGCCACGATCCGCGCGAGCGTCGTTTTGCCGAGGCCGGGCGGACCGGCGAACAGGACGTGATCGAGTGGCTCGTTACGCCCCCTGGCCGCGGCGATGAACACGCGCAGGTTGTCGCATACCGGCGCTTGGCCGATGAACTCGTCGAGCCGCTGCGGGCGCAAGCTCGCCACGGCCGCGTCCTCGGTCTGCTCATCCGCCGCGACAATTCGTTCCGTCGTCACCGGCCCAACTCCGTGAGGCCGCCTTTGATGAGGTCCTCGACAGGCGCATCCTGACCGAGCGCCTGCTGCGCCTGCGCGACGGCACCGAGCGCTTCCGTGCGGCGGTAACCGAGATGAACGAGCGCCGAGACCGCATCACCGGAGGGGCCCGCAAGAATACCCGCCGCAGGTCCCACCATCGCCGCCCCGGCGAGCTTGGGCACCTTGTCCTTGAGTTCGCCGACAATGCGCCGCGCGAGCTTCGGTCCGACCCCGCTCGCCGCGGTCAGCGGCTCGGCGTCCTCGGCCGCGATCGCGCCTGTCAAATCGGCCGGCGACAGCACCGAGAGGACCTGCAAGGCCACCCGCGCGCCGACGCCCTGAACGTCTATAAGCAGGCGGAACCAGTCGCGTTCATCGGGTGCGTTGAAGCCGTAGAGGTGAATGTGATCCTCGCGGACGTGGGTTTCGATCAACAGACTCATCATTTCGCCCGCGGGGGCCAGCGCGGCGAGCGTGCGGGCCGAGCAGAAAACAAGATAGCCGACGCCACTGACATCGACGATCACGCTGTTCTCGTCGAGGGCATCGCAGAGGCCGGTGAGCTTGGCGATCATGGCGCAGGGCTCGCGAGCCGGCCGGGCACCGCGCCCCCCGATACCGCCGCCGCCAGCTCGATCGAGGTGCGGTGGTGCGCGTGACAGATCGCGACCGCAAGCGCATCTGCCGCGTCGGCGCTTTCGACCTGGCAGCCCGGCAACAGCATGGTGACCATGGCGCGAATCTGGCCCTTGTCGGCGTGGCCCGTGCCGACGACCGTTTTCTTGACGAGGTTGGCGGCATATTCCTTGACCACGATCCCGTCCAGCGCCGGCGCGAGCAGTACGACGCCGCGGGCCTGGCCGAGCTTGAGCGTGGAGGCCGGGTTGCGGTTGACGAAGGTCTCCTCGACCGCCGCTTCGCCGGGCCGGTGAGCCGCCAACACGGCCCTGAGCCCGTCGTGAAGCTCGCAGAGCCGCTCGGCGAGCGAAAGCTCGGGCCGGCTTGTCAGCACACCGTTGGCGATGTGGCGAAGATGGTTGTCGGCGATACCGATGACGCCCCAGCCGGTGGCCCTGAGGCCGGGGTCGAGACCGATAATGCGCATGCCAGCCGCCCGTCCCGGCCTACGCACTGAGCTCATCGAGGATCGCGTCCGACACCTCGAAGTTCGATGAGACGTGCTGGACGTCGTCGCTGTCCTCCAACGCCGCGAACATTGTGAACAGACTCTCGGCCTGCTTCTCGTCGATCGGCACGGTGGACATCGGCTGCCAGACAAGACCCGCGCTGTGCGGGACGCCGAGGCGAGCCTCGAGCGCATCGCGCACATCGTTGAAGGCATCCGGCGCGCACAGCACCTCATGGCCCGCATCGTCGGACACGCAGTCCGCGGCGCCCGCCTCGATCGCCGCCTCGAGCAGCGCCTCGTCGCTCGCCGCCGCCTTGGCGAAGCGGATCGAGCCCACGCGGTTGAACTGGAAGGCCACGCTATTGGTCTCGCCGAGCGTGCCACCGAATTTGGTGAAGGCGGCGCGCACCTCGGCGGCTGTGCGGTTGCGATTGTCGGTCAGCGTTTCGACGATCACGGCCACGCCGCCGGTGCCGTAGCCCTCGTAGCGGATCTCCTCGAACGCGGCGCTCCCGCCGTCGCCCGAGGCGCGCTTGATCGCCCGCTCGATATTGTCCTTCGGCATGTTGGCCGCGCGCGCCGCCGCCACGGCCGCGCGCAGGCGCGGGTTCATGTCCGGGTCCGGCAAGCCGCTCAGCGCCGCCACGGTCAACTCGCGGATCAGCTTGGAGAATATCTTGGCCCGCTTGGCGTCCTGAGCGCCCTTGCGGTACATGATGTTCTTGAACTGGGAATGGCCCGCCATGCTGCGCGTCCGCGTCTCGTCCGGACTAACTCGACTCCAAGATCTAGGGCGAAGTGGAGGTTCTAATACCAGATATCGTGTGGCTATGCAGCCCCCGGGCCACAGGATCGTCACTGTACCGGCCCAATATGGCGATTTTGAGGCGTTGGGCAGGCGGGGCGCCGGACCGGGCGAGTCCGGCTCAGCTCTCCTCTGCGGGCCAGGCCGGAGCGAGCTGGCCGCCGGCGCGGAGCGGCGCGATGTGCTTGGCGAGGCCGGTCGCATCGTCGATCTCGGCGAAGACCCCGCAGAGCGTGCCCTCGCCCTGGGCCGGCTCGAAACGGCCGCCCGGGATCTTGCGGGTGAAGCGGGCCAAGGGCTCGCCCTTCTCCATGCCGATGACCGAGTCGTAGTCGCCGCACATGCCGGCGTCGGTCTGATAGGCGGTGCCGCCCGGAAGGATGCGCGCATCGGCGCTCGGCACGTGGCTGTGCGAGCCCACCACCAGCGAGACACGGCCGTCGACGAAACACCCCATGGCGTTCTTCTCGCTCGTGGCCTCGGCGTGCATGTCGAGCAGGATGGCGGCGACGGTGGCGCCGAGGCGCACCTTCGCGAGCTCGGCCTCGGCGGCGGCGAAGGGATCGTCGAGCGGCTCCATGAACACCCGGCCGATGAGATTGAGGACCATGACCGTCCGTCCGTCCGCCAGGGTGTACTGCCCGACGCCCCGGCCGGGCGCGCTGGCGGGATAGTTGTGCGGCCGTAAGAGCCGGGGATCGCTCTCGATGTAGCCGATGATCTCGCGCTGCGCCCAGATGTGGTTGCCGGTGGTAATGACGTCGACGCCGGCGTCATAGAGCTCGCGGCAGACCTTGGGCGTAATGCCGAATCCTCCGGCGGCGTTTTCGCCGTTGAGAACGACGAAATCGAGGGCGAGCTTCGTGCGGATCTCGGGCAGGCGCTCGACCACGGCACTGCGTCCGGCACGGCCCACGGTGTCGCCAAGGAACAAAAGCCTCATGACAATTGCCGCGCCTCCCGTTCGGTCACGATCCAGTCGAGTCGCTCGTCACGCGCGCCGCGCGGCACGGTTTCGACTTCCTGCGCCGCATAGGCGATGCCCACAACCAGCGGCGCTGGGCCCGCCCGGCGCAGGTCCCGCACCGTCCGGTCATAGTAACCCCCGCCATAGCCCAACCGATAACTTTCTGCATCGAACGCGAGAAGCGGCAGGACGAGGACGTCGGGCCGCACCGCCGGGGCGGTTGGGGGTGGCTCCGAGGTGCCGAACGGGCCGCCGACCAGGTCCATGCCGGGCGTCCAGACACGGAAAGTCAGCACCCTACCCCGTTCGCCCACGACGGGAAGGGCGACGGTATGGCCCACCGCGCTCGCCTGGTTCATCAGAGGCCGGCTGTCGAGCTCGTCACGGATCGGCCAATAGACCGAGAGGATCGCAGCCGGCGCCATGGGGACCTGCTGGAAAAATGCCTGCATGACCGCTTGCGCCGCGCCCTCCTCCAAAGCCGCGGTGGCCCCTCGGCGCTCCGCACAGACCTCACGTAACGCCTGCTTCTGCTCTCTGAGAGTCATCGCTATAGGAGGGAGAATGGACGGGACCGCCGCGACCGTCGACCCGAAGCGATCCTCTGTGGCCTGCCGAATGCAGGTGGGCGCCATATACCGAAACCACGGCTCCGGCAGGGACAGCTCCCATTTGGATCGTATTGGCCCCAGGGATAGACGGACCGTCGCGTCGGGCAGTACCCGCCCGCTGATTAATTTAAGCGCTCTCGAGGCGGGCGACAATAGACTCGATCCGCCGGGCCGCATCATCCATCGCCCGAGCCGCCTTCTCCGCCGCCGCGCGGCCGACACTCGCGCCGTCGTTCCGCGCTTCCGTCGCCTTGGTTTCGAGCGTGCCGACTTTGCCCCGCGCTTCGGACAACTCATCGGCCAGCAACAGACCCGCCATCAGGATGAGCCGCGCCTCACCGACTTGGCCCAGCGACTCGGCCAGCTCGTCCACCCTCTTGTCGACCTGCTTGGCGAGATCGACGAGGTGATCTTCTTCACCGTCGTCGCAGGCGACCTGATAGGGCCGCCCGTTGATGGTGACCTCGACCTGGCCCATGTCAGCCTTCGAGCACCGTCTTCAACTCGCCAATCGTGTTGTCGAGCCGGCTCGACACATCGGCGGTGACTTTTTCAAGCGCGGCGTAGTCGCGCTCGATCTTGGCCAACTCGGCGTTATCGGCGCGCAGCGCCTTGACCTCGTCCGCGAGCCGCGCACGCTCCGCTTCGAGGGTGCCGACCTGTTCCGCCTTCTTGGTGACCCGCTGCATCGCCGCATCGAGCCGTTCGAGCAGCTTCTCGAAGCGGTTTCTGGCGGCGTCGAGATCGGACAAATCGGCAGATTTCATGGCGATGCAAATGACAAGGTTACGGCGCGTGACCCCTGATAGGAAAAACCAACCTTACTGTCTACAAAAATATCTTTCTTCTAAATGAGTTACGGAGCAGTCCGCAGACAAAGAATAAGGTCCGTCCGACAATCGCGTCAACCTCGGAACGCCGCCGCCCGAAGCGCCCGCCGCGCGCCAACAAGCCAGTTGACGCGCCTCTCATTGCCCGTCATGTTTCCGCGGCGTCGCCCCACGATCCCGATTGTGGTTCAGCGCCGGTGCCCACCGCGTTCCGGTGAGTGGCACGCGTCAAGGGACTAAAGACCCGAACCCAGCCACAACATTGGTCGCTACGATGGGCCCGCAATGACGCTACATCAACAAAAGTCGAGCGAACGCCACGCGGCTCAAGCGCCAGACGAGCCCAACTCGGCATTGGCGGCGGCGCCCGGCGTGGTCCATGCGGAGCTCGCCAACGCCATCCGGGCGCTTGCCATGGACGCCGTCGAAGCGGCGCAATCCGGCCATCCCGGCATGCCCATGGGTATGGCCGACGTCGCCACCGTGTTGTTCTCGCGGTTTCTGAAGTTCGCGCCCGCCCATCCCGAATGGCCGGCGCGCGACCGGTTCGTGCTCTCGAACGGCCACGGCTCCATGCTGCTCTACAGCCTGGCCTACCTCACCGGCTACGAGGCGATCGACATCGATCAGATCAAGCGGTTTCGCCAGCTTGGGAGCCGCACGCCAGGCCACCCCGAGTTGGATCGCGCGGCCGGCGTCGAAACCACCACCGGGCCCCTCGGCCAGGGCTTGAGCAACGCCGTCGGCATGGCGCTCGCGGAGCGCCATCTGGCCGCCGAATTCGGCGAAGATGCGGTCGGCCACTACACCTTCGTCATGGCGGGCGACGGTTGCCTGATGGAGGGAATCAGCCACGAAGCGACCTCGCTCGCGGGCCATCTTCGGCTCGCCAAGCTGATCGTGCTTTTCGACGACAACAAGATTTCGATCGATGGCCCGACCGCGCTGGCGACGAGCGACGATGCGCTCGCCCGCTTCGCCGCCTCGGGATGGGAGACGCTTGCCGTGGACGGCCACGATGGGGGCGAGATTGCCGCTGCGCTGACCACCGCTCAAGGGAGTGATCGGCCAACGCTGATCGCCTGCAGGACGATCATCGGCTTTGGCGCGCCCAACAAGCAGGGCCAGGCCTCGACCCACGGCGCACCGCTCGGCGCCGACGAGGTTGCGGCCGCGCGGCAGACGCTTGACTGGCAAGCGCCGCCGTTCGAGGTGCCGGCCGCCATTCTCACCGCGTGGCGCGCGATTGGCGCCCGTGGCGAAGCGGCGTACGACGCGTGGACCGGGACCATGGCGGCGCTCGATCCCGCCGTGCGCGCCGAGCTTGAGCGCCGCCTGAAGGGCGAGCTTCCCGGGGCGCTGAACGCGGCGCTCAGCGACTGCAAGCAAGCGCTTCTTGAAGAGGCGAGCGGCCAAGCCTGGGCCACCCGCAAGTCCTCGAACAAGGTGCTCGAGACGGTTAACCGGGTGGTGCCGGAGACGGTGGGCGGCTCGGCCGATCTCACCGGCTCGAACAATACGCTGACGCCCGATCTTGCACTCCTGACGCGGGATGATTATGGCGGCCGCTACATCCATTACGGCGTGCGCGAGCATGCGATGGCGGCCATCATGAGCGGGCTCGCGCTGCACGGTGGCGTCATCCCCTACGGTGGGACGTTTCTTATCTTTTCCGATTACATGCGCCCGGCGCTCAGGCTCTCCGCCGTGATGGGTCAACGGGTGATCTACGTGCTCACCCACGACTCGATCGGCCTCGGCGAGGACGGACCGACCCATCAGCCGATCGAGCATATGGCGGCGCTCCGGGCGATCCCGAATCTGCGCGTGCTCAGGCCGGCGGACGTGGTCGAGACGGCGGAGTGCTGGCAGCTCGCGCTGGCCCGCCGGGACGGCCCCTCGGTGCTGGCGCTTACCCGCCAAGGTGTCCCCCCGGTGCGGACCGCGCACAACGACGACAATCTCTGTTCGCGTGGGGCCTACGAGCTCGCTGCGGCCAAGGGGGACGCGCAGGTCACGTTGTTCGCCACCGGCTCGGAGGTGAGCCTCGCGCTCGCGGCGCGCGACATCCTGCAGGATGAAGGCCGCCCGACCCGCGTCGTCTCCATGCCTTGTCAGGAGCTGTTCGACCAGCAAGACGCCGGCTACCGTGAGCAGATCATCAGGCCCGAGACCGTGCGCGTGGCGGTCGAAGCGGCCGTCGGCCTCGGCTGGGAACGCTATATCGGCGAAGACGGCGGCTTTGTCGGCCTGACGACATTCGGCGCCTCGGCACCCGGCAGCGATCTCTACCGGCATTTCGGCCTGACGCCGGAGGCCGTCGCCGCGGCTGCGCGCGAGCGCTTGCGGACCAACTAGAGGCCGCACCCAACTTCCCGACAGCGAAGGGCGGAGGACGCATGGCGGTTCGTGTCGCAATCAACGGTTTCGGGCGTATCGGCCGGCTCGTGCTGCGGGCGCTTCACGAATCCCGCCGGCGCGACATCAAGGTGGTGGGCATCAACGACCTCGGCCCGGTGGAGACCAACGTCCATCTGCTCAAATACGACTCCACGCACGGGCGCTTCCCGGGCTCGGTGAAAGTCGTGCGCGGCGGCATCGATATCGGCCGGGGGCGCATCCAGGTCACGGAGGAACGCGATCCCGCCAAGCTCCCCTGGCAGGCGCTTCGCATCGATGTCGCCCTCGAATGCACGGGGCTCTTCACCCAGCGCGAGCTCGCCGCCCACCATCTCGAGGCCGGTGCCAAGCGGGTGCTGATCTCGGCCCCGGCGGCGGGCGCGGACCTCACGGTGGTGTACGGCGTGAACCACAAGAAGTTGCGCAAAAGCCACCGCGTGATCTCGAACGGCTCGTGCACCACCAACTGCCTCGCGCCGGTCGCCCAGGTGCTCAACGAGACCGTCGGCATCGCCCAGGGCTTCATGAGCACGATACATGCCTACACCAGCGACCAGCCGGTTCTCGATACCCTCCACAGCGATCTCCGCCGGGCGCGCGGCGCCGCCCAGTCGATGATCCCCACCTCGACCGGCGCGGCGCGGGCGGTCGGGCTCGTGCTCCCGGAGCTCGCCGGCAAGCTCGATGGCATCGCGGTGCGCGTGCCCACCGCCAATGTCTCGCTCATCGATCTCACCTTCACGGCCAAGCGCCGGACCACAGCGGAGGCGCTCAACGCCGTGCTGGTCAAGGCCGCCCGCGGGCGTCTCAAAGGCGTTCTCGCGGTCGAAAACGAACCCCTCATTTCCGCCGACTACAACCACAACCCGGCGAGCTCGACGGTCGATCTCACGCAGACCCAGGTCATCGACGGACGGCTCGCACGCGTTCTGTCGTGGTACGACAACGAATGGGGATTCGCCAACCGCATGGTGGACATCGCCGGTCTCGTCGGCAAACTCGGCTGAGCCATTTGGTGGGCTGCGAACCCCGGTAAAGGACAACCTCACGAGCCGCGCGCCATGGCTCCCCGACCCATCATCGTTCACTCGGCCGAGCATATTCGCGCGGCGCTCGAAGCCGCCCATCAGCTCGGCGCCGAGGTGACGCTCCGCACCGCCCCCGGCGCCGCCCAGTACGCCGGGCCGCTCTATCTGATCAAGCTGGTCGCCCAGGTGGTCGACGGCGAACCCCGGCCGGCCGGCGCGGATCGCCTCGCTGGGGTGGTGCTCGACTGCGGCGGCGACGGCGCTCTGGCGCACGCGGCGCTGCGTGTCGGCTGGCGGGCTGTTCTGTTCACCGGCCCGGCCCGCGTGCGGGCCGAGGTGCGCGCCGCGGCCGCGGCGCACGGCGCTACAGTACTGAGCCGCGCCGCGCCGGCCCTCGATCTTCTCGACCAAGCCGCGCCGCTGGCCGCCTGCCACGCCTGGCTGAAGACCGACGCGCGGGCGTAACGACATTGTCAGATGCCGGTCGCTGCGCTATTCAGAGTCGAAAAGAATTTGGCCGTCGCCGTGATCAACCAGTCGTGCGGATTCCATCCGTGACCGCGGCCGGGACCTCGCACCGATCAGCGAAGGAGATGCGCCCATGACAGCACATGACCTGAGGGCTACGGCCCGAGCGATGGTTGCTGAAGGCAAGGGTATTCTCGCGGCTGACGAAAGCACCGGCACCATCAAGCAGCGCTTCGACGCCATCGGGGTCGAATCGACCGAAGAAACGCGCCGCAACTGGCGTGAGCTCCTGTTCACAACGCCCGGCATCGCACCGTTCATCAGCGGCGTAATCATGTATGATGAGACGCTCCGCCAAAACGCCGCGGATGGACGACCGCTCGCCCAGGTGTTGGCCGGCCAGGGAATCTTTCCTGGGATCAAAGTGGATAAGGGCGCCAAGGACCTCGCCGGCGCACCGGGCGAGAAGGTGACCGAAGGACTCGATGGCCTCAGCGAGCGGCTCGCCGAATATGGCGAGCTCGGCGCCCGCTTCACCAAATGGCGCGCCGTGATCAAGATCGCGGACGGCACACCTAGCGCCACTTGCATCGCGACCAATGCCCATGCCCTCGCCCGCTTCGCGGCGCTCAGCCAGGCGGCCGGGCTCGTGCCCATCGTCGAGCCCGAGGTGCTGATGGACGGCGATCACGACATCGCGCGGGCGCGCGAGGTGACCGAAGCCACCTTGCACCAGGTGTTCGATGCGCTCTACGAGCAACGCGTTGTTCTCGAAGAGATGCTGCTCAAGCCCAACATGATCACGTCCGGGGCCGACTGCCCGACCCAGGCCGGCGTCGACGAGGTCGCCGAGACCACCGTTCGGAGCTTTCGCCGTGTCGTGCCCGCTGCGGTGCCGGGAATCGTATTCCTCTCGGGCGGCCAAAGCGAGGAGGCGGCCACAGCACACCTCAACGCGATGAACACGCGCAAGGCGGAGTCGCCGTGGCAATTGAGCTTCTCCTACGGGCGCGCCCTGCAAGCCTCCGCGCTCAAGACCTGGCAAGGCGATCCGGCGCGCACCGAAGCGGCCCAGAAAACCTTGCACGCGAGGGCGGAGCTCAACGGCCTGGCGCGTCACGGGACCTATTCGGGCGATCTGGAGAAGGAGCGCGCCGTCGCCTAGCGCCGCGCCACAGAGGAGCCGGACACATTCCCAGCCGTGAGGAGCCCCCCGCCTGCCGGCTTTACCTCATCACGCCTGAGGCCTTCGAGCCGCACGCTTTAGCCGGTCCCCTCGCCGCGGCGCTCGCGGCCGGCGACGTCGCCTACGTCCAGCTCCGCATGAAAGGCGTTGACGACGATGCGGTGCGAGGGGCGGCCCGGCGGCTCCATCCATTGTGCCGCGATCATGGGGTCCCCTTCCTCATCAACGATCGGCCCGATCTCGCGGCGGGGACGGGCGCCGACGGCGTCCATATCGGACAGGGGGATGTCGATTACGCGACCGCCCGGCGTCTTGTGGGCGCGGACAAGATCGTCGGCGTGACGTGCCACGATTCGCGCGAACTCGCCGAGGCGGCCGCGGCGGCTGGCGCCGATTATGTCGCCTTCGGCGCGTTCTACCCGACGACGACCAAGACGCCGAAAACGCGCGCCACGCCCGAGCTCTTGCGCCGGTGGCGCGGCCATTCGAGCGTGCCCTGCATCGCCATCGGCGGCATCACGCCGGCCAACTGCGCACCGCTCGTCGCGGCGGGCGCCGATTACCTCGCCGTGATCACCGCTGCCTGGCAGCACGGCGATGGACCCGCGGCGGCCATCCGGGCGTTCAACCGAGCGATTGCGGATGCCCTCGCGCCGCGCCGCGAGGGCCTGGCCGGCAATTGATTCAGCAACTGCGAGGTGCTAGGGTCCGCGCCGCTTTCAGGCGGCGGCAACGGACCGCCCGGGCGAACCGTCCGGCCCGTCCCAACCAACCCCGGAACCCAGATCATGAAAATCAGTGGCAACGCCATTCGCCCCGGCATGGTGATCGAGCATCGGGACCAACTCTGGGAGGCGGTCAAGATCCAGCACACGCAACCGGGCAAGGGCGGTGCGTACCTGCAGGTGGAACTCAAGAACCTGCGCGACGGCACCAAGCTCAACGAGCGCTTCCGCTCCTCGCAGGACGTCGAGCGCGTGCGCCTCGATCAGAAGAAGCACCAGTATCTCTATGCCGATGGCGACATGCTGACCTTCATGGACAATGCGAGCTATGAGCAGACCGCATTGCCGCGCGAGCAAGTCGGCGAAGGTGCCGTGTTCCTGCAGGATGGCATGACCGTCATGATTGAAAGCCATGAGGGGCAAGTCCTCGGCGTCAACCTGCCCGAAACGGCAGTCCTCGCCGTCGCCGAAACGGAACCCGTCGTCAAAGGCCAAACCGCAGCCGCCTCGTTCAAGCCTGCGGTGCTGGAGAACGGCGTGCGCACCATGGTGCCGCCTTTCATCGCGGAGGGCGATCGCATCGTCGTCAACACCCCAGACGGGTCCTACGCCAAGCGCGCCGAAGGCTGAATCGTCGGTGCCCGACGCACGTCATGGCCCCTAGGTCCGCCCTGATCAACGTCATGACCGGCGCCGTGCGCAAGGCGGCGCGGGGTCTTCGCCGCGACTTCGGCGAGGTCGAGCAGCTGCAGGTCTCGAAGAAGGGACCGGCGGACTTCGTATCCGTCGCCGATACGCGCGCCGAACAGATTCTTCGCCGCGAGCTCGAAAAGGCCCGGCCCGACTTCGGGTTCCTTAATGAGGAACAGGGCGAAATCGCGGGCGCCGATCCAAGCCACCGCTGGCTGATCGACCCGCTCGACGGCACCACCAATTTCCTTCACGCCATCCCCCACTTCTGCCTATCGATCGCGCTCGAGAAGGACGGCGATGTCGTCGCGGGTATGGTCTACGATCCGCTGCGCGATGAAATGTTCTGGGCGGAGAAAGGCGACGGCGCCTTTCTCAACGGGCACCGGCTACGCGTGTCGGCGCGGAACCGCATCGATGAGGCCGTCGTCGCCACCGGCATTCCTCATCTCGGCCGGGCCGATCATGCATTATTCTTGCAGCGACTCGAGAAGGTTATGGCCGCTTTTGCCGGCATCCGCCGGTTCGGCTCGGCAGCGCTCGATCTCGCCTATGTCGCCGCGGGGCGCTACGACGGGTTCTGGGAGACCCACCTCGCGCCGTGGGACGTCGCCGCGGGCATCATCCTGGTGCGCGAGGCGGGCGGCTACGTCAGCGAGATCGACGGCGGCGCCAACATGCTCGTCAGCGGTGACATCCTCGCCGCCAACGACCAGCTCCACGCGCCGCTCGGCAATTTCCTGCGGGCGGCCTCGACACAGACCTGACCACCGCGCTCACCGCACGCCCTGGCGCCTGGTCTCTGCCGCCTGCCGTGGCGCCAAATCGGTTGTCCTGGATACCCCCCTAAGCTATTTTGCCCACAAGAAAAGTTCGTTTCTGAGAGGCGACGGGGGCGCATTTGACGTGCCGTTCGTGACGTCTCCTCGGCGAGCTATCCGATCGGCCGACGCGCGGGGGCGGGATTGGTGACAGGAAAGCTGGGTACATTGGTTGCGGTGATCGCCGTGTCGTTCGCGCTTCTGTTCGGGGGTGCGGCGCCGGCGCAGGACACCGTCATTCTCGGCGGCAGTGGGCTGCCCGGCGTGGAAGTCGACCTCGATGCGATCGAGGGCATCGACCGGCCCTACGGCGTAGCGCGCCTGTTCATGCCAGGCGGGCAGCCCGATGGTGCCCGCACGATCCGGCCGCGACCGCCCGAGATCAGCCTGGCGGCCCGCTCGCCGGCGGTCGCGACCACCCCAGCCAAACCCTCGAAAGCCGCCCGGACGAAGCAGGCGGCGCGTGCCGCTGCCAGCACCGTGACGGTCAAGCCGTTGCCAGCGGAAAAACGCAAACCCGTGCAGCCCCGAGTGCCGGCGGTCATGCTGCCGGCCGAAATGGGATCGGACGCGGCACCGATGACCGAGCCCGTTGCAGCGCCGTCCGTGGAACCCGAAGAGGCGACCGACGTCGCCGCGCTGGCGCCCGCAGATAAGCCGGAGGCCAAGGCGCCGCCACCCCCGCCCGCGCCCGAGCCCGAAACGGTGATCGAGGAACCTGCCGATACGGCGCCGGCGGAACCCGAAGAGGCCGAGCCGGCGGAGGTGAGCGCACCGGCGCCGACGGAGCCCGTCGAAGCGAAGGCCGGCGAGCCGCTACAAATCGTCCCGCCACCGCCACCGCCACCCGCGCCGGAGGACTCCGTTATCACCGCCCCCGTTCTCACGCCGCCGGAGCCCGAGACGGCCGCCGCCGCCGCGCCAGTGGAAGCCAAGGCGATAGCCGCACCGCCACCGCCGCCCCCAGCGGTGACCGAGGAAGAGGATCTACCCGCAGTCGAGTCCGCGAGCCAACAGGACGTGACCGTCGCCTCGCTGCAGCCCGCTGATCTCCCTCCGGTCGGCGAGACCGCCCTGCAGGTCCGCTTCGATGCGGGAAGCTCAAGGCTGACCGCGGAAGCGCAACAGGCGCTGCAAAGCCTGGCGCCCGCCGTCATCGCCAGCGATGGCCGGCTGCAGCTCAAGGCTTACGCCGGCGCCAGTGGCGAATCCATCAGCACCGCGCGCCGGCTGTCGCTATCGCGCGCCTTGGCCGTGCGCGCCTTCCTGATCGAGCAAGACGTCAGGAGCACGCGGATCGACGTCCGCGCCCTCGGCGTCGCTGCCGATACCGGCCCACCGGAGCGTGTCGACCTGGTCTACCTCGAGCGATAGCGCGATCGCCTCAGTGATGACACAATCGCAAGGCAGGGTCTGGCACGGCACGACCAGGCTTTAGCGATGACCCAGCCGCAACGCTATCTCACCCGCATGACCGTGTTCGTCGTCGCGGTCATCGTGATCGCAGGCGCGCTTTACGCCCCGCTCGAGCGCGCCTTTCTCGCCAATCCCATCCTCAACGGCGTGATCCTCGGCGTCCTCGTGCTGGGCATCGGTTATGTATTCCGCCAAGTTATGCAACTCAAGCCTGAGGTCGACTGGCTCGAAATGTATCGGCGCGACCAACCGGGCCTGTCGGTCCAGCGCGCGCCGATGCTGCTCGCGCCGATGGCGACGATGCTGGGCGAGCGGGGCGACCGGCACATGTCGCTCTCCGCCATGTCGATGCGCAGCCTGTTGGACAGCATCAGCTCGCGGCTTGACGAATCGCGCGAGATCTCGCGCTATCTCATCGGTCTCCTCATCTTTCTCGGTCTGCTCGGGACCTTTTGGGGCCTCTTGGAGACCGTGATCTCCGTGGGCGCGACGGTCAAAGGCCTGTCCGCGAGCGAGGGGGATTTCCAGTCCCTGTTCGACAACCTCCAGGCGGGACTGGCAGCCCCGCTCACCGGCATGGGAACGGCGTTTTCCTCGTCGCTCTTTGGGCTCGCGGGTTCGCTCGTGCTCGGCTTCCTCGAGCTCCAGGCGGGCCAGGCGCAGAACCGTTTCTACAACGACCTGGAAGAATGGCTATCGAGCCTGACGCGGCTCTCGAGCGGTGCGCTCGCGGAGGGCGATCAGTCGGTGCCGGACTATGTCAGCGCGCTCCTGGAGCAGACTGCGGACAGCCTCAGCAACCTGCAGCGCACCCTGTCGCGCGGCGAGGAAAGCCGCCTCTCCGCCAATACCACCCTGCTCGCACTGGCCGACAAGCTCGCGACACTCACCGATCAAATGCGCACCGAGCAGGACCTATTGGTCAAACTGGTCGAGACCCAGATGGAGGTGAGGCCCGTGCTAGAGCGGCTGACCGAGGCCACCGTCAAGATGTCGGACGGCGGGCTCGACGAGGCGAGCCGCACGCATCTGCGCAACATCGACGTCTATATGGCCCGGCTGCTCGAGGAATCGGCGCAGGGCCGCAGCGAGCTGGTGGACGGCATCCGCAGCGAGATCAAAGTGCTGGCGCGCACGGTCGCCGGCGCCGGCAGCAAGAAGAAATAGCCCCGCACCTCGCCGCGCACCGATGCCCGCCCGACGCCGTTCCCAGCGCAGCGACCCCATCTGGCCGGGCTTCGTCGATGCCCTGAGCACGCTCCTGCTCGCCATCATTTTTCTGCTCGTCGTCTTCATGCTGGCGCAGTTTTTCCTCAATCAGGCGCTCACCGGACGTGACGAGGCCCTCACTCGGCTCAACCGCGAGGTCGCGGAGCTTGCCGAGTTGCTCGCGCTCGAACGCCAATCCGGCACCGAGCTTCGGCTCAACGTGGCGCAGCTATCGGCCTCTCTCCAAGAATCAACCCGTCAGCGCGACGAACTGACGGACCGTATCGATGAGACGACAACGGCGCTCAGCGCCATGACGATACGCGCCGAATCGGCCGAAGCGACGCTGGCCGAGGCGGAACGGACGATCACCGCCGATAGGGAGACCATCGAGCTCCAGCTCAAGGAGCTGGCCAGTCTCCGGGCCGACATCGATTCCTTGCGCATCGTCCGGCGCGAGTTGGAAAGCGAGGTGGGCCGGCTCGCTGCCGCGCTCGATCAATCGGCAAGCGCGTTGACCGCGGTGCGCGACCGCACCAAGGCGCTCGAGGCCGAGCTTGCGACCGAGCAGGAGCGCACCTTGCTCGCGCAAGAGACCATCGAGGAACGCGACATCCGACTCGCCGAGTGGGGCCGTATCGCGGAGGAGGCGAAACAGCAGGTCGTCGACCAGAGTTTCATGACGGCGCGGGCGGAAAACCAAGTCGCCCTGCTCAACCAGCAGATCGCCGCGCTGCGCGAGCAACTGACGCGCATCGAGGAGGCGCTGCAGGCCTCCGAGGCCAAGGATGCGGAGCAAAAGACCGTGATCGCCGATTTGGGCAAGCGGCTCAACGTCGCGCTCGCGCGGCGGGTCGAGGAGCTGTCGAAGTACCGTTCGGAGTTCTTCGGCCGGCTGCGCGAGGTCCTCGGTAACCGGCGCGATATCATGATCGTCGGTGACCGCTTCGTGTTCCAATCGGAGGTCCTGTTCGAATCGGGCTCGGCCGAGCTCGGCGCCGAGGGCCGGGTGCAACTCGCCAAGCTCGCCGATACGCTGATTGACATCAGCGCCGATATTCCCGCCGACATCCCGTGGATCCTGCGCATCGACGGCCATACCGACCGCATCCCCATCGCGACGGCGCAATTTCCCTCCAATTGGGAGCTCTCGACCAGCCGGGCGATCTCGGTCGCGCGTTTTCTCGTTGGGCGCGGCCTGCCCGCCGATCGCGTGGCGGCCACCGGCTTCGCCGAATACCAGCCGCTCGATCCGCGCGATGACGAGATCGCCTATCGCCGCAACCGGCGTATCGAGTTGAAACTAACGGAACGCTGAGGTCACCACGGCGCCGGTGAGCGCGACCTCACTGCGCGGCGCTGGACTGGGCGTCCTCTTCGGACATGTCGAACTGAAGCCCCGCGAGCCGAGCGTAGAGCCCACCCTGGGCGAGCAGCTCGGCGTGACCGCCGGTGGCGACGATCTCGCCATGGTCCATGACGACGATGCGGTCGGCCTTGAGCACGGTGGCCAGCCGATGCGCGATGACAAGCGTGCTGTGGCCTGCCATCAGGGGCTCGAGCGCCGCCTGAACGGCGCGTTCGCTCTCGGCATCGAGCGCGCTCGTCGCCTCGTCGAGGAGCAGCAGCGCCGGGTTGCGCAGAATCGCCCGGGCGATGGCGATGCGCTGACGCTGGCCGCCCGACAGACGGACGCCGCGCTCGCCGAGGTGACTGGCAAAGCCGTGCGGCAGATCGTCGAGAAACCGATCGGCCGCCGCCGCTTGGGCTGCGGCGCGGACCGCCGCATCGTCAGCGCCGGGTCGGCCGTAGCGGATATTGGTGCTGGCGTCGGCGGCGAAGATGACCGGATCCTGAGCCACGAGCCCGATCCGGGCGCGCACCTCTTGGGGCTTTGCTGCGCGGATATCGACGCCATCGAAAGTGACGCGCCCTTGGGCCGGATCGTAGAAGCGAAGCAGCAGCTGAAAGACCGTTGTCTTGCCGGCACCCGAGGGACCGACCAGCGCCACCCGTTCGCCGGGCGCGATCCGCAGCGAGAAGGTCTTGAGCGCCGGCGCATCGGGGCGGGAGGGGTAGGTGAACGTCACGTCCTCTAAGGCGACGGCGCCCTGGGGTGGGCTCGGCAGCGCGACCGGCTCGGCGGGGGCCGTGATCTGTAGCTCGGTGGTGATCAGCTCCATGAGCCGCTCCGTCGCCCCGGCGGCGCGTAGGAGGTCGCCATAAACTTCGCTCAGCGAACCGAGCGCGCCGGCGACGACGATGGCGTAGAACACGAACGCCGCCAGGTCCCCGCCGCCCATGTCGCCGACAACGACATCCTTGGCGCCGATCCACAACACCAGATCGACCGCGCCGAAGACGAGCAGGATAACCGTCGCGGTGAGCCAGGCGCGGGCGCGGATGCGCCGCGCGGCCGTGCGGAAGGCGTCCTCCGCCAGATCGCGGAACCGGCCGCGTTCCCGGTCTTCGTGGCTGAAGGCCTGGACGGTGGCAACGGCGGTGAGAGTCTCGTCCGCCATCGCGCCGATATCGGCGACGCGATCCTGGCTCGCGCGCGACAGCTGGCGCACGCGGCGCCCGAACACCACGATCGGCAGCACCACGACGGGTACGATGAGGAACGTGAGTCCCGCGAGTTTGGGGCTGGTCACTACCAGCAGCACCGTGCCGCCGAGGAAAAGCAATATGTTGCGCAGTGCCACCGAGCCGGTGGCCCCCACCACGGCCTGAATGAGCGTCGTGTCGGCGGTCAGCCGCGACAGGATCTCGCCGGTCTTAGTGACCTCGAAATAGGCCGGGCTGAGGCTGATGACTTTGTCGTAAACGGCGCGGCGGATATCGGCGATCACCCGCTCGCCGAGCCACGCGACGAGATAGAAGCGCCCGAACGTTGCCGCCGCGAGCAGGGCGACGACGCCAAACAGGGCAAGGAAATATTGATCGAGAAAGCCGGCGTTCGCAGTGTTGAAACCGAGATCGATGACGCGACGCAGCGCCTGACCGATCGCCAGCATGGCGCCCGCCGCGACGATGAGCGCGACGATCGCACCGAAGACGACCAGCCTGTGCGGCACAATGAAACGGGCGAGTTCCCTGAGCGGAGCGAGCTTGCGGCCCTTGGGCCGCTCTTCGCCCCGGTCGTCCGCTGCGCCCGGCGTGGCTTCCCTCCGCGCGCTCACGCTGCCGGCTCCCGGCCCATCCTAAGCGTCGGGCTCGAACACGAGCGTCAGCCCCGCCGCCGCCGAGAGATCGTGGCTCAGCACGTCGCTGAGGTCCGCGCCGCCCCGCGTCGAGATCCAGCGTTTTCGGTCGGCATCGTAGTCGTAGTGGCTGGCCCCGCTCACCGGCGAGGACAGCCAAAGCTGGCACAACGGCGCGTGCTTGTTGAGCACAAAGGTCGCACCGTCGGCGGTCTCGATGGTCAGGACGCCGCCCTGCCGATCGACCTCCAGGTCGTCCGCCTCGTCCTCAAGCACGGATTCGATGCGTCCGAGCGCCGCTTCGGCGACCGCTTCAAACGCCTGCTCATCGAGGTCCACGTGATCCTCCCTACCCGCAGGATGGGTAGGGTATAGCAAGAGAGCCTGGCCCCAACAAGGCAAGGCCCGGCGATGTCTTGTCAGCCGGTTCGGGCTCGCGTATAAAGCCCTCCGCGCGGAGGCATGCGGACCATGAAGAAGGACATCCACCCCGACTATCACGAGATCACCGTCGTCATGACCGACGGGACGAGCTTCAAGACCCGCACGACGTGGGGCGAGGAGGGTGATGTGATGACGCTGGAGGTCGATCCGCTGTCCCATCCGGCGTGGACCGGCGGCGGCGTCAAGCTCGTCGATACCGAGGGTCAGGTGGCCAAGTTCCAGCGCCGCTTCGAAGGATTCGGGCTCGACAAATAGGCCGACCGGGCAGGTGGCCGGATCACCGGGCTAGGGGAAACGCGGCCCCGAAGGGCTGCGTTTTGTCGTTCGTCGCTATGAGGGGCGAACGCGGCCGCGTTCACGAAGCATTGCGCATCACCAGCTCGTCAAGCCGGGAAATGCGGCGGAAGAGCGCGTGGGAGCGCTCGAGCAGACTCCTGAGCTTGGGCGGCATGGCGTTCGCCAGTTCGATCTCGTCCCCGGGCCCCTCGTGGAACCCGGCGAGACGGAACTCCTCTTTCTTCGCATCGTCGGGGGTAATTTCGCCGGTGTGAACCGCCCGCTGGACCAATAGCCACGTCATGGCGTGGGTCAGATGGTGCGTCAAGCGCAGGGCCTCACGGCTGTGGTTCAGCGCGGTCTGCTCCGGCAGGCCGCTGAGCTCGCCGGAGGCGGCATAGGCGAAGTAATCGCGCGCTTCGTAAAGCAGCGCGATGGCCTCGTCATAAGTCCTCGAGAAGAAGATCGTGTTGGTGAGGCCTTCCGAAGGCTCCATATCCCCGCCTCGTTGCCTCGTTGATGCGTTGATGGTTGATGCGTTGATGCCCGCCTGTGCTATCGCGAGACATTCACCCTAGTGGATTGATCGGATCGAAAGAGTCCGATTTGGGATTCAGTATTGTGCCGTGGCATGCGAGTCTGGCACATGCGCGGCGGAATCTCCTTCACTGTATCGGCCGGCGACGGTCAGCGATTGCGCGCGATCGTCGCGGACCCCAAGAGCCCGCAGAAGCACGTCTGGCGGGCGCGTATTGTCCTTCTGAGCGGCGCGGGTCTGGGTACCTCGGCGATCATGGGCGAGACCGACAAGTCCAAGACCTGCGTGTGGCGCTGGCAGGAGCGCTTCATGCACGAGGGCGTCGGCGGCCTGCTTCGCGACAAGTCCCGCCCGCCGGGCAAGGCGCCGATCGCGCCTGATCGCGTCGCCTGGATCGTCCGTCAGACGCAGCAACCGCCGCCGCACGAGGCAACCCACTGGACGCTGCGCGCGATGGCCAAGGCGGCCGGCGTCGCCGCGTCGACGGTGCAGGCGATCTGGAAAGCCCACGGCCTCAGCCCGCACCGCTGGCGGAACTTCAAGCTCTCGAACGACCCGGCCTTCGCCGAGAAGCTCGCCGATATCGTCGGCTTGTATGTCGATCCACCGGCCCATGCGGTGGTGCTGTCGATCGACGAGAAGTCGCAGATCCAAGCACTCGACCGCACCCAGCCCGGCCTGCCGATGAAGAAGGGCCGCGCCGGCACCATGACCCATGACTACAAACGCCACGGCACGACCACGCTGTTCGCGGCGCTCAACATTCTGGATGGAACGGTCATCGGGCAGAACATGCAGCGCCACCGCCATCAGGAGTTCATCCGCTTCCTCAACCGCATCGAGCGCGAGGTGCCGGCGGACAAGGCCATCCACGTGATCCTCGACAATTACGCGGCGCACAAGAAGGACAAGGTCAGCGCCTGGCTCGACCGTCATCCACGCTGGACTTTCCACTTCACGCCAACCTCGTGTTCGTGGCTAAATGCCGTCGAGGGCTTCTTTGCCAAACTCACGCGGCGCAGGCTCAAGCACGCTATCTTCCATTCCCTCGTCGATCTCCAGGCCGCCATCAATCGCTTCGTCCGTGAATACAATGCCGCCAACCCACAACCATTCATCTGGAAAGCACATCCCGATGACATCATCGCCGCACGAAACCGAGGGTTCCAAACGTTGAAATCAATCCACTAGCACAACAATGAAAAAAATCTCCGCCCCTTGCAATGACATGGTTAATGACTACATCAGGAGTTGAGCGGACGCCGTGTCAGGGTCTGCTCGGAAACCGCAGGTCCGGCCCTAGGGCGGACCGAATTGATGTTCAGATTGCTTCTCAAGGAGGGTCTGAAGCGATGCGCAACTACAATCTCACACCCCTATTCCGTTCCACGATCGGCTTCGACCGGTCCAACCGCCTGTTCGACACGGTCAACCGCCTTAGCCAGTCCGATCTCGCCTATCCGCCTTACAACATCGAGCGGCTAGGCGAAGATCGCTACCGCATTACCATGGCGGTCGCGGGCTTCAGCCTGGACGATTTCGAGGTAAACCAGCACGACAACGTGCTCGTCATTTCCGGCACGGCCCAGCCCGAGCCGGAAGGCGTGACCACCCTCCATCGCGGCATCGCCGGGCGCGCCTTCGAGCGCCAGTTTCGAGTTCGCCGAGCACGTCGAGGTGACCGGCGCCACGCACGCCGACGGTCTGCTTATCATCGACCTCGTGCACGCCGTGCCCGAAGCGATGAAGCCCAGGACCATCGAGATCAAGGCGAACGGCGGAACCGCGGCCGATCGACCCAAGGCGGCCTGAGGCCTCTCCGCACCCGGCTCGACGGGACGGGCGCTCGGCGTGGCTTACGCCGGCCGCGCATCTGAATCACCGCCGGACCCGTTGGGTGCGGCGCTCGCCGCACGGCGGGCGCGACCTATCGAATTCGCCATCATCGAACCTGACAGAACGAAAAAGGAGTCACGACCATGACACGAAGCGGACTTATGGCCCCCTGGCGCCGGGGTACACGCTTTCCGGCGCACAAGGCCACCATGTATCCCTTCGCGACGCTCGGACGCGAGATCGACGATCTCTTCGATCAGACGTGGGAAGGTTTTGATCTGGCGCCCTTCGGCGCGGCGCGCCGGGAGGAGAGCGTCATCAGCCCGAATATCGACGTGAGCGAGAGCGACAACGAGTTCAAGATCACGGCCGAGCTCCCCGGCATGGACGAGAACGACATCGAAGTCGTGCTCGCCGACGATCGGCTGACGATCAAGGGCGAGAAGAAGGCGGAGAGCGCAAAGAAAGAGGACAACTTTCACCTCGTGGAGCGCTCTTACGGCTCGTTCGAACGGTCCTTCCGCCTGCCGCCCGAGGTCGCCGGCGACAAGACGGCCGCCCGTTTCGACAGGGGCCTTCTCACCGTCACCGTGCCCAAGACCGCGGCCGCCAAGACCTCGGTCAAGAAAATCGGCATCAAGAAGAGCTAGACCGAGCCAACCTCGAAAGACCCCCCGGCGGCGCAAGCCGGGGGATTTTTCTCGACCGCCGGCCGGGCGGTCAGATGATCTCGATCAGGGCGTCGAGCACCTGATCGGGCCGCTCCGCCATCATCATATGGCCGCAGCCGGGTATGATGACCGTCTCGACGCCGGCGATCGCCGTGGCGAGGCTGCTGGCACCTGCGGCGGGCGTCATGCGGTCCCGCTCACCGAGCAGTAACAATGTCGGACATTGGACGCGCGCCGCCGCGTCCAAACCCCCGTCATAGGCCTCGCAAGCGGCGAGGTCGGTGAACAGCACGTGCTCACCGGCGCGTTCGAGCAACCTCAGCGTCCCGCCCGCGAGCCACAACCCCGGCGCGCGCGCGCCACCGATCTGCGCCCGGCGGCCATGGCCCCAGCCCGTGACGAGGTCGAGCGCGTGGTGATCGCCGGCCTCGGCGCTGATCATCAGATCGGGGTGCACCGCCATGGGCAGGGCCATAGCGAGCAAAGCCAGAGCCCACACGTGCTCGGGCCGCCCGGCCGCCGCCTCGAGGGCGACGAGCGACCCCATGCTGTGACCGACCAGCGCCGCCTGCTCGATGCCGGCAGCCTCCATGGCGCGATGGAGCCAGCCCGCCAGGTCGGGCACCGTGGTGAGCGGCGGCCCTTCGGAGCGGCCATGCCCGGGCAGGTCGGGGGCCAGCACGCGGCGCCCGTGGTGGGCGAAATAGCGCGCCTGCAACGACCAAACCGTGTGGTCCATCGCCGCGCCATGAACGAACAGCACGGCCGGCTGGTCATCCGCCGGCGTTCGCCCCCCGGTCGCCGCGTAAACCCGCTTGCCGTCGACGAGGAGGTCCACGGTCACACCTTTTGCGAGGCGCGCAGCGCTTGACCGAGGTCGGCGATCAGATCGTCCGGGTCCTCGAGGCCTATCGACAGGCGCACCAGATCATCGCTGATTCCCGCCGCTTCGAGCGCCGCCGCGTCCATCTGCTGATGAGTGGTGCTCGCCGGGTGAATGACCAGCGATTTGGCGTCACCGACATTGGCGAGGTGGGAAAACAATCCGAGGCTCTCGATGAACCGCCGGCCGGCGCTCCGCCCGCCCTTGATGCCGAAGCTGAACACCGCGCCACAGCCCTTGGGCAGGAGGCGGCTGGCCAGCTCGTAATCGGGATGCTCGGGGAGTTCGGGATAGACGACCCACTCGACCGCCTCGGCGGCGTGGAGGAAGGCGACCACGTGGCGCGTGTTTTCGGTGTGACGCGCCATGCGGATGGGCAGGGTCTCCACGCCCTGGAGGATATGGAAGGCGGTCGTCGGGCTCATACACGCGCCGAAATCCCGCACGCCTTCCGCGCGCGCCCGCATGATGAAGGCTTGCGGCCCGAATTCTTCGGCGAAATCGAGGCCGTGATAGCCGGCATAGGGCTCGGTCAGGGTGGGAAAGCGGCCCGAGGCCTCCCAGTCGAAGGTCCCGCCATCGACGATCAGGCCGCCGATGGCCACGCCGTGCCCACCGAGGAACTTGGTCGCCGAGTGCACGATGAGATCGGCGCCGAGGTCGAACGGGCGGCAGAGATAGGGCGTGGTGAAGGTGGAATCGATCATCAGCGGCAGCCCGGCGGCGTGCGCCACCGCGGCGACGGCCGGCATGTCGAGCACCTCGAGGCCGGGATTGCCCAGCGTCTCGGCGAACACCAGGCGGGTCTCGGGACGGATCGCGCGCTGAAAGGCATCGACATCGCGCGGGTCGACGAAACTCGTGGTAATGCCGAAGCGCGGCAGCGTGTGAGTGAACAGGTTGTGCGAACCGCCGTAGATGGAGGCCGAGGAGACGATATGCCCGCCGGTTCCCATCAGCGTGGCTACGCCGAGGTGGAGCGCGGCCTGGCCACTCGCCGTGGCGAGCGCACCGACGCCGCCTTCGAGGGCGGCCAGGCGCTCTTCCAAGACCGCGGTGGTGGGATTGGAGATCCGCGAGTAGATGTGGCCCGAGCGCTCGAGGTTAAAGAGCGAGGCCGCATAATCGGTATCGGGAAAGACATAGGAGGTGGTCTGGTAGATCGGCACCGCCCGCGCGCCGGTCGCCGGATCCGGCTGCTGGCCCGCGTGCACGCTCAGGCTGTCGAAACGCAGGAATCTCGGATCGGCCATGGTGCGCCCCGCCTTTGTGGAGTTTGTACTGAGGGCGACCCTACACGGGCTCTCGGGCCATGAACAAGCTGGGCGCTGGCAAAAAAAGAGCCGCCCCAAAGGGCGGCTCGAGTTAACAGGGAGGTATCGAACAGACTGGAGGATGCAGACGGTAATTCGTTCGCAGAACTTACCGTGACACGGAGCATAGGCGGCAAAGGCTTATCCCTCTGCATCCGGTAACGCAATATGAGGGGGCTTGTCTGACGTCAGGGCCTTTGGGACAAATTGAGGTAATTGCATACCGGAGGATTTCTGGCTCATCGTAGTGACCGAAGGGAACGAAGATGAGACAGAAATCAATGAGCAAGAACGACCCGGCGGAGGGAACGGTTCGGGATATTCGCCGCAAGACACGCAAGCAGTATACGGCTGAGGAGAAGATCCGGATCGTGGTGTCGGGCCTGCGCGGCGAGGAGAGCATCGCCGCCTTGTGCCGCCGCGAGGGCATCGCCGAGGGTCTGTATTACAGCTGGTCGAAAGAGTTTTTGGAAGCGGGCAAGAAGCGGCTCGCCGGCGACACCGGGCGCCAAGCGACCTCGGGCGAGGTTAAAGGCCTGCGCCAGGAGATGCGCGACTTGAAGGAGTTGGTCGCCGAACTTTCGCTGGAGAACCGGCTTCTCAAAAAAAACATGATCGGGCATGGGGGAGACGAGGAATGAGGTATCCCGCATCCGAGAAGCTGGAGATCATCCGCCTGGTCGAGCAGTCCCACCTGGGCGTCGGGTCCACTTTGGACAAGCTGGGCATTCCGAAGACCACCTTTTATCGCTGGTACGATCGCTTTCTGGCCTTTGGCGACGCCGGTCTTGAGGATCGCAACAGCAGCCCAGGCCGGGTGTGGAACCGGATCCCGGATGATGTCCGGGGGCAGATCATCGATCTTGCCCTGGAGGAGACGCAACTGTCGCCCCGGGAACTGGCCGTCAGGTTTACGGACACCAGGGGCTACTTTGTCTCGGAAGCCTCGGTTTACCGGCTTCTCAAGGCCCACGACCTGATCACAAGCCCCGCTTTCGTGGTCATCAAGGCAGCCGATGAGTTCCGCGACAAGACCACGGCGCCGAACCAGCTGTGGCAGACCGACTTCACCTATCTCAAGGTCATCGGCTGGGGCTGGTTTTACCTGTCGACCATCCTGGACGACTATTCCCGCTACATCATTGCTTGGAAGCTCTGCACCAACATGACGGCGGACGATGTGACGGCAACACTGAAGTTGGCGCTAGAAGCCTCAGGCTGCAATCGCGCCAATGTCGTCCACAAGCCGAAGCTGCTCAGCGACAACGGCTCGTCCTATATCTCCGGCGATCTGGCTGAATGGCTCGAGGACCACGGTATGGATCACGTTCGGGGCGCACCGTATCACCCGCAAACCCAGGGCAAGATCGAGCGCTGGCATCAAACGCTGAAGAACCGGATCCTGTTTGAAAATTATTATCTACCCGGCGATCTCGAAAACCAGATCAGCGCCTTCGTCGATCACTACAACAACCAACGCTACCACGAGAGCATCGGCAACGTAACTCCAGCCGACGCCTACTTTGGACGCCACACCGCCATCATCGAAAAGAGAAAAAAGATCAAAAAACTGACCCCCCAAAACCGCCGCTTGAACCTTGCCTATCCGGTTAACGCCGATGACCGCTACATGTAGGGTGCCGCCACTCTCCCGAGTAAAGCTCGGCATAGGTTGGAGCAGAGGTGTCGCCCGCGATGCCGAGCAATGAGCGGAAGGCGTTGAACGGGTAGAACCGCCTGTTGAAGCGGAAGGTGAACTCGTTGAGGTAGGCTTGTAGGTGCTGGTGGCTAACGCCGTGGTGGATACCGATCAGCCACGTCTTCAGGTTGGCGAAAACCAGATGGATGATCGGCAGGTATTGCTCGGCAACCTCTGGATCACCACACTCGGCAACAGCGAAGTGCTCATAGCCGCGCTTACCGAGGCCAGCATAGCCGCTCCAATCGTCAGTAACGATCAGCGATCCCGGCGCGACGGTGCTCTCGACGAACCCACAGAGCGACTCGGCGCTACGGTCGAGCACGACGGCGAGCCGAACGCGTCCGGCATAGCGTCCGTCTTTCCGGTTGTCGAGCTTGGTGCCCGGCTTTCGATGACGCACCTCGATGGCACAGGAGACGGGAACCTTGTGGTGAACACCACGGCCTTCCCTACGCGTTCGCCCGCCAACCCAGGTTTCGTCCACCTCAACATGGTTCTTGGGCTGTCCACCGATCCTGTCTTGGTTGGGCCGCACCATGCCCGAGCGGAGCTTGTGGAGAATTTGAAAGGCCGTCTCGTAGCGCGAAAGACCAAGTTGCCGCTGAAACTGCACGGCGGACATGCCGGGCGTCTGACTGGCGACCAGATAAGCGGCCCAGAACCAGACGTTCAGCGGAGTGTGGCTACGCTCCATCACTGTTCCCACCGTCAGCCCGGTGTTCTGGCGGCACTTGCGGCAGCGCAGGACGCCAGGGCGGTTTTCAAAGTGGAACGGCTCTCCCGCCGTGCCGCAGTGCGGGCAGGCAAAGCCGTCTCCCCAGCGGGCTTTCTCCAGGTAGGCGGCGCAGGCCGCATCATCGGGGAAAAGTCGCTGGAACTCGGGTAGCGAATGCGGGAATGGGAGATCGGCGCGGTCGAGAACATCCATGGCGCGCTCCCCTATATCCGGTTTGCGCCCATTCTAGCCCTAGTGGGTGTGGGTGTAAACCGGATAGGCAAGGCTTGAACCATCAAAGCCAAGCGGCTTAACATCAAACAAAGATGAGCCAGATCCTCCCTTAGAGGCCGTTTCGAAAGGGGTTGAGTGGCCGGTGTCGATGTGATTCCAAGGAGGTTGCTGAGACCGATATGGAGCCGCCATGTGGACGCCGACCACCCGAGAGCAGCATAGCCGCAAGACGCTGCGTTATCAGACTGATTTGACCGATGCGGAGTGGGTTGTGATCGAGCCTCATTTGCCTCCGGCTCATGGCACGGGACGGCCCCGGTCATGGCCGATGCGAGAGATCGTCAACGGCATTTTCTACGTGATGCGGGCTGGCTGCCCTTGGCGCTTGCTGCCAAGCGATTTGCCACCGTGGGGCACGATCTATCGCTGGTTCGCCAAGTTCCGCGACGACGGCCTCCTTGAGAAGATCAATCACTCTCTGGTCATGGCCGATCGCGAGCGGGTCGGACGCGAGGCCAGCCCGAGCGGCGCGATTATCGACAGCCAGAGCGTCAAGACAACCGAGGCTGGTGGCCCCCGCGGCTACGATGCGGGCAAGAAGATCAAGGGGCGCAAGCGCCACGCGCTGGTCGACACCGACGGGCGCGGCCTCGTGCTCGAGGCGCATCCGGCGAGTATCCAGGACCGCGATGGTGGCGGGTCGCTGCTGTGCGCCTCACGCGGCTCGTTTCCGTTCATCGAGAAGGTCTTTGCCGACAGCGGCTACGCCGGCGAGAAGGTCGCCACGGCCACCGTGATCGCCGTCGAGATCGTGCGCAAAAGCCCCGATCAGGTCGGCTTCGCCGTCCAACCGCGCCGCTGGGTCGTGGAGCGCTTCTTCGCCTGGATCAACCGCAACCGGCGACTGGCAAAGGACTTCGAGGCCACCATCGCCTCGGCCCGCGCCTTCCTCTACGCCGCCTCCGTCATGCTCCTCGTCCGCAGATTGGCCCGAGCCGCATGACTTTCGAAACCGACTCTTATGAAACACGCTCAACAGTCCCACTTGTTTTGATGACTGACAATTGCGCGCGGTCACGGTCACGAGGTGGCCGTAGCCTACGATCAGGCCGGCGATATAGAGACCGAGAAGGGCCAGGATCACAAATGCGGCGATGGTGATCGCAAGGTCCATGAAACGCTCCTAATCCGCTTGGCGTGTCGCGAGGTCCACAACTCGCCCTTCGCGATCACCCTGCGGCTCACCCGGCATCGGCTCGGCGCGGCCGCTCGGCGCATCGCTCGCCACCGATCCGAGGTTGAAATGGGGCGCGTCCTTCATAGCGCTGGTGACTTTCGGATTGAGTCCGGGCTCCAGATGATACACGTGGCACAACTGACAGTCCTGGCGTATGCGGTCCGCGGCGTGGCACTGCGCGCAATTTTCTCTCTGCACGGAAAAGAAGTTGCTGGAATACGTCGTACTGTCGAAATCGTCGAACGAGGCCGGGTACTCCGCCGCGGCGTTGAGCTTGTGGCAAGTGGCGCAGCCAACCATGGGCGCCAGCATGCTCACGCCGTCGGGACTGACGAGGCGGATATGGGCGGCGTGGGAGTAGACGTCGAACGGGCGCACGGTATTTTCCTGGTAGGTCCACTCGAAGGCAAGCGTCCCTGTCTCATCGCCCGATGACGGGGTGGTGAGGGCGGACACCGCGTGGCACTTCGTGCAGGCACCGACGCCGTTCTTGGGATCGATCAGCTCATCACGCAGCGCCTCGGCGCGTTCGAGATCTTCCTCGTCTTAGGCCTGGTCCACGGCGGCCAACGCGAAGTCGAGCCATGCCCGGACGATGGGATCGCTGTGCCCGCCGGGGCGGTATTTAAGCTCGATGAAATCACCGTACCAGCCGGCGGCGGGAGGCTCCTGCGGCGCCTCATATTCCAGATTGGCGCCCCAGGCGCAGGCCACCCGTTGCGCCAATTCCGCGCCGAGGCCTTGGAGCATCGTGGCCGCCGCGTGCCGCGAGGTACGTTCGGCGAGGAGGTCCGTGAGCGGCGCCGTACCGTCTTCGGCCATGGCGAGGATCAACGCGCCCATGCGGGGACCATAATCATCGGGCTCGTCGGGGTAAACGCCCAGCAGATACGCGCCGATCGTCGAGAGAGTCTCATCGGAAACCGAGAGATAGTCCTCCTCGATCTCGTCGGGATCGTCCCCCGCTATCACGGCGCCGAACTCGTCGGGCGTCAGCCCGCAGGCGGCGCGGATATCGTCGCGCTCGAGCGGCTCCTCGAAGAATTCCGGAAGCATCAGGAACACCATATCGCAGGCCGCCATCTCCGTTGTGTGACACGCCGCGCAGGACTCCTCGAACCCCTTGGGCGGGACGTTCCGCTCGGCTGCGGCAATGGCATGACAATCGACACACGAATCGGGCGCCACGTCGGCGACGCGTTCATTATGTGAAATGCACGTTGAAATGCTTCACGTGATCGAACCTGATCGAGGTGCGCCGGTCATGGGGATAATTTGGCGAGAATGGCGGATGCGCTTCATCGAAGGTAGCGAATTTCACCTTGTGACAAGTTGCGCATTGGGCGCCGGAGAGCTGCGAGATATCGGCTTGGGCGCCCTTGTGCTCGGTATGACAGGCGTTGCAGGCAAGGCTATCGACGGCCCAGCGGGGCTCCGATGCCGCACCGGCGCCCACGCCCAACGCCGCCAGCGTGAGGTTGTGCGGGTTGCGTTCGGGGCCCGTGAAGCTGTGGCACTCGAGGCAGGTCGCGGTCATGTCGCTGGTCCGGAAGGCGCCGGCCAACCATTGCAGAGGTCCGCCACCATGCGCTTCGTGACAGGCGCCGCAGCCTTCCTTGCTGGTAAAATTGGCGTGGTCGCTGGTGAGGGGCCCGGCATCGGCAGCCCCGAAAGGGC
Organism: Alphaproteobacteria bacterium; assembly: GCA_965261645.1. Lineage (GTDB taxonomy): Bacteria > Pseudomonadota > Alphaproteobacteria > SHVV01 > SHVV01 > CBDHDJ01. The sequence goes on from CBDHDJ010000002.1 coordinate 715,563, forward strand.
CCACGCCCAACGTCCGGACATCGTGAAACGCGGCGATCAACGCCGCCACGGCAACGAGGGCGGCGAGCGCCATGATGCCGCGGTAATTACGCAGCGTGCGCCGCGGCACGCAGGGCGGCCGGTACTGGCTGCACGTGCCGTCGGGGCTCGGCCCCGCCGCTCAGCCGCCACCTTCCGATTCAGGCCGACTGCAGCTCCAATTGTCGCTGCGCTTCTGCGGCCGGCACTCGTAAAGACCGCCGCATTGACCGTCATGGCTCGGCCCCAACATGCAGGGCTTGTCCCACACCGCGCTGCGACCGCAGCGGTATTTGAGATTGGGCCGCTCGTAGCGGCTCCGATCATGGCGAAATCTCTCTTCGTCCTGGAGGGTCACAGCGCGTAGCTATGAACAAGCAGGAAGTGCCATATGGACAGAACCACGACCGCCACCGCCAGCGGCACGTGTACCAGCAGCCAGAGCTTCATCAGGCCCTGCAGGGCATAGTGAACGTCGATCTGGTTCTTGACCCGGGCCAGGGCCTCGAGGGTCCTTAGATACTCCCGCTCGGCATCGTTGAGATACCGCTCGACCGCTGCGCTTTGGTGGGCGAGCCACTGGTTCGAGCGCCGGCTGAACACGGCATGCGCGAAGAAGAACCGCGGCTTGCGGAAGAACCAGCTCAACGTATCGAGATAGTACCTCGCCAAGGTGTCGCTGCCGGCCTTGTCGGTACATTCGAGGACGACACGCTCCGCCTCCTCGCGAATTTGGGCCACGCCCTGGGGGATGCGCTCGTAGATCACTTCGAAGCCCGACTGGGTGAGATAAACGGGGTAGATCTGCTGCATCAGGTAGCCGACGAGGCCCGATGCCGACAGCAGGTAAAACACCGCCGCGAACACCTGCTCGTACAGGCCGGTTGGCCAGACGGTGCCCGTATGCACCCAGAACAGCGCCACCGCCAGGACACCCCCGACGACATGAAGCCGCAGCCAATAGGAGGCTACGAACAGCGGCACCATCGACAAACGCTTGCGCGCATTGAACATGGCCAGCAGGATGATCAAGCCGAGCAGCCAGTAGCCGGTGCCGATCTCCGGCATACCCAGCCTCTCCTCGACCAGCCGCGCCTGGAAGAGAAGGAACACGAACACCGCGACGCTGAGAATCCCCAACAGGAGATACTGGATCGCCGCCGGCCTCATGTGTCGCGCTCACCGAACAGCGTGTTGAGCTGGAAATCGACCCGGCGTAGCCCCTCATGGGGGCAGGCGCGGACACAGGCCGGGCCACCCGGATTGCCGACACATAAATCGCACTTGGTCGCCTTGAAAATTGGCCGCCCGGTATCCGGATCGACGACCGCGTGGCCCGACTGATCGCGGATATCCACCATGCGGATGTTGTTGTAAGGGCAAGAGTTGGCGCAGGTTGCGCAGCCGATGCAGGTGTCGTCGTTGATGACCACCATGCCGTGGGCACGGTTGCGGTGGATCGCGCCGGTGGGGCAGCCAATCATGCACACCGGGTCGGCGCAGTGCATGCAGGCGTTGGCCACCATCCAGTGGTCGAAGGTCTTGCCATGGCGGACAAAGCGGGGATTGCCGCCGTGCGTCGAGGCACAGGCGCGCACGCAGTCGTCGCAGCGCACGCAGCGATCGAGGTCGATCAGCATGGCCTGCGTCCCGTTGATAAACCGCTCCTCGACGGCCCATTCCAACAGAGCGTTCTCGCCGACCGGGCGCGCGAGCAGCGCGTTCACCGATTGGGCGGGCGGTTCGATCTTGGGAAACACCGCGTCTTCCAGCACGCGCGCCGGCACCCGCAGCACGTCGACATAGCCGAGCGCACTCAGCGACGCCTTGAGCGGCACGTCCTGCTTCGACGTCCACGATTGATAGAGCTCTTCGAGCCCGAAATGATCGCCGGCGCCGAGGTAGCTGATGGTGCGCGTTCCGTTGCCGAACTGAACCGCAACGCGGGCGAAGCCGGCGCGGACCAACAAGAGCCCGTCGGCATACTCGCCCTCGCGCGCGATCGTCGGCTCCTGCGAGGCGTCTACCTGGCCGGCCTCGCGCAGCTTCGCGTAAGAGACGTTCCAGTCGAATTTGCCGGAGGTCTCGAACAAGGTGGCGCCGGCCACTTCATCGAGGGCTGCTTCGTCGAGCCCGGCGAACAGCGGCGTCTCGTGCAAATGCACCTTGAGGGCGTTGCGGCGGTAATTTTCGTCGATCGCACCGCGGAAGGCGTCGTCATAATTTGCGGATCTCGCGCAAGCCCTGCCAGCGGATCTCGAGCAGCGTCGCCTCGGTCTCCGCGAATGCGGTGGCCGTACGCGGGATACGACCCAGCGCAGCCAGTTCGCTGAACAGTGCGCCGGGCCTGAGTTGCGCCGTGCGGTATTGATCGAGGACGGCCGGGAAATCCTGAATGAACGCGCGAGTCTCGCCCGGCGCACGGGTGCGAACCTCGCGCCGCTCGTAGCGGCTGGTGTCGCGTGATTCGGGAATTCGGGAATTGGTCCATAACTGCGCCACCGTCTCGAACAGGTTCTTCGTGCGATCCTCGGCGCGCCCCAGCACCTCGCGGGGCAGATGGTCCTGGAGGGTGATGCGCACATCGCCCTCGAGCACGAGTAAAGGCCGAGTTCCCGTAGTCTCCCTCTCTGACGATGATGTCGCCGGGTCCATAACGCATGATCCGGCAATCGTTGCGGAGGATTCCCTCGAGCGGCGTGTGCACCGGAAAGCGCTCGGGATCCATGTCGCGGATGATCGGCTGCTCGTGCAAATACGCGACATCGGCATCGGTCATTTCCCGAGCAAAAGGCGTGTCCCATCGCTGTGGACGGGCGAGGAGCGCTACGGAGGTCATGGCGATACCTTGATTGCCTCAAACGAGGTTCGTTTTGGGGCTCGATCCGGTGCTGAAGAAAACCGCGATACGCTTAAGAATCGATGATCCGTGGCACACGTTGATCGGTGTCGCACGCCGTGCCGGTGGTGGAGCGGGCGAGAGCCAGCAGATGCTCTCCCACCGGCGCCGCGGCACGCCGCCGGGTCGTAGATGCTAGTTGTGGTCATCGCCCACGAAACACGCACAACCATTCCTCCCTACCCGTTCGGCACCGCCATCTCACTGCCGCCGCGGCTATCCCGGCGGAGCCTGCCATCGTGCCGGCACGGAGCCAGCGGCTCGGACCAACGCTAACCAGTTTGAGACAGGCGGTCAACGATGCATCGCTAGGTCGCCCGGCACCCCAAAACCTACGCTTTTTCCAATGATATCAAGCACTTGTGATTACACACGGCGGCGCCTCACTGCTTGAAATACGAATTGGCGTCGGTGCGGGCGCCCTGCTTGGCGGCGATCATTTCCCGCGCTTCAGCAATCCTTGTTTCGAGCTCGGCGATCAAGTTTTCGAGCTCCTCGACCGACATGATTTCGAGATTGGGCTTCGGCGCCGGCGGCTTGACGAGTTCGTCTTCGTCCATCGCGTCCTCCTGCTCCCGACCAGTCACGAGGTGCGTGCATCTTTTTCGCGCCCGCATCCAACCATGGTAGTGTGGGACGATCCTTGTCGACCTGCAACAATCCCGTCACCCGCTTTGAGCGCAACCATGGCGTCTCTGCCCGATACGATGAAGGCGGTTCTCATTGGCGAGCCCGGCGGCCCGGAGGCGCTCGAACTCGGCGCACGGCCCACGCCGCGGCCCGGACATGGCGAGGTTCTCATTGCGGTTGCCGCCGCTGGCATCAACCGGGCGGACTGCCTGCAGCGCATGGGTGCCTACCCCGCTCCGCCCGGCGCCTCCGATGTTCTCGGCCTCGAGGCGGCCGGCACCATTGCCGCGCTCGGTCCCGGGGTGAGCGGGCTCGGGGAGGGCGAGCCGGTCTGCGCCCTTTTGACCGGAGGCGGCTACGCCGAGTACTGCATCGCGCCCGAAGCCACGCTCCTGCCGGTGCCGGAGGGCCTCAGCCTGGTTCAGGCCGCGGCGCTGCCCGAGGCCTATTTCACCGTATGGGCGAACCTCTACGACCGGGCGCGGCTCAGGGACGGCGAACGCGTGTTGGTCCATGGCGGGGCGAGCGGCATCGGCACGACGGCCATCCAGCTCGCCAATGCCCTTGGCTCCCGCGTCTTCGCCACCGCCGGCACGGCGGAGAAATGCCGGGCCTGCGAGGAGCTTGGCGCCGAGCGCGCGATCAACTACCGGGATGAGGATTTTGTCGAGGTCGTGCAGCACCTGACCGGGGGCGCCGGCGTCGACGTTATCCTCGACATGGTGGGCGGCTATTACCTGCCGCGCAATATCGAGGCGCTGGCGCCCGAGGGCCGGCTCGTGCATATCGCGTTCCAAAAGGGCCACAAGGTGGAGCTGAGCCTGTTGCCGATCGTGAACAAGAATCTCGTCATCACCGGCTCGCGCCTGCGCCCGCTCGGGCTCGAGCAAAAGGCCCAGATCGCCGCCGAGCTCCACGCCACCGCCTGGCCGTTGCTCGCGGCCGGGCGCCTTCGCCCCATCATCGATTCGACCTTTCCCCTGGCCGCAGCGGCCCAAGCCCATGCCCGCATGGAATCGGGCGCGCATATCGGCAAGATTCTGCTCGAGGTCTAGCGATGCGGTCCGATGGATCGCCCTCGCCCGACCTTTGCCTCCGCCTTCAATCGTGCTAACTCTGGGGTAGAGCCTTTGGCCGAAGCCGCGGCCCGGGCTCGGTTAGCCCATATTCAGGAGGTGTCATGGCCCATCTATTGATGCCCAAGGCCACGGCCGTGTGGTTGGTCGAAAATACTGCGCTCACCTTCGATCAGGTCGCGGGCCTGTGTGAGCTCCATCCACTCGAGGTGCAGGGCATCGCCGATGGCGAGGTGGCCATCGGTATCACCGGCCTCGACCCTATCGCCAACGGACAGCTCACGCGCGGCGAGATCGCGGCCTGCGAGGCCGATCCCTCGCGCAAGCTCACGCTCGCCGAATCGGCCATGCCGGCGCCCAAGGTGCGGGCCAAGGGGCCACGCTATACCCCGGTCGCCAAGCGTCACGACCGGCCCAATGCCATCGCCTGGCTCCTGCGCTACCATCCCGAACTGACCGACGGCCAGGTCTCCAAGCTCGTCGGCACCACCAAGCCGACGATCAACGCGATCCGCGAGCGCACGCATTGGAACATCTCCCACCTCAAGCTCGAGGACCCGGTCTCGCTCGGCATGTGCTCGCAGATCGAGCTCGACCAGGCGGTGAGCAAGGCCGCCGCGCGGCAGCGCGCGCGGGACCAACGCGAAGCGCGCGAGGCGCGCAAGGCGGAAGTCGCCGCCAACCCGTCGGCCGCGCCAAGCGCCGAAGCCCTGCCGGCGCCGCCCGTGGCCAAGACGGCCGAAGAGCTCGCCGAAGAGGAGAAGGCCGCCCCGACGCCGATTTGGTCGACGGCCGAACAGGCCGCGTCGCGAGCGCCGGCGGATTCCGACTCGCCCGCGCCGCGACAACCGGCGGCGCGCGAGGATTCGACCCGGTCCATCGAGCCCGACCAGGTCTTCACCACCCCGTCCGGCCCGGCGTCCGAGCCCGCTCCGGAGGAAGAAGAGCTCGACCCCGAGAAAATCTTCGCACGTCCGGACACGCCCGAGCCGGCCGCACCGGCCGCACCGGCCGCGCCGACTGAGCCCACCAGCGCGGAGCATTCCGAGGGTGAGGCGCATTCCGAGGGTGATTCGGTGGCGGTGGCTGCCTATGAGCCCACGAAGCCGCCCACTGACCCGCAACCCTAGCCGTCGTCAATCCGCCGCGAATCGCTTGGCGGCGGCGAAGCCGATCCCGCGCGCCGCGCCGGCGATGAGCGCGATCTGGCCGTCAAGCTTTACGACGCGGCCCGGGCGTCCGCGCCAGCGTAACCGGCCTCCTTCAGCGCGACCTTGATTTCATCGAGAATGGTCGGATCATCGATCGTCGCCGGCATACGGTACTCCTCGGCATCGGCGATCCGGCGCATGGTGCCGCGCAGGATCTTGCCCGAGCGGGTCTTGGGCAGGCGCTGCACGACGGTCGCCGTCTTGAACGACGCGACCGGGCCGATCGTGTCGCGCACGAGCCTAACGAGCTCGTCGGCGATCTCGTCATGGGGACGCTCGACGCCGGCATTGAGCACGACAAAGCCGAGGGGCACCTGCCCTTTGACCTGATCGGCGGCGCCGATGACGGCGCATTCCGCGACATCCCGGTGCGAGGCCAGCACCTCTTCCATCGCGCCGGTGGAGAGCCGGTGGCCGGCGGTGTTGATGATGTCATCGGTGCGGCTCATGATGTAGAGGTAGCCGTCCTCGTCCTGATAGCCGGCATCGGCGGTCACGTAATAGCCGGGATAGGTCGCGAGATAGGCTTCTTTGTAGCCCTCGTCGTTGTTCCACAGCGTGGGCAGGCAGCCCGGCGGCAACGGCAGCTTGATGACGATGGCCCCGTTCTCGCCGCGCGGCATCTCGTTCGCCTGATCATTGACGACGCGCACGTCGTAACCGGGCACCGCCTTGGTCGGCGAGCCATGCTTGACCGGAAGCGCGCCCAATCCGACGCAATTGGCGGCGATCGGCCAGCCGGTCTCGGTCTGCCACCAATGGTCGATCACGGGCTTGTCGAGTGCCCGCTCCGCCCATTCGAGGGTGTCGGGATCGGCCCGCTCGCCTGCAAGGAAGAGCGTGCGGAACGCGGACAGGTCGTATTTCTTGACGTGCTCGGCCTTGGGGTCCTGCTGCTTGATGGCGCGGAAGGCGGTCGGCGCGGTGAACAGGGCGGCGACCTTGTGCTGCGAAATCACGCGCCAGAACGCGCCGGGATCGGGCGTGCCCACCGGCTTGCCCTCATAGAGGATCGAGGTGCAGCCGTGGAACAAGGGCGCGTACACGATGTAGGAATGGCCGACGACCCAACCCACGTCGGATGCCGCCCAATACACCTCGCCGGGATCGATATCGTAGATGTGCTTCATCGACCATTTGAGCGCCACCAGATGGCCGCCATTGTCGCGCACCACGCCCTTGGGCCGGCCGGTGGTGCCTGAAGTGTAGAGGATGTAAAGCGGATCGGTGGCGGCGACCTCGACGCAGTCCACGGGGCTACCCTGGGCCATGACCTCGTTCCAGTCGAGATCGCGGCCGGCGGTCAGCGTGGCCGTCTCTTCGGGCCTTTGCACGATGATGCACTTTTCGGGCTTGAACGACGCGGCTGCGATGGCGCCGTCGAGAAGCGGCTGGTAGGCCACCACGCGGCCGGGCTCGAGACCGCAGCTCGCCGTGATGACGAGCTTGGGCTTGGCATCGTCGATCCGCGTGGCGAGTTCGTTGGGGGCGAAACCGCCGAACACCACCGAATGGGTCGCGCCCAAGCGCGCGCACGCGAACATCGCGATCAGGGTTTCGGGCACCATCGGCATGTAGATGATGACGCGATCGCCGTGCTCGACGCCGAGGCCGCGGAGCGCGCCGGCAAACCGGGCGACGAGGTCGCGCAGCTCGCGATAGGAGAAGCTCCGGATCGTGTCCGTCATGGGGCTGTCGTAGATGATCGCCGCCTGATCGGCGCGCCCCTGCTCGACGTGATAGTCAAGCGCGTTGTAGCAGGTGTTGACGATGCCGCCTGAAAACCAGCGGTAAATCGGCGCGGCTGAGGAATCGAGCACGCTGTCCCACTTTTTGTACCACTGGACATCCTCGGCGGCCTCGGCCCAGTAGCCCACGGGGTCGCTCATCGAGCGCGCGTACAACTCATCGTACCGGCTTGCCATGGCGTGCGCCTCCCCGAGCTTGTTTTGTTCTTGCAGATCAGCGGTCGTGACGCCCACGCAAGCTCGCCCTTGCGCGGGCCGGGGTAAGGTTATCATGCCCCTAAGGGATGTACGCAATTGATCCGGTGGGCTTTGATCGCATAGATTTTCCACTTGGCGGCGCGGTTCGGGCGCAAACGGGGAGGTGAGCATGGCTACGGTGAATCCCTACGTCTCTGGTCTCGACAAGGTGATGGCGAATTACCAGCCGCTGTCGCCGCTCGGTTTCGTCGAGCGCTCAGCGGCCGTGTACCCCGACCACGTGGCGGTGGTTCACGGCGAGCAGCGCTACAGCTACGCCGAGTTCTTCGCCCGCTGCCGGCGCCTCGCCAGCGCGTTGTCGCGCCGCGGCATCGGCGCCCGCGATACGGTGGCGGTGATGGCGCCCAACGTGCCCGCCATGCTGGAAGCGCACTACGGGGTTCCGGCCTGCGAGGCGGTCCTCAACACCATCAACACGCGGCTCGACGCCGCCACCATCGCCTTCATCCTCGAGCACGGCGAAGCCAAGGCGCTGATCACGGATCGTGAGTTCAGCCCGGTGGTGAAAGAGGCGCTGGCCCGAACCAAGGCAACGCCGCTGGTGATCGATATCGACGATCCCCTGGCCGAGGGCGGCGAGCTTTTGGGCGACATCGATTACGAGACGTTCTTGCAGGAGGGCGCGGACGATTATGCCTGGCATCTTCCCAAGGACGAATGGCAGGCCATCTCACTCAACTACACTTCGGGCACGACCGGGAATCCGAAAGGCGTGGTTTATCACCACCGCGGCGCGTTTCTGAATGCGCTCGGCAATCTCCTGGTGTGGAATGCGCCGAGCCAGCCCGTCTATCTCTGGACGCTGCCGATGTTCCACTGCAATGGCTGGTGCTTCACCTGGTCGATTTGCGCTGCGGGCGGGACCCATGTCTGCCTGCGCCGGGTCGAGGCCGGGGCGATTTACCAGGCGATCGTCGAGCACGAGGTGACTCATTTCTGCGGCGCGCCGGTCGTGCTCAACATGCTGATTAATGCGCCCAAGAAGCAGAAGCGCAAGTTCAAACACCAGGTCGAGGCAATGACCGCCGCCGCGCCGCCGCCGAGCGCTGTGCTCGCCGCCATGGAGCGTGAGGGTATCCGCATCACCCACGTCTATGGCCTGACCGAGACCTACGGGCCCGCGGTGGTCAGCGCCTGGCACGCGGAATGGGATGAGCGCCCCGAGGACGAGCGCGCCGCGATCAAATCGCGCCAAGGCGTGCGCTATCCGGTGCTCGAGGACCTCATGGTGGCCAACACCGAGACGCTCGAGCCGGTGCCGGCCGATGGCGAGACCATCGGCGAGGTGTTCTTTCGCGGCAACGTCGTGATGAAGGGCTACCTCAAGAACCCCAAGGCCACCGACAAGGCCTTCGAAGGCGGCTGGTTCCACTCCGGCGATCTCGGCGTGCTGCACCCGGACGGCTATGTCGAGCTCAAGGACCGCTCCAAGGACATCATCATCTCGGGCGGCGAAAACATCTCGAGCATCGAGGTGGAAGAGACGCTGTACAAGCATCCCGCCGTTCTCGAAGCCGCTGTCGTGGCCCGCCCGGACGACCAGTGGGGCGAAACGCCGTGCGCCTTTGTCAGCCTCAAAGACGACGCCGGCCCGGTCACCGAGGACGATCTCATCGCCTTCTGCCGCGACAATATGGCGCGCTACAAGGTGCCGAAAACGGTGGTCTTCAGTGAACTGCCCAAGACCTCGACGGGCAAGGTGAAGAAATTCGTCCTGCGCGAACGGGTCCGAGAGCTTTAGTCGAGCGCGCCGGAGACCAAGGCCGCGATCGCGTCTGCGTCAAGCTCAGGAAAGGCTGCGTCGAGAAGAATGCCGAGATCGACGGTCTCGCCCTGACCGGGCGCGAGGCCCGCCACCCCGAAGTAGCGCGCCAGATTGGCTGCCGCCCGGCCCGCACCGTCCTCAGGCGAGAGCGGCGAAGCGGCCTTCTCATCGAATCCGGCGCTCATGATCAGCTGGGCGATATGTTCGGCATCGAGTTCGGCGGCGAGAACTCTCTTGCGGAGGGCGACCGTAAGGCCGGCAGGCGCCTCCTCATGCTGCTCTTTTAGTCTCGTGCGCAGCGTGCGCAGCGGCAGGACGACTTGATCGCGCCAGGGTGCGGTGCGGGCCAGGATCTCCCGGACCGCATCTTCACCGATCGCATCGTGGCCCTGCGCCGCGAGCCAGCAGCACAGGAGCAACATGTTGACGTCCGCGCCGAGCCGGTCCTGTAGTCTGAGGCAACCGGCTTCCACCCCCGGCCGGCCATAGAGGGCGAGCGAGTAGTCCCAAAAAGGATCAGGGGACGAGGCGGCCATGGCGTTCCCGTGATAACGTGCAACTGAACTTCCCGCCCGCTGCGCCGCCAAATTTTGTTAAACTTCGAGCCATGAGGGAATCCTACGGACGGTCATGAGCGAGCAAAAGGATCTGGCGGAGAAACTGGCCGATCTCAAGGGAGAGCATCGCGGCCTGGACAAGGCGATCGGCGATTTGGTCGCCGCGCCCGATTGCGATTATCTCGAAGTTCAGCGCCTTAAGAAACGGAAGCTCGCGCTCAAGGACCAGATCACTCGCCTCAAGAGCAAGCTACTTCCGGATATCATCGCTTAGGGGATGCGGCGGCCGATGGCGCCGCCGATCGATGGTCGGCGGCCCCGACCCGCGCGCAACCTATTTGCCGGTGAGCGGCCCGGCGCCCTTTGCACCGTTCTTCATATTCTGTTTTTGGACGTACGTCGCACGATCGGCTTCCGCCAACGCCTTGCCAGGATCGCCGCCTGCGCTGAACGTGTGCACGCCATAGGCGACTTCGAGGGGAATGGGCGTACCCTGCCATTCGAAGGGTAGATGACCGATGGCGCTCGCCAGGGTCTCAGCTTTCTCAATGGCGCCGTCCCGATCGGTACGGGCGAGAATGATGCCGAATTCGTCGCCGGCGAGGCGGCCGACGGTGTCTGATTCGCGGATTTTCTGGACGAGGATGTCGGCGACCGCGAGAAGCGCCGCATCGCCCGCGGCATGGCCGGAATTGTCGTTGATGTCTTTGAAGCTGTTGACGTCGAAGTAGACCAGGCTCGAAGGTTCCTCGTAGCGCTCCGTATAGGACATGACGCGGGACAATTCGCCGACGAAAGCGCGCCGGTTGGCGATCGGCGTGAGCGTGTCCTGATCGGCCAGCCGCTCGAGATGGACCAGGCGCGAGCGCGTCCGATCGAGATCGGCGCGCAGCTTGCCGACCTCCTCCATCAGGGTCATCAACGCTTCACGGACTTTGGGGGTGAGTTCGGGTTCGGGAATGACCATGACCGACATGGTGTCGTCGATGGGTCGTGGTGCGGCGACCGGCGATGTCGTCGCAGCGTCGGGTTTCGCGACGGTCCGGCGAATCTCCGCCGTCGTGCTCACCCGTGGCGTTTCGCCGATTTTCATGTGCTGCCCCCTTCCCCCGATGACACGCACATCCTGGCAATCTCAAGGCGGCGTGGCGGAGTGCACCACGGGATGCGCCTGTGTGCAGGGAGATTGCCGCCCGCTCTACTGTGGGCCGCCTATGGTAAAGATTTTATTAACCGGCTCAGGGTGCCGTGGGTAACGGGCGCTGCGCACTCGAGCGTGCCTTGCCTTGCGCGGCTAGGCCCACCCCGTATAATCCGCGTCTTTTCGCGGGAGTGATGGGACATGGCGGAGACACCTCCACTCGTCGGCGTGATCATGGGCAGCCGCTCGGATTGGGAGACCATGCGCCATGCCGTCGCCACGCTTGACGAGCTTGGCATTCCCAACGAGGCCAAAGTGGTCTCCGCGCACCGCACGCCGGACCGTCATCATGACTTTGCGGCAAACGCGCGCGAGCGCGGCCTGAAGGTGATCATTGCGGGCGCCGGCGGTGCCGCCCACCTCGCCGGAGTGACCGCCGCGCTGACGCCCTTGCCGGTGCTCGGCGTGCCGATGGAGAGCCCAGCGCTCAAGGGCATGGACAGCCTGCTCTCGACGGTTCAGATGCCGGGCGGTGTTCCAGTCGGGACACTGGCCATCGGCAAGGCCGGTGCCGTGAACGCGGCTCTGCTCGCGGCGGCGATCCTGGCCCTCAGCGACGAGGCGTTGGCGGCGCGGCTCGATGCCTGGCGCGAGGCGCAGTCGGCGGCGGTCCCTGAAACGCCCGAATAAGCCGGCTAGCGATCGGTGCTTCGGCCCGGGCGCGTTGATCGCGCGCGCCGGGACAACGGCATCAGCCGCCCCACCAATCCCTCGAGCCGGCCGCGCGCCTTCTGGATCTCCATGACGTTGGCGATGCGCCGGTCGAGGAAGGCCCAGCTGTCGGCGCACTCCGGCGAGCGGTCATCGAGCCAATAAAGCAGGGCCGTCGTATAGACCCCGGCAAGCAGCATCCGCTTGGTATAGAAGTTGAAATCGGTGGCCGTGTCACCGGCGGCGCGCCACATGGCGTCGACCGTGCGATAGAGCGCCGCCAGCCCGGCCGGGGCCCGCCCGGGTCGGGCGTAGAAGGCGATAGCGTGGCGCACCGCCTCGCGATTGGGCGCCAGCAGCTCCAAGCGGCAGCGCACGGCGGTGGCGATACGCTCGCGAATCGGCATGGCGCCGAGATCCAGGCCGGCGAGTTCGGCGAGCATCCGGCGGTCGGCCTCGGCCGCGAAGAAATCGACGAGATCGCCGATGCCACGTGGAAAGGCGCGGCGCGCGAGGCTCGGCTCGTAACCGCGGTCCCGCGCGGCGGCGGCGAGCGCCCGGCGCGTCCAGCCCTCGAACGGCACGTGCCCGAGCGCGGCCTCCAGTAGGGCGTGGCGTTCCTTTTCGAGGTGAGCGGGCATTACGCCTCGGCGAACTCCATGCGATCCTGGTCGTGCTCGGCCTCGCCGGCGGCGCGCGAATAGGCCCGCCATTCGGAGAGGAAGATGAAGGTCGAAAAATCCTCCATGTGCATCGGGTAGAGGACGCCGTCGAGGTGGTCGCACTCGTGCTGCACGACACGGGCATGCAGACCCTCGGCCTCCTGCTCAATCCGGTCCCCGGCCGGCGTCCAGCCGGCATAGCGGATGTGCGCGTAGCGCGGCACCTGGCCACGCAGGCCCGGCACCGAGAGGCAACCTTCCCAGCCCGATTTCTTCTCCTCGTCAAGAACTTCGATCTCCGGATTGACGAGGATGGTGAGGGGCGGCAACTCAACGGGCGGCGTCTCCGCGTCGTCGTCGGCGCTCTCCTCTCTGGGTACATGGAAGATGACCACGCGCTTGGGAACATAAATCTGCGGGGCGGCCAGACCGAGACCTTCGGCGTCGATCATGGTCTCGATCATCGAGGCGACGAGGTGCTTGATTTCCGGCGCGGTCGGGTCCTCGACCGCTTCGGCCTGCCGGCGGAGGACCGGGTGTCCCATCCTGGCGATCTTGAGAATAGCCATGGTTCTACTATGTCGATTAACCCCTGGTCGGTAAACTGGATGGGAAGTCCGATTCGACCATCACGCTTCACATCGAGGGGCGGGTGTGTTATCAAGCGCCCCGCCGCTAATCGGCGGAGGGGCTGGGTGGACACCGCCCAAACGGAAAGTGGAGATAGCACACTGGTTCAGGTCCTCGTACGCGACAACAATGTCGATCAGGCCCTCCGCGCGCTCAAAAAGAAGATGCAGCGCGAAGGCATCTATCGCGAGATGAAGCTACGCAACTACTACGAGAAGCCGTCTGTCAAACGGGCCCGCGAGCAGGCCGAGGCGGTGCGGCGCGCCCGCAAGCTCGCCCGCAAGCGCGCCCAGCGCGAGCAGTAGGCCCGCACCCCTTCGCCACCCCGAACATCTCGAACGACGACCATGGGCCCGTGGCGCCGCGCGCCGTCGGCGCGGGCGGCCTCCAGCGAGGCACAATCGGTCAGAGCGCCCGGTTGACGCCATCGACCATCTCCTTGGCGTCGCCGAACAGCATCATCGTGTTGTCGCGATAGAACAGCTCGTTGTCGATCCCGGCGTAGCCCGGTGACAGGCTCCGCTTGACGAAAAGCACCGTGGCGGCGTTCTCCACATCGATGATCGGCATGCCGTAGATCGGGCTTTGCGGATCCTTCTTGGCGGCCGGGTTGGTCACGTCGTTGGCCCCGATGACGAAGGCCACATCGGTGGTCGGCAGGTCGCTATTGATCTCCTCGAGCTCGAAGACCTCGTCATAGGGCACGTTGGCCTCGGCCAGGAGCACATTCATGTGCCCCGGCATGCGCCCCGCCACCGGGTGAATGGCGAAGCGGACCTTCACACCCTCTTCCTTCAGGTGATCAGCCATCTCGCGCACCACATGCTGGGCTTGGGCAACGGCCATGCCGTAGCCCGGCACGATGACGACCGAGCGGGCGTTCTTCATGATGAAGGCTGCGTCCTCGGCGCTGCCCGCCTTGACGTTGCGATCCCGATCACCAATACCCGCCACCGCGCCCTCGCCGCCGAAGCCGCCCAGAATGACGTTGATGAACGAGCGGTTCATGCCGCGGCACATAATGTAGCTCAGGATCGCGCCGGAGGAGCCGACGAGCGCGCCGGTGATGATCAACGCGGTGTTCTCGAGCGTGAAGCCGATGCCGGCCGCGGCCCAGCCGGAATAGGAGTTCAGCATCGAGATCACCACCGGCATGTCGGCCCCGCCGATCGGGATGATGATCAGGACGCCGAGAAGAAACGCCAGCGCCGTCATGAGCCAGAATGCCTCGACCGACTGATCGAGGACGAACTGGACGCCGATGGCGACGACCACCAGGCCAATCAACAGGTTGAGCCAGTGCTGGCCGGGGAAGACGATAGGATTGCCCGTCATCAGCTCCTGCAGCTTGGCGAAGGCGATGACCGAGCCCGAAAACGTGAGCGCGCCGATGACCACGCCGATCGACATTTCAATGAGACTGGCGAGCTTGATGGCGCCGGGCGTGCCGATGCCGTAGGCTTCGGGCGCATAGAGCGCCGCCGCCGCGACCAGCACCGCCGCCATGCCGACCAGGCTGTGAAACGCAGCGACGAGCTGGGGCATCGCCGTCATCTGGATCCTGAGCGCGACGGCGGTGCCGATGGCGCCGCCGATGAGGATCCCGGCAATGATGAGGTCGTAACCGACGACGGCGGGATTGGCGACGGTGGTCAAGATGGCGATGACCATGCCGGCAACGCCGAGGATGTTGCCGCGCCGCGAGCTTTCGGGCGACGACAGCCCCCGGAGCGCCATGATGAAGCAGACGGCGGCGATAAGATACGCGCCCGCGGACAGCTCAACCGACATGCCGGCTACTTCCTTTTCCGAAACATCTGCAACATGCGCTGGGTGACCACGAACCCGCCGAAAATGTTGATCGCTGCGAGCAAAATCGCGACGAAGCCCAGGATCTTTGGCAGGTTCATCTCCGCCGGTCCGGCGGCGATCAGCGCGCCGACGATGATGACGCTCGAGATCGCATTGGTCACCGACATGAGCGGCGTATGCAGCGCCGGCGTCACGCTCCACACCACGTAGTAGCCGACGAAGATCGCCAGCACGAAGATCGTCACATGGAAGATGAAGGGATCGACGATGACGGTTTCCACGACTCAGGCGCCCTCGTCTTTGAGCAACGGATGGACGATTTCGCCTGCGCAAGTCAGCAGCGCGCCCTGAATGATCTCATCATCGCGGTCGATCTTGAGGCTGCCGTGCTCGGCGTCGATCATGGGCGTGAGGAAGTTGAGCAGATTGCGCGCATACAGGTGAGACGCATCGACGGCGATGCGGCTCGGCACATTGCCATGCGCGATGATGCGGACGCCGCCCACCTCGACGACCTCATCCACCTTCGCATGAGCCGCATTCCCGCCGGTCTCGATCGCCAGATCGACGATCACCGAACCGGGCTTCATGTCGGCCACCATGTCCCCGGTGACCAGCCGCGGCGCCGGCCGGCCGGGAATGAGCGCGGTGCATATGACGATGTCCTGCTTCTTCAAGTGCTCGTGGATGAGCTCGGACTGGCGGCGTTTGTAATCTTCGCCCATCTCGCGCGCGTAGCCGCCTTCGGTCTGGACGGATTCGGCCTCGTCGCTGGGCACTTCGATGAAGGTGGCGCCCAAGCTCTCGACCTCCTCCTTGACGGCGGGGCGGACGTCGAAGGCGCTGACGATGGCGCCGAGCCGGCGCGCCGTGGCGATGGCCTGCAACCCGGCGACACCGGTGCCTAACACGAGCACGCGGGCCGGCGCGACCGTGCCGGCCGCCGTCATCATCATGGGCATGGCCCGCGCATAGACTGCGGTCGCATCGAGGACGGCGCGATAGCCGGAGAGATTGGCCTGCGAGGACAGGGCATCCATGCTCTGCACGCGGGTGATGCGCGGCAGAAGCTCGAGCGCAAACGCGGTGATGCCGTGCCGGGCATAGGCGGCGACCTGGTGGCGATGGCCAAGCGGCGCCAGAAGACCGACGAGCACCGTACCCGAGGTCATCAGGGCCAGCTCGTCGGGCCCGCCTTCGCCCGCGTCCAGGGGGCGCTGCACCTTGAGAACGACGTCGGCCGCAGCGAGGACCTCTTCCTCGCTATCGGCAAGCCGGGCGCCTGCTTCGGCGAAGGCCGCATCGGGGATATCACAGCCCGCGCCCGCGCCCGCCTCGACGATGACCTTGAGCCCCAGCGCCTGGAATTTCTTGACCGTCTCGGGCGAGGCCGCGATGCGGCGCTCCGCAGGGCGGCGCTCCCTCGGTATGGCGATCGTGGTCAGTTCAAGCCTCCGTCCCAAGCCCGCTCGGACGCCCGATCGAGCCGACAATCGACCCCGTACCGGCCCACAAACGGAGCCGGACCCGCATCCCCGACTATCATGGCTAAGGCGTTACAGCAGAGTCCAGGCGAGCAGGATCAACATGATGACCGTCAGGACGATCGACATCTTGACGAGCCGCGCGAAGTTCTGCCACATCTGTTGTTGTTGCTCGAATCCCATCGGACCGCCGTCGGGGGAATCTCACCCGCTCGAAGTGGATTGGTGTCCTCGGGCTCCGCTGAAGGAGCCGGGCGAACTATAGCAAACCGCGGCGGTTGATCAATCCTAACCGGGACCGCCTCGCTCAGGCGTGATCGGCCCCAGGGCGCACCGTCAGCGGCGCCCGCGCACGGCCTCGCGGTGAAATATGAACAACCCGCTGCCAAGGACGAGAACGGCGCCGATACAGGTCCAGAGATCCGGGAAATCGCCGAATACAAAGTAGCCCAGCACCGCCGCCCACAGGATGTGGAGATACTGGTAGGGCTGCAACGTCGAGGCTTCGACGAAATCCAGCGCCTTGATCAATAAGAAGTGTCCGAGGCCGCCAAAGATACCGGTCAGGGCCATGAGCAACCAGCCTTCCAGGTCGGGCGTCACCCAGTAGAACGGCACGACCGCGCTCATCACGACGACGCCGACGAGCGGCGTGTAGAACATGGTGGTGAGCGGCGAATCGGTCTGACGGAGAGTGCGCGTCACGATCTGGTAGAAGGCGTAGGCGAGCGCCGTGATCAGCGCCAAGGACGCACCCCAATGCACGATGCCGAGTCCCGGGCGCATGATGATGAGAACGCCGAGAAACGCGACGATGACGGCGCACCAGCGGTAAATGCCCACGCGCTCGCGCAGGAGAGGCACCGAGAGCGCAGTGACGAGGACCGGCGAGAGATAGACGATCGCATTGGCATCGGCGAGCGGGATGAACGTCAGGGTCGTGAACATCGTGACCGTGGCGCACGCCATGAGTCCGGAGCGGACGAGCTGGAGGACGGGGCGCCTGGTTCGGAGTATCGCGGGGCAGCCCATGACCGCGACGAACGGCAGGAACAAAAGGACTTGGAACAAAAGTCGCGCCCAGACGACCTGCGGGACCGGGTAGGACGCGCTCACGTATTTCGCCGTGGCCTCGAGAAGCCCGAACATGAAGATCGTGCCCATGAGGTACACGATGCCGCGGAGCGCCGACTGCTGCGGCGCGCGCGACGGAGGACGCAACGGAGCGGTAGAGGTCATGGGGGCTGACCGAGGCGAACGCCGCCTCAGGGCAACGAGAGATCCGCCCTCTCAAGGGCCTGCGCTTGGCGGCGCTTGAGTTTGGCCTCATTGAAATCGTCGATCAGGTCGTGGAACAAACGATGCCAGTTGAGCTTCGCCTTGAGGCGGAGAAACACGCCGCCGAGCCCGATCGCCGCCCGGTCCATGAAAACGAACTCGGCCGGCGGCGTCACCCCGCCCAGCTCGTTGAGCTTCTTGTGGACCTTTTCCGCCACCTCGATGCCGTAGACCCCGCTAGTGCCGAATTCCTGGATACGCCGGGCGCGGTCTTCCAAAAGCGGGGCGTAGACGAACTCCGCCCATAGATTGAGGGTGTCGATGACCTCCTGCGAGAGGCCCTCGAAGCCCCAAGTCTCGTAGGCGTGGACCGCGAGGTCGCGATCGCCGGTGACCAGGGAGTGATAGAGATCGATCACGCCAGTCACGAATTTCGCGTTGAACACGCGGACGCAGCCGAAGTCGAGCAGGTTGATCGCGTTGTCGGGGCACACGGTGTAATTGCCGAGATGGGGATCCGCGTGGATGACGGCGTAGCGGTAGAACGGCACGTACCACGCGTGGAACAGGTGGCGGGCGACCTCGTTGCGATCGGCGATGCGGTTATCGGTGATGGTCATCAGCGGCTCGCCCTCGAGCCAGGTCATGGTGAGAAGCCGCCGGGTCGAAAGCTCGCGCACCACCTCGGGCACGTAGACGCCGGGGGTTGACTTGAGCATCTCGCGGTAGAGCCGTATGTGCCGGGCTTCGAGCTGGTAGTCGAGTTCCTCGCGCAACCGGTCGGCGATCTCGGTGTGGATGTTGGAGGTGTCGATGCTCTTGTCGTAACGGCGATAGACCGCGAAGATGAGTTTGAGCTGGCGGATGTCGGCCTCGACCGCCGAGGACATGTCGGGATACTGGAGCTTGCAGGCGTAGGCCCGGCCGTCGTGGCTGAGCGCCTTGTGCACCTGGCCCAGCGAGGCCGCCGCCGCCGCGGCCGGTTCGAAGGATTTGAACCGCGGCGGCCAGTCGGGCCCGAGCTCGCTCGCCATGCGGCGGCGCACGAACGGCCAGCCCATGGACGGCGCGTTGGCCTGAAGCTGCATCAACTCGGCAGCGTATTCCCGCGGCAGAGCATCGGGAATGGTCGACATGATCTGGGCCACTTTCATGAGCGGCCCCTTGAGCCCGCCGAGCGCGCGGCGCAGATCGGCCGCGGCGCGCTGGCGATCGCCCGTGCGACCGAGCACCCGCTCACCGGCCAGCCGCGCCGCGAAGCCGCCGATCGTCGAGGATACCTGGGCGTAGCGCCTGAGGCGCCCGGCGAGGCGATCGTCCTCGTTGGGTCCTGACATGAGGGAGACTTAAGCCGCCTCGAGCTCGTCGATGAAGTCGCTCAGAATGGCGAGCCCACGGGCCCAAAAATCCGGATCGCCAGCGTCCAGGCCGAAAGGCGCGAGAAGCTCCTTGTGCTTGCGTGTGCCGCCGGCGCGCAACATATCGAGATATTTGTCTGCAAATCCCTGCTCGGCATCACGGTAGACGGCGTAGAGCGAATTGACCAGACAATCGCCGAAGGCATAGGCGTACACATAGAACGGCGAGTGGATGAAGTGGGGGATGTAGCACCAGAAGGTCCGGTAGCCCTGGTCGAAATCGAACGCCGGGCCCAGGCTTTCGTTCTGCACGGCGAGCCAGATTTCACCGAGGCGCTCGGCGGTCACTTCGCCGCTGCGGCGCTCGTCGTGCACCTGGCGCTCGAACTCGTAGAAGGCGATCTGGCGCACCACCGTGTTGAGCATGTCCTCGACTTTGCCCGCCAACATGACGCGGCGCTGGCGCGGCTCGCGCTCCGCATCGAGCAGCGCACGGAAGGTCAACTGCTCGCCGAACACCGACGCCGTCTCGGCGAGGGTGAGCGGCGTGTCGGCCATCAAGGCCCCTTGTGGTGCGGCCAGGACCTGGTGCACGCCATGGCCGAGCTCGTGGGCCAGCGTCATGACGTCGCGGGTCTTGCCTTGATAGTTGAGCAGGATGTAGGGATGGACGCTCGGCACCGTGGGGTGGGAGAAGGCACCGGGTGACTTGCCGGCGCGCAGCGGGGCATCGATCCACGCCTGGTCGAAGAACCGCTGGCCGATCGCGGCCAGCTCGGGCGAGAACCGCGCATAGGCCGAGAGCACCATCTCACGCGCCTCATCCCACGCTACGATGCGCTCGTCGGCCTCGGGCAGTGGCGCATTGCGGTCCCACGTCGCGAGTCGGGTCTTGCCCAGCCATTTGGCCTTGAGCGTGTAGTAGCGATGGGAAAGCGCCGGATAGGCCGCCTTCACCGCGGCCACCAGTGCCTCGACGATCTCCGGCTCGATCTGGTTGCCGAGATGGCGCGCCGCGGCGGGCGAGGGGTACTCGCGCCAACGATCCTCGATTTCCTTGTCCTTGGCGAGCGTGTTCGTGATCAGGGTGAAGAGCCGGACGTTGGCGGCGAACACCTCGGCCAGGCTGTGCGCCGCCTTCTCGCGCACCGCCGGGTCGGCGTCGCTCAAAAGATGAAGAGCCTCCTCGCCCGTGAGGTCCTTACCGTCGACGGGAAAGCGCAATCCCGTCATCGTCTCGTCGAACAGGCGCGTCCAGGCGCCGCGCCCGGCCACCTCCTTTTCGTGCAGCAGCTTCTCGAGATCGTCGTCGAGCTGATAGGGCCGGAACTGGCGGACCCGCTCGAGCCAAGGCGCATAACGCGCGAGCTCGGGCACCTCCAGTTTTGCCTCTAGCGCCGCGGCATCGACACGATTGATCTCGAGGGTGAGAAAGAGGAGCGCCGTGGTGATCGTGGTGATGCGCTCGCGCGTGTTCTGAAAGAAGCGGGCGATCTCCGCATCGCCCATATCGCCGGCATAAAGCAGGAACGCATAGCTCGACAGGCGGCCCAAAATTTCATCGAGACGCTCGTATTCGGCGATGGCTGCGTTCAGCTGGGCGCCGTCAAGCTGGCCGATGCGGCCCTGATAGTTCTCCTGGAGATCCTCGGCCCCGGCGGCCGCGGCTTCGAGGTCGGCCGCAAAGCGCGGATCATCGGGCCCGGCATAGAGGTCCGCCAGATTCCATTCCGGCAAATCGCCGACATCTAAGGAGTGCGCCGTCTCGGTCATGGATGGTCCGCCCGCATGCCGGATATAAGGCATTCGCGGGCGGGTGCCAAGCCGCCGTGCCTCTGTCTTAACAGCCCGTTGATTAAGTCGGCGCCGTCTGATTCTCTGGTTCCCTGATTTGCAGGGGGATTTGCCGATGGCGATGGGACGGCAGAAGGATGGTCAGGGGGACCTGATGGTGAGCTGGTCGGAGATGCCGCGCTCTCCGGGTCATGTGTTTTATGACCGCTTGCAGTCGGTGCTGATCGAGGGCGGCTTCGACGCCTTTGCCGAGGCGAGCTGCCGGCCTTATTACGCGGCCCGGATGGGCGCGCCCTCGGTGCCGCCCGGGCGCTATTTCCGGATGCACCTGGTGGGCTACTTTGAGGGCATCGACAGCGAGCGCGGTCTGGAGTGGCGCTGCTCGGACTCGCTTTCGCTGCGGGCGTTCCTGCGACTGGGGAGCCGTGATCGGGTACCGGACCATTCCTGGCTGTCACGGAGCCGCACGCGCCTGCCCCATGAAGTCCACGCGGCGGTCTTCGACTGGGTTCTGGTGCTGATCGCCGAGGCGGGGCTGATCAAGGGCGAGCGCATCGGCGTCGATGCCTCGACCATGGAGGCCAACGCGGCGCTGCGGAACATCGTGCGGCGCGGCAACGGCGAAGGCTACCGGGAGATGCTGGAGCGCCTGGCCCGGGAAAGCGGGGTCGAGACACCCACGGCCGAGGACCTGGCGCGTCTGGACCGGAAGCGCAAGGGCAAGAAGCTTTCCAACACGGATTGGGTTTCGAAGAGCGACCCCGAGGCCAAGATCGCCAAGATGAAGGACGGCACGACGCATCTGGCCTACAAGCCCGAGCACGCGGTGGATCTGGACACCGGCGCGGTGGCGGCGGCCGAGCTGCACCCGGCCGATGAGGGCGACACCACGACGCTTTCCAAGACCCTGGCGAAGGCCGAGGCAAACCTCGAGGCGGTGGATGCGGCACCGACATCGGAGGACCCGGCCGAATGCGTCGCCGACAAAGGTTATCACTCACGGGCAGTCTTGAGGGCTCTGAACGACAGTCCCTGGAAGACCCGGATCGCGGCGCCCAAGCAGACCGGCTTTTCGCGCTGGCACGGTGATGAGGCGGCGCGGCGCGCGGTCACCAATAACCGTGCGCGGCTCAAGTCCGGGGTCGCCCGCGAGGCCTTCAAGCTGCGCGCCGAGATCGTCGAGCGCTGCTTTGCCCACAACCTCGATCGTGGCGGCATGCGACGAACCTGGCTGCGCGGGCGAGAGAATGTGCACAAGCGATACCTGCTCCACGTCGCCGGCCACAATCTATCGTTACTGATGCGCCAGCTCATCGGCGCCGGCACCCCGCGGGAGGCCGTGGCGGGCGGATATGGCGGTATTTTCGTTCTGCTCACGCCCACCGGGGCCATGCTGGTGGCACGGGGGGGCTCGCAAAGCGGCCAGACGGCTTTCGCCGCCGCATTCCTCATCTGGGAGTGAGAGCCGGAAAAAGCCACTTAATCAACGGGCTGTTAACCGGATAGGAAAGGATAATTCCCCTGAATATCCCTCACAATCAAAGTCCACCGCATGCCTGCCGACGAGCATCTTCATGAAGAATTATAACTTATAGTTGTATACGTTGTTTGTATTTACGCGGTGTTTTCGGCGTCCGGGCCCGTCCGCCGCGCGGGACATGAAAGGTGACGGCCAATGCCGCACATGATCCTGATCGTCGAACACGATC
Source organism: Alphaproteobacteria bacterium (assembly GCA_965261645.1). Classification (GTDB taxonomy): domain Bacteria; phylum Pseudomonadota; class Alphaproteobacteria; order SHVV01; family SHVV01; genus CBDHDJ01. The sequence goes on from CBDHDJ010000002.1 coordinate 738,304, forward strand.
CTGCGCAAAGCCGTTTTATCGAGGCCGTGATTTGCGGCTTGGGCCACCGGGCCAGGGCAGTGACAGGTCGCGCGGAGGCCATGGAGACCCTGCGCGTCGAGACTACCCAACCTGTCGATCTTGCCGTTATCGACGTTTGCACACCGGATCGCCGCGGCCTCGAGGTTGTCGGCTAGGTGCAAACGGATGCGCCCTCCCTTCCGATCATCATATTGGCCGAGCAGGCGATCTGTGAGGCTCTGGTCGACGAGCGCATGGACCGCGTGGCCGACATTCTTGCGAAACCGGTGGCGCCCGAGCGGTTGCGCGCGTCGATCTCGCAGGCGCTCAGAAAGCCACCGCGGAACGTCGCGACGGCTACCCGTCCGGCCCGGCACTTCACGCGTAATGGGTCGCAGGCCGTGGACGACATCATGGATCAGAGCGCAGCCATGACCGCCGTGATCGATCTCGCCGACCGCGCGGCCGCCTCGGATATTCCGATCCTGATCGAGGGGGAAAGCGGTGTCGGCAAGGAACGGATCGCGCGCGCCATCCACGGCTCGAGCAAGCGCGCCCAAGGGCCGTTTGCCGCCGTCAATTGCGGTGCTGGTTGTGTCTCGGAAGTGGTGGAAATTGGTTTTGGCGCCTCTCCGAGCGGGTTGAGTTTTGCGGCGGTCAGGCCGCGCGGTCAAGGGTTTCGTCGGCGATTAGCTGATCGAGGGTTTCCCATCCATCGACTTTGCGCATCTGGATTTGGCCGGAAGCGAGGAGCGCCCAGAGGAGCATCGGCACTGTTTCGGGACACGGCAGCACGGTCTGTGTTTTGATCCGGCGCTTGAACTCCTCGTTGAGACGCTCAATGGCGTTGGTCGTTCGGGCTGATTTCCATTGGCTCTTGGACAGGCGCGTGAAGGTAAAGAGCTTGTCGCCCGCTTCTGCGAGGCTGTCCGCGACGGCCCTGCATTTCAGCCGCCACTTGCGGACAAACGCCTTGCGGCGGGTTTCCACCTCGGAGGCAGTGTCGGCATAGATCATATCGCGGTAATCTTCTCTCAGCTCGTCATGCATGTGTTTGGGAGCATGACCCAGAAGGTTGCGGTGCTTGTGCACGGTGCAGCGTTGAACGGGAAGGTCATCGCCCCAAAGCGCCGACAGAGCCGCCTCCAGTCCCGGCGCGCCATCGACGATGACAAACCCGGGCCGTTTCAGTCCACGCGCATCAAGGTCGTCGAGGAACTGGCGCCACGCCGCCTGGCTTTCTCCGCCCATATTCCCGATCGAAAGCAAGACCTTCTGGCCATCCCGGCGCACCCCTATAGCCGCGAGAACCGAGATGTTGGTGGCCTTGCGGTCCAGTCGGGTCTTGATCACAGTGCCGTCAAGGATCAGCCGAACGATATCCTCATCCGCGAGGCCACGGCTGCACCAGGCGTCCCAATCGACCTTCACCTTGCGCCACGCCCGGCTCACAACGTCCTTGCTCACAGCACCCCGGAAGAGCCCGAACAGCGCGCGTTTCACCCGCCGCGTGTTGGTTCCGGACAGATACACCGAAGCGATCAGCGCCTCGGCCTTTCTGGTCAGCCGCTGGTAGCGCGGCAGCGCCCGAGAAACTGCGCAAGTTCCTCCTCAAAAACGGCCTCGATCGTGGATCTGATGTTCTCCCGCAGCCGGTCCTCGAGCGGATCATAGCCGGCGTCATTGGCCAGTAGCGAAAGCGCGGAAGTCTCGGTAGTGTTCTTCATGGCGTGATCTCCTTGGCGGTGCTAGCCGCCGGTTGGGTGGTTGTCTTGTCACCCGGAGATTACGCCATCCTCAAATTTCCACCACTTTCGAGACACAGCCGCGGTGCTATGCCCGACAGTCTGGCCGAGAGCCTTTTGTTCGGCCATGAAAAGGGCTCTTTTGCCGGCGCGACGGGCCGCCACGCCGGCAAGTTCCTGGAAGCCTCTGGGGGCACCTTGTTCCTCGACGAGGTGGGTGATCTCAAGCTTAGCCTGCAAGTCAAATTGCTGCGCGCCCTGCAGGAGGGGGAAGTCGATCCGATCGGTGGCAAGAGGCCCGTCAAGGTCGATTTCCGACTGGTCTCCGCCACCAACCGGAACCTGTACACCCTCGTCCAGGACGGCGAGTTCCGCGAGGATCTGTATTACCGGCTGAATGTCTTTCCCATTGTCGTTCCGCCGCTCAGGGAGCGGCGCGGCGACATTACTCGCGCTCGCGCACGCCTTCGTCGGGCGGTTCGCCGCCGCCGAGGGCAAGGACGTTCCCGGATGCACCCTGGCGGCGGCCAATCTTCTCGCCTCCCATCCATGGCCCGGTAACGTCCGCCAGCTCGAAAACACGATCTTCTCGGCCGTGGTGCTGAGCGATGGCGGCCTTCTCGATGTGGCTGACTTTCCCCAAATCGCCGAGCCGTCGCCGGGGCGGGGCTCAGCGCACCGGGCGATCGCGGGCCCCATGGGGGCGGACTACGCCCGAAATGGCACAAAGCCACCTATGGTGCCGGCCACACCCTCGCTCCACCCGGAGCCCGCTGGCTCCGGCATTCCCTTCGCGGGTGCGGAGGTGGCGCTCAAGGACGACAAGGGCGATCTCCGGCCGCTGCGCAACATCGAAGAGCAGGTCATCCGCCTCGCACTCAAGAGCTATGAGGGCCGTATGTCGGAAGTGGCGCGCAAACTCGGGATTGGTCGATCCACGCTTTACCGGAAAGTGCGTGAGTTCGGACTGAGGTGCAGCGTCCCATGAGCTGAACGCCGGGCCGCGCCCTTAACAGCCCGTTGATTAAGTGGCTTTTTCCGGCTCTCACTCCCAGATGAGGAATGCGGCGGCGAAAGCCGTCTGGCCGCTTTGCGAGCCCCCCCGTGCCACCAGCATGGCCCCGGTGGGCGTGAGCAGAACGAAAATACCGCCATATCCGCCCGCCACGGCCTCCCGCGGGGTGCCGGCGCCGATGAGCTGGCGCATCAGTAACGATAGATTGTGGCCGGCGACGTGGAGCAGGTATCGCTTGTGCACATTCTCTCGCCCGCGCAGCCAGGTTCGTCGCATGCCGCCACGATCGAGGTTGTGGGCAAAGCAGCGCTCGACGATCTCGGCGCGCAGCTTGAAGGCCTCGCGGGCGACCCCGGACTTGAGCCGCGCACGGTTATTGGTGACCGCGCGCCGCGCCGCCTCATCACCGTGCCAGCGCGAAAAGCCGGTCTGCTTGGGCGCCGCGATCCGGGTCTTCCAGGGACTGTCGTTCAGAGCCCTCAAGACCGCCCGTGAGTGATAACCTTTGTCGGCGACGCATTCGGCCGGGTCCTCCGATGTCGGTGCCGCATCCACCGCCTCGAGGTTTGCCTCGGCCTTCGCCAGGGTCTTGGAAAGCGTCGTGGTGTCGCCCTCATCGGCCGGGTGCAGCTCGGCCGCCACCACCGCGCCGGTGTCCAGATCCACCGCGTGCTCGGGCTTGTAGGCCAGATGCGTCGTGCCGTCCTTCATCTTGGCGATCTTGGCCTCGGGGTCGCTCTTCGAAACCCAATCCGTGTTGGAAAGCTTCTTGCCCTTGCGCTTCCGGTCCAGAGGCGCCAGGTCCTCGGCCGTGGGTGTCTCGACCCCGCTTTCCCGGGCCAGGCGCTCCAGCATCTCCCGGTAGCCTTCGCCGTTGTCGCGCCGCACGATGTTCCGCAGCGCCGCGTTGGCCTCCATGGTCGAGGCATCGACGCCGATGCGCTCGCCCTTGATCAGCCCCGCCTCGGCGATCAGCACCAGAACCCAGTCGAAGACCGCCGCGTGGACTTCATGGGGCAGGCGCGTGCGGCTCCGTGACAGCCAGGAATGGTCCGGTACCCGATCACGGCTCCCTAGTCGCAGGAACGCCCGCAGCGAAAGCGAGTCCGAGCAGCGCCACTCCAGACCGCGCTCGCTGTCGATGCCCTCAAAGTAGCCCACCAGGTGCATCCGGAAATAGCGCCCGGGCGGCACCGAGGGCGCGCCCATCCGGACCGCGTAATAAGGCCGGCAGCTCGCCTCGGCAAAGGCGTCGAAGCCGCCCTCGATCAGCACCGACTGCAAGCGGTCATAAAACACATGACCCGGAGAGCGCGGCATCTCCGACCAGCTCACCATCAGGTCCCCCTGACCATCCTTCTGCCGTCCCATCGCCATCGGCAAATCCCCCTGCAAATCAGGGAACCAGAGAATCAGACGGCGCCGACTTAATCAACGGGCTGTTAACGCCGATGACCGCTACATGTAGGGTGCCGCCACTCTCCCGAGTAAAGCTCGGCATAGGTTGGAGCAGAGGTGTCGCCCGCGATGCCGAGCAATGAGCGGAAGGCGTTGAACGGGTAGAACCGCCTGTTGAAGCGGAAGGTGAACTCGTTGAGGTAGGCTTGTAGGTGCTGGTGGCTAACGCCGTGGTGGATACCGATCAGCCACGTCTTCAGGTTGGCGAAAACCAGATGGATGATCGGCAGGTATTGCTCGGCAACCTCTGGATCACCACACTCGGCAACAGCGAAGTGCTCATAGCCGCGCTTACCGAGGCCAGCATAGCCGCTCCAATCGTCAGTAACGATCAGCGATCCCGGCGCGACGGTGCTCTCGACGAACCCACAGAGCGACTCGGCGCTACGGTCGAGCACGACGGCGAGCCGAACGCGTCCGGCATAGCGTCCGTCTTTCCGGTTGTCGAGCTTGGTGCCCGGCTTTCGATGACGCACCTCGATGGCACAGGAGACGGGAACCTTGTGGTGAACACCACGGCCTTCCCCACGCGTTCGCCCGCCAACCCAGGTTTCGTCCACCTCAACATGGTTCTTGGGCTGTCCACCGATCCTGTCTTGGTTGGGCCGCACCATGCCCGAGCGGAGCTTGTGGAGAATTTGAAAGGCCGTCTCGTAGCGCGAAAGACCAAGTTGCCGCTGAAACTGCACGGCGGACATGCCGGGCGTCTGACTGGCGACCAGATAAGCGGCCCAGAACCAGACGTTCAGCGGAGTGTGGCTACGCTCCATCACTGTTCCCACCGTCAGCCCGGTGTTCTGGCGGCACTTGCGGCAGCGCAGGACGCCAGGGCGGTTTTCAAAGTGGAACGGCTCTCCCGCCGTGCCGCAGTGCGGGCAGGCAAAGCCGTCTCCCCAGCGGGCTTTCTCCAGGTAGGCGGCGCAGGCCGCATCATCGGGGAAAAGTCGCTGGAACTCGGGTAGCGAATGCGGGAATGGGAGATCGGCGCGGTCGAGAACATCCATGGCGCGCTCCCCTATATCCGGTTTGCGCCCATTCTAGCCCTAGTGGGTGTGGGTGTATACCGGATAGGCAAGGAATTATCGTTAATGCCGGGTATTTCACAGCCGATTTACAGATTCGGGCGAGAACTGGTTAATACAGCGTAACTAATTGTGACAATATTGATCTGGCGCACGCCGCAAGGCGGGCAATGACACGGTCAGGGACAGCGCGGCAATTCGCATGATTTCTCGCTGCCGCCGGTCTATGTTGGCCGCGGTCCCCCATCGTGAATCGCAGGACAGCAATGACGGTACTGGTCACCGGCGCCGCCGGGTTCATCGGCCATCACGTGTGCGAGGCGCTGCTCTCTCGCGGTGAAGAGGTGATCGGCGTCGACAACATGAGCGCCTATTACGATGTCGCGCTCAAGGAGGCGCGGCTCGCGCGTCTCGAGAACCGCACCGGCTTCAACTTCCGCAAGCTCGACATCGCGGACCGGGACGCGATGAGTGGCGCATTCACTCCGCAAAGCGGCATCGACCGTGTCGTTCATCTCGCCGCCCAGGCGGGCGTGCGCTATTCCCTCGACCACCCGTTCACCTATGTCGAGGCCAATCTGGTCGGCCATATGGTCATTCTCGAGTTGTGCCGCGGCCTGCCGGGCCTCAAGCACCTGGTCTATGCGAGTTCGAGCTCGGTCTACGGGGCCAACACTAAACTGCCGTTCTCGATCGAGGACCGCGTCGATGTGCCGAAATCGCTCTACGCCGCCACCAAGCGGGCGGACGAGTTGATGAGTCAGGCCTATAGCCACCTCTACCGCATCCGGCAAACTGGCCTCCGCTACTTCTCGGTCTATGGGCCGTGGGGCCGGCCCGACATGGCGATCTACAGCTTCACCCGGGCGATCTATGCGGGCGAGCCGATTCACGTCTACAACGCCGGCGATATGCGACGGGACTTCACCTATATCGACGACGTCGCCGCCGGCACCCTCGCCGTCCTCGACCGCCCCCCGGCCGACGGCGGCGAAGAGCGGGCGCCCCACCGCGTCTACAACATCGGCAACCACCGGTCCGAGGAACTGATGGAGCTGATTGCGATTCTGGAGCAAACCATCGGCCGCAAGGCGGAGATCATCCCGGAACCCATGCCGGACGCCGACGTCAAGGAGACCTACGCCGATATCTCGGCGGCCCAGGCCGAAGTGGGCTTCCAACCCACCACCACCATTGCCGAGGGCATCCCCCGCTTCATCGCCTGGTACCGCGACTACCACGGGATGTGACGCCGCGTGGTGAGGTGCGCGGTCGAAAGGGGCCTGCTAGGCTGTCGGCACGCCATGCCGGGAACAAGGGAGGTTTCTCATGTCCGATAGTGGATCCGCCGTCGTCGTGGGCGTGGGGCCGGGTCTCGGCGCGGCGCTCGGCCGCCGCTTCGCCCGGGCGGGCCTGCCAGTGGCGCTGGCCGCCCGCCACGAGGACAAGCTCGCCCCCTTTGTCGATGAGATCACGAGCGCCGGCGGCCAGGCGCGGGCCTTTGCGGCCGATGCCACCGACGAGGCCGCGGTGGTCGATCTGTTGAACACGGTCGAGAACGACCTCGGCCCGCTCGCGGTCGCGGTCTTCAACGCCAGCGGTCGAGTGCGCAAGAGCATCCTCGAGATCGAGACGCCGGAGTTGGAGCAGGCGTGGCGCGGCGCCTGTCTGGGTGGCTTCCTTGTCGGCCGCGAGGCCGCGCGCCGCATGGTGCCACGCGGCCACGGCACCATCCTGTTCACCGGCGCGACCGCGAGCGTCAAAGGGTTCGCGCTCTCGGCCGGCTTCGCCGTCGGCAAGTTCGGCCTGCGGGCATTGGCGCAGAGCATGGCGCGCGAGCTGGCGCCGCAGGGCATTCACGTCGGCCATGTGGTGATCGACGGCGGCATCGGCAGAGACTCGGGCGATGCCATGCTCGATCCCGATGCCATCGCCGAGAGCTACTACCAGCTCCACGCCCAGCCCAGAAGCGCCTGGGCCTGGGAGATCGAGGTCCGCCCCTGGGTGGAGAATTTCTAGCCCGGACGATCTGACGCGGGAGCGCGGGTTCCCGGATCGGGCCCGCTCCGCCTATCCGTGCTTGTGGGGTCCGTCCGAGTTCTGCGCGTCGAACGCCGCCTTCTGCTCGGGCGTCACCTCGGTCTGGTATTTCGCTTTCCACTCCGCATAGGGCATGCCGTAGACGATCTCGCGCGCATCCTCGTAGGAGATCTCGAGGCCGCGCTCTTCGGCCGCCGCGGCATACCACTTCGACAGGCAGTTGCGGCAGAAGCCGGCGAGATTCATGAGATCGATGTTCTGCACGTCCTTGCGCCCGCGCAGGTGCTCGACCAGCGTGCGGTACGCCGCCGCCTCGAGCTCAACTTGCGTCTTGTCGTCCATGTTTCGCTCCATCGCTTGGGTCATGACTTAATGGTAGGCAGGCGGCGCGCGATTGCCAAGTACTGGCGCGGGCCTCAGAAATACGCCTCCCGGAACAGCTCGCCGTCGGCCAGCACCGTGCGAAGCGCCCCGGCCAGCACCTCCGCCCACGCCTCGACGCCGTGGTGGGTGTCGATCAGGTCCTGGCGGATCTCGAACTCAACATGCGGGCGGCCATGGGCGGCGCCGTGGGTCGCCAGCGAATAGCTTTCCGGATCGCTGCCCGAATAGGGCTGGTTATCGCCGACCACCAGCGCTGGCCGGGCGCCGAGTTCCGCGAGCAACGGTGCGGCCAGGCGGGGATCGCGATGCCACAGGATGCCGATATGCCAGGGCCGCTCGAAACCGTCCATCACGGGCGTGAAGCTGTGCACGGTGACGAATGCTGGTAGGCCCGCGCGTGCTGCAATCTTGTCACCCAGGTCTTCGGCGGCACGGTGGTAGGGCGTGAAATAGTCGGCGATGCGGCACTCGCGCTCGACCGTCGTGAGGTTGCGGTTGCCGGGGACCTCGATGCCGTCGCTCACGCCCAAGATCGAGCTCGGGTTGCTCGGGCTGCGGTTGACGTCGATATAGAGGCGCGAGGCGCCGGATAAGACGGCAGGCGCATCCATGAGCGCGCTCAATCGGCGCGTGGTCTCGGCCGCACCGATATCCCACGCGATGTGGCGGGCCAATAGCTCGGGCGGCAAGCCGAGGCCCGCGGCGCGCGCCGGCAGGGCGGCACTGGCATGATCGCAGAGCAACAGGACGCGTGCGCGGCCGTCCGGGTTGACGATCTCGTAGGGCGCGGGGTCGCCGGGCGCACGCTCTGCCGCGGAAGCTCCGGCAGGCTCCGAATCCTTCAGCATGGGCCGGATTATAGCCAAGCCGGCCCGCCCGGAAAGCCGGAAACCCGGCGCAGACGGCGAGTGCGAGCTTGGTACGCAATGATCGGTGCACTATAACCGCGCCAGAACGGAGTGCTCTCCATGATCGATCAGCGGCCGGCGCGGCTTGCCCTGATGGCGCTGCTGGCCGGTGCGCTGGGCATCGCCTTTTCGCCGATCCTCGTCCGCCTCAGCGAGCTCGATCCCGGTGCGACGGCGTTTCACCGGACCTTCCTCGCCTTGCCCGTGCTCTGGCTGTGGCTCGCGTTTGAATCGAGGGGCCGCGGCACCGATCGCCGGATCACGCGGGGCGATCTCGGCCTGCTCGCCCTGGCCGGTCTCTTCTTCGCGGGCGATCTCGCGTTCTGGCACTGGTCGATCACGATGACCTCCGTCGCCAACGCCACGCTATTCGCCAACATCGCACCGATCTTCGTCACCTTGGCCGCCTGGCGTCTGTTCGGCGAGCGCATCACGCTCCTGTTCACCGCCAGCCTCGCGCTCACTTTGTTCGGCGCCTCGGCCATGGTCGGATCGAGTATCCAGTTCGGTGCCGGCCATCTGTGGGGCGATGGCTTCGGCGTAATCACGGCGGTGTTCTACGCCGCCTATCTCGTCACCGTGAAGCAGTTGAGAGGCAGCCTTTCGACGGCAACGATCATGGCCTACACCACGGGCTTCACCGCGCTCGCGCTTCTGCCCGTGGCACTCATCATGGGCGAAGGCCTGATTGCCGTGACGTGGTTCGGGTGGGCGGTGCTGATCGCGATCGCGCTGATCTCCCAGGCCGCGGGCCAGGGCCTGATCACCTTTGCCCTCGCCCATCTTCCCGCATCGTTCACGTCCGTGACCTTGCTCTCGCAGCCGGTCGCTGCGTCGCTGCTGGCCTGGCTGATCCTGGCCGAGCCGCTCGGACCGCTGCAGGCGACCGGCGGAGCGCTGGTGCTCGCCGGCATCCTGCTCGCGCGCCGCGCCAGCGCCGCCGCCCTGCGCGAGACCGCCCCGTGAGCACCGCCGCCCTCAGCCGGCGCTCGAATGCGCTCGCCTGGACCATCTGGGTGCTTGGCGCGACGTTCTATTTCTACGCGTTCTTCCAGCGCGTCACGCCGAGCGTCATGGTGAGCGATCTGATGCGCGAGTTCGCCGCGACGGCGGTGATTCTCGGCAACCTCTCGGCTTTCTACTTCTTTGCCTACGCCGGCCTGCAATTCCCGCTGGGTGTCCTGCTCGACCGCTTCGGGCCGAGGCGGGTGATGGCAGCGAGCCTGCTGATCGCCGCTTTCGGGAGCCTTTTGTCCGGCCTGGCCGAATCGCTCCCCGTCGCGTATCTCGCGCGGCTCCTGATTGGGGGCGGAACGGCGGTCGCCCTGATCGGGACATTCAAACTCGCGACGATCTGGTTCCCCGCCCGCAAGTTCGCCACCATCACCGGCATCACCATGTTTATCGGCACGGCTGGCGCCGTTGTCGGCCTGGCGCCGCTCGCCGCCCTCATCGAGCTGATGGGCTGGCGCGCGACGCTCATCTGGGCGGCCGGCTTCGGTTTCCTCTTGACCGCGCTGATCTGGCTCATCGTGCGCGATTCGACCGGCGAGCCGGGTGTTGGGGACGGACAGGAGAGCAAGCCCCGGCCCCCATTGCTGAAGGGCATGAAATCGGTCCTCAGCAACCCGCAGACCTGGCTCGCCGCCCTCATCTCGGGCCTGCATGGCGGCCCGCTGGTCACCTTCGCCGGTTTGTGGGCCGTGCCGTTCGCGATGGTGGCCTACGGGCTGGATCGAACGGCCGCGGCCTTTCTTGCCTCCGTCGTTTTCATCGGCTTCTCCGCCGCCGCGCCCTTTATCGGCTCGATCTCCAATCGCCTCGCGAGCCGCAAGATCCCGATGATTGTCGGCGCGAGCCTGTGCCTCGCCATGTGGCCGCTCATCCTTTACCTGCCGGACCCGTCCCTGGCCCTGGTCTACGTCATTTTCTTCTTTTACGGATTCGGCAATGGCGGCGCGATTCTGGTGTTCGCCGTCGGCCGGGAGCACAACGCACCCTCGTTATCGGGCGCCATGTCGGGCGTGGTCAACACCTTCGGCATGGGGGCCGTGGCTGTGCTCCAGCCGGTTACCGGATACCTTCTCGATGTGTTCTGGGGCGGGCAAATGGACGCGGGTATCCGGGTTTATTCGGTCGAGACGTTCCGCATCGCGTTTCTCATCTTCCCGGCCTGCGCCGTTGCCGCGATCACGGTCTGGCTGTTCGTGCGCGAGACCCATTGCCGCCAGCAGGTGGAGGATTGAACGCGCACACGGCGCGACAGCTCGCCCGCTCGCCAACCGCTATCGCTTGCGATTAGCGCTGGCGCAGCGTCACGCCGGAGGACTAGCATTCGGTCATGATTCATCACCGCCGCGTGAAGATCGTCGCGACGCTGGGCCCGGCGAGTGGGAGCCCCGAGGTCATCGCCGATCTGCTCGATGCCGGCGCCGACGTCTTTCGGCTCAACTTCAGTCACGGCAATCCCGACACGCACAGGGCCACGCACGGCATCCTGCGCGACCTGGAGGCGAAGACCGGCCGGCCGATCGGCATCCTGGTGGACCTGCAGGGGCCCAAGCTCCGCCTCGGCACATTCGCCGGCGGCGCAGCCCGGCTGGAGGAGAACGCTCGCTTCCGCCTCGATCTCTCCGACGAGCCGGGCGACGAAAAGCGCGCGCCTCTCCCCCATCCGAAAGTGTTCGCCGCCATCGAGCGCGGCACCGACCTGCTCATCGACGATGGCCGCATCCGCCTCACGGTCGAGGAATCCGGCGACTCCTATGCCGAGACCACGGTGGTGACGGGCGGTGAGCTCTCGGACCGCAAGGGCATCAACCTGCCCAACGCGATCCTGCCGCTCAGCGCGTTGACCGAGAAGGACCGCACCGATCTCGCCTTTGCCCTCGAACTCGGCGTCGACTGGATCGGGCTTTCGTTCGTGCAGCGCCCGGATGACATCCTCGAGGCGCGTGAATTGATCGGCGCGCGCGCCGCTGTCCTCAGCAAAATCGAGAAACCTGCCGCGATCACCGAGCTCGACGAGATCATCGCGCTTTCGGATGCCATCATGGTGGCGCGCGGCGATCTCGGCGTCGAGCTCCCGGTCGAGGAGGGGCCGGGCTTGCAGAAGCGCATCATTCGCGCGGCGCGTGAGGCCGGCAAGCCCGTGGTCGTGGCCACGCAGATGCTGGAATCGATGGTGCAGTCCCCGGCGCCGACCCGCGCCGAGGTCTCCGACGTGGCCACCGCGGTCTACGACGGCGCCGATGCGGTCATGCTGTCGGCGGAATCGGCCACCGGCGATTACCCTGTCGCCTCGGTCGCGATGATGGACCGCATCGCCCGGCAGGTCGAGCAGGACCCGCTTTACGAAACGCTGATCGATGCCGTGCCCGTAGCGCCAGACGCCACCACCGCCGATGCCATCAGCGCGGCGGCGCGCCAGGTCGCTGAGACGCTCGATGTCGCGGCCATCGTGACCTTCACCACCTCGGGGTCGACGGCGCTTCGCGCCGGGCGCAACCGGCCGCGGGTGCCGATCCTCGCGCTCACGCCGAATTTCACCACGGCGCGCCGGCTCATGCTGGCCTGGGGCCTGCGCTGCGTGCACACCGAGGACGCCACGGATTTCGCCCACATGCTGAGGCTCGCCTGCCGCCACGCGGTGAGCGAGGGCCTGGCGAGCAAGGGCGACCGGCTGGTGGTGACCGCGGGCGCTCCGTTCGGCACGCCGGGCACGACCAACGTCTTGCGCATTGCCGTCATCGAAGACGGGTAGGGCCCGGGTCCCCGTGAGGCGCTGAGCGCGCCGCTAGATCGGCTCGCCGCGGATGTGTTTTTCGAGCAGCTCGATGTGATCGCGCTCGTTGGGCATGTGCGGGTTGGCTTCGAGCGCGCGCTCGAAGGCCTGAAGCGCATCGTCGAGACGGTCGAGCGCCAGATTGACGAGCCCGAGCCCCGACAGCGCGCCGAAATGACGCGGCTCGAGACGGAGCGTGCGGTCGATGTCCTGGATCGAGGCCTCGTGCCAACCCATCAGATAATAAAGCGTCGCCCGCTTGTTCCAGCCCTCGGCGAACTCGGGCGCGATCTCGATCACCGAGTTGAACAGCGCCAGCGCCTTGTCGAACTCGCCCTGCGCCATCGCTTGGGTGCCCTTGCCGAGCAGAAGATCGACGGTCTCGCTGCCCGATTCGGTCCAGACGCCCCAGATAGTCTGCTGGATGCGCAGGGCCTGCAGCGGATCGCCGGTCGCGTGAAGCTCGGCGAACAGCTCGTCCAGACGCACTTCCTTTTGATCGGCCACGGCGGGTCCCGTTAGGCTGATGACGAGCGCCACAGCGAAGGCGGTGAGAACCGCTTTCATGGCGGTCATGTTAACCCGGTTGGCGGCCCCGCCCAAGCACAATGGCGTAATCAGCGCGGGGCCAGTGCGGCCGGGCGCGGCCCGCCCGATGCCCAGTCCAGGAGCTCGACGGTGTGAACCATCGGAATCCGCGTCCCGCCGGCAAGCTGGACCATGCAGCCGATATTGCCGGCGGCGGCGACGTCTGGCTTCAGCCCCTCGATGTGGGCGAGCTTGCGGTCGCGCAAGCGGCGGGCTAGCGCGGGCTGCAGCATGTTGTAGGTGCCGGCGGAGCCGCAGCACAGGTGGCCTTCGGGAATGTCGAGAACCTCGAAACCTGCGCTCGCCAGCAGATCCTTGGGCAACTGCGTCACGCCCTGACCGTGCTGCAACGAGCAGGCGGACTGGTAGGCGACCGTGAGGCCGTTGGCCGCGTCTGAGGGGTCCGCGTGATCGGCCAGCGGCAGCTCTGCGACGAGCTCCGTCACGTCGCGAGCGAGCGCGGTCACGCGCGCCGCCGGCGCGGCCTGGCTCGCTTCGCCCCGCACCAGGTAGCCGTAGTCCTTGACCATGGTGCCGCAGCCCGAGGCATTGATCACGATGGCGTCGAGCCCGGCGCCTTCGATCTCGCGCGTCCACGCCGCGACGTTGCGCCTGACCCAGCCGAGCGCCGCCTCCTCCTGGCCCAGATGATGGGGGAGCGCGCCACAACAGCCGCTCCCGCGCGCGATGACCACCTCGCAGCCGAGCCGGGTCAAGAGCCGCACCGTGGCTTCGTTGATGGCCGGCGACAGCACCTGCTGAACACATCCCGTGAGCAGCGCGACGCGCATGCGCTTGGGTCCCACCGCCGCGAAAACGCGGCCCGGCGCGAACCGTCCCCCTGCCCCGCGCCCTGGGATCAACCCCGCCAAGTCGGCGAGCCGTCCCGGCAGGAGCGGGGCCAGCGGGCGGACGAGCCGGGCGGCAGCGAGCGCGGCCGCGAACCATCTCGGCCGCGGCAACACGGCGCCCAGGAACCGCCGGAGCCAGCGCTCGGGCGCCGGGCGCTGATAGGTGCGCTCGATGTGGACACGCGCATGATCCACCAGGTGCATATAGTGCACGCTCGACGGGCACGTGGTCATGCAGGCGAGGCAGGAGAGGCAGCGGTCGATGTGCCGGACGACGGTCGCCGAGGCGGCGCGCGCATTCTCCAGCATGTCCTTGATGAGGTAGATGCGCCCGCGCGGGCTGTCGAGCTCATCGCCGAGCAGCACGTAAGTGGGGCAGGTCGCCAGGCAGAAGCCGCAATGGACGCAAGTCCGCAAGATACTCTCGGATTCCTTGAGCGCCGGATCGGCGAGCTGGGCAAGCGTAAAGTTGGTCTGCACGATCGCCGCTCACAGCTCGGCGTACATGCGGCCACGGTTGAGCACGCGCTTGGGATCGAAGCTCTGCTTGACGCGCCGCGTGAGCCGTGCGAGCGGCTCGGGTTGGGGCTGAAAGACGGGCACGCGTTCGCGTACCGCCGCATCGGCGCGCACCAGCAGCCCATGTCCACCCGTAGGGGCAACGGCGCGGCGGACCACGTCATGCGAGGCGCCGTCTTTATCGGACCCAAGGGCGAGCCAGATCAGTCCACCCGCCCAGTCGTAATAGGCCTCGCCACCAGTTGCGCTCATGACGGTGGCCACCACATCGGCGCCTTGCGCCGGCGGGACCGAGAGCCGCCACACCGTCATCCCGTCGCTGCCGGCCACCCCGAGCAATCCGGCGCAATCGCGCACCTCGCGCCACAGGACGGCCGAGTTCTGGCTGTGCAACTCCTCTACCGCGCCCTGGCCCGCGAACATCTCGCGGAGCGCACCGGTCCGATGTTCGACCGAAGGGCCCGGGCCCGCCGTCCTGAGCGCCGTCACCGAGGCGCCGGCTCCGCCGACATACGAGACCGCCGAGCGGGCGGCGACGGCACGCGGCAAATGCGCCAGGCCCGAGACCTCGTGGCTCGAGCGCGCCGCTTCGCCCATCACCCGCAGGGCCGCCTCGTCATCGAGCCCGTAGATCAAAACCGTATAGGTCTTCTCCGCCGCCGGCATGACCTTGAGGGTGAGCTCCGTCATGGCGGCGAGCGTGCCGAAGGAGCCTGCGATCAGCTTGCTGAGATCGTAGCCGGTGACGTTCTTGACCACCCGGCCGCCCGATTTGAAGGCCTCGCCCCGGCCCGAAACGCCCTTGACGCCGAGGATATGATCGCGCGCCGCGCCCGCCTTGATGCGCCCCGGCCCCGAAAGGTTGCAGGCGAGCACGCCGCCGATGGTCGCCTGGCCCGGATCGCCGCCGAACAGCGGCCCGAGATCGGCCGGCTCGAACGCCAGGTGCTGGTGGTTCTTTTCGAGCAGGGCCTCGATGTCGGCGAGCGGCGTGCCGGCCCCGGCGGTCAGCACCAGCTCTTCCGGCTCATACAGGCTGACGCCGGCGAGACCCGAGAGATCGAGCAGGTGCGGGCATTGCATGGGCCGCCCCAGGACCCGCTTGGTGCCGCGGCCGATGATCTCCACGGGCTCCTCCTCGGCCACCGCCCACGCGATGACGTCGCGAAGCTCCGTCGCGTCGGCCGGCCGGAAGAAGTTGCTCATCACACGCCCGCGGTCAGAAGCGCGGCAGTTCGGGGAAACGCACCTCGCCTCGATGAATATGCACACGACCCAACTCGGCGCAGCGGTGCAACGTCGGGAACACCTTGCCTGGATTGAGCCGGCCGTCGGGGTCGAAGGCGCATTTGACGCGCTGTTGCTGGTTGAGGTCGTCCTCGTTGAACATGACCCCCATGAGATCGCGTTTCTCGATGCCGACGCCGTGCTCGCCGGTCAACACGCCGCCGACCTCGACGCACAGCCTGAGGATATCGGCGCCGAAGGCCTCGGCCTTCTCGAGCTCGCCCGGCACGTTGGCGTCATAGAGGATGAGCGGATGCAGGTTGCCGTCGCCGGCATGGAAGACGTTGGCGAGCCTCAGGCCATAGTGCTCCGACATCTCGGCCATGCGGTTCAGCACTTCGGGCAAGCGGCGGCGCGGGATCGTGCCGTCCATGCAGTAATAATCCGGCGAGATGCGGCCGATCGCGGGAAACGCAGATTTGCGCCCGGCCCAGAACGCCAGCCGCTCTGTCTCGTTGTGGCTCACCCGCACCGAGATGGCGCCGGCGTTCTCGACGATAGCGCGCACCCGTCCGATCAAGTGCTCGATTTCGACCTCGGGCCCGTCGAGCTCGACGATGAGGAGCGCCGCCGCATCGAGCGGATAGCCGACGTGGCAGAACGCCTCGGCGGCCTGGATGGCGTAACGGTCCATCATCTCCATGCCGCCCGGGATAATACCGGCGGCGATCACGTCGGCGACGCACCGGCCTGCTGACTCGTTCGTCGGAAAGCCGATGAGAAGGGCGCGGGCGCCTTCGGGCTTGCAGAGGATGCGCACGGTCACCTCGGTGATCACGCCCAACAGGCCCTCCGATCCGGTCATCAGGCCCATTAGATCGTAGCCTTCCGAATCGAGGTGCTTGCCGCCCAGGCGCACCACTTCGCCGTTGATCAGCACCATCTCGAGGCCGAGAATGTTGTTGGTCGTGAGGCCGTATTTCAGGCAGTGCACGCCGCCCGAGTTCTCCGCCACGTTGCCGCCGATCGTGCAGGCGATCTGGCTCGACGGATCGGGGGCATAGTAGAAGCCTTCGGCCTCGACCGCGTTGGTGATCGCGAGGTTGGTCACGCCGGGCTGGGCGACGACGCAGCGGTTGGCATAATCCACCTCGAGGATGCGGTTGAACTTGCCGAGCCCGAGGAGCACCCCGTCGGCCAGCGGCAGCGCGCCGCCCGAGAGCGAGGTCCCGGCGCCGCGCGGCACGACCTTGACGCCGCGTTCGCCACACAGCCTGAGAATGCGCGAGACCTGATCGGTGGTCTCGGGCAGCACGACGACCATGGGCAACTGGCGGTACGCGCTCAAGCCGTCGCACTCATAGGGCCGGAGCGCCTCCTCCTCGGCGATCACGCCCTCGCCGCCGCCGATCTCGCGGAACAGTGCGATCAGCTCGTCGCGGCGGGCGAGGATCGCGGCATCGGGCTCGGGCATGCGCATGGCATCCTCCCGGGGAAGTCAAACTCCCCTCAACATGGAGTCACGGGCGCAATTTGGCAACACCAGAGCTTGGACCAGCAGGCGCGATGCTGGGGCCCGGCCCTGGACGCGCCAACGGCGTCCCGGGCAGACCGCCCCTGGGGCGCACCCCGCTAGCCCTGGCGGGCCTTGAAGCGCGCGTTCTGCTTGTTGATGACGTAGACGCGGCCGCGGCGGCGCACCACTTGGCAATGGCGGTGGCGCTTCTTGATCGATTTGAGCGAGTTTCTGACCTTCATGCCCGCCTACTCCGCATTACTTCCCGTGAGAAAGGGCGGCGCCATATGGGCCGCCCCAATCCCTGTCAATGAACGCAAGCCCAGGCGTGCGTGTCAGCTGCCGATATAGGCCGTGGTCTGCTTGGCAAATGGGCACATGCGACCGGGATAACCGCCGGCGTTATAGCTTGAGGTGTAGCCGGAGCTATAACCCGAGTAGCTCGAGCCGTAATTCGTGGTGCTGATGACCTCCGAGCCGCTTGCGCTACTGGTGGCCGTGCTCGAGGCGCTCACCGATGTTGATGCGCCCTCGCTGGTGCTGGTCTTGAGCTCCCCGGCATAGGCCGACGCGGCGAACCCCGCAGCAAACACCGCTGCGATCGCAGCCATTTTCAGCATCTCGCGTGTCATGAAACTCTCCGTTCGTCTGCGCGCACTACGACAGCGCCTACTCCCGGAAACTCAATCATATCGCGGCTCGGACCGCAAGCTGTTCCGCCCCGCCGGTTCTCCAAACGGTGAAGGCGGACCGGCCGTACGCCCAAGATCCGCTATTTTCCGCCGAAAATCCGGTCGATGTTGTAGTTGATGAAGCTGTGCAGATTAACCTCCAGCCGCGACATCGGCCCGGGCGAGAACATCTCCGAGCTCATGGCGTTCTGCAGCGAGGTCACCATCCAGCGGTCCTCCTCGATGACGCCGATCACGAAATCCCGGTATGTTCTTGCGTTCTGCTCGAAGCCGGGCTGCTCGAAGAAGGGCTTGGGAAACAGGTGGTAGACGTTGATCTGCGTCTTGTTCGGCGCCACCGGCCAGCTGATCATCGGGTGCACCTCATCGATCCGCGCGAAGATGTGCAGGTTGGGCGAAAGAAAACCGGTACAGCCGAAGCTCTCGGGCTTGTCCTCGAGCCACGGCGCCTTGCCGAACAGGCTCTTTCCCGATTCCGTGTCGGGCGCGGCGTTGAAGAACGAGCTGTAGCCGCCGCGCGACGTCAACTGGAACGGGAAGGTCTCCAGATCATGGTGCTTGCCGAAATTGTCGATGTGCAGAACCTTGATGTGATAGACGTCCATCAGGTTCTCGACAACGAGCTTCCAGTTGCAATCGAGCGTCGCTTCCTCCTTTTCGAAGAGGCGGCATTCCTCCTGCTTGAGAAACCCGAAATCGGCCTCGAACTCAGAGATGAAATCGGCTAGCGGCGGCGCCTTGGAATCGAAGGTGATGAACATCCAGCCGGCCCAGACATCAAGGCGCAACTCGGGCAAGCGGCAATTCTTGAAATCGAAATCCTTGACCTCCTGCATGTAGGGCGCGCCGACAAGCTTGCCGTCCAGATCGTAAAGCCACGCGTGATAGGGGCAGGCGAATTCCTTCGCGTTGCCTTGGCCATGGGCGACTTCGACGCCGCGGTGGCGGCACACGTTGGCAAAGGCGTTGATCTCTCCTCCGCCGTTACGAACCACCAGAACGGGTTCGCCCATCACCCGGAAGGTCATGTAATCGCCGGGTTTTTCGACTTCCTCCACGCGCCCGACGCACAACCAATCCTTCATGAAGATGTTCTTCTTCTCGAGGTCGAAGACCTCTTGCGATTCGTAGAAGTGACCGGGAACGTGCCGCGCCTCGTGCAGCGGCTTGCGGGTCGCGGTGAACTGACCGTCTGTGCGCGCGGGCTTACGCCCGTTCGTCTTGGGCCGAGCCTTCTTTGCCGAGGTCGTGGACTTCTTTTTGGCGGCCATGGCGTATTCTCCTCTCCGATCTCCCGGTGCGTGGCCCCGCGAAACGCCTAAAACGGCAGCGCCAGCGGAAAGTGCGTGGCATCGCAATTGATGACCGTCGCCTTCTTGGAGGCGATCTTGAAGCCCGCGCCGTTACGAATCAAACGATACTCGTAGGTTCCACCGAACGCGCGTTGCGCCATCTCCGGCCGGTATTCGAGCATGTGGAACTTGGCCCGGACGGCGTAAGCCCCCGCCTCGCCGACGATGTGGCTCGTGCGTGAGGGCGGAGTCTGCGAATGAACGCGTGGGTGGCGCAGGCGCTCGCCGCGAATCTTCATGAGCTCGCGGTCGTCGTAGAACAGCGAAAGCTCGTCGTGCGGGTTATCCTGCTCCAGCCGCGCGGGCGCCCAGTAATAGCCGTCTTCGGTGAAGAGCTCCTGCCATTCCTCGAAGCGCCGATCATCCAGCAGCGTCGCCTCGTGCCGCAGAAACGCCTCCACCTCGCGTTCGAGGAGCAGCGTCTCGATTCCCTCGGGCCGCCCAGCGCCCGGCGCATCCGGCTTGGCCGGCCGCTTCGCCATCGCCCTGTACCCCCGCCACCATATGGCTGAGCCAGGTCTGATACTGGTTCCGGAGGAGCGTCTCACTGCTGCCGATCGACCGGGTGCCCACGGTTTCGGGATCGAGCTCCTCGACATGACCGCCACGCGCCAGGAACAGCCACGGGCTGCCATGCCGGGTCTTCAGCCCGATATGAGCGCGGCGGAAGACCTCGATATCGTCGACCTGGGTCATCGACGCCGGTGAATTGGTCGTGTTGAGGAGCCGGATCGAGTCGCGGAACATCTGCTCCGGCGCGCCCTTGAGGCGGATCGGGTAGATGGCGACCTCGGTGAGGTCGACCGCGATGGGCCGGATCACGCGGACGTGCAGGTTGAGATCCTGGACCACCACGTTGGGATAGAACACCGTGTTATGACGCTTCTTGGTGAGGATCTCGCTCGTCCGCTCGGGCCCGTGTTTCGCCTCCAAGAGGGTGACATATTCGCGGTGCACCGGGGATGTGTTCTCCACCTGGGGCAACGCCCCCTCCCAGCCATGCCCGTTGGGAAACGACCAGAGCCCGCATGAATCGAAGCTCACCACCGCACCGCCATCGTCGAAGAACTTGATGCCGCCCTCATCGCCTTCGCGGCGGGCGTATTGCCGCCCACCCATGCGGCTCGAGGATTCGTGCGAATAGGCGGGATGATACATGTCGCACACATTGTCGAGCTGGAACGTCCAATTGCCGGGAAAACCGTAGCGGACGACTCCGCCCGTGACCTCCACCTCACCGTCCGGCGCACTGGCGGCCAGATCATCGAGACAGGCGAGAACCCCGCCGAGATAGTCCTCGAGGCTTGGCCCCTCGGCCGCGGCGCAGGCGAACACGAAGCCGAGGTAGCTCTCGACCCGCGCTACCTTGGGCATGCCGTAGGCCACCGGATCGAGCTCGACATCGTCGGGATAGCCTTCGGGTTGCGTCACGCCCAAGAGCTCGCCATTCGTTTGGTAGGTCCAGCCGTGATACATGCAGCGCAGAAACGGGGCGTTGCCGGCGAGTTCGTTGACCACCTTGACGCCGCGATGGCCGCAGCGGTTGTGGAGGACGTACACCCGCCCATCGGTATGGCGCACCATGACGACGGGCTCGAGCCCGAGCCAGGTACACATGAAATCGCCGGGCGCGGGCACTTGGCTCTCATGGCCGACATAGACCCAGACGCGAGCGAATATCCGCTCCATCTCCAGCTCGAAGATCGCGGGGTCTTGGTAGATGTCACGGTGGACGCGGTCGGGCCGCACCAGGCCCTTGAGCGCGTCCAGAGGGTAGGCCGTCATGGTTATTTCCCGTCCTGTCATCATGTTACCCGCCCCCCATAACGCTGCAAAGGCGGAAACCATTGCCAAACCATGGCGGCGAACCGTTCTTTAATGGAACTCTGGTTTAGTGCGCACTCGGCTCCACTCAGCGCGCGCGCGATCATGGGGCACTTTCGAGGTCGCCGCGCAGAGGATACCTCCATGAGCGATCTCGCAATGTTGAACGTGCTGGTCCTGGTCGTGTTGTGCGTAAGCTTGGGCGCGATCGCCTTTATCACCCGTTCCTGCCTGAAAAATAACACCGGCGGAGGCGCACGCAGCACCGGCCTCAGACCGGGCCGGCGATCCGTCCGTTAACCCTTTGTTTACTTTACGTTAACCCCTTCTTTACCGGGGTTAGGCTTTAGTAAACCCGCTCGCTTCTGTCAGAGTGGAGGAAGGATCGGAAATATGGGCGACCTGGTCTGGTTGAACATCCTGGTTCTAATCGCGTTGTGTGGAAGCTTGAGTGGCGTTGCGTATATCAACCGCTCAACGTTCAGCTTCATCAACCGTTTCACCTCAAAGCAATAAGAATCGGGGCGCGGGACCTCAATGAGGTTCTGCGCCGGAACCACGGGCGCCGTGGCCTCGCCGTGCCATGGCGCGCATTCTCATCGTTCTGGGGTTGGTTCTCGCCGCTGCGGACCCTTTGTGGCCTTGGCCGCGGAAGGCGGGACTCGGGCCACTTGCCCGGCGACCGGCTCACGTGCGGCCGCTTAGGTGCCCTCCTGCCAGGACGAAAGATACGCGGTCTGCTCCTTGCTCAAGGTGTCGATGGAGATCTCGAGCGCTTGCAGTTTGAGCTGCGCGATCTCCTCGTCAATCTCCCGCGGCACGCCATGGACGTTCCGGCCGAGCTCTTTGCTGTGAAGGTTGATGTGAACCGAGGCCAGCGCCTGATTGGCGAAGCTCATGTCCATCACCGCCGCCGGATGCCCCTCGGCGGCGGCAAGATTGACCAGCCGGCCCTCGGCGAGCAGGCGGATGCACCGCCCGTCGGCGAGGTGGAACTCCTCGACGTCGCGGCGCGGCTTGTGGGTGTCCTTGGCCAGCTCCCGGAGCGCCGGGATGTTGATTTCGACATCGAAATGGCCCGCGTTGGCGATGACGCAGCCGTCCTTCATGACCTCGAAATGCGCCGCATCGATGACGTTCTTGTCACCGGTTGCCGAGACGATGAAATCGGCCCCTTTGGCCGCCTCGGCCATGGGCATGACTTCGAAGCCATCCATCACGGCTTCCAGCGCGCGCAACGGATCGACCTCGGTGACGACGGTGATCGCACCCAGACCGCGCCCCCGCATGGCGATGCCGCGCCCGCACCAGCCGTAGCCCGCCACCACAAACACCCTGCCCGCGATGAGGAAGTTGGTGGCGCGAATCAGGCCGTCGAGCGTGCTCTGGCCGGTGCCGTAGCGGTTGTCGAACAGGTGCTTGGTGTCGGCGTCGTTGACCGCGATGATGGGGTACTCGAGCGCGCCCTCCTCGGCCATGGCGCGCAGGCGGATGACGCCCGTCGTGGTTTCCTCGGTGCCGCCGGCGACGCCGGGAAGCAGGCTCCGGCGCTCCTTGTGCAGCAGGCTCACGAGATCGGCGCCGTCATCCATCGTGAGGTGCGGCTCGAGATCGAGCGCCGCGTTGAGGCGGCGGTAGTAGCTGTCATGGTCGTCGCCGTAATGGGCAAACACGGAGATGTCGTGATGAACCGCCAGCGCAGCGGCGACGTCGTCCTGCGTGCTCAGCGGGTTGCTCGCACAGAGCACGACGTTCGCGCCACCGGCCGCGAGTACGCGCATGAGGTTGGCGGTTTCGGTCGTCACATGGAGGCAGGCGGCGACGCGCACGCCATCGAGGGGTTTGTCGCGCTCGAAGCGGCTCTGGATGCTTTGCAGCACCGGCATTTCGGCGAAGGCCCACTCGATCCTGTTCTGCCCCTCGTCGGCCAATGCGGTATCTTTCACGTCGTACTGTTGCGCGACCATGGTAGCTCCCGTGTTCAACCCAGTTACGTCAAAGACCGGCTGGCGCGCCGGTCTACGCGTGATGCCGCAACGCGGCAGCGGGCCAGCTTAGGCGGACGCGGAGCACGCCACAAGCCGGCGTTTGGCTCTCGACCCGCGCGAGCGGACCCCCGGCTCGTCCTACACGAAAGACACGGCAAAAAGATAAACGCGGAACACAAACGAGGCCGGCCTCGCTGGCCAGCCTCGTCGCGGTATGGGGTGGTGTCGGGCGGTCAGGCTGCGAGCGCCTGGGCGGCGCCGGCGATCTTGCCGCTCCCTTCCTTGGTCAATTCATCCACGATCTTGACGAAATTAGGGTGCTCGAGGCCCGAGACCAGGAAGGTCCAGCGGTAGGCGCGGCGCTGGTGGGTGCGGACCTCCTCCTTGTCGTCCTCCGACAAGGTGCGCCCGATGGCCTTCTCCACGGCCTCGATGTCCATCTCGACCTGCTGGCCGAGCAGGCCGTCCACAGCGGTGCCGAGCTCGAGCAACTCATCGACGGCCCGTTCGCGGTCCTCATCCGAGGTTTTGCTCGCGACCTCGTCGATCAGCACCGAATCGGCCTTGGCGTGCTGCGCCTCGTCGATCTAGTGATACTTGAGGATGTCGCGGAACAGCCCATCGAGGTCATCGTCGTCGCGCACGTGCTCGACATAGTGGGCCTGCGTGAACCATTCGATGAGAGTGGTCAGCAACAGCGCTGCCAGCGGCGATTTGCCGAGCACCACCTCGGCCACGTCCTCACGGCCCGGGATGACGCCGCAGGCCACCCCTAAACCATCCCCGATCTGGCGCATGGCACGCTCCAGCATGGCTTGGTGCTTGATCTCCTCCTCGGCGAAGCGCAGAAGGCAGCGCAGCCGCGTCTCGTCGCCATAGACGTCGCCGCGCGCGTGATCCAGCACCATCGGCACGATAAACCCCTCGACGAAAGCGAAGATGTGGCAATAGCTGTTGCCGCGGATCTGGTTGAGCTTGCGCTTCTCCTCGTCGCCGAGGCACGAGAGTTCGTTCACGCCGGCGATCCGGTCGGGCAGGAAGCGTTTGGCGAAGTCGAAGTCCCGCCCCTGAAAACAATCATCCACCGACCACGCGCTCTTGATCGAATTGTTCAGACAATCGGCATAGCTGTAACTGTGGTTGAGCATGCTGTGGTCCCCCGTTATCGGTTCCGCCCCCCGCGTACGGAGGATCGGCACAGCTTTGACGTGGGTCCGGTATCAAGCTCGTGCAAGCCCTCCAGGTTCGCACGTCGGGGCGCGCATTTTGACTCCCTTCTGCGGCTCGGGCCCGATCGTTCACCTTCGCCCGCCGGCGAGCAGGGCGGCCTCGGGCCGGGCGCGCAGCCGGCCCATCGCGACGACGCCGAGGAACGGGCCGATGGCGAGTGCGGCGAAGGCGTAGCGCCAGCCCAGCCCGTCCACCAGATAAGGCATCAGGTGGATCGTCACGAGTGTCAGGAGAAAGCCGACCGAGGTCTGCACGGTCAGCATGGTACCGACGAGCTCGGGTTCGGAGAGCTCGCTCACGCTCGCCGAGAACTGGGCCGAATCGGCGATCACGGTGATCCCCCAGAGCAGGCAGATCGCGCCCACAAGCCAGGGATTGGCGCCATAGAGGAAGCCGACGGCGATGGCGCAGGCGCCGCTCAGCGTCATCGCGCCCATGGTCAAGAGCGTGCGTCCCCGGCGATCGGCGATCCAGCCGCCGGCGATGCAGCCCGCGACGCCGCCGAGGCCCATCACGGCAAACATCACGAGCCGCGCGGCGGCGGCCGGATCGGCCGCCCCGCCGGCATTGAGCCGGAAGCTCGCATCGAGAAACACCCCGAGCCAAGCCCACATGGCGTAGAGCTCCCACATATGGCCGAGATAGCCGAAATTGGCGAGCCTCAGCGCCGGCGTGCGGAACGCCTTAAGGAGGTGACTGGGATCGAAGCTCGGCGATAAGGTGCGTCCCGGCCCGAGCTCGACGAAATTGATCAACAGCGCTGCGAGGAGCGCAACCACCGAGCACGCCGCAACGGTAAAGCGCCAATCCACGCCGCCAAAGGCGTTGAACAGATGGGGCGAAGCCGAGCCCAGCGTCAGCGCGCCGACGAGGATCGCGACCATAAGGCCGAGATCGCCGCGCGCCCAGGTCGCGGCCATCTTCATGCCGACCGGATAGACGCCGGCCATGCATAGACCGGTCACGAAACGCGCGAGGTAAACCAGCGGCGAGGGCGGTGGCGCGACGAGGATGAGCGCGTTCGCCGCAGCCGCCACCAACGCGGAGACCATGAAGAACCGCCTGGGATCGAGCCGGTCGGCGAGCACTAGAACGGCGCTCGCCAGCGTGCCGACGACGAAACCGATCTGAACCGCGCTGGTGAACAGCGAGGTCTGTTCCGGTGAGAGATCGATCTCGGTCTTGAGCGAGGGCACCACGGCGGAAGCGGAAAACCACAGCGCCATCGCCGCCACCTCGCACACCGCCAGGAGCGACAAGGCGCGGAACTTGGCCGCACACTATAGCGGGATCAGCGCGCGTTGCCGCGGGCCGTGCTCAAGCGCTATCATGGCCGAAAAAGCCCCCCAACCATGCGGAGGTCTCAATGACCACGATGGCGGAATCCATGACGACGGCGGCGGCGCAAGCCACGACCGCTCACCCCCTCGATCCGTTGACGCCCGACGAGATTCGCGAGACCGTCCGCCTGCTCAAGGCAGCCGGCCATGTCGGCGCGCGCACGCGCTTCCAGACCATCGCGCTGAAGGAGCCCGACAAGGCGCTGGTGCGGTCCTACAAGGCAGGCGATGCGGTGCCGCGCGAAGCCTTCATCTGCGCCTTCGATGGCGCGACCGCCAAGACCTACGAGGCCATCGTCTCGCTGTCTGCGGGCGAGGTCACGAGCTGGACCCACATTCCCGGGGTCCAGCCGGGCGTCATGCTCGAGGAATTCCTCGAGTGCGAGGAGACGGTGAAGGCCGACGCGGGCTTTCGCGCGGCGTTGAAAAAACGCGGCATCACCGATGTCGACCTCGTCATGGTCGAGCCGTGGTCGGCGGGCCACTACGGCGTGCCGGAGGAGGAAGGCCAGCGGCTTTGTCACACCTTCTGCTGGCTCAAGACCAGCGAGCACGACAACGGCTATGTGCGGCCGATCGAGGGCCTGTGTCCGGTCGTCGATCTCAACGCGAAGAAGGTGATGCGCCTCGATGATCACGGCGCGCTGCCGCTGCCGCCCGAGGAGGGCAACTACAACCGCCACTTCATCAAGGACTACCGCACCGATTTGAAGCCCCTAGAGATCACCCAGCCCGAGGGGCCGAGTTTCACCGTCGAGGGCCAGAAAGTCACTTGGCAGAACTGGCATTTTCGCATCGGCTTCACGCCGCGCGAGGGCGTGGTGCTGCACGAGATCGGCTTCGAGGACCAGGGCCGGGTCAGGCCCATCATCTACCGCGCGTCCCTGGCCGAGATGGTGGTGCCCTACGGCGATCCGTCAGGCGGGCATTACCGCAAGAACGCCTTCGACATCGGCGAGTACGGCATCGGCTCGCTGACCAATTCGCTGATGCTGGGCTGTGACTGCGTCGGCGTGGTCCACTATTTCGACGCCTGCTTGAGCAGCGCCGCCGGCGAGCCGGTCGAGATCAAGAACGCCATCTGCATGCACGAGGAGGACTACGGCATTCTGTGGAAGCACTGGGACTGGCGCACCGACGAGACCGAGGTCAGGCGCTCGCGCCGGCTCGTCGTCTCGTTCATCGTCACCGTCGGCAACTACGACTACGGCTATTACTGGTATTTCTACCAGGACGGCACCATCCAGCTCGAATGCAAGCTTACCGGCATCATCAACATGGCCGCGGCGGCGCCGGGCGCCAAGCCCAAATACGGCACGCTGGTCGCGCCCCAGGTCGTCGGCCATATCCACCAGCACGTCTTCAACATACGCCTCGACATGTCCGTGGACGGCGACGAGAACTCGGTGCTTGAGGTCGACACGGTGGCCGAGAAGCTAGGCCCCAACAACCCCGCCGCCGGGGCCTTTTACGCCAAGGAGAAGGTGCTCAAGAGCGAGCTCAAGGCGCAGCGCACCATCGATTTCGCCAAGGCGCGCAACTGGAAGATCGTCAATCCGAACAAGAAAAACCGCATGGGCGCGCCGGTCGGCTACCGCCTGATGCCGGGCACCAACGCAGCTCCCTTCTCGCACCCTGATGCGAGCGTCGCCAAGCGCGCCCAATTCATGACCAAGCATCTCTGGGTCACGCCGTATAGGCCCGACGAGATGTACCCCGCCGGGCGCTACATCAACCAGAGCGAAGGCGGCGAGGGGCTTGCGAAATGGACCCAGGCCGATCGTTCGGTCGAGAATACCGATATCGTGGTGTGGTACACGATGAACTACCACCACCTGCCCCGGCCCGAGGATTTCCCGATCCAGCCGGTGGCCTATGCGAGCTTCTCGCTGCATCCCTTCGGCTTTTTCGAGCGAAACCCGACCCTCGATGTGCCACCCGCATCGCATTAGGGGGCGGAATTTGGCCGTTCAGGCGGCGGGGAACGTTCGGCGCAGCCGTTGGGCGAGGCGGCGCACCTCACAGACGAAAACGACTATCAAGGTACATAATCGGATCGATCTCGAACGTAAGCAGTTTGTGAATTCTTACCAACCTGTTTTGAGATGGAAGGTTTGCGCGGACGATACGCCCTCGGTTACGCTGCTGGCATAGCGTGATTAAGTGTTCCAACCGGGTGTCGAGGGAAGGAAACGACCAACATGGAAAGCCGCCCTGGGAGGGTCGATCAGGCCGATTTCACTCACGACGCGCGCACAGCTCTTGGGCGCTCGTCACGCGCCTGGATACAGTAATACCTCGCCAGAGATTTACCAGATGGAGATCGAAAAGATCTTCACCAAGGACTGGTTGTGCGTCGGGCGGGTTGAGGAGTTCCAGAATCCTGGCGACTATCGCGCGTTTCGCATCGCCGAGGAGCCGGTCCTCCTCTGTCGCGACACGAGCGGTACGCTCCACGGGTTCGCCAACGTGTGCCGTCATCGCGGCGTCGAAATCGCCACCGGCGAAGGCAACCTCAAGAAATTCAATTGTCCCTACCATGCCTGGATGCACGATCTCGACGGACAGCTGATCTCGGCTCCGTTTAGCGACGAAACCGAAGGATTCGACTTCGACAACTGCCGCCTGCACGAATTCAAACTCGACACCTGGGCGGGATGGATTTTCATCAATCTCGACCCGAACTGCATAACAGCCCGTTGATTAAGTGGCTTTTTCCGGCTCTCACTCCCAGATGAGGAATGCGGCGGCGAAAGCCGTCTGGCCGCTTTGCGAGCCCCCCCGTGCCACCAGCATGGCCCCGGTGGGCGTGAGCAGAACGAAAATACCGCCATATCCGCCCGCCACGGCCTCCCGCGGGGTGCCGGCGCCGATGAGCTGGCGCATCAGTAACGATAGATTGTGGCCGGCGACGTGGAGCAGGTATCGCTTGTGCACATTCTCTCGCCCGCGCAGCCAGGTTCGTCGCATGCCGCCACGATCGAGGTTGTGGGCAAAGCAGCGCTCGACGATCTCGGCGCGCAGCTTGAAGGCCTCGCGGGCGACCCCGGACTTGAGCCGCGCACGGTTATTGGTGACCGCGCGCCGCGCCGCCTCATCACCGTGCCAGCGCGAAAAGCCGGTCTGCTTGGGCGCCGCGATCCGGGTCTTCCAGGGACTGTCGTTCAGAGCCCTCAAGACCGCCCGTGAGTGATAACCTTTGTCGGCGACGCATTCGGCCGGGTCCTCCGATGTCGGTGCCGCATCCACCGCCTCGAGGTTTGCCTCGGCCTTCGCCAGGGTCTTGGAAAGCGTCGTGGTGTCGCCCTCATCGGCCGGGTGCAGCTCGGCCGCCACCACCGCGCCGGTGTCCAGATCCACCGCGTGCTCGGGCTTGTAGGCCAGATGCGTCGTGCCGTCCTTCATCTTGGTGATCTTGGCCTCGGGGTCGCTCTTCGAAACCCAATCCGTGTTGGAAAGCTTCTTGCCCTTGCGCTTCCGGTCCAGACGCGCCAGGTCCTCGGCCGTGGGTGTCTCGACCCCGCTTTCCCGGGCCAGGCGCTCCAGCATCTCCCGGTAGCCTTCGCCGTTGTCGCGCCGCACGATGTTCCGCAGCGCCGCGTTGGCCTCCATGGTCGAGGCATCGACGCCGATGCGCTCGCCCTTGATCAGCCCCGCCTCGGCGATCAGCACCAGAACCCAGTCGAAGACCGCCGCGTGGACTTCATGGGGCAGGCGCGTGCGGCTCCGTGACAGCCAGGAATGGTCCGGTACCCGATCACGGCTCCCCAGTCGCAGGAACGCCCGCAGCGAAAGCGAGTCCGAGCAGCGCCACTCCAGACCGCGCTCGCTGTCGATGCCCTCAAAGTAGCCCACCAGGTGCATCCGGAAATAGCGCCCGGGCGGCACCGAGGGCGCGCCCATCCGGACCGCGTAATAAGGCCGGCAGCTCGCCTCGGAAAAGGCGTCGAAGCCGCCCTCGATCAGCACCGACTGCAAGCGGTCATAAAACACATGACCCGGAGAGCGCGGCATCTCCGACCAGCTCACCATCAGGTCCCCCTGACCATCCTTCTGCCGTCCCATCGCCATCGGCAAATCCCCCTGCAAATCAGGGAACCAGAGAATCAGACGGCGCCGACTTAATCAACGGGCTGATAAGCCTCGGCGATTATCTCGACGACGATGGCGTGCGCGAGATAGCTGAATTCCTGCACCAGGAAGAGACGCGATTGGCGTATAATACCAACGGCACTAATTATTGACCTGAAATCGCCCAATCTCTCATTCCGATGGACATGATCGTCTCGGGCTGGTCGATTAGTTTGTTCCAGGCTTGGCAACCGGCCTCGATGATGGCGTCGTAATCTTCGAAGACGCGGTTAGAGAGCCAATTCTGGCGGAGGTATTGCCAGATGTTCTCGACCGGGTTCAGCTCGGGCGAGCGCGATGGCAGCAGGATGATGGTGAGGTTCTTGGGGACCTTGAGCTGGTCGGTGCTGTGCCACCCGGCGCGGTCCATCAGGACGACGCCATGGGCCTTGGCGGCGACGTTGCAGCTGATCTCGTCGAGATGCATCTGCATGGCGGCTGTGTTGGCGAAGGGGAGCATGAGAGCGGCACCCTTGGCTCCCATGGGACAGATTGCGCCAAAGAGGTAGGCGTTCGTGTAGCGCTGATCGGCGGGCAGGCGTGGCCTTGTTCCCTTCTTCGCCCAAATGCGCACACGCCCGTTCTTCTGTCCCAGCCTGGCCTCGTCTTGGAACCAGATCTCGACCCGCTTGGTCTTGGGCAGACCGGCTAGGTGGGCAGCGAGCGTGCGGGGGAAGTTTTTTTGAACGCCTCGATCACCCGCTGGTCCTGCTTGGGGTGCTGCGGCCGGGCGCTGATGTGGGAGAAGGACAGCGCGACGAGAAGGTCGGAGATCGCCCGCTCGCTATAGATCACGCCAAAGCGTTCTTCGATCACCCGTTTCAGGTCAACCCGCCGCCAGCGAACCACACCGTCAATCTTTGGATCGGGGCCCGTTTCGACGATCACCGACAGTTCGCCCATCTGCTCGTCGGTCAAGAGCCGGGGGCGGCCCGCACCGGGACGGTTCTTCAAGCCGTCTGCCCCTTCATCGTTGAAGCGGTGCGCCCAGTCTCTCAGCGTCTGGCGATCCATGCCGCCGACCTTAGCGGCTTCCGCTCGGCTCATGCCGTCGTAAACCGCCGCCAAGGCCAAAAGCCGGCGAACTTGGCGGGGATCGCGACTGTGCTTGGCCAAACACCGGAGCTTAATGCTGTCGTAGTCGTCCCGAAGAGCAATGCATACTGACATGGCGAATCTCCTTCGCCAGCCTTGAATCACATCCAGCCCAAAAAGGGAATCCCTTGCGAGTCAGAATTTTGCGCCGTTGGTATAAGTTCGAGACCGAGGTCGACTGTAACTGGAAGCTCGTCGCAGAGAACTTCATGGACATGTACCACACCGTGGTGATCCATTCCGATTCCTTCGCCAAGCACTTCCCGCTCGAAGGCCTCGACTACCGGCTCACCAAGCACGGCTGTCACGCCGAGTACCAAAGCCACACCATGGCGACCGACGGTATCTCGCAGTTCGGCCCGATGCCGTGGATGGACGCTTCCTGCGCACCCTGGATGGAGGGCAAGGGCGTATCACGCAACGACGAGCATTTCGCCTTCACCGTGTACGTGCGACCGAACATGAGCGTCTTCGGCCGATTCGATCTGGCCCAACCCCTAATTTACTATCCGCTTGGTCCTGACCGGACGCGGATTTTCGCGTATACGCTCTTCCCCAAGCAGCACTTCGACCTGCCGGATTTCGAGCAGCGGCTCAAACCGTACAAGGAATTGATCGCGGCGGTAATCGAGGAAGACCGCGAGATGTTGGACTCGTTGCAGAAGGGGTTGCGGTCGCGATTCTTTGCACCAGGACCGACGGTCGCTCTGGAAAAACCTATCCATCACTTGCTCAACAGGTATCTCGACCGGATATTCGGCGAAGCATCGAAAGCCGCTGCTGAATAAGCACCATCGACGACCGAACGCTCCCATCGCTGATCCAAAGCGAGGCGGATCGATGATCGTCGATGTTCACGCTCCTACCGCGACCCGAGAACTCCTCGATTGCCTATGCGATCAGCCCGGCTGAATGGCGCGTGGGATATTAGAATTTAGCTAAGGCATGGCCCTTTCCCGCACGCCGGGCCGGCCACCGCAGAGACCGGCCCCGAGGACGCGCCTTACACCATAGGGAGTTTGTTCATCCACTCGCGCATCTTGAGGATCCAGGGACCCGATTCGTGGCCCTGGTCGATGTTCGAATCGAAGTGGTCGAGATAGGGCCACATGTAGGTCTCGAGCACGCAGTTTTCCTTCGCCATCGCTGCGACGAACCGATCGGTCGTCCTCAGCACCTCGGGCACGTCGGTCTCGCCCCAGCTAACATGGAAGGGGATCTTGTTGCCCTTGACATGGTTGAGCGAGCTGAGATCGGCCGCGAGCTTGGTGTCTTCAATATCTTCAAAGGCCATCGGATAGGCGGTATCCATCCACTCGCCATCGCCCATCTGGCTGAAATCGAACTCGTAGACCCCACCCGAAGGCATACAGGCCTTGACGACGTTGTCCGGGCAGCCGCGCTCGACCAGCAGGTCCGGACGGAGCGCGAGATAGGACGAGAGGTGGCCGCCCGCCGAATGGCCGGCGATGAAGATGCGCTCGGGATCGCCGCCATGCTGCTCGACCGTCTTGTAAACGTGCGCCAAGGCATCGGCAACATCGCCGATGATCTGAGGCATCTTGGCGTCGGGCGCGATGCGGTAGTCGAACGAGACGAAGACCGCGGGCGTCAGCGTGACCGCGGGCGCGATATAGCCCATCCATTCCTTGCAGCCGTTGCGCCAAGCCCCGCCATGCATGAAGCACATGACCGGCAGCCCGGTCAGGCTCTTGTCCTCGGGCATGTAGTAATCGACCTTGTGCCAGTAGCTCTCGCCGTAGGCCACATCGGTCACGCTGCGGGTGTCCCGATGGGCCTGGTAGGAGAGCGCGACGGCGCGCTCACGGTAGCGCGCGCTCTGCGGAAACAGCATTTCCGGCAATTCGGGCAGCTTTTCGAACGACATGGGCTTTTCCTCCGATGCGTGTGTTATCCGGGGAGCTTATCAAGAATGCCGGGGTCCACGCCACCGGTAGGGTTCGCCGGCGAGCGAGCGAGGCATTGTGCTTCGGCCATCTGGTCACGGGTGATCTTTTGAGCGACGATCTCGTAACCTTCTTAAGCGTTTTTGTATCAGGCTTACTGGAACCTTTCCTATCCGGTTTACACCCACTATGGCTAGAATGGGCGCAAACCGGATATAGGGGAGCGCGCCATGGATGTTCTCGACCGCGCCGATCTCCCATTCCCGCATTCGCTACCCGAGTTCCAGCGACTTTTCCCCGATGATGCGGCCTGCGCCTCCTACCTGGAGAAAGCCCGCTGGGGAGACGGCTTTGCCTGCCCGCACTGCGGCACGGCGGGAGAGCCGTTCCACTTTGAAAACCGC
Organism: Alphaproteobacteria bacterium; assembly: GCA_965261645.1. GTDB lineage: Bacteria > Pseudomonadota > Alphaproteobacteria > SHVV01 > SHVV01 > CBDHDJ01. The sequence goes on from CBDHDJ010000002.1 coordinate 771,324, forward strand.
CCTGGCGTCCTGCGCTGCCGCAAGTGCCGCCAGAACACCGGGCTGACGGTGGGAACAGTGATGGAGCGTAGCCACACTCCGCTGAACGTCTGGTTCTGGGCCGCTTATCTGGTCGCCAGTCAGACGCCCGGCATGTCCGCCGTGCAGTTTCAGCGGCAACTTGGTCTTTCGCGCTACGAGACGGCCTTTCAAATTCTCCACAAGCTCCGCTCGGGCATGGTGCGGCCCAACCAAGACAGGATCGGTGGACAGCCCAAGAACCATGTTGAGGTGGACGAAACCTGGGTTGGCGGGCGAACGCGTGGGGAAGGCCGTGGTGTTCACCACAAGGTTCCCGTCTCCTGTGCCATCGAGGTGCGTCATCGAAAGCCGGGCACCAAGCTCGACAACCGGAAAGACGGACGCTATGCCGGACGCGTTCGGCTCGCCGTCGTGCTCGACCGTAGCGCCGAGTCGCTCTGTGGGTTCGTCGAGAGCACCGTCGCGCCGGGATCGCTGATCGTTACTGACGATTGGAGCGGCTATGCTGGCCTCGGTAAGCGCGGCTATGAGCACTTCGCTGTTGCCGAGTGTGGTGATCCAGAGGTTGCCGAGCAATACCTGCCGATCATCCATCTGGTTTTCGCCAACCTGAAGACGTGGCTGATCGGTATCCACCACGGCGTTAGCCACCAGCACCTACAAGCCTACCTCAACGAGTTCACCTTCCGCTTCAACAGGCGGTTCTACCCGTTCAACGCCTTCCGCTCATTGCTCGGCATCGCGGGCGACACCTCTGCTCCAACCTATGCCGAGCTTTACTCGGGAGAGTGGCGGCACCCTACATGTAGCGGTCATCGGCGTTAACCGGATAGGCAAGATTTGGACCTTCCCCCGATATTGGTAAGGCGGGTATTACCACTACAAACTTCTCGCTTGGCCAGTTGACTTACGAACAGTTCCTGTCGGCATCGAGTATTGAATTGGGAATTTCACGCACTAACGCATGGGCACCGTGAGCAGCGATCGTTACAGGCTCATTTTTTGGTTTGCCCGTCACAACCACCGATGTGCTTCTCGGCATGGGAGTCAACTACCCTCCCTCCGGCACCGGGCCCAACCCCCCTTCGCACAGCGCAGGGCCTGAGTTTTGGGTATCTCAGGATACATCGGAGGGCACTGATCGGTGGCAACTCGCGAAAACATTCCAGCCAACGTCGCTAAATCAAGCCGTATACAAATTTGCTTTAGAGGCCGTTTCGAAAGGGGTTGAGTGGCCGGTGTCGATGTGATTCCAAGGAGGTTGCTGAGACCGATATGGAGCCGCCATGTGGACGCCGACCACCCGAGAGCAGCATAGCCGCAAGACGCTGCGTTATCAGACTGATTTGACCGATGCGGAGTGGGTTGTGATCGAGCCTCATTTGCCTCCGGCTCATGGCACGGGACGGCCCCGGTCATGGCCGATGCGAGAGATCGTCAACGGCATTTTCTACGTGATGCGGGCTGGCTGCCCTTGGCGCTTGCTGCCAAGCGATTTGCCACCGTGGGGCACGATCTATCGCTGGTTCGCCAAGTTCCGCGACGACGGCCTCCTTGAGAAGATCAATCACTCTCTGGTCATGGCCGATCGCGAGCGGGTCGGACGCGAGGCCAGCCCGAGCGGCGCGATTATCGACAGCCAGAGCGTCAAGACAACCGAGGCTGGTGGCCCCCGCGGCTACGATGCGGGCAAGAAGATCAAGGGGCGCAAGCGCCACGCGCTGGTCGACACCGACGGGCGCGGCCTCGTGCTCGAGGCGCATCCGGCGAGTATCCAGGACCGCGATGGTGGCGGGTCGCTGCTGTGCGCCTCACGCGGCTCGTTTCCGTTCATCGAGAAGGTCTTTGCCGACAGCGGCTACGCCGGCGAGAAGGTCGCCACGGCCACCGTGATCGCCGTCGAGATCGTGCGCAAAAGCCCCGATCAGGTCGGCTTCGCCGTCCAACCGCGCCGCTGGGTCGTGGAGCGCTTCTTCGCCTGGATCAACCGCAACCGGCGACTGGCAAAGGACTTCGAGGCCACCATCGCCTCGGCCCGCGCCTTCCTCTACGCCGCCTCCGTCATGCTCCTCGTCCGCAGATTGGCCCGAGCCGCATGACTTTCGAAACCGACTCTCAGCATTATCAATCTTTGCCTCTAACAGCCCGTTGATTAAGTCGGCGCCGTCTGATTCTCTGGTTCCCTGATTTGCAGGGGGATTTGCCGATGGCGATGGGACGGCAGAAGGATGGTCAGGGGGACCTGATGGTGAGCTGGTCGGAGATGCCGCGCTCTCCGGGTCATGTGTTTTATGACCGCTTGCAGTCGGTGCTGATCGAGGGCGGCTTCGACGCCTTTGCCGAGGCGAGCTGCCGGCCTTATTACGCGGTCCGGATGGGCGCGCCCTCGGTGCCGCCCGGGCGCTATTTCCGGATGCACCTGGTGGGCTACTTTGAGGGCATCGACAGCGAGCGCGGTCTGGAGTGGCGCTGCTCGGACTCGCTTTCGCTGCGGGCGTTCCTGCGACTGGGGAGCCGTGATCGGGTGCCGGACCATTCCTGGCTGTCACGGAGCCGCACGCGCCGGCCCCATGAAGTCCACGCGGCGGTCTTCGACTGGGTTCTGGTGCTGATCGCCGAGGCGGGGCTGATCAAGGGCGAGCGCATCGGCGTCGATGCCTCGACCATGGAGGCCAACGCGGCGCTGCGGAACATCGTGCGGCGCGACAACGGCGAAGGCTACCGGGAGATGCTGGAGCGCCTGGCCCGGGAAAGCGGGGTCGAGACACCCACGGCCGAGGACCTGGCGCCTCTGGACCGGAAGCGCAAGGGCAAGAAGCTTTCCAACACGGATTGGGTTTCGAAGAGCGACCCCGAGGCCAAGATCACCAAGATGAAGGACGGCACGACGCATCTGGCCTACAAGCCCGAGCACGCGGTGGATCTGGACACCGGCGCGGTGGTGGCGGCCGAGCTGCACCCGGCCGATGAGGGCGACACCACGACGCTTTCCAAGACCCTGGCGAAGGCCGAGGCAAACCTCGAGGCGGTGGATGCGGCACCGACATCGGAGGACCCGGCCGAATGCGTCGCCGACAAAGGTTATCACTCACGGGCGGTCTTGAGGGCTCTGAACGACAGTCCCTGGAAGACCCGGATCGCGGCGCCCAAGCAGACCGGCTTTTCGCGCTGGCACGGTGATGAGGCGGCGCGGCGCGCGGTCACCAATAACCGTGCGCGGCTCAAGTCCGGGGTCGCCCGCGAGGCCTTCAAGCTGCGCGCCGAGATCGTCGAGCGCTGCTTTGCCCACAACCTCGATCGTGGCGGCATGCGACGAACCTGGCTGCGCGGGCGAGAGAATGTGCACAAGCGATACCTGCTCCACGTCGCCGGCCACAATCTATCGTTACTGATGCGCCAGCTCATCGGCGCCGGCACCCCGCGGGAGGCCGTGGCGGGCGGATATGGCGGTATTTTCGTTCTGCTCACGCCCACCGGGGCCATGCTGGTGGCACGGGGGGGCTCGCAAAGCGGCCAGACGGCTTTCGCCGCCGCATTCCTCATCTGGGAGTGAGAGCCGGAAAAAGCCAGTTAATCAACGGGCTGTGATCTCAGGCAATCTTCGCCGCAGCCGTCCACGTGCCAGTGCTCGTTGGCACCTTGACGAAATGGTCATCAGGATCCGCGGTCGAAGACATTGGCTGTGGCGGGCGGTCGACGACGAAGGTGAAGTTCTCGACTTCCTGGTCCAGCCACGACGCTGCGCCCGATCGGCGCAGAGGTTGCTGCGGAAGCTGCTGAAGAAGCAGGGCTTTGCGCCGAAGCGCATTACCACGGACAAGCTCAAATCCTACGCTGTTGCGATCCGCAAAGAGCGACTTACCGCTATTCACGATCAGGGATTGCGGGCGAACAATCGAGCCGAGAATTCACACCAGCCGGTACGTCGACGCGAACGAAAACAACAGCGGTTCAATTCACCGGGATCCGCCCAACGGTTCCTTTCAATCCACGCCGCCGTCTACAACGCTTTCTACGTCCAGCGCCATCTTTTACCCCGCCGCATTTTCAAGGCGTTTCGAGCCGAGACGTTCGCTGTCTGGAATCAAGGCTGGTGTGCTGCCTGATCCAGATCACGATCCAATCGTGCCGAACGCGGCAGTTAACGTGTCAATGCCCAACCAACGCTACCACGAGAGCATCGGCAACGTAACTCCAGCCGACGCCTACTTTGGACGCCACACCGCCATCATCGAAAAGAGAAAAAAGATCAAAAACTGACCACCCAAAACCGCCGCTTGAACCATCAAAGCCAAGCGGCTTAACATCAAACAAAGATGAGCCAGATCCTCCCTATGAAACACGCTCAACAGTCCCATTTGTTTTGATGACGGACAATGACGGACAGGCGCTCGCACGGCTGCTCATGGATGGGACGCACCGACATGTCACCGCCGAGCAGCTCCACGGCGACGCAGTGGCGGCTAACATCAAAGTATCGTTGGCGACGGTCTATAACAGCCCGTTGATTAAGTCGGCGCCGTCTGATTCTCTGGTTCCCTGATTTGCAGGGGGATTTGCCGATGGCGATGGGACGGCAGAAGGATGGTCAGGGGGACCTGATGGTGAGCTGGTCGGAGATGCCGCGCTCTCCGGGTCATGTGTTTTATGACCGCTTGCAGTCGGTGCTGATCGAGGGCGGCTTCGACGCCTTTGCCGAGGCGATCTGCCGGCCTTATTACGCGGTCCGGATGGGCGCGCCCTCGGTGCCGCCCGGGCGCTATTTCCGGATGCACCTGGTGGGCTACTTCGAGGGCATCGACAGCGAGCGCGGTCTGGAGTGGCGCTGCTCGGACTCGCTTTCGCTGCGGGCGTTCCTGCGACTGGGGAGCCGTGATCGGGTACCGGACCATTCCTGGCTGTCACGGAGCCGCACGCGCCTGCCCCATGAAGTCCACGCGGCGGTCTTCGACTGGGTTCTGGTGCTGATCGCCGAGGCGGGGCTGATCAAGGGCGAGCGCATCGGCGTCGATGCCTCGACCATGGAGGCCAACGCGGCGCTGCGGAACATCGTGCGGCGCGACAACGGCGAAGGCTACCGGGAGATGCTGGAGCGCCTGGCCCGGGAAAGCGGGGTCGAGACACCCACGGCCGAGGACCTGGCGCGTCTGGACCGGAAGCGCAAGGGCAAGAAGCTTTCCAACACGGATTGGGTTTCGAAGAGCGACCCCGAGGCCAAGATCACCAAGATGAAGGACGGCACGACGCATCTGGCCTACAAGCCCGAGCACGCGGTGGATCTGGACACCGGCGCGGTGGTGGCGGCCGAGCTGCACCCGGCCGATGAGGGCGACACCACGACGCTTTCCAAGACCCTGGCGAAGGCCGAGGCAAACCTCGAGGCGGTGGATGCGGCACCGACATCGGAGGACCCGGCCGAATGCGTCGCCGACAAAGGTTATCACTCACGGGCGGTCTTGAGGGCTCTGAACGACAGTCCCTGGAAGACCCGGATCGCGGCGCCCAAGCAGACCGGCTTTTCGCGCTGGCACGGTGATGAGGCGGCGCGGCGCGCGGTCACCAATAACCGTGCGCGGCTCAAGTCCGGGGTCGCCCGCGAGGCCTTCAAGCTGCGCGCCGAGATCGTCGAGCGCTGCTTTGCCCACAACCTCGATCGTGGCGGCATGCGACGAACCTGGCTGCGCGGGCGAGAGAATGTGCACAAGCGATACCTGCTCCACGTCGCCGGCCACAATCTATCGTTACTGATGCGCCAGCTCATCGGCGCCGGCACCCCGCGGGAGGCCGTGGCGGGCGGATATGGCGGTATTTTCGTTCTGCTCACGCCCACCGGGGCCATGCTGGTGGCACGGGGGGGCTCGCAAAGCGGCCAGACGGCTTTCGCCGCCGCATTCCTCATCTGGGAGTGAGAGCCGGAAAAAGCCACTTAATCAACGGGCTGATAACACTCTCCACCAATTCACTAACGCAGGGTTGTTGCGTGAAGTCGTCGTAGAGCCGGGCCGTTCCTATTTCGACACGAACACGTCCGACCACCACCACTTCTTCAATGTCGACTGCGGCGAATTGATCGACATTTCGGGTGAAGAGTTCAGTGTAGGGAAGCTTCCGCCCACGCCCTATGGAACTCAGATCAGCCGGATCGACATCATCGTCCAAATCCGAGAAGACGAAGATCCGGCTGAGAGTCGGTTTCGAAAGTCATGCGGCTCGGGCCAATCTGCGGACGAGGAGCATGACGGAGGCGGCGTAGAGGAAGGCGCGGGCCGAGGCGATGGTGGCCTCGAAGTCCTTTGCCAGTCGCCGGTTGCGGTTGATCCAGGCGAAGAAGCGCTCCACGACCCAGCGGCGCGGTTGGACGGCGAAGCCGACCTGATCGGGGCTTTTGCGCACGATCTCGACGGCGATCACGGTGGCCGTGGCGACCTTCTCGCCGGCGTAGCCGCTGTCGGCAAAGACCTTCTCGATGAACGGAAACGAGCCGCGTGAGGCGCACAGCAGCGACCCGCCACCATCGCGGTCCTGGATACTCGCCGGATGCGCCTCGAGCACGAGGCCGCGCCCGTCGGTGTCGACCAGCGCGTGGCGCTTGCGCCCCTTGATCTTCTTGCCCGCATCGTAGCCGCGGGGGCCACCAGCCTCGGTTGTCTTGACGCTCTGGCTGTCGATAATCGCGCCGCTCGGGCTGGCCTCGCGTCCGACCCGCTCGCGATCGGCCATGACCAGAGAGTGATTGATCTTCTCAAGGAGGCCGTCGTCGCGGAACTTGGCGAACCAGCGATAGATCGTGCCCCACGGTGGCAAATCGCTTGGCAGCAAGCGCCAAGGGCAGCCAGCCCGCATCACGTAGAAAATGCCGTTGACGATCTCTCGCATCGGCCATGACCGGGGCCGTCCCGTGCCATGAGCCGGAGGCAAATGAGGCTCGATCACAACCCACTCCGCATCGGTCAAATCAGTCTGATAACGCAGCGTCTTGCGGCTATGCTGCTCTCGGGTGGTCGGCGTCCACATGGCGGCTCCATATCGGTCTCAGCAACCTCCTTGGAATCACATCGACACCGGCCACTCAACCCCTTTCGAAACGGCCTCTTAGGATCGGTTTGTGGTCTCAAGCGTATATTTTTGTGTTTGGAACGCTTCCAATTCATTGACTCGGTATTCGCCGTTTCCCATATTCACCGATGCGGACCGGCGACCCCAATTCTGGGCGCGTTGCAACGGAAAATTTGATACGGGAATCAGCCAAACAAATTGTGGGAAGATGCCATGCCGTCCTTGAAGGGAACTCGAACCCTACAGAATTTAAAAGACTCATATGGCGGCTAGAACCAGGCACTATTTGGGGAATGTCAGCTAAATAGAGTGGAAAATCCAGAACTCGATCGGAGAGAACATGAACAGCGAAAGCAAGTGCCCGGTGATGGGCGCCACGCACCAGGCCGTTGGCGACACAGCGAACCAACACTGGTGGCCGAACCAGTTAAACCTGCGGATCCTCCGCCAGAACCACCCCCAGGCCGATCCCAACGGCGGAGAGTTCAACTATGCCGAGGAGTTCAAGAGCCTCGACTTCGAAACCCTGGAGAAGGACGTCGACGCGCTGATGACCCAGTCGCAGGACTGGTGGCCGGCCGACTACGGCCACTACGGACCGCTCTTCGTCCGGATGACGTGGCACGCAGCAGGTACGTACCGCATCGCCGACGGCCGCGGTGGCGGCGGCAGCGGCGCCCAGCGCTTTGCCCCCCTCGGTAGCTGGCCCGACAACGTGAACCTCGACAAGGCGCGCCGGCTGCTCTGGCCGATCAAGCAGAAGTACGGCCGGAAGATCTCGTGGGCCGACCTTCTGATTTTCGCCGGGAACCGCGCTATGGAGACGATGGGCTTCAAGACCTTCGGCTTCGGCGGCGGCCGCGAGGACATCTGGGCGCCCGAGGAGGACATCTACTGGGGCCCGGAGCGGGTTTGGCTCGATGACGAGCGCCACAGCAGCGACGGGGAACTCCAAGGACCCTTGGGCGCCGACCACATGGGCCTGATTTACGTCAATCCGCAGGGGCCGAACGCAAACCCGGACCCGCTCGCTGCAGCAGAGAATATTCGCCAAACGTTCCGCCTCATGGCGATGAACGACGAGGAAACGGTTGCGCTCATTGCCGGCGGACACACGTTCGGCAAAGCCCATGGTGCTGCCGAAGAGAAGCACAAAGGTCCCGAACCCGAGGGTGCCAGCATCGAAGAACAGGGCCTTGGCTGGACGAGCAGCTATGGCAGCGGCATTGCCGGCGATCAGATCGGCAGCGGGCTCGAGGGCGCCTGGACCAACAATCCAACCAAGTGGGACAACGGCTACTTCGAGAACCTGTTCAACTACGAGTGGGAGCTTAAAAAGAGTCCTGCCGGTGCGCACCAGTTCGCCCCGAAGAACACCGAGGCGCAGGAGGCGGTGCCGGAGGCGCACAACCCGTCGAAGCGGTGCGCTCCGATGATGTTGGTGACCGACATCTCGCTGATCACCGATCCGGCCTACAAGGAGATCTCGAAGCGCTTCTACGAGAACCCGGACGAGCTCGCCGACGCTTTTGCCCGGGCGTGGTACAAGCTGCTGCACCGCGACATGGGACCCGTCGCCCGATACCTTGGACCGTGGGTTCCGGAGGAGGCGCTGCCCTTTCAGGACCCGGTGCCCGAGGTCACGCACGAACTGATAGACGACGCGGACGTCGCTGCGCTCAAGGTCAAGATCCTCAGCTCCGGCCTGTCCATATCCCAGTTGGTCTCGACCGCCTGGGCGTCGGCCTCGACCTACCGTGACACCGACAAGCGCGGTGGAGCGAACGGGGCGCGTGTCCGCCTCGCGCCACAGGCGGGGTGGTACGTCAACGTGACGTCCGGCGTGTCGAAGGTGCTGGAGACCCTGGAGGGGATCCAGGGGGAGTTCAACGGCTCGCAGACGGGCGGGAAGATCGTCTCGCTCGCCGACCTGATTGTGCTGGGCGGCTGCGCGGCAATCGAGGAGGCCGCGAAGAAGGCCGGGCACGGCGTGCAGGTCCCCCTCACGCCGGGTCGCACCGACGCCACGCAGGAGATGACCGACGCCGAGTCATTCGCCGTACTCGAGCCGACCGCCGACGGGTTCCGCAACTATCTCGCAAACGGCCATGCGCGCTCGTCGGAGCACCTGCTGGTGGATAAGGCGTTCATGCTGACGCTGTCCGCTCCCGAGATGACGGCCCTCCTCGGCGGCATGCGAGTCCTGAACGCGAACGTCGGGCAGTCCGAACTCGGGGTCTTCACCGACCGATCCGAGACGCTGACCAACGACTTCTTCGTGAACCTGCTCGACATGGCGACGGAGTGGAAGGCGACCACGGCCACCGAGGACGCATTCGAGGGCCGTGATCGCGGGACAGGCGAGCTCAAGTGGAGCGGCAGCCGCGTCGACCTCGTCTTCGGTTCGAACTCTGAGCTCCGGGCGATCGCTGAGGTCTACGGGAGTGACGACGCCGAACAGAAGTTTGTACGTGACTTCGTGGCTGCGTGGGACAAGGTCATGAATCTCGATCGCTTCGACATCGCCTGATCCCAGCGGAAAGGTCTTCGAGGGCTTCTAGATTGGATTGGTCCCATTATCGGAGGAGCGATCGCAGCTCTTGTCTACAAGCACGTATTGCATGAGCGACAGTCAGCCGAACGAGTAGTCCTGCACTGAAGATCGCAACGGCCCCATGGGGTATTTGTATGGACGCCTCCCGGAACGCAAGGACCGATTTGGTCCAACGCCCGCGAAGGGTGCGAAGCGGTCGCGAATGGCGGTCGCGAGGTTTTCGGGGCCTGCTTTGCTGTCAACCGCCTCACGCAGGATGAGGCGCGCTTCTTCTTCCATTGAACGCCCCACCGTGAAACACATCAGACGACGAGACAAACTCCAAAAAATGGCATTAAGAAGTGCAATCACGCCGCCGCATCGGGTCACGATTCGTCGCCGGATCAAGGCCTAAACCTGTAGATCAGATTCTTGGTGGGGACAGGTTCCAGTTAGAGACTTGTCGAAGACGCCCTCGCCGCATGGCTGTCCGTCATCAAAACAAATGGGACTGTTGAGCGTGTTTCATAGGGAGGATCTGGCTCATCTTTGTTTGATGTTAAGCCGCTTGGCTTTGATGGTTCAAGCGGCGGTTTTGGGGGGTCAGTTTTTTGATCTTTTTTTCTCTTTTCGATGATGGCGGTGTGGCGTCCAAAGTAGGCGTCGGCTGGAGTTACGTTGCCGATGCTCTCGTGGTAGCGTTGGTTGTTGTAGTGATCGACGAAGGCGCTGATCTGGTTTTCGAGATCGCCGGGTAGATAATAATTTTCAAGCAGGATCCGGTTCTTCAGCGTTTGATGCCAGCGCTCGATCTTGCCCTGGGTTTGCGGGTGATACGGTGCGCCCCGAACGTGATCCATACCGTGGTCCTCGAGCCATTCAGCCAGATCGCCGGAGATATAGGACGAGCCGTTGTCGCTGAGCAGCTTCGGCTTGTGGACGACATTGGCGCGATTGCAGCCTGAGGCTTCTAGCGCCAACTTCAGTGTTGCCGTCACATCGTCCGCCGTCATGTTGGTGCAGAGCTTCCAAGCAATGATGTAGCGGGAATAGTCGTCCAGGATGGTCGACAGGTAAAACCAGCCCCAGCCGATGACCTTGAGATAGGTGAAGTCGGTCTGCCACAGCTGGTTCGGCGCCGTGGTCTTGTCGCGGAACTCATCGGCTGTCTTGATGACCACGAAAGCGGGGCTGGTGATCAGGTCGTGGGCCTTGAGAAGCCGGTAAACCGAGGCTTCCGAGACAAAGTAGCCCCTGGTGTCCGTAAACCTGACGGCCAGTTCCCGGGGCGACAGTTGCGTCTCCTCCAGGGCAAGATCGATGATCTGCCCCCGGACATCATCCGGGATCCGGTTCCACACCCGGCCTGGGCTGCTGTTGCGATCCTCAAGACCGGCGTCGCCAAAGGCCAGAAAGCGATCGTACCAGCGATAAAAGGTGGTCTTCGGAATGCCCAGCTTGTCCAAAGTGGACCCGACGCCCAGGTGGGACTGCTCGACCAGGCGGATGATCTCCAGCTTCTCGGATGCGGGATACCTCATTCCTCGTCTCCCCCATGCCCGATCATGTTTTTTTTGAGAAGCCGGTTCTCCAGCGAAAGTTCGGCGACCAACTCCTTCAAGTCGCGCATCTCCTGGCGCAGGCCTTTAACCTCGCCCGAGGTCGCTTGGCGCCCGGTGTCGCCGGCGAGCCGCTTCTTGCCTGCTTCCAAAAACTCTTTCGACCAGCTGTAATACAGACCCTCGGCGATGCCCTCGCGGCGGCACAAGGCGGCGATGCTCTCCTCGCCGCGCAGGCCCGACACCACGATCCGGATCTTCTCCTCAGCCGTATACTGCTTGCGTGTCTTGCGGCGAATATCCCGAACCGTTCCCTCCGCCGGGTCGTTCTTGCTCATTGATTTCTGTCTCATCTTCGTTCCCTTCGGTCACTACGATGAGACAGAAATCCTCCGGTATGCAATTACCTCAATTTGTCCCAAAGGCGCTGACGTCAGACAGTCTGGCGCTGATGCGTCGGATCGACGAGTTGTTCATGAAGTACCCGTTCTACGGCAGCCGCCAGATGGTCCGCCAGTTGCGGCGGGACGGCGTTTGCGTCGGCCGTCACCGGGTTCGCAGGTTGATGCGATTGATAGGCCTGGAGGCAATCTATCAGGCGCCGAGAACCAGCGTGCCGCATCCCATGCACCGGATTTATCCTTATCTTCTCAAAGGGATGGCTATCGACCAGCCCAATCGGGTCTGGTGCGCCGACATCACCTATATCCCCGTCCAGCGTGGCTTTCTGTACCTGGTAGCGATCATGGACTGGGCGACGCGCCACGTTTTATCCTGGCGGCTGTCGAACACCATGAACGCTGGATTCTGCGCCGAGGCCTTGGGCGACGCGCTGGCCCGCTACGGCCAGCCGGAGATATTCAATACGGATCAGGGCAGCCAGTTCACCAGCCTCGACTTCACCGGCGTGCTCAAGAACGCGAGCATCCGCATCTCCATGGACGGTCGGGGCCGCTGCATGGACAACATCTTCATCGAGCGCCTGTGGCGGTCTCTCAAGTATGAGGCGGTCTACCTACACGAGCTCACCGACGGCTTCCACGCCGAACGGGTCATCGGCGAGTGGATCGGCTTCTACAACACCGAGCGGCCCCATTCGTCCCTCGACGGTCAAACGCCGGCCGAGGCCTACGGGGCCGGTCAACCTGTGGATATGATGGACAAGGCTCGCGCCTTGCCCACATCCCCACAGGCTCAACAACAGCAACAGGATGTGATAAAAAGGATTTTGGCAGCATGATCAAACGACGGAATACACCTTAACCGCGCTGCCAAACTGTCCAACAAAGTGGGACCACCTCAAGCACCGTCGCGCCGGGATCGCTGATCGTTACTGACGATTGGAGCGGCTATGCTGGCCTCGGTAAGCGCGGCTATGAGCACTTCGCTGTTGCCGAGTGTGGTGATCCAGAGGTTGCCGAGCAATACCTGCCGATCATCCATCTGGTTTTCGCCAACCTGAAGACGTGGCTGATCGGTATCCACCACGGCGTTAGCCACCAGCACCTACAAGCCTACCTCAACGAGTTCACCTTCCGCTTCAACAGGCGGTTCTACCCGTTCAACGCCTTCCGCTCATTGCTCGGCATCGCGGGCGACACCTCTGCTCCAACCTATGCCGAGCTTTACTCGGGAGAGTGGCGGCACCCTACATGTAGCGGTCATCGGCGTTAACCGGATAGGCAAGGTTCGACGAAAAGACCTAGCAGGCTGCTGAAAAAGTCATCATTGCCGGGCCTTGAACTCGGATTCATCGCCGAAATGAAATGAGATTTCGTGTCTTAGGGTGAAACCGTCTTCAATCTCGACCGATCCGATGCCCTGGGCTTCATCCAGTTCGATGATCTGCCACTTTGCGGTCAGCGGCGTGCCGGCATCGCCCGTCATGTTGGCGCCTCCGCCAGCAGTCTGGGTAGTCGGACGAGGTTGTAGGCGGCCAAGGCCAGGGTGAACGAAGCGTCGACCCGGTGGCGGCCCCGGAATTTGGTCTTGCTCAATCCCGCGCTCGTCTTGACCCAGCCGAAGACCTCCTCGATGCGCTTACGGCAACGTTGGCTGACGCCGTAACCGGGATGGCGCGTCGTGCGCCCGTCTATCTTGGTCTTGCGCCGCTTGCCGGTCTTGGTGACGTGGTCCTGGACGGCGATATGGGGGGTCACCTTGCGGTGCCGCAGTTCCTCGACAAAATCCGCGACGTCAAAACCCTTGTCCCCGCCCACCGTGATCCGACGCGGGCCGCCTCTACTCTCCACCGGGCGATGCCTGTCGATCAGATCAAGGGCGGCTTCGCGTTCCGCCGTGCCCGACGCAATGGTCACGCCGCCGCCGACTGCCAGACCATGGCGGTTCTCCGTCAGCGCATGGCCCATGTAACACAGCTTGCTTTCCCGGCCATTACCCTTGCGATAAAGCCGGGCGTCCGGATCAGTGGTGCTTGCATGGGTCGCGTTCGAGCGTTTCTCGCCATGAAAATCCCGCTCGGCGTTGCGCCCCGATCCCCCGTCGCCATCGTCCTCACCTTTGGGACGAAAGCTCTTCATCGACGCCCAGGCCTCGATCAATGTTCCGTCTACCGAAAAATGATCCCGGCTCAATAGTCCCCGTACCTTGTGGTGCTGGATAACCCCCGCAAGCAGCTGCGCCGAAACCTCCGCCTCCAGAAGACGGTCCCGGTTGTGGCAGAACGCGCTGGCGTCCCACACGCCATCGTCCAGCCCAAGCCCCACAAACCAGCGAAACAGCATGTTGAAGTTTAGCTGCTCCATCAGCTGACGCTCCGAGCGGATCGAATAAAACACCTGCAACAGTAACGCTCGAAGAAGCTTCTCCGGCGGGATCGATGGGCGACCCATGTGGGAATAAAGCGTCTCGAACTCCGAAGATAGAGACCCCAATACGTCGTTCACGATCTCACGGATCAGACGCAGCGGATGATCATCCGGAACACGCTCTTCCAAGTCTACGTAGCTGAATAAATTGCCACTGCTTTTATCTCGACCCCGCATGCCATCCTCCATCACCCGAAGGAATCACAGAATCATGTCACAACTGCAAATGCGAGGACTTTTTCAGCAGCCTGCTAGTGGATTGATTTCAACGTTTGGAACCCTCGGTTTCGTGCGGCGATGATGTCATCGGGATGTGCTTTCCAGATGAATGGTTGTGGGTTGGCGGCATTGTATTCACGGACGAAGCGATTGATGGCGGCCTGGAGATCGACGAGGGAATGGAAGATAGCGTGCTTGAGCCTGCGCCGCGTGAGTTTGGCAAAGAAGCCCTCGACGGCATTTAGCCACGAACACGAGGTTGGCGTGAAGTGGAAAGTCCAGCGTGGATGACGGTCGAGCCAGGCGCTGACCTTGTCCTTCTTGTGCGCCGCGTAATTGTCGAGGATCACGTGGATGGCCTTGTCCGCCGGCACCTCGCGCTCGATGCGGTTGAGGAAGCGGATGAACTCCTGATGGCGGTGGCGCTGCATGTTCTGCCCGATGACCGTTCCATCCAGAATGTTGAGCGCCGCGAACAGCGTGGTCGTGCCGTGGCGTTTGTAGTCATGGGTCATGGTGCCGGCGCGGCCCTTCTTCATCGGCAGGCCGGGCTGGGTGCGGTCGAGTGCTTGGATCTGCGACTTCTCGTCGATCGACAGCACCACCGCATGGGCCGGTGGATCGACATACAAGCCGACGATATCGGCGAGCTTCTCGGCGAAGGCCGGGTCGTTCGAGAGCTTGAAGTTCCGCCAGCGGTGCGGGCTGAGGCCGTGGGCTTTCCAGATCGCCTGCACCGTCGACGCGGCGACGCCGGCCGCCTTGGCCATCGCGCGCAGCGTCCAGTGGGTTGCCTCGTGCGGCGGCGGTTGCTGCGTCTGACGGACGATCCAGGCGACGCGATCAGGCGCGATCGGCGCCTTGCCCGGCGGGCGGGACTTGTCGCGAAGCAGGCCGCCGACGCCCTCGTGCATGAAGCGCTCCTGCCAGCGCCACACGCAGGTCTTGGACTTGTCGGTCTCGCCCATGATCGCCGAGGTACCCAGACCCGCGCCGCTCAGAAGGACAATACGCGCCTGCCAGACGTGCTTCTGCGGGCTCTTGGGGTCCGCGACGATCGCGCGCAATCGCTGACCGTCGCCGGCCGATACAGTGAAGGAGATTCCGCCGCGCATGTGCCAGACTCGCATGCCACGGCACAATACGGAATCCCAAATCGGACTCTTTCGATCCGATCAATCCACTAGCGCCGGTCGAAGACCGCGTGAGCTGGAGCTAGATAACCTGATTGAGGGCGAGCGAGACGGGCCGCTTATCAGCCTGTTGATTAAGTCGGCGCCGTCTGATTCTCTGGTTCCCTGATTTGCAGGGGGATTTGCCGATGGCGATGGGACGGCAGAAGGATGGTCAGGGGGACCTGATGGTGAGCTGGTCGGAGATGCCGCGCTCTCCGGGTCATGTGTTTTATGACCGCTTGCAGTCGGTGCTGATCGAGGGCGGCTTCGACGCCTTTGCCGAGGCGAGCTGCCGGCCTTATTACGCGGTCCGGATGGGCGCGCCCTCGGTGCCGCCCGGGCGCTATTTCCGGATGCACCTGGTGGGCTACTTTGAGGGCATCGACAGCGAGCGCGGTCTGGAGTGGCGCTGCTCGGACTCGCTTTCGCTGCGGGCGTTCCTGCGACTGGGGAGCCGTGATCGGGTACCGGACCATTCCTGGCTGTCACGGAGCCGCACGCGCCTGCCCCATGAAGTCCACGCGGCGGTCTTCGACTGGGTTCTGGTGCTGATCGCCGAGGCGGGGCTGATCAAGGGCGAGCGCATCGGCGTCGATGCCTCGACCATGGAGGCCAACGCGGCGCTGCGGAACATCGTGCGGCGCGACAACGGCGAAGGCTACCGGGAGATGCTGGAGCGCCTGGCCCGGGAAAGCGGGGTCGAGACACCCACGGCCGAGGACCTGGCGCGTCTGGACCGGAAGCGCAAGGGCAAGAAGCTTTCCAACACGGATTGGGTTTCGAAGAGCGACCCCGAGGCCAAGATCGCCAAGATGAAGGACGGCACGACGCATCTGGCCTACAAGCCCGAGCACGCGGTGGATCTGGACACCGGCGCGGTGGTGGCGGCCGAGCTGCACCCGGCCGATGAGGGCGACACCACGACGCTTTCCAAGACCCTGGCGAAGGCCGAGGCAAACCTCGAGGCGGTGGATGCGGCACCGACATCGGAGGACCCGGCCGAATGCGTCGCCGACAAAGGTTATCACTCACGGGCGGTCTTGAGGGCTCTGAACGACAGTCCCTGGAAGACCCGGATCGCGGCGCCCAAGCAGACCGGCTTTTCGCGCTGGCACGGTGATGAGGCGGCGCGGCGCGCGATCACCAATAACCGTGCGCGGCTCAAGTCCGGGGTCGCCCGCGAGGCCTTCAAGCTGCGCGCCGAGATCGTCGAGCGCTGCTTTGCCCACAACCTCGATCGTGGCGGCATGCGACGAACCTGGCTGCGCGGGCGAGAGAATGTGCACAAGCGATACCTGCTCCACGTCGCCGGCCACAATCTATCGTTACTGATGCGCCAGCTCATCGGCGCCGGCACCCCGCGGGAGGCCGTGGCGGGCGGATATGGCGGTATTTTCGTTCTGCTCACGCCCACCGGGGCCATGCTGGTGGCACGGGGGGGCTCGCAAAGCGGCCAGACGGCTTTCGCCGCCGCATTCCTCATCTGGGAGTGAGAGCCGGAAAAAGCCACTTAATCAACGGGCTGCTATGGTAGGCGTGCGCGGGCTTCGCCATTGCTGCGTTCTGGTCATAACCCTGTACCGGCCGTTCCCTCTTTGAGACCTCATCACTGATCGCCCTGAGAAGACGCTCGCTGACCGTTTTGGCGGCCAGCAGCTTCCGCCGGTGCTCGTCGAGAAGATCGTTGAAGGCGTTGACCGCGGATTTCAGCGCGGCCATCTGTGGCGGCTCGGCGCCCTGGAGCAACTCTGGCGCGGCCCGCAGGGTCTCCATCTCCGCATGATAAGTCTCGCTCAGCCGTTCCTTCTCGCCCTGCAGCTCGGCGATCGCCTGGGGCCGATTGTCGGCAAGGAGCTGGTTCTCGAGAGTGACGACAGCGCTGAGCCGGTCGATGAGCCCGAGCAGCCTTTCGATTTGAGCCGACGCCAAAGTCGGTTGTACGGGCTGGGTCACGGTGTGATCTCCTGGTATTTCACGATTTCGCGCATCACGTGATCGGCTATGCCAATACCCCCGCGTCGCGCGATCACCTTGGCGAACTCCTGATTGAGCATCGAGCGGTAGATCTCGGAGCCGGGCCCGCCGCCAAATGGGCCGTCCGGCTTGAGGTCGGCGAACATCATGTCGAACATCTGGCCCAGGAACAGGGCCTCGAAGGCTTCCGCCGCTTCGCGCGCCTGGGCGACTCTGTGTTCCTTCAGTGGTGACGCCGGCGCCGAGATTGGGTGCAGGCAACGGCGAGGTTGGCGGCAAGGTAAGTGCGCTCGGCATCACATCACCACGAGTTCCGCCTGCAGGGCGCCGGCGGCCTTGATGGTCTGCAGAATGGAGATCATGTCGCGCGGGCTCACGCCGAGGGCGTTTAGCCCATCGACCAGGTCCTGCAGGCTGACGCCCCGCTCAACGATGGCCAGGCCGCGGTCCGCGCCCTCGTCGATCTCGATTTCGGTGCGCGGCACGGTTACGGTTGCGCCTGTCGTGGAGAAGGGCTGGGGCTGTGAGACCTGGGCCGTTTCGGTGACCCGAATGGTCAGGTTGCCTTGCGCGATCGCGACGGTGTCGACGCGGACGTCGTTGTCCATCACGATCACGCCCGACTGCTCTTCAACCACGACGAGCGCCACCTGATCGGTCTCGACGACCAGCTGTTCGATATCGGTGAGCAAGTTGACCACGTCGAAGGGGCTGTCCGGCGGCACCGTGAACTCGATGGTGCCGGGATCGATGGGCCGCGCCAGCGGACCGCCGAAATAGGCATTGATCGACTGGGCGACGCGGCGCGCCGTAGTGAAGTCCGGATTGCGGAGCGAGATATGCAGCTTCTTGAGACTGTTGAGCTCGAAAGCCACCTCGCGCTCGACGATGGCGCCGTTTGGAATACGGCCGCTCGTGGGTACGCCCTTGGTAACAGTTGCGGCGTCGCCGGTAACGGAGAAACCGCTGACCACGAGATTGCCCTGCGCGACCGCGTAAACCTCGCCGTCCGCGCCCATCAGCGGGGTGACGAGCAGCGTGCCGCCGAGCAGGCTCTCGGCATCGCCTAGGGCGCTCACGGTGACGTCGATGGTGGTGCCCTGGCGCGAGAAGGCGGGCAGCTGGGCGGAGATCATGACCGCCGCGACGTTATCGGTGTCGATGTCGGTACCCCGCGTGTTTACGCCGAGGCGCTCGAGCATGGCGACCAGGCTCTGGCGCGTGAAGGTCGCGTTGTCGATGTCGTCGCCAGTGCCATTGAGGCCGACGACCAGCCCGTAGCCGACGAGCAGGTTGTTGCGGACGCCCTCGAAATCGGCGATGTCCTTGATGCGGGAGGCCGCGCTTGCGGGACTGCCGGTCACGCCGAGGACGAGGATCGCCACGACGGCCAACACGCCGGTCAAGCGGCGCAGCCAACGGCAAGGCGCGGTGGCCGGGGTCTTGGTGGGGGCTTTCATGGATGGCATCCGGTAATCAGCGCTGTATCGGTTCCTTATCCATAGCGAATTCTGTGCCAAAGATGGCCGCATTAACCCCTTGAAAACCGCCGTATTTGGCGCGATTCGCCGGTCATGGTGGCAGGATTAGCCTATTGTGCGTGGCAAGAACGTCCCGGCTAGGCAGCATCTGCCGAAGCGCATGGCGGCTCTTCGGGCGCCCGGTGATCACATTTTACCCTTAAATCATCGCCGTTAACCCGTCCTTAACCGTAATCGTCATGATAATGGGCGATGAAAAGTCCGTTCGTACGGCCGCGCTTCTTGAGCAACGGGTTAGCCGCATGAAAGTCTAGGGACCAGGGCCGGTTCGTACCGGATCCGTTGCCGCCAAGCGCCGGGTCGGGAAGAAGAACGACGAATCATTCGCCCCGGACGTGCGCGTCGACGACAGCTCCGTCGTACCTATCGGCGGCACGATATCCCTGACGGCGGTCGAGGCCCTCCTTTCGCTACAGGAGGTCTCCGATGCCACGAGCGAGCAATCCCGCGCCTTGCGCCACGGCCATGATCTGCTGGATCATCTCGACGATATCCGCATCGGCCTGCTGACCGGCTCGATCCCCCGCGGCAAGCTTCAGAGGCTGCTGAACATGGTCGAGGCGCGGCGCGACCAGGTGATCGATCCGCGGATTGCCGCGACGCTCGATGAGATCGAGCTGCGCGCCAAGGTGGAACTCGCCAAGCTCCAGATGCTTCCTTAATCTAGCGTTCCCCTTACGTTCGCTTCACGTCCCTCACGGTTGATTTATGAGAGTTTGCCTTGCTGGACGCGGGCCGGATTCATATACTCCGCCGCGCTGAGAAT
The DNA here is from genome assembly GCA_965261645.1 of Alphaproteobacteria bacterium. Taxonomy (GTDB): domain Bacteria; phylum Pseudomonadota; class Alphaproteobacteria; order SHVV01; family SHVV01; genus CBDHDJ01. Next base: position 790,996 of record CBDHDJ010000002.1, read on the forward strand.
CTGGCCAGTGGTGGGGAGGAGGCATGGCGAGACGTCTTCCCAAGAATTACCGCCCGTCTGATGACGAGCCCTTTATGAATGTCCGGCAACGGGAGTACTTTCGACGCAGACTGGTCGAATGGCGGGGCGAGATTCTGCGCGAATCGAACGAGACCCTGCTTCATCTCCAGATAAGCAACGTCCCCGACGCCGACCTCGCCGACCGGGCGTCGGCCGAATCGGACCGTTCGCTCGAGTTGCGCACACGCGACCGGGGGCGGAAATTGATTACCAAGATCGATTCCGCCTTACTCCGAATCGAGGAAGGCTCCTACGGTTTCTGCGAGGAATCGGGCGAGCCGATCAATTTGCGGCGCCTCGAGGCGCGCCCCATCGCCACGTTCGGCATTGAAGCCCAGGAGCGTCACGAGCGGCGCGAGAGGGTATATCGCGACGACTGAGATTGTGGATCGCGAGGGCGAAGCAAAAGGCCGGTCAGAGACCGGCCTTTTGCACTCGGGTGCGCCGCCCGCGCGATTAGAAGGGCATGATCACGTCGAGGACCTGTTGGCCGTACCGCGGCTGCTGCACATCGGAGAGCTGACCGTGGCCACCGTAGGAAATGCGTGCTTCGGCGATATCGGTATGGTCGATCGTGTTGGGAGCTATACCCGAAAGTTGGTGATGGGATGAGATGAGGGCGGCGTATCCTGGCGTGTCTGACGTCAGCGCGTTTGGGACAAATTGAGGTAATCGCATACCGGAGGATTTCTGGCTCATCGTAGTGACCGAAGGGAACGAAGATGAGGCAGAAATCAATGAGCAAGAACGACCCGGCGGATGGAACGGTTCGGGATATTCGCCGCAAGACACGCAAGCAGTATACGGCTGAGGAGAAGATCCGGATCGTGGTGTCGGGCCTGCGCGGCGAGGAGAGCATCGCCGCCTTGTGCCGCCGCGAGGGCATCGCCGAGGGTCTGTATTACAGCTGGTCGAAAGAGTTTTTGGAAGCGGGCAAGAAGCGGCTCGCCGGCGACACCGGGCGCCAAGCGACCTCGGGCGAGGTTAAAGGCCTGCGCCAGGAGATGCGCGACTTGAAGGAGTTGGTCGCCGAACTTTCGCTGGAGAACCGGCTTCTCAAAAAAAACATGATCGGGCATGGCAGCCCGTTGATTAAGTGGCTTTTTCCGGCTCTCACTCCCAGATGAGGAATGCGGCGGCGAAAGCCGTCTGGCCGCTTTGCGAGCCCCCCCGTGCCACCAGCATGGCCCCGGTGGGCGTGAGCAGAACGAAAATACCGCCATATCCGCCCGCCACGGCCTCCCGCGGGGTGCCGGCGCCGATGAGCTGGCGCATCAGTAACGATAGATTGTGGCCGGCGACGTGGAGCAGGTATCGCTTGTGCACATTCTCTCGCCCGCGCAGCCAGGTTCGTCGCATGCCGCCACGATCGAGGTTGTGGGCAAAGCAGCGCTCGACGATCTCGGCGCGCAGCTTGAAGGCCTCGCGGGCGACCCCGGACTTGAGCCGCGCACGGTTATTGGTGACCGCGCGCCGCGCCGCCTCATCACCGTGCCAGCGCGAAAAGCCGGTCTGCTTGGGCGCCGCGATCCGGGTCTTCCAGGGACTGTCGTTCAGAGCCCTCAAGACTGCCCGTGAGTGATAGCCTTTGTCGGCGACGCATTCGGCCGGGTCCTCCGACGTCGGTGCCGCATCCACCGCCTCGAGGTTTGCCTCGGCCTTCGCCAGGGTCTTGGAAAGCGTCGTGGTGTCGCCCTCATCGGCCGGGTGCAGCTCGGCCACCACCACCGCGCCGGTGTCCAGATCCACCGCGTGCTCGGGCTTGTAGGCCAGATGCGTCGTGCCGTCCTTCATCTTGGTGATCTTGGCCTCGGGGTCGCTCTTCGAAACCCAATCCGTGTTGGAAAGCTTCTTGCCCTTGCGCTTCCGGTCCAGACGCGCCAGGTCCTCGGCCGTGGGTGCCTCGACCCCGCTTTCCCGGGCCAGGCGCTCCAGCATCTCCCGGTAGCCTTCGCCGTTGTCGCGCCGCACGATGTTCCGCAGCGCCGCGTTGGCCTCCATGGTCGAGGCATCGACGCCGATGCGCTCGCCCTTGATCAGCCCCGCCTCGGCGATCAGCACCAGAACCCAGTCGAAGACCGCCGCGTGGACTTCATGGGGCAGGCGCGTGCGGCTCCGTGACAGCCAGGAATGGTCCGGTACCCGATCACGGCTCCCCAGTCGCAGGAACGCCCGCAGCGAAAGCGCGTCCGAGCAGCGCCACTCCAGACCGCGCTCGCTGTCGATGCCCTCAAAGTAGCCCACCAGGTGCATCCGGAAATAGCGCCCGGGCGGCACCGAGGGCGCGCCCATCCGGGCCGCGTAATAAGGCCGGCAGCTCGCCTCGGCAAAGGCGTCGAAGCCGCCCTCGATCAGCACCGACTGCAAGCGGTCATAAAACACATGACCCGGAGAGCGCGGCATCTCCGACCAGCTCACCATCAGGTCCCCCTGACCATCCTTCTGCCGTCCCATCGCCATCGGCAAATCCCCCTGCAAATCAGGGAACCAGAGAATCAGACGGCGCCGACTTAATCAACGGGCTGATGGGGGAGACGAGGAATGAGGTATCCCGCATCCGAGAAGCTGGAGATCATCCGCCTGGTCGAGCAGTCCCACCTGGGCGTCGGGTCCACTTTGGACAAGCTGGGCATTCCGAAGACCACCTTTTATCGCTGGTACGATCGCTTTCTGGCCTTTGGCGACGCCGGTCTTGAGGATCGCAACAGCAGCCCAGGCCGGGTGTGGAACCGGATCCCGGATGATGTCCGGGGGCAGATCATCGATCTTGCCCTGGAGGAGACGCAACTGTCGCCCCGGGAACTGGCCGTCAGGTTTACGGACACCAGGGGCTACTTTGTCTCGGAAGCCTCGGTTTACCGGCTTCTCAAGGCTCACGACCTGATCACCAGCCCCGCTTTCGTGGTCATCAAGGCAGCCGATGAGTTCCGCGACAAGACCACGGCGCCGAACCAGCTGTGGCAGACCGACTTCACCTATCTCAAGGTCATCGGCTGGGGCTGGTTTTACCTGTCGACCATCCTGGACGACTATTCCCGCTACATCATTGCTTGGAAGCTCTGCACCAACATGACGGCGGACGATGTGACGGCAACACTGAAGTTGGCGCTAGAAGCCTCAGGCTGCAATCGCGCCAATGTCGTCCACAAGCCGAAGCTGCTCAGCGACAACGGCTCGTCCTATATCTCCGGCGATCTGGCTGAATGGCTCGAGGACCACGGTATGGATCACGTTCTGGGCGCACCGTATCACCCGCAAACCCAGGGCAAGATCGAGCGCTGGCATCAAACGCTGAAGAACCGGATCCTGCTTGAAAATTATTATCTACCCGGCGATCTCGAAAACCAGATCAGCGCCTTCGTCGATCACTACAACAACCAACGCTACCACGAGAGCATCGGCAACGTAACTCCAGCCAACGCCTACTTTGGACGCCACACCGCCATCATCGAAAAGAGAAAAAAGATCAAAAAACTGACCCCCCAAAACCGCCGCTTGAACCATCAAAGCCAAGCGGCTTAACATCAAACAAAGATGAGCCAGATCCTCCCTATGAAACACGCTCAACAGTCCCATTTGTTTTGATGACGGACAGATTTACTGTTTGAAGGAGCGGTTAGCAAAAATGCTGGACAAGGGGAAAGTCGCGAACCATATAATCGGCGTCGCTCGCGGTTTACGGAACCCTGATCGAAGGTCATGAGAATCCAGGTGGTTCTTGAGAAACGAGTGAGTTCGAGAGGAACTAAGGAGGAGAGTCGCATGAGGGCGAAGCTTGCAATCAAAGCCCTTGTCATGGCGGCCGGGGTCACTGCAGGCGCGCTATCCGGCGTCTCCGCGGAGACTCTCGGGCCAGTCACCGATCCACTCGGCGTGGTCAAGATCCCCAAGGGCGCACCGATTCACATCGGTGGCTATTGGACACTGTCCGGTCCGGACGTCGACCTGGGACTGGATCAGAAGCGCGGTGCGGAGATCGCCATGGATGACTGGGGAAGCATGGTTGCGGGGCACCCGATCAAGTTTTACGCCGAAGACAGCCAGTGCAACGCCGAGGGCGGACAAACCGCGGCCACCAAGCTGGCCTCCAACCGGAATATCGTTGTTGTAATCGGACCCGACTGCTCGAGCGCCGGCATCTCCGGTGGCCCGATCCTCTGGAAGGCGGGCATCCCGAGCATAGGCACCTCGACCACCGCACCGTCACTGACCGCACCGGATCGCCCGAAGGGTCTGCACGGCTATCTGCGGACCGTCTATAACGATGTTACCGCCGGCGCCGCGGATGCTGCGTATTTTTGGAACCAGATGAACTGCAAGACCCTTGCCACGATCCACGACGGCAGCCCGTATGCCGAGCAGCTCGTGCGGGTCGCCGAGAACCGTTTCAAGGCGTTGGGTGGCGATGTGACAGCGACCGAGACAGTGGCCCCGAACGATGTCGATATGCGCCCGGTGCTCACCCGAATCGCCATCACCAAGCCCTGCGTGGTGTATTTTCCAATCTTCGTGGCGGCGGCGGCCCAAACCGCTCGCCAATTTGGGGAGATCAAAGGTCTTGAAACCGCCACCCCGGTTGGTGGCAGCTCGCTGATGGCGCCGAACTTCCTAAAGATGGCGGGGGACGCTGCCGTCAGCTTCGTGTTCACAAGTCCGGATACCTCGGCGAAGGCGATGGGCGACCGCTATCCCGAACTAGTGAGAAAATATGAGAAGAAGTACGGAGAAGCGCCGATTCAGGCCTTTCATCAAAATGCGTATGATGGAATGGTGGTGGCGCTGATGGGCATAGAGAACGTTGCGGTGAAGGACAACGCCGGCAATACCTACATTGGGCGTCAGGCGCTTCGCGACGCGTTGTTCGCCACCAAGGGCTTCGACGGCATGGGCGGTAAGATCAACTGTAACGAAGACGGTGACTGCGCGGGCTTCAAGTTTGCCGTCTACCAGTTCGTCGACTCCGACCCATCGACCTTCGAGATCGGCAAGAACCCGATCAGGGTCTACCCCAAGTAGTTTGCGGGCTGTGCGACCATGACCTGATGTGTTCCCGAACCACCAAACTGCTGTCGGGATCATCGCAGGTTTACCATTGCTGCCGCGCGGGCTGGCTTGGTGCTCTTCGTCGGCCACCCAGAACGCGGTGAGGGTTCGCCGGCACGATAGGAGCCGCGCCCACGTCCCCGCTGTTCGTCGAGACTCTGATGGGCTGGCCCACCGGGTGGACCGGCTTCGGCTCTGCGGCAACGGCGTGGTCCCTCTGGTTGCCGCGCATGCATGGCGAACTCTCAAGGCTCGGTTCGACGATGCCGCGTGAGGCGGCGTGATGGTCCCGACATGGGATCACGAACCTCCCTAACCCATTGAGTTTGCGGGTCCTTCCTGGCGGCAAACGCAAGTGGGCGGGCTCAGCGCGAAATCGCGCCAGCGACAGGGGCAAAAACTGGGTTACCACTGGGTTACCACCGGCCACCGGACACTGCTCCGGCCGAACGGAATAACGAGCGATATCAAAGACTTACGGCCCGATCAGGGGTGGTAACCTGGGTGGTAACCACCTGGTAACCAGAGCCCTTGGTTTGGAGTGCGCCCCTATGTCCGGACAGGATCACTCGGCGGCCTTGGACCGTATGCCGGGCATGTTGATCCTCGAACTGTACCGGGCTCAGATATCCGAGCGCGGAGTGGAGACGTCGTGAGTTGTAGACCTCATCGATGAATCTGGGAAGGTCTGCGGTAACGTCGTCGAAAGTCTCGTATTCCATGAGATAGGCTGCTTCGACCTTGACAGCCCGTTGATTAAGTGGCTTTTTCCGGCTCTCACTCCCAGATGAGGAATGCGGCGGCGAAAGCCGTCTGGCCGCTTTGCGAGCACCCCCGTGCCACCAGCATGGCCCCGGTGGGCGTGAGCAGAACGAAAATACCGCCATATCCGCCCGCCACGGCCTCCCGCGGGGTGCCGGCGCCGATGAGCTGGCGCATCAGTAACGATAGATTGTGGCCGGCGACGTGGAGCAGGTATCGCTTGTGCACATTCTCTCGCCCGCGCAGCCAGGTTCGTCGCATGCCGCCACGATCGAGGTTGTGGGCAAAGCAGCGCTCGACGATCTCGGCGCGCAGCTTGAAGGCCTCGCGGGCGACCCCGGACTTGAGCCGCGCACGGTTGTTGGTGACCGCGCGCCGCGCCGCCGCATCACCGTGCCAGCGCGAAAAGCCGGTCTGCTTGGGCGCCGCGATCCGGGTCTTCCAGGGACTGTCGTTCAGAGCCCTCAAGACCGCCCGTGAGTGATAACCTTTGTCGGCGACACATTCGGCCGGGTCCTCCGACGTCGGTGCCGCATCCACCGCCTCGAGGTTTGCCTCGGCCTTCGCCAGGGTCTTGGAAAGCGTCGTGGTGTCGCCCTCATCGGCCGGGTGCAGCTCGGCCGCCACCACCGCGCCGGTGTCCAGATCCACCGCGTGCTCGGGCTTGTAGGCCAGATGCGTCGTGCCGTCCTTCATCTTGGCGATCTTGGACTCGGGGTCGCTCTTCGAAACCCAATCCGTGTTGGAAAGCTTCTTGCCCTTGCGCTTCCGGTCCAGACGCGCCAGGTCCTCGGCCGTGGGTGTCTCGACCCCGCTTTCCCGGGCCAGGCGCTCCAGCATCTCCCGGTAGCCTTCGCCGTTGTCGCGCCGCACGATGTTCCGCAGCGCCGCGTTGGCCTCCATGGTCGAGGCATCGACGCCGATGCGCTCGCCCTTGATCAGCCCCGCCTCGGCGATCAGCACCAGAACCCAGTCGAAGACCGCCGCGTGGACTTCATGGGGCAGGCGCGTGCGGCTCCGTGACAGCCAGGAATGGTCCGGTACCCGATCACGGCTCCCCAGTCGCAGGAACGCCCGCAGCGAAAGCGCGTCCGAGCAGCGCCACTCCAGACCGCGCTCGCTGTCGATGCCCTCAAAGTAGCCCACCAGGTGCATCCGGAAATAGCGCCCGGGCGGCACCGAGGGCGCGCCCATCCGGACCGCGTAATAAGGCCGGCAGCTCGCCTCGGCAAAGGCGTCGAAGCCGCCCTCGATCAGCACCGACTGCAAGCGGTCATAAAACACATGACCCGGAGAGCGCGGCATCTCCGACCAGCTCACCATCAGGTCCCCCTGACCATCCTTCTGCCGTCCCATCGCCATCGGCAAATCCCCCTGCAAATCAGGGAACCAGAGAATCAGACGGCGCCGACTTAATCAACGGGCTGTTGAGCGTCTTCATGAAACTCTCAGCCATAGCGTTCTCGTAAGGGTTGCCACGCCGGCTCATCGAGCCGATCAGCCCATGTTTGGCGAGCAGCTTGCGATCCGCGATCCGAATGGTGGATACAGCCCCTTGGCGGCTGTCGTGACCGGACAGCGGCCTTGAGCGCTGCCAAGGTGAGCCGCGTATCGATCGAGCGGCTGATGGCATAACCAACGACGCGGCGTGACCACGCATCGAGGATGACGGCGGCATAAACGAAGCCAACGGCGATCGCGACGTAGGTGATGTCTGCGACCCAGAGCTGGTTCGGCCTGTCGGCCGTAACGTCCTTGGCGCGGTTGGAGAAGATCGGACTATCGTGATCGCTGTCGGTTGTGGCGATGAAACGCCTGCGACGCTTGGGCTGTAGGTCGTGCTGGCGCATCAGACGGCGGATCTTCTTACCGTTGACGACGATCCCCTGATGGCGTAGCTCGGCCCCGACACGTCGATAGCCGTAAGCCTCAAACTCTTCGCAGATCGCCGTGATGCGGGCGACGATCTCGGTGTCGGCCTCGGTCGCCGGCGTATCGTAGTAGGTGGAGCGCGGCAGGCCCATCAGACGACATCCTCGCGCGATGGTGAGCCCACGGGGCCGGCAATCACGGACGTAGTCGCGCTTCTCGGCCGTGGTGCGCTCTTGAGTGCCCCTTTTAGAAACTCGATCTCCAGCGCCTGCCGGCCTACCAGGCGCTCAAGGGCAGAGATCTTCGCCTCAAATTCCTGGAGAAGGCCGGCGGCCTCCACGTCTTCGTCAAACGCGCCGGCTTCGAGCTTCGACACCCAGATGCGGATCAGGTTGCGCGAGACGTCGTGGCGCCTGGCCAGCCCGTGAAGGGTCTCGCCTCCGAGATATTCCTGAGCAACCTGTCGCTTGAACTCAATACTGTAGGTTCGGTGCTTGGCCATGGCTTCCATCCTCTGAAAGCCCAGCATTCCCGGTCAATTCCAAACGTGCAACCTGTCCACCCTCAGGGGCGCACTCCAGTTACCACCCAGGTTACCACCCTTAGTTACCACCATCGAGGACGCCGGACCGGCGCGATCGGCACCGGCCGGCGCGGTGCGCCGCCCACCAACGAGACATCGACATCGGCCGTCCCGCCCTCCCTGGGCGCGGGCGGCCTTTTCGTGATGGGAGACCCATGACCCAGCACCCGCCAATCATGCATGTGATCTCGCTCGGCGCCGGCCCATGAGCGTCCGCATCCTCATCGGCGAGTGCCGCGAGTGGCTGCGCGAGCTGCCGGAGGGCTCGGTCCACTGCGCGGTCACGAGCCCGCCCTACTACTCGCTCCGCGACTACCGCGTCCCGCCTTCCGTATGGGCGGCGATCCGGCCTGCGACCACCAGTGGGGCGAATGGCGGGAGGCGCATGACGAGCGTGAGTCCGCGGTTGCCGGCAAGAGCCGGACCACGGACCGCTGTTACGGGGCGCCGTCCCGCCGCTTCAACGGCAACCATCAGAAGCACGCGGCCGGCGCCTGGTGCGGCAAGTGCGGCGCCTGGCTCGGCTGCCTCGGGCTCGAGCCCGATCCCGAACTCTACGTCCAACATCTGGTCGAGGCCTTTCGGGAGGTGCGCCGGGTGCTCCGGGCCGACGGCACCGTGTGGCTCAACCTCGGCGATAGCCACGCGGGCTCGTGGGGCAACTACGGAGCGCGCGCTACTTTTACGACCGCGCGGCGGCCAGCGAGCCCTGCACGAGCGGTCCCTCGGACCGCCGCAAGATGCGCGAGGCCCGGGACCGCATCGGCGGCAAGCACAAGGACCTCGCCGATCCGCTCTCCAAGGCCAACGCCGCTTCGCGCATCGGCCGCAAGCGCGCGGTCGGGAGCGTGACGCGGCGCAATCTGAGGAACGTCTGGACCATCGCGACCCAGCCCTTCGCACAGGCCCACTTCGCGACCATGGCCCCGAGGCTCGCCGAGATGTGCATCGCGGCGGGCTGTCCCGAGGGCGGCACCGTGCTCGATCCCTTCGCCGGCGCCGGCACCACCGGGTTGGCGGCGCGCCGTTTGGGGCGGGACGCGATCCTGATCGAGCTCAATCCGGACTACGCCGAGATCGCCCGCGAGAGGCTCGCGCGCGAGGGCGCGATGATCGCCGAGGCCGCCTGATGGAATTCACGATCGAAGAGTGGCCGCTCGACCGGTTGCTGCCCTACGCTGCCAATGCGCGCACGCATTCCGACGACCAGGTGGCACAGATCGCGGGCTCGATCGCCGCCTTCGGCTTCAACGTGCCCTGCCTGGTGGACGACCGCGGTGTGCTGATCGCCGGTCACGGCCGGCTGCTGGCCGCGCGGCAGCTCGAGCTGGAGACCGTGCCGGTGATCCGGCTCGAACATCTGAGCGAGGCGCAGGCCAGGGCCTTCCGGATCGCCGACAACCGGATCGCCGAGAACGCCGGCTGGGACGAAGACCTGCTGCGCGTCGAGTTCGAGCAGCTGAGCGAGGCCGAGTTCGATCTCGACCTCACGGGCTTCGAGCTCGACGAGATCGATCGCCTGCTGCAGGGAGCCGACGACGGTCCCGCCGGCAACATCGACGACGACGAAGTCTCCGAGCCGCCGGAGCAACCGGTCATCCGGCCCGGCGATCTCTGGCTGCTGGGCGGTCACCGCCTGCTGTGCGGCGACGCCACCGTGCTCGGCGATGTCGAGCGGGCGCTGGACGGCGGGCTCGCGGACCTATGTTTCACCGATCCGCCCTATAACGTCGATTACGGCAACAGCGCCAAGGACCGGATGCGCGGCAAGAAACGCCGGATCCGCAACGACAATCTGGGCGCCGACTTCGAGCGCTTCCTCGGCGAGGCCTGCACCAACATGCTCGCCGTCACCAAGGGCGCCGCCTACATCTGCATGTCGTCCTCGGAGCTGCCGACGCTGCAGCGCGCCTTCCGCGAGGCGGGCGGCCACTGGTCCACCTTCGTGATCTGGGCCAAGAATACCTTCACGCTGGGCCGGGCCGACTACCAGCGCCAGTACGAGCCGATCCTCTGTGGCTGGAAGGAGGGCACCGACCACTACTGGTGCGGCGCCCGCGACCAGGGCGACGTCTGGTTCGTCGACAAGCCCGCGCGCAACGACCTGCACCCGACCATGAAGCCGGTGGCATTGGTCGAGCGCGCGCTCAGCAACTCGTCGAAGAGCCGGGACGTGGTGCTCGATCCCTTCGCCGGCTCGGGCTCGGGCTCGACCGCGATCGCGGCCGAGAAGACCGGACGTGCCGCGCGGCTGGTGGAACTCGATCCCGGCTATTGCGACGTCATCGTGAAACGCTGGCAGGACTGGACGGGTCAGGCCGCGACCCTCGACGGCGACGGGCGGACGTTCGACGCGGTCGCCGACGGCGCCGAACGGGCCGCGGCATGAAGCAATCGAGGCCCATGTCGCTGCTCGAGGCGATGACCAACGTGGCGGTTGGCTACGGCGTCGCTGTCGTGACGCAGATGCTGGTGTTCCCGCTCTTCGGGCTCACTGTGGTGTTCGTAGACCACCTTCTGATCGGCGCTGCGTTCACGGTGATCTCGATCGCACGCGCTTTCGCGCTCAGGCGCCTGTTCGAGGCGATCCGCGTGCTCGGCGGCATCCGAACGTGACACCGCCGCCCCATGGAGGAGCGGCGGCGTCGGTCTTGGGACCGGCCTCAGTTGTCCGGCCGGCCGGAATGGACGTGCAGCGCCCGCAGGATGATGTCGTCGTCGGTCTCGCCCGGCAGGCGAGCGCTCATCAATGCGCTCGCAGGTGTCGTCGGCGATCTCGACGAGCCAGTCGCCGTCCGGCAGCCGTCTGGCCGTCGAGTGGAACGGATAGGTCGCTGCCTCGGCAATGGCGCGATAGGTCGCGTCGCTGATCCTGATGGTTTTCATCGGCCCGCTCCGATTACTGGAGATTGCCACCACCATCGAGAACCTCGCCCGTGGTGTTCTCCGGGACGCGGCCGAGCAGCTCGAGGATCTGCACCCACGGGATGGTCAGGAGCGGCTGGTCGAAGGCGCCGGGCCGGTCCGGCGACCAGTCCTCCTCGGTGGAGCCGAAGAACCCGTCCTGGTTGACGCCGATCAGGGTGCCGACGCGGACCTTCTCGGCCGCCTGGAACCGGGTGACGGCCGTGGCGAGGTCGCGGGCGGTCAGCCCGCGCCTCGTCAGTTCGGCCTGCCCGGCGGCACTCTGGATGAGGTGGACGCCGTACGTAGCCCTGAGGCTTGGGCGTCCGGTTCCGCCTGGTCTTGCGTGACATGGCCGTCGTCCTCAGCCGGCCACGCGGTAGACGCGGCCGCGACCCTCGACCTTCTCCGAGGTGACGGCGAGGCCGAGCTTCTTCTTGACCGCGTCGGCGAAGGCGCCGCGCACGGAGTGGCGCTGCCAGCCGGTGGCATCCATGATCTGGTCGACGGTGGCGCCCTCGGGCCGGCGCAGCATCTCGATCATGAGGGCGAGCTTGGTGCCGGTGCGGGTCTTGCGTGGCGCGTTCGCGCCGTTGCGGCCCGTGGCGGCCTTCTTCGCCTTGGCCGGGGTGTCCGCCGCCGGTTCGGCCTCCTGGCCACCGTCGGCCGCCTGTGCGCCAGTGTCGGCCAAATGGGGACACTCGGCCGGCTCGACGTTGATGGCGAGCGCTCCTTCGCGGGTGATGGCGAAGTTGGTCTCGCCGATGGCGGCGCCATTCCGGCGCGGCGCCTCGGCGATCAGACCCTTACGCAGGAGCGCGCCGGTGACCTTGGCGACCGCCCCGCCCTTGAGCGTCTTGGGTAATGGGTGGATCGAACCGTCCTCGCGCCCGGCGGCGGCGGACAGAATAATCGTCTGGGTGTCGGTGAGTTTCATGGGTCCCTCCTTCGGGTGAGCGCGCCGCGGCCATCGCGGCGCTGCTACCGCCCGAAGCCCCGCCGGGCGGACCCGGTCGGGGCCGGAGGGCCGTGAGGTCGGCTACGCGGCGAATTCGCCTTACTTGAAGACGGCGTCGCCGATCTCGCGCAGATCGGCAAGGTGCTTGTTGAGGGTGCCGACATGGCCCCAATCGACCCGGTCGGGGTTGACGTCGAAGTGATCGTCGCTCTTGTCCCTGAGCCGTTCGAGCAGGTCGTCGAACTCGAGCTTGGCGGCGATGAAGGCTTCGACGGCGGTCGGTCTCGCGGCCGTTGCGCGTTCATCCGGATCGGCATGGAGGGCCTTGAGGCCCTTGTAGTTGACGCGCAGGAAGGGCTCGGAGGCGGGCCGTTCGTCCGGCACGCGCTCGATTAGGTCGAGCGAGACGAGCTTGCCGACGATCAGATCGGCATCGACGCCCTCGGGCAGCGGGTGGATGCGCCCATCGGGGCGCCTGGCGGCGGCGGTGAGCACGCCGCGTTCGCTGTCGGTGAGCGGTTGGGTCATCGGTTTCTCCTTTCGATTGCGGCGTAATACACGCTCTGTTCTGGCCCGATAGCAAGCGCTTAAGAGCATGATTCTAATGCTATTTTCGAGGTTCCACGGGCATGGGTGTATCGCTGCGGGAATACGCGCGCCGGCGCGGGGTGAGCCATGTCGCGGTGATGAAGGCGATCCGCGCGGGCCGCTTCACGCCGGAGCCGGACGGCACCCTCGATCCGGCCAAGGCCGACGCCCAATGGGATGCACGCACCGATCCGGCGCGAGCACCCGAGCGGTCGGAGCCGGCGGAGGAGACACCCCCGGCAGAGACGCGGCCGGCCGAGCCGCGTCCACCCGTGCCCGCAGGGGAGTCGGCGCCGCAAGGGGCCGCCACCTTCACCCAGGCGCGCACCGCCCACGAGATCGCCAAGGCGCAGCGGGCCCGCATTCAGGTGCAGCGGCTGCGCGAGGAAGTGGTCGACCGGGCCCAGGCGACGGCGGAGGTGTTCCGGCTCGCACGGCGTGAGCGCGACGCCTGGGTCAACTGGCCGGCCCGCGTCGCCGCCCTGATGGCGGCCGAGCTCGGCCTCGACGCCCACGTCATGCAGAAGGTTCTGGAGGCCCATGTCCGAGATCACCTCACCGAGCTTGCCGAGATCCGGCCCGACCTTCGCTGAAGGCTCCGCTGAGCCCTTCGCCGGCGCGGACGACATCAGGCGCGCCTGGTACGACGGGCTCGCGCCGGACCCGCTGCTCTCCGTCTCGGAATGGTCGGAGAAGCACCGCATGCTGGCGGCGCGGGCCTCGGCCGAGCCCGGCCGTTACCGCATCGCGCGCACGCCCTACATGCGGGCCATCATGGATGCGCTGTCGCCGGCCGATCCGTGCCGGCGGGTGGTGTTCATGAAGGCGGCGCAGGTCGGAGCCACAGAGGGAGCCAATAACTTCATAGGATTCATCATCCACCAGGCGCCGGGGCCGGCCCTCGCGGTCCAGCCGACGGTGGAATTGGCCAAACGGAACTCGCGCCAGCGCATCGATCCGCTGATCGAGGAGAGCGCGGCGCTAAGGGGCCTGGTGAGGCCCGCGCGGTCGCGCGATTCCGGCAACACCATGCTGTCGAAGGAGTTCGCCGGCGGCATCCTGATCATGACCGGCGCCAACTCGGCGGTCGGTCTGCGCTCGATCCCGGCCCGCTACATCCTCTTGGACGAGGTCGACGCCTATCCGGCTTCGGCCGACGAGGAAGGCGACCTGGTGACGCTGGCGGAAGCTCGCTCGCTCACCTTCGCCCACCGCCGCAAGGTGCTGTTGATCTCGACGCCGACGGTGAAGGGCTTCTCGCGGATCGAGCGTGAGTACGAGGCCTCGGACAGAGGCGGCATTTCGTGCCATGCCCCCATTGCGGGCACGCACAGGTGCTCGTCTTCGAGCGGCTCCGCTGGGACAAGGGCAAACCGGAGACGGCGGCCTACCACTGCGCATCCTGCGAGACGCCGATCGCCGAGCATCACAAGACGGCGATGCTGGCGGCCGGCGTTTGGCGGGCGACGGGAACGGCGGCCGATCCCTCGACCATCGGGTTTCACCTGTCGGCGCTCTATTCGCCGGTCGGCTGGCTTTCGTGGGAGGCCATCGCCCGCGCCTGGATGGCGGCACAGGGCTCGGACGAGGCGATTCGCGCCTTTCGCAACACCATCCTCGGCGAGACCTGGGTCGAGAGCGGCGAGGCGCCGGACTGGCAGCGGCTCTACGACCGCCGCGAGCGCTGGCCCGCGGGCACGGTTCCCGCCGGCGGACTGTTCCTGACCGCCGGCGCCGATATCCAGAAGGACCGCATCGAGGTCGATGTCTGGGCCTGGGGCCGGGGGCTGGAAAGCTGGCTCATCGATCATGTCGTCATCGAGGGCGGGCCCGAACGGGCCGAGCCATGGGCCGCTCTCGACCGGCTGCTCGGCCAGGTCTGGCCGCATGAGAACGGCGCGACATTGACTTTGGCGAAGCTCGCCATCGATACCGGTTACGAGCCGACCGCCGTTTATGGCTGGGCGCGCCGCGCCGGGATCGCGCAAGTGGTGCCGGTCAAGGGCACCGACGGCTTCAACCGCTCGAGCCCGGTTTCGGGTCCGACCTATGTCGACGCGTCCGACGGCGGCAAACGCCTGAGAAGAGGCGCGCGGCTCTGGAGCGTGGCTGTGTCGACCTTCAAGGCCGAGACCTACCGCTTCCTGAGACTGGAACGGCCGACCGGCGAGGAGCGCGCGGCGGGCACACCCTATCCGCCCGGCACCGTGCATCTGCCGCATTGGGTCGAGGACGAGTGGCTCAGGCAGTTCGTCGCCGAACAGCTGGTGACGGTGCGCACACGGCGCGGCTTCGCCCGCCTCGAATGGCAGAAGCTGCACGAGCGCAACGAGGCGCTCGATTGCCGGGTCTACGCCCGCGCCGCCGCCTGGATCGCCGGCGCCGACCGCTTCCCGGAGCGCCGTTGGCGGCGCATGGAAGCCGCGCTCGCCAATGAGCCCGGCCCCGAGGGGTCGGGCACGAAGAACGCGGCGGCGCCGGATGCCGGCTTCCGCCCGGCGGGACGCCGGCGCGTGACCCGTAGCAAGTGGATGGGCTGAGACATGGCCGACATGACGTACACCGAAGATCAGGTGCGGGCGCTGCGCGAGGCGCTGACCTCGGGCGTGCTGACCGTTTCCTATGACGGCAAGAGCGCCACCTACCGCTCGGTGGAAGAGATCAAGACGGCGCTGGCCGAGATCGAGAACGCCCGCGCCCGCGAGGCCGGCAGGCAGGTGCGCCAGATCCGCATCGTCGGCAATAAGGGGTTCTGAGCATGCGTTTCTTCGCCCGCCGAAGCAATCTTCGCGAAGGCGGGGGCTGGCTCACACGCACCGCCGCCTCCTGGCGCGCGCTCCGCGCCGGCGCCGGTCCATCCCGCCGGCCGGTTCACGAGGCCGCGGGCTCGGGAAGGCGGGCGCTCGCCTGGCGGCCGGGCAACCCCGGCGCGCTAGCGACGACCTTTGCCACCGGTCACGACCTCCGGGTCAAGTCGCGCGATCTCGTGCGCCGCAACGCCTGGGCCGGCAGTGCCGTGGACGCCTTCGTCACCAACTGTATCGGCACCGGCATCAAGCCGCAGTCGATCGCGACCGATGCGACATTCCGCGAAGCCGTGCATGCGCTCTGGTGGGACTGGTGCGCGGAGGCCGACGCTGACGGCGTCACCGATTTCTACGGCCTTCAGGCGCTCGCCTGCCGGGCCATGCTGGAGGGCGGCGAGTGCTTCGTGCGCTTGAGGGTGCGCCGGCCCGAGGACGGGCTCGCGGTGCCGCTGCAGCTCCAGCTCCTGGAGGCCGAGCATGTGCCGCTCACCTTCAACACGACATTGCCGAGCGGCAACCTGGTTCGTGCCGGCATCGAGTTCGGCCGGCTGGGACGAAGGGTCGCCTATCACCTGACCCGCGCCCATCCCGGCGATCCGGCAATGCAGCCGCGCGACCACGACCTGGTGCGGGTGCCGGCGGACCGCATCGCCCATCTCTACCGGCCGCTCCGTCCCGGGCAGATCCGGGGTGAGCCCTGGCTCGCCCGGGCGCTGGTCAAGCTCGACGAGCTCGAGCAATACGACGACGCGGCCCTGGTCAAGGCCAAGGTCGCGGCGCTGTTCACCGGCTTCGTCGTCTCGCCCGACCCCGAGGACGCCGTCATGGGCGGGGACGATCCCGACGAGGACGGTGTCGTCGAGGCCAGCCTCGAGCCCGGCACCATGCAGCGGCTAAAGCCCGGCCAGGATGTGCGCTTCGCCGAGCCGGCCGATGCCGGGTCGAGCTACGAGGGGTTCTTTCGCAATCAGCTGCGCGCCGTCGCCACCGCCGCCGGCGTCACCTACGAACAGCTGAGCGGCGATCTGACGCAAGTCAACTATTCCTCGATCCGCGCCGGGCTGCTCGAGTTCCGCCGCCGCTGCGAGACCGTCCAGCACGCGGTCGTGGTCCACCAGCTGTGCCGGCCGGTATGGCGCGAGTGGATGAGAACGGCGGTGCTCGCGGGCGCGCTGGAGGCGCCGGGATTCGCGCGCGATCCCGCGCCCTGCCTGGTCGCCAAGTGGATCCCGCAGGGCTGGCAATGGGTCGATCCGGAGAAGGAGTTCAAGGCGGTGGTGCTCGCCATCCGGGCCGGTCTCATGAGCCGGTCGGAAGCGATCTCGGCCTTCGGCTACGACGCCGAAGAAATCGACCGCGAGACCGCCGCCGACAACGCCCGCGCCGACGCGCTCGGCCTGGTGCTCGACAGCGACCCGCGCAAGGTCGCGCGCACCGGCGCCGCCCAGCCGGACGCGGAATCCGAACCCAAGTCCGATGAACGGGAATCGGATGAAGACGAACCCATGAACGAGATGAGGAGGCCGGCATGACCATGCTGCCGCATATCGCGAGCCGGGTGTTGGATACGCCGCTGGCGATCGGCCAGGCCAAGCTCGAGGCGATCCTCGCCGTCATCGGCCCGCGCATCGGCATCGAGGCTCCTGCGCCCGCCGTCATGAACGGCGACGCCCGACGACGCGGCGTGAATCTTGTAACGCCCGAGGGCATCGCCGTGATCCCGGTGTTCGGCACGCTGGTCAAACGGACCGGCGCCATCGAGGCGGCATCGGGCCTGACCTCCTACGGTCATCTCGAGGAGCAGATTCTCGATGCCGCGACCGATCCGGCGGTGCGCGCCATCCTGCTCGAGGTCGACAGCCCGGGCGGCGAGGCCGCCGGTGTGTTCGATCTTTCCGACCTCGTCTACGAGGCGCGCAGCCTCAAGCCGGTCTGGGCGGTCGCCGACGAGGAGGCGTTCTCCGGCGCCTATGCGATCGCCAGCGCCGCCGAGCGCCTGATCGTGCCGCGCACCGGAGGCTTGGGCTCGATCGGCGTCGTCGCCGTCCATGTCGACCGCTCCGCCCGCGACGCCATGGAAGGGTTCCGCACCACCACCGTCTATGCCGGCGCGGCCAAGAACGACTTCAACCCGCACGAGACCCTGAAGGACGGCGCGCGGCGGACGCTGCAGGCCGAGGTCGACCGGGTCTATCGCCTGTTCGTCGATACCGTCGCCCGCAACCGCGGCCTGACGGCCGATGCCGTGCGCGCCACCGAGGCACGGCTCTTCTTCGGCGAGGACGCCGTCCGTGCCGGTCTCGCCGATGAAGTCGGCACCTTGCGCGACTCCCTCACGGCACTCGCCGTAACGCTCGCCGAACCGCGATCGATCGTCGCCGCGCCGGCCGCCCTGTCGGGCCCGGCATCCCACCAGCCAAGCAACCGAAAGGAGCATGTCATGAATGACGACACCGACACCGTGAAGACCGAGCGCGAAACGCCGTCGGCATCGACCGCGGAGGACCCGCGGTCTGCACCGGCCACGACCGACACGCCGCCCGCACCCGTATCGGCGACCACGACCGACGCGCCGGTCGCTCCCGCACCAGCAGCGGAGCCCGAGAGAACCGCCGAGGTGGTCGACCTCGACGCGGTCCGCAATCAAGCGCGCGGCGAGGGCGCGGCGGAGGCCGGGCTCATCGCCGAGCTCTGCACGCTGGCCGGCATGCCCGAGCGCACCGCCGACATGCTCGCCAAGGGACTCTCGGCCGACGCGGTGCGCCGGGAACTTCTGAACCTGAAGGCGGGCGCGGACGCCGAGGTGCACAACCATGTGCTCCCCGGCGCGGGGACCGGCGCTCCCGCCAGTCTTGACGACAATCCGGTGGTGCGGGCGGCAACCGCCCGGGCCGCCGCTGCAAAGGAGGTCTGATCCATGAACGCTTACTCTGAGTCCACTTATCTCGGCGACGTCCTCAAATGCGAGGCGCCGAACCTCTACAGCCGCGACACGGTAACGGTTCTTGCGGGAAACGGCACCGAGCGCGCCCTCAAGGTCGGCGCGGTGATCGCCGCGCGAACCCGGTCCACGGTCGCGGTGACGGCCGGCGACGGCAATACCGGTGACGGCGCCGCGACCATGGCCGACCCGCCGCTCGGCGCCCTGGCCGAGGCCGGCATCTACCGGCTCGCCTGCATCACCGCCGGGGCCACCGGCACCTTCCAGGTGCTGAGCCCGAAGGGGTACCGGCTGCCCGACCTCACGGTCGGCACGGCCTATGAGGGCGGTCACGTCAACCTCGCCGTTGCCGACGGCGCCGCCGACTTCGCCGCGGGTGATACCTTCGCGATCGAGGTATCGGGTGACGGCAAGGCGGTCGCGCTCGATCCGGCGGCCGTCGACGGCACGGCCGAAGCCATCGGCATCGTCGCCTTCGACGTGACCGCGCCGGACGGCGCCGACACGGAAGTCACGGCGATCCTGCGCGACGCCGTCCTCGCCGGCCGCGCGATCGTCTGGCCCGCCGGCATCGGCGAGGCACGGAAGAATGCCGCGATCGCCGATCTCGAGGCCCGCGGCGTCCTCGTCCGCAAGGCCGCCTGAACCTCAACGCCACCATCCCCATCAAACCGACTGATCGGCCCGGCTCCGCCGGCGCCGGAGGAGCTTTTCCATGCCCATGAACAATCCCTTCGATAACCCTGCCTTCCATGTGACGGCGCTGACCGCGGCCATCAACATCCTGCCCAACAGCTATGGACGGCTCGAACGCATGATGCTGATGCCGCCCCGGCCGGTGCGCTTCCGCCAGATCGCCGTTGAGGAGAAGAACGGCGTTCTCAACCTGTTACCGACCCTGCCCATAGGCTCGCCCGGCACCGTCGGTGAGCGCGTCAAACGGAAGCTCAGGAGCTTCAACATCCCGCATATCCCGCACGACGACGTGGTGCTGCCCGAGGAAGTCCAGGGTATTCGCGCCTTCGGCTCGGAGAACGAATCCCAGGCGCTGGCCGACGTGATGGCCGATCACCTGCAGTCCATGCGCAACAAGCATGCGATCACGCTGGAGCATCTGCGCATGGGGGCGCTCAAGGGGGTGATCCTCGATGCCGACGGCTCGGCCCTCTACGACCTCTATGCCGAGTTCGGCATCGAGGCGAAGACCGTCGCCTTCGGCCTCGGCAACGCCAACACCAATGTCAAGAACCGCTGCATCTCGGTGCTGCGTCACATCGAGGACAATCTGCGCGGCGAGTTCATGACCCGGGTCCATGCGCTCGTCAGTCCCGAGTTCTTCGATGCGTTGACCTCCCACGCCAAGGTCGAGAAGGCCTATGAGCGCTGGATGGAAGGCGCAGCGCTGCGCGACGATTTGCGCGCGGGCTTCACCTTCGGCGGCATCACCTTCGAGGAGTACCGCGGTCAGGCCACCGACCCGGACGGCGTCGTGCGCCGGTTCATTGCCGAGAACGAGGGCCACGCCTTCCCGCTCGGCACCGTCGAGACCTTCGCGTCCTACTTCGCGCCGGCCGACTTCAACGAGACCGCCAACACCTTGGGCCAGCAGCTCTACGCCAAGCAGGAGCCGCGCAAGTTCGAACGCGGTACCGATCTGCACACCCAATCCAACCCGCTGCCCATGTGCCACCGCCCCGGCGTGCTGGTGAAGCTGACGGCCGAGTGAGGTGACGGCGCCGTTTACCGCCGCGGTCGCCGGCGCGGTGGACGACTGCTTCCGCCATCTCGGCCGCGATGCGGTCTATACGGCCGACGGCGGAGACCCCGTCATGGTCAAGGTGATCGCCAAACGCCCGGACGAGATCGTCGGCCTCGGCGAGACTCGCATCCATGCCGGCACCGCGCTGTTCGATGTGCGCGCCTCGGAGATCGCCGAGCCACGGCCCGGCGACCGGCTGAGCGTCGGCGGCGAGGACTATCTCGTCCAGGGCGAGCCGGTCGGCGATACCGAACGCCTGATCTGGACGCTGGAGGCCTGCCTCGCATGAAGCTCACCGCCACCATTGTGGGCTCGCTGAAAGCCGACATGCAGGCCGAGCTGCGCCGTATCGAGCGCGCCGTGCCGGACGGCGTCAAAGCCGCCGGCGACAGCCTCAAGGGGAGCCTGCGCAAGCAGGTGGTCGCCGCCGGTCTTGGCGCACGGTTGTCGCGCACCTGGCGCGGCAAGACCTATGTCAACAAGGGCCATGACGCCGCGAGTCTGGTCTGGTCGAAGGCGCCGCATATCGCGTTGGCCTTCGATAAGGGTGTGGTGATCAAGGGCAAGGGCGGCAACTGGCTCGCCATTCCGACGCCGGCGGCGCCGAAGCGCGGTGTCGGCGGCAAACGCATCACGCCAGCCACCTTCCCGACCGCCCGCCACGGGCCGCTTCGCATGGTTCGCCGGTCCGGCCGTTCGGCGCTGCTGGTGGTCGACGGCGTGCGGGTGAGCGCCCAGACCGGGCGCGTCGGCCGTCAGGCCAAGGGCGGCGGGCGCACCAAATCGGGCAGCTTCAAACAAGGCATCGCCACTGTCGCGATGTTCGTTCTGGTGCGGCAGGTCAAGTTGCGCAAGCGCCTAAACGTCGCGCGGGCGGCCAAGAGCTGGACGCGCAGGTTGCCGAGATTGATCCTCCGCCGGGTGCGGTCACTGTGAAACAGGGACGATGCAACAGGCGGAACAGCCAATTGAGAGGGCTTATCAGCGGTAGAACTCCACATGGAAGCGAACGCAGCCGATCGGTTGGACCTGGTGTGGAACGTCCGATTCCACCACACCGTGGCGGTCGAGAGAAAGCTCGCTCTCTTTGATCTCCGGCTCGAGGATACGGTATCGCAGCTTTCCCTCCAGGACGACGATCCTGGCCCAGGTTCCGGCCTTGGTTCGGTGGGATTTGAGCAGGCTCTTGGGCACCGTCTCCTCGGTGAATTCCGGGCTCTTGGCATAAACCGAAACCGTGGTGGGAAGTGTTTTCATGGCCGTTTGAGTCGCGTCATCATCAGCCGAACAGGTCGGAATGGGTGCCGGTGCGGGCCAGCACCAAATCGTTTTCGCCGACGTGCCAGATCAATAGCCAGTCCGGTTCGATATGGCACTCCCAGGAACGGGACCATTCGCCTGACAGGCGATGGGCCCTGTTACGCGGGTCGAGCGGTTGCTCGGCCAGGAGCCGGTCGACGACCGCCCACAGCTTGTCGAGGTCCTTGCCGCGTCTCCCGGCCCGCTCGAGGTCTCGCTCGAAGCGGCTCGTCGTGAGCAGGCGCATGCATCAGCCGTGCGCGGCCTTGAGGTCGTCCAGACTGTCGTATTCGGTGAGATTCTCGCGCTCATGGGCCTGCCGCAACGCCTCGCGCGTTTCGGCGTTCGGAATCTTCACGGCGAACGGCAGGCCGTGCTGCAGTGTCACCTGCTTGTAGAACAGCCTGATCGCCTCGGTCGCCGAGAGCCCCAGCTGCGAGAACACCGCCTCGGCCTCGTCCTTGAGGGCCGGTTCGACGCGGGCGCGGATCATGTCGGTCTTGGCCATGGGATGTCTCCTTCGGCGATAACGTATCACAAATGGGGAACAATTCAAGATGGCGGCGAGCAAGACCGAACAAGTCCTGACTGCCTTGACGGCCCGGCTGCGCACCGTGCCCGGGCCGAAGGTCGAGCGCAACACCTCCGCGCCCGAGCGTATTCCGAAGGGTGGGCTGATCGTGCTGCGCGACGGCGATCCGGGCGAGCCGGAGCAGACCCTCGGCGGCATCGGCGGCGTCTATTACAGCCACGCGGTCGAGATCGAGGTCTATGTCGAGGCCGGCGAGGCGGCGGCCAGGGACGCGGCCTTCGACGCCCTGGTTCGGAACATCGGCGCGGCGCTCGACGCCGATCCCACCCTCGGCGGCCTCGCCTTCGGCATGACCACTGCCCGGCCCGGGATCGACACCGAGGCGGTGATCGGCGCCCCCGCCATCAAGACCGGCATCATCGAGTACGAGAGCGCAACGCCGCTCGGCTGAATTCCCCGCCACCACCAGACACGAAGGAGAGACCATCATGGCCCGAGCCTATGGTTCGAGCGCCACGCTGCTGCTCAAACGCGAACTCGCCTACGGGCAGGCGGCGGCCGGCGATTACATCCGCATTCCCTTCAACCGCTGCACGCTCGGCTCCGAGCAGGGGCTGATCGACGACCCGGTGCTGGGTCAGGGGCGCGACCCCTACGCGCCCTTGCAGGACGCCATCATGGACGAGGGCGAGATTGTCGTGCCCGTCGATCCGCGCTACCTCGGTATCTGGCTGACCGGATTGTTCGGCGATCCCGTGTCAAACACGGTCGCGGCGGCCGGATATATCGACTTCGCGGTCAATCCGGCCGCCGAAGCGCCGCGAATACCGATCGTCGCGACGGGCATCTGCACGACCATCTGATCCGGACCCGATTTGGAAATGGCGCCGCTGACAAAACTGAACACGCCCCGGACAACCGAATAGGAAGCGGTGCCCTCGCCGCTCTCGGGATCGTAGATCAATTGATCGAGTGCCATGCGGCCGTTCTCGCCGAGGGAGAACGTCGTGCCGTCACCGAAGAGGACGCCGAGCGCGGCTCCGCTCCCGGTTTCCAGCACATCGCCCTGAAAGACCGCTTCGCCCGCCGTGAGCGTGACCCGCGTGCCATCGATGCGGGTGGCCGTGACGGGGCCGGTCGCGGTCTCGACGCGGCCTATGGGTCGCGCTGCCGTGGCCGCGGCAGGCTCGCTCGCGACGCTTCGTGCGCCCGGCACGCGCCGCCCCTCCGCGGTGATGAAGATCACCGAGGCGGCCAGCTCATCGGCCATGACCCGCTTGAGGAGCTGAACGGTGGGGCTTTCACCAGCTTGTTCCTGTGGGAGCGCCTCTTCCGGTGGCTCGGTTGTCTCCTCCTCGGATGGCGTCGTTGGGATTTGCGCATCGACGTCGAGGATCACGACCTCGACACCGTCGGGCACCGCCGAGGGATCCACGATGACCAGGACCTGGCGCACGAACGCGTCCGGCGTGAACGACTCCTGCATGGACACGCCGGTCTGCTTGTAGCGTTGAAGGTTCATCTCGGAGAACGACAACATCATCACGAACAGCGCGACCAAGAGCGCCATCATGTCGGCGAAGGTGACCGCCCAGGGCGGCACGCTGCGGCGTTTTATAAGGCGCGCGCCCGTCACAGGATTTCGCCCGAGCTCTCTGGCTCGCCTGAAGGATCGGACGCCTGCTCGGGCTCGTCACTTCGCGCCTTGCGTTGCTGCGATTCGGGCAAGTAAGCCTCGAGAAGCTCGGCCAGTACCGCCGGATGTTGGCGCGCCTGAATTTGCAGGACGCCTTCCAAAATCAACGTCATCGTCAGCCGTTCGGCCCCCGTCTTGGCTTCGAGCTTGTCGGCAACGGGCAGGGCGATGAGGTAGGCGATCAGCGCGCCGTACAGTGTGGTGAGCAGAGCGACCGCCATGCCGGGACCGATCGCCGAGGGGTCCTGCATATTGCTCAGCATCTGAACCAGCCCAACTTAGAGTCGGTTTCGAAAGTCATGCGGCTCGGGCCAATCTGCGGACGAGGAGCATGACGGAGGCGGCGTAGAGGAAGGCGCGGGCCGAGGCGATGGTGGCCTCGAAGTCCTTTGCCAGTCGCCGGTTGCGGTTGATCCAGGCGAAGAAGCGCTCCACGACCCAGCGGCGCGGTTGGACGGCGAAGCCGACCTGATCGGGGCTTTTGCGCACGATCTCGACGGCGATCACGGTGGCCGTGGCGACCTTCTCGCCGGCGTAGCCGCTGTCGGCAAAGACCTTCTCGATGAACGGAAACGAGCCGCGTGAGGCGCACAGCAGCGACCCGCCACCATCGCGGTCCTGGATACTCGCCGGATGCGCCTCGAGCACGAGGCCGCGCCCGTCGGTGTCGACCAGCGCGTGGCGCTTGCGCCCCTTGATCTTCTTGCCCGCATCGTAGCCGCGGGGGCCACCAGCCTCGGTTGTCTTGACGCTCTGGCTGTCGATAATCGCGCCGCTCGGGCTGGCCTCGCGTCCGACCCGCTCGCGATCGGCCATGACCAGAGAGTGATTGATCTTCTCAAGGAGGCCGTCGTCGCGGAACTTGGCGAACCAGCGATAGATCGTGCCCCACGGTGGCAAATCGCTTGGCAGCAAGCGCCAAGGGCAGCCAGCCCGCATCACGTAGAAAATGCCGTTGACGATCTCTCGCATCGGCCATGACCGGGGCCGTCCCGTGCCATGAGCCGGAGGCAAATGAGGCTCGATCACAACCCACTCCGCATCGGTCAAATCAGTCTGATAACGCAGCGTCTTGCGGCTATGCTGCTCTCGGGTGGTCGGCGTCCACATGGCGGCTCCATATCGGTCTCAGCAACCTCCTTGGAATCACATCGACACCGGCCACTCAACCCCTTTCGAAACGGCCTCTAAGGTGCCGATCATGCCGAAGGCGGGTGCCGAATCGCCGATACCGCGAAATATCTTCTCGCTCTGCTCGTGGCGTTCGACGCTACGCTCGATGTCGCTGGTCAGTACCTTGCGGATGACTTCGAAGTCGTGGCCGTCGGCGCAAAGCTGCACGCCCTTTTTGAGGAAGGCATGATCGACCTCGGCGTTGTCGAGCGCGACGGGTCCGCTCCGACGCATCAGAGTGGCGAGTTCGATCATGCGATTGATGAGATCGCGCGGATTTTCCGCTTCCCTCACCACCGCCGTCCGCACGCCCAGCCGCAGCGCACCAAAGACCCTGCCCACTGAAAACTTGATCAGTGTTGCCACGAACGTGCCACCGAGAACAATGATGAGGCCGGGAAGGTTGAGAAACGTCAACAGATCGGAGCCCGTAAGGATGGCGCCCACGACCACGGCGACAGTGATGACAACGGCGAGCAGTGTGGCGACATCCATGTTTTCGCCCGATCTCTCTAAGCCCTTGATTTAAGCCAGAATAGCATTGGTCAGCTTGGTGTGTAAGTTAGAGCGAGGGGGGCTCGCGCCCGCCTCGGCCGCACGTTCCTATCGGGGAGATTACCTAGAACGAGGGTTAATCGTTCGACTTTCCGCGTGTTTACCGGCCCACAAGGGCCCCTTTTCTACGGGTTTTCCTGTAAGTTGGTAGGCATTTACCAGAATTGAGATCGACTCACACGAGTAGTTGACTGCATTCAGTGGAACCGGCTCGATGCCTTGTGATCGAGGCGTTGAACCACACGAGGGCCGGAACCGGAACTCCAAGATGGGGGGCTCGCACCGCAGGTCCGGCCCATCGTCGAGGTGTTCGCCGTCCCTTGTGCGCGGAATCATTCGGTACGCGTCAAAGCGGGTCATTGACCCGGTCACGACAGCACGGAGGGGCCGATGCTAGGCGCCGAGAGAACAGCGGAGTCCTACGTCCGCAAATCCAAGAAAGAGCTCATCGCGGAGCTGCAAGCGCTTCACAACGAGCTGAGCTTGCTGAAGAAAAACGGCGGCGGCCGAAATCAGGATGGAGCGGATTCGGCGGAAGGTGAGCCGCCCTTCCGCGAGTTGATCGACCCTTTCCTAT
The DNA here is from genome assembly GCA_965261645.1 of Alphaproteobacteria bacterium. Taxonomy (GTDB): domain Bacteria; phylum Pseudomonadota; class Alphaproteobacteria; order SHVV01; family SHVV01; genus CBDHDJ01. Next base: position 817,105 of record CBDHDJ010000002.1, read on the forward strand.
CCGGTTAACGCCGATGACCGCTACATGTAGGGTGCCGCCACTCTCCCGAGTAAAGCTCGGCATAGGTTGGAGCAGAGGTGTCGCCCGCGATGCCGAGCAATGAGCGGAAGGCGTTGAACGGGTAGAACCGCCTGTTGAAGCGGAAGGTGAACTCGTTGAGGTAGGCTTGTAGGTGCTGGTGGCTAACGCCGTGGTGGATACCGATCAGCCACGTCTTCAGGTTGGCGAAAACCAGATGGATGATCGGCAGGTATTGCTCGGCAACCTCTGGATCACCACACTCGGCAACAGCGAAGTGCTCATAGCCGCGCTTACCGAGGCCAGCATAGCCGCTCCAATCGTCAGTAACGATCAGCGATCCCGGCGCGACGGTGCTCTCGACGAACCCACAGAGCGACTCGGCGCTACGGTCGAGCACGACGGCGAGCCGAACGCGTCCGGCATAGCGTCCGTCTTTCCGGTTGTCGAGCTTGGTGCCCGGCTTTCGATGACGCACCTCGATGGCACAGGAGACGGGAACCTTGTGGTGAACACCACGGCCTTCCCCACGCGTTCGCCCGCCAACCCAGGTTTCGTCCACCTCAACATGGTTCTTGGGCTGTCCACCGATCCTGTCTTGGTTGGGCCGCACCATGCCCGAGCGGAGCTTGTGGAGAATTTGAAAGGCCGTCTCGTAGCGCGAAAGACCAAGTTGCCGCTGAAACTGCACGGCGGACATGCCGGGCGTCTGACTGGCGACCAGATAAGCGGCCCAGAACCAGACGTTCAGCGGAGTGTGGCTACGCTCCATCACTGTTCCCACCGTCAGCCCGGTGTTCTGGCGGCACTTGCGGCAGCGCAGGACGCCAGGGCGGTTTTCAAAGTGGAACGGCTCTCCCGCCGTGCCGCAGTGCGGGCAGGCAAAGCCGTCTCCCCAGCGGGCTTTCTCCAGGTAGGCGGCGCAGGCCGCATCATCGGGGAAAAGTCGCTGGAACTCGGGTAGCGAATGCGGGAATGGGAGATCGGCGCGGTCGAGAACATCCATGGCGCGCTCCCCTATATCCGGTTTGCGCCCATTCTAGCCCTAGTGGGTGTGGGTGTATACCGGATAGGCAAGGATCGAGGGATCGATCGCAGGGGTCATGATGCATCGCACCGACGCAGTACTTTACGTCAACTCTGCGTTCGCTGAGATGCTGGGTTACACAGTGGACGAGGTCTTCGGTTTTGCCTCTGCCACAACCATCATCGCGCCGGAAGACCGGGCCCGATTGCGGAAATACAGCAGAGCGCGCTTGAAAGGTGAAGACGCGCCTCGCCGCTACGAGTTTCGCGGGCTGTGCAAGGACGGATCACGCATCTGGATCGAGAATCTGGTGCGCACCATCAACTGGGAGGGAAAGCCGGCCGTCTACGTGAGCGCGCGCGACATCACCGAGCGCAAGCAGGCCGAGGAGGCCTTGCGCGAGAGCGAACAGCGCAATGCCGCGATGCTCCAAGCCATCCCCGACATGATTTTCCGGCTCGATGCGAAGGGCATCTATCTCGATTTCGTGCGCGCGGCGCACTTCGACCCGGTGACGCCGCCGGAAACGTTCATGGGCAAGCGCATGGACGAAGTGTTGCCGGCGGAGGTGACCCAAGCAGGTCGGCAAAAAATCGACGAGGCCCTGACGATGGGCAAGGTGCAGACTTGGGAGTACGCCCTTGAGAGAGGCGGCGAGGCACGCCACCTCGAGGCCCGGCTCGTCACCTACGGCCTGGCGAAGTCCTTGCGATCGTCCGTGACATCACCGAGCAAAAGGCGGCCGAACAAGCTCTGCGAGAGAATCGGAACTTCCTGCAAGCGCTCATCGATCGGATGCCTGCGGCGATCAACGTCAAGGACCGCGAGCGGCGGTTCGTGATGGTCAACAGGGCATTCGCCGATTGGGTCGAGGTCGATGATCAGCAGAAACTGATCGGCAGGCTGGCGGAAGAGTGCGGCATGATCAACGCCGATCTCTATAAGAAGCTGGATGAGCAAGTCATTGCGACGGGTAAGGAAGTTGCAAACTTCGAGGTTCAATACGACCGCAAAATGGGTCTAGGGACGTGGCTTGAGTCTAAGACGCCGATCAAGGATGAGCACGGCTCCCTCCAGTACATCTTGAACGTCAGCGTCGACATCTCCGAGCGCAAACAGATGGAAGAAGCGCTGCGGGAGAGCGAGGCGCGCTTTCAAAGCGTCGCCGAAAACATTCCCGGGACGGTGTACCAACGTATTCTCGAGCCGGACGGGACCCTCCACTACCCCTATATGAGCGTCGGCGCGCGCGAGCTTTATGGCATCGAGGCCGAAGACATTATGGCAGACGCCTCGGCATTGGTGGCCGGCTTCGAACCCGAGTCGAGAGAGCACTTCATGTACGTCCTCAGGGAGTCAGCGAAGAATCTCACTCCATTGAATATCGAGACGCGGGTGGTCTTGAAGAGTGGTGAGGTGAAGTGGATGACCACCAAGTCGCAGCCGCGGCGCTTGGATAATGGCGCTGTTGCTTGGGACGGTGTGGCGATAGACGATATGGAGCGCAAAGAGGCCGAGGAAAGGGCGCGACAGCACGAGGCGGACCTCGCCCATGTCCTGCGTCTCAGCACCATCGGCGAGATGGCGACGGCGCTGGCCCACCAGCTCAACCAGCCGCTCGCGGCGATCGCCAACTATACCCGGGGTTGCCTGTTCCGGATACAGTCCAGCGACTGGGTGAGTTCCGATCTCATCGCGGTGTTGGAAAAGGCGAGCCACCAGGCCGAGCGGGCCGGCCAGATGGTCCGTGAGATGGGCGATTTCGTCCGTGCGCCTGAGCTGCGCACGTCGATCGTCGATATCAACTATCTGGTCCGCTCCGTGGTCAGGTTCGAGGAAACCGAGTTGCAGGGGAACGACGTGCAGCTCGACCTGACTCTCGCGCACGGCCTGCCGCGGGTTGCCGTCGACGAGATAGAAATCGAGCAGGTGATCCTCAACCTGGTGCGCAACGGGATCGAGGCGATGGCCGAGGTCGACGAGAAGGATCGCCGTCTCGGCATATACACGGCAATGACCGAAGGCGGCGAGATTGAGATTTCCGTGCGGGATTCCGGCCCGGGCCTGTCGCCCGACGATCGCTCCGAGTTGTTCGAGCCCTTCTTCAGTACCAAGCCGAAAGGCATGGGGATGGGTCTCTCGATCGCCCGGACCATCGTCGCGGCGCATGGCGGCCGGCTCTGGGTGGCGGACGAGCCAGGCCCGGGGGCGACATTCAACCTTGCCTTGCCGGCGAACGGGGAGGGGGAGCGTCATGACGGCTGATAGCACGGTGATGGTCTTGGACGACGACACCGCCTCGCGCGAATCCCTCCAGTGGCTGATCGAATCGGTGGGGCTCAATGCCAAGACTTACGGCGCCCCCCGCGACTTTCTCGATTCCTTCCTACCGGGCGAGGCCGGCTGCCTCGTGCTCGACCTCCGCATGCCGCAAATGAGCGGAATCGAGGTGCTCAAGTGGCTGCGCGACGGTGGCCACAAGATTCCCGTCATCATGATTACCGCCCATGGCGATGTGCCCACGGTCGTCGAGGCGATGAAGGGGGGTGCCGTCGAGTTTCTCGAAAAACCATTCAACAACCAGGTATTGTTGGATCGCATTCACCAGTGCCTGGGGGATGACGCCAAGGCCCGCGCCGAGGAGGCCAAGCACGCCGATACGCTGATGCTTTTGGCCAGTCTCACGCCGCGTGAGCGCGAGGTCATGACGCTGATCGTCGACGGCAATTCGAACAAGCAGATTGCCCGAATTCTCGACATCAGCCCCAAGACGGTGGAGGTCCATCGCGCGCACATCATGGAGAAGATTAAGGCCAAAGGCTTATCCCTCTGCATCCGGTAGCGCAATATGAGGGGGCTACGCAGTTGTCGGTTGGCGAGCGGGTAGTTGGTCGCGAAAGCGCACTTTGCCTGGGCCTTAGCCGGGTCGCGCCGCTGCGCGCGTAGCATCGAGGCCACCACCCGTTGATCCTACCGGAGCCAGAGGGATAAGCCTTTAAGGCCAATTCCGTGGTTGAACTCGTGCAGATGGCGATCGCTTGCGGACTAGGGAATTACCCCGAGTCCCCTACCGGTTCCACCTAGCCCCACTAGCCGTTCCTCCCAATTCCATTACGAATTCATCCCAATTGTGGGCGCTCGGCCCAGGCCCAACATAGGTGCCCGTAACGAGTCGTCGGAGAGGGTGAAACGCGTGTGACTGGCCTGGCTTGGGAAAACCGGCGAAAGCCTCGAGCATCAAATAACAAGCTTCACATCTCCAGCGCCTGAGATTCGTGACCCGAAGGGAGGGGCGGCTCGAATCGGTCATGGGCGGGGACAGGGACATATCCTTGCATCACGACACCGCAGGTGCGCGGCATGGCTGGTGCGGCTTCGGTGCGCTGTCCGAGGGAAACAGGTCGAAATGCACCTGGATCCTCTGCGTCGCCCTCGGCCATGCCCTTGGTGGTGCTCGCCTGGGCCATGCCACGCGAATTGGCGCCATTCATTTCTATGTGGCCAATCTGGGCCCGGACCGCGATCGCGCAACAGACCAGCCCCAGCCCCGCCATCGCTGGTACGGCGCAAATCAGCCCGCGCCACGCATCACAAGCGATTCAGCCGCGCACGGCGTTGAAGAAGCGCGCGCGGACGCCGCGCATTCGCCTGTCGGAAATCGGCGCCGATGCCGATCTCGCGGCCCCGCGGTCCCGAGCAATAGGGCGCTTGCGGTTTTGCAGTTCTGCAAGATGATGGGCACCTTTATAGCCAGTTTTGGCTTCGCCACCGTGATGGCGAGCCTCACTTTTCGTCTCCTCGCCTGACCGGCAGGCCCGACGCCGCCCGGGCGGAACGGGTGAGCGACGAATCATGCCGTTGAGCCGGTCCATGACCCGCCCTATGATGGTGATCAGAGAGTTGAAGGGAGGACGATGGGTTTCATCCGCACGGTTCTTGGTGATATCGCGCCCGATGAGGCCGGCGTCACCCTTACCCATGAGCATACGCTGGTTCATTGGCCGGGCGCGGAGTTCGACCACCGGTCGGTTTACGACTGGGACGATGTGATCGGCGGGCTCAGCGCCGAGTTCAAGCTCGGCGCGGAACTCTTCGGCCTCAAAACCCTGGTCGACTGCACGACCGTCGAGCTTGGCCGTCACCCTGACATGTTGTGCGAGGCATCGCGGCGAAGCGGCGTTCACATCGTTGCGGCTACCGGCTTTTTCTGCGAGAGCATGGGCGTGCCCTATCATTGGCGCCGCCAGTCCGCTGATGAAATCGCGGAATTCCTGGCGCGCGATATCACCGAGGGGATCGTCGGGAGCGAGGTGAAGTGCGGCATCATCAAAGTCGCCTCGGGACAGGATGATGCGCATCCTCATCCCAGCCCCGAGGGAGCGAATGGGCGCCATATCGGCGATTACGAGCAGCGCATCTTCCGCGCCGCGGCCCGCGCCCAGAATCTGACGGGATGCCCGATCACGACCCACATCGACCCTGAGGACTGGAAGGTGGCCAACATCGGGCTCGAACAGCTCGAGCTATTGATGGAGGACGGTGCCGATCCCACCAAGATCATTATCGGCCACACCTTTTACGCGACCATCGAGCAGCTCGAGGCGATCCTGCGACACGGCGCCTATGTCCAGCTCGATAATTTCGGCACCCAGTGGCGCGGACTCTCCGATGATGCGGCTGTGGAATTGATGTATCAGGCCGTTGAACGCGGTTACGACGAGCAGCTTCTGCTTGCCTTCGACCGCTTTTGGTATCAGATGCGGGGCGACCGGCCGTTCACCGAGCTCGATCCGGAGGTGGCGGCGCGCATGCCGCTCGATTTCCTGCCCAACGATCTCCTGCCGCGCATGCGCCGGTGCGGCATCAGCGACGACATCATCCACAAGATCACGATGGACAACCCTGCCCGTCTGTTGACGTTCGCAGAAGACCGGGCCCACTAACGAAGCCCAAAAGGGGGGACGACGATGGCGATCGTACGAACCGTGTCGGGGGATATCGATCCCGGCGACCTCGGCATCACGCTCTGCCACGAACACCTGCACATCGAGCTCAAGAAAATCTTCGCTGAGCCGGAAGATGCCAAGGGTAAGGAGATGGCCCACGAGCCGGTGGAGATGCAGAATCTCGGCTGGATCCATTCCAACTACATCAACAACCTCGACAATCTCGGTCTCTACGACGAGGAGACCACGATCAAGGAGATTCGGCGGTTTCGCGAAGCCGGCGGCTCGACCCTGGTCGAGGTCACGCCGGTCGATATCGGGCGCGATCCGGAAGGTCTCGTCCGCATCGCCAAAGCGGCCGATCTCAACGTCGTCATGGGCAGTGGCTATTACGTCTATGGCACCCATCCCGATGGCATGGCCGAGCGGCCGGACGACGACATCACCGAGGAAATCGTGCGCGATGTGACCCACGGCGTCGGCAATACCGGCATCAAGTCGGGCATCATCGGCGAGATCGGCTGCACGTGGCCGCTGCATGACAGCGAGCGCAAGGTGCTGCGCGCCGCCGCCCAGGCGCAGCAGGAGACCGGCGCCGTTCTCACCATTCACCCGGGACGCGATCCTGCCGCCCCGCACGAAATCCTCGATGTGATCGAGGGCGCCGGCGGCGAGGCCGCGCGTACTATCATGGGTCACCTCGATCGCACGTTTCACAAGTTTGCTGATTTCAAGACCTTCGCCCAACGGGGATGTTTCCTGGAACTCGACCTATTCGGCTTGGAAAGCGCTTATTACCCGTTCGGCAAGATGGACATGCCCAACGACGGCCGGCGTATCGATCTCATCATCCGGTTGATCGAGGCGGGGCATCTCGACCAGATGCTGATTTCCCATGACATTGCTTTCAAACACCTTCTCGTGACCTACGGCGGGCGGGGCTACGGCCACATTCTGCAAAACGCCGTGCCCAAGATGCGCGACAAGGGGATGAGCGAAGCGCACATCACTACGCTCCTCGAGGTCAACCCGCGGCGCGCGCTGTCGATTGCCGACGCTTGAGGAACGCCTCGTCGTCCAAGCCGGGCCGGTCTGATAAGGAGGTCGATATAGCCATCATTCGAACCGTGTCGGGCGATATCGCCCCCGACGACATCGGCATCACGCTGTGCCACGAGCATCTGATGATCGATCTCCGCGGCCTCTTCTGGGAGCCGGAGGACGAGCACGGCAAGGAGATGGCCTACGTACCGGTCGAGATCCAGAATCTCGGCTGGATCCACACGAACTTCATCAACAATCTCGACAATGCCGGGCTTTTCGAAGAACAGGTCACGATCGACGAGGTCCGGGCATTTCGCGAGGCCGGCGGCGCCACCCTGGTCGAGGTCACTCCCACCGATGTCGGCCGCGATCCCGAAGGCCTAGTTCGCATCGCCGAGGCTTCGGGCCTCAACGTCATCATGGGCAGCGGCTACTACGTCCATGTCACACATCCCGAGGACATGACCGAGCGGCCCGAGGACGATATCACCGGCGAGATCGTGCGCGACGTCACCCGCGGCGTCGGCAACACGGGCATCAAGTCCGGCATCATCGGCGAAATTGGCTGCACCTGGCCGCTCCACGATAACGAAGCCAAGGTGCTGCGTGCCGCCGCCCGGGCGCAGCAGGAGACCGGCGCGGTGCTCACCATTCACGTCGGGCGCGATCCCGGCTCACCGCATGAAATTCTCGATGTCATCGAGGGCGCCGGCGGCGATGGCACCCGCACCATCATGGGACATCTCGATCGCACCTTTCACCGCTTTCGCGATTTCCGGGCGTTCGCGGAGCGCGGCTGTTATCTGGAATTCGATCTGTTCGGCCGGGAGACCGCTTACTTTCCGTTCGGCAAGATGGATATGCCCAACGACGGCCGGCGCCTCGATATCATCATCGATCTGATCGAGGCGGGGTTCCTTGAGCGCATCCTGATGTCCCAGGACCACGCCACCAAGCACAGCACGGCGCGGTATGGCGGCTGGGGGTACGACCACATCCTGCGAAGAACCGTGCCCAAGATGCGCGACAAGGGGATGAGCGAGGCGCAGATCACGACCATACTCGTAGACAATCCACGCCGCGCGTTGGCGATCGAGTCAACCTAGTCGGTTGGCTGCGCCGAGACAGGGAGGACCCCATGAAACCGAAAATCATTCGCTCCAAATTGCTGCCGTCCTTCGACGGTGTCGGCATCGCTCATGCCGTGCAATACGACAACTTCGTCTTCATCTCCGGCCAGATCCCGATCGATCCCGAGGGCAACATCGTCGGCAAGGGCGATGTCAAGGCCCAGACCGCGCATATCTACGGGATTCTCAAGGGCTTGTTGGCGGAACTCGGCGGCGGGCTCGCCAACATCGTCAAGCTGACGACGTTCTACGTGAACCCGGACGATTTTTCCCAGATGGCGGAAGTCCGCAAAAACACCTTCAACGAAGGCCACGTCGCGGCCAGCAGCGCCTTCTGCGTGACCGCGCTCGCCCATCCCGATGCCCTGGTCGAGGTCGAGGCCATCGCGATACTCGACGACTGATCGCGACCAGTCGTCGTCCAGCGGTCTCTTAGCAGCCCGTTGATTAAGTCGGCGCCGTCTGATTCTCTGGTTCCCTGATTTGCAGGGGGATTTGCCGATGGCGATGGGACGGCAGAAGGATGGTCAGGGGGACCTGATGGTGAGCTGGTCGGAGATGCCGCGCTCTCCGGGTCATGTGTTTTATGACCGCTTGCAGTCGGTGCTGATCGAGGGCGGCTTCGACGCCTTTGCCGAGGCGAGCTGCCGGCCTTATTACGCGGTCCGGATGGGCGCGCCCTCGGTGCCGCCCGGGCGCTATTTCCGGATGCACCTGGTGGGCTACTTTGAGGGCATCGACAGCGAGCGCGGTCTGGAGTGGCGCTGCTCGGACTCGCTTTCGCTGCGGGCGTTCCTGCGACTGGGGAGCCTTGATCGGGTACCGGACCATTCCTGGCTGTCACGGAGCCGCACGCGCCTGCCCCATGAAGTCCACGCGGCGGTCTTCGACTGGGTTCTGGTGCTGATCGCCGAGGCGGGGCTGATCAAGGGCGAGCGCATCGGCGTCGATGCCTCGACCATGGAGGCCAACGCGGCGCTGCGGAACATCGTGCGGCGCGACAACGGCGAAGGCTACCGGGAGATGCTGGAGCGCCTGGCCCGGGAAAGCGGGGTCGAGACACCCACGGCCGAGGACCTGGCGCGTCTGGACCGGAAGCGCAAGGGCAAGAAGCTTTCCAACACGGATTGGGTTTCGAAGAGCGACCCCGAGGCCAAGATCACCAAGATGAAGGACGGCACGACGCATCTGGCCTACAAGCCCGAGCACGCGGTGGATCTGGACACCGGCGCGGTGGTGGCGGCCGAGCTGCACCCGGCCGATGAGGGCGACACCACGACGCTTTCCAAGACCCTGGCGAAGGCCGAGGCAAACCTCGAGGCGGTGGATGCGGCACCGACATCGGAGGACCCGGCCGAATGCGTCGCCGACAAAGGTTATCACTCACGGGCGGTCTTGAGGGCTCTGAACGACAGTCCCTGGAAGACCCGGATCGCGGCGCCCAAGCAGACCGGCTTTTCGCGCTGGCACGGTGATGAGGCGGCGCGGCGCGCGGTCACCAATAACCGTGCGCGGCTCAAGTCCGGGGTCGCCCGCGAGGCCTTCAAGCTGCGCGCCGAGATCGTAGAGCGCTGCTTTGCCCACAACCTCGATCGTGGCGGCATGCGACGAACCTGGCTGCGCGGGCGAGAGAATGTGCACAAGCGATACCTGCTCCACGTCGCCGGCCACAATCTATCGTTACTGATGCGCCAGCTCATCGGCGCCGGCACCCCGCGGGAGGCCGTGGCGGGCGGATATGGCGGTATTTTCGTTCTGCTCACGCCCACCGGGGCCATGCTGGTGGCACGGGGGGGCTCGCAAAGCGGCCAGACGGCTTTCGCCGCCGCATTCCTCATCTGGGAGTGAGAGCCGGAAAAAGCCACTTAATCAACGGGCTGTTAGGCCTCGATCAACTCGATCTTGTAGCCGTCGGGGTCCTGGACGAACGCGATGACCGTGGTGCCGTGCTTCATCGGCCCGGGCGGGCGGGTGATCGTCACGCCGGCCTTCTCGAGGCGCTCGCAGGCGCCGTAGATGTCGGGCACGCCGATGGCGAGATGGCCGAACCCGCTGCCGACATCATAGGGCTCTTCCTGGTCCCAGTTGTGGGTCAACTCGATCACGGCGTTTGCGGTCTCGCTGCCATAGCCGACGAAGACGTTGGTGAATTTGCCCTCGGGGTAGTCGGTCTTGCTCAGGACCTTCATGCCGAGTTGGCCCTCATAGAAGGCGAGCGCCTTGTCGAGGTCCTTGACGCGGATCATGGTGTGCAGGAGCCGGTAATCGCCAGCCTGGCTAGCATCGCTCATCATCTCACCTCCTGTCTCGTCCGTTCATTATAAATCCGAATGGCTCGATTCACGCTTTTTTGTGCTGGCCCGGACGTACGCGTCCGTGGACCGCTAAGTTTGGGATGCGGTTCACGTGAATTGGGAATAGCCTACGAGTCTAATAGGGTGCATTGCCGAACGCACCCGGAGGGGACATCAATCACCAACTCGACAAGGGGAGGAACGAAAGTGGTCAAACTCAAATCGCTGGTTGTGACCATGGCGGTCGCAACCGCTTTTTTCGGTCTTGCGATTTTCGGTGCCGAGCATGCGTACGCCGGCGCCTGTGACAAATCGCCCGAGACGACCAAGATCACCGTGATGGCCGACTGGCTTGCGTGGGCGGTGCAGGCGCCCGTCCTCTCGGCCATACAGAACGGCTACTACAAGGACGAAGGCCTGGAGGTCGAATTGATCCAGCCGGCCCAGGCGGCCGATCCCATCAGGCTCGTGGCGGCGGAGAAGGTTAACATCACCATGACCTACGTGCCGGAGATCTTCCAAGCGAGGGATACCGACATCCCGGTCGTCGCCATCGCGGTGACGCTGCGTCCATTGCCAACTGCGCTAATGGTGCTGCCCGATTCGGGGATCAAGAGCCCGGCCGATCTCAAGGGCAAAACCCTCGGCGTCAACCCCATTCCGTCGGTCACGACTGGATTAAAAACCTTGCTGGCGACGGGCGGCCTCACCATGGACGACGTGAAGCTCGTCGATCCGGGCTATGGTGTCGTCGCGCTTCAGATGGCCGGCAAGGTGGATGCTGGCTACGTGCTCACCTATGCCGAGGGGATCGTCGCCACCGAGGAGCTTGCCAAGGAGGGCAAGCCGCCGGTGGAGTTCTTAATGTACCGCGACTATGGCGTGCCGGACTACTACTACCAGTTGTTGGCGGCCAACGAGCACTGGCTCAAGATCAATGCGGCGACGACTTGCCGCTTCCTGCGCGCGACCGCGCGGGGGTTCGAGACCTACAAGAAGAACCCTGAACCGATGATCGAGTGGATGGCGGCGGAGAACGAGGTGTTCACGATCGAGCAGCACCGGAAGATCGTCGAACTCACGATGGCTGACTGGACGGACGAGGACGGCAATCTCTGGGTCCAGGATGTCAAGATGTGGGCAGAGACTCAGGACTGGCTCGTAGAAGAGGGGCTTCTTTCGGCCCCCGCAGATCCGGAGAGCTACTTCACCAACGCGTATCTGCCGTAGCGGGTCGATCAAAGAATTGCCGTGCCGGTGCTCAGGTGCCGGCACGGTTTTTCTGTCGAGCACGCCGCATTCCTAACGCCAGCGCTCAAATCAAGGGGAGGTTGCCATGGCGGTGACAACGCCGACGCCGACTCAACTCCGCGAGGTGGCCGCGCACCTCGGCATGACGCTCAATGACGAGGAGGTCACGATCTACCTCGAATATCTTGAGGAGTTGAGCCCAATCTACGAGCGGCTCGACGCGATCCCAGACGCCTTGCCGGAGGTCAAATATCCGCGCACGTCCGGCTACCACCCGACCGGTGACGAGAACAAATACAACGCGTGGTACGTCAAGACCTCGATCAAGGGTCGGCCCCGCGGCAAGCTCGCCGGCAAAAAGGTGGCCATAAAGGATTCGATCTGTGTGGCCGGTGTCCCCATGATGATCGGGGCCTCGGTACTCGAGGGCTATCTGCCCGAGATCGATGCCACGCTCGTGACGCGCATCCTCGATGCCGGCGGTGAGATCGCGGGCAAGGCCGTGTGTGAGTGTCTCGGCTATTCGAGTGGCAGCCATACGGCGCCAACCGGCAATGTCGAGAATCCACGCAAAAAGGGTTATTCGACCGGCGGCTCCTCATCGGGCAGCGCCGCGCTGGTGGCCGCGGGCGAAGTGGACTTGGCGGTGGGCAGCGACATGGCGGGCTCGGTCCGCATTCCCGCCTCGCACTGTGGCATTTACGGCATGAAGGCCACCTGGGGTCTCGTGCCGTACACGGGTGTCGCGCACTACGATTTCAACACCGATAGCGTGGGGCCGCTGACCGCCACGGTGAGTGACAATGCGCTTTTTCTCGAAGTCCTCGCGGGTCCGGACGGCATCGATACGCGCCATGCCACGCCCTATCCCAAGGTGGCCCGCTACACGAAGGCCCTGGACAAGGAGATCAAGGGCTTGCGCATCGCGGTCATCGAGGAGGGTTTCCGTCAGCCCACGTCGCAGCCCGAGGTCGATGCGACCGTCCGTGAGGCGGCGCGTCAGTTCGCCCGCCTCGGCGCCACCGTTGACGAGGTCTCCATTCCCTGGCATCGCGACGGTTTCTCGGTGCTGGTCGCCTTCGAGAACGAATGCCTGATCACGATGATGGAGGAGGGCTTCGGCACCAACCACGGCGGGCTCTATCTCAACAGCCTGGTCGAGAAACTGGCGGGTTGGCGCGGGCGGGCCGATGAGTTTCCCCACAATCTCAGGGTCGGCATGATCGCTGGCGCCCACGCCCGGGCCCAGCGCGGCCACCACTACTATTCCAAGGCGATGAACCTGATTCCGCAAATACGCGCGGCCTATGACGCGGTGTTGGCCGAGTACGATCTTCTGCTCATGCCGACGGTGACGGCCAAGGCCCGGCCGCTCCCGCCACCCGATGCCTCGCCCGCGGAGGTGATCGGGTGTGCGCTGGAGAACATCGAGAACACCTGCCCGTTCAATTTGACCTACCATCCCGCATTGTCTGCACCCTGCGGCATGGTCGACGGGCTGCCGATTGGCATGATGCTGATCGGCAAGCACTACGACGAAGCGACGATCTACCGCGCGGCGTACGCGTACGAACAACGGGTGGACTGGCAAAAGATCGCCGCCGGGCCACGCGCCAAACCGCGCCGTACACGACGCCGGCCATAGTCGGCCTGCGAGCGGAGTTTCGCCGCCGGCTCATGCGACGGCGGTCCAAACATTCTTTTGGGGCTTATTGAACCCGGATCTGCCCGCCGTCGATGTGGATGAGCTGGCCGTTCACGAGCGCCACCCGGTCCTTGAGCGAGAAGATCTCGGTGAAGTAAGACATCGGTGTAGACCCTCCCCATGTCACCCGGCGCCATTTCGTCGCGCCCGTCCGCTCAATAGCCGTCGATGGCTTCGATGGGTTTCCACGTCGCGCGATCGAGCGGCGGCTCGCCTTCGGGAGCGAACCCCATGAGATAGCAGTAGTAGCGCCAAAAGGCGCGCACCGGAACCTCTGAGACCACGGTATCGGAGTTGCCGATTTCACCCTGGCCGCCCATCGCGATGTACTCGTACTCCTCGCCCTGGCCACGCGCCGGATGAGCGAACCCGATTCGGAATCCTCCATCGAGATGCACCCGCCGGGTCCCATCCAGGCCACGTTGCGCTGGCGCATCATCCGAAGCTCCGGATCGTCGCCGACATAACCCAGTATGGTCCAATAAAGCTCGAACTCGCGCGGGCTCTTGGGTCGGATCTGGCGGATCATGAGGAAGTTCGATAGTTGCGCGATCAGCACGCCCGGGAAGATGCTCATGGTCGAAACCGATACCCGGTCGCCCCACTCGTCGTGAAAATCGAGGAACTTGGGATCGGCGACCTTCAAATCGGCGAACACGTGATCGGTCGCCTCTGCCGCATCGATGCCGCGCTTGTCGGGATCCTCGTCCTCCACTTTCACCCAGTAGGTGGCGTGGCGGCCGTACCTGTCCAACACCAGCGCGCCTTCCTGGGTATTGGCGTGGAGCCCGAAAATGGCCGGCATCTGGTGCAGAAGCCCCGCGTGGAATCCGTCGTTGAGGTTCTCCCAGTAAGATTTCCAGTTGGAGTTGAGTCGCTGGCGCATGTGCCCCATTACCTCGACCGGTTTGGAGAACACGCGGTCGAGGGAATATTTCATGGTCTCGCCGAGATAGTCCTCGAGCGGTTCCACCTCCGGATCGAACGAGGCCCAGATGACGCCGGCATAGGTGCTGGTCGTGAGCGCTTTCATACCGTGCTCGGACTTCTTGAAGTCCTTCGGCATGCCGCCCTTGCCGCCGGCGCCGCGCTCGAACGGCACCCCGATCAGGTTGCCCTTCAGATCGTAGCACCAGCGGTGGTAGACGCAGGTGTGCTCCATGGGGTGGCCCTTGGGCTGGCGCACCACCAGCGTGGCGCGGTGGGCGCAGCGGTTGACCAGGGCGTGAACCGTGCCGTCCTCGGCGCGGTTCGCCACGACCGAGACATCGCCCGCGTAGGTGGTGAAGAAATCGCCCGGGTTGGGAATCTGGGCTTCGTGGCCGAGGCAGAGCCACACCGGGCCGCGCCAGATGCGCTTCTGCTCGCGCCCGTAGACATCCTGATCGGTGATCACGGCCAGCGGTACGGCGCTGAAATCGGCCTTCGGCCACACCAATTCGCTCCAGTCCCGCATGGCCCGACGTCTCCCCGAAGGCTCTTCGAACCGTCTGAAAGTCCTTGGATGCTACCGATTCCACGCGGTCCGAACAAGCCGGTCGCCAGCCCGCCCGCTAATCCGCGACGACCGGGACCTCAATGCGCGAGGGATAACGGGCATCATGGAAGACGAACTGTGTGGCGACCCGACAGTCACTCGACGTCGCTCGCCGCGGATCCACCCCGGTGTGCGGATTGCGATCGAACGTCGGGAAGCTGCTGCCGGCGATGTCCAGCCTGATCCGATGACCCGCCTGAAAGCAGTTTGCCATCGGTGCGAGCGCGATGCGGACCTCCTGGACGCCCTGGCTGGTACCGATATCGGAGAGCCGGGCGATCCCGTCGCAGATATTGATCGCCTGCCCGTTGGGGTGGACATCGACGAGGCGCACGACGAAGTCAACGTTTGGAACGTCAGCGGCGACGTGAAGGATAGCGATGGGAACGCCGATACAGGTCACGTCCCGGTCGAGCGTATCGCCATCGAAGACCAGCACGTCGTTGCGAATTTCCTGGCTGCGTTGGTCGACGGCGCCCATCGGCGTCGAATCGGCGTAGCAGCAACTGCGCCCGCCCAGGCTTATGACGGGAACGAGCGGGTTAGCGGAGAAGGCATCCACCGGCGCATCGCCGCTGACCGGCTCGTCCTGCAAGCGGCCCGTGCCGTTGATCGAGCACGCGCGGCCGTCACTCGCGAGATGAAGCGCTCGCGCCTGCGATCCCTTGGGTGGCCAGGCATCTTCCTCACGCCATCGGTTGCTGCCCGTCACAAAAAGCCGGACGGGCGGCTCGTCCTCGATGCCATTGTCATCGCCGCGCAACCAGCGGCCGAAGAACTTGACCTGAATCTCGTCCATGACGTTGCGGCCTTCCGTCCCGAAGTCCACCTCGCCGACATGTTGCGACCAGGGCATGTGATACCAAGGGCCGACGACCAGCATGTGATGAGCCTGGCCACGCTTCCGGAGCGCGACGAAATTATCGATCGTGCCTTCGAGAAATACGTCGTACCAGCCGGCGATGTGCAGCCCTGGGGCCTGCATGGCGTCATAGCTTTCCTGAGGCGCCCACTGCTTCCAATAGTCATCGTAGGTCGGATGGTCGAACCAGTCGCTGAGGTAGGACGCATATTTTTGCTGCCATTTCGTAGGCACGGCCTCACGCACGGGCAAATGCCCGTATAAATCCGTCGTGCAGCTGAACAGATCGGCGAGCGCCGCCTCGGCTTCCGCATCGCCGGCGAACATCGCCTGATCCTTCGCCAGCGCCGCTACCCAACTCAGGATAAAGGCGTTGTGGAATGCGCCGTTCTGGTAAGTCCAGCCCTCGCAATAGTTCCGCCCGGTCATGGCAGGGGCCATGGCCTTGAGCGCCGGCGGACTCTGCGAGGCGGCGAGGAGTTGGGTGGCGCCGGGATAGGAGAAGCCGTATGTGCCGACTGCTCCGTTGCACCACGGCTGCTCGGAGACCCAGGCGATTGCGTCGGCGCCGTCGGTAGCCTCGTGGGCGTAGGGGTAGAATACGCCACTCGAATCCCAGCGCCCGCGCACGTCCTGATGGACGACGGCGAAGCCTTGCGCGGCGTACCACGCGGGATGGGCGTAGCCCTGGTTGGTGACGTCGCGCTTGCCGTAGGGCGTCCGCACCAGGAGCGTGGGGCACGGGCCCGAATCGGGCGGCAGATAGATATCGGTGGCAAGCTCGACGCCATCGCGCATCGCCACCCGGACACCGCTCATGATGTCGATACCGGGTAGCGAGAGGGAAGTCGGGGCAACGTTGGTTCCGGGCATCGGGATTACGTCCTTTCGTCGGCCGGACGGCTTCGCCACCGTCCGGAAGTTCAGGCTGTATCTTCGACCTGAGATTGCTTGTTGCTCATTGAACGCCGGGCCCAGTCGACAAGACGTGCCACCTGCGGTGACAGGCCATCGGGTAGCGCCACCGAGGCGACGACGATCAACGAGCCTAGAATGATCAAGCGGAATTCATGCGTCTCGTGCAGGAACTCGGAGACCCACACGAGGAGGAAGGCTCCCAATATCGGGCCAAAAAAGGTTCCCCAGCCGCCAATGACCATCATGGCCAGCACGAGAACCATCGTGTCGTAGCTGAGTACGCCGGGCGCGATCGTACCGAAATAATTGGCCCAGAACGCCCCGCCGAGGCCCGCGATCGCGCCGCTGACGATGAATGCCAATATCTGGGTTCTGAGCAAGCTGATGCCGCGGCTCGCGGCGTAGAGCGGCGCTTGACCGATGGCCTTGAACGCGAGGCCGAGTCGGGAGTGCATCACGAACCACACGGCTGTCGTCGCGATCATGAACAGGACAAATCCGATGTAGTAATAGATCTGCGTTCGTGCCGCGTAGCCGATGCCATCGGGGACGATGCCGACGTAGCGCGGCAAGCCAAATATGCCGCCCGTGAAACCGCTGGTATCCGTGGTGAGCAGGATGCGGAAGATCTCATGAAACGAGATGGTCATGAGAATGACGTAGACGCCCTTGAGCCTGATCGACGGCAAAGCGATCGCCAGGCTCGCGGCGACCGCGCCCGCAATGCCGAACAGGGCCGCGATGAAGGGCGGGAACTCGGCATGGAGGATGAGCCAGCCGGTGCAATAGCCGGCCATGGTGAAGATCGCCATCTGTCCGAGCGACCAGATGCCGGCGATACCCCACACCAGGTTCCAGCTCTGAGCCATGATGGCCCAAATGAAAAACATGATGAGAGTATTCAGCATGTAGTCGGGGATGATGTAGGGCAACGGCGCGATGACCACGACCAATGCCAGAAAAATCGGAATGAAGGCGCGGACAGAGTCTCCCGACGGCATTAGATGCGCGCCTCTTCGGGCGTCCCGTACAGTCCATAGGGCCTGAAGATCAGCACCACGATCATAAAGGCGAAGAGCGCGGGCAACGCCCATTTGACCCCGAACAGGACGGCGACGGCGGCCTGGATAAAGCCGACGATAAAGGCGGCGATGATCGTGCCCTTGATGCTGCCAAGCCCGCCGAACACGATGACGACGATGGCGGTCAACATCGGGTCAAGACCGCCATGGGGGCGCAGCAGGTAGAAGCTGCCGAGCAACACGCCGGCGGCAGTCGCCAGGGCGGCGCCTATCGCGACCGTGACCGAGAATACGCGGCCAGCCGGAATGCCCATCAAATAGGCGGCGTTCACGTCCTCGGCCACCGCGCGAAGCGCGATGCCGCTGCGCGCCGTTTTGAGGAAGTGATTGGTCGCAAGGAGAATGGCGATCGCGACGACGCCGACAAACAGGGCGTTGTACCGGATCACGGTCGTGCCTAGTATGATCGTCCCATCGATGGCCGGCGGAAGCGCTTTGAGCCGAGGGCCGAAAACCAACAGAATCAGCGCTTCAATGACGATGGCGAGACCGACGCTCGCCATGATAGTGGCGATGTCCCAGCGCGGGCTGCCCACGCCCAAGAGCGGGCGAAGCATGGCGAAATAGGTGAAGAGACCGACCAAGACCCCCGCACCGATGGCGACAAAAAGACCCACATAAAGCGGCAGCCCGAGTTCGTCCGCGACGAACCACGCCACGTAGCCGCCGATAACCAGAAACCCGCCATGGGCCAGGTTCAGAAATCGTAGGCCCCCGTAGATCAGCGCCAGACCCACCGCGCTGGTCGCGAAAATGGAGCCCAATACGATGCCCGTGTAGAAGATGGCGAAGGCTGTGTTCATCGGCGCGCTCGGGATGTTTGCTCTTCGCGTTGCCTAACCGACATAGGCCTGCAGGAGCAGGTCCGGGTCGTTGAGGACATCGTCGGCGGGGCCTTCGATGATGATCTTGCCGCTTTCCATCACGTAGATGCGGTTGGCGACGCCGTGCAGATGGCTCGCTTTCTCCTCGACGAGCAGCATGGCGATACCGCTCTCGACGATCTTCCGCAGCATGTCGTAAACGGAATCGCGCAGGATCGGCGCGAGGCCAAGGGACGGCTCGTCAACGATCAAGAGCTTGGGCGCGCTCATCAAACCGCGCGCCAGCGCCAGCATGCGGCGCTCGCCACCGCTGAGAACCCGCGCCGGCACCTCGAGGCGCGTCTTGAGCTGCGGGAAGTATTCCAGCACCTCGGCCATACGCGAGCGCCGTTTACCCCATTGCAGGTAGGCGCCGGCCAGGAGGTTCTCCTCGACCAGCATCTGCGGAAATACCTGATCGCCTTGGGGGATGTGCGAGACGCCGAGGCGCACGATGTCCGACGGGATGAACGGAGCGATCGATTTACCGTCAATGTAGATCTCGCCCCGTGTCGGCGCCAAGAGGCCGGAAATCATGCGCATCAAGGTGGTCTTGCCGTGGCCGTTGGGGCCAAGCAGCGCCACGACTTCACCCTTGTCGAGGTAAAGCGACACGCCCTCGAGGACCCGGTATTCACCGTAACCGCCCTCGAGCTCGCGAACCTCGAGCAGCGGATGGGTGGCCGCCGCAGGTGGCTGTTCACTCATGGGTTGGCCTGGCCCCCTCGCTCGAGACATTGCTCAGCCGGTCAGCCTCGGCACCGAGATACACGCGGACGACCTCGGGGTTCTTCACCGCTTCGCCGGGGGAGCCCTCGAAGATCACTTTGCCCTGGTCGAGGATGAGCACTTCGCGGGCGATCTGCATGAGGGCGCTCATAACATGCTCGATGATGAGGAGGCTCATGCCAAGCTCATTGATCCGGCGCAGCACGCCGAGCATCAGTTCGCGCTCGTCATGGTTCAAGCCGCCGATCGGCTCATCCAGCATCAAGAGCCTCGGTTTGGCCGCCAAGGCGCTCGCAATCATCAGTTGCTTGCGATGAAGGACCGCCAGCGGCCCGGCGCGAAGCGCGCGGACCTCGGTCAGCTGGCAGAACTCGATCACCTGCTCGACATGGGACTGAAGAGCCTGTTCTCCCCCCCCGATTCGGTCCTGCCCGCCGAACATCGCGCCTACCACAACATTGTCCCGGACCGACATGTCGTGGAAGGAAACCGGCGTCTGAAACGTACGCTGGAGGCCGAGCCGGGCTATTTCGGGGGCGGAGGCCCTGGTGATGTCACGGCCGAGAAAGTGGATGGTGCCGCTCGACGGGCTGGCGACCCCCGAGATGACGTCGAACAACGTCGTCTTGCCGGCTCCGTTGGGGCCGATCACGCCATAAACCTGACCTTCGGCGACACGGAAGTTCACGCCATCGAGAGCATCAAGGCCGCCAAAGCGCTTGCTAACGGATCGGCATTCCAGGACAGGAGGCTGGTTCATCTCACGATTGGTACCGCAGAGTGGTCCACGTTGGTAGCGCTGGCACCGTGGGCCCGATCGCCAAACGACGGGAGCAGCGAGGATATCCTCGCCGCTCCCGCCAACACACGGCAGTGGATGATCGAATGACGAGCCGCCCCTTATGACATCCACGGTGCCTTGGTCAGCTTCGCCTCCGCATAGGGATCCGGCCACACGCAAATATGTTCGCCGTTGACGATCTGATAGAACGTGTGGGGCAGACCGAGCGACGGATCCGATTCCTCGGTGGGATAGCTCGGGACCGTCAGGTTATTCTCCCTCACGGCGTACGATCCTGCCGCACCGCGGTAGTTGACGTTGGTCAGGGCCTTGGCGACGGCCTCGCTGTCCTTGGGATCACCGGCCGTGCGGGCGGCCTCCGCCCACATCATCACCTGGTCATACATCGGACCCGCGGCGCCGAAGCTTGGCTCATCCCCGTTCCAGCGCTTGCGGTAACGGGCGCGGAAATCCTTGCCAATCTTGTCGGGCAGGAGTCCGATGACCGTGGACCACACAACGCCATTCGCCAGATCACCAGTCACCTCGAGATACTCCGGCGTCGACGGCGTGAACACCTGGTAGATGAGCGAGTTCGTCGGCAAGTCCGAAAAATGACGGATAAACAGCGCGTCGTCGCCGACGATGCCATCGTTCATGGCAATCACGCTCGGCGGATTATTGCGGATTTTGGTGAGCGTCGGCGTCCAGTCCGGAATGCCATAGGGGACGACTTCGAAATAGGTTTCCTCCCAGCCGGCCTGTTCCATTGCCGGGCGCGTCGCCTTGTGGATTTGTTCCGAATAGCCGTTGTCCCCGCCAATGATGGCGACTGTCTTGCCATAAGCGAGCCAGTCCTCCGGCACGGTGTCCATGAAATCGGCGAAACCCCATCCGTAAAAGTCGCCCGACGGGCAGGTCTGGAAAATCATGCGGTACTTCTGGAGGTTTGCGGCGATGGCGTCTTTGACGGCGATCTGGGCCTGCTGGCTCACATAGACGACGCCTGCTTCGGCAACCATGTCGAGTTCCACGCCGCTGGCGATGAAGTAGCCGGCAACGACGACGTCGACCTTCTCTTTGTGCAACAACCGCTCGAACGAGGCGCGCACCTGTTGATCGAAGGTATCTTCCGCGTCATCGACAACCGCTTCCAACTTGTAACCGGCAAGGCCGCCGGTCGCGTTGATGTCCTCGATGGCCATGATCAGCCCGCGCCGGAATTCCTCCATGTCACCGGAGAAAATGCCGGTCATGCCCAATGGCGCGCCGATGCGTAACGTGCCCTTGCTTTGCGCCCAGGCCGACCGTGTGGGACCAAGCACGGTGCCCGTCGCCAAACTGCCGGCTCCGGCCGCGACGCCGGCGCCGGTCAGTACCGACGAGCGCAAAAAGTCACGGCGGGAAAATCCCGAAGATTTCCGATCGTTTTCCTTACTCATGATTGTCCTCCCGATTTATGTGCGCCTTAGGTTGGTGCCGCGGTTTGGATACCTTCGTCCGTAGGGCTACGGCGGAACGGGTGGGAGTCTGGCCGGGCAACAAGCCTGTTGCAAGGGTTTTGAGGCACACATGTGATGCCCGGCGCCGTTCATGGCTTCGCAGCGCTATCGCGAGGGCAGGCGCCAGAGTATAGTAAGGAAGAGACGTCTGCCGCATGAGCGAGATCGTCAGGGAGGGATCAGCCATTCCACGTTACGATGCCAAGGTCCATTTGGTGGGAAGCGTTCCGCGCAAGACCGTGGAAGAGGTCTTCACCATCTGCTCGCACGAGATCGGCAGCGACATTCGATGCGTGCCTGATGGCGAGGTGGGCGACCGCGCCGATTACAACACCTTTGTCGCCTACCGAGTGCTCGATCCTCATCCAGAGCTCGAAACGGTGGAAAAGCCGCGCATGGCGGAAGGCAAGCGGGAGTGGTGGCACGCCAACGATCTTTTGGACAACACCTGGAAAATCAAGATCCGGGACGACGTCAAGATTCCCCACTTCGACAACCTGCTCTACGCCGACGCCGCGATCGAATCCTACCAGACGTTCGAGACCCTGAAGGCTGAGGGGGTGGTTCCCGCGAACGTGCGCTTCCAGGTCTCATTGCCGCCGCCGCACAGCGCGGCCGGCATGTGGTTTCATGACCCTGGCGATTACGACCGCGCGGTGCCCGCCTATCTCGAGGCCATGGTGAAGGAGGTCGGCCGGATCACCGACGTCATTCCCAACGACGATCTCGCGATTCAGTGGGATGCCTGTCACGAGACCCTCGATATCGAGGGCAACCTCGCCTGGACGCCGAAGAGCGATCCCTGGGTGCGGTTCGCCTCCGAGATCCTGCCGATCTCGATGTATATCCCCGAGGAGGTTTTGCTCGGCTATCACTTCTGCTACGGCGATATCCACGGGCAACACGAGTTGGAGCCCAAGAGTCTCGACGCATGCGTGCGCATGGCCAATCTCGTAGCCAATAATTCCGGCCGGCGGATCGACTGGGTGCACATGCCAGTGCCCGCGCGCCGCACCGACGATGACTATTTCCGGCCCCTCGAGGCTCTCGATGTCGGCGACACGCGCGTCGTGCTCGGCGTCGTGCAAGTCACCGATGGTGTCGAGGGGACGAAGCAGCGAATCGATGCCGGCAAAAAGTTTTTGGCCGACTTCGCCATCGCCACGGAATGCGGTCTCGGCCGCTACGAGCCCGAGCAGCTCGAGGACCTGCTCAAGATCCACCACGGTGCGGCGCAGTTGCTGTAGCGAATGTGAAGCAGACGCGTACCGACCGCTGCCTGTAACGACCCGAGATCAGGTGTCCATCTCACCGGCGATAAGCCGACACAGCGCATAGGGGGAGGCGCACACGTCACACCATGGAATGGTGGCTCATGCTCATGATCATTCTGGGCGGCACGATGTTCGTGCTGGCGCTCGGCGTGCCGGTGGCGTTTGGGTTCATCCTTATCAACATCTTGGGGGTTCTGATTCTGCAGGGCGGCGGGCGCGCGTTCCACTCGCTCACGCTCAGCATGTACGATTCGGTCTCGACGTTCGTCCTGCTGCCCATTCCGCTGTTCATCCTCATGGGGGAGATTCTGTGGCACTCGCGGATCGCCTTCAACGCGATCGACGTGATCGACCGCATGTTGGGGCGCCTGCCCGGCCGGCTCAGCATTCTCGCCGTGCTGTCGGGGACCGTGTTCTCGAGCCTGAGTGGCTCAACCATGGCCACGACGGCGGTTCTCGGCACCATCTTGCTGCCCGATATGGAGCGGCGCGGCTACAAGCGGCCCATGTCGATCGGGCCGATTCTCGCCAGCGGCGGCCTTGCGATGATCATTCCGCCGAGCGGTCTCGCGGTCATTTTCGGCGCGATCGCCAAACTGTCGATCGGCAAAATCCTCATCGCCGGACTCATTCCCGGCATGATCATGGCGACGCTGTACATCTCCTACATCGTCATTCGCTGCACGCTTCAGCCCCATTTGACGCCGGCCTACGACGTCGAACGGCCGCCGTTCAGGGAGATCGTCATCGGCGTCGTCCGCTACCTCATGCCGCTCGGCATCATCGTGTTTCTCGTGACCGGATCTATCGTGGTCGGCGCGGCGACGCCGACCGAGGCCGCCTCACTCGGCTGTCTCGGCTCGTTCGTGCTCGCCGCGGCTTATCGCGGCCTGTCCCTTCACGTCGTGGTGGAGGCGCTCAAGGGCACCGTCTACATCACCGTCATGGGGCTGGCCATTCTCGTCGGTGCGACCGGATTCAGTCAGATTCTCGCCTATTCCGGCGCCACCCATGGCCTGCTCCAAGCCGTCCTCGGGCTCGCGGTCGCGCCCATCATCGTCATTCTGTCGATGCAGTTCATCGTGCTCGTCATGGGCACGTTCATGGAGCAGGTCGCGATCATGCTGATCACGCTTCCGCTCTATATCCCCATCGTCAAGTCCCTCGGCTACGATCCGATCTGGTTCGCCATCCTAATGCTGATCAACCTGCAGATGGCGCTCACCACGCCACCTTTCGGCTTCCTGCTCTTCGTGATCAAGGGGGTGGCGCCGGTCGGGACCACGATGCGTCAGATCTATATGTCGGCCTTCCCATTCCTGTTGTGCGATGCCGTCGCCATGGCGGTCATCCTAATCTATCCTGAAACCGTGAACGTGCTGATCAATCTCGTGTATTCGTAAGTAACGCGCGCGACGAGGAAAGTCGGCGAAGGTCACCCAACCTTGCCTATCCGGTTAACGCCGATGACCGCTACATGTAGGGTGCCGCCACTCTCCCGAGTAAAGCTCGGCATAGGTTGGAGCAGAGGTGTCGCCCGCGATGCCGAGCAATGAGCGGAAGGCGTTGAACGGGTAGAACCGCCTGTTGAAGCGGAAGGTGAACTCGTTGAGGTAGGCTTGTAGGTGCTGGTGGCTAACGCCGTGGTGGATACCGATCAGCCACGTCTTCAGGTTGGCGAAAACCAGATGGATGATCGGCAGGTATTGCTCGGCAACCTCTGGATCACCACACTCGGCAACAGCGAAGTGCTCATAGCCGCGCTTACCGAGGCCAGCATAGCCGCTCCAATCGTCAGTAACGATCAGCGATCCCGGCGCGACGGTGCTCTCGACGAACCCACAGAGCGACTCGGCGCTACGGTCGAGCACGACGGCGAGCCGAACGCGTCCGGCATAGCGTCCGTCTTTCCGGTTGTCGAGCTTGGTGCCCGGCTTTCGATGACGCACCTCGATGGCACAGGAGACGGGAACCTTGTGGTGAACACCACGGCCTTCCCCACGCGTTCGCCCGCCAACCCAGGTTTCGTCCACCTCAACATGGTTCTTGGGCTGTCCACCGATCCTGTCTTGGTTGGGCCGCACCATGCCCGAGCGGAGCTTGTGGAGAATTTGAAAGGCCGTCTCGTAGCGCGAAAGACCAAGTTGCCGCTGAAACTGCACGGCGGACATGCCGGGCGTCTGACTGGCGACCAGATAAGCGGCCCAGAACCAGACGTTCAGCGGAGTGTGGCTACGCTCCATCACTGTTCCCACCGTCAGCCCGGTGTTCTGGCGGCACTTGCGGCAGCGCAGGACGCCAGGGCGGTTTTCAAAGTGGAACGGCTCTCCCGCCGTGCCGCAGTGCGGGCAGGCAAAGCCGTCTCCCCAGCGGGCTTTCTCCAAGTAGGCGGCGCAGGCCGCATCATCGGGGAAAAGTCGCTGGAACTCGGGTAGCGAATGCGGGAATGGGAGATCGGCGCGGTCGAGAACATCCATGGCGCGCTCCCCTATATCCGGTTTGCGCCCATTCTAGCCCTAGTGGGTGTGGGTGTGGGTGTAAACCGGATAGGCAAGCACCCAACAAACCCAACGCCGTTCGACGGCTGCGTGACGTAAGCGCGCCGGACCGGCCGCCGAACCCGCGGTCATGCCGCGCGGAATCGAGCGCAAGGCCTATGTGCCTCCGGCGATCGATCCCAACGTGCCCAAAATGGCGATCCGCACGATTTGCGCCCGCGTGAGAGCGCGCACATCCGCCCGTTACCAGGGCCGCGAGCTGCGGTCGTAGTGGATGAACTGGCCGGAGTTCTCCGGCGTGATGTCGTCGATGATGGAGCGCAGGCCGGCGACGCTGTCCTTCGGATCGACCAGCATCGAGGCGTCCTGGCCTTCGCCCAGGGACTCGCGCCCCATGTCGGTGGCGCACCAGCCGGGCGACAGGAGCGCCGTCTTGATGCCGCGCTCGGCCACGGCCGTGGTGAGGACCTTCATCACCATGTTGAGGGCCGTCTTCGAGCTCCGGTAGACGTGCCAACCCTCGCCTTCGGCGAGCTCGATGCTGCCGAGGTTGCTCGAGACGGCCGTGATGATCTTGCGGTTGCTGCGCGCCACATGTTCGAGAAACGCGATTGAAATCTTGAACGGTGCGAAAGCGTTGATATCCATGACCCGGGCCCAACGTTCGTAGTCCGTGTCGGCGAAGCTCTCGAATTGCACCATGGTGCCGGCGTTGTTGATGAGAACGTCGATCGCCTCGCCGTCGAGCTCTTTGGCGAGACTGTCGATCTGGGTGTGGTTCTGCACGTCGAGCTGGTGGAGCGTGACGCGGCCATCGTGTTGGCTCGCGAGCTTGTCAAGCTCGGCGGCATGCGTCGGCTCGCGGCAGCAGGCGAACACGCGCCAGCCGTCGTCCGCGTACTGGCGAACGAATTCGCGTCCGAGGCCGCGATTCGCGCCGGTGACGAGCACGGTTTCCATGGGGGTGAGGATACGGGCTTAAGGCCAGCGCGTAAATGCGCGCAAAATGATGCCAGACATCGGGCCGGGCGCAGCGATCGTCAGAGGTTATAGACCCGCGCCGCATTGTCGGCGACGATCTTCGCCTGATCCGCGGGGGGAAACGCTGCGAAGGCGGCCTCCACCTGGTCGACGGCCTCGCGGCCGAGCGCGATCGTGTGCGGAAAGTCCGAGCCCCACATCACCTGGCCCGTGCCGATATGAGGAATCGCTTCGACCGCATAGGGATCATCGATGATGACGTGGAAGATCCGGTCGCGGAAATAGTTGCTCGCCTTCTCCAGAGCGAGCGCAGGGAAGTCGAAGCGATGGGCGAATGCCGTTTGCAGCTGGTCGGCGCGCCACATGACGTGCGGCACCCAGGCCACTTCGAACTCGATGCACACGACCTTCAACTTGGGAAAGCGGTCGAGAATCGTCCCGAAGACGAAGTCGTTGAGCAGCACGTCGTAGATTTCGGTGAACAGGTGCATCATGCCGCCGGCCGCCTCCTCGCGCGCGGCGGGCTCGCGGGAATGGACCGGGTTGGGAACCCGCCCGGTGACGACATGCAACATGAGCGGCATATCCATCTCCTGGACCCGGGCCCAGAAGGGATCGTAATGGGGATCGCGGTAGGGCGGGCAGCCTTCCGGCGGCATCAGGTTGATCACCGCGCCTTTGAATCCCATCCTGGCGGTGCGTTCGAGCTCGCGTAGGGCCCAATCGACGTCGTTCATGGGGATCACACCGGCACCGACCAGGCGCTTGGCATCGCGTGAACAGAACTCGCGGAGCCAGTCGTTGTAGACGCGCGTGCAGTCTTTCAGCACCTCCAAGTGCGGCGTGTGCATGATGGCCAACATCACGGTCGCGATCAGCACTTCGGCGTCAACGCTGGCCTCCTCCTGGAAACGTAGGCGCGAATCCGGGTTGTAGCCCGAATCGCCTGCGCCGATGCGCTTCTGCTGCGCGTCGCGGCCGCTGAGCTCGAGGGTCTGCCTGCCGGTATAGAAGAACTTCCCGGGCTGGCCGTTGTCGTGATCGACGATCCGCGGCGTCAGGTCGCCGTGGGTCTGGCCGAGCGCCTTCCACCACAGATCGCGCGGCTCCATGACGTGGGAATCGGCGGAGATCACATTTTGGAACTTTCCGGTCATGACGATTGGCTCCAGCCGCTGCGCCCGCTTGAAGGGCGTTTCACCAGCGTAACTTAATTCGTTGCTCGCGCACGATAAATCTCAATTCGCCCGCCACGGCCCAGCCGCGCGTTGACGCCATCCCGGCAATCGGTCAAGCTTCCATGAAAATAGCGGGTGTGAGCCAAGCGGCTCTAGTCTTGCGGTGCCTTTTGCCCGTATAACGTCGCATACTGCGCTTAACGCATGTGGGAGGACAATCATGTTGAAGAGTGTCATGAGCAAGTTGAGAGTGGGCCCGCTGTTGATCGCGGGCTTGGCGCTTCTCGTTGCCGGCGTGTCCGCGCCGCGCGTAGCGGCCGCCGAAGAGATCGTGCTCAAGGGCATCACGCCGTGGCCGATCGATATGTACTGGTGCCAGCCCTTTACGGCCTTTCAGAAACTGGTGAACAACAACCCGAAGCTGAAGGGTAGGCTCTCGGTGGAGTATCTCGGCGGATCCGAGGTCGTGCCGGGCTTCGAGCAGTTCGAGGCGCTGCGCAACGGCACGGTCGACGTTGTCCTCAGCGCGACGTCCTATTACAAGGGCCAAGTGCCCGAGGGCATGTCGCTGCTGTACACCAAGAAGTCGAACTCGGAGTTGCGTGATTCGGGCTTTTACGAGCTCTTGTACGACATCCACCTCAAAAAGGGCGGCGTGATCTATCTCGCCAATGCCGGCGGGGAGCCGGGGGTCGCGTTTCGGCTCTTCCTGAACAAGAAGATCGACAAGCCGGATCTCACGGGACTGAAGATTCGCGTGAGCCCGACCTATGTGCAGCTCGTCGAGGGCCTGGGTGGCACGCCGGTGACGATGAAGGCCGGCGAGGTTTACACGGCATTGGAACGCGGCGTGGTTGACGGCTTCGGCTGGAGCTATGGCGGCCTCGAGGACTACGGTCTACAGGAGGTGACGAAGTACGTCATCGAGCAATCGTTCTACTCGGCCAACTCCAACATCCTCATTAACAAGGATGTCTGGGACAGCCTGCCGAAGGACATCCAGGACGAGCTCATCGAGGTCGGCAAGCAGACGGAAAAAGAAGCCGAGAAAATCTTCGCCGCCTACAACGCCGGCGCTGATGCCCGGCTGAAAGAGCAGGGGCTGGAGTTCATTCGCTTCTCGGCCTCGGACACCCAGAAGTATCTCGACGCCGCCTACGACGGCGGTTGGAATGACCTCATCGCCAATATCCCGGAGAACGGGGCCAAACTGAAGGCGTTGTCGGAGTAACAGCGCTTATCGAACGTAAGTGTTTGTCCGGGCTCGCTCACGCTTCGGGTGAGCCCGGACACCTTGCTGATTCGTAACTCGCCATGTCGGACGTCATCCGCATTTACGATCGCTTCCTGGTCGTCCTGGCGGCGATCGTCGCCGTTATGCTGATGTTCGC
The DNA here is from genome assembly GCA_965261645.1 of Alphaproteobacteria bacterium. Taxonomy (GTDB): domain Bacteria; phylum Pseudomonadota; class Alphaproteobacteria; order SHVV01; family SHVV01; genus CBDHDJ01. Next base: position 846,116 of record CBDHDJ010000002.1, read on the forward strand.
CATGGTGATCATCGTCGTGGAGGTCACGGGACGCTACTTTTTCAACAGCCCCCTCGGCTGGGCGCTCGAGGCGACCGAGTACATCCTGCTCTACGCCACGTTCCTCGGCATGCCCTGGCTCGTGCGCCGCACGCAGGGTCATGTGCGGATCGATGTGATGGTCACCCAGTTCAGCCCGCGGACCCAGGCCGGCCTCGAGATGGGAGTTTCGCTCGTCATCGCCTTGGTCTGTGCCATTGCCGCCTATTACGCGGTGTTGACGGCGTGGGATCATTACGTGCGCGAGGTGTTGACCTACGGTATCTACCCGATCCCCAAATATTGGGTGATCGTCCCGCTCGCGGTGTCATTCGTGCTTTGCACGATCGAATTCTTGCGAAAAGCGCGCTCCAACCTGCACGCGTGGCGCGCCATGGGCCCGCCCGAACAGGAGCAAAGCCCGTAGGCACTCCCGCCCCGACTTGCTATGATAATCGCCAGGAAAGGGGCAGTTGAGTTGCCCGAAGCATGGGCGTCGCCCCGGTTCCATTGGAATTCCGCGGCCCGCGCCGGATGGGCCTAGAGAAGCGTTCAACAAGGGAGACTGGAATGTCGAACTACCTGATTAGCAACGGCAACGTGCTTGATTGCACCGGGGGCAAGATCAAGAAAAACACCTCGGTGTTCATCGAAGGTAACCGCATCGCCAAGATCGGCGAGTCCGCGAAGGTCAAGAAGCACGCCGAGGGCAAGACGTACAAGACGATCGATGCCGGCGGTAAGACCATCATGCCGGGCATGATCGATTGCCACGTGCATCCCTCCTATGGCGAGGTCGTCTCGATCGAGGAGCTCGAACTCTACACGCCGGTCGAGTACCGCACCCTCAAGGCCGCGCTCAACATCAAGAAGATTCTGCGCGCTGGTGTGACCAGCGTGTGCGCGCCGGGCGGCACGTTCAACATCAACGTGGCGCTGCGCGATGCGATCAACTCCGGCCTGATCGAGGGGCCGCGAGTCTCGGCGGGCAGTCACTACCTGACGACCCACAACGCCATCGGCGGCGGTTTCTTCCCAAGCCATATCGAACACCCCGCCTCCTCGCTGTCCCACCTCGCCAACACCAAGGACGAGATGATCGCTTACGCCCGCAAGGCGATCAAAGACGGTTGTGATGTGGTCAAGATCTCGGGCGATGACACCTTTGGCATCTCGCTCTCGGGCAGCATCACCCTTGAAGAGATGAAAGCGCTGTCCGAAATTTCTCACCTCATGGACAAGAAGATCACGATCCACGCGCGCTCGGGCCGCTGCACGGCCGATGCGTCGCGGGCGGGTTTCGACTGGCTCATCCACGCGTCCTACATGAACGACGAGGAGCTCGGCGTGATCCTCAAGAACCGCACGCCGATCAACCCCACCTTCGCGTTGCTGGTGAACGCGGTCGAGTGGGGCCCCGATTTGGGCGTCATCCAGCCGCTCGTCGATGCCTTCAAGAACGAGATCGAGGCTGCGAGCAAGGTGCTCAGCAAAGCCTACAAGGAAGGCATCATGATGATGGCGGGGACCGATTCCGGCCAGTTGTCGGTGCCGTCGGGCGAGTGGCATGCGCGCGAGATCGAGCTTCATGCGCAGCTCCTTGGCATGAGCAACATGGACGCCATCCTGTCGGGGACCAAGAACGCGGCCTTCTCTTTGCCGTTCGGCCACGAGGTCGGCACGGTGGAGGAGGGCAAGCTCGCGGACATCCTGGTGGTGAACGGCAATCCGCTCGCCGATCTGTCCATCTTGCAGGACAAATCGCGCCTCGAAGTCATCATGAAGGACGGCGAGATCGTCGATACCTCGGTGCCGATCGAGGATCCGCAGAAGTACTCCTGGGAACTCCCGATGGTCATGTGGTCGGACCCCAGGTTGCCCGATCAGCACTTTGTGCGTGAGCACGCCAAGGTCAAGCCGGCCTGGATGAAGAAGGCGACCAAGGTGGCCGAGTAGCCAGCGTGCATCTAAACCTTGATCGGCCCCGGGAGGAGCGCGGGATGCCGAATACCCTTTTGGTCGGCGGCACCGTCATCGATTGCACGGACGGGGCGGCCCAGCAGAACGTATCCGTTTTTGTCGCGGGCGACCGCATCGCCAAGATCGGCCCGGCGGTGGAAGTGAAGGCATTCGCCGACGGCCAGGGGCCTTACAAGACGCTCGACGCGGCGGGTAAGACCATCATACCCGGCATGGTCGACTGCCATGTTCACCCGGCCTATGGCGATGTGCTGTCGATCGAGCAGCTCGAGCTCTACTCGAGCGTCGAATACCGCACCCTCAAAGGCGCACATAACCTGAAGAAGGTGCTCCGCGCCGGTGTCACCAGCATCGGCGCGCCGGGCGGGCAGTGGAACATCAACGTCGCGCTCCGCGATGCCGTCAATTCCGCTCTGATCGAGGGGCCGCGCGTCGCGGCGGGCGGACACTACATCTCCCACTGGAACGGCATCGGCGCCTATATGCCGAGCCATATTGCACCACCCATTTCCTCGTTCTCGGTGCTGTGCAACACGCGCGATGAGTTCGTCGGCGAGGTGCGCAAGGAAATCAAGGACGGCGCCGATCTGATCAAGGTCTCGGGCGATGACGATCTCAATGGCACTGTCCATCCCCGCGGGAGCATCACCTTCAATGACATGAAGGCGATCACTGAGATCGTCCATCTCATGGACAAAAAATGCGTCATCCATGCCCGCTCCGGCCGGGCGGCGGCGGACGCGGCGCGCGCGGGATTCGACTGGATCAATCACTGCTCGTTCTTGAGCGACGAGGAACTCGAGACCATCGTCGAGCACCAGACGCCGATCAATCCGTCATTGTCGCTGCTGGCCAACTCGCTCGACTGGGCGCCCGAGTTCGGCGCCCATCCGGCCATGCTCGAAAGCATGAAGCGCGAACTGGAGGCGGCCAGCCACTGGCTCTCGAAGGCCTACAAGGCGGGTGTCACAATCATGTCAGGCAGCGACAGCGGCCAAAGCGTCGTGGCCTATGGCGAATGGCACGCGCGCGAGATGGAGCATCTGGTGACCTATCTCGGCATGAGCCACAAAGACGCGCTGCTCGCGGGCACCCGCAACGCCGCGCTCTGCATGCCGGGCAACGAAGTCGGCACCCTCGAGGAAGGCAAGCTCGCCGATATTCTGGTGGTGAACGGCGATCCCTCGACCGACATCACCGTCTTGCAGGATCGCGCGCGCCTCGATGCCATCATAAAGGGCGGTGAGGTGATCGACACCGCCGAGCCGATCGTCGATCCACTGCTCTATTCGTGGGAAGTGCCGATGGTCATGTGGTCCGATTCTCGCCTGCCCGATCAGGCGTTCGTTCGCGCGCACGCCAAGAGCAAGCCGACGTGGATGAAAAAGGGCTCCAAGGCGGCGCAGTGATCGATCGCGACGATCGGTATGTCAACTGTCGATAGGATGGCCGGGGCGGTGCGGAGCAGCGTCCTGGCCTTTTCATGAGGGCGCGCTGGCTGCGCGCTTGATTCAAGTCCACAGAAAGGGAGGACGACACCATGGCTGCAAGTTTGGAGGAACGGATTCAACGGCTTGAGGACATCGAGGCCATCAAATACCTCAAGGCGGAGGCAGAAATCTATGCTGATCGGATGGACGCCGAGGCCTTCTGCACGCTGCTCGTCGAGGATTGCGCGCTGATCGGCGTCAAGCAGCAGCACTATGGCCGCGAGGCCATCAAGAACAACGTCAAGTTCTGGCCTTTCGCCGTGCATTATGCGACCAACCCCAAGATCGAAGTCAACGGGGACACCGCCAAGGGGGAATGGTACCTGCTGCTGCCTCACACCAACCACGAAAACGGTGCGATGTGGGCCGGTGCGTACTATGAGGACGAATACGTCAAGGTGGACGGCGAGTGGAAGTTCAAGCAGATCAAGCTTACGCCTTGGTTCTGGTCGTCCTACGAAACCGGTTGGGCGCAGCAGGCGGCGGAATAACGCCGACGATGGGAAGGCGTGGGGCGCGGTCAGACGAGCCGCACCCGCGCCTCGCCCAACGCGTCCCAGATCACCACGGCTTCCGATCCCGGCTCCAGGCGAATGCTGGTGGGTGTGACGCCGCCGAGGAGGATGTAATCTCCCTGGCGGAGGGGTGAGCCGCGCGCCGCAAGATCGCTTGCGAGCCAGGCCAGCACATCGAGCGGGTGACCCTCCAACTCGGCGCCCACCCCGCTTGCCACCTCGCGCCCATCGATCTCCATCCGGGCGCGGAGCGACGGAATATCGAGCGTGGGCCAGTCCGCCAAGCCTGGGCCAAACACGCCACCCGCGTTGGCGCCGTCATCGGCAAGAATCATCGGCGCGATGGGCGCGTCCAGCGCGCGGTAATCGAGGCTCCAGTCGAGAAGTTCGATGCCCGCCATGCACTCGCCGACATAACCCGCAACAGTGTCGCGGTCGTAGGGCGCACTGTCGTGTGGTACGTCGGCCGCCATACGAACGGCGAACTCGCCCTGGACGAAGAGAGCGCCGAAATCATCGGCGCTGAGTTCGGTGGGTCCGATATGGACATTGAGGACGACGCCGTGCAGTGGCGTATCGACCCCGACGACGTCGGATCGGCGCGCACCTTGGGGCTGACCATACCGACCTTGTAGCCGCGACCGCCCCGGCCGACGCCATGGCCTTCAAGAAAATCGATGACCGCGTCTTGAACCGCGTAACCATCGTCAATGGTGCGCGGTCGGGCCTCCGCGGGCAGCTCACCCAAGGGCTGGTGATGAAGGCGCGCGCGACCGAACGCCTCAGCCGCGCGCCCGATTGCTGTAGGGTCCATCGATAAGGGAAGCCGTCGAGCGACGTCTCAATCGAGCGAGCAACTCACCTCGCCGATTCCATCAAAGATCATCTTCGCGGTCGCGCCGCGCTGCATCTGCTGCGTCTTGGTGACCGAGCCGAGCAGGACATACTGCCCCACCTGGAGCGGCCGGCCGCGCTCGGCCTGGTGGTTAGCGGTCCACGCCAGCACGTTGAACGGATGGCCCATGGAACCAGGCGCCGATCCGACGCAGGGGCCGTCGAGATCGGCGGCGATGCCCGCGGCGATCTCCCGGCCGTCGAACTCCATGCGGCCATGCAGGCTGCCCAGATCGAGATCGCGCCAGTCCGCCGTGCCTATGCCGAACACGCCACCGCTGTTGGCCGCGTTGTCGGCGTTGATGACCAGGCCCATATGGTGCCCCAAGGCCCGATATTCGATGCTCCAATCGACGATCTCGATTCCGGCCATGACCTCGCCGACGTAATCGCCGATGGAATCCTTCGTGTAGGGCGCATCGCTCGCCGGGCACACCTGCGACATGCGGACGGCGACTTCGCACTCGACGTAGAGATCGCGGAAATCCTTCGCGTGCATATCGACGTGCTCGTGATAGACGTTGTAGATGATGCTGGTCGTCGGGTGAGGGATGCCGATGCCGTCCTCGCCGCCCCAGACCTCGCGGTTTTCGGCCGTTACCAGGCCGATCTTGACCCCGGTCTCGTTGCCCACAGCGAGGCCGCGCTCGCGCAGGAACGCGACCACGCCATCCTGGATCTTGTATGAATCCTCCAATGTCACAGGATGCAATTCCGGATCGAGCGATTCGCCGAGAAATCTGTGGTTGAGACGCGCATTGCCGAAATGCTCGGTGGCCCGTTGGATGGCTGCATCGTCCATGGCTCATTCCCCCTACGGAATTTTGGTTACGCGGTCGCGACAACGACCCGACCGGAAGTCAACTTCAGCTCAAGTCTCGAACGTTTAGCCGCCAGCGCGATGCTTGCAGTCGCGGGACTTCGCGCAGCCCCTGCGCCGAATTGTGCAGGGGCTGCCTGTATCAGTGCCTATTCGGCGGCGAGGTGGATCGCCTCACGCTCGGGATAAAACGCCTGCGGCAACGCAACATCGGCCGCCCGGAAGACGCCGTCCCAGGCCTCCCAGACCCGGTCCCGCGCGTACGTGCAGAGATTGTAGAACTCCTGCCGCCGCTCGGGCGTATCGGCGTAGGTGCGAACGAGCTTGCGGCCTTCCTCGACATGCTCGATGTCGCCCTCGATATGGACGATGAAGATGTCGAGGTCCTTGTCGGTGAAGGCGAAGTTCTTCTTCAGGCCGGCGACGAGCCTGATGTAGAAATCGGGCAAGAGCCCTTCGCCGCCGACCATGCCGGCCGCCATGGCAAACTCTGGTTTGTTCCACACGCCCATCCGGGCGAGGTCTTCCAACGCCTCTTGGAGCTGGGGATGGGGCTGGAGCGTCCCGTCCTTGTTGGCCGTCTCGACCTCAGCGCGGTTGTACCCGCACGCCTCGGCGAAATCGAGGGCGATGACGTAGTGCGCCGCGTAGCCACAACGCTCCTCGGTTTCCTCGTCGATCAGGTTTTCCATGATCGCGGTGCGCGCGTCGCGGTCCATGTGCCCCATCAGGGCGCCGCCGATGCAACGCACACTGTGATTGTAATAAAACATCATCTGGTAGCAGACCTGGCTGATCTGCTCCTTCGTGATCTCCCCCCGCTCCAACCGGTCGAGGAAGGGGAGGACCGAGATGCGGCGTTCGTTCACCATGTCGGTGATGATCTCGACGTATTCGTCCGCAGTCATGTCTCGCGTGACATCCATGATGGGGCTCCTTCCCAGTCAGCCATAGAGAAACCAAAAGCCGGAATCTGGTGACGATCATAACCCAAAGGGCAGCGTGCGGGATGCAAAAAAATTTTGGGGCGCCGACCACTCGCGCGAAGCGAATTTCACGGCCCACGGCGCGGTTTGGCGTCCCGGCGCCGCGAGGTATGCGCAAAATATGGTAGTTAGGCGCTATTTGGCATACTACATTGTGTGGTGTAGCGGCTTGTGCCCTTGCCTCCGTCCTCGTGACAAAGGGATTCGGTATGCCCTTGCGGGTGTGAACGGCGGGCGTGCCCATCCGTGCGGTGGCCCGGAAATCTTGAGTGGTGCGGTGGCGTTTAGACGGTTGCGAAGGGCGGGCCCTTACGACATTTCCCGCGTTGATCGGCGTCCCTTCGGACGTGCCGGCGCCGGCGCTCTTGCCGTCGCGCTGATGATCCTAGGTCTGAGCGGTTGCGGCATGATCCGGGACAGCTACTCCGCTGTCCTGGACGCGTTGAAGGGGAGCGCCCCATCCGAAACCGGCACCCAAGCCGACATGGCCAAGCCGGCGAATACGGCTAGCAAGCCTCAGCTCGTCAATCTGTCGGAAGAGGAAATCGCGGAAATCGAGAGATTGACGGAATCGCTGGCGTCGCAGGAGGACTTGGCGGAGGTCGATGATCGGCTGGCCCGGTTGGAAGGGCAGCTGGTGAGGCTGGCCGGCCAGGTCGGTATCCTGCGCGCAGAGTTTCAGAAGGATCGACCGCAAATCTATCGCCTGCTCGGTGTCGAGGAGGACATTCGCCAGCTGCTTTACAGGGTCTCGACATTGACGGGTGAGCCACTGGTTTCGAACTCGTCCGTATTCAAGGCGCCGAAAACCGCTCCGACCATGGGTGCGATAGAGCCGGTCGACGAGGAACCCCAAGCGGTCGAATCTGCACCGGCTGAGGAGACACCTGAATCCACCGCCGAGCCGGTGCAGACCGCCGCCGCGGTCCCTACGGAGGGTGCCGGCAGCGAGCCCGATGCGGCCGCTCCGTCCACGCCCGATGAGTTCGGCGTTCACTTGGCGTCCTATCGCCGCAAGGACTCCGCCCAGAGCGGATGGAATCAGCTTCGCAAGGCCCACCCCGATGTGCTTGACGACCTTGAGTTCCGCCTCGAAGAGGTCGAGCTGGCCGATCGGGGCTTGTTTTATCGCTTGAAGGCCGGCCCATTGGCAGGCGTCGAGGAGGCGCGTCGGATTTGCGATATCTTGACGACGCGGCAGGTCTTTTGCGTCGTCACGCTCTTCAACGGCGCGTCATAGACAGGGCGGCCGCGGCCGGGACTGCCCCGCACAGCCTGGCAACGGGCCTGTGACAATCCTCTTGTGCCCGTATGTGAGGCGTTCTAACGTCTCGGGAACCCAACGAGTGTACGATCAGCTGGGCGATTCGGCTTGTGATCGAGCACTTTGCATGACGCCGACCTCGCGAAAGGGGTGACACGATGGGCGACCTCAGCGATCTCACTTGGCCCGCGACGGATTTTAGCCGCGTACCTTACGGTGTGTTCACCGATCCAGACGTCTTCGAAATGGAACAGGAGCGCATCTGGAAGGGTGAGGTGTGGACCTATCTCGCGCTTGAAGCCGAGATCCCCAACCCCGGCGATTTCCTCGTCACCTATTGCGGTGACACGCCGGTCGTTGTGAATCGGGCCGAGGACGGCTCGATCCGCGCCTGGGTCAACCGTTGCGCCCATCGCGGCACCATGGTGGTGCGCGAGCCGCGCGGCAACCGAACCACTCATACCTGCGTCTATCACCACTGGTGCTATGACCTCGAAGGCAACCTGATCGGCGTGCCGTTCCAGAAGGGCTCGCAAGGCCAGGGCGGCATGCCCGCGAGCTTCAACAAAGCAGACCACGGGCTTCAGAAATACCGGGTCGCGACCTATCGGGGCGCGATCTTCGGCACCTCGAGCGCCGCCGTCGAGCCCTTGGAGGAGTATCTCGACAAGCCCATGCTCGAGTTCCTCGATTACATGTTCCGCAAACCCATCGTGATACTGGGTTACATGCGCCAGCGCATGCCGGCCAACTGGAAGGTCTACTGGGAGAATTTGAACGACGGCTATCACGCCGGTCTCCTGCACCAGCTCCCCGTCATCTTCGGCATCCATCGCATCACCCAGGAGGGCGCGATGGTGATGGACAAGCGCAAGCGCCACGAAGCCTGTTACGTGGCCTATGACAGCGACGACGAGGACGTCGTGAAAGAGGGCTACGGTGATAGCCAGCGCGGCGCGGAAATCGAGGATGCGTTGAAGCTCCAGGACCCCTGCATCGTCGACTGGCGCGACGAGATGAACGACGGGCGGATCCTCAACATGATGAGCATCTTCCCGAGTGTGCTGTTCCAGCAGCTGTCGAACACCCTGGCGACGCGCCAGATCCGGCCCAAGAACGCGAACGAGTTCGAGCTCTACTGGACCTATTTCGGCTATGAAGACGACGATGCCGCGCTCCGCAAGATGCGCATGCAACAGGCCAACCTGGTCGGCCCGGCGGGTCTCATCTCGCTCGAGGACGGCGAATCGGGCGTGCTCATCCAGCGCGTCGTTCACCGCCAGCGCGAGAATCACTCGGTGATTGCCATGGGCGGCGATGGTCCGATCGACGATCAGTACAACCTGGTGACCGAGGTGTGCATCCGCGGGTTCTGGAAGAACTACTGCGAGTATATGGGGTTCTCGACCGCGGCGACGGCCAAGGCGGCGGAGTAGGCGAAGCGCCCTCGTCACATCCCTTTCGTTGACAGAAAAACCCCCTTCGGCCGTCCGAAGGGGGTTTTGTTTGCGCCCCGGTCCGCGCTCAATAGCGCGCGATGAACTCGATGTTGATGCCGTCGGCATCGTGCATGTAGACCGAGGAGAGCAGCGGCCGGCCATCGACGTCCATGTTGAGGATCTTGTTGTAGGTCTCGAAGCCGAGCTTCTGGGCCTCCTCGACCGCGGCCTCGACGTTGTCGACGTTGAGCGCGATGTGCGCGAAGCCGATATCGCACGGCCGTCCCTTCATTCTCTTGCGGTCTTTGGTCTCGAAATATTCGAGCAGTTCGACCTCGTGGCCGCCCGGCGCCCGCAGATACGCCATCTTGACCGCCGCGTCTTCGACCCCGGTCAGGGTCTGGATCGCGTCGCAGTCGTCCACGATTTCGTTGCTCAACACCTCGTAGCCCAAGAGATCGGTGAACACCTTGATGGTGCGCTCGATGTCGGAGACCGTGAACGCCGTGTGATCGGTTCCCACAACCTTGAAATTCGCCATCATCGCCTCCCATTTCGCCGGGTCGATAGTCGCCGGGCGGGGGTGTTTCTTGCGAAGCCCCGATGAGCTTCCCACGCCGGTCGGGTTGGCGCAAGATGCCCCCGTTCGCCGTGGATCAGCGCGGGCCCCGCACCCACGGGACAACACCGTTGTGGCGCCCGGTTGGGCGGCCTAAGATGCGCGGTTGAAGGCAGCATCCCGCCCCCGGGCGGGCGGCGCCACAAATGGGGACCGCAACATGGGTGATGGCAAGGATCTGATCTGGCCGGCGGCGGATTTCACCGCTGTGCCCTTCGAAGTGTTCAACGATCCTGATCTCCACCGGATCGAGCAGAAGATGATCTTTCAGGGTCCGGTGTGGAACTTCCTTTGCCTCGATGTGGAGATCCCCAAGCCGGGCGATTTCAAGGTCGTCTATGTCGGCGACACGGCGGTCGTGGTCAATCGCGGCGAGGATGGCGAGATATATTCCTTCGTCAACCGCTGCGCCCACCGCGGCGCCATGGTCGTGCGCGACCAATTCGGCAATGCCGACGAGCACACCTGCGTCTACCACCGCTGGGTTTACGACCATCAGGGCAATCTGAAGTTCGTGCCGTTCCTGCGCGGTATCAAGGGCAAGGGCGGCATGCCCGAGAGCTTCAAGCGCGAGGACCACGGGTTGCAGATGCTCAAGGTCGGGCGTCGCCGCCACGTCGTCTACGGCTCGTTCGACCCCAACGTCGAGCCCCTCGAGGAGTATCTTGGCGAGCCCTGCCTCAAATATCTCGACCGGCTGTTCGCCCGCGAGCCCGAGGTGATGGGCTATATGCGCCAGCGCTTCTCGTGCAACTGGAAGGTCTTCTGGGAGAATCTCAACGATGGCTGGCACGCCGGACTTCTGCACCAGCTGCCGGTCGTTTTCGGGCTGCACCGCATGACCCAGGAGACCGACATGCACCTCGATAAATGGGGGCGGCACTCGGTGTTCTATGTCACGCAGGACAGCGACACGGTTGAAGATGTGATCGAGAGCTATGGAGAGACGGGACTTTATGACGGCGCGCTCAAGTTCAACGACCCGACGCTGCTCGACGAGCGCCGCGAGTTCGTCGACGACGAGAAGCCGCTCAGCATCGCGACCATGACCACCTTCCCCTCGACCTTCTATCTCCAGCTTCAGAACACGGTGATGGTGCGTCAGATCCGGCCCAAGCACTCGGGTGATTTCGAGCTCAACTGGACCTATTTCGGCTACAAGGACGACGATGCCGAGCTCCGCGCCATGCGCCAGCAGCAGATCGCCTGGTTCGGCCCCGGCGGCTACATCTCGATGGAGGACACCGAGGCGGGCGCCCTCGTGCAGCGCGGCATCCGCAACGAGAAGGGAACCCATTCCTACATCGCCATGGGCGGCGACGGTCCCATCGAGCCCCAGGACCATCTGATCACCGAGGTCGCGATCCGCGGCTCGTGGCGCTACTACGCGCACCTCATGGGCTTCAAGGCTGAGGGCGAGGCGGTGGAATTGCCGCTGCCGACTGCGGCGGAATAGGAGAGCGGTGATGGCCAAGAAGGCGCAGAAAAAGAATGGTGCGAGCCGCGTGCCGAGCGAGGTCCGCGACGCCATCTCGGACCTCATGGCGGATTACATCCAGGTCTTGGACGACTATCGCTTGGAGGAATGGCCGGACTTTTTCGTCGATGACTGCCTCTATCGCATCATCCCGCGGGAGAACCTGTTCAAGGATCCGCCCTTCGCCATCGTCCACAGCCAGGGCCGGCCGCAGCTTCTCGACCGCATCATGATCATCCGCAACTGCCTGGTGTTCTCCAAGCGCTACGACCGCCATGTGGTGAGCAACCTCTCGATCAAGCCGGGAGAAAACGGCGGCTATCGCATGTATGCCAACTACCTGGTCGGCGTGACCGACGTTCTCGACGGCACCTCGACCCTGTTCAGCGCCGGCAAGTACGATGGACAGGTGATGATGGTGGACGATGAGGCTAAGTTCAAGCAGCTCGACGTGATCATCGACACCTATTGCATCGACAAGCAGGTCGCGATCCCGCTTTGACCCAAAGGCACACTCGATGGCTGTGAAGTCCAGCGCGAAACAGGTGCCACAGGCCCTGACAACGCTCGATATCGCTCTACCACCGGAGGCGGCGGCTGAGCTCGTGTTCGACCCCGATCTCGAGGACGAACGCGTGTGGGTTCCGTTGGCGGAAAATGTGTGGTCCCGGCCGCTTTTGTTCAACGTTGTCCAGGGGACATGGGTCAATCTCACCAAGGCGGTGGGCGAGGGCGTGGTGAGCCGGCACCGCCATCCCGCGCCGGTCACGGGTTACACGCTGGCTGGTACATGGGGCTATCTCGAACATGATTGGACTGCCCGCGCCGGCACCTTCCTTTACGAGCCGGCGGGTGAGACGCACACGCTCGTGGTCCGCCCCGAGGAGGGTCACATGCTGACGCTCTTCCATAGCATGGGACCGATCATCTACGTCGATGAGAAGGGCGAGCAGGTGGGCTACGATGACGTGTTCACGCGGCTCGACAGGTGCAAGGCCCATTACCGGGCCAATGGGCTCGGCGACGAGGCGGCGATGCGCCTCATCCGCTAGCGCCCGTGGCGCCGCTTTAACTCAAGAATTACCGCCCGGCGCGACAGCCTATTCGGCTGCAAGGCGCTGTGGTCTGCGCCGTCCCGCGGCCTTCTTGGGCTTGGCCGTCACGCGCTTGCGGTGCGCCTTCTTTCGCCCGAACATCGTCTCGGCATAGTAGCGCAGGAAGTTGTGGACGTTCTCATCGACGTTCGCGAAGGGGCCCGGCTGGAAGCGCGAGGAGCGGATCGTGCGTTGCTGCGAGCGCATGATCTCCTGGTCTTCTTCGACGAAGAGCTCGACGAAATGGTGCGCCGCCGCGACCTTTCGCTTGAAGTCCTTGCGCTTGAAGAACTCGGCCGGGAACAGCGCGTAGATGGTGAACCTGCAGCGGTCCACCGAGAGCGGCCAGATGTTGAAGCTCCACACCGTATCGGCGCGCGCCATGAGGTGGTTGTTGGGGAAGGCGAAATTGAGGCATGAAAAGCGCTCATCGACGTCGAGCCACGGCATGACGCCGAACAGGGTATGGCTGCCCTCCGTCGTGATCGGCGCCTCGAAGACCGAGCTGGAATAACCTTTCTTCCTGATGTTGAAGGGCAGGTAGATCTGTGGCGGCATGTTGGCGCCGAAGGTGTTGTAGTGCACGATCTGAACGTGCTGCGGGTCGATGTCATTCTCGACCAGAAGCTTCCAGTTGCAATCGAATTCCGCCTCGTACTTGTCGGCCATCCGGCAGCGCTGCTGTTGGAGCATGCCGAAGTCGCGCTCGGTCTCCTTCATCGCCTCTGACAAGGGCGCCGCCTTGGGGTCGAAATTGACGTAGATCCAGCCTTGCCAGGTGTCGCAGCGCAGCGGCCCCATCCGGCAGTCGGCGAAGTCGAAGTTCTTGACCGTGTCCATATAGGGCGCGTTCAGGAGCTTGCCTTCGAGATCGTAGGTCCAGTTGTGATACGGGCAGGTGAACTGCTTGGCGTTGCCGTGGCCGCGCGCGACCTCCACGCCGCGGTGGCGGCAGACGTTGGAGAGCGCGTTGATCTGGCCCAGCCGGTCCCGCACCACGAGCACGGGCTCGTCCATGACCCGGAAGGTGAGGTAATCGCCCGGCTTTTCGATCTCCTCCTCGCGCCCCGCCACGAGCCATTCCTTCATGAAGATCTTGTCCTTCTCCATCTCGTACACCTCTTGTGAGGTGTAGACATAGGCGGGCAAGTGGCGGGCACGATCGGTCGCTCGCAAGGTGGGCGCAATGCCCTCGCCGATCTCAAGCTTGGGCGCGATCGCCGCTTCGTAGGCGTTTTTTCTGGCTGCCATCTGTGTCTCCCCTCGTTCCCCGCGTCGCCGCGTGGGCCGCGGCCGATATCGCGGCTAGTCCCGGCGGTGCGTTAATTGACCGGTCCGTCGGTCATGCGTCTCCAAACATTCGATCGAGATAGTAGAGCGTGTTGTTGTGAATCGACTGCTCTTCGTTCGACAGGCGTCCCGGCTCGTATCCGACCGAATTCAGGGCCTTCTGTTGGGACTTGGCGACCGGCAGGTCCTCGTACATCACGCCGACATAGAAGTCGTGGTAGAACGTCTGCGCGTCCTTGAAGTCCGGCCGGGTGCTGAACTCCTTGGGCAGCAGGCAATAGGACTTGAGCACGGTGCGCTCCACCGTCACCGGCCAAGTGATCAGCAAATGCACATGGTCGGAGATTTGGGTGAGGTGGAAGTTGGGTGCCTGAAAGCCATTGCCGGCGACGTTATCCGGCTTGTCGTTCATCCACGGCATCTTGCCAAGCGGCGAGGGGATCGCCGATTCGGGCGTGGTATAGAACGCCGTGAATCCACCCTTTTCGTGGAGCTCAAATGGGAACGGGCCCTGGTGGTTCTGCCCGCCGATGTTGTCCTTGCCGCCGAACGAGTTCGTGTGCGTGGTCGAGACGTGATAGATGTCGAGAAAGTTCTCGACGACGAATTTCCAGTTGCAGTCGAACTCCTGCTCGATCTTGCCGGCCACCATGCAATCCTCCATGCGCAGGAAGCCGAAGTCCTTCTCGTATTGGGCGACGAAGTCGGCGAGCGGCCCGGCGCCGCGATCGAAATTCACGAAAATCCAGCCCGCCCACACTTCGCAGAGCAGCGGGTTCAGGCGAGTGGTCTTGGGATCGAAGCGCTCGGCCTGATCCATATAGGGCGCGCGGACGAGCTTGCCCTCGAGGTCGTAGGTCCAGGAGTGGTAGGGGCAGGTGAACGACGTGACGTTGCCCTGTCCTTGCGCGACCTCGACGCCGCGGTGGCGGCACACGTTGGAAAACGCGTTGGTGCGGCCGTCCGCGCCCCGCACCACGACGATTGGCTCGTCGATGATGCGCAAGGTCATGTAATCGCCGGACTTCGGGATCTCGTCCACCCGCGCGACGCCGAGCCAGTCCTTGAGGAAGATCTTCTCCTTCTCCATCGCGAAAATCTCGGGCGAGGTATACATGTGAGGCGGCATGTGACGCGCCTGATTGACCGGGACCAATGTTTCATCGAGGCTCTCGCCGGTGAGCGGAACCCTATCCATGTTCGTGATCGCCATGCTTCAGTCTCCCTGGGCAGAGCCTAGTCGCCCGTGATCCTCACGCGCTGAAATTATAACCGGTTCAGCGGCCCTCATGGTGGGCATTTCCGCGCGGGCCGCAGCGGCTCAAATGGCTTGCTGGTTCGATGTCGAGCAACGTGGCGATATCGCGGGACGCATCCATCGCCTCCTCCGTCGCCACCCCGGTGTCGATCCCCATCTCGTTCAGTCCGTGAACGATGTCTTCGGTGGCCAAATTGCCGATCGCGCCCATCGCCGAGGGCATGGCAATGCCGCCGCCGATGCCACAGATCGATCCCTCGACGAAACGCGCGCCGCCGTCGAGGGCGGCGACCACATTGGCCATCCCGAAACCCGCGAGATTATGGACGTGAAAGCCGATATGTGCCTCGGGCCAACCCTCACTCACCCTGTGGAAAAGGGTATTGACGTGCCGGGGATCCTCCATCCCCGCACTCGCCGCGAGATAAAGGTGGTGAATGCCGGCGTCGTGGAGGCGCTGGATCATCGCGAGCACCTTGTCCTCGGCGATGCGCCCTTCGTAGGGGCACCAGAACGCCATGCCGATCGCCATGACGAACCCCAGGCCCGCCTCGCTGGCGATGCGAAAGGCGGCGATGGCCTCCTCGACGGCCTGGTCCAGGGTCATATTCTGATTTTTCTTCAGATAGGTCTCGCTCATGGTGAGCAGACCGAGCACCTCGTCGGCGCCTGTGCGAACGGCGCGCTCGGCGCCCTTGGCGTTGGGCACCAGCACGCGGTAGACCGTACCCTTGCGGCGCGTGATGCGCGCCATCACCTCCTCGGCGTCGTTGAGGTGCGGCACTACGCGGGGGTGGGCGAAACTCGTCGCCTCGATGACGCGGAAGCCGGCTTCGCTCAAGCGGTTGATCATCGCCACCTTGTCGTCCGTCTCGACCCAGCGGCCGAGGCTTTGCAGCCCATCCCGCGGGCCGACCTCAACCACTGTCACGTTGTCGGGCAACTCGATCACGATCCGTCCAGCTCGATACCGGCTTCGCGCAACTCCCCTTCGGCAAAGCCGAGGCGGGTGACGAGGATCTCCCGGTTGTGCGCGCCGAGGCGTGGGCCGGCGTGCCTGATCCCTCCCGGCGTGCGCGAGAATTTGCCGACCACGTTCTGCATGCGGAGTGGCGCATTTCCCCCGCCGTTCTCGACCACTATGATGTTGTCGCGTGCGATGAAATGAGGATCGGCGAACGTATCGGCGACGCTATTGACCGGCGCCACTGCCGCCTCGGCCGCCGCGAAGCTCGCGACCAGATCGTCGAGGTCAATCTCGGCTATGGCATCCTGCAGGGCCTGGTCGAGCGCTTTGGCGTTCGTTACGCGCAGGCGATTGTCGGCAAACCGCGGATCGTCGATAAGCTCCGGCAAACCGAGCGTGGTACAGATGCGGGTGAAGATGGACTGTGCGCTGCCTGCGATGGCAACCCATTCGCCATCCCTGGTGCGATAGGTGTTGCGCGGCGACGTGAAGGGCAGTCGGCTGCCTTGGCGCCCCTGCACGAGGCCGAGCTGGTCGAAATCCACAACCTGCGGCCCGAGCAGCGTGTACAGGGGCTCGTAGATGGCGAGATCGATGACCTGCCCCTCGCCGCCCGATTGTTTCTGCTCGAACAGCGCGACGAGCGCGAGGTAGGCGCCCATCAGCCCGGCGGTCGAATCAGCCAGCCCGAAGCCCGGCAGGTGCGGCGGGCCGTCTACGTCCCCGTTGATGTGGGCGAAACCGGCATAGGCCTCGGCCAACGTCCCGAAGCCCGGCTTGTCGCGGTTGGGCCCGGTCTGCCCGAAGCCGGTCACGCGCAGCAGGATGAGCCGGGGGTTGATGGCGCGCAGCACCTCGTAGCCGAGGCCCCATTTCTCGATCGTTCCCGGGCGGTAGTTCTCAACGACGAGATCGGCATCGCGGACCAGCCGCTTGACGATGTCGACGCCAAGGGGCGTGCGGAGATCGGCGGTCACCGATTTCTTGTTGCGGTTGATGACTTTGTAGTAGAGCCCTTCGCCGTCCTTGGCGTTGCCCCAGTAGCGCATTTCATCGCCGGTATCGGGCCGCTCCACCTTGATCACTTCGGCGCCATAGTCCGCGAGGAACATCGAGACCATGGGCGCCGCGAGGAAGTTCGATATATCGACGACGCGGACCCCTTCGAGTGGCGTAGGCGCGGTCGGTGCCATGGCGGTCGGTGTCCGGGTCTCCGTCAAATGTGCGATCCCGCCGCGACCAGAATGTTCTCCGAGGAGATGCCATAGGACTCCTCGCGGCACAGAAAAACGGCGAGGTTGGCGATCTCCTCGGCCTTGATGAGGCGATTCTGCGGGTTGTAGGACGCGATCTCGGCCAGGTACTCCTCGGGGCTCCGCGCCTCGCCCTTCGCCTTGTCACGTTCCATCCAGTGATCGAGCATGACGTGGGTAAAGCCGGTGTCCACGGTACCGGGGCTGATCGCATTGCACGTGACGTGCGGCGCGCCTTCGAGTGCCGTCACCTTGGTAAATCCGAGTATGCCCGCCTTTGAAGCGGAATAGGCGGCGGTGTTCTCGAATGCGGCTGTGGCGAGGCTCGATGAGATATTGACGATCCGCCCCCATTGGCGTTCGACCATGCCGGGAAGGCAGGTGCGCGTGGTGTAGTAGATGCCGTTCAGGTTGGTGTCGATGACGCTGTGCCAAAGCTCGTCGGGGTGGCCGATGAGCGAATGCTCGGCCCAGGTTCCCGCCGCATTGACGAGAATGTCGATCTGACCGAACGCCGCGCCGGCGTTGTCATGGAAGGACTGCACCGAGTCGGGCGAGCGGACGTCGAGCTCTTGACCAAACGATTTGACCCCGTGGCTCTCGATTTCCTCGCAGACCGTGCGCATGTCGGCGTCCGCCGGGTAGTAGGTGTCCTCATCCTCGGGCTTGGCCTTGGTGCCGGCGGAAAACAGCGACCCTATCGCAACGTCGACGCCGGCCTCAGCCAACATCAGCGCGGTCGCCCGCCCCTGGCCCGATACCCCGCCGGTGACCCACGCTTTTTTGCCTTCGAGGTACCGGTCCGCCATGATTTCCTCCCCCTCGATTCGCTTATGGCGCGCCGCCTCGCTCGAGCGCTACCGCAGACGCAAGTCGCCCGAGCGCTACCGTAAACCAAATTGTCGCCCCGCACCAACTCGCGCCGCGACGCGGTGAGACGCGCCGCGGCCCCGATCCGGCTTTCCCGTGGTGGTTTTGCGCCGGCTGGACTAAGCTTTGAATTAGGTCATTGTGCCGGTGACCGACGGGGCGGCTCGTTGACGCGCCGTTCCGCACTTCGCGCAATGTCGGGGAGGACATTTTCATGAAAGCGATAACGACGACGATCGGGACACCGCTGTGCGCTGCCCTCGCGATGATGCTGATCGGGCTGTGGAGCCACCCGGCCGGTGCCGCCCCGTGCGATGCCAAGCCCGAAACCACCAAGATCACGATCATGGGCGATTGGCTGCCCTGGGCGCTGCAGGGACCGATGTTCGATGCGATCCGCCTCGGCCATTACACGGACGAGGGCCTCGATGTCGAGCTGGTTTCGCCGGCGACGCCCGCGGACACTGTCAAGCTGCTGGCGACGCAGGAGGTCGAGTTCGCCATCACCTACGTGCCCGAGATCATGATGGCGCGGGATGCGGCAGACATACCGGTGGTCAGCGTCGCGGCGATGTATCGCTATCATGTCGGCGGCCTTGTCATTCCGGGCGACGGCAGCATCAAGACCGCCCGCGATCTCCGGGGCAAGACGATCGGCGTGAACAACTTCCCCACGGCCATGGCGGAGCTCAAAACCCTGCTCGATTTCGCCGGCCTCACGGAGGACGACGTTGAGATCGTCGATCCCGGTTATGGCGGCATGGCGCTCTTCGTCGATGGCAAGATCGACGCTGACTGGGGCTTCACCACCGTGAATCCCCCGATCGTGAACCCGATGCTGGAATCGGTGGGCAAGCCGCCGATGGAGTTTCTGCGCTATCGCGATCACGGGCTGCCCGACTACTACCACTTCGTGCTCGGCGCGAATGAGGATTGGCTCAAAAAGAATCCGGCCACCGCTTGCCGCTTTCTGCGGGCGACGGAGAAAGGTATTGCCACCTTCACCGATGATCCCAAAGACTCACTCGAACAAATGGTCGCCCAAAGCGATCTTTTCTCGATCGAAAATCAGTGGGCTATTTTCCGCAACACGAAGAACGAATGGTTCAGTGCTAGTGGCGAGGTGTTCGTTCAGGACGTTGCGATCTGGCAGGAGACCCAGATTTGGGCCCTGAAATATGGCCTGCTCGAGAAGAAGATCGACCCGACCGTTTACTTCACGAATGACTATCTGCCGTAAACGCTTTGCCGGGCGGGCTTCGCCCCGCCCGGCTCTTTCGTTGACATTGAGAGACCCGTTCATGGAGCTGACACGCGCTTCGCGCGCTTTGTGAAAGTTTCGTCACGATGAAATTCGGTATTGGCCAGCCCGCCACGCGGAAAGAGGATCAACGCTTCCTCACCGGGACCGGCCGCTATACCGACGACATCAATGCCGACGGCCAAGCTCATGGGTATGTCCTGCGCTCGCCCCACGCGCACGCGGCCATCGAGCGGCTTGATACCAAGGCCGCCGCCCAGGCGCCCGGTGTGCTGTGCATCCTGACCGGAGCCGATGTTATCGCCGAGGGCCTCGGCGACATGCCGCTCATCGGCTCCGTCGCGAACCGCGACGGCAGCGATTGTCTTGTCCCACCCTATCCCGTTTTGGCGACGGACCGGGTGCGTCACGTCGGCAATGCGGTCGCGCTGGTCGTCGCGGAGACACTCGATCAGGCACGCGACGCGGCCGAGCTGATCGAGGTCGATTACGCCCCACTGCCGGTCATCACCGACACCCGAAGGGCCGCCGAGCCGGACGCGCCGGTGGTCTGGGAAGAGACGGGCACCAACGTCTGCTTCGAGTGGGAGGAGGGCGACTGGGGGGCAACGGAAAAAGCCTTCGCCGAAGCCAGCCGCGTGGTCACGGCGGAGCTCGTCAACAACCGTCTCGTGGTCAACGCGATGGAGACCCGCGCCGCGCTCGGGGTCTACGATGCGGCGGCCGACACCTACACGCTGCACGCGACGACACAGGGCACCCATCTTATCCGCCGCTGTTTGGCTGAGTTCGTCTTCGACCTGCCGCCCGATCAGTTCCGCGTGATCACGCCTGATGTCGGCGGCGGGTTCGGCGGCAAGGGGTTCCTCTACGTCGAGTACCCTCTCATCCTGTGGGCGTCGCGCAAGATCGGCCGCCCGGTCAAATGGACCGGCGACCGCAGCCAGGGCTTCCTCGGCGATATCCAGGCCCGCGATCATGTTACCCATGCCGAGCTTGCGCTGGACGACCAGGGCCGGATTCTCGCAGTCCGAGCCGACATCACCGCCAATTTGGGCGCTTACCTGTCGAGTTTCGCGCCCATCATGCCGACCATTGTCGGCGAGGGGCTGCGCAGCGGGGCGTATCGCATCCCGGCGGGCTATGTGGCGGTCAGGGGCGTGTTCACCAATACCGTGCCGGTCGATGCCTATCGCGGCGTCGGCGCCGCGGAGGCGATCTATCTCATCGAACGGCTGATCGATGCCGCGGCGCGCGAATGCGCGATCGATGCCGACGAGCTCAGGCGGCGCAATTTGGTGCCGGCCGACGCCATGCCCTACACCAACCCCTTTCACTTGACCTTCGATAGCGGCGATTTTGCCCGCAACATGGAGGAGGCGCGCGACGCGGCGGACTGGGACGGCTTTGCCACGCGGCGCGATGGGGCGCGGCGCCGCGGCCGGTTGCGCGGCATCGGCATGGCCTACTACATCGAGGCCTCAGGAGGGGCCGTCATCGGTCCGGAATACGCCTCTATCCGGCTCGAAGAGGACGACACCGTGACCGTGTGGATCGGTGGCCAGTCAAGCGGGCAGGGCCACGAAACCGCATTCGCGCAGATGACGGCCGAGGGGCTCGGCATCCCCTTCGAGCAGATCAACGTCCACCAAGGCGATACCGCAGAGCTGGCGCAGGCCGGCATCACGGGCGATTCGCGTATGGCGGTGATCGGCGGCATGGCCGTGAGCCACGCGACCAAGGATGTGATCGGTAAAGGGCAGGACACGGCATCGGACCTGCTCGAAGTGGCGGCGAGCGATCTGGCTTATGCCGATGGCGAATACGTCGTCGCCGGGACCGACCGCAAGGTCAGCCTGTTTGACGTCGCCGCGGCGTTTCGCGCCAAGACGGGTGAGGCGCGCCTGGAAGGGGCGGGCGAGTGGATTCCTGATGTGCCGACCTTCCCCAACGGCTGCCATATCTGTGAGGTCGAGATCGACCCCGAGACCGGCGGCGTCGAGATCGCCGCCTACACCGTGGTTGATGATTTCGGCCGCGTGGTCAATCCGCTGCTTCTCGCCGGCCAAGTGCATGGTGGCATCGCCCAGGGGCTCGGCCAGGCGCTGATGGAGGATGCCGTGTACGACGAAGAGTCCGGCCAGCTCCTCACCGGCAGTTTCATGGACTACGGCATTCCGCGCGCCGACCATTTCCCGCCCATCGTATCGAAGTGGAACGAAATCCCGTGCCAGAGCAATCCGCTCGGCATCAAAGGGGCTGGCGAGGGCGGCACCGTGGGCGCCGCGCCCGCTGTGATCAATGCGATCCTCAATGCGTTAGGCGAACTCGGCATCACCCACCTCGACATGCCCGCCACGCCCCATCGCCTGTGGCAGGCGATCCACGGGGCGGGACGATCCTAGGCGGGCAGCGCATGGCCGCCATGATGGATAGGTCGAGGCTGGGGATCGTCATCGCCGTCACCGCACCGACAAAAATACCGTGGCCGAAAGATCGCTAGCGGGCGGCCGGGAGTCCGGCAGTTTTGTCAACCGGCATGCGTGGGCGCCTTATCTTCTGATCGCCGCCGCCATGCTGTTCTGGTCCGGCGACATCATTGTCGTGCGCGCGGCGCGCTTCGATATCCCGCCCATCGGGCTCGTGTTCTGGCAGTGCCTGGTCGCAATCGTGGTCCTGTTTCCGCTCATCTACGGCAAGATTCGCGCCCAGATGCCGATTCTCAAGCGCCACTGGAAGACGATGCTCCTGTTCGGCGTTCTCCAGGCGGTGACCGGTCAGGCATTGCTCTATATCGGCGTTCACAACACGCCGGCCGTGAACGCGGGCCTCTTGGTGGCGACGATGCCGATCGTTGTCATCGTTCTGGCCTGGATCATATTGCGAGACAGGATCACCCTGCTCCAGGGCGGTGCTGTGGCGCTGGCGCTGGTCGGCATTACGGCCATCATGACGGAGGGGAACTTCACCACCGTGCTGGAGGTGCAGTTCGCCAAGGGAGACCTGTGGGTCGAGTGCGCCATTCTCAGTTTTTCCCTTTACACCGTGCTGGTGAAAAAGCTCATGCCCGAGGGGCTCAACCCGTTCGTCCTCTTTCAGGCGATGGTGACGTGCGCCGTGATCGTCCTGTTCCCCTTCTATGTTGCCGAAATCGTGCTGACGCCGGGGCGGGTCGAATTCAATCTGATGACCATCGCCGTCGTTCTCTACATCGCCGTCTTCGGTTGGATCCTGGCGCTCGTCTGCTACAACGTCGCGGTCGCACACATCGGCCCCGGCAAGGCCGGCATGTTTTCCAACCTGTCGCCTGTGTTCACGGTCATCCTGGCTGTCGCGCTGCTCGGTGAGACGCTGTCGCCGCATCATTATCTCGGCATGGTGTTCGTCTTCTTGGGTGTCTACCTCGCGAGCCGCGGCGGGCGTGTCTGACGTCAGCGCCTTTGGGACAAATTGAGGTAATTGCATACCGGAGGATTTCTGTCTCATCGTAGTGACCGAAGGGAACGAAGATGAGACAGAAATCAATGAGCAAGAACGACCCGGCGGATGGAACGGTTCGGGATATTCGCCGCAAGACACGCAAGCAGTATACGGCTGAGGAGAAGATCCGGATCGTGGTGTCGGGCCTGCGCGGCGAGGAGAGCATCGCCGCCTTGTGCCGCCGCGAGGGCATCGCCGAGGGTCTGTATTACAGCTGGTCGAAAGAGTTTTTGGAAGCGGGCAAGAAGCGGCTCGCCGGCGACACCGGGCGCCAAGCGACCTCGGGCGAGGTTAACAGCCCGTTGATTAAGTGGCTTTTTCCGGCTCTCACTCCCAGATGAGGAATGCGGCGGCGAAAGCCGTCTGGCCGCTTTGCGAGCCCCCCCGTGCCACCAGCATGGCCCCGGTGGGCGTGAGCAGAACGAAAATACCGCCATATCCGCCCGCCACGGCCTCCCGCGGGGTGCCGGCGCCGATGAGCTGGCGCATCAGTAACGATAGATTGTGGCCGGCGACGTGGAGCAGGTATCGCTTGTGCACATTCTCTCGCCCGCGCAGCCAGGTTCGTCGCATGCCGCCACGATCGAGGTTGTGGGCAAAGCAGCGCTCGACGATCTCGGCGCGCAGCTTGAAGGCCTCGCGGGCGACCCCGGACTTGAGCCGCGCACGGTTATTGGTGACCGCGCGCCGCGCCGCCTCATCACCGTGCCAGCGCGAAAAGCCGGTCTGCTTGGGCGCCGCGATCCGGGTCTTCCAGGGACTGTCGTTCAGAGCCCTCAAGACCGCCCGTGAGTGATAACCTTTGTCGGCGACGCATTCGGCCGGGTCCTCCGATGTCGGTGCCGCATCCACCGCCTCGAGGTTTGCCTCGGCCTTCGCCAGGGTCTTGGAAAGCGTCGTGGTGTCGCCCTCATCGGCCGGGTGCAGCTCGGCCGCCACCACCGCGCCGGTGTCCAGATCCACCGCGTGCTCGGGCTTGTAGGCCAGATGCGTCGTGCCGTCCTTCATCTTGGTGATCTTGGCCTCGGGGTCGCTCTTCGAAACCCAATCCGTGTTGGAAAGCTTCTTGCCCTTGCGCTTCCGGTCCAGACGCGCCAGGTCCTCGGCCGTGGGTGTCTCGACCCCGCTTTCCCGGGCCAGGCGCTCCAGCATCTCCCGGTAGCCTTCGCCGTTGTCGCGCCGCACGATGTTCCGCAGCGCCGCGTTGGCCTCCATGGTCGAGGCATCGACGCCGATGCGCTCGCCCTTGATCAGCCCCGCCTCGGCGATCAGCACCAGAACCCAGTCGAAGACCGCCGCGTGGACTTCATGGGGCAGGCGCGTGCGGCTCCGTGACAGCCAGGAATGGTCCGGTACCCGATCACGGCTCCCCAGTCGCAGGAACGCCCGCAGCGAAAGCGAGTCCGAGCAGCGCCACTCCAGACCGCGCTCGCTGTCGATGCCCTCAAAGTAGCCCACCAGGTGCATCCGGAAATAGCGCCCGGGCGGCACCGAGGGCGCGCCCATCCGGACCGCGTAATAAGGCCGGCAGCTCGCCTCGGCAAAGGCGTCGAAGCCGCCCTCGATCAGCACCGACTGCAAGCGGTCATAAAACACATGACCCG
This sequence comes from Alphaproteobacteria bacterium, assembly GCA_965261645.1. Classification (GTDB taxonomy): domain Bacteria; phylum Pseudomonadota; class Alphaproteobacteria; order SHVV01; family SHVV01; genus CBDHDJ01. Next base: position 870,695 of record CBDHDJ010000002.1, read on the forward strand.
GAGAGCGCGGCATCTCCGACCAGCTCACCATCAGGTCCCCCTGACCATCCTTCTGCCGTCCCATCGCCATCGGCAAATCCCCCTGCAAATCAGGGAACCAGAGAATCAGACGGCGCCGACTTAATCAACGGGCTGTTAAAGGCCTGCGCCAGGAGATGCGCGACTTGAAGGAGTTGGTCGCCGAACTTTCGCTGGAGAACCGGCTTCTCAAAAAAAACATGATCGGGCATGGGGGAGACGAGGAATGAGGTATCCCGCATCCGAGAAGCTGGAGATCATCCGCCTGGTCGAGCAGTCCCACCTGGGCGTCGGGTCCACTTTGGACAAGCTGGGCATTCCGAAGACCACCTTTTATCGCTGGTACGATCGCTTTCTGGCCTTTGGCGACGCCGGTCTTGAGGATCGCAACAGCAGCCCAGGCCGGGTGTGGAACCGGATCCCGGATGATGTCCGGGGGCAGATCATCGATCTTGCCCTGGAGGAGACGCAACTGTCGCCCCGGGAACTGGCCGTCAGGTTTACGGACACCAGGGGCTACTTTGTCTCGGAAGCCTCGGTTTACCGGCTTCTCAAGGCCCACGACCTGATCACCAGCCCCGCTTTCGTGGTCATCAAGGCAGCCGATGAGTTCCGCGACAAGACCACGGCGCCGAACCAGCTGTGGCAGACCGACTTCACCTATCTCAAGGTCATCGGCTGGGGCTGGTTTTACCTGTCGACCATCCTGGACGACTATTCCCGCTACATCATTGCTTGGAAGCTCTGCACCAACATGACGGCGGACGATGTGACGGCAACACTGAAGTTGGCGCTAGAAGCCTCAGGCTGCAATCGCGCCAATGTCGTCCACAAGCCGAAGCTGCTCAGCGACAACGGCTCGTCCTATATCTCCGGCGATCTGGCTGAATGGCTCGAGGACCACGGTATGGATCACGTTCGGGGCGCACCGTATCACCCGCAAACCCAGGGCAAGATCGAGCGCTGGCATCAAACGCTGAAGAACCGGATCCTGCTTGAAAATTATTATCTCCCCGGCGATCTCGAAAACCAGATCAGCGCCTTCGTCGATCACTACAACAACCAACGCTACCACGAGAGCATCGGCAACGTAACTCCAGCCGACGCCTACTTTGGACGCCACACCGCCATCATCGAAAAGAGAAAAAAAGATCAAAAAACTGACCCCCCAAAACCGCCGCTTGAACCATCAAAGCCAAGCGGCTTAACATCAAACAAAGATGAGCCAGATCCTCCCTATGAAACACGCTCAACAGTCCCATTTGTTTTGATGACGGACACCGGTGCGCCAGCGAAAATCAGCCGCAAGGTCGGTGGCAGCTTTTCCTGTTATCGGGGCCAGCTCACCGGCGTAAATCTGGATATCGTTAAGAACAAATTGATCGTACAGGCCTGCGCGCCAAGATGTGGCCGAAAGGCGCCTGGTCGGTCGTCACGTACAGATTGGCGGCCGCCCCGCGCGGCAAGACCAAGCTGAGCTTCAGCCATACCGGCATACAGAGCGGTGGGGCCAAGGCCATCACGAACGGCTGGAAGAGCTTCTATTGGGATCCATTGAAGGCGAGTTTGAAGGCCGCCGCGGCCAAGCCCGCACGGGCCAAGAAGGCGGCGCCGGCACGGAAAGCCAAGCCGCGGCGGAAACCCGCCAGGACCACGGCGCGGCGGCGCGGCGCGAAGGGGACGGCGCTAACACAGCAACGCTTGATTCAACAAAGTGAGGATGGGACCCGCCCTGCTGACGTGATGGTCGGCGGAGCGGGCAGGCGGTGAGCGGTGCAACCAGGACCTGCAGCAGAGGCGCTCATCGGCGACGGGCTCGATGCGACGCGGCAACCACTCTGCCGGGCACGTCACCTACCGGGCTACCTCTACACATCGCCGGAAATCTTTGCGATGGAGAAAGAGAGGCTTTTCCTGCGGGATTGGCTCTGCATGGCCCGGCTGGAGGAAATCGAACAGCCGGGCGATTACATGACCTTTCGGGTGATGGACGAGCCCATCATCATCGCACGTGATGAGGCAGGGCGTATCAACGCCTTCGCCAATGTATGCCGCCACCGCGGCGTCGAGGTCGCCTCGGGGTCCGGCAACCTCAAGGAGTTTTCCTGCCCTTATCACGGTTGGACCTACGACCTCGAGGGCCGACTCATCGGTGCGCCGTACATGAAGGAGGCCGAGGGCTTCGATCCTGCACAGTGCCGCCTTCAGCCCCTCAAAACCGATTTTTGGGGCGGGTTCATCTTCGTCAATTTCGATCCGGATGCCGCTCCTCTGGCGAGTGTGATCGACGATTTCGACAAGGCCTATGCCCTCTTCCAGCCCGGGCAGTGCCGCCTGGCGTTCAAGGTCGAGGTGGAGCTCGACTGCAACTGGAAATTCGCCATCGAGAACTTCACCGATCAGTATCATGTCGCGGTGATTCACACCGATACGCTCGCGCGCGAGTACCCGTCCGTCGATGAGCTGGCGTTCAAGCTGCACAAGCGTGGCGGTTTCAGCGGCCATTTCGACGGCGCCTTGCGCAATGCGGCAGGCCAGACCCTGTTCGAGGAGACCGGGTTCGGCAAGATGCCGTGGATGGCGGATCAGCGCGACAGCATCGCGTGCAACGGCTACATGGCGCCCAACATGCATATCTTCGCGTTCGCCGACAGCGTGCAGCCGTTTGTCACCTGGCCGGTCTCGGTCGATAAGACGATCGGCATCGCCTACATCTTGTTTCCCGAAGAGGTGATCGCCCGGCCCGACTTCGAGGAGAAGGTCGGAACCTACAAGCGGTTCGCGACGAATGTCATCGAGGCCGACCGCGACATGGTCCGCTCGCTGCAGCGGGGGATGGATTCGCGGCTGTTTGATCCCGGCCCCATGTCGATCGCCGAGGACACCATCCACAACGCCGCCAACTATTACCTCGAAAGCCTATTCGGCGATTTAGGCCCCCCGTCACGCCCTGACGTCCCCGCCAGATACGACAAGCCCCGCACCAGGCGGGACTTGTCGCAACACGGTGGCGCTCGAACTACATGACGTCCTTGGGCAGATGCTCGTTGATGAAGTACGCGGAGGGGTCTTCGTCAATCGTCATGATCCCCTCCTCGACCATCCAAGCCTGAAGGTCCGCGAAGATCTTCCGCTCCTGGGTCCGCCACATGCCGTCCGAAGCGTTCCACAACGGGACCGCGCCCTCGTGGAAGCCCTCTTGGACGTCCGGATCGTAAAGATAGGTGGCTTCGGAAATCTCTTCGATCATCGGCCCCTGCTGGGACCAGATCAGCCAGTTGGCCAGTACCCTACTTTGCGCGTTTCCGCCGGGCCGTCACGGGGCGCGGCCACGGCCTGCCATGTCAGCGCGGCGTATTCGCCGAACAGAACCGCCAATACGAACCAGACCTTGGTAAAATATCGGACATTCAACGCCGCTGCACCTCCTCCCTGGAACAAGGAATTGACCCACCTCTGGCGGCCTCGCCCTGGTCGCTGTGGTTGGATGCGATTTGGTTTCGCGCGTTGTCCTAAAGCGGCACGGCGACGTGTTTGTCGACGGAGTAGGTGTCCATGATGACGTCGAGCTGCTTGAACTTGGGCCGACCCTTCACGAACACCACTTCGCCCTCGTACTTGCCGGCATTGAACAGCTTGCTGGTGCCATCGACCATGTCGGTGACACACACGACATAGTTGGCGGTGGCCGAATAGGTGCCGTTCTTGCCCGGCTTGACAAGCACGTTGCTGACCGCGTGCCGGTCGTAACGCATGGAATAAACCAGCGCGTTGCGAATAATGAGCACGCGGTCGTTCAATTGATCCTTGTTCTCGCAATAGATGATAGCGAAGGCGGTCTCGTAGCCCTCCGTGTTCTCCCGCGGGATAACCCGGTACGTGCAATCCTGGACGAAGAATTCCGGCCATTCCTCGAGCCGGTTGTCGTCGATGCATTGCACGTACTCGTAAAAGTGATTCTTGATCCGCGAGGCGATGATCAGATCGTTCATCTCCTTCTTGGCCTGCGCCGCGGAGATGGTTACCTTCTGGTCGTAGCGTGCTCCCCTCGCACGCTTCCGCGCCACCGCGGTGACCGATTTGGCACGCCCTTCGCCGGCGCCCTCGCGTGATCGCGCCTCGTACTTGGGGTCCTTGATCCTCTTTGTGGCTTTTTTCTTTGTCGCTTTTTTTGCTGCCATGATGTTTGCCTCTCACTCCGCTGCTTGGGGCCAGCCTTTCCAGCCGCCTTTCGGCGTGTACCCCATGAGATACGCGTAGTAGCGCCAGAAGGCGCGGACGCACACTTCGGTGACGAGGCTGTCCTGCTCCTCGATGGGTCCTTTGCCGCCCATCTCGATGACCGAATACTCCTCCCCTTGCCGGCGAACCGCGCGCTGGATCAGCACGCCCGATTCCGAATCCTCGATCGAGATGCAGCCGCCCGGGCCCATCCAGCCCACCTGTTGCTGGCGCATGTTGCGCAGCTCCGGGTCGTCGTCGGCATAGCCCAACACGGTCCAATAAAGCTCGAACTCGTTGGGCGCCTTGGGCCTGATCTGCCGCGTCATCAGGAAGTTGGACAACTGCGCCAGCATGACGTTGGGAAAGATCGTGGCGATGCTCACCGAATGCATGTCGCCGAGCTCGTCGCGATAATTGAGGAACTGCGAATCGGCAAGCTCCAACGGGTTTTTCGACTGTACGCCCAGGATGTCGTCGTCATAGGCTTCGTGAATATCGTCTTCGGTGTCGCTGTCGAATAGGACGAAGGTGCGGCCGTTACGCCCGAACCTATCGAGGTGCATCACGCCCTCCTGCGAGGTGCGGTGCAGGCCGAACACGACCGGGAGTTGATGCAAAAGCCCGGCATGGAAGCCGTCGTTGAGGTTCTCCCAATAGGCCTTCCAGTTGGACGGGAAACGCTGGCGCAAGTGGCCGAGAACCACGATCTCCTTGTGGAACAGGCGGTCGAGTTCGGCGCTGACGTCGGGGCCGAGATAGGTCTTGATGGGCTCGACCTTGTCGCTGAAGGTGCCGAAGATCGCCTGCTTGTAGGTGGTGACCTTGAGCGTCTTCAGGCCGTGATTGGCCTTCTTGAAATCCTTGGGCATGCCGCCCTTGCCGGCGACGCCGCGCTCGAAGGGCACGCCAAGCAGATTGCCCTTCAGGTCGTAAAGCCAATGGTGGTAGACGCACATAAACTCCTTGGCGTTGCCGCGCGGCACGCGCACGACCAGCGAGCCCCGGTGCGCGCAGCGGTTGATGAAGGCGTGGATCGTGTCGTCTTGCGCCCGGCACACGACGATCGGCGTGTCGCCGGCATAGGTGAACATGAAGTCCCCCGGATTGGGGATCTCCGCCTTGAGCCCGAGATAGAGCCAGATGGGCCCGTGGAAGATGCGCTCCTGCTCGCGTTCAAACACGTCTTGCGAGGTATAAACGGCGAATGGCACGCGGCTGAAATCGGCCTCCGGCCAGATGAGATCGTCTGCGCTGCTCATGGAGATGCCCGCCCCTCCCGAAGCGGCCCCGACCGGGGCTCGATAGCATCGTTCCTAGACCGCTAGGTTAGTGAATTCCGGTCCCTGTCACAAGGCACGCGATGGCGAGCTCCCTCCCATCGTATTCAAGTCGCCTCCTTCTCTGCTCGTTCCTTGCCCCACTGGATCAACATGTCAATGATGTGATCGGTGGGCTGCTGCATCACGGTGATGCCGCCGTCGATGATGAAGACGCCGCCGGTGACGAAGGAGGAGGCATCGGAGGCGAGGAAGATCGCGAGACCGGCGAGCTCGCGCGCATCCGCCATGCGCCGGAGCGGCGTGTGCTCGACGAGATCGTTGACGAAAATCTGCTGGGCCTCCGTTGCCGCCTCGCCCTCGCTGAGCGCCCCGCCGAGGTCGGTTTCGAAATAGCCCGGCTCGATGGAGTTGCAGCGGACGTTCTTCGGGCCGAGCTCGACCGCGATCGACTTGGTCAGACCGTTGAGGCCGGCTTTGGCGGCCGTGTAAGCCGGGATCGTTGGCATGGCGATATCCGGCCCGGCGACCGACGAGATGTTGATGATCGAGCCCTTGCCCTGCGCCGCCATCTGCCGCCCGGCTTCGCGCGCCAGGATGAAACTCGCGGTCAGGTGAACATCGATATGGCGCTGCCAGAGCTCGAGAGAATAATCGACCAGCGGCACGCTTTCCGACATGCCGGCGTTGTTGATCAAGACATCGATATGGCCGTGCTTGGCGACGATCGTGGCGATGGCGGCGATACAGGCATCGAAATCGGCGACATCGAAGGGCAGGGCCTCGGCGCTGAAACCCTCGGCCCTGAGTTCTTCGACCTTGGCATTGAGACGTTCCTCGTTGCGGGCGTTGATCACGACATGGGCGCCGTACTCCGCCATTCCGCGCGCCATGGCATTACCGAGGCCGAGCGAGCCGCCGGTGACAAAGGCGACCCGACCGTCGAGCGAAAACAGATCGCGCATGATGATTCCTCCCTCATGACTCCTTATGAACGCATGACAAGCGGCGCAAAGAAAACCCCGGGGCGAATCACGACCCCGGGGTTCTGCATAAGCGTCAACTCGCGGCTAAGGTAGGTAGTCGTTGGTGAAGTAGTTGCTCACATCGACCTTTTTCTCGACGATCTCCCATTCCTGCGCCCAGTCCTGAGCCTCCTCCCAAACGCCCCTTTCCTGGATCCACAGCCGGCCCTGGTCGTCGAACCAGTCGTTGCGGATCGCATCGAGGAGCCCGGCGTGCATATCGCGCGTGAACATCTCGTTGTCCTTCGCCATTTCGTCGAGGACCGGATCGGGATTCGCGTGAAAGGCCTCGAGCCCTTTCGCGGTTGCCCGCAGGAAGCGGCAGACGGTCGCCGGATTCTCCTTTGCCCAATCCACGTTGGCGGCGAACAGCTGGTAGTAGTAGTCGGGCACGCCATAATCCGCGTAGCGGAAGAACTTGATGGGTGGCCTCCCCAGGGCCGCGAGCTGCGGGTTCACGATGACGGGATCGGCATTGGAGAGCCCGAAATTGACTTCGATCTCGCCTGCGACCAGCATCGTCGTGCCCGAGTAGCCGGCATCGACGAACGTGATCTCGTCCCATTCGATGCCCACATATTCGAGCATGGTCTTGAGCTCCGCCATCGCCGAGGGGTGGACGTTGCCGCCGATGAGCTTGCCCTTGAAGTCATGGGGCGAGTTCATGCCGGAATCGCCTGTCACCTCGAGGCCCGTCACCGAGGGGCGCAGCGTCGTTGCGATGCTGATGACCGGCAGCCCTACCGCGACGGCCTGCATGATGTCGGGCGTATAGGTCATGGTTATGTGAACGCGCCCCGTGGCCACGAACTTGAGGGTGTCCGCCGGATCGGCGGGTGAGAAGAGTTGGACCTCTAACCCCTCCGCGGCGTAGTAATCGTTGTAGCGGGGCTGCGACTGATAGATCGGCCCCTGGATCGCCCAGGCCAGCCAGTCGCCGTTGACAATGATCTTCTTGGTCTCGGCCGGATTGTCGCAGGCGCTCGCCGCGACGGCGCTGTGGCTGACCAAGGCACCGGCAATCAGCACCACGCCGAGCGCGAACGCCATGCGGGCCAGTTTCTTAAATGTACCCATTGTTCGCATTCCTCCCTATCGAACGACTGAGAGACTTTTGTGTTTTGTCACGTGAAACTCGTTTTTAGATTATCACCTCCGGCACGGGCTGTCAGTGCGATGTCAGGAAAGGCCAGAGCTGATCTGCGCCCGCGGCGGCCACGGCGCGGCCGATTTCGGCGGTCCACTCCGATTCGCGGCCAAATTCATCGCGCCACGACCACAGCCGCCGGGTGCTGTGGTGAAGAACATGCTCGTGTGTGAAGCCCATCGCGCCGTGCACCTGATGGGCGATCGCGGCGGCCCGTCCGGCCGCCTCGCCGGTGCGCGCTTTGGCGGCGGCGATCGCGAAGACGGCATCACCTCTGTCCGCCGCTGACAATGCGCCATCCGCTGCGGCGCCAGCGGCCGCAACCTCGCTTCCGAGCACCGCCAACGCGTGCTGAATGGCCTGGAATTTGGCGATCGGCCGCCCGAACTGCACGCGGTCGAGCGCGTATTGGGTGGACAGATCGAGCAGCCGCTCGAGGGCGCCGGCCATCTGCACCGAGCGCATGAGCGCCCCGTAGCGCCGGAGGCCGGTGTCGTCGACGTTCGCGTTCGCGACGGCGTCATCGGCCAGACGGGCGCCCTCGAACGTCACATCGTCGCGCGGCTCGCCGGCGAGATTTGCGCCCGCCGCCAGCCGGCCAAGGCCGGGCTCGAGGCAGGCGACGAGGCTTTCCCCGTCCGTCCCGATCAGGACCGCGATGGCTTTGGCGTGGCGCGCCCAGGGCACGCCGCGGGCGGTGCCCGAGAGCGTCCAATCCTCACCGCTCCGGCTCAGAACCAGATTGTGGGCTCGCTCGACCGGCGCGATAGTGAGCGGGCCTTCGGGCACGACCAGACCGGCCGACGACAGAAGCCAACCCGCCAAAAGGGTCTCAGGCAGCGGTATGGGGGCGGCATACTTGCCCGCTGCCCGCACGATAGCACCGGCATCCCTAACGTTTGGGCCGTCCTCCGATTCCGCATCATGGACCAACGCCTGTGTGAGACCGGTCTCCTCGACCGCGGACCAGAGATCACCGGGCCAGTCCCCTTGCTCGGCCGCCTCGATCACCTCCTTGGTGGCGAGGTCGCGGAACAAGCGCTCAGCGGTCCCGGCAATCAGCGCACGGGTTTCGCTCATCGCAGCCCCAGCCCCCGGGCGATGATGCCGCGCAGAATCTCGCGTGTGCCGCCGCGGATGGTGAAGGACGGTGCGTGGAGGACGGCGTCGGCCAATGCGTCGTGAAAGGCACCCGGCTGATTGGCCCCGGGCGCGGATGCCTCCGCCGGCGCGAGCAGGCGCGCAAGCTCGGGTATCTCCTGTTCGAGGTTGGTGCCGAGCTCCTTGACGATGGCGGCCTGTAGATTGGGCGTTTCGCCCCGCTCCAGCATGCCGGCGATGGAGACCGACATGCGCCGCAGCGTGGCGAGATGGGCGATGAGCCGGCCGATCGCCTCGGCGGTCTTGGTGTCGGGATCGGGGCCGACGAGACGCACGAGCTCCTGCAGCACTCGGAGGGTGCTCAGGAACCGATCCGGCCCGCTCCGCTCATACCCCAATTCGCTCGTCACTTGCTCCCAGCCGCTCCCCTCATCGCCCAGCATCATGTCGTCCGGCACCACCATCTCGTCGAAGATCATCTCGTTGAAGTGATGCAATCCGGTGAGGCTGGTGATGGGTCGAATGGTGAGGCCCGGCGAAGTCATGTCGACGATGAACTGGCTGAGACCCGCATGGCGATCGTCTCCTTGCGGCGAAGTGCGGCACAACACGATGGCGAAATGGCAGTTGTGGGCGTGGCTCGTCCACACCTTGGTGCCGGTGATCGCCCAGCCTGATTTGGTCTTTTCGGCGCGCGTGCGGATCGAGGCGAGGTCCGAGCCCGAGTCCGGCTCGCTCATGCCGATGCAGGTGTAGCATTCCCCTTTGGCGATCGGGGGCAGGAGGGCTTCGCACTGGGCCTCGGTGCCGTAACGCAGGATCAGCGGTCCGCTTTGGCGGTCCGCCGTCCAGTGGGCGGCGACCGGCGCGGCGGCGGCGAGGAGCTCCTCGGTCACCACGTAGCGATGCAGCATACTGCGTTCGTGGCCGCCATAGAGGCGCGGCCAAGTCATGCCGATCCAGCCGCGCGCGCCGAGCTTGCGGCTGAACTCGGCCGAGAAGCTGGTGGCGAAGTCGCCCTGCGGCGCCCACGCGCCCGATGCGATGTCCTCGGCCAGAAACGCGCGCACCTCGTGGCGCAGGGCCTCGGCGTCCGCGGGTAAGGTGACCTCAGCGAAACTCAGATCAGACAACGGCTTCGGCCGCTCTGGTGGGACTCAATCGTGACATCGCTCAGAGGGGAGCAGACAGCGGATTGCGCACCGAGTAGGTGTCGACGGTGACGATCTTCTGCATGAATTTGGGCGTGCCGTTTTCGAAGCGCACCTTGTCGTCGTACCGGCCGGTGCTGAAGACGCGCGATTCGCCTTCGAGATCGGTGTGGTAGACGACGTAGTTGGCGTGCACGTGGTAGATCCCGTCGGTTTCGTCGAACACCCGCACGTTCGAGATCATATGCCGGTCATAGTGCAGGTTGTACACCGCGGCCTTGCGCAGGATGAGAATACGGTCGCGCAGCATGTTCCTGTTGTCGCAAAAGATGATGGCAAGCGGCATGCCGTATTCGGCGTTCTCGCGCGGCATCACTTTGTAGAGGCAGTCCTCGACGAAAAAATCGGGCAGCTCCTCGAGCCGGTCCTCGTCGATGCACCGGGCGTAGTCGTAGATCAGGTTGGCGATCTGTTCGGAAACGCTCACTGTGGCCATGGCGTCTGGTCCTGCGCCGGATAATCCATGATGTGGCAGTAGTAGCGCCAGAAGCCGCGGATCGGCACCTCGGTGTTCACCTGGTCCTGATCCCCGATCGGGCCGTGGCCACCCATGCCGATGTAGCTCAATCCATCGTCCTCATGCTCGCGGCTGATCGCGCGTTGGCCGAGCGCCATGGTCTCGGCGTCCTCCATAGCGATCAGCCCGCCCGGTCCCTCGATGTTGACCTGCTTCAGGCGCATCATGCGGAGCGTGGGATCGTCGTCCCGGTAGCCGAAATAGGTCCAGTAGACCTCGAAATCGTCCGGCGCCTTGAGGCGGAGCTGGCGCGTGGCCAGCGTATTGGCGATCTGCTGCACGCAGAGATTGGGAAAAATGCTCATGACGGCCTGGACCTGGCCGTCGCCGACCTCGTCGTGAAAATCGACGATGGAGCCATCGAGGAGCTTAAGCGATTCATCGTAGGCGCCCTCGCCCGAGGAGTACTCGGCGACGACGTCCTCGACATCCGCGTCATCCTCATAGATGCGCCAGACATTGTGGCGGTTGAGCTTGTCCATGTAGGCGCCACCGGGCTGGGTGTTGCGGGCCAGGCCGAAGGCCGTGAACATCTGGTGCAGCAGGCCCGAGTGATAGCCGTCGTTGAGGTTCTCCCAATAAAGCTTCCAGTTCGCCGGGATGCGCTGGCGCATGTAACCCAAAACCTCGATGGGCTTGCCGAACAGCCGATCGATGGTCTCGCGCATCGGCTCATCCAAATAGTCGTGAAGCGGCTCGACGCCGTCGGGATCGAAGGTGCCGAAGATCAGCCCCCGATAGGACTCGGTCGCCAAGCGGCGCAGGCCATGCTCGGACCGATCGAAGTCCTCGGGCATGCCTACCTTGCCGGTCACGCCGTGCTCGAAGGGGACGCCGATCAGCGCCCCGGTCGCATCGTACGTCCACTGGTGATAGACGCAGGTGTGGCTCATGCGGTTGCCGCGCTCCTCGCGTATCACCGTGGTGCCGCGATGGGAGCAGCGGTTGACGAAGGCATGAAGGCTGCCGTCGGCGGCGCGGCTCACCACCACCGGCCGGTCGCCGACGAAACAGGTCTTGAAATCGCCGGGGTGCGGGATCTCGGCCTCGAGCGCGAGGTAGCACCACACCGGGCCGCAGAAGATCCGCTCCTGTTCGCGGAGATAGACGTCACGGTCGCGGAACACCGCCGAGGGCGTGCGGCTGAAATCCGGCCGCGGCCAGTAGATGCTGCGGTTGCTTTCCATGAACGATCTCCTCGGCGCACCGCCTGATCGTGCCCGGCTGGCAGCGTAGTCCGCCCACCGGGAAATTCTAGCATCTTTTCGGCCCGCGCCTCGCCCAGGCACCGCAAGGCCCGCAGGCGCGGCCGCGTCACGAGGCGCCGGACAGGCAGTCGGTAAGCGAGTGACCAAGCGCGCGGAGCAACGTGAAATAGAGCGCGGGACCGGCGGGGAGTTCCGCACCGAGGGGATCGAGTACACCGGCCCGTACCGGCGTGCCGCCGATCACCGTCGCAATGAGCTGGGGCTCGAATTGGGGCTCGCTGAACACGCAACGGGCCTTGAGCGCGATGATCTTCTGGCGCAACTCGTAAATCCGTTTGGCGCCGGGCGCCTGGCCAGTATGGATTGCGATCGCACCGATTGCGTTCAGGCCGTAGCGCCGTTCGAAATAATGGTAGGCGTCGTGGAACACGACATAGGGGACGGATCTGACGGGCGCTAGCGCGGCCTGCAACTCGGCGTTCAGGGCGCTCAGCCGGCCGGTCATGGCGTGTCCGTTCTCGGCGTAGCGGCCGGCGTTGGCGGGATCGCGCACACTGAGGGTGCGCACCACCGTTGCCACGATCTTTGCCGCATTGTGCGGATCGAGCCACACATGACCGTTGATCCGGTGGTGCCGCTGTTCCTCCTCGTCGGGTGGCGCGCTTGCCCATGGCCCGCCCTCGCGCGCCGCGAGAAGCTCGAGACTCGCATCCTCCAGCAGCTCGATGATCACTGCGTTGCCACCGAGGGCCGCGATGGGCTTGGCGAGCGATGTCTCGACGGACCCGCCAACCCAGAAGATGACATCGGCATTTTGCACGGCGCGAGCATCGGAGGGGCGCAAGCCATGGCCATGCGGTGAGGCCGCTCCCCTGAGGATGAGGGCGGGCACGCCCACGCCCTCCATCACGCCCGAGACCAGCGCGTGCACAGGCTTGATCGAGACCGCGACCTCAGGCGCCTCGGCCAGGGCCGGCGCCGTCGCCGCGAGGCCCGCGGCCAGACAGGCCGCTTTGACCCAGGCACCCGCCCGCAGCCCCATGCCACCTCCGACTGGCATTTGTCATAAGGAAACGATATAAAATAACATAAAAGCGATGGTGCCGGACGGAAAATCCCCATCGGGAGCGATGACGGTGCCGGCTCATTGGCTCATTTGCTCACCGGCCTCCCGGCCCGCGGTGGTGACATGGCTAAACAAAGCATCCTCAGCAATTTCAAGCCGCGCGGCCACGACCACCGGATGTGCATCGCCGATGCGCTGGCCGCCGCGGAAGTTCTGTGCCGCGAGCGCGGGCTCAGGTTGACGCCGCTGCGCCGCCGGGTCCTGGAACTCGTGTGGGAGCGCCATGAGCCCGCCGGCGCTTACGACCTGCTGGAAGCGCTCAGGGGCGATGGCCGCCGGGCGGACCCGCCGACGGTGTACCGCGCCCTCGACTTCCTGCTCCAAAACGGCCTCGTCCACCGCATCGAATCGCTCAATGCCTATGTGGGGTGCGGCGAGCCGGGCGAGGGTCATAGCGGGCAGTTTCTCATCTGCCGCACATGCCATCGTGTCGCCGAGCTCGAGGATCCGGCGATCAGCGCCCTGATCGTCGATAAGGCCGAAAGGCTTATCCCTCTGCATCCGGTAACGCAATATGAGGGGGCTACGCAGTTGTCGGTTGGCGAGCGGGTAGTTGGTCGCGAAAGCGCACTTTGCCTGGGCCTTAGCCGGGTCGCGCCGCTGCGCGCGTAGCATCGAGGCCACCACCCGTTGATCCTACCGGAGCCAGAGGGATAAGCCTTAAGGCCGAAATGCTCGGGTTTCGCGTGCGCCGCCAAACCATCGAGGTCACCGGGCTGTGCGCGGCGTGCGAAAGCGATGGGATGTCCGCGAATGAATGAGGCGGCCAACACGCGCGTGGAGTTTCTGCTCGAGGCGCGCGGCGTGAGCGTCGCCTTTGGTGGGCGCATGGCGCTCGAGCGGGTTGATCTCGCCGTTGGGCCGAACGAGATCGTCACGGTCATTGGGCCGAACGGGGCCGGCAAGACGACGTTGATCAGGATGGCCCTCGGTCTTCTTGCGCCCGACGCGGGCACGGTTCGCCGCCGGCCCGGACTGCGCGTCGGTTACATGCCCCAGCACCTCCACATCGATGACACGTTGCCCCTCACGGTCCAACGGTTTCTCACGCTCGGCCGCCCCGCACCGGGGTTGACCCCCCGCGAGGCCCTGGCCGAAGTCGGTGTCGAGTACGCGATCGACAGCCCGTTTCAGGACCTGTCGGGCGGCGAGGCACGCCGCGTGCTGCTGGCGCGCGCCTTGCTCGGCGCGCCTGAGCTGCTGGTGCTCGACGAGCCGAGCGCCGGTATCGATATGGCAGGGCAGGGCGAGCTGTACGATCTGCTGAAGGACATTAGAGAGAACCGCGAGTGCAGCATCCTGTTGGTGTCCCACGATGTGCATCTGGTCATGGCGGCGACCGACCAGGTGGTCTGCCTCAACCATCACATCTGCTGCGCCGGCCGGCCTGATACCGTGGCTCAGCATCCCGAATACCTCGCCCTGTTCGGAACCCAGCTCCGGGACGCGCTCGCCGTCTATACGCATGAACACGATCATCATCACGACCTCTCGGGCGAGCCTGTCGATGACGGGGATGATGTGGCCGGCGTGGGACACGGTCATGGATGATTTTCTCTTACGCGCGCTGCTCGCCGGGCTCGGCGTGGCGCTGGTGTCCGCGCCGGTCGGCTGTTTCGTTGTCTGGCGGCGGATGGCTTTTTTCGGCGCCGCGCTCGCTCACGCCGCGTTGCTCGGCGTGGCGCTCGGTTTCCTGCTCTCGGTCGATGGCGTGCTGGCCGTCAGCGCCGTCTGTGTCCTGATGGCGCTCGGCCTTCTCGCTCTGCAACGCCAGCGGACGCTGGCTGACGACACGCTCCTCGGAATCCTCGCTCACGCCGCACTCGCCTTCGGACTTATCGCGGTGGCCTTCATGGAGACCGTGCGCATCGATCTCATGGCCTATCTGTTCGGCGACATTCTCGCCGTCACACCCCGCGACATCGCCTGGGTATGGGGTGGCGGCGTGCTCGTCCTCCTCGTGCTGATGCGCTTATGGCGGCCCCTACTGGCGATGACCGTGCACGAGGACCTCGCCCGCGTCGATGGGGTGCCAGTCACGCGCACGAGGCTCGCGCTGACGCTGTTGATCGCGGTCGTTATCGCGGTGGCGATGAAGATTGTCGGCGTTTTGCTCATCGTCTCGCTCTTGATCATCCCGCCGGCGGCGGCGCGTGGCCTGGCGGCGACGCCGGAGCAGATGGCGGTGATCGGCGTGCTCATCGGCTGGTTGGCCGTGGCGGGCGGGTTGGCTTCATCCCTGGCGTGGGACCTGCCCGCTGGCCCGGCGATCGTGGCTGCCGCGGCGATCCTGTTCGCCGGCACAGTGCTGATCCGCAGCGCTGGCGCAGGAATCGTACGAACCCCAGGGCATTGAGCGCGGCCTCACGCCCGCGATGTGGGGGACGCTGACCAATTCCGGCATAACGAGAGTTTCCTTCGCGCACGTACCGTTCTATCTTTGGGTTGAGGCCCGACGGACCCTCGAGGTTGGATAACGATGCCGGGACGTACCGCACTGCTCGCCCCGATGATCGCGATGGCGCTGGCGATTGTCGCCGTCGTCTGGCTGTTGGTGGAAAAAGGACCCGGCGGCTTGAGCGGCCTGCAGGAAGAGACGATCGGTGCGCTGGTCGGCGGCGGGCCCTTCGAGCTCGTCGATCACACGGGGCGAGCGGTCACCGACGAGGATTTCCGGGGCCGCTTCCTGCTGGTCTACTTCGGCTTCACCACTTGTCCGGGCGTCTGCCCGACGGCGCTGCAGGAGATGACCCAAGCCCTCGATCTCCTGGGCGCGCAGGGTAACGAAATTCAACCGCTGCTCGTCACCATCGATCCCGAACGCGACACGCCGGCGGTATTGGCCGATTATGTCGCCCAAATTCATCCCCGCCTCATCGGCCTGACCGGTAGCGCGGCACAGATCAAGGCGGTGGCCGACGGCTACAAGGTGTATTACGCCAGGGCGGAATCGGATGATGGCGATTATCTGATGGATCACACCTCGATCCTGTATCTGATGGACCGCGAGGGCCGCTATGCCGCCCATTTTGGCCACGGTATCCCGCCCGACGATTTGGCCAAGGCGATCCAGCGCCAGCTTGACGCCGGATAGGGGCCACAAGGCCGTGCAGGCTCTTCGCTCGCTCACCATCGCTGCGCTCGGCGGTCTTTTGTGTTGGTCCACGGCGTCGGCGCATGACCTGTTTGGCAATTTGTCGATTGAACAGCCTTGGGCTCGCGCCACAATGGGCCAGGCCAAAGTCGGCGCCGTTTACATGACTCTTTCAGTGCAGGATCGGATTGATCGACTGGTCGCCATGTCATTGCGTATCGCCGATCGAGCCGAATTCCATACGCACATCATGGCGGGCGATATCGTGAAGATGCGGCGCATCGAGGAGTTGGAGATCGATCCCGGAGAGCCAACGGTGCTCCGGCCCGGCAGTCATCACGTCATGCTCATGGGCCTGACCAAGCCACTGGTCGAGGGCCAGACTTTTCCCTCACGCTGACATTTGCGCGAGCGGGCACGGTCACCATTGATGTCATCATTGAGGCGCCCCACGGCGATGGAGCCCAGTCGGGAGATGGAATAAGACCATGACACGGAGCGCGATCATTACTCCTGATCGTGCCGACACGCGTTGACCGCTCCCAGCGCAGCCCTTGGCGATGCGCCGCGCTGGCCGGTTCAATGGCCCGTCGCGCTGGCCGGCGGGGCGGCGCTGCTGGTGGGCGCATTGGCGCTCGGGAGCGACAGCTGGCGCTTGGCCGCCCTGTTCGTGGTCGGCGGTCTCTTGGGCGTCACCCTCTATCATGCGGCGTTCGGCTTCACCGCGGCCTACCGGCGGGCCGTGGTCGAGCGCGATGTCTCGGGACTGAGCGCCCAACTCCTCATGCTGGGCCTCGCCATGTTGCTGTTCGCCCCCATCCTGGCGCAGGGGCAGGCCTTCGGTCACGGGGTCACAGGCGCCGTGGCACCCGTCGGCGTGCAGGTCGCGGTCGGCAGCTTCCTCTTCGGGCTCGGCATGCAGCTCGGCGGTGGTTGCGGCTCGGGCACGCTTTATGCGGTCGGTGGCGGCAGCACCCGCATGGTGATCACGCTGGTTGCCTTCTGTGTCGGCGCCTTGTGGGGCAGCCTCGATTTGAGCTTCTGGAACACGCTGCCGCGCTGGGGCAGCATTTCGCTCGCCGATCGCCTCGGCTGGGAGCTTGCGCTGCCGTTGCAGTTGTCGCTGCTTGCCATCTTATGGCTCGGTTTCCGCGCCTACGCCCGCGGCCACCAGCAGCAGGCCCTGTGGCCCGCTGGCTTCACCTGGCGGCACCTTGTCAGCGGGCCGTGGCCGCTCATCCTCGGCGCGGCGCTGCTTGCGCTCCTCAACTGGCTCACGCTTCTCATCGCGGGCCATCCGTGGAGCATCACCTGGGCGTTCACCCTGTGGGGCGCCAAGGCGGCGGCCGTCCTCGGTTGGGACCCGGCGGGCAGCTCCTTCTGGTCGGAGGGCTTTCCGGCGCGGGCGCTAGGCGGCAGCGTGTTCCGCGATGTCACCTCGGTCATGGACATCGGCATCATCGTGGGTGCGCTCACGGCGGCGGGCTTCGCCGGCCGCTTCGCGCCGCTTTGGAAGGTGCCGGTGCGGGCCCTCGCCGCCGCCGTGATCGGCGGGCTTCTGATGGGCTATGGCGCGCGCCTCGCCTTCGGCTGCAACATCGGCGCGTTTTTCAGTGGCGTGGCCTCGACCAGCCTGCATGGCTGGTTGTGGATCGTGTGCGCAATGGCGGGCACGTGGCTCGGCGTGCGGCTCAGGCCCCTGTTCGAGCTCAGGAACTGACCGGGTGAAGCACCGGCGATTTGCAGATCAGCGTTTGGCCGCGAGGCGCTTGTTGACCGCCTTGATCTGGTCATCAACCGAAATATCGAGGATCGAGGTGATCTCCAGTTTGCGGTCCTCGTACACGTCGACCCCGGGATGGCTCGCCTGCCAATCGGCGACGGCAACGTCACGCTCTTGAATCAACTGTTCGATCTGCGGCCGGAAAAACCGCAGCATCGCCGTCACCCAGCGGTTGGTCGGCCACGACGGTCGCGCCTGGTCGATCACAAAATAGTCAAGCATCGCGATGACGTCGCCCGCGCTGTACCAAATCTCGCCGGTCACCCAGCGATTGGTCGTGAACAGCCGTAGAGGGAAGCCCAACGGGTCCATGGAAATGGCGATCAGGTGCGATAGCGCGTCGTTGTCGCCCTCGGGCAGCTTGAAATCGGGAACCGGCGCGGGCGATATGTTCGTCGGCATGCCCTTGGGGCGAAGGAAGGTGTGAAAGTGGCCGTGCTCCTTGAGGGGACGCGCCTCTTGCGGGTGTGCGTGATAATAGTATTGTGCGTGGGTCTCGCGGTCGTAGACATCGCCCGGCGGGTAGTGGTTCCACTCGATGAAGGTGCCTTGGTCGCGCAGCAGCTCGCCGACGACGTTGTCGCTCGTCTTTGAGAGCACGCGGTGGCACGTCAGCACGTCCTCGCCGGCCTCGGCCATGCGTTTGAGCCGTGCTTTCGGCACTTTCTGCAACGCAAATCCGTCGAAGGATACGGCGCCGGTCATCATAGCAGCTGAAGATACCATTATTGGCGCGCGGGCTGGCGGGCGAATCGGTGCGCGCGGCGACCGGGCCCCGGTCGGGCGGCGGAACTTTTCCGCCCCACGCTGTAAGCGAACAAAAGTCTTTCAAAAGTTTTACGAAAGTCTTTCTAAATGGCCTGGAAAACGGCCTGATTTTCCGGCCTGTTTTCCCCTGGGATTCACCTCGATTCAGGGCCTGTTCCGTCGTGTGAATGGGACGGACGCGGTGGTTGGATGGACGCCATCATCACCTCGGACCCTGGCCGGTGCGCTGAAGGCTGATGTGGTTTGTGAGGGTGATGGTGAGCACGCCATTCTCGGTTGCGACGGCGAGGTCGCAACGATCTAACGTGCTGTGATCGCCGATGCCGGTATAGCTGTTCGCGGTTGCAACGCGGATCTCGGTTGGATCGAGGGCCTCGAGAGCGGCCTTGAGGTTCTTGGGCGTGACGGCGCGGCCGGTATCGGTTCCGGTGATGGTTTCGGTATCGGTGGCGATCTCGACGAGGCCGGCGCGGTCGGCGGTTGCGGTACGCCGTGCGAGCTGGCGGGCGGTGACGGCGCCCTCGCCGGTTCCACCTTCGGCCTCGGCGTCTGTGGCCTTGCGCAGGGCGCCGGCGGCGCTTGCGGTGGCATCGGGGAGATGGGTGCGGGGCAGCTTGGATACGGCATCGAGGGGCGCCGTCCCATCGGCGCCGCCGCGGCCGATGCGGGCGGGCGGTACCTTGGCGTCGGCATCGAGCTCGCAGAAGCCGTTCGCGGCGCCCCGCGCGCCGAGGACCGCCTTGAGGTAATCGATCACCTTCTTGATCATGGACCGGGCGTCAGCCGGGCTGTCGGCGCCGGCATCTAAGTGGTCCGTGCTGAGGTCGTCGGTGGGCCAGCTCATGGGATGTTTCCCTTTCAGGCGACGCCGTGAACGACGGCGTCGATGACGGCATCGGCGGGATTGCCATCGCCGTCGAAGATCTTGATGCGGGTGGGATCGTTCTTTGAGTCGAGCACCCAGGACCAGCCGGCTCCGACCGATTGCAGGGTAAGATCGATATCGGTGACCACGGCGAGGGTGGCCGGCACCTCGCGGCCCGCCGCGGCCGAGCCGGCCCAGTCCGAGGTATCGACATCGAGGAACTTCTGCTCGGCGGCGGTGCCGAGGAGCGAATAGCACAGGTGATCGAGGCGGAGCATGGTGGCGCCGTCGCCGGTGAGCCGCCAGCGGAGCTGGAGGTGGCGGGCGGTGAGGAGCGTGGCGGCGGCATGGTCGGTCCAGGCCGCGGCATCGAGTTCCCCGGCGGTCTCTGCGGTGCGGTATTGCAGGGTGGCATCGCCCGAGACCGTGGCGTCCCAGGAGATCGAGAGCGGCGCGGTGGCGCCGATGTCGATGGCCTCGGTGGTGTAGGTCATGGCGGTGACGCCGTCGCCGCCGTCGCCGAGCGCCCATGAGATCCAATAGTCCCAGGCGGTGAGATCTTCCCAGGTGTAGGCGCCGGTGGCCTCCAGCGCATCCATGCCGTCGTTTGAGCGCACGGCGTTCTCGCTGGTGCCGGGCCAGCCCAGGGCGGAGGGGCATTCCCACAGGAAGGCATCGCCGAGGCGGGGATCGGGGAGCTCGGCGACGATATGTGCGGCTGCGGCCGAGAGCCTGCCCGAGGTATCCTCGGCGCGGACGGCGAAGACGAAGCGGCCGGCGCGGGGATCGTTGGTCTCGTAGGGCGAGGAGGTCAACAGACCGTCATGCAAGGGCGTCATGTCGTCCCAGGCGGGCGGCGTGCCGCCCTGGACGGCCTCGGCATGGCGGATGCGGTAACCCGCGAGGTCAGGATCGGGCGGTGGGGACCAGCGGAACCGCCTGGTGCCGTCGCCCAGCGCATCGACCAGGAAGTTCGCGACGTTGTCCGGCGGCACCAACTTGCCCTGGATGGCGTGGTCGATGGTGAACGGCGTGCCGGCGGGCGCGGTCTCGGTGCCGGGGACGGCGGTGATGGTGATGGCGCCCAAGGGCGGCACGCGCCAGGTGGCCTCGGTCGCGCCGTCCGTGAGCCTGGCGACGGTACGGACGCGGCCGCCGTCGAGGGCGGCGCGGACGATGCCGCCGCGCCAGTCGCCGGCGACGGTGAGGCTCACGGCGATCTCGACGGCGTAACTGTTACCGACGCGGATCAGGGTCTCGGAGATCGCGATGTGCAGCACCCGGGCGGTGCGCCGTAGCGCGGGCGGCAGCGGCACCGCGAGGTCGGATGTGGCGGCGGCGTAATAGGCCTCGACCTCGTCGATGGCCTCGAGGCGGACGCGGCCATTGGCGGTGGGCTCCATGGCGACGATGCGCACCCGGGCGGGCGGCGCGTCGGCCGGATAGTGGCGCCACAGGGTATCGAGCGGGTTGGCGCCGTTGGCGTCCGGGGCCGCCGGCAGCGGGGTTGCGAGCACCACGATATCGGTCTCGCCTGATTCCCCGGCGCCGTCCGGATGATTCACGACCGTACTGTGCAGGGTTCCGTCGGGCAGGCGCAACAGCAGGTACTCCTCGGCGCCCGCGAGGGTGACGGGGCGGTTGATCTCGAGACGGTCGGCCGTGCCGCCGGTAAGCCGCCCGGCGGTGCCGCCGTCGATCAGCGCATGGGTCAGGTGAACCACGTCGCCCCGGGCGACGGCCATGCCCTCGGCGCCCATCTCCCACTTGAGGCGGCGGCGGTGATAGGTCTGGCGGGCGGCCTGGAGGTTGTATTCGGCGGCGGCCTGGGCGCGGGAGGTCACGCCGGCCAGCGTCAGCGTGGCGCTGGCGCCGGGGGCAGAGACGCCGGGCACGGTGCGGCGCACCGAGTTCCACTGCCAGTCGAGGTCGGGATCGATGTAGCGGCAGACGATCTCCTCGGCCGTCTTGCCGCTCGCGTAATCGATCTCGAACGAGCCTGCGACGATGTTGGCGGGCGTGATCAGGGCGGTCGCGGGCCTGCCCGCCTCGTCCCACACCACACCGAGCTTTCCGCTCTGCCAGGTCGGGCTGGCGCGGCCGCACTGGGCGATCAGGGTGAGCACCTCGGCATGAGTGGTGGTGCTGTCGATGACGTAGTCGCAGGCGAGCCCCTGGGCGTCGCACCAGGCGCCCCAGGTCTTGATCGCCGCGTCGTCGATGCGGGCATCGGCGAGGCCGGCGCCGGCGACGAGCTTGCCGTCGATATGGATGCCCTTGGCATACCAGCGAAAGAGCCAGGCCGGATTGCTCTAGGCCTGCGGGGCGCTCCACCGTGCCCCGTCCCACACCGGGATTTTCTGCTTGACCGTCGCCGAGAGCCGATCGAGGCGGCCGGAGAGCTGGCCCGAGGCGCGGATCTTAACAGCCCGTTGATTAAGTGGCTTTTTCCGGCTCTCACTCCCAGATGAGGAATGCGGCGGCGAAAGCCGTCTGGCCGCTTTGCGAGCCCCCCCGTGCCACCAGCATGGCCCCGGTGGGCGTGAGCAGAACGAAAATACCGCCATATCCGCCCGCCACGGCCTCCCGCGGGGTGCCGGCGCCGATGAGCTGGCGCATCAGTAACGATAGATTGTGGCCGGCGACGTGGAGCAGGTATCGCTTGTGCACATTCTCTCGCCCGCGCAGCCAGGTTCGTCGCATGCCGCCACGATCGAGGTTGTGGGCAAAGCAGCGCTCGACGATCTCGGCGCGCAGCTTGAAGGCCTCGCGGGCGACCCCGGACTTGAGCCGCGCACGGTTATTGGTGACCGCGCGCCGCGCCGCCTCATCACCGTGCCAGCGCGAAAAGCCGGTCTGCTTGGGCGCCGCGATCCGGGTCTTCCAGGGACTGTCGTTCAGAGCCCTCAAGACCGCCCGTGAGTGATAACCTTTGTCGGCGACGCATTCGGCCGGGTCCTCCGATGTCGGTGCCGCATCCACCGCCTCGAGGTTTGCCTCGGCCTTCGCCAGGGTCTTGGAAAGCGTCGTGGTGTCGCCCTCATCGGCCGGGTGCAGCTCGGCCGCCACCACCGCGCCGGTGTCCAGATCCACCGCGTGCTCGGGCTTGTAGGCCAGATGCGTCGTGCCGTCCTTCATCTTGGTGATCTTGGCCTCGGGGTCGCTCTTCGAAACCCAATCCGTGTTGGAAAGCTTCTTGCCCTTGCGCTTCCGGTCCAGAGGCGCCAGGTCCTCGGCCGTGGGTGTCTCGACGCCGCTTTCCCGGGCCAGGCGCTCCAGCATCTCCCGGTAGCCTTCGCCGTTGTCGCGCCGCACGATGTTCCGCAGCGCCGCGTTGGCCTCCATGGTCGAGGCATCGACGCCGATGCGCTCGCCCTTGATCAGCCCCGCCTCGGCGATCAGCACCAGAACCCAGTCGAAGACCGCCGCGTGGACTTCATGGGGCAGGCGCGTGCGGCTCCGTGACAGCCAGGAATGGTCCGGTACCCGATCACGGCTCCCCAGTCGCAGGAACGCCCGCAGCGAAAGCGAGTCCGAGCAGCGCCACTCCAGACCGCGCTCGCTGTCGATGCCCTCAAAGTAGCCCACCAGGTGCATCCGGAAATAGCGCCCGGGCGGCACCGAGGGCGCGCCCATCCGGGCCGCGTAATAAGGCCGGCAGCTCGCCTCGGCAAAGGCGTCGAAGCCGCCCTCGATCAGCACCGACTGCAAGCGGTCATAAAACACATGACCCGGAGAGCGCGGCATCTCCGACCAGCTCACCATCAGGTCCCCCTGACCATCCTTCTGCCGTCCCATCGCCATCGGCAAATCCCCCTGCAAATCAGGGAACCAGAGAATCAGACGGCGCCGACTTAATCAACGGGCTGTTAAGCGCGAGCCGGGTCTGGCCGGCATAATCGTCGGTATCGGGCTGGTAGGACTGGAGCGCCGCCCAGGTGATCTGATCGTGGATACGGTCGGAGGCCGCGGGCGCGGCGGTGCGGCGCACCCGCACCGTCCAGGTGCCGGGCGCAGCAAGATCGTAGGAGAGGGTCTTGCGGTAGGGCGTGGTGTCGGCATTCTCGAGGGTGACCGCGTGGCCTGTCTTCAGGCTTTCGTTGCCTTGCGGCCAGTACTCGATCTCGATGGCGACGGCGTGGCGGCCGACGCCGCCCTGATCGGAGATGCTGGAACAGCGAGCCGGCGAGGTAGATGCCGATGCGCCTGGTCTCGGCGGCCGCGGTGCGCTCGATCCATTCGGTGTCGTCGAGCGCCGCGCCGGCCTCGCTGTCGACGTTGCCGGCGACCAGGGTGATGCGGCCCTGCGCATCGCCATACTGGGTCTCGACTTCTTCGAAGGCGTCCAGGGGCGAATCACCGATCTTGAGGGTGTCGATGGCGAGATCGCCGAGGCCGAAGTGGAAGATCTGGTGGAGGTACTGATCGTCGCCTGCGAACTCGGTGTATTTGGAGTGACCCCCTAAAAGTGGTCCAGATTTATTAAGAGAGTGGAGTGCGCCCCTATGTCCGGACAGGATCACTCGGCGGCCTTGACCGTATGCCGGGCATGTTGATCCTCGAACTGTACCGGGCTCAGATATCCGAGCGCGGAGTGGAGACGTCGTGAGTTGTAGACCTCATCGATGAATCTGGGAAGGTCTGCGGTAACGTCGTCGAAAGTCTCGTATTCCATGAGATAGACTGCTTCGACCTTGAGCGTCTTCATGAAACTCTCAGCCATAGCGTTCTCGTAAGGGTTGCCACGCCGGCTCATCGAGCCGATCAGCCCATGTTTGGCGAGCAGCTTGCGATAGTCTGCCGCTGCGTATTGCGATCCGCGATCCGAATGGTGGATACAGCCCCTTGGCGGCTGTCGTGACCGGACAGCGGCCTTGAGCGCTGCCAAGGTGAGCCGCGTATCGATCGAGCGGCTGATGGCATAACCAACGACGCGGCGTGACCACGCATCGAGGATGACGGCGGCATAAACGAAGCCAACGGCGATCGCGACGTAGGTGATGTCTGCGACCCAGAGCTGGTTCGGCCTGTCGGCCGTAACGTCCTTGGCGCGGTTGGAGAAGATCGGACTATCGTGATCGCTGTCGGTTGTGGCGATGAAACGCCTGCGACGCTTGGGCTGTAGGTCGTGCTGGCGCATCAGACGGCGGATCTTCTTACCGTTGACGACGATCCCCTGATGGCGTAGCTCGGCCCCGACACGTCGATAGCCGTAAGCCTCAAACTCTTCGCAGATCGCCGTGATGCGGGCGACGATCTCGGTGTCGGCCTCGGTCGCCGGCGTATCGTAGTAGGTGGAGCGCGGCAGGCCCATCAGACGACATCCTCGCGCGATGGTGAGCCCACGGGGCCGGCAATCACGGACGTAGTCGCGCTTCTCGGCCGTGGTGCGCTCTTGAGTGCCCCTTTTAGAAACTCGATCTCCAGCGCCTGCCGGCCTACCAGGCGCTCAAGGGCAGAGATCTTCGCCTCAAATTCCTGGAGAAGGCCGGCGGCCTCCACGTCTTCGTCAAACGCGCCGGCTTCGAGCTTCGACACCCAGATGCGGATCAGGTTGCGCGAGACGTCGTGGCGCCTGGCCAGCCCGTGAAGGGTCTCGCCTCCGAGATATTCCTGAGCAACCTGTCGCTTGAACTCAATACTGTAGGTTCGGTGCTTGGCCATGGCTTCCATCCTCTGAAAGCCCAGCATTCCCGGTCAATTCCAAACGTGCAACCTGTCCACCCTCAGGGGCGCACTCCAGAGTTTGGCGCATTTTGCCCCTTCGAAAGGAGGACAAAATGAGCCGTAAACGCTACACCCCGGAACAGATTATCAGCATGTTGCGCGAAGCCGAGGTGGCCTTGGCGCAGGGCCAGTCCGTTGGTCAAGCTTGTCGCACGCTCGGCGTATCGGAGCAGAGTTACTATCGCTGGCGCAAGGAATATGGCGGCCTTCGTACTGACCAGGCCAAGCGTCTGAAGGACCTGGAGAAGGAGAATGGCCGTCTCCGGAAGGCGATCTCGGATCTGACGTTGGATTGTCCGTCATCAAAACAAATGGGACTGTTGAGCGTGTTTCATAGGGAGGATCTGGCTCATCTTTGTTTGATGTTAAGCCGCTTGGCTTTGATGGTTCAAGCGGCGGTTTTGGGTGGTCAGTTTTTTGATCTTTTTTTCTCTTTTCGATGATGGCGGTGTGGCGTCCAAAGTAGGCGTCGGCTGGAGTTACGTTGCCGATGCTCTCGTGGTAGCGTTGGTTGTTGTAGTGATCGACGAAGGCGCTGATCTGGTTTTCGAGATCGCCGGGTAGATAATAATTTTCAAGCAGGATCCGGTTCTTCAGCGTTTGATGCCAGCGCTTGATCTTGCCCTGGGTTTGCGGGTGATACGGTGCGCCCCGAACGTGATCCATACCGTGGTCCTCGAGCCATTCAGCCAGATCGCCGGAGATATAGGACGAGCCGTTGTCGCTGAGCAGCCTCGGCTTGTGGACGACATTGGCGCGATTGCAGCCTGAGGCTTCTAGCGCCAACTTCAGTGTTGCCGTCACATCGTCCGCCGTCATGTTGGTGCAGAGCTTCCAAGCAATGATGTAGCGGGAATAGTCGTCCAGGATGGTCGACAGGTAAAACCAGCCCCAGCCGATGACCTTGAGATAGGTGAAGTCGGTCTGCCACAGCTGGTTCGGCGCCGTGGTCTTGTCGCGGAACTCATCGGCTGCCTTGATGACCACGAAAGCGGGGCTGGTGATCAGGTCGTGGGCCTTGAGAAGCCGGTAAACCGAGGCTTCCGAGACAAAGTAGCCCCTGGTGTCCGTAAACCTGACGGCCAGTTCCCGGGGCGACAGTTGCGTCTCCTCCAGGGCAAGATCGATGATCTGCCCCCGGACATCATCCGGGATCCGGTTCCACACCCGGCCTGGGCTGCTGTTGCGATCCTCAAGACCGGCGTCGCCAAAGGCCAGAAAGCGATCGTACCAGCGATAAAAGGTGGTCTTCGGAATGCCCAGCTTGTCCAAAGTGGACCCGACGCCCAGGTGGGACTGCTCGACCAGGCGGATGATCTCCAGCTTCTCGGATGCGGGATACCTCATTCCTCGTCTCCCCCATGCCCGATCATGTTTTTTTTGAGAAGCCGGTTCTCCAGCGAAAGTTCGGCGACCAACTCCTTCAAGTCGCGCATCTCCTGGCGCAGGCCTTTAACCTCGCCCGAGGTCGCTTGGCGCCCGGTGTCGCCGGCGAGCCGCTTCTTGCCCGCTTCCAAAAACTCTTTCGACCAGCTGTAATACAGACCCTCGGCGATGCCCTCGCGGCGGCACAAGGCGGCGATGCTCTCCTCGCCGCGCAGGCCCGACACCACGATCCAGATCTTCTCCTCAGCCGTATACTGCTTGCGTGTCTTGCGGCGAATATCCCGAACCGTTCCCTCCGCCGGGTCGTTCTTGCTCATTGATTTCTGTCTCATCTTCGTTCCCTTCGGTCACTACGATGAGCCAGAAATCCTCCGGTATGCAATTACCTCAATTTGTCCCAAAGGCGCTGACGTCAGACACTCACCGTGATCGATGAGTTTACCAGGCGGTGCATGGCCGTTGTCGTCGAGCGAAGATTGAACTCGGACAATGTACTCCATTGTCTGACCGAGCTCTTCGTCCAACATGGCCCGCCGGATCATATCCGTTCCGACAACGGCTCAGAGTTTACCGCTCATGCCGTCCGCGACTGGCTCGGCAGGATCGGCGTCAAGACCCTCTATATCGAGCCCGGGTCACCTTGGGAGAACGGATACAACGAGAGCTTCAACTCAAAGCTCCGGGACGAAATCCTGAACACGGAGATCTTCTATACATTGAAGGAGGCCAAAGTGCTGATCGAACGATGGCAGCATCACTACAATACCATCCGGCCGCATAGCTCGCTCGGATACAGACCGCCGGCCCCAGAAACCATCTTGCCAAACGTTGAGGGGCCAACCTACGCCGTTGAGGGGCTACGGGCGGCCCATCAACTTAACCCGCGCCAAACTCTAACTTAAGCGCTGGACCACTAATCGGGGGCAGGCCAGACGCCTCTGTTCGCCCGCCACCTCGCCGGCGCCACCGCCGATGATTGGCCCGCCGCGGTCCTGCCCGAGGCGATCAGAAAAGCCATCCGCGGGGACTCGCGCACCGTGCGCCTCTCCGGCGAGACCGCCGCCAAGCAGACCGTGCGCCATCCCGACCTCGCGCCCGGCGACTACGCCCGCATCCAGCGCATATTCGACGAGGGGGAAGTGTGAGGTGGTCCCACTTTGTTGGACAGTTTGGCAGCGCGGTTAAGGTGTATTCCGTTGTTTGATCATGCTGCCAAAATCCTTTTTATCACATCCTGTTGCTGTTGTTGAGCCTGTGGGGATGTGGGCAAGGCGCGAGCCTTGTCCATCATATCCACAGGTTGACCGGCCCCGTAGGCCTCGGCCGGCGTTTGACCGTCGAGGGACGAATGGGGCCGCTCGGTGTTGTAGAAGCCGATCCACTCGCCGATGACCCGTTCGGCGTGGAAGCCGTCGGTGAGCTCGTGTAGGTAGACCGCCTCATACTTGAGAGACCGCCACAGGCGCTCGATGAAGATGTTGTCCATGCAGCGGCCCCGACCGTCCATGGAGATGCGGATGCTCGCGTTCTTGAGCACGCCGGTGAAGTCGAGGCTGGTGAACTGGCTGCCCTGATCCGTATTGAATATCTCCGGCTGGCCGTAGCGGGCCAGCGCGTCGCCCAAGGCCTCGGCGCAGAATCCAGCGTTCATGGTGTTCGACAGCCGCCAGGATAAAACGTGGCGCGTCGCCCAGTCCATGATCGCTACCAGGTACAGAAAGCCACGCTGGACGGGGATATAGGTGATGTCGGCGCACCAGACCCGATTGGGCTGGTCGATAGCCATCCCTTTGAGAAGATAAGGATAAATCCGGTGCATGGGATGCGGCACGCTGGTTCTCGGCGCCTGATAGATTGCCTCCAGGCCTATCAATCGCATCAACCTGCGAACCCGGTGACGGCCGACGCAAACGCCGTCCCGCCGCAACTGGCGGACCATCTGGCGGCTGCCGTAGAACGGGTACTTCATGAACAACTCGTCGATCCGACGCATCAGCGCCAGACTCGAAGGGCTCTCCCCCCTGGGCGCATAATAGAACGAGGACCGGCCGATCGAAAGCAGGCGGCATTGACGGCTCAAGCTCAGCTCGGGGGCGTCGCGTGTGATCATCGCATTGCGCTCCCCCCGGCTCATCGCTTGAGCCCTCTGGCTAAAAAATCCCGTTCCACCGTCAGCTCGCCGATCTTGGCGTGAAGGTCGCGGACCTCGGATTCATGATCCCGGCAAGCGCGGTTGGCGCCGTTCGAAAACACTTCGCCCAGACCGTCCACCGCCTGGCGCTTCCAGGCGCTCACCTGGTTCGTATGCACCTTGTGCTTGGCCGCGATCTGCTGGATCGTCTTGTCGCCCCGCAGCGCTTCCAGCGCCACCCGGGCCGTGAATTCCGCCGTAAACCGGCGTCGATTCGTCATCTCGTATTCCTCCGTTATCCGGTGGAATACACCTTAGCTCCCTGTCCGATTTTCTGGGACCACCTCAGTGTTCGCGACCTACGGGAACCAAGTCGCCGGCTTCCTCGAGGAGGACGGGCGCCTCTGGCGTGCCGTGGTCAAAGCCACCGAAGACGGCGGCGAGACGTTCCTTGTCACCCTGCACCGGGCACACGACCATAACTACCGCAACGCTCGGCGACGCTTCAGGCAAGTTCATGAATGAAGTAGGCGCCTGGAGGGCCGTAACCCCCTCGCGTGGCCGAAGCCGTACGGGTAATACGAAATGCCTCAGGCGCTGTTGCTAATTTACGCCGTGGCGCTCGGTGTTTCAAGTGAGGAGGGAGGGGCGCAGGTGATCGTGGCAGTGGCGATACGGCTCGACGGCAAGGTTTGGGCACTCCCGGCGCCGGCGCGGCATCACGACGTGATCCACCGCATCGTCTCCTCCGGTGATCGCACCCGCGCTCCGGCCAGCGCCGAACAGGGATTCGTCGATTCCAGCCTGGGGTTCGTCTCGCGCGAGCGGGCGCGAGAGATCGCCATCCGAGAAGCCCATGTCGCGCACCCCGCGCACCCCGCGCACCCGCGCCAACTGTTCAGCGAGGACCTCTGGTGAGCGGCAAATTTTGGGGCTGATCCGGGCCCTTCGAAACGGGCCGATTTTCGCAGCGATTCACCCCCCCTGAAACGGCCGGAAAATCGAGATTTAGGGGCCTTTCACGCCCCCTGAACGGCCGATTCGCAAAGACTTTTGATTTTCGTTCATCTGAGGGTGGCCGCTCCGCAAACCGTTGATAACCCTGGTCTCATCCGGCCACTTCCGGATTCACAAAGACTTTCGTTCGCCCACACCGGATCGCCGGGCCGCTTGTGCCACACCTTGGGTTCGCGCCCGAAGAACCGCATGGCCGTCTCGCCGGCGTCGGTGACCGCATCGGTCAGCAGCGCGCGGTCGGCATCGAGGCTGGGCGAAGGGGACGCCGATGCCGAAACCATCATGTCCCGGCGACGGTCATGCCCTCGATGCGCACGGTGGGCGAATCGACGCCGCGCCGGAACTCGAGGTCGTCGGCCGGGGTCAAGGCGGCGAACATCTCCTTGAGGTTGCCGGCGATGGTCACCTCGCTCACCGGATAGGTGATCTCGCCGCCTTCGATCCAGAAGCCGCTCGCGCCGCGGCTGTAATCGCCGGTCACCGCGTTGACGCCGAAGCCGATGAGCTCGGTGACGTAAAAGCCCTCCCGGATGTCGGCCATGAGGTGCTCAGGGGTTGCTGTGCCCGCTTCGAGGTAGAAGTTGGCGGGCGCCGGCGATGGCGGCGCGGAGGTGCCGCGGCTCGCATGGCCGGTGCTCTTGAGCCCCAGCTGGTGGGCGGAGCTGGTATCCAGCAGCCAGGTGGTGAGGCGGCCATCGTCGATCACGGCGTGGCGCTCGGTCTTCACCCCTTCGCCGTCGCACGGCCGCGAGGCGAGACCGCGCTGGCGGTGGGGATCGTCGATCACACTGACGCCCGGTGCGAACACGGGCTTGCCTATCTCGTCCTTGAGGAAACTCGTGCCGCGCGCCACCGCGGGGCCCGCGATGGCGCCCGCCAAATGGCGTAGCAAGCTGGTTGCCACGCGCGGCTCAAAAACGATCGGCGCCTTGACGCTCGCTACCCGGCGCGGATCGAGGCGCCTGACCGCCCGCTCGCCGGCCTGGCGCCCGATCGTGGCCGCATCCTCGAGATCGGCCATGAAACGCGACGAGGCGAACTCATAGTCCCGTTGCATCGCGGTGCCCTCGCCGGCGATCACCGACGCGCTCACCGAATGGCGCGAGCTCGAATAAGCGCCGACAAACCCGTTCGAGGCGACGAGTGCGACCGTGGAGGCGCCCCAGCTCGCGCCGCCGCCTTCCGAGTTGGTGATTCCGGGTACGGCGCGCGCGGCGTCCTCGGCGTGTGCCGCGCGCTCGAAGAGCTCGTCCGTCTCCGGCTCGACGGCGTCAAGGAGATCCAGATCGGGGAGCCCCGCGGCCAGGAGGTCATGATCGGCCAGGCCGCAATGGGGATCTTCCGGCGCCGAGCGCGCCATGGCAAGGGCGCGCTCCACCAGCTCCTCGAGAGCGGGCTCTGCCGTGTCGCTCGATGACACGATGGCCTGCTGCTTGCCGATGAAGACGCGGAGGCCGAGATCCTGGGATTCGGCGCGCTCCAGCTCCTCGCGCTTGCCCAAGCGGTGGGCGACCGAGAGCGAGGCGCCGGCGATGAACACGGCGTCGGCCGCCTCGGCGCCCGCGCGCTCGGCCCGCACGATCAGGTCCGAGAGCAACTGGGTGGCTTGGGTCTCGCGTTCTTTATGATCTGTCATGGGCGGGCCGGGCGAGCCTCATTTCCATATCGGTTGGCCGGAGCCGGGCAGGCCGAGCCGGGACCATTTCTCGGTCACCAGCTCGATGATGTCGTCACTCATGCGGATCTTGCGGCCCCAGGTCCGCGTCGTCTCCGGCGGGATCTTGTTGGTGGCATCGAGGCCGGTCTTGCCGCCGAGCCCCGATTCGGGACTCGCGAAATCGAGATAGTCGATCGGCGTATTCTCGATCACGGTGATATCGCGCGCCGGGTCCATGCGCGTCGCAAGCGCCCACATGACATCCTTCCAGTCGCGCGCGTCGATGTCCTCGTCCACCACGATGACGAACTTGGCGTACATGAACTGGGCGAGATAGGACCAGACCGCCATCATCACCCGCTTGGCGTGCCCCGGATAGGCCTTGCGGATCGCCACCACGGCGATGCGGTAGGAGCAGCCTTCCGGCGGCAGGTAGAAATCGACGATCTCCGGGAACTGCTGGATGATCAGGGGGATAAACACCTCGTTCAAGGCCTCGCCGAGGATCGAGGGCTCGTCCGGCGGCCGCCCGGTGAAGGTCGAGAGATAGATCGGCTCCCGGCGCATGGTGATGGCGCTCACCGTGAACACCGGGAAACGCTCGATCGCGTTGTAATAGCCCGTGTGATCGCCGTAGGGGCCTTCGTCCCGGTAGTCGTCGAGAGCGACATGGCCCTCGATGACGATCTCGGCTTCGGCGGGCACCTTCAAGGGGATCGTCCGGCACTCGGCCAAGGTGACCCTCTTGCCGCGCAATAGCCCGGCGAACTGGTACTCGGAAAGCGTCTCGGGCACCGGTGTCACCGCCGCGATGATGGTGCCCGGATCGGCGCCGATCACCGCGGCCGCGGGCAAGGGATCGGGCCTTTCTGCGCCCCACTGCCGGTGGTGCTGGGCGCCGCCACGGTGCTTGAGCCAGCGCATCAGCGTGGTGTTGCGCCCAGTGACCTGCATGCGATAGACGCCGAGGTTGTAGGGGCTCTTGCACCCCTCCGGGCCCTGCGTGACGACGAGCGGCCAGGTAATCAGCGGCGCCGGCTCGCCGGGCCAGCAGGTCTGCACGGGCAACCGGGCGAGATCCACATCGTCGCCCTCGATCACTACCTCCTGGCACGGCGCGCGCTTGACCGTTTTGGGCGCCATGGCGAGCACCGATTTGGCGAGCGGCATCATGTCGAGCGCCTCGCGCACGCCGCCGGGGGCTGCGGGCTGGCGGAGAAACGCAAGCGTCTCGCCGAGCGCGCGCAGGTCCTGGGGCTCCCGGTCCATGCCCCGGGCGACCCGCTCGACGGTGCCGAACAGGTTGACGAGCACGGGCATCTCGCTCGGCTCGCCGTCCACCCGCAGGGGACGCTCGAACAGCACGGCCGGCCCGCCTTCGGCGAGCAGGCGGGTCTGAATCTCGGTCATCTCGAGCACCGTCGAGACCGGTTCGCTCACGCGCACGAGATCGCCGGCGGTCTCGAGCCGGCTCATGAAGTCACGCAGCGAAGCATCGGGCATGGCGTCGGTGTCCTGGCCGGAGACTACACCGGGCCGCGCGCCGAAGGCGAGCGGCTGGTTTGTGCCACGGCCGCGCCTTATGGTCGCGGGATGCGCGATACCGAGCGCCTCAGCATCGCCAAGTCCTACCCCCACAATCCGCCGGATCATTCGTTCCTGTTCGCCGGCGGTCTGGCGCTCGAGCTCGTCGATCCCGGCGATGATCCGCTGGCGAGCGGCCGGGTCCGCCTCGAAGATCGCATCGTGGCGGTGCCCGACGCGCTTGCGCGCCTCGGCATCGGGACCGTGCCCGGGATGGCGGCGCGCACGCCGGTGCTCGCGCACGGCTCCAACGCCTCGCCGGCGCGGCTCAAGGATAAGTACGCCGCGTCCTCGCCCGCCACCGTCTTTCCGGTCATACGGGCGGAGCTCGACGATTACGACGTCGTCTACTCGGCGCATTTCTCGCGCTGGGGCTCAATCCCTTCAACCCTCGTACAGTCCATGGGTACGCGGGTGAGCGTGGCGATCACTTATCTCACGGACGCCCAGCTCGTCCGCATGCACGAGACCGAGATCGGTTCGGGTGCGATGGCCGGGAATTATCTCTATGGCCTCCTGGGCGAAGTTCGCCTTGTGCCGCGCGGCCTGCCGCCGCTCGCTGAAATCCCGGCCTATCTTTCGCGTCACGGCGTGCTCGGCACGCTGGGTGCGCCGGTCGCGCTGGCCGCGATACGGGCCTTGGACCGGGGCTTTTCAACCGCGACGCCGGTGGAGCTTCTGGCCACGGTCATCGCTGATCTCGCGCCGGGCGCGACGATCGATGACTTTCTTCTTCGCGTGCTGGATGACGATGATTTCCGCCAGGTGTGCACCGAGCGCCTGCGCGCCGGTGCGCTGCCGATCACGGTGGAAGGTTTCGCGCAACTCGCGTCTTAGCAGCCCGTTGATTAAGTGGCTTTTTCCGGCTCTCACTCCCAGATGAGGAATGCGGCGGCGAAAGCCGTCTGGCCGCTTTGCGAGCCCCCCCGTGCCACCAGCATGGCCCCGGTGGGCGTGAGCAGAACGAAAATACCGCCATATCCGCCCGCCACGGCCTCCCGCGGGGTGCCGGCGCCGATGAGCTGGCGCATCAGTAACGATAGATTGTGGCCGGCGACGTGGAGCAGGTATCGCTTGTGCACATTCTCTCGCCCGCGCAGCCAGGTTCGTCGCATGCCGCCACGATCGAGGTTGTGGGCAAAGCAGCGCTCGACGATCTCGGCGCGCAGCTTGAAGGCCTCGCGGGCGACCCCGGACTTGAGCCGCGCACGGTTATTGGTGACCGCGCGCCGCGCCGCCTCATCACCGTGCCAGCGCGAAAAGCCGGTCTGCTTGGGCGCCGCGATCCGGGTCTTCCAGGGACTGTCGTTCAGAGCCCTCAAGACCGCCCGTGAGTGATAACCTTTGTCGGCGACGCATTCGGCCGGGTCCTCCGATGTCGGTGCCGCATCCACCGCCTCGAGGTTTGCCTCGGCCTTCGCCAGGGTCTTGGAAAGCGTCGTGGTGTCGCCCTCATCGGCCGGGTGCAGCTCGGCCGCCACCACCGCGCCGGTGTCCAGATCCACCGCGTGCTCGGGCTTGTAGGCCAGATGCGTCGTGCCGTCCTTCATCTTGGTGATCTTGGCCTCGGGGTCGCTCTTCGAAACCCAATCCGTGTTGGAAAGCTTCTTGCCCTTGCGCTTCCGGTCCAGACGCGCCAGGTCCTCGGCCGTGGGTGTCTCGACCCCGCTTTCCCGGGCCAGGCGCTCCAGCATCTCCCGGTAGCCTTCGCCGTTGTCGCGCCGCACGATGTTCCGCAGCGCCGCGTTGGCCTCCATGGTCGAGGCATCGACGCCGATGCGCTCGCCCTTGATCAGCCCCGCCTCGGCGATCAGCACCAGAACCCAGTCGAAGACCGCCGCGTGGACTTCATGGGGCAGGCGCGTGCGGCTCCGTGACAGCCAGGAATGGTCCGGTACCCGATCACGGCTCCCCAGTCGCAGGAACGCCCGCAGCGAAAGCGAGTCCGAGCAGCGCCACTCCAGACCGCGCTCGCTGTCGATGCCCTCAAAGTAGCCCACCAGGTGCATCCGGAAATAGCGCCCGGGCGGCACCGAGGGCGCGCCCATCCGGACCGCGTAATAAGGCCGGCAGCTCGCCTCGGCAAAGGCGTCGAAGCCGCCCTCGATCAGCACCGACTGCAAGCGGTCATAAAACACATGACCCGGAGAGCGCGGCATCTCCGACCAGCTCACCATCAGGTCCCCCTGACCATCCTTCTGCCGTCCCATCGCCATCGGCAAATCCCCCTGCAAATCAGGGAACCAGAGAATCAGATGGCGCCGACTTAATCAACGGGCTGTTAGGCCGTCACCGCGCCGGCGACCAGGCTCAGGAACACGATCACCCCGAAGTCGCGGTTGGAACGGAACGTCGTGAGGCAGTTCGCCGTATCGTCGAAGCGGACGCGCCCGACCTGCCAGGCGAGGTGTACTCCAGCGAGGGCCAGGCCGAGGTAGACCGGCCAGCCGGGCTCGGCGAGCCAAGCTGCCAGCGCCATCCCCGCGATCGTTACCGCGTAGAAGCCGGCGAGCCAGGGCCGGGTCCCCTCCGCCAACAGGATCGCCGCCGATTTCACCCCGATCATCGCATCGTCCTCCTTGTCCTGATGGGCGTAGATGGTGTCGTAGCCGAGCGTCCAGCCGATACCCGCGACATAGAGGGCCAAAGGTGCGGCTGTGAGGCCGCCGGTGACCGCCGCCCAGCCCAGCAGCGCGCCCCAGTTGAACGCAAAACCCAAGAAGAGCTGCGGCCAGTGGGTGAAGCGCTTGGCGAACGGGTAGACGAAGGCGGGAATGAGCGCAAACACCCCGAGCCAGACCGCGGTGGCGTTGAAGCCCAAGAGGACGCCGAGGCCCGCGAGCCCGAGCACGGCCATGAAGAGAACCGCCTGGGGCACGCTGATCTGGCGTGCCGCCAATGGGCGCGTGCGGGTGCGCGCGACCTGGGCGTCGAAATCCCGGTCGAGAATGTCGTTGAAGGTGCAGCCGGCGGCGCGCATGAGGAGCGCGCCCACGCCGAACAGCACGAACAGCACCGGGTCGGGCAGGCCCGCCGTGACCCAGCCCTCGGGCCAGCCGGTCGGCGTCCAGCCGGGGAGCGCAGCCCCGGGTGAGGGTGCCGCGGCGTGCGGTGCGGCCAGCGCGAGCGACCACCAGCACGGCCACAGCAGGAGCCAGGTGCCGATCGGCCGGTCGATGCGCGCGAGCTTGAGGTAAGGACGCATGCCGGGCGGCGCGTGGCGGTCGATCCAGTGATGGGCCGGCATGTCGCCGGTGACGAGGGGGCGGACCTCGGACATAATGGCGCTCTTAGCGCGTTCTGCCGCGCCGCTCAAGCGCTCCGACCCAGCGATCCCATGCCCCGCTCGATCACGCCCGCCAAGGTTCGGCTCTATGTCGAGGCCGATCTCGCCCACGCGACCGAGTTCGCGGCGAGCGGTGCGCGCGCGCACTACCTGATCAATGTCATGCGCCTCAAGCCGGGCGACCGGCTGCTTCTGTTCAACGGCCGCGACGGTGAGTGGTGGGGCCATGTCGAGGCGACCCATCAAGCGGGCTTCACCCTGATCGTCGATGAACAGACGAAGGAGCAAGCCGCCGGCCCCGATCTCTGGCTCGTCTTCGCCCCGCTCAGGCGGGCGCGCCTCGCGTACCTCGCCGAGAAGGCGACCGAGCTCGGTGTCGCCGCGCTCTGTCCCGTCATCACCCGGCACAGCACCGTGCGGAAGCTCAATACCGCGCGTCTCAGGGCCAACGCGATCGAAGCGGCCGAGCAATCGGACCGGCTGACGGTGCCGGAGATCCACGAGCCCGTGAAACTGGAGGCGTTGCTCGGCGGCTGGCCGGCCGATCGGCGCATCCTGTTCTGCGATGAATCAGGAGAGGGCGAGCCCGCGGCGGGCGCGCTCGGATCGAGGCCCGGGGAGGCCGAGCCCTGGGCGGTGCTGGTCGGGCCGGAAGGCGGGTTCACCGCCGAGGAAGCGGCCCGGCTCCGCGCGCTTCCGTTCGTCACGCCGATCGGCCTCGGGCCCAGGCTGCTCCGGGCGGAGACCGCTGTGCTCGCCGCCTTGAGCCTGTGGCAGGCGCATCTCGGGGACTGGCGGGATTAGCCGCCGGAGCGGAACCGCGCGAGAACGCTTGCGCCCCCCCAACACGTCGGTTTAACTGGCTGTTGGGCCGTTCGAGCGACGGCCCGTGCGTTGAGCGCGGAGGATGAACAGGAGCGATGGCGGGAGCGGCCGAGGGCCTTGCAACGCCCGTGACCGAGCGCGCACAGCTCGTCGAGTATATCGCCGGGGGGTGCAAACCGCCTGAGGCGTGGCGCATCGGCACGGAGCACGAGAAGTTCGGCTTTCGGATCAATGATCTGCAACCGCTGCCCTATGAGGGGGCCGACGGCATCCGCGCCGTGCTCGAAGGGCTAGGGCGATTCGGCTGGGCGCCTCGGCGCGAGAACGACAACGTCATTGCCGCCACCTACGATAGCCAGGCGGTGACGCTCGAGCCGGGCGGCCAGCTCGAACTTTCGGGCGCCCAGCTCGAAACCCTGCACCAGACCTGCGATGAGGTGCACAGCCACCTCGATCAACTACGCGAGGTGGCCGGCGCGCTCGGCATCGCCTTCGTCGGCGTCGGCTTCAATCCCAAATGGCGGCGCGAGGACATGCCGGTGATGCCCAAGGGCCGCTACGACGTCATGCGGCGCTACATGCCGACCCGCGGCCGGCTCGGGCTCGACATGATGTTCCGCACGTGCACCGTGCAGGTCAATCTCGACTTCGCCGATGAAGCGGACATGGTGAAGAAGATGCGCGTGGGCCTCGCGCTACAGCCGATCGCCACGGCGCTGTTTGCCAACTCACCCTTCACCGAGGGCCGGCCCAACGGGTATCTGAGCTACCGCAGCCAGGTCTGGACCGACACCGACCCCGACCGCACCGGCGATCTGCCGTTCGTGTTCGACGATGGCATGGGCTTCGAGCGCTATACCGATTATGCGCTCGATGTGCCGATGTATTTCGTTTACCGCGACGGCACCTACATCGATGCCGCGGGACAATCCTTCCGCGACTTCCTCGCAGGCCGACTCGAGGCGCTGCCGGGTGAGTTCCCGCGTCTCAGCGACTGGGAGGACCACCTCACCACGGTGTTCCCCGAGGTGCGGCTCAAGCGCTATATCGAGATGCGCGGGGCCGATGGCGGGCCGTGGCGGCGGCTCTGCGCCCTGCCGGCGCTGTGGACCGGCCTTCTCTATTGCGAGAGCTGCCTCGATGCGGCGTGGGACCTGGTCAAGGACTGGAGCCGCGAGGAGCGGGCCGCCTTGCGCGCGGAGGTGCCCAAGACCGCGCTCAAAGCAAAATTCCGCAACCACACGGTGAAGGAGCTGGCCGAGGAAATGGTCGCGATGGCGGCGGAGGGTTTGAAGAACCGCGGCCATATCGATCGCTTCGGCGAAGACGAAGGCCACTTTCTCGACGCCGTCAGGGTGATCCTCGATTCCGGCAAGACGCCGGCCGAGGAGCTCTTGGATTCGTTCCATGGCCGCTGGGCCGGCAGCGTCGATCCCCTGTTCGCCGAGTGCGCCTATTGAGGGCGCGGGGGCCGACGCCTCTCAATCGCCCACAGATTCAAGTCCTCTCGCGTCCACCGCAAATTCATGGGTCTGGTTCTGCAGCCGAGGGCCGCTTGCGGTCTAACAGCAGACCCCACCGCCAACCCTTCACAAGGTCCGCTCATAGCCAGAAGCGGACGTGGCCCCACTGGGTCTCGGCTGTCATCTTCTCCGCCAGCCCTACATTAAGAGTCGGCTGCATGCGTGCTCAACGCTTCCATGTGTGTCGCAGGGTGCGTCCACACAAGGAGCGTTAACTCTCAGCCCGAGTCATTGTGAGATCTAGGGACCGACGGCGACCAGTATCCAACCCAGCGGAATGACGTGGGCCGTCTCTGCGAATAAGGTTGTAGTGAGATCACGGCAACGAGGGAGGCGCGGATGTCGGAACTACACAACGAGGCCATCGTCTTCGATGGTCTGGTCGTCGCCAACTGGAGCCGCGCGGTGTTCGAGGACATGCGGCAGGGCGGGCGTGACCGCCGCCAACTGCACCTGCTCTGTCTGGGAGGACTGCCAGCGAACAATCGACAACATCGCACAGTGGAAGCGATGGTTCGTCGAGCATGACGATCTTCTGCTCCAAGTGTACACGAGCGCCGACATAGAGATGGCCAAGCGCGAGGGCAGGACCGGCATCGTGCTCGGATTCCAGAACAGCTCGGCCTTCGAGGATCAACTTGGCTACGTGCAGATCTTCAAGGAATTGGGGGTCGGCATAGTGCAGATGACCTACAACACCCAGAACCTGATCGGCGCCGGGTGCTATGAAACTGCCGACACCGGCCTCTCCGATTTCGGGCGCGAGGTCGTGGCTGAGATGAACCGGGTTGGCATCATGTGCGATCTCTCGCACGTGGGTCCCAAGACCTCGGAAGACACCATCCTCGCCTCGAGCCAACCGGTCTGCTACTCCCATTGTCTGCCGTCGGGATTGAAGGAGCATCCACGCAATAAGTCCGATGCGCAGCTGAAGTTCATTGCCGATCACGGCGGTTTTGTCGGCGTGACCATGTTTCCGGCATTCCTTCGGCGCGGCAGTGCCGCCACGGTGGATGACTACATCGAAGCCATCGAGTATGTGACAAATATCGCAGGCGAAGATAGCGTCGGCATCGGCACAGACTTCACCCAAGGTCACGGCCCCGAGTACATCGAGTGGATTTGCCATGACAAGGGCTATGCGCGCCAACTTGTCGAGTTCGGCGAGCTGACCAACCCGGAAGGGCTGCGCACCTTAGGTGAGTTCCCTAACCTGACCGAGGCGATGGTGGGAGCCGGCTGGCCCGAGCCCAAGATTAGGAAGATTATGGGCGAGAACTGGGTGCGCGTGCTGCGCGAAGTTTGGGGTGGGTGACAGTGCCGTGAGATCCGCACTATCAACGTGAGCCGATCCGCGCACCGTGAAAAACGCACCCGTATGAGCGGGCCCGGTCCCCACAGGCGTTCCCTATGGGCTCCTACTCGGCGACCTGTTCCCCGCGGGCGATGACTCGGTCTATCCGCGGGTGTGGCCCCGGTCTGACGATGCTGACAAAAGCCGCGCCGCGGAATAAAGTGTCGTGGCTATCATCGGAAATGGCCCGGCCCAAAAGGAGCCCAGGCCCATGAACGCAGATCCACCGAGACGGATTACCGACGCGGAGGCAGAGACCTACGGACGCGACGGCGTGGTGTGCTTACGCGGCATGTTCGATAGGGATTGGGTGGAACGCACCTGCGCCGCCCTGGATTACGTCATCGCGAACCCGACCGAAAAGGGGACGCTGCTCAACCCCGAGGGATCACCAGGCCGCTTCGATCTCGACTGGCTAATGTATCTGGTCAACGACGATCTCATGGCGTTCGCAACGGAATCTCCCACCGGAGCCATCGCGGCAGCCTGCATGCGGTCCGAGCGGATCACCCTGCTCGCCGACATGATGCTGACCAAAGAACCGCAGACACCCACGCCCACGACCTGGCATCATGACCAGCCCTACAATTGGGTCGACGGCAGCCAGGCCTGCGGCATGTGGATCTCGCTCGACCGCGCGACGCTGGAGAGCGGCGCCTGCGAATGGATTCGTGGCTCGCACAAGTGGGGCAAGTGGTATGCCCCCCAGGACCTCGGTGGGGACAGTTTCTATGATGCTGACAGTGATCTCGAGCCGATGCCCGACATAGAGGCCGACCGCCAGAGCTACGACATCGTGCATTTCGAGACCGAGCCCGGGGACTGTATCGTCAACCACATGCTGACGATCCATTCATCCCCGGGGAATAGGACGGATCGGCGGCGCCGGGCGAACATTTATCGGCTCGCCGGAGATGATACGGTTTATGCGGACCGCGGTCCGGGAATAAGAAAAATAGTCAAGCCCAAATACGATCCCAAACTGAAGCACGGCGATCCGTTTCCGCCCGACCACCACGAATTTCTGCAGATCTGGCCCCGGCGGGCGAGATCGAACGAGAAGAGCGCCGCGGAATAGATCCCGGGCTGTCGCTCAGCCGTTAAAATGGAGCGCTGAAATCCGGCCTTTACTCGGCTGCCTTTTGCAACGCCGCGCCCAACGGCTCGGGCCAGACCTGCGGATAGAGATGGTGATCGAGGGGGAAGGGATCGCCTTCCCTGAGCTCCGGATCCCAGGGCGGGTCAAGCGATTCGGTATAGAACTTGTTGGTCCGCCCCGCGAAAACCGCGTCCTCGCCGGCCCACCTGGGAGCGATGGCGCGCCGCCGCCGATTGGTGAAGTTGCCGGGCGCACCGTGGATGGTCAGGAGGTGGTGCATGACGACATCGCCCGGTGCCACATTGAAGTGAACGAGGTCCTTCTCGAAGTAGACTCTGAGATCCTCGAACTCCGGTATGTCTTCGAACCAGGTCTCGCGAATGCTGTCGTCATCCTGCGTGCCGTCTTCATGGAGCCAGTTGCTGTTTCTTATCGGCGCCTGGAAGTAACGGCCCCAGCGGTGTGAACCCTTGATGTAGTGGACGGCACCGCTTTTTTGCGTCACCTCATCGAGCGAAAGCCAGGTCCCGCAGCATTGGGGGCCTTTGACCGGATTGCCCGATAGGTCCTGGTGCCAATCGGTAGGAGCCGGCGTGTTCGGCTCCTTCATGGTGAGGAAATCCCACATCAAGTGTGTCCGCGACGATTGCATCACCTTGGCGGCCGTTTCGGCCAAAGGCGATTCGAACACCAGGGCGCGAAAATCAGCATCGCGGGTCCACATGAAAGTGTCGTAAGCGAACCGTCCCGGGCTGCCCTCGGCATTGAGATCCATGCCGCGCGGTCCGGGCGCATCGAGAATGCGATCGACCGCGTCCCGCATGCGCCCGACCCACTCCATGTCGACAATGCCAGGCAGGTGGACGACCCCGTCGCGGGCGTAAGTGTCGATCTCGTCCCGCGTGATCTCGCGCATGAGTTTTCTGTTCACGCCCTGACCCCCTGTAGCTACGGAAACGCAACGACCGGTTGGTTGATCGTGTGCCGCGGCCGCGTCTCCTCAATGAGAGAGCGATGCAGCGACAAACCATACGACGTTGCGGGCCACGGTCCAAGCGATGGTGGTG
This sequence comes from Alphaproteobacteria bacterium, assembly GCA_965261645.1. Classification (GTDB taxonomy): domain Bacteria; phylum Pseudomonadota; class Alphaproteobacteria; order SHVV01; family SHVV01; genus CBDHDJ01. Next base: position 912,715 of record CBDHDJ010000002.1, read on the forward strand.
TCGATGTCTGCGTTGGGTCATTTGCTGACATCCGAAGCTTGCGTGCCAGGTGTCCGCTTGCAGCTCTGATTTCTACGCTCAGGCGTATCCACATACGACGCCGGCTTAACGCGTGGGCGCGAATCGGGCGCCAGGCGGCGGCGTGGCGGCGAGCAGCTCGGTCAATCCGGCGAGCGCCTGATACCTCGCGAGCGCGCCCGTGGCCGAGGCAAAATCACCGGCCGCGGCAAAGTGTTCGACATCGCGGAGGCGAAGCGAGCGCGACACCAGGATGTCCCTGAGTGCGCTCGGCTCGCTTTCGGGAAAGCGGTCATGAAGCTCGCCGTGAGCGCGCCTGAGTGCAGTGATGACGATCTGGATGAGCGCCGCGTCCCCGCGCGCCACCACCTCGGGCAGGAGCGATGAAAAACGCTCGAGCCGGGTGAGCTCGCCGGCCAGCGTGACGGGCTCGAGGCGATCCACAGTCCCGCCAATTGTTTCGAGATAGACGCGCAGATCGCTCCGTTCGGTCGGGCTCAGCTCGAGGCTGAAATTGACCGCGAAATGATCGATCACCTCAGCGAGCGTCGCCGCGCGGCCATCGTGCAAATAGGGCGGGGTCTCGGCCAGGTTGCGCAAGGACGGGGTATCGAACAGCCCGCCGGTACCGACATCGTGCCGCCTGTGGTCGGTGAAGTGCGTGGCAGGAATATGGCAGACCGCGCAGGCGAGATCGGGCCGGGTGGCGAAGGGGCGAAAGAAGAGCGCCTCGCCGCGGCGCGCCGCCGCGGGTGCGGTTTCAACCAGCCCGCCATCGGGCGCCACCGTCGGCGCGGGCAGGAAGTCCAGCCGTTCGAGGTGGGCGATGAGCGCATCCACCACGAGCGGCTCGGGTTCGGCGCCGGCAAACTCGGTCACGATGACGTGGCGGACGAATTCCGCAAGGGTGGTGAAGCGGCCGTCGCGGCCATAGGGCGCAGTCAGGCGCACGCCGCGCAGGCTCGGGATGTCGCGCGGGTTGAAGTGGCCGTCCTCGGCGGCCGGGTTGAACAGCCCGCTTGTCACGTCGAGGCCGCCGGGCCGGACCGACAATCCGGCGATAAAGAGGTCGGGGTTGGTCGTGCCGTAGATGTGGCAGGCCTGGCAACTCAACCCGCTGCGCCGCGCGAGGGTGCCGAACAGATCGGGTGAATGAAAAAGAAGCTCGCCCAGGATGGCGAGGGACCGACTGGGCGCGTCAGGGCTTGCTTCGGGCCAGGGCGCAAGGGCAGGGCGCGGGCGCTCCAGCGCCGTTGCCTCGAGCCGGCTTGCCTCCGGCAGCCAATCAATGCGCGGCGGCGGCGGTTCGGCGAAAGAGGAGCCCGCCGCCAGGCAGGCGATCAAAAGGGCAAGTGCCCGGAGGCCCCGCACGGCTCAGGGATCAGCTTTGCGGAGGGGCGCTCACGCGGCTTCCGTGCCGCCGACGGTGATGCCGTCCACCCGGATGGTCGGCAGGCCGACGCCCACCGGCACGCCTTGGCCATCCTTACCGCAGGTGCCGATGCCGGAATCGAGCGCCATGTCGTTGGCGATGGCGCTGACCTTGGTCAGCACGTCGGGGCCGTTGCCAATCAAGCTTGCGCCCTTGACCGGCGCACCGATCCGGCCGTTCTCGATCAGGTACGCCTCGGTGCAGCTGAACACGAACTTGCCCGACGTGATGTCGACCTGGCCGCCGCCGAAGCCGACCGCGTAGAGCCCGCGATCGACGGAGCGGATGACCTCGTCGGGCGCCCGCTCGCCACCCAGCATGAAGGTGTTGGTCATGCGCGGCATGGGCGCGTGGGCGTAGCTCTGGCGGCGGCCGTTGCCGGTCGGCGCCATCGCCATGAGACGGGCATTATGCCGGTCCTGCAGGTAACCCACGAGAATCCCATCCTCGATGAGCACCGTGCGCTCGGTGGGCGTGCCCTCGTCGTCGACGGTGAGCGAGCCGCGCCGGTCCTCCATGGTGCCGTCGTCGATAACGGTGATGCCGGGTGCGGCGATGCGCTCGCCCATGAGCCCGGTAAACGCCGAAGTCTTCTTGCGGTTGAAATCGCCTTCGAGCCCGTGACCGATGGCTTCGTGGAGCAGAATGCCGGGCCAACCGGGCCCGAGCACCACGGTCATCTCGCCGGCCGGCGCGGGGCGCGATTCCAGATTGATCAGCGCTTGGCGGAGCGCATCGTCGACCTGGGCCTGCCAGCTCTCGGGCCGGATGTAGACATCATAGGCGGTGCGGCCGCCGACCCCGTGGCTGCCGCTCTCCTGGCGCTCGCCCTCGCCGGCAACGATGGTCACATTGAGCCGAACCAGCGGCCGGACATCGCTGATGCGTTGGCCGCCAGGCCGGAGCACGTCCACCACCTGCAACGAGCCCGACAGCGAGGCCGAGACCTGGCGCACGCGTGGATCCCGGGCGCGGGCGTAGGCATCGATATCGGCCAGGAGCGTGACCTTGTCGTCGAACCCGACATTGGCAAGGGGGCTGGTGTCGGTATAAAGCCGCTGGTTGGTGGGCGCGGGATCGAGTGGGATCGTACCGCTATGGCCCGCATGAACGGCGCGCACCGTCGCCGCGGCTCGCTTGATGGCCGCTTCGCTCAACTCCGAGGCGTGCGCATAGCCGGTAGCTTCGTCGGCGATGGCGCGCAAGCCGAAGCCCTGGGCGGTATCGAAGCTCGCGCTCTTCAGCCGCCCGTCGTCATAGCTGAAGCTTTCCGAGCTGCGGTATTCGAGGAAAAGTTCACCGTCATCCGCGCCTTCGAGGGCGTCATCGACGATCGACTGGACGCGGCCCCGGTCGAGTTCGGTGCGCTCGAAGAACAGAACCTCGCCGCCTCGTGAATCGCTCATAATGCCTCCGTAGCCTTGATCCGGTCAGGGTCGCACCGTTTGGTGCGGGCGCATCGCGCGCAATCGACTGATCTCAAGAGAAATATGGTCCCTCTACCCCACCGAGTCACGCATGGATGTCGCGCAGACAGCGACATGTGCCGATCTGTGGCCGTCACGGGGTGTGCGAATCGGCGTTTCGGCGGGCGGGCGCCGTGCGGCTCAAAACGGCTTGCAACGGGGCTCCCGGCTGGCTGCTAAGGGGCTTGTTCCCGCTTATTTCTCTGGTGTAGTGTCACGCCAACTTCTCCGAGAGGCTTGGGGGAACCTGCGCGCGTGGCGGATTGGCGCATAAACGCGCCCAACCAGGCCCCAAAGCCGCGACGGGCGCCCTTCGGGCCGCACGGGTACCGTTAAGGAGCACATCGGACAACATGTCGAGAGCGTATGTGTTTGGCTTGTTCGCCGGGTTGACGGCCTTTTTCGGGATGGCGGCGACGGCCGAGGCGGCCCAACCCACGCCGTGGCAGATGGGTTTTCAGCCGGCGGCCTCACCCGTCATGGACCAGCTCAACGATTTCCATAATCTCTTGCTCGTCATCATCGTCGCCATCGCCGTCTTCGTTCTCCTGCTGATGGCCTTCATTTTTTTGCGCTTTAACAAGCGCGCCAATCCGGTCCCCTCGCGCACTTCTCACCACACGTTGATCGAAGTCTTTTGGACGGTGATCCCGATCGTCGTCCTGATCGTGATCGCGATTCCATCCTTCAGGGTGCTCTACTACATGGACCGCACGCCGAACGCGGAGCTCACCCTCAAGGTCATCGGCCACCAGTGGTACTGGACTTACGAGTATCCCGATCACGACGTCGCGTTCGACGCGATCATGATTCCCGACGACGAGCTCCAGCCCGGTCAGTTGCGCCTGCTCGAGACCGACAACCGCGTGGTGCTGCCGGTGGACACGCGCATTCGCCTGTTGTTCACCGCCGACGACGTGCTGCATGCATGGGCCGTTCCGGCGTTCGGCGTGAAGCTGGACACCGTGCCGGGCCGCCTCAATGAAGCGTGGGTCGAAATCACGCGGGAAGGTGTTTATTACGGCCAGTGTTCGGAGCTGTGTGGCGTCAACCACGGGCTCATGCCGATCACCGTCGAGGCGGTCTCGAAGGCGCGGTTTGCGGTTTGGCTCGAGGTGGCCAAAGAGGAGTTTGCGCGCGATGCCGGAGCACCCCCGCATGAGGTGGCCGCCGCACCGCATGTCACGCGGGAATAGCACCGCCAGCGGCAGGCGCGTAACGTCGACGAGGGAAAGAAGAGGATCCGGCCCATATGAGCGTTCACGGGAGCTCCGCCGAAGCACATGACGCTCATGCCCACCACCCCACCGGGTGGCGGCGCTGGCTCTATTCGACCAACCACAAAGACATCGGCACGATGTACATCGTCTTCGCGCTGGTGTTCGGCGTGGTCGGCGGGCTGTTGTCGATCATCATGCGCATGGAGCTGATGGAGCCGGGCGATCAAGTGCTTGGCGGCGATTACCAGCTGTTCAATGTGCTGGTCGCGTCGCACGGGCTGATCATGGTGTTCTTCCTCGTCATGCCCGCCTTCATCGGTGGCTTCGGCAACTGGTTCGTGCCGTTGATGATCGGCGCACCCGACATGGCGTTCCCGCGCCTCAACAACGTCAGCTTCTGGGTGTTGATTCCCTCGGCGGTCCTAATGGCTGGCTCGGTCTTCGCGGGCGATGGTCCCGGCGTGGGCTGGACGGTCTATGCCCCCCTCAGTACCTCGGGCCACCCCGGCCCTGCCGTCGATATGGTGATCTTCGCGCTCCATCTCGCCGGCGTGTCCTCGATTCTCGGCGCCATCAACTTTATCACGACGATCTTCAACATGCGTGCACCGGGCATGACGCTCCACAAGATGCCGCTGTTCGTCTGGGCGATCCTGGTGACGACCTTCCTCCTGCTGCTGGCGCTGCCGGTCCTGGCCGGCGCCATCACCATGCTGCTCACCGACCGCAACTTCGGCACAGCGTTTTTCGATGCGACCCAGGGCGGCGATCCGATTCTCTTTCAGCACCTGTTCTGGTTCTTCGGCCACCCGGAGGTCTACATCCTTATCCTGCCGGCCTTCGGCGTCGTCAGCCACGTCGTCTCGACCTTTTCGCACAAGCCGGTGTTCGGCTATCTCGGCATGGCTTACGCCATGGTGGCCATCGGCATGATCGGCTTCATCGTGTGGGCGCACCACATGTACACGGTGGGCTTCGACGTCGATACGCGGGCCTATTTTGTGGCCGCGACGATGGTGATCGCGGTGCCGACGGGCGTCAAAATCTTCAGCTGGCTGGCGACGATGTGGGGCGGCTCGATCGAGTTCAAGACGCCGATGCTGTGGGCGCTGGGCCTGATCTACCTGTTCACCATCGGCGGCGTGACGGGGGTCGTGCTCGCCAATGCCGGAATCACGGTTGCGCTCCACGATACCTACTACATCGTCGCGCACTTCCACTATGTGCTGTCGATGGGGGCGCTGTTCGGCATCTTCACCGCCTTCTACTACTGGATCGGCAAGATGTCCGGGCGCCAGTACAACGAGGCGCTCGGCAAGCTGCACTTCTGGCTCACCTTCATCGGCGTCAACATCACCTTCTTTCCGATGCATTTCCTCGGGCTCGCTGGCATGCCGCGGCGGATCGCGGACTACCCAGACGCCTATGCAGGCTGGAACATGGTCTCCTCCATCGGCTCCTATATTTCAGGCGCAGCGGCGTTGTTGTTCCTGTTCATCGTGTTCCACACGCTGAGCGTGGGCCGCAAGTGCGAGAACAACCCCTGGGGCGAGGGAGCGACGAGCCTCGAATGGAGCCAGACATCGCCGCCGCCGTTCCACACTTATGACGAGTTGCCGCAGATCAGGTAGCGACACGGTAGGGATTTACGCGTGACCCAGCCTTTTCTCGCGCTCGATGACGCGACGGCCCGGCGGACGGCTGAGGGGAACGCGCGCGACTATATCGAGCTCCTCAAGCCGCGGGTGATGTCGCTCGTCGTGTTCACCGGCCTCGTCGGGCTATGGCTCGCACCGGGCACGCTGCACCCGGTGCTGGCTCTCACGGCGATGTTGTGCATCGCCGCCGGTGCTGGTGCTTCGGGCGCCATAAACATGTGGTACGACGCCGATATCGACGGCAGGATGGCGCGCACGCGCGGCCGGCCGATCCCCGCTGGGCGGATCGCACCAGGTGCGGCGCTCGGCTTCGGGGTGACCATTGCCATCGGCGCGGTTGTTCTCATGGGCCTCGCCGTCAACCTCATGGCCGCCGGGCTGCTCGCCCTCACCATCGCGTTTTACGTGTTCGTCTACACGCTGTGGCTCAAGCGACGGACGCCGCAAAACATCGTCATCGGCGGTGCGGCCGGCGCGCTGCCGCCGGTGATCGGTTGGGCGGCGGTGACCGGCGAGGTAACGCTCGCGCCGCTCTTGTTGTTCGCCATTATCTTCACCTGGACGCCGCCTCATTTCTGGGCGCTGTCGCTCTATCGCGCCGAGGAATACCAAGCCGCGGGCGTGCCCATGCTGCCTGTTGTCGCGGGCCTGGCCGAGACCCGCAAGCAGATCCTGATGTACACCTTGGTCCTCGTGCCGATCAGCGTGAGCCCTTGGTTCATGGGCTATGCCGGTGCGGTCTATGGCGCCGGTGCTACGCTGCTCGGCGTGCTGTTCATAACGTTCGCAGTCCGCCTCTGGCGCCAGAGCAGCGAACGCCTGGCGCGGCGAACCTTCGCCTTCTCCATCCTCTATCTCTTCCTCATTTTCGCCCTGTTGCTCATCGACCGGGCGGTCCTCGGCGGCGGGCTCGGCTGATGCCGTTGAGCGAACAGCACAGGCGTCGCCGCGGGCGTAACTTTGCGTTGGCTGGTTTTCTCGCGGCGCTAGTGATCCTGCTCTTCTTCATTACGCTGGCCAAGCTGGGCGGAGGCTCGTGATGGCCGGCTTAGGCGCACGCAAATCGGCGACCGCCGGCATCCTGCTTACCGTGGTGGTTGCCATGATCGGGCTCTCCTATGCCGCGGTGCCGCTTTATCGCCTGTTCTGTCAGGTGACCGGTTACGGCGGCACGCCGCAAGTGGCCGAGCAGGCCCCGGGTGCCGCCTCGGAGCGCGTCATGACGGTCCGCTTCAACGCCGATGTCGCGCCGGATCTGGCCTGGTCGTTCCGCCCAGCGCAACGCGAGGTCAAGGCCCGCGTCGGTGAAGAGGCGCTGGCTTTCTTTGACGCGCTCAACGATTCGAACGAGGCCGTGACCGGGACCGCTGTCTTCAACGTGACGCCTTTGAAGGCGGGGCCCTATTTCAGCAAGATCGATTGCTTCTGCTTCACCGAGCAGGTGCTCGCGCCGGGCGAGCGTGCCAAGTTGGCGGTCTCGTTCTTCATCGATCCGGAGATCCTCGACGATCCGAATATGCACGATCTCGAGACGATTACGCTCTCCTATACTTTCTTCCGTGTTGCCGGCGCGGGCGCGGGCGCGGGCGGCAGCGGCGGGATGAGCGCCCGAGCGCTCGATCTCGCCACGCCGACGGAGCATTGACGAGCAGACTTTGGCCGCACCGGCCGTGAGACGGCCAGCGGTTTGGAGGAAAATGGGAACCATGGCGGAGACGCACGCACGCGGACACGACTACCACATGGTAGAGCCGAGCCCGTGGCCCGCGCTCGGTGCCTTCTCCGCGATGCTGCTGTTCGGCGGCGCGGTCCTCTACCTGCACGGTGTTACCGCCTGGGTAATGATCATCGGGGCTCTGCTGACCGCCTACACCATGTTCGTGTGGTGGCGCGACGTCGTGCGCGAGGCGACCTTCGAGGGCGAGCACACGCGCGTCGTGCAGTTCGGCCTGCGCTACGGCATGGTGCTGTTCATCGTCTCGGAGGTGATGTTCTTCGTCGCCTGGTTCTGGGCCTATTTCAACGCGAGCCTCTTCCCCCCCGAGGCGGTCGGCGGCATATGGCCGCCCGAGGGCATCCAGACCTTCGATGCGTGGGATGTGCCTTTTCTCAACACGCTGATCCTGCTCACCTCGGGCACCACCGTCACCTGGGCGCACCATGCCTTGAAGGAGGGCAACCAGCGCAGCCTGATCACCGGTCTTTGGCTCACCGTTCTGCTCGGCATCACGTTTACCTCCCTGCAGGCTTACGAATACGCCAATGCGGCGTTCTCCTTCAGCGGCGGGATCTACGGCTCGACCTTCTTCATGGCGACCGGCTTTCACGGCGCACACGTCATCATCGGCACGCTGTTCCTCGCGGTCTGCCTGATCCGCGCCTATAAGGGCCATTTCACGCCGGATCACCATTTCGGCCTCGAGGCCGCGGCATGGTACTGGCACTTCGTCGACGTCGTGTGGCTCTTTCTGTTCACCTCGATCTATTGGTGGGGTGCCGGGCCAAGCCACTAATCCCGGAACCCGATTCCCGGAATCCCTGTGCCAGACTCCACGGAGGGCACCGCGCATAGACCGGTTTCGGCTGTCAAAGCCGGACTCGCCTGCCGCTGCCCGCGCTGCGGGCGGGGCAAGTTGTTCGCCGGCTATCTGACCGTGGCGGATGTCTGCAGCGTCTGCGGCCTCGATCTCGGCGCCGCCGATTCGGGCGACGGGCCGGCGATGTTCGTCGTCCTGGTCGTCGGCGCGATCGTGGTGGCGGCGGTGCTGGTGAGCGAAAACCTGTTCGCGCCGCCGATTTGGCTCCATATGGTGGTATGGATACCGGTCATCCTCGGCTTGTCGCTCTGGCTGCTGCGTCCCTTCAAGGCCGTCTTGATCGCGCTCCAGTTCAAGCACGACGCGGGTGCAGCGACGGGCGGGCCGGGTTGAGATTTTCCGCCGTTAGGCGTAAGCCCTCGGGGGAAGGCGCATGCGCCTGGCGTTCTGGCCGAGTGTCGTCACGCTGCCGCTGTTGATCGCCTTGCTGGCGCTCGGCACCTGGCAGATCGAGCGGCGCGCCTGGAAGGAGGCGCTCATCGCCGAACGCATCGCGCACCTCGCCGTCCCGCCGATCACGCTCGCGGAGGCCGGCCACTTTGACATCGTGCCGGAGTTTCTCCGCATCACGGTTGGAGGAACCTTCTTGCACAATCGGGAACTTTACCTCTCCACCACCTCGCGCGGGGGCGAGCTCGGCTTTCACGTGCTGACCCCGCTTAGAACCCGCGCCGGCCCGCTCGTTCTCGTCAATCGCGGCTGGGTGCCGCCGGACCGCAAGCCCCCGGCCTCGCGCGGCGCAGGGCAGCTTGCCGGTTCCGTCGTCGTCGAAGGCTTCGTGCGCCGCGGCGGCCGGCCGAGCCTGTTCACGCCCGATAATCAACCCGATGAGAATGTCTGGTACTGGATCGATCTTCCCGCGATGAGCCGGGCGCTCGGCGCGGAGGTGGCGCCGTTCATCGTCGCGGCGGGTCCCGCGCCCAACCCGGGCGGGCTCCCTGTCGGTGGCCAGACAAGGAGCGAGCTGAGAAACGATCACCTGCAATACGCCATCGCCTGGTACGCCCTGGCCGGCGCACTCCTGGTCATCTATGCGCTTTATCATCGCCGCCGGCCGCAAGGCGACAACGAGGCGACATGAACGAGCCGAGGGGCGCCATCGCGGCCTATCACGACCTCGAGCAGCGCTTCCGCCGGCTCAGCCATATCGGCGGGGCCATGGCGATGCTGCATTGGGACTCAGCGACCATGATGCCGCCGGGCGGAGCCGAGGCGCGGGCCGAGCAGCTGGCAACCTTGACCGCCATCCACCACGAGCAGCTGACCGATGCCGCCCTCGCCGGGCTCCTCGACGAAGCCGAGGCGGCCGATCTCGGCCCGTGGCAGGCCGCCAACCTCGGCGAGATGCGGCGGACGTGGCGGCGCGCCGCGGCGCTCACGGCGGATCTTGCCGCGGCGTATTCGCGCGCCACTTCGGCCTCTGAGATGTCCTGGCGCGAGGCCCGCGGCTCCAACGATTTCGCCCGCGTCGCCCCATTGCTCGATGAGGTGCTGCGCCTCATCAGAGAGATCGCCGCGGCGCGTGCCGAGGTGCTTGGCTGCGCGCCTTACGATGCGTTGCTCGATGGTTACGATCCCGACCTCCGCGCGGCGGAGATCGATGCCGTCTTCAGCGACCTCGAGGCGTTTCTGCCGGTCTTCATCGAGCGGGCAGAGGCCCATCAAACCGCCGGCCCTCAGCCGGTGGCGCTCGCCGGGCCGTTTCCGGCCGACATCCAGCGCACCTTGACCGAGCGCCTGTTGGACGCGGTTGGCTTCGAGACCGCGTACGGCCGGCTCGATGTCTCGCACCATCCCTTTACCGGCGGGATTCCCGATGATGTGCGGATCACCACCCGCTACCGCGAGGACGATTTCACCGAATCCCTGATGGCGGTGCTGCACGAGGCCGGGCACGCGCTCTATGAACGAGGACTGCCGCGCGAGTGGCGCGATCAGCCGGTCGGGCAGTCACGCGGCATGACGGTGCACGAGAGCCAATCCCTCCTCATGGAGATGCACGCGTGCCGGAGCGCGGAGTTCATCGGCTTTCTGGCGCCGCTCGTCCGCCACGCCTTTGCCGGCGAAGGAGCGGGCTGGGAGGCGGACAATCTCCGCCGCCTCTATGTCCGCATCGAGCCCGGGCTCATCCGCGTCGAGGCCGACGAAGCGACCTATCCGCTCCACGTCATCCTGCGCTACCGGCTCGAGCGCGCGCTGCTCGCCGGCGATCTCACGGTTGCGGATCTTCCCGGCGCGTGGCGGGCGGGCATGGCGGCGTCCCTCGGCGTCCAGCCGGCGGACGACAAGGATGGGTGCATGCAGGACATCCACTGGTACGCCGGCGAGTTTGGCTATTTGCCGACCTACACCTTGGGCGCGCTGGCCGCCGCCCAGCTCTTCGCCGCCGCCAAAGAGGCCGTGCCCGAGATCATGCCCGCCATCGCCGAGGGCCGCTTCGCGCCGCTCCTCACCTGGCTGCGCCAGCACATCCACAGCCATGGCTCGCTCCACTCGACGCGAGCTCTGATCGGCCAGGCGACCGGCGCCGCGCTCGGAACCGAGGCCTACAAGCGCCATCTCGCGGAACGTTATCTGTCGTAAGCCCGGCGCGCTGTCGGGCGGCGGTGGCTCGCGGCTTAGCAGCCCGTTGATTAAGTGGCTTTTTCCGGCTCTCACTCCCAGATGAGGAATGCGGCGGCGAAAGCCGTCTGGCCGCTTTGCGAGCCCCCCCGTGCCACCAGCATGGCCCCGGTGGGCGTGAGCAGAACGAAAATACCGCCATATCCGCCCGCCACGGCCTCCCGCGGGGTGCCGGCGCCGATGAGCTGGCGCATCAGTAACGATAGATTGTGGCCGGCGACGTGGAGCAGGTATCGCTTGTGCACATTCTCTCGCCCGCGCAGCCAGGTTCGTCGCATGCCGCCACGATCGAGGTTGTGGGCAAAGCAGCGCTCGACGATCTCGGCGCGCAGCTTGAAGGCCTCGCGGGCGACCCCGGACTTGAGCCGCGCACGGTTATTGGTGACCGCGCGCCGCGCCGCCTCATCACCGTGCCAGCGCGAAAAGCCGGTCTGCTTGGGCGCCGCGATCCGGGTCTTCCAGGGACTGTCGTTCAGAGCCCTCAAGACCGCCCGTGAGTGATAACCTTTGTCGGCGACGCATTCGGCCGGGTCCTCCGATGTCGGTGCCGCATCCACCGCCTCGAGGTTTGCCTCGGCCTTCGCCAGGGTCTTGGAAAGCGTCGTGGTGTCGCCCTCATCGGCCGGGTGCAGCTCGGCCGCCACCACCGCGCCGGTGTCCAGATCCACCGCGTGCTCGGGCTTGTAGGCCAGATGCGTCGTGCCGTCCTTCATCTTGGTGATCTTGGCCTCGGGGTCGCTCTTCGAAACCCAATCCGTGTTGGAAAGCTTCTTGCCCTTGCGCTTCCGGTCCAGACGCGCCAGGTCCTCGGCCGTGGGTGTCTCGACGCCGCTTTCCCGGGCCAGGCGCTCCAGCATCTCCCAGTAGCCTTCGCCGTTGTCGCGCCGCACGATGTTCCGCAGCGCCGCGTTGGCCTCCATGGTCGAGGCATCGACGCCGATGCGCTCGCCCTTGATCAGCCCCGCCTCGGCGATCAGCACCAGAACCCAGTCGAAGACCGCCGCGTGGACTTCATGGGGCAGGCGCGTGCGGCTCCGTGACAGCCAGGAATGGTCCGGTACCCGATCACGGCTCCCCAGTCGCAGGAACGCCCGCAGCGAAAGCGAGTCCGAGCAGCGCCACTCCAGACCGCGCTCGCTGTCGATGCCCTCAAAGTAGCCCACCAGGTGCATCCGGAAATAGCGCCCGGGCGGCACCGAGGGCGCGCCCATCCGGGCCGCGTAATAAGGCCGGCAGCTCGCCTCGGCAAAGGCGTCGAAGCCGCCCTCGATCAGCACCGACTGCAAGCGGTCATAAAACACATGACCCGGAGAGCGCGGCATCTCCGACCAGCTCACCATCAGGTCCCCCTGACCATCCTTCTGCCGTCCCATCGCCATCGGCAAATCCCCCTGCAAATCAGGGAACCAGAGAATCAGACGGCGCCGACTTAATCAACGGGCTGTTAGGCGTCGGGCCGCTTGAAGTGCTTGCTGAGCGCGAGCCCCTGGTGCTGGTAGGACGAGCCGATGCCGCCGCCATAGAGCCGGTCGGGCACCGCGGTCAGGCGCTCGTACATCAACCGGCCCACGACCTGGCCGTGCTCGAGCATGAAGGGCACCTCGAACGAGCGCACCTCGAGCACCGCCCGGGCGCCCGCGCCGCCGGCCTCGGCATAGCCGAAGCCGGGATCGAAGAAGCCGGCATAGTGCACGCGGAACTCGCCGTGGAGTGGATTGAACGGCGCCATCTCGGCGGCATGATCCGGCGGCACCGTGACCGCCTCCTTGGACGCCAGGATATAGAAGGCGTTCGGGTCGAGAATGAGCGTGCCCGATTCGGTGGCCTCGATGGATTCCCAATAATGGGCGATGTCATAGGCCCCCGCCCGGTCGATATCGATGACATCGGTGTGCGCCTTCGCCTTGTAGCCGACGAGGCCGCCGGTCTTCTCGCCCCGCAGATCGACGGTGACCGGAAGGCCCTTGGAAATTCGCTGTACTGGACCCGCATCGTCCGGCGTGTGGATCAGTCCGACTTCCTCCTGCAGGCGGCGCAGCGCGGTATCGGTCGCGGGGGGCGAGCCGCGGCGCAACCGGATCTGATCGAGGCGCGAGCCCTTGCGCACGAGGACGCTGAAGGTGCGGGGCGAGATTTCAGCATAGAGCGGGCCACGGTAAGGGCCGATCACGCGGTCGAACTCGGTTGCCCGGTCGGGAATGAGCCGGGTAAAGATATCGAGCCGGCCGGTCGAGCTCTTCGGGTTGGCGACGGCGAACTCCCGCTTGCCGAGGCGCAGGCTTTCCATCAGCGGCACGATATAGACGCAGCCCTTCTCCAGGACGGCGCCATCGGTCAGATCGATGGCGTGCATGCCGAGGATCTCGATCTTCTCCTCCACGGTGACGGAATCGCCCGGCAGGAAGCTCGCGCGCACCCGGAAGGCGGTGGCGCCGAGCCGGAGATCGATGCTCGCCGGCTGGACCTGGTCGTCCTCGAGCGGCGTGGTCGACACGATGACCTTGTCGCGGATGAGCTCGCGCAGCACCTGCGAGGGCAGGATGCCGGTGGTGTGCCGCGCTGCGAACTCGGATTCGTCCGAAGGCGAAAGAGGCAGGGTCGTGAGGGGTTCGGTCATGGAACAGAATCTCGAATAACTTTCGTGATATTACAATGAGTTAACGAACCTTTTCATTGTTTTGTTATGATGCAGTTTATCCCCAGGCGGCGGGGAGAACGATCCCCAATCGCCACTGTGTGTGCGGCTTGTCCTCCCTTTCCACAGCGGCGTGGCAGCGCCTTTATCCCCAGGCGGCCGGCCCCGCCTGGTGTTGCCGGCACCGGGCACCCTCTATAGTCTAGCGCCGCTCAAGCGGAGGGTCGCGGTGCGTTTTGTCAGTACGCGGGGCGAGGCCCCCAATCTTGCTTTCGAGGATGTCGTGCTGGCCGGCCTCGCGGCCGATGGCGGGCTTTACGTGCCCGAGGCCTGGCCGCGGCTGAGCCTCCAGGATTTCCGGGCGTTGCGCGGCCTGCCCTACGGCGAGCTCGCGATCCGTGTCATGGAGCCTTACGTCCGGGGCGCGCTGCCGGAAGCGTATTTCGCGGCGATCGTCGAGGCAGCCTATCTCACGTTCAGCGATGCGCGTGTCGCGCCAATGCGCCAGATCAGCGACAACGAGTGGCTGCTCGAGCTTTTCCACGGCCCCACGCTCGCCTTCAAGGATTTCGCGCTCCAGCTCCTCGGCCGCCTGTTCGACTACTTCCTCAAGCGCCGCGGCGAACGCATGACGGTGATCGGGGCGACCTCGGGCGACACGGGCTCGGCCGCCATCGCGGCGTGCCGCGGCCGCCAGGCCATCGACATCGTCATTTTCCACCCCGAAGGGCGCGTCAGCGACGTGCAGCGCCGCCAGATGACGACCGTGACCGCGCCCAACGTGCACAACGTCGCGGTCCAGGGCACGTTCGATGACTGCCAGGCGCTGGTCAAGGCGCTGTTCAACGATGCCGCCTTCCGCGCGGAGGCCCGGCTCGGCGCGGTGAACTCGATCAACTGGGCGCGCATTATGGCGCAGATCGTCTATTACGTGCATGCCGCGCTGCAACTCGGCGGACCGCAGCGGGCCATCGCCTTCGCCGTGCCGACCGGCAATTTCGGCGACGTCTACGCCGCCTACGCCGCCCACCGCATGGGCCTGCCCGTCAGCCAGCTCGTGGTCGCGACCAACCGCAACGATATTCTCGCGCGCGTTCTCGCCGACGGCGCCTACCATCCCACGGCGGTCGAGCCGACCATGAGCCCGAGCATGGATATTCAGGTGGCGAGCAACTTCGAGCGCCTGCTGTTCGAGCTCTACCGGCGCTCGGGCGAAGATGTGGGCGCGCTGATGACCGGGCTGGCGAGGAGCGGTAAATTCACCGTGCCGCCCGGCGTCCTGGAAGAGGCGCAGGCCTTGTTCGATGCGCGGAGCGTCAACGAAGACGAGACGCTCGCGTGCATCGCGGCGGTGCATGACGAAACCGGCGTGCTGATCGATCCGCACACCGCCGTCGGCATCGCTGCCGGGCGCAAGGCGCGGCGCCCGGGCCCGGCCTCCATGGTCTATCTCGCGACGGCGCACCCGGCGAAGTTCCCCGAGGCGGTGGAACGGGCGACCGGACAGCAGCCCCAATTGCCGCCGCCGCTCGCCGATCTCTTGCACCGCGACGAACACTATGATGTCCTGCCTAACGATGTGGAGGCTGCCAAGAACTATGTGCGTGAGCGACTCTAGCGCGCCCGGGGCGCGAGGCCGGCCGGCATGAGCATCGAGGTCACCACCCTCGACAATGGCCTTCGTGTCGCGAGCGATGCGATGGAGCATTTGGAGACCACGTCGGTCGGGGTGTGGATCGACGTCGGTGCGCGCGATGAGGCGTCCGAGCTCAACGGTATTTCCCATCTGCTCGAGCACATGGCGTTCAAGGGGACCACGCGGCGGACGACGCAGCAGATCGCGGAGGAGATCGAGGCCGTGGGCGGTCATCTCAATGCCTACACTTCGCGCGAGCAGACGGCCTATTTCGCCCGCGTGCTTGGCGAGGATGTTCCGCTCGCCCTCGATATTCTCGCCGACATCCTGCAGCACGCGCTCTTCGAGGACGACGAGCTTGCCCGTGAGCGCCACGTGATCATCCAGGAGATCGGTCAGACCGAGGACACGCCCGACGACGTGATCTTCGACTATTTCCAGGAGACGGCCTTCCCCGACCAGCCGCTGGGCCGCTCGATCCTCGGCACCGTCGAAGGGGTGAGCGCGATGACGCGGGACAACCTGATCGGCTATATGCGCAACTACTATCACGCGCCGGCCATGGTGGTCGCAGCGGCGGGACGCATCGATCATGGCGAGCTGGTCGCGCTCGCCGAAGCGGCCTTCGCTACGCTAGCAGCCGCGCATGACAATTCACGCGGACCGGCACGTTACGGCGGTGGCGATTTCCGTGACGAGCGCGAGCTCGAGCAGGTGCACTTCACGCTGGGGTTTCCGGGCGTCTCCTACACCGACCCCGACTTTTACGCACTCAGCGTGCTGGCGACGCTGTTGGGCGGCGGCATGTCCTCGCGCCTGTTCCAGGAGGTGCGCGAAAAACGCGGTCTCGCCTACGCGATCGGAGCGCACACCTCGTCCTATATCGATGGTGGGCTCTTCGGTGTCTATGCCGGCACTGGCGCCACTGAGATTGCCGAGCTCGTGCCGGTGGTGTGCGACGAGATCGCTAATGTCGCGGTTCGCGTCGGGGAGGACGAGCTCGCGCGCGCGCGCGCCCAGCTCAAGGCCGGCCTGATGATGGCGCTCGAGGCGTCCTCGACGCGGTGCGAGCAGCTGGCCCGTCAGCTCCAGGTCTATGGGCGGCCGATCCCGCCCAGCGAGATCGTTGCCAAGATCGATGCCGTCGACGCCGCGGCCGCCGCCGCCGCCGGGGAACGCCTCATCACGGGCGCCCCGCCGGTCGTTGCCGCCATCGGCCCGATCGGGCGGCTTGAAAGTTACGATCGGATCGCGGCAAGATTCGCCTGAAGCAAGTTGGGATGAGAGTGGGGATGCCGTGAGTTCCCTGTTGCGAAGCTTGGTTACCCCGATCGCGGAGCAGGTCATCGATGGCCGCTCCGTCTATCTTCGCGTGCCGCAACTCAGGGACTGGCCGGCGTGGTCGAAGGTACGCGGGGACTCGCGCGATTTTCTCGTTCCCTGGGAGCCCACCTGGCTGCACGATGCCTTGACCCGATCGGCCTTCCGCCGCCGGCTCAAGCGCTATGAGCAGGATGCGCGCGACGGGACGGGCTACGCGTTCTACGTCTTCCGAAAGACGGATGACGCCTTGCTTGGCGGCGTTACGTTGAGCCAGCTGCGCCGCGGTGTCACGCAATCCTGCTCCCTCGGCTACTGGATCGGCGAAAGCTTTTCGCGCAAGGGATACATGACCGCCGGCCTGGCCGCGCTCGTCGACTTCATCTTCGATGAGGTGCGCCTGAACCGGATCGAAGCAGCCTGTGTGCCGACCAACCTGGCCAGCAAGGCGCTCTTGCTCAGGACCGGCTTCACGCTCGAGGGGTACGCGCGCCAGTATCTCTGCATCAACGGCATATGGTGCGATCATCTCTTGTTCGCGCTACTCGCTTCGGACCCACGCCCGGACGGGTCCTGACGCCCCGCGCAGCGCGCTGGTCATCCAATCGACTGAGGATTTTCTGGCCCGGCCGACCGGCGCCGCGGGCTGGTTACGCCCGCCCGGCTTCGCCCGAGAGCATGGAGACGTCGATACCGAGCGCGTTGACGGCCTGGACCCATTTGTCGTCGATGTTGTTGCCGAAAATCAGCTCGTCGTCGGCCGACGCATGGAGCCAGCCGTTGGCCTGAATCTCAGCGTCGAGCTGGCTCGGACCCCAACCGGCATAGCCTAGTGCGAGCAGGTGCTGACGCGGCCCGTCGCCGGCCGCGATGGAGCGCAGGACATCGACCGATGCGGTCAGCCCGATACCCTCGTTCACCATCATCGTGCCCGCCTGAATATAGTCGCCGGAGTGCAGCACGAAGCCACGGCTGGTTTCCACGGGTCCGCCGAAGTGGATTTGAATCGGCATCTCGATTTCCGGCGTCTCGATGCCAAGCTGCTCAAGCAGGTCGGGAAAGGTGATCTTGTCGATGAGGCGGTTGAGGACGAGGCCCATGGCCCCGGCAGCCGAGTGGGCACACATGTAGATCACGGATCGCTCGAAGCGAGGATCGGACATACTGGGCATGGCGATCAAGAGGTGGCCCGAGAGATAGTTCGAATCGTTGTCCATGACGTGCACCTCACCAAAAGTTTACTGCGGGGTTTAATGTCGCATCCCAGCACGGCCACCGCGCCACCGAGTGTCACGATACCATGATATTATGGGCCGGCCTCCCTTAAACAAACTTCTACCGCGGCCACCAAAGCTCTATTTTGGGGCTGAAATATGGCGCGGAGGTCACGATTCCTTGATGCTGCGAAAGACGGCGATGATGGGCGGATTGAAACGGGGGACGGGCGCTGTCGCGCGCCTGGCGGTCTTCGCGATCTTTCTGACCTGGCCGTCTTTGTCGCACGGCCAGGCGTCGCCTTGGATCGACTTGGAGAGCAGTCAGATCCGGTTGATCTCGGCGTCCCGCGCCGTCGGTGAGGCAGCAACCGTTCAGCTCGGACTGCAGATCCGCCTCGAAGAGGGCTGGAAGACCTACTGGCGCTCGCCGGGTGATGCCGGCATCCCGCCCACTTTCGGCTGGCAGGGGTCGGGCAATCTGGCCGCTGTCGAGATCACCTGGCCGGCGCCGCATCGGTTCACGACATTCGGGATCGACAGTTTCGGCTACACCGGCGAAGTGGTCTTTCCGCTGGCGGCAACGCTGGAGCGGCCGGGTGAGCCGGTTCACGTGCGCGCCAAAATCGATTACGCCACCTGCGCGGAGATCTGCGTCTATCACGAGGTCGAGCTCGACCTCGCCCTTCCGGACGGCGCGGCCGAGCGCACGGTGTATGCCTCCCTGATCGAGCGCTATGCCGAGCGCGTGCCGCGCCGCGATGATGCGCCGTTCGCCATCGAGCACGCTACGATTGCCAACAGCCAAACGGGTGAGCGCGTCGAGATTTCGGCGGTGGCCGGGACCGGGCGCCGGTTCGAAAACCCTGATCTGTTTCTCGAAGGCCCGCTCGGGGTGAGTTATTCGGCGCCCCGTATTCGCTTCGAGGATGATCACCGGCGCGCCGTATTCCTGCTCGATACGTACGCAGCGGGAACACCTCCCAGCCTCTCGGGGCGCGAACTCCGCGTGACCCTGGTTGACGGAGACGCGGCGGCCGACGCCGCCATCATCGCATCGGCTCCCGATTGAGCAGGCCTCGCTGGAGATTGGCTCGCCCCGCCCGATCGACCGCCTGGGAGCTTTGCAAGGGGGTTTGAATCCCGTAATGTCCGATTCATCAGGCGGCCTCGCATTAACGTGAGACCGCAGAGAAATCACGCCTCGGGGAGGGAGCTATGACGATCAAGGCCGGTGACAAGATTGCTTCGACCAGCCTCCAGACGATGTCCGATTCCGGGCCGGCGGACGTGGCGACGGATGAATATTTCAAAGGGAAACGCGTCGCCCTGTTTTGCGTGCCGGGCGCCTTCACGCCGACCTGCTCGGAGAAGCACTTGCCCGGTTTCGTGAACAATGCCGATGCACTCAAGGCCAAGGGGATCGATGCCATTGCGTGCGTGTCGGTGAACGATGTGTTCGTGATGGATGCCTGGGGCAAGGCGCAGAATGTGGGCGATAAGCTCGACATGCTGGCCGACGGCAACGGTATCTTCACCAAGGCGCTTGGGGTCGAGCTCGACGCGGCCGGTTTCGGCATGGGCATGCGCGCCCAGCGCTATTCGATGATCGTCGATGACGGCGTCGTGACGAAGTTCAATCTCGATGAAGGCGGCGGCCTTGAGTTGAGCTCGGCGGAGAGGCTCCTCGAGCAGGCCTGATACGGCCACCCGGCGAATGAGAGAAATGGGGGCTCCGGCCCCCATTTTCGTTGAGTCCCTTGCGGTCGCGCTGCCGGACTGGCCCACCGCTTCGCATGCTACCGTACCTTGAATTCCTCGACACCCCGGCGGGCGAGTTCGTCGGCGCGCTCGTTTTCGGGATGGCCGGTATGGCCCCGGATCCAGTGCCACTCCACATCGTGGCTTGCGAGGGCCTTGTCGAGCCGCTCCCACAGATCGGTGTTCTTGACCGGCTTCTTGCGCGCGGTGCGCCAACCGTTCGATTTCCAGCGGTGAATCCACCGGGTAATGCCGTCCTTGAGATAGGTGCTGTCGGTATGAAGCCGCACCCGCGTGGGTCGTTTGAGGGTCTCGAGCGCTTCGATCGCGGCTTGGAGCTCCATACGGTTATTGGTGGTGCCCGCCGTGCCGCCGGTCAATTCACGTTCGGTCTCGCCATAGACCAGCAGCGCTCCCCAGCCGCCCGGACCGGGATTCCCCGAGCAGGCGCCGTCGGTATAGATGTCGACGACGTCCTCGCTCACTTCGCGTATTCCGCGACCTCGAGGCCGTAGGCGCCGGGTCCCGTCACGCCCTGATGAAAGCGCAGCTTCTTCAGGTACTCGAGCGGGTCCTTGGGTTGCACGAGCGCGCCTTCGACGTGGTGGAGCCAATCGTAGAGCCGGGTCAGCAGGAAGCGGAACGCGGCGCCGCGGGCCAGCAGCGGCAGGCTCTCGAGCTCCTCGGCCGACAGCGGGCGAACGGCGGTGTAGGCGGCCAGCAGGGCCCGCGCCTTGGTGATGTTGAACGAAACATCGGGCTCGAAACACCAGGCGTTCAGGCAGATGGCGAGATCGTAGGCGAGGAAGTCGTCGCACGCGAAGTAAAAGTCGATGAAGCCCGACAGCTCCTCACCGATGAAAAAGACGTTGTCGGGAAACAGATCGGCGTGGATGATTCCGGCGGGCAGATCTCCCGGCCAGCCCGCGTCCAGCGCCGCCAGTTCATCAACGAGGTTGTTGGCGAGGCCGGGGCTCACGTCGCCGGCACGCTCCACGCACGCCTCGACGAGCCGTCGCCAGCCCTCGACCGAAAGGACATTTTTTCGGCGCATGGTGAAATCCGCACCGGCGATGTGCATCTCCGCCATCGCCTGACCTAGTTGGGCGCAATGCGCGGGCCGGGGTTTACGCACCCACAGGCCGGCGAGGAAGCTGACGATCGCCGCCGGGCGGTCCGCGAGTTCGCGTAACGCAGCCGAGTCACGTCCGTGAATCGGCGTCGGGCAGGCAATCCTTTTGCCCGCCAGATGATCCATGAGGTTGAGAAAGAAGGGCAGATCCCCGCGCGCGACCCGTTTCTCGTAAAGCGTGAGGATGAATGTGCCGTTCGAGGTCTGCAGCATGAAATTGGAGTTTTCCACGCCCTCGGCGATCCCTTTGCAGGAGACCACCTCGCCGATATCGTACTCGGCAACGAAATCGATGAGTTCGTCCTCAGGGATTTCCGTGTAGACGGCCATGACTTCGTTGCGCGTCCTAAAGCGCGGCTTCGAGCACCTGAGGCAGCCGGAAATGGACGTCCTCGCGCGCGACGGTGACCTCTTCGATGCGGACGTCGAAACGCGTGCGCAGGCTCGTGATCACTTCATCGACGAGAACCTCGGGCGCCGATGCGCCGGCGCTGATGCCGAGCGTCACAACGTCGTCAAGCGCCGACCAGGCGATGTCGTCGGTGCGGTTCACCAGGGCCGCGCGGGAACAGCCGCTCGCTTCGGCCACCTCGACGAGGCGCAGCGAGTTCGATGAGTTGGGTGCCCCAATGATCATGACGTAATCGCAGCGCCCGGCAATCATCTGGACGGCGTGCTGGCGATTTGTCGTGGCGTAACAGATATCCTGTTTGTGGGGGCCGTGGATCGAGGGAAAGCGGCGCTCAAGCACGGCAACGATCTTCGCCGTTTCGTCCACCGAGAGCGTCGTCTGGGTGAGGTAGGCGAGGTTGTCGG
The DNA here is from genome assembly GCA_965261645.1 of Alphaproteobacteria bacterium. GTDB lineage: Bacteria > Pseudomonadota > Alphaproteobacteria > SHVV01 > SHVV01 > CBDHDJ01. The sequence continues at coordinate 934,242 of CBDHDJ010000002.1, forward strand.
GATCCTCGGGCGCGATCGCCTCGGCCTGTTCGGCGTTTTCGATGAGCGAAATCGCCCCATCGGGAAGCTGGCCCATGGTGCCGATCACCTCGGGATGTCCGCTATGACCGATGAGCAGGATGTAACGGCCCCGCGCGTCATGACGCTCCGCCTCGCGGTGCACCTTGCTCACCAGCGGGCAGGTGGCGTCGATGTAAAGGAGCTGGCGCCGCTCCGCTTCGGCTGGCACGGATTTCGGCACACCGTGCGCAGAGACGATGAGCGGAACATCGGGCGGAACCTCGTCCAGCTCATCGACAAAAACGGCGCCGCGCGCTTCGAGGCCCTCGACGACAAAGCGGTTGTGGACGATTTCGTGGCGCACGTAGACCGGCGCGCCGTACTTATCGAGCGCGTTCTCGACAATTTGAATGGCGCGATCCACACCGGCGCAAAACCCGCGCGGGTGCGCTAACAGGACATGAAGCGGTGGTTTGGCCATGAGCATTCTTTAACGCTGGCTACTATCCTAACCTGTAAGGCGAGGCGGGAACAGATGAGCGCTGGGCGGGGCGCACGGCTTGTCTGCCCGAGCACCCTCGGCTACAGTCCGCTTGGTTCAATCGGATCGTCAAGGTCCTAAGGCCACCGCCGGCCGGCAGGGCTACGTGGAACGCGAGTCAGGGAGACTGTTCGACATGCCAGATGGTGAAATCGCCCAAAAAGGACCTTACATGGTGGACGTTGAAGAGGGGCAGTCATACTGGTGGTGCGCCTGTGGGCGGAGCCAGACCCAGCCTTTCTGCGACGGCTCGCACAATGACGTGAAGGGGTTCGAGCCCATCGAGTACACCGCCGATTCAACCACCAAGGTGTTCTTCTGCGGCTGCAAGCACAGCGGCACAAAGCCCCTCTGCAACGGCACCCATAGCTCGCTCTAGCCTACTCTCAACCGTGGGTTTTCTGATGCATGGCGCGCGCGCGCGCCCGGCACTGGTGATGGTTTTCGTGGCCCTCGCGCTGGCCGCCTGTGGGGCAGTCTTCGGGCCGGGGCCACCGCGCGTGGCCTGCCCCGGAGTGGCGATCCTGCGCGAGGCACAGAGCGTCACCCAGTTCAAGCCCGGTCCTGGCCGCGATCTCATCGACGTCCGCTTCGAGGGGCAAATCGGTGAGATCGGCGTGTCCTGCAGATACGACGACGGCACGGTCGATATGATCCTCGATTTTCAGCTCCTGGCGGCGCGCGGCCCTGCAGCGGAGAGTCGATCGGCCGAGTTTGAGTATTTCGTCGCCGTCACCGAGCGGGGCGAGCGTATCCTGGCCAAGGAAACGTTCGCCTCGCGCATCGAATTTCCGGCCAACGTCAATCGCGCCGCGGTGCTTGAGGAGTTGGGTCCGCGCGTGCCGATCAAGGCGGGGACGACGTCCCTCGATTACAGCATTCTGATCGGCTTTCAATTATCGCCCGAGGAGCTCGAATACAACCGGCTGAAGCTCGGCCGCTGAGGCGCGCCGCGGCTGGGCCCACTCATTGACTCGCCGTAGGCGGTCGCTATCATGAGCTCATCAGGCTGGGCTTCAGGGTCCGCCTGACCATACAGACGATCCCTGTGGGAGAGACCGGTAGCGGAGCGTCATGGACGGTCCCAATCCGGCGCCGAAGGAGTAACTGCCCCGGAAACTCTCAGGCACCCGAACCGCAGGGGGATGAGGCTCTGGAGAGCAGGCCGGCCGCCGCACCAATAGCCGGCCTCACCGAAGAGGCAAGCCGCCCGGCGCCAAGCGCCCGAGCGGTCAATCTTTCAGGTTCGACGACAGAGGGGGCGGTGCCGGAATGTGACGACCCGGCGCCCAATCGCTGTCGGAGAGCCAAGTGAACGATCCCAACGGCACAAGGCGAACGCCCCTTTACGAGCTTCATATGGAGCTTGGCGCCAAGATCGTGCCATTCGCCGGCTACGACATGCCGCTGCACTATGAACGCGGCATCCTCGGCGAGCATCGTCACACGCGCGAACAGGCGGGGCTGTTCGATGTCTCGCACATGGGGCAAGTTCGCATCGACGACGCCGATCCCGCCGCCGCCCTCGAGGCCCTGGTGCCTGCCAACCTCCGCTCCCTCGGCTCATGGCGCATGCGCTACACAGTGCTCACCAACGAGGCCGGCGGAATACTTGACGACCTCATCGTAACCCGGGCGAACGGCCACCTGCACGTCGTTGTCAACGCGGCGTGCAGGGAGGCCGACATCGCGCATATGCGGGCCGGGCTCGGAAACGGCGTCACGGTCACGCCTCATGACGAGCGTGCGCTCATGGCCCTGCAGGGTCCCGCGGCCGCCGCGGTACTCACGCGCCACGCGCCGGGCGTGGCCGAGCTCGTGTTCATGAGTGCGGCTGAATACACGGTCGCCGGTATCGATTGTCTGATCAGCCGCTCGGGCTACACCGGCGAGGACGGGTTCGAGATTTCCCTCAACGGCGACCGCGCCAGCGATCTGGCGCGCTTGCTTGTCGCCGAGCCCGAGGTCGAGCCCGTCGGTCTTGGGGCGCGTGATTCACTTCGCCTCGAGGCAGGGCTCTGCCTGTATGGCCACGATATCGATGTCACGACTACGCCGGTCGAGGCGGCGCTGGAGTGGACCATCGGCAAGAGCCGCCGCGAGGCGGGAGATTTTCCGGGCGCCGCGGTCATCCTCAAGCAATTGTCGGAGGGCGCTCCCCGGCGGCGGGTGGGGATTCGGCCCGAGGGGCGCGCGCCGGCGCGCGAGCACACGCCGATTCTCGGCCCTGGCGATGAGATCATCGGCGAGGTGACGAGCGGTGGCTTCGGCCCAACCCTCGGGGCGCCCGTCGCCATGGGTTATGTTCAGGCGCAGTACGCCAAGCCCGGGACCAAGGTCGGCCTGATGATCAGGGGCAAGCGCCACGGCGCCGAGATCGCGCCGACGCCATTTGTGCCCCATCGCTACGCCCGGGCTTGAGGTCTTAGGCCCGATGGCAGAGCGTCGCGCGAGGGGGGAGACATGAGCGGCATCAAGTTCACGGACGAACACGAGTGGATCCGCATCGACGGTGAGATCGGCACCGTGGGGATCAGCGATTACGCCCAGGAGCAGCTGGGCGATATCGTCTATGTCGAGCTGCCCGAGCCGGGCAAGACCGTGGCGATGCGTGACGAGGCGGCCGTCGTCGAATCGGTGAAGGCGGCGAGCGAGATCTACGCGCCAGTCGGCGGCGAGGTCACCGAGGCGAACGAGGCGTTGGCCGACAAGCCCGATCTCGTCAACCAATCGCCCATGGACGAGGGCTGGTTTTTCAAGCTGCGCGTGAGCGATGCGGCCGAGCTCGACGAGCTCATGGATGAGGCGGCCTACCAGGCGTTCGTTGCGGGGCTCGAGTGATGCGCTACCTGCCGCTGACCGCCGCCGACCGCCGCGACATGCTGGCCGCGATCGGCGTGTCATCGATCGACGAGCTGTTCCGCGATGTGCCGGGGAGCGCGCGGCGCGACGGGCTGATCGATCTCCCGCTGCATCAGGGGGAGCTGGCTGTGGAACGGGCGCTGCAGGCGCTGGCGGCCAAGAACGTGCCGGCCGGGACCGTGCCGTTCTTTCTCGGTGCCGGGGCCTATCGCCACCATGTGCCGGCGGCGGTCGACCACCTCATTCAGCGCAGTGAGTTTCTCACCTCCTACACGCCCTACCAGCCGGAGGTGAGCCAGGGAACGCTTCAGTATCTCTTCGAATTCCAGACCCAGGTGGCGGTGTTGACGGGCATGGAGGTGGCCAACGCCTCGATGTACGACGGTGCGACCTCGTGTGCCGAGGCCGTCATGATGGCAAGCCGTGTGACCCGCCGGCGCAAGGCCATCCTGTCGGGCGGGCTGCATCCTCATTACCGTGATGTCACGGCGACGGCGGCGCAGTTCACCGATCACGAGGTGGCGGCCGAGCCGCCGGATCCCGCTGGCCGGGAGGACCTCGTCGGGCTGATCGATGAAACGACCGCCTGCGTTGTCGTGCAGTATCCGAGCTTTTTCGGCCACCTCAGCGACCTCCGGCCGTTGGCGCGCGCCTGTCATGCCGCGGGTGCGCTGCTCGTCGTCGCAGTGACCGAGATGGTCGCCCTCGGCGCGGTGACCTCGCCCGGCGAGATGGGGGCCGACATCGTCGTGGGCGAAGGTCAATCGCTCGGCAATGCGCTCAATTTTGGCGGCCCCTATCTCGGCCTGTTCGCCGGCCGCGAGGCCCATGTGCGGCAGATGCCGGGACGGCTGTGCGGCGAAACCGTCGATGCCGACGGCCGGCGCGGCTATACGCTGACTCTAGCGACGCGCGAGCAGCACATCCGACGCGAGCGGGCCACGAGCAACATTTGCACCAATTCCGGGCTCTGCGCACTCGCCTTCTGCATTCATGTGGCGCTGCTCGGCGGCGCCGGGCTGAGCAGGCTCGCGACCCTCAACCATGCGGCGGCCGTCACCCTCGCTGGTAAGCTTGCCGGCATCGACGGCGTCGAGGTCGTGAACGAGAGTTTTTTCAACGAGTTCACCGTCAGGCTGCCCAGGCCCGCCGCGCCCATCGTCGAGGCCCTCGCCGAACGGGGTATCCTGGGTGGCGTGCCGGCCTCCCGGCTCCATCCGGGTGAAGCCGGGCTCGCGCCGCTTCTCCTCGTTGCCGCGACCGAGACCAACAGCGAGGCGGATATGGACGCCCTCGCCCAGGGTCTCAAGGAGGTGTTGTGATGGCGCGCGATGTGACGGGCACAACCGCCGCCCTCGCGGCCTCCGGTCCACCGCCCACCTTCTCGGGCCACCGCGGGCTCGACCTCGAGGAGCCCCTGATCTTCGAGCAGGGCAAGCCGGGACGCTCGGGAGTCGATCTCCCCGATGCGCCGCCGATCGCCGATCGCCTTGGCGGACTCGCGCGCGGCCAGCCAGTCGATCTGCCCGGCCTCGCCGAGCCCCAGGTGATACGTCACTTCGTGCGCCTGAGCCGGATGAACTACGCGATCGATGCGGGGCTCTACCCGCTCGGCTCGTGCACCATGAAGCACAATCCGCGGCTCAACGAGAAAGTTGCGCGCACGCCGGGGTTCGGCGATATCCATCCGCTCCAGCCCGAAGCGAGCGTGCAGGGGGCGCTCGAGCTCATCGACACGCTGGCGACGTGGCTCAAGACGCTGACTGGCATGCCTGCGGTGGCGATGTCGCCGGGTGCCGGCGCGCACGGCGAGTTGTGCGGCCTGATGGCGATCCGCTCGGCACTGGAGGAGCGGGGCGATCCCCGCGCGCGCGTGTTGGCGCCCGATTCCGCGCACGGCACCAATCCGGCGACGGCGGCGAGCTGCGGCTACACGGTCGATCCGGTACCGAGCGATTCCCGCGGCCGCATCGACCTCCAGGCGGTCAAGGCCAAGCTGGGTGACGATGTTGCCGCCATCATGCTCACCAATCCCAACACCTGCGGGCTGTTCGAGAACGAGATTCTCGATGTCGCCGAGGCGGTCCATGCGGCCGGCGCATTTTTCTATTGCGACGGCGCCAACTTCAACGCGCTGGTGGGTCGCGTGCGGCCCGGCGATCTCGGCATCGATGCGATGCACATCAACCTGCACAAGACCTTCTCCACGCCCCATGGCGGCGGCGGGCCGGGCAGCGGACCGGTCGTCTTCTCGGCGGCCTTGGCGCCCTATATCCCGGTGCCGTGGGTGGTGCACGACGCGACGGGATTCCGGCTGGTCGAGACGGCCGCCGGTAAATCCTTCGGCCGCATGAAGGCGTTTCATGGCCAGATGGGCATGTTCGTGCGGGCGCTCGCCTACATGCAGAGTCACGGCGCCGACGGGCTGCGCCAGGTGGCGGAGGATGCGGTGCTCGCCGCCAACTATGTGCTGGCGAAGCTCAAGGATGTCATGACGCCCTCGTTCGAGGGGCCCTGCATGCACGAAGTGCTGTTCGACGACGGCTTCCTCAAGGACACCGGCGTGTCAGCGATGGATTTCGCCAAGGCGATGATCGACGAGGGCTATCACCCGATGACGGTCTATTTCCCCCTCGTCGTGCACGGCGCGCTGTTGACCGAGCCGACCGAGACCGAATCGAAGGAGAGTCTCGATCAGTTCATCGCCACTTTACGGGCGCTGGCCGAGGCCGCCCAGGCGGGCGAGACCGCGCGATTCACCGAGGCCCCCCGTCTTGCGCCGCGGCGCCGCCTGGACGAGACCCGCGCCGCGCGCCAGCCCATCTTGCGTTGGCGGCCGCCGGAGCCGATCCGCGCGGCGCAATAGGCGGAATCAGAAAACCCCTTCGCAGGGGCTCGTTTCATGCGTGAACGGGCGCGGGCGCGCCTCGTAGCTCATCGCGGACATTCGTGAGCAGTAGGGCCCACCAATGATCCGCATGAATCAGGTGCTTGAACTTAGGGCCTTGGTGCGGCTTTCGGTGACAGCCGGTACTAGTGCAGTTTCTTCGGTACATCACCGATCGAATCGTCGATCAGCTTGGCCGCGCCCTTGTCATCGAGAGTGTCGCGAATCAGCCGCCGGGCGGCGTCGATGGCCAGCGTTGCCGCGGCGTTGCGGACCTCGGCGACCGCTTCGGCCTCGGCCTGGGTGATCTTGTCGGCGGCAAGCTGGCGCCGCCGCGCCATGTCCGCTTCGAGATCCTGCTCGGCCTTGCGGGCCAGGCGCTCGGCCTCGGCCTTGGCGTGCTCGACGATCTCTTCCGCCTGATCGACCGCATCTCGCTGCTTGCGCTGATATTCGGCAAGCAGCGCCTGCGCCTCCTCGCGCAAGAGTACCGCCTCGTCGAGCTCGTGTTTGATGCCGGCCGCCCGCATGTCGAGCGCATCGACGATGCGCCGGTAGCCAAACCGGGCCACGATCACCGCGAAGGCGACAAAGGCAACCGCGACCCAGAATTCCGCCGAGCCGAAGAGCTCATCCATCGCCGGCCGCCTTCTTGATTGCCGCGGCCACCGCCGCCTCGTCGATCTCGACGCCGAGCAGCCGGGCCGTGGCGGCAGCGGCCGCCTCGGTCGCCACGACTTCAACGTTGGCGAGCGCCGCCTCGCGCATGGCACGGATATCGCCCTCGGCCGCGGCGAGCTGCTTGGAGAGCTCGGCCTCCACCTCGGCCTTGCGCCGGGCAGCCTCGGCGGCCAGCTCATCGCGCATGGCCTGGGCGATCTCGTGGGCGCCTGCGCGCGCCTCGGCGAGGGCGGCTTCGTAGGCCTTCAGCGCCGCCTCCGCATCGTTCCGGTAGGTCTCGGCCTGCTCGAGATCGTCGGCGATGCGGTCCTGGCGCTCTTCGAGCACGACCGCGATGCGCGGCAACGCCACCTTGGCCATGATCAGATAAAGCGCGGCGAAGGTGAGCACAAGCCACACGATCTGAGGGGCGAAGTCGGTGACGATCAGCTGCGGCATGACGCCGGTCTCCGGGCGTGTTGGAGCTTGGTCCCGCTCAACCGAATAGAATGAGAAAGGCGATCACGAGCGCGTAGAGCGCGACCGCTTCGGTGAGCGCGAAGCCCAGCAGCACGTTGCCGAACATGCGTGGCGCGGCCGCCGGATTGCGAATGCCGGCCGACACGTAATCGCCGAAGATGATTCCGATGCCGACGCCGACGCCGGCCAGGGCGATCGTGGCGAGACCGGCGCCAATCATTTTCGCTGCTTCAACATCCATGATTTCGATCCTTTGCTGACGATCAAGGGCGTGAGAGGGGAGAGAAACGATCGCGGCCTAATGGTGCATGTGGATGGCGTCGTTGAGGTAGAGGCAGGTCAGCACGGTGAACACATAGGCCTGCAGGAAAACGACGATCAGCTCCAGCCCATAGAGCGCCACGATGAATACCAGGGGCGCGATGCCGAGAAAGCCGAGCGCCACGACGAAGCCGCCGAATACCTTGAGAAGCGTATGGCCCGCCATCATATTGGCAAACAGGCGCAACGACAACGTGACCGGCCGCGCGAGATAGGAGATCAGCTCGATCACGACGAGCAGTGGCGCGAGCGCGACGGGGATTCCCTTGGGCAGGAACAGGCCGAAGAAGCCAAGCCCATGACGGGCAAAGCCGATCACGGTGACGCCGGTGAACACCACGATGGCCAACGTGAAGGTGACGATGACGTGGCTCGTGGGCGTGAAGCTGTAGGGGATGAGGCCGAGCGTGTTGGCGAACAAAATGAACATGAATAGCGTGAAGATGAACGGGAAATAGGCGCGGCCCTCGCTGCCGACATTCTCGCGTATGAGATTGGCGATAAACTCATACGACAGCTCTGCCATCGACTGCCAGCGGCCCGGCACCATGGCGCGCCCTCTCATGCTGATCGTGACGAACAACGTGGCCGCGGTCACCGCGACCACCATCCAGACGGTGGCATTGGTGATCGAGACATCGAGGCCGCCGACCTCCATCGGGACGTGGCGCACGATGAGAAACTGATCGAGGGGGCTGTGTTGTTCGGCCACGCTTGACCTCGCTTGTCGTTCCTATGCGCCCTCTCGGGGCGTTGTCACGTCTCGTCCCGTTCTTTCGACGCCGTTGTCTCGTCCGCCTCCGCGGTCATCTGGCGGGCGATCCGATAAGCGTTGCGGATGCCGGCCGCGACGCCCAGCAAGAGAAATACCAAGAACAACCATGGCCCGGTCTCGAGCCAATCGTCCAGAAACCACCCAATCAGACCGCCGACCGCGAGCGCCGCCACCATTTCAAGCGCCAGGCGCAGCGCCTGCGCCATGCCGCAGCTCGAGGCCGCGGGCCTGGCCGGTTGCTGCGCTTCGCGGGCCTTCTTCAGGCGGGTGCCGAGGTCCTCCAGAGACGGGGGCGGTTGACCTTCACTCATCGAACCTCCGGGGAGCCCCTGTCGCTCCCTGCGGGCCCGGCGCAGTCCGTACGGCTGCATCGAGGCGCGGGAACCATACGGGCTGCGTCAGGGGCCTGTCAAGGTCGGGCCACTTCGCCGTAAGTTGCTGAAAACTATCGGAAATTTAGTGCGAGCGGCTACTCGGCCGCGCGCAGGGCTTCGGCTTCGACGAGGTCCACCGAGACAATCTGCGACACCCCGCGCTCGCTCATCGTGATGCCGTAGAGCCGGTCCATGCGCCCCATGGTGATCGGATTGTGGGTGACGACCAGGAAGCGGGTGCCGCACTGCTGCGCGATGTCCGTAATCAGCGACAGGAACAGCTCGACATTGGCATCATCGAGCGGCGCGTCAACCTCGTCGAGCACGCAGATCGGCGCCGGATGGGTCAGGAACACGGCGAACAGGAGGGAGATCGCGGTCAGCGCCTGTTCACCGCCCGACAGCAGCGACATGGACTGCAGCCGCTTGCCCGGCGGGCTCGCCATGATCTCAAGGCCTGCCTCGAGCGGATCGTCCGATTCCGTCAGCGCAAGATGGGCCCGGCCGCCGCCGAACAGGCGGGTGAAAAGCTTGCGGAAATGCTCATCGACCTCGGTGAAGGCGGCCTTGATGCGCTCGCGCCCTTCCCGGTTCAAACGTGCGATGCCCTGGCGCAGCCGGTCGATCGCCGCCTCGAGATCGGCGCGCTCGTCCCGCATGGTTTGCAATTTTTCGTCGATCTCGGCCGCCTCCGCTTCGGCGCGCAGGTTGACTGGACCCATATTGTCACGCTCGCGCTTGAGCCGCTCGAGGCGGACCTCCGTCGGCCCCGCCTCCGGTATGGGCGCGCCGTCCTTGAGGTCAGCGGCGGCCAGAGCCTCATCGGGTGCGCACGCGAGCTCGGCCTGAATGCGTGCCGCCACCTCGGCGCGCCGGTCTTCGGCCTGCGCGGCCTGGGCTTCGCAACGGACCCGCTCTTCGCGCGCCGCGCCCTGCGCCGCCTGCGCTGACCGGGCTGCGCGATCCTGGGCGGCGAACTCGTTTTCAGCGGCGGCCAAGGCGTCCGCCGCCGCGGTGCGGGCCGCTTCGGCCTCGCCCATGTGGCTGAGCAGCGTCCGGCGGCGCTCGGCGATCTCGGCCGGCCGATCGGCAAGCGCGGCGCGCTCCGCTTCAACTTCGTCGTGGCGCGCGCTGAGCTGCGCGAGTTGGTCCCGGGTATTGGCCACGCGGGCCTCCCAAGATTGCCGCTCGGACTCAATGGTCGCGAGGCGCCCCGCCCTCCGCTCTAAGCGCGCCTGCCGCTGGTCGACGGCACGCTGGGCATCGGCGAGGGCGGCGCGCCGGGTCTCGAGCGCCGTGCGCGCTTTGGCCACTTCGCGCCGCGCCCCCTCCGTTGGTGGCAGGGCGCGCAGGGCCACCTCGGCGGCCTCGCTTTGCGCTTCGGCCTCGCCGAGCGCCTCTTCGAGATCGCTTGCGGCCTCAGCAAGCGCGGCCAGGCGGGACACACGCGCGGCATTGGCCTCGCGGGCTTCGGTGTGCTTCTCGCGCTCCTCAGCGAGCTTATCGTCGGCCGCCCGGGAAGCCTCGCGCGCCGCGGCTTCGAACCGCGCAGCCGCAGCCGCGGCTGCGGCTGCCTCGGCGAGGTGTTGGCGGGCCGCCGTGAGGGGCGCCTCGAGCTCGGCGATCTCATCCTGCACGTGGCGCAGCCGATTACGTTGAGCGAGCTTGCTCGCCCGGGTCGTGATGCCCGCGGTGACGGTCAAGCCATCCCAGCGCCACAGCGTGCCGGCACGGCTGACCAGGCGCTGACCCTGAGCCAGCATTTCCTGCAAAGACGCGCCGTCGTCCTCCTCGATCACACCGATTTGGGCGAGGCGTGGCGCCAGCACCTCCGGCGCCGTGACAAAGCGGCTGAGCGGCACCGCGCCGTCGGGCAACGCCGGCGCAGCCGCCGGGGCGGAGAGCTGGCGCCAGTGGGCTGGTGCGGATGCCTGCGCCGAGGCTTCGAGATCGTCGCCCAAAGCGGCGCCCACCGCCGCTTCATAGCCGTCCTCAATCACGACTTGTTCGGCGAGCGGGGGCGGGCGATCAGCGGTCGTCTCGCCGAGCAAACGTACGAGCGCCTCATGCTCGGCGCGGAGCGCGGCCACGGGGGCCTCGAGATCAGGTAGCGGCTCGCGGGCCTCGGCGGCCGCCCGTTCCGCGCCCGCCCGGTCTTGCTCCGCCGCGGCCCATGCCTTGCGCGCCCGGCGCGCGGCCTCCTGCTCGTCCGCAAACAGGATCGCGGCCGTCTTGCCGCCGCTCGGCGCCGCTTCTTTTTGGAGGCGGTCCCGCTCATCCGCGATCGCCTGCCGGCGGTCCTGTGTCCGGGCCCTTCGGGCCGCGCCCTCTTCTTGCTGTCGGGTCAGGCTGACCCGTCTCGCCTCTGCCGCGGCCACGCGCGTGGTCAAGCCCTGGAATTGTTGATCGAGGTCGAGCACGGCAGCAGTTTCTACGGCAAGCTGCTGCTCGGTCTCGTCGTGGCGCGAGTCATCGTCGCGGCCGGCGGTGTCGAGCTCGGCGCGTTCATCATCGAGGCGCGCCAGGGCCTCATCGGCATCGGCCAGGCGGACCTCCTCGCGGCCGAGATCGTCGGCGATTTGCGCGAGCAGCCCCTCGAGGCGCCGGCGGTCGTCGTTGAGGCGCTCTTCCTCGGCATCGAGCGCCTCGCTGGCCGCGGCGAGCCGGCTGAGGCGGGCGGCGGCCTCCGCCTCGTTCTGGCGCAGGCCGCCCAGCGCGTCCGCGGCCTTAAGCTGGGCGGCGCTGGCAGCCGCCGCCTCGCGCGTCCGTTCCACAACCTCGGCCTCCGCCGCGTTGAACCGGCGGCGCGCCTCATCGAGCGCTGCGCTGGCGTCGCACCAGGCGTGATGGAACAGGATCGCCTCGGCGCGGCGGATGTGGCCGCTCAGATTGCGGTACCGCGTCGCCTGGCGCACCTGGCGCTTGAGGCCCTGGAGCTGACTCTCGAGGACGGCCATGACGTCGCCGAGCCGGCCGAGATTGGTCTCCGCGGCACGCAAGCGCAGCTCCGCCTCGTGGCGGCGCGAGTGAAGCCCGCTTATGCCCGCCGCCTCCTCGAGGATCGCGCGCCGGTCCAAGGGCTTGGCTTGGATGATCGCGCCAATCTCGCCCTGGCTGACGAGCGCCGGCGAATGCGCGCCGGTGGCCGCATCGGCGAACAGAAGCTGGACGTCGCGCGCCCGCACCTCGCGGCCGTTGACGCGATAGATGGAGCCGCTCTCGCGCTCGATATGGCGTGAGACCTCGAGCTCGTCACTGTGGTTGAAGAGCGCGGGCGCCGTGCGATCGCTGTTGTCGAGGCTCAACACGACCTCGGCGATGTTGCGTGCGGGGCGGACGCCGGTACCGTTGAAGATTACATCGTCCATGCCGCTGCCGCGCATGCGCTTGGCCGAATGCTCGCCCATGACCCAACGCACGGCTTCGACGAGGTTGGACTTGCCGCAGCCGTTCGGTCCGACGACGCCGGTCAGGCCGGGTTCGATACTGAACTCGACGGGATCGACGAATGACTTGAAGCCGACGGTCCGCAGGCGATTAAACTGCACGACTGGTTCTACCCCTCAATCGGCTTCCAACAAGGGCCGTAAAAGGGCTTCGAGACTCACAAACGGCAGATCGCCCGAGTGCTTCACGCCGTTGATCAGAAAGCTCGGTGTCGAGGTGATGTCGTAGCGCTCATGGGCTTCGAGGCGGCTCTTGAGGACCCTTTCGCTCAACTCCTCATCGTTGAGGCAGGCGCGGAATTTCTCCTCCGTCACACCGCCAAGGCTCCCCAGCATCGTCAGTGCGAGCAACGGGTCCTTGTGCAGCGACCAGCCGTCCTGCTGCTTGAACAGGACATCGAGAAAGCTGAAGAAGCGCTCCGGTCCGGCGCAGCGCGCGAGGATCGCGGCGTGAAAGGAGGCCCGGTCGAGCGGGTAGTCGCGAATGATGAAGCGTACCTTGCCGGTGTCGATGTACTGGGCTTTCATCTGGGGAAAGGTCTTTTCATGAAATGCGGCGCAGTGGGGGCAGGTGAGCGAAACATACTCGATGATCGTCACTGGCGCGTTGGCATCTCCCAGCACCATCTCGGTGTAGGGGACGCTGGTCTGTGCGTGGGCCGGCGAGAACAGAACACATGCGCTAAGCGCGACCAGGAACAACGCATAGAGGCCTCTAATTTGGGGTATCGGCATCACTGAACCACTAGCAGGCTGCTGAACAAGTCATCATTGCCGGGCCTTGAACTCGGATTCATCGCCGAAATGAAATGAGATTTCGTGTCTTAGGGTGAAACCGTCTTCAATCTCGACCGATCCGATGCCCTGGGCTTCATCCAGTTCGATGATCTGCCACTTTGCGGTCAGCGGCGTGCCGGCATCGCCCGTCATGTTGGCGCCTCCGCCAGCAGTCTGGGTAGTCGGACGAGGTTGTAGGCGGCCAAGGCCAGGGTGAACGAAGCGTCGACCCGGTGGCGGCCCCGGAATTTGGTCTTGCTCAATCCCGCGCTCGTCTTGACCCAGCCGAAGACCTCCTCGATGCGCTTACGGCAACGTTGGCTGACGCCGTAACCGGGATGGCGCGTCGTGCGCCCGTCTATCTTGGTCTTGCGCCGCTTGCCGGTCTTGGTGACGTGGTCCTGGACGGCGATATGGGGGGTCACCTTGCGGTGCCGCAGTTCCTCGACAAAATCCGCGACGTCAAAACCCTTGTCCCCGCCCACCGTGATCCGACGCGGGCCGCCTCTACTCTCCACCGGGCGATGCCTGTCGATCAGATCAAGGGCGGCTTCGCGTTCCGCCGTGCCCGACGCAATGGTCACGCCGCCGCCGACTGCCAGACCATGGCGGTTCTCCGTCAGCGCATGGCCCATGTAACACAGCTTGCTTTCCCGGCCATTACCCTTGCGATAAAGCCGGGCGTCCGGATCAGTGGTGCTTGCATGGGTCGCGTTCGAGCGTTTCTCGCCATGAAAATCCCGCTCGGCGTTGCGCCCCGATCCCCCGTCGCCATCGTCCTCACCTTTGGGACGAAAGCTCTTCATCGACGCCCAGGCCTCGATCAATGTTCCGTCTACCGAAAAATGATCCCGGCTCAATAGTCCCCGTACCTTGTGGTGCTGGATAACCCCCGCAAGCAGCTGCGCCGAAACCTCCGCCTCCAGAAGACGGTCCCGGTTGTGGCAGAACGCGCTGGCGTCCCACACGCCATCGTCCAGCCCAAGCCCCACAAACCAGCGAAACAGCATGTTGAAGTTTAGCTGCTCCATCAGCTGACGCTCCGAGCGGATCGAATAAAACACCTGCAACAGTAACGCTCGAAGAAGCTTCTCCGGCGGGATCGATGGGCGACCCATGTGGGAATAAAGCGTCTCGAACTCCGAAGATAGAGACCCCAATACGTCGTTCACGATCTCACGGATCAGACGCAGCGGATGATCATCCGGAACACGCTCTTCCAAGTCTACGTAGCTGAATAAATTGCCACTGCTTTTATCTCGACCCCGCATGCCATCCTCCATCACCCGAAGGAATCACAGAATCATGTCACAACTGCAAATGCGAGGACTTTTTCAGCAGCCTGCTAGAGCATTTTCTGAGCTGACGGATTCTTTTTGGGATTCCCATGGGATCGAATTTCTGATTCAAGATGTGGGCTGGTGGAGGAGGCCAGCCTGCATGACGAAACCTCTTTCCAATGATCTTCGAGAACGGCTTGTATCGGCGGTTGACAGCGGCCTGTCGCGGCGCTCGGCGGCGCGCCGCTTCGGGGTTGCGGCCTCGACGGCGATCAAATGGGTGAATCGGTGGCGGCGGACGGGCGATGTCGGGCCTAGGCCGCAAGGCGGTGACCACCGCTCGCACCGGATCGAGGCCCATGCCGAGGAAATCCTGGCGCTGGTTGACGAGACGCCGGACATCACCTTGGGCGAGATCGCGGCACACCTGGACGCGGGGCATGGCTTGACGGTGGCCCAAAGCACGGTCTGGCGGCTGCTCGACCGGCACGGCATAACGTTCAAAAAAAACCGCGCACGCCTGCGAGCAACAGCGAGCTGACGTCCTGCGCCGCCGGCAGGCCTGGTTCGACGCCCAACCCGATCTGAAGCCCGAGCGGCTGGTGTTCATTGACGAGACCGGCGCTTCGACCAAGATGGCCCGGCGTTACGGCCGGGCGCCACGGGGCGAGCGTTGCCAAGCACCGGTGCCTCATGGACACTGGAAGACGACGACCTTCGTTGGCGCGCTCCGCCTTGAAGGCATGACCGCGCCCATGGTGCTCGACGGTGCCATGCATGGTGCCGCCTTCCTCGCTTATGTGGAGCAGGTCTTGGTCCCGACGCTCAAACCCGGCGATATCGTGGTGATGGATAACTTACCCGCCCACAAACCCATCGCCGTGCGCACGGCCATCGAAGTCGCCGCGGCAGAGTTGCGCTTCCTGCCGCCCTACAGCCCTGACTTTAACCCCATTGAAATGGCCTTCTCCAAGCTCAAGGCTTTCCTCAAAAAGACCGCCGCCCGAACCGTCGATGACCTCTGGGACGCCATCGCCCAAGGCATCGACACCTTCACACCAACGGAATGCGAAAACTACTTCGCTGCTGCCGGCTATGACCACAAATGATAGGAAAACGCTCTAGATGTTGTGAAATTATAGGGGTCTCGTCCACCGACCACAAGCCTGCGGTCCCTCGGGTTTGGCGGTGTTCAGCGCTCCGCCCGTGGCTCCCGCGGGTCGTGATGGGAGAACTCTCAGACATTTCTCTTCGCCGCCCGGGCGTGCTGGGCGGCCTTGTTCCGCGCCACGCCGCGGCCGAGATCGAGCAGAGCGCCACGGAGCTCGGTATCGGCGATGGCGGTCACGGTCTCCCGGAGTCGCGTTTCGTCCGCTGGCGTCATCGCCGATCGGGCGGCGTCGGGAACCGCCCCGGGCGCGGCGAGCGGCGCCTGGGTCAGCGCGAGGCGTGCGACGGCGCGAAAGCCGAAATAGCGATTGATGCGTTCGATGAGGACCGGCTCCACATGTTGGAGTTCGATGGCCACACTGCCCGGCGTGCGGATATGGAGGGTGGCCCCCGACCGTTCGCCGCGCGGGAAGACGAGCTTTTGCGGCGCACAGTCGCGCGCCCAGCTTTCGCCGACGATGGCCGGCCACTGGGTGATCACCGCCGCTTGCGTGAACCCGCGTGCCTTGGTTGTCGCGCCCATCGCCTGGTCGAGGACTTTTGCAATGCTGCGCGGGCCGGTGTATCCGTCCCGCTTGTTCCTGCCTGTTCCCATGTCCGAAGTGTGCGCGAAATTTACGCCCTCGTCATGTCCGACATGAAGCACCGCGCGGCCCCTCCGAGCCGCTGTATCGCTCGTTCGTTCCCTCTTACACTGAGAGGCCATGGGAGCCAACGCCCAACGCCGCACCGCCGCGGCATCATCCGCCAATAACCGCCAGCTCGTGCGCAGGCTTCTGTCTTGGTACGACCGGTAGGGGCGAGATCTACCGTGGCGCATCAAGGGCCGCAGGCGGGCCAATCCCTACCATGTCTGGCTCAGCGAAATCATGCTGCAACAGACCACGGTACGGGCGGTGATCCCCTATTTCGAGTGGTTCGTGCTGCGCTGGCCGACGGTCCACGACCTCGCCGGCGCGGCCCTCGATGACGTCCTCCACGGTTGGCAGGGCCTTGGCTATTTACGGTCGCGCCCGCAACCTGCACAAATGCGCGCGCCTGATCGCCGCCGATCACGGCGGCCGCTTTCCCGATCGCGAGGAGGCGCTGCGCACGCTTCCCGGCATCGGGCCCTATACGGCGGCGGCGATCGCGGCGATAGCCTTCGGCCGTTCCGCCACCGTGGTCGATGGCAATGTCGAGCGAGTGATGGCGCGGTTTCATGCCGTCACCGAGCAATTGCCGGGCGCCAAGCCGCGCCTCGGGGCGTTGGCCCAGAGGCTCACGCCGGCATCGCGGGCCGGCGATTTCGCCCAGGCGGTGATGGATCTCGGCGCGACGATTTGTCTGCCCCGCACGCCGCAATGCGGCGTGTGCCCGTGGTCGTCAGCCTGCCTCGCGCACGCCCGGGGGCTCGCCGGCGAGCTGCCACGGCGTGCATCCAGACGCGAGCGGTCCCTGCGCCATGCGATCGGCTTCTGGCTGGAGCGGCGCGACGGGGCGGTGTTGTTCGAGCGCCGGCCGGAGGAGGGGCTTCTCCGCGGCATGATGGCGCTGCCCATGACGCCGTGGCGGGACGGGCCATGGCCCCTGGATGAGGCTCTTGCGCAAGCGCCGATGGCGGTCGACTGGCACGCGGTCGACGGCCCCGTGCACTACGGTTTCACCCATTTCGATTGTGAGATCCGGGTGCTCAAGGGCCGCGCACCGGGGCGGCGCAAAGGACCCGATGGCGGCCAATGGCGCCGGCTCGACGAGCTGGAGACGCTTGCCCTGCCGAGCCTCACCAAGAAGGTGGTGCGCCACACGCTCGCCGCGGCGCCGGACACCACGACGCGAGGTCGTCAGGCGCGCTGATGGGGCTTTCGCCTGCCGCGCTCAGCCGCCTGGCGACAATTCGGCCCGCAGGCGTTGGCGCAACAGATCGATCGAGCAGAGTTCGCCGTCCGTCTCGAAGTGCCAGAAACTCCAGCCATTGCAGGCGGGGGCGCCTTGCACATGCGCGCCGACCGCGTGAATGGAGCCGGCGACGAGGCTGCCATCGGCCCGCACTTTGGCCTGATAGCGCCGGCGCACGTCGAACAAGAAATCGCCGGGCGCGAGCAAACCCCGCTCGACGACCTGACCGAACGGGATGCGCGGCAGCTCGCGACGCGATTTGGTGACCTCGAGATCGGCGGGCGGGATCGCGTGCGTGCGTGCAATCCGCCGGCGTGCGAGCTCGACATAACCCGCATCCTGCTCGATGCCGATGTACTCGCGGCCCAGCCGCTTGGCCACCGCGCCCGTCGTTCCCGTGCCGAAGAAGGGATCGAGGACCACGTCGCCGGGCCGGCTCGAAGCGAGCAGGACCCGGTGGAGCAGCGCCTCCGGCTTTTACGCGGCGTGTGCCTTGCGACCCTTGATCTTGAGCCGCTCGGCGCCGCCGCAGATCGGCACGAGCCAGTCCGAGCGCATCTGCAGGCCCTCGTTGAGCGCCTTCATGGCGTCGTAATTGAATGTGTGTCCGCCCTTGTCCTTGTGCTTGGCGCACCAGATCAGGGTCTCGTGCGCGTTGGTGAAGCGTCGGGCGCGGAAGTTGGGCATCGGGTTGGTCTTGCGCCAGACGATGTCGTTGAGCAGCCAGAAATCGAGATCCTGCAGGATCGCGCCAGTGCGGAAGATGCAGTGATAGGTGCCAATGACCCAGAGCGAGCCCCGGTCCTTGAGCACACGCCGCGCCGCGCCGAGCCATTCGCGGGTGAACGAATCGTAGGCGGCGAAACCGCGGAACTGGTCCCAATCGTCCTCGACGCCGGCCACCCGGCTTTGGTTGGGTCGCCGGAGCCCTTCCGTCAGCTGCAAGTTGTAGGGTGGATCGGCGAAAATCAGGTCGACCGAGCGCTCGGGAAGCTCGGCCATCAGCGACACACAGTCGCCCTCCAACACTTCTCCCACCGGCAAAGATGATTCGCGCGTCATGGCGCGCCACAATGAGTCAAACGCCGAGTCGCGTCAATCCTCTTTCCGATTCAAGGGGTTATATCAGTTTTCCACAGCCCGGAGGGAGACCGGAGGAGCACCGCTCGCGAGCACCTCGCGAACCGGTCCGAAGGACTTGCGGTGATGGGCGGTCGGGCCGAGGTGGCGGAGCGAGGCCTTGTGCTCGGGCGTGGGATACCCGGCATTGCGCTCCCAGCCGAAGCCGGGATGAACGATGGCGAGCCGCGCCATGATGCGGTCACGGACGACCTTGGCGACGATGGAGGCGGCACCGATGACCGGCGAGCGGGTATCGCCCTTGATCATGGTCCGGACCGCGCAGGGCAGGTCGGGCGCCCGGTTGCCGTCGATCAGCGCCAGCGTCGGCCGCTGGGGCAGCCGGGCCACCGCGCGCTGCATGGCCAGCATGGTCGCGGCGAGGATGTTGAGGCGATCGATCTCGGCGGTGCTCGCGGCGCCGATGCCGATCATGGCGGTGCCCTGCAGTGCTGCGCAGAGTCGCTCGCGCGTGGCCGCATCGAGGGATTTGGAATCGGCGATGCCGTCGGGCACCGCGCTTTCATCCAGGATGACCGCAGCCGCGATCACCGGCCCGGCGAGCGGCCCGCGGCCCGCCTCGTCGATACCGGCAACGAGTTCGCCCGTATCGCGCCCATCCGCGTGGTCGAACAAGCTCCTATCCAGTCGCATTCTTGCCCTTTGCCGCCGGTTTTTTCCGCGCCCGAGGTTTCTTCTTTGGAGCGGCCTTTTTGCGGGCCCGGCGTGGTTTTGGGCCGACCGGAGATTCATCGCCGCTGGCGTTCACCTCGGCCGTGAGATCGATGGTCGGCGAATCGGCGCTTGCTGGCCGATTGCTTACCGCCGCGCCCAGCGGGCTGGCGGCGTGGGCCGCTGCGGTCGCGGATGGATCATCCTGCGTGGGCCGCCGCCGCGCGCGATCGACCACCCGGCGAACAGCCGGGACGATTGCCTGGCTCAGCCGCGCGCTGTGCATGGCCGCCCGGCTCGATGTGTCAGCCACCGCATGGGCCTCGCGGCCGTAGATCTCGTCGAGCAGTGGCCCCAGCGCCGAGGTTGGTCCCGAGGCAAGGTTGTGGATGCGCCGCGCGGTCATCAGCCAGAGGGGGCTGAACACGAGACTGAGGGCGATGACGGAGACGATGAGGAAGCTGTCGTCGGGACCGAGAATAGCCGCCGCCGTACCCGCCGCGACCAACAGGAACGAAAATTCCCCGACCTGACCGAGCACGACGCCGGCAAGAAAGGCGCGTTGCCAAGGCTCGCCCAGGAGATGAAGCACGCCCACATTCATCGCCGTTTTCAAGACCGTCACGACACCCAGCAGTAAAATGACGGTGCCGAGATTGTCCCAGATGAATCCAAGGTCGATCAGGAGCCCGATCGACAGAAAGAAGACCATGATCAGGATGCTCTGCACCGGCTCGATAACGCGGTGAATAACGGCGCGCTCGTGGCTGTTGCCGATGAAGAGGCCGGCGAGGAAGGCGCCGTAGGCGGCGGTCAGGCCCAACACGCCGGTGATCGCCGCGGCCGCGAAACAGTAGGCGAGCGCGGCCAGCGCCGCCAAGTCGACATGGGCCACCACCCAGCGCCCGAGGGGAACGTGGACCCGCTGCCGACGGCTCAAATAGCGAGTCAAGAGCACGAGGACGCCGACGGCAAGGGCGATCTTGACGAGGGTGAGAAATTCGAACGTCGCCTCGCTCGCCATACTGCCGATGATGAGCAGCATCGGCACAATGGCGAGGTCCTGGGCGATGAGCACACCGACCGCCGTTTGCCCCGCTTCGGTGCGGAGCTCACCGATGTCCTCCAACGTCTTGATGGCGACGGCGGTGCTCGAAAGCGCAACGACGAAACCGAGCAGCACGGCGAGGTTCAAGGACCAGCCGAGCACGGTCGAAAGAACCAGCATCACCGCAACGCTGATGAGGATTTGCAGCCCGGCGCCGAGCAGCGCCACGCGCCACACCCGGGCGAACGCGCGGAGCGAAAGCTCCATGCCGATGAGGAACAAAAGCAGCAGCACGCCGAGCTCGGCAAGCAGCGTAACCTGTTCACGATTTTCGACGAGCGCGAAACCAGACGGCCCGAGGAGAACGCCGGCCAGGATATAGCCGACAATCGCGGGCTGGCGCAGGCGTGACATCAGAATGCCGCAGACGAGGGCAACAACCGCGACAACGGCGATCCCCGTCAGTTCGACATGACCCGGCATGAGGCCAGTTTACCACAGCGCCGCGGCGACGCCGGTACCGCCGTAATGCCGCCCCGCGTGATGCGTCTAGCGCGTCACGGCGTCGGTCGGTTCGCTGGGACTTTCGGTTTCAGGCTGCGCTGCCTGATGGTTGGCCTCGTCCTGCTCCCGGACCAGCCGTTCGACGAGGTCGAGAATGTCAGGCACATCCTTGACCCGGGCGCCGAAGATCCACGAATTACTCGGCGCGATGCGGATATTGGGGCCGCTGTTGCAAGGCCCAAGGCAATGGGTGCGGCCAAGCGTGGCGTCGATGTTGCGCTCGCGCAAGCCCTTTTCGAGTGCGGCGACGACTTTGGGGCTACCGCGTTTGCCGCAGCAGATGCGGCCGTGCGTGCGCACGTTGACGCACGCGATGACCTCGACGGGACCGGTCAGGATCGTCGACGGTGGGCGGACGATCACCTCCATCGGTTGCGACAGATCGCGTGGTGCTATGGGCGGTCTCACGATGCGGTTCTCATGCCTTCTCCATGGGCGGACTTTCCCTACCCCGGACACGCGCCAACCGCAAGCCCGGAGGCGATAGCGGTTTCACATTTATAGCTCCTATGGGATAGTCGCTGGCGGTCGTACCACGGCATGACCGTGACCGTCACCGTATTACGCGCAAGACTCATGACGACATCGATCGCGCTTTTTGACAAGGAACATCGCCACGTCCTCGGCGTGGTCATGGTGCTCACCTCGGGCATGGTGTTCTCGACGTCAGGTCTGATGCTGCGCCTCATGGAGCAGGCCGGCGGCTGGCAGGTCCTATTTTACCGCTCGAGCCTGTTCTGCCTGGCCATGTTCCTGGTCATCGCGTTCCGCTACCGCGAACGCATGGTCGGCGCTTTCGCCGAAATAGGCTGGCGCGGCATATTGGCCGCCGTGTGCATGTCGGGCGGTGTGGTCTTGTTCATCTGGGCCAAGCTCTACACCACCATTGCCAACGCGTTGTTCATCGCCGGCATGATCCCGTTTTGCGCGGCGCTCCTCGCCTATCTCATTCTCGGCGAGCGGGTTCATCGCCTGAGTTGGCTGACCATGGCCGCGGCGCTGGGCGGCATCGTCATCATGGTGGCCGGCGGCATTGTCGGTGGCCGGCTGACCGGCAATCTTCTGGCGATCATCGGCGCGGTCAGCTTCGCCGGCTTCATCGTCGCCATCCGGCGCCGCCCGATGGCCGACATGGCGCCAGTGGTGTGCCTGGGTGCGGCGTTTGCCGCGCTTTACTCCGCCATCGGCGCCGAGAGCTTCGCCATGACCGCCCACGATCTGGGGATCTGCGTGTTCATGGGCGCTTCGCTGTTCGTCGGGTTTCTGTTGTTCACCAACGGCGCCCGTTACATCCGCGCCGGCGAAACTTCGCTCTTGGCCGATATCGAGATCATCATCGGGCCGCTCTGGGTATGGATCTTCATCAACGAGATACCGAGCGTGCCCACCTTGGCGGGCGGCGTCATCATCATTCTCGCCATCCTGGCCCAGGCCGCCATCAGTGCCCGCTATCCACCGCCGAGGTGACCCTCCCCCGGCCGCAAGGCGCCCTCAGAACAGGCTCATCTGATCGCTGTCCGGTGATGGGCGGCGGAACTGGCCCGTGTCGAGATGTACGCGGTGGCGGTTGAGCCCGAAGCGTAGGCAGCCAAGGCGGAACCGCCGCGCGATCATCTCGGCATAGGCACCCTCGCCGCGGCCCCGTTTGCCGAAGACGGGCTCGTAGTCCTTGCCGCCATGGGCGGCCCGCACATGGTTCATGATCCGCTTGGCCCGAAGGGGCTCGTTCATCGCCAGCCATTCGCGGAACAGGTCTTTGAGTTCGTGGGGGAGGCGGAGAAACACGTAAGACGCCGTAAGGGCACCCGCTTTCGCCGCCGCGGCGAGGATCGATTCCAGCTCTGAATCGGTGAGCGCGGGGATGACCGGCGCCACCATGACACCGGTGGGAATGCCGGCATCGGCCAACCGACGGATCGTCTCGAGTCGCCTCTCTGGTGTCGCAGCACGCGGCTCCATCCTACGCGCGAGCTTGCGGTCGAGGGTGGTGAGAGAGATGCACACCTGGGCGAGGCCCTTCTCCGCCATGGCGCTGAGGAGATCGATGTCGCGGGTCACCATCGAGGACTTGGTCACGACGCCGACGGGATGGCGATGATCAGCCAAGACCTCCAGAATTCCCCGCGTGATCCGCCAGGTGCGCTCCACCGGCTGGTAAGGATCGGTGTTGGTGCCGAGCGCGAGGAGCTGGCAGCGGTAAGAAGGCCGCGCGAGGGCGCGGGCGAGAAGCCGGGGCGCATCGGGTTTGGCCAGCAGGCGGGATTCGAAGTCGAGACCATGCGAGAAGCCGAGATAGGCATGGCTCGGTCGGGCGTAGCAGTAGACGCAGCCATGTTCGCAACCGCGATAGGGGTTGATCGACTGGTCGAACGGTAGATCGGGAGACTCGTTCTTGGCGATGGCCGAGCGCGAGGCATCGCGGGTGACCGTCGTGCGGAGCGGCAGCGGCGCTTCATCGGCCCCGCCCCAGCCATCGTCGAACGCGAACGATTCATCACGCGTGATCCGCTTGAGGCTGTCGAAGCGGTTGGTGGCGTTCGACAGCGCCCCGCGTCCGCGTCGTGCGCCCGGGTGAATGAAGGTGCTCGCCTGGGCCTTGATCTTGCGCGCCGGTTTCGATCCTCCCTGCCATACTGCCAGGATACGCCGGTCAGTGAACAAAGCAAGAACAATAATCGAGAGCAATCTGCCGGTGAGACCCTCGGGTCCGCTACAGCAAGCCGCCCAGCGGCGCTATGATGCGGGTATGGACGAGCCCTCCAGCTCATTCCTCCGGGATGATGGCCTCAGCGTCGTCATCCCCACGCTGCAGGCGGGTGAACAACTCGCGCCGACTTTGGATTGTCTGTACGCCGGATCGGATCCGCTGGTTCGCGAGATTGTCGTCGCCGATGGCGGCTCGACCGACGATACCACCGCCCTTGCCGAACGCCGTGGCGCGCGGGTCATCAGCGCTCCCAGAGGTCGCGGCTCGCAGCTCGCCGCAGGCGCCCGCGCGGCCGAGTGCGATTGGCTCTTGTTTCTCCACGCCGACACGCGGTTGGGCGCGGGGTGGCGGGAGGCGGTGGGGGCCTTCACCGCGGCGCCGGAGAACCGGGAGCGGGCGGGGGTGTTTCGCTTTGCCCTCGATGATGACGCCCCGGCGGCGCGGCGGCTCGAACGCATCGTCGCCTGGCGCTCGCGGTTGTTCGGCCTGCCCTACGGCGATCAAGGCGTGCTCATTCACCGCTCGTTCTACGAGGCCGTTGGCGGGTTCAGGCCCTTGCCGCTGATGGAGGATGTCGATCTGGTGCGCCGTATCGGCCGTCGGCGGCTGACGATTTTGCCCGTCGCGGCGGTGACTTCGGCCGAGCGATACCGGCGCTCGGGCTACGTCTTGCGCAGCCTGCGCAACCTGACCTGTCTCACGCTCTACATCCTCGGCGTGCCGCCCCGGCTGATCGCGTTCCTCTATGGCTAGGGCGATGTCCAATCATCTCGTGGTGTTCGTGAGAGCGCCCCGGATGGGTGCGGTCAAGACGCGCCTCGCCGCGGGCATCGGGGCCGTGCCCGCCTGGCGATTCTACGCCCGGACGACGGCCGATCTTCTCAGGGAGGTGGGCGATGACCCGCGTTGGCGGCTGTGGTTGGCGGTCGCCCCCGATCGCTTCGCGCGTGAGGGGCGCTTTTGGCCTACGGTTCCCGATCGCCTGCCCCAAGGACCGGGTGATCTCGGGCGGCGCATGAATAATGTCGCGTGCTCCCTGCCGCCGGGCCCCGCGGTCATCATCGGCAGCGATATTCCCGATATCACGCGGGACCACATTGCCGCGGCCTTCGACCGCCTCAAGCGCCACGATATCGTGTTCGGCCCGGCGCGGGACGGCGGCTACTGGCTGATCGGGCTCAGGCGCGGGCCCGCACCGCCGTCACGTTTCACCGCGCCCCTGCTCAACGGGATTCGTTGGTCCACGGAGCACGCTCTCAAGGACACGCTCAAGAGCTTCGGTGCGCGCCCGCGCGTTGCCTGGCTCGAGACGCTCGAGGATATCGATTCGCCGGAAGACTATGCGCGCTGGCGGGCGGCGAGGGCGCTCAGGCGCGCTTCTTCGTCTGTCCCTCGGTGAGGCGCGGCATCAACTCGACGAAATTGCACGGCCGGGTTCGGTAGTCGAGCTGCCAGCGCAGGATCTCGTCCCAGGCATCGCGGCACGCGCCGGGCGAGCCCGGCACCGCGAACAGGTAGGTTCCGCCCGCGACGCCGGCGGTCGCCCGCGACTGGATGGTCGAGCTGCCGATCTTGTCGTAGCTGATCATGCGGAAGATCTCGCCAAAACCGGCGATCTCCTTTTCATAGACGGCATGAAACGCTTCGGGCGTGATGTCGCGCCCGGTGACGCCCGTGCCCCCCGTCGCGACGACCACGTCGATCTCCTGATCAGCGATCCAGGTTCGCAGCTGGGCGATGATGTGCGCCTCCTCGTCGGGCACAATGGCCCGCGCCGCGAGCACGTGTCCTGCCTCGGTCAAACGATCGACCAGAACCTGCCCCGATTTGTCGTCGGCCTGCGTCCTTGTGTCCGAGACGGTCAGGACCGCGATGCGAACCGGAATAAAGGGCCGTGTTTCGTCAATCTTCGCCATGGGACGATCCCGAGGCCGCGCTGGGCCGAGCCGTGCCGGTCGATCTTGCCGGTGTCTCCGTGATCGCCAGCGTGATCGCCGGCTTGTCGAGAGAAACATAGCGCGGCCAAGCGCCCGCGGCCACCGCATCGAGCGAGGGCGTCTCCTGGCCGAGCCTCATGCGGTAGATCCACAGATTGGCGAGCACGCGTTCGATGAACAGCCGGGTCTCGAGCGCGGGCACGCTTTCGATGAACAAAAGCGGGTCATCCTGGTGGTTGGTGCGGCGGAGCCACTTTTTCAGATTGCCCGGCCCGCCGTTATAGGCCGCGGCAAGCTTGAACAGCTCGCCCTCGACCCGGTCGTTGTCCAACAGATGGGCGAGGTATTTCTGCCCGAGGTCGATATTGAGCTCGGGCGAGTAGAGCTTCTGCTTATTGCGGCCGCGCAGGCTGCGGTCCTTGGCGATGAAGCTCCCGGTGCGCGGCAGGAGTTGCATCAGGCCGCGGGCCCCACTGCGGCTCCTGGCGCGGCTGTTGAAGTCCGATTCCTGGCGCATGAAGGCGTAGATCAGGGCGCGGTCGACGTCGTAGCCGCCGGCGGGCTCCCAGGGCGGCACCGGGTAGAGCGCTGCGTCGTAGACCCGGTTCTTTCTCTCGGCGGTCTCGCGGCCGATCCTGAGGGACGCCGCGGGAAGATCGAGGCGGCTGGCGAGCCCCAGCAGGGCCTCATCGAGCGCCGGGTCGAGCTGCCGGTAAACCGCGCGAATCTCCTGCTCCGCCCAATAGATCTGGCCGCTCTCGCCCAACGCGATGGCGCGCTCGACCTCGGGGAAGGCCAGCAGCTGCGCCATGTCGGGGGGTGCGAGTGCGGGCGCGTGCCAGCGTAGGGTGGGCGTTTCGCCAAGCAGCCGCGTCGCAATCAGGCCGTAGAACGTGCGCGAATGGCGGGCGGCGATGACAAGAAAGCCGTTCACCCGGTCGGGCCGGCCGGTCACCAGATTGGCGCGGGCCGCCCAGAACGCGCCGGCGGCCATATTCCAGCTCGAGGTTCCCTCGGCGCGCGCCAAGGCCTCGAAGTGGGGCCGCGCCGCGACCTTCTCGTCGAGCCGCCAGGCGGCCATGCCAGCCGTCCAATCGGCCAGCGGCACGTGCTCCCGCGAGCGCGTGGCGCTTGCGGCGGCCAGGGCGAACGCTTTCTCGTCCTCACCTTTGAAGAAGTATCCGGTGGCGATCCGTGCGCGGACCTCGTCAAGCTCGACATCGTCGAAGAGCCGCTCCACCTCCTTCTCGTGGAGGTGGCGTTCCGCCGCTTTGGCGTCACCGCGACGGGCGTGCTTGATCATGTGGGCGCGGAGCGCGCGCACCCGCGCGGCGGTCTTGGCGCTTCGTTTCTTGGGCGATTTGTAGCCGGGCTTGGGCGGCGGCTCGGCCCGCGCGCTGGCGCCGTTGCGCGCCGCGCCCGGCCAGCGCGGTGGTTTGGCGGATGAGGGCTTGCGGCGCATGGCCAGGCGGAAGATGCGATAGGCGCCCGGCTGTTCGGCGTAATGCCCGAGCCAAAGCGCAAGCTCGCTGTAGCGCGAGCGGTATTGCGTTGGGTGCATGTAGCGCTGGAACTGGACCCGGCCCATGAGGAGCGGATCGTCGAGCTTTTTGATCTCGCGGTCGGCCTCCGCCCAGCGGCCCTCCTCCTGCAGAGCGAAGATCGTCCGGTAGCGCGTGATGTCCGCGCTGGAAAGGACTGGAGGAATATCGGTCGAGCCCTGCGCGCTGGCAGAACCCACGGACTCATGCTCGAGTTTGAGGGCGGCGGCGCTGGCCTCGGGGGCCGCAAGCCCGAGGCACAGGGCAAGGGCCAGCACGATTCCCGGCAGCGCGGCCGGTCGGAACCTCCGCCTTTGATGTCTGGCGTCGCCACAAATGGTTGCAAACATCGGACAGCTTTCTGCTCGTCCTTCCCCCGGCGTTACTAACCAATTCACCGCATCGGGGCAAGAGATGGGATCAGCAGGGCAAACCCGGCCGCATCGCGGGGAGCCCCTGAGGCCGCCTCACCCCAACGCTTCGAGCCGCTTCTTGATGGCGATCAGGTCGTGCCACGCCTCGCGCTTGAGCGCCGGCTGGCGCAGGAGATAAGCGGGGTGATAGATGGCTATGGCGGGGATCTCGGGCGTTGAAGGATCGTTGGGCGAGAGATAGCCGAGCCATTGGCCGTGGATCTTGGTGATGCCTTCGCTGCGCCTGAGCAGCGCGCTCGCGGCGGTGCCGCCGACGAGGACGATGATTTGCGGCGCGACGAGTTCTATGTGCCGCTCGATGAACGGAAGACACGCTTCCGATTCCGCGGTCGTCGGCTTGCGATTACCGGGCGGCCGCCAATAGAGAATGTTGGTGATGTACGACGATGTGCGGTCGCGCCCGATCGCCGCCAGCATGCGGTCGAGCAGCTGGCCACTTACGCCGACAAAGGGCAGGCCTTCGCGATCCTCGTCGGCGCCCGGCGCTTCACCGATCAGCATGAAGCCGGAGGCCGGATTGCCCTCGCCGAAGACGAGATTGGTCGCGGTATCTTTCAGCGCGCAACCGTCGAAGCGCTGCAGCGCCTGAGACAACTCGTCCAGGGTCTGGCAGGCATGGGCCATCTCGCGCGCGCTCGCGCCGACGCCGCCCGGTGTTTGAAGCGGCAGGTTCGCCATGGTGATCTGGCGGGGTGGAGTGGTCTGAGCAGACGCCTGAGGCGGGGAGTCCGTCACGCGCGGTGCTGCGCGGCGGTCTTCGCGCGGCGCGGTCTCATAACGATTGTGGGGGGCATCGTCGATGGCCTCGTCCGCGCCGGCGGCGATGGACCAGCGCAGAAGCTCGTGCGGGTCGTTTGCCCCGGACATGGCGCGAGGCTAGCACAGGGCGCCATACGGCGGCTAGGCGCACCCCGATTCTCGAAAAGAGATTAGGGATCGAGAGAAATTTGCAGGATCGCCTCGATTCTGGCCAGGACCTCGAGGGTCGTATCCTGCGGCGCGCTGCTGTGAAATTCCGCGTTGCGTGAGAGCCAATCCACGCTGCGCAACTGATCCGCCAATATGACGCCTGTCACCTTGGCGCCGCGCGGAACGGGAACCTCGAAGGGGCCGCCTTTTGCCCCGCTGGTCACGGGGCAGGCGAACATCAGTCCGGTGGCGATGTTGAATTGGCTCGCGGACAATACCAGGGCCGGCCGGCGACCGGCCTGCTCGGTGCCCGATTGCGGCGTGAAGTCCAGATTGACGAAATGACCGCGATCAGGTTGATAGGCGGCCCGAGCCCGCCTACCACGCCTCTTCGCCCTCGGTCCTGCCCCACTCAATTTCCTTTTGCCTCCGCGAAGATTTCCGTTGTCCCAGCAGGTCGGACAATGTGTACCTCGGCCGGGCGGGCCGAACCGTGAGAATGCCGTCTTCGACGCGGAGATCGACTGGCGTCCCTTCATCGAGCCGCGCGTCGAGCGCAACGCTTTTGGGCAACCGAAGAGCGAGGCTGTGGCCCCATTTCGCAATGGAGGTCTGCTTCACCATACCCTCATCCCCATCACCGATGTATCTACAATATAGATACATGCACGGGATCAATTGTCAATTACTCGGGATTCCAGAATCTTCGATTGCGCGAGGTTCTTTATCGTGGACATTCGCTGGGCTGCTTTCTCACTATGCCTTGATTTGACCCTGCCTGAGGACGCGGGGCATAACCGGTAGGCAACTGCGGCTCAAGGAGACGCGATGAGCGAGGAACCCCGCACCCGGGAAGCGATGGAGTACGACGTCGTGATCGTCGGCGCCGGGCCCGCGGGCCTGGCGGCGGCGATCCGCTTTCGCCAATTGTGCCTCGAGCAGGACAAGGATTTCAGTATCTGTGTGATCGAGAAGGGTTCCGAAGTCGGCGCCCACATCCTCTCGGGCGCGGTGCTCGATCCCAGGGCGCTCAACGAGCTCATCCCCGAATGGCGCGACAAAGAGGCGCCGGTCACCGTCCCGGTTGCCGAGGACCGGTTTCTCTTCCTCGGCGCGAGGGGGAGTTTCTGCTGGCCCGAGTGGCTGATGCCGGCAGCGCTCGACAATCACGGAAATTACATTATCAGTCTCGGGAATCTGTGCCGTTGGCTCGCAGGCCAGGCGGAGGAGCTCGGTGTCGAGGTCTACCCAGGCTTTGCCGCCGCCGAGGTGCTCTATGACGAGGGCGGCGCGGTCGCGGGCGTTGCCACCGGCGATATGGGCATCGCCAAGGACGGCGCCCGCAAACCGGCCTACCAGCCTGGCATCGAGCTCCGCGCCCGCTACACCTTTTTTGCCGAGGGCTGCCACGGCTCGCTCACCAAGACGCTGTTCGAGCGCTTCGGCCTGCGCGACGGTGTCGATCCCCAGACCTACGGTATCGGGCTCAAGGAGCTGTGGGAGGTTGAACCCGCCCGGCACCGCGAGGGCCTGGTCATCCACACGGCGGGGTGGCCGCTCGATCACAGCACCTACGGCGGCTCGTTCCTCTATCACCTCGATGCCAACCAGGTCGCCGTCGGTTTCGTGATCGGTCTCGACTACCAAAACCCGCACCTCGATCCCTATGAGGAGTTTCAGCGGTTCAAGACCCACCCGGAGATCCGCCCGATCCTCGAGGGCGGCACGCGCATCGCCTATGGCGCGCGCGCCATCAACGAGGGCGGCTATCAGTCGATCCCCAAGCTGGTGTTTCCGGGCGGCGCGCTGATCGGCTGTGCGGCGGGCTTTCTCAACGTCCCACGCATCAAGGGCAGCCACACGGCGATGAAGACGGGCATGATGGCGGCCGAGACCGCGTTCGAGGCTCTAGCGGCGGGGAGCGCGGCGCCCGAACTTGCGGGCTACCCGGCGCGCTTCAGGTCGTCCTGGGTCCATGACGAGCTTTATAGGGTGCGCAACTTTCGCCCCGCATTCCGCTGGGGCCTCGCGGCCGGTACGCTCTATGCCGGCATCGAGCTCAAGCTCCTGCGCGGCCTGAGCCCATGGACGTTGCGAAACCACGCCGATCACGCCGCCCTCAAAGAGGCCGGCGTGTGTGCCAAGATCGACTATCCCAAACCCGACGGTGCCATCAGCTTCGACCGGCTGTCGTCGGTCTTCATCTCCAACACCAATCATGAAGAGGATCAGCCCGCTCATCTCACCCTCGGGGACGCATCGGTCCCCATCGCGACCAATCTCGTGCTCTATGACGCGCCCGAGCAGCGCTACTGTCCGGCCGGGGTCTACGAGATCGTGACGGATAATTCAGGCGAAAATCCGCGCCTGCAGATCAATGCGCAAAACTGCGTCCATTGCAAAACTTGCGACATCAAGGATCCGACCCAGAACATCAACTGGGTGGTGCCCGAGGGAGGCGGCGGGCCCAACTACCCCAATATGTGACCCCAATTTCGCGATCCGCGGTAAACTACGCCTTTAGCCCAGATTCGGGTGATGTCGGCCCGATTCTTGCGTGGTTTGGGGCTCGGCAAAAACTGTAGGCACTCCCGATTGCGGCTCGCGGACCACTGTTGGGCGATGCCTCGCCGAGCACAGCCGAACGGCACGAATTTGCTGTATTGCGATTGCTGCCTCTTGACGCACATGCCATGGGAACCTCTGCCGTGACGAACGTTCTTGCCGCCGGAATGAGTACGCTTCGTGCGTTGAGGCTCCGCGCCGCGAAACATCTCGCCATCGCAGTCCTGAGTGTCGCCTTCGCCGCTGCGGTGGTTCCTTCTTGCGGAGCCGAGGAAGTCGGCGTCGCCAACAAGGTGGTCAACGAGGTCTACGGCAACAGCGTGCTTAAGCGGATGAAGAGCGGTGAGCTGCTGGTCTTCAACCAGAAGATCCGAACCGGCGTCGAGAGCGCCGCCGATCTCATCTTCCTCGATGACTCGGAGCTGGTGATCGGCGAACGGGCGGAGGTGACGATCGACGAGTTCGTCTACGATCCCGACACCAACGTGGCGAAAGGCGCGGTCAACGTCGCCAAGGGCGTCCTTCGATTCGCCTCGGCCTCGGCGAAACTCGACGTCAGCCTCAAGACGCGGACCGCCACGATCGGCATTCGGGGCACGGTCTTCGATGTGCTTGCCTCCTCCCGCTCGACGGAGATCGCGGTTCTCGAGGGCGCCGTCGAGGTCGTCTCGCGATTCGGCACGGAGATCGTAAATCAGGGCCAGGTGTTGTCCGTCTCCGATACTGGCGGTCCCTCTCTTTCGACACGAGCCTCGGATGAGATGCGCACGGCGGTATCGCGGATGTTTGCGACGTTGGGACCGGTTGACGACGCGGGGAGCTATACCCGAAAGTTGGTGATGGGATGAGATGAGGGCGGCGTATCCTGGCGATGTTGGAGTCGCCATTTTCCACGAAGGAGGGATACGCCATGAGAGAGGATACAGTCGTCCAGCTTCGCCAACCAGGATCATTTGAGGACGATCCGCTGACGGGGGTTTTGCGTCTTGGTGCGCGGCGTTTACTTGGGCAAGCGGTGGCGGCGGAAGTTGCCGGTTTTGTCGAGGCGTATGCGCATCTGACGGACTCGGCCGGCCGCCGTCGGATCGTACGCCACGGGCATTTGCCGGAGCGCGAGATCCAGACCGGCATTGGTCCGGTTGCGGTGCGCTGTCCCAGGGTGCGCGACCGAGGCGCCGGCGAGACGGGGCCGCGGGTTCGCTTCACCTCACGGATCTTGCCTCCCTATCTCAGGCGCGCCAAGTCGATCGAGGAACTCCTGCCCTGGCTTTATCTGAAGGGCATCTCCACGGGCGATTTCTGCGCGGCGCTTGCGGCGCTCTTGGGGCCCGAGGCGCCGGGGCTCTCGGCCTCGACCATTGCCCGCCTCAAGGAGGTCTGGCAAGGCGAGCTGGAGCATTGGCAACGGCGCGATCTCTCGGCCAAGCGTTATGTCTACTTCTGGGCCGAGGGCGTCTACTTCTCACCACGGCTCGACCATGACAAGCAATGCATGTGCGTGATCATCGGTGCCGACGAGCTGGGCCGCAAGGAGCTGCTGGCGATCGCCGACGGCTACCGGGAGAGCGCCCAGTCCTGGCGCGAAGTGCTGCTCGATCTCAAGCGCCGCGGCCTGGCGATTGCGCCCGAGCTGGCCACCGGCGACGGGGCGCTCGGTTTCTGGAAAGCCTTGCGCGAGGTCTACGGGACGACGCGCGAGCAGCGCTGTTGGGTGCACAAGACCGCCAACGTGCTCAACAAGCTCCCGAAGTCCGTCCAGCCACGCGCCAAGCAGCACCTACAGGACATCTGGATGGCCGAGACCCGCGCGGTGGCCGAGAAGGCCTTCGACTTCTTCCTCGAGGCCTATGGCCCCAAGTACGACAAAGCGGTGGCCTGCCTGGCCAAGGACCGCGACGTGTTGCTCGCCTTCTACGACTTCCCGGCCGAGTACTGGAAGCACATTCGCACCACCAATCCCATCGAAAGCACCTTTGCGACCGTGCGCCTCAGGACCACCAAGACCAAGGGCTGCCTCAGCCGCATGACGGCGCTCACCATGGTCTTCAAGCTGTGCCAGTCGGCCAGCAAGAAGTGGCGTCGCCTGGACGGCTCGCACCAGATCGCCGACATCATTCAAGGCGTCAAATTCAAGGACGGAGAAAAGCTAACCGAACGCGCCACCTGAAACCTGCGTCACCAACTTTTGACAATAGCTCCGACGCGGGCCGGGCGGTCCAGTGGGCCTCGCAACAGGGCGAGGCGCATAGCACCACGACACCAAGCGCCACCGATTCAGCCGTTTTGACCCAGGTCGTAAGTGGCAAGGACCTCGAAAATCTTCTTTTTCTGGATCTCGTCTACGGCCGCGTGGTGATCGAGATGCGACCCGATCTTGCTCCGCGCCACGTCGCGCGCGTCAAGCAGCTCGCCCGCCAAGGGTTCTACGATGGCCTGATGTTCCACAACGTGGTGCGGGGCTTCGCCGCCGAGACCGGCGATCCGACGAGCACCGGCACCGGTGGCTCGGGCACGACCATCCCCGCTGAATTATCCGAGGAGCCCTTTCTGAGCGGCGTCGTCGGCATGAAGCACGGGCTCGACGAGCCCGACAGCGCGGACAGCCAGTTTTTTGTCCTCTTTGGGCCGGCGCCACATCTCGGCGGCGAATATACCGTTTGGGGCCAGGTCATATTCGGCATGCAGTACGTCGATCTGCTCAACACCGGACAGCCGCCGCGGAATCCCGACCGCATCATTAAATTGCAAGTGGCGGCTGACGCGGCCAGCTGATTCGGGGTAAACAAAGCCTCAGGACGATGGCTGACCGATGGCGCCAATACGCGGCGGCTGATCCGCGCGCTTTCCCGCGCGGCCCGGAGTGGGTCCGTGGCGTTGCGCGCGCGCTTGGCGCGCTGGCCGGCTTCGCCCTCGTGTCCGCCTGCAGCCTGGATCCTCTCGAACGAAATGATACGGCGCGACAAACGACGGAGTACATTCAAGTCGCGTCATCCGAGGTCATCTCAAGAATCAACGAGCCGGGCGATGCGGTTGAGTCCCCGCTCGGCAGCTATCTGGCGGCCAAATTCGCGCGCGCGACGGGTGACACGGCGGCTGCGGCCGATTTCCTCGGCGAGGCGCTGGCCGCTGATCCCGAGAACAGCGATCTTCTCAACGATACGTTCCGCGTGTCTTTGGCCGACGGCCGGGTGACGGACGCCGCGGAGCTCGCCGCGGCGCTCGTCAAGGCCAACCCGCGCGCCGGGCTGGCGAATGTCGTGCTGGCGGTCGTCGCGGTGAAGCGGGGCAATCTCGAGGCGGCGCTCGGTCGGCTCAACAAGGCTTCGACGCGGCGGTTCAACGCTCTTGTCGTGCCGATGGTGACGGCGTGGTGCCTGACAGGTCAGGACAAGCCGGACGATGCCATAAAACAGCTCGCAGGCCTCTCCAAGCGCAAGTCCTTCGAGGTGTTCCGGCTGTACCACACAGCACTGATCCAGGATTTCGCCGGCCGGGCGACGGAGGCGGAAGCCACTTACCGCGAGGGCCTTGAAGCCTCTGGCGGCGGGGGCACACGAATCGCAGAGGCCCTGGGCAACTTTCTCGAACGTGGCGGCCGCGCCGAGGATGCCAAAGCAGTCTATGGCGAGGTTTTGAAGGACGACCCCTCCGACGTGGTGTTCTCCGCCGCCGCCGAACGGGCCGGCGGAGGTCGCCCGCCCGAGGCGCTGGCCGCTGACGCGGCGGACGGCGTGGCCGAAGCGTTTTTCGGTCTGGCCGGCGTCCTGGCACAGGACACCGCGCTCGAGGATGCGGCGATCTATGTGCGGCTCGCCACCTACCTGCGGTCTGATTTTCCGGTCGCCCAGGCGTTGCTCGGCAACATTCTCGAAACCGCGGGCCGGTGGGAGGCCGCCATCGACCAATATGGGGCGATCGATTCGGATTCGCCCTATTCCTGGACGGCACAGGTGCGCGTCGCCACCAACCTCGAACGGCTCGAGCGCACCGACGAAGCCATCGCCCTATTGCAAAAACTCGCCAGTCAGCGCGCCGATCGTACCGATCCGCTGATCTCGCTCGGCGATCTTTATCGGGCGCAGGAGAAATGGGCCGAGGCCGTCAAGGAGTACGACCGCGCGTTCGAACGCAAGGTGGAGTTCGCCGAGAACGATTGGACGCTCCTCTACACCCGCGGCATCGCGCTCGAACGCTCGCAGCAGTGGGACCGCGCCGAGGCGGATTTCCTGCGCGCGCTCGAGCTCAAGCCGGATCAGCCCCTGGTGCTCAACTATCTCGGCTACTCCTGGGTCGAGCAGGGCCGTCACCTCGACAGTGCCCTCGAGATGATCCGTAAGGCTGTCGATCTCAGGCCGCGTGATGGCTATATCGTGGACAGCCTGGGTTGGGTGCTCTACCGCCTGGACCGGTACGACGAGGCCGTCAGGCAGCTCGAGCGCGCAGTCGAGTTGAGGCCCGACGATCCGGTCATCAACGATCACCTGGGCGATGCCTTTTGGCGTACCGGCCGGCTGAACGAAGCGCGTTTCCAGTGGCACCGGGCGCTGTCTTTCGAGCCCGAGCCCGATCTCGTGCCCGCCATCGAGGAAAAGCTGGAGGATGGCCTGCCCGCGGTGGAGTCGAGCGCGGATGGCGGATGAGCGGAGTGCTGCCCCGCGTTTGATCCGCGAAACGGCGCCCGCCAAGATCAATCTTTATCTGCATATCCTCGGCCGCCGTGACGACGGGTTTCATCTAATCGATAGTCTCGTTGCGTTCGTTGACATCGGTGACGAATTGACGGCGACGCGCGCCCATGAAATTGCTTTGGATGTTACGGGACCCTTCGCGGTTAGGCTGCGTTCGGGGAGCGACAACCTTGTGCTCGGATCCGCCCGGTCGCTCGCGGCCGCCTTTGGAATTGCCGAAGGGGCGCGACTCACTCTCACCAAGAATTTGCCCGTCGCGGCCGGATTGGGCGGAGGTTCGAGCGATGCGGCGGCCGCTCTACGAGCATTGGCCCGCCTGTGGGGCGTTGAGCTGGGAGACGAACGGGTGATGGATGTGGCGCGGGAGCTTGGGTCCGACGTGCCGGTCTGCGTGGACGGGCGCCCGGCTTTCATCGGTGGGATCGGGCACGACATCGAGCCCGCACCCGAGTTGCCCATGGCGTACATGGTGTTGGTCAATCCGGGCGTCGGGCTGGCGACGAAAGATGTTTATGGCGTCTTCGCGCGGTGTCGAGCGATCGGTGCGCGGGAGAGCGTGGAGCGATTGCGCGGTGCTATCGCCGACGTGCATGCGCTGGCCGATGCGCTCTGCGAGCGTGCGAACGATCTCACCGTAGCGGCCGGTGTGCTGGTGCCGCAGGTCACGGCAGTTTTGTCCTTCCTGGAATCACTGCCGGGAGCGCTTGTGGTTCGCATGACCGGCAGCGGTCCGACCTGTTTTGCCCTGTTCGCCGAGATGGATGCCGCGGCGAAGGCGGCCGAAGCCTGTCGGGCGCACGAACCGAGCTGGTGGGTTGCTCGGGCCCGCCTCGCGGACCGGCCCGCGAGTGAAGCGGCATGATCGGTGAAGGATTGTTCGCGAAATTTGAATCGAGGCCGGCGCGATGCCGCATGGTCGTGGCGTGCTTATTTGTGATGGCCCTGTCCGCTTGTTTGACGCCGCCGTTCGATGCGCGCCCCGATCTCGTGCGAACCTGGGAGGAGGCGTGGGTCTATCTTCCGGCCGCTGAGGATGGCGAGGCACCCGTTGCCGCAAAAATCGAATCGGTGGGCGGTAAAGCGGCGGCACGAATCGCCCGGTTTCAGGAACGAGGCCCAAAACCACCCGTCGTACTCTACCTGCACGGCTGTACGGGACTCGGTAACATCGTCTTCTTCGAGGCGTTGGCGCAAGCCGGTTATGTGGTGATCGCGCCCGACAGCATGGCACGCGGGTTCCGGCCCTTGCAGTGCGATCCGAAGACAAAGACCGGCGGTCATAACCTGTTCGTTTACGATTTCCGTCTGGCCGAGATCAGCTACGCGCTCGAGCGGATGCGCGAGCTCAGCTGGATCGATCACGACAATCAGTATCTCGCCGGTACCAGCGAGGGCGGCGTGGCCGTGGCGCTCTACCGCGGTGGCGAGTTCCGGGCGCGAGTGATCGCCCAGTGGACCTGGCCGGGGCGATCCGATCGTGCAAGTTCTTGCCGCACCCTCCACTACGCCTGTTCTCGCCATCGTGCACGCCGACGATCCGTGGTATGGGCCGGAACGAACGGTCGACCAACAAGGTCTCTGCGGCGAGTTCATGGCGGGACGCTTGACTTCACGCTCGATCGTTCTTCGGTCCGGGGACGCCCACAATATTTTCGCCGACCCGGACAACGTTATGACAATCGTTAATTTTTTGACCCAACATGCTGATCACTAGTTTAGGTTAATCTGAAGGCGCGTTGAGAGCGAATCCTGTGGCCCAATTGCCACACGGCTCTGTGGTCCGAGCATCGGGTTGATGGGTACCAGCTTGCAACTTTGTCTTGAGGGCCTTAACATCCCGCAGAAGTGTCTTGGCCGTCCGTGTCCACGTTGTTGCGTGAGCGGCACAAAGGCGCTAGGGTTTTCATGAGTTTCATTGAGTTATGCGTGGGGGCTCCGGGGATGATCGTTAGACGAATTTTGACCGCGCTCTGCGTGGCGCTGGTGCTGGCGAGCGCGCCGAGCCTGGGCTTCGCGCAATCGCAGGCCGTGAAGACGGGAACCGGCGGCGCGGCGGGTCAGGAAGGTGAGGAAGCTGGAGCCGCCGGCGCGGGCGGTGGCGTTGCCGCGCGCACGATCGCAGCGGCCGTGGCCGTGGCAGCGGCCGTAGCAGTCGCAGTTGCGGCAGCGACGTCGGACGACGCCGCCGCTATCGTGACGACAACGTCGACCACCACGTCAACGTCAACATCGACGAACTAGAGCGTTTTCCTATCATTTGCGGTCATAGCCGGCAGCAGCGAAGTAGTTTTCGCATTCCGTTGGTGTGAAGGTGTCGATGCCTTGGGCGATGGCGTCCCAGAGGTCATCGACGGTTCGGGCGGCGGTCTTTTTGAGGAAAGCCTTGAGCTTGGAGAAGGCCATTTCAATGGGGTTAAAGTCAGGGCTGTAGGGCGGCAGGAAGCGCAACTCTGCCGCGGCGACTTCGATGGCCGTGCGCACGGCGATGGGTTTGTGGGCGGGTAAGTTATCCATCACCACGATATCGCCGGGTTTGAGCGTCGGGACCAAGACCTGCTCCACATAAGCGAGGAAGGCGGCACCATGCATGGCACCGTCGAGCACCATGGGCGCGGTCATGCCTTCAAGGCGGAGCGCGCCAACGAAGGTCGTCGTCTTCCAGTGTCCATGAGGCACCGGTGCTTGGCAACGCTCGCCCCGTGGCGCCCGGCCGTAACGCCGGGCCATCTTGGTCGAAGCGCCGGTCTCGTCAATGAACACCAGCCGCTCGGGCTTCAGATCGGGTTGGGCGTCGAACCAGGCCTGCCGGCGGCGCAGGACGTCAGCTCGCTGTTGCTCGCAGGCGTGCGCGGTTTTTTTTGAACGTCATGCCGTGCCGGTCGAGCAGCCGCCAGACCGTGCTTTGGGCCACCGTCAAGCCATGCCCCGCGTCCAGGTGTGCCGCGATCTCGCCCAAGGTGATGTCCGGCGTCTCGTCAACCAGCGCCAGGATTTCCTCGGCATGGGCCTCGATCCGGTGCGAGCGGTGGTCACCGCCTTGCGGCCTAGGCCCGACATCGCCCGTCCGCCGCCACCGATTCACCCATTTGATCGCCGTCGAGGCCGCAACCCCGAAGCGGCGCGCCGCCGAGCGCCGCGACAGGCCGCTGTCAACCGCCGATACAAGCCGTTCTCGAAGATCATTGGAAAGAGGTTTCGTCATGCAGGCTGGCCTCCTCCACCAGCCCACATCTTGAATCAGAAATTCGATCCCATGGGAATCCCAAAAAGAATCCGTCAGCTCAGAAAATGCTCTAGCAGGCTGCTGAAAAAGTCATCATTGCCGGGCCTTGAACTCGGATTCATCGCCGAAATGAAATGAGATTTCGTGTCTTAGGGTGAAACCGTCTTCAATCTCGACCGATCCGATGCCCTGGGCTTCATCCAGTTCGATGATCTGCCACTTTGCGGTCAGCGGCGTGCCGGCATCGCCCGTCATGTTGGCGCCTCCGCCAGCAGTCTGGGTAGTCGGACGAGGTTGTAGGCGGCCAAGGCCAGGGTGAACGAAGCGTCGACCCGGTGGCGGCCCCGGAATTTGGTCTTGCTCAATCCCGCGCTCGTCTTGACCCAGCCGAAGACCTCCTCGATGCGCTTACGGCAACGTTGGCTGACGCCGTAACCGGGATGGCGCGTCGTGCGCCCGTCTATCTTGGTCTTGCGCCGCTTGCCGGTCTTGGTGACGTGGTCCTGGACGGCGATATGGGGGGTCACCTTGCGGTGCCGCAGTTCCTCGACAAAATCCGCGACGTCAAAACCCTTGTCCCCGCCCACCGTGATCCGACGCGGGCCGCCTCTACTCTCCACCGGGCGATGCCTGTCGATCAGATCAAGGGCGGCTTCGCGTTCCGCCGTGCCCGACGCAATGGTCACGCCGCCGCCGACTGCCAGACCATGGCGGTTCTCCGTCAGCGCATGGCCCATGTAACACAGCTTGCTTTCCCGGCCATTACCCTTGCGATAAAGCCGGGCGTCCGGATCAGTGGTGCTTGCATGGGTCGCGTTCGAGCGTTTCTCGCCATGAAAATCCCGCTCGGCGTTGCGCCCCGATCCCCCGTCGCCATCGTCCTCACCTTTGGGACGAAAGCTCTTCATCGACGCCCAGGCCTCGATCAATGTTCCGTCTACCGAAAAATGATCCCGGCTCAATAGTCCCCGTACCTTGTGGTGCTGGATAACCCCCGCAAGCAGCTGCGCCGAAACCTCCGCCTCCAGAAGACGGTCCCGGTTGTGGCAGAACGCGCTGGCGTCCCACACGCCATCGTCCAGCCCAAGCCCCACAAACCAGCGAAACAGCATGTTGAAGTTTAGCTGCTCCATCAGCTGACGCTCCGAGCGGATCGAATAAAACACCTGCAACAGTAACGCTCGAAGAAGCTTCTCCGGCGGGATCGATGGGCGACCCATGTGGGAATAAAGCGTCTCGAACTCCGAAGATAGAGACCCCAATACGTCGTTCACGATCTCACGGATCAGACGCAGCGGATGATCATCCGGAACACGCTCTTCCAGGTCTACGTAGCTGAATAAATTGCCACTGCTTTGATCTCGACCCCGCATGCCATCCTCCATCACCCGAAGGAATCACAGAATCATGTCACAACTGCAAATGCGAGGACTTTTTCAGCAGCCTGCTAGATTTTCATAATTCGCGGTTCTCAGACAAAGCGGCCTTTGGGCCGCTTTGTTGTTGAGGGACAGCCGGCCGCAATGCGCACTGTAAGGTCACGTTTCGGGGCTACGCCGCTGGTTTCAGTATTTCAATTTCGACCGGAGCGAAGCTCCGCGCGATGTATTGCCGGCTCTTCCACACGAATCCGTCAAAGCTATCCACCCAATAGTAGTTGGTAAAATTCCAGTTCAACGTCTTGGCGCGATTGTCCTCGCGCACGAGGATCGTTTCGAATTCTATCTCGACAATTTTGATTGTTTGAGGTCCGGCTGACGTGAAAGTGCTCTCGAGCGGCAACCCGTAATGGTTACCCATGTCTAGATCGATTGTCCGGGAGACAGTTGTCTGTTCATCAAGTTGATGAAGTCCCGCTGGGACAGGATCTTCTCCCAACACGTTCGTACCTTTGAGGTTTTTAGGAAAGCCAGCCGTTTTGACGACGCGCCCGCCACGGGTCACGAGGACGGCTCGGTCGGCTGACATCCAATGCTGTTCAGTGCCTTCCACCCGCCACAAGATCAGAAGAGACCGGGGTCCCCGTCCAATCTTTGCGCTCATGGAGGCATATGGTATTTTGGCGACTTGATCTCGGCTGATCGGTACATTCGGTAGACCGGCAAGGGCAAATTTGGATGCGCTTGCGACGTTTATCACGATGGGGGACTCGACGCACCCTGAGGCCAGGAGTGCGGCGCTCCCCGCCAAGAATTGCCGCCGTGTTGCCTGCTTCTCGATCATGCTAAGAGTGAACAGTCAGGAGTTTACGGATGCCACTTAGGTTGCCCGGTCACCGACCCGCCTTTCCGATCTTATTTTGTGTGATTTTCTTGGTGGTGTCGATGTTTGCGGCGCCGCCCGCCGGGCCTCAACAGTTAGACCCCGGCTCTGTAGAGAGTTTGCTCGAAAATTGGAAACCCTCGAAGAACAGGGCCTTCTTGGGGAACCACGACGTGGGCGCAAAAGAGCAGGATCAACCCTTGATCGTCTGCGAGAGCGGGCGCTGAGGGAGCCCTTCGTTTCACCTCTCTCGACGAGAAAATTGCCGCAGGAAGAAGCAATCGCCGAGCGCCGGTTTTCCCCCATTGAGGGGTTGTTCATCCAGCAATTTTGTGAGGGCGAGATCAGCGAAGCCAACGAGAAGGCTCTTCGCCTGGTGGCCTGCCACCGATTAGTGGTCCAGCGCTTAACAGCCCGTTGATTAAGTGGCTTTTTCCGGCTCTCACTCCCAGATGAGGAATGCGGCGGCGAAAGCCGTCTGGCCGCTTTGCGAGCCCCCCCGTGCCACCAGCATGGCCCCGGTGGGCGTGAGCAGAACGAAAATACCGCCATATCCGCCCGCCACGGCCTCCCGCGGGGTGCCGGCGCCGATGAGCTGGCGCATCAGTAACGATAGATTGTGGCCGGCGACGTGGAGCAGGTATCGCTTGTGCACATTCTCTCGCCCGCGCAGCCAGGTTCGTCGCATGCCGCCACGATCGAGGTTGTGGGCAAAGCAGCGCTCGACGATCTCGGCGCGCAGCTTGAAGGCCTCGCGGGCGACCCCGGACTTGAGCCGCGCACGGTTATTGGTGACCGCGCGCCGCGCCGCCTCATCACCGTGCCAGCGCGAAAAGCCGGTCTGCTTGGGCGCCGCGATCCGGGTCTTCCAGGGACTGTCGTTCAGAGCCCTCAAGACCGCCCGTGAGTGATAACCTTTGTCGGCGACGCATTCGGCCGGGTCCTCCGATGTCGGTGCCGCATCCACCGCCTCGAGGTTTGCCTCGGCCTTCGCCAGGGTCTTGGAAAGCGTCGTGGTGTCGCCCTCATCGGCCGGGTGCAGCTCGGCCGCCACCACCGCGCCGGTGTCCAGATCCACCGCGTGCTCGGGCTTGTAGGCCAGATGCGTCGTGCCGTCCTTCATCTTGGTGATCTTGGCCTCGGGGTCGCTCTTCGAAACCCAATCCGTGTTGGAAAGCTTCTTGCCCTTGCGCTTCCGGTCCAGACGCGCCAGGTCCTCGGCCGTGGGTGTCTCGACCCCGCTTTCCCGGGCCAGGCGCTCCAGCATCTCCCGGTAGCCTTCGCCGTTGTCGCGCCGCACGATGTTCCGCAGCGCCGCGTTGGCCTCCATGGTCGAGGCATCGACGCCGATGCGCTCGCCCTTGATCAGCCCCGCCTCGGCGATCAGCACCAGAACCCAGTCGAAGACCGCCGCGTGGACTTCATGGGGCAGGCGCGTGCGGCTCCGTGACAGCCAGGAATGGTCCGGTACCCGATCACGGCTCCCCAGTCGCAGGAACGCCCGCAGCGAAAGCGCGTCCGAGCAGCGCCACTCCAGACCGCGCTCGCTGTCGATGCCCTCAAAGTAGCCCACCAGGTGCATCCGGAAATAGCGCCCGGGCGGCACCGAGGGCGCGCCCATCCGGACCGCGTAATAAGGCCGGCAGCTCGCCTCGGCAAAGGCGTCGAAGCCGCCCTCGATCAGCACCGACTGCAAGCGGTCATAAAACACATGACCCGGAGAGCGCGGCATCTCCGACCAGCTCACCATCAGGTCCCCCTGACCATCCTTCTGCCGTCCCATCGCCATCGGCAAATCCCCCTGCAAATCAGGGAACCAGAGAATCAGACGGCGCCGACTTAATCAACGGGCTGTTAAGTTAGAGTTTGGCGCGGGTGTCTGACGTCAGGGCCTTTGGGACAAATTGAGGTAATTGCATACTGGAGGATTTCTGGCTCATCGTAGTGACCGAAGGGAACGAAGATGAGACAGAAATCAATGAGCAAGAACGACCCGGCGGAGGGAACGGTTCGGGATATTCGCCGCAAGACACGCAAGCAGTATACGGCTGAGGAGAAGATCCGGATCGTGGTGTCGGGCCTGCGCGGCGAGGAGAGCATCGCCGCCTTGTGCCGCCGCGAGGGCATCGCCGAGGGTCTGTATTACAGCTGGTCGAAAGAGTTTTTGGAAGCGGGCAAGAAGCGGCTCGCCGGCGACACCGGGCGCCAAGCGACCTCGGGCGAGGTTAAAGGCCTGCGCCAGGAGATGCGCGACTTGAAGGAGTTGGTCGCCGAACTTTCGCTGGAGAACCGGCTTCTCAAAAAAAACATGATCGGGCATGGGGGAGACGAGGAATGAGGTATCCCGCATCCGAGAAGCTGGAGATCATCCGCCTGGTCGAGCAGTCCCACCTGGGCGTCGGGTCCACTTTGGACAAGCTG
Source organism: Alphaproteobacteria bacterium (assembly GCA_965261645.1). Taxonomy (GTDB): domain Bacteria; phylum Pseudomonadota; class Alphaproteobacteria; order SHVV01; family SHVV01; genus CBDHDJ01. The sequence continues at coordinate 977,783 of CBDHDJ010000002.1, forward strand.
GGCATTCCGAAGACCACCTTTTATCGCTGGTACGATCGCTTTCTGGCCTTTGGCGACGCCGGTCTTGAGGATCGCAACAGCAGCCCAGGCCGGGTGTGGAACCGGATCCCGGATGATGTCCGGGGGCAGATCATCGATCTTGCCCTGGAGGAGACGCAACTGTCGCCCCGGGAACTGGCCGTCAGGTTTACGGACACCAGGGGCTACTTTGTCTCGGAAGCCTCGGTTTACCGGCTTCTCAAGGCCCACGACCTGATCACCAGCCCCGCTTTCGCGGTCATCAAGGCAGCCGATGAGTTCCGCGACAAGACCACGGCGCCGAACCAGCTGTGGCAGACCGACTTCACCTATCTCAAGGTCATCGGCTGGGGCTGGTTTTACCTGTCGACCATCCTGGACGACTATTCCCGCTACATCATTGCTTGGAAGCTCTGCACCAACATGACGGCGGACGATGTGACGGCAACACTGAAGTTGGCGCTAGAAGCCTCAGGCTGCAATCGCGCCAATGTCGTCCACAAGCCGAAGCTGCTCAGCGACAACGGCTCGTCCTATATCTCCGGCGATCTGGCTGAATGGCCCGAGGACCACGGTATGGATCACGTTCGGGGCGCACCGTATCACCCGCAAACCCAGGGCAAGATCGAGCGCTGGCATCAAACGCTGAAGAACCGGATCCTGCTTGAAAATTATTATCTACCCGGCGATCTCGAAAACCAGATCAGCGCCTTCGTCGATCACTACAACAACCAACGCTACCACGAGAGCATCGGCAACGTAACTCCAGCCGACGCCTACTTTGGACGCCACACCGCCATCATCGAAAAGAGAAAAAAAGATCAAAAAACTGACCCCCAAAACCGCCGCTTGAACCATCAAAGCCAAGCGGCTTAACATCAAACAAAGATGAGCCAGATCCTCCCTATGAAACACGCTCAACAGTCCCATTTGTTTTGATGACGGACAGTTTTGATGACGGACAGTGGAGCAGGCAGTTGCCGGCGACGAGGATGTCGATCTCGGTACCCATGAAACAGCGGAAGGCATCGGTCGGCGTGCACACGATGGGCTCGCCGCGCACGTTGAAGCTCGTGTTGACGAGAACCGGGCAGCCGGTCTTCGCCTTGAAGGCGGTGAGCAACGCGTGGTAGCGCGGGTTGCTCTCACGGTGCACGGTCTGGATCCGCGCCGAATAATCCACATGGGTCGTTGCAGGGATCTCAGAACGGGGCACATTGAGCCTGTCGATGCCGAACAGCGCTTGCTCGTCTGCGGTCATCTCCCGCTGGCGGTTCTTAACGACGTCGGCCACCAGAAGCATGTACGGGCTCTCGATGTCGAGCTCGAACCAGTCGGCCACATCCTCGTGCAGCACCGAGGGCGCAAAGGGGCGAAAGGATTCGCGGTACTTGACCTTGAGGTTCAGTATCGACTGCATGGCGGGCGAGCGGGCATCGCCCAAGATCGAGCGGGCGCCTAGGGCGCGCGGGCCGAACTCCATGCGGCCCTGAAACCAGCCGACCGCCTTCTCGTCGACCAGCGCCGCGACGGTCTCGCCAATAAGTTCGTCATCGGAGAGGACCGTGAACTTCGCGCCGGCCGCGGTGAGCTCACGCTCGATCTCGGCCTGATCATAACTGGGGCCGAGATAGGAGCCTTGCATCGCATCGAGCCGGTTGTTCTCGCCGCGCGGCTGGTCGTTGTGGTGATGGTAGGCGCAGAGCGCCGCGCCCAAAGCTCCGCCGGCATCGCCCGCCGCCGGTTGGATCCAGACGCCGTCGAAGCCGCCCTCCCGCAGTACCTTGCCGTTGGCGACGCAGTTCAAAGCCACGCCGCCGGCAAGGCAGAGATTCTTGGCCCCGGTCGCCTGGGCTGCGCTTCGCGCCAGACGAAGCACCGCCTCCTCGGTCACCTTCTGCAGCGATGCGGCGATGTCCATATGGTCCTGGGTGAGCAGCTCCTCGGGGCCGCGCGGTGGCCTGCCGAAGAGGGCATCGAACCGCTCGTTGGTCATGCGCAGCCCGGTGCAGTAGTCGAAGTAGCTGAGATCGAGGCGATAGGAGCCGTCGTCCTTGAGGTCGATCAATTTACCGAGGATCGTCTGCGCATGCTTGGGTTCGCCATAGGGCGCGAGCCCCATCACCTTGTATTCGCCCGAGTTCACCTTGAAGCCGAGATAGTAGGTGAACGCCGAATAAAGCAGGCCGAGGGAGTGGGGGAAGTGGATCTCCTTCATGATCTCGATGTGGTTGCCGCGCCCGAGCCCCATCGAGGTGGTCGCCCATTCGCCCACACCGTCCATGGTCAGGATGACCGCTTCGTCGTAGGGCGAGGGGTAGAACGCACTCGCTGCATGGCTTTGGTGGTGCTCGGCGAAGAGGAGACGGCCGTTCCAATCGTAGTCGGGCGCCTGGGCCTTGAGCGTGCGTTGGATCAGGCTTTTTTGAAACAGCTTTTCCTTGAGCCACAGCGGCAGCGCCATCCCAAATGAGCGAAAGCCCTGTGGTGCGATGGCAAGGTAGGTCTCGAGCAGGCGCTCGAACTTGAGGAACGGTTTGTCGTAGAACGCGACGTAATCGACACCGCTTAGCTCGACACCCGCTTCGCCTAGGACGTACTCAACGGCGTGCACAGGGAACCCTGAGTCGTGCTTCTTGCGGGTGAAGCGCTCTTCCTGGGCCGCCGCCACGATGTGGCCGTCCTCGATCAGAGCCGCCGCGCTGTCGTGGTAAAACGCCGAGAGGCCGAGAACTCGCACGCGCTGGTCCTAGAACACCGTGTAGATGAACGGCGCCACCGCCGTGCCCTGCGCCAAGACCAAGAGACCGCCGAACACCACCAGCACGATCAGGATGGGCAACAGCCAGAACTTCTTCCGTATCCGCAGGAACTGCCAAAACTCAGTGAGGAACGATTGCATGACGATGTCTCAAAACTGGTTCTTCATCGTTTCCGGCGCTGGGCCGGGCGGCTTGCGCTCGATCCAGTAGCTCCGCGCTGCCGGATCGAGGCGCAGACGGAGCAGGTCCTTGCCCAACAATCGAAGAGCGATCGCGTAGGGCGTAATAATCGCGAAATAGATCACGCCCAGCACGACGGGGTTGACGATCCGGCTCAACACGAGACCGAGCTTAAGCCACACCCGGTTGAGAGGCCCAAACAGTCCGGGCCGAACGAACGCGATCACAAGGAAGACCGCCGCGATAGCCAAAGTATACCAACGCACCGATCCGTCCCCGGTCAGCGGCCACAAAGAGATGATCGCGAACACAACCGCGAACACGATGCCGAATGAGCGATCCGAGCCGCTATTGACGTGGCGGGCGCGCGACAAGTCCTCGTGGAAACTGGATGAGCCGGTCATGAATCCATCAATGGTGCAAAGCAGAGCCTGATCCGCCCGCGGAGCCGGGCCAAATCCCGCTATACATGGCCTGAGGTTCACGACAAAGCAACAATTGTGAAACAGGCGCGGCGTCGGGCAGCTCGTGGCCCGATCCGAACGACGTGGCGTATGACCGCCTTGCCCTTGACACCACCCGCCTCATTCCGGCTATTTTCGGCCTGTAATGACGCTTGGTGGGGCCACACCGCACATGATCGTACTCTACGTCGCGTTGGCCGCTCTGGCGCTCGGGCTGTGTCTGGCTGCCGCGCCTTTGGGCCGCTTTCTCGGCGTTGTCGATGTGCCCGACGGCAGGCGCAAGACCCATAGCCGGGAAACGCCGCTGGTGGGCGGAACCGCGACTGTATTACCGGTATTGGCGATGGCGGTGGTGCTGGCGTCCACCACCAGTTTTGCACCGCTCTACGCCTCCCTCGCCGTTGTCCTCGCCCTCTTTCTCCTGCTCGGCCTGGTGGATGACCGCCGCCATATTCGCCTTCGCCCTTTATGGCGGCTCGGGATCTCCGTCGCGGCTTCTATCGCCGTGCTGGTGGCGGTTCCCGGGCTCGAGCTCACCTTCCTCAAGTTCAGTTTCCTCACCAACACGATCTTCCTCGGCGGCTTCGGGCTCGCCTTCACGGTGCTGTGCCTGGTGGGGCTGCAAAACGCCATCAATATGGCCGACGGCAAGAACGGCCTCGTCATCGGGCTCGTGCTCATCTGGACGGTCGGGCTTCTTCATTTCGCCCCCGCGCACGTCGAGCCCGTGCTCATCGCCTTCGCCCTTGGTCTCGCCATCGCGCTTCCCTTCAACCTCAGCGGGCGTTTGTTCCTCGGCGATTCGGGCACCTATGCCATCAGCATCCTGGTGGGGGTCCTAACGCTATATGCCTACAACGTGAATTTCGCCGCACTGCCGGCGGATCTCGTCGCGCTCTGGTTTCTCATTCTGATCGTCGATTGCTTGCGCCTCATGGTGGCGCGCATGATCGCGGGCCGCTCGCCCTTTTCGTCCGATCGCCACCATCTCCACCACATACTCTGGAGCCTCTTGCCGCAGCCGATAGGCTTGCTGGCTTATCTCGGCCTGGTTGGCGTGCCCTTCGCGCTCGCCTTGGTGCGAACCGACCTGACCTTGATCTGGGCCATTCTTGCGCTGGCGAGCTACGCGGTGATCATCGGCCTCGCCCGCTGGCGTTCGGCACTCAGCCGCCTGACCACACACTAGCCACGATTTGACGCTGCTTCGGCGCTCTGCCGGCCGAACCCGCGCCCAATCGTGCAATTCTTCGTTCGTGAGGAAGATGAGCGGGTCGCGCGCTCAGTCCAGTTCCGGCAGCACGCTTTCCGCCGCGACGCGGGTCCTGACCCGCCGCCCGAGCAGATCGAGCAGAATGATCACGCGCCGCTGGTCGGTGGTCTGATCGAACAGCCCGACCCGGTCGCAGAGCGTGCCCGCCACGATCCGCACCTTGTCCCCCCGCTTGAGCTCATCGCGCAGGGTGGTATAGCCGTCATTGTCTTCGCGGGCGCGAATCTCCTCGATGATCTCGTCGGGCACGGGCGAGGGCGTGTTGCCGTAACACAGGATATGAGCCACCCCCCGCGCGTAGGCGATGGCGCGCCGGCTGCCGCCGTCGAGATCGGCACGGACGAAGAGGTAGCGCGGAAAGAGCGGCCGCGGCACGGTATCGGTCCGGCGCGCGTGACGGCGGCGCTTGAGGACCATCGGCAGATAGACCTCGAAGTCGCGCTCCCACAGGTTCGTTCGCGCCCACAGCTCCATGCGCGCCTGGGTGTAGACCGCGAACCACCGCTTCATGACGCGGCCTCCGATCGCGGCGCCGGCCCGGGCGCGCGCGATACCCGCAACAGGGGCGGCGCGAGGACCTTGTCGGCGGCAAATTCGCTGGCCAGGGCCTCGTGCGCCGCCTGCGGGCGTTTAAGCTCGGTGAGCACCACCGCATCCAAGGCCCCGAGCTCGGCGAGGCGGTGCACGGTAGTGTAGTGGAGGAACGACCGCCGGGTGCCCTCGCGATCGACGATGCCGACGATGTCGACGTTGTATTGCATGGCGCAGAGCAGCGCGATTTCGGCCAGCTCGCCCACGCCATAGAGCGCGATGCGCCGCCAGCCGCGCCGCTCGCAATCGGACAGCAGATCGTCGAACTGGTTGCGCGCCTCGCGATAGAATTTGAGCGAGCGCACGAGGTAGTTGGCCGTCAGGCGGCTCTTCTCGGCAAAGCCCGTAGGCGTGAGGTAATAGGCGTAGCGGTTGGCCGGCGCTTGGCTGACCTTGATCCAGCCCTTGCGGATGCAGCGTTTGAGGTAGGCGTTGGTGAGGCCGAGCGCGATGCCGAGCTCGCGGGCGAGCGTGCGTTGCGAGACGGCGGCATTGTTGTGAACCGCGTCCAAAAGCCCCAGCGTGATGTGGCTTTCGCTCTCGCCTCTACCGGAAACCGGTTCGCTCGCCACCGATTGAGTCCCCCCCGGCCGTTGCGCTCCCTGCCGCCAACCCGGTGACCACCGTCACCGGTGTTCGCGACCTGAACACTAGGACGTTCACCGCATGAACGTCAAGTGCCGCTTGGCCTAGCGTGGCGTGTGACCGTCCACTGGAGTCATCGCCGCCGATCGGCCCGGGTGCTCGATTGACAAAGAACCGCCGCCTCGTTACAGAGGCGCAAGCGAATCAGGGGGTTAGGCCTTGCCGTGGGCCGCGGCACCAGCCGCCGGGCCCAAGTGTCTGACCCCGAGATGGCGCGGCGAACAGGAGCGCCATATGGCGGGCAACAAGGTGGGCGGCAGGTTGCGCCGTTACGCGGCGGGGATCGGGTTTCTCGCCCTCGTTACCGCGGCGGCAGGTTTCATATTTCTCCGCTACGTCGATGCCGATGAAGCGCGCCTGCAGAGCTTTCACCTTGGCGATCAGCAGCGGGTGTTGACGGGGCAAGCCGTGGCGACCGGCGAGCGGCTCGTTTTCACTGACGGCGCTGAAAACCGTGCAGAACTCAGGCGTGAGCTTCGCCAGATCGCCGATCTCATCGAGCGTCGTCACGACCGCCTCCTCGAACGGGTCACGGATGGTGGCGCGGGGCTCTCCGAGCAGACTCGCCGAATCCTGTTCGATGAGCGCTATGAGCTCGATGAGCGACTGCGTTCCTTCACAACTGCACTCGGTGCGCTTGCGGCCGCGCCCGGCGAGGAATTGGCGAACACTTCGCCCGAACTCGCGGCGGTGATCGCAGCAGCCGGACCGCTCGGCGAAGCCCAAGAGGCCCTCGTCGGCTCGCTCGGGCGCGACCGAGCGGAGGACCGCCGCAACCTGCTCTTAATTGCCGGGTGGCGCGCTCGTGCTGATCCTCAGCCTGCTCGCGATCGGCGGCATCGTGTTCCGGCCCGCGCGGCGTGCGGCTGATGCCCCTCCGGCCGCCGTCTCACAGAAGCCCGGCGAGACGCGCGACCGCTTTGTCGAGGCCATCGAGAGCATGCACGATGGCGTCGCCCTGTTCGGTGCCGACGATCGGCTGGTGCTGTGCAACCAGAGTTTCCGCGACATGTTCGACAAGGCGGGCGTCGATGCCACGCCCGGCGCCAGTTTCGAGGAGATGATCGGGGCCGCCGCGGCCGAGGGCTTGATCGCCGATATCGCCGGGCGCGAGGCCGAATGGGTGCGCGAGCGGTTGGACCACCACCGCAAGCCCGAAGCCCAGTTCAAGCAGTATCTCGCCGACGGCCGCTGCCTGCAGATCACCGAATACCGGACGCGCGAAGGAGGCAGAATCTCGATCCAGACCGATATTACCGAGCTCGAGCGCCGCGAGGCGGCCCGGCGCGTGGGCGAGGAGAAGACCGCGTCGATCATCAGCACGGTCATCGACGGCACCATTACGTTCGGCGCCGAGGGCGGAATCGAAACCTTCAACCGGGCGGCGGAAACCTTCTTCGACTACGACGCCGATGACGTCATCGGGCGCGACTTCTCGATGCTGCTCTCCGAGCCCTTTGCGGCGGAGTACAAGGAGGCCATCGCGCGCTATCTCGAGACCGATGAACCAGGCGCGCTGGGCGAAATCCGCGAGATCATGGGACGGCGGCGCGATGGCGCCGAGTTTCCCCTCGAGATCGCGGTGAACGAACTCGAGGGGACTTGGACCCTCTATGAGCGCCGGCGCGCCCAGCGCCGCGTTTTCATCGCCACGCTGCACGGCATCTCCCAGCGCAAGGCGCTGGCTCAACAGCTGCAGCAATCGCAGAAGATCGAGGCGATCGGTACGCTGGCCGGCGGCATTGCCCACGATTTCAACAATATCCTGTCGATTATCCTCGGCTATGCGAGTCTCGCGCGCGACGATCTGGCCGCCCCGCCCCCAGGCAAGCGCCCCGACGAGGGCGAAATCCGCGAGAGTCTCGAAATGGTGATTCAGGCCGGCCGCCGGGCGCGCGACCTGGTCGAGCAGATCCTGACCTTCAGCCGCCACACCGACCAGGCGCGCCGTCCGCTGGTCCTGCAGCCCATCGTCAAGGAAGTCCTCAAGCTGATGCGTTCGACGCTGCCCTCGACGATCGAGATTCGCCAGCGCCTCGAATCCCGGCCCGCCAAGGTGATGGCGGATCCCTCACAGATGCATCAGGTCTTGATGAACCTCTGCACCAACGCGGCCCATGCAATGGACGAGAGCGGCGGCGTGATGGAGATCTCGCTCGACCGTACGGAAATCGGCCGTGCGAGCTCGATCGACGGTGGCCTGGAGCCCGGCGCCTATGCGCGTCTCACGGTGCGCGACAACGGCACTGGCATGGACGAGGCGACCAAGGAGCGCATTTTCGAGCCCTTCTTCACGACCAAGGAGGTGGGCCGGGGAAGCGGTCTCGGGCTCTCGGTCGTGCACGGCATCATCACCGATCACGGCGGCGCCACCTCGGTGGAGAGCACCGCCGGCAAGGGCACCGTCTTCGAGGCGCTGCTGCCGAGCTACGAGGGCGACGTCGTGCACTTGGCCACGGCGGCCGCGGCCGCGGAAGCCACCGGCAAGGGCCGTATCCTCTTCGTCGATGACGAGGTCGCGCTGGTTCGCATGGCGGAGAAGGCGCTGACCAAACTCGGCTACGCGGTGGTCGGCGAAACCCGCAGCCTGTCGGCGCTCGATCTCTTCCGTCAGGACCCCGACGCCTTCGACCTGATCGTTACCGACCAGACCATGCCCGGCCTCACCGGGGACGCTTTGATCGGCGAGGTGCGCAAGCTCCGGGACGACATCCCGATCGTGCTGTGCACCGGCTTCAACCACAAGCTCACGCCGGAGAAAGCCAAGGAGATGGGTCTCGATGGCTACCTTATGAACCGGTCATGGCGGACCAGCTCGGCCGCGAGGTGGGCCGCGCCCTCGAAGCGCGGGGGGTGCGGAAATAGGGGTGAGGCGTCGGTTGCCCAGCGAGGCCGGGAAACCTATCGTGACGAGGGTCCGAATATCCGTCATCGTGCTTGTCGGCTTGCTTATCAGTTCGTCCTTCGGCACAGCTGCCAAAACAATAAATCCATACTTTACCGTTCCTATCGATGACGATTTCCAAGTGCATTACGCGATGATTCCGAGAGATTTCGGGACACATACGCTATCCATCGCCAAAGTCTATTTGAAGGCATTCGAGTACGATGGGCTACTCGTGGTTTGCGGCTATTACGTCGAAGAAGAGTCGCTGTATGTCGATTCCATCGATCTCCAAACATGGTTCGATGATGACGGTTACCTGTTCGTCAACGGTGAAGCTGTGGAAGGCACCCATTTCTTGCTGCGAGGCCAACCAGCGGTCAGCCCGGAAGACATCGAGGCAGGATGCTGGACGACGACAACCCGTTATAGGCGCGATCATCGGGAGTCGACTTTCGGGATTGTCCATCGCCGGGATTTGGACAAGTTTTTGCCGGATCGATAGTGGCCAAGTATCGGGCGCTTGGCGGGGCCGCGCGTTGCCCATGTCCTCGGGAGCCACTATGTTCAGCTTCGGGGTGATGGGGCGTAGCCAAGTGGTAAGGCACCGGTTTTTGGTACCGGGATACGCAGGTTCGAATCCTGCCGCCCCAGCCACTCTTCGGCGGAGCTTAGATCGGCTCGGGCATGGGGCGCGCGGGGAACGCGATGTAGAGCACCCCGGCCAACAGCGCGAGGATCGCGACCGTGATGGCGAGCGGCCAGGCCGTACCGTCATGCATCAGCGTGACCATGAACGCTCCGAGCGCGCCGCCACCCATCTCGAGCGCACCGATCATCGCCGCCGCCACGCCGCGCCCGCCGGTGGCGGCGTCGAGCGCACGCACCGGCGCGGTGGCGAAAATCAACCCCATGCCGAAGGTCGCGACGGATAGCGCCGCCGTGATGGCGCTTGCCGATTCCCAACCCGCCAGCAACGCAGCCGGCAGGCTCGCCCCGCCAAGCGCGACGATGGCGAGCCCCCAGCGCAACATGCGTTCGATGCCCAGGCGGCCGATGCCACGGTTCGCCGCAAGACTGCCGAAGAAGAAGGCGAGCACGATGACCGCCTGGTAGTAGCCGTAGTGCTGGGTCTTGACGCCGAGCCGGTCGATTAGCACGAACGGCCCGGCGGTGATGAAGGCATAGATCACGCCCAGGACGGCGCCGCAGATCAAGGCGTAGACGAGGAACTGCCGCCGGGCGAGCAGCGCCGCATAGCCCCCGATCAGACGCCTGGGCTCGAGCGCGCGGGGATCGGGCGTCGTCGTTTCGGGCAGGAAACGCCAGATCAACAAGGTGACGCCGAGCGCAAAGACAGCGAGCAGGTAGAAATTCGCCTGCCACCCCCAAAGGACATGGACATAGCCGCCGATCACCGGCCCGAGCGCCGGCGCTACGGCGATGGTCATGCCGTAGATCGCCAGCATGCGGACGCTTCCGGCCTGGTCGTAAAGATCGCGGATCACGGCGTAGATCACGACGGCCTCGGTGGCGGCGGCCACGCCTTGCAGGATACGCGCGGCGATCAGCAGCTCGATCGATTGAGCGAGCGCGCAGGCGAGGCTGAACAGCACGAAGCCGGTCATGCCGAGCAAGATGACCCGGCGCCGGCCGATGCGGTCCGACAGCGGCCCGTGAACAAGCTGCGCGAGCGCGAAGGCGGCCACGTTGAGGCTCAGCGTGAGCTGCACCATCTCGGCGCTGGTCGCGAAGTAGCCGGCCAAGTGCGGCAGGCTCGGCGCGTAGAGATCGGTGGACAAAATGCTCGCCGCGCTCGCCATGATCAGTACCGCGGGCACGATGAACGGAATCGGGTCCTTGTATCCGAGTTGCGCCAAGCTGGTTCTCCTGAGATTTCCCGCAGGCCGCAGGCCGCGGGCCGTGGACCGGGCCCTGCTGTTTAAGCGCCTCTGAGCCGACGACCAAGTGAAATCGTGCCAAGGGGAAGTGTGCTGGCGGGCCTTAGCTCCTCAGCCGGCGGGCCTTGCGATAGGATGCGCGTCGGCAGGACGACGAGGCTACCTTGTTGATGCGACCGGGCTCTCTCGCACGACTTTTGAGTGCACCGCTGGCTTGGCGATCGCTGGTGGCGCTTGCCGCCGTTCTCGTTGTGGCAGGGTCGAGCCTGGCGGCGCCGAGCCCGGCCGATCCGCGGTCCGCGGACGATCCCTACCTCATTGGCCAGCTCCTCGTAGCATCCCCGTCCATGGGCGATCCCAACTTCGAGCAGACGGTCATATTCATGGTCGCCCACGACGCGGGCGGCGCCATGGGCCTCGTCGTCAATCGCCAAATGGGCGTGCGGCCGCTCAGCGAAATTCTCTAATCGCTCAACGATGCGGACAGTGGCGCGCAAGGCGACATTCCCGTGCACTTCGGCGGACCCGTCGAGCTTGGGCGCGGCTTTGTGCTGCATTCGCCCGATTACGTCGGCGACACCACACTCGTCGTGAGCCATCACGCTGCGCTGACATCCAGCGTCGATGTGCTGCGTGCCCTCGGCGCGGGCAAGGGACCCCGGCACGGCTTCATCGCGTTCGGATATGCGGGATGGGCGCCCGGCCAGCTCGAAGCTGAAATCGCCGAGGACGCCTGGGTTATCGTGCCAGCCGACGAAAAGCTGATCTTTGGCCACGACAACGACGGCAAATGGGACCGCGCGATTTCCAAGCGCGGTATCGATCTTTAGTCGGTGGCCACCGCCCGCCCAGCCGGGGCGTTATGTGGGGCGTGAGGCGTGCTGGACGCGGCGCGCAAGGGCGAACACCGCAATCACGCCGGCTATCGCGATCAGAACAGAACCTGCGAACGCATAGGCCAGATCGACGCCGATCTGCCGGCCTAGGAACTCGCTGACCAGCGGCGAGAGAAAAAGGCCCAAAAAAATGCTCGTCGTCAATCCGCCGACGGCGCGCCCGCGCAGCGGCTGCGGCGTGTTGGCAACCAGCCACACCGTGACGTTGGGAAAGTAGAGCCCGAAACCCGCACCGAAAACCGCCATGGCGAGCAGGATCGCCGGGTAGGAATTGGCAAAAAAGACAGCGCCGAGACCCACGCCCATGGTCAAGAGCCCGACCACGAAGATCGCTTCGTGCGACAGGCGCATCTTGATCTGGCGGTACAACGCCGAGACCACCCCATTGGTCAGATTGAGGAAGGCCAAGGCAAATCCCGCGAGCGTCGCACCGGCGCCAAGCAGCTCGCGCAGATGGAACGGCAGCTGCACCGGCAGGAAGTAGAACATCATCATGCCGGAGAAGCCGAGAAAATAGGCTGCTGCAATGATGGCGATGGGCAGGTTGCCGACCGGTTCGGCGGCGCTGCCGGCGTGCTCCGGTTTGGTGGCGCGGGGCTCGTGAAGCACGCGCATCATCAAGGGAATCAGCAAAATGGCCGTCGCGTAGATCAAGAAGGGCGCACGCCAGCTCACATCGCCGAGCAATCCACCCGCGCTGAGATAAAGCGTGCCGCCAAGCGCCATCCAGGTGCTTTGCAGCCCCATCAACAGGTTGCGCCGATCATCGGTGAAGTAGTCCGCGATCAGGGTCGTCGTGCTGGTCATGATACCGGCGACGCCGATGCCCAATAGGGCCCGGCTGACAAGGATGGCGGGCAGCGATTCGAGCACGAAGCCCGCCGTTCCCGCCACCACGTAAAGCCCGGTTGCCAGGATGAGAATGCGCTTGCGGCCCCAACGATCGACGATGTAGCCCGCGAACGGCGCGGCCAGCGCGATGAACAGGGCCGGCATGGTGAGCACAAGCCTGACCAGCCAGGCGGCATTGGGGACGTCGTGAAAATGATCGAGGACTGCCGGCAGGGCGGGCGCGACAGCGGCGCCCGCCATCACCGTGAGGCTGCTCGCGAACAGGAGCGTGAGGGCTTGCAGGCGCATACCGGCGGGCGCGGTGGCGGTGCGGGACGGCGGTGAGCGAGCCTACGGCCGCGTCATCCGCTCAGTCGGATTTCTCGAGCTTGAGGGCTGCTGAGTTCATGCAATAGCGCAAGCCGGTGGGACGCGGGCCATCGGAGAACACGTGGCCGAGATGGGCCTCGCACTGGCTACACAACACTTCGAGACGGCGCATCATGAGGATGTTGTCCGCTTCGGTGGCGACGGCGCCCTCGGACACCGGCGCCCAGAAGCTCGGCCAACCTGTCCCCGAATCGAATTTGGTCTCCGAGTCGAACAACGCATTGCCGCAACAGACGCAGCGGTAAACGCCCGCCTCCTTGCAGTCGTTGTATTCGCCGGTGAAAGGCCTTTCCGTGCCCTTTTGGCGACAGACGTAATATTGTTCGGGCGTGAGCTCGGCGCGCCACTCGTCATCCGATTTATCGACCTTGTCGTTCATCGTCGCCTCGCTCGCGTTGGGCTGTCCCTAGGAGCGCTATCTTAACGCAAATCAAGCCACCGAGCGCTCTTGTCGACGCGCTTAACGCTGCCGGACAAAGGATGGGAAACGCGCTTAGGCGGCGGCCGGCAGGCGGCCGCGATCGTGGGGCGCGGAGAAATCGATCTCCGGGCCGCGGGGAATGATGCCTAATGGGTTGAGCCGGCGCATGCCGCCCCAATAGCCCTTTTTGATGTGGCCGAAATCGATCGTCTCGGCCACGCCGGGGATCTGATAGAGCTCGCGCTTGTAGTTGGCGAGATGGGAATAATCGGCGATGCGTTGCCGGTTGCACTTCATCAGGCTGTAGTACACCAGATCGAAGCGGATGAGCGTGGCGAACAGGCGCCAATCCGCCTCGGTCAGCCGATATCCAACGAGGTAGCGCTGTCCGCCGAGCCGGGCGTCGAGCTCGTCGAGCGTTCCGAACAGGGCATCGAACGCCTCTTCGTAGGCCTCCTGCGTCGCGGCGAAGGCGCACTTGTACATCCCGTCGTTGACGGTTTCGTAAACCACCGCGTTGACGGCATCGATGTCGGCGCGCAGCGCCTCGGGATAGAAATTGACATCCGCATCGCCGACCGCATCGAAGGCGTCGTTGAACATGCGAATGATCTCGGAGGATTCATTATTGACGATGGTGCGTTTCTCCTGGTCCCACAGCACCGGCACCGTCACCCGCCCGGTGCAGGTGGGATCGGCCAGAAGGTAGACCTCGCTGAGGAGACCGCAGCCGTTCACCGTGTCCGGAAAGGCGCCGGGCTCGTCGCCGAATGACCAACCATCCTCGCCCATCGCGGCTTGCACGATGGAGAGCCCGATGGTGTCCTCGAGCCGTTTAAGGGCGCGGGTGATGACGGTGCGATGGGCCCAGGGGCAGGAGTGCGCGACATAGAGATGATAGCGGCCGGGCTCTGCCTTGAAGCCGGTCGAGCCATCGGCGCTCACCCAATCCCGAAAGCGGCTCTGCTCGCGTTCGAAACGGCCCTTCTCACCCGACCGCTTGGCCGGGTCGGCGACCCATTCACCATTTACCAGCATGCCCATCGCGGTCCTCCGTCGCTCGAAGCTCAAATTTGGCGCTACGCCGTATCGAGGTAATGGATGCTGAACAGCTCGGCCTCGTCCGTCCACACCTTTGTGGGGGTAAAGCCTGCGCGCGCAGCGATCTCCGCGAACTCCTCGATGCTGTACTTATAGGAATTCTCGGTGTGGATGGATTCTCCTTCGGCGAACTCGATCTCGTGGCCGTCGATGCGAATGGTCTGGTTCCGCGTGCTGACCAGGTGCATTTCGACGCGGCCCAGCGCTTCCGAATAAAACGCCTCATGCGCGAAGGACTCGACATCGAACTCGGCGGCGAGGTCGCGGTTGATCCGGACGAGCAGGTTGCGGTTGAACGCGGCTGTCACACCGCGCGAATCGTTGTAGGCGGCGTTCAGGATGGCCGGGTCCTTTTTGAGGTCGACCCCGATGATAAGCGCACCGCCGGCGGCGATGCTCGAGACCCGGATCAGGAAATCGATCGCCTGGTCGTGCGTGAAGTTGCCGATGCTCGAGCCCGGGAAGAACGCGATCTTGCGCGCCCGCGGATAACGCGTGGAGTCGGGCACGTCGGAGAGCTGGCTGTAGTCGGCGCAGACAGCCATGACCTCGACGGCGGGATAGGCCGCCGCCAGTTCGTCGGCCGCGCGCAAGAGGTGCTCACGCGAGATGTCGATCGGCACGTAGGCGGCGGGATCGTCGAGCGCGTCCAGAACGGTACGGGTCTTGATGCTTGAGCCACTGCCGAACTCGATCAGCTGGCAGCGCGGACCGGCCAACGCGGCGATCTCCCCGCCGTGAGCCTGCAAGAGCGCGATCTCGGTCCGCATCGGGTAATACTCCTCGAGGCGGCAAATCTCGTCGAACAGGCGCGAGCCCTCCTCGTCGTAAAAGAATTTCGCGGGCAGGGATTTCTGCGGCTTGGACAGGCCCTCGATCACGGCGGCCCGCAAGTCTTCGGGCGCTGGATGCTCGTCGTGAAACGAGGCGAGAGCAAGGGATTCGACGTCGGTCATGCGTCGTCCGCCAGGCGCACGCCGGTGAACTGCCAGCGATCGGATGGGTAGAAGAAGTTGCGGTAGGTGGCACGGACATGGCCGGCGGGCGTGGCGCAGGAGCCGCCGCGCAGCACATACTGTCCGCACATGAACTTGCCGTTGTACTCGCCGACGGCGCCGGCGGAGGGGCGGAACCCGGGGTAGGGACCATAGGTGCTGCTGGTCCACTCCCAAATGTCTCCGTACATCTGCACCGGCGCCTCGGGTGAGCTTTTTGCGGCGACCGGGTGAAGGTGGCCCGCCGGCAGCAGGTTGCCCTCGGCCGGGAGCGCGCGACCGGCGATTTCCCATTCGGTCTCCGTCGGCAGGCGCTTGCCCGCCCAGTGGGCGTAGGCATCGGCCTCGATATAGCTGAGATGACAGGCCGGCGCTTCGCGATCGAGCGGCTGCAGTCCGCCGAGCGTGAACTCGAACCATTCGCCGTCACGCTCGCGCCAATACATGGGATGGCGCCACCCCTCGGCCTGCACGGTGGCCCAGCCTTGGGACAGCCAATGCGAAAACTCTTGATAGCCGCCGTCCGCGACGAAATCGAGCAACTCGCCGTTGGTCGCGGGGCGCGAGGCGAGGCGGTAGGGCTCGAGATAGGCCTTGTGCCGCGGGCCTTCACAGTCAAACGCAAATCCGGTGCCATCGTGGCCGATCTCCATGACGCCGCCGTCGTAACCGTGCCAGGAGAGCGGTGGTGCGGCATTGGCCTCGCCCGGCCGGCCCCTGCCGTAGGCTGGAAAAAGCGCATTGCACGAGAAGAGATGCTTGATGTCGGTGAGGAGCAGCTCCTGGTGCTGTTGCTCGTGGTGCAGGCCGAGTTCGAGCAGGGGGGCGATCTCCTCCCAGGTCTCGCCGCCCGCCTCCGCAATCAGCCGCGCCATGGCGTCATCGACGTGATGGCGGTAATCGCGCACCTCGCTGACCAGGGGCCGCGTCAGCATGCCCCGCTCGGTCCGCGGGTGGCGTTCGCCCACCGTCTCGTAATACGAGTTGAACAGGTAGCGGTAATCGGGATCGAACGGCTGGTAGCCGCTGAGGTTGGGCCGGAGGAGGAAGGTTTCGAAAAACCAGGTGACGTGGGCGAGGTGCCACTTCGTCGGACTGGCGTCGGGCATCGACTGGACGACCTGATCCTCCGGCGCCAGCGGCTCGGCCAAGCCCTCGGAGAGCGCGCGAACGGCGTTGTAGCTCGCTTGGGCGGCGCTGCGATCCGCGACGGAAAGCGCTGATGGGTGTGATGCGGCGTGCGCCGCGTCTGCATTTGCCGCCATGGAATCTCCTCGTAACTTATGGACGGCAACGGGACGCGGCAAGCCGGCCGCGCAAGGGCTCGAGGCCAAGCTTAGCGAGCCCCCGCGAGGATGACAAGTTGGCGGCCCGGTCGGGCCGAATCGCAGTTCCCCTCCGAGCGGCCGACAGCCCCCCGCCGCGCGGGATGCGCCAATCTAGAGCGTTTTCCTATCATTTGCGGTCATAGCCGGCAGCAGCGAAGTAGTTTTCGCATTCCGTTGGTGTGAAGGTGTCGATGCCTTGGGCGATGGCGTCCCAGAGGTCATCGACGGTTCGGGCGGCGGTCTTTTTGAGGAAAGCCTTGAGCTTGGAGAAGGCCATTTCAATGGGGTTAAAGTCAGGGCTGTAGGGCGGCAGGAAGCGCAACTCTGCCGCGGCGACTTCGATGGCCGTGCGCACGGCGATGGGTTTGTGGGCGGGTAAGTTATCCATCACCACGATATCGCCGGGTTTGAGCGTCGGGACCAAGACCTGCTCCACATAAGCGAGGAAGGCGGCACCATGCATGGCACCGTCGAGCACCATGGGCGCGGTCATGCCTTCAAGGCGGAGCGCGCCAACGAAGGTCGTCGTCTTCCAGTGTCCATGAGGCACCGGTGCTTGGCAACGCTCGCCCCGTGGCGCCCGGCGCGTAACGCCGGGCCATCTTGGTCGAAGCGCCGGTCTCGTCAATGAACACCAGCCGCTCGGGCTTCAGATCGGGTTGGGCGTCGAACCAGGCCTGCCGGCGGCGCAGGACGTCAGCTCGCTGTTGCTCGCAGGCGTGCGCGGTTTTTTTTGAACGTCATGCCGTGCCGGTCGAGCAGCCGCCAGACCGTGCTTTGGGCCACCGTCAAGCCATGCCCCGCGTCCAGGTGTGCCGCGATCTCGCCCAAGGTGATGTCCGGCGTCTCGTCAACCAGCGCCAGGATTTCCTCGGCATGGGCCTCGATCCGGTGCGAGCGGTGGTCACCGCCTTGCGGCCTAGGCCCGACATCGCCCGTCCGCCGCCACCGATTCACCCATTTGATCGCCGTCGAGGCCGCAACCCCGAAGCGGCGCGCCGCCGAGCGCCGCGACAGGCCGCTGTCAACCGCCGATACAAGCCGTTCTCGAAGATCATTGGAAAGAGGTTTCGTCATGCAGGCTGGCCTCCTCCACCAGCCCACATCTTGAATCAGAAATTCGATCCCATGGGAATCCCAAAAAGAATCCGTCAGCTCAGAAAATGCTCTAGCCTGCGGGGAGCTTTGCGCGATCGTGCGGCGCATCGAAATCCACATCAGGCCCCTTGGGCACGATGCGGCTCGGATTGACCGAGGTGTGACTCCAGTAATAATGGGCCTTGATGTGGTCGAGATCGACGGTCTCGGCCACACCCGGCACCTGAAGAGCTCGCGCAGGTAGTTCGACAGCTGGGGGTAGTCGCATATTCGCCGCAGGCTGCATTTGAAGTGGATGTTGTAGACCGGGTCGAAACGCACGAGCGTCGGGAACAGCCGCCAGTCCGCCTCGGTCAAACGTGTGTGGACGCCCCCGTTGATGCAAGCAGTTTTTGGTCGGCTCGGTGCATGCGGTCAGGTGCTGTCGTGTGTCCGGCCTCTCTATGCGGCAGATGACACGCCGCGGGCCCGTATGGAGATACGCGGATTGGGTCCAAATCGGTTACGCGAGCTTGAAAGCTCTCCGTTCGGATGCTGGTTTTCCCAACCCGGTCTCGTTGACCTTTGCCCTTACCTGTCCTCCGTCCTGCCCACATCCCCGACGGCTTCCCGCACTTCGCCGTTCTCTCAGGCGGTGGCGGGAGCCCGGTAGCTCTCCTTCTTCGTCAGTAGCGCCCAGACGATGCGCGCCATCCTGTTGGCCAGCGCCACCGCGACGAGCATCCTCGGCTTGCGCGCCAGCATCCCGGCCAGCCAGGGGTCCGTCGTCACGCCGCGCCGAACCGCCCAGCGGACCACAGTCATCGCGCCTGTGATCAGCAGCCGTCTCAGATCGCGCTGGCCCATCTTCGATATCTTGCCCAGCTTCGGCTTGCCGCCGGTCGTGTGCTGGCGCGGCACGAGGCCGAGCCAAGCGGAGAAGTCGCGGCCGCGCCGGAAACTCTCCATCGGCGGTGCGAAGGCCTGGATTGCCATCGCGCTGATCGGCCCGATCCCCGGCACGCTCATCAGGCGCCTCGCCTCCTCATCCTGCCGTGCTCTCACGTGGACCTCCCTCTCCAGGCCCGCAATCTTCGCATCGAGGCCGGCGATCTGCTCAAGCAGAAGGCCGGCCAGCTCGCGGACCGCTTCCGGCAACCTCGAAGCCGGTCCCTCAAGCGCCGAGGCCAGCCGGCCGACATGAGCCGGCCCCTGCGGGGCAATGACACCGAACTCCGCCAGATGGCCGCGCAGCGCATTAATCGTCTGGGTGCGCTGGCGCACCAGAAGATCGCGCGTCCGGAACAGCATGCCCCGAGCCTGCTGTTCCTCCGTCTTCACAGCCACAAAGCGCATGGTCGGCCGCGACGACGCCTCGCAGATCGCCTCCGCATCCGACGCGTCGTTCTTTTGCCGCTTGACGTACGCTTTGACGTAGATCGGTGGGACCAGTCGCACCGCATGGCCGAGACTGCCGATCTCCCGGCCCCAATGGTGCGCGCCGCCGCACGCCTCCATCGCCACCGTGCAGCGTGGCTGCGCAGCCACAAAGTCCAACAGCTTCGCCCGGCTCAGCTTCTTGCGGAACGCAACCGACCCATCCGCCCGCGCACCGTGCAGCTGAAAGCTATTCTTCGCCAGATCGATCCCGATCATGTGAACCTGTTCCATGGACGCCCCCTTCCTCGCTTGGCGTTAACAACACCGCCAACCTGGCACATCGCGATGCCGTCGGGAGGGGCGTCCACCCCATCGGTTACCGGCGAGGTAGCGCTGCTGGCCGAGGCGCTCCTCTACCATATCGAGCGCCCCGAACAGTTCGTGAAACGCCCGCTCATGCGCGAGTTGGCTGCCCGCAAACCCACACTTGTAGACGCCGTTGTTGATGTGATCGAAAACGAGTGGGTTGATGGTGTCGATCTCCGGGTGAAGATCTTCGGGGTAGAAGTCGATGTTGGCATCCGCGATGTCGTCAAACGCGCTGTTGAACATGCGGATGATCTCGGAGGATTCGTTGTTGACGATGGCGCCGGTCTCCTTGTCCCACAGCACCGGCACGCTCACCCACGTCGTCGCTGCCGGATCAGCCGCCAAGTAAAGCTCGCGCAGAAGCGAAAACCCGTTGACCGTGTCGGGGATGCAGCCGGGCTCGGTGCTGAAATGCCAGCCATCTTCGCCCATGTGGGGATCCACGATGGAGAGCGAAATCGCGTCTTCCAGCTGCTTCAGCTGGCGGACAATCATCGTGCGGTGGGCCCACGGGCAGGCGGTCGAGACATAGAGGTGGTAGCGCCCGACTTCGGCTTTGTAGCCGGATGAGCCATCGCGCGTGACCCAGTCGCGGAACCGGGTTTGCGCCCGCACGAACGCCCCCTCCTGATCCCGCATGCTGGAATCATCCGTCGTCCAGTGACCATCGACCAGCTTACCCATACGACCTCGTGTTCCTCGCGGTTGCCGCCACCAACATGGCGCGACCCCGGACCGCGTGCAAGTCCTGAGCAGAAGGTGTGGGGGCAGGCGGAGACGCTCGGCCCTTGCCCCGCGCGGTTCTGCAACCGCAGGGCGGACTAGCGCCCCTCGCGGCGCCAGGCCAGGGCAAAGCTCCCCATGATGAGGACCAGCGCCAGGAGCGGCGGCAGCAACGGCACCCGATCGATCCCTGTCACCAGATAGCGCTCGTTGCGCTGAAGGCCAATCCAGCCACGGCCCGCCGCCTTGCGCCCGGGATAGACGCGGCGGACGTCGGGAAGGCCGTCCTCGGCCAGCCACGAAAGGGCGCCGCCGCTTGCCGCCACGACCGGCGACAGAATTGCCTCGGTAGCGCGAACGTCGGCGAACTCCTTGGGATTCAACGCGCCGACGGCGACCACGGCCGATTGCGCGTCATCATGGAGCCGGTAGAGGCCGACCTCGCGCACCGCCAGACTGCCGCGCGCCTCGCCGTTGGGAGAATCTTCGAGATGGACGGTCTGCGTGTCACCCGAGGGGGCCGTGACGGTGACCTCCGGCGAACCCGGCGTGAGGCTGCGCCGAATGATCTCCAGACGACCGCCCACCGCCGTGGCGCTCAGACGCTCCTCTTCGAGATCCGGCTCACGCATCAGCCAATGGGCGAGCCGGCGGAGGAGCTCGGCTTGCGGGCCACCGCCTTCGAAGCCGCGGGTCCAGAGCCAAGCGTGGTCCGACAAGAGCTGCGCTACCCGGCCCTTGCCGACGCGATCGACGATCAGCAGGGGCGCATCGGCGACACCCTGCATCAACACCGTGCCCCGCTCCGTCTCCGTTTCGATATGGCGGAACCAGCGCCCCCAGGTCGGTCCCGCGTCACGGTTGTCGGACAGCGTCGCGCTGATCGGGTGGCGCCAGCCCAGCTCGCTCACGCGCGGATGAAAGCCCTCGCGGTAGACCTGGCCCGTAGGTGCGCCCGGCAGCACCTTGGCGAGCGGCGTGCGATAGAGGCTGAGCGGCGAAGCGAAGGCAGGGCCGGCCGCCTCGAGGACCGCCCCGCCGTCATGGACATACTCGACGACGTTGCCGAGGTAGAACTGGGGCAGGACGCCCCGGCGGCGGTAGCGGTCGAAGATGATCAGATCGAACTCACCCAGCTTGACCTCGAATAGCTCCTGCACGGGAAAGGAGATGAGCGAAAGCTCGCGCACCGGCGTGCCGTCCTGTTTCTCCGGCGGGCGCAGAATCGTGAAATGAATGAGATCGACGGCGGGATCGGCCTTGAGCAGGTTGCGCCAGGTGCGCTCGCCGGGATGCGGTTCGCCCGAAACGAGAAGAACCCGGAGGCGTTCGCGCACCCCATTTATGGCGACGACGGCGCGATTGTTGGCGAGCGTGAGTTCATCGGCGCCCGGCGCCACGTCGATCTCGACCACCGTCTGCCCGCCATGGTCGAGGATCAAGGGAATCTCGTGTCCTACGCCCGTCGGCACGGCGTGTACCGTTTCGTCGGTGCCGTCGCGGCGCAGCGTTACCCGGGCGAAGGATGAGGAGCCGGCGGCGGCCCCATCGCCGCTGTCCTCGATTCGCAACCTGAGAGTCATAGGTTTGCCGACGATGCCGTAGCTCGGCGCGTGATCCACGATGACGCGGCGGTCGCGCTCGCCACGCTCGCCCGTCAACAGGACGTGAAGCGGACCATAGCGCGAGCGTTGGCCCTCGTCGGGCACGTCATGCACCTGGCCGTCGGTAATGACGATGACCCCCGCGAGGCGGTCGCGGGGCGTATCGAGCACCGTCTGATCAAGCGCCGCGAACAGGTGGGTTCCATCGCTTGGTGCGGCGGCTTGGTCGGGCTGTCCGGCCGGGTGGCCCACGGTTACGACGCGGACGTCGAGATCCTCGAGGAGTGCCAGGCGCGCCTCGATGGCCTGGCGCGCGTCCTCCGTCGCCGGCAGACGCCCGCCGATCCGCTGGCTCTGCGAGTGATCCACGACCAGGACCGCGACGTCAGGCAGCATTTCGCGATCCTCGGTGACCAGCGAGGGGTTCGCCAGCGTGATCAGACCGGCCAACAGGGCGAGCGTGCGCCAGACGACGCCACTCGTTCGGTGAAACGCGCCGTAGGCGACGAGCGCAAGCGCCATCAGCCCCAGGACAGCGACCACGGCCCATGGGACCTGGGGTGCAAATGCGATATCGGCGATGGTGGTCATGACCGCCCTCGTCGTTCCCTCGCTGCTGAGCCCATGAGGCGCGTCATCATTGTCCCAGCCTCTCCAGGATCGCCGGCACGTGGACCTGATCGGATTTGTAATTGCCAGTGAGTGCGTACATCACGAGATTGACGCCGAATCTGTACGCCATCTCGCGCTGTTGTTCGCCGCCGGGGATAACGGCGGCGATGGGCAGTCCGTCCTCGTCGACGGCCCACGCCGCAGCCCAATCGCTCGAGCCGATCAGAATGGCCGATACGCCGTCGTTGACGCCGCGGCCGTGGCGTTCGACCCAAAGCTGACCGCCGGCCCAACGGCCGGGAAACTCCTGCAACAGGTAGAACGCCTTGGTCAGCACATGCCCCTCGGGCACCGTCTGCAGCGGCGGAATGTTCAATTGGCTGAGTATTTCGCGCAGCCGTTGCAGTCCAGGCCCGCCGCTGCTGTCGTCCCGGGCTCCCGGTATGGCGATGCCTTGATCCCGCGTGTCGAACAGAATCGTGCCCCCGTTCTTCATGAAGGTGTCGATCTTGGTCAGCGCCGTCGTCGACAGATCGGCCTGACGAGCATCGACGGGCCAGTAGATCAAGGGGAAGAAGGCGAGCTCGTCCACTTCCACGTCGACACCGACGGGTATCCCCGGCTCGACCGAGGTGCGCCGCGTCAACACCATGCTCAAACCCCGCAGGCCTGCATGACTGAGCCGGTCGATCTCATCGATGTCGGTCCTGACGTAAGCGAGGTGGGTCTCCAGGGTTGCCATGAGGGCGAACTGATCGGACGTCTCTTGCGCCTGCGCCTGCGCCGGCCCGGTGGCCGAGAGCCCGATCGTGCCCACCAGGATGACCGCCGCCGTCGCCCGGCGGATGCCGAGCGGAATCAGGCCGCGCAGCCAGTAGCTGGCGCCAAGGTCCACCAGCCCGAGCACGATGGCCAGCGCCAGAAGCCAGGGTTCGAGGTTGATCTCCTCGACTTTGGCATAGCTTCCCGTGGCGATACCGTCGGGCAGGGGAGGCAGCGGCAACAGGCGGTCGATATGTGCCGACAGGTTAAGCGCGTGGCGCGCGTCTTCCCCGCCGAAAAAGCCGGGCGGATGGGCCGGGCTCGCACTCACTTGGGCGAGGCGATCCGGCGCAAGCGGTCTTGCGGAGGGCGGCGGATCGCCGAGCCGGCCGTAGCCGTCGAGCGAGGCAAAGGCGGGAAGCGGCGCCGTCCCGCTGTCGACACGGACGCCTTCGCTCAGGCTGACCATGCGCTTGAGCATGTTCACAAACAGTCCGGACAGCGGCAGGTTGGACCAATCGGTATTCGCCGTGACGTGGAACAGCACGATCCAGCCCCTGCCGCGCTGCGCCGCAGTCACCAAGGGCGTTCCGTCGGCGAGACGGGCCCACGTCTTGAGGCCGAGATCGAGGGACGGCTCGGCCAGCACTTGGCGCTCGATGAAAACCTCATCGGGGACGGCCAAACCGAAGAACGGGCTGGTCGACGGGAAGGGCGCAAGCCGGGCGGGTTCGGTCCAGGACAGGGCGCCGCCTAGAGAACGGCCGCCCGTGCGCAGCTCGATCGGGATGAGATCATCGACGTTCTCGGCCAATTTGGGGCCGGCGAAACGAACCAACATGCCGCCATCGTCCAGCCACGCGTCGAGCTCAGCCCGTTCCGGCCCGATGACCTGGCCGATATCGGCGAGCATCAGAACCGCGAGCTCGCGCGCCAAAAGCTCGCCGATGCCTCCGGTGCGGACGTCCGCGAAGGGCGTGATGGCCCGCTCGAGATAGTAGAGATCGGACAGGAGCGGTTGAGCGGCCTCCAAAGCGGCGCCCGAAACCAGGCCCACCGGGCGTCGGCGCCAGCGTTCGTCGAGTAACACGACGGCGCCGGCCGTATGCTCCCCTTCGATGTCGAGGCGCATGATCTTGTTGCGGATTTCCACCGGCGCCTCGATCATCGCTTCTGCCGAGCGCTCACCTGCGGCGAAAGTGAGCTCGGTCCGCACCATCAATTCGCCAGACTCATCACTCGCGCGCAGCCAGTGACGGCGCTCGGCCCTCGGCGCAGGCCGCTCCGCCCGAACCCTGAGCGCGGTGCGCTCCGCCTCCGGTGGCGCGAGCAGCAGCGGTGCGCTCGCCGGCGCATCGATGATGATCTGAGTGGGACCCAAGCGCTCCAGGCGCTCGCTCAGCCGCCGGGCGGCGTCGTCCTCGCCCTCGGTCACGCCGTCGGACAGCCAGACCACTTCGGCTCGCGCGGTCATCGGGAGCTTATCGAGCGCCGCCAGGGCCGCCGCCCGATCCACCGGCCAGGGTTTGGCGTCGAGCGCCCTGATCCAGTCGCGCGCCTCGCCCGCCGGCATGAGTTGCGTCGCGCGGACCGGATCACCGGTTGCGGGCGGCGCCGTCGTCAACAGGACAACGGCGCGTTCGCCCCGCTCGGCCTGGGCGAGCAGATCAGACAGCGTGTCGAGCCGGTGCTGCCATCGCGATGCGGCCGCCCAGCCATCGTCGATAACCAGCAAGAGTGGGCCGCTGCCTGCCAAACGTGCGCTCGGATTGATCAGGGGTTGAGCGAGCGCAATGATGACCAGGGCGGCGAGCGCCAGCCGCAGGATGAGAAGCCAAAAGGGCGTGCGGGCTGGCGTTTGCTCGGTCGTCGTCAGGCCGAGAAGCAGACGAACGGCGGGGAAAGCGATACGCCGCGGCGCCGGTGGCGTAACGCGCAGCAGCCACCACAGCACCGGCAGGGCCAGCAGCGCCACCAGCATCCATGGCGCGGCGAAAGCGAGCCCGCCCAGCGTCAACATGATCCAGGGCCCCTCTGTTTGGCTATGGCGATCTAGGCGATACCGTCCGCGACCGCCTGGTAAAGGGTGAGGAGGGCTGTCTCCGGCGGTCGGTCGGTGCGGTGGGTCGTGAAGGTCCAGCCCCATCTCCGGGTCAGGTCGGTGAGACCCTCCCGGTGCGCGGCCAAGCGCGAAGTGTAGTCCGACCGGATGCCCTCGACCCGGCTGATGGTCAAGACGGTTTCGTCCTCGAGGCCGCGAAACTCAGTGCGGCCGCGAAATGGCAGATCCTCTTCGGCGGGATCGAGAATCTGCAGTAGGTGCCCCTTGACGGCGCGCGCGGCGTAATGGCGGACGAGCCTGTCGATCTCCTCGAGAGGCGACAGGAAGTCGCTGACGACGATGATCTGAGCATAGCGCGGCAGCCGCTCCACCGGCGGCAGGCTCGCGGTCACCTCACCGCCACGAAGCTCGAGGCGCGTGCCGAGGCGGATCAGTGCGGCGCGCCCGGTGTGGGGCTCGCGGTCCTCGCCGAGCAGGGCGACTCGCTCGCCGCCCCGCAACAGAAGCGCCGCAACAGCCACCAGCAGGAGAGCGGCGCGGTCTTTTTTCTCGATGTCCGCGCCCGCGGAGCGGTAGGCCATCGATCGCGAGGCGTCGGCCCACAGCCATATACTTTCTGCGGCCTCCCATTCGGTTTCGCGGATGTAAACGTGGCGCGACTTGGCCGATTGCCGCCAGTCGATGCGATTTGTGGCGTCGCCCGGCTGGTAGCGGCGGAACTGCCAGAACGTTTCGCCCGTGCCGACCTGGCGGCGACCATGAACACCCTGCAGGACGGTGGCCGCGACGCGTTCGGCGGCGGCGAGCAAGGGTGGCAGCGTGGCGGCGACCTGCTCGGCGCGCTGGCTTAGATCATCGCTGCGGGGCGCGCCGCCGTTGGTCCACGATTGTGAGGCTCCCCCCATAGTGCCGTCGGTCATCTCCGGTGGCTCAGGCAAATGGTGCGGCGAGCCGCTCGATCACGCCGGGTAGAGTGATGCCCTCCGCTCGCGCGGCGAAGTTGAGCGCCATGCGGTGGCGCAGGGTCGGCGCCACCAGGGCCATGATGTCGTCGAGCGAGGGCGACAGTCGCCCGTCGATCAGCGCACGGGCCCGCACCGCCAACATCAGAGCCTGGCTCGCGCGTGGTCCGGGACCCCAGGCGACATGCTTTTTTATCTCCTCGAATTCGGTCGATTCCGGTCTTCCGGCCCGGACGATCGAAAGGATTGCATCGACGATGCTCTCGCCGACGGGGATCCGCCTGATCAGGTGCTGCGCCGCCATCACCTCCTCCGCCGTCATCATTTCCACAGGCGGTTCCTCGCTCGAGCCGGTCGTGACGAGCAGCATGCGGCGCTCGGCCTCGAGGTCGGGATAGTTGATATCGATCTGCATCAAGAAGCGGTCGAGCTGGGCTTCCGGGAGGGGGTAAGTGCCCTCCTGCTCCAGTGGGTTCTGGGTCGCCAGCACGTGAAACGGGCCGGGCAGGACGTAGTTCTGGCCGGCCACCGACACCTGCTTTTCCTGCATCGCCTGCAACAGTGCCGATTGGGTGCGCGGGCTAGCCCGGTTGATCTCGTCGGCCATCAAGAGCTGGCAGAACACCGGCCCCTTGATGAAGCGGAACGAACGCCGGCCGGCGTCCGATTCCTCGAGCACCTCCGAGCCGACAATGTCGGCCGGCATGAGATCGGGCGTGAACTGGATTCGCTTGGCCGACAGACCGAGTACCGTGCCCAGCGTTTCGACGAGACGGGTCTTGGCCAGGCCCGGCACACCGATGAACAGGGCATGGCCGCCAGCCAGCAGGGTGATCAGGGTCTCGTCGATGACGGCCTCCTGGCCGAATATCACCCGGCCGATGCGCTCACGCACCGCCGCGAGCTTGGCGGTGAGTCGCCCGATCTCGTGGCTGAGCTCGGTATTGGCCTGAGTGGCGGTTTGCAAAGGGTCGGTTATACTCATTTCAGCTCTTCTGTATTGAGATGGTGCACTTCCAAGGCGATGGCGACGTCATCCCCGGACCCCAGCCACCTGTCCGCCCTGCTTGGCGAAGCCGAGCCGCGCGCTCGGGGCGATAGCGGCGAAGCGGGGAAAGCGGTGGAGACGTGCGGTGATATCGACATGCGCATCGCCCGTGATGGCACTTGGTTTTATCATGGCTCTCCGATCACCCGCAAACCGCTGGTCCAGCTGTTTGCCACCGTTCTTCGCCGCGAGGGCGACGGGGAATTTTACCTCGTCACGCCGGTCGAGCGGTGCGCCGTAACGGTCGATGATGCGCCGTTCGTCGCCGTCGAGGTCACGCCGGAGGGCCGTGGCGAGGATCAAATCCTCACCTTCCGCACCAATTTGGATGAGACCGTGACGGCGGATTCCGAACACCCCATCCGCATAGCTTATCAGCCCACAACCGGAGAGCCCGCGCCTTACATCCTGGTGCGCGACCGTCTCGAGGCGCTTGTCGCTCGTCCTGTCTACTATGAACTGGTTGAGCTGAGTGTGGAAGAACGCGAGGGTGACAATTTCGTGTACGGCGTGTGGAGCTGCGGGTTGTTTTTCGAGATCGGCCGCGTGCCTGACGCGGCCCCCAGCCCGTGACCGGCGGGACCGCGACCAGCGTGGCCCTGCGCCGCATTCTGCGTGAACGGCTGGTGCCGATCGGCGCGCCGGGTGAGGACCGGACCGGCAGGTCACGGGGTGATTTCGAGCTTAACCCTGATTTTGCCCGTGGTGACCGGAGCGCGTTCACGCTGGCCGCGGTTCTCGTGCCCCTCGTCGATCGCCCTTGCGGCGTGACCGTTCTGCTCACCCAACGGACCGGGCATTTGACCTCTCATGCCGGGCAAATCAGCTTCCCCGGCGGGCGTGCGGAGCCTTACGACGAGGACGCTGTCGCCACCGCGCTGCGTGAAACGGCCGAAGAGGTCGGCGTCGACGAAAAGCATGTCGAAATCGTCGGCCTTCTCGACACCTATGAAACCGGCACGGGGTACTCGATCACGCCGGTGGTCGGTTTCATCGCGCCGAGCTTCTCCCTGACGCCCGATCCCTCGGAGGTTGAAGAGGTTTTCGAGGTGCCGCTCGCCTTCGTGCTGGATCCACGCAACCACAAGCGCCACAGCCGGTACTTCAACGGCATCGAGCGGCATTTCCACGCGATGCCGTTCGAGGAGCGCTACATCTGGGGTGCGACGGCCGGCATGCTGGTCAATCTGTACGAAAAACTCAGCGAGCGATGATCAGGAAGCTTCTTCTCTATATTCTCCCTTTCGTTCTGCCGTTCGTGCTCTACGGTCTCTACACCTGGATTGCGCGGCTTCGTGCGGCGACGACGGGCCGTCCGGCCGTGGCCCTCGAGGAGACGCCTTGGCTCTGGCTGATCGCCGCCGGCGTCGGCCTGTTCGTCGTGACGCTGGTGGCGTTCTCGCTGCTTACGGGCGGCGATATTGCGGGCACCTATGTGCCGCCGCGTATGATCGACGGCGAAATCGCGCCGGCGGAAATCCAGGACTGATACGCGGCATGGAACCCTCGGGCCACCTCGATCTCCAGCCGCGGATGAAGGCCGATGAAACAGGGGCGGTGGTGGAGGCGCTCCGCGCCGGCGGCCAGACGGTGCGGTTTGTCGGCGGTTGCGTTCGCGACGCCGTGCTCGAACGCGCCGTCAAGGACATCGACTTCGCAACGCCCGATCCGCCGGAAACCGTGATTGAACGTCTTGAGCAGGCCGGTCTCGGCGCCGTTCCTACGGGCATCGAGCACGGCACCGTGACCGCGGTCGTGGGCGAGGCGCATTTCGAGATCACCACGCTCAGGCGTGACGTCGAAACCTTTGGGCGCCGGGCAAGAGTCGAGTTTACCGATGACTGGGCGGCGGACGCGACCCGGCGCGACTTCACCATCAACGCCTTGTTTTGCGATCCCGACGGCACGCTCTACGACCCGACGGGTGGGCTTGCCGATCTCACGGCGGGCCGGGTGCGTTTTATCGGCGATCCGACGCAGCGCATTGACGAGGACGTGCTGCGAATCCTGAGATTCTTCCGTTTCCACGCGTGGTACGGCCAAGGGGCGCCCGATCAAGATGGGCTTGCGGCGTGCCGGGCTCTGGCGCATCGCTTGCCCGAGTTGTCGGGCGAGCGGGTCGCCGGTGAGCTCTTCCGCCTGCTCGACGCCGTCGATCCCATGCCCGTCGTGGGCGCGATGGCGGAGAGCGGCGTCCTCGCCCAGGTGTTGCCCGAGGCCGACAATCTTGAGCACTTGCGCCGCCTGTGCCGGATCGAGACCGCTGCCCTCGCGCCCGATCACGTCCGCCGCCTCGCCGCCCTGGTGAGCGTCAATGCCAACGGCGCCGAGGTGATCACCGCCCGGCTCCGGCTTTCCAATCGCCAGCGCGATCGGCTGGCGTTCGTCGCGGCGCCGATCAAGGAGCTGCGGCCCGGCATCACGATCGCGGCGGCGCGCGCCGCGGTCTACCGATTCGGCCTGGAATATGTCGAGGATTCGCTGCTGCTGGCCTGGGCGGAGGAGGGTGGTGATGAAGTGGCGCTCAAGCGCCTGGTCGGGCCCCTGCACGACTGGGTTCTGCCCAAGTTCCCGGTACGGGGTAAGGACGTGCAAGCGCTCGGCATTCCACACGGCCCCGAGGTCGGGCGGCTTCTCGAAGCCGTCGAGGACTGGTGGATTGGCGAGGACTCCCGGCCCGATCGGGAGGCGGCGCTGGACAAGCTGGACAGCCTCGTGCGGGATAGTGAGCGGGACCGGTCATGACCGCACGCCGCCTCTGTTTTATCGGCGACAGCGTGACGCTGGGGACCGGGGACGAGGAATACCGCGGCTGGCCGGGCCGCCTCTGCGCGGCCGAACGCGCCGCCGGTCACGATATCACGCTCTATAACCTGGGCGTGCGGGCCGACACCTCTGAACTCATCGCCGGGCGCTGGCGCGCCGAGTGTGACGCGCGCTTGCCCGACACCGTGGCTGGCGGCCTGATCTTTGCTTTCGGCGTCAACGATACTGCGGTCGCCGATGGGGTGCAGGCGCGGGTGCCCCGGCCGCGCTCGCTCGAACACGCGCGCGATATTCTCCGAAACGCGCGATCGTGGCGGCCGGTGCTGTGGGTCGGGCCGTGCCCGGTGGACGAGAGCAAGCAACCGCTGCAGCCCGGCACCGGCGATACCTATGGATTCAACAATTCGCGCATCGGCGAGTTGAGCGCCGCCTACACGAGCCTGGCCGAAGAACTGGATGTGCCCTTTCTCGATCTCTTTGCGGATTTGTCCGGCGATCCCGCGTGGCGGGCGGCCCTCGTCGCGGGTGATGGCGTCCACCCGACCCCCGACGCCTACGGCTTGATCGCTGGCCGGGTCGGGGTATGGCCGGCGTGGCGCGCCTGGTTCGACGCTCAGCCGTCCTCCGAAAGCGCCGCCAGCGCCGCCTCGTAGCAGGCCGGTGGCGTACGCACGAAGCCGGCGCCGATCTGTCCGATGCCGGGAGTCTTGTGCGCGATGCCGGTATTGAAAAGCGGCGTGAGTCCGCGCTCGACGACGCGACGGACATCGATGCCGGTCGGCGTGCCGCGAAACCCGAGTGCCGGGATAGTGAAGCGCGGGTGCTCGGCGATGGTGATGCCGTACATCTCGAGTGCGAGGCGCGTCGCCTCCTCGGGCGTGCCGCCGACGTAGCGCGCCAACGCCGGAGCGGCGGCCATGGCGAAGGCGCCGAGGCCGGTGGTCTCGGCAATTTCGCTGTCGCCGATCACCGCGTTGGCCTCCTCCGGACCGTAGCCCTCGAAGTACCGCCCCTCGACCGTCGGCACCGGCGCAGTGAACCAGCGATCGCCGAGACCGCTCACCTTGATGCCAAAGTCAACGCCATTGGCCGACATGCACGTAACCAGGCTGGCGCCGGGAACGCCTTTCGCCGCTTCCATCGTCGCTTTGCCGGCCGCCATGGTCAGCGGCAGGAAGAAGATATCGTTCTCGGCGAGAAAGCGGAGCGCCCTGGCGGTCTCCGCCGCGCTGAATCCAGCCTCGGCGATGGCCGGTGCGAGCGCGTTCATGAAGAGCGCCGATGCCGCCTTGTGGCGGCTGTGCCCGTCATCGCCCATGTGCAGCGCCTGGACGAGAATGTCGAACAGGTCGATCCCGCCCGTGGCGCGGATCGCGGCGCCTACGATGTCGGCAAACTCGTCTTCGATCCAGGCGAGGCGATCGAGTGTCTCGCGATCGTTGGCGCCATAACGCAGCGCCTTGCCGCGGCCCTCGTTGATGGCGGCATGGGCGCGGGTGCCGGCGGCACGGTTCTCCACGACGAAGACCGGCGTGTGGCGCGCGATGACCCCGGCATAGGTGCCGCCGGTCTGATGGTCGTTGGCCGAAAGCAGCCGGATCTGGCCCGACGCGGCGAGCTCTTCGGCGGTGGCGAGATCGCGCGCCAAGCCGAGATGGACCAGCGAGCCCAAGACCGAGCCGCGTAGCGCGCCTTCGACCACCTCCCAGCCGGCGAGCGGTGGGCCGGCATGGAGAAGCTCGTTGGCGCCGAGATCCGGGATCGCCTCGCCGGCCGGTTTGACGTCGACCAGAAACGGCTCGGCGCCGGTGATCCGGCTGAGCGCCTCGGTGTTGGGCTCTGTCACGTCCGGCTCCTCCGGTCTCCGTGGGGACGCCCGCCCGTCAGTTCGCCTGCTTGATCAGCTGTCCGCGCACCGTACGCCTGACCGCACCGTTCTCGAGACGGATGAACTCGAGCGTCATGCCGAGGCCCGACAACGTGCGGTTGTAGATCTGCATCTCGTAGCCGCCGTCTTGGGTGATCGTCATCGAATTGATGGTCAGGGTCTGGCCGCGGAGAGAGGCCCAGGAGTAAGCGTTGCCGGACAAGGGTTCGAGTGCGCCCTCGGCGCGCCACAGGTTCGGGCGCCCGGTGGGAAGAAAGACCGCGCCGGTGTCCTTCCGCTCGGGTGTCGGATCGTTGGGATCACCTTTCTGCCGCTGGACCGTCGTCCAGTTGACCGCGGAACCGTTTCCGGCGGCTCTAATGGTCACGTTGAGGTCGCGTTGCGTGTATTGGAATACGATGCTTTCTTCGGTTTGCGAGACTCCGCTGCCCGCCCACTGGCCGAAGAACGCGCTGATCGGCACGCTCGCCTGGCCGAGGCTCGGGTCCGTATAGCCGAGCCACAGGGCGGCGATGAAGGCGGCGCAGAGCGCCGCCGCCCGGACGATGCCGCGGCCTGACCTCCCTGTCATGGTCCTGGTTCTCCCCCGATTACGACCCTGTGGTGAACGCGTGCGGTACCGCCGCCATTCTAGGCGATGTCCCGGCCGGGTGAAATCGCGTGGGCCCGGAGTGCAGCTCAGTTGCCGGGGGTCGGATTCTCACGGCCACTTCACCACCGGCGGCAACGACATCAGGATGGCGTCGACATTGCCGCCGGTCCTGAGACCGAACTGGGTACCACGGTCGTAAAGCAGGTTGAACTCGACATAGCGGCCGCGGCGTACAAGCTGGGCCTCGCGCTCCGCATCGGTCCAGCTCTCATTCATGTGGCGGCGCACGAGCTCAGGGTATATCTCGAGGAAGGCGAGGCCGACATCACGCACGAACGCGAAGTCGGCCTGCCAGTCCCCCGTCTCGAGGTTATCGAAAAAGATGCCACCCACGCCGCGTGGCTCGTTGCGGTGCTTGAGGAAGAAATAGTCGTCGCACCACGCCTTGAAGCGCGCATAGTCATCGCCATCGTGCGCATCGCAGGCGCCTTTGAGGGCGGCGTGAAAATCCGCCGTATCGGCCTCGTCCGCGCGGGTGGGCGTGAGATCGGCGCCGCCGCCGAACCAGGACTTGCTCGTCACGATATAGCGCGTGTTCATATGGGCCGCCGGGACCCGGGGCGAGCAGGGGTGGGCAACCAGCGAAATTCCGCTCGCCCAGAAGCGGGGGTCCTCCTCGGTGCCCGGGATCTCTGCCCGGAACTCCTCCGAGAAGACGCCCTCCACCGTCGAGACATTTACGCCGATCTTCTCGAACACCCGGCCATGCATGAGGGACATCAGGCCACCGCCGCCGCCGTCGTCGTTCTCGTTCGGCCGGTGCCAGGAGGTGCGATCGAATCGCCCGGCGGGCGCCTCCGCACCCGGGCCTTCGAGCCCGTCTTCCAATGTTTCGAGCGCCGCGCAGAGACGGTCGCGCAATTCGGCGAACCAACGTGCGGTGCTGTCGGCGTGCTCGCCAGCGGCCGGGTCCCACGGTGCTGGTCGCGGGTCTCTACTCATGGTTGTATGCGATCGAGCGGCGCGGCAGCCCCGGTGCGTTGCGGCCAGCCGGCGGTTTGCCTGAGCGCCTCGCCGAGCACCATCGCCGCGGCGACGACAACATTGAGCGAGCGCAGCCCGGGCGCCATTGGTACGGTGAGGCGGGCAGCGGCGGCGGCGTGGACCGGGGCCGGGACGCCCGCGCTCTCGCGCCCCACGAGCAAGGTGTCGCCGGCGTGAAAGGCGAAGTCGGTGTAAGCGGTGGGTGCTTGTGTGGTGAGCAGAACCAGGCGGCCCGAGCCGGCAGCGCGGTGCGCTTCATGGAAGGCATCCCATGAGTGGTGGTGCCGGACCGCGACGTGCTCGAGGTAATCGAGCCCGGCGCGGCGGAACGATTTCTCGCTGAACGGAAAGCCGCAGGGCTCGATGATGTCGACCGGAATAGCGAGACAGGCGCCGAGCCTGAGCAGGGCGCCGGCGTTGGGCGGGATATCCGGCTGATAGAGGGTAAGCCGCATGGAGCGCACTCTAACGCAGAATATTGGCCGCGCCAGCCCCGCTCAGGATGCCCCGATGCGTGGCTGTCCCGATGGGCCGACAAACCCCGTTGTCTCGGGCCCGTGACACTGGACAAAGACCGCTAAGTGCGACTACTAATGCGCCGGCCCGGTGGGTCCACGACCAAGGTGTGTTCCATGACAACGTCAGACTCTGGTCACAAAGAGGAGGTGGCGCGGCGCGACTTTCTCTTTGTCGCGGCGGGCACCTTCGCCGCGGTGGGCGCGCTCGCGGCGGTGTGGCCGCTGATCGATGCGATGAATCCCTCTGCCGATGTGCTCGCGCTCGCCTCCACCGAGGTCGATTTGAGCCCGATCGCGGAGGGCCAGAGCATCACTGTCGTGTGGCGCGGCAAACCGGTCTTCGTGCGCCGCCGCACCGCGGGCGAGATCGCCGCCGCCCGGGCCGAGGATTACACAACCCTGCGCGATCCCGAGCCCGACGAGGCGCGAGTCCAACGGCCCGAATGGCTCGTCATAGTGGGCGTCTGTACCCATCTGGGGTGCATTCCGCTGGGCCAGAAAAGCGCGGAGCCCAAGGGCGACTGGGGCGGCTGGTTCTGCCCCTGCCACGGCTCCCACTACGACACCTCGGGCCGCATCCGCAAGGGCCCGGCGCCGGAAAATCTGGCCGTGCCCGATTACGAGTTCCTCACCGATACGACGATCAAAATCGGCTAGCCGATGAGTTCGTTCCAGTCATCCAACCGGGCCCTCCAATGGATCGAGTACCGGCTGCCGATCTTCGGACTGCTCAACGATTCGGTCGGGGCGAACTATCCCTCGCCGAAGAATCTAAACTATTTGTGGAACACCGGCTCGCTCGCCGGTCTCGCGTTGGTGCTGCAAATCGTCACCGGCATCGTGCTGGCCATGCACTACGTGCCGCACGCCGACATGGCCTTCGACAGCGTCGAGCACATCATGCGCAACGTCAATTACGGTTGGCTGTTGCGCTATGCCCACTCCAACGGGGCGGCGCTGTTCTTCTTCGTCGTCTACGTCCACATCTTCCGCGGCATGTACTACGGCTCGTACAAATACCCGCGCGAGCTTCTTTGGTGGCTCGGGCTGATCATCTTCGTTCTCATGATGGCCACGGCCTTCATGGGCTACGTGCTGCCGTGGGGACAGATGAGCTTCTGGGCCGCCACGGTGATCACCAGTCTGTTCACGGCCATCCCTTGGGTGGGCGAGGCCATCACTACCTGGCTGTGGGGCGGCTTCACCGTCGGCAGCCCGACGCTCACACGCTTCTACAGCCTCCACTATCTGCTGCCCTTCGTGATCGCCGGCATCGTGATCCTGCATATCTGGGCGCTGCACGTCCATAAATCGAACAACCCGCTCGGCATCGACATCACCGGGCCGCAGGACACCATCCCGTTCCATCCCTATTACACGATCAAGGACATGTTCGGTGTCGGCGTGTTCATGCTCGTGCTCGCGCTCTTCGTGTTCTACGCGCCCAACTATATGGGCCACCCGGACAACTACATTCCGGCCAATCCGCTGGCCACGCCGCCGCACATCGTTCCCGAGTGGTACCTCCTGCCGTACTACGCCATCCTGCGGGCGATTCCCGACAAGCTCGGCGGCGTGATCGCCATGGTGGCGGCGATCGCCATTTTGTTCGCGGTGCCGTGGCTCGATACCTCACGCATCCGCTCGGCCAAGTTCCGCCCGATCTACAAGCAGTTCTTCTGGCTCCTGGTGATCGACACCCTGATCCTCGGCTGGGTCGGCGCCAATCCGCCGGAAGGCATCATGATCGTCATAGGCCGCCTCGCCACGGCGTATTACTTCTTGCACTTCATCGCCATCCTGCCGCTGGTCGGCTTCCTTGAACGACCACGCTCGCTACCGCCCAGTATCCACCACGCGGTCCTCGAATCATCGGGGCGCCAAGCCGCCCCGGAGGCGGCCGAATGACGCGGCTCGTGCTCGCGCTCGCGCTGGCGGCGGTGCTCGGCCTGGCAGCGCCGGAGGCGGGTATGGCCGCGGAGGCGAAACATCCGGAGTCGCGCTCGTGGTCGTTCAACGGCGTCTTCGGCAGCTTCGACCGGGCGGCGCTGCAGCGCGGCTATCTGGTCTACAAGGATGTGTGCGCCTCGTGCCACGCCGCGAAGTATCTGAGCTTCCGCAACCTCAGGGAGATCGGCTTCAGCGAGGCCGAGGCCAAGGCCATTGCCGCGGAATACGAGGTCGAGGACGGCCCCGACGAGTTTGGCGAAATGTTCTTCCGCCCGGCCCGGCTGTCCGATACCTTTGTGGCGCCGTTCGCCAACGAAAACGCGGCGCGGGCATCGAACAACGGCGCTTTGCCGCCCGATCTCTCGCTCATCATCAAGGCGCGCACGGGCGGGGAAAATTATATCTACGCCCTGCTCACCGGCTACGAGGACGAGCCGCCCGAGCACGTGGAGCTCGGTGACGGCATGAACTACAACCCCTATTTCGCCGGCGGCCAGATCGCCATGACGCCGCCCTTGTTCGACGACGCGGTCGAGTATGCCGAGGGGACTGCGGTGACCGAGGCCCAGATGGCGGAGGACGTGGTGACGTTCTTGACCTGGGCGGCCGAGCCCACGCTCGAGGACCGCCATCGTCTCGGCTTCAAGGCGATGATCTTCCTCATCATTCTCACCGTGCTCATGTATGCTGCCAAGCGGCAGATCTGGCGCAACGTGCATTGAGACCGCAGGGATCGAGGTGCCGGCGGCCGCCACCGAGGCGGCCGTTTTTCGTTGTTGAACGCTCAGCTTAGAATTGGAACACTCGAATCGCGGGCCAGCACAGTGCGAACGGTCGAACGACGATGAGCGATCCACACAAACCACCCGTCCTCGGCGTGCTTGGCGGGAGCGGGGTTTACGACATCGACGGCCTTGCCGACACCCAATGGGTGAAGGTGGACTCGCCGTTTGGCGCGCCGTCCGACGAGCTTTTGCTGGGCGCGCTCGACGGCCAACGGGTCGTGTTCCTGCCGCGCCACGGCCGCGGCCATAGGCTCTCGCCCTCTGACATCAACTACCGCGCCAATATCGATGCGCTCAAGCGCGCCGGCGTCACCGATCTCCTCTCGGTGAGCGCGGTAGGCTCGTATCGCGAGGACCTCTCGCCGGGCACCTTCGTCCTCGTCGATCAGTTCGTCGACCGCACCTTCGCGCGCGAGAAGAGCTTCTTCGGCGCCGGGCTTGTCGCTCATGTATCGATGGCGCATCCGGTCTGCGCGCGGCTCGGCGAGGCACTGGCAGGGGCGGCAGAGGCCACCGGCGTCGCGCTCGTCGAGGGCGGCACCTATCTCGCGATGGAGGGGCCGCAATTCTCGAGCCTTGCCGAGTCCGAGCTTTACCGCAGCTGGGGCTGCGATGTCATCGGCATGACCAACATGCCCGAGTCCAAGCTCGCCCGCGAGGCGGAGATGTGCTACGCCACCGTCGCCATGGTGACGGATTACGACTGCTGGCACCCCCACCACGACAACGTCAAGGTGGGCGACATCATCCGGGTCCTGTTCGCCAATGCCGACAAGGCGCGCACCCTGGTGCGACAGCTCGCGCCGGCGCTCGCCTCGCGCGAGAACCCCTGCCCGCAGGGCTGCGACCGGGCGCTCGAGGGCGCCGTCATCACCGCGCCCGAGGCGCGCGATCCCGCGATGGTGGCGAAATTGTCCGCCGTGGCCGGGCGCGCGCTCGGAACGGGTTGAACATGCCGATCAAGTCCCGCATCCGCACGATCCCCGACTATCCGAGGCCGGGAATCATGTTCCGCGACATCACCACGTTGCTGAAGGATGCCTTCGGTTTCCGCAAGGTGGTGGACGAGCTGGTGCAGCCCTACGCCGGCCGGCGCATCGACAAGGTCGCCGGGATCGAGGCGCGCGGCTTCATTATCGGCGGCGCGGTGGCGCATCAGTTGTGCCGGGGCTTCGTCCCGGTGCGCAAGAAGGGCAAGCTGCCGTGGGAAACCATCGGCCAGGACTACGAACTCGAATACGGCACCGACCACGTCGAAATGCACACCGATGCGCTCGACAATGGAGAGCATGTGCTGCTCGTCGATGATCTGATCGCCACCGGGGGCACGGCAGCGGCAACGATCCAGCTGATCCGCGCTGCCGGCGGCGAGGTGATGGGTTCGGCCTTCGTCGTCGACCTGCCCGATCTCGGCGGACGCAAGCGGATCGAGAAGCTCGGCGTCGAGGTCCTCACGCTGTGTGAGTTCGAAGGCGAGTAGGAAGTCGGCCCGGTTAGCAGCCATGAACGTCGATGGCAAGCCCACCCGCACCATCTGGCTCGCCGAGGATGGCTGGTCGGTCGAGATCATCGATCAGACGCGCCTGCCGTTCGCCTTCGTCACTGCCCGCCTGACGAACCCGGCTGAGGCGGCTGCGGCGATTCGCACCATGCAGGTGCGCGCCGCGCCGCTGATCGGGGCCACGGCGGCTTACGGGCTCTGTCTTGCGGTGAGGGCCGATGCGGGCGATGACGCGATCGAGGCCGCCTGTCGGGAGCTTCTCGCGACGAGGCCGACGGCGATCAACCTCAGCTGGGCGCTCGATGACCTCTCGGCGGTGCTGGCCAACACGCCGCGCGAACGCCGGGTCGCAGCCGCCTACCGGCGCGCCGCCGAGATCTGCGACGTCGACGTGGCAACCTGCCGCGCCATCGGCGGACACGGATTGCCATTGATCGAGGCTATCGCACGCGAACGCGGCGGCAACGGCCCGGTGAACGTGCTCACCCACTGCAATGCCGGCTGGCTGGCGACGGTCGACTGGGGCACTGCGCTGGCGCCGATCTATCTGGCCTGGGATGCGGGTATCGCCGTTCACGTGTGGGTGGATGAGACCCGGCCGCGCAACCAGGGCGCGGCGTTGACCGCCTGGGAGCTCGGCCAGCACGGCGTGCCCCATACGGTGATCGCCGATAATGCGGGCGGCCATCTCATGCAGCGGGGCCGCGTCGATCTCTGCCTCACCGGCACCGACCGCACCACGGCGCGCGGCGATGTGTGCAACAAGATCGGCACCTATCTGCAGGCGCTGGCGGCGCACGACAACGGGGTGCCGTTCTACGTCGCGCTGCCCCATGCGACGATCGACTGGGAGATCGACGATGGCATCGCCGAGATTCCCATCGAGGAGCGCGAGCCCGAGGAGGTGACGCGGATTCGTGGTGAAAGCGATTCAGGCGAGGTGATCACCGTGCGCATCGCGCCCGAGGAAAGCGCGGCCGCCAATTACGCCTTCGACGTGACGCCGGCCCGCCTTGTCACCGGTTTGATCACCGAGCGCGGCGTGTGCGCCGCCTCGCGCGAGGGGCTCCTCTCGCTCTATCCTGAGAAACGGATCGGATAATTTGATCGCCGCAGAACGATCGCGTTAGCGGGTAGGTCCCACATTAGGAAATGCCTGCAATCTTTCCGGTGGCGTCAAGGCAATCCGCTCGTGCGATATTCAGCATTGCATAGTCAGCGCTTCCATCACTGATCACCCCGCCCAGTGCCCACCAAGACAGCCCATTATTCTCCAAGACTGTCAGCATCGGTCCGCCGCTCATGCCGCCGAAGTCAAAGCCCTCGGGCGTCGGCTTAAACCCTTTGGTTTCCACCATATACTCGCGCTCCAGTTGTATTGTGATATGTCGGTCATTGATTGCAGTGGCGACCGCGAATCCGGGGAAGATTGCAAAGCTGAGTTCGCTAGGCCCTACTCTTAGACGCTCGTGCCCGGGAAATCCGGCGAAGACGACACCTTTTCCCTGATCCGGAATTCGGGGCGGCCAAGTCGTAATCATCGAAACACCCAATTTGGTGAGCTCGTCAGGACGGATAGAGAAGGTGGCAACGTCTCGCTTTTTGTCCCGGGCTACGAGCCGGGCCGCGAGATCGATTTCGAGGAACTCCCGCGCCACTCCATCGTACCCGGAGGTCGTGTCCCAGGACGTGGTGTAGGAGTTGTTGGAGCCTCTGTTAGCTGTGGGTAGGCGGCTTGCCGTAGCGACCGCCGAGAGTCTGGCGTAGGCAAGCCGGCTATCCACAGCGGAGGCCATCGCGGTTCCGGTTTAGGGTTGGGCTAGTGCAAACCAACCTGACCCGAAGGAGAACCACGATGACCCAGGACATGATGACCCTGCGCGCGCTTTTGGAGAAGAGCTCCGATGCCGATCTGCTTCGCGAGATGATCGGCTTCACGGCCGAGCGGCTGATGGCACTGGAGGTTGAGGGCCTGACCGGCGCCGGGCACGGCGAGCGCTCGGCGGATCGTATCACCCACCGCAACGGCTACCGCGACCGGTCCTGGGAGACGCGGGCCGGCACGGTGGAGCTGAAGATCCCGAAGCTGAGGAAGGGAAGCCACTTCCCGGGCTTCCTGGAGCCGCGGCGGATGGCCGAGAAGGCGCTGGCTGCGGTGATCCAGGAGGCCTACATCCAGGGGGTGTCGACCCGCTCGGTCGACGATCTGGTTCAGGCGATGGGGATGTCGGGCGCCTCCAAGAGCCAGGTCTCCAGGCTGTGCGGCGAGATCGACGATAAGGTCAACGGCTTCCTCGATCGACCGCTGGAGGGCGACTGGCCCTATCTGTGGCTCGACGCCACCTACGTGAAGGTGCGCCAGACCGGACGCATCGTCTCGGTCGCGGTGACCGTGGCTGTGGCCGTCAAGGACCAAGGCCGCCGCGAGGTCCTGGGCGTGGCGATCGGCGCGTCGGAGGCCGAGACCTTCTGGACCGAGTTCCTGCGCTCGCTGGCCCGGCGCGGGCTGCGCGGCGTGAAGCTGGTGATCTCCGACGACCACAAGGGCCTGAAGGCCGCCGCGAGCCGGATCCTCGGCGCCACATGGCAGCGCTGCCGCGTGCACTTCGCCCGCAACCTGCTGGCCCATGCCGGCCGCCAGGGCCGGCGCGTCGTCTCCGCCTTCGTCGCCACCGCCTTCGCCCAGGAGGACGCCGACAGCGCGAAGGCCCAGTGGCGTCAGGTCGCCGACCAGCTCAGGCCCAAGGTGCCCAAGCTGGCAGTTCTCATGGACGAAGCCGAGCACGACGTCCTCGCCTACATGAGCTTCCCCAGGGAGCACCGCCAGAAATTGCACTCCACAAACCCGATCGAACGGCTCCATGCCGAGGTCAAGCGTCGCACCAACGTCGTCGGTATCTTTCCCAACGAAGCCGCCATCACACGGCTCGTCGGCGCTATCCTTCTCGAGCAGAACGATGAGTGGGCCGTCTCAAGGAGATACATGACGCTGGAATCAATCGCTCCGCTGAGCGATGGTGTCCCCATCACGCTGCCCACCGTGGCAGCCTGAACGTCCCGGCCCTACCCGCCGGGAGCCGCGTAGAGCGCAACGCTCTTACACCACGCGCCGGGACACGACCTACCCGGTGGGGCCGATACCGCAGTAAAAATTCGATAGCTGTGACGCCGCCTCAAGACAGGCTTGAACAACGTGATCAGCAGTCACTCCATACGACATCGCAATGCCGGTCACGAAGAAGGTGGAGCCATTTCTGAATAGGGTCCGATTATCTGCGTCGCGGTCGGTCCAGAACAGCGGGGCTGCATAACTGGAGATAGCTTCGAGAGAGGCCTTGCCTAAATCACCAGCGACCAGACGCTTCGCTTCCTCTTCGGAGATGATCTTCGTTGATGTAGGCTGCATTGATGCTCCTTATGCCCCCTCACAAGTTGGCATTCCGCATGATAAATTCAACGTGCCGAAAAAGAGGGCCCTCCTGATGCAGAGCCGGTGGCGCGACGAGGATGCGGACGGGTTGGTCGCGGCGTACACGGCGGAGGGCATCAACCGGGACCCCGCGCTCCGCGTTTACACCTCGCGCTTGTTGGGTCGTGATCCGCACCTCGTCCTGCATGGTGGCGGCAATACCTCGGTCAAGACCGCGATGCCCGACCTCGCCGGGGACGACGTCGAGGTGCTGTGCGTCAAGGGCTCGGGCTGGGATCTGGCGGACATCGAGCCGCCCGGCCTGCCGGCGCTGCGGCTCGCCCTGCTCCGCAAGCTCGTTGCGCTCGAATCGCTCAGCGATGAGAACATGGTCAACCTGCAGCGCGGCCAGTTGCTCGATTCAACTTCGCCCAACCCCTCGGTCGAGACGTTGCTGCACGCGTTCCTGCCCGACAAATTCGTCGATCATACCCATGCCAACGCCGTGCTGGCGGTGACCGATCAACCGGACGGCGCGGAGCGCTCAGCAGAGCTCTACGACGGCCGGGCGGCGGTTGTGCCGTATGTGAAGCCGGGCTTCGCGCTGGCCAAGCTGGCGGCCGAGGTGCACGACGAGAACCCGGGCCTCGAGGGCCTCATCCTGCTCAAGCACGGCATTTTCAGCTTCGGCGCGGACGCGCGCGACGCCTACGAGCGCATGATCGACTTGGTCACGCTCGCGGAAGCTCATCTCGAAGGTGCCTCGCGGACCCATTTCGTGAGCGCCGCGATACCTACGAGGCTCGCCCCTCTGTCCGAGGTTGCTCCCATCCTGCGCGGCGCCCTCGCCGAATGCACGGACGCCAAGGAGGGGCTGTGGCGGCGCCAAGTGCTCGCATTCCGCCGGAGCGAGGCGATCCTCGCTTATGTGAACGGTGCGGAACTCGCGCGGTATAGCCAGGTGGGCGTGGTCACGCCGGACCACACCATCCGCACCAAGAACTGGCCGCTTGTGGTGCCCGCGCCGGAGGCCGGCACGCTCGATGACTTCGCCGCAGCCCTCGGCGCCGCGGTGGATGCATTCGTTCAGCGTTATCACGATTATTCCCAGCGCCACAACGCCCGCGCGGCAGTTTCCAAGGTCGCGCTCGATCCCCTGCCGCGGGTGATCCTCGCGCCGGGTCTCGGGCTGGTGGGCTTGGGCAAGTCGGCCAAGGACGCCCGAATCGCCGCCGACATCGCCGAGGCGACCATCGAAGTGATCAGCGCCGCCGAGGCGGTCGGGCGCTTCGCACCGGTCTCCGAGTCCGACATGTTCGACATCGAGTACTGGTCCCTCGAACAGGCCAAGCTGGGCAAAGGCGGAGAAGCGCCCTTCGCCCGTCACGTCGTGCTGGTGACCGGCGCGGGCGGCGGTATCGGTGCGGCGACGGCGCGCGCCTTCGCCTTACGCGGCGCCGAACTTGTGTTGATCGATCGCGATGGCGCGGCCGTCGAGGACGTGGCGAAAACCCTCGGCGGCAATGCGCTTGCGATCGCCTGCGATGTCACCGACCCGGCGTCCGTGCGCGCCGCCTTCGATCGCGCGTGCGAGAGCTTCGGCGGCGTCGATATCGTGGTCTCCAACGCTGGCGCGGCGTGGCAGGGCAAGATCGGCGAGGTAGCGGAGGTCGATCTACGCGCGAGCTTCGAGCTCAACTTCTTCGCCCACCAAGACGTGGCGCAAAACGCGGTGCGCATCATGCGGGCACAGGGTACCGGCGGCGTGCTCTTGTTCAACGCTTCCAAGCAGGCGGTCAATCCCGGGCCCGATTTCGGTCCCTACGGCGCGCCCAAGGCGGCGACCATGTTCCTCGCCCGGCAATACGCGCTCGATCACGGCGCCGAGGGCATC
Organism: Alphaproteobacteria bacterium; assembly: GCA_965261645.1. Lineage (GTDB taxonomy): Bacteria > Pseudomonadota > Alphaproteobacteria > SHVV01 > SHVV01 > CBDHDJ01. Next base: position 1,021,409 of record CBDHDJ010000002.1, read on the forward strand.
CGCTCCAACGCCGTCAATGCGGACCGGGTGCGAACCGGGCTCTATACCGAAGGACTGCTGGAAGCGCGCGCGGCGGCCCGCGGCCTCTCGGTCGAGGACTATCTCGCCGGCGGCAATCTACTCAAGCGCGAGGTGACGGCCGAAGACGTGGCGGAGGCCTTCGTCAGCCTCGCGCTCGCGCGCAAGACGACGGGCGCCGTCTTGACCGTGGATGGCGGCAACATCGCGGCGGCGATGCGTTAGGCACGCAATCCATACACTTCCAACGTCCGCCTATAGTGAAGAGCGGACACATTGATTGGAGTCGTTATCCGCTTTTTGGCAACAGCGCCTCGAATAAAGCCGAGATTTCCTTCTCGCGATAACCGGACTCCATTGCTTTTTCGAAATTGCGCATCAAAGCGGTTGGTAGCGTATCGTCAACGCCAAGTTTCCGACAAAGATCCAAGGAAAGGGCAAAGGAGCGCGCCCACTCTTCGAGCGTGGCCTGATCGCCGTCGAGATTGCGATCGGCGATCATAGACCCCAGGTGCTCCAATCGCTCGGGAAAAACGGGCATGTGCCCGATCACGACACGGGTGTACGCCTCGATCGAGAATCCGCTGGCGTGGGCAAGCGCTGCGCCTTGAATAAACCCTTGCGTCATGGCGTAGGCGAAGACGTAGAAGGATTTGTCAAAATCGTAGGCGGCACCAGTCGTCTTACTCACGTGTTCGGGGTATCCGAATACCGAAAGGAAATCTTTGTTGGCATTAAATATCCTCATGGGGCCCGAGCAGATCAAGGTTGCTGCAGTGTTCCTCACATCATTTGGCAGCCCCATGATCGAACATTCCAGATAGTCGATATTTTGTGTTTCAGCCCAGCTCGCTATCTGACGAGATTCCTCTGCCGTTATGACGCCGAGCTGCGCGAGAAGTTTTCCTTCAAGCGCTTTGGCGACAGCATCGTTCTGAATGACAGATACCGTAGCGGCGTGGTCGGCGACACAGACGATGGTGATGTCAGACACCTGCACCGCCTCGGCGGCACTCTTCACTGCTGTTGCTCCGCGTTTCACCAGCGGTACTGATTTAGAGGGTGTCCGATTCCACACGGTGACTGAAAACCCAGCCGACAGGAGTGCCTCTGCGAGTGCAGAACCCATGTTGCCAAGTCCGAGCACCGCAACCGTTTTTGTATCGTCAACATCAGCCATTTGCGCTACCCCTCTTTGTTGGACTGGCTTCCTCGGACCACGCGGGTTGGGCTTGCTGTTGCATTCCATCCATCCGTTACAGTTCGGGAAATTAGGTTAAGCCTTGGACTCAAGGAGCCGTGTCGTGGGCAACGCGTTCGACGACCATGCCCTCGTCCGCCACCCAATGAGGCCATCCATGAGCACGAGGTGGCTACCATATTCCCAACGCATCGAACGTCCGCTTCGGGTCAAAACCGGGCATCTTCTCGTCGCGGTACATTTGTGAGTCCACGACGTAGTCACCTTGACGAAAAAACGGGGCTGCCCGAGCGGCCCCGTTGTCGTGTTGGTGGATCCGAATGCGGCGCTAGCTCAGATTTCCGGCGAACAGCGCCAGTGAGCGCTCCCGCGCCTGAGCCGAGGATGCGGCTTCGTAGGATGCCCGCTCATCGCAGTTGAAGCCATGATCGGCCGGATAGACGTGGACCTGCACGTCGGGGTGCTGCGAGCGCACCTTCGCGACATCGTCATCGAGCGGGATGTAGGAGTCCTTCTCGCCGAAATGGCAGATCGTCGGGCAGGTCGGATTTTCGGCGGCGTACTGCCCGATCGAGCCGCCGTAATAACTTGACGCCGCGGCCATATCGAGGCGGCAGGCGGCAAGCCAGGTGATGAGACCGCCCCAGCAGTAGCCGACGATACCGACCTCGCCGGGCCCGCCGAGGTGGTCGGCCGAGGCCTTGACGTCGAGCAGCGCGTTATCGAGGTTCGCGGCGCCCATCAGCTTGAACGCCTCCTCGAGTGCGGCATCGTCATAGCCGAGCTCGACACCGCGCTCAACGCGGTCGAACAAGGCCGGCGCGACGGCGTGATAGCCGTCGGCGGCGTAACCATCGCAAACGTTCCGGATGTGGCTGTTGACGCCGAAGATTTCCTGGACGACGACGATGCGGCCCTTCGCTTCGCCCGCCGCCTTCGCTTCGTAGGCGGCGAACGTATGGCCGTCGCTCGCCGTCAGATTGATGATCTCACCCATGGTCTCCCCCTGCGGTCGTGGGTTTTCGTTCATCCGACTATACCATCGCCACGCGGTGCGAGCACCCGGCGAAAGGGTCCTAGTGGATTGATCGGATCGAAAGAGTCCGATTTGGGATTCAGTATTGTGCCGTGGCGTGCGAGTCTGGCACATGCGCGGCGGAATCTCCTTCACTGTATCGGCCGGCGACGGTCAGCGATTGCGCGCGATCGTCGCGGACCCCAAGAGCCCGCAGAAGCACGTCTGGCGGGCGCGTATTGTCCTTCTGAGCGGCGCGGGTCTGGGTACCTCGGCGATCATGGGCGAGACCGACAAGTCCAAGACCTGCGTGTGGCGCTGGCAGGAGCGCTTCATGCACGAGGGCGTCGGCGGCCTGCTTCGCGACAAGTCCCGCCCGCCGGGCAAGGCGCCGATCGCGCCTGATCGCGTCGCCTGGATCGTCCGTCAGACGCAGCAACCGCCGCCGCACGAGGCAACCCACTGGACGCTGCGCGCGATGGCCAAGGCGGCCGGCGTCGCCGCGTCGACGGTGCAGGCGATCTGGAAAGCCCACGGCCTCAGCCCGCACCGCTGGCGGAACTTCAAGCTCTCGAACGACCCGGCCTTCGCCGAGAAGCTCGCCGATATCGTCGGCTTGTATGTCGATCCACCGGCCCATGCGGTGGTGCTGTCGATCGACGAGAAGTCGCAGATCCAAGCACTCGACCGCACCCAGCCCGGCCTGCCGATGAAGAAGGGCCGCGCCGGCACCATGACCCATGACTACAAACGCCACGGCACGACCACGCTGTTCGCGGCGCTCAACATTCTGGATGGAACGGTCATCGGGCAGAACATGCAGCGCCACCGCCATCAGGAGTTCATCCGCTTCCTCAACCGCATCGAGCGCGAGGTGCCGGCGGACAAGGCCATCCACGTGATCCTCGACAATTACGCGGCGCACAAGAAGGACAAGGTCAGCGCCTGGCTCGACCGTCATCCACGCTGGACTTTCCACTTCACGCCAACCTCGTGTTCGTGGCTCAATGCCGTCGAGGGCTTCTTTGCCAAACTCACGCGGCGCAGGCTCAAGCACGCTATCTTCCATTCCCTCGTCGATCTCCAGGCCGCCATCAATCGCTTCGTCCGTGAATACAATGCCGCCAACCCACAACCATTCATCTGGAAAGCACATCCCGATGACATCATCGCCGCACGAAACCGAGGGTTCCAAACGTTGAAATCAATCCACTAGCCCCTCCCTTGGTCCCCCTGTTCCGGGCGGCGTAGGAAGAACGCCAAGTTGATCATGGTCATGACCACGTCGTCGTTCTGGTTGCGGACGGTCTGGCTGAACCGGATGAGACCCCGGTCGGGTTTGGATTTGGACGGAGTCTTGTCGATGACCTCGGTGCGCACGCGAAGCGTATCGCCGGGCCTGACCGGCTTGAGCCAGCGAATCTCGCCGACACCCGGCGAAGCGATGGTCGCGGCGCCATCGAGGAAGGCCTCGACCATCATGCGCATCGCTAGCGCGCAGGTATGCCAGCCGCTCGCGACGAGACCGCCGAAGGCGCTGTCTTTGGCCGCTTCAGGGTCGAGGTGGAAGAACTGCGGGTCGAACTCGCGGGCGAAACGGATGATGTCGTCGGCGCTGAGCGTGCGCCCGCCATATTCATGCGCCTCGCCGATCTCGAAGTCTTCGTAGAATCTGGTCGTCATCACCGGCCGTCGCGTCAAGAGCTGAAGCGAAACACGATCACGTCGCCGTCGGCAACGGCGTAGTCCCGGCCCTCGGCCCGAAGCTTGCCGGCCTCGCGCGCGCCGGGCTCGCCGCCGCAGGCGAGGTATTCGTCATAGGCGGCTGTCTCTGCCCGGATGAAGCCCTTGGCAAAGTCGGTGTGGACCTTGGCGGCGGCGTCAAGCGCGGTTGCACCGCGTTCGAGGGTCCAGGCATGGCATTCATTGGCGTTCGCCGTGAAAAACGTGATGAGATCGAGAAGCGCGTAACCGGCGCGCACGATACGCCCAAGCCCGGTTTCCGCAAGGCCCATTTCGGCGAGGAAGGCGGTGCGCTCTGCTGCATCATCGAGGCGGGCGACCTCGGCCTCGAGGGCGGCCGAGATGGGGAGCGCAGTGGCGCCCCGCGACTTGGCCCAGGCCGCGAGCGCGGCTGAGTGCGCGTTGCCGGTCGTGTTCGCTTCTTCGACGTTGCAGACGTAGAGGACCGGTTTCGCCGTGAGAAGCTGCAAGTCGCAGAACGAAGTCTCCTCGCCAGGCATGGGCGCGATGGTGCGTGCGGGTTCACCGGCCGCCACCGCCGCCACGATTCGCTCGGCCAAGTCGGCCTCGCGCTTCGCGTCCTGATCGCCGCTGCGGGCTTTCTTGCCGAGCCCGTCAAGCCGGCGCTCGAGGGTCTCGAGATCGGCGAGCATCAACTCGGTGTCGACGATTTCGGCGTCGGCCACCGGATCGAGGCGGCCGGCGATGTGCGAGACGCGATCGTCCTCGAAGCAGCGCAGGACGTGGATGAGAGCGTCGACCTCGCGGATATGGGCGAGGAATTGGTTGCCGCGGCCCTCGCCCTTGCTCGCGCCCTCGACCAGGCCGGCGATGTCGATGAAATCGAGGGTTGTCGGCACGATCTTGGCGGACTCGGCGAGGCGTGCAATCTCCACGAGGCGCGGGTCGGACACCGCTACCCGGCCGAGGTGAGGCTCGATGGTGGTGAACGGGTAGCTCGCGATCTCGGCCGCCTCGGAGCTCGTCAAGGCGTTGAACAGGGTCGACTTGCCGGCATTGGGCAGGCCCACGATGCCGCATCGAAACCCCATCGGATCGGGCGCCGGTTCGGATCAGGCGCCGAGAGAGGCCTGTGTCGGGGCGCCATTCGCCGGCGGTTTGGCGAGCAGGGCCACCTTGCTCACAAACGCCGGATCGTCGCCGAGCACGAGCAGCGGGGCCGCCTCCGCCACGGCATCGAGCAGCGGCGTGAGCCAGGCATCGTCGGCCGTGCCAAAATCCCTGAGCACATGGCCCTTGACCAGGTCCTTGTCGCCGGGATGGCCGACGCCCAACCTGACGCGGCGGTAAGCGGGACCGAGATGCGCATCGATGTTGCGCAGGCCGTTGTGCCCCGCGTTGCCGCCGCCGCGCTTGGTGCGCACCTTGCCGTGCCTCAAGTCGATCTCGTCGTGAAAGACGATGACGTCGGCGAGCGGAATCCTGAAGAAGCGCACGGCCGCGCCGATGGCTTCGCCCGAACGGTTCATGAACGTCACGGGCTTGAGCGCCAGGCAGCGCTGGCCACCGATGGTGCCCTCCGCGCGTTGACCCTTGAGCCGCTCGCGGAAGCGTCCGAACCCATGGCGCTGGATGATCGCGTCCAACGCCATGAAGCCGATATTGTGCCGGTTGCGGGTGAATTCCGGCCCGGGATTGCCGAGGCCGACGAGAAGCATCATGGCCGGGTCCTATCGCCGGGCTACTTGTCCTTGTTCTCGTCCCTGCCGCCTTCAGTCGCAGCCTCGGCGCCGTCTTCCGCGGCGCCCTCTTCGCCCTCGGGAATTTCGCCCTCTTCGCCTTCCTCGCCTTCGATCTCTTCTTCCTCGACCTCTTCTTCGACCTGCACCGTCGGTGCGGCGATGGTCGCGATGGTGAAGTTGCGATCGGTGATCGTCGGCGAGGTGCCTTCGGGGAGCGCGATGTCGTTGATATGGACGCCGTCGCCGATGTCGAGGCCGGCAATGCTGGTGGTGATGCTTTCCGGGATCGCATCGGCACGGCACAGGAGCTCGATCTCGTGGCGCACCACGTTAAGTACGCCGCCCCGTTTGATGCCGGGAGATTCTTCGTCGTCCGTGAAGACCATCGGTACCATCAGCCGCACCTCAGCGCTCGCGCCGAGGCGCAGGAAATCAATGTGGATCGGCCGATCGGTGACCGGGTGGAGCTGGATCTCGCGCGGCAGGACCCGATGTTTCTCGCCGCCAACGTCGAGGTCGTAGAGCCGGTTGGCAAAGCCGCCGCGGCTGATCTCGCGCCTCAAGTCGCGCAGATCGACCGACACGTGGAGATTGTCCTTGTGATCGCCGTAGACGACAGCGGGGATGCGGCCGGACTGGCGCAGCGCCCGCGCGCCGCCCGTGCCCCTGCCCTCTCGATGCTCGGCCGCGATGGTGGTGACCTCATCCATTCTTCTCTCCCTGCCGGCGCCCCTGCGCCCGGCTCCTCAATCGAACAGGCTGGAGACCGAGCGTTCCTCGCTGATCCGCCGCATCGCCTCGGCCATCAGCGGCGCGATCGACATACAACGAATGTTCTGCGAGACCCGCATGGCCTCTGTGGCGACGATGCTATCGGTCGTCACCAGTATCTCGAGCGCCGAAGCCGTCACGCGGGCCACGGCACCCCCTGACAAGACGCCGTGCGTCACATAGGCGACCACAGCCCTCGCGCCGGCCTCGGTGAGCGCATCCGCCGCGTTGCAGAGCGTTCCCGCCGAATCGACGATGTCGTCAACCAGGATGCAGCGGCGCCCGCTGACGTCGCCGATGATGTTCATCACCTCGGAATCGCCGGCTTGTTCGCGCCGTTTGTCGACGATGGCGAGATCGGCGTCAAGTCTTTTGGCCGTCGCCCGCGCCCGTACGACGCCACCGACATCGGGCGAGACGACCATGAGGTTGTCGTTGTGGAAATGCTCGACGATGTCCTTGACGATCACCGGCGCAGAAAACAGGTTGTCGGTCGGGATATCGAAGAAGCCCTGGATCTGGCCTGCGTGGAGATCGAGGGTGAGCACCCGGTCGGCCCCGGCCTTGGTAATCAGGTTGGCCACCAGCTTGGCGGAGATCGGCGTCCGTGGACCGGGCTTGCGGTCCTGGCGGGCATAGCCGAAATACGGGATGACCGCAGTGATGCGGCGCGCCGAAGCGCGGCGCAGCGCATCGATGGACACCAACAGCTCCATCAGATTGTCGTTCGCCGGATAGGACGTCGACTGAATGACGAACACGTCCTCGCCGCGCACGTTCTCCTGAATTTCGACGAACACCTCCATATCCACAAAGCGGCGGATGCTCGCCTTGGTGAGCGGCGTATTGAGATAGGCGGCGATGGCCTCGGCAAGCGGCCGGTTGCTGTTGCAGGCAACCACTTTCATGCGTGCGGTCCCGGCTTGGCTGAGGTGGGCAAAGGGTTCATGACGGCCTTGGCGTCACTGCGCCCTAGTGCGACGCGGCGGACTGTAACAGCGCCCATGAACGCTGTAAACGGCGATGAAATAGGGGCTTCACAGCGCGCACGTAACGAGCAGGCCGAGGATGAAAAAGCCGACGAACATCCACAGATAAGGCATGTGCCGACGTCATCCGGTAAGCGTGATGGCGGAGAGTTCGAGGCCAAACGAGGCCTCGTCATTGAGCCTGGCCCGGCGATAACTGAAGAACTGCTCCTCATCCGCGCAGGTATCGTGGGGCAGGGCCTCGACCGCCGGCACGCCTGCCGCGTGGAGCCTCTGGCGCACGCAGCCGCTGCAATCGAACTGGTAGTGGCCCACGCGCGCAGCGGGCGCAAAGAACTCATCGGCGGCTGCATCCGAGGCCATGAAGCGGTCAGGAAATTCAGGGCCGACCTCGTAGGAAGCCTGGGCGATGCACGGGCCGATCGCGGCGACGATGCGGCCGGGATCGGCGCCTAGCCTAGTCATGGTGTCGACGGCCGCCTCGACGATGCCGGCGAGAATACCCTTCCATCCGGCATGGACGGCGCCGATGACACCGGCTCCGGGATCGGCGAGCAGCACCGGCGCGCAGTCCGCGGTGAGAACACCCAGGGCGAGCCCGGGGACCTTGGTGACCATCGCATCCGCCGGCGGGCGGGCATCCTCCTCCCATGGGGATTCAACGATCGCGACACCGTTGCCGTGGGCCTGGTAGGCCGTCAAGAGCGCCGCGGCCTCCTCGTGGATGGCGGCCAGCGCCCGGGCGCGGTTGAGCGCCACGTTGTCCGCCGCATCGCCGGTCGAGAGCCCGCAATTGAGCGAGGTGAAGGCACCCTTCGATACCCCGCCTTGGCGGGTGCAAAAGCCGTGGCGGACCGTCGTGAGCGCACCCAAGGCGGGCGCTCGCAGGACCGTTGCGCCGCCGCTAGGCATGGATCGGTTCACGCCACGCCGCCGCCACCGCCGCGGGCCGGGGAAGATCGGGATTGGTCACGACGAGAACCTTGAACAAGGCGCCCATCTGGGCGCGATCGGTGAGCCGCTCCGTGCCGCTCTCGATCACGTGCCGGCGCGCTTCGTCCGCGTGCGCCGTAAGCTTGGCGGTCCGCGCGTCGATCCCAAGCGCCTTGAGGAAGGTGCCCTGCTCGACCGGCCGGTAGGCGCGTGCGCCGGTCGCCTCCGCCGCATCGGCCAGCGCCGCGAAATCGACATGGGCGCAGAGGTCGGCGGCGCCCGGCTCGTCGAGGACCGGGTGGCCCTTGTGGCCGCGAACCGCCTGCAGCGTCTCGTGCGGCCCACTCTCGGACCGGCCGTAATCGATGATCACCGCTGCCCCGCCGTGGGCGATCAGGCGTTCGGCGATATCCCGCATCACCGCATCGGCCGCTGGGCACACCTCGACAACGCTGCCGAGCGGCGCACCATGCAGGGTCTCGGGGATCACCGTGGGCGGCTCGACCACGTCCGGGGTGAGCACCAGGCGAAACGCTTCGTCCCCCGGCGCTGCGCCGACCAGCCGCTCGCGCCAGCCCTCGCGCGTGCGTTCGTATTGATGAATGGGTAGCGCATCGAAAAACTCGTTGGCGATGACGAGAAGGGGCCCCGCAGGCACCGTGGCGAAGCGATCGTGCCAGCTGACCCGGGTGCCGGGCGCCGCGTCCGCCAGCTTCGCCTGCTGCCGCGCCCGCAGCGCCGGGCTAATTTCGACGAAGTGCACCTCGGCCGCTTCCTGGAAGCCGGGCTGGACGCCAGCGGCACGCCATGCATCGGCCATCAACGTGCCGCGGCCCGGCCCGAGCTCGACGAGCTTCAAGGGCGCCGGCCGGTCCATCAGGGCCCAGCAATCGGCGCACCACAGCCCGATCAGTTCGCCGAACACCTGGCCGATCTCCGGCGACGTAATGAAATCGCCTTCCAGCCCAAAGGGATCCTGGTGCATGTAATAGCCGTAGTGCGGGTGGATCAGGGCTTCGGTCATGAAACGGGCGATGGAGATGGGCCCGTCTGCGCGGATGAGAGACAGAAGCTGCCGGCCCAGCTCGTTCATGACGCGATCTCGGTGCCGGGGCGCGCCCGCGCGATCAGGTAGAGGCCGAGCGCCAACACGGGGAGGGACAGAAGCTGGCCCATGGTCGCGCCGCCGGCGAGGTAGCCGATATGGGCGTCGGGCTCGCGGAAGACTTCGCCGATCGCGCGCGCGATGGCGTAGCCGACCAGGAAGACCCCGGCGAGGTAGCCGCGGCGTTCGCGCAACGGCGTGATGCGTGAAAGTTGCCACAGCACGATGAAGAGGACCACGCCTTCGAAAAGGGCTTCGTAAAGCTGGCTCGGGTGGCGCGGCGCCGGCCCGCCGGCGGGAAACACCATCGCCCACGGGAGCTCGCTGGCGCGGCCGTAAAGCTCGCCGTTGATGAAGTTGGCCAGGCGGCCGAGAAAAAGCCCGATCGGTGCGGCGCAGGCGACGAGATCACCCGCCCCGAGCAGGTTGAGCCCGCGCAGGCGGGCAAAGGCAATGATCGCAACTATCACGCCGATGAGCCCGCCGTGAAACGACATGCCGCCCTGCCACACTATGAAGATCTCGAGCGGGTGAGCGGCGAAGTAGGCCGATTGGTAGAACGCGGCATAGCCGAGCCGCCCGCCCAGAATCACGCCGAGGGTGGCCCAGAGCAGGAAATCGTCAACCTCGCGCCGGCTCAGGACGCTGCCGGGCGAGCGGGCGAGGGCGATGAGATAGCGCCACCCCAGCAAGAGGCCCGCGACATAGGCCAAGGCGTACCAGCGCAGCGCGAAAGGCCCGATCTCGAGGGCCACCGGATCGATGGCCGGATAGGCGATGACCGGAAAGGTTTGCAGCAAAATCATACACGGGCCGCCGTTGCCTTGGCACTTTCCCGGTTATAGGCGTGCGCCCCGGCACGGGCAATAGATGAGGGCGGCCTCAACCCGGCGGAATTGACAAAACCAAGGCTTTCGTTTCTTGTCGGGGCACGACAGCTCGAACGGGATTCCCATGCAAACCGACAACCGCATCCTGGACGATCTCGCCCGCGTCGCGACCAGCGCGATCGGCACCTTGCAGACGGTCCGTGACGATGTGCGCACGCTGGTGCGCCAACAGGTCGAGCGGCTGCTCGACGACATGGACCTCGTCAGCCGCGATGAGTTCGAGGTGGTCAAAGCAATGGCGGCGGCGGCGCGGAGCGAGAACGAGGCGCTCGCCAAGCGGGTCGCAAAGATCGAGGTCCAGCTCGGAAAACCGGCCGCGCGGCGCAAGGCCGCAGCGCCCAAGCCGGCGGCAAAGCGGGGCACCAAGCGCACACAGACGAGCCGTCCCAAGCGCACGGCACGCTGAACGCCCACGATTTTTTTCGCCGCGAGGGGCGGGGTCAAATGGCCCCTTGCGTCCCCCAGGTTCTTCTGGCACGCTACATTCAGTGGTAGTTGAATGGCGTGTTACCTACCATATCTCACGTTTGGGGGCGCGATGGACGGGCATCGTCCTAACCTGTTCCCCTCGACGCCGTTTCCCACCGGGCCGGAGGAGACCCCGCTATGGCGTCAGCTTTGGACGTAAGCGGCGTCCCGCACAATCCCATCGACTTGATCGAGGAAATGGTCGCGGCGAACGATTGGCCGTTCGACCGATCCAACGAGCAGGAACTGGTGGTCGGCATCAACGCGGACTGGTGCACCTACCACCTGTGGTTTGCCTGGCGCCACGAACCCGGCGTCTTGCATCTCTGCTGCGCCTTCGATCTGAAGGTGCCGGAGGAGAGGCGGCGTGACGTAAGTACCCTGGTCGCGCGGATCAACGACTCGATCTGGCTCGGTCATTTCGCCATGAACGATGAGCGCTCATCAGTCATGTTCCGGCACGGACAGGTGATGTTCGCCGAATCGACCCCCTCGCCGACGCCTTACGAAACGCTCATCGAGATCGCGCTCAACGAATGCGAACGCTACTATCCGGCCTTTCAGTTCGTCATCTGGGGCGGCAAGAGCCCGACCGACGCGATCGCGGCGGCAATGCTGGAGACCCGGGGTGAGGCATGAGTTCGTCCGTCTTGCTGGTCGGCGGCGGCAAGATGGGCAGCGCGCTCCTCAAGGGCTGGCTTGATCGCGGTCTTCCTGCCGACCACGCCACCGCCATCGAACCGAATGAGGCAGCGGCCGCCGGGCTCAAGGCCCTGAACGTGACCGTGGCCGGCGCGGTAACGGAGCTGGCGCCGGATTTTCGTCCCGACATCGTCGTCCTCGCGATCAAACCGCAGGTCATGGACGAGGCGTTGCCGCCTTATGCCGGTTACGCGGGCGGGGCCACGGTGTTTCTCTCGATCGCGGCAGGCCGGACGCTCGCCGGCATCGCCGCGCACATCGGCACCGATGCGGCGATCGTGCGGGCGATGCCGAACACCCCGGCCGCGGTGCGCCGCGGCATTACGGTAGCGTGCCCCAACGCGGCCGTGACAGCCGACCAACGTGCGGCATGCCACGATCTGCTCGAGGCCGTAGGCGAGGTGGCATGGGTCGACGACGAGGCGCTTCTGGATGCGGTCACCGCCACTTCGGGGAGCGGGCCGGCGTACGTCTTCCTGCTGATCGAGTGCCTCGCGGAGGCTGGCAAGGAAGCGGGGCTGCCCGGCGAGCTCGCGGCGCGCCTCGCGCGTGCGACGGTGATCGGAAGTGGTGAGCTGGCGCGCCACGACGAGGCGCCGGCGGCGACGCTGCGTGAGAACGTGACGAGCCCGGGCGGTACGACCGAGGCAGCGCTTCAGGTGCTGATGGACGATGACGGCCTCGCGCGCTTGATGATCAGGGCCGTCGCCGTCGCCGCCGCGCGCTCGCGTGAGCTCGCCGGCTAAACCAACCCCCTCGCACCGTCTGGGTTCGCGGTTTTCGGCCCGCGGCCGCGCGCGGGGCCGTTGCGAAGGCCGTGAAGCGGTGCCTATCAGCCCGTTGATTAAGTCGGCGCCGTCTGATTCTCTGGTTCCCTGATTTGCAGGGGGATTTGCCGATGGCGATGGGACGGCAGAAGGATGGTCAGGGGGACCTGATGGTGAGCTGGTCGGAGATGCCGCGCTCTCCGGGTCATGTGTTTTATGACCGCTTGCAGTCGGTGCTGATCGAGGGCGGCTTCGACGCCTTTGCCGAGGCGAGCTGCCGGCCTTATTACGCGGTCCGGATGGGCGCGCCCTCGGTGCCGCCCGGGCGCTATTTCCGGATGCACCTGGTGGGCTACTTTGAGGGCATCGACAGCGAGCGCGGTCTGGAGTGGCGCTGCTCGGACTCGCTTTCGCTGCGGGCGTTCCTGCGACTGGGGAGCCTTGATCGGGTACCGGACCATTCCTGGCTGTCACGGAGCCGCACGCGCCTGCCCCATGAAGTCCACGCGGCGGTCTTCGACTGGGTTCTGGTGCTGATCGCCGAGGCGGGGCTGATCAAGGGCGAGCGCATCGGCGTCGATGCCTCGACCATGGAGGCCAACGCGGCGCTGCGGAACATCGTGCGGCGCGACAACGGCGAAGGCTACCGGGAGATGCTGGAGCGCCTGGCCCGGGAAAGCGGGGTCGAGACACCCACGGCCGAGGACCTGGCGCGTCTGGACCGGAAGCGCAAGGGCAAGAAGCTTTCCAACACGGATTGGGTTTCGAAGAGCGACCCCGAGGCCAAGATCACCAAGATGAAGGACGGCACGACGCATCTGGCCTACAAGCCCGAGCACGCGGTGGATCTGGACACCGGCGCGGTGGTGGCGGCCGAGCTGCACCCGGCCGATGAGGGCGACACCACGACGCTTTCCAAGACCCTGGCGAAGGCCGAGGCAAACCTCGAGGCGGTGGATGCGGCACCGACATCGGAGGACCCGGCCGAATGCGTCGCCGACAAAGGTTATCACTCACGGGCGGTCTTGAGGGCTCTGAACGACAGTCCCTGGAAGACCCGGATCGCGGCGCCCAAGCAGACCGGCTTTTCGCGCTGGCACGGTGATGAGGCGGCGCGGCGCGCGGTCACCAATAACCGTGCGCGGCTCAAGTCCGGGGTCGCCCGCGAGGCCTTCAAGCTGCGCGCCGAGATCGTCGAGCGCTGCTTTGCCCACAACCTCGATCGTGGCGGCATGCGACGAACCTGGCTGCGCGGGCGAGAGAATGTGCACAAGCGATACCTGCTCCACGTCGCCGGCCACAATCTATCGTTACTGATGCGCCAGCTCATCGGCGCCGGCACCCCGCGGGAGGCCGTGGCGGGCGGATATGGCGGTATTTTCGTTCTGCTCACGCCCACCGGGGCCATGCTGGTGGCACGGGGGGGCTCGCAAAGCGGCCAGACGGCTTTCGCCGCCGCATTCCTCATCTGGGAGTGAGAGCCGGAAAAAGCCACTTAATCAACGGGCTGCTATGATGGGCCTCAAGGAGCCTTCGCCGAGCGCCCGGCGAGGGCATCCCGGAGGATCAGTTCCATGGCCAAGAAACCGCGCACGCCAAGACGCCCGCGTGATCTGCCCAAGCACATTCTCGACATTGCGCTCGGGCTCGCCGCCGAGCACGGCTGGCGCCGGCTCACGATGGGCCGCATCGCCGGTAGCGCCAACGTGTCGTTGAGCGAACTCTACGTTCATTATCCCTCGAAGGGCGCGCTGCTGGTCGCGTTCCTGGCACGCACCGATGCCGCCACGGCGCCCGACCGGGCGGGGCCGGTGGACGGCGAGGGCGTCGTCGAGGACTCGGCGCGCGATCGCCTGTTCGAGGTCATCATGCGGCGTCTCGATGCGCTCAACCCGCATAAGGAGGCGGTGCGGGCGATCCTGCGCGATGCCCGCTGCGATCCGATCACGCTGTGCGCCGGCCATGCGCCGGTCCGCCGTTCGCTGATGTGGATGCTCGAATGCGCCGGCCTCAATAGCACGGGCCTCGTTGGCGCGATGCGCACCGAAGGTCTCGCCGTGATCTACCTCGCCACGCTGCGGGTCTGGTTGCGTGACGAATCGCCGGACATGGAACGCACCATGGCGGCCCTGGACCGCCAGCTGATGCGTGCGGAAACCATCATGCGGGCCTGCTGTCCCTGGCGCGGCCGTCGTCGTGCGCCGGACCTCGCGGCCTGAGCGCGTGATCCGAGAGGGGTGGAGAGGTCTTCGGCGATGACCGGCTCAGCGCCCGAAATCGCGTTCGACGATTTCCTCAAGGTCGATATCCGCGTCGGCACGATCGTCGAGGTGGAGCCCTTTCCCGAGGCGCGCAAGCCGTCCTACAAGCTCACGGTCGATTTCGGCCTCGACATCGGCGTCAAAAAATCCGCCGCCCAGATCACCGAGCTCTACCAGCCGGACGATTTGGTGGGCCGTCAGGTTGCCGGTGTGGTGAATTTCCCGCCGCGCCAGATCGGCCCCTTCATGTCGGACGTGCTGGTGCTCGGCTTCCCCGACGAGAACGGGGCGGTGAGCCTCGTCGCGGTCGCGCCGCCCGTGCCCAACGGCGGCCGGCTGTTCTGATCGCGGACACCTCCACACACCCCATTCCATCACAAGAACCGGGTGGCCCATGGCTCCCACGGCGCGTACCCGTGTTCCCCTCGAGGACGAAGAGGGGCCGCCGAGCATGGAACGGACACGCATCATTCGAGCGGTCTCGCCGATCGCGCTTTGTCCCGGTCTCGTCCTGCGCATCATAGGTTGGCGCCAACGCCGCGCCGCCGTCCATGCGCTCATGGCCCTCGACGGCGCCACCTTGAAGGATCTCGGCCTGCATGTGAGCGAGGTCCCCTCGCTGGTGGCCGAATGTCACGCCGCCGCGGCGCGCTCACGCCGGCAAGCGGGGCCTTGAGGCTCTCCCGTCGAGAGCCGGACCCGGAGGTCTATCGGTCCTCGATGACCGCGCAGGCGATGCGCTCGGGGCCGTCGAGGGGGCCCTCGAGGTGATCGTCCGCCCCCGCATGGATGATGAAGGCGGAGCCGTCGCGGTCGAACAGGGCGGCGGAGCCATAATGGAGCGTAATGTCGTCCTCCAGGAGCTCGAAGCCCGCCGTACCGTCCGCCGCCGCCCAGAAGTTGGGCAGATCGCCCTCGTGCTTGCCGCCCACGTTGCCCATCCCGTGGCCGCGCAGGTAGGGGTTGAAGTGGCCGCCGGCGGCGCCGAAGTCGGGCGTGCAGGCGCCGGTTTCGTGGATGTGGAAAGCGTGCGGTCCGGGCGGCATCCGTTTGATGTGCACCTCGATCAGCAAGCCGTGGGGGGTTTGGGTGAGCGTCGCGGTTCCGACCGCCTCACCAGAGGCGTTGAAGAAATCGGCCGAGGCCGCCCGCGCGGGGGCCAGCGCCATGAGCGCAAGGCCGATGACGGCGGGCACGATGAGGAAATATCGGGCGATCATCGCCGCTACACCGGGATCCGAACAACGGCGCGGAGGCCGCCAGGCGGTGCGGTTTCGAGGACGAGATCGCCGCCATGACCGCGCGCGACGTCCCGTGCGATGGCGAGGCCGAGGCCGACTCCGCCGGTCTCGGGATTGCGCGAGGCCTCGAGGCGGCGGAACGGCCGCAGCACCTCGTCGCGGCTCTCCTCGGGTATGCCGGGTCCGTCATCATCCACCACGATCTCGATGGACTCGCCGTTTCGTTCCGCGCCGACCCAGACGTGTTCGCCGAAGCGCTGCGCGTTGTCCAGCAGGTTGGTCAGGCAGCGCTTGAGCGCGCCCGGGCGAACGGCCACGATCATGTCGCCTTTGACCGTCAGGTCCACGTTTCGTCCATTGCGGCTGGCCGCGGCCACGACCTCGTTGAGGATCTGCGTCAGATCGGTAACCACCGCGGCCTCCGAATCCTGGCCGCGGGCGAAGGCCAAATAGCCCTCGACCATACCCTCCATCTCGGCCACGTCCGAGCGCAGGTCGGCCACCTCGCGGCCCTCGCCCAAGAGCGCGAGCTGCAGCTTCATGCGGGTGAGCGGGGTGCGAAGATCGTGCGAGACACCGGCCAGCATCTCCGTGCGTTGGCTGATCTGGCGCCGGATGCGATCGCGCATGCGCAGGAACGCGCGCGTCGCCTGGCGCACCTCTGCGGCGCCGGAGGGCTTGAGATCGGTCGCCTCGCCGCCTTTGCCGAAGCTGTCAGCCACTTCGGCGAGACGGCGCACCGGGCGCATCTGGTTGCGCAGGAACACAATCGCGATGGCCAGCAAGGCGAGCGAGGTGCCGACCATCCACATGACGAAGATGATGGTGGTCGAGCTGGTAATGCGCTTGCGCGGGGTCAAAACCTGGAGCACGCCATCGGGCAGTTGAACCCGGATCTCGACTTGATTGCCGTAGTTCACGGTGTCGGTGCGGACCGGGCGAAACAGGCGCTCACCGAGGGCCCGGTTCAACATGCGGTCGAGGATGAGGTTGCGCAATTGGAAGCGGACCGGCTCGTTCGGCAGGATCTCGCCGGGCAGCCAGCGGATCTCCATGTCGAGGTGGCGCCGGGCGAGCGCGAGAATTTCGCCTTGCCGGTCGGACTCGGGATCCTCGCCCAGCATGCGGATCACCATCGAAATATCGCCCGCGAGGCCGAGGGAGAGCCGCCGCGTCACATCGTCCCAGTGTCGATCGTAGAAGATAAAGGTGGCGACGATCTGCAGCAGGATCACCGGCATGATCAGGATCAGCAACGATCGCCCGAATAGCGTGCGCGGGAGAATTTTTTTCAGCATGGCAGGGTCAAATCGGCTGGTTCGGGCTCAGCTCGGCCACAGCACATAGCCTTCGCCGCGCACCGTCTGCAGACAGCGCGCGGCGCGCGGGTCGGGCTCGATGCGCCGCCGGAGCCGCGTGATCTGCACGTCCACCGAGCGCTCCTTGCCGCTACCGGTCAGCCGGTTGAGCTCGGCGCGCGACAAGATCACGCCGGGATTGCGGGCAAAGATTCCCAATAGCTGCGCTTCGCCCGCGGTGAGGTAGATGGGCTCATCGTCGCGCCGAAGCTCGTTCCGGTTGAGGTCGAAATAACAGTCGCCGAACTGGATACCTTCCATCTGGTCGAAGGGCTTCACCCGGCGCAGGATGGTGCTGATGCGAAGCACCAGCTCGCGCGGCTCGAACGGCTTGACGAGGTAATCATCCGCGCCCCGTTCGAGGCCGGTGATGCGGTGCTCCGCCTCGCCCATGGCGGTGAGCAGGAGAATGGGAACCTGGCTTGCCGCGCGCAACGCTTGGGTTAGATCGAAGCCGTTCTCGCCCGGCATCATCACATCTATGACGAGAAGCTCGAACGCCAAGCCTTCGAGCTTGCTCCTCGCGTCCGCCGCATCGGCTGCCACGGTCACGCGAAAGCCGCATTCGGCTAGATACTTCCGCAGCAGCTCGCGGAGGCGGGTGTCATCGTCGACAACGAGAATATGCGGTGTCATGACGCAGTCTGTTCATCCACGTTGTACGGTCCTCCGGAGCCTCGCCCTCGACGCGCCGCGCTCCGTCGGGGTCGCCCGCAAGTCCCTGATTCTCGCACAATATAGGGCCATGCGGCAAAGTCGCGTCGCTACCCTACCCGACCAGCCGAGATCAGCGCAGAGCGATCCATCGCCCGCGCTTGGTTGCGTTGACAGCTCAAACTCACAATGTTACGTCTGACGGCGAAATATGGACATTATCTAATACGCAGGGATCGGCACTTTAGCAGCCGATTTAGGGCGATGGCGTCTGCTCCGTTCGACGATCGTGACGGCCTGATCTGGTGCGACGGCGAGATCGTGCCATGGCGCGAGTGCAAGCTGCACTTTCTGAGCCACGGGCTGCATTATGCATCGTGCGTGTTCGAGGGCGAGCGGGCGTACGATGGCGTGGTGTTCAAGCTCGATGAGCACACCGACCGCCTGTTCGGCTCGGCCCAGGCGCTGGGCTTCGAGATTCCGTTCGGCGCCGAGGAGATCAACGAGGCGACGCGCCAGCTGCTCCTCGCCAACGAGATCCTCGACGGCTACGTCCGGCCCGCCGCATGGCGGGGCTCGGAGATGATGGGCGTCTCGGCGCAAAACACCAAGATTCACGTCGCCATCGCGGCGTGGCCATGGCCCGCCTACTTCTCGCCCGAGGCGCGTCTCAAGGGTATCCGGCTGAAGACGGTGGATTGGCGCCGTCCGCCGCCCGAGATGGGCCCCGTCAAGGCCAAGGCGGCGGGGCTTTACATGATCTGCACCTTGAGCAAGCACCAGGTCGAGGCGGAGGGCTATGACGACGCGTTGATGCTCGATTATCGCGGCCGAGTCGCGGAATCCACCGGCGCGAATATCTTTCTCGTCATCGACGGCGCGCTGCACACCCCGACACCCGATTGCTTCCTCGACGGCATCACGCGGCGCACCGTGATCGGTCTCGCGCGCGACCGTGGCTTCGAGATCATCGAGCGGGCCATCATGCCGGACGAGCTCGCCACGGCGGACGAGGTGTTCATCACCGGGACGGCCGCCGAGGTCACGCCGGTCCGCGAGATCGACCAGCTCAGCTTCGAGGTGGGTCCGATCACCCGTCAGATGATCGAGGACTATGACGCGGTCGTGCACCGCCGCCAGCCCGCGAAGGATGTCGCAGCGGCCGAATAGGCGGGCGTCCCGAATGTGTCGAGGAGGGCGGGGCGACCCGCCCTCTGTTTTCATGGGACTACTCGGCGACCCAGCGCTTGGCCGCCTGATCGTCCACCGCCCGCGCGTCGACCCATTTCGCGCCTGAAGCGGTCTCCTCCAGCTTCCAGAACGGCGCCTTCGTCTTGAGCCAGTCGACGAGAAACTCGCAGGCCGCGAAGGCGGGACCTCGATGGGCTGCCGCGGTGATGACCAGGACGATCTGCTCGCCCGGCTCGAGCCGGCCAATGCGGTGGACGATGAGCACATCGGCGAGCTGCCAGCGCGTGCGCGCCTCGGCCTCGATCTCGGCCAGTTTGCGCTCGGTCATGCCGGGATAGTGTTCGAGCGTCATGGCGGCGATCGGCTCTTCGCCCGCCTTGTCGCGGACAACGCCAAGGAAGCTCACCACCCCGCCGATCTCGTGACGTCCGTGCGCGAAGGCGCGGATCTCGGCGCCGGCGTCGAAGTCTTGGCTCTGCACCCTGATCATAGCGAGGCCTAGTTTAGCCGCCCGTCACCGGCGGGAACAGGGCGACTTCATCGTTCGGGCCGACTTTGGCGTCAAGCCCGGCATACTCCAGATTGACCGCGACGCGGACGACGCTGAGATCGGCGAGCGCCTCGGCGTGGCCATCGCCACGGCCTTTCAGCCAGTCGAGGAGATCCGCTACGGTCGCGACCTCGGCGGGGGGATCGACCGTTTCCTCGGCCAGGCCGGTGCGGCTGCGCAGCCACGCGAAATAGAGAATCTTCATGACTGAACTTCGCTGAACGGCAGGAAATCCACCATCGTGCCTGAGGCGAGCCGGGTCATGTCCTCGGGCAGCTCGACGAGGCCGTCGGCCTCGACCAGCGAGCTCAGGATGCCCGCGCCTTGGCGCTCGAACTTACGAGCCGCCAGCGTGCCGTCCTCGTCGACAACTAATCTGGCCCGCACCCACTCGCGGCGGTCGCGCTTCTTTTTGTGATCGAACGCAGCGCGCACCCGGTAGAGCGGCGGGGCAACGTCGTGCGCACCCGCCAACCGGAGGATCACCGGCCGGGCGAAGCGCACGAACGTGACCATCGCGGCCACCGGATTGCCGGGCAGGCCGATGAACGGAACGCCCTTGACCTGACCCATGGCGAGTGGCCGGCCCGGCTTGATGGCCAAGCGCCAGAAATGGAGCCGGCCCAGCGCTTGGACGGCGGCCTTCACGTGATCCTCCTCGCCGACCGACACGCCACCCGACGTCATCACGAGCTCATGGCGGGCCGCGGCCGCCTCGAGCGCGGCGTGGATCGCGCCATACTCATCGGGCAGGATTCCGAGATCGTCGACCGTGCAGCCGAGCGCTTCCAAGAGCCCGATCAGCACGTAGCGGTTGGCGTCATAGACCGCGCCCGCGGGCAACTCGGCGCCGGGTTCGCGAATCTCGTCCCCGGTCGAGAGGACGGCGATGCGGAGCGGCCGGTGCACCCGAAGCGCGGTTAGGCCGATGGACGCGGCGAGCCCTACGTCCTGTGCGCGCAGGCGCTGCCCGGCCGCGAGGATGGTCGATCCGGCGCTGACGTCCTCGCCGCGCCGCCGGCGGTTGTCGCCGCGCTTGAGACCATGGGGAATGGCGATGCGCCGCTCTCCGCCCGCGTCCTCCTCCCGGCAATCCTCCTGCATGGCGACGGTATCGCAGCCCGCCGGCATCGGGGCGCCGGTGAAGATGCGCACGGCTTCGCCCTCCCTGACGGCCCGGTCGAACGGATGTCCGGCGGCGGCCCGGCCCGCCAGGGTGAAGGCCGTCGCCTCATCGGGACCAAGCCCGTCGAACGCGAAGGCGTAGCCGTCGACGGCCGAGTTGTCGTGGGGCGGCACGTGGCGCGCCGCCACCACATCTTCGGCCAGGATCCGGTTGGCCGCCGCGCGCAGCGCAACGGTCTCGGCATCCGCCACCGGGACGATGCGCTGGTCGATCAAATCGAGCGCTTCCTGGGTGGTCGTGAGCCGGCCACCGTGGGCGAAGCAGTCGTCACTCAGTTGGGCCATTTCAGCCCCGTTGTGCGCGCCGGGCGGGCGAACCGGCGCCAGCCAGCTCGAAATGCGCGATCAGGAAGTCGACAATGGCGCGGATATCATCGCGATCGAAGACAGGGATGGCGAGCCCCTCGAGGCGCGCATCCGATACCATGGCGAGGATGTGGGGGTCCTCGGCCGCGAGCAGCGGCTGGCCGAGTGCGGGGCGATGGATCTCGATCTTGTCGTGGCTGTAGTGCTTGTAGCCTTCGACGATCACGAGATCGACCGGCTCAAGGCGCGCCACGACTTCATCGAAGGCAAGCTCCGCGCCACCCTGAAGTTCGTGAACGAGCGCCCAGCGCGTCGCCGAACTCACCAGTACCTCACGCGCTCCGGCGGCGCGGTGCTCGTAGGAGTCCTTGCCCGGCTGGTCGATATCGAACTCATGGTGGGCGTGCTTGACCGTGGACACGCTGACCCCCCGACTGGTCAAGGCGCGCACCAGTTTCACGACAAGCGTGGTCTTGCCGCTTCCGCTCCAGCCCGCGATTCCGACGACCTTCATGCGCGTGTCCGGTCCGGTCCCGGCGCGGATTGCTCCGCGCCCGTGCTTGCCGTCGGGGCTGCTGCGCCAGCGCTCGATTCTGGCGGCCCTGCTGCCGCCCCGGCGTCCTCGCCGGTCATGTGGCGCAGCCCGGTCCGAAGATAGCCATAGCCGGTATATAGCGTGATGAGCGCGGCAATCCACAAGGCATATGTCCCGATGGCGGCCGCCGGGATCGCCGAAGGCGCGGCATCGCCGATGAGCAGGAAGGCCAGCGCCACGACCTGCACGGTCGTCTTCCATTTGGCGAGCTTGCTCACCGGGATGCTGACGCGAACGCCAGCAAGGAACTCGCGCAGGCCGGATACCAGAATCTCGCGGCACAAGATGATGACCGCCGCAAGCACTGTCCAGCCGGCGATCCTGTCGAAGGCGACCAGCATGAGGATCGCGGCGGCGACCAGCAGCTTGTCGGCGATGGGGTCGAGAAAGCCCCCCAGCGTTGAGACTTGGCGCTGGCGGCGTGCGATGTAGCCATCGAGAAAATCCGTGACGCCGGCGCCGAGGAACAGGGCGAAAGCAATCCAGTTGCCAATGGCGCCATCGAGATAAAACGCACCCACCAGCAGCGGAATCACGACGATTCGCGAGAGCGTGAGGATATTTGGCAGACCTGTGAGCATATGGTCCAGGGGTGGCGCGTCAGCGAGCCGCCCTATACTAGCGCTGCGTGCAGGCCCGACAACCCCGCGATCGGCCGCCTCATTCGCCCGCGTGGAAGTGGTCGTAGACGACACGCGCGACCGCCTTGCTGATGCCGTCGACGATTTCGAGGTCCGCCAGGCCGGCCCGGGCGACGGCGCGCGCTGAGCCAAAATGATGGAGCAGAGCGCGTTTGCGCTTGCCGCCGACGCCGGGGATATCATCGAGCGGCGAACGAGTGATGGCGCGGGAGCGTTTCTGGCGATGCGCGCCGATGGCGAAGCGGTGGGCTTCGTCGCGAAGCCGTTGCAGGAAATAGAACACGGGATCGCGGGGCTCCAGCGTGAAGGGCGTACGGCCCGGCATATGGAAGAGTTCGCGCCCGGCGTTGCGCTCAGGCCCCTTGGCGATGGCGAGGGGCGCGACATCGTTCACGCCGAGATCAGCGAACACTGTTTGGGCCTGCGACAGCTGGCCGGCGCCGCCATCGATCAGCACGAGATCGGGCCACTGAGCGTTCTCGCGGTCCTTGTCTTCCCTGAGCAAGCGGGAGAACCGCCGCGTCAAGACCTCGCGCAACATGCCGTAATCATCGCCCGGCGCGAGTTCGGTGTCCTTGATGGTGAACCGGCGATAGGCGTTCTTCACGAAGCCCTCCGGTCCCGCCACGATCATGCTGCCGACGGGGTGGCTGCCCGAGATGTGCGAGGTATCGTAGACCTCGATGCGCTCGGGCGGTGTCTCGAAGCCGAAGGCTTCCGCCACGCCCTCCAAGAGGCGGCGCTGGGATGCGCTTTCCGCGAGGCGCCGGCTGAGCGCATCACGGGCGTTCATGGCGGCGTGGCTGGCGAGATCGCGCTTGGCGCCGCGCTGCGGGTGCGTGAGGCTCACTGGGCCGCCGGCCCTGACGCGGAGCGCCTCCTCAATCAACGCCCGTTGCTCCACTGCATGACTCAACAGGATGAGCTTGGGCGGGATGCGCTCGGCGTAAAATTGGCCGATAAAGGCCGCCAGCACCTCGGGCGTCCCCGTCGCCTTGTGGTGACGGGGAAAATAGGCGCGATTGCCGTAGTTTTGGCCGGCCCTGACGAAAAAGACCTGGATACAGGTTTGCCCCGCGCTCTGGTGGGCGGCGATGACATCGGCCTCGGCAATGCTCGGGACGTTGATGCCCTGACGCGCCTGAATCTGTGTCAGGGCGCGGATGCGGTCGCGATAAACGGCGGCGGTCTCGAAATCGAGCTGCTCGCTTGCTTCGAGCATGCGTTGGGAGAGGCGCTTCTGCACGGCTTGGCTGCGGCCGAGAAGAAATTCGCGCGCTTCGTCGACCAGCGCCTGGTAATCCGGCCCCTCGATGTGCCCGACGCAGGGCGCGGTGCAGCGCTTGATCTGGTACTGCAGGCAAGGGCGCGTGCGGCTCTCGAAGATGCCGTCGGTGCATGAGCGAAGCGGAAAGGCCCGCTGCAGCGCATTGATGGTCTGATTGACGGCGCCGGCCGACGCAAATGGCCCGAAATACTCCCCACCGCGTTTGCGCGCACCGCGGTGCTTGGTGATCTGGGGCCAGGCATGATCCTGTCTGAGGAGGATGTAGGGGAACGATTTGTCGTCGCGCAGGATGACGTTGTAGTGCGGCTTGAGCTGCTTGATCAGGTTCGATTCGAGCAGCAGCGCTTCGACTTCGGTGTGGGTGGTGATGATCTCCACCGCCGCGGTCTGGGCGACCATGGCGTGGATGCGCTCTCCATGGCCTGTGGGCCGGGCGTAGCTTGTGACCCGTTTCTTGAGATTCTTCGCCTTGCCGACGTAGAGGACCTCACCGTTCTGATCCAGCATGCGATAAACACCCGACGCAGACGGCATCGTCTTGAGCTGATCGCGGATCACCTCGAGGCCGTGCGCGAGCGGTGGCCCATCGGCGGCGGGAAGCTCTTTGCTAATGGCCGTTGGGCTTCGCTCAGACCGGCGCCGGGAACTCGCAGCCTCCGGCTCCGGTACGGGCGCCCGGTCGCGGTGCGCAAGCTTGTCCCTGTCCGTTCGCTCCGTCATCGGTGGGTCACGCTGCCGGGCGGGCCTCCTCGCCATCGCCAATCGGTCATCACGGGCCTGTCAACCTATCCACGAAACCTGTGGATATCTTTGTGGGGAAGCCAGCGGATTTCGCGCTCCCACACCGCATTCCTTGGCCTTTATCGAGTTTGCCCAAAAAATAGGCATGATCACTAACTCGTTGGAAAATAATAATGTAACAAAATCAAGCGCTTTCAGGCCATTAATCATGATTAACCGATTCCCCATTTTTGGCGGTTTTCGGCGGCCCTGCCGAGATCGTTGCGCCCTGTGTACAAAATTCGCCGTTTGACGCACGCGCTCAGTCCCGCGAGGTCTCTCCCCGGTCCCGAAGGGCGGGCTTCAAGCGCTCGATTTCGACGCCAACGCTGGCGGCTTCGGCGATAACACTGAGCTTTTCGACCCGGACGCGCGCACCGAGAACGCGGTGATCGCCAAGGCACACCTCGGCAATGCGCTCGGCCAGGGTCTCGACGAGATTGATGTGCTCGGCGATGACGATCTCTTTGATGTCGTCGACCAGGCGCTCGTAGCAAACGACGCGCGCCAAGGCGTCGTCATGGGGAACATCGTTCTCGGCGATCGATAGATCGACGTTGATGCGTACCGGCTGGGCGCCGGTCTTCTCGTGGGCGTGAACGCCGATCGGGGCATCGAGCACGAGGTCGCGCACGAAAAGATGGCGAATCGCGCGGCGTGCGTCGGCGATCTTCAGCGGATGGATCTTGGCGGGCTCGGTCATGGTCTTGTCAGGTCGCCCTTCCGCGTCATTCTCGCATGTTGTCGCCCGTGGGCACCGCCCATCCTAGGTGCTGCCCCCCGTCGAGCGCAATCATTTGCCCGGTCAGCGACGGGGTCGCCAGGATAAAGCGCACCGCGGCGCAGATCTCGTCCGGCGTGCCTCCGCGGCCGAGCGGCAGGGCGGCAGACTGCCTGGCGAAGTCCGCGGCGCTCTGGCGCGGGCTTGGCAAGGTTGGGCCCGGCCCGATGCCGTTGACCCGGATGCGCGGCGCAAGCGCCAGAGCCAGCGTTTGCGTCAGTGTCCACAGCCCGGCCTTGCTTAGCGTGTAGGACAGGAAGTGGGGCGTGAGGTTCCACACCCGCTGGTCGATCAGATTGATGATGTTGCCGTCTTCGCCATCCGGTAATTGTGCGGCAAACGCTTGGGAGAGAACCATCGGCGCGCGCAAATTGACGTCCATATGGAGCGCCCAGGTCGCGCGGGTCGCCGAGCCGATCGAGTCGTACTCGAACGCCGAGGCATTATTGATCAAGCAACGGACCGGTCCCAACCGGGTGCCGGCCTCGACAATTAGGCTCCCGGTCTGCTCTTCATCGGCAAGATCGGCTTCGAGGATGACTGCTCGGCCGCCGCCTGATTCGATGTCCGCCTGCAGATCCACCGCGGCATCGCCCGAGTTGTGACAATGGATCGCGACGGCCCAGCCGGCGGCGGCGAGGTCCTGCACAATGGCGCGACCAATGCGTTGAGCGCCACCGGTCACGAGCGCGGTCCCGGGCGAATGGGATGTCTCAGTCACGGTTCGACCCCGTGCGTTTGTGCGCGCCAGACATCTTTCCTTCCTTAGTGGCCCAGCCCCGACATACCGAAGAATTGGCTCGCCACATAGCCGCCATAAGCGACGATGAACACGAATCCGGCGATTCGACCGATTTTCGCGTGACGGATGAGGAACGGCAACAAGGCGAGGGACGCGGCTAGCATGACCCAGAGATCGAAGGTCAGGAACTTGGCCGGAACGGGGACCGCGACCACCGTTGCCGTCACCCCCATGACGCCGAGAATATTGAACAGGTTGGAGCCGATGACAGTACCGATCGCCACATCGCCATGGCGGCGAAGGGCTGCCATGAGGCTGGTGACGAGCTCGGGCAGCGAGGTGCCGAAAGCGACTAGGGTCACGCCGATGACCGCTTCCGAGATGCCGGCCGCGCGGGCGATGGCCGATGCGCCCTCGACCAGGAGATGGGCGCCGATGACGAGCCCGATCAGGCCGCCAAGTGTGATCCCGAGGGCCCGGCCCAGCGATCCCGGCACGACACCAATGTCCTCGACCTCGCTTTCGACGACGGCGGCCTCGTCGCCGCCCTGCCGCGCCCATCGATAGGACAAGGAGAGGAAGACGGCGAACAGGACGAGCAAAAGCGCGCCCTGCCAGATCACCAGGGCGCCCCACCAGCAGAGCCCGACAAACACCACGCTCGCGCCGAGCATGAAGAGATAGCTCCGCACCGTGCCGGTCTTCCGGGCGATGGGCGCGATGACCGCCGGTACACCGAGCACCAGCAGGATATTGGCCACGTTGCTGCCGACGACGTTGCCGATGGCGATACCCGGCACACCGCCGAGCGCAGCATTGAGGCTGACCACGAGCTCGGGCGCCGAGGTGCCGCAGGCAACGACGGTCAGCCCGATCAACAGCGTCGAAATGCCGAGCCGGCGCGCCAGCGCTACCGCGCCGCGCACGAGAAAATCCCCGCCGAGCAGGAGGATGATGAGGCCGCCGACGGCTTCGATATAAATCATGGGGTGGACGAGCGAGGGCGAACGGGCGAGGGGGAGCTTACTCGTGACGGAGTGGGTGCGGCCATGGCCGTGCCGGGCAGGTTCCTCCTATATAGGAAGGCGACGCGCAGGTGAAACCGATTCATTGGCGGCGGCGTTGGGGCGCCGTATCGATTGGGCCGCATCCGTGTTCACGTCTCGTCCTCTTCGACGTGAGCGTAGCGCACCACCATGTCACGTAGGGTGGTGATGCCCATCAGCGTGCGGTCGTGATCGATAACAACACCGCGTGTCGCACCGTAGCGAACGAGCATGCGGATGGCGTATTTGATGTCCATGTCACGGTCCAGAGTAAGGACCGGTTTGGTCATGATCTCGTATACGTTGACCCGGTTGGGGGAGCGCTTTTCGGCGATCACTTCGCGGGCGATGTCAAAGATGGTGACAATGCCTAGCTCATCCGCGTCGTTGCGCCGCTCGATCACGAGCGAGCTGACATTGGCTTCGTCGAGAATTTTGAGCGCGTCGCGCACGGTCGCCAAGGCATCGACGGTGCGCACCGAAGGGGTCATCACCTCGCTGACCTTGATATAGGCAGCATCGGTCATACCTAGTCCTCGATTTCGCTGGAAATGATCTCCATCTGCGTCGCCAGCCCGATCGCGACCTGGAAGACGATCCCGGCCCCGGGCTCGTCCTCAAATTTGCCCGTCTTGGCGATGGTTTCGAGGATCGAGCGGCTCAGCTGTTCGGCGACCAGAAACAACAGGAGGTCGCGCCGCCCGCTCAAGTCAAGCCCGAGAAAGGTTTTTTCCGGTTGTAGCCCCTCGCCGCGCGCGCTGGTGATGACCGTGGCGCCGGTGGCGCCGGCGTCACGCGCCGCCTCGAGGATGGCGTTGGAATTCTCGTCGCGGACCAACGCCATGATCAGCTTGAATTTCATGTCCCCCTCCCATGCGGCGCGGTACGCCGTTGCCACCACGATGTGAGTTGCGCATAGCCCATGACCGATATCATGGGAAACAGGCTGGCAAAGGCAATCAGGCCAAAACCGTCGATGAGCGGGCTCCGGCCCGGTAGCGCGCCGGCGAGACCGAGGCCGAGCGCCGTCACTAGCGGCACGGTCACCGTCGATGTGGTCACGCCTCCCGAATCGTAGGCCAGCGGAATGATCCAGCGCTCCACGCGGATGGTCTGCAGGATCACGACGATGTACCCGCCAATGATGAAATAATTAAAGGGACCCACCGGTCACGATCCGCAGCGTGCCGAGCGCCACCCCGAATGCCGACGCCGACGGCCACGGCCACGCGCAGGCCCCACGACGACACGGCGCCGCCGGAAATCTCCTCCGCTTTCATGGCGACGGCGATCAAAGCGAGCTCGGCCACGGTGGTGGCAAAGCCGATCGCCGCGGCGAAGGCATAAACCCAGAAGAAATCGCGCCACGACACGGCCGCGAGCGAAACCGCATCGCTCGTCACCACCGCCAGCGCCGTGAGTTGTTCCGCCATAATGCGCCCGATCGGGAACAGCGCCTCCTCCAGCCCGAGGAGAAAGCACGCCAGACCCGCCACGACGTAAAGGAATCCGGTCGCGATGCGCCGCCACTGCGCGAGCCGGCGGCGCAGCACGAGCACTTGAAATGCAATCAGGATCGCCAGGATGGGCAGAATGTTACCGATCGTGGTGAGGATGGTTTCGGGCAGCTGGGCGAGCACGGACATGGTCTCACTCCAGGGGGAGCGGCGCCGCGCCGAGCAGAATGCCGAACAGCATGACGAAGATCATGGGCGTGAGCGAAGCGAAGGCGATGAGCCCAAACCCGTCCACCATGGGGTTGCGGCCTTTGATCATGCTGGCCAGGCCGACGCCGAGTGCGGTCACCAGCGGCACCGTGACGGTCGAGGTGGTGACGCCACCGGTATCATAGGCGATTCCGACGATCGCCTCGGGGGCGGACGGCGTGACGATCACGACGATGAGATAGCCGCCGATGATGAAATATTGGATGGGCCAGCCCTTGATGATACGAAAGATGCCGGTCATCAGGGCGACGCCCACGGCGACGGCGACAGTGAGCCTGAGGGTGCGGGCATAGGCGTCTTGCGCGATATCGCTGGCTGCGATCGCGCCGGCTTCAGCTGCGACCTCAGCAGCCTTGTTGGTCACGGCGATGAGCGCGGGTTCCGCCGCCGTCGTGCCGAAGCCGAGGCAGAAGGCGAACACCATAAGCCAGAACAGGCTGCCCTTGCGGGCGAAGCCCTCGGCCATAGTCTCGCCGGTGGGGAACAGGCCCATCTCGAGGCCGCGGACGAACAGGGTCAGGCCGAGAACGATCAGCAGCAAGCCAACGAGGATGTCGGCGACGTCGGGAAAGGGCTGGCGCAACACCACCGCCTGGAAGAAACCGATGACAAGAACGATAGGAGCAAGGTCACGAACGGAGTTGCCGAACAGGCGGGTGAAGGCGAGCAGGTTTTCGTGTATGGGCGGGGCGGATCAAGGCCTCCAGGGGGCCGTCATTGTCTCCCGCGATAGGACGGTGAGGATTGATTTATGTCAATCGCCGAGTGGCGAACCCGCCCGGTCAGCGTGGGTCGGCCGAGCGGTCCGGCATCCGCCCGATACGCACTGCGCGGAACGATATCCTTGACGGAACGCAGCGATGGAAAAAAATTGGGGGCCGGGTTGACGGGGCCGTCGGCACCATCTTATACCAACGGCGCAAAATTCTGACTCGCAAGGGATTCCCTTTTTGGGCTGGATGTGATTCAAGGCTGGCGAAGGAGATTCGCCATGTCAGTATGCATTGCTCTTCGGGACGACTACGACAGCATTGAGCTCCGGTGTTTGGCCAAGCACAGTCGCGATCCCCGCCAAGTTCGCCGGCTTTTGGCCTTGGCGGCGGTTTACGACGGCATGAGCCGAGCGGAAGCCGCTAAGGTCGGCGGCATGGATCGCCAGACGCTGAGAGACTGGGCGCACCGCTTCAACGATGAAGGGGCAGACGGCTTGAAGAACCGTCCCGGTGCGGGCCGCCCCCGGCTCTTGACCGACGAGCAGATGGGCGAACTGTCGGTGATCGTCGAAACGGGCCCCGATCCAAAGATTGACGGTGTGGTTCGCTGGCGGCGGGTTGACCTGAAACGGGTGATCGAAGAACGCTTTGGCGTGATCTATAGCGAGCGAGCGATCTCCGACCTTCTCGTCGCGCTGTCCTTCTCCCACATCAGCGCCCGGCCGCAGCACCCCAAGCAGGACCAGCGGGTGATCGAGGCGTTCAAAAAAACTTCCCCCGCACGCTCGCTGCCCACCTAGCCGGTCTGCCCAAGACCAAGCGGGTCGAGATCTGGTTCCAAGACGAGGCCAGGCTGGGACAGAAGAACGGGCGTGTGCGCATTTGGGCGAAGAAGGGAACAAGGCCACGCCTGCCCGCCGATCAGCGCTACACGAACGCCTACCTCTTTGGCGCAATCTGTCCCATGGGAGCCAAGGGTGCCGCTCTCATGCTCCCCTTCGCCAACACAGCCGCCATGCAGATGCATCTCGACGAGATCAGCTGCAACGTCGCCGCCAAGGCCCATGGCGTCGTCCTGATGGACCGCGCCGGGTGGCACAGCACCGACCAGCTCAAGGTCCCCAAGAACCTCACCATCATCCTGCTGCCATCGCGCTCGCCCGAGCTGAACCCGGTCGAGAACATCTGGCAATACCTCCGCCAGAATTGGCTCTCTAACCGCGTCTTCGAAGATTACGACGCCATCATCGAGGCCGGTTGCCAAGCCTGGAACAAACTAATCGACCAGCCCGAGACGATCATGTCCATCGGAATGAGAGATTGGGCGATTTCAGGTCAATAATTAGTGCCGTTGGTATTATATATCTACCAAACGATCGGTAGATGAAGCCATGGCCGTACAGAAAACAGATCGAAACGAGGTCGTCAGCCGCGCCTTCTACCTGTTCCGAGTGAACGGGTACCACAGGACCTCGATGGCCGACATCAGCGCTGCCTGCGGGCTTTTGAAGGGCAGCATGTATCACTATTTCCCGAGCAAGGAGGCGCTCGGCGTTGCCGTCATCGAGCAGGTGCTGGCTGAGAATCATGAGAAGATCTTCGCCCTCACTTACGACGACTCGCGGCCGGCTACGGAGCGCCTGACGGCCGTCGCCGATGCCCTGGAGGACTATTTCTGCGAGCGTGAGGGTGGCTGCCTGATGGGCAATCTCGCTCTCGAGGTCAGTAACACCGTGCCCGAGTTCACCGGACTGGTTCGGCGCTATTTCGATGAGTCGACCGCGGCGCTCGCCCATATCCTGACACCCCGGTACGGCGCCGAGCGGGCCAAGGAGCTCGCCCAGGATTCACTGGCCCGTATCCAGGGCGCGATCATGCTGACCCGTCTCGGCAAGAATCCGGCGCCGCTGTTGCGTGCCACCCGCGATCTCCGCGGCCTGCTGGCGGCGTAAGGTCGGCAGTTTCGGTTCCTCACCATCGGTCCATCACCAGGCCAATTTTTTGAGCAATTTACCAACCAACCGTTTGATTGATTAAGGAGGGGACGTCATGTTGAAAGTCATCGTGCTGATCGCAGCACTCGTCGTCGTCATCTTTGCGTATCTCACGCCGCTTCCCGCCGACGCCCAGCAGCTCTGCCTAGTACGCGGGGACGCGGTCGAGAAGCTCAAGCAGCAGTACGGCGAGAGGGCCGCCGCCTTCGGTCTCGTTGAGGGCGGTCAGGCCGTGATCGAGCTGTTCACCAACGACCAAGGGAGCTGGACGCTGCTCGCCACACGGGCGGACGGCCAGACCTGCGTCATCGGCACCGGCCAGGCGTGGACCGCGATCCCCGAGATCGTGGGCTCCCCTGCTTGAAAAGAGACCGGGCCCCAGGGAAGGAAGCTCCACCGAACCCTCAAACCAAGGAGAGAACCATGCCGCGTATTCAACCCATTGATCCCGCTGAAGCCGACGACAAGGCCCAGGCCCTGCTCGACGGCGTCCATAAGGCGCTCGGCATGACGCCCAATCTGATGCGCACCCTGGCGCACTCGCCGGCCGCGCTCGAGGCCTATCTCGGTTTTGGCAAGGCGCTCGGCACCGGCCGCCTCGGTGCCAAACTGCGCGAGGCGATCGCGCTCGTCGTCTCGGGCGAGGCCGGGTGCGAGTATTGCGCCTCGGCCCACACCGCGCTCGGCAAGATGCTCGGCGCGGACGAAGCCGAGCTCACCGCCAACCTCGAGGGGCGCTCCGGCGATGCCAAGATCGAGGCGGCACTGGCCTTCGCCCACATTCTCGTGACCAAGCGTGGCTGGGCGGATGATGACGACCTCGCCCGCGTACGCGAGGCCGGCTACGA
This sequence comes from Alphaproteobacteria bacterium, assembly GCA_965261645.1. Taxonomy (GTDB): domain Bacteria; phylum Pseudomonadota; class Alphaproteobacteria; order SHVV01; family SHVV01; genus CBDHDJ01. The sequence continues at coordinate 1,053,615 of CBDHDJ010000002.1, forward strand.
CGAGGGCGAGATCACCGAGATCATCGCCACCGTCGCGCTCACCACGTTTACCAACTACTTCAACCACGTCGCCGGGACGGAGGTCGATTTTCCGTTGGTGACGGTGGGCGAGCGGGTAGCCGCGTAACTGATCCAGGCTCGCGGCGGCGGGTGACTCCAGCGGGAGTGCTCGCCGTCCCGCGCCGCGCCGAGGAGAGAACCATGATCGATCTATATTTCTGGACCACGCCCAACGGCTACAAGCCGCTCTTGTTTCTAGAGGAGACCGGGCTCGCGTATTGTATCGTGCCGGTCAACATCTCGACCGGCGAGCAGTTCGCCCCGGAGTTCCTCAAGCCCTCGCCCAACAGCCGCATTCCCGCCATCGTCGATCACGCGCCGGCAGACGGCGGCGCTGCCGTTTCGATCTTCGAGTCGGGCGCGATCCTCCAGTACCTGGCGGAGAAGACGGGGCGGTTTCTGCCCGCCGATCTCGCCGGGCGCACCGAAGCCTTGCAGTGGCTCTATTGGCAGATGGGCGGGCTCGGGCCGATGCTCGGCCAGAACCTTCACTTCGCGGCCTACGCGCCGGAAAAGATCCCCTACGCGATCGAGCGTTACGTGCGGGAGACCGACCGGCTCTTCGGCGTTCTGAACCAGCGCCTGGCCGATCGCGCGTTCGTCGCCGGCGATTACTCGATCGCCGACATGGCGGCCTACCCCTGGGTGGTCCGGCTCGAGCGCGAGCAACCACGGTTTGACGATTTCCCGCATATCAAGCGCTGGGCCGAGGCGATCGCGGCGCGGGCGGCCACGATCCGCGCGTACGGCAGAGGCCAGGCGATCAACACCGTGCCGACGATCAACGAGGAATCCAAGAAGCTTCTCCTCGGCCAGGGCGCGGCGCGGGCGGCCTGAAGCGCAAACGGAGGAACCATGATGACCACCGCTATGACCACCAATCCGAGCGACGTTGCGTTCAGCCCCGCCGTGAAAGCGGTCCAGACGCGCAAAGGCTCGCGCGCCGGGTACGAGCGGATGGAAGCGAAGGGCGGTTGGACGAGCGCGGTCACGCCCGAATTGGTCCAGTTCATCGCCCGGCGCGATTCGTTCTATAACACCACGGCGAGCGCCGATGGCCAGCCCTATGTCCAGCACCGGGGCGGTAAACCTGGATTCCTCAAGCTGCTCGACGAGAACACGCTGGGAGCGCCAGGCTAACTGGCGGAAAGTAGCCGGGGTGAGTCCGGCGGGAAGAAGGAGTAACCAACCACTTCCACCCCGAGTCATGGGCCGGCATTCGCGAGGATGCAGGTTAAGCGTTGACAGGGGCGCGTATGGGCGAGGGCGATTGAGCTACGAAAAGTCTGAGAATCAGGGTGCCGAGGCTTTCCAGTATGTCGAAGGCAACACCGCTTCCACCGCCATGGTAAGGGGGAAGTGGACCCTGCGGAGTCGAAGAACCCAACCGCACGTACGTAGGCTTTCACGCCGGGACCTGGGAGGTCTCCATGTCATCCCGCGGTCGTAGCGGGATCGCAAAGGAAAGGAGGAATCCGTAACCGATGACGAACGGCATGGAGAAGTCAGACTCGGGAGTAGTAGCGATGAAGTCGGCGAACAAAGGGAGGCCTGTTCCGGCGGAGCCGATGGAGCGAAGGACCGAGCCCAAGGGGAATCTGGAAAGCCAAAGCATGCGCCGGACGCAGGACCGGGAAAGCGTGTCACAAGCGGCCGACCGGATACGGCAGTTTGTACAACGGGAGCCACGGGAGCGTCTGACGGCGCTTCTCCACCACGTTACGGTCGATGCGCTGCGCTGGGCGTTCTTCGCGTTGAAGAAGGACGCGGCGGCAGGTGCGGATGGCATGACGTGGGGGATGTACGAGGGAGGGTTGGAAGGCCGGTTGGCCGCCCTGCACGACCGCGTGCACTCGGGAGCGTACCGGGCGACGCCATCACGGCGGGTGAACATCCCGAAGCCGGATGGCGGCACACGACCGCTCGGCGTCGCGGCCATAGAGGACAAGATTGTCCAGAAGGCGGTGGCGGAGATTATCCTGACGCCAATTTACGAGGCGGAGTTCCTGGGGTTTAGCTATGGGTTCCGGCCCGGGTGTGGGGCGCACGACGCGCTTGATGCGCTCGCGGTCGGGATTGAACGGCGTAAGATCAACTGGATAGCTGACGCAGATATCCGCGGATTTTTCGACCATGTCTCGCGGGACTGGTTGGTCCGGTTCCTCGAACATCGCATCGGAGACAAGCGGGTCATCAGGCTGATATCCAAGTGGTTGCACGTCGGCGTCATGGAAAATGGCGAGTGGCGGGACAACATGCGGGGGACTCCCCAGGGTTCGGTGATTTCGCCGATCCTGGCCAACATCTACCTGCATTACGTTCTCGATCTCTGGTTCCAGAAGAAGTGGCGCAGCCACGAGGTCAAAGGCGACACAATCATCGTGCGGTACGCCGATGATTTCGTGGTGGGTTTCCAGCACAAGCAAGACGCGGAGCGATTTCTGCGTGACCTGAAGGAGCGGCTTGGACGTTTTGAACTGGAACTGCACCCTGACAAGACCCGGCTCATCGAGTTCGGGCGGTTCGCAACTGAGAACCGTCAGCGGCGAGGGTTGGGCAAACCGGAGACGCTCGACTTTCTGGGCTTCACGCACTACTGCGCGAAGGACAGGAAGGGGCGGTTCCAGTTGGGGCGCAAGCCGGTCTCGAAGCGGATGGCGCGCACCCTGAAGCGAATAAAGGAGGAGCTTCGCAGGCGGATGCACGACGGCGTAAACCAGACCGCGCGGTGGCTGGGACAGGTACTTGATGGATGGCTGAACTACTTTGCCGTTCCAACCAGCTACCGATATCTGGGGCGTTTCGTGCAACGACTGAAAGTACTGTGGCTCAGGACTCTGCGCCGCAGATCGCAGAAGGACCGCTACAGCGGGGACCGTATGGAGCGACTGACAGCGAAATACTGGCCCACGCTGGAAATCCGACACCCGTGGCCGAGCCAACGATTTGCCGTCAATTGACCTGAGGGAGGAGCCGTGTGCATCAACGTGCCTGCACGGATCTGTGCGGGGGGAGCGGGGCAACCCGCTTCCCTACCGCGATCGTTCGCCGATTACACCGGCAACAAGCAATACATCACGACCGGTAATCTGTCGGAGAACGACAAGGCGTATCTCTTCCTCATGGACTACCCCAACCGCCGGCGCATCAAGATCTGGGGCCGGGCCGAAGTGGTGGAGGATGATCCCGCGCTCATGGCGAAGCTCACCGACCCCGACGACGCAAGCCGGCCCGAGCAGGCCGTCGTCTTCCATATCGAGGCGTGGGACCGGAACTGCCCGCAATACATCACGCCGCGCTACACCGAAGCGGAATCGGGCGAGCTCATCGCATCCCTCAGGGCGCGCATCAGCGACCTCGAAACGGGGGTCGCGGGCTTGCGCAATGGAGCCAAGCGAGCGTGACGCCCAGCCACCGCCCCTCGCCCCCTACATGCGGTGCTTGCGCTTGGTCTTGGCCCGTTTGGTCCGGGTGCCGGGGCGGCCGGCGGTTGAGCGGGCGCCTTCGCGGGCCTTCCTGATGCGGGCGCGGTAATCCTTGGCCGATTCGCCGGGCACGCCGAGTTCGGCGCTCTCGAGCCGCTTGATCTCGTCCCTGAGCCTCGCCGCCTCCTCGAACTCGAGATCGGCCGCCGCCTCACGCATGCGCTTGTCGAGATCGGCGAGGTAACTCTGCAGGTTGTGGCCGATGAGGTGGGACGCCGCCTCGTCGCCGGTCTCGACGGTGGCGTAGTCGGCCTCATAGACGCTCGCCAGAATGTCCGTGATGCCCCGGCGCACCGATTCCGGCGTGATGCCGTGGGCCGCGTTGTAGGCTTGTTGCTTCTCGCGCCGCCGGTTGGTCTCGCCGATCGCCGCCTTCAGGCTCTCGGTCATCTGATCGGCATAGAGAATGACCTGGCCGTCGATGTTGCGCGCCGCCCGGCCGATGGTCTGGATGAGCGAGGTGCGCGAGCGCAGGAAGCCCTCCTTGTCGGCATCGAGGATGGTGACGAGCGCGCATTCGGGAATGTCGAGCCCTTCGCGCAAGAGGTTGATGCCGACCAGCACATCGAACGCGCCGAGCCTTAAGTCCCGCATGATCTCGATGCGCTCCAGGGTGTCGATGTCCGAATGCAGGTAGCGCACGCGGATGCCGGCCTCGTGCATGTATTCGGTGAGGTCCTCGGCCATGCGCTTGGTGAGGGTGGTCACGAGCGCGCGCTGGCCCTTACTCGCGACCTCGCGGCATTCGGCGAGCAGATCGTCGACCTGGGTCTCGACCGGACGCACGTGGCACACCGGATCGATCAGGCCGGTCGGACGCACCACCTGCTCGACGAAAACGCCGCCGGTGCGCTCGATCTCCCACGGCCCGGGCGTCGCCGAGACGAAGACGGTCTGCGGCCGCATGGACTCCCATTCCTCGAACTTGAGCGGCCGGTTGTCGACGCAGGACGGCAGCCGGAAGCCATATTCGGCGAGCGTCGATTTGCGCCGGAAATCGCCGCGGAACATGCCACCCAGCTGCGGCACCGTGACGTGGCTTTCATCGACGACCACCACCGCGTTTTCCGGCAGATACTCGAACAGGGTGGGAGGCGGCTCGCCGGGATTGCGCCCGGTCAGATAGCGCGAATAGTTCTCGATCCCGGCGCATGAGCCGGTCGCCTCCATCATTTCGAGATCAAACAGCGTGCGTTGCTCGAGCCGCTGGGCGAACAGGATCTGGCCGTCGCCGTGCAGTTCCTCGATCCGGAGCTCGAGATCGCGCTTGATGTCCTTGACCGCCTGATTGAGGGTCGGGCGCGGCGTGACATAGTGCGAGTTGGCGTAGACCTTCACCTGCGACAGCGTGTCGGTCTTCTCGCCGGTCAGAGGGTCGAACTCGGTGATCGATTCAAGCTCGTTGCCGAACAGCGAAAGCCGCCAGGCCCGGTCCTCGTGGTGTGAGGGGAAAATCTCGATCGAATCGCCGCGCACCCGAAAGGTGCCACGCTGGAAGGCGGTGTCGTTGCGTTTGTACTGGGCCTCGACGAGGCGCTTGATGATTTTGTCGCGCTCGGCGATCTGGCCGGCGGCGAGCGGGATCGCCATCTCGGAGTAGGTCTCGACCGAGCCGATGCCGTAAATGCACGAGACGCTGGCGACAATGAGCACGTCGTCGCGCTCCAAAAGCGCGCGCGTGGCTGCGTGGCGCATGCGGTCGATCTGCTCGTTGATCGAGGCGTCCTTTTCGACATAGGTGTCGCTGCGCGGCACATAGGCTTCGGGCTGGTAGTAATCGTAGTAGGACACGAAATACTCGACCGCGTTGTTGGGGAAGAAGCTTTTCATCTCGCCGTAGAGCTGCGCAGCCAGGGTCTTGTTGGGCGCGAGGATGAGCGCCGGCCGCTGCACGTTGGCGATGACGTGAGCCATGGTGAAGGTCTTGCCCGAGCCGGTCACGCCGAGCAGAACCTGATCGCGCTCGCCATTGTTGAGCCCTGCCGTCAACTCCTCGATGGCCTCGGGCTGATCGCCGGCAGGCTCGAACTCGGAAACCACCGCGAGCGGAATGCCGGCTTCCGGGCGCTCGGCCGCCAGCGGTGCGCGCCGGGGATCGGGCGGATAGGTGAGGTCGGCGGTCATGACTCCTTGTTATAGGTTGCGTTCGGCCTGATTTGCCGCCGCGATCGGGCGTAGCGATCGTGCGGGTGCGCTGCGCGCGTCACTCGATCACGATGTGCGCGCGCATGCCGAGCAAGTCGTCGACGCCGTACATGCTGCTGAGGTCGTATGTGCCCGGACGCAGCGCCACGAAGTACAGGATCTTGGTCTGCTGCGCCGGCACCAATATGGCGCTCAGTCGCTCGTAGGGCTCGAGAACGACGCGGGCCACGGGCTCGGGCCCGTCCGCTACCGCTTCGGCCTGATCGGGCGGCGGTGAGAGCGCGGCGACAGTCTCCTCCTCGGCGAGCGGCGCCTCGTCCGGCTCTGCGGCCGAGAGCGCGGGCTCGGGCTCGGCTGGCTCCCCGGGGATCTCATCGACCTGGAACAGCTCGTCGGCCCCGAGCTCCGTCACGGCGGGTTCCTCATTGGGCTCCCCGGCGGTGTCAGGTTCGCCCGCGAGGTCGAGAAAATTCTCGTCTGCCTCCGCGGCGTCAGGTTCGTCCGCGAGGTCGAGAAAATCCTCGTCCGCCTCGGCGGCGTCAGGCTCGTCCGCGAGGTCGAGAAAATCCTCGTCCGCCTCCGCGCCGTCGGGCTCGTCGCTGATTGCTTCGGCGAAATCCCTCGCGTCCGCATCGAGTGATATCTCCCCGGTGTCCTCGCCGATCAACTCCGGCTCGCCCGCGACCTCTTCATCAGCTCCCGCACCATCTTCGTCGGGCACCGCCTCGGCCAGGAATTTCCGCGCCTCGAGAGCCGCCGGGTCAGGTTCGCCCTCGGGTTCCGCCGGCCTCTCGGGCTCGGCCATGCCCTCGAAACCGAGAACGTCCTCGATCTCGACCGGATCGAGCGCGGCGGCATCGTCCGGTTCACGCTCTGCGACGGTGGTTTCGGGAACGAGTTCCGGGAAACTTCCTTCTCGGCCTTTACCACCACCGTTGATCAGGCCGTTGCCGTTGAAACGGACGGCATCGTCATCCTCGAAGCCGAATTTGCGGAGCAACGCCATAATGCCGGTCTCCTGTCCCTCGACCTCATCCGCCGCGGCCGCGCCGTCATCGGTGGTCTCGTCGGGTGCTGCGCTCTATTCGGCAATCGCCGGTTCATCGGCGTCAAACAGTGAGAACCGGTCTTCACCGGTGTCCACCGGCGACTGTGGCTCGTCGGATGACTCGTCATCGAGGCCGAGGTCGAATGTTGGATCGGCCGGGGCCTCGCCCTCGCCTTCGAACGCGAAGGGGTTTTCCGGTTCCGCCTGGGCCAACGCGGCGCTGAGCGGGGCCACCTCGAGTGCGACTTTCAGGGGCCCGTCGTCGGCCCGGTAGGCCACCGCCGTCTCGCCCCTGAGCGCGGCGGCGTCGGCCCAGGCCGGTTGACCCAGCGGCACATGTTCGACGCCGCGCACGACAATGGCGCGGAAGAAATGGGGCGCCGTGAAATAGTGGTCCGCCGAGCCGATATTGGTGAGCAGGAGGCGATAGGGTACCCCCTCGTGAAACACCAGTTCACGCGGCGCAAAGGCATATTCCAAGAGGGTCACCTTGGCCTGGCGCGCGCCGGCCCAGTCCACGGTGGCAAGATCGACGGGCACCTCGGAGATGAATTCCGCGTGGGTGGTTGCCGGTTCGGGCAGGACGCTCGCACACGCCGCGAGGGCCAGCGTCGCGGTCGCGGCCAGGAGCTCGCGGCACGCGCGGTGCGGCGTGCGCCGCCATCTGGCGGCGAGACTTTTCCTATCGACACGCGTCCGCTTCACGCCGCACAGTGTACATAAGGTGAATTTCGACCGCTAGATGTCGAGATTTCTACGTTGGGACCGGGGCGCTGACGCCCGACCGGCCGGCTCTGGGCCGCACCGCGCGGAATTGGGGCATCCTCGAGGCTGGAGCTGGAGCGTCGTGGTCAGCCGCTTGCTGCCGCGTCGCGCACCTAGTGGGACAGTCCTTTCAACCGCTCGCGATCGTCGGAGGCGGCCAACCGCGCGAGTTGGTTGAGGTCGGCGGCGATGTAAAGCAGCTCCGCCTCGACGACACCCCGCGCCTCGTCGAGGTCATGGAATTTCGATCGGCGCGCCGCCGCCGGCCGGAGGTGAAGGCCCTCTTTACTTCGGGTTATCAGCCCGTTGATTAAGTCGGCGCCGTCTGATTCTCTGGTTCCCTGATTTGCAGGGGGATTTGCCGATGGCGATGGGACGGCAGAAGGATGGTCAGGGGGATCTGATGGTGAGCTGGTCGGAGATGCCGCGCTCTCCGGGTCATGTGTTTTATGACCGCTTGCAGTCGGTGCTGATCGAGGGCGGCTTCGACGCCTTTGCCGAGGCGAGCTGCCGGCCTTATTACGCGGTCCGGATGGGCGCGCCCTCGGTGCCGCCCGGGCGCTATTTCCGGATGCACCTGGTGGGCTACTTTGAGGGCATCGACAGCGAGCGCGGTCTGGAGTGGCGCTGCTCGGACTCGCTTTCGCTGCGGGCGTTCCTGCGACTGGGGAGCCGTGATCGGGTACCGGACCATTCCTGGCTGTCACGGATCCGCACGCGCCTGCCCCATGAAGTCCACGCGGCGGTCTTCGACTGGGTTCTGGTGCTGATCGCCGAGGCGGGGCTGATCAAGGGCGAGCGCATCGGCGTCGATGCCTCGACCATGGAGGCCAACGCGGCGCTGCGGAACATCGTGCGGCGCGACAACGGCGAAGGCTACCGGGAGATGCTGGAGCGCCTGGCCCGGGAAAGCGGGGTCGAGACACCCACGGCCGAGGACCTGGCGCGTCTGGACCGGAAGCGCAAGGGCAAGAAGCTTTCCAACACGGATTGGGTTTCGAAGAGCGACCCCGAGGCCAAGATCACCAAGATGAAGGACGGCACGACGCATCTGGCCTACAAGCCCGAGCACGCGGTGGATCTGGACACCGGCGCGGTGGTGGCGGCCGAGCTGCACCCGGCCGATGAGGGCGACACCACGACGCTTTCCAAGACCCTGGCGAAGGCCGAGGCAAACCTCGAGGCGGTGGATGCGGCACCGACATCGGAGGACCCGGCCGAATGCGTCGCCGACAAAGGTTATCACTCACGGGCGGTCTTGAGGGCTCTGAACGACAGTCCCTGGAAGACCAGGATCGCGGCGCCCAAGCAGACCGGCTTTTCGCGCTGGCACGGTGATGAGGCGGCGCGGAGCGCGGTCACCAATAACCGTGCGCGGCTCAAGTCCGGGGTCGCCCGCGAGGCCTTCAAGCTGCGCGCCGAGATCGTCGAGCACTGCTTTGCCCACAACCTCGATCGTGGCGGCATGCGACGAACCTGGCTGCGCGGGCGAGAGAATGTGCACAAGCGATACCTGCTCCACGTCGCCGGCCACAATCTATCGTTACTGATGCGCCAGCTCATCGGCGCCGGCACCCCGCGGGAGGCCGTGGCGGGCGGATATGGCGGTATTTTCGTTCTGCTCACGCCCACCGGGGCCATGCTGGTGGCACGGTGGGGCTCGCAAAGCGGCCAGACGGCTTTCGCCGCCGCATTCCTCATCTGGGAGTGAGAGCCGGAAAAAGCCACTTAATCAACGGGCTGTTATGCGGAGGCCTCGCTGATCGAACGAATCTCCGAGTGCGGAACCGCGGCGCTGCTGGCGAAACCTTTCGGCATGCGTAGCCTGGCCCGCATGGTGCGCGAGGTGCTGAACGAGGCCGTCTGAGCCGGCTCAGCGCCGGCAAGACAGCCAACTTGGCGGTTGCCTGGCACCGGGCGGCGGCGTAGTTTCGGCGGAGGTGCCCCGCCGCAGCCGAGCGATCCGACATGTCGTTTCTTGCCGAGTCCCTGAAGCGCATCAAGCCTTCGCCGACCATGGCGGTCTCGGATCTGGCGCGCGAGCTCAAGGCGGCTGGCCAGGACGTCATCAGTCTCGGCGCCGGTGAGCCCGATTTCGACACCCCCGACAATATCAAGGCGGCGGCCAAGGCGGCGATCGACCGGGGCGACACCAAGTACACCGCCGTCGACGGGACGGCCGAGCTCAAGCGCGCCATCGCGGACAAGTTCCAGCGCGAGAACGAGCTTGACTACGAGCCCGCGCAGATCACCGTCGCGAGCGGCGGCAAGCAGGTCATATTCAACGCCCTGCTCGCCACGCTCAATCCCGGTGACGAGGTCGTCATCCCCACGCCCTATTGGGTGTCCTACCCTGACATCGCGTTGTTGGGTGGGGGCACGCCGGTATTCGTGCCGACCAGCGCGGAGCAGGGCTTCAAACTCAACCCGGCCGACCTCGATGCCGCGATCACGCCCAAGACCAAATGGCTGATCTTCAACTCGCCCGGCAACCCCTCCGGGGCGGCCTACAGCCGCGATGAGCTCAAGGCGGTGACCGAGGTTCTGGCGCGCCATCCGAATCTCTGGGTGCTCACCGACGATATGTACGAACATCTCATCTATGACGATTTCACCTTCGTCACCCCGGCTCAGATTGAACCCCGCCTCTACGACCGCACGCTGACGACGAACGGGGTGTCCAAGGCTTATGCCATGACGGGCTGGCGTATCGGCTACGCCGCCGGTCCGGTCGAGCTCATCAAGGCGATGTCGAAGATCCAGTCGCAGAGCACCTCGAACCCGAGCTCGATCAGTCAAGCGGCGGCCGTCGAGGCACTGACCGGCCCACAGGACTTCATCGCGGAGCGCGCCCGAATATTCGCCGAGCGCCGCGATCTCGTGGTCAGCATGGTCAACCAGGCGACGGGCCTCACCTGTCCAACGCCGGAAGGGGCCTTCTACGTCTATCCCAGCTGTGCCGGTGCGATCGGCAAGGCGACGCCCGACGGCAAGGTGATCGAGAACGACACGGATTTCGTTACTTACCTGCTCGAGACCGAAGGCGTGGCCGCGGTCCAGGGCGCGGCATTTGGCCTCGAGCCCCACTTCCGCATCTCCTATGCCACCTCGACCGAGGCGCTGACCGAAGCCTGCGGCCGCATTCAGCGGGCGTGCGCCGCGCTGACATAGAGAGCGCTCACCCGCAGCGTTCGCGGCACTGGCCGGACCGGCCGGGGATGCCCGGCTGCATCCAAGCCGATCGCCGAGATTTTCCTTGCAGGGCCCGCGCGGCCTTGAAAACATGGGCGGTTCAGGAGGACGAGTGTCGGGGTGAACGAATGACGGACAAAAATTCCGGCCCACGCAGCATCGCGCTGGTCGGGCCCTATCTGAGCGGCAAATCGTCGTTGATGGAGAGCCTGTTGTTCATCACCGGCGCCACCAATCGCAAGGGCCGGGTGAGCGAGGGCAACACGGTGGGCGATGGCTCGGCCGAGGCCCGCGAACGGGAAATGGGCGTTGAGCTGAACGTCGCCACGACGACGTATCTCGATGATGAGCTCACGTTTCTCGATTGCCCCGGTTCCATCGAGTTTCTGCAAGAGACGTACAACGCCTTGATCGGCGCCGATCTCGCCGTTGTCGTCTGCGAGCCCGACGTGGACCGGGCGGTGACTTTGCTGCCGATCCTCAAGATTCTCGAAGACCGGCGCATTCCGCGGCTGATATTCATCAACAAGCTCGACCGCTTCGGCGGCGACATCGTCCCCGTCGTCGAGGCGCTGCAGGCGATCTCGGGCGCGCCGTTGGTGCTCCGCCAAATTCCTATCCTGGAGGGCGAATCCGCATCCGGGTACGTCGATCTCGCGAGCGGCCGCGGCTACCACTTCCAGGAGAACGCCGCGTCCGAGGGGATCGAAGCGCCCGCCGATCTCGCCGACGCCGTCAAGCAGGCGCGCTACGAGATGCTCGAGAAGATGGCCGACTTCGACGACAGTCTCATGGAGAAGCTCCTCGAGGATATCGATCCCGACAATGAGGAGGTCTTCGCCGATCTCGCGCGCTTGGTCGGCGAGGGTCACATCGTGCCTGTAATGTTCGGGGCAGGCGAGCTCGAATACGGCGTCCGCCGCCTGCTCAAGGCGCTGCGACACGATGCGCCGGGCGCCGGGGTGGCGGCGCAACGCCTTGGGCTCGAGGCGGGCACGACCGATCCGCTTGCCCAGGTGCTCAAGACGTACAATCTACCGAATATCGGCAAGCTCTCGCTGGCGCGGGTGTGGCAAGGCAGGCTGGCCGATGGCGTTCTACTCAACGGGATACGCCCCTCGGGTCTGTTTGCCATGCTCGGCCAGCAGAGCACGAAATGTGCTGAAGCGGAGGCGGGAAAGATCGTGGCATTGGGCCGGCTCGAGGACATAAAAACGGGCGATACCTTGGCGGCCAAGAAGGGGGTGGCGGATCTGCCGCGCGCCGAGACGCTACCGCCGGTTTACACGCTCGCCGTCGCCGCGGCGAACCGGAACGACGAAGTCAAGCTGTCGGGCGCGATCACCAAACTCGTCGACGAGGACCCCTCGCTGCAGGTCGCGCAGATTCAGGACGTTCAAGAGCTGTGGTTCTCCGGGCAGGGCGAGATTCACCTGCGCGTGGCCGCGGCGCGGCTCAAGAACAAGTTCGGCATCGAGGTCGCCACCGCCCGGCCGACCGTGCCGTACAAGGAAGCCATCCGCAAACCAGTCTCTCAACATGGCCGGCACAAGCGCCAGACCGGCGGGCACGGCCAGTTCGGCGACGTTCACCTCGATATCAAGCCGCTCCCGCGCGGTTCGGGCACCTCGTTCGATAACACCATTGCCGGTGGCGTCGTGCCCAAGCAGTACATCCCGGCCGTCCAGGCCGGCGCGCTGGAGTATCTGAAGAAGGGCCCGCTCGGCTACCCCGTCGTCGATGTTGCGGTCACCTTGACCGACGGTTCCTACCATACCGTCGATAGCTCGGAGCTTGCGTTCAAGACCGCGGCGCAGATCGCCATGCGCGAGGGCATGCCCAAATGCAATCCGGTCCTGCTCGAGCCCATTCTGGCGGTCGACATCAACGTTCCCTCGGAGTTTACCGCCAAGGTCAACGCCCTGGTGAGCGGCCGGCGCGGACAAATCCTCGGTTTCGAACCGCGAGAGGGCTGGTCCGGGTGGGACAAAGTCAGTGCCCAAATTCCGCAGTCGGAGGTGCAGAACCTGATCGTGGAACTACGCTCGCTCAGCCTCGGCGTCGGCTCCTATACCTCGGCGTTCGACCACCTTCAGGAACTCACCGGCCGGCTCGCCGATCAGATCTTGAGCGCGGACGCTGCGGAGTAGGACGGCGCAGACGGCGTCTCACGGACAGTTGACTTGCCCGCAGGACCGATCACGATGACATTGCACGGCGAGGCTTAAGGTGGAGGAATCATGCTGATCAAGAGTCCCCGTGGCTGGGAGCTTCCGGAATCCGTGGCGACGCCGGAGGCGGTGGTCCGTGGCCGCCGCCAACTGATCAAGGGCCTAGCGGCGGGAACCATCCTCGCCTCCGCCAGCCCTCTCTTCGCTCCGCGGATCGCTCTCGGCGCCGTGGACGAGGATCCCTCGGCCCCTCTTTACCCGTTTGCCCGCAACCAGCGCTACATGCTGGATCGGCCGCTGACCGATCCGGAGGTCGCGGCCAAGTACAACAATTTCTACGAGTTCGGCTCCCACAAGGAGATCTGGAAAGCGGCGCAGGCCCTGCCGATCCGGCCCTGGACGGTGGTCATCGACGGCCTCGTCGAGAAAACCTTCGAGATCGGCATCGACGAGTTGATCGCCAAGATGCCGCTTGAAGAGCGCCTGTATCGCCATCGCTGCGTCGAGGCGTGGTCGATGGCGGTGCCATGGAGCGGGTTTCCGCTCAGGGCGCTGGTCGAATTCGCCCGCCCGCTGGGCTCCGCCAAGTATGTCGTCATGGAAACCTTCCTCAACGCGGACGTCGCCTCGGGCCAGAAGCAGTTCTGGTATCCGTGGCCCTATATCGAGGGGCTGACCATGGCCGAGGCGACCAACGAGCTCGCCTTCATGGCGACCGGCATTTATGGCAAGCCGATGCCCAAACAGCACGGCTCCCCGCTGAGGCTCGCCGTGCCGTGGAAGTACGGCTTCAAATCGATCAAGTCGATCGTACGCATCACCTTCTCCGAAGATCGGCCGAAGACGTTCTGGGAGGTGATTCAGTCGAGTGAGTATGGCTTCTGGGCCAACGTCAACCCGGAGGTGCGCCATCCGCGCTGGAGCCAGGCGACGGAACGCGTGCTGGGCACCGATGAGCGCGTGCCGACGCTACTCTATAACGGCTATGGCGAGTTCGTGGCCGGGCTTTACCAGAGCATGGAGGGTGAATCCCTGTTCATGTGAGGGTCGCTCTCCGCCGCGCCGCGTTCAGGTGGCGGCGCGGGTGAGGCCGGCAGGGAGGCCTCCAAGCAAACAAAAAGACCGGGCCTAAATGGCCCGGTCAGTCAAACAGGGAGGCTTCACGTCTGGGAGACGTGTCCGGTGATCGGCCGCTCGATAATGCGGCTGATAACCGCCCTTTTGAGCTGTGTGCTCCAAAGGGTCGTCGAATGCCTCACAACGGACCGGCACTCGTCAAATGCATATATAGTGCGGTGAAAGGGGCGCCGCTACCCCATATTAGGCAAAACAGTTATGCATCAGGCGCATACCTATAACGCCGCGGCGATCAAAACTCCCACTCGGCCACCTTCGCGAGGAGAAAATCCCGGAAGATGCTGATGCGCGCCGAATTGCGCAGCTCCTCCGGATAGACGATGTAGGTGTCGTAGGCCGGCCCGTCGAGGTCGGGCAGGACGCGCTGCACCTTGTCGTGGGATCTGACCATGTAGTCCGGCAGCGCCCCGACACCGAGGCCGCTTTCAATGGCGCGTAGAATGCCGTAGCTGTTGTTCACCCGGAACACCGGTTGATTGCCCCCGTTGCGGCCGCCGATTTCGAAGATCCAGTTGATGTCGTCCACCGGCGCCGGCACCCCCTCGGCCCAGGCGATGAGACGATGATCGTCGAGATCGTCGGGCCTCATCGGCACCCCGTGGCGCTGGAGGTAAGACGGCGAGGCGTAAAGATGGGTGTGGAAGGTCAGCAGTTTTCGCTGGAGCAGGCCGGGATGAACCGCAGGACGCATGCGAATGGCGACGTCGGCTTCGCGCATGGCGAGATCGAGTTCCCGGGCGTCGATCACCAGGCTGACCGTGACGTCCGGGTGATGCTCGAGAAATTCATGGATGCGCGGCGTGAGCCAGGTCGAGCCGAAGCCCACCGTCGTCGTCACCCTGATGTCGCCCATCGGCTGCTCGGTAGAATCGCTGAGCGTGGACCGGGTGACCGCCAGTTTGCTCGTCATGTCCTGGGTTGTATGGAACAGCACCTCACCCTGTTCGGTCAGGATGAGTCCGCGCGCGTGGCGGTGGAAGAGGGGCACGCCGAGTTCCTCTTCCAGCGTGCCGATCTGTCGGCTGACCGCCGACTGGCTGAGCTTAAGGACCCGGCCGCCGCGCGTGAAGCTGCCGGCCTTGGCGACGGCGTGAAAGATACGGAGGCGATCCCAGTCCATTGACCCTGCCGCTCGCGCACGCGTTCGCGCGTTTCACCAGGCCGGCCTCAGGTGTCTATTCGGCCGCCGCGGCCCGTTCGGCGGCCGATTCTCCGAGGTATTTTTCCGCCTCGATCGCGGCCATGCAACCGGTGCCTGCGGCCGTCACGGCCTGACGGTAGATCTTGTCCTGCACATCGCCCGCGGCGAACACGCCGGGCACACTCGTTGCCGTCGAATCGCCGGCCGTCGCGACGTAGCCGTGCTCGTCCATGTCGACTTGACCCCGGAAAAGCTGGGTCGCGGGGTCATGGCCGATGGCGACGAACACGCCGTCCAAGGCGAGCTCCTTAGACGCGCCGGTCTTGACATGCTTGAGGCGAACGCCGGTTACGCCGGGCGGGTTGTCGTGGCCCATGATCTCCTCGACGACATGATCCCAGAGCACCTCGATCTTGGGATTCGCGAACAGGCGGTCCTGCATGATCTTTTCCGCCCGTAAGGAATTGCGCCGGTGCACCAGTGTGACCCTGCGCGCGTGGTTGGTCAGAAACAACGCTTCCTCCACCGCCGTATTGCCGCCACCCACGACGACAACCTCCTTGTCGCGGAAGAAGAATCCGTCACACGTCGCACACGCCGAAACGCCGAATCCGGTGAAGCGATGCTCACTTTCGAGGCCGAGCCAGCGCGCCTCGGCCCCGGTCGAGATGATCAGCGCATCACCGCTGTAGCTGTCGCCCGAATCGCCCGTCGCATGGAAGGGCCGTGCGCCGAGATTCACATTCATGATCAAGTCGCCGATCATCTCGGTCCCGACATGGCTGGCCTGCAGTTCCATCTGCTCCATCAGCCAAGGGCCCTGCACCACGTCGGCGAAGCCCGGATAGTTCTCGACATCGGTCGTGATCGTCATCTGCCCGCCCGGCTGCTGTCCGCGCACGAGTAGGGGCTTGAGCCCGGCGCGCGCCGCGTAGATGGCGGCGGTCAGTCCGGCCGGCCCCGAGCCGAGAATGAGGACACGCGAATGATGATGTTGAGCCATCAAACTCTCCTTCGGCGGCTGGGTTGGCGCCGCTCTTGTAGTTCTTATGTAAGCCGCTTGCCTGGACTTCGCAAGGCTCGCTTGCAGCTACGGTCCTGCTGCGATCCGGCGCGGGCCCATCATTCCGCGAGGCCCATGCGCGCTTTGATCTCGCCGGCGACAGTGGCCGTTTCGTCGAGGGGCGATGCGCTCCACTCCTCGAGGATGCCGGTGAACGGGCGCGTCAAACCGCCCTGTTGCAGGCCCTCGTGAAACTCCTGGAACTTGCGGCCGCCGCCCTCCATCTCGGCGACGAAAACCGGCCGGCCGGTGGCGCAGGCTTCCGACGTCATGGAGATAGAATCGCCGGTGACGACGACGGCATCGGCGAGGCCCAGATAGCCGAAATAGGGATTATCGCCGCGGCCATCCCAGATGACGCAGGGGGCTGCCGCGAGGCGCGCGCGGATCGCGGCGGCGGCCTCGGGCCCGGTGCGGCGCGACAGGGTGACGGCGAGGCCGGCTTCGGAATCGCGGCTGAGTGCCGCCAACTGGTCGGCCAAATGCGCGGCGGCGGTTGCCGAAAAGCGGTGGCGCCTGCTCGCGCCGCCGATCAGCACGGCCACCAGCGGTCGTGGCAAGTGCGCGAGCGCCGGGGCGATCCGGCCGGCGGCCTCTGCCAAGCGCTCGGGCGTAATGCGGTTGAGGGCGCCCCGCGTTGTCACCACATTGGGCCCATGGAGATGATCGTGACGCGGCGCCACCACGAGATCGAACAGCGCCGGCGGGACACGGGGATCCAACAGCTGGACCGCGTAGGTGGCGCCACCGGCGAGACGGCGAATGGCTAACGCGTAGGGTACGCTCGCGCGTCCGCCGGCGATGAGGAGGTCGGGCCAGGGTGGGATCAAAGGATCGCTCCCCCTGGCGAGGCTCACGCTCGGGCGTCCTCCTAACAGGGTTGCGCCGAGTCGGGGCGGGAGGAAACGCCACGGACCGCGCGGTTCGATGCGCTTGATGGTGGTGGTGAAACCGGTCGCCTCAGCGAGCCCGATGCACTGGTTCTCGGTTCCCACCTTGCCATCGGTGACGACCCAGCAGGTCGGGCTGCGAGGCGTGCCGGGCGCCGGCATGAGCCCATCGGTGCTCACCGCACGGTCAAGCGATTCTGATAGTGACATGGCGCCATCGGGCGTCCCTACCCTCGATCGGTGAGCCATAAATACGGCTCCAGCGCGTGTCGAGCAACAGCGGCTTACCAGTTTGGGCCGGGCGGGCACGCAATTTCGTTAGTCAAATACGAAACAATATTATAAATAAGGCCTCGGCAACGACATCAAAAAAGACCCCCCGACGAGACGGGGCCAGGAGGTCCGTCATGGCGCGCGTCAAACTGGACGAGATCGACCGCCGCATCCTCAGGGACTTGCAGGAACAAGGTCGGATCACCAACGTGAAATTGGCGCGCCGCGCCGGCATCTCGGCGCCGCCCTGCTTGCGCCGCGTGCGGGCCCTCGAACAAGCCGGTTACATTCGGGGCTATCATGCCGATCTCAACGACCAGGCACTGGGCTTCGGCGTCACCGTGTTCGCGCAGGTCGGCCTCAACAGCCAGGCGGAGGGCGATCTCGTCGCCTTCGAAAAGCTGATCTCAGGCTGGCCCATGGTGCGTGAGTGCTACATGCTGGCCGGGGAAACCGATTTCCTGCTCAAGATCGTGGCGGCGGACTGGGATGCCTACCAGGTTTTCCTCACAACCGAACTCACGGCGGCGCCCAACGTGGGTCACGTCAAGAGCTCGCTTGCCATCCGCCCCTCCAAGCGCCTGCCGGGCGTGCCGCTCGACTCGGTCACCTAGCCCTTCGGGGATTCACAAAGCGCGCGGGTGAGGACCCGGCTTTCGCCTGGGCCCTTGCGCAGCGGCCTAGTGGATAGATTCCGACGCTTCGATCCCTTTCCAGGCGGCCATTGTTGACGTATATCCCCGACATTTCAATATGATAGCTTGTTTGGTGTTGGGATCTAGTAATCCTTCCGTTCTCAGGTGATGGAGATTTCAGCGATTGAGTGTCCGCTTCCAGTCTCGCCTGAGTGGCCGCAGCCAGATGTCCCTCCTGGGCTCGGCCCGCTTCATGTGCGTGTCGTAGCGCCGTGCAAAACCCTCTGGTAACGCCGCCCGCGATTCGTTATCGTCACGTCCATGGTGATGCGCGACGAGGATTTCGGGACGGCGCTGACGCTGACCGAGGGGGACGAGGCGATCTGGGAGCGCCAGGCTAACTGGCGGAAAGTAGCCGGTGTGAGTCCGGCGGGAAGAAGGAGTAACCAACCACTTCCACCCCGAGTCATGGGCCGGCATTCGCGAGGATGCAGGTTAAGCGTTGACAGGGGCGCGTATGGGCGAGGGCGATTGAGCTACGAAAAGTCTGAGAATCAGGGTGCCGAGGCTTTCCAGTATGTCGAAGGCAACACCGCTTCCACCGCCATGGTAAGGGGGAAGTGGACCCTGCGGAGTCGAAGAACCCAACCGCACGTACGTAGGCTTTCACGCCGGGACCTGGGAGGTCTCCATGTCATCCCGCGGTCGTAGCGGGATCGCAAAGGAAAGGAGGAATCCGTAACCGATGACGAACGGCATGGAGAAGTCAGACTCGGGAGTAGTAGCGATGAAGTCGGCGAACAAAGGGAGGCCTGTTCCGGCGGAGCCGATGGAGCGAAGGACCGAGCCCAAGGGGAATCTGGAAAGCCAAAGCATGCGCCGGACGCAGGACCGGGAAAGCGTGTCACAAGCGGCCGACCGGATACGGCAGTTTGTACAACGGGAGCCACGGGAGCGTCTGACGGCGCTTCTCCACCACGTTACGGTCGATGCGCTGCGCTGGGCGTTCTTCGCGTTGAAGAAGGACGCGGCGGCAGGTGCGGATGGCATGACGTGGGGGATGTACGAGGGAGGGTTGGAAGGCCGGTTGGCCGCCCTGCACGACCGCGTGCACTCGGGAGCGTACCGGGCGACGCCATCACGGCGGGTGAACATCCCGAAGCCGGATGGCGGCACACGACCGCTCGGCGTCGCGGCCATAGAGGACAAGATTGTCCAGAAGGCGGTGGCGGAGATTATCCTGACGCCAATTTACGAGGCGGAGTTCCTGGGGTTTAGCTATGGGTTCCGGCCCGGGTGTGGGGCGCACGACGCGCTTGATGCGCTCGCGGTCGGGATTGAACGGCGTAAGATCAACTGGATAGCTGACGCAGATATCCGCGGATTTTTCGACCATGTCTCGCGGGACTGGTTGGTCCGGTTCC
Source organism: Alphaproteobacteria bacterium (assembly GCA_965261645.1). Lineage (GTDB taxonomy): Bacteria > Pseudomonadota > Alphaproteobacteria > SHVV01 > SHVV01 > CBDHDJ01. Next base: position 1,073,044 of record CBDHDJ010000002.1, read on the forward strand.
TCGAACATCGCATCGGAGACAAGCGGGTCATCAGGCTGATATCCAAGTGGTTGCACGTCGGCGTCATGGAAAATGGCGAGTGGCGGGACAACATGCGGGGGACTCCCCAGGGTTCGGTGATTTCGCCGATCCTGGCCAACATCTACCTGCATTACGTTCTCGATCTCTGGTTCCAGAAGAAGTGGCGCAGCCACGAGGTCAAAGGCGACACAATCATCGTGCGGTACGCCGATGATTTCGTGGTGGGTTTCCAGCACAAGCAAGACGCGGAGCGATTTCTGCGTGACCTGAAGGAGCGGCTTGGACGTTTTGAACTGGAACTGCACCCTGACAAGACCCGGCTCATCGAGTTCGGGCGGTTCGCAACTGAGAACCGTCAGCGGCGAGGGTTGGGCAAACCGGAGACGCTCGACTTTCTGGGCTTCACGCACTACTGCGCGAAGGACAGGAAGGGGCGGTTCCAGTTGGGGCGCAAGCCGGTCTCGAAGCGGATGGCGCGCACCCTGAAGCGAATAAAGGAGGAGCTTCGCAGGCGGATGCACGACGGCGTAAACCAGACCGCGCGGTGGCTGGGACAGGTACTTGATGGATGGCTGAACTACTTTGCCGTTCCAACCAGCTACCGATATCTGGGGCGTTTCGTGCAACGACTGAAAGTACTGTGGCTCAGGACTCTGCGCCGCAGATCGCAGAAGGACCGCTACAGCGGGGACCGTATGGAGCGACTGACAGCGAAATACTGGCCCACGCTGGAAATCCGACACCCGTGGCCGAGCCAACGATTTGCCGTCAATTGACCTGAGGGAGGAGCCGTGTGCATCAACGTGCCTGCACGGATCTGTGCGGGGGGAGCGGGGCAACCCGCTTCCCTACCGCGATTCGCCCCCCATGTCGGCACCGACGAGCGAGCCGCGCGACTGGCAGTCTCTGTGCGAACAGGAGCGGGCGCGGGCGGAAGCAGCGGAAGCGCGCGCGGAAGAGTTGCGCTGGGCGGAAGTCGCCGCCCGCAGCGATGGGAGTGCGTGGAAGTCGCGGTTCAAGGCCTGCCGGCAGAGGCTGAGCGAGGCCGAGCAGGAGACCGGGGACCTCCGCCGCGCGGCCAAGGACGTGCCGTCCTTGCAGGCCGAAGTGGCGCACTTGCAGGAGTTGCTCTCCGAAGCCCGCAGCGGGTCGAGCGAGTTCTGCACGATCGAAGCGCTGCGCGACGAGGTCGCGCGGCTGCACAAGGCCCTGGCGTCGAAAGGCCGGAAGGACGCGACCGGGCCACTGTCGAGGGAGAATGCCCGACTCCGCAAGGCCCTGGAGCGGTCGCAGGGACAGAAGGACGAGGTCGTGGTGTTGCGCGGAGAGGTCTCGGCGCTGCGCAAGTCGGAGCGGGCCGCGCAGTCGGTGCGGTCGAAGGAGAGCATCCGGCTGGGCAAGGCGCTGGAACGGACGCAGAAGCAGAAGGACACGATCAAGGCGCTGCGCGGGGAAGTCGATTCCCTGACCCGCGAGACCCGTCAGCAGAACCGGGAGAACGGCCGGCTGCGCCGCGAGCTGGAGTGGTTGCAGCGCATCAAGGCGACGGCACGTGGGCTGTCCGACGAGGTCGAGCTGCTGCGCGCGGAGCTGGCGGAATACCACGACCAGATGAACTTCATCGATTGGCAGGACAGGCGCATCACCGATTTGCAAATTGCCCTGGATACGTCGGCCTTCAAGACCGAGCGGCTGGAGGCCGAGCTTGCCGAACGTCCCCTGCTGCCGGCGGCCTTGAAGAGATTGCGCAAGCAGGAGAAGACCATCGAGTCCCTGCAAACCCGCAACGAGAGGCTGGAAGAGGAGTTGGCCAAGCTGCGCTCGAGCCGGGCCGTCCTGTCGAAGGCGGTCTTCGGGAGCAGGAGCGAGCGGCAGAAGAAGCCGGGCACGGGACGCAAGCGCGGCCAGCAACGCGGCGCGCCCGGCCACGGTCGCACCCCGCGGCCCGGGCTTCCGGAGAAGACCGAACGGCGCAACCCACCGAAGGATGCGCGGATCTGTTCCTGTTGCGGCAAGCCCTATGTCGCCAACGGCGAGCGTGTGACGACGCTGATCGAGATCGCGGTCAAGGCCCACATCCGCAGGATCGAGCGGACGCGCTGGCGCCGGGGTTGCGACTGCGCGTCGTCGCCCCTGGAAGCGATTGCGCCGCCGGTGCCGCGGCTGTTCCCCGGAACGCTCTTCGGAACCAGCTTCTGGGCACGGTTTTTGTTCGAGCACTGTGCGTGCCTGCGCCCGCTGTGCCGGGTCGCGGCGTGGTACGCGGACCAGGGGCTGGCGGTCTCGCCGGGCACGCTGGCCAACAGCCTGAAGCGCTTCGTGCCGCTGTTCGACCCGGTCTACCAGGCGATTCTCGCGCACCAGAACCGGACGACGGTGCGCCATGCCGACGAGACCGGCTGGGAGCGCCAGGCTAACTGGCGGAAAGTAGCCGGTGTGAGTCCGGCGGGAAGAAGGAGTAACCAACCACTTCCACCCCGAGTCATGGGCCGGCATTCGCGAGGATGCAGGTTAAGCGTTGACAGGGGCGCGTATGGGCGAGGGCGATTGAGCTACGAAAAGTCTGAGAATCAGGGTGCCGAGGCTTTCCAGTATGTCGAAGGCAACACCGCTTCCACCGCCATGGTAAGGGGGAAGTGGACCCTGCGGAGTCGAAGAACCCAACCGCACGTACGTAGGCTTTCACGCCGGGACCTGGGAGGTCTCCATGTCATCCCGCGGTCGTAGCGGGATCGCAAAGGAAAGGAGGAATCCGTAACCGATGACGAACGGCATGGAGAAGTCAGACTCGGGAGTAGTAGCGATGAAGTCGGCGAACAAAGGGAGGCCTGTTCCGGCGGAGCCGATGGAGCGAAGGACCGAGCCCAAGGGGAATCTGGAAAGCCAAAGCATGCGCCGGACGCAGGACCGGGAAAGCGTGTCACAAGCGGCCGACCGGATACGGCAGTTTGTACAACGGGAGCCACGGGAGCGTCTGACGGCGCTTCTCCACCACGTTACGGTCGATGCGCTGCGCTGGGCGTTCTTCGCGTTGAAGAAGGACGCGGCGGCAGGTGCGGATGGCATGACGTGGGGGATGTACGAGGGAGGGTTGGAAGGCCGGTTGGCCGCCCTGCACGACCGCGTGCACTCGGGAGCGTACCGGGCGACGCCATCACGGCGGGTGAACATCCCGAAGCCGGATGGCGGCACACGACCGCTCGGCGTCGCGGCCATAGAGGACAAGATTGTCCAGAAGGCGGTGGCGGAGATTATCCTGACGCCAATTTACGAGGCGGAGTTCCTGGGGTTTAGCTATGGGTTCCGGCCCGGGTGTGGGGCGCACGACGCGCTTGATGCGCTCGCGGTCGGGATTGAACGGCGTAAGATCAACTGGATAGCTGACGCAGATATCCGCGGATTTTTCGACCATGTCTCGCGGGACTGGTTGGTCCGGTTCCTCGAACATCGCATCGGAGACAAGCGGGTCATCAGGCTGATATCCAAGTGGTTGCACGTCGGCGTCATGGAAAATGGCGAGTGGCGGGACAACATGCGGGGGACTCCCCAGGGTTCGGTGATTTCGCCGATCCTGGCCAACATCTACCTACATTACGTTCTCGATCTCTGGTTCCAGAAGAAGTGGCGCAGCCACGAGGTCAAAGGCGACACAATCATCGTGCGGTACGCCGATGATTTCGTGGTGGGTTTCCAGCACAAGCAAGACGCGGAGCGATTTCTGCGTGACCTGAAGGAGCGGCTTGGACGTTTTGAACTGGAACTGAACCCTGACAAGACCCGGCTCATCGAGTTCGGGCGGTTCGCAACTGAGAACCGTCAGCGGCGAGGGTTGGGCAAACCGGAGACGCTCGACTTTCTGGGCTTCACGCACTACTGCGCGAAGGACAGGAAGGGGCGGTTCCAGTTGGGGCGCAAGCCGGTCTCGAAGCGGATGGCGCGCACCCTGAAGCGAATAAAGGAGGAGCTTCGCAGGCGGATGCACGACGGCGTAAACCAGACCGCGCGGTGGCTGGGACAGGTACTTGATGGATGGCTGAACTACTTTGCCGTTCCAACCAGCTCCCGATATCTGGGGCGTTTCGTGCAACGACTGAAAGTACTGTGGCTCAGGACTCTGCGCCGCAGATCGCAGAAGGACCTCTACAGCGGGGACCGTATGGAGCGACTGACAGCGAAATACTGGCCCACGCTGGAAATCCGACACCCGTGGCCGAGCCAACGATTTGCCGTCAATTGACCTGAGGGAGGAGCCGTGTGCATCAACGTGCCTGCACGGATCTGTGCGGGGGGAGCGGGGCAACCCGCTTCCCTACCGCGATCGGGTACAGGAGTTCCGCGACAACGGCCGGTCGAGCCGCGCCTGGCTGTGGACTTCGGTCAGCAAGGACGCGGTTTACTTCCATATCGACCCCTCGCGCAGCGCCGAGGTCGCGAAGGCCCTGTTCGCCGACACCGCCTGCACCGTCTTCGTGGTCTGCGACCGCTACAGCGCCTACAGAGCGCTGGCGCGCGAACTCGCCGGCAAGGTCATCCTCTGCTGGTGCTGGGCTCACCAGCGGCGCGACTTCATCGAGGGCGCGGCCGGCCAGGACGCGCTGACGGAATGGTGCGAGGGATGGATCGAGCGGATCGCGGCGATCTACCGGCTGAACGACGAACGGTTGAAGCATTACGACCCCGCTCTCGAACGCCAGACACCGGCCTTCGACGCAGCGCAACGCAAACTCGGGAAGGCGGTCAAGCGCCTGTTCGCGAACGCCGAGGCGGAACTGGCCGGCCTGCCGGACAAGGACCGTCGGGCAAAGCCCTTGCGCTCGCTGCTCAACCACCGCGAAGGGTTGTGCGTCTTCGCGGACCATCCCCAGGTTCCGATGGACAACAATGCCGGGGAGCGGGCGCTCCGCGGGCCGGTCATCGGGCGCCGATTGAGCTTCGGTTCCAACAGCGAGGACGGCGCGAAGTTCACCGCGATCATGTACTCCGTCATCGGCACGCTCTCGATGAACGGTGTCGACGTGCTGCGCTGGCTGGAGGCATGGTTGAAGGCCTGCGCGAAGAATGGCGGCAAACCGCCGGACGACCTGTCCCCGTGGCTGCCCTGGACGATGAGCGAGGAGCGCAGGCGCAAGTTCTCGGCGCAGGAATGACCGGCACGATCGAGTGCCGGTACTACGGCCGCAACTTCACCGCCGACGAGATGGCGCTGATGCGCGCCCTGATCGCCGCCGATCCGCCGCCCACCCGGGCCGCCCTGTCCAGAGAGTTCTGCCGGCGCGTCGGCTGGCTCAAGCCCGATGGCGACCTCAAGGACATGATGGCTAAGGTGACCATGCTGGCCATGCACCGCGACGGTGTGATCGTTCTGCCGCCGCCGAAGGGACGGCAGGGCCGGCCCAAGCCCATCTTCTTCGGGCCTGACACCGAGCCGCCGCTGTTCCCGGCCCCGACCGCCCTCGACGAGGTTCGCCCGCTCGACTTCCGCACCGTCGTGCGCGGCACCCGCGAAGGCAGGCTGTGGAACGAGTTCGTCGCCCGCTACCACTACCTCGGATACAAGCCCCTGGTCGGCGCCCAGATGCGCTACGCCGTCCATGACCGCAACGGCTGGCCTCTGGCCATGCTCGGCTTCTCCACCGCCGCCTGGAAGCTCGCCCCGCGCGACAACTTCATCGGATGGACCCCCGAGCTGCGCGGGAAGAACCTGCCGCTGGTGGTCGACAACCCACGCTTCCTTATCCTGCCCTGGGTCGAGATCCCGAACCTGGGATCGCACATCCTCGCCATCGTGCGCCGACGCCTGCCCGAGGATTGGACGGCGCGCTACAACATCACGCCCGTGCTCATCGAGACCTTCGTCGAGACCCCGCGCTACACCGGCGCCGTCTACAGGGCCTCGGGCTGGACCCGCGTCGGGACCACCCAGGGGCGCGGGCGCTACGACACGCATATGAAACGGGCCGAGCCCAGGAAGGACATCTGGCTGCGGCCACTCAGGCGAGACTGGAAGCCGACACTCAATCGCTGAAATCTCCATCACCTGAGAACGGAAGGATTACTTCCTGGGCGCCAACCTCGCCCCCGGCGCCACGGCCAGGATCGACGGCTGGGCCGGCTACCCCGGCGCGTCCGGCATCACACACGACCCGCACGTCGTCGGAAACATGGCCGCCCATATGGTCCTGCCCTGGGTTCATCGCGTCTTCGCCAACCTCAAGACCTGGGCGCTGGGCGTCTACCACGGCCTCCGACGCCAACACCTGCAATCCTACCTCGACGAGTTCGTCTTCCGCTTCAACCGGCGCCGAACCCGCCACGCAGCCTTCCGCTCCATCCTCGGCATCGGCGTCGCAATCAAGCCGCCTACCTACAAGATGTTGATTGCTTGCCTATCCGGTATACACCCACACCCACTATGGCTAGAATGGGCGCAAACCGGATATAGGGGAGCGCGCCATGGATGTTCTCGACCGCGCCGATCTCCCATTCCCGCATTCGCTACCCGAGTTCCAGCGACTTTTCCCCGATGATGCGGCCTGCGCCTCCTACCTGGAGAAAGCCCGCTGGGGAGACGGCTTTGCCTGCCCGCACTGCGGCACGGCGGGAGAGCCGTTCCACTTTGAAAACCGCCCTGGCGTCCTGCGCTGCCGCAAGTGCCGCCAGAACACCGGGCTGACGGTGGGAACAGTGATGGAGCGTAGCCACACTCCGCTGAACGTCTGGTTCTGGGCCGCTTATCTGGTCGCCAGTCAGACGCCCGGCATGTCCGCCGTGCAGTTTCAGCGGCAACTTGGTCTTTCGCGCTACGAGACGGCCTTTCAAATTCTCCACAAGCTCCGCTCGGGCATGGTGCGGCCCAACCAAGACAGGATCGGTGGACAGCCCAAGAACCATGTTGAGGTGGACGAAACCTGGGTTGGCGGGCGAACGCGTGGGGAAGGCCGTGGTGTTCACCACAAGGTTCCCGTCTCCTGTGCCATCGAGGTGCGTCATCGAAAGCCGGGCACCAAGCTCGACAACCGGAAAGACGGACGCTATGCCGGACGCGTTCGGCTCGCCGTCGTGCTCGACCGTAGCGCCGAGTCGCTCTGTGGGTTCGTCGAGAGCACCGTCGCGCCGGGATCGCTGATCGTTACTGACGATTGGAGCGGCTATGCTGGCCTCGGTAAGCGCGGCTATGAGCACTTCGCTGTTGCCGAGTGTGGTGATCCAGAGGTTGCCGAGCAATACCTGCCGATCATCCATCTGGTTTTCGCCAACCTGAAGACGTGGCTGATCGGTATCCACCACGGCGTTAGCCACCAGCACCTACAAGCCTACCTCAACGAGTTCACCTTCCGCTTCAACAGGCGGTTCTACCCGTTCAACGCCTTCCGCTCATTGCTCGGCATCGCGGGCGACACCTCTGCTCCAACCTATGCCGAGCTTTACTCGGGAGAGTGGCGGCACCCTACATGTAGCGGTCATCGGCGTTAACCGGATAGGCAAGGATTGAAGATCAAGAAATGCTCACGCGGGCCATCTTAGGAATCGGCGTGGGAGCTATTGTCAAAAGTTGGTGACGCAGGTTTCAGGCGGCGCGTTCGGTTAGCTTTTCTCCGTCCTTGAATTTGACGCCTTGAATGATGTCGGCGATCTGGTTCGAGCCGTCCAGGCGACGCCACTTCTTGCTGGCCGACTGGCACAGCTTGAAGACCATGGTGAGCGCCGTCATGCGGCTGAGGCAGCCCTTGGTCTTGGTGGTCCTGAGGCGCACGGTCGCAAAGGTGCTTTCGATGGGATTGGTGGTGCGAATGTGCTTCCAGTGCTCGGCCGGGAAGTCGTAGAAGGCGAGCAACACGTCGCGGTCCTTGGCCAGGCAGGCCACCGCTTTGTCGTACTTGGGGCCATAGGCCTCGAGGAAGAAGTCGAAGGCCTTCTCGGCCACCGCGCGGGTCTCGGCCATCCAGATGTCCTGTAGGTGCTGCTTGGCGCGTGGCTGGACGGACTTCGGGAGCTTGTTGAGCACGTTGGCGGTCTTGTGCACCCAACAGCGCTGCTCGCGCGTCGTCCCGTAGACCTCGCGCAAGGCTTTCCAGAAACCGAGCGCCCCGTCGCCGGTGGCCAGCTCGGGCGCAATCGCCAGGCCGCGGCGCTTGAGATCGAGCAGCACTTCGCGCCAGGACTGGGCGCTCTCCCGGTAGCCGTCGGCGATCGCCAGCAGCTCCTTGCGGCCCAGCTCGTCGGCACCGATGATCACGCACATGCATTGCTTGTCATGGTCGAGCCGTGGTGAGAAGTAGACGCCCTCGGCCCAGAAGTAGACATAACGCTTGGCCGAGAGATCGCGCCGTTGCCAATGCTCCAGCTCGCCTTGCCAGACCTCCTTGAGGCGGGCAATGGTCGAGGCCGAGAGCCCCGGCGCCTCGGGCCCCAAGAGCGCCGCAAGCGCCGCGCAGAAATCGCCCGTGGAGATGCCCTTCAGATAAAGCCAGGGCAGGAGTTCCTCGATCGACTTGGCGCGCCTGAGATAGGGAGGCAAGATCCGTGAGGTGAAGCGAACCCGCGGCCCCGTCTCGCCGGCGCCTCGGTCGCGCACCCTGGGACAGCGCACCGCAACCGGACCAATGCCGGTCTGGATCTCGCGCTCCGGCAAATGCCCGTGGCGTACGATCCGACGGCGGCCGGCCGAGTCCGTCAGATGCGCATACGCCTCGACAAAACCGGCAACTTCCGCCGCCACCGCTTGCCCAAGTAAACGCCGCGCACCAAGACGCAAAACCTCCGTCAGCGGATCGTCCTCAAATGATCCAGGTTGGCGAAGCTGGACGACTGTATCCTCTCTCATGGCGTATCCCTCCTTCGTGGAAAATGGCGACTCCAACATCGCCAGGATACGCCGCCCTCATCTCATCCCATCACCAACTTTCGGGTATAGCTCGCGGCGTGGTCCTGATGGCCCACTTCGCATTTAGCTACTCAAGTGCGTTCGGCACCGCCAATGCAGTCCTTTCCGCCAACCCATCTGCAAAGCGCGTTGCTGAGAAATGGAGGTTGGGCCATGAAGATATGGCGCCGATATATGACTACTAAGAGGCCGTTTCGAAAGGGGTTGAGTGGCCGGTGTCGATGTGATTCCAAGGAGGTTGCTGAGACCGATATGGAGCCGCCATGTGGACGCCGACCACCCGAGAGCAGCATAGCCGCAAGACGCTGCGTTATCAGACTGATTTGACCGATGCGGAGTGGGTTGTGATCGAGCCTCATTTGCCTCCGGCTCATGGCACGGGACGGCCCCGGTCATGGCCGATGCGAGAGATCGTCAACGGCATTTTCTACGTGATGCGGGCTGGCTGCCCTTGGCGCTTGCTGCCAAGCGATTTGCCACCGTGGGGCACGATCTATCGCTGGTTCGCCAAGTTCCGCGACGACGGCCTCCTTGAGAAGATCAATCACTCTCTGGTCATGGCCGATCGCGAGCGGGTCGGACGCGAGGCCAGCCCGAGCGGCGCGATTATCGACAGCCAGAGCGTCAAGACAACCGAGGCTGGTGGCCCCCGCGGCTACGATGCGGGCAAGAAGATCAAGGGGCGCAAGCGCCACGCGCTGGTCGACACCGACGGGCGCGGCCTCGTGCTCGAGGCGCATCCGGCGAGTATCCAGGACCGCGATGGTGGCGGGTCGCTGCTGTGCGCCTCACGCGGCTCGTTTCCGTTCATCGAGAAGGTCTTTGCCGACAGCGGCTACGCCGGCGAGAAGGTCGCCACGGCCACCGTGATCGCCGTCGAGATCGTGCGCAAAAGCCCCGATCAGGTCGGCTTCGCCGTCCAACCGCGCCGCTGGGTCGTGGAGCGCTTCTTCGCCTGGATCAACCGCAACCGGCGACTGGCAAAGGACTTCGAGGCCACCATCGCCTCGGCCCGCGCCTTCCTCTACGCCGCCTCCGTCATGCTCCTCGTCCGCAGATTGGCCCGAGCCGCATGACTTTCGAAACCGACTCTAAGCGCACAAAATCAAGGTAATGCGAGCAAACCGTTCACCAGCAGTCCCTTATAGTTGCCGCCGGGGCGCGTGCTACTCGTTCACCACCGGATTGGAGAGTGTCCCGATCCCGCTGATCTCGACTTCGATGACATCACCCGCCTTCATGAACAGCGGCGGCTCGCGGCGGAAGCCGACGCCGCCCGGCGTTCCCGTGAGAACGACGTCGCCGGGCGCGAGGCTGGTGAATGTCGTGATGTAGGCAAGCAGCACCGGTACCGGGAAGATGAGATCGCTGACCGGCGAGTGCTGGACCACTTCGCCATTGAGCCGCGTAGTGAGCTCGAGCGTGGCGGGATCCGGAATCTCATCGGTGGTGACCAGCCAGGGGCCGAAGGGCCCGGTGGCGGGAAAGTTCTTGCCCGACGTCATGAGAGTGGTGTGGAACTGCCAGTCACGGATGCTGACATCGTCGTAGCAGGAATAACCGGCGATGTAGGACAGCGCATCGGCCTCGGCCACGTTTTTCGCCGCTCGTCCGATCACGAAAACGAGCTCGCCCTCGAAATCGACGGCATCCGAAACCTTGGGTTTCAGAATGGCGCCGCCGTGCCCAAGCTGGGTATCGGCGAAGCGAGTGAAAAAGGGCGCATGATCGGTCTTGGGCGCTTCGAGCTCCAGCCGATGTGCCTCGTAGTTGAGACCAGCGCAAAGAATCTTGCCCGGATCAGGGATGACCGGGAGGAACGTGACGTCGTCGAGACCGAAGTCCGGTGAGCGGCCGTCGGCTGCGCGGCTCACCTCATCCAAGGCGTCACTCGCCAAAACCGATCGCAGAGTGGGAAAGCGATCGCCCAGATCCCGGCCGACATCGATCAGGCCCTCGTCGGCGACCACGCCATAAGACGAACGTCCCTGATGTTGAAAACTGGAAATTCTCATGCTGCGCACTCGATCCGGTTAGACGGCTGATAAATCTCTGTCATCCTCGTAGACGTGAATCCGCCCCACACTTTGCCCACCAAACTGCACATCAAGGGACAGGCATTGGACCATAAGGCATCGGACCCCAAGAGGCGATACAGAACCACAATGAAGATGGCTCAACTCTTCAACTCAGCGTCCGAGAATGTTAGACCTGCCAACCAAGAAGTCCAATATCAGACCGAGGACAGGAGGACCGGAGCATGGGACCGACAGTAGAGGACACCTTGGCGAGGGTAGATGAAATCAACGCCTTCAACAACTACTGGGAGCACCCGATGTGGAAGGGTCTCCTGGAGGGAACGCATACCCAACCCATGCTACAGGTCTTCGCCCGCCAGCACGCCATTATTCCCCTCCACAACCACAACTACCACGGCCGGCTCTACGTCATCTGTCCTGATTCCAAGTGACGCGAGATGATCGCCGAGGTGGTCTATGAGGAGGGCACGGGACGCTTGTACGCCAATGGCGTTTCCCACAATGACCTCTGGTACCGCTTTGGCGAGGGTCTCGGCGTAAGCCGCGAGGACATGGATGCCACGGAGTTTTCCGCTGGCGCGCTCGCCTTCAAGGCGTACTTCCAGAACATGTGCGAGAAGAGTTTTCTCGAAGGCGTGGCCGCCCACATGCTCGCGGCCGAGGCGCAGGGACCGGGCTATTTCTCCCACATCGCCAACAACCTCAAGGAACGGTTCGGTCTCACCGACGAGCAGGTGGCGTTCTGGGTTGTCCATGATTTCGCCGACGAAGTCCATTCGAACGTCGGCCGCGAGCTGCTCGAGCAGTTCGCGAGCTCGGAAGAGGATTTCCAAACCGTCATCCGAGTCGTGCAGGAAACTGTCGACGTCATGAACTTGCTCTACGACGCTACGTGGCGCTACATGCAAGACGCCGCTTAAATTGGCCGCGCGCCTAGGCGACGCTGAATTAGCATTCTGTGGACGGCGGTCGCCCGGAACGCTACACTTTTCGGCCACGCCCCGACGGGGCCAAAGCAAAATTAAGACTGACGATACCTGCGCTCGATCAACCGGGCGCGATAGTTGGTTACGGCTTTCGAGTTCGTCCAAGCCGTTGACCGAGGGAGGACAGCATGGACCGTTTTGACCGTAGTTACGTGCGCCGACGCTTCCTGCAGCTCGCTGCCATGGCGGGTGCAACCGGCGTAATCAGCAGATTGCCTGGGTTCAAGTCGTCGGCGCAGGCCGCGACGGTACCCGACAAGAAGCCCGATAAGATCATCATGCGCACATGGGGCGAGCCCTGGAACACCCTCATGGGGGAAGGACCGGGACGCACGTTTACCGAAGAAACGGGGATTCCGGTTGAATTCGATCTGACTGACGAAAACCCCATTCAGACGAAGATTCGAGCCGCCATCCGCGCCGGTGATCGTCCTCCGGTCGATCTCGTAAACAACACGACGGCGAATGGGTATCTCTCGACGCGGCAGGATCTGATCGTTCCGCTCGACCCTGAGATCGTCACCAATCTCAACGAGATCACGCCCGAGGTTTCCATGCCCACGCCCAGTCTTCCGATCACCGAAGCTGGATGGCCGTACGTGAAGGTTTATTCGTACACAACCCCCATCGTTTACGCGAAGGATCGGGTCGATCCGTCGACGATCAAGTCGTGGGAGGATCTGTTCGATCCTCGGTTCAAGGGGCGGATTGGTGTCGAGGACTACTATTACGAAGTAACCATGCCTCTGGCGAAGATGCTAGGAGTTGATCCCCGCACCGACCCCAAACTTACCCCGGTGTGGGAGAAGCTTGCGATGCTCAAGCCGAATATCGGCGCCATCGTGAACGCCGAGGCGCTGAGCAAGGTCATTGCGAGCGGCGAGATCGACTTGTTCGTGGCGCTTGTCGGCAATGCGCTGGCGGCGCGCGACTTGGGCGCCGACGTTGGCTGGCTGGTTCCTAAGGAGGGTGTCTATCTGGCTTCGGACTGCGTGTACCTGTTGAAGAACCTGCCGCCGGAGACGGAGTATTACGCCCAAGTATTTGTGAACCATTTACTTTCTCCAGTTAATCAAAGTTTGCTGACGGAAGGATTTGGAACCATTCCCGTTCATCCTCAGGCAACGCTCCCAGACTACATGGTGGATGATCCAGCTTTTCCGGTAACGTCGGAGCAAATCGAAAAGTTTGCCATTATCACTCCTGAGGACCTTCAGGCGCAGCACCAGGCTGATTGGCAGGCAGCCTATGATCGTGTTCTGAGATAAGAGCCTCAGATTACGCGATCGAAGTCTGAACGATGCGGAGAGCAGCGACGAAGGTCCGTTGCGGTCAGAACGTCGAGCGTGCGGTGAGGCGGTCCGTTTTCGTGATCGCCTCACCAACTTCCCATCATGACTGAAATTGCGGTGCAGCTACGGGGCGCGACCAAGCGCTATGGCGAGACTTTCGCTGTCCGCGACGTCAATCTTGAGATCTACCAACGGGAATTCTTCACTCTGCTGGGTCCGTCTGGATCAGGCAAGACGACCATCCTGCGCATGGTGGCAGGGTTGGGCGAGCCGACCGCCGGCGAAGTGCTCATCGATGGCCGCAGCATGAAGGGATTGCGGGCTTACGAGAGACCGATCGCCATGGTCTTTCAATCCCTCGCGCTGTTTCCCCATATGGACGTGTTCTCGAACATCGCATTTCCGTTGCGCATGAGGCGCGCCGGGCGAGGCGAAATTGCCCGGCGGGTCCGGGACATGCTCGAGCTCATGCGTTTGCCCGATGTCAGCACGAGAAAGATTACCGAGCTCAGCGGTGGCCAACGGCAGCGGGTCGCGCTGGCGCGCGCGCTCGTCTACGAGCCACGCTTGCTTCTGCTCGATGAGCCGCTCGGCGCGTTGGATCGGCGGCTGCGCGAGGAGATGCAGCTCGAGCTCGTGAGACTGCACCAGAAAATCGATGTCACCATCATCAACGTCACCCACGATCAGCGCGAGGCATTGATGGTGAGTGACCGGATCGCGGTTCTCGACCAAGGCGAGGTCATTCAGGTTGATAAGGGGGAGGCGCTGTATCTGCGCCCGGCCAGCCGATTCGTGGCGTCGTTCATGGGTGATTCCTCGCTCATAGACGGCACCCTCCGGAGCCAAGGGGCGGCAGAGCTTGTTCGTGGCGATGTCACCCTGACGGTTAGGGACTCGAAGATCGAGGCGGGTCCCGCCGCGCTTGTACTCCGAAGCGAGGTGGTCCAGATCGGCAGGCAGCAAGATGATGTGGCGCGTTGCGATAACCGGCTGCCGGGGCGCGTTGACATCGCGGTATTCGAGGGGCCGGCGGACTACTATGAAGTCTTTGTTCAGCCCCTGGACATGACCATCAAGGTGTCGGCCCCCACCCCCATCGAGCACCATGAGCGTTTCTCGCTTGGCGAAGAGGTGTGGATCGGCTGGCAGGCGGCGGCTGCGCCGCTCGTGCCGGCATAGAAGCGCGCTGCCATGAACGGGAGTACTGTGAGGGACTCGGTCGCGCGTCCAGACATCGCACTCGGCTGGCGAGTTCTGGATGTCGTGATCTGGCTATGGCAGCGAGTCCGAATTCGAGACTTAAGGCCCTACGCAGGCTATTTCCTGATTCTTCCGAGTGTTTTGCTCGTCAGCCTCCTCGCAATCGGCGTTGCCTATGTGGCGTGGGAGAGCATTCACGCCTTCGACCCTGTTCTGAGTCGGCTACTCGGTCTGTCTGCCGAGAACTACCTGTTAATTTTTAGTGAGCCCTATTACTGGCGCACTTTCGGCCGCACCATCGGCGTTTCCATCGTCGTCATATTTGTAGCCATCGTCATGGCCCTTCCTCTGGCCTACACGATGGTGCGCACGCGATCCCGGCCTGCACGTTTTGCGCTTCTCTGCATCGCGTTTCTCCCTTTTCTCGTAGGCGAGATGGTCCGCGGCTATAGCTGGCTCATTGTGCTTGGCCGTGATGGCGCCTTGGCTTGGTTCACCGCGGTCATCGGCCTCGGTGCGTTCACGCCGATCGGCACGTTGTTCGCGGTATCGCTCGGTATTTTCCAGCTGCTGTTACCGCTCGCCGCCTTGATCTTGCTTCCGGCGGTGCGTTCCGTCGATCCCGAGCTTGAAGAGGCTGCAGCCACGCTCGGCTGTCGACCTAGCCAGATCTGGCTTCACGTCATCTTGCCGCTCACGCGGCGAGGTCTGGGGGCAGCGGCCGCTGTCTGCTTTACGTTCAGCATGACGGCGTTTGCCATGCCGACCCTCCTGGGTCTAGGCCGCCACGATTTCATCGCCAATGTCATTCATTTGACCTATTTCGCCCAGCTCAATAACGCACTGGGAGCGGCAGTCGGTATTCTGTTGGTCATCATCGTCACCCTCGGCGTTCTCCTGTTGCTCGCGGGCGGCGAGATATCGCGGCTTCCCGGGGGCCAGCGGCGCCTTGCGCCAGACGAGATCGAACCCTCGCGATAGCCGATGAGACCGGGATTCGTGGTCCGCATCGTCACGGCCATAGGCGCCGTGATCTTGACCGTGCCAACTTTCGTGATCGTGGTGGCCTCATTTGGAGCGGGAAAAAACATTGTGTTTCCTCCCAAGGCCTGGACTTTGGCGCGGTACGTCGAACTCGCCACTGACCCAATCCTTCGCGAGGCGCTCTTCCGCAGTCTCTATGTCGGGATCGAGTGCGTCATTATTGGCTTGTTGGTGGGCGTCCCGGCTATCATCGCACTCCATCGGCATCGCTTGCGATTGCGGGTGTTCATGAATGCCTTTCTCGCACTCGGCTTCGCCGCTCCCTTGATCGTGTCGGGAATTTCGTTTCTCATCTTCTTTACGATTCTGGGTATTGTGAACTTTCTGTCCTCAGTCGGCGTAGCAATTGCGATCATCAACTTGCCCTTCATGCTGTGGGCCGGAGCCGCTTCTGCCGCCGCTCACAATCCAGAACTAGAGGAAGCCGCCGAGACCCTCGGCGCGGAGGAAATACAACGCTTTCTGTTCGTTACGTTGCCTAGTTTGGCACCCGGCATTTTGACGGGCGCATTACTAGTGTTCGTATTCGGTATTACCGAGTTCCTGGTGAGCTTGTTGCTTGTCAACGTGCACACTCTGACCTTGCCTGTGCATATATTTGGAAGCATCCGACAAAATATGTCCCCGGTTCTGGCCGCTTCCGGCGTGCTCTATATCGTGATCTCTGCTGTGGTGTTGGGTTTGATCGTGAGAGTCGGCAAGATCGAGCAGTTTCTGCGCCGGGACTAAATGGGGAATGATAAAGTGAATCGTATCCGCCACCCTGGCGAAGTCTTGTGCTCGGGGTTCGTTACGCGGCGGTGAAATCGAAAGTGAGGGAAGCCCCATGATTACCTACGTGAACGGCGAGTTTGTGCCTGAAGATGAGGCGAAGATTTCCGTCTTCGACCGCGGTTTCATGTTCGGCGACGGCGTCTTCGAAATCGAACGCACGTTCGATGGCACCCCGTTCGGGCTCGATGCGCATTTGGAACGGATGAGACGCTCCCTCAAATTCATCGAATTGGATGGTGACGGTCTAGTGGGAGCTGTGCGTGAGGCCACAAACGAGGTGCTTGCGAGAAACGAAGACGAGGTGCGTCGGGCCGGTGATGTCTGGGTTCATCAGATTGTCACCGGCGGGCGGACAGATATTAATCTCATGGTCAGTACGCCGCCGAGCATCATCGTCATGTTGAAGGAACTTCACTTTGGTACCTTTGGACTGCTCTACGATCACGGCCTCGATCTCCACGTTTCCTTATTGAACCGCCACTTCGCCGGCGCTGTCGATCCTCGCGTCAAAGCGACCAGCCGCGGGGCGTGGGTGCGGGGAGAGCGCAAAATGACACGGGTCAATGCGCAGGGGCAGCCCGGAATGACGGTGATTGTCGGGGACGACGGCTCGATCGCCGAGGCCTTGGTCGCAAATCTGTGCATCCTCACGAAGGGGCGAATCATCCGCCCGCCGCGCTACGATGCCCTCGAAGGCGTGAGTCTGGAGACGTTTTGCGAGCTCGCCGAGAAGATCGGGCTGGGCGTGGAAGAGCGCAAGCTCGGCCTCTATGACCTTATCAACGCAGATGCGACGTTCATCACGGCGACCAGCTTTTGCGTCGTGCCCGCCCTCAGCATCGACGGCATCGCGCTCGATCAGGATCGCGACACCTATGCCAAGCTCCTCAATGCCTGGATCGAATTTCTCGGCTTCGATTTCGTCAAGCAGGCGCGGGAACGAGCCAACATCGAGGCGACGGCCCTGAGAGAGAGCGCCTAGACCGCCGCTGATCCCCAGGGGCATTGAAGCGCCGCGGCCCGCCTGGGATCATCCTGGGGCGGATGGTCTTGCCTGCCTCTCAGAGAGTTCGGTTATTGATGCGAGTGTGCCCTACACGCCCACCTCGGTCACGAACTTGGTGCGTAGAAAAGCGTCCAGGCCTTCGATGCCGCCCTCCGACCCGTAACCCGATTCGTTCACCCCGCCAAAAGGCGCTTCCGGCAACGCAACAAACGGGTGATTGACCCCGACCAGGCCGACGTCAAGCGCATCCTCAATCTTCGCGGCCTTGTCACCGTCGCTTGTGAAGACATAGGAAGAAAGGCCGAAGGGCAGTGAATTCGCCCGCTCGACGACCTCGTCGAACGTTTTGAACACCGTCACCGGCGCCAACGGTCCGAACGGTTCATCGATCATGATGCGCGCGGCATCGGGCACGTCGCTGAGCACGGTCGGTGCGTAGAAATAGCCCTGGTTGCCGAGCCGCTCGCCGCCGGTCTTGACGACCGCGCCATGATCTTTGGCGTCGGAGACGAAGCTCTCCATCACCGCCAGGCGTCGATCGGCAATGACCGGACCCATCTGCACGCCGTCCTCCAGGCCGTTGCCGACCTTGATGGCCTGCGCACGCTCCGTGAGGCCTTCGACGAAAGACTTGTAGGACTTGTCTTGCACGAAAAAGCGTGTGGGCGAAATGCAGACCTGACCGGCATTGCGAAATTTGAAGGCCGCGAGGGTATCGAGCGCCTTGTCCATGTCGGCATCATCGAACACGATCACCGGCGCATGGCCCCCCAGCTCCATCGTGCAGCGCTTGAGAGTATCGGCCGCTAATTTCTGCAAATGCTTGCCGACCGGAATCGAGCCGGTAAACGAAACCTTGCGTGGAATCGGCGAGCCGAGAATGTGGCGCGAAACATCGTCCGGCACCCCGAACACCATGTTGAGCACGCCGGGCGGCAGGCCCGCGTCCTGGAAGCACTGGGCAATGGCGATGGCCGTGCCCGGTGTTTCTTCACTCGGCTTGATGATGATCGAGCAGCCCGCGCCCAGTGCCCCTGCGACCTTCCGGATCACGTTGGTCCCGGGAAAGTTCCACGCGACAAAAGCGGTGGCCGGTCCAACCGGCTCCTTGACCACCATCTGACGGGCGCCTGGGATGCGCGGCGGGACCAGCCTTCCATAGGCGCGCTTGCCTTCCTCGCCGTACCACCGAGCGATATCGATGACGGACTTCATCTCGACCTTCGCCTCATTCAGAGTCTTGCCCATCTCGAGGGTCAGGGTGCGAGTGATCTGGTCGATCCGCTCCTCCATCAGGGCGGCCGCCTTCTCGATCACCGCCTGGCGCTGAACCGGTAGCGTGGCCCGCCAGATCGCGAAACCCTCGGCACTGGCCTCGAGAGCCCGATCGAGATCCGCTGCCGACGCATGGGGCACCTCCGCCAGCACTTCTTCCGTCGCAGGATTGAGTACGGGCTCGGTCTTGCCTTCGCTGCCCTGGCACCATTCACCGGCGATCAACATTTCGAGCGTTTCGGGATACATGTGTCACTCCCCTCCATCTTCTATGTAAGAAATGGTGCCCCTAGCGTGGGTGGCTTGAAGGCGTTCCTAGCGCGCCGCGGTCTCCCAGTTCTCGGGCTGGTAGACCGGCAAATATAGCGGCTCGAGCGGCGGATTGCCCGCGATCATGTCGGCCGCTTTCTCGGCCAGCATGATCACCGGCGCGTTGAGGGCGCCGCTGACAATCCGTGGCATGATCGAGGCATCCACGACGCGCAGGCCTTCGATGCCGCGCACGCGGAGCTCCTCGTCCACCACCGCCATGTCATCGATGCCCATTTTGCAGGTGCCGCAGGGATGGTGGTTGGGCCGGCCGGTTTGGCGCGCGTAATCTATGAGGTCTTCATCGGATTGGATATCCGCGCCCGGTCTGGTCTCGCGCCCGGTGAACGGCTCCATCGCTTTCTGCGTATGGATTTCGCGCATCAGTTTGATGCCATCACAGATCACCTCCCGGTCGTATTCGGCCGCGAAATAGTTGAACTGGATCGCCGGGGGATCCTTGGGATCGTTCGACTTGAGCTTGATGTCGCCGCGGCTCGTCGGATGCGACTGCAGGACGTGTGTCTGGAAGCCGTGGCTCTTGGTCGGGGCGAATGTCTCGTAGGAAAAGGCGATGGGGATGAGGCAGAACTGCAGGTCGGGCTGCTGCAACCCGGGGCGGCTTCGGATATGGGCGCCGACTTCGAAGTGATTGCTGGCGGCGGCGCCCTTCTTGGAGAGGAACCAATTGATGCCGGATTTGAGCTTGGCCAGCGGCTTCATGTCCCGGAGAAGGGTGATGGGCTGCGTGCATTCGTATTGCACGACGGCGTCGATATGATCTTGCAGGTTTTGACCCATGCCGGGCAGATCGGCGACGACTGGAATATCGAAGGCTTTCAAATCGTCCGCCCTGCCGATCCCGGACAGCATCAGGAGCTGTGGCGAGTTGATGGCCCCGCTCGCGAGGATCACCTCGCGCTCAGCGCGGACCTCGGTGAGCTGGGCCCCGTGGGAATACTGAAGGCCAATCGCGCGAGTGCCGTCGAGGAGGACCCGCGTGGTCAGGCATTGGGTCCGGATCGTGAGGTTGGCACGATGTTTCACCGGATTGAGATAGGCGACGGCCGTGCTCCAGCGCTGACCGTTGTGGATGCTCTGGTCCAGGGTGCAGAAGCCTTCCTGCTGAAAACCGTTGGTGTCGTCCGAGGGTGGATAACCGGCCTGCAAGCAAGCCTCGGTAAAGGCGTCCCACAACGGCTGATCCTTCTCAGGAACGGTGATCTTCATGGGGCCGCTGTCGCCGCGGTACTCGCTCGGCTCCCCGCCGAATGTCTCCAGTTTCTTGTAGTAGGGCAGGCAATGGGCGTAGGACCAGCTCGGTAACGTGTTGGCGGCCCAGGTGTCGAAATCGAGGGCATGGCCACGCAGGAGCCCCATGCCATTGATCGAGGACGAGCCGCCGAGCACGCGGCCGCGCGGGCAGGGGAACACGCGATTGTCGGTATGGGGGTTGGGCTCGGACTTATACAGCCAGTTGAAGCGGTCACTGTGGTGCAGGTAGGAGTGCGCCCCCGGCATGTGGATGAAGAAACTGTAGTCGGTCGGTCCCGCTTCCAGGAGAAGGACCTTCACCTCGGGTTTTTCGGACAGGCGGTTGGCCAGAACGCATCCGGCCGAACCGGCGCCGACAACGATGTAATCGAAGGTCTCCGCAGCCGTCATCCCCCCACCTCATTCGTTTTGGTCGACCGTTGGGCCGATCAGCCGGGCGTCGTGATGGCGCGCCCGAACCAGGGCATTGTCACACGAATCGACGTGCCGCTGCACTAGGCACTGGCAGATAGCACCGTACGCTCCTTTTCGGTAGGCTCCTGCCATAAGCGGACTGGAGGAAAACCCATGTCGTTCGAAAAGCTGCCCGACCTGCCGGAAGGGATGTTTCCGGAAACCAGAAATTACATCTCTCGGAACGTGGCGCTCGCGCTCCAGGCCCATGAGGTGGTCCGAAGCGTTTGCGACGTGCCTTACGGTGAGAGCTACTGGCACAAGGTCGACTTTCACCTGCCCGACGACGAAAGCCTGACCGGGCTGCCGGTCATGTGCAACATCCATGGCGGGGGCTGGCGCAACGGCTGCAAGGAATGGCAGGCGATGTTAGCGCCGGCGGTGACGCTCACCCCGGCGATCTTCGCTTCGGTCGACTACCGGCTGGCGCCGGAGGTCAAGATCGAGGCCATCGTCGACGACTGTTGCGACGCGTTGGCCTTGGTTTACAACACGGTCGAGCAATATGGCGGCGATCCCGAGCGTATTTTCCTCTCCGGCCACTCGGCGGGCGGCCATCTCTCATCGTATCTCGCGCTCCGCCCCGACCTGCTCGTCGAGCGTGGCCTGCCGGCGAACGTGATCAAGGCCTGCATGCCCTCGAGCGGTATCTACGTGTTCGACTTCGATCAGTTAGTCGGCGCCGCCGATTTCACCACCTCCGCCTTCAACACATCCTGGATGGACATCGCCTATCGCCAACTCTTCGAGGACATCGAGGACCGCAGCGTGGCAGCCGCGTACAGCTCGCTCAGCCACGTGAAGGGCAACACCATCCCGTTCCATGTCAGTTGGGGCGAGACCGATATCCCCGAGGTGATCAGGACGACGGAGATGATGGTGGCGGCGCTGAAGAACGAGAATTGCGTGCTCGACACCTACATGTGGGACTATCTCGATCATTTCGACTGCGCCATCACCCAGTGTCACGAATCGGGCCTTTGGATCGCCAAGATGCGGGAGTGGATGACCAAACTACCTACCGTCTAGGGCGAACAGCGCAGCGCCTACGGTCGCCATCCCGGGACTATTTGATCTTGATGCGCGCCTCGCCCAATTCGTCCCACCGCGCGATGATCTCGTCGCCCGAGGCAAGCTCAAACTCGTCACCGTTGATTCCGCGCCCGATCGAGCCGAGCAGGATGTGCTCACCCTGGCGCAACTGCTTGCCGTGATCGATGAGCCGGTTGGCGAGCCACGCCGCGACCTCGAAGGGATGGCCGAGCAACGCCTTGGCTTCGCCGGTCAGGTATTCCTTGCCGTTCTTGCTGACCCGCGCGGTGAGCGAGGGAATGTCGAGCTTCTGCCAGTCGGTCACCGGCGGGCCGAAAATGGCGCCCCGATTACTGCCATTGTCGGCGATGCCGATAATGCCGTTGGCCACCCCATAATCGTTCTTTTCCAGCGTCGCCGCGGCGATCTCGATCCCGGCCATGCAGGCCTCGATGTGATCGGCGATGCTGTCACGCGTATAGGGCGCGCCCTCGGGCGGCGCGTCCTGGCCGATCCGGATACCGAACTCGCATTCGATGAATGTCCACTGGTTGTCGTAGGGATCGATCTCGGCCAGCTCGTGGTAAATAAACCCGCTCATGATCGGGCCATAGATCGGCGTGTCGATACCGAAGGCGCCGATCGTTGCGAGCTGTTTCTTCATGTCCACGCTCACATTGGCGACCTTGTATCCCACCGGAGGGCCGAGGCCGTTCGCACTCATCCAGTCGATGGCGGCATCCTGGACGACGTAGGCCTCCTCCTCGTCGGCGGGGAGCAACTCAGGCGGCACGCTCGCCCGCCGGATGTGGTCGCGCCGCGCCTTACCGAAGTCGGCACCAGCGCGGGCCAAAGTTTCTGCATCTTTCATGTCGGTCCTCCCGTGGCTGGTTGACACTTATGCCTTCGACCCAAGGCCGATCAGCTCGACCCGGGTTCCACGCGCTTGGGTCGCACGCCGCCGCAAGACCAGTCGCGGACCGCCTAGGCGACCGCCGTTCGCCCCGGACGCCTACAGCAACTCGAAGTGCTCGCACTTGGACACCGGCGCCATCCCGGTGACGATCTCCGACCAGTGCTCTCCCCCATCCTCGCTCGCCCACACCTCACCAGTGACGGTCGCCGCAAAGATCGAGAACGATTCTCCCCAGTCCTCCAACATCATAGCCTGGAAGGAGGTCTTCAGCCGGTCCGGCAATCCATTGTGTAGAGTTTTCCAGGACCGGCCCCCGTCGGTGCTTTTCGATATGCGGGATCCGGCCGTGCCGCGCTCGCTCCAGGTGCCCGGGTCCAGCTCGGCGGCAGTGACGAAGATGGTGTCGGCAGAGCGCGGGGGAACGACCATGCACTCGGGGTAGCCGCCGATGGCATGCGCCGTGGTCGTGCAGTGCTCCCAGCTCGCTCCGCCATCCTCGGTCACATAGATGCCCGCCCCGCCGGTGAGGTAGACCTTGTCCGTGTTCGAGGGGTCGATCACCGTCCGGTGCACATCGTCGTCCATTCCGGGAAGAGCCGTGAATGTTTCGCCGCCGTCCGTGCTTTTCAACAGCCCGCCCTGCTCGATGCCGATGAACAGGGTGTTCGGGTCGTCGGGGTGAACGGTGATGTGCTTGGTGTGCGCGTCAAAGGGCTCCAGCGGGAACGTCCACGCCGACATGTCGACCGAACGCAGCGCCGTGAGTTCGGACCAGCTGTGGCCAAGATCATCGCTGCAGAACAGATGAGCCGGCTCCGTGCCCGCGAAGATTCGCGCGCTGCCATTCATCCGTGCCGCGGCGAGGCAGTACATGTTGGGCACGGTAAGGCCCTCGCCGCGGCGTTCCCAGCTGCGTCCGCCGTCTTCACTCGCGTAGACGGTATCCTGGTACACGCCCGCGAAGATCGTTCCGCTCAGGGGTTCCGTGGTCAGTGCATGAATATGTTTGTCGGTCAGCCAGCGACCGTCGATCCGCCAGTTCGAGCCGCCCTGATCACGCTTCAGGCAGGCGATTCCTTCCTTCGTACCCACCAGTATTTCGTCGGAAGGCGACGAGGACGCGAAGATGGTGTCTCCACCATGAGAAAGAGTAATCGTCATGACACGTCTCCTTTTCGGCCTAGACTATTTTGAAGGAGTCATGGTTTGAATGAGTCGTTGAGGAAGATTCTGCTGAATTTTGGCGAATACAGCAAGGAGGCGATCCATGGAAAAAGAAACTTTTCGTGTCGGCAAGCTCTCAGAGGCTCTGGAAAAGCTCAAAGTACCGCTGTCGCCGGTCGTCAAGGCCGGAGATTTCGTCTACGTATCGGGCATCCCGCCGTTCAACTTCGAGACCGGCGAGATCGAGCAGACCGACATCAAGCAACAGACCGAACTCGTCCTGGAGGGGGTCAAAACCTGCCTCGAGGCGGCAGGCTCGTCCCTCGACAAGGTCGTGAAGTGCACCGTGTTTGTTTCCAATTCGGCCTATTACGGCATCGTGAACGAGATTTACGCCGGCTTCTTTCCGCATGATCCGCCGGCCAGAACCTTTGCCACGGTCGGGTCCTGGCCGTTTGAATTCGACATCGAAATCGAGTGTATCGCCATGGCGTGAAACCAAGGCTGGCACGCCGAGAGCGGCGCGCGCATCGTTGGGGGGAGGGGCCTGCCGCTGGCCGCTAACGCGCCTAAACGGGCGGTCTCGGAATAGCCGGTCCCGGCCGTTTGCCAACCCTGCACGTGCGCCATCAGCGTTTTGGACTAGCCTAGCGACTCGGCATGAATCTTGGGTATGGAGAGACCTTGAGCAGAAGGAAAAACACCACCTCGCTCGATCCCATCGTCCTCGCGCTGGTGCAGAACCGGCTCGACAACATCTCGCGGCAAATGGGCTGGATCATGACGCGCACGGCGCACAGTCCCATCTTCAGCCAGGCGCACGATTTCTCCTGCTTCCTGACCGATGCCGAGGGCATGCTCGTGAGCACGGCGGATGGCATCCCGATTCATACCGGCGGCGGCGGGTTCGCCGTGCGCGCTTTGCTAAAGGCATTCCGCGGCCGTTTCAACGACGGCGATATCTATGTGCTGAGCGATCCCTACACCGCCGGCGGCAATCACTTGCCCGACTGGGTCATCGCCCGGCCCGTCTTCACCCAGGGCACGCTCACCGCCTTCGCCTGCAACCGCGCGCACCAATCCGATATTGGCGGCGGCGCGGCGGGAACCTACAACGCCGATGCGACTGAGATCTATCACGAGGGCATTCGCCTGCCGGCGCTCAGGCTGGTCGAGGCGGGCCTGATGCGCGACGACGTGTGGAAGCTCCTGCTGCTCAACAGCCGCACGCCCGACCTCATGGACGGCGATCTTCACGCCATGATCGGCTCGACCCGCATCGGCGCGGAGCGCATTTCAACCTTGATCGAGGAGCTCGGGCTCGAAGAAGGGCGAGTCTATATAGAGGGCATTCTCAGCCACGCGGATCGGGTGTTCCGGGCCGCCATCAGCGAGCTGCCCGACGGGCGCTATGAGGCCGAAGAGGTCACCGACAACGACTGTTTCGAGCGCATCGACTACGCGGTGCGGGTGGCGATCACCGTTTCGGGCGATCGGCTCACCGTCGATTTCACCGGCACCGATCCCCAGATGAAGGGGTTCAAGAACAGCTCGGTGGCCAACACTTTTTCCGCCGCCTGTATGGCGTTGGTCTCGTTCCTCGGGCCGGACATCCCGCGCAATGAGGGTACCTTCCGGGGCGTCGAAATCATCATGCCCGAAGGTACGTTGGTCAACGCGCTGCCGCCCGCCGCGATGACCATGAACACGGTCTACGTCGCCTACGACATCATCCACGCGATCTGGAAAGCCTTGTCCGAGGCCGATCCTTCGCGCAGCTGTGCCGGCTGGGCCAAGAACGTCCACCCCCAGACCTCAGGCGGGATCGGCTCCAACCGGCCATTCGTGATGTATCACTGGAACGGCATGGCCGCGGCCGGCGCCGCCGGCGAGCGCGACGGCTTCAACCAGATCGGCCTTCTGAATGCGCTTGGCGGGCTTACCCTGCCCAACATCGAAGTCTACGAACAGATTTACCCCGTGCGGTACCGCCGCCAGGAGTTCCGTTGTGATGCCGCTGGCGCTGGGCGTTTCCGCGGCGGTACGGGCGTGGACTACGAGGTCGAGGTCGACGTGCCGGGCGAATACTCGTTCCGTAGCGAGGCCCTGTACACGCCATCGGGTTTTGGCATCGAGGGCGGTGGCACCGGGAAAAAGGGCGAATTGGCGGTGGAACTCAAGGACGGCACGCCGTACGTTCCCCCGCAATACGGCGTTCGCCAGCTCGGTCCACTCCGCATCACCATAGCCTCGGCCGGAGGCGGAGGTCGCGGCCACCCCTTCGAACGTGAGCCCGAGCGTGTGTTGCGCGACGTGCGTGACGGTGTCGTCAGCCGCGAGGCCGCAAGTGAGGTCTACGGCGTCGTCCTCGGCGCCGATGGGGTGTCCATCGACCTCGCGGCGACAAAAAAGGCACGGACGGAGTTGACGCCCCCGTGACGGACTCGGAGGGCGACCGCGATTAGGCGAGCGCCTGCATGCGCTCGTAGATATCGCGCTGCAAAGCGCGCTCAACACGCAGGTACTCCTCGACCGTCGCCACTACAAGCCGGCGCTGTTCGTCGGTCTGGGCGAACTTCTCCATGAGTTCGCGTCCGGCGCTGGAGTGGTCCTCGTCGGCAACTTCGTGGACAGTCCAGAACTTCACGGCCTCATCTGACAGGTCGAACTTCTTCTTCAGCGCCTCGGCGACCCTGGCGCAATTGCCGGGAGCCTGGGCCTCGCCCGCCATCATGAGAGCCGAGACGCCTTCGAGGAAGCTCCGGTGGCAGATCTCCGTGAGGTACCCCTTGAACGCCGTTGTCACCGGCGAGAGCTGGGCATTCCACATCTCGTCGCGCGTGAGCCCGATCGCCTCGCCGAACTCACACCACAGCTCGTGGTGCGGCTTGCCGTTCGAGTAAAGCTTTCCCGTCCCCTCCTCGTACACGACCTCGGCCAGCATCGCCCGCCATTTCGGATCGGGACAGCTGACATAGAGCGGTCCGTGAAAGTTGTGATTGTGTAGCGCGAAGACGCCGAACTGCCGGACGAACTCCTTGAGCTGCTCGAGGTTGAGGTTGCCTGACGTGAGGTCCTGCCACAAGGGTGTGTCCGCCCAGGCGCTTCGTGAGATAGCGTCCTGAACCTGCTGCAGAGTCTCGTCGGTCGTGAGACCTGAAATCTCCACGCTTTCAGCTGTTGCGGTCATGTCGCCCTCCGTTGATCAATGATCAGTCCAACTCGCGTCGCTTCTCGCGCCGATGGTCCAGTGCGGTATCGCGAGAATGACGTCCTCCTATATCGAGCACATCGCCCGGAACCTATTCCGCGGCGCTCTTCTCGTGCGATCTCGCCCGCCGGGGCCAGATCCGCAGAAATTCGTGATGGTCGGGCGGAAATGGATCGCCGTGTTTTAGCTTGGGATCGTATTTGGGCTTGACCATTTTTCTTATTTCGGGACCGCGATCCGCATAAACCGCATCGTCTCCGGCGAGCCGGTAGATCATCGCCCGGCGGCGCCGATCCGTCATGTTCCCCGGGGAAGAATGGATCGTCAGCATATGGTTGACGATACAGTCCCCCGGCTCGGTCTCGAATTGCGCGATGTCGTAGCTCTGGCGGTCGGCCTCGATATCCGGCATCGGCTCGAGGCTATAGTTAGAATCATAGAAACTGTCCCCGCCGAGGTCTTGGGGGGCATACCACTTGCCCCACTTGTGCGAACCCTGGATCCATTCGCAGGCGCCACTCTCCGGGATGACGTGATCGAGCGAAATCCACATGCCGCAGACCTGGCTGCCATCGACCCAATTGTAGGGCTGGTCGTGATGCCAGGTCGTGGGCGTGGGGGTATGCGGTTCCTTGGTCAACATCATGTCGGTGAGCAAGGTGATCCGCTCGGACCGCATACAGGCTGCTGCAATGCCCCCGACAGGGGAGTCCAGCGCCAACGCCATGAGGTCGTCGTTGATCAGAAACATTCTCCAGTCGAGCTCGAAGCGCCCCGGCGATCCCTCAGGGTTGAGCAGCATCCCCTCCTCGGTTGGATTCGCGATGATGTAGTCCAGGGCGGTGCGCGTGCGCTCGACCCAATCCCTATCGAACATGCCGCGCAAGCACACCACGCCGTCGCGCTGAAATGTGTCGACCTCCGCGCCGGTAATGGGTTGTGGTGGGTCGCTGTTCATGATGAGGGCCTCCTGCCCCAGCCAAACTGTCGCGGATGGAGGATACTCTCCAGTCATTTTATTACTATTACATGGCTGAGGAGAACACACTGGATTGAGCCGCTTCGCGGGAGTCCACCCGCCATCGCACAAAGTTCAAACGCGGTAGGCGTGGCCCTGAATTGACCTGCCACCCCTTCGTCCGTAGCATCTAGAAAGCTTGCCGAGAACGCGGCTCTCACCGAACGAGGACAGCCCAATGCCCACGACCAAGACGATGTCGGAACGTGCGGACGAGCTCGAGCTCGTCCAGATGAGAGAGTTGGACGAACGCGTCATCGTCAAATCGCAGCTCTTTCTGCTCGCCGAGGGCGTACCGCCGCACAGCGGAAAATTCAGCCAGGGGGCGGGGAAAAGGGTGCTGATGGGTGATGATCCGCGTCTGCCCCCGATGCCGCAGGCTCCGACGCTCATGGACTTCATCACGTGCCGCTTCATGGTCGGAGGGCAGCAGCACATTTTGCAAAGCGCGCGGCTGGCCCGGCAAAACGGCTTACCGGAGAAGATGGTGCTCGCTTGTCTGCTGCACGACATCGCCGTCATCGGTTTCATCCGGTCCGACCACGGCTATTGGAGCGCCCAACTGCTCGCACCCTATGTCGATGAAGAGGTCAGCTGGGCGATCCGTATGCACCAGTGCTTGCGGTTCTTTCCCGACGAATCCGTCGGCTACACCTACCCCGAAGCCTATGTTCGGATCTTCGGCGAGGACTATCAGCCCGAGCCTTACATCGTCGAGGAGTACGAGCGGGCCCGCCAGCACAAGTGGTACATGTCGTCCCGCATGATCTGCGTCAACGACCTCTATTCCTTCGACTCGGACGTGGAGGTTGGCTGGGAGGAGTTCGAGGACGTGATCGCTCGGCACTTCAAGCAGCCGCCCGAGGGGCTCGGCAACGACAACACGCCGTCATCGCATATGTGGCGTACCCTGCGGCGGCCCTGCAACGCGCTCTAGAAACCCGAGGTCCGACACCGAAGCCTTGATGAGTCGCGAGAGGGATTTCACCGCCGCATAAGATATCTGCCGAGAGTGCCGCGCTGCCTGTAGCCGGCCCGGCGGCGGTGTTCCTGCGGCTCGGGGCGTGGGCGGTCAGGATGTCGCGGCGGCCCGCTCCCCGCTCGGTTTGGCATCGGCCGTGCGGCTGTAAAAGAGCAAAGCAAGCGCGACCAGGGCGGCGATGAAGGCGAACATCCAGCGGTAGCCCGCCGCCATCACAATGCCGTCGGGCTGCTCGAATGCGCCGATGATCGGCCCGGTGGCGGTCTGCATGAAGGCGACGCCGATGAAGGTGGCAAGCGCAAGCATGGTCAGGCCCCGCCCCATCAGCCGGTCGGGAAAGATGGTTCGGCCATGGGCGAAGGCTGTGACACTGAACCCGTTGAGAAACGCGAGCGCCGCAAACAGCACCGTCACCAGCCACAAAGGCGGTTGAGGCAGGAGGGCGAGGAGACCGAGAACGACAACGGTCCCGGCCCCACCGGCCAGCGTCACCCATTTTCGGGTATCGAAAATGCGGTCGAGCGGCCCGAAAGTGATAAAGCCGACGGCGAGCGCGACGGTCATCACCGCCAACACATTACCCCTGGCCGTCAGCCCCAAGCCGTGCACGTCGTGAAGATAGGGCCCACCCCACAGACCCAAGACCGTCAGCACCGCGGCGTAGGAGACGAAGCCAATGAAGAACATGACGGGCAGCCGGGGGTTGAGTAGCACCTCACCCAGCCCGCGAACGATCTCGCCGATGGATTCCGACTCACGGTCGTGAAAAGCGTGGCCCGGCGGTGCATCGCGGACGACAAGATAGCCGAGGATGGCCATGACGACGGCAATCACGGCCATGCCAATGAACGAATTGCGCCATCCGATGGCCTCGACCGTCACCGCAAACGGCGTCGTTCCCAGCAGAACGCCAAATACGCCAATCGCTGACAGCGTACCCGAGACGGTGGCGAAGTGCTCAGGCGGGGCCCACCGTGTCGCCAGCAGCAAGGCGCCGATCAGGACGCCGGCACAGCCCACACCCGTGAAGAACCGGCCGAGACTGAGATCGAGCATACCCGCGGCCACCGCGAACAGAAGCGAGCCCCCGGCGGTAAAGGCCATCATGCTGGGAACCGTGATCCGCACGCCGAAGCGATCGAGCATCATACCCACGGGAATCTGCGCCGCCGCGTAACCCGCGAAGAAAAGACCGGTCAGCACACCCATCGCCTCGGGTGAGAGCGTGAGTTCGCTCATCAGGTCGGGCGCGATGACGGCGTTCGAAATGCGGAAGAAATTGCTGATGATGTAGAGCGGGCAGATCGCGGCGAGGATGACGATCGCGCGGCGGAATTGCGATGAGGGTGGGGTCATACGGGCGTTGGTCCGGGCCTAACTGGCCCCCGCCGTCTGTCGGCGGATTGGGCGGGCAAGATCGATAATGGCAGTGCAGATGAGGGCTGGCGAGTGCTTGGTAAGCCCTCGTTGAGCTGGGAAGCGTTGGCGCGGGTGGGCTAGTAGACGAGTTCGTCCTCGCCGCCGCCGGCGATCACGATCTCGCCGCGGTCCGAGAGGTCCTTGGCCGCGACCACCATGGCGGTCTGCGCCTCGTCGACCTCGCGCAGGCGCACCGGACCCATCGAATCCATGTCCTCGCGCAGGATCTTGCCGGCGCGCTCCGACATGTTGCTGAAAAATAGATCGCGCAACGTCTCCGAGGCGCCCTTCAAGGCGGTCGCCAACGCGCTCTTATCGACACTGCGCAAGAGAACCTGAACGCCGTTGGGATCGAGGCTCGCCAGATCCTCGAAGGTGAACATCAGCGCCTTGATCTTCTCCGCCGAATCCTGGCTGCGCTCCTCGAGGGAGGCCATGAAACGCTGCTCGGTGCTGCGGTCGAAGTTGTTGAAGATCTCGGCGATCATCTCGTGGCTGTCGCGCTGGGTGGTGCGCGAGAGGTTGGTCATGAACTCGTTGCGCAACGTCTGCTCGACGCTGTCGAGGACCTCCTTGCGCGGCCTGGAGGCTGAGCATGCGCATCATGACTTCCATGGCGAACTCCTCGGGCAGCGTGCTCAACACCCGCGAGGCGTTGTCCGCCTTGAGCTGGCCCAGCACCACCGCCACGGTCTGCGGGTATTCGTTCTTGAGGTAGGTCGCCAGCGTCGCCTCGTTCACGTTGCCAAGCTTGTCCCACACCGTGCGCCCGGCTGGGCCGCGGATACTATCGAGAATGTTATTGACCCGATCGGCGTCCATGCCGGCGGCCTTGAGCGCGCGCTCGGTGCTCTCGTAGCTGCCGCGCAGCGAGCCGGTGCCCGAGATCGAGGCGGCGAACTCCATGAACACCTCCTCGATGGTCTCGGAGTTCATGGTGCCGAGGTTGGCCATCGCCATGGAGAGCTCGCCGATCTCCTCGTCGTCCATCTTGGCGAACAGCGCCGCGGCTTGCTCCTCATTCAGCGCCAGCATCAAACACGCCGCTTTCTGCTGTCCGTTCAGTCCTACGCCATCGGCCATCAGGTTTCCATGTTTTGTCGCGGCACTGCGCGCCGCGGCCGCTATCCCGCGGGGAAGCGGCTACTTCAGTTTAAGAGTGATGTTCCACGAGCAAAAATTATGCCACAGATAAGCGTATAACGCATCATTTTTAATGTGTGATCGGAACTCATACCTCTAAGATGGTGAAAAACAATGAGGAACTTTGACGACGCCTAGTCGCCGTACGCCGATTTGCGCGAGCACCGCAGTCCTATTTAGGGGATCGCAGGTTTAGGGGATCGCAGGTTCGCCCGTAGCCCGGCCAACCCTGTTGCGCTTCGTCGAGCCGATGATGACCAAGGGCCTCGTCCCCCTCGAAAAGGTGCGCGTCCGGCGCTACCGCCAAGCGGAGGACTAAACCTTACAGCCAGCGGCGCACGGATCTCTTGTAGCGCCGGTACTCCTCGCCGAACTTGCGTTCGAGGTAACGCTCCTCGCGCCGGATGACGCCGTAGTGGAGGACGATCAGCACCGGGATCAGGCCCACCAGGGCCCACGCATTGTCGGCGGAAATCGCGATGCCGGCGTGGATCAGGCTCACCGCGATGTAGATCGGGTTGCGGGAGAGGCGGTAGAGGCCGTCGGTGACCAGTACGATCGCCGGTTTGGGAGTCTCCACGTTGGTGCCGGCGCGGCGAAACTGGCGGATCGCGATGGCCACGAGGGCAACGCCGACAACAACAAAAATAGCACCGAGGGGATACTGAACGTCGTTCGCAACGACCGCGATCGGCCAAATCGTGTCGAGCACGAAACCGAGCGCCAAGAAACCGAGAAAAATCAGCGGCGGCCGGGCGATGACCCCGGGATGATCATTGGCGGTGGCCGTCGTCGGCACGCCGCTCTCCATCAGTCCCCGCTCGGCTATTATCGCCAGTCCCGGGGTTCGTGAAAAAGTGGGGCGGGTGGGCCCGGACCACCCGCCAAAATGGTCTACTGCCCGCGACGGTGGCTCATCAACTGATCGATGGCCTGTTTCTGGCGTTCGTCGAGCGTCGCGTAGTAATGTATCGAACGCCGGGCGGATCGTGTGGATCACCTCGAGGCCGACGGTCATCATGGTCTCGAGGCGCGCAAGCCGCTGCGGCAGGCCCGTAGGCCCGTCGCCATCGGTCAGCTGGCTGCAAGACTCACCTATCGCGGCGCTACTCTGGCGAACCGCCGCGGTGAGGCGATCCCACGCCTGGTCCTGTTCGGGCGTGAAGTCGACGAACGCCTCAACGAAGCTCACGGCCCGCCCGATGCGCTTGTCGCGATGCTCGCTGCAGAGATGGCTAAATCCTCGCCGACCGTGCATCCAGCCGCCATGGCCTTGATGGCCGGACTCGGCGTACATGTCACCCATGTGTCGGGAAGCGGACGATTGGTCCGCCTTCACTATTTCCATGGCGATCTTGGTAGTTCCACAACAGCTATAAAACAGAGCGTTTCTTTGCTATTTGCAGCTTGACGCTTCCACCGAGTGCCGCTACGTTCTCATATACAGAGTGGTATCGGATGAGGGAACGTCATTGGCCGGAAAACTGACAGCGAGGTTCGCGGAGACGGTAACGAAGCCAGGACGGCATGGCGACGGCAATGGCCTGTATCTTGTGGTCAAGCCGAGCGGCGCGAGGTCCTGGGTTTTGCGCACCGTTGTGCGCGGGCGGCGGTGTGACATGGGCCTTGGCGGCTATCCGCTGGTCTCGCTGGCTGAAGCCCGCGAGGCGGCTTTCGCTAACCGCAAGCTGGCCCGTGCCGGGGGCGATCCGCTGGCTCTCAAGCGGCGATCGGACATCCCGATCTTCGAGGAAGCCGCCCGGACCGTCATCGAAATTCACAAGCCAACGTGGCGCGATGGCGGCAAGTCCGCCGGTCAATGGGAGTCATCGTTGAGACAGTATGCCTTTCCGCGTCTCGCGGGCAGGCCAGTGGACACGATCACCACGGCTGACGTGATGGCGGTCTTGCTGCCGATATGGGCTGAAAAGTCCGTGACCGCCCGCCGTGTTCGCCAGCGCATCAGCGCGATCATGAAGTGGGCAGTCGCGCAGGGGTATCGCGGCGACAATCCTGCCGGCGACGCCATCGCGTCCGCGTTGCCGAGAGTCGGCAACAGGCGTCGTCATTTCCGGTCCGTTCATCACACCGAGGCCAGCGACGCGGTCAGGGCGGTGAGGGAAGCGCAGGCTTCGCTCCCGGCGCGGCTGGCGTTCGAGTTCCTGGTTCTTACCGCTACGCGTTCCGGCGAGGTCCGGGGCGCATCGTGGTCCGAGTTCGACGTGGACGCAGCGACCTGGACGGTCCCGGACGAGCGCATGAAGGGTGGACGCGAGCATCGCGTTCCTCTGTCGACCCGGGCACTGGCGATCCTCGATGAGGCGCGGACGCTCGATGACGGGAGCGGCCTGGCGTTTCCGGCCCCGGCTGGGCGGAAGCCCATGTCCGGTTCGGCGCTTTCGAAGCTGTTGCGTGAGCTCGATATCGATGCCGTGCCGCACGGCTTCCGTTCGACCTTCCGGGACTGGTGCTCGGAGTCCGCGCGGGTGCCGCGCGAGGTGGCGGAAGCCTGCCTCGCCCACGTCGTGAAGGGTGTCGAGGGCGCTTATGCCCGCTCGGATCTGCTGGACCTTCGGCGCGAGCTGATGGAACGCTGGGCGACATATCTGGCGGCCGATGCCGGCGACACGGTGGTTCCGATGGCCCGGCCGTCGAAGGAAACAAGGCGGTGAGCCGGGCAAACGCACGATCCGGGATCAAGGGCGAGTACGAGGAGGCCAAGGAAACTGCCCGCGCGTACCTGAAGGCCGTCGGAGTGGTGGAGCCGTATGAGGATTCGACGCCCGATTATCGCGAGCCGGAGACCGGGACCCTGCCCGACGCGATCATGCGGGAAGCGGGAGTCGACGATCTTCCCAACGATCCGGACGGAGATGGGCTCTCGACGCGTAAGTACAGCGAGCTCCAGACTGCGGACATGCACGCCGCCATCATGGGAGCCATCCAATTTCCCAACGATCCGTTTGCGGCTGACGCCGCCTATCTGGGGCACCGCTATCTGCACCGCGGGTTCGATTCCAGAATCCTCGAAAGGCTTCTCGAAAAGGACCGCACGCATCCAGCGTATCGCAAAGCCCTGACAATCATCGTGCATGAGATGCCCACGATGGGCGTGGCCATACCGGAACGGTTGCAGATATGGGAACGCGAGCACGAGAGGGTGACAGGGCGGTGGAGGCAGGAGGCGACTCGGAGGTATCGAATCGGGTTGGTGGTCGAGGCGATGGCTACGGGGAGCGACGTTCTCATTCTCTGCGGAGAAAATGAACGGACGCTGAGGCAGCTGCAAGTAGACTTGCGAGCAGCGCGCGAACAACTCGGCGGAAAATCGGTCAAAGAGCTCTACGCCGGGCATGCTCCTGAGCGGCCACAAGACACCGAGCGTTGCTACGAGGTGCGGAATGAGGATGTCTTCAAGAGTCCAAATTATATCGAGCGGGTCCTAGAGATCCTGAACGGGATGAACGCCCGCCCATGGAGGCATTGGAACGGCCGCAATAGAGGTTTGACCGCAAGCGACCTAGTACAGTTGACAGCCCTGCCATTGTCCGAAGGGGCGGGGGTTCACGCGATAAGGACCGATATCGCGGTCAGGAAGCACTTCGCCAACCTCTACGCAACGCGTAACGATGCCACTGCGGACAATGGCTTCCCTTATTCGATATGCGACGCGGTGTCCGAGGTTCTGAGGGAGGCGGGGGTGCCAGTGCTTTACGAATCCGTTCGGGATGCATGGATCGCCTACCGCCGGGACGGCTTGCCGTGTGACGGGTAGTCTTATCGTCCACACGATTGGCAAAGAAAAATCAGGCATTAAAGGGCCTCCCTTGGAAACACGGAGGCTTTTTTCATGCTTGAGGCCCTTCTCCGGCGCCCCGATGTCGAGGCCATAACAGGCCTTTCGCGGTCGTCGATCTACGCCGCTATGTCGCGGGGCGATTTTCCGCGGCCTGTCAGCATTGGCATACGGGCAGTCGCTTGGCCTCGCACCTCGATCGAGTCATGGATCGAGACAAAGAAGGCCGAGGCCAACATCAGAACTGGGACTTAAGTGCGATGGTTCCGGAGGGAAGGCCCCCGTCCCGTGACAGGGACCGCAACAGGTGCGGCCTGTCTCGATCTCGGCGAGAGAACGCCGCGACCATGGCCCGCGCCGGCCGCCACCGCAAGCCCGGCCCGGACTTCCACGCCCTGAACGGGACCACGCTGGCTGGCCGGCGCTGGTCATGCGCTGCCTTCCGGTCGGGTGCTGGGATGCCCGACCCGCTAGTCGATGCAGTGGAGGGCTCCGCCTTTGCGCTGGTGATCCCCTAGCTGGGTAGTGGAGTACCGCCTGAAATGGGCGAGCCTGCCTTCATTCCGAAAAAGCTGACAGAGCACGGCTTGCGAGAGGCGCACCCGCGCCCACTCGTTTCGAGGGGCAAGGGCACCGGCACCTATTCGTGCTTCCGCACGTCACCGTCGGACGCGTGGAATTTTGCGGAGGTCGAGTACGCGAACGCCGGCT
>CBDHDJ010000003.1:0-1557048 GCA_965261645.1 Alphaproteobacteria bacterium
GCCCAACTCTCCATGCAGGTTTAGCGGATCGCGGTCTGACCTGTTTGCCATCACACGTTGTCGTACCTTGCGCAACCTTTTGACGTGCCACCTCCTTTGTCAGTCGTTGCTATCCATTGCCAGCCGCGCTTAGGCGGGCCGGCTGACAAACCCTTCCTGGTAGGCTTGGTTATGGGCCAGCAGGGCCCAGATTGTGCGTGCCATCTTGTTGGCCAGTGCCACCACCGCGACGTTCGCCGGCCTCCGCTCGGCCAGGCGCAATACCCAATCGGGCCGAGCCTTGCTGTTGGTGATTACCGAGCGGGCACCATGGATTAGCAGGGTGCGCAGATAGGTGTCCCCACGCTTGGAGATGCCGAGCATGCGCACCCGCCCGCCGGTGCCGCTGTGCCGGGGCACAAGGCCCAGCCAGGCGGCAAACCCCCGTCCGGACTTGAACGCCGCGGGATCGCCCATCGCGGCAACCGCCGCGGTCGCGCTCAGCACCCCGACGCCGGGGATCTCCGCGATCCGCCGACTGGAGGCATTGTCCCGGTGCCACAGCTTGAGCCGTCGTTCGATCTCGCCGATGTCAACGGCGGAGCAAAATTAGTCCACCCGGGCGGAGTAAAACTAGTCCACTTAACGTTATGCGGTACGCGGTGTTGGGGGGTTGTCCCGGTAGTCCATAGGAGGGACCCGCGCTGCTTCGTGTAGCGCTTGCGTTACGCGGAGCGAAGCAGCGTGGGAGGTTCCTGTGGACCCACCGGGTCAACCATTGCACCGGCGGTTAAGCAGGTATTTTGGGGAATTTCCGCCGTTTTTGGCTTTGGTTGAGACGATAGCTCTCGCCGTTCATTTCCAGGATATGGACATGGTGGGTGAGGCGGTCCAGCAAAGCCCCGGTCAGGCGTTCCGAGCCGAATATCTCCGTCCACTCATCGAACGGCAAGTTGGAGGTCACCAGGATCGAGCCCCGCTCGTAGCGCTGGCTGAAGACTTCGAACAGCAGCTCGGCGCCGGTCTTCGAGAGCGGCACGAAGCCGAGTTCGTCGATGATCAGAAGGTGATACTTTGCCAGTTGCTTCTGCAGGCGCAACAGGCGTTTTTCATCCCTGGCCTCCATCAGTTCATGAACCAGGGCAGCGGCCGTGAGGAAGCCGACGGAGAGCCCCTTTTGGCAGGCCGCCAGACCGAGACCGAGGGCGATATGGGTCTTGCCGGTTCCGCTGTTGCCGAGCGCGATGATATTCTCACGACGCTCGACGTATTCGCATCGCGCCAACTCCAGAACCAGCATCTTGTTGAGCGATGCGATGGCCTTGAAGTCGAAGCTGTCGAGGCTTTTGACGGCGGGGAACCTGGCCTGTCTGATCCGCCGCTCGACCATGCGGCGCTCACGGTCGATCAGTTCCAACTCGGTCAGACGGACAAGATACCGCACATGGTCGGCGCCCTCGGTGGCGCATTGGCGGGCCAGCTTGTCGTATTCGCGCAGGAACGTCGGCAGTTTCAGGGTCTTGAGGTGATGGGCCAGCAACACTTGCGGCGTATCGGTCATGACGCGCCTCCACCCAACAAGCTCATATAACTGGCGGCGGCCGTGGTCGCCACGTTGGCCCGAGGCAGGTAGGGATAGATATCCAGGTCGAGTTTGGGCGGGCGTCGCTCGATACGGCACAGCACAAGGTGTTTGACGGCGTCGTAGCCGATCGCACCCAGGCGCAGGGCGTCCTTCACCGCGCCGTGAAGCACCTCGAGATCGAAGGTCTCCAGAAGCCGAAGGACCTGGACGTATTCCCGCTTGCCGGCCTTGCCCATGCGCGCCTCCAGGAGACGGCGCAGGGTTGGGAAGGCATCAGGCAGTTCCCATCCGGCTAGCGGCGCGGCCTGATCCAGGGCGCCGATCTTGTGCTCCAGCAAAGGCAGGTAGTGGATCGGATCGAAGACCATATCTTCCCGGTCGTAGGAACGGGGGTGTCGGGCAATGATCCCGGCGCCGCAACCGATAACCACCTCGTGGACATAGCCACGGATCCAGACTTCCTGATGGCCGTAGGCGACGGGCACGGAATAGTCATTCGTCCGGTAGCGCACCAGGGACAGCGAGTTGACCCGCGTGCCCTGCTTGTCGCACGCGTCGAACGGTGCCGGCAGTGGCCTCTTCAACGCTTCGCGGTCACGCACAAACCGTTCGCCGATGCTCTCGCGGTGGCCGCGCAGGACGTTGCCTTGCCGGTTGCGGCATTGCTCTTCCAGGTGGCCATTGAAGGCGTCCCAGCTCGCGAACCGGGGAAGCGGCGTCATGAAGTTCCGCCGGGCATAGCCGACCACCCCCTCCACATTGCCTTTGTCGTTACCCTTGCCGGGACGGCCGTAGCGGTCCTCGAAGAGGTAATGGGACTGCAGCCCGCTGAACGGCCGCGTTCGTTGCCGCGTGCCATCTGACAAGATGCGCGACACCAGACACTTGTCGTTGTCGTAAAGAATCGATTGGGGAACGCCGCCGAAAAAAACAAAGGCTCTGTTGTGCCCGTCCAGCCAGGCCTCCGTCGTCGCCGCCGGGTAGGCCGCAACGAAGCAGGCATCGCTGTGGGGAAGTGTCATGACGAAAAAATGCGCCCGATACTTGACGCCGGCGATGATCGCATCCGCCTCGCCAAAGTCCGCTTGAGCATGGCCCGGAGGATGTGACAACGGCACAAACATCTCACGCCGACGAAGGCGCCGTTCCCGAACGTAATCCTTCACGATGGTCTCTTTGCCCGTGAAGCCATGTTCGTCGCGAAGGCGCTCGAATATACGCTTCGCCGTGTGGTGCTGCTTACGGTGAACCGTTCGGTCCTCCTCCAGAATACGGTCGA
The DNA here is from genome assembly GCA_965261645.1 of Alphaproteobacteria bacterium. Lineage (GTDB taxonomy): Bacteria > Pseudomonadota > Alphaproteobacteria > SHVV01 > SHVV01 > CBDHDJ01. The sequence goes on from CBDHDJ010000003.1 coordinate 2,844, forward strand.
TGATATCCGTGAAGGGGGCCAGTTTCGGGCGTTTCGGTGGCTGGCGTCGCCGATATCCCGGCGGTTCCGAATGCCGCAGCATCTTCCTCACCGTCTCGCGCGCAATGCCAAACCGACTTGCCGCCTCTCGCTGGCTCAGACCATCAACATGGCAGGCCAGCCGAACGCGCAGATATAGGTCCACGGTGTACATCCTCCCGCCTTCCATCTCAAAAAAGATCGAAGGCTACAGGTGGCAGAGTTTTACTCCGCCCGCGGCTGGGAAATCCCGCCGCTTCCGTGGACTAATTTGTCACCGCCGTTCTCACGCCGACTTCCGCTCGAGCCGGGCCACGCGTGCCCACTGCTCGCGCAAGGTCTCAACGACCATCGCCGGCAGCCGCTCCGAGACCCGCTCGAGGGCGTAGGCCATACCCCTTCGCATACCGGCCCGGCCTTGCGGCATGACTTCGCCGTATTCGGCCAACAGGCCGCGCAGGCCGTTGATCTGGGCGGTGCGGAACTTCACCAGTTGCTGGCGCATGCGGTGCAGCGCCAATACCGCCTGTTGCTCCTCGCTCTTGATCGCGACCGTCTTGATGCCCGGCTGCTGAACCGCGGTCCAGATCGCCCGCGCATCGTGTGCATCGCTCTTGTTGCCGCCCACCAAAACGGTCACACACTGCCCGTTTTCATGACGCGGTGACGGTTCATTACCGCTTCCATCCGCTGTCGGGTTGCCGCGTGGCATGCCTTGGACGTCGAAGAGCACGTGGACAGACGATACTGATTGTTCGGCATCCGGACCGAACCCAGTTGCATCTTCCTGAGTGGATGACCCGACCGGATGCCGCCCTGCTCGAGGTTCGCGAACTCCCCAGGATCTCCCTGCGGGCGCTTTCCGATTTGCGGGATCTCATCGCACCGCTTCTTCTTGCGCGCGACGAAACGCGCACAGGAGAACGTGATGAACCAAAGACCTCGCAAGGCTCCTCAAGGAGAACTGTTTCCTCTGGAACACCCGTCGGCCCTGCTGACCGGCGAGCGACGGGAGGTGTTGATCCCGCTTCTTTCGATGACCCTGGCGGCGGCAATGGCAACCGCGGCCGGGGCGTCAAACAGCCGCACGATCGTGGGAGCCAGCCATGACGGGTGACGGAACAAGAATCACTGCCGGCCATCTGGCGCGTGCGGCCTGCGTCTACGTGCGACAGTCGACGCCCGGCCAGGTTCGCAACAATCTCGAAAGCAAGCGCCTCCAGTACGCATTGCAGACCCGAGCGAAGGAATTGGGCTGGCACACAGTCGAGACGATCGACGAAGATCTTGGCCGTTCGGGCGGTGGCGGCGTAGAGAGGCCAGGCTTCCAGAAACTGCTGACTGCGGTCTGCGAAAGCAGGATTGGCATCGTGCTGTCGGTCGATGCTTCACGTCTCGCCCGAAATGGTCGTGAGTGGCATACGCTTCTCGAATTCTGCGCCGTGGTCGGCTGTCTCCTGGGAGATGGGAACAGCATTTACGGTCCCGCCTTACCGGACGATCGGCTGTTGCTTGGTATGAAAGGTTCCGTCAGCGAGATGGAAGGTTCGGTCCTGCGTCAGCGATCCCACGACGCCCGCCGGCAGAAGGCCGCGCGTGGCGAATTGTTCCTGAACCTCCCGGCCGGATATGTGAAGGCCGGCCGTGACGCGATCGCGATGGACCCCGACCAGCGGGTGCGGGATGCTATCCGTCATGTGTTCCGCAAATTCTCCGAGTTGCGCAGCATTCGCCAAGTGTTCCTGTGGTTCCGCCATGAAGGCATCGAGCTTCCGTTCCGGTCCCTTTGCACTGGTGTTCACGGATGGCAGGTTGCCTGGAAGCTGCCGGTGTACAACACGGTCCACCAAATCCTGACTAACCCGATCTACGCGGGAGCTTATGCCTACGGGCGCAAGAGTCGACGCACGGTCATCGACGACGGACGCAAGCGCGTTGTGCATGAGACTCGACGTAATCCTGAGGACTGGAAGGTGTTGATCCGCGACAGCCACGAGGGATATATCGACTGGGACGAATATGAAAGGAACCTCGGCCTGATCGCAGCCAATGAACCAACTTTCAAGGGGGCGGTGCGCAACGGTGGCGCGCTGCTAACTGGCCTGTTGCGATGCGGGCACTGCACCCACAAGCTCCAAGTCGCCCACTCGGGGAACAGCAGGGTGGGCCGCTATCTCTGCCAGGGCAGGCGAGCGCAGATTGAGGGCACGACCTGCATTTCCTTCGGCGCGGGGGATGTCGACGAGGCCGTCGCCGCCGCCGTTCTCCGGGCGGTCCAGCCTCTGGGAGTGGAAGCTGCGCTCCACGCGGTCGAGGACCGCGGAAAGGATGCGTCCGAACGCACCCGGCTAGCGGAGCTCGCGCTCGAGGACGCTCGGTTCAAGGCGGACCAGGCGCGGGCGCGGTTCGAAGCGGTCGATCCCCGCAACCGCAATGTCATCGGCAACCTGTCACGGGCATGGGAAGAGCGCCTTGAGCTCGTGGGGGAGCGGGAATGTCAATTGGCCGCGGCTCGTTCGCAACTTCAACATCAGGAGCTGACATCGGGCGAGCGCGCGGCGTATCTGGCCCTCGGTGCAGATCTGGAGCGGGCCTGGAACCACGAGAACGTGACGACGCCAATGCGCAAGCATGTTCTACGTGCGGTACTTGTGGAGATCATCGTGACTGTATCGGCCGACCGGATCGACCTCGTCCTGCATTGGCAGGGCGGTGACCATACCGAGCTCTCGGTACGTAGGCGAAAGAGAGGGCAAACGCGCATAGCAACGGACGCCGACACCGCCGAGATGATCCGGGAACTGGCCCGGCTCATGCCGGATCGCGCCATCACGGCGTTCCTGCCCTCTCTGGGAAGCGAACCGGCAAGGGCAACACCTGGACCGAAGTGCGCGTGCGCGCCCTCCGTTCGAACCGCGGCATAGCGGTCCGGAACCTGTCAACGACTTTGAGACACCGACGGTTTCTATTTACTGACTCGTTTCTCCTGTTGTGGAAGTGGCGGGTGGGTTGATCCAGACGGCTTCGGGAAGCGGGGCGGGTTTCGGGGTGCCGTGGACGAAGCGTTCGGGGTGAAGGGCCCAGGCGGCTTGCAGGGTACGTCCGCGCTGAGCCAGCACATCCGGTGCCCGGTGATGATGGACATCATCGGGGGTGAGCATCGCGATCCCGGCATGGCGGTGCTCGGTGTTGTACCAGGGGAAGAACGACCGGCAGAAGGCGATGGCGGCGGTAATGTCTTCGAAGCGCCCAGGGAAGCCGGGGTGATACTTCAGGGTCTTGAACTGCGCTTCGGAGAACGGGTTGTCATCGCTGACCTGGGGGCGGCTCAGAGAGCGGGTGACCCCGAGGTCGGCGAGGAGTTGGGCGGTACACTTGCTGGTCATCGGCGCGCCGCGGTCCGAATGCAGGGTGAGCACCTGGGGCTCGATGCCTTGCTTGAGACAGGTTTCCTCGATCAGCGTCGCGGCGAGCGCGGCGTTCTCCCGATCGGCAACCATCCAGCCCACGACGCAGCGGCTGAAGATGTCGAGCAAGACATAGAGGTAGAAGGACGTCCAGCGTTTGGGCCCCCGGAGCCGGGTGATATCCCAGGACCAGGTCTGGTTGGGGCCCGTGGCCACCAGCTCGGGCTTGGTGTAGCAGGGATGACTGCGCTGATTGCGCCGCTCTCGCACCGGCTGGTTCGCGGCCAGGATCCGGTATATCGTGCGCTCGGCGCACAGATACTGGCCTTCATCGAGCAGCGTCGCGACGACCTCGGCCGGTGACCGGTCGACGAAGCGCGGGCTAGCGAGCACGTCGAGGACGTGCGCGCGTTCGGACGCACACAGGGCCCGGGCGGGCGTAGGACGGGGCTGCTGATGCCCGGGAGCGGGCCTCTGACGACGGTAGAAGGAAGCCCGTGGCACCCCCAGCGCTCGGCACGCCGGCGCCACGCCGACCTGCGATGCGAGCGGCTGGACGGCCATCAGCAGTCCTTCCCGTGTTCGAGGCTGAATCCCAACAGCCCGGCAACTTTTCCCTGGACGTCCAGGATCGTATGGGCGGTGTGCAGCTCCTTCTCCAGCCGAGCCACTTTCGCCTCGAGCTCGTGCACCTTCGCGCTGAGGGGGTTGCGCTCGGCGGGCTTCCGACCGCGTTTGCTCGGGGTCAGGCCTTGAAGCGACCCTTCACGCCGCGCCCTGCGCCATTCCGTCAGATGGGAGCTGTACAGCCCCTCGCGGCGAAGCAGCCGGCCCACCTCGCCGGGCTGCGTGCAGCTCTCTGCCTCCTCCAGCATCCGCAGTCGATACTGCGCGGTGAACTTGCGCCTCTTCGGCTTGGCCACGACCTCCGGGTCCGGCGTTGGCCGCGCGTGGCTGGCTCTGGCCCCGGGGGCCTCGTCGCGACGCTCCTCGACCCCCAGGGCCAGAGCGTCCATCTCTTGCAATGTCATCGATTCTCTCTCTGCGGTCATTGGTATTCACCTCCACCGCCCTACAGTAATTCCAAGGGGGACCGGTGTCTCAGTGAGGTTGGCAGAGAGGGGTCTATCGCGAAGGAGAGCGGCAGGAGCGTAACGAATTGACGCAGACGGAGGCCGCGGCAAGACTGAATGTCAGTGCCAGGACAATGAACCGGCTGATCCGGCGCGGTGTTGTTCCCGCCCGTCAGGCCTGCAAGGGTGCGCCGTGGGTGATATCGGCCGATGCGCTCGGTTCTGCGGCGGTTGCTCTGGCTCTGGAGGAAGGAACATTCCCGTCGGCATCGGATCCGGGACAAAAAGTCTTTCATTTTTAGTAACGTAGCGAGGTGCCTTGGTATGACTGTCGATTGCACAAACGGCCGGACCATCTTCGCCGGCAGCAGCCTGATCTCGTGGCCCAGCTCTCGCAGCCGACGCGCCCAATGCTGCGAGCCGCCGCACGCCTCCATGCCGATCAAGCGCGACACGCGATTGGCAAAGTGCTCCAGGAACTTCGCCCGTGTCAGCTTCAGACCCATGATCTCGCCCGTCTCCATATCGACCCAGTACAGTTGAAACACCCGTTTCGCCGTATCCACGCCGACGACCGTTCTGCTCGTCTTCATCTCGGACCCTCCGGTTTGCCTGTGAAGAACTTGGCACTTTGATGCCGTCGGCCCGTGAGGGTTCACCTCTACCCTCCGCCGTCCGACCGCAAAAGGAGGGAGGCGTCCATTCCATTCTTCTGAAGCTTGGCTTTTCCATCTCCCAGGCCGCCGTCTCGAAATACATGGTCCGTTACCCCTCGCCGCCCTCGCAGGCGTGGCGGACATTCCTTACAAATCACGCCGATTGCCTGGCGTCGATCGACTGTTTCGCGGTCCCCACGGCTACGTTCCGCCTCCTGTTCGGGTTCATCGTGCTCCACCACGAGCGCCGACGGATCGTGCATTTCGGCGTCACGGCACATCCGACCGCGGATTGGGTAGCGCAGCAGATTCGCGAAGCCTTTCCGTGGGACACGGCACCGTGGCACCTAATCCGCGACCGGGACGGCGCATACGGGCAATCGTTCCGCTCGACCGTAATGGCGATGGGCGTGGAAGAGGTCGTCACGGCGCCACGAAGCCCGTGGCAAAATCCGTATGTGGAACGCCTGATCGGCAGCGTTAAGCGCGAATGCCTGGACCATTTGATCATCCTCAACGAGCGGCATTTGCGGCGCATTTTTGGCCCATACCTCGACTATTATCACGGTTCAAGGACCCACTTGTCGCTCGGCAAGGACACGCCGGGTGGACGATCCGTTCAGCCAGCCGGGCACGGAACGGTCGTTTCCTTGCCCAAGGTCGGCGGTCTGCATCATCGTTACGAACGCCTCGCGGCCTGACCACCCCCGCTCGGATTCGATCAATTTCTCTCTGTGGCGACGTGGACGCTGCCGGTATCCGCACGCCCCTTCATAGGTTCGCTGGCACGATCCGGCGGAATAAGCATCGCGATGACCGCGCCCGTGGTCGATTTCAAAATCCACTGGCTCAAAATGGTGCCCGTGCTGGAAGGCCGAGCCGTCGTTGGGAGGCACGATGGAATAAATGGAAAGGACAGCGTCCGCGCAAGGTGAAGCTGGCGCCGGTCAAGGGCTTCCGCAAGCGCGAGATTGCGCGCGGCGCCAAGCACTGGCTGGGCCCCCGGCGCGGCGGTTGTGACGGACGGCCTGGGCTGCTGGAGCGCACTCGACGAGGCCTCCTGCAGCCATCGGGCAATCCGCACCGGCTCGGGACGCAAGGCGGCCCGCGTGGCGTCATTCAAATGGGTCAATACGGCGCTCGGCAACATCAAGTGCGCGGTCAACGGGACCTATCGCAAGCTCGGCCCCGATCACACCGGGCGCTACCTCGCCAGTTTCGCCTGGCGCTACAACCGCCGTTATCAACTCCAGACGATGATCCCGCGCTTCGTCCATAGCGCCGCCCGAACCGACCCGATGCCCTATCGCCTCCTCATCGCAGGATGAATGTCACGGATAAGCAGGAATTAGTTTGATGGTATGGACGTCCCCTTTTCGGCGTCGAGTGCGCCAGAATGGAGTTTGGTTTGAACTCCAGACAGAGGGAGCGTCCACGATGGATATTACAACAATCGGTTTTGATCTGGCAAAGACGGTGTTCCAGGTTCACGGTGCTGATGGTGAGGGGCGAGCGGTACTACGGCGGAAGCTGCGCCGCGGGAAGGTGTTGGCGTTCTTCGCCGGATTGCCATCATGTCTTGCCGGCATGGAAGCCTGCGCCAGTGCGCACTACTGGGCGCGTGAGATACAAGCGCTGAGCCATGAGGTCCGGCTGATCCCGCCTCAATACGTTCGCCCCTTCGTGAATCGACAGTCATACCAAGGCACCTCGCTACGTTACTAAAAATGAAAGACTTTTTGTCCCGGATCCGATGCCGACGGGAATGTTCCTTCCTCCAGAGCCAGAGCAACCGCCGCAGAACCGAGCGCATCGGCCGATATCACCCACGGCGCACCCTTGCAGGCCTGACGGGCGGGAACAACACCGCGCCGGATCAGCCGGTTCATTGTCCTGGCACTGACATTCAGTCTTGCCGCGGCCTCCGTCTGCGTCAATTCGTTACGCTCCTGCCGCTCTCCTTCGCGATAGACCGCTATGCCGCGGTTCGAACGGAGGGCGCGCACGCGCACTTCGGTCCAGGTGTTGCCCTTGCCGGTTCGCTTCCCAGAGAGGGCAGGAACGCCGTGATGGCGCGATCCGGCATGAGCCGGGCCAGTTCCCGGATCATCTCGGCGGTGTCGGCGTCCGTTGCTATGCGCGTTTGCCCTCTCTTTCGCCTACGTACCGAGAGCTCGGTATGGTCACCGCCCTGCCAATGCAGGACGAGGTCGATCCGGTCGGCCGATACAGTCACGATGATCTCCACAAGTACCGCACGTAGAACATGCTTGCGCATTGGCGTCGTCACGTTCTCGTGGTTCCAGGCCCGCTCCAGATCTGCACCGAGGGCCAGATACGCCGCGCGCTCGCCCGATGTCAGCTCCTGATGTTGAAGTTGCGAACGAGCCGCGGCCAATTGACATTCCCGCTCCCCCACGAGCTCAAGGCGCTCTTCCCATGCCCGTGACAGGTTGCCGATGACATTGCGGTTGCGGGGATCGACCGCTTCGAACCGCGCCCGCGCCTGGTCCGCCTTGAACCGAGCGTCCTCGAGCGCGAGCTCCGCTAGCCGGGTGCGTTCGGACGCATCCTTTCCGCGGTCCTCGACCGCGTGGAGCGCAGCTTCCACTCCCAGAGGCTGGACCGCCCGGAGAACGGCGGCGGCGACGGCCTCGTCGACATCCCCCGCGCCGAAGGAAATGCAGGTCGTGCCCTCAATCTGCGCTCGCCTGCCCTGGCAGAGATAGCGGCCCACCCTGCTGTTCCCCGAGTGGGCGACTTGGAGCTTGTGGGTGCAGTGCCCGCATCGCAACAGGCCAGTTAGCAGCGCGCCACCGTTGCGCACCGCCCCCTTGAAAGTTGGTTCATTGGCTGCGATCAGGCCGAGGTTCCTTTCATATTCGTCCCAGTCGATATAGAGTTATGCCCGATTTTGGGTGACGGCGTGATCAGGCGGCGGCGCGAGTTTTGGTTTCGTCGATCTGCATACCGTCTTTGAATCTCACACCTTCGATGACCTTGGGCAACTGATTGTTTCCCATGAGCCGCCGCCAGGTCTTGCTGGCGGTGGTGATCAGCTTGAAGACCATGGCCAGAGTTGTCCCGTGAGACAAGCAGCCCTTGGTGCGCACGGTGCGGTGGCGGACGGTAGCGAAGACGCTTTCGATTGGATTGGTCGTCCTGATATGCCGCCAGTGCTCGGCCGGGAAGTCGTAGAAGGCCAGCAAGGCGTCGCGGTCCTTTGTCAAGCAGGCGACGGCTTGGGGGTATTTGGCGTCGTACTTGGCGGCGAAAGTATTCATCGCCCTCTCGGCCTCGGCGCGGCCATCCGCCATCCAGATATCATGCAGGGCAGCTTTGGCGGCCGTTTGTCGCGACTTCGGCAGCTTGTTCAAGACATTGGCTGTCTTGTGGACCCAGCAGCGCTGGCGGCGGGTGTCGGGAAAGATCTCCTCCAGCGCCTTCCAGAAGCCCAGAGCGCCATCGCCGATGGCGAGCTCGGGACCAATCGTGAGCCCGCGCCCGCGCAGGCATGCCAGCAACTCACGCCAGCTCTGGGCGCTCTCGCGCACCCCCGCCTGGAAGCCCACGAGTTCCTTGCGTCCCTCCGGCGTGGCGCCGATGAGGACCAGAATGCATTGCTTCTCGTCCCCCAGCCGACCCTGGAGATAGATGCCATCGGCCCACATGTAGACGTAGCGTCGGGCCGACAGGTCGCGCCGGCGCCAGCGCTCGTGCTCGGCCTCCCACTCCGCCTTCAGGCGGCCGATCACCTGCGCCGACAAGCCAGAGGCGTCCTTGCCGAGCAACGCCTCCAGCGCCTCCTGGAAGTCCCCGCTGGATACGCCACGAAGGTAGAGCGTCGGCAAAACCGCATCCAGCGACCGCGTCCGCCGCGCGAAACGGGGCAGAATGGCCAACGTGAAACGGATGCGCTCTCCTCCGACGCTGCCACGGTCCCGGACCTTCGGGCGCCGCACAGACACAGGACCAATGCCAGTCAGGATCGCCCGTTCCGGCCCGTGGCCATGACGCACCAGGCGCCGGCGGCCGTCTTCGGTCTTCAGATGTTCATGCGCCGCCAGCACGGCGGCAACCTCCGCTTCAATGGCTCGTGCCAGGAGCTCGCGAGCTCCGGCGCGGAGTACTTCGGTCAGCGGATCGGCCGTCACCCCTGGATGGTGCAGCGCGACAACACTATCTTCCGTCATGGCGTATCACTCCTTGCTTGGAGACCGGGAGGCTTCGTCACCCCCCACGATACGCCACCTCCTTCTCTCAGCCCGTCACCCACTCTCGGCCATAGCTCGTCGATATATCCCTCGTGGCTGTCGCTGATCAACACCTTCCAGTCCTCAGGATTACGTCGAGTCTCATGCACAACGCGCTTGCGTCCGTCGTCGATGACCGTGCGTCGACTCTTGCGCCCGTAGGCATAAGCTCCCGCGTAGATCGGGTTAGTCAGGATTTGGTGGACCGTGTTGTACACCGGCAGCTTCCAGGCAACCTGCCATCCGTGAACACCAGTGCAAAGGGACCGGAACGGAAGCTCGATGCCTTCATGGCGGAACCACAGGAACACTTGGCGAATGCTGCGCAACTCGGAGAATTTGCGGAACACATGACGGATAGCATCCCGCACCCGCTGGTCGGGGTCCATCGCGATCGCGTCACGGCCGGCCTTCACATATCCGGCCGGGAGGTTCAGGAACAATTCGCCACGCGCGGCCTTCTGCCGGCGGGCGTCGTGGGATCGCTGACGCAGGACCGAACCTTCCATCTCGCTGACGGAACCTTTCATACCAAGCAACAGCCGATCGTCCGGTAAGGCGGGACCGTAAATGCTGTTCCCATCTCCCAGGAGACAGCCGACCACGGCGCAGAATTCGAGAAGCGTATGCCACTCACGACCATTTCGGGCGAGACGTGAAGCATCGACCGACAGCACGATGCCAATCCTGCTTTCGCAGACCGCAGTCAGCAGTTTCTGGAAGCCTGGCCTCTCTACGCCGCCACCGCCCGAACGGCCAAGATCTTCGTCGATCGTCTCGACTGTGTGCCAGCCCAATTCCTTCGCTCGGGTCTGCAATGCGTACTGGAGGCGCTTGCTTTCGAGATTGTTGCGAACCTGGCCGGGCGTCGACTGTCGCACGTAGACGCAGGCCGCACGCGCCAGATGGCCGGCAGTGATTCTTGTTCCGTCACCCGTCATGGCTGGCTCCCACGATCGTGCGGCTGTTTGACGCCCCGGCCGCGGTTGCCATTGCCGCCGCCAGGGTCATCGAAAGAAGCGGGATCAACACCTCCCGTCGCTCGCCGGTCAGCAGGGCCGACGGGTGTTCCAGAGGAAACAGTTCTCCTTGAGGAGCCTTGCGAGGTCTTTGGTTCATCACGTTCTCCTGTGCGCGTTTCGTCGCGCGCAAGAAGAAGCGGTGCGATGAGATCCCGCAAATCGGAAAGCGCCCGCAGGGAGATCCTGGGGAGTTCGCGAACCTCGAGCAGGGCGGCATCCGGTCGGGTCATCCACTCAGGAAGATGCAACTGGGTTCGGTCCGGATGCCGAACAATCAGTATCGTCTGTCCACGTGCTCTTCGACGTCCAAGGCATGCCACGCGGCAACCCGACAGCGGATGGAAGCGGTAATGAACCGTCACCGCGTCATGAAAACGGGCAGTGTGTGACCCTTTTGGTCAAGACGAACAAGAACGACGCGGCGGATGCGGAAGCGATCTGCGAGGCGGTGACGCGTCCGACGATGCGCTTTGCGCCGGCGAAAAGCGCCGAGCAGCAATCGGTTTTGATGCTGCACCGGGCCCGTGAGCTGTTGGTCCGTCAACGCACGATGGTGGTCAATGCGCTTCGCGGCCACTGTGCGGAGCTCGGACTGATCGTCGCTCAAGGGGCGTCGAAGGTGGAGGAACTGGTTGCCATCATCGAAGATCCCGGTGATGTGCGACTGCCCCCTCTGGCACGCGAGGCGCTTGGCTCTCTGGTTGAGCAGCTCCATTCCGCTCAGGCCCGGATCAAGCAGCTGGAGGCGACGCTTTTGGCTTGGCACCGATCCAACCAGGCGAGCCGCCGGCTTGCGACGATCCCCGGCGTCGGTGTCATCACCGCGACGGCGCTGGTCGCGACGATCGGAGATGGCGCGCAGTTTCGCTCGGGCCGGCAGCTCTCGGCCTGGCTCGGTCTCGTGCCCCGACAACACTCGAGTGGCGGCAAGGACAGGCTGGGGCGGATCTCGAAGCGCGGGGATGGCTATATCAGGCGCTTGCTCGTGCATGGTGCGCGAAGCGTGCTGCGCTGGCGCCGCGCCAAGCCGGGCACGGGGCCTGGCTGGACCGACCGGCTCCTGGCGCGGCGGCCGACAAACGTCGTGCTGGTCGCCATGGCCAATAAGACAGCCCGCGTCGCCTGGGCACTGCTCAGATACGAGCGTATCTACCGACCGACGCCCGCCTGACCAGCTGGAAAGCGGATACAAACTTGCGAGGGTAACGACGATTTGATGGCGAAACAGGGCTCCACCCGAGATCGGCCAAACCCGAGGCATTGTCAGAGCTTTGAGCTCGTTAGTCTGACTGGGCGCCGATCTCTCGGATTCCATCAGGGCCAGCGGTCAGTGTACCGCAGCGAAAAGGCCGGATACATGACTGCAAGCTCTACCGCCGTTTCAAATCGGTTTTCCCCTTGCAACACCGAGGGCGTCCATACATGACAATGCCTTCAGAAGAACGATGCCCTCAAGGGCCGCACGTTTACTGGCGTATCAACGAGGCGCGCTTCGAATGAGCACAGCGCCTGTCCTTGCAGACGGCCCCCGACGGAACCTTGGGTTGATGGGAGGGACAACCTGAAACTCAAGGCTACGCACAGGAGACGTTCGAATGCCGCCCTGTCGCGGGTGTCACTTTTCCGGAATAAGTCCGCGCGGAAAGAATCTCAGGACAAAAAGAAGCATAACGCCCATCGTCAACAGCCGCATGTAGGCCGCCGAGCGCAGCAAGTGGGCGTGCAGTCCGGTACTCTCCGGCAGGCCGGCGGCAAGTACGTCCGTCAACCACAGCCCTACCGGTTCGACCTCCACCCAAAGAAACCAGACAATCATACCCCCGAGAACGGCGCCCCAGTTATTTCCCGAGCCGCCGAGGATCACCATGACCCAGACCAGGAACGTGAAACGCAGCGGCTGGTATGAACCCGGGGTGAACTGGCCGTCCAGTGTGGTGATCATCGCGCCCGCAATGCCGCAGACGGCCGAACCAAGAATGAATGTTTGCAGGTGTCGAGCGGCCACGTTCTTTCCCATGGCTTCGGCTGCAGTTTCGTTGTCGCGGATGGCGCGCATCATCCGCCCCCAGGGCGAATGGAGCGCTTTCTGGGACAGCCACAACAAAATCAAGAGCACAACAATGAACAGGACGGCATAGGACGACTTCACATATGCCGATGACAGATCGACCGGGTCCACGCCCAGACGCGATGCCCATCCGACGAACGCTTCGGATTTCTGAAGATCGACCTCGTAGGCGACCGGACGGGGAAGACCGATGACGTTTTTGACGCCGCGGGTAAGCCAGTCTTCGTTCTTTATGACGATAATGATGATTTCGGCGATTCCGAACGTCGCGATGGCCAAATAATCCGTGCGAAGCCGCAGCGCGGTCTTGCCGACGATCCAGGCGGCGCCCGCCGCCAGCAGCCCGCCGATGGGCCAGGAAATAAGAATTGGAAGACCGAGCCCACCCAGATAACCAGCGGCGGCGGGATTCACCCTTTCAATAGCGGCGACCGCTGGATCAAGGACAAATCGGAACAAGAAACCACCAGTGATCAGGATCGCTATGAGCGCGAACCAGCGCCGGTGTCCGGGAGCCATCCGTCTCCAGAGGAATATCGCGCCAGCGACGGTTCCGGCGCCAAGCAGCAGCGCAGCGGTTACCTGCAATCCTCCCGCGGCCCAGGCGGCTTCAACCGGCGGCATACCAACAATGACAGCGGCCACACCACCCAGCGCAACGAAACCCATTGTTCCGAAGTTAAACAGGCCCGCATACCCCCATTGGGCATTGAGTCCGAGGCTCATGATCGCCGAGATCAGGCACAGGTTGAGAATCGTCAACGAAACGGACCAACTCTGCACCAGACCGACGAGAACGAGCAGCGCAACTACGAAAGCGAAGAGAGCTGTATTTTTCCAGTTCACTTCGATCCACGCGCGAGCAGGCCGCTCGGCCTAAACATAAGGACGAGAATAAGAATACCGAAAGAAACCGCCAACTTATAATCGGTCGAAAGAATCTGGATGAGGCTGTCGGGCCTCATGCTCTCCGGCAGGAGATAGCCAAGGAATTTCTTATATGCGTAGGTAATCGATATCTCGGAGAAAGAGACCACGAAGCCTCCCGCAATGGCGCCGAGCGGATTACCGAGCCCGCCGACAATCGCGGCGGCGAAAACCGGCAGTAGGAGTTGGAAGTAGGTGAAGGGCTTGAAGCCCTTGTCCAGGCCGTACAGCACGCCAGCCGTGGTGGCGAGCGCCGCGGTAAGTATCCAGGTGACCGCAATCACCTTCTCGGTATTGACTCCACACAGATTTGCGAGATCCTCGTTATCGGCCATCGCCCGCATGGATTTTCCGGTGCGGGTCCGTCCAATGAACCAGAACAGGAAAGCGACAGCAATGATGGCGGCAATGACGGTGATGGACTGCGGCACATTGATCGTGAAACCTTCGGAAAGCCCGGTCACTTTCTTGAAATCACGCGCTTTGACGATAAACCGGGCGCCGTCGGCAAAGTGCTGATGCTCCGGGCCGATGACCATGCGGACGATCCCGTTGAAAACAAACATGACGCCGACGGAGGCGATCATGAATATTATCGCGTCGCTCTTACGGCGCCTGTAGAACCGATAGACGATTCGATCCGTGGCCAGCAACAAGGCTGTGGTGGCGGCGATTCCGACCGGAAAGGCGAGCAGCGCCGTCGGCAGAACCCCAAGAGAAACACCGGACGCCTGCAACCACGAGGTCACGAGGATCGTGATCATCGTGCCGAAGGCCATAATGTCACCATGGGCAAAGTTGGAAAATCGCAAAATCCCGTAAACCAGCGTGACCCCGAGCGCGCCGAGGGCAAGCTGGCAGCCATAGGCGGTTGCCGGAATGATTACGAAGTTACAGAGGACGATGACCGCGTTCAGGAAATCCATCTTTCACTGTCCGAGGAACGACTTCCGGACCTCGGGGTCGACGAGCAGCCTGGCTCCGTCATCGGTATATTGGTTTCTACCCTGGACGAGGACATAGCCGGTATCGGCAATGGCCAGGGCCTGCCTCGCATTCTGCTCGACCATCAGGATCGAGACCCCGGTGCGGACAATTTCCATGATCCGGAACATGATCTCGTCTCGAATGATCGGCGAAAACCCCGCGGTCGGCTCGTCGAGCATCAGTACCTTCGGCACCGTCATGAGGCCGCGGCCGATGGCGACCTGCTGGCGCTGGCCTCCAGACAACTCGCCGGCAAGTTGCCGCCGCTTGTCCCGGAGGACCGGGAACAGCTCGTAGATCTGTTCCATCGTTTCCGTGACCTTGTGGCGACGAAGGAAGGCCCCCATTTCGAGGTTTTCCTCAACCGTCATTGACGTGAACACGTTGTCGGTCTGGGGAACGAAAGCCATCCCTTTTGACACCCGTTCCCGGGGCAAGAGCCGGGTTATGTCTTCCCCATGCAACCACACCGATCCCTGGCGAAGGTCGATCATCCCGAAGATCGCCTTCATCGCGGTCGATTTGCCGGCTCCATTGGGACCGACGATCACCGATATCTGGCCTGTTTCAGCGGCGATCGTGCAGCCGTCGAGGATATCAGCGCCGCCGTATCCTCCGGTCAGGTTCTTTCCGACAAGCAGGCTCATGACGAACCACCTCCGGAAAACCCGTTGCCAAGATACTTCATGATGACTTCTTCATTGGCCATCACCTGTTCCGCCGAACCTTCCACCAGCACCTTGCCCTCCGCCATCACGATAACCGGATCGCAGAGACTCGCGATCGTATCCATGTTGTGCTCGATCATGCAGAAGGTATAGCCGCGCTCCCGCTTGAGCCTTTTGATCGACTCTCCGATGGTTTTCATCAGCGTCGGATTCACGCCCGCGCCGACCTCGTCGAGGAAAACGACCCGGGCCTCTGCCATCATCGTTCGCCCCAACTCGAGAAGCTTCTTTTGCCCGCCCGACAGGTTTCCGGCGCGTTCGTCGGCGAGGTGGCCGATGGTAAGGAATTCCATGACTTCCCGAGCTCTCGCGGCCAGAGTTCGTTCCTCTTCGGCCACCTGCGCGGGGCGGAACCAGGCCGAGAGGAGCCTTTCTCCCGACTGGCCGGCGGGAACCATCATCAGGTTTTCGCGTACCGTCATGGACGGAAATTCGTGAGCAATCTGGAATGTACGGAGAAGCCCCCTACCAAAAAGTTCGTGAGGCTGCAGCCCAGTGATTTCCTCGTCGGCCATACGTACAGTACCCGAATCCGGCCGGTACATCCCAGCGATGACATTGAACAGCGTCGTCTTGCCGGCCCCATTGGGGCCGATGAGCCCGGTGATCGTGTTTTGGGCAATCACGAGAGACACCCCGTCGACCGCGCGCACGCCCCCAAAATGTTTGTAGACGTTCTCGACGGCAATCATCCGTCGACGCATCTCGCCGGTGGCGAAAAGGACAGAGCCCGGTCGCCGTCTCGATACGACGGCATCAGAAGTAACGAACGGTGACTATCATGCCATCTTTTATTTCTATTTCACGGTAGTTGCCCTTGGATTCTCCGGCACCGACCAACTCGACCGCCGACCCGCCGACATAGTCGACTTCGCCACCGTCCCTGAGTATCCGTAGCGCCTTTTCAAGTTCGCCGGGGAAAATTTCTTCCCCCGGAGCATTGGCGACGCTCATCACTTTGCTCTTGTAGGCGGCAGGGTCCGAGGAACCAGCCGCCTGCATGGCCAGAATGATAAGAGCGGCCGCGTCATAGGATTCCGGAACGAACGGGCTATCGCCCTTGAAACCGTTCTCCATACCCAACTTGACAATCAACGCTGCACCGGGGCTATCGGTTCCTGGATGCTGGCCGAAAGAGCCGTTGAGATCGGAACCCACCGCCTTGACCAGAGATTCGCCAATCATGCCATCGGGCAGGACGAAAGTTCTGAAGGCATCGGTGTCGAGCGATGTCTGGATGATTCCGAGGCCGCCTTGGTCAAGATAGCCCGCCACCACGAGCGCTTCGCCGCCCGCCGAGGCCAGTGCGCCGACTTCCGCTGAATAATCGCCCTTGCCGTCTTCATGCGCTGCGTTGATCGTGATTTTGCCGCCTGCGGTTTCGAACGCAGACTTGAACGAGTCAGCAAGCCCCTTGCCGTAATCGTTGTTGGTGTAAGTTAGGGCAACGGCCTTGATGTCACGATTCGTGATTATTTTGGCCATGATCTGGCCCTGGCGGGCGTCTGACGGCGCGGTACGGAAGAAAAGCCCGTCATCTGTTGCGGTTGAAAGCGCGGGGCTGGTCGCCGAAGGCGAAATCATGACGATGCCGTTTGGACGAGCCACCTTTTGAAGGATCGCCCCGGTAACACCGGAGCAGTCGCCGCCAACGATGCCTCTTACCTTATCCGCGGTCACAAGACGTTCCGCCGCGGTCGTTGCAGCCGCGGCATCGATGCAAGTCGAATCGGCCTTGACGGCCGTAATTGTTGAGCCGCCGAGAAAAAGACCGGATGCGCTTACTTCTTTCATTGCCAACTCCGCAGCGGCACTCATATCCGGCGTCAGGGATTCGATCGGACCGGTAAATCCGAGGATAATGCCCAATCTTACATCTTCAGCGTTGGCGCTTGCTGCGGTCGCCATCACCGCTACAACAACAGCGGCAATGAGAAATTGCTTATTCATTGGAACTCTCCTCTATGAAATAGTTGGTGCCGGCTGCCCCTCCATGCTCATCCTAAAGTTACCATCGGCAGGCCGGTTAGAAAACTCAACCGGTTACACTATCTCATCGCTAATCCCCCTAAGAGTCGGTTTCGAAAGTCATGCGGCTCGGGCCAATCTGCGGACGAGGAGCATGACGGAGGCGGCGTAGAGGAAGGCGCGGGCCGAGGCGATGGTGGCCTCGAAGTCCTTTGCCAGTCGCCGGTTGCGGTTGATCCAGGCGAAGAAGCGCTCCACGACCCAGCGGCGCGGTTGGACGGCGAAGCCGACCTGATCGGGGCTTTTGCGCACGATCTCGACGGCGATCACGGTGGCCGTGGCGACCTTCTCGCCGGCGTAGCCGCTGTCGGCAAAGACCTTCTCGATGAACGGAAACGAGCCGCGTGAGGCGCACAGCAGCGACCCGCCACCATCGCGGTCCTGGATACTCGCCGGATGCGCCTCGAGCACGAGGCCGCGCCCGTCGGTGTCGACCAGCGCGTGGCGCTTGCGCCCCTTGATCTTCTTGCCCGCATCGTAGCCGCGGGGGCCACCAGCCTCGGTTGTCTTGACGCTCTGGCTGTCGATAATCGCGCCGCTCGGGCTGGCCTCGCGTCCGACCCGCTCGCGATCGGCCATGACCAGAGAGTGATTGATCTTCTCAAGGAGGCCGTCGTCGCGGAACTTGGCGAACCAGCGATAGATCGTGCCCCACGGTGGCAAATCGCTTGGCAGCAAGCGCCAAGGGCAGCCAGCCCGCATCACGTAGAAAATGCCGTTGACGATCTCTCGCATCGGCCATGACCGGGGCCGTCCCGTGCCATGAGCCGGAGGCAAATGAGGCTCGATCACAACCCACTCCGCATCGGTCAAATCAGTCTGATAACGCAGCGTCTTGCGGCTATGCTGCTCTCGGGTGGTCGGCGTCCACATGGCGGCTCCATATCGGTCTCAGCAACCTCCTTGGAATCACATCGACACCGGCCACTCAACCCCTTTCGAAACGGCCTCTAACAGGCTACTGAAAGAGCCGATTTGCTCTTCCCCCATCGGATTGGTCCATCCCCAGGCTTGGGAATGAGGAGGACCAGAGATGGCAAGTGGCCTGCCCCCGATTAGTGGTCCAGCGCTTAAGTTAGAGTTTGGCGCGGGTTAAGTTGATGGGCCACCCGTAGCCCCCCAACAGCGTAGGTTGGCCCATCAACGTTTGGCAAGATGGTTTCTGGGGCCGGCGGTCTGTATCCGAGCGAGCTATGCGGCCGGATGGTATTATAGTGATGCCGCCATCGTTCGATCAGCACTTTGGCCTCCTTCAGTGTAGAGAGGCTTTGGTGCATGGAGCCGCGATGGTGTGATCGCCCATTCCCCGGTTGGTTAGCGGATCCTGATTGTGTTTGGTTTCGCCGCACGGATAGAGCGATTGAGTGCGTCGATCTGCATGGCGATTTCGGTTTGTTGGGATTGGAATGTGCGCGCGGTGAGCTTGCCGCCGTTGAGCCTCTTGACGCGAGCCATGGCTGTTTCGCCAAGCGCTCTCAATCCGTAGCCCTGTCGTTTCTGCCAGTTCATCCTTCCCTTCGAGGCGATCTCCGCTGCATGGTGCTCCCGTTCCGATCCGCCATGAGGCGTGTCCGGGGGAGGAATGGATGTGGCGCGTGGCGGGATGATGATTTCAGGTGGTGAATTCGGTGGCCGAGCTTCTCGGATCGCTTTTGTCACGGGCTCCCCGTCATAGCAGCCCGTTGATTAAGTGGCTTTTTCCGGCTCTCACTCCCAGATGAGGAATGCGGCGGCGAAAGCCGTCTGGCCGCTTTGCGAGCCCCCCCGTGCCACCAGCATGGCCCCGGTGGGCGTGAGCAGAACGAAAATACCGCCATATCCGCCCGCCACGGCCTCCCGCGGGGTGCCGGCGCCGATGAGCTGGCGCATCAGTAACGATAGATTGTGGCCGGCGACGTGGAGCAGGTATCGCTTGTGCACATTCTCTCGCCCGCGCAGCCAGGTTCGTCGCATGCCGCCACGATCGAGGTTGTGGGCAAAGCAGCGCTCGACGATCTCGGCGCGCAGCTTGAAGGCCTCGCGGGCGACCCCGGACTTGAGCCGCGCACGGTTATTGGTGACCGCGCGCCGCGCCGCCTCATCACCGTGCCAGCGCGAAAAGCCGGTCTGCTTGGGCGCCGCGATCCGGGTCTTCCAGGGACTGTCGTTCAGAGCCCTCAAGACCGCCCGTGAGTGATAACCTTTGTCGGCGACGCATTCGGCCGGGTCCTCCGATGTCGGTGCCGCATCCACCGCCTCGAGGTTTGCCTCGGCCTTCGCCAGGGTCTTGGAAAGCGTCGTGGTGTCGCCCTCATCGGCCGGGTGCAGCTCGGCCGCCACCACCGCGCCGGTGTCCAGATCCACCGCGTGCTCGGGCTTGTAGGCCAGATGCGTCGTGCCGTCCTTCATCTTGGCGATCTTGGCCTCGGGGTCGCTCTTCGAAACCCAATCCGTGTTGGAAAGCTTCTTGCCCTTGCGCTTCCGGTCCAGACGCGCCAGGTCCTCGGCCGTGGGTGTCTCGACCCCGCTTTCCCGGGCCAGGCGCTCCAGCATCTCCCGGTAGCCTTCGCCGTTGTCGCGCCGCACGATGTTCCGCAGCGCCGCGTTGGCCTCCATGGTCGAGGCATCGACGCCGATGCGCTCGCCCTTGATCAGCCCCGCCTCGGCGATCAGCACCAGAACCCAGTCGAAGACCGCCGCGTGGACTTCATGGGGCAGGCGCGTGCGGCTCCGTGACAGCCAGGAATGGTCCGGTACCCGATCACGGCTCCCCAGTCGCAGGAACGCCCGCAGCGAAAGCGAGTCCGAGCAGCGCCACTCCAGACCGCGCTCGCTGTCGATGCCCTCAAAGTAGCCCACCAGGTGCATCCGGAAATAGCGCCCGGGCGGCACCGAGGGCGCGCCCATCCGGACCGCGTAATAAGGCCGGCAGCTCGCCTCGGCAAAGGCGTCGAAGCCGCCCTCGATCAGCACCGACTGCAAGCGGTCATAAAACACATGACCCGGAGAGCGCGGCATCTCCGACCAGCTCACCATCAGGTCCCCCTGACCATCCTTCTGCCGTCCCATCGCCATCGGCAAATCCCCCTGCAAATCAGGGAACCAGAGAATCAGACGGCGCCGACTTAATCAACGGGCTGATAGGCGCCGTCGGCAAACACGCGCCGGATCACCCCACCGGAACCGGCGAGCAGCGGTCCCGCCATCGTCGCATTGGCCGTGTCGTCACCGGTCAGTTCATGCGTCCGGATCTCGCTGCTGGCCGGGTCAACCGAGATATGCAGCTTGCGCCACGAGCGCCGCGTTTCACCGTGCTTGGCGCGAGCCCACTCGCCAGCGCCAAAGAATTTCAGGCCCGTGGAATCCAGCACGATATCCGTAGACCGCTTGTTCGTGCTGGTTTCCACAACGACATCCACCGTTCGCCGCCGTGGAGTGACCCCCTATTAAAGTGGTCCAGATTTATTAAAGAGTGGAGTGCGCCCCTGAGGGTGGACAGGTTGCACGTTTGGAATTGACCGGGAATGCTGGGCTTTCAGAGGATGGAAGCCATGGCCAAGCACCGAACCTACAGTATTGAGTTCAAGCGACAGGTTGCTCAGGAATATCTCGGAGGCGAGACCCTTCACGGGCTGGCCAGGCGCCACGACGTCTCGCGCAACCTGATCCGCATCTGGGTGTCGAAGCTCGAAGCCGGCGCGTTTGACGAAGACGTGGAGGCCGCCGGCCTTCTCCAGGAATTTGAGGCGAAGATCTCTGCCCTTGAGCGCCTGGTAGGCCGGCAGGCGCTGGAGATCGAGTTTCTAAAAGGGGCACTCAAGAGCGCACCACGGCCGAGAAGCGCGACTACGTCCGTGATTGCCGGCCCCGTGGGCTCACCATCGCGCGAGGATGTCGTCTGATGGGCCTGCCGCGCTCCACCTACTACGATACGCCGGCGACCGAGGCCGACACCGAGATCGTCGCCCGCATCACGGCGATCTGCGAAGAGTTTGAGGCTTACGGCTATCGACGTGTCGGGGCCGAGCTACGCCATCAGGGGATCGTCGTCAACGGTAAGAAGATCCGCCGTCTGATGCGCCAGCACGACCTACAGCCCAAGCGTCGCAGGCGTTTCATCGCCACAACCGACAGCGATCACGATAGTCCGATCTTCTCCAACCGCGCCAAGGACGTTACGGCCGACAGGCCGAACCAGCTCTGGGTCGCAGACATCACCTACGTCGCGATCGCCGTTGGCTTCGTTTATGCCGCCGTCATCCTCGATGCGTGGTCACGCCGCGTCGTTGGTTATGCCATCAGCCGCTCGATCGATACGCGGCTCACCTTGGCAGCGCTCAAGGCCGCTGTCCGGTCACGACAGCCGCCAAGGGGCTGTATCCACCATTCGGATCGCGGATCGCAATACGCAGCGGCAGACTATCGCAAGCTGCTCGCCAAACATGGGCTGATCGGCTCGATGAGCCGGCGTGGCAACCCTTACGAGAACGCTATGGCTGAGAGTTTCATGAAGACGCTCAAGGTCGAAGCAGTCTATCTCATGGAATACGAGACTTTCGACGACGTTACCGCAGACCTTCCCAGATTCATCGATGAGGTCTACAACTCACGACGTCTCCACTCCGCGCTCGGATATCTGAGCCCGGTACAGTTCGAGGATCAACATGCCCGGCATACGGTCAAGGCCGCCGAGTGATCCTGTCCGGACATAGGGGCGCACTCCAGAGTTTGGCGCATTTTGCCCCCCCGAAAGGAGGACAAAATGAGCCGTAAACGCTACACCCCGAAACAGATTATCAGCATGTTGCGCGAAGCCGAGGTGGCCTTGGCGCAGGGCCAGTCCGTTGGTCAAGCTTGTCGCACGCTCAGCGTATCAGAGCAGAGTTACTATCGCTGGCGCAAGGAATATGGCGGCCTTCGTACTGACCAGGCCAAGCGTCTGAAGGACCTGGAGAAGGAGATTGGCCGTCTCCGGAAGGCGATCTCGGATCTGACGTTGGATAAGCTGATCTTGAAAGAGGCGCTTGAGGGAAATTGCTAAGCCCCGCCCGTCGCCGGCAGTGTGTTGTGTCTGACGTCAGCGCCTTTGGGACAAATTGAGGTAATTGCATACCGGAGGATTTCTGACTCATCGTAGTGACCGAAGGGAACGAAGATGAGACAGAAATCAATGAGCAAGAACGACCCGGCGGATGGAACGGTTCGGGATATTCGCCGCAAGACACGCAAGCAGTATACGGCTGAGGAGAAGATCTGGATCGTGGTGTCGGGCCTGCGCGGCGAGGAGAGCATCGCCGCCTTGTGCCGCCGCGAGGGCATCGCCGAGGGTCTGTATTACAGCTGGTCGAAAGAGTTTTTGGAAGCGGGCAAGAAGCGGCTCGCCGGCGACACCGGGCGCCAAGCGACCTCGGGCGAGGTTAAAGGCCTGCGCCAGGAGATGCGCGACTTGAAGGAGTTGGTCGCCGAACTTTCGCTGGAGAACCGGCTTCTCAAAAAAAACATGATCGGGCATGGGGGAGACGAGGAATGAGGTATCCCGCATCCGAGAAGCTGGAGATCATCCGCCTGGTCGAGCAGTCCCACCTGGGCGTCGGGTCCACTTTGGACAAGCTGGGCATTCCGAAGACCACCTTTTATCGCTGGTACGATCGCTTTCTGGCCTTTGGCGACGCCGGTCTTGAGGATCGCAACAGCAGCCCAGGCCGGGTGTGGAACCGGATCCCGGATGATGTCCGGGGGCAGATCATCGATCTTGCCCTGGAGGAGACGCAACTGTCGCCCCGGGAACTGGCCGTCAGGTTTACGGACACCAGGGGCTACTTTGTCTCGGAAGCCTCGGTTTACCGGCTTCTCAAGGCCCACGACCTGATCACCAGCCCCGCTTTCGCGGTCATCAAGGCAGCCGATGAGTTCCGCGACAAGACCACGGCGCCGAACCAGCTGTGGCAGACCGACTTCACCTATCTCAAGGTCATCGGCTGGGGCTGGTTTTACCTGTCGACCATCCTGGACGACTATTCCCGCTACATCATTGCTTGGAAGCTCTGCACCAACATGACGGCGGACGATGTGACGGCAACACTGAAGTTGGCGCTAGAAGCCTCAGGCTGCAATCGCGCCAATGTCGTCCACAAGCCGAAGCTGCTCAGCGACAACGGCTCGTCCTATATCTCCGGCGATCTGGCTGAATGGCTCGAGGACCACGGTATGGATCACGTTCGGGGCGCACCGTATCACCCGCAAACCCAGGGCAAGATCGAGCGCTGGCATCAAACGCTGAAGAACCGGATCCTGCTTGAAAATTATTATCTACCCGGCGATCTCGAAAACCAGATCAGCGCCTTCGTCGATCACTACAACAACCAACGCTACCACGAGAGCATCGGCAACGTAACTCCAGCCGACGCCTACTTTGGACGCCACACCGCCATCATCGAAAAGAGAAAAAAGATCAAAAAACTGACCCCCCAAAACCGCCGCTTGAACCATCAAAGCCAAGCGGCTTAACATCAAACAAAGATGAGCCAGATCCTCTGTCAACGGCGGAGCAAAATTAGTCCACCCGGGCGGAGTAAAACTAGTCCACTTAACGTTATGCGGTACGCGGTGTTGGGGGGTTGTCCCGGTAGTCCATAGGAGGGACCCGCGCTGCTTCGTGTAGCGCTTGCGTTACGCGGAGCGAAGCAGCGTGGGAGGTTCCTGTGGACCCACCGGGTCAACCATTGCACCGGCGGTTAAGCAGGTATTTTGGGGAATTTCCGCCGTTTTTGGCTTTGGTTGAGACGATAGCTCTCGCCGTTCATTTCCAGGATATGGACATGGTGGGTGAGGCGGTCCAGCAAAGCCCCGGTCAGGCGTTCCGAGCCGAATATCTCCGTCCACTCATCGAACGGCAAGTTGGAGGTCACCAGGATCGAGCCCCGCTCGTAGCGCTGGCTGAAGACTTCGAACAGCAGCTCGGCGCCGGTCTTCGAGAGCGGCACGAAGCCGAGTTCGTCGATGATCAGAAGGTGATACTTTGCCAGTTGCTTCTGCAGGCGCAACAGGCGTTTTTCATCCCTGGCCTCCATCAGTTCATGAACCAGGGCAGCGGCCGTGAGGAAGCCGACGGAGAGCCCCTTTTGGCAGGCCGCCAGAACGAGACCGAGGGCGATATGGGTCTTGCCGGTTCCGCTGTTGCCGAGCGCGATGATATTCTCACGACGCTCGACGTATTCGCATCGCGCCAACTCCAGAACCAGCATCTTGTTGAGCGATGCGATGGCCTTGAAGTCGAAGCTGTCGAGGCTTTTGACGGCGGGGAACCTGGCCTGTCTGATCCGCCGCTCGACCATGCGGCGCTCACGGTCGATCAGTTCCAACTCGGTCAGACGGACAAGATACCGCACATGGTCGGCGCCCTCGGTGGCGCATTGGCGGGCCAGCTTGTCGTATTCGCGCAGGAACGTCGGCAGTTTCAGGGTCTTGAGCTCATATCCGGCGAGACGTCCATAGACGGACTGACGCAGCAGTCCGACAACGTCGTGCCAGCCGTTCTTGCCCGTCCGGCTGTCAGCCAGGACATTGCTCGCCAGGGCGGTGAGGCCAAGGGTGTCATCGAGTTCCCGATAGGCGAGCAGACCGGCGTCCGACGTGACCCGTGAACCGTGGAACTCCAGCTTCAGGCGACGGTCGAAACAAGGCCGCAGAGGCCGCCGATCCGATTCACCCTCCGGGTTCCGCATGCGATCCACCCTCTATCTAGCCTAAACCTATGATTCTTATAACAGAATCAAGCGGAAACGGCATCAAATAGATGAGCTACCTGGGAAATGCGGGTTGAGGTGATGGGCCAGCAACACTTGCGGCGTATCGGTCATGACGCGCCTCCACCCAACAAGCTCATATAACTGGCGGCGGCCGTGGTCGCCACGTTGGCCCGAGGCAGGTAGGGATAGATATCCAGGTCGAGTTTGGGCGGGCGTCGCTCGATACGGCACAGCACAAGGTGTTTGACGGCGTCGTAGCCGATCGCACCCAGGCGCAGGGCGTCCTTCACCGCGCCGTGAAGCACCTCGAGATCGAAGGTCTCCAGAAGCCGAAGGACCTGGACGTATTCCCGCTTGCCGGCCTTGCCCATGCGCGCCTCCAGGAGACGGCGCAGGGTTGGGAAGGCATCAGGCAGTTCCCATCCGGCTAGCGGCGCGGCCTGATCCAGGGCGCCGATCTTGTGCTCCAGCAAAGGCAGGTAGTGGATCGGATCGAAGACCATATCTTCCCGGTCGTAGGAACGGGGGTGTCGGGCAATGATCCCGGCGCCGCAACCGATAACCACCTCGTGGACATAGCCACGGATCCAGACTTCCTGATGGCCGTAGGCGACGGGCACGGAATAGTCATTCGTCCGGTAGCGCACCAGGGACAGCGAGTTGACCCGCGTGCCCTGCTTGTCGCACGCGTCGAACGGTGCCGGCAGTGGCCTCTTCAACGCTTCGCGGTCACGCACAAACCGTTCGCCGATGCTCTCGCGGTGGCCGCGCAGGACGTTGCCTTGCCGGTTGCGGCATTGCTCTTCCAGGTGGCCATTGAAGGCGTCCCAGCTCGCGAACCGGGGAAGCGGCGTCATGAAGTTCCGCCGGGCATAGCCGACCACCCCCTCCACATTGCCTTTGTCGTTACCCTTGCCGGGACGGCCGTAGCGGTCCTCGAAGAGGTAATGGGACTGCAGCCCGCTGAACGGCCGCGTTCGTTGCCGCGTGCCATCTGACAAGATGCGCGACACCAGACACTTGTCGTTGTCGTAAAGAATCGATTGGGGAACGCCGCCGAAAAAAACAAAGGCTCTGTTGTGCCCGTCCAGCCAGGCCTCCGTCGTCGCCGCCGGGTAGGCCGCAACGAAGCAGGCATCGCTGTGGGGAAGTGTCATGACGAAAAAATGCGCCCGATACTTGACGCCGGCGATGATCGCATCCGCCTCGCCAAAGTCCGCTTGAGCATGGCCCGGAGGATGTGACAACGGCACAAACATCTCACGCCGACGAAGGCGCCGTTCCCGAACGTAATCCTTCACGATGGTCTCTTTGCCCGTGAAGCCATGTTCGTCGCGAAGGCGCTCGAATATACGCTTCGCCGTGTGGTGCTGCTTACGGTGAACCGTTCGGTCCTCCCCCAGAATACGGTCGATGATATCCGTGAAGGGGGCCAGTTTCGGGCGTTTCGGTGGCTGGCGTCGCCGATATCCCGGCGGTTCCGAATGCCGCAGCATCTTCCTCACCGTCTCGCGCGCAATGCCAAACCGACTTGCCGCCTCTCGCTGGCTCAGACCATCAACATGGCAGGCCAGCCGAACGCGCAGATATAGGTCCACGGTGTACATCCTCCCGCCTTCCATCTCAAAAAAGATCGAAGGCTACAGGTGGCAGAGTTTTACTCCGCCCGCGGCTGGGAAATCCCGCCGCTTCCGTGGACTAATTTGTCACCGCCGTTCTCAATCCTCCGATCCTCCCTATGAAACACGCTCAACAGTCCCATTTGTTTTGATGACGGACAGTTTTGATGACGGACAGCATCCAGGCACGCCGTCACCGTGCGCCGGAAAAATGTCCCGGAAACGTTCCTCGCCCCAGCGCTGACGGATACGGGTCAGGCTCGAATGGTCGGGCAGACGCTCGTGAAGGGCGTAGCCGATGAACCAGCGGATCGCGATGTTCACCTGCGCTTCCCGCATCAGCCGGCGGTCGTGCATAATGCGGAGCAGCAGGCCGGCGAGCATCAGGCGCACCGCGACCTCCGGGTCGATACCGGGTCGGCCGTTGTCCAGGCAATAGCAGTCCGCGACTTCCCCACGCAGCCAACCAAGGTCGAGAACGCGGTCCACGCGAGCCAGGACGTGATCCTCGGGCACCAGCTGCTCAGGCGAGCCGGTGATGAACAGCTCCGGCTGATCGCGGCCCTTGTGTCCCAACATCTCGTCGCGTCCCTAAATCGAGCACAAGATATGGAAACAAAGAATCATGATTGCCGGGCTTTTTCAACAACCCCATGCGGCACCGCTGAGCAGTTGCGCCGAGGATCCGGGTCGCGGCGGCCTTCAGGCCCTTGTGGTCGGCGGCGATCACCAGCTTCACGCCGCGCAGGCCGCGGCGGGTGAGGCTGCGCAGGAACCCGGTCCAGAAGGTCTCGGCCTCGGACGCGCCGATCGCCTTGCCGAGGACCTCGCGCCGGCCCTGGTCGTTGACCGCGACCGCGACGGTCACCGCGACCGATACGATGCGCCCGGCCTGGCGCACCTTCAGATAGGTCGCATCCAGCCAGAGATAGGGCCAGTCACCCTACAGCGGCCGGTCGAGGAAGCTCTGGATCTTGTCGTCGATCTCGCCGCACAGCCTGGAGACCTGGCTCTTGGAGATGCCGGACATGCCCATGGCCTGCACCAGGTCGTCGACCGAGCGGGTCGACACGCCCTGGATGTAGGCCTCCTGGACCACCGCCGTCAGCGCCTTCTCGGCTATCCGCCGCGGCTCCATAAAGCCGGGGAAGTAGCTCCCCTTCCTCAGCTTCGGGATCTTCAGCTCCACCGTGCCGGCCCGGGTCTCCCAGCTCCGCTCGCGGTAGCCGTTGCGGTGGGTGAGCCGATCCGGCGAGCGCTCGCCGTGAGCGGCGCCGGTCAGGCCCTCAACATCCACGGCCATCAGCCGCTCGGCCGCGAAGCCGATCATCTCGCGCAAAAGGTCGGCGTCAGAACTCTTTTCCAACAGCGCGCGCAGCGTCATCATGTCGTTGGCGGTCATCGTGGTTCTCCTCCGGTCGGGTGGACTCTGCAAGCCCAACCCTAAACCGGTACCGCGATGGCCTCCGCTGTGGATAAGCAGCCCGCCGCCTCCAGACTCTCGGCGGTCGCGGCGGCGGGCTGCTTATCCACAGCTACCAGAGGCAGCCAGAGCTCCTACACCACGCTGTGGGACACGACCCTGGATGGTCGTGTCCCAGGACGTGGTGTAGGAGTTGTTGGAGCCTCTGTTAGCTGTGGGTAGGCGGCTTGCCGTAGCGACCGCCGAGAGTCTGGCGTAGGCAAGCCGGCTATCCACAGCGGAGGCCATCGCGGTTCCGGTTTAGGGTTGGGCTAGTGCAAACCAACCTGACCCGAAGGAGAACCACGATGACCCAGGACATGATGACCCTGCGCGCGCTTTTGGAGAAGAGCTCCGATGCCGATCTGCTTCGCGAGATGATCGGCTTCACGGCCGAGCGGCTGATGGCACTGGAGGTTGAGGGCCTGACCGGCGCCGGGCACGGCGAGCGCTCGGCGGATCGTATCACCCACCGCAACGGCTACCGCGACCGGTCCTGGGAGACGCGGGCCGGCACGGTGGAGCTGAAGATCCCGAAGCTGAGGAAGGGAAGCCACTTCCCGGGCTTCCTGGAGCCGCGGCGGATGGCCGAGAAGGCGCTGGCTGCGGTGATCCAGGAGGCCTACATCCAGGGGGTGTCGACCCGCTCGGTCGACGATCTGGTTCAGGCGATGGGGATGTCGGGCGCCTCCAAGAGCCAGGTCTCCAGGCTGTGCGGCGAGATCGACGATAAGGTCAACGGCTTCCTCGATCGACCGCTGGAGGGCGACTGGCCCTATCTGTGGCTCGACGCCACCTACGTGAAGGTGCGCCAGACCGGACGCATCGTCTCGGTCGCGGTGACCGTGGCTGTGGCCGTCAAGGACCAAGGCCGCCGCGAGGTCCTGGGCGTGGCGATCGGCGCGTCGGAGGCCGAGACCTTCTGGACCGAGTTCCTGCGCTCGCTGGCCCGGCGCGGGCTGCGCGGCGTGAAGCTGGTGATCTCCGACGACCACAAGGGCCTGAAGGCCGCCGCGACCCGGATCCTCGGCGCCACATGGCAGCGCTGCCGCGTGCACTCCGCCCGCAACCTGCTGGCCCATGCCGGCCGCCAGGGCCGGCGCGTCGTCTCCGCCTTCGTCGCCACCGCCTTCGCCCAGGAGGACGCCGACAGCGCGAAGGTCCAGTGGCGCCAGGTCGCCGACCAGCTCAGGCCCAAGGTGCCCAAGCTGGCAGTTCTCATGGACGAAGCCGAGCACGACGTCCTCGCCTACATGAGCTTCCCCAGGGAGCACCGCCAGAAATTGCACTCCACAAACCCGATCGAACGGCTCCATGCCGAGGTCAATCGTCGCACCAACGTCGTCGGTATCTTTCCCAACGAAGCCGCCATCACACGGCTCGTCGGCGCTATCCTTCTCGAGCAGAACGATGAGTGGGCCGTCTCAAGGAGATACATGACGCTGGAATCAATCGCTCCGCTGAGCGATGGTGTCCCCATCACGCTGCCCACCGTGGCAGCCTGAACGTCCCGGCCCTACCCGCCGGGAGCCGCGTAGAGCGCAACGCTCTTACACCACGCGCCGGGACACGATCCTCTGGATCGTTGACATAGAATCCCTGTCCGTCTGACGGGAAGAAATCCATCGCAAAAAACCAACTGGGCAACCCACCACGCCTGCTTGTCCATTGTTCACCCTACGTGGCTGAAAGCCTCGCTAAGTCAAGTTAGTCCTGCGTTCGATGCTTCGGCTTTGAGAAACCACAAGGTCTCGCACGTCGTATTTCTTGGCGCGGGGCTTGGCGGCGCGGACGTGCCGGGCGAAAGTGGATTTGGGGTTGTCGGTCATGGGTTGCGGCTCCCTGAGTTGGGCCGCGCGACCGGTGGTCAGAATAGGAGGCGGTCGCGGCGGCGTTTCTCCAAGGAAGCCGAGCGACGGGGCAGGACGGGGCGAGCCGTAAGGCTCTGGAACTAAGCGTTTTCCGCCAGTTCACGCGATGGCGGGCGCTGACCGGAAGTGCATCAACGATGCGTCAGGTGTGACTACCTGAAACAGAATTTGCCTGCGCCGTGGCAGTATTGCAGGATCGCTGTCCCTCCCTGTGAAGTCTTTTTCATTCAGTGGCTTAGGCCCGCCCAATCGGCTAGCATCTGCTGCCCTGCCACGAAGCCCGATGAGCTTGGCCATGGCGTGCGATAATTATCAGCCTCGAAGGTGGTCGGATGGATGGAGACCGGAAGTACGTACCGTATATCCGGCGCGCATTGATCGATGCGCCGAACAAGCCCGATCCGCCGACCGATGGCTATCTTCGCCATCAGGGACTCGATACCGATAACCTCCGGCCGATGGGTCTCAATGAGAGCCTGTTTCCGCCGTCACCCAAAGTCATCCAGGCACTCCTGGACAACCTCCACCGAATTAATCGCTATCCGGATGCGCAGTGCCCGGCGCTCAGCGATATCATATCCAGGCGTACCGGCGTCGATCACGAATGTATCGTCTGGGGCAACGGCAGCGAAGAGTTGCTCAAGGGTGCGATCGATTTGTCATTGTCGCCGGGCGAGGGACTGGTGCTGCCGGTGCCTACCTTTTGGGGCTACGAATCCACGGTCGCGGCGTTCGAGGCGGATGTGACGGAAGTCGAGAACCTGCCTGATGGCCAGACCGATATCGACGGTATTATCGCCGCCGTTGGCAATCGCACCAAGATCGCTTTTGTGATTACGCCCAACAATCC
Organism: Alphaproteobacteria bacterium; assembly: GCA_965261645.1. Lineage (GTDB taxonomy): Bacteria > Pseudomonadota > Alphaproteobacteria > SHVV01 > SHVV01 > CBDHDJ01. The sequence goes on from CBDHDJ010000003.1 coordinate 33,540, forward strand.
GACCGGCGGCATGGTCGATCAGGCCGGGCTCGAGAAACTGATCGCCGGTGTGTCCGAGAATGTGTTGCTGTGCGTAGATGAGGCCTATTTCGATTTCGGCATGCACGCAGGCGGTCCCAGTGTGTTGAACGTGCTGCGACAACGGCGCGGGCCATGGATCACGGTGCTCACATTCTCCAAGGCCTACGCCATGGCCGGGATGCGGATCGGATATGCGCTGTGTAGCGACGCGGCCCTGGCCAATTCCCTGCGCAAGACAACATGTGTGTTCAACGTACCGATCCTGGCTCAGTTTGCCGCCGAGGCGGCGCTCCTCGACACCGACTACCTGGCACAGATGCTAGGTTGGATCGCGTCGGGGCGGGAGCAGATGACCGCGGGCCTGCGCGACCTCGGTTTGGACCCTTTGCCGTCGGTATGCAATTTCGTCTCCTCGCCAGTGCCGATGAACGGTCGCGCGTGCCTGAAGGCAATGCTTGAAGGCGGTATCCAGATCAACGTGTGGGGCGACAAGGGCTATGAAAATTACATTCGCATCACGATCGGCACCGAAGACGACAATGCCGCTTGCCTCGCAGTGCTGAAACAGGTGTTGGCGGAGCATAGTTGAAGTCGCTCGATTCCGGCCCTCCGGGAGTGTCCCGCAGCCGCTCGGACTTCTGGAGGTGAAGATCGGCTACAGGCTGCCGGTGTACGGCCATCCGACCTCTTCCATGTTCTCGCGGATCAGTTCGCCAAGATGGGGCGGGTTCAGCATGGGGCTGACACGTGTGGTTAATCAGGTGACATTTTGGGCCCGCGTGCCCAGCATGGCGTCGGCGGTGGCCTGTGCTCGAGCCTCGGGGGGGGGGGGGAGGACCTCAAGCTCCTTAACAGCCCGTTGATTAAGTCGGCGCCGTCTGATTCTCTGGTTCCCTGATTTGCAGGGGGATTTGCCGATGGCGATGGGACGGCAGAAGGATGGTCAGGGGGACCTGATGGTGAGCTGGTCGGAGATGCCGCGCTCTCCGGGTCATGTGTTTTATGACCGCTTGCAGTCGGTGCTGATCGAGGGCGGCTTCGACGCCTTTGCCGAGGCGAGCTGCCGGCCTTATTACGCGGTCCGGATGGGCGCGCCCTCGGTGCCGCCCGGGCGCTATTTCCGGATGCACCTGGTGGGCTACTTTGAGGGCATCGACAGCGAGCGCGGTCTGGAGTGGCGCTGCTCGGACTCGCTTTCGCTGCGGGCGTTCCTGCGACTGGGGAGCCGTGATCGGGTACCGGACCATTCCTGGCTGTCACGGAGCCGCACGCGCCTGCCCCATGAAGTCCACGCGGCGGTCTTCGACTGGGTTCTGGTGCTGATCGCCGAGGCGGGGCTGATCAAGGGCGAGCGCATCGGCGTCGATGCCTCGACCATGGAGGCCAACGCGGCGCTGCGGAACATCGTGCGGCGCGACAACGGCGAAGGCTACCGGGAGATGCTGGAGCGCCTGGCCCGGGAAAGCGGGGTCGAGACACCCACGGCCGAGGACCTGGCGCGTCTGGACCGGAAGCGCAAGGGCAAGAAGCTTTCCAACACGGATTGGGTTTCGAAGAGCGACCCCGAGGCCAAGATCACCAAGATGAAGGACGGCACGACGCATCTGGCCTACAAGCCCGAGCACGCGGTGGATCTGGACACCGGCGCGGTGGTGGCGGCCGAGCTGCACCCGGCCGATGAGGGCGACACCACGACGCTTTCCAAGACCCTGGCGAAGGCCGAGGCAAACCTCGAGGCGGTGGATGCGGCACCGACATCGGAGGACCCGGCCGAATGCGTCGCCGACAAAGGTTATCACTCACGGGCGGTCTTGAGGGCTCTGAACGACAGTCCCTGGAAGACCCGGATCGCGGCGCCCAAGCAGACCGGCTTTTCGCGCTGGCACGGTGATGAGGCGGCGCGGCGCGCGGTCACCAATAACCGTGCGCGGCTCAAGTCCGGGGTCGCCCGCGAGGCCTTCAAGCTGCGCGCCGAGATCGTCGAGCGCTGCTTTGCCCACAACCTCGATCGTGGCGGCATGCGACGAACCTGGCTGCGCGGGCGAGAGAATGTGCACAAGCGATACCTGCTCCACGTCGCCGGCCACAATCTATCGTTACTGATGCGCCAGCTCATCGGCGCCGGCACCCCGCGGGAGGCCGTGGCGGGCGGATATGGCGGTATTTTCGTTCTGCTCACGCCCACCGGGGCCATGCTGGTGGCACGGGGGGGCTCGCAAAGCGGCCAGACGGCTTTCGCTGCCGCATTCCTCATCTGGGAGTGAGAGCCGGAAAAAGCCACTTAATCAACGGGCTGCTAAGGACGCCGAGCGGATCGCGCGATCCTTCAACGACCTGATCGGCCCGAAGGGGCTTGACAGGATTCGCCGCAAGGCCGTTAACGAAGTCGGCTCAAAGGTGCGGAAGCAAACCCGGTCGCTCGCTGGGGTTGTGTTTGGGACCAGTGCGGCGGCGCTGTCCGTTCAAGGAAAGGCAGCGGCGCCGGGCTCCACTGATCCGACCTACAGGCTCCGGTTCGCGTCGAGGATTCCGATAAGCAAGCTGAAGGCGAAACACCGCAAAGTCACGCGCTCGCGCGGCCGTGCATCGCTTGTGATCGACACACCGATCAATAACGCGATTAGGTTCCGGTCGATCCGGCGCGAGGGATCGCGGTTTATTTTGTTGAAGGCGGGCGAGCTTCCCGAGCGGGCTGTCGGCGGCTTCTTTACGGTCGCGCGCGAAGCGTTCGATCGCTACCCCGAATTGGCGACACTGAGAAAGCGGGCGGCGCGGGACTTGTCCAAGGCGGTCTCGAGGGCGATCCGCGACCACTTGGCGAAGAGGAGAAACCGATGACACAGATTGCGGCGACCGATTCGGCGTTGGTCCGGCTGCTCGAGGGCTGCGGCTTTCCTGGCGTCGATATCGCAAGCGGCCCGCATGAATGGGACGGCGGATATGTCCAGCGGTTGCTGACAAGCGCTCCGGCTATCCGAGTCGTTTTCATGGGCGCCGAGCCATACAGCGACACCGCCACATCGACCTCGCTCAACATGCTGGGACGATGGGCGGCTTACTGCATCGTCGGCTGGAACGGGCAGGACGAAAAGGAGCGCCGCATTGGCGCGGGCGCGGGCTACGACCTGCTGCACAGGACGGCCAGCGCCCTGCACTCCGCGATCCTGACGGATGAGGACGGCGACCGCCTTCCCATTGCCAGCGTCACCGGCTTGGAGGTGTTGACCGATAGCGCGCTCGATATCTCGAATCTGTGGATTGCCGCGGTCGAGATTTCGATTGAGTTGCCGCTTGACCTCATGCCAGAGTGCATCGGGCCGCTCGACGATTTCCTCAAAATCAGAGGCGACATCGATCTCCCGGACCCGGCCGTTGATCTCCCGCTCGACACCGACCTCCCGCAGTAGGAGCCGACCGTTGCGCCGTCTGCCAGCCACTTCCCCGCGCACCGGAAAGCTGCTCGCCGCCGGCACCACGCGGGCCGATGAGCGCCGAATCGCAAAGGGCGCTACGCTCGGCCGGGGGATAGACAAGACTTTGCCCGGCAAGCCTACGCGACGGTGTTCCGCGTGCGGCAACATGTTTCGGCAGACCGTCAGACGGCGGCGCCTTTGCGGCGATTGTTTCCGGCGGGCCAGTGGCGACCCCGAGACCTATTCAGCCCCCGATTCAGCATAATATCCTCTGCCAGCGCCGAGGCGTGGCACGGCGAGTCCGACTCGCGCCTACCCCCTCTGACCGAATGACGACTCGGCGATCCTGGGGGCTGTGAGGCGGTCTGAATTCAATTGTTGACATCGGGTGGCACCCACGACAGGATGGCGGCCTGGACATTCTGACCATGCCGCGCAATCCACAAGACACTGACATTCGAGTGATGATCCCGCGCCGTTCCGTGGCCGCGTGGAAACGTGTGGCGGCACAGCTAAGCCCGCTCTTGAAGAGTGTCGGAGTCGAGCCGACTAACGCAAATCTCGCCGCCGCGATGATCGAAGTGCTGGACGGGCTGAACAACCCGAACAGCATTCCATCGGCCGATCCGGATTCCCCGATTGAGCAATGGCCGGACGGCTCGGGCATGAGGATAGCAAGCGGGCGGCGCCTTGATCCTGGCGAATCACCAACCGAGGGCCGTGGCGATCCTATTCAACCGCCACCGAAAGCCGAGGGCGACTGATGGCGCTGCCGCTCACCGCATCGAAGGTCCGTGACTATCTGCGGGCCATGCGCGACGCCGGCTTTGACCGGGGGCGGCTTGAAATCCACGGCCCGGACGGGGCAACCGTGCGGATCATCGCCGGGGCGGACGACGGCGCCGAGCCCGAAACCGAGACCGAGGGCGACGATCCGATCATGGACAAGATCAATAAACGAGGGGGGGAGAAATGAGACGGAGGACCGCGAACAAGTTTCAAGGCGTCACCGTGGTTTCGGATCGGCACGGCAAGCTGCGCCACCGGCTGCGCCGCACGGTCGAGGGGCGCCGCATAGACTGCTACTTGCCCGGGCCGTTCGGCTCGGTCGAATTCATCGCCGCCTACGAGGAAGCGATGGCGGGCGCACGCTCGACCGCCGTGAGGACCGCAACCGATACCGTGGCGTATCTGGTGGACCGCTACATTGCATCGCGGCCCTTCCGCGATCTCGCCGGCACCACGCAATCCGCCAAGCTGGGGCGCATGGACTGGATTAGGCGCATGGTGGGCGATGTCCGCTATGCCTACCTGGAGCCGCGCCACATCGCGGCGTTGATGGAAAAGAAGGGCGGCCCGGCAGCGGCCAACCGACTCAAGAAAGACTTGGGCCAAATCTACCGCCACGCCGCCAAGGCCGCCGGCTACACCGGCCGCAACCCTGCCGCGCTGGCGGACTCGCACAAGACGGACAGCGACGGCTTCCACACCTGGACGGACGGCGAGATTGCCGCCTATCGGGAGCACCACGCCAGCGGCACCATGCCCCGCCTCGCGCTCGAAATTTTCCTTGGCACCGGAGCGGCCCGCCAAGACGCGGCGGCGCTGACGCGGACCAACATTCGCGGCGGGCAACTGACCTACCGGCGCGGCAAGACCGGGCAGGCTGTCACGGTGCCTATCGTGCCGGAGCTTGCCGCCGAGATTTCACAACTGCCGCCGGATCGCCTTGTGCTGATAACCAAACGCTCCGGCCGCACCCTGAGCGCTGATACGCTCGGGCGATCCTTCGGGGCATGGTGCGCCGAAGCGGGCTTGCCCGCGAAAGGCACGGCGCGCGGACTCCGCAAGGCCGGAGCTCGCCGCCTCGCCGAGGCGGGCGCCACGGAATATCAAATCATGGCGTTCCTGGGCCACGCAAACCCGACCGTCGCGGCGCATTACTGCGCTGCCGCCAACCGGGGCACGATGGCCGCTGCCGGTGTCGCCAAGCTGCGATCCGTGGGCGGCAACGAGTTGTCCAACCTTGAGTCCCGGTTGGACAAAGGAGGCTCGTAAGCCCTTGCTCGAGCGCAATAAATTTTCGGATCAAACAATCCCTAGGGGATTGTGAGCGGGAATGAGCAAGGGCGTGAATACGAAAGCCGAGGACGATCGCCAGGCAGAGATCGCTCACCCTCCGATGGTCCCGGATCAGGCCAAGGACGCAGGGCTAGGCGCCGGCGAGCCCCATACCTGCCCGATGCATCCCGAGGTGCGCCGCCCCGGGCCGGGGGATTGCCCGATTTGCGGTATGGCGCTCGAGCCGGTTCTCGCGGCCGAGGTAGCTGGCCCGAGCGCGGAGCTTCGCGACATGCAGCGGCGCTTCTGGGTCGCGCTGGTGTTCACGGTTCCGCTGTTCGCTATCGCTATGGGGGAGGCCGTGTTGCCCGGCCTGCTCCAGCGCGACGCCGAGGGTTGGTATTGGCTCTGGCTCCAGTTGGTGTTGGCGACGCCGGTCATCCTGTGGGCCGGCGCGCCATTCTTCGTGCGGGGGTGGCGCTCGGTCCTCTCCCGCCGCCTCAACATGTTCACCCTCATCGCGATGGGAACCGGCGTGGCCTATCTCTACAGCGTCGTCGCCACGCTCGCGCCCGGCCTATTCCCGCAGGTCTTTCGCGACGAACAGGGTGCGCTCGCCGTCTATTTCGAGGCCGCGGCGGTGATTACCACGCTCGTGCTGTTGGGCCAGGTGCTGGAGCTGAGGGCGCGGGAGCAGACCGGTCAGGCGCTCCGCTCGCTCATTGATCTGGCGCCGAAGACCGCGCGCGTGATCGGCGCGGACGGGACGGAACAGGACGGTCCCCTCGATGCCGTCCAACCGGGGGACCGCCTCCGCGTTCGCCCGGGCGAGAAGGTGCCGGTCGATGGCGAGGTTGTCGAAGGCGGGAGTGCGATTGATGAATCCTTGATCACGGGTGAGCCGATCCCGACCGAAATTGGCCCGGGCAACAAGGTGATCGGCGGTGCCCTTAATGGGACCGGCAGTTTCATCATGCGCGCCGAACGGGTAGGGCGCGAGACCATGCTGGCGCAGATCGTTGAGATGGTCGCAGAGGCGCAACGAAGCCGGGCGCCCATCCAGCGTCTCGCCGATGTCGTGGCAGGCTATTTCGTGCCGGCGGTGATTATCGTGGCCGCCCTCTCGTTCATTGCGTGGTCGATCTATGGGCCGCCGCCGGCGTTGGCCTTCGGCATCATCGCGGCGGTCTCGGTCCTCATCATCGCCTGTCCCTGCGCGCTTGGCTTGGCGACGCCCATGTCGATCATGGTGGCGACGGGCCGTGGCGCCCAGGCCGGCGTGCTCATCAAGAACGCCGCCGCGCTCGAGCGATTGGAGGCCGTGGATACCCTGATCGTCGACAAAACGGGTACGCTGACCGAGGGCAAGCCGAAGGTCGCCGCGATCGTACCTGCGCCCGGCCTGGCGGACGACGGACTTCTGCGCCTGGCGGCGAGCCTCGAGCGGGGCAGCGAGCATCCACTCGCCCAGGCGATCGTCGAAGCGGCCGCGGAACGCGGCTTGGCTCTCGGCGTGGCCCGGGAATTTTCCGCCGAGGCCGGCAAAGGGGTCAGCGGCGAGGTCGAGGGCCGCCGCATCGGCTTGGGCAACGCCAGCTTCTTGCAGGACCAGCATGTCGATCCAGGGGCGTTTGCCGAACAGGCCGATGCGCTCCGGCGCGAGGGCGCAACGGTGATGTTCGTCCTGATCGATGCTTCGATGGCCGGGCTGATCGCCGTGAACGATCCGATCAAGGACACCGCGCCGGGTGCCTTGCACGAGCTCCGTCAGGACGGGGTCCACATCGTCATGCTGACCGGCGACAACCGGATCACCGCGGAGGCCGTGGCGCGCAAGCTCGCGATCGATTCGGTCGAGGCCGAGGTACTGCCGCAGCGCAAGGGCGAGGTCGTGAAACGGCTTCGCCAGGAGGGGCACGTCGTCGCCATGGCGGGCGACGGCATCAACGATGCGCCGGCGCTGGCCGAGGCCGATGTCGGAATTGCCATGGCGACCGGCGCGGATATCGCCATGGAAAGCGCGAGCGTGACGTTGTTGCGGGGTGATCTGGGCGGTATCGTGCGGGCCCGCCGCTTGAGCAAAGCGACGATGCGCAATATCCGCGAGAACCTGTTCTTTGCCTTCGCCTACAACACGCTCGGAGTGCCCATCGCGGCGGGCGTGCTGTTCCCTTGGTTGGGTCTGTTGTTGAGCCCGATGGTCGCCGCGGCCGCCATGAGCCTGAGCTCGGTCTCGGTCATCGCCAATGCGCTCCGCTTACGGCGCGGGACGCTCTAAGGTGCAGGGAGTGGCAGATAGCCGCCAAAATGGCCGGCGGAATGGAGTGCGCCCCTCTATGTCCGGACAGGATCACTCGGCGGCCTTGACCGTATGCCGGGCATGTTGATCCTCGAACTGTACCGGGCTCAGATATCCGAGCGCGGAGTGGAGACGTCGTGAGTTGTAGACCTCATCGATGAATCTGGGAAGGTCTGCGGTAACGTCGTCGAAAGTCTCGTATTCCATGAGATAGACTGCTTCGACCTTGAGCGTCTTCATGAAACTCTCAGCCATAGCGTTCTCGTAAGGGTTGCCACGCCGGCTCATCGAGCCGATCAGCCCATGTTTGGCGAGCAGCTTGCGATAGTCTGCCGCTGCGTATTGCGATCCGCGATCCGAATGGTGGATACAGCCCCTTGGCGGCTGTCGTGACCGGACAGCGGCCTTGAGCGCTGCCAAGGTGAGCCGCGTATCGATCGAGCGGCTGATGGCATAACCAACGACGCGGCGTGACCACGCATCGAGGATGACGGCGGCATAAACGAAGCCAACGGCGATCGCGACGTAGGTGATGTCTGCGACCCAGAGCTGGTTCGGCCTGTCGGCCGTAACGTCCTTGGCGCGGTTGGAGAAGATCGGACTATCGTGATCGCTGTCGGTTGTGGCGATGAAACGCCTGCGACGCTTGGGCTGTAGGTCGTGCTGGCGCATCAGACGGCGGATCTTCTTACCGTTGACGACGATCCCCTGATGGCGTAGCTCGGCCCCGACACGTCGATAGCCGTAAGCCTCAAACTCTTCGCAGATCGCCGTGATGCGGGCGACGATCTCGGTGTCGGCCTCGGTCGCCGGCGTATCGTAGTAGGTGGAGCGCGGCAGGCCCATCAGACGACATCCTCGCGCGATGGTGAGCCCACGGGGCCGGCAATCACGGACGTAGTCGCGCTTCTCGGCCGTGGTGCGCTCTTGAGTGCCCCTTTTAGAAACTCGATCTCCAGCGCCTGCCGGCCTACCAGGCGCTCAAGGGCAGAGATCTTCGCCTCAAATTCCTGGAGAAGGCCGGCGGCCTCCACGTCTTCGTCAAACGCGCCGGCTTCGAGCTTCGACACCCAGATGCGGATCAGGTTGCGCGAGACGTCGTGGCGCCTGGCCAGCCCGTGAAGGGTCTCGCCTCCGAGATATTCCTGAGCAACCTGTCGCTTGAACTCAATACTGTAGGTTCGGTGCTTGGCCATGGCTTCCATCCTCTGAAAGCCCAGCATTCCCGGTCAATTCCAAACGTGCAACCTGTCCACCCTCAGGGGCGCACTCCAGAAGATGCGTGAAAATGTGAAGACCGTGCCACCGCCGCGCCGCCGCGCGGGACGCGAGATCGACCGGCGTTTTCTCATCCGCTATGCGCTTGCCGCCGCCCTGGTTCTGGCCGCCGGTGCGGGCCTCGGGTTCGGGGCGGGCTACTGGGCGGCGGGGACCGATACACCGGGTGCGGACGTGCATATCGAGCTGCCCGCTACCGAGCCCCCGGCCGCGGAGACGGTCTCCGCAACCACCTCGCGCCAGATTCTCGCGCGACCGTCAACCGTGATCGCCAAAAGAGCCATCCCGCCGGCAAAGCAAGAAGCGGCCTCCCCGACGCCGTCGAAACAGCCGGATGCGTCAGCGATCGAGCCTGCTTGGCGACGTTTTGCCGTGGCCCAGGCGGTCGCCGGCAACCAACCCTTGATCGTCATCGTTCTCGACGATATGGGGCTCGATCGCCATCACGCCGCGCGGGCGATTGGGTTGAGGGCGCCTTTGACGTTGGCGTTCATGTCCTACGCCGATGATCTGGTTCGACAGATCGCCGGCGCGCGCGAAAACGGTCATGAAATCATGCTGCACGTGCCGATGGAGCCGGTCGATGCGGACGAGGACCCGGGCCCCAACGTCCTGCTGCTCGATCATGACGAGGCCGAGCTTCGGCGCCACCTCAACTGGGTGCTCGACCGCGCCGAGGGATATGTCGGAATCAACAATCACATGGGCAGTAGGTTCACCCGCGACGAAGCCGCCATGAGCATCGTGATGGCCGAGCTCGAACGGCGCGGCCTCGCGTTCCTCGATTCGCGGACGACGAACGAGAGCGTGGCGGAGATCATGGCTGACCGTTTTTCCGTGCCGGTCATCAGCCGCGATGTCTTTCTCGACAATGAGCCAGCGCCGGACAAGATCGAAGCCCAACTCGCCCGCGTCGAAGAGATCGCGCGGCGCCAGGGCCATGCGGTCGCCATCGGCCATCCCCGCGCCGCAACGCTCAATGTGTTGGAGCGGTGGTTGGCCACCATCGAAGCGAGAGGTTTCCGCCTCGTGCCGATGAGCGCGATCTGGCGGCGCCACGAAGACGAGCGGATGAGCGCCATCGGCGATCACGCGCCGGGAAGCGAGGCGGTCGCAGCGGGGGCAACCGACTAGAATAACGAATCGATGACTTGCCGGTTGATGCGGACGCCCGCCTCGATCTGCAGGCTCGTTCGATACTGCGTGGTCAGGTCGCTGACGATGGCGGCCGTGAGAACATCGCGGAGCCGCTCTGTTTCGTCCCCCGCCGTAGCCGGCCGGGCGCTGCGGATTTCCGCCACGCGGGCGACCACCTGCCCACTTTGGTCGAGCCGTGGTGCGCTCGACGCCTGACCCGCCTTCAGTTTGAACAGGTTGAAGAGGAGACGGGGCGGGATATCGCGATTGGCGGCGAAGTCGGCGCGGGCGAGCGGATTGGTTGTTTGCAGGCTTGCGCCCGCGGCCCTCGCCAGACTCGCAAAGTCCCCGCCGTTATTGAGCTTGGCGGCGAGGGCCTCGGCCGCAGTCCGCGCCGCTTCGCCGCGCTTCTCGGCTAACCATGCAGCGCGCACATCTTCGCGGATGCCGGCGAACGGCCGCAAGGCAGATGCCGTGATGCGATCGACCTGAACGAGGAAGTAACCACCATCGGCGCTCTCGTTGAGAACCGGCTCATCGCCGGGACCGGCGGTGAAGGCGACCTCGAGAAACTCGTCGATATCGGTCAACGTGGCGGATTGTCCCGAGGGATCGTTGCCCTCGGCGTCCACCGCGGCAATCCGTTCGAGCCTGAGATTGAGCCGGCCCGCCGCTGCCGCCAAATTGGCGCCCGCAGCGAACTCGTCCTCGATCTGATTGGCGATTTCGAAAAGCGCATCACCGGCGCGCGCGAGCGCAATATCGCGCGTGAGCTCCTCGCGAACATCATCGAGGCTGCTGGTGATTTCCGGCTCGATTCGCGTCACGCGGAAGAGATGCCAACCGAAGGGGCCTTTCAGGGGCTTGCTGATCGTTTCCACAGCCAGTGCGAATACCTGATCGGCGATGTCTGCCGGCAGGCTGTCGCGCGTGATCTCACCGAGTGATGGATTGGCGGCTGTCAAGCTGTTCGTCGCCGCTCCGACGTTGTGGAAGTCACCGCCCGCTTCGATCTGGCGGTAGGCCTCCCGGGCAACCTCCTCGGCGTCATAGAGAAGTTGCTCGACCGAACGGCGCTCAGGCGTAATGAACTCGTCGAGCCGGATATCATATTCCTCGGCAAGCTCCTCCTCGCTCACGCGAAGTTCTGCGACCAGGTCGTCTGCGGTGAGCGTCACATAGGTCAGCGCGCGGTATTCCGGCGCGGTGAATTGCGCGGCATTCTCACCATGGTAGACCTCGAGGGTGGGATCGTCGGGCGAGCCAACGTCGCCGACGGATTCGTTGGGGATCACCAGGAACTCCGCAATGCGGTGCTCCTCACGGAACGCGTAGAGGCGCTCGATCAGGGTCTGGGGGGGGTGGGCGCCGGAGGTAATGGCGCCGAGCAGCTGGTCGCGCGCGACATCACGGCGCAGGCTGGCGAGGTAGGCCTCCTCGCTGAACCCGTTGGAGGACAGGACGCGGCGGAAGATCGCCCGGTCGAACGCGCCTTTATCGTTGTGAAACGCGGGATTGGAGCGAATGTCCTGAGCCACCACATCCTCTGCCGCGGTCAGTCCCATCGCCCGCATCGCGCCATCGATCGCAACGCGGCCGATCAGCAGATTGAGCGTCGATTCTACGAGACCGAAATCACGCGCCTGCTCGGCATCAAGCCGACCACCGAGGCGATCCGCCAGGCGCTGGTATTCGCGCCGGTAGGCATTATCGAACTGCTGGGGCGTGATTTCCTCATCGCCCACGATTGCGACCGCGCCCGTGCCGCTGCCGCGAAAGATGTCGCCGATTCCCCAGACCGCAAAGCTGAGAACGAGGAGCGACAGGAAGCCCTTGAAGAGCCAAGTTTTCGTCCCCTTTCTGATCGCTTCAAGCATGCTTTTTCATCGGCCCTGATGGGCCCCCGCGTTCACTCTCGGCAGTTGAAGTCCCATGCCGCGCATGATAGGGGCGGAGCCGGGATCCGGCAACCGGCGCGCCACCGGCTCGCCGTCCCCTACTGGAGCATGCCATGGCTGCAGGGCCTCGCCCGCTGATCGCGGGCAACTGGAAGATGAACGGACTCCGGCAGGACGGCATCGCCCTTGCGACGGCGCTCGTCGGTCGCGCCGAGGCCGCGCCGCAAAACAGGGCCGATGTCCTGATCTGTCCGCCGTCCACGTTGCTGGGCGAGATCGGCCTTCTTCTTTCATCTTCCCCGATCGCGCTCGGCGCGCAGGACTGCCATGCCGAGGCGGCGGGCGCCCATACCGGCGATATCAGCGCCGAGATGCTCGCCGATCTGGGTTGCCAGTTCGTCATCGTCGGGCACTCGGAGCGCCGGTCGTCGTATGGGGAGAGCGCTGCAACGGTGCGGGCCAAGGCGGAGGCCGCGCATCGGGGCGGCTTGACCGCCATCCTCTGCCTCGGCGAGAGCGCCGCGGAGCGCGATGCCGGGAGGACGCTCGATGTGGTCGGCGCTGCGCTTGCGGGTTCACTGCCGGAGGGGATGGATGGGCACAATACGGTGATCGCCTATGAACCCGTCTGGGCGATCGGCACGGGCCGAACGCCCGCGCCGGCCGACATCGAGATCGTACACGGTCATATCCGGGCTCGTCTCGGCGATCGCCTGGGTGATGCGGCGGCTGAGGTGCGCCTTCTCTACGGCGGCTCGGTCAACGCCGGGAACGCCGCGACGATCCTCGCCATGCTTGATGTGAACGGTGCGTTGGTGGGCGGCGCGAGCCTCGATGCGGATGAATTCTGGGCGATTGTCGAGGCCGCGCCCTAGGCCGCAACTTGTGACTGGCCTTCGCGCGAGGACCTGGTGTAAAAGCGCCCAACGTTCATAGGCGCGCTCCCGCTGGTTCGATGACGAACCGATCGCCCTCCAGCGGGACCGCACGGCGCGAAAGCGGCCATGGAAACCATTCTTCTCGTCATTCATATCTTGCTGGCGGTGGCACTCATCATCGTGGTGCTGCTCCAGCGGAGCGAGGGTGGCGCGCTCGGCATTGGCGGGGGGGCGCCGGGCGGCGGCGTGATGACGGGTCGGGCGGCGGCCAACCTGCTGACCCGCGCGACCGCGATTCTTGCCGCCAGCTTTATCGTCACCAGCATCCTGCTCGCCATCCTGGCGGGTGGCGCCTCGACGCCCGCGCGCTTTCTCGACGAAGAGGCCCCAACGGCGCCGGCCGAGCCCGCCGAGCCGAGCGCGCCGACCGTCCCGCTGTCGGAGTAACATGTTCGCCGGGGAGATTTCTTTAGGTTCGCACTCAGGTGTTGGGGCGGCGCGCCAAGTGGTGTAGCTTAGCGGTCCATGACGCGGTTTATTTTCATTACCGGCGGCGTGGTTTCTTCTCTCGGGAAAGGTTTGGCGTCGGCCGCGCTCGGTGCGGTCCTGCAGGCGCGCGGCTTCAAGGTTCGCCTGCGCAAGCTCGATCCCTACCTCAACGTCGATCCGGGGACCATGAGCCCCTACCAGCACGGCGAGGTCTACGTCACCGACGACGGCGCCGAGACCGACCTCGATCTCGGCCATTATGAGCGCTTCACCGGCGTGCCCACCCGGCAGAGCGACAACATCACCACGGGCCGTATCTACCAGACCATCATCGCCAAGGAGCGCCGGGGCGATTATCTCGGCAGCACGGTCCAGGTCATTCCCCATGTGACCGATGCGATCAAGGAGTTCGTCGTCGAGGGCACGGAGGAGGCGGACTTCGCGCTGATCGAAATCGGCGGCACGGTCGGCGATATCGAAAGCCTGCCGTTTCTCGAGGCGATTCGCCAGCTCGGCAACGAACTCGGCGGCGAGCGCGCCTTGTTCGTGCACCTCACCTTGGTGCCCTACATCGCATCGTCGAACGAGCTCAAGACCAAGCCGACGCAGCACTCGGTGAAGGAGCTCAGAAGCATCGGCATTCAGCCCGACGTGCTTCTGTGCCGCTGTGACCGGCCGATCCCGGACGCCGAGCGGCGCAAGATCGCATTGTTTTGCAGTGTGCGCGAGGAAGCTGTTATCTCTGCCCTCGATGTCGGCTCGATCTATGAGGTGCCGCGGCGCTACCACGAGAACGGCCTCGATGATCAGATTCTCAAGGTCTTTGGCATGACGAACCAGCCCGCGCCCAATCTCGAGCGCTGGACCAACATCACGGAGCTGGCGCCAGAGGGGCGTGTCACCATCGCCGTCGTCGGCAAATATACCGGCCTGCCAGATGCGTATAAGTCGCTCGTGGAGGCGCTCGATCATGGCGGCCTCGCCAATAAGGTGAGCGTCAACCTCGAATGGCTTGAAGCGGAGATCTTCGAAGCCGGGGACACCGCCCATCAGCTGGACGAAGTGGACGGAATCCTCGTGCCTGGCGGCTTTGGCGAGCGGGGCGCCGAGGGTAAGATCGCCGCCATCAGCTTCGCGCGTCAGCGTAAGATTCCCTATTTCGGCATCTGTTTCGGGATGCAGATGGCGGTTGTCGAAGTGGCACGCAACCTGGCCGGCATGCCCGGTGCGGGCTCGACGGAAATCGCCCCTTGCCAGGAGCCTGTGGTCGGCCTGTTGACCGAATGGATGCGCGGCGAGCAGAAGGAAATTCGCAGCGCCGACGGCGATCTCGGCGGCACCATGCGGCTGGGCGCCTACGAGTGCATCCTCAAACAACACACCCAGGCGCAACAGATCTACGGGACCGATCGCATCAGCGAGCGTCACCGCCACCGCTATGAGGTCAACATCAACATGAAAGACCGCCTCGAGGCGGTGGGGCTCGCCTTCTCGGGTCTGTCGCCCGATGGACTTCTTCCGGAAATCATGGAATTCAGCGATCACCCGTGGTTCATCGGCGTCCAATTCCACCCCGAGCTCAAATCGAAGCCATTTGAGCCGCACCCGCTGTTCCAATCGTTCATCGAGGCGGCGGTGACCCAATCACGCCTCGTGTGATAGTCGCCGGACAAGGTGCGAATGACCGTTCACCGACACGTCACCGTTGGCCAGGATGCCGGACATGCAGTGGCGGCGCCGGTCACCCTTGGCAACGACCAACGGCTCGCGCTGATCGCCGGGCCGTGTGCGATGGAGAGCCGCGATCACGCGATCGAGACGGCACAGGCGTTGATGGAGATGGCCCAGGCCGCGCCGATCGGTCTGATCTACAAAACTTCCTTTGACAAGGCCAATCGCACCAGCGCCCAAAGCCCGCGCGGCGTTGGGCTCGATGAAGCGCTGCCCATTTTCGAGGATATTCGCAGCCGGATCGGCTGTCCGGTTCTGACCGACGTTCATACCGCCGAGCAATGCGCCATCGTCGCCGCGGCGGTCGATGTCTTGCAGATCCCGGCTTTTCTGTGCCGCCAGACCGACCTTCTTCATGCGGCGGCGGCAACCGGCCGGGCCATTCACGTCAAGAAAGGCCAGTTTCTAGCACCTTGGGACATGCAGAACGTCGTTGCCAAGCTCACCGAATCGGGCAACGACAAGGTTCTGGTGTGCGAGCGGGGCGTGAGCTTTGGCTACAACACGCTGGTGTCAGACATGCGGTCATTGGCGATCCTCGCCGAGATGGGGTTTCCCGTCGTATTCGATGCCACCCATTCGGTGCAGCAGCCGGGCGGGCAGGGGGACCGGAGCGGCGGTGATCGGGCGTACGTCCCCGTCCTGGCGCGGGCCGCGGTGGCTGTCGGTGTCGCGGCCGTATTCGTGGAAACCCATCCCGATCCCGACAACGCGCCGTCGGACGGACCCAACATGGTCCCGTTCCGGGAGATGCCCGACCTGATGGCCCGCTTACTCGCCTTTGACGCGGTGGCCAAGGACCGGCAAACCGTGTAAACCATCGCGCCGTGACAGCCATCATCGATATTGTCGGTCGCGAGATCCTTGATTCCCGTGGCTATCCGACTATCGAGGTCGACGTCGTGCTCGAGGACGGCGCGCTTGGCCGCGCGGCCGTTCCGTCCGGCGCCTCGACCGGGAGCCATGAGGCGTTGGAGCTGCGTGACGGCGATCAGCGCTACGGCGGCAAGGGCGTCGGCAAGGCGGCGGGCGCGGTGAACGGCGAGATCTTCGATGCGCTCTCGGGGATGGATGCGGAAAACCAGGTCGCTATCGACGAAACGTTAATCGCGCTCGATGGCACGGAGGGCAAATCGCGCCTCGGCGCCAACGCCGTTCTCGGTGTCAGCTTAGCCACCGCCAAGGCCGCTGCGGCGGCGGCCGGCGTGCCGCTCTACCGCCATATCGGCGGCGTTGCCGCGCGCGATCTGCCGGTGCCGATGATGAATATCCTCAATGGCGGCGTGCATGCGGACAACGCCATAGACATTCAGGAATTCATGATTATGCCGGTCTCGGCGCCTGATTTCGCCGAGGCCGTACGCACGGGCGCGGAGATCTTTCAGGCCTTGCGCGCCCGCCTCAAGGATGCGGGCCACAACACCAATGTCGGCGACGAAGGCGGTTTCGCTCCGGCGCTGGCGAGCACCGGCGAGGCCCTCGATTTTGTCATGAAGGCTATCGAGGCGGCCGGGTTTCGCGCCGGCGAAGACGTCCTGCTGGCGTTGGACGTGGCGGCGACCGAGTTTTTCGACAGCGGCCAGTACCGGCTTGCAGGCGAAGACAAGATCCTCGATGCCGGCGGACTGGTGAGCTACTATGAGGACCTGGTTGGGCGCTATCCCATCGCTTCCATCGAGGACGGCATGGCGGAGGACGATGAGAAAGGCTGGCTGGCCCTGACCGCGGCGCTCGGCAGCCGGGTGCAGCTCGTCGGCGATGATTTATTCGTCACCAACCTAGGCCGCCTGGCACGCGGCATCGAGCAAGGTCTCGCCAACGCGCTGCTCGTCAAGCTCAATCAGATCGGCACGCTGACCGAAACCCTACAAGCGGTGGAGATGGCGCAGCGGGCCGGCTATCGCACGGTCATTTCGCATCGCTCGGGCGAGACCGAGGACACCACCATCGCCGATCTCGCGGTGGCAACCAATGCCGGCCAGATCAAGGCGGGCTCGCTCTCCCGCTCGGATCGGGTGGCGAAATACAACCAGCTCATGCGCATCGAGGAGGAGCTCGGACCGATGGCGCGTTATCCCGGGCGTGGCGCGCTCGCCCGGGTCCCGATTGGGCAAAAATGATTCGTCATCATAACGCCGCGCTCTAACCCATAGATTCAAAGCAATTTTTTTGTTGACCTCATGGAATCGGTTGTGATTCGATGGGGCCATGATTTTGGTTCGCGATATTCGGGAGCGCGTGCGGCACATCGTGGTGCCGGTCTTCTGCATGGCCGCGCTCGTCTATTTCGGCTATCACGCCGTTCAGGGCGAAAGGGGCCTGCTGTCGTGGCTGCGGCTCACCCAGCAAATCGCCGTCGCCGAGGCGGAGCTTGGCCTTCTCTCGGCCGAACGGCGCCAACTCGAGCATCGCGCGCGATTGTTGCGCCCCGAAGGCCTCGATCCCGATCTTCTCGACGAACGCGCCCGCCTCATACTGGGGTTGGCTCACCCCAACGAACTGATCATCCTCTACGATTGATGCCCGCGCGACCTGAGGCCGGCGCGCCTGGTGGACCGATTTGCGGGCGGGCAATTATTTTGTGATAATTATCAAACAATTATCGCAACAATCATGCCGACAATAATCTTCGTCTCTGGATAAATCCCAAGGTATGATCGATCCGTCGGCGTTGAGCGGTGTGGGGAACAAACATGGCGACAACTCAACGCAAGAAAAGAACCGCAAAAGGCAAGTCGAACGGCAAATCGCGCGGCAAAACCAACGGGCCCGATCTATCCCGTGTCGCGCGCGACGAACTTCTCACCCATTACCGGAACATGCTCCTGATCCGCCGTTTCGAGGAAAAGGCAGGGCAGCTCTACGGCATGGGTCTGATCGGCGGCTTCTGCCACCTTTATATCGGTCAAGAGGCCGTCGTCACCGGCATGCAAGCGGCCCTTTCCGAAGTCGACACAGTGATCACGGGCTACCGCGACCATGGCCATATGCTGGCCTGCGGCATGGAGCCGCGCGGCGTGATGGCCGAGCTCACCGGTCGCGTCAGCGGCTATTCGAGGGGCAAGGGCGGGTCGATGCACATGTTCTCGGATGAGAAGAATTTTTATGGCGGCCACGGCATCGTCGGCGCGCCGCTGCCGCTTGGCACGGGTATCGCATTTGCCCACAGGTACCGCGACGATGGCGGTGTGTGCCTGACCTATTTCGGCGATGGCGCGTCCAATCAGGGGCAAGTCTACGAATCCTTCAACATGGCGGCGTTGTGGAAACTGCCGATCGTCTACATCGTCGAAAACAACCAATACGCGATGGGCACGTCGATCAACCGCAGCAGCGCCCAGACCGAACTCTATCGTCGCGGCGAAGGCATGGGCATCAGTGGTACGCGGGTCGACGGCATGGATATCTTGGCCATGAAAGCGGCCGGTGAAAAGGCCGTCGAGCATTGCCGCAAGGGCAAGGGACCGGTCGTTCTGGAGGCGCTGACTTACCGTTATCGCGGCCATTCGATGTCGGACCCAGCCAAATACCGCACCCGTGACGAGGTTGACCAGGTGCGCCAAGAGCGCGATCCCATCGAGCGCTGCAAGAGCTGGTTGATCGATGCGGGCTTTGCCGATGACGACGCGCTCAAGGTCATCGACACGGAGATCCGCGAGATCGTCAACGATGCCGCGGAGTACGCCCAGTCAAGCCCAGAGCCCGATCCGGCGGAGCTCTACACGGATATTTACACCTCGTGACCGGCGCGCACCGCGATATTCCCGCAGCCGACACGGGCCAGGTAGGCTAATCGCATGTCCGTCTCGATCCTCATGCCGGCGCTCTCGCCCACCATGACGGAGGGGACGCTTTCACGTTGGCTAAAGCGTGAGGGTGATGCCGTGGCGGTCGGCGATGTGATCGCCGAGATCGAGACCGACAAGGCGACGATGGAGATCGAGGCGGTCGAGGAAGGCGTGCTCGGCCGCATCATGGTGCCGGAAGGCACCGAGCAGGTTCCGGTCAACACGGTCATCGCGGTCTTGGCCGAAGAGGGCGAGGACCTTTCGGCGCTCGAAGCGCCCGCGCAGCCGGCCGCGCCAGCACCGGCGGAGGCACCCGCCGTCGATGCGCCGCCGCAAGCCGAAAAAGCGCCCGCTGTCCCGGCGGCAGTGGCGCCCGTGCCTGAGGCCCCGCCCGCCCCCAACGAAACCGACGTTCCGGCCGGGACCGAGATGGTGAACATCACCGTGCGCCAAGCCTTACGGGATGCCATGGCGGAAGAAATGCGCCGCGATCAGGACGTATTCCTCATCGGCGAGGAGGTTGCCGAGTACCAGGGTGCGTACAAGGTGAGTCAGGGTCTGCTTGAGGAGTTCGGCGAGCGCCGGGTGATCGATACGCCGATCACCGAGCAGGGCTTCGCTGGCGTCGGGGTCGGTGCCGCGTTCACCGGCCTCAAACCGATCGTCGAGTTCATGACCTTTAACTTCGCCATGCAGGCCATCGATCATCTCGTCAATTCGGCGGCCAAGACGCTTTACATGTCGGGCGGGCAGGTTCATTGCCCGATCGTCTTCCGCGGGCCCAATGGGGCCGCCTCACGGGTCGCCGCCCAGCATTCCCAGTGCTACGCCAGCTGGTATGCGCGAGTGCCAGGCCTCAAGGTCGTCGCGCCTTACAGCGCCGCCGACGCCAAGGGCTTGCTGAAGTCAGCCGTGCGCGATTCCAATCCGGTGATCTTTTTGGAGAACGAGATTCTCTACGGCCACTCGTTCGATGTGCCGGTGCTCGACGATTACACGGTGCCCATCGGCAAGGCGCGCATCGTGCGGACGGGGACCGATGTCACCATCATCGGTTATTCCATCGCCGTTGGTTTCGCGCTGCAGGCGGCCGAGCAACTCGCCGCCGAGAATATCGACGCCGAGGTCATCGACCTTCGCACCTTGCGCCCGCTCGATATTGCCACTGTGCTTGACTCGCTCGCCAAGACCAATCGCGCGGTCACGGTGGAGGAGGGCTGGCCGGTCGCCAATATCGGGGCGGAGTTGTCCGCGCAGCTGATGGAGCAGGGCTTCGATCTGTTAGACGCGCCGGTGACGCGGGTAACGGGCAAGGATGTGCCCATGCCCTATGCAGCCAACCTCGAACAGCTGGCCTTGCCGCATCCCGAGGATGTCGTCCAGGCCGCACGGGCCGTCTGTCATCGGAACTAACCCGTCTGGATGGGCTGATAGAAAGGCTCCCTCATAGGAGAACCCATGCCGATACCGATTACCATGCCGGCGCTTTCGCCCACCATGACCGATGGCAATCTCGCCAAGTGGTTGAAGGCGGAGGGTGAAGCCATCGCGATCGGTGACGTGATCGCCGAGATCGAGACGGACAAGGCGACGATGGAGGTCGAGGCGGTCGACGAGGGCGTTCTGGGCAAAATCCTGGTTCCCGAGGGGAGTGAGCACGTCGCCGTGAACGCGGTGATCGGGCTTATTCTCCAGGAAGGGGAAGACGAGGCCGCCGTCGAGGGTTATGCGGGGGACCAGCCCGCACCTGCCGCGCCGGCCCCGGCCCCACCGGCTGCCGCTCCGGCTCCGGCCCCCGAGGCTGCCCCGCCGTCCGCGACCCCACGACTGGAGGCGCCCGCGCCTGCACCAGCAGCACCTCAGGCGGCGGGCGGTGAGCGGATCAAAGCGAGCCCATTGGCCCGGCGCATGGCCAAGCAGGCCGGGCTTGATCTGGCCGCGCTCACCGGCTCGGGTCCCCAGGGCCGCATCGTCAAGGCCGACATCGACGCCGCGCTGGCGGGCAAAGCGCCGGCCCCGGCCGCCGCGGCGCCACAGACCGTGGTGGGGGCGATCCCGGCCGCAGCGCCGACAGAGATCCCGCATAGCGCTATGCGCAAGACAATCGCCCGCCGCCTGGTCGAGGCCAAGCAGGTGGTCCCGCACATCTATCTCACCATCGATTGCGAAATCGACGAGCTTCTCGCGCTGCGCAAGAACCTCAACGGGCGCGCCGAGGAGTGCGGCGAGGACTACAAGATCTCCGTCAACGACTTCGTCGTTCGCGCTGTGGCGCTCGCGCTCCGCAAGGTGCCGCGAGTGAATTCCTCGTGGACCGACGAAGCGATGGTGCAACACGCCATGGCTGATGTCGCGGTGGCCGTGGCGCTGGAAGACGGTCTGATCACCCCAATCATCCGCAACGCCGATCAGAAGGGGTTGGCGACGATCTCGCGCGAGATCAAGGAGCTCGCCGGCCGCGCCCGCGAGGGCAAGCTTATGCCCGAGGAGTATCAAGGCGGCACCTTCTCGGTCTCCAACCTCGGTATGTTCGGGATCAGAGAGTTCAGCGCCATCATCAACCCGCCCCACGCGGCCATCCTCGCTGTCGGCGCGGGCCAGCAGCGTCCCGTCGTCAAGGACGGCGCGCTAGCCGTCGCCTCTATCATGAGCTGCACCATCTCGGCCGATCACCGCGTGGTCGATGGTTCCGTGGCGGCGGAGTTCCTCCAGGCCTTCAAGGGTTATATCGACGATCCCTTGAGCATGCTGCTGTAGGCAGCGCCATGGCGGACAACAGTTTCGATACGGTGGTGCTCGGCGGTGGGCCCGGCGGTTACGTGACGGCGATTCGCGCCGCCCAGCTCGGCATGAAAACGGCCGTCGTCGAGCGCGAGCACCTTGGTGGGATCTGCCTCAACTGGGGCTGCATCCCGACCAAGGCGCTCCTTCGCGCCTCGGAGATCTACCATCTTCTCCACCGCCTCGATGAGTTCGGCCTCTCCGCCGATAACATCGCCTTTGACACCGCCAAAGTGATCAAGCGCAGCCGCCAGATCGCCGATCAACTGTCGAAGGGCGTCGCGCACCTCCTGAAGAAGAACAAGGTTGCCGTGTTCGACGGTCATGGCCGGCTGGCCGGCAAGGGTGCGGTCAAGGTTGAGAAGGACGCCAAGGCGGTGGCCGATCTCACGGCCAAGCACATCATTCTCGCTACCGGCGCGCGGGCGCGCGAGCTGCCGGGGCTCGAAGCGGACGGCAAACTTGTCTGGACTTACAAGGAGGCCATGGTGCCGCCCGCAATGCCGAACTCGCTGCTGGTGATTGGCTCCGGCGCCATAGGCATCGAGTTCGCGAGCTTTTACTGCCAGCTCGGCGCCGAGGTGACGGTGGTCGAGATTCTCGACCGCGTGCTTCCCGTCGAGGACGAGGATATCTCGGCCCTCGCCCACAAGGCGTTCGAGAAACAGGGCATGCAGATCCGCACCTCGGCCGCGGTCGAGGGCCTGAAAAAGGGCAAGAACACCGTCACCGCAACTATCAAGCCGGAGAAGGGTAAAAACGAGACGATCACCGTCGATCGCGTGATCCTTGCCGTCGGCATCACGGGCAATGTCGAGAACACCGGCCTCGAGGAGGGCGGCATCACGATCGAGCAGGGTCACGTCGTGGTCAACGAATGGTCGGAAACCGGTGTACCCGGCGTCTATGCCATCGGCGATCTCACCGGTCCGCCCTGGCTTGCACACAAGGCGATGCACGAAGGGGTCATCTGCATCGAGCACATCGCCGGCCTCAACACGACCCACCCGCTCGATGTCTCCAACATTCCCGGGTGCACCTACTGTTATCCGCAAGTGGCGAGCGTCGGGCTCACCGAAGCCGCGGCCAAGGCGGCAGGACACGAGGTCAAGGTCGGCCGTTTTCCCTTCCTCGCCAATGGCAAGGCGATTGCCCTCGGGGAGTCCGAAGGATTGGTCAAAACGGTGTTCGATGCGAAGACCGGCGAGCTCCTCGGCGCCCACATGATCGGCGCCGAGGTGACCGAGCTCATCCAGGGCTATGGCATCGCCAAGACGCTGGAGACCACCGAGCTCGATCTCATGCACACCATCTTCCCGCACCCGACGCTTTCCGAGATGATGCATGAGGCGGTCCTTGACGCGTACGGGCAGACACTCCATTTCTGAAGAGCTCAATCAGTCGAACCCCAAGCGGCCCATGACCGACACCGCTCAAGCCTCGCGCCATCCGGAGAAGGCGCACAAGCCGGATCAGCCCTCGCCGCGCAAGCCCGTGTGGATTCGCGTCAAGGCGCCGACCTCGCCGGGCTACGCCGCGACGCGCAGGCTGATGCGCGAGTTCAGCCTCAACACCGTATGCGAGGAGGCGGCGTGCCCCAACATCGGCGAGTGTTGGGCGCAGGGTCATGCGACGGTGATGATCCTCGGCAGCGTGTGCACGCGCGCCTGCGCGTTCTGCAACGTCGCCACCGGCCGGCCCGACGTGCTCGATCCGCACGAGCCCGATCACCTCGCCGATGCGGTCGGGCGCCTCGGCCTCAAGCACGTCGTCATCACCTCGGTGGACCGCGACGACCTCGACAATGGCGGCGCCGAGCAGTTCGCGCGCTGTATCGAGCGCATCCGCGCGACCGCGCCCGACACCACGATCGAGGTGCTCACGCCCGATTTCCTGAAGAAGGACCGCGCGCTCGAGATCGTCGTGGCGGCGCGCCCGGACGTCTATAATCACAACCTCGAGACGGTGCGCCGGCTTTACCGCCCGGTGCGGCCCGGCGCCCAGTACGATCACTCGATCGATCTCTTGGCCCGCGTCAAGCGGCTCGACCCGAGCTTGTTCACCAAATCCGGCATCATGGTGGGGCTTGGTGAGAGGACAGATGAAGTGCGGGAGGTCATGGACGATCTCCGCTCAGCCGATGTTGATTTCCTCACCATCGGCCAGTATCTCCAGCCGACGCCCAAGCACATCGCCGTCGACCGCTTCGTCACGCCGGACGAGTTTGCCAACTACGCGGCCGAAGCCAAAGCGCGGGGGTTTCTCATGGTGTCGGCGACGCCGCTGACGCGTTCGTCCTACCACGCAGCGAAGGATTTCGCGGCGCTCAGCGCGGCGCGCGGAGCCCGGGCCGCGACCCGCTAGATCTCATGCCGACCCACGCGGAAAAGCGGCTCCTGCCGCACGCGCAGGAGCAGCTCTTCGACCTCGTGGCCGACATCGAAAGCTACCCCGAGTTTCTGCCGTGGTGCACGGCCGCGCGCATCCGGGAGCGACAGGGCGATACGCTGCGCGCCGATCTCGTCATCGGCTTCAAGCTGTTTCGCGAACGCTTCAGCTCCACCGTCACCCTTAACCGGCCCGAGCGGATCGACGTGCGCTACGACGGTGGCCCGTTCCGCTACCTCGACAACCACTGGGTTTTCATCCCGGCGAACGAGGGCTGCGTCATCGACTTCTACGTCGATTTCGAATTCCGCTCGCGGCTGCTGAAAAGCCTGATCGGCGCTGTGTTCAACGAGGCGGTGCGACGCATGGTGGCCGCGTTCGAAGTCCGAGCGCGGGTGCTCTATGGGCCCGAGAAGGCGCCGGCGGCCACGGCCACCGAAGGCGCCGCGCCCGATAGGGTTTAGGGTCCGGACCCATTAAGGGGATTCCCAAAGCGGGGCTGGCATGATTCATTGTTTCCAGCGAGGAGGCGATGGAAATGTCGGATTTCTTTTGGTTTTCGGATGCGCAATGGGCTCGGATCGCGCCGCTTTTGCCGACGGATACGCGCGGCATGGCGCGCGTCGACGATCGCCGGGTGCTGAGCGGGATCGTCCATGCCCTGAGGAATGGCGGGCGCTGGGCCGACTGTCCGCGTGAGGTCTACGGACCGAAGAAGACGCTCTACAACCGCTTTGTACGCTGGGCGGAGCGCGGCATCTGGGAACGGATATTCAGCGCGCTGGCGGGCGGCGAAGACGCCCCCGACCGGCTGTTCATCGATTCAACCTGCATCAAGGTTCATCGCTGCGCCGGCGGCGGAAAAGGGGGGCCTTGGCCCATGGCATCGGCCGCACCAAGGGGGGCCGAAACACCAAGCTCCACGCTGTCTGCGATGCGAAAGGCAGGCCCCTCGTCCTGCTCCTGACACCAGGAAACGTCCATGATTGCAAGGTCGCCCAGCGCTGTATCGAAGCCATGCCGCCCGCCACCGAACTCGTCGCCGACAAGGGCTATGACAGCAAAGCCCTGCGCGACTGGCTAGCAGAACGCGGAACCACGGCCGTCATCCCACCGCGCAAGAACCGCAAGGTCCAATACCATTATGACAAGACCGTCTACAGGCAGCGCAACATCATCGAGCGCATGTTTTGCCGCCTCAAGGACTGGCGCCGTATAGCCACCCGCTTCGACCGCAACATCAAAAACTTCATCGCCGCAATCGCCCTTGCCGCCGCCGTCATCTGGTGGCTGTAATGAGTCCGGACCCTAGTCCCCCAGCCGAAGCAGAAGTAATTCGAGCGCGTCCTCGACGCTGGCGAGGCGCACGCCTGTGCGCCCCATATCGCCATAGGCACAGCGCTGGTGCAGGGTGGGCTGGCCCTCCCGCGCCGCGGCGAGATGGACGAGGCCGACGGGCCTATCCGCGGTGCCGCCAGAGGGCCCGGCGATGCCGGTGCAGGCGATGGAAATCTGGGCCGGGGAGCGGGCAAGCGCCCCTTCCGCCATGGCGCGGGCGACCTCTTCGCTAACCGCGCCGACCGTTGCAAGCAACGTTTCGGGGACGCCGAGAAGATCGGTTTTGGCCTGGTTGGTGTAGGTCACGAAGCCGCGCTCGACGACGTCGGACGAGCCCGCAATCTCTGTCAGGCACGCGGCGATCAGGCCGCCGGTGCAGGATTCGGCCGTCGCGATCGTGAGGTTCTTGGCGCGGCAGCCATCGAGCACACGAGCCGCCTTGTCGCGCAACGCCTCATCGAACATCAGCCGGTCCCCGTCAGCCACATCAGGACCATGAGCGCGGCAATGGCGTAGACCGCCGCGAGAATGTCATCGAACATGACGCCGAATCCGCCACCGATGACCCGATCGGCCAAACTGACCGGCCAGGGCTTGAGGATGTCGGTGAGGCGAAAGAGGAGGAAGCAGGCAATGTAAAACTGGGGTTCGGCGGGCGCGAAGATGAGCACCAGCCACTGGCCCGCCACCTCGTCGATGACCACCGGACCTGGGTCGGGCTCGCCGGCGGCCTCGATGAAGCGGCTCGCCGCCCACCAGCCGATGAGAAACACAAGACCCGTCGCAATGGCCAAAGCGGTGGAGCCGAAATAGACGCGAATGACGAACGCGGCGATCAGCGCCACGAGCGAGCCCCACGTCCCCGGCGCTCGCGGTAGAAGACCGATGCCCCCCACCGTGGCGATTAAAGCGGCAGGATGCCAAAACGAGAGGCCCTGCGGCAGCCGGGCGAGGCGGATCATCGGCCGCCCCGGGCCATCATACCGGTAGCCTAACCGTGACCAAGGCCTGCGCGGCAATTCCCTCGCCGCGGCCGGTGAATCCGAGCTTCTCGGTCGTCGTAGCCTTGACGCTGACGCGGTCCTCCTCGAGGCCGAGGAGGACCGCGATGCTGGCCACCATGGCGGCGCGATGCGGGGCGAGCTTGGGGGCCTCGCAGATCAGCGTGAGATCGACATGGGTGATCCGACCCTGGCGCGCGGCGATCAACCCGGCGGCGTGCTCGACGAACTGCCCTGAATCGGCGCCGGCCCATTCTGGCTCGTCGGGCGGAAAATGCGCGCCAATATCGCCCGCGCCGATCGCTCCCAGCAGCGCATCTGCAAGAGCGTGCAGGCCGACATCGGCATCGGAATGGCCGCTCAGGGTTTTGTCGAAAGGAATATCGACACCGCACAGGCGAACCACGCCATCGAGGCTCGGGTTCGGCCCGAAGCGATGGGTATCGAAGCCGCTCGCACAACGGACATCGCCCAGGTGACCCAGAAGCATCCGCTCGGCGCGCGCAAGATCATGGGGCGTCGTGATCTTCAGGTTGTCCTCCGAGCCGGCCACGATATCGACGGCGATGCCGGCGCGCTCGGCCACTTCGGCATCGTCGCCTAGTCCGCTGGCCGTGGCGGCTGTGCGATGGGCGTCGAGGATGGTCTGGAAATCGAATCCTTGCGGTGTCTGGGCGCGCCAGAACTCGTGTCGATCGAGGCTTGCTGCGATGCGGCCGTCCTCTGAACGCTTGAGCGAATCCACCATCGGCACCGCGGCGATCACCGCCGGCGCCTCATCGAGCGCCGTCACGACGCGCTGGATGAGAGCGGCGTCGGGAAACGGCCGGGCGCCGTCATGAATGAGCACTTTGCCGGGGTGGCGCTCGATCAGGCTTTCGAGACCGGCGCGGACCGAATCCTGGCGGCTCGTGCCACCGGGCACCGGATCGAGGAGGTCGAGACCATGCGCCGCCTCGTCATAGGCGGACCGGTCGCCGGGGTGAATCACCGCGCGGACACAATCGATGGCCGGGTGGCGCACAAATGCGTGCAGACTATGGCGCAGGAGCGGCACACCCCCGAGCGGCAGATACGCTTTGGGGGATGGCGGCGCCATGCGCTCTCCACGGCCCGCGGCGACGATGACAGCTGCGGTGGTCACGGCGATCGCTTCCGTCTGATCAGGTCGAAGTAGGCATTCTTACGTGCTCACGCGCCGAATCGCGAGCCCCATTGTTGTTTCGTAGCGCGAGGTGTCCTACTATTGCCCATATTTTCAGCACAAAGTTTCTTTGCCTAAAATTTACTCAATCGACAGCGGAACAATACCCGTTTCTAGGAGTTCCAGCGCCCGATGACCCTCAGAATAGGCCCGATCGAGCTGCGGGATCCCGTCATTCTCGCGCCAATGTCAGGCGTGACCGACTTGCCTTTTCGCCGGCTGGTCAAACGTCTGGGCGCCGGCCTCGTGGTGTCGGAGATGATCGCCAGCCAGTCGATGATCCGGCAGACGCGCCAGTCCCTCAAGATGGCCGAAAGCGCGGTCGAGGAACAACCCATGGCCGTGCAACTCGCCGGCTGCGAGCCCGATGTCATGGCGGAGGCGGCAAAACTCAACGAAGACCGCGGCGCCGCTCTCATCGACATCAACTTCGGCTGTCCGGCCAAGAAAGTGGTGAACGGCTATTCCGGCTCGGCGCTCATGCGCGAAGAGGACAAAGCGGCGCGAATCCTCGAGGCGGTGGTGCAGGCGGTACGCGTGCCGGTGACCCTCAAGATGCGCACCGGTTGGGACGAGCAGAGCCGCAACGCGCCGACCATTGCGCGGCTCGCCGAGGCCAGCGGGATCCGCATGATCACCGTCCACGGGCGAACTCGCTGCCAGTTCTATAAAGGGCGTTCTGATTGGGCGTTCGTCCGCCGGATCAAGGAGGCGGTGAACATCCCGGTCATCGTCAATGGCGACATCGCCTCGCTCGACGACGTGACGGACGCCATGACCAAATCGGGTGCCGATGGGATCATGATCGGACGGGCATGTTACGGCCGGCCCTGGTTTCTCAGGCAAGTCATTCACTTCCTGCGCAACGGCGAGCGGCTCTCCGATCCACCCCTCGCCGAGCGTCGGGAGCTCGTGGCGGCCCATTACGACGACATGCTCGCGCACTACGGCACGGACGTCGGTGTTCGTGTCGCCCGCAAGCATCTCGCGTGGTACGCCAAGGCGCTGCCCAACGCCGCGGCGTTCCGCGACGCGGTGAACCACACGGCCGATCCCGAGCAGGTCAAGGCGCACATGCGCAGCTTCTTCGGCGGCGTGCTCGATGCGGAAGCGGCGTGATGGCGGAACTCGCTGAATGGGGCGGCGCCGAAGCGAGCGATCGCCTCGATGCCGCGAGCTTGCTCACCGCCTTGCCGCTACCGGTTCTGGTGATCGACGGGCGGGATCGCATCCTGTTCGCCAATCCGGCCTGCGAGCAGTTTTTCGGGGCCAGCACGCGGACTCTGGCCGAACGCGCCCTGGCCGAGCTCGTCGCTCCGGACGCCCCCCTCCTGTCACTGGTTGCCCAGATGCGTGCGCGAGAGGGCGTGCTGCTCGACTACGGCGTTGAAGTGAGCGGCCCCCGTTTCGGGACTCGGCTGGTCAATGTGCAGCTGGCGCCGCTCGGGGATGCGCCGGATCACATCGTGATCTCATTCGACGAATTGACGACGGCGCGGCGCATGAATCGTCAACTGAGCCACCGCGGTGCCGCGCGCTCGGTGACTGGCATGGCGGCGTTACTGGCGCATGAAATCAAGAATCCGCTTTCGGGCATTCGCGGCGCCGCCCAGCTCCTCGAGCGCAACGCCGGCGCGAGGGACCGGCCATTGGCCCGGCTCATTCGCGACGAGACCGATCGCATTTGCGCCTTGGTTGACCGCATGGAAATGTTTACCGGCCGGCCGCTGACGCGCGAGCCGGTCAATATCCATCAGGTTCTGGAGCATGTGCGGGCCATCGCCCGGACGGGCTTTGCTTCGGGGGTCGCGTTCGAGGAGCACTATGATCCCTCGCTGCCGCCCGCCTATGGCGACCGCGATCAGCTTATTCAGGTCTTCCTCAATCTGGTGAAGAACGCCGCCGAAGCGATGCCGGAAGGGCAAGGCGTAATCGCGCTGACGACGGGCTTCCGCCACGGCATGTGGCTCGAAGCCCCGGCCAGCGGTGAACGCGTTCACCTGCCGCTGGAGATCGGCGTGCGTGACGACGGCCCCGGCATTCCAGAGGACGTTCGCACCCATCTGTTCGATCCGTTCGTGACGACGAGGGTCCAGGGGTCGGGATTGGGCCTCGCCCTCGTCGGGAAAATCATCGGCGAACACAGCGGCATCATCGAGTTCGACTCGGAACCGGGGCGGACCGAGTTCCGTGTCCGCTTGCCGGTTCACGAGGCCGGCCATGAGCTTGACTGATCGGGCCGGGCCGAGCGCCACCATCCTGATCGCGGATGACGATCAGAGCATCCGCACCGTGCTCGATCACGCCCTCGGACGCATCGGTTACGACGTCCGTAGCACCGAAAGCGCCGCCACGCTGTGGCAATGGGTTTCGGAAGGGGAGGGTGATCTCGTGGTCACCGACGTGGTCATGCCCGACGGGGATGGACTCGATCTCCTGGAGCGCATCAAGAAGATCCGCCCGGAACTCCCAATTGTCGTGATGACGGCGCAGAAAACGCTGCTCACGGCGATCCGGGCGGCCGAGCGCGGCGCGTACGAGTATCTGCCCAAGCCGTTCGATCTCGATGATTTGGCAGCCGTCATCAAGCGCTCGCTGGATGAGCGGGAAAGGGACGGCAGCGAGGTCGTGCCCCTACCGGCGCCCGAGGATGCGCTGCCGCTTATCGGTCATTCACCGGCCATGCAGGACGTCTACCTCGTCATCGCCCGGCTCGCGGTGACGGAGCTCACGGTCCTCATCACTGGAGAATCGGGAACCGGCAAGGAGCTTGTCGCGCGCATCCTGCATGATCACGGCAAGCGCCGGCACGGCCCGTTTGTCGCCATCAGCATGGCTGCGATCCCGCGCGAGCTGGTCGAGAGCGAGCTGTTCGGCCACGAAAAGGGGGCATTCACCGGCGCGACACGGCGCAATATCGGCCGTTTCGGGCAGGCCGACGAGGGCACTCTGTTTCTCGACGAGATCGGCGATATGCCGCTCGAGGCGCAGACGCGCTTGCTTCGAGTTCTGCAACAAGGTGAGTACAACCGGGTCGGCGGGCACGATATGTTGCGCACCAACGTGCGGATCATCGCCGCGACCAATCGCGACCTCAGGCGCCTCGTGGTCGAGGGGCGGTTCCGCGAAGATTTGTTCTATCGGCTCA
Source organism: Alphaproteobacteria bacterium (assembly GCA_965261645.1). GTDB lineage: Bacteria > Pseudomonadota > Alphaproteobacteria > SHVV01 > SHVV01 > CBDHDJ01. The sequence goes on from CBDHDJ010000003.1 coordinate 64,393, forward strand.
ACGTCGTACCCGTTCGCCTGCCGCCGTTGCGGGCGCACAGGGCGGACATCCCGGAACTCGTCCGCCACTTTCTTGCCCAGGCGGCGCGCGAAGGACTGCCGAGCAAGCATTTCGAAGCCAAGGCGATGGACCGGCTCCTCGCGCACGATTGGCCGGGCAACGTGCGTGAGCTCGAGAATCTGGTGCGGCGGCTCATCGTGCTGGCACCCGGTGATGCCGTCGGCGCCAGCGCAGTGGACGCTGAACTCGCCGAATCCCGCCTTTCAACCGCGGGCGGCGGAGACCTGCTCGATGACAACCTGGGCGCCGCCGTCGAGCAGCAATTGGCCCGCTATTTCGGAGCTCACGGCGAGAGCTTGCCGCCCACTGGCCTCTATGGCCGCATCTTGCGCGAAATCGAGCGGCCGCTCATCACCTTGAGCCTGGCCGCCACCAAGGGCAATCAGATCAGGGCGGCACAGCTGCTCGGCCTCAACCGCAACACACTGCGCAAGAAGATTCGCGATCTCGACATCCCGGTGGTGCGCACCCTCAAGTGATGCAATAATGCAACATGATGTGGTCATTTGGCGCGAAAATCCGGGGCCTCGCTGAACGGCGGGATACGCGCCCTGCGATTGTGAGATGAGCTAGAGTGGTGTGGTGATGAGGTCCTTATTGGGGCGCCGATTCATGCGTTGGGTCAGGCGCACGGGTCTCCTCCAAAAATTGGCGATCATGTTGGCCGTCGCGGCGGTCGCGTCGGGGGTGGCGACCTATGCCGCCCTGAGCGGCTCCTCGCCGTTCGGGCCGGACCCGCGCACCGTGCTCGTCCTGCTTCTCATCAATCTCATTTTATTGCTGACACTGGGTGCAATCGTCGCGCGCCGCTTGGTTGAGCTGTGGATTGAGCGCCGCCGTGGCGCCGCCGGGTCGCTCCTTCATTCGCGCATGGTGGCCATGTTCAGTCTGGTTGCGGTCACGCCGGCCATCATCATCGCGGTGTTCGCCGCTTTGTTCTTTAACTTCGGTATCGAAGGTTGGTTCAGCGAACGCGTGCGCACGGCGCTATCGTCGTCCTCGGCGGTCGCCGAGGCTTATCTGGAGGAGCACAAGAACGTCATTCGCGCTGACATCTTGGCGATGGCCAACGACTTGAACCGGGCCGCTCCGCTCGTCACGGGCCACCGCCTGCGCTTCGACCAGCTAATTTCGAGCCAGGCGGGATTTCGCTCTCTGCCCGAAGCCGTCGTGATCGATCGCACCGGACAGGTGTTGGCGCGCTCACGCCTGAGCTTCGGGCTGGAATTCGAGCAGGTGCCGACGACGATCCTGAACGAAGCGGCTGGCGGCGAAGTGGTGATGTACACCAACAGGAGCGATGACCGGCTTCGCGCCGTCGTCCGTCTCGACGGTTTTCTCGACGCTTACCTGTTCGTTGGGCGGTTCACCGACCCACGTGTTATCGGCCATGTCGAGCGCAACCGGCAGGCCAAAGCCGCTTACGATCGGCTCGAGGGCGAACGCTCCAGCATCCAGATCACCTTCGCGTTGATCTTTATCGTTGTGAGCTTGCTGTTGTTGCTTGTCGCGATATGGCTCGGGCTGTCGCTGGCCACCCGGCTGGTGCGGCCGATCGGCGACTTGATAGCGGCGACCGAACAAGTGCGCGCCGGTAATCTCGCGGCCCGCGTGCGCGAGCAAAAGGGTGACGACGAGATTGGCAAGCTCAGCCGCGCGTTCAACCGCATGACGACCCAGCTCCGAAGTCAACGCGCCGAGTTGGTAGAGGCCAACCGGCAGCTCGATGATCGCCGGCGGTTTACCGAGACGGTGCTTTCCGGCGTCTCCGCGGGCGTCATCGGCCTCGACACCGGCGGTCACATTGATCTGCCGAATCGCTCCGCTGCCGTGCTGCTCGAAACCCATGCGGAGGCGCTGATCGGGCAGCGGCTGGTCGAAGTCGTGCCGGAGATGAATGATCTTGTGGAAGAGGCGCGGCACAACCCCGACCGCTTGGTCCAGGGTGAAGTCAATCTTGAACGCGACGGAGGGGTGCGCAATCTGCTCGTCCGCGTCGCCAGCGAGCGATCCGAAGGCGAGTTGACCGGCTTCGTCGTGACCTTTGACGATATTACCGATCTCGTCGTGGCGCAGCGCACAGCGGCATGGGCGGACGTGGCCCGCCGCATCGCCCACGAGATCAAGAACCCGCTGACGCCGATCCAGTTGTCGGCCGAACGGCTCAAGCGGAAGTATCTCAAGGAGGTCAAGTCCGATCCCGACGTCTTTAGCCAGTGCACCGATACGATCATTCGCCACGCCGTTGAAATCGGCGGCATGGTCGATGAATTCTCTTCGTTCGCACGCATGCCAGCGCCCGTGTTCAAGATGGAGGACCTCACGGAGACCGCGAAGCGCAGCCAGTTTCTGCAACAACTCGCCCATTCGGAGATCGAGTATCGCGAAGAGTTTCCCGGCCAACCTGTCATGCTGCGGTGTGACGCGCGCCAGATCAGCCAGGTGCTGACCAATCTGTTCCAGAATTCCGCCGCCGCCATCGGTGGCCGCGACGATAGTGACGGCCAGAGCCTGCCGCCCGGCCGCATCGAGTTCTCCATCCAGCGGCAGAACGGTACGGTCGTTCTCAAGGTCGAGGATAACGGTTGTGGCTTGCCCGAAGGCTTGCGCGATCGCCTCACGGAGCCTTACGTCACCACGCGGGAGAAAGGGACGGGTCTCGGCCTGGCGATCGTCAAGAAGATTATCGACGATCACGGGGGCCGGCTCTTGCTTGACGAACGCCCCGGCGGTGGCACGCGCGTGCAGATACTGTTTGCCGCGGGCCGCGGAAATGGCGCGGACGGGCGGGACAAATCAACCGGTGAGACGGACGAGTTAGTAAGCCATGGCGCATGACATTCTGATCGTCGATGACGAGGCGGATATCCGGGACCTCGTAGCGGGCATTTTGACCGACGAGGGCTATGAAACCCGCACGGCCGCAGACGGCAGAGCGGCACTGGCCGAGGTCGAGGTGCGCCTGCCGTCGCTTTTGGTGCTCGATATCTGGTTACAGGGTAGCGAACTCGACGGCCTTCAGGTGCTGGACCAGGTCATGGGCGATTACCCGGACCTTCCTGTCGTGGTGATCAGCGGGCACGGCAATATCGAAACCGCCGTCTCCGCGATCAAGCGGGGCGCCTACGATTTTATCGAGAAACCCTTTAAGACGGACCGCCTGATCGTCATCATCGAGCGGGCCATCGAGGCCGCACGCCTGCGCCGCGAGAACCGCGAGCTCAAGTTCCATGCCGGCCGCGACGCGGAATTGATCGGCACATCCTCAGCGATGAGCGCGTTGCGCCTGGCGATCGAAAAGGTCGCGCCGACAGGCAGCCGCGTGTTGATCAGCGGACCGGCCGGATCGGGTAAGGAGGTGGTGGCACGCCTGCTCCACGCCCACTCGCCACGCGCCGACCGCCCGTTCATGGTGATCAGCGCGGCGAATATGGCGCCGGAACGTATGGAGATTGAGCTCTTCGGCGTCGAGGAGGGCGCCCCGAACTGGGAGGGTGGGCGGCGCACGGGAACGCTCGAGCAGGCCCACGGCGGCACGTTGTTCTTCGACGAAGTCGCCGACATGCCGGTTGAGACCCAGGCCAAGATCCTGCGCGTTTTGCAGGAACAGAGTTTCGAGCGCGTTGGTGGTCAGAACCGGGTTCACGTCGATGTGCGCGTGGTCAGTGCGACCAACCGCGACCTGCAGGCGGAAATCGCCGCGGGACGCTTCCGGGAGGACTTCTATCACCGTCTGAACGTCGTCCCCATTCGCGTCCCGGCCCTCAAGGACCGCCCCGAGGATATCCCGCATCTTTGCCGCCATTTCATGGCGCGCACGGCCGGGCTCGCGGGCCGACCGAGCCGGGAGATCGGCGAAGATGCCATGGCCGTGCTGCAGGCAAGTGCATGGCCCGGCAATGTGCGCGAGCTCCGCAATTTGATCGAGCGGCTGCTGATCATGGCGCCGGGCGACGGGCGCTCGGCTATTTCCGCGGATATGCTGCCGGCGGAGCTCGGGATGGAAAGCCTTGGCTTCCTGCGCCCCAACGGCAGCGAGCAGTTCATGGGGATGCCGCTGCGCGAAGCACGGGAGATCTTCGAGCGCGAATATCTCGTCACCCAGATCAACCGCTTCGGCGGCAACGTCTCGCGGACCGCTCACTTCATCGGTATGGAACGTTCGGCGCTGCACCGGAAGCTCAAATCGCTTGGGGTGGGCGGCAACGGACGCTATCAAACAGCGGGCCCGTAATCGCGGGCGCGTGCCGTCATAATTTCCCGAAATTGATGGTGATGGATTGAGGCGATGAAGGTTATCGTCTGCGGTGCCGGCCAGGTTGGTTACGCGATCGCCCGCCAGCTGGCCAGCGAACACAACGACGTGACGGTGATCGACCACTCACCGGAACTGATCGAACGTATCAGCGACGCCCTTGACGTTCACGCCCTGGTGGGTCATGCGTCCCACCCCGACGTGCTCGAGCTTGCCGGAGCGGAGGGCGCGGACATGCTCATCGCGGTCACCCAGGTCGACGAAGTCAACATGGTCGCGTGTCAGCTGGGGCACTCCCTGTTCAACGTCCCGATGAAGATCGCGCGCGTGCGGGCACAGAGCTATCTCGAACCGATCTGGCGCAATCTCTTCAGCCGCGAAAACATGCCGATTGACGTCATCATCTCGCCCGAGGTGGAAGTTGCCCGCGCCGTGATCCGACGCCTGGAGGCGCCGGGCGCGAGCGATATGCTGCCGTTCGCCGACGATCTCGTGCGCATGATCTCGGTCCATGTGGGGGAGGATTGTCCGATCATCGACACGCCCCTACGCCAACTCACGGCACTCTTCCCGGACCTCCATATCCGCGTGGTGGGCATCATCCGGGAGGACAAGATCATGGTGCCCTCCGCTGATGATCAGATGCTGGCTGGCGACGAGGTCTATTTTATCGTCGATACGCGCCACGTGAGCCGCGCCATGGTGGCCTTTGGCCATGAGGAGGAGGAAGCGCGCCGGGTGATTATCGTGGGCGGCGGCAATATCGGCTTGTTTCTCGCCAAACAGTTGGAAGAGGAGCACGCCGACGTCAGGGTTCGGGTGATAGAGGCGAACAAGGCGCGTGCCGAACTGGTTGCTGATCAACTGGGCCACGCGGTGGTCATCCACGGTGACGCGCTCGACCGGGAAATCCTCGAGGAAGCCAATATCGAGGCCACCGAAACCATTGCCGCCATCACCAATGACGATCAGGTCAATATTCTCGCATCGCTGCTCGCCAAGCGCGCAGGGTGCCAGCGCACGATCACGCTAGTCAACAATTTGAGCTACGGCCCGCTTGTCCGCTCGCTCGGGATCGACGTCGTCGTCAGCCCGCGCGCGTCCACCGTCTCGACGATTCTCCAGCATGTCCGGCGCGGCCGGATTCGCGGATTGCACAGCGTGGGTGACGGCATCGCCGAGGTCATCGAGGCGGAGGCGCTCGAGACCTCGCAGCTCGTCGGCGCCTCGATCCGTGAGACCAAGCTTCCCGCTGGCATCATCATCGGCGCCTTGGTGCGCGATGAGGATGTGATCATTCCGCGTGGTGACACGGTCATCAAGGCACATGATCGGGTGATCGTTTTTTCCGCCGCCGAGGTGGTGAAAAAGGTCGAGCAACTGTTTTCCGTGCGTTCGGATTTCTTCTAGACGCGGCCGGGACGATCGGCCCGCCCCATGTTCTACACGACCGTGATCTCGGTCCTCGGCTATGTCCTCGCGGGCTTTGCGGCCACGATGCTGCTGCCGGCCCTGGTCGCCTTCGGTTATGAGGAAACCGATCAGGGTTGGGCGTTTCTCGTCTCGGCCGTACTGACCGCGTTCGTGGGTGTTGGCTTGATCATCGCGACCCGCGGAGCCCAAAGAGAGGCCTCGCACAGGGAAGGTTATCTTCTGGCCCTGTTGGTTTGGGCCGTGCTGCCCGTGTTCGGCGCCGTGCCGCTCTACTACAACGCGGCGTTCCCCTCCATGACCGGGGCCTATTTCGAGGCGCTCTCCGGGCTGACGACGACCGGAGCCACCGTTCTGTCAGGGCTCGAGAAGATCGACCGGAGTATCCTGTTTTGGCGCGGTTTGCTCACTTGGCTCGGCGGCTTCGCCACCATCGTTCTCGCGGTGGCACTGCTATCGCTGCACGGCATCGGCGGCATGCAGCTCTTTCGCAGCGCCATGCCGCGCGGCGAACGGCAAGCACTGGCCGCGCGACTGGGCGACATGGGACGCTCGATCTGGTGGATCTACGCCGGGTTGACGCTGATTTGTGCCGCCCTGTTATGGGCCGCCGGCCTCCCGCCATTCGATGCACTCGCTCACGCGTTTTCCACCCTATCGACGGGTGGATTCAGCACCCATGATGAATCGGTCGGCAGGTTCGACAATCCGGTGGCCGAGCTCGTTCTTGTCGTATTCATGGCCATCGCGGCGCTCAATTTTACGCTGCATTGGGCGCTGTTCAACGGCCGCGGGGCGGATTACTGGCGCGACCCGGAGGTACGCTACTTCCTGGCGCTCAGCGTCCTGGGCGGCCTTGCGATTGCCGTCGTGCTTCATTGGCAGGCCGATGCCAACGCCATCGACAGCGTGCGCACCGGTGTGTTCAACGCCGTCTCGATGTTGACGACGACGGGGTTCACCACCGGCGAGGTCTCCACCTGGCCCGCGTTCATGCTCATGTTGTTGCTGATAATGGCCCTGATTGGCGGCTCCTCGGGATCGACGGCGGGCGGCATCAAGCTGATGCGCTTCAAGCTATTCCTAAGGCAGGTGGGGCGCGAGCTGGCCCGGCTTCCTCACCCGCATGGCGTGGTCCGGCTGCACTATGACGAACAAACGGTCTCCGAGGAGGCGCTGCGATCGGCGTGGAGCTTCTTCATGGTGTTCTTGATCTGCTTCGTGCTGGTGGCGGCCGCGCTGTCGATATTCGATTTGGATATGCGCACGGTGCTCTCCGCCACGACTGCTGCGTTCAGTAACAACGGCCCCGCTTTGCTCGTGGGCAACGGCGGCGCGGTGTCCTATGATGCGGTTCCTGACGGGGCCAAATGGATCCTGTGCGCCGCCATGCTGCTCGGGCGCCTTGAGCTTCTGGCCTTCCTGGTTCTGTTCAGAGGGTTTTTCCTGCGTCACTAGCTGCGCCATTAGACGGGGAGGGGAGGGTGTCGCGGATTGCCTATGTGAACGGCCGTTACGTCCCGCATGGCGAGGCCGTCGTGCACGTCGAGGATCGCGGCTACCAGTTTGCCGACGGCGTCTATGAGGTGATCGCCGTCCAGCGCGGGCGCCTGATCGACAAGGAGCCCCATCTCGATCGCCTTGATCGTTCGCTGGGCGAGCTGCAGATCGGTTGGCCGATGTCGTGGGCCGCCCTGTCGGTGGTGATGGCGGAGTGCGTGCGCCGCAACAGGGTGCGCGAAGGTATCGTCTACATCCAGATGACGCGCGGCGTGGCCCGCCGCGATCACGCCTTCCCGCACGAAGCCCGGACATCGATGGTGATCACCGCTCGGAGCCAGACGCCGTCGGCGAAAATCTTTTCCCAGGGTGTCAAGGTTGTCAGCGTGCCGGACATCCGTTGGCGACGCTGCGATATCAAATCGCTCGCGCTGCTACCCAACATCCTGGCCAAGCAATTCGCCAAGGAGAAGGGGGCCTACGAGGCCTGGCAGGTCGAACCCGACGGTTATGTAACCGAAGGCAGCTCGACCAATGCGTGGATCGTCGACCAGAATGGGGCCATCGTGACGCGCCATCTCGAAAACGCCGTCTTGAGCGGCATTACCCGGCTCATGCTCGTCGATCTCGCCCGGCGCAATGGTATCGAGCTGGTCGAGCGCGCGTTCACGCTCGATGAGGCCAAAGAGGCGCGCGAAGCGTTTCTCACGAGCACCACCTCGTTCGTTCTGCCGGTCGTGCAGATCGACGACCGGGTGATCGGCAACGGGCAGCCCGGGTCGGTGACGCTCCGCTTGCGCGAGATGTACGAAAACTATGTCAACGTGGTGGAGGAGGAGACAGACGCCGCCTGAGCGACCCTTGTGCGACGGATACCGGGTTCTATCTTGCATGCTAGAATGAGCATCCCCATATAAGGGGAAGCTTGGACCCCTATCCCCGTCCAAGACAAAGGCGGCATTCGCGGTGGATGTGGTCGTTTGTTTGTGGCATCCGCCGCGGGCATACGGGAGCGAGGGTCGGTGTCAGTGTGGCCCTGGATCCCGAAATACAGCAAAACGAGAAAAGGCGGGGTACAACGATGTCCGCACCTAAGAGCCCAAACCTTCAGGACGTGTTTCTCAACAACATCCGCAAGAACAAGGTTCCCGTGACGGTCTTTCTGGTGAACGGAGTGAAGCTACAAGGTGTGATCACCTGGTTCGACAATTTTTCGGTTCTGCTCAGGCGGGACGGCCACGCCCAGCTGGTTTATAAGCACGCCATATCCACGGTGATGCCGTCAACGCCCATCCAGCTGTTCGATGCGGCGGAAGAAGCGGCCCTCGAAGCTGAGTAATTCATCCAACAATTCGCTCAACGGGTCCGCGCTGTCCTGCGGCCGGGCCTTGGTGCTCGCGCCACACGTGAAATCCCGTGCCAACGGGGAGGTCTCGGCCCGGAGTCCCGAGGCGCGGCTCGCCGAGGCCATCGGCCTAGCCCGTGCCATCGGTCTCGAGATCGTGGACAGCGACCTCATCGCTTTGTCGCGGGCCCGCCCCGGCACGTTGCTCGGCAGCGGCAAGGTGGCCGCCATCGCCGAACAGGTGGCACGCGACCACATTGACGTCGCCGTCGTCGATGGCGCGCTGACACCGGTGCAGCAGCGCAATCTCGAGCGTGCCTGGTCATGCAAGGTCATCGACCGCACGGGCCTCATTCTGGAGATTTTCGGCGCCCGCGCGCGGACCCGGGAGGGGCGGGCGCAGGTCGAACTGGCGGCACTCACCTACCAGCGGAGCCGCCTCGTGCGGTCATGGACCCACCTCGAACGCCAGCGCGGCGGCTACGGCTTTCTCGGTGGCCCGGGCGAATCCCAGATCGAGGCCGACCGGCGCCACATCGGCGAGTGCATCACGCGCATCCGCCGTGAGCTCAAGGCCGTGGTCAAGACCCGGAGCCTGCATCGCAGCGAGCGGCGCAAGGTGCCCTATCCTGTGGTCGCGCTGGTGGGCTACACCAACGCCGGCAAATCGACGTTGTTCAATCACCTGACCGGATCCCACGTATTCGCCAACGATCAGTTGTTCGCGACGCTCGATCCGACGATGCGGGCCCTGAGCTTGCCCGATGGCCGGCCCATCATCCTGTCCGACACGGTGGGCTTTATTTCTGATCTGCCGCCCGGGCTGGTCGCGGCCTTCTCCGCAACGCTCGAGGAGGTGCGGGCGGCCGATCTCATCGTCCATGTCCGTGATATCTCGAACCCGGATGCCAAGGCGCAGAAAAAGGACGTTGTCGCCGTCTTGAGCGATCTCGGCGTCAGCGAAGCCGCCGCCTCGGCGTGTATCGAGGTGTTCAACAAGATCGACCTGGTATCGCGCGACGAGCGAACCCGCATCGCCAATCAGGCGGCACGCCATGCCCATGTCGCGCCAGTGTCCGCCGTCACGGGCGAGGGGTGCAAGCGCCTGCTGGAGTGTATCGCCGCACGGCTATCGGAAAACCGCCATATCGTCGATCTCTCGGTGGCGATTGATGATGGCGCCGCCATCGCTTGGCTTTATCGCCATGGCGAGGTGTTGAGCCGGGCCGACGATGCTGAATTTGCCCACATCCGGGTCGGCCTCGATCCCGCGGACCGGGGCCGTTTCGCCGCCGCCCGGGCGAATGGCGAATCGGCCCACAAGCCCGCCTGATCACCGGACCGAAGCGACCCACCGCCTTTCCGTTGACACTCGCGCGAGCGCCGCTATACAACTGGCGCTCATTGCAGGAGAGTGCCAAGCGCCGGGTCGCGCCGTAAGGCCGCCCGCACAGTTCACGGAGATCGTCGATGAAAATCAGGCCGTTACATGATCGCGTGCTGGTGAAGCGCGTTGAGGAAGAGACCAAGACCGCCGGCGGCATCATCATTCCCGACACCGCGCAGGAAAAGCCGATGGAGGGCCGAGTCATCGAGGCTGGCGGCGGCGTGCGTGCCGAGGACGGCAAGCTGCACCCGCTCGACGTCAAGAAGAACGATCGCGTGTTGTTCGCTAAATGGTCGGGCAACGACGTGACGCTCGATGGTGAGGACTACGTCATCATGAAGGAATCGGACATTCTGGGTGTCGTGAAATAGTACCGATCGGTTCGATCAAGCCATGCTTTGACGGGGCCGCGCGAGCGGCCCTTTCTGCTGGCTTGCGCTCGGTGCGGGCGCTCGACGGCGATGATGCGCGCGCCCTCGCCGGCCATCGGACGGGCGGTGGCGCCGCCCGAGCCGATTCGATACCTGGAACTAGACGACCTTTTGCTTCTTGGGGTTCATGCGGACGTAGCTGTTCTCATCCGGCTTGAAGTAGGCCCGCTCGTCCTTGTAGCGGCCACCCACGATCGTAACCGCGAAAGTGTCGTCGGTCAGGGCCTCGAAGCTGTGGATCTCGGCGGGCGGTGCCACGATGGCGATGTCGTTGCGCTCGAGCACCCGGTCATCCACGACCCTCAATTCGGCGTAGCCTTCCTTGCTACCGTCGTCGGACCGGTCGTAGACGACGTGCTTGAGCCGGCCGCTGTAGATTCCCATGGCTTCCCATACGCCATGGTCATGGGGTGGAATCACCTTACCCTGAGGAAGCTGGTCGAAAGTAATCGACATCTCACCGTCGTAATAAAGATATTTGGAGTTATCGATGTGATTACCCTGGCGTTTGACGCCGGTACTGCTCAGATCCCGGGCCAAAATGTTGGCATAGGGGACGCGCAACGCTGCAAGCAACTTCGGCCCGTCCGCACCGTATATCTCGGCCAGATCGAGAACATCCCGCGCAAGTTGGCGAACGGTGTACTCATTTGCAGCTTTGTTCGCCATCGTCTCTCTCCCTAAGCATTCTCTACCGCCAGCCTGGGGCCTGGTGTGAGGCTTATGCCATCGCGAACTCGTTTGGCACAGCGCGTTTATGCCGAACCAACCGGGTGGCAGGCGAGGAGAGTGCCGATGGGGCCTGGCACAGGGTGCCATCCCAGCACCGTGCGGGGGCCAGCCCGGGCCGGCGACGTCCTGCGGCCCCAGTCTATACCGCTGGCGCCGGTGATGAACACCGTCTTGCCGGCCAGCGTCTTTACGCTCGCTCGGCCTCCTTGGCGCGCTGCCAGAGCTCTTCCATCTCTTCGAGCGAGGCATCCCCGGGCCGCCGCCCTTGCTTGGCCAGCGCCGCCTCGATGGCACGGAAACGGCGGGTGAATTTGGCGTTGGCATCGCGGAGCGTCGTTTCGGCGTCGAGCTCCAGATGGCGCGCGAGGTTGACGCACGCGAACAACAGATCACCGGCTTCCTCGGCGATGTGGTCCGAATTTTCAGGGGCCTCAAGCGCTTGGCGCAGCTCGGCGATCTCCTCTTCGAGCTTGTCGATGACTTGGGCGGCGTCGGGCCAGTCGAAACCGACCCGTGCGGCGCGCTTCTGGAGCTTGGCGGCGCGCGCCAGGGCGGGCAGGGCAGCGGGAATACGGTCGAGTTCCGAGCCCTCCTCGCCACTGCCGGCGCGTTCCTCCGCCTTGAGGGTCTCCCAATGGACGGTCTGGGCTTCCGCGGAATCGATGCTCACGTCGCCGAATACGTGCGGATGGCGGCGTTCCATCTTGCTCGAGACGGCCTCGACCACGTCATCGAAGGAGAACGCGCCGGACTCCTCGGCCATCTGGGCGTGAAACACCACCTGGAACAGAAGATCGCCGAGCTCGTCCTTGAGCGCCGCCATGTCATCCTCGCGGATCGCCTCGGCCACCTCATAGGCCTCCTCGATGGTGTAGGGCGCGATGGTGGCGAAATCCTGCTCGCGGTCCCACGGGCAGCCCTCCGTCGGATGGCGCAACCGCGCCATGATGTCGAGCAGCCGCTGGATGGGAGTCGGATTCATGACAGCGGCATTATCGGCAGGCGGGCGAGGCTTCGCAACAGGGAGCAGTCCGAGTTTATCAATTGCCGGTTTGCACGATGTCGGTTCGGCCAAATGCAGCTTCAAGGGCGTTGGTGGGATAATTATAAGATCGCATAATATTTATTATGGAAAATACGGGTTATTTATTTAATATCAACGGATTGAGGAGAATTTCTCAGGTTTCTGTGATGTTGACGGGTTCGCGCTAGACCGCGATCACCAAGCCGTTTATTTATTTAATATCAACGGATTGAGAAGAATTTCTCAGGTTTCTGTGATGTTGACGGGTTCGCGCTAGACCGCGATCACCAAGCCGTCATAGGCCGGCTCGACGCCGGCGGGCAGCCGCCCCTTCAGGGCCTGGTAATCGAGGTCGTTGGTCATGTGCGTGAGGATGGCACGGGCGGGTTTGAGCCGCTCGATCCAGCCGAGCGTGGTGGCGAGATGCGCGTGGGTCGGATGTGGGCGTTCGCGCAGCGCATCGACGATCCACACCTCGACGCCCGCCAGCACCTCGAACGCCTCGTCGGACAAGTCGACGAGATCGGTCGAATACGCGACCCGGCCGAAACGGAAGCCCAAAGTCTCGACCGGGCCGTGATTCTGGGAAAACGGCGTAACATCGATGCCACCGACGCAAAACGGGCCATCGATGAGCACATTCGAGAGAATCGCCGGATAAAGCGCTTCGGTGTCCTGGAAGAAGGCGTAGGAAAAGCGCTGCACCAGCGATGTGCTGGTTGGCGCATCGGAATAGGCTTCGATCGGGCGACCCGCGCCCAGCGCAAAGATGCGCAGATCGTCGATGCCGTGGGTGTGATCGGCGTGATCGTGGGTATAGAGCACCGCATCGATGCGTTTGATCCCGGCGGCGAGCGCCTGGGCGCGCAAATCGGGCGAGGAATCGACGAGGATGGACGTGCCTTCGCTTTCGACCCAGATCGAGGGCCGGGTGCGCCGGTTGCGCGGCTCGTTGGGATCGCACGCGCCCCAGTCGCCGTCGGGGCGCGGCACGCCCCCGGATGTCCCGCAGCCGAGGATCACCACGCGCATCACGGCGCCTGCGCCTTGGAGAACAAGGTGAAGAAATTGGCCGTGGTGGCGGCGGCGAAGGCATCGAGGGACACCGCCTTGAGCGCGGCGACGAGGGCCGCGGTGTGGCGCACGAACTCGGGCTCGTTCCGCTTGCCGCGGTTCGGCACCGGCGCGAGATAGGGCGCATCGGTCTCGACCAACAGGCGTTCGAGCGGCACGGTTTTCGCGACCGCCCGGAGATCGTCCGCATTATTGAAGGTCACGATGCCAGAAAACGAGATGTAGAAGCCGAGCGCAAACGCTCTCTCGGCGAGCCCCTGTCCTGCGGTAAAGCAGTGGATCACGCCGCCGAACGGGCCTTTCGCCATCTCGTCTTCGAGAATGGCCGCGGTGTCCTCATCGGCATCGCGCGAATGCACGATGAGCGGCAAGCCGGTCGCCCGCGCCGCGGCGATATGGACACGGAAGCACTCGCGTTGGCGCGCCCGCGGGCTGTTGTCGTAGTAGTAATCGAGCCCGGTCTCGCCGATGCCGATGACCTTGGGATGGCGCGCAAGCTCGATCAGGCGCTCCGCGTCGATGTCGGGTTCGCTCGCCACTTCATGGGGATGGACCCCCACCGAGCACCAGATGTTGTCGAAACGCTCGGCGATCCCGGCCACCTTGTCGAAGGCGCCGGTCAGCGTCCCGATCGTCAGCATTACGCCGACATCATTCGCGTGCGCCCGATCCACGAGCTGATCGAGATCCTCGGCGAAATCGGGAAAATCGAGGTGGCAATGGCTATCGACCAGCATCGCTCAGCCGGCGGCCTCCTCCGCCTTTTCCACGTAACGCGGGAATACGCCCTCGGGCTTGGGCAGCTTCGTGCCGGGCGTGAGCGCGCCGGCCCCGCCCAAATCGGCGAACCCGCGCTTGTCTTCGTTCACCGCGAGCTGATCGAGAATGCGCGCCGCCGCACCGGGCGTGAACGGTTGCAGGAGGATCGCGACATGGCGCAGGGTCTCGGCCACCACGTAAAGCACGGTTCCCATGCGCGCCGCATCGCTCTTGCGGAGCTCCCACGGCGCCTGGGCGTCGACATAGCGGTTGGCCTCGCCGACGATGCGCCATAGCTCGATGAGCGCGGTGTGAATTTCCTGGCGCCCCATGGCGGGTTGCAGGCTCGGGTGCAGCGCGTGCGCGCCGGTCAGCAAATCGTCGTCGGCTGTGGTGAAATCTCCCGGCGCCGGCAGCGCGGCGTCGCAGTTGCGGTTGATCATGCTGAGCACGCGCTGCACCAGGTTGCCGAGATCGTTGGCCAAATCCCCGTTGAGCCGGTTGACCATGGCGCGGTGAGAAAAATCGCCGTCGTTGCCGAAGGGCAGTTCGCGCATGAGGAAATACCGCACCGGGTCGACGCCGTAGTGCGCGACCAGATCGCGGGGCGCGATGAAGTTGCCGAGGGATTTAGACATCTTCTGGCCCTCCACGGTCCACCAGCCGTGCGCGAAGACGCGCTCTGGCGGTGCGACGCCCGCGGCCATCAGAAAGGCGGGCCAGTAGATGGCGTGAAAGCGCAGGATATCCTTGCCGACGACATGCAGCGTCGCGGGCCAATAGCGCTTGTAGGACGCCGAATCGGTGTCCGGAAAGCCGACGCCGGTAATGTAGTTGGTGAGCGCATCGAGCCAGACATACATGATGTGATCGGGATCGTCCGGCACCGCCACGCCCCACCGGAAGCTGGTGCGCGAGATGGACAGGTCCCTGAGGCCGCCCTTGACGAAGCTCACGACCTCATTGCGCCGTGAGGGAGGCAAGACGAAGTCCGGGTTCGCGTCGTAGAACGCGAGCAGGCGGTCCTGCCAGGTGCTCAGGCGGAAGAAGTAGCTTGGCTCCTCGACCCATTCCACCGGCGCGCCGGTGGGTGCGATCTTGCCGTCGGGCGTGTCGCTGAGCTCGTCCTCACCGTAGAACGCCTCGTCGCGCACCGAATACCAGCCGGCATAGGTGTCGAGATAAATCTCGTCCGCCTCCATGAGGCGCTGCCAGATTGCCTGGCTCGCGCGAACATGGCGTTCTTCGGTGGTGCGGATAAAGTCATCGTTGGAGTAGTTCATGAGCGCCGACAGCTCGCGGAAGTTCTGGCTCACCTGATCGCAGAACGACTGCGGATCGAGGCCCGCGGCGATCGCCGATTTCTCCACCTTCTGGCCGTGCTCGTCGGTGCCGGTCAGGAAATATACATCGCGGCCGTCGAGGCGCATAAACCGGGCCAGCACGTCGCACGCCAGCGTCGTGTAAGCGTGTCCGATATGGGGCACGTCGTTCACGTAGTAGATGGGCGTGGTGATGTAATAGGGTTCAGGCGTTGGCATGATGGCGCTTCGATCGCGTTCGGGCCCCTTCCCCGCCCCGCTCGAGGGCGGCGCATGGCCAGCGCCTCACGCCCATGTCAGGACGGGAGCATCAGCGCCCTGCGCCGTTCGTTCGAGCGCCGAGAATACGTTCAGGATGACCTGCTTCCTGTCGAGATTCGCGCCGTCGGCCCTAGCCATGAGGGTGCCGGTCTTTTCCCACACCTCGATCCACCGATCAAGCGGTGCCTCGGACAGAAGGCGCCGCGCCGTCTCCGCATCGCCCGGGATAACGTCGGGAATAGCGGCGCCTATGGCGTGGCATCGGATCGCGCGGGCGAGCCACCAGCCGAGGAGCCAGCTCAGGGTTGGGTAGGTTGCCTTTTCACCCCGCTGCGCGGCGCGGTCGGCCAAGCGGTGCAAGGCCGTCACGTCGAGGTGCGGCAAGGTTCCGAGGAGACCCACGACTTCGCCGTAAAGCTCGAGACCGCCCTTGCTCCCAAGCTCGAACGCCCGGCCCACGCTGCCCTCCGCGAGCCCGGCCAACGCATCGCGGTCGCTGTCCGTCAATTCGGGGAAGCGCTCGCCGAGAAGTGCGGCCATCACGCCGTCTGGCAGCGGTCTCAACACGAGCCTGCGGCCGCGCGAGCGGATCGTCGCCAGCAACCGCCCCGGGGCATGGCTGATCAGCAGAATGAGCCCACGTGGCGGTGGCTCTTCGAGAATCTTCAACACCGCATTTGCGGCATTGCGGTTCATGTCATCGGCGGTATCGATGACGGCAACACGCCACCCGCCCTCCGCCGGCGTCAAGGCGAAGAAGTTGTTCAACGCCCGCACGTCGTCAACCACGATCTCTTCGCGCCGCCGCCCCCTCTTCTCGTCCCACGCCGGCTCGACGACCAGGAGATCGGCATGTCCGCCCGAGGCGGCGCGGCGGAAGACCGGGTGGGTGGGCGGCACGGCCAGCGATTGCGGCGCATTCGCCAAAAGCTCTCTGCTGGCCAGAACGAAACGGGCGAACCTGTACGCCAGCGTCGCTTTGCCTACGCCCTCTGGCCCGCTGATCAGCCAGGCGTGCGCCAAGCGTCCCGCGGCGAAGGCGGTCAGGAGTGTGCGCTCGGCCGTTTCATGGCCCACGAGGTCCGGATTCTCCCGGGGCGGCAGGATCGCGCGACCTTCGATGTCACCGGCCACGATCAGCGTGCCCCCTCGCCGACGGGCAGACGCTGCTCGACGGCGGCCCAGATCGCGCTCTGCGTGTCAGCAACGCTCCCGCCGGCCTCGATGAGAACGCAGCGCTCGGGCTCCTGCCGGGCGATATCTAGGTAGCCCGCCCGTACGCGTTCGTGGAAGCCGGTGTCCATGCGCTCGTAGCGGTCCCGGCTCGCGGTCCGCGCCGCGGCGCGCTCGAGGCCCGCCGTCACCGGCAGGTCGAGAACAAGGGTCAGGTCGGGAGCAAAATCGCCGAGCACGATCTTGTAAAGCACCGTGACCGCGTCGGCCCCCAAATCGCCGGCATAGCCCTGGTAGGCGGTCGTGGAATCGGCGAAACGGTCACTCACCACCCAGCGGCCCGCCTCCAGGGCCGGCCGGATGCTCCGTGCGAGATGCTCGCGCCGCGCCGCGAAATGGAGCAGCGCCTCGCTCATCGGCTCCCACGGCCCGAGTGTGCTATCGAGCAGAATTTCGCGAATATGTTCGGCGCCGGGCGCACCGCCGGGCTCGCGGGTCAACAGCGTGGCGATACCCCGCGCCTCGAGCGTTTCGCCGAGCAAGCGCGCTTGCGTCGATTTACCGACGCCTTCGCCGCCTTCGAGGGTGATGAACAGGCCTTTGTTCAAGGATCGCCTATGGGCGCACGCTAGTCCCCGGAAGCGCCCCACAGAAGATAGTCGACGGCGGCCTCCACCCGACCGAAGAGACCGAGCTGATCGATGTTTGCGCCGGCGTAAAGGGGCACCACGATGGTCTCGATTTCGGGCGCCGTGACGATGAGGGTCGCGAGTTCCGCGCCTTCCTGGATGGGAGCGGGTATCGGCGTGTCGTAAACCACTTTCACGCTCATATCGCGGCGGGCCTTCCTCCGCATCGTGAGCGTGAGCTCATTCTTGATCACAAGGGGAACGCTGGCTTCGCGGCCCAGCCAGACCTCCGCTTCGTCCGCGGTATCGCCGGCCTCGAACAGGGTATAGTTGTCGAATTCCCGAAAGCCCCAGTCGAGTACCCGCTCGGCTTCCCGCGCACGCTGGTTCACGCTCTTGGTGCCGTTGAAGACCAGGATCAGCCGTCGTCCATTGCGCAAGGCAGACGCAGCGAGGCCGTAACCCGCCTCTTCCGTATGGCCTGTTTTCAGACCGTCGGCGCCCAAGTCCTTGTAGAGCAACGGGTTGCGGTTGCCCTGACGGATCCCGTTGTAGGTGAAGGATTTTTCGGCGAAGTACAGGTAATAGCGGGGAAATTTGTTGATGATGGCGCGCGAGAGCTTGGCGAGATCGCGCGAGCTCATGAAGTGATCGGGCGTAGGCCAGCCACTGGCATTGACGAAATTGGTGTTGGTGAATCCGAGCTCGTGGCCGCTTTCATTCATTTCGGCGGCGAACGCCTCTTCGCTCCCCGACAGGCCCTCCGCCACGACGATCGAGGCGTCGTTCCCGGACTGAACGATGATGCCGCGGAGCAGATCCTCCACCGTCACGCGGGAATTGACCTTGACGAACATTTTGGAGCCGCCCTTGCGCCATGCCTTCTCGCTCACCGGCAGCGTATCCTCGAGCGAAAGGCTGCCGTCGTCCAATCGCTCGAAGACCATGTAAAGGGTCATCAGCTTGCTCATCGAGGCCGGCGGCATGGGCGAATCGGCGTCCTTTTCCAGGAGCACGGCTCCGGTCTCGGCATCCATCAGGATGAGCTGTTCGGCGGCCGTCTCGAGCGCCAGCGCCGGCGGGACCAATGCCGCCATGGCAAGGCCGCCCGCCGCCCACAACAGCATGGCGAGGATGGAGGCGAAACGAACGGCCGGCTGAGCCGTTTCACATGCGTGCATGAAGCACCTTAAAGAGACGCGCCAAACAGTCGAGCGTCCGGGCCAACCTCGAGCGCGATTCAGTGCGTGACCCGCCCACTCAGACCCGAAGTCTCATTCGATGATGATCCGCGCATCGACATACCCACTGTCGATCACCTTTGCAAGGATGATATCGGCCTGTTCGACGGTGGTCATGGGACCGAGACGGACGCAGTGGAAGGTCTGCCCTTGAACGGTCACGGTACTCATGCGCGTGGGCCCAATGGCCCGCAGTTCATCGTGAAGGCGTTTGGCGTTTTCATAGACGGTGAATGCGCCAGCTTGAATGAACACCTCGGTCTTGCCGACGGGTTCACGCGAAACGATCGGTGAGTTCGACTGCGGGGGCGCCGGAGCCACCGCCACGCCATTCGGTGGCGGCAACGCCTCGCCGGACACCGCGACCCGCGGGACAGCGGCAACGGCGTTGCGTTCCTCATCGGTGGTGACCGGCTTGCCGGCAACATAGCGCGG
Source organism: Alphaproteobacteria bacterium (assembly GCA_965261645.1). Classification (GTDB taxonomy): domain Bacteria; phylum Pseudomonadota; class Alphaproteobacteria; order SHVV01; family SHVV01; genus CBDHDJ01. The sequence goes on from CBDHDJ010000003.1 coordinate 83,452, forward strand.
TTGTGCGGTTTGGAGCACGCTCACCCTGACTTTCGCCGTTCCCTGGGCCGCAAAGCCAAGCAACTGCGCCGCCCGACGTGAGAGATCGATAATCCGCCCATTGACGAAGGGACCGCGATCGTTGACCCGCAGGATGATCGAGCGGCCGTTCTCGAGGTTGGTGACCCGTACCATTGTCGGCATGGGCAGCGTCTTGTGGGCGGCCGTCAGATCGTTCATGTCGTAAACTTCGCCGTTGGCGGTCGCTTTGCCATGAAACGGAGCGCCGTACCACGACGCGATTCCGGTCGCGTCGTAATCGGGGTCTTCCCGGGGCGTGTAGCGGACGCCGTTGATCTCGTAAGGATCGCCAACTTTGTAGGTCGGCGTCGGCTTCGCGGCATCGTCCACCACGCCGGTTACCTTTTTGGCGGTGAATATCGCGAGCTGGGTCTGGGCGCACGCGCTCAGGAACAAAGCCAGCAGCACAATGGCGAAAAGCCGCATTCCCCCTCTTGCCCCCATGATCTAGTAGGACTCGGATCCGAACCGACTGTATGTCGTAATCTACCCGCCCCGCGATTTATCGGCAAGATAGCCCACCGCGAGAGCGAAGAATGTCGAACGGTTCCACTTGAGAAGCGCGCGATAGTTGTCGTAGATCAGGAACGCCGGTCCCTTTCCCTCCTCCGCCTCGATGAGCGAGGCCCGGAGGGGCCGCTTCGGCAACGCCGTCCCGTCCGCCCGGCGCACGCCTGCCGCCTGCCACTCGGGCAGGGTCTTGACGGTCTCGAGGCCGATCAGCGAGCGATTGAATCCAGGCGGCAGGCGGACGGCGCGCCCCCACGTGATGTCATCGCGCCAGCCCGATTTCGCGAGGTAGTTAGCGGCCGAGGCAAACACGTCAGGGCGCGAGTTCCAGATATCGAGCCGCCCGTCGCCGTCGTAATCGACGGCAAAGTTGAGAAAGGTCGAGGGCATGAACTGGGCCTGGCCCATGGCGCCGGCCCACGATCCCATCATGTCCTCGGGCGCGATGTGACCCTGATCGACGATGTGCAGAGCGTTGATAAACTCGCCGCGAAAATACGTGCTGCGACGCCCGTCGTAGGCGAGCGAGGCCAGCGCGTGGATGACGCGGAAGCCGCCGGTCAACCGGCCGAAATCCGATTCGATGCCCCACAGGGCGACGAGGAAGCGGGGCTGCACCTTGTAATGCGCCGAAACCTCGCGCAGCAACTCGCCATGCTCCGCGAGCACGGCCCGCGCTCGCCGGACGCGTTGGTCGGGAACCACACGGGCCAGATATTGCGCGTAGGTGAGGGTGAATTCGGGTTGCTTGCGGTCGAGTTCGACGACCCGGGGGATGGGCTCGATATCCCTCAGGGCGGCGTCCAGCGTTTCGCGTTTGATGCCGCGCTCGAGCGCTTCGGCGCGCAATCCCTCGAGCCATGTCGCGAACCGGGCGTCGGCGTGCGCCGGCGCGCTCACGAGGAGGCTGCCGGAGAACAATAAAACGCATATCGCCCAGCGCAGGCCGGGAAGATGTGGAAGGTACACTTTGGCCTCAAATCCCGCTTGTTAGGCCTCCGGCCCCGGGAGCAGGGCACTCGTGCAACCCATGAGGTAATAGGCGATCAGGCCAATCCATTCGTGGGTCGCCTCGTTGAATCTATTGAGGCTGTGGCCAAACGTGAAGCGAAATTTGAACGCGATCTCACCGCCTGTCGTGTAATCCACCGGATAGGGCACCACGGTCCAGCCGACCTGCCGAAAGCACCCGACGGCACGGGGCATGTGCCCCGCCGATGTGACAAGCAACCAGGTTTCCCCCGGCTCAGGCGTCGCTAGCGCCCACGCTTGCAGGGCGTTTTCATAGGTGTTCCGGGCCTCGCGATCGAATTCAACCCGGGCCGTGTCAATCCCGAGATCGCCGAGGATGCGGCGGACGACATCGGCCTGTCGAAGCCGCCCGGGTTGAAGCGAGCCATAACAGCCCGTTGATTAAGTGGCTTTTTCCGGCTCTCACTCCCAGATGAGGAATGCGGCGGCGAAAGCCGTCTGGCCGCTTTGCGAGCCCCCCCGTGCCACCAGCATGGCCCCGGTGGGCGTGAGCAGAACGAAAATACCGCCATATCCGCCCGCCACGGCCTCCCGCGGGGTGCCGGCGCCGATGAGCTGGCGCATCAGTAACGATAGATTGTGGCCGGCGACGTGGAGCAGGTATCGCTTGTGCACATTCTCTCGCCCGCGCAGCCAGGTTCGTCGCATGCCGCCACGATCGAGGTTGTGGGCAAAGCAGCGCTCGACGATCTCGGCGCGCAGCTTGAAGGCCTCGCGGGCGACCCCGGACTTGAGCCGCGCACGGTTATTGGTGACCGCGCGCCGCGCCGCCTCATCACCGTGCCAGCGCGAAAAGCCGGTCTGCTTGGGCGCCGCGATCCGGGTCTTCCAGGGACTGTCGTTCAGAGCCCTCAAGACCGCCCGTGAGTGATAACCTTTGTCGGCGACGCATTCGGCCGGGTCCTCCGATGTCGGTGCCGCATCCACCGCCTCGAGGTTTGCCTCGGCCTTCGCCAGGGTCTTGGAAAGCGTCGTGGTGTCGCCCTCATCGGCCGGGTGCAGCTCGGCCGCCACCACCGCGCCGGTGTCCAGATCCACCGCGTGCTCGGGCTTGTAGGCCAGATGCGTCGTGCCGTCCTTCATCTTGGCGATCTTGGCCTCGGGGTCGCTCTTCGAAACCCAATCCGTGTTGGAAAGCTTCTTGCCCTTGCGCTTCCGGTCCAGAGGCGCCAGGTCCTCGGCCGTGGGTGTCTCGACCCCGCTTTCCCGGGCCAGGCGCTCCAGCATCTCCCGGTAGCCTTCGCCGTTGTCGCGCCGCACGATGTTCCGCAGCGCCGCGTTGGCCTCCATGGTCGAGGCATCGACGCCGATGCGCTCGCCCTTGATCAGCCCCGCCTCGGCGATCAGCACCAGAACCCAGTCGAAGACCGCCGCGTGGACTTCATGGGGCAGGCGCGTGCGGCTCCGTGACAGCCAGGAATGGTCCGGTACCCGATCACGGCTCCCTAGTCGCAGGAACGCCCGCAGCGAAAGCGAGTCCGAGCAGCGCCACTCCAGACCGCGCTCGCTGTCGATGCCCTCAAAGTAGCCCACCAGGTGCATCCGGAAATAGCGCCCGGGCGGCACCGAGGGCGCGCCCATCCGGACCGCGTAATAAGGCCGGCAGCTCGCCTCGGCAAAGGCGTCGAAGCCGCCCTCGATCAGCACCGACTGCAAGCGGTCATAAAACACATGACCCGGAGAGCGCGGCATCTCCGACCAGCTCACCATCAGGTCCCCCTGACCATCCTTCTGCCGTCCCATCGCCATCGGCAAATCCCCCTGCAAATCAGGGAACCAGAGAATCAGACGGCGCCGACTTAATCAACGGGCTGATAGCCGCCGGTGAAGATCAGCCGCGCATCCGGGTGGGTTCGGGCTAACGTGGCGAATGTGAGGATGCGTTCGGCGTTGCCGTTCACCGCGGGCTGGTCCCACCTCTCCGTAAGCCCGGGACTCGTCGCGCCGCCCAGGAGAATAATCCCATCGACCCGTTCGGGGGATTCGGCCACGGGCGGGAATCGGGTTTCCAACGGCACATGGAGCCATGAGCCAACCGGCAAGACGGCCGCGCCGAGGAATGCCAGGCCCGCCAGTGAAGCGAGACCCCTCCCCTAGCGATGCCAACGCGTCCAGCACAGCAGGAGGCCGATCACGAGCACGAGAAGGGTGAAATTGCCCGGCGCGACGATGATCCAGAGAATCTTGGAGGCGGCGTAGGTCATGGCGGCCAGCTACGAACCCGGGTTTTGTGACGACAAGGACGCTGACCTGATAGCCGCTGGCCCGCCGGAACGCAACGTCGCGCCGCCGTGCGCTTGTCCCAGATCGACGGTTACATGGGGTCGATCTAGCGATAAGCGAGCTTGGCAACGCTGAGGAGACTTTCTTTTTCCATCTGGCCCGCGATGGCGTAGCCCATGCCTTTGTTGACCCAGTAGAAGACGCCGATGTCGTCGTCACGGCGGTAATGGAACGAGATCTCGGCGCCCTCGCCGCCGAAGGTCCGCATGTAGATCGTAACCCGCTCACCAGCCTCGTTTTCGTACATGAAGTGGGCAACCGGAACCTTATGCCCAGGCAGGAGCCGGCCACCCACAAGCTCGAAACCACTTCCCGCCAGGGTGGGGACGACAACGGACGCGCCGAGGCGTTTGGACAGCCATTTGACAAGATGGGTGCGCTCGCCGGCCCAGACCTCGACGGGGTGGCGCACCTCTGGTGTATAGACCGCGTGCGCCACCACGGCCCGGGCCGCGAATTCGTGCGATTGTTCGGCTTGTTCCGAATCGCCGGTCACGACCCACCAGCTGCCCGCTGCGCCCACCAGGATACCCACAAGGACGGCGGCGGCATGGCTCAGCCACGACCAACCGACGTCGCGCGGCTGGCGCATCATGCCAGGCGGGATACTCTCATCGAGGACTGGATCGAAGGCGCGATGCAGCGCATCCTGTTGCTCCCGGTAGGCAGCGAATCGTGCCGCCTCCTCCGGATGGTCCGCGAGATAGGCCTCGATCGCCGCGCGCCGGCCGGGGTCGAGCTCACCGTCGATATAGGCGTGCAGGTCCTCGTCAGACATCGATGTGTCGCGTGTGCTCATGACTTTGTCTGTTGCGTACCGGCTTTCGGGTTAGCCACCAAAAGCCTCAATCTCTCCCGTCCTCGCGACAGGCGCGACATGACCGTGCTGATGGGAATTCCCAGGATCTTTGCGGCCTCCGCGTAGGTCATTTCCTCGAGTCCGACGAGAAGCAAAACCGCGCGTTGCTCATCGGGCAGCTGATCGAGCGCGACGGCGAGCTGGCTGATTTCGACGGCGTATTCCTGCGCCGGCTCCACCGCTCGTTCGGTCTCGTCCGGATTGAGCGGAACCAGCGTGGGGCAGCGCTTCTGCTGGCGTACCAGGGTTGGCGTGCTGGTTGTGAAGAATCGTGAACAGCCAGGCCCGCAAGTTGCTGCCGCGCCGCCACAGGTGGAACCGGCTCCATGCGCGCTCCAGGCAATCCTGGACCAAATCGTCGGACAGCACGGGATCGCGCGTGAGTGCGCGGGCATAACGGCGCAGGCGCGGAATCTGCTCGATGATGAGGTCGTGTTTGTCCTGCACCTTCGGCCGCCTCCCGACGAGCCCCTACGGCCCCAGCCACTGCTCCATCCCTCGAACTGGCGGACCGCGCCAGACATCGAGCGCATATCCATCTTGTATCGAAGTCATGTAAAACGTAACACCGAAACTGCGGAACTATTCCGCCCGTCACGCGTCCCTTCATGGGGCATGACAAGGACTGCCGGTATGGGTAAGGCGATTCTTCGGATCACGGGCTACGCCGATCGGTTCAGTGTGGCGCCCGGCGAAACGATCAAGTTCATGGTCAGCTGCGAAGCGCTGAAAACCTACCGCGCGGATATCGTTCGCATCATATGCGGCGATGCCAACCCGGCAGGGCCCGGTTACAAGGAGGCGCGGATCAAGACACCGGTACGTGGCACCTATCGCGGACGCAAGCAGGCGATTCACGCCGGGTCCTACGTCATCGTTCCGCCCCACCCGGTTCTGGCCGATCTCGCGAGTTTCACCGTTCAAGCGATGATCTGGCCTACCACCCCCGCCGCCGGCGAGCAGGTCCTGATCGCCAAATGGTCGGAACGCAAGGGATCGGGCTTTCAATTGTTGATCGATGCCTCGGGAGCTGTCGCGTTCCGGCTCGGACGCGGCGCGGGAAAGACCCAGACTTTCAGTACCGCCAGGGCCTTGCGGCCCCGCGAATGGTACGCCGTTGCGGCGAGCTACGACGCCAAGACCGGCGCGGTCGTGATCCGCCAGGAGCCCGTTGAGAGCCGCCCGGCACGTGGAGCCCGCGCCGCGGTGAAGGCCAAAGCGCGGATCAGGCCCGCCCTCGGGGATGATGCCCCGTTGACCATGGCGGCCCGGATCGGCGGCGCGGCCGAAGGGCGGCCCGCCACCACGGCGCACTACAACGGCAAGATCGAGGCCCCCCGCCTCGCCAATCGCGCCTTGAGTCCGGATGAATCAACCGCGCTCCAGTACAATCTGCCGCCCTTCCACCTCGATAGCGCCGTCGTGGGCGCGTGGGAATTTGCTGGCGGCATACCCGCGCAGACCATCACCGATATTTCGCACAACCGTCTTCACGGCGAGACGGTCAATATGCCCACGCGCGGCATGAAGGGGCACAACTGGGACGGCTCGGAATGGCGCTGGTCAGCGGCGCCCGAGCAATACGGCGCCATCCATTTCCACGATGACGATCTCTACGACGCGGGCTGGGAGCCCGACTTCGAACTCGTCGTTCCGCGAACTATGCGGAGCGGCTGCTATGCGGTGCACCTCAAGAACGGCAGGCATGAGGACTACATTCCGTTCTACGTGCGCCCGCCGCGCGGCAAGGCCACGGCCAAAATCGCCTATCTCGCGCCGACGACGACCTATATGGCCTATGCCAACGGCCTGCCCATGTGGAGCCAGGCCTGGGCCGAAGCCGATATCGACCGTCTGGTCGTGATCGAGGAGTGGGAGCGCCACCTCGCCCTTAACCGTGAGTTCGGGGTTTCGATGTACGACGTCCATAGCGACGGCAGCAGCGTCTGCTATTCCTCGCGGCTCCGCCCGATCCTCAACATGCGCCCCAAGACGATGATGGCATGGGGCGGTATCGGTTCGGCGCTTTGGGGGTACAACGCCGATACCCACCTCACCGACTGGCTCGAGGCCAAACGGCTCCGCTTCGACGTCATCACCGACGAGGACCTCCATGAAGAAGGGATGGACCTTCTCAAGCCCTACCGGGTCGTGTTGACCGGCACCCATCCGGAATACACCTCGCGCGCCATGTTGGATGCGGTGACCGGCTATACCGACAATGGCGGCCGGCTGATGTATCTCGGCGGCAACGGGTTCTACTGGAACACGGTCTACCACCCGACGCTGCCCGGTATCGTCGAGTTGCGCCGCGCCGAGAGCGGAACCCGGACCTCCATGTGCGATCCCGGCGAGTATTTCCACAGTTTCACCGGCGAGCTCGGCGGGCTTTGGCGTTTTCTTGACCGGCCGCCCAATCGCCTGGTCGGCACCGGCTTCACGGCCGAGGGGTTCAACTTCTGCGGCTACTATCGGCGAACGCGCGATAGTTTCAACAAACGTGTGAGGTTCATCTTTGATGGCATTGATAAAAAAGAATTAATCGGAGATTTCGGATTAATCGGCGGGGGCGCCGCGGGGATCGAGATCGATTGCGTGGATTCAGCCCTCGGCACGCCGCCCCATGCGCTTGTGCTGGCCCAATCCGAAGACCTCAGCGACGCCTATCTGCTGGTGCACGAGCAGCAATTGGTCACGGTGCCCGACAACTTCGGCGACTCCAACCCGCTGATCCGGGCGGACATAGTGTTTTTCGAGACATCTTCGGGTGGAGCTGTCTTCTCGGTGAGCTCGATTGCCTGGTGCGGCAGCCTTGCCCACAACGCCTACCGCAACAACGTCTCGCGCATGACCGAGAATGTGCTTCGGCGATTTATCGACGATAAGCCCTTGTGAACCCGCAGCGTGGCTCAGTCCGACTCCTTGAGCCCCATATCCCAGAACCGGGCCTCCAGCTTCACGACCTGAGTGAAGATTTCGGCGAGTTCGGCGAAACGCTCCTCCGTTACCTTGCGGCCACCGAGCTTATCGAGCCGCCCTTCGGCCTGCCGAGCGACCTCCTGATACGCATCATCAGCATATTGCTCGATCCAGGCGCGGTAGGGATTGCCGTCCATCCGGGTGGCCGGGTCGGCCACCAATGCGCGGCCGATTTCGGCGTAACCGATCACGCAGGAAGCGAGCGCGGTATGGAGATCGAGGGCATCGCCCTTGGTGCCGCAATCGAGCACGTAACGCGTATAGGCGATCGTCGTCGGGGTTTCGCGCGCCTGCTCGATATCATCGGCCGAGAGACCCCAGCCCGCGCAGAACTCGATATGGAGGTTCATTTCATCCAGGATGGCGGCCATCGCGGCGGCCGATTCGCGCATCTCCGCCAGTGACCCACCCTTGTAGGCCGCGAGCGCGTAAGCCCGGGCGAACTGAATGAGAAACAGATAATCCTGCACGAGGTAGTGGCGGAAACTCGCCGCGGGCAGCGAGCCCTCGCCCAACTGGCTGACGAAGTCGTGCTGGATGTAGGCCTGCCAGTCCCTGGCACAGGCCGCTTTCAGCCGCTCGAAAAGGGTCTGGTTGCTCACGGTGCCGGCCGTTATAGCATGCTCCGCAAACGCAACGGGGCGGGGTGTCACCCCCGCCCCGCACAATTCGCTAGACGTCGCGGAAATTAGCCGTCATGCGGCTTTCTTTTTTTGGCTTTTGCGCCGGCAGCTTGGGCTGGACCCCTTGGGGCAGATCGAGATAGGCGCTTTTCCACACCGCGTCCCACATCTCCCAGTTGCGGTTACGCATGGCCTCGGTTTGCGAGAAGAATTTGGCCCGGTCCTCCGGCGTTTTCACGTGGTCGCGAACAAGCTGCTTGCCCTGCTCGCCATGATAATAATCGCCCTCGATATGGATGTGGAAGACCTGCACGTCCTCATCGCTCATGCCGTAGTGCTTCTTCAGCGCGTTCACCAGGCGCGTGCAGGTCGGGGAGAACAGGAGCTCCGATCCCACCATGCCCGATGCCATGCCGAGTGAGCTATCCATATGGCGATAAGAATAGATGATGTCCGCGATTGACTCCTCAAGCTGAGGATGCACCCGGTAGGTGCCTGATTGCGCGGCTCCCTCGACTTCTACCGGATCGTAGCCGCACGCCTCGCCGAACTTGAGGGCGAAGGCGTAGTGCGACTGATCGCCGCAGCGGTCGCCGGTTTCCTCATCGATCATGTTCTCGAGGATCGTCGCCCGCTCGTCTTGCGACATGTTGTGCTTGTAAGCCGCACCAACGGCCCGGTTGATCTGGTTGAAGAGGTACATCGTTTGATAAGCGCACTTGGCAAGCTGCTCGCGCGAGATCTTGCCCTGTTCGAGGGTGTCGAGGAACGGATGCGTCGCCGTCGGCCGCTCCTCGGCCATGTCCACGACCGCATCGACAAACTCGTCGGGAGTCATCTTACCGAAATCCATGGTCGGGCCCTTTCCCCTAGGTGAGGCACAAGTTGGGGGTATTTTATCATGGTTCGATAATCCGCGTACAAATTAACGCTGCCTCTGTCGCCGATCCCGATTGGCGTTCGAATCCGGCTTTCCGCGAGCCCGTGAAGGGAGTAATTTCTCTCCATGAGACGCGATAACGGAGAGTGCCATGGCGGGTAACGGGCGAATCCAGGCCATCGACGCCGATGGTCATTTCCTCGAACGGCCGGAAGATATCGTCCCCTATCTCGACAAGGAGTGGCAGGGCCGGACCGAGCTGTGGCCTGGCGATCAGCCCTGGGCGACCGAGTTCGAGGCGCCCGAGCCGCCGCCCTACGATTATGTCTATGGCCTGAGCCCGAAAGAGCAGGTGGCGATCTGGCACCGCGCATTGGACGAGCACGACATGGCGGGCGCCGCCCTCTTCTCCTCCACCGGCGCAGCCAGCGTGTGCATGGTTCAGCTGCCTGAATACGCCATCGCCGCGGCGCGCGCCTGCAACACCCACTTCGCCAAGGATTACGCCTCCGATCGCCTCAAGCCCATGGGCGTGCTGCCGATGCGCGATCCGCAGGCGGCCGCCGAGGAGGTGCGCCGCGCCGCCGGCGAGTTGGGTATCGTCGGCTTCGAGGTCATGCCCATCGGCCTCCCCTTCGGCCTCGGAGACCCGTTCTACGACCCGATCTTCGAGGAGGCCGAGAAGCACAACGCCGCCATCTGCATGCATGGCACCCGGCTGGCCTCTCACGAGTTCGGCGCCAACAAGCTCAGGAACTTCAGCGAGGTGCACACCTACGCCTTTCCGGCCGGCGTGATCCTGCACTTCACCAGCGCGATCACGCAGGGTCTTCCCGTCCGCTTCCCCAAGCTGCAAATGGCGTTCCTCGAAATCGGCTGCACCTGGCTGCCCTACTATCTCGACCGGCTCGACGAGCACTACGAGAAGCGCGGCGCCATCGACATGAAGAATCTCGACAAGAAGCCGAGCGATGTATTCCGCGAATCTGCCATCAAGGTGAGCCTCGAGGGCAAGGAATCGATGCTGGCGCAGACCGTGGACTATGTCGGCGCGGAGCATCTGGTGTACGCCACCGATGTGCCCCACTGGGACGCCGAGTTCCCGGAAAACCTGCACGACATCCGCGAGGCCAACGATCTCTCGCACGAGGTCAAGCACCGGATACTGTATGCGAATGCAAAAGAGCTGTTCCGCATGTAGCCCTGGGGCGGCACGCGGCGCGTAGTGAACCCGAGGGAGTCCGCTAAGAGGTTCGATATGTCAGACACAGCGACGTTGGCGAAACCGGTCAGCTCCACCGAGGAGTTCGTCGAGCGCTTGGACAGTTTGGCCGAGCGTTCGGAACCCACCATCTTCAACATGCGCGCGCGGCTGCCCACCCAGGGCCGCGCCGATATGCCTCTGGCCGCGACCGAGAAAATGACCGTGGTGCTCAAAGCCTATGCCTCGGGAGGCGAAAACGCCGTTCACGCCCACCCCAACGAGGACCACACCTTCGTTGTCCTGCAGGGCTCCGCCACGTTTTTTGACAAGGACGGCGAGATCGGGACGCTCGAGCGTCACCAGGGCATCATGCTGCCGCGCGGCGCGTTCTACATGTTCCAGGCGGGCGAAGACGAGCAGCTCGTCATGCTGCGCGTCGGCACGGTGATCGCGGCCGGCCTCGATCCCAACGACCGCATAGATACCACGGGCGATTACATGGACGGGTTCTCGGAGGACAACAAGGAGGTCGAGCTTCTGTTCGAAAGTGACGCTATTTTCGAGTGAGCGCGGGGCCTCGGCAAGGCAAGGATCGGTTGACCCGCCTGGGGCCCTTCCCTAGTGTTTGACGAGCAATAAAGGCCCGCTGAGCTGGCCTGCAGAATGGGAGGTTAAGATGCGAGATCCTCGCGATCATCCAGCCGTAAGAAAGGTTGTGGAGCAGTACGCGGAAGGTCTGATGGACCGCCGCGAATTCCTGCGCATGTCGACGCTGCTCGGGCTCTCGATCCCGGCGGCCTATGCCATCGTCGGCAAGGTTACCGGCAAGGAGTTCGTCACCCCGGCCAAGGCCGCCATGCCGAGGGGCGGCACGCTGCGCATGCAGCATCTTGTGGCCGACGTGAGCAATCCCCATGCGCTCATCGATCTCCGCTGGGGCAATCAAGTGATACCGGTCTGCGAGCGGCTTACCCGGGTGCTAACCGATGGCACGACCCGGCCGGATCTGTGTGCGAGCTGGGAGCCGAGCGACGATCTCAGGACGTGGATCATCAAGTTGCGAGACATCAAGTGGCACAACGGCCGCCGTTTCGGGGCCGACGACGTGATCTGGAACATGGAGCATTGGCTTGATCCCGCGACCGGCTCGGGCATGCTCGGCCTGCAGAGCTACCTCACCAATACTACCGGTGAAGGTGACGATAAGGTCACCACGATCTGGGATGCCAATGCGATCGAGAAGGTCGATGACCACACTCTCCGACTCAATCTGAAGTTCGGCCAAGTCGCCATACCGGAGCATTTCTATCACTATCCGGGCTCGATCCTGGATCCGGAAGAAAACGGCGTGTTCAAGGCCGGCAGCAACGGCACTGGCCCGTTCAAGCTGACTGAAATGACCGTCTACAAGACCGCCGTCTACGAGGCCAACCGTGATTGGTATGGCGATGGGCCGTATCTCGACGAGCTCCGTCTGATTGACGTCGGCGAAGATTCAAACGCCATTCTGGCCGCGCTCGCGTCCAAGCAGGTCCACGGCGTGTTCTCGCTCGAGCCGTTCCAGCTTGACGCGGCCAAAAAGCTCGAACATGCCGTCGTCTATTCGGCATCGACGGGGAACACGGCGACTCTTGCGATGCACGTGGACGTGCCTCCATGGGATGACAACCGGGTCCGTCACGCGGTGCGCCTGGCGATGGATAACGAGGCGCTCGTCCAGATTGCACTCAACGGCTATGGCACGGTGGGCGAGCACCATCACGTCTCGCCGGCCAATCCCGAATACTCGCCGCTGCCGTTCAAGCGCGATGTCGCCAAGGCGAAGCAGCTGTTGGCCGAGGCCGGCTATCCCGATGGCTTCGACATCGAGATGCATTGCTTGCCCACGCCGGAATGGATGCCGCCGTGCGCGCTCGGCATGAAGGAAATGCTGGCGGAGATCGGCATCCGGGTCAACGTCACCATCCTGCCGATCGAGACCATGTGGGGCCTTTGGGACAAGGTCCCGTTCATCTACACCAACTGGTCGCACCGCCCGTTGGCGGTGATGATGCTGGCCTTGGCGTACCGCAAGTCGTCGGTCTGGAACATCTTCAAATGGTACCATGATGAGTTCGAGGCGTTGTTGATGGAAGCCGAGGGGCTGGTCGATGTGGCCGAACGCACCAAGGTCGTGGCGAAGCTCGAGAAGATCATGCAGGACGAGGGCCCCATCGCCCTACCGTTCTGGGTCCAGTGGCACACCGCCTTCGACAAGCGGGTCAAGGGCGGCGGCGTGCACCCGATGTCATCAGTTCACTTCGATACGTTGGCGATCGAATCGTAGGACGCTATCGGCCTGTTGATATGTGAGTGCCGGTTTGTTCCCCCGCGCCCCGGATCATTCCGGGGTGCGGTCCCTATTGAGCGAGCCTTGAGGCCGCCGAGCGGCAACGTTCTGTTGACCCGCCCAACGCTCCTCAATAGAGTTTCACCAGGAATAAAGGCCTGCTGATCAGGCCTATAAATTGGGAGGCTAAGATGCGAGATCCTCGCGAACACCCAGCCTTAAAAAAGGTTATGGAGCAGTACGCGGAAGGTCTGATGGACCGTCGCGAGTTTCTACGTCTGTCGACCTTGCTCGGACTGTCGATTCCGGCTGCTTACGCCATCGTCGGCAAGGTCACCGGCAAGGAGTTCTTTACGCCGGCCAGGGCCGCCATGCCGAAGGGCGGCAGTTTGCGCCTTCAACACCGCGTGGCCGACGTGAGCAACGCGCATGTGCTCAACTGGCTCATGTTCGGCGACCAGGTCATACCGGTGTGCGAGCGGCTCACCCGGATACTACCTGACGGCACGAGCCGGCCCGATCTGTGCGAGAGCTGGGAGGCGAGCGACGATCTCAAGTCCTGGACCCTCAAGCTCAGGGACGTCAAGTGGCACAACGGCCGCCGCCTGGTGGCCGACGACGTGATCTGGAACATGAAGCATTGGCTCGATCCCGCCACGGGATCCAACATGCTGGGCCTGCAGCAGAGCTACCTCACCACGACGACCGGTGAAGGCGACGATGCGGTCACCACGATTTGGGATGCCAACGCGATCGAAAAGGTCGACGACAGCACCCTCAGGCTCAATCTCAAGACGCCGCAGATCGCCATACCGGAGCACTTCTATCACTACACGAGCTCAATCTACGATCCCGAGGAAAACGGCGTGTTCAAGGCCGGCAGCAACGGCACCGGTCCGTACAAGCTGACCGAGATGACGCACACCAAGAGCGCCGTCTACGAGGCCAATCGGGATTGGTGGGGCGATGGACCCTATCTCGATAAGGTCCGGTTTATCGACGTCGGCGACGAATCCGGCGCCATCCTGGCCGCGCTCGCCTCCAAGCAGGTCCATGGCATCTTCTCGCTGGAGACGTTCCAGATTGACGCGGCCAAGAAGCTCGATCACGTCAACACCTATTCGGTGCCAACGGCCAACACGGCCACCCTTCACATGTGGGTGGACACACCGCCCTGGGACGACAAGCGGGTCCGTCTGGCGGTCCGCTACGCCATGGATAACGACGTCCTCATCCAGATCTCGCTTGGCGGTCATGGCGCCGTGGGCGAGCATCATCACGTCTCTCCGGTCCAGCCCGAGTACTCACCGATGCCGTTCAAGCGTGACATCGCCAAGGCGAAGCAGCTCTTGGCCGAGGCTGGTCATCCCGACGGCTTCGATACCGAGATGCACTGCCTGCCGACGCCGGAATGGATGCCGGTGACCGCGCAGGCGATGAAGGAAATGCTGGCAGACGTCGGCATTCGGGCCAAGCTCACCATCTTGCCGATCGAGACCATGTGGGAGTTGTGGAACAAGGTTCCGTTCATCTATCTCAACTGGGCGCACCGCCCGTTGGCGGTCATGATGCTGGCCTTGGGTTACCGCAAGACCGCCGCCTGGAACGTCGCGAAATGGTACAACGACGAATTCGAGGCGTTGTTGACAGAGGCCGAAGGACTCGTCGATGTGACCAAGCGCCGGGCGGTCGTGGCGGAGATCGAGAAGCTCATGCAGGAGGAGGGACCGATGGCCCTGCCGTTCTGGATTCAGTTCCACACGGCCTATGACAAGCGCGTCAAGGGCGCCGGCGTCCATCCCATGACCGCCGTACACCTCGAAACGATGGCGATCGAAGCATAGGACGCCATCGGTCAGGCCATACGTGAGTACCGGTTTGCTACCCCGCGCCCCGGATCAGTCCGGGGCGCGGTTTATCGACGGGGATGGAATGGTTGAACCGGCGGTGGGAACGCCGAGGTCATGACGCGCTTCGTCATAAGGCGCGTGAGCCACATGCTGCTCGCCATGGCGGTCGCCTCCTTCCTCGTCTTTCTGGCGGTCGAGGCGAGCCCCGGCAGCATGGCGCGCAAAGCGCTCGGACAGTTCGCCACCGAGGAGCAGGTGCGCGAATTCAGCAAGCGACTGCAACAGGATCGCCCATTCGAAGAGCGCTACCTCAACTGGATCGGGGTTCTGCTCGGGCTCGCGCAAGACCCGTTGAGCAACCCGGATCTGCACCTCGGTTTCGATGATCCGCGCGGCCGCCAGTATTTCGGCAATTTCGGCTTTTCCATCGCCCAAAAGGTGCCGGTCAACGATGTGATTTGGGATCGGATCGCCAATACCGGCCTCCTCGCCGGGCTGGCGTATTTGATCATCGTGCCGATGTCGATGCTGTTCGGCATTATCGCTGGCGTGCGGGAGGGCAGCCGAACCGACAGATCGCTCTCCTTTTTCGCCATCCTGTTCTCGTCGATTCCCGAGTTCGCCTCCGGCGTTGTTCTGGTCAGCCTATTCGTAGTCATTCTCGGCTGGTTGCCGGGCACCAGCACGCTCGATCAGTTCACCGGCTGGTCGATCACTTCGCAGCTGGTGCTGCCTGTGACCGTGCTCGTGATCTATTCGTTCGGCTATATCACGCGCATGATGCGGGGCTCGATGGCCGAGGTGATGAACCAGCCCTATATCCGCACCGCGGTTCTCAAGGGCCTGCCTCGCCACCGGGTTATTCTGCGTCACGCGCTCCGCAATGCGATGATCGCCCCTTTTACCGTCATCCTGCTGTCGTTCAACTTCCTCATTACCGGCGTCATCGTGACCGAAGTCATCTTCGGCTATCCCGGCTTTGGCCGGTTGCTTTTGGAGGCCGCTCTGTTCGGCGATATTGCCACGCTGGAGGCCGCAACGATGATCATGGTGTTCATCGCCGTGGCCACCCAGTTCATCGGCGACATCGGCTACATGATGCTCAATCCGCGCGTCCGGCTGACGTAGGGAGCACGACGTGGCCCAGCAGGAAGATAGAGCACCTCTCGCCCCGCCCGTTCCCGCTTTGAGCGAAGGATTCGTCAGGACGGTCAAAAACATGTTGCGTGGCATTGCGCTGCTGCGCGAATCGCCGCTTGCCATGGTCGGCGCCTTCATCGTGCTGTTTTGGGTTCTGGCCGCCATCTTTGCACCGTGGATCGCACCCTTCAGCCCCAACGAGTTCGATTACACGGCTGTGGCCGACCCGACGCCCAACGACGTCCATCCGCTGGGAACCGACCGCACCGGACGCGATCAGCTCGCGCGGCTTGTCTACGGTGCGCGCACGGTGTTGACGGTGGCGCCGATCGCGCTTCTCTGCGCCTACATCGTGGGTTGCACCTTGGGCGCCGTCGGCGGTTATTTCGGGGGCCGGATCGACGATCTGATCAGCCGCGTCTCCGATATCATCCTCGCGTTCCCGGTTCTGGTCCTCTACATCATCATCATGGTCAGCTTCGGACCGTCGGCCCTCAACATCATCTTTGCCGTCACCATTACCTCGGCGCCGAGTATCGGGCGCATCGTGCGCGGCTTGATTCTCGAGCTGCGCACGCACGAGTACCGCTTGGCGGCGCAGATTCGCGGCGAATCGCCGTTCTATATTATTCTCGTCGAGCTCTTGCCCAACGCCCGCGGCCCCTTGATCATCGATTCCTGCATCCGCATGGGCTTCATCATCATCACCATCGGTGTCCTGGGTTTTCTTGGGCTCGGCCTGCCGCCGCCGACGCCCGATTGGGGCGGCATGGTCAGGGATGCCGCCAGGGTCATGCTGACCTGGCCGCACATTGCGCTGTTCCCCTCGATCGCCATCTCGAGCCTGGTGATCGGTTTCAACTTCCTCGCCGACGGAACGCGGGAAATCCTGCAACGCGATTGACGGTGGCCTGGACATTTTCGAGGACCAGTTCACCACCTTGACTGAGGTACCGGTGCGCGGATTTTGGCGCTACACTTGCCGGACCATGGGGTTCGAGCCGCAGGGCGGTGGGAACTGAGGTGCGAATCAGCAGGCGGGCGCCGGGAGACATTCCATGACTGACACCTTCACAAAAATTATTTCAGCCGATTCCCACGTCTTCGAGCCGCTCGATATCTGGGAAAAAGCCATCGGCGGGCGGTTCGGCGACATCACGCCCAAGCTCCATGACGAATTCGACGGCCGAAAGGGCAAATTCTTCTTCGCCGGCCGCCAGACGCTCGATATCACCGGCATCGACAAGCAGCAGGAGCGGCTTGGCTCCAGGCGCCACGGTTTCATCCCCGAAGAACGGGTGGAGTTCCAGAAGAACGCCGGCATCGATGCCGAGGTGATGATCGCGACCATGATGATGATAATCATGCAGAGTGAGGACAAGGAGGCGCTGAAGGCTTCCGCCGAGGTCTACAACGACTGGCTGATCGAGTTCTGCTCGTATGATCCGAAGCGCCTTGTGGGCGTGGGCATGGTGCCGACCGCCGACGTCGATTGGGCGATCGGTGAGCTCGAACGCACCGCCAAGGCCGGCTTCAAGGGCATGGTGATCAATTTGATCCCGCCCGAGGGTTGCCCGCCCTACCGGAGTTCGGTTTACGACCCCCTGTGGGCGCGCGCAGAGGAGATGGGCATACCGGTCATGCTCCATTCGGTGACGGGACGCGTGCCCGATCCGCTCCATTTCCACGAGGAGGAGCTGAAGCAAGAAGCGCCAGGCTACATCGTCGCCGTGTTCGACGAGATTCGCGGCGTGCTGATCAACGATTTCATCTTCGGCACCATTCTCGACCGATTCCCGAAGATGAAGCTGCTCTCGGTCGAATTCGAGCTCAGCTGGCTCCCTCACATCATGTGGCGCGTCGAGCAGATACAAACCGACTTTGGCCCCCGGCTCAACCTGCCCAAGCTGATACTGCCCAAAGCGAGCGATTATTTCACCGAGCGCATGTGGCACGGCGTGATCAGCGATCCCTATGCCAAGCAGACCATCCCGCTCATCGGCGCCGATCGCATCATGTGGGGCTCGGATTACCCGCACAATATCGCGATCGGGTTGGAGGCGCAGGAAGTGCTATCCACCGCCTTCGATACCCTGCCCTTCGCCGATCAGGAAAAAATCATCTGGCAAACCGCGACCGAGATTCACGGCCTGCAATAAAAGCCCCGGTTATTCGGCGGCGCGGGGTGCGTCCTCGAACACGCGGTCGAGATAGCTGTTGATCGTGTTGTGGATGTTTTCTTCGAGGCGTGACATCCGGCCCGGTTGAAAGCGGCGCGAGCCGAGATTGCGCTGCAGCGAGTTCACCATCTCCCGATCCTCGTCGACGACCTCCGACATGAAGTCGTGGTACTTCTTGACGTGCTCGGCGAAGTCGGGCCGCTCGATCTGCTTCTCGGCAAACAGCGTGTAAACCTCGATTCGGGATGTCTCCGGCGTCAGCGGCCAGGTGAGAAAGACCTGGGTGTTGTCGCAATGGCCGAACTGAACCAATGCCGGCGGCAAGAGCCCCAAACACGCGAAGGTGTGGGGCTTGTCTTCGAGCCACGGGATGTTGCCCATCGGTGGCTTGCCGCCCGGCAGCATAGCCCCGCTGGTGTAAAACATGCTGAAGCCGCCGTTGGCCAAGCGCGTGAATGGAATGGCGTCCATGTCGAGTTCGACGAACGCACCGAACGTGGTGCCGTGCAAGGTCTTGGCGTGGTAGAAATCCATCAAATTCTCGACCACAAGCTTCCAGTTGCAGTTGAGCTCGGTGACGATCTTGTCGCCCGTGCGCAGGTCCTCCTGACGGAGGAAACCGAACTCGCCGTCGAATTCACCGACGAAGTCCTCGAACGCCGGCGCATCGTCATCGAAGGCGATGAAGATCCAGCCCGCCCAAAGTGCGCTCTGGATCGGCTTCAAGCGGCAGGACGTCGGATCAAAGCCTTCGGCCTCTTTCATGTAAGGCGCGCCCACGAGCTTGCCTTCGAGGTCGTAGGTCCAGCCGTGATAGGGGCAGGAAAACTCCTTGAGGTTGCCGGCGCCGCTCGTCACTTCGACGCCGCGGTGGCGGCACACGTTGGCGAAGGCGTTGATCTCGCCCGCGTCATTGCGCGCCACGATGACGGGCTCGCCCATGATGCGGAACGTCATGTAATCGCCCGGCTTTTCGATTTCCTCGACGCGCGCTAGACACAGCCAGTCGCGCAGGAAGATCTCGTCCTTCTCACGGGCGAACAGCTCCGGCGAGGTGTAGATCTCGCCCGGCAGGTGACGCGCGTGCCTGACCGGCGCCCGCGTCAGGCCCAGAATGTCGTCGGTCTTGAGAGACATCGCGTCTTTCAAAGCCATGGTTCCATCGCTCCCGGTGCCTGTCGGCGGCATTGAATCGGGCAGACCCCTTGCCGCTCCCTACTCTACTCCACTGTCCCGCCAGACGGAATACGACAGCCGGGCGTCAAAGGGACGACCCGTCCACCCACGCTTGTGACCGGAAGCAGTGACCGTGGCTCAGCCTCGTGCCGGTGCTGATGGCGCATTAGCCGCCGTGGCGAACGCCGGCGCGATCTCTCAGCTCAGCATCCTGAATAGCGCGCCAGACGTGATCCGGCGTGAAGGGCATGTCGACGTGGCGCACGCCCAAGTCCCACAACGCATCGACGATGGCGTTGCCGATGGCGGCCGGCGGGCCGATGACGCCGGTTTCGCTGCCGCCTTTCGCGCCAAGCGAGTTGTAGGGATTGATGGTTTCCTGGAAATCGACCTCGAACGATGGCAGGTCGGGCGCCCGCGGCATGCCGTAATCCATGAACGAGCCGGTCAAGAGCTGGCCCGAGTCGGTGTCGTAGATCACGTGCTCGCACATGGCTTGCCCGAAACCCTGGGCGACGCCGCCATGGACCTGACCCGCGACGATCATCGGGTTGATGATGCGCCCGCAGTCATCGACGGAGTAGAAGTTTCGCAACGTGACCCGGCCGGTGTCCTCATCGACCAGAACGACGGCGAGGTGCATGGCGGTCGCGGTGTTGGATTCGATGGGGTCGTAGAACACCGTCTCCTCGAGGCCAAGCTCGAAGCCTTCGGCCGGATAATTCCCGCCGAGATAGGCCGCCTCGGCAATATCGGCGAAGGACATCCGGCGATCGGTGCCTTTGACGCTGAACGTGGCGTTCGCGTACTCGATATCGGCTTCGGCGCACTCGAGAATATGCGCCGCCAGCTTGGTCGATTTGGCGATGACTTTCTCGCACGCCACGACGATGGCCATGCCGCCGGTCACCAGCGAACGTGCGCCCCACGTCCCGCTGCCGGTCGGGATCTTGTCGGTGTCGCCCTGGATAAGATCGATGTCGTCCATGGGAAGACCGAGATAGTCGGCCGCGACCTGGCGGAAGGTGGTGTGGTGGCTCTGACCGTGGGCGAAGCTACCCGAGAAAATCGCGACCTTGCCGTCCTGGTGCACGCGGACCAACGCGCTTTCGCTCGTCGCCTCGCCAAAGCCGAAGGCGACGCTTTGGCGCGTCGGGCCGTACCCCGTCATATCGAGGAACCCGGCCATGCCGATGCCCATGCGGGTGCCGTCGGCGCGAAGGCGCGCCTGCTCCGCCTTCAAGCCCTCGTAATTCGTGAGCTTCATCAGCCTATGGTGCTGGCCGGGCGGGTCGCCGCTATCGTGAAAGCGGCCCACGACCGAGGTATAGGGGTAATCGTCCGGCTGAATGTAGTTGCGCAGGCGAACCTCGGCAGGGTCGATGCCGAGCTCGCGGGCACCGTTCTCGATCAAACGCTCGTTGACGAACGCCGCTTCCGGCCGGCCGGTGCCGCGATAGGCGTCGGTCGTCGTGCCGTTGGTATAGACGGTTGTGACCTTCATATGGACCGCCGGCGTTTTGTAGAGCCCGGTGATCACCGGCGGATAATACAGGGCCGGCACGCAGGTGCTCGAATTGCCGTGGTAGGCGCCGCAGCTCGCAATCGTTTCGGCTTTCACGCCAAGGATCCGGCCGTCCTTGTCGAACGCCATCTTCGATGTGGTGACATGGTCTCGGGCGTGGCAATCGGTGGCGAGGCCTTCGGAGCGCGTGGACACCCAGCGCACAGGGCGGCCCACCCGTTTCGAGCCATAGAGTACGACCGGGATCTCGGGGTAAAAGAAACACTTGGTGCCAAAACCGCCGCCGACGTCCGGGCCGATCACCCGGATCTTGTGATAGGGCACCTTCAGGCAGGTCTTGGCGATCCAGTTCCTGATCCAGTGCGGCATCTGGATGGTGCCCCACATGGTGTAGTGGTCCGCGATGTCATCGTACTGGCCGATATACATCCGCGGCTCCATCGGATTGCCCGTGATGCGCGTGTTGATGAGGCTGATCTCGGTGACGTGGTCGGCGTTCTTGAACACCTCGTCCAGCGCCGCCCTGTCCCCGACCTCGATTTCGTTGACGACGTTGGTGCCGAGCTCTTCGTGGAGAATCGGCGCGTCCGCGTCGATCGCATGAGCCGTTCCGCGGACCGGTGGCAGAAGCTCAAAGTCAATCTCGATGGCTTCGACGGCGTCCTGGGCCTGGCTGACCGTTTCCGCGATCACCGCGGCGATGGTGTCGCCGACATGGCAGACTTTGTCGCGCGCGAACACCGGCCGCATCGCCGTGTTCATCGGGCGCCCGTCGCTGAACGGCACGCCCCAGGCCAGCGGCGTGTCGCCAAAGCCTTCTTCTTGCCAGTCTTTGGCGGAAATAACGCAGAGCACACCGGGCATCGCCTCGGCACGCGTGGTCGAGATGCTTTTGATCCGGGCGTGCGCGTGCGGGCTGCGGAGGAACATGGCGTGGGCCATGTCCGGCATTTCGATGTCGCTCGTATAGCGGCCCCGGCCCGTCAGGAACCGGTAATCCTCGTCGCGCCTGATCGCTTGTCCGATATACATGACGTCCTCCCTGAACGCGCCGGTCCGGCACTGAATTCCCGACTCCCGCGATCGTTGAGTGCGATCATACAGGCTGCCGCTGGACTACTCCACACGCCTGGAACCCAGCCTTAGACGAAGTTCAACACCATGCGATACTCGATCCATGCGTAATCGTTTCGCCATCAAATCGGCAGGGGTCGCCTATCTCGTTCTTACCCTGGACGCGCTGATCCTTGGCAGCACCGGCACGGTCGGCAAGCTCGCGCTCGTCGAGATGCCGGTGATGGCGCTGATCTTCTGGCGCTGGATTGCGGCGCTCCTGATCCTCGCGCCTTTCGCGCTCCGCGAGTGCGTTGCCGCATGGCCCCTCATTCGCCGCCAGTGGAAAATTATTCTCGCCCTCGCCCTGCTGGGCGATGTCGAATTCAATGCGCTCTGGTACATCGGGCTACAGACCACATCGGCCATCAACGCCTCGCTATTCAGCGGCGTGATCCCGGCATCGGTCGTACTCGCGGCCTGGATTATGACGCGGGAGACGACCACGGTGCGCGCCGTGATCGGCATGGCGATCGCCTTTGTCGGCCTCGCATCTATTGTCGTTCGGGGTGATCCAACCGTCCTCGCCAACCTGGAACTCGTGGCCGGCGATCTCGTCATCTTGCTCGCCGTGGCGCTATGGTCGATCTACACCATATTGCTCCGCCGGCTGCCCAAGGAGTTAGGACTGCCGGCTTTCATGTTCTTCATGTACATCGTCGGTGTGATCGTTACCGCACCGCTCTACGCCTGGGAGGTCAGCCAGGGCGTAACGTTCACCCCGTCGATCGAAGCGGCGCTCTTGATCCTCTATCTCGTCGTGTTCGTCGCCATGCTGCACAACGTTTTCTGGATCAGCGGTGTCACGTTCCTGGGCGGCAGCAAGGCGGGGCAGTTCAACTATCTCGTTCCGGTTTTCGGCAGCGGTTTGGCGATCTTGTTCATCGGCGAGGATTTCCGCCTGTATCACCTGTTCGGCATGGGCCTCATTCTGATCGGCGTCTATCTCGCCGTGGGATCACAGCGAAAGAAGGGCGCGAAGTCACGCGCAGCGGCGTAAACTATTCGGATAAAGCGGCAAGCCGACGGGAGGGGCGAGCACAATGAGCAATCGGCAATTCGAACGTCAGGGCCAAAGCTGGCCGGAGATCGAGCGGGCGCTTCACGAAGCGCACGCGCGCGATCTCGTCTGGACCGATCCCCACAACCTCAAGGCGTCCTATTTCGCCGGCGAGGATGTGGTGCGCGTGGCGTACGACGCGTTTAATCTCTACATGGGCAACAACGCCATTTATGGCGCCACGCTCTATCCCAGCCTGCCCGAGCTCGAGACGGACGTCGCCGCGAAGGTGCTGGAGATGCTCAATGCGCCCGAGCGGGCGGGTGGCAGCGTGACCACCGGTGGCACCGAAAGCATCATGATGGCGGTCAAAACGGCGCGCGATTGGGCGCGGACGGAAAAGCCTGAGGTCCATGCGCCCGAACTCGTGATGCCGGAAACCGCCCATCCCGCATTCAGCAAGGCGGCTCACCTGCTCGGGCTCAAGGTCGTCAGGATGTCGGCAAGCCCGGGCTTCCGCGCCGATGTCGAGGCGATGGCCGCGGCCGTCAACGAAAATACCATCATGATCGTCGGGTCAGCGCCGCCCTACCCGCTCTGCGTCGTCGACCCGATCCCGGCGATTGGCGAGATCGCCGAACGCCACGATCTATGGATGCACGTCGATGGTTGCATCGGCGGCTTCGTGTTGCCGTTCATGGAAGACCTGGGCGTCGATATACCCACCTTCGATTTCCGCGTGCCGGCGGTACGCTCGATGTCAGTGGACCTGCACAAATACGGCTACGCGAACCGGGGCGCATCCTGCTTGCTCTTGCGTGACGAGGCGTTGGAGTCCCATCAGCGCTTCACCCATGACGAATGGCCGGGCGGCATCTACAGCACCCTCAATTTTGCGGGCTCGCGCGCCGGCGGGCCGGTTGCCTCGGCGTGGGCGGTGATGGGGTATCTCGGCTATGATGGGTATCTCGAGCGGGTGAGCGGCATCCTCGAGGCCAAGCGCCGCTACATGGCGGGCATCAACGCGATCGATGGCCTCAAGGTGCTGGGCGAGCCCGAGGGCGGTCACTTCTCGTTCGGCGCGACGGATGATCTCGACATGGCGGCGGTCGCCGACGGCATGGAGACGCGCGGCTGGCACTTCGGCCGCATGCGCCGGCCACCCGCCATGCTGGTCCTGCTGAACTACACCCACGGCGATATCGCGGACGAGTTTCTCGACGATCTGGGACACGCCGTCGCCGACGTCCGGGCGGGACGAATCACGGCACGGGATGAAGAGGCGGTCTACATCTCTTAAATCGGCCGCGCCCCTCCGCCGAAAGTTGGATTCACGGGCGGGCGGTCGCGGTGGGTCTAGGCGTCTGGCCGCTCAGTCGTAAGCGATGCGCGTGCCGAGCCAGCCCGCCTCTTTCTTGGACCAATAGAGGTCGGTGATCTGGCGGGTCAGGGGCCCGGCGGCGCCGTTGCCGAGAATCCGTTCATCGACGCGGGTCACCGGCATGATGCCGCCGGCGCTGGAGGTCAGGAATACTTCATCCGCATCGCGCAGCTCTTGGGCGCTGATGACGCCCTGCTCGTTCGGTATCCCCAGCTCGTCGCAGAGCTCGAGCGCCGTGCGCCGCGTGATCCCTTCCAGCACGCCTCTCGCCGGCGTCACCACCTTGCCGTCGATGGCAGCCATCACGTTGAAGCCCGATCCCTCGGTGATATTGCCATCGCGATCCACCAGAACCGCCACCGCGCCGTCACCGCCCACATGATGGGCCTCGAACATGGCCTTGATGAGATCGAGCCGGTTGAAGTTCTTGGCCGTCGGGTCGATCGATTCCGGCGGGATGCGTTGAACCCGGCTGATCACCACGTGCGCGCCCTGCTCGATCTTGTCGGGCTGGACGATCCACAAGAACGGAAAGACATAGGCGAAGAAGTTGTTGACGCAATGGCGCGGATGAAGCGGCGCGCCGGCCGGCGATAGGCCGCGCGTGCAGACCATCTCGACGAAGGCATCTTCCAGCCCGCTCCGGCGCACGCACTCGATCAGGATCTCCCTGATCTCCGCGATCTCGTAAGGAAGCGTCATCTCGAATTTGGCGACCGATTGGGCTAAGCGCTCGAGATGGTCATCGACGCGGAACAGCCAGCCCTTCCAGACATGGGCCACGTCGAACACGGCATCGCCGCGCGCGAAGCCCCAGTCGAAGACCGAAATCTTCGCCTCAGCCGCTGGAATATACTGGCCATCCATGAAGGCAACGCCTTCGATGGTCGCGGGCTCGATCGCCCGCTCGCTCGCTGGATTCACTTGGCTTGCATTCATAACATTGCTCCTTGCCTTGGCCTGTTCACTCGGCCGCGGCGCGTGGCGCGTATCCCATGAACGCGCAGTAGTTCTTCCAAAAGCCGCGGATCGGCACTTCGGAGACCTGATGGTTCTGATCCTCGATCGGGCCGGTCCCGCCCATGGCGATGATCGAGTGGTACTCGCCCTGGCGGCGGATCGCCCGTTGGATGAGCACGCCCGATTCGCCGTCCTCGAGCGAGATGAGACCCGCCGGGCCCACCATATTGGCCTGCTGGAAGCGCATCTTGCGCAACTCGGGCGTGTCGTCGGCGTAGCCGAAATAGGTCCAGTAGAGTTCGAACTCGGCCGGGTTCTTGGGGCGGATCTGGCGCGTCGCCAGGGTGTTGGAGAGCTGCTGAAAGAATATGCTCGGAAACACGCTCATCATGTTGAGGATGCGCCCATCGTTCATTTCGTCGCGCCAGTCGACGATGCTGGGGTCATTCAACGTCAATGTTTCATCCAACAGGGTCGTTTCGTCGTAACCGGCACGAACGGTCTCCTCATCGTCGCTGTCATAGATGACGTAGGACGCATCATGACGTTTGTGCTCGTCCATTTCCATGACACCGGCCTGTGTCACCCGGTGGATGCCGAACGTGGCGGGAATCTGGTGCAAGAGCCCGCCATGGTAACCGTCGTTCAGGTTCTCCCAGTAGACCTTCCAGTTGGCCGGCATGCGCTGGCGCATGTAGCCCAGAATCTCGACCGGTTTGCGGAACAAATAGTCGAGGAAGGTGAGCATGCGGGGGCCGAGGTAGTCCTCCAAGGGTTCGACGTCGGGGTGGCTAGCGCCGAAGATCACGCCGCGGTAAGTGGCGATCTTGTAGGTCTGGAGGCCGTGGTCTTTTTTGTTGAAGCTCGCCGGCATGCCGCCCTGGCCTTGCGAGCCCTTCTGGAACGGCACCCCGATCAGGTTGCCTTCGAGATCGTAGCACCAGTGGTGATAGACGCAGGTGTGGGACGTGCGGTTGCCGCGGGGCTCACGCACCACCATGGTGCCGCGGTGGGCGCAACGGTTGACCCAGGCGCGGATCGAGCCGTCCTCGGCCCGGTTCACCACCACCGGCGTATCACCGACATAGGTGACGAGGAAATCGCCGGGGTTGGGAACTTCCGCCCCGAGCGCGATGTAGTTCCACACCGGACCCTTCCAAATCCGCTCCTGCTCCGCCTCGAAGATGTCCTGGTCGGTGAACACCCGATAGGGCACCCGGCTGAAATCCTCAGCCGGCCACGTCAGGTCCGTCTCCACGCTCATCGTCTTACCTCTTTTTTCTGCCGTTCGAGCGGCCATTGCCCGACCGCGCCCGTGGTTGACCCCAGGTGGACGGATCGAGCGGCGCTCCGCCTTCGGGCTGGAAGCCCATGAGATAAGCATAGTAACGCCAGAATCCACGCACGCCGACCTCGGATAGCACATGATCGACGCTGCCGATCTCGGCTTTGCCGCCATAGCCGAGATTGGAATACTCCTTGCCCTGGCCCTGCGCCGCGCGTTGGATCAGGTCGACCGATTCGCTGTCTTCGAGGGCGACATAACCGCCTGGGCCGAGCCACGCGACCTGGCGTTGGCGCAGCGCGCGGCGCTCCTCATCGTCGTCCGCGTAGCCGACAACCGTGGACAGAAGCTCGAACTCGTTGGGCCCCTTGAGGCGGACCTGCTCGGTCATGAGGAAGTTCGACACCGTGGCGAACATCACGTTGGGAAAGATGCTCATGGTATCGGTCGAAATGTTGTCGTCCCACTCATCGACCCATTGAATGAACGCGTCATCCTTGAGTTTGAGCTGGCTCGAGAAATATTCCTCTTCGTAGTCCTCCTCGGAAACGTACTCGATGTAGTAGTGCGAGTGCCGGCCATAGCGGTCGAGGATGATCCCGCCCTCCGGCGAGTTGCCCCACAGGCCCATCATGACGGCTTGTTGGTGCAAGAGACCGGCGTGGATGCCGTCGTTGAGATTTTCGAAATAGGACTTCCAGTTGCCCCCGATGCGCTGGCGCATATGGCCGATGACCTCCACCGGCCGGGAGAAAAACCGATCGAGCGGCTCAACGAGCTCGGGGCCGAGATACTCGTCCAACGGCTCGACGTCATGGTGGAACGAGCCGAAGATGGCGCCCTTGTAGGTATCGACTTTGAGGGTCCGGAGGCCGTGCTCGGACTTATCGAAGTCCAATGGCAATCCGCCCTGCTCCTCGATCCCATGCTGATAAGGCACGCCGATGAGGTTGCCCTTCAGGTCATAGCACCAGCGGTGATAGATGCAGGTGTGGTCCTTCCGGTTGCCGCGGGGCTCGCGCACCACCAGCGTCGAGCGGTGGGCGCAGCGATTGACGAAACCGTGGATGGATCCGTCCTCCGCACGATTGATTACGACCGGCGTGATTCCGGCGTAGTTGGTGTAGAAATCGCCGGGATTGGGGATTTCCGCGATCAAGCCGAGAAACAGCCAGATCGGGCCCTGGAAGATGCGCTCCTGCTCCAGGTCGAATACGTCCTGATCGGTGAACACGGCGCGCGGAACGCGGCTGAAATCAGCCGCCGGCCACACCAAATCGGCAAAATCGCGCATGGCTTGTCGTCCCTCCCGTTCTATGGGCCAGCCGGACGAGTGTCAACCGATTGTAGCAGCTTTTGGGGACGTGCGAAGCCGATCGTGACGCGCAACTGTTGCGCCACTTCTGGATCAGGCGGGGCCGGCCTTCGCCGCCTGAATGGCCCGCCACACATGATCCGGTGTGTAGGGCATATCGACGTGGCGCACGCCGAGATCCCATAGCGCGTCGACGATAGCGTTGCCGATTGCTGCCGGCGGGCCGATCGCGCCGGTTTCGCTACAGCCTTTTGCGCCCAACGCATTGAAGGGATTGAGCGTTTCCTGGAAATCGATCTCGAAGGACGGCAGATCCGGCGCCCGCGGCATGCCGTAATCCATGAATGAGCCGGTCAGGAGCTGGCCCGAGTCGGGATCGTAGACCACGTGCTCGCACATCGCCTGGCCGAAGCCCTGCGCGAGACCGCCATGGACCTGCCCCGCGACGATCAGCGGGTTGACGATGCGGCCGCAATCATCGACCGAGTAGAGGTTGCGCAGCGTGACCTTGCCGGTCTCCTCGTCGACCAGGACCACTGCCAGGTGCATGGCCGTCGGCGTGGTCATCGCGACGGGATCAAAGACGACCGTTTCCTCGAGGCCAAGCTCGAAGTCCTCGTCCGGGTAATCGCCGCCGAGATAGGCCGCCTCGGCGATCTTGGCAAATGAGATCCGGCGATCCGTGCCCTTGACGGTGAACGTTGCGTTCTCGTAGGCGATGTCCTGCTCGCCGCATTCGAGCAGATGCGCCGCGAGCTTGGTCGCTTTTTCGATGATGCGCTCGCAGCCCACGGTAATCGCCATGCCACCGGTCACCAGGGAACGCGCGCCCCAGGTTCCATTGCCAATCGGGACCTTGTCGGTGTCGTTCTGAATGAGGTCGATATCCGCCATGTCGAGGCCGAGATAGTCGGCGGCGACCTGGCGAAATGTGGTGTACTGCCCCTGACCGCAGGGGAAGCACCCGGAAAAGAGCGTGACCTTGCCGTCCTGGTGGACGCGGACCTTGGCGCTCTCCGTCGTGCTTGCGAGGAAGCCTCTGCCGGCCCCCTCGCGGCTCGGGCCGACGCCCGAGGTTTCGCTGAAGCCCGCCATGCCGATGCCCATGCGTATACCGTCCGAATGAAGTATCTCGCGTTCGGCCTTCAGGTCCTCGTAATTCGCGAGCGTCATCAGCTTGTCGTGCTGACCGGGCGGATTGCCGCTGTCGTACCAGCGTCCAACGGGGTTGGTGTAGGGGTAGTCCTCTTCCTGGAGGTAATTGCGCAGCCGAATCTCCGCGGCATCGATGCCGAGCTCGCGGGCGCCATTCTCGAGCAGACGTTCGTTGACGAACGTGGCCTCCGGCCGGCCGGTGCCACGGTAGGCGTCGGCCGTCGTGCCGTTGGTGTAGACCGTGGTGACCTTCACGTGGACGGCGGGCGTCTTGTAGAGCCCGGTGATGGTCGGGGGGTAGTAAAGAGCCGATACGCCGGCCGAATAGTTGCCCTGATACGCCCCGTTGCTGGCGATCGTTTCGACCGCGAGGCCGAGAATGTGCCCCTCTTCATCGAATGCCATCCTCGCCTTGGTGACGTGGTCTCGTGCATGGCAGTCCGTCGCGAAGGCCTCCGAACGCGTCGAGACCCAGCGGACCGGCCGGCCCGTCCGCTTCGCGGCGTAAAGCACGACCGGCATCTCGGAATAGAAGAACCCCTTGGTCCCGAAGCCCCCGCCGATGTCGGCGCCGATGACCCGCATCTTGTGGTAGGGCACGTGGAGGCAGTCCTTGGCGACGGCGTTCCTGATCCAGTGCAGCAGCTGGATCGAGCCCCACAAGGTGTAGCGGTCCCCGGCGCTATCATACTGGCCGACATAGATGCGGGGCTCGATGGGGTTTCCGGTCACCCGGTTGTTGATCAGGCTGAGCTCCGTGATGTGGTGGGCGCTTTCGAACGCTTGCTCGGTCTTTGTCTTGTCGCCGTGCTCGACCTCGGTGACGACGTTGGTGCCAAACTCCTCGTGCAGGATCGGCGCGTCCGCGTCGATGGCGTGGGCCGTACCTCGGATAGCCGGTAAAGGTTCGTAATCGATATCGATGGCCTCGACGGCGTCGTTGGCCTCGGCCAACGTCTCGGCCACGACGGCGGCCACGGTATCGCCGACATGGCAGACCTTCTCATGGGCGAAGACCGGGCGCATGGCCGCGTTCATCGGCCGGCCGTCGCTGAAATGCACGTCCCACATGAGCGGGCAATCGCCGAGCCCCCCTGCGCGCCAGTCCGTTGCTGTGATGACGGCCAGCACGCCCGGCATCGCCTCGGCGCGTTCGGTCGCCAGGCGTCGGATGCGGGCATGCGCGTGAGGACTGCGCAAAAAGGCGGCATGGGCCATGCCCGGCAGCACGATGTCACCGGCATAGCGGCCGCGGCCCACGAGGAGGCGGTGGTCTTCGTCGCGCGGCAGTGCCTGCCCGATATACATGGGTTCACTCAGTCAGATTGCGGCATGGTGCTTTGGTGCACCATGCCGACCCCACCAAGCATAGTATAGGTTCGCGGCACTCCGCGCCCCATCAAGTGAATGAGGCTCCTCTTTCCCTCGCATTCGGCGCCACGCCGCCGGAATGTGAAATGGTGGTTTTCGCGCGCCAAGCTGTTTGCTAAGTCTTTGAAGCAGATGCGGATGGGTGGCCGAGCGGTTTAAGGCACCGGTCTTGAAAACCGGCAGGGGTTAACGCCCCTCGTGGGTTCGAATCCCACCCCATCCGCCAAAACCCCTTCCCTGATGTTCCCGTAAATATCTACTAACAACTTGAAAACAAGCGGTTCTATGTTACATATTGTGTTGCCTGTTCCCGCGTAATACCGTGTATTCCCGCTTAGAATGATGGGCAAATTAATGGGCAAGGACCATGACGGCACTCACGGCGGCAAAGGTGAAGGCGCTCACCAAACTAGGCATGCACCATGACGGCAGGGGCCTGTATCTAAGGGTCGCGCCAGGCGGCTCGAAAGGCTGGATGCTTCGGGCAACGATTGACGGGCGCCGTCGCGACATAGGGCTGGGCGGGTATCCGGCCGTGTCGCTCGCCAAAGCTCGCCAGTTCGCGGACGCGCACCGGCTCGCAGTTGCGGAGGGGCGCGATCCTTTGGTCGAAAAGCGCCGGGCGAAAATGCCTACCTTCGCCGAGGCCGCGGCCAAGGTGCACGAGGTCAATTTGCCCCGGTGGAAAAACGGCAAGCACACCGACCAATGGATCAACACCCTGCGAAGCCACGCCTTCCCGGCCATCGGCAAGTTGCCCCTTGACCGGATCGAGCGGCGGGACGTGCTAGCGATCCTAGGGCCGATATGGTCCGCCAAGCCTGAAACCGCCCGGCGCGTTCGTCAGCGTATCCGCAGTGTCCTGAAGTGGGGGCAGGCGCATGGCTACGTCGAGCACAACGCCGCTGGCGACGGCATCGACGGCGCGCTCCCGCCCATGCCGCGCGTCAAGGCACATTTCCGCGCCCTGCCCTACGCCGAGATCCCGACGGCCCTGGAAACGATCGACGACTCGCCTGCGGGGCTGACCGCGAAGTTGTGCATGCGGTTCCTGATTCTGACGGCCGCGCGATCGGGTGAAGCGCGAGGCTCGCGGTGGTCCGAGGTCGACATGGAATCGGCTACATGGACGATCCCCGGCGAGCGCATGAAAGGCGGTCGCCAGCACGTCGTTCCGTTGAGTGATCCTGCCCTTGCCGCGCTGCATGAAGCGGAGCAATTGCGCGACGACTCGGGGTTGCTGTTCCCGTCCCTCCGGAAGCGGGGCTCTCCGCTCTCTGATATGTCGCTCACGAAGGTCTTGCGCGATTGCGGACTGGCAGACCGGGCGACGGTCCACGGATTCCGGTCCGCCTTCCGGGATTGGGCCGCCGAGCGCACCAATGCCCCGCACGCCGTCATGGAGCGCGCCCTTGCCCATGCGGTCGCGGATGCTGTCGAAGCCGCATACGCCCGAAGCGACCTAATCGTGCGGCGGCGCGCGCTGATGGCGGAGTGGGGCCGCTTCGTGAGCGGGACCGCCGGCGCCGAGGTGGTGCAGCTCCGTGGATAGCACCGAATTCGACCGTCTGGTCACCTACGAGAAGAAGCGACAGAAGTCGCTCGCAGAGGTTTACGAGACGCTGGACCCGGAGCGGCAACAACTGCCGTACCTGCGCAACCGCATCGCCGAATCGCGCACCAGTAGTGACACGTGGGACGCCCTGAACCGAATGGTCCAGCACTACCTGCGCGAGCGGCGGACCTTGCCAGAAGAGCTGGCCGATTGGGCGGTGGACGCGCTCGATGGCATGGTGACGACGCCGGCCAAGCGCCCTCGACCGCCCAAGAGCACCGAGGATGCCGCCCGCAGGCGGGTCGAGATCTACTTGAGCGTCTACCACTTGGTGAAGCTCTACGGTCTCTACCCCACTCGCGGCCTTAACAGCCCGTTGATTAAGTGGCTTTTTCCGGCTCTCACTCCCAGATGAGGAATGCGGCGGCGAAAGCCGTCTGGCCGCTTTGCGAGCCCCCCCGTGCCACCAGCATGGCCCCGGTGGGCGTGAGCAGAACGAAAATACCGCCATATCCGCCCGCCACGGCCTCCCGCGGGGTGCCGGCGCCGATGAGCTGGCGCATCAGTAACGATAGATTGTGGCCGGCGACGTGGAGCAGGTATCGCTTGTGCACATTCTCTCGCCCGCGCAGCCAGGTTCGTCGCATGCCGCCACGATCGAGGTTGTGGGCAAAGCAGCGCTCGACGATCTCGGCGCGCAGCTTGAAGGCCTCGCGGGCGACCCCGGACTTGAGCCGCGCACGGTTATTGGTGACCGCGCGCCGCGCCGCCTCATCACCGTGCCAGCGCGAAAAGCCGGTCTGCTTGGGCGCCGCGATCCGGGTCTTCCAGGGACTGTCGTTCAGAGCCCTCAAGACCGCCCGTGAGTGATAACCTTTGTCGGCGACGCATTCGGCCGGGTCCTCCGATGTCGGTGCCGCATCCACCGCCTCGAGGTTTGCCTCGGCCTTCGCCAGGGTCTTGGAAAGCGTCGTGGTGTCGCCCTCATCGGCCGGGTGCAGCTCGGCCGCCACCACCGCGCCGGTGTCCAGATCCACCGCGTGCTCGGGCTTGTAGGCCAGATGCGTCGTGCCGTCCTTCATCTTGGCGATCTTGGCCTCGGGGTCGCTCTTCGAAACCCAATCCGTGTTGGAAAGCTTCTTGCCCTTGCGCTTCCGGTCCAGAGGCGCCAGGTCCTCGGCCGTGGGTGTCTCGACCCCGCTTTCCCGGGCCAGGCGCTCCAGCATCTCCCGGTAGCCTTCGCCGTTGTCGCGCCGCACGATGTTCCGCAGCGCCGCGTTGGCCTCCATGGTCGAGGCATCGACGCCGATGCGCTCGCCCTTGATCAGCCCCGCCTCGGCGATCAGCACCAGAACCCAGTCGAAGACCGCCGCGTGGACTTCATGGGGCAGGCGCGTGCGGCTCCGTGACAGCCAGGAATGGTCCGGTACCCGATCACGGCTCCCCAGTCGCAGGAACGCCCGCAGCGAAAGCGCGTCCGAGCAGCGCCACTCCAGACCGCGCTCGCTGTCGATGCCCTCAAAGTAGCCCACCAGGTGCATCCGGAAATAGCGCCCGGGCAGCACCGAGGGGAGTTATGCCCGATTTTGGGTGACGGCGTGATCAGGCGGCGGCGCGAGTTTTGGTTTCGTCGATCTGCATACCGTCTTTGAATCTCACACCTTCGATGACCTTGGGCAACTGATTGTTTCCCATGAGCCGCCGCCAGGTCTTGCTGGCGGTGGTGATCAGCTTGAAGACCATGGCCAGAGTTGTCCCGTGAGACAAGCAGCCCTTGGTGCGCACGGTGCGGTGGCGGACGGTAGCGAAGACGCTTTCGATTGGATTGGTCGTCCTGATATGCCGCCAGTGCTCGGCCGGGAAGTCGTAGAAGGCCAGCAAGGCGTCGCGGTCCTTTGTCAAGCAGGCGACGGCTTGGGGGTATTTGGCGTCGTACTTGGCGGCGAAAGTATTCATCGCCCTCTCGGCCTCGGCGCGGCCATCCGCCATCCAGATATCATGCAGGGCAGCTTTGGCGGCCGTTTGTCGCGACTTCGGCAGCTTGTTCAAGACATTGGCTGTCTTGTGGACCCAGCAGCGCTGGCGGCGGGTGTCGGGAAAGATCTCCTCCAGCGCCTTCCAGAAGCCCAGAGCGCCATCGCCGATGGCGAGCTCGGGACCAATCGTGAGCCCGCGCCCGCGCAGGCATGCCAGCAACTCACGCCAGCTCTGGGCGCTCTCTCGCACCCCCGCCTGGAAGCCCACGAGTTCCTTGCGTCCCTCCGGCGTGGCGCCGATGAGGACCAGAATGCATTGCTTCTCGTCCTCCAGCCGACCCTGGAGATAGATGCCATCGGCCCACATGTAGACGTAGCGTCGGGCCGACAGGTCGCGCCGGCGCCAGCGCTCGTGCTCGGCCTCCCACTCCGCCTTCAGGCGGCCGATCACCTGCGCCGACAAGCCAGAGGCGTCCTTGCCGAGCAACGCCTCCAGCGCCTCCTGGAAGTCCCCGCTGGATACGCCACGAAGGTAGAGCGTCGGCAAAACCGCATCCAGCGACCGCGTCCGCCGCGCGAAACGGGGCAGAATGGCCAACGTGAAACGGATGCGCTCTCCTCCGACGCTGCCACGGTCCCGGACCTTCGGGCGCCGCACAGACACAGGACCAATGCCAGTCAGGATCGCCCGTTCCGGCCCGTGGCCATGACGCACCAGGCGCCGGCGGCCGTCTTCGGTCTTCAGCCCGCATTTCCCACGTGACTGATCCATGTGATGCGGTCTTGGTCTGATTCTGGTATAAGAATCAGCGGCTTATATCAGGTGGAGGTGGCTCGGATGCGGAACCCGGAGGGTGAATCGGATCGCAGCCCACTTCGGCCCTGTTTCGACCGAAGGCTGAAGCTGGAGTTCCACGGTTCGCGGGTCACATCCGACGCCGGCCTGCTCGCCTACCGCGAACTCGACGATGCCCTGGGCCTGACCGTACTGGCGAGTGATGTCCTAGCTGACAGCAGGACCGGCAAGAACGGTTGGCACGGTGTCGTCGGTCTGCTTCGCCAATCCGTCTTTGGACGGCTCGCCGGATACGAGGATGTGAACGACGCCGACCGGCTCGGGCGCGATCCCGCGATGCGGTGGGTCGTCGGCGGCAAGGCTGTCGAGCGCGGCGGCGCATCGACCAGCCAGATGGGCCGGTTCGAGACTGAGTTGCTGACAATCGACGACAACCTCGCCACGCTCACCGCTCTTCCGGGAGTCTGGATCGACCGAGTGCATGCACGGAACCGGCTGAAGATCATCGTGCTCGACATGGACAGCTCCGTTAGCCCGACCCATGGCGAGCAGGAAGGCACGGCCTACAACGGCCATTTCGGCTGCACCTGCTATCATCCGCTGTTCGTGTTCAACCAGTTTGGCGATCTGGAGCGCTGCGCGCTTCGCCCCGGCAACGTGCACAGCGCCCACGAATGGCGCGACGTGCTCGAGCCGGTTGTCGCTCGTTATCGAGACAGGCTGCTTCGGCGCTACTTCCGAGGAGATGCTGCGTTTGCATTGCCCGGGATTTACGAGTTCCTCGAAGCCGAAGGCTTCAGGTACGCGATCCGCCTGCCGGCTAACAGAGTGCTCCAGGACAGCATCGGCCATCTGCTCAAGCGCCCCGTCGGCAGACCGCCCAAGGACGTGCGCCGGTATTACGCCAACTTCAGCTATCGGGCTGCCACTTGGACGAAGCCCCGTCGGGTCGTCGCCAAGGTCGAGTGGCATCCAGGTGAGCTGTACCCGCGCGTCTGCTTTATCGTGACCAACCTCTCGCGCCGTGCTGAGCGCGTCGTCGCCTTTTACAATCAGCGCGGCACGGCGGAACAGCACATCAAGGAAGGCAAGAACGCCATCAAGTGGACCCGGCTGTCGTGCCGCAGGTTCGACCACAACGCCGTCCGGCTGCAGCTTCACGCGCTGGCCTACAACCTCGGTAATTTCATGCGCACCCTGGCGTTGCCCGATGCCGTGGAACAGTGGTCACTGACCAGCCTACGGGAGAAGCTCATCAAGATCGGCGCGAAGATCGTCCGCCACGGGCGCTACGTCACGTTCCAGATGGCCGAGGTCGCCATCCCCCGTGACCTGTTCGCCGATATCCTGCGCCGCATCGACCGGCTCAGACCGAATCCAAGTCCGGCATGACCGTCGGCAGCCCGATCACCGCTGGCCGATCACGGAACCGGTGCGTCTCGAATGTCGTGTCGAACCCAATATCGGACGCCGCCAGGGCCCCCAGCCCCCTCTATCGCGCACGTGGCCAACGCCGACCGTCAGCAGCAAGCGGCTTGCCAATCCGGAACGATTTTGGCACGCTTTCCCGCGTGGATCGGTTCCAACATGGGGAATCCCAGCTTCAGATGTTCATGCGCCGCCAGCACGGCGGCAACCTCCGCTTCAATGGCTCGTGCCAGGAGCTCGCGAGCTCCGGCGCGGAGTACTTCGGTCAGCGGATCGGCCGTCACCCCTGGATGGTGCAGCGCGACAACACTATCTTCCGTCATGGCGTATCACTCCTTGCTTGGAGACCGGGAGGCTTCGTCACCCCCCACGATACGCCACCTCCTTCTCTCAGCCCGTCACCCACTCTCGGCCATAGCTCCACCGAGGGCGCGCCCATCCGGACCGCGTAATAAGGCCGGCAGCTCGCCTCGGCAAAGGCGTCGAAGCCGCCCTCGATCAGCACCGACTGCAAGCGGTCATAAAACACATGACCCGGAGAGTGCGGCATCTCCGACCAGCTCACCATCAGGTCCCCCTGACCATCCTTCTGCCGTCCCATCGCCATCGGCAAATCCCCCTGCAAATCAGGGAACCAGAGAATCAGACGGCGCCGACTTAATCAACGGGCTGATAGGACGGATCACCCGCCAGCCCGACGCCCGACAGAATCGCATCCTCGATCACGCGCACGTCGCCGTCGCGGGACTCCTTGACGGCCCGAAACTCAACACTCAATCCAGTGGTTTTGCCGGCCCTGATTTCTTCGAGCGCACGATCAGCGGCAGGGATCGGCGGCAACTCCGCCATCAGCTCAAGCGCATCGTCGCCGCCGGCCAGATCGAGCCCGCCGTTGGGCATGTACGCAATAACGCGCTCGCGGTCGTGGTTGAGGTCCAGGTGCACGACGTCGGCCATGCGGATCGCGCCGGGCGCAAACCGCTCTTTGTGCGACGGCGAGACTTCGCCATAGCGCATGACGGTGCCGGTGAGCTTGCGGCCTTCAACTCGGATTTCGCCGAGCGCCGCGCGGCGTTCGACTCCCGCCATGTCAGGTCACAAACTTGATACGCGCGAAGTTGGAAGCCCTGGGCAGGCCGAAGTCCCAAAGCCAGCAAAGCGTCAGGTGGACGGTGCCCTTCGCCGCGTCGGTGTACGGGTCGCGAATCAACTCGCCCGCTTCCCAAACGGCCGCGACGCCCGCGCCGTCAATCCCCATGCGCCGCCCGATAAACGCGCCGAATGTGTTGTTGGTCGTGGCGTCCTGGATGCTTCCGCGCGCCGACCACGACAGCCCGGCCACGCGAAGGAACGCCGCGAGCGTCTGGTTGTTGGTTGCGGTCGTCACGTTGATAATCGTGTTTTCCCAAAGGCGATAGGCGCCCACGGTCGCGACCACGTTAACAGCCCGTTGATTAAGTCGGCGCCGTCTGATTCTCTGGTTCCCTGATTTGCAGGGGGATTTGCCGATGGCGATGGGACGGCAGAAGGATGGTCAGGGGGACCTGATGGTGAGCTGGTCGGAGATGCCGCGCTCTCCGGGTCATGTGTTTTATGACCGCTTGCAGTCGGTGCTGATCGCGGGCGGCTTCGACGCCTTTGCCGAGGCGAGCTGCCGGCCTTATTACGCGGTCAGGATGGGCGCGCCCTCGGTGCCGCCCGGGCGCTATTTCCGGATGCACCTGGTGGGCTACTTTGAGGGCATCGACAGCGAGCGCGGTCTGGAGTGGCGCTGCTCGGACTCGCTTTCGCTGCGGGCGTTCCTGCGACTGGGGAGCCGTGATCGGGTACCGGACCATTCCTGGCTGTCACGGAGCCGCACGCGCCTGCCCCATGAAGTCCACGCGGCGGTCTTCGACTGGGTTCTGGTGCTGATCGCCGAGGCGGGGCTGATCAAGGGCGAGCGCATCGGCGTCGATGCCTCGACCATGGAGGCCAACGCGGCGCTGCGAAACATCGTGCGGCGCGACAACGGCGAAGGCTACCGGGAGATGCTGGAGCGCCTGGCCCGGGAAAGCGGGGTCGAGACACCCACGGCCGAGGACCTGGCGCGTCTGGACCGGAAGCGCAAGGGCAAGAAGCTTTCCAACACAGATTGGGTTTCGAAGAGCGACCCCGAGGCCAAGATCACCAAGATGAAGGACGGCACGACGCATCTGGCCTATAAGCCCGAGCACGCGGTGGATCTGGACACCGGCGCGGTGGTGGCGGCCGAGCTGCACCCGGCCGATGAGGGCGACACCACGACGCTTTCCAAGACCCTGGCGAAGGCCGAGGCAAACCTCGATGCGGTGGATGCGGCACCGACGTCGGAGGACCCGGCCGAATGCGTCGCCGACAAAGGTTATCACTCACGGGCAGTCTTGAGGGCTCTGAACGACAGTCCCTGGAAGACCCGGATCGCGGCGCCCAAGCAGACCGGCTTTTCGCGCTGGCACGGTGATGAGGCGGCGCGGCGCGCGGTCACCAATAACCGTGCGCGGCTCAAGTCCGGGGTCGCCCGCGAGGCCTTCAAGCTGCGCGCCGAGATCGTCGAGCGCTGCTTTGCCCACAACCTCGATCGTGGCGGCATGCGACGAACCTGGCTGCGCGGGCGAGAGAATGTGCACAAGCGATACCTGCTCCACGTCGCCGGCCACAATCTATCGTTACTGATGCGCCAGCTCATCGGCGCCGGCACCCCGCGGGAGGCCGTGGCGGGCGGATATGGCGGTATTTTCGTTCTGCTCACGCCCACCGGGGCCATGCTGGTGGCACGGGGGGGCTCGCAAAGCGGCCAGACGGCTTTCGCCGCCGCATTCCTCATCTGGGAGTGAGAGCCGGAAAAAGCCACTTAATCAACGGGCTGTTAAGGTCCGACAGCATCCCGGCGTGGATGCCGTCAACAAGATTGGTGAACGCCGTCAAAGTCTCCGGCCCCTTGATTTTGTTCGCCTGCGTCAGCGTGGTTTCGGTGAGGTTGGCCGCCGTCGTGAGCCCGACGATATCGCCCGCGTTCGGATTCGCCCCGGAGTCGCCAATGAAGATCGCCCGGTCGATGCCCTCGGTCAGCGCCATGCGGAGATCGCGCGTGAGCGCCGACTCCAAGCCGGGGATGCGGGCAGTATCCTCGATGCTGAATTTGAGGGTGGCGGCGTTACGCTTGGGCTTGAGTTCCGTCACGCCAACCGTCCAGGCGGTATCGGCCGCCGCTTGGTCTTTTCCGCGCTGCGCGGCGGCAGCGCCGGCCGTGGTGACGGGGAAACTGGCGGCGCCGACAGGTACGCTTTCCATCGTGACGCCAAGCCGCATGGCGGCGGTTTCGGCGAACAGGCGATCCAACCAGCGGCGCGGCATGGTTTGGGTATCGACGGCGGTAACGGCGCGATCCTCGGCGCGCTGTTCGGGCGGCGCGAGCAGCTCGAGCGGAAAGCGGTTGCCCGCGATCCCGAGCGCGGCGTTGAATTCGGCTTCCGGGCCGGTCGCCGCGCGCTGTTCGATTGCGGCGGCAACGTAGCTTCCGAGCTTGACCTTGCTGCGGAGTTCAAGCCGCTCCCGGTCCTCGTGTCGCCTTCAGGCTGCCGGGCATCGGCACCGGCGGTGCGCTGTTCGGCTTCCTCGGTATCGACGGCGGTTAGAGCGGCCCGCACTTGGCGCTCAAGGTCCGGCGTGCCTTGCTCGATTGTGTCGAGTTCGGCGCGGGTTTCGTCCGTCAGGGTATCGGCAACGGCCAGCTCTGCCATGCGCTGGCGCTCCTTTGATGCCCGGTCTCGCAGCTCGCGCAAGCGCTTCTGTGCATCGGTCATGGGGTCTGTCCGTTCCTTGGGTTAAGAGTGCCTGCCCAAATAATGGGCAAACTCGCGTTTGTGCTCAAGATTTAATCACTTCCGCCGTGAGAGCACGCCATGCCCGCGCCTTCGGTCCCGGCTCCCTGGTGTTCTCCCGGCGCGTTTTCTCGATGTGGCAGGAGCGGCACAGCACTTGAAGGTTTTGCCGGTCCCACGCCTGCCCGCCGCGTTGCAGCGGTCGCACGTGGTCCACTTCGTTGCCGTATCGGCCGCACGTCGCGCACGTCCAGTTGGCGGCGTCCAGCACGGCCCGGCGTAGCGCCTTCCAACGGCGTGTGCGGAATAGCGGGAGGTGGCGCCGGCTCATCCGACAAGCGCATGGCGGCGTCGGCGCGGTGGCGGCGCTGTGGCGCGGCAAGCGCCCGCCGCAACGGCCAGGATCGCGGCGGCAGCAGCGTCGTCCCTCGCGGTCGAGCGGCGCCCGCCCTCGGCGCGTTTGGCGAGCTTGGCGTTGCCGGCCGGGTCCATGAGCACGCGAGCCTCGCCCATGGCATAGCGCAGCAGCTTGGTAGGTTTCGGCGTCACCTTGCCTTCCAGGATCGAGCAGCGGAAACCGCGCACGTCCTCGGCGCCGTCCTTCCATCCCATGCCCCGTATTTCAAGCGCGGCGGGTGGCACGCCGGCAGCGTCGAGCGCGTCACGCATTTCGGCCTTGCGCCACCTATCAGCGGCGATCACGGCGGGACGGCCGAAGCGCGTCAGCGCCTCCGTCAAGAGTCCGTCCAGGTCCACGGCCCGTTGTCCCGTTTGGATCAGCTCGCCGCGCGTTTGTGTCTCGACATACAAACCGCCGACGCCGTCACGCAAGCCGCGCTCGGCCAGGGGAGGATCGAGCGGGAAGGCGGCGACGGTCTCTAGGCGTCCGGTCGCCGGCCAGTAGGCGGCGATTGCCGACATGGCGGCGCTGGTCCCGAGGTCGCAGCCCCACACACACGGCCCGGTCCGGCCGGCGTCGCCCTCGATCCGCGCCCACGTCCCGGCCTCGACCAGCACGGCCTCGGCAACTTCCGACGTTCCACCGTTCAAGCGGAGCGCCCGGAATTCATGCAGCACGCTCGGGTCGGTCTTGGCGTGGCCGGCCTCGGTGCGGATAACCGCTTCAAGGTCCGGCAGATGCTCGAGACTCGGGTTTGCCCGCTTCCAGGTCCGGCGCTGGAACGGTGGATCGTCCGGCGCCGCGTTGTGGCATTGCGCGTAGTCGGCGGTCCCGGCCAGCATCTTGGCGAACCAATGTTCGGCGCTTGCCGGGCGGGTGCCGAGTGCGATCAGCCGGGCGCCCGGTTGCTTCCCCATGGACGTGCGGAGCGCCACCAGCATCCGGTCGCCGGTATGGGTCGGCCATTGCGCCGGCTCGTCCGCAAGGATCAGGGACGGCGCGAGACCGTGCGCCCGCTTCGGATCGCTCCCGAGCGCCCGCACGCTCGCCCCGGTTTCCTTGTCCTCGATCCGGGATAGTTGGCCGGTCTGCCAAAACCTATATCGCTTTCGGTCCCGTAGCTTGTCGCCCATGAATGCAACAACGTGGTCAAACGCGATGCACGCTTGCGCGAATGACGACGCCACGATGATCGTCTCGCCCCTCGGGACCATGAGCGGCCCGTCGAGCGCGGCGCACGCAACGCCCGCCACCAGGACGGTTTTCCCGTTCCCTCGGGCGACGCTCAAGGCCGCCGTCGTGCGGCCCGGCGGAACGCCCCGGCGATAAACTTCCGTTGCCAGGTGAGCGCGGTAAGCCTCTCGCCAGCACGCCGGCCTTGGGTGACGGTCAAGCCGCCGAGGTAGTCAGTCAGGAGCTTCAAATTCGAGCCCTCAAAAGAACGCCCTGCCTCCCCCCAACCGAAGGTCGCACGTCAGAAAAAACAGGCCGGTGCCATCATTTAACGCGAGTCGGTGCAGGTGGCATCTGACCGCGTGCCCGACAGTCCGTCATGTAGGCGAACGCCGCTTCGAGGCAGGCCCGGAATTCATCAATGGGCGGGTCCATGTCCTTCTGAGCGCACACGTTGCGCCACCACTCGGCGACTTTCCCCATTGTGTACGTCTCCTTGTCCGTCATGGGTGCGGGCTCGGTCATCGTCTTATCCTCCCTGTTGGTTGGCCCGGCGCGCATTTTGGCCCTTAACAGCCCGTTGATTAAGTCGGCGCCGTCTGATTCTCTGGTTCCCTGATTTGCAGGGGGATTTGCCGATGGCGATGGGACGGCAGAAGGATGGTCAGGGGGACCTGATGGTGAGCTGGTCGGAGATGCCGCGCTCTCCGGGTCATGTGTTTTATGACCGCTTGCAGTCGGTGCTGATCGAGGGCGGCTTCGACGCCTTTGCCGAGGCGAGCTGCCGGCCTTATTACGCGGTCCGGATGGGCGCGCCCTCGGTGCCGCCCGGGCGCTATTTCCGGATGCACCTGGTGGGCTACTTCGAGGGCATCGACAGCGAGCGCGGTCTGGAGTGGCGCTGCTCGGACTCGCTTTCGCTGCGGGCGTTCCTGCGACTGGGGAGCCGTGATCGGGTACCGGACCATTCCTGGCTGTCACGGAGCCGCACGCGCCTGCCCCATGAAGTCCACGCGGCGGTCTTCGACTGGGTTCTGGTGCTGATCGCCGAGGCGGGGCTGATCAAGGGCGAGCGCATCGGCGTCGATGCCTCGACCA
Source organism: Alphaproteobacteria bacterium (assembly GCA_965261645.1). Classification (GTDB taxonomy): domain Bacteria; phylum Pseudomonadota; class Alphaproteobacteria; order SHVV01; family SHVV01; genus CBDHDJ01. Next base: position 125,930 of record CBDHDJ010000003.1, read on the forward strand.
TGGAGGCCAACGCGGCGCTGCGGAACATCGTGCGGCGCGACAACGGCGAAGGCTACCGGGAGATGCTGGAGCGCCTGGCCCGGGAAAGCGGGGTCGAGACACCCACGGCCGAGGACCTGGCGCCTCTGGACCGGAAGCGCAAGGGCAAGAAGCTTTCCAACACGGATTGGGTTTCGAAGAGCGACCCCGAGGCCAAGATCACCAAGATGAAGGACGGCACGACGCATCTGGCCTACAAGCCCGAGCACGCGGTGGATCTGGACACCGGCGCGGTGGTGGCGGCCGAGCTGCACCCGGCCGATGAGGGCGACACCACGACGCTTTCCAAGACCCTGGCGAAGGCCGAGGCAAACCTCGAGGCGGTGGATGCGGCACCGACATCGGAGGACCCGGCCGAATGCGTCGCCGACAAAGGTTATCACTCACGGGCGGTCTTGAGGGCTCTGAACGACAGTCCCTGGAAGACCCGGATCGCGGCGCCCAAGCAGACCGGCTTTTCGCGCTGGCACGGTGATGAGGCGGCGCGGCGCGCGGTCACCAATAACCGTGCGCGGCTCAAGTCCGGGGTCGCCCGCGAGGCCTTCAAGCTGCGCGCCGAGATCGTCGAGCGCTGCTTTGCCCACAACCTCGATCGTGGCGGCATGCGACGAACCTGGCTGCGCGGGCGAGAGAATGTGCACAAGCGATACCTGCTCCACGTCGCCGGCCACAATCTATCGTTACTGATGCGCCAGCTCATCGGCGCCGGCACCCCGCGGGAGGCCGTGGCGGGCGGATATGGCGGTATTTTCGTTCTGCTCACGCCCACCGGGGCCATGCTGGTGGCACGGGGGGGCTCGCAAAGCGGCCAGACGGCTTTCGCCGCCGCATTCCTCATCTGGGAGTGAGAGCCGGAAAAAGCCACTTAATCAACGGGCTGTTAATCTGCTTCCCCAGGCACACGGTACAGATCACGCCGTCGCGGTCCAGTCCCCTCTCTGCCAACCTCACTGAGACACCGGCCCCCCTTGGAATTGCTGTAGGGCGGTGGAGGTGAATACCAATGACCGCAGAGAGAGAATCGATGACATTGCAAGAGATGGACGCTCCGGCCCTGGGGGTCGAGGAGCGTCGCGACGAGGCCCCCGGAGCCGGAGCCAGCCACGCACGGCCAACGCCGGACCCGGAGGTCGTGGCCAAGCCGAAGAGGCGCAAGTTCACCGCGCAGTATCGACTGCGGATGCTGGAGGAGGCAGAGAGCTGCACGCAGCCCGGCGAGGTGGGCCGGCTGCTTCGCCGCGAGGGGCTGTACAGCTCCCATCTGACGGAATGGCGCAGGGCGCGGCGTGAAGGGTCGCTTCAAGGCCTGACCCCGAGCAAACGCGGTCGGAAGCCCGCCGAGCGCAACCCCCTCAGCGCGAAGGTGCACGAGCTCGAGGCGAAAGTGGCTCGGCTGGAGAAGGAGCTGCACACCGCCCATACGATCCTGGACGTCCAGGGAAAAGTTGCCGGGCTGCTGGGATTCAGCCTCGAACACGGGAAGGACTGCTGATGGCCGTCCAGCCGCTCGCATCGCAGGTCGGCGTGGCGCCGGCGTGCCGAGCGCTGGGGGTGCCACGGGCTTCCTTCTACCGTCGTCAGAGGCCCGCTCCCGGGCATCAGCAGCCCCGTCCTACGCCCGCCCGGGCCCTGTGTGCGTCCGAACGCGCGCACGTCCTCGACGTGCTCGCCAGCCCGCGCTTCGTCGACCGGTCACCGGCCGAGGTCGTCGCGACGCTGCTCGATGAAGGCCAGTATCTGTGCGCCGAGCGCACGATATACCGGATCCTGGCCGCGAACCAGCCGGTGCGAGAGCGGCGCAATCAGCGCAGTCATCCCTGCTACACCAAGCCCGAGCTGGTGGCCACGGGCCCCAACCAGACCTGGTCCTGGGATATCACCCGGCTCCGGGGGCCCAAACGCTGGACGTCCTTCTACCTCTATGTCTTGCTCGACATCTTCAGCCGCTGCGTCGTGGGCTGGATGGTTGCCGATCGGGAGAACGCCGCGCTCGCCGCGACGCTGATCGAGGAAACCTGTCTCAAGCAAGGCATCGAGCCCCAGGTGCTCACCCTGCATTCGGACCGCGGCGCGCCGATGACCAGCAAGTGTACCGCCCAACTCCTCGCCGACCTCGGGGTCACCCGCTCTCTGAGCCGCCCCCAGGTCAGCGATGACAACCCGTTCTCCGAAGCGCAGTTCAAGACCCTGAAGTATCACCCCGGCTTCCCTGGGCGCTTCGAAGACATTACCGCCGCCATCGCCTTCTGCCGGTCGTTCTTCCCCTGGTACAACACCGAGCACCGCCATGCCGGGATCGCGATGCTCACCCCCGATGATGTCCATCATCACCGGGCACCGGATGTGCTGGCTCAGCGCGGACGTACCCTGCAAGCCGCCTGGGCCCTTCACCCCGAACGCTTCGTCCACGGCACCCCGAAACCCGCCCCGCTTCCCGAAGCCGTCTGGATCAACCCACCCGCCACTTCCACAACAGGAGAAACGAGTCAGTAAATAGAAACCGTCGGTGTCTCAAAGTCGTTGACAGGTTCCGGTCTGCGCGGGCAGCGGGCGCAGATGCCAACAGCGTTACGCCTTGCCTGCGCTGCCCGCTGTGTGTTGCCACGGCGACGGCGGCAGGTCGTGCAGGTCATGAACGCTGGATCATCGAGCGTGCCGTGACAATGCGCGCACCGGCCATCAGCCGACGCCTCGCGGTGTCGCCGCATCGTGGCCATGACCAAGAACCGCCGGCGTGCATAGTCGGTTGAGCCAAAGCGCCATGCGACGTGTCGTTGAAGAAATTCGTGGATCATGTTGTACCCCTTTGATTTCAGGCCGGCGGCGGCCCGCCCCATATTTCCCCTCTTAGACTCTGACTGAGAGGGCTGTTTTTAGTGCTCCTCAAGGGTTGATGATCAGTGGTGAGAGGTTGGAGTGAAGGCGCAAAGGTCCACCCCGGCGGGCACAAAAGGCGCACCGGGGCGGACCTTCGCCGAAGGATGCTCAGCGGAGCCGGGCTATCGCTTGCGGCGGTCGGCGCACTTTGCGAGCATGGGAATTGTCGTTAAGATGGCAGTGGTTGTTCCATGCTAACAAATCGACGTATACGACGGCGGGCGGCTGCTTAACAAGGGGTCGCCCCCTGTCCTTCTCCCCTCCGCCCCGAAGCATTCCCCAAGCCGCGCTTTCGCAGGCCGGCAAGGCTGGGCTTCTTAGGTCTGGGATCGCCGCTTTTGAAGGACCCACACGGTAGGCGGCTTGCGTAACGCGCCAGCCCCGGCGGGCTACCGACTGGCGCGGTGGTTTCGAAACGCCCGATTCCAGGTTGGACAACCGGGCCAATTCTCGTTGTTTTACAATGGGTGTGTTTCTGGTGGTTGGACAAGCCAAGCCCTTGATTTCTCACGAAACATCTAGTCCCCTAGGGAAAAGGGGATCAGAAAGCAGAAGGTCAAGGGCGCCCCACACCGGAGCCTCGCCGTTTTCCTTGACGCGGCGGGGTCCGCCTGTTTTGCTCGCGCCGGAAGAACCAAACGCACATTGACCTCGTACTTTCGAGAATTTATGCGAGTCTTTGTAACGTTTGGATTTAATGGCAATTTGTACTTCGCGATACCACAGGAATCGCGGCACGGGGCACGCAGCGGATCATGAGCGGCGAATTGGACAAGTTCAAGGTCATTCTCGGCCAAATCGCTGGAGGCGAGTGCCTCACGGTCGATGAAGCTTACACCGCCTTTGACATCATGATGTCGGGCGAGGCCACGCCGGCGCAGATGGGCGGATTTCTCATCGGGCTCCGGACGCGCGGGGAAACCGTGGACGAGATCACCGGCGGCGCCAAGGCGATGCGCGAGAAGGCCCACCTCATCGAGGCGCCTGACGGCGCGATCGATACCTGTGGCACGGGTGGCGATGCGTCCGGCACGCTCAATATCTCCACGGCAACCAGTCTCATCGTCGCCGGCTGCGGCGTTCCCGTGGCCAAGCACGGCAACCGCGCGCAATCCTCGCGGGCCGGTGCCGCCGACGTGCTGGAGGCCCTCGGCGTCAAGATCGACGCCGATTTCGCGCTGGTGAAAAAGGCCCTGTGGGAGGCCCACATTTGCTTCCTCATGGCCCAGCGCCACCACGGCGCCATGCGCCATGTCGCCGGCACGCGGATCGAGCTCGGCACGCGCACGATTTTCAACCTGCTGGGGCCGCTCTCCAATCCGGCCGGAGCCAAGCGCCAGCTGCTCGGCGTCTTCGCGCGGGAGTGGGTGGAGCCGATGGCCCAGGTGCTGGCCAACCTCGGCAGCGAGCGCGTGTGGGTCGTCCACGGCGCGGACGGGATCGACGAGCTCACCACCACCGGGCCCTCCTTCGTTGCCGAGCTCAAGAATGGCGAGGTGCGCACGCGGGAGGTCAACCCGAATGAGGCGGGCATCGATACCGCGACACTCGCGGATCTCCAAGGCGGGGATGCGGAGACCAACGCGCTTGCCATCGGTGCCCTGTTGGACGGCCATGAGGGCCCCTTCCGTGACATCGTCCTTTACAACGCAGCGGCGGCGCTGCTCGTCGCCGGGCGCGCGGATGATCTCAAATCGGGTGTCGCGCTCGCCCGTGAGGCGATTGCAACTGGCAAGGCGCGCCACGCCCTCGACCAACTCGTCGCCATCACCAATCAGCCGGTGCCGGAGGCCGGGTCATGAGCGATCTGCTCCAGGAGATCTGCGCCTACAAGCGTACCGAAATCGCGCGTCGCGAGGCCGAGCGCCCGCTGTCCGTTCTCGAGGCCTCGGCCCGCACGGCGCCCCCGCCGCGCGGGTTTGGGGCCGCACTCCGCGTGCGTATCGAGGCCGACGAAGACGGCCTTGTCGCGGAAATCAAGAAAGCCTCGCCGAGCCAGGGTCTGATCCGCGCCGATTTCGACCCGCCAGCGCTGGCCCGTGCGTATCGCGATGGCGGCGCCACGTGCCTCTCCGTGCTCACCCATCGTCCCTATTTCGAGGGCGCGGATGCGCACCTCGAGGCGGCGCGCGAGGCCGTGGAGCTGCCGGTCCTGCGCAAGGACTTCACGGTCGAGCCCTACCAAGCGGTCGAGGCCCGTGCACTCGGCGCCGATGCCATCCTGATCATCATGGCGGCGCTTGGCGATGTTCAGGCGCAGGAGATCGAGGCAACGGCGCTGGATCTCGATATGGATGTCCTGATCGAGGTCCATGACGAGGCCGAGCTGGACCGCGCCAGCCGGATGACGAGCCGCCTGATCGGCATCAACAACCGCAATTTGAGCACGCTCGAGGTCGATCTCGGGACGGCGGACCGGCTCGCACCGCGGTTGCCCGAGGGCGCCCTTGGCATCGCCGAAAGTGGCCTCAGCCGCCCGGACGACCTAAATCGTATGCGGCGGGCCGGGATTCGCTGCTTCCTGATCGGCGAAGCCCTGATGCGGCAGGCCGATGTCGGGCGGGCAACGGCCGAGCTCCTGCGCCGTGCCCCGGCCCGCGCCGCCACGGCCTGAACCGGCGAAAGGACACAAGCATGGCCGAACTCAGCCATTTCGACGCCGACGGCAAGGCGCGCATGGTCGATGTCTCGGACAAAGACATCACCGAGCGGGTGGCCACGGCCACGGCGCGCATCACCATGCAGCCGGAAACGCTGCGGCTCATCATGGCGGGCGGGGTTGAAAAGGGCGACGTCCTCGGCATCGCGCGCACGGCCGGCATCATGGCCGCGAAGAAGACCGCGGATCTCATCCCCCTCTGCCATCCCCTGCCGCTGACCTCGGTGACCATCGATCTTGCCGCCAAGCCGGAGGACAACGCCGTCGCTATCTCGGCGACGTGCAAGGTCACCGCGCGCACGGGCGTGGAGATGGAAGCGCTCACCGCCGCCGCCGTGGCAGCCTTGACCATTTACGACATGTGCAAGGCGGTCGATCGCGCCATGACCATCTCCGAAGTGCGCCTCGCCTACAAGGCGGGCGGCCGGTCAGGAACATTTCAGGCCAAGTGAGCGCGACATGATTTCGGTAGTCGAGGCGCTCGAACGAATTCTCACCAACCTTCCGCTTCTGCCGAGCGAAACGGTGAGCCTCGAGGAGGCCGCAGGGCGGGTGCTCACGGAAGACGTGGTGGCCCGCCTCGACCAGCCGCCGGTCTCCGTCTCGGCGATGGATGGTTACGCGGTCCGTGCCGTAGATGTCGCGGGCGCGCCGGTCACGTTGCGTTGCATCGGCGAGGCACCGGCGGGAGGCTCGTTCAAGCGGCCCATCGGTCCCGGCGAGACGGTCCGTATTTTCACCGGCGGTCCCCTGCCCGACGGCGCCGATGCGATCGTCATCCAGGAGGATACCGAAGCGGATGGCGAGGCGGTCACCGTGCGCGAGAGCGTGCCGCCGGGTCACTACGTGCGCGCGCACGGCCTCGATTTCCGTGCCGGTGATACCGGCATCGTACAGGGCCGGATCCTCACGCCGCGCGACGTCGGTTTGGCGGCGGCGATGAACGTGCCCTGGCTCAAGGTCCGGCGCCGCCCGCGCATCGCTCTCATGGCCACCGGCAACGAGATCGTGCGACCGGGCGAACCCGTTGGGCCGCATCAGATCGTGAGTTCGAATGCCTTGGCGCTTGGTGCCCTGATCGCGTGCAACGGCGGCGAGAGCTTCGATCTCGGCATCGCGCTCGATTCCCGGGATTCGCTCCACCACCTCGTCGAAGGCGCCCGCGGCGCCGACATGCTGGTGACCATGGGCGGCGCTTCGGTGGGTGAACACGACCTCGTGCAACGGGTGCTCGAAGAGAAGGGCCTCGAGCTCGACTTCTGGCGCATCGCCATGCGACCGGGCAAGCCGCTGATGTTCGGCGCCATTGAAGGCGCACCGATGCTCGGCTTTCCCGGCAATCCGGTCTCGTCGCTGGTCTGCGGCCTGATTTTCCTCGTGCCCGCGATCCGCGTGATGCTGGGCCTGCGCGATGCCGGCATCAGCGTGCGGGAAACCGCCAGCCTCGGGCGTGACCTCGGCGAGAACGACCAGCGCGAGGACTACCTCCGTGCGACGCTCTCGATCGACGATGCCGGGCGGCTTGTCGCCACGCCGTTCAAAAAGCAGGACAGCTCGATGCTTTCGCTGCTTGCCCGGTCGGACTGCCTGATCGTGCGCGCGCCCCATGCGCCGCCGGCGAGGGCGGGCGATGCGGTCGAAATCATCCCCTTGGGCGTCGGCCAGACCCAAATCTAGCAGGCTGCTGAAAAAGTCCTCGCATTTGCAGTTGTGACATGATTCTGTGATTCCTTCGGGTGATGGAGGATGGCATGCGGGGTCGAGATCAAAGCAGTGGCAATTTATTCAGCTACGTAGACCTGGAAGAGCGTGTTCCGGATGATCATCCGCTGCGTCTGATCCGTGAGATCGTGAACGACGTATTGGGGTCTCTATCTTCGGAGTTCGAGACGCTTTATTCCCACATGGGTCGCCCATCGATCCCGCCGGAGAAGCTTCTTCGAGCGTTACTGTTGCAGGTGTTTTATTCGATCCGCTCGGAGCGTCAGCTGATGGAGCAGCTAAACTTCAACATGCTGTTTCGCTGGTTTGTGGGGCTTGGGCTGGACGATGGCGTGTGGGACGCCAGCGCGTTCTGCCACAACCGGGACCGTCTTCTGGAGGCGGAGGTTTCGGCGCAGCTGCTTGCGGGGGTTATCCAGCACCACAAGGTACGGGGACTATTGAGCCGGGATCATTTTTCGGTAGACGGAACATTGATCGAGGCCTGGGCGTCGATGAAGAGCTTTCGTCCCAAAGGTGAGGACGATGGCGACGGGGGATCGGGGCGCAACGCCGAGCGGGATTTTCATGGCGAGAAACGCTCGAACGCGACCCATGCAAGCACCACTGATCCGGACGCCCGGCTTTATCGCAAGGGTAATGGCCGGGAAAGCAAGCTGTGTTACATGGGCCATGCGCTGACGGAGAACCGCCATGGTCTGGCAGTCGGCGGCGGCGTGACCATTGCGTCGGGCACGGCGGAACGCGAAGCCGCCCTTGATCTGATCGACAGGCATCGCCCGGTGGAGAGTAGAGGCGGCCCGCGTCGGATCACGGTGGGCGGGGACAAGGGTTTTGACGTCGCGGATTTTGTCGAGGAACTGCGGCACCGCAAGGTGACCCCCCATATCGCCGTCCAGGACCACGTCACCAAGACCGGCAAGCGGCGCAAGACCAAGATAGACGGGCGCACGACGCGCCATCCCGGTTACGGCGTCAGCCAACGTTGCCGTAAGCGCATCGAGGAGGTCTTCGGCTGGGTCAAGACGAGCGCGGGATTGAGCAAGACCAAATTCCGGGGCCGCCACCGGGTCGACGCTTCGTTCACCCTGGCCTTGGCCGCCTACAACCTCGTCCGACTACCCAGACTGCTGGCGGAGGCGCCAACATGACGGGCGATGCCGGCACGCCGCTGACCGCAAAGTGGCAGATCATCGAACTGGATGAAGCCCAGGGCATCGGATCGGTCGAGATTGAAGACGGTTTCACCCTAAGACACGAAATCTCATTTCATTTCGGCGATGAATCCGAGTTCAAGGCCCGGCAATGATGACTTGTTCAGCAGCCTGCTAGAGCGTTTTCCTATCATTTGCGGTCATAGCCGGCAGCAGCGAAGTAGTTTTCGCATTCCGTTGGTGTGAAGGTGTCGATGCCTTGGGCGATGGCGTCCCAGAGGTCATCGACGGTTCGGGCGGCGGTCTTTTTGAGGAAAGCCTTGAGCTTGGAGAAGGCCATTTCAATGGGGTTAAAGTCAGGGCTGTAGGGCGGCAGGAAGCGCAACTCTGCCGCGGCGACTTCGATGGCCGTGCGCACGGCGATGGGTTTGTGGGCGGGTAAGTTATCCATCACCACGATATCGCCGGGTTTGAGCGTCGGGACCAAGACCTGCTCCACATAAGCGAGGAAGGCGGCACCATGCATGGCACCGTCGAGCACCATGGGCGCGGTCATGCCTTCAAGGCGGAGCGCGCCAACGAAGGTCGTCGTCTTCCAGTGTCCATGAGGCACCGGTGCTTGGCAACGCTCGCCCCGTGGCGCCCGGCCGTAACGCCGGGCCATCTTGGTCGAAGCGCCGGTCTCGTCAATGAACACCAGCCGCTCGGGCTTCAGATCGGGTTGGGCGTCGAACCAGGCCTGCCGGCGGCGCAGGACGTCAGCTCGCTGTTGCTCGCAGGCGTGCGCGGTTTTTTTTGAACGTCATGCCGTGCCGGTCGAGCAGCCGCCAGACCGTGCTTTGGGCCACCGTCAAGCCATGCCCCGCGTCCAGGTGTGCCGCGATCTCGCCCAAGGTGATGTCCGGCGTCTCGTCAACCAGCGCCAGGATTTCCTCGGCATGGGCCTCGATCCGGTGCGAGCGGTGGTCACCGCCTTGCGGCCTAGGCCCGACATCGCCCGTCCGCCGCCACCGATTCACCCATTTGATCGCCGTCGAGGCCGCAACCCCGAAGCGGCGCGCCGCCGAGCGCCGCGACAGGCCGCTGTCAACCGCCGATACAAGCCGTTCTCGAAGATCATTGGAAAGAGGTTTCGTCATGCAGCCTGGCCTCCTCCACCAGCCCACATCTTGAATCAGAAATTCGATCCCATGGGAATCCCAAAAAGAATCCGTCAGCTCAGAAAATGCTCTAGCAGGCTGCTGAAAAAGTCCTCGCATTTGCAGTTGTGACATGATTCTGTGATTCCTTCGGGTGATGGAGGATGGCATGCGGGGTCGAGATCAAAGCAGTGGCAATTTATTCAGCTACGTAGACCTGGAAGAGCGTGTTCCGGATGATCATCCGCTGCGTCTGATCCGTGAGATCGTGAACGACGTATTGGGGTCTCTATCTTCGGAGTTCGAGACGCTTTATTCCCACATGGGTCGCCCATCGATCCCGCCGGAGAAGCTTCTTCGAGCGTTACTGTTGCAGGTGTTTTATTCGATCCGCTCGGAGCGTCAGCTGATGGAGCAGCTAAACTTCAACATGCTGTTTCGCTGGTTTGTGGGGCTTGGGCTGGACGATGGCGTGTGGGACGCCAGCGCGTTCTGCCACAACCGGGACCGTCTTCTGGAGGCGGAGGTTTCGGCGCAGCTGCTTGCGGGGGTTATCCAGCACCACAAGGTACGGGGACTATTGAGCCGGGATCATTTTTCGGTAGACGGAACATTGATCGGGGCCTGGGCGTCGATGAAGAGCTTTCGTCCCAAAGGTGAGGACGATGGCGACGGGGGATCGGGGCGCAACGCCGAGCGGGATTTTCATGGCGAGAAACGCTCGAACGCGACCCATGCAAGCACCACTGATCCGGACGCCCGGCTTTATCGCAAGGGTAATGGCCGGGAAAGCAAGCTGTGTTACATGGGCCATGCGCTGACGGAGAACCGCCATGGTCTGGCAGTCGGCGGCGGCGTGACCATTGCGTCGGGCACGGCGGAACGCGAAGCCGCCCTTGATCTGATCGACAGGCATCGCCCGGTGGAGAGTAGAGGCGGCCCGCGTCGGATCACGGTGGGCGGGGACAAGGGTTTTGACGTCGCGGATTTTGTCGAGGAACTGCGGCACCGCAAGGTGACCCCCCATATCGCCGTCCAGGACCACGTCACCAAGACCGGCAAGCGGCGCAAGACCAAGATAGACGGGCGCACGACGCGCCATCCCGGTTACGGCGTCAGCCAACGTTGCCGTAAGCGCATCGAGGAGGTCTTCGGCTGGGTCAAGACGAGCGCGGGATTGAGCAAGACCAAATTCCGGGGCCGCCACCGGGTCGACGCTTCGTTCACCCTGGCCTTGGCCGCCTACAACCTCGTCCGACTACCCAGACTGCTGGCGGAGGCGCCAACATGACGGGCGATGCCGGCACGCCGCTGACCGCAAAGTGGCAGATCATCGAACTGGATGAAGCCCAGGGCATCGGATCGGTCGAGATTGAAGACGGTTTCACCCTAAGACACGAAATCTCATTTCATTTCGGCGATGAATCCGAGTTCAAGGCCCGGCAATGATGACTTGTTCAGCAGCCTGCTAGTGCCCGCGGGCGGATGTTCGCCCGTATTTGCTGGCATCGATCATCCCGCTTCTGCGAAAGAGGGCTTGACGCGTGGCTAGAACCAAACTAGAACATGCGTGCAGGTTGTTGTTTTGTTCTATATGTTGTGGTCCCGACAATCGCCTCATCGACAACCATCAATCAGCGGCACGGACATGTTGACCAAGAAACAGCACGAACTCCTCCAGTTCATCCATCACCGCTTGCTCGACACCGGCGTCTCGCCGTCGTTCGACGAGATGAAGGATGCGCTTAACCTGCGCTCCAAATCGGGCATTCACCGCCTGATCACTGCGCTCGAGGAGCGCGGCTTCATCACCCGCCTCCCCCATCGCGCCCGCGCGCTCGAAGTCATCAAAATGCCCGAAGCGGCGGCTGGCGGCAGCGCCAAACGGCCCGCGGCCAAGTCCGCCAACGTCATCCGGGCGGATTTCAGCGGCCCGCTGGCCGGGGTGTCCGCCGCCTCGCCGGAGGAGGCGGTCGAGCTCCCGCTCTACGGCCGGATTGCCGCCGGTACCCCGATCGAGGCGCTCCACGATCAGTCGAACAGCGTGACGGTCCCGCCCGCCTTGGTCGGTCACGGCGAATATTACGCGCTTGAAGTCGACGGCGATTCGATGGTCGATGCCGGCATCTACGACGGCGACACGGCGATCATCGAGCGCTGCGACACCGCGGAGAACGGCGCCGTCGTGGTGGCGCTCATCGACAATGTCGAGGTCACCCTGAAACGGCTCCGCCGCAAGGGCAACTCGGTCGCCCTGGAAGCCGCCAATCCCGCCTACGAAACAAGGATCTTCGGCCCCGACCAGGTCAAGGTGCAGGGGCGGCTCTCGGGGTTGATCCGGAAATACTGATCACGACCGGTCTTCGCAGCGACCTCCCGGAGGGCAATCACGCTTCCCGATTCTCTTTGGCCAAGGCGCTGACGCGTTTCTCCAAACTAATCTTAAGCTCCTTCATGTTCTTGAAGAAGATTACGGGATAGTCCTTTAGGTCGAACTCAAGGGGGGTTCCCTGCCGCGCAACATAGATTGGCGTTTTGCCCAATCCCTGCGCGTATCCAGCCTCGTAATAGACGTTGGCTCTGGAGTGTGTCAGATCGACGGTGACGTACTCCGCCCTCCTGATGGATTCCAATATTCTGTCCGTAATTCGTTCGTTGGATTCTGGATCATCAACACGCTCAGCCTTGACGCCGCACCGTTCGCAAGCCTCTTTGATTGCGTCCAGTACATCCTCAAGTTGCGCGTCCTCTGGATCCATCGGCATCGCCACAAAGGCGTATCCAGCTTCAACGTTGTCTTGAGGCGCAGTGGAACCCCTTTCGGCACTGGTGCCAAAATCTGGGGATGACATCACGCCAATTGTCTCATCGATCATGTCCACAACTGGTGTAACGAGATCCATGAAATAGGGTGGATGGAACATTGCGTCGAAGACGTCGACGTTTTCAATGACCATACCGCCGAAGGCCGGCGGCGGGGAAATCGTAAGTGTCTTAAAACAACCTGCGTCGATTACATCTCGCCTTACGGCCGATTGGGTTTTATTGAGATAGGTCCGGAGATCTTGCTGTTCCCCCCGACTCTTGGCCTCCTTCCACGCGGTAACGGTACACTTGTACTGTTCCAGCTTGGCAATCCTATACTCAATCGTCATAGGAAGCGTCTGGTTTTCATGGCGCCTGAGTTAGGCATAAATTGTGCGAGCTACCTCATTAGCACTCGCCCGAACTCATCGGACAGTGCTCCACATTGTAGGTCGTTGCGAATAATGGGGTGATCTCTCCTAAACCCCGGAAAGAGTTTGTCGACTGCTTCTCCGGCAACCTGTGTCGCCACATCCGACAGGCCGTAGGCGGTACCAAAAATACGTTTGACACTAAATGGATCGCGCTGGAGCGGTAATAGCAGGCGCATGTTTTCTCCCAAATACGAAAATCCAAGAAATACTACGTCTTCGGCTTGTTCAATCTCGGCGTGTATCGCTCCTCGCGTGTCGGGGTGCATGATTTGTCCAGTATAAGTGTTGATCCCCTTAGAGAGGCCGAGAAGGCCTGCTGCGCCGTGAACGCGATCGCTGCTGCCAAAGGCCACATCATCTTGTTGACCCTGCCATGGAAGATTTCCAACCTTGCCGTAAACGTGAATGATCTGCGCCCGTGAGATTATTGTGGCCGCTACATCCGGTTGCACAGAGTAATGCTGCTGAAGGGCATGGTATAGGAAATGTTCCAGACATCGGTCGTACCTTGCCTATCCGGTTTACACCCACACCCACTAGGGCTAGAATGGGCGCAACCCGGATATAGGGGAGCGCGCCATGGATGTTCTCGACCGCGCCGATCTCCCATTCCCGCATTCGCTACCCGAGTTCCAGCGACTTTTCCCCGATGATGCGGCCTGCGCCGCCTACCTGGAGAAAGCCCGCTGGGGAGACGGCTTTGCCTGCCCGCACTGCGGCACGGCGGGAGAGCCGTTCCACTTTGAAAACCGCCCTGGCGTCCTGCGCTGCCGCAAGTGCCGCCAGAACACCGGGCTGACGGTGGGAACAGTGATGGAGCGTAGCCACACTCCGCTGAACGTCTGGTTCTGGGCCGCTTATCTGGTCGCCAGTCAGACGCCCGGCATGTCCGCCGTGCAGTTTCAGCGGCAACTTGGTCTTTCGCGCTACGAGACGGCCTTTCAAATTCTCCACAAGCTCCGCTCGGGCATGGTGCGGCCCAACCAAGACAGGATCGGTGGACAGCCCAAGAACCATGTTGAGGTGGACGAAACCTGGGTTGGCGGGCGAACGCGTGGGGAAGGCCGTGGTGTTCACCACAAGGTTCCCGTCTCCTGTGCCATCGAGGTGCGTCATCGAAAGCCGGGCACCAAGCTCGACAACCGGAAAGACGGACGCTATGCCGGACGCGTTCGGCTCGCCGTCGTGCTCGACCGTAGCGCCGAGTCGCTCTGTGGGTTCGTCGAGAGCACCGTCGCGCCGGGATCGCTGATCGTTACTGACGATTGGAGCGGCTATGCTGGCCTCGGTAAGCGCGGCTATGAGCACTTCGCTGTTGCCGAGTGTGGTGATCCAGAGGTTGCCGAGCAATACCTGCCGATCATCCATCTGGTTTTCGCCAACCTGGAGACGTGGCTGATCGGTATCCACCACGGCGTTAGCCACCAGCACCTACAAGCCTACCTCAACGAGTTCACCTTCCGCTTCAACAGACGGTTCTACCCGTTCAACGCCTTCCGCTCATTGCTCGGCATCGCGGGCGACACCTCTGCTCCAACCTATGCCGAGCTTTACTCGGGAGAGTGGCGGCACCCTACATGTAGCGGTCATCGGCGTTAACCAGATAGGCAAGGGTCGTAGTTGAATGTGATAAACGATACATTACTGAATAGTTCATCCACATTATTTACATCGATGCCGCGATGAAGAATACGCCAGAGGCGAACAAAGTAGCTGTTCTCAATTTCAGAGAAGTCAATGCCGCCATCTTGCACGCTCCTGTTTGGGTCGAAAAAAGTTCACTATGCCACTCCGCATCTAGGATGGATTCGACGATTCCGAGCTTGCCGCATAATTGTATTTTCGGATCATCTCGATACCCGTCAATAAAATCATCAATCGAGTTCGCCAGGATAATCCCGTCTCGAATAGTCCAACATGCTTCGAGGTAATCGTTAACGTCTTGCCCTGCTTCGCGCTTGAGGGCGCTGTAGATGGAGTAATCACCCGGTCCATCCATTTCGAAGCCGCCTGAAAACGTAATGTTCAGTCGCGTCGAAATATCTTCCGCTAATTGACGGCCGATTGGCAGTCCAGCTTCGCTACTGCCGCCCGCACCGACTATGAACAGTGTGCGCGATCTAAACATATAGAGTTTCCTCTATCTTCCGCCGTGAATGGAACGGCACCTGCGCCCGTTTTACCAAAATATGCATTTCCGTCTCGATCGTCTAATGCCGTCGACAAAGAGAGAATGTGGACGCACAGGAAACCGACCTCAGTTGCCGCGCGAGACCGTCCACGGCCGCTTACCGCTCCGCCCGGCGACGGTTTCGACCCTCACTCCATCGTCCTCCAGCCAGATCGCGTGCGCGCCCTCGCGCCATAGATCGAAGCGGTCGATCACCGTGTGCGCCGACGGGCAAGCGCGGCGCAGCGGCACGAGGCTGACGACGACGCTCGCCACGCGGCAATCCTCGGTGAACGCCCGTGGATCGCGCACCAGCGCCACCACTTGGCCGCCTGCACGGTAGATGCAACCGAGGCTATCGCAGACCAACCGGCCATCTTCGCTCGCCCCCCGCCGCGGCCAGGGCCGGGTTTCGTCCTGACCCGCCTGGCGCAACCACCGCTCCGCCGTGAAGCGGGCGATGCGCTGAGACGACACCATGAGAGCGCCGTCGGCCGTACGCACGGCGAAAAGCTTGCCCGCGCCATCGACCAGCACGTCGGGGCCGCGTTCGAGGCCGATCGTGGCGAGGCCCGCGGCGATCGCGGCGATACCGGCAAACCGCCAGGCGCGGCGCCACAAGCAGAGCCACAGGCCGCCCATCGCAATCAACCCGAGGCCGACCATCGGCATGGCCGGCAACAAACTCACCACGCCCGGCAGGCCGGCGACGCCATGGGCCACCCAGAGAACGACATCGATTCCCCACCCCATCGGGGCGAGGGCGAGACCCTCCAGCCCAAAGAGCATGAGCGCGTAGGCAAGGACGGCCCACGGCATGATCCACAACGCCATGACGGGAACCGCCACCAGATTGGCGATCAGGCCGTAGGCGACCAAGCGGTTGAAGTGGTAAATGGCAAACGGCGTGGTGGCGAGTCCCGCGACGAGGGTGGTCAACGCAACGCCCAGAACATAGAGCACGAGCCAGCGGGCCAGGCCGCCATCTCGGGTCCAGGCGCCGAGCGGGGTGCGAGCAACCTCGTAGGTGGCGATCAACGCGATGACCGCGGCAAACGACAGCTGGAAGCTCGGCCCCAGCAGCGCCTCGGGGCTGAGCAGCAGGATCGCCGCGGCGGCCCAAGCGGCCAGCGCCATGGAAATAACAGTACGATCCAGCATCACGGCGGCAAGCGCGATCCCGGTCATGAGAAAGGCGCGCTGCGTCGGGATCGTCGCCCCGGTCATCACGAGATAGACGAAGGTGGCAACGAAGGCCGCAAGGGCCGCCCATTTCTTGATTGGATAGTTGAGCGCGATCGCCGGCACCAGGGCGAGGAGCCCACGTGTGGTAAAGAAGACAATGGCGGCGAACAGGCCGAGGTGAAGGCCCGAGATCGCCAGCAGATGGGCGAGCCCGGAATCCCGCATCGCGGCGAGATCGGCTTTGGCGATGGCGCCGGAGGATCCTGGAATGGCCTCCCGCACCCGGGTGCCGATGGCATGACGCAGCGTGGCGACCCGCTCGCCTAGCGATCGGGTAGCGGCCTCCCCATCCGCTGGCGCGCGGCGGAGCCGGCTGACCGCGTAGCCAACGCCGCCCAGGCCCTCGAAATAAGCCTTGCGGGCGAAATCGAAGGAACCCGGCAGCGCCGGCGATGGTGGTGGCATCACGACGGCGCGGAGCCCGACGCGCTCGCCGGGCAGAACGGCCTAGCCGGTCGTCCGAACCGTGATGGGAATGCGTCGTGGAATATCCTGATCCACCTCACGGCCAAGCGAGATGTCCTCCAGCAACAGACGCTGGCCGCTCGGCAACGACGAAATCTCGACGATACGGGCGGTGATATCGATCGGGCCGAGGCGTTTTTCCAGCCGCGGCGCCGCGGCCCAATCGGCATGCCACTGCGCCACCGCGAATCCGAGACTGGCCGAGGCCATCAGCAACAGGGGAAACAAGGCGACCGTTCGCCGCCATTCGAGGGTGGCGACGAGAGCGCTGCCCAGTACCGTCGGCGCGATCCAGACGGGCGGTTCCTCTGGCGCCCGGAAATAGACCGCTATCCCCAGACCGAGAGCGGCGGGCAGCCAGAGGATCAACGGTCGCGATCGGCTAGCGCCAGCGCGTCGAACGCGACACATAATCGCCCGAACTCGCCCCGCGCGACGCCCTCCGAGCGGCCCCTCCGCTACGCCGGCCCGGCGTGGCGCTCGCGGGAGGCATCATCTTGACGTTGCTCCCGGATCCCGGACCAGGCGGTAAATTAACTACCGACCTGGAGGGACGAGATGACAAAGCAGACGAGGCGGCGATTTTCGCCGGAATACAAGGAACAGTCGGTTGCCCGGCTGTCGGAGCCGGGTGCGACGCATAGCAGTGTGGCGGCCGAGCTCGGCGTCACGCCAACGCAGCTGAAGACCTGGCGGCTCGAGCTTGAGGCCGCGGGCTCGGCCGCGGCGACCGCGGCGCAGAAAGCCGAGGCCGCTGAACTGGTGCAGCTTCGCCGGGATAACAAGCGGCTGACGGAGGAGGTTGAGGTTCTACGCAAAGCCTCGGCTTTTTTCGCTCAATGGGCGGTGAAGACATGAAGACGAAGCACGCTTTCATCGCCGCCCATGCTTCAGAGCACGCCACCCGGTTCATGTGCCGGGTCCTGGGGGTGGCTAACAGCTGGTTCCACGCCCGGCGGCGTGCGGCCCCAAAGAGAGCTGAACGCGCTGCCCGGCGCGACAGGGTCGGGTCAGAGATCCGGGAGATCTTCGAGCAGAGCAAGAGGTGCTACGGCGCGCCTCGGATCCATGCCGAGTTGAAGGTCCGCGGCTTTCGCATCTCGAAGCGCACGGTCGCCAAGCTCATGCGAGAGAACGGCATTCGTCCACCGCGAGGCAGGCGGCAGGTGCCGATCACCACCGACAGCCGCCACTCCCATGCGATCGCGCCCAATCTGCTCGACCGCAACTTCAAAGCCGCTACGCCCGATGCGGTCTGGCTCGCTGACATCTCCTACATCCCGACCGACGAAGGCTGGCTCTACCTCGCCGCCGTCAAGGATCTGGCCACAATGGAGATCGTCGGCTGGTCGATGTCCGAGCGGCTGAAGAGCGTCCTGTGCGAGGATGCGCTGAAGATGGCAATCCGCTACCGCCGGTTGCCCATGGGGCTGATCCACCATTCCGACCGCGGTGTGCAATATGCCTGCGGTGACTACCGCAAACTGCTCCGCCTCCATGGCATCAAGGCCTCCATGAGCCGCAAGGGGAATTGCCTCGACAACGCCCCTATGGAGAGCTTCTTTGGGTCGCTCAAGACCGAACTCGTGCACCGTACCCGGTTTTCTACCCGGCGCGAGGCCAGGGCTGCGCTATTCGAGTACATCGAGATCTTCTATAACCAACGACGGCGCCACTCGAGCATCGCCTACCGGACGCCGGCACAGGCCAGGAGGGATATGACCATCGCTTCCGTAATGGGGCGTTCGCCGTCAAGCACCTTTTTCCCACGAGCGATCACCGCGACACGATCCTTCGTTCGCGAAGCCTCGGCGCCTGCGGCAAGTTGTATCCTCTCAGGCGTGGTTCAGGAGTTCCCGGGGCCATCACGGCTCCGGCTCAGGGTTGGGCTATTGCAACACCCCTCTGGTCTTGAGAAGGAACCACGATCCGGATGTGTCCGTCGCCAGGCTCTCGCTTCCGTCCGTGGTCAGCGCAATGGCTGCCAACTTCATGCCTGGTCCAAAACGATTCCCGAGTGCCAATCTCAGGCGCGTGCTCGAACGCGATAGAACGGTTCGGCCAACAAGCGATGATACGCGCATCATCGGGAACCGCGTCCCGGCGAGGGGACACCGGTGGATCGCCCACCTTCAAGCGCGGCTCCTTCCTCCTCTCCTTGCTAACTGCCGATGGGATACAGCCCCGCCTAAGCCGTCTGAAGCGCCATCGCCTCTTCGCGCGTGAACCGGAACTCGGTGCCATCCCGCCACATCCGGTGCAACACCACGCCGATGCGCCGGGCCAGGGCGACCGTCGCGCGCTTCTTGCCCCGGAGCTTCGTCAGACGCTGCGCCCAGGCCTTCAGCCAATTCGGCCCCGTGTGGTTCAGCATCACCGTGGCGGCCTGATAGAGCGCTGCGCGTAGACCTGCATCGCCAGCCTTGGTGATCCGGCCGACAATATCCCGTTCGCCGGATTGATCCCGTCCCGGCGTCAGCCCCACCCATGGGCCGACATCCTTCGATCTCCGGAACCGCTCCGGATCGTCAATCGCGGACGTGAAGGTCAGAGCTATGACATGGCCGACCCCCGGCATGGTCATCAGCAGCCGGCACGCCCGGTCCTGCCTGGCCAGATTACGGACCAGCTTCTCCAGGCCGGCCAGCTCGCGGCGCAGGTCCGCCCGCGCGCGCAGGATCGGTTCGGCCGCGGCTTCCAGCATCGCGTTGCCAGCGATCAATTCCCGGACACGGGCCTCGTAGCGACCCTTCGAGATCCGACCGAGCTTCAGGCCGAAGTTGCGCAAGATGCCGCGCAGCGACAGCTCCATATTGATGAGCGCGTCCTGCACGGACTTGCGCGAGGTCAGCAGCGCTCGCATCTCCTGCGACGACACCGATTTGCAGTGTACCGGCCGGAACCAGCCCATCTGCAGCAGCCGTGCGATGCCTTCGGCATCCCGGCGATCCGTCTTGATCGGCATCGCCTTCAGCGCACCCTTTAACTGCCGGGTCTCCATCAGCACGGTTTCGAAGCCGGCGTCAGTCAGCCCCTTGTGCAACCAGTTGGACAGGGGACCGGCTTCGAGGCCGATCGCGGCGATCCCGTGCGGCAGCTCGCGCATGAACGCAACCAGCGATTCAGGTGCGCTGGCGACCCGCGCCTCCGTCACGATCTTGCCCTTATCGCCGAGAACGCAGATTGCCGTGCTTGCCAGCGATATATCCAGCCCGATATAGACATCCATGTCGTTGCCCTTTCCTTTCGAGGAATTGGGGCGCGCCTTTCGGCAAGACCCCGTGAACACGCCGCGCGTCTAAGGGCAACGACACCAGAATCTCCGTCATCGCTACAAGCTCCGACGGTGCCGGATAGCACCGAGCCCCATTACGGCATCTCAGGCCGCATAGGTGAAGAAACACCTGGTCCGGAATTTGGGGTCAACGTCATCTGTCGCCATCGATCCAGTCTCCAGGAAACACCGCACCCGCCGGGGCGGCCTGCTGAAAGCGCACAAGGAATATGATAGACAACGCCGAGCCGTTCTATCGACCTCACCCGCGCCTCGAAACCATGACCGTGGTCACCCGCTTCGCCCCCTCCCCCACGGGATTTCTCCATATCGGTGGGGCGCGCACGGCGCTGTTCAATTGGCTTTATGCCCGCCACCACGGCGGCCAATTCCGGCTCCGCATCGAGGACACCGACCGGGAACGCTCCACGCCGGAAGCGGTGGAAGCCATCATTGAGGGCCTCGGCTGGCTCGAGCTCGACTGGGACGGCGAGACCGTCTTCCAGTCGTCGCGCCAAGCGGCGCACACCGCCGCAGCCGAAAAACTGCTTGCCGAGGGCAACGCCTACCATTGCTACACCTCGCCCGAGGAGCTCGAGGCGATGCGCGCGCACGCGCGCGCCGAGGGACGGCCGATGCGCTATGACGGGCGCTGGCGCGACCGCGATCCCGCCGAGGCGCCGGCCGGCGTGCCGCCCGTCGTCCGCTTCAAGGCGCCGCAGGATGGCGACACCGTAATCGAGGACCGGGTGCAGGGCGAGGTGCGCACTGCTAATGCACAGCTCGACGACATGGTGCTGCTACGCGCCGACGGCACGCCGACCTACATGCTGTCGGTCGTGGTCGATGACCACGATATGGGAATCACCCACGCCATCCGCGGCACCGATCACCTCACCAATGCCGCGCGTCAGGCGAACCTCTTCAAAGCGTTGGGCTGTGAGGTGCCGATCTTCGCCCACATCCCGCTGATCCACGGCCCGGATGGGGCGCGCCTCTCCAAACGCCACGGCGCCCTCGGCGTGTCCGCCTACCGTGACATGGGCTACCTGCCCCAAGCGCTCCGGAACTACCTCGCCCGGCTCGGCTGGAGCCATGGCGATGACGAAATCTTCAGCACGGAACAGGCGGTTGCATGGTTCGATCTCGCCCAGGTCGGCCGATCAGCGGCCCGCTTCGATCTGGCCAAGCTGACGGCGACCAATGCCCATTATCTCAGGGCGGCGGGCACCGCGGACCTGGTCAAACTCATGATCCCCGAGTTGGAGAAAGGGCTCGGACGCGCCGTGGGGGAGAGTGATCGAAAGCGCCTCACCCAGGCCTTGCCCGAGCTAAAGGAAAGAGCGAGGACAGTCCTAGAACTTTTGGAAAACGCAGTATTTTACGTGACGAACACTTTGCCCGAGCCGAATGAGAAGGCGCGGCACCTCCTCAACCCGGACGCGTGCGCCATGCTGGGCCGGCTGGTGCCCCGTCTTGAAGCGCTCGAAACCTGGGCTGCGGACGGGCTCGAGGCGGACATACGCGCATTTGCCGAGGCGGAGGGCGTGAAGCTCGGCGCTGTGGCCCAGCCGCTCCGCGCGGCGCTCTCCGGCCGGACGACATCGCCGCCCATTTTCGGCGTTATGGCGATTTTGGGCCGCGAAACGACGATTTTTCGGATTTCGGGCGCGATTTCCCCACCCTAGGCGAGATCACCGAACACCGCACCGCCACGCGCAGCAGCGGCCTTGCCCGCATCCGTGACCGAGACTTCTTAAGTGTTGTCGTGTACTATGCCGCCTCCGAACGCCGATGAACGGGCGGGAACCACAAGGGTCTCAAAGAGCCCCGGGGCTGAGGACTCAACCGATGTCGCAGCGAGCCGAAAAGGCCGAAAACGCCGATGCCGTCACGCTGACGGATCCGACGACGGGCCAGCAGTTCACCCTTCCTATCATGCGGGGATCGGTCGGGCCGGGCGTGATCGATATCCGGAAGCTCTATGCGGAGACCGGGTATTTCACCTACGACCCGGGCTACACCTCCACGGCGAGTTGCGAATCCAAGATCACCTATATCGACGGCGACGCCGGGATTCTGCTCTACCGCGGGTATCGCATCGAAGAGCTGGCCGAGCACAGCGATTTCACCGAGGTCAGTTACCTCCTGCTCTACGGTGAGTTGCCGACCGACGAACAAAAAGGGGATTTTCGCCGCCGAATCACGCGCCACACCATGGTGCACGAGCAGCTGACACGATTTTTCACCGGGTTCCGGCGCGATGCGCACCCCATGGCGATCATGGTCGGCGTGGTGGGCGCGCTGTCGGCCTTCTATCACGACAGCCTCGACATCAACGACCCGCAACAGCGGATGATTGCCTCCATCCGGCTGATCGCGAAAGTGCCGACCATCGCCACCATGGCCTACAAATACTCGATCGGTCAGCCGTTCATCTACCCGCGCAACGATCTCCGTTACTCGGAAAATTTCCTGCACATGATGTTCGCCACGCCGTGCGAGGACTACAAGGTCAACCCGGTGCTGGCGCGGGCCATGGCGCGCATTTTCATCCTCCATGCCGATCACGAGCAAAACGCCTCAACCTCGACCGTCCGCACTGCCGGCTCGTCGGGCGCCAATCCCTTCGCCTGCATCGCCGCCGGAATAGCGTCATTGTGGGGTCCCGCCCATGGCGGCGCCAACGAGGCGGTCCTTGCCATGTTGAACGAGGTCGGTTCGGTGGACCGTATCCCGGAGTTCATCGAGCGCGCCAAGGACAAGAACGATCCGTTCCGGCTGATGGGCTTTGGCCACCGCGTTTACAAGAACTACGATCCGCGCGCCGCCGTACTGCGCGGCACCTGCCATGAGGTGCTGGACGAGCTCGGCGTCAAAGACGAGCCCCTTCTGGAGCTCGCCATGGAGCTCGAGCGGATCGCCCTGGAGGACGACTATTTCATCGAGAAGAAACTGTTCCCCAACGTCGACTTCTACTCGGGTATCATTCTCCAGGCGATGGGGATTCCGACCTCCATGTTCACGGTTCTGTTCGCGGTGGCGCGTACCGTCGGTTGGATCGCCCAATGGAACGAAATGATGGAAGACCCGGTGCAGAAGATCAGCCGGCCACGCCAGCTCTTCACCGGCGCCAGCGAACGGCCCTACGTGCCGTTGCATCAACGAGGATGATGGTCCCGGCGTGGACGAGCTCGCCAAACTCACCCCAGTCACCCGGCGCACTCCGGCCCGCGCCTGGCACGTGACGAACGTATTTTCGGTTGCCGGGCCTCACCTGCCGTCAGCCAACGACAACGGTATCCCTCTCGATCGCCGGGTGGCGGCTATGGCGCCGTGGTTCATTCCCGCGGTCCTGTTCACCGCCCTGCTGTGGCTGTTGGCGGCCTGATAAGGCCGACCCGACGACCCTTCCGCACCCCATTTCCGGCCCCGTAGCCCAACCGCGCGCCTCACACCCCGTAACGCAGCTTAGGCCCATGCTCGGGACGGGGCCCCTGCTCCGCCATCTGCAGAATGATTTGCGCCGCTCGCGTGCTTGGTGATTGATCGCCGGCGCGCAACTGCTTGATGACCTCCCGGGTCGCATTTACCTGGGCGGTCCTCACCGCATCGTCGAGAAGAATTCGCTCGACCGCATCAGCCAAGCGGGCGGGCTCACAGGCATCTTGCAGCAACTCGGGCACGACAGGGCGGCCGAGCAGAATGTTGAGAAGGTTGACATGGCGCACTTTGACCAGCCGACGGGCCAACAGCATCGTCAGCCAATTCATGCGATAGCCTACAACCATGGGAACGCCGGCCGCGGCAAGCTCCAGCGCGACGGTGCCGGAGGCTGCGAGAGCGCCATCGGCAGCGGCGAACGCCTGGTGGCGATCCGCCTGCCCCGCGACCACCGTTGCATCGACCGGCCAACCGGCGGCGGCCTCGCGGATCCGCGAGGCAAAAATCGGCAGCGTCGGCACCACCGCGTGAAGCGAGGGCACGCGATCGGCGAGTAAGCGCACCGCGCGGCCGAACACCGGCAAGAGACGCACGATTTCCTGGCGCCGACTGCCCGGCAGAACGACCAACAGACTGGCCTCGGCGGGAATACCGTAGTAATTGCGAAACGCAGGGCCGTCTCCCTCCCGATCCAGCGTGTCCACCGCGGGGTGGCCGACGAAGGTCGTCGGTAATCCGGCGGCCTCGAAAAAGCTTGGCTCGAACGGCAACAGCGCCAGCAGGTGATCGAGAAAGCGGGCAATCTTGCGCGCCCGGCCAGGTCGCCATGCCCAGACCTGCGGCGCCACATAGTGCACGAGCGCGATCCCCCGACCTGCCAAGCGCCGGGCGAGGCGTAAGTTGAACCCCGGCGAGTCGATGGTCACCAGCACATCCGGCGGATTTTCAAGCGCCGCAGCAACAGTTCTCTCAAGGTGCCGTATGAGTTTAGGCAGCCGCGGCACGACCTCGACCAGGCCCATCAGAGAGAGATCATCCATTGGAAAGAGGCTGGTGAGGCCAGCGTCCGTCATGCGCGGGCCACCAACGCCCGAGAACCGAACCTCTCCCGAGGTCTGCGTCTTGAGCGCGGTCATGAGACGGGCTCCAAGGAGATCGCCCGACGGCTCCCCAGCCACCAACATGATGTGCTTCACCAAGGCATCGCCGTCCCGCGCAAAGTCCGTTGACCAGGAGGCCGCCGTCGGCCTCATTTTGCCGGCCGGTTTAGCCGGCCACCCGTCCCGATGCAGAATCGAGCAAGAGATCACAGATATGGTGAACCGAGTCCGGTAGCAAATAGGGATGCAACGGCAGGTTCAAGACGCGTTTCGATAGCATCTCGGCAACCGGCAGGGGCTCGTGCAACACACTTGCCTCGCGAAAAGCCGGCTGCGTGTGGAGCGGGTGAGGATAGTAGATCGCCGTTGGGATACCGGCAGCCTCGAGCTCGCCCCTGATGCGATCGCGCTCATCGGTCAGGATGGCATAAACCGTGAAAGCCCCGCGCGCGTTCGGAGGTGGCGTCCGGACGGTGAAGGTTTCGGAGAGCCGCTCGTCATAGAGGCGTGCGAGCCTTTCACGTGTCGCGAGCTCCTCGTCGAAAAGCTCGAGCTTAGCCAAAAGGACAGCGGCCTGGATCGAATCGAGACGACTGTTGAGGCCGGATCGTAGCGCCAGCATTCGGTCGTCACCCGTGCCATGCATGCGAATCGAACGCCAGCGCGCCGCACGCTCGGGATCCATCGTGAACAGCGCGCCGCCGTCGCCGTATCCGCCCAGGGACTTGGAGGGAAAGAAACTGGTCGTCGTGGCGGGCACGAGAGCGCCTACGGGCCGCCCATCGAGGCCCGCGCCGAAGCTCTGGGCGGCATCCGCGATGACCAGTAATTCGTGGCGCTCCGCCACCGCCATGATGGCCGGGTAGTTGGCCGGCAGGCCGAACAGGTCGACAGCGATGATCGCGCGGGGAGTCACCTGGCCCGAGCGCCTGACTTTTTCAATGCACGCGTCCAAATGGTCCACATCGAGCATGAAGGTGGCGGCCTCGACATCGGCGAACACGGGACGAGCCCCCGTGAGCAGGACGGCGTTCGCGGTGGCGAGATAGGTAAAGGACGGAACGAACACCGCATCGCCCGGACCGATGCCCTCAGCCATGAGAGCGATGTGAAGGGCGTCGGTGCCGCTGCCCACACCCACCACGACGGCCCCACCGGCCCGTTCGGACAGCGCCGCTTCAAGTTCCTCGATCTCCGGCCCGTTGACGAACCCGCCGTGATCGAGGACCGCCTGTATGCGGGCGTCGATTGTCGGCTTCAAACGCCGGTATTGTGTCGTCAGGTCAAGAAAGGCGATGTCGCTCGCCACCGCCCCGTCGCAAGACTGTTCCGCCGTTGCCTCGCGTGAGCGACTCTCAAGCCGGCGATGGGATGTCACGCGGAACGGGCCTTGCTTGCAAGCTAGCGTTGATCCGGAGCGCCGTTTCCAGAGCGCGGTAACCGTCTTCACCCGTCACCAGCGGCTGTCGCCCGGTACGGACCGAATCGACGAACGACGCGACTTCATGGCCTAGAAGATCGCGAAGAACGGGATTGTCGCGATTCGCCGAATGCGCGGTCACACCGTTGCTTAGCGTGTAGTTGATAAGGTCGATATCCATGGTTCCTTTGTTCGATGTGACGCGCATCGACCGCTCGCGGCGATCGCTAACACGACTGGCCCGGAATCGTACCCGGCAGCCGTCGGCGAGATTCATGGTGACATCCACCTCATCCTCGAACAGACCCCGAGAACCGGAACCATGGCCCGCGACCTGCTCGAGCGGTGCCGGTGCGAGCTGGTGGACGAGATCGATGTCGTGGATCATGAGATCCAGCACCACGTTGCAATCCAAGCCGCGCCCGGTGAAGGCGCCAAACCTCCGGCACAGGATATCGGTCGGCCTTCCAACCCGAGCGGCGAGGTCAAGCTCGACGGCGAAAAATCTTTCCTGATGGCCAACCTGCAAAATGACGCCCCGGTCGTTCGCGAGCGCGATGAGGTGGCGGGCCTCGTCAACCCTCGTGGCCATGGGCTTCTCGATCAGGACGTGCCGCCCGTTCTCGAGAAACTGGCGGGCAAGGTCATAGTGCAAGGTGGCCGGTGTGGCGACGCTCACGGCATCGACCAGGTCGATGACTTGGCGGCAATCAGCAAACGTCGGAACACCGTACGCTTCACCGATGGCGCGGGCGCGCTCCTGATCGACATCGACGACGGCGACGAGCTTGCAGCCGGATAATTGGGTGTACTTCTCAACGTGGAGCGCCCCGAAAAAACCGACGCCCACCACGGCAGTGCGGATCACAGGTGAGGAAGACACCACGATGCGGCCTCTATCCGGCGGCGAGGAAGGAGCGCACGCGGATCGTCATGACTGAGGAGAACACTAAGAAACCACCCCCGATACCGTCCCAGCGCACTGTAACACAACAGGCATGTCCTCATCGCGTCAAATCTGGCGTCACCGCCACAACGAACAATCCCAGCCGGTCGGCGGCCTGCACGGCCTGTTCGCGGTCGAGTATGAGGACGCCACCCGCCTCGATAGCGATCCCGGCCAGCCCAGACCCAGCAGCCATCTCGACCGTCGCCGAGCCGATCGTCGGCAAATCGACACGCCGTTCCTGGCCTGGCTTGGGCAGCTTGACGAGGACGCCGCCACCGCCATCTTCGCGCAAGGCCCGGCAGCGCTCGAGCAGGGCGTCCGTACCCTCGGCCGCTTCGATCCCGAGCACGCGCCCCTGTTGGACCACGGCAGCCTGGCTCACATCGAGCTGGCCCAGGGCACGCAGCACGGCGACGCCCAGCCCGATGTCGCGCTCCGACCGCTCATCGGGACGATGCCGGCCCAGCGGTCCCGGGGGCACCGTGAGCGCAGAAACCAAGTCGTCCGAGCCGACCACGCGGAAGCCCTCGCTTTCCAGCTCCGCCACAACGGTGGACAGTCTCGCGTCGTCGCCGCCGCCCGCACGCAGGAGCTTGACCATGAGCTTCGCGCCGCGCCGGTCGGGACGCAACGAAGTGAGCGAGGGGCGACGAATGGGCCCGGCGAGGACGACCTCGCGGCACCCCGCTTCACGCAGCAGCCCGAGCGTCCGGCCGACAGCCGCAACATCGACCCACGCGTCGGGCTCAAGATCCTGGCGGTCGGTTTCTCCGTTGAAGCCGATGACGAAATAGTCGCGCCCGCTCGCCTGGCACGCCGCGACGAGCTGCCCCGGTAAGCTTCCCCACCCGGCCAGAATACCGAGCTTAGGCGGCACGGTCCGCCTTTGGCTGACACACAGAGCGTGATGAATCAGCCTGCATGAAATTCACGATCGCCATCACCGCATCGTTGTCGACAAACAACTCGGCCACGTCATCGATCCGTTCCTGCAGCGTGCCTTCTTCGGCGAACAGCAGCCGATAGGCGTTGCGCAGCTGCTGGATTTGATCGCGCGCGAAACCCCGCCGCTTGAGGCCGACGATGTTGAGACCGCTCAGATAGGCCCGATTCCCCATGACCGAGCCATACGGGATCACATCGTTCTCCACCCCCGACATGCCACCGATCATCGCATGGGCCCCGATGCGAACGAATTGGTGCACACCAGACATCCCGCCGACGATGGCATAATCGGCAATGCTCACATGACCGCCCAGAGTCGCGTTGTTGACCAGGATGACGTGGTTGCCGATCTGGCAGTCATGCGCGACATGTGCGCCGATCATGACGACGCAGTTGTTGCCTAGCCGCGTTACCATGCAGCCGCCCTTGGTGCCCGGATTGAGCGTAGCGTGCTCGCGAATGACGCAATTGGCGCCGATTTCTAACTTCGAGGGCTCGCCGGCGAATTTGAGGTCCTGGGGCTGATGGCCAACGGACGCATACGGAAAGACGTGGGTGTTGGGTCCAATCCGGGTGCGCCCGACGACGATGGCGTGCGATTTGAGCTCAACGCCGTCTTCCAGCTCGACGTTGCTTCCGACCACGCAATAAGGACCGATGGTGACGTCATCACCGATCGCGGCCCCGTCTTCGATAATCGCCGTAGAATGAATGGAGGACATGGCTGGGCCTATTTGTCGACAATCACCGCCGCATAGTCTGCTTCGGCGGCGAGCTCGCCATCGATCTTCACCTCCGCACTGAACTTCCAGACGTTGCCACGGCTTTTCAATTTCGTCACGTGGATATGCATGGTATCGCCGGGCCCGATCGGCTTGCGGAACCGGGCATTGTCGATACTCATGAAATAAACGAGCTTGCCCTCGGCCTCGGGACCCAGGGTATGAACGACCAGCACGGCCGCCGTCTGGGCCATCGATTCGATGATCATTACGCCGGGCATCACCGGCCGCGAGGGAAAATGGCCCGGGAAGTAGGGCTCGTTGATGGTAACGTTTTTCACGCCGATGGCGCTCACATCCGGCACCATGTCGAACACCCTGTCGATCATCAGCATGGGATAGCGATGGGGGATCATCTCCATCACGCGGACGATGTCGGCAACGCCGGCCTCGACGGTCTGGCGGGCCTCACTCATCGCTCGTCCCTTTCTTTTTCGCCAGCTTCGCGAGAGTGAAGTGCTGGCGATGCCACTGTCGGATGGGCACTGCCGGATAACCGGCAACTCGCGCTCCCGCAGCAACGTTCTTGACAATACCGCTCTTGGCGGCGATTTGCGCGCCGTCGCCGATCGTCAAATGCCCGGCCATACCCGTCTGGCCCCCGACCACGACATAGTCCCCGAGCGTGGTGCTGCCCGAAATACCAACCTCCGACACGATAATGCAGCCTTTGCCCATTTGCACGTTGTGCCCAATATGCACCAGATTATCAATCCTGGACCCCGCTCCGATGACGGTATCGCGGACGGATCCCCGATCGATCGTAGTGTTGGCGCCGATCTCGACATCATCGTGAATGATGACGCGGCCGAACTGGGGCATACTGATAAAGCCCTCGGGATCAGAGGCAAAGCTGAATCCGTCCTGCCCGATCTTCGCGCCCGGGTAGATCGTCACACGCTTGCCGATCAGGCAATGGCTCAACGCAACGAGCGCGCCGACGGCCGAATCATCGCCAATCTCGACACCGGCGCCGACCACCGCATTGGCGCCGATCACGCAACGCTCGCCAATGACCGCATGCGGCCCGATGACGGTGCCCGCGGCGATGGTTACATCGGCGCCAAGGGTAGAGCTCGAATCAATCACGGCCGCCGGATCGACCCCCGGTTGGGCGACCGCCGCAGGGTAAAAGGCGCGCGCCGCCAAAGCGACAGCCTTGTATGGCGTTTCACTGAGCAGAAGCGCCATCTCGGGCGGGCTGCGCTCGGCATGTTGCGGGTGAACAATACACGCCCCCGCCCGACTCTCGGCGAAAGCGTCAAGATAGAGAACGTTGTCGAGAAAGCTCAGGGACTCCGGCCCCGCTTGGTCCAGGGTCGCGATATCGCACAACACGCGGCTGTCATCGGCGCCCGCCGCCAAGGTGGCGTGACAGATGTCTTGCAGCTGGGCGAGACTAAACGGTCCTCGCCGGGTGAAGAACCGTGGGTCGGCCATCAGTCCACGCTGGGAAGCGTCACGCTGACCGTCGGTAGCTTTTCGTTGAGTCGTGTGAGCACTTCGTCCGTTATGTCCAGCGACTTGGTGGCAAAAATAAACTGATTGCTCGCCATGGCGATGTCAAAGCCGCGCTCCTCGGACAGCGCGAGGATGATGGGCACCAACGTCGTCTCAATTTCGCGGGTCGCCTGCGCTAACACCAGATCCAATGCCCGTATGCGTTCCTGAACGGACCGCTGTACTTCGGTGACCTTGTCCTCAAATTGGCGCCGTTTCTGGGAGAACGCTTCGGGCGCAAGGATGGCCTGTTGGCGCTTGAGCTCCTGCTCCTCGGCACGTAGGGACTCGTCGAGCTGGTTGATGCTGGTTTGAAATTCCGTGCGGTGAGACTCGATGCGCTGGCGCATATCTCTGGCCGCGATCGATTCTCTCAAGACTCGCTGCATATCGACGATCGCGATGACCGGCGGCTCCAACTTCTCCGCTGCGACCGGAACTCGCTCGCCGGCGAGCAGTCCTACGCCGACAATGGCAGCAAGAATGACTCGGTGAAGGGGGCGCACCGCCATTAGAACCGTGTGCCGAAATCGAATCGAAACACCTCGGTCTCGTCGAACTCCTCTTTCACTAGGGCAAAGCCAAAGTCAAGCCGCAACGGGCCGAACGGTGATCCCCACGACACACCGAAGCCCGCCGTAACGCGAGGCGTACCGATATCGACGAATCCCGCGCCGCTGGCGTCGACCAAGGCCAAGCTCCCGACCTCCGTGAAGACACGGCCCACAATATTATACTCGTTTGGCAATCCCAGCGGGAAACCCATCTCCAACCCGCTTACGTAGTAGAGGTTTCCGCCGAGGGCGTCACCCGTCCCACGGTCACGCGGCCCGACACCCGCCTGACGGAATCCACGAAACGTGCTGCCGCCGAGAAAGTAACGATCCTGGATGCGGACATCCTGGCCGATACCAAAGATGTATCCCTCGCGCAAGAATGCGGTCCCAATCCATTCTTGGGCAAAGGGATAGTAGTAGCGGTAGGCCAGATCCGATTTGAAGTACCGCGTTTCACCCAGAAAGCCCGCGAGGTCCTGGCCGAATTGCACGATGTACCCCCTGGAAGGGAGGATGGCATCGTCGCGGAGGTCATAATTGAGGGTGTAACCGACGGCCGACGTCGTGCGTTGGCCTTTCTGCTCCAGGATGAAGCGCGATGCGCCCGGACTGACATTTTCGATCGTATCCTGGCGCAGCGTGTATCGGACGGTCTGGCTAAGATTTTCAGTAATGGGATACCCGGCCCGTAATACCATCCCGACATTCTTCTCATCGAATGACGATTCTCTCTGGAAGTCGCGCGACACGTGGAAAAGGTCGAAGCCTGCCGCCAATTTACGATCGAGGAAGTAGGGTTCGGTAAAGGAGATGTCGAACTGCTGCCGCGTCGAACTGAGGGTGATCGCCGCCTTGAGATCCTGGCCTTTGCCTAGCAGGTTGCGCTCGCGAATACTGAGATCAACGAGGAAGGTCTCGAATGTGGAAATTCCGGCGCCGATGCTGAGTTCCCCGGTCGATTTCTCCTCGACCGCCACAGTGATGTTGGTGCGGTCCTCAGCGATGGCCGGTTCATTCCCGATCTCAACCCTCTCGAAGAATCCCAAGCCACGGATCTGGCGCTGCGCGCGACGTAGCTTCGCTGTGTTGTATGCATCTCCCTCCGCGAGTTCAAATTCCCGCCGAATCACCTTGTCGAGGGTTCGCACGTTACCGACGATGTCGATACGCTCGATATAAACTCGTGGGCCCTCGCCGATCTCGAAGGTGATGTCGATCGACCTGTCTTCGCGATTGCGCAAAACTCGCGGTCTGATGTCGACAAACGCGTAACCCAGGCGCCCGACTTCGAAGTTGAGTGCTTGAATCGTATCCTCGACCGCCTCCGCATCGTAAGTATCGCCTGATTCGATATCGATGAGGCCACGCAAGCCCGCAGGGTTGAGCTCCGGGAGGTCCGTCGCAACATCGATCTCACCGAACTGGTAAACCTCGCCCTCGTCGACGGTGAATGTGACGAAGAAATCGAGTCGATTCTGGGAAAGTTCCGCAACCGCCGAGACGACGCGAATATCAGCGTACCCGTTGGACAAGTAGAAGCGACGCAGAAGTTCCCGGTCAAATGTCAGGCGGTCGGGGTCGTAGGTATCTTCGGACGTGAATCGCCACCACCGCGTTTCCCGCGTGGCAACCTCGCGGCGCAGTCGGCGATCGCTGAAACGCCGGTTACCGACGAATGAGATGCGGCGGATTTCGGTGAGCGGCCCTTCGTTGATCTCAAACACGAGATCGACCCGGTTTTGCGGCAGCTGAATGACCTTGGGCTCGATCGTTGCGGCAAAACGACCGCTACGCCGGTAAATCTGCAGAAGGCGCTGGACGTCGCTTTGGACGCGACTGCGCGTGTATACGATGCGGGGCCTGAGTTGCACCTCCGATTCGAGAATTTCCCGATCAATCTTCCATGCACCCTCAAACGCCAGTTGATTGACGATCGGATTCTCCACCACGCTGACGATCAGCACTGTGCCGGCGCGGCGAACCGTCACGTCGGCGAACAGACCGGTCGCAAAGAGCGCCTTGAGGGACCGGTCGATCTCAGCGGCGTCCATTACCATGCCTTCGCGAACCAGCATGTAGGAGCCGACCGTGGCGGCTTCGATGCGCTGATTTCCCTCCACGCGGATTTCGCTGATGATCGCGGCGTCCGCCTCCTGGGCTAACGCCCAGCCGAGCGGAACAGCCACATCCAGGGCAAGCCCCAGCAACACGATGGCAAGAAACTTGCGCGAGAGCGACGCCGCCTTTCGCATCAGCACACGCATCCGATCAGGAGAACACACCACTCAGGAAATTGACGACTTGCGGAATATTGCTCAGGTCATTCCAAGTTGCGAACACCATGAGCGACAGCACGAGGGCGAGGCCGATGCGGAACCCGTACTCTTGTGATTTCTCGCCCAGCGGTTTTCCGCGCACTGCCTCGATAAAGTAGAAAAGGAGATGGCCGCCATCGAGCAGCGGAATGGGGAAGAGATTGAGGAGGCCGAGGCTGATGGAGAGAACGGCGAGGAATGAAAGGACGGCGGCGAAGCTGATTTGAAACACTTCGCCTGACATTCGGGCAATGCCGATCGGGCCGCCAATTTCATCGCCGCCCCGTGCACCCACGATGACTTGACCCACGTAATTGAGCGTCATCTCGGTGATCCAGGCGGTCTCCAAAACGGCGAGCGCCAACGCCGTAGCGGGATCATGGCGGATCAGCTCAACGCCGCCCGCGCGTGACACGCCCAGCAATCCGATCCGATGCTGCCGACCGAAGTTATCGGTGAACTCGCGGAGCTGCGGCGTCACCCGCATGCTCACCTCGTTGCCATCGCGCATGACGATCACATCGAGTGCTCGCCCCGGGCTCAAGCGAACGATCTGCTGAACTTCCTGAAAACGACCGATGGTACCCCCGTCGATCGAGATGATGCGATCGCCGGGCTGGAAACCGGCGTCATCGGCGGCGCTCCCTTCCACCACCTGATCGATTACGGCTGGCGAGTAAGGCTGTCCGATGGCGATGAAAAGTACGGCATAGACCAACACGGCAAATACGAAGTTGGCCAACGGCCCGGCCACGACGATCGCCGCGCGCTGGCTCAGCCGTTTATGGTGAAAGCTGATCGCGCGTTCGGCGTCCGTCATCGTTGCGATGGACCCGTCGGGCGTGCTGGCAGCGTTGCTGTCGCCAAAAAACTTGACGTATCCGCCGAGCGGAACCCACGCGACTTTCCAGCGTGTTGCCGCGCGATCCGTCCAACCAAAGATCTCAGGGCCGAACCCGATCGAAAAGACCTCAACCCGGACTCCGTTACGCCGGGCGATCAGGTAATGGCCGAGCTCATGAACGAAGACAACGACCGTCAGGATGACCAGGAACGGGACGACGTAGCTCCAAAGGACTTCGAGGATGCCCATGATTCGTGTCGAAAACCCCTCAAGCGCGGATCAAACGTTCACCGGGTTGCACGCGCGACCAGCCGCGCAGCGACATCGCGGGCCACCGCGTCAACCTCGAGGACATCGTCGAACTCACGCAAGGGTGCTCGCGGTAGCTGCTCGAGCGTCTGTTCGACGATTCCCGCGATATCGAGAAACCCAATGCGCCCCATGAGAAAGCCGTCGACCGCGACCTCATTGGCCGCGTTGAGAATGGTCGGCGCGGGTCCGCCACTCTCGAGGGCTTCCCGCGCCAGGCGCAGTGCGGGAAACCGTTCGTCGTCGGGTTCTTCGAAGGTGAGCTGGCCGATGCTGGCCAGATCAAGGCGCGCAGCGGGCGCCGCTATCCGCTGCGGCCACCCGAGCGCATAGGCGATGGGCGTACGCATGTCGGGAGATCCCAAATGCGCAAGCAGCGAGCCGTCGATATAGGCCACCAGGCTGTGCACCACGGACTGCGGATGAATCAGCACCTCGATGCACTTGTGCGATACGGGAAACAAGTGGTAGGCCTCGATCAGTTCGAGCCCCTTATTCATCATGGTCGCCGAATCGACGGAAATCTTCGCGCCCATATTCCAGGTCGGGTGGGCCACCGCCTGTTCCCGCGAGACATGCGCCATGGCCGCCTTGTCGAGCCCCCAAAAAGGCCCGCCCGAGGCGGTGAGGATGATCTTTTCGACGGTCTCCACGCGATCGAACTCGAAGACCTGAAATATGGCGTTGTGTTCGGAATCGACCGGAACCACAGTCGCACCGTGGGCCGCCACCTCCTTCATCATGAGTTCGCCAGCGCATACCAGGCATTCCTTGTTGGCCAGTGCGATGATCGCGCCGCGGCGCACCGCCGCGAGCGTGGGCGCGAGCCCCGCCGCCCCGACGATGCCGGCCATGACCCAATCGGCGGGCCGGGCTGCGGCCTCTTCGAGCGCGCCGGGCCCGGCCGCCACCTCGATTCCCGTGCCAGCAAGCGCCTGCTTGAGTTCGCCGTAGCGGTCAGGATCCGCGATGACGGCGAAACGCGGTCGCAACCTCTTCGCCTGTTCGGCCAATGCCGCAAAGTTGCGGTGGGCGGTCAGCGCCTCGACGACATAGGCGTCGCGATTACGCTCGATCAAATCGATCGTGTTACATCCGACCGAGCCCGTCGAGCCGAGGATCGTGACCCGCCGCGGCGCACGCTCATCCTGCGGCAGACTCACCGCCATAACAGCGCCCCCCCTTGGGTCAGCAGCGTCACGCCTGCAAGTGCCGGCGCAGCGAAAATGAGGCCGTCAACGCGGTCGAGCACACCGCCGTGGCCCGGGATCAGCGTCCCGCTGTGCTTGGCGTCGAAATTGCGCTTGATCCAGGATTCGGCCAAATCCCCGAGCTGCGCGGTAATGGCTACCGCCACACCGAGCAAAGCAAACACCACGCTTGGCGCCAATCCGCCAGCCCAGGCCGTGACCACGCCGGCGATTGTCGCCGCACCGATGCCACCGACCACCCCGGCCCAGGTCTTCCCCGGGCTGATGCGGGGTGCGAGTTTCGGCCCACCGATCGCGCGACCGGCGAGAAATGCGCCGGCGTCCGTCGTCCACACGACGATAAACAACCACATGATGAGAGCGCGGCCGATTTCGGCGTCGGCCCGCAAATAAATGCAGGCCGTGGCCGGCGCGGCGATATACACGACACCAATGAGCGGCCACAGCACCCTACGCCGGTTGATGAGCGCCACCACGGCGACGAGGATCGCGCCCGCTCCGATCAACTCTACAGCGTCCGTAAACGCGCTATAGCCAGCCAGGACAACGGCGCCCGCGACGACGACCGCATGCGCGAACGTGATGGTGTCGTTTCCACTCCCGCCGCACAGCCGGTCCCACTCACGCACGGCAAGCAGGCTGGCAATCAATATAAAGACGGCAAACGGCCAACCTCCGAGATAGGCCGTACCAAGAGCGACAGGCAACAGCACGCCGGCCGAAATGACGCGCAGTTTCAACGACCCTGTCGCGCGGCTAACCACTGGTCGCACCGTATCGCCGCTCGCGGCGGTGAAATTCGTCGATGGCGTCCTCGAGGGTTTGCTTCGAGAAATCGGGCCACATCGTATCGGTGAACACCAGTTCGGCATAGGCGGACTGCCACAGCAGAAAATTGCTCAAGCGCTGTTCGCCGCTTGTCCTGATGATGAGGTCGGGATGGGGCAAATCCGCGGTTTCCAGATAATGCTCGAAACCCTCTTCCGTAATTTCGTCAATCTTCAACCGACCCGCGGATACCTCTGCCGCCATCTTGCGACAGGCCCGGACGATCTCCTCATGACCACCGTAGTTCAGCGCAATCACCAGAGTGAGGCCGGGATTCTGTGCCGTCCTGTTCTCGGCGTGCGCGATGAGCTCAACGATATCACGCGGCAGACGGTCATAATTACCGATGAAGCGCACGCGAATCCCGTTGTTGTGCAGCTCGTCGAGTTCGCGCTTCAGATAGAGGCGCAGCAGGCCCATGAGGTCGTCGACCTCCGCCGCCGGCCGCTTCCAGTTTTCCGACGAAAAGGCATAAAGCGTGAGATACGAAATACCTAGCTCGCCGCATCCTCGGACCGTGGTGCGAACCGCCTCGGCGCCGCGCTGATGACCGGCGAAACGGGGCAATCCTCTCGAACGGGCCCACCGGCCGTTGCCATCCATAATGATCGCCACGTGCCTCGGCGGCGGGCGATCGGCGGCATGGGACGTCGCGGCTTCCATGGCTCAGACCTGCATGATCTCTTTTTCCTTGGTGTCCAGGAACTCATCGATCTCCTTGATGATCTTGTCAGTCATCTCCTGGATCTTGCCCCCCCACAGATGGTGGTCGTCCTGGGACATCTCGCCGCCCTTCTCCATTTGCTTCAACTTGTCCATTCCGTCGCGGCGAACGTTGCGCACGGCGACTCGCGCTTGCTCGGTGTACTTGCCCGCGATTTTGGACAGTTCCAGCCGCCGCTCCTCGTTGAGTTCCGGGATGGGAACGCGGATCAGCTGTCCGTCGGCGGCCGGGTTAAGCCCCAGCTCGGAACCCTGAATCGCCTTCTGGACATTCTTGACCAAGCCCTTGTCCCACACCTGAACGGTGAGCAGCCGGGGTTCCGGCGCGCTGATGGTGGCCACTTGGTTCAGCTTCATTTCCGCGCCGTACGCATCGACCGTCAGCGGCTCGACCAGGCTCACCGAGGCGCGTCCCGTCCTCAATCCCGCGAACTCCCTGCGCAGGACATCGACAGCTGACTTCATCCGGCGTTCGAGATTATCGATGTCTGGATCGGCCATCGTCATCTCTCCTCGCCAATGATCGTGCAGGTGCCCTTACCGGCGAGCACGTCGGGGAGCGCACCGCGGTTGTGAATTGAGAACACGAGAATGGGGATCTTGTTCTCTCGTGCCAAGGCGATGGCGCTCGTATCCATGACCTTCAGGTCCTTGGACAGCACGTCAAGATAGCTGAGACTATCATAGCGCTCGGCGTCGGGCGACGTTTGCGGATCGGCGGAGTAGACGCCGTCCACCTGGGTGCCCTTGAGCAGCACGTCGCACCCCATCTCGACCGCACGCAGCGCCGCGGCCGTGTCGGTGGTGAAGAACGGGTTGCCCGTCCCCGCGGCGAAGATCACGACGCGGCCCTTTTCCAAATGGCGGTTGGCGCGCCGACGGATGAACGGCTCGCAGACCGAAGCCATGGGAATGGCCGACAAGACGCGCGTCGCAACGCCGCGGCCTTCCAAGGAATGCTGCATGGCCAACGCATTGATGACGGTCGCCAGCATACCCATGTAGTCGCCGCTGGCCCGCTCGATCCCCTTGGTCGTGCCCGAGACGCCGCGGAAGATGTTGCCGCCGCCGATGACCATGCAGAGCTCGACGCCCATCTCGCGGCCCGCGAGCACCTGTTCGGCGATGGAATCGACCGTGTCCCAGTCAATACCGTAATCGAGCTTGCCCATGAGCGCCTCGCCGGACACCTTGACCAAAACGCGGCGGTAATTTGATGTCTCGGGCATTGAAGACGCTATCCGTACAACTCGACGGTCGGCCTGGTGGGCCGCCACCTAACCCCGTGGGCGCCGGATGACGTGAATCGATTCAATCCGTCTCCCGGCGATCCACACTTTCACCCAAGGCAAACCGGACAAAGCCGCTGATCTTGAGCGGTGCGCCGATCTCTGCGGCCGCGCTCTCGATCGCCTCGGACACCTTGTTTTCTCCGTCGATGACGAAGGTCTGCTCGGCCAATACGACTTCCTCATAAAACTTGCCGACACGGCCTTCGACCATCTTTTCAACAATCTCGGCCGGACGCCCCGATTCTTCCGCCTGGGCCCTGAGCACCGCGCGCTCGCGCTCGACGAGGTCGGGATCCAGAGCCTCCGCGCCCACCGCCTGAGGCGCCGCCGCCGCAACGTGCATGGCCAGTTGCTTGCCGAAAGCGGCAAGCTTGCCGCCCTCGCCGTCCGATTCGAGCCCCACAAGCACGCCGATGCGGCCCAGTCCCGGCGCCAACGCGCCATGCACGTAGTTGGCTACCCGTCCCGAAGCGACTTCCAGCGTCGCAGCACGTCGCAAGGTAACGTTTTCGCCGACCGTCGCAGCGAGCTGGGTCAGTTGGCCCGCGACGCTCCCCCCGCCATGGGGGTAGTCCATCTTCAGGAGGTTTTCGGCATCCGCGCCGGTCGCAAGCGCGAGATCCGCGACGGTACGCACGAAGGCCTGCATGAGCTCGTTGCGGGCGACAAAGTCGGTTTCCGAATTGACTTCGACGATCGCGCCTCTGGTATCGGCGGTGGCGAGCCCGATCAGGCCTTCCGCGGCGACCCGGCCGGCCCGCTTGACGGCAGCGGCGAGCCCTTTCTGGCGCAGCCAGTCCACCGCGGCATCCAGATCACCGTCGGATTCGCCCAACGCCTTTTTGCAGTCCATCATGCCCGCGCCGGTGCGGCCGCGGAG
This sequence comes from Alphaproteobacteria bacterium, assembly GCA_965261645.1. Classification (GTDB taxonomy): domain Bacteria; phylum Pseudomonadota; class Alphaproteobacteria; order SHVV01; family SHVV01; genus CBDHDJ01. The sequence goes on from CBDHDJ010000003.1 coordinate 165,012, forward strand.
TTCCTTCACCTGGGCTGCCGATATCTCTGTCATTTATTCGGCTCGTTTCTTAGAAAAGTCACTCAAACATTTAATTACAATAAATTATTTAGGAAATACTGCGGCGCAGCGGGTTCCTCCTTCGCGGCGGCTTCACTCGCGCCGCTCACCGATTCGGGCGCCGCTGCCGCGGGGGCAGCGTCACCTTCGGACGCCTGCTCCGTGATTGTGGCGGCGGTCGTCTCTGCGCCAGATTCCGCTTCGGCGACGCCGGCGTCCGCCGGGGCGGGCACCTCACCCTCGGCCGGTAGGTCCTCGGGCGGCGTAACGTCCGCTTCGCCGCTATCTTCACCGGCCGCCACCATTTCCTCCTGAATGCCGTCGAGAACGGAGCGAGCCGCCAACTCGCAATACAGATTGATCGCGCGCAGCGCATCATCGTTGCCCGGAATGGGATGAACGATCCCCTCCGGGTCGGAATTACTGTCAAGAATGGCGACCACGGGAATTCCAAGCATTCGCGCCTCTTTGACAGCGATGGCTTCGCGATTGGTGTCGATGACGAAGAGAACATCGGGGATGCCGCCCATGTCCTTGATGCCGCCCAACGCGCGCTCGAGCTTGACGCGCTCGCGGGTGAGCCGGAGCAGCTCCTTCTTGGTCAAACCCATCGTCTCTTCCTCGATCTGCGCATCGAGTTCGCGGAGGCGCTTGATCGACACCGAAATGGTGTTCCAGTTGGTGAGCGTGCCGCCGAGCCAGCGATGATTGACGTAATACTGGCCGCAGCGCTTGGCCGCCTCCTTGATGGGCTCCGAGGCCTGGCGTTTGGTGCCGACGAACAGCACGCGGCCGCCGGCCGCGACGGTATCGCGCATCACCTCCAAGGCGCGGTACAAAAGCGGCACCGTCTGCTCCAAGTCGATGACGTGGACGCGGTTACGGACCCCAAATAGGTAGGGGCCCATCTTGGGGTTCCAGCGTTGGGTCTGGTGACCGAAATGGACGCCAGCCTCAAGCAGCTGACGCATGGAGAAACTTGGCAGGGCCATGGTCGTTCCTTCTCCGGTTAAGCCGCCGCGGATGTTGGCCCGGTCAGCATCGTTTGGCAGACCGGGCACCGGATCGGCGCACCAGGCGATACCTCGCCCGACGCCGCATACCCGCGTGTGAATTTGAGCCGATGGCTCGCCAAGTTGATAGCGTTCGCCTATCGTTTATGCAAGGGAAATCATGGGGTTGAGCGCCTCTTCGCGCGCCGCTTCACGGATGCTCGCGAACACCCACGACCCCTGGCAGATTAGCGATCTCCTCCCATAGGCCGGGCGACAGCGCAAAGCCGCCGTCGACCGCAATATCCACCTCGGTGTCGCCATCGGGCAGGGCCAAGATAAGGTTGACACGATTCCGCCCCTTGCCGGCCCCACCGAGGAGTTGCTGCAGTTCCTTTAGCGGATCAGCCGATGCGAGCGTGATACCGAGCGTCAGCCCGCTGTTCATCAACCGGGGCTCGAGCAGCTCGATTTTGTTGGCCGTGAAGCGCATGCGGTCGCCTTCGTCGCGCGCGTCCACGGCCAGAAGAAGCAGATTATCGATCGTGAGTAGGGCGCTGAACTTGTTTAGCTGGTTGGCGAACACCATGACCTCGTAATCACCACTTGGATCAGACATGGAGAGCCGCGCATAACGATCACCGCGTTGGGATGTCCGTTCGTTCACGTCCTCCACCGTCCCTGCGAGGTTAATCCCGTTTCCGCCGCCGTTGAACCGGCCGCTCGAGACATCGGCAGCCAGGGTGACGCCCAAGCGGCCGAGATGGCGCCGGTAGGCATCCAACGGATGGGCCGAGAGGTAAAAGCCAATGGCGTCGCGCTCGCGCTTGCGGTGCTCCCTGGGCTCCCACGGTTCGCCTTCCGGCAGGTTGAGGTGTGGCGCGGTGGCGGAGCCATCACCGAACAGGTTTTGCTGCTGGCTCTCACGCTCGCGCGCCGCGGCACCGGCGACGCCGAGCAACACCTCCATACCGCCGAAGACCTGGGCCCGGCCGTCGTGGAGGCTGTCAAACGAACCGGCGCAAGCCAGATTCTCGAGCTGGCGCCGGTTCATCAGGCGCGGGTCCACGCGACCAGCGAAATCGGTGAGGCTTTCGAAAGGCCCGTTGGCCTCACGCTCGGCGATGACCGCCTCCATGGCTTGGCGCCCGACATTCTTGATGGCCGCCAGGGCGTACCGCACGCCACGCCGCCCCTCGGCGTCCTCCTCCACGCCAAACTCCACGCCCGAAGCGTTGATATCGGGCGGCCACAAAGGGATGGCGAGGCGATCGAGCTCGCGCTTGAAGATGCGCAATTTGTCCGTGTTGCCAAGATCGAGCGTCATGCTGGCGGCGAGGAATTCCACCGGGTGGTTCGTCTTCAGCCAGGCGGTCTGGTAGGCGATGAGAGCGTAGCCGGCGGAATGCGCTTTGTTGAAGCCGTAGCCGGCGAACTTGTCGACCAGGTTGAAGACGTGGACCGCGCGGCCCTCGGGCACGCCCTTGGCCACCGCGCCGGCGACGAAGCGGTCGCGCTGCGCCTCCATTTCCGATTTGATCTTCTTGCCCATGGCGCGGCGCAGGAGATCGGCTTCACCCATGCTGTAGCCCGCGAAGACCTGGGCGATCTGCATGACCTGTTCCTGATAGACGATGACGCCGTAGGTGTCCTTGACGACCGGCTCGATGAGCTCGTGCAGATGCTCGGGCGCCTCACGGCCGTGCTTGCAGGCGACGTATTTCGGGATGTTCTCCATCGGGCCGGGCCGGAACAGCGCGACCAGCGCGATGATGTCCTCGATGCAGTCGGGCTTCGCCTCGCGCAGCAGATCGCGCATGCCCGGACTCTCGAACTGGAAGATCCCGATCGTGTCGCCCTTCGCCATCAGGGCATAGGTGCCGGCATCGTCGAGTGGCAGCGTGCCGTAGTCGATGTCGATGCCGCGAGCGGCGAGCAACGCCCGCGCGCGATCGAGCACGGTCAACGTCTTGAGGCCGAGAAAGTCAAACTTGATGAGGCCCGCGAGTTCCGCGTATTTCATCGAGAATTGCGTCACCGGCACGTCGGAGCGCGGATCGCGATAGAGCGGGATCAGCTCTTCGAGCGGCCTGTCACCGATGACCACGCCCGCGGCGTGAGTCGAGGCGTGGCGGTACAGCCCTTCGAGCTTTTTCGCGATCTCGAGGACTTTCGCGACTTTCCCGTCATTGTCGCGTTCCTGCTCAAACCGGGGTTCGCCTTCGATGGCCTTGGCCAGCTTGACCGGATTGGCCGGGTTGTACGGCACCATCTTGCACAGGCGATCGACCTGTCCATAAGGCATCTGGAGGACGCGGCCGACATCGCGCAGCACGGCGCGGGCCTGCAGCGTACCGAACGTGATGATCTGGGCCACCCGGTCATGGCCATACTTATCCTGCACGTAGCGAATGACCTGATCGCGTTTTTCCTGACAGAAATCGATGTCGAAATCAGGCATCGAGATGCGGTCAGGATTGAGAAACCGCTCGAACACGAGGCCGAAATACAAGGGATCGAGATCGGTGATACCGAGCGACCAGGCAACCACTGAACCGGCGCCCGAGCCGCGGCCCGGCCCGACCGGAATGTTCGCGCTCCGCGCAAAGTCGATGAAAGTCCGCCACGATGAGGAAATAACCGGGAAAATTCATCCCGGTGATGACGTCGAGCTCGTGCTCGAGCTGCTTACGGTAAGGCCGCGCTGCCGCCGCGCGGGCGGCGGCGTCCATATCGGCGCTGAAGACGCGGACCTCGAGCCGCTCCACAAGGCCGCTCTCGGCCTTCGCGCGAAGATCTGCAGCCTCATCGCGCCCCGCCACGGTGGTGAAGGTGGGCAGGATCGGGTCGCGCGCCGGCGGCCGGTAGGCACAGCGCTGAGCCACGACCAGGGTGTTGCCCACCGCTTCGGGCACATCCTCGAATAGCGCCTCCATCTCGCCAGCGCTCTTGAAGCGATGCTCAGGCGTCAGGCGGCGGCGGTTTGCTTGATCGAGAACGGCGCCCTCGGCGACGCAGATCAGCGCGTCATGCGCCTCGTACATGTCCGCATCGGCAAAGTAGACATCGTTGGTGGCGACCAGCGGAACGTCGTGGCGGTACGCCAAATCGATCAGAGCGGGCTCGATGCGCGCCTCGTCCGCAACGCCGTGGCGCTGCAGCTCGACGTACAATCGCGCCGAATAAATCTCGTGCAAGGCCGTCAGCGCGGCCTCCGCAGCGGGCCCCTGCCCGTCCCTCAGCAACCGATTGACCGGCCCTTCGGGCCCACCTGTCAGCGCGATCAACCCCTCGGCGTGTGCCGCCAGATCCGCCCTGCTGACCTGGGGCGCAATATGCGCCTCGTTCTCGAGGAACGAGCGGGTCGAAAGCTTGAGCAGGTTGGCATAGCCCTCTTCGTTCTGGGCCAGAAGGACGATCCGATCCGGGGTAGCCCGGCTCCCATTGGCGGCGCCCGAATCGGTCTCGCGGCTGACATTGAGAATGGTGCCAATGATAGGCTGGATACCCGCTTGGCTGCAGGCTTCCGAGAACTCGAGCACGCCGAACATGTTGGCTGTGTCGGTGATGGCCACCGCCGGCATCTCATCTGTGCGGCACAGGTCTGCAAGCGCGCCGATAGGGATGGCGCCTTCGAGAAGTGAATAGGCGGTGTGGACCCGCAAATGGACGAAATCGGTGTGCGCCATGGCAAAAACTCGCCCGGATTCCGCACCGTCATGCCCGGCCCAAAATCCGGCTAACCCCCTCCGTGAGCATTCCACGGCAGCCCGGGAGAGTCATCTAGAACAAATGAAGAATATCGCTATTTGTTGTGGATCATCTCGCCTGTAACACCCCATCTTGTAGCAGGACGGTCCGGTCCAAGCGTTGGATCAGGCGCTCGTTGTGGGTGGCCACGAGGAGGGCGAGATTTTGCTCGCGGACCACCTCGAGAAGCTCGTCGAGCACCACATCGGCCGTCCTCTGGTCGAGATTGCCGGTCGGCTCATCGGCCAGCAAAAGCGCCGGGCCGTTGGCCATGGCGCGGGCGATGGCGACGCGTTGCTGCTCGCCGCCCGAAAGGCGTGCGGGCCGATGGCTCAAGCGCTCGGCCAGGCCGAACCGGTCAAGCAGCGCGGTGGCCCGCGCGCGCGCCGCGCTGCGTGCGGCGCCAGCGATAAATTGCGGGATCATCACATTTTCAAGGGCCGAGAATTCGGCCATCAAATGGTGAAACTGATAGACGAAACCGAGGGTGGAACGGCGCATCGCCGTGCGCCCGGAATCCGATAGGCCCCCGCACGCACGCCCGGCGATCGCGACCTCGCCGGCATCGGCGTGCTCGAGCAGCCCCGCAATGTGAAGCAGAGTCGACTTGCCGGCTCCCGACGGGCCCATCAGGGCAACGCACTCGCCCGGTGCCAAGCTGATCGATGCGCCGCGCAGCACCTCGATCCGCTCGCCGCCCTGACGAAAGGTGCGGACGATGCCGTCAAGTGCGAGTGCGGGCTGGGCGTCGCTCATCGCCGGTTACTCGTACCGCAGCGCCTCGACCGGATCGAGGCGTGCCGCCCGCCACGAGGGATAGAGCGTGGCAAGGAAGGAGAGCGCGAGTGCCATGAGCACCACCGTGGTCACTTCACCCGGATCGATCTTGGCGGGAAGCTGGGAGAGGAAGTAGATCTCGGCGGCAAACAGCTCGGTGTCGGTCAGGCCCTCGAGCCAGCGGCGCAGCGTCTCGATGTTGTCGGCGAAGCCCAAGCCCAAAAGGAGACCGAGCATCGTGCCGACGACGCCCACGCTGGCGCCCGAGATGAAGAACACGCGCATGACCATACCGCGGGTCGCGCCCATCGTGCGCAGAATGGCGATATCGCGGCCCTTGTCCTTCACCAGCATGATCAGGCTCGAGATGATGTTGAACGCGGCCACCACGATGATCAGGGTGAGAATGAGAAACATCACGTTGCGCTCGACCTTGATGGCGTTGAAGAAATGCGCGTTGAGCTGCTGCCAGTCCGTGAGCCGGGCCTGGCCGTCGAGCGCGCGCAATATCGCCGGCCGCAGCACATCGACCCGATCCGGATCGATGATCATGACCTCGAGCGTGCTGACTGCCTCGGGCAAGCGGAAATACACTTGGGCTGCGGCAAGCGGCATGAAAACGAAACTCGAATCGTACTCGAACATGCCAACGTTGAACGTCGCGACTACGCGATAGGCGCGAAAGCGGGGCACCGTGCCGAAAGCGGTGGCGCTCCCCTGGGGAGAAATCAGAGTCAGGCTATCGCCCACCGATAGCCTGTGCTTGCGGGCGAGGCGATCGCCCACCACGATGGCATCGTCGGCTCCATAGTCATCCAGCGAGCCCTCGACGATGCTGCCCGCGATCAGCGGATTGGCCTTGAGGTCCTGGGGCCGGACGCCGCGCACCAGCGCGCCCGTCGCGGCCGCCTCGGAGGTCGTCATGACCTGCCCCTCGACAACCGGCGTGACCCGCACCACGCCGCCGACCTCGCGCACCCGGCGCGCGAGGGCCTCGTAATCCGACAACGGCGCGCTGATCCCCTGGACCGTGATGTGGCCGTTGAGCCCGAGAATGCGGTGCAGCAACTCCGCCCGGAAGCCGTTCATCACCGATAGGACGATGATCAGCGTGGCGACGCCGAGTGCGATGCCGAGTAGCGAGAATCCGGCGATGACGGAGATGAAACCTTCCTGGCGCCGGGCCCTCAGGTAACGGGCCGCCACCATCCATTCGACAGCCGAAAACATCTTCCCTCAGGCGGCGAGGCGCATGAGCGCCGCCTCTGCCGTCATGTCCTCGCGTTGGCCCGTGGCACGCCCTTTCACTTCGACCATGCCTTGCGCGGCGCCGCGCGGGCCGACCACGACCTGCCAGGGCAGTCCGATCAGGTCCATCGTGGCGAACTTGGCGCCGGCCCGCTCACCCGTATCGTCATAGAGCACCTCGATGCCCGCTTTGCGAAAGCGCGCGTAGAGATCATCGCAAATCGAGGCGCAGGCGCGATCGTCCATCTTGAGGTTGAGCAGACCGACCTTGAACGGGGCCACGCTTTCCGGCCAGACGATGCCGGCATCATCATGGCTCGCCTCGATGATCGCACCGACGAGCCGGGAGACGCCGATGCCGTACGACCCCATCTCGACCAGGACCTCGCTGCCGTCGGCGGCGGTGACCCGCGCGCCCATCGGCTCGGAGTACTTGGCGCCGAAATAGAAAATGTGGCCGACCTCGATGCCGCGCGCGACGAGCCGGGCCTCGGCCGGCACTTCGGCCTCGAAACGCACCGGATCGTGCTTCTCATCGGTCGCCGCGTAGTGCTTCGTCCAGTCCGCGACGAGCGGTTCGAGATCGCCGTCATAGTCGATCTCGGTTCCGAGCACGTCATGGTCGAGGAGGCCCTTGTGGCTGTAGACCTCCGATTCGCCGGTCTCGGCGAGGATGACGAACTCGTGGCTGAGATCGCCGCCGATCGGCCCGGTATCGGCCTGCATCGGGATCGCGTTGAGCCCCATGCGCGCGAAGGTCCGCAAATAGCACGCGAACATCTTGTTGTAGGACCGCTTGGCGCCGGCATAGTCGAGATCGAAGGAATAGCTGTCCTTCATCAGGAATTCGCGACCGCGCATGACGCCGAAACGCGGCCGCACCTCGTCACGAAACTTCCACTGTATGTGGTAGAGCAGCTTGGGCAGGTCGCGGTAACTCTTGACGCTGTGGCGGAAGATGTCGGTGATCAGCTCCTCGTTGGTCGGACCGTACAGCATCTCACGCTCGTGGCGGTCGCTGATGCGCAGCATCTCCTTGCCGTAATCTTCGTAGCGCCCGCTTTCGCGCCAGATATCGGCCGGCTGGATGGTCGGCATGAGAAATTCCTGGCAACCGGCCGCGTCCTGCTCCTCGCGCACGATCTGCTCGATGCGCTTGAGCACGCGAAAGCCGAGCGGCAGCCAGGAATAGATCCCCGCGCTCGACTGGCGCACCATGCCGGCGCGCAGCATCAGCCGATGCGACAAAATTTGGGCCTCGCTCGGCGTCTCCTTGAGCGTCGGCATGAAAAAGCGGGACAGGCGCATGGGCGTCCTTCGACATGGTGCGAGCCAGGGCGAACGCGTGCCGCGTGGAGGCGGGACGCATCCGGGCTCGCGGACTGTAGGCAAAAGAAAAAAAGATGGCAACTCGGGCGCGATGCGAAACTCGCCTCAGTTCTTCAACAAGTCCCGGCAGACCGCGACCACGGCAGCAGCCTCCTCCTCCGTCGTCAGCGCCTCGCCGTTGAAGCTCACCACGCCGTTCTTGAGGACGACGGTGCCGATCTTGGCGGCGCTTTCGCCGAGGCCGCGGGGCGGTTCACGCTCGAGGAACTCGAACACCTCGACGGTGATGTCGATGGTGATCTCGTCGGGCAATTTGATGCGGCTCGGCTCGAGATCGGCCGCTTTGACCGGTCTGCCGTGGACATCGACGCCGGGCTGATATTCCACATCGGCGCCGGGGACGTGACGCACCAGATTCCGGCACTCGGCCTTGCTGATGACCACCTGAGCGCCGGAACCACTCGCCTCCTGAGCGCGGGTGGCCGACGGCGGCACCAGCGCGAATAGCATGAGCGGCAGCGCCACATAGCCAACCATTGCCCGAAGCGTCATCACTTTCGCATCCATCGCCTGAGCGCTTTTCTTTCCGTCGAGCGTGCAAACCGCGGGCCACAAGAGCTGTATCCGCCGCCGTCCAAAGTCCCCCAATTTCACTTCAAACGCGCAAGAAACTGCGAAAAATAAGCCTGACAGCAGGGTCACAATTCGCTTACACCACGCGGCTCTAACAAAGAGGGCCACGCCCTTTAGCAAGCAGCAGCCCAAGTTCAGGGAGGAAAAGCCACACAACTTACGTTAGGACACGAAATCAGGACACGTTCGGCCCTAACAGAATATAGATGGCTAAGGCTTATCCCGGTAGCTCCGGTGCGATCAACATCTCGTAGGTAGCCGGCTTGATTGCGACGCCGATGCCGAGGATGGAGCGGAAGGCTGCGTGGCGGGTTCGGCGCCGGTTGAAGCGGAAGACGAACTCGTCGAGGTAGGATTGCAGGTGTTGGCATCGGAGGCCGTGGTAGACGCCCAGCGCCCAGGTCTTGAGGTTGGCGAAGACGCGATGAACCCAGGGCAGGACCATATGGGCGGCCATGTTTCCGAGGACGTGCGGGTCGTGTGTGATGCCGGACGCGCCGGGGTAGCCGGCCCAGCCGTCGGTCCTGGCCGTGGCGCCGGGGGCGAGGTTGGCGTCCAGGAAGGCGTGCAGGCTGTCGGCGGAGAAGTCCTCGATCCGCGCCAGGCGGATCCGGCCGGGCCCACCCTCGCCGACCTCGACAGCGCCGGCGACCAACAACTTGCCTTGGTGGCTGCGCCGACCGCCGCCGCTCGGCGGTTCATCCTTGGAGCGGCAGGCGATCAGGCTTTCGTCCACTTCGACCAGGCCCGCCAGCGGCATGTGCTCTGGTGCGACCATGGCCCGGCGCAGCTTGGTGGCGAGCAACCATGCGGTCTTGTAGGAACCCAGGCCGAGCTGCTTCTGGAGTTGCAGCGCCGAGATCCCGTTGGAGTGCGTGGCCATCAGATAGGCGGCCCAGAACCACGCGATCAGCGCCAGCTTGGAGCCGTGCATCACCGTACCGGCCGTCACCGAGGTCTGCTTGCGACAGTCGGCGCATTCATGGGTGTATGCCTTGGTCGCGAGCGCCCACCCCCGGCTGCTGCCGCAGGCCGGACAGACGAAGCCTGCCGGCCAGCGCAAGATGGCCAGGTAGGCGGCGCAGGCTTCTTCGTCTGGAAAACGCTGTTGAAACTCCAACAGGGAACGGGGGAAGTCGGTCATTTCTGGGCATCCCGAGGGTCATGATGTTCACATTATGTTCCATCACGACCCTCGCCCCACGTCACCACATTTCGTGGTCCCGGACGCTCAGGGATAAGCCTTAGATGGCTAAGGCTTATCCCTCTGCATCCGGTAACGCAATATGAGGGGGCTACGCAGTTGTCGGTTGGCGAGCGGGTAGTTGGCTCGCGAAAGCGCACTTTGCCTGGGCCTTAGCGGGGTCGCGCCCCTGCGCGCGTAGCATCGAGGCCACCACCCGTTGATCCTACCGGAGCCAGAGGGATAAGCCTTAGATGGCTATCCCACTAACAGAGAGCAAGCTCGGCATTGGCCTTGTTTTTTTTGGGCCCAATTTCCCTTAATTATTAACATTTGAAACATAATATAACTCTTTGTGATTAACTAAGTTTTTGGAGTTAGGTAAAAAAGATTAACCACGCGAATTTAGCTCTCAAGATGCTGTGATGCCGCGCTGATCGGCCCTCCGGCGACTCGATCAGTCGGCGAGGCCGCGAATATCGACGATTTCGAGCTCGACGAGGGCGAAGACGATCCCCCAGATCAGGGCTGCGATAACGGTCGTCGCGCCCGCCTTGAGCCACAGCCGCGGGCGCTCGGGCGCGCTCGTCGCCATGCCCGGCTCCGGGCGATCCGGGGTCTTCACCCCAAACGGCAAGACCATGAACAGCACCAGCCACCAGATGATGAAATAGGTGGCAAGGCCGGTCACCCAGCTCACCCTCAGGCTTCCTCGAGTTCGATCAGGGTGCCCGAGAAATCCTTGGGGTGGAGGAACAGCACGGGCTTGCCGTGCGCGCCGGTCTTGGGTTCGCCGTCGCCGAGGACGCGCGCGCCGGTCTCGACCAGGCGGTCGCGCGCCGCGATCAGGTCCTCGACCTCGTAGCAGACATGGTGGATGCCGCCGGTCGGATGGCGTTCGAGAAAACCGGCGAGCGGGGAATCGTCACCCAACGGCAAGAGAAGCTCGATCTTGGCATTGCCGAGATCGACGAAAACGACGGTGACGCCATGCTCTGGGAGATCCTCAGGCGCCGAGACCTGGGCCCCGAGCGCATCGCGGTACTGCCGGGCCGCCGTATCGAGGTCGGGAACGGCGATGGCGACGTGATTCAGGCGCCCGATCATCGCACGGCCTCGTCCCCGCCCGCCGCCGAGTCCGGCCGAGCCGCCCCGGCGAGGCGAATGATCTCCGTTTCGACCAGCGCGCGCTTGCCGCCCATACGTTTTAGGGCGCGCCGCACCGCCCGGCTCACGACGTCTTCCAGGCGGTCATCGTGAACGCGAGAAAGAGAGCCCAGCTCGGCAAGTGCGTGCCTGACCTCGTGCGCCAATTCGCCCGCGACCGCTTCGTCATGGGCACCGCGCACCTTCAGCCGTGGGGCGCTCAACAGCGTCCCATCGGCACCGATGACGAGCGTGACCAGAACGAATCCCCCCTGCGCCAGCTTGCGTCGCGTCCGCACGACCTCGCTATCGGCCGGGACCAGACGCTCGCCGTCCAGCAGCAAGCGGCCGGCGGGAACCCGATCGATGATATCGGCGCGGCCCGGGGCCAGCCGGACAACGGCGCCGTTTTCCGCCACCACGGTCTCCGGCACTTGCAACGCTTTGGCAAATGCGGCGTGCTCGGCGAGGTGGCGCCCCTCGCCATGAACGGGGACCGCGATCCGCGGGCGGACCCAGCGGTACATGTCGGCCAGCTCGTCCCGCGCCGGATGACCAGACACATGGACGAAGTGATCCTTTTCCGTGATCACGCGCACGCCGCGCTGGACCAACCGGTTGTGGACTTCGGCGTGGCTCCGTTCGTTGCCGGGTATGATCTTGGCCGAGAAGATCGCGACGTCGCCCTCGTCCAGCACGATATGGGGATGGTCCTGCGCGGCGATGCGGGCCATGGCGCCACGGGGCTCGCCCTGCGAGCCGGTGCACACGAGCAATACTTTGTCTTTGGGCAGATAGGCCGCCTCGCTGTCGGTGAGGAAAGAGGGCGTGCCATTGAGATAACCCGCGCTGCGGGCCGCCGAGACGGTGCGCCACAGCGAACGCCCGACGAGGGCGGTATGGCGATCATGGGCCTCGGCCACGGCGGCGAGCGTCATGATGCGCGCAATGTGGGAGGCGAAGGTCGTGACGGCCACACGGCCACTGAACCGGCCGACCAATTCCTCGAGGCTTGTCCGCACCTCGCCCTCCGAGCCCGAAGTTCCCGGCACGAACACGTTGGTGGAATCTCCCACCATCGCGAGAACGCCCGAATCGCCGAGCGCCATCAAGCGCTCGCGGTCGGTCAGCGGCCCCAAGACCGGCTCCGGATCGAGCTTGAAATCGCCGGTGTGCAGCACCGTGCCAAGGGGCGTTCTGATGGCGAGGGCGTTGCTTTCCGGAATGGAATGGGTGATCGATATGAAGGTGAAGTGAAACGGGCCAAGGGTTATTTCGCCCCCACGCGGCACCTCGACCAGGGGCACCTCACCCGCGAGACCCCCCTCATCCAGCTTGCGTTTCAAGATCTCCAACGTGAAGCGCGTGCCGTAGACCGGGCATCTCAGCTGGTCCCACAGATAGGGCACCGCACCGAGATGATCCTCGTGGGCGTGCGTGAGCACTAGGCCGAGGAGGTCGTCGCGGCGCTCAACGATGAAACCCGGGTCGGGCATGATCACGTCGATGCCCGGCAGCGCATCATTGGCGAAGGTGATGCCGAGGTCGACCATCACCCACGCGCCGTCATAACCGTAAAGATTGAGGTTCATGCCGATCTCGCCGGCCCCGCCAAGGGGGACGAACAAAAGTTCATGGCCGGCGGATTTCGGCGCGGTCACGCCGGGGACTCCGTGTTACGCCGGTAAATGTCCATGAGGCCGCGGATCGTGAGGTCGGGATCGACATGGCGGATGATGTCGGTTCCCTTGGCGTAGAGCGGCGCAAGCCCGCCTGTCGCGATGACCGTTGGGGCGCCGCCGATTTCCGCGCTGATGCGCGCGACAAGCCCTTCGATCAATCCCAAATAGCCCCAGTAGATGCCGGACTGCATGGCCGAAACCGTTCCGCCGCCGACGACGCTCGCTGGCTTCTCGACGGCGATGCGCGGAAGTTGGGCCGCCGCGCTGTGGAGCGCCTCGAGACTGAGGTTGATCCCCGGTGCAATCACGCCGCCGATGTAGCCCCCCTCGGCGTCGACCACATCGAATGTCGTGGCCGTGCCGAAATCGATGATGATGAGCGGCCCCGCATGGGCAAGATGGGCAGCCACGGCGTTGACCAGGCGGTCTGCGCCAACGTCGGCCGGGCGCTCCACGCGAATCTCGAGCCCGAGTTCGAGCTCCTCTCCCACCACCAGGGGATCGCAAGAAAAATAGGTTCGGCATAACATCCGCAGGTTCGGCAGCGCTTGCGGCACCACCGAGGCGATGATGGCGGCGTCGATATCGTCCGGTTTCAGCGCCGCCTGGCTCATCAGCTGCATGAGCCACACGGCGTATTCGTCGGAGGTCCGGTTGGCATCTGTCGCGCTGCGCCACTGGCGGCGCTGCTCGTCGCCGTCGAATACGGCAAAAACGATATTGGTGTTACCGGCGTCGATGGCAAGCAGCATGGGGCCCGTCAGGCGCGCTCCGTCGTAGCGGGGAAATAAACGTCGCCAGCGCTGATGCGCCGAACGGTTTGATCAGCTCCCCCGAGCAGCAATGCCCCGCTATCGTCCAGGCCCTCGAACCGCCCTTGGATGGTCTCCGCGGGCAAACGAACCTCGATAACCTCACCGAGGTTGGCGGCGCGCGACAGCCAGTGCTCTCTGATCGGCCCGAATCCCTCGGTTTGCCAACGCCGCAACGCGGTGAGAAACGCCTCCGACACTACACTCAGCACATCGGCCGCACTCACGTCGGCGCCGCACGCCGCCAAATCAGTCGCCTCGAACGACAGATTGCGGGGACTCGATGCCACATTCACGCCGATGCCGAGGACCAACCACGCGAGATGGCCATCCACTCCGCCATCGGATTCGAGCAAAATGCCGCTTACTTTCCGTCCGTCGAGCAGGACATCGTTGGGCCACTTATAGCTGAGCCGAGTGTGATCGGACGCCAGCGCCATCAGCGCCTCGCCGACTGCCAACGCTGCAACGAACGAAAGCTGGGCCGCTTCCGCAGGCGGACGGTTCGGCTTCAGGATGACCGACATATAGAGATTGCCGGGTGGTGAGACCCAGCTGCGGCCCTGCCGCCCCTTGCCGCCGCTTTGCTTCGCCGACCAGATCAGAGTGCCCTCCCGGGCACCGGCCCGCGCGCAGCGCTTGGCCTCCTCATTGGTGCTGTCGGTCTCTTCGACGGCGACAAGCTCGAAAAACGCGGCGAGTTTCGGTTGCTGGCGCGGCATGTCGAGGGCGCTCACGGTCACGGCAGCAAGGCCTGCGCCGCGGCCTGCGCGCTGACCACGAGCGGCGTGGGATAAAGGAAGAAGAACAGCGTGAACAGACCGCTGACGCCGAGGATCACCGACATCTCCCCGCCTATCGGCCGCTCGAAGGGTTCGGCCGGCGCGTCGAAATACATGATCTTGACGATGCGCAAATAGTAATAGGCGCCGACCACGGTCGAGAGCACGCCAATCACCGCAAGCACGTACAACCCGGCGTCGATGGCGGCGAGGAAGACGTAGAATTTGCCGAAGAAGCCGGCGAGCGGCGGCACCCCGGCCAACGAGAACATGAAGATTCCCATTGCGAGCGCCATGAGGGGATGCGTGCGCGACAGACCCGCCAGGTCGTCGATTCCCTCGACCATGCCGTCCTTGTGGCGCATGCAGAGGATGCAGGCAAAGGCCCCGACGTTCATGACCAAATAAATCGTCATGTAGATCAGAACGCCGCGGAAGCCTTCCTCGGTTCCGGCCGCCAGCCCGATGAGCGCGTAACCGACGTGGCCGATCGAGCTGTAGGCCATGAGCCGCTTGATGTTGGACTGGCCGATCGCGGCGAACGCGCCGAGCAGCATCGAGGCGATCGAGATGAAGATGATGATCTGCTGCCACTCCGGGGCGAGCTCACTGAACGGCACGACGATGGCGCGCAGAAAAAGCGCCATCGCGGCGATTTTGGGCGCAACGGCGAAAAAGGCGGTGATCGGCGTTGGCGCGCCCTCGTAGACGTCCGGCGTCCACATATGGAACGGCACGGCCGAGACTTTGAAGGCCAGCCCCGCGATCAGGAACACAAGGCCGATGATCACGCCGATCGAGACCGGCGGCCCTTCGGCCGCGAACAGGCCGGCCAAGGCCTCGAAACTCGTGCTGCCGGTGAAGCCATAGATCAGCGAACAGCCGTAAAGGAGCAACCCGGATGACAGCGCCCCAAGCACGAAATACTTCAGGCCCGCCTCGGTGGAGCGCAGCGAATCCCGCCGGAACGCAGCCAGCACGTACAGCGAGAGGCTCTGCATCTCGGTCCCGACATAGAGCGAGATGAGGTCATTGGCCGAGACCATCATCATCATGCCGAGGGTTGCCAGCAGGATCAGAATGGGAAACTCGAAGCGCTCCATGTCGTGGCGGCGGATGTAGCCATACGACATCACGATGGCCAAGCCAGAGCCCACCAACACCAGGGACTTCATGAAGGTCGCGAAGGGATCGGCGACGAACATACCGGCCAAAACCGAGCGCCCGTCCTGAGGCCCGCCCAAAACGAGAATCAGGGCCACGCCCAGGGCCGCGGTGGCGAGGATCGCGACCGCCCGTGTCGCGCGATCACCGCGAAACACGCCGAACATCAGAAGCACCATCGCGGCGATGGCGACAAACATCTCCGGCACGACCGGGGCCAGTTCGAAGCTGGACGGCATCATGGCCGGACCGGCGGCGCTAGCTGCTGGGCGGCCAGCACGGCGCCCTCCGAGGCAGCGCGCGCGAGCTCGTGCTGCGCGATCAGGTTTTTGACCGAGGCGTGCATGACATTAAGCAGCGCATCCGGATAGAAGCCGAAGAACAACACGGCCGCGACCAGCGGTGCGAAGATCAGGGCCTCGCGGCGGTTGAGGTCGAGTATGTCCTGCAGATCCGCCTTGGTGAGCGTGCCGAAGATCACGCGCCGGTAAAGCCAGAGCGTGTAGGCGGCGCCGAGGATGATTCCGGTGGTGGCTAGGAGAGCGACCCAGGTATTGATCTGAAAGGCGCCCACCAAGATGAGAAACTCGCCCACGAAGCCGCTCGTGCCGGGCAAGCCCACATTACCGAGCGCGATCACCATGAAAACGAAGGCATAGAACGGCATGCGGTGCACCAGGCCGCCATAGCGCACGATCTCGCGGGTGTGCAAGCGGTCATAGACGACGCCGACGATAAGGAAGAGCCCGGCCGAGATCAGTCCGTGGCTCAGCATCTGGACAAGCCCGCCTTCGATCCCTTGCACGGTCAGGGTGAACAGCCCGAGGGTGACGAATCCCATATGGGCGACCGAGGAATAGGCCACGAGCTTTTTCATGTCCTCCTGCATGAGCGCCACCAGCGAGGTGTAGATGATGGCAACGACGCTGAGGGTGAAGATCAGCGGCGTGAAGAACTCGGTCGCATCCGGCAGCATGGGAATGGAAAAGCGGATGAAGCCGTAGCCGCCGATCTTCAACAGCACGGCGGCGAGGATGACCGAGCCTGCGGTCGGCGCCTCGACATGGGCGTCGGGTAGCCACGTATGGAGCGGCCACATCGGGATCTTGACGGCGAACGAGGCGAGGAACGCGAGCCACAGCCAGCGCTGCACCTCGGGCGCAAAACCGTAGCTGATCAAGGTTGGGATGTCCGTCGTGCCCACCGCGAAGTACATGTAGAGCATGGCGAGCAGCAGGAGCACGGAGCCGAGAACGGTGTAGAGGAAGAACTTGAACGTCGAATAGACGCGCCGCTCACCGCCCCACACGCCGATGATCAGGAACATCGGAATGAGGCCGCCCTCGAAGAACAGGTAGAAGAGCACGAAGTCGAGCGCCGAGAAGACGCCGACCATCATGGTCTCCATCACCAAGAAGGCGATCATGTATTCCTTGACCCGCGACTGGATGGCTTCCCAGCTCGCGAGAATGCAGAGCGGCATGAGGAACGTGGTGAGGATGACGAACAGCATGGAGATGCCGTCGACGCCGAGATGGTAGGCGATTCCCTCGGCGATCCACGGCGCGCGCTCGACGAACTGAAAACCGGCCGTCTCGGTATCGAACCCGCTCCACAGCAGCAGCGAGAGCGCAAACGTGATCAACGTCGTCCACAGCGCTACATTGCGCGCATTGCGATCGGCAATGGCCTTCTCGCCCCTGATCATGAAGACGAAGAACGCCCCCACCAACGGCAGGAAGGTAATCAGCGAGAGAAGCGGCCAGTCGCTCATCGCTTATCCGCTCATCGCATAGAAAAACCAGGTGACGAAGACCGCGACGCCGATCAGCATGGCAAAGGCGTAGTGATAGACGAAGCCGGTCTGCAGCGTCGTCGCGCGCCGGGCCAGATTGAGCACCGAGGCGGCCACGCCATCGGGCCCGAGACCGTCGATGACCCGCCCGTCGCCGGCGCGCCACAGGCCGTAGCCGATGAACTTGGCCGGGCGCACCAGGAAGACATCGTAGATCTCGTCGAAATACCACTTGTTGAGCAGGAAGCGGTGAAGCTCGCCATGGGCCTCGGCCAGGCGCGCGGGCAGGTCGATCCGCGCGATATAAAAGTACCAGGCCAGGAGAATGCCGAGCAGCGCCGCAACGAGCGGCAGGAGCTTGATTCCGAGCGGCGCCCGGTGGGCGGCTTCGAGGGCATTGTGACCGTGCAGGACGAAGATCGAGTCGCCCCAGAACGTGGTGGCTTCGCCGACCATCGCGCTGGAAAAGAGGATGCCGGCGAAGATGGCGCCGAGCGCCAGGAAAATGAGCGGGATCGTGATCACCTTGGGCGATTCGTGGACGTGGGCCATCACGTCCTCGCCAGCGCGCGGCGCGCCGTGGAAGGTCATGAACAAAAGCCGCCACGAATAAAACGCGGTCATCGCGGCGGCGGCGATGCCCATGAGGAAGGCATAATTGCCGATGCCGGAATGGGCGCCCCACGCCGCCTCGAGAATGATGTCCTTGGAATAGAAGCCGGCGAAGAACGGAATCCCGGCGAGCGATAGCGAACCGACCCACATCACCACATAGGTCAGTGGCAGCAGCTTGTAGATGCCGCCCATTTTGCGCATGTCCTGCTCATCGGCGAGGGCGTGGATGACCGATCCTGCGCCGAGAAACAGAAGCGCCTTGAAGAATGCGTGGGTGAAGAGATGAAAGATCGCCGCGCTGTAGGCCGACACACCGATGGCGAAGAACATGTAGCCGAGCTGGCTGCACGTCGAATAAGCGATAACGCGCTTGATGTCGTTCTGCACCAGGCCGATGGAGGCCGTCACGATCGCGGTCGACGCGCCGATGATGGCGACCACGCCGAGCGTAAACGGCGCGTATTCGAACAGCGGCGAACACCGCACCACCATGAAGACGCCGGCCGTGACCATGGTCGCGGCATGGATCAGGGCGGAGACCGGCGTCGGCCCCTCCATCGCATCGGGCAGCCAGGTGTGGAGGCCGAGCTGGGCCGATTTCCCCATTGCGCCAAGGAAGAGAAGCAGCGTGATGACCGTCAGGATGTCGAACTCGGCGCCGAGGAAATTGAAGCCCTGACCCGCGACGCCGGGCGCCGCCCCGAACACGACATCGAAGCTTACTGAATCAAAGACAAAGAAGATCGCCATGATGCCGAGGGCGAAGCCAAAATCGCCGATGCGGTTCACGACGAAGGCTTTGATCGCCGCGGCGTTGGCGCTCGGGCGGTCGTACCAGAACCCGATCAGGAAGTACGAGCACAGGCCGACGCCCTCCCAGCCGAAGTAGAGCTGCACGAAATTGTCGGCCGTCACCAGCATCAGCATGGCGAAGGTGAAGAGCGAGAGATAGGCGAAAAAGCGCGGCTTCGCGTTGTCGTGCGCCATGTAGCCGATCGAGTACCAGTGCACCGCCGCCGAGATGAAGGTGACGACGATCAGCATCACCGCGGTGAGCTCGTCCACCCGGATTGACCAGAGAACCTGGAACTCGCCCGATTCGATCCAGGTGAACAGCGGCACCTGCACCGCGCTGCCCTGCACCACGACGTTGATATACGCGATCACTGAAAAGACCGCCGACAGCGTGACCGCGAGGCAGGTGACGAGCTCGGAGGCGCGATCGCCGATCAAGCGGCCGAAGAAACCCGCGATGATGGACGCGGCTAGCGGCAGGAAGACAATGGCGCCGTACAGCATGGCGCGTCCTCAGCCCTTCATCAGGTTGATGTCTTCGACGGCGATCGTGCCGCGGTTGCGAAAAAAGGCGATGAGGATGGCCAGCCCGATGGCGGACTCTGCGGCGGCGACGGTCAGCACGAACATAGCGAATACCTGGCCGACGAGATCGTTGAGATGCGCCGAGAAGGCGACGAGATTGATGTTGACGGCGAGCAACATGAGCTCGATCGACATCAGGATGACGATGACGTTCTTGCGGTTCAGGAAGATGCCGAACACGCCGATGGTGAACAGGATCGCCGCGACTGTGAGGAAATGACCGAGCGGGACCGCCATCAGATACCACTCCCGGGCGTGATTTTCTTGAGCTCGACCGCATCCTCGCGCCGCCGGTTTACCTGATCGGAAATCACCTGGCGGCGCACGCCTTCGCGCCGGCGCAGGGTGAGGACGATGGCGCTCACCATGGCGATCAGCAGAATCATTCCTGCCGCCTGGAACAGAAAGATGTACTCGGTGTAGATCAACCGCCCCAGCGCCTCGGTGTTGGTGAGCTCGGTCATCGGCGGCGTTGGCGCCGCTGCCACGCTCGCGACCTCAGGCGCGATCACCCACGAGCCGGCCACAAGCACAAGTTCGAGCAGCAAGATCAGGCCGATGATGCCGCCCACCGGCAGGTAATGCAGGAAGCCTTGGCGCATCTCGACGAAGTTGATGTCGAGCATCATCACGACGAACAGGAACAACACCGCCACCGCGCCGACATAGACGATGACCAGGATCATGGCGAGAAACTCCGCGCCGACCAGCACGAAGAGCGCCGCCGAGTTGAAGAAGGCGAGGATGAGGAACAGCACCGAGTGAACCGGGTTGCGCGCGCTGATCACCATGACGGCCGAGGCCACGGTGACGATCGCGAACAGATAAAAGGCGAGCGTCTGGATGATCACGCGTGCCGCCGTTCGTTGGTCATCGAGCCCACCCCCGCCTCAATCGCCGCCTAACGGTAAGGCGCATCGGCCTCCAGATTGGCCGCGATCTCGCGCTCCCACCGGTCGCCATTGGCGAGCAGCTTTTCCTTGTTGTAGAGCAGCTCCTCGCGGGTCTCGGTGGCGAACTCGAAATTCGGCCCCTCGACGATGGCGTCGACCGGGCAGGCCTCCTCGCAAAAGCCGCAGTAGATGCACTTGACCATGTCGATGTCGTAGCGCGTCGTCCGGCGGCTGCCGTCCTCGCGCGGCTCGGCCTCGATGGTGATCGCCTGGGCCGGGCAAATCGCCTCGCATAGCTTACACGCGATGCATCGTTCCTCGCCGTTGGGATAGCGGCGCAGCGCATGTTCGCCGCGGAAGCGCGGGCTCAAGCGTCCCTTCTCGTACGGATAGTTGATCGTCGCCCGCTTCTTGAATAGATAACGGAACGTCAGCGCCATGCCCGATAGAAGCTCGGTCAGGAACAGGGTCCGCGCACTACGATCGATAATCGACATCGTCACACCCTCACGTCGGCAGCCAGTCGAACGTCACCAGGACAGCCGCGGTGAACGCCACCCAGAACAGCGAGGCCGGCAGAAACACCTTCCAGCCGAGCCGCATGAGCTGGTCGTAGCGGTAGCGCGGGAACGTTCCGCGCACCCAGATGAAGACGAACAGGAGCGCCACCACCTTGATGGCGAACCAGATCGGACCGGGAATCCAGGTGAACGGCGCCACGCCGAACGGTGCGAGCCAGCCCCCGAGGAACAGGATCGTCGTCATCGCGCTCATCAGAATCATGTTGGCGTACTCGCCGAGGAAGAAGAGCGCGAAGGTCATCGCCGAATATTCGACCTGGAAGCCGGCCACCAGCTCCGATTCCGCCTCCGGCAGGTCGAACGGATGGCGGTTGGTTTCCGCCAGTGTCGAGACGAAGAAGATGACGAACATCGGCAACAGCGGAATCGCGAACCAGATGGTTTCCTGCGCCGCGACGATGGCGCTCAGGTTGAGCGAGCCGACGCACAGCAGCACCGTGATGATGACGAAGCCCATCGAGACCTCGTAGGACACCATTTGTGCCGCCGAGCGGAGCGCGCCGAAAAAGGCGTAGCGCGAATTCGACGCCCAACCCGCCATGACGACGCCGTATACCCCGAGCGAGGAAATGGCGAACAGATAGAGGATCCCGACATTGATGTCGGCAAGCACGACGCCGGCCCCGACCGGTATCACCGCCCAGGCCACCATGCTCAGGACGAAGGTGACCATCGGCGCGATGATGAAGACGCCCTTGTTGGCGTCGCTCGGGATGATGGTCTCCTTGAAGAAGAGCTTGAGCACGTCGGCGAAGGGCTGTAACAGGCCGAACGGCCCGACTACGTTCGGTCCCATCCGCAAATGAATCCCCGCCAGCACCTTGCGCTCGAAATAGGTGAGATAGGCCACCGCGATGAGGAGCGGAATGATGATGGCGAGAATCTGCGCGACGATGATGGCCGCCGGCCAGGCGTAGCCACCCCAGAAATCAACCATCGGTCCCGGTTCCCTGCGTGCCGGAGTTCGCATAGAGCGCGCTGCACGCGGCCATGGTCTCCGAGGCGCGGCAGATCGGATCGGTCATGTAGAAATCGGCGATGGGGCTTGTGAACGGGTCGGGGTCCATCGGTCCCTCGCTGCCGAACCGCCGCCAGTCCGCCGGCACGACCCCGCCGATGGCGCCGAAGTGCGGCGCAATCTCCGTCATGCGCGCACGCAGCTGATAGAGCGTGTCGTAAGGAAGGCGCGCACCGAGGCCGCCCGCGGCGAACACATCGGAGAGCGCGCGCAGGATCGTCCAGTCCGCACGCGCCTCGCCCGGCGGGAACACCGCGCGAGGGGCCAGCTGCGGCCGGCCCTCGGTGTTGACGTAGGTCGCCTCCTTCTCCGTGTAGGCGGCGCCGGGGAGGATGACGTCGGCGCGATGCGCGCCCGCATCGCCGTGGTGGCCCTGGTAAACGACAAAGGCCTTGCCGAGGGCCGCCATATCGATCTCGTCAGCCCCCAGCAGATAGACCAGCTCGATCTCACCTTGGCCTGCGCCCTCGAGAATGCCGGCAACGTCTCGCCCGCCCTCGCCTGGAACGAGACCGAGATCCAATCCGGCCACCCGAGCAGCCGCCGTGTGCAGGACGTTGAAGCCGTTCCATTCGGCCGCCACCATGCCGGTTGATGCGGCAATCCGCCGCGCTGCCGCGAGAACCGCCGCGCCATCGGGCCGCGCCAGGGCGCCCTGCCCCACGATCAGCATCGCCCGGTCAGCTGCGGCCAGCTCGCCATGGAAGGCATGCTGGCCCTCGGCGAGCCGAACGAGCGTGTCCGGCCCCGCACCGAGATGATCGTATCGATAAGTCAAATCTACCGCCGGACCGACAGCGGCGATCCTGAAGCCGCCAGCGAGATACCGCTTGCGCAGGCGCGCGTTGATGAGCGGCGCCTCCCAGCGCGGATTGGTGCCGATCAGAAGGCACGCATCGGCCCGTTCGATGCCTTCGATCGTCGTGTTGAACAGATAGCTCGCCCGCGCGCCGGCCTCGAGCCTGGCGCCGTCCTGGCGGCAATCGATATGGGGCGAGCCGAGGCCGGCGAAGAGATCCTTGAGCGCCACCATCGCCTCGGCGTCGGCCAGGTCGCCGGCAATCGCCGCAATTCGCTCGCCGGGAACGCCCTCGAGGCGGGCGGCGATGGCGGCAAAGGCATCGGACCAGGTCGCGGGTTCGAGGCGGCCTTCGCGGCGCACATACGGGGTATCGAGTCGCTGGCGGCGCAGGCCGTCACAGGCGAAGCGGGTCTTGTCGGAGACCCATTCCTCGTTGATCGCCTCGTTGAGCCGGGGCAACGAACGCATCACCTCGCGGCCCCGCGAATCGATGCGTACGTTCGAGCCAACGGCATCATGTATATCGATGGTTTCGCAGCGCTCGAGCTCCCAGGGCCTGGCGGCGAAGGCATAGGGCTTGGAGGTAAGTGCGCCGACCGGGCAAATATCGATCATGTTGCCGGAGAGCTCGGAGGTCAGCGCCTTCTCGAGGTAGGTGCCGATCTCCATGTCCTCGCCCCGCCCAGTGGCACCAAACTCCTCCACTCCGGCGATCTCGGTGGCGAAGCGGACACAGCGCGTGCAATGAATGCAGCGCGTCATGATCGTCTTGATCAGCGGCCCGAGATCCTTGTCCTCGACGGCGCGCTTGTTCTCCTCGTAGCGATTGCTGCCGAGACCATAGGCCATGGTCTGATCCTGCAGATCGCATTCACCGCCCTGGTCGCAAATCGGGCAATCGAGCGGGTGGTTGATCAGCAGGAACTCGAGCACGCCTTCGCGCGCCTTCTTCACCAGCGCCGTATCGGTGTGGATCACCATCCCATCACCCGCCGGCATCGCACAGGACGCGATGGGTTTGGGCGAATTCTCCATCCCGACCAGGCACATGCGGCAGTTGCCGGCGACCGACAGGCGCTCGTGATAACAAAAGCGGGGGACCTCCCGGCCCGCCTCCTCACAGGCCTGAAGCACCGTGGTGCCGGGCTCGACCGTGACTTCGATACCGTCGATGGTGAGAGTCGGCACGATGCGCTCTTAGGCGGCCTGCGAACTTCCCGCAAGCGGGATCGACTTCTTGTGTTCGACGATACGGTGCTCGATCTCGGAGCGGAAATGCCGCACCAAGCCCTGGATCGGCCATGCAGCCGCATCGCCGTGGGCGCAGATGGTATGGCCCTCGACCTGGCTCGCCACGTCGAGCAGCATGTCGATTTCTTCGATCTCCGCCTGCCCCCTCACCAGCCGCTCCATGACGCGCCACATCCAGCCGGTTCCCTCGCGGCAAGGCGTGCATTGGCCGCAGCTTTCGTGCATGTAGAACTTCGACAGCCGGGCGATCGCAGCGATGATGTCGGTGGATTTGTCCATGACGATGACGGCCGCGGTGCCGAGGCCCGAATCCACCTCTTTCAGCGAATCGAAATCCATCAGCACCATTTCGCAAATCGATTTAGGCAGCAGCGGCACCGACGAGCCACCGGGGATCACCGCGAGCAGGTTGTCCCACCCGCCGCGCACGCCCCCGCCATGCTTCTCGATGAGCTCCTTCATCGGAATGCCCATCGCCTCTTCGACATTGCACGGCGTTTCGACGTGGCCCGAGATGCAATAGATCTTGGTGCCGGTGTTGTTGGGCCGGCCGATCGCCGCGAACCAGCTCGCGCCGCGGCGCAGGATGGCCGGGATCACGGCAATGGTCTCGACGTTGCTGACCGTGGTCGGGCAGCCCCAGGCGCCGACCGCAGCCGGAAACGGCGGCTTGAGGCGCGGCATGCCCTTGCGCCCTTCGAGGCTTTCGAGCAGGCCGGTCTCCTCGCCGCAGATGTAGGCGCCAGCACCCCGGTGCACAACGATATCGAAGTCGTAGCCCGAGCCGCAGGCATTCTTGCCGATCAGCCCGGCCTCATACGCGTCGTCGATCGCGGCCTCAAGCACCTCGGCCTCGCGGTGGAATTCGCCGCGGATGTAGATATAGGCGGCGACCGCGTTCATCGCATAGCCGGCGGCGAGGCAACCCTCGAGCAGCTTGTGCGGATCGTGCCGCATGATATCGCGGTCCTTGCAGGTGCCGGGCTCACCCTCATCGGCATTGATCACGAGATAGGCGGGCCGGCCATCGAATTCCTTGGGCATGAACGACATCTTGAGGCCGGTGGGAAAGCCCGCGCCGCCGCGCCCGCGCAGGCCCGAGTCCTTGACCGCCTCGATGATGCTGTCACGGCCGCGCGAGATCAGGTCCTTGGTGTTGTCCCAATCGCCCCTCGCGCGAGCGCCCTTGAGGCCCCAATCGTGAAAGCCGTAGAGGTTGGTGAAGATGCGATCCTGGTCTGCCAGCATGTCCGCTACCCGGTCGTTTCCAACAACGTCGCCTGGCCCCGCACGGGAGCGGAGGTTTGGCGTTCGACCTGGGGCCCCGGCGCCGGCGTTTCACCGCGCTTCAGCGCATCGAGGATGGCCTCGGTCCGCGCCACGTCCACGTCCTCGTAATAGTCATCGCCGATCTGCAGGACCGGCGCGTTGACGCAGGCCCCAAGGCACTCCACCTCGCCGAGCGTAAACCGGCCGTCCGCCGTCGTCTCGCCAAAGCCGAGGCCGAGGGCCTTCTCGCATGTCTTGAGAATGTCGTCCGCCCCGCGCAGCTGGCACGGCGTGGTGGTGCAGACCCGCACGAAATGCTCGCCGACGGGGGCGAGGTTGTACATCGAATAGAACGTCACGACCTCGTAGACGCGGATCGGCGCCATATCGAGCAGACCAGCCACATGCTCCAGCGCCGCCCGCGGAAGCCAGCCGCCGGCCTGGCGTTGGGCGAGGTCTAAAAGCGGCATCACCGCGCTCTGCTGGCGGCCCTCCGGATAGCGCGCGATGAAGCTGTTGGCTCGCTCGAGATTCTCCGCCGTGAAAGCAAACGTCTCGGGCTGCTCGACCGGACCGCCGGACCGTGTGGTCATCGATCGATCTCTCCGAACACGATGTCCTGCGTGCCGATGACGGCCACGCTGTCGGCCAGCATGTGGCCGCGTACCATGAAGTCGAATGACTGGAGATGGGCGAAACTGGGCGCGCGGATCTTGCAGCGATAGGGCTGGTTGCTGCCATCCGACACCAGATAGACACCGAACTCACCCTTGGGCGCCTCGACCGCGGTGTAGGTCTCGCCCGCCGGCACGTGGTAGCCCTCGGTATAGAGCTTGAAAAAGTGGATCAGCGCCTCCATCGAGCGCTTCATCTCGCCGCGCGGCGGCGGCGCGATCTTGCGGTCGTCGGTCACCACCGGGCCGTCCGGCATCTGCTCCAAGCACTGCTTCATGATGCGCACGCTTTGGTGCATCTCCTCGATACGGCACAAATAACGGTCGTAGCAATCACCGTTCTTGCCCACCGGTACGTCGAAATCCATTGCCTCGTAGCCGTCATAGGGCTGCGACTTGCGCAAATCCCAGGGCACGCCCGAGCCGCGGAGCATGACGCCGGAAAACCCCCAGTCCATTGCATCGTCTGCGGCGACGACGCCGATATCGACGTTGCGCTGCTTGAAGATACGGTTCTCGGTCAAAAGCCCTTCGATGTCATCCAAGACCGGCGGAAAGCACTCGCAGAAATCGGCGATCTCGTCGGCGAGCTGGGCGGTCATGTCCTGATGCACGCCGCCGGGGCGGAAATAGGCGGCATGCAGGCGCGCGCCCGAGACCTGCTCGTAAAAGATCATCAGCTTCTCGCGCTCCTCGAAGCCCCAGAGGACCGGCGTCATCGCGCCGACGTCCATCGCCTGGGTGGTGACGTTGAGGAGATGCGACAGCAGCCGCCCGATCTCGTCAAAGAGAATGCGTATCATGCGCCCGCGCGGCGGCACTTCGAGGCCGAGCAGCTTCTCGGTTGCCAAGGCGAACGCATGCTCCTGGTTCATCGGCGCGACATAGTCGAGGCGATCGAAATACGGCACGGCCTGCAAGTAGGTCTTGTGTTCGATGAGCTTCTCGGTACCGCGGTGCAACAGACCGATATGCGGGTCCACCCGGTCGATCACCTCGCCGTCGAGCTCCATCACCAGACGCAAAACCCCGTGCGCCGCCGGATGCTGCGGGCCGAGGTTCACCGTCATGCTCTTGATCTGCGGATTGGCCATTACGACCCTTCCTCCTCGGCCTTCTCATCGCCGGGAAGAATGTAATGCGCCCCCTCCCAGGGGCTCATGAAATCGAACTGGCGGAACTCCTGGGTGAGCTTCACCGGCGCGTAGATCACCCGCTTCTCCTCGTCGTCGTAGCGCACCTCGACATAGCCCGTGAGCGGAAAGTCCTTGCGCAGGGGATGGCCCTCGAAGCCGTAATCGCTGAGCAGGCGGCGCAAATCGGGGTGGCCGGCAAACAGGATTCCATACATGTCCCAGGCCTCGCGCTCGAACCAGCCGGCGGCGCTGTACACCGGGGTGACCGAAGGCACCGGAGTCTCCTCGTCGGTTTCCAGTTTCACGCGGACGCGCTGGTTGTGGGTCAGGCTCAGGAGGTTGTAGACGACATCGAAGCGCTTGGGACGCTCGGGATAATCGACGCCGCAAATATCGATGAGGATCTTGAATTGGCACGCCGTATCGTCACGCAGAAATGTTAGCACCTTGACGATGTGATCGGTATTGGCATCGATCATCAGCTCGCCATAGGCGAGGTTGCTGCCGCTCACGCTGTCGCGTAAAGAGGCGGCGATATATTCGCCGAGTTCGATGAGCGCTTCGTCCATGAGCGAGGGGTAAATCGTGCCGGTCAGCGGGCAATCGTCCCGGTGCGACGAATCTTCTTTTGCAACTGAAGGACGCCGTAGACCAGGGCTTCGGCCGTGGGGGGGCAGCCCGGCACATAGATATCAACCGGGACGACGCGATCGCAGCCGCGCACCACGGAATAGGAATAGTGGTAATAGCCGCCGCCGTTTGCGCAGCTGCCCATCGAGATGACGTAGCGGGGTTCGGCCATCTGGTCGTAGACCTTGCGCAGCGCCGGCGCCATCTTGTTGCACAGCGTGCCCGCCACGATCATGACGTCGGACTGGCGTGGACTGCCGCGCATTAAGGTGCCGAAGCGCTCGAGATCATAGCGCGGCATATAGGCCTGCATCATCTCGATCGCACAGCAGGCCAGCCCGAACGTCATCGGCCATAGCGATCCCGTGCGCGCCCAGTTCACCAGAAGATCGAGCTTGGAAACGAGGAAGCCCTTGTCGGCGAGTTCGTCGGAGAATCGCTTGACGAGCTCGTCTTCGTGCAGGGCGCGCTCGGGCGGGGCAGCGCTCACTCCCATTCCAACGCCCCCTTCTTCCACTCGTAGATGAACCCGATTGTCAGGATGGCGAGGAAGATCATCATCGACCAAAAGCCGAAAACGCCGATGTCACCCAGTGATATGGCCCAGGGAAAAAGGAAGGCAACTTCCAGATCGAAGATGATGAACAACAGCGCCACGAGATAAAACCGCACATCGAACTGGCGTCGAGCATCACCGAGGGCGTCAAATCCGCACTCGTAGGGGGCTAGCTTTTCGGGATCGGGATGCTGCTTCACGATCAGGAACGACGCGGCAACCATGACAACCGCCAAGCCAATCGCGATCGCGAGGAAGATGAGAATAGGGAGGTACTCGAGGAGCAGTGTTTCCATGGACGAACGGTGCCTTTGACGCACCCCCAGGCGATTGTTCTCTCGCCGTAACAACGCTTGTCCGGGGCCCGTTTCTGCAAACGCGGCGCATTATAGTGCCGCCCATCGGGGAACAAAAGGATCGATTGGGCCCCACGCGGCCGCGTTCCGCGAGGATGCGCGAGCCCGAGCAGCGCGTGGCAGCGTGCGCACGGTACCCGACGATTGTTACCAGATCGTAGCGGAATGGGGCGTCCGGTTGAATACTGACGTGGCGGGAGTGACGGGACTCGAACCCGCGGCCTCCGACGTGACAGGCCGGCGCTCTAAACCAACTGAGCTACACCCCCAACGCCAAGTCAGGTCGATTTAATGGTCCTGCGCCGGCACTGTCAAGGGCGACCCTCGGTGGCAGGCCCCCTCCCCTCAATGCGCCATCAAGACCGGGATCTTGGTGCCGACGATGACATCCTGCGTGACGCCGCCGAAGATCAGGTGCCGGAGCCGGCTCTTGGCGTTACCCCCCATGACCAGCATGTCGGCGTCCGCGCTGCGAGCCGCGGCAAGCAGGCATTCCCCAACGCTCTTGCCCGAGCGGCCCACCTTCAGGCTGCGTGCGGCGACACCATGCAGCGCGAGGTAGCTCACCACTTCCTCCCCGTCCAAGCCCCGGCGTCCGCCGGAGTCGTCAATTTCGAGCACGACCGCCTCACGCGCCACTGCGAGGAAAGGCAACGCGAACAGGAGCGAACGGGAGGCTTCGGGGCGACCGTTCCAGCCTATGCCGATGATGCCCGCGATATCCAATGAGCCGTCAGCCGGGACCACCAGTACCGGCCGGCCGCTGTCCATGAGTACAGCCTCGAGCGCCTGGGAACTCATGGTATCGCCGGTGACGTCGGGCTGCGCAGCCACGATGAGATCGGCGATGCGCCCGCGCGTCGGTATGATGTCGGCCTCGTCGCCGGTGACCACGTTGAATTCGGCGTAGCAGCCCGAGCCCGCCACGCCGGCTTCGCCGATGGGCACCGCGAGCTGACGACACGCCTCTTCGAAGGTTTGACGCGCGAGGGTCTTGCGCTGCTCCGCCTCGCGCAGGCGCATGAGCATCAGGCTGCCCATGCCCGTCTTCTTCATGTTCCCGCATTCGGGATCGAGGGGCTGCGGCGTCTGCGCGGCGTGAAAGGCCTCGACTCGGGCGCCGGACCGCTTACCGATCGTGAGCGCCGCTTCAAGCGCGCCATCCTTCTCCGTCTCGCCGCTGAGGGGAACCAATATCGCCATGATGGTCATATGAGCTTCCCGGGGCTCTCCCGTCCCCCCTCTCGTCGCCCGCCGTGCCGCGTAGTGGTGGGCGGTGAGGGAATCGAACCCCCGACCTCCACGGTGTAAACGTGGCGCTCTTCCAGCTGAGCTAACCGCCCAAGACCACGGGCCCGCCACCGCTGATTTTACCCCGGGACCTCGCACCGGAACAACATCGTGACCCATCGACGGGCGGCCGGGCTTCGAAAAGGGGCCCGTGGCGCGCCGGAGCCATGATGTGCGCGCCGCATCACACACCAAAAAGAACGGCCGCCCTGCGGCGGCCGCTCATCAAACGCTCAAGCGCCGCGTCTTAGTTGACAGCGCTCTTCAACGCCTTGCCCGCTTTGAACTTGGGCTGGCGGGACGCCGGAATGTGGATGCGCTCTCCGGTCCGCGGGTTGCGCCCCTCCGAGGCCTTGCGATTGGCCACACTGAAGGTTCCGAAACCGACCAACCGAACCTCGCTTCCCCCCCTCAAACTCGACGTGATGGATTCGAACACCCCGTCCACCGCTTTCGCCGCGTCCGCCTTCGATAAACTCGCCGCGTCGGCGACAGCAGCCACCAGATCGTTTTTATTCACGATGACCCCCCCTCCTATAGGTATGAAATGTCTTCGTGACAATCGAACGCACAGTAAGGCTGCATCCTTACGGAACGCTGGAGTCTAGAACGGGCTCCTGCGACGGGTCAAAGGTAAAACTCGACTTATCCCCAGCTTTTCACCGTACGAGCGAGGCGGGTGCGCCACGCCGCCTCAATGGGTGACGACGCCGCCCAGATCCTCTTTCGATCCAGCTGCTGCAACGGTTGCGGCCTCGTCGGCGGCCTCCCACTCGATCGCCACCAGCGGCTTGACCAGCGCGTGCTCCAGCACCTCCTCGAGTGAATCGACGGCGATGACTTCGAGCCCGCGCTTGACGTTGTCGGGAATCTCGGCCAGGTCCTTCTCGTTATCCTTGGGGATGAGGACCGTCTTGATACCGCCGCGCAGCGCCGCGAGGAGCTTTTCCTTGAGACCACCGATCGGCAGCACGCGGCCGCGCAGCGTAATCTCACCAGTCATAGCCAGGTCCTTGCGCACCGGATTCTTCGTGAGCACCGAGACGATCGAGGTCAACATGCCCACGCCGGCCGAGGGACCATCCTTGGGGATCGCGCCCTCCGGCACGTGGACGTGGAGGTCCGTCTTTTCGAAGATGGTCGGCTTGATCCCGAACTGGATCGAGCGGGACCGCACATAGCTCGCCGCCGCCTGTACCGATTCCTGCATGACTTCGCCAAGCTTGCCGGTGATCAAAATCTTGCCCTTGCCGGGCAGCTGGACGGATTCGATCGTCAGCAACTCGCCGCCGACCTCGGTCCAGGCCAGACCGATGGTTACGCCCACGAGGTCCTCGAGCTCCACCTCCCCATAGCGGTAGCGCCGCACGCCGAGAAATTTACCCACGTTGCGCCGGGTCACCGCCACCTTTTCGCGGCCTTTCTTGAGAATCTCCTTGGTCGCCTTGCGGTTCAGGCTGGCAAGTTCACGCTCGAGATTGCGGACGCCGGCTTCGCGCGTGTAGTAACGGATGACATCGCGCAGCGCGTCGTCGGAGATCGACCACTCGCCGTCCTTGAGGCCGGCTGCCTCCATCTGCTTCGTGATCAGGTGCCGCTTGGCGATCTCCACCTTCTCGTCCTCGGTGTACCCGGAGATGCGGATGACCTCCATGCGGTCGAGCAAGGGCGGCGGGATGTTGAGCGTGTTCGCCGTGGTCACGAACATGACGTCGGATAGGTCGTAATCGACCTCCAAATAGTGATCGTTGAAGGTGGAGTTCTGCTCGGGATCGAGCACCTCGAGCAGCGCCGAGGCCGGATCACCGCGAAAATCGGTGCCCATCTTGTCGACCTCGTCCAGCAAGAAGAGCGGGTTCGAGGTCTTGGCCTTCTTCATCGACTGGATGATCTTGCCCGGTAGCGAGCCGATATAAGTGCGGCGGTGGCCGCGAATCTCGGCCTCGTCGCGGATGCCGCCCAACGACATGCGCACAAAATTCCGCCCGGTCGCCCGCGCGACCGACTTGCCGAGTGAGGTCTTACCGACACCCGGTGCGCCCACCAGGCACAGGATCGGGCCCTTCACCTTGTCGGTCCGTTGCTGCACCGCGAGATATTCGATGATCCGCTCTTTCACCTTCTCGAGGCCATAGTGGTCCTCGTCGAGAATTCGTTCGGCGTTGACGATGTCCTTCTTGATCTTGGAGCGCTTCTTCCAGGGGATCGACAGGATCCAGTCGAGATAATTGCGCACCACAGTGGCTTCCGCGGACATCGGACTCATATTGCGAAGTTTCTTGAGCTCGGCGTTCGACTTTTCGCGCGCTTCCTTGCTGAGCCGCGTCTTCTTGATCCGCTCTTCGAGCTCGTTGAGCTCATCGCGGCCTTCGTCGCCCTCACCCAACTCCTTGTGGATGGCCTTGAGCTGCTCGTTGAGATAGTACTCGCGCTGGGTCTTCTCCATCTGGCGCTTGACCCGGCTGCGGATCTTCTTCTCGACCTGCAGCACGCCGATTTCCGATTCCATCAGCGCGTACACCTTCTCGAGACGTTCCGTCACGCTCTCGATCTCGAGGAGTTCCTGCTTTTCGGACACCTTGAGCACGAGGTGTGAGGCGACCGTGTCGGCGAGCTTGCTCGGATCATCGATCTGGTTGAGCGAAACCAACACCTCCGGCGGAATCTTCTTGTTGAGTTTGACGTACTGCTCGAACTGAGAGATCACCGACCGGTTCAGGGGCTCAATCTCGTCGGCGTCGACTTCCTTCTCGGCGATCATCTCGGCGGTCGCCTGGAAAAAATTCTCGTTGTCACTGAAATCGACGATGCGCGTGCGTGAGCCGCCTTCGACCAACACCTTGACGGTCCCATCGGGCAGCTTGAGCAGCTGCAACACAGCGCTCAGCGTGCCGACGCGGTAAATATCGTCCGCGCTCGGATCATCCTGGCCCGCATCCTTCTGGGCGACGAGCAGGATCTGCTTGTCGTCCAACATCACGTCCTCAAGTGCACGCACCGACTTTTCGCGCCCGACGAACAGCGGCACGATCATGTGGGGGAAGACCACAATGTCACGCAACGGGAGGACGGGATAGGTTTGGGCTGGCGTGATGTCGCTTGTCATTATGGACCACTCACATGACTCTGGAGCGCTCGGCGGTGTGTGCCGAGCACTCTTTAGGATTTATTAAAGGTGACACTGACAGCGGCAAACTTCAAGACTTGACAAGGCGTTCAAGCTCTCGGATTGGCGGGTTCTCAGGCGCTCGACCCGATATCTTCGCGGCGCTCGCTGTAGATATGGAGGGGAGTAGCGCGGCCCTCGACCACTTCGCTGTTGATGACCATCTCCTCGATGTCGTCGTGCGAGGGAAGATGGAACATCGGTTCGAGCAAGATGCTCTCCATGATCGAACGTAGCCCCCGCGCGCCCGTCTTGCGGGCGGTGGCCTTCTTGGCGATCGCGCGCAAGGCATCCTCAGAGAAGGTCAAACGCACGTCTTCCATGTCGAACAGGCGTTGATACTGCTTGATGAGCGCGTTCTTGGGCTTGGTCAGAATTTCGACCAACGCGTTCTCATCGAGGTCGGTCAACGTCGCGATGACGGGCAGCCGGCCAACGAACTCAGGGATGAGGCCGAAGCGGAGCAAATCCTCCGGCTCGATATCCTTGAGAATATCACCCGTCGCGCGTTCGTCGGGCGAGCGCACATCGGCACCGAAGCCGATCGAGGTTCCCTGGCCACGTGCCGAGATGATCTTCTCGAGACCCGAAAAGGCGCCGCCGCAGATAAACAGGATATTCGTCGTGTCGACTTGGAGAAACTCCTGTTGCGGATGCTTGCGCCCGCCCTGGGGCGGAACGGAGGCAATGGTGCCCTCCATGATCTTCAACAAAGCCTGCTGCACGCCCTCGCCCGACACATCGCGGGTGATCGAGGGGTTGTCCGACTTGCGGCTGATCTTGTCCACCTCATCGATATAGACGATGCCGCGTTGGGCGCGGTCGACGTTGTAATCCGCCGCTTGCAGAAGCTTGAGAATGATGTTCTCGACATCCTCGCCGACGTAGCCGGCTTCGGTGAGCGTCGTCGCATCCGCCATGGTGAACGGGACATCGAGGATGCGCGCCAGGGTCTGCGCGAGCAGCGTCTTGCCGCAGCCCGTCGGACCGATGAGAACGATATTCGATTTGGAGAGCTCGACGTCGTTGCTCTTCGCCGAATGATTGAGCCGCTTGAAATGATTGTGGACCGCCACCGACAGCACGCGCTTGGCATGGTCCTGACCGATCACGTAGTCATCGAGGACCTGACAGATATCAGCGGGGGTCGGCACGCCATCGCGTGTCTTGACCAAAGCGCTTTTGTGCTCTTCACGGATGATGTCCATGCAGAGCTCGACGCACTCGTCGCAGATGAACACCGTCGGGCCGGCAATGAGCTTGCGCACCTCGTGCTGGCTCTTGCCGCAGAAAGAACAATAGAGAGTGTTCTTCGAGTCACTGCCGGAGGACTTGGTCATATGAACTCTCCAATTCGACTCGCCGGTATGTTAGCCGGTGTCGTGGAATCCGAACAACCCAAATATTGCGTCCAATACAGCGAATTAACGACTACCTTGTGCCTGAGACGACAGATTTTGCAATATTATTGCGCGCATGCCTGATCGGCCGCTTCGCCATTCATGATAGATGAAGAATGTTTAACGTTCTCTAAACCAAACTTTTCGTGATCAGTCCTTTGTGTCAGGCGTTTCCAGCGTCGCGTCGTCTTCGATCGCCGGCCTATCGGTCACCACTTCATCGATGAGGCCGAACTCCTTGGCCCCCTCAGCCGTCATGAACGTGTCGCGATCGAGGCGGCGCTCGATATCCTCCAACGACTGGCCAGTGTGCTTGACGTAAATCTCGTTGATCCGCTCCTTCAGCGAGAGGATTTCCCGGGCATGAATTTCGATGTCCGTCGCCTGTCCCTGAAATCCACCCGAGGGCTGATGCATCATGATGCGCGCATTGGGCAGGGCGTAGCGCATGCCCTTGGCGCCCGCCGCAAGCAGCAAAGAGCCCATCGAGGCGGCTTGACCGACGCACAAGGTGGACACGCGGGGCCGGATGTACTGGATGGTGTCGTAGACCGCGAGGCCCGCCGTGATCAAACCGCCCGGCGAGTTGATGTAGAACGAGACGTCCTTCTGCGGGTTATCCGCCTCAAGGAACAAGAGCTGGGCGGTGATCAGACTCGCCACCTCGTCAGTCACCACGCCGGTCAGGAAGATAATGCGCTCCTTCAACAGGCGTGAGTAGATGTCATAGGCGCGCTCGCCCCGGTTGGTCTGCTCGACTACCATGGGAATCAATGTGTTCATCGTGTTGTTCATCGCGTCTCCGCCCTGCGCCCCGTCGCCCGCTTCTTCGCGGGCGCCTTACCAGAGGAACCCTTGCTCTTTGCCGCTGTCTTGCGGCCACTCTTCGCCGCGGCCTCTTTGCCGGTCGCCTTCTTCGCTTGTGGCTTTGCCGCCTTCTTGGCCCCCGCCTTGGCGCGCGTGCCTTTAGCCGGGCCTTCTTTCTTCGCCTTCGCCTCGCCCTTTTTTCGAGGCGCCGCCTTCTCGGGCGCTTCAGGCGGCGCGAAAAGCTCCTCGCGCGGGACCACGCGCTCCTTTACGCTCGCCTTTTCGAGGATGAAATCGATGACCTTCTCCTCGAAGATCGGCGCCCTGATTTGCGCCATGGCCTGCGGGTTGTTCTGGTAGAACTCCATGATCTGCCGTTCCTGCCCGGGCGAGCGGCGGGCGCGTTCCGCGAGGGCTCGGTTCATCTCGTCCTGATGCACAGTAATATTGTTGGCCTCGCCGACGCTGGCAATCAGCAGGCCGAGGCGCACGCGCCGCTCGGCGATACGCCGGTACTCGGCCTTAAGCTCGTCTTCCGGCTTGTCCCCGTCTTCCAGGTCCATCAGGCCGCTCTTTTTCACCTCGTTGAATTGCTGCCAGATGATGTCGAACTCCTGCTCCAAAAGGGTGGGCGGAATGTCGAAATCGTGGTTTTCCGACAACCTGTCGAGCAGCGTCCGCTTGAGGCGTTCGCGGGAGGCCCCGTCGAGTTCCGCGGCGAGCTGATCGCGCAAGGCGTCGCGCAGCTGATCGAGGTCCTCGAGGCCAACGTGTTTGGCGAGCTCCTGGTTGATCTCGTGGGGCTTCACCTGTTCGACCTGCTTCACCTCGACCGCAAAGACGGCATCCTTGCCGGCGAGATGCTTGGCGCTATAGTCGTCGGGGAAGCGTATCTTCACGTCGATCTTGTCGCCCGCCTTGGCGCCCGTCAGCTGATCCTCGAAACCGGGCAAGAACCGCGCCGCGCCCAATTCGAGCCGATGGCCTTCGGCACTCCCGCCCTCGAACGGCTCGCCATCGACCTTGCCAACGAAATCGATGACGACCGCATCACCGGTTTCGGCGGCCTTGCCGTCCTTGGCCGGCGTGAAGGTCTTGTGGTCGCGGGCGACCTGTTCCAGCGCGGCGCTGATATCCGCATCGGCCACGTCGGACTTGAGGCGCTCGAGTTTGAGCTTGGCGAAATCCGTCGGCTCGATTTCTGGCATGACCTCGACAGCCATGGTGTATTCGAGATCGCTGCCCTCCTCGAACTTGGTGATTTCGATCTTGGGCTGCAGCGCGAGCTTGAGGCCCTTCTCCGTGATCGCCTCCTGGGAGCTCGAATCCACCGTCTCCTGGAGAACTTCGCCCATTACCGATTGACCGAAGCGCTGTTTCACCAGCGAGGCCGGCACCTTGCCGGGCCGGAAGCCAGGCAGATTGACGCTCTTGCTGAGGTCGGTCAGCTTGGTGGTGAGCTTCTCGTCGATGTCCCCGGCGGGAACCACGACTTTGAACTCGTGCTGGAGCCCCTCGCTGTGGGTCTCGGTCACTAGCATGGGCGTCGGTCTTTCCAGTGGGCCTCAGACGATCTCGCAACTCACGATGACCGCAGCCGCCCACGGCGCCTCGCGAAGTGGATGGTCGGTCTCACGATCGGGTTCCGAACCAGCGGCTTAATACTCTGGTGCGGGCGGAGGGATTTGAACCCCCACGACTTTCGTCACCAGACCCTAAATCTGGCGTGTCTACCAGTTCCACCACGCCCGCTCTAGAATCCATGCCGGCCGGACGATCCAGCCAACCGGCGGCGAGTCTATATCAAAAGCCGTTTCTGGCAATACTCGGGAAGCGCAATATGTCCGCTCGACGCGCCGTGGAGCGAAACCCGCCGCCTTCCCTTAGCCCGCCAGGCAGGCGGTGGCGCAGGCGTCGAGCACCGCCTCGGCATCGAGCCGATAGGTGCGGTAGAGATCGGGCAGATCGCCCGACTGACCGAAATGATCCACTCCAAGCGGGAAAACGCGGTGCCGCGCGACCGAGCCAAGCCACGACAGCGTTGCGGGATGGCCGTCGATGACGCTCACCAGCGCGGCCTTCGCGGATAATGGCTGGAGCAGGCGTTCGATGTGGGTCGACGGCGCGGAGGCGCCCTGGGCTCGCGCGTTGAGCGATGCCGTCCAATTCGCATAGAGCCGATCCGGCGAGGTCACGGCGAGCAGACCGGCCCCCGGGATGTCGTCGAGAATCTGCCGATGCGCCTCCGCCGCCTCGGGGGCGACGACGCCCGAATAGACGATAGCGAGCTCGGCGTCTGGTCCGGGCGGCACGAGCCAATAACCGCCAGCCAGGATGCTGTGCCTGAGCTCGTCGGTCATCGGGCGTTCGAGCTGTTCGATCGAGCGCGTCGACAGCCGGAGGTAGACCGAGCCGCCGTCATCCTCCTGCATGTATTCGAAACCCCAGTGCATGATCTCGGCGAGCTCGTCGACGAACGCCGGATCGAACGAGGCGAGCTTGTCCTGCCCGAGGCCGATCAACGGCGTGATGATCGATTGGTGCGCCCCGCCCTCGGCGGCCAGCGAAATCCCGGACGGAGTGGCGACGAGCATGAAGCGGGCATCCTGATAGGTCGCGTAATTGAGCGCATCGAGCCCGCGCGCAATGAACGGATCGTAGAGCGTGCCGATGGGCATCAGCCGCGTCCCGAACAGCGGGCCCGCCAACCCGAACGCCGCCAAGGCAAGGAACAGATTGTGCTCGGCGATGCCGAGCTCGACGTGCTGGCCCTCGTGCGACATGTTCCAGCGCTGGCCCGACACGACCTTTTCCTTGCGAAACACGTCCTCACGGTAACGCCGGTCGAAGATTCCCCGTCGGTTGACCCAGGGGCCAAGATTGGTCGACACCGTGACGTCGGGCGACATGGTGACGATGCGGGAGGCGAGCTCTGTATCGCCGCGACCGAGATCGTTTAGGATGCGCCCGAAGGCCTCCTGCGTTGCCGCCGTCTTGGCGGGCTGCACTTCGAGAGTGGCGGGTACGGTAATGCGGGCACTGGCGTAGTCCCGCTCCCGCGGTTGATTGAACGGCACGTCGTCAAGGAAGGCCCGAAGCGTGTCGCCGGCGATGTCGAGTCCGGCGAACAGCTCCCACTCCTCCCCCGCCGGCACCTTCTGCGCTTCCTGGAGCGAGGCCATCTGGTCCGGGTTCATCAGGCCGGCGTGGTTGTCCTTGTGGCCGGCGAACGGCAGGCCCGAACCCTTGATGGTGTACGCCAGGAAACAATGCGGCAGGTCGCTCTCGACGGCGTGGAACGCCTCGAGGATCGATTCCATGTCGTGACCCGCGAGATTGGTCATCAGACCGTGGAGCGCGTCATCGTCATAGTCGTCGATTAGGCCGCGGATGCCCGCCGTATCGCCGAGATCGCGCAGCAAGTGCTCGCGCCAGCTTGCGCCGCCCTTGTAGGTGAGCGCCGCGTAAAGCGAATTAGGGCAGTCGTCGATCCATTGGCGCAGCGCATCGCCGCCCGGTTTCTGGAACGCCTCCTCCAGGCGCTTGCCGTATTTCAGCAGCACCACGTTCCAGCCGGTGGTGCGGAACATGTCCTCGACCTTGGGAAACAGGAAATCGGTCATCACGCTGTCGAGGCTCTGGCGGTTGTAGTCGATGATCCACCAGAGATTGCGAATGTCGTGCTTCCAACCTTCGAGTAGCGCCTCGAACACGTTGCCCTCATCGAGCTCCGCATCGCCGACCACGGCCACCATGCGGCCCACCGGCCGATCGTCGGGCGTGAGATCTTTGAATCTCAAATAGTCCTGAACGAGCGAGGCGAACGTGGTGATGGCGACACCGAGGCCGACCGAGCCGGTCGAGAAATCGACGTCGTCGCTGTCCTTGGTGCGTGACGGATAGGACTGCGCGCCGCCGAGCGCGCGGAAGCGCTCGAGCTTGTCCCGCGTCTGGCGGCCGAAGAGATACTGGATCGCGTGATAGACGGGGCTCGCGTGGGGCTTGACCGCGATCCGGTCCTCCGGGCGCAGCACGTTCATGTAAAGCGCCGTCATCAGGGTGACGACCGACGAGCTCGACGCTTGATGGCCGCCCACCTTGAGGCCGTCGCGATTGGCCCTGAGGTGGTTCGCGTTGTGAATCATCCACGTCGACAGCCACAGGATTTTCTGTTCGACGGCCTTGAGGATGGCGAGCTCCTCATGGTCGATCAGCGGCACTTTGCTCAGTGCCTTGCGCTTACGCCGCGTTGCCCCGGTTGACGACATGCTCCCGCCTTGTTTGATCCTGTGGTTGTCTTGCCGCGAATGCCGCCCGTGCCGATCACCCGGCCTGGCGGACAACCCTTCACACTATATCAGCTGTCACGCCGGCCAAAAAACCAAGCGGGCCTAGTCCTTGAGCAGGTTCCGCACCGCCGGTGCGCAGGCCACCTCCCCCTCGCCGCGATAGGCCTCATGGTTGGTTTCGATCTCGTCGAGCTTGTAAAGATAGTTCACCATGATCCCCGCGGACTGCTGAATGCCGTGGGGCGAGAGGTTGGCGCGCCAGTTGAAACGCTCGATGCGCGCCCCATTGGTCAGGTGAAAGTTCGCCACCGGATCGCGCGTGCGGCCGGCGACCTTTTCCTCCAGCAGGTAGTGCGCGCAAAGGCGGAGCAGCGGCGCATGCAGGAGCTCGGCGATCTCGGTCTCGCTCGACCAGGCCGGTTTGGCCAACAACGATTTGAGCGCCGGCGCGCCGGACTCGCCATCTGTCGCCGCGGCCATCGCTTTGTCCTCGACCTCGGTCAACAGATCCTCGGGCGCGGCGGCCAGCCGCTCGTCGAGCCAGGTCCGGAAGCCAGGGACGGGTGACAGGGTCGCGTAGGTCTTGATGCCGGG
Source organism: Alphaproteobacteria bacterium (assembly GCA_965261645.1). Lineage (GTDB taxonomy): Bacteria > Pseudomonadota > Alphaproteobacteria > SHVV01 > SHVV01 > CBDHDJ01. The sequence continues at coordinate 205,051 of CBDHDJ010000003.1, forward strand.
GAGATCGCGCGCCAGATCATCGACCACACTCTTGATCAGGAAGCCGCCGAAGTTGATGCCCACCAGGCCCTTCTGGGCGTTGGAGATCGAATAGAACACCGCCGTGTCGGCGGTCTCGGGATCCTCCGCTTCGGCCCGTAGAGCGAGCAGCTCCTGGACGTTGTCCGCCATGCCGTTGACCAGCGCCACCTCGATGAAGATGAGCGGCTCCTCGGGCATGCTGGGATGGAAAAACGCGTAACAGCGGCGGTCCGAATCGAGCCGCCCCTTGAGCTCCTCCCACGAGCGTATCTCGTGCACCGCCTCATAATCGATGAGCTTCTCGAGGAGCGCGGCGGACGCCTCCCAGGTGATGCGCCTGAGCTCGAGAAAGCCCACATCGAACCACGAGTCGAGAAGCTGCTTGAGATCGTGCTCGACCGGCACCAGCAGGGGCTCGTCGCGTGAGAACTGCAAAAGATCGGAGCGCAGCTCGACGAGGAACTTGACGCCTTCGGGCAAGGCGTTGAATTGGGTCATGAGCTTGACGCGCGGCGCGACCAGAGCCTCGCGCAAGAGCGCCTCCGCGTTCATGTAGGCGGCCTCACCGGACGCCGAGGTGACCGCCTCGATGGCCTCCTCGATCGCGTTTCGATCGACGCCGAAATCGAGCGCCAGCACGTGGAGAAACCGGGCGCGGCCGCGTTCGTTCAGACCGAGATAGCTCTGGCCGAGCTCCGCCGCCCGTCCCCGGGCAGAGACCTCACCGCCCCGCCCTTCAAGGCAGGCGTCGATCTGTTCCTTGAGCCGCTTCACGTCGCCAGACGGCAGGTCGGGTCTGACCCGGTCAATCGGCGCGGTATGGCCCGCGCGCGCCAGCTGGCGCCAGACACCGCGCAGGCGGCTGAGCGTGCGGTTGAGGATGTTGGCGGTCGGCGCGTCGTGCATAGCTGAGAGATGTAATTCAACCAGCGGTCATGGCGAATTCGCGTGCCGCGCGCTCTGCGTCCCTCGTCTTCAGTCGTTTAAGCACGGCTGGAAGAGCCTCGGCGAGGTCATCGGCGATGAGACCCGGCCCCACCTCGCCAGCCGCCGCGCCATGCAGCCAGGCCGCGGCCGAGCCCGCCTCGAACGGATCGAGCCCTTGCGCCATCAGTCCGAGCGCGATGCCGGCCAGGGTATCGCCCGCGCCCGCGGTGGCAAGCTCGGGCGGCGCGTTGGTGTTGATCACCGCGCGGCCGTCGGGCGCCGCGACGACGGTATCCGCGCCTTTCAGCAGGACCGTCGCACCGCTGAGCCGCGCCGCCGCGCGGGCCCGTGCGACCTTGCCGCCGCCGGCGCCGATCGCCGATCCAAAAAGCCGGCGAAACTCGCCCTCGTGAGGCGTCAGAAGGCACAAGCGCCCGGCCATCGCGCCGAACAACTCCGCCGGCGCCGCGGCGAAGACGCTCAAGGCATCCGCGTCGAGCACACATGCCTTCCCCGCGCCGAGCGCCGCCAGCACGTTGGCGCGCGTCGCCTCGGTCACGCCGTTGCCCGGCCCGAGCAGGACCACATTCCGGCGCGGATCGCCCATCACATCGGCAAAGCCCGCGACCCCTTCAAAGCTTGTGCACATGACCGCCGTGAGCTGAGCAGCATTGATCGAAAGCGCATCCGGCGGGCTCGCCACCGTGACCAGGCCGGCGCCAGTCCGCAGCGCCGCCCGTGCACCAAGACGCGCGGCGCCGGTATGGCTGGCATCGCCGCTCACCACGATGGCATGGCCGCGCACGTATTTGTGGCCCTCGAGACTCGGCCAAGGGAAACGAGCCATCCACAGGTCGGGATGATTCTCGTTGAGCTTCGGCGCGATCGCGCTCAGCGCGCCGTCGGGAATGCCGATATCGGCCACCACCGTCTCGCCCGCCAGCCGCCGGCCCGGCACCAACAGGTGGCCCGGCTTGCGGCGGAAAAAGGTGACGGTGAGTTCGGCTTGAAAGGCGGCGCCGCGAATCTCTCCCGTATCGCCATCGACGCCGCTCGGAACATCGATCGCGACGACGGGCACGCCCGCCTCGTTGGCTTGCTGGACGATCATCGCCGCGGCACCGGTCAGTTCGCGCGACAGGCCGGCGCCAAAGATCGCGTCAACGACGAGATCGCGCCCGGTCGTGCCGCCGGAATCAAGCGGCTCCACCGGTCCCTGCCAGCGTTCGGCCATCACCGCCGCGTCGCCCTTGAGCTTGCCGCGCTCACCGAGCAACGCGACGCAGACCTCGAAGCCCGCCTCCGCCAGATGGCGCGCGACGACGAAACCGTCGCCGCCGTTGTTGCCCGGGCCGCACAGCACCGCGACGCGTAACAGCGGCCAGCGCCGGCGAATCTCGCGCGCCACGGCAGCGCCGGCATTCTCCATCAACACCTCACCCGACACGCCGCCGGCGTTCGCCGCGGCGTCGGCAGCCGCCATCTCATCGACATGGAGGAGCGCATGGAGAACGATCGGCGACGGCGCGTCGCGGACCGAACCTGCATGATACCTGGTTGCGGCCCTGCCCTGACCGCGAGCGGGCGCACCCGGCGGAGCCGTAACGTCATACGTGACCTCAAAGAAATCGTTGGGTTGCACTGCGCCGCCGGTTTCCTTCGTAATGCGCTGAAGGAGCGACCATTGCGGCCGCCGTTCGCCACGAACGTAGCGGTGAATTGTTTGGTAGGTGACGCCGAGCTGTGCCGCGAAGTCTCCAATGGAGAGATTCTGCTCTTCAAGATAGTTGGCCAAGCGCATGACCATACTTCACCATAGTGGTAATCAATGTGTCAAATTATTTAACCGAATTGGTTATGAAACTAGGGTGCAGGCCGTCTCCTGGTCCATGGTTGGGCCATCTCGAAGGCCCGTGAGGCCCGCAGGACGAGCGCGTCCTGATGTGTCGGCCCGATGATCTGGAGACCCACCGGCAGGCCGTCATCGCTTAACCCGCAGGGCACGCTGGCCGCCGGCTGCTTGGTCAAGTTGAAGGGATAGGTGAAGGGCGTCCACGCCGCCCAGGTCTCGTCCTTCATGTGCTCGGGCGCAGTCAGGCCCACCGGGAACGCGGTGACCGCGAGGGTGGGCGTGAGCAGGAGATCATAGGTCTGGTGGAAGGCGTTCATGCGCACGCCGAGCTCGCGGCGCGCATTGAGGGCGGCGAGGTGATCCATCAGCGGGACCTCCGCCCCTTCCTCCGCGATATCGACCAGACCTCGCTCCATCTTTCCGATTTGCTCGGGCGTGAAGTTGCGCAGAAGGTTGGCCGCCCCGGTGCTCCAATGAGTCCAGAAGGCGGGGGTCGGATCCCCGATGTCGGGATCGACCTCCACGACCTCAGCGCCGAGATCGGCGAACACCTTGACCGCGGCGGCGACGCAGTCGGCCACCTCGCCATCCACCTTGGCATAGCCGAGCGTCATGCTGAACGCGACCTTGAGCCCCTTCACGCCGGCCTCCAGCTCGGCGGTGAAATCCTGACCGTCGCTCGGCAGCGCGTAGTAATCGCGGGCGTCCCAGCCCGCCATGACATTCATCATCAGGGCCGCATCGGCGACGGTCCACGTCATCGGCCCGACATGGGCAAGCGAGCCGAACGGGCTGATCGGGTAGGCCGGCACGCGCCCGCCGCTTCCCTTGAGACCGAAGAGCCCTGTGAATCCGCACGGAATACGGATCGAGCCGCCGCCGTCCGAGCCGATCGCGAGCGGCCCCATGCCCATCACGACAGCCGCCGCGGCGCCGGCCGACGAGCCGCCCGTCGTCATCTCCGTGTTCCAGGGATTGCGCGTGATGCCGGTGAGCGGGCTGTCGGAGACGCCCTTCCAACCGAACTCCGGCGTTGTCGTCTTGCCGATCAGGACGGCGCCGTGCCGGCGCAGCCGCTCCACCGAGGGCGCATCCTCGGCCGATTTGTCATCCGGATCGGTGACCAGGGAGCCGCGCCGCGTCGGCCAATCCTTGACGATGATGAGGTCCTTGATCGAGGTCGGCACGCCGTCGATCAGGCCCAAGGGCTCGCCCTTGGCCCAGCGCGCCTCGGCCGCCTTGGCGCTCGCCAGGGCGCTCTCCTCGGCGAGGTGGCAAAAGGCGTTGATCTTGTCGTCGTAGGCCCGGATGCGCGCAAACGCGGCCTCGGTGGCCTCGACGGGCGATAGCCGCTTGGCGCGAAATTCCTCGATCAGCTGCGTCGCGCTGAGGTTCGCAATGTCGTTGCCCGGCAATTCCCGCCCTCCCCCTCGGAGTTGAGCGAGCGATTGTAGCGATCGCGGGCGGCCGTGCAACGGAGCGTGCACACCCTGCCCCCCACGGTCGACTTCGAGGTTGCCGGGCCCAAGCGGACCGTCTATCTCTGGTGGGCGGATACCCGACCGGCGCGGCGTGCACCGCGCGACCGGTTCGGCCACCGATAAAGGAGAACCGTGAAAGTCATTGTTCTCGGCGGCGGCGTGATCGGGGTCACGACCGCCTATTACCTCGCTCAGGCAGGCCACGAGGTCACCTTGATCGAGCGCCACGCGGAGGCCGGCCAAGAGACCAGCTTCGCCAATGGCGGGCAGATCGCGGCGAGCCATGCCGCACCCTGGTCCAGCCCCGATGCGCCGATGCTGATCCTGTCCTCGATCGGCCGCGAGAATGCGCCCTTGATCGTGCGGCTCAAGGCCGACCGGCACATGTGGGCCTGGGGACTTCGCTTCCTGCGCAACTGCTCATCGCGCCGCTTTGACGTCAACCGGGAGCGCAGCCTGCGCCTCGCCGCGTACAGCCGTGAGATGCTCCGCGAGCTCGGCCGCGAGACTGGCATCGCCTTCGATCACCGGACCCAGGGCATCCTGGAGATATTCCGCACCCCGCGCGCTTTCGAGACCGCCGCCCGGCAGGCGGAACGCGCGCGCGCCGAAGGAGGTGACGAACGCGTCCTCGATCGCGCCGGTTGCCTCGAGGTCGAGCCCGCGCTCGAAGGCGCCGAGACCGAGATAGCCGGTGGCGTTCATTTCATCGACGGCGAAAGTGGCGATGCCCACAAGTTCACCCAGGCGCTGGCCCGGATCGCCGCCGAGCGGGGGGTCGAGTTCCTTTACGACACCGCCATTCAACGCCTCGAGCGCAATTCCGACCGGATCATTTCGGTGACCACCGACCGGGGCCCGATCGCAGGCGATGCCTATGTACTTGCCACGGGGAGCTACGCGCCGTTGCTGGCGCGCCCACTCGGACTGGCGCTGCCGATCTACCCGCTCAAGGGCTATTCCGTGACGCTGCCGGTCGAGGGCCACAACCGCACGCCGACCACGAGCATCACCGACGTCGGCCGCAAGGTGGTGATCTCGCGCCTCGGCGAGCGGCTACGCGCCGCCGGGACGGCGGAGCTCGCCGGCTACGGCACGACCATCAACCGGGTGCGTTCGCACGCGATCCTGAGAAGCCTTCTCGAGCTCTTTCCCGACGGCGGCAACGCCGACAAGGCGGCCTTTTGGGCCGGGCTCAGGCCGATGACGCCGGACGGCCCGCCGATCCTCGGGCCGACGCGCTACCGGAACCTCTTTCTCAACGCCGGTCACGGCTCGCTCGGCTGGACCATGGCGTGCGGCTCGGGCCGTGCGCTGGCCGACCTCATCTCGGGTCAAACGCCGGCCATCGATCTTGGGGGCCTCACCCTCGAGCGCTATTCGTGATGACGAGTAATAGCGAATTTCGCACTTCGCGACGGGGGCGCAGCGTCTTCGTGCTCGTGCTCGGGCTTGCCGCCTTCGCGCTCGGTGCCTGTGAAATGCTCGCCACCGAATTCGTGCGCAACGAGTATTGGGGCAAGAGCTTCCTGCAACCGGGCAAGATTCAGCAGCCCTACTACCGCGACGCGTACGGCAATCCCACCCCCGGCGGCACGCGGCCGTGGCGGCTGCCCTGGCCCGATCCCTGGCACTATTGAGCGCCGGGCGCAGACGACTGATTGGTTGAACTAGAGGCCGAAGACCTTGGCCGCGGTGCCGCCCACGAGCTTGGCCTGATCGGCTTCGGAATATTGCGCGAACATGGCGCCGACTCGGCTCTTGGCATCGAGGCCGATCGAGCGGATGTGCGGGAAGTCCGAGCCCCACATGATCTGATCGAGGCCGATATGCGGGATCGCCTCGGCGGCGTAAAGATCGTCGATCGTGCCGTGCCAGATGCGGGTCTTCATGTAATCGCTCGCCCGCATGTCGAGCTTGGGCAACGGCAGCCGGGCCGCCATCGCCTCCTGCATCTGATCGAGCCGCCACATGAAGGTCGGGATCCAGGAGATCTCGAACTCGCTGCAGACGAGCTTGAGCTTGGGGAAGCGGTCGAGGATCTTGCCGAAGATGAACTCATTGGCGAGCACGCCCATGCCCTCGTAGAACAGCTCGATCAACGTCTGCGCGGCGGTGGCCTGCTCCTCCGGGGTGTGGAAGTGCAGCGGATCGGGCGCGCGCCCGGTAATGATGTGGAGCTGGATGGGGATTCCCATCTCCTCCGCCCGCGCCCAGAAGGGGTCGTACACCTGGTCGCGGTAAGGCGGCGAGCCGGGCGGCGAATAGAGATGGATGTTGACCGACTTGTGGCCCTGCTTGACGACGCGCTCGAGCTCGTCGACCGCCCAGTCGACATCGTCCATCGGAATCATGGCGATGCCGACGAGGCGCTTGGGATCGTAGGCGATGAAATCGGCCAGCCAGTCGTTGAACACCTGTGCGCAGGCGCGCAGGCAGTCGTAATCCGGGTGCTGCATGATCAGCAGCATGTAGGTGGCGTTGAGGACTTCGGCCTCGATGCCGGCCTCTTCCTGGAACTTGACCCGCACCTCGGGCAGATAGCCCGCATCCGCCATGCCAATCTTCTGGGCGTCCGCGTCGCCCTGGCCGTAGAACAGAACCTGGCCGCCGGAATAAAGATAGGTGCCCTTCTTGCCGAGGTGCTCGTCGATCAGGCGCGGGGTCTTGTCGCCGAAGCGGTTGCCGATCGTCCGCTCCCACAGATCGGGTGGCTCCATGACGTGGGAATCGGCGGATATGAATCGCGTCCCACTATCCATCGTCGCACCTCGTCGGGCTGACCTCGCGCGGGCTGGCTACCCGAGGAACGGGCGCTCGGCCCACGGCGCCCCGGCTATCGCCGCAAAGTTGGGAGCGCGATCGCTGGCGAATTCTATCCCCATCCCGTCTGGATCGCTGAAGAAAACGCTCCGCTTCGAATCGTTGTCGATCTCGTGGACGATGGCAATGCCGCGGTCGCGGAGCACCTGAGCCGCTTCGTCGACCGCGGCGTCATTGGCCGCCTCGAAGCCGAGATGATGGGTGCCGACCTCGAGGTCCTCGCCGGCCTGGAACAGCGCCAGATTATAGCGTCCCGTGCTGCCTTGCAGGCACGCATAGCTGACATCCGGCGCTGTGTAGATCGGATGGAGCCCGGCGACCTCGGTGTAAAACTCGCACGAGCGCGCCACGTCGGCCACGACGAAGGCCACGTGGGTGATGCGCAGCGGGTGCACCGGCGCCTCCGTGACGCCGTAGAGGGTCGGGTTCGGACTGTAGCGCGCGTCCTTCGTTGGCGTCTCCTCGCCCGGCGACCAGTTGCTGGTGATGAGCTCCATTTCGCCGTGGAAGATACTCTTCCAGTCCTTCAAGGAGTCGGCATAGAACTCGATCAGATTGCCGTCCGGGTCGGGCAGGTAGATGCTGTGGGAGATCTGGTGATCGACGATCATCATGTAGCCCTGGCCGGCAGCCTTGACTCGCTCGATGGCGCTGACCAACTCGGCCTCGTTCTCCATCTCCCAGCCGAGATGAAAAAGGCCGGTCCGGCCCGAGATGTCCTTCGGGATCAGGATCTGACCGTCCCGCCCGACGCGATCCTCGCCATGGGTGATCTCGACCATGCCGATGTCGTGGTGCGTATTGCCGTTACCGAGGAAGCTGCCGACGATACCGGGCTCCGTCGCCTCGATCTTGAGGCCGACGACCTGGTTGTAGAACTCGGTCACCTTATCGGTGTTGCTCACCCACAGATTGGCGTGCCCCAGCCGCCGCGGCCGGAAGTGGATGGGTTGTGGAGCTTCTGCCTGAGCCGTCATGACATCACCTGAGAGTCGATGAGGATATTGTACCTATACATAATGAGCCGGTCTTGGGGTTCGCCGCTATGCTAGGAGGGGGCCGGGACAGCGTCAACCAAACCTGACGTTGACGAACTTCACCGTCCGCGCCGCCCCGGCATCCTTGAGAGGCCAAGGCGATAAACGTTATAACCGCGAGCACGTCTTGGGCATGGCGATGTCAGGGAGGATCCGATGGTGGTGGAACGCAAGGAAGTGGGAACCAACCGGTACCGGGAGTCCTACGGCCGCTATTACGAGGATTTCGAGATCGGCGATGTCTACGAGCACCGGCCGGGGCGGACCATCACGGAATACGACAATGCGGCGTTCACGCTGCTCACCATGAACACCCACCCGCTGCACTTCGATCAGGCCTACGCCGCCGGAACGGAGTTCAAGCGACCGCTGGTCAACAGCGCGCTCACCCTCGCCATCGTCACCGGTATGAGCGTAAGCGACGTGAGCCAGAAGGCGATCGGCAACCTCGGCTGGGACAAGATCAAGCTGACCGCGCCGGTGTTCAACGGCGACACCATCTACGCCGAGACCGAAGTACTGCATAAGCGCGAATCGAAATCACGCCCGACCCAGGGCATCGTGACGGTGAAGACCATCGGCAAGAAGGCTGACGGCACCGTCTTCATGACGTTCGTACGCACGGTTCTGGTGCCCAAGCGCGGTCACGCGCCCGACGACGAATGATGGGGCGCCGGCGGGCTGTTCTTCGCCGCGCGCGGCGGCTACAGTAAGGGTACGGAAGGGCTGATCGGGCTTCAGCCGGTTTCGGGAGGAGAGACGATGACGAGCAGCGCTGTTGTTGACGAGCGGATCGACGCGATTTCCGCAGGCGGCATTGCCAACCAGCTGGCGACATTCGCCAGCAACCTCAACTACGACGCTATTCCGGCCGAGGTGCGCGAACGCGCCAAGCATCTCGCGCTCGATGCGGTGGGCATCGCCCATGCCTCGACCACGTTCGATTTCTCCGCGAAGACGGTGGCCGCGGTCCATGATTTCGCCGGCGACGGCGCGAGCCCGGTGATCGCCTCAGCGCTCCGCCTGCCGGCGCGCGATGCCGCCATGGTCAACGGTTTTCTGATCCACGGTCTCGATTTTGACGACACCCACTCCGCCGGCGTCATCCACTGCACGACCTCCACCTTTCCCTGCGCGTTGGCGAGTGCCATCCACACCGGCGCGAGCGGCCGCGATCTCCTCACCGCGTGCGTCCTCGGCGTCGAGGCGGCCGCCCGTTTGGGCGCGGTGGTGAAAGGCGGCTTCCATCAAGTCGGGTTCCACCCGACCGGCGTCGTCGGCGCGTTCGCCTGCGCGCTGGTCGCCGGCAAGCTGATGGGGCTCGACGAAGCTGAGCTCGCCATGGCCCAGGGGATCGCGCTCAGCCTCGCCTCGGGCAGCATGGAGTTTCTCGAGGACGGCGCCTGGAACAAACGGCTCCATCCCGGTTGGGCGGCGTCCTCGGGCATCACCGCGGCGGCGCTCGCGCGCGGCGGCTTTGTCGGCGCGACGGCGCCCTATGAGGGCCGCTTCGGGTTGTACAACATCTACCTCGATCCGGCGCACATGGCGACAAGCGATCTCAGCCTGGCGACGGCGGGCCTCGGTGAGGAGTGGGAGGTGATGAACGTGGCGATCAAGCCCTTCCCCGCCTGCCACTTCGTCCATGCCTGCGCCGATGCGGCCATCGCGCTCGCCACCGAGCAGGGCCTCAAGCCCGCGGACGTCGCGCACATTCGCGCGCTGATTCCCGCCGAGGTGGTGAAGACCGTGGCCGAACCGGTCGCGAACAAGAAGGCGCCGGCCAACAGCTACGATGCGCAGTTCAGCATTCCCTACGCCGTTGCCGCCTCGCTCACCCGCGGCCAGTTCACCCTCGCGGAGCTGCGGGACGAAACCATCGCCGATCCCGGGATCCGCGCCCTGGCCGCCAAGGTGGACTACGAGATCGACCCGGATTCAGGCTTTCCAAAATACTATTCCGGCGCGGTCATCGCGACGACCAAGGACGGCCGCGAGCTCACCCACCGCGAGCCGATCAACCGGGGCTGCGCCGATCGGCCCATCACCAACGCGGGCATCACCGAGAAGTTCCTTGGCAACATGGACGTTGCCAATGCCTCGGCCCGCGCCGAGGGGGTTCAGGGCGCCGTGCTCAGCATGGAAGAGCTCGATGCGACGGCGATCGGCCGGAGCCTCGCCGCCGGCTAGGGAGAAGCGTCAATGAGCACGGCCAAGGACGAAACGCCTGCCGAGACGGAAGCGCTCGCCAACGAAAGCGAGGCGCTGATCCTCGACAGCATCGATCGCTTCCTCGAGCGCGACGTCAAACCCTATGTGCTCGAATTTGAACACGAGGACAAATATCCCCACGAAATGGTCGAGCGGATAAAAGAGCTCGGCCTGCTCGGCGCCGTCATCGACCCCGAATATGGCGGCCTCGGCCTTTCGTCCACCACCTACGCCAAGATCATCGAGCGCATCGCGGCGGTGTGGATGTCGCTCACCGGCGTGATCAACGCCCACCTCATCATGGCCATCGCCGTACAGCGCTTCGGCACCGAGGAGCAGAAAAAAGAGTTCCTGCCCGTCTTTGCGACCGGCGAGCTGCGCGGCGGCGTCGCGCTCACCGAGCCCGATTGCGGCACCGATCTCCAGGCCATTCGCACGGTGGCCAAGCGCGACGGCGACGATTACGTCGTCAACGGCAACAAGATGTGGATTACCAACAGCATCGAGGGCCAGTGTTTCGCGCTGCTGGTCAAGACCGACCCCGACGCCGAGCCGAGCCACAAGGGCATGAGCTTGCTCCTGGCCGAAAAGGGCAAGGGATTCAACGTCAGCCGCAAGCTCAAGAAAATGGGCTACCGCGGCATCGACACGGCCGAGCTGGTGTTCGAGAACTACCGCGTGCCGGCCGACCGGCTGATCGGCGGGATCGAAGGGCTCGGCCTCAAGCACGCGCTGGCGGGCCTGGAGCTCGGGCGCATCAACGTGGCCGCCCGTGGCGTCGGCATCGCCCGCGCCGCGCTCCAGGACGCCACGGCCTACGCCCAGACCCGCAAGACTTTCGGCAAGCCGATCTGCGAGCACCAGACCATCCAGATCATGCTGGCCGACATGGCGACGCGGGTGGAGGCGGCGCGGCTGCTCGTCGAATCGGCGGCCAAGGCCTACGACACCGGCGAGCGCTGCGACATGGAGGCCGGCATGGCCAAGCTCTACGCCAGCGAAGCCGCGCTCGCCAATGCGACCGAAGCGATGCGCATCCACGGCGGCTACGGCTACTCGCCGGAGTTCCACATCGAGCGCTACTATCGCGACGCTCCGCTCCTGCTCATCGGCGAGGGCACCAACGAGCTCCAGCGCCTCATCATCGCCCGCCAGCACGTCGCGCGGAATCCGATTTAGCCCCGCAACGAGCGGGCCGACTGACGGGAGGGACAACGATGTTGCCACTCGCGGGACTTCGCATCCTGGCCATAGAGCAATACGGTGCCGGCCCGTTCGGCACCATGCTGTTGGGCGATCTCGGAGCCGAGGTCGTCAAGATCGAGAGCGCCGCCGAGGGGGGCGATTTCGCCCGCCGCGTCGGCCCCCACTTCTTCGGCAACGACGACAGCCAGTTCTTCCAGAGCTTCAACCGCAACAAGCAAAGCCTCACGCTCAACTTCCGCGTTCCCGAGGCGCGCGAGGTGTTGCGCGATCTCGCCGCCAAGGCCGACGGCATCGTCGATAACCTGCGCGGCGACAAGCCGGCCGAGATCGGCCTCACCTACGACCAGCTCAAGGACGTCAATCCGGCGATCGTGTGCGCCCATCTCTCGGCCTATGGCCGCACCGGCCCGCGGGCGAGCTGGCCGGGCTTCGATTATCTGATGCAGGCCGAGGCGGGCTATCTTGAACTCACCGGCGAGCCGGACGCGCCGCCGGCGCGCTGCGGTCTTTCGATCGTCGATCTGATGACCGGTCAGATGGCGGTTTATGCGCTCCTCGCCGGCATTCTCAGTGCGCGCGCGACCGGCCAGGGCCGCGATATCGATGTGAGCCTGTTCGATGTCGCGCTCCACAACCTCTGCTATCTCGCCACCTGGTATCTCAACGCCGGCGTCGCCACCTCGCGCGAGCCCCGTTCGAGCCATCCCTCGCTGGTCCCGAGCCAGCTCTTTCGCACCAAGGACGGCTGGATCTTCATCATGATCAACAAGGAGAAGTTCTGGGCTGTGCTCGCGGACAAGCTCGGCCATCCCGAATGGGTAGAGGACGCCGCCCTCAACACGGCATCGGCGCGGCTGCAAAACCGCGACCGGATTACGGAATTGCTGGACAAGGTGTTGATGACGCGGACGACGGCGGAATGGCTCGAGCGTTTCGCCGGCGAGGTGCCGGCAGCGCCGGTCAACGACGTGGCGGCGGCGCTCGACAACCCGTTCGTCGCCGAGCAGGCGCGCATTCGCGATTACCCCCACCCAACCAAGGGCTCGATCCGCATGCTGGCCCCGCCGTTCCGCTGCCCGGGCGAGGAGCTGCCCGCCAAAGCGGCCCCCGCGTTGGGCGCCGATACGGACCGGCTCTTGGCCGAGATCGGCTACGACGAGAGCCGGATCGCGTCGTTACGCGCCTCGGGCGCGATCTGAGGCCCTTGAGGTTTGAGCGCACCGTGCGCATGACACACAGCGCCCGTCCAACTAAGGAATCTCGGTGTTGATTCGACGCTAAATATGTCAGCAGCCGGAAAGACCGTCCCACGCGGGGCAAAGATCTTGCTCGCGATATCCTTCGGCGTTTTCGCCGCTCTGCACGCATTTCTTGCGCCTTTGCATTTGGGCGCGGACGAGTGGCACCTTCATTCGCTCAATCACTACCTGCGCGGCTCGATACCCAGCGCGACGTTGGGCGTCGTCGGCATCGTTCTTTCATTCACCGCGCTTCAAACGCGCTGGGGATTCTTGCTTGTGATGCTTATTTTTCTGGCAAGTTCCGGCGGCTTTTGGTTTGCCTACGCGACCTTGAAATTCGGACTAGAGCCGGAGCGCACACCAGCACTGGTCATTGCGATCGTCCACACCGTTGCGGGAGCACTGGGACTCGCGTGGGTGGGGCGCAGCCAAGCACGATCCTGATTCCAAATTGTCTGTCGGGCGAGATCGGCTATGACGGGAGCCCGATTGCGTCGTTACGCGCGTCGGGCGCGATCTAGGGCTTTAGGGCGCGACCGCAAACGACAGGCACGGGACCGGCGCTAGACTCTGGCAAGGCGGCGCCAATTAAACTAGGCGCGAGCAGGTCCGCGAGCGGGCGTTGATGCGTCACGAGCGCTGGTGCGCTGGTTGCGCAGGCAGACGTCCTCCGGGCCCATGAACTCTGCGAACGGAAGGACTTTCAGATGAGCACATCGAACGGATTTCGCGCTGAACTTCAGGAGATCGTGGCCGGAAAAACCCTGGTCGACCATCCCATTTATGTGGAATGGGCCAAGGGAGAGCTCAGTAAGACAACCATGTCCGGATTCATGTGCGAGGAGTATCACTACATCTCAAATATGTATCCGGCGCTTTTCCTGGTTGCATCCAAGGCACCGGAAGACGTCATCGAAATGGAGATCGAAAACTACCACGATGAAATGAATCCGGATAATCCTCACCCGGACGTTTTGTTGCGGTTTATCGCAGCCAGCGGCGCCGATATGGGAGAGCTGAAAAAGGGGAGCGGGCTCTATTCGACGCAGGCTTTGGTCGCCTGGTTTTATGACGTGGCCCGGAACCAACCGTGGCAAGCCTTGGTCGCCGCGATGCACGTCGGCAGCGAGTTCCAGGCCGTCGGCTGTTACAGCGCCGTTCTGCCGGCGCTCCGCGAAAAGTATGAGTTCACCGAGCACGAGATCGAGCACTTCTGGCTGCACGCGGAGGCCGATGTCGAGCATAGCGGCACCGCGTTCGACGTCCTCGAGAAGCACTGCCAATCGCGTGAGTCCCAAGAGATGGTCAAGTACCACCTGCAGGAGGCCGTGAACCGCCGCTGGTTCATGCATGAGTGCGCCTACCTGCACTATGAAAAGGGTCTGCTCACCTAAACCGGCGGGTCAACCGGCGCACGGATCGGCTACGTCGGGAGTCGGAGCGCGTCCCTACGCACGCGTGCGGCGCGACGCTTTTCGCAAATGACTCCTGTTCATCTACGCCGCCATCGATCGTCCGCCTCGAGCGCGATTGCGGACCAACCGATACGTGGCTCCAATTGTCCGATTCCAGCCAAGAGCTGACCTCTAGCACGAGCACAACTCGTTGCTGAGCGTCTGGAACCGCCAACGGTTGACGATGCCATGCGAACAACTGCTGGCGCTGTGACAGCGTTTAACAAGCCGAGTTTTGAGCCTGAATTATGGAGAAGCGGGCTTTTTGCGAGTGGATCAGATGGAAACTAAGCACATTGAGTCTTGGCGTGAACTTCTAGCATTTTTTGAGGAAGTAGGAAAAAGCGATGTCATTTACCGGGGTGTGACAAATGTCTCATACGAGCTCATACCGAAAGTTGGGAGGAAAAATGCTCTTATCAGCCCGTTGATTAAGTGGCTTTTTCCGGCTCTCACTCCCAGATGAGGAATGCGGCGGCGAAAGCCGTCTGGCCGCTTTGCGAGCCCCCCCGTGCCACCAGCATGGCCCCGGTGGGCGTGAGCAGAACGAAAATACCGCCATATCCGCCCGCCACGGCCTCCCGCGGGGTGCCGGCGCCGATGAGCTGGCGCATCAGTAACGATAGATTGTGGCCGGCGACGTGGAGCAGGTATCGCTTGTGCACATTCTCTCGCCCGCGCAGCCAGGTTCGTCGCATGCCGCCACGATCGAGGTTGTGGGCAAAGCAGCGCTCGACGATCTCGGCGCGCAGCTTGAAGGCCTCGCGGGCGACCCCGGACTTGAGCCGCGCACGGTTATTGGTGACCGCGCGCCGCGCCGCCTCATCACCGTGCCAGCGCGAAAAGCCGGTCTGCTTGGGCGCCGCGATCCGGGTCTTCCAGGGACTGTCGTTCAGAGCCCTCAAGACCGCCCGTGAGTGATAACCTTTGTCGGCGACGCATTCGGCCGGGTCCTCCGATGTCGGTGCCGCATCCACCGCCTCGAGGTTTGCCTCGGCCTTCGCCAGGGTCTTGGAAAGCGTCGTGGTGTCGCCCTCATCGGCCGGGTGCAGCTCGGCCGCCACCACCGCGCCGGTATCCAGATCCACCGCGTGCTCGGGCTTGTAGGCCAGATGCGTCGTGCCGTCCTTCATCTTGGTGATCTTGGCCTCGGGGTCGCTCTTCGAAACCCAATCCGTGTTGGAAAGCTTCTTGCCCTTGCGCTTCCGGTCCAGAGGCGCCAGGTCCTCGGCCGTGGGTGTCTCGACCCCGCTTTCCCGGGCCAGGCGCTCCAGCATCTCCCGGTAGCCTTCGCCGTTGTCGCGCCGCACGATGTTCCGCAGCGCCGCGTTGGCCTCCATGGTCGAGGCATCGACGCCGATGCGCTCGCCCTTGATCAGCCCCGCCTCGGCGATCAGCACCAGAACCCAGTCGAAGACCGCCGCGTGGACTTCATGGGGCAGGCGCGTGCGGCTCCGTGACAGCCAGGAATGGTCCGGTACCCGATCACGGCTCCCCAGTCGCAGGAACGCCCGCAGCGAAAGCGAGTCCGAGCAGCGCCACTCCAGACCGCGCTCGCTGTCGATGCCCTCAAAGTAGCCCACCAGGTGCATCCGGAAATAGCGCCCGGGCGGCACCGAGGGCGCGCCCATCCGGACCGCGTAATAAGGCCGGCAGCTCGCCTCGGCAAAGGCGTCGAAGCCGCCCTCGATCAGCACCGACTGCAAGCGGTCATAAAACACATGACCCGGAGAGCGCGGCATCTCCGACCAGCTCACCATCAGGTCCCCCTGACCATCCTTCTGCCGTCCCATCGCCATCGGCAAATCCCCCTGCAAATCAGGGGACCAGAGAATCAGACGGCGCCGACTTAATCAACGGGCTGTTAAAGGCCTGCGCCAGGAGATGCGCGACTTGAAGGAGTTGGTCGCCGAACTTTCGCTGGAGAACCGGCTTCTCAAAAAAAACATGATCGGGCATGGGGGAGACGAGGAATGAGGTATCCCGCATCCGAGAAGCTGGAGATCATCCGCCTGGTCGAGCAGTCCCACCTGGGCGTCGGGTCCACTTTGGACAAGCTGGGCATTCCGAAGACCACCTTTTATCGCTGGTACGATCGCTTTCTGGCCTTTGGCGACGCCGGTCTTGAGGATCGCAACAGCAGCCCAGGCCGGGTGTGGAACCGGATCCCGGATGATGTCCGGGGGCAGATCATCGATCTTGCCCTGGAGGAGACGCAACTGTCGCCCCGGGAACTGGCCGTCAGGTTTACGGACACCAGGGGCTACTTTGTCTCGGAAGCCTCGGTTTACCGGCTTCTCAAGGCCCACGACCTGATCACCAGCCCCGCTTTCGTGGTCATCAAGGCAGCCGATGAGTTCCGCGACAAGACCACGGCGCCGAACCAGCTGTGGCAGACCGACTTCACCTATCTCAAGGTCATCGGCTGGGGCTGGTTTTACCTGTCGACCATCCTGGACGACTATTCCCGCTACATCATTGCTTGGAAGCTCTGCACCAACATGACGGCGGACGATGTGACGGCAACACTGAAGTTGGCGCTAGAAGCCTCAGGCTGCAATCGCGCCAATGTCGTCCACAAGCCGAAGCTGCTCAGCGACAACGGCTCGTCCTATATCTCCGGCGATCTGGCTGAATGGCTCGAGGACCACGGTATGGATCACGTTCGGGGCGCACCGTATCACCCGCAAACCCAGGGCAAGATCGAGCGCTGGCATCAAACGCTGAAGAACCGGATCCTGCTTGAAAATTATTATCTACCCGGCGATCTCGAAAACCAGATCAGCGCCTTCGTCGATCACTACAACAACCAACGCTACCACGAGAGCATCGGCAACGTAACTCCAGCCGACGCCTACTTTGGACGCCACACCGCCATCATCGAAAAGAGAAAAAAAGATCAAAAAACTGACCCCCCAAAACCGCCGCTTGAACCATCAAAGCCAAGCGGCTTAACATCAAACAAAGATGAGCCAGATCCTCCCTATGAAACACGCTCAACAGTCCCATTTGTTTTGATGACGGACAGTTAGCTCAAATGCCCGCGATAGTACCGAGGACGCTATCTAGCGGCTTAAGAACTCGAGCGTCATCTCGTTGAAGCGCTCCGGGTGCTCCGACATCGGCAGGTGCCCGCACCGATCGAGGATGACGAGCTTGGCGTCGGGAAACCGCCCGAGCGCCTTCTCGGTCAGCTTCCAGTCCGAGCGGATGTCCTCGCGCCCGGTGATGATGAGGGTTGGCGCCGCGATCTTTTCGAGCCGCTTGTAGATCCGGAGCTCTTCGTCATCGACAGTGGCGATCAGCCCGGCGATGGTCGCCTGGTAGAAATCGAATCGGTCGCGCAGCGCATACGACGTGAGCTGCGCGTAGATGAGCTCATCGGGGACCGAGGCGGCGTCATAACAGATATTCGCGATGCGCTTGTGGCAGGTTTCGAACGTCGGATCGCCCATCGCCGTCGTCGCGTTGGCGCGCGCTCCTTCGAGCGATATCTTGGTGAGATCACCGGGCTGGAATGTGGTGCCGCTGCCGATGAGGATCAGCTTATCGATGCGCTCGGGGCGGTCGAAATACATCAGCCCGGCGAGCAGCGCGCCGTAGGACGAGCCGGCGATGGCGTAGCGCTCGGCGCCGACATGGTCCATCAACGCGCCGAGGTGCTTGACCATCGGCGGCTGTGGCGGCCCGCTTCTGAGGTCGATCGAATCGGTAAACCCGTGGCCGATATTGTCGGGCGCGTAGACGGCATAGTGCTCGCCGAGCGCATCGACGTTGCGCAGCCACATGTCGCCCGAGCCGCCGACGCCGTGGACGAGCAGGAGCGCCGGCCCGCTGCCCTCATAGAGATAGCGGGTGGAAATACCGTCGATGTCCTCGATCTTAATGCGCATGGCTGGGGAGTCCTCAGTGTGACAGGAACGCTACGACCAGTTGGTTGAATCGCTCAGCGTGTTCGATCATCGGCAGGTGGCCGCAGCCGTCGAAAATGACCAGCTCGGCACCGGGAATGCGCTCGAAACCTTGCTGCACGAGCTCCCAGGAGGTCCGGATGTCGTTGCGCCCGGTGATGACCAGCGTCGGGACGCCGATCTCTTCGAGCCGGTGGTAGGCCCGGTGCTCCTGTGCATCGCCGGCGGCGACCAGCCCGCCGATCGCCGCCTGGTAGAAATCGAACCGATCGGGCAAGGCAAACGACGTGAGCTGGCTGAGCAACAGGTTCTCGGGCACCGAAGCCGGATCGTGGCAAATCGCCGCGATGCGGGTGCGGCAGGATTCGAGAGTGGGATCGCCCATGGCGGCTGAGACGTTTTCAAGGGCCGCGGACAGCGCTTTGGTGAGCTGCTCCTGCGGATGAAAGACAGTGCCCGTGCCGACAAGAATGAGCTTGTCGACGCGCTCGGGCCTCTCGAAGTACATCAGCGCCGCGAGCAATCCGCCGTAGGAGGAGCCGGCGACGCTGTAGCGCTCGGCGCCGAGGTGGTCCATCAACCGGCCGAGATGCCGAACCATCGGGCCTTGCGGCTGGTCTCCGTTCAACGCGGCGGCGTCGGTGTAGCCATGGCCGAGGGTATCGGGCGCAATCACGGAAAATGATTGGCCGAGGACGTCGATGTTGCGCAGCCAGGAATCACCAGCGAAGCCGAAACCGTGCAGCAGCACGACCACCGAGCCGGAACCTTCGTGGAGATAGCGGGTGCGAATCCCGCCGATGTCTGCAAACGCGACTCGCACGGAACGCGTTACACGAGATAGGGCCCGAGCTCTTCGTCGGCGTCGGCCAGGATCGTCAAATCGGCGTCGCGGCGGAAGTGGAACTCACACAGCATGCCGTCGGGATCGGTGATGAAGAAGCTGCGCTTGGTGGCGTTGTCGATGTGCTTCTCGATCGCGATGCCGGCCTTCTCGACCGCGGCTACGGCCTTCGCAAAGTCCTCTTCATTCGGCATCTCGTAGCCGTAATGATGGACCCCATGGGGCGCGCCGGACTCCTGCTTTACGAGCGCAATGTCGCAGACATAGGATGCGTTCTGCCCGGCGAAGCAGACGATTCGGCCGTTCGGGGTGCGGTAGACCTCCTTGAGCCCGGCGATGCCGGCGTAGAACGCGACCATGCCGTCGAAATCGCGTGTCATGAGCACCGTATTGGTAAAGCGCGCCGGGTGGATCGGCGCCTCGTCGACGCGGCGCAGCTCGAAGGTCTCGTGATAGCGGGCCTCGGTCGTCGCCGGGACCGCGTTGGGGTCCCACTCGCCGGTAATCGCCTGGCCGGTCTGGTCGCCGAACACCGAGCGCCAGTCCTTGACGAAATCGGCGTAGAACTCGTGCAGCGCGCCGTCGGGGTCGAACACGTAGATGCTGTGCGAGAGCGTGTGATCGACCCGGCGGTGGATGGGAAGCTCCGCCGCCATCGCCCGGTTGTAGGCATCGACCAGCACCTGCTCGTTCTCCATCTCCCAACCGAAATGGTTGAGCCCCGGCTTGAGCGCCCGGCCGGATTTCATCTGCACGTGGCCACCGCGCCCGACGAGGTCGCGCTCGGTGGTCTGAATCAGGCCGAGGTCGTGATGCGTGTTGCCGTTCGAGAGAAACCCGGCGCCGATATGATCCTCGCGGAAGACCTCCTCGAAGCCGCAGATGCCGCCGTAAAAGTCCATCGACCTCCCGAGATCGCCAACGAACAGGTTGGCGTGGCCGATACGGCGCGGGGAGAACATTACCGGGGCGGTTTCCTGGGCTTGCACGCTCATGCGATCACCTCTGGGACTGGTGGTAGATCGGGCACACGACATTTTCAGTCACGCTCGACATCATGCCATCAAATCTATCACCCGCCCCGGGGAGCGTCCAGCGGGCGGGCGCGCGCTTGCGTCCTTTGCTGGCCATCGCGATCCAGCCGGTCTACTCTCCGCCCACCGCAGGCCCATGACCACTCCTCTCGATCAAAACGTCGAGCCCACGCTCGCCGCGCAGCCTGCAGCCCGGCTTCATTCGACC
This sequence comes from Alphaproteobacteria bacterium, assembly GCA_965261645.1. Taxonomy (GTDB): domain Bacteria; phylum Pseudomonadota; class Alphaproteobacteria; order SHVV01; family SHVV01; genus CBDHDJ01. The sequence continues at coordinate 225,301 of CBDHDJ010000003.1, forward strand.
GCGCTCATCGCGCTGTGTGGCGCCGTGCTGGCCTTCGCCTTGACACCGGTTCTGGTGCGCCTGAGCGAGGTGGGGCCGACCGCCACCGGCTTCTGGCGCATGGCTTTCGCGATCCCGATTTTGTTGATCCTGATGCGCCGCGAAAACGCATCAGCAAGGCACGTTCGCCCGGCGCCGACCAGGCGTGACTATCTCGCGCTCATCGGGGTATCACTCATTTTCGGGGTGGAGATGGGATTGTGGCAAACCATCTTTCTCACCACGACCATCGCCAATGCCACCCTGATCGGCTATTCGAGCCCGATCTTCGTCACCATCGGAGCTTGGCTCATCTTCGGCGAGCGTATCACGCCTCTGTTCCTCGCCGGCCTCGCGCTCTCGCTGATCGGCATCGGGCTTTTGGTCTCCGCGACCCAGGGCGATTTCGGCCCCTTCGCGCTCGGCGATCTCATCGCCGCCGCGTGCGCCCTGATGTGGGGCGCTTACGTCTTGGGACTGAAAGGCGTGCTTCGCGTCTTCGGCCCCATGACCGCGGTGACCTGGAACACCGTCATTGCGGCCCTGTTGATCCTGCCAGCCGCCGCACTCCTCGGCGAGACCATCGTGCCTGTCACCATGTTCGGCTGGTTCATCGTGCTGGTCTACGGCCTGTTCGTTCATGCCACGGGCCAGAGCCTCATCACCTACGCCTATGCTCATCTGCCGGCCTCGTTCAACTCGGTCGCGGCATTGGCCGCGCCGGTGCTCGCCATCGGCTTCGCCTGGATCTTCTTCGCCGAGCCGCTGAGCTTCGCGCAGATGCTTTTCGCGGCGCTCGTGCTTGCCGGCATCGTGCTGGCGAAACGGGGCCAGGAGTAGAAGAGCCTCCGTGCTCGCCGCACTCCAGAAGCGCCTGGCCGCCGAGGGCAACCTGCAGGCGGTGCTATGGATGCTCTGCATGACGATCTGCATCGCCGGCATGCACGCCACCGTGCGCCACCTTTCGCCCGACATTCACGCTTTCGAGATCGGGTTCTTCCGCAACGCCATCGCGGCTTTGCTCATCCTGCCGCTCGCTTTGCGCGCCGGCCTCAGAGAGCTGAGAACACAGAACCTTCGCCTGCATATGCTGCGCGCCGTGATCCAGTTGATCGCGCTCCTCCTGTTCTTCACGGCACTCGGCATAAGCCCGTTGGCGCTCATCTCCGCGCTCAGCTTCCTCGCGCCTTTGTTCACGACGCTCATTGCCATATTTCTGCTGCACGAACGGGTCAGGCTCAGGCGTTGGTCGGCCTTGGCATTCGGCTTTGCCGGCGCGATGGTGGTGCTGCAGCCCGGCGCCCAGGCGATCGATCCGGGCGCGCTCTTCGCGGTCGGGTCGTCGGCGCTGTGGGCGGTCGTCCCGATCATCATCAAGGTGATGACGCGGACCGATTCGAACGTCACCATCGTCGTCTACCAGTCCTTCCTGATGACGCCGCTCTCCTTGGTCCCGGCGCTCTTCGTCTGGGTGTGGCCGACCTGGGAGCAATTGTTCTGGCTCACGCTGATCGGCGCCGCTGGCGCCTTCGGTCAGCTCGCCATGACGCACGCGCTCCGACTCGGCGAGGCCTCGCTCGTCATGCCGCTCGATTTCATGCGCCTGGTGTGGGCGACCCTTCTCGGCTATCTCGTGTTCGTGGAGATTCCCGATGTCTGGACGTGGATCGGCGGCTCCATGATCTTCTCCGCCGCGGTCTACATCGCGTCTCGGGAAAGCCAGGTGAAGAAGGAGCGGCCCGACAGCGGTCCGCCCCCTGTCCGGCCCGTCTAAAGATGTCAGTCTGGCCCGAAGGTGACGGAGACCTTGCCGAGCGCACCGAAATCGGCGGTCGCCTGATCGCCGGGCTCGGCATGGACGATGTCTGTGCAGCTACCCGTGGTGACGTAATCGCCGGCCTCGAGGCCGAGCCCGAAGCCCGCAAGATTGTTGGCGAGCCAGCGCAGGGCATCGAGCGGATGGCCAAGGACGTTGCGCCCGGCCCCGGTCTCCACCCGCGCGCCGTTAAGCGAGGTCACGATCTCCGCATCGACGATATCGGTATCCCGCCACTCGACAACCGGCGCCGCATGAATCCAATAACTCGCCAACGCATTGTCGGCGATCACCTGAAGCGCCCCGATGCTGGCTAGATCCGTGAACCGCGTATCGACGATCTCGATGGCCGGCACCAGCGCACCCACCGCCGCCGCCACCTGATCGCGGTCGAACGGCCCCTGCTTGGCCGGCAGGTCGGCCGCCATGTGAAAGCCGTACTCCGTTTCGACCAAGATCCCGGCCAGGGCGGTGGGCTCGATGACCGCCGGGCTCTCGAACACCCGGGCCGACATGAGGCGGCCGAAAAAAGGCTCGTCGAGGCCGAGGCGCTGCTGCAACACCGGGTTTGTCGCGCCGATCTTGTAACCGACCGGCTCGCCGCCGAAGCCGGTGGCGAAACGCTCCTGCACGGCGTAAGCCTCCACCAGCGTTTGCGGCCGGCATTCCTCGGGCAGCTCTTGGAGTGGCCTCTGCCGGCGCATGGCGGTCTTGAGCAACACCGAGGCTCTCGTCAACGCGGCATCATCCATGACATTCCCGTCGAAAGCTCAACGGCATGGTAGCACCGGCGGGGGCAGGGCGTTGCCGCGATCACCGCGACCGGCGCGCAATGTGCATGAGCGGCGTGGCGATCAGACCGCGGGGCAAAAGAACCACCGAGACCATGAACACGAGCCCCAGCGCGAGAAGCCAGAAATCGCCGAGCCACTCCGAGAAATAGCTCTCCATCACGCGGACGGCGAGCGCGCCGACCAAAGCCGCGAGGATCACGTCGCGTCCGCCGAGCGCAACCCAGATCAGCACCTCGGCGGAAAGCGCGAAGCCGATGAGCGTCGGCGAGGCGAACTCATCGACGGCGACGAACAGGGCCCCGGCGAGCCCGGCGATCGCCGCGCCGATGACGAAGACCGCCAACTGGATCCACAGCACGCGATAACCGAAGAACGCCACGCGATCGGGGTTCGTCTTGACCGCCGTCAAGAGGCTGCCGAAGCGCGAGGCCAGGAGCCGGTCCAATGCGATGTAGACCAGGGCGGTGACGGCCAGCACGACGTAGAAGCGCGACACCGGATCCCCAAGCGTGAGGTTGCCGCCGAACAGCCCGAAATCGAGCGGCGGTACGCCCGAGAGGCCGTTGTCGGCGCCGAGCGCGTACCAACTCCTGATCAACTGCTCGAGGATGAACGCCATCGCCAGCGTCACGATGGCGAGATAGGCGCCCGAGAGACCGCGGCCCCAGAACAGGCCATAGCCGATGCCGGCCGCGAAGAGCGCCGCCGCCGCGACGGCGAAACCGAGACCGGCATAGCTCGAGGCCAGTGCGGCACCGACCATACCCATGGTGAGGGCGGCCATGACGTAGCCGCCGATGCCGAAGAACATGGCTTGGCCGAAGCACAGAATCCCGCCGCGTCCCCACACCAGCGACAGCGACATGGCGAACAGCCCGAACAGGAGATAGCGCGTTGCCTGATCGGTCCAATACGCGCCGCCAAGCGGCGGCAAAAGCGCCAGCACGACGAACACGATCGCGGCCAACCATCTAGGCGCCATGGCGGCCACCCAATAGGCCCTGCGGCCGGAGCCGGATGATCACGATGGCCAACGCGAAGACCGCGATCTGCGCGACCACGGGCGAGAGCCAGATCGTCAGGAGATTGCCGCTGCCGCCGACGATTCCGCCGCCGACAAGCACGCCCGCCAGCACGCCGGCGCCACCGACCATGATGGAGATGAAGGCGGGAATCAGGTAGCCCAAACCCATCTGCGGATCGACGCTGATCAACGGCGCCACCAGGGCGCCTGCCAGGCCGGCGATCGCCGTGCCGATGATGAAGCTGGCGCGGTAAACGAGCCGGGTATCGATGCCGAGGGTTGCGGCCGTGTCGGGCCGGGCGATGACCGCGCGCGCGGCCAGCCCGAATTCGGTCCTGAGAAAAACCCAAAACGTTGCCGCGACGATGACGAGCGCGATCGCCATCAGCACGAGGCGAAAGACCGGATAGGTGGCATCGCCGAGGACGATCACGGATTCCATCGGCGGGATGACGCTATACGACCCGGGGCCGAACACGAGGACCACGCCTTGCTTCAGCGCGATCGACAAACCCCAGGTCGCGAGGATGGTATCGAGGGTGCGGCGATAGATATGGCGGATGAGGAGGCTCTCGATAAACCAGCCGATGACGCCGACGATGAGGGGCGCAGCCAGCACGCAAATCCAGTACGGCACGCCGCCGCTTTGCAGCGCAACGACGGAATAAGCCCCGAGCATGAATAGCTCGCCATGGGCCATGTTGATCACCCGCATCATGCCGAACACCACGACCAGGCCGAGCGCGACGAGGACTAAAATCAACACGAACGACAGCATGTTGAGCAGGATGATGGCGAGATCGGCCACAGCGGCCCCTACAGCAGCAAGTGCTTGGTGAACAGGAATTCGTCGGCGGCGGCTTCATTCGTAGGCACCACTTCAGCGATGACGCCGCGGTCCATGAACGCGATCGATTGCGCCACGGTCATCGCGAGATCGATGTTCTGCTCGGCGATGAGGATGGTGACGTTGCTTTCGGCAACAAAGCCCGCGAGCAAATCGCCAATCTCATAGACGATCGAGGGCTGCAGGCCCTCGGTCGGCTCATCGAGCAGCAGCATGGCCGGCGCGGCGGCCAGCGCGCGGCCGATGGCAAGCAATTGCTGCTCGCCCGCCGACAGAGTTCCGGCCCTCTGATCCCGGCGCGCGGACAGGATGGGAAGCCTGTCGTAGATCTCCGCCGGCACGACATTGCGGCCGGGTTGCCCGATGACACCGAGGCGAAGGTTCTCCGCCACCGTGAAGTCGGCGAAGATGTCGCGGCCCTGGGGCACCCAGGCTAGTCCCGCCCGGGCGATCTCATGCGGCCGGCGTCTCGTGATCTCGCGGTCGCTGAAGCGGACCGAGCCCCGCCGCGCCGCCAACAGGCCCATGATGGTGCGCAGGAGCGTCGTCTTGCCCATGCCGTTGCGGCCCATCAGCGCCATCACGGTCCCCGCCGGCACGTCGAGGTCGACGCCCTGCAGCACGGCGCTCCGCCCATAACCCGCATGAAGCCCCCGGATCGACAGCATGGTCAGGGATTCCGTCCGAAGTAGAGCTCGCGCACTTCCTCGGCGGCGCGGATGTCGGCGTAGCTTCCCGATAGGAGCGGCCGGCCGTTGGTCATGACGGTCACCCGACAGTCGAGCCGCTGGATAAATCCCATATCGTGCTCGATAACGATAAAGGTGTGATCCCCGTCGGCGGCGATGCCACTGATCAGATCGGCGGTCGCATCGGTCTCGGCATGGGTCATGCCGGCGGTCGGCTCATCGAGCAACAAAAGCCGCGCCCGACTCACGAGCAGCATGCCAAGCTCAAGCCACTGGCGCTCGCCGTGGGACAGATCACCCGCGGGTTCATCCCTCCTGTCAGCCAAATTAATGCGGTGGAGCACGGCTTCGGCATCACGCGCGCTCGCGTGACGCGGGATCACCAGGTTCTCCGCCACGGTGAGTTCATCGAAGACGGAGGGCACCTGAAACTTGCGGCCAATACCGAGCCGGGCGATCTTGTGCGGCGGCTGTCCGGTGATGTCCGCGCCATCGAACACGACACGTCCACCGCTCGGCGTGAGCGCGCCGGTGATCAGATTGAACAGCGTTGATTTGCCACAGCCGTTGGGCCCCACGAGCGCGTGTAGGGCGCCCCCCTCGAGAGCGAAGTTGAAGCCATCCACAGCGGCGAAGCCGCCAAAGTCTTTTCGCAGGTCGTGGACCTCAAGAAGGGGCATCGCATCCGTCCCAGGGCTACGCAACGGCGCCCATCATTCCCAAAATCTGCCGCGGGAGTAAAACCGTTTCTGCTCCGCGCGAAACAGGGTTGGCGGTGAGGGCACGAGTTCGTTAACGTTAATCACCCGAGGAACAGACCTACACGACGCTGATCCGTCTACCGAAACGCAACCCCTTCTCCGCCCTGCACCGCCCGCCTGCCAAGCCCCTCGAGATCGCTGCGAGAAATCCATGGCTCACATAAACCGCCGCACCTTCGTCAAGCTCGCCGCCGCGACCACCGCAACTGCCGCAGCATCGCGGTTGGCGCTGCCCGCGATCGCGCAGAGCCAGCCCGTGCGTGTCGGTGCGGCGCTGCCTTTCTCCGGCGGGCTCGAGTTGTTTGGCCAACAGGCGCGCATCGGCATCGACCTCGCGGCGGCCGAGATCAACGCCCAGGGCGGTATCATGGGCCGCCAGATCGAGATCCTCTATGAGGACATGAAGACCGATCCCAAGACCGCGGCCGAGAAAGCGCGCAAGCTCGTTCAGCGCGATGAGGTCATCGCCGTCGCCGGCCCGATCACCTCGTCAGGGCGGAACGCCATGGTGCCGCACATGATGCGGCTCAAGACACCGTTGCTTTACGCCACCAACTACGAGGGCGCCGATGATGAGGGCGGCGGTTGCGGACGCTACCTTTTCTTCTTCAACACCGTGCCCAATCAAGACACCGCGCCGCTCATCCCTTATCTCAAGCGCGAAGGCATCGGCACCTCCTACTACATGTTCGGCGCCAATTACGTGTGGCCGCGCAACATGTTCAAGGCGGCCAAGGCCATGATCGCCGAGACCGGCGGCAGAACGCTGGCGGAGGAGTACACCCCTTTCGGGGTAACGGACTTCACCTCGGTGATCCGCAAGGTGGCGGCCTCGGGTGCAGACATTCTGCTCTTTGCACTGCCCGGCGCCGACGGCATCACGTTCATCAAGCAGGCCGAGGAGTTCGGCCTGATGAACAATCTCACGGTGGCCTTCCTCGGCTTTAGCGAGACCTATCTCGGCGCTTTCGGACGTGGCAAGGGCGAGAACATGTATGTCGGCGTGCCGTTCGTCGCCTCGAGCGACGAGCCCGGCGTGATCGACTTTGTCGCCCGCGTGCGCCGGGTGCACGGGCCGGACACCGGCGTGTCGCACTATGTGATGACGCACTACAACGCACTCAAGGCGCTCAAGACGGGGCTCGAACGGGCGGGTACGATCAGCCGCGAGGCTGCGGTCGATGGGATGGCGGGTCTCAATTTCACCATTCCCACCGGCGCGGCCTCGATCAGGCCGGCGGACCACCACATCGCGATGAACATGTACATCGCCAGAACCGAAAGCGGTCAGCTCAGGGTCATCGAGCGCCTCGGGCGCATCGAGCCTGAGTCCGACTGCCAGATCTGAGGGACGCGCCGAAGCTCAAGCGGCGCCGGCTTTCGCCTCTCGAATCGTCTGCCAGATTTGGCTTGGCGTGTACGGCATCTCGACGTGGCGCACGCCGAGATCCCACAGCGCATCGACGATGGCGTTGCCGATGGCGGCCGGCGGGCCGATCACGCCGGTCTCGCTGCCGCCCTTGGCGCCCAAGGCGTTGTATGGGTTCGGCGTCTCCTGAAAGTCGATCTCGAACGACGGAAGATCGGGCGCCCGCGGCATGGCGTAGTCCATGAACGAGCCGGTCAGGAGCTGGCCGGACTCAGGATCGTAGATGACATGCTCGCACATGGCCTGGCCGATGCCTTGCACGATACCGCCATGGACCTGCCCTGCAACGATCATCGGATTGATGATGCGCCCGCAGTCATCGACCGAGTAGAAGTTGCGCAGCGTAACCTTGCCGGTCTCGTCGTCGACCAGAACCACGGCAAGGTGGAGGCCCGTGGGCGTCGTCATATCGATGGGATCGAAAAACGACGATTCCTCGAGACCGAGCTCGAAGCCCTCCGTCGGATAGTTGCCGCCGAGATAAGCGGCCTCCGCGATCTCGGCGAAAGTGATCGTGCGGTCCGTCCCCGTGACCGTGAACGTCGCGTTCTCGTAGGCGATGTCTGCTTCGGCGCACTCGAGGATATGCGCTGCCAGCTTTGTGGACTTGGCGATGACCTTTTCGCACGCGACCACGATCGCCATACCACCCGTCACCAGCGATCGCGCGCCCCAGGTCCCGCTGCCCGTCGGGACCTTGTCGGTATCGCCCTGAATGAGATCGATGTCCTCCATCGGAAGACCGAGGTAGTCGGCCGCGACCTGGCGGAACGTCGTGTAGTGCCCTTGGCCGTGGGCGAAGCTGCCTGAGAGGATCGTCACCTTGCCGTCCTGGTGCACGCGCACGGTGGCGCTCTCGGTCGTGGGCTGGCTAAAGCCCGCCGCGCGAGATTGCCGGCTTGGGCCGATGCCCGCGGTCTCGGTAAAGCCCGCGAGCCCGATGCCCATGCGGATGCCATCGGCGCGCAGTTTCTCGCGCTCCGTCTTCAAGCCCTCGTAGTTCGAGAGCTTCATCATGATGTCGTGCTGGCCGGGCGGGTTGCCGCAGTCGTATTTGCGCCCGAGCGGCGTCGTGTAGGGGTATTCGTCCGGCTGGATGTAGTTGCGCAGGCGAATCTCGGCCGGATCGATCCCGAGCTCGCGGGCGCCGTTCTCCAGGAGTCGTTCGTTGACGAAGGTGGCCTCCGGCCGGCCCGAACCGCGATACGCATCGGTTGGTGATCCATGGGTGTAGACGCCAGTGACCTTCACATGAACAGCGGGTGTCTTGTAAAGGCCGGTGATGGTAGGCGGATAATAGACAGCCGAGATGCTGGCCGTGAAATTGCCCTGATAGGCACCGTTGCTGGCGATGGTCTCGGCCATGAGGCCGAGAATGAGGCCGTCCTTATCGAACGCCATCTTGGCCTTGGTGACGTGGTCGCGGGCGTGGCAATCGGTGGCCAAGCCCTCTGATCGCGTCGACACCCAGCGCACGGGGCGGCGGACCCGTTTCGAGCCATAAAGCACCACGGGCATCTCGGGATAGAAGAAGCATTTTGTGCCAAAGCCGCCGCCGACGTCGGGGCCAACCACTCGGATCTTGTGGTAGGGCACTTTCAGGCAGCCCTTGGCGATCCAGTTCCTGAGCCAGTGCGGTATCTGGATGCTGCCCCACATCGTGTAGTGGTCCGCGATGTCATCGTAATTGCCGACGTACATCCGCGGCTCGATCGGATTGCCGGTGATGCGCGTGTTGACGACGCTGATTTCAGTAACGTGATGAGCGTTCTTGAACGCTTCCTCCGCCGCCGCGCGATCGCCATGCTCGCCGTCAACCACGATGTTGGTGCCGAACTCTTCGTGCAGGATCGGCGCATCGGGATCGACGGCATGAGCCGTGCCGCGAATCGACGGCAGGGGCTCATACTCGACGTCGATCGCCTCGACGGCATCCCGCGCCTGGTCGACCGTGTCTGCGATCACGGCTGCGATGCTATCGCCGACGAAGCAGACCTTGTCCCTCGCGAACACCGGGCGCATCACGGCGTTCATCGGCCGGCCGTCGATGAAATAGACTTGCTGGCCGAGTGGCGCGTCGCCGAACCCCTCCGCGTCCCAGTCCTTGGCCGTGAGGACCGCAAGCACGCCCGGCATCGCTTCGGCGCGGGCGGTCGACAGGTTCTTGATCCGGGCGTGGGCGTGGGGGCTGTGCAGAAACACCGCGTGCGCCATGTTGGGCTGCTCCAGATCGCTCGTGTAGCGGCCGCGGCCCTTCAGGAACCTATAGTCTTCGTCGCGCCTCAGTGCCTGGCCGATATACATGGCTGTCCTCCGCAAACGCGCCGCTTCGGCGCTCCAGGCCGCCGTTTCGCGACCGGTACGTCATTAAACACGCTCGCTGCTCACGCGGCAATCCGGTCGCGGCTGGGCTTGGCGTCGGGAACGCGGGCATAGAGCACCAGCGAGATCGCCACGATCACCGCGATGAACGCGAACATCAGTCGATAGCCCACTTCGCTCGCGAGGCCGTCGGGTTGGGCGAAGGCTCCCACGATCCAGCCGCACGCTGTTTGCATCACGGCGATCCCGCCGATGGCGGCGAACGAAAAGACGGTCAGGCCCCGGCCCACCAGGCGGTCGGGAAAGATGGTGCGGCAGTGCGCGAAGGCGACGATGCCGAAACCGTTGAAGGCGGCGAGAGCTGCGAACAATGCGGTCACCAGCCACAGCGGGGGTTGGGGCACGAGCGCAAGCAGCGCGAGCACCACCAAGGTCGCCGCGCCGCCGGTGAGCGTGACCCATTTGCGCGTATCGAAGAGGCGATCGAGCGGGCCGATGACAACGTTGCCGACGATCAGCGCGAGCGACATGACGAAAAGCAAATTGCCCCGGCCGACCGCGCCGAGGCCGTGCACATCGTGCAGGTAGGGCCCGCCCCACAGACCGAGGATTGTGAGCATGCAGGCATAACTGATGAAGTTGATGGGCATCATGAGCGCCACGTAACGCGAACGAAGCGCTTCGCCGACGCCGCGGAAGACCTCGCCCAGGCTTTCGATGCGCCGATCGTGATAGGCATGACCGGGCGGGGCATCGCGGATCACGATGTAACCGATCAGCAAGGCGCCAAGCGCGAAGAGGGTGATGGCCAAAAAAGTTGAGCGCCAGCCGACCCATTCGACGGCCGCGGCCAGCGGTGTCGTGGCCAGAATGTTGCCAACATTGCCGACGGCGATCATGCTCGCCATCAAGGTGGCGAAATATTGCGGCGGGAACCAGCGCGTATAGATCACCATCGCTCCGATGATGACGCCGGAGGTTCCCACCCCCATGAGGAGTCGCCCTGCGGTTAACCCGAACATGCCCTCGGCGGCGGCGAACCAGCCGCAGCCGAGGACCGCGGCGATCATCAGGCCAGGAATGGTGATCCGGGCCCCCAAGCGATCCACCAACATGCCGATGGGCAATTGTGAAAACGCTGCTGCGGCGAAAAATCCGCCGGTCAGCACGCCCATCTGCGCCGCCGATAGGCTGAATTCGCGCATGAGATCGGGTGCGATGACGGCGTTGGTCACGCGCAGGAAATGCGCCACGATGTACATGCCGCAGAACGCCGCCAAGACGCCTAAAGCGGTCAGGAGCTGGCGTGGCGGCATGCTTTTGGGCGCCATGGGCGGAACAGCGGATTACGATGCGCGTGTCGACGGATCGAGGCTCGGCTTGGCGTCGGGAATGCGCACATAGAGCGCGAGCGACAGCATCACGCTCAAGCCTAGGAACGCGAACATCAGCCGGTAGCCCTCTGCCGCAACCAAGCCGTCGGGCTGCGCGAAGGCGCCCACGATCGGGCCGCTCACCATCTGCATCACCGCACTGCCGGCGACCGATGCGAGCGTGAATATCGTGAGACCGCGGCCGATAAGGCGATCGGGGAAGAGGGAACGGCCGTGGGTGAAGACGACGATGGCGAAGCCATTGAGGCCGGCAAGGAGCGCAAACAGCACGACCACCAGCCAGAGCGTGGGCTGGGGCAGCACGGCCAGGACCCCAAGCACGGCGGCGGAGGCGAGGGCGCCAGCCAGCCCCACATATTTGCGGGTGTCGAAGATGCGATCGAGCGGGCCGATCACCAGACTGCCGGCGATCAAAGCCAACGTCATCGCCAACAACACGTTGCCGCGCTCCACCACGCCCAGTCCGTGAACGTCGTGAAGATACGGCCCTCCCCACAGGCCGAGGATCGTGAGCATACAACCGTAAGCGACGAAATTGATCGGTAGCATCATTCCGACCCTGGGTCGGGTGAGCGCCTCGCCAACGCCTCGGAAGACCTCGCCGATCCGCTCGATCTCACGATGGTGATAGGGGTGACCCCGAGGTGCGTCGCGCACCACGGCATAGCCGATCATAGCGGCGATCGCGGAAAAAGCCGCGATGCCGACGAACGTCGCGCGCCAACCCGTCGCCTCGGCTGCAGCTGCGAGGGGCCGCGTCGCCAGCATGTTGCCGACGTTGCCGACAGCGACCAACGTAGCGATCACCATCGAGTAATGCTGGGGCTGAAACCACCGGGTGCAGACCACCACGGCGCCGACCACGGCGCCGCCACTTCCCACGCCCATGAGAATGCGCGCGGCCGTCAGCCCGGCCATGCCCTCGGCGGCGGCGAACCAGCTACACCCGGCGACCAGGCCAATCATCGAACCGGGGATGATGATGCGGGCCCCAAAACGGTCGATCATCATGCCCATGGGAATCAGCGACAACGCCGCCGTGGCGAAGTAGGCGCCGGTCAGCACGCCCATCTGCTCGGACGTCAAGCTCATCTCGCGGATCAAATCGGGCGCGATGACCGAGTTCGCGACGCGCAGAAAGTGCCCCACGATATACATGCCGCACAGCGCCGCCAGGACGCCGAGAGCGGTCAGGAGCGGGCGTGACGGCGTGCTCTTCGGAGTCATGAACAGAACGGCGGACTACGACGCCCGGGTGGCGGGATCGAGGCTCGGCTTGGCATCGGCGGTGCGAGAATAAACCGCGACCGCCGCCAATGTCGTGACCGCGATGAACGCGAACATCCAGCGATACCCCGCCTCGGACACCAGGCCATTGGGCTCGACGAAGGCATCGAGGATGGGGCCGGTCGCGATCTGCATGACGGCGACCCCCAGAAACGGCGCCAGTGCGAGCATGGTCAGGCCCCGGCCCACCAGCCGGTCGGGAAAGATGGTGCGGCCGTGCGAGAAGGCGACGATGGCGAACCCGTTCAGGAAGCCAAGCAGCGCGAACAGCACAGTGACCAGCCACAGGCTCGGCTGCGAGACAAGCGCCAGCACCGCGAGAACGGCAACCGTGGCAAGCGCGCCGGCCAGCGCCACGCGTTTGCGCGTATCGAAGACGCGATCGAGCGGCGCGAAGGCGAGATTGCCCAGGAGCAGCGCAATCGTCATGACCGACAGCACCTCGCCGCGCCCGACGATGTCGAGGCCGTGCACGTCGTTGAGGTAAGGCCCGCCCCACAGGCCTAGAATCGTCAACATGCAGGCGTAGCTGACGAAACCGATGAGGAACATGGCGGGCAGCCGGGGGTTGGTCAGGACCTCGCCGACGCCGCGGAATACCTCTCGGATCTCCTCGATCTTGCGGTCATGATAAGCGTGCCCGGGCGGCGCATCGCGGATGATCAGATAGCCCATAATGGCCGCAAGCGCCGAGATTCCCGCCATACCTAAGAAGGAATCGCGCCAGCCGATATTGTCGACGACAGCGGCGAAGGGTGTCGTCGCGAGATAATTGCCGAATACCCCGATCGCCACCATGGTGCCCGACACGACCGTGAAGTTCTTCGGCGAGAACCAGCGGGTCGCGATCACCATTACGCCGACCAAAATGCCGGAACAGCCCGCGCCCATCAGGAAACGCCCTAAGGTGAGATGGACCATGCTGCTGGCGAAGGAGAACAGGAGCACGCCCAGCACCGCGATGATCATCAAGGAGGGAATGGTGATACGCACGCCGTAGCGGTCGATGAGAATGCCCACGGGAACCTGCGTGACCGCGTAGGAGGCGAAGAACACGCCGGTCAATATGCCCATCGCCTCCGACGACAGCGTGAGCTCGCGCATCAAGTCGGGCGCGATGACCGCGTTGGACACGCGGAAGAAGTGACTCACGATATAGATCCCGGCAAAAGCGCCAAAAACGATAAACGCCCTCACCGTCTTGGATCGCGCCGCGGGAGCTGTGGGCGTGCTCATCGGGTTCCTACGCCGCCGCCGAGCGCGCCGACTGGGCGGCGCGGTCGAGGCTCGGCTTGGCGTCCGGCATGCGGCTGTAATAGGCCAACGCGAGCGCCAACGTCACCGCGATGAAGGCGAACATCACGCGGTAGCCCTCGGGCTCGACGAGGCCGTCCTCACCGACGTACGCGCCGACGATCCGCCCGCTCAGCCACTGGATGACCGCCACGCCGCCCATGGTCGCGATCGTCAGCGTCGTCATGCCGCGGCCGACCAGGTGATCGGGAAAAATGGTGCGGCCGTGCGCCAGGATGATCACGCCATAGCCGTTGAAACTGGCGAACAGGGCCAGCATCAAGGCAGCCTGCCACAGCGGCGGGTTGGGCACGAGTGCGAGCACGGAAAGGATGGCGACGGTGGCGACGCCGCCGGTCAACGCCACGCCCTTGCGCGTGTCGAAGTAGCGGTCCAAGGGTCCGGTCGCCGCGGTGCCGATGATCAGCGCAATCGTCATGAGCAGCAGCACATTACCGCGCGGCACCGGGCCTAGGCCGTGCACGTCGTGAAGATAGGGCCCGCCCCACAGGCCGAGGATGGTCACCATGCCGGAGTAGGTCACGGCGCTCATGACGAACATCACCGGCAGGCGGGGATTGCGAAACACCTCACCAACGCCCTTGAGGACGCTTTTCAGGCTCTCCGTCTCGCGCTCGAGAAAGGCGTGGCCCGGCGGCGCGTCACGAATGATGAGGTAACCGAGAACGGCGACCAGCGCCGTGATCACGGCCATGGCGACGAACGCGCCACGCCAGCCGAAATACTCCGAGGCCGCCGCGAGCGGCGTGGTGGCGAGCAAATTGCCGGCATTGCCCATGGCCACCATGAGCGCCGCCAGCGTGGCGAAGCGTTCGGGCGGGAACCAGCGCGTGCAGACGACCAAGGCGCCGATGAACACGCCGGCGCAACCGATCCCCATCAGCCCGCGCGCCACCGTTAGGCCGGCCTCGGAATCCGCCGCGGCGAACAGGAGCGAGCCGACGACGGCGAAGCTCAGGAGCGCGGGGATGGTGATCCGGGTGCCGAGGCGATCGAGCATCATGCCGATGGGGATCTGGGAGGCGGCGAAGGCCAGGAAAAACGCGGCCGCCAGCGTGCTCAAGGCCTCCGGCGAGAGCGCTAGATCGCGCATCAAATCGGGCCCGATCACCGATGTGGAGACGCGGTAGAAATGGCTCAGCACGTAGGTGGCAACGAGCGCGGCCAAGATGACGAGCGCGGCGCGAAACTGGGATTTGGGCATGGTTCGGGGCGCCGCCTCGTTCATCTGACAGCAGGGTCGAGGAAAAGCTTCACCTGAGCGGTGAAGCCGAGAAAAGGAAATGGGGCGAGTGATGGGTCTCGAACCCACGACCTCCAGATCCACAATCTGGCGCTCTAACCTGCTGAGCTACACCCGCCACAGACCCGGCGCGAAATCTCTAGCGCCAACGCGCAAGCGGCGTCAAGGCTCGTGCGCGCTTTGCGGCGATCCCTCACGATCCCTTTGGGCAATCATTTCTCGTCTGGCCGCCGCGGGGATGGCATAAAGGCCGCCATGCAACTGGCCCAGCACATGGCCCGACTCGGCACCGAGAGCGCGTTCGAGATTCTCGCCCGCGCCGAGGCGCTCGCCGCCCAAGGCCGCGACATCATCAATCTCGGCATCGGCCAGCCCGACTTCCCGACGCCCGACCATATCGTCGAGGCGGCCCGGCAGGCTCTCCTTGACGGCCATCACGGCTATACCCCGGCGAACGGTATCCTGCCGCTGCGCGAGGCGGTCGCAGCCGACCTTCACCGGCGCCACGGCATCGAGATCGATCCCGGCCGGGTCGTGATCGTGCCGGGCGGCAAGGTGACCATGTTCTTTGCCATTCTCATGTTCGGCGAGCCCGGCGCCGAGATCCTCTATCCCGACCCGGGCTTTCCCATCTACCGCTCGGTGATCGGCTTCACCGGGGCCACGCCGGTGCCCATCCGGCTCCATGAGGACAAGGACTTCTCGTTCAGCGCCGCCGAGGTGCTGGCGCAAATCACGCCGGCGACCCGGCTTTTGATTCTCAACAGCCCGGCCAATCCCACCGGCGGCGCAACGGCAAGGGATGAGATCGAGGCCCTCGTCGCCGGCCTCGCGGGTCATCCTGATATCGCCATCCTGAGCGACGAGATCTACAGCCAGCTGCTCTATGACGGGCGAACCCACACCAGCCTGCTTGGCTTTGAGGCGATCCGCGAGCGGGTGATCCTGCTCGACGGCTGGTCCAAGACCTACGCCATGACTGGCTGGCGTCTCGGCTACAGCGTGTGGCCGGCTGCTTTGGTCGACGCCGCGACCCGCCTCGCGGTCAACGATCACTCCTGCGTCAATGCCGCCACCCAGCACGCCGGTATCGCCGCGCTGAAGGGCCCCCAGGACAGCGTGGGAGCGATGGTCGCTGCGTTCGACGAACGGCGCCGTGTGATTGTCGATGAGCTCAACGCGATCCCCGGGTTCCGCTGCGTCGATCCGGCGGGCGCGTTTTATGCGTTTCCCAACACCGCGGGGACCGGCCTCTCCTCGCGCGAGCTGGAGCGCCGGTTGTTGGAGGAGGCGGGCGTCGCCACCGTGTCGGGCACGAGCTTTGGCGAGGGCGGCGAAGGGTATTTGCGCTTTTCCTACGCCAACAGCACCGGGGCCATCCGCGCCGCGCTCGACCGGGTGCGCACGCTCCTTGATGGTCAATGAGAACGCCGCGCCGGATATCGGACCCGCCGCCACAGGTATTTCTTGCTCTTCGCAGCATTCGCGGGCGTGGGTCATATTGGGAGCGGCTCAAACTATTGAAAATCGTCGAACCAGGCTGGCCGACGAAGTCCGGGCCGCGCGCCTGAGAACGTTACAGCTCGACGCCTACCAGTCCATTGTGCCCCGTGCCGTCACCCCCAAGAGCGCACCTCGGCGTTAACCAATTCTTAAGATTTCCATAGCTAGCTTGTTTCCGTCATCTCCGGCCCCTTCGCGGGTTGGAATCTAGCTTATCACCGCATCCTCCGACCCGTTCGCGGGTTGCAATGTAGTTTGTTGCCGTATCCTCCGAGCCCTTATCAGCCCGTTGATTAAGTCGGCGCCGTCTGATTCTCTGGTTCCCTGATTTGCAGGGGGATTTGCCGATGGCGATGGGACGGCAGAAGGATGGTCAGGGGGACCTGATGGTGAGCTGGTCGGAGATGCCGCGCTCTCCGGGTCATGTGTTTTATGACCGCTTGCAGTCGGTGCTGATCGAGGGCGGCTTCGACGCCTTTGCCGAGGCGAGCTGCCGGCCTTATTACGCGGTCCGGATGGGCGCGCCCTCGGTGCCGCCCGGGCGCTATTTCCGGATGCACCTGGTGGGCTACTTTGAGGGCATCGACAGCGAGCGCGGTCTGGAGTGGCGCTGCTCGGACTCGCTTTCGCTGCGGGCGTTCCTGCGACTGGGGAGCCGTGATCGGGTACCGGACCATTCCTGGCTGTCACGGAGCCGCACGCGCCTGCCCCATGAAGTCCACGCGGCGGTCTTCGACTGGGTTCTGGTGCTGATCGCCGAGGCGGGGCTGATCAAGGGCGAGCGCATCGGCGTCGATGCCTCGACCATGGAGGCCAACGCGGCGCTGCGGAACATCGTGCGGCGCGACAACGGCGAAGGCTACCGGGAGATGCTGGAGCGCCTGGCCCGGGAAAGCGGGGTCGAGACACCCACGGCCGAGGACCTGGCGCCTCTGGACCGGAAGCGCAAGGGCAAGAAGCTTTCCAACACGGATTGGGTTTCGAAGAGCGACCCCGAGGCCAAGATCACCAAGATGAAGGACGGCACGACGCATCTGGCCTACAAGCCCGAGCACGCGGTGGATCTGGACACCGGCGCGGTGGTGGCGGCCGAGCTGCACCCGGCCGATGAGGGCGACACCACGACGCTTTCCAAGACCCTGGCGAAGGCCGAGGCAAACCTCGAGGCGGTGGATGCGGCACCGACATCGGAGGACCCGGCCGAATGCGTCGCCGACAAAGGTTATCACTCACGGGCGGTCTTGAGGGCTCTGAACGACAGTCCCTGGAAGACCCGGATCGCGGCGCCCAAGCAGACCGGCTTTTCGCGCTGGCACGGTGATGAGGCGGCGCGGCGCGCGGTCACCAATAACCGTGCGCGGCTCAAGTCCGGGGTCGCCCGCGAGGCCTTCAAGCTGCGCGCCGAGATCGTCGAGCGCTGCTTTGCCCACAACCTCGATCGTGGCGGCATGCGACGAACCTGGCTGCGCGGGCGAGAGAATGTGCACAAGCGATACCTGCTCCACGTCGCCGGCCACAATCTATCGTTACTGATGCGCCAGCTCATCGGCGCCGGCACCCCGCGGGAGGCCGTGGCGGGCGGATATGGCGGTATTTTCGTTCTGCTCACGCCCACCGGGGCCATGCTGGTGGCACGGGGGGGCTCGCAAAGCGGCCAGACGGCTTTCGCCGCCGCATTCCTCATCTGGGAGTGAGAGCCGGAAAAAGCCACTTAATCAACGGGCTGTTAAAGGGGATTCACCGGATGCGGCGTAATGGCTGAATGCGATCGCATGGCTGACGACGTCAAGGCATCCCTTCGCGCCCACCGAGCGGCCCCGCCGCCGGTGGCGGGAAGCTGGGGTATCTCGCGAAAGCTGTGGCTGGGTTTGGGGACGTTGATGGTGGTTTTCGCCATAAGCAGTCTCGCCTCCTATCTGTACATCGGGCGAATCGACAGCGACGTGCGCCAAATCGTCGAGGTCGAGCAGCCGCTCGAACAGGCCGTCCTGGAGATGGAGATCAACGCCGGCGAGACCGCTCGGGCGGTGCTCGATTACGTTCGCGAGCCGCTGTCCGAGCACCGCGAAATCATCCTTGATTCCGAAGCCGACTTCGAGCGATACGCCGAGACGTTCGAGCGGCTTGCCGAGACCGATGAAGAGCGCTGGCTCGGCCGCGAGGTCGCCACGCTTTACACGGATTTCAAGGCGCTGGGCGATGAGATCCTCGCGCTCACGGATCAACGGCGCGCCGCTTTCGGTGTGTTCAGCGACAGCCACGCAATGCTTGACGAGCTGATCGAGGAAGGCCTTCTGCCAAGCATCGTCATGTCGGAACCCGGCAGCATCGAGAAGCTGCATATCGCGGTCAAGATGGCACACGCACTTGAGGAGACCGCCATTGCAATCGCGCTGCACGCCGTTCTGCCGCAGGAATTTCTGCATGGGATGACAGAGTTCAAAGGGCTCGTGGCGCTGTACCGGAAAAACAGCACATCCGCCTATGAGAAGAGTTTGCTAAGCCGGATCGACGAAACCTCAGCTACGTTGGAGCGTGCCGGCGGCGAAGTCATGACGCTCAACGATGCGATGTACACGCTTCTTGAGGAATTCGAACAGGATCTTTGGCAGATCGGCGCCATTCTGGACGATCGGATTCAGCCCCTGATCCATGCCGAGACGATCGGAGCAGCGGCAGATGCTAAAGCCTCGACTGCCGCGGCGGCGCTCACGCTCCTCATCCTGGGCGCCATTGCCCTGTTGGTCGGAAGCGGTTCGGCCTGGGCCCTGTCCCGTGGCATCCTCGCTCCTGTGCGCGCGTTGGTGAGCGGCACCATGATCATTGGCGAGGGGACGCTCACGCACAGAATAAGCATCGCAAGCAAGGACGAGTTCGGCCAACTGGCGGAGAGAGTCAATCGCATGGTGGAGAAGCTCCAAGGTGCGCAGGGATCGGTCGAGCAGGCCCGCGCGCACCTCGAACAAAGGGTCGAGGAGCGCAGCAGGGAACTGCAGCGCGAGCCGGCCGAGCACAAGCGGGCGAAGGAAGCGTTGCAGAGGAGCGAGGAGCGGTTCCGCGACATCGCCGAAGCCGCCTCGGACTGGTTCTGGGAAACCGGACCGGATCATCGTTTCACATACGTCTCCGAGCGGTTTTTCGAGACGATGCAGGTCACGCCCGAGGCCGTCATCGGCAGCTCCCGGAGGAATCTTATATCGGACTCCGAGCGGGAGACGGATCCGGAGAAATGGCGCCGGCATTTCGAAGACCTGGACGCGCACCGGCCGGTCTCCCGCCTGGAATACGCGATCGTGGGCGGCGATGGGAAGGAACGCTATATCAAGGTCAGCGGCGTTCCGGTCTTCGACGCGACAGGTCGTTTTCTGGGTTACCGTGGGGCCGACACCGACATCACCGAACGCCGGCGCAGTGAGCAGCATGTGCAAGCGGCCAAGGAACAAGCTGAAGTCGCCAACCGCTCCAAGTCCGAGTTCCTCGCCAACATGAGCCACGAACTCAGGACGCCGTTGAACGCCATTATCGGCTTCTCCGACATCATCCGGGACGAGAGGTTCGGCCCTGTGGGTAATCCCAAATACGCCAAGTACATAACCGACATCAACAGCGCCGGTGAACACCTGCTCGCAATCATCAATGACATCCTCGATCTCTCGAAGATCGAGGCTGGCAAGGTCGAACTCCACGAGGAATCCGTTGACGTTGTCAGGATCCTCGAGTCTTGCTCGATCTTGCTCAACGAGCGTGCCCAGCGTGGCGGCGTGAGCCTGAACTCGGATATCGCCGACAATCTCCCGCCGCTCTATGCCGACAAGCGCAAGCTCAGGCAAATCCTGATCAACCTGCTGTCAAATGCGGTCAAATTCACGCCGGCTGGCGGCACGGTCGCAATAAGCGCTTGGTCGCGCCCGGATGCTGGCTATGTGTTCCAGATTGCCGACACCGGCATCGGCATCGCGCTCGAGGACATTCCGAAGGTCTTGGCCCCGTTCCATCAGATCGACAGCCGGCTCGGCCGACAATACGAGGGGACCGGGCTCGGCTTGCCGTTGACCAGGTCCCTCGTCGAACTGCATGGCGGATCGCTCGACCTGCAAAGCGAGCCTGGCGCTGGCACCACGGTTACCGTGCGCTTCCCCGAGGCACGGGTCATGCCGGAGGATGCGGCCCTGCAGGTCATTGCCAGCCGATAATTCCGGGCGGACGCCAACGCGGCTGTTACAACCGGAGTCAATGCGCCTCCCTTCACGTTGGGGCAAGATTGGGGAATTATATACAATCTTACCCATTTGCCTTGACGGCAAGCCGCCGATGTGGGTAAAATAATTCAGTAATTAGGAGGCGGCTATGACACAGAAGGCACCCGGCAAATTCTTCCGCGAGGGACTGTCGCTGGTCGATCTGATTCGCATGTTCCCCGATGA
Organism: Alphaproteobacteria bacterium; assembly: GCA_965261645.1. GTDB lineage: Bacteria > Pseudomonadota > Alphaproteobacteria > SHVV01 > SHVV01 > CBDHDJ01. The sequence continues at coordinate 246,166 of CBDHDJ010000003.1, forward strand.
CGCCACGGCAGAGCGCTGGTTCATCGAAACGCGCTATCCCAATGGGATGCACTGCCCTGAGTGTGGTTCATTTAACATTCAGGAGCGCCCGACGCGCAAGCCTCAGCCATATCGGTGTCGAGATTGCCGGAAAGACTTTTCTGTAAAAACCGGAACCTTGATGCAGGGGTCGAACCTTGGGTTTCAGACGTGGGCGCTGGCGATCTGTATCGTTACGACTGGCCTCAAGGGTACGTCCAGCATGAAGCTGCACCGCGATCTGAAAATCACGCAGAAAACAGCATGGCACCTGGCGCATCGTATACGTGAGACGTGGAGCGATTCGGCACCGCCCCTCGCTGGCCCGGTCGAGGTGGACGAGACCTTCATCGGTGGTAAGGAGAAGAACAAGCACGCTCACAAGAAGCTGCGCGCTGGTCGTGGTGGCGTCGGCAAGGCCATCGTCGTCGGGGCCAAGGACCGCGATACCAACCGCGTTAGCGCTGCCGTGGTGGAAAACACTGACGCCAAGACGCTACAGGGTTTCGTCGGCGATCATGCAGCGGAAGGCGCGACCGTTTACACCGACGATCACGGCGGATATCAAGGAATGCCATTCGAGCACGAAACCGTGAAGCACAGCATCAGCGAATACGTGAACGGGATGGCCCACACCAACGGGATTGAGTCGTTCTGGGCGCTACTCAAGCGCGGCTACCACGGCACCTATCACCACATGAGCGAGAAGCATCTAGGTCGCTACGTTGGGGAATTCGCCGGACGTCACAATGACCGCCGCGCCGACACAGTGGCTCAGATGATCCGCATGGCACAGGGCATGATTGGGAAACGCTTGACCTATGTGGACCTCACGCATGTCTAGAAGACGAAACCGAACGCAGCCTGACCTCTAGCGCGAGCACTGGTGCGGAAGAAACAAAATATGTCACCCATCAAAGACGAACGGCAAGATGAGTTCGGTTTCGAGAGAGTCTCTTTTTCTGGGGACTCCGATCTTGGCCCTGTAGAGAATCTGGCACTCGATACAGATCGGGATACGATTTGGGCAAGCACCGAGCAGATGTCAAAATTGTTTGGGCGGAAGCCCAGCACAATCACTGAGCATGTCCGTAATGTCTTTCGTGAGGGGGAGCTTGAAGAGGCTTCAGTTATTCGGCAATTCCGAATAACTGCCACAGATGGCAAGAATTACAGTGTCTTACACTATAACCTCGATGTTATACTGTCGGTCGGGTATCGGGTGAGTTCACGGCAAGCGGCCAAATTTCGGCAATGGGCAACCGACGTACTCAAGCGGTACATCCTACAGGGATATGCGCTTGATGAGCGGCGTCTTGATGAAGACCCTGATGCGCTCAGGAAACTTGCGGCTGACGTTCGCACGCTTCGAACAAAAGAAAGGAACATATACCAGGCGGTTAGAGATTGCTTCAAAATCAGTTCATCAGACTATGAACAGAATGCCGCAGAAACGCGTTCATTTTACGCCAAATTACAAGACAAGTTCACATATGCAATTACTGGCCAAACATCTTCTCAAGTTATTATTGATCGCGCGGACGGCCTGAAGGGGTTCATGGGTCTTACTTCGACAAAATCAGGTCGCCCTACCAAGGCGGATGCGACTGTAGGGAATAATTACTTAAGCCCGGACGAACTCTATATTCTCCATATACTTTGCGAGCAGTTCCTTTTGTTCGCAGAAAGCAAGGCTATCCGTGGTTACACACTTACAATGAAGGAGATGTCAACCAAGTTTGACGAACTCTTAGAATTTCACGGATATCCCATCTTCGGCGAATACACCTCTTATTTGAAAATAGCTGCTATTCAGCATGCCGAACGGGAGTTAGATGTATATCGGGCCCGGATGCGAATCCAGGGACTAAATGTTGATGGAACCAAAAAGATAAAGCAGCGTCGGTTTAGATCGAACCAGAAGACTCAATCAGCAGCACAGGGAAAGGTTGGCCGCCCCGTCGAAAGGCCGGTGCCAGATCAAATCCCCGACACGCCGGAGAACGTCGCTCGCGCCATTATGCGGGGGCCACCAAAGAAGGAATGGGATTACCTGAAAGCGGCGGGAAAGAAGTCGATTGACTGATCATCTGGGTAAGATTGTATATAATTCCCCAAGATTGAGCCACCGAATGACGCGGGCCCGGACCCTGGATGACGGACCGGCCGTGCGTCGGTCCAGCGCTAAATCGAAATCGTCTCCCACTGATTTCGAACTCGATATTCTCGATTGAGTTGTCTCCGCGGTAGGGGAGATTCCGATATGAGGGATTCAAAAGTGCTGCGCAACGCATTGGTCACGATTTGAGCGACCTGCTCAACAATGGGGCAGCCTGCCTGGAAACCGGGCAGCCGCGAGCGCCACGCCTAGCCGAAAAACCGCAGTTCTCCAGCAAATTCCGTGCGCGTTGCCGTTGGCACGACTCGTGCGATAGGTAAGCGCGAACGACGTCGCCGACGTCGGAACCTGCGGGGCGCGGTAGCCATGAAAAAGATCGAAGCGATCGTAAAACCGTTCAAGCTCGATGAGGTCAAGGAGGCCCTGCACGAGATCGGCCTTCAGGGCATGACCGTGACCGAGGCCAAGGGGTTCGGGCGGCAGAAAGGCCACACCGAGCTTTACCGCGGCGCCGAGTATGTCGTCGATTTCCTGCCCAAGGTGAAGATCGAGATCGTGCTCGAGGATGCTCTCGTCGAACGGGCCATCGAGGCGATCCAGCAGGCCGCCCACACGGGCCGTATCGGCGACGGCAAGATCTTCGTCACCCCGGTCGAGGAGGTGTTGCGCATCCGTACCGGGGAAAAGGGCGCAGACGCGGTCTGAATCGGCTCCCAACGCCGCCTATCGCCCCTCATCACAGACCAGGAGGAAACCCGCCCATGTCCGATCCCAAGAGCGCTCTCCAGATGATCAAGGACAACGAAGCCGCCTTCGTCGACCTTCGTTTCACGGATCCGCGCGGCAAATGGCAGCATCTCGCGATGAGCGCCAGCATGGTCGATGAGGACACCTTCAGCGACGGCGTGATGTTCGATGGCTCCTCGATCGCCGGCTGGAAGGACATCAGCGAGTCCGACATGATGCTCAGGCCCGATCCCGCGACGGCGGCGATGGACCCCTTCTCGGCCCAGCCCTCGCTGATTCTGACCTGCGACGTGGTCGAGCCGACCACGGGCGAGGACTACGTGCGCGATCCGCGCTCGGCGGCGCGGCGCGCCGAGGCCTACCTCAATCACGCGGGCGTTGGCGACCACGCGCTATTCGGGCCGGAGCTTGAATTCTTCGTGTTCGACGACGTGCGCTTCGACGTCTCGATGAACAACACCTTCTATGCCATCGATCAGGAGGAAGGGCCCTACAACTCGGGCCGCCAGTACGAAGGTAGCAACATCGGCCACCGCCCGCCCATGAAAGGCGGTTATTTCCCCGTGCCGCCGGTCGATTCGCTTGGCGATCTGCGCGCCGAGATGATCACGGTGATGGGCGATATGGGAATCGAGACGGAAAAACACCATCACGAGGTGGCGCCGAGCCAGAACGAGCTTGGGGTGAAGGGCGCGACCCTCGTGCGCATGGCCGATATCGTGCAAATCTACAAATACGTCGTGCAGAACATCGCCCATGCCTACGGCAAGACGGCGACCTTCATGCCCAAGCCCGTGCTCGGCGACAACGGCTCGGGCATGCACACCCATCAATCGATCTGGAAGGACGGCAAGCCGGTGTTCGCGGGCACGCAATACGCCGATCTCTCGGAGGTCGCGCTGTTCTATATCGGCGGCATCATCCGCCATGCCCGCGCCATCAACGCGTTCTCCAATCCCACCACCAACAGCTACAAGCGCCTGGTGCCGGGCTTCGAGGCGCCAGTCCTGCTCGCCTACTCGGCGCACAACCGCTCGGCCGCCTGCCGCATCCCCTATACCTCGAGCCCCAACGGCAAGCGCGTCGAGGTGCGCTATCCCGATCCCGCCGCCAACCCCTATCTCACCTTCGCCGCCATGCTGATGGCCGGGCTCGATGGCATCGAGAACCGCACCCATCCGGGCGATCCGATGGACAAGAACCTTTACGACCTGCCGCCCGAGGAGCTGAAGGACGTGCCCACGGTGTGCGGCAGCCTGCGCGAGGCGCTCGACACACTCGATTCCGACCGCGAGTTCCTCAAGAAAGGCGGGGTCTTCACCGACGATCTGATCGACGGCTACATCGAGCTCAAATGGGGCGAGGTGCACGCCTTCGAGCAGACGCCCCACCCCATCGAGTTCCAGATGTACTACAGTGTTTGAAGTGTTGTTATATTATTATACAACAACTTGTAATGTTTTCCTTGTAGATCGTGTCCCGGCGCGTGGTGTAAGAGCGTTGCGCTCTACGCGGCTCCCGGCGGGTAGGGCCGGGACGTTCAGGCTGCCACGGTGGGCAGCGTGATGGGGACACCATCGCTCAGCGGAGCGATTGATTCCAGCGTCATGTATCTCCTTGAGACGGCCCACTCATCGTTCTGCTCGAGAAGGATAGCGCCGACGAGCCGTGTGATGGCGGCTTCGTTGGGAAAGATACCGACGACGTTGGTGCGACGCTTGACCTCGGCATGGAGCCGTTCGATCGGGTTTGTGGAGTGCAATTTCTGGCGGTGCTCCCTGGGGAAGCTCATGTAGGCGAGGACGTCGTGCTCGGCTTCGTCCATGAGAACTGCCAGCTTGGGCACCTTGGGCCTGAGCTGGTAGGCGACCTGACGCCACTGGGCCTTCGCGCTGTCGGCGTCCTCCTGGGCGAAGGCGGTGGCGACGAAGGCGGAGACGACGCGCCGGCCCTGGCGGCCGGCATGGGCCAGCAGGTTGCGGGCGGAGTGCACGCGGCAGCGCTGCCATGTGGCGCCGAGGATCCGGGTCGCGGCGGCCTTCAGGCCCTTGTGGTCGTCGGAGATCACCAGCTTCACGCCGCGCAGCCCGCGCCGGGCCAGCGAGCGCAGGAACTCGGTCCAGAAGGTCTCGGCCTCCGACGCGCCGATCGCCACGCCCAGGACCTCGCGGCGGCCTTGGTCCTTGACGGCCACAGCCACGGTCACCGCGACCGAGACGATGCGTCCGGTCTGGCGCACCTTCACGTAGGTGGCGTCGAGCCACAGATAGGGCCAGTCGCCCTCCAGCGGTCGATCGAGGAAGCCGTTGACCTTATCGTCGATCTCGCCGCACAGCCTGGAGACCTGGCTCTTGGAGGCGCCCGACATCCCCATCGCCTGAACCAGATCGTCGACCGAGCGGGTCGACACCCCCTGGATGTAGGCCTCCTGGATCACCGCAGCCAGCGCCTTCTCGGCCATCCGCCGCGGCTCCAGGAAGCCCGGGAAGTGGCTTCCCTTCCTCAGCTTCGGGATCTTCAGCTCCACCGTGCCGGCCCGCGTCTCCCAGGACCGGTCGCGGTAGCCGTTGCGGTGGGTGATACGATCCGCCGAGCGCTCGCCGTGCCCGGCGCCGGTCAGGCCCTCAACCTCCAGTGCCATCAGCCGCTCGGCCGTGAAGCCGATCATCTCGCGAAGCAGATCGGCATCGGAGCTCTTCTCCAAAAGCGCGCGCAGGGTCATCATGTCCTGGGTCATCGTGGTTCTCCTTCGGGTCAGGTTGGTTTGCACTAGCCCAACCCTAAACCGGAACCGCGATGGCCTCCGCTGTGGATAGCCGGCTTGCCTACGCCAGACTCTCGGCGGTCGCTACGGCAAGCCGCCTACCCACAGCTAACAGAGGCTCCAACAACTCCTACACCACGTCCTGGGACACGACCTCCTTGTACTTAACATAAGGAAAAATCGACCTCGATCGCGGGCGGACCAGACCGGAAATCACGGCCACTTTTACTTCCGTACAAAGTCGGTACTGCGGCGAACCCAGTCGCCCAGAACGTCATCATCGGTGCTCGGAGTTGGCAGCAAAACGTAGCCCTTCTTCACGGGCGCCTTGGGGTAATATTGGAGAGGTTTCGCGCCTTGATCCAAAAGCGCGTTGCGGTCTTCCTCCGGCAACTTCAGCGCAAGTCCAACCGGCGTGAGCGTCATGAAAATGCGGCCGTCGACGTAGGCCGCCGCGCCGCTGGAGAAATGCTTACAGACAATGTCAATTGCCTGTTCGCCTGGCGCATTAGCTCGTTCAACGATGGACTTCAGTTCTGTTAGATAAGGCTCCGCCATAGCACGACATTACTGCAAATTTCCTTTTCATCCGGCGTCAGCGCCAGCGATTGAAGCGGTTGCGGCGGGTCGTGTAAGGGTCGTACCGCTACGTTTCGACCGTGCCGTCGTCTGGATCGACCGGTCGGGGGCGGCCCTGGCCGTCGATCGCGACATAGACGAAGGTGCCCGCGGTGACGATCACCTCCTCGGCGATGCGCTGGCGCCGGGCCAGGGTCTCGATCGCCACGGTGACCGAGGTGCGCCCGACCTTGACGACCTCGGCGTACAGGCTCACCAGATCGCCGATGAAGACCGGGCGGTGAAACGTCATCGCGTCGATCGCCACGGTGGCGACCCGGCCGTGGGCGCGCTGGGCGGCGACGACCGCGCCGGCGATGTCCATGTGCGAGAGCACCCAGCCGCCGAAGATGTCACCGTTGGGATTGGCGTCCGCCGGCATCGGCACGGTGCGGATCACCGGAGGGCCGCGCTCGTCTGGGCGGGCGTCTGTTTCAGACATTGCATCTTCACTATATCTTGTTATTGTACTTTATCGCCATACACTATAGAGATTTCGCCACCCTTTTTTCGCCCCTTTTGGGTGCTATCTAGGGAGTATGGCGAAGGTGGCATCACGGCGATCCAGCGCGGCGGAGGCCTACTCGGCCGAGGATATCGAGGTCCTCGAAGGGCTCGAGCCGGTGCGCCGACGCCCCGCCATGTACATCGGCAGCACCGACGAGCATGGCCTTCACCATCTCGCCGCCGAGGTCATCGACAACGCCATGGACGAAGTCGTGAACGGCTTCGGCGATCGCATCGAGGTCGAGCTGCACGACGACGGCTCGCTCACGGTCAGCGATAACGGCCGCGGCATTCCGGTCGATCCGCACCCCAAGTTCAAGACCAAATCGGCGCTCGAGATCATCCTGACGACGCTCCATTCCGGCGGTAAATTCGGCGGCAAGGCCTATCACACCGCAGGCGGCCTGCACGGCGTCGGCATCTCCGTCGTGAATGCGCTGGCCGAGACCCTCGATGTGGAGGTGGCGCGCGGCCAAGCGGTTTGGCGCCAGTCTTACGCGCGGGGCAAGCCCAAGGGGAAACTCACGTCGAGGAAGGGCGCCCGCGCCAAACGCGGCACCACGGTGAGGTTCAAGCCCGATTCCGAGGTGTTCGGGCCCAACGCGGCATTCCGCCCGGCCACGCTCTTTCACATGGTGCGCTCCAAGGCCTACCTGTTCAGCGGCGTCGAGATCCGCTGGCGCTGCGCTGAAGGCCGTCTCGCCGGCGATCGCGACACCCCCGCCGCGGATGTACTCCATTTCCCCGGCGGATTGCAGGATCTCCTCGCCGCCCAGCTCGGGGAGCGCGCCAGCCTGACACCGGCGCCATTCGCCGGACGCGCCGTGTTCGCCCGCGATCAGGGCCATGTCGAATGGGTGGTGGCGTGGCCCGATGACGGCGAAGGCGCGCTCCATTCCTATTGCAATACCGTGCCGACGCCTGACGGCGGCACCCACGAGGCCGGCCTCCGCGCCGCGTTGACCAAGGGGCTGAAGGCGTATGGCGAGCTCGCGGGCAACCGCCGCGCCGGGCAGGTGAACGCCGAGGATGTCCTCGGCAGCGCCGAAGCGGTGCTCTCGGTCTTCCTGCACGAGCCGCAGTTCCACGGCCAGACCAAGCAACGGCTCACCAACCCCGACGCCAGCCGCCTGATCGAGAATGCGCTGCGCGATCATTTCGAGCACTGGCTGAGCGAAGCGCCCGAGACCGCGAACGAGCTCGTGGCGTACTTGATCGAGCGCGCCGAGGAGCGCCTGCGCCGCCGCGAACAGCGCGACGTCGCGCGCAAGACCGCCGTGCGCAAGCTCAGGCTGCCGGGCAAGCTCGCCGATTGCGCCGAGGCGCGAGCCCGGGGAACCGAGATCTTCATCGTCGAGGGCGATTCCGCGGGCGGCTCCGCCAAGCAGGCGCGCGACCGGCGCACCCAGGCGGTGCTGCCGCTCCGCGGCAAGATCCTCAATGTCGCCTCGGCCGGGCCGGCCAAGTTCACCAGCAACCAGGAACTGTCCGATCTCGTTCAAGCGCTCGGCTGCGGCACGGGCGAAGGCTACAAGGAAGACGAGCTGCGCTACGAGCGGGTCGTCATCATGACCGACGCCGATGTTGATGGCGCCCACATCGCCGCGCTTCTGATGACCTTCTTTTATCGCGAAATGCCAAAACTCATTGAAAACAAGCATCTTTTTCTCGCCCTGCCGCCTCTCTATCGGCTCAGCCGGGGCGGCGAGACCCGCTTTGCGCGCGATGAGGCGCACAAGGAGGAGCTGTTGAAAACGGTGTTCAACGGCTCCGGCCGGGTCGAGATGAGCCGCTTCAAGGGATTGGGCGAGATGCCGTCGGCACAGCTCCGCGAAACCACCATGGCGCCGGCAAACCGCACCCTGCTGCGGGTTGTCGTGCCCAAAGGCAAGGCGCCTTACACCGACGAGATCGTCGAGTGCCTGATGGGCCGCAAACCCGAGCTCAGGCTCGCGTTCATCCAGGAAGGCGCGCGCTCGGTCGAAGACCTCGATATCTGACAGCGCCAGCAGGCGCTGGTGGTCACCGCCGATCACGCGCCGTCACATCTGCATGAGTCGGGGCCTTCGGGGCCCTTTGGCGCTTGCGCGCGCTGCAACGCCTGCCCACCATCATGACCAGGTACTCCGTTCATGATGACGAAGGAGAGGAGCCCATGATTGCGGCTATCCGGCTATTTGCCGTTCTCGGAATCGTAGTTGCGCTCGCCGCGTGCGCCGATTTGTCAATGGTCAGTCACGACGGCCAGCCATTCGCCCACGGCGACCACTACGCGACGTAGACCGGGGTCCTGCACCCGCGCGCTTCCGCGCACAGCTTTTAATAAGGGTCGCGCGTGTTGCCGCAGGCCGCCTTACCGGCTCGGTCGGGAGCTCGCGCTCTCGCCGCCATGACCGAATGGTCGTCTGTCACCGTGGGGTCCCGTGCCGCAGGGCGGTCTCTGTCCGCCGCATCACCACGCGATGAGCGACGCGCGGGACGGCCGATTCGAGCCATGAGCCTTGCGCGCCTGAGCGTCGCTGGACTGATCCTGGCGCTGGTGGCCTGTGCCGAGAGCGGGACCATCAGCCATGTCAGGCTGCAATCCATCTACAGCCCCCAGCTCGTCCGCTATGTCGCGCGGAGCGGCAGCCTGCCCGTCGCCATCTATGGCAATCCGTTCGCCTCGGCCGGGCGCCAGGCCGACGCCCGGATCGTCGCGGGAATAGGAAACATCCCGGCGCTCGACCGCGTGAGCTTTAGCCTGTTGCCACACGACCAGCCCCGTCCGGACGGCCAGCTCGTCCTGATCTTCAATGCGAAGGGCCCCGTGCGCGAGATCTGCCGGGAGCCCAGCGCGTACACCCCGGACGCAGGCGGCGCGACCATCCGCATCGAGGCCGCGTTCTGCATCGGAGATCGTGCGGTGGCGAGCGCCAGCGGTCGCGCGCCGGCGGTCGACACGCCCGCTGACCCGGCCTTTCGGCGTAGCCTCGATCGCCTCCTGACTGCTCTGCTGCCACGATCCCATAGTGGCGGAGGCGGCGGCCAGGGCAACAGGTAGTGGCGCTTGTTCCGGCTGTTTGTTACATTGCCGCTGCTCGGTGGGGACCTCGCGCCACGGCTTCCGGTGCCCGCTTATCCATTGCAGGATGACGGGCAGGTGCGAGGACATTGTTTAATATCAACGGGTTAGAGAAATATGATGAATGTTCTCAAAATTTCCACCGCTGCCGCGTTGACCCTTTTGCTCGCCGCGTGCAGCACCTCGCAGCCCGTAGTGAGCTCGCTCCCCGATCTGAGCAACATCTACGGCCAGTACGCTGTCACCTACGCCACGCTGCACGGACCGTTTCCCACCGTGATCCACGGCAATCCGTTCGGGATCCCGAAAGCCGAGGCCGATGCGGCCATCATGAACTCGTTGCGCCTGCCGCGCTGGTTCACGCCGGCGGAGCTCGCGCAGCGTCCGACGAACGCGAAACCCAAGGGCTATCGCCTCGTTTTCCTGTTCAACCCGGCCAATCCGATTCCCACGTCCAAGCAAGCGTGCGACAGCTTGGAAGACATCGAGATCGCACCACACCCGACGCGGGTGCGTGCCGTATTCTGTGCGGGCAAACGGTCGCTTTCCAAGATCGATGGCTGGATGACGGCAACCAGCCCAGCGGACCCGGCGTTCCAGCCCTTCATGAACATGCTCGTCGCCTCGTTGCTGCCGGCGCGGAACATCAATCAGTTTGGCGGCAAGTGCAACAACCCTCCTGCCGGGGCATGTTAGCCACGGGTTGAGCGGCGCGGCTCGAAGGGCCGGTCTTTTCGATCTGATCTCCTCGCCGGCGGAATCCACTGCCGCCGTGTCCAGCCCGGGCAGCTCTGAGCGGGGCAGGAATTCGTTGCGCCGGGCCGTTTGGGTTGCGAGGAACCACTCATCCGGGGAAACTGATGCGACGTTGATTGCCACGCGGGTCGAGGGGCTCGTCATGCGGACCATCTTCACCATGGCGAAATGCGGGTTGGGCCAAGCCTATGGAGTGGCGGGCCATAGCAGCCAGTCGGTAGAGCAGGACTCTGAGGCGCATTCGATTTCGGGGCAATATGATCTCCTCATGAAATGCGAGCTGGGGGACGGCGCGGATTTCGGCCACTTCGTGAGCGATGAAATCCCGGCCATCTCCGGTATCAAGGACACTTGCACCCTGATCGCCTTCAAGGCGTTCGCGTGATCGCCTAGCCCGCCCGATACGCCGAAAACCATGCCATCAAGCACCCCTGACGATCTCTTGGTGACGACACCGCGGCCCCACGTCCGTTTGATCACGCTCAACCGGCCCGAGCGGCTGAACGCGCTGAGCGCCCGGTTGATCGGCGACATCGCGGCGGCGTTGACGGAGGCGGCCGCCGAGGAGGAGGTGCGCGCCTCTGTCATCACCGGCGGGGAAGCCGTGTTCGCGGCCGGTGCTGATCTCAAGGAAATGGCGGGGCGTGATCCGATCAGCGCCATCAGCGACGTGCGCGCCGCCCACTGGGAGGCCATCCGCCGTTTCCCCAAGCCCCTGATCGCCGCCGTCAACGGCTACGCGCTTGGCGGTGGCTGCGAGCTGGCGATGCACGCCGATATCATCCTGGCCGGCGATACCGCCCGATTCGGCCAGCCCGAGGTCAATGTCGGCATCATGCCGGGCGCCGGGGGCAGCCAGCGTTTGTCGCGCACCATCGGCAAATCGTTGGCGATGAAGATGATTCTCACCGGCGAAATGATCGACGCCGAGGCGGCCCTCGCGGCCGGCCTCGTCGCCGAAGTCATGCCCCACGAAGTGACGGTCGAGCGCGCGCTCGATCTGGCGGAGACCATCGCCGCCAAGCCGCCGGTGGCGGTGCGTCTCGCCAAGGAGGCGGTGCTCCGGTCCTACGACATGACGCTGGAGAACGGCATAGAGTTCGAACGCCGCGCCTTCGCCATCGTGCTCGGCACCGAGGACAAGAACGAAGGCGTCAACGCCTTTCTCGAGAAGCGCAAACCCGAGTTCAAGGGCCGTTAAGCAGCCCGCACGGCGGCATCTCGCGAAGCCGCAATTCCCGAAAGGACGCGACCATGAGCTTCGAAACGATCCGCTTCGAGGTGGCCCATGGCGTCGCTGTGTTGACGCTGTCGCGGCCCGACGTGCTCAACAGCTTCAACGAGGCGATGCACGCCGAGATCCGCACCGCGCTGAAGACGGTGAGAGGCGATGATGGGGTCCGCGCGCTGCTGCTCACCGGCGAAGGCCGCGCCTTCTCGGCCGGCCAGGACCTGAGCAATCGGCCAAACGGCGGCAATTTCAGCATCTCCGATTCCCTCGAGCGCAACTATAATCGACTCGTCAAGTCCTTACGCCGCCTTGATATTCCAGTTGTTTGCGCGGTCAACGGTGTGGCCGCCGGCGCCGGCTGCAGCATCGCTCTGGCCTGCGACATCGTGCTTGCCGCCCGCTCGGCCGAGTTCATTCAGGCCTTTGTGCGCATCGGTTTGGTGCCCGATGCCGGCAGCACCTACGTCTTGCCGCGCTTGATCGGCCCCGCGCGGGCGTTGGGCTTCGCCATGCTCGGCGACAAGCTGCCCGCGGAGACCGCCGCAGAATGGGGCCTGATCTGGAAATGCGTCGACGATGAGGAACTGATGGACGAGGGCCTGGCCTTGGCCAAGCGCTTGGCCCAACAACCGACCATGGCGCTCGCGCTTATGAAGCGGGCGTTCAACCAGAGCCTCGCCAACAGCCTCGGCCGGCAGCCCGACCTCGAGCGCGATCTCCAGGGCATCGCGCACCAGACCGAGGACTTCGCGGAAGGCGTGGCGGCGTTCCGCGAAAAGCGCCCGGCCGTCTTCAAGGGCCGGTAATTATTCCGCTGCTCAAGCTGTGGCCGTGACCATCGAGCACCTGCATCGGGCTGCCGCGCCCTAGGCTTGATCGGCTTCAAGCATCCATGTGCTGAGCTCTCCTTTGCCCCGAATGTCAACAAGATGGGGACCCTCTAACAGCCCGTTGATTAAGTGGCTTTTTCCGGCTCTCACTCCCAGATGAGGAATGCGGCGGCGAAAGCCGTCTGGCCGCTTTGCGAGCCCCCCCGTGCCACCAGCATGGCCCCGGTGGGCGTGAGCAGAACGAAAATACCGCCATATCCGCCCGCCACGGCCTCCCGCGGGGTGCCGGCGCCGATGAGCTGGCGCATCAGTAACGATAGATTGTGGCCGGCGACGTGGAGCAGGTATCGCTTGTGCACATTCTCTCGCCCGCGCAGCCAGGTTCGTCGCATGCCGCCACGATCGAGGTTGTGGGCAAAGCAGCGCTCGACGATCTCGGCGCGCAGCTTGAAGGCCTCGCGGGCGACCCCGGACTTGAGCCGCGCACGGTTATTGGTGACCGCGCGCCGCGCCGCCTCATCACCGTGCCAGCGCGAAAAGCCGGTCTGCTTGGGCGCCGCGATCCGGGTCTTCCAGGGACTGTCGTTCAGAGCCCTCAAGACCGCCCGTGAGTGATAACCTTTGTCGGCGACGCATTCGGCCGGGTCCTCCGATGTCGGTGCCGCATCCACCGCCTCGAGGTTTGCCTCGGCCTTCGCCAGGGTCTTGGAAAGCGTCGTGGTGTCGCCCTCATCGGCCGGGTGCAGCTCGGCCGCCACCACCGCGCCGGTGTCCAGATCCACCGCGTGCTCGGGCTTGTAGGCCAGATGCGTCGTGCCGTCCTTCATCTTGGTGATCTTGGCCTCGGGGTCGCTCTTCGAAACCCAATCCGTGTTGGAAAGCTTCTTGCCCTTGCGCTTCCGGTCCAGACGCGCCAGGTCCTCGGCCGTGGGTGTCTCGACCCCGCTTTCCCGGGCCAGGCGCTCCAGCATCTCCCGGTAGCCTTCGCCGTTGTCGCGCCGCACGATGTTCCGCAGCGCCGCGTTGGCCTCCATGGTCGAGGCATCGACGCCGATGCGCTCGCCCTTGATCAGCCCCGCCTCGGCGATCAGCACCAGAACCCAGTCGAAGACCGCCGCGTGGACTTCATGGGGCAGGCGCGTGCGGCTCCGTGACAGCCAGGAATGGTCCGGTACCCGATCACGGCTCCCCAGTCGCAGGAACGCCCGCAGCGAAAGCGAGTCCGAGCAGCGCCACTCCAGACCGCGCTCGCTGTCGATGCCCTCAAAGTAGCCCACCAGGTGCATCCGGAAATAGCGCCCGGGCGGCACCGAGGGCGCGCCCATCCGGACCGCGTAATAAGGCCGGCAGCTCGCCTCGGCAAAGGCGTCGAAGCCGCCCTCGATCAGCACCGACTGCAAGCGGTCATAAAACACATGACCCGGAGAGCGCGGCATCTCCGACCAGCTCACCATCAGGTCCCCCTGACCATCCTTCTGCCGTCCCATCGCCATCGGCAAATCCCCCTGCAAATCAGGGAACCAGAGAATCAGACGGCGCCGACTTAATCAACGGGCTGCTAAGAGCGTAGCCTCCTCTCAGGAGCCGTTTGGTGGCGTCGGATAGAAGAATGCTGCCCGGCGGGCATTGGCCCTCCAGGCGACTGGCGGTGTTTACGGTATCGCCCCAAAGGTCATAGGAAAACTTGGTCCTCCCGATGACACCGGCCACCGCGGGCCCGGAGTGAATGCCGATGCGGAGCTCCAAGCCGGGCCACACCTCAGTCGCCAATACCTTGGCATCGGCCAGGATATCGAGCGCCATGCGAACCACGCGGTCGGCGTGATCTGACTGAAGCTCGGGCGCCCCGCCGACCAGCATGTAGGCATCGCCGATCGTCTTGATTTTTTCGAGGCCATGCTCTTGCGTCCGGGCGTCGAAGTCCGAGAAGACGCTATTGAGGCGTGCCACAACGTTTTCCGCCTGCATCGCCGTGGTCTGAGCGGTGAAGCCAACGACGTCGGCGAACAGCACCGTCACGCTCTCGAAGCGATCGGCGATGACGCGTTCCGCCGTGTCGTCGGATTCTTCGAGTTGGCGAGCGATCGCCACTGGCAGGATGGCAAAGAGCAGGCGTTCGGCGCGGTCGCGGGCCGCCTGGAGGTCGGCCTCGGCCTGGACAACAAGTTGACGGTAGAGGAGCGGCGACAGCAGGGCGAGGGCTATCGCCCCGACGATGCTGGTAACCAATATTCCGTCCAGCACCGCATCGCCATACGGTGTAATCAACCCCTCATCGAGGGCCAACTCGATATAGGTGAACAGACCCACCGACAGGACGGCGATCCCAATGGGCACCGGCCAGTGGGCCCGGCGGGTCATCAGGGCGGTGAGCCCGGCGATCGGGACCATGTAGAGTTGGAAGCCGGCCTACGGTCCGAGAAATGCCGCTGCGATCATGAGGTTTACGCAGGCGCCTGCCCCGATCAGCGACGCCGTCCATGCCGTGCTGAGTACGCGGTTGAGTAGGATGATCAGACCGTAAAAGGCGATGAAGCCCGTAACGATGAGAATCAAGAGCGTGAGGGTGGAATCGCCGGTGGCAAGATAGGTGGCGATATAGAACGCATCAAAGCCCGCACCGACGACAACGCCAAACAACGCGGTCCCATTAACCGTGCGGACGCGGCGCGCCTCCGCTGCCTCCTTCCCGTTCGTTCCGACATCAACCAGTCTCGTATCGTCGATACAAGTCCCGCGCGCATGACGGCCTCCTTATGAGTACAGGCGTGATTGTAACGGTCCCCGACGCAGTCTCCAGCCCGCCAGAACCCGCATGCAGGGTGAGACTAGCCGCCCCTGGTTCAACAGCTTAGGGGTCTGGACCGGGTTTGCGGCGCTCGACCCTGGGTCCGCTCATGGCTACAAGCGGACATGGGAAGGCAAGTTTCAACACCTCCCGCGGCCTCAAATGAGTACACGACCTAGGGGCGGCGGCGCCCTCCCCGCCTTCCCCTGGACCGGCCCGATTTGGCGCGCGCGGCGGCCGCCAGCGCCCGGCTCGCCCACACCAATACTTCGTCGGTGTCCTCGAGGATCTCGGGCGGCACCTCGTAGTAGGAATTGGTCACCGTTCCGCGCGGCGTGTAGAGCAAGGGCTCCATGCCGGCGGCCTGATAGTCGGGCCGGTTTTCGTCATCGACCTTGAAATAGACCCGGTCCTCGAACAGGAAGCCCATCATGACGCCGTCGCAGAACACGCCGACGCCGCCGAACATGTTGCGGGCGGACGCGCCTGCGGGCGCGAGCTGATCGACGACAAACTCACGCAACTCGGGACTGATGGACATGGGTTGGGAACCCCGGAATTCCGTCAGACTTTCTGCGCGGATCTCGTTTTCTTCGCGCGCTTGTGCTTGCCGTCTTTCGCCGCGCGGGTGACGGCCAAGGCCTTTTGCGCCCAGACGAGAATTTCCTCGCGATCCTCCATAACCTCGCTAGGCACCTCGTGATAGGACATGGCGATGGTGCGGTGCCCCTCGCGCCCGTAGACGAACGAACCCGTGCCCGCATCCTCGTAATCCGCGCGGTTCGCATCGCCGGTCTTGAAATAGAGCACATCATCGGCGATCAGGCCGAACATGACGCCGTCACGGAACAGGCCGAACCCGCCGAACATCGAGCGCGCCGCCGCACCCATCGGCTCCAGCAGCTCCAGCGCGTAATCCCGCATCACCGTGCCCGGCGCCATGGCGTGCCTCTCCATTCTCAAGCGAGCTAAACATCGCCGATCGATGGTACATTTCCATCCGAGCGGCAACGGTCCCGACCATGATTATCGGCCATATTACGGATTTTCACATCGCCGAGCCGGGCGATCCCTTCGATGTCCGTTACGCGCCGGCCCAGTACCTCGAACGCGCAGTGGCCCACATCCTCGCCTTGGCCAAGCGGCCCGATGTGATCCTGGCCACCGGCGATCTGACCGAAACCGCAACAGCGGGGGCGTATACGCGCCTGCGCGAGCTCCTCGCGCCGCTGGAGGTGCCGGTTTACCTCCTGCCGGGCAACCATGACGACCGGGATAACCTCCGCGCCGCCTTCCCCGATCACGCGTACCTGCCCGAAGAGGGCTTCATCCAATACGTCATCGAGGACTACCCGGTACGGCTGGTCGCGCTCGATACGGTGATCGCGGGCGAGATCGGCGGCGAGCTCTGCGCCGAGCGACTCGCCTGGCTCGAGGCCTGCCTCGCCCAAGCACCGGAGCGCCCGACGCTGATTCTCATGCATCATCCTCCGTTTATCACCGGAATCGAGGGGATGGACCGCAACCGGGATCAGATGGGGCTGATCGGGGCGGACGCCCTCGGCGCCGTCATTGCCCGCCACCCCCAGGTGGAGCGCATCGTTTGCGGCCATCTGCACCGGCCCATCGAGAGCCGCTGGTATGGCACGCTCGCACGCACCGCCTCGAGCACGGTGCATCAGTTCGCCCTCAATCTGGCCGCCGGAGGCCTCACAAGGGTGCTCGAGCCGGCGGCCGTCGACCTCCACGTCTGGCTGCCCGGCCAAGGGCTGGTGAGCCACACGAGCTATATCGGTGATTTTCCGCTGGCGGACCGATCGGCGGAGAGGGAAGAATCCTAGGCGAGGGGCGGTTGTCGCCGCGGGCTTGGCCTAGTCCCGTTCCTCGATCCAGGCCATCTGGATCGCCTCGAGGATCGCCTCGTTGGAGTGCTCGGGCGAATCCTCGAAATCCGGGAGCGCACAGACCCACGCGTGCAGGTCGGTGAAACGCAGGTTCACCACGTCAACGTCGGGATGGCGCTCCTCGAGCTCGATTACGATGTCGTAGGTATCGATCCATTTGAGGCCCATTGCGCGGCCCTCCGTCCCTGCTCAAGCGCTTTTGACCATCATGTTGCGCGTCGCCGCCGGCAGCGTGACCTCGAGTCCATCCAACTCGTCGCACATGATGATCTGACAGCCGAGCCGCGAGGTGTGCGTGAGGCCGAAGGCGAGATCGAGCATGTCCTCTTCGTCTTCGCTGGCTTCGGGAAGCTGGTCGTAATAGCCATCGCTGACGATGACATGGCAGGTCGAACAGGCGAGCGAGCCTTCGCACGCGCCTTCGAGATCGATGTCGTTGCGGTGCGCGATCTCGAGCAGCGAAAGGCCGTTCGGCGCCTCGATCTCGATACGCTGGCCGCCGGGCGTGATAAACGTGACGCGCGCCATCGCGGCTCAACCGTCGCCTACCTGGCGCTCGAGGTTCTCGACCGACACACCGCGCAGAGACGCGCGCATGCCGCGGTCCATGCGGCGCTCGGCAAAGAATTGGGTTTCCTCGTCGAGCCGGTCGACCCAACCGTGGATCACTTCGTAGTTGTCCCCCGCCATCGCGCGCTCGACTCCGGCCAGGGCGTTTTCCACGGCGATGCGTTCGATCTCGTTCAACAGGTCCCCGTCCACCGCGAGCGCCGATTTGACGGCCATCACCGCGCGGTCGGCCTCCACCCGCGCCTCCACCACCATGCGCTGGGCCATGTCCTCGCGGGCGTGCTCCATGCTGTCTTCGAGCATTTGCGCCATCTCGTCCTCGCTGAGGCCGTAGCTCGGCTTGACCTCGACGGTCTGGGCGATCCCGGTGGTCCTCTCCTGGGCGCCGACAGTGAGCAGACCGTCGGCATCGAGCGCGAAGGTGACGAGAATGCGCGCCGCGCCCGCCGCCATGGGTGGAATACCGCTCAAATCGAACTGGGCGAGCGAGCGGTTTTGATCGACCATCTCGCGCTCACCCTGAACGACGTGGATCATCATCGCCTGCTGGCCGTCCTGATAGGTCGTGAACTCCTGGCCATAGCCGCCCGGAATCGGAGTGTTGCGGGGGATGATCTTCTCGACCAGCCCGCCCATGGTCTCGATGCCGAGGGAGAGCGGCGTCACGTCAAGCAGGAGCGCATCCGAGCCCCGCGTCAGGGCTTCGGCCTGCAGCGCCGCGCCCAATGCCACGACTTCGTCGGGATCGATGTCACCGAGGGGATCGCGGCCGAACAACGCGCCGACAGAGCGGCGCACCAGCGGCACCCGCGTCGAGCCGCCGACCAGCACGACACCGTCGACGTCCTCAGGGCTGATATCGGCATCCTCGAGGACGCCTTGGCAAATGCCCATGGTGCGTTCGATCATCGGCGCGATCAGGGATTCGAGCGTCACGACATCGAGCGAGTGGTTCGACGGCGTTCCGTCCTGATCGAGCACCCATTCGCCTCTGTCCTGTGCCGACAGGCATTCCTTGGCGAGCCGCGCCGTCTGGAGCGCCTTCTTGGCGTCGGCCGTGCTCAGCTCGGTCTCGCCGATCTCCGCCTTGCGTTGGCTGAGGAAATGCTCGGCGACGACATGATCGAAATCGTCGCCCCCCAACGCCGAATCGCCGCCGGTCGCCAGCACCTGGAAGATGCCTTTCTCGAGGCGCAGGAGCGAGATGTCGAAGGTGCCGCCGCCCAAATCGTAGACGGCGTAAAGCCCCTCGCTCCCCTTGTCGAGACCGTAGGAGAGCGCCGCCGCGGTGGGCTCGTTAACGAGCCTGAGCACGTCGAGCCCGGCGAGCCGGGCGGCATCCTTGGTCGCAGTGCGGGCGGCATCGTCGAAATAGGCCGGTACGGTAATGACCGCCTGGCTCACGGCTTGGCTGAGCGCGGTTTCGGCGCGCGCCTTCAAGGCGCGCAGGATATCGGCGGAAATCTCCACCGGCGTGAGCGCCCGACCGGCGAGCTTGAGGCGCACCATGCCACCCTCGCCGGCGCCGGTCTCGACTTCGAAGGGCAGCGTACCGGCCAGCGCCTTGACGTCCTCGACGCCGCGGCCCATCAGCCGCTTGATCGAACTCACCACCTGGTCGGGCTCATCGAGCAGCTGGCGGCGGGCATCTTCGCCGACCGTGACATCGCCGCCCTCAGCGCCATAGGCAACGACGGACGGGATCATGCCGTTGCCATGCCGGTCCCGCAAGATTTGCGGCTTGCCGTCATCGGCCACGGCCACCAGCGAGTTGGTGGTGCCGAGATCGATGCCGACCGCGGCCTCCTCCGGCTGGTGCGGGCGCGGGGTTTCGCCCGGCTCGTGAATATCGAGGAGCGTCATGGGATGGGAGCGGCTCAGGACGCCGCCACGATCCGGGCGCGGCGGCTACGCGCCTCGGCCTGCAACTTGTCGAGGTATTTGAGCCGCATGGTCAGGCGACCCGCGGCATCCATCTCCTCGCCGCCGAATGCGTCCGTAAGCGCCTTCAGGCACGCCGCCATATCGCTCTCGGTCGCTGACAGGATGCGATCGACCTCTTGGAGCGTTTCAGCGCTATCGAGCGCCTCGCGCCGTTCCAGCGCCTCGATCAGAATCTCCTGATTGTCGATGGTGGTCTCACAGGCGCTCTGGTTGTCGGCGCCACGGAGCTCAAGCAGGTACTCGGCGCGCGACAGTGGCTCCTTGAGGATCTCGTAGGCCTCGTTGAAGTTGCTGGCGTGCTGCAACGAGAGCGCGCGTTCTCTGGCCGATCGGGTCGCGAAGCGATCGGGATGAAAGCGCCGCTGCATATCAAAGTAACGCGCTTCGAGATCGCCGATATCGAGGTCCAGGGCAGGCTGGAGCCCGAAGCGCACGAAATGATCGAGCGCCCGTGGCGGCTGGATGGCGCCGCAGGTCTCGCAGACCATCGCCGCCGGGGCAACGGGCCCGTGGCAGGACCAGCACGAGCGAACGGCCGGGCCGGGCTCGTGGCGATGGGGTTCAGCGGTCTCTTGCTCGCTCACGTGACACCAGGACGATATTTCAGGGGCGGGGACGGGGCCTCACCGACCTCATGGGGTTAGCTGGAGCACCCCTCACACGTGAAAGGATTCACCGCAGCCGCAGCGGCCTTTCTCGTTCGGGTTGTTGAAGACGAAGCCCGACGATAGCTCTTCCTCGACATAGTCCATCTCGGTACCGATGAGAAACATCGTGGCCTTGGGATCGATCAGGATTGTGACCCCTTTGTCCTCGACCACTTCGTCGTAGTCGCCCTTTTCGTCGGCATATTCGAGGGTATAGGACAAGCCCGAGCAACCCGCCGTGCGGACGCCAATACGCACGCCCACGGTCGGCTTGCCGCGTTGGGCCAGGAGGGCCTTCACGTGCTCGGCTGCAGCATCAGTCACCGTCATGGCGCTACCAAACATGGACGCTCACTCCTTTAGTCGCAACAAAACAAGGCCGCCGGTGGGACCGCCGCGCGTCCGACAGCCGACCCGTTCACTTGCCGTTTTTGCCCTTGTAGTCGGCGATGGCCGCCTTGATGGCGTCCTCCGCCAACACCGAACAATGAATCTTGACCGGCGGCAGGGCGAGGTGTTTGGCGATATCGGTGTTCTTGATCTCCGCCGCCTCGTCCAGCGTCTTGCCCTTGATCCACTCCGTCACCAGGCTCGAGGAGGCAATCGCCGAGCCGCAACCGAAGGTCTTGAACTTGGCGTCTTCGATGATGCCCACTTCATCGACCTTGATCTGCATCTTCATCACATCGCCGCAGGCCGGCGCACCGACGAGGCCGGTGCCGACGCCCTCGTCGTCCTTGTCGAGCGCGCCCACATTGCGCGGGTTCTCGTAATGGTCGAGCACTTTCTCACCGTAAGCCATGATCTACGTCTCCTGATGCTGCATGGTTTGATCTAATTGGTCTCGTGTTCGTTTTAGTGGTCGGTCCACTCGATCGACTTGATGTCAATGCCATCCTGGACCATCTCCCACAATGGGCTCATCTCGCGCAATCGCCCGACATGCTCACATATGGTGGCGATGGCGTAGTCGATCTCGTCTTCGGTGGTGAAACGGCCGATGCCGAAGCGAATCGAGGTATGGGCGAGCTCTACGTCAACGCCGAGAGCCCGCAGCACGTAGGAGGGCTCGAGCGAGGCCGAGGTGCAGGCGGAGCCTGACGACACCGCGAGGTCGCGAATCGCCATCAAGAGCGATTCACCTTCGACATAGGCAAAGCTCAGGTTGAGGTTGCCGGGAACGCGCTGGTCGAGATCGCCATTGACGAAGACGTCGGGGATCGCCTCGACGACGCCCTTGTAGAGCCGGTCGCTGAGCCGACGCATGCGCTCGTTGTCGGCGCCCATCTCCGCCTCGGCGATCTCGCAGGCCTCGCCGAAGCCGACGCAGAGCGGGGCCGGCAGCGTGCCCGAACGCATACCGCGCTCCTGGCCGCCGCCATCGATCAGCGCCTTGAGCCGGACGCGCGGCTTGCGGCGGACATAAAGCGCACCGATGCCCTTGGGGCCGTAGAACTTGTGGCCTGAGATGCTCATCAGATCGATGTTCATCTCGTTGACATCGAGCGGCATCTTGCCGACCGCCTGCGCGCAATCGGAGTGGAAGAACACCTTGTGCTCGCGGCACATGGCGCCGATCTCCGCGAGCGGCTGGACGACGCCGATCTCGTTGTTGACGCCCATCACCGAGACCAGCACGGTCCGCTCCGTGATCGCCGCCTTGAGCTCGTCAAGATCGATGAGTCCGTTGGGCTGGACCGGCAGATAGGTGATCTCGAAGCCCTCCTGCTCGAGGTGGCGACAGGTGTCGAGGACGCATTTGTGCTCGGTCACGGGCGTGATGATGTGGTTTCTCTTGTCCTGGTAGAACCGGGCGACTCCCTTGAGCGCGAGATTGTTCGATTCCGTCGCGCCGGAGGTGAACACCATCTCCCTGGGATCGGCGCCGATGATATGGGCGATCTGGGCGCGCGCCGTCTCGACCGCCTCCTCGGTCTCCCAGCCGAAGGAATGGCTGCGCGAGTGCGGATTGCCGAACTTCTCGGTGAAATACGGCATCATCGCGTCGAGAACCCGCGGATCGAGCGGAGTCGTCGCCTGATAATCCAAGTAAATGGGCAGCTTGATGTTCTTCTTGGCGATTTCGGTGTCCATTCTCGACTGTGCTCCTGTCTTCCGTTCCGCTCACGCTGCCTGCGCCACGCGGTGGTAAATCTCCGTCCAGGCCGCCACGAGGCGGTCGATGTCGCCCTCCCGCGTGTCCCAACCGAGGCTCACGCGGATCGCGCACTCGGCGCTTTCGTCGGGCACGCCCATCGCCTCGAGGACATGGGAGCGCGCGACTTTACCGGATGAGCATGCGGCGCCCGCGCTCACCTCGATGCCCGCCAGATCGAGCGCCATGACCTGGGTTTCGCTGGCCACGCCCGGCATCGTCAAGCAACTCGTATTGGCCAAACGATCGACACGCGCGCCGAACCGCTCGATGGTTCCCGCGACCGCTAGCAAACGGCGTTCCATCTCGTCCCGCATCGTGGCGAGGCGCTTGGAATCGGTTAAATTCTGCGTGGCAAGCCCGGCGGCCACGCCGAAGCCGATGATGCCGGGCACGTTTTCCGTGCCCGAGCGACGGCCGCGTTCCTGGCCGCCACCGATGATCTGCGCTGCCAGCCCGGTATCGTCGCGCACGACGAGCGCGCCAACGCCCTGGGGTCCGCCGATCTTGTGCGCCGACAGGCTCATCAAATCGATGCCAAGTTCTTGAAAATCCAATGGAATCTTCCCCGCCGCCTGAACTGCGTCGCAGTGCACCAAGGCATCGCCGCCATGGCCGAGCTCAGCAATACGGGCGATCGGCTCGATCACGCCGGTCTCGTTGTTGGCCAGCATGACCGACACGAGCATGGGCCCCTCTTCCGCACCAAGCGCCGCTTCGAACGCCGGTAGATCAAGTATGCCGTCGCCGTCGACAGGCAACATCACCGCGTCCGCGTCCGCCATGAGCGCCGCCGCCAGCACCGAGCCGTGCTCGATCGCCGAAACCATCAGCCGGCGCAAACCGACGCCCTTGAGGGCCAAGTTGTTGGCCTCGGTGCCGCCCGAAGTGAAGATGACGGTCTCGGGCGCCGCGCCAGCCAGGGCGGCCACGCGTTCGCGGGCCTCCTCCACGGCGGCGCGGGCGGCACGGCCAGCGCCATGCACCGACGAGGGGTTGCCCACGCTACCGAGCGTGGCGCGTACCGCGTCGGCCACCTCGGGCCGAACTGGCGCCGTGGCGTTGTAATCGAGATAGGCTGTCGCTTCGGTCACGTTCGCGCCTGCTTTTCGTCCGCTCGGGCCTCGTTTCGCCTACATCGTCCGGTGTTCGAAGTTGCCGTGGTGGAGGACGCCGCTCATGCCCAGCACGCGCCGGGCCACCACGTCCTCAAGCGAAATCGAGTTGAGAAACAAGTGGATCTGGTTGCCGAGTTCCTCCCACAGATCGTGGGTCAGGCAGCGCCCCGAAACGCCACTGCACCCGATCGATTGACCGGGGGTGCAGCGCGTCTGCGTGATGGGCTCATCGACCGCGACCACGATGTCGGAAATACGTGTCTCGTCGGCCGGGCGGCTCAAGACGTAGCCGCCGCCCGGACCGCGCACGCTCTCGACCAGCCGGCCCCTGCGCAATTTGGCAAAGAGCTGCTCCAGATAGGACACCGAAATGTCCTGCCGCTCGGCGATGTCCGCGAGCGCGACGGGTTCCCCTTCGTCGTGTTGGACGAGGTCCACCATCGCCATGACCGCGTATCGCCCTTTCGTACTTAGCTTCACGCGCTTTCTCCTATAATTCTCTCAACCTTTTGATAACTGCAAGATTTTTCCAGACTTGCTTATCTCTCAACAGGCTTTCGATTTCCTTAACGCCGATCATCGGTCGGCCTTCGAGGCGGCGTTCAACTCTCGCCCGAGGACGCTTCTTCGTCGTGCGCCTCATCTTCATCCGCCGCGGCTCCTCCCGGCCAGCCAGACGCGCGATTGGCGAACTCGTTCTCCAGATCGCCGATGCGCGCCGACAGGGTCTGCACCCGGTCGAGCAACCCATCCATGACGCGGGCAACGGGGTCCGGGACGCCATCGCTCGAAACGCCGTAGGCGACGAATGCCGGGCGCTCCTCCTGTTTGCTCTCGTGCTCCCGTTTGGCGCCGAGGTCGATCTCCTTGGCTGGAATTCCAACCACCGAGACCCCGGTCGGCACGTCCTTCAGCACGACGGCGTTGGAGCCGACGCGCGCACCCTGACCGAGCGTGATCGGGCCCAGCACTTTGGCGCCGGCGCCGACGATCACATCGTCTTCCAGGGTAGGGTGGCGCTTGCCCGGGTCGAGGGAAATACCGCCCAGCGTGACGCCGTGGTAAAGCGTGACGTTATCGCCAATCTCCGAGGTCTCGCCGATCACCACACCCATGCCGTGATCGATGAACAACTTGTTGCCGATCGCAACGCCCGGATGGATCTCGATGCCAGTAAAAAAGCGTCCGAGGTGCGATATGAACCGCCCGAGGAGGTACCATCGCCGCACCCAAGCTCCATGGGCGATGCGATAAAACAGCAGGGCGTGAAACCCGGGGTAGCAGAAAATCACTTCGAGGCGTGAACGCGCCGCCGGATCACGCTCAAGAACCGCGTCAATGTCCGCGCCTAACTTCTTGAACATGCGCCCCTTGCCATCGTATTTAATGAACTTGCTGAATCGCTGGCACGCGGGGCGGTGAACAAGGATACGCCGAGCGTGGTCGATCTGGTAGAATTTAGTTAGTATACCCGAGCAAATTAGTCAAGTATATGGCCGGTTCAAATTATCTGCTTGGGACTAGTAACCCACAATTAATAATGGTTATTGGCACCGGTGTTGACCAGAGCCGCACCGGAGGCGATGCCGCGCGCCCAAACCTCGTTTCGTAACCTGGAGCCCCATGCCGGAAATCATCATCAACGGCCCTGAAGGTCGCCTCGAAGGCCGCTACCAGCAAGGCGGCAAACCCGATTCGCCCATCGCCGTCGTATTGCACCCCCATCCGCTGCACGGCGGCACAATGAACAACAAGGTGGTTTACAACGTCTTTCAGATCTTCGTGCGCCGTGGCTTTTCGGTGCTGCGGTTCAACTTCCGCGGCGTCGGGCGCAGCGAAGGGAAGTTCGATAATGGTCAGGGCGAGCTGTCCGATTCCGCATCGGCGCTCGATTGGCTGCAATCGGTGAACCCCAACGCCTCGACCTGCTGGGTCGGCGGGTTTTCCTTCGGAGCCTGGATCAGCATGCAACTGCTCATGCGCCGGCCCGAGATCGACGGCTTCATCTCGATTTCGCCGCCCGCCAATCGCTTCGATTTTGCGTTCCTGGCGCCATGCCCCTCATCGGGGCTCATCATGCAGGGCACCGACGACGACATCGTGCCCGAGCCCGACGTCGCCAAACTGGTGGCCAAGCTTTCCAGTCAGCGCGGCATCGAAGTCACCTACCGCCACATCGAAGGCGCCAATCACCTGTACGACAACAAGCTCGAGGAATTGACGGCCTCCATCGAGAACTATCTCGACACCATGCTGAGGCCCGCGTCGGAAACCGACGCCTAACAGCCCGTTGATTAAGTCGGCGCCGTCTGATTCTCTGGTTCCCTGATTTGCAGGGGGATTTGCCGATGGCGATGGGACGGCAGAAGGATGGTCAGGGGGACCTGATGGTGAGCTGGTCGGAGATGCCGCGCTCTCCGGGTCATGTGTTTTATGACCGCTTGCAGTCGGTGCTGATCGAGGGCGGCTTCGACGCCTTTGCCGAGGCGAGCTGCCGGCCTTATTACGCGGTCCGGATGGGCGCGCCCTCGGTGCCGCCCGGGCGCTATTTCCGGATGCACCTGGTGGGCTACTTTGAGGGCATCGACAGCGAGCGCGGTCTGGAGTGGCGCTGCTCGGACTCGCTTTCGCTGCGGGCGTTCCTGCGACTGGGGAGCCGTGATCGGGTACCGGACCATTCCTGGCTGTCACGGAGCCGCACGCGCCTGCCCCATGAAGTCCACGCGGCGGTCTTCGACTGGGTTCTGGTGCTGATCGCCGAGGCGGGGCTGATCAAGGGCGAGCGCATCGGCGTCGATGCCTCGACCATGGAGGCCAACGCGGCGCTGCGGAACATCGTGCGGCGCGACAACGGCGAAGGCTACCGGGAGATGCTGGAGCGCCTGGCCCGGGAAAGCGGGGTCGAGACACCCACGGCCGAGGACCTGGCGCGTCTGGACCGGAAGCGCAAGGGCAAGAAGCTTTCCAACACGGATTGGGTTTCGAAGAGCGACCCCGAGGCCAAGATCACCAAGATGGAAGGACGGCACGACGCATCTGGCCTACAAGCCCGAGCACGCGGTGGATCTGGACACCGGCGCGGTGGTGGCGGCCGAGCTGCACCCGGCCGATGAGGGCGACACCACGACGCTTTCCAAGACCCTGGCGAAGGCCGAGGCAAACCTCGAGGCGGTGGATGCGGCACCGACATCGGAGGACCCGGCCGAATGCGTCGCCGACAAAGGTTATCACTCACGGGCGGTCTTGAGGGCTCTGAACGACAGTCCCTGGAAGACCCCGGATCGCGGCGCCCAAGCAGACCGGCTTTTCGCGCTGGCACGGTGATGAGGCGGCGCGGCGCGCGGTCACCAATAACCGTGCGCGGCTCAAGTCCGGGGTCGCCCGCGAGGCCTTCAAGCTGCGCGCCGAGATCGTCGAGCGCTGCTTTGCCCACAACCTCGATCGTGGCGGCATGCGACGAACCTGGCTGCGCGGGCGAGAGAATGTGCACAAGCGATACCTGCTCCACGTCGCCGGCCACAATCTATCGTTACTGATGCGCCAGCTCATCGGCGCCGGCACCCCGCGGGAGGCCGTGGCGGGCGGATATGGCGGTATTTTCGTTCTGCTCACGCCCACCGGGGCCATGCTGGTGGCACGGGGGGGCTCGCAAAGCGGCCAGACGGCTTTCGCCGCCGCATTCCTCATCTGGGAGTGAGAGCCGGAAAAAGCCACTTAATCAACGGGCTGCTAACGGGGCTGGGCCCGCGGCCTCGGTTCTGTTCGCACCGCCCGGGCGGGGGCGCGGTGCAGCGTGCCGCCGGTCAGCGGCTTCGCCACGCCCGTCGTCCCGGGCAAAGTCAGGGGCAGCCCACGCAACGAGCGCACCGCCAAGAAGGCGAACGCCTCGGCTTCGAGCGCATCGCCCCGCCAACCCACCTCCTCCACCGGCCCGACCGGGCCATTCAAGATTTCGCGCAAGCCGGCCATCAAAGCCGGGTTGTGTCGGCCACCACCACTCACGAGCCAGCGCTCGACCGGGGCCGGAAAGTGTTCCGCCGCGCGCGCGACGGCGCGGCAGGTCAGGGCCACGAGCGTTGCTGCGCCGTCGGCGATCCCGAGATGAGCCAAGGCTTCTAAGGAAAAATCGTTCCGGTCCAGCGATTTAGGCGGGGATTGGCGAAAAAACGGCTGGCCGAGGAATTGTCCCAGAACAGCTTCGTCCGGCTCACCCCGTGCCGCCTGCGCGCCATCCCGATCGAGGGGCGTACCGATCTGCGCCAGCATCCAATCATCGAGCAAGGCATTGCCAGGCCCGGTGTCGAAGGCCAGCACCGTGTCACCGTCTGCGGCTTGGCCCGGCCCGATCCACGTGATGTTGGCGAGCCCGCCGATGTTGAGCACGCAGAGCGGGCGTTCAAGATCGCGGGCGCGCGCCCAATGATAGAGGGGCGCGAGGGGAGCGCCCTGCCCGCCCGCGGCGATATCAGCGCTGCGAAAGTCGTTGACGACATCGATGCCGATACGCCGGGCCAGGAGCGCGCCATCCCCGATCTGCCGCGTTTGGCCCTCGTTCGGGCGATGAAATGCCGTCTGACCGTGAAATCCGATAACATCTATATTTGAGTGGGTATAATTATTTTCCTCAAGTAATAGATTAACTAATTTTTCGTGTACTTCGGTGATCTCCCGCTCCACGGGCGCCACCGCATCGGCCCCGTCCATTACCGACCGCAGCCGCGCGCGCTGCGCCTCATCGTAGGGCGCCGTGAGCCACGGACCGAGGCCGGCGATATGTTCACCATCGGTGGTCAGAATCGCCGCATCGACGCCGTCCATCGAGGTGCCGCTCATCATGCCGAGCGCGGTATAGGTCTTTGCCATCGTCCGCGAACGGTAGAGAATTGCCGGGCGTGGGCCAAGTGACAAACACTCGCCCGTCTTGACCCCGCGTTGTTGGCCATCGGTGAATATGGTAAATGACGGCGCCGCCGGGCGAAGAGCGCCGCGCGGGCGGCACCGATGCCGAGCTCTGCATGACCAGAGAGAAATCCGAGTTCCTGCGCACCTTGTCGGAGCGAAGCTACGTCTATCAGGTGACTGATGCGGACGCCTTGGATACTCGCGCCTGTGAGTCTCCATTGACCGCATACATCGGCTTCGACTGCACCGCGCCCAGCCTGCATGTGGGCAGCTTGGTCCCGATCATGATGCTCCGCGTGCTGCAGCAATCCGGCCATAAGCCCATCGTGCTGATGGGCGGGGGCACGACGAAAGTGGGCGATCCCTCCGGCCGCGACGAGAGCCGCCGCCTCCTGAGCGAAACCGACATCGCCAACAACATGGATGGCATCAAACGGGTCTTCGCCAAGTTCATTACCTTTGGCGAGGGGCCGAGCGATGCCCTGATGGTCAACAACGCCGACTGGCTCGATGAACTGGCGTTCATCCCCTTTCTCCGCGACTACGGCCGCCACTTCTCGGTCAACCGGATGTTGTCGTTCGACAGCGTCAAACTGAGGTTGGAGCGCGACCAGCCCCTGAGCTTCCTCGAATTCAACTATATGGTCCTGCAGGCTTACGATTTTTTGGAACTCGGCCGACGCTACGACTGCATCCTGCAAATGGGCGGATCGGACCAGTGGGGCAACATCGTCAACGGCATCGAGCTTGCGCGCCGCGTTGACGCCCGGACCTTCTATGGCCTCACCTCGCCGCTGATCACCACCGCCGCGGGCGCCAAGATGGGCAAGACCGCCCAAGGCGCGGTGTGGCTCAACGAGGAGCTGCTCGCGCCCTACGACTATTGGCAGTTCTGGCGCAACACCGAGGACGGCGATGTCGGCCGGTTTCTGCGGCTGTTCACCGATCTGCCGCTCGCCGAAATCGCCCGCCTCGAAGCGCTCGGGGGCGCCGAGATCAACGAAGCCAAGAAGACCCTGGCCAGCGAGGCCACGCGGCTCTGTCACGGCGATACCGCGGCTCAAAAGGCGGCCGAGACGGCACGCCAAACCTTCGAGGAAGGCCAAAGCGGCGATCAGCTGCCGACACTGGACATACCGCGTGACGAGCTTGAAAAAGGCATCGCGGCGTTCGAAGTGCTCACCAGCACAGGATTGTGCGCCTCCGGGAGCGAGGCGCGGCGCCTTATTCGCGGCGGCGGCGGGCGCATCAACGACGAGGTGGTGGCCGATGAGCAGGCCCTGGTCACGCTGGCCCACGTCAACGCGGACGGCGTGATCAAGGTGTCGGCGGGCAGGAAACGCCACGCCCTTATTCGGCCCGCGTAAATCGCTCGTCCCCTGCCGCGAGCTAACGTTTGGACGGGAGATCCAAATGGTCGGGGAATACCGTCCCTTCAGGCACCGTCCCCTCGAAGATCGAGAAGAACCCGCGCAGAAAACCGGGCGCGAAGGTGGCCAGGGGATTGACCGTGACTTGGGGCCCGGAGAGCGGGCCCGACACGCGGTAGGTCATCGCGAACACTCCTTCGCCTTCCTGGCCGACCAGGATACTGCCGAGCACGGGGATGTCGCCCAAAAGCGAGTTCATCGTGTAAGCCGGAATGATCGTTCCGTTGACATCTATGGTGGGCTCATCGAAGTTGACCGTGCCGTCCAGCGTAATGCCGAGCGCGGGGCCGAAGGCGTGAACACGCTCGGCTGAGAGCGTGCAATCGGCATAGTTGAACGGCGCTTCCAGGCGGATGAAGGAAATTCCGTCCCCGCGCGCCGCGGCGGCAATCCCATCGAGGGACGCCAGCGTCATGACGCGGGCAAGGACCGGCGCATTGACGACGGTGAAGTTCCTAATTTCGATCCGGCCGGCGACCGGCCGGTTGGGCAGGTCGTCCCGGATCACCGCCGACAATTCGAGGACTCCGCCCTGGGCGTTGTCGTAGAACCCGATCGAGCTGGCGAACGATCCCGCATCCGCCGTCGTCACCCTCAGCGTACGCTGGTTATCAGCTGTTTCGATCGCAAACTTGAGAGGCTGGGCGCTACCTGCGAAGGTTCCCTCGCCGACGATGGTGTTCCAGCGCTCGCCATCATACTGCGCCCGTCCGGTGACGTTGGAGAGCCGCTGGTCCGCGCTGACCAGCACATGGTTCAGCCGGATCGAAAGATTGAGAGGGGAGATTTCCTTAGGCTCCCCAGAGCGCAGAAACTCCTCGATATAGGCTTCGAAGTCGAGCGTATCGCCATCGAGCGCGACAATGTATCCGCGCCCCGCCTGGGGACGGAGCGAAGCGGCCAACCTGGTCTTG
Organism: Alphaproteobacteria bacterium; assembly: GCA_965261645.1. Taxonomy (GTDB): domain Bacteria; phylum Pseudomonadota; class Alphaproteobacteria; order SHVV01; family SHVV01; genus CBDHDJ01. Next base: position 277,192 of record CBDHDJ010000003.1, read on the forward strand.
CCATAGGCAAGCTCGGCCAGATCGAGACGCCGGAGCCGGCGTTCGCTGTCGAGTTCCGCGGCACCGGAGGCGTGCAAACCCTCCGTGATCAGCACGAAGGATTCGATCAGCAGCCCGTCATCGTCCATCGGGACGATTTGAGCGGAAGCCGACCCGGCCACACCGGGCGGTTTTTGCCAGAGGAGTTCGGGGAAATCGAGCACCGACTCTTCGAGGTTGAGAGCAAGCTCAGCACGCTGGAAAGACCGCCGCGCGCCGAAAAACTCGAGCCGCATGGAGATCGGCCCCTTGAGATACCGATTGACGAAGAGGCCGAATCGTTCGCGCTCCGCATCATCGAGGACCGTCGTGTATTTGCGGTAGGAGGAGGTTTCGACATCGTTTCGGAAGTCCTCACGCCACAGGATCCGGCCCGGCACCCCTTGCACGGTGATCCCCCCCTCCACTTCGAGCCCGCTTCGATCGACGCGCAGCGAGAGCTCGCCGTCCTCAGCGCCGAGGCCACCGAATGCGCTGGGCGCCGATACGTCAATCAGGTTGGCCGCGGCCGCGAACTCGATTTCCTTGGGAGTCAACGTCCGGCTGACAACGAATTTGAAACGCGCCCGTGCCGAACCGAGCCCTCCCACTTCCGCCGGATCGATCCCAATAGCGGTCGCGAAGCCCAACGGTTCGCGGTCGAGGATCGCCAGTCCCTCGCCAATCGAGCCGCTGGCGACGAAGCTGACCAGCGCCTCCTTGCGCGGGGTGCGCAGGCCGGTGATATCGAGCCGGCCCTCGCTCACTGCCAATGATTGAACGCGTGCGCGCCCGACCTCGATCGTCAAGTTCGTCGTCGTCAGATGACCCACCCCGCGGGCCCCGGTGACCATCGGGAGCGGCCTGAAATAATGCGCCTCCGCATCGTCGAACCGAAATCGGATGTCGAAGGCATCGTCGGGGTAGTTCCGCTCAGCAACCTCCTGTGCCGAAACGGCGATCCGAAAATCCGCTTGCTCCATGGTGCCGGCGTGCACATTGGTGATGACCCAGTCGCGAGCCACCGGTGCCAGCTTCAGCGGCCAGTATCGCTTGAGATCACCGACCGGTAAATTCTGCACCGTCCCTTCGGCATCGATCCGCGGATCATTCTCGGACAGCGTCACGGTGCCCGTGAGCTCTGCGCTGGCGCCGCCGGCGTCGAGGCGAAGCTCATCCACCCGGACCCAAGCCAGATCGCTGGCCACATGGCCGCGGGCCTTAGCATGAACGACCGCGAGTTTTTCGGGCAGCCACGCCGTGGCATCGATGTAGCCGGCACCTCCGGCAATATCGAAAGCGGCGTCGCTGATGGCGCCATCGAGCCCAACGCTGAAGTCAACTTCCCCCGTGACCGCCAATTCGAGATGCGAGAACGGCGCGAGAAACGAAGCTTGCCGGGCCAGGAGCGCGGGCTCGACGTCGGCAAAGGCGATTCGGACATCGGCCTTCTCCGTCGCGGCGCCATAAGTCGCAGAGACAACCAAGGGAAAGCGCCGGTTTCCGATCTGCAACTGCACAGCGGCCTCGCCCTTGATCCACTCGCCGTCCCGCAACAGCACGATATCGGTCTCGGGGAATCGCCAAATCGAGTTGGACGGCCGGTCGACAACGGTGAGATTGGCGTCGAGCACGCTGACATGGCTGAGCGCACCGCCAAGCCGGTCATCACCCAGGGGTTCCATGAACGCCCCTGCAAGGCGCGCCACGATCTGCTCCGCCTCACGCCGCGTAGTGCCGCCCAATCCGAAGTCAATGGTCCCGTCAAGATTGCGAACCAGGACGGATTCCGGGGCGATCAGATCGAGGCGGGTGGGCTGTACCTTGCCCTTCAGAATTGATCGACCATCCAGCCCGAGCGAAATTTCGGGCACCTGGGCCACCAGCGAGCCCTCAGTGCTCAACATGCGGACGCCGATCGCGCGGACATCGAGTGTGCGATCCCAGCCGGCCCAGGTGAGGATCGTATCGTCGAGCTCGACGCGAAAGCTGAGGGCGCCGTCGTAACTCAGGGCCTCCTGGACATAGGGCGTGAGGAAAGCCAGCGACACCGGCCCCGCCGACATACGCCACGCCGCAGCGGCGACAATCACCGCGGCCGCGGCCGCAACAGCGGCCAGCGTGCGAACCAGGAACTTACCTGCAGGACCGATCACGATACATCAGCGCCCACCAACGAACCGGGCCCGATCCGAATCTTGACCGTGTGCACCCGTTCGCGCAGTCTGCCCGAAACAGGAGCAGGAAGAAATGCAGCAGTTGGGCCTGCTTGCGGGAATTCACAGCATCCCCGAGCCGGCTGACGGGGACCAGGCCGAGCGCGGCTTCCACAATTTACACGACCGGGCGGAAACAGCGGGAGGCGATGTCGCCGCCTTCGCTCGGGCGGTCACCGACGTTGACGCCGGGCGCGCCCTGCTGGCGGCCATCTTCGGCAACAGCCCGTTTCTCACGCAGTGTCTGTTGCGCGACCTCGCCTTCGCCCAAAGGATGTTCGAGGCGGGACCAGACCGCGCACGGGACGACCTGCTCCACGACCTCTCCCAGCGCGCCGATTCCTGGGTGGACCAGCCGTCCTTGATGACGGAGTTGCGCATCGCGCGGAACCGCTGCGCGCTGCTGACCGCGATCGCCGACATAAGCGGGATATGGGCCTTGGACGAGGTCACGGCCACGTTGAGCGATTTCGCCGAAGCCGCCCTCGACATCACGGTCGATTTTGTGCTCCGGGCGGCGGCCGAGGCGGGTGATCTGGACCTCGTCGATCACGCACATCCCAGCCAAAACAGTGGTTTCACCGTGCTCGCCATGGGCAAACTCGGGGCTCGCGAGCTTAATTTCTCGAGCGATATCGACCTCATCGTCCTCTACGACCACGAGGTCATAACCTGTACCGGCGGCGCCGCGCCTCAGGATCTGTGCGTGCGCGCGACACAGGCCCTTGTACGCATCCTGCAGGATCGAACCAGCGAGGGTTACGTGTTTCGGACCGATCTCCGACTGAGGCCAGATCCCGGCGCGACACCCGTGGCAGTCTCGATGGCGGCAGCCGAAAATTACTACGAAAGCGTTGGTCAGAACTGGGAGCGTGCGGCCCTGATCAAGGCCCGGCCTGTCGCCGGCGATCGTGAGGCCGGCGCCCAGTTCTTGGGGCGCATCGCCCCCTTTGTGTGGCGCAAGCATCTCGATTACGCCGCCATCGCCGATATCCATTCCATCAAGCGGCAGATCAATGTTCACAAGGGACACAGCGAGATCGCCGTCGCCGGCCACGACATCAAGCTCGGCCGCGGCGGCATCCGCGAGATCGAGTTTTTCGCCCAGACCCAGCAGCTGATCGCCGGCGGCCGTGATCCGCGCTTGCGTGTGCCCGCCACCTGTGAGGCGATGCGGGCGCTCGTCGCGACGGATCGTCTTGCCCAGGACGTGGCCGCCGAATTGATCGCCGCCTACGAGTTCCTGCGCCGGCTCGAGCACCGGCTGCAAATGATCAACGATGAGCAAACCCATACGCTGCCCACAGACGGGGTGGGCCTTAGGCGTCTTGCGGTGTTCATGGGCGATCGCGACGAGAACGCCTTCACCCGATCGCTGCTCGACCAGCTCACACGGGTCGTCGGCCACTACGCGGCGCTCTTTGAGCATGCACCGCCTCTCGGGCCCGCCGGCAATCTCGTCTTTACCGGCATCGAGGATGATCCCGAAACGATCGAAACGCTCGAGCGCCAGGGCTTTCGCGAGCCCAGCACCGTTTCGGCCCGTATCCGCGGCTGGCACCATGGACGCTACCGCGCGACCCGCAGCGTCCGGGCACGCGAAATCCTCACGGCGCTGGTGCCCCGCCTGCTGGACGCGTTCGCGAAAACCGCCAACCCTGACAACGCCTTCGTCAAGTTCGATGAGTTCCTCGGCAAGCTTCCAGCCGGCGTGCAGCTCTTCTCTCTGTTCTATGAAAACCCCATGCTCGTCGATCTCGTTGCCGAGATCATGGGCAGCGCACCCCGCCTCGCCGACTATCTGAGCAGCAACATCGCCCTATTCGACGCCGTATTGAGCGAGGGCTTCCTGGATCGCCTGCCGGACAAGGCGGAACTCGCCCAGGAGCTGGGCGACACGGTGGCCGAGGCGCGCGATTTCCAGGACGCGCTCGATTTCACGCGGCGGCGGGCCAATGAGAACAAGTTTCGCGCTGGCGTGCAGGTGCTACGCAACGCCGCGCCGGCCCATGAGGTCGCACCGATGCTAAGCGGCCTGGCGGACAGGCTGATCTGCGCCCTTCTGCCGGTTGTCGAGCACGAATTCGTGACGGCCTACGGGCACATCCGGGGCGCCGATTTCGCGATCGTTGGGCTCGGCAAGCTGGGCGCCAACGAATTGAACTCGACCTCGGACCTCGATCTCATCTTTCTGTATGACATCCCGCCTGACGCGGCCCAATCGGATGGCGCCAAACCGCTCGCCGCCAGTCACTATTTTGCGCGCTTGAGCCAACGCCTGATCAACGCGCTAACCGCACTCACTGGCGAGGGGCGCCTGTACGAGGTCGATATGCGGCTCCGCCCGGCCGGCGCCGCCGGGCCGATTGCCAGCCACGTCGACGCGTTCGCCCACTATCAGCAGGACTCAGCCTGGACGTGGGAGCACATGGCGCTCACACGCGCCCGGATTGTAAGCGCCTCGGACCCGTTCGCTGCGCGTATCCAGGGCATCATACGGGGCGTCCTGACCTTGCCGCGGAATGCCGAGGCCGTGCGCCACGACGTGGCTGAGATGCGTGAGCGCATCGCGCACGAGCACGGCACCGCCGATCTCTGGGAGGTCAAGCACGTCCGCGGCGGCCTCGTGGATCTCCAGTTCCTGTGCCAATACCTCCAGCTTCGTCATGCCCGAGAGCACCCCTGCGTCCTGCATCCGGGTACCGCCGAAGCATTCCGCCGCTTGGCCGCGGCAGGACTTCTCCCCGCCGAGTTGGCCGGCGATCTCATTCGCGCCACGCTTCTCATGCACGACGTTCAGGGTCTCCTCCGCCTCACCGTCGAGGGGCCTTTTGATGAAGCCACGGCGTCTGAGGGTCTCCAAAGAGCTTTGGCACAAGCCGGCGCAGCCGAGAATCTCCCGGCGCTGCGCGAGGAACTCGCGCGCACGCAAGATTGGGTCCATCAGTGTTTTCGCGAGTTCATCGAATCCGCCGCGCGGGAAGCCGGCACGGCCACGGCGGAGGCAGCATCCGAGTAAGTTGATTACGTGATCCGCGGGGCGCTTTCCAGCGCCGATCTGGGGCGAGGTGCCCCGCCGGATTCGATGGCGAAGTGCCCGGCAAAATACCGAAAACCGGGAGCCCGGTTGCATTGCCTCGTTCAACAGGTTATTGCAAAGGTCGATAAAATAAGAACGCGGGGGGGAGCTGGATGCGCGGCAGCGTAGGACAGTTGTTCGGGGAGGCGCTAGGCCATTCTCGCGGCCTGAGCGCGCACTCCCTGTTCTCGGCCTTCAAGCGCGGCGCGGCGCGCCTTAGCGTGCGTCTCTATCCAGAGCGTCAGCTCATCTATTGCAGCCGCGGCATGATCCGCTATGCGTCGTTTTCACGAAACGTTCAGATCGCCCTCACGGTCGCGCTGCTCATCGGCGCCGGCTGGGTCCTTTTCACCACCACCCAGCTCGTCGTGAAGAACGTTGTCATCGCCGACAAGGACCGCCGCATCACCGAGATGAGGATGGAGTACGAATCCCTCGAAGGGGAGTGGTACAACGCACAGCGGCGTTTCGACGTCGTCACCAGCGAGCTTGAAGCGCAGCATCGTTTGCTCGTCACCTTGCTGGGGCAGAAATCGCTGCTCGAAGAGCAGCTCGGCGCGACAACAAAAGAGCTGGACGAGGTTGCCGCCGCGCGTGACCGCGCCTTGAGCCTGAGCGGTGATCTCGCTGACCGGGTCGTCACTCTCAAGGACCGCCTCGCGCACCTGAGAACGTCGCAGTACGAGCTGATCGGCAAGATTCAAAGGCGCACCAACGCCGCCTTGTCGGAGCTCGAGTCCGTGATCGAGATTACCGGTCTCACTGTGGACGATCTCGCCGAGCGCTCGGGCGTGGGCCGTGGCGGTCCGTTCATCGGATTCGATCCGCTGTCCGGCGGAGGTTTAGCGGCGCCGGGCAAGGAGCGGGAATTCGAAGTCGGCGTTCTCGATCTCGAGGATCATTTGGCCCGCTGGGAGACGCTGCAGAACATTCTCGAGCGCCTGCCCCTCGCCCCGCCCGTCGATCACTACAGTATCGCCAGCGGCTTCGGCAAGCGCCGCGATCCGTTCACCAAGAAATGGGCCATGCATGGTGGCGTCGACTTCACCAGCGTGTTCAAGACTCCGATCTATGCCACCGCGCCCGGCGTGGTGACCTTCGTGGGACGCAATGGCCCTTACGGCAAGATGGTGGAGATCGACCACGGCCTAGGCCTCAAGAGCCGCTACGGCCATCTGACCAAGATCCTTGTGAAATCTGGCGAGGACGTGACCTTTCGCCATAAGATCGGCTTGATGGGCAGCACCGGTCGAAGTACTGGCTCCCACGTGCACTACGAGGTGCTATTCCGAGGTAAGCCGCTGAACCCGATGAATTTTCTGAAGGCGGGGAGACATGTTTTCAAAAACTAACAGGTCCAGCGAATTGGGCGGCGACGGTCGCGAGGTCAAGGCCGCGCCATCGATCATCAGCGAAAACCTGCATGTGGTCGGGAACCTCAAGACCGAAGGCGAGGTGCAGGTCGACGGCATCATCGAAGGCAATGCTGCCGGACGGACCTTGGCGGTCGGCGAGAAGGCCCAGATCACCGGTGAGATCATGGCCGACGAAGTCATGGTTCGCGGCGTGGTTCATGGGCGCATCCGGGCCCGCCAGGTCGAGCTGGCGAAAACCGCCAAGGTGATCGGCGACATCCTCCACGAAGTCCTTTCGATCGAATCCGGCGCCTATATCGAGGGCCACTGCAAGCGCCTCGAAAAGAGCCGGGACGACAGCGCGAGGCCCATGGACGTGTTGTCCGGCGAGCAAACGGCACAACGGCAACCGGACGCGGCCGCCGAGCGAAAGGCTCCGGTCGCGACGCCGGTCCGGGGCGCGGACGGTGGCCAGGCCTCTCCGGCCCTGGCAGGCGCCGGAGACAGCCAGCGCGCGGAAAAACGCTCGCCGCGAATGGTTTCGGGAAGCTGAGGCGAGCGTCAGGGCCGGGCAACCGCTCCTTAAATTCTTCGTCCCAAGGCCGCCCGCAACGCGTGGCTGGGCCGCAACGTGCGCGCCTGGGAGCGCGATTACGCCTTGTCGGGTCAGAACGGCGGGGCTAAGTAAGCTCTCATGAAAGACCCTTACAAGGTCCTCGGCGTCAAGCGGAACGCCACTCAACGCGACATCAAGAAAGCCTACCGCGAGCTCGCCAAGAAGTACCACCCCGACCTTCATCCGAACGCGCCGGCGATCGAGGCCAAGTTCAAGGATATCTCGGCCGCCCACAATCTGCTGTCCGATCCGGGCAAGCGCGCCAAGTTCGACCATGGTGAGATCGACGCCAGCGGCACCGAACGGCCCGAACACGCCTTTTACCGCAACTATGCCGAAGGCGCCGCAGGCACCAAATATCACGGCGCCGCCGGGTTCGGCGCTTTCGAGGACCTCAGTAGCCTGTTCACCGATCTATTCGAGCAGCGGCGGGGTCCGCGCGAGCGCCAATTCAGGCAGTCCAGAATGCGTGGCGGCGATTTGTCCTATGCCATGAAGGTCTCCTTCCTTGACGCCGCCAATGGCGCCAAGCGCCGCATTACCCTGCCCGACGGCAAGAGTCTCGACGTCACGATCCCCGCCGGCATCAGAAACGACCAAAAGGTCCGCCTTGCCGGCAAGGGCGCGCCCGGCATTGGCGGCGGCCGGCCGGGCGATGCCTATATTGATGTCGAGATCGAGGGGCACGAGTTCTTCACCCGCGAGAACAACGATATCCACCTCGATCTGCCGATCAGTCTGAGTGAGGCGGTGCTCGGTGCGAAAGTCAGGGTCCCGACGATTACCGGCTCGGTGAGCATGACCATCCCGAAGAATGCGAACTCCGGGACCGTCCTGCGCCTCAAGAACAAGGGGATGGTCAATCCTCGGACCAAGAAACGTGGCAATCAGTACGTCACGCTCAATATCGTGCTGCCCGAAAAGGCCGACGAGGACCTCAAGGAGTTCGTCGAGCGCTGGGGCCCCCACCACGGCTATGATCCGCGCCGGGGCATGGGGGACGAAGGGTGACGTCGTTTCGCGGCGTGGTCGCCACGATCGAGGCGCTCAACGCCGAGGATCTGCGCCACTGGGTTGATGAGGGCTGGGTGCGCCCGGTGAAACGGGGCCGCGCGATGACATTCAGCGGGGTCGATTTAGCCCGCGTCCTGCTCATCTGCGACATCCGTTACAACCTGATGATCGACGAGGACGCGCTGCCGCTGGTGTTGTCCCTGCTCGATCAGATCTACAGTCTTCGCCGCGAGCTGAGCGCGGTCAAAGAGGCGCTCGACAGCCAGCCGCAATCGGTGCGCGAGCGATCGGCCGGCAGCTCGTGGAAGGCACCAAGCGAGGCCGCCCGCGGCGCCGGCGGGCTTAGGGCGCGTCGCTCGCCGCCTTCTCCCCACCGCCAAGCCGCGAGCTGAGCGCGGCCGCCATGAACTGATCGAGATCGCCGTCGAGAACGGCCTGGGCGTTGGAGATGTCGACGCCAGTGCGCAGGTCCTTCACCATCTGGTAGGGATGCAGCACGTAGGAGCGAATCTGGTGGCCCCAGCCGATCTCGCTCTTGCTCTCATGCATGGCCTGGCGCTCCTTTTCGCGTTTCTCAAGCTCCGCCTCGTAGAGTCGGGATTTGAGCATCTTCATCGCCGCGGCACGGTTCTTGTGCTGGGAGCGGTCCGACTGGCACTGAACGACGATGTTTGTCGGCAGGTGGGTGATGCGCACGGCGCTGTCGGTCCGGTTGACGTGCTGGCCGCCGGCGCCCGAGGCGCGGTAGGTGTCGATGCGCAGGTCCTTTTCCTGAACGTCGATCGCGATCGCTTCGTCGATGACCGGATAAGCGCCGACGCTCGCAAAACTGGTGTGGCGGCGGCTGGCCGAATCGAAGGGCGAGATGCGCACCAGGCGGTGCACGCCGGTCTCTGTTTTCAGCCAGCCATACGCGTTCCGTCCGGCGATGCGAATCGTCGCCGATTTTATGCCCGCTTCCTCGCCCGGGCTCTCCTCGATCCATTCCACCTTGTAGCCATGGGCCTCGGCCCAGCGGACGTACATGCGCAGCAACATTTCCGTCCAGTCCTGGGATTCCGTGCCGCCCGCGCCGGCATGCACTTCGAGATAGGAATCGTTGATGTCCGCCTCGCCCGACAGCAGGCTTTCCGCCCGCCGCCTGAGCGCGCGCTCGCGCAACTGGGCGAGCGCGTCGGCGGCCTCGGAGAGAACCTCCTCATCGCCCTCGGCTTCGGCGAGCTCGATCAGCTCGCAGATGTCGGACAGCTCCTCCTCGAGGGCGCGATAATCCTGAAGGGACTCATCAAGGTGGGTCCTCTCCCGCATGAGCTTCTGGGCTTCTTCCCGGTCATCCCAGAGATGCGGGTCCTCGACCCGGGCGTTCAGCTCCTCCAGCCGTTTGAGCGCCCCATCCCAGTCAAAGATGCCTCCTTACCAGCACGAGTGCGTGCTGGATCTCGGTCACGATGGCGTCGAGCTCCGCGCGCATGAGGCTTCCTGCGTCTGCGATGAGTACGGCCCGGCGGGCCTAATAAAGCCCACCGGTGCCGCTCCGCACGGTTTGGCCATTGGTGAGCAGGCTCCCGGGATCGTCGAGCACGGGCTTGGCATCGCCGGTGGGCTCGGTCCCCGGCTTGAAGGCTTCCAGAATGACCCGGCCGTCACCTTTTTTGGCCGGCGCGCCGGTCGTGGCATCGACGCGGACGAGGCGAATTCCCGGCGGAATACGGAACGGGATCTCTGGTTCGTCCGCCAGCGCCTCGGCCATGAAATCGCGGAAGATCGGCGCCGCGACGCTTGAGCCGGTCTCGCCCTTACCGAGCGACCGGGGATTGTCGAAACCGACGTAGACACCAACCGCCAGATCGGGCGCGAAACCGAGGAACCAGGTATCGAAACTTCCGTTCGTGGTGCCTGTTTTTCCCGCCAGAGGGCGGCGGACGGCGTTGACGCGAACGCCTGTGCCGCGCTGCACGACGCCGCGCAGCAGCGACACCACTTGATAGGCGGTGTCGCGGCCAACCACCCGCTCGCGCGCATCAGGTACGGTGGGTTCGGGTTGCCCGTGCCACCTAGCCGCCATGCAGCCCGGGCAGGGCCGTGTGTCGTGGCGGAAAATCGTCTTGCCCCAGCGGTCCTGCACACGGTCGATCAACGTGGGCGCGATACGGTGACCGCCATTTACGAAGATTGCGTAAGCGGTCGTCAGGCGCAGCAGCGTGGTCTCCGCCGCCCCCAGCGCGCTCGACAACAACGTCGGCATGTCGTCGACGACACCGAAGCGCTCGGCGTATTCGGCGACGGCCTCCATGCCGATGTAGCGCGCCAGTCGGACCGTCATCAGGTTGCGCGATTTTTCGATACCGAGCCTGAGCGTGCTGGGGCCGTAGAACTTGCGGGTGTAGTTGGCCGGCTTCCATTTGGCCAGGCCCGGTCCCTGGTCAATGACGATGGGCGCATCGAGGATTAGGCTCGAGGGCGTGAACCCATGATCCAAGGCGGCGGCATAGACGAACGGCTTGAAGGCCGAGCCGGGCTGGCGCCGCGCCTGGGTCGCCCGATTGAACTGGCTCGCCTCGTAATCGTAGCCGCCGACAAGGGCGAGCACGCGTCCGGTGTGCGGATCGAGCGCGACGAGCGCACCGTTCACCGCCGGAATCTGGCGCAGCGCAAAGCCGCCTTCGGGACCATCGATCAACGGCTCGACGACGACCACATCGCCGGGTGCCACGACGTGGTTGGGATGACGGATTTTAGGGCCGCGGGTTTCGCCCTCCTGCCACGCCCGCGCCCACGCCAACTCCTCGAAGGGCACGAATCCGCTCGCCCCGTTGATCAGGCCGATGTACGCGCCGCTCGCCTCGCTATCGAGCACGACGGCAAGCTGCCGGGCACCGAACAGGGCCGGTGCCTCGAGGGCGGCGAGCGCGCCTTGCCAGTCGCCCTCGAGTGGTATCTGCGCGATCGGCCCGCGCCAGCCATGACGGCGGTCGTAGGCCTCCAGCCCGGCCCGCAAAGTGCGCTCAGCAATATCCTGCAGCCACGGGTCCATCGCCGTGCGGACGGAGAGCCCACCCTCGTAAAGCGCCTCTTCGCCGTAACGGTCCATCAGGGCGCGCCGCACCTCCTCGGTGAAGTACTCGGCGCGGACGAACTCGGTCTCCGAGCGCTTGCGCACGATTATAGGCTCCTCACCCGCCCACGCCGCCTCCGCCGGGGTGATGACGTTTTCCGCCACCATGCGGTCGAGCACCCAGTTCCGGCGCGCCTTGGCGGCCGCGGGCTGGCGCGTCGGGTGATAGTTGTTGGGCGCTTTGGGCAGGGCCGCAAGATAGGCGGTCTCACTCAGAGTCAACTCGTCCAGCGACTTGTTGAAGTAATTGAGCGCCGCCGCCGCCACGCCGTAAGAGCCGAAGCCAAGGTAGATTTCGTTGAGGTAGAGCTCGAGGATGCGGTCCTTCGGCAACGCGCGCTCGATGCGGAACGCCAGGATCGCTTCCTTGATCTTGCGCTCGACGCTGAGCTCGTTGCTGAGCAGGAAGTTCTTGGCCACCTGCTGGGTGATCGTCGATCCGCCGACCGGGCGGCGGTCCTCCACCAGATGGCCGAGGTTGGTGAGCGTGGCGCGAACGACGCTGAGGAAGTCGACGCCGGGGTGAGTGCAAAAATTCTTGTCTTCGGCGGCGAGGAAGGCGTTGACGACGCGCCGGGGCATCGCCGCGACGGGTACGAACACCCGCTTCTCGATCGCGTATTCGGCCAGCAATCGGCCGTCCCCGGCGTGGACGCGGGTTACGGTGGGCGGGGCGTAATTGGCGAGCTGGTGATAGTCCGGCAAATCGCGCCCGAAGTGGTAGAGCACGTAGAGCACGCCGCCGGCCCCGGCAAGGCTCACCATGGTCACGCTCATGAACACGTAGGCGATAAATCTGAGCATCGATCAGATCTCGGCGATTCCGCAGCCCCCTGCCCGATTTCAGGCCTGCCGAATGAATTTTACCACTAAAGCCAGAATGTGTCCGAGATAAGGCGGGCGGTGGAACAGCGCGGGCAACGTCGCGCTCCGCGGGACGAGAGCCATCACAGCCATTATAATAACAGTGGCTCGGCGGGCCCCGTTTCGGGCGCGATGCGACGGCGCTCTGAGAATTCAACGATAACAATGGGACGCAGGGATGAACGGCAAGGAATCCTTCCATTACATCATTATCGGCGCGGGCTCGGCGGGCTGCGTTCTCGCCAACCGCCTGTCGGCCCAACCCGAGGTCAGGGTCTTGCTCCTCGAGGCGGGCCCGGTGGATGAGAGCATCAATATCCACATGCCGGCGGCGCTTGCCCACAACCTGGGCGATGCTCGCGTCAACTGGATGTACGTCACCGAGCCCGATCCCCATATGGACGACCGCCGCCTCCCTTGCGCCCGGGGTCGCACGCTCGGTGGCTCGTCCTCGATCAACTTCATGGCCTACGTCCGCGGCCATGCGCTCGATTACGACCGTTGGGCGGCCAATTCGCTTCCGAGCTGGTCGTTCGCCCACTGCCTGCCGTATTTCAAGAAATCGGAAACCTATGACCGCGGTGCCGACGATTACCGGGGCGGCGACGGGCCACTGCACGTCACCGCGCCGACCTATGAGGACAATCGGCTGTGGGAGGTTTTTTTAGAAGGGTGCCAGCAGGCGGGCTACCCGATCTCCGGGGACACCAACGGCTTCCAGCAGGAAGGCTTCGGTCCCATGGACCAGACCATCCACAAGGGCCGGCGCTGGAGCACGGCAACCGCTTTTCTGCGTCCCGTCATGGGCCGGCCCAACCTCACCGTCCGAACCGGATGCCTGACCACGCGGATCCTCTTCGAGGGGACCCGCGCCATCGGAGTCGAATACGCACGCGAGGGCGGGCTTACGGCGGTGCAGGCCGAGCGCGAGGTGATTCTCTCCGGCGGCGCGCTCAATTCGCCGCAGGTGCTGATGCTGTCCGGCCTCGGCAAGGCGGACGATCTCAGGGCGCTGGATATCCCGGTGGTCCTCGATCAACCGAGCATCGGCGCGAACTTGCAGGATCATGTCAACCTCACCGTGCAGCAGGAATGCACCCAGCCCGTCTCGATGCGCCCCGAGCTTGCCCCGTTTGCCAAACTCAAGGCCGGCCTCAGTTGGTTCTTGTTCAAGAAGGGCGGCGCCGCCACCAACCACTTCCATGTCGGCGGCTACATCAGGAGCCGGCCGGGCCTGGAGCAACCCGACGTGCAACTCTGTTTCATCCCACTCGCCGTCAACTTCGACGGCTCGTACCCGACTCCCGGCCACGGCTTCCAGGGCCATATCATGCCCTTGCGCCCGACCAGCCGCGGCCACGTCAAGCTCAAGTCGAACGACCCGCACGAGGCACCGGCGATTCTGTTCAACTATATGCAAACCGAGAACGACCGGCGGGAGATGCGCGACGGCCTGCGGCTGATGCGGGAGATCTTCGCCCAGAAGGCGTTCGATGCCTATCGCGGCCGCGAGCTGTCGCCGGGTGAGGGCATCCAGTCGGACGAAGACCTCGATGCGGACTTGCGGGCACGCGGCATTCCCACCCACCATCCGTCCTGCACCTGCAGGATGGGGATCGATGATGACGCCGTGGTGGATGAGGAATTACGCGTGCGCGGTATCGAGGGATTGTGCGTTGTCGATGCGTCCGTCATGCCGGACGTGATTAGCGGCAACATCAACGCGCCGGTCATCATGATCGCCGAGAAAGCGGCTGACCTGATCGCCGGCAACCCGCCGCTCGAACCTATTTATGTCCCCTACTACCAGCCCGAGAACTGGCAGACCTCGGCGCGGTAAGGTTGCGCCGGCGCACGAATGCCGAGTAAAGAGCCCGAAGTGGACAGCTTTGAAAAGGGCCGATCACTCAGGGCGCCCCGACCCCCTTGAAAAACCCCTCGGTTGCGAGGGTGAGCGCCTCGACCAATGGCGCCCGGCCCGATTTTGACGACAGACGCTTCTCGTCACGGCGGTTCGACAGATAGCCGAGCTCGACGAGGACCGCGGGAATGTCGGGGCCCTTGAGGACGGCAAAGCCGGCGAACCGGTGGCCGTTGCGCAGCACCCGCGTCTGCACGCTCATCTCGCCGACCAGGAGATTGGCGTAGCGCGCCGAGTTGTTCATGGTCTCGCGCTGGGCCAGATCGATCAGGATACTCGAGACCTCGTCGGTCTCCGCCGTGAGATCGACGCCGCCGAGCACATCGGCACGGTTCTCCTTGGCGGCCAGTGCCGCCGCCTCCTTGTCGGACGCCGTCTCCGAGAGGGTGTAGACCGTGGCGCCGCGTACCTCGCGGTTCTTGATCGAATCGGCATGCAGCGAGATGAACAGATCGCCGCCGGCGCGCCGGGCGCCCTCGACGCGGTCGCGCAACCGCATGAACACATCGTCGTCCCGCGTCATCACGACGTCATAGCGCCCGCTCGCCCGGAGCGCGTCACGGAGCTCCCGGCCTATCGCGAGGGTGATGTCTTTTTCGAACACGCCGTTCACGCCGATCGTGCCCGGATCGATGCCGCCGTGACCTGGATCGATCACGATGATCCGCCGCGCCGAGGCACGGCTGGGCTTCTTGCGCGGCACCGGCAGCACGCCCGGCCGCACCTCGGTTGGCGCGGCCTGGGTGAAGGCGGCCGCTTCAACGGCCTCGAGATCGATGACGAAGCGGTAGGGAAACGTGCCCTGCGGCGGCAGCACGAAGGCCCGCTTGACCCGGACCGGGCCGGTCAGGTCGAGAACCACCCGCGACACCCCTCGGGTATACCGGCCGTACCGGAAGCTCTTGATCAGGCCCCTTGTCTCGACAATATCTCCTTGCAGGATGCGCCAGCCTATTTCGGGAAAGTCGATCACCACGCGATAGGGATCGCGCAGCGTGAAAATGCTGTACGACACGCTGTCCGAGATATCGAGAACGAAACGGGTCGCCTCGGAGTGCTCGCCGGTGCGCAGCCCCGTCACCAGGGGCTTGGCCGAGGCCGGCGCGGACAGGCAGGGAAGCGCGACCAGGAGCGCAGCGACAACGAACAACAGGATGCGAGCACCGAACATTTAGTGATATCCCCTCATCCTGGGACCAGATATAACGAAAGCCCGCCCCCAAGAGCAACGGTTTTGCCTCACAATCATGCCCTCTAGGGGCAGAAACTGATTGTCGGGCTGCCAGTCCATTGTTATGTAGGGGGGCTTCGTCGTCATTCGGATGTCTTGGCAACCGAACGACGAGGGCGAAGTAACCGGGGGGTTAGGAACATCGCCAGGGTCCATATTGGCGTCCCGAGCCGATGGCATCCGGACCGCCCGGCTAGATCAGATGGCAAATGCTACGCCTTGACATGAAGAATTTGTCGCCCCTTTCCAATGGTGATCGAGCCGGTGGCAGCCTGACGCCGGTCGTTACGCGCGCCGCGTGCGTGCCGACCGATGCTGGCGCCGCCGCTCTCGCCACGCGGAACAACGCGACGCTGCCCGACATGGACGGAGCGGCGCCACAGAGATACGGAGAGTACCGCAATGACCACGCGTATGTTGATCGACGCAAGCCACCCCGAGGAAACGCGGGTGGTCGTCGTCAAGGGCAATCGTCTCGAAGAATTCGACTACGAGAGCGCCTCTAAGAAACAACTCAGAGGCAACATCTACCTCGCCAAGGTGACGCGGGTCGAGCCGTCGCTCCAGGCGGCATTCGTCGACTATGGCGGTAATCGCCATGGTTTCCTGACATTCAACGAAATCCATCCCGACTACTACCAGATCCCGATTGCGGATCGTGAGGCCCTGCTCGCCGAGGACGCGGAACGCCAGGCCGCCGACCGCGCCGAAGAGGATGCGGCCGCCGAGGCCGCCGCCTCGGGGGGGGACGGGGAAGCACAAGGTGCCGGCGAAAAAGTGCCCGAGGGCGAGGATGCCGGCAACGGCGCGTCCAACCAGGAAGCGGACGGCAATGGCGGCGATGTGGAGGCCCTGGGCGATGACGACCTTGACGAAGCCCGCCAGCGGCGCGTCCGCATGGGCCGGCGTTACAAGATCCAGGAGGTTATAAAGCGCCGCCAGGTGATTCTTGTCCAGGTCGTCAAGGAGGAGCGCGGCACCAAGGGGGCTGCGCTCACCACCTATCTCTCCTTCGCCGGGCGCTATGGCGTGCTGATGCCCAATACAGCGCGCGGGGGCGGCATCAGCCGCAAAATCGTCAACCCGATGGACCGCAGACGCCTCAAAACCATCATCAACCAGCTCGCCGTGCCCGAGGGTATAGGCCTCATCGTCCGTACCGCCGGGGCCAACCGCAGCAAGGCCGAGATCAAGCGCGACTACGAGTATCTATTTCGCGCCTGGGACGAGACGCGCGAGCTCACCCTCAAATCGACCGCGCCGTGTCTTGTCCACGAGGAGGCCAATCTCATCAAACGGTCGATCCGCGACCTCTACACCAAGGACATCGAGGAAGTGCTGGTCGAAGGGGACGAGGGCTACAAGACCGCCAAAGCCTTCATGCGCTCGCTGATGCCGAGCCACGCCAAGCGGGTGCAGCCCTATCGCGACGGCTTGCCGCTGTTTCACCTCCACCAGGTGGAACAACAGCTCGATTCCATGCACAGCGCGGAGGTCGGCCTCAAGGGCGGGGGCTATCTCGTCATCAACCCGACCGAGGCGCTCGTCGCCATTGACGTCAATTCGGGGCGTGCCACCGGGGAACGCAATATCGAGCAAACCGCCACCAAGACCAACCTGGAGGCGGCGGAAGAGGTTGTCCGCCAGTTGCGGCTCAGGGATCTCTCGGGGCTGATCGTCATCGATTTCATCGACATGGACGAGCGCCGCAACAATCGCGCGGTCGAGCGCCGGATCAAGGACGCACTCAAGAGAGACCGTGCGCGCATTCAGGTCGGCCGGATCAGCCCGTTCGGTCTTTTGGAGATGTCGCGCCAGCGCCTGCGGCCGAGCTTTCTCGAAGCGAACACGCAGATCTGTGTGCGTTGCAACGGTTCGGGCGCTGTACGCTCAACCGAGTCGGCGGCGCTTCACGTCCTGCGTATGCTGGAGGATGAAGGGCTTCGTGCCACCGGCGGTGAAATCACGGTTTACGTACCTCCGGAGGTCGCCCTCTACCTCCTCAATCAAAAGCGCGCCATGGTCACCGAGATCGAGGCGCGTTACGACTTCAGGATTGCCGTTTTCGCCGACCAATCACTCAGGCCATCCGACCAGCGTCTCGAGTGGACGGGCGCACTTCCGGCCGACGACAAGGCGCGCAAGCGCCAACCACCAGCCGCAGCGGAGCGGGCCGAGGTCGAGGCCGACGCGGCCGAGCGCGACGAAGAGGAGGCCGTGAGCGAGGCGGCCGAGGGCGACGCTGAGGCAACTCCCGCGAAGCGCCGGCGCCGGGGTAAACGGGGCGGCCGCCGCCGCTCCAATCGGGGCCGCACGCCGGAGCAGTCCGGCGAGGCCGCGGCTCAGGACGGCGTCATCGCGGAGGCGGCAACCGACTCAGCGCCCGATACGGAACCGGAGGCAACCGCCCCCCAGGCGCCGGACGCCCCCGAGCAATCGGGCGAAGAACCTGGCGAGGTGGCGAAGCCCAAGCGGCGACGGCGCAACCCGCGCAAAACCAAGCCCCGCACGAGAATATCTGCGCGCGGCGCCGTGGCAGAGGATGCGGCAGAGACAGAGGGCGGGGTGCCCGAGTCTGTTCCGGCCTCGCCCCCCGTTGAGCGAGAGGGTGGTGAGGAGAGCGAGGTCGAGGCGCCGCTCGCCGTAGCGCCGGCCGTCGAGCCCACCATTGAAGAGGAGCTCGTCGCGCAACAAGCGGCCGCAACAGAAGGCAGCGACACCATCGAGGACACTGCCGGACCTAAGCCCGTGCCGGAGATCGCTCCGGCCGCCGAGCCCCCTCTTGGCCCACCTGACGATCAGGCCGCGGCGGCGGCGGACGAAGTCTCGTCAGGCGGAGCCGAGGCGGCAGACGAGACTGAAAACAGGCCGCGCCGCCGGGGCTGGTGGAAGCGCACGGCCGAATAGGCGAAGCCCGCGCCCGCGGCTCAGCGGGTGTCGGTCAACGCAACCATTCGCGTAGCCGGCGCGACGCGTCGGCCATATCCTCCGTGGCGCCGGCAAAACAAAAGCGCAGGTAACCGGCCCCTCGCTCGGCGTCGAAATCGATCCCCGGCGTCGCCGCGACACCGGTTTCCGCCAGCATGCGCTGGCAAAACTCGGTGCTGTCGTTAGTAAGTCCGCGAACGTCAGAGAAGAGATAGAACGCGCCATCCGCCGGTGCCAAACGATCGAAGCCGGCGGCCGGTAGCTCGTTCATCAGAAGCTCGCGGTTGCGCGCATAACGGGCAACGTTGGCGTCGAGCTCATCGATGCAGTCGAGCGCCTTGAGCGCTGCAAGCTGCGCCAGCGCGGAATTCGAGACGAACAAGTTTTGCGCCAGGCGCTCGACAGGTCGCACCAATTCCTCGGGCACGACCATCCAGCCGAGCCGCCAGCCCGTCATGCAAAAGTACTTCGAGAAACTGTTGATGACGATGGCATCGTCGCTCAGGCTCAACACCGTCTCGGCGCGATCGCCATAGGTTATGCCGTGGTAGATCTCATCCGAGATGAAACGAATCTCCCGCGCCCTGCAGTAGTCCACAAGCTCCTGAAGCGTGGCGTGCGAGAGCATGGTGCCCGTGGGGTTGGCAGGGCTCGCCACCAACAGACCGTCGACGGCGACCCCCTCGGCATCGAGCAGCTGGGGTGTGGGCTGAAAGCGGTGCTCAGGCCCGGTGTGGAGGCAGACGGGTTCGACCCCGAGCGCCGATAGGATGTTGCGTTAGGCGGGGTAACCCGGCAGCGCCAAGGCGACCCGGTCACCGACGTCGAAGGCGGCCAGGAAGGCGAGTAGGAAGGCGCCCGACGAGCCGCTGGTCAACACGATGCGCGATGCGGCCACGTCGACGCCGTAGTAATCCTTGTAGTGACGCGCCAATCGCCCACGGAGCTCTGGAATGCCAAGCGCCTCGGTGTATCCCAGCCGGCTTGCGCCCAACGCTGCACGAGCCGCCTCGATCACACGCCGGGGCGCGCCGGTGCTGGGCTCGCCCACCTCGAGATGCAGGACATCGGCGCCGCTCGCCGCTTGTTGGTTGGCCGCCTTGAGTACCTCCCGCGTAAAAAGGAGCGATGGCGCCACGCTGCGAAACTTTCATCGCCGGCACTCCTGTGCTGACCGGCCGCGCGGCTACTGCCCGACGCTCAGGCCGAAGCTGCGCGGGTCTGCGGCAAATTCGCAAGTATGCGGCTCCTTGCCGAGCGCGTTAGGACAGTAGAACGCGTTGACGAAACCAAGCGGCGTGAACGGCGTGAGAGCATGGCCCCGCGCCTTCAACGAATCGATCACCGCCGACGGCGTCGCCTCCTCATAGAGCGCTTGATCCGATTGCCAGCCGCGAAACAGGCGTGGCGCCATGATGACCTGACGCAGCGAGCGCTCCTCCAAGAGGGTTCCGACGGCCGCCTGCATGACCGCCGTCGGCGCCGCAACGCCTCCCGATGCCGCCACTGCCAATATCACCTCATCGACATGATGACGCACCACCAGAAGCGGACCGAGCAACGCGCCGGCCGCTTGGTCGGGCGGCAAGGCGAGCGCGGGGATAATCCCGGTGATCGGATCGCGCTGGCCGACGCCGAACGGCCCGTTCAACGTGATCGTGCACGCGACCGCTGAGCCAGAGCGATCGCCCACCACGAAGCTCGTCGTACCATCACCTCCGGCGACGAGGGGCCCGGGCGGAAAATCCGCCAGCGGAGCGGCGCCCGGCACTACGCCGGCCGCATCGTGCCGGTTGGCGTCGTAGTTCCGCATCAGCGTATGGGCACGGAAGGCCGACAACTGGTTGGCGCGGCCCACGCCGGCTGTGTAGCGATCGGCAAAGGCGCGCATCGACACCTCGACCAGCAGGTGCGGACGCTCCTCGGCCGGCGCGTCATCGAAGCGATCGCCCTCGGTCAGCATGCTCCACATCAGCCCGGTGAGGATGCCGCCGCCGGCAGGCGGCGAAACGGTGTGGAGGGTCATGTTGCCGAACTTGATTTTGGCCGTGTCCTGCCATACGGGCAGGTAATCCCGGAGGTCGCCGACCGTCACGGCACCGCCCATCCGATCCGACGCCTCGACGAAATTCCGGGCGAGCAGGCCGGCGTGGAAATCGCCTGCTCCGCGCATGCGCAAGATGCTCAAAATGGCCGACAACTCGATCTGCTCGATGAGTTCGCCCTCATTGAGAAACGCGCCGCTGCGCCCTGGGAACATCTTCTGCAGGCTGGCGCGCGCGGCAAGCTCGTCGCTGAAAAGCTCGATACCGCGCGCCATCGCCCGTGATAGCGGGTAGCCGAAACGCGCCAACTTCTCGGCCGGCGTGATCAACTGCTCCCAGCGCAAACGGCCGTAGCGCGCGTGCAACGCCGACATCGCGCGCACCGTCCCGGGCAGCGCGACGGAACCGCCGCCAGCTGGCGGCCGCGGCAGAAATTCCAATGTCTCGGCAATGCCCGTGATGCCGTCGAAGACGAGACACACGCCGCCGCTACCGAGGCTCGCGGCGATGGGATAGGTCACGGCCAGCGTGAAATACAGCGCGACCGCCGCATCCGCCGCCGTCCCGCCGGCGGAAAGCGCGTCCTCGGCGATGATCACCGCACGCGGCTCGTCCGCCGCGGCGCCGCCGGCGAAGCCCACCACGTTGCCGAGCGCGCCGACGGGCGGGCCCGACTTGCCACAGCCGGCGAGCAACAGACCCGTCAGCGCGGCAATCATTCCGCATTGACGCCAAAACCCCAGGCTCCTAGTTTTCAAGTTGTACCGCAACGACCGACCGCCACCGCCTCAGTCATGTTCCGCGCCCCTTCACGCCCCTTTCTTGGTCTAGCGCTCGTCCTGAGTTTGACGATCGCGTTTGCGGCACCATCCGATGCTCGCCGCCTGAGCTTCATCCGAGACGCGGAAATCGAACATATCATCCGCTCCTATGCGACGCCACTATTCGCGGTGGCGGGCATCGACGCCGCAGCGGTACGGGTCCATCTCGTCGTAAATTCGCGCATCAACGCATTCGTTGCCGGGGGCCAGAATATCTTCGTGTTCACCGGCCTCATTCTCGAGGCCGACAATCCGGAGCAGATCATTGGCGTGCTCGCTCACGAAACAGGGCACATCGCCGGCGGACACCTCGCCCGGACCCAGGACGCGCTGCGCAACGCAAGCGCCAAATCCATCCTCGCGGCGGTCATCGGGGTGGCCGCCATCATCGGCGGCCAAGGCCGCGCCGGTGCGGCTGTCTTTGCGACCGGCCAAGCCGCGGCCCAGCAGTCGCTCCTTCATTACACTCGCACCCAGGAAGCCGCCGCCGATCAAGCCGCGTTCAGATATCTGGAGCAGACCGGGCAGTCGGCCCGCGGCCTGCTCGAGGTTCTGGAGAAGCTGGGCGATCAGGAGGCGCTGCTCTCAAGCCGCCAGAACCCCTATGCGAGGAGCCACCCGCTGTCGCGCGAACGCATCACTCTGCTGCGCAACCGGGTGACGACATCACGTTATGCCGAGACGCCGTCCCGACCTGACTTCGCCGCCGCTTTGGCTCGCAGCAAAGCGAAGATCTCTGCCTTCCTCGGCAAGCCCGCCGCAACATTTCGCCGTTATCCGGAGAGCGATGACTCGACCGCCGCCCACTACGCGCGCGCCATCGCCCACCATCGCGTGGCGAACCTTTCCAAGGCCCTGGCGGAGATAGAGGTACTTCTCGAACGCGAGCCCGACGATCCCTACTTCCACGAACTCAAAGGCCAGATCTACTTCGAGAACGGGCGGGTGGCCGACGCGCTGCCGCCTTTGGAACGGGCGGTGGCGTTGTCGCCGCACGAGCCGCTCCTGCGCATCGGTCTGGCGCGGGCCCAGATTGCCCTCGAGAATCCGGCGCTCCACCAGGGCGCCATCATGCATTTGACCGAGGCGCTCGACCGCGAGCCCACCAACGCCGGCGGCTGGCATCAGCTTGCCATCGCTTACGGTCGTGACGGCCAATTCGGATACTCGGCCCTGGCCAATGCCGAATGGAGTCTGCTCATCGGCCGCAAGGCGCAGGCGCGCCAGCAAGCCGAGCGGGCCGAGCGCGATCTTCCTTCCGGCTCGCCCGGCTGGCTGCGCGCCCAGGATATTCAGCGGCTCGCGCGCAAGCGGTGATCACTTTGGGTAAGGGTCCAAAGTCGGATTGCGACTATGCCCGATTACCCCACGCGCGGCGCCGTCAGGGCCATCACAATCGCGTGCTCCAAGGCGGGGAATGGCCGTTTTGGCGGTTATTCGGCTTGCCGCGCGATAGCCGAGCCCTCATCATGAGGTCATGAAAAAGACCCTGTCTTCAACGTCTTGGGCGGTCGCGGTGGGGACCGCGGCACGGCGTGTCGCGATTGAGGCGATCGGTGCGGTCATGCTCTTCGTCATCGCTTTCCCTTATCCCGTGCGTGGCCAAACCGAGGAAACCTATTCGCCCGCCGAGCGCGCCGGAATCATCGAACTCATCAGGAGCTATCTTCTCGAACATCCCGAGTTCCTGGTCGAAGTGATGGAGCGGCTGGAGGACCGCCAGCGGGAGCAGGAGCTCGCGGCTCAGCGCGAGGCCGTGGTGAGTTTCCGCCAGGCGCTGCTCAACGATCCGGATAGCGTCGTCGGCGGCAACCCGGAGGGTGACGTCACCATCGTGGAGTTCTTCGATTACCACTGCCCGTACTGCAAGCAGGCGGCGCCAAGCCTCGCCGCGGTGCTGGCGGAGGACCCTGGGGTTCGAATCGTCTACAAGGAGTATCCGATCCTCGGGCCCGATTCGCTGGTCGCGGCGCGCGCGACGCTCGCGGCGCGCAACCAGGGCCACTACATTGCCTTCCACGATACGCTCATGGCGCTCAGGGGCCGGCTTGACAAGGGGACCATCATGCAGGTGGCAGCGGAGGTCGGCCTCGACGTCAACAGCCCGTTGATTAAGTCGGCGCCGTCTGATTCTCTGGTTCCCTGATTTGCAGGGGGATTTGCCGATGGCGATGGGACGGCAGAAGGATGGTCAGGGGGACCTGATGGTGAGCTGGTCGGAGATGCCGCGCTCTCCGGGTCATGTGTTTTATGACCGCTTGCAGTCGGTGCTGATCGAGGGCGGCTTCGACGCCTTTGCCGAGGCGAGCTGCCGGCCTTATTACGCGGTCCGGATGGGCGCGCCCTCGGTGCCGCCCGGGCGCTATTTCCGGATGCACCTGGTGGGCTACTTTGAGGGCATCGACAGCGAGCGCGGTCTGGAGTGGCGCTGCTCGGACTCGCTTTCGCTGCGGGCGTTCCTGCGACTGGGGAGCCGTGATCGGGTACCGGACCATTCCTGGCTGTCACGGAGCCGCACGCGCCTGCCCCATGAAGTCCACGCGGCGGTCTTCGACTGGGTTCTGGTGCTGATCGCCGAGGCGGGGCTGATCAAGGGCGAGCGCATCGGCGTCGATGCCTCGACCATGTAGGCCAACGCGGCGCTGCGGAACATCGTGCGGCGCGACAACGGCGAAGGCTACCGGGAGATGCTGGAGCGCCTGGCCCGGGAAAGCGGCGTCGAGACACCCACGGCCGAGGACCTGGCGCCTCTGGACCGGAAGCGCAAGGGCAAGAAGCTTTCCAACACGGATTGGGTTTCGAAGAGCGACCCCGAGGCCAAGATCGCCAAGATGAAGGACGGCACGACGCATCTGGCCTACAAGCCCGAGCACGCGGTGGATCTGGACACCGGCGCGGTGGTGGCGGCCGAGCTGCACCCGGCCGATGAGGGCGACACCACGACGCTTTCCAAGACCCTGGCGAAGGCCGAGGCAAACCTCGAGGCGGTGGATGCGGCACCGACATCGGAGGACCCGGCCGAATGCGTCGCCGACAAAGGTTATCACTCACGGGCGGTCTTGAGGGCTCTGAACGACAGTCCCTGGAAGACCCGGATCGCGGCGCCCAAGCAGACCGGCTTTTCGCGCTGGCACGGTGATGAGGCGGCGCGGCGCGCGGTCACCAATAACCGTGCGCGGCTCAAGTCCGGGGTCGCCCGCGAGGCCTTCAAGCTGCGCGCCGAGATCGTCGAGCGCTGCTTTGCCCACAACCTCGATCGTGGCGGCATGCGACGAACTTGGCTGCGCGGGCGAGAGAATGTGCACAAGCGATACCTGCTCCACGTCGCCGGCCACAATCTATCGTTACTGATGCGCCAGCTCATCGGCGCCGGCACCCCGCGGGAGGCCGTGGCGGGCGGATATGGCGGTATTTTCGTTCTGCTCACGCCCACCGGGGCCATGCTGGTGGCACGGGGGGGCTCGCAAAGCGGCCAGACGGCTTTCGCCGCCGCATTCCTCATCTGGGAGTGAGAGCCGGAAAAAGCCACTTAATCAACGGGCTGTTAAGCGCCTGGAAGAGGACATGAAGGCGCCTGAGATCACCGCCGCGATCGAGCGCACCCATGAACTCGCCAAGGCGCTCCGCATCCAGGGCACGCCGAGCTTCGTTATCGGCGAGGCGGTACATGTCGGGGTAATGGACGTGACGCGGCTCGAGGCCGCGATCGCGGAGGCCCGCACCAATTGCGCGACCTGCTAGAGCGGTTTCCTATCATTTGCGGTCATAGCCGGTAGCAGCGAAGTAGTTTTCGCATTCCGTTGGTGTGAAGGTGTCGATGCCTTGGGCGATGGCGTCCCAGAGGTCATCGACGGTTCGGGCGGCGGTCTTTTTGAGGAAAGCCTTGAGCTTGGAGAAGGCCATTTCAATGGGGTTAAAGTCAGGGCTGTAGGGCGGCAGGAAGCGCAACTCTGCCGCGGCGACTTCGATGGCCGTGCGCACGGCGATGGGTTTGTGGGCGGGTAAGTTATCCATCACCACGATATCGCCGGGTTTGAGCGTCGGGACCAAGACCTGCTCCACATAAGCGAGGAAGGCGGCACCATGCATGGCACCGTCGAGCACCATGGGCGCGGTCATGCCTTCAAGGCGGAGCGCGCCAACGAA
The DNA here is from genome assembly GCA_965261645.1 of Alphaproteobacteria bacterium. Classification (GTDB taxonomy): domain Bacteria; phylum Pseudomonadota; class Alphaproteobacteria; order SHVV01; family SHVV01; genus CBDHDJ01. The sequence continues at coordinate 302,561 of CBDHDJ010000003.1, forward strand.
GGTCGTCGTCTTCCAGTGTCCATGAGGCACCGGTGCTTGGCAACGCTCGCCCCGTGGCGCCCGGCCGTAACGCCGGGCCATCTTGGTCGAAGCGCCGGTCTCGTCAATGAACACCAGCCGCTCGGGCTTCAGATCGGGTTGGGCGTCGAACCAGGCCTGCCGGCGGCGCAGGACGTCAGCTCGCTGTTGCTCGCAGGCGTGCGCGGTTTTTTTTGAACGTCATGCCGTGCCGGTCGAGCAGCCGCCAGACCGTGCTTTGGGCCACCGTCAAGCCATGCCCCGCGTCCAGGTGTGCCGCGATCTCGCCCAAGGTGATGTCCGGCGTCTCGTCAACCAGCGCCAGGATTTCCTCGGCATGGGCCTCGATCCGGTGCGAGCGGTGGTCACCGCCTTGCGGCCTAGGCCCGACATCGCCCGTCCGCCGCCACCGATTCACCCATTTGATCGCCGTTGATCGCCGTCGAGGCCGCAACCCCGAAGCGGCGCGCCGCCGAGCGCCGCGACAGGCCGCTGTCAACCGCCGATACAAGCCGTTCTCGAAGATCATTGGAAAGAGGTTTCGTCATGCAGCCTGGCCTCCTCCACCAGCCCACATCTTGAATCAGAAATTCGATCCCATGGGAATCCCAAAAAGAATCCGTCAGCTCAGAAAATGCTCTAGCAGGCTGCTGAAAAAGTCATCATTGCCGGGCCTTGAACTCGGATTCATCGCCGAAATGAAATGAGATTTCGTGTCTTAGGGTGAAACCGTCTTCAATCTCGACCGATCCGATGCCCTGGGCTTCATCCAGTTCGATGATCTGCCACTTTGCGGTCAGCGGCGTGCCGGCATCGCCCGTCATGTTGGCGCCTCCGCCAGCAGTCTGGGTAGTCGGACGAGGTTGTAGGCGGCCAAGGCCAGGGTGAACGAAGCGTCGACCCGGTGGCGGCCCCGGAATTTGGTCTTGCTCAATCCCGCGCTCGTCTTGACCCAGCCGAAGACCTCCTCGATGCGCTTACGGCAACGTTGGCTGACGCCGTAACCGGGATGGCGCGTCGTGCGCCCGTCTATCTTGGTCTTGCGCCGCTTGCCGGTCTTGGTGACGTGGTCCTGGACGGCGATATGGGGGGTCACCTTGCGGTGCCGCAGTTCCTCGACAAAATCCGCGACGTCAAAACCCTTGTCCCCGCCCACCGTGATCCGACGCGGGCCGCCTCTACTCTCCACCGGGCGATGCCTGTCGATCAGATCAAGGGCGGCTTCGCGTTCCGCCGTGCCCGACGCAATGGTCACGCCGCCGCCGACTGCCAGACCATGGCGGTTCTCCGTCAGCGCATGGCCCATGTAACACAGCTTGCTTTCCCGGCCATTACCCTTGCGATAAAGCCGGGCGTCCGGATCAGTGGTGCTTGCATGGGTCGCGTTCGAGCGTTTCTCGCCATGAAAATCCCGCTCGGCGTTGCGCCCCGATCCCCCGTCGCCATCGTCCTCACCTTTGGGACGAAAGCTCTTCATCGACGCCCAGGCCCCGATCAATGTTCCGTCTACCGAAAAATGATCCCGGCTCAATAGTCCCCGTACCTTGTGGTGCTGGATAACCCCCGCAAGCAGCTGCGCCGAAACCTCCGCCTCCAGAAGACGGTCCCGGTTGTGGCAGAACGCGCTGGCGTCCCACACGCCATCGTCCAGCCCAAGCCCCACAAACCAGCGAAACAGCATGTTGAAGTTTAGCTGCTCCATCAGCTGACGCTCCGAGCGGATCGAATAAAACACCTGCAACAGTAACGCTCGAAGAAGCTTCTCCGGCGGGATCGATGGGCGACCCATGTGGGAATAAAGCGTCTCGAACTCCGAAGATAGAGACCCCAATACGTCGTTCACGATCTCACGGATCAGACGCAGCGGATGATCATCCGGAACACGCTCTTCCAGGTCTACGTAGCTGAATAAATTGCCACTGCTTTGATCTCGACCCCGCATGCCATCCTCCATCACCCGAAGGAATCACAGAATCATGTCACAACTGCAAATGCGAGGACTTTTTCAGCAGCCTGCTAGTGGATTGATTTCAACGTTTGGAACCCTCGGTTTCGTGCGGCGATGATGTCATCGGGATGTGCTTTCCAGATGAATGGTTGTGGGTTGGCGGCATTGTATTCACGGACGAAGCGATTGATGGCGGCCTGGAGATCGACGAGGGAATGGAAGATACCGTGCTTGAGCCTGCGCCGCGTGAGTTTGGCAAAGAAGCCCTCGACGGCATTGAGCCACGAACACTGTCCGTCATCAAAACAAATGGGACTGTTGAGCGTGTTTCATAGGGAGGATCGGAGGATCTGGCTCATCTTTGTTTGATGTTAAGCCGCTTGGCTTTGATGGTTCAAGCGGCGGTTTTGGGGGGTCAGTTTTTTGATCTTTTTTTCTCTTTTCGATGATGGCGGTGTGGCGTCCAAAGTAGGCGTCGGCTGGAGTTACGTTGCCGATGCTCTCGTGGTAGCGTTGGTTGTTGTAGTGATCGACGAAGGCGCTGATCTGGTTTTCGAGATCGCCGGGTAGATAATAATTTTCAAGCAGGATCCGGTTCTTCAGCGTTTGATGCCAGCGCTCGATCTTGCCCTGGGTTTGCGGGTGATACGGTGCGCCCCGAACGTGATCCATACCGTGGTCCTCGAGCCATTCAGCCAGATCGCCGGAGATATAGGACGAGCCGTTGTCGCTGAGCAGCTTCGGCTTGTGGACGACATTGGCGCGATTGCAGCCTGAGGCTTCTAGCGCCAACTTCAGTGTTGCCGTCACATCGTCCGCCGTCATGTTGGTGCAGAGCTTCCAAGCAATGATGTAGCGGGAATAGTCGTCCAGGATGGTCGACAGGTAAAACCAGCCCCAGCCGATGACCTTGAGATAGGTGAAGTCGGTCTGCCACAGCTGGTTCGGCGCCGTGGTCTTGTCGCGGAACTCATCGGCTGCCTTGATGACCACGAAAGCGGGGCTTGTGATCAGGTCGTGGGCCTTGAGAAGCCGGTAAACCGAGGCTTCCGAGACAAAGTAGCCCCTGGTGTCCGTAAACCTGACGGCCAGTTCCCGGGGCGACAGTTGCGTCTCCTCCAGGGCAAGATCGATGATCTGCCCCCGGACATCATCCGGGATCCGGTTCCACACCCGGCCTGGGCTGCTGTTGCGATCCTAAAGACCGGCGTCGCCAAAGGCCAGAAAGCGATCGTACCAGCGATAAAAGGTGGTCTTCGGAATGCCCAGCTTGTCCAAAGTGGACCCGACGCCCAGGTGGGACTGCTCGACCAGGCGGATGATCTCCAGCTTCTCGGATGCGGGATACCTCATTCCTCGTCTCCCCCATGCCCGATCATGTTTTTTTTGAGAAGCCGGTTCTCCAGCGAAAGTTCGGCGACCAACTCCTTCAAGTCGCGCATCTCCTGGCGCAGGCCTTTAACCTCGCCCGAGGTCGCTTGGCGCCCGGTGTCGCCGGCGAGCCGCTTCTTGCCCGCTTCCAAAAACTCTTTCGACCAGCTGTAATACAGACCCTCGGCGATGCCCTCGCGGCGGCACAAGGCGGCGATGCTCTCCTCGCCGCGCAGGCCCGACACCACGATCCGGATCTTCTCCTCAGCCGTATACTGCTTGCGTGTCTTGCGGCGAATATCCCGAACCGTTCCATCCGCCGGGTCGTTCTTGCTCATTGATTTCTGTCTCATCTTCGTTCCCTTCGGTCACTACGATGAGCCAGAAATCCTCCAGTATGCAATTACCTCAATTTGTCCCAAAGGCGCTGACGTCAGACAACGGAAGACCAGCCTTCGCCCTCAAGGAGGAATCCAACATGCGTTATCAATTCTACTATTGGCCGTCGATCCAAGGTCGGGGGGAGTTTGTACGTCTGGCTCTGGAGGAAGTGGGCGCCGCATATGTCGATGTTGGCCGCGAGACGGACGGCGGTGGGATTCCGGAGCTGATACGCTTTCTCGATGGTGAGATAATCGCCCGCCCGCCGTTTGCGCCGCCCTACCTTCGTGCCGGCAAACTGCTCATTGGGCAGACCGCTAACATCCTCATGTTCCTCGGTCCGCGACACCGCCTGGCACCCGCCAGCGAGGCGGGGCGGCTGTGGGCCAACCAACTGCAACTGACAATCGCCGATCTGGTCAAGGAAGCGCATGACACCCACCATCCGATCGCCAGCGCGCTTCACTACGAGGAGCAGCGCCGCGAAGCGCAGCAGAGAGCCGCCGACTTCGTGACCCGCCGAATTCCGAAATATCTCGGCTATTTCGAGCGCGCTCTCGCAAAGAGCGGCGAGGTCGGCTACTTGACCGGCAGGCGTCTCGGTTATCCCGATCTTTCTCTGTTCCAGGTAGTCGCCGGACTTCGCTATGCGTTTCCGCGGGTAATGGCGCAGGCCGAAAGAGAATGTCCGCGAGTAGCGGCCTTGCACGATCGCGTTGCTTCGCGACCCCGCGTGGCCGCTTACTTGCAGTCAGAGCGCTGGATTCCGTTCAACGAGGACGGTATCTTCCGCCACTATCAGGAATTGGACGTACCAAGTTGAGTTGGATCGTGCCCCTGCTAGCCGCCCGGTTTCAACGAGCAATACGAAACTGCAGCCCGAAAGTACGGTAAGAAAGTGAGGTTGGTTCGATTAGAGGGTGAGGGACACGAAATCTTCCTCAATCCAGCCGTCTTCGCTGAGCTTGGGCCGATGCTAAGGTGACTGCCTCACGTCCGTGTCACCTACCCCGGGAATGTCGTGCTCCGGGCGAAAAGGGTCAGTAGCAGCCCGTCCGTAGTTTGCTAGGCTTGGGGTAGGCTTAGCCGGCTTACCCCGGAGGACCACCGATGGATAACATGCCGCTTCGCGACGTCACCGAGGACGAGATCGAGACCTATTGGCGGGTCGGGGTGGTCCGTCTCCCGAATATCATTGGCACGGAGTGGATCGAGCGCATGCGCGTGGCCCTCGACCGGGTGCTCGACAATCCCGGCCCCTACGGCTCCGACGTCAACCCCGCAGGATCCCAGGGGCGGTTCACGTTCGAATCCTTCATGTGGGTCTACGATGACGATTTCAAGGCGCTGGCCTTGAACTCACCCCTGGTCCCGATTGCCGCGCAAGTGCTGCGGTCTGAGAAAATCCACCACATTTACGATTTCCACTTGACCAAGGCGCCGCACTCGCCGCACCCGACGCTGTGGCATCAGGACCAGTCCGCCAATCCGCTGCACGGCCGGCAGGTCGCCGGCAGCTGGCTTCCCCTCGATGTGGTGACGCACGAGAGCGGCGCGGTCGACTACATCCGCGGCTCGCACGCCTGGAACCGCTGGTTCGGCAACCCGCTGGAGGGCGAGCCCGGCATGATCGAGGAGGGCCAGTTCGACCTCACCTTCGAAGAGATCCAACCCGGCGACATCACCGATGGCGGCTACGAAGCGCGCGTGGAAAAGTATGACGAGGCCTACGAACAGCAACCCGACTTCGAGACTATGCGGGACGAATTGGACATCGTGTCGTTCGACACCGAACCGGGCGATGTGGTTTTGAACCACCTGCTGACCGTTCATTCCGCGCCGGGCAACCACACGGACCGTCGGCGGCGCGCGATCGGTCACCGCTGGGCCGGCGACGATGCGCGGTTCGCCAAGCGGGAAGGCCAATATACGGCGCGGTTGCCGTGGGACCCGGGCCTCAAGGACGGCGATCCCTTCCTGCCTGACAACGACCTATTTCACCAAGTCTGGCCTCGGTCCATAAAGACACAGAAATCAGAAGCGGCCGAATAGCCGAGTCGGCCTAGTCAAGATTGCGAGCGGGAGGCTTGATCGATGAACCGGGAACCTTTACGCGAGGTCACCGCGAAGGACGTGCTGTACAAGTTCAACGTGCCGGACGCCGAGCGGACCAAACTCCTAGCGATGGTCGACAGTGTCGAAAAGGACATCGTGGCTTCGGGCCACGGCGGATAGGGGAATCAGTAGTATCTTGAGCAACGTCCGCTAAGAGTCAGTAGCGGACCATCAGCGCGGTCGCACGCCAAGTCCGCTTACAGCTACCTAGCGGAAGTCAGTACGCCAGCTTCGCCAGCGCTTGCCGCTTCACCGTGAGCGACACACCGCCCGAGTAAAGTCCGTAAGTCATGGTGGTCTTCTCGTGCCCGACAATATCTGCAACGATGCTTGCCTATCCGGTTATCACCCCCACCCACTATATGTAGTGTGCACCCATTTTCCTGAGTAAAGCTCGGTGCAGGTCGAAGCGGAGATATCTCCGGCGATGCCGAGCAGGGACTCGGACGGCATTATAGCGGCTTTTAGGCGACACTTTAGCGTGGTGGAAATCCTAATCATTGAGTCGGATTTGGCAAAACGCCACGTTGCATAAAGGACCGTCACTTCATTGAAATTTATCTGAAATCGGAGGTGAACCACACCGATGGAATATTCCAGGAAATCAGAGCTTCATTGAATTGTAGGATTCGAGTGCCGGATTATTCACAAATAGCTCTGTGAACTGGTTTTCAAGTTCGCTCAATACGTCATATGGAGTAAACGGATTGAGGACCACGTTCTTGCGTGTCGCTTCGTCTTCGCTGCGACTCAAAACGCGCAGGAGACTAACAGGCGCGGACGGGTTCTTCGCAACGATTCGTGCCAGCGCGTCGCTTTCTTCGACTAGTGCCGTCAATCGCTCAGACGATGTCGTTTCATCAGCAGCTTCCCGTCTGGCCGTGGGTTTCTCCGTTTTTCCCTTGGTCGCCACCGTTCCGTCCCCCGATGTTAAGTACGTGACGTGAATTAAAATCCGGTTCGGTTTTCAGAACAATCAAGAATTAGCCGGATCGCCTCCTCAATGCGCCTGCGCCGGCCCTTGCCTGCAGTCCAAGGAGACACACTACATATAGTGGGTGTGGGTGATAACCGGATAGGCAAGCAACGATGTTCTCAGCCGCGCCCGCGTTTTCAAGGATCGTCACGACCGTTTTGCGGATCGAGTGAAAGACAAACTGGGCGCCGAAGCCGAGTTCAGTTTTTAGGCGACCGAAGCGCTTGCCAATCCCGTTCGACCGATTACCGTACTTGTTGACGGTCAGCCCCGACAGCACGTAGCCATCTTTGCTGCCCTCGAGCAGCCGCGCCATTGTCCGTGCCAATTCCCGATGTATCGGAACGTCGCGCCAGCCCGCCTTCGTCTTGGCATCGTCAACTGAAAAATAAACATCCTTCACCTGTTCGACCTTGAGTGCGCACAGCTCTTCAATGCGGCAACCTGTCCACATTCCGAGGCGGATCAAATCGGCAAGCTGATCGTCACCCCGCTCTATGGCGTCGTCGAGCAACTTCACCACGTCGCCCGGCTCAAACGGCTTTCTAGCGGATCGCGGCGAGGTGCGCTTGTTCTGCCGGGCCACACCGAGCTTGCTGAAGGGCTCGTGATCCTCCCCCGCTATCCCGATGCTTTGAAGGTAGCGCCAGTAGCCCCGTAGGGCGCTCAGGATGCGCTGCACCGTCTTGGGCGTGAGGCCGTCATCATTCATCAACCCGGTGATCCAACGGCGCACCTCGGGCCGCGTCACGTCCTGTACTGTCTGGAACTCGTGGGCGAGGCGCTTCACGTCAGAGCGCTGCATATCCTGCGTCTTAGCCGTGGCGCGCGATGTGCTAACAGCCCGTTGATTAAGTCGGCGCCGTCTGATTCTCTGGTTCCCTGATTTGCAGGGGGATTTGCCGATGGCGATGGGACGGCAGAAGGATGGTCAGGGGGACCTGATGGTGAGCTGGTCGGAGATGCCGCGCTCTCCGGGTCATGTGTTTTATGACCGCTTGCAGTCGGTGCTGATCGAGGGCGGCTTCGACGCCTTTGCCGAGGCGAGCTGCCGGCCTTATTACGCGGCCCGGATGGGCGCGCCCTCGGTGCCGCCCGGGCGCTATTTCCGGATGCACCTGGTGGGCTACTTTGAGGGCATCGACAGCGAGCGCGGTCTGGAGTGGCGCTGCTCGGACTCGCTTTCGCTGCGGGCGTTCCTGCGACTGGGGAGCCGTGATCGGGTACCGGACCATTCCTGGCTGTCACGGAGCCGCACGCGCCTGCCCCATGAAGTCCACGCGGCGGTCTTCGACTGGGTTCTGGTGCTGATCGCCGAGGCGGGGCTGATCAAGGGCGAGCGCATCGGCGTCGATGCCTCGACCATGGAGGCCAACGCGGCGCTGCGGAACATCGTGCGGCGCGACAACGGCGAAGGCTACCGGGAGATGCTGGAGCGCCTGGCCCGGGAAAGCGGGGTCGAGACACCCACGGCCGAGGACCTGGCGCGTCTGGACCGGAAGCGCAAGGGCAAGAAGCTTTCCAACACGGATTGGGTTTCGAAGAGCGACCCCGAGGCCAAGATCACCAAGATGAAGGACGGCACGACGCATCTGGCCTACAAGCCCGAGCACGCGGTGGATCTGGACACCGGCGCGGTGGTGGCGGCCGAGCTGCACCCGGCCGATGAGGGCGACACCACGACGCTTTCCAAGACCCTGGCGAAGGCCGAGGCAAACCTCGAGGCGGTGGATGCGGCACCGACATCGGAGGACCCGGCCGAATGCGTCGCCGACAAAGGTTATCACTCACGGGCGGTCTTGAGGGCTCTGAACGACAGTCCCTGGAAGACCCGGATCGCGGCGCCCAAGCAGACCGGCTTTTCGCGCTGGCACGGTGATGAGGCGGCGCGGCGCGCGGTCACCAATAACCGTGCGCGGCTCAAGTCCGGGGTCGCCCGCGAGGCCTTCAAGCTGCGCGCCGAGATCGTCGAGCGCTGCTTTGCCCACAACCTCGATCGTGGCGGCATGCGACGAACCTGGCTGCGCGGGCGAGAGAATGTGCACAAGCGATACCTGCTCCACGTCGCCGGCCACAATCTATCGTTACTGATGCGCCAGCTCATCGGCGCCGGCACCCCGCGGGAGGCCGTGGCGGGCGGATATGGCGGTATTTTCGTTCTGCTCACGCCCACCGGGGCCATGCTGGTGGCACGGGGGGGCTCGCAAAGCGGCCAGACGGCTTTCGCCGCCGCATTCCTCATCTGGGAGTGAGAGCCGGAAAAAGCCACTTAATCAACGGGCTGTTAAGCGCCTCGTCAAGGTGCTCGGTGAACGGGACCACCAACCCCGCGGCACGCGCATAGAAGCGCCGCGCCTCGGGATCGCTAGATGGCGGATCGCCAATGTTCTCGACGTTGATTGCGCCGATATCCCACGCCGCGTACTCGATCTGCATTAAGATCGACTCGCGGTGTTCCGCGGTCTTGGCGTTGCGAAGCCCGCGCCGCCAGAATGCCGCGTCATCATCAACCGGCTCATTCCTGGCGTTGGCGACCTCTTTTTTCCAGGCGACAACGACCGGCATTACGCGGCGTTCAGCTATGGTGCGGCTATCTGATTCTAGTGATTGGACAAAGCGATGCTTGCCGAAGTGAGGGCGAAGGACCTTCGGTATCTCCATGATGGCGTACCAGCGACGGCGGCGCTTCTGAACGTAGGAAGGCATGGCGAAGGCTCCCCGAGTATGGACCGATACCACATCTTTCCACCACATACGGTGGGAGCGCGTAACCTATACAGTAGCTAGGTTGGTGACGTTTTTCGTCGTTTGGCGGAGCGTCCCTCTCCCTCCGCCAATCTTTCGATAGGCCATAAGTCCATTTATATATATGGTTTTATGGCCTTTCGTTTTCTAAGTACAACACACGCTAACCACACACGTTGCGCTTGGTATTGCTGCAATATGACCGAGGAAAGTTTTTGCGGAGGTAAATTCTTCGAATCTTGGTAACGGCCCTCGGCGTACAACTCCAAGAATATCATTCTCTTTTGACCCCATGAATTTGCCGCACAATTCCATTTTATCAGGCAGCAAAGAAAGTTGGCGATTGGTGGTGTTTTCGCCGGGCACCAACATACCCCTCGCTCATGGCGTGTGCGGTACCAGAGTAAGTTTCATAAGTTTCATACGGCCCATTTATGAAACTCAGAGGGTAGTTTATGAATGTTCAAGAAAGTTATGAAAGATGGCTAAACACCGCAGAAAAGCTGATGTTTTGGATATGAAACTTAGATATGAAACTTGTGAAACTGGCGATCTGGAGGGTAAGTTTCATGGCGTAGCGGGGGCACCCCCTTTAACAGCCCGTTGATTAAGTGGCTTTTTCCGGCTCTCACTCCCAGATGAGGAATGCGGCGGCGAAAGCCGTCTGGCCGCTTTGCGAGCCCCCCCGTGCCACCAGCATGGCCCCGGTGGGCGTGAGCAGAACGAAAATACCGCCATATCCGCCCGCCACGGCCTCCCGCGGGGTGCCGGCGCCGATGAGCTGGCGCATCAGTAACGATAGATTGTGGCCGGCGACGTGGAGCAGGTATCGCTTGTGCACATTCTCTCGCCCGCGCAGCCAGGTTCGTCGCATGCCGCCACGATCGAGGTTGTGGGCAAAGCAGCGCTCGACGATCTCGGCGCGCAGCTTGAAGGCCTCGCGGGCGACCCCGGACTTGAGCCGCGCACGGTTATTGGTGACCGCGCGCCGCGCCGCCTCATCACCGTGCCAGCGCGAAAAGCCGGTCTGCTTGGGCGCCGCGATCCTGGTCTTCCAGGGACTGTCGTTCAGAGCCCTCAAGACCGCCCGTGAGTGATAACCTTTGTCGGCGACGCATTCGGCCGGGTCCTCCGATGTCGGTGCCGCATCCACCGCCTCGAGGTTTGCCTCGGCCTTCGCCAGGGTCTTGGAAAGCGTCGTGGTGTCGCCCTCATCGGCCGGGTGCAGCTCGGCCGCCACCACCGCGCCGGTGTCCAGATCCACCGCGTGCTCGGGCTTGTAGGCCAGATGCGTCGTGCCGTCCTTCATCTTGGTGATCTTGGCCTCGGGGTCGCTCTTCGAAACCCAATCCGTGTTAGAAAGCTTCTTGCCCTTGCGCTTCCGGTCCAGACGCGCCAGGTCCTCGGCCGTGGGTGTCTCGACCCCGCTTTCCCGGGCCAGGCGCTCCAGCATCTCCCGGTAGCCTTCGCCGTTGTCGCGCCGCACGATGTTCCGCAGCGCCGCGTTGGCCTCCATGGTCGAGGCATCGACGCCGATGCGCTCGCCCTTGATCAGCCCCGCCTCGGCGATCAGCACCAGAACCCAGTCGAAGACCGCCGCGTGGACTTCATGGGGCAGGCGCGTGCGGCTCCGTGACAGCCAGGAATGGTCCGGTACCCGATCACGGCTCCCCAGTCGCAGGAACGCCCGCAGCGAAAGCGAGTCCGAGCAGCGCCACTCCAGACCGCGCTCGCTGTCGATGCCCTCAAAGTAGCCCACCAGGTGCATCCGGAAATAGCGCCCGGGCGGCACCGAGGGCGCGCCCATCCGGGCCGCGTAATAAGGCCGGCAGCTCGCCTCGGCAAAGGCGTCGAAGCCGCCCGCGATCAGCACCGACTGCAAGCGGTCATAAAACACATGACCCGGAGAGCGCGGCATCTCCGACCAGCTCACCATCAGGTCCCCCTGACCATCCTTCTGCCGTCCCATCGCCATCGGCAAATCCCCCTGCAAATCAGGGAACCAGAGAATCAGACGGCGCCGACTTAATCAACGGGCTGTTAAAGTCAGGGCTGTAGGGCGGCAGGAAGCGCAACTCTGCCGCGGCGACTTCGATGGCCGTGCGCACGGCGATGGGTTTGTGGGCGGGTAAGTTATCCATCACCACGATATCGCCGGGTTTGAGCGTCGGGACCAAGACCTGCTCCACATAAGCGAGGAAGGCGGCACCATGCATGGCACCGTCGAGCACCATGGGCGCGGTCATGCCTTCAAGGCGGAGCGCGCCAACGAAGGTCGTCGTCTTCCAGTGTCCATGAGGCACCGGTGCTTGGCAACGCTCGCCCCGTGGCGCCCGGCCGTAACGCCGGGCCATCTTGGTCGAAGCGCCGGTCTCGTCAATGAACACCAGCCGCTCGGGCTTCAGATCGGGTTGGGCGTCGAACCAGGCCTGCCGGCGGCGCAGGACGTCAGCTCGCTGTTGCTCGCAGGCGTGTACGGTGTTTTTTGAACGTCATGCCGTGCCGGTCGAGCAGCCGCCAGACCGTGCTTTGGGCCACCGTCAAGCCATGCCCCGCGTCCAGGTGTGCCGCGATCTCGCCCAAGGTGATGTCCGGCGTCTCGTCAACCAGCGCCAGGATTTCCTCGGCATGGGCCTCGATCCGGTGCGAGCGGTGGTCACCGCCTTGCGGCCTAGGCCCGACATCGCCCGTCCGCCGCCACCGATTCACCCATTTGATCGCCGTCGAGGCCGCAACCCCGAAGCGGCGCGCCGCCGAGCGCCGCGACAGGCCGCTGTCAACCGCCGATACAAGCCGTTCTCGAAGATCATTGGAAAGAGGTTTCGTCATGCAGCCTGGCCTCCTCCACCAGCCCACATCTTGAATCAGAAATTCGATCCCATGGGAATCCCAAAAAGAATCCGTCAGCTCAGAAAATGCTCTAGACGCCCCAGCATGGGGCCAGGACTTCGAGAAGGGTTTGGAGGCATATGAGCAGCGTGACTACGCGACCGCGCTGAGAGAGCTTCGCCCGCTTGCCGAGCAGAGCCACGCCATCGCTCAGGTCAAGCTCGGTGTCATGTACCGCAAGGGCCTGGGCGTGCCTACGGACCAAATCGAGGCGTTAAAGTGGTACCGCAAGGCGGCGGATCAAGGCCACGCCGACGCTCAAGTCCAGCTCGGTGTCGAGTACGCGATCGGCTTTAGCGTGCCGCAGGACTTCGTCGAGTCGGTGAAGTGGTACCGCCTAGCCGCTGAACAGGGGCACGCCGAGGCCCAACTCATCCTCGGGGTCAGGTACGAACACGGTGATGGCGTCCCTAGGGACGACGTAGAGGCGGTGAAGTGGTATCGCATGGCCGCCGACCAGGAACACACTGAAGCCCAGACGCACCTAGCGACCATGTACGACAAAGGTCAGGGTGTGCCGCAGGAATTTGCCGAGGCCCTGAAGTGGTACCGCAAGGCGGCCGACCAGGGCTGGGCCAGAGCCCAGTTGCTCCTCGGGTCCATGTACATCGAAGGGAAGGGCGTGCCGCAGGACTATGTTCTGGCACACAAGTGGCTCAACCTCGCGAATGCCAAGAACCGCAGCATGACCGACAGGATGCGCGACATGACAGCACAATTGCGCGACATCGTTGCCTCCGAAATGACTCCCGAACAGATCGCCGAGGCGCAGCGTCTTGCCCGCGAGTGGATGGCGGGGTTGGAGGAGCGGAAGAAAAATTAACGGCGGCTACGCCATTTCGACCCGCCAAGAAAATTCGGGAAGATAATTGCAAACCCGCATCAGACTCTCTCATAGACGATGGACCACCTTGGGCGGGTCAGGTCACGCACGCTCGTCCTACAGGGCAAAGCCTTGCGCCGGAAGGCTGAGATCGAGACAATCCAATTCGAAAGGTGATCGACCCCCTTTTTTTGTCTTATTTCCGACCCGAATCCTCGACAGCTTCAGCGCACTAGAGATAACCTCGCGTAGCGCTGGGCCAACCCACTTCCCTGAACATGCGCTTACATATCAGGCATGTTACAAATTGACTGCACCCCCACCCCGCCGGGAACGGGTGCAATGAACCATGGAGGTTGAGCGGTGAATAATGAGCCACTCCGAGAACTCACCGAACATGAAATTGAAACTTACTGGCAAGATGGAGTTGTCTGTGCACGAGACATAATTCCTACGGATTGGATCGATCGGCTGCGTGAGGCGCTCGATCGTGTCCTAGCAAATCCGGGAAAATTTGGCATAGATTGCAACCCACCAGGATCAGAGGGTCGCTTCGCCTTTGAGACTTGGATGTCCGCGCGCGACCATGACTTCAAAAGCTGGATCATGGACGGGCCAATTCCCCCGTTGACGGCCGTGCTTTTGCACTCCGACAAAGTCCATCACCTATTCGATGAAATGTTTGTCAAGGAGCCCCATTCTCCTCACGCAACCGAATGGCATCAGGATCAACCTGGCAATCCACTTCACGGCTTCAATCTTGCAGGCACTTGGCTGCCTCTCGACGTAGTTACCAAGGATAGTGCTGCGGTTGAATGCATTCGGAGTTCACATAAGTGGAACCGCTGGTTTGCACCGAATAATGATTCCTATTCCACTGATGGCTACGAAGTCGGCGAGTTGTTCTCCATCGTGGAGCCAAGCCAGTACTTGGATGCGGGCGATGAAGCGCGATTTAAGGAGTATGACGAGAAGTTTGAAGGCATGCTTAACTTCGCTTCGATGAGAGAACGAGGCGAACTTGATCTGGTGCGATTTGAAAGCAAGCCCGGTGATCTCGTGTTCCAACATTTGAATGTTTTGCACTGGGCGCCGGGTAACTATAGCGATCGAAGGCGGCGCGCTATAGTGAATCGATGGGTCGGCGATGGAACGGTTTACGCTAATCGGGCAGGCCGCCCTAGCCTAACCCTGCCATGGAATCCCGATTTGAAGGACGGCGACCCGTTCCCGCCCGACAACGAATTATTCCCCCAAGTCTGACCCCGGCCAGCCTTAAATTGACGCCAATGTTACGAGTGGGTGATTCGCACCCAACGAGCAATCACATCGCCGGAGGGGTGAAATTGTGTCTGCTGAATTGACAGGGGGGTGCCAGTGCGGGGGCATTCGCCATGAAGTGACGGACGCTCCTCAACAGGTGGTCGTCTGCCATTGTACAGATTGCCAGCAACAATCCGGAAGCGCGTTTGGGATGTCCTTGGTCGTCAAGGAAGAGAACTTCCGGCTCACGCAGGGCGAACCGAAAACCTTCACGTCAAATTCCGACGCGGGCCGGGCAAAGCTTGGCGCATTCTGCCCGCAATGCGGCACGCGGATTTACCACATGCCCGAGGTGCGGAAGGGATATGTGTCTGTTAAGCCTGGGACGTTGGACGACACGAGCATGTTGAAGCCGGCAATACATATCTGGACCGGCAGTAAACAACCCTGGATCACGATTCCGGAAGATGTGGAAGCGCACGAAAAACAACCTTTCTGACGACACATCCCAGCAAGATAGCGTAATCCACTGTACGTCCGCTTTGGGTCAGAAGTAGACTCAAACGTCTACGTCGAAATTAGCCCGATATGCGGGATAGAGCGGACATTGCATTGCCCCGATGTCTGCTGATTACCGGAAAGCGGTCGTAATTCTATCCCTTCCCTGACGACCGGAACTAGCCATAAGCGGACTCTGGAATGTCTGGCAGGTGTCCGAACTTCCGATAAAGGTTGAGGGCACAACCGGCTCGTTCCATGGGCGCGAGCAACAATTCTTTGCGATTGGCCCTTGGAATACGGTTAAATTCGCCCCAGCGGGGGCCACTTAGGGGTTCGACTTTGGTGCAACGTCACGCGGAAATCGCCGGTGCCGGCTTTGCCGGCCTGACCGTCGGCGCCGCACTTGCCCAGCGCGGTTGGTCGGTCCGCGTCCACGAGCGGGCACCCGAGTGTCGCGAGTTCGGCGCTGGAATCTGGACCTGGGAGAACGGCGTTCGCGTGCTTAACGCCGTCGGCGCGGCCAACGAGGCGTTCGAGGGAGCGCTCCGCATTCCCTCGTGGGAGAGCCGCGACGGGAGCGGCAGGATCATCGACTTCTTTCCCATGGGCGACCATGAGACGGGCGGGCGGCTGTTCTGCGTCACGCGCCAGCATTTGTATGAGGCGATCCTGGCCACGGCCGAGCGCTCGGGCGTTGAAATCGAAACGAGCTCCAATGCGATCGGCGCAACCCCGGAGGGCGAGCTCCAGCTCGAGAACGGCAAACGCTGTAGGGCCGACCTCGTGATCGGGGCCGATGGCATCAACTCCAATGTTCGCGAGTCCACCGGTCTCTTGCGGCGCAAACGTCGCCACGGCACCGGGTGTATCCGGGTCATCGTCGATCGCAAGAAAGAGGAAGGCGAGGACCCCGAGCAGAACAGGATAATCGAATACTGGTCGGGGAACCGCCGGGTGCTGTTCACGCCCTGCAGCAAGGAGGTCTTGTACCTCGCGCTCACGAGCTTGGCCTCGGACCGCGAGGCGATGCACATGCCGGTGCCGCGGGACGTCTGGAAACGCTCGTTCCCGCACGTCGCCGAGTTCTTCGATCGCATCCCTGAGGAGGCCCGCTGGGACCGCTTCGAGACCATATGGACGAGCAGCTGGTCGAAGGGCCGCGTCGCGCTCCTCGGCGATGCCGCGCACGGCATGACCCCGGGTCTCGGCCAAGGCTGCGGCATGGCGATGGTGAACGCGCTCGGGCTCGCGACGGCGCTCGATGAGGAACCGACCATCGAGCAGGCCCTGATAGCGTGGGAGCGCCGAGAGCGCCCCTTGACCGAGCACACGCAGTTCTGGTCGTGGACGACGTGGCCCATGACCCGGGTCCCTGCGCCGGTCGCCCGCTCGATTTTCAATTGCCCGGGCCTCCGGCAATGGATCGCGACGAAGCGGGGGCGACCGTCGATTTACATTCCGCACGGCACCGAAGGTCAACCACGTTGGTTGCCCAAGGCGATGCAGGAGGAGCAGCCGGCCACCCAGGCGGCATCCTGAGCCCCCGCCCGAGGGGCCAAAGCACCACTCAGATTGGCGCGCTCGTGTCCAAACTGGGTCATTAGCGGACTAAGGCTTATCAGCCCGTTGATTAAGTCGGCGCCGTCTGATTCTCTGGTTCCCTGATTTGCAGGGGGATTTGCCGATGGCGATGGGACGGCAGAAGGATGGTCAGGGGGACCTGATGGTGAGCTGGTCGGAGATGCCGCGCTCTCCGGGTCATGTGTTTTATGACCGCTTGCAGTCGGTGCTGATCGAGGGCGGCTTCGACGCCTTTGCCGAGGCGAGCTGCCGGCCTTATTACGCGGCCCGGATGGGCGCGCCCTCGGTGCCGCCCGGGCGCTATTTCCGGATGCACCTGGTGGGCTACTTTGAGGGCATCGACAGCGAGCGCGGTCTGGAGTGGCGCTGCTCGGACTCGCTTTCGCTGCGGGCGTTCCTGCGACTGGGGAGCCGTGATCGGGTACCGGACCATTCCTGGCTGTCACGGAGCCGCACGCGCCTGCCCCATGAAGTCCACGCGGCGGTCTTCGACTGGGTTCTGGTGCTGATCGCCGAGGCGGGGCTGATCAAGGGCGAGCGCATCGGCGTCGATGCCTCGACCATGGAGGCCAACGCGGCGCTGCGGAACATCGTGCGGCGCGACAACGGCGAAGGCTACCGGGAGATGCTGGAGCGCCTGGCCCGGGAAAGCGGCGTCGAGACACCCACGGCCGAGGACCTGGCGCCTCTGGACCGGAAGCGCAAGGGCAAGAAGCTTTCCAACACGGATTGGGTTTCGAAGAGCGACCCCGAGGCCAAGATCACCAAGATGAAGGACGGCACGACGCATCTGGCCTACAAGCCCGAGCACGCGGTGGATCTGGACACCGGCGCGGTGGTGGCGGCCGAGCTGCACCCGGCCGATGAGGGCGACACCACGACGCTTTCCAAGACCCTGGCGAAGGCCGAGGCAAACCTCGAGGCGGTGGATGCGGCACCGACATCGGAGGACCCGGCCGAATGCGTCGCCGACAAAGGTTATCACTCACGGGCGGTCTTGAGGGCTCTGAACGACAGTCCCTGGAAGACCCGGATCGGGTTGTGTCTCGAAAGTGGTGGAAATTGGTTTTGGCGCCTCTCCGAGCGGGTTGAGTTTTGCGGCGGTCAGGCCGCGCGGTCAAGGGTTTCGTCGGCGATTAGCTGATCGAGGGTTTCCCATCCATCGACTTTGCGCATCTGGATTTGGCCGGAAGCGAGGAGCGCCCAGAGGAGCATCGGCACTGTTTCGGGACACGGCAGCACGGTCTGTGTTTTGATCCGGCGCTTGAACTCCTCGTTGAGACGCTCAATGGCGTTGGTCGTTCGGGCTGATTTCCATTGGCTCTTGGACAGGCGCGTGAAGGTAAAGAGCTTGTCGCCCGCTTCTGCGAGGCTGTCCGCGACGGCCCTGCATTTCAGCCGCCACTTGCGGACAAACGCCTTGCGGCGGGTTTCCACCTCGGAGGCAGTGTCGGCATAGATCATATCGCGGTAATCTTCGCTCAGCTCGTCATGCATGTGTTTGGGAGCATGACCCAGAAGGTTGCGGTGCTTGTGCACGGTGCAGCGTTGAACGGGAAGGTCATCGCCCCAAAGCGCCGACAGAGCCGCCTCCAGTCCCGGCGCGCCATCGACGATGACAAACCCGGGCCGTTTCAGTCCACGCGCATCAAGGTCGTCGAGGAACTGGCGCCACGCCGCCTGGCTTTCTCCGCCCATATTCCCGATCGAAAGCAAGACCTTCTGGCCATCCCGGCGCACCCCTATAGCCGCGAGAACCGAGATGTTGGTGGCCTTGCGGTCCAGTCGGGTCTTGATCACAGTGCCGTCAAGGATCAGCCGAACGATATCCTCATCCGCGAGGCCACGGCTGCACCAGGCGTCCCAATCGACCTTCACCTTGCGCCACGCCCGGCTCACAACGTCCTTGCTCACAGCACCCCGGAAGAGCCCGAACAGCGCGCGTTTCACCCGCCGCGTGTTGGTTCCGGACAGATACACCGAAGCGATCAGCGCCTCGGCCTTTCTGGTCAGCCGCTGGTAGCGCGGCAGCGCCCGCGAACGCCATTCCGACGCCCGACCGTCTTCCTCAACGATCCGCGCACGCGGCACGCTCACCCTCTCGGTCCCGAATGTCCCCGTCAGTTGCCGCTCCCGGTGCCCGTTCCGATACCCTTGCCGAAGCGCATCCTCTCGACCGTATCGGCAGCGCCCGAGAAACTGCGCAAGTTCCTCCTCAAAAACGGCCTCGATCGTGGATCTGATGTTCTCCCGCAGCCGGTCCTCGAGCGGATCATAGCCGGCGTCATTGGCCAGTAGCGAAAGCGCGGAAGTCTCGGTAGTGTTCTTCATGGCGTGATCTCCTTGGCGGTGCTAGCCGCCGGTTGGGTGGTTGTCTTGTCACCCGGAGATTACGCCATCCTCAAATTTCCACCACTTTCGAGACACAGCCCCGGATCGCGGCGCCCAAGCAGACCGGCTTTTCGCGCTGGCACGGTGATGAGGCGGCGCGGCGCGCGGTCACCAATAACCGTGCGCGGCTCAAGTCCGGGGTCGCCCGCGAGGCCTTCAAGCTGCGCGCCGAGATCGTCGAGCGCTGCTTTGCCCACAACCTCGATCGTGGCGGCATGCGACGAACCTGGCTGCGCGGGCGAGAGAATGTGCACAAGCGATACCTGCTCCACGTCGCCGGCCACAATCTATCGTTACTGATGCGCCAGCTCATCGGCGCCGGCACCCCGCGGGAGGCCGTGGCGGGCGGATATGGCGGTATTTTCGTTCTGCTCACGCCCACCGGGGCCATGCTGGTGGCACGGGGGGGCTCGCAAAGCGGCCAGACGGCTTTCGCCGCCGCATTCCTCATCTGGGAGTGAGAGCCGGAAAAAGCCACTTAATCAACGGGCTGTTATCCCTCTGCATCCGGTAACGCAATATGAGGGGGCTACGCAGTTGTCGGTTGGCGAGCGGGTAGTTGGTCGCGAAAGCGCACTTTGCCTGGGCCTTAGCCGGGTCGTGCCGCTGCGCGCGTAGCATCGAGGCCACCACCCGTTGATCCTACCGGAGCCAGAGGGATAAGCCTTAGCGGACTAAGGCTTATCCCTGAGCGTCCGGGACCACGAAATGTGGTGACGTGGGGCGAGGGTCGTGATGGAACATAATGTGAACATCATGACCCTCGGGATGCCCAGAAATGACCGACTTCCCCCGTTCCCTGTTGGAGTTTCAACAGCGTTTTCCAGACGAAGAAGCCTGCGCCGCCTACCTGGCCATCTTGCGCTGGCCGGCAGGCTTCGTCTGTCCGGCCTGCGGCAGCAGCCGGGGGTGGGCGCTCGCGACCAAGGCATACACCCATGAATGCGCCGACTGTCGCAAGCAGACCTCGGTGACGGCCGGTACGGTGATGCACGGCTCCAAGCTGGCGCTGATCGCGTGGTTCTGGGCCGCCTATCTGATGGCCACGCACTCCAACGGGATCTCGGCGCTGCAACTCCAGAAGCAGCTCGGCCTGGGTTCCTACAAGACCGCATGGTTGCTCGCCACCAAGCTGCGCCGGGCCATGGTCGCACCAGAGCACATGCCGCTGGCGGGCCTGGTCGAAGTGGACGAAAGCCTGATCGCCTGCCGCTCCAAGGATGAACCGCCGAGCGGCGGCGGTCGGCGCAGCCACCAAGGCAAGTTGTTGGTCGCCGGCGCTGTCGAGGTCGGCGAGGGTGGGCCCGGCCGGATCCGCCTGGCGCGGATCGAGGACTTCTCCGCCGACAGCCTGCACGCCTTCCTGGGCGCCAACCTCGCCCCCGGCGCCACGGCCAGGACCGACGGCTGGGCCGGCTACCCCGGCGCGTCCGGCATCACACACGACCCGCACGTCGTCGGAAACATGGCCGCCCATATGGTCCTGCCCTGGGTTCATCGCGTCTTCGCCAACCTCAAGACCTGGGCGCTGGGCGTCTACCACGGTCTCCGACGCCAACACCTGCAATCCTACCTCGACGAGTTCGTCTTCCGCTTCAACCGGCGCCGAACCCGCCACGCAGCCTTCCGCTCCATCCTCGGCATCGGCGTCGCAATCAAGCCGCCTACCTACAAGATGTTGATCGCACCGGAGCCAGAGGGATAAGCCTTTGCGGACTATCCGGCAACCACGTCCAAAGGTCCGGTATTAGCCAAAAGCGGCCGAGGCACAAATGCACGGACCTGCCGTGGTTAGAAGGGCGTGAGTGATGGACGTAATCGCCTGCCTCGGAGGGGTGCATGGCGACCATCGTTTCGCCTAGCGTGCGCGACGCTTCATTAAGTCTCTTATTCGCCGATCGGCTCGAACGTGATGACCTCCGAGCGGACCGGCTCGAGCGTCATCAGGTAGTCGTAGATGGCGGCGAGGTCCGCCCGCTTCGTGCCTGAGAACTCCCACCATGGCATGATGGTGTTCGCCTCCCCAGGCTCGGTCTTCATGTCCATCACCGTCTCGAGATCCATCGACTTGAAGCGATCGATGAAGGCCTCCCGCGTCCAATCCCCGATCCCCGTCTCCTTGTCCGGCGTGATATTGGACGTGCGGAAGAGGCCGATCGGCGGAAAGTAGAACTCCATGCCGCCGGCAAAGGGCTCGCCCACCGCTCTGCCATCCACTAGTTTGGTGTGGCAATCGGCACAGCCGGCCGAGCTATACCCGAAAGTTGGTGATGGGATGAGATGAGGGCGGCGTATCCTGGCGATGTTGGAGTCGCCATTTTCCACGAAGGAGGGATACGCCATGAGAGAGGATACAGTCGTCCAGCTTCGCCAACCTGGATCATTTGAGGACGATCCGCTGACGGAGGTTTTGCGTCTTGGTGCGCGGCGTTTACTTGGGCAAGCGGTGGCGGCGGAAGTTGCCGGTTTTGTCGAGGCGTATGCGCATCTGACGGACTCGGCCGGCCGCCGTCGGATCGTACGCCACGGGCATTTGCCGGAGCGCGAGATCCAGACCGGCATTGGTCCGGTTGCGGTGCGCTGTCCCAGGGTGCGCGACCGAGGCGCCGGCGAGACGGGGCCGCGGGTTCGCTTCACCTCACGGATCTTGCCTGCCTATCTCAGGCGCGCCAAGTCGATCGAGGAACTCCTGCCCTGGCTTTATCTGAAGGGCATCTCCACGGGCGATTTCTGCGCGGCGCTTGCGGCGCTCTTGGGGCCCGAGGCGCCGGGGCTCTCGGCCTCGACCATTGCCCGCCTCAAGGAGGTCTGGCAAGGCGAGCTGGAGCATTGGCAACGGCGCGATCTCTCGGCCAAGCGTTATGTCTACTTCTGGGCCGAGGGCGTCTACTTCTCACCACGGCTCGACCATGACAAGCAATGCATGTGCGTGATCATCGGTGCCGACGAGCTGGGCCGCAAGGAGCTGCTGGCGATCGCCGACGGCTACCGGGAGAGCGCCCAGTCCTGGCGCGAAGTGCTGCTCGATCTCAAGCGCCGCGGCCTGGCGATTGCGCCCGAGCTGGCCACCGGCGACGGGGCGCTCGGTTTCTGGAAAGCCTTGCGCGAGGTCTACGGGACGACGCGCGACCAGCGCTGTTGGGTGCACAAGACCGCCAACGTGCTCAACAAGCTCCCGAAGTCCGTCCAGCCACGCGCCAAGCAGCACCTACAGGACATCTGGATGGCCGAGACCCGCGCGGTGGCCGAGAAGGCCTTCGACTTCTTCCTCGAGGCCTATGGCCCCAAGTACGACAAAGCGGTGGCCTGCCTGGCCAAGGACCGCGACGTGTTGCTCGCCTTCTACGACTTCCCGGCCGAGCACTGGAAGCACATTCGCACCACCAATCCCATCGAAAGCACCTTTGCGACCGTGCGCCTCAGGACCACCAAGACCAAGGGCTGCCTCAGCCGCATGACGGCGCTCACCATGGTCTTCAAGCTGTGCCAGTCGGCCAGCAAGAAGTGGCGTCGCCTGGACGGCTCGAACCAGATCGCCGACATCATTCAAGGCGTCAAATTCAAGGACGGAGAAAAGCTAACCGAACGCGCCGCCTGAAACCTGCGTCACCAACTTTTGACAATAGCTCCAGCCGGCCGCAGTTGCCATGTAGCGGCCATATGCCACGGTGTCGGAGGGGTCAGGCCGCTTGCCAAACTTTACCTCTTTGGGTTCGGTGCGGATGATCAGGTTGATCGGGAAGTCTATCTCCGAGTCCGGTACTGCGTTTGCGATCGGCGCGAGTGTGCGCAAATACGCCACAGCCGCGTAGATGTCCTCACGGTCGAGGGTGCCGTAACCCTTGTAAGGCATGATGGGGAAGATTGGCTTGCCCTCCCGGGTCACACCAACGGTAAGCGCCCGCACGATCTCGCCGTCGCCCACGTGCCCAGATTGTGGGGGGTGATGTTCTTGCTGTTTAGCGCCCCGGGGAAACGGTTCTGGGGGCCGAGGAGCAGGCCGCCCGCCCCCTTTTTCTCCGCAATCGGCGGCAGCGAATAGCGATCGCTGTGCCTTGCCGGGGAGTAGCAGCTCATGCAACCCATCACGTTCTCGACGAGATAGCGCCCGCGTTCGATACGCTCGGGCGTTCTTTCGATGGCGATATCCGCCGCCGGTCTCACGCTGGGCATGCCGTACCACAGGTAGCCGAGCCCGCCAGCGACGAGGATCGCCAAGCCCACAACGACCCAACCAACGATTTTCAAAATTCGTTTGGTGATGTCCCTTTTCCCCCCTGACCAGGGCGCGCCTGGGCGGAATCGGCTGGGATGAGAACGGCGGTGACAAATTATACCAACGGCACTAATTATTGACCTGAAATCGCCCAATCTCTCATTCCGATGGACATGATCGTCTCGGGCTGGTCGATTAGTTTGTTCCAGGCTTGGCAACCGGCCTCGATGATGGCGTCGTAATCTTCGAAGACGCGGTTAGAGAGCCAATTCTGGCGGAGGTATTGCCAGATGTTCTCGACCGGGTTCAGCTCGGGCGAGCGCGATGGCAGCAGGATGATGGTGAGGTTCTTGGGGACCTTGAGCTGGTCGGTGCTGTGCCACCCGGCGCGGTCCATCAGGACGACGCCATGGGCCTTGGCGGCGACGTTGCAGCTGATCTCGTCGAGATGCATCTGCATGGCGGCTGTGTTGGCGAAGGGGAGCATGAGAGCGGCACCCTTGGCTCCCATGGGACAGATTGCGCCAAAGAGGTAGGCGTTCGTGTAGCGCTGATCGGCGGGCAGGCGTGGCCTTGTTCCCTTCTTCGCCCAAATGCGCACACGCCCGTTCTTCTGTCCCAGCCTGGCCTCGTCTTGGAACCAGATCTCGACCCGCTTGGTCTTGGGCAGACCGGCTAGGTGGGCAGCGAGCGTGCGGGGGAAGTTTTTTTGAACGCCTCGATCACCCGCTGGTCCTGCTTGGGGTGCTGCGGCCGGGCGCTGATGTGGGAGAAGGACAGCGCGACGAGAAGGTCGGAGATCGCCCGCTCGCTATAGATCACGCCAAAGCGTTCTTCGATCACCCGTTTCAGGTCAACCCGCCGCCAGCGAACCACACCGTCAATCTTTGGATCGGGGCCCGTTTCGACGATCACCGACAGTTCGCCCATCTGCTCGTCGGTCAAGAGCCGGGGGCGGCCCGCACCGGGACGGTTCTTCAAGCCGTCTGCCCCTTCATCGTTGAAGCGGTGCGCCCAGTCTCTCAGCGTCTGGCGATCCATGCCGCCGACCTTAGCGGCTTCCGCTCGGCTCATGCCGTCGTAAACCGCCGCCAAGGCCAAAAGCCGGCGAACTTGGCGGGGATCGCGACTGTGCTTGGCCAAACACCGGAGCTCAATGCTGTCGTAGTCGTCCCGAAGAGCAATGCATACTGACATGGCGAATCTCCTTCGCCAGCCTTGAATCACATCCAGCCCAAAAAGGGAATCCCTTGCGAGTCAGAATTTTGCGCCGTTGGTATTAGTCCACGGAAGCGGCGGGATTTCCCAGCCGCGGGCGGAGTAAAACTCTGCCACCTGTAGCCTTCGATCTTTTTTGAGATGGAAGGCGGGAGGATGTACACCGTGGACCTATATCTGCGCGTTCGGCTGGCCTGCCATGTTGATGGTCTGAGCCAGCGAGAGGCGGCAAGTCGGTTTGGCATTGCGCGCGAGACGGTGAGGAAGATGCTGCGGCATTCGGAACCGCCGGGATATCGGCGACGCCAGCCACCGAAACGCCCGAAACTGGCCCCCTTCACGGATATCATCGACCGTATTCTGGAGGAGGACCGAACGGTTCACCGTAAGCAGCACCACACGGCGAAGCGTATATTCGAGCGCCTTCGCGACGAACATGGCTTTACGGGCAAAGAGACCATCGTGAAGGATTACGTTCGGGAACGGCGCCTTCGTCGGCGTGAGATGTTTGTGCCGTTGTCACATCCTCCGGGCCATGCTCAAGCGGACTTTGGCGAGGCGGATGCGATCATCGCCGGCGTCAAGTATCGGGCGCATTTTTTCGTCATGACACTTCCCCACAGCGATGCCTGCTTCGTTGCGGCCTACCCGGCGGCGACGACGGAGGCCTGGCTGGACGGGCACAACAGAGCCTTTGTTTTTTTCGGCGGCGTTCCCCAATCGATTCTTTACGACAACGACAAGTGTCTGGTGTCGCGCATCTTGTCAGATGGCACGCGGCAACGAACGCGGCCGTTCAGCGGGCTGCAGTCCCATTACCTCTTCGAGGACCGCTACGGCCGTCCCGGCAAGGGTAACGACAAAGGCAATGTGGAGGGGGTGGTCGGCTATGCCCGGCGGAACTTCATGACGCCGCTTCCCCGGTTCGCGAGCTGGGACGCCTTCAATGGCCACCTGGAAGAGCAATGCCGCAACCGGCAAGGCAACGTCCTGCGCGGCCACCGCGAGAGCATCGGCGAACGGTTTGTGCGTGACCGCGAAGCGTTGAAGAGGCCACTGCCGGCACCGTTCGACGCGTGCGACAAGCAGGGCACGCGGGTCAACTCGCTGTCCCTGGTGCGCTACCGGACGAATGACTATTCCGTGCCCGTCGCCTACGGCCATCAGGAAGTCTGGATCCGTGGCTATGTCCACGAGGTGGTTATCGGTTGCGGCGCCGGGATCATTGCCCGACACCCCCGTTCCTACGACCGGGAAGATATGGTCTTCGATCCGATCCACTACCTGCCTTTGCTGGAGCACAAGATCGGCGCCCTGGATCAGGCCGCGCCGCTAGCCGGATGGGAACTGCCTGATGCCTTCCCAACCCTGCGCCGTCTCCTGGAGGCGCGCATGGGCAAGGCCGGCAAGCGGGAATACGTCCAGGTCCTTCGGCTTCTGGAGACCTTCGATCTCGAGGTGCTTCACGGCGCGGTGAAGGACGCCCTGCGCCTGGGTGCGATCGGCTACGACGCCGTCAAACACCTTGTGCTGTGCCGTATCGAGCGACGCCCGCCCAAACTCGACCTGGATATCTATCCCTACCTGCCTCGGGCCAACGTGGCGACCACGGCCGCCGCCAGTTATATGAGCTTGTTGGGTGGAGGCGCGTCATGACCGATACGCCGCAAGTGTTGCTGGCCCATCACCTCAAGACCCTGAAACTGCCGACGTTCCTGCGCGAATACGACAAGCTGGCCCGCCAATGCGCCACCGAGGGCGCCGACCATGTGCGGTATCTTGTCCGTCTGACCGAGTTGGAACTGATCGACCGTGAGCGCCGCATGGTCGAGCGGCGGATCAGACAGGCCAGGTTCCCCGCCGTCAAAAGCCTCGACAGCTTCGACTTCAAGGCCATCGCATCGCTCAACAAGATGCTGGTTCTGGAGTTGGCGCGATGCGAATACGTCGAGCGTCGTGAGAATATCATCGCGCTCGGCAACAGCGGAACCGGCAAGACCCATATCGCCCTCGGTCTCGGTCTGGCGGCCTGCCAAAAGGGGCTCTCCGTCGGCTTCCTCACGGCCGCTGCCCTGGTTCATGAACTGATGGAGGCCAGGGATGAAAAACGCCTGTTGCGCCTGCAGAAGCAACTGGCAAAGTATCACCTTCTGATCATCGACGAACTCGGCTTCGTGCCGCTCTCGAAGACCGGCGCCGAGCTGCTGTTCGAAGTCTTCAGCCAGCGCTACGAGCGGGGCTCGATCCTGGTGACCTCCAACTTGCCGTTCGATGAGTGGACGGAGATATTCGGCTCGGAACGCCTGACCGGGGCTTTGCTGGACCGCCTCACCCACCATGTCCATATCCTGGAAATGAACGGCGAGAGCTATCGTCTCAACCAAAGCCAAAAACGGCGGAAATTCCCCAAAATACCTGCTTAACCGCCGGTGCAATGGTTGACCCGGTGGGTCCACAGGAACCTCCCACGCTGCTTCGCTCCGCGTAACGCAAGCGCTACACGAAGCAGCGCGGGTCCCTCCTATGGACTACCGGGACAACCCCCCAACACCGCGTACCGCATAACGTTAAGTGGACTAGTTTTACTCCGCCCGGGTGGACTAATTTTGCTCCGCCGTTGACACTGGGAACGGTCGCTCATATATAGCTGGGTCCCAGGGCATCGTGGCATTATCTATTACGGCGGTCGTTCGTTGTGCCAGAATGCTGATCGGGTGCTTTAGTAAGAATATCTCCCATGTTACCAGGAGCCCCGTCCTATTCCAGCGGCGGGGTTTTTCATTGCTCATGGCCGTTGGCGCGTGCTGACAGAAGCCATACTGATACCAGGGCTCCCCTCTAGATGCCCTGCGAGTCCGAGTTGCGCCAGATGCAAACTAGGGTTGATTTGGGATCAAAAGCGGCCGCAAGCAACCCGACGCGAGTGCGTCTGCTTGTAGCTGGTGGGCGCCAGAAGGGTTCCCAGAACAAGATCACCGCAGCCCGTGAGCAAGAGATTGCGGCCAGCGGACTTACGCCGTTGGAGTTCTATCTGAGGTTGAACACCCGCTCACGCCGATTAAGCGGGCAGCGGGTTGAGATTAAGTTTGGTCTGACGTAAAAACAAAAATCCCACCACTATCAGGTTCATAACATTAAATCCGAACCCGACCAGGAAGGCATGCACGTAGGTCCCGAATGTGTCGAAAAGGGCTCCACCGAGCCAACCACCTAGCGCCATGCCCATAGCGGCGAACATATATACGGTGGCCACCCGCCGGCCGGTCTGATTGGACGGGTACCACAGACGAATGATCAACGCATAGTTGGGCATGATGCCGGCGAAACCGATGCCGAAAATCAAGACCGCGATATATAGGCCCACCTCGGACGTAACAAAGGCGAGGGCAAATAGCATCACCGCTTGACAGCCTGAGGCGACCAACATGGTCTTCACGCCGCCAATACGATCGGCCAGCATTCCGAAGCAAATTCGACTAATAAGGGATGCACCAAATAGCACCGACAACATGTTAGCCGCGGTGGTCCGAGAGTAGCCGAGGTCGGTGGCATGACTGATGAGGTGCACAATCGGCATAGCCATGGCGGTGCAGCAACCGATGACCGCCAGGCAAAACAGCGCCTGCACCAACCTGGGTGAATATCCCAATACCCGAAGTTTGTTGCCAGCGGACTTGCCGGACACTCTAGCTGGTGCCACTGGTGGTTTTGGTCGCAGCAGCAGGGCTAATGGGATCAACGTGGCAAAAGCGAAAAGGCCAAAATAGAAATAGGTGTCACGCCAACCCACTGCGTCCTCAAGAAATCGAGCGATTGGAGGCCAGATCGCGCCAGCGACTCCTTGTCCAGAGGTGATAATGCCGACCGCAAGACCTCGTCTGCGATCGAACCAGCGGGTCACGTTGGCGACCAGAGGGACAATCATCGTGGCCTCACCAAATGCGCCCATTAGCAGCCCGTTGGCGATGAAGAAGTCCCAACGGCCAGATGACTGGCTGGCGAGGATGGCACCGAGACCAATCATGAAGGCACCGAACAGCACTGGTTGGACCACGCCCCGTTTGTCCATCCACAAACCCGTTGCGATCCCGCCGACCCCGGTACCTATCATGAGCAGGGCGAAAGCCATTGATGGCACCACTCGTGGCCAGCCGAAATCCGCCGCTATGGGCTTTAAATTGACGGCCAGAATAGTGGTACACGCCAGCGCGATGGTGCCTAGGGCAAGGGAGGTAGCGACGACCACCCAGCCATACCGTACCTCGATGCTGTCAGAAGGATTCATCAATGACCGTCAACCAACCACGGGGCGCGAAATCTAGCCAGACCCAATCACCAAAAGCAACATGGGCAACCCTGACTATGACGGCTTTTGCTGCCCGAACTGCGATCGGTGCATGACGGGTGAGCCGTTCGACATGTCTGACGGCACGGTGTACGCGCCGACCTGCGAAGACATGAAGTGGGGTGCCGAGAAGGCCATGCCCGTTTCGCACAAGAGGATGCCCGTTGCCCACGATCATGCCGGCTCGGGCGCGCAAGCGATTCATGTGAAAGTGGTGCATTTCACCGATCTGGATGGCTGCAACGATTGAGATCAACGTCCAAGTGCTGTTCAACTGGCGGTACCTGATGTTCAAGATGAGGTCAGAGCGTGAGCAGTGCTGATACGCTGGGCCGGGTTCTGCCTAGGACCCTTTTGCGGACATCTAATCAGGCAATTATACCAACGGCGCAAAATTCTGACTCGCAAGGGATTCCCTTTTTGGGCTGGATGTGATTCAAGGCTGGCGAAGGAGATTCGCCATGTCAGTATGCATTGCTCTTCGGGACGACTACGACAGCATTGAGCTCCGGTGTTTGGCCAAGCACAGTCGCGATCCCCGCCAAGTTCGCCGGCTTTTGGCCTTGGCGGCGGTTTACGACGGCATGAGCCGAGCGGAAGCCGCTAAGGTCGGCGGCATGGATCGCCAGACGCTGAGAGACTGGGCGCACCGCTTCAACGATGAAGGGGCAGACGGCTTGAAGAACCGTCCCGGTGCGGGCCGCCCCCGGCTCTTGACCGACGAGCAGATGGGCGAACTGTCGGTGATCGTCGAAACGGGCCCCGATCCAAAGATTGACGGTGTGGTTCGCTGGCGGCGGGTTGACCTGAAACGGGTGATCGAAGAACGCTTTGGCGTGATCTATAGCGAGCGGGCGATCTCCGACCTTCTCGTCGCGCTGTCCTTCTCCCACATCAGCGCCCGGCCGCAGCACCCCAAGCAGGACCAGCGGGTGATCGAGGCGTTCAAAAAAACTTCCCCCGCACGCTCGCTGCCCACCTAGCCGGTCTGCCCAAGACCAAGCGGGTCGAGATCTGGTTCCAAGACGAGGCCAGGCTGGGACAGAAGAACGGGCGTGTGCGCATTTGGGCGAAGAAGGGAACAAGGCCACGCCTGCCCGCCGATCAGCGCTACACGAACGCCTACCTCTTTGGCGCAATCTGTCCCATGGGAGCCAAGGGTGCCGCTCTCATGCTCCCCTTCGCCAACACAGCCGCCATGCAGATGCATCTCGACGAGATCAGCTGCAACGTCGCCGCCAAGGCCCATGGCGTCGTCCTGATGGACCGCGCCGGGTGGCACAGCACCGACCAGCTCAAGGTCCCCAAGAACCTCACCATCATCCTGCTGCCATCGCGCTCGCCCGAGCTGAACCCGGTCGAGAACATCTGGCAATACCTCCGCCAGAATTGGCTCTCTAACCGCGTCTTCGAAGATTACGACGCCATCATCGAGGCCGGTTGCCAAGCCTGGAACAAACTAATCGACCAGCCCGAGACGATCATGTCCATCGGAATGAGAGATTGGGCGATTTCAGGTCAATAATTAGTGCCGTTGGTATTAGTCATTTCCGCTGATAGCCAGACGCAGAAATGCACTCATTCCATCGCACCTGGCAGCTTTAGGGCGGCAAGCGGACGATCCACCTAGTGGATTGATCGGATCGAAAGAGTCCGATTTGGGATTCCGTATTGTGCCGTGGCATGCGAGTCTGGCACATGCGCGGCGGAATCTCCTTCACTGTATCGGCCGGCGACGGTCAGCGATTGCGCGCGATCGTCGCGGACCCCAAGAGCCCGCAGAAGCACGTCTGGCGGGCGCGTATTGTCCTTCTGAGCGGCGCGGGTCTGGGTACCTCGGCGATCATGGGCGAGACCGACAAGTCCAGGACCTGCGTGTGGCGCTGGCAGGAGCGCTTCATGCACGAGGGCGTCGGCGGCCTGCTTCGCGACAAGTCCCGCCCGCCGGGCAAGGCGCCGATCGCGCCTGATCGCGTCGCCTGGATCGTCCGTCAGACGCAGCAACCGCCGCCGCACGAGGCAACCCACTGGACGCTGCGCGCGATGGCCAAGGCGGCCGGCGTCGCCGCGTCGACGGTGCAGGCGATCTGGAAAGCCCACGGCCTCAGCCCGCACCGCTGGCGGAACTTCAAGCTCTCGAACGACCCGGCCTTCGCCGAGAAGCTCGCCGATATCGTCGGCTTGTATGTCGATCCACCGGCCCATGCGGTGGTGCTGTCGATCGACGAGAAGTCGCAGATCCAAGCACTCGACCGCACCCAGCCCGGCCTGCCGATGAAGAAGGGCCGCGCCGGCACCATGACCCATGACTACAAACGCCACGGCACGACCACGCTGTTCGCGGCGCTCAACATTCTGGATGGAACGGTCATCGGGCAGAACATGCAGCGCCACCGCCATCAGGAGTTCATCCGCTTCCTCAACCGCATCGAGCGCGAGGTGCCGGCGGACAAGGCCATCCACGTGATCCTCGACAATTACGCGGCGCACAAGAAGGACAAGGTCAGCGCCTGGCTCGACCGTCATCCACGCTGGACTTTCCACTTCACGCCAACCTCGTGTTCGTGGCTCAATGCCGTCGAGGGCTTCTTTGCCAAACTCACGCGGCGCAGGCTCAAGCACGCTATCTTCCATTCCCTCGTCGATCTCCAGGCCGCCATCAATCGCTTCGTCCGCGAATACAATGCCGCCAACCCACAACCATTCATCTGGAAAGCACATCCCGATGACATCATCGCCGCACGAAACCGAGGGTTCCAAACGTTGAAATCAATCCACTAGTCTTCGCCATTGAGCACCATGGGCCGGGCCGGCATCGTTGGTGGGCAAGCAGCCTCAGATTTTCAGATGTCTTCGGCGACCATGACCGGGAGCCCCTGCGGAACGGCGCAAATGGAGGAGTAGGTCATGAGCAGCATTGACAATTGGCCTACGACCGCTGCCTCAATCAATTCGGCGGCGCCGGTACGCGAGACCGGTCCAGCGCGCTAAACCTTGGGCAATTTATTCATCCACTCGCGCATCTTGAGGATCCAAGGACCCGATTCGTGGCCCTGTTCGATGTTCGTATCGTAGTGGTCGAGATAGGGCCACATGTAGGTCTCAAGCACGCAGTTCTCTTTCGCCAGGGCCTCGACGAACCGATCGGTCGTCCTCAGCACCTCGGGCACGTCGGTCTCGCCCCAACTGACATGGAACGGGATCTTGTTACCCTTGACGTGATTGAGCGGACTGAGATCAGCCGCGAGCTTGGTATCGTTGATATCCTCGAAGGCCATCGGATAAGCGGTTTCCATCCACGGGTTACCCGGCTTTCCCATCTGGCCGAAATCAATCTCGTAGATCCCGCCGGACGGCATGCAGGCCTTGACCACATTGTCGGGGCAGCCGCGCTCGACCATGAGATCCTGACGGAGCGTGAGATAGGACGAGAGATGGGCGCCTGCCGAATGGCCTGCGATGAAGATGCGCTCGGGATCGCCGCCATACTGCTCGACCGTCTTGTAGACATGCGCCAGCGCATCGGCAACATCGCCGATGATCTGGGGCATCTTGGCGTCAGGCGCGAGACGGTAGTCGAACGAAACGAAGACCGCCGGCGTGCGCGTGACCGCCGGCGCGATAAAGCCCATCCACTCCTTGCAGCCATTGCGCCAGGCCCCGCCATGCATGAAGCACATTACCGGCAGGCCGGTCAGGCTTTCGTCATCGGGCATGTAGAAGTCGACCTTGTGCCAGTAGCTGCTGTCGCTGTAGGCCACGTCGGTCACGTTGCGCGTGTCGCGATAGGCCTGGTAGGAGAGCGCGACGGCCCGCTTGCGGTAGGCCCCGCTCAGCGGGTACGACAGCATCTTCGGCAGTTCGGGCAATTTGTCGAATGACATGGGCTTTTCCTCCCGTACGTTTGTTATCTGGGAAGCTTAGCAAGAATGCCGCGGTCCCTGCCACCGGGAGGACGGGCCGGCGCAACTGCCGCCAGGCCGCCCAGGCGCCGTGCTGCCAACGCCCGCGCGCGCTGATCCGGACCATATTGATATCTCGGCTCATGTCTATTTGTCCCCGCAGTAGGAAGACCGTACTGCCACAAAAGGACGCCGCTGGGCCATGAACACGGCGGGCCGGGCGCGCAGCCGAACCAGGTTAAGGTCGTGAAATTTTCAGATCCTGCAAACAGGAATGGGTGAATTCACCCTCTTGATGCCCTGCGAGGCCGATTTGCGCTGACTGTCTGCCGCTTACCAGAAAACGGTCGTAGTTCGCTCTCCACGCTGACGACCGGAACCAGCCAGTAGCGGACGTTCGGCCGTCCAGCGTCAGGGATATCTCTATGACGCGCCGCGGCGGCCCGGCCCATTCGAGCGGCGGGATTGGGGGTAAGCGCTTCCGCCAGAACACCGGAGCGTGTTCAACAGAAAAACGCTTTCCCGCCAAGTCTACACAGACCCGCGTGAAGGTTCGGTCTGGTTTCACCGACCCGGGGCAGGCCCTGAGCCCCGCCCAAGCACCTACTTGGTCGGAGGCTGTGCGTCTCAGGCTCAGCTCGTGAAGTACATGTGCTCGACGAAGTTGCCGTCGCCAAAGGGCGAAACGTAGAATCCGGCCAAATTCTTCGTGGACCCGAACAGCAGTTGCTGGAACGTCCCGATGATCGCGCCGCCTTCATACGAGACCAGTTCCTGCAGGTCGTAATACATCTGCTTGCGCTTTACTTCGTCGAGTTCTGCGCGGGCAGCAACCAGCAATTTGTCCACGTCGGGCCGTTTCCAGTGCGTCTCGTTAAATATCGCTTCGGAGTGATATCCCTGGGAGAGGACAATGTCCTCGGTCGCGCGTCCCGCCCAGATGGAGCATACGAAGGAAACATGGCTCCAGGTGTTAGACCAATAGCCGTCGTCGGGTGCACGCTGGATGGGAAAGTTGATGCCGGCTTTGGCCGCCTGTGCCTGGAAGAGTTCCGACTGTTCGATCGCGCCGGGGAAAGCGACGTTCGCCGTGTGCAGAGGCGGCAGCTCGCCCGAGTGCCCGGTCTTCTTGTAGTAGAACTTTGCCTTGTCGGGGTCGTAGACCTTCTGTGGCAGATCGGCCGCATGATAGCGGAAAGCCCTGGGAACCGGGTGATCGTTTCCCACGAGGCCGGCGCCGAACATGGCCTTGTCCAGCATTTCTTCCCGGTCGATCGCATATTTCAGCGCGAGCCGCATATTGTTGTCGTCAAATGGTGCAGCGTCGGTTTGGACGATGAACTCGTTAAACCAGGTACTTTCGACCCTGTTGATCGTGAACTTGCGCTCCAAGAGCTTGGCCACCTTCGGCGCAAGCGCGGTGATGAAATGCACGTCACCCGTCTGCAATGCGCTCACTCTGGCCGTCGGGTCGTTGATTGCGAGTTGCTCGACCGAGTCGAAGTAGGCGGCATCCGATTTCCAGTAATTCGGATTTCGCTTCAGCAGAAACCGGACGCCCGGGTCGAAGTCCTCATAGACGTAGGGGCCGGTCCCCATTCCCGTGTCGGTTGGCGCCCCCTCGGTCTGAATCTGCAAGTGATAGTCGGTCAAGAGATAGGGCCAGTCGACGTTGGGCCGTTCGAGCACAAATGTGACCTCATGGCGCCCCGTTGCCTTGAACCCGGTGATCTGCCCCATGAGGCCTCCAAGCCCGGATGCGACGCCCTCGACACGGTGACGATTGATCGACCAAACCACGTCGTCTGCGGTCAGGCTCTTGCCATTGTGGAACTCGACGCCCTTGCGAATCTTGAACACCCATGTCTTTGCGTCCTTGCTCACCTCCCAACTCTCCGCGAGCTCGGGCACGAGGTTCATGTTTGCGTCGAGACGGACGAGCGCGTTTCCCCAAAAATATCCGGCCAAGAACAAGTACTGCGATACGTAGGTGGTGGTATCGAGGCTATCGGTCGCAGAGCCCGAGTGCGCCGCCAACTTGAAGTGGCCACCCTTCTTGGGCGTGGCGGCCAAGACCGAGTTGATAGGCAGCGACGAGGCCAATGCCGCCGTCGTGCCGACCGCGGCCGCTGTCTTTAGCGCCTCGCGCCGCGTGATTTCGTTTTCGTGGTTGGGCATCCGCCCTTTGTTTACTTTGTCACTGTGCATCGAAACCTCCCTGTAGGCGACCTAATGTCATCAGGTGGTGTGGCTCCCCAATAGGTGACGGGCCCTGAGGCCCGCCCAAGCACGCCCTCAATCATTGCTCAGCTCGTGAAATACATGTGCTCGACGAAGTTGCCATCGGCAAACGGCGATGTATAGAAGCCGGCTAACTTTTTCGAAGCTCCGAACAGCTGGTGCTGGAACGTCATGAGAGTCGCGCCGCCTTCAAGCGAGACCAGCTCCTGCAGATCGTGGTACATCTGCTTACGCTTCGCGGTGTCGAGTTCCTTGCGGGCATCGAGCAGCAATTGGTCCACGTCCGGCCGATTCCATTTCGTCTCATTGAATCCCGACTCGGAATGGTATTGCGTGGTGAGGATCTGGTCCTCGGTCGCGCGTCCGGCCCAGGTCGCGCCGCACCACGGAACCTTCCTCCAGGTATTGGACCAATAGCCGTCATCGGGCGCGCGCTGGATGTCGAAGTCGATGCCGGCTTTGGCCGCCTGCCGCTGATAGAGTTCCGCCATTTCTATCCCCACGCCCGGGATGGCGACATTCGATGTGTGCAG
The DNA here is from genome assembly GCA_965261645.1 of Alphaproteobacteria bacterium. Taxonomy (GTDB): domain Bacteria; phylum Pseudomonadota; class Alphaproteobacteria; order SHVV01; family SHVV01; genus CBDHDJ01. Next base: position 338,018 of record CBDHDJ010000003.1, read on the forward strand.
AGGCGGCAACTTACCCGAGTGCCCGGTCTTCTTGTAATAGAACTTCGCCTTGTCGGGGTCGTAAACCTTCTGGGGCAGATCGGACGCATGAAAGCGGAAAGACTTAGGAATCGGGTGGTCGTTCCCCACAGAGCCGAAGCCGAACTTGACCTTGTCGATGATTTCCTCACGGTCCATCGCGTATTTCACCGCGAGCCGCATGTTGTTGTCGTCAAAAGGCGGCGTGTTGGTGAGGACGACGAACTCGTTGAACCACGTACTGTCGACCCTGTTGACCGTGAACTGACGCTCCAGGAGCTTGGCCACTTTCGGGGTTACGTCATTGATGAAATCCACGTCGCCCGTTTGCAGCGCGCTCACGCGGGCCGTCGGGTCGTTGATGGCGACCGACTCGAGTGAATCGAAATAGGCAGCATCCGATTTCCAGTAATTCGGATTGCGCTTCAGCAGAAGCCGGACGCCCGGGTCGAAGTCCTCGTAGACGTAGGGGCCGGTCCCGATGCCCTTGTCGGTCGGCGCGCCCTCCGGGTGTATCTGCAGGTGATAGTCGGTGAAGCCATAGGGCCAGTCGGCGTTGGGATTTTCCAGCTTGAACATGATCTCGTGGCTTCCCGTCGCCTTGAACTCGACGATCTGGGACAAGAACGCCCTGAGCCCGGAGGCGGCCTCCGGGGCGCGGTGACGATTGACCGCCCACACCACGTCGTCCGCGGTCAGGCTCTTGCCGTTGTGGAACTCGATGCCCTTGCGAATTTTGAATACCCAGGTCGTCGCGTCGTCGGTGTCCCAGCTCTCCGCGAGTTCGGGCACGAGGTTCATGCTGTCGTCAAGCCGGATGAGCGCATTGCCCCAGAAGTATCCGGCGAGGAAAAGGTATGTGGTCCCATAGGTGATCACATCGAGGCTGTCGGTGGAATTGGCGTCGGCGATTCCCATCTTGAGGTGGCCCCCCCTCTTGGGGGTGGCGGCCAAGACCGAGTTGATCGGCAGCGACGAGGCCAATGCTGCCGTCGTGCCGACCGCGGCCGCTGTCTTTAGCGCCTCGCGCCGCGTGATTTCGTTTTCGTGGTTGGGCGTCCGCCCTTTGTCTGCTTTGTCACTGGGCATCGTAACTTTCCTTCAAGTGAGTTGATGGAAGCCGACATTTCCCAACTGAAATCCGGGCCGGAAAGTCAGCGTATCTGTTTAGGCGACCTATGGCAATTTCGAGAAGTGGGTCAAACGGCGGCTGTCGTCAAACTGACCCGCCCCCGGCTGCGGGGTGCAGGCCGGCCACGGTGTTCCCCGCCCAACCCTTGACGGTGCATGTACTATACATTACCCAGCCGCGCCTCGGCCCGTACCGGCACCCGCGCGCGCTCAGGATTGTCGCGGTACTTTTGTTTGATCGGTTCCTGCAACTCCCTCAGTCCCGCCGCGTCCACGCCGAGCTCCTCCCATGCTCGACGAACGTCAATTTCAGCCGACATTTTGTCGGCGAAGCTGGCCATGAGTTGACCTAGTTGTGCGTTAAGGCGAAGGGCGACGAGAGTGTCTGAGCAAAAGCGTAGGGCGGTGGAGGCTAGATGGCTGAATAACAACAAAAAGGCATCTGCATATGAATCGGAACCGCGAGGCAACGGCGGCGGACCCTGGGTCTCGCCCGAACGCGATTTCGGCCCCGGGGCGAACCACTTGACGCTGGCGCAAATCTTTGGAATCAATCGGACAACACTACCTCGTTGGGAGGATTGAAATGACGCTGGCGGCAACCCACGAACTGCTCGAACCGACAAACGTCAACAAGACCCGTGACGCGCTTTTGTCGGCGCGCCACCTCGACGGTCATTTCTACACGTCTCGCGACGTCCAGGATCTCGAGAAAGAGCGCATCTTCATGAAGGAGTGGCTCTTATTGGCCAGGGAAGAGGAACTCTCCAATCCAGGCGACTACTTGGCCACCCGCGTTGCCGGTGAGCCGGTGGTGATCGTCCGCGACGAGAGCGGCGAGATCAACGCCTACGCCAATGTCTGCCGCCACCGGGGGGTCGAGGTGGCGACGTTGGGCAGCGGTAACGCGACGAGCTTCATGTGCCCCTACCACGCCTGGACCTATGGTCTCGACGGCAAGTTGATCAGCGCACCAGGCATGACAGACAGCAACTTCGATCCGGCGGGTTGCCGCCTGCCGGTGCTGCGGACCGAGACATGGCGCGGCTGCGTCTTCGTGACCTTCAACCCCGAGCCCCATCCCTTTTCAGAAGTCGCTGCCGGGCTCGACAACAAACTCGGCTTCGGTCAGTTTGAGAACTGCCGGCTCGCGAATAAGACTCTTGTTGATTTGCGCTGCAATTGGAAGTTCGCGCATGAGAACCTGATCGACTTCTACCATGGAGACACCATTCACCTGGAGTCGTTCGGGAAACACTTTCAAGGAGAACCCGATTACGAGCGTTACGACTACGCGCCAGATGGCGGCTTCAGTTTTCAGTGGGAAGCCCTTCCCTTGGCCACAGACGGCACGACCTCGATCGGGCCCATGCCGTGGTTCGAAGATCAGCCCCACTTGGCGTATTACGCGTTGCAGTATCCAAACCTTGTTGTCAGCGGCCGTTGCGACATGGCGATGATCTGGGTGGCGTGGCCGATCACCCCGGACACGTGCCAATTTACCGTGTACCTCCTCGTGGCTGAAGAAACGCTCAAAAAGCCCGAATTTGAGAAATGGCTCAGCGACCATGTAGCGTTTATGGAATTGGTCATCGACGAAGACCGGGAAATGGTCCAGTCGCTTCAAAACGGTGCGGGTTCGCGGACGTTCGTGCCCGGCGCCATGGCCAAAGCCGAAGGTGCGATCCACCACTATTTGAATGCGTACCTGGATAAAATGCAGGGTCCGATCGCCTCGTAGCTAAGCGAGCCGATCGAAGTACCGCGTGTGTCGGAATTCGCTCGAGTGGTGCTGTCCCGCAACTATCGCTTATCGCCGAGACGCGACATCAAACCCGCGAGCTCTTCGAACCCCTTGATGACGCGTTCCAGATTGCCGTTCACCGCGTCGAGTTTGCGGCTGATGTGCAGAAGTTGATTCGCGTTGTATTCGGCGGCCCGTGCGAAGCGGTCCTCAGCGGTCGCATCTTCGCCGGCCTCGGGCAGTTGTTCGCTCGCCATGTGTCTCTCCCTGCTGTCCGCTTCAGGGATGTGAGATTCAGGCTAAGCCGTTGAAATTGGCGGAGGGAGAGGGATTCGAACCCTCGATACAGCTGTTAACCGTATAACGGTTTAGCAAACCGCCGCCTTCGACCACTCGGCCATCCCTCCTCAGCGACAATCAGCGCTCCACTCCTACTAGCGGGCGTGTCCCGCCCTGTCAACGAGCCGAGGCGCCTCAAAGTAATGCGAAATAAGCGCCGCGCCCGATCGCGAGATTCCGTGATCTCCAATGTAAAAGTGGGCGGGATTACCGGCCCAAAACCACCAATTGAAAATAAGCTTGTTGAAAAACCCAATGAGAGAGTAAGTCAATCCGTTGATAACGGATGAAGTTTTCTTGCCTATCCGGTTAACGCCGATGACCGCTACATGTAGGGTGCCGCCACTCTCCCGAGTAAAGCTCGGCATAGGTTGGAGCAGAGGTGTCGCCCGCGATGCCGAGCAATGAGCGGAAGGCGTTGAACGGGTAGAACCGTCTGTTGAAGCGGAAGGTGAACTCGTTGAGGTAGGCTTGTAGGTGCTGGTGGCTAACGCCGTGGTGGATACCGATCAGCCACGTCTCCAGGTTGGCGAAAACCAGATGGATGATCGGCAGGTATTGCTCGGCAACCTCTGGATCACCACACTCGGCAACAGCGAAGTGCTCATAGCCGCGCTTACCGAGGCCAGCATAGCCGCTCCAATCGTCAGTAACGATCAGCGATCCCGGCGCGACGGTGCTCTCGACGAACCCACAGAGCGACTCGGCGCTACGGTCGAGCACGACGGCGAGCCGAACGCGTCCGGCATAGCGTCCGTCTTTCCGGTTGTCGAGCTTGGTGCCCGGCTTTCGATGACGCACCTCGATGGCACAGGAGACGGGAACCTTGTGGTGAACACCACGGCCTTCCCCACGCGTTCGCCCGCCAACCCAGGTTTCGTCCACCTCAACATGGTTCTTGGGCTGTCCACCGATCCTGTCTTGGTTGGGCCGCACCATGCCCGAGCGGAGCTTGTGGAGAATTTGAAAGGCCGTCTCGTAGCGCGAAAGACCAAGTTGCCGCTGAAACTGCACGGCGGACATGCCGGGCGTCTGACTGGCGACCAGATAAGCGGCCCAGAACCAGACGTTCAGCGGAGTGTGGCTACGCTCCATCACTGTTCCCACCGTCAGCCCGGTGTTCTGGCGGCACTTGCGGCAGCGCAGGACGCCAGGGCGGTTTTCAAAGTGGAACGGCTCTCCCGCCGTGCCGCAGTGCGGGCAGGCAAAGCCGTCTCCCCAGCGGGCTTTCTCCAGGTAGGCGGCGCAGGCCGCATCATCGGGGAAAAGTCGCTGGAACTCGGGTAGCGAATGCGGGAATGGGAGATCGGCGCGGTCGAGAACATCCATGGCGCGCTCCCCTATATCCGGTTTGCGCCCATTCTAGCCCTAGTGGGTGTGGGTGTAAACCGGATAGGCAAGAAGAGATCAAGGAGTGTCGAGTACTCGGCATCGTAGGACATGGTGACACCTATCAATACTTAGAGTCGGTTTCGAAAGTCATGCGGCTCGGGCCAATCTGCGGACGAGGAGCATGACGGAGGCGGCGTAGAGGAAGGCGCGGGCCGAGGCGATGGTGGCCTCGAAGTCCTTTGCCAGTCGCCGGTTGCGGTTGATCCAGGCGAAGAAGCGCTCCACGACCCAGCGGCGCGGTTGGACGGCGAAGCCGACCTGATCGGGGCTTTTGCGCACGATCTCGACGGCGATCACGGTGGCCGTGGCGACCTTCTCGCCGGCGTAGCCGCTGTCGGCAAAGACCTTCTCGATGAACGGAAACGAGCCGCGTGAGGCGCACAGCAGCGACCCGCCACCATCGCGGTCCTGGATACTCGCCGGATGCGCCTCGAGCACGAGGCCGCGCCCGTCGGTGTCGACCAGCGCGTGGCGCTTGCGCCCCTTGATCTTCTTGCCCGCATCGTAGCCGCGGGGGCCACCAGCCTCGGTTGTCTTGACGCTCTGGCTGTCGATAATCGCGCCGCTCGGGCTGGCCTCGCGTCCGACCCGCTCGCGATCGGCCATGACCAGAGAGTGATTGATCTTCTCAAGGAGGCCGTCGTCGCGGAACTTGGCGAACCAGCGATAGATCGTGCCCCACGGTGGCAAATCGCTTGGCAGCAAGCGCCAAGGGCAGCCAGCCCGCATCACGTAGAAAATGCCGTTGACGATCTCTCGCATCGGCCATGACCGGGGCCGTCCCGTGCCATGAGCCGGAGGCAAATGAGGCTCGATCACAACCCACTCCGCATCGGTCAAATCAGTCTGATAACGCAGCGTCTTGCGGCTATGCTGCTCTCGGGTGGTCGGCGTCCACATGGCGGCTCCATATCGGTCTCAGCAACCTCCTTGGAATCACATCGACACCGGCCACTCAACCCCTTTCGAAACGGCCTCTTAGCCTGGTCCGCATAAGGTTTGGAAGACCGTGGCTGGTGACCGCCGATGAGATTCCGGCTCCCGCCGCGCTCGACCTTACCAGCCCGTTGATTAAGTGGCTTTTTCCGGCTCTCACTCCCAGATGAGGAATGCGGCGGCGAAAGCCGTCTGGCCGCTTTGCGAGCCCCCCCGTGCCACCAGCATGGCCCCGGTGGGCGTGAGCAGAACGAAAATACCGCCATATCCGCCCGCCACGGCCTCCCGCGGGGTGCCGGCGCCGATGAGCTGGCGCATCAGTAACGATAGATTGTGGCCGGCGACGTGGAGCAGGTATCGCTTGTGCACATTCTCTCGCCCGCGCAGCCAGGTTCGTCGCATGCCGCCACGATCGAGGTTGTGGGCAAAGCAGCGCTCGACGATCTCGGCGCGCAGCTTGAAGGCCTCGCGGGCGACCCCGGACTTGAGCCGCGCACGGTTATTGGTGACCGCGCGCCGCGCCGCCTCATCACCGTGCCAGCGCGAAAAGCCGGTCTGCTTGGGCGCCGCGATCCGGGTCTTCCAGGGACTGTCGTTCAGAGCCCTCAAGACCGCCCGTGAGTGATAACCTTTGTCGGGGACGCATTCGGCCGGGTCCTCCGATGTCGGTGCCGCATCCACCGCCTCGAGGTTTGCCTCGGCCTTCGCCAGGGTCTTGGAAAGCGTCGTGGTGTCGCCCTCATCGGCCGGGTGCAGCTCGGCCGCCACCACCGCGCCGGTGTCCAGATCCACCGCGTGCTCGGGCTTGTAGGCCAGATGCGTCGTGCCGTCCTTCATCTTGGTGATCTTGGCCTCGGGGTCGCTCTTCGAAACCCAATCCGTGTTGGAAAGCTTCTTGCCCTTGCGCTTCCGGTCCAGACGCGCCAGGTCCTCGGCCGTGGGTGTCTCGACCCCGCTTTCCCGGGCCAGACGCTCCAGCATCTCCCGGTAGCCTTCGCCGTTGTCGCGCCGCACGATGTTCCGCAGCGCCGCGTTGGCCTCCATGGTCGAGGCATCGACGCCGATGCGCTCGCCCTTGATCAGCCCCGCCTCGGCGATCAGCACCAGAACCCAGTCGAAGACCGCCGCGTGGACTTCATGGGGCAGGCGCGTGCGGCTCCGTGACAGCCAGGAATGGTCCGGTACCCGATCACGGCTCCCCAGTCGCAGGAACGCCCGCAGCGAAAGCGAGTCCGAGCAGCGCCACTCCAGACCGCGCTCGCTGTCGATGCCCTCAAAGTAGCCCACCAGGTGCATCCGGAAATAGCGCCCGGGCGGCACCGAGGGCGCGCCCATCCTGACCGCGTAATAAGGCCGGCAGCTCGCCTCGGCAAAGGCGTCGAAGCCGCCCGCGATCAGCACCGACTGCAAGCGGTCATAAAACACATGACCCGGAGAGCGCGGCATCTCCGACCAGCTCACCATCAGGTCCCCCTGACCATCCTTCTGCCGTCCCATCGCCATCGGCAAATCCCCCTGCAAATCAGGGAACCAGAGAATCAGACGGCGCCGACTTAATCAACGGGCTGTTACCTCAATGGCGACGTTGTCTAGAGCATTTTCTGAGCTGACGGATTCTTTTTGGGATTCCCATGGGATCGAATTTCTGATTCAAGATGTGGGCTGGTGGAGGAGGCCAGGCTGCATGACGAAACCTCTTTCCAATGATCTTCGAGAACGGCTTGTATCGGCGGTTGACAGCGGCCTGTCGCGGCGCTCGGCGGCGCGCCGCTTTGGGGTTGCGGCCTCGACGGCGATCAACGGCGATCAAATGGGTGAATCGGTGGCGGCGGACGGGCGATGTCGGGCCTAGGCCGCAAGGCGGTAACCACCGCTCGCACCGGATCGAGGCCCATGCCGAGGAAATCCTGGCGCTGGTTGACGAGACGCCGGACATCACCTTGGGCGAGATCGCGGCACACCTGGACGCGGGGCATGGCTTGACGGTGGCCCAAAGCACGGTCTGGCGGCTGCTCGACCGGCACGGCATGACGTTCAAAAAAAACCGCGCACGCCTGCGAGCAACAGCGAGCTGACGTCCTGCGCCGCCGGCAGGCCTGGTTCGACGCCCAACCCGATCTGAAGCCCGAGCGGCTGGTGTTCATTGACGAGACCGGCGCTTCGACCAAGATGGCCCGGCGTTACGGCCGGGCGCCACGGGGCGAGCGTTGCCAAGCACCGGTGCCTCATGGACACTGGAAGACGACGACCTTCGTTGGCGCGCTCCGCCTTGAAGGCATGACCGCGCCCATGGTGCTCGACGGTGCCATGCATGGTGCCGCCTTCCTCGCTTATGTGGAGCAGGTCTTGGTCCCGACGCTCAAACCCGGCGATATCGTGGTGATGGATAACTTACCCGCCCACAAACCCATCGCCGTGCGCACGGCCATCGAAGTCGCCGCGGCAGAGTTGCGCTTCCTGCCGCCCTACAGCCCTGACTTTAACCCCATTGAAATGGCCTTCTCCAAGCTCAAGGCTTTCCTCAAAAAGACCGCCGCCCGAACCGTCGATGACCTCTAGGACGCCATCGCCCAAGGCATCGACACCTTCACACCAACGGAATGCGAAAACTACTTCGCTGCTGCCGGCTATGACCGCAAATGATAGGAAACCGCTCTAGCACTCGCCGGTGAGCGATCTCATCGAGCTATACCCGAAAGTTGGTGATGGGATGAGATGAGGGCGGCGTATCCTGGCGATGTTGGAGTCGCCATTTTCCACGAAGGAGGGATACGCCATGAGAGAGGATACAGTCGTCCAGCTTCGCCAACCTGGATCATTTGAGGACGATCCGCTGACGGAGGTTTTGCGTCTTGGTGCGCGGCGTTTACTTGGGCAAGCGGTGGCGGCGGAAGTTGCCGGTTTTGTCGAGGCGTATGCGCATCTGACGGACTCGGCCGGCCGCCGTCGGATCGTACGCCACGGGCATTTGCCGGAGCGCGAGATCCAGACCGGCATTGGTCCGGTTGCGGTGCGCTGTCCCAGGGTGCGCGACCGAGGCGCCGGCGAGACGGGGCCGCGGGTTCGCTTCACCTCACGGATCTTGCCTGCCTATCTCAGGCGCGCCAAGTCGATCGAGGAACTCCTGCCCTGGCTTTATCTGAAGGGCATCTCCACGGGCGATTTCTGCGCGGCGCTTGCGGCGCTCTTGGGGCCCGAGGCGCCGGGGCTCTCGGCCTCGACCATTGCCCGCCTCAAGGAGGTCTGGCAAGGCGAGCTGGAGCATTGGCAACGGCGCGATCTCTCGGCCAAGCGTTATGTCTACTTCTGGGCCGAGGGCGTCTACTTCTCACCACGGCTCGACCATGACAAGCAATGCATGTGCGTGATCATCGGTGCCGACGAGCTGGGCCGCAAGGAGCTGCTGGCGATCGCCGACGGCTACCGGGAGAGCGCCCAGTCCTGGCGCGAAGTGCTGCTCGATCTCAAGCGCCGCGGCCTGGCGATTGCGCCCGAGCTGGCCACCGGCGACGGGGCGCTCGGTTTCTGGAAAGCCTTGCGCGAGGTCTACGGGACGACGCGCGAGCAGCGCTGTTGGGTGCACAAGACCGCCAACGTGCTCAACAAGCTCCCGAAGTCCGTCCAGCCACGCGCCAAGCAGCACCTACAGGACATCTGGATGGCCGAGACCCGCGCGGTGGCCGAGAAGGCCTTCGACTTCTTCCTCGAGGCCTATGGCCCCAAGTACGACAAAGCGGTGGCCTGCCTGGCCAAGGACCGCGACGTGTTGCTCGCCTTCTACGACTTCCCGGCCGAGCACTGGAAGCACATTCGCACCACCAATCCCATCGAAAGCACCTTTGCGACCGTGCGCCTCAGGACCACCAAGACCAAGGGCTGCCTCAGCCGCATGACGGCGCTCACCATGGTCTTCAAGCTGTGCCAGTCGGCCAGCAAGAAGTGGCGTCGCCTGGACGGCTCGAACCAGATCGCCGACATCATTCAAGGCGTCAAATTCAAGGACGGAGAAAAGCTAACCGAACGCGCCGCCTGAAACCTGCGTCACCAACTTTTGACAATAGCTCGATCTCATCTTCCCGGTGCCGGTACTGGTTGCCTACGTCACCACACCTGACCGAGGTCATGAGCGCCCGCGACACTGGCCTCAGCGCTTAATTGAAGAGAAGGCCTCCGTCGGTGTTGACCGCTTGGCCGGTTATGGCGCGGGAGGCGTGCAGGAAGGCGATGGTGTAGGCCATGTCCTCGCCGGTGAGGAAGCGCTTGATGAGCTGCTGGTCAACGAGATCCTGTTTGGTCACCTTCAGGCCAAGAGCGAGCGTATCGAGAATCGGTGTATCGACGCTGCCGGGACAGATCGTGTTGACGTAAATCTCGTTATCCGCCAGTTCCTTGGCAAGCGATTGCGTGAAGCCGATGACGGCGAACTTGGAGGCGGAGTAGTGCGCTTCACCCCAACTGCCGACGCGGCCGCCCACCGACGAGACCGACACGATCGAGGCCGCTGTGCCGCGCTTCAGCATCTCCCTTGCTACGGCGCGCGAAACGATGAAGACGCCCGAGATGTTGACGTCCATCACGCGCCGCCAGTCCCCCAGCTCCATGTCCACGACCGGCGAAACGCTCAGCAGGCCAGCGCCATTGACGAGAAGGTCGATGCCACCGAGGTCAGCGACACAGGCCGCGGCCACTCGGGCGGCCTCCGCCTCGTCCGTCACATCGAGGCGATAGGCCCGCGCGCGGCCCTCTTCCGCCTCGATCAGCCTGACCGTCTCTTGCGCCCCCGCCTCGTCGATATCGGTCACCGCGACGGCGGCGCCCCAGGCAGCCAATGCGTGGGCGATGCCGCGACACATGCCGCGGCCTGCACCGGTGACGAGCGCGACCTCTCCCGCGAGATCGTAAGACCGTCGTGACAGCATTTGTCATCCCCCCTCGGTGATGGAAATCTCTCTGCCTCGGTCCGGCGATGGTAGCACACGGCGAACGCCTGATTGCCGAGAGCTGAATGCTCACTTTCCGGCCGCCGAGGGCCACGAGCACGATGAGCGACCGGCGGGCACGAGTCCTCTCGGGTCTGTAAATTCATGTCATTGCGTCGTCTTTTTCGCTAGACTTTTGTCTGATGGATCGCGAATCCGACGCTGATCGGAACGCGGATCGCTTGTTCATAAAAAAAACCTGCGCAAGATAGGGTCGCGACAGGGAGGATGCTCCGATCGCCACCCGCACAAGAGGAGAGACCGACATGGCCAGGCTTGCTTCGCTACTCAGCACGCTGCTGGTTTTGATTGCCGCAGTGGCCTTTAGCGGGATCGTTGCCAAGGCAGCAAAGGCGGGACCCTGCGACGACCCGCCGGAGATGACGGAAATCATCGTCATGGGCGACTGGATCGCCTGGTCGTCCCAAGGCCCGATCATCGCCGCGCAGCTCAACGACTATTACACCGATGAGGGCCTTGAGGTCGAACTGATGTCGCCGCCCCATGCGGGCGATGCGATCAAGTACGCGGCGACTGAACGGGTCGCGTTCAGCATGAGTTATGTAGCCGACGTCCTGATCGCCCGGGATGAAGGAATACCCATTATCAGCGTCGCCGCGCTGATGCGCCGCATGCCGCTTGGCCTCGCCGTCGTCGGGGACTCCGGGATCAAGACGGTGCAGGACCTCAAGGGTAAGACACTCGGCGTCAATCCCTACCCCTTTGCGCTGGCGGGATTGAGGACCCTTCTCAAATCAGCCGGCCTCACCGAGGACGACGTCAAGGTTGTCGATCCGGGATTCGGTTATTGGCAGCTGCTCATGACGAACAAGATCGATGCGGGCTACGGCTTGGACACCGCCGATCCACCGGTCCTGAACCCGATGCTCGCCAAAGAGGGTCGGCCGCCGGTCGAGTGGTTTCTCTATCGCGACTACGGGGTCCCCGACTTCTATTACGAGGTGCTGGTGACCAGCGAAAACTGGGCTCAGAAGAATCCGGCCGCCGCGTGTCGGTTCCTCCGCGCGACCCGTAAGGGCCTCGAGGAGTTCTCGAGGGAGCCGGAGCCCGTCAATGTGGAGATATCCATTCGAAACGAAGTCTACACACTCGTGCAACATCGCGCCCTGACAGAAGGCACGATGGGTGAATGGAAGGACGCCAAAGGCAACGCCTTCACCCAGGATGCTTCGATCTGGGCTGCGGCGCGCGATTGGGCCGTCGAATATGAGCTGATTTCGGAGGGGCTCGATGCCTCCAAATATTTCACCAACGAGTATTTGCGCTGACGAGGAGGAAGGTCCCGGCGCGACACGTGGCCTAGCAGCCCGTTGATTAAGTCGGCGCCGTCTGATTCTCTGGTTCCCTGATTTGCAGGGGGATTTGCCGATGGCGATGGGACGGCAGAAGGATGGTCAGGGGGACCTGATGGTGAGCTGGTCGGAGATGCCGCGCTTTCCGGGTCATGTGTTTTATGACCGCTTGCAGTCGGTGCTGATCGAGGGCGGCTTCGACGCCTTTGCCGAGGCGAGCTGCCGGCCTTATTACGCGGTCCGGATGGGCGCGCCCTCGGTGCCGCCCGGGGCGCTATTTCCGGATGCACCTGGTGGGCTACTTTGAGGGCATCGACAGCGAGCGCGGTCTGGAGTGGCGCTGCTCGGACTCGCTTTCGCTGCGGGCGTTCCTGCGACTGGGGAGCCGTGATCGGGTACCGGACCATTCCTGGCTGTCACGGAGCCGCACGCGCCTGCCCCATGAAGTCCACGCGGCGGTCTTCGACTGGGTTCTGGTGCTGATCGCCGAGGCGGGGCTGATCAAGGGCGAGCGCATCGGCGTCGATGCCTCGACCATGGAGGCCAACGCGGCGCTGCGGAACATCGTGCGGCGCGACAACGGCGAAGGCTACCGGGAGATGCTGGAGCGCCTGGCCCGGGAAAGCGGGGTCGAGACACCCACGGCCGAGGACCTGGCGCGTCTGGACCGGAAGCGCAAGGGCAAGAAGCTTTCCAACACGGATTGGGTTTCGAAGAGCGACCCCGAGGCCAAGATCACCAAGATGAAGGACGGCACGACGCATCTGGCCTACAAGCCCGAGCACGCGGTGGATCTGGATACCGGCGCGGTGGTGGCGGCCGAGCTGCACCCGGCCGATGAGGGCGACACCACGACGCTTTCCAAGACCCTGGCGAAGGCCGAGGCAAACCTCGAGGCGGTGGATGCGGCACCGACATCGGAGGACCCGGCCGAATGCGTCGCCGACAAAGGTTATCACTCACGGGCGGTCTTGAGGGCTCTGAACGACAGTCCCTGGAAGACCCGGATCGCGGCGCCCAAGCAGACCGGCTTTTCGCGCTGGCACGGTGATGAGGCGGCGCGGCGCGCGGTCACCAATAACCGTGCGCGGCTCAAGTCCGGGGTCGCCCGCGAGGCCTTCAAGCTGCGCGCCGAGATCGTCGAGCGCTGCTTTGCCCACAACCTCGATCGTGGCGGCATGCGACGAACCTGGCTGCGCGGGCGAGAGAATGTGCACAAGCGATACCTGCTCCACGTCGCCGGCCACAATCTATCGTTACTGATGCGCCAGCTCATCGGCGCCGGCACCCCGCGGGAGGCCGTGGCGGGCGGATATGGCGGTATTTTCGTTCTGCTCACGCCCACCGGGGCCATGCTGGTGGCACGGGGGGGCTCGCAAAGCGGCCAGACGGCTTTCGCCGCCGCATTCCTCATCTGGGAGTGAGAGCCGGAAAAAGCCACTTAATCAACGGGCTGATAAGCCTGAGGATGAGGCTCGCGCCCTCAAGGCCGAGCTGATTGGCGCCCACGAACATATCGACGACCTCAAGGAGCAACTCGCGCTCGTGCCCGAGAATCGAGGTGAGGATGGAAAGTTCGAGTGGGCCTTGGTCACCGTCGCCAAGCTCCAGGACAAGCTCCGCATTACTGCCGCCTTGCTCCGCGAATGCCGTGAACACGGGCAATTGGTGAAACAGGAAAACCAATGCCTGCGTAATCGGCTGCGGGATTTGGGCGAACACATTCGACCGTGAGCACCGCGAGAGCCCGGGAAACCGGTGTCGGCGGGGCGACAAGATCTTATTTCGGCACCTGTGATTAGCGGTCCAGCACCCCCCCTCAGCGCAGTCACCTGACGCGCCCGTCAAATCGAGTCGGAAGCTTTACCTCAAGACGAACCGCGCGCGGTAGGCCGTTGCCATCATTCCAGCCCGACAACCTCCTTCACAAGTCCGCGCATGGAACGGGTCAACGCAGCCAGTTCCCTGCGCCTGGCGATCGCCTCAGCGCTGTAGAGCCCGTGCTTTAGAGCATTGTTGTTACCAATCGGGGCACCGGGGGACTTGCCCCCGTGCATCCGGCAACGTCCGTTCGCCATCGCGGGCGATTGGCACGGCGTCCCGCTCCGCGTTCTGGCTCCACATCGGGGGCTCAGGTTCATGGGCAAGGGCTTGGGCGTTCTTCTTTGCATGGGGTTATTCCTATAATTTTCTTCGATCCCCACCCCCCGGTCTTTCGACGTTTCCGACCACCGCCTGTCCGCCGGCGTGAACGTGAACATGCTCGACCGTGACCTTCTGGTGACCCTTGCCGCGATGCTTGTTCAACGCGTCGAGCAGCATCGCCGATGTGCGGGAGAGCTTGTTTGCCTGATTGAGGTTCTCGCGCCACCCCTCGAAGGTCTGCTCGCCCAGCATGGCACGGCGGTAACATTCCATCGCGGCGTTATGTGCGGCGATCAGCTGCGCCGCCATCATGCCCTCGAGCTCGTCTTTCGGCCCGATCCCGGCCAGCGCGGCAATGGTGGCGCCCTGTCGTCTGTGCCGTTCCGACGCGTCCAAGTTCTGCACCCACAGGATCTGCATTGCCTGGTTGGCGAGCATGGTATTACAATCGTTGGACTCCGAACCGCCAATAGCCCTCAGGGAACCTTTCCGAGCGTCCGGCTTGGCGGCGACGACAGGTGTCCTCTCTCTCCCTGTGGCAGGTTTTTTCTTCGTCATCCGTGGACACTCCTTTCCATCATTCCCTTGGTCGCCAGCGCAGCGGCAGCATCCGCTCTTCCTCTAGGCTTGTGCCCGGCCTCGCCGAAGCCGCCGGGGACAGGAAGGGCGGCAGATGGAAGGTGGCAGGATCGTGGTTGCAACGCACGATGGGTCGACGGCAAACCCGAGAGCGCTCGCAAGTGTTGTTCAAACGGGGCCTGTCGGGCCGCGAGCGCCAGCGGCCGGACCGACGGGCGCCTGCCTCCCCTCCCTCCGTCGGAGTCGGGCTCGGACAGAAGAAAGATATTGGAGAATCAACAGGCTGAGTGTTCCAAGCGGACGGCATTCGCACTCTGCCGGATGGCATTTGCACGCTCACGGACGGCATTCGCACTCCGTCATGCCCTCGGTCCCCGCCTCAGCGGCGGTGAAAGCGCCTGCCCAGGCGGGGGCGGAAGCAGCTTGCGATTGATGGATCGCGCGCCGCTCGCAATCTGCACGCCACAGGCTTTTGCCAGTTCACTCACCGCGTCTTGTGCGTCCGCGAGAAGCACGCGGCGGGGCCGGCTGGGTCGCACCGGAAAGCACAGGTCGATCAGGTCATCGTCGGTCAGATCCGGGTAGCGGGCGGGGTCTTGCACCTGCAGCCAGTGCGTGGGTTCGCCCTTCCGTTTCATTCTGCGCGCAGGCATTCGCAGCCTGCCTGGAACATGCCACATGAAAGCGAGATTTATGAGCGCGTTGTAAGCGGCCAGCGACCTTGCGCCCCAGGCGTTGAGATTGTCCGGCATGATCGGGCCATTGGCGGCACCGGGTGGCAGGTGAACTCGGATTACGACGGGGGCGTCTCGATCGAAGCGATCAGGAATGCTCAGAAGATCGACCACTCGCCAAAGCGAGCTGGAGTGTCCGCCAGGATTCAGGAGCGGGATACGCGCCTCGGGGCTATCGAGCATCTCGCACGCAGCCCACAGTCTCGGCATATTGGATGCTCGCAGCGGTTGTGCGGGCCACACCTGTTTCATCAAGCCGCCAAGGGTCGTCTCCAGCAGCACCGCGCCGCTCCCATTGCGTTCGCAGAACGGATAGGCAAGCACGGCCTCAACGAGCAGACGCAAAGCCAGCGGCGCTCCCCGGCCTCTCTGGCCGGGCGCTCGGTTACCGATGCCCAGGTGATACAAGGCCAGTGGGAGCGCCGGCAAACTGCGCGATCGCTCGAAGCCGGGCAGGATTAGCTGCCGCCCGTTGGCGCTACAAGCTCCCACCACGTGTGCGGCAGGCAGAAACAGTTGCGCGGTCCTACGAGAGCTGCCATTCACCGCCACCATCGCCAGCCCGGAGGGCAGGATGCGGCCTCGTTCGTCGCCCCTGCAGTACTCCACGTGGCGCAGCCGTCCCTGCCAATTCCGCACCAGGGGACCGAGAGGGTGACGTGGACGCCCTCCGTCCGGCAGGGCACACCATCGCTCGTGTATCACTTCTAGGGGCCAGGTTGCGACGATATTGCCGTCACTCTTTCGGAAGCCCGCGGCCGAATGTGATGTGCCGGGGTGGACGACATAGGCCAAGCGGCAGCCGCTGGGCGCATCCCCTACGACTGCGGACAATGATTCGTGGATTTCATCGGCCAAATGGCCGCGCAAGAGGTCCGCAATCCCATCCACGTCCATGCCTTCACGGCCTGGGCTCGTCTCGACCACGGTCAGCGGATCATTGGGAGCTGCGATCCTGTTATACAAACGGCACTAATTATTGACCTGAAATCGCCCAATCTCTCATTCCTATGGACATGATCGTCTCGGGCTGGTCGATTAGTTTGTTCCAGGCTTGGCAACCGGCCTCGATGATGGCGTCGTAATCTTCGAAGACGCGGTTAGAGAGCCAATTCTGGCGGAGGTATTGCCAGATGTTCTCGACCGGGTTCAGCTCGGGCGAGCGCGATGGCAGCAGGATGATGGTGAGGTTCTTGGGGACCTTGAGCTGGTCGGTGCTGTGCCACCCGGCGCGGTCCATCAGGACGACGCCATGGGCCTTGGCGGCGACGTTGCAGCTGATCTCGTCGAGATGCATCTGCATGGCGGCTGTGTTGGCGAAGGGGAGCATGAGAGCGGCACCCTTGGCTCCCATGGGACAGATTGCGCCAAAGAGGTAGGCGTTCGTGTAGCGCTGATCGGCGGGCAGGCGTGGCCTTGTTCCCTTCTTCGCCCAAATGCGCACACGCCCGTTCTTCTGTCCCAGCCTGGCCTCGTCTTGGAACCAGATCTCGACCCGCTTGGTCTTGGGCAGACCGGCTAGGTGGGCAGCGAGCGTGCGGGGGAAGTTTTTTTGAACGCCTCGATCACCCGCTGGTCCTGCTTGGGGTGCTGCGGCCGGGCGCTGATGTGGGAGAAGGACAGCGCGACGAGAAGGTCGGAGATCGCCCGCTCGCTATAGATCACGCCAAAGCGTTCTTCGATCACCCGTTTCAGGTCAACCCGCCGCCAGCGAACCACACCGTCAATCTTTGGATCGGGGCCCGTTTCGACGATCACCGACAGTTCGCCCATCTGCTCGTCGGTCAAGAGCCGGGGGCGGCCCGCACCGGGACGGTTCTTCAAGCCGTCTGCCCCTTCATCGTTGAAGCGGTGCGCCCAGTCTCTCAGCGTCTGGCGATCCATGCCGCCGACCTTAGCGGCTTCCGCTCGGCTCATGCCGTCGTAAACCGCCGCCAAGGCCAAAAGCCGGCGAACTTGGCGGGGATCGCGACTGTGCTTGGCCAAACACCGGAGCTCAATGCTGTCGTAGTCGTCCCGAAGAGCAATGCATACTGACATGGCGAATCTCCTTCGCCAGCCTTGAATCACATCCAGCCCAAAAAGGGAATCCCTTGCGAGTCAGAATTTTGCGCCGTTGGTATTAGACGGGCAGTCCGAATGGGCGTGCTCCCGCCGCCATTCGACTCGGGACAGCGCGGCCAGAATGTCCGGCGTGGTTCGGGCAGCCAACAGCGCCTCCCTCAACTCCCTGTCCGGCGTCACCATCAGTCCAACTCCGAGCCGTCAGTTGCCCCTATGCTGCCCACCTCGGGGAGCTGATCGGCTGCCCCGTTCGACTCGCGCCACGCGCCGACCGCCTCGAAGCCGATGATCCAGCCCGATGCTTCGGCGCGAATCGGCATCGCATCACACTGAATCCGTGCTGGTCCCATGTTGGCTTTCACGATGGAGAGTAAGCGGTTGCCACCGCCGCCCGTGCCGTATGCGAAGGTCAGTGCGCCGCGCACGCCATCCGTCCACGCCGCCGATCCTGCAACCTGGCCCGGCTCGAAAGAATCCGGCTTTGTCCCGCCACGCTGAGAGCGTGCAGCCTTTGTCGAATGCGCCAGCACCAGGACACCGGCAGAGTGCTCCCGTACCAGGGAGCCCAGAGCACCCAGGAATTCGCGGACCGGGGCTGCCGCGTTCGGCTCACCCACATAGGCCGCGAGAACCGGATCAATTACGATTAGGCGGGGCTCCAAAGCACCCACTTCGGCTTGCATCGGCTCCCAACCGATCAACTGCTCGGGACGCGCGTGGTAGAACCCACCGCTGCCGCCGCCAGCGCCCGGTCCGAACAGTGGCCAGCCGCCGCGCATGTCGAGAACATGTACATTGCGCGCGCTTGCGCCCACCGCCCGCGCCCGCGTTTTCAGCCGCGCGGCCAGTTCGCCCGGCGTTTCCTCGTAGGTTAGCCAGAGGACGGGGCCCCCTCCGTGCACGGCGACCAGTCCGCCTGCGTCCCTCGCGCTGCCCGCGACGGCAAGCGCGATCTCGCCCGCGACTGCGGATTTGCCGACGCCGCCCTCGCCCGCGAGCAGGCAAATCTCGCCTTCGCTCAGGATCGCACCAGTGCAGTATTTGCCCGTTGCCGACAGGATGGGTGGTGGGCGGGGATCATCTATTTCGGACACAGAGCGGCATGGGTGGTGGGCGGGGATCATCTATTTCGGACACAGAGCGGCTGGCCGGAAGCTCGCGGGGCGAGGCGGCGCTGTCGTTCAGCAAGGCGGCGCGTTCGAGCCGGGGCAAGTCTTTCCAGGTTCCGATCATCGCTTCGCGGAGGGTTTCCTCGCGAGTAGCTTCGTCCGCGTCGCTTGGGAGTGCCGCCTCAACAGCTGTCAGTGCTGACGCCAAGGTGGCGCGGCCAGCGCCCAGAATGTCGTCATCGATCATGTGCGCCATCTCTGCCAGCGCGGCACTGCGAGCAGCGTGGTCACTCGTCACAGCTCCCTCGCGGTAGCGCTGCGCGCATTGCAGGAGCGGCACTTTCGGGGTGACTCTCATTCGCGGCCCCAAGCGGTGTCGAAATTGCCTGGCTGTGATCGAAACCGCGTCGGGCACAATTCCTCCCATGCCGCACCAACCGCGATCCGTTCAGCCTCGGCACGATCGATACCTGCGTCGTATTCGAGAATCGCCGCCCGCTCGTCGCGGGTTGCTCGCCAATCGGCCGATAGCAATTCGGCAGGATCGGTACCGGGCGCTGCCCACAAAATACGGGCCTCAGCTCCAGCGCCTGCCAGTGCCTCGAGCAACATCACCGCCGCAATCTCACCTGCCGCGCCGCCATCGGCCTCAATGATGGTCTCGCGGCCTGTCAGAATCAGCGGCAGGGAAAGCTTGGGCATGACGCCGCTGGAACCTGCGGCGCCCCAGGCCTCTACCCTGCGCCACCACGCGATGGCCAGCGCGTCAGCCTCGCCTTCGGCGACATGTATGGGGCCGGCTCCGTCCATGCCGCTGGCCTGCACGATGAACGCCGCGCCGGTCTTCGAGCCGCGATGTTTACGGAACCGGGGTCGCGTACGCCGGCCATCGCCCGTCAACGCCTCGACATTGACTGCGACAGGGGCCGAAGCCGGATCTGCGCCGGGCCGTCGGAAAGCACATACCATCGCGCCCGCCATCGAACTCCGGTTTGGTAATCCGCCGAAAGCGCGAGCGGCGATCAGCTCGTCGGCGGGAATCCACCGCACCGTGCCCGGCAGAGGCTCGCACGAGGGCCATATGCCGCGGGCCGCTAAGTACCGGCGTACCGGACCAGGATCCGAGACTGCGGCGGCCCACAGTCGTGCGGCCGCCGTTTGCTCCGGTCCTGTGGCTTCTCCTGCTGCCTTCGCAAAATATGGTCGGCGCGTGGAGCGCTCAGACGTGCGAGAATCGCCGCTGCCGGCCCATACCGCCCGCACGATCTCGCCGAAGCGTGCACGTCGGGAAACCTGGGGAACCCCGTCGATGCACCCCCGGCAGCCGATGATAGCGCCTCCGTCGGCGCGGCTCTCGACATGGAACCGGTCGACGCCGCCGCACAGGGGACATGGGCCGCTCCACTTGCCGCGGCCGGTAGGCTTCAGGTCCGCACAGCGCTCTGCCCAGTCCGCCGCTGTCCGCCACACTCGCATCACGGAGTCTCGACGCTGGTCGCCGCCAGCCGGATCACTTTCTGGCTCCGGTGTCGCATTCCCGCTTGCGACTTTCGATCCAGTCGGCGATGACCGACAGGGGCCACGCCACTGCGCGAATGCCGATTTTCACGGGCCGGGGGAAATGGCCAGCCGCCATTTTTTGGTAGATTGTCGCGCGCGCTAAGCCCGTCAGGGCCTCCACCTCCGGCCGCCGGAGCAAGCGGTCGATTGCAACTGAATATTCAGACATTGATCGTCTCCTAGAATCGGACACGATCTGATATTTGCCTACAAACGCTATGGGCGTCGTAGTGAAACAGCGGTCTATTGTCGGCCTACAGGACGGGCTGTTCGCTCCTGTACCGTTTCCATATCGAGACGACGGCATTGTAGGTCCGTCGCTGTCCCTCTTCGGCCATCACCTCTGCCACCGCGTCGCAGATCGAGACTCTCCGCTTAGCAGCCGGGTTGCGCGTCGAAGGCAGATTAGGAAAGCAGGTTCGGACTTCGGTTTCCGTCCTGATGCCGTGGGGTTCCCCGGTGGACGGTCGCTTGAGGAGCTTAGACAGGTCGTCTTCCGTTAGCCCCTTGCCGCCATTCCATTTCCTCCATAAACCGTGCCTCATATTGTTGAGGGCCGTTACGACATCCTCCTTGGGGAGTCCGTCGGGCGGGTTTCCCGCCTTCGCACACAGTTGCCGCAAGTCTCGATCCAGTTGGCCTCTAACCGAGTCCTGGTACCGAAAGAAAGTGGCCTTTCCCGTCACCATCGCGTCGACCGCCAGCCCGATCCGATAGTCCCGGGCACTCTCTGGCGTCCAACGCCCTGTCACTCTCTCCTTCTCTCGCTCCCACGTCAGTAACCGCTCCGGGATGTCCAGGTTCCTCGTGCGCATCTCACACACGATGATCGTTAGCACCTCGCGATACGCCGGATGAGAGCGGTCCCTTTCAAGGAGGGTATTGAGAATTTCGGAGTCGTACCCTTCGTGAAGGTACCGAATGCCCAGAACGGCGGCGTAACGTGCGATTGGATCGTCGGGAAGATCGCCTTCTGCCGTCCAGCTCTCCAGCATTGCATGCCGGATCGCCCGGGTTTGGCGCTCGCGATAATCTGTTGCCTCGATCCACGGCCCCAGGATTCCGACGGCCTGCAGGTACGCGCGGGCGGTCTTCTTGGCGTCTTGGTACTCGCTCTCGATCTCGGATCGTGCGTCTGCCCGGCTCACTGGCTTGTTTCCCTCGATGGCCGGGCCATCGGCAACACCGTGTCACCGGCATCGGTCGCCAGATACGCAGCCCAGCGCTCCATCAGCTCGCGGCGCAGGTCCAGCAGATCCGAGCGGGCATAGGCGCCCTCGACGCCCCTCACCGCGTGGGCGAGGCAGGCTTCCGCTACCTCGCGCGGCACCCGCGCGGACTCCGAGCACCAGTCCCGGAAGGTCGAACGGAAGCCGTGCGGCACGGCATCGATATCGAGCTCACGCAACAGCTTGGAAAGCGCCGAACCGGACATGGGCTTCCGCCCTGTCGGGGCCGGAAACGCCAGGCCGCTCCCGTCATCGAGCGTCCGCGCCTCTTCGAGGATCGCCAGTGCCCGGTTCGACAGAGGAACGCGATGCTCGCGTCCCCCCTTCATGCGCTCGTCCGGGATCGTCCAGGTCGCTGCGTCCACGTCGAACTCGGACCACGATGCGCCCCGGACCTCGCCGGAACGCGTAGCGGTAAGAACCAGGAACTCGAACGCCAGCCGCGCCGAGAGCGGAGCCTGTGCTTCCCATACCGCCCTGATCGCGTCGCCGGCCTCGGTGTGATGAACGGACCGGAAATGACGACGTCTGTTGCCGACTCTCGGCAACGCGGACGCGATGGCGTCGCCGGCAGGATTGTCGCCGCGATACCCCTGCGCGACTGCCCACTTCATGATCGCGCTGATACGCTGGCGAACACGGCGGGCGGTCACGGACTTTTCAGCCCATATCGGCAGCAAGACCGCCATCACGTCAGCCGTGGTGATCGTGTCCACTGGCCTGCCCGCGAGACGCGGAAAGGCATACTGTCGCAACGATGACTCCCATTGACCGCCGGACTTGCCGCCATCGCGCCACGTCGGCTTGTGGATTTCGATGACGGTCCGGGCGGCTTCCTCGAAAACCGGGATGTCCGATCGCCGCTTGAGGGCCAGCGGATCGCCCCCGGTACGGGCCAGCTTGCGGTTAGCGAAAGCCGCCTCGCGGGCTTCAGCCAGCGAGACCAGCGGATAGCCGCCAAGGCCGATGTCGCATCGCCGCCCGCGCACGACGGTGCGCAGAACCCAGGACCTCGCGCCGCTCGGCTTGACCACGAGATACAGGCCATTGCCGTCGCCATGCCGTCCTGGCTTCGTTACCATCTCCGCGAACCTTGCAGTCAGTTTCCCGGCCACTTTTGTTCCCTCATTAGATACCACGAGATGCATAGGAACTTAGCGGCACTCGACGGAACCGTCAAGATCTGAGCAGCCGGGAAAAGCTAGCTATTTGGCGGGGTTCTAGAACTATCAAGATCATCAGGGAAACATCTGCGGCGGACCCGCGGTCCGGCCCAGCGGGGGCCGTGAATTGCCAGTCGACGGCGCGCTGGTCCCCGGCCTTGGCGTGGCCTCTCAGGGTGCAACGACCGGTGCCGCCGTGACGGATGAGCTCGGTGATGATCGTCTCACAGGGCGCCGCCCCCTCCGGCGTTGCCCAGACGTCCCAACGGGCGCCGCGCCATGACGCTGGCGAACTCGCACCCAGTCAGGGCCTGGGCGGCCCGATTGAACAGGATCACGCGGCCCGCCTCGTCGAGTACCATGACGGGGACCGCCAGGCAGTCGAGAACGGAAAGCGCAATATCGTTCAAACCAGCCAGTTCGAGCCCTTTTCAGCCCGGCACCGACACGCGAGGACACCGGCCGCTCATTCCCATTCGATGGTTCCCGGCGGCTTCGAGGTGACGTCATAGACGACTCGGTTCACGCCGCGGACTTCGTTGACGATGCGGTTCGCCGCGCGGCCGAGAAACGCCTGCGGGAAAGGATAGTAATCGGCGGTCATGCCGTCGGTCGAGGTCACGGCCCGGAGCGCCAAGACGTAATCGTAGGAGCGTTCATCCCCCATAACGCCGACGGATTTGACGGGCAGCAATACGGCGAAGGCCTGCCAGACGGCATCGTACAATCCCGCCTGGCGGATCTCATCGACGTAGATGGCGTCCGCCTTGCGGAGGATGGCGAGTTTATCGGCTGTCACCTCGCCGGGGATGCGGATGGCAAGACCCGGGCCGGGAAAAGGATGGCGCCCAACCACCGATTCCGGCAAGCCGAGCTCGCGGCCGAGCTCGCGCACTTCGTCCTTGAACAACTCGCGCAACGGTTCGACCAGAGCGAGGTTCATGCGCTCGGGCAAGCCGCCCACATTGTGATGCGATTTGATCGTCGCGCTCGGTCCGCCGGCGGGCGAGATCGATTCGATGACGTCCGGATAAAGCGTGCCCTGGGCGAGAAAGTCAGCGCCGCCCAGTTTGTCCGCTTCCTCCTCGAAGACATCGATGAAGGTGGCGCCGATGACCTTGCGCTTTTCCTCGGGATCGACGACGCCCTCGAGCGCCGCGACGAACAATTCGGCCGCATCATGCCCGACGAACGGGATGTTGTAGCGGAGCTTGAAGAGCGCCATCACCTCCTCCACCTCGCCGGCGCGCAGGAGGCCCGTATCGACAAACACGCAGGTGAGCTGATCGCCGATTGCCTCATGCAGCAGCACGGCGACCACGGTGGAATCGACCCCACCGGAGACGCCACATATCACGTGACCATCGCCGATTTGTTGGCGGGCCTTGTCGATCGCCCGTTCACGGAAGGCGGACATCGTCCAGTCCCCGGCGCAGCCCGCCACCTGGTGCGTGAAATTGCGCAAGAGCGCCGCGCCGTCGGGGGTGTGCACGACTTCGGGGTGAAACTGCACGGCATAGAAACGCCGGTCATCATCGGCGATGGCGGCGAACGGCGCGCCGGCGCTTTCCGCAACGACGCGAAATCCTCCGGGAATACGGTTCACCCGATCGCCGTGACTCATCCACACCTGCTCGCGGTTTCCCGGTTTCCACACGCCGTCGAAAAGGGCGCAATTCTCCTTGATCTCGACGAAGGCGCTGCCGAATTCGCGGTGCTCGGCCGCCTCGACCTCGCCGCCGAGTTGCGCGCACATGGCCTGCTGGCCATAGCAGATGCCGAGGACGGGGACACCCAGCTCGAAGGCGCGCGCCGGCGCACGCGGCGTTGCCGCCCCGGTCACCGAGGCCGGCCCGCCGGACAGCACCACGGCCTTGAGGGACGGGCTATCGAGCGCCGCAGCCGCGCTCTGGAACGGAACGGTCTCGCAATAAACGCCGCTTTCACGGATGCGGCGGGCGATAAGCTGGGTAACTTGGGAGCCGAAATCAACAATCAGAACATGGTCCGTCATGGACGGAACCTAGCGCTGGACCATGACGAAAGTCCAGCCGCGAGAAAAGCCCTCGCCGGCGACTCAGGGGGACCCCGGAGCCAGCCCGGTCAACTGCCGATGTTGTTCGCTTTCTTGTATTCGCGAATCGCCTTCCTGAGATCCTTGTACGCCGCGCATGAGAAGACGCAGATGTTGTCGAGCGCCGCCAAGTGCTCCTCGGCCTTGGCGAGATTACCGGTCTCGAGATAAGCCTCGCCGATATATTCATGGGCGCCCTTGTGACGCGGGTTCGCGCTGAGCGCATTCTCGTAATGCGCGAACGCCTGATCGTAATTACCGAGCTTGCGAAAGCTGAAGCCCAGCCAGTTCTGAGCGTCCGCGTTCTTGGCGTCCTTGGTCACCGCCTGGGTCAGGAGGGCGATCGCCTCCTCCCACTTCTGCGCCTTCACGGCCTCCACGCCGGCAAGGAAGTTAGGATCCTTCGCGGGCGATTTATTCTCGGCGGTGCCAGCGGCAAGGGCTTCACCGGGCGCGTAAGCCAGCGCCAGCGCGAAGGCCAACAAGCCGGTGATGAAAAAGCGTCGTAACATGGCACGTCCTCGCGGTGGAAAAGCCACAACCGGATTGGGCATCGCTAAGTATAACGCTCAAGCGGGCCGATTTGTTCCTCACATTCTCGCGATACGACCGGAGCGCCCTCTCAGGCGGCCTCGAAGCAGAAATCGGGCTCAGCTCTGCCCTGGATAATTGGGCGATTCCCGGGTGATCACCACGTCGTGAACATGGCTCTCCCGCAGGCCGGCCCAGGAGACGCGGCGGAACTCGCAATTGCGCCGCATCTCGGGAATTGTGGCGTTGCCGGTGTATCCCATGGAGGCCCGGAGCCCGCCGACGAGCTGGTGGATCACGCTGGCGACCGGCCCCTTGTAGGGGATCTGGCCTTCGATGCCCTCGGGCACCAACTTGAGCGTCTCCTTGATGTCATCCTGGAAGTAGCGGTCCGCCGAGCCCTGCGCCATGGCGCCGACCGAGCCCATGCCGCGATAGCTCTTATGGGGCTGACCCTGGTAGTAGAACACCTCCCCCGGTGACTCATCGGTACCGGCCAACAGCGAGCCGACCATGGCGCAGGACGCGCCGGCGGCGATCGCCTTGGCCAGGTCGCCCGAGTTCTTGATCCCGCCGTCGGCTACGAAGGGAATTCCGCGATCCAGACAGGCCCCGCCAACGTCCAAGAGCGCGCTCAACTGCGGTACACCAACCCCGGCGACGACCCGGGTGGTGCAGATCGAGCCGGGCCCGATACCCACTTTGATCGCATCGGCGCCAGCATCGATCAACGCCTTGGCGCCATCGGCGGTGGCCACGTTGCCGGCCACAACCTGGGCATAGTTGCTGAGCTTCTTGATCCGTCCGACGGTCTCGATGACGCCGCGGGAATGGCCGTGCGCGGTGTCGACGACGATAAGATCGGCGGCAGCGTCGATCAACGCCTCGGTGCGGGCGATCCCGGAGTCCCCCACCGAAGTGGCGGCAGCCACGCGCAAGCGACCCTGCTCGTCCTTGCTCGCGCTCGGGAAGAGTTCGGCCTTCTCGATATCCTTGACCGTGATCAGGCCCACGCAATGGTAGCCGTCGTCGACGACGATGAGCTTCTCGATACGGTGCTGATGGAGGAGGCGCATGGCCTCCTCGGTGCTGGTGCCGTCCGCGACGGTGATGAGGTTCTCGTGCGTCATGAGCTCGCGGACCGGTTGCTCCTTGTCGGTCGCGAAGCGCACGTCGCGGTTGGTCAGAATACCCACGAGCCGGTCGTTCGGCGGCTCGACCACCGGAATGCCCGAAATATGGTACGCGCCCATCAGGTTGAGCGCATCGGCCAGGGTCTGATCGGGATGGATGGTGACGGGATTGATCACCATGCCAGATTCGAACTTCTTGACCGCCCGCACCTCGTTGGCCTGGGCCTCGATGGAGAGATTACGGTGAATCACGCCGAGGCCGCCGGCCTGGGCCACGGCGATCGCCAGCCTGGACTCGGTCACCGTATCCATGGCCGCCGACATCAACGGGACGCCGAGCTCCACGGTCTTGCTGACGCGGGACTTGAGGCTGACTTCAGAGGGCAGGATTAAGGAGGCGGCGGGAACCAGCGAGACGTCGTCGAATGTCAGTGCCTCTCTGATTTCCATGGGTCCTCCGGGATGATTGGCGCGCACTATGCCACGGCTTCGCGGTGAATAATAGGGGCATAGGGGGGCCGTGCGCCGCCCTCGACAACTGTCCCGACGGGCCGCTCAGCCAGCGTGATCACGAGGGTACGCCTTAGCGTCCATCCGCATCGTTCGGCCTGAATCCGAGGGCGACGATATAGGTTTCAGATGATTCCCGCCGGCTTGCTTCGGGCTTGGCGTGCTTCACCGATCGGAACTGGCGCTTCAGCGCGGCGAGCAGTTCGCGTTCGGTACCGCCCATCAGCATCTTGGCGACGAACGACCCTCCGGGCCGAAGCATCGCCGGGGCCACCGCGAAAGCGGCCTCGCAGAGCGCCATTGTCCGCAGATGGTCGGTCTGCGCATGGCCCGTCGCCGGCGCCGCCATATCGCTCAATAGGACGTCCACGGGACCGCCGAGCGCGTCCTGCAAGCGGGGGATGGCGTCGGGCGCGCTGATATCGAGGCGAAGCGTTGCGGCGCCGGGAAGAGGCTCCATCTCGTCGATATCGACGGCCCAGACTTGGCCGCTATGGACGCCGCCCACCCGCTCCACCGCCACCTGGGTCCAGCCCCCCGGCGCCGCGCCAAGATCGAGCACGCGCTGGCCCGGCTGCAAGAGGTGGAACCGCTCATCGAGACCGCGGAGCTTGAAGGCCGCGCGCGAACGATAACCCGCATCGGCGGCGGCAGCGACATAGGGGTCGTTGAGCTGGCGTTCGAGCCAACGGGTCGAGGAGGCCGAGCGGCGGCGCGCGGTCTTGACCCTGACACGCGCACGCCGCGCCGCATCTTTCGGTTTGGCGGTTTTTTTCACGGCGTGATTGCCGGGCGGTCCCGGCTCAGGCCGCCGCATCGCTGTCCGCCGCGCTCATCAACGCGAGCAGGATCCCCTCGCGGAGGCCCCGGTCGGCGACGCGGAGGCGGGGCACGGGCCAGGTCCGCGTGATGCCCTCGAGGATGGCGCAACCGGCGATCACCAGATCGGCGCGCTCGCGCTTGATGCATGGATGACGAACGCGCTCTGCGTAGCTCATGTTCGAAAGGCGGCGGGAGGTCGCGGTCACCTGTTCGATGTCCAGCCAGCTGCCATCGATGCGCGAGCGGTCGTATTTGGGCAGATCCATATTGACCGCCGCCAGCGTCGTCACCGTTCCCGAGGTGCCGAGCATCTGCGCCTCGCCCGCCGCGATCTGGCGGCTGAAGTCGTGCGAGGCTTCGAAGGGCGCGAGCAGCGACCGCACCTCGCCGACCATCGCCTCGTAGCTGGCGCGCGAGACATCACGCCCGCCATAGCGCTCGGCAAAGCTGACCACACCGCAGCGCAGAGACGTGACGGCATGGATCTCCGGCTTACCCCCTTCGACCACGTCGAGCAGGGTGACCTCGGTGCTGCCCCCGCCAATGTCGAACAGCAGCGCACGGTGGCGTTCGCGATCGAGGAGCGATGCACAGCCCGCGAGCGCCAACAACGCTTCCTCGCGCGGCGAGATGATGTCGAGCTCGATGCCGGTCTCCGCGCTGACCCGACTGAGGAAGTCGCTACCATTGCTCGCCCTGCGGCAGGCCTCGGTGGCGACGCTGCGCACCCGGGTCACGCTGCGCCGCCGAATCTTCGCGGCGCACACCCGGAGCGCGTCGATGGTGCGCCGCATGGCTTCCTCGTGCAGGCGCCCGCTCTCGCCGAGACCCTCGCCGAGACGCACGATGCGAGAGAACGCATCGATCACCCGAAAGCCATCATGGGTCGGCCTCGCCACCAACAGGCGGCAGTTATTGGTTCCGAGATCAAGCGCGGCGTAGACATGGGCCTGGCGGCCATGGCCGCGCCCTCTGCCCCGTCGATTCCGCACTGGTCCCCGCGGCCCGGCCCTGTGGGCGTGAGACGGCACGGTGCAAACTCCTTCCGCGGCGCCGGCTGGGCGCCAAGCGGTCATGCCAAACTTACGCTGAGTTTATCATTAATTCGCGCCCCCGGCGCGAGCGCGCGCGTGGTTGACAAGTCGGGATGCGGGCAATAGTTGTGAGGCGGCCTCGTCTTTGGGGGATAGTTTAGCGGTAGAACTCCCGGCTCTGACCCGGGCGACCCTGGTTCGAATCCAGGTCCCCCAGCCAGCCACCCCGGCGAGGCAGTCTCTTCATCGCATGGCGCGGCCAACCCACGGAAAACAGGGCCTGTTTCGCGGTCAATCGGAATTCGCAGCTCCTGAACGCGGGAGCATTTCCGGCAATTACCGGGCTTCGCGGTGTGCGGTCTCCGCGAGCGCGATGCAAGGGTGAGTTTGGCGGAAACAGGGAATTTTTGCGATTTCGGCCTCAAAACAGGGAGAATATTGCGGGTTTTCCAACCAATAAACCGAGAGCCTCCCGTAATATCAATGCCTTACAAACTTTTCCTGTTTTTTTTCGGAACAGGGAAACGAATAGTTGATAACAGGGAGACAAATGGAGGGAACAGGGAAACGAATCGAGGGAACAGGGAATAATCAGGGCCGTCTTGCCCGTAGTCGAGTGAGTGGGGTGCCGATCCCTATTCCGGCGATGCCGCAAACGGGAAGCGGGCGGCTTGCTGCGACCAGTCGAGCGGCATCGGGCCCTTGAGGAGCCGTGACAGTGTCAGGCCTGCGGATTGGCGACCTTCAACGATCGCCCGCTGGATCTCTGGCGCCAGAAAGGCCAGGCGGACGAGCCGGCGTCGATGGGGCGTATCGGGTACTGCAGTGAGTGCCGGCAGCCCGTCATCGTCATAGTGCAGCATGGCGTGAGCGGAGCGGAGCGCCCTGACCAGAACCGGGTCCGGCATGTGACCCGGACTTTGGCCCTTAAGAACCCAGGTCTGACCGCGACGCCGGACCAGGGGCAGATGCAGCCTGGCGAGGCGCGCATCCACTGGATCCGGCTCGACCCGTTCGTGGGGCTCGAGGCGCTCGCGCATCGCGACAATCCGGTCGATCGGCAGCAAGCAGTGCAGCGACTGATCGTGGAGCTCGGCGCGGACAACAAGCGTGATGGGATCGTCCGGACATCCCGGGATCACGCGACGCAGCGCGGTCGCGAGGGCGACTTCGAGCGATGGTGCGGAAATGCGCCGGATGGCTGTGTCGGATGGATCGCGCCTTGCACCTTGCTGAAGCGGTGCCGAGACATAATAGCGATAGAGCTTGCCGCCTCTCCCATAGGAGAAGGTCGGCGACATCGGCTGGCCATCCGCATCGAAGAGGCGCCCGGCCAGAGGGGCATTCGACTTCTGCTCCAGCTTCGATGCGCGACGGCGAGTGTTCGCATCGAGGCGCGCCTGGACAGCCTCGAAGAGATCGGCATCGATGATGGCCTGGTGCCGGCCCGGATGCACCCTCCCCTTGTGGACGATCAGGCCGCGATAGACTCTGTTGCGCAGCAGTTGAAAGAGCGCGCCGCGGCTGAACGGCCGGCCGCCGGATAGTCGACCCGCCCGCGTCACCCGCCGCTTCGAACGGATGCCCCGATCCTCAAGCCATCGCTGCAGCGCGTGCACGGAACCGAGATCGACATAGGCTCCGAAGATGGTGCGCACGATCTCGGCCTCTGCCTGATTGACCGCCAGGGCGCGCGTGCCATTCGCAGGCGGCTCGTAGCCAAGCGGCACAATGCCGCCCATCCACATGCCCTTGGCCTTGGAGGCCGCGATCTTGTCGCGGATGCGCTCGCCCGTCACCTCGCGCTCGAACTGGGCGAAGGACAACAGCACGTGCAGTGTCAGGCGGCCCATGCTGGTCGTGGTGTTGAAGGCCTGGGTGACGCTGACGAAGCTGACCCGGCGACGATCGAAGATCTCGATCATGCGTGCGAAGTCGGGCAAGGACCGGGTCAGGCGGTCGATCTTGTAGACGACGACCACGTCGACCTTGCCGGCTTCGATGTCGCAGAGGAGCCGCTTGAGCGCCGGGCGCTCCATTGACGCGCCAGAGAAACCGCCATCGTCGTAGCGGGCCCGGACCGCTCTCCAACCTTCGCTGGCCTGGCTCTTCACATACGCCGCGCAGGCTTCGCGCTGTGCATCGAGGGAGTTGAACGCCTGCTCGAGGCCTTCCTCGGTGCTCTTCCTCGTATAGAGGGCACAGTGGAGACGGGGTTGGCTCATTTGGCGGATCGGAGGCCGAAGAAGCGCGGGCCGTTCCAGCGCGTACCCGCGATGGCGGTCGCAGCCGCGGAGAGGCTCATGAAGAGTCGTCCCCCGTGGCGAAACCCCTCTTCTTCGACCGTGATCCGGACGATCCGCCCTTGCCATTCACGCTGCAGTGTTGTCCCGACCCCGAGCGCGAGACCTTCTGCCCGGAGCCGCTGGCGGCGCTTGAGCTGGCGCCGTGTGTCACAATCGAGACCGCCGAGAGCCTCTGCCTGCAGGCGCCAGGCCAGACAATGGCGCAACAGCTCGGCCGAGCGCAGCTTCGGCGGGGCACCGTAGCGGTTGCGCCAGACTTCTCGAAGCCCTTCGAGACGAAGGGGCATAAGCGCCTCGATTTGGTCCGCAAGCGGGGCCACGCCGGTCATACCACCGGTTCCTCGATGCGGTAGCGGCGCAGGCCCGCTTCTTTCTCGGACCCGATGACGTGGCCCTTGCGCCGCAGCGCACCTGCGAGCGCACCTCGAACCGAATGGGGCTGCCAGCCCGTTGCCTTACAGAGTTCGGCGATGGTCGCGCCGCCCGGGGCACTGAGATGGGCGACGAGAAGCGCGAGCTTCGTGGTCCCCGGCGGCTTCGGAGCTGTCGCCTTTGAGTTCTTGCGGGTGGTCGCCTTCGCGGCACGCGATACCGACCTCTTCTTCAACGGCTTGCTGGTCATGGTGTTCTCCTCGGATATTGCGGCGCAGGTCGGCGCCGCTACCGGGGCAAGCCCGGGGTGGCCGGGCGTCGTCGCACTGACGCTCCATTGCGCCGGCGAGTCCAGTGCTTTCGCACAGTATTGTGGCTATCGCGGGCAATGGGGTATGCGCCTGCAGCCTCGCCTGCTCATCGTTGTTGGTCTTGCAATTCTGATGATATGTTCTATCTATGTTCTATAGCGAGGAGGCATGGTGGTGTAAGCGAGAAAGCATGTGGGACCGGAGAGCAATGGCACTCGGCGCCGGCCCGGCCCGGCTCCGCTGGCTCATCGCCGGATGAATGCCCGGATGACCGGGCAGAAAATCGGAGAGGCTCATGACGGACAGTGCGGCATGTTCCGATGCTCTCGCGGTCGAATACCGGACGGTCGGCAGCCTCAAGCCCGATCCCCGTAATGCACGAACGCATCCCAAGCGGCAGCTCGAGCAAATCACGGCCTCGATCAAGGAGTTCGGCTTCACCAACCCGATCCTGATCGATGAACAGAGCGCCATCATCGCGGGGCACGGACGGCTGCACGCCGCAAAAGAGGCGGGTCTCGCGGAGGTTCCGACCATTGTGCTCGCAGGACTGACCGATGGTCAGAAGCGCGCACTGAGACTGGCCGACAACAAGATCGCGCTCGGTGCGAGCTGGGATCTCGATCTCCTGAAGCTGGAGTTTGGCGATCTCGCCGACATGAACTTCGACCTCGGCCTCACGGGCTTCTCGGTGGGGGAGATCGATATCGCCCTTTTGGGTGCGAACGACCCGGATGACGATCATCTCCCGGAGATAAAATCGACGCCGCGAACCCGACCGGATGACATCTGGATCCTCGGCGACCATCGCCTTGGCTGCGGGGACGGTCGCGACCGCACGTTCCTGCGGCGTGTCATCGGGAAAGGCGTGAAGATCGACGCTGCCTTTCTCGATCCGCCCTACAATGTCGCGATCGGCGGGCACGCCAACACGCGCGGGCGCCACCGCGAGTTCGCGATGGCCTCCGGCGAGATGAGCCGCGATGAGTTCCGAAAGTTCCTCGGAGACGCCTTGGGCGCTTGCGTCGCCGCATCCCGTGCCGGCGCCGTTCACTTCGTCTGCATGGATTGGCGCCATATGGATGACCTCTCCGCCATCGGCCGGGACGTCTACGGCGACCTGCTCAATCTGTGCATCTGGAACAAATCCAATGCCGGGATGGGCTCGCTCTACCGCTCAAAGCATGAACTGATCTTCGTCTACCGGGTTGGCCAGGCACCGCACTTCAATGCGGTCGAGCTAGGCAAGCACGGCCGCAATCGCACCAACGTCTGGGACTACGCTTCCGTCAACACCGTGGCCGGAAGCCGGCGCGAGGATCTCAAACTCCATCCGACGGTCAAGCCGACAGCACTTGTCGCCGATGCGATCCAGGATGTGACCAGGCGCGGCGATCTCGTCTTGGATGTCTTCTCTGGATCAGGCACCACACTCGTCGCATCGGAGCGAACCGGTCGGCGTTTCCGCGGCGTGGAGATCGATCCGGCTTATGTGGACGTGGCGATCGATCGGTGGGAGGCCATGACCGGCAGGAAGGCCGAGCTCCACAGGAAGGCCGCGGCATGAGCAAGGTCGGACCAGGGCACCCGCCGAAGAGCACGCGCTTCAGGAAAGGAGTGAGCGGCAATCCCCGCGGCAGACCCAGGAAGGAGCGCCCCGCGGACTCGACTTCCGCTTTCGGTGTGGTCGTCGACAAGAAATTGACGATCGACCAGAACGGCAAGTCCCGCGAGGTCACGATCGAGGAGGCGCTTTGGCACAAGACATATCAAAACGCGATCGCCGGCAATCGCTCGGCCCAGCGCGAAGTTCTGAAGATGATCAAGAAGCGGGATGCCCATCTCGTCGCCCGCAAGGCCAAAAAACCGGCGCCGCGGAATGATGTCAAGTTCGTGTATCCCCCGGCCGATGTCGAAGAGGCGATGCTGATACTCGGGATAGCGACCCAACACCCTGCCTGCGAGGATTTGGGAGCGGATCGCGAACAGCTTCTGCTTGAACCCTGGGCCGTGCAGGCCGCGCTAGAGCAACGCCATGGCGACAGCAATCTCACAGGGCGAGAGATGGAGGAGATCCAGCGGTGTACACGTGAGGCAGCGACCTTGCGTTGGCCAGGCGGGACCGCCGAATGAGCACCGGGGACGAAATCGGCTACAGTAGACCGCCGAGGAAAACGCGGTTTAGAAAGGGGCGGAGCGGCAACCCTAAGGGCCGCCCGCCCGGGCGTAAGAAAAAGCCGCCCTATGAAGCGGTTCTCGGGCAAATGGTGACCGTTCGCGAGGAAGGCATCGAGAGGCGTGTCACAGCTGCCGAGGCCTTTGCTCTGTATCTCACCAAACAGGGGCTCGACGGCGATAATGCCGCCCTCCGGCAAGCTGCGGCCGCGATCGGAGACGCCCGCGCCAAACAACGGGAATTCTCGCCTCAAGGCCGCCAGACGCTCGTCATTGAGCTTGTCAGTTCCTCATCCTTCCTCTGTCACGGAACTGTCAACACCGCCCTCGTGCCACTGCGCATGGCCAGGAAGCTCGATCGAAATCGCAACACCGACCGGATGGCGCTCGAGCCCTGGATCGTCGAGAAGGCGCTTGACCGCCTCGGCAGCCGACGCCTGACGCTGCTGGAGCAGGAACAGGTCCTGAGGACAACCCGAAACCCGACGAAGGTCCGCTGGCCCGATTGGTGGGAGACATTGCCCGAGGTTGACCACAATTCTAGGCCGGCCACCAGGAGGTTGAAGCCACCCCGGAACAAATAGGCCACATGATTGCCGCCATAACGATGTATCTCACCCTCATAACCTGAAGGTCGTTGGTTCAAATCCAACCCCCGCAACCAAATAATCCCCGCTATTCCAATAGGATGGCGGGGATTTTCTTTTGTGGCAAAGAACCCTGTTTTGCCCAGGTACCGTATAGGCACCGTTTTGTTTCCAAGTTGTGCGCAGCACTGCGCAGGGTGAAAGGTAAAGGTTCGGTTGGACCGGTATGGGGGTATGGGGGATGTAAGTGTTCGGCGAAGCCGTGGAATCGTCCGGCTGGCGCGCGAGGTCGGGGGCCGCAGCCGGCGGGTTTCCGGTCAACGCGGCCGTTCTCCGCCTCCGCCCGCCCGAACCATCACGGCCTAGCCGAACACTTACTGGGGGATGGGGGTAAGCGTTCCGACGACCTTTCAATTACCCACATGTCAACGGCGGCGGGAATATGTACCGGGGCGGCGGCGCAAAAATGTACCGCGGGCAAGCGGGGGGTTATTCGGACGGTTGCCGGCGTCGTGACCGGCTCTGCTTGAGCCGGTAGCTCTCGCCGTTCATCTCCAGGATATGGACATGGTGGGTGATGCGGTCGAGCAGCGCGCCGGTGAGGCGCTCGCTGGCGAAGACCGTCGTCCATTCCTGGAAGGGCAGGTTTGAAGTCATGATGGTGGCGCCGTTCTCGTAGCGCCGGCTGAAGACGTCGAACAGCAGCTCGCTTCCGGTCTGCGACAGGGGCACGTAGCCGAGCTCGTCGACGATCAGGAGGTTCACCCTGGCGAGCTGGGCCTGGAGGCGGAGCAGCCTCTTCTCGTCGCGCGCCTCGATCAGCTCGTGGACCAGATGGGAGGCGGTGGCGAAGCGCACGCCGAGGCCCTTCTGGCAGACGGCGAGGCCGAGGGCGAGAGCGACATGGGTCTTCCCGACGCCGCTTGGGCCGAGCAGGATTACGTTCTCGCGGCGCGTGATGTACTCGCCGCGGGCGAGATCCAGCACCAGCATCTTGTTGAGCGCCGGGATCGCCTTGAAGTCGAAGCTCTCGAGCTGTTTGACGACAGGGAACCCGGCCTGCCTGATGCGGCGCTCGACGAGGCGGCGCTCGCGGTCGATCAGCTCCAGCTCCACCAGCCGGGCCAGGAACTGCACATGATCCAGGCCCTCGACCGCGCACTGGCGCGCCAGTTTCTCGTACTCGCGCAGGAAGGTGGGCAGCTTCAGCCGCTTCAGGTGATGCTCAAGCAGGATGCGGGGGGCTTCAGCCATGGCCGGTCCCTCCGGCCAGCAGGGTGGCGTAATCGGCGCTGCGGGTGGCGGCGACGAAGGGCTGGGGGAGGTGCGGATAGCGTGTCAGGTCGAGACGGGCCGGCCGCTTCTCGATGCGGGCCAGCAGCAGGTGCTTGACGGCATCGAAGCCGATCAGGCGTCGCTTCACCGCGTCGCGCACCGCGGCCGCCACCTACCGTGCCGGGAAGTCTTCGTGCAGGCGCAGCACCTGGATGTATTCGCGCTTGCCGCGCGGGCCGAAGCGGGCCTCGAGGAGGCGGCGCAGCGTGTCGAAGGCGGGATCGAGCTTCCATCCCCGCAGCGGCGGCGCCTGGTCCAGGGCGCCCGGCTTCTTCTCCAGCAGCGACAGATAGTGCAGCGGGTCGTAGATGACGTCGCCGCGGACATAGGAGCGCCGATGGCGGGCGACGATCTCGGCGCCGAGCGCGATCTCGACCCGGTCGACATAGCCCTTCACCATGACCTTCTTGTGGGCGTGCACCGTCGGCGCCGAGTAGTCCACCAGCCGGTAGCGCACCAGGGCCGTGGACGAGATCTGGCCCGGCACATGCTCGCAGGCCTCGAAAGGAACCGCCGGGAGATCGCGCAAGGCGTCGAGGTCGCCCAACAATGCCGTCGCCCGGTCGCCTGCCTCCAGCGCGTCGAGCCGCTCCAGGCAGCGCGCCATCAGCCGCTCGTTCAGGACCGACAGCTCGTGCACCTTCGGGATCGGCACCATGAACCGGCGCCGTGCCGTTTTCACCAGGGCCTCCACCTTGCCCTTGTCGTTGCCCTTGCCGGGCCGGCCGAAGCGGTCACGGAACAGGTAGTGCGATTGCAGATGCGTGAACGCCTGCGTGCGCCGACGCGTGCCGTCGCCCAGGATCCGTGCCACCGCCAGGGTCGTGTTGTCGTAGAGGATCGAGCGCGGAACCCCGCCGAGGAAGGCGAAGGCGCCGACATGGCCGTCCAGGAAGGCCTCCGTCGTCTCCCGGGGATACGCCTTAACGAACCAGAGGTTGGAATGGGGCAGGATCAGGCAGAAGAAGGCGACCTTCTCCCGCCTGCCCCCGACCTCCACCACCGCCTCGCCGAAGTCGACCTGGGCATGGCCCGGCGGGTGATGCAGCGGCACGAAGGCCTCGCGCGTCGATTGCCGCCGGGAACGCACATAGTCCTTCACGATGCAGACCGTGTGAAAACTCTGAGTGGCGGGGATGGAGGTTTAGCTCACCATGATTTGGGGCGATCCCACGTAATCTGGCGGTTTGGCGCCGGTAGCCCCGCGGAAGGGGCTCCAGGCCTCTGTGGATCGATGTGGGGCGCTCGATTTGGGCAGACTCCTGTCTCACGCCCTCGTGGCGGCGATCAAGGCGGGAACACCTACCAGCGAGATCGCGCGGCGGATGTTGTAAGCCAGCGCCGTGATGCTGAACTCGCCGCGCACGTTTTCCAGCCGCCGGGTCAGGAAGGCACCCTGGCCCATCCATTGTTTGATTGAGCCGAAGGGATGCTCGACGCTTTCACGGCGTGCATGTAGCAGCCCCGGGCGGGCCGCCAATCGTTCTGCCATGCGCTCCAGGATCGCTTCGTCGACATAGCGCAGGACCCGACGGAAGGCGCTTTTCGTACACTTCGACTTGAGTTGGCACTCCTTGCACGCGGCGCGATTGGCGTAACTGGCGAAGAAGAGATCGCGGCGCTTGCGCTTGCTGTGTAGCGCCAGGCGTTGGCCGTTGGGGCAGATGTAAATGTCCTCGCCGCCGTCATAGCGGAAGCGTTCCTTGGGAAAGAGCCCCTGGCTCACCGTGGATCCGCGCTGGGGCTTGGGCACATGCGGCATGACGCCGGCATTCTCGCAGGCCTCGATATCCTCGATCTTGAAGTAGCCCGCGTCGGCGACCGCGTCGATCCGATCGACGGCCAGGTTCCGCCGGGCCGCCACCGCCGTCTCGGCCAATAAACCGAGATCGCTGACCTTGTTATGGACCTGCTGCTCGGCGATCAGTTTGTGCTTGGCGTCCACCGCAATCTGGATGTTGTAGCCGATACCGACCCGGGTCTCGGCGTGCATCGCCCGGCTGTCCGGATCCGTCAAAGAGAGCTGGCCCTCGCCACTCGCAGATCGCGGTAGGGAAGCGGGTTGCCCCGCTCCCCCCGCACAGATCCGTGCAGGCACGTTGATGCACACGGCTCCTCCCTCAGGTCAATTGACGGCAAATCGTTGGCTCGGCCACGGGTGTCGGATTTCCAGCGTGGGCCAGTATTTCGCTGTCAGTCGCTCCATACGGTCCCCGCTGTAGCGGTCCTTCTGCGATCTGCGGCGCAGAGTCCTGAGCCACAGTACTTTCAGTCGTTGCACGAAACGCCCCAGATATCGGTAGCTGGTTGGAACGGCAAAGTAGTTCAGCCATCCATCAAGTACCTGTCCCAGCCACCGCGCGGTCTGGTTTACGCCGTCGTGCATCCGCCTGCGAAGCTCCTCCTTTATTCGCTTCAGGGTGCGCGCCATCCGCTTCGAGACCGGCTTGCGCCCCAACTGGAACCGCCCCTTCCTGTCCTTCGCGCAGTAGTGCGTGAAGCCCAGAAAGTCGAGCGTCTCCGGTTTGCCCAACCCTCGCCGCTGACGGTTCTCAGTTGCGAACCGCCCGAACTCGATGAGCCGGGTCTTGTCAGGGTTCAGTTCCAGTTCAAAACGTCCAAGCCGCTCCTTCAGGTCACGCAGAAATCGCTCCGCGTCTTGCTTGTGCTGGAAACCCACCACGAAATCATCGGCGTACCGCACGATGATTGTGTCGCCTTTGACCTCGTGGCTGCGCCACTTCTTCTGGAACCAGAGATCGAGAACGTAATGTAGGTAGATGTTGGCCAGGATCGGCGAAATCACCGAACCCTGGGGAGTCCCCCGCATGTTGTCCCGCCACTCGCCATTTTCCATGACGCCGACGTGCAACCACTTGGATATCAGCCTGATGACCCGCTTGTCTCCGATGCGATGTTCGAGGAACCGGACCAACCAGTCCCGCGAGACATGGTCGAAAAATCCGCGGATATCTGCGTCAGCTATCCAGTTGATCTTACGCCGTTCAATCCCGACCGCGAGCGCATCAAGCGCGTCGTGCGCCCCACACCCGGGCCGGAACCCATAGCTAAACCCCAGGAACTCCGCCTCGTAAATTGGCGTCAGGATAATCTCCGCCACCGCCTTCTGGACAATCTTGTCCTCTATGGCCGCGACGCCGAGCGGTCGTGTGCCGCCATCCGGCTTCGGGATGTTCACCCGCCGTGATGGCGTCGCCCGGTACGCTCCCGAGTGCACGCGGTCGTGCAGGGCGGCCAACCGGCCTTCCAACCCTCCCTCGTACATCCCCCACGTCATGCCATCCGCACCTGCCGCCGCGTCCTTCTTCAACGCGAAGAACGCCCAGCGCAGCGCATCGACCGTAACGTGGTGGAGAAGCGCCGTCAGACGCTCCCGTGGCTCCCGTTGTACAAACTGCCGTATCCGGTCGGCCGCTTGTGACACGCTTTCCCGGTCCTGCGTCCGGCGCATGCTTTGGCTTTCCAGATTCCCCTTGGGCTCGGTCCTTCGCTCCATCGGCTCCGCCGGAAC
Organism: Alphaproteobacteria bacterium; assembly: GCA_965261645.1. Classification (GTDB taxonomy): domain Bacteria; phylum Pseudomonadota; class Alphaproteobacteria; order SHVV01; family SHVV01; genus CBDHDJ01. Next base: position 377,175 of record CBDHDJ010000003.1, read on the forward strand.
AGGCCTCCCTTTGTTCGCCGACTTCATCGCTACTACTCCCGAGTCTGACTTCTCCATGCCGTTCGTCATCGGTTACGGATTCCTCCTTTCCTTTGCGATCCCGCTACGACCGCGGGATGACATGGAGACCTCCCAGGTCCCGGCGTGAAAGCCTACGTACGTGCGGTTGGGTTCTTCGACTCCGCAGGGTCCACTTCCCCCTTACCATGGCGGTGGAAGCGGTGTTGCCTTCGACATACTGGAAAGCCTCGGCACCCTGATTCTCAGACTTTTCGTAGCTCAATCGCCCTCGCCCATACGCGCCCCTGTCAACGCTTAACCTGCATCCTCGCGAATGCCGGCCCATGACTCGGGGTGGAAGTGGTTGGTTACTCCTTCTTCCCGCCGGACTCACACCGGCTACTTTCCGCCAGTTAGCCTGGCGCTCCCAGTGCGTCTCGTTGTTCCTCAAACCGCTCACGCCGCCCTTGGATCGCAGCGATCTTCTCCTGGATATGCTCCACCTCGCCGCCGCCGGTGCCGCCCTCGTCTTGCCCGTCAGCCTCGTCGAGCCGGTCGAGATAACGCGACAACCTCTCGTCGCTCTCGGCCAACGCCTTCGCCAGCTTCGCTTTGGTGAAGTTTCGCTTCCGGCTGTTCACTGCCTTGATCCGTGTACCGTCAACCGCCACCAGCTCGCGTCCGAACAGCTCCAGTTCGCGGCATAGCCTCACGAACTCCCGAAACACCTGTCGGAAGGCCGCCCGATTGATCCGCCGGAAATCGGCGATCGTCTTGAAGTCCGGCGACAAACGCCGCAACAGCCAGATCACTTCGAGATTACGCTTGCACTCAGCCTCCAGCCGGCGGCTCGAACGTACCCGATTGAGATAGCCGTATATGTAGAGCTTCAGCAGGACCGCCGGATCGTAGCCGGGACGACCTGTCGCCTTCGGCGCGGCGCGCTCGAAACCAGCGGCCGCCAGGTCCAAACCATCCACGAAGGCATCGATGAAACGGACCGGGTTATCCCGGCCCACGTAATCGTCCACTGCTTCCGGCAGAAGCAGAACCTGAGAGCGGTCAATGCCAGGAATGTGTCTCATGGCGGACCCTAACATCGTCATGAGTCGGACGGAATCCCCCGCCACTCAGAGTTTTCACACGGTCTGGATGGTGTAGCCGCCAGTGAACCCGTACTCCTCGCGCAGCCGGTCAAAGATCCGCTTCGCCGTGTGACGCTGCTTGCGCGGCACGTCCGGATCCGTGTCCGCCTCCAGGATCGCGTCGACGATGCCGGTGAACCCGTCCAGCTTCGGCCGCCTGACCGGCTTCGTCCGGCGGTATCCCGGCTGCGCCGAATAGCTCAGCATCTTCTTCACCGTCCGGCGGTCGATGCCGAACCGCCGGCCCGCCTCGTGATGGCTCAGACCCTCGTCGACAACCGCCAGTCGAACCGCCGCATAGAGCTCCACGCCGTACATCTCCTGCCCCTCGTCGCAACCGACAAGGGACCATGAGTGGCACAATTTTGCGCCGCCGCGACCGGACCGCCCGGCCGCCTCGCGTGGAGCATTATTCCTCCGCCGTTAACAACATGTGCGATTTCTGTTCTGTGTCGCACCCAAATGACCTATTCACATTAGGGTCCGGACTCATTACAGCAACCAGATGACGGCGGCGGCAAGGGCGATTGCGGCGATGAAGTTTTTGATGTTGCGGTCGAAGCGGGTGGCTATACGGCGCCAGTCCTTGAGGCGGCAAAACATGCGCTCGATGATGTTGCGCTGCCTGTAGACGGTCTTGTCATAATGGTATTGGACCTTGCGGTTCTTGCGCGGTGGGATGACGGTCGTGGTTCCGCGTTCTGCTAGCCAGTCGCGCAGGGCTTTGCTGTCATAGCCCTTGTCGGCGACGAGTTCGGTGGCGGGCGGCATGGCTTCGATACAGCGCTGGGCGACCTTGCAATCATGGACGTTTCCTGGTGTCAGGAGCAGGACGAGGGGCCTGCCTTTCGCATCGCAGACAGCGTGGAGCTTGGTGTTTCGGCCCCCCTTGGTGCGGCCGATGCCATGGGCCAAGGCCCCCCTTTTCCGCCGCCGGCGCAGCGATGAACCTTGATGCAGGTTGAATCGATGAACAGCCGGTCGGGGGCGTCTTCGCCGCCCGCCAGCGCGCTGAATATCCGTTCCCAGATGCCGCGCTCCGCCCAGCGTACAAAGCGGTTGTAGAGCGTCTTCTTCGGTCCGTAGACCTCACGCGGACAGTCGGCCCAGCGCCCGCCATTCCTCAGGGCATGGACGATCCCGCTCAGCACCCGGCGATCGTCGACGCGCGCCATGCCGCGCGTATCCGTCGGCAAAAGCGGCGCGATCCGAGCCCATTGTGCATCCGAAAACCAAAAGAAATCCGACATTTCCATCGCCTCCTCGCTGGAAACAATGAATCATGCCAGCCCCGCTTTGGGAATCCCCTTAATGGGTCCGGACCCTAGTCCGTAGTATTGTTTCAAGGCCCCAATGATAACGTCACGTGCAACAGACTTTCCGATCCCCCATGCTTCGGCGGCGCCCCCCTTCAATTTGTCCTTCAGCCATTCTTGAACATTCGTGCCGAGTGGTTGCATTTCATCCGAGCCGAAGCCGCCCTGGCGCGAGGGAATAGCCAGCACGGATCACATGGAGAGCGCCGTTTACGACATCGACGTCCACGCCCTGGCCGGCATGCGTGGCGATGGGATCGCCCACACCGTGCTCGATATCCGCGAGCCAGTCGAGATCGCGATCTGCGCCCTCGGGGACAGTGTCTCGATTGCCATGCAGCAGGTCCCTCAACAGCTTGAGGCGCTGCCCCGCCAGCATCCGTTAATCGTTGTCTGCCATCACGGGGTGCGGAGCGCCATGGTCACGGAATTTCTGCGGAGCAGCGGCTTTGACAATGCTTGGAATCTGGCTGGCGGTATTGATGCCTGGGCCGGGCTGGTGGAGCCGGACATGCCCCGCTACTAGCAGTGTAGGGATACAATGCGATGACGGCAGCGCCGACGCTCAGGACATTCACCCAAGACCGCCACAACGTAACAGCGCCCCGACAGGGGTTGCATGAGATCACCGGCGAAATCGTGGCCTGGCTCGACGGACAGAGCGTTACGACGGGGTTGTTGACGCTTTATCTGCGCCACACATCCGCTTCGCTTCTCATTCAGGAAAACGTAGATTCGGATGTAATGCGCGATCTGGAAGATTACTTCGGCGCGCAGGCGCCGGAGGACACCGTCCTCTACCGTCATATAGCCGAGGGCGCCGACGACATGCCGGCCCATATCAAGGGCGCGCTCACGCAGACCCATCTCGCCATTCCGGTGTGCGATGGCGAGATGCTGCTGGGTCGATACCAGGGCATCTTCCTTTTCGAGCATCGTCGGACGCCCCGACCCCGCGAGATCGTTCTTCATTTTGAGGGCCGATGATGGGGCGGTAAACTCCTGAGGGCATTTCATGGCACGCTCTACAGAACAAAGCGCAAGAAAAATATCGGATCCTCTCTCGAGTGTGCGCGAGTATCATCGGCAGACAAAGCATCGTCCCGAACGGTACGCGCGCGGTCCGGGCCATCTAGATTGGGCCAACCAACCCGACCCTTTTCGTCGCTATATCGGAGCGCGGCTCGTCGAGTTGCCGCTGGCAAGTACTGACCCGAAAGCGTCTTACAGCGACTTGACGATCCCAGGGCACGTGAAGGCCTGGTCACTGAGCCGCGAGAGCTTGAGCCTATTTCTCGAACTCAGCCTAGGCCTCAGCGCTTGGAAAGAATACCAAGCTTCGCGTTGGGCGCTTCGAGTCAATCCCTCGAGTGGCAACTTGCATCCGACCGAGGGCTATGTCGTTCTTCCGGCGCTCGACGGCGTGTCGGCCGATCCGGGCATCTATCATTATGCACCCCACGAGCATGCTCTCGAAGAGCGCTGCGTTCTTGCCGCCGAAGTCCATGAGGCGCTCACGCTTGGCCTGCCCGAGGGCGGGTTCTTAGTAGGACTAACTTCGGTCCATTGGCGCGAGGCTTGGAAGTACGGCGCAAGGGCCTATCGTTACTGCCAACACGACGCCGGCCACGCGCTGGGCGCGCTGCGATTTGCAGCTGCGGTGCTCGGATGGCGCCTTCGCCTCCTACCAGATGTCTCCGATGGCGACATCGCTCAATTGCTCGGCGTGGATCGCGCCAGCGACTTCACCGAGGCCGAAACCGAATTCCCCGATTTTCTGGCCGCGGTAAGCCCAGATTTGCCGAAGGGATATTTATTCACGCGGGCGAACTCATGGCCGGTTGGTGTGGGCGCTTGGCGATGGCAGGGACAGGCCAACCAATTGAGTCCGGATCGTGTGGACTGGCCAGAGATAACCATGATCGAAGAGTCTGCGGTCAAGCCACATACCGCATTACCCATCATCCGGCACCAGCCACCTGCCAAGGTGCCGACAGCAAATCGCATGACGAATTCGGCGGCGACGTTGATCCGCCAGAGGCGAAGTGCCGTCGCCATGGATGGGCAGAGCGCCATGCCATACGACACCTTTTTGCCCATGCTCGCACGCTGCATGCCGGATCATAAACAGGTGCCGTGGGACGCGTTCTCCTTTCCGCCACGCATATCCCTGTGTCTATTCGTCCACCGAGTAGATGGCCTCCCATCCGGATTTTACGTGCTGGTCCGCGATCCGCTTCGGAAGGACGCCATGGTCGCCGCCTGGCGGCACGATTTCGCATGGGCTCCTGTTGCCGATGGCGACCTGCCGCTTTTTGCCCTACAGCTTGGTGACGGTCGTGAGGCGGCCGCGCAGATTAGTTGCTTACAGGCTATCGCCGGAGACAGTGCCTTTAGCTTGGGCATGATGGCGGATTTCTCCAGGACCTTGGAAGGAGAGGGTGCTTGGGCCTACCGGCGCCTGTTCTGGGAGGCCGGACTCATTGGGCAAGTTTTGTATCTCGAAACCGAGGCAGTGGGTCTGCGCGCGACCGGCATCGGTTGCTATTTCGACGATCTCATGCACGCGCTCCTCGGCCTGAAACCGGACGACGATACTTGGCAAAGCCTTTACCACTTCACCGTGGGCGGACCGGTGGAGGACGACCGGCTCCAGACGCTGCCAGCCTATGGGCACCTCGGACCGGGTGCCAATAGCCGCAGGTAATCTGGAGAGACGGAGTGAAACAGCAGTCACGCAAAAGCCGGGCCCCCAAGCTTCAAAGACTAGACCACTCCGTACTCGCCTGCAGCACTTACGACGTCCGCTCCAATCCTGCGCTTGGACAGCCAGGCTAAATCGTCTTCGTGTTAGAACTTCGATCGGCAAACAGGTTCGCGGGAGAATATAAATGATTATGGTCGAAAAAATTCGTGGCGGGCTAATCACGCGGTTCGCGTCCGGCTCGCGGGAGTGGTAGCGCTCGTGCCCGGGAAAGCCGAGTCAGAAGGGAAGACCCGAACCGAATCCGATTCCATGGGTGCTATTGAGGTTCCGGCGGGCCGGTATTGGGGCGCTCAAACCCAGAGGAGCCTCGAGAACTTCCGCATCGGCCAGGAACGAACGCCAGAACCTGTTATCCGCGCCCTCGGCCTGGTGAAGAAAGCCGCGGCCATTGTGAACGCCAGCAATGGCGATCTCGACTCGGAGATCGCCGGCGCTATCGTGAAGGCCTCCGAGGAGGTGATCGACGGCGAACTCTCAGATCACTTTCCTCTCGTCGTTTGGCAGACCGGATCCGGCACTCAAAGCAACATGAACGCCAATGAGGTGATCGCCAACCGGGCAGTCGAACTTCTGGGTGGCGAGCTTGGAGCAAAAACGCCGGTCCATCCAAACGATCACGTGAATCTCGGCCAGTCGTCGAACGACACTTTTCCGACCGCGATGCACATCGCGGCGGCGCAGGAAATCCACCACCGGCTGCTGCCCGCCCTGCATCACTTGCACATCGCTCTGGCGGCCAATGCCGAGGGATTCAACGACATCGTGAAAATCGGTCGCACTCATTTGCAGGACGCGACACCGCTCACCCTAGGCCAGGAATTTTCGGGCTACGCCAAACAGGTCGATAACGGGATTGCTCGCATCGGAGCCGCGCTGCCGCGGCTCTACGCACTGGCCCAGGGCGGGACGGCTGTGGGAACTGGGCTGAACACAAAGGCTGGATTCGACAAGGCGTTCGCGACCGAAATGGCTCGCCTCACGGGCCTGCCGTTCCGCACCGCGGAAAACAAGTTCGAGGCGCTCGCCGCACACGACACCATCATCGAGATGTCAGGCGCTCTCAACGTGCTCGCAGCAAGCCTAATGAAGATAGCGAACGACCTCCGCTTGCTCGGATCGGGCCCGCGTTCCGGTTTCGGCGAGTTGACGTTACCCTCCAACGAGCCCGGCTCGTCGATCATGCCCGGCAAGGTCAATCCGACGCAGGCGGAAGCGCTCACCATGGTCTGCGCACAAGTAATGGGCAACCACGTCACGATCACCGTGGCCGGCGCCAGCGGGCATCTGGAACTCAACGTTTTCAAGCCGGTCATGATATACGATTTGCTGCAATCGATCCGCCTGCTGGGGGACAGCATCCGGAGTTTTACCGACAACTTGGTCGTCGGCATTGAGCCGAATAGGGACAGGATCGCCGCATTGGTTGCCGACTCCCTGATGCTGGTCGCCGCGCTCAACCCGCATATCGGATACGACAACGCCGCGAAGGTGGCGAAGAAGGCATTCTCGGACGGCATTACTTTGCGCGAGGCGGTGCTCACGCTTGGCCTGGTCACCGCCGAGCAGTACGACGATTGGGTGCAGCCGGAGCAAATGGTTCGGCCATCGTCGTGAGCACGGCTGCGGCAAACTTTTGATCATCCCCCACGGGCAGGATGGTGTGCGTGAGATTTGATCTTTGCAGACCGGTTGCGCGGCGCCTGCGCCTCATGGTGCCGAAATATGCTGGTCACAACTTAGCGGCAGCAAATAGTATGGAGACGCAGACATGATCGAAGTCGCCCTCGCTCAGAGAAAGTGCTCACCTTGCCGCGGCGGCGTGCCGCCTCTGAATCCCGATGAAGTGGAATCGTTATTGCCACTAGCTACAGGCTGGAGCGCGACGGACGGCGACACAAAGATCGCCGGCGATTTTAGATTTAAGAATTTTCGCCAGACATTGGACTTTGTGATCGCTGTCGGCGAACTCGCCGAGTCCGAGTTTCACCATCCGGTTTCGATAAATTTCGGCTGGGGCTTGTGCGCCATCGTGTTGCAGACCAAAAAAATCAAAGGCTTGCACGAGAACGACTTCATCATGGCGGCGAAGATTAACGAAATTGCTGCAGGTATGGGCGCCAAAGAATAATGTCGCGGGCGAAGCAGAGCTTTCCTTAAATCAATTCTGCTCTGGTCGGTGCAATCCCCCAGGATACGCGAGGCAATGTGACTGTGCCCCCGAAGTTCAGGAACGACCACGGCTTGCCCGAGATTCAAATCGGCGTGAAGGAGTTAAGTTGCGTGGGTGTTTCTGCGCCCCATGACCACCCTCATATTTATCTGAACATGGGCGGAGCCGAATTCATCAAAATCGTCCTTATTGTGCTGGCAGCGGCGCTGGCCAACAAGCTGGCGCGCATCGCCTGGAGCGTCTTGAGACATGGTACCGCATTTGATGCCAACCGAATCGAGGTGACCGCGGTCTAATCCGCGAGACCCTCACTGGAGTTCGCGACTGAGATGACTGCATGGAACGGACCGAGAAACGCCCCCAAAGTCTGATAGCCAAGATGGTCGCTCGACGACCTGTCTGCTAATGAGATCAATGGAGCGTGCGTATTCCCATCATGGCCACGGCCCGCGTGCCGATCAGATAGGCCGGATACATAGAAGCGACTTCCGAAAGCCTGCAGACTCTCTCTTGCGACATGCAGCTGGTCCATACATCCTGGCTAGAAATGCCACAAACGGCGATTCCCCAAAACTGGTAGAAGTTGGGTGCAGAGCGGACCACTTGCCTCCAAAACGTCCGCTCATGATCCAGCTCCGGGCGTCGAATCCGCGTGGCCGGGACGCCCGCTGTTTACCCCGAGCCGACCTCAGGGCGATGGGGTTTGCCGACATTGCTGGCTCAGGCGCATCCAATATAAAGTTGGGGCAGCAAGCCTGAGAACGGCGGTGACAAATTAGTCCACGGAAGCGGCGGGATTTCCCAGCCGCGGGCGGAGTAAAACTCTGCCACCTGTAGCCTTCGATCTTTTTTGAGATGGAAGGCGGGAGGATGTACACCGTGGACCTATATCTGCGCGTTCGGCTGGCCTGCCATGTTGATGGTCTGAGCCAGCGAGAGGCGGCAAGTCGGTTTGGCATTGCGCGCGAGACGGTGAGGAAGATGCTGCGGCATTCGGAACCGCCGGGATATCGGCGACGCCAGCCACCGAAACGCCCGAAACTGGCCCCCTTCACGGATATCATCGACCGTATTCTGGAGGAGGACCGAACGGTTCACCGTAAGCAGCACCACACGGCGAAGCGTATATTCGAGCGCCTTCGCGACGAACATGGCTTTACGGGCAAAGAGACCATCGTGAAGGATTACGTTCGGGAACGGCGCCTTCGTCGGCGTGAGATGTTTGTGCCGTTGTCACATCCTCCGGGCCATGCTCAAGCGGACTTTGGCGAGGCGGATGCGATCATCGCCGGCGTCAAGTATCGGGCGCATTTTTTCGTCATGACACTTCCCCACAGCGATGCCTGCTTCGTTGCGGCCTACCCGGCGGCGACGACGGAGGCCTGGCTGGACGGGCACAACAGAGCCTTTGTTTTTTTCGGCGGCGTTCCCCAATCGATTCTTTACGACAACGACAAGTGTCTGGTGTCGCGCATCTTGTCAGATGGCACGCGGCAACGAACGCGGCCGTTCAGCGGGCTGCAGTCCCATTACCTCTTCGAGGACCGCTACGGCCGTCCCGGCAAGGGTAACGACAAAGGCAATGTGGAGGGGGTGGTCGGCTATGCCCGGCGGAACTTCATGACGCCGCTTCCCCGGTTCGCGAGCTGGGACGCCTTCAATGGCCACCTGGAAGAGCAATGCCGCAACCGGCAAGGCAACGTCCTGCGCGGCCACCGCGAGAGCATCGGCGAACGGTTTGTGCGTGACCGCGAAGCGTTGAAGAGGCCACTGCCGGCACCGTTCGACGCGTGCGACAAGCAGGGCACGCGGGTCAACTCGCTGTCCCTGGTGCGCTACCGGACGAATGACTATTCCGTGCCCGTCGCCTACGGCCATCAGGAAGTCTGGATCCGTGGCTATGTCCACGAGGTGGTTATCGGTTGCGGCGCCGGGATCATTGCCCGACACCCCCGTTCCTACGACCGGGAAGATATGGTCTTCGATCCGATCCACTACCTGCCTTTGCTGGAGCACAAGATCGGCGCCCTGGATCAGGCCGCGCCGCTAGCCGGATGGGAACTGCCTGATGCCTTCCCAACCCTGCGCCGTCTCCTGGAGGCGCGCATGGGCAAGGCCGGCAAGCGGGAATACGTCCAGGTCCTTCGGCTTCTGGAGACCTTCGATCTCGAGGTGCTTCACGGCGCGGTGAAGGACGCCCTGCGCCTGGGTGCGATCGGCTACGACGCCGTCAAACACCTTGTGCTGTGCCGTATCGAGCGACGCCCGCCCAAACTCGACCTGGATATCTATCCCTACCTGCCTCGGGCCAACGTGGCGACCACGGCCGCCGCCAGTTATATGAGCTTGTTGGGTGGAGGCGCGCCATGACCGATACGCCGCAAGTGTTGCTGGCCCATCACCTCAAGACCCTGAAACTGCCGACGTTCCTGCGCGAATACGACAAGCTGGCCCGCCAATGCGCCACCGAGGGCGCCGACCATGTGCGGTATCTTGTCCGTCTGACCGAGTTGGAACTGATCGACCGTGAGCGCCGCATGGTCGAGCGGCGGATCAGACAGGCCAGGTTCCCCGCCGTCAAAAGCCTCGACAGCTTCGACTTCAAGGCCATCGCATCGCTCAACAAGATGCTGGTTCTGGAGTTGGCGCGATGCGAATACGTCGAGCGTCGTGAGAATATCATCGCGCTCGGCAACAGCGGAACCGGCAAGACCCATATCGCCCTCGGTCTCGGTCTGGCGGCCTGCCAAAAGGGGCTCTCCGTCGGCTTCCTCACGGCCGCTGCCCTGGTTCATGAACTGATGGAGGCCAGGGATGAAAAACGCCTGTTGCGCCTGCAGAAGCAACTGGCAAAGTATCACCTTCTGATCATCGACGAACTCGGCTTCGTGCCGCTCTCGAAGACCGGCGCCGAGCTGCTGTTCGAAGTCTTCAGCCAGCGCTACGAGCGGGGCTCGATCCTGGTGACCTCCAACTTGCCGTTCGATGAGTGGACGGAGATATTCGGCTCGGAACGCCTGACCGGGGCTTTGCTGGACCGCCTCACCCACCATGTCCATATCCTGGAAATGAACGGCGAGAGCTATCGTCTCAACCAAAGCCAAAAACGGCGGAAATCCCCAAAGATACCTGCTTAACCGCTGGTGCAATGGTTGACCCGGTGGGTCCACAGGAACCTCCCACGCTGCTTCGCCCCGCGTAACGCAAGCGCTACACGAAGCAGCGCGGGTCCCTCCTATGTACTACCGGGACAACCCCCCAACAGAGCTATTGTCAAAAGTTGTGTATGGACTGATCATGCGGCGGCGCGATCCTGGCGTTCTCCATCTACGAATTTGACGCCGCGAATGATCTCGGCGAGATGGTTCGATCCATCGAGTTTTCTCCATTTTCTCTGAGCGCACTGGCATAGTTTGAAGACCATGGCCATCGCCGTCTTGCGCGACAGGCAGCCCTTGGTCCGGTAGGTGCGCAGACGAACCGTGGCGAACGTGCACTCGATGGGGTTGGTGGTGCGTACATGCTTCCAGTGCTCGGCGGGGAAGTCGTAGAACGTCAGCAGGACGTCGCGGTCCTTGGCCAGGCAGGCCGCGGCCTTGTCGTACTTCGGCCCGTAGGCTTCCAGGAAGAAGTCGAAGGCGCTCTCGGCATCCTTCCTGGTTTCGGCCATCCAGATGTCTTGCAGGCGCCCCTTGGCTTTCTTTTGCAGACCCTTGGGCAGCTTGTTCAAGACGTTGCCCGTCTTGTGAACCCAGCAGCGTTGCTCGCGGGCGCCTGGGTAGACTTGGCGGAGCGCCTTCCAGAAGCCGAGCGCGCCGTCGCCGAGCGCCAGTTGCGGACCTATTTCAAGGCCGCGCCGCTTGAGATCGAGCAGAACTTCGAGCCAGGACTGCTCACTTTCGCGATAGCCGTCGGCGATGGCGACCAGTTCCTTCTGTCCCTTGTCCGTGGCCCCGACGATCACCAGGATGCACTGCTTCTCTTCCTCCATGCGGGCGCTGAAATAGATGCCGTCCTCCCAGAAATAGACGTAGCGCTTGGCCGTGAGGTCGCGCCGTTGCCAGCGCTCCGCCTCAACCCCCCAGACCTCTTTCAGCCGGGTGATCGTGGAGGCCGAAAGCCCCGGCGCGGAGCTCCCCAGGAGCGCCGCCAAGGCTTCCCCGAAGTCGCCGGTGGAAATGCCCTTCAGATACAGCCATGGCAAAAGGTCTTCCAGGCTCTTGGCGCGGCGCAGATAGCGCGGCAGGATCGCCGACGTGAAGCGGATGGCGCCGTCCCCCCGGTCCCGCACACGGGGTTGGCGCACGCTCACCGGGCCGATCCCGGTCTGGATGAAGCGTTCCGGCAGATATCCATTGCGGACAACCCGGCGGCGGCCGGCGGCGTCAACAAGCGCCGCATGGCTACCCAAAAACACGGAGACCTCGGCCTCAACGGCTTGGGCCAACAACTCGCGAGCTCCAGCTTGTAGGACTTCCGTCAACGGATCTTTCTGAAAATTAGATGGGTTTTGAAAAGCAACAACGGTATTCTCTTTCATGGCGTATCCTTCCTTGGCTTAGCTCAAGTGGTGACATCAACAATCACCAGGATACGCCGCCTTCATTTCAACGCCGTACACAAGATTCGGTTATAGCTCCCCCCAACACCGCGTACCGCATAACGTTAAGTGGACTAGTTTTGCTCCGCCCGGGTGGACTAATTTTGCTCCGCCGTTGACATAGCCAAACGCCTGAATGATATGCATGGCGTCTTTTTTCCTCGCCTCAGGGAGCTGAACGCGGACGACTGGAGACGCGACGAAGACTGAGCGGTGGACTGAGGAGGTCCTGCACTTGATGATGGGGTAGGCTTTGTCAAGCTAACCGCATTTACTCCGAAATCTCGGTAGATTGTCAATGGCTGCTTTACGCAATTTCAATGGCCTGGCCTCATGGAGAATGCCAAAAACAGCCTACAGTCAGTTAACTTGACAATGCCGTCCTCTCTGGCGATCAGCAGTACTTTCGACGGCGGCAACATTACCTGCATCGCCGCCGACAGCCCCGACGATATCAGGTTAAAAATACTCAAGGACAACAGGTCCGATTTCTATCAATGGTTCTATTTCCGCCTGACCGGCGCATGCAGACAGGCCTGCAAGCTACACATCACCAACGCCGGCAAATCCGCTTACACCAAAGGCTGGGAAGGCTATAACGCCGTTGCCTCTGACGATCGGCAAACTTGGCGGCGAGTCCCGACGAGCTACAAGAACGGCGTGCTGACCATCGAGTACACGCCGCAAACCGATGCCGTCTGGTTCGCCTATTTCGCCCCCTACACTATGGAACGTCATTATGACCTGATCGCCCGGGTACAGAAGTCGCCGCACGTCGTTATATCGGTTTTAGGCAAAACCCTCGACGGCCAGGACCTGGACCTATTGCAAATCGGCGAACCGGGACCCGACAAGCGCATCTGCTGGGCAGTCGCCCGCCAGCATCCCGGCGAGACGATGGCCGAATGGTGGATGGAAGGGTTTCTTGAGCGCCTTCTCGACCCCAACGACGAGGGCGCCATGGCTCTCCTGGATAAGGCGGTGTTTTACTTGGTGCCCAATATGAACCCGGACGGCAGCCGGCGCGGCCATCTGCGGACCAACGCCGCAGGTGTCAATTTGAACCGGGAATGGTTGAAGCCCACCATGAAGCGTAGCCCGGAGGTGTTCCTGGTGCGCCAACGGATGCACGAATCCGGCGTCGATTTCTGTCTCGACGTCCACGGCGACGAGACCCTGCCCTATAACTTCCTGGCCGGTATGACGGGCATTCCATCGCTGAGCGACCGGCAGAAATCCCTGCTGGCCAATTTCGGCCAGGCGCTGCTGGCCGCCAGTCAGGAATTCCAGATCGAGCACGGCTACCCGTCGCATCCACCGGGCAAGGGCAACCTCACCATGTGCGCCAACTATGTCGCCGAGACATTCAGTTGCCTGTCGCTAACCCTCGAAATGCCGTTCAAGGACAATGCCGACCGGCCCGAACCCGAATTCGGCTGGTCGCCGGAGCGCTCACGCGCCTTCGGAGCGGCTCATCAGGACGCCATCGCCGCCATCCTCGAAGACCTGCGGTAACGCCTACTCGTCAATCCCGGTGTTGCGTAGGATATCCCTTCCTTTTAACCCGGATTCCCCAGATGGATTGCCAGTTTGATGACCTTCTTGGGCGATTCTGCTATAAGAATCAATGCAATACCATCATCGCGACGGGTCAAACCCGTCTCACCCTGCGGGTGACTCAAGAAAGCTCCCTTTGCGGGTCGATTTCGACCGCCGCCTGAAGCTGGAATTCCTCGGCAGCAAGATCACCTCAGACGCTGGGCTCCTGGCCTATCGCGAGCTGGACGATGTTCTCGGCCTGACTGATCTGGCTGGGGCGGCATTGTCGGATTTGCGCCGCGGCAAGAACACGCGCCACCTGCTGACGGGCCTGTTGCGTCAATCGGTGTTTGGACGCTTGGCCGGATACGAGGATGTGAACGATGCCGAGCGACTGTCGCGCGATCCGGCGATGCGAGCCATCGTGGATCGCAAGGGTCTTGATCGTCGTGCGGCCTCGACCAGCCAGATGGGCCGCTTCGAGACGGAATGGCTGGCGACGGACGATAACCTGGCGGCGTTGACCGCCCTATCCGGCTTTTGGATCGACCGGGTGCACGACCGTCGACCGCCGAAGATGATCGCCCTCGACATGGACAGCAGCGTCAGCCCGACCCATGGCGAACAGGAAGGAACCGCCTACAACGGTCACTTCGGATGTGCCTGCTATCATCCGCTGTTCGTGTTCAACCAGTTCGGCGATCTGGAACGGTGCGCCCTGCGTCCTGGCAACGTGCACTCCGCAGATGGCTGGCGCGAGGTGCTGGAGCCGGTCGTCAGCAGATACCGAGACCGGAAGCTGCGGCGCTACTTTCGTGCCGATGCCGCCTTCGCCTCGCCAGAGGTGTATGAGTTCCTGGAGGCTGAGGGCTTCCTGTACGCGATCCGCCTTCCCGCCAACCGGGTGCTGCAACAGAGCATCGCTCATTTACTCAGACGACCGGTTGGCCGACCTCCGAAAGAAGTGAGGCGCTACCATGCCAGCTTCAGCTACAAGGCACAGAGCTGGAGCAAGTCCCGTCGGGTGGTCGCCAAGGTCGAGTGGCATCCTGGCGAGCTGTTTCCCCGTGTCGGGTTCATCGTCACCAACCTCTCCCGGCCTGCCGAGCGGGTGATCGCCTTCTACAATCAGCGCGGCACGGCGGAGCAGTACATCAAGGAAGGCAAGAACGCGATCAACTGGACCCGGTTTTCCTGCCCTGGCTTCCGCAACAACGAGGTGCGTCTTCAGCTGCACGCCTTGGCATACAACTTGGGCAACTTCCTGCGCACGCTCGCCTTGCCCGACGGAGTGGGCCACTGGTCGCTGACCACCTTACGCGAGAAGCTGATCAAGATTGGAGCGAAGGTCGTGCGCCACAGCCGTTACATCACTTTCCAGATGGCGGAAGTGGCGGTCTCGAGAGGCCTGTTCCGAAAAATCCTGAGGCTGATTGACGGGTTGCGGCCAGCCCCTTTGCCGCCATGACGGGCCTTGATCGAGACACATCCAAATCGCCCGACAGGACAGGTGTGTGCTGCACAGGTCGATGTGCGCCCTCACAGTGCGAAACGATCACGGGGCCGAGTTTCTCATCGCTAAACAAACCCGATCAAGAGCGGACCCCAGCCTATCGTGACAGCTCCGGGTCGGAATCGCCTTCGGGATGCCTATTGTGTTACTTTTTTCGGCGATTGGGAGGAGCCATCTGGGGAATCCCGGTTAAAAGGGAGTCGCGGTCTTTCCGAACAGAACCCTCCTGAATCCCCGCTGGCCACGTTTCTCACGAATGCTTGCATCAACGGAAGCGTCCATAGACGCTAGCGCATCACCCTGAAAGGCATGGGTTTCTGCGCCGGACGGAATTTATAGAAGGGACAGGCGGTCGAGCGCCGCGCCGAGACGTTCCAACTCCTCGTGGTTGAGAAAGCGCACGACGGGCCGCCTCGGGTTTTTGGCAATGTTGGAGCAGACGTCAGAGACGCCCGCGACCGACACCAAAGCCGGCGAGTGTGGCGTCTCGCGGACAGCATCGGCGCGGACATTCTGGACAAGGATGGACTGGCATGAGCTGCGGTGGTCCACGGACGCGCCAAGCGAACCTCGCCGTCAAGTCAGCACTCGCCTTGCTCCGCGACCTCGCTATCGAGACCTCCGGAACAGCTGTTCCCATCAAATGCTTCTCGTCGAGGTGTGTCCCCGAGTAGCGCAACCCCTAAACCTCGCATTTTCTCTTTCGGCTGGCATTCACCTACGCGGGACCTGTACCACCCGATAAATGCTTGGATGCGCACGATGATCTTGTCGTCGAGTTGAGCAAACTCAACCCGCTGATTTACGTCCCGAAAGCTATTTCCCCAGCCGCAAACCTTGCGGTCTAGACGTACCAATGCTTGGGCAAACCTCGGCTCTGACCTTCGGGGTGTCTCCCAAGAAGTCTGGATGGAGCGCTTCGCAGCCGATATCTCGGAGTCGATGTCGTGAAGGAGACGCTGCTTCGCATCGCGTGAAAGGCCAATCTGCCCCTGATGAAATCTGTACGACAAGAAGTCGAAGCCGTTCGACACTGCTCCTTGGGAGGCTTTTGTCCCGCGCGGGGTAGGAGCATGAGCTTCCAGCCCAAGATCGGTAAGAAATCTCAGTGCGCTCTTCCATGCATCCCGAACTACCGGTTCTGATGGGCCAAGGATTACGAAGTCGTCGATATAGCGGACCGTAGTCAGGTCCGAACCATTCAGGCCGGCATCGAACTTGCGTAGTAGATAGTTGGCGCAGAACGCTGACAGGCTTGATCCTTGAGGGACGCCAATTTCACCATCCGGGAACAGTTCGATCCACTCAGAGACCATTGGATCAGAGGCGTTTTCGAGTTCGACGGCGATGCCAGATCGGATCAGGTCGGCGAATTCATCGTCTCCGGTTTGCTTCCGGATTGATTGAATTAACCTTGCCGTCGGAACCTTGGTGAAAAATTCCTTGATGTCTGAGCGGATATAGTGAGTGGCACCAGCGCGAATAGCCATCGAGATTATTCGAACCGCATCGCTCGCTCCTTTGCCGGGGATACCGCCTACGGAGGTCCGAGTTCGGAGCGCAACCGGGATATCGCCGAGCCTACGGATCGTGCTTGGTGCTTGATCCTGGAGGGTCTCAAGGATCGCTCTTTGAACTATTCGGTTCGTGACCGGAGAGACGACGAGGGGTCGCGGGTTCTTCCCCTTCCTTTGTTGCAGAACGCCGCGCTGCAATCTGAACTCGAACTCTCCCTTCCGCAGGGCTACCTGTAATCCCCGTAGGATCCCCGTAGGGTTTTGATCGATACGGCGCGCGTCTTCAGCGGTCTTCGAATTGCGAGAGTGGAGCGCGCGAGATCGAAGCGAGAGCCATGAGGTCCATAGCGTCCTCATGCCACGTACGCGTGTGCAAAGTGGAGAGGTGGAAGGACGTGTTCGGTCGGAGCCTGTCAATGCCGCGTCAACTCCGACCCTTCACGCTCGGCGTCCTTCGGAGCACGTGCCCCATCCAAGACGGGCGTCCGTGACGATCCGCACGTCACCGGTCAGACCGGCTCTGTGCCCAGCCTCGGCACCGCCATCGTTCAAGGACTGGGGGCCGAAACCGGAAAGTGCCGTGACCAACGCCGCCAAGGCGGCGAAGATCTGAGCCGCCCGGAGGCGGCGCTTGAGTTCAGAGGATCGCATTTTCCTAGCCTCCAACCTAGCAGGTTTTTGGCGATGTCAAGCGCGAACCCCGCCCCGGCCCTCGCCTGAAAATATGCCCTATTCGCCATGTGACTTGCACAAAAATGCACCGCGGCCATGGCGCTTACGGCAGCGAAGGGTCGGCGTCCTTCGGAGCACGTGACCCATCCAAGACGGGCGTCCGTGACGATCCGCACGTCACCGGTCAGACCGGCTCTGTGCCCAGCCTCGGCACCGCCATCGTTCAAGGACTGGGGGCAAGGAGGGCAGAACCTACAAGATATGGTGGTCGTTCTCGGCTCCTTCAAGTGCCCCTTCCATTTATTCCATCTGGCGCAGAAACCCCGGAATTTTGAGCGCCACAGCGACTGGCTTCGCTGGTTGCACCGACGAGGTGCGATGACCTCAAGCTGTCGTGCGGCGCGACTGCGAAACTCCGAGGGAATGCTGTGAAGCAGAATCATGTGCAGGCGACCAACACTATCGGCATCACCCGGAAAGGCCAGGATTCTCACGCCGGGCGGAATTAACAGGAGGGATAGGCGGCGGGTTGACCTGAAACGGGTGATCGAAGAACGCTTTGGCGTGATCTATAGCGAGCGGGCGATCTCCGACCTTCTCGTCGCGCTGTCCTTCTCCCACATCAGCGCCCGGCCGCAGCACCCCAAGCAGGACCAGCGGGTGATCGAGGCGTTCAAAAAAACTTCCCCCGCACGCTCTCTGCCCACCTAGCCGGTCTGCCCAAGACCAAGCGGGTCGAGATCTGGTTCCAAGACGAGGCCAGGCTGGGACAGAAGAACGGGCGTGTGCGCATTTGGGCGAAGAAGGGAACAAGGCCACGCCTGCCCGCCGATCAGCGCTACACGAACGCCTACCTCTTTGGCGCAATCTGTCCCATGGGAGCCAAGGGTGCCGCTCTCATGCTCCCCTTCGCCAACACAGCCGCCATGCAGATGCATCTCGACGAGATCAGCTGCAACGTCGCCGCCAAGGCCCATGGCGTCGTCCTGATGGACCGCGCCGGGTGGCACAGCACCGACCAGCTCAAGGTCCCCAAGAACCTCACCATCATCCTGCTGCCATCGCGCTCGCCCGAGCTGAACCCGGTCGAGAACATCTGGCAATACCTCCGCCAGAATTGGCTCTCTAACCGCGTCTTCGAAGATTACGACGCCATCATCGAGGCCGGTTGCCAAGCCTGGAACAAACCTTGCCTATCCGGTTATCACCCACACCCACTATATGTAGTGTGTCTCCTTGGACTGCAGGCAAGGGCCGGCGCAGGCGCATTGAGGAGGCGATCCGGCTAATTCTTGATTGTTCTGAAAACCGAACCGGATTTTAATTCACGTCACGTACTTAACATCGGGGGACGGAACGGTGGCGACCAAGGGAAAAACGAAGAAACCCACGGCCAGACGGGAAGCTGCTGATGAAACGACATCGTCTGAGCGATTGACGGCACTAGTCGAAGAAAGCGACGCGCTGGCACGAATCGTTGCGAAGAACCCGTCCGCGCCTGTTAGTCTCCTGCGCGTTTTGAGTCGCAGCGAAGACGAAGCGACACGCAAGAACGTGGTCCTCAATCCGTTTACTCCATATGACGTATTGAGCGAACTTGAAAACCAGTTCACAGAGCTATTTGTGAATAATCCGGCACTCGAATCCTACAATTCAATGAAGCTCTGATTTCCTGGAATATTCCATCGGTGTGGTTCACCTCCGATTTCAGATAAATTTCAATGAAGTGACGGTCCTTTATGCAACGTGGCGTTTTGCCAAATCCGACTCAATGATTAGGATTTCCACCACGCTAAAGTGTCGCCTAAAAGCCGCTACAATGCCGTCCGAGTCCCTGCTCGGCATCGCTGGAGATATCTCCGCTTCGACCTGCACCGAGCTTTACTCAGGAAAATGGGTGCACACTACATATAGTGGGTGGGGGTGATAACCGGATAGGCAAGGAACAAACTAATCGACCAGCCCGAGACGATCATGTCCATCGGAATGAGAGATTGGGCGATTTCAGGTCAATAATTGAGAACGGCGGTGACAAATTAGTCCACGGAAGCGGCGGGATTTCCCAGCCGCGGGCGGAGTAAAACTCTGCCACCTGTAGCCTTCGATCTTTTTTGAGATGGAAGGCGGGAGGATGTACACCGTGGACCTATATCTGCGCGTTCGGCTGGCCTGCCATGTTGATGGTCTGAGCCAGCGAGAGGCGGCAAGTCGGTTTGGCATTGCGCGCGAGACGGTGAGGAAGATGCTGCGGCATTCGGAACCGCCGGGATATCGGCGACGCCAGCCACCGAAACGCCCGAAACTGGCCCCCTTCACGGATATCATCGACCGTATTCTGGAGGAGGACCGAACGGTTCACCGTAAGCAGCACCACACGGCGAAGCGTATATTCGAGCGCCTTCGCGACGAACATGGCTTCACGGGCAAAGAGACCATCGTGAAGGATTACGTTCGGGAACGGCGCCTTCGTCGGCGTGAGATGTTTGTGCCGTTGTCACATCCTCCGGGCCATGCTCAAGCGGACTTTGGCGAGGCGGATGCGATCATCGCCGGCGTCAAGTATCGGGCGCATTTTTTCGTCATGACACTTCCCCACAGCGATGCCTGCTTCGTTGCGGCCTACCCGGCGGCGACGACGGAGGCCTGGCTGGACGGGCACAACAGAGCCTTTGTTTTTTTCGGCGGCGTTCCCCAATCGATTCTTTACGACAACGACAAGTGTCTGGTGTCGCGCATCTTGTCAGATGGCACGCGGCAACGAACGCGGCCGTTCAGCGGGCTGCAGTCCCATTACCTCTTCGAGGACCGCTACGGCCGTCCCGGCAAGGGTAACGACAAAGGCAATGTGGAGGGGGTGGTCGGCTATGCCCGGCGGAACTTCATGACGCCGCTTCCCCGGTTCGCGAGCTGGGACGCCTTCAATGGCCACCTGGAAGAGCAATGCCGCAACCGGCAAGGCAACGTCCTGCGCGGCCACCGCGAGAGCATCGGCGAACGGTTTGTGCGTGACCGCGAAGCGTTGAAGAGGCCACTGCCGGCACCGTTCGACGCGTGCGACAAGCAGGGCACGCGGGTCAACTCGCTGTCCCTGGTGCGCTACCGGACGAATGACTATTCCGTGCCCGTCGCCTACGGCCATCAGGAAGTCTGGATCCGTGGCTATGTCCACGAGGTGGTTATCGGTTGCGGCGCCGGGATCATTGCCCGACACCCCCGTTCCTACGACCGGGAAGATATGGTCTTCGATCCGATCCACTACCTGCCTTTGCTGGAGCACAAGATCGGTGCCCTGGATCAGGCCGCGCCGCTAGCCGGATGGGAACTGCCTGATGCCTTCCCAACCCTGCGCCGTCTCCTGGAGGCGCGCATGGGCAAGGCCGGCAAGCGGGAATACGTCCAGGTCCTTCGGCTTCTGGAGACCTTCGATCTCGAGGTGCTTCACGGCGCGGTGAAGGACGCCCTGCGCCTGGGTGCGATCGGCTACGACGCCGTCAAACACCTTGTGCTGTGCCGTATCGAGCGACGCCCGCCCAAACTCGACCTGGATATCTATCCCTACCTGCCTCGGGCCAACGTGGCGACCACGGCCGCCGCCAGTTATATGAGCTTGTTGGGTGGAGGCGCGTCATGACCGATACGCCGCAAGTGTTGCTGGCCCATCACCTCAAGACCCTGAAACTGCCGACGTTCCTGCGCGAATACGACAAGCTGGCCCGCCAATGCGCCACCGAGGGCGCCGACCATGTGCGGTATCTTGTCCGTCTGACCGAGTTGGAACTGATCGACCGTGAGCGCCGCATGGTCGAGCGGCGGATCAGACAGGCCAGGTTCCCCGCCGTCAAAAGCCTCGACAGCTTCGACTTCAAGGCCATCGCATCGCTCAACAAGATGCTGGTTCTAGAGTTGGCGCGATGCGAATACGTCGAGCGTCGTGAGAATATCATCGCGCTCGGCAACAGCGGAACCGGCAAGACCCATATCGCCCTCGGTCTCGGTCTGGCGGCCTGCCAAAAGGGGCTCTCCGTCGGCTTCCTCACGGCCGCTGCCCTGGTTCATGAACTGATGGAGGCCAGGGATGAAAAACGCCTGTTGCGCCTGCAGAAGCAACTGGCAAAGTATCACCTTCTGATCATCGACGAACTCGGCTTCGTGCCGCTCTCGAAGACCGGCGCCGAGCTGCTGTTCGAAGTCTTCAGCCAGCGCTACGAGCGGGGCTCGATCCTGGTGACCTCCAACTTGCCGTTCGATGAGTGGACGGAGATATTCGGCTCGGAACGCCTGACCGGGGCTTTGCTGGACCGCCTCACCCACCATGTCCATATCCTGGAAATGAACGGCGAGAGCTATCGTCTCAACCAAAGCCAAAAACGGCGGAAATTCCCCAAAATACCTGCTTAACCGCCGGTGCAAATGGTTGACCCGGTGGGTCCACAGGAACCTCCCACGCTGCTTCGCTCCGCGTAACACAAGCGCTACACGAAGCAGCGCGGGTCCCTCCTATGGACTACCGGGACAACCCCCCAACACCGCATACCGCATACCGCATACCGCATAACGTTAAGTGGACTAGTTTTGCTCCGCCCGGGTGGACTAATTTTGCTCCGCCGTTGACAGGTCTTGACGCCGATCCTGCCGAGCCAGTCGCGGACGGCATGAGCGGTAAACTCTGAGCCGTTGTCGGAACGGATATGATCCGGCGGGCCATGTTGGACGAAGAGCTCGGTCAGACAATGGAGTACATTGTCCGAGTTCAATCTTCGCTCGACGACAACGGCCATGCACCGCCTGGTAAACTCATCGATCACGGTGAGCATGCGGAACTTCCTCCCATCGTGTGTTCGATCCATGACGAAGTCATAGGACCAGACGTGATTGGGCCAGCACGGCCGCAGACGGATGCAGGATCCGTCGTTGAGCCACAGCCTGCCCCGTTTCGGTTGCTTCTGTGGGACCTTCAGCCCCTCCCGCCGCCAGATGCGCTGGACCCGCTTGGCGTTCACATGCCAACCTTCGGTCCTGAGCAAGGCAGTGATCCGCCGATAGCCATATCTGCCATACTGGCTGGCCAAGCGGATGATCGCGGCCGTGAGTGCCTCTTCATCATCCCGACCACGGGGTCTCTTGCGCTGGGTTGAGCGATGTTGGCCTGCAACAGCACAGGCACGTCGCTCGGAGATTCCCAGTTCGGCCTGGAGATGATCAACACACTGCCGGCGACGGGCGGGGCTTAGCAATTTCCCTCAAGCGCCTCTTTCAAGATCAGCTTATCCAACGTCAGATCCGAGATCGCCCCCCGGAGACGGCCATTCTCCTTCTCCAGGTCCTTCAGACGCTTGGCCTGGTCAGTACGAAGGCCGCCATATTCCTTGCGCCAGCGATAGTAACCCTGCTCCGATACGCCGAGCGTGCGACAAGCTTGACCAACGGACTGGCCCTGCGCCAAGGCCACCTCGGCTTCGCGCAACATGCTGATAATCTGTTCCGGGGTGTAGCGTTTACGGCTCATTTTGTCCTCCTTTCGAGGGGGCAAAATGCGCCATACTCTGGAGTGCGCCCCTGAGGGTGGACAGGTTGCACGTTTGGAATTGACCGGGAATGCTGGGCTTTCAGAGGATGGAAGCCATGGCCAAGCACCGAACCTACAGTATTGAGTTCAAGCGACAGGTTGCTCAGGAATATCTCGGAGGCGAGACCCTTCACGGGCTGGCCAGGCGCCACGACGTCTCGCGCAACCTGATCCGCATCTGGGTGTCGAAGCTCGAAGCCGGCGCGTTTGACGAAGACGTGGAGGCCGCCGGCCTTCTCCAGGAATTTGAGGCGAAGATCTCTGCCCTTGAGCGCCTGGTAGGCCGGCAGGCGCTGGAGATCGAGTTTCTAAAAGGGGCACTCAAGAGCGCACCACGGCCGAGAAGCGCGACTACGTCCGTGATTGCCGGCCCCGTGGGCTCACCATCGCGCGAGGATGTCGTCTGATGGGCCTGCCGCGCTCCACCTACTACGATACGCCGGCGACCGAGGCCGACACCGAGATCGTCGCCCGCATCACGGCGATCTGCGAAGAGTTTGAGGCTTACGGCTATCGACGTGTCGGGGCCGAGCTACGCCATCAGGGGATCGTCGTCAACGGTAAGAAGATCCGCCGTCTGATGCGCCAGCACGACCTACAGCCCAAGCGTCGCAGGCGTTTCATCGCCACAACCGACAGCGATCACGATAGTCCGATCTTCTCCAACCGCGCCAAGGACGTTACGGCCGACAGGCCGAACCAGCTCTGGGTCGCAGACATCACCTACGTCGCGATCGCCGTTGGCTTCGTTTATGCCGCCGTCATCCTCGATGCGTGGTCACGCCGCGTCGTTGGTTATGCCATCAGCCGCTCGATCGATACGCGGCTCACCTTGGCAGCGCTCAAGGCCGCTGTCCGGTCACGACAGCCGCCAAGGGGCTGTATCCACCATTCGGATCGCGGATCGCAATACGCAGCGGCAGACTATCGCAAGCTGCTCGCCAAACATGGGCTGATCGGCTCGATGAGCCGGCGTGGCAACCCTTACGAGAACGCTATGGCTGAGAGTTTCATGAAGACGCTCAAGGTCGAAGCAGTCTATCTCATGGAATACGAGACTTTCGACGACGTTACCGCAGACCTTCCCAGATTCATCGATGAGGTCTACAACTCACGACGTCTCCACTCCGCGCTCGGATATCTGAGCCCGGTACAGTTCGAGGATCAACATGCCCGGCATACGGTCAAGGCCGCCGAGTGATCCTGTCCGGACATAGGGGCGCACTCCACTCTCTTAACAAATCTAGACCACTTTTAGGGGGTCACTCCACGGCATCGAGGGCTTGCGGGTGGTGGACGCCTCGGTCATGCCGCAGATCCCGAGTTGCAACCTCAACGCACCAACCATCATGATCGCTGAGAAAACCGCCGATGTAATTGCCGGTGACGCGCCGCTCGAGCCCCTCTATGTGCCCGTTTATCGGCCGGAAACCGTCGCGGCAGCCCATTAGTGACGTTCTTTTGCGACGCCAACCGAACCCACCCCGCCTTCCTTGGGAGGGTGCAGAAGCGCCACGAGCGTGTTATATTGCGACCGCCCGTTAGCCGGAAACGGGTGAGATGATTTGCGGAGGTTGAGCCTTGGACAACGAGCCGCTTCGCGAGCTGACCGAAGACGAGATCAAGACCTACTGGGACGACGGCATTGTGTGCGTGCGCAACGTCATCAGCATGGACTGGATCGAGCGCATGCGCGGAGCCCTCGATCGGGTACTCGCCAATCCCGGGCGGTTCGGCGCCGATATCAACGAGGCGGGAACTGACGGCCGCTTTGCCTTCGAGACCTGGATGTTTACCTATGACGAGGACTTCAGGGATTGGATCGTGAACGGGCCGATCCCTCCGCTGGCGGCGCAGCTTCTGAGCTCCGAGAAGGTCCACCACCTCTTCGATTTCATGTTCTCCAAGGAGCCGCACTCGCCTCACCACACGCTGTGGCACCAGGATCAGCCCGGCAACCCGGTTCACGGCTTCAATATCGCGGGCACGTGGCTTCCGCTCGACGTCGTGACGCACGACAGCGGCGCCCCCGAATACATTCGCGACTCGCACCATTGGAACCGCTGGTTCGCCCCGGACCCATCGGACGGTGACGCCTATGACCTCGGCGATGCCGACGCGACCTTCTCACCCGTGGGGCTCGGCGATGATACCGACGGCGGCGATGAAGCGCGCCTTGCAAAATACGACGAGAGGTTCGAGAGCGTTCCCGATTTCGGCGCGATGCGGGAGCGGGGTGAGCTGGATCTCGTCTCGTTCGACGGTGAGCCGGGCGATCTCGTGTTCCAGCATACCCGCGTCATGCATTGGGCGCCCGGCAACTATAGCGACCGGCGCCGGCGTGCCATCGGCTCGCGCTGGGTGGGCGACGGTACAACCTATGCAAAACGTGGGGGCCGCGTGAACTTGACGCTGCCCTGGGACCCCGGGTTGAAGGACGGCGATCCGTTCCCGCCCGACAACAAATTGTTCCCACAGGTCTGGCCCCGGCCGGCGAAATTGAAGGAAACACGGGCGGCCGAGTGAGCCGGCTACCGTAAATCCACAACATCACTGTGAAAGGCGAAACGATGGACAATATGCCGCTTCGCGACGTGACCGAGGAGGAGATCGAGACCTACTGGCGAGACGGCGTAGTCCTCCTCCCCGATATCATGGGCATGGAATGGATCGAGCGCATGCGCGTGGCGCTTGACCGGATCCTCGAGAATCCCGGCCAATACGGCAACAATATCAACCCGGACGGGACCGAGGGACGCTTTGCGTTCGAATCGTTCATGTGGATCTATGACGACGACTTCAAGGCCCTCGCTCTGGATTCGCCCCTGGCCCCGATCGCGGCGCAAATACTCAGGTCCGAGAAGATCCATCACCTGTTTGATTTTTACTTTGCCAAGGAGCCCCACTCGCCACATCCCACTTTGTGGCACCAGGACCAGGGCGGCAATCCGGTGCACGGCCGCCAGGTATTGGGCAGCTGGGTGCCGCTCGACGTGGTGACAGTAGAGAGCGGCGCGGTCGAATACCTCCGCGGCTCGCACATATGGAACCGCTGGTTCGTCGCCCCGATCGACGATGAGCCCAAGGTCACGGAGAGCGATACGGCGTACGACCTCTCCTTCGAGCAAATCGCCCCTGGAGACGATACCGACGGCGGTGATGAGGCCCGAATCGCCAAATATGACGAGGTGTTCGAACCCCAGCCCGACTTCGAAAGCATGCGGGACGAGTTGGATATCGTGACCTTCGACAGCAAGCCCGGCGATGTGGTGCTCAACCACCTCTCGACCGTTCACCATGCGCCCGGCAACTTCTCGGACCGGCGGCGGCGCGCGTTGGGCGCCCGCTGGTCCGGTGACGATGCGGTGTTCGCCAAGCGCCAGGGCTATTTCACGGCGCGCCTGCCGTGGGATCCCGGGCTCAATGATGGCGATCCGTTCCCGGACGACAACGACATGTTTCGCCTGGTCTGGCCCCGGGTGGCCCAGAGCAAGACCAAGGCGGCCGAATAAGCCTGCAAGCCGGGAGCCCCAACGAGCACGGCATTAATCCGTGAGGTGACAGCATGGATAGCGCGCCCCTCCGCGATGTGACCGAGGAGGAAATCGCGGCCTATTGGCGGGACGGGGTGGTCCACCTGCCCAATATCATCGGTTTGGGATGGGTCGAGCGCATGCGCATCGCGCTCGACCGGATCCTGATTGAGCCGAGCCAGAGATTCGATGCCGATGTGAACCCGGAAGGAACGCCGGGCCGCTTCGCCTTCGGCAGCTTTCTCTGGACGCGTGATGATGACTTTCGCGCCTGGGTGCTGGAATCACCCCTGGCCCCCATCGCCGCGCAACTGTTGCGGTCAAAGACAATCCATCACGTGTTCGATTTCTACTTTGCCAAGGAGCCGCACTCGCCGCACGCCACCGTCTGGCATCAGGACCAGGGCGGCAACCCGGTGCACGGCCGCAACGTGGCCGGCAGCTGGGTGCCGCTTGATGAAGTGAGCTATGAGAGCGGCGCGGTGGAATACATCCGCGGCTCGCACAATTGGAACCGATGGTTCGCGGCGCCGCTCAGCGATGAGCCGACCGCCGTCGTGGAGAACCAGTTCGACAAGTTCTTCGATGTCGGCAAAGGCGGCGATACTGACGGCGGCGATGAAGCCCGTCTGGCGAAATACGACGAGACGTTCGAGGACCAACCCGATTTCGACGCGATGCGGGACGAGCTGGACCTCATTACGTTCGACAGCGGGCCGGGTGATGTGGTCCTCAACCACCTGCTGACTGTCCACGGGGCGCCCGGCAATTACACGGACTGGCGGCGGCGCGCCTTGGGCGGGCGCTGGGCGGGGGACGGCACGGTCTACGCCAAGCGTGAGGGCCGCTTCAATATCGCCCTGCCGTGGGACCCGGGCCTCAAGGACGGCGATCCCTTCCCGCCCGACAACGACCTCTTCCCGCAGGTCTGGCCGCGGCCCATCCGGGTCCCGGAAATCAGGGCGGCCGAGTAAGAGCGGTAGAACGACGGCGCATGTAGAGGAGCGTCAGCTATGAATCGAGACCCGTTACGCGAAGTCACCGATAAGGACGTGGAGACTTTTTGGGAGGACGGCGTCGTCTGCCTGCGCGGCATGATCGATGGGGACTGGATCAAGCGCATGCGCGAGGCCATGGAGCGCGTCCTCGAGCAACCGGGCTCGCAGGGCATGAACTTCAATGCGGACGGCACTGAAGGCCGGATGTTCTACGAAAACCACATGTGGACCTACGACGACGACTTCCGCGCCTTCGTCTTCGAATCGCCGCTGGCCCAGATCGCCGCCATGCTCATGCGGTCGAACAGAATCAACATCGTCTATGACTTCATCCTCACCAAGGAACCGCACTCGCCCTATCCCACCCACTGGCACCAGGACGAGAACGCTAACCCGCTCGAGGGCACGATGTGCGGTGGCAATTGGGTGTCGCTCGACGAGGTGACGCACGAGAGCGGCGCCGTGGAGTACATCAGGGGCTCGCACAAATGGGGCGTCTTCTCGAACCCCGAGTTCGAGACCGAGGACACGCTGTTCCCGGGCTATGACGGCGAGGAACAAGATCCGAACCGCAAACCGGACACCCACAAGCCGCTCCCCGACATCGAGAGCGAGCGCGACAAATACGATATCGCCCAGTTTGATACCGGGCCCGGCGATGTCATCGCCAATCACTTGCGCAGCATTCATTACGCGCCCGGCAACTTTACCGACCGCCGGCGCCGCGCCATCGGCCACCGCTGGGCCGGCGACGATGCGACCTATGCGCTCAGGACCCATGCCTCGCGGCTTCTGCCGCCGCGCGATCCCCAGCTGAAAAACGGCGAGCCGTTCCCTGGCGGGGATCATCACCTCTATCCGCAAGTCTGGCCGCGCGCCGCCTCCGGCAAGCGTCGCGCCGCGGAATAGAGCGCCAGACCCCCGCAAATAGAAACCGGCCCGCCGGGCGCCTTTCGGCGCCTCGCGACGGGCCGGTCTTTTTGAGACCGTTAAGGTCCGGGTATTTACGCGCCGCCGCTCGGGTCTCCGCGGTATATGCCCGAGCCACTAAACACCCAAATCACGATCGCAAGCGCAATCAACCCTGCCAGGCTGTTATTGCCCAAGGAACTCAAGAGATCCATCAGGTTGCCGAGGATGTCGCCTGTAACGAACTCGGCCGTGCCGCCAAACAATACAACAACAACAAGCACAAGCGGGATCAGGGCCACACCAAGCTGAACCAAGCCCCGTATCACGCCCTTGATTATCTCGATAACGTTGGGCATCTGCTTCCCCCATATACGCTTACACTGATATCAACCTAATTGATTTTGGCGGAGAATGACAAGTATTTACTTTTTGCTTGCCGTTCGACAGATCAAGCTCGTGTGAAACGCCAGCGAGGCCATCGATTCCCGTATTCACGCCGACGGAAATAGACGTTGGCCACGGGAGTCCCCCCTACAACGATGACGTAAATCCCGCCTCCTGCCTAGGTAACTCCGCGATAATTCAGCTAGCATACGGCTGTATACTTGATCGGCAGAAGGAATTACTGCGGCGGCGCAGGGACCGCAGCCATTCAGTACATGACGCCCGAAGAATTCGTCAACATCGTCAAGCTGCACCGGGATTTCGTGCAGGGCCGCCCGGGAGGCTCGCGCGCCAATCTCGCGCACCAGGACCTCATCCGGCCTCAAGCTGCCCAACATCAACCTGCAGCGCGCCGTTCTCTCAGGCGCCAATCTCAGCCGCGCCGTTCTCACCGGCGCCGACTTCAGCCATGCCGATCTTTTGGGAGCCAATCTGGAGCGGGTCAACGCATCCGGTGCGAATTTCGAAAGCGCCGACCTCCGGGGCGCGAAATTCGGCGGCGCGACTATCAATGACGCCAACTTCCGCGGCGCGGACATGCGTCCGGGCGCCCTCGTTAAGGCGGACGAAGGGCCACGCAAGACCGATCTCTCGGGCGCCAACCTCGATCGCTCGAACCTCGAGCGAGCCAAGCTTCTCGACGCCAATATGCGTCATGCATCAATGATGGAGGCGCTGCTCAAGGATGCTTCGATGACGCGCGTGGACCTGCGCGGCGCGAACCTCAAGGGCGCTGACCTGGAATCCGCGCGCCTTCTTGATGCCAATCTGACGGGCGCCAATCTCGAAGCCGCCAATTTGCGCAACGCCCGCCTGCAGGGCGCCAACCTGCGCGGCGCCATCCTCGCCGAGGTCGATCTTACCGTTGTCGATCTGAGAGAGACCACCATCAGCAAGGGTTCAAGCGAGCTCGCCATCGATGTCCAGACGATGCTGCGCGATCATGCCCTGTGGGTCGATTCCAACGGCGCGGAAGGCCAACGGGCGGCGCTTACGGGCATCGATCTCAGCGGGGTTGATCTTGCCGGCGTCGCGCTGAGCGGTGCCGATCTCAAGGACTGCAATCTCTCCGACGCCAACTTGTCGCATGGCCTGTTCGTGCTCAGCGACCTCAGTGGCGCGAATCTCATGCGGCGCCGATTTGCGCCACGCCGATCTCGCCGGCGCCAACCTGAGTGGGGCCAATCTTGAGGGGGCCAAGCTCTCCTTTGCCAGTTTCGACAGCGTCGAGCTCAAGGGGCGCGATGGGCAAGCGACCGGGCAGCTCTGGCCCGCCAATCTGACCGCAGCCAGCCTCAGAGGCGTCGATCTCACCGATGTCGATTTCAGCCAGGCCACTCTCGCCGGCGCCGACACAACCGGTACCTCACTCGAGCGCGAGCGCCGCGGTTGACCGCGCGCCCCTGCCCCGATGCGCGGCAGGCTTCGTCCGTCTTGCGTAGGCTAATAGTTGCGCGCTGGCTAGTAGACGAGATCGTGATCGCCGCCGCCGGCGGCGATCACTATCTCGCCGCGGTCCGAGAGGTCCTTGGCCGCGACCACCATGGCGGTCTGCGCCTCGTCGACCTCGCGCAGGCGCACCGGACCCATCGAATCCATGTCCTCGCGCAGGATCTTGCCGGCGCGCTCCGACATGTTGCTGAAAAATAGATCGCGCAACGTCTCCGAGGCGCTCTTATCGACACTGCGCAAGAGAGCCTGAACGCCGTTGGGATCGAGGCTCGCCAGATCCTCGAAGGTGAACATCAGCGCCTTGATCTTCTCCGCCGAATCCTGGCTGCGCTCCTCGAGGGAGGCCATGAAACGCTGCTCGGTGCTGCGGTCGAAGTTGTTGAAGATCTCGGCGATCACCTCGTGGCTGTCGCGCTGGGTGGTGCGCGAGAGGCTGGTCATGAACTCGTTGCGCAACGTCTGCTCGACGCTGTCGAGGACCTCCTTGCGCACGGCCTGGATGCCCAGCATGCGCATCATCACTTCCATGGCGAACTCCTCGGGCAGCATGCTCAACACCCGCGAGGCATTTTCCGCCCTGAGCTGGCCCAGCACCACCGCCACGGTCTGCGGGTACTCGTTTCTTGAGGTAGGTCGCCAGCGTCGCTTCGTTCACGTTGCCGAGCTTGTCCCACAGCGTGCGCCCGGCCGGGCCGCGGATACTATCGAGAATGTTATTGACCCGCTCGCCGTCCATGCCGGCGGCCTTGAGCGCGCGCTCGGTGCTCTCGTAGCTGCCGCGCAGCGAGCCGGTGCCGGAGATCGAGGCGGCGAACTCCATGAACGCCTCCTCGATGGTCTCGGAGTTCATGGTGCCGAGGTTGGCCATCGCCAGCGAGAGCTCGCCGATCTCCTCGTCGTCCATCTTGGCGAACAGCATGGCGGCCTGTTCCTCATTCAGCGCCAGCATCAAACACGCCGCTTTTTGCTGTCCGTTCAGTCGTATGCCGTCGGCCATTGGGCTCCCTCAATGTTTCGCGGTCCCAATACCGGCGCGATGATCCGATAATGGGATACCGGTATTGGTTAATAGGGCAATAACACCCGTTAAAAGAGACCTAACACTGGAGTGCGCCCCTATGTCCGGACAGGATCACTCGGCGGCCTTGACCGTATGCCGGGCATGTTGATCCTCGAACTGTACCGGGCTCAGATATCCGAGCGCGGAGTGGAGACGTCGTGAGTTGTAGACCTCATCGATGAATCTGGGAAGGTCTGCGGTAACGTCGTCGAAAGTCTCGTATTCCATGAGATAGACTGCTTCGACCTTGAGCGTCTTCATGAAACTCTCAGCCATAGCGTTCTCGTAAGGGTTGCCACGCCGGCTCATCGAGCCGATCAGCCCATGTTTGGCGAGCAGCTTGCGATAGTCTGCCGCTGCGTATTGTGATCCGCGATCCGAATGGTGGATACAGCCCCTTGGCGGCTGTCGTGACCGGACAGCGGCCTTGAGCGCTGCCAAGGTGAGCCGCGTATCGATCGAGCGGCTGATGGCATAACCAACGACGCGGCGTGACCACGCATCGAGGATGACGGCGGCATAAACGAAGCCAACGGCGATCGCGACGTAGGTGATGTCTGCGACCCAGAGCTGGTTCGGCCTGTCGGCCGTAACGTCCTTGGCGCGGTTGGAGAAGATCGGACTATCGTGATCGCTGTCGGTTGTGGCGATGAAACGCCTGCGACGCTTGGGCTGTAGGTCGTGCTGGCGCATCAGACGGCGGATCTTCTTACCGTTGACGACGATCCCCTGATGGCGTAGCTCGGCCCCGACACGTCGATAGCCGTAAGCCTCAAACTCTTCGCAGATCGCCGTGATGCGGGCGACGATCTCGGTGTCGGCCTCGGTCGCCGGCGTATCGTAGTAGGTGGAGCGCGGCAGGCCCATCAGACGACATCCTCGCGCGATGGTGAGCCCACGGGGCCGGCAATCACGGACGTAGTCGCGCTTCTCGGCCGTGGTGCGCTCTTGAGTGCCCCTTTTAGAAACTCGATCTCCAGCGCCTGCCGGCCTACCAGGCGCTCAAGGGCAGAGATCTTCGCCTCAAATTCCTGGAGAAGGCCGGCGGCCTCCACGTCTTCGTCAAACGCGCCGGCTTCGAGCTTCGACACCCAGATGCGGATCAGGTTGCGCGAGACGTCGTGGCGCCTGGCCAGCCCGTGAAGGGTCTCGCCTCCGAGATATTCCTGAGCAACCTGTCGCTTGAACTCAATACTGTAGGTTCGGTGCTTGGCCATGGCTTCCATCCTCTGAAAGCCCAGCATTCCCGGTCAATTCCAAACGTGCAACCTGTCCACCCTCAGGGGCGCACCCCACACCCTGCACATAATGTACCAGAATGTACCAAAAGCGGGGCGCGGACGAAACACTCACGATTAACGGCGGCGCACTCTAGTGCGGGGAAACCCCACGCCTCCGTTGCGCCCGATCTTGTGCAACGAGCGGGGTATTCCGGAGGCGGCAACGCGGCACTTGAACCGGCCGGAAACCCGTAGTTTAACTGCCTTCTCAAACGAGAACCTTCGAGTACGGGGTGAGACATGGGCGCTTCCAACGCCAAGTTCAGCGTGGGTCAACTGATTCACCACAAGCTGTTTGACTATCGCGGCGTGATCGCCGATGTCGATCCCGTCTTCCGGGGCACCGACGAGTGGTACCAGCAGATGGCGCGCAGCCGCCCGCCAAAGGATGAGCCCTGGTATAACATTCTGGTCCACGGCGCATCGCACCAAACCTACGTCGCCGAGCAAAACCTCGAGCTCGACGACAGCGAAGACGCCATCGATCACCCCTATCTCGACCACTATTTTGACGGCCGGCGCGATGGCGCCTACGTGCTGCGCCGCACCGTAAATTAGACCTCCCAGGTTTTGCGCCGCACCGTGGGCCGATAATGTCGCGCCGATGGCCCCACGCTGGCGCCAGCCGATATTTCGTTGCCGAGCGATATCATGGTCAAGAACACCGATGACGTAAACATACTCGAGGTAAGTACGCCCTATCAGGGCTTCTTCCGGGTTGACCGCTACCGCTTCCGCAAGCGCCGCCACGATGGAAGCTGGAGCGACGAACTCACACACGACATCTTCGAGCGCGGCCGAACCGTGGGCGTCTTGCCCTACGACCCGGCGCTGGACTCGGTGGTGTTGATCGAGCAGGTGCGCATCGGCGTCCATGCCGGCGGCGGCCCGCTCAGACCGGTCGAGATCGTGGCTGGCATCTCCGAGCCGGGCGAGGCCGCAGACGATGTGGCGCGCCGTGAACTAACCGAGGAGACGGGGCTCACGGCCATCGATCTATGCCCCATCGGCGGTGTTTTCCTGTCGCCGGGCGGCTCATCCGAGCACATGACGCTCTTTCTCGCCCGTGTCGATGCCCGCGGCGCCGGCGGTCACCACGGCAACCGGCACGAGGGTGCAAGACATCCTGGCGAGCCGGCACGACTTCGCCGGCGCCATGACGGCGATCAGCGAAGGCCGCATCAATACCGCGCCTGCCGTCATTGCGCTTCAATGGCTCGCGCTCAACCGCGATGAGGTCCGCCGCCGCTGGCTGCCATCGGCCGAGACCTCTCTTGAAAGCGCTCCAGCGGGCCGGTAGATTGCCAAGCCCGATCCAGTTTCAATCAGGGGTTCCCAACGTTGCGTATACGCAAGGACTTTGCTGACGCGGTCGGCAACACGCCGCTCATTCGCCTGCGCGAGGTCTCGGAGGCGACCGGGTGCGAGATCTTGGGCAAAGCCGAGTTTCTCAACCCCGGGAGCTCGGTGAAGGACCGGGCCGCGCTCTACATCATTCTCGACGCCGAAAAAAGGGGACAACTTTATCCCGGTGGCGTGATCGTCGAGGGCACCGCCGGCAATACCGGCATCGGCCTGGCTCTTGTCGGCAACGCCCGCGGCTACCGTAGTGTCATCGTCATCCCCGAGACCCAGAGCCAGGAAAAGATCGACATGCTGCGCCTGTGCGGCGCCGACGTGCGGCTCGTGCCTGCCGTGCCCTACTCGGACCCCGGCAACTATGTGAAGGTCTCCGGCCGTATTGCGGAGGAACTCGCCGAAACCGAGCCCAATGGCGCAATCTGGGCCAACCAGTTCGACAATGTCGCCAACCGTCAGGCGCACTACGAGGGCACCGGCCCGGAAATCTGGGAGCAGACCGAAGGCAAGGTCGACGCCTTCATCTGCTCGGTGGGCACCGGTGGGACTCTGGCCGGCGTGGGCATGGCGCTCAAGGAGAGGAACAAGGACGTCGTGATCGGCCTC
Organism: Alphaproteobacteria bacterium; assembly: GCA_965261645.1. GTDB lineage: Bacteria > Pseudomonadota > Alphaproteobacteria > SHVV01 > SHVV01 > CBDHDJ01. Next base: position 411,624 of record CBDHDJ010000003.1, read on the forward strand.
GCCGATCCTGGAGGCGCCGCGCTTTACAACTACTACACACAGGGCGAGCTGAAGTCCGAAGGGGAGGAATCGATCACCGAGGGCATCGGCCAGGGCCGCATCACCGCCAATCTCGAGGGAGCGCCCATCGATACCGCCTTCCTGATCCCCGATGCGGAGGCCCTGCCCTATATATTTGACCTCGTTCTGAACGAAGGTCTGTGCATGGGCGGATCGACGGGCATCAACGTCGCCGGCGCCGTGAGGCTGGCCAAGGAACTTGGGCCCGGCCACACCATCGTCACGATCCTCGCTGACTACGGCACGCGCTATCAGAGAAAGCTGTTTAACCCGGCGTTCTTGCGGGAACGCGGCCTGCCGACGCCCACCTGGCTCGAAAGCTGAGTACCGCGCCATGACGAAGCTCGTCTTCCGCGACGATCCCTACGCCAAATCCTGCCAGGCCACGGTCGTGGCCGTCACGCCTGAAGGCGTCGAGCTCGACCGCACGGTTTTCTACCCCACCGGTGGCGGGCAGCCAGGCGATTCGGGCCGGCTGAGCATCGCTGGTGGCGACGTTGTGATCGCCAATGCGGTCAAAGGGGCAGGTCCCGACGGTGTCCTGCACGTTCCCGCCGAGGGAGCATCGACCCAAGGCCTCCAACCCGGCGCGATCGTCGAGGCCGTCATCGACTGGGAGCGGCGCTACCGGCTGATGCGCATGCACACCTGCCTGCATCTTCTGTCGGCCGTGCTGTCCTTCCCGGTGACCGGAGGAAGCGTCGGCGACGGCAGGGGACGCCTCGATCTCGATATTCCGGAAGCGATCCTCGACAAGGGCGAGGTCACCGCGCGGCTCAACCAGCTCATCGGCGAGGGACACCCCGTGAGCGCGGAGTGGATCGACGAAACGAGCCTCGCTGCGGAGCCGGAGCTGGTGAAAACGATGGCGGTGAAACCACCGGCCAGCGCTGGCCGGGTGCGGCTCATCCGCGTTCAGGACCTCGACCTTCAGGCGTGCGGCGGTACCCATGTTGCCAATACGCGCGAGATCGGCGCCGTCGCGGTGCGCAAAATAGAGAAGAAAGGACGGCATAATCGCCGAGTGAATCTCGAACTAAAATAATAAAAACAATATGTTATTTAATTATACCAATGTCTCATGACAGCCAAAATATCCTCGTCTCCACCGCCTGGGTGGCGGACCGTTTAGCAGAGCCTACCCTGTGCGTCCTCGATGCCTCGTGGTATCTGCCGGCGCAGGCGCGCAACCCCAAGGCTGAATACGACCGAGCCCACGTTCCCGGGGCCCGCTTTTTCGCTATCGACACGATCTGCGATACCGCGAGCCACCTTCCCCACATGCTACCGAGCGCCGAGGCCTTCTCTGCCGCGGCGGGATATCTCGGCATTGGCGACGACGATCATGTCGTGGTCTATGACGGCAGCGGCCTGATGAGCGCGGCGCGGGTATGGTGGATGTTTCGCGCCTTCGGGCATAGGGCCGTGGCGGTCATGAACGGCGGTTTTCCCAAGTGGCGCGCTGAAAACAGACCCCTCGAGGCGGGAATGGGAGCCAGCACCCCGCGCACCTTCACCGCACGGCTGCAGCCCGCGATGGTGCGCGCGCTCGCCGATATGCGGGCGAACCTGGAGAGCGGCAAGGAGCAGGTCGTGGATGCCCGTTCGCCGGGCCGTTTTGCCGGCACCGAGGCCGAACCGCGGCCGGGTCTCCGCGGCGGGCATGTGCCGGGTAGCGTCAACCTGCCCTACGCGGACCTGCTCGATCCCGACACGGGTTGTGTCGCCGATGCCGCGACACTGCTCGCCCGGTTCGCGCGCGCCGGCGTCGATATCGAGCGGCCCCTCGTCACCTCATGCGGCTCAGGCGTCACGGCCGCCGTTTTGTCGCTTGCGCTCGCGCTCATCGGGCACGATGCCAACGCGCTCTATGATGGCTCGTGGGCCGAATGGGGCGGCCTCCCCGACACCGCGATCGACCAATGACCACCTCGGCGCGCGACGAAAAGCTCGAATGCACTGTCACTTACCTGGAGATGGGTGCGCCGCCCGAGCTACCGCCCCTGGCGCCGCCGACGGACTCCCGCCTCAAGCTCGCTCTTCTAAGGGCCGAGCGACCGAGCGTATCGTTCTACCGCTACCTCTACGATGCGGTAGGCGGCCCCTGGCTGTGGACGGACCGCAAAGCGCTGAGCGACGAGCAACTCGCCGCCATCATCCAGGACGACGAGGTCGAGATCTACTTGCTTTACGCCAACGGCGTGCCGGCGGGTTACGCCGAGCTCGATATGCGCGGTCGGCCCGAGGTGAATCTCGCGTATTTCGGTCTGCTGCCCGAGTTTATCGGCCAGGGGTTAGGCGCCTATTTCCTCAACTGGACCGTGCGCCGGGCCTGGGAGCACGGCCCTTCGCGGTTCACCGTCAACACCAATAATTTCGACCATCCGCGTGCGCTGCCGCTTTATCAGAAAATGGGATTCGTGGCCCGCGCGCGCCGCACCGTGTGGATCGACCCCGATCCGGCCCCTTCACGCTGAACGCCGCCCCGCCAATCGAGTCACTGGCACGGCCCCGCCGGGGGTGACATGATGGCGCACCTTTGGCCCATGCAGCGGGGCCCGCATTCCATGCTCACTCACGACAAAAACCGCGAAGTAGGACCATGAAAGAAGACACCAAGATCGTCACGGCCGGGCGTCATCCGGAGGACCACTACGGGGTCGTCAATCCACCGGTCTACCACGCCTCCACCATCATCTATCCCTCGACCGAGGTTTTGCGCCGCGCCATCGAGAACCCGGGTGAAGGGGTGTTCTATGGCCGGCGCGGGACGCCGACCACGTTTTCCCTCCAGGACGCGATGACGGAACTCGAGGGCGGTCACGCCACCAAGATCTACCCCTCGGGCCTCGCCGCGATCACCACGGCGCTATTGGCCTTTCTCAAGGCGGGAGACCACCTCTTGATGGTCGATTCCGTCTACGGACCGAGCCGGCGATTTTGCGATTCGATGCTCAAGCGCTTGGGTATCGAGACCACGTACTACGATCCGCTCATCGGTAGCGCGATCGGCGATTTGATGCGGGACACCACGGCGGTGGTCTTCACCGAAGTGCCGGGCTCGCTCACGTTCGAGATGCAGGATATTCCGGCCATCTCGGAGGCCGCGCACAAGCACGGCGCCATCGTCATGATGGACAACACGTGGGCGACGCCGCTCTATTTCAAGCCGCTCGCCAAAGGCGTGGACGTTTCGATCCAGGCGGCAACCAAATACATCGTCGGTCACTCCGACGCCATGCTCGGCACCGCGACGGCCACCGAGGCCGCCTGGCCCGCGCTCGAGGCAACGACCCACGAGCTCGGCACCTGCGCCGGACCTGACGACATCTATCTCGGCCAGCGGGGCCTCCGCACCATGTCGGTCCGCCTCGAGCGCCACTCCCGGACGGCGCTCCGGCTCGCCGAGTTGCTGAAGGCCCGCCCGGAGGTCGCGCGCATCCTCTACCCGCCGCTGCCCGACGATCCCGGCCACGATATTTGGCGACGGGATTTCACCGGCGCTTCGGGGCTGTTCGGTGTCGTGCTCCAGCCCTGCTCGGACAAGGCGCTCGATGCCCTGCTCGAGGGCTGCGAGTTGTTCGGCATGGGTTATTCGTGGGGCGGCTATGAGAGCCTGATCGTGCCCGCCCACTACGGCCTGCGGCGCACCGTCACGGCGTGGGACCCGCCTGGTCCCACCATCCGCATTCACGCCGGCCTCGAGGATCCCGACGATTTGATCGCCGATCTCGAGCAAGCGCTTGACCGCTTTGCCGCGGCCGCCTGATTGAGCAACCCCGCTGGCCGCACCGGCGCGGCTGGAGCTATGATGCTGGCACGCGGTCCAAAGGACTCCGGTCATGATTGAGGAAACGCAGGCAACACCGGCGGTCGTGAACGAGGTGATGGACACCATCACGTTCGATACCGACGGCCTCGTGCCCGCCATCGCCCAACAGCACGATACGGGCGAGGTCCTGATGATGGCGTGGATGAACCGCGAGGCGATCGCGGAGACGCTGCGCACCGGCCGGGTGTGCTACTGGTCTCGTTCGCGCCAGGCGTTGTGGCGCAAGGGCGAAACCTCGGGCCAGGTGCAGGCGTTGGTCGAATTCCGCATCGATTGCGACAGCGACACCCTCCTCCTGCAGGTCGAGCAGACCGGCGTCGCCTGCCATACCGGTCGGCGCAATTGCTTCTTCCGCGCCGTGCGTGAGGGCCGCTTGCAGGACATCGCCGCGGTCGAGGTCGATCCGGCGACGCTCTATCCCGACAAACCGTAAGCCGCTCGCGTCTAGAAGGTCTGGAGCTTCTGGCGGATACCCTGGCGGCGCATCAGCTTGCGCTGGGCGCCCTCCGGGAAATCGGTGAGCAGGATCAGGTTTTGGTCGATCAGCACGTTGATGAGGTCCTCGACGATGCGCAACAGATCCGCTTCACTGTTGGCGAGGTAGGCGCGCATGGCGGCCTCGGACTGGCCGCCGGTGACGAAGGAGAGAAGTTCGGGATCATCGTCTGCGATCGGTTCGGCGTCATGTTGCGCATCGACAAAAATGGCCACGATGTTCCGATTCTCATCCCGCAGCACGTAGCGCATGATCCTCTCCCTCCTCAGCCACATCGGCGCAAAGGCATGATATCGTCCCCCTCAGCGTCCGGGCCGATGCCCCCGTTTCGCCCTGGAGGCGTCCATTATGCATCTCTTCCTTCATGCCGCCACTTCTCAAGGTCGGAGATATAGAGGCGTGACAGCGGCGGCCAGAGGCTCCTCGTCCGATCTCCGCCTCGCCAAGCGCCTTGTCAGGACTAGATGTTTATGAGTTATTACGCGCCGCTCGAATGCGCCGTAAATAAGCGACGGAAGGTCAAAGCGGAACATGAGGTCGGGTCCCCGTTCGATCATCGGCACCCTAGCGCGCGCCACGGTCGTGGCGTGGTGCGTTGCCCTCTTGCCGCCGAAGGCCCGCGCCGAGGATTCGCTCATGATCTTTGCCGCCGCCAGCACGGTCAAAGCGATGGAGGAGCTTAGCGCCCGGTTCACGGCGTTGGGTCATGGTGAGATTCGAGTCTCCCTCGCCTCGAGCGGCACACTCGCCAAACAAATCGAGACCGGCGCGCCGGCCGATGCCTTCCTGTCCGCCAATACGCACTGGATGGACTACCTCGCCGGGAAGAACCTCATCGACGTCGCGAACCGTACCGACCTGTTCGCCAACGAGCTTGTCCTGGCGGTGCCCGCCGACAGCAACCTCGATCTCACCATCGCCGACCGGTTTCCCTTGGGCGATGCCCTCAAGGGCGGCCATCTGGCGATCGCCGATCCCGACCATGCGCCGGCGGGTATTTACGCCAAGAAGGCGCTGCAAAATCTGGGAGTCTGGGAGGACGTCGCGGCGGTGACGGTGCGTACCGTCGATGTCCGCGCGGCGCTCATGCTGGTTGTGCGAGGTGAAGTGGAGGTGGGGGTGTTGTACGCCTCCGATGCCATGCGCGAGCCGCGCGTGCGGATCATCGACACGTTCCCGGCCACAACCCACCCGCCGATCGTCTACCCCTTCGCGCTGGTGGCGGACAGCGACAATCCGCAGAGCGAGCGCTTCGCTGCATTCGTGCGCTCGGCGGAGGCGCGCGAAATATTCGCCAAGCACGGCTTCGTTCAGCTGCCACAGCCCGCGCCGGGTGAAACCCCGTGAACCTCACGCCGGCCGAAGTCGAAGCCCTTGTCCTGTCGCTTCGGGTCGCCTTTTGGGCTGTCCTGGTCAGCCTGCCGCTCGGTATCTTCATGGCCTGGCTGCTGGCGCGCCGGGAGTTCTACGGCAAGGCCCTGCTCGACGCGATTGTGCATCTGCCGCTGGTCGTTCCACCGGTGGTCGTCGGTTACCTGCTGCTGGTGCTGCTCGGCCGGCGCGGCGTGGTCGGCGCGTGGCTCTATGACGTGCTCGGCATCACATTGGTGTTCACCTGGCAGGGCGCGGCCATCGCCGCGGCGGTGATGGCCTTCCCGCTCATGGTGCGCGCCATTCGGTTGTCGCTCGACGCCGTGGACCGCAAGATCGAGACGGCGGCGCGCACCCTCGGCGCCTCCCCGCTTGACGTGTTTTTCTCGGTCACGCTGCCGTTGACCGCACCGGGCATCCTGACCGGGATGGTTCTGGCCTTCGCGCGCTCGCTCGGCGAGTTCGGCGCCACCATCACGTTCGTCTCCAACGTCCCGGGCGAAACGCGCACGCTGCCGCTAGCGATTTTCACCACGGTCCAGACCCCCGGTGCGGAGGTCGGGACGTTCCGCCTGGCCCTGATTTCCTTGGTCCTCGCGCTCGCCGCCCTGGCCGCCTCCGAGCTTCTCGCGCGGCGCGTGGCCAAGCGCCTCACCGGATAATGCGATGCCGGCCGGCGGCGCGATCGAGATCGAGGTCAAGCGGCGCCTGCCGGGCTTCACCCTCGACATCGCCTTCTCGAGCGATCGGGGCGGGGTGACCGCGCTCTATGGCCGCTCGGGGGCCGGAAAATCCACGTTGGTGAACCTCATTGCGGGGCTCGACCGGCCGGATGAGGGCCGCATCCGCATCGGCGAGCGCGTGTTCTTCGATTCCGCACGCGGCGTCAACGTCCCGCCCGACAAGCGCCGGGTGGGGTACGTCTTTCAGGAGGACCGGCTGTTTCCCCATCTCAGCGTCGAGGCCAACCTCAACTATGGTCTTCGCCGTCTGGCGAGTCCCGATCGGCGTTTCGACCGCCGCCAGATTATCGATCTGCTCGGTATCGAACATCTGCTCGCACGCCGCACCCACAATCTGTCGGCCGGCGAGAAGCAGCGCGTGGCGATCGGTCGGGCCCTGCTCGCCAATCCCCTGCTCCTGCTGATGGACGAGCCGTTGGCCAATCTCGACGTCGCGCGCAAGAGCGAGATTCTCCCGTTCATCGAAGGGCTGCACGATGAACTCGACCTGCCCATCATCTATGTGAGCCACGATTCCGACGAGATCATCCGGCTCGCCGATACGGTTGTCTTGATTGACGAGGGCCGTGCGGCCGCCGTGGGACCGCTCGAGGATATGATGCGCAGGCTAGATCTGCGGACGCTGACCGGCGATGTCGATGCCGGCGCCGTGCTGGCCGCCACCGTGGCGGATCACGACGAGGGCTACCACCTCACGCGCCTCGAATTCGCTGGCGGTATGCTGACCGTGTCGCGGCTCGATCTGGCCCCGGGCACCCGGCTCCGCGTCCGCGTCTTCGCGCGCGATGTGGCCCTCGCCCTCGAGCCGCCACGCGACATCAGCACCCTCAACATCTTTTCCGGCCCCATCATGGAGGTGGGCGAGACGGCCGGCGCGCAATGCGACATCCTCGTCGATATCGGCTGCCCGCTCTGGGCGCGCGTCACCCGACGCTCGGCGGAGGAACTCGGGCTTGCGCCCGGCAAACGCGTGTATGCCCTGATCAAAACGGTCGCCTTCGACCGGTACAGCCAGGCCCAGGCTCATACGGACGAGCCGAATTGATCGGCATCAATTCGGCTCGACTTCGCGCCGAGTTAGCTTATTTTTGGTGACGAAACCGTCCGCCTCAGCCGGAGTAGAACCATGCGCAAAAGCGATATCCAACCCTCAAGCGCCCACCCTACCACGGGGTATACCCACGGTGTGCTCACCCACAGCGGCCTCCTGTTCATTGCGGGCCAGGTTGCGAAGGATCCTTCGGACACCACCGTCGGACCGGGCGACATGGAGACCCAGGCGGCCCAAGTCTTCGAGAATATCGGCGCGGTGCTTGCCGAGGCGGGCGGCAGTTTCCAGGACCTGGTCAAGATCAACATCTACATGACGGACGCGCGGCTGCTTGGTCCGTTTCGCGACGCCCGCGACCAATATATGAAGGACGTCAATCCTGCTTCGACGCTGGTCGTGGTCGCGGCGCTTGCCGATCCGGGTTGGATGCTGGAGGTCGAGGCCGTCGCCGATCTGGGCGACCGTTAGGCGGAGCGGACAGGAGAGTGGAAAACTTCACGCCTTATTCGGCGCTCGCCGGCGGCTTGCTCATCGGCCTCGCGGCGAGCCTGCTTTTGCTCCTGAACGGGCGCATCGCCGGCATCAGCGGCATCCTCTTCGGTCTGCTGGCCCCGGCGCAGGGCGAGATCGCCTGGCGCGTCCTGTTCATCGTCGGCCTGGTCGCCGGCACCGTCGCCTATAGGGGCATCGATCCCGCCGATATCATCAGCATCGAAGCGTCCTGGCCGCTGCTCATCATCGGCGGTCTTTTGGTCGGTTTTGGCACACGAGTCGGCGGCGGCTGCACGAGCGGTCACGGCATATGCGGCATCGGGCGGCTCTCGCCGCGCGGTCTCACCGCCACGCCGGTTTTCATGCTGAGCGCAGGCGTGACGCTCTACGTGGTACGCCACGTGGTGGGAGGCTGACATGGCGCGGCTGGCAACGGCCCTCATCGCCGGATTGCTCTTCGGCTTCGGCCTCGGCGTTTCGCACATGGTCAACCCGGTCAAGGTGCTCGGGTTTCTCGATGTGGCGGGCGCCTGGGACCCGAGCCTCGCTCTCGTCATGGGCGGCGCGGTCGCGGTCACGCTGGTCACCTTCCGCCTCATCCTCAGCCGGCCCCAACCGGTGCTCGAGGCCCACTCCCAGGTGCCTACGCTGCGCTACATCGATGTGAGATTGGTGGGCGGCGCGGCGACCTTCGGGATCGGCTGGGGCCTGGTCGGTTACTGCCCGGGCCCGGCGCTCTCCTCGTTCGCCTACCTTATGCCGGAGAGCGTGATCTTCGTTGCGGCCATGCTGGCCGGGGCCGCCCTGGGACGAATCCTGCCGCAGGTTCGCGCGCCTGGTGATGCGGTGAGCGCTCGCACCTGATTCGCTTGCGAACCCCGCCTAGGCTTGTTCGGCCCGGCGGCGCAGGCTCCAGCTGAACGGACAATGGGGTTTGACAGCCCGTTGATTAAGTCGGCGCCGTCTGATTCTCTGGTTCCCTGATTTGCAGGGGGATTTGCCGATGGCGATGGGACGGCAGAAGGATGGTCAGGGGGACCTGATGGTGAGCTGGTCGGAGATGCCGCGCTCTCCGGGTCATGTGTTTTATGACCGCTTGCAGTCGGTGCTGATCGAGGGCGGCTTCGACGCCTTTGCCGAGGCGAGCTGCCGGCCTTATTACGCGGTCCGGATGGGCGCGCCCTCGGTGCCGCCCGGGCGCTATTTCCGGATGCACCTGGTGGGCTACTTTGAGGGCATCGACAGCGAGCGCGGTCTGGAGTGGCGCTGCTCGGACTCGCTTTCGCTGCGGGCGTTCCTGCGACTGGGGAGCCGTGATCGGGTACCGGACCATTCCTGGCTGTCACGGAGCCGCACGCGCCTGCCCCATGAAGTCCACGCGGCGGTCTTCGACTGGGTTCTGGTGCTGATCGCCGAGGCGGGGCTGATCAAGGGCGAGCGCATCGGCGTCGATGCCTCGACCATGGAGGCCAACGCGGCGCTGCGGAACATCGTGCGGCGCGACAACGGCGAAGGCTACCGGGAGATGCTGGAGCGCCTGGCCCGGGAAAGCGGGGTCGAGACACCCACGGCCGAGGACCTGGCGCCTCTGGACCGGAAGCGCAAGGGCAAGAAGCTTTCCAACACGGATTGGGTTTCGAAGAGCGACCCCGAGGCCAAGATCACCAAGATGAAGGACGGCACGACGCATCTGGCCTACAAGCCCTAGCACGCGGTGGATCTGGACACCGGCGCGGTGGTGGCGGCCGAGCTGCACCCGGCCGATGAGGGCGACACCACGACGCTTTCCAAGACCCTGGCGAAGGCCGAGGCAAACCTCGAGGCGGTGGATGCGGCACCGACATCGGAGGACCCGGCCGAATGCGTCGCCGACAAAGGTTATCACTCACGGGCGGTCTTGAGGGCTCTGAACGACAGTCCCTGGAAGACCCGGATCGCGGCGCCCAAGCAGACCGGCTTTTCGCGCTGGCACGGTGATGAGGCGGCGCGGCGCGCGGTCACCAATAACCGTGCGCGGCTCAAGTCCGGGGTCGCCCGCGAGGCCTTCAAGCTGCGCGCCGAGATCGTCGAGCGCTGCTTTGCCCACAACCTCGATCGTGGCGGCATGCGACGAACCTGGCTGCGCGGGCGAGAGAATGTGCACAAGCGATACCTGCTCCACGTCGCCGGCCACAATCTATCGTTACTGATGCGCCAGCTCATCGGCGCCGGCACCCCGCGGGAGGCCGTGGCGGGCGGATATGGCGGTATTTTCGTTCTGCTCACGCCCACCGGGGCCATGCTGGTGGCACGGGGGGGCTCGCAAAGCGGCCAGACGGCTTTCGCCGCCACATTCCTCATCTGGGAGTGAGAGCCGGAAAAAGCCACTTAATCAACGGGCTGTTGAGCGCCGTGCGTTCGCGCGTCAGTGCGGTGGCCAGCGCGGCCTCGTTGCCGCGTAACGCCGCCTCGATGAGCGTGCGGTGAATGACGTCGCGTTGCGCATGGCTGCCGCCGAAGACATAGGCGCGGTTGCGCACCGGCAGGAGGAGCGCCACGGTCTCGTCGTAGGCGGCGCGCCCGAACGCCACGAAGGCACGCACCACGGGTAGGCCGACCTCGCGGGTCATGAATGCGTTGGTGCCGTCCGCCTCCACCTGCCGCTCGACTTCGGCCAAGAGCTTGGCTGCCGCAGCGTCCCTACCCGCCCCGACATAGGCCATCACGGCGTGCATGTCGTTGAAGACATAAAATCCGGCACCGGCAATTTTTTCAAAAGTCGTGGCCAGCTCACTCCAGCGGTCACCGACATCGATACCGCGCAGAAAAAGACGCCAGAGAAGATCCGCCGCATCCAGCATTACGAGCTGCATGTCGACCGGCTCGGGGTGGATGCAAGTGTCGTAAATCTCGATTGCCCGTTCGATGTGATCCTGGTCGAGATTGTAAAGCGCGGTATGCCACCAATTGTGAAAGGCGAAGCCGTTGTTGGCCTGCGCCCAATGGGCCTGGCTGCCCTCCATCCAGGCGATGCCCTCGGCCTGGCGCGCCTGCATCTCCATGACGTGAGCGATGGCGTGATGCGCCCAGCAATCGTCGGGCTCGTGAGCAATGGCCTGGCGCGCGGTCTCCTCGGCGCGTGCGTACTCGCCGCACTCCTCGAGCCCGAAGGCGTACATGCCGAGAAAGAAGCCGTAGCCCGGATCGGCCGCCGTGAGACTTGGCAGCGAGCGGGCGATGCGGTTACGCAGATTGTCGCGGTCGCCGCGGTAGAAATCGGTCAAATGGCCGATCTGCAGCGCCAGCACATCGCGCGGATACTCGGCGCTGAGCCTCTCGAGGCGCGCGCGCATCCCGTTCCAGTCCCCCTCCGCCCAAGCGCGGATCGCGTGGGTGTGAGCGCGCTCGCGTTCGTTGGCCTGGTTGTCGAGTTCATCGAGCCGCCTGAGGCTCTTTTCGATCTCCTGCAGGACGCTTGCCTCCCAGGCTCCGATATACGCCTCGGCGCGGAAGATGTGCCCGAGCACGAAATCCGGGTCCTCGGCCAATGCTTCGTCGATCGTTGCGACCGGATCACCGAGGTAGCTCTGCAACTGATGAAGCGCGGCCTGGTAAAGCTCGACGCACTTGGCGTTGGCGCTCGAGGTCGCAAGCCCATAAGCGTCGTTGAGCGTCATGGAATCGTCGCGCCGATCAGGCGGCGCGTTTCCGCGCCTGCCCGGGAAGCTCGCCAAACGCGCTCAGGACATCGCCCAGATCAGCGTTGGGCAGGGCCTCGACGAAGCCCTCGATCAGATCATAGGCGCGCGCCGGGACGCCGACCTCCTCGCCGATGCGGCGGATCATGCTCGAGACCTCGGTGCGATCGTAGCTGAAGTCGGCGAAGGTCATCTGCTGGTCCTGCGTAAGCGTTTCGCCATTCTCGAGTTCGACCTCGATCACGCAGCACAGCGTGGTCACCGAATCATCGCTGATGAGGTCGGTCCTCTCGATCAACCCCGTCACCGCCGGATCGCTGTAATTCGTCATGATCTTCATCGTCGGCACGCCGTGGACCAGCGTGTTGGCGATGCAGAATGGGATGCTCATCAGGGTGCCCGAGATCGAGTGGAACGGCCCTTTCGAATCCATGCCGGCATAGCCGGTCTCGTAAGGATTCATGCGCACGCGCACGGCAGCGATGGCCCCCCCCTCACGGATCTTCTCGCGCAGGACGAGCGCCGCTGTCACCGGCGTTTGATTGAAGGCGCACACGGGGAAGGGCTTAAACGTCACGCGACGCACCGCCCATTCCTGACCGAGCTGGGCGGCGAGCGCTGCCGGATCGCACGCCTCGCGGGCGAACGCCTTGACGAAGCCGGCCGAGCCCTCAAACGCCAGCGGCGCCGAGACCGAGCCCGCCCGCGCGAGCTCAGTGGCGACGAAACCCGCACGGCCGGCCATGCCGACCTGGTAGCGCCATTCGTCGGTGCCGTCGGCGAAGGACTGGAGTATGCCACCCGCGAAGGATGCCGCGTTCGCCAGGGCGGCCGCAGTGCGCTCGGCATCGAGATCGAGGAGCTTGGTCGCGGCAGCGGCGGCGGCGATGGTGCCGTAGATGGGAGATGCCCGAAGGCCCGCCGGCGTGGTCTTGCCGGCATAGGCGTGTTCGAGCAAGCCGCCGGCTTCGTAACCGGCGATCAGGGCGGGCAAAAAGCGTTCGGTCGCGATGCCACGTACTTCGGTGATCGCGGTGAGTAGCGGGATCATGATGGCGCCGAGGTGCGCCGCGCCGCAGGTATCCTCCTGCGCCCGGCCGTGGAACAGCGCTGAGTTGCCCAGCGCCGCGCCGGTGATCGTGGTCTGACGGCCGTCGCCGAGCAGCGTGGCCCCGCCCGTCCGTTCACCGTCCATCGCCAGCGCCGCCTGACGTGCGACCGGCGCATAAGGGGTCTCGCGGCCGCCCATGGCCATGCCATAACCGTTGAGCACGCAACACTTGGCCTTCTCGACCACGTCCTCAGGGACGTTCTCAATGTCGAGACCACCAACGAATTCGGCGATATGCCGTGCCAGGGTCATGATCGCTCCTCCCGTTCTGAGCACCCCTCACGTTATCACGAACGCGAGCCAATTTCCTCGCGCAGCCGGCGTTTGAGCACCTTGCCCGAGGGGTTCCGCGGCAGACCGTCGCGCAGATACATCTCCCTCGGCACCTTGAAGCGGGCGAGATGCGCGGTGCAGTGTTTCTCGAGTTCGGGATAGGAGAGCTCCTTGCTCTCGTCGAGCACGACAATGGCGACCGGCCGCTCGCCCCACTTCTCGTCGGGCACGCCGATCACCGCCGCCTCCTTGACCTGCGGCAGCTGATAGATCACACGCTCGACCTCGGAGGACGCGATGTTCTCGCCGCCGGAGATGATCATGTCCTTCTTGCGGTCGGTGATGTAGAGGAAGCCGTCCTCATCGAGATAACCGACATCGCCGGTGCGGAACCAATCGCCGAAAAAGCTCGCGGCCGTCTTGTCCGGCGCTTTCAACAGTAGCTCTTGGTGATGCGGGGCCCGCGGAGGCAGATTTCGCCCTCTGTGTCGGACGGCAACACGAGGCCCTCATCGTCGCGGATCTGCACTTCGACATGGGGCAGCGCGCGCCCGGTCGAGCCGATTTTCTCGATCTCCATCCCGGCCTGCATCAGCGTATCGCCGCTGCACGATTCGGTGAGCCCGTAGCCATCGATATAGCGCCCGCCCGAGAAGTACGTCTTGAACTCGTGGATACGCGCTTCGGGGGTCTTCTCGCCGCCGCCGATGCACCAGGCGAGGCTCGAAACGTCATAGCGCTCGCGGTCGGGGAGCGCGAGGATCTGGCTCGTCATGACCGGTGCAAGCCAGGCGCCGTTCAGCTTTTCGTCCTGAATCGATGCGGCCACCCGCGCGGCGTCGAACTCGCGGTGGACGTAGAGCAGACCGCCGACCCAGAGGACCGCGATGCCCGGCAGGTCGAACGCGCCGACGTGGTAGAGCGGGCCGGTGACCAAAAGCCGGGTGTCGCGGCCGAGATCGAGGGCGACGACGTGATCCATGCACTTCCAGTAGAAGTTCTGGTAGGTGTGCATCACCCCCTTGGGATGATCGGTGGTGCCCGAGGTGTACATCAGGCGGAACAGGTCCTCGGGCCGGCGAAACACTTCATCGGGCACGGGGAGACCCGGCCCGCTCAGCGCCCGGCTGTCGTGCTGCGCCGCTTCATCAAGCAGAACGATATCGGAAAGGGCTTTCAGCACATCACCGAACTCCTCATCACCGACGACGAGCCGTGCGCCCGCGTTCTCGACGATGTAGCCCACTTCTTCGGCCGCCAGCCGGAAGTTGACCGGCAGGAACACCGCGCCGAGATAGCTCGCGGCGAAGGCGATCTCGAGGAACGCGGCGCTGTTCTTCATGAACACCGCGACCACGTCCTCCTCGTGGATGCCGCGGTCGTGGAGGAAGGCCGCCATGCGCTCGATGCGGCCGAGGAAATCGGCATAGGTGATCCGCTCGCGGCCATAGATGATGGCGAGGCTCTCGGGCGCAAGCTCGGCATGAAAGCGGATGAAGCGGCTGAGGTTGACCATGGCTCTCCCTCTACACCTCGTTAGTAGGACCGCGGCAAGCCGAGATCGTGAACGGCGATGTAGTTGAGGATCATCTCCTCGGAGACTGGCGCGAAGCGGAACAACCGGGCGTCGCGCCACAGGCGCTCGACGCTGAATTCCTTGGCGTAGCCCATGCCGCCCATGGTCTGCATGGCGCGTTCGGTGGCCTCGGCGGCGGCCTGGGCGGCGATCAGCTTGGCGCGATTGGCCTCGCTGCCATAGGGCTCGCCGCGATCACAGAGCCGCGCCGCCTTGTAGTTCATCAGGCGCGCGCATTCGATCTCGGCATGGCACTGGGCCAGGGGGAACTGAATACCCTGATAGGCGGCGATCGGCGTGTCGCCGAACACCTTGCGATCGTTGGCGTAATCGACGGCCAACTTGAGCGCCAGCTCGCCCGTGCCCACAAGCCCAGCCGTGGTCACGATTCTCTCGGTGTTGAGCACCTCCAAGAGCTGGTGCCACCCGCCATGGAGATCGCCGATCAGATCTTCGGGATCGACCCGCACGTCCTCGAAGAAGACGCTGAACGAGCCGAGCGTGTTGGTCCCGAGCTTGTCGATCGCCTGATAGGCAACGCCGTTGCGCGCGACGTCGATCATGAAGAGCGAGAGCCCGTCGGTGCGCCGTTCGGCCTCCTCGAGCTTCTTGGTGCGGGCGACCACCAGCATCTTGTCGGCCTGATCGACGCCGCTAATCCAGATCTTTTGGCCGTTGAGCCGCCAGCCGTTGCCGTCGGCGCGGGCGAAGCTCTTCATCTCCAGGCTGTTGGAGCCCGCATCGGGCTCCGTCATGGCCATGCAGAAGTTGATCTCGCCCTTGATCAGCTTGGGCAAAAGCTCCTCTTTCATCGCCTTGGGGCCGAACTTGGAGATCGAGATGCCGCCGAAGATCGGATTGATCATGAAGAGCTGCCCAACGGTCGAACCGGCACCCGCCGCGGCCAGCCGCTCGATAATCAACGCCATCTCCAGCATGCCGAGGCCCGCGCCCCCATCGGCCTCGGGCAGCGCCACGCCGCACAACCCGGCCTCGCTGATCGCCTGCCAGATCTCGCGCGGGAAGGCCTTGCGCTCGTCGAGGTCGCGCCAGTAATCGAGACCAAACCGCTCGCCCACGCGGCGCGCCGTCTCGGCGATCATCGCCTGCTCTTCGCTCAAGTGGAATTCCATGCCCCCTCCCCGGCTCCGCACGGACCTCAGCTATGCTGCCTTTAAGTGCCCGTAAACTTGGGCTCGCGTTTCTCGAGAAAGGCGCTGCAGCCTTCATGCGCATCGTTGCTGTCGAGCACGAGGCTGACGACGCTTTGTTCGTAGGGAAGAGCGGCGGCGAGCGGCATGTCGTTTCCGTAGAGCAGCGCGCGCTTGAGGAGCTTGAGCACGAGGGGAGATTTCCCGGCGATGTGACCCGCCATTTCGAAGGCCGTATCGAGGAGCGTGTCCTTGGGCACCACGCGATTGGCAAGCCCCAGCGCCACTGCCTCCTCGGCGGTGAGCGGCTCGCCGGTGAACAGCATCTCGCGCGCCCGGCACGGTGCGATATTTCGCATCAGGCGCTGGCTGCCACCGGCCCCTGGGAACAGGCCGAGATTGATCTCGGGCAACCCGAGCTTGGCCGAATCAGCGAGTATGCGGATATCCGTGCATAGCAGGAGTTCAGTACCACCACCGAGCGCCCAGCCACTGACCGCCGCGATCGTGGGTTTGTCGCAGGTCTCGAAGCGGCGGAATACGCGGTGAATCACCTCGGCGAATTCAAGGTAGTGGGCCAGCCCCTGGCGCGAGTTCAAGTCGGCGATGTCACCACCCGCAACGAACGCACGATCGCCCGCCCCGGTGATGATGATGACGCGCACATTTTCGTCCGCTTCAAGCTCGTCCAGGACCTCTTCGAGGCGCAACAGCACCGCGATGTCGAGCGCGTTCAGCGTGTCGGGCCGGTTGATGGTGATGAGGCCCGCCTGATCGCGCACTTCCTTCAGAACGATCGATTCACCCATGGCGATCTCCGGCAATCCTAGGCCAAGACTTTACGCACCCCGGCGATCAGTTGCGCGGTTCCGGGAATGTAGGCGGGTTCGAGCGCGCTCGAAAAGGGCACCGGCATGAAGGGTGCGCCAACCCGTACGAGCGGGGCATCGAGCTCATCGAAGCCGGTGTCCGCCATGCGCGCAACGATTTCTGCGCCAACGCCAAAGGCCGTGACGGCCTCGTGGAACACGACGAGGCGGTGGGTCCGCGCGAGCGAGGCGAGAATCGTTCCCTCATCGAGCGGCTGGAGGGAGCGCAGATCGAGAACTTCTGCTTCGATACCCTCGGCCGCGAGTTCGTCAGCCGCTTCCAGTGCCCGGCTGACCGCACCGCCATAGGTCGCGATGGTCACGTCGCGGCCCGGACGGGCGATCGCCGCACGGCCGATCTCCGCCGATGGCGGCTTGTGCTCCATCTCTCCCGTCATGCCGTAGAGCGCCTTGTGCTCGACCACGACAACCGGATCCGGATCGGCAATGGCGGCCTTGAGCAGCGCGTAGGCGTCGGCGGGGTGGCTCGGGCACACGACCTTGAGGCCCGGGACGTGGGCGAGCCAGGCTTCGAGGCATTGGGAATGCTGTGGACCGGCATTGACGCCGGCCCCGTGCGGCGTTCGCACGACCATCGGGATCGAGCACTGACCGCCCGACATGAAGCGCGCCTTCGCGGCCTGGTTGACCAGCGCGTCCATGGCCAGGGTGAGGAAATCCATGAACATGATCTCGACCACCGGTTTCAGGCCGCTCATCGCCGCACCGACCGCCATGCTCACGATCGCCGCCTCGGAGATGGGCGTGTCGCGCACGCGGTCCTCGCCGAACTCATCGAGCAGGCCACGCGTCACGCCGAACACCCCGCCGCCCCGGGCCACGTCCTCGCCGAACAAGATGACGTTCGGATCCTCAGCGAGGCATTCCTTCAACGCTCGGTTGACGGCGTGGCTGAAGCGGATCTCAGCCATCGCTCAGGCTCCCGGCCCCGGCGTGTAGACATCGGCCGCGACGGCCTCGAACGCCGGGCTCCGGCCAGCACGCGCTTTGGCCACCGCATCGCCGATGCGGCGATCGACGGGGTCGGCAACAGCCTCAAGGTCCGTCTTCGACACACCCGATTTCCGGAGGCGTCGCTCGCAGAGCGCGATCGGATCGTGTTTGTGCCAGCTCTCGCGCTCCTTATCGTCGCGATAGTTCTGCCGGTCGCCCTCGTAGTGACCGTGCGCGCGGCGGGTGACGCACTCGATCAGGCGCGGCCCGCCCGAGCGGCGCATCGCCGAGACGGCGCGCCGGGAAGCTGCCGCGACGGCCTCGACGTCGTTGCCGTCCACCCGTTCCGCCGGGATGCCGAAGGCCGCCCCGAGCCTGCCCACATCGCCGGCGAACTGGCGCGCGGTTTCGGCGAACTCCGCCCAGCCGTTGTTTTCGCAGACGAACAAGAGCGGCAAACGCCACAGCGCAGCGAGGTTGAGGGATTCGTGCAGCACGCCCTCGGCCAGGGCCCCATCGCCGAAAAACGCCACCGCGACGCCGCCCGTCTTCCTGACCTGATGGGCGAGCGCGCTGCCGAGAGCGATGGGAATGCCCGCACCGACGATGCCGTTGGCCCCGAGCATGCCGACCGCCATGTCGGCCACGTGCATCGAGCCGCCGCGCCCGCCGCACACACCTTCGTCCTTGCCCATGATCTCGAGGAAGAAGCGGTCGAGATCCATCCCCTTGGCCAGCGCATGACCGTGGCCGCGATGCGTCGAGGCCACCGTGTCACTGTCGCGCAGCGGCGCCACAACACCGACCGCGACCGCTTCCTGGCCCACGCTCACGTGGATGAAGCCGGGAAGCTCGCTCTCCGCCACCATGGCGCTCAGCTGGAGTTCCACTTTGCGGATCAACAGCATGCGCTCATAGAGCTTGCGCAGCGTTCCGGACTTTGATCCGGTTTTTCGTTGAGCCAAGCCGTCCCTCCCCGAATTCCACAGTTGTGCGTTTCCGTCCGCACTGTCAATCATACACGGGTCACGAAACAGCGGGGATCGAAGGATTCACAGGACATGACCGTGGAAAAGGAATGGGCCAAAGACATTGGCGCGTTCGGTCTCGCCGGTAAACGGAGCCTGATAACAGGTGGCGCGAGCGGCATTGGCGAATCCTGCGCGCGGTTGATGGCCGCGCGTGGCGCCGTCGCACTCATCGCCGATCGGGAACATGAGGCCGCCCAAGCAGTGGCGGCGGACATCGGTGGTCACGCCGTTGCTGTGGACGTGGCCTACGAGGCCTCGGTCGAAGCCGCGGTCGCCGAGTTTGAGCGCGACGTGGGCACGGTCGATGTTGCGATCAACAGCGCCGGCGTTCTTCAACGCCCGCTGCCACCTGAGGAGCTCACCATGAAGGAGTGGGACCTCGTGACCCACATCGATTGGCGCGGCAGCTACCTCGTCTGCGCCGCCGCATGGCCGGGCGGGGCAGGGGCAGCATCGTCAACATTGCCTCGGTGTCGGGTATGCGATCGGCGCCATTGCACGGCTATGGGCCGGCCAGGGCCGCCATCATCAGTATTACCGAGTGCCTGGCCGCGGAATGGGGCCCCTCGGGCGTGCGGGTCAATACGGTCTCGCCGGGTTTCACGCGGACGCCGGCGCTCGAAAAAAGCCTTGCTCTGGGGGTACTCGATGAAGCCGAGCTCACCGGCAACTCGGCGCTCGGCCGGCTCGTGACGGCATGGGAAGTGGCCCAAGCGGTGGCCTTTCTCGCCTCCGATCAGGCCTCGGGTATCACCGGAATCAACCTGCCCGTGGATGTCGGCTATCTCGTCGCGACGTCATGGGCGAGCTATGGGGGGCTCCGGGCTTCGCGAGTACGGCAATGATCCTATGTGTGTGGCGCCCGTCTGCGAGTAGCCCGGAGCTAACTGGGTGTTGCTGGTCTCCTACCGGAAGAGCTGGAGAATGCTCTGCGGCGAGGCGTTGGCGATCGAAAGCGCCTGCACGCCAAGCTGCTGCTTGATCTGAAGCGCCTGCAATTGTGCGCTCTCCATCGCGAGGTCGGCATCGACGAGGTTGCCGACACCCTCCTTCAGGATATCGACCAGCTTGGTGGTGAATTCGTTCTGGATCTCGATGCGCTTGGCCGAGGAACCCAGCGACGCCAACTTGTCGGAGACGAGGGTGATGGCGCTGTCGATCGAGGTCAGCGCGGCGGCGGCACCGGAGCTTGTGTTCAGCACGTTCGACGCGATGGCCAGCGTCGAGGTATCCATCGCCTGCGCACTGATGGTGATGATGCTGCCGTCCACGGTGCTGAGCACGGTCAGATTGCTCGCGCCCGAGGAGATGAGGTTCTGGCTGTTGAACTCGGCGGTGGAGACGATCGTCGCGATCTGCTCGCGGAGCGAGACGAAATCGTTGTGGAGCGCCCTGTGAGAGGCGGAATCAAGGCCTGACTGGTTGGCCTGCACGACTTTCGCCTTCATCTCGATCAACAGATCGGCGATGGCCTTGCCCCCCCTGATCGCCACGTTGGCGGTCGATTCACCGGCGGCCAGTGCGATCTTGACGGCCTGAATGCCCGCGATATCGCCGCGCATGTTCTGCGCGATGGTGAAGGTCGAGGCGTCATCCTTGGGGCCGTTGATCTTGAGGCCCGTCGTGATGCGCAGCTGCGTCATATCGAGCCGCTTGTTGGTAGCCGTCAATTCCTGCAGCGCGATCATCGCACCCGGGTTGGTGTTAACGGACAGAACCATCGCCCGACTCCTTTCCGGCTGACACGAAATATTCGGTTAAGCTTCTCGCAACCATTGGGCCAACCCCGTTCGATCAAGTGCCGCCACGGCGGAACCGTATAAGTCTTTGATTAAATGGCAATTTTATCGAGACAGTCTAAAACTGGGCAGGTGTTACCGGGGCAGAACATTCCGTACTGCGCATCATGCCGGGCAATTTGCGTCCGAATCGCCGGCGCGCCATGCGAAGCCGGCCGGCTCATTATCGGTAATCCTTCCGTTCTCAGGTGATGGAGATTTCAGCGATTGAGTGTCCGCTTCCAGTCTCGCCTGAGTGGCCGCAGCCAGATGTCCTTCCTGGGCTCGGCCCGTTTCATATGCGTGTCGTAGCGCCCGCGCCCCTGGGTGGTCCCGACGCGGGTCCAGCCCGAGGCCCTGTAGACGGCGCCGGTGTAGCGCGGGGTCTCGACGAAGGTCTCGATGAGCACGGGCGTGATGTTGTAGCGCGCCGTCCAATCCTCGGGCAGGCGTCGGCGCACGATGGCGAGGATGTGCGATCCCAGGTTCGGGATCTCGACCCAGGGCAGGATAAGGAAGCGTGGGTTGTCGACCACCAGCGGCAGGTTCTTCCCGCGCAGCTCGGGGGTCCATCCGATGAAGTTGTCGCGCGGGGCGAGCTTCCAGGCGGCGGTGGAGAAGCCGAGCATGGCCAGAGGCCAGCCGTTGCGGTCATGGACGGCGTAGCGCATCTGGGCGCCGACCAGGGGCTTGTATCCGAGGTAGTGGTAGCGGGCGACGAACTCGTTCCACAGCCTGCCTTCGCGGGTGCCGCGCACGACGGTGCGGAAGTCGAGCGGGCGAACCTCGTCGAGGGCGGTCGGGGCCGGGAACAGCGGCGGCTCGGTGTCAGGCCCGAAGAAGATGGGCTTGGGCCGGCCCTGCCGTCCCTTCGGCGGCGGCAGAACGATCACACCGTCGCGGTGCATGGCCAGCATGGTCACCTTAGCCATCATGTCCTTGAGGTCGCCATCGGGCTTGAGCCAGCCGACGCGCCGGCAGAACTCTCTGGACAGGGCGGCCCGGGTGGGCGGCGGATCGGCGGCGATCAGGGCGCGCATCAGCGCCATCTCGTCGGCGGTGAAGTTGCGGCCGTAGTACCGGCACTCGATCGTGCCGGTCATTCCTGCGCCGAGAACTTGCGCCTGCGCTCCTCGCTCATCGTCCAGGGCAGCCACGGGGACAGGTCGTCCGGCGGTTTGCCGCCATTCTTCGCGCAGGCCTTCAACCATGCCTCCAGCCAGCGCAGCACGTCGACACCGTTCATCGAGAGCGTGCCGATGACGGAGTACATGATCGCGGTGAACTTCGCGCCGTCCTCGCTGTTGGAACCGAAGCTCAATCGGCGCCCGATGACCGGCCCGCGGAGCGCCCGCTCCCCGGCATTGTTGTCCATCGGAACCTGGGGATGGTCCGCGAAGACGCACAACCCTTCGCGGTGGTTGAGCAGCGAGCGCAAGGGCTTTGCCCGACGGTCCTTGTCCGGCAGGCCGGCCAGTTCCGCCTCGGCGTTCGCGAACAGGCGCTTGACCGCCTTCCCGAGTTTGCGTTGCGCTGCGTCGAAGGCCGGTGTCTGGCGTTCGAGAGCGGGGTCGTAATGCTTCAACCGTTCGTCGTTCAGCCGGTAGATCGCCGCGATCCGCTCGATCCATCCCTCGCACCATTCCGTCAGCGCGTCCTGGCCGGCCGCGCCCTCGATGAAGTCGCGCCGCTGGTGAGCCCAGCACCAGCAGAGGATGACCTTGCCGGCGAGTTCGCGCGCCAGCGCTCTGTAGGCGCTGTAGCGGTCGCAGACCACGAAGACGGTGCAGGCGGTGTCGGCGAACAGGGCCTTCGCGACCTCGGCGCTGCGCGAGGGGTCGATATGGAAGTAAACCGCGTCCTTGCTGACCGAAGTCCACAGCCAGGCGCGGCTCGACCGGCCGTTGTCGCGGAACTCCTGTACCCGATCGCGGTAGGGAAGCGGGTTGCCCCGCTCCCCCCGCACAGATCCGTGCAGGCACGTTGATGCACACGGCTCCTCCCTCAGGTCAATTGACGGCAAATCGTTGGCTCGGCCACGGGTGTCGGATTTCCAGCGTGGGCCAGTATTTCGCTGTCAGTCGCTCCATACGGTCCCCGCTGTAGCGGTCCTTCTGCGATCTGCGGCGCAGAGTCCTGAGCCACAGTACTTTCAGTCGTTGCACGAAACGCCCCAGATATCGGTAGCTGGTTGGAACGGCAAAGTAGTTCAGCCATCCATCAAGTACCTGTCCCAGCCACCGCGCGGTCTGGTTTACGCCGTCGTGCATCCGCCTGCGAAGCTCCTCCTTTATTCGCTTCAGGGTGCGCGCCATCCGCTTCGAGACCGGCTTGCGCCCCAACTGGAACCGCCCCTTCCTGTCCTTCGCGCAGTAGTGCGTGAAGCCCAGAAAGTCGAGCGTCTCCGGTTTGCCCAACCCTAGCCGCTGACGGTTCTCAGTTGCGAACCGCCCGAACTCGATGAGCCGGGTCTTGTCAGGGTTCAGTTCCAGTTCAAAACGTCCAAGCCGCTCCTTCAGGTCACGCAGAAATCGCTCCGCGTCTTGCTTGTGCTGGAAACCCACCACGAAATCATCGGCGTACCGCACGATGATTGTGTCGCCTTTGACCTCGTGGCTGCGCCACTTCTTCTGGAACCAGAGATCGAGAACGTAATGTAGGTAGATGTTGGCCAGGATCGGCGAAATCACCGAACCCTGGGGAGTCCCCCGCATGTTGTCCCGCCACTCGCCATTTTCCATGACGCCGACGTGCAACCACTTGGATATCAGCCTGATGACCCGCTTGTCTCCGATGCGATGTTCGAGGAACCGGACCAACCAGTCCCGCGAGACATGGTCGAAAAATCCGCGGATATCTGCGTCAGCTATCCAGTTGATCTTACGCCGTTCAATCCCGACCGCGAGCGCATCAAGCGCGTCGTGCGCCCCACACCCGGGCCGGAACCCATAGCTAAACCCCAGGAACTCCGCCTCGTAAATTGGCGTCAGGATAATCTCCGCCACCGCCTTCTGGACAATCTTGTCCTCTATGGCCGCGACGCCGAGCGGTCGTGTGCCGCCATCCGGCTTCGGGATGTTCACCCGCCGTGATGGCGTCGCCCGGTACGCTCCCGAGTGCACGCGGTCGTGCAGGGCGGCCAACCGGCCTTCCAACCCTCCCTCGTACATCCCCCACGTCATGCCATCCGCACCTGCCGCCGCGTCCTTCTTCAACGCGAAGAACGCCCAGCGCAGCGCATCGACCGTAACGTGGTGGAGAAGCGCCGTCAGACGCTCCCGTGGCTCCCGTTGTACAAACTGCCGTATCCGGTCGGCCGCTTGTGACACGCTTTCCCGGTCCTGCGTCCGGCGCATGCTTTGGCTTTCCAGATTCCCCTTGGGCTCGGTCCTTCGCTCCATCGGCTCCGCCGGAACAGGCCTCCCTTTGTTCGCCGACTTCATCGCTACTACTCCCGAGTCTGACTTCTCCATGCCGTTCGTCATCGGTTACGGATTCCTCCTTTCCTTTGCGATCCCGCTACGACCGCGGGATGACATGGAGACCTCCCAGGTCCCGGCGTGAAAGCCTACGTACGTGCGGTTGGGTTCTTCGACTCCGCAGGGTCCACTTCCCCCTTACCATGGCGGTGGAAGCGGTGTTGCCTTCGACATACTGGAAAGCCTCGGCACCCTGATTCTCAGACTTTTCGTAGCTCAATCGCCCTCGCCCATACGCGCCCCTGTCAACGCTTAACCTGCATCCTCGCGAATGCCGGCCCATGACTCGGGGTGGAAGTGGTTGGTTACTCCTTCTTCCCGCCGGACTCACACCGGCTACTTTCCGCCAGTTAGCCTGGCGCTCCCAGCCGGTCTCGTCGGCATGGCGCACCGTCGTCCGGTTCTGGTGCGCGAGAATCGCCTGGTAGACCGGGTCGAACAGCGGCACGAAGCGCTTCAGGCTGTTGGCCAGCGTGCCCGGCGAGACCGCCAGCCCCTGGTCCGCGTACCACGCCGCGACCCGGCACAGCGGGCGCAGGCACGCACAGTGCTCGAACAAAAACCGTGCCCAGAAGCTGGTTCCGAAGAGCGTTCCGGGGAACAGCCGCGGCACCGGCGGCGCAATCGCTTCCAGGGGCGACGACGCGCAGTCGCAACCCCGGCGCCAGCGCGTCCGCTCGATCCTGCGGATGTGGGCCTTGACCGCGATCTCGATCAGCGTCGTCACACGCTCGCCGTTGGCGACATAGGGCTTGCCGCAACAGGAACAGATCCGCGCATCCTTCGGTGGGTTGCGCCGTTCGGTCTTCTCCGGAAGCCCGGGCCGCGGGGTGCGACCGTGGCCGGGCGCGCCGCGTTGCTGGCCGCGCTTGCGTCCCGTGCCCGGCTTCTTCTGCCGCTCGCTCCTGCTCCCGAAGACCGCCTTCGACAGGACGGCCCGGCTCGAGCGCAGCTTGGCCAACTCCTCTTCCAGCCTCTCGTTGCGGGTTTGCAGGGACTCGATGGTCTTCTCCTGCTTGCGCAATCTCTTCAAGGCCGCCGGCAGCAGGGGACGTTCGGCAAGCTCGGCCTCCAGCCGCTCGGTCTTGAAGGCCGACGTATCCAGGGCAATTTGCAAATCGGTGATGCGCCTGTCCTGCCAATCGATGAAGTTCATCTGGTCGTGGTATTCCGCCAGCTCCGCGCGCAGCAGCTCGACCTCGTCGGACAGCCCACGTGCCGTCGCCTTGATGCGCTGCAACCACTCCAGCTCGCGGCGCAGCCGGCCGTTCTCCCGGTTCTGCTGACGGGTCTCGCGGGTCAGGGAATCGACTTCCCCGCGCAGCGCCTTGATCGTGTCCTTCTGCTTCTGCGTCCGTTCCAGCGCCTTGCCCAGCCGGATGCTCTCCTTCGACCGCACCGACTGCGCGGCCCGCTCCGACTTGCGCAGCGCCGAGACCTCTCCGCGCAACGCCACGACCTCGTCCTTCTGTCCCTGCGACCGCTCCAGGGCCTTGCGGAGTCGGGCATTCTCCCTCGACAGTGGCCCGGTCGCGTCCTTCCGGCCTTTCGACGCCAGGGCCTTGTGCAGCCGCGCGACCTCGTCGCGCAGCGCTTCGATCGTGCAGAACTCGCTCGACCCGCTGCGGGCTTCGGAGAGCAACTCCTGCAAGTGCGCCACTTCGGCCTGCAAGGACGGCACGTCCTTGGCCGCGCGGCGGAGGTCCCCGGTCTCCTGCTCGGCCTCGCTCAGCCTCTGCCGGCAGGCCTTGAACCGCGACTTCCACGCACTCCCATCGCTGCGGGCGGCGACTTCCGCCCAGCGCAACTCTTCCGCGCGCGCTTCCGCTGCTTCCGCCCGCGCCCGCTCCTGTTCGCACAGAGACTGCCAGTCGCGCGGCTCGCTCGTCGGCGCCGACATGGGGGGCGACCAGATCGCCTCGTCCCCCTCGGTCAGCGTCAGCGCCGTCCCGAAATCCTCGTCGCGCATCGCCATGGACGTGACGATAACGAATCGCGGGCGGCGTTACCAGAGGGTTTTGCACGGCGCTACGACACGCACATGAAGCGGGCCGAGCCCAGGAGGGACATCTGGCTGCGGCCACTCAGGCGAGACTGGAAGCGGACACTCAATCGCTGAAATCTCCATCACCTGAGAACGGAAGGATTACACGGGACGGAACCGAAAAAGCTTGGCGGCGCAAATCGGAAGAGGTCAGCTGACTGGAGGGGATGGCCGTGCACCGAGCCAATTTGAACAATCACCCGGAATTGCCCGAATTGCGCCACAGGCGAATGCCGCAGGCACTCACCACGACGATGCAAAGCGGATCGATGCGATATGGCGGTCGCGATTCCCGGTCGAACATGAAAGACGGTACCCGCTCTCCAGTTGCTATGCCGGCATGCACGGTGCCGTCGCGGGTGAAATGCCTCCATTTGGCGGCGACCCTGGTCGGCATCGCGGCAACCCTGGTCCCAGGGGTCGGGGTCGCGGACGATGTCTATCTGAGGGCCGGGATCGGTTTCGACCGCCCTGCCGAGACCCGGTTCATGGACAACGATTGTTCCAGCGTTTCTCCGGCGGCGCTGTATGGCTGCGGCACGGGCGGCGACGGTGCGCCTCTGCGTTCGCTAGGCGACTTCGGGACGGTGGCCAGCGTTGAGTTCGGGACCGGCCATATACTCACGCGCGCCACGCGGGTCGAAGTCCTGGTCGAATACCGGCCGCGCTTCGCCTTCGATGGACGCGCCAATTTCCTGGAGCCCGCGCGCCAGCAGTCGGTCTCGGCGAACCTCTCCTCCCTGTCGGGCATGCTGGCCGCTTACGTGGACTTGCCGGAACTAGGCGTGCCGAAGCTGGGCCGTTTCAGCCCGTTTCTCGGAGGTGGCGCTGGAGCCGTCCGGGTTGAGATTGGAGAAACCCGCATGGCGTTTCCGAGGACGACCACCATTGTTCCGGGCGGGCGTCGGGTCAACCTCGCCTGGATGCTGACGGCTGGGATCGCGACATCTCTGGACGACGACACGACGCTCGAACTCGCTTGGCGTTATACGGATCTCGGCCCGGTCGAGACCGGGGAAGGCAGGGGCCGGGTCGTCTGGCGGGACGGGAGCCGCGAGCCGCTGCCGCTCGATCTCGCCCCGACGCGGGCGAAGTTGAGGAGCCACGGCCTCCGCCTGTCCCTGCGCTACGCGTTCTGAGGCCGGATGCGCGCCTTGCGATGAAGTCTCCTGGCGTGCACGATGAATGGCCGTGCAGGCTATTCCGCAATAAGCGTTCGGCCAGCTGGCGAGGTGGGCGCGGGCAGCAAATCGGTCTCCCAGCTCAGCGGACGCCCACAACATCAACCCGTCCGGGACGTCACGCTGCGACCGAACGCTTTCATCCAGAAAGTATCTGTTCCGTTAGGCCGTGATGGCCCGGACAGGAGCCTATAGGGAACCGCCATGTGGGAGGAAATCGGCCGTCTGCGCTCGACCGCATCGGCCCGGAGGACGTGGCCGCGTGGTTCGACGCGGCGAGCAAGGACAAGCCGGGCGCGGCCAACCGCGCCTTCGAGATTCTGCGCGCGATGATGTTCCGGGCCGAGGAATGGGGCCTGCGCGCGCGACAGCAACCCCTGCCTCGGCATCGCGAAGAACCCGAGAAACCATGTCACCCGGTTCCTCGACGCGGGCGAACTGACCCGGCCCGGGCGCGCGCGCGACGCCCGCGAAGCCCAATGGCCCGAAGCCGTCGCCGCGGTCCGGCTGCTGGCGCTCGCCGGATGCCGGCGCGGCGAGGTGCTGACACTGCGATGGCACGACATCGGACCCGATGCCATCAACTCGGCGGATAGCAAGACCGGCCCGCGCGCGGTGCCGCTCGGCAAGGCCGCGCGGGCGCAGATCGACGCGCTACCGGAAAAGCGTCACCCCGGTGCGTTCCTGTTCCCGAAACTTGCCGAAGGCAGGTATTCGCACAGCCTTGTTGTCTGCTGGCGGGCGGTTTGCGAAGACGCGAGGTTCGGCAGGCTGCGCCTGCACGACCTTCGGCACACCACCGCCAGTCAGGCCGTCATGTCCGGCGAGAACCTGTCCTTGGTCGGCAGATTGCTCGGGCACCGTCGCCACCGCACCACGGCGGGCTACGCCCACCTCGCCGACGGGCATCTGGTTGAGGCGGCGGAGAGGGTAGGCAGGATCATTGCGGAAGCAATGGAAGGCGAGCACGGCGGTTAGTCTGTGTCTTTACGTAGTAGTTGGAACCCATCGCTGAACGCCGCGGCCATGATCCCTGTTGGCATCGCCACGATAGCGATTGAAGTTATCGCTGAAATGCCGGCGAATAGCTTACCGATAGCCGTAATCGGGTAAACGGTGCTGTCAACTTAACGAAGGCAGGTCGCAGTTGAACGTCTGAACTGAGCGGCTCAAGCAGCAGCGGTCACGGTCCGCCACGTGTTCATCGCGTCACCGCGGAATTGGCGCATTGTCTTGCGAGTGATCAGATGACGTTGGACATTGAAGGTGTTGTAGATGGCGGCGTGGGTGGAGAGAAACCTTTGCGCCGATCCTGATGACTTGAAGCCCTGCATCCTGCGTTCTCGTTGTCGAACCGGCAGGTGCGAATTCTCCGCCCGATTGTTGCTCCGTCCGCCGGTAACGTGTTTCCCCGTCATGTTGAGATCACGCAATGCTGCCCCGTAAGATGGCAGTTTATCGGTCACCACCTTATTCGGCGCATACCCCTGCTTCTTGAGCAGTTTGCGCATCAGCTTGAGTGCTGCTTTCTTGTTCCTCCGGGACTGAACCAGGATATCCAGCACCTCACCCTCGCTGTCCACCGCCCGCCATAGATACATCCGTTTTCCGTTGATGGAGGAAAACACCTCATCAAGGTGCCACCGGTCGTCTGGTCGAGGGCGTGATTGTCTCAGTTTTCGGGCATAGGCCTGCCCAAACTTTAAAGACCAGCGCCGTATCGTCTCGTAAGAAACATCGACACCACGTTCAGCGAGCAGATCCTCCACATCGCGGTAACTGAGCGGAAACCGGAAACACAGCCAGACGGCGCGCTGGATTATCTCTGCAGGAAACCGATGTCGGCGGTAGCTGATCTTGTTCATAACAGGAAGCTACTCGCCACCCGCAGCTGACACCAGCCAGTTACCGTGACAGCATCCAGTAACCTGCTGATAAACAATGGCAATCGGTTGTACAAAAGCCACGCCACGCTACAGTATTAAGAGGCTAAAAATCAGAGGTTTAAGAAATGGCTATCGATGAAACCGGGCTCACCAAAGGTTTGGTGAGAAAATTGAACGCGCTTCGGAAATCTGTCGGTGACGGTCTCGCCGAAGAGGTTTTCGCGAAGTGGCTGGAGCGCGAGGCGGCCTCACAAGCAAAAGGCAACCCCGATCCCGTGGCGGTGAAGATCGCCGAGGTTCTTGCAGGCTTTGAGAATGACCCGAAGTTCAATCTCGGCAACCATGGGTACACATTACGACGCGCCAAAGGCAAAGGTGCGTCGGGCTTCATCGCATACAAAAATGAGAAGCCGAAAGAAACGCTGGCCCCGTCTTCTGAAATTGAGTTGGAGCCGCCTAGCCAAGAGGGGACGGCAGCTATGTCCGAGCCGTCGGCGGCATGACCGGGTGCGCACCAGTAAGTACGACGAACCTGCGTAAGACTGACTGGCGATAGAATGCCTGAAAGGCGGGTCAAGAGCTAAGGGAAGTGCCGTCAGGACTCATGATAGCGGCATCGGAATTGTGAGCCCTTCCGGATAAAGGTGCGACAAGAAATGTGAACCAATGCGGGGGCCTCGGATGACGAACGGAAATTTGCACCAGATCTGGGTGGAACAGTGCGCCGCCGCTGAGGCTATCAAGCTGCGGTACGGTCTCAAGGCGGCCTTTGACTATGCGGTTGCCGAGAAGCTTCTGAACTTCGCCGAGGCCGCCGCCCAACATCCCGAATTCGCCCGCGAACTACCCCGGTTCGTTTCGCGGGTGAGGCAGATGTTTACGGTGCAAGAGCTAGTGGTGCACCTTGCGCGTATAGAGCGTGAGCGCCGCGAAAACGACTTGGCCGCCATGGAAGACGACGAGGCACCCTTGGAAAACCCGGCGGCGGCCTTGGAGCGGACGCGGCAATTCGGTCTGATCAAGGAGTTGTTGACCGCCAATACGCTCGGCACGTCGTGAGCGGGACGGCTGTGCGGCAACCGGAAGCGCCGAACCGGGAGGTTCTGGCTAGCCTCGTCGAGCGAGTGACGTTCCACAATGCCGATAACGGGTTTTGCGTTCTGCGCATCAAGGCACGCGGCCATCGCGATCTCGTGACGGTCGTCGGCCACGCCGCCATGGTCTCGGCCGGGGAGTGGATAACCGCATCGGGGGAATGGATCAACGACCGCACCCATGGTCAGCAGTTTAAGGCGCGCTTCATGCGCACCTCGGAGCCATCGTCGATCGAGGGCATCGAGAAATACCTCGGCTCCGGCATGATCCGCGGCATCGGGCCGGTCTATGCCGGGAAGATGGTCAGGGCGTTCGGTGAGAAGGTGTTCGACATCATCGAGGCGGAGCCGGAACGGCTGCGCGAGGTGACCGGCATCGGCCGGGTTCGCGCCAAACGCATCACCGACGCCTGGGCCGAGCAGAAGATCATCCGGGAGATCATGGTGTTCCTGCACAGCCATGGCGTCGGCACGGCGCGCGCGGTGCGGATCTACAAGACCTACGGCGTGGATGCCGTTCAGGTCATGACCGAGAACCCGTACCGCCTTGCCCGCGACATTCGCGGCATCGGGTTCAAGACCGCGGGCGCGATCGCCATGAAACTCGGCATCGAAAAGACGGCCATGATCCGGGTTCGCGCGGGGATTTCCCATGCGCTGACCGAGGCGATGGACGACGGCCATTGCGGCCTTCCCGCCGCAGAGCTTGCGCCGCTCGCCGTCGAATTGCTGGAAGTCCCGAAGGAGTTGGTTCAAACCGCTCTGGACTTCGAACTGGCCGAGGGAACGGTCGTTGCGGACACGGTTGCCGGAACCCCCTGTATTTTTCTTGGTGGCCTGTACCGGGCCGAACGGGCGATCGGCGAACGGTTTCTGAAGATCGCGGGCGGCAGGCTGCCCTGGCCGAACATCGATGCCGGCAAGGCGTTGCCCTGGGTCGAGGGCAAGACCGGCCTGTCGCTTGCGGAAAGCCAGGCCGATGCGGTTCGCCGGGCCCTGAACTCCAAGGCCATGGTCATCACCGGCGGTCCGGGCGTGGGCAAGACGACCATCGTCAACGCCATCCTGCGCATCCTGGACGCCAAGGGCGTGACCCTGCTGCTTTGCGCGCCGACCGGCCGCGCAGCCAAACGGATGACGGAGGCCACCGGGTTCGAGGCCATGACGATCCACCGGCTGCTCGAGGTCGATCCCAGGGGCGGAGGGTTCAAACGCAACGCCGACAATCCGCTCGACTGCGGACTTCTGGTCGTCGACGAGACCTCGATGGTGGATGTCATGCTGATGCGGGCGTTGCTGACGGCGGTCCCCGACGAAGCCGCTCTGTTGATCGTCGGCGACATCGACCAACTACCGTCGGTCGGTCCGGGCCAGGTGCTGGCCGATATCATCGCCTCCGGCGCGGTCCCCGTCGTGCGGCTGACCGAGGTATTCCGCCAGGCGGCGCGAAGCCGGATCGTCACCAGCGCGCACGGGATCAACCGGGGCGCCATTCCCAATCTTTCCAAGCCCGCGGGCGACAGCGACTTCTACTTCGTGCAGGCGGACGATCCGGAAACAGCAGTCCCCATGATCATCGAGTGGTGCTGTCACGGTAACTGGCTGGTGTCAGCTGCGGGTGGCGAGTAGCTTCCTGTTATGAACAAGATCAGCTACCGCCGACATCGGTTTCCTGCAGAGATAATCCAGCGCGCCGTCTGGCTGTGTTTCCGGTTTCCGCTCAGTTACCGCGATGTGGAGGATCTGCTCGCTGAACGTGGTGTCGATGTTTCTTACGAGACGATACGGCGCTGGTCTTTAAAGTTTGGGCAGGCCTATGCCCGAAAACTGAGACAATCACGCCCTCGACCAGACGACCGGTGGCACCTTGATGAGGTGTTTTCCTCCATCAACGGAAAACGGATGTATCTATGGCGGGCGGTGGACAGCGAGGGTGAGGTGCTGGATATCCTGGTTCAGTCCCGGAGGAACAAGAAAGCAGCACTCAAGCTGATGCGCAAACTGCTCAAGAAGCAGGGGTATGCGCCGAATAAGGTGGTGACCGATAAACTGCCATCTTACGGGGCAGCATTGCGTGATCTCAACATGACGGGGAAACACGTTACCGGCGGACGGAGCAATAATCGGGCGGAGAATTCGCACCTGCCGGTTCGACAACGAGAACGCAGGATGCAGGGCTTCAAGTCATCAGGATCGGCGCAAAGGTTTCTCTCCACCCACGCCGCCATCTACAACACCTTCAATGTCCAACGTCATCTGATCACTCGCAAGACAATGCGCCAATTCCGCGGTGACGCGATGAACACGTGGCGGACCGTGACCGCTGCTGCTTGAGCCGCTCAGTTCAGACGTTCAACTGCGACCTGCCTTCGTTAAGTTGACAGCCCCGGGCAGAAGGCCCGAGAACTGGAATTCCGCGAGGAGGAACGCAGGCGCTCAGAGCGTGAGGTGCAGGTTCTCAACCTCTTGCTGTCAACCCTGCGGGCCGCTGAGCAGGAAGCCAAGGAACGGTATTTGTCACCGGTGCTGAATCGCGTACGGCCATATTTGCAGCTTCTCTTTATCCAGTGCCGAAATCACGATTGATGAAGACCTGCACATCGTCGGGGTTGTGAGAGAGCCCGAATACGAGGAAGCCTTTCATCATCTCAGCATGGGAACCCAGGAACAAATCGCCATCCTGATCCGACTCGCGTTTGCGGAAATGCTGGTCGAACAGGGTCACCCGGCGACCGTTGTTCTTGATGATGCGCTTGTGTTTTCTGACGACCGCCGGATGAGCCGCATGTTCGACATCCTCAATATGGCGGCCCGGAACGTCCAGGTAATCATTTTGACGTGCCGGGGGCAGCTCTTCGAGGAACTTGGAGGCCACCAATTGTCATTGCACCCCGGAAGCGCAGAAGAGCTTGTGTCGGCATGAATTGCGGAGGAGGAAGCAATGAAAATATCATCTGTCCGCATTGAGAAATTCCGATCTTTTGAGGACACCACAATACCTTTGAACGACTATGCCTGTTTGTTTGGTCCTAATGGCGCTGGGAAATCGAACGTCCTCACCGCTCTCAACGTATTTTTTCACGAATCAGAAAATCTCCCTACCGACCTTAGCCAGTTGGATCAAGAGGATTTTCACTGCAACAACACCGATGAACCCATCCAAATTACAGTCGCTTTCACTGATCTTGATGATGAGGCGCAGGACGATTTTTCAGACTACGTCCGGCAGGGGCAACTCGTTGTCTCAGCCGTTGCCAGGTTCGACGGGACCACTGGAAAAGCCCAGGTTATACAATTTGGGCAGCGGCTTGGCATGCGCGCTCGCGCGCCATTCTTCGAGGCCGTAGATGAGGGTATGAAAGTTGCCGATCTAAAGGAAATTTATGGCGAACTCCGCCTGATCTATGCAGACCTTCCTGCACCCGGCACTAAGGACGCGATGATACAGGCTTTGCATGATTTTGAAGCCGCGCGGCCGAATGACTGCGAGCTGATCCCGAGCGAGGATCAATTTTACGGCTTCTCAAAGGGGACAAACCGTCTCGCGAAGCACATTCAGTGGGTATACGTCCCGGCCGTGAAGGATGCGACATCCGAACAAGTTGAGGAGCGGAATTCGGCCCTCGGCAAGCTCCTGGCCCGCACCGTCCGTTCTAAAACCAACTTCGACGAGAGGGTGAAGAGCCTGCGCGTGGAGATGCAGCGACAGTACCAGGCGCTTCTCGACGACAGTCAGGTTGTTCTTAATGATATTTCTTCAACTCTTCAGACGCGGCTTTCCGAATGGGCGCATCCGGATGCACGATTGCGCCTGCAATGGAAACAGGATCCCGACAAGTCCGTGCGCGTTGAAGAGCCATGGGCACACATACTCGCAGGTGAAGGAGATTTTGAAGGCGAACTCCCGCGCTTCGCTCATGGCCTCCAGCGGTCATACCTTCTTGCCCTGCTGCAGGAACTTGCAGGCACCGATGCTGCGGGCGGCCCCACATTGATTCTCGCCTGCGAGGAACCTGAACTTTATCAGCATCCACCCCAAGCGCGACACCTCGCTGCCGTTCTAAACAAACTCAGCCGTGGCAACGCGCAAGTCATCGTTTCCACCCACAACCCACTATTTGTATCCGGTGAGGATTTTGAAGACGTGCGTATGGTTCGCAAGGACTCCGGTAGTGCATGTTCGTCGGTGTCCCATATGTCTTTCACAGAGATCGCGCACTCAGTCGCAGCGGGTACTGGCCGGCAGCCTACCAAGCCTGAGGACGCACTTGCGAAGATTCATCAGGCCTTGCAGCCGGCTCTCAATGAGATGTTCTTCACCCACCGGCTTATTCTGGTCAAAGGTCTTGAGGACGTAGCCTATATTTCTGCCTGCCTCAATCTCCTCGAAAAATCAGAAGACTATCAGCGGATGGGATGTCATATCGTGGCTGCGAACGGCAAGAGCGAGCTATTACAACCTTTGGTCATTGCCAAGCACATGAAAATTCCAACTTATCTCGTTTTCGACGCTGATGCTGACAAGCCTGAGAAGAATGCTCGTCGGGAAAAGCATGAAAAAGATAATAAGGCGCTTCTGAACCTTATATGCAAGCCGGACGAGAACGCAATGCCGGAGGAAACAATTTGGGGCAACGGGTTCACTATGTGGCATTCTGATATCGGCGCCGTCGTCAAAGCGGAGATCGGGAAGGATGCCTGGGAAGTATTTCGCACCGAGGCTGATAAGCGTTACGGCCATGCCGGCAAATTCGGAAAGAATTCTCTACATATCGGCGCTAGCCTCGCCTTCGCATGGGATGCGGACAAACGTTCGGACAGTCTTGAACAGCTTTGTACCGCTATATTGTCGCCAGGCAATGACGTTTAGTAACGGCCAGATGACGCTTTGGGAACCTCCATATACGTAGCCTGGGCTTTATGCGCCATTCTGACGGCGACGTCCGTCCATTGGTGCTTATTCGCTACTTTGCCCGGCTCGGCACTCGATATATATGAACGGGTCCTTATAAGCTTGATTCAGAAGGCGGACGGGAGATTGGCTGGGGAGTTGGAAAACGGAATGCGTAGGACGGTGGTGGTGCATAGCCGCTACGCTTGGCGGTGTCACCGTACGAAGGCCGCGATCGAGGGCGAGCAGGGTCTGCTGATCGTGACTATAGAGCAGCTTGTCGCCCGCCTCGCGGGCGGATTTCTCCAATTCATTGACCCGAACGATCTCAAGACGGCGGTGGTCGCCGCTGTCGCGGAGCCTCTCGGAGAGTTCGAGAAGATCAAGACACTGCCCGGGTTCCAACGCGCAGCGGCGACGAGTTTGTCGAAGGCATGGAGCGCGGGCCTGAAGCTGACAGAGGAAGCCGAGACCGCGGCCGATGAGATCGCGAAAGCGCGCATCAGCTCGTTGGCAATGCTCGAAAGAGAAGTGCTGTTGCGTTTGCCGGACAATCAGGTCCGGCCCCGAGACCTCGTCACAGCGGCGTGCGGGCGTGTTAGCTATGCCCCCTCGATTTTTGGCCGAATCGAGATCCTCGACCGTACCGAGATGTCGCCGGTATGGAGGCCGTTATTAACACTTATTAGCCGGGAAACGGATATCGTCTGGGTGAGTGGGGCCAGGGAGACGCCGGAATGGCTACCGGACTCAGGTATCGCGGTCGAGGCGATGTCAGCGGCGGCTCCCGAGATCCATACCGTGTCGTGTGCCAGTCCGCGTCACGAGATCCTGGAAGCGCTGCGGTGGGCCCGCCGGCATCTTGGCGAAGGAAGGCTGCCGCAACAGATTGCGATGACTGCGGCGTCGCCCGAATTCTGGGATGACCATGTGCTGGCGTTGGTTGAAGCCACGAATTTGCCGCTTCACTTCATTCATGGCCGGCCGGCGCTTTCTACAGCAGAAGGGCAGCTTGCGGCCGCGCTCGCCGAAATTCTCCTGCGCGGATTTTCGCGCACACGGATCGTCCGTTTCGTGGCACTCCTTCGCTCGCAATGCAGGCGCTTCAGCACCCTACCGGGAGATTGGTGGCTGGCCTTGCCGCAGGAAGCCCCGTTGCTCGACGTTGCCCATTGGACTACCGCCATTTTCACGTTGTCGCCAGAGGACTTTTCTGATGACGAAGACCACCGGCCAGTGCTGGAAGAAATCATCGACATACTACGCAAAGGGCTGACCGAATCGGCGGAGATCGGCGAACGGCTTCTCGACGGAAAGTCGCTGGCGGTTTGGCGCAAGGCGCTGACGGAGGGTCCCCCGGCCGCGCTGGACGTGACCCTGGCCGGACTGCGTGTCGACGACGGAGTCGAGCCCGGCGGCGCCATGGTCTGGGGGCCGGCATCGGCGATTGCCGCCGTTCCCCGTCCCTTTTCCTGGCTCGTCGGCTTGACCTCGCGCTCCTGGCCGCGGCGGGCCGGCGAGGATCCGCTTCTTCCGAACCACGTCATCGCGGCGGACCGTCTCGATCCACTGCCCGTTCACGAAGCGGACCGGCGCGATTTCCGCACGATCCGCGACATGACGGACGGCGAACTTGTCTGTTCGCGAGCCCGGCGCGACAGCGAAGGGCGGCTGAACGGCATTTCGCCGCTTTATCCGCACGATTTGTGCGAAACCTACTTCGCGCGAAGCCGGGAACCCGAGCATGCCGCAAGCGCAAGCGACCGGTTGATGGCAAGACCCGACGAGTTTGCCGCGCTGCCCCGCGCGAAGTCGGCGCTGGGGACATGGATTGACTGGCACCGAGAGAAGCTTTCCGGCCACGACGGCTTGGTAAGGGCCAATCACCCCTTGCTGGCCAGAGCTCTCGACCGGCGGCAGTCGGCGACTTCGTTGGTCAAGCTGCTCCGCGACCCCCTGGGATATCTCTGGACCTATGGTTTCGGATGGAGAGAACCCGATGAAACGGATGAGCCGCTGACGCTCGATCCATTGGCGTTCGGCAAACTGCTGCACGAAATTCTTGAAGAGGCGGTGACTAGCCTTGAGAGTGCCGGAGCTGGGGGCTTTGCCCGCGCTTCGACCGAGGCAATCGCCCAAGCCGTGGGAGAGGCCGCTAATTTTGTCGGTAAGCGGTGGGACGAATCGCGGCCCGTACCGCCTCCCGCGGTCTGGAAACGCAAGCGCAGCGAGGCGATCGAACTTGCTGTGACCGCATTGACTCTTGACGAAGAACCTTTGCCGGGTCAGCACAGCTGGGCGGAAATCTCGTTCGGCGGCGATCCGCGGGCAGAAGCCTTGGGTGACGAAGTCCGTGCCGGACTGCCGTGGGACCCCGGATCCGAAGTCGTCATCGCGGACACCGCGGTCCGCATCGGTGGATCGATCGACCGCCTTGACCTTGCCGGTGATCGAAGCTGTGCGCGCGTCACGGATTACAAGTCAGGGAAGCTCGGAGGTCGTCCACCTCAGATCAGGGGCGGCGCCGAATTGCAACGGTGCCTTTACGCGTTTGCGGT
The DNA here is from genome assembly GCA_965261645.1 of Alphaproteobacteria bacterium. Classification (GTDB taxonomy): domain Bacteria; phylum Pseudomonadota; class Alphaproteobacteria; order SHVV01; family SHVV01; genus CBDHDJ01. Next base: position 449,222 of record CBDHDJ010000003.1, read on the forward strand.
CAAGTCGCTTATCTCTACCCGGCCGCAAGTGGAGGCACGGCTACTTTATCCGCGCAAAGGCGGCCAGGCGCTGGCTCTTGACGACCCGGAGGGGATACTGGAAAGGCTGACGCGGTATCTGGCCGCGGCCTCCACTTCGTTTGCGAAAGGGAAAGCGCTACCCGGTCCTTCCGCGGAAGAGAGCTGGTACGACTTGGCCTTTGCGCTGCCGGGGGGCGCCAAGGAAAGCTACCTTGAAACAAAATTGCCGTTGGCCGCCGAGGCTCGCGCCGCGATCGCGCCGCTGTGGGAGGAGCCTTGAGATGGCGATTGATCGCATGGCCGCCCGGGTATCCGATGCCGCGGCGCGTGTCGCGGCTCTCACGGATCATGAACACTCCCTCCTTGTAGAGGCAGGCGCTGGCAGCGGTAAGACGGCTATCATGGCCGGACGCGTCGCGCTGCTCATTGGCGCTGGTACTGATCCGAAGAACATTGCTGCGATCACGTTTACGGAGGCGGCCGCGGCGGAACTTCTGGAACGGATAGAGAGCATCGTGCGGAATCTTCTCTCGGGCCAGGTGCCGGTCGAGCTTGTCGAGGCGCTGCCTTCCGGCCTGACCGGGGCGCAGCAAGCCAATCTTTTGAATGGTGCCGCTGCCTTGGATGAAATCACCTGCACCACAATCCACGGCTTCTGCCAGCAGCTGATCAGGCCTTATTCCGTGGAAACCAGTCTCGATCCTGGCGCCGCCATTATCGACCCCGCGGCGGCCGAACTCGCCTACCAGGACCTGATGGAGGCGTGGCTTTCGGCCCGGTTCGGCCGTGATCGGGGTGCACAGGGACTGGGGCGCGTTCCACCGATCAAGGATGCCGGGGACGGGGAAGATTTCTTTGCCGAACTCTTGCTGATGGCACCGGATGAAACGCTGGAGTTGATAGGACGCACGGCCCAATTTCTCAAGGTTCACCGGACGGCGCAGCCAGCGGGCACCAGAATTGACCAAGCGGATTTTCAGCGGCTCGCGGACGCCATCGACGCCTTTGCCTCCTGGTATGACAGTTGCGGCGTCGCGGAGCAGGACACCGCCGTCTTGATCGAGAATCTGGGACCGATCGCCAATATGGCGCGAGAGGCTGCGATGCAACCGCTGACCGGCCGCCGTATCGCCAATATGCTCTTTCATCATCCGCCATCGGCTTGCAAGAAAGGAGAAAGGGAGTTCAAGCAATGGCGGGCCAAGACGCGGTGGAAGAACGCGGTGAAGACCGTGGGCGGGAGCGCCGCTCAGGGCGAACAGCTCAACGCCGCCGGTGAAGCGCGCTATAGCGCTTGCGCCGAAGCGTATGGTGCCCTCTGTGACAATCTAGGCGCGCTCGCGTTCCAACGTTTCGTCGACGAGTTCGAAGCGCTCCGGGATCTGTACCTGGATTACAAGCGCAACGCCGCCTTTCTCGATTTCGACGACCTGCTGCATCAGGCCCGCGATCTTCTCCGAAACAACGAAACGGTACGGCAGGAACTAGCGGACCGATACTCACGCATCCTGGTCGATGAATTTCAGGATACCGATCCCGTGCAGGTCGAGATCATTTGGCGGCTTGCCGGCGAAGGCGACCCCGAAGCACCATGGCATGAACACGCCCTTCGCCCAGGGGCGCTGTTTATAGTGGGCGATCCGAAGCAGGCAATCTACCGGTTCCGCGGCGCGGACGTGCAAACCTACCTCGTCGCCAAGCGGGCGCTGTCGAATCGCGATCCGTCATCCGTACTGGAAATCTCGGCGAACTTCCGTACGCGCGAGCCCATCCTGAAATACGTCAATGATCATTTCGAGGGGATGCTTGACGAGGCAAAGGGACAGCCCGGATTCACGGCACTTTCGGCGACACGCTCCGCGGGCGATGAACCAAGTGTCGCGGCCTTTGATATTGCCCTGGACGAACGGCACAAGAACAACAAGGGAAGACTGCTAGTCGCTAGAATCCGTCGGGAGGAAGCGGCGCTCGTTGCCGATACCGCGAGGCGCCTGATCGGGGTTTATCCCGTCTGGGACAAGCACGAGAGGAAATTCCGGCCAGCGCGGGCCGGCGATATCGCTCTGCTCGCCCCGACCGGGACCAGCCTTTGGATTTACGAGCAGGCCTTGGAGCGCCGCGAGATTCCGATCGCCACGCAGGCGGGCAAGGGCTTCTTTCGACGACAGGAAGTTCAGGACTTGATCGCGATCGCCAGGGCGATCGCGGATTCCCGCGACACACTGGCGTTCGGCGCATTGATCCGGGGGCCGTTGGTCGGTCTTACCGAAGAGCAGATCGCCGACGAGATCGAGGTGCTTCACGCCCGAGTGGAAGGCGCCGGCCGCCTCAATCTGTGGACCGATCCCGGGACGATTTCCAGCGTCGTGCTTCGGCAAACACTCGCCGTGCTGCAGAATCTGGCGCGGAAGGCCCGCCGGACCACGCCCCACCACCTGCTCGCTGAGGCCGTGGAAGAGTTGCATGTGAGGTCGATCCTGAAGGCGCGTCATCCGCGAGGCGCCGAACGCGCGCTCGCCAACGTCGAACTTGTCTTGGAGATGGCGCGCGCATATGCCGGGCGGGGAATCGGGGACTTTGCCCGCGCGCTTTGGCGGAGCTGGAACAATGGTGACGCTCAGGCGGAGGGCCGGCCGGACGCCGAGGCGGATGCTGTTTCGATCATTACGATGCATTCGGCCAAGGGTTTGGAATGGCCTATCGTGATTCCTATCAATTCAACCAGCACGCCGTGGTCGGATACGAACTTCCTTTACCGGCGTCAGGACGACAGCGTCCACTTCAAAATATTCGGCTTCCCGAGCCCCGGCCACGAAACAGTCCAGCAGGAAGAAAATGCTGAGCTTCGGCGCGAGCGCGTTCGTCTCTGGTACGTCGCTCTGACCCGCGCACGGGACCTGCTCCTGCTACCCAGGCAGAGCGAACGCATCGAAGGTGATTGGTTCAGTCTAATAGGCATCGATGTCGAGACGCTACCACTGTTCAGTGACGCACGTTTTGGGGGAGCGCCGGCGGCCGACGTCGATGCCGGTGGCAATGCGCAGGATGCCGCGACATGGGAGCGGGAGGCGGCAGCCATCGCCGCCAACCAACGGCGGATAACGTGGCACCAGCCAAGCCGTCATGAGGACCCGGCGGAATCTGCGAGAGAGCCGGAGGCCGTGTTTGCAAACGCCGACGCGATCCTCGAAGCCATTGCTGCAGAGGCCGAGGAGATACATGTCCAAGGCGGGCGAGAGCGTGGCTCGATACTGCACAAATTGATGGAAGAGGTGCTCACCGGAGAAACAGCGGGAGATACGGGACTGGTGCAGGTGCGGGCCGCTGAGCTTATCTCCCAACTCGGACTCGAGGATTCGCGAAATGCGTCGGAAGGACTGTCCAGCGATGAGATGGCAACCACGGTCATGCGTACGCTGAAACTCCCCGAGATTCAGGCCCTGCGTCCACGGCTGGTTCCTGAGTTCCGGGTTTATGCGAGCGCCATCGAAGGCTGCGAAGAGACACTCACGGCAGGCGTTGCCGACGCAGTTGCCATCAATGAAGAAGGCCGCATTGACGTGGTCGTGGACTGGAAGAGTGACGTGAACCCCGGGGCCGGACAGATCGCAATGTATCAAAATCAGGTTCGCGACTACCTCCGATCAACCGCCGCGCAAACCGGACTCATCGTGTTTCTGGGTTCGGGTCGAATCGATAAGGTCGTGGTTGATGATTGATAGCTCATTGGCGCGTCTTTGAGGGTGCGCTCACGCCCCGTGTTCCGCTCGACGGCACCAGTGCCCGGCTGAAGCCCGACTGTCCGTCATCAAAACAATTTGGGACATCTGGGCGTGTTTCTTACGGAGGCTCTGGCTCATCCTGGTTGATGTTAAGCCGCTTGGTTGTGATGGGCCAAGCGGCGTTTTTTGATGGTCAGGTTTTTGATCTTTCTCCTTCTCTCGATGATGGCGTGGTCCCGTCCGAAGTAGACGTCGGCGGGGGTCAGGTTGGCGAGGCTTTCGTGGTAGCGGCGGTGGTTGTAGTGCTCGACGGAGGTGCCGACGCTGGCCTCGAGATCGCCCGGCAGATAGTAGTTCTCCAGCAGGACACGGTTCTTCAGGGTCTGATGCCAACGCTCGATCTTGCCTTGGGTTTGGGGATGGTTCGGTGCGCCGCGGACGTGATCCATACCCTGATCCTCAAGCCAGGCTGCAAGATCGCCGGCGATGTAGGACGAGCCGTTGTCGCTGAGGATCCGGGGTTTGTGAACGACCTCCGCGCTGCTGCAACCTGACGCTTCGAGGGCCAGCTTGAGCGTGTCGGTGACATCTTCAGCCCGCATGGCGGTGCACAGCTTCCAGGCAATGATGTAGCGCGAGAAGTCGTCGAGGATCGTTGACAGATAGAACCAGCCCCAGCCGATGACCTTGAGGTAAGTGAAGTCGGTCTGCCACAGTTGGTTCGGGGCTGCGGTCTTGTCGCGGAACTCATCGGCTGCCTTGATGACGACGAAGGCCGGGCTGGTGATCAGGTCGTGGGCCTTGAGCAGGCGGTAGACGGGCGCTTCCGAGACGAAGTAGCCCTTGGTATCGGTAAACGTCACCGCCAGTTCCCGCGGCGACAACTCCGGCTCATCGAGGGCCAGGTCCACGATCTGGCGGCGGACATCGTCGGGGATGCGGTTCCAGATCCGGCCGGGACCACTGGTACGGTCTTCAAGGCCGGCTTCGCCGAAGGCCCGGTAGCGATCGTACCACCTGTAGAATGTGGTCGCCGGAACGCCCAGCTTGTCCAGGGTGCGCCGGACCGGCAGGTGGGAGCGTTCGACCAGGCGGATGATCTCCAGCTTCTCAGACGCGGGGTACCTCATGCGCCGTCTCCCCCATCCCCGATCATGCTTTTTTTTCAAGCAGCCGGTTCTCCAGCACCTGTTCGGCAAGCGCCTCCTTGAGGTCATGCATCTCGCGGCGCAGGTCCTTTACCTCGCCCGAGGACGCCTGGCGGGCGGTATCTCCCGAAAGCCGCTTCTTGCCGGCCTCGAGGAACTCCTTCGACCAGCTGTAGTAAAGCCTCTCTGCGATCCCCTCCCGGCGGCACAGCTCGGCGATGCTGTCCTCGCCGCGCAGGCCCGACACCACGATCCGGATCTTCTCCTCAGCCGAATACTGCTTGCGCGTCTTGCGGCGAATATCCCGAACAGCTCTTTCCGCCGGGTCGTTCTTGCTCATGGATTTCTGCCTCATCTTCGCTCCCTTCGGTCACTACGATGAGCCAGAAATCCTCCGTTATCCAATTACTGTCAACGGCGGAGCAAAATTAGTCCACCCGGGCGGAGTAAAACTAGTCCACTTAACGTTATGCGGTACGCGGTGTTGGGGGGTTGTCCCGGTAGTCCATAGGAGGGACCCGCGCTGCTTCGTGTAGCGCTTGCGTTACGCGGAGCGAAGCAGCGTGGGAGGTTCCTGTGGACCCACCGGGTCAACCATTGCACCGGCGGTTAAGCAGGTATTTTGGGGAATTTCCGCCGTTTTTGGCTTTGGTTGAGACGATAGCTCTCGCCGTTCATTTCCAGGATATGGACATGGTGGGTGAGGCGGTCCAGCAAAGCCCCGGTCAGGCGTTCCGAGCCGAATATCTCCGTCCACTCATCGAACGGCAAGTTGGAGGTCACCAGGATCGAGCCCCGCTCGTAGCGCTGGCTGAAGACTTCGAACAGCAGCTCGGCGCCGGTCTTCGAGAGCGGCACGAAGCCGAGTTCGTCGATGATCAGAAGGTGATACTTTGCCAGTTGCTTCTGCAGGCGCAACAGGCGTTTTTCATCCCTGGCCTCCATCAGTTCATGAACCAGGGCAGCGGCCGTGAGGAAGCCGACGGAGAGCCCCTTTTGGCAGGCCGCCAGAACGAGACCGAGGGCGATATGGGTCTTGCCGGTTCCGCTGTTGCCGAGCGCGATGATATTCTCACGACGCTCGACGTATTCGCATCGCGCCAACTCCAGAACCAGCATCTTGTTGAGCGATGCGATGGCCTTGAAGTCGAAGCTGTCGAGGCTTTTGACGGCGGGGAACCTGGCCTGTCTGATCCGCCGCTCGACCATGCGGCGCTCACGGTCGATCAGTTCCAACTCGGTCAGACGGACAAGATACCGCACATGGTCGGCGCCCTCGGTGGCGCATTGGCGGGCCAGCTTGTCGTATTCGCGCAGGAACGTCGGCAGTTTCAGGGTCTTGAGGTGATGGGCCAGCAACACTTGCGGCGTATCGGTCATGACGCGCCTCCACCCAACAAGCTCATATAACTGGCGGCGGCCGTGGTCGCCACGTTGGCCCGAGGCAGGTAGGGATAGATATCCAGGTCGAGTTTGGGCGGGCGTCGCTCGATACGGCACAGCACAAGGTGTTTGACGGCGTCGTAGCCGATCGCACCCAGGCGCAGGGCGTCCTTCACCGCGCCGTGAAGCACCTCGAGATCGAAGGTCTCCAGAAGCCGAAGGACCTGGACGTATTCCCGCTTGCCGGCCTTGCCCATGCGCGCCTACAGGAGACGGCGCAGGGTTGGGAAGGCATCAGGCAGTTCCCATCCGGCTAGCGGCGCGGCCTGATCCAGGGCGCCGATCTTGTGCTCCAGCAAAGGCAGGTAGTGGATCGGATCGAAGACCATATCTTCCCGGTCGTAGGAACGGGGGTGTCGGGCAATGATCCCGGCGCCGCAACCGATAACCACCTCGTGGACATAGCCACGGATCCAGACTTCCTGATGGCCGTAGGCGACGGGCACGGAATAGTCATTCGTCCGGTAGCGCACCAGGGACAGCGAGTTGACCCGCGTGCCCTGCTTGTCGCACGCGTCGAACGGTGCCGGCAGTGGCCTCTTCAACGCTTCGCGGTCACGCACAAACCGTTCGCCGATGCTCTCGCGGTGGCCGCGCAGGACGTTGCCTTGCCGGTTGCGGCATTGCTCTTCCAGGTGGCCATTGAAGGCGTCCCAGCTCGCGAACCGGGGAAGCGGCGTCATGAAGTTCCGCCGGGCATAGCCGACCACCCCCTCCACATTGCCTTTGTCGTTACCCTTGCCGGGACGGCCGTAGCGGTCCTCGAAGAGGTAATGGGACTGCAGCCCGCTGAACGGCCGCGTTCGTTGCCGCGTGCCATCTGACAAGATGCGCGACACCAGACACTTGTCGTTGTCGTAAAGAATCGATTGGGGAACGCCGCCGAAAAAAACAAAGGCTCTGTTGTGCCCGTCCAGCCAGGCCTCCGTCGTCGCCGCCGGGTAGGCCGCAACGAAGCAGGCATCGCTGTGGGGAAGTGTCATGACGAAAAAATGCGCCCGATACTTGACGCCGGCGATGATCGCATCCGCCTCGCCAAAGTCCGCTTGAGCATGGCCCGGAGGATGTGACAACGGCACAAACATCTCACGCCGACGAAGGCGCCGTTCCCGAACGTAATCCTTCACGATGGTCTCTTTGCCCGTGAAGCCATGTTCGTCGCGAAGGCGCTCGAATATACGCTTCGCCGTGTGGTGCTGCTTACGGTGAACCGTTCGGTCCTCCTCCAGAATACGGTCGATGATATCCGTGAAGGGGGCCAGTTTCGGGCGTTTCGGTGGCTGGCGTCGCCGATATCCCGGCGGTTCCGAATGCCGCAGCATCTTCCTCACCGTCTCGCGCGCAATGCCAAACCGACTTGCCGCCTCTCGCTGGCTCAGACCATCAACATGGCAGGCCAGCCGAACGCGCAGATATAGGTCCACGGTGTACATCCTCCCGCCTTCCATCTCAAAAAAGATCGAAGGCTACAGGTGGCAGAGTTTTACTCCGCCCGCGGCTGGGAAATCCCGCCGCTTCCGTGGACTAATTTGTCACCGCCGTTCTCACCAATTACCTCAATTTGTCCCATAAGCGCTGACGGGGAACACGTAGCACCCGCGGAAGCCTTCAACCCCTGGAAAGCAGAGGGCTGAATTCATGAGCGTAAACCGAACTGAGGAGCCGGGGTCGGGGTCTGAGGGCGGCTGGCGGGAGACGGCTGGCGTGGGGCTAGCGTGGGCCGGTTCCCGGGTCTCAAGACTCGCCCTCCATGATTGACCAGACTCGATGGTAGCTCGCCCCGCGCTCGCCCATCGCCTTCGTCCACTCGCTCACGTCGGCTGCTCGGAGCCGACCGCGAACCTGGTGAAGCGGCTCATCTGTTTTGACCGCAAGACCCATCGCTAGCGCTGGCGCTGCCGTCCTGGGCACCCCCAGCAGCCTGAGGGCGACGGCCTCGTCGCTGTTGACGCCGTAGTACACGCGCGCCGGCAGGTTGCGGAGGCTTCGTTGCTCATCGGGAGACATCTCATCGAAGGCATTTCCCAGCGTGAGTGACTGAAGCGCGGAGAGGCCCCACGATGCAGTTTGCGTTAACCTCCCGAACACGCTCTGGCAGCACTTGGTCATTGCAGTGACGGAATCCGTTGCGGCTTCATCACTCTCTTCCTCGCCGGGTTGGCTGAAGTAATCGGTGGCCATCTCGATGAGCGGACGCCCCTGAACCCACGCGCAGATGATTCGGGCGAGCTTGTCTCCATCCGGGCTCTTTCCGCCAGTGACATCTTTGAGCGAATCTTGCAGCTCAGGCACCTGCAGGAGGAGTCCCATCACCTGCGAAGGTCGTCTCTGCGGTCGGCGAACAACTCGGGCGACCATACGTCGTTCGGCAGATTCTCCTGGCCGAGCCTTGCCAGCGTGGCATCGACCGACTCCCAGGAGAACCCCGTTGCATCGACGAGGCTTAGCGGCTTTCCCTTGATTCTCTCGGCATAGGCGTACACGCCTTGCACCAAACCGTCCGCCCACCCCTTGTGGCTCTTGCGCAGCGATTGGAAGCCGAGCGTACCCCTCAGAACCTGCTCAACCTGTGCTGCGAACTGCTCGTGATTCCCGATCTGACGGTACGTGTGAGCCAGATACTGGACAAAGGCCGACCAACCGGGCTGATGCGACAGCGATTCCAACCGCAGCAGCGAGCCGGCATTCGCCGCTGTCTGAACCATCTCGATGAGCGTAGAGTTGAGCTCGCCCACTGAAGCATCAATGAACTGCTCAAGCAATTGTTCTTTGGCGTCATCCTTGGCCGCAAGAGCGACAACCCCAAGGTCTCCTTGATCCACCCGACCCGCTCGTCCGGCTATGTTCCAGAAATCCTCAGGAGGCATGTCCTTTCGCCATGGCCACTTTCTAAGCCGGTACTGGTGGCTGGCAAACACGACACGGACACCGGAAAGTTCACGCCTTGAGCAATGGTGGTCGTCGCGACCAACACCCCCAGGCGATCGTTCTCGGTCAACCACTCCACGAGAGAGAGCGTGTCCTCGGACATTCCCGCGTGGTGAACGCCGACTCCATATTCGAGCAAGCTGGCCAGCGGAAAGTCCCTTCCCATTTCGTCAATGAGGAACTGTTGCACGTGTCCGAGCTCGTCACCCTCTAACGTGCGCTTGTTCTCTTCGATTTTGAATGCGTCGGCGATCCTCCACGTTGCCAACGGAGTGTCAGCGAGCGCAATGACGGTGCCACGCTTCTGAAGAGTTTGTGCGGTTGTTGCTGCGATCTTGCCCGGCGAGTTCTTCACTGCAGACCAGGCCAAGCCGAGAGGACGCGGCTCGCCGATGCCAATCTGTTCCGGGATGTCGAGGGTGTTACGCGTCGTGTGTCGAGTGTGCAGGGACAAGCTGAACTCGCCCCTACGATCGCCTTGGTTCACCCGGGCGATCGCCACCACGCGGTCGTTCGGGGTCCAATCGACGCCTAGCAGCCCGTTGATTAAGTGGCTTTTTCCGGCTCTCACTCCCAGATGAGGAATGCGGCGGCGAAAGCCGTCTGGCCGCTTTGCGAGCCCCCCCGTGCCACCAGCATGGCCCCGGTGGGCGTGAGCAGAACGAAAATACCGCCATATCCGCCCGCCACGGCCTCCCGCGGGGTGCCGGCGCCGATGAGCTGGCGCATCAGTAACGATAGATTGTGGCCGGCGACGTGGAGCAGGTATCGCTTGTGCACATTCTCTCGCCCGCGCAGCCAGGTTCGTCGCATGCCGCCACGATCGAGGTTGTGGGCAAAGCAGCGCTCGACGATCTCGGCGCGCAGCTTGAAGGCCTCGCGGGCGACCCCGGACTTGAGCCGCGCACGGTTATTGGTGACCGCGCGCCGCGCCGCCTCATCACCGTGCCAGCGCGAAAAGCCGGTCTGCTTGGGCGCCGCGATCCGGGTCTTCCAGGGACTGTCGTTCAGAGCCCTCAAGACCGCCCGTGAGTGATAACCTTTGTCGGCGACGCATTCGGCCGGGTCCTCCGATGTCGGTGCCGCATCCACCGCCTCGAGGTTTGCCTCGGCCTTCGCCAGGGTCTTGGAAAGCGTCGTGGTGTCGCCCTCATCGGCCGGGTGCAGCTCGGCCGCCACCACCGCGCCGGTGTCCAGATCCACCGCGTGCTCGGGCTTGTAGGCCAGATGCGTCGTGCCGTCCTTCATCTTGGTGATCTTGGCCTCGGGGTCGCTCTTCGAAACCCAATCCGTGTTGGAAAGCTTCTTGCCCTTGCGCTTCCGGTCCAGACGCGCCAGGTCCTCGGCCGTGGGTGTCTCGACCCCGCTTTCCCGGGCCAGGCGCTCCAGCATCTCCCGGTAGCCTTCGCCGTTGTCGCGCCGCACGATGTTCCGCAGCGCCGCGTTGGCCTCCATGGTCGAGGCATCGACGCCGATGCGCTCGCCCTTGATCAGCCCCGCCTCGGCGATCAGCACCAGAACCCAGTCGAAGACCGCCGCGTGGACTTCATGGGGCAGGCGCGTGCGGCTCCGTGACAGCCAGGAATGGTCCGGTACCCGATCACGGCTCCCTAGTCGCAGGAACGCCCGCAGCGAAAGCGAGTCCGAGCAGCGCCACTCCAGACCGCGCTCGCTGTCGATGCCCTCAAAGTAGCCCACCAGGTGCATCCGGAAATAGCGCCCGGGCGGCACCGAGGGCGCGCCCATCCGGACCGCGTAATAAGGCCGGCAGCTCGCCTCGGCAAAGGCGTCGAAGCCGCCCTCGATCAGCACCGACTGCAAGCGGTCATAAAACACATGACCCGGAGAGCGCGGCATCTCCGACCAGCTCACCATCAGGTCCCCCTGACCATCCTTCTGCCGTCCCATCGCCATCGGCAAATTCCCCTGCAAATCAGGGAACCAGAGAATCAGACGGCGCCGACTTAATCAACGGGCTGATAAGAGCGTTGCGCTCTACGCGGCTCCCGGCGGGTAGGGCCGGGACGTTCAGGCTGCCACGGTGGGCAGCGTGATGGGGACACCATCGCTCAGCGGAGCGATTGATTCCAGCGTCATGTATCTCCTTGAGACGGCCCACTCATCGTTCTGCTCGAGAAGGATAGCGCCGACGAGCCGTGTGATGGCGGCTTCGTTGGGAAAGATACCGACGACGTTGGTGCGGCGCTTGACCTCGGCATGGAGCCGTTCGATCGGGTTTGTGGAGTGCAATTTCTGGCGGTGCTCCTTGGGGAAAGTCATGTAGGCGAGGACGTCGTGCTCGGCTTCGTCCATGAGAACTGCCAGCTTGGGCACCTTGGGCCTGAGCTGGTAGGCGACCTGACGCCACTGGGCCTTCGCGCTGTCGGCGTCCTCCTGGGCGAAGGCGGTGGCGACGAAGGCGGAGACGACGCGCCGGCCCTGGCGGCCGGCATGGGCCAGCAGGTTGCGGGCGAAGTGCACGCGGCAGCGCTGCCATGTGGCGCCGAGGATCCGGCTCGCGGCGGCCTTCAGGCCCTTGTGGTCGTCGGAGATCACCAGCTTCACGCCGCGCAGCCCGCGCCGGGCCAGCGAGCGCAGGAACTCGGTCCAGAAGGTCTCGGCCTCCGACGCGCCGATCGCCACGCCCAGGACCTCGCGGCGGCCTTGGTCCTTGACGGCCACAGCCACGGTCACCGCGACCGAGACGATGCGTCCGGTCTGGCGCACCTTCACGTAGGTGGCGTCGAGCCACAGATAGGGCCAGTCGCCCTCCAGCGGTCGATCGAGGAAGCCGTTGACCTTATCGTCGATCTCGCCGCACAGCCTGGAGACCTGGCTCTTGGAGGCGCCCGACATCCCCATCGCCTGAACCAGATCGTCGACCGAGCGGGTCGACACCCCCTGGATGTAGGCCTCCTGGATCACCGCAGCCAGCGCCTTCTCGGCCATCCGCCGCGGCTCCAGGAAGCCCGGGAAGTGGCTTCCCTTCCTCAGCTTCGGGATCTTCAGCTCCACCGTGCCGGCCCGCGTCTCCCAGGACCGGTCGCGGTAGCCGTTGCGGTGGGTGATACGATCCGCCGAGCGCTCGCCGTGCCCGGCGCCGGTCAGGCCCTCAACCTCCAGTGCCATCAGCCGCTCGGCCGTGAAGCCGATCATCTCGCGAAGCAGATCGGCATCGGAGCTCTTCTCCAAAAGCGCGCGCAGGGTCATCATGTCCTGGGTCATCGTGGTTCTCCTTCGGGTCAGGTTGGTTTGCACTAGCCCAACCCTAAACCGGAACCGCGATGGCCTCCGCTGTGGATAGCCGGCTTGCCTACGCCAGACTCTCGGCGGTCGCTACGGCAAGCCGCCTACCCACAGCTAACAGAGGCTCCAACAACTCCTACACCACGTCCTGGGACACGACCGGAATGTTTACGCGATGCAGCCATTGATAAGCCGCGCTGCGAGGCATCAATACGGTCTATCATGCCCACCCGAAAGGGCCTCCAAACACCCCTCCCACGCTTGCCTGCGGACGGTAATCTTGTATAGTGCGCGCCTTCCCGAGGCTGAGCGACGCAACCGAGCCCGCCGGCGCCCGGGTGAGACCCCAGCCTTCCAACCGTCGGGGCCGCGAGGACAACGGGAATCACATGCCGCTCTACGAAAGCGTCTTCATCGTCCGCCAGGACGCTTCGAGCCAGCAAGTCGAAGGCTTGGCGGACAATTTCTCCAAGATTGTCACAGATCTTGGCGGCGACGTTCCCAAGACCGAATATTGGGGCCTGCGCAGCCTCGCTTACCGCATCAAAAAAAACCGCAAGGGCCACTACGTGCTCTTCAACATCAACGCGCCCTATGACGCCGTCGCAGAGATGGAGCGCAACATGCGCCTCAACGAGGATATCCTGCGCTACATGACGCTCCGGGTCGATGAACTCGAGGAAGGGCCTTCGATCGTGATGCGGGTCAAGGCCGGCCGCGATGAGGGGTCCCGCCGGGACGGGCCGCGGGATGCTCGGGATCGCGACCGCAGGCCGTCCGGAGCCGCGCCCGTTGCAGACAAGGCGCCCGGTACGGAGAAGGCGCCCGTTGCAGACAAGGCGCCCGTTGCGGATGAGGCGCCTGTTGCGGTTGAGGCGCCTGTTGCGGATGAGGCAGAGGGGAGCCAGGAGACTCAGAACGCCGGCGATGAAACCTCACCTGCCAGCGAAGAGGAAAAGGCGTGACGAACGGGGCGAGAGGCGCACGGTCACGGTCCGAGAGTTCGGGCGCCGGCGCGCGCCGGCCGTTCTTCCGGCGCCGCAAGACCTGCCCATTCTCGGGTTCGAACGCGCCCAAGATTGACTACAAGGACACCAAGCTCCTGCTGCGGTTCGTGTCGGAGCGCGGCAAGATCGTGCCGAGCCGGATCAGGTCGGTCTCCGCCAAGAAGCAAAGAGAGCTCGCAAAAGCCATCAAGCGCGCGCGGTTTCTCGCCCTCTTACCCTACATTGTCGAATAAGGAGTGCCCGGCGTGGCGTCGCGCCGGGCCGTGACGGCCGATGGCGCGGGAAATCCTGTTCGTGCTTGCCGCTGGCGCAGCCAGCGGAATCCTCTACAGCGCTGCCTTTTTTGGCACCTGGGGCGCCGTAATTTTCATCTTTCTCTCGATTTTTCCTCCGGTCTTCGTGGGACTGGGCCGGGGCGCCCTGTCGGCCGGCCTGGCTGGCCTCGTCGGCGCAACGACCGTTGGCCTGCTTGGAGGCGTTGCCGGGAGCGCCCTTGTCTTCCTGTTCACCAACGCCATTCCCGCGGCGTGGCTGTCGCGCCAGGCCCTGTTGTCCCGCGCGGGGCCGTCCGGCACCGAATGGTACCCGCCCGGCCGCCTCGTCGCCTGGCTGAGCGCCTTTCCCGCGGTTTACTTCCTTGCGGTCGTCGTCTTTTTCCTCGATGCGCCGGGCGGCCCGCAAGAGGGCATCGCGGCGGCTCTCGGTGTCTCGCCCGAGCTGCTGGCAGGGATGTTCGGCGATGCGCCCGCCGATGGATTTCTGCCGACCGCTGCCGATCTCACAGTCCTGCTACCCAGCTCGTTGGCGACGGGCTGGATGATCATGATGACCCTCAATCTCCTCCTCGCTCAGGGCGTGTTGAGCCGTCTCAACATCAACCGCCGCCCTGCCCTGTCGCTGATCGATATGGAGCTGCCCACGGTCCTTCTGGCGGCCGCCGCCCTGGCGATTATTCTCGCCGTCTTTCCCGATGTCCTGGGTTACCTCGGCCGGACGTTGATGGTTATCTTCCTGGTGCCGTATTTTTTTCTCGGATTGGCGTTGGTTCACACGTTGACCCGCCCATGGCCGGCTCGCCATTTCCTTCTGTTCATGTTCTATCTTTTGTTATTGTTGATCGGCTGGTTGATTGTCTTGGTCACGGGTATGGGTATCGTCGAACACTTCGGCAGGTTTCGTAAGCGGCGGGCCCGCGCATCGGGCGGACCGAAGGGGGAGTAATGCAAGTTATCCTGCTCGAACGCATTGAAAAACTGGGCCAGATGGGCGATGTCGTAACCGTCAAGGATGGCTACGCCCGGAATTTCCTCTTGCCGCGAAACAAGGCGCTCAGGGCCAGTAAGGACAACGTCGCCCTCTTCGAGGCGGACCGCGGCCAGCTCGAAGCGACCAATCTTGTCCAGCGCCAGGAAGCCGAGGGTCTGGTCGGCAGGTTCGACGGTCTCAGCCTGGTCATTCTGCGTCAAGCCAGTGAAGCCGGCCAACTTTACGGTTCGGTCTCGGCGCGTGACGTCGTGACCGCCTTGGCGGAGGTGGGCATCACCATCGAGCGCCGCCAGGTCCTGCTCGACGCCACGATTAAATCGCTTGGCCTCACACTGGTGCGAATCGCGCTCCATCCCGAGGTCACCGTCGAGGTGGGCGTGAACGTCGCCCGCTCCGCCGCCGAAGCCGAGGCGCAGGCGAGTGCAGGCGAGGCCGAAGAAGCCGGGCTCGAGGCCTATTTCGAAGACGAAGAGCTTGCCTCCCGGGCCCCAACCGAGGCGCAAACCGTTGCGGCGAACGAAGCAGCGGCGCCGGCGCGAGCGGAAGAGCCGGCAGCCGCGGAATCGGCTGAGGCGGACGACGCGCCGGCTGAGGTGGAACCCGCCGGCGATTCAGGCGCCGAGCAAGCGGCCGACAGGAAGGATTGATCGCCCGGATCGCCTAAACCTGAAGAGCGGAAGGAAACGTCACATGCTGGTCGGGGTGTTTCTCAAGTCACTCGTGACCGTCGGCACGCTCCGGGTGATCGACGCCAACGGAAAGCTCCACGAGTTCAGCGGATCGCCCGGCCCCAGCGTGACCATCAGGCTGCACGACCGCTCGCTCCACACGCGTCTGTTTTTCAGCCCGCATCTGGCCACCGGTGAGGCGTTCATGGACGGCACGCTCACCGTCGAGGATGGCGACATCTACGACTTCGCCGCTTTGGGTATGATGAATCTCCGCTCCGGCCAAGGCCACTGGGTGCAGGACATCGTCGCCGGCTTTCGGCGCATGGGCAAACGTCTCGCGCAGCACAACCCCGTCGGCCGGGCGCAGGTCAATGTCGCCCACCATTACGAACTGTCGGACACGCTCTACGAGCTCTTTCTCGATAAGGACCGACAGTATTCCTGCGCCTATTTCCAGACCACGGAGGACAGCCTCGACGAGGCCCAGGAGAACAAGCGGCGCCATATCGCCGCCAAGCTCCTGCTCGAATCGGATTCGCGGGTGCTCGACATCGGCTCGGGCTGGGGCGGGCTGGCGCTCTATCTCGCGCAGGTTTCGGGCGCGGACGTCACTGGCATCACGCTCTCGCAGGAGCAGATCAAGGTCGCTCGGGAGCGCGCCATGGCTGCGAGACTGGCCACCAAGGTCCGTTTCAACCTGCAGGATTACCGCGAGGTGACCGGCCGTTTCGACAGCATCGTCTCGGTCGGCATGTTCGAACATGTCGGCGTCGGCTACTACCGGGCGTTCTTCAATGCCGTGCGCGACCTGCTCGCCGAGGAGGGCGTCGCGCTATTGCACTCGATCGGCCGCATGAACGGCCCCGGCGCCACCAGTCCCTGGGCGCGCAAGTACATCTTTCCGGGCGGTTATGTGCCGGCGCTGTCCGAGGTCCTGCCGGTCATCGAACGCGCCGGCCTGGTGGTGACCGATATCGAGATCCTGCGCCTGCACTATGCGGAAACCCTCAAGGCGTGGCGGCGGAACTTCAACGCCAACCGCACGCGCATCGCCGAAATCTACGACCAACGCTTCTGCCGCATGTGGGAGTTTTACCTTGCCAGCAGCGAGGCCGCGTTCCGTTACGGCGGGCTTATGGTGTTCCAGATCCAGATGGCCAAGCGCCACGAGGCCGTACCGCTCACCCGCGATTACATCACCGATTGGGAACGCTCAGCCCAACGCCGCGAATCGGCCGCCGCCTGAGCCCGCTCAGCCCGCCCGCGCCACACCGCAGCGCGAGGGGCGACGCGGAAGCCCCTCTCTTTCTAGTAGCGGGCTAGTCGCCCTTGCCGCTTTTACCGCCACCCGTGCCGCCGTTGCTGCCGCTCTTTCCGCCCTTATCGCCGCCATCACCGCTGCTCGATCCGCCGCCCTTGCTGCTGCCTTGATCATTGTCGGTTGTGGTGCCGGCATGCTTGACCGCGTGCTGCCAGTTAGCATCATCCTCGAGCCCGAAATTCTTGCGGCGCTTCTTGGGCTGGTTTTTAAGCGCGGGATCCTGGAGCTGTTTGGCTTTGCCGAGCGTCGCTCGTCCGGTTTTCGCGGAAACCGCGACGCTCTGCCCCTTCGCGGCGACGACGGACCCGCCCACACCTTTGCCCGCGCTGGTGGGGCTGACCTCGACCTTTCCTTCGTTGACCGACACGGTGGTACTGCCATCCGTGGCGACCGAGACCGAAAAATCGGTGCCGCGAATTCCGATGGTGGCGGTCGGCGTGACAACCTGGAATCCGGCCTTGTGCATGTCGCCGGAAACGATGCGAAACACGCCCGAGCTCAGACGCGCCAGCAATGTCCCCCGCCGTGTGTCCGGGTCGTAGATGTACGTTTCGATAACCATGCTGCTGTCTTCGCCGAGCCGGAAATCCGTGCTATCGAGAAACACGATATGCAGGGCGCCCCCGACGGCCGTCTCCACGGTCTCATCTTCGAAGACATCGTCCAAAATGAAGAGCTCGCGGCGACCGGTCTCCAGGAGCATGCCGTGGGCTGCGGTGGCGAGTTCCACGGTGCCGATTTGACGTGATTTGGCCAACGACGCGAACTGGACCGGCGCCTCGTCCGATTTCGCATGGTCTGGCGCCGCGAGGATGAACACAAGGGTCGCGGCAATCACGTAAATGGCGCGCCGCAACACCGACCCGAGCGAATTCGCAGCGAGTACTTGGCGCTGTGCCGGCCGAATCGAAAGTTCCCGCTGATTTGGCGGGCCCATAGGTCCTCCCCGACCACCTCACCGGCACCAGGCCAATTACCGGCCGGTGAAGTACCGCTTTGACGAGTATTCGAGCCTGATTTTTATATTGTCAAAGCGTAACTCAGTAGCATCGATAGAAGACCATAAACGAAGTCCAGGTACCCGTGGAATTTTAATCTTTTCACCTGGTTTATTTTCACGCCGTGGACTGGAGCTGCGTGATATCGACTTGCGTCAGCCGCTATATTTTCATGCGCTTCTCCGCTCAGAACTTGCCCGCCGGGATTGAACATTGACGGACTGAACGATCCCCACAATCCACCTCCTGTGGAGCAATCTTTTCCCCAGGAATCTTGCTGCCGCCACCGAGTTAGTTCTCGATTCGTTTTGCGGGCTTGTTATATGGTCAACGCCATGGATCCGTTAGCCGCTTCGCCTCCCTCCTTTGATGACCACAACGCATCGTATCGTACGATGCCGCACAATCTGGAGGCGGAGGAGGCCATGCTCGGGGCCATCCTCGTCAACAACGAAGCCGCCTTCCGGATCGCCACGTTCCTGCAAGCCGAGCATTTCTACGAGCCCGTGCACGGCCGCATCTTTGCCGCTGCCATGAAGCTGATCGAGCGCGGCCAGATCGCCACGCCGGTCACGCTAAAGGCTTTCTTCGATCATGACGAGGCGCTGGCCGATGTCGGCGGCGCCGAATATCTCGGTCGTCTGGCCAGCGCGGCGGTCACCACGGCCAATGCCGAGGATTATGGCCGCATCGTCTATGACATGGCGATGCGCCGGCAGCTCATCCAGATCGGCGAGGACATGGTCCAGGACGCCCTCGATGCGGACCTCGATCAATCGGCAATGGGGCAAATCGAGCAGGCCGAGAGCCAGCTCTTCAACCTGGCCCAGAAAGGGACCGCCGAAGGGGGCGCCCAACCGTTCGTCAAGATCGTCAAGGAAACGATCGAGAACGCCGAAGCCGCCCATAAGCGCGACAGCAAACTTACCGGCGTCGCGACCGGCCTCACCGATCTAGACGCCAAGCTCGGCGGCCTAAACCGCTCGGAGCTGATCATTCTCGCCGGCCGGCCGTCGATGGGCAAAACCGCGCTCGCAACCAACATCGCCTTCAACGCGGCGCGGACGTATCACGCCCAAGGAGGCAGTGCGGGCGACGAGGTGACCGACGGCGCGGCGGTCGCCTTCTTCTCGCTCGAGATGTCGGCCGTCCAGCTGACAACCCGGCTGCTGGCTGAGGTCTCGCGCGTGTCCTCGGAGAATATCCGCCGCGGTCAGATGACCGACGACGACTTTCTCAAGGTCGTTCGCGCGAGCCAGGACCTCGAGCCGCTCACGCTGCTCATCGACGATACGCCGGCGATCACCATCTCCGCGCTCACCACCCGGGCGCGGAGATTGAAGCGCACGTATGACATCGGTCTGGTCGTCGTGGATTACCTCCAGCTCCTGCGGCCCGCGCGGGAACGCCGCGACGACAGCCGGGTGCTGGAAATCTCAGACATCACCCAGGGGCTCAAGGCGCTCGCCAAGCTCCTCGACGTGCCGGTGCTAGCGCTCTCCCAGCTCAATCGCGCCGTCGAGCACCGCGAAGACAAGCGGCCGTTCCTCGCTGACTTACGCGAATCAGGCGCCATCGAACAGGACGCGGACATCGTCATGTTCATCTTCCGCGAGGAGTATTACCGGTCGCGCCAGCAGCCCGAGGTCGGCACGCCGGAGCACGCCAAGTGGCAAGCAGACATGGAGCGCATTCACAACAAGGCGGAGATCATCATCGCCAAGCACCGGCATGGGCCAACTGGCCTGGTCGAGCTCCAATTCGAAGGGGAGGTAACGAAGTTCTCCAATCTCGCCCGGTCCGATCACCTGCCCGATGAGCCACCTTTCTAGCCGTTTTGGCGCGACCCTCACCATCAACCTCGACGCGCTTGCGGCCAATTATCGGACCCTGACGGGTCGGCTTTCTGGGGCTCGTTGCGCGGGCGTCGTCAAGGCCGATGCGTATGGCCTCGGCGTCCGGCAGGCGGCGCCCGTCCTCGCCAGGGCCGGCTGCACGACGTTTTTCGTCGCGACCCTCGATGAGGGCATTGCGCTCGGTGAGAATCTCCCGCCAGATTCCAAAGGCAAGCCTGAAATCTTTATCCTGAACGGCCCCCATGACGGCGCGCCAGGCGAGTTTCTGGCGCATGATCTCGTTCCGGTGCTCAACAGCCCAGGCCAGATCGCGATATGGCGTGAGCTTGCGCAAGGCGAGGGCACCCGGCTTGCCGCGGCGCTCCACCTCGATACCGGCATGGCGCGGCTCGGCCTCAGCCCCGGCGAGGTCGACGCCGTGGCGGCCGATCCGTCGGCCTGTGAGGGCATCGATCTCGTGCTCGTGATGAGCCACCTGGCCTGTGCGGACGAGCCCGAGCATCCCTTGAACCGTGCCCAGCTCGATCGCTTCAATGCACTCAAGGCCAAACTTCCCGCCGCGCCGGCAAGCTTGGCGAACTCATCGGGCATCTTCTTGGGCGACGATTTCCACTTCGATCTGGCCCGCCCCGGGGTCGCCCTTTACGGCGCCAATCCGTGTCTCGGACAACCCAATCCGATGGCGGAAGTCGTTCATTTACAAGGAAAAATCATCCAGGTGCGTGCCGTTGACAGCCCCATGACCGTTGGCTATGGTGCCACGCACTCGGTCGCTCGGCCGGGGCGAGTCGCAACCGTACCAGTGGGATATGCCGACGGATGGCCGCGGGCCCTCGGCAATCGGGGTTTCGCGTATGTCGGGGATACGCGAGTGCCCCTGGTAGGTCAGGTGTCCATGGATCTGATTACCCTCGATGTCACCGACCTCCCCTCTCATCTCGCCGCGCCGGGGACCGCCGTGGACCTCATCGGCGGGCATGCCGCCATCGATGACGTCGCCGATGCCGCCGACACCGTCGCCTACGAAATCCTCACGCGCCTCGGACACCGCTACGAGCGGGTCTATATCGGTGGCGCGGCTTAGGGCTTAGGGCTTAGGGCTTAGGGCCTAGGGATCGTGGCGACGATCGCGGTGAATTTCCTGGCCGCGCTGGGCCGGTTTTCCCTCTCGTTCATAACGGAGATCGGCCGCCTCGCGCTGTTCACCGGCACAGCGCTCGGCCACACCATAACGCCACCGTACTATCCCCGTCTGATCGGCCGGCAGATGATGACGGTGGGCTATTTTTCGCTGCCTGTCGTCGGCCTGACCGCCCTGTTCACCGGCATGGTGCTGGCGCTGCAGATCTACGTCGGCTCTGCGCGCTTCAACGCCGAGGGCGCGGTCGCCACCATCGTCGTCATCGGCATCACCCGCGAGCTCGGACCGGTGCTCGCGGGCCTCATGGTCGCCGGCCGCGTCGGCGCGGCGATGGCCGCCGAGATCGGCACCATGCGGGTGACCGAGCAGATCGATGCGCTCACCACGCTGTCCACGAGCCCGTTCAAATACCTCGTGGCGCCACGGCTCATCGCCGGCATCACCATGCTGCCGATTCTCGTGCTGGTCGGCGACATCGTCGGCGTTTTCGGCGCCTATCTCGTCGGCACCCAGAAGCTCGGGTTCAATCCGGCCAATTACTTACGCAATACCGTCGAGTTTCTCGAGACCATCGATGTCGTTTCGGGCCTCGTCAAGGCGGCGGCGTTCGGGTTCATCATCACCCTGATGGGCTGCTACCAGGGCTACCACAGCCGTGGCGGGGCGCAGGGCGTTGGCGCCGCGACGACCAACGCGGTGGTCAGCGCCACGGTCCTCATCCTCGCCGCGAACTACGTGATCACGGAACTCTTCTTTGCCCAATAAGGATCTGCCGTGTCCGATGCCCCCAAGATCAGTCTGAGCGACGTCGCCATTGCATTCGGCGCCAAACAGGTGCTCCAGGGGCTGAGCCTCGATGTGATGGCCGGCGAATCCGTCGTCGTGATCGGCGGCTCAGGTACCGGCAAGTCAGTGATGTTGAAGTGCATCCTCGGCCTGCTCAGGCCGGACCGCGGCAGCATCAAGATCGACGGCCAGGAGGTGACCAGCATAAACGACCGCGAGCGCGAGGGCGTCTTGCAAAAGATCGGCATGTTGTTTCAGGGCTCGGCCCTGTTCGACAGCCTTCCGGTGTGGGAAAACGTCGCTTTCGGCTTGATCGAGGGTGCCCACATGGCGCGCGCGCAGGCGAAGAGCATCGCGCTCCAGAAACTCGCCTCCGTCGGACTCGGGCCTGAGGTCGGCGAAATTGGCCCGGCCGAGCTCTCGGGCGGCATGAAGAAGCGGGTGGCGCTGGCCCGCGCCATCGCGACGGATCCCGAGATCATCTTCTTCGACGAGCCGACCACCGGGCTTGATCCCATTATGGGCGATGTGATCAACGATCTGATCGTGCAATGCGTCAAGGAGCTCGGTGTGACGACGCTGTCGATCACCCACGACATGGCCAGCGCCCGCAAAATCGCGGATCGGATCGCGATGCTGCACGACGGCCGCATCGTCTGGGCGGGGCGCGCGGGCGCGATCGACGAGAGCGGCAACGACTTCGTCGAGCAGTTCATCCACGGCAGCGCCGAGGGCCCGATCCAGATGGAAGTGAGGTCGTGACCGCCGACAGGTCCAACGCGCGGGTGAGCGGCGCCTAGTGGCCCGCCCCGCCGCCCGTTACGTTTGCCAGGCCTGCGGCGCCAGCGCGCAGAAGTGGGCCGGCCGCTGCGAGGCCTGTGGCGCGTGGAACAGCATCGTCGAGGAGGCGCCGCGTGACGTGCCGCCACGCGGCCTCGGTGCGCAAAAGGGCCGCACGATCGAGGTGCAGCACCTCGCCGGTACGATGCAGGGCGAACCCCACCTGGCCTGTGGCATCACCGAGTTGGACCGGGCGTGCGGCGGCGGCTTCGTGCCGGGCTCGGCGCTCCTGATCGGCGGCGATCCCGGCATCGGCAAGTCGACGCTCCTGTTGCAGGCGGTGGCGGGGTTGGCCCATCAAGGATTGCCCTGCATCTACATCTCAGGCGAAGAGGCGGTCGACCAGGTTCGCCGGCGCGCCCAACGGCTCGGTCTCGCCGAGGCACCCGTCGATATCGCCGCCGCCACCAACGTGCGCGACATTCTGGCGACGCTGGAGGGTGCGCAGCCACGCGCGGTGGTGATCGATTCGATCCAGACCATGTTCCTCGATAACCTCGATTCGGCGCCGGGAACCGTCAGCCAGGTGCGGGCCAGCGCGCAGGAGCTAATTCGCTTCGCCAAACGCCACGGCGCGACGATCCTGCTCGTCGGGCACGTGACCAAAGACGGCCAGATCGCCGGGCCGCGCGTGCTCGAGCACATGGTGGATACCGTGCTCTACTTCGAGGGTGAGGCGGGCCATCAGTTTCGCATCCTGCGCGCGGTCAAGAACCGCTTCGGACCGACCGACGAAATCGGCGTCTTCGAGATGACCGATGGCGGCCTGCGCGAGGTGGCCAACCCCTCCGCGCTCTTCCTGAGCGAGCACACCGGCGAGGTCACCGGCACCGCGGTGTTCGCCGGTATCGAGGGGACCCGCCCCATGTTGGTCGAAATCCAGGCGTTGGTTGCGCCTTCGGCCCTCGCCACCCCGCGCCGCGCCGTGGTGGGTTGGGATTCCGCCCGTCTTGCCATGGCAATGGCGGTGTTGGACGCCCGCTGTGGGCTCGGTCTGGTGGGTCACGATGTTTACCTGAACGTGGCAGGGGGGCTGCGCATCAGCGAGCCCGCCGCTGATCTCGCCGTGGCGGCGGCGCTGGTGTCATCGGCGACGAACGTGCCGGTGCCCGAGGGGGCCGTGGTGTTCGGCGAGATCGGCCTGTCCGGCGAGGTGCGCAGCGTGGTTAAGGCCCAGGCGCGCCTCAAGGAGGCGGCGAAACTCGGGTTCGCGAAGGCTCTCGCACCCGTCGAAACCGAGCGCCAATCCCTCGAGGTGCTGCCCATCCGGCATTTGCAGGCGCTCGTCGACCTGTTTGCGGACCGCCCGGCCGCGCCGCTCAGACGCGCCCGGTGAGCCGCCACTGCCAATGGACCCGTTGAGCGAAAACATCGCCGATGCGGTGGTCATCGCCATCGTGTTGGTCTCGGGCCTGCTCGCCTTTGCGCGCGGCTTCGTCAGGGAGATTCTCGTCGTCGGCGCCTGGCTTGGCGCGGCGTTCGCTACGCTTTACCTGTTCGAGGTCCTGCATCCCTATTTGCGCGAATTCATCACGCTGACCTTCGTGGCCGATGCCATCACGGGCATTGGCACCTTCGTGATCACCTTGATTGTCTTGTCCCTGATCAGCCACGGCATCGCCACCGGGTTTCGCAGCGGGCACGTCGGCGTGCTTGACCGGGCGCTGGGGTTCGTGTTCGGCCTCGCGCGGGGCATCATCGTGGTGTGCATCGCGTATCTCGTGCTGGCGTGGTTCGTCCCGCCGAGCGAGCAACCGGCGTGGATCCGGGAGGCGCGCGTGACACCGCTCGTCGAGTACACCAGCAACTGGCTCCTCAAGCTGGTGCCAGAGAGCGCCCGGCCCGCCGAAGCCGACCCTGCCGAGGAAGCGCTGCGAACCCGGCGTCTTCCCGCCCCGCGCGACGGGCCCGCGGGCGGTGAAGCGCCCCGCCTTCATCCATTTCCTTTTCGCGCCATGGACTCCACGCCGGAATGGGACTATGAGACCTCACGGTCGGATTCCTTCCGACGTGCTTGACGGCGGGCGAGGCCCCAGCATGCACCGGTCTCAGCAGTCCCTCACCCATCCCTTGGCCGGCGATCGGCTTGGCGAGGAGTGCGGCATTTTCTGCATCCACGACAGCGAGGACGCCGCGGCGCACACGGCGCTCGGCCTCCACGCGCTGCAGCACCGCGGCCAGGAGGCGGCCGGTATCGTGAGCTTCGATGGCGAACACTTTCACTCGGAACGGGGTCCGGGCGAGGTGAGCGACAATTTCAGTTCCGCCGAGGTCATGGCCCGGCTGACCGGAAACTCAGCCATCGGCCACGTGCGCTACTCGACGACCGGCGACACGATCGCGCGCAACATCCAGCCGCTGTTCGCCGAGTTCGCATTCGGCGGCTTCGCCATCGCCCACAACGGCAACCTGACCAACGCCTACACGCTGCGCAAGCGGCTGGTAGAACAAGGCTGCATCTTCCAGTCGACGACGGATACCGAGGTCATCATCCATCTGATGGCCTCGAGCGCCGCGGCCGGCGTGGTCAAGCGGATGGTCGACGGATTGCGGCAGATCGAGGGCGCCTATTCGCTGGTCGCCATGACCAGCGATGCGATCATCGGCGCGCGCGATCCGCTCGGGGTCCGGCCGCTCGTGCTCGGCCGTCTCGACGACGCGACGATTCTCGCCTCGGAAAGCTGCGCCCTCGACATCATCGGCGCCAATTTCGTGCGCGACATCGAGCCGGGCGAACTCGTGGTCATCGACGCGGGCGGCATTGTCAGCCATCACCCGTTCCTGCCGGTCAAGCAGCGCTTCTGTATCTTCGAGTACATCTATTTCGCACGGCCCGACAGCGTGGTCGAGGGCACCGGCGTCTATAATACGCGCAAGCGCATCGGCGCCCAGTTGGCGCGCGAGGCCCCGATCGACGCCGATGTCGTCATCCCGGTGCCCGATTCGGGCACACCGGCCGCCATCGGCTACGCCAACGAAGCGGGCATACCGTTCGAACTCGGCATCATCCGCAACCACTATGTCGGGCGTACCTTCATCGAGCCCGCGGAGCAGATCCGCCACCTCGGCGTCAAGCTCAAGCACAGCGCAAATCAGCTGGAGGTCACCGGCAAGCGGATCATCCTCGTCGATGACAGCATCGTGCGCGGCACGACCGCGACGAAGATCGTCAAGATGATGCGCAATGCGGGCGCCACGGAAGTGCACATGCGCATCGCCAGCCCGCCCATCACGCACTCCTGTTTCTACGGCGTCGACACGCCCGAGCGGGACAAGCTGCTTGCCTCACGTCACGACGCCGACAGCATGCGCCAGTTCATCGGCGTCGATAGCCTCGCGTTCGTGTCGATTGAGGGGCTCTATCGCGCCGTGGGCGAGAAAGGCCGCGACGCGGCGGAGCCCCAATTCTGCGACGCCTGCTTCACGGGCGATTATCCGACACCGCTCACCGATCACGAGGATGGCGACCTGCCGGCGCAGTTGTCGCTGTTGTCGGAAGGGCATTGATCGCCACCGCTCCTTGGCCAAACGACTGAACAACCG
Organism: Alphaproteobacteria bacterium; assembly: GCA_965261645.1. Classification (GTDB taxonomy): domain Bacteria; phylum Pseudomonadota; class Alphaproteobacteria; order SHVV01; family SHVV01; genus CBDHDJ01. The sequence continues at coordinate 475,159 of CBDHDJ010000003.1, forward strand.
AGTGGCTCTGATAACCGGCGCCTCGAGGGGCATTGGCGCCGCCGTCGCCGAGCGCTTTGCCGCCGAGGGCGCCATACTCTTCCTGGTCGCCCGCACCGTCGGCGGGCTCGAGGAGACCGATGATCGGGCACGGAAAGCCGGATCGAGCGCCACACTGGTGCCCTTCGATCTGACCGAGGGCGAGGCCATCGACCGCCTTGGCGGCACCATCGCCGAGCGCCACGGCAAGCTCGATATCCTTGTCGCTAACGCCGGGGTTCTCGGTCATATGGGACCGATCGGTCATCATTCCCCGCAGCAATGGGAGCAGGCCTTCGCCGTCAACGTGACGGCCAATTGGCGTCTCATCCGTTCCTGCGATGCCCTGCTACGGGCTTCCGATGGGGGCCGGGCCATTTTCGTCAGCTCGCGCGTGGCCGAAGAGCCCTACGCCTATTTTGGCGCTTACGGCGCATCCAAAGCGGCGCTCAACATGATGGTCAAGACCTACGCGGCCGAAATCACCAAGACCAACGTCAAGGCCAACCTGCTCGACCCGGGACCGATACGCACGCGCATGCGGGCAGACGCGTTCCCCGGCGAGGATCCGATGAGTTTGCCCCCGCCGGAGGCGTTGACCGACCTCTTCGTCACCATGGCCGAGCCCGCCTTCACCAGGAACGGCGAAGTCATGCGCGCTTACTAGCGGCGCGGCGGCGGCCCGCCGGCCTGACCCGCCCGCGCCCGGCGTAGGGATTCTTGCCCTTGCACGGCAACAAGCGGACCGGCGCTCCCGGCAGGGCGAAGGTGTCCCTGAGCTCGTTCACGAGATAGCGGAGGTAACTGTCGGGCAGCCCTTCGGTCCGGCTGGCAAACAGGATGAAGGTGGGTGGGCGGGCCTTGGCCTGCGTCACGTAGCGGAGTTGGATGCGGTTTCGCCCGGCGCGCGGAGGCGGATGGCGCGCCACCGCGGTGCTCAGCCAGCGATTGAGGCGCGCCGTGGTGATGCGGCGGTTCCAAACATCGTAAGCCGCCAAGACCGCCGGCACGAGCGCATTAACGCCTTCTCCTGTGAGCGCCGACAGCGGCAGCACGGCGAGTCCGCGCAGCTGGGGCAATGATCGTTCGAGCCGGTCTCCCAATACCTTGAGCGCCGCGGCCTTATCGCTGACCACGTCCCATTTGTTGACCACGATGACAAGCGCCCGGCCCTCGTCGGCGGTGAGGTTGGCGATCGCGAGGTCCTGCTTTTCGGGCGGCGCCGTCCCGTCGATCATCAGGGCGACGACGTGGGCCAAACGAATGGCGCGCAGGCTGTCCGCCGTTGCGAGCTCTTCGAGCCTGTCCACCACCTTGGCCTTGCGCCTGAGGCCCGCGGTGTCCACCAGCTCCACGGGACGACCCTCGATCTCCCATCTGACGGCAATGGCGTCTCGCGTGATGCCCGCCTCGGGCCCGGTCACCACGCGTTCTTCGCCAAGCAGATGATTGACCAGTGTCGACTTGCCCACGTTGGGCCGGCCGACGATCGCAAGCTGGAGGGTCTCGCCCTCGCCCTCACCGGCAAGGCGGGACGGCAGATCCTCGGGCTCGGCGGGAGCGACGGCAATGAGCGATTCGTAAAGCGCGTTCAGGCCTTCGCCGTGCTCCGCGGAGATGGTCACCGGCTCTCCCAGACCGAGCGAGAAGGCGTCGAGATAGCCCGCCTCGCCTCGGCCCCCCTCGCACTTGTTGGCGATGAGCACGACCGGCGTTCCCGCCTTGCGCAGAACCCGCGCGAAGTGTTGATCGGCGGGCGTCACGCCGACGCGCGCATCGATCAGGAAAAGCGCGACATCGGCCTCGGCGAGCACCGCGCGGGTTTGATCCTGCATGCGCGCGGTCAGGCTCTCGGGCTCGGCTTCCTCGAGGCCGGCTGTGTCGATGACTTGAAACTCGAGACCGCCCAGACGGCCCCGCCCCTCGCGCCGGTCGCGCGTCACCCCGGCCTGTTTATCGACGAGGGCAAGACGCCGGCCGACCAACCGGTTGAACAGGGTCGATTTGCCCACATTGGGGCGGCCGACCAGAGCCACGGCGAAGCTCATTGATCAACGGAGCGCCGTCAATTCGGCGTTATCGGTCAGGATGTAAAGCGTCTCGTTGGCGACGATGGGCGAGACCAGCCCGCTGTCACGCAGGCGGATGCGGCCAAGCACATCGCCGGAGTAAGGAGAAACGGAGAACGCTTTGCCGTCCGATGAGACGACCACCAGCCGGTCGCTGACCAGCACGGGACCGCTCCAGTTGATGGGATCGCGCCTGTCATCCTCATCCTTGTAGCGCGGCAGCTGCGTCACCCAGCGAATACGGCCGTCGCGGCGCCACAGGCAGACGAGCTCGGCGTCGAGCGTGACGAGAAAAATGAAGTCGCCGGCGACCCACGGCGCTTCGGCGCCGGCGATGAGCTGGTCCCAGACCCGGGCGCCGCTGCGCAGGTTGATCGCCACGAAGCGGCCCGAATGACTGATGGCATAGACTAGGTCGCGGTCGATCACGGGCCGGGCCTGGATGTCGTTCAGGGTCGCGAGCGGTGCCAGGCGGCCGGTGCGGGTGAGGGAGTCCGACCAGGCGATGCGGCCGTTGTCGACGCGGAAGGCGAAAATCTCACCCGACGAGTAGGGCACGACGACGATATTTCCCTCGACGGCCGGCCCGGCCGCGCCAAGCAGGCCGGCGGTTTCCGGGATGCCTTCGTGGGTCCACAGTGAGCGTCCGTCGGCACCCGCCAGGACGTGGAGGCGGTTGTCGTAGCTTACGGCGAAGATGCGGCCGGCGCTGACCGTCGGCGGGCCGCGGAAGGGCACGCCTATTTGGCGCCGCCATATCTCGCCCCCGTTGGCCGGATCGAGCGCGAACACCTCGCCGAAGCCGGTCGTCGCGTACAGCACGCCGTCCGCGGCGGCGACGCCGCCGCCATAGCCGCCATCATCTTCTTCATCCGGCTTGAGGCTGACGCGCCACAGCCGCTTGCCCGTCGCCGCATCCAGCGCCGATACGCGCGCCTCCGCATCCATGCCGAAGACCATCCCATCGAGCACGATGGGCGGCGCCAGGAGGCGCTGAAAATTGCTTGAGCCCTTGCCCATGTTCGCCCGCCAAGCCACGCGCAGGGCATCGCCCACGGCGAGGTGATGCATGGCATGATTGGGTTGCCCACCGGCCTGCGGCCAATCCCGGTTGGCGACAGGTCGCGGCAGCCGGACCTGCAGATCGGCGATCAGGGGATCGGGCTCGAGGGTCTGCTGCAACGACAAGACCGAAATGCGCTCACCCGGCAGGGGTGGTGGCCCGGATTCGGCGAACCAATCCTGGATCGTCTCGCACGCCGACAACGCGAGCGCGAAAGCGAGCAGCCCGAGGATTCGCAACCCGCTTCGCGGGAGGCCGCGAGCCGCCTTCGTCATCCGGGTGGAGGCCACGTCTGCCATGAGCTACTCGCCCGGTTCCGCCAGCACCGGCCCGCCGAGGCTCGAAAGCAGCTCGGCGGCCCGCGCGCGCATTGCGGCCGGCACGACGGGGTCGTCCACCAGTGCCTTGTAAAGTCTCCGCGCGTTCTCGGTCTGGCCGGCGCGGAGTGCGACCAATGCCGCCAACTCCCGCGCGGAGTAGCGCCACGGGTTGTCATCGCCGGTCAGCGGATCGAGGCGCCGCTCAAGCTCACTCGACTCGGCCGTGTCCATCAGGTGCAACGCCGCATAGAAAGCCGCGAGATCGCGCAGTAGCGGCGCAACCGAGCCGTCGGCCGCCATCCCGTCGTACACCGCCACCGCATCAATTCTCGCGCCCGTGGCGATCAACGCGGCCGCCTGTTGAAATCGCGCGAGGACGCCATACCCCGCGCCACCATGCTCCGCGAGATTGCCGAACGCGGTTAGCGCGGCGCCATGCGCACCGCTGTCCGCAAAACTCAACGCCCGCGAGAACGCAGCGCTTCGCCCTTCTTGCTGCGAGGCGTCGTAATCCCGCCACGCGACAGTGCCCGCAGTGGCGAGAACAACCAGGGTGGCAGCGCCGACGACGTAACGCCCGTAGCGCTTCCAAAGCTTGAGATAACGCTCTTGGCGAATGTCCTCGTCAACTTCGCGGAAGATGTCGGCCATCTGTCACTCCACGCCCGTGCCTATCGCCAGCGACCCGAAGCCGTAATCTCGCGCCCACGCGCTTCGGAGGCGAGACGTATGGAAACCAAGCCCTTAGTCGTCCTTCCATTTAATCGAACAGCCGATGCTCGGAATCTGCTCCTCGGGCCCGCGGCCGGTCTCGGCCACCCCGACCATGGCCTCGAACAGCTCGCGCTTGGCATCGGGCACCGTCGTCATGCGCGAGGCATCGAGCCGGCCGCGGTATTGCAGCTCGAGATCGCTGTTGAAACCGTAAAAATCGGGCGTGCACACGGCATCGTAGGCGCGCGCGACCTGCTGCGTCTCATCGATGACATAGGGGAAGCTAAACCCCTTGTCCTGCGCGACAGCGATCATGTTTTCGAAGCGGTCCTCGGCGTAGGTATCGGGATCATTGGGCATGATGGCGATCACGCCGACGCCACGCTGCTGGAGTTCCTTCGCATCGCACGCGATCCTGTCCATGACCGCTTTGACGTAGGGGCAGTGGTTGCAAATGAACATCACCAGCGTCCCGTTTTGGCCGCGGACGTCGTCTAGCGTGTAGCGTTTGCCGTCGCTGCCCTTGAGGTCGAAGTCGACGGCCCGCCAGCCGAAATCGCAAACCGGAGTTTCCGTGGCCACCATGAGGCGATCTCCCTTATGCTGCGCCGAGGATCGAACGGGCGCCCTATTCGCCCGCCTCGCACGATTTATCTCTTAGCACGAACACCACGGCAAGGGCACGGGCTTGGGCGAGGTGCCCTCCCATGCGATGATGACGTGACAGCGGCACATCGGAACGCATCATGCATCGCCACCGCTCACGTTTCATCGCCGCTTTCTCCGCGCTAGTGCTCGCCGCATGAACGCAGACCACCGGAGTCCTGCCGAGCGGCAGCGACGGCGATCTCTCGCTCGGCGCAGCGCTCAGCCTTACCCAGTTCACCGACATCGCGGTCCCCGGCGGCGCCACGCTCGATCTCGACCGCTCCTTGATCCTCGGCCCGCATGACGTCTGGACCGGGCGCGTGCGCCTTAAATCAAGCCAAACGCCGGCGGATCTGTACGCCTTCCACCGGAGTGAAATGCCCAGCTTTGGCTGGACGGAAATCAGCGTTGCCCGCGGCAAGGTCAGCCTACTGACCTACCTGCGCGACGGCCGCGTCGCCACGATCGAAATCGCCAGGTCGAAAATCTCCGGTGCCGCCGTCACCATCACGATGGCGCCGACGACGACTCAGATCCAAGTGCCCTAACCGACGCGCGGCCTCGGTCCGCCTCAGGTGATGGTGCGCGCGGCGGGAAAGCGCACGCGGGCCGTGGTCCCCTCGTGCTCGACGCTGTCCAAGGTGAAGGTCCCGCCGTGCAACTCAACCAGCGCCTGAACCACCGGCAAGCCCAGACCGACGCCACGGCCCTCGCCGCGGAGCGGCTCGCCCACCTGTGCAAAGGGCGCCAGCACCTGGGGCAGATCGGCCGCCGCGATTCCCACGCCGGTATCGCTGACCGACACGGTCAGGCATTCGGCATCGTCGAGCGCCAACGCTACGCTCACATGGCCACCGGCAGGCGTGAATTTGAGGGCGTTGGAGAGGAGATTGAGCGCGATCTGTTTGAGCTTGCCCGGATCGCCCCTGAAGGCGGGAAGACCGGGCGTGCTCTCGAGCGCTAGGGTGATGCCGCCCCGCTCCGCCTGGTCGGCCATGATGCGGACGCACGATGCCAGCGTCGCGCCGAGATCGACTGCCTCCTCGCTGAGCTTGAGCAGCCCGGCCCCGGCGCCTGAGAAGTCGAGAATTTCGTTGACGATATCCAGGAGATAGCGCCCGCTCTCTTCAATCGCCTTGGCGGCGTCGGCGTATTTGGGGTGCCCGATGGACCCATGTTTCTCTCGGGCGAGGATTTCGGCAAAGCCGATGATGGCGGTGAGCGGTGTGCGCGCCTCCTGCACGGCGCGCGCGAGATCGACGAGGGCGGGCCGTTTGCCCAAGCCATCGTCCGCCGGCTGGCCCGTGCCGACGAGATAGGCGCTGACGTCCGCCCTCACTGTCATCTAACTCGTTGTTATACCTATGTTATTTTATATCTATACGTCGGGCACCCACAATAGACTCCACCACCGGATCAGGAACAGGCAGGACTTCGCAAGCATTTCTAGGATGCACCGCGTCAGCCACGGAAGGTGGTATCCGTTATCCTTTGACCACGGCACGAACATCTTCCGGCGGCAACCGAACGGAGGCTACCTGGTCAAACGCGGTCGGGGTTGGATCGTTTCGGAGCCCGCAAGTCTATAAACTGGCGGGAGGGGCAACTCTTTGACCGCGGGACGAGTGTAGGACGTTCACCTGCCACGCTACACATCGGCGACCGGCTCGATGTAGCGGGGATCATCGTTCGCGGGCCTGTTGACGAGGGTGCTCACGGTATAGGCGGTCATCGCCTCAGCCGCGTAGGGGCCGAGTGACACAGTATCGCCAGAAAGCCAGGGGTCGAACGTCTCTGGCGGCAGAATGACCGGCATCCGGTTGTGGATCGGCTCAACGATCCCGTTGGCCGCAGTCGTCAGGATCGTGCAGGTCTCGATCACCTCCCCCGGCCCCCATTCTGCAAGCGGTCCCGTGCGTGCCGTTCCCTCCCGCGCCGTCCAGCTCTCCCACAACCTCGCGAAGGCGAACAGCCCGCAATCCTTCAGCCCGAACAGCCACGGCTGCTTCTTTCCGCCTCGACGGGTCCATTCATAGAAGCCGTCGGCCGGGATCAAACAGCGGCGCGCGCGCCAGGCCGTACGAAATGCCGGTTTGCTGCTGGCCGTCTCGACCTGGGCGTTGATCAGCTTGTAGCCGATGTTCGGTTCCCTCGCCCAGGACGGGATCAGCCCCAACGAAGCATCGAGAGGCGGCGGCCATCCTCGCCCTTGCGGACACCCTCGGGGCCGAACCAGGTCTGGTTGATGGACTTTTTGTCGGACCAGCTGTTCGATGGCTCCAGGATTCGCATCCTGGCGATCGTCGATGCCTTCTGCCGATTGTCGCCGGCGATCCATGTGCGGCAACGATATCGTGGTGTAGACGTTGTCTGACACTCTGGAGCGGGTGACGGCGATCCACGGCATGCCGAAGAAGATACGTCTCGACAATGGTCCTGAGTTCATCTCGCGGGATCTGGACCTTTGGGCCTGGAGCAACGGTGTGACGCTGGACTTCTCGAGACCGGGTAGCCGACGGACAATGCGTTCGTAGAGTCCTTCAATGGCAAAGTCAGGGCCGAGTGTATCGACCAGAACTGGTTCCTATCGCTGGACGATGCGCGGTCTAAATGCGAGTCTTATCGGAGAGAGTACAACGAGGAACGACCACACAGTGCTATCGGGAACAAATCCCCGGTAGAGTTCATAAAGTCCATCGGGCAACCCCGCCGTCCCATGGTCTAAAGAACGGGAAGTTCGGCCTCAGGCTGGTCCAACGTTGGGGGCAAGCTCAGCACCGCTCGCTCGGATAGCGGTCGGCGGCGCCGGAAGGGCGCTTGCCCAACGTTGAAGGCCAACCTACGCTCTTGATGGGCTGTGATCGCCCCCCAATTTAACCCGCGTCCAACTCTCTCACAAAAGCTGGACCACCTAACGGGGGCAGGCCACGTGGGGGAATGAGAATGCCGCGAGTTTCGGAACGGAAAGGGCAACCATGTAAATTTTCCTTTCAAACAAGTCTACGAAAATCCGCTGGTGTAGCGCACCCGGTTCCTTGGACACAAGTTTGTCTCACGCGGCGGGCCTGATTGAGATCGCGGCGTGCCACGCCTGACGAGCTTGAGCGGGGCTCAGGTAGCCGTTCTTTTCGACGATCCACTGGGCATTGTAGAGTTCGACGAAGTCGCGGACGGCGTCCCGCAGCTCCGCGATGTTGCGGTAGATGCGACCATGGATGATCTGTTCCTTCAGCGTGCGATTGAACCGCTCGGCGACGCCGTTGGTCTGGGGCTCGGCGACGAAGGCGTAGGACGGCTGGATGCCCCAGAACTTGATCTGGTTGGTGAAGTGGTCCGACAGATACTGGGAGCCGTGATCCATCCGCAAGGCCAGCCCCCGAGCCGCGCCGGCCGCGGTCGAGCCATACAGCCCGGCAAGCCCCATGGAGATCGGCTGCAGGGCGGCGAAGCGGTCGCCGCGCTTGCAGACATGCCAGCCGACACACTCGGCGTTCCAATGCTCGACGGCGGTGAAGATCCAGCCCCAGCCGTCGTCCACCGTGAACACCCGAACGCCATCGGTGCCCCACATGAGGTTCGGGGCATGAGTGATGATCTCACCGTCATGGGGATTGCCGCCACGGCGGCGGCAGCGATGGGGCGAGAGCAGATTGTTCTCGCGCATCAGGCGGAGCACCCGCTTGCGGGCAACCCGGATGTCGCGACAGACCCGAAGCCGAGCCCAGACCTTGCGGTAGCCCTCGCCCTCCCAGGGCGATGCCTCCAGGTCGGCTTCGATCGCCACCAGCAGCGCCTGGTCCGAGATCGCGGGCTTCGGTCCCCGACGCTTTGCCGGCGGCTGCTCGGCGTGCTGGCCGGAGGTCATGGCGTAGAACGAGGAGCGGGCCATGCCCCAGGCGGCGCAGACCCGCCGCAGGCCGTAGGCCAGACCCGTGCCGGGCGAGGTGGCGGCACTCATCGCCGCGACCTCCACCGCCCCAAAGGGCCGAAGGTCTCCGTCTTGGCCTCCAGCAGTTCCACCTGCATGGTCAACTCTCCGATCCGCTTCATGGCGCTATCCAGTTCCGCCTGCACCGGATCGCCCTTGCGTTGCTTGAGCGAGGCGTCGATCCCGCCGGTCGCTTTCTCACGCCACTGCTCGAGCCGGAAGATCTCTACGCCCAACTGGCGCGACAGAAGTTGCACCGGCTCGTCACGCAAAAGCCGCAGAACGACCTCACGCTTGCGCGCCACCGTCCATCGCTGGCCAAGTCCCAGCGGGCCTGCCGGCAAAGCCTGGCCTGGGGAAAACGGGGACGAGCCAAGCTCGCCCGCATTTACCACAGGCCCATCAACAGCAACTTTCTTATCAAAATTATCGGTCATGTTCCGGTCCTCCTTGGACACTTCGATTAAGCCAATTCTGTGTCCAAGGAAATCGGGTCCGACTCACGAAAATCCGCTGGGTTGCTGACTTTCTCTCTCGCGGTTTCGCTTTTGGCCGGCAGTGTGTTGCCTATGTTACACACCACTTCGCTCCACGCAGCGATTTCAATGGGCTTGCCAGAATACGGGAAGGCGCTTCCATATTACTCGGAGCCTCAGCTCCCATCTGAGGCAAACGCCCTCAAAGACCAACTGGCGATCGATCTCTCTACGGCGGACGGGAACGGGAATGGCTGGACTGACCTCCATATCGCGGCGGGGCTCAATCTATCTCAGTTGGTAGCGGAGTTGCTGCACGCTGGCGCCGATGTCGATGCGAAGGACAAGTACGGTAGCGTCCCCCTGCATTTCGCTGCCCACAGGAACGCCGCAGAAGCCGCGAAAACGCTGATTGCCGCCGGCGCAGATGTCAATGCGATGGATCACCTCAGCGGCACACCGCTCCACGATGCCACGCGAAATGACTCCGCTGAGGTGGCCACCGTGCTCATCGCCAGTGGCGCCAACGTGAATGCGAAGGACGACAGCGGCCAATCCCCTTTGCACTGGGCAGCCCGAAATGATGCTGAGCGAGTTGCCAGTTTGCTTCTCCTCAGCGGTGCCAACTCGAACGCAACGAATAGTATCGACGAGACACCCTTATCAGCCCGTTGATTAAGTCGGCGCCGTCTGATTCTCTGGTTCCCTGATTTGCAGGGGGATTTGCCGATGGCGATGGGACGGCAGAAGGATGGTCAGGGGGACCTGATGGTGAGCTGGTCGGAGATGCCGCGCTCTCCGGGTCATGTGTTTTATGACCGCTTGCAGTCGGTGCTGATCGAGGGCGGCTTCGACGCCTTTGCCGAGGCGAGCTGCCGGCCTTATTACGCGGCCCGGATGGGCGCGCCCTCGGTGCCGCCCGGGCGCTATTTCCGGATGCACCTGGTGGGCTACTTTGAGGGCATCGACAGCGAGCGCGGTCTGGAGTGGCGCTGCTCGGACTCGCTTTCGCTGCGGGCGTTCCTGCGACTGGGGAGCCGTGATCGGGTACCGGACCATTCCTGGCTGTCACGGAGCCGCACGCGCCTGCCCCATGAAGTCCACGCGGCGGTCTTCGACTGGGTTCTGGTGCTGATCGCCGAGGCGGGGCTGATCAAGGGCGAGCGCATCGGCGTCGATGCCTCGACCATGGAGGCCAACGCGGCGCTGCGGAACATCGTGCGGCGCGACAACGGCGAAGGCTACCGGGAGATGCTGGAGCGCCTGGCCCGGGAAAGCGGCGTCGAGACACCCACGGCCGAGGACCTGGCGCCTCTGGACCGGAAGCGCAAGGGCAAGAAGCTTTCCAACACGGATTGGGTTTCGAAGAGCGACCCCGAGGCCAAGATCACCAAGATGAAGGACGGCACGACGCATCTGGCCTACAAGCCCGAGCACGCGGTGGATCTGGACACCGGCGCGGTGGTGGCGGCCGAGCTGCACCCGGCCGATGAGGGCGACACCACGACGCTTTCCAAGACCCTGGCGAAGGCCGAGGCAAACCTCGAGGCGGTGGATGCGGCACCGACATCGGAGGACCCGGCCGAATGCGTCGCCGACAAAGGTTATCACTCACGGGCGGTCTTGAGGGCTCTGAACGACAGTCCCTGGAAGACCCGGATCGCGGCGCCCAAGCAGACCGGCTTTTCGCGCTGGCACGGTGATGAGGCGGCGCGGCGCGCGGTCACCAATAACCGTGCGCGGCTCAAGTCCCGGGTCGCCCGCGAGGCCTTCAAGCTGCGCGCCGAGATCGTCGAGCGCTGCTTTGCCCACAACCTCGATCGTGGCGGCATGCGACGAACCTGGCTGCGCGGGCGAGAGAATGTGCACAAGCGATACCTGCTCCACGTCGCCGGCCACAATCTATCGTTACTGATGCGCCAGCTCATCGGCGCCGGCACCCCGCGGGAGGCCGTGGCGGGCGGATATGGCGGTATTTTCGTTCTGCTCACGCCCACCGGGGCCATGCTGGTGGCACGGGGGGGCTCGCAAAGCGGCCAGACGGCTTTCGCCGCCGCATTCCTCATCTGGGAGTGAGAGCCGGAAAAAGCCACTTAATCAACGGGCTGTTAGAGGGTGCAAGTTCATATATTCCCAGCATTGCAAGGGCGCCCGGGCCGCCGGTATTTCCGACGCGAAAATAGCCGCGATTCCCTCGTGGACGTCGTCCGATCTGTTCGATGGAAAGGAGCGCGCAGTGCTGGCTTATATCGACGAGCTGGCGCTGGCGGGAGGCCGTGTCCAAGACGCGACATTCAACCGGTTGCGCGAGCACTTTGTGGATGAAGCCATCCTGGAACTGACCTACACCGGTCGTGTCCCAGGACGTGGTGTAGGAGTTGTTGGAGCCTCTGTTAGCTGTGGGTAGGCGGCTTGCCGTAGCGACCGCCGAGAGTCTGGCGTAGGCAAGCCGGCTATCCACAGCGGAGGCCATCGCGGTTCCGGTTTAGGGTTGGGCTAGTGCAAACCAACCTGACCCGAAGGAGAACCACGATGACCCAGGACATGATGACCCTGCGCGCGCTTTTGGAGAAGAGCTCCGATGCCGATCTGCTTCGCGAGATGATCGGCTTCACGGCCGAGCGGCTGATGGCACTGGAGGTTGAGGGCCTGACCGGCGCCGGGCACGGCGAGCGCTCGGCGGATCGTATCACCCACCGCAACGGCTACCGCGACCGGTCCTGGGAGACGCGGGCCGGCACGGTGGAGCTGAAGATCCCGAAGCTGAGGAAGGGAAGCCACTTCCCGGGCTTCCTGGAGCCGCGGCGGATGGCCGAGAAGGCGCTGGCTGCGGTGATCCAGGAGGCCTACATCCAGGGGGTGTCGACCCGCTCGGTCGACGATCTGGTTCAGGCGATGGGGATGTCGGGCGCCTCCAAGAGCCAGGTCTCCAGGCTGTGCGGCGAGATCGACGATAAGGTCAACGGCTTCCTCGATCGACCGCTGGAGGGCGACTGGCCCTATCTGTGGCTCGACGCCACCTACGTGAAGGTGCGCCAGACCGGACGCATCGTCTCGGTCGCGGTGACCGTGGCTGTGGCCGTCAAGGACCAAGGCCGCCGCGAGGTCCTGGGCGTGGCGATCGGCGCGTCGGAGGCCGAGACCTTCTGGACCGAGTTCCTGCGCTCGCTGGCCCGGCGCGGGCTGCGCGGCGTGAAGCTGGTGATCTCCGACGACCACAAGGGCCTGAAGGCCGCCGCGACCCGGATCCTCGGCGCCACATGGCAGCGCTGCCGCGTGCACTCCGCCCGCAACCTGCTGGCCCATGCCGGCCGCCAGGGCCGGCGCGTCGTCTCCGCCTTCGTCGCCACCGCCTTCGCCCAGGAGGACGCCGACAGCGCGAAGGTCCAGTGGCGCCAGGTCGCCGACCAGCTCAGGCCCAAGGTGCCCAAGCTGGCAGTTCTCATGGACGAAGCCGAGCACGACGTCCTCGCCTACATGAGCTTCCCCAGGGAGCACCGCCAGAAATTGCACTCCACAAACCCGATCGAACGGCTCCATGCCGAGGTCAATCGTCGCACCAACGTCGTCGGTATCTTTCCCAACGAAGCCGCCATCACACGGCTCGTCGGCGCTATCCTTCTCGAGCAGAACGATGAGTGGGCCGTCTCAAGGAGATACATGACGCTGGAATCAATCGCTCCACTGAGCGATGGTGTCCCCATCACGCTGCCCACCGTGGCAGCCTGAACGTCCCGGCCCTACCCGCCGGGAGCCGCGTAGAGCGCAACGCTCTTACACCACGCGCCGGGACACGATCCCTACATCTCGAGCCTTTACCAGGCCTACGCAACTTTCACGCGCGCTTTAAAATCGGAATTTGACGACATAGATGAATGGGTCGCCGAGGTGCCAGCGCCAGAAGGATCCGGCGATGAGGTCGACCTCATGGCTGCGATGAGCGGAGGTTCCGACAGCTGAGGCCGGCCGCTGATCTGCAGGATAGCTGGGCTGGATTGAACGGATTTGCGGGGGATCTCCGCATGGACGTTCTTGGATTTTCCTGAACTTGGACTTAGGTCTGCTCATGGCTATCAGCCCGTTGATTAAGTCGGCGCCGTCTGATTCTCTGGTTCCCTGATTTGCAGGGGGATTTGCCGATGGCGATGGGACGGCAGAAGGATGGTCAGGGGGACCTGATGGTGAGCTGGTCGGAGATGCCGCGCTCTCCGGGTCATGTGTTTTATGACCGCTTGCAGTCGGTGCTGATCGCGGGCGGCTTCGACGCCTTTGCCGAGGCGAGCTGCCGGCCTTATTACGCGGTCCGGATGGGCGCGCCCTCGGTGCCGCCCGGGCGCTATTTCCGGATGCACCTGGTGGGCTACTTTGAGGGCATCGACAGCGAGCGCGGTCTGGAGTGGCGCTGCTCGGACTCGCTTTCGCTGCGGGCGTTCCTGCGACTGGGGAGCCGTGATCGGGTACCGGACCATTCCTGGCTGTCACGGAGCCGCACGCGCCTGCCCCATGAAGTCCACGCGGCGGTCTTCGACTGGGTTCTGGTGCTGATCGCCGAGGCGGGGCTGATCAAGGGCGAGCGCATCGGCGTCGATGCCTCGACCATGGAGGCCAACGCGGCGCTGCGGAACATCGTGCGGCGCGACAACGGCGAAGGCTACCGGGAGATGCTGGAGCGCCTGGCCCGGGAAAGCGGGGTCGAGACACCCACGGCCGAGGACCTGGCGCGTCTGGACCGGAAGCGCAAGGGCAAGAAGCTTTCCAACACGGATTGGGTTTCGAAGAGCGACCCCGAGGCCAAGATCACCAAGATGAAGGACGGCACGACGCATCTGGCCTACAAGCCCGAGCACGCGGTGGATCTGGACACCGGCGCGGTGGTGGCGGCCGAGCTGCACCCGGCCGATGAGGGCGACACCACGACGCTTTCCAAGACCCTGGCGAAGGCCGAGGCAAACCTCGAGGCGGTGGATGCGGCACCGACATCGGAGGACCCGGCCGAATGCGTCGCCGACAAAGGTTATCACTCACGGGCGGTCTTGAGGGCTCTGAACGACAGTCCCTGGAAGACCCGGATCGCGGCGCCCAAGCAGACCGGCTTTTCGCGCTGGCACGGTGATGAGGCGGCGCGGCGCGCGGTCACCAATAACCGTGCGCGGCTCAAGTCCGGGGTCGCCCGCGAGGCCTTCAAGCTGCGCGCCGAGATCGTCGAGCGCTGCTTTGCCCACAACCTCGATCGTGGCGGCATGCGACGAACCTGGCTGCGCGGGCGAGAGAATGTGCACAAGCGATACCTGCTCCACGTCGCCGGCCACAATCTATCGTTACTGATGCGCCAGCTCATCGGCGCCGGCACCCCGCGGGAGGCCGTGGCGGGCGGATATGGCGGTATTTTCGTTCTGCTCACGCCCACCGGGGCCATGCTGGTGGCACGGGGGGGCTCGCAAAGCGGCCAGACGGCTTTCGCCGCCGCATTCCTCATCTGGGAGTGAGAGCCGGAAAAAGCCACTTAATCAACGGGCTGCTAGGGGCGCAGTCAGACGACTCGGCCCCTGAACGAGCGTTGCTGACCCCGGAGCGGACGCCGACAGGCGCGCACTCCATGAATCGCCAATTCGCTTCGGGCGATGCCGAATCCGATCGGCCGCGCCGTGAGTCGCCGGTCCGGGATTAGTTGAACTTGACGCGCGCGTCGCCCAGTTCGTCCCACCGAATGATAACCTCTTCGCCGGAGGCGAGTTCAAGCTCTGCGCCCTTCATCCCTCGTGTCACCGAGCCGAGCAGGACGTATTCACCCGCCTTCAATTGCTTGCCATCATCGATGAGGCGGTTGGCGAGCCAGGCCGCGACCTCGAAGGGATGACCCATCAATCCGGTGGCGTCGCCCGACAACACCTCTTCGCCGTTCTTGATGATCCGCGCCGTGAGCGAAGGGATGTCGAGCTTCTGCCAATCGGTGACCGGGGGGCCGAACACCGCGCCCCGGTTACTGCCATTGTCGGCGATGTTGAGGATGCCCCGCGGCGCGACATCTTCGTAGTCCCTCTTTTCGAAGGTTGGCGCCGCGATCTCGATTCCGGCCATGCAGGCGTCGATATACGCGCCGATGCTCTCGCGGGTATAGGGCTGGTTCTCCGCCGGCGTGTCCCGGCCCATGCGAATGCCGAACTCGCACTCGATATAGGTGATCTCGTTGTCGAAGGGATCTATCTCCGCCAGCTCGTGATAGATGTGCCTGCTCATGATCGGGCCGTAGAGCGGCGTATCGAGGCCGAACGGTTTGGCGCCCATAGTGACGAGCATTTCCTTTGCGCCCGCGCTCACGTTGGCGACCTTGTAGCCCACCTGGGGACCGAGGCCGTTGGCGCTGAGCCACTCTATGGACGCGTCCTGGATGGCGTAACCTTCCTCCTCGGTGGTGGGGAGAAATTCAATCGGCACGTCGGCCTGCTTGATGTTCTTGAGGCGCGCCGCACCGAAATTTGCGCCGGCGCGGGCCAAAGTCTCAGCATCTTTCATGTCGGTCCTCCCTCGGCTGATCGAGCACTGTATCTTCCCTCTGAGGTGGTCCCACTTTGTTGGACAGTTTGGCAGCGCGGTTAAGGTGTATTCCGTTGTTTGATCATGCTGCCAAAATCCTTTTTATCACATCCTGTTGCTGTTGTTGAGCCTGTGGGGATGTGGGCAAGGCGCGAGCCTTGTCCATCATATCCACAGGTTGACCGGCCCCGTAGGCCTCGGCCGGCGTTTGACCGTCGAGGGACGAATGGGGCCGCTCGGTGTTGTAGAAGCCGATCCACTCGCCGATGACCCGTTCGGCGTGGAAGCCGTCGGTGAGCTCGTGTAGGTAGACCGCCTCATACTTGAGAGACCGCCACAGGCGCTCGATGAAGATGTTGTCCATGCAGCGGCCCCGACCGTCCATGGAGATGCGGATGCTCGCGTTCTTGAGCACGCCGGTGAAGTCGAGGCTGGTGAACTGGCTGCCCTGATCCGTATTGAATATCTCCGGCTGGCCGTAGCGGGCCAGCGCGTCGCCCAAGGCCTCGGCGCAGAATCCAGCGTTCATGGTGTTCGACAGCCGCCAGGATAAAACGTGGCGCGTCGCCCAGTCCATGATCGCTACCAGGTACAGAAAGCCACGCTGGACGGGGATATAGGTGATGTCGGCGCACCAGACCCGATTGGGCTGGTCGATAGCCATCCCTTTGAGAAGATAAGGATAAATCCGGTGCATGGGATGCGGCACGCTGGTTCTCGGCGCCTGATAGATTGCCTCCAGGCCTATCAATCGCATCAACCTGCGAACCCGGTGACGGCCGACGCAAACGCCGTCCCGCCGCAACTGGCGGACCATCTGGCGGCTGCCGTAGAACGGGTACTTCATGAACAACTCGTCGATCCGACGCATCAGCGCCAGACTCGAAGGGCTCTCCCCCCTGGGCGCATAATAGAACGAGGACCGGCCGATCGAAAGCAGGCGGCATTGACGGCTCAAGCTCAGCTCGGGGGCGTCGCGTGTGATCATCGCATTGCGCTCCCCCCGGCTCATCGCTTGAGCCCTCTGGCTAAAAAATCCCGTTCCACCGTCAGCTCGCCGATCTTGGCGTGAAGGTCGCGGACCTCGGATTCATGATCCCGGCAAGCGCGGTTGGCGCCGTTCGAAAACACTTCGCCCAGACCGTCCACCGCCTGGCGCTTCCAGGCGCTCACCTGGTTCGTATGCACCTTGTGCTTGGCCGCGATCTGCTGGATCGTCTTGTCGCCCCGCAGCGCTTCCAGCGCCACCCGGGCCGTGAATTCCGCCGTAAACCGGCGTCGATTCGTCATCTCGTATTCCTCCGTTATCCGGTGGAATACACCTTAGCTCCCTGTCCGATTTTCTGGGACCACCTCACCTCCTCAGGTCCCTCACGTAAAGCGGGCGCAGCCGCTCACGCCCGAATTCCACGCGCTGTGATCACAGCCCGGCACACAGCCTATCCCGCGGGCCGCTACTGGCTGGTTCCGGACATTCGAGTGTTGGATTGTTCACATCCGCGCGTAGCCAAGAGAAGACCTGGGGATGAAGCTCGGAAGCCGGGGTTAGCCGAATAGTGCAAGCTTGGCGTGCGCGGCATCATCGAGGGTTTGAAATATCCAGTTCGTCAAACACTTCAATCGGTCGTGTCCCAGGACGTGGTGTAGGAGTTGTTGGAGCCTCTGTTAGCTGTGGGTAGGCGGCTTGCCGTAGCGACCGCCGAGAGTCTGGCGTAGGCAAGCCGGCTATCCACAGCGGAGGCCATCGCGGTTCCGGTTTAGGGTTGGGCTAGTGCAAACCAACCTGACCCGAAGGAGAACCACGATGACCCAGGACATGATGACCCTGCGCGCGCTTTTGGAGAAGAGCTCCGATGCCGATCTGCTTCGCGAGATGATCGGCTTCACGGCCGAGCGGCTGATGGCACTGGAGGTTGAGGGCCTGACCGGCGCCGGGCACGGCGAGCGCTCGGCGGATCGTATCACCCACCGCAACGGCTACCGCGACCGGTCCTGGGAGACGCGGGCCGGCACGGTGGAGCTGAAGATCCCGAAGCTGAGGAAGGGAAGCCACTTCCCGGGCTTCCTGGAGCCGCGGCGGATGGCCGAGAAGGCGCTGGTGTCAACGGCGGAGCAAAATTAGTCCACCCGGGCGGAGTAAAACTAGTCCACTTAACGTTATGCGGTACGCGGTGTTGGGGGGTTGTCCCGGTAGTCCATAGGAGGGACCCGCGCTGCTTCGTGTAGCGCTTGCGTTACGCGGAGCGAAGCAGCGTGGGAGGTTCCTGTGGACCCACCGGGTCAACCATTGCACCGGCGGTTAAGCAGGTATTTTGGGGAATTTCCGCCGTTTTTGGCTTTGGTTGAGACGATAGCTCTCGCCGTTCATTTCCAGGATATGGACATGGTGGGTGAGGCGGTCCAGCAAAGCCCCGGTCAGGCGTTCCGAGCCGAATATCTCCGTCCACTCATCGAACGGCAAGTTGGAGGTCACCAGGATCGAGCCCCGCTCGTAGCGCTGGCTGAAGACTTCGAACAGCAGCTCGGCGCCGGTCTTCGAGAGCGGCACGAAGCCGAGTTCGTCGATGATCAGAAGGTGATACTTTGCCAGTTGCTTCTGCAGGCGCAACAGGCGTTTTTCATCCCTGGCCTCCATCAGTTCATGAACCAGGGCAGCGGCCGTGAGGAAGCCGACGGAGAGCCCCTTTTGGCAGGCCGCCAGACCGAGACCGAGGGCGATATGGGTCTTGCCGGTTCCGCTGTTGCCGAGCGCGATGATATTCTCACGACGCTCGACGTATTCGCATCGCGCCAACTCCAGAACCAGCATCTTGTTGAGCGATGCGATGGCCTTGAAGTCGAAGCTGTCGAGGCTTTTGACGGCGGGGAACCTGGCCTGTCTGATCCGCCGCTCGACCATGCGGCGCTCACGGTCGATCAGTTCCAACTCGGTCAGACGGACAAGATACCGCACATGGTCGGCGCCCTCGGTGGCGCATTGGCGGGCCAGCTTGTCGTATTCGCGCAGGAACGTCGGCAGTTTCAGGGTCTTGAGGTGATGGGCCAGCAACACTTGCGGCGTATCGGTCATGACGCGCCTCCACCCAACAAGCTCATATAACTGGCGGCGGCCGTGGTCGCCACGTTGGCCCGAGGCAGGTAGGGATAGATATCCAGGTCGAGTTTGGGCGGGCGTCGCTCGATACGGCACAGCACAAGGTGTTTGACGGCGTCGTAGCCGATCGCACCCAGGCGCAGGGCGTCCTTCACCGCGCCGTGAAGCACCTCGAGATCGAAGGTCTCCAGAAGCCGAAGGACCTGGACGTATTCCCGCTTGCCGGCCTTGCCCATGCGCGCCTCCAGGAGACGGCGCAGGGTTGGGAAGGCATCAGGCAGTTCCCATCCGGCTAGCGGCGCGGCCTGATCCAGGGCGCCGATCTTGTGCTCCAGCAAAGGCAGGTAGTGGATCGGATCGAAGACCATATCTTCCCGGTCGTAGGAACGGGGGTGTCGGGCAATGATCCCGGCGCCGCAACCGATAACCACCTCGTGGACATAGCCACGGATCCAGACTTCCTGATGGCCGTAGGCGACGGGCACGGAATAGTCATTCGTCCGGTAGCGCACCAGGGACAGCGAGTTGACCCGCGTGCCCTGCTTGTCGCACGCGTCGAACGGTGCCGGCAGTGGCCTCTTCAACGCTTCGCGGTCACGCACAAACCGTTCGCCGATGCTCTCGCGGTGGCCGCGCAGGACGTTGCCTTGCCGGTTGCGGCATTGCTCTTCCAGGTGGCCATTGAAGGCGTCCCAGCTCGCGAACCGGGGAAGCGGCGTCATGAAGTTCCGCCGGGCATAGCCGACCACCCCCTCCACATTGCCTTTGTCGTTACCCTTGCCGGGACGGCCGTAGCGGTCCTCGAAGAGGTAATGGGACTGCAGCCCGCTGAACGGCCGCGTTCGTTGCCGCGTGCCATCTGACAAGATGCGCGACACCAGACACTTGTCGTTGTCGTAAAGAATCGATTGGGGAACGCCGCCGAAAAAAACAAAGGCTCTGTTGTGCCCGTCCAGCCAGGCCTCCGTCGTCGCCGCCGGGTAGGCCGCAACGAAGCAGGCATCGCTGTGGGGAAGTGTCATGACGAAAAAATGCGCCCGATACTTGACGCCGGCGATGATCGCATCCGCCTCGCCAAAGTCCGCTTGAGCATGGCCCGGAGGATGTGACAACGGCACAAACATCTCACGCCGACGAAGGCGCCGTTCCCGAACGTAATCCTTCACGATGGTCTCTTTGCCCGTGAAGCCATGTTCGTCGCGAAGGCGCTCGAATATACGCTTCGCCGTGTGGTGCTGCTTACGGTGAACCGTTCGGTCCTCCTCCAGAATACGGTCGATGATATCCGTGAAGGGGGCCAGTTTCGGGCGTTTCGGTGGCTGGCGTCGCCGATATCCCGGCGGTTCCGAATGCCGCAGCATCTTCCTCACCGTCTCGCGCGCAATGCCAAACCGACTTGCCGCCTCTCGCTGGCTCAGACCATCAACATGGCAGGCCAGCCGAACGCGCAGATATAGGTCCACGGTGTACATCCTCCCGCCTTCCATCTCAAAAAAGATCGAAGGCTACAGGTGGCAGAGTTTTACTCCGCCCGCGGCTGGGAAATCCCGCCGCTTCCGTGGACTAATTTGTCACCGCCGTTCTCACGCTGGCTGCGGTGATCCAGGAGGCCTACATCCAGGGGGTGTCGACCCGCTCGGTCGACGATCTGGTTCAGGCGATGGGGATGTCGGGCGCCTCCAAGAGCCAGGTCTCCAGGCTGTGCGGCGAGATCGACGATAAGGTCAACGGCTTCCTCGATCGACCGCTGGAGGGCGACTGGCCCTATCTGTGGCTCGACGCCACCTACGTGAAGGTGCGCCAGACCGGACGCATCGTCTCGGTCGCGGTGACCGTGGCTGTGGCCGTCAAGGACCAAGGCCGCCGCGAGGTCCTGGGCGTGGCGATCGGCGCGTCGGAGGCCGAGACCTTCTGGACCGAGTTCCTGCGCTCGCTGGCCCGGCGCGGGCTGCGCGGCGTGAAGCTGGTGATCTCCGACGACCACAAGGGCCTGAAGGCCGCCGCGACCCGGATCCTCGGCGCCACATGGCAGCGCTGCCGCGTGCACTCCGCCCGCAACCTGCTGGCCCATGCCGGCCGCCAGGGCCGGCGCGTCGTCTCCGCCTTCGTCGCCACCGCCTTCGCCCAGGAGGACGCCGACAGCGCGAAGGTCCAGTGGCGCCAGGTCGCCGACCAGCTCAGGCCCAAGGTGCCCAAGCTGGCAGTTCTCATGGACGAAGCCGAGCACGACGTCCTCGCCTACATGAGCTTCCCCAGGGAGCACCGCCAGAAATTGCACTCCACAAACCCGATCGAACGGCTCCATGCCGAGGTCAATCGTCGCACCAACGTCGTCGGTATCTTTCCCAACGAAGCCGCCATCACACGGCTCGTCGGCGCTATCCTTCTCGAGCAGAACGATGAGTGGGCCGTCTCAAGGAGATACATGACGCTGGAATCAATCGCTCCGCTGAGCGATGGTGTCCCCATCACGCTGCCCAGAGCTATACCCGAAAGTTGGTGATGGGATGAGATGAGGGCAGCGTATCCTGGCGATGTTGGAGTCGCCATTTTCCACGAAGGAGGGATACGCCATGAGAGAGGATACAGTCGTCCAGCTTCGCCAACCAGGATCATTTGAGGACGATCCGCTGACGGAGGTTTTGCGTCTTGGTGCGCGGCGTTTACTTGGGCAAGCGGTGGCGGCGGAAGTTGCCGGTTTTGTCGAGGCGTATGCGCATCTGACGGACTCGGCCGGCCGCCGTCGGATCGTACGCCACGGGCATTTGCCGGAGCGCGAGATCCAGACCGGCATTGGTCCGGTTGCGGTGCGCTGTCCCAGGGTGCGCGACCGAGGCGCCGGCGAGACGGGGCCGCGGGTTCGCTTCACCTCACGGATCTTGCCTCCCTATCTCAGGCGCGCCAAGTCGATCGAGGAACTCCTGCCCTGGCTTTATCTGAAGGGCATCTCCACGGGCGATTTCTGCGCGGCGCTTGCGGCGCTCTTGGGGCCCGAGGCGCCGGGGCTCTCGGCCTCGACCATTGCCCGCCTCAAGGAGGTCTGGCAAGGCGAGCTGGAGCATTGGCAACGGCGCGATCTCTCGGCCAAGCGTTATGTCTACTTCTGGGCCGAGGGCGTCTACTTCTCACCACGGCTCGACCATGACAAGCAATGCATGTGCGTGATCATCGGTGCCGACGAGCTGGGCCGCAAGGAGCTGCTGGCGATCGCCGACGGCTACCGGGAGAGCGCCCAGTCCTGGCGCGAAGTGCTGCTCGATCTCAAGCGCCGCGGCCTGGCGATTGCGCCCGAGCTGGCCACCGGCGACGGGGCGCTCGGTTTCTGGAAAGCCTTGCGCGAGGTCTACGGGACGACGCGCGAGCAGCGCTGTTGGGTGCACAAGACCGCCAACGTGCTCAACAAGCTCCCGAAGTCCGTCCAGCCACGCGCCAAGCAGTACCTACAGGACATCTGGATGGCCGAGACCCGCGCGGTGGCCGAGAAGGCCTTCGACTTCTTCCTCGAGGCCTATGGCCCCAAGTATGACAAAGCGGTGGCCTGCCTGGCCAAGGACCGCGACGTGTTGCTCGCCTTCTACGACTTCCCGGCCGAGCACTGGAAGCACATTCGCACCACCAATCCCATCGAAAGCACCTTTGCGACCGTGCGCCTCAGGACCACCAAGACCAAGGGCTGCCTCAGCCGCATGACGGCGCTCACCATGGTCTTCAAGCTGTGCCAGTCGGCCAGCAAGAAGTGGCGTCGCCTGGACGGCTCGAACCAGATCGCCGACATCATTCAAGGCGTCAAATTCAAGGACGGAGAAAAGCTAACCGAACGCGCCGCCTGAAACCTGCGTCACCAACTTTTGACAATAGCTCCGCTGCCCACCGTGGCAGCCTGAACGTCCCGGCCCTACCCGCCGGGAGCCGCGTAGAGCGCAACGCTCTTACACCACGCGCCGGGACACGATCCTTCAATCGCGTCCCAAGGGAAAAATCCCAAAAAATATTCTCGAATTTATCCACTCCCTTTTGTTAATGTTGATTCACAGAATATTTCGTTAGTGTCGTGTTGTAATGCGATATTAAACCTAACAGACGGGCACTCGCGCGCGGGCGACGCCTCGGCGGGCGGATTTCCGGTTTCGGCGCTGGGCCGCGCAGGTCATTGCAATTCTCCGGGATTCCCTCTACCTATCCCACATAACGTATTGCATTCGTTTGGTGTTACCTGAATGACCGGTACGCCGATTAGCTTAGTTATCCCCTGACAATGTGAGCGTTAAACCGACTGCGCCGTCACATGGTGTGAGGCGCGGACTCAACACTCCTGTTAGAGGAAATAACTATGACTACTGGTACCGTAAAGTGGTTTAACCCGGCCAAGGGTTTCGGGTTCATCGAACCGGAAGACGGCTCGAATGACGCTTTCGTCCACATTTCGGCCGTCGAGCGCGCCGGACTGAGTTCGCTTAACGAAGGGCAGAAAGTCTCTTACGAACTTCAGGTCGGACAGAACGGTAAATCTTCCGCCGAGAACCTGTCCCTCATCGAATAACCACGCACGGCACCGCCTCCAACTCCCGTTTGGGGGAGGTTGCGGCCTGCCGCTGGCGACGTGACTTTACTACGATCGTCCGACGGACCGAAGGGAGCGGGCGGACCGATCCGCGCGGTCATTCCTTCGACAACATTAATTAGAACGAACAGCAAGAAACGGCGCGATTTGCCCAGCCGTTGCCGATCTTGCGCAACAGCCCGTGGGCGGACTCGCTTGTGCTGCGGGATGAAAGTACCCGCCCGTGACACCTCGAACCGAAGCAGAGGATTCCTGAAATGTTGAAGACAGCAAAATCGAGGGCCGAGGAACACTTCACCGCAACCGAGAGGAAGGAGAAGCTGGCCCTGAAAGAAAAGGAAAAAGCGCTGCAGGAGAGAGCGGAACACACAGCGAACCTGCGGGCCCTCCGCCTGGCCAAAGAGGCGGCCGACGCCGAGAAGGCGGCCGCCAAGAACTAAAAGCCGTCGCGTTCGTCCCGGCTCATCGACGCTGATCTCAACGGCCGCAGGGACCGCGGCGGCGCTCGCCTCACACTGGTGCGGAACCTGATAAACCGATCAATATCTGCCTCGGGTCAAGGCTGGCCGCTTGTCGAGGCCCCTGCGCTCGACCGATCAGGATCGGTGTACGGACACGAGCGGTTGGCGGGCCGAGTGCGACAAATCCGGGTACTGGGTTGTTGTCGTACCTGCGGATCACCCCGCAACGCGACCATGGCCCGAGATTTCGCGCCCCAAAGCGAGCAACCACTCGTCGCGTGAGCGCCGTGCGATCAGTGAAAGCCCCACAGGGCAATCGTGTACCGTCCCAAGCGGTAGCTGGATCTGCGGTAGTCCTGCAAGCCCCGCGCTACACGTGAGCCGCAGGGTCGAGGCGCGAAAGGACTCAAGCTCCTTCTGCTACGCATCGCGCAGCGGCGAAAGCCCCGCAGTCGGTATGCAAAGGATCGCATCGTCGGTCAGGCATTCCTCCAGGCGCTCGACAATCTCAACCCTGGCGGTCGCACGGTCGTCCTCGTTCACCGTTGCCGCCCATTCTAAACGGCGGGCCACGCCCGGGGCGCAGTTGGGACGAATCTCGCGCACCCAAGGCCCCAGATGGGTCCAGATTTGTACCGCCTGCAATATGCGAAAGGTTTCGGCCCAGTGCTCTATTCCCCGAGGGGCCAGCGTCACCTCACGGGCTTCAACGTCCAGAGCTCGTTCGATGCTTTCGAGCGCCGGCGCCAACGCCTGGCGAACCTCCGCGTCGACCTCCCGCCATAGGTCGGTGGCGACAAGAAGACGCCGCGGTTGGCCCGCAGGAGAGGGGCTGTCGAGCAATACGCGACCCACATCCTCGAGTCGGGCGCCGTCTGCGGCGAACCATCCCGCGGTATCGAAGCTCGGTGCGAACGGGGGCACGCCATCCAGCGAAACTCGGCCATGGGTGGGTCTGAAGCCAAAGATGCCGCAGAAGCTTGCCGGCACGCGCACCGACCCGCCGCAATCGGTGCCGAGCGCGAGGTCTGTGAGCCCCCCCGCCACCGCACAGGCCGAACCGCTGGAGGAGCCTCCCGGAAGCCGATCGGCTGTTCGGGGGTTGGTCGGCATGCCGTAATGCTGGTTCTCGCCGGTGAGGCTGTAGCAGAGCTCGTCCGCCACCGTCACCCCGACGAGCGTCGCGCCGGCTTCCAACATCGCTTTGACCGCGGGGGCCGTGGTCTCCGCCGCCGCGTGCGTGCGGCGCCAATCCGGGTGTCCGTTTCCCGCCACCTGCCCGGCGATGTCGAAAACGTCCTTGGCGGCGAAGGTCAGTCCCGCGAGCGGCCCCTCCGCCGCACCCGGAACGTTGAGATCAATCTCGTCGAGAAAGGCGCCGTATTCGCTTTTCATGCCGTGAACCAGTCCTCGGCCACATCACCGTGAGTACACGCACGCTAGCCGTTACAACTCCTGCCAGTCGCCCGATTGCTCAAACGCGTGCGCGGCGCGGTAGATTGCCGCTTCGTCAAAGTGTTTGGCGATCAGCATCATGCCCACGGGAAGGCCGTCAACGGCGCCGCACGGCGCCGACATCGCCGGGTGATGGGTAAGATCGAAGGCCGCGCAGTTGTCGACACCTTCAAAGGCTCGCTCGACCAGTACTTCGAGCGGCGCGTCCGCAGGCGGCATCGGACGCGCCACTCTGTAGACCGTCGGCATCATGAGAAGGTCGTATTCTGCCAGCATCTCATCGTACGACGCGCGCATCCTGCGCGTCAGGTTGATGGCCTTGGCGTAATAGTGCCCATTGTAGTGGCGGCTCATATACTGTCCGAGGAGCATGCCGAGCTTCAGGTTGGGCGGAAACTCCGTGCTGCGTTGCCTCCATCCCGACAGCTTGTCGTTCAGGCTGGTCACGTAGAGACCACCGTGGCTCAATCCGAGGGCGTTTCCCTTCAGCATGTTGTTGAGATAACCCTCCATCGCAAACCCCATCCAGATGGCGGCGCTCTGGGCATGGATGGGAATGGACACCTCATCGACTTCGGCGCCGAGCGAGCGGAAATGCGCCGCCGCCGCCTGTACCTTCTCCGTCACGTCGGGCTCGCACCCCTCCTGGCTGAAGTTCTGTTGCGGCTCGAACCCCTCCTTCACGAGGGCGATCTTGAGGCCTTTGGCGCTCTTTTTCAGAGCTTCGGTGTATTTCGCCGGGCGGACGGCGCGTTGCCGGGGGTCGATCCCGTCTTCGCCCGCGATGACTTCGAGAAGAAGGGCATTGTCGGCTACCGTCGCCGTCATCGGGCCGGCGTGGTCCACATGGAATACGCTCGACAAGATACCCGTGTAGGGCACGAGCCCGTAGGTCTGCTTCATGCCGTAGATACCGCACAGCGCTGCGGGAATGCGAATGGAGCCCGCCTGATCGCCCCCGATGGCCATTCCCACTTCGCCCGCCGCCACAAGCGCAGCAGAGCCCGAGGACGAACCACCGGCGGAATAGCCGTGCTTGCGGGGGTTGTGCACGAGTCCGGTTACCGCGGTGTGGCTGCCCCCCGAATAGGAGAAATACTCACAAACGGCCTTGCCGGCGATCTCGCCACCGGCGTCGAGGATCCGGGTCACGATGGTGGCGTCGACCTCGGGCACATAGCCTTCGAGCGTCGATGCACCGTCCGTCAAGGGCACGCCCGCGACGCAGACCGTATCTTTGATCGCGACCTTCTTGCCGGCCAGTTTGCCCCGTTTGGGTCCCTTGATGCTGGTTTTGACATACCACGCACCGTATTTGTTTTCTTCTCCCTCGGGGCGGTAACCCGGAGTCCGTGGATATTTGACGGGCGGCAAATAGTCGGACATGAGGTCAAGGAGATCGAACGCCCCCAAGGCGCCCCGGGCCAGTTCCACGAAGGCTTCAATCTCTTCCTCGCCGAGTTCCATGCCCAGGTCGTCGGCAACCTCCCTCATCTGCGATGGGGTCGGGCGTCTCACAGCCATTTGATTCCTCCCTCTGTCGCGCCTCCAAGCGGACTGCGCCTCCGTTGGCTGATTATAGCGGTTGAGGGCTTTTTCTCCTTATCGATACATGCCAGGGCACAGTTGGCCCGGTCCGCCGGCAGCCGCCGATCGGACCTCTGTTCGCAAATGACCACGGGCACCTCGGCACTTACGTACCGGCGCCAACTGTCTAAACTAGGAGTCACATCAGGCCTACGAGCGGGCCACGTTGGCCGACGGATGGTGTACGTCATCAAAACAAATGGGACTGTTGAGCGTGTTTCATAGGGAGGATCTGGCTCATCTTTGTTTGATGTTAAGCCGCTTGGCTTTGATGGTTCAAGCGGCGGTTTTGGGGGGTCAGTTTTTTGATCTTTTTTTCTCTTTTCGATGATGGCGGTGTGGCGTCCAAAGTAGGCGTCGGCTGGAGTTACGTTGCCGATGCTCTCGTGGTAGCGTTGGTTGTTGTAGTGATCGACGAAGGCGCTGATCTGGTTTTCGAGATCGCCGGGTAGATAATAATTTTCAAGCAGGATCCGGTTCTTCAGCGTTTGATGCCAGCGCTCGATCTTGCCCTGGGTTTGCGGGTGATACGGTGCGCCCCGAACGTGATCCATACCGTGGTCCTCGAGCCATTCAGCCAGATCGCCGGAGATATAGGACGAGCCGTTGTCGCTGAGCAGCTTCGGCTTGTGGACGACATTGGCGCGATTGCAGCCTGAGGCTTCTAGCGCCAACTTCAGTGTTGCCGTCACATCGTCCGCCGTCATGTTGGTGCAGAGCTTCCAAGCAATGATGTAGCGGGAATAGTCATCCAGGATGGTCGACAGGTAAAACCAGCCCCAGCCGATGACCTTGAGATAGGTGAAGTCGGTCTGCCACAGCTGGTTCGGCGCCGTGGTCTTGTCGCGGAACTCATCGGCTGCCTTGATGACCACGAAAGCGGGGCTGGTGATCAGGTCGTGGGCCTTGAGAAGCCGGTAAACCGAGGCTTCCGAGACAAAGTAGCCCCTGGTGTCCGTAAACCTGACGGCCAGTTCCCGGGGCGACAGTTGCGTCTCCTCCAGGGCAAGATCGATGATCTGCCCCCGGACATCATCCGGGATCCGGTTCCACACCCGGCCTGGGCTGCTGTTGCGATCCTCAAGACCGGCGTCGCCAAAGGCCAGAAAGCGATCGTACCAGCGATAAAAGGTGGTCTTCGGAATGCCCAGCTTGTCCAAAGTGGACCCGACGCCCAGGTGGGACTGCTCGACCAGGCGGATGATCTCCAGCTTCTCGGATGCGGGATACCTCATTCCTCGTCTCCCCCATGCCCGATCATGTTTTTTTTGAGAAGCCGGTTCTCCAGCGAAAGTTCGGCGACCAACTCCTTCAAGTCGCGCATCTCCTGGCGCAGGCCTTTAACCTCGCCCGAGGTCGCTTGGCGCCCGGTGTCGCCGGCGAGCCGCTTCTTGCCCGCTTCCAAAAACTCTTTCGACCAGCTGTAATACAGACCCTCGGCGATGCCCTCGCGGCGGCACAAGGCGGCGATGCTCTCCTCGCCGCGCAGGCCCGACACCACGATCCAGATCTTCTCCTCAGCCGTATACTGCTTGCGTGTCTTGCGGCGAATATCCCGAACCGTTCCATCCGCCGGGTCGTTCTTGCTCATTGATTTCTGTCTCATCTTCGTTCCCTTCGGTCACTACGATGAGTCAGAAATCCTCCGGTATGCAATTACCTCAATTTGTCCCAAAGGCGCTGACGTCAGACAATGGCCGGGATCAACGGTGTGTTCCGGATGCGGGACGACGGTTCGGAATTGGGCTATGTGAAAGTCTGGGGCACGGGCGTGGGTATGGAGCTTGAAATTTTCGTTGCGCCCGGATTTCGCCGATGCGGGTTTGGCCGACAGATGCTTGAGGCAACGTCAGCCGCGTGCCGCGCCCGATGGCCTTCTGCGCCCTTCGTGGCGAAGGTCAAGAGGGACAATACGGCGTCCCGGCGGCTGTTCGCTGCGGCAGGTTACGCGTTGGCCAGGGAGAACGCCGAGGACCTGGTGTTTCTCAAAGAAGCCCCGCAAAGCTGACCGTGACCGCCTGAGGCGTGCGGCGAGCCTGCCAGCCGGGGATCCGACGACCGACCATCACCTCACCGCGCCCGAGGTGCCCAATGACCGGGTCTCAACGTGTAGCGAAACCATCATCGACACGGGAGAGGACATCCATGGCGACCAAAGCAAGAAGAAGGCCTTCAAGCGGACCGAACCGGAAAGTGGCCGTTGTGACGGGCGGCGGTACGGGTATTGGCCGTGCTTGTGCCAACGCGCTGGCCCGTGACGGCTTCGCGGTGGCTGTGATTGGCCGACGCGCCCGGCGCCTTGAGCCGCGGCGCGGCGAGAAGCTTCACCCCTATCCCTGCGATGTCGCGGATCACGGCCAAATCAAGAAAACCGTAGCGGCAATCCGGAGCGATTTCGGCCGGATCGATGTGGTGGTCAACTCCGCCGGTGTGATCAAACGCCAGCCCTTGGTGAAGATTACGCAGAACGACATCGCCTATGAGGTCGGCATCAACCTCATCGGCACGATGAATTTTTCGTTGGCCTGCGTGCCCGCACTCAAACGGACCAGAGGTACCATCATCAATATGAGCTCGGGCTTCGCCCAGCGCCCGGCAGCGGACACCGCAATCTATGCCGCCACCAAAGGGGGCGTGGAATCCTTTTCCAAGGCGCTCGCCGTCGCGCTTGCCCCATCCGGGATCAGGGTCAATGTCGTGAGTCCGGGCCTTGTGCGAAGCGAGATTTACGCCAATGCCATGGACCGGCGGACCTTCGAGCAGTTCCTTAGCGTACGCCGCAAAGCCTATCCCCTGGGACGAACGGGCGAGCCCGATGATATCTCGGAAATGGTTTCCTACCTGGCCTCCGGCAAAGCCTCCTGGATCACCGGCGTTGTGATCGCGGTCGATGGCGGGCTAGGTATCGCCTGACGGGTTCGCGGGCACGGCGCCTGACAATCGGCGGCTCTGAGATCTCACACCGGGCGCCTTGCGGGCGGCATCATCAGGGGCTACGGTTTTCCCCTGACGAGATGCGCCCGCCAACCGTTGCCCACGATAAGGAGGGAGGATCATGGCGCTTACCGACACGCACGTCCGACCTTCAACCAGCCCCGGTCTGGCGACCGGAGAAGGGCTCACGCCGAGCCGGGCGCCGATCCATCAGGCACGTCACCTGCCTGGCTACATCTATGCCTCGCCCGAGGTGCTCCGGCTCGAAAAAGAAAAATTTTTCATGAAGGATTGGCTTTGTATGGCCCGGGTCGAGGAGATCGAGAACCCTGGCGACTATATGACGTTCCGAGTCGTCGACGAGCCAGTCATTATCGCCCGCGATGAGAACGGCGCGCTCAACGCTTTTGCCAACGTGTGCCGCCACCGCGGCGTTGAAGTGGCGAGCGGCGAGGGCAATCTCAAGGAGTTCAGCTGTCCTTACCACGGCTGGACTTATGATTTACGAGGCCAGCTCATTGGCGCCCCGTATATGAAGGAAGCCCAAGGCTTCAACCCGGCCGACTGTCGCCTGAGTCCGCTCAGGCTCGGCATCTGGGCCGGCTGGATCTTCGTCACGCTCGACGATGGCGCGCCACCGCTCGAGGACTTCGTGGCGCATTATCAACAGGAGTTCGGGCACCTCCGGCAGGAGGACTGCCGGCTGGCGGACAAGCTCGTGCTCGAATTCGACTGCAACTGGAAGTTCATCGTCGAGAATCTGATCGACGTGTATCACGTCGCGACGCTGCACGTGAAAACCATCGGCCGAAAGCGGGGCGCGGCGGAGAATTACCCCTTCAACCTCTTCCCCCGGGGCGGCACCAGCATGTTCTACCATTCAGATCCCATGGTGCCCGGTGGCGAAAGCCTGTTCGGCAACATGCCTTGGCTCGCGGATCAGCATCACAACTATGCCTGTTCAGGGCGCCTGTCCCCGAACATGCAACTGATCGCCCGCGCGGATAACGTTCATCCCTTCGTCATGTGGCCGCTCTCACCCGACAGGTGCCGCGTCATCAACTACACGCTGTTTCCACAAGAGCATTTCGACCAGCCCGATTTCGCCGACAAGATCAAGGTCTACCACGACTACATGCTCGAGGTGCTCGACGAAGACCGCGGGATGATCGCCTCGTTGCAGCGCAATATGCAGAGCCGGATCTACCAGCCGGGATCGATGTCGAAGCTGGAGACAGGCATCCATCACGTCATTACCGACTTCGTCGAGCGGCTGTTCGGCGAAAACCCGTGAGTCCCGCAGCGGCCCGGGGGCGAAAGCAAAGGGAGAGGTTGTCATGACGGTGACTCAAGCCCAGCTGGTCTCGTTGTGGGAGGACGTGCTGGGCCTCTCCAACCTGAAGCGGGGCGAGACCGTCGTCATTCTGATCAAACCCGAAGCCAATCCGCGCAACATCGAGGCCGCTTGTGATGCGGCGATCAATCGCGGCGCCACGGCGTTGAGCATCAGGCCCCATATCGTCGCTGCGCCACTCAACGACAACCCCATCGCCATGGACGCCATGAGGCAGGCGGACATGGTGATCGATCTTCTCGGCCTCCACCTTTTGCGGGGGGGCGAGCAGGGCGCGGTGCTGGCGGGGGGAACCCGCGTGCTCTACGTCACAGAACCGCCCGATATTCTCGCCCGCATGATGCCGTCAACGGACGACAAGCGCCGCGTCAAGGCTGCGGAAGCCTGTATCAAGAAGGCCAAATCGATGCACGTCGCATCCGAGGCGGGAACGGACTTCACGGTCGAGCTCGGCGCGTACCCGATCCTCTGCGAGTACGGCTATTCCGATGAACCGGGGCATTGGGATCATTGGCCTGGCGGTTTCATTGCGACCTGGCCGAATGAAAAGTCGGCCCATGGCACCGTAGTGATCGACCGCGGCGACATCATGTTGCCCTTCAAGTCTTACGTGCAGACCCCAATCCAACTCGTCATCGAGAAGGGCTATATCCGTAGGATCGAGGGCGACGGCGACGCCGAATATCTGCGCGAATACATGAGCTCGTTCAACGATCGCGAGGCATACGCCGTGTCCCATCTCGGCTGGGGCCTGCAGCCCAAGGCCCAGTGGACGGCCTTGGGCCTCTATGACAAGGCCCAGACCAACGGCAACGACGCCCGCGCCTTCTACGGCAACTTCATGTTCTCGACCGGTCCCAACACCGACGGCGGCGGCACGCGCGATACCCTTTGCCACCTCGACATTCCGATGAGGAATTGCTCGGTGGATTTGGATGGCACGCGCATAACCCTCAAGGGCGACGTCATACCCAAAAACCAGCGCGCACCCGCGCTCGGCGGCTCACAACGGCGCAGGAAATGACACGGCGCGCGATATCTTCACGCTTGCGCACAAACGCCAGTTGTTTATCCCTGCGTACAAGTTGCCGTCGCCGGCACGAGTGGCAAATCCCGAAGTCAGGCAGCACTCAATAGTCCGCTTTTGGCGAGTTTCGGTCCTCAGAGTGGGGAGCGAATTACGACCGCTTTCCCGTAACCAGCAGACATTCAGCGAGCCGATGTCCGCTTCTAGCCCGAATATCGGACCAAGATTTCCGCCGATGACCGGAGCCAGGCCATAGCTTTACGGCTGGGCCTGGGCCAGAGCGGACTCTGGAATCCCTGGCAAGAGTTCGAGCTTCCGGTACGGGTTGAGGGCGCAACCGCCTCGTTCCCTGCGCGCGAACAAACATGTTTTGCGATCGGCCGGTGGGATGCGGTTTAATTCAGCCCATTGGGAGGCGAGCAGAGGGGTCCGACAATGGCGCAACGTCACGCGGAGATCGCCGGCGCGGGTTTCGCCGGCCTGACCGCAGCGGCGGCGCTCGCGCAACGCGGCTGGTCGGTGCGGGTGCACGAACGCGCGGCCGAGGCGCGCGAGTTCGGCGCTGGAATCTGGACCTTTGAGAACGGAGTCCGCGTGCTCAACGCGATCGGCGCGGCCGACGAGGCCTTCGAGGGTGCCCTCCACACGCCCTCGTTTGAAACCCGCAACACGCGGGGCCAGCAGGTTAATTATCTTGGGTTCGGCACCCATGAAACCGGCGGGCGCCTTCTGTGTGTCACACGCCGCCATTTGCACGGTGCGGTGCTCAATGCGGCCTTGCGCTCGGGTGTCGAGGTCGTGACCAGCTCAAAGGCCATCGGCGCCACGCCGGAGGGCGAACTCCTTATCGACGGCGGGAAAAGCTACCAGGCGGACCTCGTGATCGCCGCAGATGGGGCTGGTTCCAGCGTGCGCGATTCCCTAGGCCTGCTCAAGCGCCGGTGGCGCCATACCAGCGGCGCCATTCGCGTCAACGTCTCCCGCAAACCGGAAGAGGTTGACCACCCGATCTGGAGTCTGAACATCGACTTCGTGAACGGCATCCGCCGCGTCCTCTTCACGCCGTGCAGCAAGGAGGTGCTCTATATCGGATTCCGCGGTCTGGCGGCTGACAAGGAGGCCTCCCGCGTGCCCGTGAACAAGAAGGCGTGGAGCAACTCCTTCCCTGAGTTGGCGGAATTCTTCGATCGCATCCCAGACAGCGGCCCGGACGCCGGGCGCTGGGATTATTACGAGACATTGTGGCTGCACCGCTGGTCGAAGGGGCGCTGTGCGGTCATCGGCGATGCGGCCCACGCCATGCTGCCGGGCCTCGGCCAGGGCTGCGGCACCGCGCTTCAGAACGCCTTGAGCCTTGCCACCTTTCTCGACGAGCACAAGACCATGGAGGAGGCCTTCGCCGCCTGGGAGCAGCGCGAGCGGCCGATCACCGAACATATTCAGATCTGGTCCCGCATCGGAGATCCGCCCATGCGCATCCCCGAGCAAATTATCCGGTTCGCTTACAGCCTGCCGATCATCAAACCCTGGACCACGAGAAACCGCACCAAGCCGTCGCTCTACACGCCGCATGGCACCGAAGGCGATGAACGTTGGTTGCCCAAGGCGATGCGGGGGGAATCGCAGGTTGCCGAGGATGCATCATGAGCCCACGCGCCGAGGAGCCAAAGCGCCATTCAGATTGGCGCTCTCGTGACTGAATTGGGTCAGAGGCGGTCGTCTAGAGTGGTGCTGTCTCACGACCACAGATAGCCGCGGGCAGTCGTTCGGCCCCCCATCCACTTTCGCATTGCCGCGCAACAAAGACCGCAATTTGGCACATCGCGATGCCGGTGATGGGAACACTCCCCCGCATCAGAAGCGTGCCCAAGAACGTGTCTTAGAAGTCTAAAATGATCCAATATCGGTGGTACGAAAATCACCGTCGCAGGATCTCCGCCAACAGCCAAGTGCCCAGCCGTATTGTCCTTTATCCCTGCACTTTCTTTTCAACGATATTGCTTAATACCAGAAGAGTGACAGGCCAAATACCTACCCAAATTCCCCACCGCTCTGCATGAGCTTCTTGAAGGACCTCTCTTAATGCAGGATCGTCAATACCGCTAAGGACTGGCCTTATGAGTTCGAATTCTGGCCCGAAGTACCACAGCAGCCACGCAAGCGGGACAGATAAAGTTCCCAACCAAAACAAAACTTGAGGCAGCGTTTTCATGGTTCCCTCCTCTGAGCGTGTTGCAGAGCTCGGTCATCCAGCGCGAGCACTCGTTGTTCCGGAAGCTACCTCATCATGCTCGATGTCCGCAACGGGTCGTGAGCGGACCAAAAGTGGCTCAATCGCTTTAGGCCGGTCAGCGGCCGTCAGCCGACAATGCGCCCTCGTTGTGTTCTTTACGCCGACTTTGGACCGTTAGTCGAACATGCGGCTCCGCATGCGCCGGGTGTCTGACGTCAGCGCCTTTGGGACAAATTGAGGTAATTGCATACCGGAGGATTTCTGTCTCATCGTAGTGACCGAAGGGAACGAAGATGAGACAGAAATCAATGAGCAAGAACGACCCGGCGGATGGAACGGTTCGGGATATTCGCCGCAAGACACGCAAGCAGTATACGGCTGAGGAGAAGATCCGGATCGTGGTGTCGGGCCTGCGCGGCGAGGAGAGCATCGCCGCCTTGTGCCGCCGCGAGGGCATCGCCGAGGGTCTGTATTACAGCTGGTCGAAAGAGTTTTTGGAAGCGGGCAAGAAGCGGCTCGCCGGCGACACCGGGCGCCAAGCGACCTCGGGCGAGGTTAAAGGCCTGCGCCAGGAGATGCGCGACTTGAAGGAGTTGGTCGCCGAACTTTCGCTGGAGAACCGGCTTCTCAAAAAAAACATGATCGGGCATGGGGGAGACGAGGAATGAGGTATCCCGCATCCGAGAAGCTGGAGATCATCCGCCTGGTCGAGCAGTCCCACCTGGGCGTCGGGTCCACTTTGGACAAGCTGGGCATTCCGAAGACCACCTTTTATCGCTGGTACGATCGCTTTCTGGCCTTTGGCGACGCCGGTCTTGAGGATCGCAACAGCAGCCCAGGCCGGGTGTGGAACCGGATCCCGGATGATGTCCGGGGGCAGATCATCGATCTTGCCCTGGAGGAGACGCAACTGTCGCCCCGGGAACTGGCCGTCAGGTTTACGGACACCAGGGGCTACTTTGTCTCGGAAGCCTCGGTTTACCGGCTTCTCAAGGCCCACGACCTGATCACCAGCCCCGCTTTCGTGGTCATCAAGGCAGCCGATGAGTTCCGCGACAAGACCACGGCGCCGAACCAGCTGTGGCAGACCGACTTCACCTATCTCAAGGTCATCGGCTGGGGCTGGTTTTACCTGTCGACCATCCTGGACGACTATTCCCGCTACATCATTGCTTGGAAGCTCTGCACCAACATGACGGCGGACGATGTGACGGCAACACTGAAGTTGGCGCTAGAAGCCTCAGGCTGCAATCGCGCCAATGTCGTCCACAAGCCGAAGCTGCTCAGCGACAACGGCTCGTCCTATATCTCCGGCGATCTGGCTGAATGGCTCGAGGACCACGGTATGGATCACGTTCGGGGCGCACCGTATCACCCGCAAACCCAGGGCAAGATCGAGCGCTGGCATCAAACGCTGAAGAACCGGATCCTGCTTGAAAATTATTATCTACCCGGCGATCTCGAAAACCAGATCAGCGCCTTCGTCGATCACTACAACAACCAACGCTACCACGAGAGCATCGGCAACGTAACTCCAGCCGACGCCTACTTTGGACGCCACACCGCCATCATCGAAAAGAGAAAAAAAGATCAAAAAACTGACCCCCCAAAACCGCCGCTTGAACCATCAAAGCCAAGCGGCTTAACATCAAACAAAGATGAGCCAGATCCTCCCTATGAAACACGCTCAACAGTCCCATTTGTTTTGATGACGGACAGGCGCACGGTCGCAAAGGTGCTTTCGATGGGATTGGTGGTGCGAATGTGCTTCCAGTGCTCGGCCGGGAAGTCGTAGAAGGCGAGCAACACGTCGCGGTCCTTGGCCAGGCAGGCCACCGCTTTGTCGTACTTGGGGCCATAGGCCTCGAGGAAGAAGTCGAAGGCCTTCTCGGCCACCGCGCGGGTCTCGGCCATCCAGATGTCCTGTAGGTGCTGCTTGGCGCGTGGCTGGACGGACTTCGGGAGCTTGTTGAGCACGTTGGCGGTCTTGTGCACCCAACAGCGCTGCTCGCGCGTCGTCCCGTAGACCTCGCGCAAGGCTTTCCAGAAACCGAGCGCCCCGTCGCCGGTGGCCAGCTCGGGCGCAATCGCCAGGCCGCGGCGCTTGAGATCGAGCAGCACTTCGCGCCAGGACTGGGCGCTCTCCCGGTAGCCGTCGGCGATCGCCAGCAGCTCCTTGCGGCCCAGCTCGTCGGCACCGATGATCACGCACATGCATTGCTTGTCATGGTCGAGCCGTGGTGAGAAGTAGACGCCCTCGGCCCAGAAGTAGACATAACGCTTGGCCGAGAGATCGCGCCGTTGCCAATGCTCCAGCTCGCCTTGCCAGACCTCCTTGAGGCGGGCAATGGTCGAGGCCGAGAGCCCCGGCGCCTCGGGCCCCAAGAGCGCCGCAAGCGCCGCGCAGAAATCGCCCGTGGAGATGCCCTTCAGATAAAGCCAGGGCAGGAGTTCCTCGATCGACTTGGCGCGCCTGAGATAGGCAGGCAAGATCCGTGAGGTGAAGCGAACCCGCGGCCCCGTCTCGCCGGCGCCTCGGTCGCGCACCCTGGGACAGCGCACCGCAACCGGACCAATGCCGGTCTGGATCTCGCGCTCCGGCAAATGCCCGTGGCGTACGATCCGACGGCGGCCGGCCGAGTCCGTCAGATGCGCATACGCCTCGACAAAACCGGCAACTTCCGCCGCCACCGCTTGCCCAAGTAAACGCCGCGCACCAAGACGCAAAACCTCCGTCAGCGGATCGTCCTCAAATGATCCAGGTTGGCGAAGCTGGACGACTGTATCCTCTCTCATGGCGTATCCCTCCTTCGTGGAAAATGGCGACTCCAACATCGCCAGGATACGCCGCCCTCATCTCATCCCATCACCAACTTTCGGGTATAGCTCGTAGCTCGCCGATGATGTCCACTGGCGATTGCACGTAGTAGAGCATGGCATCGCCGACATCTTCGCTGTCCCAGCGCCCGTAGACAAAGCCGCTAGGCAAAGGCTTTTGCACCTCGAACACATGCCCCTTGACATGGCGGTCGATCAGCTGCTGGGGCGGGCCCGCGTCGAGAATCTCACCGTCATCGATGACGATGATGCGGTCGCAGAGACGCTGCGCCTCGTCCATGTAGTGGGTCGTCAGCAGCAAGGTCTTGCCGCGCCTTTTCAGCTCCAGCATTTGCTTCCAAATGAGCACGCGCGCCTGCGGGTCGAGGCCGGTCGTCGGTTCGTCGAGGATGAGCAAATCGGGCTCGTTGATCAACGCCCGGGCAATGACGAGGCGCCGCTTCATCCCGCCGGGGAGCTGCATCACCCTGGCCCCGGTCCTGTCCTGTAACTGCATGAAGGCCAGCAGCTCGGGCACCCGAGAGCGGACCACGGCGAGCGGCAGACCGAAGTAGCGGCCATAGATCTCCAGGTTTTCCTGGACCGTTATGTCCGGGTCGAGGTTGGTTTCCTGCGGGACCAGGCCGATCCGCTGCACGGGTACGCCGAATACTGTGAGGTCAGCCTCGGTCACTGAGCACAGCCCCATGATCATGCGCATCGTCGTCGTCTTGCCGGCGCCGTTCGGGCCGGGCAGGCCAACGCAGGCAGCGCGCTCGACTGAGAAATCGATCCCCTTCACCGCCTCGAACTTGCCGAAGCGCTTGGTGAGTCCACGCGCGACGATGACTGGCGTATCGTTCATGACCGTCTGGGCGGAGATCCCCTGGAGGGATTTCTCCGCTGAGCTCGATGGATGCTGGGTTTCACAGCTTTCCCGGCCGCGTTATTCGCATTGTTCGAGAACCGGCCGAACGCAAGGCAACCCTACTGCCGGCGGCGGTGGTTACGACCTGCAGGTTAGTGGATTCACCGGCCCGTCGCGACAACGGATATGCTATCCGGGGTGGAGCACTGATTTCGCGATCTTCGTTCGATACGGCTTTGGTTCGACCCGCACACGATGTCGCGCGGCACGCGGTTTGAGTAATCGCTTACGGCCGGGTAGCGGTCCCGGCTCAAATCCGATTAAATATTCATCGATTGCCGATGTCTCGCGAGGGAGGGGACGCCATGGCCGAGAATTCGAAATTCCGCAAAGCTTTGGAAGCCGCGGTGGGACCGCGTCACACGCAGAACCACCCCCTGTTCCAGAAATGGCAGTCCGGCGAACTCAGCAGAAAGTGTGTCGCCGGCTACATGTTCGAGCTGTGGCACTACGTGAGCCACGTCTACCCGGCCTTTTGGCTGATCTCCGCCAAGGCGCCGCAAGACGTGGTCGAGATCGAGATCGAGAACTGGAACGAGGAGATGGGCGAAGAGAACCCGCACCCCGAGCTCTATCTCCGCTTCCTTGAAGCGTGCGGCGAGGACCGCGACGAGATCATGGCCCGCGAGGCTTTGCCCTCGACGGAAGGGTGGACCAACTGGTTGCTGAAGCTGGCAAATGAGGAGCCGTGGTATGCGTGTTTTGCCGCCATGCACGTGGGCAGCGAGTTCCAGTTCGCCGGCACCATGGGGAGCGTGCTCCAGGCCCTGCGCGAGAAGTACAAGTTCACCGAGCACGAGATCGAGCATTTCTGGGTGCACTCGGAAGCGGATGTGAAGCACGGCGGGACCGCCATGGACGCGCTCGAGCGCCACTTGACCACCAAGGAGCTTCAGGAAGCTGCCGTTCACTACGTCTCCGAAAGTGCGCGGCGAACGTGGTTTTACAACGACTGCATCTACCTGCATTACGAGCAGGGCCAGCTCAACTGAGGGAAGGATAAGGCTCCGGCGCGCCTTATGGCTCAGCACAGCTGGCTGCCGCGGGACTGCGCCGCAGCGCGGCGGCGAATCACGCCCACAACGAAGGGGAGCTTGATGGACAAGATCGCCATCTCCCCGGCACATTGGCCGCACCGCCCCGCCGTTGCTGCGCACGAAGTGGTTACGCTTACTCCTTGCGGACGCGCCACGTGCGCGATCAGTATTCGTGGGCTAATTTGCACATCGAACCCAGATCTGGGGCGTTCCACGGGGACGAGCGTGATGGCGGAGCAGGCGAGCGAGTGCTCCTGACTCAAAGTGGACATTGACCAGAGTTGTGAGCGATGGACACGACCGGAGCTATGAGTTCCGAGCCTTCATGCGCTATAGTTTCGTGCTCAAGAGTGGGAGGGTCGAATCGCCCCAATTGTCTGACGTCAGCGCCTTTGGGGCAAATTGAGGTAATTGCATAACGGAGGATTTCTGGCTCATCGTAGTGACCGAAGGGAACGAAGATGAGACAGAAATCAATGAGCAAGAACGACCCGGCGGAGGGAACGGTTCGGGATATTCGCCGCAAGACACGCAAGCAGTATACGGCTGAGGAGAAGATCCGGATCGTGGTGTCGGGCCTGCGCGGCGAGGAGAGCATCGCCGCCTTGTGCCGCCGCGAGGGCATCGCCGAGGGTCTGTATTACAGCTGGTCGAAAGAGTTTTTGGAAGCGGGCAAGAAGCGGCTCGCCGGCGACACCGGGCGCCAAGCGACCTCGGGCGAGGTTAAAGGCCTGCGCCAGGAGATGCGCGACTTGAAGGAGTTGGTCGCCGAACTTTCGCTGGAGAACCGGCTTCTCAAAAAAACATGATCGGGCATGGGGGAGACGAGGAATGAGGTATCCCGCATCCGAGAAGCTGGAGATCATCCGCCTGGTCGAGCAGTCCCACCTGGGCGTCGGGTCCACTTTGGACAAGCTGGGCATTCCGAAGACCACCTTTTATCGCTGGTACGATCGCTTTCTGGCCTTTGGCGACGCCGGTCTTGAGGATCGCAACAGCAGCCCAGGCCGGGTGTGGAACCGGATCCCGGATGATGTCCGGGGGCAGATCATCGATCTTGCCCTGGAGGAGACGCAACTGTCGCCCCGGGAACTGGCCGTCAGGTTTACGGACACCAGGGGCTACTTTGTCTCGGAAGCCTCGGTTTACCGGCTTCTCAAGGCCCACGACCTGATCACCAGCCCCGCTTTCGTGGTCATCAAGGCAGCCGATGAGTTCCGCGACAAGACCACGGCGCCGAACCAGCTGTGGCAGACCGACTTCACCTATCTCAAGGTCATCGGCTGGGGCTGGTTTTACCTGTCGACCATCCTGGACGACTATTCCCGCTACATCATTGCTTGGAAGCTCTGCACCAACATGACGGCGGACGATGTGACGGCAACACTGAAGTTGGCGCTAGAAGCCTCAGGCTGCAATCGCGCCAATGTCGTCCACAAGCCGAAGCTGCTCAGCGACAACGGCTCGTCCTATATCTCCGGCGATCTGGCTGAATGGCCCGAGGACCACGGTATGGATCACGTTCGGGGCGCACCGTATCACCCGCAAACCCAGGGCAAGATCGAGCGCTGGCATCAAACGCTGAAGAACCGGATCCTGCTTGAAAATTATTATCTACCCGGCGATCTCGAAAACCAGATCAGCGCCTTCGTCGATCACTACAACAACCAACGCTACCACGAGAGCATCGGCAACGTAACTCCAGCCGACGCCTACTTTGGACGCCACACCGCCATCATCGAAAAGAGAAAAAAGATCAAAAAACTGACCACCCAAAACCGCCGCTTGAACCATCAAAGCCAAGCGGCTTAACATCAAACAAAGATGAGCCAGATCCTCCCTATGAAACACGCTCAACAGTCCCATTTGTTTTGATGACGGACAGGTGTGTCTGCGCGGCGTTCTCGATGAAGAGTGGGTGGAACGGATGCGTGCGGCGTTGGAGCGCTTTTACGCCGATCCCACGCCGTGGGGCCAGAACGTCAATCCCGAGGGCACGCCGGGGCGCTTCGCGTTCGATATTTATATGTGGACGCGCGATCCCGATCTCCGCGCGCTGGCGTTCGAATCACCACTGCCGCAGATCGTGGCGACGCTGATGCGGTCGAACACCATCAACCTGTTGTGGGATTTCCAATTGCTCAAGGAGCCCCACTCTCTCTACCCGACCGACTGGCATCACGACCAGCCGGTCGATCCGTGTAACGGCTGGCAGTGTTGCGGCACCTGGGTGCCGCTCGACGACGTGACGCTCGAGAGCGGCGCGCTCGAATACATCAAGGGTTCGCACAAGTGGGGCCGCTGGTTCGATATCCTCGGCACCGACGTGAGGGACGGCGAAGGCTATTTCGTGGGTTACGCCGGCGAAGACCCGCCGCCGCCGGGCGCGCACGATCATTACGAGGAGATGCTCGACTTCGAGAGCTTGCGCGATCGCTATGAGATCCTGCATTTCGACACCGAGCCAGGTGACTGCGCTGTTCACCAGCTCATGATGATGCACTACGCGCCGGGCAACACGACCGACCGCCGCAGGCGCATCGTCGGCCACAAATTCGCCGGTGACGATGCGACCTACGCGGTGCGGGAGGGCCCATTCCGGGTGCTGCCGCCGTGGGATCCCGAACTCAATTCCGGCGATCGGTTCCCCGCGGGCGATCACTCGATCTATCCCCGGGTGTGGCCCCGCCATGCTCGCGCCGACAAATGCCGCGCCGCGGAATAACGCGCCCCGGCGATTGTCCGCAACCACTCGATGAACCACAAAATGAAACCGGCCCGCCGAGCGGCCCTAGGCCCTATTTCGGCATATCCCCACTCCGTGTCTGCGGCGCATAGGTCCCGCCGGTTAGTTTAAGGGGTGGCCCCCCGGCGACGCCTCGACCAGACGAAACCTTCTCCCGGGCGGGCGTTGAGCGGGCCGCAACTCCCATTGATCGTGCACGAACCGAAGGATCGACCCGTTCTCGGGATACATCCACACCGTCATCTAGAGCGTTTTCCTATAATTTGCGGTCATAGCCGGCAGCAGCGAAGTAGTTTTCGCATTCCGTTGGTGTGAAGGTGTCGATGCCTTGGGCGATGGCGTCCCAGAGGTCATCGACGGTTCGGGCGGCGGTCTTTTTGAGGAAAGCCTTGAGCTTGGAGAAGGCCATTTCAATGGGGTTAAAGTCAGGGCTGTAGGGCGGCAGGAAGCGCAACTCTGCCGCGGCGACTTCGATGGCCGTGCGCACGGCGATGGGTTTGTGGGCGGGTAAGTTATCCATCACCACGATATCGCCGGGTTTGAGCGTCGGGACCAAGACCTGCTCCACATAAGCGAGGAAGGCGGCACCATGCATGGCACCGTCGAGCACCATGGGCGCGGTCATGCCTTCAAGGCGGAGCGCGCCAACGAAGGTCGTCGTCTTCCAGTGTCCATGAGGCACCGGTGCTTGGCAACGCTCGCCCCGTGGCGCCCGGCCGTAACGCCGGGCCATCTTGGTCGAAGCGCCGGTCTCGTCAATGAACACCAGCCGCTCGGGCTTCAGATCGGGTTGGGCGTCGAACCAGGCCTGCCGGCGGCGCAGGACGTCAGCTCGCTGTTGCTCGCAGGCGTGCGCGGTTTTTTTTGAACGTCATGCCGTGCCGGTCGAGCAGCCGCCAGACCGTGCTTTGGGCCACCGTCAAGCCATGCCCCGCGTCCAGGTGTGCCGCGATCTCGCCCAAGGTGATGTCCGGCGTCTCGTCAACCAGCGCCAGGATTTCCTCGGCATGGGCCTCGATCCGGTGCGAGCGGTGGTCACCGCCTTGCGGCCTAGGCCCGACATCGCCCGTCCGCCGCCACCGATTCACCCATTTGATCGCCGTTGATCGCCGTCGAGGCCGCAACCCCGAAGCGGCGCGCCGCCGAGCGCCGCGACAGGCCGCTGTCAACCGCCGATACAAGCCGTTCTCGAAGATCATTGGAAAGAGGTTTCGTCATGCAGGCTGGCCTCCTCCACCAGCCCACATCTTGAATCAGAAATTCGATCCCATGGGAATCCCAAAAAGAATCCGTCAGCTCAGAAAATGCTCTAGTTGGCTAATGGCGTCTCATCCACATAGGTGAACTTCGCCGTGAAATGGCGGAGAATCGGCGGCTCGGCAACAATTTGCATGCCCCTGAGGCTTGCGCGCCGCTCAAAAACTTCGAGGATCGCTTCCAGGACATAGTCGATGTGGCTCTGCGTGTAGACCCGCCGGGGGATGGCAAGCCGCACGAGATCCATGGGCGCCGCCCGCTCGTTGCCGTCGGGTTGACGGCCGAACATGACCGTGCCGATTTCGCAAGACCTGATACCGCCGTGCACGTAAAGCTCCACTGCGAGCGACTGTCCCGGTTACTGGAGGGGCGGGATGTGCGGCAGGAACCCACGCGCGTCGAGATAAATCGCGTGTGCGCCCGCGGGTCGGATCATCGGCACCCCGGCCTCGACAAGCCCCTTTTCGACATAACGCGCACAGGCAACACGGTATCTGAGGTAATCCTCCTCAACGATCTCCTCGAGCCCGACCGCAATGGCCTCGAGATCGCGCCCCGCCATGCCTCCGTATGTGGGTAACCCTTCGGTCACGATGAGCATGTTGCGGCAGTCAGCCGCCCAGTCGTCATCATTGAGGGCAAGCCATCCGACGGTGTTCGCGAACGCGTCCTTCTTCGCGCTCATCGTGCAGCCGTCGACATGGGAAAACATCTCACGGACGATATCGGGTATCGGCATGGTCTCGTAGCCGGGCTCACGGAGTTTGATGAAGTAAGCGTTTTCGGCGAACCGGCAGGCGCACTCAGTTCAGCCGCTCAACGACCCTGCCTAATCCAATTCCAGACGTTCTCCGTAGTTGAGCGTTAATTTCTAATTCTCTCTTATCAGCCCGTTGATTAAGTCGGCGCCGTCTGATTCTCTGGTTCCCTGATTTGCAGGGGAATTTGCCGATGGCGATGGGACGGCAGAAGGATGGTCAGGGGGACCTGATGGTGAGCTGGTCGGAGATGCCGCGCTCTCCGGGTCATGTGTTTTATGACCGCTTGCAGTCGGTGCTGATCGAGGGCGGCTTCGACGCCTTTGCCGAGGCGAGCTGCCGGCCTTATTACGCGGTCCGGATGGGCGCGCCCTCGGTGCCGCCCGGGCGCTATTTCCGGATGCACCTGGTGGGCTACTTTGAGGGCATCGACAGCGAGCGCGGTCTGGAGTGGCGCTGCTCGGACTCGCTTTCGCTGCGGGCGTTCCTGCGACTGGGGAGCCGTGATCGGGTACCGGACCATTCCTGGCTGTCACGGAGCCGCACGCGCCTGCCCCATGAAGTCCACGCGGCGGTCTTCGACTGGGTTCTGGTGCTGATCGCCGAGGCGGGGCTGATCAAGGGCGAGCGCATCGGCGTCGATGCCTCGACCATGGAGGCCAACGCGGCGCTGCGGAACATCGTGCGGCGCGACAACGGCGAAGGCTACCGGGAGATGCTGGAGCGCCTGGCCCGGGAAAGCGGGGTCGAGACACCCACGGCCGAGGACCTGGCGCGTCTGGACCGGAAGCGCAAGGGCAAGAAGCTTTCCAACACGGATTGGGTTTCGAAGAGCGACCCCGAGGCCAAGATCACCAAGATGAAGGACGGCACGACGCATCTGGCCTACAAGCCCGAGCACGCGGTGGA
This sequence comes from Alphaproteobacteria bacterium, assembly GCA_965261645.1. Lineage (GTDB taxonomy): Bacteria > Pseudomonadota > Alphaproteobacteria > SHVV01 > SHVV01 > CBDHDJ01. The sequence continues at coordinate 520,087 of CBDHDJ010000003.1, forward strand.
TCTGGACACCGGCGCGGTGGTGGCGGCCGAGCTGCACCCGGCCGATGAGGGCGACACCACGACGCTTTCCAAGACCCTGGCGAAGGCCGAGGCAAACCTCGATGCGGTGGATGCGGCACCGACATCGGAGGACCCGGCCGAATGCGTCGCCGACAAAGGTTATCACTCACGGGCGGTCTTGAGGGCTCTGAACGACAGTCCCTGGAAGACCCGGATCGCGGCGCCCAAGCAGACCGGCTTTTCGCGCTGGCACGGTGATGAGGCGGCGCGGCGCGCGGTCACCAATAACCGTGCGCGGCTCAAGTCCGGGGTCGCCCGCGAGGCCTTCAAGCTGCGCGCCGAGATCGTCGAGCGCTGCTTTGCCCACAACCTCGATCGTGGCGGCATGCGACGAACCTGGCTGCGCGGGCGAGAGAATGTGCACAAGCGATACCTGCTCCACGTCGCCGGCCACAATCTATCGTTACTGATGCGCCAGCTCATCGGCGCCGGCACCCCGCGGGAGGCCGTGGCGGGCGGATATGGCGGTATTTTCGTTCTGCTCACGCCCACCGGGGCCATGCTGGTGGCACGGGGGGGCTCGCAAAGCGGCCAGACGGCTTTCGCCGCCGCATTCCTCATCTGGGAGTGAGAGCCGGAAAAAGCCACTTAATCAACGGGCTGTTAGGGTCGCCACACGTCATGAGAGTCCCGAACCGACGGGGCCCTCGGTCGACACCCACCTCCCCGGCGCCGCATTGATTGCGTAGGGCACACGACTGAAATCGGGTGCGGGCCAGAGCAATGCGCTTTCGCTGTCCATTGTCGTCAGCCAACCCAGGAGCCTCGGCTACCTATTGTGGCCAATCAAGTGCCGGCCCAGCGGTTGACTATGCTAAATCACGGGCATTGTCCGTAAAGCGCGCACCCCAAAGCTTTGCGGCCCACAATCCAGAACGAAGGCTCCCCGCGGCACCTTCGTGAGATGGGCCCGTTAGGTGAGCAGGTAATGGTTCGATCAGCTAAATGTGTGATCGATCTTCTTGCTGATCAGGCCTTCCGGCAGCGCCAATCCTGCGCCTCACAAACGAAAACACGAACTCTTCCCGCAATTCTCGATTTGCCGCCGACACAACCCATACCGAAGCCGGTGACTAGCTCGTCGGGCTCCAGGGCGCCTCGTTGCCTTCGACGTGAAAGCCCATGAGGTGAGCGTAGTAGCGCCAGAAACCGCGGAGCGGAAGCTCGGTCACGCTGTGATCGGTCTCCTCGATCGCGCCAAGCCCACCCATCTCGATCACTGAGTGCGCCCGGCGCTCGCGGCCGATGGCGCGCTGAATCTCGACGCCCGATTCACCGTCCTCCATCGAGATCAATCCCGCAGGGCCGACGAGATTGGCCTGCTTGAGGCGCATGGCGCGAAGCTCGGCATCGTCATCCCGGTAGCCGAAATAGGTCCAGTAGAGCTCGAACTCGTCGGGTCCTTTGGGCCTGAGATGCCGGGTCGCGAGCGTATTCGCGATGCGCTGGAAGAGAACGCCGGGGAATACGGTGAGCAAAATGAGCCCCTGCCCGTCACCGACTTCGTCGCGAAACTCGGTGACGCTCGGATCCTCGAGCTGGAGGGATTCATCGTACACACCGATGCCTTCGTACTCGTGCGAGATGGTCTCGGCCTCGTCTTGGCCATAGACGGAGTAAGCCACCCACTGGCGGCCGTATTTGTCGAATACGGTCTTGCTCTCCTGGGTCGGGCGGAAGAAGCCGAAGGTGGTGGAGAACTGGTGCAGCAAACCGCCGTGATAGTGGTCGTTCACGTTCTCCCAATAGAGCTTCCAGTTGGACGGCATGCGTTGGCGCATGTAGCCCAGGATCTCTATGGGTTTGGCGAGGAAGCGGTCGAGGTAATCACGAATCGGCGCATCGAGATAATCGTACAGGGGCTCCACGTCGGAATGGACGGAGCCGAAGATCGCGCCCTTGTAACTCTCGACCCGGATCATGGTCAGGCCATGATCCTCCTTCCTAAAGCTCTGCGGCATACCGCCATGACCTGCGACGCCGCGCTCGAACGGCACGCCGATGAGGTTGCCTTTCAGGTCGTAGGTCCAGTGGTGGTAGATGCAGACGTGCTCCGTGGCGCTGCCATGGGTATCGCGCACGATGGTCGATCCGCGATGGGCGCAACGGTTGATGAAGCCGTGCAAGGTGCCGTCTTCGGCGCGGTTGACGACGACCGATCTGTCGCCAATGAACGTGGTCAGGTAGTCACTCGGCTCGGGCATCTCCGCCTCGAGGCCGAGGTAGCACCACACCGGGCCGTGAAAGATCCGGTCCATCTCGCGATCGAACACGTCCTGATCGCCGAACACAGTGTAGGGTACCCGGCTGAAGTCTGGGCTCGGCCAGACCATGTCGTCTATCGCGCTCACGGATTATCTCCTGTTCGCCTTGGGGCGCGGGCCTGCGTCGTGGACGCCGCGCTCGCCGCGGTATACCCCATCAATTCGCAATAATTCTTCCAGAAGCCACGGATGGGCACTTCGGTCAGAACATGATCCTGCCCTTCCGCGATATCACCACCACCGCCCATCTCGATGACCGAGAAGCCGTGGCCTGACTGGCCGACGGCGCGCTGCGCGAGGACACCCGCCTCGCCATCCTCCATCGACACGTAGCCGGCCGGGCCGGTGAGGTTGGCCTGCTTGAGCCGCATGGCGCGGAGCTCGGGATCATCGTCCTGGTAGCCGAAATGTGTCCAGTAGAGCTCGAACTCGTGCGGATTCTTGGGCCTGATCTGACGTGTCGCCCAAGTATTGGAAAGCTGCTGGAACAGCACGTTCGGGAAGATGGTCATCATCATGATGCCGAGGCCATCGCCGGTCTCGTCGCGAAAATCGACGATCGCCGGATCTTCAAGCGCGAGCCCATCGTGAAAGACCGTGGTGTCCTGGTAGCCCGCTTCGGTGGCCTCGGCCACATCGCTGTCGGCCTCGGTATAGTGCAGCTCGTGGCGGCGCGCCTCGTCCATCACCGAGCCGCCGGCTTGGGTGTTGCGCCAGATGCCGAAGGTCGTCCCGAACTGATGAAGGAGCCCGGCGTGGTAGGGATCCTTGACGTTCTCGTAATAGAGCTTCCAGTTCGCCGGCATGCGTTGGCGCATATAGCCGAGGATCTCGACGGGTCTGCGGAACATGCGGTCGAGAAACTCCCGCATCGCCGCCCCGAGATAATCCTCGAGGGGTTCGACCTCAGCGCTGAAGGTTGCGAAGACAACACCGCGGTAGGTGGCCACGCGAAGCGTCCTGAGCCCGTGGTCTTCCTTCCTGAACGAGTCGGGCATGCCACCCTGGCCGTTCATGCCGCGCTCGAAGGGTACGCCGATCAGGTTCCCTTTCAGGTCGTAGCACCAGTGATGGTAGATGCAGGTGAAATCCTGGGCATGACCTGAGAGATCGCGGACCAGAGTGGTGCCGCGGTGGGCGCAGCGGTTGACGAAGGCGTGGACGTGGCCGGCCTCGTCCCGCGTCACCACGGCCTGGGTGTTGCCGATGAAGGTCGTGACGTAATCGCCGGGGCTGGGAATTTCGGCTTCGAGGGCGAGATAGCACCAGACCGGCCCGCGGAAGATCCGCCCTTGCTCGCGGGCGAAGACCTCGTCCGAGCCGAACACGCCATAGGGCACGCGGCTAAAATCCGCCGCTGGCCAGAGCAGTGCACTTTCGTCGTTCATTGTCGCCACCCGAAGAGTGAGGAGCCCTTCATCGGGGCCCGCCATCTGCCCGCCCCACACTCGACCATGCTAGACCACGGGCGTTGTCCGTACAATGCGTACCGCCTGCGCCGCAGCGCGGCGGCAATACGGTGGCGCCTTGCGGCGCCTCCACACATGACGAAAATCAGGCTTCGGACATGAGCAAGGCAGCCGCTTTTCGCAACCCGGTATCCGCCGGGGATCAAGAACGGTTTTCACAACTGAGTTGTTGGATCAGCAGGCTGACAGTAGCTAGCGGGCCGAGTGGGACGAAACTGGGCACCGGATTATCGCGGTATTTTTACCCTCTTCTCACGTCCTGGAATAGCCAACGGCAGACATTGGGCCGCGTTGCCCGGACAGGTACGACTGACGTATGATGGCGTCCCCGAGCGCTTGCGCCGCCCCGGCGCGAGAACCGGGGGATCACTCAGATCCCCAGGAGGTCAGCATGACGCGCGTCGATCAGATGGACATACTCCAGCAGGTGCTCGATGGCTTCAACGCGCACGACCTCGACGCGATCTTGTCCCACTTCGCGGAGGACTGCGTGTTCGACTCCGCGCGCGGGCCGGAGCCGTGGGGACGGCGCTTCACCGGTAAGGAGGAGGTACGTCGCGGGTTCAGCGTCCTCTTCGAGAATATCCCGGACGTCCACTTCGGCGACGATAGCAGCTTCATCTTCGGGAACCGGGGTGTGTCCGAATGGACCATCACCGGGACGACCGTCGAGGGCGAGCGGCTCGAGCTGCACGGCTGCGACCTATGGACGTTCGGCGACGACGGCCGGATCGTCCGCAAGGACGGCTTCATGAAGCGCCCCACCGCCTGAGCGCCCCTGAAGATGTCGAAGGTCTTGTTACGGTGGCTGGGTGATATCATCGCCACCGCGGCATTGACGAGATACGAGGGTATCCATGGCATCCAAAAGTTTTGACGTGGTTGTTGTCGGCGCCGGCTTTTCCGGGCTGCACTTGCTCAAGCTACTTCGAGAGTCCGGCTGCTCGGTGCGCGTGATCGAGGCGGGCACCGGGGTAGGTGGGACGTGGTATTGGAACCGTTACCCGGGCGCACGGTGCGACAGCGAAAGCATTATCTACTCGTATTATTTTGACGACGAACTTTACGAAGAGTGGAGCTGGCCCGAGCGTTACAGCCGCCAGCCGACGATTCTCGAATATCTCGAGCATGTGACCGATCGTTACGACTTGCGTCGCGACATCGATTTCGAGACCCGGGTCGAGAGCGCCGTATTCGATGAGACCGCTAATCGGTGGGCGATCCGAACCGAACAGGGAGAAGAACTCTCGGCACAATTCTGCATTATGGCGACCGGTTGCCTGTCATTGCCGAAACGACCCGACTTCGAGGGTCTAGAGGACTTCGAAGGCAGCTGGCACCGCACCGGTCTGTGGCCCCACGAAGGAGTGAACTTCGGCGGACTTCGGGTGGGGGTAGTGGGCACCGGATCAACCGCCATCCAGGCCATACCGGTCATCGCCGAGCAGGCCGCTCATGTGACCGTGTTCCAGAGAACTGCCAACTTCAGCGTACCGGCATGGAATCACCCCACCGACCCCTCGGCGGAGAGCGCGTGCAAGGCGGACTTTCCCGCCATGCGCGAGCAAATCCGCTGGTCCGCCACCGGGTCCAACCAAATCAGCAATCGTAGGCGCGCTGCCGAGATGACAGCGAAGGAGCGCGAGCGCGAACTCGAGACCCGCTGGCGCGCGGGCAGCTTCAGCATGCTCGGTGTATTCGCCGACGTGCTGACGGACGATGATGCCAACGCAATTGCGACCGAGTTCGTGCACAACAAAATCCGAGAAAGGGTGAACGACCCCGAGACCGCGGAGCTGCTGTGTCCAAAAGACCACCCGTTCGGTACCAAGCGTCTATGTGTCGATTCCGATTATTACGAGGTCTACAACCGCGACAACGTGACGCTGGTCGATATCAAGCATGCGCCAATCGAACGCATTACCAAGCACGGCTTGGTGACGGACGGCACGGAGTACGAGCTTGACACGATCGTGTTCGCCATCGGCTTTGATGCAATGACCGGTCCCTTGATGGCTATCGATATTCGCGGTCGTGGCGGGAGAAGTCTGCGTGAGAAGTGGGGCGCCGGCCCGCGGACCTACCTCGGTCTCACCGTGGCGGGCTTCCCGAACATGTTCACGACCACCGGACCTGGCAGCCCCTCCGTGCTCACCAATATGACCGTTGCGATCGAGCAGCACGTTGAATGGGTGGCAGAGTGTATCCGGGAGCTACGCGAACGCGATATCACGTGCATCGAGGCCACGGTGGAAGCCGAGGACGAGTGGGTCGAGCACGTCAACATCACCGCTAACGAGACCTTGTTCGTACGCGCCAATTCCTGGTACATGGGGGCGAATGTGCCCGGTAAACCAAGGGTTTTTTACCCTTATGTCGGCACAGTCAGAGATTATCGTAAGCGGTGTGACGATGTGATGGCGAAAAACTACCGGGGATTTGCTCTCGCTTGAACGACGTATGGTGTCCAGCGATCAGGCTAAGTTTTCAGCTTACCCACAGCGCCACTCCCCGACAGAAACGGCAGTTTCGTTCAACTCGCGCAGCCAGTTTAGGCGAGCGCAGCGTGTGTTAGCTTGAGCCCATGCGGCTCAGAAGCGGGCTGAAGAGCTAGATTTCCCTGCTGGCTTGGCGCTGGCCCCTTGTTATTTTTCTCACCGGCCACCGATGCCAAACGCACTCACGTTTCTCTCCGGCCCCTGGGGACTAATCACCGCTAATGCCGCGTAATAAACTCGATATTGATTCCGTCAGGATCGCGCAGGTAGACATTGGTCAGAAGCGGCCTACCCTCGACATCCATCCTAAGAATCTGGTTGTACGTCTCAAACCCGAGCTTTTCGGCCTGTTCGACAGCAGCTTCAACATTGTCGACATTGAGCGCGATGTGTGCGAACCCGAAATCGCAGGTCCGCCCTCCTATTTTCCTACGATCTTTTGCTTCGAAGTACTCGAGAAGCTCGACCTCGTGACCTCCGGGCGCCCTGAGGTAAGCCATTTTAATTCCCGTGCCCTCAACACCTGTGAGGGTTTCAATTGCGTTTTTATCGTCAACCATTTCGTTACTAAAGAGCTCATAGCCCAACAGATCGCAGAACACCTAATGGTGCGCTCGATATCCGAAACCGTGAATGCGGTGTGATCCGTCCCCACGACCTTGATATCAGCCCTGCCAGCGTTCCTCCCGTACAAGTCCGCGACGCGCGGCGTGCAAAGTAGCTTTCCACAATGACTATTAGCACGCAAGATGCTGCTGACAGCTGGGCTCAAATGTCGGCTAATGGCTAGAAGCAGACATTATTCGGCTACGTTGGGAAGTCCGCTACTAGCCAAAACCGGACATTCACGACGGTGCTCGACGAGCCCGAGAATGACCACGTTCAACACAACACGGACTTTACGAAGGATGCTCGATGGCACGGCCTATCGCGACCGCGCCGCCCCGCGTTTCGCCATGGCAAAGTTCTTGACGTTGACATTCATGCGCGGGCTTTTTATCGAACTAGCTCCCGGATCGAACTGCCCAGGCTGGATTTTCTGGCCGGGTCGGTCGGCGTTGCCTGCTCGCTTTCTGGCCTTCTGCACCGCTTTCGCCTTTGCCCGTTGGCGGGCCTTAGCTTTGGTCATGTCTTCTTCGCCTTTCTAACAGGCTGCTGAAAAACTCGGTCGCGAAGGTTTCAAGCGCAACTGTCCGTCATCAAAACAAATGGGACTGTTGAGCGTGTTTCATAGGGAGGATCTGGCTCATCTTTGTTTGATGTTAAGCCGCTTGGCTTTGATGGTTCAAGCGGCGGTTTTGGGGGGTCAGTTTTTTGATCTTTTTTTCTCTTTTCGATGATGGCGGTGTGGCGTCCAAAGTAGGCGTCGGCTGGAGTTACGTTGCCGATGCTCTCGTGGTAGCGTTGGTTGTTGTAGTGATCGACGAAGGCGCTGATCTGGTTTTCGAGATCGCCGGGTAGATAATAATTTTCAAGCAGGATCCGGTTCTTCAGCGTTTGATTCCAGCGCTCGATCTTGCCCTGGGTTTGCGGGTGATACGGTGCGCCCCGAACGTGATCCATACCGTGGTCCTCGAGCCATTCAGCCAGATCGCCGGAGATATAGGACGAGCCGTTGTCGCTGAGCAGCTTCGGCTTGTGGACGACATTGGCGCGATTGCAGCCTGAGGCTTCTAGCGCCAACTTCAGTGTTGCCGTCACATCGTCCGCCGTCATGTTGGTGCAGAGCTTCCAAGCAATGATGTAGCGGGAATAGTCGTCCAGGATGGTCGACAGGTAAAACCAGCCCCAGCCGATGACCTTGAGATAGGTGAAGTCGGTCTGCCACAGCTGGTTCGGCGCCGTGGTCTTGTCGCGGAACTCATCGGCTGCCTTGATGACCACGAAAGCGGGGCTGGTGATCAGGTCGTGGGCCTTGAGAAGCCGGTAAACCGAGGCTTCCGAGACAAAGTAGCCCCTGGTGTCCGTAAACCTGACGGCCAGTTCCCGGGGCGACAGTTGCGTCTCCTCCAGGGCAAGATCGATGATCTGCCCCCGGACATCATCCGGGATCCGGTTCCACACCCGGCCTGGGCTGCTGTTGCGATCCTCAAGACCGGCGTCGCCAAAGGCCAGAAAGCGATCGTACCAGCGATAAAAGGTGGTCTTCGGAATGCCCAGCTTGTCCAAAGTGGACCCGACGCCCAGGTGGGACTGCTCGACCAGGCGGATGATCTCCAGCTTCTCGGATGCGGGATACCTCATTCCTCGTCTCCCCCATGCCCGATCATGTTTTTTTTGAGAAGCCGGTTCTCCAGCGAAAGTTCGGCGACCAACTCCTTCAAGTCGCGCATCTCCTGGCGCAGGCCTTTAACCTCGCCCGAGGTCGCTTGGCGCCCGGTGTCGCCGGCGAGCCGCTTCTTGCCCGCTTCCAAAAACTCTTTCGACCAGCTGTAATACAGACCCTCGGCGATGCCCTCGCGGCGGCACAAGGCGGCGATGCTCTCCTCGCCGCGCAGGCCCGACACCACGATCCGGATCTTCTCCTCAGCCGTATACTGCTTGCGTGTCTTGCGGCGAATATCCCGAACCGTTCCATCCGCCGGGTCGTTCTTGCTCATTGATTTCTGTCTCATCTTCGTTCCCTTCGGTCACTACGATGAGCCAGAAATCCTCCGGTATGCAATTACCTCAATTTGTCCCAAAGGCGCTGACGTAAGACAGCCGCACCATGCCCGAGCGGAGCTTATCAGCCCGTTGATTAAGTCGGCGCCGTCTGATTCTCTGGTTCCCTGATTTGCAGGGGGATTTGCCGATGGCGATGGGACGGCAGAAGGATGGTCAGGGGGACCTGATGGTGAGCTGGTCGGAGATGCCGCGCTCTCCGGGTCATGTGTTTTATGACCGCTTGCAGTCGGTGCTGATCGAGGGCGGCTTCGACGCCTTTGCCGAGGCGAGCTGCCGGCCTTATTACGCGGCCCGGATGGGCGCGCCCTCGGTGCCGCCCGGGCGCTATTTCCGGATGCACCTGGTGGGCTACTTTGAGGGCATCGACAGCGAGCGCGGTCTGGAGTGGCGCTGCTCGGACTCGCTTTCGCTGCGGGCGTTCCTGCGACTGGGGAGCCGTGATCGGGTACCGGACCATTCCTGGCTGTCACGGAGCCGCACGCGCCTGCCCCATGAAGTCCACGCGGCGGTCTTCGACTGGGTTCTGGTGCTGATCGCCGAGGCGGGGCTGATCAAGGGCGAGCGCATCGGCGTCGATGCCTCGACCATGGAGGCCAACGCGGCGCTGCGGAACATCGTGCGGCGCGACAACGGCGAAGGCTACCGGGAGATGCTGGAGCGCCTGGCCCGGGAAAGCGGCGTCGAGACACCCACGGCCGAGGACCTGGCGCGTCTGGACCGGAAGCGCAAGGGCAAGAAGCTTTCCAACACGGATTGGGTTTCGAAGAGCGACCCCGAGGCCAAGATCACCAAGATGAAGGACGGCACGACGCATCTGGCCTACAAGCCCGAGCACGCGGTGGATCTGGACACCGGCGCGGTGGTGGCGGCCGAGCTGCACCCGGCCGATGAGGGCGACACCACGACGCTTTCCAAGACCCTGGCGAAGGCCGAGGCAAACCTCGAGGCGGTGGATGCGGCACCGACATCGGAGGACCCGGCCGAATGCGTCGCCGACAAAGGTTATCACTCACGGGCGGTCTTGAGGGCTCTGAACGACAGTCCCTGGAAGACCCGGATCGCGGCGCCCAAGCAGACCGGCTTTTCGCGCTGGCACGGTGATGAGGCGGCGCGGCGCGCGGTCACCAATAACCGTGCGCGGCTCAAGTCCGGGGTCGCCCGCGAGGCCTTCAAGCTGCGCGCCGAGATCGTCGAGCGCTGCTTTGCCCACAACCTCGATCGTGGCGGCATGCGACGAACCTGGCTGCGCGGGCGAGAGAATGTGCACAAGCGATACCTGCTCCACGTCGCCGGCCACAATCTATCGTTACTGATGCGCCAGCTCATCGGCGCCGGCACCCCGCGGGAGGCCGTGGCGGGCGGATATGGCGGTATTTTCGTTCTGCTCACGCCCACCGGGGCCATGCTGGTGGCACGGGGGGGCTCGCAAAGCGGCCAGACGGCTTTCGCCGCCGCATTCCTCATCTGGGAGTGAGAGCCGGAAAAAGCCACTTAATCAACGGGCTGTTATGGAGAATTTGAAAGGCCGTCTCGTAGCGCGAAAGACCAAGTTGCCGCTGAAACTGCACGGCGGACATGCCGGGCGTCTGACTGGCGACCAGATAAGCGGCCCAGAACCAGACGTTCAGCGGAGTGTGGCTACGCTCCATCACTGTTCCCACCGTCAGCCCGGTGTTCTGGCGGCACTTGCGGCAGCGCAGGACGCCAGGGCGGTTTTCAAAGTGGAACGGCTCTCCCGCCGTGCCGCAGTGCGGGCAGGCAAAGCCGTCTCCCCAGCGGGCTTTCTCCAGGTAGGCGGCGCAGGCCGCATCATCGGGGAAAAGTCGCTGGAACTCGGGTAGCGAATGCGGGAATGGGAGATCGGCGCGCTCCCCTATATCCGGGTTGCGCCCATTCTAGCCCTAGTGGGTGTGGGTGTAAACCGGATAGGCAAGGACGGCTCCTAGCCATTAGCGGACCTAAGAAAGTTTGAGCGGCTCTCGGTCAGGCCATACATGCCGGGCAACCTGGGAGGCAGAGGCAAAGTCAAAGTTTTCGACTGAGAGAATGTTTGGCGCTTGTTGCGCTTCATATCACTCAGACTCTCCATCCCCCACATTGCGTGTCAGACTTTCCCGATGAGATGCCTGCCCCCATCTGAGCGGTCCCAATAAGCTTCTTGAATTGCCTGTCACCTTTGTGTATCCCGTCAGCCGCAGACCCTGGTTCCTCGACAATTCAAAGAGAGCGATGAGCGATACCAAAACGAAGTCCGAATCAGCCAAAGCTGATGGCAGCAGCGCGGCCAAAAGCACACCAGATAAGAGCACGTCCGAGTCCGAAAGCGCGTCAGACACGGGCGCGCCTGATAAGATCGCTTCAGAGAAGAGCAAATCCGATGGTGGCGGTAAGTCAGCCCGCGAATCCGCTGGCGGTTCTAATGAAATCCACTACGGCTATTTTTCCAACATAAAAACGCCCGAATACCGAAGTGGCTGGGACGCGATTTGGGGTAAAGGCAAGAGCCCGTCAAGGAAAAAGTCGGCCGCCAAGAAATCGACCAAGACAGCGTCGCGTAAATCTTTCACGCCGGTCCGCCTCAATCTCGACATCGACGAACTGCCGGCCGACCTGCGCCAGGGCCTGGCCAATGTCGCCCGTGCCAAACTCAAGAAATCGCGCATAAATTATGACAAACGCGAAGCCGCAGGCGCTGTCGAGTGGCAGATCAAATGCTGGGTAAAGCGCGTCTGATCGGTCCCCAGCGCACGGCCGAGCCCGAGTTCAATCCGACCCGGGTGGAGGGCGGCCAAGGCAGCCAACCAGCATGGCCCAGCCGTGCGGGCGGCTGAGCTTCTGGGCAAGACCAAGGGATATGTTCAAAGAGGTTGTGCAGAACGAGCACGAGAATATCAGCGACGAACAGCTTATTGCCAAGCTCCGCAAGGAAAATCCGCGTGAAGCTGAGGTGCTTGCAGCGCTGCTACGGGAGAGCTCGCCTGACTACCCTCAGCAGAAACAATAGAGTGACCTAAGGATGAAACTGTCGGGGCCTTTATTCCTCTCTGTAGCGCTGGTTTTGGCAACGTTGCGTTTCGCCAGCTCCAACGATACGTCTGAAAAGACCCAAGATAATCCCTTCATGGACCTGCCTGACGCAGTGGACGTTCAGATCGTGGCGAGGGAAGCGGGGTGGGCGGCGGATGACAGCGTGTGCAATATATCTTCAATCCCGACCAAACCATCTCGCAGTGGTCGTCCCATGGCCAAGTGGAGTCTGCTCAATGACGAATACGATGAGATTGTTGAGCAGCATCCCAAAGCGAAGGCGTTGAACACGGCACGGCATATGGGAACGCTCGGCACCGGCACTTCGGAGATTCGCCGCATGCTGATCGGCCGTGAGCTCTTCCCGGAGACGGCGTGAGTGATGGGCAACCGGACATGGCGTGAGAGGCCATCATGGCGCGCCGGCTGATCTCGTCGGGGACCGAGTGGGAAGCGCTTGCGGGCTTCATTCGGGCGGTGGTCGACGGCGAATGGGTCTTCGTTTCGGGGTGCACGGGATTCGACAACGAGACCAATGCCATTGCCGATGACGCGGTCGAGCAGACCCACAAGACTTTTAGCAACATCGAGGCGGCGCTGGCGCAAGCGGGCGCGCACCTTGAGGACGTGGTGCGTTTCACGGTGATCGTGCCGGACCGCGACGACTTCATACGGATCGCTCCCGTCCTTGGTGAGTATTTCAGCGCAAAGGCTTATCCCGGTAGCTCCGGTGCGATCAACATCTTGTAGGTAGGCGGCTTGATTGCGACGCCGATGCCGAGGATGGAGCGGAAGGCTGCGTGGCGGGTTCGGCGCCGGTTGAAGCGGAAGACGAACTCGTCGAGGTAGGATTGCAGGTGTTGGCGTCGGAGGCCGTGGTAGACGCCCAGCGCCCAGGTCTTGAGGTTGGCGAAGACGCGATGAACCCAGGGCAGGACCATATGGGCGGCCATGTTTCCGACGACGTGCGGGTCGTGTGTGATGCCGGACGCGCCGGGGTAGCCGGCCCAGCCGTCGGTCCTGGCCGTGGCGCCGGGGGCGAGGTTGGCGCCCAGGAAGGCGTGCAGGCTGTCGGCGGAGAAGTCCTCGATCCGCGCCAGGCGGATCCGGCCGGGCCCACCCTCGCCGACCTCGACAGCGCCGGCGACCAACAACTTGCCTTGGTGGCTGCGCCGACCGCCGCCGCTCGGCGGTTCATCCTTGGAGCGGCAGGCGATCAGGCTTTCGTCCACTTCGACCAGGCCCGCCAGCGGCATGCGCTCTGGTGCGACCATGGCCCGGCGCAGCTTGGTGGCGAGCAACCATGCGGTCTTGTAGGAACCCAGGCCGAGCTGCTTCTGGAGTTGCAGCGCCGAGATCCCGTTGGAGTGCGTGGCCATCAGATAGGCGGCCCAGAACCACGCGATCAGCGCCAGCTTGGAGCCGTGCATCACCGTACCGGCCGTCACCGAGGTCTGCTTGCGACAGTCGGCGCATTCATGGGTGTATGCCTTGGTCGCGAGCGCCCACCCCCGGCTGCTGCCGCAGGCCGGACAGACGAAGCCTGCCGGCCAGCGCAAGATGGCCAGGTAGGCGGCGCAGGCTTCTTCGTCTAGAAAACGCTGTTGGAACTCCAACAGGGAACGGGGGAAGTCGGTCATTTCTGGGCATCCCGAGGGTCATGATGTTCACATTATATTCCATCACGACCCTCGCCCCACGTCACCACATTTCGTGGTCCCGGACGCTCAGGGATAAGCCTTTCAGGCATATCACCCAAATTTTGCCGGTATTGCAATGACCCTGCCTATGGGTTGGGCGGCCCCTACGATCCACCCTCATTCTCCAGCACGAAAAAGACCGATCGCGTCGGGCTGGTGAAATCACGCCTGCGGATGGCGAAGCCGGAGGCCCGCAGCTTGGCTTCGAGCGCCTTGAGCCCGGTACCCCGGTAGCCGACCTCCCATTTGTGCCCGTGCGGGTCGGCGGCGTCCGCACGAAACCGCGTGAGAAATTTCAGCTTGCGGAAGGTCAAGATACTCAGCCGCCTTGAAAACCGGTTGAAGTAGAGCCGGAAATCGACCTGAAGGCCCTCATAGGGCACCGAGATCACGACGTAGCGCACGCCGGAGTCGCGGAACTTGTCCAGGACGCCGTCGATCTCGTCCCACGGCATATGTTCGAGGGTCTCGCAGCACAGGATGCCGTCGAAGCCGGCGAGCCGGTCCGCCGGCACCTCTCTGAGGTCGGCTTCGATATGAGGCCCGCCCGCGCCGCCGTCGAGCGGCGCCAGGCGATCCAGCGTCGTGACCGTGAAGCCGGCATGACGCAACATGGCGGTGACGAGGCCGAGGCCCGGGCCGATCTCGAGCACGCTCTCGACCGCGAGGTCCTTGAGCAGATGGACCTGGAACCACTGGTGCGTGATCCGCTTGGCCGAATAGTAGCGAAACCACTCCCGGCGGTAGCTTTGAGGCGTGAGCCCGCGGGCCTGAAACGGGTCGCGAGGCGGCTTGGTGGTCTCGTTCAACGTGTGATCCGGTTGGAATGGTTTGAGCCCGCCATGTTAGCACGGAGCCGTGCGATCCCGCCCTGTCCAACCGCCCTGCCCCACGCTATATTCCTGATACACACCCCGGGCACGACATAAATCCCTGGTGAAATAGAGCAGGAGGGAAACATGACGCTCAGAATCAACAACGAAGCACCGGACTTCACGGCCGAGACGACGCAAGGCTCCATCCATTTCCATGATTGGATCGGCGACGGCTGGGCCATTCTGTTTTCGCATCCCAAGGATTTCACGCCGGTTTGTACCACCGAGCTCGGCTACATGGCAGGCCTCAAGCCGGAGTTCGAGAAACGCAACGCCAAGGTCATCGGGCTCAGTGTCGATCCGGTGAGCAACCACGAGGAATGGTCCAAGGACATCGAAGAGACCCAGGGTCACGCAGTCAACTATCCGTTGATCGGCGATCCCAAGCTCGAGATCGCCAAGCTTTACGACATGCTGCCGGCGGACGCGGGCGACAGCTCCGAGGGCCGGACCCCGGTCGACAACGCCACCGTGCGCTCGGTGTTCATCGTCGGGCCGGACAAGAAGATCAAGGCGACGCTCACCTATCCCATGAGCACGGGACGGAATTTCGATGAGGTGCTCAGGATCTTGGATTCCTGCCAGCTCACGGCGAAGCACCAGGTCGCCACACCGGTGAACTGGAAACTGGGCGAGGACGTCATCATCGTTCCGGCGGTCTCGGACGAACAGGCCAAGGAAAAATATCCTGAGGGCTGGAAGGCGCCGAAGCCCTATCTGCGCATCGTGCCGCAGCCCAAATAACGGCCCGGCGCTCGGCTAGCATCAAAACGGCGGTCCTCCGGGACCGCCGTTTCACGTGGGGAGCCTGGGCGGGGCGAGACCGGGCGATCCGCCGCGACCGCCGGCCGGCCCTGCGAAGACGTCATCCGCGCAGGCGCTTGACGAAGGCCGCCACGGCCTCGCCGATTGCGTGCGGCGAATCCTCCTGGGCGAAGTGGTGCCCCTTGATCGTCACCTCTTCCTGCTCGGGGAACATCTGGATGAGGCCGAGCGGGTGGTCGCGAATGATGACGCCGGGCTCGGCGTGAAGGAAGAGCTTGGGAATCTCCGTCTTGAGGAGCCAGGCGAGGTTCTTCGCGATCACGTCGGCGACGTCGGGTGGATCGCTGTCGACCGGAATCTCGCGCGGCCAGGTGAGCGTCGGGCGGCGCGCTTCCCCGGGCTCGAGATAGGGGCGGCGATAGGCCTCCATCTCGGCCGCGGTGAGCTCGCGCAACACCAGCGCGGGCAAGAACTTATCGACGAAGAAGTTCTCGTCGAGGACCATCTGATCGCCGGCGGACGATCTCAGAGCCCTGAAGATGTCGCGGTTCGAATCATCGAAATCGTCCCAGCTGTAGCCGGAGATGATCGCTTCGAGATGGGCGAGGCCCCGGATGCGCTCCTCGTGGCGCCGCGCCCAGTCGAAGCCCAGCACCGAGCCCCAGTCGTGCACGACGAGCACGACGTTGTTGAGATCCATGGCGTCGAACCAGGCGTCGAGATACTCGCGATGATCGACGTAGCGGTACATCGAGCCCGGAATCTTGCTCGATTCGCCCATGCCGATGAGATCGGGAGCGAGGCAGCGCGCTACCGGCTCGACATGGGGAATGATGTTGCGCCACAAGTAGGACGACGTCGGGTTGCCGTGTAGAAAGACGACGGGGTCGCCCTCACCCACTTCGACATACGCCATCTCGGCATCACGCACCGCGATGCGCTGGCGCTCGTAATGATCCTCGGCGGAAATGACGTCATTCGTCATGGCTCTACCTCCCCAATGGTCGAAGCGGTCAAGGTCCGGGGCCCAGTCTCGCCCGGGCTGCGGACCATGGCGCCGCCTATAATCTCACGAACCAGTTTGCGCACCATGGCTTCGGCGAAATCGCCGTAATCGTCGGCCACCACGACGAAGGACGCCGGGCCGCCGGTGACGTGGCTAAGATAATAGCCTTCGAGGTCGGGCTCCTCGCTGAGGATGGCCAGGCCGTTGACGGTGATGCCCGTGCGTAACGCCTCGTCGCGACGGAGCGAGGGCTCGACGCCGGCGGATGCGCGGCCATCACCCGAGATGTCGATGGCGCGCCGGGGTGCGGCGAAACGGTCGTCGCCAATGAGATGCGCGCCGTAATCAATGGCGCCGCCGATATCGGTGGAGCCGACCGGGAATAACCGCGGAGTGGCTTGGATGACGCCCGAGAACCGGTGGGCGGAATCGGCGTCGCGAATATGCACCCAATTGATGGCGGTGGCCTGCTGCGCGGTTCCCGCCCATTGCATGAGGCAGACGGCGATTCCCCGCTCGCCGGCCGCCTCGATCGCCCGCACCACCCGCTCGTCCTTGAAGGCAGCCGCCAGGCCGCGCATTTGCAGGCCGAACTCCTCGTAGTTGACGCTCGACGAGGTATCGACCGCGAGCACGAGCTTGAGATCCACCGCGGCGGCGCGCGCCGGCCCGGCCAGCACGGCCGCGATGACAAGCATGAGCCCGCCCCATCTCCAGCGAAGGCCGATCATGACGGCGTCTCGCCCGGCACGCGGCGAGGACTACCAGGAGTTGCGCAACTCGCGCAGCCGGAGGAAGACCTCTTTGGGGCTCGGATCCTCCGGCAGATCGGGGAACACCTCGCGCAGCCTAGCGATCACGGTCGGGCTGTGCAAGCGGAAGAAGGTATTGATTTCCTTCTCGAGCCCGATCGTCGTCACCCTCGCCTCGTGGGGATCCTGGTGCTCGAGGTCGCCGGCGAGCGCTTTCGCACGCTGGTTGTCGGGCTCGCGGTCGAGGGTGAAGCCGAGGTTGTTGAGGATGTAGTCATGGCCGGGATAGACGAGCGTGTCGTCGGGCAGGCGGGCGAGCTGGCCGTCGAAAGTCTCGTAGAGCTTTTCCGGGTGGCCGCCGCCATGGCAATTTCCGGCCCCGGCGTTGAACAAGGTATCGCCGCAAATGAGCGCGGGCCGCTCGGTGTGGGCGCGCAAGCAGACGTGCGACAGGGTGTGACCCGGCGTATCGAGTGATTCGAGCTCCACGGTCTTGCCCACCTTGACCACATCGCCCGCGGCGAGGCCGATATCAATATCGGGAATACGGCCCTTGGCGCCCGCGTGGGCCAGGAGCTTGGCCCCGGTGGCGGCGATGACGGCAGCGTTGCCGCCGGTGTGATCGCCGTGCTCATGGGTGTTGAGCACGCTGGTGATCTGCCAGCCTTTGTCCTTGGCCGTGCGCAGGCAGAGCTCGGATTCGAGCGGGTCGATCGCCAGCGCCTCGCCGGTTTCGGGACAGACGATCAGGTAATTGAAGTTGCGGTAGGCGTTGTCCGTGTAAATCTGCTCGATGATCACGCCATCTCTCCGTGTCCTGATGAACGCTGCCCGGGTACACTCTATCGGGCGAGCGCGCTTTCCACCAGCCGGACCCAGTAGCTCGCGCCGATGGGCAGGATCTCGTCGTTGAAGTCGTAATGCGGGTTGTGCAGCGTGCAGCCGCCCTCACCCGGGCCATTGCCGATCCAGATATAGGCGCCGGGTTTTTCCTGTAGCATGAAGGCGAAATCCTCCGCCCCCATGACGGGCACCGGCTCGCGATCGACATTTTCGGCCCCGGCGACCTGCTCCGCCACCTCGGCGGCGAACTCGGCCTCGTCGACCGAGTTGATGGTCGGCGGATAGCCCGGCAGGTAGCGCAGCGCGACCGTGGCGCCGGCGGCCGCGGCGATGCCATCCGCGATCTGGCGCAGGCGCGCTTCAAGGCCCTCCTGGACCACGGGTTCGAACGCCCGCGTCGTGCCGCGCAGGATCACCTCCTCGGGAATGACGTTCCAGGTATCGCCTCCGGAGATCTGGGTCACGCTTACCACCACCGCCTTGAGCGGATCCGTAACCCGGCTGGCGATGGTTTGCAGCGCTGTCACGATCTGGGCGGCGGTCACGATGGGATCGACGCCGAGATGGGGCATCGCAGCATGCGCGCCTTGACCGGTGATGCGCATCTCAAAACTATCGGCGGCAGCCATCATTGGTCCCGGGCACACCGCAAAGCTACCGACCTGCATGCCCGGCATGTTATGCATGCCGAACACCGCTTCGACCGGGAATTTGTCGAACAGCCCCTCTTCGATCATCACGCGCCCGCCACCCTCATGCTCCTCAGCGGGCTGAAAGATGAAGTGCACGGTACCGGCGAAATTACGCGTCTCCGCGAGGTAACGCGCCGCCCCAAGCAGCATCGCCGAATGGCCATCATGACCGCAGGCGTGCATCTTGCCTTCGTGCCGCGAGCGGTGGTCGAAATCGTTCTTCTCCTCGATGTGAAGCGCGTCCATGTCGGCGCGCAAGGCGATGGCGCGCTCGCCGGCCGCGGCGCCCCTCAGGGTCCCGACGACGCCCGTCTTCGCGAGGCCGCGATCCACCTCGATCCCCATCTCGGCGAGCTTGGCGGCGATGACGTCGGCCGTGCGCTGTTCCTCGAAAGCGATTTCGGGATAGGCGTGGATATCGCGCCGCCACGCCGTCATGTCGGTATGGAACTCGGCAATCCGATTCACGATCGGCATGATCCACCTCGCAGGCAGATTGATTTATGACTCACCATACCCGGTCGCGCGCTTGGCGAATACCGCCGTCCACGGCGATCACGGCACCGTTGATGTAGCTGCTCTCCGCCAAGTAAAGATAGACCTCGGCGACCTCCTCGGGCGTGCCCACGCGCCCTTCGGGGACCGCCCGGGCAACGCTGCGGAAGGTCGCCGCCTTCTCCTTCGGCGGCAGGCCGTCGAAGGTCGGGGTGTCGATCACGCCCGGGCACACGACGTTGACGCGGATCGGCGCGAGCTCGTAGGCGAGGTAGCCGCTCATGGCCTCGACCGCGCTGTTGACCGTCGCCATGCACACCAGCCCGTCGAGCGGCTTGTGCACGGAAAAGCCCGAGGTGAGGATGATCGACCCGCCCTTCTTGATGCGGCCCGCGCCGTAGCACACGGCGTTGCGCGCCACCCACAGCTTGCTGTCGATGGCAAGGCGGAACTCGGCGGCCGTCGTCTTCATGAACGGCTTGAACGGCCCATCCACGGTGGTCAGCACGAGATGGTCGAACTTGCCAATCTTGGCGAACAGCTTCTTCGCGGCCGCCTCCTTCGACATGTCGGCGCGGTGGGCCTCGATTCCATCGTCCATCTCGGCGGTGGCTGATTTCAGGCGATTGGAGCTGCGCCCGACGATCACGACCTTGGCGCCGGCGGCCTGCGCCGCCTTGGCGGTGGCGCGCCCGATGCCGCTCGATCCGCCGATCACCACTATTTTCCTGTTGCGCAATGACACCGCCTCACCCTCCCCGTCCGATGCCCGGCCGGATGTTTGAGCCGCGCTTGCACCGAGCATAACAAAATCCGCCCGGCCGCACGGACGGCAATTTCGGGAGCGACCGAAAGATTCCGGGTCCTTTTCGGGCGCGATCCATGGCGTGAGGCGGAATCATCCCTTGACGCGCTCAAATATGGTCTTATATTAAATAGATATATATCGTACGATAATATGATATCCTGTAATATAAGGAACCCGGTTCCATGGATGTGAAAACCCTGTGTCTCGGCATCCTTTCGCTGGGCGACGCGACCGGTTACGAAATCAAGAAACGGTTCGGAACCCGCTACAGCCACTTCTTTGCCGCGAGTTTCGGCTCGATCTACCCCGCCCTCACCCGCCTGACCGACGAGGGCCTGGTTTCGTATATCGAGCACGCCCAGGCGAAGCGGCCCGACAAGAAGGTCTACAGCATCACGCCCGCGGGCCGGCTTGCCTTCTTTGACGCCTTGAGGGAATCGCCAGGGCGCGACCGGGTGCGCTCGGAATTCTTCGCCATGCTGATGTTTGCCGATCTCATGCCGACGCGGCGCATCGCCGAGCTCATGGACGAGCGCCTGGATTTCTACCGCGGCTGTATCGCGAACATGGAATCCCACGATCACGGCGCCATGTCGCCCGGAGAGGCCTTCGTCCACGGCTTCGGCCTTGCGTTCTACAAGATGGCCGCGGCCCATATCGAGGAGAACCGGCACGCCGTCGAGGGGGAGGTGCTGCTCGCACAGACCGCCGAGCCGGCCTATGGGGCGGGGACTGAATCATGAGCCGGTCCTATGTGATCGCGTTCGTCGTCGCGCTGGCGGTGGCGGGCTGGCTGGCCTCGGGTCTGATGGCGGGTGATGCGCCCGAGGCGCAACAGACCGCGGCCGGCGGAAGCGCGGAGGCGCCGGCGGTCGCGGAGGTCGCGGCAGACGAGCCCCTCGCCGTGCGCGTGCGGACGATCGTCGCCGAGCAGCGCCTGCGCGTCATCCTCACCCGCGGACGCACCGAGGAGCTCCGCATGGTCGACCTCAAGGCCGAGATCGACAGCCGCGTCGTCGCTATCGCCGCCGAGAAGGGCGCCCGCGTCGCCAAGGGTGATGTCATCGTCCGGCTCGACGTGCGCGACCGCGAGGCGCAACTCGCCGAGGCCGAGGCCCTGGTCGAGCAGCGCCAGATCGAATACGACGCGGCCAAGGCGCTCCGCGCGAAGGGCTTCCGCGCCGAAACCAAGACCGCGGAAGCCGCCGCGCTCCTCAAGGCAGCCGCCGCTTTCCTCGCGCGCACCCGTCTCGAGCTGGAGCGCACGGTCGTCCGCGCGCCCTTCGACGGGGTGATCGAGGAGCGCTTTGCCGAGCTCGGCGACTATCTTCAGGACGGCGAACCCGTGGCGCGCATCGTCGATCGCGATCCCCTGCTCGTCGTCGCCCAGGTCTCGGAACGCGAGATCGGCTATCTCAACGTGGGTGACCGGGGCGAGGCCGAGATCATCACCGGCGAACGGGTCGCCGGCTGGGTGCGTTACATCGCCACGACGGCTGATGCGCAGACCCGCACCTTCCGCGTCGAGCTCGAGATTCCCAACGCGGACCTGCGCCTGCGCGCCGGGCTCACGGCCGAGCTCCGGGTCTCGGTCGAGGCCGTGCCCGCCCACTTCGTGTCGCCGGCGATGTTGACGCTCAATGACGAGGGCGTGGTGGGCGTCAAGCTGGTCACGGCCGCTGACCGGGTCGCGTTCCACCCGATCGAGATCGTCGCCGACACGGCTGATGGAATCTGGCTTGGCGGGCTGCCGGCAACGGCGACGGTGATCACCGTCGGCCAGGAATACGTCAAGCACGGCGACCGTGTGCGTCCCGTCAAGGAAAGCGCCGCGCCGGCGTCATGAACGCACTCATAGATACGGCGATCACGCACGCCCGGACGGTGTTTCTGGCGCTCGCCCTCATCCTCGTGGCGGGCGTCGTCGCTTATGTTTCGATTCCCAAGGAATCGGACCCCGACATCAACATCCCGATCATCTACGTCAGCATGTCGCATAAGGGTATCTCGCCCGAGGATGCCGAGCGCCTGCTCGTGCGCCCGATGGAGCGGGAGCTACGCACCATCGAAGGGGTGAAGGAGATGCGCTCCACCGCCACCGAGGGCTTCGCCTCGGTGCTGCTGGAGTTCGACGCCGGGTTCGACGCCGACGGGGCGCTCGCCGATGTCCGCGAGCAGGTCGATATCGCCAAGACCGAACTTCCGGAGGAAACCGACGATCCGGTGGTGAACGAGGTCAATGTCGGTCTCTTCCCGGTTCTCGTCGTCATGCTCTCGGGCCCGCTGCCCGAGCGAGCGCTGCTCAAGCAAGCGCGCGATCTGCAGGATGTGCTGGAGGGCCTGCCCGGCGTCCTGTCATCGGACATCGTCGGCGACCGCGAGGAGCTTTTGGAAGTTCTCGTCGATCCGACGCGCCTCGAGAGCTACCAGATCTCGCAGGCCGAGCTCTTCCAGGCGGTCGATCTCAATAACCGGCTGGTGGCCGCCGGCGCGCTCGATACCGGCGCCGGGCGTTTCGCGATCAAGGTGCCGGGCCTGTTCAAGACCGCCCGCGACGTGCTCGATCTGCCGATCAAGACGAGCGGCGACGGCGTGGTCCGCCTGCGCGACGTCACCGAAGTGCGCCGTACCTTTGTCGACGCCACGACCTATGCCCGGCTCGACGGCCGCTCCGCGATCGCACTGGAGATCCGCAAGCGGCTCGGCTTCAACGTCATCGAGACGATCGACGATGTGCGCCGAATCGTGGCGGAGGAGCAGGAGCACTGGCCGGCCAATCTCGAGGTCACCTTCATCCAGGATCAGTCGGACAACATCCGCTCCATGCTCGACGACCTGCAAAACAACGTCATCGCCGCGGTGATCCTGGTCATGATCGTCGTTCTGGCGGCGCTCGGCCTGCGCTCATCGGTGCTTGTCGGCATGGCGATTCCCGGCTCCTTCCTGATCGGCATCCTCTACCACTACCTGTTCGGGATGACCATGAATATCGTCGTCCTGTTCAGCCTCATCCTGGTCGTCGGCATGCTGGTGGACGGCGCCATCGTGGTGACCGAGTTCGCCGACCGTAAGATGGCCGAGGGCAAGGCGCGCCAAGAGGCCTACGCCCAGGCCGCCAAGCGCATGGCGTGGCCGATCATCGCCTCGACGGCGACGACTCTAGCGGCCTTCATGCCGCTGTTGTTCTGGCCCGGCGTGGTCGGCGAGTTCATGAAATTCCTGCCCATCACACTCATCGTCACGCTGTCCGGATCGCTCCTGATGGCGCTCGTCTTCGTGCCCACGCTTGGCGGACAAATCGGCAAGGTGGGCACCACCAACGCCGCCACGCTGCGCCGCCTCACCGCCACCGAGACGGGCGATCTCGCCACCCTCGACGGATTTACCGGGCGCTACGCCCACGCCCTCACCTGGCTGATCGCCCGCACCCGGCGCCTCGTCATGGTCATCGCGGCGGCGGTCATGTTGCTCATCGGAATCCAGATCATCTACGCCGCGTATGGCAACGGTGTCGAGTTCTTCCCCGACGTCGAGCCCGAAAACGCCATCGTTCTGGTCCATGCGCGGGGCAACATGGCCACCGCCGAAAAGGATGCGCTGGTGCGCGAGGTCGAGGCGCGCGTCCTCGAACTCAGCGATGAATTCGACGGCGTCTATGCCAGTACCGGCGCGGCGGGCCAGGGTCAGGAACAGTCCGAGGACGTGATCGGCACCATCCTGCTCGAGCTCAAGTCGTGGCAAGAGCGCCGCAAGGCCGACCGCATTCTCGACGACCTGCGCGCCAGGACCAAAGACCTTCCCGGCATTGTGGTCGAGATGCGCAAGCCCAATGTCGGCCCACCTACGGGCAAGGACATCCGTGTCGAAATCAGCTCACGCTTTCCCGAGCGTCTGGCGCCTGTGGTCGAGATCGTCCGCGCCCAGCTGGCCACCATGGACGATCTGATCGACATCGAGGACAGCCGGCCCACACCGGGCATCGAGTGGGAGCTCCGTGTCGACCGGGCCCACGCAAGCAGATTTGGGGCCAACATCTTCTCGGCCGGCAACATCGTTCAGTTCGTCACCAACGGCGTCAAGGTGGGCGAATACCAGCCCGGCGACGCGGATGAGGCGATCGATATCCGCGTGCGCTTCCCGATCGAGGCGCGCAGCATGAGTCAGCTCGATTCGCTGCGCGTGTCGACACCGGATGGCAACATCCCGATCAGCAATTTCGTCAGCCGCAGGCCCAAACCCAAGGTCGCGACCATCGAGCGCGTCGACCAGCGTCATGTCTACACGGTGCAGGCCAACGTCGCCGAGGGCGTCCTCCCCGACGACAAAGTGCGGGAGATCACCACCTGGCTCGAGACGGCCGAGCTGCCGCCCGAGGTCAGCGTTCGCTTCAAGGGTCAGGACGAGGAGCAGAAGAAAGCGAGCGCGTTTCTCGGCAAAGCCTTCAGCGCCGCGCTCTTCATCATGGCGATCATCCTCGTAACCCAGTTCAACAGTTTCTATCACGCCTTTCTCGTTCTCACCGCGGCCATCATGTCGACCATCGGCGTGATGATGGGCCTGTTGGTGACGGGTCAGCCGTTCGGTATCGTCATGACCGGCGTCGGCATCATCACGCTTGCGGGCGTCGTGGTGAACAACAACATCGTGCTGATCGATACGTTCACCCGCTTGCGCAAATCCGGCATGGAGCCCCTTGAGGCCATCGTCCGAACCGGCGCCCAGCGTCTCCGGCCTGTACTCCTGACCGCGATCACGACCGTCTTCGGGCTCATGCCGATGGTGCTGCGCCTCAATATCGATTTTGTCACGCGCAAGATCACGTTCGGCGCGCCGTCCACGCAGTGGTGGACCCAGCTCTCCACGGCGGTGGCCAGCGGGCTGACCTTCGCCACGCTGCTCACCTTGGTCGTGACGCCCTGCCTGCTCGCCATCGGGGTGAAATCCGGGGCGTGGTTCGCGGAGCGCCGCCGTGGACGCGGCGCCCTCGCCCCCGCACCCGCCGAGTAGCGCCCCGAGCTAAGATTAATCCTACCGGGCACATTTTGGCCGGTGCTCGTGGAACGCACCCATCTCAGCGTATGTCACCGAGGCGCCGGGGTTCGGTCGCGCTCTCGTCGGCGAGCACCGTTTCGCCGGCGACGGTGCGCTGGCCGGCCGCGACAAGCGGCGCCATGTCCTCATCGAGATACACCTCGAGGCGGCTGCCGAAGCGAATCATGCCGAAACGCTCGCCCGCCTCGACCTCCTGCCCCTCCTCGAGCCGGCACGCGATGTGCCGCGCAAAGCGGCCCGCCACCTGCACAAACGCGATATCACGGCCGCCTGTGGTGCGGAGGCGCACGGCGCGGCTCGCATAGGTCTCGCCCGCCTCTCGCCCGAACCTCCCCGCACCGTCGGCCACTGTTGTGACCGTGCCGCTTGCCGGTACCCGGTTCACCCTGACGGCGAACGCATCGAGCGAAATAGTGATGCAGGGCCGCGGGTCGTCGTCGAGCCCAAGTTCCTCCGGCGCCACCGCCCGGTTCACCTCCCGCACCACGCCGTCGGCGGGACTGACAATCAGCCCCGCACGGACCGGAGTGATGCGGTCCGGGTCGCGGAAATAGAACACCAGGCCCAAGGTCACAAGGACGCCGGCCCAGCCCAGGGGGTCATAGACGAAGAACAGAACGAACGCGATCACCGCCCCGAAGGCGATGAAGGGATAACCCTCACGGTTGACGGGCACCAGAATCGAATCGAGCCAGCTCACACTTCCCATCCTCACCGATCAGCGCCAGTCTTATCCCGGGATGAGGCGCAAGAACAGGGGACTGGCGGGATCAGAGAAGTCCGTCGCCGTTCTGCTCCAGGGCCTCTTCGAATTTTTCGCGGTGTGCGGCGGCCTCCTGCTGGCGTGCCCACATCGAGGCGTAACGCCCGTCGCGGGCAAGCAGCGCCTGGTGCGTACCGCGCTCGATGATGCGGCCCTGGTCGAGGACGACGATTTCATCGGCATCGACCACGGTCGACAGGCGGTGCGCGATGACAAGCGTCGTACGGTTGGCCGCGACTTCTCTGAGCGAGGCCTGGATCTCCCTCTCGGTGTGGGAATCGAGCGAGGACGTTGCTTCGTCGAACACCAGAATCTGAGGATCCTTGAGAATCGTGCGGGCGATGGCCACGCGCTGCTTCTCGCCGCCCGAGAGCTTCAGTCCGCGCTCGCCGACGGTCGTCTCGTAACCGTCGGGAAGCTCGGCAATGAAGGTATCGATATGGGCCAGCCGGGCGGCCGCTTCGATGTCGTGTTGATCGGCCTCCGGATTGCCGTAGCCGATGTTGTAGCCGATGGTGTCGTTGAACAGCACCGTGTCCTGCGGAACGATGCCAATGGCGGTGCGCAGGCTGTCCTGCAAAACGTGGCGAATGTCCTGGCCGTCAATCGTAATCGTGCCCGAATCCGCATCGTAAAAACGGAACAGGATGCGCGAGATGGTGGATTTTCCGGCGCCGCTCGCGCCGACGATGGCGAGCGTCTTGCCGGGGGGTATGACGAAGGAAACGTCTTGCAGGATGGGGCGGCGCTCGTCATAGGCGAAACTCACATCGCGAAAGACGACCTCGCCGTGGGGCACGACGAGCGGGCGCACACCGGGTTCATCCCTGACCTCACGTTCGATATGCATGAGCTCGAACATCTTCTCCATGTCCACGAGTGACTGCTTGATCTCGCGGTAGACGAAGCCGAGGAAGTTGAGCGGCATGTAGAGCTGAATGAGGAACGTGTTGATCAGCACGAAATCGCCGATCGTCATGCTGCCGTCGGCGACGCCCCGGGCGGCCATGACCATCACCGCGACGAGCCCGACCGAAATGATCACGCCCTGACCGATGTTGAGGGCGGAGAGCGTGGTATGGCTCTTGACGGCGGCGCGCTCGTAACGCGCCAACGCACTGTCGAAGCGGCGCGCCTCGTGCGCTTCGTTGCCGAAATACTTGACCGTCTCGTAATTGAGCAGACTGTCGATCGCTCTGGTGTTGGCCTCGCTGTCGGTCTGGTTCATTTCGCGGCGGTACTGCATGCGCCACTCCGTCACCGCCAATGTAAAAGCGATGTAACCGGTGATGACGACGAAGGTAATGAGCGCAAACCAGACGTTGTAGAGGTACAGCAGGATGCCGCAGACCATCAGGATCTCGAGCAGCGTCGGCAGGATGTTGAACAGCGTGAAGTTGAGCAGGAACATAATGCCCTTGGTGCCGCGCTCGATGGCGCGATTGAGGCCGCCGGTTTGCCGTTCGATGTGAAAGCGTAGCGACAAGCTGTGCAGATAATTGAATGTTGCGAGCGCGACGGAGCGGATGGCGTGCTGCGCCACCTTGGCGAAGACCGCGTCGCGCAACTCGCCAAAGGCCTGCTGAAGAACGCGCGCGCCGCCATAGGCGACGATGACCATGACGGGCACGACGATGATCACGCCGGCCTCGACATCGAAAGCATCGACCGCCGCCTTGTACAGGAACGGCACATAGACGGTGGTGATCTTGGCCGCCGCCAGAAAGGCGAGCGCGATGACGACCCTGGTCTTGAGGTTGGCGAAGCCGCGCGGCCACAAATACGGCAAAAGCGCCGCCAACGTCGCGAAGTGGTTGCGCTCGCCGCTCGGCGCATCGGCACGGTAGGACGGCAAGCTCATGGCCGCCTGTTATGGACCGCGGATACCGTCATTGCTGGGTTCTCGCCCTCGCCATCCCGAGGCGGCCCGCTTCACGTAATATTAAGGCCGTCCCCGTTTGATATAGGTCATCTCACCGGGCTGTCATACCCCAAGCGCCCGATCAACGATGTCAACGGCAATGTCGGACCCCGCACCCCAACTCGACTCACGTGCGGACCAAGGCCTCGGCACATTGGCCGAGCGGGCGCACGAGGAACTTTCGCGCCTTGCGCTGAACGCGCCGCTGCGTTTTTCGTTTGACTGGCACGGCGCCAAATTCACGGCCCAGATCACCTCCGACGACGGCAAGCGTCATGTCCTCTGCCTGCAGGGCGATGTGGCGGCCTTGCTCTTCACCGCCGAGAATCCCGCCGCCCGCGCCACGCTGATCAGGCTTTTGCCGCTGGTCAGCGACGACCTGGCGAGTCGATTTTATATCTCGCAGCAACAGAGAATTCTGTGCCACGGCGAAATGATGCTGACGGAGCCGCTGAACCGCGCCACCATCATCGGCGGAGCAGCGACATTCCTGCTCGCCCTCAAGCCTCAGCTCGACGCCGTGCTACAGGAATGCGGCCAGCCGGTCGGGGCGCCTTTCGCCTGGGCCGCGAGCGGCCTCAATTGGCGGGGACGGTGAAGATCTGACCGGGAAATATCAGATCCGGATCGTCGATCTGATCGGCGTTGGCCTGGAAAATGAGAGTGTATTTGATCCCGTCACCCAACGTGGCGCGGGCGAGCCGCCACAGGCTGTTGCCGGGCTGGACGATGACCTGGCCGGCGCTCAGGACGTTGGCCGGGAGCTCGGTGCGGCGAAACGGCATGGTGAGATCAGCGGTCACCAAGCCGCCTGAATCGACCTGCTCGACCCTGAGCGCATGGTAGCCCGGCGCAACCGGCGTGCCCGGCGCCAGCGTCCACATTCCCTTGTCGTCAGCTTCCGCCATGCCGAACAATGTATCATCGAGATAGACCTTGACCGTGGCGCCGGGAGCCGCCGCCCCCGAGAGCGCGACCGCACCCGCTTCGTCGTAGTCGATGATGGCGAGGCTGAGCCCATCCGCTTCGGGGCCCGCTTTACCCTGCAACACGGTGCTGGCGCCGAGACCGTCCCGCGGCGTGCGAACAGCAAGGACCTCCTGCCCTTCCTCCGCCTCTTCCCGCTCGGGCACGAATAGAATCACGACCTCCTTGGACTCGACCGTCTCACCGCCCTCGACAGGGGCCGGCAGGCTGAGCCCGCGAGAGCCGCTCGGCACCGGTTGATCGGGCACGAGCACCCATTCGCCCTGCGCATCGGCCCTCGCCGTGCCGATCACCGTCCCCCCATCGCGCACGGTCACCTCGGCGCCAGGCGCGGCGCGGCCGGCGATCACCGCATTACCCTCCGGGCTGATGCGAACCACATCGAAGGTCGGGAACAACACGGGCGGCTCGATCGTCGCCGGCGCCGCCGGACCGTCGTCTTCGGATCCGGCCTCCCCCGCGCCTGCAGCGAGCGCTGCTTGTTCGGCCGCATCGCCTCCTTCAAGGTCTGGGGCGGCCTCTCCGGGGGCCTGCTCCGTCGGACTGGGTGCTGTCAGGTCACTATCGCTCTGGCTCAGGGCGATCGCGACCGCCACTCCGATGGCGGCAAGGAGAATGACGACGAGCGATCCGCGCACCGCGCTCTACCCCTTTACCGGCTGACCATGGGCTCACCTTAACGTCGCCGGACTCGGCAAGCAACCGCCCTACGAGCGCGGCGCGACGGCTGCACCCTTCGCCCTGGCGGGCCTTCATCTCACTTGCGTTTCACCTCGTTATGGATCGGCGGAAGGGCCTTGAGGTAAACGGCGATGGCGCGAAGATCATCGTCGTTCAGGTGTTTCAATCCGTCCTCGATGACCTCCTCCATCAAGCCCTGGACGTCATCGAAATCGGGTTTGCGGCCGGTTTTGAGGAGATGAACGATATCGGCCTCGCTCCAGCGCCCGATCCCGGTCTCCCGGTCGGGCGTGATATTGGCGACGAGCTGGCCCTCCGGCCCCTGGTTGTTGCCCGCCAGCGCCCCAGCATCCTGAAGCGCGCCAAACATGTTGCGCGGCGTGTGGCACTCGCCGCAATGCGCGAGCGCGGTCACGAGATACGCGCCACGGTTCCATTCGGCAGAGCGGGATGAATCGGGCGCAAATCGGTCCTCATCGAAGAACAGCAATTTCCAGATGGATTGGAGAAAGCGCCAACCGAAAGGCGGGCTCACCTCGTGCCGCCGGTTCGCCCGGCTGACCGGCGGCAGCGAGAGCAGATAGGCCTTGATGGCCAAACCATCGGCCGCGGTCATGCGCGTGTAAGTGGTGAAGGGGAAGACCGGAAAGTAATGGGCTCCGTCGGGGCCTACGCCTTCACGCAGGGCGCGGAGGAACTCCTCGTCACTCCAGGCGCCGATGCCCGTTTCGGGGTCAGGCGTGACATTGGGGCTATAGAACACACCGAAGGGAGTCTTCAGCGGCCGGCCGCCGGCCATTGGCGGGCCGTTGTTCTTCACGTCGGTGTGGCAGCTGGTGCAGCCGGCGGCGCGAACGAGGTAGGCGCCACGCGCGATTTGATCCTCTGCGGCGCGCGCGGCCACCCCGGCGATGCAGATGAGCCCCATCGCGGTTCCCAACGCGAGGCTCCTCACAGCGATGCTCCGACCTCTCATGGCTATGCCGAGCATAACAAAACGGGCGGCGAATGGTCGCCGCACGTCTTGCGAGATGCGGAAACTACTTGGGCTTGCGGAACGGCTTGTGACAACCGCCGCAGGCATCGCCAACGGCACCGGCCGCGGCGCCGATCGCGGCCATATCACCGCTTTCGGCGGCCTCGACCAGCTTGGCCGTGGTGGTCTCCAGGGCCTTGGAGGCCGCCTCGAACTTGGCCCAGTCCTGCCAGATCTCGGGCTTGGCGCGGGTTTCGCCTTCACCCGAGCCGGGCGGGAACATGTCCGGAATGAGCTTGCTCATGCCGTGCATGGCGGCGGCGTGGGCACCGATATGATCGCTATAGGACACCTCTCCCTTGAGCACGGCGAAGATCGCCGTGATGTGGGTCCCGTTCGAGTCCATGACGGCTTGGCGATACTTGATGACGTTGGCCGGCTCATCGGCGGCCAACGTCGCACCAACCATCGCTAAGGCGAGGCCGCCGGCAACGACGGCCGAGGCGGCCATGGTACGTATCGACTTTTTCATGTTATCCCCCAAAAACGTTCTCCCAGAGCGCGTAGGCACTTGAACATATAAACGTGGAATCACGCAGACTTATTCCGAAGCCCCGGCGATCGCGCGGAACGCTACCACCCATGGCAGCCCGTTGATTAAGTGGCTTTTTCCGGCTCTCACTCCCAGATGAGGAATGCGGCGGCGAAAGCCGTCTGGCCGCTTTGCGAGCCCCCCCGTGCCACCAGCATGGCCCCGGTGGGCGTGAGCAGAACGAAAATACCGCCATATCCGCCCGCCACGGCCTCCCGCGGGGTGCCGGCGCCGATGAGCTGGCGCATCAGTAACGATAGATTGTGGCCGGCGACGTGGAGCAGGTATCGCTTGTGCACATTCTCTCGCCCGCGCAGCCAGGTTCGTCGCATGCCGCCACGATCGAGGTTGTGGGCAAAGCAGCGCTCGACGATCTCGGCGCGCAGCTTGAAGGCCTCGCGGGCGACCCCGGACTTGAGCCGCACACGGTTATTGGTGACCGCGCGCCGCGCCGCCTCATCACCGTGCCAGCGCGAAAAGCCGGTCTGCTTGGGCGCCGCGATCCGGGTCTTCCAGGGACTGTCGTTCAGAGCCCTCAAGACCGCCCGTGAGTGATAACCTTTGTCGGCGACGCATTCGGCCGGGTCCTCCGATGTCGGTGCCGCATCCACCGCCTCGAGGTTTGCCTCGGCCTTCGCCAGGGTCTTGGAAAGCGTCGTGGTGTCGCCCTCATCGGCCGGGTGCAGCTCGGCCGCCACCACCGCGCCGGTGTCCAGATCCACCGCGTGCTCGGGCTTGTAGGCCAGATGCGTCGTGCCGTCCTTCATCTTGGCGATCTTGGCCTCGGGGTCGCTCTTCGAAACCCAATCCGTGTTGGAAAGCTTCTTGCCCTTGCGCTTCCGGTCCAGACGCGCCAGGTCCTCGGCCGTGGGTGTCTCGACCCCGCTTTCCCGGGCCAGGCGCTCCAGCATCTCCCGGTAGCCTTCGCCGTTGTCGCGCCGCACGATGTTCCGCAGCGCCGCGTTGGCCTCCATGGTCGAGGCATCGACGCCGATGCGCTCGCCCTTGATCAGCCCCGCCTCGGCGATCAGCACCAGAACCCAGTCGAAGACCGCCGCGTGGACTTCATGGGGCAGGCGCGTGCGGCTCCGTGACAGCCAGGAATGGTCCGGTACCCGATCACGGCTCCCCAGTCGCAGGAACGCCCGCAGCGAAAGCGAGCCCGAGCAGCGCCACTCCAGACCGCGCTCGCTGTCGATGCCCTCAAAGTAGCCCACCAGGTGCATCCGGAAATAGCGCCCGGGCGGCACCGAGGGCGCGCCCATCCGGACCGCGTAATAAGGCCGGCAGCTCGCCTCGGCAAAGGCGTCGAAGCCGCCCTCGATCAGCACCGACTGCAAGCGGTCATAAAACACATGACCCGGAGAGCGCGGCATCTCCGACCAGCTCACCATCAGGTCCCCCTGACCATCCTTCTGCCGTCCCATCGCCATCGGCAAATCCCCCTGCAAATCAGGGAACCAGAGAATCAGACGGCGCCGACTTAATCAACGGGCTGATGGGCTCGGGGCGCCAAGCCGCTGCCGCGATCGGACCCTAACATCAAAATCATGGACGCCGCGGGCCGGTTTGTTCACAAAGGCTTATCCCTCTGCATCCGGTAACGCAATATGAGGGGGCTACGCAGTTGTCGGTTGGCGAGCGGGTAGTTGGTCGCGAAAGCGCACTTTGCCTGGGCCTTAGCCGGGTCGCGGCGCTGCGCGCGTAGCATCGAGGCCACCACCCGTTGATCCTACCGGAGCCAGAGGGATAAGCCTTTGTTCACATTTGCGTCAAGCCCGACCTCCTCGGGCAGCCCCGTTGGTCTGGGCCGCCAGACATGCTAGATCGGTTGTGACCGGAGCAAGCGAGCGCGCACCCGGTATCCCAGATGGCGAAACTCACCTCGCTCTGTGTTTATTGCGGCTCTCACGAGGGCCTCGACGGCGCGTTCCGCGAGGCGGCCACCGAACTCGGCGCTCTTCTGGCCAAGCGCGGCGTGCGCCTGGTCTTCGGCGGCGGCATCGGCCTCATGCGTGTCATCGCCGATGCGGTCCTCGACAGGGGCGGCGAGGTGATCGGCGTCGTGCCCGCGCACCTGCGCCATGTGGAACTCAGCCATCCCGGGCTCAACCAGCTCCACGTCGTCGACAGCATGCACGAGCGCAAGCAGAAGATGTTCGAGCTCGCCGATGCGTTCGCCATCCTGCCGGGCGGGCTCGGCACGTTGGACGAGGCCATCGAGATGGTCACGTGGAAGCAGCTTCGGCTGCACGACAAGCCGATCGTTCTGGTCGATCACGAAGGCTATTGGGCGCCGCTTCGGGAGTTGATCCGCCACGTCATCGAAATGGGGTTCGCCGCGCCCGAGACGGCCGAGCTTTTCACCGTGGTCCCCGACGTGGCGACCATCTTCCCGGCGATCGATGCGGCCCCTGAACCGCGGCTTGAAATTCCACGATCGAAGCTGTGACCGGGGCCCGGCCTCGCGGCTTGGCGCCGCGCGGACGCCGCGCGCATCGCCCTTCAGGAAAGGCTTGCAGCCTGCGGGAGCGATGCTAAGGTGCGCCGCTTCGAGGGGCGCGCCACCGTCTTTGCCGCCCCTCACGAAGAGTGAGAGCGGCTCGAGCCCGCCACCGGCGCGCGTGCAGGCAGAGGAACATTTGATGGCCAAGATCAAGGTCGACAATCCCATGGTCGAGATCGACGGCGACGAGATGGCGCGGATCATGTGGGCATTCATCAAGGAGAAACTTGTCCTCCCTTATCTCGACATCGACCTCGAATACTACGACCTCGGCATTGCCGAGCGGGATGCGACGGAGGACCAGATCACGGTCGATGCCGCCGCGGCGATCAAGCGCCACGGCGCCGGCGTCAAATGCGCGACCATCACGCCCGACGAAGCGCGCGTCGAGGAGTTCGGCCTCAAGAAGATGTGGCGCTCGCCGAACGGCACGATTCGCAACATCCTGGGCGGTACGGTGTTCCGCGAGCCCATCATCTGCAAGAACGTACCCCGCCTCGTGCCGGGCTGGACACAGCCCATCGTCATCGGCCGCCACGCCTTCGGCGACCAGTACCGGGCGACGGATTTCGTGGTGCCCTCGGCGGGCCACCTGTCGATCACGTTCACACCGGCCGACGGCAGTACGCCTATTCACCACGAGATCTTCGACTTCCCGGGCAGCGGCGTTGCGCTCGGCATGTACAATCTCGATGAGTCGATCCGGGGCTTCGCGCACGCCTCTCTCAACTACGGGTTGAACCGTGGCTGGCCGGTCTATCTCTCCACCAAGAACACCATCCTCAAGGCCTATGACGGGCGCTTCAAGGACCTCTTCCAGGAGGTGTTCGATGCCGAGTTCGCCGATGCGTTCAAAAAGAAATCAATCATCTATGAGCACCGCCTGATCGACGACATGGTGGCTGCTGCGCTCAAATGGAGCGGCGGCTTCGTTTGGGCGTGCAAGAACTACGACGGCGACGTGCAGTCGGATATCGTCGCCCAGGGCTTTGGCTCCCTCGGCCTGATGACCTCGGCGTTGATGACGCCCGACGGCCGGACCGTGGAGGCCGAGGCAGCCCACGGCACGGTTACGCGGCACTACCGCGAATACCAAAAGGGCAACGAGACTTCAACCAACCCGATCGCCTCGATCTTCGCCTGGACCGGCGGGCTTACGCATCGCGCCAAGCTCGATGCCAACGATGCGCTTGCGCGCTTCTCCGAAACCCTTGAGGAGGTCTGCGTCAGCACCGTCGAGCAAGGCTTCATGACCAAGGACCTCGCCATCCTCATCGGGCCCGACCAGGCCTGGCTCACCACCAATCAGTTCCTCGACAAGCTCGACCAAGGGTTGCAGACCGCGACGGGCTGATCGGGCTCAGGGCGGCCGTACGTCCCGCGTTGCCCACTAGCCCCGCCGCGCCACCGCCCGGGGGTGATCGCGAAGCTATTATTAGCTTGCTATTTCCTGGTAGGCGCTATAATTATTCACCTAATGATTAGCAGACTATAGGTGAATCGATTCCCCATGTCTGCCACCCCCGCACGCGGCGCTCCGGCACGCTTCGGCCCGATCCGCTTCAATCTCGAAAACGCGACCGGCTATCTCACCGCGCTGGCCGCCCGCGCGTTTGCCGGCACGCTCGACCGCGAGCTCGCGCCCCTAGGGGTCAGCCCCGGCCAGTTCCCCCTTATCCTGCTCTTGGCGGAAACCGATGGTCGCTCACCCGGCGAGCTCGCAAAGCGGGCGCACCTCAGCGAGCCCACGGTAATCCGCACCCTCGACCGGATGGAACGCGATGGCCTGGTCCGCCGGGTCCGCAGCCAAACCGACCGCCGTCAAGTGCGCGTCTTGCTCACCACCGACGGCCGTAGCGTCGCCGAGCCCGCCATGATCGCAGGGCTTGCGGTCGGCGCCCAGGCGCTGCACGGGTTCACCGCGGCCGAGCGGCTCGTTCTGAATGCCCTGCTCCGCCGGGCCATCGCAAATCTGGGGGTCGAGGTACCTTAGCGTCCGCCGGAGGCGCTCGACAGCGCCCACGCGGTCAGCTGGCCGAAACGGGGACTCCGGCGGCATCGGCGATGGCCGCCTCGATGGCCTCGATCGCCGCGCCCGCCTTGGCGCCATCGGGCCCCCCGCCCTGCGCCATGTCGGCTCGCCCGCCGCCACCCTTGCCGCCCAAGACCGCCACGCCGGCGCGCACCAGATCGACCGCGGAGAGCCGCGCCGCGAAATCCGGCGTAATTCCGATCACGAGCGAGGCCTTGCCATCGGCCACGCTGATCAGCGCGTGCACGCCGGGTGTCTTCTGCTTGAGGCGGTCGACCATGGCCTTGAGCTCCTTGGCGGGCACATCGGCGAGGTGTTGGGCGGCAAAGGGAACATCACCGATGTGACGGACTGCGGGGCCGGCCGCATCGCCGACCGCGAGGGCCTGGCGGGCCTCGCTGAGCGCGCGGCCGAGCCGCTTGCGCTCTTCGATCAGGGCGGCCACGCGCCCCGTGAGCTCGGCCGGCGCGGCCTTGAGCATCTCCGCCGCCTCGCGCAGCGTCGTTTCCCGTGCCGAGAGGTAGGCAAGCGCCGCCGCGCCGGCGCGGGCCTCGATGCGCCGCACACCGGCGGCGATGGCGCTCTCGTCGACGATCTTCAACAACCCGATATCGCCCGTGCGGTCCACATGGGTGCCGCCGCAGAGTTCGACCGAATAGGGCCCGCCGCCCTCGGCGCCCATCGAGAGTGCGCGGACCTCCTCGCCGTATTTCTCGCCGAACAGCGCGACCGCTCCGGCGGCGATGGCAGCTTCGGGATCCATCAGTTGGGTCGAGACCGGCGCGTTGCGGCGGATCTGCGCATTCACCTCGGCCTCGATGGCCGCGGTCTCCTCGGGACTCACCGCTTTGGGGTGGCTGAAATCGAAGCGCAGCCGGTCGGGCGCCACGAGCGAGCCCTTCTGGGTGACGTGCGGGCCGAGGTGGCTTCTCAGCGCGGCGTGTAATAGGTGTGTCGCCGAATGATGCAGGCGCACGCCGGCCCGGCGCTCGCCATCGATACGCAGCTCGACCACATCGCCCGTTCGCGCCGTGCCCTGCGTCACGGTGCCGTGGTGGAGATAGAGATCGTCGAGCCGCTTGGTCGTGTCGTGCACCGCGATCTCCATGCCCGCGGTGGAAAAAAAGACCCCGGCATCGCCGATCTGGCCCCCCGCCTCGCCGTAGAACGGAGTCTGGTTGACGATGAAGATCGCTTCCGCCCCTTCTGCGATCCTGTCGACCTCCGCCCCTTCGTGCACGATGGCTTCGATGCGGCCCTCCGCGACCTCGGTCTCGTAGCCGAGAAATTCGCTCGCGCCGATGCGCTCGCGGACCTCGTACCACAACGTCTCGGTCGCCGCCTCGCCCGAGCCCACCCAGGCGGCACGGGCCGCGGCGCGCTGGCGCTCCATCGCGTTATCAAAGCCCGCCACATCGACGCTCAGGCCCTGGGCGCGCAAGGCGTCCTCGGTGAGATCGAGGGGAAAGCCGTAGGTGTCATAGAGCCGGAACGCCACTTCGCCGGCCAGCGGCGCCCCCGCGGCGAGGTTTGCGACCTCGTCATCGAGCAGCTTGAGGCCGCGGGCAAGGGTCTGCTTGAAACGAGTCTCCTCGAGCTTGAGGGTCTCGGTCACCAGCGCCTCGGCGCGGGCGAGCTCGTCAAAGACCGCACCCATCTTCTGGACCACCGCGCCGACCAGGCGCCACAACACAGGCTCGTCGGTGCCGATCAGGTGAGCATGGCGCATGGCGCGGCGCATGATGCGGCGGAGCACGTAACCGCGGCCTTCGTTCGACGGCATGACGCCATCCGCCATGAGAAAGCTGATCGCCCGCAGATGATCTGCGATGACGCGGTGGGAGACCGCGTGCGCGCCATCCGGCGGGCTATTCGTCGCCTCGGCCGACGCCACGATGAGATCGCGCAAGAGATCGGTGTCGTAGTTGTCGTGCGTGCCCTGCAACACCGCGGCGATGCGCTCGAGCCCCATGCCCGTGTCGATCGAGGGCTTGGGGAGCTCCACACGCTCGTCCGGCGCGATCTGCTCGAACTGCATGAAGACGAGGTTCCAGATCTCGACATAGCGGTCGCCGTCCTCCCCGGGCGTGCCGGGCGGAGCGCCGGCGAGGTGATCGCCGTGATCGAAGAAGATCTCCGAGCACGGGCCGCACGGGCCGGTATCGCCCATGGACCAGTAATTGTCCGCCGTAGCGATGCGCACGATGCGCGAATCGGGCAGCCCGGCGATCTTCCGCCACAGCGCGAAGGCCTCGTCGTCCTCGTGATAGACCGTTACCCACAGCCGCTCCGGGTTGAGGCCGAACTCCTTGGTGATCAGAGTCCACGCGAGTTCGATGGCGAGGTCTTTGAAATAATCGCCAAACGAGAAGTTGCCGAGCATCTCGAAGAAAGTGTGATGGCGCGGGGTGTAGCCCACATTGTCGAGATCGTTGTGCTTGCCGCCGGCGCGCACGCACTTCTGGCTCGTCACCGCGCGGGCGTAATCGCGCGTCTCGATCCCGGTGAAGACGTTCTTGAACTGCACCATGCCGGCGCTGGTGAACAGAAGCGTCGGGTCGTTGTGGGGCACGAGCGGGCCCGAAGCCACGATCGCGTGACCGTGGGCCGCGAAAAACTCGAGAAACGCGCGGCGGATATCGTGGGCGCTTTGCATGGCGATGACCGGGTGATGCCGGCTCCCGCCGCAAGCACTGCGGCAACGGACCGGCGTCACACTGCGTCAGCTTTTACCGCCTGCCGGATTCCCTGTCCAGATGCGGAGAGCACGGCGCCCAAAACCGAATACGCGGCGGGATCACCGCCGCGTGCCGGGGAACAACGAGGGAGGATTACGCGACGCTCAAGCTTCGGTGGCCTCCGGGGTATTCGGCGCATCGGAGGCATCGGAGGCAGCTTCGCTATCGGCCGGCCCCGCCGCGTCCGCGGGCCCATCCCCATCATCCCCGCCCGGCGTGACGGTAGCGAGGCTGAGCCCCTGATCGACCAGGCCGGCATTGGCCCGGACCGCCTGCTCGATGGCGTGGGCGATGTCCGCGTGCTCGACGAGGAACAGCTTGGCGTTCTCGCGCCCCTGGCCGATGCGCTGGCTGCCGTAGGAGAACCACGAGCCCGATTTCTCCACCACGCCGGCCTTGACGCCGAGGTCAATGAGCTCGCCGGTCTTGGAGATGCCCTGGCCGTACATGATGTCGAACTCGACCACCTTGAAGGGCGGCGCGAGCTTGTTCTTGACCACTTTGACGCGGGTCTGGTTGCCGACCACCTCGTCGCGGTCTTTGATGGCGCCGATGCGGCGGATCTCGAGGCGGACCGAGGAGTAGAACTTGAGCGCGTTGCCGCCGGTGGTGGTCTCCGGGTTGCCGAACATGACGCCGATCTTCATGCGGATCTGGTTGATGAAGATCACCATGCAGCGCGATTTGGCGATCGAGGCGGTGAGCTTCCTGAGCGCCTGGCTCATCAGCCGGGCCTGCAGGCCGACGTGGGTGTCGCCCATCTCGCCTTCGAGCTCGGCGCGCGGCACGAGCGCGGCCACGCTGTCGATCACCAGCACATCGACGGCGCCCGAGCGCACCAGCGTATCGGCGATCTCGAGCGCCTGCTCGCCGGTATCGGGCTGTGAGATCAAGAGATCGTCGATGTTAACGTTGAGCTTGGCCGCGTAAACCGCATCGAGCGCGTGCTCGGCGTCGATGAAGGCCGATGTGCCGCCGGTCTTCTGGGCCTCGGCGACGACATGGAGCGCGAGCGTCGTCTTGCCCGAGGCCTCGGGGCCGTAGATCTCGACCACCCGGCCGCGCGGCAGGCCGCCGATGCCGAGCGCGATATCGAGGCCGAGCGAGGCCGTCGAGATGGCCTCGATATCGGCTACCGCGCCCTGCTGGCCGAGGCGCATGACCGAGCCCTTGCCGTAGGCGCGTTCGATCTGGCCCAAGGCGGAATCGAGCGCCTTTTGTCTATCCGGATTGTCCATGTCAACGAGTCTGAGTGCCGTCTCCGCCATGGGAACCCCCTGTTATTTCATAGGCGCTTGCGCGATGCAACGCAGCCCAATGTACATGGTGTGTTCCCAATGGCAAGGTATTTTCAACATATTGATTTATAGGGAGAAACTAAACGTGTTCTTGTTATGTCCGCGATTAAGGGGTATGGTAGGGCAACTAGAACTTGCGTATCTCGCCTCGGCTTATGAGCGAAAAGACATTTGCGCGCAAAGGCTTATCCCGGTAGCTCCGGTGCGATCAACATCTTGTAGGTAGGCGGCTTGATTGCGACGCCGATGCCGAGGATGGAGCGGAAGGCTGCGTGGCGGGTTCGGCGCCGGTTGAAGCGGAAGACGAACTCGTCGAGGTAGGATTGCAGGTGTTGGCGTCGGAGGCCGTGGTAGACGCCCAGCGCCCAGGTCTTGAGGTTGGCGAAGACGCGATGAACCCAGGGCAGGACCATATGGGCGGCCATGTTTCCGACGACGTGCGGGTCGTGTGTGATGCCGGACGCGCCGGGGTAGCCGGCCCAGCCGTCGGTCCTGG
This sequence comes from Alphaproteobacteria bacterium, assembly GCA_965261645.1. Taxonomy (GTDB): domain Bacteria; phylum Pseudomonadota; class Alphaproteobacteria; order SHVV01; family SHVV01; genus CBDHDJ01. The sequence continues at coordinate 560,050 of CBDHDJ010000003.1, forward strand.
CCGTGGCGCCGGGGGCGAGGTTGGCGCCCAGGAAGGCGTGCAGGCTGTCGGCGGAGAAGTCCTCGATCCGCGCCAGGCGGATCCGGCCGGGCCCACCCTCGCCGACCTCGACAGCGCCGGCGACCAACAACTTGCCTTGGTGGCTGCGCCGACCGCCGCCGCTCGGCGGTTCATCCTTGGAGCGGCAGGCGATCAGGCTTTCGTCCACTTCGACCAGGCCCGCCAGCGGCATGCGCTCTGGTGCGACCATGGCCCGGCGCAGCTTGGTGGCGAGCAACCATGCGGTCTTGTAGGAACCCAGGCCGAGCTGCTTCTGGAGTTGCAGCGCCGAGATCCCGTTGGAGTGCGTGGCCATCAGATAGGCGGCCCAGAACCACGCGATCAGCGCCAGCTTGGAGCCGTGCATCACCGTACCGGCCGTCACCGAGGTCTGCTTGCGACAGTCGGCGCATTCATGGGTGTATGCCTTGGTCGCGAGCGCCCACCCCCGGCTGCTGCCGCAGGCCGGACAGACGAAGCCTGCCGGCCAGCGCAAGATGGCCAGGTAGGCGGCGCAGGCTTCTTCGTCTGGAAAACGCTGTTGAAACTCCAACAGGGAACGGGGGAAGTCGGTCATTTCTGGGCATCCCGAGGGTCATGATGTTCACATTATGTTCCACCACGACCCTCGCCCCACGTCACCACATTTCGTGGTCCCGGACGCTCAGGGATAAGCCTTTGCGCGCAAAATTGCACTCTTGATAGGTAAATGTTCCGTCAGCCCGTGACGGGGGCGTCACGGGCATCATGATTCACGTCGTGATGAATGCCGACAAGGGGGCTGGTAACACGGAACGCCACGCGCTATCGTCGAGCGCATGGCGGTTCGCGACGAGGATTTTGGATCAGGCCTGACGCTGGTTGAGGGCGACGACGGGATTTGGTCGTCTCCCGAGGCAGCACCGGCGTGCGCGCTGCGAGACTGGCGTTCGGAATGCGAGCGGGAGCATGCCCGCGCGGAGCGGGAACGGGCGCGTGCGGAGGCGGCCGAAGCACGCTGTGAAGAGCTGCGCTGGGCAGAGGTGGAGTCCCGTGCCCGGGCGGGTTCCCTGAAGTGGCAGCTCGACAGGAGCCGGAGTAAGCTGAAGGCGGCGGTCGAGGAGACGCAGGAAGTCCGCCGCACGGCGAAGGACGCGCTTTCCTTGCAGGCGGAAGTGACGCGCCTGGAGAAGCTCCTTTCCGAAGCCAGCATCGAGCCGGCCAAGCACAGGCCGACCTCACCGGCAGACAAGGCGAGGCGCCGGCTGCGCGCGACCCTGGAGCAAGCGGAGAACCAGAAGGCCACGATCGAGTCGCTACGCGCGGAACGAGGTGAGCTGCGTAAGGAGGTAACCCGGCTGAACAGGGAGCTCGCCCGTCTGGGGAAGCGGCTGGCTCGTGAGGAGCAGGCGTCGGAGAGGCACAAGGAGACCATACGCCGGCAGTACGACGAGGACATTCAACACCGCGCGGCGCTGAGACGGTTGCGCGATCAGTCGGACAGGGTTCGGTCGCTGACGGAGGAGGTCTTCTGGCTGCGCATTGCTCTGGACGGAGCCAAGGCCGGGAGGGAGGCCTTGAAGGCTCAACTGGTCAAGCTCCGGGCGGTCGGGGCGACGCTGTCGAAGCTGCCGTCCGACGAGGCCGCTCACCTGCGTGTGGCTCTCAGGAAATCGCGGCGCCAGAAGACGACGATCAACGTGCTGAGCAAGGAGAATGCCCGGCTGCGCAGGGCGGTGAAGGGATCCAGGACCCGCCGCGAAGCGTCGGACGCCCTGCTCGCCAAGCTTCGCGCGACCGGGAAGTCCTTGTCGAAGTCTTTACGCGGCGCCGACGCCGAGTTGCGCAGGGCGTTGCGGAGATCGCGGCGCCAGAAGGCCACGATCAGATCGTTGTCCAGGGAGAACGCCCGGCTGCGCAAGCGTGCGAAGGCATCCCGGAACCGGATCGAGACGCTGGAAGTGCAGCTTGCGAGGCTTCGCGCGACCGGGGCAGTGCTGTCGAGGGCGCTGTTCGGCCGCAAGAGCGAGAAGCAGGAGCCGCCGCGCTCCGCGCGGCCAGCAGCGCGGCGCCCCCGGCCATGGCCGTACCCAACGGCCCGGGCTCGAGGAGCGCACCGAAGAGATCAAACCGCCGGAGGAGGCGCGTGTGTGCTCCTGTTGCGGGAAGGCTTATGTCGCCAACGGTGTCGACGAATCCACCCTCGTCGAGATCGAGGTCAAGGCCTACAAACGCGTCATCCGGCGCCCCCGGTGGCGCCGGGCCTGCGGCTGCGCGTCGTCGCCGATCGAAGTGTCGGCGCCCCCGGCGCCGCGGCTGTTCCCCAGAACGCTCTACGGGACCAGCTTCTGGGCGCGCTTCCTGTTCGAACACTGCGCCTGCTTCCGCCCCCTGCACCGGGTTGCCGCGTGGATGTCCGGCCAGGGGCTGCCGATCTCACCGGGGACGCTGGCCAACAGCCTGAAGCGCTTCGTGCCGCTGTTCGAGCCGGTGGCCGAGGCGATCCTCGCGCACCAGAACGAGGCGGCGCTGCGCCATGCCGACGAGACCGGTTGGCGCGTCCAGGCGCTTCGCGGGGAAGACCGGTCGAGCCGCGCGTGGCTGTGGACCTCGGTCAGCAGCGACGCGGTCTCTTATCGCGGTAGGGACGCTGGTTGCCCAGCGCCCCCCGCACAGATCCGGACAGGCCCGCTAGGGCATCCGGCTCCTCCCTTGGGTTCCGCCCCGCATAGCGCTGACGGCAAATCGTTGGTCTGGCCACGGGTGTCGGATTTCCAGCCTGGGCCAATGGGTCTTAGTCAGTGCCGCAATATCGGCCCATGTCGTGCGGTCCTTCTGCGACCGTAGGCGTAGCGTGCGCAGCCACAGACGCTTCAGGCGTGTAGCAAAACGGTCGAGGTATCGGTAGCTGTTCGGGACTGCGTAGTAGTTGAGCCATCCGTAGAGCACCTTCCCCAGCCATCTTGCCGTCGTCTTGGACTTGCAATGCATCCGCCTGCGTAGCGCCTCCTTAATCCGCTTCAGTGTCCGGCTCATCCGCCTCGCGACCGGTTTACGCCCCAACTGGAATCTCCCTCGTCTGTCCTTCGCGCAGTAGTGCGTGAAGCCCAGAAAATCGAAGGTCTCCGGTCTTCCCTGCCCTCGTTGCCGACGGTCTTTCACGGCAAACCGCCCGAACTCAATGAGCCGGGTCTTGTCGGGGTGTATGTCCAGTCCGAACCTTCCGAACCGCTCCTTTACGGCCTTCAGGAAGCGCTCCGCGTCCCGCTTGTGCTGAAAACCCACCACGAAATCATCGGCGTACCGCACGATGATTGCGTTGCCTTCGACTTCGTGGCTGCGCCACTTCTTCTGGAACCACAAGTCGAGGACATGGTGCAGGTAGATGTTCGCCAGAATCGGTGAAGCCACCGATCCTTGCGGCGTCCCCCGCAGGTTGTCCCGCCACTCTCCAGCCTCCATGACGCCGGCGTTCAACCACTTGATGATGAGCCTGATAACCCGCTTGTCCCCGATGCGATGCTCAAGAAACCGGACCAGCCAGCTTCTCGACACGTTGTCGAAGAACGCGCGGATGTCACAGTCCACCACCCAATTGATCTTGCGCCGCTTGATGCCGACCGCGAGGGCATCGAGCGCATCATGCGCTCCCCGCCCGGGCCGGAACCCGTAGCTGAACCCCAGGAACTCCGCCTCGTAAATCGGCGTCAGGATGATCTCCGCCACTGCCTTCTGGACGATCTTGTCCTCTATGGCCGTGACGCCGAGCGGTCGTGTGCCGCCATCCGGCTTCGGAATGTTCACCCGCCGTGATGGCGTCGCCCGGTACGCTCCCGAGTGCACGCGGTCGTGCAGGTCGGCCAGACGGCCTTCCAACCCTTCCTCGTACATCCGCCACGTCATGCCGTCCGCGCCTGCCGCAACGTCCTTCTTCAACGCGAAGAACGCCCAGCCCAGCGCAGCGACCGTGACATGGTGGAGGAGCGCCGTCAGACGCTCCCGTGGCTCCCGTTGTACAAATTGCCGTATCCGGTCGGCCGCCTGTGTCACGCTTTCCCGACTCTGTGTCCGGCGCGTGCTTTGGCCTTCCAGATTCCCCTTGGGCTCGGTCCTTGGCTCCATCGGCTCCGCCGGAACTGCCGTCCCTTTGTTCGCCGACTTCACGGCTACTATGACCGAGTCTGACTTCTCCATGCCGTTCATCTTCGGTTACGGATTCCTCCTTTCCTTAGCGATCCCGCCACGACAGCGGGATGGCATGGAGACCTCCCAGGTCCCGGTGCAGTGCGTACGTACGTGCATGGGTTCGTACGTGCATGGGTTCTTAGACACCGCGGGATTCTGTCCCCCCTCGCCATATCGGTGGGCCAGATGCTGCCTTCGGCCTATGAAAAAGCCTCGGCATCCCGGATGAGTCTCTTTCGGTGCTCAATAGCCCTGCCCGCACGCGCCCCTGTCAACGCTTAACCCCCAACCTCGCGGATGGCGGCCCATGACTCGGGGTGGAAGTGATGGCTTGTCTTCTCCTTCCCACCGGACTTTCACCGGCTGCACTGGCACCAGTTAGCCTGGCGCTCTCCATATCGACCCTTCGCGCAGCGCCGAGGCGGCGCTCGAGCTGTTCGGCGAAGCCCTCCTCGACACGGTTATCGTCTGCGACCGCTACAGTGCTTACAAGCGGCTCGCTCGCCTTCGCGAGGGGCTGGTGACCCTTGCGTTCTGCTGGAGCCATCAACGGCGCGACTTTATCGAGTGCGCGGCCGGCCAGGTGAGCCTGACGCAATGGTGCCAGGGATGGGTCGAGCAGATCGCGGTGCTCTACCGCCTGAACGAGGCGCGTCTGGAGCATTACGACCCCGGCCTTGAGCGCCAGACGCCAGCGTTCGATGCGGCGCAGGGCAGGCTGAAGGAGGCGCTCGACGGCCTGTTCGCGGAGGCCGAACAGGAGCCCGCCGGCCTGCCCGACCAAGCGCGCGAGGGCAAGGCGCTGCGCTCGCTGGTGAATCATCGCGAGGGGCTGTGCGTCTTCGTCGACCGGCCCCAGGTGCCGCTGGATAACAATCTCGCAGAAAGGGTGCTCAGAGGGCCGGTGATCGGAAGACGGCTGTCATTCGGCTACGACAGCGAGATCGGCGCCCGGTTCACGGCCGTGATGTACTCGGTCGTCGGCACGCTCGCCTTGAACGGCATAGACGTCCTGCGCTGGCTGGAAGCGTGGCTGGAAGCATGCGCGAAGAACGCCGGGCGTGCGCCGGACGACCTGTCGCCGTGGCTGCCATGGTCGATGAGCGAGGAGCGCAGGCGCGCCTTCATGGCGGCAGCATGACCGGCCGGGTCGAGTGCCGCTATTACGGCCGCGACTTCACCGCCGGGGAAATAGCGCTGCTGCGCGCGCTGATCGCTGTCGATCCGCAGCCGACCCGCGCCGGACTGTCGCGAGAGTTCTGCCGGCGCATCGGCTGGTTCAACAGCCCGTTGATTAAGTCGGCGCCGTCTGATTCTCTGGTTCCCTGATTTGCAGGGGGATTTGCCGATGGCGATGGGACGGCAGAAGGATGGTCAGGGGGACCTGATGGTGAGCTGGTCGGAGATGCCGCGCTCTCCGGGTCATGTGTTTTATGACCGCTTGCAGTCGGTGCTGATCGCGGGCGGCTTCGACGCCTTTGCCGAGGCGAGCTGCCGGCCTTATTACGCGGTCCGGATGGGCGCGCCCTCGGTGCCGCCCGGGCGCTATTTCCGGATGCACCTGGTGGGCTACTTTGAGGGCATCGACAGCGAGCGCGGTCTGGAGTGGCGCTGCTCGGACTCGCTTTCGCTGCGGGCGTTCCTGCGACTGGGGAGCCGTGATCGGGTACCGGACCATTCCTGGCTGTCACGGAGCCGCACGCGCCTGCCCCATGAAGTCCACGCGGCGGTCTTCGACTGGGTTCTGGTGCTGATCGCCGAGGCGGGGCTGATCAAGGGCGAGCGCATCGGCGTCGATGCCTCGACCATGGAGGCCAACGCGGCGCTGCGGAACATCGTGCGGCGCGACAACGGCGAAGGCTACCGGGAGATGCTGGAGCGCCTGGCCCGGGAAAGCGGCGTCGAGACACCCACGGCCGAGGACCTGGCGCGTCTGGACCGGAAGCGCAAGGGCAAGAAGCTTTCCAACACGGATTGGGTTTCGAAGAGCGACCCCGAGGCCAAGATCACCAAGATGAAGGACGGCACGACGCATCTGGCCTACAAGCCCGAGCACGCGGTGGATCTGGACACCGGCGCGGTGGTGGCGGCCGAGCTGCACCCGGCCGATGAGGGCGACACCACGACGCTTTCCAAGACCCTGGCGAAGGCCGAGGCAAACCTCGAGGCGGTGGATGCGGCACCGACATCGGAGGACCCGGCCGAATGCGTCGCCGACAAAGGTTATCACTCACGGGCGGTCTTGAGGGCTCTGAACGACAGTCCCTGGAAGACCCGGATCGCGGCGCCCAAGCAGACCGGCTTTTCGCGCTGGCACGGTGATGAGGCGGCGCGGCGCGCGGTCACCAATAACCGTGCGCGGCTCAAGTCCGGGGTCGCCCGCGAGGCCTTCAAGCTGCGCGCCGAGATCGTCGAGCGCTGCTTTGCCCACAACCTCGATCGTGGCGGCATGCGACGAACCTGGCTGCGCGGGCGAGAGAATGTGCACAAGCGATACCTGCTCCACGTCGCCGGCCACAATCTATCGTTACTGATGCGCCAGCTCATCGGCGCCGGCACCCCGCGGGAGGCCGTGGCGGGCGGATATGGCGGTATTTTCGTTCTGCTCACGCCCACCGGGGCCATGCTGGTGGCACGGGGGGGCTCGCAAAGCGGCCAGACGGCTTTCGCCGCCGCATTCCTCATCTGGGAGCGAGAGCCGGAAAAAGCCACTTAATCAACGGGCTGTCAAGCCCGACGGCGGGCTCAAGGACATGATGGCCAGGGTCACCATGCTGGCCATGCACCGCGACGGCCTCATCGTCCTGCCACCGCCCAGGGGCCGGCAGCACCGGCCAAAGCCCGTCGTTTTCGGGCCGGACACCGAGCCGCCGCTGCTTCCGGCCCCGACAACCCTCGACGAGGTTCGCCCGATCGACCTGCGCCCCGTCGTCCGCGAGACCCGCGAGGGCAGGCTGTGGAACGAGTTCGTCGCCCGTTACCACTATCTCGGCTACAAGACCCTCGTCGGCGCCCAGATGCGCTACGCCGTCCACGACCGAAACGGCTGGCCCATCGCCATGCTCGGCTTCTCAACCGCCGCATGGAAGCTCGCTCCGCGCGACAACTTCATCGGCTGGACGCCACGATCGCGCGAGAAGAACCTCCCGCTCGTCGTCGACAATCCGAGGTTCCTGATCCTGCCCTGGATCACCATCCCCAACCTGGGCTCGCACATCCTCGCCCTCATCCGCCGGCGCCTGCCCCTGGACTGGGCCGAGCGCTACAACACAACGCCCGTGCTCATCGAGACCTTCGTCGAGACGCCCCGCTACACCGGCGCCGTCTACAGGGCCTCCGGCTGGCTCCATGTTGGCGCCACCCAGGGACGCGGGCGCTATGATCGGGACAAGTTGTACGACAAACCCCGCAAGGACATCTGGCTCCGACCCCTGCGAAAAGACTGGAAACGCGCCCTCAATCGCTAGAATCTGCGGGATCGGATAAGCTCATCACGGGCTGACGGAACATTTACCGTTTTCGGTGACCCTGTGGAACGCTCCAAAACGCTCTATCTGGACCCATAGAGGGTTCCGCAATGTGCGGCAAATTGTCCTTCGTGGTGGGGCCGTCGGCCGCGCCGCGAATACCCGGCTTGACGGCAGGCCGGCCCGGCGCGTCAGCCGGTTCCGCGGCGCAATTCAGGCAGAGGCATACCAATCCGCGCGAGGCCCCTTCATGGCCGATCCGGCAATCGATCCAGCGCGCACGAGTCGTTTCCGGCGCGCTCCCGTGAGCATGTTCAATTCATTGATGGCGCAGTGGAATTAGAGGAGTTTGAACGCGGCGACGATCATGGCGGCGATCCCGAGATTGGCGCCGATAACCCACTTGATGATGTCGTTCTTGCCGAGGGCTATCAGTTTCTCGGTCTCCTGCCGCAGCATATCGATGTTGGCCTTGGTCTCCAGCCGCAACGCCTCGATACCGGCCTTGGTCTCCTGCCGCAACGTCTCGATGTCCGCCTTGGTGGCGAGGTTGCGTTCCAGCAACCGGACCCGCTGACGCACCACTGTTTCAGCCTGGCGCTCCGGCATGCCGGAATTCACCAGTTCCTGTATGTCCTCGTGGGTGTCGAATATGAGCGCCGATTCCCCCATGTCCCCAATATAAGATCACTCCGCCGCCTGAGTATACTTCGAATCTCCGAATCTTGTGCAAACCCGTGCCGGCCCGGATGATGGACGGGAGTTTGTGCCGGGCGCTCAAGGAAGTACTTGAGGGCGCAGTAGCATCTACGGACGGAACGTGCGGCCCGAACCGCACGGGGGCTTTGTCAAGTTAACCGGATTCACCCCGAAATCTCGTTAAATTGTCGATCGCTGCTCTACGCAATTTGAATGGCTTAGCCTCATGGAGAAATGCCGAAAACAGCCTGCAATCAGTTACCTTGACAATGCCCTCATTTGCCTCTGCCTGCCGCCGCTTTCCTCGCCGCCTTGCGGCGGATATGAATCGCCGCGCCCGGCCCCTTCCTGATCTCGAACCCGCCGGATTTCGCGACCAGCGTGCTTAGGTTCGGGCACCCATAGGTGCGCGCGTCGAAGTCCGGCGCCGCGCCGACAATCCGGCTGCCGACGCCACCGAGATTCGCCCAACCGTCATCGTCGGAATCCTCGATCGCCCTGGCGATGATCTTCACGGCCTTTGATGGAGGCTCCTTCTTCGCCGCAGCCGGAGACGCCGCATCGCCGTTCTCCTTGTCCGCTCCGGCCTCCATCAAGTTGTCGACATAGATGAACCGGTTGCAGGCGCTACGAAACGCCTCCGGCGTCTTGCGCTCGCCGAAACCGAAGACCATGAGCCCGTCCTCCCTGAGACGCTGCGCCAGACGGGTGAAGTCGCTGTCGGAACTGACGAGGCAGAAGCCGTCGAGCTTGCCCTTGTGCATCAGGTCCATGGCGTCGATCACAAGCGCGATGTCGGAGGCATTCTTGCCCGTTGTGTTGCTGCGCTGCTGATGCTGCAGGATCGCGAGCGACTGTATCTCCTTGTTCCAGCCGGCAAGGCGTGTACCCGAGAAATCGCCGTAGATGCGCCGCACATTGGCTTCGCCCAGCTTGACGATCTCCTCGAAGATCGCGTGCGCATGGCGCACGCTGGTATTGTCGGCGTCGATCAGAACCGCCAGGCTCTGCGATTGTGGTTTTTCCGGCATGGCTGCTCCCGGCAGGCGTCACCCGGCCGGGTTTGCCTGCGTGATTCCCCTTTTCTCTTCGGCGGCTTTCTTACCCCGTTCGCGCGGACCACGCCATGCTTCTTGGGCAATGGCGCGTTTTCCCGAGGCGTCCGTCCCGGACACGGGCACGGAAGTCGCAGTCCGTTCCGTCGCAAACCTCATTCCATATCTCCGAGCCCTTTCCCGGCGTCTCGCGCGCCTGCTCGGCATGTCGTCAAGCTTTCCGAAGCGGCGTCTTCAGTGAAGGGTGGGTCCACCTGTTACCTCCCGCAACAGGGACCGCGGCAGCGCGCGACCGCGACCCTCCCGCCCGCCTTGCGCCTCCGAGAGGTCGAGCCTAGCCGGGAGCAGAGCGGCGGATGGATGTCCGGGAGGATGTTCCCGCCGCTCGCAACCACCGATCCGAGGGGAGACGGCATTATGCAGACAGCGACGGCACCCGGCGCCAGCTCGCGCACCTTTCTCATCCATATGTTCAGGCGCGGTCTCGACGATAACCGCTACGTCGTCGAGCGCTACAAATCCACATTCGACGGCGAGATCGTCCGTTGGCCCTGCAAGGGCAAGTCGAAGACTGGCAAACAACCGCGCCAGGTCATGTCGCTCGGCTCCGTGCAGCGCATGCGGCCCGAGCGGGACGAGATCATCGTGTGCACCGGCGTGAAGATCGCCGGTTCCGGCATCCAGTATTGGGGATCTTATGCTGTCTGGGGTCATATGTTGCGGCGATGACTTATCCCTCTGTTTTTCTTGGAATTTAACGGGCAACAGACAACATATTTTCTCCGCGGCGCGTGACGGACACGATTGTGACTCCCAACAACGAGGAGACACATCGTGTTCGAAGAACTGTTCACAAAACCAAACACAATCGAGAGATACCGGGCCGCGCCGCTCGTCGAACCCCGAGAGCGATACCTTCGGCACCTCGCAGAGTCCGGCGCCAGACGACTTACGTTGCGGCAAATCGCGCTCGATCAGGTTCGCCTGCTTCATGTTCTGGACCTGCGCGAGGGCGGGAAGGTCACCGTTGCCCAGATCGAGGCCATAGCTCCGGAATGGGACCGCACGCGGCATCACAAACTCGGTCACAGGCCACGGACGACGCAGAGATCAAAGAAGCGCGCGTTGAGCAGGGTCACTCGGTGGCTACGCTATCTGGGTTGGCTCGATGAGCCTGAGGAGGATCGTCACCCCTACAGCGTCGAGCTCGGCGCCTTCGAGGAATGGATGTGCACCGAGCGCGGTCATGCCGAAGGAACGATCAGCAACAGGCTTCGCAGCGCCAAGGAGTTCCTCGACTGGCTCGCCGCGCGCGGCAAGCGGTTTGCGTCGGTGCAGATCTCCGATATCGACGGTGCCATCGAAGCGAAGAAGGCCCGAAGACACTATAGCCGCGTAACGATCAGGGGCTACGCTGAGCGTCTTCGGGCGTTCGTCCGCTTCGCCGAAGACCGCGGCTGGTGCACACCGGGCATAGCCGATGGGATCCTGCCCGGACGTTTCTATCCCGGCGAGAAAGTGCGCTCAACGCTGAGCCGGGTCGACATCCGACGCCTTCTCGCCACCACCGAAGGCGACCGGCCGGCGGACAAGCGCGACCGCGCCATCCTGATGCTCTTGATCGTCTACGGCCTGCGTGCCGGGGAGGTTCGTGGCTTACAGCTCGACGACCTGGACTGGGACAACGAAACGTTGCGCGTGTACCGCCCAAAGACCGGGCGGACCGATCTCTATCCGCTCTCCCAAGCCGTTGGACAAGCCATCGTTCGGTACCTTCTCGAGGTCCGCCCCCCGCGTCCTGAACGGGCTCTGTTCCTCACCCTCGCGGCACCGATCCGACCGCTAGGTCGAAGTGCTCCAGGGATCATCGTCCGACGCCGTATGGACAATGCGGGCATTGTCGCCGCACGCCGTGGAACGCACGCACTGCGTCACACCGCGGCCCAGCATCTACTCGACCGGGGCGTGTCGATGAAGGTGATCGGGGACTATCTCGGGCACCGCAGCCCGCGCTCCACCAAGACTTACGCCAGGTTCGATCTGAACGCTCTGCGTGAAGTCGCCAGCTTCGATATGGAGGGCCTAGCATGACGCTGCGAGAAGCCATCGATCGATACATAGAATGGCAACGGTCCCACGGTGCGAAGTTCGAGACCAGCGCGCACACGTTGCTTCGCTTCGCCAAGGGGATCGACGGGGAAATCGCCTGCGATGCCGTCACCCGTTCACAGGTTTGCACCTACCTCGCCAGCAACGGTCCGCTGACCCGATACCGCGAGAACAAGTACTGCGCGCTGGCCGGCTTCTACCGCTATGCGATCAGCCGGGCCTACGCACGTTCCTCGCCTCTGCCGGACAACGAGCCGAAGCCGCCGCAGTCGCTGCCACCCTACATCTACTCCCGCGACGAACTGCGCCGCCTCTTCGACTGCATAGAAACCAGTCGAGCGCGCGCAGTTCAGTTGGATGCGCAGACCTTCCGCGCGTTGCTCCTGCTGCTTTATGGAGCCGGTTTGCGAGGTGGCGAGGCCAGATCCCTCTCCGTCGATGATGTCGACCTGTCGACGGCGGTGCTGACCGTGCGCGATGCGAAGTTCTACAAGAGCCGCTTCGTTCCCATCGGCCCTCAACTGGCCGATCAGTTGAGAAGCTATGCGGCGCTCCGTGCAGGCTGGCACGTTCCGCAGGGTCGGGCATCCACGTTCCTGGCGAATCTGGACGGAACGCCGCTACACAAGGATACGGCCTACAACGCCTTCGTCAGGCTGCTGCGCTGCGCCCGGATCGAGCCGACGGACGACTCGCGGCAGGCCCCGTGCCTGCATTCGCTCAGGCATACCTTTGCGGTCCATCGAGTGACGGACTGGTACCGCCAGGGCGCCGATGTGCAACGTCTGTTGCCGGTGCTCTCGATCTATCTCGGCCACGCCAGGCTGCGCCACACCCAAGTGTACCTGTCCATGACGCCGGAGCTGCTGCAACAGGCCGCGCTGCGGTTCGAGCGCTATGCAGGAGGAGACAACGATGAATGATCCCCATGCACTGCTGGGCCCTTGGGTCCAACGCTTTCTTGTGCAGCACCTCGTGACCGAGCGGAATCTGTCGCGCAACACCTGCAAGAGCTACCGCGATACATTCAAGCTGCTGGTCCCGTTCGCCTGCGCCCAACTCGGGAAACAGGATTATCAGCTGGCCGTCCCGGATCTCTCGTCCGAACTGGTTCGGCGGTTCCTCGATCATCTTGAGGATGAGCGGGGCTGTAGCGCGTATACGCGCAACCAGCGTCTCACGGCGATCCGGGCGTTCGCACGCTTCGTCGCGAGTCGCGATCCGGCCCATGTCGCGTGGCGCGGTCACATCAGCGCCATTGCGTCGAAAAAGGCAACGACAAAGCCGGTGCCCTGGCTGGCCGTGGACGAGATGCAGGCCCTGCTCGAGGTGCCCGACCGCACGACGCAACACGGGCGAATCGAATACGCGATCCTGCTGTTCCTCTACAAGACCGGAGCGCGTGTATCGGAAGCCACGCAACTGCGAGTGGGCGACCTGCAGATCGGGCGCCGCGATGGCGGCCACGCGCTCGTCACCCTGCATGGAAAGGGTGGAAAGGTACGCCAATGCCCATTGCGGCCGGAAATCGAACGCGTCTTGACCGAGTTGGTCGACGGCCGTGCCGCAGATGAGGCTGTTTTCCTCAACAGGCGCCGACAACCGTTCACCCGGTTCGGCGTCTACTGGGTCGTCGAGCGCTGCGCGGCCCAAGTGCCGGCGTTGGCCGGGAGGAAAATAACGCCCCATGTGCTGAGGCATACGACCGCCTGCCACCTGGTGTTCGCCGGCGTGGACATCAACACCGTGCGTGCGTGGCTCGGCCATTCCTCCATCGATACCACCAACATCTATGCCGAAATCAACCTCCAGATGAAGGCCGAGGCGATGGCACTGTGCGACGTCGCGGAACCCGCCCCGGGTCGCCCCTGGAAGGAGGACAAGGACTTGATGGCGTTCCTGAACTCCTATTGAGCACACCAGATTATGTTGCGGCGACCCGAACTCCTTCTCCAGCAAACCCAAGGAACCGGCGGTAGCTCATCGAACGATCCGTCATCGCCGCAACATATGACCCCAGACAGCATAAGATCCCATATGTTTCATGAAACATATGGGATCTGCGGCGACGGGCCTGTTCGCGGAGCGCAGGCGCAAGGGGCGCTAAACGGCCTGCCCCCGGGGATGTCCCGCCGGCCACAGTGTCCGTCATCAAAACAAATGGGACTGTTGAGCGTGTTTCATAGGGAGGATCTGGCTCATCTTTGTTTGATGTTAAGCCGCTTGGCTTTGATGGTTCAAGCGGCGGTTTTGGGGGGTCAGTTTTTTGATCTTTTTTTCTCTTTTCGATGATGGCGGTGTGGCGTCCAAAGTAGGCGTCGGCTGGAGTTACGTTGCCGATGCTCTCGTGGTAGCGTTGGTTGTTGTAGTGATCGACGAAGGCGCTGATCTGGTTTTCGAGATCGCCGGGTAGATAATAATTTTCAAGCAGGATCCGGTTCTTCAGCGTTTGATGCCAGCGCTCGATCTTGCCCTGGGTTTGCGGGTGATACGGTGCGCCCCGAACGTGATCCATACCGTGGTCCTCGAGCCATTCAGCCAGATCGCCGGAGATATAGGACGAGCCGTTGTCGCTGAGCAGCTTCGGCTTGTGGACGACATTGGCGCGATTGCAGCCTGAGGCTTCTAGCGCCAACTTCAGTGTTGCCGTCACATCGTCCGCCGTCATGTTGGTGCAGAGCTTCCAAGCAATGATGTAGCGGGAATAGTCGTCCAGGATGGTCGACAGGTAAAACCAGCCCCAGCCGATGACCTTGAGATAGGTGAAGTCGGTCTGCCACAGCTGGTTCGGCGCCGTGGTCTTGTCGCGGAACTCATCGGCTGCCTTGATGACCACGAAAGCGGGGCTGGTGATCAGGTCGTGGGCCTTGAGAAGCCGGTAAACCGAGGCTTCCGAGACAAAGTAGCCCCTGGTGTCCGTAAACCTGACGGCCAGTTCCCGGGGCGACAGTTGCGTCTCCTCCAGGGCAAGATCGATGATCTGCCCCCGGACATCATCCGGGATCCGGTTCCACACCCGGCCTGGGCTGCTGTTGCGATCCTCAAGACCGGCGTCGCCAAAGGCCAGAAAGCGATCGTACCAGCGATAAAAGGTGGTCTTCGGAATGCCCAGCTTGTCCAAAGTGGACCCGACGCCCAGGTGGGACTGCTCGACCAGGCGGATGATCTCCAGCTTCTCGGATGCGGGATACCTCATTCCTCGTCTCCCCCATGCCCGATCATGTTTTTTTTGAGAAGCCGGTTCTCCAGCGAAAGTTCGGCGACCAACTCCTTCAAGTCGCGCATCTCCTGGCGCAGGCCTTTAACCTCGCCCGAGGTCGCTTGGCGCCCGGTGTCGCCGGCGAGCCGCTTCTTGCCCGCTTCCAAAAACTCTTTCGACCAGCTGTAATACAGACCCTCGGCGATGCCCTCGCGGCGGCATAAGGCGGCGATGCTCTCCTCGCCGCGCAGGCCCGACACCACGATCCGGATCTTCTCCTCAGCCGTATACTGCTTGCGTGTCTTGCGGCGAATATCCCGAACCGTTCCATCCGCCGGGTCGTTCTTGCTCATTGATTTCTGTCTCATCTTCGTTCCCTTCGGGCACTACGATGAGCCAGAAATCCTCCGGTATGCAATTACCTCAATTTGTCCCAAAGGCGCTGACGTCAGACACGGCGCGGTATGCGCATCTCGCGCGCGACTCCGTTAGCAGCCCGTTGACGAAGTCTTCCCTGGACGAAGTCGGCATGGTCTGATTCTCTGGTGTCCTGGCCTGAAGGGGGGTTCGCTGATGGCGATGGGACAGCAGAAGGATCGTCAGGGGGACTTGATGGTGAGCTGGTCGGAGATGCCGCGCTCGCCAGGTCATGTATTTTACGACCGCCTGCAGTTGGTACTGATCGAGGGCGGCTTCGACGGCTTCGCCGAGGCGGTCTGCCAGCCCTATTACGCGGCCAGGATGGGGGCGCCTTCGGCGCCACCCGGGCGCTACTTCCGTATGCACCTGGTGGGCTACTTCGAGGGTATCGACTCTGAGCGTGGGCTGGAGTGGCGCTGCTCGGATTCCCTGTCGCTACGGGAGTTCCTGCTGTTGGAGATGCGGGAACGGGTGCCGGACCATTCCTGGCTGTCACGGACCCGCGCGCGCCTGCCCCATGAAGTCCACACGGCGGTGTTTGACTGGGTCCTGGCGCTGATCGCCGAGGCGGGTCTGGTGAAGGGCGAGCGCATCGGGGTGGATGCCTCGACCATGGAGGCCAACGCGGCGCTGCGCAACATCGTGCGGAGGGACACGGGCGAGGGTTACCGGGGGATGCTGGAGCGCTTGGCCCAGGAGAGCGGTATCGAGACACCCACGGCTGAGGACCTGGCGCGTCTGGACCGCAAGCGCAAGGGCAAGAAGCTCTCGAACCAGGACTGGGTTTCCAGGAGCGACCCCGAGGCCAAGATCGCCAAGATGAAGGACGGCACCACGCACCTGGCCTACAAGCCCGAGCACGCGGTGGATCTGGACACCGGCGCGGTGGTGGCGGCGGAGCTGCACCCGGCCGACGAGGGCGATACGACAACGCTTCCCAAGACCCTGGCGGCGGCCGAGGCAAACCTCGAGGCGGTGGATGTGGCGCCGACGGCCGAAGATCCGGCCGAATGTGTGACCGATAAGGGCTACCACTCACGGTTGGTCTTGAAGGCGCTCGACGACGGCCCCTGGAAGAGCCGGATCTCCGAGCCCAAGCAGAAGGGTTTTGCGCGCTGGCACGGAGATGATGCGGCTCGCCGGGCGGTCACCAACAACCGGACCCGGCTGTTATCGGGGGTGGCCAGGGAAGCCTTCAAGCTGCGCGCCGAGATCGTCGAGCGCTCCTTTGCCCACAACCTCGATCGCGGCGGTATGCGCCGGACCTGGCTTCGGGGCCGCGAGAACGTGCACAAGCGATACCTGCTTCACGTCGCCGGCCACAACCTATCGTTGCTGATGCGCCAACTCATCGGCGCCGGCACCCCGAAGGAGGCCGTGGCGGGCGGAATTGGCGCCTTGTTCGTGCTTGTTACGCCCGCTGGAGCCGTCCTGGTCGTTCAGATCGTCCTCATCGTCTCGGAGGATGGCGAAACCGCCTTCGCCGCGATATGCTTCGCCGTGGCGTGAAACCCGGTCAATGACGCCTTTTTCAACGGGCTGTTAGGGAATCGGCAGTCAAAGTCGCCGCCAGCATAGGCGATGACATATTGTCCGGGGACTCGTTCGCTCCACCAATGCCGGGGGATGGCCTTGCCGACGCCCAGCGCTAGCCTTCCCTGATCCGGGATAATGGGTCCCTTGCCGTCCTCGACGCGCGTTTCGTCAACGCCCGGCATATATATAATGTCAAAACAGGAGTGGACGCCGTGGGCAGGATGTTTGCGCATGCGATCAACCGGAGCACAACTAACATGACGTTCTGCTGAGTTCAGCACAAAATGCACCCTCTCTTCACGCTTCTGTCCTTGTTGGCGCTCACGGCCGTCGCGGGACCGGGCATTCTCGCCGGTGCCGCGACGGCTGGTCTCGCTGTTGCGCAGGAGCGATCCATTGGAGCCGTGATCGATGACACGGCCATAGAGCTACAGATCCAACACTACCTGCTGCAGGCGAGTGACGACCTCTTTATCCGGGTTTGCATTGAGGTCCATGAGGGCCGCGTGCTGTTGACCGGTGCCGTTCCGGCGCCGGACGACAGGGTCGAAGCGGTGCGGCAGGCTTGGCAGGCGAGAGGGGTTTTGGAGGTCATTAACGAAGTCCAGGTGTCGGACCGTGCCGGCATAGCCGACTATCTGAGGGATGCGAAAATCACGTCCTAGCTGCGTTTCCAAATGCTGCGCGACCGCGATATCTCCGACGTCAATTACGCGGTCGAGACAGTAAACGGAATCGTGTACCTGATGGGCATAGCGAGAAGCCGTCCGGAACTGGATAAGGTCACCACGCACGCGCGGAACATCGCCGGCGTCCAGAAGGTGATCAGCCACGTCCGGCTGAACGGCGGCGATCGCCGCGGCAAATCGTGGCGCCGGACCTTCCCCGTGCCGAACGGCTCCCGGCCGCCGCTGGCGTGCGGTCCGGCAAGGATGTCGACCTTGCTCTGGCGGCCCTGGCGCTCGCCGCTATCGACCGCCCCGCGTCCCCGGCAATATCTGGGGTGATTGCCGGGTTGCCCGGGGATGCCGATGTGGAGAGCACGGCGCACTGCACCCATCGGGCGCGGGACACGAAGAGGCAGGACATTCCCAAGCTGTTGATTTTGACTCGAAGGGTCCGTCCGAGGCTGGTTGCCGGGGATTTCAGATGATTGAGCCGGTTTGGAATTAACGGGACAGCGCCCGGCGGTCAGCGGTCGGCCCGGGCGAGTTCAGCGGTCCGTGGACTGCGAGTTCCGTGCCGGGGAAGATCTCCAGCGCAACGCAATTGCACAGGGCGCTGTTTGCGGGCGGGTTGGTGGAGCGGGCGAGGCAGGCATCCTGGTCGCCCCCGCCGCCCCAGGCGTGGTTCGATCCGCCGGCGCGCGAATTCGTGCCCTGTGCGCCGAAGGCCTGAGCAGCGATCCCGGGTCTGGCCGGATCGGGATCGGTGGTAAAGCTGGTGCCGGTGAGCAGTCCTTGAGACTGGGGCCAGATTGCCGAAGCCGCCCAGGCTGCCGCCGAACGCGGCGAGGGAATTGAACGTCTGGGCCTGGACGCTGCCGGCAAGCACGCACACAAGGACGAATATGCCAACACTGTGCAGATGCCGCTGCATGGTTGAGTCCAGGCTCCTGTCTTTCGACGCGCCTGCCGTTTGCGGCAGGCCTCAATGTAATGTGCCGGGGTTAAAGATGCCTGGGCCGGTGTGTCGTTGCCGGCCTTATTTTAGTGAGTTCGGGCTTGGTGGAGCACTACCCGTGCCATGGTTGGCCCGCTCGCGGATTCGTACATCTGTAGCGCACCCGGTTCCTTGGACACAAGTTTGTCTCACGCGGCGGGCCTGATTGAGATCGCGGCGTGCGACGCCTGACGAGCTTGAGCGGGGCTCAGGTAGCCGTTCTTTTCGACGATCCACTGGGCATTGTAGAGTTCGACGAAGTCGCGGACGGCGTCCCGCAGCTCCGCGATGTTGCGGTAGATGCGACCATGGATGATCTGTTCCTTCAGCGTGCGATTGAACCGCTCGGCGACGCCGTTGGTCTGGGGCTCGGCGACGAAGGCGTAGGACGGCTGGATGCCCCAGAACTTGATCTGGTTGGTGAAGTGGTC
Organism: Alphaproteobacteria bacterium; assembly: GCA_965261645.1. GTDB lineage: Bacteria > Pseudomonadota > Alphaproteobacteria > SHVV01 > SHVV01 > CBDHDJ01. Next base: position 578,831 of record CBDHDJ010000003.1, read on the forward strand.
CGACAGATACTGGGAGCCGTGATCCATCCGCAAGGCCAGCCCCCGAGCCGCGCCGGCCGCGGTCGAGCCATACAGCCCGGCAAGCCCCATGGAGATCGGCTGCAGGGCGGCGAAGCGGTCGCCGCGCTTGCAGACATGCCAGCCGACACACTCGGCGTTCCAATGCTCGACGGCGGTGAAGATCCAGCCCCAGCCGTCGTCCACCGTGAACACCCGAACGCCATCGGTGCCCCACATGAGGTTCGGGGCATGAGTGATGATCTCACCGTCATGGGGATTGCCGCCACGGCGGCGGCAGCGATGGGGCGAGAGCAGATTGTTCTCGCGCATCAGGCGGAGCACCCGCTTGCGGGCAACCCGGATGTCGCGACAGACCCGAAGCCGAGCCCAGACCTTGCGGTAGCCCTCGCCCTCCCAGGGCGATGCCTCCAGGTCGGCTTCGATCGCCACCAGCAGCGCCTGGTCCGAGATCGCGGGCTTCGGTCCCCGACGCTTTGCCGGCGGCTGCTCGGCGTGCTGGCCGGAGGTCATGGCGTAGAACGAGGAGCGGGCCATGCCCCAGGCGGCGCAGACCCGCCGCAGGCCGTAGGCCAGACCCGTGCCGGGCGAGGTGGCGGCACTCATCGCCGCGACCTCCGCCGCCCCAAAGGGCCGAAGGTCTCCGTCTTGGCCTCCAGCAGTTCCACCTGCATGGTCAACTCTCCGATCCGCTTCATGGCGCTATCCAGTTCCGCCTGCACCGGATCGCCCTTGCGTTGCTTGAGCGAGGCGTCGATCCCGCCGGTCGCTTTCTCACGCCACTGCTCGAGCCGGAAGATCTCTACGCCCAACTGGCGCGACAGAAGTTGCACCGGCTCGTCACGCAAAAGCCGCAGAACGACCTCACGCTTGCGCGCCACCGTCCATCGCTGGCCAAGTCCCAGCGGGCCTGCCGGCAAAGCCTGGCCTGGGGAAAACGGGGACGAGCCAAGCTCGCCCGCATTTACCACAGGCCCATCAACAGCAACTTTCTTATCAAAATTATCGGTCATGTTCCGGTCCTCCTTGGACACTTCGATTAAGCCAATTCTGTGTCCAAGGAAATCGGGTCCGACTCACGGATTCGTACATCGAAACGCCTTCTCCCGCTCCGGGTCTACCGCAGCCAGGAAATCGGCACGTCTGCCACACTTGTGAATCTTCTCTCCAGTTGGCGTCATTTGTCGCTTGCAATCCCCGTGAACTTAGTGTTCGTTTGCAGCACCTTGCGCCATTGGCGGGGGTCTGCAGCCTAGGCAGGAGCATGATGTCCGAAGTATTTGATTCAGGATGCCGCATCCAGGTTGCTGGTTTACCAGCAGGATGGCGGGAGTTGGGTCGAAAGGCGCCGGAGCTTTCCCGGGACGATAGCCTTGGAAAGTTGCACGCCGATATGGACATCGCGCGAACCATGCACTACGCTTGCGGGAGTGTTGCTTTATCAGGCGAGGCCTCAGGCATTTCTCGAGTTCGCGTAACAGGGTAGCGCTGGTAGAGTTCTATAAGCCCAGTTAAGTTGCTGGTTTTATACATAGTATTACCGTTCGTTCCGCTCCTCCCGGCAAGTTGCGGCCGGCCTTCCGTAATCAAAATGCAAGCGGATTGATTCTAACTCCAGCGCACCCATGCGCGTCTCCGTCGCCCAATCTCCACGGCGCTTACGTTTTCGGTGACGCTGTGGAACGCTCCAAAACGCACTTTCCAGACCCATAGGGGGTTCCGCAAAGTGCGGCGAATTGTCCTTCGTGGTGGGGCCGTCGGCCGTGCCGCGAATACCCGGCTTGACGGCAGGCCGGCCCGGCGCCTCCGCCGGTTCCGCTGCGCAATTCAGGAACAGGCATACCAATCCGCGCGAGGCCCCTTCATGGCCGATCCGGCAATCGATCCAGCGCGCACGAGTCGTTTCCGTCGCGCTCCCGTGAGCATGTTCAATTCATTGATGGCGCAGTGGAATTAGAGGAGTTTGAACGCGGCGACGATCATGGCGGCGATCCCGAGATTGGCGCCGACAACCCACTTGATGATGTCGTTCTTGCCGAGGGCTATCAGTTTCTCGGTCTCCTGCCGCAACGTCTCAATGTTGGCGTTGGTCGCCGCGATGTCCGCCTTGGTGGCGAGGTTGCGTTCCAGCAACCGGACCCGCTGACGCACCACGGTCTCAGCCTGGGGTTCCGGCATGCCGGAATTCACCAGTTCCTGGATGTCCTCATGGGTGTCGAAAATGAGCGCCGAGTCCACCATGGCCCTAATATAAGGTCACTCCGCCGCCTGAGTATACTTCGAATCTTGCGCAAACCTGTGCCGGCCCGGATGACGTACGGGAGTTTGTGCCGGGCGCTCAAGGAGGTACTTGCGGACGCAGTAGCATCTACGGACGGACCGTGCGGCCCAAACCGCACGGTCATTGAGTGCCGCGATCCGCCTTACGGCCGGGAAACGGTATAACGTTCGACCCAAATCCCCCTTCGCCACCGGTCCCGGTCCCCGCGCTGTTCCCGGACTGCCGCGATGCCGGCCAGACATACAGGGTTTGAACGAAGCCCGGGATTAAATCCGAGGCGATACTGTCCATTTCCTTGATGGCACCTTCCGCCAGATCCGACTGGCCTTGGCAGATATCGTAGAATGCGAGAATCATGTTGACCGAGGCTGCGGCTTGAGTCTCACCGCTGTCGACAATCCGTTCCCATGCGCCGGGGCGCAGCCGCATCGCGCGTTCGAAGCCGCTGATCCAGGGCTCCCACAACGGCTCGCCGCTGTCACCGTCGACCTCGTAGAGCGGCACGTACTGCTCCGAGCCGTAAAACAAACTCTCCGATATCCGATTATAGCGGTCCGCAACGGTCCGCGAGGCCACCTCCGCCTTCCACAGGCCCCCGAAGGGGACAGCGCCTTCGTCGCCCCATACCGGAGGCTGCCATTCAAACAGCGGGATGGTCTCGGGACAGACGATAACCCCCGTGACATATCCCTCCAATTCCCCAGGTGTCATCCCACCTTGTTCCACCGGAAGGCTCTTCAGGAGAGCCAGGAGCTCTTCGATTTGTTCGTACGAATGGCTCATGCCGCAAAGCTTTAGTCCCACCTTGCTGGTTGTGTCAACGGCGGCACAGTGCACCAGTCCGGAACCGGGATAAAACGAACCAGACCCACATACTCGGCAACGGCCTTGACGACGAGCGCTATCTCATAGAGCGGTCCCGGTCGCTTGCAACCGGCGACATCCGGCCCTGCTGCGGCAACAGGCAGTCGAAGAAGGGCTGGCGCAAGGAGCCCCGCCCCGCCTTTGCCGGATCGGCGCGCACGGGCGTACCGGTGTTGCCCATCCGCCCGCGAAGGCGATGAGCGCAGCAAGCGCAAACCATCGCTTCAATCGCATTCAGCTTCTCACTGCCTTCACATGCTGGACAGGATCATCAAGGACGATGGGTCGAATAACAGTCCGTTGACGAAGGGCTCCCTGTTTCTGTGATCGGAAGGACGCGCGCCGATTTTCGCCTCACGTTGGCCACTTTGCTTTGATGTCCCGGCCATCCCATACGGAAATGATGATTCACTACAAAAAATGTAGGGCAGAGTGATCTGACATTCTCTGGTTCTTCGATGACTGGAATCCAAGCATCGCAACAAGCCTGTACCAGCAGGCCTGCCAGTCAAGGCGCCTATCCCTTCCGGGACCCGAACCCGGGCAACCGCCTGTCACGACGGCGGCTCTCCGTCGCGATCCTCCTGCGCGCGGAGAGCGCCATGAAGAGTCCGAGCCTGGCCGGGAGCAGGGCGGCGGATGGATGTCCGGGAGGATGTTCCCGCCGTTCGCAACCACCAATCCCAGGGGAGACGGCATCATGCAGACAGTCACGGCGCCCGGCGCCAGCGCGCGCACCTTTCTCATCCATATGTTCAGCCGCGGTATCGACGATAACCGCTACGTCGTCGAGCGCTACAAGTCGACGTTCGAGGGCGAGATCGTCCGTTGGCCCTGCAAGGGCAGGTCGAAGACCGGCAAACAACCGCGCAAGGTCATGTCGCTCGGCGCGGTGCAGCGCATGCGGCCGGAGCGGGACGAGATCATCGTGTGCACCGGCGTGAAGATCGCCGGTTCCGGCATCCAGTATTGGGGATCTTATGCTGTCTGGGGTCATATGTTGCGGCGATGACTTATCCCTCTGTTTTTCTTGGAATTTAACGGGCAACAGACAACATATTTTCTCCGCGGCGCGTGACGGACACGATTGTGACTCCCAACAACGAGGAGACACATCGTGTTCGAAGAACTGTTCACAAAACCAAACACAATCGAGAGATACCGGGCCGCGCCGCTCGTCGAACCCCGAGAGCGATACCTTCGGCACCTCGCAGAGTCCGGCGCCAGACGACTTACGTTGCGGCAAATCGCGCTCGATCAGGTTCGCCTGCTTCATGTTCTGGACCTGCGCGAGGGCGGGAAGGTCACCGTTGCCCAGATCGAGGCCATAGCTCCGGAATGGGACCGCACGCGGCATCACAAACTCGGTCACAGGCCACGGACGACGCAGAGATCAAAGAAGCGCGCGTTGAGCAGGGTCACTCGGTGGCTACGCTATCTGGGTTGGCTCGATGAGCCTGAGGAGGATCGTCACCCCTACAGCGTCGAGCTCGGCGCCTTCGAGGAATGGATGTGCACCGAGCGCGGTCATGCCGAAGGAACGATCAGCAACAGGCTTCGCAGCGCCAAGGAGTTCCTCGACTGGCTCGCCGCGCGCGGCAAGCGGTTTGCGTCGGTGCAGATCTCCGATATCGACGGTGCCATCGAAGCGAAGAAGGCCCGAAGACACTATAGCCGCGTAACGATCAGGGGCTACGCTGAGCGTCTTCGGGCGTTCGTCCGCTTCGCCGAAGACCGCGGCTGGTGCACACCGGGCATAGCCGATGGGATCCTGCCCGGACGTTTCTATCCCGGCGAGAAAGTGCGCTCAACGCTGAGCCGGGTCGACATCCGACGCCTTCTCGCCACCACCGAAGGCGACCGGCCGGCGGACAAGCGCGACCGCGCCATCCTGATGCTCTTGATCGTCTACGGCCTGCGTGCCGGGGAGGTTCGTGGCTTACAGCTCGACGACCTGGACTGGGACAACGAAACGTTGCGCGTGTACCGCCCAAAGACCGGGCGGACCGATCTCTATCCGCTCTCCCAAGCCGTTGGACAAGCCATCGTTCGGTACCTTCTCGAGGTCCGCCCCCCGCGTCCTGAACGGGCTCTGTTCCTCACCCTCGCGGCACCGATCCGACCGCTAGGTCGAAGTGCTCCAGGGATCATCGTCCGACGCCGTATGGACAATGCGGGCATTGTCGCCGCACGCCGTGGAACGCACGCACTGCGTCACACCGCGGCCCAGCATCTACTCGACCGGGGCGTGTCGATGAAGGTGATCGGGGACTATCTCGGGCACCGCAGCCCGCGCTCCACCAAGACTTACGCCAGGTTCGATCTGAACGCTCTGCGTGAAGTCGCCAGCTTCGATATGGAGGGCCTAGCATGACGCTGCGAGAAGCCATCGATCGATACATAGAATGGCAACGGTCCCACGGTGCGAAGTTCGAGACCAGCGCGCACACGTTGCTTCGCTTCGCCAAGGGGATCGACGGGGAAATCGCCTGCGATGCCGTCACCCGTTCACAGGTTTGCACCTACCTCGCCAGCAACGGTCCGCTGACCCGATACCGCGAGAACAAGTACTGCGCGCTGGCCGGCTTCTACCGCTATGCGATCAGCCGGGCCTACGCACGTTCCTCGCCTCTGCCGGACAACGAGCCGAAGCCGCCGCAGTCGCTGCCACCCTACATCTACTCCCGCGACGAACTGCGCCGCCTCTTCGACTGCATAGAAACCAGTCGAGCGCGCGCAGTTCAGTTGGATGCGCAGACCTTCCGCGCGTTGCTCCTGCTGCTTTATGGAGCCGGTTTGCGAGGTGGCGAGGCCAGATCCCTCTCCGTCGATGATGTCGACCTGTCGACGGCGGTGCTGACCGTGCGCGATGCGAAGTTCTACAAGAGCCGCTTCGTTCCCATCGGCCCTCAACTGGCCGATCAGTTGAGAAGCTATGCGGCGCTCCGTGCAGGCTGGCACGTTCCGCAGGGTCGGGCATCCACGTTCCTGGCGAATCTGGACGGAACGCCGCTACACAAGGATACGGCCTACAACGCCTTCGTCAGGCTGCTGCGCTGCGCCCGGATCGAGCCGACGGACGACTCGCGGCAGGCCCCGTGCCTGCATTCGCTCAGGCATACCTTTGCGGTCCATCGAGTGACGGACTGGTACCGCCAGGGCGCCGATGTGCAACGTCTGTTGCCGGTGCTCTCGATCTATCTCGGCCACGCCAGGCTGCGCCACACCCAAGTGTACCTGTCCATGACGCCGGAGCTGCTGCAACAGGCCGCGCTGCGGTTCGAGCGCTATGCAGGAGGAGACAACGATGAATGATCCCCATGCACTGCTGGGCCCTTGGGTCCAACGCTTTCTTGTGCAGCACCTCGTGACCGAGCGGAATCTGTCGCGCAACACCTGCAAGAGCTACCGCGATACATTCAAGCTGCTGGTCCCGTTCGCCTGCGCCCAACTCGGGAAACAGGATTATCAGCTGGCCGTCCCGGATCTCTCGTCCGAACTGGTTCGGCGGTTCCTCGATCATCTTGAGGATGAGCGGGGCTGTAGCGCGTATACGCGCAACCAGCGTCTCACGGCGATCCGGGCGTTCGCACGCTTCGTCGCGAGTCGCGATCCGGCCCATGTCGCGTGGCGCGGTCACATCAGCGCCATTGCGTCGAAAAAGGCAACGACAAAGCCGGTGCCCTGGCTGGCCGTGGACGAGATGCAGGCCCTGCTCGAGGTGCCCGACCGCACGACGCAACACGGGCGAATCGAATACGCGATCCTGCTGTTCCTCTACAAGACCGGAGCGCGTGTATCGGAAGCCACGCAACTGCGAGTGGGCGACCTGCAGATCGGGCGCCGCGATGGCGGCCACGCGCTCGTCACCCTGCATGGAAAGGGTGGAAAGGTACGCCAATGCCCATTGCGGCCGGAAATCGAACGCGTCTTGACCGAGTTGGTCGACGGCCGTGCCGCAGATGAGGCTGTTTTCCTCAACAGGCGCCGACAACCGTTCACCCGGTTCGGCGTCTACTGGGTCGTCGAGCGCTGCGCGGCCCAAGTGCCGGCGTTGGCCGGGAGGAAAATAACGCCCCATGTGCTGAGGCATACGACCGCCTGCCACCTGGTGTTCGCCGGCGTGGACATCAACACCGTGCGTGCGTGGCTCGGCCATTCCTCCATCGATACCACCAACATCTATGCCGAAATCAACCTCCAGATGAAGGCCGAGGCGATGGCACTGTGCGACGTCGCGGAACCCGCCCCGGGTCGCCCCTGGAAGGAGGACAAGGACTTGATGGCGTTCCTGAACTCCTATTGAGCACACCAGATTATGTTGCGGCGACCCGAACTCCTTCTCCAGCAAACCCAAGGAACCGGCGGTAGCTCATCGAACGATCCGTCATCGCCGCAACATATGACCCCAGACAGCATAAGATCCCATATGTTTCATGAAACATATGGGATCGGCGGCAACGGGCCTATTCGCGGAGCGCAGGCGCAAGGGCCGCTAAGCGGGCGTACCCTCGGAGATGTCCCGCCGGCCGCAGGCTGGCGGGGCGTCTTTCTCCCGGATTTCAACCCCGGCAGGAGACCGCCAATGGCTTACAAAGACCCCGGGCACGGCCGCGCGTGCGACCGGGAACGCTACCACCGCCGCACCACCGAACGCCTCGCCCGCGGCATGTGTCCAAGATGCGGAGAGGCCCGGCCCGTGACGGATCACAGCTTATGCCAGAGCTGCGGTGACAAACGGCGCAAGGCCGAGCGCGCAAGATGCGCGAAGGCCAAGGCGGCTGGCATACCATACGGCGGCAGAGACCCGGAACGGTGCCGCGAGTTTGCACGCGACAGGAGCAGGCGGCGCGATCGGGCACGGCAGGACGCTCGCACGTGCACGCGCTGCGGCACACATCCACCCATTGAGGGCGGCACGGTGTGCGAACCGTGCCACGTGGCACGGCGTGACAGGGAGCGGGAACAATATGCCACGCGGAGGGCCGCCGGTTTGTGCGGCCGGTGCGGCACGCCGGTGCCCAGTGATGCCGCGTATTGCGACCGGTGCGCCAGGAGCGCGGCCAAACGCTCAAGAAAAAAAGCGAAAAATGCAAGAAGCCGCCAGCGCTACGTCCAGCGGCGAGTACGAAGGCTTTGTATAGATTGTGCCGCAGCATCCCAGGGCGCGTCCCGGTGTCCTCCGTGCGCCCGCCGGTCCTGGGCGCGTTCGGGCGAGCATCGCGGTCTGCCGGTTTTGCCGCCTCGAGTTACGGTCATCGAGATCGCCTCGGGGGTCAATCATGGGACATGGGACCGGTGGGAAGATGTAGTGGTCTGCCTGGCCTTCGCCAAGCTTTCCCGGGACCAGGTGGAGCTGATCCCGGATATGTAGAGCACCGCCCGGTATCCGGCGCGGGCGTCCGAAAGCTCGTTGCCGCGCGCTACGCGCGCTTCCGTGAATTTGCGCCTTTGCGCCTTGCGCGGTCCACTCCGGCAGGAACCGTCCAAGCCGCCATATTTGGGAAATGCGTCGCGACGTTTCGCGTGCTTCCAGACGACTCCATATATCCACCATGTCCCGCGTCAACGCGATCATCGAGGGCTGGATCCGCGAGCGGCCCGAGCAGTGGCTGTGGCTACACCGCCGGTGGCCGGACTGAGGCGGGTCAGCCCTCGGCAGCCGCGTTCGCCAGACGTAGCGCTTGTTGCCATCGGGCATTTCGATCGAGAACGGGGTCTCGATTGCGCCGATACGGTCGATGAAACCATTGAGCCTGCTGAAGCTGGCGGGTGCCGCCATATTCCCCCCGGCGCGGCGAACCCGTTGTATGGCGCACGGCACTCCGGCGCCGTAGCCGACACTGCAGCCGAGTTAGCGACGACAGCTTAGCAGCCCGTTGATTAAGTGGTTTTTTCCGGCTCTCACCCCCAGATGAGGAATGCGGCGGCGAAAGCCGTCTGGCCGCTTTGCGAGACCCCCCGTGCCACCAGCATGGCCCCGGTGGGCGTGAGCAGAACGAAAATACCGCCATATCCGCCCGCCACGGCCTCCCGCGGGGTGCCGGCGCCGATGAGCTGGCGCATCAGTAACGATAGATTGTGGCCGGCGACGTGGAGCAGGTATCGCTTGTGCACATTCTCTCGCCCGCGCAGCCAGGTTCGTCGCATGCCGCCACGATCGAGGTTGTGGGCAAAGCAGCGCTCGACGATCTCGGCGCGCAGCTTGAAGGCCTCGCGGGCGACCCCGGACTTGAGCCGCGCACGGGTGTTGGTGACCGCGCGCCGCGCCGCCTCATCACCGTGCCAGCGCGAAAAGCCGGTCTGCCTGGGCGCCGCGATCCGGGTCTTCCAGGGACTGTCGTTCAGAGCCCTCAAGACTGCCCGTGAGTGATAACCTTTGTCGGCGACGCATTCGGCCGGGTCCTCCGACGTCGGTGCCGCATCCACCGCCTCGAGGTTTGCCTCGGCCTTCGCCAGGGTCTTGGAAAGCGTCGTGGTGTCGCCCTCATCGGCCGGGTGCAGCTCGGCCGCCACCACCGCGCCGGTGTCCAGATCCACCGCGTGCTCGGGCTTGTAGGCCAGATGCGTCGTGCCGTCCTTCATCTTGGTGATCTTGGCCTCGGGGTCGCTCTTCGAAACCCAATCCGTGTTGGAAAGCTTCTTGCCCTTGCGCTTCCGGTCCAGACGCGCCAGGTCCTCGGCCGTGGGTGTCTCGACCCCGCTTTCCCGGGCCAGGCGCTCCAGCATCTCCCGGTAGCCTTCGCCGTTGTCGCGCCGCACGATGTTCCGCAGCGCCGCGTTGGCCTCCATGGTCGAGGCATCGACGCCGATGCGCTCGCCCTTGATCAGCCCCGCCTCGGCGATCAGCACCAGAACCCAGTCGAAGACCGCCGCGTGGACTTCATGGGGCAGGCGCGTGCGGCTCCGTGACAGCCAGGAATGGTCCGGTACCCGATCACGGCTCCCCAGTCGCAGGAACGCCCGCAGCGAAAGCGAGTCCGAGCAGCGCCACTCCAGACCGCGCTCGCTGTCGATGCCCTCGAAGTAGCCCACCAGGTGCATCCGGAAATAGCGCCCGGGCGGCACCGAGGGCGCGCCCATCCGGACCGCGTAATAAGGCCGGCAGCTCGCCTCGGCAAAGGCGTCGAAGCCGCCCGCGATCAGCACCGACTGCAAGCGGTCATAAAACACATGACCCGGAGAGCGCGGCATCTCCGACCAGCTCACCATCAGGTCCCCCTGACCATCCTTCTGCCGTCCCATCGCCATCGGCAAATCCCCCTGCAAATCAGGGAACCAGAGAATCAGACGGCGCCGACTTAATCAACGGGCTGATAGGTCAATAGCTGTCATTTAGCCGTGGTGCCCCCTAGGTCCGTGAATAGCCAGGGCCGGACAATCAGGCAGACGAATTTCTGCTGGTGATCGCGTGTTCAAACCCCGCCTGTAGAACCGTCAACGCCGAACGTCGAGGTCAGTTCAGTCGCAGGGCGTTAATTCCCTAAATTCTAAGCCGCTGTCAAAATTCGGCGGGCAACGAGCGCGAAATATCTGATGAGGGCCTGAGCGAAGATTGCTGAAGCGGCTGAAATATGCGGTTGAAGCAGACCTGTCATATGACCGTCGAGGGACCAAAATCGAGCCGCCGCGTTTCCATACGGACTTCGCGGTTGGCGAGCAGCACTCGATCGCCGTCCACGGCGACTTCGTCGAGGTATTTGGTGACCGCGAACAGCTTTGAGGCGCCCTGTAGGTCGGTGTGATAGACGATCACCGAGGTTTCTACATTCACCCGCCCGTTTGTGCGCCCGACCTCACGGCAGACACCCGCGTGGCGGCGGTAGCCTCCCGGCATGACGATATGGGTGGGCAGGTCCTTGAACAGGGCGCTGAGCTCCTCGAGATCGAGGTCGCGCCAGATCATGTCCTTGCGAATCTCCTCGCTATAGGCCGTGATCATGTAGCGAAAATCCGGCGTGCACAGCGCCATCCACTCCTCGTACTTCTTTTCGTCGAGAAGCACGCACGAGGTGTAAATAAGATCAATGATGGTGGTTCTGTCGGCCGTCAAGGCGCAGTCCTAATCGCTGGTCGAAGCGCGCCCCTATTCGGCAGCCAGGATGGCGGGCTTGCTCGACGAGCGGCCCATGCGCCGTTCCCACTCGGCATAGAAATTGCGAAGCGGTGCTTCGCACTGGGTTTTAGATTGCTCTTCCCGGGCGATGAGGCTCCACGGCACCAGCCCGCTTTTCATCGCACTCTTCTGCGATGCGGCGGCGATGTTGTCCTCCGGGACGTTGAGACCGAACGGTCCCCAGATCGTGTTGTGATCCTTATAGCGCCCCCGACGGTCCTCGCTCGATTCCCCTTTCACGCCGAGCGCACGCATCTGGATAATGGTGCGATCGGCACTGAGCGGCACCAGGGTATCCAAGCGGAAGCCCGAATCGCGGAACACAAGCGCTGTGTCGGGCCACACATCGACGACGCGGTATTCGTTGGGCTGGAGTCCTGGCAGCACGTTACCGGCGCGCTCGCTTTCATAGCCCTGCTGCTTGCCATAGGCGACGAGCAGGGCGCCCAGCAGGGTGGCGTGGCCGTTTGGGTAGAACTTCCAAACGCGATCGTAATAGCCCGGCTCCTGCACGCTGGTGCGCCGGTTAATGCTATGCAACCACTCGTGGTAGATCTCACTGGTGAGCTCCTGGATGTTCTTCCAGTTCGCCTCGAGCTCGATCTCGTGATAGTGATAAACCTCGAGCGGTTCGGTGCCGAGTATGGCCTCGGCGTTTTCCATCGCTTCGCCAAGATAAGACGCCAGCGTCTCGGCTTCGTCGTCGAGGTTGACGAACACGAGCCCGAGACGCACTTCAGTCCGAATTTCCCGCAGCCCCATATCCTCTTTTCTTATGCCCACCGGCGCGTAGGCTTCATCGCGGGTGACTGAGACGCAGTTGCCCATGGTGTCGTAGGACCAGAGGTGAAACAGGCAGGTGAAGCTCGGCGCGTTGCCCGCGGGCTCACGAACGACCTCGGCGCCGCGGTGGGAGCAAATATTGAGAAAGGTCCGGATCTGTCCGTCCTCGCCCCGGGTCACCACGAGCGGAGTGCCGGCCACCACGACCGTGCGAAAGTCGAATACCTCTGCGACCTCGCTTTCGTGGCAAACCCAGATCCATAATTTCTTGAATATTTTCTCCTGTTCCTCGCTGAAAATCTCCTCACTCGTGTAGATGCTGTTATCGAGGTAGTGGGTGGGGGGCAGACTAGGAACGCGTTCCCATTCGCGGGCGGTGCGGGACATTTCGCTCACCTCTCGGCGCGTGAATTTGATGGCGGACGGCGCGTTTGCTACCTTGGTGGGCGTCGCGAATGACCCCAGCGATCACCGTCCCGGCCATCTTATTGGAAGGGCAAGACGCCCGTCAATGAGCGGCCGGTCGGGCAGCGGTCGTTTGTGTGGAAGGAGTGCTGACCATCCATTTGCGCACCTTCCGGACCCAGACACCGGTGGGATCACCACACGCTTCGTTCGTCTGGAAGTGGCTCAGACCTGCAAGTTCGTAACATTCGCAGATGCCAGGCTGCGGCTTGAGGCGTTCGATCATTTGCTTGTTGTCGGCAATGATTCCGGGCACGTCCTCCGAGCCGAAGGCGAGGATAAACGGCGTCTCATTGCCGTCCATAAAGTCGATGGGGCTGGCATCCCGATCGTCTCGTTCGTTCGCCAAGAACTCGCGGACGAGTGTGTCGCGCCGTGAGCCTTGCTTGATGTTGCTGAGGTGAAGGTTGAAGGCGCCACTGACGGGAAAGCAGCCCTTGACGATGTCCGCCGGCAGACCGCGGTCCCCTACGAGGTCGGGCCGGAGCGTGACCAGAGCGGCCAGATGACCGCCGGACGAATGGCCGCCGATGAACAGGCGCTCCGGGTCCCCGCCGTGCGTTTCGATGTTCCGGTGGACCCACGCCAGCGCATCGATGCAGTCTTCGAGCTGCGCGGGATGCTTATGCTCCGGAGCGAGCCGATGGTTCACCGCGACAAAAATCGCCGGCAGGTCAAGGAACGCCGGTGCGATGAATCCCATCCACTCCTTAAAGCCGTGTTGCCAGCCGCCGCCGTGGATGAACAGCAGCACGGGCACAGCGTTCAAGCCCTTGTCGGCAGGCAGGAAGATGTCGATCTTTTGATAGTAGTCTTCGCCGTACGGGACATCGAGAACGGTGCGACTCGTGGCCACGACTTTGCGCGAGCGCGCCAGCGCGCGGTCGACGAAATCCTGAGCGCCTGGTTCCGTCAGCAGGCCGCGATCCGGCATATCATCGAACGACATGTTAGTTCTTTCGGCTCTTGGGCTGGCGCCAGATAGGGGCAGCCAGGTGAGCGTGACGCGTGGGCCTGGGGCCCGACCCGCGTGTAGCGCCTCCCACTCTGGGCTTGGCGCCCAAGCGATCAGTTCTGCGGCAAGTACTCGTTGGTGAAATACTCTGCCGGATCGCTCGGAACCGAGATAACGCCCTTTTCCACCGCCCAATCCTGCGCCTGCTTCCAAATCTCTATGTCCTGGGCGAAGAAAATGCCGTTGGCGTCCTGCCAATCCGGCATCGTGGCGCTCGAGATGGCTGTGTGTTGGGCCAGCGTGAAGATCTCGTTGCCCTTGAACATGTGCGCGTTGATCGGGTCTGGGTTCTTGAAGTAGTCGAGCGCTCCTTTCTTCGTCGCCCTCAGGAATCGGCAAACGGCATTGGGATTGTTCTTGGCCCAGTTTTCGTTGGTGACGAGCAACTGGTAGTAAAACGGCGGCACGCCGTAATCCCGATACAGGAGCCAGCGCGCCGGCGGCCTCCCAAACTGATCATTGATTTCATCGGCGACGATGCCTTCGGCATAGGTCAGGCCGTGTGAGGCATCGATCTTACCGTCGGCAATGAGCGCGTTATGAGCAAAGCCCGGATCGACGACCATAACGTCGTCGAGGGTCAGACCACCGTGCTCGAGTAGTGAGCGTAGGTAGGCCTGCGCATCGATCTTGGGGCCGACACCCAACGTCATACCCTTAAGATCGGCGGGCGAGTTGATCGGCTGGTCACCGTTGAAAAAGAGGCCCGAAACGATAACCCGGAGCGTCGCCGCGACCGACACTACAGGGATACCCGTTTCGCGGGAGAGCATGACCTCGGGAACATAGGTGAGGCTGAAATTGACCCGTTCCCGCGCCACCAGCTTGATCGGATCAGCCGGGTTGGCGGGTGCGATCACCTCAACCTCGATCCCTTCGTCCGCGTAATAGCCGCTCAGTTGAGCGGCAAACATCGGCCCCATGGAGGCCCATGGCAGCCAATCGCCCATCATCACAATCTTCTTCGTCTCCGCCGGGCCGTCGCAGGGCGCGGCCCACGCCGCGACCGTGAACCAACCCATTGCGAGCACCATTACCGCTGCCATGGTGATAGCGTTCTTGGCGCGGATTCCCAGCCTCGTCATGATGTTATCCTCCCTTGGGTATGACACCATTTCATAGCGCCTGTTTGGCAATATTCTCAGGTGCGGGCAAATCGAAGTATATCAAGTCGCAACAGGATAGCTCAGCTTCGGCCTACCTCTAAAATTTGTATCAGCCGCAATGTTCTTCTGTTTTCATCGTATATGCTCGAGCCGGCCGCTCGTCAGTCGTCGAGGCAGCAGTTAACTCTCGGTGGTTTAGGGCTCTCGACATTGACCCGCGCTTGATGCGGTAAAGGCGATTTCGCCTACCGGCGAATCGAACGCCAACTCACGCAGCGCCTCATCGTGGACCCACATGTATATGGCATCGCCATAACCCTCCGGCGCCGCATCGGCCGCCTGGCGCAGGCGCTCGATCCAGGCGGAATCGAACATGCCGCGGAGGCAGACGAGGCCGTCCCGTTGGTAGGTCTCGATTTCCTCTTCGGTGATGGGACGTGGCAGCGATCGGTTCATAATCTTGCCCCGTTTGGTCCAGAATGGTGTGCCTTATTCGCCGGCGGCGGCGTTTGGCCGCTCTCCCGGAATGCCCGCATCGCGATAGGTCGCCGCCCCGCCGGGCAAATAGCTCCAGCCCGTCGGCCGGGGCCATTCGGCGCGGGGACGCTTGGGCCAGATGCGCGGCAGCATCTCATGATCGGCCGGGAACGGCTCGCCGTCCTTGAGGCCGTAATCCTTGGTGTCCTCCATACCGCGGCCCGGCGGGATGGCGGCATAGCGCGCATCGTCGCCGAACAGGTTGTGGCTGATGGCGCGGCGTGGCTGATCGGTCCGATTGGGCCCAGCACTATGCACCATCATGCCGTGGCCGACGATGCAGCCGCCGGGCTCGGTGTCGAACCGGACGACGTCGTACTGACCGCGGAGGTTGTCGAAATCCGGTACCCGCTCGCGGCCCGGCCTGACGTCCTTGGGCGCGCTGCCATCGAAGGGTTCGGGCTCGAACACCTTGCCCCAATCGTGCGAGCCCTTGACCCACTCGACGGCGCCGTTCTCGCCGGTCGCCGCGTCGATCCCGATCCACAAATTACAGGTCTGCCGGCCGGCGAGCTGGAGATAGGGCTGGTCCTGGTGCCACGGCGTGAGCGATTCCGAGTGCGGGTCCTTCACCCACTCGATGTCGCCCATATGGCCGATCGTCTTGGAGCGCAGGAGCGCCGCCGCGATTTCGCCCACGGGCGAATCAAACACCAGCTCGCGAATAGCCTCGCTGACAGGCCAAATGAAATTGCGCTCGCCATAGGCGCCTGGCGCCTCGTCGATCGCCGCACCTACACGTTCTACCCAATCAGCATCGAACATGCACCCGAGATAAACGACGCCGTCGTTCCAGAAGGTGCGGATTTCATCCTCGGTGATCGGGCGCAGGACTGATCGGTTCATGCTGGCATTTCCTTCGGGTGCAATCGGCGGGACTTACGCGCCGGTCGCGGCGCTTGGCCTCGCCCGGTATACCCTCATCGCGACTGGTCGGCACGCCGTCTGACAGATAGCGCCATGCGGTTGGCCGGGGCCAATCAGTCCGGGCGCGTTTGGGCCAGATGCGTGGCGCGAGCTGGTGATCCGGCGGAAACGGATCGCCTTCGCTCAGCCCATAGTCCAAGCTGATTTCCATGCCGCGGCCCGGCGGGATCAAGGCGTAGCGGGCATCGTCGCCGAATAGATTGAAGCTGATGGCGCGGCGGACCCGGTCGGTCCTGTTGGGACCGGCGCCGTGCACCATGAGGGCGTGAGAGGCGATGCAATCGCCCGGCTCGGTGACGAAATGAATGATGTCGTACGCATCGCGCAGATTATCGAAATCCGGCACCCGCTCGCGGCCCGGCCTGACGTCCTTGGGCGCGCTGCCATCGAAGGGCTCGGGCTCGAATATGTGTCCCCAACTATGCGAGCCCCTGACGAACTCGACGGCGCCGTTGTCTTCGGTCGCGCGATCGACCCCGATCCACAGGTTGCAAATCTGCCGGCCGGAGATTTGCAGGTAGGGCTGGTCCTGATGCCAGGGTGTGAGCGATTCCGAATGCGGCTCCTTCACCCAGAAATTGTCGTAGAGGTAGCTTGCGGTCGTCGAGCGCATCACCGAGGCGGCGATTTCGCCGAGCGGCGAATCGAACACAAGCTCGCGGACCGCGTCGTTGACCGGCCACACGAAATTGCGGGTGTCGTAGCGGCCCGGTGTCTCCTCGATCGCGGCGCCAATCCGCGCGACCCAGTCGGCATCGAACATCGGCCCGAGGCAGACCACGCCGTTGCCCTCGAAGGTGCGGATGTCGTCCTCGGTCACCGGCCGCGGCGGCGAGCGGTTCATCTCAGCTGGGATTCCCCATGTTGGAACCGATCCACGCGGGAAAGCGTGCCAAAATCGTTCCGGATTGGCAAGCCGCTTGCTGCTGACGGTCGGCGTTGGCCACGTGCGCGATAGAGGGGGCTGGGGGCCCTGGCGGCGTCCGATATTGGGTTCGACACGACATTCGAGACGCACCGGTCCCGTGATCGGCCAGCGGTGATCGGGCTGCCGACGGTCATGCCGGACTTGGATTCGGTCTGAGCCGGTCGATGCGGCGCAGGATATCGGCGAACAGGTCACGGGGGATGGCGACCTCGGCCATCTGGAACGTGACGTAGCGCCCGTGGCGGACGATCTTCGCGCCGATCTTGATGAGCTTCTCCCGTAGGCTGGTCAGTGACCACTGTTCCACGGCATCGGGCAACGCCAGGGTGCGCATGAAATTACCGAGGTTGTAGGCCAGCGCGTGAAGCTGCAGCCGGACGGCGTTGTGGTCGAACCTGCGGCACGACAGCCGGGTCCACTTGATGGCGTTCTTGCCTTCCTTGATGTGCTGTTCCGCCGTGCCGCGCTGATTGTAAAAGGCGACGACGCGCTCAGCACGGCGCGAGAGGTTGGTCACGATAAAGCCGACGCGCGGGTACAGCTCACCTGGATGCCACTCGACCTTGGCGACGACCCGACGGGGCTTCGTCCAAGTGGCAGCCCGATAGCTGAAGTTGGCGTAATACCGGCGCACGTCCTTGGGCGGTCTGCCGACGGGGCGCTTGAGCAGATGGCCGATGCTGTCCTGGAGCACTCTGTTAGCCGGCAGGCGGATCGCGTACCTGAAGCCTTCGGCTTCGAGGAACTCGTAAATCCCGGGCAATGCAAACGCAGCATCTCCTCGGAAGTAGCGCCGAAGCAGCCTGTCTCGATAACG
Organism: Alphaproteobacteria bacterium; assembly: GCA_965261645.1. GTDB lineage: Bacteria > Pseudomonadota > Alphaproteobacteria > SHVV01 > SHVV01 > CBDHDJ01. Next base: position 596,688 of record CBDHDJ010000003.1, read on the forward strand.
AGCAACAACCGGCTCGAGCACGTCGCGCCATTCGTGGGCGCTGTGCACGTTGCCGGGGCGAAGCGCGCAGCGCTCCAGATCGCCAAACTGGTTGAACACGAACAGCGGATGATAGCAGGTGCAGCCGAAATGGCCGTTGTAGGCCGTGCCTTCCTGCTCGCCATGGGTCGGGCTAACGGAGCTGTCCATGTCGAGCACGATGATCTTCAGCCGGTTCCGTGCATGCACTCGGTCGATCCAGACTCCCGGAAGAGCGGTGAGCGTGGCGAGGTTGTCGTCGATTGTCAGCAACTCAGTCTCGAACCGGCCCATCTGGCTGGTCGATGCGCCGCCGCGCTCGACAGCCTTGCCGCCGACGACCCACCGCATCGCGGGATCGCGCCCGAGCCGGTCGGCGTCGTTCACATCCTCGTATCCGGCGAGCCGTCCAAAGACGGATTGGCGAAGCAGACCGACGACACCGTGCCAACCGTTCTTGCCGGTCCTGCTGTCAGCTAGGACATCACTCGCCAGTACGGTCAGGCCCAGGGCATCGTCGAGTTCGCGGTAGGCGAGCAGGCCGGCGTCGCATGTGACCCGCGAACCGTGGAACTCCAGCTTCAGCCTTCGGTCGAAACAGGGCCGAAGTGGGCTGCGATCCGATTCACCCTCCGGGTTCCGCATCCGAGCCACCTCCACCTGATATAAGCCGCTGATTCTTATACCAGAATCAGACCAAGACCGCATCACATGGATCAGTCACGTGGGAAATGCGGGTTTAGAGGAGTTTGAACGCGGCGACGATCATGGCGGCGATCCCGAGATTGGCGCCGACAACCCACTTGATGATGTCGCTCTTGCCGAGGGCTATCAGTTTCTCGGTCTCCTGCCGCAGCGTCTCGATGTTGGCGCTGGTCGCCGCGATGCCGGCCTTGGTTTCTTGCCGCAACGTCTCGATGCTGGCGTTGGTCGCTGCGATGTCGGCCTTGGTTTCTTGCCGCAACGTCTCGATGCTGGCGTTGGTCGCTGCGATGTCGGCCTTGGTTTCTTGCCGCAACGTCTCGATGCTGGCGTTGGTCGCCGCGATGCCGGCCTTGGTAGCGAGGTTGCGTTCCAGCAACCGGACCCGCTGACGCACCACCGTCTCAGCCTGGGGCTCCGGCATGCCGGAATTCACCAGTTCCTGGATGTCCTCGTGCGTGTCGAATATGAGCGCCGAGTCCGCCATGGCCCAAATATAAGATCACTCTACGTCCTGAGTATACTTCGAATCTCTGAATCTTGTGCAAACCCGTGCCGCCCGGATGATGTACGGGAGTTTGTGCCGGGCGCTCAAGGAGGCACTTGAGGGCGCAGTGGCAGCTACCGCCGTTGACTGATGATGGAGTTGGTCGAGCTCAAGCGTGCACATGGCCGCGTTGACCTTCCGAGCCACCGTCGATGTGCCGATCGTGTGACAGTCGCGCTTTGCCGGCTTTGGCGATCCGCCATATTGCGGCGGGCGGCATGTTCATCGCCGCGCACCCGGCCTTACGGCACTCGAGACCCAGCCGTGCACAGGCGAGGGCCAGATGCCGCGCGCAGGTGTACTGCACAAATGCTCCGCCTTCGGGCACCGCATCGAGGCTCGCCTGGACGATCGCCTCGCGCTCACTCGCTCGCATGTTGCGAAGCGGAAGCGGGGAGACCACTACCGAAGCTGGGCCTGCGAACTCCCGGGCAAGAATAACGCTGATCTGTGCCGCCTCACCCCTGACGACGGCCGCGCGCGGAAACCTTCGCTTGAGCCACCGGCACATCTCCCGGTCCCGTTCGATGAGAATCAACTCTTGCTCTCCGATCCCCCTCTCGATCAGCGCCTGGGTGATACTTCCGGTCCCGCCGCCGAGTTCGACCACCGGCCCCTCGCCCCGTCTCGCCTCCACGCTCGCCTATGCCATCGCCCGGGCAAGCGGCTTCGCACTCGGCATGATCCCCCCGATCCGGTACGGGCTCGACGCCCAACGCCAGATGAAGAACGCGAGCCCGCCCCATCCGATACCCGCTCTCCCTATCCGGATACTCACCTCGTCAAAGGTCCCCTTCAGACACCCGCCTACGCCGGTTGGGAGGCCGCAGTGTGTGGCGAATCGTCCTCCGTAATTCATGGCGTGCGATGCTGTTCCACCTTATACAACTACACAGCGGGCGGCGACGCAGTATGCAGTCTGACCGAACGGTCAAGTAAAGGAGTAGGCGATGGCCGATGATCTGAAACACCTGGACGAGCACAGTGGCGAAATCCACGAACTGGTTGAAACCCTGGTGCAAAACCATCTGTTCGAAGCCGCCAACGCGAACCAGTATTGTCCCAAGTGCGTAGCCGTCACCTTGCTGGAATGGGCCACCTTCGCAGCAACATGCGCGGGTGCCACTGTCGGTGAGATCACGGGCGCCATCGCCAACGGTGCCGCCATGGGCGAAGGAGAAACCGAACGGATGGAGACGGAGATCGCCCGCGTGACGCAGCATTAGTTGAGCGTGACATGTATCGGGCGTGACATGTACCGGGTACCCGCGCACGCTTGTCGCAGCTGCGCGCCCGCAACGCCAATTCCAGCCTCTGCCGTGTCACGCTCCTGAACAGCTTTTCCGAACCCGCGCCGGGCTCCCCGGCGTCCGGCGGCCGTTTCGCGTTAACAACTGACCAGTTTACCCATGGCCCTGATCACCGCCGGGCCGGCCGGCGCGCACTCCGTTGCGCGGTGCCGATGATGCGATCAACGTGCGCCCGTGAGAGTCTAAACTGCCGGGCGATGGCCGCTGGCTTAACACCGGCTTCGAACGCGGCCTGGATGATTCTCTGCTGACCCGGCGGCAACGAAACCGGCCGGTCTTTCGCCTTGGTCCCCGGCGCTGAGCCACCCGCCGGCGACTTCTTCACTCCTGAACGCTCCGGTGCAACCGCGCCGGTGCCAGACTGGCGGCCTCGGCGGCGCGCCTCGGCGGCAACCGATCTCAGCAAGGCGTCGAACTGCGCATCGTCAAGATGTTTCAACGCGGCCCCCAAATCGGCCGGCAGGGCATAGCGCGGCGGCGCGGCATCACCCGAACTCGCAGACTTTGACGGGAACGAATCGGCCGGCCGTGATGTTGCGCGTTTCCGCGACATGGCCTGAAAGTGGCAGAACCGGACTAGCACGGCAACACCGTCTGCTCGCCACGCTGCAGGACGATGCCGGGCATTCCGGGCGCGGCTCCCGCCGTCCAAGGAACTGCCCCGCCAGAAACACGCATTCCTTACCCGAACCCTAAGCATAGGCCCGTATCGGCGGCGGCCGTTCCGCTGCGATCCCCTGTGGCGCCAGCACGCCGCCGAGAGGGCGTGGTTGGCCGTGAGGCGGGGCGGCGGATGGACCCTCGAGGGGGCGCCACCTCGCCGTTCGCAACCACGGATCCATGGGAGACGGCAAAATGCAGACGGTGAAGGCACTTCGCGGTAACGCGCGCACATTCCTTACTCACATGTTCGGCCGCGGTCTCGATGACGATCGCTACGTGATCGAGCGGTTCCAGTCGATGGTCGACGGCGAGATCCGCCGCCGGCGCGGCAACGGGGCGTCGAAGAAGGGCCGGGGCAAGGGTTCCCGCGAGATCGTCTCCCTGAGAACCGTCCAGCGGATGAGGCCCGAGCGCGACGAGATCATCATCTGCACGGGCGTCAACTGCACCAACCTCGGCGTGCAATATTGGGGTGATCGAGCGGTGGGCCTGTTCGTAAACGCCAAGTATCGCTGATCTGCGGTCCCCCAGGGACGATGGGATGGACGCCTCCCCCCGACGGCATCGCGATGTGCCAAGGTGGTGTCGCATTCAACCCCCTGAAGGAGGAGGCGTCCGTGGAACAGGTTAGCATCATCGGGATTGATCTCGCGAAGAACAGTTTTCAGGTGCATGGAGCGCATTCGGACGGATCCGTTGCGTTCCGCAGGAAGCTGACGAGGGCCAAGGTCATGCCATTTCTGACGTCGCAATCGCCCTGCATGGTGGCGATGGAGGCCTGCGCGGGCGCGCATCATTGGGGCCGGGAAATCGGGGGGCTCGGCCACCAGGTGAAATTGATCCCTCCGATCTACGTGAAACCGTTCGTCAAGCGCCACAAGAACGACGCGGCCGATGCGGAGGCGATCTGCGAGGCGGCCTCGCGTCCCACCATGCGCTTCGTGGCGGTGAAGACGGAGGCGCAGCAGGCTCGGGGAATGATCTTCCACACGCGCGACCTTCTGGTGCGGCAACGCACGCAGACGATCAATGCGCTGCGGGGTCATCTGGCCGAGTTCGGCGTCATCGCTCCCCAGGGGCCGGTTCATGTCCACCGGTTGGCCCTGGCGATCGAAGCACCGGAGCCTGGGCTGCCGGAAACGGTCTGCGAGATGGGTCGGCTTCTGCTCGAACGGATCGCCGGGCTCGATGCGCAGATCAAGGGCCTTCAGAAGGAGATACACGCGAACGCGCGCCAGGATGAGGAGGCGAAACGGCTGATGACGATTCCGGGCATCGGCCCAATCTGTGCATCGGCGATTCAAGCCTTCGCTCCGCCAATGGAGAGCTTCCACCGCGGCCGCGACTTCTCCGCCTGGCTGGGCCTCGTGCCGCGCCAGCACACGACAGGCGGCAAGCCGAGGCTCGGCAAGATGTCGAAGATGGGCCAGCGCGATCTCAGACGGCTGCTGGTCCTCGGCGCGATGGCGGTCATCCAACAGGCGGCTCGTCGCGGCGCGCCGGAGGGCTCATGGCTGGCCCGGATGCTGGCGCGCAAGCCGAAGATGGTTGTTGCCGTCGCACTGGCCAACCGAATGGCGCGCATCGCCTGGGCGGTAATGACGAGAAAGGAGAGCTACCGCGCTTCGGAGCTGGCGTCTGCCTGAAGAGGTAGAGGTCGGCCGGAAGTCGTCGGGGATGTGAGCAGGTCGGAGGGCGTGTAAGGGCAAACGGTCAACGAGACGGGATCGGGAAAACCAGTGGCCGGACATGGCGCGTTGAAGCCCGCGGGGACGATTTTGGACCCGATCCGCGTATCTCCATACAGGCCAGCGGCGTATGTCCTGCCGCATCAACAGGCCGGATAGACGACTGCACCTGACCACATGCACCGAGCCGTTCGAAGAAAATGCTTGCATCCAGGGAGGCGTCCATAGACGTTCGGCCGGGCTTCGCCGGGCGGACGCCCTTCGCCATGACCACAACCGCGGAGGGAAGGAACATGCCATACAACCAATCCGCACCGGACACCTTAATGGCCGATCTAGCAATCGCTCCAACACACACGAGTCGTTTCCGGCGCGCTCCCGTGAGCGCACTAAATTCATTGATGGCGCAGTGGTATTAGAGGAGTTTGAACGCGGCGACGATCATGGCGGCGATCCCGAGATTGGCGCCGACAACCCACTTGATGATGTCGTTCTTGCCGAGGTCTATCAGTTTCTCGTTCTCCTGCCACAGCGTCTCGATATTGGCATTGGTCGCCGCGATGTCGGCCTTGGTTTCTTGCCGCAACGTCTCGATGTTGGCGTTGGTCGCCGCGATGTCGGCCTTGGTTTCTTGCCGCAACGCCTCGATATTGGCCTTGGTTTCTTGCCGCAGCGTCTCGATATTGGCGTTGGTCGCCGCGATGTCGGCCTTGGTTTCTTGCCGCAACGTCTCGATGTCGGCCTTGGTTCCTTGCCGCAACGCCTCGATATTGGCGTTGGTCGCCGCGATGTCGGCCTTGGTGGCGAGGTTGCGTTCCAGCAACCGGACCCGCTGACGCACCAAGGTTTCGGCCTGGGGCTCCGGCATGCCGGAATTCACCAGTTCCTGGATGTCCTCGTGGGTGTCGAATATGAGCCCCGATTCCGCCATGTCCCCAATATAAGATCACTCCGCCGCCTGAGTATACTTCGAATCGCCGAACCTTGTGCAAACCCGTGCCGGCCCGGATGATGGACGGGAGTTTGTGCCGGGCGCTCAAGGAAGCACTTGAGGGCGCAGTAGCGTCTACGGACGGAACGTGCAGCCCGAACCGCGCGGGGCTTTGTCAAGTTAACCGGATTCACACCGAAATCTCGTTAAATTGTCGATCGCTGCTCTACGCAATTTGAATGGCTTAGCCTCATGGAGAAATGCCGAAAACAGCCTGCAATCAGTTACCTTGACAATGCCCTCATTTGCCTTTGCCTGCCGCCGCTTTCCCTGCCGCCTTGCGGCCTGCCTCCTTGCGGCGGATATGAACCGCCGCGCCCGGCCCCTTCCTGATCTCGAAACCGCCGGATTTCGCGACAAGCGTGCTCAGGTTCGGGCACCCGTAGGTGCGCGCATCGAAGTCCGGCGCCGCGCCGACAATCCGGCTGCCGACGCCACCGAGATTTACCCAACCGTCATCGTCGGAGTCCTCGATCGCCCTGGCGATGATCTTCACGGCCTTTGATGGAGGCTCCTTCTTCGCCGCAGCCGGAGACGCCGCCTCGCCGTTCTCCTTGTCCGCTCCGGCCTCCATCAGGTTGTCGACATAGATGAACCGGTTGCAGGCGCTACGGAACGCCTCCGGCGTCTTGCGCTCGCCGAAACCGTAGACCACGAGCCCGTCCTCCCTGAGACGCTGCGCCAGACGGGTGAAGTCGCTGTCGGAACTGACGAGGCAGAAGCCGTCGAGCTTGCCCTTGTGCATCAGGTCCATGGCGTCGATCACTAGCGCGATGTCGGAGGCATTTTTGCCCGTTGTGTTGCTACGCTGCTGATGCTGCAGGATCGCGAGCGACTGTATCTCCTTGTTCCAGCCGGCAAGTCGTGTGCCCGAGAAATCGCCGTAGATGCGCCGCACATTGGCTTCGCCCAGCTTGACGATCTCCTCGAAGATCGCGTGCGCATGGCGCGCGCTGGTATTGTCGGCGTCGATCAGAACCGCCAAGCTCTGCGATTGCGGTTTTTCCGGCATGGCCGCTCCCGGCAGACGTCACCCGGCCGGGTTCGCCTGCCTGATTTCCCGCTTTCTCTCCGGCGGCTTTCTTACCCCGTTCACGCGGACCGCGCCATGCTTCTTGCGCAATGGCGTGTTTTCCCTGAGGCTTCCCTTCCGGACACAGGCACGGAAGCCGCTGTCCGTTCCGTCGCAATCCGGAATCCATATCTCCGGACCCTTCGTGCCCTTTCCTGGCGTGTCGCCCGCCTGCTCGGCATGTCGTCAAGCTTTCCGAAGCGGCGTCTCTGTGGGTGTGGGTTCACCTGTTACCTCCCGCAACAGGAACTGCGGCAGCGCGCGACCGCGACCCTCCCGCGCGCCTTGCGCCTCCGAGAGGTCGAGCCTGGCCGGGAGCAGGGCGGCGGATGGATGTCCGGGAGGATGTTCCCGCCGCTCGCAACCACCGATCCCAGGGGAGACGGCATTATGCAGACAGCCACGGCACCCGGCGCCAGCTCGCGCACCTTTCTCATCCATATGCTCAGGCGCGGTCTCGACGATAACCGCTACGTCGTCGAGCGCTACAAATCCACATTCGACGGCGAGATCGTCCGTAGGCCCTGCAAGGGCAAGTCGAAGACCGGCAAACAACCGCGCCAAATCATGTCGCTCGGCTCCGTGCAGCGCATGCGGCCCGAGCGGAACGAGATCATCGTATGCACCGGCGTGAAGATCGCCGGTTCCGGTATCCAGTATTGGGGATCTTATGCTGTCTGGGGTCATATGTTGCGGCGATGACGGATCGTTCGATGAGCTACCGCCGGTTCCTTGGGTTTGCTGGAGAAGGAGTTCGGGTCGCCGCAACATAATCTGGTGTGCTCAATAGGAGTTCAGGAACGCCATCAAGTCCTTGTCCTCCTTCCAGGGGCGACCCGGGGCGGGTTCCGCGACGTCGCACAGTGCCATCGCCTCGGCCTTCATCTGGAGGTTGATTTCGGCATAGATGTTGGTGGTATCGATGGAGGAATGGCCGAGCCACGCACGCACGGTGTTGATGTCCACGCCGGCGAACACCAGGTGGCAGGCGGTCGTATGCCTCAGCACATGGGGCGTTATTTTCCTCCCGGCCAACGCCGGCACTTGGGCCGCGCAGCGCTCGACGACCCAGTAGACGCCGAACCGGGTGAACGGTTGTCGGCGCCTGTTGAGGAAAACAGCCTCATCTGCGGCACGGCCGTCGACCAACTCGGTCAAGACGCGTTCGATTTCCGGCCGCAATGGGCATTGGCGTACCTTTCCACCCTTTCCATGCAGGGTGACGAGCGCGTGGCCGCCATCGCGGCGCCCGATCTGCAGGTCGCCCACTCGCAGTTGCGTGGCTTCCGATACACGCGCTCCGGTCTTGTAGAGGAACAGCAGGATCGCGTATTCGATTCGCCCGTGTTGCGTCGTGCGGTCGGGCACCTCGAGCAGGGCCTGCATCTCGTCCACGGCCAGCCAGGGCACCGGCTTTGTCGTTGCCTTTTTCGACGCAATGGCGCTGATGTGACCGCGCCACGCGACATGGGCCGGATCGCGACTCGCGACGAAGCGTGCGAACGCCCGGATCGCCGTGAGACGCTGGTTGCGCGTATACGCGCTACAGCCCCGCTCATCCTCAAGATGATCGAGGAACCGCCGAACCAGTTCGGACGAGAGATCCGGGACGGCCAGCTGATAATCCTGTTTCCCGAGTTGGGCGCAGGCGAACGGGACCAGCAGCTTGAATGTATCGCGGTAGCTCTTGCAGGTGTTGCGCGACAGATTCCGCTCGGTCACGAGGTGCTGCACAAGAAAGCGTTGGACCCAAGGGCCCAGCAGTGCATGGGGATCATTCATCGTTGTCTCCTCCTGCATAGCGCTCGAACCGCAGCGCGGCCTGTTGCAGCAGCTCCGGCGTCATGGACAGGTACACTTGGGTGTGGCGCAGCCTGGCGTGGCCGAGATAGATCGAGAGCACCGGCAACAGACGTTGCACATCGGCGCCCTGGCGGTACCAGTCCGTCACTCGATGGACCGCAAAGGTATGCCTGAGCGAATGCAGGCACGGGGCCTGCCGCGAGTCGTCCGTCGGCTCGATCCGGGCGCAGCGCAGCAGCCTGACGAAGGCGTTGTAGGCCGTATCCTTGTGTAGCGGCGTTCCGTCCAGATTCGCCAGGAACGTGGATGCCCGACCCTGCGGAACGTGCCAGCCTGCACGGAGCGCCGCATAGCTTCTCAACTGATCGGCCAGTTGAGGGCCGATGGGAACGAAGCGGCTCTTGTAGAACTTCGCATCGCGCACGGTCAGCACCGCCGTCGACAGGTCGACATCATCGACGGAGAGGGATCTGGCCTCGCCACCTCGCAAACCGGCTCCATAAAGCAGCAGGAGCAACGCGCGGAAGGTCTGCGCATCCAACTGAACTGCGCGCGCTCGACTGGTTTCTATGCAGTCGAAGAGGCGGCGCAGTTCGTCGCGGGAGTAGATGTAGGGTGGCAGCGACTGCGGCGGCTTCGGCTCGTTGTCCGGCAGAGGCGAGGAACGTGCGTAGGCCCGGCTGATCGCATAGCGGTAGAAGCCGGCCAGCGCGCAGTACTTGTTCTCGCGGTATCGGGTCAGCGGACCGTTGCTGGCGAGGTAGGTGCAAACCTGTGAACGGGTGACGGCATCGCAGGCGATTTCCCCGTCGATCCCCTTGGCGAAGCGAAGCAACGTGTGCGCGCTGGTCTCGAACTTCGCACCGTGGGACCGTTGCCATTCTATGTATCGATCGATGGCTTCTCGCAGCGTCATGCTAGGCCCTCCATATCGAAGCTGGCGACTTCACGCAGAGCGTTCAGATCGAACCTGGCGTAAGTCTTGGTGGAGCGCGGGCTGCGGTGCCCGAGATAGTCCCCGATCACCTTCATCGACACGCCCCGGTCGAGTAGATGCTGGGCCGCGGTGTGACGCAGTGCGTGCGTTCCACGGCGTGCGGCGACAATGCCCGCATTGTCCATACGGCGTCGGACGATGATCCCTGGAGCACTTCGACCTAGCGGTCGGATCGGTGCCGCGAGGGTGAGGAACAGAGCCCGTTCAGGACGCGGGGGGCGGACCTCGAGAAGGTACCGAACGATGGCTTGTCCAACGGCTTGGGAGAGCGGATAGAGATCGGTCCGCCCGGTCTTTGGGCGGTACACGCGCAACGTTTCGTTGTCCCAGTCCAGGTCGTCGAGCTGTAAGCCACGAACCTCCCCGGCACGCAGGCCGTAGACGATCAAGAGCATCAGGATGGCGCGGTCGCGCTTGTCCGCCGGCCGGTCGCCTTCGGTGGTGGCGAGAAGGCGTCGGATGTCGACCCGGCTCAGCGTTGAGCGCACTTTCTCGCCGGGATAGAAACGTCCGGGCAGGATCCCATCGGCTATGCCCGGTGTGCACCAGCCGCGGTCTTCGGCGAAGCGGACGAACGCCCGAAGACGCTCAGCGTAGCCCCTGATCGTTACGCGGCTATAGTGTCTTCGGGCCTTCTTCGCTTCGATGGCACCGTCGATATCGGAGATCTGCACCGACGCAAACCGCTTGCCGCGCGCGGCGAGCCAGTCGAGGAACTCCTTGGCGCTGCGAAGCCTGTTGCTGATCGTTCCTTCGGCATGACCGCGCTCGGTGCACATCCATTCCTCGAAGGCGCCGAGCTCGACGCTGTAGGGGTGACGATCCTCCTCAGGCTCATCGAGCCAACCCAGATAGCGTAGCCACCGAGTGACCCTGCTCAACGCGCGCTTCTTTGATCTCTGCGTCGTCCGTGGCCTGTGACCGAGTTTGTGATGCCGCGTGCGGTCCCATTCCGGAGCTATGGCCTCGATCTGGGCAACGGTGACCTTCCCGCCCTCGCGCAGGTCCAGAACATGAAGCAGGCGAACCTGATCGAGCGCGATTTGCCGCAACGTAAGTCGTCTGGCGCCGGACTCTGCGAGGTGCCGAAGGTATCGCTCTCGGGGTTCGACGAGCGGCGCGGCCCGGTATCTCTCGATTGTGTTTGGTTTTGTGAACAGTTCTTCGAACACGATGTGTCTCCTCGTTGTTGGGAGTCACAATCGTGTCCGTCACGCGCCGCGGAGAAAATATGTTGTCTGTTGCCCGTTAAATTCCAAGAAAAACAGAGGGATAAGTCATCGCCGCAACATATGACCCCAGACAGCATAAGATCCCATATGTTTCATGAAACATATGGGATCTGCGGCGACGGGCCTGTTCGCGGAGCGCAGGCGCAAGGGGCGCTAAACGGCCTGCCCCGGGGATATCCCACCGGCCACAGGTCTGCCGGGCGTCCTTCGCCCGGACCACAACCGCGGAAGGAAGGAACATGCCATACAAAGATCCCGAGAAAGAACGAAATCCAGAGCTCTGGATTTCGTTCTTTATGCCGAGTAGTTGTTAATGCCGAGTCGCCTGTGGAAGATGGCTGATTCATGCGGTTATTCCCCACTTTCAGTCGGCATTAATTCCAGACGTCCCCGCCCGCCGAGAACTCTCATCAGGCTGTCCGTCGCACCGGGGAAAGTCCCTGGCCGGATGGAGGGCGGTACGTTGGTCTCAAGGATTCGCAGTTTTTCGGCCGGGCTGGCCCGGAGGTACGCTTCGGTGGTTTTGATGTCCGCATGACCGAGCCAGAGCGAGACCTTCCGGATATCCCCGGTTGCATGCAGGATCGTCATCGCCGTGGAATGACGGAGCACATGCGGGGTAACCCGCTTGCCCTCGATCGACGGAACCTTCCGCGCCGCCGTGGCGACATGCTGCTTGAGGATATACGCGAAGCCGTCCGTGCTCATCGCCCGTCCCCGTGCGTTGAGGAACAGGTAGCGGTTTTTGACCGGCGGCCGGACGTCAAGCCACTCATTGAGGACGGTTTTCGTTTCCTTCCACAGCGGCAGGTCACGATCACGCCGTCCCTTGCCCAGGATGCGGACAGTCTCAAGCTGGGGACCCGACAGGCTGTCGAGCGTGAGCCCGGTCAGTTCCGACACCCGCAGCCCGGCGGCATAGCACAGGTGCAACATCGCGCGGTCGCGCAGGCCTGCCACCGTCCCGGTATCCGGGGCATCCAGGATTGCCTGCATCTCGGTCCGGTCGAGCCAGTCGATCAGGGGCTTGTCGGCGCGCTTCTGCTGGATGGCACGCACCTGCAATGCGTGGTCGAGGCAGCTCGGGACACGGTATTCCAGGTAGCGGAAGAAGGATTTGATGGCGGCGAGGCGGATATTGCGGGTGCTGACACGGTTTTCGCGATCTCTCTCCAACGATTCCAGGAAGGCCAACAGGAGCGCCACCGTGAAGTGCTCGATCTTCAGGGCACAGGGGCGGATTTTGGTCTGTTCAGCCGCGTAGGGGACGAGCAGCCGGAAGCAATCGGTGTAGCCCTGGATGGTGTGTCGGCTGAAGCGCCGCTCGTTGGGCAGATGCTCCTGGAGGAAGCTAGTGAGGTGAGGGGCAAGATCAGTCATCGGAACCTCCATTCATGTGAGCCTGCTCGGCGTCCTCGGCGATACCGCGCAGGAGGACTGGGGTTGATTCCAGGTACCAGTAGGTATGCGAGGCATTGGCGTGGCCGAGGTAGGTGGCGAGCGCCAGCATGTGACGGCTCGGATCGGCACCGGGATCGAGGTTCTCGAGTGACCGAACAGCGAAGGAGTGCCGCAGCGAGTGCGGGGTCGGTCCTCGTGCCGCGCCGGGTTTTCGGATTCCCGTTTGTTCCGCGAGCTCGCGGAAGACTTGCTCCGCTCGATCGACGCTTGGAGGCCCGCCGGTGGTGATCACGAACAGATGTCCGTCCAAGGTTTTCTCCTTGCGCCGCACCGTCAGGTAGCGGTTCAGAGCATCCCGGGTGGACGGGTGCAGAGCCACCATCCTGGACTTGCGGAACTTGGTGTTGCGGATGACGAGACCGTCCGGGGTGATGTCATTCAGGGTCAGTGCGAGGGCCTCGCTGATGCGCAGCCCGGTCACGGCGATGAGACCGAACAGGTGATGCCAGGTCAGCGGGGCGATGGTGCCGGCGGGCCGCATGGCGAGTGCCGCCGTCAGAAGTTTCCGGATGTCCGGAGCCGATATCAGATACGGCCGCGGCCTCCGTCTGGACAGATAGCCCAGAACATCACGAGGCGGCACTTCGTGGCGGGCATCCTCGGCGTGCAGACAGCAAGCAAGGGCATGCACCGTGTGCAGCATTCTGACTCGCTCGGACTGCGATCCCGCTGTTGATGCCGATGCACACTCGACGGCGGTCTCGGAACGAATGAATGTCTCGTTACGATCATCGGCGAACCGCGCAAAGCGCCGTAGGAGCTGCGCGTCCCGCGTGAACTCCCAACCCAGCTTCTGCTTCATCGCGACAAAGCGCTCAACATGGTCGGTGATGGTGACTTTCTTCGTCATCGTTCAACCCCTCCGATCCAGGGTTGGGCGACCTCCTGCAACATGACCGCATCGGTCTTGGCGTAGATCAGGGTGGTGTTCGGGGAGGCGTGCCGGAGCAGCGATTGGATGACCTCAAGCGTTGCACCGGACCTGAGCAACTCTGTCGCCTGGGAGTGGCGGAACACATGCGCGCCGCGACCGCGGTTGGCGACTGTGGTGACCCCGGCGCGGTCTAGCGCACCCCGTGCCACGTAACTGACGTTGCTTGCGTCGGTGAACGGCCGATACGGTGCGTTGGCGCAAAGGAAGACCTTCTCTTCGTCCACCCTTGGCCGCACCGTCGCGATATAGGCATGGAGCGCATCTCCGGCATCCTGGGGCAGAGGCAGCGCCGACTGCCGTCGTGACTTTCCCGATACACGGATCTCGGCCCGGTCCCAGTCGATATCGCCGAGGCGCAGGCCAACGATATCCCCGGCGCGCAGCGCCAGTCGTGCCAAAAGCAGCAGGATCGCCTGGTTGCGCACGCCCACCGGGTCGTCGCCGCAGGACGCGATGGCGCGCTCGATATCGTCGGCCGGGATGTAGCGTGGCAAGGCCGACAGCCGCCATTGGGGCACCGTTGGCACGGCCTCGACCAGCGCTGCCGTGATACTGCCTTCCGATACCAGGAACCGCAGATACATGCGTATCACAGTTGTCAGCATCTGGGCGTAGTTTACCGATCGGTGTTCAATCGCCTCGAACAGCACCCGGCGGATCAGTGCCGCGTCATAGGCCGCGGGATCGTCTCCAAGGCCAGGCAGGGCGGCTGCGATCAGACGGATGTACTGGCGTATGGTTCTTGGGCGGATACAGCGATGGCGTTCGAGCCACACGGAAAACCTCTCCAGGAGCCCGGGTAGCGCCTCCTCCTCCGGCGCCGGTTCCAGAGGATCAATCCGCCCGATTGCGACGAGATACCTGACGAACTTGCGGATCTCCCTCTCGTAACAACTGCCGGGAGTGCATATCCCCTGCCCGTAAAACACCCCGGGGATCGAGCAGATGAACTCTCTGTTCCGGAACCGTGCATATGCATCCGGGTTCAGATCGTGCAGTCGGATTCGCGCAAAGTGGAGCCAGGCAATGAGATTGGCACATGCCTGGCGATGTAGACCTATGGTTCCAGACGCATAGCCATCGGCGCGCATGTGCTCGAGGAACGCGTCGAGTAGCTGGAGATTGTCGTCCAGCTCACCAGGTGTTTCGATCCTCCCTGTTCGCTCAAGGAAGCGGACGAACGCCATCAGAGGAGGCCATGACCCTCGCTTGGCCCAACCGCGGACCCGGCCAGATGCCGGCACTCCGGCACAGCACTCGCAATCGTGCTGGAGAAAACGTTCGATTGCTGTGCAGTCGACCGTTTCGAGCGCAATGCCGCTGAGTCCGAGCCAGGCCAGGAAGTGACGGGCAGTGCCCCGAAAGCGACCGACATGCTTGCCGGCAATCCCTTCACGAACGCGGAGATCGTCGATGAACGCAAAAATGATTGGGTCGAAGCCGGCCAGTGCCGTGGTCCCCGGAAGGGACTGGTGGTCGGGTCTTGAAGCCATTGTCGTCCTCCATTTCATTGAAAGGGAGAACGACTCTACCGAAGCGGGGACGCCTGGAATTAATGCCGAGTGAAAGTGGGGAATAACCGCATGAATCAGCCATCTTCCACAGGCGACTCGGCATTAACAACTACTCGGCATAACGGCCGCGCGTGCGACCGGGAACGCTACCACCGCCGCACCACCGAACGCCTCGCCCGCGGCATGTGTCCAAGATGCGGAGAGGCCCGGCCCGTGACGGATCACAGCTTATGCCAGAGCTGCGGCGACAAACGGCACAAGGCCGAGCGCGCAAGATGCGCGAAGGCCAAGGCGGCTGGCAAACAATACGGCGGCAGAGACCCGGAACGGTGCCGCGAGTTTGCACGCGAGAGGAGCAGGCGGCGCGATCGGGCACGGCGGGACGCTCGCACGTGCACGCGATGTGGCACACATCCACCCGTTGAAGGCGGCACGGTGTGCGAACCGTGCCACGTGGCAAGGCGTGACAGGGAGCGGGAACAATATGCCACGCGGAGGGCCGCCGGTTTGTGCGGTCGGTGCGGCACGCCGGTGCCCAGTGATGCCGCGCGCTGCGACCGGTGCGCCAGGAGCGCGGCCAAACGCTCAAGAAAAAAAGCGAAGAATGCAAGAAGCCGCCAGCGCTACGTCCAGCGGCGAGTACGAAGGCTTTGTATAGATTGTGCCGCACCGTTCCAGGGCGCGTCCCGGTGTCCTCCGTGCGCCCGCCGGTCCTGGGCGCGTTCGGGCGAGCATCGCGGTCTGCCGGTTTTGCCGCCTCGAGTTACGGTCATCGAGATCGCCTCGGGGGTCAATCACGGGACATGGGACCGCTGGGAGGATGTAGTGATCTGCCTGGCCTTCGCCAAGCTTTCCCGGGACCAGGTGGAGCTGATCCCGGATATGTAGAGCACCGCCCGGTATGCGGCGCGGGCGTCCGAAAGCTCGTTGCCGCGCGCTACGCGCGCTTCCGGGAATTTGCGCCTTTGCGCATTGCGCGGCTCACCGGCACGAACCGTCCAAACCGCCATATTGGGGAAATGCGTCGCGACGTTTCGCGTGCTTCCAGACGACTCCATATATGTGTGCCCGGCAACATGGACCCGGCATGATCCTCCCCGCCTCGTGGCGCGGCACACAGAGTAAGAGGACCGCTCAGCCGGGGTGATTCAGGAGATGTGCGGAGGGAGTCACTTCCCCCGGCGTCCCCGCCACCCTGCTTTGCATCCATGGAGGCCTACAATGCTCGATACGCTCACAGTCCCACGCGACGAAGACGATTTCAACACAGTGGCGGGATGCCGGTCCGATCCCGGCGGGTTCCTGCCGGAAGCACGGACCGGCGCACGCGAGGCTGCCGGCCACATGAAAGATCTGGCTGAACGCTTCGCCGAACTGCGGAACGCGATCATGCGCCTGCCCGGCAATCCGTCCCGCGACGACCGCGCCGGGCTCCGCCACCTTCAGGCAGTGGCATACCAATCCGCACCGGACCCCTTAACGGCCGATCCGGCAATCGATCTAACTCACTCAAGTCGTTTCCGGCGCGCTCCCGTGAGCGCACTAAATTCATTGATGGCGCAGTGGAATTAGAGCGGATCACCCCGGCGATGTGCTCGATCGGACCGCTTGATTTCCTGCCGTTCCACTCCCACAGCCATCCCATGGCCCGTGTGAAGAGGTCGATCGACACCATCATCTTCCAGGGTGGTAATGGTCCTGACGTCAACGCCGGAGTGGTGGAGCGCGGAGAGAAAGCGGCGGACATTACCCTTAGAGCGGATACGACGAGAGCTTCAACTCAAAGGATATCGCCAATTGACGTTAACGTCGCGGGCTACTTGCGCCACCAGCACGGACACCTGACGTGGCTCCACCAAAACGGGGCGGGCCCTGAGGCCCGCCCAAACATTGCTCTCGACCTTCGCTCAGCTCGTGAAGTGCAGAAGCTCGACCATGCTGCCATCGCCGCCGACCGGCGAAACGTAGAACCCGCCCACATTCTTCGCCGACCCGAACAGCAGCTGTGAGAACGTCGGGATGCACGTGCCCCCTTCGGTCGCGAGCTCGACCAGCACGTCGCCATACAACTGTTTACGCTTTGCCGGGTCGAGTTCTTTGCGGGCCTCCAGCAGCTTTTTGTCGATGTGGGACCGATACCAGTTCATCTCGTTGTAGACGGAATCGGAGGTCAACATTTGCGTAAGGATCTGGTCCTCGGTCGCCCGGCCGTACCAGGTCGAGGCAAAAAACGGCTTCTGATCCCAAGTATTGGCCCAGTAGCCGTCGTCGGGCGCACGCTGGACGTCGAATGTGATGCCGGCTTTGCGCGCCTGTTGCTGGAAGAGCTCCGCAGCCTCGATCGCGCCGTTGAAAGCGACGCCCGCGACGTGGAGCGGGGGCAGCGCCGGGTTTCCGGCTTTCTTATAGTGAAACTGCGCCTTGTCAGGGTCGTAGGCCTTCTGTTCCAGCCCGGGCGGGTAAAAACGGAAGGACGTCGGAACCGGATGATCGTTCCCCACCGCGGCAGCGCCAAACATGACTTTGTCGACAATCTCCTCACGGTCGATCGCGTATTTCAGCGCGAGCCGCACATCGTTGTTGTCGTTGGGCGGCGTGTCGGTGTGAACGACGAACTCGCTGAACTGGGTGCTGTCGACCCTGTTGATGGTGAACTGACTTTCCAGGAGCTTGGCGACCTTCGGCGGAACATCATCGATGAAGTGCACCGCACCCGTTTGCAACGCGCTCACGCGGGCCGAGGAGTCGTTGATGCCGACGATCTCGATCGAGTCGAAGTGGGCGGCGTCCGAGTTCCAGTAATTCGGGTTCCGCTTCATCAGACACCGTACGCCCGGATCGAAACTTTCGACGATATAGCCGCCGGTCCCGATGCCCTTGTCGACCGGGTCTCCCTCGGGCTGCATCCTCAAGTGATAGTCGGTGAGGGCGTAGGGCCAGTCGGCGTTGGGATTCTCCAGCACGAACGTGACTTCATCACGTCCCGTCGCCTTCATCTCGACGATCTGCTCCATAATCGCTCCCAGCCCCGAGGCGGCGCCCTCGACACGATGGCGATTGATCGACCACACGATGTCGTCCGCGGTCACGCTCTTGCCATTGTGGAATTCTGCACCTTTGCGCAGCTTGAACGCCCAGGTCTGCGCATCGCTGGTGTCCCAACTCTCCGCGAGCTTGGGCAAAAGGTTCATGTCGGCGTCCAATCCGACGAGCGCGTTGCCCCATAAATAGGCGGCGAACGTCGGGAACCGCGACACGTAGGTGGTCGGATCGAGGCTGTCGGTTGCATTGGCATCGCCGAGCGCCATCTTGAAGTGGCCGCCCTTCTTGGCGGCCGAGGCCGTGTTGAACGGCAGCGTACTCGCCAACGCCGCGGTCGCGCCGACCGCGGCGGCTGTCTTGAGCGCATCGCGTCGCGTGATGCCGTCCTGCTGGCTCGAAACCGGCGCGTTATCTTGTTTCTTCGTGGACATTGAATCCTCCCTTTAGCTGGGATTCCCCATGTTGGAACCGATCCACGCGGGAAAGCGTGCCAAAATCGTTCCGGATTGGCAAGCCGCTTGCTGCTGACGGTCGGCGTTGGCCACGTGCGCGATAGAGGGGGCTGGGGGCCCTGGCGGCGTCCGATATTGGGTTCGACACGACATTCGAGACGCACCGGTCCCGTGATCGGCCAGCGGTGATCGGGCTGCCGACGGTCATGCCGGACTTGGATTCGGTCTGAGCCGGTCGATGCGGCGCAGGATATCGGCGAACAGGTCACGGGGGATGGCGACCTCGGCCATCTGGAACGTGACGTAGCGCCCGTGGCGGACGATCTTCGCGCCGATCTTGATGAGCTTCTCCCGTAGGCTGGTCAGTGACCACTGTTCCACGGCATCGGGCAACGCCAGGGTGCGCATGAAATTACCGAGGTTGTAGGCCAGCGCGTGAAGCTGCAGCCGGACGGCGTTGTGGTCGAACCTGCGGCACGACAGCCGGGTCCACTTGATGGCGTTCTTGCCTTCCTTGATGTGCTGTTCCGCCGTGCCGCGCTGATTGTAAAAGGCGACGACGCGCTCAGCACGGCGCGAGAGGTTGGTCACGATAAAGCCGACGCGCGGGTACAGCTCACCTGGATGCCACTCGACCTTGGCGACGACCCGACGGGGCTTCGTCCAAGTGGCAGCCCGATAGCTGAAGTTGGCGTAATACCGGCGCACGTCCTTGGGCGGTCTGCCGACGGGGCGCTTGAGCAGATGGCCGATGCTGTCCTGGAGCACTCTGTTAGCCGGCAGGCGGATCGCGTACCTGAAGCCTTCGGCTTCGAGGAACTCGTAAATCCCGGGCAATGCAAACGCAGCATCTCCTCGGAAGTAGCGCCGAAGCAGCCTGTCTCGATAACGAGCGACAACCGGCTCGAGCACGTCGCGCCATTCGTGGGCGCTGTGCACGTTGCCGGGGCGAAGCGCGCAGCGCTCCAGATCGCCAAACTGGTTGAACACGAACAGCGGATGATAGCAGGTGCAGCCGAAATGGCCGTTGTAGGCCGTGCCTTCCTGCTCGCCATGGGTCGGGCTAACGGAGCTGTCCATGTCGAGCACGATGATCTTCAGCCGGTTCCGTGCATGCACTCGGTCGATCCAGACTCCCGGAAGAGCGGTGAGCGTGGCGAGGTTGTCGTCGATTGTCAGCAACTCAGTCTCGAACCGGCCCATCTGGCTGGTCGATGCGCCGCCGCGCTCGACAGCCTTGCCGCCGACGACCCACCGCATCGCGGGATCGCGCCCGAGCCGGTCGGCGTCGTTCACATCCTCGTATCCGGCGAGCCGTCCAAAGACGGATTGGCGAAGCAGACCGACGACACCGTGCCAACCGTTCTTGCCGGTCCTGCTGTCAGCTAGGACATCACTCGCCAGTACGGTCAGGCCCAGGGCATCGTCGAGTTCGCGGTAGGCGAGCAGGCCGGCGTCGGATGTGACCCGCGAACCGTGGAACTCCAGCTTCAGCCTTCGGTCGAAACAGGGCCGAAGTGGGCTGCGATCCGATTCACCCTCCGGGTTCCGCATCCGAGCCACCTCCACCTGATATAAGCCGCTGATTCTTATACCAGAATCAGACCAAGACCGCATCACATGGATCAGTCACGTGGGAAATGCAGGCTTAGCAGCCCGTTGATTAAGTCGGCGCCGTCTGATTCTCTGGTTCCCTGATTTGCAGGGGGATTTGCCGATGGCGATGGGACGGCAGAAGGATGGTCAGGGGGACCTGATGGTGAGCTGGTCGGAGATGCCGCGCTCTCCGGGTCATGTGTTTTATGACCGCTTGCAGTCGGTGCTGATCGCGGGCGGCTTCGACGCCTTTGCCGAGGCGAGCTGCCGGCCTTATTACGCGGTCCGGATGGGCGCGCCCTCGGTGCCGCCCGGGCGCTATTTCCGGATGCACCTGGTGGGCTACTTTGAGGGCATCGACAGCGAGCGCGGTCTGGAGTGGCGCTGCTCGGGCTCGCTTTCGCTGCGGGCGTTCCTGCGACTGGGGAGCCGTGATCGGGTACCGGACCATTCCTGGCTGTCACGGAGCCGCACGCGCCTGCCCCATGAAGTCCACGCGGCGGTCTTCGACTGGGTTCTGGTGCTGATCGCCGAGGCGGGGCTGATCAAGGGCGAGCGCATCGGCGTCGATGCCTCGACCATGGAGGCCAACGCGGCGCTGCGGAACATCGTGCGGCGCGACAACGGCGAAGGCTACCGGGAGATGCTGGAGCGCCTGGCCCGGGAAAGCGGGGTCGAGACACCCACGGCCGAGGACCTGGCGCGTCTGGACCGGAAGCGCAAGGGCAAGAAGCTTTCCAACACGGATTGGGTTTCGAAGAGCGACCCCGAGGCCAAGATCGCCAAGATGAAGGACGGCACGACGCATCTGGCCTACAAGCCCGAGCACGCGGTGGATCTGGACACCGGCGCGGTGGTGGCGGCCGAGCTGCACCCGGCCGATGAGGGCGACACCACGACGCTTTCCAAGACCCTGGCGAAGGCCGAGGCAAACCTCGAGGCGGTGGATGCGGCACCGACATCGGAGGACCCGGCCGAATGCGTCGCCGACAAAGGTTATCACTCACGGGCGGTCTTGAGGGCTCTGAACGACAGTCCCTGGAAGACCCGGATCGCGGCGCCCAAGCAGACCGGCTTTTCGCGCTGGCACGGTGATGAGGCGGCGCGGCGCGCGGTCACCAATAACCGTGTGCGGCTCAAGTCCGGGGTCGCCCGCGAGGCCTTCAAGCTGCGCGCCGAGATCGTCGAGCGCTGCTTTGCCCACAACCTCGATCGTGGCGGCATGCGACGAACCTGGCTGCGCGGGCGAGAGAATGTGCACAAGCGATACCTGCTCCACGTCGCCGGCCACAATCTATCGTTACTGATGCGCCAGCTCATCGGCGCCGGCACCCCGCGGGAGGCCGTGGCGGGCGGATATGGCGGTATTTTCGTTCTGCTCACGCCCACCGGGGCCATGCTGGTGGCACGGGGGGTCTCGCAAAGCGGCCAGACGGCTTTCGCCGCCGCATTCCTCATCTGGGAGTGAGAGCCGGAAAAAGCCACTTAATCAACGGGCTGCTATGCGCCAAAGGCCTGCGCGGCGATCCCGGGCCCGGCCGGATCGGGATCGGTGGCAAAGCTGGTGCCGGTGGGCAGTCCCCGGGACTGGGCCAGATTGCAGGAGTCGCTCAGGCTATCGTCGAACGCGGCGAGGGAATTGAACGCCTGTGCCTAAACGCTGCCGGCAAGCACGCACACAAGGACGAATATGCCAACACTGTGCAGATGCCGCTGCATGGTTGAGTCCAGGCTCCTGGTCTTTCGACGCGCCTGCCGTTTGCGGCAGGCCTCAATGTAATGTGCCGGGGTTAAAGATGCCTGGACCGGTGTGTCGTTGCCGGCCTTATTTAGTGAGTTCGGGCTTGGTGGAGCACTACCCGTGCCATGGTTGGCCCGCTCGCGGATTCGTACATCGAAACGCCTTCTCCCGCTCCGGGTCTACCGCAGCCAGGAAATCGGCACGTCTGCCACACTTGTGAATCTTCTCTCCAGTTGGCGTCATTTGTCGCTTGCAATTCCCGTGAACTTAGTGTTCGTTTGCAGCACCTTACGCCCAATGGCGGGGGTCTGCAGCCTAGGCAGGAGCATGATGTCCGAAGTATTTGATTCAGGATGCCGCATCCGGGTTGCTGGTTTACCAGCAGGATGGCGGGAGTTGGGTCGAAAGGCGCCGGAGCTTTCCCGGGACGATAGCCTTGGAAAGTTGCACGCCGATATGGACATCGCGCGAACCATGCACTACGCTTGCGGGAGTGTTGCTTTATCAGGCGAGGCCTCAGGTGTTGCTCGAGTTCTCGTAACAGGGTAGTTTTGGCGGCTCTATAAGAGCCCACCTAAGCTGCTGATTTCACTGATAATATTGTCGTTTTCTCCGCTCCTCTCGGAAGATTGCGGTCGGCCTTCCGTAATCAAAATGCAAGCGGATTGGTTATAACTCCAGCGCACGCGTGCGCGTCTCCGTCGGTAATTGTTCGGCCAAGCCGTGGACGGTCGACATCGGGCTCATCATCCACATCGAATCGAGACCCCCACAAAGGGGCTGGTAACGTGTTTTTCCATGCGCTACAGTCGATCGCATGGTGGTTCCCGACGAAGGTTTTGGCACAGATTTGACGCCGGTCGAGGTCGGCGGCGACCACTCGTCCCGCGCGGCCGTGGCGGTGCATGCGCCGTGCGACTGGCGGTCGTGGTATGAGCAGGCGCACGCCCGCGCGGAGCGGGAACGGGCGCGGGCGAGCGCGGCGGAAGTTCGCTCGGAAGAGCTGCGCCGGGCGGAATTGGGCTCGCGTATCGATGCGGGTTTGTGGAAGTCGCGGTTCAAGGCCTGTCGCGACAGGTTGAGCGTCGCCGAGGAGAAGACGAAGGAAGCCCGCGGCTCCGCAAGGGACGTGCCTTCCTTGCAGGCGGCAGTGGCGCGCCTGGAGAAGCTCCACTTCGAAGCCGGCATCGCGTCGAGCCTGGCCACGATCGAGGCGTTGCGCAAGGAGAACGCCCGGCTGCGCAAGGCCCGGGCGGCGCCGGCCTCTGAGAGCGTGGCCGACCCGCGGCCCACGGAGACCCGTCCGCGGCGCACCGCCGTGGAGCGATCCCCGGAGCAGAAGGAGACCATCAGGTCGCTTCGTACGGAACTCCGCCGGCTCGACAAGGAGGTGGTCCGGCTCGACAAGGAGGTGGTCCGGCGGGACAAGGAGGTGGTCCGGCGGGACAAGGAGATCGTCCGGCTGAACGAGCGCCTCGACCGGGAGAAGGAGAGGACGGAGGGCATCAGGGAGACCGCGAAGAAGCTGTCCAGCGAGTCCCTTCGGCTGCACAGGGAGGTGAGGATACTGGGCGCCGCCGAGGCCCGGGCCCGGTCGCTGTCCGACGAGGTTTTCTGGCTGCGCCATGCCCTGGAGGGGTCCAAGGCCGGGCAGAAGAAGCTGAAGACCCGGCTTGCGAAGCTGCGCGCGACCGGGGCGACGCTGTCGAAGTTGCCGTCCGACGAGGCCGCTCAGCTGCGTACCGTCCTGAGGCGGTCGCGGCGCCACAAGACGACGATCAAGTCGCTGTCCCGGGAGAACGCCCGGCTGCACAAGGGCGCGAAGACGTCGCGGAACCGGATCGAGACGCTGGAAGTCCAGCTTGCGAAGCTGCGCGCGACCGGGGCCGTGTTGTCGAAGACGCTCTACGGCCGCAAGAGCGAGCAGCAAGACAAGCTGCGCTCGGAACGCAAGCGCGGCCAGCAGCGCGGCGCGCCCGGCCACGGCCGCACCCAACGGCCCGGGCTTGAGGAGCGCACCGAGGAGCGCAACCCGCCGGCCGATGCGTGCGTCTGCGGACGGTGCGGGCAGCCCTATGCGCCGAACGGCGCCGAGGAATCCACCCTCGTCGAGATCGAGGTTCAGGCCCACAAGCGCGTGATCCGCCGTCCACGTTGGCGCCGGAGTTGCGACTGCGCGTCCTCACCCATGGAACTGTTGGCGCCTCCGGTGCCGCGGCTGTTCGCCAGAACACCCTACGGAACCAGCTTCTGGGCGCGTTTCCTGTTCGAGCACTGTGCCTGCTTCCGCCCCGTGCACCGCACCGCCGCGTGGATGGCCGGCCACGGCCTGCCGGTCTCGCCCGGGACGCTGGCCGACAGCCTGAAGCGCTTCATACCGCTGTTCGAGCCGCTGGCCGAGGCGATCCTCGCGCACCAGAACAAGGCGGCGCTGCGCCATGCCGACGAGACCGGTTGGAGCGTGCAGGAGCTTCGCGGCGAAGACCGGTCAAGCCGCGCCTGGCTGTGGACCTCGGTCAGCGACGACGCGGTCTACTATCGCGGTAGGGACGCTGGTTGCCCAGCGCCCCCCGCACAGATCCGGACAGGCCCGCTAGGGCATCCGGCTCCTCCCTTGGGTTCCGCCCCGCATAGCGCTGACGGCAAATCGTTGGTCCGGCCACGGGTGTCGGATTTCCAGCTTGGGCCAATGGGTCTTGGTCAGTGCCGTGATATCGGCCCATGTCGTGCGGTCCTTCTGCGACCGTAGGCGTAGCGTGCGCAACCACAGTCGCTTCAGGCGGATAGTAAAACGGTCGAGGTATCGGTAGCTGTTCGGGACTGCGTAGTAGTTGAGCCATCCGTCGAGCACCTTCCCCAGCCATCTTGCCGTCTCCTTGGACTTGCAGTGCATCCGCCTGCGTAGCGCCTCCTTAATCCGCTTCAGTGTCCGGCTCATCCGCCTCGCGACCGGTTTGCGCCCCAACTGGAATCTCCCTCGTCTGTCCTTCGCGCAGTAGTGCGTGAAGCCCAGAAAGTCGAAGGTCTCCGGTCTGCCCTGCCCTCGTTGCCGACGGTCTTTCAGGGCAAACCGCCCGAACTCGATGAGCCGGGTCTTGTCGGGGTGTATGTCCAGTTCGAACCTTCCAAACCGTTCCTTTACGGCGTTCAGGAAGCGCTCCGCGTCCCGCTTGTGCTGAAAACCCACCACGAAATCATCGGCGTACCGCACGATGATTGTGTCGCCTTCGACCTCGTGGCTGCGCCACTTCTTCTGGAACCACAAGTCGAGGACATAGTGCAGGTAGATGTTCGCCAAGACCGGTGAAGCCACCGAGCCTTGCGGCGTTCCCCGCAGGTTGTCCCGCCACTCTCCATCTTCCATGACGCCAGCGTTCAACCACTTGATGATGAGCCTGATAACCCGCTTGTCCGCGATGCGGTGTTCGAGAAACTGGACCAGCCAGTTCCTCGACACGTTGTCGAAGAATGCACGGATGTCACAGTCCACCACCCAGTTGATCTTGCGCCGTTTGATCCCAGCCGCGAGCGCGTCGAGCGCATTATGCGCCCCACGCCCGGGCCGGAACCCATAGCTGAACTCCAGGAACTCCGCCTCGTAAATCGGCGTCAGGATTATCTCCGCCACAGCCTTCTGGACTATCTTGTCCTCTATGGCCGCGACGCCGAGCGGTCGTGTGCCGCCATCCGGTTTCGGAATATTTACCCGCCGTGATGGCATCGCCCGGTACGCTCC
This sequence comes from Alphaproteobacteria bacterium, assembly GCA_965261645.1. Classification (GTDB taxonomy): domain Bacteria; phylum Pseudomonadota; class Alphaproteobacteria; order SHVV01; family SHVV01; genus CBDHDJ01. Next base: position 622,187 of record CBDHDJ010000003.1, read on the forward strand.
CGAGTGCACGCGGTCGTGAAGGTCGGTTAGACGGCCTTCCAGCCCTTCCTCGTACATCCGCCACGTCATGCCATCCGCGCCTGCCGCGGCGTTCCTCTTCAACGCGAAGAACGCCCAGCGTAGCGCTTCGACCGTGACATGGTGGAGAAGCGTCGTCAGACGCTCCCGTGGCTCCCGTTGTACAAATTGCCGTATCCGGTCAGCCGCCTGTGTCACGCTTTTCCGGTCCTGTGTCCGGCGCGTGCTTTGGCCTTCCAGATTCCCCTTGGGCTCGGTCCTTCGCTCCATCGACTCCGCCGAGACTCTCATCCCTTTGTTCGCCGACTTCACAGCTACTATTCCCGAGTCTGACTTCTCCATGCCGTGCATCATCGGTTACGGATTCCTCCTTTCCTCAGCGACCCCGCCACGACAGCGGGATGGCATGGAGACCTCCCAGGTCCCGGTGCAGTGCGTACGTACGTGCATGGGTTCTTAGACACCGCGGGATTCTGACCCCCCAGTCGCCATATCGGTGGACCAGATGCTACCTTCGGCCTATGGAAAAGCCTCGGCATCCCGGATGAGTCTCTTTCGGTGCTCAATAGCCCTGCCCGCACGCGCCCCTGTCAACGCTTAACCCCCAACCTCGCGGATGGCGGCCCATGACTCGGGGTGGAAGTGATGGCTTGTCTTCTCCCTTCCCGCCGGACTTTCACCGGCTGCACTGGCACCAGTTAGCATGGCGCTCTCCATATCGACCCTTCGCGCAGCGCCGAGGCGGCACACAAGCTATTCGGCGAAGCGGTCCTCGGCACCATCATCGTCTGCGACCGCTACAGCGCCTACAAAAGGCTCGCGCGCCTTCTCGGGGGACTGGTGACGCTTGCGTTCTGCTGGAGTCATCAACGGCGCGATTTTATCGAGTGCGCGGCCGGCCAGGTCAGTCGTGACGGAATGGTGCCGGGGATGGATCGAGCGGATCGCGTCGATCTACCGCCTGAACGAGGCGCGGCTGGAGCATTACGACCCCGGGCTTGAGCGTCAGACATCGGCGTTCGACACGGCGCAGGACGCGCTGAAGGTGGCGCTCGACGGCCTGTTCGAGCAGGCCGAACGAGAGCTCGCCGGCCTGCCCGACGAGGCGCGCGAGGGCAAGGCCCTGCGCTCGCTCATCAACCATCGCGAGGGGTTGAGCGTCTTCATCGACCGCCCGCTGACACCGATGGACAACAACGCCGCCGAAAGGATGATCAGAGGGCCGGCGATCGGAAGACGTCTGTCGTTCGGCTCCGACAGCAAGGACGGCGCGAAGTTCACGGCGGTCATGTACTCGGTGGTGGGCACGCTCTCGATGAACGGCATCGACGTCCGGCGCTGGCTCGAGGCGTGGCTGGAAGAATGCGCGAAGAATGGCCGCCGGCCGCCGGCCGATCTGTCGCCCTGGCTGCCATGGTCGATGAACGAGGAACGCAGGCTCGCCCTGACGGCGCCGGGATGAGCGGCGCCGTCGAGTGCCGCTATTACGGCCGCGACTTCACGGCGCAAGAAATGGCGCTGCTTCGCGCTCTGATCGCCGGCCCTCCGGCGCTGAACCGCCATCGCCTGTCGAAGGAGTTCTGCCGGCGCATCGGCTGGTTCAAGCCCGACGGCGAGCTCAAGGACATGATGGCCAGGGTCACCATGCTCGACATGCACCGCGACGGCCTCATCGTCCTGCCGCCGCCGCAGGGGCGGCAGAACCGGCCCAAGCCGATCGTCTTCGGACCGGATACCGAACCGCCGCTGTTCGCGGCGCCGACAACTCTTGATGAGGTCCGCCCGCTCGACCTGCGCCCCGTCGTGCGCGGCACCCGCGAGGGCAAGCTGTGGAACGAGTTCATCGCCCGCTACCACTATCTCGGCTACAGGACCCTGGTCGGCGCCCAGATGCGATATGCCGTCCATGACCGAAACGGCTGGCCCGTCGCCATGCTCGGCTTCTCCACCGCGGCATGGAAGCTCGCACCGCGCGACAGCTTCATCGGGTGGACGCCGCAACTACGCGAGAAGAACCTCCCCCTCGTGGTCGACAACCCGAGGTTCCTCATCCTGCCCTGGATCACCATCCCCAACCTGGGATCGCACATCCTCGCCATCATCCGCCAGCGTCTGCCCCTGGACTGGACCGAGCGCTACAACACCGCGCCCGTGCTGGTCGAGACCTTCGTCGAGACCCCGCGCTACACCGGAGCCGTCTACAGGGCTTCAGGCTGGATCCATGTCGGGACCACCCAGGGACGTGGGCGCTATGACCGGCAAAAACAGTTCGATAAACCGAAAAAGGACGTCTGGCTCCGGCCCCTGCGAAAAGATTGGAAACGAACTCTCAATCGGTAGAATCAACCGGAGCGCGCGGGTATATCCACGACCGTCCGCGGCTTGGCCGAACACTTACTCTCCGTCGTCCAGTCCCCCCGGTGCTTACGTTTTCGGTGACGCTGTGGAACGCTCCAAAACGTTCTTTCCAGACCCACCAGACCCATAGGGGGTTCCGCATTGTGCAGCGAATTGTCCTACGTGGTGGGGCAGCCGGCCGCGCCGCGAATACCCGGCTTGACGGCAGGCCGGCCCGGCGCGTCCGCCGGTTCCGCGGCGCAATTCAGGAACAGGCATACCAATCCGCACCGGACCCCTTCGTGGCCGATCCGGCAACCGCTCCAACGCGCACGAGTCGTTCCCGGCGCGCTCCCGTGAGCGCACTAAGTTCATTGATGGCGCAGTGGAATTAGAGGAGTTTGAACGCGGCGACGATCATGGCGGCGATCCCGAGATTGGCGCCGACAACCCATTTGATGATGTCGTTCTTGCCGAGGGCTATCAGTTTCTCTGTCTCCTGCCGCAGCGTCTCGATATTGGCATTGGTCGCCGCGATGTCGGCCTTGGTTTCTTGCCGCAACACCTCGATGTTGGCGTTGGTCGCCGCGATGTCGGCCTTGGTTTCTTGCCGCAACGTCTCGATATTGGCCTTGGTTTCTTGCCGCAATGCCTCGATATCGGCCTTGGTTTCTTGCCGCAACGTCTCGATGCTGGCATTGGTCGCCGCGATGCTGGCGTTGGTCGCCGCGATGTCGGCCTTGGTGGCGAGGTTGCGTTCCAGCAACCGGACCCGCTGACGCACCACCGTTTCAGCCTGGCGCTCCGGCATGCCGGAATTCACCAGTTCCTGGATGTCCTCGTGGGTGTCGAAAATGAGCGCCGAGTCCGCCATGGCTCCAATATATGATCACGCCGCCGCCTGAGTATACTTCCAATCGCCGAACCTTATGCAAACCCGTGCCGGCCCGGATGATGTGCGGGAGTTTGTGCCGGGTGCTCAAGGAGGCACTTGAGGGCGCAGTGGCAGCTACCGCCGTTTACTGATGATGGAGTTGGTCGAGCTCAAGCGTGCACGTGACCGCGTTGACCTTCCGAGCCACCGTCGATGTGCCGATCGTGTGACAGTCGCGCTTCGTCGGCTTTGACGGTCCGCCATATTCCAGCGGGCGGCGAGGCACGACGCAGTCTGACCGAACGGTCAAGTAAAGGAGTAGGCGATGGCCGATGATCTAAAACACCTGGACGAGCACAGCAACGAAATCCACGAATTGGTTGAAACCCTGGTGCAAAACCATCTGCTCGAAGCCGCCAACGCGAACCAGTATTGTCCCAAGTGCGTAGCCGTCACCTTGCTGGAATGGGCCACCTTCGCAGCAACATGCGCGGGTGCCACTGCCGGTGAGATCACGGGCGCCATCGCCAACGGTGCCGCCACGGGCGAAGAAGAAACCGAATGGATGGAGACGGAGATCGTCCCCGTGACGCAGCACTAGTTGAGCGTGACATGTATCGGGCGTGACATGTATCGGGTACCCGCGCATGCTTGTCGCAGCTGGGCGCCCGCAACGCAAATTTCAACCTCCGCCGTGTCACGCCCCTGAACACCTTTTCCGAACCCGCGCCGGGCTCCCTGGCGTCCGGCGGCCGTTTCGCGTCAACAACCGGCCAGTTTACCGATGGCCCTGATCATCGCCGAGCCGGCCGGCGCGCACTCCGTTGCGCGGCGCCGATGATGCGATCGACCTGCGCCCGTGAGAGTCTAAACTGCCGGGCGATGGCCGCTGGCTTAACGCCGGCTTCGAACGCGGCCTGGATGACTCTCTGCTGACCCGGCGGCAACGAAACCGGCCCGTCCTTCGCTTTGGACCCCGCCGCCAAGCCACCCGCCGGCGACTTCTTTACTCCTGAACGCTCCGATGCAACCGCGGCGGCGCCAGACTGGCGGCCCCGGCGGCGCGCCTCGGCGGCAACCGAACTCAGCAAGGCGTCGAACTGCGCATCGTCAAGATGTTTCAACGCGGCCCCCAAATCGGCCGGCAGGGCATAGCGCGGCGGCACGGCATCACCCGAACTCGAAGACTTTGACGGAAACGGATCGGCCGACCGTGATGTTGCGTGTTTCCGCGACATGGCCTGAAAATGGCAGAACCGGACTCGCACGGCAACACCGTCTGCTCGCCACGCCGCAGGACGATGCCGGACATTCCGGGCGCGGCTCCCGCCATCCAAGGAACTCCCCCGCCAGAAACACGCATTCCTTACCCGAACCCGAAGCCTAGGCCCGTATCGGCGGCGGCCGTTCCGCTGCGATCCCCTGTGGCGCCAGCACGCCGCCGAGAGGGCGAGGTTGGCCGTGAGGCGGGCGGCGGATGGATGTCCGGAAGGGCCTCCCCGCCGTTTGCAACCACGGACCCACAGGAGGCGGTACAATGCAGATGGCCACAACGCTTCATCGCAGCACGTACACTTTCCTCACACATTTGTTCGGCCCGGGCCTTGATGACGACCGTTACGTGATTGAGCGGTTCCAGTCGAAGGCCGACGGTGAGATCCGCCCCCGGGGGCGCAATGGGTCGTCGAAGAAGGGCCGGGGCAAGGCTTCCCGCGAGATCGTCTCCCTGAGCACCGTCCAGCGGATGAGGCCCGAGCGCGACGAGATCATCATCTGCACGGGCGTCAACCGCACCACCCTCGGCGTTCAATATTGGGGTGACTATGCTGTCTGGGGTCATATGTTGCGGCGACGTTGATTCCTTCGGTCAGCGACAGACGGCTCCTCCGTTCAGCAAGGAAGGAGTTCGAATCGCCGCAACATATTCCGGTGCGCTCAGTAGGAGTTCAGGAACGCCATCAAGTCCTTGTCCTCCTTCCAGGGGCGGCCCGGATCAGGTTCCGCGACATCGCGCAGCGCCATCGCCGCGGCCTTCATCTTGAGGTTGATTTCGGCATAGATGTTGGTGGTGTCGATGGAGGAATGGCCGAGCCACGCGCGGACGGTATTGATGTCCACGCCGGCGAACACCAGGTGACAGGCGGTCGTATGTCTCAGCGCATGTGGCGTTATCGCGTGCGCTCCCATTTCGGAGCTATGGCCTCGATCTGGGCGACAGCGATCTTCCCGCCCTCGCGCAGGTCCAGAAGATGAAGCAGGCGAACCTGATCGAGCGCGATCTGCCGCAACGTAAGTCGACGGGCACCGGACTCTGCGAGGTGCCGAAGGTATCGCTCTCGCGGTTCGACGAGCGGCGCAGCCCGGTATCTCCGGACTGTGTGCGGTTTTTTGAACAGTTCTTCGAACACGACGTTCCTCCTCGTTGTTGGGAGACAACATCGTGTCCATCACGCGCCACGGAGAAAAATATGTTTGCTGATCGCCGCTCAACTCCAGGGAAAACAAGGGGCATCAACGTCGCCGCAACATATGACCCCAGACAGCATAGTCCCCCATATGTTCGACAAAACATATGGGGGATCGAGCGGTGGGCTTGTTCGTAAACGCGAAGTATCGCTGACCCGCGGTCGCCGGGAACGCCCGGCCGCGCCTCGCCGGCCGGGCGTCTTTTGCCAGGACCACAACCGCGGAGGGGAGGAACATGCCCTACGAGGATCCCAAAAAAGAACGTACATGCGGGCGGCGGCGTTATGAACGCATTACCGCCGAGCGGATCGCCCGCGGCATGTGTCCGAGGTGCGGCAAGGCGAAGCCCGCGCCCGATGGGACCTTGTGCCGGCACTGCGGCGAAAAGCGTCGCAAGGCCGAGCGCGCAAGATGCGCCAGGGCCAAGGCGGCCGGCATTCTTTACGGCGGCAGAGACCCGGAACGGTGCCGCGAGTTTGCGCGCGACAGGAGCAGGCGGCGCGACAGGGCGCGGCGGGAAGCGCGCACGTGCACGCGCTGCGGCACACATCCACCCATTGAACGCGGCACGGTGTGCGAACCGTGCCGCGTGGCAAGGCGTGACAGGGAGCGGGAACAATATGCCGCGCGGCGGGCCGCCGGTTTGTGCGGCCGGTGCGGCACGCCCGCGCCCAGTGATGCCGCGTATTGCGACCGGTGCGCCGGGAGCGCGGCCAAACGGTCAAGAAAAAAGGCGAAGAACGCGAGAAGCCGCCAGCGCTACGTCCAGCGGCGAGTACGAAGGCTTTGTATAGATTGCGGCTCACCGTCCCAGGGCGCGTCCCGGTGTCCTCCGTGCGCCCGCCGGTCCTGGGCGCGTTCGGGCGAGCATCGCGGTCTGCCGGTTCTGCCACCTCGAGTTACGGTCATCGAGATCGCCACGGGTGTGAATCACGGAACATGGGACCGGTGGGAAGATGTAGTGGTCTGCCTGGCCTTCGCCAAGCTTTCCCGGGACCAGGTGGAGCTGATCCCGGATATGTAGAGCACCGCCCGGTATCCGGCGCGGGCGTCCGAAAGCTCGTAGCTGCACGCTACGCGCGCTTCCGGGAATTTGCGCCTTTGCGCCTTGCGCGGCCCACTCCGGCAGGAACTGTCCGAGCCGCCATATTCGGGAAATGCGTCGCGACGTTTCACGTGCTTCCCGAAGACTCCCTAGACGACACCTTATATGTGTGCCCGGCAACTTGGACCCGGCATGATCCCCCCGCCTCGCGGTGCGGCCCATAGAGAGTCAAGAGACGGCTAAGCCGGGGTGATCCGGGAGCCGCGCGGAGGGAGCCACTTCCCCCGACGTCTCCCCCACCCTGCATTGCACCCATGGAGGCCCACATGCTCGATACGCTCACAGTCCCCCGCGGCGAAGACGATTTCAACACAGTGGCGGGGAACCGGCACGATCCCGGCGGGTTCCTGCCGGAAGCCCGGACCGGCGCACGCGAAGCCGCTGCCCACATGAAGGATCTGGCGGAACGCTTCGCCGAACTGCGGAATGCGATCATGCGCCTGCCCGGTAATCCGTCCCGCGACGACCGCGCCGGGCTCCGCCACCGGCTTCTCCATCTGGAACACACCTTGATGAGCGCGAGGGGCAGCCTCGACGACGCCGTCATCGCCATTATGGACGCCAACGACGCGGTCCTTTGACAACCCGCGCTGCGGTTGCCGGGCACAATCGTGCCAACGGTTGCCGTCGTGCGATGCCCCGAACACTCCGGCCAGCCTCGACCAACGTGCATGAGAGTTTGAGGAAGGCAAAGAGAAGGGCGACGCGCCCAAGGGAAGAGAGAGTTCCCACCGGGCGGTGTCTCAACCCTATCAACCGGAGGTGCCAGATGTTCGATTCCAGACATACCTCGACCGAGTCCAACGACACCCCTTTCAATCCCGGCAGCACAGGCGATGCCGATCCCGGCTTCGCCGCACCTCTTCCCGATGCCGGCGCGCTACTGGCCGCGGTCGGAATGCCGGCCCACGCGATCCGCGAAGTTCTCGGCTCCCGGACATATACCGGCGCGGACGGCTGAATAGAGAAAGAGGGGGGCTTAGAGAAGTGTGAAGGGGGAAGGGTCGAGAGAGGCCTGACCCCGTTCGCTAACCCGATGTCATAACCCGGATCGTAGGAGATTGATCATGTTCGGACTGAATAACGCCCAGTTGATCGGACGCCTCGGCGCCGACGCCACCATCAGCCATCTCACCAACGGCGGCCGCGTCGCCAACGTCTCGATCGCGACCGACGAGAGTTTCCTCGACAAAAATTCCGGGGACAAGGTGGACCGCACCGAGTGGCACCGCATCGTCACCTTCCAGGACGGCCTGGTGGAGATGCTGGAGAAGCACGCCAAGAAGGGCCGCCTGGTCTACGTCTCGGGCAAGCTGCAGACCCGCAAGTGGCGCAAGGACGGCGAGGACAGCGACCGGTTCTCGACCGAGATCCTTCTGGTCCCCGGCGGCCGGGTGCAATTCCTGGATAAGCCGAAGGGCAACGGCGCGCCGGCGATGAACGGCGATACCGTGCCTTCCGCCGAAACCGCTGCGACGGTGGTTGATAGCGAAATTCCGTTCTAGCGGGCTTCCTCCCTCCCGCATAACTCAGGGCCAGTCCCCGCCAAGTTGGCGTGGGGCTGGCCCTTATTTTTTGGAGTCCCGTTCGAGCTTGCCTCCACAGCGTTCAAAAAGCGTGCACGCGGAGCGGCCGCGCTGCGCGCTCCGCTCCCGCTGCCCTCACCGCCAAGAGTTCGAGGGGGGCCTGAAGGGGACGTCCCGCAACAAGCTCGAGAGGTTCCCCATGCAACCGTTTCGCACCATCAGATCCCTATGGGGCACCCCATGAACGCCACTGAAATTTCGGCGGCGTTAAGCGCACGGGCCGAAGACGTCTGCCGCCGCTACCTTCCCCGCGGACGCAAGCAGGGCAGATACTGGACCATCGGCGACACAAGCGGCGCCAAGGGGCGCTCGCTCTTCGTGCGCCTGGCGCCTCCAGGCATACCCGGTAAATGGACCGACGGCGCGACGAACCAGCATGGCGATCTGCTCGATCTCATCCGTCTGCGCACCGGCGGAGCATCGCTACGGCACGCCATGGAGGAGGCCCACGCCTTCCTCTCACTGCCGCCGTCCGCTCCCGCCAATGGCGGCAATCACGCCGGCGGCTATGACCGTGAAGAAGCGGCGCGCCGCCTCTGGCGGCGTTGCCGGCCCATCGATGGCACCCATGCCGAAGCCTACCTACACGCCCGCGCCATCGGCCATTGCCGCTTCCCGGCCCTGCGGTTTCATCCCGATCTCATCCATCGTGCAGATGACGGCATCCACCGCATGCCGGCACTGGTGGCCGCCGTCACCGGTGATGATGGCGCCGTCGAGGGGGTACAGCGCACTTGGCTCGATCCCAAGCGACCCGGGAAAGCCAACCTCGTGAGTCCTCGCAAAGCGCTTGGGCGGGTCCACGGCCGCGCCGTGCACTTCGGCGGGTCCGCCTCCGGCGCGACCCTGCTTGCCGGCGAGGGCATCGAGACCGTTCTATCTGTGCTCACCGCCGTTCCCGGCATTCATGCCGCAGCGGCTCTATCGGCAGGAAGCCTTGGCGCCTTCGAACCACCCCAAGACCTCTCCCTGTTGGTCATCGCCCGCGATAAAGACGTGGAAGGCGGGCACGCCGCTAACTGTCTTCAGTGCCGTTGCGTGGAACACGGCATTCCCTCAATCGTGATCGTTCCCGAACACTCAGATTTTAATGACGATCTCGTTGCCTTAGGGACAGAAACCCTTGCGGCCCGGATCGCGCCCCTTATTGCCAGCACAAAGCCTGCTGCAACGGTGGAAGAGAGCGGGGAAGTGGGAGAATAATTACCCCGTCATGATGCCTCATTGTGTCACACGTTCTCACTGTGCCAACCCCTCCGGGGTCCTCCACTCCGCTGACGCTCCGTTACGGCGATAGCGCGCAATGCCACGCCGCTCCGCGGCTAGCGCCGGAGGAATACGCGACCGTGGCTCGCTCGCTCCGCTCCCTGCGCCCGCACCACTCGCGCATTCCTCCGGCGCAGGCATTCCGGCCATCGTGGCTCCGCTGCGAGCGCGTGAAACAAAGAGTCATCACGACGGGGCAGACCGCCTCGGAGAATAGCAACATAGCAATGGAGAGAATCATGCAGAACTTCATCAGAACCGAAACGTCATCTCCGACCGCAATGGCTTGCGAACAGGCTGCCCTGTTCGGCGCGACCCCTGGTCCCGACGAGTTCGACAACCGGGATATCTGGAACGAGGACGAAGCACTTGCCGGAATCGAGGAAGCCATCCACATCCTGGCCGGTGTGGTCGCACCGGACGGGACGCAGCTCGCCGACGAACGTGAGAGCCTCCTCTGGGGCTTCGTGAATACGCTGCACGCCCAGGTCCAGCGCCTCGATCGCGGTATCGACAAGATCGCGCCCGAAATGAAAGACCTCGGCAAAGAGCAGGATGGCTCCGAGATCAAGTCCTGCGAACTCGAACGCCTCACCGACCGGGTCCAGAACCTCGGTAATCGCCGCGATGCCTTCGAGGCCATGCGCGACCTCGCCGCAGAGGGATACCGCACCGAAACCGGCGATACCTGGCGTCCGCGCAACGGGTCGCACAGCAGCCAGACCGGCAAACTAACTTCCGCCGCCATCGACGCCCGCGACTACCTCCGCGCCCGCAAGGACCGTGAGACCTCCGCACATCTGCCCGAGGGCACCCTGGTCGCCTTCACCGGCGGCAAGGACTTCGACGACGTCACCGCCATCTGGCGCTCGCTGGACAGTATCAAGATCAAGTACGACGATATGGTCCTGCTGCACGGCGGCGGCCCCGGCGCGGAGAAGATCGCGGCAAGCTGGGCCGAGAAGAACGGCGTTCACCAGGTCGTCTGCAAGCCGAACTGGGACCGGGACGGCAAAGCCGCGCCCTTCCGGCGTAACGACGTCCTGCTCAACTTCCTGCCGAAAGGCCTCGTCGCCTTCCCCGGCTCTGGCATCACGAATAACATGATCGACAAGGCACGCAAGATCGGAATCCCCGTCCATCTCGCCGCCGCATAACGGCACCCTTCAGGGTCGGCCCCCGCCATCACACAGCGGAGGTCGGCCCCTTTTTTATGCCGTGTGCATAAAGTCACGGCCCATGGCGGGGCGCTTCGCGCCACCGCCAATTGTGCGAGCTTACGCTCGCTGTCGGCTGCTCGTTCTTCGAACGATGCATCGCCGCGTATCGGATCGGCCGCTTCGCGCCATCGCCGTATGCGGGCGCTGAAGCGCCACGCTGGCGCCCGGCCATCCCCCATTGCAACTTCATTATCCGCATCCCGAAAACCGCCACGACGAACCCATATGCGCCGTCATTCGTCTCAGAACGGATCACTGCCTTCTTCCGATACCATGGACCTGGCAGCCTCGGCAACCTTCCTTCCCGGCAACACGCCCTTGTCCAGAAACGTCCGCAGACTGCGCTCCGTGATATCGATGCCGCCTGTTTTCAACACCTCATGCATTTGAGCCACAGTCACCCCCTTCGCCTGTTGCTTGACCAGCCGCTTCCGCAAACGGTCCAGTACATCAGTCAGGCTCAGCTTCGGCGGCTCAAGTTTCGCCAACTCGCCGTCTAAAGCATCGAAGTCGATATCCGCTTCGTTGAAGCGTTTCGCCGGCATCGTCCATCTCCCCGCTGTTTCCAGAATCCGCGATCAAGCCCGGATTTTGCCATTGGCCCGACAGCCGGTCAATTCCGCCATTCGAACGGCCATTTCAAGTGTGCCGCCCCGTTCCAAGGCAGGGCCAATCTTCCCCTTGATCTCACTTTTTGCAGTCTATATCCTCTTTCTAAACGTATCGAGTGGTATTCTCCTTCCCACACCTCTGCGGTAAACTCGCTTACTGTTGATAATAAGACCCGGTCAAGGCTGGTAATACATCTGTTGTCCATCGGCTGCCGGTAGAAGCACGGGCAGGAAGAGACAAGAAAGTTGACCTTCCCGATCGGGATGACGGACACGATTTGCGATGGTAGCAACGATCTCTCAGGCGTTCAGGCCCGAGTTTTATCTTGAACGCCAGCGCTCGTACCGGCACCCGAACGACTACTACAGGTCAGGCGAAGAAGCTGACGGTGTCTGGTGGAACCCTTCATGGCTGGTTGGACTGGAGGACGGCGCCAGGATCGACAACAGGGACTTTTTTCGGCTCCACGGCGGGGTGGCGCCCGACGGCTCGACCAGGCTCACGCACAACAGCGGCAGCGGAAAACGCTCGGCCGGTGTCGACCTTGCGTTCAATGCGGACAAGAGCGTTTCCGCCCTGTGGGCCATCGCCGACTCGGGACCGCGGGCCGATATCGAGCGGGCGCATAAGGATGCGGTGAGAACGGCGCTCGATGATGTGATTCGAAAATACTGCGGCGTCACGCGGACACGCGACCGCCAGGGTTCCATTCATGTCATATCCGGCGACATCCTGGCGGCGCTGTTCCCGCAGGGCATCAGTCGTGAGAACGATCCGCAGCTGCAAACGAATTGCGTGATCTTCAATGTCGTAAGAAGCCACCGGGATGGTAAATTCCGCTCCCTGCACCAGAAGCCGATCTATCGCTGGATGAAGGTGGCGGGTGCCGCGTACCGCAACGCGCTGGCCTGGAACTTGCGGGCGCGGCTCGGTATCCGCGTGGAACAATACGGACCGGACAAGGCGTTCACGCGGATCGTGGACATGCCCGAGAAACTGGTCGCACACTGGTCGAAGCGGCGCGCGACCATTTCAAAGGCTGCCGGCCCCGGAGGCTTCTATGAACTCGACCCCGGCAACAAGCCGGCAAGGGGCCTCGATCGTCATGAACGCTGGCACACCGAGAGTGAGGCTTTCGTGAATCCCTGGGAGCTGATCGGGTCCTTGTTGGGCCGTGAATTCGCGGCCCTGCCTGGCGAGGGTCTCGACCCGATGGTTTCCGAGGACGATTTGCTTCGGACACTCGCCGGTGGGGACACCGGTGTCCGGCTGAGCGACATCGTTCAGCAAGTGGAAAACATGACCGCCGGTCTGTTCGCCCGGCCCGCCGTCGCAAGGTGGCTTGAGCGGCTTCTGCACAAGAGCAGGATCGTTTCTCCCGGCCGCGTCGAATTGGGCAACGAACGCCGGGCTTGGCGATAGCCATGGTAGCGACCCTCGCGCAAGCGGCCTCGGCAGCGTATTACCTGGAAAGCCAGCGTTCCTTCCGCCATCCCAACGAGTACTACACCGCGGGCGAAGAACCGGATGGGGTCTGGTTCAACCCGAAGGGGATGTTCGGACTTGCGAACGGCGGCAAGGTCGATAGCGGTGATTTCAACCGGCTCTATCACGGCTTCGGCCCGGACGGTGGAGAACGGCTGACGCGCAACGCCGGCAGCGAGCGGCGCTCGGCCGGTCTCGACATGACCTTCAGCGCGGACAAGAGCGTCTCGGCCTTGTGGGCCCTAGCGGACCCCGGACTGCGGTCCGGCATCGAGCGGGCGCATAACGATGCGGCTCGGGTAGCCCTTGAGGAGACGGTGCTGCGCTATTGCGCCTGGACGCGGATTGAGGAACGTGGCGGGACCAGGGTGGTGGCGGCCGACATCGTGGGCGCGATGTTCCAGCACGGCACGAGCCGCGACAACGACCCGCAGCTTCATACCCACTGCGTGATCTTCAATGCCGCCCGGACGCACATCGACGGCAAGTGCCGTGCGCTGCATCAGCACCCGGTCTATACCTGGATGAAGGCGGCGGGGGCGGTCTACCGCAATACTCTAGCCTGGAGCCTGCAGGAACGCCTTGGCATCCGCATGGAACAGTACGGCAAGGACGGAGAGTTTACGCGCGTCGCAGGCATCCCCGAGAGCCTGACCGGACACTGGTCGAAGCGGCGTGCGGCGATCATCGAAGCGGCCCGGGAGATGGGCTTTACGGTCAAGGGCAACGCGCCGCGCGCGGCGGCGGCGAACAAGATCACGCGAGCCGGCAAGTCGCCCGACAACGACCCGGAGATCCGCCACCGGCGCTGGCGCGGCGAGGCGGAGGGATATGTCGAACGCGAGGCGCTGATCGCTTCGCTTCTTGGGAAGGCGGAAGAGATTACCCAAGAGCAGATCCGGGCGCTGACGGCGGTGCTGGAGGATCTGCCGTACCGTCTCACGCGCGAGGAAGCGGTATTCCGCCTGCCGGATATCGTCGAGCGGGTGGGCAACGCCACCGCCGGCTTGCTGGGCCGGGATGCGGTGGCGACAAGTATAGAGCGTGTCCTGCTGAGCCCGGAGGTGGTGCGCCTGACCCGCCCGCCGCGTTCGGCCGAGGGCCGGGCCGACATGGCGCATACCAGGCTGTATTCGACCCGTCACAACCTCCAGATGGAGCAGGAAGTCCGGGATATGGCGGCAGGCATGGCCGCCGGTACGGGCCGTTCCCTGTCCGCCCAGGCCATCGGGGCAAAGGTGGCGGGGCTGCTGAAGGCGGGCTATCCGCTGAGCGAAGAACAGATCGCGGCGATCCGGTCTGTCACCTCATCCGGGGGCCAGGTCGCCATCATCGAAGGGGCGGCGGGTTCGGGCAAGACCACGACATTGCGGCCCATCGCCGATCTCTACCGTGAACACGGGCAGAGCATCATCGCCACCGCCGTGGCCTGGCGCACGGCGGTGGCGCTTGGCAACGATGTCGATGCGCGGCCGTTCTGCGTCGACAAGCTGCTACGCCTCGCCGCGCGGGGCGGCATCGAGATTACCAAGGACACCACCATCATCGTCGACGAAGCGGGGATGCTGTCGACCCGCCAGGCGCATCACATTCTGAAACTCTCCGAGCGCCATGGAGCGAAGATCGTCTTCGCGGGCGACACACAACAGCAACAACCGGTGGAAGCTGGACCGGGGTTGAGGTTGATCCGCGATGCGGTTGGCAGCGTGCGGGTGGACCGCATACGGCGCCAGAAGGCGGACCTGGAGGATATCCTGACCCATGTCCAGGGTGAGACACCCGAGATGGCACGGCTCAAGGCGAATTCGATGGCAGAGGAGAGGCGCACCCGCATTCTTAACTATTACGAGAACATGAAGGGGAAACTTGTATTTACGCCGTGGCAGGTCGCTGCCTCCGAGGCGCTGCGCGACGGCGATGCGGCATCGGCCATTGCGGCGCATCACCTGCGTGGACGGTTCCATATCGGGTACGACGAAGAAAAGACGCTGACCGGTCTGGTCGATGACTGGGACCGCTACCAGCGGGCGAACCCCGACAAGTCCAGCGTGGTGCTGGCACGCACACGGGCCGAGGTGCGGGCGCTGTCGCATTTGATGCGGGAACGCCGGTTCGCCGCACCGCCGGATGGAGAACGGGCCGATACGGACCGGGCCCATGCGGAACGGGTGACGGTGATCGTCAGCAGGGGCACGGAGGACGATCGGGCGGCCTCGCCGCTCGAGATCGCGCGCGGGGACCGTCTGCGTATCGGGGCCACCCACTGGGAGAAGCAACTGTTCAACGGCACCGTGGTCACGGTCGACGACTTCAAGGTTGAAAGAGCTGAGGCCGGTACGGAGCCTAGTGTCCTGATATCGGCGCGCACCGAGGATGGCCGTGAGGTCAGATTCCGTCACGATGAGATCCGCGACTGGTACGGCAATATCCGTCTCGATCACGGCTATGCGCTTACCATCACATCGGCCCAGGGGCTGACCGTGGATTGGACGTTCCTGCTGGCCGATGCGAGGCCCTCGCGCGAGACGATCTATCCCGCCGCAACACGCCATCGCGAGGGCCTCGACATCTACGTCAACCGGGCGCCGCTCGCTCTCGACATCGCCGACAGGCGGGCCGACAACGACCGGGAGGCGGCGGTGACGGACACCGAGATCCGGGCGTATCTCGCCGAACGCTGGTCGCGCTCGCAACCGAAGGAGGCGGCGCTCGACTATATGGCGGATGGCATGTGGGAAGGGCGTCGGGAGAATGTCCGGGAGGACAGAGGCCGATCCCCTGGCCAAGCCCAGGGCGAGGCGGGGGATATCCGTGCGGCGGCGAACGACAACACGCTGGCCCGCATCGCGCGCGATGTCCGGCGCACCGCCTTCGGCTGGCGTCACGCCCAGACGGTCGCCGCCTTCGCCGACGGCCGCAGGGAGATTCTGGCGGCGTACGACGATCTCCGCGAACGGACCCGCATTGAAGGCGATGCGGTGGCGCTCAGCGGAGCCTACCGCGAGACACTCACCCGCCATGCCGTGTTGCTGAAACAGGCCGAGACCTTCCGCGCCTGGCCGGGCGAATTCGCGTCCCTGCTCTCCAAGCGCGGCGGCCTCGCCCGCACGGACCTCGACGCCTTCGAGGACCTCCATGCCCGGGCGCGGCGCCACCTGCGCGCGGCCACGATGCGGCACGTGCATCGGCTGAAGAAGGAGGGGGAACAGGAGCCACAAGAACCGATACCCGAGTTACGGCAAGGGGAGCTGGCGCTGGAGAGCGGCCGCGCCGAAGCGCCCGGGAGTGCCGATACGATGACGCGGGACACGACCGGGATGCAGTCTCCCGACCGTGACGCGGCGCCAGCCCAGCACGTCGACTCCGTCCCGCCGGTCGAAGCCGATGATTACCCCTGGGCATTTGCCGGGGCGGCCCAGGAGGACGTGCCGCCGCCGGACCGGGATCCGCCCAAGCCGGATTGGTATGCGCCTTACGAAACCTTGTTGCGGGACTGGAACGAATTGATAGAAAGGGTCCAGCAAACCGGGGAGCCGTTATTCTACGCCCACGGATACGTGGACATGATCCCGCGTATCCAGGCGATTGCCGAGAACCCGGATATCCCGGCCGGGACACGGGCGCCGATGATCGAGGCGCTTGAAAATCACCAGCGGGATCTCTCGGCGCGGAAGTATGTCGAGGATTATCTTGACGCCGCCGGACGGCACATGGACACGCATGCTTCGATCCAGCGCGCCGCCGGCAGCCTCGGCGTTCCAATCGTTGAGATATCGGACCACCTGGGTTGGAGACAGGAAGCGGACCGCCTGACGGCAGCAGCAGAGACCATCCTCGCAGACCGCGAGAGGTATGGCGTCCATCTCGACAATATGGAAACCGGCAGGGCGCGCGTGGAAGGGGAACTGTCACGGATGCATCGCTTCATCCGGGAGGATGGCGAATATGCCTCCAAAGCCAAGACACCGGAATCGCATGGCGAACGTGCGGAGACACGGGCGGAAGCCGAGCAACCGGAGCCTGCGGCGCCGGCCTGGATGCCAGCCTACGAAGCCTTGCGGCAGGACTGGAACGCCCTCATCGAAGACGCCCGGCAAGCCGGTATCCCATCATTCTACGCCAAGGGCTACGTGGACATCATTCCGCGCACCCGGGAACTGACGGAAAACCCGGATATCCCGGCCAAGTCACGGGCGCCCTTGATCCAGGTCCTTGAGAATCACCAGCGCTATCTCTCGACCCGCAAACATATCCTGGACTACCCGGGCGAAGTGGAACGGCACCTGGATGCGCGCGCCTCTCTCCAGGACGTTGCGGCGGATCGGGAAACCAAGCTGACCGGGGTTCCGGCCTACCCGGACTGGCGGCAGGAGGCCGAGCGCCTCACGGCGGCGGGCGAGGCCACCCTCTCCGGCAAGAAAACATATGGCGCCCATCTTGACCGGCTCGTGGACGCCAAGACGCGCATGGAAGGGGCGCTCTCGGAGCTTCGCGAGGTGATCCGGGAGGATGACGCGGAGCTGGCCGAACGGGAGGCGCGCGAGCTGCGGCGCCTGCAAAACCGCCACTGGGTCGGTCCCAGATTCGCATTGGGTCACGGTGACGCGCCGGACCCGGCGCGGGCCATGTCCAGCGCCGCGCCTGTGCAGGCGGCACTCTCCCGCCTCGGCCACGCCATCGGCCACCTCGTAGGCGGGCGCGACTACCATGATCGGTTGCGGACCAGGACCTTCGCGCGGGAGGTCCTGGAGCGCTCGGAGGAACTGAAGCGGGATTGGAACCGCTTGGTGGACCGCGCAGCGGAGGGGGGCGTCCATGTCATCTACACGGATGGCTACGACCGCCTGCACGAGGAGCTCGACACCGTCTCCAAAAACATGCTCCTGGATCGCGGCGTCAAATCGGAGATAAGCACGGTGCTCGCTCAGATCGACAAGGTCGTGTCAAACCGCAACTACTTCGACGATTGCCGCGAATACATGGCGGATCGGTTGGACCGCCGCGAGGCACTGGTGGCCGAGGCGGCCGAGCGGGGCGTGGCGGTTCCAGACCTTGGACGCTATGACACATGGCGGGACGTGACTGACTTTGCGGTGGGCCGTTGCGAGGAACTCATGGACGACCCGGGAAATTACGGCATCCACCTCGATTGCATCGCGCTCCGGGAAGAGAGCCTCGGGTCGGCGCTCTCACGCGTGCGCGAAGTGCTTGAAGACGACGACCGGCACCTCGCGGCGGCCCTGGCAGGGCAACGCGAGGGCGAGAGCCTCAGGATGCGCGAGGAGCGCGTCGCCCGCCTCCTCGACGATCCAGAGAAGCTCCGGGAGTTGCGGCAACAGCGCGCCGAGCGCAAGGCCGAAACGCAGCAGCAGAGCAAGGGCCGGCATTGGAGTATGCGAATCTAGTCCGACAATGCCTCGCCGGTGACGAGATCGCGACAGCCCTCGTTCATCGGATGAAGAGAGTCTCCGGCGCCCCACCACAAGGCCGAGAAAGCGAGCGCGCAAACAAGGTCGACGCACCGCCTGTCGGCCCGTGAAGTGCTTTGAAGTCGTCGCTGCGATTAAGCAGTAGCGCTGCGGTACAAACTTGAACAGGCACCGGGGCGCCGGGTTCTGAGGTGGCAGCCGCATGGGGACACACACATGCGCCAGACGATGTGAAACTGCGTGCCGGCTTGGACCGATAGCATCACGCCGGAAACACCGCATTGGACACTGGCATTGGCAACGTGGTTAGCATGATCAACCATTCATGGAGGCGGGGCCATGATTTTCACATTGTCCAGCAAAATCTTGCAATCTTGTGCGATGTTCGTTTTTCTCATCCCGGCGTTATCCAGTTGTGTCAGTAACGGTGGTGGCCGTCCAAATTTAGCGATGCTGGGTGACGGCTTGACGAAGCCGCAGCATGCGTCGTTTCTCTCTTCAAGCTTCGGCGTTTCGAACGGCTGGGGAACGGTCGATCACGATCCGCACGACGAGCATGGCAACGAGGCGGCATCATCCGGCGTACCCGCTATGCCAACAGACACGGCTTCGCCTGAAACCAGGCAGACATCGGAACCGAACCTTCCCACTGGCCAATGGAATGCCGCGTCTGACGCCGATGTGTCAGACAGTAGTGCGGCGCGTGAAATCCCTTTGCCCTCCGGCAGCCTGGTCGTGACGGGGACTAAACCGGGGAGCCTGCATCTGGCCGACCGTCCGCGCAACAACCCGGACGCCGCCGACCTGCTCGACCATTGGGGACATAGGCAGAGCCGGACGATCGCGGCTGGCCTATCTCTGACGGCACCGGCTGCCGGTAGTGACCCCGCCGATCTTCGGGCGCTTAGAACAGCTGCGCAGACCCATAGCGAGGCGGTTGTGGCGCCGGAGCTTCATGACGCCGACGAGGTCCGGATCCTTGGCTCCAATCGTGGCATCACCTACGGACGCTGGACGGGCGGCCCCGCCGACACCCTGTCAATCGAGTTTGACCTTTCCCGGGCGGGGCCGGCGATGCGTGACGATCCGAATTTCCGCGCCATGCTCGAACGCGCCGGCAAGGCATGGAGCCACCGGATCGCCGATACCTGGACCGCGTGGCAGCGGCCTGAAGGCGATCTCAAAGGCTGGCTGATCAGCGGCACTTATCCCGATATTGAGATCCGGGTCAATGCAGGAGGCGAGACCAGCACGGGACTTGAGATCGATGTCAAGGACGAAGACCTTCCTGAGGGGGTCGCCGGCTGGGCAAGCAGCTCGGGTCCTCAAGCGTCCGGCGGTTCCTGGGAACCCCGGTTCGGATCGATTGAGATCGATAGAGAGCATCTTCGGGAGGCCGGTGAGCGCACCCTGTTCGCAACGCTCACCCACGAGATCGGACATGTGCTGGGCGTATGGAAGGGTGACCCAGACGCGGAGGGCTACGGTCCTTATACCGACACGGCAACAGGCACCTGGACCGGGCCAAACGTGGTTACCGTCCATGGCGGCCCTGCGCCGTTTCAGGATGATGCAGACCCGAAAACCTGGGTCGAAGGCGAGCGTGATCCACTGGCTTCCCAGTACGATTTCGCCCACAGCGGCCTCTGCGCCTCGGTCATGTCCTACTGCCGTTTCAATGCCGGTCTGCCAGGCTTCCTGCCGCATGCCATCGACTTCGCATTCCTCGCGGACCTCGGTATGACCGTGACGGAGGAAACCTCCAGACCTGAGACCTACGGGCTTGCCGGCTGGACCGATCACGCCGGATTCACGCTCTCCGTATCCCGTGACCTGCAAGTGGCCCTGGCGGATCCGCAACCACACTATGATGGCGCGGCCAATCCCTGGCAGACGCTCGACGTGTTGGATCTGCTACAGGTGGGGGCCGACGCATTCGGGTATCGCAGCACCGGAGACCTCCACTTGTCCCATCCAGCGGAGGGCGTACACGGAACGGTCCGCTACGCAGGAGGACTGCTAGGCGCCGCGCTCGACCGCAGCGGATTGCCGCCCGTGACCGGAGACGCCAATCTGGCCGTCGACCTCGGCACCCTGGATGGCAGTGCAAGTTTTACCTCGCTCGCAGTCTATCCCAACGGCATCCCCGAAACCTTCGCTGGCGGATACCTGCACTACCCATTCGAGCTGTCGGACAACGCAATTATCGGAACGGAGGCGAGTTCGACGCTTTTGGCGGATTTCTATGGACCGCAGCACGAGGATATTGCCGGAACGCTTTACGATCCGCGAGCCGGTCTGCTCGCCAGCTTCGGAGCCTCGGTCGACGACCGGCCGAGCCGCGAGGACGTGATCGCTTCTGCCGACTATTTGCTGGGAAGATACTACCAGAGTGGTGCGTCGAATCCGGCCGGCGACGGATGGTACACGTACCGGTGCGGATCGGATTCTGCCTGCGAATTGCGTCATGCTGGATCAGGTGGGTGGTCCGACTGGATGCCGACAACCCGCGACCGTGTGCTTTCCACCACGGCCGGGTGGGATTGGCGAAACGCGGTGAGGCCCGATGCGGACCACGACTTCGTGCGGATAGCACGACAATCGGCTGCCTCCACGGACAACCGCCAGGGACGTCATGTAGTTGACAGCTATACGGGAACACTGGAGCACATTGCGTTCGGGGTCGGTTTTGAGAAGTACACGGATTGGTGGACTGACTCGGATGGCACACCCTCCGGTTTCCGGAACCTCTGGTCCGGCTTCCAGGGGACTTTGTCGGGAGGTCTTCCCGATGAACTCGCCAGATGGTCCGGCCCGATGCTGGGATATCAGGGTGGCCATGCTGCGGGCGATAATCCGTTCGTGGAGGGGCTCGCGACTGTCGAATACTCGCTATCCGCAAACCGTGTTGATGTAGCGTTTTCGGAGGTTGCAAGCCGGGACGGGCAGCGAGACCTTCCCGACTTCGGCTTCGAAGATCTTCGTCCGCAAGCCGACGGGACGTTCACGGGTGGCGGCGACTCCGGAGTTTTGAACGGCGCCTTCTTCGGCCCGCGCCACGAGGAAACTGCTGGCTCGTTCCACCATAACGCAACTCACGTGACCGGCAGCTTCGGGGCGCGGCGCATGCCGGACACTGTTACGCTGGAGGAAAGTGGAACAACCAACATTCTTGGGAATATTGACGATGGCTCTGGCTTTTATGCATTCGATGATTGGGGATTTTGGGGCAAACAATTCGGAGACAATATATTCGGTGCATTTGTCGCACAGAACGTCAGGCAGGTAGGTCAAACCACTTATTATGAGTTCCCTGGCGGGCGTATCGATGGAACTCCTTCCGGACATAATCCGGTTTCCGGATCAGCCATTTGGTCCGGGAAAGTGCGCGCCTTTGATAGACGGCCGGACGCAGGCCAAATGCCGGTAAGCGGGAATGCGCGGCTTGAGGTCGATTTCGATGACACTACAGTCGATATTGACTTCACCGATTTTGAAGCGGGACATGACGATATGTCATGGCAGGCGTTAAGAATCCGGAACGGCGCATTTCGGGACACGCAGGGCCTCGCTACCATTGCAGGAGCGTTCTACGGAACCGAGCATCAGGGTGCGGCCGGCAAGTTCGATCGTGATCATCTTCAGGGCGTCTTCGGTGCTGTGCGCAACTGAAGTGCTCTCCCATTGAAGCCGAACAGCGCATGGTGTTCAACATTGATCGAGCACCGTCTCTGACGGCTATCGAGGACGTTCCCGATGGGCATATTTTTGTCGACTTCGCCCCATCGGCAGAAGACTGGAACCTTCGGGAGGGTGCCCGGTATCGTCCAGGTTCAAAGGCAATTCCTTCGTTCAGACCGTTGCGAGGAACTCATGTCAATTGCGACTGAAAATTTCCCACTTTTGTCGATCGAAAATTTCTCACTTTGAGCGTGCGGTCGTACCCCCAGACGCAGTGTTTGAGGGTACGGACTTGGTCGAGCTGTAGGTAACCGGGTTGGCGCAGCGACCGCCAAGAGTCTGGCGGCGACAACCCGGTTATCCACAGCGGGCGGGTGTCACCGCTCCTGTCTCCGTTTGAGTCGGCGATCACTCGGCGGCTCTTTTCCTGCGTCGATCCGAGCCGGACTGCAGCAGGTTCTGATGATCCTTCATCCGGTAGCTGTTGCCTCGGATGTTGACGATATGGCAGTGGTGCACAAGGCGGTCGATGAGAGCAGCCGCCATCACCTCGTCGCCCAGCACGCCGCCCCAGTCCTCGAAACCCTTGTTCGACGTCAGCACAGTCGACGCCTTCTCGTGCCGGGCGTTGATGAGCTGGAAGAAGAGCACGGCGCCGTCCTGGTTGACCGGCAGGTAGCCGATCTCGTCGACCACCAGCAGAGCCGGATGGGTAAGCACGCGCAGCCGCCGGGTCAGATTGCCGGCGGCCTTGGCCTCGGTGAGGGACTCGATCAGCCCCGCGAGCGTGCCGTAGTAGACGCGCCGGCCGGCCTCGGCCGCCGCGATCGCGAGACTGATCGCCAAGTGCGTTTTCCCGACGCCTGGCGGGCCGAGCAGGATCACGTTCTCGCCGCGGTCCAGGAAGCCGAGCTCGTGCAAGCTCTCGACCTGCTCGCGCTTGATGCTGGGCTGGAAGGCGAAGTCGAACTGATCGAGCGTCTTCACAGCCGGCAGCCGCGAGGAGCGCATGGCGGTCTGGAGACGACGGTTGTTGCGCAGCACGATCTGGGCGTTCAGCAACTGCTCGATGGCCTCGGCCGCCGAGATTGTGCCGCCGTCGGCGTCCGAGAGGATACCGTCGACGGCCTCCAGCGCGCCCGGCATCTTGAGGTCCGCCAGCATTGCCCGCAGCCGGTCGCGCCGGGCCGGCGCCGGAGCGTTCATTGCAGCGCCTCCGTATAGACACTAAGCGGTCGCCGCTCGACCTTCACGGTTGCCGGCAGTCGCCGCGGCGCGGGCTCCGGAGCATGCCGGGCGCCGAGACGTCGATAGGGATGGTTCGCCAAGGGGAGAAGCACCGCCCGCTCGTCGCGCTCGAAGCGGTCGACAGGACGCTCCCCGGTCGTGGCATGCCGGCGGACGTTGGCTGTGCCCTCCAGCCAGCGCACGGCCTGCTCGTTGAGATC
This sequence comes from Alphaproteobacteria bacterium, assembly GCA_965261645.1. Taxonomy (GTDB): domain Bacteria; phylum Pseudomonadota; class Alphaproteobacteria; order SHVV01; family SHVV01; genus CBDHDJ01. The sequence goes on from CBDHDJ010000003.1 coordinate 645,714, forward strand.
GTTGTCATTCGCAAACGAGCGGCCGTAGAAGAAGCTCTCGCGGATGTAGCGGATCGGGCGCTCCACTTTGCCCTTGGTCTGGGCCCGATAGGGTCGGCACGAGCGCGGCATGAACCCCCAGTGCGCGGCGAACCGCAGGAACTCCTCGTTCAGCACCAGGCCGCCGCCGGCTCCGCGGTCGTCGGACAGCACCACGGCGCGTATGTGGACGCCCCCTGCAGTGCAAGCAGGAATTTGAACAACTCGTGACATGCGGTCAGGTACTGTCGTATGTCCGGCCTCTCAAGTGCGGCATGCATGCGCCGCGGGCCCATATGGTGTTCGTGGATCGGATCCAAATCGCTTCAGCGGTATGCTTGAGCCCTGCGCGCCGTGCTGGTTTTTCCGACCCCGTCTCTCTGACCTTTTGCCCCTATGTTGTCTTTCGTCCCTACCGCACCAACCGGGGTCATCCGCGCCTCACGCCCTCAAGAGCGTGTCCGCGAAGCCCGGTGTTCCAATTCCAAACAGACCCTTCCTCTTCCAGGCAGTTATTCCGCAACATTGGCGCCCGGCGCCCGGTAGATATCCTTCCTGACCGACAGCGCCCAGATGATGCGCGCCATCTTGTTCGCCAGTGCGACGGCGACCAGCTTCGGCGGCTTTTCCGCGATCATCCTCCGCAGCCAGGGATCATCCAGCTCCTCGCGCTTGCGCATATGCCGGAGCACCGACGTTGCGCCCAGGACGAGCAACTGGCGGAGATCGCGCTGCCCCATCTTGGTGATCCGGCCGAGCCGCTGCTTGCCGGCCGTCGAGTGCTGCCGCGGTGTCAGTCCGACCCAGGCCGCAAAGTCGCGCCCGCAGCCGAAGCTCTCCATCGGCGGCGCAAAGGCATGCAGCGCCATCGCACAGATCGGGCCGATGCCGGGGATCGTCATCAGCCGCTTCATGTCCGCGCGCGCCCGGGTCCGGGAACGGATCTCCTTCTCAAGGCCAGCGATCTGCTCACTGAGAGCGGCAACCTGCTCAAACAGCAGTTTGGCCATCGACACGACCTGTTCGGGAAGCGACTCTTCCACTTCTGCCAACTCAAGCCGCATCACCGCGACGCCCGCCACACCCTGGGCCGCGATCACGCCGAATTCCGCAAGCTGGCCCCGAAGTGAATTGATCGTCTGCGTGCGTTGGCGGACAAGCAGTGCGCGGGTGCGGAACAGCATTGCATCCGCCTGCGCTTCTTCCGACTTAACTGCCACGAACCGCATGGTGGGGCGCTGTGCCGCCTCGACGATCGCGGCCGCGTCGTTACTGTCATTCTTCTGCCGTTTCAGTAATGGCTTGACATAGATCGGCGGGATCAGCTTGCACGTGTGGCCAAGAGCGATGATCTGTCGACCCCAGTAATGCGCGCCGCCGCAGGCCTCCATCACAACCAGGCACGGCGGCGCTTCGGAGAGGAATACGAGGAACTTTTCTCGCGAAAGCTTTTTGCCGAACACCGGCTTGCCTTCCGCCGTTGCCCCATGGAGTTGGAAACTCCTCTTTGATATATCGATGCCAATGATGTTAATCCGGTCCACGGACGCCTCCTTCGTTGATCGAACGCACCCCACGTGCGTTCCTTCCCGGCGCTTATGACGCCGTCAGATGGGGGCGTCCACCCCATCGCATCTGGTCGAACAGCAGCTCCTCCGGAACCCCGCTGAACCGGTCGAAGGCGGTCTCCAGACCTTCCATCAGGACCGGCATGGTCTGCCGAGTATAGAAGTGCAGCCACAGCAGCCGGGAGTAGCCGAGGACGATCACCAGGGCATGGCGCCGGCCCCAGGGCAGCGTGAACGTACCGAAGTCCACCTGGCCCTGATGCCCCGCCGGCGTCTCGAACCGGACCAGCGATTCAACCGGTTCGCGCGGTCGCGTCGCACGCACGTAGTCGTTCACGCGAGAGTAGCAGCCCGGGTAGCCCGCAGCGCGGACCTCATCGAAAAGCCGCTTCGCCGACAGCTTCGGGAACGCCTCAAGACGGGCGTCGATGATTGCCTTGTAGAGGTCCAGCTTGTGGACCACCGGCGGACGGGGCGAATACCCTCGCGCACCGGCCGCCAGATCCCGGTCCAGTTGGCCGGTATCGACCCAATTGTGGATCGTCCGACGATTCACCCCGAACCGCCTCGACAGCTGCCGATTCTCACCAAAGTAGCCGGCGATTCTCAATCAACGTAGCCACCGATTCTCACCAAAGTAGCCACCCCATTCTCAGCATGGTGGCCACCCCGGAGCGCAGCGACGCGATCACGTTGTTGTCGGCAGTTCTCCTTTCGCGATTTCCTCTTCAGCGATACCACCGGCGAAGGCCCTGCTGCAAGGTCGAGGGGCATGGTGCGCGCGCGGCGCGTGCCCCCCACGAGTCGGAGCGGCGCGCGCGCACCATGCTGTCGCACCACCCGTCCCGCTTCTCCGACGCCCCGGAGCGGAGTGACGATTCTACCGCGCGAAGCGCGGCTCCCTGCCGCGATCATGCCTTGGTTCCGGCGCCGGCGTCGTCGTTGCGCATGGACTTGCCGCGCAGCTCGATGCGGATGGCGCCATGGACGAGGCGGTCGAGAATGGCGTCGGCGAGGGTGGGATCGTTGAGCTGTCGGTGCCAGTCGGCGACCGGCAACTGACTGGTGACCACCACCGAGCGCCGGCCGATGCGGTCGTCGAGGATCTCGAGGAGGTCGCGAGCCCGTGCCGTATCGATGGGCGCCAGGCCCCAGTCGTCGAGGATGAGCAGCTCGATGCGTCCGAGGTCGCGATAGAGCTTGGGGATGGTGCCCTCGCCATGGGCGATCCGCAGCTCGGTGAGCAGCCGTGGCACGCGCTGGTACTGGGCCTGGCAGCCTTCAAGGCAGGCTTTGTGAGCGAGCGCGCAAGCGATCCAACTCTTGCCCGTGCCGCACGGGCCGGTGATCAGGATATTGGCGGCATTGCGGACCCAGGCGCAGTCGCCGAGGCTGAGCATGAGGCTGCGGTCGAGCCCGCGGGGGCGGCTCAGATTGATATCCTCGAAGCAGGCGTCCTGGTGGCGCAGCTGAGCCTTCTTGAGGCGCCGCTGGAGGGCCCTGGATCGGCGTTCGGAGATTTCGCGGTCGATCAGTAGCGCGAGCCGGTCCTCGAACGGCATGTCGCCGAGATCGTGGCGCGCCATCTGCTCGAGGAAGGCGGCCAGCATGCCGGGCAGGCGCAGTGATGCGATGCGCTGGGCCAATGGGTGCGAGACAGCATTGTCGGTCATTTGTAGGCCTCCGGTCCTCGGATGTTGAGATGATCGATCGGCATGGTCTCGAGCTCCGGCTCGGCGGCGGCGCGATCGGCGCCGGTGCGCAGGATGTTGTCGAGACCGCGCCAGGTTCGGGTGCCGAGCTCCAGGGCATAGCGGCAGGCGGCGTCGAGGCGTTCCGGCTCGTGGCCGCCGGCCAGCCGGAGAACGCCGTAGCAGGAGCGGAAGCCGAACTCCGGATTAGGGTTGCGCTCTATGATCGCGGTGACGAAGGCGTGGACATGGGGGCCGATATCCCGGGCCTTCTGCTCCAGCCGGGTGCGGGTGTCCTCGACGCCGGCGCGCTGGTGCGCCCGGGGCTGGTGTTCCCTGAGCGTAGTGGCGCGGCCCTTGGCCTGGCTGCGGAGATGGCTGGCGATCTGCCGGCCCCGGTGGAAGACGTCGATCACCGATCCTCGCAGCCGCACATCGACCTCCTTGCCGACATACTGGTAGGGCACCGAGTAGAAGTGCCGCTCGACGGCGATGTGGTAATCGGGGTGGACCGTGTTCTGGCGCCACTGCGTGCGCTGCCAGCGCCGGTCCGGCAGGGGCCGCATGTGGGGGAGATCGACGCTCTCGAACCGGCTGTGGCGGTTCTCGCCCGTGCCATCGGCATAGGGGCGCTCGTTGATCTTCCGGACCCGGGCGGCGATCGCCCGGTTCAGCGACGCCAGGTCATAGAAGACATGGTTGCGCAGCGGCGCCAGGACCCTGCGCTCAACGTGAAGCACTCCTTGTTCGACGAGTCCCTTGTCGCGCGGGCGCCGGACCCGCGCCGGCAGGCCCTGGACGCCGTAATGTTCGAGCAGATCGGCGTAGGTCTCGTTCAGGACCGGCTCGTAGCGCGATGGCTGCGTCACCGCCGGCTTGATGTTGTCCGGAACCACCAACTGCGGCGCCCAGCCCATGTCCTCGAAGCAGCGCACGTGCGAGGCGCACCAGTCCTCGATCTTCTGGGTCAGCGTCGCCTCGGCGTAGAGCCGCCCCGACACCCCCATCGAGGCCACGAACAGCTGCGCCTCGTGCTCGACCCCCTCGACCAGGAGTGGAGCCGTCATGCCGGCGTAATCGACGAACAGACGCTCGCCGGGACGGCGGTTCTGGCGCATCGTCACGTCCCGGCGCGGCCGCCATTCCCGGAACCGGCGGCACCAGGTCGGATAGCTCATCCCGTCGGGATGCGTCTCGCGCCATTCCTCCCACAGCAGCATCAGCGTCATGCCGCGGCCGGACAGGTCTTTCTCGACCTTCGCCCAGTCCACCTCCGGCCAATCCGAAGCCCGGGATATCCGATAGAGCGCCGCCTCCAGGACCTCCTCGTCCAGGTCGCGGGCCTCCAGCCAGCTTAGCCCGCAGGCGGCGAACCGCTCCAGGGTCTGCGCCACCGAGCGCCGTGCAAGACCGCAATGCATCGCGATCGCGCGGGCGCTGCGGCCCTCGTCGAAATGAAACGCAAGAATCTTCTTCACCTTTCTCATCGCCAACCTTCCCCGTGCCATCGCATCCCCCTCGGACCAATCGCGAAATCCGAGAGGTAGGACGGCACCCTCAGTCGCACCAAAACCTGCCGCCCCGAAGGGGTGGCTACTTTGGTGAGAACGGGTGGCTACTTTGCGTGAGAATTGGTGGCTACTTTCGTGAGATTCCGCAGACAGCTCCGCCTTCGAGACGCCCCGGTCCAGATAGTGCTTCAACAACATCCTGATCTCCCATTTGTACATCCGCGCACCGATCCCGTTCTGTTGGCAAATCCAACAGAACGGTCCGATACGCCTTCAGCGACAAGCCCAAAGTGAGAAATTTTGGGTCGTTACAAATGGGAAATTTACGGTCGTTACCAACAACTCATGGACGACCCGGGGAATTACGGCATCCACCTCGATTGCATCGCGCTCCGGGAAGAGAGCCTCGGGTCGGCGCTCTCACGCGTGCGCGAAGTGCTTGAAGACGACGACCGGCACCTCGCGGCGGCCCTGGCAGGGCAACGCGAGGGCGAGAGCCTCCGGATGCGCGAGGAGCGCGTCGCCCGCCTCCTCGACGATCCGGAGAAGCTCCGGGAGTTGCGGCAACAACGCGCCGAGCGCAAGGCCGAAACGCAGCAGCAGAGCAAGGGCCGGCATTGGAGCATGCGTATCTAATCCGGCTTGGCCTCGCCGGCGACGAGATCGCGATAGCCCACGTTTATCGGACGGCGGGAATCACCGAACCTGTCATTAGCGATCGGTTATTCATCCGCGGCAGTATTGGTGGCGCCGAACCCGCCGGAAATATTCGCAGCAGGTAGATGAGCATCGAACACACCCGCAACGGAACCCGGCTTGCCGTCGGCCCTGGCGTTGCCGAAGAAGGCCCCTTCCCAGGTCCCCGTGCCGGTGACGCCGCCAAGCGTCGCGCTGGTGGTGTCGCCAGCGGTTCCACCGAAGGATGCGCTGTCCGGTGCAAGATCGACCTTGTTCAGCGTGACACTCCACCCCTCGAGCGGCGTGCCGCTCCCCGCGTCCATGAACTCCGTCACACTTCCACGGATGTTGAACTGGTCGTTCACGGCGATATCGTCACCCCCGAAATTCGCCGCCAGCGTGGCCGTTGCGGTGAACACGCCCGCTGTGCCGCCGCTGAGCACCCCGCCGGTGAAATCCTTCGTCACATACCGGCCCGCCGCCCGGCCTCGATACGACGCCGTGCCAAGCAGCCCGTCGTTATTGCCAGCTGTGAACTTTTGGCCCACCGCGAACGGAACCGTGCCGCCCGAGAAGGTCCTGAACGCGTAGGCGCCGTCCGAATCGGCCGGTTCCTTCAGCCACCACCCGAAATACAAATGGTCCGCGTCCGGCAGATCGATCACGATCCCGCCAGCCGGATCGGAATCGGGAGTGAACGTCCATGTACCGCCGGGCGAGGATATCACGCCGTCGGTGGCAGTGCTGACTGTGCAGGGCGGTGTCGTACATTCATAGGTGCCTGCCACGCCGTGAAACGTACCCGGGAACGAGAGATCTTCCTCACTCGAATATTCCCGATGGAAGTCGGGGAGTGGAAACCCGGAAGACAGCACGCGCATCGAGTGAGTTGCAAAGTCGACAGTCAGGGCATTGTCTTGGTCAAGGGTATATACGCTGCCGAACGGCCTCCTCGGGTTCTCGATGTTCGTGTAGAGAGTTATATGCTCTCTCGATCCCGTCTCGCTGCCCCGCAATCCCGCACGGCTCCAGAGATCGTCGAGCGGCGTGCTGTTCAGGAATTCGAAATCGGGACCACCGGGAGCTGCCGTCACCGTAACATTGACCCCGCCGGCCACAGTGCGTTCCACCGCGGGCGTTATTCGCCGGAGCGCCGGCGCTGCCTCACCTGCGGCCAGGGGCGCTATTGCCGCGGCGATTCCCAACGCTCTCTCGATGGCCTGCGCATTCGACGAGCCAACCGTCACGGAGACAGTTTGACCGCCGCCGCCGCCGCCACAGCCCGCCAGGACGAGTCCGATCACGGTGGCCATGATCGGGAGGTGATATCTTCGGTTGGTCATCGCTCGGGGGCTCCTCGTGTTGCGCTGCATTACTGGCGAATAGTCAGCGGCATCGCCGGCAACGTGTCCATTGTAATGTCATGTGTAATGTCATGAGCATGCCGTTGCACGGTTCCGGGCCGGTTGGCTGGACACCAGCCGGGGGCACTACCGCCTCCAGCGGATAGCGGCATGCAGGCCGATATCGGGGGCGCCGCGGTGCAGGCCGTCATCTTCGGTAACGGCGATCTCAAGCGTCGCGTGCTTGCTGAGCCGCAACGCGCCGCCGAGGCCGATCATGACGCCAGGATCGGCGAGCGGCGCCACATCCGATGCGCCATAGGGCGAGGAATGGGCATTGATCTGCGCCGTCAGGCTCAGATGGTCGAGGGGCCGCCAGGTCGCGCCAAGGTGTCCGAAGGCAACAAAACGGTTGCCAAGGTCCGGAAGTCCGCGCGGCGCCTCCCCGGCAAGCGCTCCCAGGCTTGCGCTGTATAGCCAGCTCCGCGAGTCGGCGGATCCGGGCAGCGCGCCCGAGGTCTCCGCCCAGAGCGAGGCCGAATACCCGCCGGAGCCCGCCAACGCGCGCTCATCGCCGGTCGGAAGCTTGACACTTCCCCGGATCGCAAGACCGTCGTTCGACAAGGGCCAATGCGTCACCGCATAGCCAACCCCGAGGCTGATATCCCCGAGCGAAGACACACTCCGGCCGATATCGTAGTAGGTTCTCCCACCGTTGGCGTAGAACAGCCCCAGGCGGTCGCGCGGCGCGCGGTCCCTGTCGCCCTGGGGCAGGTGGAACACGTCATGCCAGGTCTCGATGAACCCGTCGAACGCGCCGGAGCGGTGGGAGAGGGCGGAGATCTCGAACAGATACTCCCAGCCATCCCCGAACCCGTGTCTCAAGGCAAGCCCCTGCCTGTGGGTCTCGCCGTCGATCAGGACCCGCTCCGCGCCTGAGCTGGCCTCGACCAGGTGTGAGGCCATATCCATCGAGGCGATCAGTTCGGACGAGCCCGGCGTCATCACGCGGGCGCCCAGCGAACCGGGCACGCCATAGAGGAGCTGAAACGGGTTCAGGTTGACGATGCGCAGCGGCGTGGCAACATCACCCCAGGCCAACTCGCCGGTGGTGCCGGCACCCGGCCACAGAACAGAGAAGGCGAGCGCGCAAACAAGGACGAGGCCCCGCCTGCCTGCCCGGCCGGGCGCAGGCTTCATTGGGACGCGGTGGGGCACGGTGCTGGTTCCCATGCGATCGGCAGGTACGGTTGGGTTACGCGGTTCAAGAACATCGAAGATGCCGGCACGTGATCGCCCTGTGGCCTCAGAAAAGGCGCACGAAGCGCAATTCGCCGCCGGTGCGCTTGTAGTCGTAGAGCTGTGCATTGGTCGTTCGCACCTCGCGCACCAGCGAGAGTTGCGGGCTGAAGCCCTTCCACGCGAAGACCCGGTTGTGCACCGAGACCCGCAGGGAACGGGTCCGGTCCTCCCGGGGCTCGCCGCTGGTCGTGAACGGGAACCACCTGCCCTCGTACTCCGTCCAGCGCAACTCGCCGCTGCCGCCCACGGTGAAGCCCCGCGGCAGGATAACCGAGGCGCCCAGTCGCAGCCAGCGGCTGGCATTGCGCCATCTCTCCCTCTCCGGCTGCTCGCGCCCCCAGCCCAGCGCGGCATCCACCCGTACCGTCGGGGTCACTACCCAGGCCCCGCTCAGCGAGGCGGCCATGGCCGGCCCGTCCAGGAACATCCGTGTCCGGTACCGGCGATCGTGCCACGACGCCCGCGCGCTCGCCGTCACCCGCCGGGTGAACCGGTGCCCGGCCTCGATCCGCCCGCCAAAGGCGTCGTAGTCCGGCACGTTGGCACTCCAGCGCCGGTGCGCGCTTGCCAGCACGCTCGCCTCCGTGTTCGCACCCACCAGCCAGCGCGGGCCCGCATGCCCCGACACAAACATCTGGTCAAAGCGGCGGCCCGCGTACTCACGCCGCGAGGCGTCGGCCCCGATGCGCAGGCGAAGACGCTCGTTGAGCGGATGCTGGTATTCCCAGCCTCCCCATACCGAGACGCCGATGCCCGATGTCGTGAGTTCCGCTTGGTCGCGGCTGAACGGCAGGTCGTTGATATAGATGATTCTCTCTGCCGAGGTGCCCCCGATGTTGGTGTCAGGCGCCAGCGCGAAACCGGCACGCAGGCTCCAGCGCCGCCGCGCCCGGATCTCGGAGAGAAAGCGGCGCACGTTGGCGGCCACTGCCCCAGGCGGGCTTCCCGCCAGGACGTGCTCGAAATGCCTGCGCGCCAAGTCATTCTCCCCCTTGAGGAAGAAGGCCCGGGCCAGCTCCAGGCGCACGCGCACCAGATCGGGGCGGTCGACCAGCATAGCGCGCAGCGAGGCGATGGCCTCGTCCAGCAGCGCCTCCCGCCCATCGCCGGAAAGATCGGGCTGCTGCGATGCTCCGGTTGCCGCCAGGCCGATGAGGAAGAGCACGTTCGCCTCGACCGCGCCGCCCTGGGCCAGCGGCCGCAGGATGCCCAGCGCCTCCTCGAACCGGCCCTGCTCGATCAGGGTCCGGGTCTCCGCGACTGCAGCCACGGCGGATTGGCTTGCGGCTGGTGGCGGGGGCGGCTCCTCCCCCGCGCTCCACGCCGGGGCGGAGAGCAGGAGGGAGGCGGCGGCCGCAAGGGCGCGAAGGAGAGGGCTGATTGTCATGTCTGCTAGTTTTGAAGAGTGTTCTCGGGACAAAAAAGAGGGTGGCAAAACCTGCCACCCTCATCCAGAAGTCTGGGTCGAAAGGATCAGGATCTCACGATGAAATCCCGGTCCCAGGTAATGCGGCTACTGTTTGGTTGCACCGAACGCGCCGATCACGCTGGCATTCTCCGTAGCGGCATCGAAGGTGCCGGCGACCGTGCCCGGGGCGCCACCTGCAGGAGTAGCGGGGGCGTCATCGTAGAACGAGCCTTGCCAGTCCCCGTCTTCATCATCCCTGGCACCGCCACCGAAGTCCACTTTAGTCTTGCCAGTGAAGGTCGCCTCGCCAGTGTTGAACATAGCAGTCTCCAGCGTCACTTTCCAGGGAACGGAATTCGTGTCGTCCAGCACGAAGCTTGAGATCGATCCCTTGATGCCGGTTCCAAGCTCACTCTCGTTATCGAACCTCGCCGTCAGGTTAGCGGCTGCCGTGAAGTGGCCAACGGCGGAGTCGGAATGCACGCCGGCAGTGAAGGTCCTCGTCACATACTTGCCAGCTGCCGGACCCTCATACGTTGCGTTGCCCTCGATTGCATCGGTGACATTAGCCAGATGGCCAGTTGTACCACCTGCGAAGACCTCGACCGTGTGAGTTTCAGTGTTGTCCTTCGGCTTGTTCAACCACCAACCGAAGTAAGCGTAATTCGCGTCCGGAACTTTGACCTTAGCCGAATTGGGCGCATCCGGAGTGAAGTTCCACACCTCAGTTGTCCCAGTCAGTTCACCCTTAGCATTGGTGCTGAGCGTGCACCCCGCCGTGTCGCATGCGAACACTCCTGGCACGTCGTCAAAGGTGCCGCGGAACGTCAGCGGATTTCCAGAGTCGACGCTGCTCACTACTCCGTAATTCTTAGATACGCCGTTGCCGGTGGGGAAGTTGTCAGCCAGGGCCTTCGCCACGTTGCCCTTGGTGGGGGCATTCAGCTCGTTTGCGAGGAAATTGGTCCCGCTAACGTATACCGTGCCGAAGTCTACATCCGCCGGCGCCTCGATGTCAGTGTACAACACAACGGTGTCAGTATCTGCGTCAACAGGGTCGGTCATTGTCAACGTGACGCTGTTCCAGTCACCGCTACCGGCAGTGACCTCTCCACCAGCATATACGTCATCTTCGTCATCGGCGTTTACATCGATAGTCACCGTGCCGGCCACATTACGTGACGCCTTCACACGTTCAACGCCGCTGGCGTCAACAGGCAACGCATTTTCAGTACCAGTACCAGGAGTAGCGATCGCCTTCCTTACCATATCCTCTCTGGCGATTCTGTCAGCCTTTGCCCCCGCAGCTATCTCATCTGCAAGATCTTCCTTGAGTTCGGCGAGCTCACCTTGAGCCGTCTTTAGAGCCGCATCCGCCGTGTCAGCACGCGTGTTGGCCGCATCACGCTCGCCCTCGGCAGTCTTCTGGGCCGCATCCGCCGTGTCAGCACGCGTGTTGGCCGCATCACGCTCGCCCTCGGCAGTCATCTGGGCCGCACCCGCCGTGTCAGCACGCGTGTTGGCCGCATCACGCTCGCCCTCGGCAGTCATCTGGGCCGCATCCGCCGTGTCAGCACGCGTGTTGGCCGCATCACGCTCGCCCTCGGCAGTCATCTGGGCCGCATCCGCCGTGTCAGCACGCGTGTTGGCCGCATCACGCTCGCCCTCGGCAGTCATCTGGGCCGTCTCGGCAGCATCCGCACGCTGCCCGGCTTCAGTTGCTGCTGTCATCGCCAGTGCCGCAGCTTCCATTGCCTCGGTCGCTCGCATGTTTGCCGCGTCACGATCAGCTTCCGCCATGCCTTGAGCAGCTACCGCCGCATCCTGAGCCTCGACGGCAGCCATCCGGGCAATCTCTGCAGCCGCCGCAGCCATGTTCGCGGTGTCACGTTCACCTTCCGCAGTCATCTGGGCAGTCGCCGCCGCCGCCGCCGCCATGTTCGCGGTGTCACGTTCACCTTCCGCAGTCATCTGGGCAGTCGCCGCCGCCGCCGCCGCCATGTTCGCGGCGTCACGTTCACCTTCCGCAGCCATCCGGGCAGTTTCCGCAGCCATCTGGGCAGCATCCGCAGCCATCCGGGCAGTTTCCGCAGCCATCCGGGCAGTTTCCGCAGCCGCCGCAGCAGTGTTCGCGGCGTCACGTTCACCTTCCGCAGCCATCTGGGCAGCTTCCGCAGCCGTCTGGGCAGTTTCCGCTGCTTCCTGAGCCGCGAGGGCAAGCTCCAAAGCGGCTTCCGCGGCATCCCGCGCTGCAATGAGCGCTGCGAGGGCCTCGGGCGTAAGCTCCTCCCCCTCTCCCAATTCAGCATTCAGCGCAGCGATCTGTTCCTTCAAATCTTTCACTTGCATGTTAGCCCCATCATTGGAGCTGCTGGAGCAGCCGTACAGCGCTGCCGTAAGCAGGACGGCGCTGCAAGCCATCATAAGTTTGTTTCTAAGCATTTGTCGAAGCTCTCCTCACGGTGAAGAGGCCTCGAGAAATGCCTGAGGCCTCGCCTGATAAAGCAACACTCCCGCAAGCGTAGTGCATGGTTCGCGCGATGTCCATATCGGCGTGCAACTTTCCAAGGCTATCGTCCCGGGAAAGCTCCGGCGCCTTTCGACCCAACTCCCGCCATCCTGCTGGTAAACCAGCAACCTGGATGCGGCATCCTGAATCAAATACTTCGGACATCATGCTCCTGCCTAGGCTGCAGACCCCCGCCAACGGGCGCAAGGTGCTGTAAACGAACACTAAGTTCACGGGGATTGCAAGCGACAAATGACGCCAACTGGAGAGAAGTTTCACAAGTGTGGCAGACGTGCCGATTTCCTGGCTGCGGTAGACCCGGAGCGGGAGAAGGCGTTTCGATGTACGAATCCGCGAGCGGGCCAACCATGGCACGGGTAGTGCTCCACCAAGCCCGAACTCACTAAATAAGGCCGGCAACGACACACCGGTCCAGGCATCTTTAACCCCGGCACATTACATTGAGGCCTGCCGCAAACGGCAGGCGCGTCGAAAGACAGGAGCCTGGACTCAACCATGCAGCGGCATCTGCACAGTTGTTGGCATATTCGTCCTTGTGTGCGTGCTTGCCGGCAGCGTCCAGGCCCAGACGTTCAATTCCCTCGCCGCGTTCGGCGGCAACCTGGGCGGCTTCGGCAATCTGGCCCCAGTCTCAAGGACTGCTCACCGGCACCAGCTTTACCACCGATCCCGATCCGGCCAGACCCGGGATCGCTGCTCAGGCCTTCGGCGCACAGGGCACGAATTCGCGCGCCGGCGGATCGAACCACGCCTGGGGCGGCGGGGGCGACCAGGATGCCTGCCTCGCCCGCTCCAGCAACGCGCCCGCAAACAGCGCCCTGTGCAATTGCGTTGCGCTGGAGATCGTCCCCGGCACGGAACTCGCAGTCCACGGACCGCTGAACTCGCCCGGGCCGACCGCTGACCGCCGGGCGCTGTCCCGTTAATTCCAAACCGACTCAATCATCTGAAATCCCCGGCAACCAGCCTCGGACGGACCCTTCGAGTCAAAATCAACAGCTTGGGAATGTCCTGCCTCTTCGTGTCCCGCGCCCGATGGGTGCAGTGCGCCGTGCTCTCCACATCGGCATCCCCGGGCAACCCGGCAATCACCCCAGATATTGCCGGGGACGCGGGGCGGTCGATTGCGGCGAGCGCCAGGGCCGCCAGAGCAAGGTCGACATCCTTGACGGACCGCACGCCTGCGGCGGCCGGGAGCCGCTCGCCACCGGGAAGGTCCGGCGTCACGATTTGCCACGGCGCTCGCCGCCGCTCAGCCGGACGTTGCTGATCACCTTCTGAACGCCGCCGATGTTTCGCGCGTGCGTGGTGACCTTAATCCAGTTCCGCCCGGCTTCTCGCTATGCCCATCAGGTACACGATTCCGTTTACTGTCTCGACCGTGTAATTGACGTCGGAGATATCGCGGTCGCGCAGCATTTGGAAACGCAGTTGGGACGTGATTTTCGCATCCCTCAGATAGTCGGCTATGCCGGCACGGTCCGACACCTGGACTTCGTCAATGACCTCCAACCCCCCTTTTGCCTGCCAAGCCTGCCGCACCGCTTCGACCCTGTCGTCCGGCGCCGGAACTATGCCGGTCAACAGCACGCGGCCCTCGTGGACCTCAATACCAACCCGGATTAAAGAGGTCGTCACTCGCCTGCAGCAGGTAGTGTTGGATCTGTAGCTCTATGGCCGTGTCGTCGAACATGGTTCCAATGGGTCGCTCCTGCGCAACAGCGAGACCAGCCGTCGCGGCACCGGCGACAATGCCCGGTGCCGCGCAGGCCGTGAGCGCCAACAAGGACAGAAGCGTTAAAGAGAGGGTTCATTTTGTGCTGAGATTTGCGCAACGTCATGTTCGTTGTGCTCCGGTTGATCGGATCGCATGCGCAAAGGTGCTGCCCACGACGTCTCACTCCTGTTTTGACATTATATATGCCGGGCGTTGACGATATGCGCGGGAAGCCGCCAGGGAATCACAGGCATAACGTCGAAACGCGCGTCGAGGCCGGTAAGGGACCCGTTATCCCGCATCAGGGAAGGCTAGCGCTGGGCGCCGGCAAGGCCATCCCCCGGCATTGGTGGAGCGAACGAGTCCCCGGACAATATGTCCTCGCCGATGCTGGCGGCGACTCTAACTGCCGATTCCCTGATGGAGTCGCGCGCGAGATGCGCATAGCGGGCCGTTGTCTGGATCTGCGAATGCCCGAGCAGTTTCCCAATCATTGGCAAGCTCTCGCCCAGCGCCAGGGCGCGCGACGCAAACGAGTGCCTGAGGTCATGAAGCCGCACGTCGTCCAGCCCCGCACGTGCCCTCGCGCGATACCAATACGCGTTGAAATTCGGCAGGCGAACGCCCGGCTTACGGCCGGCGATCACCCAGGGATTGCCGGGGACACGCGGCAGCTCCGCGAGGACCTTCGTCGCCGCCGGAGCCAGCGGCACCGCCCGCGGACCCGCCTTGGCGTCGCGGAGCCGCAGCTCCTTCGCCTCCAGATGCACATCCTCCCAGCGCAGGGTCAGGATCTCGTTGCACCGGCAGCCGGTCAGCATCAGAAGACGCAGTGCCGCCGCCGCGTGCACCGGCACCCCGCCCCCGGCCTCCAGCTCGTCCAGCACCCGGCCAAGGCGGCGGAACTCCTCCTCCGTCAGAAACCGCTCGTGCCGGCGCGCCTTATACTTGACCACGAACCGGCAGGGATTGCCGCCCTCCGGGATCAGGCCCCAGTCCTCGCCACGCTTGATCATTTGAGACAAGGCGGCAATTACCATGTTCGCCGTGGCGGGCGTATGGCGCAGCTTGTAATGCAAGGCCGTAACATGCTCGCGCCCGACCGCCGCGGCCGGCAGCTTGCCGAGTTCGGGCAGGAGGTGCTTGCCAACAATCTGGCGGTGCGTCTTCGCCGTGGACGGCTTGCAGCGAACCAAAACATGTTCATCCAGATACCGGGCCGCGAGTTCGGCCACCGTCGGGCCGCCCGCCAACTTCGCCTGCAACGGCTCGGGAACGGGTTCCTCTCCCGCCTTGATGCGGTTGATAATTTGCGCCGCCCGGCGGCGCGCCTGATCGGCGGAGATGACCCCGTGCCGGCCCACCGTGACACGCTTCTGGCCCTCCGGACCCCGGCTTTGCACCACGTAATACCTGCTGCCCGACGGATAGACCCGCACCCCGAAGCCGGTGAGTTCGCGATCCCAGAACACCGTGTCCTTTTCGACCGAGAGTGCCTCCACGGTGCGCCTCGAGATCGATCTGTATTGCAGCTTCGCCATTGTTCCCCCGTGATCCCTCACCCGGCCGCGGCGTCAACCGTCATGATGTCGGCGCCGATGCTGCCGCCGACCTTGGCCGCCGAGGCCTTCTCCGTGTCCCGCGCCAGGTGGGCGTAGCGCGCCGTGCTCTCCACACCCGCATGTCCGAGCAGCCCGCCGATCATGGTCAGGCCCTCGCCCAGGGCCAGAGCCCGGCTGGCGTAGCTGTGCCTCAAGTCGTGGATGCGCACGTCCTCGAGCCCCGCCTGCTCCCGCACGTGGTACCAGTACACGGAGAGGTTGGTTATATGGGCGCCCGGCCCGCGCCCAGCGATCACCCAGGGATTGCCCGGAGCCCGGGCAATCGACCCGAGCACCTTCGCCGCCGTGGGCGTCAGCGGGACCATCCGCGCACCCGTCTTGGTGTCGGTGAGACGCAGCTCCCCCGCCGTCCGGTCCACATCGTCCCAACGCAGGGTGAGGATCTCGTTGAGCCGGCACCCGGTCAGCATCAGAAGACGCAGCGCCGCCACCGCCTGCCGCCAGATCCCGCCTCTCCCTTGCGCCGCGTCCATCACCCGGCCCAGCCGCCGGTACTCTTCCGGCGTCAGGAACCGCTCGCGCGGATGCTCCCTGTACTTGACCACGAAGCGGCAGGGGTTGCTGCCCTCCGGGGCCAGGCCCCACGCCTCGGCCAGGGAGAACATCTTGGTGAGAACCATGAGCGCCCGGTTCGCCGCGCGGGGCGTATCGCGAAGCCCGTAATGCAGCGCCGCGGCATGTTCCCGCCCGACCGCCTCGATCGCCAGCTCTCCCAATGCCGGCAGGATATGGTTGCCGAGCGATCCCCGGTAGATCCCGGCGGTGTGCGCATTGCAGTTCACCGCCACATGCCCCTCCATGTAGCGCTCCGCCAGACCGGCCACGGTGAGCCCTGGCGCTGGCGGCGGGGGGACCGGATCCTCGCCCCGCTTGATGCGGTCGATGACGCCAGCCGCCTTGCCGCGCGCCTGTTCGGCCGAGATATCGCCATGCCGGCCCAGGGTGACGCGCTTCGGCCCGCCCGGGCCCCGGCTCTGCACGACGTAGACTTTCCGGCCCGTGGGATAAACCCGCACCCCGAAGCCGGGCAATTCATGATCCCAGAAGACGGTGTCCTCCGCAGCAGAGAGCCCGTCGACGGTCCGCTTCGATATGGTCAGGTCGTTTCGCTTTGGCATCGCGCACTCCTGCAGTCCGTTTCCGATGCTCCGATGCCGGCTAGAAGTATCCGTTCGGCGGCCAGGGGATGGAGTGAAACGCAGCACCGGCTGGTCAAGGCTTGCCGCCGATCTGCCGCTGCCTCTACGCCGCCATCACCCGGCGACCGACCGGTTTCGGCTAGAGGAAAGCGTTCGGTCACGGGGTGATGGGTGTGTCGGGTTCAACGATTGAGCGTTCGCTTCCAGTCCTTGCGGAGGTGTCGCAACCAGATGTCCTTTTTCGGCTGGGCTCGTTTCGTATGCCTGTCATAGCGTCCTCTTCCCTGGGTGGTTCCGACGGGGATCCAGCCCGACGCCTTGTAGACGGCGCCGGTGTAGCGGGGGGTCTCGACGAAGGTCTCGATGAGCACGGGCGTTGTGTTGTAGCGCTCGGTCCAGTCCCCGGGCAGGCGTCGGCGCACAAGGGCGAGGATGTGCGAGCCGAGGTTGGGTATTTCGACCCAGGGCAGGATCAGGAACCTCGGGTTGTCGACCACAAGCGGGAGGTTCTTCTCACGCAGCTCGGGGCTCCATCCGATGAAGCTGTCGCGCGGAGCGAGCTTCCAGGCGGCGGTGGAGAAGCCGAGCATGGCCAGCGGCCAGCCGTTTCGGTCGTGGACGGCGTAGCGCATCTGGGCGCCGACCAGGGGCTTGTATCCGAGATAGTGGTAGCGGGCGACGAACTCGTTCCAGAGCTTCCCCTCGCGGGTGCCGCGCACGACGATATGCATCTCCAGCGGGCGAACCTCGTCCAGCGTCGTCGGGGCGGGGAACAGTGGCGGCTCGGTCTGCGGTCCGAAGACGATGGGCTTGGGCCGGCCCTGCTTTCCCCTCGGAGGCGGCAACGCGATCACGCCGTCGCGGTGCATGGCGAGCATGGTCACCTTCGCCATCATGTCCTTGAGGCCGCCATCGGGCTTGAGCCAGCCGATACGCCGGCAGAACTCCCTGGACAGGACGGCGCGGGTGGGCTGCGGATCGGCGGCGATCAGGGCGCGCAGCAGCGCCATCTCTTCAGCGGTGAAGTCGCGGCCGTAGTAACGGCACTCGATGGCGCCGGTCATTCCGGCGTCATGAACTCGCGCCTGCGCTCCTCGCTCATCGTCCAGGGTAGCCAGGGCGACAGATCGTCGGGCGGCTGGCGACCGTTCTCCGCGCAGGCTTCGAGCCACGCCTCCAGCCAGCGCAGGACATCGATGCCGTTCAAGGCGAGGGTGCCGAGGACCGAGTACATGGTCGCCGTGAAGTCGGCGCCGTCCTCGCTGTCGGAGCCGAAGCTCAATCGTCGCCCGATAACGGCCCCCCGAAGTGCGCGCTCCCCGGCGTTGTTGTCCATCGGAACCTGGGGATTGTCGACGAAGACGCTCAGTCCCTCGCGATGCTTGAGCAGCGAGCGCAGCGCCTTGCCCTCGCGCGCCTTGGCCGACAGGCCGGCCAGCTCCGCTTCGGCCTGCGCGAATAGCTCGTCGACCGCCTTCTTCAACTCGTCCTGCGCCGCGTCGAACGCTGGCGTCTGGCAGTCTGGAGCGGGGTCGTAATGCTTCAGCCGTTCCTTGTTCAGACGGTAGATCTCCGCGATCCGCTCGATCCATCCCCCGCACCATTGCCTCAGCTTCGCCTGGCCGGCGGCGCACTCGATGAAGTCGCGCCGCTGGTGGATCCAGCACCAGCACAGGATCACCTTGCCGTCGAGCTCGCGCGCCATCTTCGTGTACGCGACGTAGCGGTCGCAGACCAGGAACACGGTGCCCTTGACCGAACCGAACAGCTTCATCGCGGCCTCGGCACTGCGCGAGGGGTCGATGTGGTAGTAGACCGCGTCCGTGCTCACCGAGATCCACAGCCAGGCCCGGCTCGAGCGGCCGGTCTCGCTCAGCGCCTGGATACGCCATCCGGTCTCGTCGCCGTGGCGCACCGCCATCCCGTTCTGGTAGGCGAGGATCGCCTCGGCGAGCGGCGCGAACAGCGGCAGGAAGCGGCGCACGCTGTCGGCCAGCGTCCCCGGCGCGATCGGCAATCCCTGGTCCGCCATCCATGCCGCGATGCGGCGCAAGGGCCGGAAGCAGGCAAAGCGCTCGTACAGGATGCGCGCCCAGACACTGATTCCGTAGGGCGTCCTGGGGAACAGCCGCGCCGGCGGGGGCGCGATCGCTTCCAGGGGCGAGGACGCGCAGTCGCAACCCCGGCGGTAGCGCGGACGCACGATCCTGCGGACGTGGGCCTTGACCTCGATCTCGATGACGGACGAGGAACGCTCGCCGTTCGCCACATAGGGCTCGCCGCAGCAGGAGCACACGAGCGCGTCCTGCGGCGGCTCCTGCCGTTCCTCCTTCTCCTCGAGCGCAGGCCGCGGCGTACGGCCGTGACCGGACGCGCCGCGCTGCTGGCCGCGCTTGCGCTCCGAGCGCGGCGTCTCCTGCCGCTCGCTCCTGCTCCCGAAGACCGCCTTCGACAAGACGGCCCGGGTCGAGCGGAGCTGGGCAATCCGGGCTTGCAGCCTCGCTCTGTGGGCACGCAGGGACTTTATCTTCTTGCCCTGTGCAGCGTTCGCCTTGCGCTGTCGGGCGATCTCCTTGTGCAGCGACTCGATGGTCTTGTTCCGATCGCGCACCGTCCTGAAGATCGCGGACAGCAGGGGACGTTCGGCAAGCTTGGCCTCCAACTCCTCCTTCTGGATGGCGGACTTCCTCAGGGCACGTTCCAGATGGAAGATGCGCCACGACTGCGATTCGATGAGGGCCATCTGGTCGTGGTATCCCGCCAGTTCCCCGCGCTGCAGCTTGGTTTCGAAGGTCAGCCGGCGTACCGTCGCCTTGAGGTCCTGCAACCCTTCCTGCTCGCGGCGCAGCCGGCCGGCTTCCCGGTTCAGGGAACCGACTTCCCCGCGCAGCGCCTTGATCGTGTCCTTCTGCCTCCGCGCCCGTTCCAGCGCCTTGCGCAGCTGGGCACTGGCCTGCCGAGGCGGCGGAGACCGTGCCGCTCGTTTCAACCTGCGACGAAGCGCCTCGACCTTCCTGCGCAGCGCCGCGATCTCGTCCTTCTGCTCCTGCGAGCGTTCCAGCGCCTTGCTCAGCCGGGCGTTTTCTCGGGTCAGGGAAGCGATTCCCCGGCGCGGCGCCCCGGCCGTGTCCTTGCCGGGCTTCGGTGCCTGCAAGGCTTCGCGCAGCTGGAAGACTTTGATGCGCAGCGACATGATCGTGCAGCGCTTGCGCGAATCGACACCGGCCTGCGAAAGCAGCTTCTCCAGCCGCGCCACTTCCGACTGGAAGAACAGCGCGTCCTTCGCCGCGCGGCGGACCTCCTTGACCTCCTCGATCGCCGCCTTGAGCTTGTCCCGACCCTTGTCGAGCTGTGTCTTCAGCAAGCCCGCTCGGGAACGGGCGGCCCTCTCTGCCTGGAGCACCTCTTCGGCGCGCGCTTCCGCCGCGTCCGCCCGAGCCCGTTCCGTCTCCGCACGGGCCTGCGCCTGTTCGTACAGAGACCGCCAGTCGCGCGGTTCCGATGCCGGCGCCGCCATGGGGGGCGACCAGAGCCCGCCGTCCGCCTCGGCCGGCGTCAGGGTCGCCCCGAAATCCTCGTCGCGCATCGCCATGGGCGCGACGATAGCGAATCGCGGTCGCCGTTACCAGTGTCTTGTAGAGGGTGTCGAAAATGACGTCAGCCCTCCCCATCACCCCGTGACCGAACGCTTTCAGCTAGAGTTCCGTTTACATAAAACGGTTGACGATTTATCGTAATCATTACGCAACCGTCTGACATCAAATCAGGGCGCATTGGAGCGTATGCTTGTCGAGAAAGCAAGCAAGGATCGGCTGCGAGTAATAAGAAAATGATAGCTAAAATAACAAGTTATCATACCCCGGCGCATCCATGCGCACGTATGTCGGGCAAATGACCTTCTGAAAATATGTTTGCTCGAGGCCTCTTCACCGTGAGGAGAGCTTCGACAAATGCTTAGAAACAAACTTATGACGGCTTGCAGCGTTGCCTTGCTCACGGCGGCGCTGTACGGCTGCTCCAGCAGCTCCGATGATGGGGCTAACATGAAAGTACAAGATCTGGAGGATCAGATCGCTGCGCTGAGTGCTGAATTGGGAGAGGGGGAGGAGCTTACGCCCGAGGCCCTCGCGGCGCTCATTGCAGCGAAGGATGCCGCAGTAGCCGCTTTGGCGGCTGCGATGACTGCCCACGAGGCAGCTCTTGCAGCAGCAGCCATGGAGGCGATGACTGCCCACGAGGCGGCTCTTGCAGCAGCGGCCGTGGCGGCGGAAGCGGCCAAGGTGGCGGCTCTTGCAGCAGCGGCCGTGGAGGCGGAAGCGGCCAAGGTGGCGGCTCTTGAAGCAGCAGCCATGGAGGCGATGACTGCCCACGAGGCAGCTCTTGCAGCAGCGGCTGTAGCCGCTGCAGATTTGGCTGCGGCTGACAAGCAAGCGGCTCTTGATGCTGCGGAAGTGATAGCCGATGCAGCCCAGGTGGATGCCCTTGCTGCTGCGAAGGTGATAGCCGATGCAGCCCAGGTGGGTGCCCTTGCGGCTGCGAAGGTGATAGCCGATGCAGCCCAGGTGGATGCCCTTGATGCTGCGAAGGTGATAGCCGATGCCGCTCTAAAGATGGTTCAGGATGATCTCGACGAACTCGAGGAAGATCTTGCAGAGGAGATAGCTGCGGGGGCACTGAAGGAAAAATTCGCCAGAGAGGCGTCGATAAAGATGGCGATTGAGGAGGGTACCCCCACCAACAGGGTTGGGACCGCCGCCAAAGCGGTGCCCACTGGCATTACGGCGACGGACGTGATCGTGAAACGCACCCCGGCTGGCATGGTTACCGTCGATGTGAATGGCGCAACAGACGACGTGTACGCTGGTGGCGAAACCACAGCCGGTAGCGGCAACTGGAACAGTGTCACGATGACGAAGACCAACTCTGACGTTGCCGAGACTACAGATACCTTGGTGATCTACACAGACATCGACGAGCCGGCGGATGTGGACATCGAGACAGTTTACACCGACGACTCCGCCGCAAATCTGTTGGACGCCGCCCTTGCTCATGGCGACGACATGACCGATGTGCGTTATGGAAAGGCCCAGTCTGACGACTTCCCCTCGGGTCCCGGTGTAACCTTGACTTACGGGACGGGTGGACTGGAATTAACAGTTCTTGGCACTTTTGACGGAGTGCCGGGCGCATTCAAGTGCACCGACGATCCTTGCATGGTATCGACCGACGACAAGGGCAAACTTAAGACATCAATGGACTGGAGGTTCACCCCTGCTTCGCCTCTTGATGCCACGGTCAAGGTTCCGGACGCGAATTACGCGTACTTCGGTTGGTGGCTGAATAAGCCAAAGGAAAACGACGATACGCACGATGTCGAGGTCTTCGCGGGTGGAACAAATGTGGTAACTGCTCTGGCCGCAGGGATCGTGGGCAACGCGAGGTATTCGGGTCCGGCAGCCGGAAAGTATGTGACGAAGACCTTCACTGCCGGGGCGCAAACCGATGCTGGCGTTGGTCACTTCACTGCGAACGCCAACCTGACGGCCAAGTTCGGTGATGATGCCAACGCCGCAGCAGATGGTACCATCGGCGGCTCCGTCACAGGCTTCGAACTGGACGACGGATCGAACCCGGGTTGGACAGTGAAATTGGAGGATGCTCCGTTCACTGGTGATGGCACCTTCGATGGCACAACCGAAGTGAACTTCGGCGGCGGTCTCACGGATGGTGATATGGCAGCGGGGACGTGGCAAGGCGCGTTCTACGGTGCTGGCGCGGAAGTCGATGATGCACCGGACGCGGTCGCCGGCACCTTCGACGCGGTTACGGAGAATGCCGCTGTGATCGGCGGGTTCGGCGCAACCAAGCAGTAGGCCGACCGAGGGGTCAGGTTCTCGCATGAGACCCTGACCCTTTGGGCTCAAACTTCTGGAAGAGGGTGGCAGGTTTTGCCACCCTCTTTTTTTGTCCCGCAAAGACCCTTCAGAGTAGCAAACATGATGATCACCCCTCTCCTGCGCGCCCTGGCGGCCGGTGTCTTCCTCCTGCTCGCCGCCCCGGCATGGAGCACGGGGGAGGAGCCGCCCCCGCCACCGGCCGCAAGCCAATCCGCCGTGGCTGCCGTCGCGGAGACCCGAACCCTGATCGTGGAGGGCCGGTTCGAGGAGGCACTGGGCATCCTGCGGCCGCTGGCCCGGGGCGGCGCGGTCGAGGCGAACGTGCTCTTCCTCATCGGCCTGGCAGCGATCGGCGCATCGCAGCAGCCCAATCTTTCCGGCGACGAGAGGGAGGCGCTGCTGGACGAGGCCATCGCCTCGCTGCGCGCTATGCTGATCGACCGCCCCGATCTGGTGCGCGTCCGCCTGGAGCTGGCCCGGGCCTTCTTCCTCAAGGGGGAGAACGACCTGGCGCGCAAGCATTTCGAGCACGTCCTGGCGGGAAGCCCGCCCGGGGCAGTGACCGCCAATGTGCGCCGCTTTCTCTCGGAGATCCGGGCGCGGCGGCGCTGGAGCCTGCGTGTCGGTTTCGCGCTGGCGCCCGACACCAACATTGGGGGCACCTCGGCAGAGAGAACCATCTATATCAACGACCTGCCGTTCACCCGCGACCAGGCGGAGCTGACGACGTCGGGCATCGGCGTCTCGGTATGGGGAGGCTGGGAATACCAGCATCCGCTCGGCGAGCGTCTTCGCCTGCGCATCGGGGCCGACGCCTCGCGGCGTGAGTACGCGGGCCGCCGCTTTGACCAGATGTTTGTGTCGGGGCATGCGGGACCGCGCTGGCTGGTGGGTGCAAACACGGAGGCGAGCGTGCTGGCAAGCGCGCACCGGCGCTGGAGCGCCGACGTGCCGGACTACGACGCCTTTGGCGGGCGGATCGAGGCCGGGCACCGGTTCACCCGGCGGGTGACGGCGAGCGCGAGGGCGTCGTGGCACGATCGCCGGTACCGGACGCGGATGTTCCTGGACGGGCCGGCCATGGACGCCTCGCTGAGCGGGGCCTGGGTGGTGACCCCGACGGTACGGGCGGATGCCGCGCTGGGCTGGGGGCGCGAACAGCCGGAGAGGGAGAGATGGCGCAATGCCAGCCGCTGGCTGCGACTGGGCGCCTCGGTTATCCTGCCGCGGGGCTTCACCGTGGGCGGCAGCGGCGAGTTGCGCCGGACGGACTACGAGGGCAACTGGTTCCCGTTCACGACCACCGGCGAGCCCCGGGAGGACCGGACCCGTTCCTTACGGGTCTCGGTGCACAACCGGATCTTCGCATGGAAGGGCTTCAGCCCGCAACTCTCGCTGGTGCACGAGGTGCGGACGACCAATGCGCAGCTCTACGACTACAAGCGCACCGGCGGTGAATTACGCTTCGTGCGCCTTTTCTGACGCCACAGGGCGATCACGTGCCGGCATCTTCTTTGTTGCCATGCTTGCAACCGCGCCGGACTGCATGCGCATGCGCTAATGACGGCCCGTACCTGTCGATCGCATGGGAACCACCACCGTGCCCCACCGCGTCCCAATGAAGCCTGCGCCCGGCCGGGCCGGCAGGCGGGGCCTCGTCCTTGTTTGCGCGCTCGCCTTCTCTGTTCTGTGGCCGGGTGCCGGCACCACCGGCGAGTTGGCCTGGGGTGATGTTGCCACGCCGCTGCGCATCGTCAACCTGAACCCGTTTCAGCTCCTCTACGGCGTGCCCGGTTCGCTGGGCGCCCGCGTGATGACGCCGGGCTCGTCCGAACTGATCGCCTCGGTGGATATGGCCTCACACCTGGTCGAGGCCAGCGCAGGCGCGGAGCGGGTCCTGATCGACGGCGAGACCCACAGGCAGGGGCTTGCCTTGAGACACGGATTCGGGGATGGCTGGGAGTATCTGTTCGAGGTCTCCGCCCTCTCCCATCGCGCGGGCAGGTTGGACGGGTTCATCGAGACCTGGCATGACGTGTTCCACCTGCCCCAGGGCGACAGGGACCGCGCGCCGCGCGACCGCCTGGGGCTGTTCTACGCCAACGGTGGGAGAACCTACTACGATATCGGGCGGAGTGTGTCTTCGCTCGGGGATATCAGCCTCGGGGTTGGCTATGCGATGCCGCATTGGCCCTTTCCGAACGACGGTCTTGCGATCCGGGGAAGTGTCAAGCTTCCGACCGGCGATGAGCGCGCGTTGGCGGGTTCCGGCGGTCATTCGGCCTCGCTCTGGGCGGAGACCTCAGGCGCACTGCCAGGATCTGCCGGCACACGCAGCTGGTTATACAGTGCGAGCCTGGGAGCGCTTGCCGGGGAGGCGCCGCGCGGACTTCCGGACCTTGGCAACCGATTTATTGCCTTCGGACATCTTGGCGCGACCTGGCGGCCCCTCGACCATCTGAGCCTGACGGCGCAGATCAATGCCCATTCCTCGCCCTATGGTGCATCGGATGTGGCGCCACTCGCCGATCCTGGCGTCATGATCGGCCTCGGCGGCGCGTTGCGGCTCAGCAAGCACGCGACGCTTGAGATCGCCGTTACCGAAGATGACGGCCTGCACCGCGGCGCACCCGATATCGGCCTGCATGCCGCGATCCGCTGGAGGCGGTAGTGCCCCCCCGGCTGGCGTCCAGCCAACCGGCCCGAAACCGAGCAACGGCATGCTCATGGCATTACAATGGGCACGTTGCCGGCGATGCCGCTGACTATTCGCCAGTAATGCAGCGCAACACGAGGAGCCCCCGAGCGATGACCAACCGAAGATATTACCTCCCGATCATGGCCACCGTGATCGGACTCGTCCTGGCGGGCTGTGGCGGCGGCGGCGGTCACACTGTCTCCGTGACGGTTGGCTCGTCGAATGCGCAGGCCATCGAGAGAGCGTTGGGAATCGCCGCGGCAATAGCGCCCCTGGCCGCAGGTGAGGCAGCGCCGGCGCTCCGGCAAATAACGCCCGCGGTGGAACGCACTGTGGCCGGCGGGGTCAGTGTTACGGTGACGGCAGCTGCCGTTGGTCCCGATTTCGAATTCCTGGACATCACGCCGCTCGACGGTGTCTGGAGCCGGGCCGGATTGCGGGGCAGCGAGACGGGATCGAGAGAGCATATAACTCTCTACACGAACATCGAGAACCCGAGGAGGCCGTTCGGCAGCGTATATACCCTTGATGAAGACAATGCCCTGACTGTCGACTTTGCAACTCACTCGATGCGTGTGCGGTCATCCGGGTTTCCAGCCCCCGACTTCAATCGGGAATACTCGGCTGAGGAAGACCTCTCCTTCCCGGGCACCTTTCACGGCGTGGCAGGCACCTATGAATGCACGACACCGCCCTGCACGGTCAGCACTGACGATGACGGCATGATATCCTCGACCGGCGGCACCTGGACGTTCACGCTCGATTCCGATCTGGCAGCCGAGACCATGATCGATGTGCCGGACGCGGACCATTTGTACTTCGGGTGGTGGCTGAAGGAACCGGCCGCTTCGGACGGCGCCTACGCGTTCAGGACATTTTCGGGCGGCACGGTTCCGTTCGCGGTGGGCAACAAGTTCACAGCTGGCAATAACGACGGGCTGCTTGGCACGGCGTCGTATCGAGGCCGGGCGGCGGGCCGGTATGTGACGAAGGATTTCACCGGCGGGGTGCTCAGCGGCGGCACAGCGGGCGTGTTCACCGCAACGGCCACGCTGGCGGCGAATTTCGGGGGTGACGATATCGCCGTGAACGACCAGTTCAACATCCGTGGAAGTGTGACGGAGTTCATGGACGCGGGGAGCGGCACGCCGCTCGAGGGGTGGAGTGTCACGCTGAACAAGGTCGATCTTGCACCGGACAGCGCATCCTTCGGTGGAACCGCTGGCGACACCACCAGCGCGACGCTTGGCGGCGTCACCGGCACGGGGACCTGGGAAGGGGCCTTCTTCGGCAACGCCAGGGCCGACGGCAAGCCGGGTTCCGTTGCGGGTGTGTTCGATGCTCATCTACCTGCTGCGAATATTTCCGGCGGATTTGGGGCCAGCAACACGGCCGTGAATGAATAGATCGGTCGTTCTGGTCGGTCCGGCGCCTGACACCGGTTCCTTTACGTTCCCTGTGAGGGGACCGAGGGCTGGGTCTGGGAGGTTGCCGATGCGCACTTTGAATGAGACGGCATGATCGGTCGCCTCTTCTACGTGGCTCTGGGCTGCTTCATCGGATGGGCTGTCTTCGGGAACCCGGAGAACGCCAACGAGGTGTGGGAGAGTATGGGCTCGCTTGCAGAGAAGTTTGTGTCCGTGGTCGCGGGTCTGGCGCGCCGTCTGGGGCTGTCACACTAACAGCGTGACCTGTTGCTGTTGGCGCAGTAATACCGCTGGATGCAGAGAATCTCCTATGCCCGACACCGACTTCCATCCGTGATTATTCAGCACACTGTCTGGCTGTATTTCTGGTTTCCCCTCACCTACCGGGCGCCGCTGTTGCGGAATAGCTGCCTGGAGGAGGAAGGGCCCGTTTGGAATTGGAACACCGGACTTCGCGGACACGCTCTTGAAGGCGTGATGCGCGGATGATCCCGGTTGGTGCGGTTGGGACGAAAGACAACATAGGGGCAAAGGGTCAGAGAGACGGGGTCGGAAAACCAGCACCGCGCGCAGGGCTGTCAAGCATACCGCTGAAGCGATTTGGATCCGATCCACAAACACTATATGGGCCCGCAGCGGATGCATGCCGCACTTGAGAGGCCGGACATACGACAGTACCTGACCGCATATCACGAGTTGTTCAAATTCCTTCTTGCACTGCAGGGGGCGTCTGTCAATTGCGACTGAAAATTTCCCACTTTTGTCGAGCGAAAATTTCTCACTTTGAGCGTGCGGTCGTACCCCCAGACGCAGTGTTTGGGGGTACGGACTTGGTCGAGCTGTAGGTAACCGGGTTGGCAAGCAGGAACGTTGGCGCCTTGCGCGAGTCGCGAGCCAGCATCACCGCCGAAGCGACGTCAAGCCTGCGATTGCCGCGGTCACCCAGACTGGAAGAGGTTGGGCGGTCCACTGTGTATCGGCTCTGAGGATTGCCACCTCGCGGTGGGGATGAACATGGTCAGTGTTGTCGTTAAAGACGCGCTTCGTCCGACCGTGCGATCGCGATGGGAAGGTTCCTCAGAGAACGGACAAACCGCCGGCGCACGTCCGGTTCTGGCACGTCGTGGCCCCCCTGCGCGACACGGGTCCAGATTCGCAAAAGCGCTTGGTCGGGCGAGTCCAGGGACACATAGTGCAGTTCGACCCGGTAGCCGTCCATCCGGGCAGCCTCCATGTGGCGGAGGGTGCCGGCACCCGCGAGGGTGGTTTCCACTAGGTGCGTCCTGCCCGCGACGAGTGCTGCCCGCCGATGCCGCACCGCCTCGCGCGCCGCCTGTGCGAGAGTGCCGGACACCATGCGGCGCGCAATCGCATCGGGGTCAATCAACTCTGCCCCACGGAACCGCACTGTGCGCGTCAGGGTCGACTTGCCCGACCCGTTCGGACCGGCGACAACGTAGAGCGTTGGCAAAGCGGGGAACGTCGGCCGTTCGGGTCAGGTCGGTTTCTTGGCGGGCCGCCTGATGATCTGGTCTCCGTCTCTGGTCCGCGCGATGCAGGTGCCGTCCGGACGGAAGCCATAGAGCGTTGCCCCGGGGTCGACCTGGGCCGCTAGGTCGGCCTTGATCTGTTCGCGCCAGTCCTCCGGCCGACCGGGCTTGTCGGACGGCGGGGCCGTTGTTTCCCCCTGCTTCACCATGTCGTCGAATTTACGTCCGATTCCTGGGGCATTCTATACGCTGCCGCGGAGTGTCCGTGATGGTAGCGTCGATCGCCAAGATCAACTCACTGTCGCAGGGCGTGGGCTATTTCGAGACCGGCGTGCGCAGTGACCATACTGCTGGTATAGCAGATGTTCACCATTTCTGCCCGCCCGTCCCGCTGCATCCGTTCGATCATCGGGTGGTGTCGGTACAGGAGCCGACCGGGTTGTTGTGTTCTGCGTGACAGCAGTCAGCTTGGCCCGAGGCTTTCTTCACCACCATCACCGTACCGCCGACTTTCAATGTAAGGGCTCGGTTGAGCCGGTAAGGGGCCCGGCGAATGCACTGCACGGACTTGGCTTTGACGCTGTGACCGGGCAAAGCAGGCCAACGCCACGGATCCTCGCGCCGACCTATCGGCCCGACCGAACCGTTACCTTTCAATTACCGACCCGGCCGAACAATTACCCCTGTGTAAGTGTTCGGCCAAGCCGCGGACGGTCGTGGATATACCCGCGCGCTCCGGTTGATTCTACCGATTGAGAGTTCGTTTCCAATCTTTTCGCAGGGGCCGGAGCCAGACGTCCTTTTTCGGTTTATCGAACTGTTTTTGCCGGTCATAGCGCCCACGTCCCTGGGTGGTCCCGACATGGATCCAGCCTGAAGCCCTGTAGACGGCTCCGGTGTAGCGCGGGGTCTCGACGAAGGTCTCGACCAGCACGGGCGCGGTGTTGTAGCGCTCGGTCCAGTCCAGGGGCAGACGCTGGCGGATGATGGCGAGGATGTGCGATCCCAGGTTGGGGATGGTGATCCAGGGCAGGATGAGGAACCTCGGGTTGTCGACCACGAGGGGGAGGTTCTTCTCGCGTAGTTGCGGCGTCCACCCGATGAAGCTGTCGCGCGGTGCGAGCTTCCATGCCGCGGTGGAGAAGCCGAGCATGGCGACGGGCCAGCCGTTTCGGTCATGGACGGCATATCGCATCTGGGCGCCGACCAGGGTCCTGTAGCCGAGATAGTGGTAGCGGGCGATGAACTCGTTCCACAGCTTGCCCTCGCGGGTGCCGCGCACGACGGGGCGCAGGTCGAGCGGGCGGACCTCATCAAGAGTTGTCGGCGCCGCGAACAGCGGCGGTTCGGTATCCGGTCCGAAGACGATCGGCTTGGGCCGGTTCTGCCGCCCCTGCGGCGGCGGCAGGACGATGAGGCCGTCGCGGTGCATGTCGAGCATGGTGACCCTGGCCATCATGTCCTTGAGTTCGCCGTCGGGCTTGAACCAGCCGATGCGCCGGCAGAACTCCTTCGACAGGCGATGGCGGTTCAGCGCCGGAGGGCCGGCGATCAGAGCGCGAAGCAGCGCCATTTCTTGCGCCGTGAAGTCGCGGCCGTAATAGCGGCACTCGACGGCGCCGCTCATCCCGGCGCCGTCAGGGCGAGCCTGCGTTCCTCGTTCATCGACCATGGCAGCCAGGGCGACAGATCGGCCGGCGGCCGGCGGCCATTCTTCGCGCATTCTTCCAGCCACGCCTCGAGCCAGCGCCGGACGTCGATGCCGTTCATCGAGAGCGTGCCCACCACCGAGTACATGACCGCCGTGAACTTCGCGCCGTCCTTGCTGTCGGAGCCGAACGACAGACGTCTTCCGATCGCCGGCCCTCTGATCATCCTTTCGGCGGCGTTGTTGTCCATCGGTGTCAGCGGGCGGTCGATGAAGACGCTCAACCCCTCGCGATGGTTGATGAGCGAGCGCAGGGCCTTGCCCTCGCGCGCCTCGTCGGGCAGGCCGGCGAGCTCTCGTTCGGCCTGCTCGAACAGGCCGTCGAGCGCCACCTTCAGCGCGTCCTGCGCCGTGTCGAACGCCGATGTCTGACGCTCAAGCCCGGGGTCGTAATGCTCCAGCCGCGCCTCGTTCAGGCGGTAGATCGACGCGATCCGCTCGATCCATCCCCGGCACCATTCCGTCAGACTGACCTGGCCGGCCGCGCACTCGATAAAATCGCGCCGTTGATGACTCCAGCAGAACGCAAGCGTCACCAGTCCCCCGAGAAGGCGCGCGAGCCTTTTGTAGGCGCTGTAGCGGTCGCAGACGATGATGGTGCCGAGGACCGCTTCGCCGAATAGCTTGTGTGCCGCCTCGGCGCTGCGCGAAGGGTCGATATGGAGAGCGCCAGGCTAACTGGTGCCAGTGCAGCCGGTGAAAGTCCGGTGGGAAGGAGAAGACAAGCCATCACTTCCACCCCGAGTCATGGGCCGCCATCCGCGAGGTTGGGGGTTAAGCGTTGACAGGGGCGCGTGCGGGCAGGGCTATTGAGCACCGAAAGAGACTGTCAACGGCGGAGCAAAATTAGTCCACCCGGGCGGAGTAAAACTAGTCCACTTAACGTTATGCGGTACGCGGTGTTGGGGGGTTGTCCCGGTAGTCCATAGGAGGGACCCGCGCTGCTTCGTGTAGCGCTTGCGTTACGCGGAGCGAAGCAGCGTGGGAGGTTCCTGTGGACCCACCGGGTCAACCATTGCACCGGCGGTTAAGCAGGTATTTTGGGGAATTTCCGCCGTTTTTGGCTTTGGTTGAGACGATAGCTCTCGCCGTTCATTTCCAGGATATGGACATGGTGGGTGAGGCGGTCCAGCAAAGCCCCGGTCAGGCGTTCCGAGCCGAATATCTCCGTCCACTCATCGAACGGCAAGTTGGAGGTCACCAGGATCGAGCCCCGCTCGTAGCGCTGGCTGAAGACTTCGAACAGCAGCTCGGCGCCGGTCTTCGAGAGCGGCACGAAGCCGAGTTCGTCGATGATCAGAAGGTGATACTTTGCCAGTTGCTTCTGCAGGCGCAACAGGCGTTTTTCATCCCTGGCCTCCATCAGTTCATGAACCAGGGCAGCGGCCGTGAGGAAGCCGACGGAGAGCCCCTTTTGGCAGGCCGCCAGACCGAGACCGAGGGCGATATGGGTCTTGCCGGTTCCGCTGTTGCCGAGCGCGATGATATTCTCACGACGCTCGACGTATTCGCATCGCGCCAACTCCAGAACCAGCATCTTGTTGAGCGATGCGATGGCCTTGAAGTCGAAGCTGTCGAGGCTTTTGACGGCGGGGAACCTGGCCTGTCTGATCCGCCGCTCGACCATGCGGCGCTCACGGTCGATCAGTTCCAACTCGGTCAGACGGACAAGATACCGCACATGGTCGGCGCCCTCGGTGGCGCATTGGCGGGCCAGCTTGTCGTATTCGCGCAGGAACGTCGGCAGTTTCAGGGTCTTGAGGTGATGGGCCAGCAACACTTGCGGCGTATCGGTCATGACGCGCCTCCACCCAACAAGCTCATATAACTGGCGGCGGCCGTGGTCGCCACGTTGGCCCGAGGCAGGTAGGGATAGATATCCAGGTCGAGTTTGGGCGGGCGTCGCTCGATACGGCACAGCACAAGGTGTTTGACGGCGTCGTAGCCGATCGCACCCAGGCGCAGGGCGTCCTTCACCGCGCCGTGAAGCACCTCGAGATCGAAGGTCTCCAGAAGCCGAAGGACCTGGACGTATTCCCGCTTGCCGGCCTTGCCCATGCGCGCCTCCAGGAGACGGCGCAGGGTTGGGAAGGCATCAGGCAGTTCCCATCCGGCTAGCGGCGCGGCCTGATCCAGGGCGCCGATCTTGTGCTCCAGCAAAGGCAGGTAGTGGATCGGATCGAAGACCATATCTTCCCGGTCGTAGGAACGGGGGTGTCGGGCAATGATCCCGGCGCCGCAACCGATAACCACCTCGTGGACATAGCCACGGATCCAGACTTCCTGATGGCCGTAGGCGACGGGCACGGAATAGTCATTCGTCCGGTAGCGCACCAGGGACAGCGAGTTGACCCGCGTGCCCTGCTTGTCGCACGCGTCGAACGGTGCCGGCAGTGGCCTCTTCAACGCTTCGCGGTCACGCACAAACCGTTCGCCGATGCTCTCGCGGTGGCCGCGCAGGACGTTGCCTTGCCGGTTGCGGCATTGCTCTTCCAGGTGGCCATTGAAGGCGTCCCAGCTCGCGAACCGGGGAAGCGGCGTCATGAAGTTCCGCCGGGCATAGCCGACCACCCCCTCCACATTGCCTTTGTCGTTACCCTTGCCGGGACGGCCGTAGCGGTCCTCGAAGAGGTAATGGGACTGCAGCCCGCTGAACGGCCGCGTTCGTTGCCGCGTGCCATCTGACAAGATGCGCGACACCAGACACTTGTCGTTGTCGTAAAGAATCGATTGGGGAACGCCGCCGAAAAAAACAAAGGCTCTGTTGTGCCCGTCCAGCCAGGCCTCCGTCGTCGCCGCCGGGTAGGCCGCAACGAAGCAGGCATCGCTGTGGGGAAGTGTCATGACGAAAAAATGCGCCCGATACTTGACGCCGGCGATGATCGCATCCGCCTCGCCAAAGTCCGCTTGAGCATGGCCCGGAGGATGTGACAACGGCACAAACATCTCACGCCGACGAAGGCGCCGTTCCCGAACGTAATCCTTCACGATGGTCTCTTTGCCCGTAAAGCCATGTTCGTCGCGAAGGCGCTCGAATATACGCTTCGCCGTGTGGTGCTGCTTACGGTGAACCGTTCGGTCCTCCTCCAGAATACGGTCGATGATATCCGTGAAGGGGGCCAGTTTCGGGCGTTTCGGTGGCTGGCGTCGCCGATATCCCGGCGGTTCCGAATGCCGCAGCATCTTCCTCACCGTCTCGCGCGCAATGCCAAACCGACTTGCCGCCTCTCGCTGGCTCAGACCATCAACATGGCAGGCCAGCCGAACGCGCAGATATAGGTCCACGGTGTACATCCTCCCGCCTTCCATCTCAAAAAAGATCGAAGGCTACAGGTGGCAGAGTTTTACTCCGCCCGCGGCTGGGAAATCCCGCCGCTTCCGTGGACTAATTTGTCACCGCCGTTCTCAGATGCGCCAGCTCATCGGCGCCGGCACCCCGCGGGAGGCCGTGGCGGGCGGATATGGCGGTATTTTCGTTCTGCTCACGCCCACCGGGGCCATGCTGGTGGCACGGGGGGGGCTCGCAAAGCGGCCAGACGGCTTTCGCCGCCGCATTCCTCATCTGGGAGTGAGAGCCGGAAAAAGCCACTTAATCAACGGGCTGTTAAGGGCGAGGACAACCTGTCCCGCAGGCACTTCGAACACGTCCTGGCGGGCAACCCGCCCCAGCCGGTGGCCTACAACGTGCGGCGTTTCCTCTCGCAGATCCGGGCGCGGCGGCGCTGGAGCCTGCACACCGGCTTCGCCCTGGCGCCGGACACCAACATCGGCGCGACCTCGGACGAGAGCATTATCTACATCGATATCGGCGGCCAGCGGCTTCCGTTCCGCCGCGACGCGGAGGAGCTGACGACGTCGGGCATCGGCCTTTCGCTCTGGACGGGCGGGGAGTACCAGTATCCGCTGGACGAGCGTCTCCGCCTGCGTGCCGGGGCCAACGTCTCACGGCGCGAGTACGGGGGTAGCCGGTTCGACCAGACCTTCGTGTCGGGGCACGCGGGGCCGCGCTGGCTCCTGGGCCGGAACACGGAGGCGAGCGTTCTGGCGAGCGTGCAGCGGCGCTGGACCGCCGGAGTGCAGGACCACGATCTCCTCGGGGTCCGTCTCGAGGCCGGGCACAGGTTCACCCGGCGGGTGACGGCGATCGCGCGGACATCGTGGCACGACCGCAACTACCGGACGCGGACCTACCTTGACGGGCCGGTCGCCGACGTCTCGCTCAGCGGCGCCTGGGTTGTGACCCCGACGGTGCGGGCGGACGCCGCGCTGGGCTGGGGACGCGAGCGGCCGGAGGCAGAGACTTGGCGCCATGACCGTCGCTGGCTGCGGGCGGGCGTCTCGGTGGCCCTGCCGCGAGGCTTCACGGTGGGCGGCAGCGGCGAGCTGCGCCGGACGGACTACGAGGGCAACTGGTTCCCGCACACTTCCGGCGAGCCGCGGGAGGACCGGACCCGTTCTCTGCGTGCCTCGCTTCACAACCGGGCGCTCACCTGGAAAGGCTTCAGCCCGCAGATATCGCTGGTGCACGAGGTGCGGAAGACCAACGCCCAGCTCTACGACTACAAGCGCACCGGTGGCGAGCTCCGCTTCGTAAGACTGTTCTGACGCCATAGGGCAGCGCGAGCCGGTCTTTCGGACACTCCCAGACCCTTAAAATCCTCCGCCCATCGCATACGGTAGAAGCACTGCCAAGGCGCCCAGGCGCACCGCAACCGTGGAGCGGAAGGTCGTTGCCATTGCTTGGTAATCTCAAGCACACACGGAGGTGGCGCCATCTGCACGTAAGCAGAGCCCGCAAGTCCGTGATTGGCCGGCGATTCATATTCGCATGCTCATGTGCCGGCCCTTGCTCTGCTGCTGCCTTTCGGCCTTGCGCTCGGCGCGCTGTTGCCGCAACTCCTGGAGCTTCTCCGGATCGTCGAGCAGACGGGCGATGCGCTCCTCGCGCGCCCGGACATCTTCGCCCTCGCGTTGCCCTGCCAGGGTCGCCGCGAGGTGCCGGTCGTCGCCTTCAAGCACTTCGCGCACGCGCGCGAGCGCCGACCCGAGGCTCTCTTCCCGGAGCGCGATGCAATCTAGGTGTATGCCGTAATTCCCCCGGTCGTCCATGAGTTCCTCGCAACGGCCCACCGCAAAGTCAGTCACGTCTCGCCATGTGTCATAGGGTCCAAGGTCGGGAACCGCCACGCCCCGCTCGGCCGTCTTGACCACCAGCGCCTCGCGGCGGTCCATCTGGCCCGCCATGTGTTCGCGGCAATTGTCGAAATAGTTGCGGTTTGACACGACCTTGCCGATCTGAGCGAGCACCGCGCTTATCTCCGATTCAACGCCGCGATCCAGGAGCATGTTCTTGGAGACGGTGTCGAGCTCCTTGTGCAGACGGTCGTAGCCATCCGTGTAGATGACATGGATGCCCTCCTCCGCGGCGCGCTCCACCTGGCGGTTCCAGTCCCGCTTCAGTTCCCCCGAGCGCTCCAGGACCTCCCGCGCGAAGGTCGCGGTCCGCAGCCGATCGTGGTAGTCCCGCCCGCCGACGAGGTGGCCGATGGCGTGGCCGAGACGGGAGAGCGCCGCTTGCACAGGCGCGGCGCTGGACATGGCCCGAGCCAGGTCCACCGCGGCCGCCTCATCCAATGCGAACCGGGGACCGACCCAGTGGCGGTTTTGCAGGCGTCGCAGCTCGCGCGCCTGCCGTTCGGCCAGCTCCTTGTCATCACCCCGGATCGCTTCGCGAAGCGCCGAGAGCGCCCCTTCCACGTGTTCCCTGCTGTCCACGATTCTGTCAAGATGGGCGCCACATGTTCCTTTGCCGAAGAGGATGGCCTCGCCCGCCGCCGCCAGGCGCTCGGCCTCCTGCCGCCAGTCCGGGTAGGCCGTAACCCCGGTCATCTCGATTTCCCGATCCGCCGCAACGTCTTGGAGAGAGGCGCGCGCATCCATCTGCCGTTCCACTTCGCCTGGATAGTCCAGGATATGTTTGCGGGTCGAGAGATAGTGCTGGTGATTCTCAAGCACCTGGATCAAGGGCGCCCGCAACCTAGCGGTGATATCCGGGTTCTCCATCAATTCCCGGATGCGCGGGATGATGCCCATGTAGCCCTTGGCGTAGAATGATGGGATACCTGTTTGCCGGCCGTCTTCGATGAGGGCGTTCCAGTCCTGGCGTAGGGCTTCGTAAGACGCATACCAGTCCGGAGTTGCGGGCTCCGGTTGTTCGACTGTCGCCCGTGTCTTCGCAGACTCGCCGGCCAGCTGTGGTTTCTTGACTTCGGAGGCATATTCGCCATCCTCCCGGATGACTTGGCGCAGCCGTGACAGTTCCCCTTCCACGCGCGCCCTGCCGGTCTCCATATTGTCGAGATGGACGCCGTACCTCTCGCTGTCCTCGAGGATGGTCTCGGCCGCTGCCATCAGGCGGTCCGCTTCCTGTCTCCAGCCCAGGTGATCCGATATCTGAACGATCGGAACGCCGAGGCTGCCGGCGACGCGCTGGAGGGAAGCATGCGTGTCCATATGCCGTTCGGCGGCGTCAAGATAGTCCTCGACATACTTGCGCGCCGAGAGATCCAGTCGGTGATATTCGAGCGCCTCGATCATCGGCGCCCGTGTCTCGGCCGGGATATCCGGGTTATCCGCCAGCGCCTGGATGCGCGGGATCATGGCCACGTATCCCTTGGCGTAGAATAACGGCTCCCCGGTTTGTTGGACCCTTTCGGTCAGTTTGCTCCAGCCCCTCTGCAAGGCTTCGTAAGGAGCCAGCCAGTCGGGCCTGGGGGGATCCCGATCCGGCGGTGGTACATCCTCCTGCGCGGCCGCGGCGTGTGCCCAGGGGTAATCTTCGGCTTCAACCGGCGGGACGGATTCGAAGTATTGGGCCGGCGCCGCGTCACGATCGGGAGGCTGCATCCCGGTCGTGTCCCGCGTCACCGTATCGGCGCGCTTGGGCGCTTCGGCGCGGCCGCCCTCCAGCGCCAGCTCCCCTTGCTGCAATTCGGGCTTCGGTTGTTGTGCCCCCTGTTCCGCCTCCCTCTTTATCCGGTGCACGTGCCGCATCGTGGCCGCTCGCCGGTGCCGGCGCGCCCGGGCATGCAGGTCCTCGAAGGCGTCGAGGTCCTGGCGCCCGATGCCGCCGCGCTGGGCCAACAGGGACGCGAATTCGTCCGGCCGGGCGCGGAAGGTCTCGGCCTGCTTCAACAACACCGCATGGCGGGTGAGCGTCTCGCGGTAGGCTCCGCCGAGCGCCACGGCATCGCCTTCAATGCGGGTCCGTTCGCGGAGATCGTCGTACGCCGCCAGAACCTCCCTACGGCTGTCGACAAACGAAGACACCGTCTGGGCATGGCGCCAGCCGAAGGCGGTGCGCCGGACATCCCGCGCGATGCGGGCCAGGGCGTTGTCGTTTGCCGCCGCACGGATATTCCCCGCCGCGCCTTGGGCTTCGCCTGGGGATCGGCTTCTGTCCTCCCCTACACTCTCCCGGCGGCCTTCCCATACACCATCGGCCATGTAGTCGAGTGCCGCCTCTTTGGGCTGCGAGCGCGACCAGCGCTCCGCCAGATACGCCCGGATCTCGGTGTCCGTCACAGCCGTCTCCCGGTCGTCGTCGGCCCGCCTGTCGGCGATGTCGAGGGCGAGCGGCGCCCGGTTGACGTAGATGTCGAGCCCCTCACGATGGCGTGTCGCCGCGGGATAGATCGTCTCGCGCGAGGGTCTTGCGTCGGCCAGCAGGAACGTCCAGTCCACGGTCAGTCCCTGGGCCGATGTGATGGTGAGCGCATAGCCGTGATCGAGACGGATATTGCCGTACCAGTCGCGTATCTCATCGTGACGAAAGCTGACCTCACGGCCGTCCTCGGTGCGCGCCGATATCAGGACACTCGGCTCCGTACCGGCCTCACCCCTTTCAACCTTGAAGTCCTCCACCGTGACCACGGTGCCGTTGAACAACTGCTTCTCCCAGTGCGTGGCGCCGATGCGCAACCGGTCGCCGCGTGCGATCTCCAGCGCCGAGGTCGCCCGATCGTCCTCCATGCCCCTGCTGACGATCACCGTCACCCGGCCCGCATGGGCCCGGTCCGTATCGGCCCGTTCTCCATCCGCCAGAGCGGCGAAACGGCGTTCGCGCATCAGATGCGACAGCGCCCGCACTTCGGCTCTTGTGCGCGCCAGCACCACGCTGGATTTGTTGGGGTTCGCCCGCCGGTAGCGGTCCCAGTCATCGACCAGGCCCGTCAGCGTCTTTTCTTCGTCATACCCGATATGGAACCGCCCACGCAGGTGGTGGGCTGCAATGGCCGATGCCGCATCTCCGGCGCGCAACGCTTCGGACGCAGCGACCTGCCAGGGCGTAAATACGAGTTTCCCCTTCATGTTCTCGTAGTACGTAAGAATGCGGGTGCGCCTCTCTTCTTCCATCGAATTTGCCAGGAGCCGCGCCGTCTCGGGTGTCTCACCCTGGACATGGGTCAGGATATCCTCCAGGTCCACCTTCTGGCGCCGCATGCGGTCCACCCGGACACTGCCAACCGCATCACGGATCAGTCTCAGCCCCGGTCCTGCCTCAACGGGTTGCTGTTGTTGGGTGTCGCCCGCGAACACGATCTTCGCTCCATGGCGTTCGGAGAGCCTGAGAATGTGATGCGCCTGGCGGGTCGACAGCATCCCCGCCTCGTCGACGATAATGGTGGTGTCCTTGTTAATCTCGATACCGCCCCTCGCGGCAAGGCGCAGCAGCTTGTCGACGCAGAACGGCCGCGCATCGACGTCGTTGCCAAGCGCCACCGCCGTGCGCCAGGCCACGGCGGTGGCTATAATGCTCTGCCCGTGTTCACGGTAGAGATCGGCGATAGGCCGCAATGTCGTGGTCTTGCCCGATCCCGCCGCCCCTTCGATGATGGCGACCCGGCCTCCGGATGAGGTGACAGACCGGATGGCCGCGATCTGTTCCTCGCTCAGCGGATAGCCCGCCTTGAGCAGCCCCGCCACCTTTGCCTCGATCGCCTGGGCGGACAGGGAATGTCCCCTGTCGGCGGCCATGCCTGCCGCCATATCCCTGACTTCCTGCTCCATCTGCAGGTTGTGACGGGTCGAATACAGCCTCGTGTGCGCCATGTCGGCCCGGCCCTCGGCCGAACGTGGCGGGCGGGTCAAACGCACCACCTCGGGGCTCAGCAACACACGTTCGATGCTTGTCGCCACCGCATCATGGTTCAAGAGACCGGCGGTGACATTGCCCACCCGCTCGACGATGTCCGGCAGGCGGAATACTGCTTCCTCGCGTGTAAGGCGGTAGGGCAGATCCTCCAGCACTTCCGTTAGCGCCCGGATCTGCTCTTGGGTAATCTCTTCGGCTTTCTCAAGAAGCGAGGCGACCAGCACCTCACGTTCGATGAAGCCGTCCGCCTCGGAGCGCCAGCGGCGATGGCGAATTTCCGGGTGGTTGTCCGGTGACTTGCCGGCCCGTGTGATCTTGTTCGCCGCCGCCGCCCGCGGCGCATTGCCCTCGACCGTAAAGCCCATCTCCCGGGCCGCTTCGATAATCGCCGCCCGGCGCTTCGACCAGTGTCCGATCAGGTCCTCGGGCACGCCTGCGATACGCGTGAACTCTCCATCCTTGCCGTACTGTTCCATGCGGATGCCGAGGCGCTCTTGCAGGCTCCAGGCCAGGGCATTGCGGTAGACTGCCCCCGCCGCCTTCATCCAGGTGTAGACCGGGTGTTGATGCAGCGCCCGGTACTTGCCGTCCCGGTGTGTCCGGGCGGCATTGAAGATCACGCAGTGAGTGTGAAGCTGGGGGTCATTGTCCCGGCTGGTGCCATGCTGGAACATCGCTGCTGCGACGTCGGCGGATAGCACCTCGATCTCACCGTCCCGGTTACGGATGCGGGTATGGGCGCAATGACGCAGCACCGTCTCCTCAAGTCCTAACCGAGCCGCATCGTTATGCGCCCGCTCGATTTCCGAACGCAGGTCTGGGTCGGCGACGGCCCACAGGGCCGAGATGCTCTTGTCGGCGCTGAAGGTCATGTCGAGACCCGCCGAGCGCCGCTCGCTGCCGGCATTCCGCGTGAGTTTACCCCCGTCGTCTGGCGCGAAGCCGTGATACAGCCGGTGGAAGTCGCTGCTGTCGACCTTGCCGCCGTCGGCAAGACTGAACAGGCCCTTCGGATTGAACCAGACACCGTCCGGTTCCTCGCCCGCCGTGTAGTATTCGTTGGGGTGTCGGAACGAGCGTTGGCTCTCCAGGTAATACGCTGCCGATGCCGCCTGGGCGAGCGTCGCTACCACGATGATGCCCGCTGAACAGCCCGGTTGAAGGCGACGGCACCGGCAGGCGCCGAATTCCGGCCAAGGGCCCGGATGGCGTCGATGGCTGTTAAAGAGAATATCTTCATTAGCGTCAGATCGTTATCCGGATTGGCGAAGCGGGATGTTCCTCGCCGAGGGATCCTTGGCTACGTGCGTTCTGGAGTGGAAGCATATTTATGCAGAGGTGTGATAAGTAAGAAACACTATTTTTCTCCCGTTCGCGATCGACCATACGCATATCGCTTAACGTTACAAGGAATCTTTGTCTCCTCCTCATTGACGGTGGGCAGGCTAGGCAACTACAGGACTTGCGCCCTGTTGCATTCGGGGGAGGTTAGGCTAGCGTACAGACCGTCACGGCTGGAGTTTCGTGTTGCCAAGGTTCTTACGCTTTGGAACGATGGACGGATAGCCGACAACTGCATCCGGACTTACGCGGAGTATGGAAACAGCGGGGAGATGGACGATGCCGGCGAAACGCTTCAATGAAGCGGATATCGACTTCGATGCCATAGACGGCGAGTTGGCGAAAACTTGTGCCGCCGAAGCTGAGGCTCGCGGATGTGCTGGACCGTCTACGGAAGCGGCTGGTCGAGCAACAGGCCAAGGGGGTGACTGTGGCTCAAATGCATGAGGTGTTGAACGCTGGGGGCATCCACATCACGGAGCGCAGTCTGCGGACGTTTCTGGACAAGGGTGTGTTGCCGGGAAGAAAGGTTGCCGAGGCTGCCAGGACTATGGTGTCCGAAGAAGGCAGTGATCCGTTCTGAAGGGTGTGCTGGCAAGAAGGGCGGCACAGTGCGGACACAATAGCGGGTGGGTGCACTTCGCCGTGACGGGCTTGGAATATAGGCCGACCACCATGGGCCTGGTCGTCGTTAGCCTCATGACAGCGACGGGGAAGACGCCCTCAGCGTCATGCTTTGCCTGGTGACAAAGTCCAACCTGCGCGTTGAGCGGGTGCTCACCGAAGAGGAGGTCAGCGCGCTCAGGGAACCGCTTCTGGATCATTCGACGGCCGCCCAGGCACTGGTTGTGCTCATTGAGGCAAGGGAGAACGGGCTCTGGCTCCGGTGC
Source organism: Alphaproteobacteria bacterium (assembly GCA_965261645.1). Classification (GTDB taxonomy): domain Bacteria; phylum Pseudomonadota; class Alphaproteobacteria; order SHVV01; family SHVV01; genus CBDHDJ01. The sequence goes on from CBDHDJ010000003.1 coordinate 686,846, forward strand.
GATTGCCGTTGCGAGAATGAGCGCCATCCTCTTGCGGCGCCCTGCCGTTTGCCGAAGGGTACCGGATACACGTGGCGTGTTCTGCGGGGCGCCGGCCGTCTGTAATACCAACGGCGCAAAATTCTGACTCGCAAGGGATTCCCTTTTTGGGCTGGATGTGATTCAAGGCTGGCGAAGGAGATTCGCCATGTCAGTATGCATTGCTCTTCGGGACGACTACGACAGCATTAAGCTCCGGTGTTTGGCCAAGCACAGTCGCGATCCCCGCCAAGTTCGCCGGCTTTTGGCCTTGGCGGCGGTTTACGACGGCATGAGCCGAGCGGAAGCCGCTAAGGTCGGCGGCATGGATCGCCAGACGCTGAGAGACTGGGCGCACCGCTTCAACGATGAAGGGGCAGACGGCTTGAAGAACCGTCCCGGTGCGGGCCGCCCCCGGCTCTTGACCGACGAGCAGATGGGCGAACTGTCGGTGATCGTCGAAACGGGCCCCGATCCAAAGATTGACGGTGTGGTTCGCTGGCGGCGGGTTGACCTGAAACGGGTGATCGAAGAACGCTTTGGCGTGATCTATAGCGAGCGGGCGATCTCCGACCTTCTCGTCGCGCTGTCCTTCTCCCACATCAGCGCCCGGCCGCAGCACCCCAAGCAGGACCAGCGGGTGATCGAGGCGTTCAAAAAAACTTCCCCCGCACGCTCGCTGCCCACCTAGCCGGTCTGCCCAAGACCAAGCGGGTCGAGATCTGGTTCCAAGACGAGGCCAGGCTGGGACAGAAGAACGGGCGTGTGCGCATTTGGGCGAAGAAGGGAACAAGGCCACGCCTGCCCGCCGATCAGCGCTACACGAACGCCTACCTCTTTGGCGCAATCTGTCCCATGGGAGCCAAGGGTGCCGCTCTCATGCTCCCCTTCGCCAACACAGCCGCCATGCAGATGCATCTCGACGAGATCAGCTGCAACGTCGCCGCCAAGGCCCATGGCGTCGTCCTGATGGACCGCGCCGGGTGGCACAGCACCGACCAGCTCAAGGTCCCCAAGAACCTCACCATCATCCTGCTGCCATCGCGCTCGCCCGAGCTGAACCCGGTCGAGAACATCTGGCAATACCTCCGCCAGAATTGGCTCTCTAACCGCGTCTTCGAAGATTACGACGCCATCATCGAGGCCGGTTGCCAAGCCTGGAACAAACTAATCGACCAGCCCGAGACGATCATGTCCATCGGAATGAGAGATTGGGCGATTTCAGGTCAATAATTAGTGCCGTTGGTATAACATGACCTCGACTGCGTCTTCTACCGGGAGAGCCGGGACCAGCTCGCGGAGAGGGCCTGGAGCAGGGCGGCAAGGATGCCGCCCGAGGGGTATTTCGCGGTGCTGCGCTCACGCGAGGACGGCAAGGGGCTGAGCGAACCGGAACCTGTCAACGACTTTGAGACACCGACGGTTTCTATTTACTGACTCGTTTCTCCTGTTGTGGAAGTGGCGGGTGGGTTGATCCAGACGGCTTCGGGAAGCGGGGCGGGTTTCGGGGTGCCGTGGACGAAGCGTTCGGGGTGAAGGGCCCAGGCGGCTTGCAGGGTACGTCCGCGCTGAGCCAGCACATCCGGTGCCCGGTGATGATGGACATCATCGGGGGTGAGCATCGCGATCCCGGCATGGCGGTGCTCGGTGTTGTACCAGGGGAAGAACGACCGGCAGAAGGCGATGGCGGCGGTAATGTCTTCGAAGCGCCCAGGGAAGCCGGGGTGATACTTCAGGGTCTTGAACTGCGCTTCGGAGAACGGGTTGTCATCGCTGACCTGGGGGCGGCTCAGAGAGCGGGTGACCCCGAGGTCGGCGAGGAGTTGGGCGGTACACTTGCTGGTCATCGGCGCGCCGCGGTCCGAATGCAGGGTGAGCACCTGGGGCTCGATGCCTTGCTTGAGACAGGTTTCCTCGATCAGCGTCGCGGCGAGCGCGGCGTTCTCCCGATCGGCAACCATCCAGCCCACGACGCAGCGGCTGAAGATGTCGAGCAAGACATAGAGGTAGAAGGACGTCCAGCGTTTGGGCCCCCGGAGCCGGGTGATATCCCAGGACCAGGTCTGGTTGGGGCCCGTGGCCACCAGCTCGGGCTTGGTGTAGCAGGGATGACTGCGCTGATTGCGCCGCTCTCGCACCGGCTGGTTCGCGGCCAGGATCCGGTATATCGTGCGCTCGGCGCACAGATACTGGCCTTCATCGAGCAGCGTCGCGACGACCTCGGCCGGTGACCGGTCGACGAAGCGCGGGCTGGCGAGCACGTCGAGGACGTGCGCGCGTTCGGACGCACACAGGGCCCGGGCGGGCGTAGGACGGGGCTGCTGATGCCCGGGAGCGGGCCTCTGACGACGGTAGAAGGAAGCCCGTGGCACCCCCAGCGCTCGGCACGCCGGCGCCACGCCGACCTGCGATGCGAGCGGCTGGACGGCCATCAGCAGTCCTTCCCGTGTTCGAGGCTGAATCCCAGCAGCCCGGCAACTTTTCCCTGGACGTCCAGGATCGTATGGGCGGTGTGCAGCTCCTTCTCCAGCCGAGCCACTTTCGCCTCGAGCTCGTGCACCTTCGCGCTGAGGGGGTTGCGCTCGGCGGGCTTCCGACCGCGTTTGCTCGGGGTCAGGCCTTGAAGCGACCCTTCACGCCGCGCCCTGCGCCATTCCGTCAAATGGGAGCTGTACAGCCCCTCGCGGCGAAGCAGCCGGCCCACCTCGCCGGGCTGCGTGCAGCTCTCTGCCTCCTCCAGAATCCGCAGTCGATACTGCGCGGTGAACTTGCGCCTCTTCGGCTTGGCCACGACCTCCGGGTCCGGCGTTGGCCGTGCGTGGCTGGCTCCGGCTCCGGGGGCCTCGTCGCGACGCTCCTCGACCCCCAGGGCCGGAGCGTCCATCTCTTGCAATGTCATCGATTCTCTCTCTGCGGTCATTGGTATTCACCTCCACCGCCCTACAGTAATTCCAAGGGGGGCCGGTGTCTCAGTGAGGTTGGCAGAGAGCGAACCTTTCCATGGGCCGGGAGAAGGTGGTCACAGGGAACCGGGGCAGCGGCGGGTTCCGGCACTTTCTCGGCTCTTGCATCAATTGATGGAGAGGGCCGGTCTGACACGGATGCGGGCGAATGAACCCGACCCGGACGTGAGTGAGTGGATGGGAGCGATTCGTGACGCGGCGAAGACGTTCGAGGTCGCACCGGAACGCAGGTTGGACAAGCTGCTGTTCACGTCACGCATCGACTGGGACCGGCGGCGGGTGCATGCGCGGGTTCGGGAGGCGGCCCGGGATTTTCCGTCGGGCCACGTGCCGCAAGGGTTCGTGTGCTTCCCCGTATACGGGACAGGCGATCGGAGCATCCCGGCCAGGAAGGGATATCCCGCCCTTGACGTCGTGTTGAGGATCAAGCGACCGAGGATTGGCGGGCGCGGCGTATCGGGCCCGCACCTGTTCTTCGGCGTTGTCGCGCTGACCACCAGGCGTCGGGGCTACGGGTGCGCGCGGGCCTGGGCGCAGCCGATCGTATCGTTTCGCCGGCCGGTGCCGGTGGATTCGAGCTTCGAGCGGCAAGCCTTCGGAACGCTCACGACGACATTGAGGATATTGAGCCACGTGCTCCCGGATGCCGAGTTCGAGATGGAAAAGCCGGTGTTCGAGGTGGACAACGGGCGGGGGCCGTGTTTGCCCGACTTCCTCATCAGGGGGCGGCTGAAGGGCGAGGAGCGAACCTATGTGGTCGAAGTGATGGGCTTCGAGCGGCCGGACTATCTCGCCGGCGAACAGGTCACGCACGCGCGAATGGAGGAGATCGGTCCCGTCCTGCTCATGGACGGGAAGGAGTTCGAAGCTCGGCTGACCGACGAAGGCCGCAAGGTGACCGAACGGATCCGCGTCGACCTGGAAAAGCTGTGGCTCGGGGGCTGGGAAAGTTGAGGCGGTGTCGCGTGGCGCCACCATGGACATGAAACCGGGTTCCCGTTTTAACAGAGATCCGGCGGCAGGAAGTTCCGAGATCTGAATGGGTCACATCAAGTCGGCGTGGCGCAGCAGGGTACCTGAGCACCAACCGCTTTGAGGAGGAACAGCCCCGCAAGCCGGTCAAAGCGGCTGCTTGAAACTGCCCGACCTCAGGGGCCCACTCCACTGTAGGCCCACCCGATCGGTAGGGTGAGACGGAGATGGAATCATGTAAACGATCTGCGGTGGGCGTGCGCGAAAGGTCGCGGGATGGGATCCGCACGATCAGAAGTTTCGCGCTGGCTGGTTTGAGACAGAGCACATCTTTCGGTGCTCTCGACCGCCTCGATGTGGGTTGTCGGCAATACCATGGTCGGCTTCAACGCGGTTGTGGTCAGTCCTTTGATGACGGTGTTCAAATCGTGTAGACAACGCTGAAGAATGACGGGCAAGTAGTGTGTCGAGGCCCGTCGAGTGTCATACTTCTCGATGCCCAAACGCCAAGGCAACAACCCGAAGCGCAGGATTGCTTCAAGCCACGAGATCGATCCGAACGTCCTGGGCCGCATCCTCGACGAAGCATGCTACACTGGCAGCGCGTACCACAAGCGAGCGCCGGCTGACTACGGCTTCCACCCGCCGGCGAATCCACGCCCGAATAAGTCGCTGTGCGACGGCGGTGATCGGAGCGTGAAGCTCGATGAGGCGCGGGCTCTCTTCCGTGAAGGCGTAAAGCGAGGCATGATCAGCAGCATTCGCATGGGCGAGCTTCCGAAATATGTCTGGGCGGTCGACTCCGAGGGTCGTGCGTATGAGTCCAAACTCGAGCACGGCAGCCGAAGCTACCACGGCTATGAGCTGGGTAAAGACGATGACACCATGCAGCGGCTGGTTATCAAGGAATGGCAGGTAAGATGCCTGATGCGCTGACGGTTTCGCTCTCTTCTGAGAACCTCGCTTCCGGCTCGGCGGAAGAACGGGTGACGTTCGGCTTGTTGGCAATGACGGCAAACGACCGGCTGCTTACGGCGGGCGAAGACCTCAGTTGCGGCGAGCTTCGCCATGGCCCGCATGTCGCCGGCTACCCTCTCGCGGAATGGCTTGTGTGGAACTGGTGGCGGCAGCGGTGGGAGTTCGGGCGCCCGTCCGATGAAGACGCCACGCACGGGTGGGACTCCAGCCATCGAATGGCAACCATCGGCGATGGCTATGCGTGGCCCAACATCACGATCTCCTCGGATGGCGTGCAAGCGTTCCTTGCTTCCGAACCGTCCCGCGATCCGAGCATGGTCCCGTTCCGTTATCTCGGCGCGCCGGGATATCAGGCAGTTGCGGCGGCAGAGCTGGAAACGGCTGTCGACGGATTCGTTGAAGAGATCCTGACCAGGCTCAAAGGGCAGAATCTACGCGGCACCAACCTCCATCGCCTGTGGCACGATCTTAAGGCGGAACGGAAAGACCCGGAAGTCTCGCGCTTTCGGCGGTTGGAAGCGCAGCTTGGCCACGACCCGGACGAAGCCGACGAAAGCGTGATACGCCGCGGTCTTGACGATGCGGCAGCGCTTGGAGAGGAGGCATGGGGAGAAGTGGCCGCCGACGGTGCGCTTCGCGGCCGTGCTTCTGATCAGACGATGTCGGCGAAGCACATTGAGGGAATTGCGCGCGGGAGCGGGTTCGACGCCAACACGAACGATGTTGTTGCATTGACCGGCGACGACGCCGTGCCGCGACCGGGAGAGGTTGAAGCGTGGCGTATGGGGGAACACGTCGCGTGGGAGCTTCGCGATCGGCAATCTCTCGACGGGCATCCGATTTCCGACCGGCACCTCGCAGATTTTTCGGGAACGACAAGCGACGTCATTTCAAACAACAACAAGCTCTCGCACTACATCTCATTCGCACTCGATCAAGATGGCGGCCGCACGCGGATATCCCTCAAGTCGAGGTGGGAGACGGGGCGGCGGTTCGATCTCGCGCGTCTGATCGGCGACCGAGTGCTCGGTAGCCGGATGGGCTACGCCGCCGAACGGCTGTTCCCCGTGACCCGCACCCGCAGCTATCGGCAGAAGATGCAGCGCGCTTTCGCCGCGGAGTTTCTGAGTCCGTTCGCTGCTGTGGACGACATGTTGGACGGCGACTATTCCGAGGAAAAGCAGGACGAAGCCGCCAGATATTTCAATGTCTCGCCGATGACCATTCGGACGCAGTTGGTGAACCACGGCCGTATCGACCTGGACGACGCGCCGGATATCGCCATCCGTGGCGCATACCTTTGATCGTGTGCGGTAGAAGCTATGGGAAGGGTCACCCACGCGGTGTTCGTGGATAGCCCGTGAATGCGAAGCCACCGTGGCGGAATTGGACGACGCCCCGACCGTCAATCGGGTGAGTGACCGGCGGCATTCCTGAGCACAGCGGACGCCGAGCGGACCTCGGCCCCAGTAGCTTGCCGAGGCGCGCACCCACACCTCACACTCGAGTCGCTTGGCCGTACCCGGCCCGGTTCCCCGCCTACTCGGCCCCGTCAGAAGGTCAGAAGGTAATGGTTCGGTTGGGCCGGTATGCGATCGCTATGATCGGCGGCGATTTCCTGTTCCAGCCAACAGCGGCGGGCTCAGAGCGTAATCGTTCGCTCAGGCCGTGGAATCAGAGCGGGCGTTTCTATCCGCCCCGGCGGATTTTAGCGATTGAGCGTTCGTTTCCAGTCCCGTCGCAGGGGCCGGAGCCAGACATCCTTTTTCGGCTTGTCGGACTGCCTGTCCCGGTCGTAGCGCCCGCGCCCCTGGGTGGTCCCGACGCGGGTCCAGCCGGAGGCCCTGTAAACGGCGCCGGTGTAGCGCGGGGTCTCGACGAAAGTCTCGATGAGCACGGGCGTGGTGTTGTAGCGCTCGGTCCAGTCGTCGGGCAGGCGCCGGCGGATGAGGGCGAGGATGTGCGAACCCAGGTTGGGGCTCTTGATCCAGGGCAGGATCAGGAACCTCGGGTTGTCGACCACGAGAGGGAGGTTCTTCTCGCGCAGTTGCGGCGTCCATCCGATGAAGTTGTCGCGCGGGGCGAGCTTCCAGGCGGCGGTGGAGAAGCCGAGCATGGCGATGGGCCAGCCGTTGCGGTCGTGGACGGCGTAGCGCATCTGGGCGCCGACCAGGGTCCTGTAGCCGAGATAGTGGTAGCGGGCGACGAACTCGTTCCACAGCCTTCCCTCGCGGGTGCCGCGCACGACGGTGCGCATCTCCAGCGGGCGGACCTCGTCGAGGGTTGTCGGGGGCGGGAACAGCGGCGGCTCGGTGTCGGGTCCGAAGGCGATCGGCTTCGGCCGGTACTGCCGCCCCTTCGGCAGCGGCAGGGCGATCACGCCGTCGCGGTGCATGGCGAGCATGGCGACCCTGGCCATCATGTCCTTGAGCCCGCCGTCGGGCTTGAACCAGCCGATGCGCCGGCAGAACTCCTTCGACAGCATATGGCGGTTCAACGGCGGCGGCCCGGCGATCAGCGCGCGCAGCAGCGCCATTTCCCCGGCGGTGAAGTCGCGGCCGTAATAACGGCACCCGATCGCGCCGGTCACGCCGGCGCCATGAGTTCGCGCCTGCGCTCCTCGCTCATCGACCATGGCAGCCACGACGACAGGTCGCCCGGCGGTTTGCGATCGTTCTCCGCGCACGCTGCGAGCCACGCGTCCAGCCAGCTCAGGATGTCGATGCCATTCATCGAGAGCGTGCCCACCACCGAGTACATGATCGCCGTGAACTTGGCGCCGTCCTCGCTGTCGGAACCGAACGACAGCCGTCGCCCTGTGGCCGGACCTCGCAAAAATCTTTCGGCGCGATTGTTATCCAGAGGCACCTGCGGGCGGTCGACGAACACGCTCAGCCCTTCGCGATGGTTCAGCAGCGAACGCAGCGCCTTGCCCTGGCGCGCCGGGTCCGGCAGGCCGACCAACTCCCGGGCGGCCTCCGCGAACAGGCCGTCGAGCGCCTCCTTCAACGCGCCCTGCGCCGCGTCGGACGCCGGCGTCTGGCGCTCGATCACGGGGTCGTAATGAGCCAACCTCGCCTCGTTCAGGCGGTAGATCGACGCGATCCGCTCGATCCATCCCTGGCACCAGTCCGTCAGTCTCACCTGGCCGGCCGCGCACTCGACAAAATCGCGGCGCATATGGGACCAACAGAATGCAAGGGTCACCTTGCCCTCGCGAAGGCGAGCGAGTCGCTTGTAAGCACTGTAGCGGTCGCAGACGATAACCGTGTCGAGGAGAGCGTCGCCGAACAGCTTCTGCGCCGCCTCGGCGCTGCGCGAAGGGTCGATATGGAAAGAGACCGCATCACTGCTGACCGAGGCCCACAGCCAGGCGCGGCTCGACCGGTCTTCCCCGCGAAGTTCCTGCACGCGATCGCGGTAGGGAAGCGGGTTGCCCCGCTCCCCCCGCACAGATCCGTGCAGGCACGTTGATGCACACGGCTCCTCCCTCAGGTCAATTGACGGCAAATCGTTGGCTCGGCCACGGGTGTCGGATTTCCAGCGTGGGCCAGTATTTCGCTGTCAGTCGCTCCATACGGTCCCCGCTGTAGCGGTCCTTCTGCGATCTGCGGCGCAGAGTCCTGAGCCACAGTACTTTCAGTCGTTGCACGAAACGCCCCAGATATCGGTAGCTGGTTGGAACGGCAAAGTAGTTCAGCCATCCATCAAGTACCTGTCCCAGCCACCGCGCGGTCTGGTTTACGCCGTCGTGCATCCGCCTGCGAAGCTCCTCCTTTATTCGCTTCAGGGTGCGCGCCATCCGCTTCGAGACCGGCTTGCGCCCCAACTGGAACCGCCCCTTCCTGTCCTTCGCGCAGTAGTGCGTGAAGCCCAGAAAGTCGAGCGTCTCCGGTTTGCCCAACCCTCGCCGCTGACGGTTCTCAGTTGCGAACCGCCCGAACTCGATGAGCCGGGTCTTGTCAGGGTTCAGTTCCAGTTCAAAACGTCCAAGCCGCTCCTTCAGGTCACGCAGAAATCGCTCCGCGTCTTGCTTGTGCTGGAAACCCACCACGAAATCATCGGCGTACCGCACGATGATTGTGTCGCCTTTGACCTCGTGGCTGCGCCACTTCTTCTGGAACCAGAGATCGAGAACGTAATGTAGGTAGATGTTGGCCAGGATCGGCGAAATCACCGAACCCTGGGGAGTCCCCCGCATGTTGTCCCGCCACTCGCCATTTTCCATGACGCCGACGTGCAACCACTTGGATATCAGCCTGATGACCCGCTTGTCTCCGATGCGATGTTCGAGGAACCGGACCAACCAGTCCCGCGAGACATGGTCGAAAAATCCGCGGATATCTGCGTCAGCTATCCAGTTGATCTTACGCCGTTCAATCCCGACCGCGAGCGCATCAAGCGCGTCGTGCGCCCCACACCCGGGCCGGAACCCATAGCTAAACCCCAGGAACTCCGCCTCGTAAATTGGCGTCAGGATAATCTCCGCCACCGCCTTCTGGACAATCTTGTCCTCTATGGCCGCGACGCCGAGCGGTCGTGTGCCGCCATCCGGCTTCGGGATGTTCACCCGCCGTGATGGCGTCGCCCGGTACGCTCCCGAGTGCACGCGGTCGTGCAGGGCGGCCAACCGGCCTTCCAACCCTCCCTCGTACATCCCCCACGTCATGCCATCCGCACCTGCCGCCGCGTCCTTCTTCAACGCGAAGAACGCCCAGCGCAGCGCATCGACCGTAACGTGGTGGAGAAGCGCCGTCAGACGCTCCCGTGGCTCCCGTTGTACAAACTGCCGTATCCGGTCGGCCGCTTGTGACACGCTTTCCCGGTCCTGCGTCCGGCGCATGCTTTGGCTTTCCAGATTCCCCTTGGGCTCGGTCCTTCGCTCCATCGGCTCCGCCGGAACAGGCCTCCCTTTGTTCGCCGACTTCATCGCTACTACTCCCGAGTCTGACTTCTCCATGCCGTTCGTCATCGGTTACGGATTCCTCCTTTCCTTTGCGATCCCGCTACGACCGCGGGATGACATGGAGACCTCCCAGGTCCCGGCGTGAAAGCCTACGTACGTGCGGTTGGGTTCTTCGACTCCGCAGGGTCCACTTCCCCCTTACCATGGCGGTGGAAGCGGTGTTGCCTTCGACATACTGGAAAGCCTCGGCACCCTGATTCTCAGACTTTTCGTAGCTCAATCGCCCTCGCCCATACGCGCCCCTGTCAACGCTTAACCTGCATCCTCGCGAATGCCGGCCCATGACTCGGGGTGGAAGTGGTTGGTTACTCCTTCTTCCCGCCGGACTCACACCGGCTACTTTCCGCCAGTTAGCCTGGCGCTCATCGCGGTAGGGAAGCGGGTTGCCCCGCTCCCCCCGCACAGATCCGTGCAGGCACGTTGATGCACACGGCTCCTCCCTCAGGTCAATTGACGGCAAATCGTTGGCTCGGCCACGGGTGTCGGATTTCCAGCGTGGGCCAGTATTTCGCTGTCAGTCGCTCCATACGGTCCCCGCTGTAGCGGTCCTTCTGCGATCTGCGGCGCAGAGTCCTGAGCCACAGTACTTTCAGTCGTTGCACGAAACGCCCCAGATATCGGGAGCTGGTTGGAACGGCAAAGTAGTTCAGCCATCCATCAAGTACCTGTCCCAGCCACCGCGCGGTCTGGTTTACGCCGTCGTGCATCCGCCTGCGAAGCTCCTCCTTTATTCGCTTCAGGGTGCGCGCCATCCGCTTCGAGACCGGCTTGCGCCCCAACTGGAACCGCCCCTTCCTGTCCTTCGCGCAGTAGTGCGTGAAGCCCAGAAAGTCGAGCGTCTCCGGTTTGCCCAACCCTCGCCGCTGACGGTTCTCAGTTGCGAACCGCCCGAACTCGATGAGCCGGGTCTTGTCAGGGTTCAGTTCCAGTTCAAAACGTCCAAGCCGCTCCTTCAGGTCACGCAGAAATCGCTCCGCGTCTTGCTTGTGCTGGAAACCCACCACGAAATCATCGGCGTACCGCACGATGATTGTGTCGCCTTTGACCTCGTGGCTGCGCCACTTCTTCTGGAACCAGAGATCGAGAACGTAATGTAGGTAGATGTTGGCCAGGATCGGCGAAATCACCGAACCCTGGGGAGTCCCCCGCATGTTGTCCCGCCACTCGCCATTTTCCATGACGCCGACGTGCAACCACTTGGATATCAGCCTGATGACCCGCTTGTCTCCGATGCGATGTTCGAGGAACCGGACCAACCAGTCCCGCGAGACATGGTCGAAAAATCCGCGGATATCTGCGTCAGCTATCCAGTTGATCTTACGCCGTTCAATCCCGACCGCGAGCGCATCAAGCGCGTCGTGCGCCCCACACCCGGGCCGGAACCCATAGCTAAACCCCAGGAACTCCGCCTCGTAAATTGGCGTCAGGATAATCTCCGCCACCGCCTTCTGGACAATCTTGTCCTCTATGGCCGCGACGCCGAGCGGTCGTGTGCCGCCATCCGGCTTCGGGATGTTCACCCGCCGTGATGGCGTCGCCCGGTACGCTCCCGAGTGCACGCGGTCGTGCAGGGCGGCCAACCGGCCTTCCAACCCTCCCTCGTACATCCCCCACGTCATGCCATCCGCACCTGCCGCCGCGTCCTTCTTCAACGCGAAGAACGCCCAGCGCAGCGCATCGACCGTAACGTGGTGGAGAAGCGCCGTCAGACGCTCCCGTGGCTCCCGTTGTACAAACTGCCGTATCCGGTCGGCCGCTTGTGACACGCTTTCCCGGTCCTGCGTCCGGCGCATGCTTTGGCTTTCCAGATTCCCCTTGGGCTCGGTCCTTCGCTCCATCGGCTCCGCCGGAACAGGCCTCCCTTTGTTCGCCGACTTCATCGCTACTACTCCCGAGTCTGACTTCTCCATGCCGTTCGTCATCGGTTACGGATTCCTCCTTTCCTTTGCGATCCCGCTACGACCGCGGGATGACATGGAGACCTCCCAGGTCCCGGCGTGAAAGCCTACGTACGTGCGGTTGGGTTCTTCGACTCCGCAGGGTCCACTTCCCCCTTACCATGGCGGTGGAAGCGGTGTTGCCTTCGACATACTGGAAAGCCTCGGCACCCTGATTCTCAGACTTTTCGTAGCTCAATCGCCCTCGCCCATACGCGCCCCTGTCAACGCTTAACCTGCATCCTCGCGAATGCCGGCCCATGACTCGGGGTGGAAGTGGTTGGTTACTCCTTCTTCCCGCCGGACTCACACCGGCTACTTTCCGCCAGTTAGCCTGGCGCTCCCAGCCGGTCTCGTCGGCATGGCGCAGCGCCGCCTTGTTCTGGTGCGCAAGGATCCCCTCGGCCAGCGGCTCGAACAGCGGCACGAACCGCTTCAGGCTGTCGGCCAGCGTCCCCGGCGAGACCGTCAGCCCCTGGGCGGACATCCACGCGGCAACGCGGTGCACGGGGCGCAAGCAGGCACAGTGCTCGAACAGGAAGCGTGCCCAGAAGCTGGTCCCGTAGAGCGTCCTGGGGAACAGCCGCGGCACCGGGCGCGCCGACACTTCCATGGGCGACGACGCGCACTCGCAGGTCCGGCGCCAGCGCGGACGGCGGATCACGCGCTTGTGGGCCTTGACCTCGATCTCGACGAGGGTGGATTCCTCGGCGCCGTTCGGCGCATAGGGCTGCCCGCACCGGCCGCAGACGCACGCATCCGGCGGCGGGTTGTGCTCTTCGGTGCGCTCATCGAGCCCGGGCCGCTGGGTGCGGCCATGGCCGGGCGCGCCGCGCTGCTGGCCGCGCTTGCGTTCCGAGCCCGGCTTGTCCTGCTGTTCGCTCTTGCGGCCGTAGAGCGCCCTCGACAGCACAGCTCCGGTCGCGCGAAGCCTCTCAAGCTGGGCTTCCAGCGTCTTGAGCCGGTTCCGCGATGTCTTCGCGCCCTTGCGCAGGCGGGCGTTCTCCCGGGACAGCGACTTGATCGTGGCCTTCTGGCGCCGCGACTTTCGCAGAGTCCTGCGGAGATCGGCGTCTGCATCGGACAGCGACTTCGACAACGTCTTCCTGACCGCTCGAAGCCCGGCAAGCTCGGTCTCGAGTGCCTTCCTGATCGCGCGAAGCTTGGCAGGCTGAACCTCCAGCGCCGCTTTCCGGGTCTCCAACTTCCGCATGGTCCTGCGCCGCCGGGCGTTGTCCTTGCGCAGCGCCTCGATCGTCGTCTTCTGGCGCCGCGACCGCCTCAGAGCCGCACGCAGTTGAGCAGCCTCGTCGAACGGCAGCTTCGACAGCGTCGCCCCGGCCGCCCGAAGCTTGGCGAGCCGGGCCTTCAACTTCTCCTTGCCGGCTTTGGACACCTCCAGGGCATGGCGCAGCCAGAAGACCTCGTCGGACAGCGACCGGGCACGGACCTCGCTGTGGCCCAATATCCTCACCTCCCGATGGAGCCGAAGGGACTCGCTGGATAGCTTCCCGGCGGTCTCCCTGATGCTCTCCGTCCTCTGCTTCTCCCGGTCGAGGCGCTTGTTCAGCTGGAGGATCTGCTTGTCCCGCCGGACCGCCTCGTTGTTGAGCCGGGTGATGTCCTTGCGTAGTGTCCTGATGGTGTCCTTCTGGTCTGGGGATCGCTCCAGGGCGGTGCGCCGGCGACGGGTCTCCGCGGGCCGCGGGCCGATCGCACCCTTTCGGGCCTCCGGTACCGCCAGGGCCTTACGCAGCCGGGCGACTTCCTTGCGCAGCGCCTCGATCGTGCTGCTCTCGTTCGACCCGATGCCGGCTTCGGAGAGGAGCGTCTCCAGGCGCGCCACTTTGGCCTGCAAGGAAGGCACGTCCCTTGCCGCGCGGCGAGCTTCCTTCGTCTCCTCGACGGCCTCGCTCAACCTGCGCCGGCAGGCTTCGAACCGCGACTTCCACGAGCCGGCATCGCTACGCGAGGCCACTTCCGCTCAGCGTAGCTCTTCCGCGCGCGCTTCGGCCGCGTCCGCTCGCGCCCGTTCCCGCTCACACTGTGACCGCCAGTCGCGCGGCGCGCGCTCCGGCACCGACACGGGGGACGACCGGACCCCGCCATTACCCTCGACCAGCGTCAGGTCGGTGCCAAAATCCTCGTCCAGAACCGCCATGCGCACGACGATAAGCGCATGGCAAATCGCGTTACCAGCAGAAAGACAGCACCTTGTGGGGCTTCGCCTCAACGTGGGAGATGCGCTTGACGGGACCCATTCCACGGCCTGAGCGAACGATTACCTCAGAGCAGTGCTTTCGTCCGCGCCATACCGGCTCGGCCGAACCATTACGTCAGGAGTGCGCTGGAGTTGGAATGAATCCGCTTGCGATTTGATTACGGGGCGCTGGACGCACCCGTCGCGGCGGAGCGCAACAGTCCGAAAATAATGTCCAAAATCAACAGGTTGGGGGAGGCCTGAGAGGGCTAAGCCGGCGCTGCGGCGCTAGGCTCTCCTGCTCCGACACCACACGGCCTAAACTCGCCTGCGGACCCGCGCCTACCGACGCAGACCCGCGCACATAACCACAAGTCCGCCGTGAGTGCAAGCGCCAGAATACATTGAAATGTCACGGGGTTGTGGGCTGCTGGCGGCAGCATTCACCAGCCTACGAATTCCATCTCTCTGGTGGCATCATGAGGACCGGAACGGTAAGGGGTGGCTCGACCCCCGCATTGGCGAATGGCCGGGGAGCGCTGGCGAGCGCGACCCGGCCGAAGCCGACCCCGAATCGTTCCGCCGCGAACGGAGCGGCCCAACCGTTGGCCGCGGCGTTACTATCCAGTCGGCGGACCTTCGCAATCATCGAGATGTCGCCCTCAAGATCGGGCTGTCGCCCCAACATCCGTCACTGAACCCCCGGGCAATATGTCCCCTCGATGCTGGCGGCGACCTTTGCCGCCGATACCTTGACCGAGTCCCGCGCAAGATTGAGCATAGCGCGCCGTCGTCTGGATCTTGCTGTGTCCGAGCAGCTTCCCGATCATCGGCAAACTCTCGCCGAGCGCCAGGGCACGAGACGCGAAGGAGTGCCGCAAGTCGTGAATCCGCACGTCCTCAAGCCCGGCCCGCTCCCTCACGCGATACCAGTAAACGGAGAGATACGACAGGTGGCCTTCCGGCCTGTTCCAGGCGATCACCCAGGGATTGCCTGGTACACGGGCGATCCCCGCCAGAACCGCCGCCGCCGTGGGTGTCAGCGGCACCATGCGCGCGCCCGTCTTGGCGTCGCGCAGCCGCAACTCTCTCGCCGTGTGATCCACATCGTCCCAACGCAGGGTCAGGATCTCGTTGAGCCGGCACCCGGTCAGCATCACCAGGCGGAGTGCCGCCGCCGCGGGCGTCGGCACCCGTCCCTCGGCTTCCAGCGCAGCCAGCTCCCGGCCAAGCCGGCGGTACTCCTCGTCCGTCAGGAACCGCTCGCGCTTGCGCCGCTTGTACCTGACCACGTCTCGACAGGGGTTGCCACCCGCCGGAACCAGGCCCCAGGCCTCGGCCAGGACTGCAGCGGCAGCCGCCGAACCGGCGCTCAGGGAGCATCCGGTGTCGAGCGCGCGGGCACTCCTGCCAGAGCGGCCCGGTCGGGCGAGTGCCTGCCTTTCCCTCGTCGCCGTCGGTTGGGATGCTAGCCATCGCTTCTGACGCGGCGCACGATCGCGGTCAGCGGCACCAGTATGAATCCTCGCCCTTTGACATCCGGCAGCCACTGCTCAAGAGCGTTGAGGGTGACATCCTTGGGATGACCGATAGCAACAGCGAAGCCGTTTCGTTGCGCCAACTCTTCGACGCGCATCAGTGCCGTACGTACCGCGACCGGTGATGGGTCATGGTCGAGGAAAACGTCCCTTTCAACCGCAGGAACGCCGAACCGGTGGGCCACCTCCAGACCCTGGGTATGTCGACTGGTGCGGCTGTCGAGAAACATCAAGCCGCGGCGCTTCAACGCCGCCATTACCGGTTCCAGCGCTACCGGGTCGCTGGTGAGCCGACTGCCCATATGATTGTTGATACCTACATAGCCGGAGAATTGCGACAGGTTCCAATCCAGCCGGTGGGTGAATTCCATTGCCGATAAATCGCTCAGCAGCGCGTTCGGTCCGGGGTTCGCACTCTTGTCGTAGGGTTCCATTGGAAGATGGACGATCAGTTCGTGGCCGGCCGTCCGCGCCGCTTCGGCCTGGTCTCGGACATCTTCCGCATATGCCATCAAAGCGATGGTGACCGGCGCCGGTAGCGCCATCGCCCGCCGCGACCGGTGCCGGTCGAGCCCGACATCGTCTATCACCACCGCGATCATCGGGCGACCGTCGGGAATGGCCGCCGCTACGGCGTTTTTCAACCAGGCCTCGGGCTCCGGTAGCCGGGCGGCAGGATCGAATGACGATGGTGGCCGGGGGGTATTCGTTCCATCCTCCTCTGCGCCGACCGAATTGTCAGCCTCCGGTGTGCCGCCTCGTGCGACGACGGTGATCTGCGGCCCTGCGGGCGGCTGCGCCGTAAGCGCATCTGCGCGGTCGCGGATATGGCTGTAGTAGAAACCGAGACCCGCGGCCAATACGATTGAGATCGTGATACCGCCGATCACCCACCCGGTCGGCGAACGCCAAAATGCAAAGACGACGTTGACCGGCTGGCGTCTGCGCTGATGTTGTTTGCGGTTTTCTGAACTCACTCTTGAGGGGCCAATATGGTCGATTGGAGATTACTGATTACATCGCCAACTTGATTGACACCATGCTCTCATCTTGATTGTCGCATCACAGCCACCGCTTCTACCATCGTAACGCACCCTGCACCCGCCATGTCAGGGTGCTCCCCTATAGATCACGGATTGAATGTCCGCCGGTCATCCTGGCGCGTAATGCAGGAAGCCCGGTTCAGGCCCAGTGCACCTCCGCTCGCCAAGCGTAAACACATGGCCTGATACAACAACGCGACATCGCCAAGTTGTCGCTGCGACGACTATACGCTGCGGGCTCTGGAAGCATCCGGCATCAAGGTTGCGGGCAATATATCCGCCCCGATACTGGCGGCGACCCTGGCCGCCGATACATGTATGGAATCGCACGCGAGATGGGCGTAGCGAGCCGTCGTCTGGATCTTGGTATGCCCGAGCAGTTTGCCGATCATGGGCAGGCTCTCGCCAAGCGCCAGGGCGCGGGATGCGAACGAATGACGGAGGTCATGAAGCCGGACGTCTTCAAGCCCGGCGCGCGTCCTTACGCAATACCAGTGGCTGTTGAAGTCCGACAGGCGGGCGCCCGGTCTGCGGCCCGCAATGACCCAGGGATTGCCGGCGGCCCGCGGTAGACCCGCTATAATCTTCACCGCCGCCGGCGACAGCGGAACCGCCCGCGGTCCCGTCTTGCTGTCGCGAAGCCGGAGCTCGTTCACTTCCAGGTGCACGTCCTCCCATCGCAAGGTCAGAATCTCGTTGCGCCGGCACCCGGTCAGCATCAGCAAGCGGATCGCCGCAGCCGCATGCACCGGTACCCGGCCCGCGGCCTCAAGTGTGCCCAGCACCCGGCTAAGCCGGCGGAACTCCTCTTCCGTCAGGAACCGCTCGCGCTTGCGCTGCCTGTACTTGACCACGAACCGGCAAGGATTGCCGCCCTCCGAGATCAGGCCCCAGTCCTCGCCACGCTTGATCATTTGAGACAAGGCGGCAATTACCATGTTCGCCGTGGCGGGCGTATGGCGCAGCTTGTAATGCAACGCCGTAACATGCTCGCGCCCGACCGCCGCGGCCGGCAGCTTGCCGAGCTCCGGCAGGAGGTGCTTGCCAACAATCTGGCGGTGCGTCCTCGCCGTGGACGCCTTGCAGCGAACCAAAACATGTTCCTCCAGATACCGGGCCGCGAGTTCGGCCACCGTCGGGCCGCCCGCCAACTTTGCCGGCAACGGCTCGGGAACGGGTTCCTCTCCCGCCTTGATGCGGTTGATAATTTGTGCCGCCCGGCGGCGCGCCTGATCGGCGGAGATGACCCCGTGCCGGCCTACCGTGACGCGCTTCTGGCCGTCCGGACCCCGGCTTTGCACCACGTAATACCGGCTGCCCGACGGATAGGCCCGCACCCCGAAGCCCATGAGCTCGCGATCCCAGAACACCGTGTCCTTTTCGACCGAGAGTGCCTCCACGGTGCGCCTCGAGATCGATCTGTATTGCAGCTTCGCCATTGTTCCCCAGTGATCCCTCACCCGGCCGCGGCGTCAACCGTCATGATGTCGGCGCCGATGCTGCCGCCGACCTTGGCCGCCGAGGCCTTCTCCGTGTCCCGCGCCAGGTGGGCGTAGCGCGCCGTGCTCTCCACACCCGCATGACCGAGCAGCCCGCCGATCATGGTCAGGCCCTCGCCCAGGGCCAGAGCCCGGCTGGCGTAGCTGTGCCTCAAGTCGTGGATGCGCACGTCCTCGAGCCCCGCCTGCTCCCGCACGTGGTACCAGTACACGGAGAGGTTGGTTATATGGGCGCCCGGCCCGCGCCCAGCGATCACCCAGGGATTGCCCGGAGCCCGGGCAATCGACCCGAGCACCTTCGCCGCCGTGGGCGTCAGCGTGACCATCCGCGCACCCGTCTTGGTATCGGTGAGACGCAGCTCCCCCGCCGTCCGGTCCACGTCGTCCCAACGCAGGGTCAGGATCTCGTTGAGCCGGCAGCCGGTCAGCATCAGCAGGCGCAGCGCCGCCACCGCCTGCCGCCAGATCCCGCCTCTCCCTTGCGCCGCGTCCATCACCCGGCCCAGCCGCCGGTACTCTTCCGGCGTCAGGAACCGCTCGCGCGGATGCTCCCTGTACTTGACCACGAAGCGGCACGGGTTGCTGCCCTCCGGGGCCAGGCCCCACGCCTCGGCCAGGGAGAACATCTTGGTGAGAACCATGAGCGCCCGGTTCGCCGCGCGGGGCGTATCGCGAAGCCCGTAATGCAGTGCCGCGGCATGCTCCCGCCCGACCGCTTCGATCGCCAGCTCTCCCAATGCCGGCAGGATATGGTTGCCGAGCGATCCCCGGTAGATCCCGGCGGTGTGCGCATTGCAGTTCACCGCCACATGCCCCTCCATGTAGCGCTCCGCCAGACCGGCCACAGTGAGCCCGGGCGCTGGCGGTGGGGGGACCGGATCCTCGCCCCGCTTGATGCGGTCGATGACGCCTGCCGCCTTGCCGCGCGCCTGTTCGGCCGGGATATCGCCATGCCGGCCCAGGGTGACGCGCTTCGGCCCGCCCGGGCCCCGGCTCTGGACGACGTAGACTTTCCGGCCCGTGGGATAGACCCGAACCCCGAAGCCGGGCAATTCATGATCCCAGAAGACGGTGTCCTCCGCAGCAGAGAGCCCGTCGACGGTCCGCTTCGATATGGTCAGGTTGTTCCGTTTTGGCATTCCGCCCTCCCACAGCCCATTTCCGACGCTCTGATGCCGGTCAGCACTCACGCTGTAATCCTTCCGTTCTCAGGTGATGGAGATTTCAGCGATTGAGGGCTGTGTCTCGAAAGTGGTGGAAATTTGAGGATGGCGTAATCTCCGGGTGACAAGACAACCACCCAACCGGCGGCTAGCACCGCCAAGGAGATCACGCCATGAAGAACACTACCGAGACTTCCGCGCTTTCGCTACTGGCCAATGACGCCGGCTATGATCCGCTCGAGGACCGGCTGCGGGAGAACATCAGATCCACGATCGAGGCCGTTTTTGAGGAGGAACTTGCGCAGTTTCTCGGGCGCTGCCGATACGGTCGAGAGGATGCGCTTCGGCAAGGGTATCGGAACGGGCACCGGGAGCGGCAACTGACGGGGACATTCGGGACCGAGAGGGTGAGCGTGCCGCGTGCGCGGATCGTTGAGGAAGACGGTCGGGCGTCGGAATGGCGTTCGCGGGCGCTGCCGCGCTACCAGCGGCTGACCAGAAAGGCCGAGGCGCTGATCGCTTCGGTGTATCTGTCCGGAACCAACACGCGGCGGGTGAAACGCGCGCTGTTCGGGCTCTTCCGGGGTGCTGTGAGCAAGGACGTTGTGAGCCGGGCGTGGCGCAAGGTGAAGGTCGATTGGGACGCCTGGTGCAGCCGTGGCCTCGCGGATGAGGATATCGTTCGGCTGATCCTTGACGGCACTGTGATCAAGACCCGACTGGACCGCAAGGCCACCAACATCTCGGTTCTCGCGGCTATAGGGGTGCGCCGGGATGGCCAGAAGGTCTTGCTTTCGATCGGGAATATGGGCGGAGAAAGCCAGGCGGCGTGGCGCCAGTTCCTCGACGACCTTGATGCGCGTGGACTGAAACGGCCCGGGTTTGTCATCGTCGATGGCGCGCCGGGACTGGAGGCGGCTCTGTCGGCGCTTTGGGGCGATGACCTTCCCGTTCAACGCTGCACCGTGCACAAGCACCGCAACCTTCTGGGTCATGCTCCCAAACACATGCATGACGAGCTGAGCGAAGATTACCGCGATATGATCTATGCCGACACTGCCTCCGAGGTGGAAACCCGCCGCAAGGCGTTTGTCCGCAAGTGGCGGCTGAAATGCAGGGCCGTCGCGGACAGCCTCGCAGAAGCGGGCGACAAGCTCTTTACCTTCACGCGCCTGTCCAAGAGCCAATGGAAATCAGCCCGAACGACCAACGCCATTGAGCGTCTCAACGAGGAGTTCAAGCGCCGGATCAAAACACAGACCGTGCTGCCGTGTCCCGAAACAGTGCCGATGCTCCTCTGGGCGCTCCTCGCTTCCGGCCAAATCCAGATGCGCAAAGTCGATGGATGGGAAACCCTCGATCAGCTAATCGCCGACGAAACCCTTGACCGCGCGGCCTGACCGCCGCAAAACTCAACCCGCTCGGAGAGGCGCCAAAACCAATTTCCACCACTTCCGAGACACAACCCGATTGAGTGTCCGCTTCCAGTCTCGCCTGAGTGGCCGCAGCCAGATGTCCCTCCTGGGCTCGGCCCGCTTCATGTGCGTGTCGTAGCGCCGTGCAAAACCCTCTGGTAACGCCGCCCGCGATTCGTTATCGTCACGTCCATGGCGATGCGCGACGAGGATTTCGGGACGGCGCTGACGCTGACCGAGGGGGACGAGGCGATCTGGTCGCCCCCCATGTCGGCGCCGACGAGCGAGCCGCGCGACTGGCAGTCTCTGTGCGAACAGGAGCGGGCGCGGGCGGAAGCAGCGGAAGCGCGCGCGGAAGAGTTGCGCTGGGCGGAAGTCGCCGCCCGCAGCGATGGGAGTGCGTGGAAGTCGCGGTTCAAGGCCTGCCGGCAGAGGCTGAGCGAGGCCGAGCAGGAGACCGGGGACCTCCGCCGCGCGGCCAAGGACGTGCCGTCCTTGCAGGCCGAAGTGGCGCACTTGCAGGAGTTGCTCTCCGAAGCCCGCAGCGGGTCGAGCGAGTTCTGCACGATCGAAGCGCTGCGCGACGAGGTCGCGCGGCTGCACAAGGCCCTGGCGTCGAAAGGCCGGAAGGACGCGACCGGGCCACTGTCGAGGGAGAATGCCCGACTCCGCAAGGCCCTGGAGCGGTCGCAGGGACAGAAGGACGAGGTCGTGGCGTTGCGCGGAGAGGTCTCGGCGCTGCGCAAGTCGGAGCGGGCCGCGCAGTCGGTGCGGTCGAAGGAGAGCATCCGGCTGGGCAAGGCGCTGGAACGGACGCAGAAGCAGAAGGACACGATCAAGGCGCTGCGCGGGGAAGTCGATTCCCTGACCCGCGAGACCCGTCAGCAGAACCGGGAGAACGGCCGGCTGCGCCGCGAGCTGGAGTGGTTGCAGCGCATCAAGGCGACGGCACGTGGGCTGTCCGACGAGGTCGAGCTGCTGCGCGCGGAGCTGGCGGAATACCACGACCAGATGAACTTCATCGATTGGCAGGACAGGCGCATCACCGATTTGCAAATTGCCCTGGATACGTCGGCCTTCAAGACCGAGCGGCTGGAGGCCGAGCTTGCCGAACGTCCCCTGCTGCCGGCGGCCTTGAAGAGATTGCGCAAGCAGGAGAAGACCATCGAGTCCCTGCAAACCCGCAACGAGAGGCTGGAAGAGGAGTTGGCCAAGCTGCGCTCGAGCCGGGCCGTCCTGTCGAAGGCGGTCTTCGGGAGCAGGAGCGAGCGGCAGAAGAAGCCGGGCACGGGACGCAAGCGCGGCCAGCAACGCGGCGCGCCCGGCCACGGTCGCACCCCGCGGCCCGGGCTTCCGGAGAAGACCGAACGGCGCAACCCACCGAAGGATGCGCGGATCTGTTCCTGTTGCGGCAAGCCCTATGTCGCCAACGGCGAGCGTGTGACGACGCTGATCGAGATCGCGGTCAAGGCCCACATCCGCAGGATCGAGCGGACGCGCTGGCGCCGGGGTTGCGACTGCGCGTCGTCGCCCCTGGAAGCGATTGCGCCGCCGGTGCCGCGGCTGTTCCCCGGAACGCTCTTCGGAACCAGCTTCTGGGCACGGTTTTTGTTCGAGCACTGTGCGTGCCTGCGCCCGCTGTGCCGGGTCGCGGCGTGGTACGCGGACCAGGGGCTGGCGGTCTCGCCGGGCACGCTGGCCAACAGCCTGAAGCGCTTCGTGCCGCTGTTCGACCCGGTCTACCAGGCGATTCTCGCGCACCAGAACCGGACGACGGTGCGCCATGCCGACGAGACCGGCTGGGAGCGCCAGGCTAACTGGCGGAAAGTAGCCGGTGTGAGTCCGGCGGGAAGAAGGAGTAACCAACCACTTCCACCCCGAGTCATGGGCCGGCATTCGCGAGGATGCAGGTTAAGCGTTGACAGGGGCGCGTATGGGCGAGGGCGATTGAGCTACGAAAAGTCTGAGAATCAGGGTGCCGAGGCTTTCCAGTATGTCGAAGGCAACACCGCTTCCACCGCCATGGTAAGGGGGAAGTGGACCCTGCGGAGTCGAAGAACCCAACCGCACGTACGTAGGCTTTCACGCCGGGACCTGGGAGGTCTCCATGTCATCCCGCGGTCGTAGCGGGATCGCAAAGGAAAGGAGGAATCCGTAACCGATGACGAACGGCATGGAGAAGTCAGACTCGGGAGTAGTAGCGATGAAGTCGGCGAACAAAGGGAGGCCTGTTCCGGCGGAGCCGATGGAGCGAAGGACCGAGCCCAAGGGGAATCTGGAAAGCCAAAGCATGCGCCGGACGCAGGACCGGGAAAGCGTGTCACAAGCGGCCGACCGGATACGGCAGTTTGTACAACGGGAGCCACGGGAGCGTCTGACGGCGCTTCTCCACCACGTTACGGTCGATGCGCTGCGCTGGGCGTTCTTCGCGTTGAAGAAGGACGCGGCGGCAGGTGCGGATGGCATGACGTGGGGGATGTACGAGGGAGGGTTGGAAGGCCGGTTGGCCGCCCTGCACGACCGCGTGCACTCGGGAGCGTACCGGGCGACGCCATCACGGCGGGTGAACATCCCGAAGCCGGATGGCGGCACACGACCGCTCGGCGTCGCGGCCATAGAGGACAAGATTGTCCAGAAGGCGGTGGCGGAGATTATCCTGACGCCAATTTACGAGGCGGAGTTCCTGGGGTTTAGCTATGGGTTCCGGCCCGGGTGTGGGGCGCACGACGCGCTTGATGCGCTCGCGGTCGGGATTGAACGGCGTAAGATCAACTGGATAGCTGACGCAGATATCCGCGGATTTTTCGACCATGTCTCGCGGGACTGGTTGGTCCGGTTCCTCGAACATCGCATCGGAGACAAGCGGGTCATCAGGCTGATATCCAAGTGGTTGCACGTCGGCGTCATGGAAAATGGCGAGTGGCGGGACAACATGCGGGGGACTCCCCAGGGTTCGGTGATTTCGCCGATCCTGGCCAACATCTACCTACATTACGTTCTCGATCTCTGGTTCCAGAAGAAGTGGCGCAGCCACGAGGTCAAAGGCGACACAATCATCGTGCGGTACGCCGATGATTTCGTGGTGGGTTTCCAGCACAAGCAAGACGCGGAGCGATTTCTGCGTGACCTGAAGGAGCGGCTTGGACGTTTTGAACTGGAACTGAACCCTGACAAGACCCGGCTCATCGAGTTCGGGCGGTTCGCAACTGAGAACCGTCAGCGGCTAGGGTTGGGCAAACCGGAGACGCTCGACTTTCTGGGCTTCACGCACTACTGCGCGAAGGACAGGAAGGGGCGGTTCCAGTTGGGGCGCAAGCCGGTCTCGAAGCGGATGGCGCGCACCCTGAAGCGAATAAAGGAGGAGCTTCGCAGGCGGATGCACGACGGCGTAAACCAGACCGCGCGGTGGCTGGGACAGGTACTTGATGGATGGCTGAACTACTTTGCCGTTCCAACCAGCTCCCGATATCTGGGGCGTTTCGTGCAACGACTGAAAGTACTGTGGCTCAGGACTCTGCGCCGCAGATCGCAGAAGGACCGCTACAGCGGGGACCGTATGGAGCGACTGACAGCGAAATACTGGCCCACGCTGGAAATCCGACACCCGTGGCCGAGCCAACGATTTGCCGTCAATTGACCTGAGGGAGGAGCCGTGTGCATCAACGTGCCTGCACGGATCTGTGCGGGGGGAGCGGGGCAACCCGCTTCCCTACCGCGATCGGGTACAGGAGTTCCGCGACAACGGCCGGTCGAGCCGCGCCTGGCTGTGGACTTCGGTCAGCAAGGACGCGGTTTACTATCGCGGTAGGGACGCTGGTTGCCCAGCGCCCCCCGCACAGATCCGGACAGGCCCGCTAGGGCATCCGGCTCCTCCCTTGGGTTCCGCCCCGCATAGCGCTGACGGCAAATCGTTGGTCTGGCCACGGGTGTCGGATTTCCAGCCTGGGCCAATGGGTCTTAGTCAGTGCCGCAATATCGGCCCATGTCGTGCGGTCCTTCTGCGACCGTAGGCGTAGCGTGCGCAGCCACAGACGCTTCAGGCGTGTAGCAAAACGGTCGAGGTATCGGTAGCTGTTCGGGACTGCGTAGTAGTTGAGCCATCCGTAGAGCACCTTCCCCAGCCATCTTGCCGTCGTCTTGGACTTGCAATGCATCCGCCTGCGTAGCGCCTCCTTAATCCGCTTCAGTGTCCGGCTCATCCGCCTCGCGACCGGTTTACGCCCCAACTGGAATCTCCCTCGTCTGTCCTTCGCGCAGTAGTGCGTGAAGCCCAGAAAATCGAAGGTCTCCGGTCTTCCCTGCCCTCGTTGCCGACGGTCTTTCACGGCAAACCGCCCGAACTCAATGAGCCGGGTCTTGTCGGGGTGTATGTCCAGTCCGAACCTTCCGAACCGCTCCTTTACGGCCTTCAGGAAGCGCTCCGCGTCCCGCTTGTGCTGAAAACCCACCACGAAATCATCGGCGTACCGCACGATGATTGCGTTGCCTTCGACTTCGTGGCTGCGCCACTTCTTCTGGAACCACAAGTCGAGGACATGGTGCAGGTAGATGTTCGCCAGAATCGGTGAAGCCACCGATCCTTGCGGCGTCCCCCGCAGGTTGTCCCGCCACTCTCCAGCCTCCATGACGCCGGCGTTCAACCACTTGATGATGAGCCTGATAACCCGCTTGTCCCCGATGCGATGCTCAAGAAACCGGACCAGCCAGCTTCTCGACACGTTGTCGAAGAACGCGCGGATGTCACAGTCCACCACCCAATTGATCTTGCGCCGCTTGATGCCGACCGCGAGGGCATCGAGCGCATCATGCGCTCCCCGCCCGGGCCGGAACCCGTAGCTGAACCCCAGGAACTCCGCCTCGTAAATCGGCGTCAGGATGATCTCCGCCACTGCCTTCTGGACGATCTTGTCCTCTATGGCCGTGACGCCGAGCGGTCGTGTGCCGCCATCCGGCTTCGGAATGTTCACCCGCCGTGATGGCGTCGCCCGGTACGCTCCCGAGTGCACGCGGTCGTGCAGGTCGGCCAGACGGCCTTCCAACCCTTCCTCGTACATCCGCCACGTCATGCCGTCCGCGCCTGCCGCAACGTCCTTCTTCAACGCGAAGAACGCCCAGCCCAGCGCAGCGACCGTGACATGGTGGAGGAGCGCCGTCAGACGCTCCCGTGGCTCCCGTTGTACAAATTGCCGTATCCGGTCGGCCGCCTGTGTCACGCTTTCCCGACTCTGTGTCCGGCGCGTGCTTTGGCCTTCCAGATTCCCCTTGGGCTCGGTCCTTGGCTCCATCGGCTCCGCCGGAACTGCCGTCCCTTTGTTCGCCGACTTCACGGCTACTATGACCGAGTCTGACTTCTCCATGCCGTTCATCTTCGGTTACGGATTCCTCCTTTCCTTAGCGATCCCGCCACGACAGCGGGATGGCATGGAGACCTCCCAGGTCCCGGTGCAGTGCGTACGTACGTGCATGGGTTCTTAGACACCGCGGGATTCTGTCCCCCCTCGCCATATCGGTGGGCCAGATGCTGCCTTCGGCCTATGAAAAAGCCTCGGCATCCCGGATGAGTCTCTTTCGGTGCTCAATAGCCCTGCCCGCACGCGCCCCTGTCAACGCTTAACCCCCAACCTCGCGGATGGCGGCCCATGACTCGGGGTGGAAGTGATGGCTTGTCTTCTCCTTCCCACCGGACTTTCACCGGCTGCACTGGCACCAGTTAGCCTGGCGCTCTCCATATCGACCCCTCGCGCAGCGCCGAGGTCGCGAAGGCCCTGTTCGCCGACACCGCCTGCACCGTCTTCGTGGTCTGCGACCGCTACAGCGCCTACAGAGCGCTGGCGCGCGAACTCGCCGGCAAGGTCATCCTCTGCTGGTGCTGGGCTCACCAGCGGCGCGACTTCATCGAGGGCGCGGCCGGCCAGGACGCGCTGACGGAATGGTGCGAGGGATGGATCGAGCGGATCGCGGCGATCTACCGGCTGAACGACGAACGGTTGAAGCATTACGACCCCGCTCTCGAACGCCAGACACCGGCCTTCGACGCAGCGCAACGCAAACTCGGGAAGGCGGTCAAGCGCCTGTTCGCGAACGCCGAGGCGGAACTGGCCGGCCTGCCGGACAAGGACCGTCGGGCAAAGCCCTTGCGCTCGCTGCTCAACCACCGCGAAGGGTTGTGCGTCTTCGCGGACCATCCCCAGGTTCCGATGGACAACAATGCCGGGGAGCGGGCGCTCCGCGGGCCGGTCATCGGGCGCCGATTGAGCTTCGGTTCCAACAGCGAGGACGGCGCGAAGTTCACCGCGATCATGTACTCCGTCATCGGCACGCTCTCGATGAACGGTGTCGACGTGCTGCGCTGGCTGGAGGCATGGTTGAAGGCCTGCGCGAAGAATGGCGGCAAACCGCCGGACGACCTGTCCCCGTGGCTGCCCTGGACGATGAGCGAGGAGCGCAGGCGCAAGTTCTCGGCGCAGGAATGACCGGCACGATCGAGTGCCGGTACTACGGCCGCAACTTCACCGCCGACGAGATGGCGCTGATGCGCGCCCTGATCGCCGCCGATCCGCCGCCCACCCGGGCCGCCCTGTCCAGAGAGTTCTGCCGGCGCGTCGGCTGGCTCAAGCCCGATGGCGACCTCAAGGACATGATGGCTAAGGTGACCATGCTGGCCATGCACCGCGACGGTGTGATCGTTCTGCCGCCGCCGAAGGGACGGCAGGGCCGGCCCAAGCCCATCTTCTTCGGGCCTGACACCGAGCCGCCGCTGTTCCCGGCCCCGACCGCCCTCGACGAGGTTCGCCCGCTCGACTTCCGCACCGTCGTGCGCGGCACCCGCGAAGGCAGGCTGTGGAACGAGTTCGTCGCCCGCTACCACTACCTCGGATACAAGCCCCTGGTCGGCGCCCAGATGCGCTATGCCGTCCATGACCGCAACGGCTGGCCTCTGGCCATGCTCGGCTTCTCCACCGCCGCCTGGAAGCTCGCCCCGCGCGACAACTTCATCGGATGGACCCCCGAGCTGCGCGGGAAGAACCTGCCGCTGGTGGTCGACAACCCACGCTTCCTTATCCTGCCCTGGGTCGAGATCCCGAACCTGGGATCGCACATCCTCGCCATCGTGCGCCGACGCCTGCCCGAGGATTGGACGGCGCGCTACAACATCACGCCCGTGCTCATCGAGACCTTCGTCGAGACCCCGCGCTACACCGGCGCCGTCTACAGGGCCTCGGGCTGGACCCGCGTCGGGACCACCCAGGGGCGCGGGCGCTACGACACGCATATGAAACGGGCCGAGCCCAGGAAGGACATCTGGCTGCGGCCACTCAGGCGAGACTGGAAGCGGACACTCAATCGCTGAAATCTCCATCACCTGAGAACGGAAGGATTACCACGCTTGCAGAAACAATCGCCAACTTATCGTAATCATCACGCAACCGGCTGACATCCAATCAGGGCGCATTGGAGCGTATGTTTGTCGAGAAATCAAGCAGACATCGGTGAAGAATACGAAGGGTGTTTTATATATAAAACAACAAGCTATCATACATCTGCGCATCCATGCGCACGTATGTCGGGAAAATAACCTTCATAAAAAATGTTATCTCGAGGCCTCTTCACCGTGAGGAGAGCTTCGACAAATGCTTAGAAACAAACTTATGACGGCTTGCAGCGTTGCCTTGCTCACGGCGGCGCTGTACGGCTGCTCCAGCAGCTCCGATGATGGGGCTAACATGAAAGTGCAGAATCTGGAGGATCAGTTCGCTGCGCTGAGTGCTGAATTGGGAGAGGGGGAGGAGCTTACACCCGAAGCCCTCGCAGCGCTTATTCAAGCGAAGGTTGACGCGGAAGCCGCTTTGACGGATGCGATGGTTGCCCATGGGGAAGCCCTGAGGCTCGCCGGGGAAATGGCGGAAGCTGGCCAGGCCGAAGCCCTGAGGCTCGCCATGGTGGACGCTGATGCCGCTCTAAAGCTGGTTCAGGATGAGCTTGACGCGCTCGAGATACAGGCGGCACACATTGTCGCGGGCAATGAGGCCAAAGCAAAGAGCGAGATGGCTGCGGAGGTTCTGACGGCTCTGGAGACCCTCTCAGGGACCGCGCCGGTGATTACACTGAAGGCATCTTCGGCCGGTAATTTAACGGCAGAGACTGCCAGCTACACCATGTCCGACACGGCGCCGGATGCGATCAGCGGCTTCCGGGGTGCTATCCTGACTAAGGGCGGAGCTGAGGCCCACGTCTACACCGATATCGAGGATGCGGCGGCGACACCCATCCGTCGCCTTTATCGGTCTGCCAGTGACCCCGCGGAATTGACGGTGCACTATAATGTGCGTGAAGCACTGCTTGTTACCGGGGAAAAAGACATCCTGTGGGAGGATGCTAACAGAGACGATACCGCCGAGAACGCGGTCGGCGTTGGTAGCGACCGAGTTACCACATTCGCAGGAAGTGTCCGTGGCCTACCCCCGGCACGTTCTCTTGCATGGGAACTGCTTGCATGGTCCCGGAGCGCAACCGCGATGGTACGGTTGTAGCCGACTACCCCGGAACCTGGACGTTTGCCCCAACCAATCCGAGCGGCACGATCGACGTTGTTGATAAAGACGGCTACCTCCAGTTCGGCTGGTGGCTGAATCCGCTGGGCGACGACGTGGACAACGGCTTTAACGTCGACACCTTCGCCAAAGTCAGTGCTACCGGTTACGCCACCTTCGGTGAGGTGCAAGGTACTAGTGAGACTGTCGTGGGTAGCGCGACCTACAGAGGCGGGGCCGCGGGCAAGTGGGCAATTGCCAGCACCACCGGAACCTGTCAACGACTTTGAGACACCGACGGTTTCTATTTACTGACTCGTTTCTCCTGTTGTGGAAGTGGCGGGTGGGTTGATCCAGACGGCTTCGGGAAGCGGGGCGGGTTTCGGGGTGCCGTGGACGAAGCGTTCGGGGTGAAGGGCCCAGGCGGCTTGCAGGGTACGTCCGCGCTGAGCCAGCACATCCGGTGCCCGGTGATGATGGACATCATCGGGGGTGAGCATCGCGATCCCGGCATGGCGGTGCTCGGTGTTGTACCAGGGGAAGAACGACCGGCAGAAGGCGATGGCGGCGGTAATGTCTTCGAAGCGCCCAGGGAAGCCGGGGTGATACTTCAGGGTCTTGAACTGCGCTTCGGAGAACGGGTTGTCATCGCTGACCTGGGGGCGGCTCAGAGAGCGGGTGACCCCGAGGTCGGCGAGGAGTTGGGCGGTACACTTGCTGGTCATCGGCGCGCCGCGGTCCGAATGCAGGGTGAGCACCTGGGGCTCGATGCCTTGCTTGAGACAGGTTTCCTCGATCAGCGTCGCGGCGAGCGCGGCGTTCTCCCGATCGGCAACCATCCAGCCCACGACGCAGCGGCTGAAGATGTCGAGCAAGACATAGAGGTAGAAGGACGTCCAGCGTTTGGGCCCCCGGAGCCGGGTGATATCCCAGGACCAGGTCTGGTTGGGGCCCGTGGCCACCAGCTCGGGCTTGGTGTAGCAGGGATGACTGCGCTGATTGCGCCGCTCTCGCACCGGCTGGTTCGCGGCCAGGATCCGGTATATCGTGCGCTCGGCGCACAGATACTGGCCTTCATCGAGCAGCGTCGCGACGACCTCGGCCGGTGACCGGTCGACGAAGCGCGGGCTGGCGAGCACGTCGAGGACGTGCGCGCGTTCGGACGCACACAGGGCCCGGGCGGGCGTAGGACGGGGCTGCTGATGCCCGGGAGCGGGCCTCTGACGACGGTAGAAGGAAGCCCGTGGCACCCCCAGCGCTCGGCACGCCGGCGCCACGCCGACCTGCGATGCGAGCGGCTGGACGGCCATCAGCAGTCCTTCCCGTGTTCGAGGCTGAATCCCAGCAGCCCGGCAACTTTTCCCTGGACGTCCAGGATCGTATGGGCGGTGTGCAGCTCCTTCTCCAGCCGAGCCACTTTCGCCTCGAGCTCGTGCACCTTCGCGCTGAGGGGGTTGCGCTCGGCGGGCTTCCGACCGCGTTTGCTCGGGGTCAGGCCTTGAAGCGACCCTTCACGCCGCGCCCTGCGCCATTCCGTCAGATGGGAGCTGTACAGCCCCTCGCGGCGAAGCAGCCGGCCCACCTCGCCGGGCTGCGTGCAGCTCTCTGCCTCCTCCAGCATCCGCAGTCGATACTGCGCGGTGAACTTGCGCCTCTTCGGCTTGGCCACGACCTCCGGGTCCGGCGTTGGCCGTGCGTGGCTGGCTCCGGCTCCGGGGGCCTCGTCGCGACGCTCCTCGACCCCCAGGGCCGGAGCGTCCATCTCTTGCAATGTCATCGATTCTCTCTCTGCGGTCATTGGTATTCACCTCCACCGCCCTACAGCAATTCCAAGGGGGGCCGGTGTCTCAGTGAGGTTGGCAGAGAGGGCCACCGAAGACACCACCACGGGCGGGCACTTCACCGCCACGGCGACCATCGGCGTGGACTTCGACGCCGACAGAACGCCCACTACGTCTGGAAACGACGAGGAAGGCATCACTGTCAGCGGCATGATCACCGACTTCATGACCGGCACTACGCGTCGGGGTTGGAGGGTGAACCTGATTGCTGATAACGATAGCGATCCCGCCAACGATCTGGTACCGCTCGAATCCTTAACGGCAACGGTCGGCCAAAACCTCAGATCAACGTGGAAGACAGGTGGTGCCGTGGATGGCACGGGGACATGGGATGCCACTTTCCATGGCTCTGACGAGGACACGGGACATCCGCTGGCCGTGGTCGGCACATTCAATGCCGAAATCGCCGGTGGCACGGTTGGCCGGATCCAGGGCGCGTTCGGTGCAACCAATTAGTAGCCGCATTACCTGGAACCGGGATTTCATCGTGAGATCCTGATCCTTCCGATCCAAACTTCTGGAAGAGGGTGGCAGATTTTGCCACCCTCTTTTTTGTCCCGAGAACACCCTTCAGAGTAGCAAACATGATGATCACCCCTCTCCTGCGCGCCCTGGCGGCCGGTGTCTTCCTCCTGCTCGCCGCCCCGGCATGGAGCACGGGGGAGGAGCCGCCCCCGCCGCCGGCTTCGGGCCAATCCGCCGTGGCTGCTGTCGCGGAGACCCGGACCCTGGTCGAGGAGGGCCGGTTCGAGGAGGCGCTGGGCATCCTGCGGCCACTGGCCCAGGGCGGCGCGGTCGAGGCGAACGTGCTCTTCCTCATCGGCCTGGCGGCAACCGGAGCATCGCAGCAGCCCGATCTTTCCGACGATGAGCGGGAGGCGCTGCTGGACGAGGCCATCGCCTCGCTGCGCGCTATGCTGTTTGACCGGCCCGATCTGGTGCGCGTCCGCCTGGAGCTGGCCAGGGCGTTCTTCCTCAAGGGGGAGAACAACCTGTCGCGCAAGCATTTCGAGCACGTCCTGGCGGGAAGCCCGCCCGGGGCAGTGGCCGCCAACGTGCGCCGCTTTCTCTCGGAGATCCGGGCGCGGCGGCGCTGGAGCCTGCGTGCCGGTTTCGCGCTGGCGCCCGACACCAACATCGGGGGCACCTCGGCGGAGAGAATCATCTATATCAACGACCTGCCGTTCCGCCGCGACCAGGCGGAACTGACGACATCGGGCATCGGCGTCTCGGTATGGGGAGGCTGGGAATACCAGCATCCGCTCAACGAGCGTCTTCGCCTGCGCATCGGGGCCGACGCCTCGCGGCGTGAGTACGCGGGCCGCCGCTTTGACCAGATGTTTGTGTCGGGGCATGCGGGACCGCGATGGCTGGTGGGTGCAAACACGGAGGCGAGCGTGCTGGCAAGCGCGCACCGGCGCTGGAGCGCCGACGTGCCTGATTACGACGCCCTTGGCGGGCGGATCGAGGCCGGGCACCGGTTCACCCGGCGGGTGACGGCGAGCGCGCGGGCGTCGTGGTACGATCGCCGGTACCGGACACGGATATTCCTCGACGGCCCGGCCATGGACGCCTCGCTGAGCGGGGCCTGGGTGGTGACCCCGACGGTACGGGCGGATGCCGCGCTGGGCTGGGGGCGCGAGCAGCCGGAGAGGGAGAGATGGCGCAATGCCAGCCGCTGGCTGCGACTGGGCGCCTCGGTTATCCTGCCGCGGGGCTTCACCGTGGGCGGCAGCGGCGAGTTGCGCCGGACGGACTACGAGGGCAACTGGTTCCCGTTCACGACCACCGGCGAGCCCCGGGAGGACAGAACCCGTTCCCTGCGGGTCTCGGTGCACAACCGGGTCTTCGCATGGAAGGGCTTCAGCCCGCAACTCTCGCTGGTGCACGAGGTGCGGACGACCAATGCGCAGCTCTACGACTACAAGCGCACCGGCGGCGAATTGCGCTTCGTGCGCCTTTTCTGACGCCACAGGGCGATCACGTGTCGGCATTTCCGATGTCCTTGAACCGCGAACGCGGCCCGTACCTGTCGATGGCATGGAAAACACCCCGGTGCCCCGCCGCGTCCCAATGAAGCCTGCGCCCGGCCGGGCAGGCAGGCGGGGCCTCGTCCTTGTTTGCGCGCTCGCCTTCACGGTCTTGTGGCCGGGTGCCGGCACCACCGGCGAGTTGGCCTGGGATGATGTTGCCACGCCGCTGCGCATCGTCAACCTGAACCCGTTCCAGCTCCTCTACGGCGTGCCCGGTTCGCTGGGCGCCCGCGTGATGACGCCGGGCTCGTCCGAACTGATCTCCTCGATGGATATGGCGTCACACCTGGTCGAGGCCAGCTCAGGCGCGGAGCGGGTCCTGATCGACGGCGAGACCCACAGGCAGGGGCTTGCCTTGAGACACGGGTTCGGGGATGGCTGGGAGTATCTGTTCGAGATCTCCGCCCTCTCCCACCGCTCCGGCGCGTTCGACGGGTTCATCGAGACCTGGCATGACGTGTTCCACCTGCCCCAGGGCGACAGGGACCGCGCGCCGCGCGACCGCCTGGCGCTGTTCTACGCCAACGGCGGGAGAACCTACTACGATATCGGCCGGAGTGTTTCTTCGCTCGGGGATATCAGCCTCGGGGTTGGGCTATGCGGTGCCGCATTGGCCCTTGTCGAACGACGGTCTTGCGATCCGGGGAAGTGTCAAGCTTCCGACCGGCGATGAGCGCGCGCTGGCGGGCTCCGGCGGGTATTCGGCCTCGCTCTGGGCGGAGACCTCGGGCGCACTGCCCGGATCCGCCGGCACACGCAGCTTGTTATACAGCGCAAGCCTGGGAGCGCTTGCCGGAGAGGCGCCCAGCGGTCTTTCGGACCTTGGCAGCCGGTTTGTTGCCTTCGGACATCTTGGCGCGACCTGGCGGCCACTCAACCATCTGAGCCTGACGGCGCAAATCAATGCCCATTCCTCGCCCTATGGCGCATCGGATGTGGCGCCACTCGCCGATCCTGGCGTCATGATCGGCCTCGGCGGCGCGTTGCGGCTAAGCGAGCACGCGACGCTTGAGATCGCCGTTACCGAAGATGACGGCCTGCACCGCGGCGCCCCCGATATCGGCCTGCATGCCGCGATCCGCTGGAGGCGGTAGTGCCCCCGGCTGGTGTCCAGCCAACCGGCCCGAAACCGTACAACGGCATGCTCATGACATTACACATGACATTACAATGGACACGTTGCCGGCGATGCCGCTGACTCACCTGTGTTATAGCGCAACACGAGGAGCCCCCGAGCGATGACCAACCGAAGATATTACCTCCCGATCATGGCCACCGTGATCGGACTCGTCCTGGCGGGCTGTGGCGGCGGCGGTCACACTGTCTCCGTGTCGGTTGGCTCGTCGAATGTGTCGGCCATCGAGAGAGCGTTGGGAATCGCCGCGGCAATAGCGCCCCTGGCCGCAGGTGAGGCAGCGCCGGCGCTCCGGCAAATAACGCCCGTGGTGGAACGCACGGCGGCCGGCGGGGTCAGTGTTACGGTGAGGGCTGCTCCCGTTGATCCCGTTTTCGAATTCCTGAACAGCACGCCGCTCGACGATGTGTGGAGCCGTGCGGGATTGCGGGGCAGCGAGACGGGATCGAGAGAGCATATAACTCTCTACACGAACATCGAGAACCCGGGGAGGCCGTTCGGCAGCGTATATATCCTTGACGAAGACAATGCCCTGACTGTCGACTTTTCAACCCACTCGATGCGCGTGCAGTCTTCCGGGTTTCCAGCCCCCGACTTCAATCGGGAATACTCGGCTGAAGAAGAACTCTCGTTCCCGGGCACCTTTCACGGCGTGGCAGGCACCTATGAATGCACGACACCGCCCTGCACGGTCAGCACTGCCAACGACGGCGTGATATCCTCTCCTAGCGATACCTGGACGTTCACGCCCAATTCCGATCTGGCTGACGAGATCATGATCGATCTGCCGGACGCGGACCATTTGTATTTCGGGTGGTGGCTGAAGGAGCCGGCCGATTCGGGCGGCACCTACGCGTTCAGGACCTTCTCGAGCGGCACGGTTCCGTTCGCGGTGGGCCAAAAGTTCACATCCGGCAATAACGACGGGCTGCTTGGCACGGCGTCGTATCGAGGCCGGGCGGCGGGCCGGTATGTGACGAAGGATTTCACCGGCGGGGTGCTCAGCGGCGGCACGGCGGGCGTGTTCACCGCAACGGCCACGCTGGCGGCGAATTTCGGGGGTGACGATATTGCCGTGAACGACCAGTTCAACATCCGTGGAAGCGTGACGGAGTTCATGGACGCGGGGAGCGGCACGCCGCTCGAGGGGTGGAGTGTCACGCTGAACAGGGTCGATCTTGCAGCGGGCAGCGCATCCTTCGGTGGAACCGCTGGCGGCGCCACCACCGCGACGCTTGGCGGCGTCACCGGCACGGGGACCTGGGAAGGGGCCTTCTTCGGCAACGCCAGGGCCGACGGCAAGCCGGGTTCCGTTGCGGGTGTGTTCGATGCTCATCTACCCGCCGCGCATATTTCCGGCGGGTTCGGCGCCACCAACACGGCCGCGGATGAATAAACCGATCGCTAATGACAGGTTCGGTGACTCCCGCCGTCCAATGAACCTTTCCTATCCGGTTTACACCCACTATGGCTAGAATGGGCGCAAACCGGATATAGGGGAGCGCGCCATGGATGTTCTCGACCGCGCCGATCTCCCATTCCCGCATTCGCTACCCGAGTTCCAGCGACTTTTCCCCGATGATGCGGCCTGCGCCTCCTACCTGGAGAAAGCCCGCTGGGGAGACGGCTTTGCCTGCCCGCACTGCGGCACGGCGGGAGAGCCGTTCCACTTTGAAAACCGCCCTGGCGTCCTGCGCTGCCGCAAGTGCCGCCAGAACACCGGGCTGACGGTGGGAACAGTGATGGAGCGTAGCCACACTCCGCTGAACGTCTGGTTCTGGGCCGCTTATCTGGTCGCCAGTCAGACGCCCGGCATGTCCGCCGTGCAGTTTCAGCGGCAACTTGGTCTTTCGCGCTACGAGACGGCCTTTCAAATTCTCCACAAGCTCCGCTCGGGCATGGTGCGGCCCAACCAAGACAGGATCGGTGGACAGCCCAAGAACCATGTTGAGGTGGACGAAACCTGGGTTGGCGGGCGAACGCGTGGGGAAGGCCGTGGTGTTCACCACAAGGTTCCCGTCTCCTGTGCCATCGAGGTGCCCTCTCTGCCAACATCACTGAGACACCAGCAACCTTTGGAATTTCTGTAGGGCGGTGGAGGTGAAAACCGATGACCGCAGAGAGAGACTCGATGACATTGAATGAGGTTTCCGTTCCGGCCCTGGGGGTCGAGGAGCGCAGCGACGAGGCCCCCAGGGCCGGCCGCGCCAGACCGACCCCGGACCCGGAGGTTGTGGCCAAGCCGAAGCGGCGCCAGTTCACCGCAGAGTATCCGCTGCGGATTCTGGAGGAGGCGGATCGCTGCACACAGCCCGGCGAGGTGGGCCGCCTGCTTCGCCGCGAGGGGTTGTACAGCTCGCATCTGACGGCTTGGCGCAAGGCGCGGCGCAAGGGCTCGCTGCGGGAGTTGGCCGCGAAGAAGCGCGGCGCGAAACCGGCCGAACGCAACCCGCTGGATGCGAAGGTGCGCGCGCTCGAGGCGCAAGTGGCTCGCCTGGAGCACGAGTTGCACACCGCGTACACGATCCTGGACGTGCAGGGAAAAGTTGCCGGGCTGCTGGGATTGAACCTCGAACACGGAACGCGCTCTTGATGGCGGTCCAACCGCTTGCGGCGCAGGTCGGCGTGGCGCCGGCCTGCCAAGCACTGGGCGTGTCACGGGCGAGCTTCTACCGTCGTCAGAGGTCAACTCCCGGGCACCAGCAGCCCCGTCCAACGCCCGCCCGGGCGCTGTGTGAAGCCGAGCGCGAGCAGATCCTCGATGTGCTCGCCGGCCCGCGCTTCGTCGACCGTGCGCCGGCGGAGGTCGTGGCGACGCTGCTCGACGAAGGCCATTACCTGTGCTCGGAGCGGACGATGTATCGGATCCTGGCCGCCGATCAGCCGGTCCGAGAGCGGCGCAATCAGCGCGAGCATCCCCAGTACACCAAGCCCGAGCTGGTGGCCACGGCGCCGAACCAGACCTGGTCCTGGGACATCACCAAGCTGTTGGGGCCGACCAAGTGGACGTACTTCTACCTCTACGTCGTGCTCGACATCTTCAGCCGCTACGCGGTCGGCTGGATGGTCGCAGACCGGGAGAACTCGGCGCTGGCCGGTCGTCTCATCGAAGAGACCTGCCACAAACAGGGCGTCCAGCCCCAGGTGCTCACCCTGCACTCCGACCGCGGCGCGCCGATGACGAGCAAGTGCACCGCACAACTGCTCGCCGACCTCGGCGTGACCCGTTCACTGAGCCGACCTCAGGTGTCCGACGACAACCCCTTCTCCGAGGCGCAGTTCAGGACCCTGAAGTACCACCCCGGCTTCCCTGGCCGCTTCCACGACATCACCGCCGCGATCGCCTTCTGCCGAACGTTCTTCCCTTGGTACAACACCGAACATCGCCATGGCGGGATCGCGATGCTCACCCCGGACGACGTCCATCACAATCGAACCCAGAGCGTGCTGGAGCAGCGCGGGCGGACCCTTCAAGCCGCCTGGACCCGTCATCCCGAACGCTTCGTTCGAGGGATCCCACAACCGCATCCCCTTCCCCAAGCCGTCTGGATCAACCCACCTGTGACGCCCACAACAGGAGAAACTGCTCAGTAAATCGCAATCGTCACTGTCTCAAAGTCGTTGACAGGTTCCGGTGCGTCATCGAAAGCCGGGCACCAAGCTCGACAACCGGAAAGACGGACGCTATGCCGGACGCGTTCGGCTCGCCGTCGTGCTCGACCGTAGCGCCGAGTCGCTCTGTGGGTTCGTCGAGAGCACCGTCGCGCCGGGATCGCTGATCGTTACTGACGATTGGAGCGGCTATGCTGGCCTCGGTAAGCGCGGCTATGAGCACTTCGCTGTTGCCGAGTGTGGTGATCCAGAGGTTGCCGAGCAATACCTGCCGATCATCCATCTGGTTTTCGCCAACCTGAAGACGTGGCTGATCGGTATCCACCACGGCGTTAGCCACCAGCACCTACAAGCCTACCTCAACGAGTTCACCTTCCGCTTCAACAGGCGGTTCTACCCGTTCAACGCCTTCCGCTCATTGCTCGGCATCGCGGGCGACACCTCTGCTCCAACCTATGCCGAGCTTTACTCGGGAGAGTGGCGGCACCCTACATGTAGCGGTCATCGGCGTTAACCGGATAGGAAAGAATCAATCTTCTACGACCCTTATTTCATGATGTAGCAAGCCAGCTTGTTGCCATCCAAGTCCCTGAAGTACCCGCCGTAGAATCCGCCCGTGCCGCGCGGGCCGGGCGCTCCCTCATCCGTGCCGCCGAGTTCAAGAGCCTTGGCATGTAGTGCATTTACCTGCTCTTCGCTTCCTGCCTTAAGCGCAATCATCGCGCCGTTACCAAGCGTTGCCGCGTTTCCATCGTAAGGCTTGGTTACGCAAAATGTCGTTTCGCCTGACGGAGCTTCCCACTGAATGAACGCATTCTCATACGTGCGCTTGGCGCCGATTTCCGCAAGAACCGCATCGTAAAACTGTGCAGCGCGCTCAAGGTCATTTGTTCCCAGCATTACGTAGCCGATCATGCCGCTCCCCTTTCAAGAATTGCGCGAGTGAATTAGATATCCTACCTGGCCGAGTCCCTCAAATCGACACAGTCACGTCACAAGATGCTATGGCAGGTCCGTTTGTGACCCATTGCGGACGCAGGGCCATGCGCCGAAAGACCGAAAGCGAATGCACCGAGGGCTGCTCTGTTGCCGGCGTCTTTTCGAGGTAAGGGTCTGGCTATCTCATGCTAGGATTTTGCCAGAACAATGGGGAGGCAAGGGATGCCGATCTTCCTGGACCGTCACGATATGGTCGAGCAAACCGCGGAGGAAACCGCCCAGCTGCACATCAAGGACCTGGAAATCCAAGACCAATACGGCGTGAAATTTATCACCTATTGGTACGATTCGGAGCGGCGAACAACATTCTGCCTCGTCGATGCACCGGACAGGGAGACGGCCGACCGGGTGCACGCCGAGGCCCATGGCTACGTGGCCAACGAAATGATCGAGGTCGATATATCGGCTGTCGAGGCCTTTCTTGGCCGCGTCCTGGACCCGCCCACATCGCCGGCGAAGGCGATCGACGACACTGCCTTCCGCGCCATCATGTTCACCGACATGATCGGCTCAACCGAGATGACTGCCCAACTGGGCGACACCATGGCGGTTGAACTGCTGCGGGCGCACGACGCGATCATCCGGCGCTCGCTGGAAGCGCATGGCGGTGGGGAGGTCAAACATCTGGGCGATGGCATCATGGCGTCGTTCGACGATGTTCCGGCCTCGATTGCCTGCGCCATGAAGATTCAGGACGAGTTCGCCGCCTATAACGCAGCCAGCCATACGCCGATCCGGGTGAGGATTGGTATTCATGCTGGCGCACCGGTCGAGGATAACAACGATTTGTTCGGTTCGGCGGTTCAAATGGCGGCGCGCATATGCGACATCGCCCAGGCAGACACTATTTTGGCATCCGCTGCAGTGAGGGACGCGTGCTACGGCGCCGGTCTGGTGTTTGAACCCTCGGGCATCGAATCGCTGAAGGGGTTTGCACAGCCGGTCGAGCTGTTTTCCCCGGCGCGGTGATCGAGATCGTGGCCTACGCGCACGTACCCGCGGCCTACTCCGTGCCACGGAACGGCGGCTTCTGGCTGCTAGAGCATTTTCTGAGCTGACGGATTCTTTTTGGGATTCCCATGGGATCGAATTTCTGATTCAAGATGTGGGCTGGTGGAGGAGGCCAGCCTGCATGACGAAACCTCTTTCCAATGATCTTCGAGAACGGCTTGTATCGGCGGTTGACAGCGGCCTGTCGCGGCGCTCGGCGGCGCGCCGCTTCGGGGTTGCGGCCTCGACGGCGATCAAATGGGTGAATCGGTGGCGGCGGACGGGCGATGTCGGGCCTAGGCCGCAAGGCGGTGACCACCGCTCGCACCGGATCGAGGCCCATGCCGAGGAAATCCTGGCGCTGGTTGACGAGACGCCGGACATCACCTTGGGCGAGATCGCGGCACACCTGGACGCGGGGCATGGCTTGACGGTGGCCCAAAGCACGGTCTGGCGGCTGCTCGACCGGCACGGCATGACGTTCAAAAAAAACCGCGCACGCCTGCGAGCAACAGCGAGCTGACGTCCTGCGCCGCCGGCAGGCCTGGTTCGACGCCCAACCCGATCTGAAGCCCGAGCGGCTGGTGTTCATTGACGAGACCGGCGCTTCGACCAAGATGGCCCGGCGTTACGGCCGGGCGCCACGGGGCGAGCGTTGCCAAGCACCGGTGCCTCATGGACACTGGAAGACGACGACCTTCGTTGGCGCGCTCCGCCTTGAAGGCATGACCGCGCCCATGGTGCTCGACGGTGCCATGCATGGTGCCGCCTTCCTCGCTTATGTGGAGCAGGTCTTGGTCCCGACGCTCAAACCCGGCGATATCGTGGTGATGGATAACTTACCCGCCCACAAACCCATCGCCGTGCGCACGGCCATCGAAGTCGCCGCGGCAGAGTTGCGCTTCCTGCCGCCCTACAGCCCTGACTTTAACCCCATTGAAATGGCCTTCTCCAAGCTCAAGGCTTTCCTCAAAAAGACCGCCGCCCGAACCGTCGATGACCTCTGGGACGCCATCGCCCAAGGCATCGACACCTTCACACCAACGGAATGCGAAAACTACTTCGCTGCTGCCGGCTATGACCACAAATGATAGGAAAACGCTCTAGCGGTCCTTTGGACGTGGTTACCGGAGAGTCCGCATCCGACCCAAAGCGGACAATAGGTCAGGAAATACGCATCATTCAGCCACGCCTCTCAAGCGTCATGCGTAGCCCGTAGCGCGGGCGAAGCGTGATCCGACCCTGCGCTTCGACCCGGTGCCCAGGAACGACGCGCAGGCGATACGCACGGGCGATGGTCGCGAGTATCAAGCGCGCCTCCATCATGGCAAAGCCATTGCCGATGCAGATGGTAATCCTTCCGTTCTCAGGTGATGGAGATTTCAGCGATTGAGTGTCCGCTTCCAGTCTCGCCTGAGTGGCCGCAGCCAGATGTCCTTCCTGGGCTCGGCCCGTTTCATATGCGTGTCGTAGCGCCCGCGCCCCTGGGTGGTCCCGACGCGGGTCCAGCCCGAGGCCCTGTAGACGGCGCCGGTGTAGCGCGGGGTCTCGACGAAGGTCTCGATGAGCACGGGCGTGATGTTGTAGCGCGCCGTCCAATCCTCGGGCAGGCGTCGGCGCACGATGGCGAGGATGTGCGATCCCAGGTTCGGGATCTCGACCCAGGGCAGGATAAGGAAGCGTGGGTTGTCGACCACCAGCGGCAGGTTCTTCCCGCGCAGCTCGGGGGTCCATCCGATGAAGTTGTCGCGCGGGGCGAGCTTCCAGGCGGCGGTGGAGAAGCCGAGCATGGCCAGAGGCCAGCCGTTGCGGTCATGGACGGCATAGCGCATCTGGGCGCCGACCAGGGGCTTGTATCCGAGGTAGTGGTAGCGGGCGACGAACTCGTTCCACAGCCTGCCTTCGCGGGTGCCGCGCACGACGGTGCGGAAGTCGAGCGGGCGAACCTCGTCGAGGGCGGTCGGGGCCGGGAACAGCGGCGGCTCGGTGTCAGGCCCGAAGAAGATGGGCTTGGGCCGGCCCTGCCGTCCCTTCGGCGGCGGCAGAACGATCACACCGTCGCGGTGCATGGCCAGCATGGTCACCTTAGCCATCATGTCCTTGAGGTCGCCATCGGGCTTGAGCCAGCCGACGCGCCGGCAGAACTCTCTGGACAGGGCGGCCCGGGTGGGCGGCGGATCGGCGGCGATCAGGGCGCGCATCAGCGCCATCTCGTCGGCGGTGAAGTTGCGGCCGTAGTACCGGCACTCGATCGTGCCGGTCATTCCTGCGCCGAGAACTTGCGCCTGCGCTCCTCGCTCATCGTCCAGGGCAGCCACGGGGACAGGTCGTCCGGCGGTTTGCCGCCATTCTTCGCGCAGGCCTTCAACCATGCCTCCAGCCAGCGCAGCACGTCGACACCGTTCATCGAGAGCGTGCCGATGACGGAGTACATGATCGCGGTGAACTTCGCGCCGTCCTCGCTGTTGGAACCGAAGCTCAATCGGCGCCCGATGACCGGCCCGCGGAGCGCCCGCTCCCCGGCATTGTTGTCCATCGGAACCTGGGGATGGTCCGCGAAGACGCACAACCCTTCGCGGTGGTTGAGCAGCGAGCGCAAGGGCTTTGCCCGACGGTCCTTGTCCGGCAGGCCGGCCAGTTCCGCCTCGGCGTTCGCGAACAGGCGCTTGACCGCCTTCCCGAGTTTGCGTTGCGCTGCGTCGAAGGCCGGTGTCTGGCGTTCGAGAGCGGGGTCGTAATGCTTCAACCGTTCGTCGTTCAGCCGGTAGATCGCCGCGATCCGCTCGATCCATCCCTCGCACCATTCCGTCAGCGCGTCCTGGCCGGCCGCGCCCTCGATGAAGTCGCGCCGCTGGTGAGCCCAGCACCAGCAGAGGATGACCTTGCCGGCGAGTTCGCGCGCCAGCGCTCTGTAGGCGCTGTAGCGGTCGCAGACCACGAAGACGGTGCAGGCGGTGTCGGCGAACAGGGCCTTCGCGACCTCGGCGCTGCGCGAGGGGTCGATATGGAAGTAAACCGCGTCCTTGCTGACCGAAGTCCACAGCCAGGCGCGGCTCGACCGGCCGTTGTCGCGGAACTCCTGTACCCGATCGCGGTAGGGAAGCGGGTTGCCCCGCTCCCCCCGCACAGATCCGTGCAGGCACGTTGATGCACACGGCTCCTCCCTCAGGTCAATTGACGGCAAATCGTTGGCTCGGCCACGGGTGTCGGATTTCCAGCGTGGGCCAGTATTTCGCTGTCAGTCGCTCCATACGGTCCCCGCTGTAGCGGTCCTTCTGCGATCTGCGGCGCAGAGTCCTGAGCCACAGTACTTTCAGTCGTTGCACGAAACGCCCCAGATATCGGTAGCTGGTTGGAACGGCAAAGTAGTTCAGCCATCCATCAAGTACCTGTCCCAGCCACCGCGCGGTCTGGTTTACGCCGTCGTGCATCCGCCTGCGAAGCTCCTCCTTTATTCGCTTCAGGGTGCGCGCCATCCGCTTCGAGACCGGCTTGCGCCCCAACTGGAACCGCCCCTTCCTGTCCTTCGCGCAGTAGTGCGTGAAGCCCAGAAAGTCGAGCGTCTCCGGTTTGCCCAACCCTAGCCGCTGACGGTTCTCAGTTGCGAACCGCCCGAACTCGATGAGCCGGGTCTTGTCAGGGTTCAGTTCCAGTTCAAAACGTCCAAGCCGCTCCTTCAGGTCACGCAGAAATCGCTCCGCGTCTTGCTTGTGCTGGAAACCCACCACGAAATCATCGGCGTACCGCACGATGATTGTGTCGCCTTTGACCTCGTGGCTGCGCCACTTCTTCTGGAACCAGAGATCGAGAACGTAATGTAGGTAGATGTTGGCCAGGATCGGCGAAATCACCGAACCCTGGGGAGTCCCCCGCATGTTGTCCCGCCACTCGCCATTTTCCATGACGCCGACGTGCAACCACTTGGATATCAGCCTGATGACCCGCTTGTCTCCGATGCGATGTTCGAGGAACCGGACCAACCAGTCCCGCGAGACATGGTCGAAAAATCCGCGGATATC
Source organism: Alphaproteobacteria bacterium (assembly GCA_965261645.1). Lineage (GTDB taxonomy): Bacteria > Pseudomonadota > Alphaproteobacteria > SHVV01 > SHVV01 > CBDHDJ01. Next base: position 730,698 of record CBDHDJ010000003.1, read on the forward strand.
TGCGTCAGCTATCCAGTTGATCTTACGCCGTTCAATCCCGACCGCGAGCGCATCAAGCGCGTCGTGCGCCCCACACCCGGGCCGGAACCCATAGCTAAACCCCAGGAACTCCGCCTCGTAAATTGGCGTCAGGATAATCTCCGCCACCGCCTTCTGGACAATCTTGTCCTCTATGGCCGCGACGCCGAGCGGTCGTGTGCCGCCATCCGGCTTCGGGATGTTCACCCGCCGTGATGGCGTCGCCCGGTACGCTCCCGAGTGCACGCGGTCGTGCAGGGCGGCCAACCGGCCTTCCAACCCTCCCTCGTACATCCCCCACGTCATGCCATCCGCACCTGCCGCCGCGTCCTTCTTCAACGCGAAGAACGCCCAGCGCAGCGCATCGACCGTAACGTGGTGGAGAAGCGCCGTCAGACGCTCCCGTGGCTCCCGTTGTACAAACTGCCGTATCCGGTCGGCCGCTTGTGACACGCTTTCCCGGTCCTGCGTCCGGCGCATGCTTTGGCTTTCCAGATTCCCCTTGGGCTCGGTCCTTCGCTCCATCGGCTCCGCCGGAACAGGCCTCCCTTTGTTCGCCGACTTCATCGCTACTACTCCCGAGTCTGACTTCTCCATGCCGTTCGTCATCGGTTACGGATTCCTCCTTTCCTTTGCGATCCCGCTACGACCGCGGGATGACATGGAGACCTCCCAGGTCCCGGCGTGAAAGCCTACGTACGTGCGGTTGGGTTCTTCGACTCCGCAGGGTCCACTTCCCCCTTACCATGGCGGTGGAAGCGGTGTTGCCTTCGACATACTGGAAAGCCTCGGCACCCTGATTCTCAGACTTTTCGTAGCTCAATCGCCCTCGCCCATACGCGCCCCTGTCAACGCTTAACCTGCATCCTCGCGAATGCCGGCCCATGACTCGGGGTGGAAGTGGTTGGTTACTCCTTCTTCCCGCCGGACTCACACCGGCTACTTTCCGCCAGTTAGCCTGGCGCTCCCAGCCGGTCTCGTCGGCATGGCGCACCGTCGTCCGGTTCTGGTGCGCGAGAATCGCCTGGTAGACCGGGTCGAACAGCGGCACGAAGCGCTTCAGGCTGTTGGCCAGCGTGCCCGGCGAGACCGCCAGCCCCTGGTCCGCGTACCACGCCGCGACCCGGCACAGCGGGCGCAGGCACGCACAGTGCTCGAACAAAAACCGTGCCCAGAAGCTGGTTCCGAAGAGCGTTCCGGGGAACAGCCGCGGCACCGGCGGCGCAATCGCTTCCAGGGGCGACGACGCGCAGTCGCAACCCCGGCGCCAGCGCGTCCGCTCGATCCTGCGGATGTGGGCCTTGACCGCGATCTCGATCAGCGTCGTCACACGCTCGCCGTTGGCGACATAGGGCTTGCCGCAACAGGAACAGATCCGCGCATCCTTCGGTGGGTTGCGCCGTTCGGTCTTCTCCGGAAGCCCGGGCCGCGGGGTGCGACCGTGGCCGGGCGCGCCGCGTTGCTGGCCGCGCTTGCGTCCCGTGCCCGGCTTCTTCTGCCGCTCGCTCCTGCTCCCGAAGACCGCCTTCGACAGGACGGCCCGGCTCGAGCGCAGCTTGGCCAACTCCTCTTCCAGCCTCTCGTTACGGGTTTGCAGGGACTCGATGGTCTTCTCCTGCTTGCGCAATCTCTTCAAGGCCGCCGGCAGCAGGGGACGTTCGGCAAGCTCGGCCTCCAGCCGCTCGGTCTTGAAGGCCGACGTATCCAGGGCAATTTGCAAATCGGTGATGCGCCTGTCCTGCCAATCGATGAAGTTCATCTGGTCGTGGTATTCCGCCAGCTCCGCGCGCAGCAGCTCGACCTCGTCGGACAGCCCACGTGCCGTCGCCTTGATGCGCTGCAACCACTCCAGCTCGCGGCGCAGCCGGCCGTTCTCCCGGTTCTGCTGACGGGTCTCGCGGGTCAGGGAATCGACTTCCCCGCGCAGCGCCTTGATCGTGTCCTTCTGCTTCTGCGTCCGTTCCAGCGCCTTGCCCAGCCGGATGCTCTCCTTCGACCGCACCGACTGCGCGGCCCGCTCCGACTTGCGCAGCGCCGAGACCTCTCCGCGCAACGCCACGACCTCGTCCTTCTGTCCCTGCGACCGCTCCAGGGCCTTGCGGAGTCGGGCATTCTCCCTCGACAGTGGCCCGGTCGCGTCCTTCCGGCCTTTCGACGCCAGGGCCTTGTGCAGCCGCGCGACCTCGTCGCGCAGCGCTTCGATCGTGCAGAACTCGCTCGACCCGCTGCGGGCTTCGGAGAGCAACTCCTGCAAGTGCGCCACTTCGGCCTGCAAGGACGGCACGTCCTTGGCCGCGCGGCGGAGGTCCCCGGTCTCCTGCTCGGCCTCGCTCAGCCTCTGCCGGCAGGCCTTGAACCGCGACTTCCACGCACTCCCATCGCTGCGGGCGGCGACTTCCGCCCAGCGCAACTCTTCCGCGCGCGCTTCCGCTGCTTCCGCCCGCGCCCGCTCCTGTTCGCACAGAGACTGCCAGTCGCGCGGCTCGCTCGTCGGCGCCGACATGGGGGGCGACCAGATCGCCTCGTCCCCCTCGGTCAGCGTCAGCGCCGTCCCGAAATCCTCGTCGCGCATCGCCATGGACGTGACGATAACGAATCGCGGGCGGCGTTACCAGAGGGTTTTGCACGGCGCTACGACACGCACATGAAGCGGGCCGAGCCCAGGAGGGACATCTGGCTGCGGCCACTCAGGCGAGACTGGAAGCGGACACTCAATCGCTGAAATCTCCATCACCTGAGAACGGAAGGATTACAGCAGATGCGCGGGCCGCCACCGAATGGGAAGTAAGCAAAACGGTGACGTTCTGCTACCCGATTCGGTGCAAATCGTTCGGGATCGAAGCGCAGCGGATCCGTCCACAGCCGTGGATTGCGGTGGGTAACGTAGGGGCTGATCGTGACCAAGCTGCCGGCACGAATGCGGTGATCCCCGACCTCATCGTCTGACAGCGGAACTCGGTTGAGGGCGAACCCCGGCGGAAACAGTCGCATCGCCTCTTCGATGACCATGCGCGTGTAGGTCAGGGATTCGAGGTCGGAGAACGTCGCCCCGCCTTCGCCAAGCACACGGTCAACTTCGCGGTGCAGTCTGCTCTCGATCTCGGGATGTCGGGACAGCAGGTACCAGGTCCACGTCAAGGCCACGGCCGTCGTCTCATGCCCAGCGGCGAATAGCGTCATGACCTCGTCGCGGAGCTGCGTATCGGTCATCCCTTCGCCGGTCTCCTCGTCGTGGGCAGCGAGAAGCAGGCCTAACACATCGTCAGGAGCTCCCAGGGTGGCGCGGCGTGTGGCGATGATGTGGTAAATCGCCTGGTCGAGCCGAGCGAGCGCTGAGCGGGCACGCCCTGAACGCCATCGCGGAAGCCATTCCGGCAAACCGAGGATATCGAGAGGGTTCGGCTTGCCGAAGGAATCAATGACCGTCGTCATCGCCCGGCCAAGCTCGTCGATCGAATCGGCAATATCGCTCGAGAATAACGTCTCGGCGACGATCTCCATCGTCAGCGACATCATTTCGCGTGCGATGTCGAGGGGCTCACCGTCCTCACCCCGTCCGCCCCAGCGATCTACGCGTTGCTCGGCGCGTCGCGTCATGACATCGGCTGTCCCAACGAGGCGCTCGTGATGGAAGGCGGGGGCCATGATGCGCCGCTGTCGGCGCCAAAAGTCACCTTCACTGGTCAGCAGGCCGCTGCCGAGAGTCGGTTGAAGGAGCTGTCGGTTGAGCCGCCCTTTGATGTAGTTATGGTGATTGGTGAGGAGGATGTGCTCGATAAAATCCGGCTCGTTTACCAGAACGAATCTGTGGAAAATTATTCGTAGTTCGCTGAAGTCGTTGACGAAGGCGTCGCGGCCGAAGACGGCAAGTTCGTTGTCTCGCAGCAAGCGCAGAAACCGTATCAGGCCGAGTGGCTCCGCCGGCGGTTCCGGTACGACACCGGCTTCGTAAGCGATCGCGGGGTGGGTGGCCGTCATTGTCCGAGCGCCCTATTCTGAACCCGACAGTTGCTCTTGCCGCTAAAGACGACACTTCGGGAAGAGGCATGCCGGAGATGCCGCTTAGTCTGTTGGGAAAGCTCGCCAGCGTAGCAAATAGGAAGGGGAACCCGGCCGGTTTGGAAGCTGCCGTCGTTTGGCGAGCAATAAGATGCGCTTCTAACATCCACTCATAGCTGGTCGGGACGCCTATGCGCGCGCCAGCCAAGCAGAAACGCCGTGACAACCAAGCGAGGAGAACCATGAGCCATCAATGGAAATACCAGATGCGAATCTATTTGGGTGATGAGCTTGCGGAAGTGGCACGGCGCGATCCTGACGATCCAGCAATCAAGCCGCTAGCGGACATCCTAGGCAAGCATCACGCGACAATGAAATGCCAGTTTGATGCCTTCGCGGGCTATGTCGCCGAAGCCGAGAAGCATGGCCCTGAAAAATATCCGCTTTATGAATGGACCAAGGCGACGATCGAGGATCCCACCAAGAAGGCAAAATACATCAAATCCTTCACGCTCTATGTCGACGGCGATGAGGTCTACGCCGAGCAGCAGGCCGACGCGCTCGAATCAGACCTGCAAGCCCTCGTCGCGAGCAAGTTGGTCGCACGAATGTCCAAACACGACACCAATCCTGCCAACAACCCGCAGCCACTAGCACGCTACCGCAAGTGACGATTAGCGGGGCTCGCCGCTCCTCGATCTGTCTGACGTCAGCGCCTTTGGGACAAATTGAGGTAATTGCATACCGGAGGATTTCTGGCTCATCGTAGTGACCGAAGGGAACGAAGATGAGACAGAAATCAATGAGCAAGAACGACCCGGCGGATGGAACGGTTCGGGATATTCGCCGCAAGACACGCAAGCAGTATACGGCTGAGGAGAAGATCCGGATCGTGGTGTCGGGCCTGCGCGGCGAGGAGAGCATCGCCGCCTTGTGCCGCCGCGAGGGCATCGCCGAGGGTCTGTATTACAGCTGGTCGAAAGAGTTTTTGGAAGCGGGCAAGAAGCGGCTCGCCGGCGACACCGGGCGCCAAGCGACCTCGGGCGAGGTTAAAGGCCTGCGCCAGGAGATGCGCGACTTGAAGGAGTTGGTCGCCGAACTTTCGCTGGAGAACCGGCTTCTCAAAAAAAACATGATCGGGCATGGGGGAGACGAGGAATGAGGTATCCCGCATCCGAGAAGCTGGAGATCATCCGCCTGGTCGAGCAGTCCCACCTGGGCGTCGGGTCCACTTTGGACAAGCTGGGCATTCCGAAGACCACCTTTTATCGCTGGTACGATCGCTTTCTGGCCTTTGGCGACGCCGGTCTTGAGGATCGCAACAGCAGCCCAGGCCGGGTGTGGAACCGGATCCCGGATGATGTCCGGGGGCAGATCATCGATCTTGCCCTGGAGGAGACGCAACTGTCGCCCCGGGAACTGGCCGTCAGGTTTACGGACACCAGGGGCTACTTTGTCTCGGAAGCCTCGGTTTACCGGCTTCTCAAGGCCCACGACCTGATCACCAGCCCCGCTTTCGTGGTCATCAAGACAGCCGATGAGTTCCGCGACAAGACCACGGCGCCGAACCAGCTGTGGCAGACCGACTTCACCTATCTCAAGGTCATCGGCTGGGGCTGGTTTTACCTGTCGACCATCCTGGACGACTATTCCCGCTACATCATTGCTTGGAAGCTCTGCACCAACATGACGGCGGACGATGTGACGGCAACACTGAAGTTGGCGCTAGAAGCCTCAGGCTGCAATCGCGCCAATGTCGTCCACAAGCCGAAGCTGCTCAGCGACAACGGCTCGTCCTATATCTCCGGCGATCTGGCTGAATGGCTCGAGGACCACGGTATGGATCACGTTCGGGGCGCACCGTATCACCCGCAAACCCAGGGCAAGATCGAGCGCTGGCATCAAACGCTGAAGAACCGGATCCTGCTTGAAAATTATTATCTACCCGGCGATCTCGAAAACCAGATCAGCGCCTTCGTCGATCACTACAACAACCAACGCTACCACGAGAGCATCGGCAACGTAACTCCAGCCGACGCCTACTTTGGACGCCACACCGCCATCATCGAAAAGAGAAAAAAAGATCAAAAAACTGACCCCCCAAAACCGCCGCTTGAACCATCAAAGCCAAGCGGCTTAACATCAAACAAAGATGAGCCAGATCCTCCCTATGAAACACGCTCAACAGTCCCATTTGTTTTGATGACGGACAGGAGCGGTTAGCGCCAGCTTCTACAGCAACAAGGCTAGCTGGATGCTCGGAGGTCCTCCACGCCGCGATGGACGCCGCGCTGAGCACGCCCGACGGGAACGCCGAATGAACGAAAAGTTGGACAATGGATTTATCAAAAGTTGGACACCGCCCAAAAGCAAATAAGCGAACGCGTGCTATGCAGTTGCTACACAAGGGGAAAATGGAGGGCGCACGGGGATTCGAACCCCGGACCCGCTGATTAAGAGTCAGCTGCTCTGCCAACTGAGCTATGCGCCCCGGCCGCGGCTATAGCAAGACTCCGGCCCGCTTGTCGATACCTTATCGGGCGCGTGTGCGGCGCGCCTTGTGGTTGGTCGCCTTAGAGTCGGTTTCGAAAGTCATGCGGCTCGGGCCAATCTGCGGACGAGGAGCATGACGGAGGCGGCGTAGAGGAAGGCGCGGGCCGAGGCGATGGTGGCCTCGAAGTCCTTTGCCAGTCGCCGGTTGCGGTTGATCCAGGCGAAGAAGCGCTCCACGACCCAGCGGCGCGGTTGGACGGCGAAGCCGACCTGATCGGGGCTTTTGCGCACGATCTCGACGGCGATCACGGTGGCCGTGGCGACCTTCTCGCCGGCGTAGCCGCTGTCGGCAAAGACCTTCTCGATGAACGGAAACGAGCCGCGTGAGGCGCACAGCAGCGACCCGCCACCATCGCGGTCCTGGATACTCGCCGGATGCGCCTCGAGCACGAGGCCGCGCCCGTCGGTGTCGACCAGCGCGTGGCGCTTGCGCCCCTTGATCTTCTTGCCCGCATCGTAGCCGCGGGGGCCACCAGCCTCGGTTGTCTTGACGCTCTGGCTGTCGATAATCGCGCCGCTCGGGCTGGCCTCGCGTCCGACCCGCTCGCGATCGGCCATGACCAGAGAGTGATTGATCTTCTCAAGGAGGCCGTCGTCGCGGAACTTGGCGAACCAGCGATAGATCGTGCCCCACGGTGGCAAATCGCTTGGCAGCAAGCGCCAAGGGCAGCCAGCCCGCATCACGTAGAAAATGCCGTTGACGATCTCTCGCATCGGCCATGACCGGGGCCGTCCCGTGCCATGAGCCGGAGGCAAATGAGGCTCGATCACAACCCACTCCGCATCGGTCAAATCAGTCTGATAACGCAGCGTCTTGCGGCTATGCTGCTCTCGGGTGGTCGGCGTCCACATGGCGGCTCCATATCGGTCTCAGCAACCTCCTTGGAATCACATCGACACCGGCCACTCAACCCCTTTCGAAACGGCCTCTTAGCCCTCGAGGCGCGGCAAGCGGCGCGCAATCAGGATATCGCGATGGATGTGGGCGCTGATGATGAAGCCGAAGCCCACCAGGATGGTCACCATGGCGGTGCCGCCATAGGAGATCAGCGGCAGCGGCACGCCGACCACCGGGATCAGTCCCATCACCATGGCGATATTGATGAACACGTAGATGAAGAAGGTCGCGCCGGCCCCCATGGCGACGAGACGGCCGAACTGGTTGCGCACCCGGACGGCGATGACCAGCGCGTAGACCAGCAGCACGATATAGAGCGCGAGCAGGACCAACCCCCCAATCAAGCCGAACTCCTCGGCGAAGACGGTAAAGACGAAATCGGTTTGCTTTGCGGGGAGGAAGTTGAGATGGCTCTGGGTGCCCTGCATGAAGCCCTTGCCGAACACCGCGCCCGAGCCGAGCGCGATCTTCGACTGAATGATGTGGTAGCCCGCGCCGAGCGCGTCGCGCTCGGGATCAAGGAAGGTCAGCAGACGATCGCGCTGGTAGGTATGCAGGTATTGCCAGCCGACGGGAATGCTGACCAATCCCGCGAGCAACACGGCGCCGAACGTCCACATCCTAACCCCGGCGAGATAGAGAATCGCCACACCGCCCAGCACCAGCAGGAGCGCGGTTCCGAGATCGGGCTGGCGCAGCGCCAGCGCCGCCGGCGCGAGGATCATGGCCGTGGGCACGATGAGCCACTGCAGCTTGCCCACTTGATCCAGGGACAGACCGTGGAAATAGCGCGCCAGCGCCAGGACGAGCGCGACCTTCATGATCTCGGACGGCTGGAGCTGGAAGACGCCGAGATCGATCCAGCGTTGCGCCCCCTGCTCGGTGCGCCCGACGATCTCGACGGCGATCAACAGGATGAACGCCGCCACGTAAATGACGTAGGCGAACCGGTGCCACAGGCGGATATCCACCAGGGCCACGAAAAACATCAGAATGAGGGCGAGAGCGAAACGGATGAGCTGGCGCATCACCCAGGTGTCTGTCACGCCGTTCGCAACGGAATAAAGGGTTGCGAAGCCGATGGCGGCGACGAAGAGAATGATCAGGACGAGCAGCCAGGGAATGTTCTTGAGCTTCCGGCCCAACGAAAGCTCGGTGCGGTGCAGCCCGACGACTCCGTCTGTCATCGCTCAGCCCCTCTTCGCCTGTGCGCTGTGCCGGCCGGACGTCTGGTAGGGCGTGCGGGCCGACGGATCGCGGCGCCGGAGCTCGAGCAGAATGTCCCGCGCGATGGGCGCGGCGGTACGCGCAGCCGAGCCGCCATGCTCGACCAGTACGGCTATCGCATAGCGTGGCGCGTCGGCCGGCGCATAGGCAACGAACAGCGCATGGTCCCGTTCGGCCCAGGGACGATCCTCCTTGGGCCGCTTCTGCTGGCGCTCGATCTGGCTGATACGCCGAACTTGCGAGGTACCGGTCTTCCCGGCGATGGGAAAATCGGCATGGCGCACGCGCGATGCGAAGGCCGTTCCGCGGCGGCTATTGGAGACGCGGACCATTGCGTCCTGGACCAGTTCCAATGCCTGGCGCGTCAAGCCGAGCGACGGCGGCTCCTCGGCCTCCGCACCCGCCTCCCCCGCAAGCGCCGAATTCCCGCGGACGAGGGTTGGCTTGACTGCCTTCCCGCCGTTCGCCAACCGTGCCACCATGACGGCGAGCTGAAGCGGTGTGGCCAGCACGTACCCTTGGCCGATACCCGTATTGAGCGTCTCGCCGCGCTGCCAGGGCACCCCGTACACGGCTTCCTTCCAGGCGCGCGTCGGCAAAAGGCCGGCCTTTTCCGACGGCAGTTCGATGCCCAACGTCTCACCGAACCCGAAGCGCCGCGCCATGGCCTCGATCCGGTCCACCCCGATGCGCTGGGCCGCATCGAAAAAGAAGACGTCACAACTCTCCACGATGCCCGAGGTGACATTCATCTCGCCATGCCCCTGCTTCTTCCAACAGTGGAAGGTGCGATCGCCCAAGGTGAGAAAGCCCGGGCAGAACACCCGGTGGCTCTCACTCAGCGTTCCGCTTTCGAGTCCCGCCAGGGCAACGATCATCTTGAACGTCGAGCCGGGCGGATACTGGCCGTTGATCGCCTTGTTGATCAGTGGCTTTCGGTCATCGTCCATCAGGTTGCGCCAGGTCGATTGGCTTAGCCCGATGTTGAAATCGTTGGGATCGAAGCCGGGCGTTGAAGCGAGAGCCAGGACCTCGCCGTTATGAACATCGAGCACCACGCACGCCGCGCTCTCTTGGCCCAGCCGGTTGGAAATGAACTGCTGCAAGCCCGCGTCGATCGTCAGCACGATATCGTCACCGGGCTCACCGTCGCGGCGCGCCAATTCCCGGATGACGCGCCCATAGGCATTGACCTCAACCCGGCTGTTCCCGGCCTTGCCGCGCAGGTCGAGATCGTACACCCGTTCGATGCCGTTCTTGCCGATTCGGAAGCCCGGCAGTTCGAGCAGCGGATCCCCACCCAGCTCATCCTCGGACACCGGCGCGACATAGCCCACGACATGGGCAAATGCCGTGCCATACGGGTAATAGCGGGTTTCACCGACATCCGGCTGTATGCCCGGTAAATCGGGACTGTAGACGTTGATCCGCGAGAACTGCGCCCAGCTCAAATTCTCAGTCACAGTAATCGGCACGAAGCGACGCTTGCGCTCGACCTCGCGAAGAATCCGCCGCCGCTCCCAATCGCCGATCGGAACGAGGGCGCCCAGCCGCGACAACGTCTCGCCCACGTCTCCCGTTTGTTCGGGAACCAAAAGCGCGCGGTAGTTCTGCCGGTTGCCCGCGAGCTGAACGCCGAAGCGATCGAGAACTCGGCCGCGCGGCGGCGGGAGTAACACAAGATTGATGCGGTTTTCTTCGGCCAGCATCTTGTACTGATCGGCATCGATGACCTGGAGATAGTAAAGTCGCCCGGCCAGCACACCGAACAGAGCAAGCTGGCCTCCCGCGAAAATGACCGCGCGCCGGATGAAGGACTTGGAGCGTCTCGCTTCCCGGCGCATGTCAGGCCGTCCTCACCAAAACGCGTTGGATCCGGCTGAGCACCCACATGAACGGCGGATAGAGCGCGACTGTGAGCAGCAATTGCACCACGAACGGCCCAGGCGGCAGAAGGGCAACGAAAAAGAGCGATGCGATAAGCCAGGTCGCCGCCAGGGCGCCGCCGGTCACGCACAGAAAGCCCCACCACTCGACGAGGAAGGTTTTGCCAAGGAACACCCGGCGCTGGGCCGAGACGATGGCATGCACCACGAGGAGTACGAGTGCAGTGATCCCGAGCGGGGTGCCGCTCAGAATGTCCTGCACCAGGCCGATCAGAAACACGGCATAGGCGGGCAGCAGCTCGGGTCGATAAATGCTCCAGTAGTAGACCGCGATCAAGGACAGCGCGGGCGTCACTTCGGGGAGGTAAGGCGCGCCATAGGGAAGTTGCGACAGGAGAACGATGATAAGGGTCACGAGCGGCGGCACAAGGGCGCGCATCGTGCGCTGGAGGTAGAGCCCGACTTTCTCGTTCACGGCCGCGCTCCTGTTGGCGCCGCCTCCCCTTCCAGCGTCGGGACGTGATAGCGCAACAAGCGAACGTACTCCAGCCGATCCCGCTCCACATAAGGTTGAACGGTGATGTGGCCGGCCCGCACGCCCGAGATCACGCCGATCGGCAAGCCGGGCGGAAACAGGCCGCCATGACCCGACGTGACGACGCGCTCGCCCGACCGCGGGGACGGGCCGTCCGAGACGAATTCAAGCCGGGGCAGGCCGGTGTTGTCGCCTGCCAACACGGCGCGCTGGCGGGTGGTCTGAATGACCACCGGGATCCGCGAGTTGAGATCCGTCAACAGGAGAATGCGGGACGCCCGCTCGCCTGTCTCGACGATTCGTCCGACGAGCCCCTCGCCGGTGACGGCCGCCTGACCCTTGGCCACACCTTCTCGCGCCCCGGCATTGAGGAGCACGGTGCGCACGAACGGACCGCCGGAATCACCGATGATGCGAGCGGATATGAAGGAGACGCGTTCCTCGATCTTGGCGTTGAGCAATGCGCGATAGGCGGCGTTTTCCTGCTCGATGCGGCGCGCCGCCGACTGCCACCTAAGCAACCGAGCGTTCTCCTCGCTGAGACGCTCGTTTTCACTTCGCAAGTAGAGCAGATGCTGCATTTCGTCGACCGCATCGTGCACCGCCGCGATCGGGTGGGACAGAACCACCAGCACGGGCGAGATCGCGTCGTTCACGGCAACGCGGACCCGCTCGACCAATCGGATGTCGGCCTTGCCCAGCATCATCAGGCTGAAGGCGCCGGCAATCAAGAGAACGAACGCGAAGCGCTGGACGACGACCTTGACGGGCACCGCCAGACGAAGCATCCGTGCTCCGGGATCCTTCATCTCGTGGGTCCTTGCCGTCCGCGCACCGTTTCGATCAGCGCCCCCGGGTGATCAAGCTAGTCAAATTGATGCGACAACACGTGCCGGAGCGCCCGCATATCTTCGAGCGCCCGCCCTGCGCCCCGCGCGACGCTGGACAATGGTTCATCGGCAATCGATACCGGCAGCCCGGTGGCGTAGCGCAAGACATAGTCGAGGTTGCCGAGGAGCGCGCCACCGCCGGTCAACACGATCCCCTTGTCGACGATGTCGGCGGCGAGCTCGGGCGCGGTGTGCTCGAGCGCCACCTTGACCGCCTCAATGATGGCGCCGACCGGCTCGGCCAGGCTCTCGGCGATCTCTCGCTGGCTGAGGACGAGCTCTTTCGGCACACCGTTCATCATATCCCGCCCCTTGATCTCCATGACGTGGCCGTTGCCATCTTCCGGTTGGCTGGCGGTACCGATCTGCACCTTGATGCGCTCGGCGCTCGATTCACCGACCAGGAGATTGTGATGGCGCCGGATGTAACCGATGATCGCCTCATCCATCTTGTCGCCGCCAACCCGCACGGACCGGGAATATACGATACCGCCGAGCGAGAGAACGGCGACCTCGGTGGTCCCGCCGCCGATATCGACGACCATTGATCCCGTCGGCTCGGTCACCGGCAGGCCAGCGCCGATCGCCGCCGCCATCGGTTCCTCGATCATATAGACGCGCCTGGCACCGGCACTTTCCGCAGATTCCTGGATGGCGCGCCGCTCGACCGCGGTGGAGCCCGAGGGGACGCACACGATGACCTGCGGGCTGGCGAAGCTCCGCCGGTTGTGCACCCTGCGAATGAAATGCTTGATCATCTCCTCGGCGATCTCGAAATCAGCGATCACGCCGTCGCGCAAGGGGCGAATGGCCTCGATGTTCCCGGGCGTGCGGCCCAGCATCAGCTTGGCTTCGTCGCCCACCGCGAGCACCTGCTTTTTGCCCCGATGGCTGACGATGGCGACGACCGAGGGTTCATCGAGCACGATGCCGCGGCCCTGGACATAGACCAGGGTGTTCGCGGTGCCGAGGTCGATGGCCATATCGGCCGACATCATGCCGAGTAAGTTGGAAAACATGACCGTCCTTACGCTCCTCTGGACTTAACTTTCCGGCGGAGACGCCTCCCCATCGCCCCCTCGTTCCATTGGCGGTTACCCCTCAAGCGCTCAAGGCGGCGGGTGCGGTCTTTTGCCGCTTCACCAGTAACCGGTTCAACGCGTTGATATAGGCCCGCGCGGAGGCCACCAGCGTATCGGTATCGGCGCCCTGGCCGTTCACGGACCTGCCGTCCTCCTCAAGGCGCACCGTGACCTCGGCCTGCGCGTCCGTCCCCTCGGTGACGGCGTTCACCTGAAAGAGCTGGAGGTGCGCCGTGGTCGGGACCAAATCCTTGATGGCGTTGAACGTCGCATCGACCGGTCCGTCACCGGTTGCCTCGGTGGACTTGAGCACGCCGTCGACCTCGAGCTCCAACGATGCGCGCTGCGGCCCGCGCGAGCCGCACACGACCTCGAGCGAGGCGAATTTGATGCGGTCATTGCCCCGCATGACTTCGTCATCGACCAGGGCGACGATGTCCTCATCGAAGATCTCGCGTTTCTTGTCGGCGAGCTCCTTGAAGCGGCGAAAGGCATCCTTGAAGGCGTTGTCGCCGAGCTCGTAGCCGAGCTCGCGCACCTTCTCGCGGAAGGCGTGGCGCCCTGAGAGCTTGCCGAGAACGAGCTTCGATTCGCTCAGCCCGACCGACTCGGGCGTCATGATCTCGTAGGTGCCGGCGTCCTTGAGAACCCCATCCTGATGGATGCCCGATTCATGGGCGAAGGCATTGGCGCCGACGATCGCCTTGTTGTTCTGCACCGTGAAGCCGGTCACCGTCGAGACCAGATGGGAGACCTTGGTGATGTTCTCGGTCTTGATAGCGGTGGTGAAGGGCATGCGGTCGTGGCGCGTCCGGAGCGCCATGACGATCTCCTCGAGTGCGGCGTTGCCGGCGCGCTCGCCGATGCCGTTGATCGTACACTCCACCTGCCGCGCGCCCGCTTCGATCGCGGCCAACGAATTGGCCACGGCCAAGCCGAGATCGTTGTGGCAATGGGTCGACAGCACCGCCTTGTCGATATTGGGCACCCGTTCGCGCAACATCGTGATGAGCTCGATGTACTCCAAGGGAATGGTGTAGCCCACGGTGTCCGGGATGTTGATCGTGCGTGCACCGGCCTTGATCGCGCTTTCCACCAGCTGGCACAGAAAATCAGGGTCAGAGCGCGTGCCATCCTCGCAACTCCATTCGACGTCGTCGACATAGTTGCGCGCATGGCTGACCGAGTCGATGACCGCCTCATGCACCTCGTCCGGCGTCATGCCGAGCTTGACCTCCATATGCAACGGACTGGTGGCGATGAAGGTGTGGATGCGTTTGCGCTCGGCCGGCTTGAGCGCCTCCGCGGCGCGGTCGATGTCCTGGCGGCCCGAGCGGGCGAGACCGCAGATGGTGGTGTCCTTCAGGAGCTTGGAGATCTCGTGGACGGCTTCGAAGTCGCCGTTCGACGCGATCGGGAACCCGGCCTCGATGATATCGACGCCCATCGTCGCCAGAACCTCGGAGATCTTGAGCTTGTCGTTGAGATTCATCGATGCGCCGGGCGACTGCTCGCCGTCACGCAACGTCGTATCGAGTATGAAAACGCGGTTCTCGTCTGCTTTGCTCATCGTCCCGATCCTTCGTGCGCTGGGTTTCGTTTCTCCTCTTCGTTCACCAGTCCCTTGAACGCCGAGCCAAGATCGCCCTGCCGTTCAAGGGCGGCTAAGTCGAAGGACCAGAATCCGCAAGCAGGACCGCCGGGCGGTGTCTCCATCGCCACGGGAAACCGGAGCCTGAGATGTCATCGTGATCCGCACCGTTTCCCTCACCCGCGCCCCAGAGGGGAGCCAAACAAAACGTGAAATATCAAATACCTATCAGAGCCGGTTACGACCGGGCCTCGTCAATTCGGATTAATGACAGCCTGATAGCGGCAAAAACCCGGACGATCTAAATACTTACGCGGAATTCCCCGCTTTTCGCAAGGGAATTGTTCGCTGAAGCCCCCGAAGCGAGGTACGCGCGGGCGCCACCCCGTGCGGCGCGCGCTCGCGGTGGGTTGGAAGGGATCGGCCCGGCCAGTGGGCGCAGAATCAGTTCTTGGTCTTGTCGACCAGCTTGCCCTCGGCGAGCCACGGCATCATATCGCGCAACCGCTGGCCCACCTCTTCGATGGGATGTTCCGCGGCGCGGGTTCTGAGCGCCTTGAAGCTCGCCTGATTGGCCTTGTTCTCGAGCACCCACTCGCGGGCGAAGCGCCCCGACTGGATGTCCTCCAACACGCGCTTCATTTCCGCCCGCACGGCGTCGTTGATGATGCGCGGGCCGCGCGTGTAATCGCCATACTCCGCGGTATTCGAGATCGAATAGCGCATGTTGGCGATGCCGCCCTCGTAGATCAGATCGACGATGAGCTTGGTCTCGTGCAGGCACTCGAAATAGGCCATTTCCGGCGCATAGCCGGCGTCCACCAGGGTCTCATAGGCGGCCGTGATGAGCGCCGTCAGGCCGCCGCACAGCACCGTTTGTTCGCCGAACAGATCGGTTTCGCATTCCTCCCTGAAGGTCGTCTCGATGATGCCGGCGCGCGCGCCGCCGATCGCCGAGCCATACGAGATGCCGATCTCCGTGGTGTTTCCCGACATATCGCTCTCCACGGCGAGCAGGCAGGGCACGCCGGCACCGCGCAGATACTCCGAGCGCACCGTATGGCCAGGGCCTTTGGGGGCGATCATGAAGACGTCGAGATCGGGCCGGGGCTCGATCAGTTTGAAATGAATGCTGAGCCCGTGCGCGAAGGCGAGCGCCGCGCCCTCCTTCATGTTGGCGTGCAGATGGTCCTCATAGAGCTCGGACTGGCCCTCGTCGGGAGTGAGCACCATGATGACGTCGGCCCACTTCGCCGCATCGTCCGCTGACACCACCTTGAGACCGGCGGCCTCCGCCTTGGCGATGCTGGACGAGCCCGGCCGCAAAGACACGACCACGTCGGTGACGCCGCTGTCGTGCAGGTTGTTGGCGTGGGCATGGCCCTGGCTGCCATAACCGAAGACGGCGACCTTCTTGCCCTTGATCAGGTTCACATCGGCATCGCGATCGTAATAGACCCGCATGATGTTCTTCCTCCCGTTCCTCGCCGGTTCGCGATCGCCTCTGATCGCTTATCTTAGCCCGCTCCGGGAGCGGGCCCCGCTAGAATCGCTCAGGACCGCGCCTGATCGCAACCACTCCGGTACGCGAGATGTCGACCAGGCCGAGTGGGCGCATCAGCTCGACAAACGCATCGATCTTCTCGGTCGAGCCGGTCAGCTCGAATACGAAGGACTTGGATGTCGAATCGACAACGCGCGAGCGAAAAATATCGGCGATGCGCAAAGATTCAACTCGTCTGACGCCGCTTCCCGCCACCTTGATGAGGGCGAGCTCGCGTTCGACGGAGGGGCCCTCCTTCGTCAGATCGCGCACGCCGTGCACCGGTACGAGGCGGGCGAGCTGGTTCTTGATCTGCTCGATGACCATCGGTGTTCCGCTGGTGACGACGTTGATGCGGGACAGGTTGGCCCCGGTATCGACCTCGGCGACGGTCAGGCTCTCGATGTTATAGCCGCGGCCCGAGAACAGGCCGATCACCCGCGCCAGAACGCCGGCCTCGTTGTCGACCAGGACCGACATCGTATGTCTTGCTTCGCCATCCTTCATGTCGCCATCTCCCTCACCGGCGGCGGGCGCGGCCCGCGGCGCGGCACCCCAGCGCGTGGTAACCCATCACCGTGGCGGCCGAACCCGCCGCTCAGACGAGAGCCAGACCTTCGGGCGAGACCTCCAGAGTCTCCTCCTCCGGCCCCAAGATCATCTCGTAATGCGGCGCGCCCGCCGGAATCATCGGGAAGCAGTTTTCCTTGGGATCGACGACGACGTCGACGACCACCGCTCCATCGGTCGCGATCATCTCCTCAATCACATCGTCGACATCGTCCGGACGGCTCACCCTGAGCCCCTTGGCATGGAACGATTCCGCGAGCTTGACGAAATCGGGCAGCGCCGACATGTAGCTCTCCGAATAGCGCCCGCCGTGCAAGAGCTCCTGCCATTGGCGCACCATTCCCATGTACTCGTTGTTGATGATGAAGACCTTGACCGGCAGGCGGTGCTGGGCGACCGTCGACATCTCCTGGATGTTCATGATGATCGAGGCCTCGCCGGCGACATCGATCACCAGCGAGTCGGGATGGGCGATTTGCGCGCCGATCGCCGCAGGCAAGCCGTAGCCCATGGTGCCGAGTCCGCCTGACGTCATCCACCGGTTGGGCTCCTCGAAGCGGAAGAACTGGGCCGCCCACATCTGGTGCTGGCCGACCTCGGTCGTGATGTAGGTGTCGCGACCGCGCGTCAGGTGGTAGAGCCGCTCGATCGCATATTGCGGCTTGATGATCTTGCCGTCCTGGCGGTAGCGGAGACAATCACGGCCGCGCCACTTGCCGATGGTGGCCCACCACGCGGCCAGCGCCTTGCGCTTGGGCTGATGGCCCTTCGCCCGCCAGATCCTGATCATGTCGGCCAGCACCGAGCCAGCATCGCCGACGATGGGGATGTCGACCGCCACGTTCTTGTTTATCGACGAGGGATCAACATCGACGTGAATCTTGCGCGACCCCTGGGAAAAGCAGTCGAGCCGGCCGGTGATGCGGTCGTCGAAACGGGAGCCGATGGCGATCATGACATCGCATTCGGCCATCGCCAGATTCGCCTCGTAGGTCCCGTGCATGCCAAGCATGCCGAGGAACTGGGGATCGGAGCCCGGGTAGCCGCCGAGGCCCAGCACCGTGTTGGTGATGGGATAGCCCGTCATGCGCACGAACTTGGCCAGGTTGCGCACCGCCTTCGGCCCCGAATTGATGATGCCGCCGCCGGTATAGAAGATCGGCCGTTTGGCCGAGGCGATCAGATCGACCGCCTGCTCGATGAGCGCGCGGTCTCCCTTGATCCGCGGGCGATAGGTCTTGTGGGTGATGTCCTGTGGCCCGACATAGGGCGCCCTCGCCAGCGTTATGTCCTTTGGGATGTCGACCACGACCGGGCCGGGCCGGCCCGCGCGGGCAATGTAAAACGCTTCATGGATGGTGTGGGCGAGCTTCGTCACGTCCTTCACGAGATAATTGTGCTTCGTGCAGGGTCGCGTGATGCCCACGGTGTCGGCCTCTTGGAAGGCGTCGTTGCCGATCAGATGGGTCGCCACCTGACCGGTGATGCACACGATGGGGACGCTGTCCATCAGCGCATCGGTCAAGCCGGTAACCGCGTTGGTCGCGCCTGGACCCGAGGTGACGAGGAGCACGCCGACCCGGCCGGTCGAGCGGGCAAAGCCCTCGGCCGCGTGGGCCGCGCCCGCCTCTTGGCGCACGAGGACGTGGCGCAGGCGGTTCTGCTGGAACAGCGCATCGTAGATCGGGAGCACGGCGCCGCCGGGATAACCGAAAATCACGTCAACGCCCTGGTCGATGAGGGCCTTGATGACGATCTCGGCTCCGGTGAGCTCGCGCGCTGCCATCGTTCCGTCCTTTCCAAACGCTCAACCGTTACCGCGAGGCGGCTTTTTCACAGCACAAAGCCGCCGGCGGCGCACAAACTGCCTCTGCGGGAGTTGGCGACAAACTAGTGGCTCACCCCGTTGGGGTCAACAAAAACTGACAAATAAATGGAAAGATTTCTTTAAAAAACTTTCCGAATCTTGCGCCTCCATCCAAGTCCAATCTTCCATCTGGTGGCGGAACCACGTCATCTGTCGCTTGGCGTATTGCCGCGTCGAGCCCTGGGCGAGCGCGATCGCCTGGTCAAGCGTGATATCGCCCTCGAGGTGCCGCAGCAGGGCGCGCACCCCTTGTGCCTTCATGGCCGGCAGCTCGCGGTCGAAACCGGCGTCCCGCAAGGCTGCAACCTCGGCGAGCGCACCCTCGGCGATCATCGTGCGGAAGCGCCCGTCGATGCGCGCAACGAGCAGCTCGCGCGGCAAGGTCAGAACGTATTTGGTGGCGCTGCCCGGCAGGCGGAGTTCGTCGGGCCCGGACTCCTGCCAATCGGCGAGCGAAACGCCGGTGCCCTCCAGCACCTCCCAGGCACGAACCACGCGTTGCCGGTCCGTCGGATCGAGCCGCGCCGCCATCACCGGGTCGCGGTGGGACAGATCTTCGTGGAGCCCCCTCGGACCCCATTTGCGTAGGTGCTCCCCGGCTTTCGTGCGGACCGCCGGCGCAATCTCGGGGATGTCGGCGAGGCCCCGCGTCAGGGCGCGAAAATAGAGTCCTGTCCCGCCAACGAAAATCGGTAGCTCGCCCGCGTCCCACGCTGCTTCGGCCTCGGCCAGCGCCCATGCGCGCCAGCGTCCCGCCGAACACGGATCGGCGACCGACAGGAACCCGTAGAGCCGATGCGAGACCAGCGCCTCGTCATCGGGGGTGGGACGGGCGGTGAGAACGCGGAGCTCGCGATAGACCTGTTGGCTATCGGCATTTATGATCCGTGCGCCGCCGTGGTCGGCCCACGCGCGGGCGAGGAGGAGGGCGAATGCGGACTTGCCGGCGCCAGTCGGCCCCGCGACCAGAACGGCCTTCCGGCTCTCAGCGCGATCCGCTTGTGTGATCATGTAACGGGACTCTTTATGAGCGGCATTGCCGCCGTCTGGGCCTATGAATAACGTGCTGACCCTCATTGGCAACCCTGCGGCGCGCGACCTCGGGGCCGACGTCGAGGAACGCGTTTGCGATGCGCTGGCGGATAGGGGCGCGGTGATCGGGCAACGCGTGTGGCTGGCGCCGGGCCTGGCCCTCGATGTGGCCTTCACCGATCTCGCGCCGGCGGCCGCCTATGAGGGCGCGCGCGCGGTCCTCGGCGAAGCGGCCATCGATATCGTGGCGCAAGTGCATCAAGACCGGCGCAAGGGGCTTCTCATCGCCGATATGGATTCGACGATCATCGACGTCGAATGCATCGATGAGATCGCTGATATTGCCGGCCACCGCGGCGAGGTGTCCCGGTTGACCGCGCGCGCCATGCGGGGCGAGATCGACTTCGCCGATGCATTGCGCCAGCGCACCGCTCTCCTCGGCGGGCTCACGGCCACCCAACTCGAGGAGGTGTACCGGACCCGCATCAGGCTCAACCCGGGCGCGCGCGAACTGGTCGCCACGATGCGCGATCACGGCGCTTTCACCGCGCTCGTTTCCGGCGGGTTCACGTTCTTCACCGAGCGCGTGGCTGGGGCGGCGGGCTTTCATAGCCACCGGGCCAACGAGCTTGACATCGTCGATGGGCGGCTCACCGGTCGCGTCAGGGAGCCTGTCCTCGGCGCCGAGAGCAAGCTCACCGCCCTACGCGAGCTGGCGGCGGAATGTGCGCTGCCGGTTGAGCAGACGCTGGCGGTAGGCGATGGCGCCAATGACATCGCCATGCTGCAAGCGGCCGGCCTCGGCGTCGCCTTTCACGCCAAGCCGAGCGCGGCCGCGGCGGCCGCGGCGCGCATCGATCACGGCGATCTCACCGCATTGCTGTATATCCAGGGCTACCGCGAGAGCGAGATCGAGATCGTCAACTAGCGCGGCTTGAGCCTAACTCAGCTCTCGGCGATGCGTACGACGACATAGAGGAAGGTGTCGTCGCGGTAGACGCGCAGCAGCACCGAGCGCCGCTCGGCCTCGTGGGCCTCGCGCACCTTGGCACGCACCTGCGCCGGGGTCACGACTTCCTCCTGGTTGACCTCGGCGATCACGTCACCCTGGCTGAGGCCTTTCTCGCTCGCCGGGCTGTCGTCTTCGACCCCGATAACAAGCACCCCCTCAACCTCAGCGTCTATGCCGAATCGCTCGCGTGCCTCCGGCGTGAGCGGCGCAAGGTTCATGCCGAGAGCGATGATGCTTTCGCTCGGTTCGGTCAGCGAGTCGGGTCCGATCGCGGCGACCTGCGCCTCGCTTTCGTCGAGCTCGGCGATGGCGACGGCCACGGTCCGCTGGACGCCCTTGCGCCAGACGACCACCTCGACCTTTCGGCCGATCTCCGTTTCCGCAACGATACGGGGCAACTCCCGCATCTCGTCGATCGGCTTGCCATCGAAGGTGAGGATCACGTCGCCCGCGGTGATCCCGCCGGCCTCCGCCGGACCCTCCTCGCTGACGCCGGCGACGAGCGCGCCGCGCGCATTCTCAAGACCCAGGCTCTCGGCAATCTCCTCGGTCACGGTCTGGATCCGCACCCCGAGCCAGCCGCGCCTGGTGCGGCCATATTTCATCAGCTGATCGATGACGGGCTCGGCCAGCGACGAGGGGATGGCGAAGCCTATGCCCACCGAGCCGCCTGATGGCGAGAAGATCGCCGTATTGATGCCGATGACCTCGCCATCGGTGTTGAACATGGGCCCGCCGGAATTGCCCCGGTTGATCGAGGCGTCGGTCTGCAGGAAATCATCGTACGGGCCGGCGTTGATGTTGCGCCCGCGCGCCGAGATGATGCCCGCCGTCACGGTCCCGCCCAGGCCGTACGGATTGCCGATCGCGATCACCCAATCGCCAACCCGCGCCGATCTTGACTCTCCAAACTTCACCGACGGCAAGGGGCTCGAGGTCTTGACCCGCAGCACCGCGAGATCGGTCTTGGGGTCGCGGCCGACGATCTCCGCCTCGAACTGCCGGTTGTCGTTCAAGGTGACGGTGATTTCGTCGGCTTCGGCGATGACGTGGTTGTTGGTGACGATGACCCCGGACGGATCGATGATGAAGCCCGAGCCGAGCGAGGTGACGCGCCGGGTCCGCGGCGCCTGTTCGCCGTCCCCCTGTTGGCGGTCGAAAAACTCCTTGAAGAAATCCTCGAAGGGCGAGCCGGGCGGGAACTGGGGCACCGGAACTTCGACGCCGCCGGTCCCCTTCACCTTCTGGCTCGTCGCCACGTTCACGACAGCGGGCGAGAGGCGCTCGGCCAGATCCGCAAAGCTCGCCGGCGCGGCGCTCGCGCCGAAGGCCGGCGGCGACCAAGAGAGGGCGCCGACGATGACGACAAGGGCGAAAAGGGCGATCATCCGTCGGGCGATCACCCAAGGTTGCGCAGGCGTCGGCCGGGCCGATCCCGCCACGGGCGGGCCATTCCTGTCACGCCTTGGCGGGGCGCTCATAGCCGTATGTCCTGTCATGTGTCTCAAGCCTTTCCTGTGCGCCGCCGCCCCCTGTGCGGCGCCCGAGCGAAATACAGAAGCGTCTTGCCAGACAAGTAAGATTATTTCGTTGTCCTTTCAACGCCTATGAAGTCGTCGAACGGCCCGCCACCACGCCAAACCGGCGAGCATGCGCTCGTACCCCGCAGGTACCTTGACACGGGCGGCTCCGATCAACGCATTGTGAACGAAACAAAAGCGCTCGAACATCCTTGGCGGCCCGTGCGCATCCCGTGGGCGGGCTGCCCGCCGCCCGCGTCAGCCTCGGATCAGCCACGCCAATCCGACACCGACCATGGCCAGAACAAGCCCGCCCGTACGCAGCGAGCCGGCGGGCTGGGTCAACACCAGCGCCATAGCGCGTTTCATGCCGTCGGGAAACAACGCATAGAGCGTCCCCTCGATAGTCATAGCGAGGGCGAGACCGACCAAAAGATCCAGCATCCAAACGACCTGCTCTTGCGTGGGGAGAGGGCAACTTCGACCGCCGGGCCGTCATGTGGCGGTGTCATCATTCGACCGGGAACTGCGACCGGTAGAGCAATCCTGCGCGGCTCAATCCCTGGACGGCCGGCGGCCCAGGAGATCGCCGAAGAAACGGAAAAACTCGCTGTCCGGCGACAGAACCATGGTGGTCTGATCGTCCGCCAGGGCCTCGCGGTACGCCTGCATCGAACGATAGAAGGCGAAGAACTCGGGATCCTGGTTGAACGCCTCGGCGAAGATCCGGTTGCGTTCCCCGTCCCCCTCGCCGCGTAGGATCTGGGATTGTTTATCGGCATCGGCGAGCAGCACCGTCTTTTCGCGATCGGCGCGCGAGCGGATCCGCTGGGCGATCTCGGCCCCCTGGGCACGGAACTCCCGCGCTTCGCGCTCACGCTCGGTGCGCATGCGCTCGTAAATGGCCTGGCTGTTGGCTTCGGGCAGGTCCGCGCGCTTGACGCGCACGTCGATGACATTTATGCCAAACGCCCTGGTCTGCGCGTTGACCAGGGCGTTGATTTCGTCCATCAACTCGGCGCGCTCACCGGTCATCACGTTGGCCAGCGGGACCTCGCCGAAGACGCGGCGCAGGCTCGAGTTGAGGATGGCGCCGAGCCGCGAGCGCGCCACCGCCTCGTTGCCGATCGTCTGATAGAACAACAGGGGATCGACGATCCGGAAGCGGGCGAAGGCATCCACCACCAGCCGCTTCTGGTCCGATGCGATGATCTCCTCGACCGGCGCGTCAAAAGCGAGGATCCGCCGGTCGAAGGTGACCACGTTCTCGACGAACGGGAGCTTGAACTTGAGCCCCGGCTCCGTCAGGATCCGCTTGGGATCGCCGAACTGCAGCACCAGCGCCTGCTCGGTCTGGTGGACCGTGAAGACGGTGCTGAAGGCCAGAATACCGATGACTAGAACGACGATGCCGAGGACCGTCAGTCCGCCCCGCCTCATCCTCCACCTCCCGTGCGCTTCTGAATTTCCGGGAGCGCCAGATAAGGCACGACGCCACTTCCGCTCGCGCGGCTATCGATGATGATCTTGTTCATATCCTTGAGCACGCTTTCCATTGTCTCGAGATAGATGCGCCGCGTCGTCACCTCCTTGGCCCGCGCGTACTCGCGATAGACCGAGAGAAACCGCGCCGCATCACCTTCGGCCTTGGCCACCGTCTCCTGCTTGTAGGCCTCGGCCTCCTGCACCACCTGCGCGGACTCGCCGCGGGCGCGCGGGATGATGTCGTTGGCGTAGCCCTCGGCCTCGTTGCGCTGGCGCTCGAGATCGGCGCGAGAGCGCTGGACGTCGCGGAAAGCGTCGATCACCGCGCCCGGTGGATCGACCTTCTGCAAGCGGACCTCCGTCACCTGGACGCCGGCGCCATACTCGTCGAGGATCTGCTGCGTGAGCGCGTGAACCTCCTCCTCGGCGTCGCGGCGGCCCTCCGAGAGCACGAGTTGGATCGGCGTCCGCCCGATGATCTCGCGCATGGCGCTTTCCGCGACCGCTTTGATGGTGACTTCGGGCTGCTGGATATTGAACAGGAACATGCCGGCATCGTTGATGAGCCAGAACACGGCGAAGTCGATATCGACGATGTTCTCATCGCCGGTCAGCATCAGGCTCTCTTCCGGCAAATCGCGGGCGGGCACGTTGCGCCCGATATCACCGCTCGAGCGAAAGCCAACGTCGACGCGGTTGACGCGCGTCACCTTGGGCGTGATCACCGTCTCGATCGGCCCCGGCAGGTGATAATTGAGCCCTGGCTGCGTCGTCTTGATCCATTCGCCGAAACGCATCACCACGCCCTGCTCGTCAGGCAGCACGCGGTAGAACCCGCTGGCGACCCAGATCGCGATGATCGCCAGGATGATCAGCAAGATGCTCCGCCGGCTGCGGCCGCCACCGGGAAACGCGCCCCTGAAGCGGTCCTGGCCGCGACGCAACAGGTCTTCGAGATTGGGCGGCTGTTGCGGCCCTCGGGGACCATGCCCCCAGGGCCCGCCACCTTGATTACTCCACGGCATGAAATTTGGCTCCGTTCATTGCCGAGCGTGGGCAAACCTGACGGTTTGCCAACCGCCGACCATGCGTTATATGACAGGTCACGACGCCGCGCAACGCGAGCGACGATCGTGTCTCCGAGCTTACACCAACCCGCCCACGGTTCCGAGGAGGGAAAAACCCCCAATGACCGAGATCACCCAAGAGGCGGTGCTGACCGCACTCAGTGCCGTCACCGACCCGGATGCCGGGCAGGACGTGGTTAGTCTCGGCATCATTTCGGGCCTCGCGGTCAAGGGCGGTCACGTGACCTTCGTTCTGGAGGTGCCGGCCGAGCAGGGAGAGGCCAAAGAGCCCCTGCGCAAGGCCTGCGAACAGGCGGTCGATGCGCTCCCCGGCGTGCTCTCGACCTCGGCCGTCTTGACCGCGCACCGCGGAACCGAAACCGCGGAGACGCCCGCGCCCGCGCCGGCCGAGGGCCCGAGCGTCGCGCCCAAACCCCTGATCGAGGGCATCCGCTCGACGGTGGCGGTGGCCTCCTGCAAGGGCGGGGTGGGCAAGTCCACCACGGCGGTCAACCTCGCTATCGGCCTCGTGAAGGGGGGTCTCAAAGTCGGTCTCATGGACGCCGACGTTTTTGGGCCCAACCTGCCGCGCATGCTCGGCCTCGACGGCCGCCCCAATTCGCCCGACGGACGCAAGATCGAGCCGATGGCGGCGTACGGGCTGGTGTGCATGTCGATGGGTTTGCTGGTCCCCGACGATACGCCGATGATCTGGCGCGGGCCGATGGTGATGAGCGCCATCGAGCAGCTCCTGCGCGATGTCCTGTGGGGCGAGCTCGACGTTTTGGTCATCGACCTACCGCCCGGCACCGGCGATGCGCAACTCACCCTCGCCCAGCGGGTGCCGTTGACCGGCGCGGTCATCGTCTCGACGCCGCAGGACATAGCACTTCTCGATGTCCGCAAGGGAATCGCGATGTTCAACAAGGTCGATGTGCCGGTGCTCGGCATTGTCGAGAATATGAGCTACTTCCTCTGCCCCAAGTGCGGCGAGCGCACCGAGGTGTTCAGCCATGGCGGGGCTGAGCGCACGGCGGACGAGTTCGGCGTCGAGTTCCTCGGCGAGGTTCCCCTCGATCTCGCGATCCGCGAGACCTCGGATTCAGGCCAGCCGATCGTCGCGACCCAGCCCGAGAGCCCGCAGGCAGAGACCTATCTGGCCATCGCCCAGCGCGTGGCGGAAAAGATCGAAGAGGCCCTCGGCGAGGCAGCCCGCACCGCGCCGAGCATCGTCGTGCAGTAGGGGACCGAGCACCCGGCCGGCGCCGCGGCGCCTACACCTCCCGCTCGAGGACCGCCATCAGCTCGCGCCACTCGCGCTTCGAGAGCCCGCTATTTTCCTGGCTGAGGGCCTCGCCGCCCAGCATCCGCTTCAGGACCCGAAGCCCGCCGGCCGAGAGGTTGGCAGCCCCCAACACATAGTCTTCGAAGGCCGTATAGGTCATCGGCACCCAGCGCTTGACCGTCTCCAGCATCGCCTCGGCGTAGGCGCGGATCTCGTACTGCGCGTGGGCATCGGCACGAAGACCCAGGAAGTGCAGCAAGTTCAAGAGATCGATCTTCCAGTACCACTGGGTGTAGAAATTGAGCGAGAGGTTCATGCGGGCGAGCTCACGGGCGAGACCGGTGCGGTCCTCATCTAGGGTGTTTCCGTCCTCGTCCTCATTCAGCAGCTCGGTGTAGTGGGCATAGGCGCGTTCGGAATCGTCGCGCAACAGCTCGAACACGCGCTTGGCCTCCGCGCCCTCGACGAGCTCGGCCCGGCCCTGTCGGTTGGCGCGCGACTGGGCGCCGAGATGCTCGGGCGCTGGGACATAGAACTCGTTGTCGAGGATCGAGTAGCGCGCCGAGTATTCGTTGACGTTGGCGGTGCGGTGGCGAATCCACTGGCGGGCGACGAAGATCGGCAGCTTGACGTGATACTTGATCTCGCACATCTCGAACGGCGTGGTGTGGCGGTGGCGCATGAGATAGTTGATGAGCCCCTGGTCCTCGCTCACCTTGCGCGTGCCGCGGCCGTAGGAGACGCGCGCCGCCTGCACCACCGCGCCATCATCGCCCATATAGTCGACCACGCGGATGAAGCCGTGATCGAGCACCGGGATGGCCTGGTAGAGGATGGCCTCGAGCGCCGCCACGCTCGCCCGCCGCGTGGGCGAGGAATGCTCGCGTTGGGCGTCGATCTCCGCCTGTTGGGAGGGGCTCACATGACCGGGTTTGGGGTGCATGGGGCCGCACTTTAACCCCTTGGCCGGGGCAAAACCATGGCCAGATTGCGCCCTGCCGGCATAGGGTCCAGGCTGCGGTCAAGCCTTTCAAAACGCCGCCAAACCACCTATATATGAAGCGTCGGGCAACCGACTATGGCGATAAACGTTACTCGGAATAAGCGTGGCGGACCCGGGGGCAGTACCCGGCGCCTCCACCACAAACGCATCGCGGGATTCATTCGGGCCGTGGCGAATCCGGCTTCTCGGTGCGCTTCTGATGGGGGCGAAATAGGATCGACGTGCGCGGTAAAGGTGTGATTTTCGCCCGGTATGATACCGCCGTTATCGGGTCAAACCCAGAACTGCCAACGACAACGTTGCAGCTCTCGCTGCTTAGTTTCGACTGAGTAAGCGCGGTTCGGGGGGCACCGGGCAACAGAAGCCCCCCACTTCCCGCCTCACGCCAGCGCGCCCGGCGCCTCGTCCGGCGTCCCTTTCTGACGGCGGCGATGAAAAACACCGTTGTCAGGCGGCGGGTGATGATGTTTAGAATGAACCGGCGGCCGGCCCGAGCGGCCGCTTACCACGCACAGGTGCGACGATGGCCCGCGACTTGATGAACTACAAGGAGATGATCGAGCGCTCGCTCAAGAACGTGGTGCGCGAATCCTTGACGCGGGCCGCCGAAAAGGGCCTGCCGGGCAATCACCATTTCTACGTCTCGTTTCGCACCCATTTTCCCGGCGTGCTGATCCCGGATCATTTGCGCAAGAGCTATCCCGACGAGATGACCATCGTGTTGCAGAACCAGTTCTGGGGGCTCACGGTGCGCGAGGAGAGCTTCGAGATCACGCTCAGCTTCGACGGCAACCACGAGCTCCTCTCGATTCCCCTCGCCGCGGTGACCGGCTTCGTCGATCCGAGCGTCGAGTTCGGGTTGCAGTTCGAGGTCGCCGGCGAGGAGCCCGACGAAAAGGAAGGCGCCGAGCCCTCCCCTGCCGGCCAACTGCCCCAGCAGCGCACAACCAAGACGCCGGAAAAGGCCAACCTCGACGAGGAGGAAGCAGACGGCGGCGAAGAGGAGAAAGTCGTCGCGCTCGACAAGTTCCGCAAGGACTGAGCGCCAACGCATCATTCCCCACGTACCGATCCTTCTGTCCCGCTTGTCCTGAGCTTGTTGGCGCCCCGGCGGTCTGCTATCCGGGGATGTGCTTCCGGTCGATCCGACAACGCTTCTCGCCTTCATCGCCGCCGCGCTGGTCCTGGTGATCTCACCGGGGCCGGATACACTCCTCATCCTGCGCTACACCATGGCGTCGGGCCAGCGAGTGGGCCTGGCCACCGTCGCCGGCGTCCAGCTCGGCCTCATCGGCCACACCCTCGCCGCGGTCATCGGGCTCTCGCTCGTGATCGCGTCCGCGCCCGTGCTGTTCCGGATGATCGCGATCCTCGGCGCGCTTTATCTTGCTTGGCTGGGTGTACAGAACCTGCGGGCGGGCACGATGATGCTCGCGGAGGCGGGCGGCCCAACCATCCGCGGCGCCAAGGCGTGCCGCGACGCCATGCTGACCAATCTTCTCAACCCCAAGGTCATACTCCTGTTCCTCGCGCTGATGCCCAATTTCGTCGATCTCGAACGCGGCGGCACGCCGGCGCAGTTGGCCACGCTCGGGGTTGCGCTGATTTTGGTCAACACCGTCTGGCAGGCCGGGCTCGCGCTGACCGCGGAGGGCGCGCGTCGGCTGCTCGGGCGGGCCGGGGTGCAACGCGCCGTTGCGCGAGCGACCGGGGTAGTGCTACTCGTCTTCGCGGCTCTCATGCTGATCGAACACGCGATCTAGCTGCGGGAGTTCAGCGCGATCCGTCCTGCCATTCGGTTGAGGCTCCGCCATGGCCCGCAAGACCAGACCCAAACGCTCCGCCACCCGCATCGAGACCGACACCTTCGGCCCGATCGCCGTGCCGGCCGACAAGTACTGGGGCGCGCAGACCGAGCGTAGCCTGCATAACTTCCGGATCGGCGGCGAGCAGATGCCGGCCCCGGTGATCCGCGCCTACGCCATTCTGAAGCGCAGTTGCGCGCTGGTGAACATGGATCGCAGCGCGCTCCAGAAGCGCGTCGGCCGGGCCATCGTGCGCGCGGCCGATGACGTGATCGCGGACCGGCTCGAGGGCAACTTCCCCCTCGTCGTATGGCAGACCGGCTCGGGCACCCAGACCAACATGAACGTGAACGAGGTGCTCGCCAACCGCGCGATCGAGCGGCTCGGCGGCACGAGAGGCTCGAAAAAGCCGGTTCACCCGAACGATCACTGCAATATGGCCCAGTCCTCCAACGACACCTTCCCGACCGCGATGCATGTGGCGGGGGCGGAGGAGATCGTCCGCCGTCTGGTGCCATCGCTCAAGCGCCTCGAGCGCGGCCTCAGGACCAAATCCCGGCGTTGGGCCAAGATCATCAAGATCGGCCGCACCCACACCCAGGACGCCACGCCGCTGACGCTCGGCCAGGAGTTCTCCGGCTACGCCACGCAGGTCGAGAACGGGATCGCGCGCATCCAGGCGGCGCTGCCCCGCCTCTACCAGCTCGCCCAGGGCGGCACCGCCGTGGGCACCGGCCTCAACGCGCCACGCGGCTTCGACAAGAAGGTGGCGCGCGAGATTCGCCGATACACCCGCCTGCCCTTCGTCACTGCGCCCAACAAGTTCGAGGCGCTGGCCGCGCATGATACCGTGGTCGAGGCCTCCGGCGCGCTCAACGTGATCGCGGTCAGCCTGATGAAGATCGGCAACGACGTCCGCTTCCTCGGCTCGGGCCCGCGCAGCGGCCTGGGCGAGCTCGTGCTGCCGGAGAACGAGCCCGGCTCCTCGATCATGCCGGGCAAGGTGAACCCGACCCAGGCCGAGGCGCTCACCATGGTGTGCGCGCAAGTGATGGGCAATCACACGGCGATTACGGTAGCCGGCGCGAACGGCCATTTCGAGCTCAACGTTTTCAAGCCGGTGATGATCTACAACCTGCTCCAGTCCATCCGGCTGCTGGCCGATGCCGCGGTAAGCTTCCAGGACAACTGCGTCGCCGGCATCAAGCCCAACCGCGCCCGCATCGACGAGCTGATGGGGCGCTCGCTCATGCTGGTGACAGCGCTCGCCCCTCACATCGGCTACGACAATGCGGCCATGGTGGCGAAAAAGGCGCATGCCGAGGGCACGACGCTGCGCGAGGCCTCGCTGGCGAGCGGGCTCGTCACGGGGGAGGAGTTCGACCGCTGGGTGCGGCCGGAACGCATGTTGGGCGCCGGCGCGTGACCCTCGAGCGCCGCCACGAAAGGGCATCACCCAGAGGTTGACCACGCTCGCTCACGATCCTGCACGGCTGCGCAAACACGCGGTGCTGATCGCCGGCCACCGCACCAGCGTCTCCCTCGAAGATGGCTTCTGGGAGGCGCTCACGGCCATCGCGCACGCCCGCGGGCTTTCGCTCAACCGGCTGATCAGCGTGATAGACCGGAGCCGCAGCGGCAATCTGTCGAGCGCGATTCGGGTCTTCGTTTTGCAGGCCCTCCGGGCACCGCCGGTCGGCCGGGGCTGAGTGCGCACGCGTTACTGCGAGCCGAAAATACCCTTCAGGATCAGCTCCGCTGGGTCGATCTGCTGCTGCTGCTGCTGTTGTTGTTGCTGCTGACTCTGACCCCCTTGTTGGCCGGAGCCACCGCTCAGACCGCCGAGAATCTTGCTCAGCGGATTATCATCTCCGAGCGCCTTTTTGATGATCGCGCCGCCAACGCGCTGCGCGAAGTAGGCTTCGAGCTCCTGGCTCTGGATCGTCCGTTGCGGCCGGTCGAGGGGACCGGCGAGATCGATGCCGAAGGGGGGAACACCGGGATGCTCGGTCAGACGGAAGCGGGCCTTGAGATCGATGTACCAGCGCGGCAGATCGACGGCGGCCACGGCGCGGCCCGTAGCGGCCTCGAATTCGGCGTTGAGGTCGTCGCTGCGCGCAACACCATTGGCCACCTGAAACGAACCTCCGATAGACGAAAAGCGCGTCGCGCCACCGCTCAGGCTGGTCGCCAAGAGACCGAGATAGTCCGGGATCTCGTTCAGGCGCTTGAGGCGATCGCTGAGCGATTCAAGATCGAGCCCCTGCACCGAGCCCTGCCCCGCCTGGATGCGGCCCTGCCCGTTCAGGTTGGCGATCAATTCGCGCTGGCTTTGCCCCGCGGAGCTGAACTGGCCCGAGAACCCCAAGGTGCCGCGCACATCGTCGATGCCGGCCGCCGTCCGCAGCGCCTCGCCTAAATCCGCTCCCTGAAGCGTCACGTTGATGGCGAGGCGGGGCGCCGCGGCGCTTTCAATTTGCGCGACGAGGTCGGCGGTGCCGCCAAATAGTGTTCCCTTGAGCGGTTTGACGTCGAGGACCCCGTTCGTGAGGGCCAAAGTGATGCTCGGTTCGTCAAAGCTGTAAGCGCCGATGATGAGGGCGCGGGCGGCGACCTGGACATCGCCCTCGAGCGCCGTGAGAAAGCCGAAATCGATGGGATCGGCGGACCACCGCCCGGCGCTGCCGGTTGCGCCCTGGGTTGACCCGCTGCTGCCGCTGGCGGTACTGCCGCCGGTCGTCCCGGACCGCTGCGCCGGGCGCGGCATGAACAGATCGAGGAAGATTTCACTCGTCTGCAGATTAGCGCTCACGCTCGGCACCACCCCTCCGGTCGCCAGCGCAAGCGAGCCCCTCACCTGGACCGGTCCCACCTGGCTTTCGAGCGGATCGAGGCGGACGAGACCCGGTTCGCCGGCCACGTTTGCTTTGAGCGAAAGGCCGCCGAGATTGACCGCCGCGGGACGGTAGGCCACGCCCATCATGGTGAGAAATTTATCGAGCTGCGCGTGACTTGCCTCGACGGCCAGCGAATATACCGGGCCTGCCAACGGGTTCACGGTGCCGGACACATCGAGTTCAGCGCCGCCCAATTCACCGGCGAGCGCGACCTCGAGGCGCTGCATATCGCCTTTCGCCCGGCCCTCGATGGCGAAGCTCTGTTGTAGGCCGCCGACAGCAAGGTCAGGCGCGAGCGCGGCCAGCAATTCCGCGAGATTGGGACTCCGCGCCGCCACGGCGAGATCGACCGGCCCCGCCATCGCCACGGTTCCTGCGAGCTTGATCTCGGATGAGGCGGACGTGACGACGGTATCCATACGGAGCGTGTCCAATCCCCCTGTGGCGGAGCCCTGCACCCGCACTGGTCCCACGCGCGCACCCGGCACCGGCACATCGGCTATCCGAAGCAGTCCGCGCGCATCCTCGGCCCGCACGTCAAAGTCACCGGCGAAACGCAGCTGCTCGGCAAATCCCTCGACATCGCCGGCGAGCTTGATGCTGGCCCCGGTCACATTCCCGGCGCTGAGCTCGCGCAGCTTGAGCTTGCCGCCGAGCAGCAAGAGATCGAGCTTGGCCTCTTCGACTTTGATGCCGTTGAGGGTCAAGCTGCCGATACGCACCTTGAGGTCGGTGTCGAAGGTCTCGAAGACGGCAAGATCGAGCGGAACCGGCTCGCTGGTCGCGGTCGCGGTCTCGCCCGATGCCGAGCCCACAGCAGCTTCGGCGCGGGCCCGCGGCTTTCTGTAAGCATCGGCGTTGAACCGGTCGATCGTCGCGTCGACGCTGAACGAAGGCCGCTGACGGAACGCGTAGGCCGCCCCGCCCGAGAGGCGCGAGGAATCGAGCCGGAGATCGATGCCGTAAATCTGTGCAAGCTGCGGGCTGAGGCGGATCGTGCTGGTGAGGACGAATTTGCGCAGCCGGTCAGCGGGAATGGTCTCGGTATCGACCCTGAGCCAGCCGAGCGCCGCCCGGAGATTGTCCGCGGCGACCTCGAGCTTGCCGTCGAATTGCGGCTGGTTGTCCTTGGCGATAAGTCGACCGGTCAACGCCATATCCGAGCCGCCGGGAAACAGCGCGCTTAACCGGCGCAGCTGCACAGCGCCATCGAGCATCGCCGCTTCGGCCTGCAACTGGCTCACGACACCCCCGTTGTAGGTGAGCGCCTCGACGCTGAGATCGACGCTCGCGACGATATCGTCGGGCGGGGAAAAGACGGCCGGCGCAACGGCGCTGCCATCCGTCGACTTCGCCTTCTCATTCGCGTCACCGTTACCCGATTCTTGCGCGCCTTTGGCGGCGCTCAGCCATGAATCAAGATCGATGCGCTTGAACGCGAGCGTGGCATCGACAAGTAGCTTTTCATCCACGACCACGCTCAGCGCGCCCGAACCGTGCGCTTCGCCAACCGCGATCACGAGATCGTTGAACGCGACCTCGCGCGCCGAGCCATCGATCTCGGCGGTTAGCGAAAATTGCTCGTGGAGCGGCAAGGCCGCGCCGCCCGCATCAAGCGCCGGCGCCAAAGCAGCCCAGGCCGTGGCCAGATCCGGCGCCGATAAGGTGAGCTTCCCGGTTAGGCGTGCATCGGCGTCTGGCGAGGAGGCGGCGCCCCGAAATTCGACCTCGGCCTGGTCTTCACCGATGTCGAGGTCCAAGGTCAACGGGATGGCGCGGCCGCTCACCAAGGCGCCGGCTGAGATCTCGAAGGACACGGGTATTTCCCGCAGCACGAACGAGCCTTCGACATCGAACGGCCCGTTCGGCGAGGCGGAGCTGAACGCGAGGTCGAGCCCTGCGGTGTGAAACACCTGACCCGTCACCGCATCGCGGTAGACAACAGCGCCGTTGTCGATCCCGATGCGGTTGAACCAGACGGCTGGTCCGCTCGATGCCCCATCGCTTCCGCCCCCCGCCGCGCCCGACTCGGTGCGCGCCGACTCAGCGGTATCAAAATCCCAATTGCGCCGACCGTCTGGAAGCACCTCGAGGGAAATCACCGGCTCGACCAGCGTCACGCTACGGATTTCGATCTCCCCGCTCACCAGCGGACCCAGCGCCACCTGGACCTCGAGCGATTCGACGACCGCCATGTCGGGCGTCACGGCGCCGGGCAGATTGGCGAACCTGAGCGCTTCGACCGTGATGATCGGCATCGGCAAGAGCCGGAGTGAAATACCGCCGTCGATATTCAGCTCACGGCCCGTTGCGGCCCTTGCCTGGGCGGCGATCTCCGGCTTGTAATCGTTCCAATTGATGAACGCGGGAGCGATGAAGGCAAGGGCGACGAGCGCGGTGATGAGGACGGCAACGGCGATAAGCGACTTTTTCACGTCATTCCTCGTGGAATGGTGCCATCGGAGACCACGAAATCACCGAGATCGATTGAACGCTCTGACGAATCGTTTAATCTAGCGGACCGGGCCACAATCAGTTTCCGATTGTCGCAGGGTACGCTCGCGAAATCGGCGGATCAAAGAGTGGTAGGACATGGGAGAGGTAATCAATCTCGATCAATTCCGCAAGGAGCGCGAGCGGGCCGCAAATAAACGGCGTTCGGCGCGTGGCCGGGCGAAGGGTGCCAAAGCCAACCACGAGCGAGGGCGGCGGCCGGCCAGCCGCGACAAGGCCCTCAACGACGAACGGGCGGATCACGTGCCGCCGGATGATGATCCGTCGCACACCGCTTGAGTCCGGGACCTCACACCTGCATCACGCCCAGGGCCGCGACGGGCACCGCTCTGTGACGTGACGAAATTCCCCATCAGCGACGATCGTGCGCCGTCTCCGAGGCGCGAGGAGGATGGTTCATGAAGGCGTCAGACCTGTTCGTTCGATGCTTGGAGGCAGAGGGGGTCGAGCGCATCTTCGGCGTACCCGGCGAGGAGAACGCAGATGTGATGATTTCGCTGACCGAAAGCTCGATCGAGTTCGTCCTGTGCCGCCACGAACAGGCCGCCGCCTTCATGGCCGACGCCTATGGCCGGCTCACCGGCAAAGCGGGCGTCTGTCTCGGCACGCTCGGTCCCGGCGCGACGAACCTGGTCACCGGCGTGGCCGACGCCAACATGGACCGCGCGCCCCTCGTTGCGATCATCGGCCAGGCCTCGACCCGGCGGCTTCACAAGGAAAGTCACCAAAACAGGGACGCCATCGCCATGTATCAGCCGATCACCAAATGGGCGCAGTCGATCAACCACCCCAGCAACATCCCCGAAGTCCTGCGCAAGGCGTTCAAGCTGGCCGAGGCCGAAAAGCCCGGCGCCACGGTGATCGAGCTGCCGGAGGACCTCGCCGAGGAAGACGTCGACAGTGTGCCGATGACGCCGCTCAAGACGCGGCGCCCGGCCGCCGATCACAAGGTCATCGCCCAGGCGGCGGAGCTCATCGGCGAGGCCAAGAACCCGTTGATCCTGGCGGGCAACGGTGCGGTCCGCAAGCGCGCCGCCAAGCAGCTCCGCCGGTTCGCCCACAAGACCGGGATCGGCACGGTCAACACCTTCATGGGCAAAGGCGCGGTGCCGCGCGCCGATCCACACTGCCTGTTCACCATCGGCCTGCAGAGCAACGATCACATCAACGCCGCCATCGACGAGGCCGATCTGATCATCTCGGTGGGCTACGACCTGGTGGAATACAGCCCGTTGCACTGGAACAAGACGGCGGGCAAGGCCATCATCCACATCGATTTCTGGCCCGCCGAAATCGATGAATCCTATGCCCCGACCGTCGAGATCGTGTCCGACG
Source organism: Alphaproteobacteria bacterium (assembly GCA_965261645.1). Lineage (GTDB taxonomy): Bacteria > Pseudomonadota > Alphaproteobacteria > SHVV01 > SHVV01 > CBDHDJ01. The sequence continues at coordinate 766,312 of CBDHDJ010000003.1, forward strand.
TGGCGGATGCGCTATGGCAGCTCAACGAGGAGGTCAACCGCCGCTACGCCAACCGCTTGCCGCTTTTTAACATCGCCGGCAGCGCGGCGTTGCGCGAGCGCATTCTGGCGGATTTCGCCATGGAGAAGGACGACGAATCGTTCCCCATGAAACCGCAGAAAATTCTCTGGGACACCCGGGCCGTGATGGGGCCGGATGACATCCTGCTGTCCGATGTCGGCGCGCATAAGATGTGGATCTCGCGCTACTACCAGTGCGACGAGGCCAACACATGTCTGATCTCCAACGGCTTTTGCTCGATGGGCTTCGCGTTTCCGGGTTCGGTCGGGGCGGAGCTGGCCTTTCCCGAGCGGCGCGTGCTGTCGATTTCCGGCGATGCCGACTTCCTGATGAACGTCCAGGACCTCGAGACCGCCGCGCGTTACAAGATCAGCACCGTCGCCATGGTGTGGCTCGACGGCGAATACGGCTTGATCAAGTGGAAGCAGCAGAACATGTTCGGCGGCAAACACTCGGACCTCGCGTTCGGCAATCCCGACTTCGAACAGTTGGCGCGCGCCTTTGGCCTGTGGGGCCGCACGCTGACCGGGCCGGGGCAGTTGACCGAAGCGCTGGAAGAGGCGTTTCACCAGGAGGGACCGGCCATCCTTGCGGTGCCGGTCGACTACGCTGAGAACCAGAAGCTCACCAAGCGCCTTGGTGAGCTCGAGTTTACGATCTGAAAGCCGCCGGCCGACCCGTGCATGCGGCCCGAGGCCGGTAGAGAGCACCCAATGTTTCGCAACGACCTGCTCGCCGGCAAACGCATCCTGGTCACAGGTGGCGGTACCGGCTTGGGCCGGGCCATGGCGGAGCGCTTTGTCGAGCTCGGCGCCGAGATCTACATCTGCGGCCGCCGCCCCGGCATGCTCGAAGAGACGGCGGCGGCGATCCGAGCGGCGAACGGCGGGTCGGTGACGACGCTGCCGTGCGATATTCGCGACGCCGAGGCGGTCGAGGCCATGATCGGCACGATCTGGCAGGCGGGTCCGCTCGATGGCCTGGTCAACAACGCCGCCGGCAATTTCGTCGCCCGCACCCAGGATCTGTCTTCGCGCGCGTTCGACGCCATCGCCAACACGGTCCTGCACGGCACCTTCTACTGCACCAACGCGTGCGGCAAGCGCTGGATCGCCGAAGGCCGCGCGGCGAGCATTCTCAACATTCTCGTGACCTGGGTGTGGACCGGCAGCCCCTACGTCGTGCCGTCCGCCATGTCCAAGGCCGGCGTCGCGGTGATGACCAAGAGCCTTGCGGTCGAATGGGGACCCTACGGCATTCGCGTCAACGCAATCGCGCCCGGACCCTTCCCGAGCGAAGGCTCGAGCGAGCGCCTGCGCCCCAAGCCCGAACTCGTGCCCGATTACCAATCGACGGTGCCCTTGGGCCGTACCGGCGAGCCGGCCGAGCTCGCCAACTTCGCCGCCTTCCTGCTGGCCGACGAGGTGGCCTATTTGACCGGACAAGTCATCGCCATCGACGGCGGGCAGATGCATGTCGGCGGCGGTACCTTCAGCGACCTGGCGGCGCTGACGGACGAGGACTGGGCGGAGATTCGCGAGCTCGCCCGCGCCGCCGACGCCAAGGCCAAAGCCGAACGCGCGTGAGAGGCCGGCGATGGCGCGCCCTTAGCGCTCCGCCGCCGAGCAGACCAGCCGCGCAGGCGGTGGGGGCCGCGGCCGGTGGCGCTAGATGCGCACCACCTTGCCTGGGTTCATGATGTTTTGCGGATCGATGGCCGATTTGACGGCACGCATCACGCTCACGGCCTCGCCATGCTCGGCCACCAGAAAATCGAGTTTGCCCGTGCCGATTCCGTGCTCGCCGGTGCACGTGCCGTCCATCGCCAAGGCCCGCATCACCAGCCGTTCGTTGAGCCGCTCGGCCTCGGCGATCTCCTTCGGGTCGTCGGGGTCGATGAGAAAAACGCAATGGAAGTTACCGTCCCCGACATGGCCGACGATGGGACTGGTGAGAAACGACCCATCGATGTCGAGTTTGGTCTCGGTGATGCACTCGGCCAGACGCGAGATCGGCACGCACACATCGGTCGGCCACATCTGGCGGCCCGGGCTCAGCGCCATCGTGGCGTAGGCGGCGTCGTGGCGCGCCTGCCACAGCTGGTTGCGCTCCTCGGTCAACAGGCTCCAGCGGAAATCGGTGCCGCCGAACTCCGCGGCGATCGCCTCCACCGCCTCCGCCTGTTCGGTGACCGAGGCCTGCGAACCGTGGAACTCGAGAAACAGCGTCGGCTGGACGGGATAGTCGAGCCCGGAAAACTTGTTCGTCGCGTCCATCATGACATCGTCGAGAAGCTCGATTCGCGCGATCGGAATGCCCGACTGGATGGTCAGGATGACGGTATCCACCGCACTCTCGATGGTCGGGAACGAGCACACCGCCGACGGCGTCGCCTCGGGGATGCCGTAGAGCTTGAGGGTGATCTCGGTGATGACGCCGAGGGTGCCTTCGGAGCCCACGAACAGCCGCGTCAGGTCGTAACCGGCCGAAGATTTGCGCGCGCGCCGCGAGGTGCGGATCACGCGGCCGTCGGGCAGCACCACGGTCAAAGCCAGGACGTTCTCGCGCATCGTACCGTAGCGCACCGCGTTGGTGCCCGAGGCGCGGGTCGCGGTCATGCCGCCGAGCGAGGCATCGGCGCCGGGATCGATGGGAAAAAAGAGGCCGGTATCGTGCAGGTAGTCGTTGAGGCGCTTGCGGGTGACGCCGGCCTGCACCGTCGCATCGAGGTCCTCGGCGCTGACCCGCACGATCTCGTCGAGGCCGCTCAAGTCGATCGAGACGCCGCCGTGAATCGCCATGACGTGGCCTTCGAGCGAGGTGCCGGTGCCGAAGGGAATGACCGGCGCTTGGTGGCGGGCGCAAATCCGCACGATCTCAGCCACCTCGTCGGTGGTTTGCGGGAACGCGACGGCGTCAGGCGCGTGCGCCGGACGATAGGATTCATCCTTGCCGTGATGGGCGCGCACGGCCTCGGCCGTGGAAACCCGCTCGCCGAGCAAATTGGCGAGCTCGGCCGTCACCTTGTCGAGCGGCCAAGCAGCTGCGGGCATGAGATCCTCCGCGTCCGAGATGGCTCATCGAACGGACTGCTCGACCCTACACTTTCCGTTCCGGCGCTGCAATCGGCGGAGGCGGGGGCCGGCGACTATACATCCCCGGCCCGCTTCACTATCATCGGCGCGTGAGGTTCGATGCCCCCATTGCAGTGACGGGAAGCCCTGTTCTTCCCGAATGGATTGATTACAACGGCCACATGAACGTGGCCTATTATCTCCTTAGTTTCGACCGGGCGCTCGATGTCATGTACGATCAGATTGACATCGGCATTGATTACAAGACGCGAACGAGCAACTCGACCTTCACCTTGCAGTGCCAGATCAACTACTTCCGCGAGCTTCTCGAAGGCGCACCGTTACGCTACACCTTCCAGCTGCTCGACCATGACAGGAAGCGCATGCATTTCTTCGGCCGTATGTTTCACGATGAGGAGGACTACATGGCGGCGACCGTGGAATGGCTCGCCATTCACGTGAGCCTCGAGACGCGCCGCGCCGCCGACATGGAGGCCCGGACGCTGGCCACCCTCGCCCTGTTGAGCGCGGCCCATGCCGGGCTGCCGCAGCCGCCGGAAGCCCGCCGCGCCATCGGCATTGCCCGTGAGAAGGTGGACTAGCATGGCGGGCACAACCCGGTCGGAGTCGCGCCGATTGGCCTTCGGCATCGTGGCCGCCGGGTTTCTCGCCGCCCTGCCGCTCGGGCCGGCGCTGGCCGGGTGCACCGATCCAGCCGTTCCCGGCGTCAACTGGCAACGCTGCTATTTCGACGAGCGTGATTTCCGCGGCGCCGATCTGACCGGGGCAACGCTCCGGGACGGCCGGTTCGCCCGTGCCGATCTTTCTGGCGCCACGCTCGTCAAGGCGGATGCCCGGCGCGCCAAGTTTTTCACCGCGACCTTGGTGAACGTCGATTTCACGGCCGCCCGGCTCGCCGAGGCGGACTTCACAAAAGCCGATTTGACCGACGCCGTGTTCCGCCAGGCCGATCTCAGGCGGGCGAGGCTGTTCCGCGCTGTCCTGCGCAACGCCGATTTCACCGAGGCGCGCATGCGGGACGCGGACCTGCTCGACGCCGATCTTTCCGGCGCGCGTTGGGTGGACGGCAAGACGATCTGCGCCGAGGGCTCGATCGGCCAGTGCAACGCGGTGCCCAAGGCGCGCGGTCAGGAGCAGGAAACCAGTCCGGAGTCGTGAAGCTTCTGGTCGAAACGGCCGAGCGCTTGAGCCGAGCTTGACGGCTATGCCCCACTACCAAGCACATGGTTGATCAAATGCCGAGGTCCGGCTGGCGAGACTGGCGGCGCCTGGCGCGGAACGAGCAGGTTATCCTCTCGGTCCTCACCGGCCTGGTCGGGGCCGCGGCGGCCGGCGGCGTCATCACGTTTCGCGAGCTGCTTGGTCTCGTCCAGCTCGTCTTTTTCGGTTTCGCCAGCGAACGGGTCCACAGCCTGGCAGCGGAACTCGCCTGGTGGCACGTCCTGCTTGCCCCGGCCGTGGGTGGCCTCCTCATCGGCCTTTATCTCCACTTTCTCATGCCGGGCCGGCGCGCCCAGGGAGTCGCCGAGGTTGTCGCCGCCGGCCACCGGGGTGGGCACATGCCCCTCGGCCAGGGCCTCGCCGCCGCCGGCGTGAGCGCCGCCTCGCTCGGCGTCGGCGCCTCGGCCGGGCGGGAGGGGCCGATGGTCCATCTCGGCGGCACGCTGGCCTCGTTCGTGGCCGCACGCGCGGGTCTCGGTTCCGCACACCGGCTCACGCTTCTGGGCTGCGGCGTGGCGGCCGGCGTCGCGGCATCCTTCAACGCCCCGATCGCGGGCGTATTCTTCGCCCTCGAGGTGGTGATCGGCCATTATGCGCTCAGCGTCTTTTCGCCCGTGGTGATCGCGGCGGTCATCGGCACGGTCGTCTCGCGCATGTACTTCGGCGATTTCCCGGCGTTCATCGTGCCCGACTACCGTATCGCCTCGGTGTTCGAGTTCCCGGCCTTCGTCCTTCTCGGTCTGGTCGCGGCGGCGGTCGCGATCGCGTTCATGCGATGTGTCTTTCTTGCGCAAGACATGACGGAGAAATCACCGGTGCCAGCGTGGGCAAGACCGGCGGCCGCGGGCCTCGCGGTCGGCGTCATCGCGATCGTCTTCCCGCAGGTCCTGGGCGTCGGCTACGAAGCGACGGATGCGGCGCTCCAGGAGCTGTTTCCGCTGTGGCTGCTCCTCGCCCTGATCGTCGCCAAGACGGCGGCAACGGCGATCACGCTCGGGGCGGGCTTCGGCGGCGGCGTGTTCAGCCCGTCGATCTTCCTCGGCGCGATGACGGGCGGCGCCTTCGGCATCATCGCGGCCCAGCCCTTTCCCGAGCTCGCGAGCAACCAGGGCCTCTATGCCCTGATCGGCATGGGCGCCGTCGCCGCGCCGGTGCTCGGCGCACCGATCTCCACCATCCTCATCCTGTTCGAACTGACCGGCGATTATTCGCTGACCATCGCGGCGATGATCGCGGTGGCCGTTTCCAGCATCGCGACCCGCCAAGTGGTGGGTCATTCGTTCTTCACTTGGCAGCTTGAACGTCAAGGCATCAACCTGCGCGGTGGCCGCGCGCTGCACTCGCTCAGAACCCTCAAGGTCGTGGAACTGATGACGGACGCCTACCGCACCGTGCCGCACGATACGCCGCTCCGCGCGATCCGGGAGCTGTTCAGCGAGGCGCCCAACGCGTCCTTCTTCGTCACCGATCAGCACAATCGACTGACGGGCGTCCTCAGCCTTGCCGAGCTTGTCAAGGGCACGCTCGATTCCAGCTTGGATCCCGACACCACGGCGCAGGACCTCGCCCAGGAGGCCCCGGAGGTCCTCACCGCCCGCCACAGCCTGGAACGGGCCCACGACATCATGGAACGCGAGCGCGCCGACACCTTGCCGGTGGTCGATGACCCCGAGATGCGCACGGTCATCGGCGTGCTCGATCACAAGGACGTGCTCCGCGCCTACAACCAGGCGCTCCGCAAGGTCCACGCCGAAGAGCACGACGAAGCGCGTTAAGGCGGTGGCGCATCACCGCCGCCAGCGCGCCTGTGATATAAAATGACCCGTCCCATGTCCCAGCCCTCCGATTTTTCACCCGGGCAGCCGCCGGACGGCGCAGCGCCTGCTCGCCCGCGCGCCGCCTCAGCCGCCGAGCCGTCCTATCTCGCGGTCCTCAACGAGGCGCAACGCGCCGCCGTCGAGGCCACCGAGGGACCGGTGCTCGTGCTGGCCGGGGCCGGGACCGGCAAGACGCGGGTGCTCACCACGCGGCTCGCCTATCTGCTGGCTAAGGGCCGCGCCGGGCCGGGTGAGGTCCTCGCGGTCACCTTCACCAACCGGGCGGCGCGCGAGATGAAGGAGCGCATCTCGAGCCTCATCGGGCGCTCGGTCGAGGGGTTATGGATCGGCACCTTCCATTCCATGGCCGCCCGCATGCTCAGGCGCCATGCCGAGCTCGTCGGGCTCAAGAGCAACTTCACCATCCTTGACATCGACGACCAGGTCCGCCTGCTGAAACAGGTTCTCGAGGCGGCCAACATCGATGGCAAGCGCTGGCCGGCGCGTGCGCTGGTCGACATCATCGGGCGCTGGAAGGACCGCGGCCTCGCCCCCGACAAACTGCCGAGCGCCCACGTTAGCTCGTTTGCCGGCGGCAAGACGGCAGAGCTTTACGCCGCCTACCAGAAGCGCCTGGTAACGCTGAATGCCGCCGACTTTGGCGATCTCCTGCTCCATTGCCTGAACTTGTTCACGAGCCACGCCGACGTGCTCGCCGACTACCGGCGGCGTTTCAAATACGTCCTGGTCGACGAATACCAGGACTCCAACGTCGCCCAGTATCTCTGGCTCCGCCTGCTGGCGCAGGGGCGGCAGAATATCTGCTGCGTCGGCGACGACGATCAGTCGATCTACGGCTGGCGCGGCGCCGAGGTCGGCAACATCCTGCGCTTCGAGAAGGATTTTGCCGGCGCCCAGGTCATCCGGCTCGAACGCAACTACCGCTCGACGCCACATATTCTCGCCTGCGCCTCGGCACTGATCGCCCACAACGAGACTCGCCTCGGCAAGACCTTGTGGACCGATGTCGCGGATGGCGAGAAGGTCAGCGTCCGGGGCGTCTGGGACAGCCAGGAGGAGGCCCGGCTGGTCACCGATGAGATCGAGGCGCTGGAGCGCAACAAGCACGCCCTCAACGAGATCGCGATTCTGGTGCGGGCCGCCTTTCAAACCCGCGAGTTCGAGGAGCGCTTCATCCAAACCGGGATCCCCTACCGCGTGATCGGCGGGGCGCGCTTTTACGAACGCCGCGAAATTCGCGACGCGCTCGCCTATTTGCGCGTGGTCGTGCAACCGGACGACGATCTCGCCTTCGAGCGCATCGTCAACGTGCCCAAACGGGGGATCGGCGATGCCACGTTGCAGGCCCTTCACCGTCTCGCCCGTACCCGCGCCGCGCCGCTCATCCGGGCCGCCCGCGAGTTGCTCGGCACCGACGAGCTTCGCCCGCAGGTGCGCCGCAGCATCGGCGACCTGCTCTCGGCCTTTGACCGCTGGCGGGCGCTGGCTGCCGACCTGCCGCACCCGGAGCTGGCGGAGATCGTGCTCGATGAATCCGGCTACACCGCCATGTGGCAGGCCGACCGCGCCGCCGATGCGCCCGGCCGGCTCGAGAACCTCAAGGAATTCGTGCGGGCGCTCGAGGAGTTCGAGAACCTGGAGGGTTTCCTCGAGCATGTCTCCCTGGTCATGGAGAACGAGGAGGCGGCAGGCGGCGATGTGGTCAATCTCATAACGCTTCACGGCGCCAAGGGCCTCGAGTTCGACACCATCTTCCTGCCCGGCTGGGAGGAGGGTTTGTTCCCCAACCAGCGTTCGCTTGATGAGGGCGGGGCTGGCGCGCTCGAGGAGGAGCGCCGGCTCGCCCATGTCGGCCTGACCCGCGCGCGCAAGCAGGTCCACATCACCTACGCCGCGTCGCGCCGGCTGTTCGGCGAAATGAGCCACGGCATCCTGCCCTCGCGCTTCATCGACGAGCTGCCCGAGGATCACATCGAGGTGCTCACGGCCATCGGGATCTACGAAAGCGGCACGACGGCAGGCTGGGACAAGGGCTGGGGCGCGGGCGCGGCCGAGTCCGGGGATGCCGCCGAGGTGGCGACCCCGCGAAGCTTTGCGCGCGAGCGGCCGCGTATCGGACGGCGCAAGAGCCGCTATCAGCGGGCCGCCGACGCCGGTGGCGTGTTGATCGAGGGGCGGGCCGAGGTCGTGCAACAGGGGCCCCGCACCGCCCTCGCACGGGGGCAGCGCATCTTCCACCAGAAATTCGGCTATGGCCGCGTTACCGCGGTCGAGGGCGATCGTCTCGAGATCGATTTCGACAAGGCCGGAGTCAAGAAGGTCATCGCCTCCTTCGTCGAGCCGGCGTAAGAGCGAACCCACGGCCACCCGTTCGACGGTGATGGATTACCAACCTCCCCTGTGGCGCACCGCGATCGTGACTCCCGCCGGCGCCGTGCCGGTGTTCGAATCATCCTTGGCGCCGGGCATCGTCGGTGCGCTTGCGCCGACCGGCGTGATCGTTCTCTCCGGCCTGCTGGAGAGCGAAGAAGTCAGCGTGCGGGCGGCTTATCGCGCGCACGGCCTCGCGCTGGTGCGCCGCCTCGTGCGGGCCGGCTGGTCGACGCTCATCCTCGGCCGGTGCGGAAAGGGATTGTCTGTCCCTGGCCCGGCGCTAGATACTTAGTGCCATGACCAAAGCCGAACCCGTTCTCGACACCCGTGCAGAGCTCGCGCGCCTCCTCAAGTCCGGTGAGCACACTGCGTCGACGGAGGACATCGAGGACTTCATCGCCGGCCTGGCGGCGGCGCCCGGCCCCTGGCTGCCGGGGCAGGATGGATCCGCGGAATCGCTCTCCCTGGTGGCGCCCGAGCCCGATTCCGAGCTTGGCCGCGCGCTCGCCAGGCTAGTGAAGGAGCGCGCCGAGCGCTTCGAGCGTGAGCTCGCGGAGAACCGCTCCCACGAACGCGTCGCGGCGCTACGGGCTGAACTTGAAAAGCGTGACCTCGACGGCTTCATCGTGCCGCTGTCGGACGAGCACAACAACGAGTTTCTGCCCAAGCGCGCTCGCCGCCTCGCCTGGCTGACCGGCTTCACCGGCTCCGCCGGCCTCGCCGTGGTGCTCGAGGATAGCGCCGCGATCTTCGTCGACGGCCGCTACACCCTGCAGGTCCGCGAAGAGGTCGACGAGGAGCTCTTCACGCCACATCATCTAGTCGACGAGCCGCCGACAGACTGGATCGTCGAGCATCTCGGGGAGGGCCAGCGCCTTGGCTATGATCCCTGGCTCCATGCCGAGGACGGGGTCAAGCGCCTGCGCGCCGCCTGCAAGGCCGCCTGCAAGAAAGCCGGCGCAACGCTGGTGGCGGTCGGCGATAACCCGCTCGATGCGGTGTGGCCGGACCAGCCGCCGCCGCCGATCGCGGCGGTGACTCCTCACGATATCGCCTTTAGCGGCGAGGCGAGTCACGACAAGCGGCTCCGCATGGCGGAAACCCTCAAAAAGGATGGCGCAGACGCCTGCGTCATCACGGCGCCCGATTCGCTCGCCTGGCTGCTCAACATCCGGGGCCGCGACGTGCCGTGCACGCCGCTGCCGCTGGGGTTCGCCATCCTGCATGCGGACGCGAGCGTCGATCTTTTTCTCGATCCCCGGAAGGTCACCGCCGGGCTCGATGCCCATCTCGGTAACGCGGTCCGGCGTCATCCCCCCGAAGCCCTGGCCGGGGCGCTTGGCGATCTCGGTGAGGCCAAGCGCACGGTGCGCCTCGATCCCACCACGGCCGCCGCCTGGATCTTCCAGCGGCTCGCGGACTCCGGCGCCACCATCCGGCGTAACAGCGACCCCTGTGCGCTGCCCAAGGCGTGCAAGAATGATGTCGAGCTCGACGGCATCCGGGCCGCCCATCTGCGCGACGGCGCGGCGCTCACCCGGTTTCTCGCCTGGCTGGCGGAGACCGCACCGGGCGGCGATCTCGATGAGCTTACCGCCGCCGCCAAGCTGGCCGCCTTCCGCGCGACGAACGAGCGCATCCAGACTTTGAGCTTCCAAACGATCGCCGGCTCAGGCCCCAATGGCGCCGTCGTCCACTACCGGGTGAGTGAGAAGACCAACCGGCGGCTCCAGGCCGGCGAGCTCTTCTTGCTCGATTCCGGCGCGCAATATCTCGACGGCACCACGGACGTGACCCGCACCGTCGCCATCGGCCGGCCGAGCGCGGAGATGCGCGATCGCTTCACCCGCGTGCTCAAGGGCCACATCGCGCTGGCCACCGCCCGTTTTCCCGAGGGAACGACCGGTTCGCAACTCGATACCCTGGCCCGCGCGCCGCTGTGGCAAGCTGGGCTCGATTTCGACCATGGCACCGGTCACGGCGTCGGGCACTATCTCGGCGTCCACGAGGGCCCGCAGCGCATATCGAAGATCCCCAACGCCGTCCCGCTCAAACCCGGCATGATCGTGTCCAACGAGCCGGGCTACTACAAGGCGCGTGCCTACGGCATCCGCATCGAGAACCTGGTCGCGGTGATCGCGGTGGACCGCCCGGCCGGAGCGGAGCGCACGCTCTTGGGTTTCGAGACCCTGACCCGCGCGCCGCTCGATCGCCACCTCGTCGCGCCCGAACTCATGAGCGCAGACGAGATCGCCTGGCTCGATGCCTATCACGCCCGGGTACGGGCCGAGCTTTCACCGCTCGTCGATAGCGATACCGCGGCGTGGCTCGACGCCACGACCCAGCCGCTCCGCGGCTGAAACCCGTTAGATCCAGCGCCGAACCGCCGCCTTGTAGCGGAGGTAGTCCTCGCCGAATTTCGCTTCGAGATAGCGTTCCTCCCGCGCGATGACGCCGGCGATGATGATACCGAGCGCCGGGATCAGCGCGAGCGCCACCCAGACCGAATCGACCGTGAGCGCAATGCCGAGATAGAGAACCGCGGCGGCGAGATAGAGCGGATTACGGCTGAAGCGGAACGGGCCGGTGGTCAGGAGCGCCGTATCCGCCTTATAGGGATCGGGGCTCGTGCGCGCCCGGTGGAACGCGATAAACGTCAGGGCCGCGACGATCCCCGCCACCGGGATGAGCACAACCCCGAGGACGTATTGCACGATCTGGGGCAGGACCGCAAACGGCAAAAAATAATCGGCCACCAACCCGAGCAACAAGAATCCGAGATAGATCACCGGCGGCGGGGCGATCACTCCGGGCCGGTCCTTGCCGTTCTCTGCCATCGCTCACGTCCTATCCGCTGATCATTTCCAGCCAATCGTCCTCGCTCAACACATCGACCCCGAGGTCGCGCGCCTTGGCGAGTTTCGATCCGGCGCCCGGGCCGGCGACAATATAGTCGGTCTTGGCGGAGATCGAGCCCGCCACCTTGGCGCCGAGGGCCTCGGCGCGGGCCTTCGCCTCGGCCCGGGTCATGCGTTCCAGGGTGCCGGTGAACACCACGGTCATGCCGGCGACGGGCGAAGTGGACGCCGCCTGCACGAAATCCTCGACCGTCAGCGCGCCGGCGAGATGATCGAGCACCTCGAGATTATGGGGCTCGGCGAAGAAATCAAGGATGGTCTCGGCGAGTTTGGGTCCGATGCCGTCGATGGCAAGGAGTTCCTGATTAGCCTCGCTGCCCGGCACTTGCGCGTTTTTCATGGCGCTGCGCAAGCCCTCTAGAGAGCCATAGGTCTTGGCCAGCAACCGCGCGTTGGCCTGACCGACATGGCGGATGCCGAGGGCATAGACAAAGCGTTCCAGTGCTATGCGGCGGCGGTCATTGATCGCGGCGAACAGATTGCGCGCCGAGGTCTCGCCCCAGCCTTCCCACGCCGCCAGCGGCGGATCCAGCGTGTCGTCACGCACCTCCAGCGTGAAAATGTCGCCTGGCTCCTTGATCAGCGCCTTGGCGAAAAACGCCTGGATCTGCTTCTCGCCGAGCCCTTCGATGTCAAAGGCATCACGCGAGACGAAGTGCCTGAGCCGCTCGATCGCCTGCGCCGGGCAAATCAGGCCACCCGTGCAGCGGCGCACGGCCTCGTCCTCCTCGCGCACCGCGAGGCTGCCGCATTCCGGGCAACGATCGGGAAAGCGAAAACGCCTGCCCCCCTTGCGCCGCTTCTTCTTGATGACCTCGAGGACCTGGGGGATGACATCGCCGGCGCGCTGGATGACGACGGTGTCGCCGGCCCGGATGTCCTTGCGCTCAATCTCGTCCTCGTTGTGAAGCGTCGCGCGCGAGACGACGACGCCACCCACCGTCACCGGCTGCAATTGCGCCACCGGCGTCAGCGCGCCCGTGCGTCCCACCTGGATGACGATCTTCTCGAGCAGGGTTTGGGCTTTCTCGGCGGGAAACTTGTGCGCCACCGCCCAGCGCGGCGCGCGGCTCACCAGACCGAGCCGGTCCTGCCATTCGAGCCGATCGACCTTATAGACCACACCGTCGATATCGTAGGGGCGCGTTGCACGCGTCGCTTCGATCCATTTGTAGAGCGCGAGTACGTCGTCGACACGCTTACACCGCTGGGCGTCCGGATTGACGGCGAAGCCCCAGTCCTCGAAGCGCTGCAGCACGTCCCAATACGCATTGCCTGGCAACGCACTCGCCTCGCCCCAGCCGTGGGCGAAGAAATGGAGCGGGCGCTCGGCGGTAATCGTGGCATCGAGCTGGCGGAGCGAACCGGCCGCGGCGTTGCGCGGATTGGCGAACACCGGCCGTTCCGCCTTGGTCTGCGCCTCATTCAGCGCAAAGAAATCCTCACGCCGCATATAGACCTCGCCGCGGATTTCGATCACTTCGGGCACGCCCTTGCCGCCGAACGCCTCCGGGATATCCGCGACCCGTCGGAGGTTGGCCGTGACGTCCTCACCCACCGTGCCATCGCCGCGCGTCGCGCCCACGACGAAGCGCCCGGCCTCGTAGCGCAGCGAGGCCGACAGGCCGTCGATCTTGGGCTCGGCGACGAGAACGACATCGCTCTTCTCGGGGATGCCGAGGAATCGCCGTACCCTCTCGGCAAAATCGTGCACGTCCTCGTCATCGAAAGCATTGTCGAGCGACAGCATGGGCTTCGCGTGCGTGATCTTCGCGAAGCCGGTCGCGGGCCGCATGCCCACTCCGAGGGCGGGACTGTCGGGCCGGCGCAAATGAGGGAAGCGCGCCTCGATCTCGTCGTTGCGCCGGCGGAGCGCATCGTACTCCGCGTCGCTGACGATGGGTGCATCGTTCTGATAGTAGAGCCGATCGTGTTCGCCGATCTCGCGGGCCAGCCGTTCGAGCTCGCGCGCCGCCCCATCCTCATCGAGGTCGGCCACCGCGACGGCGGAGGGCGCGCGCTTGCGTGGCGCTTCGTTCATGATCCGAGCGCCGGCTCGGCCACCTCGTTCGCCCCACGGATCAAGCTCATAGCCGCCTCGCGCGCTTCCTCGGTGACACGGGCGCCGGCCAGCATGCGGGCGATCTCCTCACGGCGCGCCTCCCCCTCCAGATGCTCGAGCCGGGCAATGGCGCCCTCCTCGGACGGCTGCTTGACGATACGCCAATGATGGGTGCCGCGTGCCGCGACCTGTGGCGAGTGGGTGATGACCAGCATCTGAGCGCCAGTGGCGAGCCTGAGCAGGCGTTCACCGACGGCATCGGCGGTGGCCCCGCCGAGGCCGAGGTCCACCTCGTCGAAAACGAGCGACGGAACGCTGCCGCGGCCCGCCAACACGACCCTGAGCGCGAGTAGAAAACGCGCAAGCTCCCCGCCCGAGGCGATGCGTGTCAGCGGACCGGGCGCAGCACCGGGTATCGTGGTCACCTGAAAGGTGACGCGATCGAGGCCGTGGCGTGCACCCTCCGCCTCTTCGTCGGTCGCGATAGCGGTCTGGAATATCGCCTTCTCCAGCTTGAGCGGCGCGAGTTCGGCCATGACCGCGCGGTCGAGTTTTTTCGCCGACTTCCTGCGCGCCGCGCTCACCGTCAGCGCCTCTGCCTTGTACGCCTCGCGCGCCCGGGCAGCCTCCTCGCGCAATGTCGCCAAGCGTATCGCGCCTCCTTGCAGGGCGGCCAACTTCTCGGCGAGCGAGTCCCGCAGTGCCGGCAGGTCGTCCACCTCCACCTTGTGCTTGCGCGCCGCTGCGCGGAGCGCGAACAACCGCTGTTCGATGTCTTCGAGCCGGATGGGCTGGCTCTCGATGGCATGGATCACGTCATTGATCTCCGCTTCGACCTCGGCCGATTCGATCACGGCCCGCTCAAGCGCGGCCAGGGCCTTGTCGAGACGGCCTTGCGCGTAACCCTGCGCCCGTTGCAAATGCCGGATCGCGGCGCGAAGCCGCTGATCGACGCCGCCCTCGCCGGTCACCTGCCGGGCGGCCTCCCGCACCGCTTCGCTGATCCGCTCGCCGTGCATCAACAGCGTGCGCTCGCCGGCGAGGGCGTCTTCCGCGCCGCGCCGGGGCTCCAACACGTCGAGCTCTTCGAGCGCGTGGCGCACAAACGCCTCTTCCTCGCCGCGCCGGTCGCTTGCCGCTGCCGCGTCTTCAAGCCCGGCGGCGGTCTCGCGCATGTGGTCGTACCGTTTGTCAAGCGCGGCCAAGTCGTCACCGAGGCCCGCATAGGCGTCGAGCAGTTGGCGATGCCGGGTGGCCGATGACAGGCTCTGTTGCTCTCCTTGGCTCTGGATCTCGACCAGTGTTTCGCCGATCTGGCGCAAGAGGCCTGCGCTGACCGGCTCGTCGTTGACGAAGGCGCGACTCACGCCGTCGCGCGACAGCGTGCGGCGCAGCACCAGGGTCTCGTCTGCCGCAATGTCCTGTTCGCGGAGTAGCTGGGCCGCGGGATGGCCGTCCGCCACGACGAACTCCGCGCTCACGGAAGCGGTGTCAGCGCGGTGACGGACGAGCGCCTTGTCGGCCCGCGCGCCAAGCGCCAGCCCCAGCGCATCGAGCAGGATCGACTTGCCGGCGCCGGTCTCGCCGGTCATGACATTCAACCCCGCTTCGAGGTCGAGATGCAGGCGATCGATGAACACGATGTCGCGAATGGACAAACCGATCAGCATGATCCGCCGGTTCTAGAAAATGAATTTCCAAGCCCGGGTGATCCACGAATCCTCGTCGGCCACGGGAGTGAGGTCATGGCCCATAAGGAGAGCGTAGGAATCCCGGTACCACTCGCTGGCCGGGTAGTTGTAGCCCAGCACCGCGGCCGCGGTTTGCGCCTCTTCGTGGACACCGAGCGCGAGATAAGCCTCGGTCAGCCGGTGCAGCGCTTCGGGCACGTGATTGGTGGTCGAGTAGTCTTCGATCACGTTGCGGAAACGATTGATCGAGGCGACATACTCGCCGCGCTTCAAGTAATAGCGGCCCACCTCCATCTCCTTGCCGGCCAGGTGATCGTGGGTGAGATCGATCTTGAGGCGGGCGTCGCGCGCGTACTCTGTGTCGGGAAAGCGGCGCACGAGCGATTCGAGCGTGGTGAGCGCCAACACCGTGACGTTTTGATCGCGGCCCACATCGGATATTTGCTCGTAGTAGCTCAGGCCGATCAGATAATAGGCGTAGGGCGTATCGGCGTGCCCGGGATGAAGCTGGATAAACCGTTGCGCGGCCAGGATCGCATCGTCGTAGGCGTTGGCTTGATAGGCGGCAAAAGCCGACATCAGCTGCGCCCGGGTGGCCCATACGGAGTAGGGATGCTGGCGCTCCACCTCATCGAAGTTGCGGACCGCCTCCTCATAATCACCCGCGAGCAGCTGGTTCATCGCGAGGTTGTAGAGCTCGCCGACCGGGCGCTCGACATAAGCGGGATCCGTCGCGCCGCACGCCGCCATGGCGATGGCAAGCAACAGCGTGCACAATCCGCGACGGACGAGACCCATGGAGATCGGCGAACCTTGCAGATCGCTCATCACGGTGTTCAACAACACAGAAGCCCAACCCGGTCAAGCGACCGACATCCTGGCGCCACTATAACACGTCCGCGCGAACGCGCGGCAAGGCGCGAAGCGGCGGCGCAAACTCGCGTCAATAAATCTTGGGCCGGTGGGAGGCCGGGTTAGGTCAAGCTGTTGCGCCCGCTGCCGCGAAGCGCAGCACGCCATCCGTCTCGTCCCGTCCGGAGGCTTCCGTTTCGGTGTGGCGCCACGCTGTCTTGTCGGCCAGGACGGCGCTGACCAGTTGGTGATGGAGGCCGTGCCCGGAGCAGACACCTTCGAATTCAGCAAGCAGCGGCGCACCGATAAGGTAGAGATCGCCCATTGCATCGAGCACCTTGTGGCGCACGAACTCGTCCTTGTACCTGAGGCCGCCTTCGTTGAGAACCTTCCCGTCGCGCACGACGACGGCGTTGTCCAGCGAGCCCCCGCGCACCAATCCGCGAGCCCTGAGATCGCTCACTTGCTCGGCGAACCCGAACGTGCGAGCGCGCGCGATGTCCCGCTCGAACCCGCCGTTGACCGGCGTAAACGCGCAGGTCTGACTCGCGACAGCCGGATTATCGAATGCAATCGCGAAACGGACGGCGAAGCGGTCAGCGGGGCGCAAGACCGCCCGCCGATGATTGTCGCCGACCTCGATTCGCCGCAACAGCTGGATAGCGCGGCGCGGCGCGTCCTGCGCGGCGATGCCGGCATCCTTGATCATGAACACGAACGGCGCCGCGCTGCCATCCATGATCGGCACCTCGGGCGCATCGAGCTCGACAAGGACATTGTCGATGCCCGCCCCCATGAAGGCGGCCATCAAATGCTCGATGGTCGACACCGTGATGCCCGCATCGTTGCCGATCGTCGTGCACATCACCGTGCTGCGCACATTGGCGCTCACCGCGCGCACCTCTGCGTTCGCCCGGGCGGGGCGATCGGTGCGGCGGAAAACGATGCCGGTATCCGGGGGTGCGGGGCCCAGCGCCATCGCCACGCGGTCGCCGCTGTGCAGGCCGACGCCGGTACAACGGACGCGATCCGCTAACGTGTGCTGTCGAACCTTCATGACTGCTGCTACTCTCCTTGCTGCCGACTAGGTTCTCTGGCAGCCCACCGCAAGCCCCCCCCGAGTAGTAATTATTGTAGTGACTCCAACTGCCTCGGGAGTGTGCTTCGGGGGAGGTATAAGCCACTTCCCCCGAAGCCCTCAAATCACTCTTTATTACAAAGTCTTACACCACAAAGCCTGGGTCACGGTGTCATCTCGGCACGCGCCCTAGTTGGCCTGCCGGCGCAGGAACGCAGGTATCTCGAGCAGATCCTCATCGGGTTCACTGACCATGTTACGCGCTGGGAGGGCCTCGGGTATCTCCGCCGGCGCATCGGCGGCGCTATCCGGATTAGCGTCGTCGCGTCCACGGAGCAGCGCACCCAAGCTGGGCTCCACCTTGCTTTCCGCGGGACCCTCGCTGCGCTTGCGTGCGCGCCCCGCGCCCGTCACCCACTCGAACAGGCTCGGCTTCTCGACGTCCCGCTTGGCGCCGTTGGCTACCGCTGCCTCGGCGAAGGGATCAGGGGCCAGCGGTGGCGCCGACATCACCCCCGGCCTGACCGGTTGCGGCGGAATGAAGGCGTCGTTTTCGGCCGTGACCTCGGCTACCTCGGCAGGCGGCTCCTCGGGCAGGGCAGCCATGTCTGTGGCCTCACTTTGTGCTGCAGGATCGACGGCCGCCTCGGAAAACTGCCGCGGCATGAGCCTCGTCGGCCCAGACGCGGGGTCGGCCGGGGCCATCGGTGCGGTTGCGTGTGCGGCTACAGATGGGACCGCCGGTGCAACCGCCGCCGCCGGGCTCGCTCGCACTGCGCTTGCCGGCGCCACGCCGGACTGCATATCGACGGCAGGCTCTCGCGCGACGTCGGGCTCAACGGGCAGATCTTCGGGCTCATCCTCCTCGGCCCGCATCGCCGTCGCCGGGGGGGCCATGCCCATCACCGGCTCC
The DNA here is from genome assembly GCA_965261645.1 of Alphaproteobacteria bacterium. GTDB lineage: Bacteria > Pseudomonadota > Alphaproteobacteria > SHVV01 > SHVV01 > CBDHDJ01. The sequence continues at coordinate 784,413 of CBDHDJ010000003.1, forward strand.
GTGCGGAGCGTGGCCGTGGGCCGGGACTCCTCCCGTGCTGCAGTGACCTCATGAAGCCGGGGCATCGCGGCCTCGGCGTCCATACCGGTCGCCACCAAGGAGAGACGAACGCGGCCCTCCAGGTTTTCGTCGAAGGTCGAGCCGAAGATGATATTGGCGTTGGGGTCGACCTCCTCGCGAATACGGTTGGCGGCTTCGTCGACCTCGAACAACGTCATGTCGGTTCCACCGGTGATGTTGATGAGGACGCCCTTGGCGCCGTGCAGCGAAACATCATCGAGGAGGGGATTGGCGATCGCGGCTTCCGCCGCATCGAGCGCCCGGCGTTCGCCGTCGGCCTCGCCGGTCCCCATCATCGCCTTGCCCATCTCCATTATGACGGTGCGGATATCGGCGATGTCGAGATTGATAAGGCCCGGCATCACCATGAGATCGGTCACCCCGCGAACCCCGGAATAGAGAACGTCATCGGCCATCTTGAAGGCGTCAGCGAATGTGGTCTTCTCGTTGGCGATGCGAAACAGGTTCTGATTGGGAATGATGATGAGCGTATCGACGTGACGCTGCAGCTTCTCGATCCCGGCTTCTGCGATGGCCATGCGATGGGCGCCCTCGAACTGGAAGGGCTTGGTCACCACCGCGACCGTGAGCGCGCCCGCTTCGCGCCCGGCCTGGGCGATCACGGGCGCCGCGCCGGTGCCGGTGCCACCTCCCATGCCCGCGGTAATGAAGACCATGTGGCTGCCGCGCAGGTGTTCCATGATCTCATCGATGCCCTCCTCGGCGGCGGCGCGGCCGATATCGGGCCGCGAACCCGCCCCGAGCCCCTGCGTCAGATGCACACCCAACTGGATGCGCCGCTCGGTGAGCGACTGAGCAAGCGATTGGGCGTCCGTATTGGTCACGACAAACTCGACGCCCTCCAAGCGGGCGCTGATCATGTTGTTGACCGCGTTGCCGCCGGCCCCGCCGACCCCCATGACCGTAATCTGGGGTTTCAGCTCGGTAACCGCCGGCATACTGATATTGATCGTCATAATGACCTCCGAACTCGTGCTTTCACCGTTTACACAGGCATTCACTTGTTGCCGTAGCTCCGGTGCCCTCCGTGCCTCAAACGCCCCCGCTTCTTTTCGTCCGGGGTGCTAGAAATTCTCTCTCAGCCAGTGCCCGAGGCGGCTCCAAGGGCCGTCACCGGCGCCAGCGTGATTCGCGTATCCGTGGGTTGCCTCCAACGAACCTTCAGCGGCATAGCGCAACAGCCCGGCGCAGGTCGCGAACGCCGGGCCGCCCATGGCGTCGGCCAGGCCGTCGATGTGGATCGGCCGACCGATTCGCACCTGCTTGTCGAGCATGTGCGCGGTGAGTTCGCGCAGGCCCTGGAGCTGGCTCGCGCCGCCGGTGAGTACGACGCGCCGGCTCGATCCGCGACCCAAGCCGGCGTCCTCAAGGCGGGCGCGCACGATTTCCAGGATTTCCTCCACCCGTGGCCGGATGATGCCGACCAGCATCGAGCGCGGCACCTGATGAATTTCCTCACTGTCTTCCTCACCAAGCTGCGGGACATCGAGCAATTGGCGCTCGTCGGTCGGGCTCGGGATCACGCTGCCATAGAGGGTCTTGAAGCGCTCGGCGTGCCGCGCCGAGGTGGCCAGGCCGCGCGCGATGTCGCTGGTCACGTGCTGTCCGCCGAGCGGCGTGCAGTCGGCGAACACCAAGCTGCCGGCGAGGAACACGCCAACTGTCGTGGTGCCCGCCCCCATGTCGATGACGGTGGCGCCGAGGTCTATTTCATCGTCGACCAGGGTCGCGAGACCCGCCGCGTAGGGCGAAACAATGACCCGTTCCATGCCGAGATGGCCCCGCTCGATGCACAGCGCCAAGTTGCGAAGCGGCCCATCGGCCAGGGTGACGAGGTGCATGGTGACGCCGAGGCGGCTGCCGAACATGCCGCGCGGGTCGCGGATCCCGTTGGTGCCGTCGATGGCGTAATTGATCGGGATGGTGTGCACGATGCGGCGCTCTTCGGTCTGGTGCCCCTCGCGCGCCGCGTCGATCATGCGGTGGAGGTCGGCATCGCCCACTTCGTGACCGTCGACCGAAACCTCGACAACTATTCTGTGCGACGTGGGCTGGCCGCCCGAAAGATTGACGAACACGTGCTCGATCGTCTGGCCCGCCATGCGCTCGGCGGCGTCGACGGCGGCGCGAATCGATTGTTCCGCCGCCCCCATGTCGGCCACGGTACCGCCACTCAGCCCCCGCGCCGCCTGATGGCCGATGCCGACGACACGGATACCCCCGGACGCCCCTGTCTTGGCGAGAAAGCAACATACCTTCGAGGTGCCGACATCGAGCGCCGCCAGCACCTCGTTACGCGCCGCACCGCCGCGCCCTACCGCCATGACGGACCCCCACTCATGCTCAATCCCCCGTACCCCGCATGGCCGAGCCTACGTCTCCTCGCCGGGACCACGCTGGGCCGCTGCCGCCGGCGTCATGCGAACAATCAGGCGATCCGGCAACCTGAGATCGATGGCAACGAGGTCGCGGCCGAGAATGCGGTGCTCGGCCTCAAGGCGGGCGAGCCGGTGCCACGCCTCGGCGGCATCCCGTTCGGGCAGCTTGACCTCGATGCCATTGTCGAACTTGAGATTCCAGCGCCGGCCCGCTACCCACACCATCGCGGCGACGCGCCGCTCGAGCTGGGGCTCTTCGCCAAGAAGATCGAGGATATCGGCAGCATGCGAGGCCGCGCCCGGGCCCACCACGAGGGGCAGATGGGAGAACCGGCCGAGCCGCTTCGTCGTGATTAGCGCCCCGTCGCGGTCGATGAGGGCGAGCTTGCCGTCGCGCTGCCACAGCGCATAGGGCTGGCGTTCCATGAGCCGCACATGAATCGCCCGCGGCAGGCTCCGCGACACCGTTGCGGATGCGACCCAGCCCAGGGCTACGAGCCGCGCTCGCGCCGCGCTCAGATCGACATCGAGAATCGACTGGCCGGGTGCGATCGCCAAGGCACGCCGCACGTCCTCTTTGTTCGCCTCAACCCGGCCGCTGACATAGACTTCTTCGACGGCAAGTCCGAGATTCCGGGCAATGTGGGCGGTGCCATCGCGCGCCCGAAACGCGAGCGCCTCGGCATGGCCCTCCCGCCAGGCGTAGGTCGCGGCAACCCCCAATAGGACGAAGAGCACGAGCACAATGCCGAGCTTGAGAGCGAAAGAGCGCGCGCGCCGGCGGCGCCGGTGCGGTTGGCCGGGTGACGGGGTCACGGTCTCGGCCGACCCCGGCCGAGGGCGCAGATCCTCAGCGTCTATCGGTTGCATCCCGCATCCTCCACGATCCATTTGACGAGGTCCGAGAAGCCAATGTCGTGATAGGCGGCGATCTCGGGCACGAGTGACAGAGGCGTCATGCCGGGCTGGGTGTTGAGCTCGAGAATGTAGAACTTGCCGGGCGTGCCCTCCGTGTCGTCGTAGCGTAGATCGGCGCGCGTGACGCCGCGGCAGCCGAGCGCACGGTGGGCCGTAAGCGCGATGTCGAGGGCTTCGTCGTAGGCCGGGCGCGGCAGCGGCGCCGGCATGATGTGCGTGGCTTTGCCGTCGGTGTACTTTGCCTGATAGTCGTAGAACCGGCCCTTGGGCTGGATTTCGATTACTCCGAGCGGCCGGTCCCCCATGACCGCGACGTGGATTTCATGGCCCGGGATGTAGCGCTCCACCAGAACGCTGTCGCCATAGGGCCACTCGCCCATGTCGGACGGCTTGAAATTGTCGCCCTCGAACACCAGCGTGACACCGACGCTCGAGCCTTCGTTGACCGGCTTGATGACGTAAGGCGGCGCCATCACGTCGCCGTTCAGCAGGGCCTCACGGGCCACGACCTTGCCCTCGGCGCACGCCAGACCGACGCCCTGGAACAGGCTGAGCGCCGCGGGCTTGTTCATGGCCAGCGCCGAGGCGAGCACGCCGGAATGGGTGTAGGGAATCTCGAGTGTCTCGAGAATCCCCTGCATGCAGCCATCTTCGCCGAAGCGGCCGTGCAGCGCGTTGAACGCAATGTCGGGCCGGGCCGCTCTCAACACGTTGGCGATGTCGTGATCCACGTCGATGGTCTCGGCCTCGTAGTTGAGCTCACGCAGGGCGCTCTGGATCGCGGTTCCGCTGACGAGCGAGACTTCACGCTCGGCCGACCAGCCCCCCATCAACACGGCGACGCGCGCGCTCATGTCTCGACCTCCACCACGGCGCCCGGCGGATGGAGGCCGATGCGGCGAATTTCCCATTCGAGGTTGACCCCGGTGGCGGCCGCGACCCGGCGGCGCACCTCTTCGCCGAGCGCTTCGAGATCGGCCGCGGTGGCCGATCCGGTGTTGATGAGAAAGTTGCAGTGCTGCTCCGACACCACCGCACGGCCCCGTTTGAGCCCGCGGCAACCGGCACGCTCGATCAGCTCCCAGGCCGATGCGCCCGTGGTCTCGTCCGGATTGACGAAGGTGCTGCCGCCAGTGCGGCTTTTGACCGGCTGGCTGTCCTCGCGGGCCGAGCGAATCTGGTTCATTCGCCGTTCGATCTCGGCGCGATCACCGGGCTCACCCCGCAGGCGCGCAGCCGTGAAGATCCAGTCGTCCGCCACGTCGGAGTGGCGATAGCCAAAGCCCAGCTTACTGAGAGACAGGCGATGGTGGCTGCCCTCGGCATCCAGCGCCTCGGCCTCCAGCGTGACCGCGGCCATGTCCTTACCGTAGGCGCCGGCGTTCATGCGCAGCGCACCGCCGGTGGTGCCGGGAATGCCGCTCAGGAACTCGAGCCCGGCCACGCCGGCATCGCGGCACGCGCGCGCCACGCTGATATCGAGCGCGCCCGCGCCGATCCGCACCTCGCCGGTCCCGGGATCGGGCTCGATGGTGGCGAATTCGCGCCCCAGACGCACGACAACGCCCGGCACGCCGCCGTCGCGGACCAGGAGATTAGACCCCACACCGATGATCGCGACCGCAACGTCGGCGGGTTTCCTGGCAAGGAACGACGCCAGATCCTCGACATCGGCAGGGCGGAACAGGACCTCGGCCGGCCCGCCCACACGGAACCAGGTGATCCGGGCGAGTGCGGCGTGGGCGCGGTAGCGGCCGCGCACCGGCGGCAGCCGATCGATGAGCGTCGTTCGCCGGGCCCCCGCCGTCATCATTGGCCGGCCTTGATCGGTATCGGCGGCTCGTCGCCGAGAATCTCGGCGAGGCGCGCCGACAAGGCCTCGGCCCAAGCGGTGATGTTGCCGGCGCCGAGGCAGATCACGACATCGCCCCGCTCAGCGCGCTCGGCGATTATCGCGGCCAGAGCGCCGGAATCGGTCAGGGGAAGAACGTCCCGGTGGCCGTGGCGGCGCAGGCCGTCGACCAGGGCATCGCGATCGATGCCCTCGATCGGCGTCTCACCGGCGGCGTAGACATCCGCGACGATCACCAGATCGGCATCGTTGAAGCAGCTGCAGAAATCGTCGAACAGGTGGTGCAGCCGGGTGTAGCGATGGGGCTGCACGACGGCAATCAAGCGGCCCTCATAGACGCCGCGCGCCGCCTTCAGGACGGCGGTGATTTCGACGGGGTGGTGCGCGTAGTCGTCGATCACCGTGATATCGCGGACCTGCCCGGTGCGGGTGAAGCGCCGTTTGACGCCTTCGAATTCGGCCAGCGCCTGTTTGATCACGTCATCGGCGATCCCCATCTCGCGCGCCACGGCGATCGCCGCCAGGGCATTGAGAACGTTGTGCGCGCCCGGCATGGGCAGGCGGATGGCGTGCATGGTGCGCGCCGTTCCCGCCATGCGATCGCTGAAGGCGACGGCGAACTCGGCGCCGCGCGCCGACAGCCGGACCTCGACGGCGCGCACGTCGGCCTGCGGCGCGACACCGTAGGTCACCATGCGGCGGTCGGGGATGCGGCCGATCATCGCCTGGACCTCGGGGTGATCGATGCACAGGGCGGCGAACCCATAGAACGGGATGTTCTCGACAAAGGCTTGGAAGGCGCGGCGCGCGGCGTCGAAGTCGCCATAGAAATCGAGATGCTCGGGATCGATGTTGGTGACCACGGCGATGGTCGCGGGCAGCTTGATGAAGGTGCCGTCTGACTCATCGGCCTCGACCACCATCCAGTCGCCTTCGCCGAGCCGCGCATTCGTGCCGTAGGCGTTGATGATGCCTCCGTTGATCACGGTCGGATCGAAGCCAGCGCCATCGAGAACCGCGGCGACGAGGGACGTGGTGGTGGTCTTGCCGTGGGTCCCGCCCACCGCGATCGACCATTTGAGCTGCATCAGCTCGCCCAGCATTTCGGCCCGCCGTACGACCGGAATGAAACGCGCGCGCGCCGCCTTGACTTCCGGGTTGTCGGCGTCCACGGCGGACGACACCGCCACGACCTGCGCATCGCCCAGATTGGCCGCCGCGTGTCCGTTGGCCACCTCGATGCCGAGCGCGCGCAGCCGCTGCACGTTGGCGTTCTCGGCCACATCGCTGCCCTGGACGCGATAACCCAGATTGTGCATGACCTCGGCAATGCCGCTCATACCGATGCCGCCGATGCCGACGAAGTGGATGGGACCGATATCGAGGGGCATGTGTCTCATCGCGACGCCTCCCGGCCGCCGGCGCCCGTCGCGGCTGTGTCCGGCTGTCCTGGGATCAGCGCCTCGGTCAGATCGGCAAGGCGTTGTGCGGCATTGCGTGGCGTGGCGCCACGCGCCGCACCGGCGGCGCGGGTGAGCGCGGCGGGATCGGCGAGCAGCTCTGCGAGCTGGTCCCGCAGGCGCTCGGGCGTGAAGGCCGTTTCCGTCATCAGCCAGCCGCCACCGGCATCGGCGAGGACGCGCGCGTTGGCGGTCTGATGGTCGCCCATGGCGCGGGCGAAGGGCACCAGGAACGACGGCCGCCCGGCCGCCTGAAGCTCGCTCACCGTCGCTGCGCCGGCCCGCGCGATGACCAGATGGGCACGCTCGAGGCGCGTAGGCAGATCGTCGAAGAACGCTGCGGTCTCGGCGCTGATCTCCTGCCCATCATAGGCCGCGCGAACCTTCCCTTGGTCCTCCGGCCGGCACTGTTGGACCACGCTGAGCCGAAATTTGAGCGAGGCGGGGAGTCCGGCGAGCGCAGCGGGAACGATCGACGCGAAGAGCGCCGCACCCTGGCTGCCGCCGATCACGAGAAGCTCGAGCGGGCCATCATCCCGCGGGGGGTCGTAGTCGCGCTGGCCGATCGCGGCGATCTCGGCGCGCACCGGCGTCCCGGTGAGCGTCGTCTTGGGCTGGTCCGCGGCGCCAAACCCACGCGTCTCGGGGAAGCTCAGCGCGATCGCCATAACGCGCCGGGCCAGCCGCCGATTGACGCGCCCGAGAACCGCGTTCTGCTCGTGAATCAAGGTGGGCAGCCCGGCCCGCAGCGCCGCCAGCATGGTGGGCAACGACGGATAGCCGCCAAAGCCCACCACGGCGCCCGCGTCGAGCCGGCCGAGCAGGCGGCGGGCGGCGATCGTGCCGGCGAGAATGTCAAAGAGGCCCTTGAGCGAGCCGAAGGGATCGCGCGCCGACAAAGTGCCGGCGCGTATGACGTGAGTGCCGAACTTGTGAGCGCCGCTCGCTGCGTAGGCCGCGCAGTAACGATCACCACGCCGATCGGTAATCAGCGCAGGTTGGCGGCCGCGCAGCGCGAGTTCGGCGGCGAGCGCGAGTGCGGGGAACACATGCCCACCCGTGCCCCCGGCGGCGAGAACGATGGCACCGGTCATCGGATCCACCCCGCGCCGAGTTGGCCGCGCACGTCGCCGACGCGCCGCCGGGTCAACGCCAGCACCATGCCCATGCCGAGCGCGAGTGCGACGAGCGACGAGCCGCCATAGCTGATGAACGGCAGCGTCATCCCCTTGGCCGGCAGGAGGTTCAGGTTGACGCCCATGTTGATCACCGCCTGCAGGCCGAACTGCGTCAGCAGGCCGGAAGCCGCCAGCAGCACGAAATAGTTCTCCTGTTGCAGGATGCGGCCGAGCCCGCGCAGCACAATCACGGCGAACAGCCCGACCAGCACGAGGCAGGTCAGCGCGCCGAACTCCTCGCCAGCCACCGCGAAGATGAAATCGGTGTGGGCGTCGGGCAGCACCTGTTTGACAACGCCTTCGCCGGGCCCGCGGCCGAAAAACCCGCCCATGCCGAAGGCCTGGAGCGCGGTGTCGACCTGATAGCTGTCGCCGCCCGCCGGATCGATGAAGCGGTCGATGCGGCTTGCGACGTGCGGCAGCAGCGCATAGCAGGCGATGCCACCGGCAAGTGCGACGAACCCGAAGCCCGCGATCCACGGGAACGCGAGCCCCGCGGTGAAAACCTGGCTGATCCAGACCGCGGCAACCAGCACCACCATCCCAATATCGGGCTGAGCGAGTAGAAGGGCGCAAACGAGCGCAAGCAGGCCGGCGGTGACCGCCTTGCCGGGAAAGCCGCTGTGGCGCTGCTCTTCGGCGAGCATCCAGGCCGTCACCACGACGAAGGTGGGTTTGAGCAGCTCGCTCGGTTGCAAAAGGAAGGGACCGATCTCGAGCCAGCGGCGCGCGCCGTTGATGTCCTCGCCGATGATCAGCGCAAGTACGCTGAGTGCGAGCGCGAGGACGAAGCCGAGCGCCGCGACGCGCCGCACCCCGAGCGGTGTGAGCAACGCCACGGTGGCCATGACCGCGAGCGCCGCCAAGAGGAAGACCACCTGCCGCCGGGCGAAGAAGAAGGTATCGAGGCCGAGGCGGTCCGCGACCGCGGGACTCGCCGCCATGACGAGGACGGTGCCGACGCCGAGCAGAACGAGAACGGCGAACAGGAGCCAGCGATCCACCGTCCACCACCAGTGGCCGAAGACGCTGGTGTCGGTCCGCGCGATGCCGATCATGGGCGCGCCTCCGGGCCGGCGGCGCCATGCAATCGGGCCAAGGCTCGCACGTGCGCGCGGAAGGCCTCGCCGCGGGCCTCGTAGTTGGGCCACTGGTCGAACGAGGCGCAGGCCGGCGACAGCAACACAACCGGGGACTTGTCCCCGGCCCCGCCCGCATCGGCAAACGCCCCTCGGGCGGCCTGATCGAGAGCCGTGGCCAGGTCGCCGGCGCGCGTGAGTGGCACCTGGCCTTCGAGCACGGCGGCGAAGGCCGCGGTCGCCTCGCCGATGAGAAAGGCATGGGCGATGCGGGGAAATAGCGGCGCGATGGATTCGAGGCTGTCCTGCTTGGCGCGGCCCCCGGCGATCCAATAGATGCGCTCGAAGGTCGCGAGCGCCCGTGCCGCGGCGGCCACGTTGGTCGCCTTGCTGTCGTTGATGAAGCGCACGCCGCCGATCACGGCGATCTCCTCGAGCCGGTGCGCGAGACCCGGGAAGCTTGCCACGGAGGCAGCAATCCGCTCGGCCGGCAGGCCGAGCGTGAGCACCGCGGCTACGGCGGCAGCCGCGTTCTGCCAATTGTGCACCCCGCGTAAGGCCTTGGCCTCGCCGAGGTCGGCCCGCACGACATCGCCACCTGTCGCGTCATGGAGGATGCCGTCCAGGACATAGACGCCGCCGGTGACCTCACGTCCCACCGCGACCGGGACCACGCGCTGGCGGTCGTTCGCGGCCAGATCGCGGTAAATGGCGTCTGCGTGATCATCATCGCGGCCGATGATCGCGGTGTGATCGGACCGCTGGCCGGCGAAAATACGCTTCTTCACCGCGACGTAACCGGCCATGTCGCCGTGGCGGTCGAGGTGATCGGTGCCGTAGTTCAATAAAACGGCGACGTCGCACACCAGCGAGGTCGTCAGGTCGAGCTGGAATGACGAAAGCTCGAGAACATAAATCCCATCACGGTCGAGAAGCGGCAAATCGAGCACCGGCGTGCCGAGATTGCCGCCCACCGCCGCCGGCTGAACGAGGGCGCCGAGCATGTGACCGATGAGCGCCGTGGTGGTGGACTTGCCGTTGGTCCCGGTAACGCCGATCACGCGCGCGGGCAGGCGGCAACGCGCGAACAGCTCGACGTCGCCGATCACCGGGCACGCGGCTTTTCGCGCCTGCACGACAACGCGATGTGGCGCCGGATGGGTGAGGGGCACGCCGGGGCTCAGCACCAAGGCCGCCAGATCGGTGAAGTCGCGGTCATAGAGATCATCGAGCGGCACGCCGGCGGCGACGGCGGCTTCTCGCTGTGCCGGATCGTCATCCCAGGCGCTGACGCGGGCGCCCCCGGCGGTCAATGACCGGGCGGCGGCCAAACCGCTGTGGCCGAGGCCGAAGACCGCCACAGGGCGATGCGCGAAGTCATGGACGGCGATCATCCCCTCACCTCAGTTTCAAGGTGGCCAGGCCGATCAGCGCGAGGATCACGGCGATGATCCAAAAACGGATCACAATGGTCGCCTCGGCCCAGCCTTTCTGCTCGAAGTGATGATGCAGGGGCGCCATGCGGAAGATGCGCCGCCCGGTGAGCTGAAACGAGGCCACCTGAACGATGACCGAAACCGTCTCCAGCACGAACAGCCCGCCGATGATTGCGAGCACGAGCTCGTGCTTGGTGACCACGCTGATGGCGCCCAGCGCACCGCCCATGGCGAGGCTTCCGGTGTCGCCCATGAAAACCATGGCCGGCGGCGCGTTGAACCAAAGAAACCCGAGGCCAGCACCGACCAGCGCACCGCAGAAGACCGCGAGCTCGCCGGCGCCCGGCACGAGATGAAGCTGCAAATAGCTGGCGAAAACGGCGTTGCCGACGAGATAGGCGATCAGGGCGAACGCGGATGCCGCGATCATCACGGGAACGATGGCCAGGCCATCGAGCCCGTCGGTGAGGTTGACCGCGTTCGAGGCGCCGACCATGACGATGACGGCGAGCAGCACGAAGAACGCGCCGAGGTTGATGAGCACGTCCTTGAAGAACGGTACCGCCAGCGCGTCATCCAAGGGCGACTGCGTGACCGACATGATCCAGATCGTCGCCAACGCTGCGATAACGACCTCGGCGAGGAGCTTGACCGCGCCCGGCATGCCGCGATGGCTTTCGCGCGTGAGCTTGAGGTAGTCGTCGATGAAGCCGATGGCGCCGAAGCCGACCGTGACGAGGAGGACCGCCCAGACATAGCTGTTGCGGAGATCCGCCCACAACAGGGTGCCGACACCCAACCCGAGCAGGATCAGGAAGCCGCCCATGGTCGGCGTGCCCTGCTTGGCGACGATGTGTCGCGCGGGCCCGTCGTCGCGGATCGGCTGGCCGTTCATCTGCTTGCTCTTGAGCCAGCGGATCACCACCGGGCCGAAGATAAAACTGACCGCGAGCGCCGTCATCACCGCGCCACCGGTGCGAAAGGTGATGTAGCGAAACAGATTGAAGAAACTGACATCCTCGGCGAGCGGATAGAGAAGATTGAACAGCATCGCGCTTACCCGTTGACCGCCTTGGGCACCGAAGCCCCGAGGGCGAGCAGGGCATCGACGGCCTCGCGCATGCGGCTTCCAAGCGAGCCTTTGACCATGACAACGTCACCCGGCGCGACGGCAGCAGCGACCAAGGGCGCGAGCGCGCTTGCATCGGCGGCATGACCGCCGCGTCGCGACGGCGCGAGCTCAGCCGCCAGGTGGGCCATGAGGGGCCCGGCGGTAAAGACGGTATCGATCCCCGCCGCCTCGACGTCCCCGGCCAGCGCGGCGTGCAACCCGGGCGCGTCGTCGCCGAGTTCCAGCATGTCCCCAAGCACGGCGATGCGGCGGCCGCCGTCCTCTGTGTCGGCCTCTCCCAGAACCGCGAGCGCTGCGCGGACAGACGCTGGATTGGCGTTGTAGCTCTCATCGATCAGCTCGATGGCGCCGTGGCGCAACGCGATGCGATGGCGCCGGCCCCGGCCCTCCGGCACGATCAAGCGCGCCAACGCGAGACCGGCCAGACCGAGATCGGCATCGACCGCGCGGACCGCAGCCAGCACCGCCAGGCTGTTCATCACCCAGTGGTGGCCGGCGGCGCCCACGCGGTAGACGATGGCCTGGCCGCCGATCTCAGCCGAAACGCAACTCGATTCGGGGTGCTGGACCGCCTTGATCACGCGCGCCCAGGCCTCGGGATGGGCGCCGAACCCGCGGACCTCGTTCGCGCCCTCTGCGCTTGCCGCCGCAGCGAGGCGGTCGTAGTGCGGATTGTCACGGTTGAGCAGGGCGATGCCGCCCGGCTCGAGCCCGGTGAAAATTTCGGCCTTGGCATCGGCGATCGCCGCGACGCTGTCGAAATACTCGAGGTGGACGGGCTCGACCGCGGTCACGATGGCGACGTGGGGCCGGACCAGCCGGGCGAGCGGCGCGAGCTCGCCGGCGTGGTTCATGCCGAGCTCGAAGATGGCGTAACGGGTCTCGCGCGGCATCCGTGCGAGACTGAGGGGGACGCCCCACTGATTGTTGTAGCTCGCTTGGCTGGCGTGCGTGGCGGCCTGTTCGGCGAGCGCGAGCTTGAGCGCTTCCTTGGTGCCGGTCTTGCCGACGCTCCCGGTCACGCCGATGATGCGCGCCTCGCACCGCGCCCGAGCCACCCGTCCGAGCGCTGCCAGGGCGGTGAGCGTGTCGGGCACCAACATAGCGGGCGCGTCATCGGGTGCGTCATCGGCCGGCCGGCTCACCAATGCAGCGGTCGCGCCCTTGCCGAAGGCCTCGGCAACATAGTGGTGACCGTCCCTGTTGGGCCCCATGATCGCCACGAACAGATCGCCGCCTGCGACCGTGCGGCTGTCGATCGAAACCCCCGCAACGCACCAATCACCGCTCACCCGAGCGCCCGTGGCCGCGGCTACCTCGGCCGCCGTCCATAGGGCCGGGCCCGGCGCGTTCACCGGCCAAGCTCCATGGCGTCGGGCCCGAGGCGTGCTACGGCGCCGCGCGCCATCTCGCTGTCGTCGAACGGGCGTATCTCGGTGCCGACGATCTGTCCCTGCTCGTGTCCCTTGCCGGCGATGACCAGGACGTCACCGGCTACGAGGGGCTCCACGCCAGCGTAGATCGCTGCGGCGCGATCACCGATCTCCTCCGCGCCCGGGCAGGCGGCGAGAATTTCCCGGCGAATCGCTGCGGGATCCTCGGCGCGCGGATTGTCATCGGTCACGATCACGACATCCGCAAGGCGGGCCGCGATCTCCCCCATCAGAGACCGTTTTGCCGCATCGCGGTCACCGCCGCAGCCGAACACGACGACGAGCTTGCCCCGCGTGCAGGCCGCCAACGCGGTCAGGACCTGCTCGAGGGCATCCGGCGTATGCGCGTAATCGACGATGATCGGCGCGCCGGACGGATGGCGCGCAACCTCTTGCATGCGGCCCGGCACCGCGCTGAGACCGTCAAGCGCATCGAGCGCCGGCTGCGGCTCGCCGCCGCAGGCGAGAACAAGCCCGAGCGCGCACAGCACATTGCTCGCCTGGAACTCACCGGTGAGCCGAAGCTCCGCGACGTGGGTGAGTCCGCCGACAGCAATTTCGATCCGCTGTTGGCCTAGGGCGAGGTCCTGCCTGACCAACCGAATATCGTCTCCCGCCAGGCCGTAACTCAGGATGCGGTGGCCACGTTTGCGGCAAATATCGGCGAGGCGCGCGAATTCCGGGACATCGGCGTTCAGGACGGCGATCCGACCTTCCGCCATGACCTCGTCGAACAGGCGCAACTTGGCCTCGAGATAAGCCGCGGAATCGGCGTGGTAGTCGAGATGATCGTGGCTGAGATTGGTGAACGCCGCCGCCGTCAGGTTGACCCCGTCGATGCGGAACTGCACGAGGCCGTGGCTGGAGGCTTCGAGGACGACGTGATCGGTACCCGCACGCGCCAGATCCGTCAGCAAGCCATGGAGCATCGCCGGCTCGGGCGTGGTGTTGGGCAGCTCGATGGCGAGCCCTTCGCCCCGGACCCCGAGCGTACCGATGGAAGCCGCGCGGACGCCGAGCCGGGCCCAGATCTCGCGCGTGAACGAGGCGACGGATGTTTTACCGTTGGTGCCGGTGACGGCGGCAGCGGTGGCGGGCTGGGGCCCATGGAAGGTGGCTGCGAGCTCGGCGAAGCGAAGCCGCGCATTCTCGGCGGTGATCAGCGCGACGGCCGAATCGGTGAGGCTCGTCCCGGGCGGCGCCAGCACCGCAACGGCGCCCCGCGCGATCGCGTCGTCGATGAAGTCCGCGCCGTTCACCCGGCTGCCGGGCAGCGCCGCGAACAGGTATCCGGGCTCGACCTCGCTGCTGTGCGGGGTTAGGCCGACGATGTCGGGATCCGGCGTGAAATCACCCGGGACGAGATCAGAAAGCCGCACGGCCGTCCCCCCGGCTTGTTTGCGAGGTGCGACGCAGGCCGTGGCCCGCCTTGGCCCGTGCCGTCACGGGCTTGACGTGGAGCATGGGTCCGATCCGGCTGACGATGCGGGAGGCGACCGGCGCGGCCGTCCAGCCTGCCGTGGCGAACCCAAAGCTCGCCTCGTTCCCCTGCGGCTCATCGAGCAGGACCAGCACAAGGTAGCGCGGCTCATTCATGGGAAAAGCGCCAACGAACGAAGAGACCAAGGCGCGCGCGCGATAGCCGCCTTTCCCCGATTTCTCCGCCGTGCCCGTCTTGCCGCCGACCAGGAACCCCGGCGCATCCGCGTTTCGGCCCGTGCCCTGCTCGACCACGGCGCGGAACAGCCGGCGCATGACATCGGACGTCGCCGCCGACACGACTCGCTCGCCCGCGGGCGGCCCCTCCGGTTCGGCGCGCAAAAGCGTCGTTGGAATTCGCATGCCGCCGTTGACCAACGCGGCGATCCCGCCGGCAAGCTGCAACGGGCTGACGGCGATGCCGTGCCCGTAGGCGATCGTCATGGTGTTGATCTCGCGCCAGGGTGAAGGCGTGAGCGGCTTGCCAACCTCGGGAAGCTCGATGGAGGCGCGGTCCAACAGGCCGAGCCGCCCGAGAAACGCCTGCTGGCGTTCGGGCCCGATGTCGAGCGCCATGCGGGCGGCGCCGATGTTGGAGGAATAGACGAAGATCTCGGGCACGGTCAGCCACCGCCGCTTGGGATGGAAGTCGCGGATGACGTAGCGGGCGACGCGGATGGGATCGGTGGCATCGTAGCTGCTGGCCAGGTCCACCACGCCGGCATCGAGCGCCATCGCCGTGGTGAACGCCTTGAAGGTGGAGCCCATCTCGTAGACCCCGAGCGTCGCCCGACTGAAGCGCTCATCGGGAAGCGAATCAGCGACGCGGTTGGGGTCGAAATCGGGCAGAGAAACGAGAGCGAGAATTTCGCCCGAGTGAACATCGAGGACGAGGCCCGCGCCACCTTTGGCACGGAACTCGTCCACCGCTCTGCTGAGCTCTTCGGTGAGCACATATTGCGCGCGGACGTCGAGACTGAGCTGGAGCGGGCCGAGGCCCTGCTGCCCGCGGCTCCTGAGCGTGTCATCGAGGAATTTCTCGATGCCTGCCAAACCCTCGTCGTCGACACCGGTGTAGCCGAGGACGTGGGCGGCCAAGCGTCCGTGCGGGTAGATGCGCCGCGTCTCGTCACGAAACGCCAGGCCGGGAATGCCGAGCCGATTGACGGCATATTGTTGCTTCGGCGTGAGGCCCCGTTTGAGCCAGATGAAACTGCGCGCGGTGGTGAGCTTGCGGCGAAGCTCGGCGGCGGCGAGCTCGGGCAACACGCCGCGCACCGCCCCAATCGCCCCTTCGACATCCATGATCTGCCGCGGGTTGGCGTAAAGCGAGGCGGTGCGGAGATTGGTGGCGAGCAGGACGCCGTTGCGGTCGACGATGTCGGCGCGGGTCGATACCGGCGGCGGGCCCGCGAGATGCGCCCGCGCGCCCTCATCGGCCGTCGCCAGCGTGAGATCGACAAGGCGGCCGGCGATGACGACGAACAACAGCGCTAACATCGCCACCACGGCAAGGAGCCGGTTGCGCCCGGTCTCAAGCGCCTGTTTGCCCAAGCCTTCGAGCTGGATGGACGAGGCGCCGCGCGGCTCACGCCGGCTCACGATATCCGGGCCCGTTCTCATGGCACGCTCCGCTTGCCACCGCTCCGGCCACCTTGCGGCCGCGGCTTGGGCAAGGGCACCGCCCCGGTATTGGGCGCCAGGACCCCGTGGCGTAGGGCCAGCTCATCGAGCGCACCGAGTTGGCGCACCGCCACCGGCACGAGGTTGAGATGGCGTTCGGCCAGATCGTCAAGCCGTTGCGGGCGGTTGAGGTAACTCCACTCGGCTTTGAGCACCTGGATTGTTTCGCGCTCGGCCGCAATGGCGCGGTTGGTGGCCATCGCGCGGTCCTCGAGATGCATGACCTCGTACTTCAGCTGGTAAAGACCGAGGGCCAGCAACGCGATCAGGACCACCGCGAGGGCAGTGAGCGGGCGTTTCATGCCGCCGCCTCCATCGGCCAGGGCGGGGCTGCGGTCCTGAGACCGCCGCGCAGCCGTGCGGAACGGGCACGGGGGTTGGCCGCCACCTCAGGCGCGCCGGGCCGTCTCGCGCCGCGGAACAGAAGCTTGAAACTCGGTGATGCCGATCCGGCGCTTGCCGGCAGATGCCGACTCGGCCGCGGCGTCAGGCCGGCGCGCGTGCGCAGGAATTGCTTGACGATGCGATCCTCGAGCGAATGAAACGAGACCACGGCGAGCCGCCCGCCCGCCCCGAGCAGCCGCTCGGTAGCCGGCAGACCGGCGCGCAGCTCGCCAAGCTCATCGTTGAGGTAGATGCGAAGCGCCTGAAACGTGCGCGTCGCCGGATGGATGGCCGCGCGCCGCGCCGGCACGACCGCGCCAACGAGCTCGGCGAGCTCGCGGGTTCGTTCGATGGGCTTGTGGCCGCGGCGCGCGACGATGGCCCGGGCGATGCGGCGGGCGTGGCGTTCCTCGCCGTAGCGGCGGATGATGTCGGCGAGCGTCGCCTCATCGGCACCGTTGACGACGTCGCGGGCCGCGGGGCCGGAGGGCGCCATGCGCATGTCGAGCGGCCCGTCGGTCTGGAACGAAAAGCCGCGGGCCGCATCATCAAGCTGTAGCGACGAGACGCCGAGGTCGAGGGCCACACCGTCAACCGTGCGAACGCCATACGCGGCGAGCAGGCTCTCGAGCTCGGCGAAGCAGCCTTCGATCAGGATCAGGCGATCCTCATGTTCGCGGGCGAGCGCCTGACCGGCAGCGAGCGCGGCGGGATCGCGGTCGATGCCAAACACGCGGCATTGCGCCGCCGCCAACAGCGCGCGGCTGTAGCCACCGCCGCCGAACGTGCCATCGACGAACACCTCCTCATCCCGGGGCGCCAGCGCCGCCAACACCTCGGCGCACATCACCGGCTCGTGCGAGGGCCGCGCGCGGCCGGCGGCGCGTGTCACGATTCACCTCCGGGCGGGACGAATTTGAGATTCGCGCGCTGCTCGCGCGCCAGGGCGAGCGCTTCGCCCTCGATTGTGGCGTAAGCGTCCGGGTTCCAGATCTGAAAGGTATCGCCGAGGCCGACGAATTGGGCCCGATCGGTGAGGCCGGCGAACTCGACCAGGTCGTCGGGCAACATCACGCGACCCTCGCTGTCCCAAGGCAGCGGGCGGCTGGCGGCGAATATCGCGTTGGCGAAGCCGGCGTGCTCATCGCTGAACGGATTGAACTGGCCGAGGCTGCGGCGTAGCTCCTCGAGGAAATCCATGCCGCAGCCGTCGAGCGCGGCGACCACGAAGGAGGGACGCGCGACGATGCCATCGAAATTCTGGCCGGAAAGCGCGGCGCGGAACTGCGCCGGCACGGAGACGCGGCCCTTCTTGTCGACCCGGTTGACGAATTTGGACAGAAATAACGCCACCGCGCCCCCCGTCATGGTGTTATGGATGCCTCGCCTCGTCGAAACCTGCGAAACCGCAGCATTCCCGGGCGATATGGAAGAATATGGGATATCATGGGACTATATGGTCGTCAACGGGAAAGGCGGGAAGAACTGTTCATGGAGAAGAACTCACGATGGGCAGTTCTTGGGCTCGTCATGGACCGTTAACAGCGGCTCACGACCGACGAATAGAGTCCTAGTCGTCAATCAAGGCGGAATTGTGTTCTTACTATGTTCTTATTGTGGAATACAATAGGTCGCGGGCAACGCCGCCGGGGCTTGGACCAAGTCGCGTCGACCTGACCAGGCCTTTCAGAGCTCAATCAAACCGGGAAGAGGATGTGCCATGACCACCAACTCTTCCCCTTCGCGGAGATTAAAGTGGGAATTGGTTGCCGCGGGTGTTCTGCTGATCGCCGTCCTCGCGGCCGGCGTTGTCGCCGATGTGCGGTCGTTCGACCGGACCCGGGGTGGCTATGAGCCGCCCTATGCGGACTACACGGGCGAACCCATCGACTGGACAACCGTCGAAACCACGCCATCCGGCATGCGCAAGACCGGCTACGTGATGGACCTCCATGTCGATTGCGCCAGTGGCATGATGCACGTCGACGTCTTCGGGGTGGTGATTCCGTTCAAGGAGTTCTCGCTACGAGCGCTGGTGGTTCACAAGCCTCGAGAAGCTTGCCTTGAGAGAGGTTTCACGCCTGAATTTTGACGGCAACCGCCTGTCCCCACGGCCTAGCTGGACGAGGTGACGAGCGCTTCGAGGCGGTCGATACCGCTGTTGAACATGTCCTTGAGGTTTTTCGTGAGCTCGTCCGCCGCATCCTCGTGCGGCTCAAAGCTGCACGACCAAGAAAACGTACAACTCGTATCGTCGCCCTCGATAATCACCACTTTGGCGACGTAATCCTCCATCGGGAAGGGACCCTCCGTCACGGTGTAGATCAGCGTTCGTGCGCCATCATCGTGCGATTCCAAGCGGTCCGAGACGACGAAACCATCATCCAACGTGAACGTCCGGATCGCCCCTACGCCTTCACCATCGGTCGCGCACGCCGCGATGCCGGGCAACCAATTGGCCAAATTGCCGTAAAGGCTTATCCCTGAGCGTCCGGGACCACGAAATGTGGTGACGTGGGGCGAGGGTCGTGGTGGAACATAATGTGAACATCATGACCCTCGGGATGCCCAGAAATGACCGACTTCCCCCGTTCCCTGTTGGAGTTCCAACAGCGTTTTCCAGACGAAGAAGCCTGCGCCGCCTACCTGGCCATCTTGCGCTGGCCGGCAGGCTTCGTCTGTCCGGCCTGCGGCAGCAGCCGGGGGTGGGCGCTCGCGACCAAGGCATACACCCATGAATGCGCCGACTGTCGCAAGCAGACCTCGGTGACGGCCGGTACGGTGATGCACGGCTCCAAGCTGGCGCTGATCGCGTGGTTCTGGGCCGCCTATCTGATGGCCACGCACTCCAACGGGATCTCGGCGCTGCAACTCCAGAAGCAGCTCGGCCTGGGTTCCTACAAGACCGCATGGTTGCTCGCCACCAAGCTGCGCCGGGCCATGGTCGCACCAGAGCGCATGCCGCTGGCGGGCCTGGTCGAAGTGGACGAAAGCCTGATCGCCTGCCGCTCCAAGGATGAACCGCCGAGCGGCGGCGGTCGGCGCAGCCACCAAGGCAAGTTGTTGGTCGCCGGCGCTGTCGAGGTCGGCGAGGGTGGGCCCGGCCGGATCCGCCTGGCGCGGATCGAGGACTTCTCCGCCGACAGCCTGCACGCCTTCCTGGGCGCCAACCTCGCCCCCGGCGCCACGGCCAGGACCGACGGCTGGGCCGGCTACCCCGGCGCGTCCGGCATCACACACGACCCGCACGTCGTCGGAAACATGGCCGCCCATATGGTCCTGCCCTGGGTTCATCGCGTCTTCGCCAACCTCAAGACCTAGGCGCTGGGCGTCTACCACGGTCTCCGACGCCAACACCTGCAATCCTACCTCGACGAGTTCGTCTTCCGCTTCAACCGGCGCCGAACCCGCCACGCAGCCTTCCGCTCCATCCTCGGCATCGGCGTCGCAATCAAGCCGCCTACCTACAAGATGTTGATCGCACCGGAGCCAGAGGGATAAGCCTTTTGCCGTAATCGCCGACGATGCCCCACACCACCGGCGCCGGTGCGCTGATCTTTCTCGATACCGATACCTTGGTCATATTCATCCCCGTTGTTTCGTTGGATGTTCGTGTTATGTGGCCGCGAGCGCGAGCCAACCCATGAGTTTGCGCAAGTGCCGATTTGGGAGGCTATCGCCGGCGCCGCTTGGCTAGCCCGCCACCACTTCGGCCAGGTTATCGAGCGAGCGTTGAAAAATGCCGGCGAAGCGTTCCTTGACCTCGTCCTCGGGCCCACCCTTGGGCTCGAAGCTGCACGACCAGTGGACCACACACGCACCGGCGCCCTCGGGCACGACCTGCATGCGGCCGCTGAAGTTGGTCGCCGGCAAGGCGCCTTCGAGCACGCAGTAGGAAAATGAGCGCGAGGTCGCATCATAGGCGTCGAGCCGTTCCTTGATGGTGCCGACCCGCGCGCTGGTCACCGTCCGGATCGCCCCGACCCCTTCGCCATTGACCTCGCTGGTTTCGATCCCCGGCATCCATTTGGGCATCGAATCGAAATCCCCGAGGATGCCCCACACGGCATCAGCGGGCGCCGAGATTTTCACCGCTACCGTCACGTCCGTCATCTTGGTCTCCTCCCTTTTTCTACCTCTCCTGGGCCGCCGGCCCGATGGACCGCGCCCGAGAAAATGTGCCAGATGGCCTGTAAGCCGGGTTCTGTCCCGCCCCGCCTCGCGGCGCGGCGAGGATGGCCATTCATCTAGGATGCCCGTCGCCGGACACCTCATGCGACCTACCCGGACGGCTGGCCCGGAAACCGGCCTGCCGCGGCGCCGAAGCCCGCGGCGCGCCGCCCCTATTCGGTCTTGCTCCCGGTGGGGTTTACCCTGCCACCGCCGTTGCCGGCGGCGCGGTGCGCTCTTACCGCACCCTTTCACCCTTACCCGCCGGCGCATGAGCGCGGACGGGCGGTTTGCTTTCTGTGGCACTCTCCCGGGGGTCGCCCCCGCCGGGTGTTACCCGGCACCGTGTTCCCGTGGAGCCCGGACTTTCCTCTCCCCGCAAGGGCCGAAGCCCCGGCAAGCAGCGGCCATCCGGCCATCTGACACATCCACTAGGTAAGCGCCGAGCCCCCCGCGCGTCAAGGCCGCCGGCGCACGGGCGCGATCACCCGATTTGGGCGAGCAGATCGGCGAGCGCAGCGCGGGTTCCGGCATCGGCCTGGCCATCAACCACGCGGGGGCGGAAATGGCCCTGAAAAGCGGCCACTGCGCTTGTTGTCCCGGCGTCATAGGTCCCGGTGACCGCAACATCGTAGCCATACCGGGCAAGCTCCCGTTGCCACCGGGTCACTTCTTCGCCCTTGCTTCCGGCCATCAACGCCACGCCATCGGGGACGGCGAGGCCATCGCGCGGCAAAAGACCGATCCCTGCGCGCACGAGCCGCGCCCAATCGAACAACTCGCCCGGATCCTGCCGCCGGCGGGGCGCCACGTCGGAATGGCCGAGCACGCGGGCCGGCGCGATCGGATGGCGCGCGACGATGTCGCCGGCGAGCGCGATCAGCGCCTCGATCTGCAGATCGGGAAAGGGGCGGTAGCCCCATTCGTGGCCGGGATTGACCAGCTCGATGCCGACCGAACAGCCGTTGATGTCGCGCTCGCCCGCCCAGCACGCCTTCCCGGCGTGCCAGGCGCGGCGCTCCTCTGCGACCAGCCGAAAGACCACCCCCTCCACGTCGATCAGGTAGTGGGCGCTCACCCGGGCGGCGGGATCGCAAAGCCTTTCGAGCGCCTCGTCGCGGCTCGGCATGCCGGTGTAGTGCACGAGCAGGAGATCGACCTCTTGGCCTGGTGGCCGAGCATCGTGGTTGGGCGAGAGACGCTCGATCATGTGGAGAAGATCTGGCGCGCGGCAACCCCAGTGCCTCGCACGCCGAACGCCGCGGGTGCGCTCAATTCAGGCCACGCTGCGCGGTGACTCGGTCGTAGGCATCGTTGATCGCCGCCAGTTTCTCGTTGGCGATGTCGATGAATTCCTGGGGCACGCCTTGCGCGATCAGCGTGTCGGGATGGTTCTCGCGAATGAGCTTGCGGTACGCGTTCTTCAGCTCGTCGTCCGAGGCGTCATGGGGCACCCCGAGGATCTGGTAAGGGTCGGCCATGTCGGGGCCTATGTGGCTTGCGCGAATGCGCGCGAAATCGGCCTCGTTGAAGCCGAAAATCGCGGCCACGCCCTGGAGAAACTCGATCTCCTTCGGGTGCATGACGTTGTCTGCCTTGGCGATGTGGAAGAGCCCGTCGATCAGGTCCTCGAGCACCGCCGGGCTGTCCTTGAACAGATCGGCGATTTGCCGCGCATAAGGCTCGTAGCCGCCCGCGTCCTGGCGCGCCCGGTCGAACACCCGCCCGACGTTCTTCATCTCGTTGGGAGGAATATGGAAGACCTCTTTGAAGGCGGCGACCTCGTCGGGCGTCACGACGCCGTCCGCCTTGGCCATCTTGGCGCCGAGCACGATCACGCCGATGGTGAAGGCGATTTCCTTGGTGCCGTCCGCGCCGCGCGGCGCCTGGCCACGCATCTTGTCGATGGCGTGGCCCGCCAGGCCGCCGATGAGCGCGCCGAGTGGCCCACCGAGCGCGAATCCGACCGTGCCACCGAGGACTTTTCCCCAAATGCTCATTGCTTTCGCGTCCCGATCATGGATCAGTTAGCCGCCTTCGGGCATTGGCAAACTTAACCCGTTCCCAGGAACCGCGCTACCGCGCGCCTCGCCCATCGTGACCACCGAGGCCCACATCGCCGCGCCCGTGCCTTCGCGCTACCGGCTTGCCGTCTTCGTCGTGCTGGCAAGCAGCGTGATCACAAGCTGGGGCGGTTTGATCATGCGGAGCCTCGAGGCGGCCGATACCTGGCAAGTCATCCTCTACCGCGGCGTCGGGCTGTGGGTCATGCTCATGCTTATCGTCGTGATCCAGTCGCGCGGCCGCCTGATCCCCGAATTCCAGCGCATCGGGCGCTGGGGGCTCGTGGGTGCCGTGTTCCTGAGCGGCACCCAACTCTCCTACATCGTGGCGCTCAGCTACACGACCGTCGCCAATACGCTTCTCCTCCTCGCCGCGACACCCTTCATTACCGCCATCCTGGGCTGGCTGCTCCTGCGCGAGCGAGTGCACCGCAGCACGCTGATCGCCATCGTCGTGGCCTTCCTCGGTATCGGCGTCCTGGTCAGCGGCGGCCTCACGCCCGGCACGATGCTTGGCAATGCCGCGGCGTTCGGCACCGCGCTCGGTTTCGCCTTCACAGTCGTCATCCTGCGCTGGGGGCGCACGGCGAACATGATCCCGATGGTGGTTCTGGCTGGGCTCTTTACCTCGGTTTCGGCCTTTCTCGCCTCGGGCGGCGATATCGAGGTATCGCTGCACGATGCGGTTCTGTGCCTGTTCTGGGGCGGCGGCACCTCGGCGTTCGGCTACGTCTTGTTCCTTTTCGGCTCGCGCCACGTAACCGGCGCCGAGCTCACGCTGCTCATCATGATCGAGGTCATCCTGGGGCCGCTTTGGGTATGGCTGTTCGTCAACGAGGTGCCCGCGCCGGAATCGCTGATCGGCGGCGCCATCATTCTGGTGGCGGTCGCCGGCCGGGCGTTGATGGCCATGCGCCAGTCCGACGAGCCGGTGCCCAGTGCCTTGCGCTGACGCCGGGCCCTTGGCCCTGCTCTCGTGTTACGATCCCAGGCATTGCTGGGGCCCTGACCAATGAGGGGAGGATGATCGATGCCGGGACAACGCTCCTATGATCTGACAGGCCATGTCGCGTTCATCACCGGAGCGGGCGGTGGCATGGGTATTGGCATTGCCCGGGCGCTATCCTCCTGGGGCGCGCGCGTCGCGGTGGTGGACATCGACCATGCGCGCGCCAGGGAAACGCTAAAAGCCGTCGAGGCGGATGGTGGCGAGGGCCGGGCGTACCGTCTCGATGTCACCAACGAGGACGAGGCAGCGCGCGTGGTCGCGGCGTGCGTGGCCGATTTCGGCGGCATCGACCTCCTGGTCAACGCGGCAGGCGCGCTCACCGTGGCCACCATCACCGATATGACGCTGGCGGAGTGGCGCCACGTGATGGACGTCAACATCACCGGCGTCTTCGTCGCCTCGCGCGCGGTGGCGCGCGAGATGGTGGCGCGCGGCACGCCGGCGTCGATCATCTCGATCTCGTCAAGCGCCGGGCGGAACGGGTATCGGGGTCTCGCCCACTACTGCGCGTCCAAGTTCGGCGTCATCGGCTTCACCCAGTCGCTCGCCATCGAGCTCGCCGACAAGGACATCTACGTCAACGCTGTCTGTCCCGACAGCGTGGATACGCAGATGCTCGAGACGCTGGCGGAGGGTTACGGCATCACCACCGAGGACCTCGTCAACGACCAGCTCATCAAGCGCTTCCTCACCGGCGAGGACATGGCCTACACGATCGCCTTCCTGCACACCTCGCGCGCCATCACCGGCCAGACCGTCAACACCGACGGGGGCTCCGTCTTTAGCTGAGACCGAGGCCACCGTGGCGGATCACGCAGCAGATCAGGACGGAACCGACTGGCAGTTCTGGATCGACCGCGGCGGCACGTTCACCGACGTGATCGCCCGGGCGCCGGACGGCGGCGTCAGCACCCGCAAGCTCCTTTCCGACAACCCCGAGCGCTACCCCGATGCCGCGCTCCAGGGCATCCGCGAGACGCTTGGGCTCGCACGCGATGCGCCGGTGCCCACGGCGGCGATCAGCGCGGTAAAGATGGGAACCACGGTCGCCACCAACGCGCTTTTGGAGCGCCACGGCGAGCGCACCGTGCTCGTCATCACCAAGGGCTTCGCCGATGCGCTCCGCATCGGTTACCAGAACCGCCCCCAGCTGTTCGCCCGGCACATCGTGTTGCCGGAGCTTCTCTACGAGCGTGTCATCGAGGTCGATGAACGGCTCTCGGCCCAGGGCGAGGAGATCGTCCCGGTCGATGAAGCGGCGGTCCGGCGCGACCTCGCGGCGGCCTTTGCAGCCGGTATCCGCTCGGCGGCGATTGTCTTCATGCACGGCTACCGCTTTACCGGGCACGAACGCCAGATCGCCGAGGTGGCCCGCGAGGTGGGCTTCACGCAGGTCTCGGTCTCGCACCGGGTGAGCCCGCTCATGAAGCTGGTGAGCCGCGGCGATACCACGGTGGTCGATGCCTACCTATCACCCATCCTGCGCCGCTACATCGACGGCATCGCCGCCGAGCTCGAGGACGTGCGATTGATGTTCATGCAGTCGAATGGCGGCCTGGCAGACGCGCGCCATTTCCAGGGCAAGGATTCGATTCTCTCCGGCCCGGCCGGTGGGGTCGTCGGCGCGGTGCGCACGAGCGGGCTCGCCGGTTTCGCCAAGATCATCGGCTTCGACATGGGCGGCACTTCGACCGATGTGTCGCATTTCGACGGCCAATTCGAGCGCGCCTTCGAGACCGAGGTGGCTGGCGTGCGCATGCGCGCGCCGATGATGGCGATCCACACCGTGGCCGCGGGTGGCGGCTCGATCCTGCATTTCGACGGAGCGCGTTATCGCGTCGGGCCCGAGTCCGCGGGTGCCGATCCGGGACCCGTATGTTACCGGCGTGGCGGGCCGCTCACCGTGACCGACGCCAACCTCATGGTCGGCAAATTGAACGCAGCCTACTTCCCCAAGGTGTTCGGGCCGGGCGGCGATCAAGGGCTCGATAGGCAAGCGGTCGAGCGGGATTTTGCCGCGCTGGCCACCGAGATCGGCGCCGCCACAGGGATAACGCCGCGGCCCGAAGAGGTGGCCGATGGCTTTCTCGCCATCGCGGTCGCAAACATGGCCAACGCGATCAAGAAGATCTCGATCCAACGCGGCTACGATGTTTCGGACTACACGCTCTGCTGCTTCGGCGGCGCGGGCGGCCAGCACGCCTGCCGCGTCGCCGACTCGCTCGGCATGACGACCGTGTTCATCCATCCCCATGCTGGCGTGCTCTCGGCCTACGGCATGGGCCTGGCCGATGTCGTCGTGATGCGCGAGCGCGCGGTCGAGATGCGGCTGGATGCGGACGCCATGGCAACCATCGAGGACGCGCTCGACGCCCTCGCCAAGGACGCGGTGCCCGATCTCGTCGCCCAGGGGGTGACGCGCGAGGCCGTCCTTTTGCACCGCCGCGCGCACGTTCGCTATGAGGGGACGGATTCCTATCTCATCGTGGAGTGCGGCACGCTCAATGAGATCATCGCCCGTTTCGAGGACGTGCACCGCCAGCGTTACGGCTTCATCACCGCCGAGAAACCGCTGATCGTCGAGGCGGTCTCGCTCGAGGCGGTGGGCCCGGGCGAACAGGTTGATCGCGTGACGGCCGCGCCGGCGAGCGCCGATCGCTCACGGCCTGCGCCCGATTTGCCGATCCTCGACAGGGTCCAGATCTATTCCGCGGGCGAGCACCACGATGCCATCATCGTCGAGCGCACCGCGCTCAGGCCGGGCCATCCCGTCGCCGGGCCGGCCATCGTCATCGAGCCGCACGGCACCAATATCGTAGAGCCGGGCTGGCGGGCGGAGATCACGGCGCGGGGCGATCTCCTCCTCACCCGGGTCGTTCCGCGCCCGGTGGCACATGCCATCGGCACCGACGTCGATCCGGTGATGCTGGAGATCTTCAACAACCTGTTCATGTCGATCGCCGAACAGATGGGCTCGACGCTGGAAAACACGGCGCACTCGGTCAACATCAAGGAGCGGCGCGATTTTTCCTGCGCGCTGTTCGACCGCGACGGCCAGCTCATCGCCAATGCGCCGCACATGCCGGTGCATCTCGGCTCGATGAGCGAGAGCGTCCGCACGATCATCCGCGAGCGCCGGGCCGAGATGGCGCCGGGCGATGTCTTCGTCTTGAACGCGCCCTACAACGGCGGCACGCACCTGCCGGACATCACGGTGATCCGGCCAGTGTTCGACGGTAAGGACGAAGCCATCCTGTTCTATGTCGGCTCGCGCGGCCATCACGCCGATGTCGGCGGCGTGACGCCGGGCTCGATGCCGCCGCAAAGCCGCACGGTGGACGAGGAGGGCGTGCTGATCGACAACGTGAAGCTGGTGGAGAACGGGCGCTTCCGGGAGGCCGAGATCGACGCAGTCCTGCGCGCGGGCCCCCACCCGGCTCGCAACCCGGCGCAGAACATCGCCGATCTCAAGGCGCAGGTGGCCGCCTGCGAGAAAGGCGTTCACGAGCTTCGCCGCATGGTCGAGCATTTCGGCCTCGCGGTGGTGCATGCCTATATGCAGCACGTGCAGGACAACGCCGAGGCCTCGGTGCGCCGCGTGCTCGACGTGCTCACCGACGGAGTTTACGAGTACCCCCTCGATGACGGCAGCGTGATCCGCGTGAGGATCGCGATCGACCGGGCGGCACGGCGGGCGACGATCGATTTCACAGGCACGTCTCAGCAACAGGACACCAACTTCAACGCCCCCCTCGCCGTGACCCGCGCCGCCGTGCTCTACGTTTTCCGCACCCTCGTCGAGGACGACATTCCGCTCAACGAGGGCTGTCTGAAGCCCCTCGACATCATCGTGCCCGATGGCACGATGCTCAGCCCAGCCTATCCGGCGGCCGTCGTCGCCGGCAATGTCGAGACCAGCCAGGCCGTTACCGATGCGCTCTACGGCGCACTCGGCGTCCTGGCCGGCGCGCAAGGCACGATGAACAATTTCACCTTCGGCGATTCGCGCTGGCAATACTACGAAACCGTCGCCGGCGGCTCGGGCGCGGGTCCCGGCTTCGACGGCGCCGCGGCGGTGCAGACCCACATGACGAACTCGCGGCTGACCGATCCGGAGGTTCTCGAATGGCGCTTTCCGGTGCTCGTCGAGGGCTTCGCCATCCGTCGCGGTTCGGGCGGGCTGGGGCGCTGGCGGGGCGGCGACGGCGCGGTGCGGCGCATTCGCTTTCTCGCGCCCATGACGGCGGCGATCCTCTCGTCCCACCGCCGCGTGCCGCCGCCCGGCGCGGGGGGCGGCCGGGCGGGCGAGGTTGGCCGCAACTGGGTCGAGCGCGCCGATGGTTCGATCACCGAGCTCTCGGGCACCGATCAGGCGGAGATGCGCGCGGGCGATGTGTTCGTGATCTCGACGCCGTCCGGAGGCGGCTTCGGAACACCCGAGGAGGCGTAAAAGAACGCGGCGGAATTAGCGAAATTGGCCGCTCACATACCGCCGAGCGATGCAACGCCGCGGCACGCTAGGGAGGGCCCCCTCAGGCGCCGCTGGGTTCGATGATGGGATCGTCGGTGTGGCGGAAGCCGAGCTCCGCGGAGATCGAGGAGATGACATCCTCGCGGGTCTGGAATTCACCGGGATTGAACACCTGAACCTTGCGCCCGTCGTCCTGCAGCCGGGTCACGATCCGCACATAGGGCGAATCGTCCTCGACCGGCCCGACGACGTTGAACAGGCTGTTGTCGCGGTCGGCGACGACGAGGAAGAACGGCTCGGGATATAGATGCTCCCTGGGAGGCATCGGTCATCCTCCTCTTCAGCATCCACCGTTCTTGTGACGCGTGGGGGCGATCATTCGGCCCCGGTCAGCGGCTTCTGGACGCTTCAACTCCGCATTCAAGATGTAAGATAGTGCCAGCGCCATCACCCCGCAACGGCCTAAATTCAAGCGTCTACGGGATTCTCCGTAGACGCGGCGCGAACCTCAGGCGGTGAAATACTTGGCCTGGGGATGGTGGATGACGATCGCCGAGGTCGATTGCTCAGGGTGGAGCTGATCCTCCTCGGCCATGGCGAGGCCGATGCGCTCGGCGCCCAACAGCGCGAGCAGAATCCGCTGATCGGCGAGATTGGGGCAGGCCGGGTAGCCGAACGAATAGCGCGAGCCGCGATAGCCCTGCTTCAGGAGCTTGTCCATCTCGCGCTCGTCCTCGTGGCCGAAGCCGAGCTCGCCGCGGATCCGCTTGTGGACATACTCGGCGAGTGCTTCCGCCATCTCGACGCCGAGGCCGTGGAGGTAGAGGTAATCCTGATAGCGGTCGGCCGCGAACCATTCGCGCGCCACAACCGAGGCCCGCTCGCCGATGGACACCGCCTGCAAGCCCACGACATCGCGCTCGCCCGCATCGACATCGCGCACGAAGTCGGCGATGCACAGCCCGCCCTCCTTGTCTTGGCGGGGCAGGGAAAAACGTGCGAGCGGCGTCTCGCCGTCCTCATCGAACAGGATGATGTCGTTGCCCTCGGCCGCCGCCTGCCAATAGCCATAGCAAGCCTGCGGCTTGAGAATGTCATCGTCCTCGGCGATATCGACCATGCGGTTGAAGATCGGCCGCACCTCCTTGTCCGCCCAGGCGCGAAACTCGTCGCGGTCGCGCCCCGCCTTCCGGTAGCCCCACTGAAACTGATAGAGCATGGTCTCGTTGACGAAGGGTACGAGCGCGCGGACGGAAATTTCCTCGATCGCCCGGGCGCCCCAGAACGGCGGCTCAGGCACCTCCACCCGGTTCGTGAGTTCGGCCCGCTTGACGCGAATCTCCTCGAGATCGACCGGGCGGGCGGGCGCAGCGGGCGCCGCCTGGCCGAGGCGCTTGCGGTTCTGTGAGGGCCGCTTCGCGCGTTTGTCCCGCAGCTCGGCGATGTGATCGTCGAACACGCCTTCCATCACACGATCCATCAGGCCGAGCCCGTCAAAGGCGTCGCGGGCGTAGGCGACGCGCCCGGCGTCGTAGGCCTTGGCGCAGTCTTCCTCGACATATTTACGGGTCAGCGCGGCGCCGCCGAGAAAGACCGGGATGTCGAGCCCGCCCCGGCTCATCTCCTCGAGATTCTCGCGCATGATGACGGTCGACTTCACCAACAGGCCGGACAGGCCGATGGCGTCGGCGTCGTGCTCGGCGGCCGCGTCGAGAATGGCGCCGATCGGCTGCTTGATGCCGAGATTCACCACCTTGTAGCCATTGTTGGTGAGGATGATGTCGACGAGATTCTTGCCGATGTCGTGCACGTCGCCGCGCACCGTGGCGAGCACGATGGTGCCCCGATCCTGGCCTTCGGTCTTGTCCATGTACGGCTCGAGATAGGCCACCGCCGCCTTCATCGTCTCGGCCGATTTCAGGACGAACGGCAGCTGCATCTTGCCCGCCCCGAAAAGCTCGCCGACCACCTTCATGCCGCCGAGCAGGAAGGTGTTGATGATGGCGAGCGGCGGATGGCTCTTGAGCGCCTCTTCGAGGTCGGCTTCGAGATCGACCCGGTCGCCGTCGATGATGCGGTGCTTGAGCCGTTCCTCGACCCTGGCGGGGCGCTCCTTTTCGACCTTTGGGCCCGCGGCTCGATCCTCAAAGAGCGCCATGAATGCCTGGAGCGGGTCATAGTTCGAGCCGCGGCGGTCGAAGATGAGGTCCTCGGCCACCTTGACCTCGTCCTCGGGAATGCCGTGGAGCGGGCGGATCTTGCTGAGATGGAGGATCGCGGCGGTAAGCCCGCGGCGCAGCGCATGATCGAGATAGACCGAGTTGAGCACGTGGCGCGCCGCCGGATTGAGCCCGAAGGAGATATTGGAGAGCCCGAGCACGATCTGGCATTCGGGCAGCTCCTGAGCGATCCGCTCGATGGCCTCCAGCGTCCACAGGCCGAGCTTGCGTTCCGCCTCGTTGCCGGTGCAGATGGTGAAGGTCAGCGGATCGAAGAACAGATCGCAGGGCGGCAAGCCGTGGCGGTTGCAGGCGAAATCGTGAAGCCGGTGCGCCAGCGCGACTTTGGCATCGGGCTCCTTGGCCATGCCGTCTTCATCGATGGTGAGGGCAATGACACCGGTGCCGAACGTCCGCGCGAGGCCGAGGCGCATGGCCGAGGGCTCCTCGCCATCCTCGAAATTGATCGAGTTGAGGATGGCCTTGCCGCCGTAAAGCTTGAGTGCCGCCTCGAGCACCGGGTACTCGGTCGAATCGATGACCAGTGGCGAATCGACCGCGCCGCGCAGGTGGGTCACCACCTCGTTCATGTCGGCGATTTCGTCGCGGCCGACGAAGGCCGTGCAGACATCGAGCGTGTGCGAGCCCTCCTTTACCTGTTCGCGCGCCAGCGCCACACAGGTATCCCAGTCCTCGGCCGCCTGGGCCTCGCGAAACTTCCTCGAGCCGTTGGCGTTGCAGCGCTCGCCGATCGACAGATAGGCGTTTTCCTGGCGCAGCGGCACCTGACTGAACAGCGAGGCGACCGAGGGCACCCAGTGGACAGTGCGGGGTGACGGCCGGGGGCGCCCCTGTACACCGTCGCGTGCCGCGAGCATGGAATTGAGGGCCGCGATATGCAGATCGGTCGTACCGCAGCAGCCGCCGATCATGGCGATGCCGTCCTCGGCGATGAATCTCTCCTGCCACTTCGCCAATTCATCTGGCGTCAGCGGATAATGCGTCTTGCCCTCGATCAGCTCCGGCAGACCGGCGTTGGGCTGAACCGAAATCGGCCCCGGCCAATTTTCGCGGAGCCATTTCACGTGCTCGGCCATCTCCTGCGGCCCGGTCGCGCAGTTGAGACCCATGGCGGGGACATCGAGCGCTTGAACGACCGTGGCCGCCGCGGCCATGTCGGCGCCGACGAGCAACGTGCCGGTCGTTTCGACCGTGGCCTGCACGAGAATGGGGATGTCTGGGCCGGCGTCAGCGATCGCCTGCTTGGCGCCGTTGACGGCAGCCTTGATCTGCAGAACGTCCTGACAGGTTTCGATCAACAGCGCATCGACCCCGCCGGCGATCAGCCCGGCGCACTGAGTGTGATACGCCGCCGCCAAATCATCGTAGGTCACGTGGCCAAGACTCGGCAGGCGAGTGCCGGGACCGATGGAGCCAAGCACGAAGCGGCGGCGGCCGTCGTGCCTGAACGCCTCGATCGCCTCGTGGGCGAGCTCGGCAGCGCGCCGATTGAGAAGGGGCGCATCGTCCGCCAGGCCGAACTCGCCCAGCGTGATGGGGGATCCGCCGAAGCTGTTGGTCTGGATGACATCGGCGCCGGCCGCGAGATAACCCGCATGGAGTTCACGCACGAGATCGGGTCGCGAGCGGTTGAGGACCTCGGTGCAGTTCTCCTGGCCCTCGAAGTCCGTCTCGGTCGCGAGGCTCATGGCTTGGACGCGGCTCCCGGTTGCTCCGTCGCACAGCAGCACGCGTTCGCTGAGATGGTCGAGGAAATCGCTCACGCCTGCTGCTCCCGGGGACGCAGCCCGAGAATGTGGCAAATTGCGTAGGCCAGGTCCGCCCTATTCAGCGTATAGAAGTGGAACTCGCTGATTCCTTCCTGCTGCAATTTCCGGCATTGCTCGGCGGCGACGGTGGCCGCGACCAGCTTGCGAGTCTCGGGATCCTCGTCGAGCCCCTCGAACAGAACCGCCAGCCACTCGGGCACGGTGGCCCCGCATCCGGCGCTGAACCGGCACACCTGCGCGAAATTGCCGACCGGCAGGATGCCGGGAACGATCGGCACCGTAATGCCCGCCGCCCGCGCCTGATCGACAAAGCGCAGGAAGACGTCCGGATCGAAGAAATACTGCGTGATCGCGCGGCTCGCGCCGGCGTCGATCTTGCGCTTGAGGTTGTCGAGATCGGCCCTCCGGCTCGTCGCATCGGGGTGGGTTTCGGGATAGGCCGCGACGCTGATGTCGAAATCGGCCACCCGCTTGAGGCCCGCGACCAGGTCCGCGGCGTCGCGATAACCCTTGGGGTGGGGCTGATAGCTGTCCGCGTCCGGCGGCGGGTCGCCGCGCAGCGCGACGAGGTGCCGGACGCCGGCATTCCAGTAGTCATGTGCCACCGCATCGACATCGTCGCGGGGTGCGCCCACGCAGGTGAGATGGGCGGCCACCGTGAGCCGAGTTTCGGTCTTGATGCGGTTCACCGTCGCATGGGTGCGCTCACGGGTGCTCCCGCCCGCGCCATAGGTGACGGAAACGAAACGCGGCGCAAGCGGCGCCAGGCGTTGGACGGAGGCCCACAGCGTCGCCTCCATCTCCTCGGATCGCGGTGGAAAGAATTCGAAAGACACGGCGAGGTCCGTGGCGGCCGGTGCAAGCGGCGCTACGGCAGGCGAAGCCGCACTGGCGGCGCGATCAGCCATCATTATTCACCAAAGACGGCGCGTGCCGGCACGGCCGCCTCTTCCGCTTCGCGCGCCGCCGGCCAAATCACGACGGTCAATGGATCGCCGGCGAGCCGCACCGGCTCACCCACCGTCAAGCCCGCGGCCCGATACCAGCCAGCGACCTCCTCGTCGGTGAAACCAAGGCGGCGATGGGCCTGCTCGGTGCGCAGAAACTCCTGATCGTGCGGCGCGAAATCCACCACGGCCAGATGCCCCCCCGGTTTCAAGACGCGCGCGCTCTCGGCGATGGCGCGGGCGGGCTCGCCGGCGAAGTGCAGCACCTGATGGAACAGGACCGCATCGAAGGATTTATCAGCGAACGAGATGGCGTACATATCGCCGTGCCGGACCTGGCAGTGGCTCAAACCCGCTCGCTCGAGATTGGCGCGGGCCAGCGCCAGCATCTCGTGCGACAGATCGAGCCCGACGCCGCGGCGGATGCGCGGGCCGAACACCTCGACCATGCGCGCCGTTCCGGTGCCGATATCGAGGAACTCGGCGATATCAATCTCGGCAAAGAGATCGAGCAGCGCCCGCTCGACCTCCGCTTCGGGCACATAGAGGGCGCGGATCTTGTGCCACTCGGCAGCGTTGGCGCGAAAATAGGCCTGCGCCGCCTCGGCGCGTCCCGCCTTGACCGCCGCGAGGCGCTCCTGATCGCGCGTATGGACGGGCTGATCTTCCCGCATGAGACCGATCAGCGCATTGGTCAGTTCGGCCCCCTCGCCCTGCTCGGTCGTGCGGTAGAAGGCCCAGGTACCCTCACGAAACCGCTCGAGAAGGCCGGCCTCACACAGAAGCTTCAGATGGCGCGAGACGCGGGGCTGGCTCTGACCCAGAATCTGGGTGAGTTCGCTCACCGTGAGCTCGCCTTGGGCGCAGAGGCCCAGCAGGCGCAAACGTGAGGGCTCGCCCGCCGCGCGCAACCCGCTCAGCAGATCGAACGTACCGTCTCGCGTTGGGTGCAGCGACATGACCATTGTTTAGCCGATGCCATCTAAATTAGTACCTAAGAACAGCCGCTCCGAGCGGATCGCAATGGTCAGCGCGGCGGTCATCCAATCAGGGTGAAGCCCCCTCTATGAAGTATATATAAATATATTCTTATATAATTGTAAATAAGAATCACCGAATTCGGTGAGTCACCGATGAGCTTGCTTCGACCGGGCCAGCCCCAAGAGCGGCATAAACGCAACAGGGTGGCAATTTTGGCGCAATCGGATTGACCGGCGCTGGCCATCCCATTGCGGTTATGGTAGCTAATGCACCCAATTTGATGGTCTAAGGGATTCTGCTTACTCGATTTTGATCGCCTGAGGAGCTTGTGCGGCGGCGGGTGTGGCGGAACCTTACGCATCTACGTCCCGCTCCCGAATCACGGGGAGGTATCCGCGTCAGGGGCAGAACGCTTCGTTTCACGCGGGAGCCGGGCAGCGACAACAAAGGTTGGAACGAACATCGTTTGGTCATTGCATGGGTAATTCATCCGCTTTGATCCGGTATTTGGGCGTTGCCGGGGTCGCGGCCCTCGGGTTGCTCCTCGCGAGCTGCGCCACGGCGCCAGCGGACGATCCTGACGCCCGGGCGGCTTTCGCCGAGGCGAACGATCCGATCGAGCCCCTCAACCGCTATTTCTTCGAGTTCAATCGCTTTATCGACGGCGTGGCGTTACGGCCGGTGGCCGAGGTTTATGACGGCCTGGTCCCGGATTTCGCCCAGGACATGGTGCGCAACTTCCTGTTCAATCTGAGATCGCCGGTGACGCTGGCCAACGATGTCCTCCAGGCCAAGCTGGACCGGGCGCAGGTCACGGCGGTGCGCATCGTCACCAACAGCACGCTGGGCATCGGCGGTCTGTTTGATGTGGCGGCCGAGTGGGGTTGGGAGCCCCATGAAGAGGACTTCGGCCAGACCCTTGCGGTCTGGGGCGTCGGCGAAGGCCCCTATCTCGTGCTGCCGATCCTCGGCCCCTCGCCGCCGCGTGACACGGTGGGCTCGGTGGCCGACTACTTTTTCGATCCCCTAGACCTCTACGCCGAGAATGTGGACGACGAGTGGATCATTTATGCCCGCCGCGGCGGCGAGATCGTCGACTTCCGGGCGCGCAATCTGGAGACGTTGGATGAGATCGAACGCTTGGCCATCGACCTCTACGCCACCGTCCGTAGCCTCTATCGGCAACATCGCGCCGACGAAATCAGGGACGGCGGCATTGGGCCACTCGTCCCGGTGCCGCAGATCTCGATCGAGACCGACACCGATCAGGGCATCACCAAGGTGTCTCTCACATCGTCTCCATTCGAATAACAATTTGATCGTTCGATGGGTATTCGCGGTATAGCCGGTCTCGCGTTGAGCGGTTTTCTCGTGCTGGTCAACCTCGAGGTGGCCCGGGCCTCGCCCGAAGAGGCGGCGGCTTTTATCGAGGTGCTCGGGACGGAGGCGATCAGCACGCTGGGCGATCCCGCCTTGAGCGAAGAGCGGCGGATCGAGGAGTTCCGCCGTCTTCTCTACCAAGGCTTCGATATCAGGACGATCGGCCGCTTCGCGCTCGGGCGTTATTGGCGCCGAACGACGCAGGACCAGCGCTCGGAATACGAAGCGTTGTTCGGAGAGTTTCTCGTCTCGACTTACGCCTCGCGGTTGAATCGCTACTTCAGCGAAACCCTTTACGTGCAGGGAGCGCGCGGTGATGGCGAGGACGATGCCATCGTCATGAGCGAAATCCGCCACGCGGATTGGCCGCCGCTGAAAGTGAACTGGCGCGTGCGGCGTTCGAGCAGCGATTACAAGATCATCGACGTGATCATCGAAGGGCTGAGCATGGCGATCACCCAACGCGACGAGTTCGCCTCGGTGATCCAGCGCTCGGGCGGCACCGTCGAAGGCCTGCTAGTCGAGCTGCGCAAGAAGGTCGGGACAGCCGAATAAACACGAGAAGCGGCCCCTCACCCTTCGCGACCAAGCTCCATCAATGGGCAACCGCACTCCTAAAACGTTCATGCAACGCTGATGCGGATTACCGTGGGTAGCCAACCAGAGTGCGACGAGCCACAGCATGAACAGAAGAGATTTTCAGGAGTTGGCCCGTATTCGCCTCCGGGAGGCAAGGCAGTTAGTCCGATCCCGACGCTTTGACGGCGCGTACTATTTAGCCGGTTATGCTGTGAGCTATACCCGAAAGTTGGTGATGGGATGAGATGAGGGCGGCGTATCCTGGCGATGTTGGAGTCGCCATTTTCCACGAAGGAGGGATACGCCATGAGAGAGGATACAGTCGTCCAGCTTCGCCAACCTGGATCATTTGAGGACGATCCGCTGACGGAGGTTTTGCGTCTTGGTGCGCGGCGTTTACTTGGGCAAGCGGTGGCGGCGGAAGTTGCCGGTTTTGTCGAGGCGTATGCGCATCTGACGGACTCGGCCGGCCGCCGTCGGATCGTACGCCACGGGCATTTGCCGGAGCGCGAGATCCAGACCGGCATTGGTCCGGTTGCGGTGCGCTGTCCCAGGGTGCGCGACCGAGGCGCCGGCGAGACGGGGCCGCGGGTTCGCTTCACCTCACGGATCTTGCCTGCCTATCTCAGGCGCGCCAAGTCGATCGAGGAACTCCTGCCCTGGCTTTATCTGAAGGGCATCTCCACGGGCGATTTCTGCGCGGCGCTTGCGGCGCTCTTGGGGCCCGAGGCGCCGGGGCTCTCGGCCTCGACCATTGCCCGCCTCAAGGAGGTCTGGCAAGGCGAGCTGGAGCATTGGCAACGGCGCGATCTCTCGGCCAAGCGTTATGTCTACTTCTGGGCCGAGGGCGTCTACTTCTCACCACGGCTCGACCATGACAAGCAATGCATGTGCGTGATCATCGGTGCCGACGAGCTGGGCCGCAAGGAGCTGCTGGCGATCGCCGACGGCTACCGGGAGAGCGCCCAGTCCTGGCGCGAAGTGCTGCTCGATCTCAAGCGCCGCGGCCTGGCGATTGCGCCCGAGCTGGACACCGGCGACGGGGCGCTCGGTTTCTGGAAAGCCTTGCGCGAGGTCTACGGGACGACGCGCGAGCAGCGCTGTTGGGTGCACAAGACCGCCAACGTGCTCAACAAGCTCCCGAAGTCCGTCCAGCCACGCGCCAAGCAGCACCTACAGGACATCTGGATGGCCGAGACCCGCGCGGTGGCCGAGAAGGCCTTCGACTTCTTCCTCGAGGCCTATGGCCCCAAGTACGACAAAGCGGTGGCCTGCCTGGCCAAGGACCGCGACGTGTTGCTCGCCTTCTACGACTTCCCGGCCGAGCACTGGAAGCACATTCGCACCACCAATCCCATCGAAAGCACCTTTGCGACCGTGCGCCTCAGGACCACCAAGACCAAGGGCTGCCTCAGCCGCATGACGGCGCTCACCATGGTCTTCAAGCTGTGCCAGTCGGCCAGCAAGAAGTGGCGTCGCCTGGACGCCTCGAACCAGATCGCCGACATCATTCAAGGCGTCAAATTCAAGGACGGAGAAAAGCTAACCGAACGCGCCGCCTGAAACCTGCGTCACCAACTTTTGACAATAGCTCTTATGCTGTCGAGTGTGCGCTCAAAGCATGTGTAGCCAAAAAGTTCGGTCGGCATGAATGGCCCGACAAGGCTTTCGTCAATCAAATATACATTCACAGTCTTCCAAAACTTGTGGGATTCGCCGACCTGAATTCTGACCTAGAACGCCGAATGAATGCCGATTTGCGGTTTGCAACAAACTGGGCGGTGGTCAAAGATTGGAATGAAGAAAGTCGGTATGCTCAATGGGATGAGAAGCAGGCTCGCGACCTCTATTCAGCAGTTACGAGTCGAAGCTATGGAGTGCTCCCATGGATAAGGCGGCATTGGTAGATCAAAATATTGACGCTGGCAGACGGCTAACGGAAAAATTGGACGAGGCCAATTTTCCCGCTTTCGCTACTCTTTGGCTGTACTCAGCGGACTTGGATGAATGGCGCTTTCTTATTGCCTCACCTATCGTGGACGACAAAGGGTCCAGCGCCGCATATAAGAAACTCCAGGCTCTATTTCGCAAATCAGAAGCGGGACATATTTCGCCCGCAATTTCCCTGCGCAACACCAAGATTGTCAGCCCCGCTAGCGAAATAACTCTCTTGCTGAGCAAAGCGATCAATACCGGGTCAGGCATCACAAACATCCGATTCAGTGGCAACACTGTTAATGGTGTTTTTTTTGAGGACGCTCTTAATTTACCGGATCAACTCTAAATTGATCCGTGATTACGCGAAAAAGCACATATCAGGAAATGCGCACTCTCGGGCAGCACCGTCCGGGTGACACTGCGATCAACATAAATATCAGGAGTACAGCCCAAAATTTGGGCGGGCGCTGTCAACCAAAACAAAGGCGGAGCCTGAATCCTCCGCATAACCTTTTGATCCTCGGCCTCAACTCCGTTTCAGCGGCTTGTATTTGATTCGATGCGGCTGATCAGCATCCGCGCCCAGCCGCCGGCGGCGGTCCGCCTCGTAGTCATCGTAATTTCCCTCGAACCACTCGACGTGGCTCGCGCCCTCGAAGGCGAGAATGTGGGTCGCGATGCGATCGAGAAACCAGCGGTCGTGGGAGATCACTAGCACGCAACCGGCGAACGCCAGCAGCGCGTCCTCCAGGGCGCGCAGCGTGTCGACGTCGAGGTCATTGGTCGGCTCATCGAGAAGCAGCACGTTTGCGCCGGAGCGCAGCATCTTGGCGAGGTGAACCCGGTTGCGCTCGCCGCCCGAGAGCTGCCCCACCTTTTTCTGCTGATCGGGACCGCGAAAGTTGAACGCACCGCAATAGGCGCGGCTGTGTACCCGACGCTCGCCGAGCTGGATCTCGTCCTGTCCTTGAGAAATCTCCTCCCAAACGGTCTTGCTTGAATCGAGCGCATCGCGGCTCTGATCGATATGGCCGAGCGTCACCGTCTCGCCGCACCGCAGCCGCCCGGCGTCCGGCGCCTCATCGCCGGTCATCATGCGGAACAGGGTCGTCTTGCCCGCGCCATTGGGACCGATGATGCCGACAATCGCGCCGCGCGGGACGCGGAAGCTGAGGTCCTCGATCAGCAGGCGATCGCCGAATCCCTTGTCCAGGCGCTCGGCGTCGATGACCAGATCGCCGAGACGGGGACCGGCGGGAATTACGATCTGCGCCGTCTGCTGGAGGCGCTCACGGTCCTCGGCGAGCAAGGTCTCATAGGCCTGGATGCGCGCCTTGCTCTTTGCCTGTCGCGCGCGGGGCGAGGCGCGGATCCATTCGAGCTCGCGCGCGAGCGTACGCGCGCGTGCTTCGTCCCGGCCCGCCTCCTGGGCCAATCGCTCCTGCTTCTGTTCGAGCCAGCCGGAGTAATTGCCCTTGAAGGGCAGCCCCCGGCCACGGTCGAGCTCGAGAACCCAATCCACCACATTGTCGAGGAAATAGCGGTCATGGGTGACCACCATGACGGTGCCGGGATAGCTCTGAAGGAAGCGCTCGAGCCAGGCAACGGATTCGGCATCGAGATGGTTGGTCGGCTCATCGAGAAGCAGCATGTCAGGGTGACCGAGCAGCAGGCGGCAGAGCGCGACACGCCGCCGCTCGCCACCCGAGATGGTGGCGACCTTCACCTCGCCTGGCGGGCAGCGGAGCGCGTCCATGGCGATATCGACGCGGCGATCGAGCTCCCAGCCATCGACCGCTTCGATCTTTTCCTGAATCTCGCCCTGCTCGGTGATGAGCGTGGTCATCGCCTCGTCGTCGAGCGGCTCGGCGAACCGGGCGCTCACCTCTTCGAAGAGCTGAAGCAGCGCCCTTGTCGCCGCCACGCCTTCAAGCGCGGTCTCAAGCACAGTCTTGTCAGGATCAAGCTCGGGCTCCTGAGCGAGGAAGCCCACGCGAACGCCTTCGGCCGCCCAGGCCTCGCCTCTGAACTCGGTCTCGTCCCCCGCCATGATGCGCAACAACGTCGACTTGCCCGCCCCGTTCGGGCCGAGCACGCCAATCTTGGCGCCTGGCAGAAAGGACAGCGAGATGCCCTTGAGCACCTCCCGGCCGCCGGCATAAACCTTGCCGAGGCCTTGGGTCACGTAAACATATTGCGGGGACGACA
Source organism: Alphaproteobacteria bacterium (assembly GCA_965261645.1). GTDB lineage: Bacteria > Pseudomonadota > Alphaproteobacteria > SHVV01 > SHVV01 > CBDHDJ01. Next base: position 824,661 of record CBDHDJ010000003.1, read on the forward strand.
TGATCGCGGAGCGCGGATGGGTTGGCCGATCCTTCACCTTTTATCGGATCGTCGATTCGCCGGCAACGAGGCAGCTTACCGAGCCAGGGTTCAGCCTACCGGGTGGCGCGCCCGGCCGGGACGTTTTTTGCTGAAACTGCTCCGGTTCGAGCTATCATCGCACGAACTTTCCGGCCATCCCTGCATTCACTCCGCAAACCCGGCGAGGGGCCGGCCCCGCCGCCCTGGATCCAAGGACTCTCAAGCTCGCCGTGCCCCACCTCGCCATCATCGTCGCGGTCATCTTCTGGGCGTCCGTGTTTATCGCGAGCAAACCGGCCATCGAGGTGATGCCGGTTTCGGAGGTCGCGACGCTGCGTTTCGGCATCGGCGCGGTGCTGCTATGGGTTCCCATGCTGCTGATGCGCCAGCTGGTCGCCTTTCGCTGGATCGGCGCCTGGGCGTTCGTCGTCGGGCTAGTCGACGGCCTCTCCGTCATCATCATTTATGCGGGCCTGCAGATCACCTCGGCTCTCAATGCAACGGTGATCTACGCCCTCTTTCCGCTCGTGCTCTCGTTATTCGGCCGCGCTTTCCTCGGTGAAGCGATCACCCGCGCGGTGATCGTCGGCGCGGTGATCGCATTGGGCGGCACGATCCTCTTGGTGTCGGATGACGACTCCGGACTGAGCTCCCACTACGGCGATCTGCTCGTGTTCGCTGGCTTCCTGATGAATTGCGCGACCCAGACGGCTCTCCGCTTTCTCAATCGAGGGCAAGACCGGGTCATGGGCATTGCCGCCTATCAGCTGCTCGGTATGGCCCTTTTCGCGGCCGCCGTCATGCTCGCCGTCCCGAGCGAGCGCGCGGCCATAATGTGGTCGGGTGTTTCGCTCGAGATCTGGCTTCTCGTCGTGTATCTCGCCGTCAGCCTCGGCGCCTTGGGGTTCTATCTCTACAACTACGCGCTGCGCCATCTGCCGGTGGCGCGTGTGGGGCTTTATTTCGTGCTCATGGCGCCCCTCGGCGCACCGATGGCGGCGCTTTATCTCGGCGAGCTCGTCACCCTGATCGACACCCTCTCGATCGCCCTCGTGTGCCTGGGGGTGTCCTTGCCCTACATCATGAATCTGCCCCTGGTCCGGCCCCTGTTCGCGCCGAAACCCTCGAATTGACACGCCGGCCTGTACGCGCGGCATCACCGTCCAGCCCCATGACGACCGATCCGGCGTCTCGCCCCGTGCTGTCCGCTTATATCGCGATGATTTGTGCGTCGCTGAGCTGGGCCTCGCTCTTCGTCGCCGCCAAGATGGCGTTCATCGAGGTGCCACCCATCGAGGTGCTGAGCGTTCGCTTCGTGATCGGATCCGCGATCCTGTGGCTTTTCATCGTGGCGACTCGGCAACTGGCGCACGCCCGCACCTTGGCGCTTCCTGCTTTTCTCATCGGCCTGATGGAGCCGGGCGCCGCGGCGGTCATCACCTTTACAGGGTTGACCCTGACGACGGCGGTCAACGCCACCATCATCGTCTCGCTGATGCCCCTGATTTCGCTCGTCATGGGCCGGATGTTCCTCAAGGAGCCGATTACGCTCCTGATCAGCGTGGGTTCGTTCATCGCGATCGGCGGGACGATCCTGCTCGTCGCGGACGATGCGGCGGGCGGTAGCAATATTGTCGGGGATGCGATGATCTTTGGTGCGCTCATCATCAGCGTGGCCGGCCAGCTCCTGCTGCGCCGGATGGCGACCCGCCATGGTCGCCCGTTGATCGTGACGGCGTGGCAATTGGCCGGCTCGACGGTGACAACACTGGTCGTCGTCGCCGCGCTCGATACCCGCGCGTTCGCCTTCAACTGGGTCGGCCAGATCACCTGGGAGACCTGGCTCGTGCTGGTCTACTTGGGCGTCGTTATCGGCGGGCTCGCGTTCATGCTGTACAACTATTCGTTGCGTACCCTGCCGGTCGGCCACATCAGCCTGTTCGTCACCCTGACATCGCCGCTCGGCGTCGTCCTCGCCGTCACGGTCCTCGGCGAAACCATTACCGTGCAAGACACAGCGGCCATCGTGCTGGTTCTGCTCGGCGTCGCCCTGCCCTCGCTCGGCGCCCTGCCGGCGGTGCGCCGCGTCTTCGCGACGGCGCGGCGTTAGCCGAGCCCTGGGGTGGCGCACCGCCGGCACCCCCGTTGCCCCGTACGTGTCTTCGTTGAATGCCGGATGTGATAGCCTATATCGGACGTGGCAGCACAAGCCCATAGATACGACACGGATGGGGATCCCATGGCGATTGCAACATTTGGTGCGGGCTGTTTCTGGGGTGTGGAAGAGGCCTTCGATGAGCTCGACGGCGTTCAGGAGACGTGCGTCGGCTATTCCGGTGGTCACACAGAAAATCCCACCTATGAGCTTGTGTGCTCCGGCCAAACCGGCCACGCCGAAGTGGTGCGCGTCGAGTACGATCCGGAGCAGGTGTCGTACGAGGAGCTGCTCGAGCTGTTCTGGCGCACCCACGATCCGACGACGCTCAACCGTCAGGGTCCAGATGTCGGCACGCAATACCGCTCGGCGATCTTCCACCACACGGCCGAGCAGGAAGCCGCGGCACGGGCATCGCGGGAAGAGGTGCAGGCTTCCGGGTCCGCCCGCGGAGAGATCGTGACCGAGATCACCCCGGCGCCCGTGTTCTATCTGGCCGAGGACTATCACCAGAAATTCTTCGCCAAACGACGTCAGGCCTTCGCGCGTTAGGCCCACGCGCAACGCCGGGAGCCTATCTCTCGGCGGGAAACAGCTTGATGAGAGGACTGTCCGACAGGCGCGCGCCGTCGAGCCGCCACAAGCCGTTGTCGCGAATGATGCTCTGCAGCTTTTCGGTGTAGGCTCCACCCTCTTCCGCGAAGAGCTCAAGTGTGGCAGCCAAGGCAAGCCCGTCCAACCGCCGCGCCGCCCACCATCGAGGGCACCGCCACGCCCCCATCCGTTGCCGTGACTCGCTTAGGCGCCGATCGGCGTGTCCGAATGGCCGAGGCTCCGTTGCGGCGCCACGCGATCGCGCACCAATTGTTTGAGTTCCTTAATTGCGGGGAAACGTCCCGCCGCTGTGCGCGACCAGATCGTGTCACCATCGAGGCGCACCTCGAAGACGCCGCCGATTCCGGGACGGAGCGTGATCCCGCCGAGGTCCTCTTCGAAGGTGGTCAGCAGCTCCTGCGCCATCCACGCCGCGCGCATCAGCCAGCGACACTGGCGACAGTATTCGATCTCGATCTGGGGTCGGGCAGCCATGAGCGCATATTAGGACTCATTGGCCTTGGAAACGACATCGCGCGCCGGGGCGAACGTTGTTTATGTGGTTTGATAATCCCCTACACGGACGGGACCTCGGAGGGTTGCGTTTCACTCGCCTCTTCGGGCTTGTCCTTGTCCTCCCGCCGGGCTTTGGCTTTGAGAGCTTTGGCTTCTCGTTTTTCCGCTTTACGTTTGTCTCGCAAGTTGCGTTCCTGTCGATAGTTTTTTCGTCTCGCCATGGGCAGATTCCTCGCTAACAGCCTGGGATCGGGGGGCTAGACATCGACGATCCGGTCCTGGTGCGCGGCCACCGCCGGCCGGGCAGACCAGCCCACTGCGAGTCCAGCCGTATGATGGGGATCACTCGACGAGCTGCAGGTTGGCCGCAGACGACCTGCCATCGCGGCCCTCTTGCAGTTCGCACTCGACCTTCTGTCCCTCGTTGAGCGAGTGGGCTCCGGCACGCTCGACATCCGAGACGTGAACGAACACGTCGTTGCCACCGTCGTCAGGCGTGATGAAGCCGTAACCTTTCGAGGGGTTGAACCACTTCACGGTTCCCTTGGCCATAGACCTTGGTCCTAATGCGGTTGAGGTTCCGCCGCCAACACCAGAGCGCGGCGGCCCATTTCACGAGCCCACAGTGTAAGGAGATGACGATCGGTCGCCAAAAGATGCACCAGCTCTTCGCCCGACGCGTAATGTATGGTGGCCCTTCCGGACCTACCCTGCCAATGCACGACTCGCGGCGCCACCATAGGAAGGATCGCAAACACGGGCAAGGACAATCCGCTTTAGCCGCTGGAGAGATGCCGGTGCAGCCCACTCACCGCGGCGCGATCCCATGGAGCGGCAGACGCCCCTCTCTCGCGTGCCACGCCATCCCCGATTACGCATGGCGCGGTTCACCGGTCTCCCGGATTTGTGTTACACCCCAAGGTCGGAATGCCTGAGACGACGCTTCCCCGGCCTCAGCCCGACTGGGCCGTTTTCCTCGATTTCGATGGCAGCATCGTCGAACTGGCGGACTCGCCTGAGCTGGTCCACGTCGATTCCGCCTTGCGACGCCTGCTTAACGATCTCCAGACCGCGCTCGAAGGCGCGTTGGCCATCGTCAGCGGCCGTCCGCTGAGCCAGATCGATCACTATCTTTCGCCGCCCCTTCATGCCGCCGCCGGACTTCACGGGCTGGAGCGCCGCGCTGTCGACGGGACGGTTACGCGGCTGGCCTCCCGGGATGCCCGACTCGACGATATCAAGCAGAAGCTCGTATCCTTCGCCCAAGACCGCCGGGGCGTGTTCGTCGAGGACAAGTATTACATCCTGGCACTGCACTTCCGCCAAGCACCCCATCGACGTGCGGAGTGCCAGCGTGCCGTCGCTGTCACCGTCGGCGCGGCGCTAGACGGCATCGAGGTCCTCGAAGGGAAGATGGTCTTCGAGATCAGGCCGTCCGGAATCGACAAGGGGGACACCATCGCGAAGTTCCTGAACGAGCCGCCCTTTGCCGGCCGACGGCCGGTCTTCTGTGGTGACGACGCGACCGACGAGCACGGCTTCGCGATCGTCAACGCGTGCGGCGGCGTGAGCGTCCACGTCGGCGAAGGCGTCGGGACCGCCGCGGGCTGGCGTGTGGATTCCGTGGCAGAGCTCCGCCGCTGGCTCGCCACCATTCCCCGCGCGCTTGGCGATACGCGGGAGCACGACGGGTGAGCAACCTCGACCTCGGCATCATCGGCAATTGCTCGTTCTCGGCGCTGGTGGACGCCCGCGGGCGCATCGTCTGGTGCTGCCTGCCGCGTTTCGATGGCGATCCCGTCTTCTATAGTTTGCTCGCAAACAGCGACGACGAAGCGGCCGCCCGGGGCGTCTACGAGGTCACCATCGACGACCTGGCCCATAGCGAGCAGGACTACCTAACCAATACCGCGATCCTCGTCACGCGGCTCTACGATGCGCATGGCGGCGCCATCGAGATCACGGATTTCGCGCCACGGTTCGAGCAGTTCGGCCGCATGTTCCGCCCCATGATCATCGTTCGTGTCGTACGACCGTTGTCGGGCACGCCGCGCGTGCGCATCAATCTGCGTCCCGGTTCAGCCTACGGCGCCGGCCAGCCCGACGTCACGCACGGTAGCAATCACATCCGCTTCGTTGGCGCTAACGTCACCATGCGGCTGACGACCGACGCGGCGCCGGCCTACATCCTCGAAGAAACGCCTTTTTTCCTCGAGGGACCGATACATCTCATTCTTGGCCCCGACGAGCCGCTCACGCGCTCGCCGTCGACGGCCGCGACAGAGTTTCTCGACCAATCGCGCCATTACTGGCAGGACTGGATCCGCCAACAGGCCCTGCCGCTGGAATGGCAGGACGCCGTCATTCGCGCCGCCATCACCATCAAGCTCTGCAGCTTCGAGGAAACCGGCGCCATCATCGCCGCCATGACGACCTCCATCCCCGAAGCGCCGAACTCGGGCCGCAACTGGGATTACCGCTATTGCTGGTTGCGCGATGCCTTTTTCGTGGTGCGTGCCCTCAATCGTCTCGGCGCCGTCCGCGTACTGGAGAATTATCTGCGCTATCTCACCAACATCGTCGCCAGCGCCGATCGCGGCATGATCCAGCCGGTCTACGGAATCGCGCTGGAACGGCGCTTGACGGAGCGCGAGATCACGACGCTGGCGGGCTATCGCGGCATGGGGCCAGTGCGTGTCGGCAATCAGGCCTACAAGCAAATCCAGCATGACGTATTTGGCGACATCATTCTGGCCACGACGCAAGCGTTCTTCGACAAGCGGCTGCTGAGGCCCGCCGCGTTGGCGGATTTTCATCGCCTCGAAGCGGTCGGCGAGCACGCGTTCCGGTTGCACGCGCTGCCCGATGCCAGCATGTGGGAGCAACGCGGCGAGGTGCGGATTCATACCTCTTCGGCGCTCATGTGCTGGGCGGCGTGCGACCGCCTGACCAAAATCGCCGCGCACCTGCAATTGCCCGATCGCGCGCGGTATTGGCTGCAGCGCGCGGAAAAGATCCGCGAGGTCATTCACGAACGCGCCTGGAACGCCGAACTCGCGAGCTATGTGCAGAGCTTCGAGGGCGAGGAAATCGACGCCAGCCTCTTGCTCATGGCTGAGGTGGGGTTCCTCGAGCCCGGCGATGTGCGCTACGCCGGCACGCTGGCTGCGGTGGAGCGCAACCTGATGCGCGCCAATCAGATCATGCGCTATTCGGGGCCCGACGATCTCGGACAGCCGGCCAATTCGTTCATCATCTGCACATTCTGGTATATTGAGGCCTTACTTTCATCGGGACGAGAGGAAGAGGCCCGGCTCCTATTCGAGGACATGCTGGCCAAACGCAACGATCTCGGGCTGCTGTCGGAGGACATCGATGTCGAGAGCGGCGAGCTGTGGGGGAACTTCCCCCAGACCTACTCGCTGGTTGGGCTGATCAACTGCGCGGTGCGGCTGAGTAGAGGGTGGGAATCGGTGCTATGAGCCGTCTCGTGATCGTGTCCAACCGGGTGGCCGTGGCGAAAGACAGCGGCAAGACCCGGGCGCGCGCCGGCGGGCTCGCGGTGGCGATCGAGGCCGTCCTGCGCAAGTCGGAGGGGTTGTGGTTTGGCTGGAGCGGCGAGGTCTCCCGCGGCCGGCCGCGGTCGCCGCGCATCACCGAGGCCGCCGGCGTGACTTATGCGACGCTCGATCTGACGCCCGCCGATCGCACGGAATACTACAACGGCTTCGCCAACCGGACCCTGTGGCCGCTTTTTCACTACCGCACCGATCTCGCGGTCTACGATCGCCAGCAGTATCAAGGATACCTCAGGGTCAACGCGCTCTTTGCCCGTCACTTGGCCAAGCTCCTGAAGCCCGATGACATCATCTGGATTCACGACTATCACCTCATCCCGATGGGTCAGGAGCTGAGGCGCCTGGGCTGTCGGCAATCGCTCGGTTTCTTCCTGCATATCCCGTTTCCGACCGAGCAGCTACTGCTCACCTTGCCCGGCCACGAGGCACTGGTGAAATCCCTGTTCGCCTACGATCTCATCGGCTTCCAGACCGACATCGATCTCAGGGCGTTCCACGACTACATCCGGCTCCATGCCGGGGGTCAGATCACGCGGGGCGCCATGGTCACGGCGTTCGGCGAGTCGACCCAGAGCGGCGCCTTCGCCATCGGGATCGATACCGAGGATTTCGTCCAGATGGCCGAAGCGAACGTCGCGCAACGTCAGTTCGAGCGGACCCGAGAGAGCCTGCACGCCAGCCGGTTGATCATTGGCGTCGACCGGCTGGACTATTCCAAGGGACTGCCCGAGCGCTTTCGGGCGTTCGAACGGCTGCTCGAGGTCTATCCGGCGAGCCACGGCCGGGTCTCGCTGATGCAAGTCGCGCCACCCACCCGCTCCGAAGTGCCTGAATACAGGGCGATCCGACACGATCTCGAACGCTTGACGGGTCACATCAACGGCCGCTTCGGTGAGCCCCACTGGGTCCCCATCCAGTACATGAACCGCTCGTTCTCGCGCCGTCATCTCGCCGGGCTCTACCGCGCCGCTCGGGTCGGCCTGGTCACACCATTCCGCGACGGCATGAATCTCGTGGCGATGGAGTATGTCGCAGCGCAGGCGGAGGAGGACCCGGGCGTTCTCGTCCTCTCCCAATTCGCCGGGGCGGCACAGGTTCTGCCCGAAGCGATCATCATCAACCCTTACGACACCCGAGCCGTGACCGACGCCATCCAGCACGCGCTTCGCATGTCGCTCGACGAACGCCGGCAACGTTGGTCGGCGAACATGGACCATCTCCGGCGCAACGATCTGGCCGCTTGGTGCGACGCCTTCCTAGGCGCGCTCTCGCGCATCGCCGCCGCGGCCTGATCCCGCCGCATGGCCCTCGCTTCCGTCGCCTCAGCGTTCGTCGCCGACATCGGCGGAACGAACCTGCGCATGGCCCTCTGTGCGGCGGATGGCACCTGCGCCGAACCCGTTATCCTGCACTGCGCCGATTACTGCGATCTGACCTTGGCCCTCAGGACGGCGCTTGGCCAGATCGGCGAGACCCCCGCGCTCCGGCGGGGCGCGCTCGCTGTCGTCGGTCCCGTCACCGGCGACCGCGTTCGTTTCACCAACCTTGATTGGACTTTTTCGACAGAGGAGCTGCGCCGCGAATTGGGGCTCGAGCGGCTCATCGTCGTTAATGACACCGCGGCTAGCGTACTCGCGCTGCCGCATCTTGCTCACGATGAAGCCATCCAGTTCGGTGGCGGGGCGCCCGATCCCGCTGCGGCCATGGTGATGCTCGCGCCCGGCACCGGGCTGGGCGTCGCCGGGCTGGTCCCTTCAACGGCCGGTTGGATCCCTGTTCCGAGCGAAGGCGGCCACGCCGGTTTCGCCCCGGCCGATGACCGGGAGATCGAAATTCTTCAGTGGTACCGCAAACGCTACGACCACGTGTCGTGCGAGCGAATCCTGTCGGGCGCCGGCCTGGTCGATCTCTATCACGCGGTGGCCGAGATCGACGGCCTCAGGCCACGCGCCAGCGGACAAGAGCTTGCGCCGGCCGACATTGCCCATTGGGCCAGCGATAGGAGTTGTCCCGCAGCGGTCGCGACGGCGGTTGCGTTTTCGCGAATTCTCGGCGGCACCGCAGGAAACCTGGCCTTGAGTTTCGCGGCCCTGGGCGGCGTTTATGTCGACGGCGGGGTGGCGCTCGGCCTGGGCGATGCCCTCGACCGCCGGGCGTTTCGGGACCGCTTCGAAAGCAAGCGGCGGTTCAGGGGCTATCTGAGCCGGGTGCCGAGCTTCCTCGTGTCTGCACCTAATCCGACCCTGATCGGCCTTACGAGCGTGATCGTGGACGCCGACGCCAAAGGCGCGCCCGCAAGGCGCCGCCGCACCGGCGAGGCAAGGCGGTAGGACAATACGGGCCTATGTTTGGCGTGGCGCAGGGCCACGCTACAGCGGGTGGGAGGAAAAGAGGGAGCTCTCAGGGCCCCTCTCAAGCTGACGTCAGTCGAGCGCCTTCAGGTTCTCGGCCGCCGTTTTTCCGTTCTGGCTCGGCACCAACTCGTACTCGACGCGCTGGCCCTCGTTGAGAGTGGACAAGCCGGCCTTCTCGACGGCGGAGATATGGACGAAAGAGTCCTTCGAGCCGTCTTCGGGAGTGATAAAGCCATACCCCTTGGCGGGGTTGAACCATTTCACGGTTCCGATCATGGGGTTTATTCCGTTTGTAGGTTAGCCATGCAACCATCGGCGCACCATGCGCCGCTGGGTCTCAGTTCACCATGTCCGGGAGTCCGATGGCTTGGTCGGCGCGACGAAGCCGACTACGCCGGGTCTTGACGACTGATGGCACCAATATAAGGGTGAGACCCGGCGAATACAAGGCGATTCCGTTACCGTGACGCGACGCCGGGCGGGCAGCCGGCCTCATAAGAGCCGGGCGCGGCGAGCGCTCAATCTAAGGACTCCCCGGGGTTGAGGGCGGTCAGAATACCGTCGCCAGTCGCGAAGCGGCCCAGCGGCGTATCGAACTTGCTGTAGGGCGCGTAGCAGAAGACGAGCCGCCACCCCCGCTCGCGCAACAGCTCAACCAGATTGTCGTGGATCGGCGGCTGATGGGTGCCGATATGGAGCCGGCGGACCTTGCGCTCGATCATCGCGATGGCATCGGGCACCACGCGCTCTTCCGCGAGCTGGATATCAAGATCGAGCAGATCGACCGTGGGCAGCGGCGCAAGTATCGTTTCAAGCCTGAGCGCGCTGATGAAATCCACCTCCATCGTGGTGTCGTCCTCGCCCTCAACCGGGAGAGTGAGCCCCACCCGGCCCTCGACCATGAGGTTGCGCAGGACGGCATCGAGAACGCCCTCGCTCTCGGCGGCATCGAACACCCGCTGGCGCGTTGCGGTGTCGATGATGTTGCTGAAGTAAACACCCGGCGCGTGGGCGAACAGCTCGGGGCGGCCGGTGTCGTTGATGAGCGCGTTGATAAACCAGTGTTGCGCGGGATCGAGCCCGTTGGCAGCGAAGTGCTGGCGCGCCCATTCCATGTGCTGGGGCACCGCCTCGACGACCACATAGGTTTCCGGCAGAGGGTTGAGCATCTGGAGCGCCGCGTGCGCGTCCACCGAGCGCGCCCCGAAGCCGCCGCCGGCCTCGACCAGAACGAAGCGGTCCTGGGCCAGACGCGCGGCCTCGACCGTGTTGACCCACTCGAAATAGCGCTCGCCGTCGCCGACCTCCGACGCCCGCGTCACCGTGTCATAATCGCCCGCGCGTGCTCGCTCGAGATAGTCGAAATCCCGGAGCTCGACCTCGTGGAAATAGGCGAGCGCGGTCATGACGCCGAGAAAATTGGCGCGGTGACCAGCGGGCACCACGCCGCGCCACGGTTTGAGGCCGCGGAAGACGTCGGCCAGAGTATCGAGATCGTTCATGGGTCACGCCGCCCCCGTTGAAACCGCTACATGGTAGCAAATCCGGGAGCGGATCAGGCCGGCGGATCTAGGGCGCACTCGGGCGGGGCAACGGCTCGCGCCAATCCCGCGCCGTGATGGTGGGCCGGGCAGGACTCGAACCTGCAACTACACCGTTATGAGCGGCATTTGAGGCTGAACGAACCGAAACAGGCTTACTTAACGAGGTCAGCTTTCGGGAGAGCGGACGTAATCTGCAGAAAACCGCACGTTCGACAGAAAACTCGGCTTTACCTTCAGAATCGGAAGTGGCTGGCGTTGTCTCGAACTTCCGAAATTAGCCAACAGCATTATTCAGCAGTTGCTCCAACATTTAGCCGACCACTAGGTTTCCTGCCCGTGGATGGCCTGCCAAAGACGCTACGGCGTTGCAGGCATGTCGATATGGGTGACGCCGAGCTCACTCAGGGCGTTTAGAATAGCGTTAATGACTGCAGGCGTGGCGCCAACCGTGCCAGCTTCGCCCGCGCCCTAAATACCGAGCGGATTGTTTGGGCAGGGGATCTCGTTCCATTTTGACGTGATCGTCGGGAAGAGATCGGCGCGAGGTAGGCCGTAGTCCATGAAACTGCCGGTCAGAAGCGGACCTGAACCCTCCTCACCGCCCTGACCGCCCTGACCGCCCTCATGTTGTTCGCCGCTCGCGATGCCTACGCGCTTTGCCGGATGTTGCCTTCGTAGGGTGGCCAGACCTGCGGGAACAGCGGGTGATCGGGCGGGAACGGATCGCCGTCCTTGAGATCGACGTCGGCCGGGATGTTCACATTGTGCGTGCCCCTGCGGAGAGCGAACACGGCGTCGTCGCCGACCCAGCAGCCGCCGACCGCACGCCGCCGCCTGTCGGTCTGGTTGCCCGGCGCGCCGTGCATCACGAGCAGGTGGTTGACGATGACATCGCCGGGCTCGGTATCGAATGAGATGATGTCGTGCCGATCCCGCTCGGCTTCGATATCGGGCGAAAGCTCGATGTGCTCGCCCCATATTTCAGGGTCCACGGTGTCTTCATCGGGCAGCAGGATGTAGGTGTTGGAATAGTCCTCGGGCGAGTCCTTGGTGTCGTACTTCATGCCGTACCAACGGCCCCATCTGTGCGAGGCTCGGATATATTCGACGGCGCCCGAGTCGTAAGTCACGATATCGAGTGGCATCCACGTGCCGGTCACCTGCGTACCGTGACAGCATGTGCCGGGATGATCCTGATGCCAGGACGTCGGTTGCGGCGTATGGGGCTCCTTGTCGAAAAACATGTCGTAAAGGAGATTGGTCTTCGACGACCGCATGATGCGCCCGGCGATTTCGCCGAGCGGCGATTCATGGGCCAATCGCTTGAAGCCCTCGTCGTGGAGCCACGGGAATGTCTCGAACGCGAAGCGGCCCTTGCCATCGCGATTCAAATCGCCGCCGGTCGGGCCTGGCTCGTCGAGCACGCGTTCCATGGCCTCTCGCATGTACTCGACCCAATCTAGGCTGATCGCGCCGCGCACCACGACGACGCCATCTTCTTCGTAAGTGCGAATGTGGTCTTCGGTAATCTCGCACAGGAGGCTGTTGTCCATCGAGCATCTCCTCGCTTTGCAGGACTCGCCGGCCGGTGAACGGGGGTTGTCAGTCAATCCAGCCCAGGGTGAAAGTATTGTCGGCGATCCCGGTCACGACCGCAATTCCTTGGCATCCCGCGAGGCGCCGCGTAATCTCCGCGCTCACCCCACCACCGGGAGAGGCTCTCCGGCCGCCCGCTTGAGCCTCCAGGTGGGACTGACGGCCCTGCTGATTGCCGTCTTTTTTTGTGCCTTCACGCCGGTGTTCATGCGCATCAGCGAGTGTCCGTCATCAAAACAAATGGGACTGTTGAGCGTGTTTCATAGGGAGGATCTGGCTCATCTTTGTTTGATGTTAAGCCGCTTGGCTTTGATGGTTCAAGCGGCGGTTTTGGGGGGTCAGTTTTTTGATCTTTTTTTCTCTTTTCGATGATGGCGGTGTGGCGTCCAAAGTAGGCGTCGGCTGGAGTTACGTTGCCGATGCTCTCGTGGTAGCGTTGGTTGTTGTAGTGATCGACGAAGGCGCTGATCTGGTTTTCGAGATCGCCGGGTAGATAATAATTTTCAAGCAGGATCCGGTTCTTCAGCGTTTGATGCCAGCGCTCGATCTTGCCCTGGGTTTGCGGGTGATACGGTGCGCCCCGAACGTGATCCATACCGTGGTCCTCGAGCCATTCAGCCAGATCGCCGGAGATATAGGACGAGCCGTTGTCGCTGAGCAGCTTCGGCTTGTGGACGACATTGGCGCGATTGCAGCCTGAGGCTTCTAGCGCCAACTTCAGTGTTGCCGTCACATCGTCCGCCGTCATGTTGGTGCAGAGCTTCCAAGCAATGATGTAGCGGGAATAGTCGTCCAGGATGGTCGACAGGTAAAACCAGCCCCAGCCGATGACCTTGAGATAGGTGAAGTCGGTCTGCCACAGCTGGTTCGGCGCCGTGGTCTTGTCGCGGAACTCATCGGCTGTCTTGATGACCACGAAAGCGGGGCTGGTGATCAGGTCGTGGGCCTTGAGAAGCCGGTAAACCGAGGCTTCCGAGACAAAGTAGCCCCTGGTGTCCGTAAACCTGACGGCCAGTTCCCGGGGCGACAGTTGCGTCTCCTCCAGGGCAAGATCGATGATCTGCCCCCGGACATCATCCGGGATCCGGTTCCACACCCGGCCTGGGCTGCTGTTGCGATCCTCAAGACCGGCGTCGCCAAAGGCCAGAAAGCGATCGTACCAGCGATAAAAGGTGGTCTTCGGAATGCCCAGCTTGTCCAAAGTGGACCCGACGCCCAGGTGGGACTGCTCGACCAGGCGGATGATCTCCAGCTTCTCGGATGCGGGATACCTCATTCCTCGTCTCCCCCATGCCCGATCATGTTTTTTTTGAGAAGCCGGTTCTCCAGCGAAAGTTCGGCGACCAACTCCTTCAAGTCGCGCATCTCCTGGCGCAGGCCTTTAACCTCGCCCGAGGTCGCTTGGCGCCCGGTGTCGCCGGCGAGCCGCTTCTTGCCCGCTTCCAAAAACTCTTTCGACCAGCTGTAATACAGACCCTCGGCGATGCCCTCGCGGCGGCACAAGGCGGCGATGCTCTCCTCGCCGCGCAGGCCCGACACCACGATCCAGATCTTCTCCTCAGCCGTATACTGCTTGCGTGTCTTGCGGCGAATATCCCGAACCGTTCCATCCGCCGGGTCGTTCTTGCTCATTGATTTCTGTCTCATCTTCGTTCCCTTCGGTCACTACGATGAGCCAGAAATCCTCCGGTATGCAATTACCTCAATTTGTCCCAAAGGCGCTGACGTCAGACAAGCCGCTCCAATCGTCAGTAACGATCAGCGATCCCGGCGCGACGGTGCTCTCGACGAACCCACAGAGCGACTCGGCGCTACGGTCGAGCACGACGGCGAGCCGAACGCGTCCGGCATAGCGTCCGTCTTTCCGGTTGTCGAGCTTGGTGCCCGGCTTTCGATGACGCACCTCGATGGCACAGGAGACGGGAACCTTGTGGTGAACACCACGGCCTTCCCCACGCGTTCGCCCGCCAACCCAGGTTTCGTCCACCTCAACATGGTTCTTGGGCTGTCCACCGATCCTGTCTTGGTTGGGCCGCACCATGCCCGAGCGGAGCTTGTGGAGAATTTGAAAGGCCGTCTCGTAGCGCGAAAGACCAAGTTGCCGCTGAAACTGCACGGCGGACATGCCGGGCGTCTGACTGGCGACCAGATAAGCGGCCCAGAACCAGACGTTCAGCGGAGTGTGGCTACGCTCCATCACTGTTCCCACCGTCAGCCCGGTGTTCTGGCGGCACTTGCGGCAGCGCAGGACGCCAGGGCGGTTTTCAAAGTGGAACGGCTCTCCCGCCGTGCCGCAGTGCGGGCAGGCAAAGCCGTCTCCCCAGCGGGCTTTCTCCAGGTAGGCGGCGCAGGCCGCATCATCGGGGAAAAGTCGCTGGAACTCGGGTAGCGAATGCGGGAATGGGAGATCGGCACGGTCGAGAACATCCATGGCGCGCTCCCCTATATCCGGTTTGCGCCCATTCTAGCCCTAGTGGGTGTGGGTGTATACCGGATCGGCAAGGTTAGGTTAGAACCAGCTATTCGTCACGAACCCGACTTGCCCTGGAAGAGTTGGGATGACCCCGAACTCAAAGCTAGGAGCCCAATTCATTGGAAACTCCTGATCTCAGGAAATCGCACGCCTACTGCTGCGCTTACATTGGGGATCGCAGAACTCCCTCCAGGAGAGACACTGATAAGCCACACCCATGCCCAATGTGAGACCTATTACGTAATTAGTGGTATTGGCAGTATCGCGGTAGGTGAGATGGTGGATGAGATAGGTCCCGGACCAGCCGTTTATATACCCTCAAATATTCGGCATTCCACTACGTGTTTCAGCGATGAACCTCTGGTAATCGTTTTCACGTTCCCTTGTGACCAATTCGATGAAGTCGTTTATCGCTTCGACGAATAATTACCTAACTGGCCACACAGATTTAGCGGACAGGGTTCTGGGGCTATCCCGAAAGAAGACGGAGAGAGAGCCCGCTGAGTTTTTTTCAATGAATCTATAATTTTCATGTGAATTAAGACCTGGTTCCGCAATAAGGTCTAGAGCTTCGTCAGCGCTCATTAGCTTCAACCTAACTGCGGGCGAAGACGGCGCCAGGGCGTGGGATAGCTCAGTGCAGTTGCAAGGGACGTGCAGGCTGCTAGGATGGCCGGTGACCGTGAGCTCTGTTGGCTCGACCACCTTAATACTGTGCGAAGCAACGGTGGCAGGCAGCCAGCTTTGGTACGAGTTATTGTTGCCGCTGCCACAGTTACCCCGTAGTAGTGTGAAGAGCGCGATGAATCTAGCACTGATCTCGCAATATAGCTCCAAAGTTGCGCTCTTGTCGAAACAAGAGCCGTTGCATGCTCTAACTAAGCGAGGTGAGTCGGACCCGATTTCCTTGGACACAGAATTGGCTTAATCGAAGTGTCCAAGGAGGACCGGAACATGACCGATAATTTTGATAAGAAAGTTGCTGTTGATGGGCCTGTGGTAAATGCGGGCGAGCTTGGCTCGTCCCCGTTTTCCCCAGGCCAGGCTTTGCCGGCAGGCCCGCTGGGACTTGGCCAGCGATGGACGGTGGCGCGCAAGCGTGAGGTCGTTCTGCGGCTTTTGCGTGACGAGCCGGTGCAACTTCTGTCGCGCCAGTTGGGCGTAGAGATCTTCCGGCTCGAGCAGTGGCGTGAGAAAGCGACCGGCGGGATCGACGCCTCGCTCAAGCAACGCAAGGGCGATCCGGTGCAGGCGGAACTGGATAGCGCCATGAAGCGGATCGGAGAGTTGACCATGCAGGTGGAACTGCTGGAGGCCAAGACGGAGACCTTCGGCCCTTTGGGGCGGCGGAGGTCGCGGCGATGAGTGCCGCCACCTCGCCCGGCACGGGTCTGGCCTACGGCCTGCGGCGGGTCTGCGCCGCCTGGGGCATGGCCCGCTCCTCGTTCTACGCCATGACCTCCGGCCAGCACGCCGAGCAGCCGCCGGCAAAGCGTCGGGGACCGAAGCCCGCGATCTCGGACCAGGCGCTGCTGGTGGCGATCGAAGCCGACCTGGAGGCATCGCCCTGGGAGGGCGAGGGCTACCGCAAGGTCTGGGCTCGGCTTCGGGTCTGTCGCGACATCCGGGTTGCCCGCAAGCGGGTGCTCCGCCTGATGCGCGAGAACAATCTGCTCTCGCCCCATCGCTGCCGCCGCCGTGGCGGCAATCCCCATGACGGTGAGATCATCACTCATGCCCCGAACCTCATGTGGGGCACCGATGGCGTTCGGGTGTTCACGGTGGACGACGGCTGGGGCTGGATCTTCACCGCCGTCGAGCATTGGAACGCCGAGTGTGTCGGCTGGCATGTCTGCAAGCGCGGCGACCGCTTCGCCGCCCTGCAGCCGATCTCCATGGGGCTTGCCGGGCTGTATGGCTCGACCGCGGCCGGCGCGGCTCGGGGGCTGGCCTTGCGGATGGATCACGGCTCCCAGTATCTGTCGGACCACTTCACCAACCAGATCAAGTTCTGGGGCATCCAGCCGTCCTACGCCTTCGTCGCCGAGCCCCAGACCAACGGCGTCGCCGAGCGGTTCAATCGCACGCTGAAGGAACAGATCATCCATGGTCGCATCTACCGCAACATCGCGGAGCTGCGGGACGCCGTCCGCGACTTCGTCGAACTCTACAATGCCCAGTGGATCGTCGAAAAGAACGGCTACCTGAGCCCCGCTCAAGCTCGTCAGGCGTCGCACGCCGCGATCTCAATCAGGCCCGCCGCGTGAGACAAACTTGTGTCCAAGGAACCGGGTGCGCTACACTAACTAAGCGAGGTGTAGCGTGCTTTTCAAATATGCAAATGCTAGGGAGACAATTTATGAAAAGATTTCTAATCGCTGCGACGGTAGCGGGTATTGCAATGGCAATGCCACACGCTGCTTCTGCTGCCTGTGGTTCCATAACCATTGCGGAAATGAACTGGGCATCTGCCGGGTTTATGGCAAACGTTGATAAGATTATATTATCGAAGGGATACGGTTGTGATGCTGAACTGGTCCCTGGTGATACCATGCCGACGTTCGCGTCCATGGATTCCAAAGGTGAACCAGATGTGGCTCCTGAGGTTTGGACCAACGCAATGCGTGATCCCTTAAAAAAGGCTTTCGACGAGGGACGGTTGCATTCTGCTAACCCAAACCCGATCACTGGCTTGGGCGAAGGCTGGTGGATTCCTCCTCATACGGTTGAAAAACACCCAGAGTTGAAGACGGTTTTGGATGTCTTAGATCATCCAGAACTGTTCCCACATTCCGAGGATCCATCGAAGGGTGCATTCGTCACATGTCCGGCGGGGTGGGGTTGCCAGCTCACCAATGCCAATTTGTTCCGTGCTTTTGACATGGCGAACAAAGGCTGGGTGTTGATTGACCCCGGTTCCTCAGCTGGTCTTGACGGGTCCATGGCTAAGGCCGTTGAGCGCGGCGAGAATTGGTTCGGTTATTATTGGTCCCCCACAGCTATGATCGGCAAGTACAACATGCATAAGCTTGACTTTGGCGTACCGTTTGCTGGATCAGAGAACTGGGATGGCTGTATCGTGAAACCAGAACAGGACTGCGCGGATCCAAAGCCGTCTTCCTGGACAGTTTCTGAAGTGCAGACCATTATTACAGATGAATTCAAAAAGAAAGGTGGCATGGCCACCGATTACTTAATGGCCCGCGTATATCCTGGTGCCATTATGAATGGTATGCTTGTTTACATGCAGGAAAACCAAGCCGATGGAGCCGATGCGGCTGTGGAATTTCTGCGCGCGCACGAGGATGTTTGGACACAGTGGGTTCCAGCTGATATTGCCGCGAAGGTAAAAGCTGATCTCTAAATAATTCCGGTTAAGGCTTAAGAAGGGCCTACTGGCGATCCTTGGCCAGTAGGCCCCTTGCACGTCGGCCATAGACCAACGCACAAATGGACGGTCTTACTGAATTCCCGACAATGGATCGCCAGGGTTTGCGCGAGGTGAAAAAAGGTATCGATTTTGCCTTTCGTGAATTCTCTCGCGCGTACGCGGATAAATTAGAAACCTTTTTTGAACCATTACCTTTTTTTATGGTTTGGTTCGAAAAGTTACTGGTAAATACCCCTTGGCCCATAATCATTTTCGCTGTGGCAGCTCTGGCCTGATTTGGCGGACGCAACTGGTTTGTAGTGGCTGGTGCTGTAACCGCTTTCCTCGTGATCGGATATTTCGGCATGTGGGAAGATACGATGAAGACCCTCGCAATGGTCTCCGTTGCAACGCTCCTGTGCATCACTGTCGGAGCTATACCCGAAAGTTGGTGATGGGATGAGATGAGAGCGGCGTATCCTGGCGATGTTGGAGTCGCCATTTTCCACGAAGGAGGGATACGCCATGAGAGAGGATACAGTCGTCCAGCTTCGCCAACCAGGATCATTTGAGGACGACCCGCTGACGGAGGTTTTGCGTCTTGGTGCGCGGCGTTTACTTGGGCAAGCGGTGGCGGCGGAAGTTGCCGGTTTTGTCGAGGCGTATGCGCATCTGACGGACTCGGCCGGCCGCCGTCGGATCGTACGCCACGGGCATTTGCCGGAGCGCGAGATCCAGACCGGCATTGGTTGCGGTGCGCTGTCCCAGGGTGCGCGACCGAGGCGCCGGCGAGACGGGGCCGCGGGTTCGCTTCACCTCACGGATCTTGCCTGCCTATCTCAGGCGCGCCAAGTCGATCGAGGAACTCCTGCCCTGGCTTTATCTGAAGGGCATCTCCACGGGCGATTTCTGCGCGGCGCTTGCGGCGCTCTTGGGGCCCGAGGCGCCGGGGCTCTCGGCCTCGACCATTGCCCGCCTCAAGGAGGTCTGGCAAGGCGAGCTGGAGCATTGGCAACGGCGCGATCTCTCGGCCAAGCGTTATGTCTACTTCTGGGCCGACGGCGTCTACTTCTCACCACGGCTCGACCATGACAAGCAATGCATGTGCGTGATCATCGGTGCCGACGAGCTGGGCCGCAAGGAGCTGCTGGCGATCGCCGACGGCTACCGGGAGAGCGCCCAGTCCTGGCGCGAAGTGCTGCTCGATCTCAAGCGCCGCGGCCTGGCGATTGCGCCCGAGCTGGCCACCGGCGACGGGGCGCTCGGTTTCTGGAAAGCCTTGCGCGAGGTCTACGGGACGACGCGCGAGCAGCGCTGTTGGGTGCACAAGACCGCCAACGTGCTCAACAAGCTCCCGAAGTCCGTCCAGCCACGCGCCAAGCAGCACCTACAGGACATCTGGATGGCCGAGACCCGCGCGGTGGCCGAGAAGGCCTTCGACTTCTTCCTCGAAGCCTATCAGCCCGTTGATTAAGTCGGCGCCGTCTGATTCTCTGGTTCCCTGATTTGCAGGGGGATTTGCCGATGGCGATGGGACGGCAGAAGGATGGTCAGGGGGACCTGATGGTGAGCTGGTCGGAGATGCCGCGCTCTCCGGGTCATGTGTTTTATGACCGCTTGCAGTCGGTGCTGATCGAGGGCGGCTTCGACGCCTTTGCCGAGGCGAGCTGCCGGCCTTATTACGCGGTCCGGATGGGCGCGCCCTCGGTGCCGCCCGGGCGCTATTTCCGGATGCACCTGGTGGGCTACTTTGAGGGCATCGACAGCGAGCGCGGTCTGGAGTGGCGCTGCTCGGACTCGCTTTCGCTGCGGGCGTTCCTGCGACTGGGGAGCCGTGATCGGGTACCGGACCATTCCTGGCTGTCACGGAGCCGCACGCGCCTGCCCCATGAAGTCCACGCGGCGGTCTTCGACTGGGTTCTGGTGCTGATCGCCGAGGCGGGGCTGATCAAGGGCGAGCGCATCGGCGTCGATGCCTCGACCATGGAGGCCAACGCGGCGCTGCGGAACATCGTGCGGCGCGACAACGGCGAAGGCTACCGGGAGATGCTGGAGCGCCTGGCCCGGGAAAGCGGGGTCGAGACACCCACGGCCGAGGACCTGGCGCGTCTGGACCGGAAGCGCAAGGGCAAGAAGCTTTCCAACACGGATTGGGTTTCGAAGAGCGACCCCGAGGCCAAGATCACCAAGATGAAGGACGGCACGACGCATCTGGCCTACAAGCCCGAGCACGCGGTGGATCTGGACACCGGCGCGGTGGTGGCGGCCGAGCTGCACCCGGCCGATGAGGGCGACACCACGACGCTTTCCAAGACCCTGGCGAAGGCCGAGGCAAACCTCGAGGCGGTGGATGCGGCACCGACATCGGAGGACCCGGCCGAATGCGTCGCCGACAAAGGTTATCACTCACGGGCGGTCTTGAGGGCTCTGAACGACAGTCCCTGGAAGACCCGGATCGCGGCGCCCAAGCAGACCGGCTTTTCGCGCTGGCACGGTGATGAGGCGGCGCGGCGCGCGGTCACCAATAACCGTGCGCGGCTCAAGTCCGGGGTCGCCCGCGAGGCCTTCAAGCTGCGCGCCGAGATCGTCGAGCGCTGCTTTGCCCACAACCTCGATCGTGGCGGCATGCGACGAACCTGGCTGCGCGGGCGAGAGAATGTGCACAAGCGATACCTGCTCCACGTCGCCGGCCACAATCTATCGTTACTGATGCGCCAGCTCATCGGCGCCGGCACCCCGCGGGAGGCCGTGGCGGGCGGATATGGCGGTATTTTCGTTCTGCTCACGCCCACCGGGGCCATGCTGGTGGCACGGGGGGGCTCGCAAAGCGGCCAGACGGCTTTCGCCGCCGCATTCCTCATCTGGGAGTGAGAGCCGGAAAAAGCCACTTAATCAACGGGCTGCTATGGCCCCAAGTACGACAAAGCGGTGGCCTGCCTGGCCAAGGACCGCGACGTGTTGCTCGCCTTCTACGACTTCCCGGCCGAGCACTGGAAGCACATTCGCACCACCAATCCCATCGAAAGCACCTTTGCGACCGTGCGCCTCAGGACCACCAAGACCAAGGGCTGCCTCAGCCGCATGACGGCGCTCACCATGGTCTTCAAGCTGTGCCAGTCGGCCAGCAAGAAGTGGCGTCGCCTGGACGCCTCGCACCAGATCGCCGACATCATTCAAGGCGTCAAATTCAAGGACGGAGAAAAGCTAACCGAACGCGCCGCCTGAAACCTGCGTCACCAACTTTTGACAATAGCTCCCCCAATCACAGAAAGTATTGCTGGCAACCTGTCCGACAACTATCAATATACTGTTCTGACTCGACAAGCACCTAGAAGTTTTCACTGCCTCCGGCACGATACCGTAGCACTTCTACATAAACTGTAGTTACGAAATTGGTACAGATTCCGTTTGGCTTCCCCCTGTTGTTTCGTATCCTTTTTTTCTATGTCATCCTTACGGCAACCGCTACTGGCCCCCTTCTATTAAATCGAAGCTTGAATACAATCGATCGTCCTACTTCTAGCTGATCATAAGTATCGTCTTCTAAAGAACTATAATGTGCAAAGGCTTATCCCTGAGCGTCCGGGACCACGAAATGTGGTGACGTGGGGCGAGGGTCGTGATGGAACATAATGTGAACATCATGACCCTCGGGATGCCCAGAAATGACCGACTTCCCCCGTTCCCTGTTGGAGTTTCAACAGCGTTTTCCAGACGAAGAAGCCTGCGCCGCCTACCTGGCCATCTTGCGCTGGCCGGCAGGCTTCGTCTGTCCGGCCTGCGGCAGCAGCCGGGGGTGGGCGCTCGCGACCAAGGCATACACCCATGAATGCGCCGACTGTCGCAAGCAGACCTCGGTGACGGCCGGTACGGTGATGCACGGCTCCAAGCTGGCGCTGATCGCGTGGTTCTGGGCCGCCTATCTGATGGCCACGCACTCCAACGGGATCTCGGCGCTGCAACTCCAGAAGCAGCTCGGCCTGGGTTCCTACAAGACCGCATGGTTGCTCGCCACCAAGCTGCGCCGGGCCATGGTCGCACCAGAGCGCATGCCGCTGGCGGGCCTGGTCGAAGTGGACGAAAGCCTGATCGCCTGCCGCTCCAAGGATGAACCGCCGAGCGGCGGCGGTCGGCGCAGCCACCAAGGCAAGTTGTTGGTCGCCGGCGCTGTCGAGGTCGGCGAGGGTGGGCCCGGCCGGATCCGCCTGGCGCGGATCGAGGACTTCTCCGCCGACAGCCTGCACGCCTTCCTGGGCGCCAACCTCGCCCCCGGCGCCACGGCCAGGACCGACGGCTGGGCCGGCTACCCCGGCGCGTCCGGCATCACACACGACCCGCACGTCGTCGGAAACATGGCCGCCCATATGGTCCTGCCCTGGGTTCATCGCGTCTTCGCCAACCTCAAGACCTGGGCGCTGGGCGTCTACCACGGCCTCCGACGCCAACACCTGCAATCCTACCTCGACGAGTTCGTCTTCCGCTTCAACCGGCGCCGAACCCGCCACGCAGCATTCCGCTCCATCCTCGGCATCGGCGTCGCAATCAAGCCGCCTACCTACAAGATGTTGATCGCACCGGAGCTACCGGGATAAGCCTTAACAGCCCGTTGATTAAGTGGCTTTTTCCGGCTCTCACTCCCAGATGAGGAATGCGGCGGCGAAAGCCGTCTGGCCGCTTTGCGAGCCCCCCCGTGCCACCAGCATGGCCCCGGTGGGCGTGAGCAGAACGAAAATACCGCCATATCCGCCCGCCACGGCCTCCCGCGGGGTGCCGGCGCCGATGAGCTGGCGCATCAGTAACGATAGATTGTGGCCGGCGACGTGGAGCAGGTATCGCTTGTGCACATTCTCTCGCCCGCGCAGCCAGGTTCGTCGCATGCCGCCACGATCGAGGTTGTGGGCAAAGCAGCGCTCGACGATCTCGGCGCGCAGCTTGAAGGCCTCGCGGGCGACCCCGGACTTGAGCCGCGCACGGTTATTGGTGACCGCGCGCCGCGCCGCCTCATCACCGTGCCAGCGCGAAAAGCCGGTCTGCTTGGGCGCCGCGATCCGGGTCTTCCAGGGACTGTCGTTCAGAGCCCTCAAGACTGCCCGTGAGTGATAACCTTTGTCGGCGACGCATTCGGCCGGGTCCTCCGACGTCGGTGCCGCATCCACCGCATCGAGGTTTGCCTCGGCCTTCGCCAGGGTCTTGGAAAGCGTCGTGGTGTCGCCCTCATCGGCCGGGTGCAGCTCGGCCGCCACCACCGCGCCGGTGTCCAGATCCACCGCGTGCTCGGGCTTATAGGCCAGATGCGTCGTGCCGTCCTTCATCTTGGTGATCTTGGCCTCGGGGTCGCTCTTCGAAACCCAATCTGTGTTGGAAAGCTTCTTGCCCTTGCGCTTCCGGTCCAAACGCGCCAGGTCCTCGGCCGTGGGTGTCTCGACCCCGCTTTCCCGGGCCAGGCGCTCCAGCATCTCCCGGTAGCCTTCGCCGTTGTCGCGCCGCACGATGTTTCGCAGCGCCGCGTTGGCCTCCATGGTCGAGGCATCGACGCCGATGCGCTCGCCCTTGATCAGCCCCGCCTCGGCGATCAGCACCAGAACCCAGTCGAAGACCGCCGCGTGGACTTCATGGGGCAGGCGCGTGCGGCTCCGTGACAGCCAGGAATGGTCCGGTACCCGATCACGGCTCCCCAGTCGCAGGAACGCCCGCAGCGAAAGCGAGTCCGAGCAGCGCCACTCCAGACCGCGCTCGCTGTCGATGCCCTCAAAGTAGCCCACCAGGTGCATCCGGAAATAGCGCCCGGGCGGCACCGAGGGCGCGCCCATCCTGACCGCGTAATAAGGCCGGCAGCTCGCCTCGGCAAAGGCGTCGAAGCCGCCCTCGATCAGCACCGACTGCAAGCGGTCATAAAACACATGACCCGGAGAGCGCGGCATCTCCGACCAGCTCACCATCAGGTCCCCCTGACCATCCTTCTGCCGTCCCATCGCCATCGGCAAATCCCCCTGCAAATCAGGGAACCAGAGAATCAGACGGCGCCGACTTAATCAACGGGCTGTTAACAGCCCGTTGATTAAGTGGCTTTTTCCGGCTCTCATACCAACGGCACTAATTATTGACCTGAAATCGCCCAATCTCTCATTCCGATGGACATGATCGTCTCGGGCTGGTCGATTAGTTTGTTCCAGGCTTGGCAACCGGCCTCGATGATGGCGTCGTAATCTTCGAAGACGCGGTTAGAGAGCCAATTCTGGCGGAGGTATTGCCAGATGTTCTCGACCGGGTTCAGCTCGGGCGAGCGCGATGGCAGCAGGATGATGGTGAGGTTCTTGGGGACCTTGAGCTGGTCGGTGCTGTGCCACCCGGCGCGGTCCATCAGGACGACGCCATGGGCCTTGGCGGCGACGTTGCAGCTGATCTCGTCGAGATGCATCTGCATGGCGGCTGTGTTGGCGAAGGGGAGCATGAGAGCGGCACCCTTGGCTCCCATGGGACAGATTGCGCCAAAGAGGTAGGCGTTCGTGTAGCGCTGATCGGCGGGCAGGCGTGGCCTTGTTCCCTTCTTCGCCCAAATGCGCACACGCCCGTTCTTCTGTCCCAGCCTGGCCTCGTCTTGGAACCAGATCTCGACCCGCTTGGTCTTGGGCAGACCGGCTAGGTGGGCAGCGAGCGTGCGGGGGAAGTTTTTTTGAACGCCTCGATCACCCGCTGGTCCTGCTTGGGGTGCTGCGGCCGGGCGCTGATGTGGGAGAAGGACAGCGCGACGAGAAGGTCGGAGATCGCCCGCTCGCTATAGATCACGCCAAAGCGTTCTTCGATCACCCGTTTCAGGTCAACCCGCCGCCAGCGAACCACACCGTCAATCTTTGGATCGGGGCCCGTTTCGACGATCACCGACAGTTCGCCCATCTGCTCGTCGGTCAAGAGCCGGGGGCGGCCCGCACCGGGACGGTTCTTCAAGCCGTCTGCCCCTTCATCGTTGAAGCGGTGCGCCCAGTCTCTCAGCGTCTGGCGATCCATGCCGCCGACCTTAGCGGCTTCCGCTCGGCTCATGCCGTCGTAAACCGCCGCCAAGGCCAAAAGCCGGCGAACTTGGCGGGGATCGCGACTGTGCTTGGCCAAACACCGGAGCTTAATGCTGTCGTAGTCGTCCCGAAGAGCAATGCATACTGACATGGCGAATCTCCTTCGCCAGCCTTGAATCACATCCAGCCCAAAAAGGGAATCCCTTGCGAGTCAGAATTTTGCGCCGTTGGTATCACTCCCAGATGAGGAATGCGGCGGCGAAAGCCGTCTGGCCGCTTTGCGAGACCCCCCGTGCCACCAGCATGGCCCCGGTGGGCGTGAGCAGAACGAAAATACCGCCATATCCGCCCGCCACGGCCTCCCGCGGGGTGCCGGCGCCGATGAGCTGGCGCATCAGTAACGATAGATTGTGGCCGGCGACGTGGAGCAGGTATCGCTTGTGCACATTCTCTCGCCCGCGCAGCCAGGTTCGTCGCATGCCGCCACGATCGAGGTTGTGGGCAAAGCAGCGCTCGACGATCTCGGCGCGCAGCTTGAAGGCCTCGCGGGCGACCCCGGACTTGAGCCGCGCACGGTTATTGGTGACCGCGCGCCGCGCCGCCTCATCACCGTGCCAGCGCGAAAAGCCGGTCTGCTTGGGCGCCGCGATCCGGGTCTTCCAGGGACTGTCGTTCAGAGCCCTCAAGACCGCCCGTGAGTGATAACCTTTGTCGGCGACGGTTGTGTCTCGGAAGTGGTGGAAATTGGTTTTGGCGCCTCTCCGAGCGGGTTGAGTTTTGCGGCGGTCAGGCCGCGCGGTCAAGGGTTTCGTCGGCGATTAGCTGATCGAGGGTTTCCCATCCATCGACTTTGCGCATCTGGATTTGGCCGGAAGCGAGGAGCGCCCAGAGGAGCATCGGCACTGTTTCGGGACACGGCAGCACGGTCTGTGTTTTGATCCGGCGCTTGAACTCCTCGTTGAGACGCTCAATGGCGTTGGTCGTTCGGGCTGATTTCCATTGGCTCTTGGACAGGCGCGTGAAGGTAAAGAGCTTGTCGCCCGCTTCTGCGAGGCTGTCCGCGACGGCCCTGCATTTCAGCCGCCACTTGCGGACAAACGCCTTGCGGCGGGTTTCCACCTCGGAGGCAGTGTCGGCATAGATCATATCGCGGTAATCTTCGCTCAGCTCGTCATGCATGTGTTTGGGAGCATGACCCAGAAGGTTGCGGTGCTTGTGCACGGTGCAGCGTTGAACGGGAAGGTCATCGCCCCAAAGCGCCGACAGAGCCGCCTCCAGTCCCGGCGCGCCATCGACGATGACAAACCCGGGCCGTTTCAGTCCACGCGCATCAAGGTCGTCGAGGAACTGGCGCCACGCCGCCTGGCTTTCTCCGCCCATATTCCCGATCGAAAGCAAGACCTTCTGGCCATCCCGGCGCACCCCTATAGCCGCGAGAACCGAGATGTTGGTGGCCTTGCGGTCCAGTCGGGTCTTGATCACAGTGCCGTCAAGGATCAGCCGAACGATATCCTCATCCGCGAGGCCACGGCTGCACCAGGCGTCCCAATCGACCTTCACCTTGCGCCACGCCCGGCTCACAACGTCCTTGCTCACAGCACCCCGGAAGAGCCCGAACAGCGCGCGTTTCACCCGCCGCGTGTTGGTTCCGGACAGATACACCGAAGCGATCAGCGCCTCGGCCTTTCTGGTCAGCCGCTGGTAGCGCGGCAGCGCCCGCGAACGCCATTCCGACGCCCGACCGTCTTCCTCAACGATCCGCGCACGCGGCACGCTCACCCTCTCGGTCCCGAATGTCCCCGTCAGTTGCCGCTCCCGGTGCCCGTTCCGATACCCTTGCCGAAGCGCATCCTCTCGACCGTATCGGCAGCGCCCGAGAAACTGCGCAAGTTCCTCCTCAAAAACGGCCTCGATCGTGGATCTGATGTTCTCCCGCAGCCGGTCCTCGAGCGGATCATAGCCGGCGTCATTGGCCAGTAGCGAAAGCGCGGAAGTCTCGGTAGTGTTCTTCATGGCGTGATCTCCTTGGCGGTGCTAGCCGCCGGTTGGGTGGTTGTCTTGTCACCCGGAGATTACGCCATCCTCAAATTTCCACCACTTTCGAGACACAGCCTCGGCGACGCATTCGGCCGGGTCCTCCGATGTCGGTGCCGCATCCACCGCCTCGAGGTTTGCCTCGGCCTTCGCCAGGGTCTTGGAAAGCGTCGTGGTGTCGCCCTCATCGGCCGGGTGCAGCTCGGCCGCCACCACCGCGCCGGTGTCCAGATCCACCGCGTGCTCGGGCTTGTAGGCCAGATGCGTCGTGCCGTCCTTCATCTTGGTGATCTTGGCCTCGGGGTCGCTCTTCGAAACCCAATCCGTGTTGGAAAGCTTCTTGCCCTTGCGCTTCCGGTCCAGACGCGCCAGGTCCTCGGCCGTGGGTGTCTCGACCCCGCTTTCCCGGGCCAGGCGCTCCAGCATCTCCCGGTAGCCTTCGCCGTTGTCGCGCCGCACGATGTTCCGCAGCGCCGCGTTGGCCTCCATGGTCGAGGCATCGACGCCGATGCGCTCGCCCTTGATCAGCCCCGCCTCGGCGATCAGCACCAGAACCCAGTCGAAGACCGCCGCGTGGACTTCATGGGGCAGGCGCGTGCGGCTCCGTGACAGCCAGGAATGGTCCGGTACCCGATCACGGCTCCCCAGTCGCAGGAACGCCCGCAGCGAAAGCGAGCCCGAGCAGCGCCACTCCAGACCGCGCTCGCTGTCGATGCCCTCAAAGTAGCCCACCAGGTGCATCCGGAAATAGCGCCCGGGCGGCACCGAGGGCGCGCCCATCCGGACCGCGTAATAAGGCCGGCAGCTCGCCTCGGCAAAGGCGTCGAAGCCGCCCGCGATCAGCACCGACTGCAAGCGGTCATAAAACACATGACCCGGAGAGCGCGGCATCTCCGACCAGCTCACCATCAGGTCCCCCTGACCATCCTTCTGCCGTCCCATCGCCATCGGCAAATCCCCCTGCAAATCAGGGAACCAGAGAATCAGACGGCGCCGACTTAATCAACGGGCTGCTAATGTGCAAACGCGGCTCAGGGAAAACTTCCGCTTCGTATGAAGAAAAATCTCTCCTTCCTAGTGGATTGATCGGATCGAAAGAGTCCGATTTGGGATTCAGTATTGTGCCGTGGCATGCGAGTCTGGCACATGCGCGGCGGAATCTCCTTCACTGTATCGGCCGGCGACGGTCAGCGATTGCGCGCGATCGTCGCGGACCCCAAGAGCCCGCAGAAGCACGTCTGGCGGGCGCGTATTGTCCTTCTGAGCGGCGCGGGTCTGGGTACCTCGGCGATCATGGGCGAGACCGACAAGTCCAAGACCTGCGTGTGGCGCTGGCAGGAGCGCTTCATGCACGAGGGCGTCGGCGGCCTGCTTCGCGACAAGTCCCGCCCGCCGGGCAAGGCGCCGATCGCGCCTGATCGCGTCGCCTGGATCGTCCGTCAGACGCAGCAACCGCCGCCGCACGAGGCAACCCACTGGACGCTGCGCGCGATGGCCAAGGCGGCCGGCGTCGCCGCGTCGACGGTGCAGGCGATCTGGAAAGCCCACGGCCTCAGCCCGCACCGCTGGCGGAACTTCAAGCTCTCGAACGACCCGGCCTTCGCCGAGAAGCTCGCCGATATCGTCGGCTTGTATGTCGATCCACCGGCCCATGCGGTGGTGCTGTCGATCGACGAGAAGTCGCAGATCCAAGCACTCGACCGCACCCAGCCCGGCCTGCCGATGAAGAAGGGCCGCGCCGGCACCATGACCCATGACTACAAACGCCACGGCACGACCACGCTGTTCGCGGCGCTCAACATTCTGGATGGAACGGTCATCGGGCAGAACATGCAGCGCCACCGCCATCAGGAGTTCATCCGCTTCCTCAACCGCATCGAGCGCGAGGTGCCGGCGGACAAGGCCATCCACGTGATCCTCGACAATTACGCGGCGCACAAGAAGGACAAGGTCAGCGCCTGGCTCGACCGTCATCCACGCTGGACTTTCCACTTCACGCCAACCTCGTGTTCGTGGCTCAATGCCGTCGAGGGCTTCTTTGCCAAACTCACGCGGCGCAGGCTAAAGCACGCTATCTTCCATTCCCTCGTCGATCTCCAGGCCGCCATCAATCGCTTCGTCCGTGAATACAATGCCGCCAACCCACAACCATTCATCTGGAAAGCACATCCCGATGACATCATCGCCGCACGAAACCGAGGGTTCCAAACGTTGAAATCAATCCACTAGTATCCACTACGCCTGCATATTCTCCAATACGTGACGTTATCAGCTCGTTGATTAAGTGGCTTTTTCCGGCTCTCACTCCCAGATGAGGAATGCGGCGGCGAAAGCCGTCTGGCCGCTTTGCGAGCCCCCCCGTGCCACCAGCATGGCCCCGGTGGGCGTGAGCAGAACGAAAATACCGCCATATCCGCCCGCCACGGCCTCCCGCGGGGTGCCGGCGCCGATGAGCTGGCGCATCAGTAACGATAGATTGTGGCCGGCGACGTGGAGCAGGTATCGCTTGTGCACATTCTCTCGCCCGCGCAGCCAGGTTCGTCGCATGCCGCCACGATCGAGGTTGTGGGCAAAGCAGCGCTCGACGATCTCGGCGCGCAGCTTGAAGGCCTCGCGGGCGACCCCGGACTTGAGCCGCGCACGGTTATTGGTGACCGCGCGCCGCGCCGCCTCATCACCGTGCCAGCGCGAAAAGCCGGTCTGCTTGGGCGCCGCGATCCGGGTCTTCCAGGGACTGTCGTTCAGAGCCCTCAACAGCCCGTTGATTAAGTGGCTTTTTCCGGCTCTCACTCCCAGATGAGGAATGCGGCGGCGAAAGCCGTCTGGCTGCTTTGCGAGCCCCCCCCGTGCCACCAGCATGGCCCCGGTGGGCGTGAGCAGAACGAAAATACCGCCATATCCGCCCGCCACGGCCTCCCGCGGGGTGCCGGCGCCGATGAGCTGGCGCATCAGTAACGATAGATTGTGGCCGGCGACGTGGAGCAGGTATCGCTTGTGCACATTCTCTCGCCCGCGCAGCCAGGTTCGTCGCATGCCGCCACGATCGAGGTTGTGGGCAAAGCAGCGCTCGACGATCTCGGCGCGCAGCTTGAAGGCCTCGCGGGCGACCCCGGACTTGAGCCGCGCACGGTTATTGGTGACCGCGCGCCGCGCCGCCTCATCACCGTGCCAGCGCGAAAAGCCGGTCTGCTTGGGCGCCGCGATCCGGGTCTTCCAGGGACTGTCGTTCAGAGCCCTCAAGACCGCCCGTGAGTGATAACCTTTGTCGGCGACGCATTCGGCCGGGTCCTCCGATGTCGGTGCCGCATCCACCGCCTCGAGGTTTGCCTCGGCCTTCGCCAGGGTCTTGGAAAGCGTCGTGGTGTCGCCCTCATCGGCCGGGTGCAGCTCGGCCGCCACCACCGCGCCGGTGTCCAGATCCACCGCGTGCTCGGGCTTGTAGGCCAGATGCGTCGTGCCGTCCTTCATCTTGGTGATCTTGGCCTCGGGGTCGCTCTTCGAAACCCAATCCGTGTTGGAAAGCTTCTTGCCCTTGCGCTTCCGGTCCAGACGCGCCAGGTCCTCGGCCGTGGGTGTCTCGACCCCGCTTTCCCGGGCCAGGCGCTCCAGCATCTCCCGGTAGCCTTCGCCGTTGTCGCGCCGCACGATGTTCCGCAGCGCCGCGTTGGCCTCCATGGTCGAGGCATCGACGCCGATGCGCTCGCCCTTGATCAGCCCCGCCTCGGCGATCAGCACCAGAACCCAGTCGAAGACCGCCGCGTGGACTTCATGGGGCAGGCGCGTGCGGCTCCGTGACAGCCAGGAATGGTCCGGTACCCGATCACGGCTCCCCAGTCGCAGGAACGCCCGCAGCGAAAGCGAGTCCGAGCAGCGCCACTCCAGACCGCGCTCACTGTCGATGCCCTCAAAGTAGCCCACCAGGTGCATCCGGAAATAGCGCCCGGGCGGCACCGAGGGCGCGCCCATCCGGGCCGCGTAATAAGGCCGGCAGCTCGCCTCGGCAAAGGCGTCGAAGCCGCCCTCGATCAGCACCGACTGCAAGCGGTCATAAAACACATGACCCGGAGAGCGCGGCATCTCCGGCCAGCTCACCATCAGGTCCCCCTGACCATCCTTCTGCCGTCCCATCGCCATCGGTAAATCCCCCTGCAAATCAGGGAACCAGAGAATCAGACGGCGCCGACTTAATCAACGGGCTGTTAAGACTGCCCGTGAGTGATAACCTTTGTCGGCGACGCATTCGGCCGGGTCCTCCGACGTCGGTGCCGCATCCACCGCCTCGGGGTTTGCCTCGGCCTTCGCCAGGGTCTTGGAAAGCGTCGTGGTGTCGCCCTCATCGGCCGGGTGCAGCTCGGCCGCCACCACCGCGCCGGTGTCCAGATCCACCGCGTGCTCGGGCTTGTAGGCCAGATGCGTCGTGCCGTCCTTCATCTTGGTGATCTTGGCCTCGGGGTCGCTCTTCGAAACCCAATCCGTGTTGGAAAGCTTCTTGCCCTTGCGCTTCCGGTCCAGACGCGCCAGGTCCTCGGCCGTGGGTGTCTCGACCCCGCTTTCCCGGGCCAGGCGCTCCAGCATCTCCCGGTAGCCTTCGCCGTTGTCGCGCCGCACGATGTTCCGCAGCGCCGCGTTGGCCTCCATGGTCGAGGCATCGACGCCGATGCGCTCGCCCTTGATCAGCCCCGCCTCGGCGATCAGCACCAGAACCCAGTCGAAGACCGCCGCGTGGACTTCATGGGGCAGGCGCGTGCGGCTCCGTGACAGCCAGGAATGGTCCGGTACCCGATCACGGCTCCCCAGTCGCAGGAACGCCCGCAGCGAAAGCGAGTCCGAGCAGCGCCACTCCAGACCGCGCTCGCTGTCGATGCCCTCAAAGTAGCCCACCAGGTGCATCCGAAAATAGCGCCCGGGCGGCACCGAGGGCGCGCCCATCCGGACCGCGTAATAAGGCCGGCAGCTCGCCTCGGCAAAGGCGTCGAAGCCGCCCTCGATCAGCACCGACTGCAAGCGGTCATAAAACACATGACCCGGAGAGCGCGGCATCTCCGACCAGCTCACCATCAGGTCCCCCTGACCATCCTTCTGCCGTCCCATCACCATCGGCAAATCCCCCTGCAAATCAGGGAACCAGAGAATCAGACGGCGCCGACTTAATCAACGGGCTGTTATGGTGTCATCACCCCTCGACGCCACGGTACGATACGTGGGCGCCGCCAAACTATCAATCTCGTCAAACAGACCCTGCGCTTCGTCTACCCTACCGGTCCAAAACAAATACTCAGCATAGTAGAACCTCGAATCATAGTTGTTGTCTCCCACCGAAAACGACGATTTCAAGTGATATTCCTTGCCTATCCGGTATACACCCACACCCACTAGGGCTAGAATGGGCGCAAACCGGATATAGGGGGGCGCGCCATGGATGTTCTCGACCGCGCCGATCTCCCATTCCCGCATTCGCTACCCGAGTTCCAGCGACTTTTCCCCGATGATGCGGCCTGCGCCGCCTACCTGGAGAAAGCCCGCTGGGGAGACGGCTTTGCCTGCCCGCACTGCGGCACGGCAGGAGAGCCGTTCCACTTTGAAAACCGCCCTGGCGTCCTGCGCTGCCGCAAGTGCCGCCAGAACACCGGGCTGACGGTGGGAACAGTGATGGAGCGTAGCCACACTCCGCTGAACGTCTGGTTCTGGGCCGCTTATCTGGTCGCCAGTCAGACGCCCGGCATGTCCGCCGTGCAGTTTCAGCGGCAACTTGGTCTTTCGCGCTACGAGACGGCCTTTCAAATTCTCCACAAGCTCCGCTCGGGCATGGTGCGGCCCAACCAAGACAGGATCGGTGGACAGCCCAAGAACCATGTTGAGGTGGACGAAACCTGGGTTGGCGGGCGAACGCGTGGGGAAGGCCGTGGTGTTCACCACAAGGTTCCCGTCTCCTGTGCCATCGAGGTGCGTCATCGAAAGCCGGGCACCAAGCTCGACAACCGGAAAGACGGACGCTATGCCGGACGCGTTCGGCTCGCCGTCGTGCTCGACCGTAGCGCCGAGTCGCTCTGTGGGTTCGTCGAGAGCACCGTCGCGCCGGGATCGCTGATCGTTACTGACGATTGGAGCGGCTATGCTGGCCTCGGTAAGCGCGGCTATGAGCACTTCGCTGTTGCCGAGTGTGGTGATCCAGAGGTTGCCGAGCAATACCTGCCGATCATCCATCTGGTTTTCGCCAACCTGAAGACGTGGCTGATCGGTATCCACCACGGCGTTAGCCACCAGCACCTACAAGCCTACCTCAACGAGTTCACCTTCCGCTTCAACAGGCGGTTCTACCCGTTCAACGCCTTCCGCTCATTGCTCGGCATCGCGGGCGACACCTCTGCTCCAACCTATGCCGAGCTTTACTCGGGAGAGTGGCGGCACCCTACATGCAGCGGTGATGGGCCTTAACCGGATAGGCGAGGAATAACTTAACCGCCAGTTAGATAATACGTAGACACGGATTCGTGTTTTTCTTACAATCCGCGCGCATATACTGAGCTCGGTGGGTGGTTACAGTTGCTGAAGAGCACGCGTATCGGTGTTGGCTGCCGATCGGAGGATTGCCGTCCATGACAGGCTTCCTCCACGGCACCGCTATCCTCATCATCCTGTCGGTATTCGCCGCGTTCGCGGGGCCCGAGGCCCAGGCCGCGCGGTATGCCGCGATCGTCGTCAACGCCGACACCGGAGAAATCCTTTACGCGCGCAACATCAACAAGAAGCGTTATCCAGCGTCGCTCGCCAAGATGATGACGCTTTACCTGACCTTCGAAGCGCTCACGGCCAACGAACTCGCGCTCGACACCAAGATGCGCGTATCGCGACGGGCGGCGGGCCAGGCGCCGTCGCGACTGGGCCTCAAGGCGGGCCAGAGGCTTCGCGTTGACGACGCCGTTCTCGCGCTCATCACCAAGTCCGCCAATGACGCCGCCACCGTCCTCGCCGAGGCGATCGCCGGCAGCGAAATCAATTTCGCCAAACGCATGACCGCCAAGGCGCGCGCGCTCGGCATGTCTCGTACCGAGTTTCGCAACGCCTCTGGCCTACCCAACCGGCGCCAGCGGAGCACAGCGAAGGATCTCTCGCTGCTCGCGCGCGCCCTGATCAACGACTTTCCCGAGTACTATCCCTATTTCGCGACCCTGAGCTTCACGTACAAGAGCAAGAGCTATAAGAACCACAACAACCTATTGGCCGGTTTTCCCGGCACCGACGGCATCAAGACGGGCTACACGCGGGCCTCCGGCTTCAACCTCGCGGCATCGGTGGAGCGCGGGGAGCATCGCCTCATCGGCATCGTGCTCGGCGGCAAGACGCAGAATTCGCGCGACCGCCATATGCGGAAAATTCTCAACGTCAGCTTCGCACGTCTCGCGGCGCAAGACGCCATCGGACGGGAACGCCCCGCAGAGGACGGTGGCAACCGGATCCAGTCCGTGGAAAAACCCGTACGGCCGAGAATCAATATCCCCCAGCCGCCGAGCCAGAAGGCGTTTGGGACGGACTCCGCCGTCGAGGCCGCGTGGTCGCCCGACACCTCGTGGGGCATTCAGGTCGGTGCCTTCGAGCGCTATACCGCGGCGCAGCAGCAGATCGACGTGGCCGCACGCGCGCAACCTAACCATCTAAAGAACAAGCGCGTCCTGATCATTCCCGCAGAGGGTGACAGCGGCAGTCTCTATCGCGCGCGCGTCGCCGGCTTCATGAAGGACGAGGCCCGCGCCGTCTGCGCCCTTCTCATCCGCACGAACATCGACTGCGTTCCCGTCCCACCCCAACGCCTCGACGAGGATCCCTGGCTGCTTCAGTAACGGCGCCGCCAACTCCCTTACGAAATTTCGAGAGCGATAGCGAGGCGCGCGGCCAGCCTCGCATTGGCCTCGAGCAGCGCCATGTTGTAAGCGCGCGTGCGCCCGCCCGACAGACGATCGAGGACGCCGAGGACAAAGGGCGTGAGCTGTGCCCCGCCGATACCTTCGCCGGCCGCCTCTTCGAGCGCGCGCTCCACCAGCGCGTCCATCTCGGCGCGCTGAAGGCGCACCGCGCCGGGCGGAGGATTGCAGACCACCAATCCGCCACCGTCCAGGTCGAGATGGCGGGAGACGACCGCCGCGAGACCGGTCACCTCATCGACGTGATGATCGAGGGGGATGCCGCTTTCGGCACTGAAGAATGCCGGCATCTCCCGACATCGGTAACCCACCAGGGGCACGCCCTGAGTTTCCAGCATCTCCGCGGTGGCGGCCACGTCGAGCAACGACTTCGCGCCGGCGTACACCACGGCGATGCGGGTTCGGCCAAGCTCCACGAGATCGGCTGAAATGTCGAAGGATTGCCGGGCGTCGCGATGGACCCCGCCGATGCCGCCGGTGGCAAACACGGGAATCGCCGCCGCCG
The DNA here is from genome assembly GCA_965261645.1 of Alphaproteobacteria bacterium. Classification (GTDB taxonomy): domain Bacteria; phylum Pseudomonadota; class Alphaproteobacteria; order SHVV01; family SHVV01; genus CBDHDJ01. The sequence goes on from CBDHDJ010000003.1 coordinate 860,330, forward strand.
CGGCAATGCGCGCCGTGGCGGCCACGGTGGTCGCCCCATCACGTCCTCTCGCGCAGAGAAAAGGAAGATCGCGCGCCGAGCATTTCTCGACCTCTTCCGAGGCGAGATGCGACATCTGGTCCTGGGACAATCCCACGCATATGCGTCCCGCGATGACGGCGATGGTGGCGGGAACCGCGCTCTCGTCGCGGACAAGCGCTTCGAGCCTTTGACCGAGGGCTAAATTGTCGGGCGGAGGGAAGCCGTGCGCGATGAGCGAGGATTCGAGCGCGACGACAGGGGCGCCACCGACCTGCGCCGCCCTGACCTCGTCGTTGAACGCCAGATCCATCACGTGTCGGGACGACCGAAAACGAGCCTCGAATTCTCAGAGCGGCGCTTCGATGCCGCTCGTCTCAAGGGCGCTCGCCAAGTGGTCCTTGAGCCGGTCGAGGGCCGCCTCGTCCGCCGCCTCGCACCGCGCAACCAGGGCATCCTGCGTGTTGGAGGCGCGCAGCAGCCACCAGCCATCGGGCGTGGTTACGCGCACCCCATCGATCGCGTTCACCTTCGCGCCATCCGCCTCAAGCCGGTCACGCACCTCGTCGATAACCGCAAATTTGCGCTCCTCGGGGCACGGGAAGCGCAACTCCGGCGTATTGGACATCTGCGGCAGCTGGTCGCGCAGCTCGGCCAGGCTCACGTCCGATGCGGCGAGGAGACCGAGCAATCGCACCGCCGCATAGAGTGCATCGTCGTAACCGTAATAGCGGTCGGCGAAAAAAATATGGCCGCTCAGCTCTCCGGCGAGCGGCGCACCGACATCCGCCATCTTGCTCTTGATCAGGGAATGCCCGGTGCGCCACATCAGGGGCGCACCGCCGAGCCTGGCGATCTCGTCGAACAGGATCTGGCTCGATTTCACATCGGAAATGATGGTGGCGCCCGGATGGCCCGCCAACACCTGGCGCGCGAGCAACGCCAACAATTGATCGGCCCACACGATGCGTCCGCGGTCGTCAACGACGCCGATCCGGTCGCCGTCACCGTCGAGCGCGATGCCGAGGTCGCAGGCTGTGCGCGCCACGACCTCCTGTAGCTGGCGCAAATTCTCCGCGACCGTGGGGTCGGGATGGTGGGCCGGGAAATTCCCGTCGATGGTGGCGTTGATCAGCTCGTGGCGACCGGGTAGTTCCGCGGTGAGCCCGTGAAGCACCGCGCTCGCCGCGCCGTGACCGGGATCCCAGGCAACCGCGAGGTCGCGCCCGCCATCGAAATCGGCGAGCAGGCGCGCCACATAGGCACCCTCAACATCGATCTCTTCCATCTCGCCGGCACCCGCGACGAAATCGCCGGCCGCCGCGCTCCGCCCCAGCTTGACGATGTCCTCGCCGAAGAAGGCGCGCTTGCCCGCGACCATCTTGAAGCCGTTGTAGGACGGAGGATTATGTGACCCGGTCACCATGAGCCCGCCGTCGCCATCCAGATGGTGGATCGCGAAATAAAGCATCGGCGTGGGCCCGAGACCGATACGGACCACACGAAGCCCGCTCGCCGCGAGCCCGTCCGCGGCGGCGGATTCAAGCCGGGGCGAAGTCAGGCGGCCGTCGAAACCGAGGCACACCCGGCGGCCGCCCTGGCGGGCGATCACGCTGCCGAACGCACGCCCTACGGCGTGCGCGTCGTCCTCACCGAGCGTCTGCCCGACGATACCACGAATGTCGTAGGCACGGAGAACGGTCGGATCGAAACGATGTCCCGCGACCATGCAAATCAGCTTCGCGCGGGGACGGAAACGACCGGCGGCCGCCCCAGAGAAAAATAGTCGATCCCCGCCGCGGCCATCTCACGAGGTTCGTAGATGTTGCGTAAATCGACGATGAGCGGCCGCTTCATGAGTGTCTTCACCCGCCTGAGATCGAGCGCCCGAAACTCGTTCCATTCGGTGAGGATGGTGAGTGCATCAGCCCCTTCCATCGCCTCGTAGGCGTTCGAGCACCACGTCACGCCGCTCAGTAGGCGCCCGGCCTCCTGCATCCCTTCAGGATCGAATGCCCGAACCACGGCCCCGGCGCCCTGCAGCGGCGGAATGATCTCAAGGCTCGGGGCCTCGCGCATATCGTCGGTGTTGGGTTTGAAGGTCAGACCGAGCACGGCCACCGTCTTGCCGGCAACGGAGCCATCGCACGCCTCGATAATCTTGCCCACCATCGCCTTTTTGCGTGCGTCGTTCGCCTCGACCACGGCCTCGATGATGCGGCTTGGCGCCTCGCTCGCCCGCGCGATGCTCACCAGGGCGACGATGTCCTTGGGAAAGCAGCTTCCGCCGAATCCGGGGCCGGGGTGCAGAAACTTGCTGCCGATGCGGCCGTCAAGGCCAAGGGCGCGGGCCAGGACCTGCACGTCGGCGCCGTTACGTTCGCAGAGATCCGCCATTTCGTTGATGAAGGCGACCTTGGTCGCGAGAAACGCATTCGCGGCATATTTGATGAGCTCCGCGGTTTCGAGGGTGGTGAACAGAACCGGCGTCTCATTGAGAAACAGGGGCCGGTACAGGGCTCGCATGACCTCGCCCGCGCGCTCCGAATCGGTGCCGACGATCACCCGGTCGGGCCGCATGAAGTCGTTGATCGCCGAGCCTTCACGCAGAAACTCCGGATTGGAGGCCACGTCCACGTCCGCATCGGGCCGCGTGGCGCGAAGAATGCGCTGCACCTCGCGCCCGGTGCCCACCGGCACGGTCGACTTCGTGACCACCACCGTGTAGCCATCGAGAGCGGCGGCGATCTCCTCTGCCGCGGCATGGACGTAGGACAGATCGGCATAGCCGTCGCCGCGCCGGCTCGGGGTGCCAACAGCGATAAACACCGCCTCCGCCTCGGCCACCGCTGGGGCGAGATTCGTCGAGAAGCTCAGGCGCCCCGCTTGCACGTTGCTCGCGACGAGCGCACCAAGGCCAGGCTCGAAGATCGGCATGCGACCCTCGCGGAGGGCGGCTATCCTCGCTGCGTCGGAATCAACGCAGACAACATTGTCGCCGAACTCCGACAGGCAGGCGACGGACACGAGCCCCACGTAACCGGCCCCGATCATCGCGACCCGCATTCTTCCCCTCTCTCAAACAGAATTGGGCCCGATCGCGGGCTAACGCGCCACCGACCTGGCGGGGGCCCGGTCTTCCGCGAGCACATCCCTGAGATAGGCCTCGAGCTCGTCGTGCAGATCCTCGCGCGCGAGCCCAAACGCGATATTGGCCTGCAGGAAACCGATTTTATCGCCACAATCGAACCGGGTTCCCGCGAAACGGAAGGCATGGAACGGCGCTTGACCGATCAGTGAGGCCATCGCATCGGTAAGCTGGATTTCACCGTCCGCCCCCTTTTCCATGCGATCGAGATAATCGAAAATCTGCGGCAGCAAGATGTAACGACCAATGACGGCGAGGTTGGAGGGGGCGTCTTCGGGCGCTGGTTTCTCAACCAATCCGGTGATTTCGGCGAGCTGTCCACCCGGTGAAGGGGTCTCGACGATGCCGTAACGCGATACCTGCTCCGGCCGGACTCCCATGACCGCGACCAGATTGCCGCCAAGATTGCCGTGGGCCTCGACCATCTGCTTGAGGCAGGGTTCCTGCGCCAAGATGAGATCATCCGCCAGCACGACGGCAAACGGCTCGTCGCCCACCAGATTGCGCGCACACCACACCGCATGGCCAAGGCCAAGCGGGTGTTGCTGGCGGGTGTAGGCGACCTGTCCCGCCGAAGGCAGCCACCGGCTAACCGATTCGAGCGCTGCGGCCTTGCCGCTCAGCTCCAGTTCGTCCTGCAATTCGTACGGGTGGTCGAAGTGATCCTCGATCGCGCTTTTCCCGCGGCCGGTCACGAAGATGAACTCCTCGATGCCCGCCGCCTGCGCCTCCTCCACGGCGTAGTGGATGAGCGGCTTGTCGACCACCGGCAACATCTCCTTGGGCATGGCCTTGGTCGCCGGCAAAAACCGCGTTCCGAGGCCACCGACGGGAAAAACCGCCTTGCGAATGGTTGGCTTCACTGGTGCATCCCCGCTTCGGGCCACAATAAGTCTTGCGTAGCCCACATCATCCCGGGCGATTCCTCCCGCCTGTGTGAGATCGCTTCCCTATGTGCCATGCGGGCGGAAGCGAAGCAAGTGGGGGCCTAGTGGATAGATTCCGACGCTTCGATCCCTTTCCAGGCGGCCATTGTTGACGTATATCCCCGACATTTCAATATGATAGCTTGTTTGCTGTTGGGATCTACTCGTATCGATCAATCCACTAGGTGCCGAGCAGCAACTCCTTGGCCTGGTTGATTTTCGTGGCGAGGTAGGTGGAGCCACCCTTGTCGGGATGGTTCTTGAGCATCAGGCGGTGATGGGCCTCGCGAATTTCCGTCTCCGAGGCCTCGGGATCGAGCCCCAGGATCTCATAGGCCTCGTCGCGCGTCATGGGCGCTCCCCTCGCCGCGGCACCGCCGCCAGCGGCTTCCGCCTGCTCGCGCCAAGCATCGGGGTGTATGCGATCGAGGTAGGTCTCAAGCAGGGTCGCGGCCTCAGCATCGGCGTGCCGGCACTCCTCGTGCAGCGCGAGAAGTTCGCCAAGCGACAACTCTTCCAACTTGCGACCCTCGAACCGGCCTTGCAACACCCGGCCGTTCACTGCGCCGGTATCGTGATCGAGCGTCATCTCGATAAAATCGGTGGTCACGTGCGAGCTTTGCCCGGCGGAGGGCGCGCGCCCGTAGGCGCCGAAACCCCTTCGCCGGAGTCGCCGGAGAACGGGCAACAGAAAAAGCGCGAGCGGCAAGAGAAAAGCGAAACGACCGGTCAGCACCAGATACAGGCCTATTACGACGAGCGCGCCTAGGCCGCCCCATTTTATGGCACGCGCCAAGGTGCGCGGGTCGGTCGTCATCAACCACCGGCCTGTAAGAAGGACCGCGGCCAGAACGCACAGGCCGAGAATGAACCAGGAGATCAAGTTCCTGCCCTACTTGATCTGCTGGGTCAAAAGCGCGACGTCCTTACCCGCCCGTTTGCTGAAGTCCTCCAGCGCCCGCCGGCCGCCGGCCGCATAGACCGCCACCGCGCTCAACAGGTCGAGGAGCTGCTTCGCGCTCGATGAATCGAAGTGGCAGTAGGCGCCCCGCGTCAGATGAGTGATCTGCTTGAAGACCCGCATGGCGACGGGATCGTGGCCCTCCTGAAACACGAAGGCGGGCACGCCGAGCATGCCGAGCTCACCAGCGACGGCGCACAATCGGTCCACGTCCTCTTCACAACAATCGCCGACAAACACCAATGCGTTGACCTTCGCCTGCTTCGTTTCGGCGACCGCGTGGAGCAAGACCTTCTCGATCTGCGTCTCGCCGCCGAGGCAGAAGACGCCGGTCATCTGGCGCACCAAGGCCTTGGAATTGTTGAGCCATTTGGTCGTCTTGAACTCGTGAAAGCCGCGGTAGAAAGCCATTTGTACGTCGAGCCCGCCGAGGGCGGCGGTTTCCTCGAACATCTGTCCCTGGATCTGGCACGCCCGATCCCATGTCGGCTCGCGGCTGGCGGTCGCATCGAGCGCGAAGATCAAACGCCCCCGCCGCCCCGAAGGCGCCTGTGCCGGCGCGGCCGTGACCTTCTGGAGAAACGCCTCGACGTTCTTTTTTGACGCTCGCGCAGCGAGCTTAGCCTTGTCGTCGACCATGGAATCGTTCGCGCCGGGATGGTATGACGCCCTGCCCAAATCATCCTACAGAAATCCGCCGAAGCCCGTCCAGCCACGCGGACATTCACCTCGAAGAGAAAAATTAGGTCGGACGAAGGGAATTCGCAAGGAAGGGCGGACGCCCAGCCCCGCTTTCGTTGCGCCGCGCGCCTCAGCGCCCCTGGCTGGAACGCCGATTATCGGACGTGAATCTCGCCGTCGGGGTAGAACGCCCTGAAGGCGAACGCGAAATCAACACCGTAAGGATGATCGATGAGCTCACCGCTGTCCGTGTGGCGTTGCACCATGACGTTGCCCACATCGACGCCCTTGGCAATCCGCGGATTGTCGAGCGCCGAGTTCTGACCGGGCTCCCAGGTAATGATGAAGTTCCCCGTCTCGATCCGCAGCCGCTCGCGCAAAAGATCGAGACTCCACGCCTCGTCGCCGATCGTCATGACACGGGCCAATGGCGCAATGGTCGTCGGCAGTGGTCCGGAATAAAAGGGATAGGGCCGCGAGCGCGAATCGTAGCCCGCATAGGGGTTGCGGCCATAGCTGCGGAAGATCGAGATGCGCGGCACCAGCACCTTGCCGTCCGGTGCGCGCTCGCGGAACCGCGCATAGGACTCAATACGAGCAGGCAACACCTTGAGCACGGTTCCGGTGAGTTCGCCGACAATCGCCTCACCGACGAACTGCTGCCACCAACTATCAGTCTGGCGGTCATACATGACCAGGTCGGAAAAACGGAGTTTGCCCGTGGTGCCGAACTCGAGAATGCGGCCCGCCGCGCGCCGGTCAAATACCACCGCCGCGTTGCACAGCGGGCAGAACGTCACCGCGATGGGGACGCCACCCACCGTGTCGTTGACGATCTCGTGCCACATCAGAACCTGGAGGGGATAGGCCCGCTTATCGCCGTTGATCTCCACGCCGATCACCGGCTCGGACTCGGCAAGATGATCGACCTCGGCGACAGCCTCGAAGCGAGGATCGTCGATCGAGGGGATTCCGTCTTTCGGCGGACCGCCCGAGAGGATTTCGTTGAAATTGATCGATGTCTTGGAGAAATCCGTATTCGGCCATTCATGCGACCACATCGAAGGGTTCGCCCATGCCGTGCTGGCAAGCGCCAGGAACAGGGCAATGACACAAGCAAAGGCGGTAGGCCGAAGCAACATGGCGACTCCGCATGCTACGTTCATCGGGTGATCGACATGGTGGAGAGGGCCTGCCTCCAGTGCAACATGCAGATCATCACAGTTTGGTGAAGCTCCGGGACTTCGCAGCGGAGACGAATCAGAACCAATGGTTGACCCACAACCGGATCGCGCCTGACACTGCCGCGGGTTGAGGGACTTCAATTATGGTCGACCGGGTTGAATGCATCGTCATCGGCGCGGGCGTAATCGGCCTCGCGATCGCCCGGGCGCTCGCGCTGGCCGGCCGCGAGGTCATCGTCCTCGAAGCGCAGAGTTCCATCGGCACCGAGACGAGCTCGCGCAACAGCGAGGTGATTCACGCCGGAATCTACTATCCGCCGGACAGCCTCAAGGCCCGCTTTTGCGTGCCCGGCAGGAAGGCGTTGTACGACTATTGCGAAGACCGCGGTATCGGCCATGCCCGCCTCGGTAAATTGATCGTTGCAACAACAGAGGATCAGCTGCCGCTGCTCGATGAGCTGAAGGCGACCGGTACTGCCAACGGTGTCGATGATCTGGCATTGCTCGACGCACGCGGAGCGCGGGCGCTCGAGCCGCGAGTGGTGTGCGCGGGCGCGTTGCTCTCGCCCTCCACTGGGATCATTGACAGCCACGCCTTGATGCTGAGCTACCAGGGTGAGGCCGAAGCCCACGGGGCAACGATCGCGTTCCTCAGTCCGGTGCTCGACGGCGAAGTCGCGGACGACGGGTTCAGGCTGCGGGTGGGCCAGAGGAATGGCGGCCCGGTCACGCTCGCGTGCGTAATTTTGATCAACGCCGCCGGGCTTCGCGCCCCAGATGTGGCGCGCAGCGTCGTGGGCGTGCCGTCGGCCACGGTGCCCCGCTATAGATTGGTGAAAGGGAACTATTTCAACCTGAGGGGGCGCTCGCCGTTCAGCCACCTGATCTATCCAGTTCCGGATGCCGGCTCGCTCGGCATTCACATCACCCTCGATCTTGCGGGCCAAGCGCGCTTCGGGCCCGACCAGGAGCCCGTGGACGCCATCGACTACGATGTCGATCCTGGCCGCGCGGCGGCCTTCTATGACGCGATACACCGATACTATCCCGACCTCGCCGATGACAGCTTGCTGCCGAGCTACGCTGGCATTCGGCCCAAGGTTACCCTGCCAGGCGGTGGCACATCGGACTTCATGATCACGGAAAAAGCTGATCACGGTGTCCCCGGCCTGGTTAATCTCTTCGGTATCGAATCCCCCGGTCTCACCGCTGCACTCGCCATCGCCGATTACGTCGCGGGCGAGCTCGACGGGAGCCGCGCCAAGCCTGGCCCGATCCGCGTGACGACGGCTTGCGCCGAGGGGAGCCATTAAGTTACCGTCCGGGCGCGGGACGAAGGACGACAAAGGGGGCACGGATGGAGGATCGAGCGGCTGTGGGATCGTGGCTGCGCCGGCCAGGCGGCCGCAGCGCCTTTCTCGCGCTTGTTCTCGCATGCGGGTGTCTCCTTCTCGCTACCGGTCCGGCGAAGGCCAGCGGCTACGGCTGGGGGCTTGAGGCGTGGCTCGCCGGTGCCAATGCGGTGAGCCCGCCGCCGGCAGACGCGTGGGCAGTCAATCTCGGCATCGGGGCCGGCTACGTGCCTGATTATCTTGGCAGTGACGATTATGAGGGCACGATATTGCCGCTCGTCGACATCGAATGGCGCCGCGCCTATTTCATCTGCACCCAGCGCGGTGTCGGCACGCACTTCATCTGCAAAGGGAACCTCCGGATCGGCGGGCGCCTAACCTACGACCGCGGCCGCGAGCCGGACGACAACATCCTCCTCAACGGGTTGGAGGAGATCGATCCCAGCATCGAGGCCGGCCTTTTTCTGCTCACCTACAGCGGAGCATGGCGGTTCTTCGCCGATGTTCACCGCGGCGTCACGGACGGCCACGAGGGCACCTTAGTGAGCGGCGGCGGCGCCATGGGCGGCCGGTTCAGCGAACGCGCCAGCCTCATTTTCGGCGGCGGGGCCACCTGGATGGACGGTACCTATGCCGAAGCTTATTTCGGTGTTCCGGCCAATCGCACCACGGTGCTGCGGCCCTTTTTTACGCCGGAGAGCGGGTTCCGCGACGTCGATGGCTACATGCACCTGATCTACAACTTCACCCAACAGGTTTATTTGTCGCTGGACACGCGCGTCACCCTGTTCGTCGGCGATGCCAACGATAGCCCCCTGATCGAACAATCCTACCAGGCGTTCACCGGCATGGTGGTGGGCTACCGCTTCTAGGACGGTGGCTCACCTCGCGCCCCACGCTATTGGGTTGCGGGACACCTGAAGGCCCCCCTCCAGCACATCGCGGACTCCTCATGTCTCATCTGCAAGTCATCTCGCCGGTCGACGGCCGCATTTACGCCGAACGGCCGTTGGCGAGCGCGGACGAGGTCGACCGGACCTTGGCTCGGGCCCGAGCGGCGCACTCCGAATGGCGGCACGTGCCGATCGCCGAGCGAGCCGCCTTTTGCACGCGCTTTGTCGATGCCTTCGTCGCCGAAACAGACGAGATCGCCGCCGAGCTCACCTGGCAGATGGGGCGGCCGATCTCCCAGACACCCGGCGAGGTGCGAGGCTTCGAGGAACGCGCGCGCCACATGGTCGCTATCGCCGAGACGGCGCTCGCTCCCCTCGAGGTCGGCGCGAAAGCCGGCTTCAGCCGCTTCATCCGCCGCGAGCCCCTCGGCGTCGTGCTGACCATCGCCGCGTGGAATTATCCCTACCTGATAGCCGTCAATTCGCTCGTCCCGGCGATCATGGCGGGTAACGCGGTGGTGTTGAAACATTCGGCCCAGACTCCGCTCTGCGCCGAGCGCTTCGCCACGGCCTTCGCCGAGTCCGGCCTGCCGCCCGGCGTCTTTCAGGTTCTTCACATGGCGCATGCCGAGACCGAGAAGGCGGTGCATCACCCGGACGTCGATTTCGTGGCGTTCACCGGTTCGGTGGTGGGCGGCCACGCGATCCAGCGGGCGGCCGGTGAAGGCTTTGCTGGCCTCGGGCTCGAGCTCGGTGGCAAGGACCCGGCCTACGTCCGCGCGGACGCCGATCTGGAGCCCACCATCGAGAACCTCGTCGATGGCAGCCTGTTCAATGCCGGGCAGTCGTGTTGCGCGATCGAGCGCATCTATGCGCATGCCGATATTTACGACACCTTCGTCGAGGGCTTTGTCGAGCTGGTGAAAGGCTACCGGCTCGGCGATCCGCTCGATCCGGAGACCAACCTCGGCCCGGTGGTCCGCGCGGCAGCGGCCGAGTTCGTGCGCGGCCAGGTCGCCGAGGCCGTCGCTGCCGGTGCGCGAGCGCTCGTCGACCCTGCCCGGTTTGCCGCCGGCCGTGAGGAGAGCCCCTATGTCGCGCCGCAAGTGGTGGTTGATGTCGATCATTCGATGCGGCTGATGACCGAGGAGACCTTCGGGCCGGTAATCGGCATCGCCAGGGTCGCGAGCGACACCGAAGCCGTACGCCTGATGAACGACAGCGAGTTTGGGCTCACCGCGTCGATCTGGACGACCGACGAGGACGCCGCGATCAGATTGGGCGATGAGGTCGAGACCGGCACCTGGTTCATGAACCGATGCGATTATCTCGACCCGGCTTTGGCCTGGACGGGCGTCAAGAATTCCGGACGCGGCTGCACGCTCTCGGTGATGGGTTACGCGCATCTGACTCGACCCAAGTCGTTTCACCTTCGCACCGCGTTCTAGGGCCGCGGGCGCCATGGCCGCGCCATCCGCCTCGCCGCTCGGCACCTGGAGCTATCCCACGACGATCTGGTTTGGCGAAGGGCGCATCGCCGCGTTGCCCGCCGCTTGCCGAACGCTCGCCATCGAGCGCCCCTTGCTGGTCACCGACCCGGGATTGGCGGGCCTGCCGATGATCGCAAACGCTCTGGCCGCCAATGACGAAGCGGGCCTGCCGACCGCCCTGTTCGCCGAGGTTCGCGGCAACCCGGTCGAGGAGAATGTCGCCGCGGGCGTCGCGGCCTACCGGTCGGGCGGCCATGATGGCGTGATCGCCTTCGGCGGCGGCAGCGCGCTCGATTGCGGCAAGGCCGTCGCCTTCATGGTGGGCCAGACCCGGTCGATCTGGGACTTCGAGGACCGCGAGGACTGGTACACGCGCGCCGATTCAGAAGCCATCGCGCCAATCGTCGCCGTGCCGACCACCGCGGGTACCGGCTCCGAGGTGGGCCGCGCCGCGGTCATCACCGATCCCGCCAGCCACACCAAGAAGATCATCTTCCACCCCAGGATGCTGCCCGGCATGGTGATCGCGGATGCCGCGCTCACTATGGGCCTGCCGCCGGCGATCACCGCCGCCACCGGCATGGACGCGCTCTCGCACAACCTCGAGGCCTATTGCAGCCCCGCCTTTCACCCGATGGCGGCCGGCATCGCGCTCGAAGGCATGCGCCTGATCAAGGAGTGGCTGCCGGCGGCGGTCGAGGACGGCGGCAATCTCGTTGCGCGGGCCCATATGCTGGCCGCCGCCAGCATGGGCGCGAGCGCGTTCCAGAAGGGGCTCGGCGCAATGCACTCGCTGAGCCACCCCTGCTCGGCCTTGCTCGATACCCACCACGGCCTCACCAACGCCGTCGTCATGCCCTACGTGCTGGCGTACAACCGCGTCGAGATCGGCGACAAGCTCGCTGCGCTGGCCCGCTATCTCGATCTGCCCGACCAGACAGCCGCGGGCGTCGAGACCTGGGTCCTCGATCTTCGCCGCGAAATCGGCATCCCCCATGCCTTGGCCGATCTCGGCGTGAGCGAGGCAGACGCGGCCCGTTTCGCGCCGCTCGCGCTCGCCGATCCCTCCACGGCCACCAACCCCCGAACTCTCACCGAAGCCGACTTCGAGAAGCTCTACCTCGCCGCCATCCGCGGCGAGCTTGCGGCTTAACCCGACGTTAACGCTGAAGGGGTGAAATAGAGCTTTCTCGCCATACGGGCGCAAGATGGCTTCGCTCTTGCATGGCTGAAAGCAAGATTCGATCACCATGCACGAGTTCGTGACAGACCGTTGTAATCGTGGGATTTTTTTCTTAGATCACTAACGAGGACGGGGATTACATAGATTGCGCCACAAAGCCAAGAGCCCCTTGTTAATACTCACAATACTCACTATTGCGACCACTTTCTAGCCGCACGGCAATGTGGGCGATATCTGTCTGACGTCAGCGCCTTTGGGACAAATTGAGGTAATTGCATACCGGAGGATTTCTGGCTCATCGTAGTGACCGAAGGGAACGAAGATGAGACAGAAATCAATGAGCAAGAACGACCCGGCGGAGGGAACGGTTCGGGATATTCGCCGCAAGACAGGCAAGCAGTATACGGAACCTGTCAACGACTTTGAGACACCGACGGTTTCTATTTACTGACTCGTTTCTCCTGTTGTGGAAGTGGCGGGTGGGTTGATCCAGACGGCTTCGGGAAGCGGGGCGGGTTTCGGGGTGCCGTGGACGAAGCGTTCGGGGTGAAGGGCCCAGGCGGCTTGCAGGGTACGTCCGCGCTGAGCCAGCACATCCGGTGCCCGGTGATGATGGACATCATCGGGGGTGAGCATCGCGATCCCGGCATGGCGGTGCTCGGTGTTGTACCAGGGGAAGAACGACCGGCAGAAGGCGATGGCGGCGGTAATGTCTTCGAAGCGCCCAGGGAAGCCGGGGTGATACTTCAGGGTCTTGAACTGCGCTTCGGAGAACGGGTTGTCATCGCTGACCTGGGGGCGGCTCAGAGAGCGGGTGACCCCGAGGTCGGCGAGGAGTTGGGCGGTACACTTGCTGGTCATCGGCGCGCCGCGGTCCGAATGCAGGGTGAGCACCTGGGGCTCGATGCCTTGCTTGAGACAGGTTTCCTCGATCAGCGTCGCGGCGAGCGCGGCGTTCTCCCGATCGGCAACCATCCAGCCCACGACGCAGCGGCTGAAGATGTCGAGCAAGACATAGAGGTAGAAGGACGTCCAGCGTTTGGGCCCCCGGAGCCGGGTGATATCCCAGGACCAGGTCTGGTTGGGGCCCGTGGCCACCAGCTCGGGCTTGGTGTAGCAGGGATGACTGCGCTGATTGCGCCGCTCTCGCACCGGCTGGTTCGCGGCCAGGATCCGGTATATCGTGCGCTCGGCGCACAGATACTGGCCTTCATCGAGCAGCGTCGCGACGACCTCGGCCGGTGACCGGTCGACGAAGCGCGGGCTGGCGAGCACGTCGAGGACGTGCGCGCGTTCGGACGCACACAGGGCCCGGGCGGGCGTAGGACGGGGCTGCTGATGCCCGGGAGCGGGCCTCTGACGACGGTAGAAGGAAGCCCGTGGCACCCCCAGCGCTCGGCACGCCGGCGCCACGCCGACCTGCGATGCGAGCGGCTGGACGGCCATCAGCAGTCCTTCCCGTGTTCGAGGCTGAATCCCAGCAGCCCGGCAACTTTTCCCTGGACGTCCAGGATCGTATGGGCGGTGTGCAGCTCCTTCTCCAGCCGAGCCACTTTCGCCTCGAGCTCGTGCACCTTCGCGCTGAGGGGGTTGCGCTCGGCGGGCTTCCGACCGCGTTTGCTCGGGGTCAGGCCTTGAAGCGACCCTTCACGCCGCGCCCTGCGCCATTCCGTCAGATGGGAGCTGTACAGCCCCTCGCGGCGAAGCAGCCGGCCCACCTCGCCGGGCTGCGTGCAGCTCTCTGCCTCCTCCAGCATCCGCAGTCGATACTGCGCGGTGAACTTGCGCCTCTTCGGCTTGGCCACGACCTCCGGGTCCGGCGTTGGCCGCGCGTGGCTGGCTCTGGCCCCGGGGGCCTCGTCGCGACGCTCCTCGACCCCCAGGGCCAGAGCGTCCATCTCTTGCAATGTCATCGATTCTCTCTCTGCGGTCATTGGTATTCACCTCCACCGCCCTACAGTAATTCCAAGGGGGACCGGTGTCTCAGTGAGGTTGGCAGAGAGGGTATACGGCTGAGGAGAAGATCCGGATCGTGGTGTCGGGCCTGCGCGGCGAGGAGAGCATCGCCGCCTTGTGCCGCCGCGAGGGCATCGCCGAGGGTCTGTATTACAGCTGGTCGAAAGAGTTTTGGAAGCGGGCAAGAAGCGGCTCGCCGGCGACACCGGGCGCCAAGCGACCTCGGGCGAGGTTAAAGGCCTGCGCCAGGAGATGCGCGACTTGAAGGAGTTGGTTGCCGAACTTTCGCTGGAGAACCGGCTTCTCAAAATAAAGGGGCTTATAAGACAAGGTTGACACCGAGCTTCTCCCTGACCCACACTCCCGGCCCTTCAAGGGAGAATCATAATGCGCATTACCCTATTTTCTATCACTGCATTCTTTCTGGCATCCACAGCGGCGCTCGCTTGCGACGATCACATTGGTAAGTGCAAGATCAAGGACTGGAAGCCTACCTATACCGGGACGATGCAGGCGCTCACGATCGACGGCGTGGCAACCTGTGATGAGGGAAAGATCATGCTCCAGCTCTACGATGGCGAGGGTGATGTCGAGAAGTTCATTGGCGTCGAGACGGCATACATCAGGGGGCATATCTTCAAGGCCATCAAGCTTGACGTGGAGGAGGAGCCGCACGTCCTGTTTATCAAATACAGCATCAAACCCGACTAGGCAGTCTCAAGAAGTATTTATTGCTAAGCCGAAAGCGGATGGACTGAGACAATAAGCAAGCCACGAGAAGGAGAGTTCTAAATGGATGATATTTCAGTAAAAGGTCTCACTGAACACCGGAACTATTATGGAGAACTAAGTTCTCTTGGGGTTCGCCGGGTTCCTCCATCCACGGGTGGGGGAGGAGGGAGCCTAGCCTTAGATATCCGTGCGGGGGGTGATAAACATATAAAATCTCATCATTTGGTCCTGACAGACAAACTTCAGTTAATGAGTGAGTTGACCCGCATCCGGGGCATACTTGATCCATCCTCAGAGGATCTGATTCTTGCTGAGCTAAAGGGGTTTCGGAAGCTGATGGAAGAAAATCGGAGGTAGACATTCAAAAGTCCTCTCTGCTATAATGCCCTCGCGCCGATGGCTTCAACTCTCTGGTTGTCTGTCCCACATGCCCTGGAAAGTAAGCGGGAACATTGACGAGCGGCATCATGGCCGTTCTTTCGTCAACCGTCAAGTATGGCTCGCGGTGCATGTCCTATAAACCCAGTTTATTTCATACGCCCCGGCGTGGCGCCCTCCGTGACGAGTATGTCCGCACTACAAGTGTTGCAAGCCCAAAACCGACCTCTTCCTGTTGCCGGAGGCTCTTTCCTTTGGAGGACAGACTTCTTGGCGTTCTCAAAGCAGCGTTGACACAGCCAATGCTTTGGTTCGGACGTCTGCACCGATTCCTTAATCATGTAAGCGAACGATGTTCCTTCAATGCTCTTCAGCTCATAATCCTCCTTTTCAACATCCCAATCTTTAAGCTGCACCACTCCTTCTTCCAGCTTGCGTACTCTATCGGCCAGTTCCATCTCACGCGCTTGGGCCGTCAAAGCGCTGCTTTGGGCGGTGAGGATTACAGTGTTCATTTCAATGATTTTAGCACTGACATTTCGACTGAGATTGAGACCCAAAAGTTCCTTCGCGATGGCAGTCGCCGTTTGGAGTCCTTGAACCATCACCTCAAAACCACCGACGTCTGACATAGGGAGCATCCTTCCAACTAGAGTGTCTAGCGACACTAGCCGGTCAATTCCCGATACATCAATCGTTTGCCGACCACCCCGGCAACGACCGATTGCATCTGGTCGAGCGTGCCGCGCTCACGGATACCGTGGCGACCGGCGAATTCGTTCACATACCTTTGCAAGTGCTTGGCGTTCATCTTGTGATAGACGCCTTTGTGCGCCCTCTTGAGCATCGACCAAAAGCTCTCGATCCCATTGGTGTGGGCCATCCCGTCAACGTACTCGCCGACACTGTGGCGGACGCTCTTGTGCTCAAAAGGCATGCCTCGGTAGGCTTTAGCGTCGTCCGTGTATACCGTTGCGCCGTTGGCCGCGCTATCGACGACGAACTTCTGCAATGTCTTGGCGTCAGTGTTCTTGACGACCTTAGCGCGCACCTTGTTGCTCTTGCGATCCTTCGCACCGACAACGGCGGTCTTACCGACTGTGCCGCGCCCGGCCTTGATCTTCTTACCCTTATGCTTGTTGCGCTCTTTGCCGCCCACGTAGGTTTCGTCAATCTCAATCGGCCCGGTAAGGGGCCAGTCATCATCGCTTTCCCACGCCTTGCGGATGCGCTGGAGCATGAACCAGGCGCACGGCTGCGAGACGCCTATGTCCCGGTGCAGCTTCATGCTGGAAACACCCTTGAGGCTGGTCAGGTGCAAGTAGATGGCGAAGACCCACTTGCGCAAAGGTATTTTGGAGCTTTCGAGGACCGTGCCAACCTTGACCGAAAAATAGGACCGGCAATCGGGGCACCAATATGGCATTTTTGCGTGCGATGCTTCACCCGTATCCGCGCTTCCGCATCGTGGACAATGCCGACCGTTAGGCCATACACGCGATTCAAACCACTCGCGCGCACTTTCCTCGGTCGGAAACATGTCGGCGAGCTGCACTATGGTAATGCCCTCGCGGTCAGATTTTCCAGGTGCTGCGTGTGCCATAACCGATCTCCTTGCTACCCCACTAACATAGAGATTCAAGGTTGGTCTGTCAACCTTTGCTTATAAGTCCCGAAAATTATTATCTACCCGGCGATCTCGAAAACCAGATCAGCGCCTTCGTCGATCACTACAACAACCAACGCTACCACGAGAGCATCGGCAACGTAACTCCAGCCGACGCCTACTTTGGACGCCACACCGCCATCATCGAAAAGAGAAAAAAGATCAAAAAACTGACCACCCAAAACCGCCGCTTGAACCATCAAAGCCAAGCGGCTTAACATCAAACAAAGATGAGCCAGATCCTCCCTATGAAACACGCTCAACAGTCCCATTTGTTTTGATGACGGACACGAGGACCCTGGCGATCCCAGCGAGGACGAGAGCTGAACCCAATCGGTGAGGAGCCTCGGAGTTGGAGCGCGCGGCTACCTGTTTCACGAGTGCCAGGAACCACTCCGCTACTCACCGCCATTCTGCACTGATTTCCCTAGAAAGGCTGTGTCTCGAAAGTGGTGGAAATTTGAGGATGGCGTAATCTCCGGGTGACAAGACAACCACCCAACCGGCGGCTAGCACCGCCAAGGAGATCACGCCATGAAGAACACTACCGAGACTTCCGCGCTTTCGCTACTGGCCAATGACGCCGGCTATGATCCGCTCGAGGACCGGCTGCGGGAGAACATCAGATCCACGATCGAGGCCGTTTTTGAGGAGGAACTTGCGCAGTTTCTCGGGCGCTGCCGATACGGTCGAGAGGATGCGCTTCGGCAAGGGTATCGGAACGGGCACCGGGAGCGGCAACTGACGGGGACATTCGGGACCGAGAGGGTGAGCGTGCCGCGTGCGCGGATCGTTGAGGAAGACGGTCGGGCGTCGGAATGGCGTTCGCGGGCGCTGCCGCGCTACCAGCGGCTGACCAGAAAGGCCGAGGCGCTGATCGCTTCGGTGTATCTGTCCGGAACCAACACGCGGCGGGTGAAACGCGCGCTGTTCGGGCTCTTCCGGGGTGCTGTGAGCAAGGACGTTGTGAGCCGGGCGTGGCGCAAGGTGAAGGTCGATTGGGACGCCTGGTGCAGCCGTGGCCTCGCGGATGAGGATATCGTTCGGCTGATCCTTGACGGCACTGTGATCAAGACCCGACTGGACCGCAAGGCCACCAACATCTCGGTTCTCGCGGCTATAGGGGTGCGCCGGGATGGCCAGAAGGTCTTGCTTTCGATCGGGAATATGGGCGGAGAAAGCCAGGCGGCGTGGCGCCAGTTCCTCGACGACCTTGATGCGCGTGGACTGAAACGGCCCGGGTTTGTCATCGTCGATGGCGCGCCGGGACTGGAGGCGGCTCTGTCGGCGCTTTGGGGCGATGACCTTCCCGTTCAACGCTGCACCGTGCACAAGCACCGCAACCTTCTGGGTCATGCTCCCAAACACATGCATGACGAGCTGAGCGAAGATTACCGCGATATGATCTATGCCGACACTGCCTCCGAGGTGGAAACCCGCCGCAAGGCGTTTGTCCGCAAGTGGCGGCTGAAATGCAGGGCCGTCGCGGACAGCCTCGCAGAAGCGGGCGACAAGCTCTTTACCTTCACGCGCCTGTCCAAGAGCCAATGGAAATCAGCCCGAACGACCAACGCCATTGAGCGTCTCAACGAGGAGTTCAAGCGCCGGATCAAAACACAGACCGTGCTGCCGTGTCCCGAAACAGTGCCGATGCTCCTCTGGGCGCTCCTCGCTTCCGGCCAAATCCAGATGCGCAAAGTCGATGGATGGGAAACCCTCGATCAGCTAATCGCCGACGAAACCCTTGACCGCGCGGCCTGACCGCCGCAAAACTCAACCCGCTCGGAGAGGCGCCAAAACCAATTTCCACCACTTTCGAGACACAACCCCTAGAAATTTGAACGGTCAGTAGTGGGTAGTGGGTTGGTTTGAGTTGGTCGCGGCTCTGAGCCCGGCCCGGTCGCTGAGCCGCGACGCTAGCCGTTCGCGCCAAGGTATGCCATAGCCTGGACATGACTCGGCTCAAGAGGCTGCGCGAGACCAGCCAGCTCGCCAAGCACATAGTTGATGCGCCGGTCGGCGAACCCAAGCAGAACCTGGCAACAAATCCGGTCAACGAGTTTGCGCGGGCTGGCGGGCTGAAGGGGGGTAGTGCGCGCGCGGATCGCCTGTCGCCAGAGCGGAGGCGCGAAATTGCCACGGCAGCTGCACAAGCGCGGTGGGGGAAAGACTAATGGACAGCAATCTTTCCATAAGCGCTGCCAAGGCTATCAGTGAAGAAAGTGATAGCGATGTATTTATTTATAATGGGAAAATAAAAAGGCGAACTGACCTCGATTTTATTCAAATGGTCAATAGATTAAAAGATAAATCGAACGTTATACCGTTATACTAATTCTGGTTACTTCTGGTGGGGACCCGAACGCTGCATACAAAATTGCGAGGTATATGCAAAGTAAATATAAACATTTCACCATATTGGTTCCAGGAATGTGCAAGAGTGCCGGAACGCTTATTGCAGTGGGTGCAAATTGTATTGCTTTTGCGCCGTATGGAGAGCTTGGGTCGATCGACATTCCAACCATTAACAGCCCGTTGATTAAGTGGCTTTTTCCGGCTCTCACTCCCAGATGAGGAATGCGGCGGCGAAAGCCGTCTGGCCGCTTTGCGAGCCCCCCCGTGCCACCAGCATGGCCCCGGTGGGCGTGAGCAGAACGAAAATACCGCCATATCCGCCCGCCACGGCCTCCCGCGGGGTGCCGGCGCCGATGAGCTGGCGCATCAGTAACGATAGATTGTGGCCGGCGACGTGGAGCAGGTATCGCTTGTGCACATTCTCTCGCCCGCGCAGCCAGGTTCGTCGCATGCCGCCACGATCGAGGTTGTGGGCAAAGCAGCGCTCGACGATCTCGGCGCGCAGCTTGAAGGCCTCGCGGGCGACCCCGGACTTGAGCCGCGCACGGTTATTGGTGACCGCGCGCCGCGCCGCCTCATCACCGTGCCAGCGCGAAAAGCCGGTCTGCTTGGGCGCCGCGATCCGGGTCTTCCAGGGACTGTCGTTCAGAGCCCTCAAGACCGCCCGTGAGTGATAACCTTTGTCGGCGACGCATTCGGCCGGGTCCTCCGATGTCGGTGCCGCATCCACCGCCTCGAGGTTTGCCTCGGCCTTCGCCAGGGTCTTGGAAAGCGTCGTGGTGTCGCCCTCATCGGCCGGGTGCAGCTCGGCCGCCACCACCGCGCCGGTGTCCAGATCCACCGCGTGCTCGGGCTTGTAGGCCAGATGCGTCGTGCCGTCCTTCATCTTGGTGATCTTGGCCTCGGGGTCGCTCTTCGAAACCCAATCCGTGTTGGAAAGCTTCTTGCCCTTGCGCTTCCGGTCCAGAGGCGCCAGGTCCTCGGCCGTGGGTGTCTCGACGCCGCTTTCCCGGGCCAGGCGCTCCAGCATCTCCCGGTAGCCTTCGCCGTTGTCGCGCCGCACGATGTTCCGCAGCGCCGCGTTGGCCTCCATGGTCGAGGCATCGACGCCGATGCGCTCGCCCTTGATCAGCCCCGCCTCGGCGATCAGCACCAGAACCCAGTCGAAGACCGCCGCGTGGACTTCATGGGGCAGGCGCGTGCGGCTCCGTGACAGCCAGGAATGGTCCGGTACCCGATCACGGCTCCCCAGTCGCAGGAACGCCCGCAGCGAAAGCGAGTCCGAGCAGCGCCACTCCAGACCGCGCTCGCTGTCGATGCCCTCAAAGTAGCCCACCAGGTGCATCCGGAAATAGCGCCCGGGCGGCACCGAGGGCGCGCCCATCCGGGCCGCGTAATAAGGCCGGCAGCTCGCCTCGGCAAAGGCGTCGAAGCCGCCCTCGATCAGCACCGACTGCAAGCGGTCATAAAACACATGACCCGGAGAGCGCGGCATCTCCGACCAGCTCACCATCAGGTCCCCCTGACCATCCTTCTGCCGTCCCATCGCCATCGGCAAATCCCCCTGCAAATCAGGGAACCAGAGAATCAGACGGCGCCGACTTAATCAACGGGCTGTTAACAGCCCGTTGATTAAGTGGCTTTTTCCGGCTCTCACTCCCAGATGAGGAATGCGGCGGCGAAAGCCGTCTGGCCGCTTTGCGAGCCCCCCCCGTGCCACCAGCATGGCCCCGGTGGGCGTGAGCAGAACGAAAATACCGCCATATCCGCCCGCCACGGCCTCCCGCGGGGTGCCGGCGCCGATGAGCTGGCGCATCAGTAACGATAGATTGTGGCCGGCGACGTGGAGCAGGTATCGCTTGTGCACATTCTCTCGCCCGCGCAGCCAGGTTCGTCGCATGCCGCCACGATCGAGGTTGTGGGCAAAGCAGCGCTCGACGATCTCGGCGCGCAGCTTGAAGGCCTCGCGGGCGACCCCGGACTTGAGCCGCGCACGGTTATTGGTGACCGCGCGCCGCGCCGCCTCATCACCGTGCCAGCGCGAAAAGCCGGTCTGCTTGGGCGCCGCGATCCGGGTCTTCCAGGGACTGTCGTTCAGAGCCCTCAAGACTGCCCGTGAGTGATAACCTTTGTCGGCGACGGGCTGTGTCTCGAAAGTGGTGGAAATTTGAGGATGGCGTAATCTCCGGGTGACAAGACAACCACCCAACCGGCGGCTAGCACCGCCAAGGAGATCACGCCATGAAGAACACTACCGAGACTTCCGCGCTTTCGCTACTGGCCAATGACGCCGGCTATGATCCGCTCGAGGACCGGCTGCGGGAGAACATCAGATCCACGATCGAGGCCGTTTTTGAGGAGGAACTTGCGCAGTTTCTCGGGCGCTGCCGATACGGTCGAGAGGATGCGCTTCGGCAAGGGTATCGGAACGGGCACCGGGAGCGGCAACTGACGGGGACATTCGGGACCGAGAGGGTGAGCGTGCCGCGTGCGCGGATCGTTGAGGAAGACGGTCGGGCGTCGGAATGGCGTTCGCGGGCGCTGCCGCGCTACCAGCGGCTGACCAGAAAGGCCGAGGCGCTGATCGCTTCGGTGTATCTGTCCGGAACCAACACGCGGCGGGTGAAACGCGCGCTGTTCGGGCTCTTCCGGGGTGCTGTGAGCAAGGACGTTGTGAGCCGGGCGTGGCGCAAGGTGAAGGTCGATTGGGACGCCTGGTGCAGCCGTGGCCTCGCGGATGAGGATATCGTTCGGCTGATCCTTGACGGCACTGTGATCAAGACCCGACTGGACCGCAAGGCCACCAACATCTCGGTTCTCGCGGCTATAGGGGTGCGCCGGGATGGCCAGAAGGTCTTGCTTTCGATCGGGAATATGGGCGGAGAAAGCCAGGCGGCGTGGCGCCAGTTCCTCGACGACCTTGATGCGCGTGGACTGAAACGGCCCGGGTTTGTCATCGTCGATGGCGCGCCGGGACTGGAGGCGGCTCTGTCGGCGCTTTGGGGCGATGACCTTCCCGTTCAACGCTGCACCGTGCACAAGCACCGCAACCTTCTGGGTCATGCTCCCAAACACATGCATGACGAGCTGAGCGAAGATTACCGCGATATGATCTATGCCGACACTGCCTCCGAGGTGGAAACCCGCCGCAAGGCGTTTGTCCGCAAGTGGCGGCTGAAATGCAGGGCCGTCGCGGACAGCCTCGCAGAAGCGGGCGACAAGCTCTTTACCTTCACGCGCCTGTCCAAGAGCCAATGGAAATCAGCCCGAACGACCAACGCCATTGAGCGTCTCAACGAGGAGTTCAAGCGCCGGATCAAAACACAGACCGTGCTGCCGTGTCCCGAAACAGTGCCGATGCTCCTCTGGGCGCTCCTCGCTTCCGGCCAAATCCAGATGCGCAAAGTCGATGGATGGGAAACCCTCGATCAGCTAATCGCCGACGAAACCCTTGACCGCGCGGCCTGACCGCCGCAAAACTCAACCCGCTCGGAGAGGCGCCAAAACCAATTTCCACCACTTTCGAGACACAACCCGGCGACGCATTCGGCCGGGTCCTCCGATGTCGGTGCCGCATCCACCGCCTCGAGGTTTGCCTCGGCCTTCGCCAGGGTCTTGGAAAGCGTCGTGGTGTCGCCCTCATCGGCCGGGTGCAGCTCGGCCGCCACCACCGCGCCGGTGTCCAGATCCACCGCGTGCTCGGGCTTGTAGGCCAGATGCGTCGTGCCGTCCTTCATCTTGGTGATCTTGGCCTCGGGGTCGCTCTTCGAAACCCAATCCGTGTTGGAAAGCTTCTTGCCCTTGCGCTTCCGGTCCAGAGGCGCCAGGTCCTCGGCCGTGGGTGTCTCGACCCCGCTTTCCCGGGCCAGGCGCTCCAGCATCTCCCGGTAGCCTTCGCCGTTGTCGCGCCGCACGATGTTCCGCAGCGCCGCGTTGGCCTCCATGGTCGAGGCATCGACGCCGATGCGCTCGCCCTTGATCAGCCCCGCCTCGGCGATCAGCACCAGAACCCAGTCGAAGACCGCCGCGTGGACTTCATGGGGCAGGCGCGTGCGGCTCCGTGACAGCCAGGAATGGTCCGGTACCCGATCACGGCTCCCCAGTCGCAGGAACGCCCGCAGCGAAAGCGAGTCCGAGCAGCGCCACTCCAGACCGCGCTCGCTGTCGATGCCCTCAAAGTAGCCCACCAGGTGCATCCGGAAATAGCGCCCGGGCGGCACCGAGGGCGCGCCCATCCGGGCCGCGTAATAAGGCCGGCAGCTCGCCTCGGCAAAGGCGTCGAAGCCGCCCTCGATCAGCACCGACTGCAAGCGGTCATAAAACACATGACCCGGAGAGCGCGGCATCTCCGACCAGCTCACCATCAGGTCCCCCTGACCATCCTTCTGCCGTCCCATCGCCATCGGCAAATCCCCCTGCAAATCAGGGAACCAGAGAATCAGACGGCGCCGACTTAATCAACGGGCTGTTAACAGCCCGTTGACGAAGTCTTCCCTGGACGAAGTCGGCATGGTCTGATTCTCTGGTGTCCTGGCCTGAAGGGGGGTTCGCTGATGGCGATGGGACAGCAGAAGGATCGTCAGGGGGACTTGATGGTGAGCTGGTCGGAGATGTCGCGCTCGCCAGGTCATGTATTTTACGACCGCCTGCAGTTGGTGCTGATCGAGGGCGGCTTCGACGGCTTCGCCGAGGCGGTCTGCCAGCCCTATTACGCGGCCAGGATGGGGGCGCCTTCGGTGCCACCCGGGCGCTACTTCCGTATGCACCTGGTGGGCTACTTCGAGGGTATCGACTCTGAGCGTGGGCTGGAGTGGCGCTGCTCGGATTCCCTGTCGCTACGGGAGTTCCTGCTGTTGGAGATGCGGGAACGGGTGCCGGACCATTCCTGGCTGTCACGGACCCGCGCGCGCCTGCCCCATGAAGTCCACACGGCGGTGTTTGACTGGGTCCTGGCGCTGATCGCCGAGGCGGGTCTGGTGAAGGGCGAGCGCATCGGGGTGGATGCCTCGACCATGGAGGCCAACGCGGCGCTGCGCAACATCGTGCGGAGGGACACGGGCGAGGGTTACCGGGGGATGCTGGAGCGCTTGGCCCAGGAGAGCGGTATCGAGACACCCACGGCTGAGGACCTGGCGCGTCTGGACCGCAAGCGCAAAGGCAAGAAGCTCTCGAACCAGGACTGGGTTTCCAGGAGCGACCCCGAGGCCAAGATCGCCAAGATGAAGGACGGCACCACGCACCTGGCCTACAAGCCCGAGCACGCGGTGGATCTGGACACCGGCGCGGTGGTGGCGGCGGAGCTGCACCCGGCCGACGAGGGCGATACGACAACGCTTCCCAAGACCCTGGCGGCGGCCGAGGCAAACCTCGAGGCGGTGGATGTGGCGCCGACGGCCGAAGATCCGGCCGAATGTGTGACCGATAAGGGCTACCACTCACGGTTGGTCTTGAAGGCGCTCGACGACGGCCCCTGGAAGAGCCGGATCTCCGAGCCCAAGCAGAAGGGTTTTGCGCGCTGGCACGGAGATGATGCGGCTCGCCGGGCGGTCACCAACAACCGGACCCGGCTGTTATCGGGGGTGGCCAGGGAAGCCTTCAAGCTGCGCGCCGAGATCGTCGAGCGCTCCTTTGCCCACAACCTCGATCGCGGCGGTATGCGCCGGACCTGGCTTCGGGGCCGCGAGAACGTGCACAAGCGATACCTGCTTCACGTCGCCGGCCACAACCTATCGTTGCTGATGCGCCAACTCATCGGCGCCGGCACCCCGAAGGAGGCCGTGGCGGGCGGAATTGGCGCCTTGTTCGTGCTTGTTACGCCCGCTGGAGCCGTCCTGGTCGTTCAGATCGTCCTCATCGTCTCGGAGGATGGCGAAACCGCCTTCGCCGCGATATGCTTCGCCGTGGCGTGAAACCCGGTCAATGACGCCTTTTTCAACGGGCTGTTAGAGTCGGTTTCGAAAGTCATGCGGCTCGGGCCAATCTGCGGACGAGGAGCATGACGGAGGCGGCGTAGAGGAAGGCGCGGGCCGAGGCGATGGTGGCCTCGAAGTCCTTTGCCAGTCGCCGGTTGCGGTTGATCCAGGCAAAGAAGCGCTCCACGACCCAGCGGCGCGGTTGGACGGCGAAGCCGACCTGATCGGGGCTTTTGCGCACGATCTCGACGGCGATCACGGTGGCCGTGGCGACCTTCTCGCCGGCGTAGCCGCTGTCGGCAAAGACCTTCTCGATGAACGGAAACGAGCCGCGTGAGGCGCACAGCAGCGACCCGCCACCATCGCGGTCCTGGATACTCGCCAGATGCGCCTCGAGCACGAGGCCGCGCCCGTCGGTGTCGACCAGCGCGTGGCGCTTGCGCCCCTTGATCTTCTTGCCCGCATCGTAGCCGCGGGGGCCACCAGCCTCGGTTGTCTTGACGCTCTGGCTGTCGATAATCGCGCCGCTCGGGCTGGCCTCGCGTCCGACCCGCTCGCGATCGGCCATGACCAGAGAGTGATTGATCTTCTCAAGGAGGCCGTCGTCGCGGAACTTGGCGAACCAGCGATAGATCGTGCCCCACGGTGGCAAATCGCTTGGCAGCAAGCGCCAAGGGCAGCCAGCCCGCATCACGTAGAAAATGCCGTTGACGATCTCTCGCATCGGCCATGACCGGGGCCGTCCCGTGCCATGAGCCGGAGGCAAATGAGGCTCGATCACAACCCACTCCGCATCGGTCAAATCAGTCTGATAACGCAGCGTCTTGCGGCTATGCTGCTCTCGGGTGGTCGGCGTCCACATGGCGGCTCCATATCGGTCTCAGCAACCTCCTTGGAATCACATCGACACCGGCCACTCAACCCCTTTCGAAACGGCCTCTTAGGGAATCGGCAGTCAAAGTCGCCGCCAGCATAGGCGATGACATATTGTCCGGGGACTCGTTCGCTCCACCAATGCCGGGGGATGGCCTTGCCGACGCCCAGCGCTAGCCTTCCCTGATCCGGGATAATGGGTCCCTTGCCGTCCTCGACGCGCGTTTCGTCAACGCCCGGTTAAGATAGATAACCTTTCCGAACGACAGTCCGGTCTGACGATAACCGAGTCCATTGAGCATCTGACCAAATCTGCAATCCGTGCGCACGGGGGAGTATTTGGCGCCATAATGAATGATACGGACGCTATTATTTCCTTTAAGACTGCTGCCCAGGTGGCTAGTGAGTTGGTAACTGGATTATACACTCCTAATATTTACTCAGATTGACCCAATGGAAGTTGGAGAAAAAGCAAGGTCGATGCGTATAGCGTCAGACTATGGTAGTCGATTGAACGTTAGATCAAGTAATTTGAAGGATAGTGCTCTAAAACATCTAACGCAAACGTATCCATCACATTCTTTTGTAATTGATATGCAAGAAGCAGAAAATCTATTTAAGAACATTAGGGCGTTGTCGGAAAATGAACAGAAGCTAGTAAATGGCTTGGACACGCTTGCAAGACACGAACTGGAATCGAGTGACAGCGAACCAATTTTCATGTGTTTGAGTGCTAGCGAGGATGAAGAGAATAAAGATGACAAACCAACCAACGGAGAAGCAAGCGCAGAAGGAGATGGGGAGGATTCTTCGGCAACAACTGAGGCGCCAGACGACCCCGCTGAAGATGGAGTTGGCGAACAAGCCGAAAACCTTGGATCCGCGTGATGTCGGGGCTGACACCAATAATATCGCGATTCAGAAAAAAGTGGCCGCCCGTGCTTGAAAGCGAAGCTGTCGAGGGTGCTTTCGGAGGCGATGTCGACTATGCCCAGATCGGGAAGCTCCGCGGCGAAGCGCCGGATGCCCAGAGGCGCTATAGCGCTGCACCGAAGCCCGGCCCGCGTAGCCCTTACAAGAAAAGAAATTCAAACTAACCCACTACCCTGATTTCCCTTGAAAGTCGAACGGCCCATAAAGTCGAACGGCCCATTATCGAGGGATGAGGGACCGGAATCTTGGCTGTGGCCTAAAATACGTAATCCCCAACGAGGACCGCCCTTTCCACTGCTGCGAGTGCCGATATGCCCGTCTTTGAATCGCCGAGTTTCGCCAATCACGAAGAGGTCGTGTTATGCCGCGATCCGAAGACCGGGCTTCACGCCATCATCGCCATCCATGACACGACCCTCGGCCCCTCGTTGGGCGGGGTGCGGATGTGGCCCTACGCGTCCGAGGCCGAGGCGGTCGAGGACGTGCTCCGGCTGTCGCGCGGTATGACGTACAAGGCCGCTATGGCCGGTCTCGCGCTCGGCGGCGGCAAATCGGTCATCATCGGCGATCCGAGAAACGATAAGTCCGAGGCCTTGTTCCTGAGCTTCGGCCGCTTCGTCGACGTACTGGGCGGGCGCTATATCGCCGCCGAAGACGTCGGCACCTCGGTCGAGGACCTCCAGATCGTGCAGCGCGCCACGCCTCACGCCGCGGGGTTGCCGGGCGGCAGCGGCGATCCCTCGGGCGCCACGGCGTTCGGCGTCTACCAAGGCATCCTGGCTGCGGTGAAACACCGGCTCGGCCGCGATTCGCTCGACGGGGTCACGGTTGCCGTACAAGGGCTCGGCCATGTCGGGTTCAAGCTGTGCAAGCATCTCGTGGGTGCCGGCGCCAAGCTCGTCGTGACCGATGTCAACGCCGAGGCCATCGGCAGGGCCAAGGCGCTTTATCGAGCTGATGCCGTCGAGCCCGGCGCCATCTTTGAGGCGGAGGCCGAGGTGTTCGTGCCGTGCGCGCTCGGCGCCGTCATCAATGACGACACGCTGGCGCGCCTGAAAGCCGTGATCGTGGCCGGCTCGGCGAACAACCAGCTGGCCGAGGATCGCCACGGGGCGGCGCTCAACGAGCGCGGCATCCTTTATGCCCCCGACTATGTGATCAACGCCGGCGGGTTGATCAATATTTCCTACGAGCGCACCGGCTACGACAGCAACCGCGCCTTCGACCATATCGGCCAGATCTATGCCGCCCTGAGCTCGATCTTTGTCGCCGCCGGCCGCGACGGCACCGCGACCAACGTCACCACCGACCGCCTCGCCGAGGAGCGCATCGCCCGGGCCAAATTGGACAAGGCAACCCCGGAAGAGCCGAGCGCCCTACCCATCGCCCAGGCGGGTTGAGGCCTCTCACGACCGCGTATCATCCAGCGATAGCAAAGCCGGGTTTCCACCCATCGCGGCGGTATTGACGCTCACCGTCCGCTCGGTGGCGAAGCGGGCCAGGTAGTGCGGCCCACCGGCCTTGGGGCCGGTCCCCGACAGGCCCTCGCCGCCAAACGGCTGCACCCCAACCACGGCACCAATCATGTTCCGGTTGACGTAAGTGTTGCCGACACGCAGCGCACGGCGCACCCGCTCGGCGGTCTCGTCGATGCGGCTGTGAATGCCGAGCGTCAGGCCATAGCCGGTCCGGTCGATCGCTTCGATTACCGACTCGACCGCCACCGCGCTGTAACGCACGACGTGGAGGATGGGGCCGAAGACCTCGCGTTCCAGGAGATCGAGGCTGGGGATTTCGAAGACCCGCGGCGCGAAGAAGGTGCCATGATCGAGGCCGTCGGGCACGGGCAGCTGGAAGAGAAGCTTGCCCTCCCGCTCCATGCGTTCGGCGTGGGCGGACAGGGTGGTTCGCGCCGCGGCGTCGATCACCGGCCCGATGTCGGTCGCTAGCAGCGCCGGATCGCCGAGGCTAAGCTCGGCCATGGCTCCGGTCAGCATGGTAAGAATACGGTCCGCGACCTCGTCCTGCAGGAACAGCACGCGCAGCGCCGAACAGCGCTGACCCGCACTGTTGAAGGCGGACTGAACGGCGTCGCCCACCACCTGCTCGGGTAGCGCGGAGGAATCGACGATCATCGCGTTCTGGCCCCCCGTCTCCGCGATCAGCGGCACGATGGGCCCGTCGCGCCCTGCCAACGCCCGGTTGATGAGCCGCGCGGTTTCGGTCGATCCGGTCATCGCCACGCCGGCAATCCGTGGATCATCGACCAGCGCGGCGCCGACCGTTTCCCCCGGCCCCGGCAGCAGATGCAGGGCCCGAGGCGGCACACCCGCCTCGTGCAGCAGGCGCACAACGCAATCGGCCATCAGCGGCGTCTGCTCGGCGGGCTTGGCGATCACCGCGTTGCCGGCCGCCAGCGCCGCCGCCACCTGACCGGTGAAAATAGCGAGGGGAAAATTCCACGGGCTGATGCAGGCGAACACGCCGCGGCCGTGCCACTCGATCCGGTTGGCTTCGCCGGTCGGGCCGGGAAGAATCACCGGCTGAGCGAAGCTCGCGCGCGCCCGGGCGGCGTAGTAGCGGCAGAAATCGGCGGCCTCGCGTACCTCCGAGACCGCGTCCGGGAGTGTCTTGCCGGCCTCGCGTATCGCCCGCGCCATCAACGCCGCCTTATGTTGCTCCAAAAGGTCCGCCGCGTGCTCCAGGATTGCCGCACGCTCCCCGGCAGGCCTCGCCTCCCAGCCGGGCGCAGCCTTGAACGCGGCATCCAGTGCGGCCTCGACCGCCTCGGCGTCCGCCTCGACGACCTCACCGACCACGCGGCGATGATCGGCAGGATCGCAGACCGGCCGGGCCGGTCCCGTACGTGCTTCCCCGGCCACCAGCGGCGCGGCGCGCCACGACCCGGCGCCGGCGTCCGCCATGGCACGGGCCAGCGGCACGAGCACCGCGTCGTCGCTCAGATCGAGCCCGAGGGAATTGCGGCGCTCGTCGCCATAGAGCCGCTCAGGCAACGGGATGGCGGGATGAGGCTTGACCGTGTAGCCGCGCCAGCGCGCTACCGGATCAGCGATCAAACTCTCGACCGGCGCCTCGAGGTCACTGATACGGTTGACGAACGAGGTGTTGGCCCCGTTTTCCAAAAGACGGCGGACGAGGTAGGGCAACAGATCCTCGTGGCTCCCCACCGGGGCGTAGACGCGGCACGCCACCCCGAGCCCGGGATCGCCGAACACCGCCTGGTAAAGGGCTTCGCCCATGCCGTGCAAGCGCTGGAACTCGATGTCCCGTGCCTCGCCGGCCAGCACGATGACCGCGGCCAGGGTGTGGGCGTTGTGGGTGGCGAACTGGGGATAGAGCGCATCGCGCGCGTTAAGGAGCCGGGCGGCGCAGGCAAGGTAGGAGACATCGGTCGCCGCCTTGCGGGTGTAGACGGGATAGCCGTCGAGCCCGCGCTCCTGGCCCCGCTTGATCTCGGTATCCCAGTACGCGCCCTTGACGAGGCGAACGGGAATCCGCCGGCCCGAGGTCCGCGCCAGCTCGGCTAGCCAGTCGATCACGGCCGGTGCGCGTTTCTGGTACGCCTGCACGACGAAACCCAGGCCGTTCCATCCTTCCAAGCCGGTATCGGCAAACACCGTTTCGAACACATCGAGGCTGAGATCGAGGCGGTCCGCCTCCTCGGCATCGATGGCCAGCGCGATCTCGTGAGTGCGGGCGCTGCCGGCAAGGTCCGTGAGGACAGGCACCAGCTCCCGCACCACCCGGGCCCGCTGGCTGAACTCGTAGCGCGCATGGAGAGCGGACAACTTCACCGACATGCTCGGCCGGCTGAACAGCTCATCGCCCGCCGCGGTCTTGCCCACCACGGCGATGGCATCGCGATACGCCGCCGCATAGCGCTCCGCGTCGTCCTTGGTCCGGGCCGCTTCGCCCAGCATGTCGAAGGAATAGCGGAGGTCCCGGGCATCGCCCTTCGCGGACCGCTCCAATGCCTCTTCGATGGTGCGCCCCATCACGAACTGGCTGGCCAGGATTCGCATGGCTTGGCGCATCGCTTCGCGAATCACCGGCTCGCCGCTGCGCGCTGCGAGGCGCCCGAGGAAATCGCCGACGTCGCGCACCGTGCCGGGATCGAGCGCGATGATGCGGCCGGTCAGCATCAGGCCCCAGGTCGAGGCGTTGACGAATAGCGATTCACTTTGTCCGAAGTGGCGCTCCCAGTCGGCCGCCGCCAGCTTGTCGCGGATCAACCGGTTCGCGGTCTCCGCATCGGGAATGCGCAACAGCGCCTCCGCCAGACACATCAGCACCACGCCTTCCTGGGTGGACAGCCCGTACTCCTGAAGGAATCTCTCGATTCCGCCACTGGTGCGGCCCGCCTCGCGCACGGCCGCGACGAGCCTGGAGGCGCGGTGGGCGATGTCCTCCTGATCCTGGGCGCTGAGGGGGATCTCACGTGCCAGAGCCTCGATGCACGCGGCCTCGTCGGCGCGGTAGAGCGCATGGATGGGCTCGCGGCGAGGATCGAGCGCGGGCTCTTCGGCGAAGATCATGAATTACGATAGGCCCCCATGCGGCCCCGCTCAACCGGCCGCGGACCTCGGCGCTGGGGAACCGGCTTCAGGCTAAAGCAACCCCAGTTCGCGCAACTCGTCCGCCACCGCATCGGGCAGATCGGTCGCGACCGCACCTGCGAGATCGGCCGGCGCATCGGCTGCCCCGAGATAGCGCCATCCCTGATGCGGCCGGCGCGGCTGAAGATGGGTGCGCACGAGCGCCGGACCGAGCGCCAGGCCGCAACGCTGGATACCATCCTCGCCCACGACGGGTTCGATGGCGATGATGCGCTGGCGCACCCGGACGAACCCCTTGATGATCCAGTAAAGCGAGCCGCCGTCGACGATCTCGGCGGCGCGCTGCGGCGTCTGGCGGGTGACGTGGTAGAGGCGCGGCGTCTTTTTCTGCCGGCGCAGCTCCTTGAGGCGCCGGTCCTGCCAGGCGGCAAGCTCTTCGATGGCATCGACGCCAACACAGATCTTGAGAAGATGGAGGGGCACGTAACGTCCCGGATGCTGGGGTAGGGAACCTTCGTTGGGGCCTCTAGCCAAGCATATTGAGCGGGCTCAGGGAAGGCCCCATGAGCGGGCTGTCTCAGCCCTCGCGTTCGGATCGGAAATCGATCAGTTGCGCGCCCTCGTCGACGAGATCGCCCGCCTTGTAGTTGACGCGTTCGACGGTTCCGTCGGCCGGCGCGGCGATGGTGTGTTCCATTTTCATCGCCTCGACGACGACGAGCGGCGCCCCCTTCTTGACCCTGACCCCGGACCGCGCCTTCACCTCGATGACCCGGCCCGGCATCGGCGCGGCGAGCGTGCCGCCGATGGCAGCCTCGTCGATTTCGCCGGCCGCGAGGTCCCGCAGCGTGAGGGTATGGCTGTCAGCGCCCGTCATGACGCGGATATCCCGGCCCTCGCGCCATACCGCGGCTGTCACAAGCATGCCGTCCAGCTCGGCGATCAGGCCGGCCGCGCCCTCGCACACGGCCGAGGCACGGAGGGTCCCGTGCGGCAACTCCAAGAGATAGCCGTCCGGCGCTGTAAAGCGAGCGGTGACCGCGATATCCCGCCCAGCGTCGCGAAACTGGAGGACATCGAGGGCATCGGCGTTCAACCGCCAGGCGCGCGCCGCGCTCCAGGGCGAATGTGGATCGCCCTCGCCGTCCTCGCCACCGCGGCGCAGAAGCTCGTCGAGAACAGCGAGGGCAAGGACGCGATCAGAGGCTGGTTTCGCGCCTGGCAACACCGCGCGGCCATGATGCGCGATGAAATCCGTTGAGAGCCGGGCGCGGGCGAACGCCGGGTGAGCCACAAGCCGCGCGAGGAACGGGATATTCGTGCTGACGCCGGCGATCCGAATGTCCGCGAGCGAACGCTTGAGCCGACCGAGCGCGTCCGCCCGGTTGCGGCCATGGACAATGAGCTTGGCGATCATCGGGTCGTAATGCGTGCCGATCTCATCGCCTTCCTCGACGCCGGTGTCGATACGGACCCGCTTACTTGCCGCGGGCCATCGCACATGGCGGAGGGTGCCGGCCGCCGGCACGAAGTCGCGCTCCGGATCTTCGGCGTAGATGCGGGCTTCCAGGGCATGCCCCTTGATGCGGAGATCGCCCTGGTGGCGGGGCAATTTCTCGCCCGCCGCGATGCGCAGCTGCCATTCCACCAAGTCCTGCGCGGTGATCATCTCGGTCACCGGATGCTCGACCTGCAGGCGCGTGTTCATCTCGATGAAATAGAAGCGCTCGGCGCTCAACCCCCGCGAGATATCGGCGAGGAACTCAACGGTACCGGCGCCCACATAGCCGACGGCGCGGGCCGCCATGAGCGCAGCCTCCCCCATACGTTGGCGCAGCGCGGGCGTGACGCCGGGAGCGGGCGCCTCCTCGATGATCTTCTGGTGACGCGCTGGGTCGAGCAGTCGCGCTCGAACAGGTGAAGGGCGTTGCCGTGGGAATCGGCAAAGACCTGCACCTCGATGTGGCGGCACCGGTCGACGAACTTCTCGATCACCAGTCGATCATCGCCGAATGCACTTTGCGAAACGCGCCGCGCCGTGGCCAGCGCCGCGCGAAGTTCGCCGGAACGCTCGACGCGGACCATGCCCTTGCCGCCGCCGCCGAGGGCTGGCTTCACGAGTACCGGATAACCGACCGATGCGGCGGCACGTCGGAGCACGGCAAGGGATTGGTCCGCGCCCCGGTAACCGGGGAGAACGGGAACCCCAGTCCTCTCGATCAGCCCGTTGGCGCGGCTTTTCGAGCCCATCGCCCGGATCGCTTTGGCCGGCGGACCGACGAAGACGAGATCCGCCTTCTTGCAAGCGCTTGCTAACGCGGCGTTCTCGGCCAGAAAGCCGTAGCCGGGATGGATCGCCCGGGCGCCGGAGGCGCGCGCGACCTCGATGATACGCCGCGTCCGTAAGTAGCTCTCGGCCGCCGGTGCGGCCCCCACCGGATACGCTTCGTCCGCAAGCTCGACGTGGCGGGCGGTTTCATCCACATCTGAATAGATCGCCACGGTGCGGATGCCGAGGCGCCTCGCGGTGGCAATGACGCGGCAGGCAATCTCCCCGCGATTGGCGATCAGGAGCTTCTCGAACACGGGCGCCCCGCGGCCGTTACGACGACCAGTTGGGTTTGCGTTTCTCGAGGAAGGCGGTGACCCCTTCCCGGCCCTCGCCCGTCGCGCGCCGTTCGGCGATGCGGCGCGCGGTCTCGGCCATCAATGAATCATCGACCGGCCGGCCGGCGACCGCGTGAACGAGGTCTTTGGCCGCCCCAATTGCGCCGGGGGCGCCCGCAAGGAGATCGCCGGTGATGCGCTGGCAGGCCGCCGTGAGCGCCGTCTCATCCTCCACCACCTCATGGAGGAGCCCGAGGCGATGGGCGTCTCCGGCACCGAAGCGCTCGCCGGTCTGAAAGTAGCGCCGTGCCGCCCGGGCACCAATCGCCGCAACAATATAAGGCGAGACGGTTGCAGGAACAAGACCAAGGCGCACCTCGGTCATGGCGAAGACCGCCGTTTTGACGGCGATGGCGATATCGCAGCAGGCAATGAGGCCGACGCCGCCGCCATAGGCCGGGCCCTGGACGCGGGCGATGGTCGGCTTCGGCATGCGGTCAAGGCGGTCGAGCATCGCGGCGAGCGCGCGGGCGTCAGCGAGGTTTTCTTCGTTCGAATAGGACGCCATGCGACGCATCCAGGCGGCATCGGCGCCGGCGCTGAAGCTCTTGCCATGCGCGGCCAGCACGACGACTCGTGCCTTGTTGTTCTCGGCCAGCGATCCGAGGGCTTCGGCGAGCTCCGCGATGAGGGCGTCATCGAACGCATTGTGCTTGTCGGGCCGGTCGAGGGTCACCGTGGCGATGCCGCGCTCGTCGATATCGAGAAGAATGTTGGTCTCGGCCATGCTCACATCCGAAAGATGCCGAAGGTGGTCTTCTCGATCGGCTTGTTGAGCGCGGCGGATATGCCGAGCCCGAGCACCATGCGGGTCCCCGCCGGATCGATGAGGCCGTCGTCCCATAGCCGCGCCGTCGCGTAATAGGGATCGGCCTGAACGGCATATTGCTCGAGGATCGGTTTCTTGAAGCCGCGCTCGGCCCTCGCGCTCCATTTCTCGCCGCGCTCCGTCTTGGCATCGCGCCGCACCTGGGCGAGCACGTTGGCCGCCTGCTCACCGCCCATGACGGAGATCTGCGCGTTCGGCCACATCCACAGGAAGCGGGGATCGTAAGCGCGCCCGCACATGGCGTAGTTGCCGGCGCCGAAGGAGCCGCCGATGATCACCGTGAACTTGGGTACCCGCGCCGAGGCGACGGCGGTAACCATCTTGGCGCCGTCCTTGGCGATACCGCCCGCCTCGTATTTTTGGCCGACCATGAAGCCAGTGGTATTTTGCAGGAAAACCAAAGGGATACCGCGCTGACAGCAGAGCTCGATGAAGTGCGCGCCCTTGAGCGCGGACTCGGAAAAGAGAATCCCGTTGTTGGCAACCAGGCCGACGGGATAGCCGAAGATGTGGCCGAAGCCGGTGACCAGCGTGGTGCCGTAGAGTGCCTTGAACTCGTCGAACGCGCTGCCGTCGACCAGGCGCGCGATAACCTCGCGCACATCGTAGGGCTGGCGCACGTCCTTGGGGATCAGACCGTAGAGCTCTTCGGCCGGAAAAAGGGGCTCCACCGGCTCACGGAGGGCAACGGAGGATTGCTTGGTCCGGTTGAGATTCGCGATGGCGCGGCGCGCCAACTCCAGGGCGTGCGCGTCATCCGCCGCATAATGGTCGGTGACGCCCGAGACGCGCGAGTGGACATCGGCGCCGCCCAGCTCTTCCGCGCTCACCACCTCGCCGGTCGCCGCCTTCACCAGAGGCGGGCCACCGAGGAAGATCGTGCCCTGGTTGCGCACGATGATGCTTTCGTCGGCCATCGCCGGCACGTAGGCGCCGCCGGCCGTGCATGATCCCATGACGACGGCGATCTGCGGGATGGCCGCCGCCGACATGTTGGCCTGGTTGTAGAAGATGCGGCCGAAATGCTCGCGGTCGGGGAACACTTCGTCCTGGCTCGGCAAGTGGGCGCCGCCCGAATCAACGAGATAGACGCACGGCAGGTTGTTGGCGAACGCGACCTCCTGCGCGCGCAGGTGCTTCTTGACCGTGAGCGGGAAATAGGTGCCGCCCTTGACGGTGGCGTCGTTGGCGATGACGAGGCATTCCTGCCCCGCGATGCGCCCGACGCCCGCGATCAGCCCGGCGCTCGCGATGTCGCCGCCATAAACGCCGTAGGCGGCAAGCTGGGAGAGCTCGAGGAAGGGCGAGGCGGGATCGAGCAACCGGCGCACGCGCTCGCGGGGCAAAAGCTTGCCGCGCTTGACATGGCGGGCGCATGCCGCCTTGCCGCCGCCTTTTTCGACCTCCGCCACCTTGGCGCGGAGCTCGGCGACGAGTTCGCGCATCCGCGCGTCGTTCTTCGCAAACGCCTTGGCCTTGGGATCGAGCGTGGTCGCAAGGACGCTCACGCCGCGACCCTTTCGCCCGCCGCGACGAAGGCTCGATGCCGGCCTACCAGCCGCCGCTCTCGAGCCATTTGTCCACCTGATCGAGCCGGTCCGAGCCCCAGAACGGCTCACCATCGATGAAGATGAAAGGCGATCCGAAGACACCACGCTCGAGCGCCGTATCGGTTTCCCGCTTGAGCCGCTCCTTGATGGCGGGATCCTGCACCGCGGCGAGCACGGCATTGCGATCGAGGCCCGCCGCGGCGGCGATGTCCGCCGTCGCTTCGGCCGGGCTGACATCCTCGCCCTGGCCGAAATAGGCGTCGTAGAACGCCCGCGCGAAGGTCTTGGCCAACGCCTCGTCGTCATCGGCCAACCAATAGAAGGCGCGCGCCGCCGCCAGGGTGGCGTGGGGAAAGCCCGGCGGCAAGATGATCGAGAACCCCTCGGCGCGCGCCGTGCGCCTGAGATCGTGGAGCATGTAATCGCCCTTGATGGGATAGTCGACGAGCGGGCCGGTGCCCACGGTCTTGAACGCGGCGCCCAGCATCATCGGCCGCCACATGCACATACGCCCGTGTTTCTCGGCGATCTCGTCGATGTGATGGCTCGCGACATAGCCGTAGGGCGAGGCGAAGTCGAAATAGAAATCGATCGGCGCCGGCATGGCTCACTCCACCCCGTCATTCTTGATGGCGCGGCTGATGATGAGCCGCTGTACCTCGTTGGTACCCTCATAGATTTGGCACACCCGCACGTCGCGGTAAATGCGCTCCACCGGGAAGTCGGTCAGGTAGCCATAGCCGCCGTGGATCTGGATGGCATCGGAACACACCTTCTCGGCCATCTCGGCGGCGAACAGCTTGGCCATCGCCGCTTCCTTGAGACACCCTAGCCCGGCATCGCGCCGCGCCGCGGCGTGGAGGACGAGCTGGCGCGCCGCCGCGATGTGTGTCGCCATGTCGGCCAGACGAAAGGCGATCGCCTGCTGATCGATGATGGGCCCGCCGAACGCTTCGCGCTCCTTCGCATAGTGTACCGCCGCCTGATAAGCGGTGCGCGCGAGGCCCACGGCCTGGGCCGCTACGCCGATGCGCCCGCCCTCGAGATTGGCGAGCGCGATGCGGTAACCCTCGCCGGGTGATCCCAGCAGGTGATCCGGCGTGAGATCAACATCCTCGAGCACGATCTGGCAGGTGTCCGAAGCGCGTTGACCCATCTTGCTCTCCCGCCTGGCGACCTGATAGCCCTCATGGTCGGTCGGTACGAGAAACGCGCTCATGCCCTCCTTGCCCGCCTCGGGATCGGTGAGCGCAAAGACGAGCGCGAGGTCGGCATTGGCGCCCGAGGTCACGAACTGCTTGGTGCCGTTCAGCACATATTTATTGCCATCGAGCTTGGCGCGCGTGCGGATCGCGCTCGCATCGGAGCCGGCCTGCGGCTCGGTCAGGCAGAACGCCCCGAGCTGGTTGCCTCGGGCCAACGGCTTGAGAAAGCGCTCTTTTTGCTCGTCCGTCCCGTGTCTGAGGATGGCGGCGCAAACCGGCGAGTTGTTCACGCTCATGATCGTCGAGCACGAGCCATCGCCCGCCGCGATCTCCTCGATCGCCAGCGCATAGCTGACGAAATCGGCGCCTGCCCCGCCCCACTCTTCGGGCACCAGCATGCCCATGAGACCGAGCGCGCCGAGCCGGGCAACCGCCTCCTTGGGAAACGTAGCCTCGCGATCCCATAGCGCGGCGTGGGGCGCGAGCTCGACCTCGGCAAAGTCCCGCGCCATGTCCCGCACCATGCGCTGCTCTTCGCTGAGGATCATCGCGTCGGCTTTCGCGGGGGCAAATCGCTCACGCTGTCTCCTGGAAGAGCTCGCGGCCGATCAGCATGCGGCGAATCTCCGAGGTGCCGGCGCCGATCTCGTAGAGCTTGGCATCGCGCAGCAATCGGCCGGTGGGATACTCGTTGATGTAGCCGGCGCCACCGAGGCACTGGATGGCCTCGAGCGCCATCCAGGTCGCCCTTTCCGCCGCATAAAGGATGGCGCCGGCGGCGTCCTTGCGCGTCGTTTCGCCGCGGTCGCACGCCTTGGCAACGGTGTAGACGTAGGCCTTGCTCGCGTTCATCACCGTGTACATGTCAGCCAACTTGCCCTGCATGAGCTGAAACTCGCCGATCGGCTGGCCGAACTGCTCGCGCTCATGGACGTAAGGCAGGACCACGTCCATGCACGCCTGCATGATGCCGAGCGGCCCGCCGGCGAGCACGAGACGCTCGTAATCGAGCCCGCTCATCAGGACGCCGATCCCGCCGCCCTCCTCGCCCAGCCGGTTTTCCTCGGGGATTTCGCAATCCACGAACACGAGCTCCGAAGTGTTGGAGCCGCGCATGCCGAGCTTATCGAGCTTCTGAGCGGTGGAAAATCCCGCGGCGGCCTTCTCGACGATGAACGCGGTGATGCCGCGCGGCCGGGCCTCGGGATCGGTTTTGGCATAGACCACCACGACATCGGCGTCGGGGCCGTTGGTGATCCACATCTTGGTGCCGTTCAGCACGTAGCGGTCACCCTTCTTCTCGGCGCGCAGGCGCATGCCCACCACGTCGGAGCCGGCGCCCGACTCGCTCATCGCCAGCGCGCCGACATGCTCGCCCGAGATCAGCTTGGGCAGGTAGCTGCGTTTCTGCCCCTCGTTGCCGTTGCGCCGGATCTGGTTGACGCAGAGGTTGGAGTGCGCGCCATAGCTCAGGCCGACCGCCGCCGAGCTGCGGCTGATCTCCTCCATCGCCACGACGTGCTCGAGATAGCCCATGCCGACGCCGCCATAGTCCTCCTCGACCGTAATGCCCAAGAGACCGAGATCGCCCATCTTGCGCCACAAATCGGCGGGGAACTCATTGCCCTCATCGATGCGCGCGGCGCGCGGCGCGATTTCGCGCGAGGCAAAATCGGCGACCGTCGCGCGCAACAGGTCTGCGGTCTCACCGAGGTCGTGATTGAGCGAGGGAAACCGGTTGGGGACCATCCGCGCGCGCCATCCGCAATCTGCGCCCTACGGGGCCTGGCACGACCCCGCGCGAGCATTGTGACAGCGTTACTATAAACGGCGGATTCGACCCCGGCCAGCGAGGCCGCACAACGGCCCAGCGCCTATTCCGGCCAGAGGATCAGCTGCGTGCAGCGGAAGGTGGCGATGGCTTTGCCGCCATCATCGCTGACCTCAGCGTCCCACACCTGGGTCGTGCGCCCGCCGTGACGCAGCGTGGCGATGGCGCGAATCACTCCTTCACGCGCCGTGCCCAAGAAGTTGCTCTTGAGCTCGATCGTCGTGAAGCCGCGCGCACCGTCCGGCAGACTCGCAAGGCAGCCATAGCCGGCGATCGTGTCGGCGAGGGCGATGACGGTTCCGGCGTGCAGATAGGTATTGGGCGCGAGATGCTCGGGCCGGATGACAAGCTCGCCCGACGCGCGCGCCGGCCCCACCTCGCCGATGCTGATGCCGAGAAGGCTCACCAACGTGCCCTCGGACAGCTCGTTGAGCCCCTCTGCGGTCTTTGCTTTATCGAGATCCATCGGAGTCACAGGAGCAGCCACGCGGCCAGACCGAGAAAGGCGGAAAATCCCACCACATCGGTCACCGTCGTCACGAAGATACTGGCGGCGAGCGCCGGATTAAAGCCGAGCCGTGTCAGGCCGAGGGGGATCAGGATGCCCGACAGGCCGGCGATGACCATGTTGATCACCATGGCCGCGGCCATCACCGCGCCAAGCCCGGGGTTGGTGAACCAGAGCGCCGCCAGGACGCCGATCAGCATGGCGAAGAGGACGCCGTTCAAAAGCCCGACGATCATCTCCTTGTTGATCAGCCGGGCCGCGTTGGCGGCGGTGAGTTCATTGGTGGCCAGCGCGCGCACCGTGGCGGTCAGCGTCTGCGTGCCGGCGTTGCCGCCCATCGAGGCGACGATCGGCATGAGGATCGCCAAGGCCACGATCTTCTCGATGGTGGCATCGAAAATGGCGATCACGATGGAGGCGATGATTGCGGTGCCGAGGTTGACCAGGAGCCACGAGGAGCGCTTGCGAGTCGTGGTCAGGACCGCTTCGAGAGCATCGGCCGCACCCACGCCGCCCAGGTGCATGAGATCCTCCTCGTGCTCCTCGTTTGGCCTGCCCCCGATTAGTGGTCCAGCGCTTAAGTTAGAGTTTGGCGCGGGTTAAGTTGAAGAGCCACCCGTAGCCCCTCAACAGCGTAGGTTGGCCCATCAACGTTTGGCAAGATGGTTTCTGGGGCCGGCGGTCTGTATCCGAGCGAGCTATGCGGCCGGATGGTATTGTAGTGATGCCGCCATCGTTCGATCAGCACTTTGGCCTCCTTCAATGTATAGAAGATCTCCGTGTTCAGGATTTCGTCCCGGAGCTTTGAGTTGAAGCTCTCGTTGTATCCGTTCTCCCAAGGTGACCCGGGCTCGATATAGAGGGTCTTGACGCCGATCCTGCCGAGCCAGTCGCGGACGGCATGAGCGGTAAACTCTGAGCCGTTGTCGGAACGGATATGACCCGGCGGGCCATGTTGGACGAAGAGCTCGGTCAGACAATGGAGTACATTGTCCGAGTTCAATCTTCGCTCGACGACAACGGCCATGCACCGCCTGGTAAACTCATCGATCACGGTGAGCATGCGGGACTTCCTCCCATCGTGTGTTCGATCCATGACGAAGTCATAGGACCAGACGTGATTGGGCCAGCACGGCCGCAGACGGATGCAGGATCCGTCGTTGAGCCACAGCCTGCCCCGTTTCGGTTGCTTCTGTGGGAGCTTCAGCCCCTCCCGCCGCCAGATACGCCGGACCCGCTTGGCGTTCACATGCCAACCTTCGGTCCTGAGCAAGGCAGTGATCCGCCGATAGCCATATCTGCCATACTGGCTGGCCAAGCGGATGATCGCGGCCGTGAGTGCTTCTTCATCATCCCGACCACGGGGTCTCTTGCGCTGGGTTGAGCGATGTTGGCCTGCAACAGCACAGGCACGTCGCTCGGAGATTCCCAGTTCGGCCTGGAGATGATCAACACACTGCCGGCGACGGGCGGGGCTTAGCAATTTCCCTCAAGCGCCTCTTTCAAGATCAGCTTATCCAACGTCAGATCCGAGATCGCCTTCCGGAGACGGCCATTC
Source organism: Alphaproteobacteria bacterium (assembly GCA_965261645.1). Taxonomy (GTDB): domain Bacteria; phylum Pseudomonadota; class Alphaproteobacteria; order SHVV01; family SHVV01; genus CBDHDJ01. Next base: position 901,696 of record CBDHDJ010000003.1, read on the forward strand.
TCCTTCTCCAGGTCCTTCAGACGCTTGGCCTGGTCAGTACGAAGGCCGCCATATTCCTTGCGCCAGCGATAGTAACTCTGCTCCGATACGCCGAGCGTGCGGCAAGCTTGACCAACGGACTGGCCCTGCGCCAAGGCCACCTCGGCTTCGCGCAACATGCTGATAATCTGTTCCGGGGTGTAGCGTTTACGGCTCATTTTGTCCTCCTTTCGAAGGGGCAAAATGCGCCAAACTCTGGAGTGCGCCCCTGAGGGTGGACAGGTTGCACGTTTGGAATTGACCGGGAATGCTGGGCTTTCAGAGGATGGAAGCCATGGCCAAGCACCGAACCTACAGTATTGAGTTCAAGCGACAGGTTGCTCAGGAATATCTCGGAGGCGAGACCCTTCACGGGCTGGCCAGGCGCCACGACGTCTCGCGCAACCTGATCCGCATCTGGGTGTCGAAGCTCGAAGCCGGCGCGTTTGACGAAGACGTGGAGGCCGCCGGCCTTCTCCAGGAATTTGAGGCGAAGATCTCTGCCCTTGAGCGCCTGGTAGGCCGGCAGGCGCTGGAGATCGAGTTTCTAAAAGGGGCACTCAAGAGCGCACCACGGCCGAGAAGCGCGACTACGTCCGTGATTGCCGGCCCCGTGGGCTCACCATCGCGCGAGGATGTCGTCTGATGGGCCTGCCGCGCTCCACCTACTACGATACGCCGGCGACCGAGGCCGACACCGAGATCGTCGCCCGCATCACGGCGATCTGCGAAGAGTTTGAGGCTTACGGCTATCGACGTGTCGGGGCCGAGCTACGCCATCAGGGGATCGTCGTCAACGGTAAGAAGATCCGCCGTCTGATGCGCCAGCACGACCTACAGCCCAAGCGTCGCAGGCGTTTCATCGCCACAACCGACAGCGATCACGATAGTCCGATCTTCTCCAACCGCGCCAAGGACGTTACGGCCGACAGGCCGAACCAGCTCTGGGTCGCAGACATCACCTACGTCGCGATCGCCGTTGGCTTCGTTTATGCCGCCGTCATCCTCGATGCGTGGTCACGCCGCGTCGTTGGTTATGCCATCAGCCGCTCGATCGATACGCGGCTCACCTTGGCAGCGCTCAAGGCCGCTGTCCGGTCACGACAGCCGCCAAGGGGCTGTATCCACCATTCGGATCGCGGATCGCAAGCTGCTCGCCAAACATGGGCTGATCGGCTCGATGAGCCGGCGTGGCAACCCTTACGAGAACGCTATGGCTGAGAGTTTCATGAAGACGCTCAAGGTCGAAGCAGCCTATCTCATGGAATACGAGACTTTCGACGACGTTACCGCAGACCTTCCCAGATTCATCGATGAGGTCTACAACTCACGACGTCTCCACTCCGCGCTCGGATATCTGAGCCCGGTACAGTTCGAGGATCAACATGCCCGGCATACGGTCCAAGGCCGCCGAGTGATCCTGTCCGGACATAGGGGCGCACTCCACTCTTTAATAAATCTGGACCACTTTTAGGGGTCACTCCATCCCGCACCTCGGTCCCTTACAGAGGCCCGCTCACCTGACTCTTGCCTGAAAACAAAGCCCGGGGACTTTCGCCCGCGGGCTTTGCCAGAATTGGTGCGGTCGAGAAGACTCGAACTTCCACGGGATATTATCCCACAGCGCCCTCAACGCTGCGCGTCTACCAATTCCGCCACGACCGCAGTCTAGTACCGGCTTTCACGGAAAGCCGCTCCAAGGTCTTAAATTCAAGCACCTGATTCACGCGGATCATTCGTGAGCCCCACGACTCACGAATTTCCGCGATCAGGTACTGGGGCCGGGAATAGCAAATCCCAACACCCCTATCAAGAACCAACGGATCAGGATTTAGAGGTCGTCGAACGATCCCACGGTATCGGTGATCGAGATGGCGACGTGGTCGTCCACCACCATGATTTCGCCGCGCGCGATCAATCTGCTGTTGGCGAAAAGGAGCGCATGGTCGTGGACCGTCGCATCGAGTTCGATCACGGCGCCGCGGCCCATCTTGAGCAGCTGGTTGATCGGCATGATGGCCTTGCCGAGGACCAGCGAGATCTCGATTTTGACGTCGTTGACGGGCACTGTGGCTCTCCCCTCGCGGTCACCATGTCAGGTTACGGTTAGAGAAAGGTTAATGGCGCTCGGGCGGCACCCCTTTCCACCGCTAAGGGTAGTATAGCGTGTGATAAGATGCCAGCCATGCCGGCAATTGATTGGAACATCAGCATCGGTCTGACCGATTACGAAGAAGCCGTGAGCGCCATGGAAAAGCGGGTCGCGGCGATTCGCGCCGGGTCAGCCGCCGAGCTCGTCTGGCTCCTCGAGCACCCGCCCCTTTATACCGCCGGCACCAGCGCCCAATCCGGCGATCTCCGTGATCCCTCGCGCTTTCCGGTCTACCCGACCGGGCGCGGCGGACAGTACACCTATCACGGGCCGGGCCAGCGCGTGGCCTACGTCCTGCTCGATCTCAAAGGGCGCGCGTGCGACGTTCGCGCCTATGTCCGCGCGCTTGAGGACTGGCTCATCGATACGCTCGCCGCGTTCAACGTCCAGGGCGAGCGGCGCGAGGGCCGGGTCGGCATCTGGGTCGTACGCAAGGGGGGCGCCGAGGAGAAGATCGCCGCCATCGGGGTCCGCATCCGGCGCTGGGTCACCTACCACGGGATCTCGCTCAACGTGGAGCCGAACCTCGATCACTATCGCGGCATCGTGCCCTGCGGCCAGAACCACCACGGCGTGACCTCGCTTGTCGCGCTCGGCCTCCCCATCACCATGGCGGAGGTGGACGCAGCGCTGAAAGCGAGCTTCGCGAGGAGCTTCGGGCCTATGCGCTTGGCGCCTGATGAAAGCCGGGTGCCAGATCGCCGGCCCGATCCGCCGCTGCACGCAACTCGACACGGCTGACCTCGGCCGCAGGCGGCCCTTCGTGGCAGGCCGCCACCAAGGCATCGACCGCGCGCGCCTCGCCGGTAATCAGCGCCTCGACGTTGCCGTCGCGTCGGTTGCGCACCCAGCCTGAAAGAGCGAGCTCGCTTGCCCGCGCCACCATCCAACCGCGATACCACACCTCCTGTACCCGGCCGGTGATGACGACATGGACGGTCTTGATCTCGGGAGCGTCCGCCGGCATCGACGCAGCGCGCCTGCCGTTCAGCCGAGGCGGGCGATCAAGAACCCGGCAACCACGGCGGTGCCGATGACACCCGCCACGTTGGGACCCATGGCGTGCATGAGGAGAAAGTTTTCGGGATCCACCCGTTGGCCCTCGACCTGGCTCACCCGCGCCGCCATCGGCACCGCCGAGACGCCCGCCGATCCGATCAAAGGGTTGATCGGATTCTTGCGGCTCACCACGTTCATGATCTTGGCCATGATCACGCCGGCCGCCGTTGAGACGCCGAAGGCCACGACTCCAAGGGCGAGGATCTTGAGCGTCTCGGGCTGCAGGAAGCGTTCGCCGGTCATGGCAATGCCGACGCTGACGCCGAGGAAGATGGTGACGACGTTGATGATCTCGTTCTGCGAGGCCTTCGACAGCCGCTCGGTCACGCCGCACTCACGCAGGAAATTACCGAACATCAGCATGCCGATGAGGGCGGAGGCCGCCGGCACGAGGAGAATGCAGAGCACGGTCACCAGCGTGGCGAAGATCAGCTTTTCGAGCTTGGAGACCTCGCGCAACGAGCGCATGCGCACGCGGCGCTCTTTGTCGGTTGTCAGGGCCCGCATGATGGGCGGCTGTATGAGCGGCACGAGGGCCATGTAGCTGTAGGCCGAGACGGCGATCGGCGCGAGCAGCTCGGGCGCGAGCTTGTTAGCGAGAAAGATCGAGGTCGGCCCGTCGGCCCCGCCGATGATCCCGATGGCGCCGGCCTGCTGGGCGGTGAAGCCCAGCATGAGAGCGCCGAAAAAGGTGATGAACACGCCGAACTGCGCCGCGGCGCCGAGCAACAGCGTGCGCGGATTGGCGATCAGCGGGCCGAAGTCGCTCAACGCCCCGACGCCCAGAAAGATCAGCGGCGGGAAGATCTCCAGCGTGATGCCCTGCGAGATGTAATAAAAGAGCCCACCCGGCGCGTCCCCGACCGGAGGATTGATGATGCCTTCGGTCGGCAGATTGGCGAGCAGCGCTCCGAAGCCGATGGGAATCAGCAGGAGGGGTTCGAACCCCTTGAACACCGCAAGGTAAAACAGCAGCACCACCACCACCCACATCACCATCATTTGCCAGGTGACGTGCGCGAAGGCGGTGAGCGCCCACAAACTCTCCAGGTTTTCCACGCTGCCGCCTCAAGATAGGGTCAAGAGAACTTGGCCTTCCTGGACGGTTGCGCCGGGCTCTACATTGACCGCGCCGACCCGGCCGTCGGCCGGGGCAACGACGGCGGTGTTCATCTTCATGGCCTCAAGCGTCACGAGCTTGTCACCCTGCTTGACGGCTTGCCCGACCTTGGTATGGACCTCGACGACGGTTCCCGCGAGCGGACTGGTGACACTACCCGGCCCCGCGGGCGCGGGCGCCGCAGGCCGCGGTGGAGCGACCTGAGGGGCGGGAGCGGCGCCGACCGGGGCGGATGCCGCCGGTGCCGCGGCGGGCAAGAGCTTGGTTTCAGCATCCGTCGCGTCACCTTCATCGAGCACCTCGACGGTGACATCGTAAGTCTTGTCTTCGACGGTGATGCGGAACTTCTTCATCATCGGATTATTGTCGCTCTTTGTCAGCGGCTTCCTCGGGCTTGGGAAGGAGCCTGCGCTCCTCCTCGGGTTCGGGCTCAACCTCGCCAAGGTCCTCGACGATTATATCGCAAACCGTCCCTTCGAGGGTGAGCCTGAGTCTCTTGGTCACCATATCTTGCGCCGTTGCCGGCGTTTCCCCGTGGGCGGCGCCGAGCGGTCCCAGCTCATGCGGTGGACCGATGCATGATCGAAGCGGCCTTCCTGGGCCCACGCCATGGTGACATGCGCGGGCACCACCACGTTCACGATGCGGTGTGGGGCCTCGAGAACCGCGCTGACCGCGGCGGCGATGACCGCGAGATGATGCGCCGGGATACCCGCCGCACCCGGGCTCGCCGGTACGGGCACGCTTCTGCGCGTGCGTTGGGTAAAGCTCAGCCCGACCGTGGCGCAAGTGACCCACAGGAGCACCAGGACGACGAGCACGGTGGCAAATCCCGTCGCCATCACCTCGATATTCCCGATCATCTCAACCGTCATGCCGAGCGTCCCATACGATCACAGCCACGATTCACAGGGGAATGTTCCCGTGTTTCTTGGGCGGCCGGGTTTCCCGTTTCGACGTCGAGCTGCGCAATCCCAATGCCACGGCGGCGCGCGTCCGCGAGGGCTCGATCACATCCGTGATCAGGCCTTTTCCGGCCGAGAGATAGGGTGAGGCGAACTGCTTGCGGTATTCCGCGGCAAACTCTTTCGCCTTGGCGACAGGGTCCTCTGCGGCCTGAAGCTCGCGCCGATAGAGGATGTTGACCGCGCCTTCCGCACCCATGACGGCGATTTCCGCGGTGGGCCAGGCGAAGGCGAGGTCCGCCCCCATGTCCCGGCTGCACATGGCGAGGTAGGCGCCGCCGTAGGCCTTGCGCATGAACACGGTCACCTTTGGCACTGTCGAGTTGCCGTAGGCGAACAGCATCTTGGCGCCGTGACGGATGATGCCGCCGCGCTCCTGGGTAATGCCCGGCAGGAAGCCCGGCACATCGACCAGCGTGACCAACGCAATGTTGAAGCTGTCGCAGAAATTGATGAACCGGGCGCCTTTGTCCGAGGCGTCGATATCGAGGGTCCCGGCCTTGACCATCGGCTGGTTGCCGACGAGGCCGACGACGATACCGCCGATGCGGGCGAATCCGATGATGATATTACTGGCGAAATCCGGCTGCACCTCCAAGAAATCGCTATCGTCGACCAGACGGTCGATGACGCGATGCGTATCGATGGGCTCCTTGGGGGATTCGGGCACCAGCTCGTTCATGCCTTCATCGTCCTCGAGCAGCAGATCTTCGGTCGGACGATGGGGCGAATCCATCACGTTGTTGGACGGCAGAAAGGACAAAAGGCGGTGGGCGATGGCGATGGCGTGGCGGTCGTCCTCGGCCACAAAGTGAATATTGCCGCTCACCGTGGCATGGGCGGCCGCGGCGCCGATTTCCTCCATCGTCGTCACCTCGCCGGTCGCCGCCTTGATCACGTCCGGGCCACAGATGAACATGCTCGCGTTGGTCCGCGTCATGATGATGAAGTCCATCAGGGCCGGTGAATAGGAGGCGCCGCCGGCGCACGGGCCGGCGATGATCGCGATCTGCGGCACGACGCCCGACATCAGGATGTTGCGGTTGAACACCTTACCGTAGCCCGACAGGGATTCCACGCCCTCCTGGATGCGCGCGCCGCCCGAATCGTTGAAGCCGACAATTGGCATCCCGGTGCGGCCCGCGTAGTCCATGACATCGCAGATCTTGTCGGCGTGGACCTTGCCGAGCGAGCCGCCGGCAATCGTGAAGTCCTGGCTAAATGCGGCGACGGGCCGGCCATCGACGTAGCCGATGCCGGTAATCACGCCATCGCCCGGCAGCTCCCGCTCGCTCATGCCGAAATGGCGCGTCTCGTGCTGCACGTGCATGCCCATTTCCTGGAAGGTGTGGGGCGTGAACAAGCTGAGCAGCCGTTCGCGCGCCGTCATCTGGCCCTTGGCGTGGCGCGCCTCGGCCTTCTCCTGCCCGCCGCCGGCGAACACGACCTCGCGCCGCTTGATGAGTTCGGTCAGCAGGTCCTTCAGCTTGGCCATGAATTCCTCATGCCGCTCTGCCACCGGGCCGACTCGATGCGCCAGGCGGGTGGCGGCGATGCCCGAGTATTAGCAGCCCGCCGGTTGCAACGCCAGTCCAACCGGCCCCCCCCCCCGCCACGATAACGCCCCGCTCTCCGCGATCGACATTGCCGTCAAATGCTACCAAATAGGCGGTCTTCGCTCCGTGATATTACCACATCCTGCGAAATTCGGCTCAGATCAGACAAGCCACCCTCAAGAGCGGCACAGCCGGACCAACGAGGCGGCGGCGGCGAGGTTGGCGCGCAACGTTTCGGCGCGCGCCGTGGCGTCGGCGTCCTCGCCCCACCTTGCCGCCTGAAAACTCTCATCGACCCGGCTCGCAGCCCACGCCGCGTCTTCATCGATCTCGCCTTCCACGAGCGCCAGCGCGATGATCAGCGAACCGGTCACTTCGGTGAGCTCGCCGAGCGCGGTCAGGCGCAGCGCATCGTAGGTCGCGACCGCCCGCTCGAAGATGGCCCGCGTCTCAGGGCTCTGCGCCACCGGCACGACGCCTGCGGTCACCACGAAATTCACGCCGAAACGGTGCTCCGCCCACTGCACGAGAGGCGCCCATGCGGCGTCCTGACAAGCGGCGAGTTCGGGCGGATCGGCGGCGCGGTAGCACAGAAGGTCGGTCTCGGCATAAGCGCCCGACTTCGTGACGGTCTCTTGGACCGCACCGCGCGTGCGATCGATCGCCGTCATCGCCAGGCGCGTGAGCGGCATTTGTCGGGAATCGATCTCGTCCTCCTGCCGCCGCCATTCCTCCGCGATCGCCGCGGCGAGCGGCTGAAACGGCGACTCAAGGGGATGCTTGGCCGGCGTCAGCGCGGGCCGGCCGTCGAGCAACACGGCGTAACCATTCTTCGTCGGCTCTAGCGCGACGGCCTGGTAGACCCGTTTCATGGCGCAACCAGCTCAACGGCGGGCCGACCGGCGGCCAGGCTCATGGGGCCGGGTCCATCAATAGCGCCACCGCGCCCGCGACGGCGCCAAACTGCTCGACGATCGCGTGCGCGCCCGCCTCGCGCAGCTCCTGGGCGGCGTGATAACCCCACGCCACCCCCACAGCATAGGCCCCGGCGCTGCGGGCCATGGCGATATCGTACGTCGTATCGCCCACCACCGTGGTCCGGCCCGGGTCCACGCCGGTCTCGTCCATCGCGCGCTGGACCATGCCGGGATGGGGTTTGCCCGGCCCATCGTCGGCGGTCTGCAGGGTCACGAACCGGCCCTGCAAACCATGCCGCTCGAGGGTGCGATCGAGGCCACGGCCCGACTTACCGGTGGCGATGCCGAGCAGGTAACCCGCCGCATCGAGCGCGGCGAGGGCCTCGTGCGCGCCGGGGAACAGCGGCTCCTCGAAATCAACCGCCGCGCGCGCATCGGCAAAGGCGGTCTTATAGGATTCGGCAAGCGTTTGATGATGGGTGGTTTCCCCCCCGGGGTGCAGCCGCTCAATCGCGTCTGTCAGCGATAGGCCGACGACACGCCGAATCGCCGCGTTCGCCGGTACCTCCAAATCGTGCGCATCGAAGGCGCGCGCCATCGACGCGATGATCGCGTGCTGGCTGTCGATCAGCGTGCCATCGCAGTCGAAGATGATGAGACGCGGGGCCGAATCCGCGCTCATGGGACGCATCACCATGGCTCGGACGGGGCCTCCCTATCGAAGCCGAAGAAATCCCAACTCGTCTGCATGTGCGGCGGCAGCGGCGCCGTGACCTCGATCGCCTGGCCCCCGGCATCCTCGAACCCGATCGAACGGGCGTGCAGGTGGAGGCCCCCGTCCACGGCCATTCCCGGCAGGCTTGCTGCCGGCCCGCCATACTTGCCATCGCCGAGGATGGGCATGCCGAGCGCCGCACAATGGACGCGCAGCTGATGGGTGCGCCCGCTTTGTGGCCTGAGCGCGAGCCAGGCCATGCGCCGGCCGGCCGCGTCGATCACCGCATAGGCGGTCGCCGCCGCCTTGCCCCCGTCATCCACGACGACCCGCTCGCCGGACCGGCGCGCCCGCTTGGCCAACGGCAGCTCGATGAGGCCCCGGGCCGGCCGCGGCACGCCGAGCACGAGAGCCCAGTAGAGCTTTTGCACCGCGCCTTTGCGGAAGGCGGCGCTCAGGCGGGCGGCCGCGTTCGCGCTGCGGGCCAGCAGCAGCACGCCGCTTGTGTCCTTGTCCAGGCGGTGAACCAGGCGCGGGCGCTCGGCCCGGCCGAACCTGAGCGCCTCGAGCATGGCATCGAGGTGGCGCACGGTCTTGGTGCCGCCTTGCACGGCGAGGCCCGCTGGCTTGTCGAGGACGATCACGTCGGAATCCCGATAGAGCACGCGCGCTCGGAGGTTCTGTGCGGCGGCCGGCTCGACCACACGGACCTGCGGCCGTCGTGCCGGGCCCGTCTCACCAAGCGGCGGTATGCGGATGGTCTCGGCGGCATCGAGCCGGGTGCCCGCTTTGGCGCGCCGGCCATCGATGCGAACCTGGCCGGTCCTCAGGAGCTTTTCGAGGCGGCCGTGGCTGAGGCCGGGAAAGTGCCGCTTGAACCAGCGATCGAGGCGGAGGCCCGCTTCCTCGCGCCCGACCCGGTGCTGCGTGACGCCGTTCACGTCACCGCCACAGGCCGGGCGTCGCGCCCGCTCGTCCCCTCACTGTCCGGTCTCTTCGGAATCGTCGGCCTCGCCCGTTGCCGCCATCTTCGCGCGCAGCTTGCGCCAGTAATCGAGACGTTTGCCCACCTCGCGTTCGAATCCGCGCTCGCTAGGCTCATAGAACGTCTGGCGCGGATAGTCGTCGGGAAAGTAGTTCTGGCCGGAGAAGCCCTCGTCGGTGTTGTGGTCGTAGACATAACCCTTTCCGTAGCCGAGGTCTTTCATCAGCCGCGTCGGCGCGTTGAGGATGTGGAAAGGCGGCATGAGAGAGCCCGATTCGCGGGCCGCCTGGGTCGCGCTTTTCTCCGCGCGGTAGGTGGCGTTCGACTTGGGCGCGCTGGCGAGATAAACGACACATTGAACCAGCGCCAATTCGCCCTCCGGCGTGCCGAGGAAGTCGTAAGTGTCCTTGGCCGCGAGCGCCTGCACCACGGCGTTGGGATCGGCGAGCCCGACGTCCTCGACGGCGAAACGGACGAGGCGCCGGGCGATGTAGAGCGGATCCTCGCCCGCGCTCACCATACGCGCGAGCCAGTAAAGCGCCGCATCGGTGTCCGAGCCACGGAGCGATTTGTGCAGTGCGCTGATGAGGTTGTAATGGCCCTCCTGCGCCTTGTCGTAGAGCGGCACACGTTGCTGGACGACGTTGGCGAGCGCCTGCGTGTCCAGTTGAGGCGTTGCCGGCAAGGTGAAAAGCTCCTCTGCCAGGTTGAGCACGTAACGCCCGTCGCCGTCCGACATCGCCCGGAGCGCGGCGCGGGCGTCCACATCGAGAGGCAGCGCACGGCCAGCGTCGGCCTCGGCCCGGGTTACGAGCGCCTCGAGCGACGCATCGTCGAGCCGATGGAGGACCAAAACCTGGCAGCGCGATAGGAGCGGCGCATTCAATTCGAAGGACGGATTCTCCGTCGTGGCGCCGACCAGCGTCACGGTGCCGTCCTCCACCACCGGCAGGAACCCGTCCTGCTGGCTCCGATTGAAACGGTGGATCTCGTCGACGAACAGGAGCGTGCCGCGCCCTTCCCGGCGTCGCTGGCGCGCCTCGTCAAACGCCTTGCGCAGGTCGGCGACACCGGCGAACACCGCAGATAGCTGGACGAACTCGAGCTCCGCCTCGTGGGCCAACAGCCTCGCGATTGTGGTCTTGCCGCAGCCCGGCGGCCCCCACAGGATGACCGAGGCGAGCTTGTGCGCGGCGATCATGCGATGCAGCGGCCCCTCGGCCCCGAGCAGGTGGTCCTGACCCAACACCTCATCGAGGCTTTTGGGCCGGAGCCGGTCGGCGAGCGGCCGCGGCGCGTCGTCGGCCATACCGGCGGCATCGAAAAGCGAGCTCATCCCCGCACCCTGAGGCTGAGCACGCGATCGCCGCGGCGCAGCCGGATTTGCCACGCCTCGACGTCCTCATCCAGCGCGAGCTTGAGCTCCGCGACGCTGGTGATCTTGCGGTCGTTGACGGCGGTGATGATGTCGCCAGCGCGCAGTCCGAACCGGCGGGCCGGGCTCGGACGGGGCACGTTTGTCAGAATCACGCCTTTCGCGAGCGTATCGATCCTCAGCTCGTCAGCCAGGGCGGGCGAAAGGTTGGCGGCGGTGGCGCCGGCCACGGGATGGCGTCCGGTCAGCGTCGTCAGATCGCGTGGCGGCTCCTCCGGTAGCGCACTCAGTTTGGCGGTCACGGTGCGCGCGCGGCCCTCGCGACTCAGGCCGAGCGTGATCTCTTCGCCGATCTCGCGCGTCGCAACCCGGTAGGCAAGGCCCGCCGGATCAGCGACGTCGCGACCGTCCACCGCGTGGATGACACCGCCGATTTCGATCCCGGCCTGGTCCGCCGGGCCGGCCGGAAAGATTCGCTCGATCAGCACCCCACCGGGGCGGGTGAGGTCGATGGCTTCGGCGATCTCCGCGGTGACGAGCTGGCCCAATGCGCCGAGCCACGGCCGCATGATGCGCCCGCCCGCGATCGCGCCTTTGACGATGATCGCGACCAGATTGGCAGGAATCGCGAAGCCGATGCCGATCGACCCGCCGGTCCGGGAAAAGATCGCCGTATTGATCCCCGCCACCGTACCGTCCATGGTGATCAGCGCGCCGCCCGAATTGCCCGGGTTGATCGCCGCATCGGTCTGGATGAAGAAGCGGTAATCGCCCGCCCCGACCTGGGTTCGCGCCACCGCCGATACAATGTCCGACGTGACGGTTTGCCCGACGCCGAAGGGATTGCCGATGGCGATGACGATATCGCCGACCTCGAGCGCGTCCGAATCGCCGAACTCGAGATAGCGCAAGGATTCCCCCTCGACATCGATCTTGAGCACCGCCAGATCGGTGCGTTCATCGGCCAACACGACCCGCGCGGCGAACTGGCGCCGGTCCGACAGCGCCACGGTGATTTCGTCTCTGTCCTTGATGACATGGTGATTGGTGACGACGTAGCCGTCGGGCGTGACGATCACACCGGAGCCGAGTGCGTTCTTGACCCGCTTGTCGATCCAGCCAAGAGAGAACTCGTCGCCGAAGAAATGGCGAAAAAACGGGTCATCGAAGAACGGCGAGCGGATGGTCTGCACCACACGGCGGCTGAAGATATTCACCACCGCCGGCGCCGCTTCCTTCACCAGCGGCGCATAGGACAACTGGATTTCGGCCTGCGAGGTTGGCAGTGCCTTCTCTGCCGCGGCGGCGCCCGCGAGGAGCGGCGCGATCACGACACCAAAAAGGAGCACCCACCAGAGCGGCTCGAAACGAATCATCCCTACTCCATGAACGGCATGGATTCGATATTGTGCCGTCAGTCTAGCGTCCCGAAAACAGAAAGGGCAGCCTCCCTGGCCGCCCCTGGTGTCGGTACTCTGCCGGCAGGATCAACCGGTCGCCTGCTCCTCGCCTTCGTCTTCGGCTTCGCCGGGCACGGGCCCGGAGTCCTGGCCCTTGACGTCGGGGTCGCGATCGACGAGTTCGATCACCGCCATGGGCGCCGCATCACCGTAACGGAAGCCGGCGCGAATCACACGCGTATAGCCGCCCGTGCGTTCGCGGTAACGGGGCCCGAGGGTCGCGAACAGCTTGTCGACCAGTTTGGGCTCGTACAGATAGGACAGCGCCTGACGGCGGGCGTGAAGATCACCGCGTTTGCCGAGCGTGATCAGCTTGTCGACGATGCTGCGCAGCTCCATCGCTTTGGGCAGCGTCGTGCTGATCTGCTCGTGCTTGATGAGCGATGCTGCCATGTTTGCGAACATCGCCCGGCGATGCGCACTCGCGCGGTTAAGTTTTCGGCCCTGCTTGCGATGGCGCATCTTTGTCTCCCGCCTCGGGACTCCGGGCGCGCGTACCGCGCCCGCGTCTGCTCAACCTCTCACAAACGGATCTTCGAGGCGCTTGGCCAATTCCTCGATATTCTCCGGCGGCCAATCGGTCACCTCCATACCGAGATGGAGCCCCATCGAGCTCAGGACCTCCTTGATCTCGTTCAGCGACTTGCGGCCGAAGTTGGGTGTCCGCAACATTTCCGCTTCGCTCTTTTGAATCAGATCGCCGATATAGACGATATTGTCGTTCTTGAGGCAGTTGGCGGAGCGAACCGAAAGTTCGAGTTCGTCGACCTTGCGCAACAGGTTACGATTGAATTCCGGCTCCTCGGGCGCCTCTTCGCGCTGCTCGATGACGGGCTCCTCGAAACTGATGAAGCGCTGGACCTGATCCTGCAGAATGCGCGCCGCCAAAGCCACCGCATTGTCGGGCGACATGGTGCCATCGGTCTCAACTTCGAGGGAAAGCTTGTCGTAATCGAGAATCTGTCCCTCGCGGGTGTTCTCCACCTTGTAGGACACGCGCTTGACCGGGCTGTAGATGGCGTCCACCGGCATTAGGCCGATCTGGGCATCTTCCGGCCGGTTGCGCTCGGCCGGGACGTAGCCTTTACCGGCCTGCACGGTCATTTCCATGCTGAGCTTGGTGCCGCTGTCGAGGGTGCAGATCACCAGATCGGGATTCATGATCTCGATGTCATGGCCGGTTTCGATAGCGCTGGCCTTCACCTCGCCGGGGCCTTCAGCCTTCAGGGTCATGCGCTTGGGGCCCTCGCCATGCATGCGCACGGCCAAACCCTTGAGATTGAGGACGATGTCGGTGACATCCTCGCGGACACCCGGGATCGACGAAAACTCGTGCAGCACGCCATCGATCTGAAGCGAGGTGACGGCGGCTCCCTGAAGCGACGACAGGAGAATGCGCCGGAGCGCGTTGCCCAGCGTCAGGCCGAAGCCGCGTTCGAGCGGCTCGGCGACGACCGTGGCCATATTGCCGTAATCACCGGTCTCGATAACCAGCTTGTTGGGTTTGATGAGTTCCTGCCAGTTCTTCTGTATCACCTGGGACACCTCGAATTTTGCGTATCTTCAATGGGGGCCGCCGCTTGGCGGCCACACACCCTGTGCTGGGTGCCACTCCACGTGCGTAGACGGCACGACCTATCCTGATGTGAGGGGCTCGATGAGCTTATCGCCAATTCCTCACACGCGTCGGCGCTTGGGTGGGCGGCATCCGTTGTGCGGGATCGGCGTCACGTCGCGAATAGTGGTGATCGTGAAGCCCACGGTCTGAAGTGCTCTCAGCGCCGATTCGCGCCCCGATCCGGGCCCCCGGACCTCCACTTCCAATGTCCGCACGCCGTGCTCCTGCGCCTTGCGGCCCGCGTCCTCGGCGGCCATCTGCGCGGCATAGGGCGTGGATTTGCGCGACCCCCTGAATCCCTGCTGCCCCGCCGACGACCAGGCGATCGTATTGCCCTGGGCGTCGGTGATCGTGATCATCGTGTTGTTGTACGTGGCATTCACGTGCGCCACGCCCGACGTGATGTTCTTGCGTTCGCTGCGGCGAACTCGGCTGGTTGCCCGCGCCACGTTACACCGTCCTCTTCTTGCCCGCGATCGGGCGCGCCGGCCCTTTTCGCGTCCGTGCGTTGGTATGGGTGCGCTGCCCGCGAACGGGCAAGCCACGACGATGGCGCAACCCCCGGTAGCAACCCAGATCCATCAATCGCTTGACATTCATCGCAGCCTCGCGCCGCAGGTCGCCCTCGACAATGTAATCGCGGTCGATCACCTCGCGGATCTGGATCACTTCGGCGTCGGTCAGCTCATGGACGCGACGCTCCGAGGGAATTCCTACCTTGCCGCAGATTTCCGTCGCCCGCGTCCGGCCGATCCCATAAATATAGGACAAGGAAATCTCAACTCGCTTCTCGTTGGGAATATTGACACCGGAAATGCGCGCCACGCCTGTAACTCCTAAGGTTCAGCAATAGTGAGAGATCTCTGATTCGGTAACGAAGCCAGCATGCGGGGCGGCATTCGACCGAGGCGCGCGATTATTGGAATTCCTTGGCGCCAAGTCAACCTCTACGCCTCCGCAACCGCACGAATCTGCCCCATCACCTCGTCCATGCCCGCTGCGCCATCGACCGAGCGCACGATATCGCGCGGTTGGTAGTACGCAACGAGCGGCGCCGTCTCGGCATGATACGCCTTGAGCCGGGCCTTGACGGTCTCCGCGGTATCGTCTGACCGTCGGGTGAACTCGGTCGAGCCGCATTGATCACAGAGCCCCTCAACCAGAGGTTGTTTGAACGTGTCGTGATAGCCGGCGCCGCATTGGGCGCAAGTAAAACGCCCGGTGATCCGTTCCACAAGGAGGTCATCGTCGATCGCGATTTCCACCACCCGGTCGACCTGCCGCTCCCGCTCGACGAGCAGCGCATCCAACATCTCGGCCTGGCCGGTGGTACGCGGTACGCCATCAAGGATCACACCACGGCCGCTCTCGAGGGCATCGATCCGCTCGCCGATCATCGCCATGATGATATCGTCGGACACGAGCTCGCCGGCATCCATGATGGCCTTGGCCTTGCGGCCGATCTCGGTGCCCTGGCTGACGGCCTGGCGCAGCATGTCGCCAGTTGACAGGGTCAAGAAGCCATCGCTCTCCTCGAGGCGCTTGGCCTGCGTTCCTTTACCCGCGCCCGGCGCTCCGAGCAGAATGAGAATCATCGGCCCCGCCCGCGCAGCCGCGATTTCTTGATCAGGCCCTCATATTGGTGCGCCAACAAGTGCGACTGCACTTGCGTCACCGTATCCGTCGCCACATTGACGACGATGAGAAGCGAGGTGCCGCCGAAATAAAACGGCACCGCATAATTCGAAATCAGGATTTCGGGCAACAGGCAGACGGCGGCGAGATAAAGGGCCCCCACCGTGGTCAAGCGGCTGAGAATATAGTCGAGATATTCCGCGGTGTTTCGGCCGGGCCGGATGCCCGGAATGAAGCCGCCGTATTTTTTGAGGTTGTCCGCCGTATCGGTCGGGTTGAACACCACCGCCGTGTAGAAGAAGCAGAAGAACACGATCAGGCCGACATAGATGGCGAGGTAAAGCGGTTGACCGCGCCCGAGAAGGGTCGTCACGTCGAGCAGCCAACCCGGCCCCTGCTGGGCCGAGAAGCTCGCCATCGTAATCGGCAGCAACAACAGTGACGAGGCGAAGATCGGCGGGATGACGCCTGCGGTGTTGAGCTTGAGCGGCAGGTGCGAGGCCTCGCCGCCGAACATGCGCGTGCCGACCTGCCGCTTGGGATATTGCACCGTTATTCGCCGTTGCGCCCGCTCGATGAAAACGATGAAGGCGATGACCCCGATCACCATGACAAGCAGGAGCATGATGAATCCGCCCGACAGGGCGCCGGTTCGTCCCAGCTCGAGGGTGGTAGCCAAGGCAGCCGGTAAATTGGCGACGATGCCGGCGAATATGATCAGGGAGATGCCGTTACCGATGCCGCGTGCGGTGATCTGCTCGCCGAGCCACATCAAGAAGATGGTGCCGCCGGTCACCGTCACGACGGTGGAGAGGCGGAAGAATAGGCCCGGTTCGATCACTGCGCTGGCCCCGCCCGCCGCCATGTTTTCGAGGCCCACGGCCATGCCGTAAGACTGGACCGCGGCCAGGAGCACGGTGCCGTAGCGAGTGTATTGGTTGATCTTCTTACGCCCGGCATCGCCCTCCTTCTTGAGCTGCTCCAGACGGGGTGAGACCGTGGTCAGGAGCTGCATGATGATCGAGGCCGAAATGTAGGGCAGTACATTGAGGGCGAAGATCGTCATGCGCCCGAAGGCGCCGCCGGCGAACATGTCGAACATGCCGAGGATGCCGCCTTGATTCTGACGGAAGATCTCGGCCAAAACATCGGGATCGATGCCGGGGATCGGGATGTAGGTCCCCAACCGATAGACGACGAGTACGGCGAGCGTGAACCAGATTCGCTTCTTGAGTTCGGACGCCTTGGCAAGCGCGCCGAAATTGAGCGACCCGGCGATCTGTTCAGCTGCTGAAGGCATAACGCTCAGTCGGCTTCGTCCGTATCTTCCGCCTCGTCAGGGGACGGGGAAGGCGCGGTTGTGTCCGCCGCCATCTCGTCGCCCGCACCCTCAGGCGCAGGTTTCGCCTCGGCCTCAGATACGGACTTCGTCTCGGCCTCAGTCTCAGGCGTTGCAGCGGCCGCCTCGGGTTTAGCCTTCTGCTTGATCTTCCGGTCTCTTTTCCGCTTGGCTTTGCCCGTCGTTGTCACCGATCCGCCGACTTTTTCGACCGCTGCAATGGCCGCGCTCGACGCGCCGGTCACCTCGATGGCTAGTTTGGCCGATAACTCGCCCTTGGCCAACAGGCGGACGCCGTCGCGCGCGCGCCCGACGAGACCCGCTTCCCGTAATATGGAAATCGTCACCGGCTTTTGCGAGTCAACGCGGCCGCGATCGACCGCGGTCTGCAGGCGACCGAGATTCACGATCTCGGGGCGGGTGCCGTGAATGTTGTTGAATCCCCGTTTGGGCAAGCGGCGATTGAGCGGCATCTGGCCGCCCTCGAAACCCTTGAGCGCCACGCCACTGCGCGATTTTTGGCCTTTGTGGCCGCGGCCCGAGGTCTTGCCCACACCGGAGCCGATGCCGCGTCCGACACGGGTGGCTTTGCGCCGTGCGCCGGCGTGATCCGACAGCTCGTTGAGCCTCATCGTCATCTCCTCACCGGGCACCACCCGAGACAGGGCCCGCGCGTCCCGCCCCTTCATGCCGAGCGGCGCTACGCTGCACCCGTTACCTCCACGAGGTGCCTGACCTTATCGATCATGCCGCGCACCGCTGGCGTGTCCTCGAGCTCTCTGGTCCGGTGCATCTTGTTGAGCCCAAGCCCGATCAGCGTAGCGCGCTGATCCGCTGGCCGGCCAATGGGGCTGCGGATCTGCGTGACCTTGATCTTGGGCGCATCCGCCTCAGCCATCGTTCGCCTCCTCGGCCGCCTCGGCGTCCGCCTGACCCTTACGGCTGCCCAACAGCTCGCTCACCTTCTTGCCGCGCCGGGCCGCCACCTCGCGCGGCGACAGCATGCTCCCGAGCGCCTGAAAGGTGGCCTTGACCATATTGTACGGATTGGAACTGCCGATCGACTTCGCCACCACATCCTGCACGCCCAGGGTCTCGAACACCGCGCGCATCGGCCCACCCGCAATGATCCCGGTACCCGGCGGCGCGGCCCGCATCACGACCTTGCCGGCGCCGAATTTACCGGTGACGTCATAGTGCAGCGTGCGACCTTCGCGCAGCGGAACGCGGATCACCTGGCGTTTGGCCGCCTCGGTCGCCTTGCGAATCGCCTCGGGCACCTCGCGCGCCTTGCCGCTGCCATACCCCACGCGGCCCTTCTGATCGCCCACCACAACGAGCGCAGCGAAGCCGAACCGACGCCCGCCTTTGACCACCTTTGCGACCCGGTTGATGCTCACCAGTTTGTCGACCAGATCGCCTTCCGTTCGTTCCGCCGCTGCGCCACGTGCCATGTTGCGTCCTTTGTTCCCTAGAACTTGAGCCCGGCCTCACGCGCGGCATCGGCGAGCGACTTTACCCGGCCGTGAAACAGATACGCGCCGCGGTCGAAGACCACATCGGATATCCCGGCGGCCTTTGCCCGCTCGGCCACCACCTTGCCGACCTCGCTCGCCGCGGACTTGTCGGAGCCCGAGGTCAGCCGCTCGCGCAAATCCTTCTCGATGCTCGACGCCGAAACCAGCGTGACGCCATTGCCGTCATCGATCACCTGCGCGTAAATATGCTTATGCGATCGAAAAACCGACAGGCGCGGTCGGGCCTGCGCTTTATTGCGCAAGTGGTGGCGAGTCCGCGCCTTGCGGCGCTCACGTAATCCTTTTGTCGTACTCATCGGCCCTTACTTCTTCTTGCCTTCCTTGCGATGGATAATCTCATCGGCGTATTTGATGCCCTTGCCCTTGTAAGGTTCCGGTTTGCGGAAGGCCCGGATTTCCGCCGCCACCTGTCCAACACGTTGCTTATCGACGCCTGACACCGAGATCGCTGTCGGACGCTCGCATTCGATCTTCACACCGTCGGGAATGGGATAGACGACATCGTGGCTGAAGCCGAGCTGCAGCTTGAGTTCCTTGCCCTCAACGGCCGCGCGATAGCCTACACCGTTGATCTCGAGATTGACTGAAAAGCCGTTCGACACGCCGATCACCATGTTGTCGACCAGCGTGCGCTGCATGCCCCAGGCTGCCCGAGCCTGCTCGGATTCCCTGCGCGGCTTGACGACGACGTGGCCGTCGCCGACCGAGGCTTCGATCTCGTCCATCAGCGTCATCGCCTGCTCGCCGAGCTTGCCTTTGACGGACACCTCCTGACCCGCCACCTCGACAGTAACGCCATCAGGGATGGGGACGGGTTTTATTCCGGTCCGTGACATCAGCCTCGCGCCCTCATATAACGTTGCACAGCACTTCGCCGCCGACGTTGGCGACGCGCGCCTCGCCATCCGACATGACCCCCTTGGGCGTCGACAGGATGGCGATACCGAGGCCGTTGCGCACCCTCGGCAGGTCCTTGATTCGCAAATACACCCGGCGGCCCGGCTTGGACACGCGGGCGATCGTCCTGATCACCGGCTCACCCTCATAGTATTTGAGCTCGATGACGAACTCCGCCTTGCCCGGTTCGGGCTCGTGGCGGTTGTAGCCGCGAATGTAGCCCTCCTTCTCGAGCACATCGAGCACGGCGCCCCGTAGTTTCGACGCCGGCGCCGCCACACTCCCCAATCGGGCACACTGGCCGTTACGAATACGGGTCAGCATGTCGCCAAGAGTGTCCGTCATCGTCATCGGCGTCTCTCCCCTACCAACTCGACTTCACCATGCCGGGAATCTGTCCCACAGACGCCAGGTCGCGAAGCGCGATGCGCGACATCTGCATCTTGCGATAGTTGCCCCGCGCCCGGCCGGAGACGCGACAGCGCATGCGAATGCGAACGGGCGAGGAGTTGCGGGGCAGCTCCGCCAATTTAAGACGGGCGGCAAAGCGCTCCTCCTGCGGGAGCAATTCATCCTTGGCGACCTCCTTGAGGCGTGCCCGCCGCGCGGCGAAGCGCCGGGCCAGGCGTTCCCGTTTCTTGTTCCTCTCGATTGCGCTTTTTTTTGCCATTGTGTTATCCCAGTGAAACCCTCTCAGTTCGCGAAAGGCATGCCAAAGCCCGCAAGCAGCTCGCGGGCCTCCCCGTCGGTCCTCGCGGTCGTTACGAGCACCACATCGAGCCCGCGGATTTCGTCCACCTTGTCGTAATCGATCTCCGGAAACACGATCTGCTCCTTGAGCCCGAGCGCGTAGTTGCCGCGGCCATCGAAACTGCGGCCCGAAACGCCGCGAAAATCCCGCGACCGGGGCAGGGCGATGGTGATCAGGCGGTCGAGAAACTCGTACATGCGATTGCCCCTGAGCGTGACCTTGCAGCCCACCTCCATGCCGGCGCGCAGCTTGAAGTTGGCCACCGACCGGCCCGCCTTGGTGACGATCGGTTTTTGCCCCGAAATCGCCGTGAGGTCGGCCGCCGCGGATTCTATTTTCTTGCCGTCGCGTGTAGCCTCGCCGACCCCCATATTGAGCACGATCTTTTCGAGCTTCGGCACCTGCATCGGGTTCGAATAGTTGAACCGCGACGTGAGAGCCGGCTTGATCGCTGTCTCGTATTGATCGCGTAATCGGGGGGTCATCGGCGCAGCCTCACATGTCAAGCACTTCGCCGGAGCGCTTCGCGTAGCGCACCTTGCGGCCATCTTCCAGGAACCGGAAGCCGACGCGGGTCGGCTCACCCGATTTCGGATCGACCAGGGCCACACGGGATAGATCGAGCGGCGCTTCTTTTTCCACGATGCCGCCGGGCTCACCCGGCCGGGGCTTGGTGTGGCGCTTGACCATGTTGACGCCCTGGACGATGGCGCGCCGGTCGCTGGTGAACATCCGCATGACCTCGCCCTTGCGGCCCTTGTCCCGGCCTTTGAGAACGACCACCTCGTCGCCCTTCTTGATCTTGGCCGCCATCACAGCACCTCCGGCGCCAGCGAAACGATCTTCATGTGGCGCTTGGCCCGCAACTCACGGCTCACAGGACCGAATATGCGCGTGCCGATGGGCTCGCCCTGCGCGTCGATCAGAACCGCGGCGTTGCGGTCGAACCGGATGGCGCTGCCATCGGGGCGGCGGATTTCCTTCGCCGTGCGAACGATGACGGCGCGATGGATATCGCCTTTGGAGACGCGTCCACGGGGGATCGCCTCCTTGACCGTGACGACGATGATGTCGCCCACCGAGGCGGTCTTGCGCTTCGAGCCACCGAGCACTTTGATGCACTCGACCTTGCGCGCACCCGAGTTGTCCGCCACGTCAAGCCTGGTCCCAGCCTGGATCATCGATCTCGCGTCCGTTCCATCCCGTGGCGCTTACGCATCGCCCTCGATCACTTCCCAATTCTTGCGCTTGGAGACCGGCGGACACTCCCTGATCCTGACGCTCTCACCGACCTTGCAGCGATTCTCCGGATCGTGCGCATGCAGCTTGTTCGAACGGCGGATGAACTTCTTGTACATCGGGTGCATGACCCGGCGTTCGACCCTGACGACGACGGTCTTGTCCGCCGCATCGCTGACGACCACTCCTTGAAGCACACGTCTCGGCATCGCTTGATCCTCAGGACCCCTTGGCCACAGGTTTGTTCATGACGGTCTTGATCCGGGCAATATCGTGACGCACCTCGCGGATGCGCGCGGTGTTCTCGAGCTGGCCGTTGGCCCGTTGGAAGCGCAGGTTAAACGCCTCCTTCTTGAGGTCGAGTAGCTGGTCGCGCAACTCGTCCGCGCTCTTGCCACGGAGATCCTCCACTTTCATCGCCTAGAGATCCTCGCCCAGACGGCTGATGTAGCGCGTTTCGATCGGCAATTTGGCATCGCCCCGATCGAACGCCTCGCGTGCAAGTGCCGGCGAGACGCCATCGAGCTCGAACAGGATGCGCCCGGGTTTGACCCGGCACATCCAATATTCGGGCGCCCCCTTGCCCTTGCCCATACGCACCTCGGTGGGCTTCTGGGTCACCGGAACATCCGGGAAGATGCGAATCCACACGCGCCCCGTACGCTTGATATGGCGCGTGATGGCCCGCCGGCTGGCCTCGATCTGGCGCGCCGTGACCCGCCCGGGGCTGACTGCCTTCATGCCATAGGCGCCGAAGTTGAGAGTCGTCGCCCCCTTGGCGCGGCCGTGCAAGCGGCCCTTTTGCTGCTTGCGGTACTTGGTTCGTTTCGGGCTCAACATGGTTCTTCGGCCTGTCTGCGCTCAACGCGCGACCTGCTGTTCGGCCAGGTTCTTGTCCTGCGCCATCGGATCGTGGGCCATGATCTCGCCTTTGAAGATCCAGACCTTGACGCCGCAAGTGCCATAGGCGGTCCGCGCCGTGATCTCGCCATAGTCGATATCGGCGCGCAGCGTATGGAGCGGCACCCGCCCCTCGCGGTACCACTCGGTTCGGGCGATTTCCGCACCGCCGAGTCGGCCGCCGCAGTTGATGCGGATGCCGAGCGCGCCGAGCCGCATTGCCGACTGCACGGCCCGCTTCATGGCGCGGCGGAAGGCCACACGGCGCTGCAGCTGCTGCGCGATATTCTCGGCAACCAGCCGGGCATCGATCTCAGGCTTGCGAATCTCGATGATGTTGAGGTGCACTTCGCCGTTGGTGATCTTCACCAAATCGCTGCGCAGCCTTTCGATATCGGCGCCTTTCTTGCCGATGACCACGCCCGGGCGGGCCGTGTGAATGGTCACCCGCGCCTTTTTCGCCGGCCGCTCGATCACGACGCGGCTCACACCCGCCTGACTCAGCCGATCGTGGAGATACTGGCGAATTTTCAGGTCTTCGTGCAAAAGTTCGCCATACTCCGCGCCATCTGCGTACCAGCGGGAATCCCAAGTCCGGTTGATCCCCAACCGAAGCCCGATGGGTTTGACTTTTTGGCCCATTACGCGGCCTCCCCTCGTTCGCGCACCACGATTGTCAGATTGCTGAACGGCTTTTTGATGCGCCCGACACGGCCCCGCGCACGGGCGCGATAGCGTTTCATGACGAGCGCCAAGCCGACCCAGGCCTCCGCCACATAGAGACGATCGATGTCGAGCTGGTGATTGTTCTCGGCGTTGGCGATGGCCGACTGCAGGACCTTCTTCACGTCGCCGGCTATGCGGCGTTTGGAGAAGGTAAGCTCGGACATCGCCTGGTTGACGTCCTTGCCGCGAATAAGCCCGGCAATGAGGTCGAGCTTACGCGGGCTCGTGCGCAGGCGCAGCACCGAGGCGGCGGCCTCATGCTCTGCCAAGCGGCGTGGAAAGGCCTTTTTACCCATCGCTCAAGCCCGCCTCGCCCGCTTGTCGCCGGCGTGGCCGTGGAAGGTTCGCGTCGGCGAAAACTCGCCGAACTTGTGACCGACCATGCCCTCCGTCACCAGCACGGGAATGAACCGGCGGCCGTTGTAGACGCCGAAGGTCAGGCCGACGAACTGCGGCAGGATAGTCGAGCGGCGCGACCAGATCCTGATCATGTCATTGCGGCTGGTGTCGCGCGCCGCCTCCGCCTTTTTCAGGACGTAGCCGTCGACGAAGGGTCCCTTCCATACAGATCGAGCCATATTCCTGTCCTGCCTACTTCTTCGGCCGCCGCCGGATGATAAACTTGTCGCTCCCCTTGGCGCGCCGGGTGGGCTTGCCTTTGGTCGGCTTGCCCCAGGGCGTGACAGGGTGACGGCCGCCAGACGAGCGCCCTTCGCCGCCGCCGTGCGGATGATCGACCGGGTTCATGGCGACGCCGCGGACCGAGGGCCGGCGGCCGCGCCAGCGGTTCCGCCCCGCCTTGCCGAGCTTGATGTTCTGATTGTCCGGGTTGGACACCGCGCCTACCGTCGCCATGCAGGCCGCCGGAATCATACGCTGCTCGCCCGAGGACATTCGTACCAGCGCATAACCGGCATCCTTTCCCACGAGCTGAGCATAGGTGCCGGCGGCTCTCAGGAGTTGCCCCCCCTTGCCGGGTTTCATCTCCAGGTTATGGATGATGGTGCCGACTGGGATGTTGCGCATTGGCATGGCGTTGCCCGGCTTGATATCGACCCGCTCGCCAGCGATCACCTTATCGCCCAAATTTACGCGCTGCGGCGCCAGGATGTAAGCCGAGGATCCGTCCTCGTAGTTCACCAGGGCGATGAAGGCGGAGCGGTTGGGGTCATATTCCAGCCGTTCGATGGTGCCCGGCACGTCGAACTTGCGGCGTTTGAAATCGACCACCCGATAGCGCTGCTTGTGACCGCCACCGCGGCGGCGCATCGTCATGCGCCCGGTATTGTTCCGTCCGCCCGATTCGGCCTGGCCTTCGGTGAGCTTCTTGACCGGCTTGCCCTTCCACAGCGCGGAGCGGTCGACGAGCACGAGGCCGCGCCGGGAGGGCGTCGTCGGTCGGTAGGTCCTGAGCGCCACGCTTCGTCCCCTAGATCCCGGTTGAGATATCGATGGTGCTGCCCTCTTCGAGCGTGACCATCGCCTTCTTGACGTCGGGGCGCCGCCCCTTGCGCCCGGCAAAGGTCTTCACCTTGCCTTTGGCATGCAGCGTGTTCACGGCCTTCACCTTGACCCCGAACAAGGCCTCGACGGCGGCCTTCACCTCGGCCTTGGTCGCCGACATGGCGACGCGAAACGTCACCTGGTTCCACTCCGAGCCGCGCGTCGATTTCTCCGTGATGACGGGGCCGCGGATGACGTCGTAGTTGCGTTCCGGGTTCATTTAAGCCGCGCCTCCAGCCGTTCGACCGCCGTGCGCGTCAGCACCAGAACATCGCGGCGCAAAATGTCGTAAACGTTGGCCCCTTGCTCGTTGAGAATGTCGATGTCCGGCAAATTGGCCGCCGCCCGGCTCAAATTCTCGTCGAGTTCAGGCCCGTCGATAATCAACACCGACCGCCAGCCCAGGTCCGAGACCTTGCCGGCGAGAAGCTTGGTTTTCGGTTCGTCGAGCGCCGCCTTGTCGAGGATCGCGAGCTTGCCTTCAGCCCGCTTGTCGGAGAGCGCCATGCGTAGCCCCAGTTTGCGAATCTTCTTGGGCAGGCTATGAGCATGGCTCCGCATCACCGGCCCGAACGCCTTGGCGCCGCCACGGAACAGCGTCACCCGGCGGCTGGCATGGCGCGCGCGACCGGTGCCTTTCTGCTTCCAGATTTTCGCGCCCGAACCGCTCACCTCGTCGGGCCGTTTGGTCTTGGCCGTACCGGCACGGCGTCTGGCAAGCTGCCAGGCAACCACACGGTGGAGAATGTCGGGCCGCGCCTTCACGCCGAACACGTCCTCAGCGAGCTCGATCGAGCCCGCGCCCTTGTTATCGAGCGTTGTCACGTCGGCCTTCATCACGCCTTGTCCCCGTCGTCCTCGGAGGCTTCGCCCGAAGCCTCATCAAGGGAGGACTCACCCTCCTCGCCGGTATCCTCGGCGGCAGCGGCGGAAGCCCCCTTGCGGCCGGCCGGAAAGGGCGCGTCCTCCGGCAAGGCGATCTTGAATGCATCCGAGATCCGCACCCAGCCGCCCTCGGCGCCCGGCACCGCGCCCTTGATCATGATCAGGCCCCGCACGTCATCGACCGCGACGACCTCGAGATTCTGCACTGTTACACGCGCACTGCCCATGTGGCCGGCCATCTTCTTGCCCTTGAAAACCCGGCCCGGATCCTGGCTGTTCCCCGTCGAGCCGTGGGCGCGATGAGACACCGACACCCCGTGCGTGGCGCCGAGCCCGCTGAAGTGGTGGCGCTTGATCACGCCGGCGAACCCCTTGCCGATCGTCATGCCCGCCACGTCGACCCGTTGGCCGGGGATGAAATGGCCGGCGCCCAGCTCGACGCCCGGCTCGAGCAGCGCGTCCGCGGACACCCGAAACTCGGCGAGTTTCTGCTTGGGCTCGACCTTGGCTTTGGCGAAGTGGCCGCGCAAGGCCTTGCTCACCCGCTTGACCTTGGCCGCACTGGCGCCGAGTTGCACGGCGTCGTAACCGTGGGTCTCGCGCGTCCGCTGCGCGACGACCTGGCAATCGTCGACCTCAAGCACCGTGACGGGCACATGCGCGCCGTCTTCGGCGAAGACGCGGCTCATGCCGAGCTTGCGGACGAGAAGGCCGGTACGCATCGCTCATCAACTCCTAGAGCTTGATCTCCACATCGACACCCGCCGCCAAGTCGAGCTTCATCAAGGCGTCCACGGTCTGCGGTGTGGGATCGATGATGTCGAGCAGGCGCCGGTGCGTGCGGATCTCGAACTGCTCGCGCGATTTCTTGTCGATATGCGGCGAGCGCAAGACCGTGAACTTCTCGATCTTAGTCGGCAACGGGATCGGACCACGGACTTCCGCGCCGGTGCGCTTGGCCGTGTTGACGATCTCACCCGTCGATTGGTCAAGCACCCGATGGTCGAAGGCCTTGAGCCTGATGCGGATGTTCTGGTTGTCCATGCCGGTGATCCGTCTCTGTAATCTATTCGAGGATGGCGGCGACGACGCCGGCGCCGACGGTGCGCCCGCCCTCGCGGATGGCGAAGCGCAACCCCTCGTCCATGGCGATCGGCGCGATCAGCTTGATCTCCATCTCCACATTGTCGCCCGGCATCACCATCTCGGTGCCATCGGGCAGCTTCACCTCGCCCGTCACGTCCGTCGTGCGGAAGTAAAACTGTGGACGGTAGTTCGAGAAAAACGGCGTGTGCCGCCCGCCTTCCTCCTTGGTCAGGATGTAGGCCTCCGCCTTGAAGCGCGTGTGCGGCGTGATCGAGCCCGGCTTCGCCAACACCTGGCCGCGCTCCACCTCGGCGCGCCCCACGCCGCGCAACAAACACCCCACATTGTCGCCCGCCTCGCCCGAATCCAACAGCTTGCGGAACATCTCCACGCCCGTGCACGTCGTCTTCGCCGTCTCCTTGATGCCGACGATCTCGACCTCGTCGCCCACCTTCACCTCGCCCCGCTCGATCCGCCCCGTCACCACCGTGCCGCGCCCCGAGATCGAGAACACATCCTCCACCGGCATCAGAAACGGCCGGTCCTTCGGCCGATCCGGCTGCGGGATGGACTCATCCACCGCCGCCATCAGGGCCAGCACCGATTGGGTGCCCAGCGTCTCGTCGCCGTCCTCCAGCGCCGCCAGCGCCGAGCCCCGGATCACCGGCACATCGTCGCCAGGAAACTCATACGACGACAACAGCTCCCTCACCTCGAGCTCGACCAGGTCCAAGAGCTCCTCATCGTCAACCTGGTCCACCTTGTTGAGATACACCACCAGCGCCGGCACGCCGACCTGGCGCGCCAGCAGAATATGCTCGCGCGTCTGCGGCATCGGCCCGTCCGCCGCCGACACCACCAGGATCGCCCCGTCCATCTGCGCCGCGCCCGTGATCATGTTCTTCACGTAATCCGCATGGCCCGGGCAATCGACATGCGCGTAATGGCGCGCCGAGGTCTCATATTCCACGTGCGCCGTCGCAATGGTGATCCCGCGCGCCCTCTCCTCCGGCGCCTTGTCAATCGCATCAAACGGCACAAACTCCGCACCCCCCGCCGCCGCCAGTATCTTCGTGATCGCCGCCGTCAGCGTCGTCTTGCCATGATCAACATGGCCAATCGTCCCAACATTGCAGTGCGGCTTCGTCCGCTCAAACTTCGCCTTCGCCATCGTCTCTCGAGCCCTCGCTCTGTCAGTGCCGCCGCCCCGCCCACCTACGCCAGGTGCGCCCGGACCTCGTCGGACACGGCTTCGGGCACCCGCTCGTAATGATCGAACGTCATGGTGAACTGCGCGCGCCCCTGGCTTCGGGACCGGAGCGCGTTAACGTAACCGAACATGTTGGCGAGCGGCACCATCGCGTTGACGGTCTGCGTGACGCCCCGCACCGTGGTCCCGGTGATCTGCCCGCGGCGGCTGGACAAATCGCCGATCACGTCCCCGACGTGTTTATCGGGGGTCACCACCTCAATTCGCATGATCGGTTCGAGAAGCTTGGGCCGTGCTTTGCCCGCCGCTTCGCGAAACGCGGCGCCCGCCGCGATTTCGAACGCTAGCGTGCTCGAATCAACCGCATGGCTCGCGCCGCCGGTGAGCGTCGCCTTGAAATCGATCAACGGGAAGCCGGCCAACACCCCGCTCTCGGCTACGTTGCGAATGCCCTTTTCGACGGCAGGGATGAACTCCCGGGGCACCGCACCGCCGACCACCTGATTCTCGAAGATGACGCCGCCTCCGGTCGGCAGGGGCTCAAGCACGAGTTCGATCTCGGCGAACTGACCCGCGCCGCCGGTCTGTTTGCGGTGGACATAGGTGCACTCCGACGGCTGGGAGATGGTCTCGCGATAGGCGACCTGCGGCGCCCCGACGTTGGCCGCCACATCGAACTCGCGGCGCATGCGATCGACGATGACCTCGAGGTGAAGCTCGCCCATGCCCTTGATCAGGGTCTGCCCGGTCTCGCTGTCCGTCATGACGCGGAACGAGGGATCCTCGCCGGCGATGCGCCCGAGCGCGGCCGCCAGCTTGTCCTGGTCAGCCTTGGTCTTGGGCTCGACGGCGATCTCGATGACCGGGTCGGGGAAATCGAGGCTTTCGAGCACCACCGGATGCTCGGGCGCGGCAAGGGTATCGCCCGTGCGCGCCGTCTTCAGGCCAGCGATCGCCAAGATGTCGCCCGCCCACGCCTCTTTGACATCTTCGCGCATATTGGCGTGCATCTGAAGCATGCGGCCTACGCGCGCGCGCTTGTCCTTACCGACATTGAGCACCGTCGCGCCTGTCTCGAGAACGCCGGAGTAGACACGCACAAACGACAGCGATCCGACGTAGGGATCGCTCATGATCTTGAACACGAGAGCGGCGAAGGGCTCGGCGTCGTCGGCGTGGCGCTCCACGGATTCGCCCGATCTCACGTCGACGCCGCGGATCGCCGCCACGTCGGTCGGCGCCGGCAAGTAGTCGATGACCGCGTCCAGGAGCGGTTGTACCCCCTTGTTCTTGAAGGCCGAACCGTTCAGGACCGGCACAAGCACTCCCGCCAACGTGCCCGCGCGGATGCAACGTTTGAGCGCCGCTTCGTCCGGCACCTGCCCTTCGAGATAGGTCTCGAGCGCCCGATCATCCTGGTCGACCACCTGCTCGATGAGCTGGGCGCGGTAGGCTGCGGCCTCTTCCGCAAGGTCCGCAGGAATCTCCTCGTAGACGAACTCCGCCCCGAGCGTTTCCTCATTCCAGATCACGGCTTTCATCTTGATGAGGTCGATCACGCCCCGGTAGCTGGCCTCGAGCCCGACCGGAAGCTGAACCACGATGGGCGTAACGCCGAGCCGTTCGCGCATCATTGCGACACAGCGGAACAAATCGGCGCCCGTGCGGTCCATCTTGTTGACGAAACAGATGCACGGCACGCCATAGCGGTTGGCCTGGCGCCACACGGTTTCAGTCTGCGGCTCAACTCCGGCGACGGCGTCGAAGAGTGCAACTGCGCCGTCGAGCACACGCAGGCTGCGCTCGACCTCGATGGTGAAATCGACGTGGCCCGGCGTATCTATGATGTTGATGCGGTGGTCATGCCAGAAGCACGTGGTCGCGGCCGAGGTGATCGTGATGCCACGCTCCTGCTCCTGTTCCATCCAGTCCATGGTCGCGGCGCCGTCGTGCACCTCGCCCATCTTGTAGGACCGCCCGGTGTAATAAAGGATCCGCTCCGTCGTCGTCGTCTTGCCGGCATCGATGTGCGCCATGATGCCGATATTGCGGTAGCGTTCGAGAGGCGTGACACGAGCCATGGCGGATCGACATGCGGTAGGAGGGGTTACCAGCGATAGTGGGAGAACGCCTTATTGGCGTCCGCCATGCGATGGGTGTCTTCACGCTTCTTCACCGCGGCACCACGATTGGCCGCGGCATCGATCAGCTCGCCGGACAGGCGATCCGTCATGGTGTGTTCGCCGCGCGCCCGGGCGGCCGCGATGAGCCAGCGGATCGCCAGCGCCTGGCCGCGCCCCATCCGCACTTCGGTCGGCACCTGATAGGTGGCGCCGCCGACCCGGCGCGAGCGCACCTCGAGCGAGGGCTTCACATTGTCGAGTGCCTCATGGAAGACCTTGAGCGGCTCCTGGCCGGTCTGCGACTGAATTCGGTCGAACGCACCGTAAACGATGTACTCGGTGACCGACTTCTTGCCGGCGTACATCAACGAATTCATGAACTTGGTGACCACTTGGTCGCCAAATTTCGGGTCGGGAAAGACCTCCCGTTTCTCTGCAGCGCGGCGGCGGGACATGGCGGGTGTCCTATTTCGGCCGTTTGGTGCCGTATTTCGAACGGCGTTGGCGTCTGTCGCCCACCCCTTGGGTGTCGAGCACGCCCCGAATCACGTGGTAGCGCACGCCGGGCAGGTCCTTAACCCGGCCGCCGCGGATCATCACCACAGAATGCTCCTGAAGATTGTGCCCTTCGCCCGGGATATAGCTGGTCACCTCGAAGCCGTTGGTCAGGCGAACCCGCGCCACCTTGCGGAGTGCCGAGTTTGGCTTCTTGGGCGTGGTCGTATAGACGCGCGTGCACACGCCGCGCTTTTGCGGGCAGCCCTCCATAGCCGGTACTTTGTTGCGCGCCACCGGCTTGATCCGGGGCTTGCGTATCATCTGGTTGATCGTCGGCATGACCCTACCAGCCGTTTCGTGAGCTGGGCTTCCCATATACACACGGCGGCGAACCATGCGGTTCGCCGCCGAAGCTTCAGCCCGTTCGGGCTTGGCACCTTCCACTTTTTCGCGGGCGCAACGTCTAGGCGTGCAAGCCTACCACCAACGCCCCCAAGAGAGGGCCACATAGTAGTGAGCCGACTTTAACCCGTCAAGCCAAAACCATTAATTCTCTAGGCTTTCCGGGGTTGGAGCCACGACGATTCGGGGCCGTCCGTGAAGACTAGAACGGCGCCGGCCGATGGTCCATCCTCAGGCGGCGCTCGGTTCCTCTCCCGCCGCCGCCGGGCCGGCCTCCGAAGCCACAAGCGCCGGATCCGCGGTAAGTTCCCTGGCCTCGGTGATCTCCCGATCGCGCTCGGCCGCGACCTCCTTCATCCGGCTCATCATGGCGCCGGTTCCCGCCGGGATGAGGCGGCCGACAATCACATTTTCCTTGAGGCCGGCGAGCAGGTCGACGCGGCCCGACACCGAAGCCTCGGTGAGGACGCGCGTGGTCTCCTGGAAGGACGCCGCCGAAATGAACGAGGCGGTCTGCAACGAGGCTTTGGTGATACCGAGTAGGACCGGCTTGGCGACAGCCACTTTCTGGCCCTCCTCCTCGACGGTGGCGTTGACCCGCCGAAATTCTTCCAGATCCACATGCTCGCCGGCCAGGAACACGGTGTCGCCGGCATCCTCGATCTCGACCTTCTGCAGCATCTGGCGCGCGATCACCTCGATGTGCTTGTCGTTGATCCGCACGCCTTGCAAGCGGTAGACATCCTGGATCTCGTCGACGAGATAGGCGGCCAGCGCCTCGACGCCAAGCACCCGCAGGATGTCATGCGGCACGGGATTGCCGTCGAGCAAAAGATCGCCCTGCTGCAGGTAATCCCCTTCCTGGACGCTGATGTGCTTGCCCTTGGGAATGAGGTATTCGACAGGCTCGCCCTGATCTTCCGGCGGGCGCACGATGATGCGGCGCTTGGCCTTGTAGTCCTTGCCGAACTCCACGCGGCCCTCGCCCTCGCTGATGATCGCATGGTCCTTGGGCCGCCGCGCCTCGAAAAGCTCGGCGACACGCGGCAGACCGCCGGTGATGTCACGAGTCTTCGACGATTCGCGCGGGATTCGCGCGAGCACATCGCCGGCATGCACATCGGAACCGTCTTCCACCGAGAGCACGGCGTCCACGGATAGGAAGTATCGCGCCTCCAGCTCGTTGGCCAGTTTGACAATCTCGCCCTTCTTGTCACGCAGGGTGATGCGCGGGCGCAGGTCCGCGCCGAGGGGCTGCTGGCGCCAATCGATCACGACCTTGTTGGCGATGCCGGTCGCCTCATCGAGCACCTCGCGCATCGAGACGCCGTCGACCAGATCCTTGTAGTTGGCGATGCCTTCGCGCTCGGTGATGATGGGAATGGTGTAGGGGTCCCATTCGGCCAGGCGATCGCCTTTCTTGACTGCGCTCCCCTCATCGATGAGGAGGCGCGCGCCGTAGGGCACGCGGTGATGGGATTTCTCGCGACCGTTTTCATCGACCACCACGATCTCGCAGTTGCGCCCCATGACCACGTGCCGGCCGCTCGAGTCGGTGACGACATTACGGTGGAGAATCTTGGCCGTCCCGTCATAGGCCGCATCGAACGTCGCCTGTTCGACGAATTGGGCCGTGCCGCCGATATGAAAGGTCCGCATGGTGAGCTGCGTGCCAGGCTCGCCGATCGACTGCGCGGCAATGACGCCGATCGCCTCACCGATATTGACCGGTGTGCCGCGGGCCAGATCGCGGCCGTAGCACTTGCCGCACACGCCGCCTTCGCTTTCGCACGTCAGCACCGAGCGGATGGTCACCGATTCGACGCCGGACGTCTCGATCAACTCGACGTTGACCTCATCAATCGCCTCGCCCGCCTTGACCAGAACATCATCGCTCAAGGGGTCTGCGATATCGACCGCCGAGGTGCGGCCAAGCGCGCGCGCGGCTAGTGAGGCGATGACCTCGCCCCCCTCGAGCACTTCCTTGACCGTTAGGCCGTTCGTGGTGCCGCAGTCCTCCTCGATCACGACACAATCCTGCGCCACGTCAACCAGACGGCGGGTCAGGTACCCTGAATTGGCCGTCTTGAGGGCGGTATCGGCCAACCCTTTGCGGGCGCCGTGTGTCGAGTTGAAATACTCGAGGACCGTGAGGCCTTCCTTGAAATTGGAAATGATCGGCGTCTCGATGATCTCGCCCGAGGGCTTGCCCATCAGACCGCGCATGCCGGCGAGCTGCTTCATCTGCGCCGCCGAGCCACGCGCACCCGATTCCGCCATCATGTAGATGGAGTTGAGGGACGACTTCTCCCCGTTCCCCTCCGCGCCAGCGCCAATTTCCTTCATCA
This sequence comes from Alphaproteobacteria bacterium, assembly GCA_965261645.1. GTDB lineage: Bacteria > Pseudomonadota > Alphaproteobacteria > SHVV01 > SHVV01 > CBDHDJ01. Next base: position 934,716 of record CBDHDJ010000003.1, read on the forward strand.
TCTCTTCGGCCACGCGCTCGGTGCACTGCGACCAGGCATCGACCACCTTGTTGTATTTCTCGCCTTGGGTGATCAGGCCGTCGAGATACTGGCGTTCGTACTCCTTGACGACTTGCCGGGTTTGGTTGACGAGTTCGTCCTTCGCGACCGGCACAACCATGTCGTCCTTGCCGAACGAGATGCCGGCCTCGCAGGCATAGGCGAACCCGAGACCCATGATACGGTCGCAGAACAACACCGTTTCCTTCTGACCGCAGTGGCGATGGACCACGTCGATCGCGTGGCTGACCTCGCGCTTCGACATCACCTGATTGATCAGGCTGAACGGCACCTCGGGATGGCGCGGCAAATGTTCGATCATCATCATGCGCCCCGGCGTCGAATCGAGGCGCACCCTGATTGGGTTGCCCTCTTCGTCGACGGAATCGACGCGCGCCTGAATCTTCGTGTGCAGGGTAACGGCGCCCTCGTCCAGCGCCTGCTGGATCTCGCCCATGCTGTGGAACACCATCCCCTCGCCCGGTTCGCCGTTTTGTTCGAGCGTCAGGTAGTAAAGGCCGAGCACGATATCCTGCGAGGGAACGATGATCGGTTTGCCGTTGGCCGGACTCAAAATGTTGTTGGTCGACATCATGAGGACCCGCGCCTCGAGCTGGGCTTCGAGGCTCAAGGGCACGTGCACCGCCATTTGGTCGCCGTCGAAGTCCGCGTTGAAGGCGGCGCACACCAGCGGATGGAGCTGGATCGCCTTGCCCTCGATCAACACCGGCTCGAAGGCCTGAATGCCGAGACGGTGAAGCGTGGGCGCGCGGTTGAGCAGGACCGGATGCTCGCGGATCACCTCTTCGAGGATATCCCACACCTCGGGGCGCTCCTTCTCGACCATCTTCTTGGCCATCTTGACGGTGGGCGCCATTCCCTTGAGCTCGAGCTTTGAATAGACGAAGGGTTTGAACAGCTCGAGCGCCATCTTCTTGGGCAGGCCGCACTGATGGAGCTTCAATTCGGGCCCGACGACGATGACCGAACGGCCCGAGTAATCGACCCGTTTGCCCAACAGATTCTGCCGGAAGCGCCCCTGCTTGCCCTTGAGCATGTCGGAGAGCGATTTGAGCGGCCGCTTGTTGGCGCCGGTGATGACACGGCTGCGTCGGCCGTTGTCGAACAGCGCATCGACCGCCTCCTGGAGCATGCGTTTCTCGTTGCGCACGATGATGTCGGGCGCGCGCAGCTCCATGAGGCGCTTCAGGCGGTTGTTGCGGTTGATGACCCGGCGATAGAGATCGTTGAGATCGGAGGTTGCGAAACGCCCGCCATCGAGCGGGACCAAGGGCCGGAGGTCGGGCGGAATGACCGGAACCACCGTCAGGATCATCCATTCCGGCTTGTTGCCCGATTCGATGAAGGACTCGACCAGCTTGAGCCGCTTGACGAGCTTTTTGGGCTCGGTGACGGACTTGGTCTCCTTGAGTTGCGTGCGCAGGGTCTCGCGCTCGGTTTCGAGATCGATGGCGGTGATGATCTGGCGGACGGCCTCCGCACCGATGCCCGCGGTGAACGAATCCTCGCCATAATCGTCCTGGGCCTGGACATACTGCTCCTCGGTCAGGAGCTGACGCAACTTGAGCGGCGTCAGCCCAGGCTCGATGACGATGTATTGTTCGAAATAAAGCACCCGCTCCAGGTCCTTGAGCGTCATGTCGAGCAACAGACCGATGCGCGAGGGCAACGATTTGAGGAACCAGATATGGGCGACGGGCGAGGCCAGCTCGATGTGGCCCATGCGCTCGCGCCTGACCTTGGAGAGCGTTACCTCGACGCCGCACTTCTCGCACGTGATGCCGCGGTACTTCATGCGCTTGTACTTGCCGCACAGGCACTCATAATCCTTGATCGGACCGAAGATGCGGGCGCAGAACAAACCGTCCCGCTCCGGCTTGAAAGTCCGATAGTTGATGGTTTCCGGCTTCTTGATCTCGCCGTAGGACCACGAGTGAATGCGCTCGGGGCTCGCGATCGAGATCTTGATCTGGTCAAACACCTGTGTCGTGCCGACCTGGCCGAAGACTTTCATCAACTCGTTCATGAGCTTCGCTCCTCAGAAAGGGCCCCGGTCAGGGGCCTTGGCGGTCTCGAGTGCCCGCCGGTTACCACCAAATTCCACACCGCGCGCCGCGGTCATTAGCCCCGCTGCGAGAGTTCGACGTTCAAGCCGAGCGATCGGAGTTCCTTGATAAGCACGTTGAAGGACTCCGGAATGCCCGCTTCGAAGGTGTCGCCGCCGCGCACGATCGCTTCGTAAACCTTGGTGCGACCGGCCACATCGTCCGACTTCACGGTTAACATCTCCTGCAGGGTGTGGGCCGCGCCGTAAGCCTGCAGCGCCCACACTTCCATCTCGCCGAAGCGCTGGCCGCCGAACTGCGCCTTGCCGCCCAAGGGCTGCTGGGTCACCAAGCTGTAGGGCCCGATTGAGCGCGCGTGAATCTTGTCGTCAACCAGGTGATGCAGCTTGAGCATGTAGATGTGGCCGACGGTCACTTTGCGCGCGAAGGGCTTGCCCGTACGGCCGTCACTCAGCGTGACCTGGCCCGAGACATCGAGGCCGGCCCGCGAGAGCATATCGACGATATCCTCCTCGCGGGCACCGTCGAACACCGGCGTCGAGACCGGGGTGCCATTCCGCAGGTTGCCGGCGAGCTCGACCAGTTCGGCGTCCGACAAATCGGCGATCTGCTCATCGTATTGTGATTTGCCGTACAGGCTGCGCAAAGACTTGCGCAGCTCTTCGGTTGTCGTCCCGCGCTGGATCTTTTCCACCAGATCGCCGATCTGGCGGCCGATCCCCGCGCACGCCCAGCCAAGATGGGTCTCGAGGATCTGCCCGACATTCATGCGCGAGGGCACACCCAGCGGATTGAGAACGATGTCCACCGGCGTCCCGTCCTCGAGGTAGGGCATGTCCTCGTCGGGCACGATCTTCGAGATCACGCCCTTGTTGCCGTGCCGGCCGGCCATCTTGTCGCCGGGCTGCAACTTGCGCTTCACCGCGACGAAAACTTTGACCATCTTCATGACGCCGGGCGACAGCTCATCGCCGCGCTGCAACTTCTCGATCTTGTCCTCGAAGCGACTCGTCAGGGCGCCGTTGGCCTCGTCGAACTGCCGCTTGAGCTGTTCGATATCGGTCATCACCTTGGCGTCCTTGAGGCCGATCTGCCACCACTGACCGTGGGTCAAATCGGCGAGCAAAGCCTCGGTGATCTTGCCGCCGGTCTTCATGCCCTTGGGACCGCTCACCGCAGGCCGGCCGACCAGCAGCTTCTTCAACCGATCGTAAGTGTTGCGTTCGAGGATCGATCTCTCGTCGTCGCGGTCTTTGGCCAGACGCTCGATCTCGTCGCGCTCGATCGCCAGCGAACGCTCATCCTTATCCACGCCGCGGCGCGAGAAGACGCGCACTTCGACGATCGTGCCGCTGACGCTCGGCGGCAGCCGGAGCGAGGTATCGCGGACGTCCGAGGCCTTTTCGCCGAAGATCGCTCGCAGGAGCTTCTCCTCCGGCGTCATCGGCGATTCACCCTTCGGCGTGACCTTGCCGACGAGAATGTCGCCCGGCTTCGCCTCGGCTCCGATATAGACGATGCCCGCTTCGTCAAGGTTGCGCAGGCCCTCCTCGCCGACATTCGGGATATCGCGGGTGATCTCCTCGGGGCCGAGCTTGGTGTCGCGGGCCATGACTTCGAACTCCTCGATATGGATCGAGGTGAACACATCCTCGCGCGCCAAGCGCTCCGAAATCAGGATGGAATCCTCGAAGTTGTATCCGCCCCACGGCATGAACGCGGCCAACACATTGCGCCCGAGCGCCAATTCGCCGAGATGGGTCGAGGGCCCATCCGCGACGATATCACCGGCCTGAACCCGGTCGCCGACTTTGACGAGTGGCGTCTGGTTGATGCAGGTGTTCTGATTCGAACGCTGGAATTTCATCAGGTTGTAGATGTCGACCCCTGAGACGGAAAGATTCTTCTCATCGGTGGCGCGCACCACAATACGGGTGGCATCGATTTGATCGACCACTCCGGCGCGGCGCGCCACGATGGCGACGCCGGAATCGCGCGCCACCGCCTCCTCAAGCCCGGTGCCGACGACGGGTGCCTCGGTCTGGATGAGGGGCACGGCCTGGCGCTGCATGTTTGAGCCCATGAGCGCGCGGTTGGCATCGTCGTTCTCGAGAAACGGAATCAACGCCGCGGCCACAGACACCACCTGCTTGGGTGAAACGTCCATAAAGTCGATGACCTCGGGCGGCACCATCTCGAACTCGCCGCCCTTGCGGCAACTCACGAGATCCGCTGTAAAGCGCCCGCGCCCGTCGAGCTCCGCGTTGGCCTGGGCGATGGTGTACTTGCCCTCCTCCATCGCCGACAGGTAGAGCACATCATCGGACACCCGGCCGTTGACGACGCGGCGATAGGGACTCTCGATGAATCCGTATTTGTTGACCTGGGCATAAGTGGCGAGGCTGTTGATCAACCCGATATTCGGCCCTTCCGGGGTCTCGATCGGGCAGATGCGACCATAGTGGGTGGGGTGCACGTCGCGCACCTCGAAACCCGCGCGTTCGCGCGTCAGCCCGCCCGGCCCGAGGGCGGACAGGCGCCGCTTGTGGGTGATCTCCGAGAGCGGGTTGGTCTGGTCCATGAACTGGCTCAGCTGCGATGAGCCGAAGAACTCGCGAACCGCCGCCGCGACCGGTTTGGCGTTGATCAGGTCGTGCGGCATGACGGTGTCGATGTCGACCGAGCTCATGCGCTCCCGGATTGCGCGCTCCATGCGCAACATGCCGATGCGGTATTGGTTTTCGAGCAGCTCGCCCACCGAGCGAACCCGACGATTGCCGAGGTGGTCGATATCGTCGACCTCGCCCTTGCCGTCGCGCAACTCGACGAGGCATTTGATGACCGCGAGGATGTCCTCCTTGCGCAACGTGCGCAGCGAATCGTCGGACTCGAGGCCGAGGCGGGCGTTCATCTTCACCCGTCCGACCGCTGAGAGATCGTAGCGCTCCGAATCGAAGAACAGCCCGTTGAAGAGATTCTCGGCGGTTTCCTCGGTCGGCGGTTCGCCCGGGCGCATGACGCGATAGACCTCAATCAACGCCTTGCCGCGCGAGGTATTCTTATCCGCCGCCATGGTGTTGCGGATGTGGGCGCCGACGGAGATGTGATCGATGTCAAGCAGCGGAAGTTCGCTGATCTTCGACTCTTCGAGGGCGGCGATACGCGCTTCGTCGAGTTCATCGCCGGCCTCAACGAAGATTTCGCCCGTCTCCTCGTTGATGACGTCGATCGCGGCGTAGCGGCCGATCAACTCCTCGCTCGTCACCAGGAGCTCCTTGAGGCCCTGGCTTTCAAGCTTTTGCAGCAGGCGGGAGGTCATTTTTGTGCCCGCCTCGGCGGCGACGCGGCCGCTCTTGGCGTTGACGAGATCGGTCGTCAATTTAGCGCTGCGCAGCCGCTCGGCGTTGAACGCGGTGCGCCAGCCCTTCTTGTCGCGGCGATAGTCCACCGTGCTGTAGAAGTGATCGAGAGTCTCCTCGGCTGACATGCCGAGCGCGAACAGCATCGTCGTCACCGGCAGTTTGCGGCGCCGGTCGATGCGCACATAGACGATGTCCTTGGCGTCGAACTCAAAGTCGAGCCACGAGCCGCGGTACGGAATGATCCGCGCGGCGAACAGCAGTTTGCCCGAGGAATGGGTCTTGCCTTTGTCATGGTCGAAGAAGACGCCCGGCGAGCGGTGCATCTGGCTGACGATGACGCGCTCGGTGCCGTTGACAATGAACGTGCCGTTGTCGGTCATGAGCGGCATGTCGCCCATGTAGACGTCCTGCTCCTTGATATCGAGCACCGACTTGGCCTGGGTGTCGGGATCGACCTCGAAGACGATGAGCCGGAGCGTCACCTTGAGCGGGGCGGCATAAGTCATCCCGCGCTGGCGGCACTCCTCGACGTCGTATTTGGGCGCCTCGAGCTCATACTTGACGAACTCAAGCGAGGACGTCTCGGAAAAGTCCTTGATCGGGAACACCGAGGTGAGCACGCCCTGCAGGCCCACATTGTCGCGGTCCTCCGGGCGCACATCCGGATAGAGAAAGGCGTCATACGATTTTCTCTGCACCTCGATGAGATTGGGCATCGAGGTGATCGTGGGGATGTGACCGAATTCTTTGCGGATACGCTTACGGCCGGTAAAGGAAAGGGTCATTCTTCGTCCTCGGTTTTCATGGCGCTGTGCTCATTCCCGCTCGGGGGCATGGCACGCGGCAGCGTACTTGTGTGTGGGCGCGGGCAACTCTGCGGCGCAGCGAAAGCCGCCTGGCGGCGCAAACCGGCGGCCGACGCCCGGAATACTGGCGCATGTCAAGGCCCGCAGGGCCCACGCGGCCCCGGCGTTGTCTTCACGCCTGGCTCGACGGTCCGTCAATGGGGCGCCGCTACTTGATCTCGACCGTAGCGCCCGCTCCCTCGAGCTGCTCTTTGATTTTCGCGGCCTCCTCTTTGTCGACGCCCCCTTTGACCTCTTTGGGCGCCGCTTCAACGAGGTCCTTGGCCTCTTTCAGTCCGAGGCTGGTGATCGCCCGCACTTCCTTGATCACGTTGATCTTCTTTTCACCGAACGCCGCTAGGATGACCGTGAAATGGACCTGCTCCTCGGCCGCTTGGCCCTCGGCCGACGCACCGGCCGCTGGCGGAGCCGCCACGGCCACGGGTGCCGCCGCCGACACGCCCCACTTCTCCTCCAACATTTTGGAGAGCTCGGCGGCTTCCATGACGGTCAATGACGAAAGATCGTCGGCAATTTTTTGTAAATTAGCCATCTAGTGCGTCTCCTCGGTTAAACCAATCGGCCCGCGCCCGCCTTCAAGAGGCCTCGGCCTCCTGCTCCTGCTCCTGCTCCTGCTCCTGCTCCTGCTCCTGCTCCTGCTCCTGCTCCTGCTCCTGCTCCTGCTCCTGCTCCTGCTCCTGCTCCTGCTCCTGCTCCTGCTCCTGCTCCTGCTCCTGCTCTCCCTTGCTCCCATACGCCGCGACCACGCGCGCCAGCTGACCCGACGGGGCTTGCAGAACCGTTACCACGCGCATCGCCGGGGTTACCAATAGCGCGGCGATCATGCCCCGCAGTTCGTCAAGCGACGGCAGCGCCGCCAGCCGCCTGACCTCATCCACATCGAGCGGGGTTTCCCGCATCGCTCCGCCGAGCACGATGAGCTTGCCGTTCTTGTTGGAATAATCGACGGTCGCCTTGGCGACGGCGATCGGGTCATCGGCATAGGCGATCGCGGTTGGCCCATCGAACAGATCGATCAAAGTTCCGTACGGGGTGTCCTCGATTGCGCGGCGAATGAGGCGGTTCTTGGTCACGCGAAAGCGTGCGCCGGCATCGCGCATCTGACGCCTGAGCTCACTGATTTCGGCCACGTTGAGGCCGCTATAATGGGTCACGATCACCGAACCCGCTTGGCGGAGGCTCTCGTGCAATTCGGCCACCAGAGCTTCTTTTTGCGCCCGTTCCACTTCAGCTATCCCTCACCCGTCGTTGGCTACCGATCGTGCTTTCCACGCCACCGCGGCGTCACCCGGCCTGCACGGTCACGACATCGATCTTGACGCCGGGCCCCTGGCTCGACGACAGCGCCACCTTCCTCAGGAAACTACCCTTGGCGCCGCTCGGCTTGGCCCGCACGATGGCATCGACGAAGGCTTGGAGGTTCTCGAGGATCTGCTCCTCCGAGAAGCTCGCTTTGCCGATGCCAGCGTGGATGACCCCCGCCTTCTCGACGCGGAACTCGATTTCGCCGCCCTTGACGCCCTTGATCGCTTCTGCAACGTCCTGCGTGACGGTCCCCACCTTGGGGTTGGGCATCAGCCCGCGCGGCCCCAGAATTTTGCCCAGCTTGCCGACCACCGGCATCATGTCGGGGGTCGCAATGCAACGCTCGAATTCGATGGCGCCGCCCTGGATGGTCGCGGCCAAATCCTCGGCGCCCACGATGTCGGCGCCGGCCGCCTTGGCTTCCTCCGCCTTGTCACCCTTGGCGAACACCGCGACTCGCACCGCCTTGCCGGTCCCGTTGGGCAGGCGAACGACACCACGCACCATCTGATCCGCGTGGCGCGGATCGACGTTGAGGTTGACCGCGATCTCGATGGTCTCGTCGAACTTCGCTTTGGCCCCATCCTTGACCAGCTTGACGGCTTCGCCGGGCTGGTAACTGTGGGCGGGGTCGATGCCGTCCTTAATCGCTCGCAGTCGCTTGCCGTTCTTCGCCATCGCCATCGTCTTTCGTTTCGCCTTCCGGAATTTCCCTTACGGTCACCTCGACGGGCGGAGCACCGTCCTCCTGCACGACGATCCCCATCGAGCGGGCCGAGCCCGCGATCATGCGGCAGGCCGCATCGAGATCGTACGCGTTGAGATCAACCATCTTGCTTTCCGCGATTTCACGTACCTGGCTCACGGTGACCGAACCCACCACCTCACGACCCGCCTCGGCCGCGGCTTTTTCGAGCCCGGCCGCCTGGCGCAAGAGATAGGATGCCGGCGGTGTCTTGGTCTCGAAGCTGAAGCTCTTGTCGACATAAACGGTGACCATGGTCGGGATCGGCACACCCGGGGTCATGCTTTGGCTGTGGGAATTGAACGCCTTGCAGAACTCCATGATATTCACGCCGCGCTGCCCTAACGCCGGGCCAATCGGCGGTGAGGGATTGGCCTGGCCCGCCGGCACGTGGAGCTTGATGTAACCTTCGATTTTCTTCGCCATAGCCTAACGCCTAAAATCGGCACCTGCCGTCTGTCGGCCCCGATACCCCAATCCGCTCATGTTTTCTCGACCTGGGTGAACTCCAGTTCCACCGGCGTCGCGCGGCCAAAAATCGACACGGCGACTTTGAGCCGGGAGCGCTCCTCGTCGATCTCCTCGACAAACCCGTTGAACGACGTGAACGGCCCGTCGCAGACGCGCACCTGCTCGCCCACTTCGAAAATGATCGAGGGCTTGGGCCGTTCGACCCCTTCCTGCACCTGATGGAGGATGCGCTCGGCCTCGGCCTTCGTGATCGGCGCAGGCTTGCCGCCGCTGCCAAGAAAGCCGGTGACCTTGGGGGTGTTCTTGACGAGGTGATAGACGTCTTCCGTCATGTCGAGTTTGGCCAGTACGTAGCCGGGAAAGAATTTGCGTTCGCCATGGACCTTGCGGCCCCGGCGCATCTCGACCACTTCCTCGACGGGCACGAGCACCTCGAGAATCACGTCGTTGAGACCCTTGGTTTCGGCCTGCTCCATGATCGATTGCGCGACCTTCTTCTCGAAGCCCGAATAGGCGTGAACGATGTACCAACGCGCTTCCATCAGCCTAGCTCCCGAGACCCAGGATGCTCTGAACGCCGAAGGAGAGGATCTGATCGACAACGAAAAAGAACACCGCGGCCAGGATCGACATGATCAGGACCATGATCGTGGCCATCATCGTTTCGCGCCGCCTCGGCCATATGACCTTCGAGGTTTCCTGACGCACTTGACGAACGAATTCGACGGGACTGGTTTTCGCCATGCTGGTGTTTATCGATCCAACTCTCGCGGCGCGCCGCTACGTTGAAGACTGGCAGGAGTGGCGGGACTCGAACCCACAACCCCCGGTTTTGGAGACCGGTGCTCTACCAATTGAGCTACACTCCTTCGCAGCGGTCACGCCCGCCGGGGCTTCTCTACACATCGTTGTGGGCCGATCCTAACGCCCGCAACCTCCAAGGCTCACTAGAAACGTTATTCGAGGATGGCGGCGACCACGCCGGCGCCGACGGTGCGCCCGCCCTCGCGGATGGCGAAGCGCAACCCCTCGTCCATGGCGATCGGCGCGATCAGCTTGATCTCCATCTCCACATTGTCGCCCGGCATCACCATCTCGGTGCCATCGGGCAGCTTCACCTCGCCCGTCACGTCCGTCGTGCGGAAGTAAAACTGTGGACGGTAGTTCGAGAAAAACGGCGTGTGCCGCCCGCCTTCCTCCTTGGTCAGGATGTAGGCCTCCGCCTTGAAGCGCGTGTGCGGCGTGATCGAGCCCGGCTTCGCCAACACCTGGCCGCGCTCCACCTCGGCGCGCCCCACGCCGCGCAACAAACACCCCACATTGTCGCCCGCCTCGCCCGAATCCAACAGCTTGCGGAACATCTCCACGCCCGTGCACGTCGTCTTCGCCGTCTCCTTGATGCCGACGATCTCGACCTCGTCGCCCACCTTCACCTCGCCCCGCTCGATCCGCCCCGTCACCACCGTGCCGCGCCCCGAGATCGAGAACACATCCTCCACCGGCATCAGAAACGGCCGGTCCTTCGGCCGATCCGGCTGCGGGATGGACTCATCCACCGCCGCCATCAGGGCCAGCACCGATTGGGTGCCCAGCGTCTCGTCGCCGTCCTCCAGCGCCGCCAGCGCCGAGCCCCGGATCACCGGCACATCGTCGCCAGGAAACTCATACGACGACAACAGCTCCCTCACCTCGAGCTCGACCAGGTCCAAGAGCTCCTCATCGTCAACCTGGTCCACCTTGTTGAGATACACCACCAGCGCCGGCACGCCGACCTGGCGCGCCAGCAGAATATGCTCGCGCGTCTGCGGCATCGGCCCGTCCGCCGCCGACACCACCAGGATCGCCCCGTCCATCTGCGCCGCGCCCGTGATCATGTTCTTCACGTAATCCGCATGGCCCGGGCAATCGACATGCGCGTAATGGCGCGCCGAGGTCTCATATTCCACGTGCGCCGTCGCAATGGTGATCCCGCGCGCCCTCTCCTCCGGCGCCTTGTCAATCGCATCAAACGGCACAAACTCCGCACCCCCCGCCGCCGCCAGTATCTTCGTGATCGCCGCCGTCAGCGTCGTCTTGCCATGATCAACATGGCCAATCGTCCCAACATTGCAGTGCGGCTTCGTCCGCTCAAACTTCGCCTTCGCCATCGTCTCTCATTTCCTGTCAATCGCAGTATTACTTGCAGTTCTTGACTACCTCGGCCCATTCCCGACGCCGGGGCGGTCGGCTCTCACCCCGCGTCGCCAAACTGGAGCGGGTGATGGGAGTCGAACCCACGTAACCAGCTTGGAAGGCTGGGGCTCTACCATTGAGCTACACCCGCCGCGGTCATTCTGTTCCCGATTGGCTGGCCGTCCCACGTTACCCCTGCATCTTCGGTTGCCCTTGGCCTTGCCCCCGCGAGAACCCTGATCTGGCCTGGTGGAGGGGGTAGGATTCGAACCTACGTAGACGTACGTCGGCAGATTTACAGTCTGCTGCCTTTGACCGCTCGGCCACCCCTCCAGGAAGACAAAAGCGGTCTCTGCAAATGTGCTGCCGCACTATGTAGATTTTCCGCCGATCGTCAATGCCAAAGACGCATACGAGCGCCCCTCGGCGCCACCTCTGGCGCGAGCACTGTACGCATGAGATGTGTTGACACGTTCGTAGGACTAAATATATGCCGGCTCATGGCCAAACGCAAGCGCTCTCGCACGCCCGGCCCGACCTCCGAGTCGCGCCCTAAACCGCTCCCGCAAAAGGGAAAACCCGGCCCCTCATCGCCGTCTCGAACGTCGCTTTGGCTCTACGGCAGCCATGCCGTCCAGGCCGGCCTCGAAAACCCCCGTCGCCGCTGGCACCGGCTGTTGGCCACGGCGCAGGCGGCACGGGGCCTTCCGGGGGTTTGGCGGCGCGAAATCGTCGAGCGGCACGTGATCGAGCGCCTGCTGCCGCCGGATGCCGTGCATCAGGGCTTGGCGCTCGAGGTCGCGCCGCTGGCTCAGCCGGACTTGCGCGACGCCGCCGCGCCGGTGGCGGGAGAGCGCGGAATCGTGGTGGTCCTCGATCGGGTGAGCGATCCCCATAACGTGGGTGCCATCCTGCGCTCGGCAGCGGCATTCGGCGCCCGTGCCGTTGTCACCTCGGAGCGCCATGCCCCGGCGGCCACGGGCGCGCTGGCCAAGGCCGCATCGGGCGCCCTCGAGATCGTGCCCTTCGTGCGCGTCGCCAACCTGGCCCAGGCGCTCCGCGACCTTGCCACGCTCGGCTATTGGTGCATCGGCTTGGCGGCGGAGGCGCCGGTGACGCTGGCCGAGGCGAAACCGCCGGGCAACGCAGCCCTCGTGCTCGGCGCCGAGGGCAAGGGCCTGCGCCGCTTGACCGCCGAGCGCTGCGATGCGCTGGCACGCCTTCCCGCGCGCGCCGCGATGAGCCAGCTCAACGTCTCCAACGCCGCCGCCGTCGCGCTCTACGAGCTCCGCCGCGACGAGCGTTGAGATGCGCTGCGTGATCTGCCGCCGTGACGCTGCCGCGCTCCACCAGCGCCCGGATGCCCGGCCCGTTCGCCCTTCCCCATCGGCCTCAATCCCATTATATCCTGAGGCCGGGCATATCCTGACGCCGGGCCGGCTTAGCTCAGTTGGGAGAGCAGGTGATTTGTAATCACCAGGTCGGGGGTTCGAGTCCTCCAGCCGGCACCACGTTGTTTTTACTTCGCAGGCGGCCCACACGAACACGTGACGCGGCACTAACCGTTTGACCTATTGCGCCCAGCGCGCCGATCCATCATGGTAGCGCGTACCGGCGACATGGTATCTCGCGCCGGCCCCGCAGCGTCTTTCCATCACCCCAGATTGATAACGCCGATCGGCTGTCCATGAAGCGTCCTCTCGCGGATAAGGCTCAGATTCCGCACCTGACGGCGGACGAGAACCCGGCGGAGCGTGGTGATCACGGACCCCACGCAACCCGACAATCCCGTCATTCACGCCAATGAGGAGTTCTATCGCGTCACCGGCTATACGCCGAAGGACGTCCTGGGACGCAACTGGGACTTTCTCACGGGCAGCGACACCGACCCGAAGGCCGCGGCCGCGTTGCAAAAGGCGGTAGCCGAAGGCCTGCCGCTCACGGTCGATATTCTCAACTGCAAAAAGAGCGGCACGCCGTTCTGGAACCGGGTGCGCCTCCGGCCGGTCAGGCGCACCGATGGGACGCTGGTTCACTTCGTCAGCGGACAGAACCCCATTCGCGCCGATGAGGTGACACGCCGCGCCGTGTTCGAGTATCTCGACTGATCGCAGTCACGCTGCGGCCGCTAGAACCCACCTTCCAACGCGATTTCTGAAACCGGCTTCCGGTTCGACGGCTGCTCGCGCTCGCGCAAGTCCTCGGCCAAGTCCTCGATAAGACCGGGCCGCCCGACGGCGATCATCGCCTCGACCTCGAATTCATCGGGCACGTCGAGGCTGGATCGCGCCTTGTCGTAATCGAACCCCTGCATGCCGTGCGCGACAAGGCCCATGCTCGAGGCCTGCAGCGCGAGGTTCTGCCACGCCGCGCCGGTATCGAAGGAGTGCGTGCGGGCGGGCTCGTCGTTGTGCTCGAAGGTGGTGCGCGAGACCACGACGATCAGCACCGCCGCATGTTGGGTCCAACCCTGGTTGAACCCGCCCATCAGGTCGAAAAATGTGTCCCAGTGGGCCGTGCCGCGCCGGGCAAAGACAAAGCGCCAGTGCTGGGCGTTAAAGGACGACGGCGCCCAGCGCGCCGCTTCGAAGAGCCGCATCAGCTCAGCCTTGCTGATTTCCTCGCCCGACATCGCGCGCGGCGACCAGCGCGTGTAGAGGCGCGGCTCGATGTCGTGGCCGGGCTTGCGGTATTGCGCAACGTCGATATCGGTGACACGCATGGCGAAATCTCCCTCGGCTCGTTCCATCCAATCCCGCCCTGGTGCGGAGGTGTGCTACGGGCGCCAACCCGGCCAAAGATAGTGCGCCCGCACAGGCCTTCGAACCCTCGGTACCTTCGGTGGCGGCAATCAGTCGATTTTCGGGATGGTGATGCCTGTTTGCACCGCCGGGCGGGCGTGGATCACATCGAACCATCGCTTGACGTTGGGGTAACCCGCCAGATCGACCTCTTGCCACACGTAACGCAGCACCCAGGGGAAGGTCGCAACATCGGCGATGGAATAATCGTCCACCAGATATTCGTGATCGGCGAGCCGGCGGTCGAGCACGCCGTAGAGCCGGCGGGTTTCCTTGTCGTAGCGCGCGAGCCCGTAGGCGTCCTTGCGGGCGTCCTCGGTCCGCTTGAAATGATGGAGCTGGCCGAACATCGGCCCGATGCCGCCCATCTGGAACATGAGCCACTGGATGATCTCGTAGCGTCGGCGGTGCTCGGTCGCGAACAGCTGACCGGTCTTGTCGGCGAGATACATCAGGATGGCACCCGATTCGAACATGGTATAGGGGCCGCCCTCGGCCGCATGATCGACGATGGTGGGGATCTTGGCGTTCGGGTTGAGCGTGACGTAATCCGGCGCGAACTGTTCGCCCTCGCCGAGGTTGATGGGAAAAACCCGGTAATCGAGCCGCACTTCCTCGAGCATGATCGAGACTTTGCGACCGTTCGATGTTTGCCACGTGTGAAGATCGATCATTCGTCACCTTCCCGTTCCGGGCGATCGTTCTCTATGAGCCTACCGTATACCCGCTATGTGTTTGCGGAATAAGGTTAATTCACCGACACACAGCCGACAAATTGCCGACACATAATTGTTGACGGGTTTTCGGCCCCGCCCTACGCTCATGCCACGCACCGCCCACGGGCACCGTTGGCGCGACGCGCGGGTGGCCACCGTTACAGGTCATCCGGGCCGCAATCGACGCAGGAGATGATCAAGATGGGTTACCACTCAGTCGACGACATCAAGGGCCTGATCCAGGACGACCGGGTTCACCGCAGCATCTACACCGATCCCGACATTTTCGAGCTCGAGATGGAGCGCATCTTTTCCCGCGCCTGGCTGTTCATCGGCCATGAGAGCATGGTCCCCAACCCGGGGGATTTCTATTGCACCGACGTGGCCTGCCAGCCGGTGGTCATGGTGCGCCACACCGATGGCAAGGTTTACGTGATCTACAACCGTTGCGGCCATCGCGGCACGCGGGTTGTGAATCAGGAGTCGGGCAACGTCAAGCGGTTCAGCTGCATGTACCATGGCTGGACGTACGAGACGAACGGCGAGCTCGCGGGCGTGCCCTTGCGGGAGGACGAGGACGAGGACGGCTTCGATTTCACCGACCCCCGCTTCAGCATGATTCAGCTACCGCGGGTCGACAGCTATCACGGCTTCATCTTTGTCAGCCTCAGCCATGACGGGCCCGACCTCTTGACCTACATGGGTCCTGCGAAGAAAGGCATCGACGAGATCATCGCCCGCGCGCCGGAAGGCGAGGTGGAAATGGTCGCGGGTTGCCACCGCTACGAGTACAACGGCAACTGGAAGCACCAGCTCGACAACATGAGCGACGTCTATCACACGCCGGCCTCGCACGCCTCCACCGTTCACCCCGACGGCACGCAGTTCAGCCGCCGTCCCGGCAAGGATGGTCAGCGCGCCACGGTCTTTGACGAGAACGGCGAGCCGGTCATTCTCTACCTGTGGATGGAGCTCTTCCCCAACGGCCATTCGGCCTGCGCCAGCATGTTCGACGAGGAGCAGGTCCAGGCCGGCGGCGTGATCAACGAGTACGAGAAAGCCTTGCTCAAGAAATATGGCGGCGATCTGAAGAAGGTGCGCGAGGTCATAAAGCATCGCGTCCACTCGACGACGATTTTCCCGAGCGCCGATATCCTGACCGTGCAGAACGCCGTTCGCGTGTGGCTACCGATCTCGCACGATCGGACCGAGGTGCGGATCTATCCGATGCGCATGAAAGGCGCGCCGGAGGAGCTGTTCGCTGAGGATCTCCAGTACTGCGGCCTCACCCACTCCGCCTCGGCCTTCGTCCAAACCGACGATATCGAATCCTTCCGCCGCGTCCAGGAAGGCCTCGCCACGCAAGGCAGCGACTGGGTCCTGTTCGCCCGTGGCCTCAAGCGCGAGAACTGGGACAATGAGGGCGTCGGCTATTGCGACCGCTCGAGCGAGATGGGCAACCGCAACTCCTACCGGGCCTGGCTCGATTACATGGCCGCGGCGTAAGCTGCGAGTCGAGGCCGGCACGGTCGGCCTGGTGACGCAGAGGGGCGCGACTTGAACGCGCCCCTTTTTTTGTGGATCATTTCCTGGAGCAAGGTCCGGAAAGCATGGCAATGACGTATCACGCGCCCAACGACCTCAAGGCCCTCGTCAGGGAAGACCGGGTCCATCGCAGCATCTACACCGATCCGGACATCTTCCAGCTCGAGATGGAGCGTATCTTCGCCCGCACCTGGCTCTTCGTCGGCCACGAGAGCCTGGTGCCCAACCCGGGCGATTTCTATTGCATCGATCTGGCCCAGCAGCCGGTCATCATGACGCGTCACACCGACGGCCGGGTCCACGTGATCTACAACCGTTGCGGGCATCGAGGGACCCGCGTGGTCAACCAGGAATCGGGCAACGTCAAGCGGTTCAGCTGCTTGTATCACGGCTGGACCTACGAGACGAACGGCGAGCTTGCCGGCGTACCGCTCCGCGAGGATGAGGACGAGGACGGCTTCGATTTCACCGATCCCTCGTTCGCCATGATGGCGCTGCCCCGCGTCGACAGTTGCCACGGCTTCGTCTTTGCCAGCCTGAGCCACGACGGCCCCGATCTCTTGAGCTTCATGGGTCCGGCCAAGGAAGGGATCGACGAAGTCATCGCCCGCGCGCCGGATGGGGAAGTCGAGATGGTGGCGGGCTGCCACCGTTACGTATACCGCGGCAATTGGAAGCACCAGCTCGACAATTTGACCGACGTCTACCACCCCACGGCGTCGCACGCCTCGACCATCGGTCCGGACGGATCGCAGTTTGGGCGCCGGCCCGGCAAGGATGGCCAGCACATACCGTTCTATGACGAGAACGGCGAGCCCGTCATCCTGCACGTGTGGGTCAAGGCCTATCCCAACGGTCATTCATCGACGGCTAGCGTGTTCCCCGAGGAACAGGGCGGCGGCGTGATCGAGGAGTTGCGCCAGATTCTCCTCGAGAAGCATGGTGGCGATAAGGCCAAGGTGCGGGACGTGTTGCAGCAGAAGGTGCACAACACCACCCTGTTCCCGACCTTCGATCTCCTGACCGTGCAGAACTCGGTCCGCCTCATTCTGCCGCTCGCAGTAGACCGCACCGAGGTGCGCATCTACCCCATGCGGCTCAAGGGTGCGCCCGAACGGCTCTTTCTCGAGGACGTCCAATATGTCGGGCTCACCCACTCGGCGTCCTCGTTTGTGCAGACCGATGACGCGGAATCCTTCCGCCGCGTTCAGGAAGGGTTGGCGACACAGGGCAACGACTGGGTCGTCTTCGCCCGCGGACTGAAGCGGGAAAATTGGGACAACCAGGGCATCGGCAGCGGCATTCGCTCGAACGAGATGGGCAACCGCCACACCTATCGCGCGTGGCTCGATTACATGGCGGCGTAAAGGGCCGGTTCGGGGCCCGTACCGGCCTCTTCATTCGATACCGTGCGACTTGCGCACACCCCTCGTTTCGTGGATCATCTCTCGGGAGGGAAACTTATAGGGTTTACGATGGCGCGCTACGCGGCTGACGACCTTAAAAACCTGATCCGGAGCGATCGCGTTCACCGCGACCTTTACCTCGATCCCGAGATCTTCGAGCTCGAAATAGAACGGGTTTTCGGGCGCACGTGGATTTTCGTGGGTCACGAAAGCCTGGTGCCCAACCCGGGCGATTTCTATTGCATCGATGTCGCGCGCCAGCCCGTCGTCATGGTGCGCCACACGGACCGCAAGGTTTACGTGATTTATAACCGCTGCGGCCATCGCGGCACGCGCGTCGTCAACCAGGAATCGGGCAACGTCAAGTGGTTCAGCTGCATGTATCACGGCTGGACTTACGAGACGAACGGCGAGCTTGCGGGGGTACCATTGCGCGAGGACGAAGACGAGGACGGCTTCGATTTTACCGATCCCCACTTCAGCATGATGCAGCTGCCGCGCGTGGACAGCTATCATGGTTTCGTCTTCGCGAGCCTCAGCCCGGAGGGCCCCGATCTCCTCGCTCATATCGGCACAGCCAAGGTGGGCTTCGACGAGATTGTCGACCGCGCTCCCGATGGCGAAGTCGAAATGGCGGCGGGCTGTCACCGCTACGAATACCGCGGCAACTGGAAGCTCCAGATCGACAATTTGAGCGATTCGTACCACCCACCGGCTTCGCACTCTTCGACCGTCGGGCCCGATGGCAACCAGTTTGCCCGGCGCCCCGGCAAGGCGGGACAGCAGGTGCGCTTCTATGACGAGCACGGCACCTCGCTCGTTCCGCTGCTCGGCGTCAACGCCTATCCCTACGGCCACGTCTCATGCGAAAGCATGTTCACCGACGACCAGGCCGGCGCGGGATGGAGCGAATACTGGGCGATCCTCGCCAAGAAGTACGGGCCGGAACGCGCGCGCGAGGTGCTCCGCCACAAGTTCCACAGCATCACGCTCTATCCGACGTTCGACCTCCTAACGGCGCAGAACTCGATCCGTCTGATCCTGCCGAAGGCGGTGGATCACACCGAGGTGCGCATCTATCCGTTGCGCCTGAAGGGCGCGCCGGATGAAGTCTTCTACGAGGATGTCCAATATGTCGGGCTCACGCACTCGCCCACGTCCTTCGTGCAGACGGACGATATGGAATCCTTCCTGCGGGTGCAGCAGGGGCTCCGGGCTCAGGGCAGCGAATGGGTGATCATCGCGCGCGGGCTGAAGCGGGAGAAATGGGACAACAAAGGCCTCGGCGCCGGTGTCAATTCCAGCGAGCTCGGGACCCGCCACCAGTATCGGCGCTGGCTCGATCTGGTGAGCGGCAAAGGACCGAGCTACCAGCGCGCGGAGCGGGCCGCATGACAGATTCCGGAGCTAGTGGAGGAAAGCTGACATGACCTACTTTTCGGCCGACGAGCTTCAGAAGCTGGTCAGGGAGGATCGGGTTCACCGGAACGTATACACCGATCCCGCGATCTTCGAGCTCGAGATGGAGCGTATCTTCGCGCGCACCTGGATCTATGTCGGCCACGACAGCCAGGTGCCCAACCCGGGCGATTTCTTCTGCACCGAAATCGCGCGTCAGCCGGTGGTCATGGTGCGCCACACCGATGGCGAAGTTTACGTGATCTACAACCGTTGCGGGCACCGCGGCACGCGCGTGGTCAATCAGGAATCGGGCAACGTCAAGCGGTTCAGCTGCATGTATCACGGCTGGACCTACGAGACGAATGGCGAGCTCGCCGGCGTGCCCCTGCGCGAAGACGAAGACGAGGACGGATTTGATTTCACCGATCCCCACTTCAGCATGATGCAGGTGCCGCGGGTGGACAGCCATCACGGCTTCGTCTTTGCCAGCTTGAGTGCCGAGGGCCCCGATTTCATGAGCTTCCTGGGACCGGCCAGGGAGGGTATCGACGAGATCATCGCACGCTCGCCGGAAGGCAAGCTCGAACTGGTCGGGGGTTGCCACCGCTACGACTACAGGGGAAACTGGAAGCACCAGGTGGAGAACCTGACCGACAGCTATCACGCGATCGCGTCGCACGCCTCGACCATCCATCCCGATGGCACGCAATTCAGCCGGCGCCCCGGCCGCCAAGGTGATCGGATACCGTTTCTCGATAAAAACGGCCGCCCGCTTATCCTGGAACTCGGGGTGATCACCTACCCCAATGGCCATACGGCCAGCGTCTCCGCCTTCCCCGTCGATCAATCGGGCGGCATCATGGATGATTACAAAGCCACCCTCATGGATAAATATGGCGGCGATGAGGCGAAGGTGCGCGAGGTCCTGCGCCAGAAAGTGCACAGCTCGACCTTGTTCCCGACCTTCGATCTGTTGACGGTGCAGAATTCGCTCCGCGTGGTCATTCCGAAGGCCGTTGACTACACCGAAGTTCGCGTTTACCCGATGCGGATGAAAGGCGCGCCCGAAGAACTCTTCGCCGAACATGTCCGGCTCGTCGGGCTTACCCATTCGGCCACGTCCTTCGTCCAGGGGGATGACGTGGAATCCTTCCGTCGCGTGCAGGAAGGTGTTACCACACAGGGCGCCGATTGGTGCCTGATTGCGCGCGGGCTCAAGCGTGAGAAATGGGACAACAGCGGCGTCGGGACCGGCGACCGCTCGACCGAGATTGGCAACCGCCATCAATACCGCGCGTGGCTTGACCTCATGTGCGCGGCGTGACGAATCGGAATTCGGATTAGTGGAGACCTGAGATGACCTATTTTTCGCCCGACGAGCTTCGCCATTTGATCAAGGACGATCGGGTCCATCGAAGCGTTTACGCCGACCCCGAGATTTTCGAGCTCGAGATGGAGCGCATCTTCGCGCGCACCTGGATCTATGTCGGCCACGACAGCCAGGTGCCCAATCCGGGTGATTTCTACTGCACCGATATCGCCCGCCAGCCCGTGGTCATGGTGCGCCACACCGATGGCAAGGTCTATGTGATCTACAACCGTTGCGGCCATCGCGGCACACGCGTGGTCAACCAGGAATCGGGCAATGTCAAGCGGTTCAGCTGCATGTATCACGGCTGGACCTACGAGACGAACGGTGAGCTCGCCGGCGTGCCGTTGCGCGAGGATGAAGACGAGGACGGCTTCGATTTCACCGAACCCTCGTTCAGCATGATGCAGTTGCCAAGGGTTGACAGCTACGGCGGTTTCGTCTTCGCCAGCCTGAGCGCCGAGGGCCCCGACTTCATGACCTTCATGGGACCCGCCAAGGAGGGCATCGATGAGGTCCTCGCTCGCACGCCGGAAGGCGAGCTTGAGTTGGTGGGCGGTTGCCACCGGTATGAGTATCGGGGCAACTGGAAGTGCCAGATCGAAAACAACACCGACAATTATCACGCGATTGCGTCGCACGCCTCGACCATCCATGACGATGGCACGCAGTTTAGCCGCCGCCCCGGCCGCCAGGGCGATCGGGTGCCGTTTCTCGATGAAAACGGCAACCAACTTGTCCTCGAGCTCGGGGTGATCGTCTACCCCAACGGCCATACGGCGGGGGTGTCTGCGTTTCCGGATGAGCAGTCCGGCGGAATCATGGAAGATTATAGGGCCTCGCTCATGGGGAAATACGGCGGGGACGAGAAGAAGGTGCGCGCGGCGCTCAGGCAGAAGGTGCACAGCATGACCCTGTTCCCCACCTTCGATCTGTTGACCGTGCAGAACTCGCTTCGCGTCATCGTCCCGAAGGCGGTGGATCATACCGAGATCCGTATTTTTCCGATGCGCATGAAGGGCGCGCCCGAGGAGCTCTTCGCCGAGCATGTCCGGCTCGTTGGACTCACCCATTCGGCCACGTCCTTCGTCCAGGGGGACGACTTGGAATCCTTCCGCCGCGTGCAGCAAGGGGTTGCGGTCAAGGACAATGAGTGGATTTTGCTCGCGCGCGGGCTCAAGCGCGAGGAGTGGGACAATCGCGGTATCGGGACCGGCACCCGCTCGACCGAGATCGGCAACCGTCACCAGTTCCGCGCCTGGGCCGAGCTCATGTGCGCAGCGTGATGGCCGGCAATAAGCCAATTATGAGACTGAACAGGAAAGAGACCATGACTTATTCGATCGACGACATACGCGGGTTGGTCAAAGAGGACCGCGTTCATCGCAGCATCTATACCGACCCGGAGATCTTCGAGCTCGAGATGGAGCGCATCTTCGCGCGCACATGGGTTTATGTTGGCCACGACAGCCTCGTGCCCAACCCCGGCGATTTTTACTGCGTCGATATAGCACGCCAGCCCGTGGTCATGGTGCGCCACACCGACCGGCAGGTTTACGTGGTCTATAACCGTTGCGGCCACCGCGGCACGCGTGTGGTCAACCAGGAATCGGGCAACGTCAAACGATTCAGCTGCATGTATCACGGCTGGACCTACGAGACGAACGGCGAGCTCGCCGGCGTGCCGCTCCGCGAGGACGAGGACGAGGACGGCTTCGATTTCACCGATCCGGCGTTCAGCATGATGCCGCTGCCCAGGGTCGAAAGCTATGAAGGCTTTGTCTTTGCCAGCCTGAGCCACGATGGGCCCGACCTCTTGACCTATATCGGCGATGCCAGGGCGGGGATCGACGAGGTCATCGCCCGCGCGCCTGACGGCGTGGTGGAGATGGTGGGCGGCTGCCACCGTTACCAGTACCGCGGCAACTGGAAGCACCAGCTCGACAATCTGGTCGACGCGTTGCACACGCCAGCGTCCCATGCTTCGACCATTCACCCGGACGGCAACCAGTTCAGCCGGCGCCCGAGCGACGAGGGCCAGCAAGCGCCGTTCTTCGATGAGAAGGGCGAGCCGGTGATCATGTACCTCGGTATCAACGCCTATCCCTACGGCCACTCGACCGGCGAGACCATGTTCCCCGAGGAACAGGCCGGGGGCGTCTGGGATGAATTCCGCGAGGTCCTGCTTGAGAAATATGGCGGCGATGAGGAGAAGGTCCGCGACGTCATGAAGCAGAAGCTCCACAGCGTCACGCTGTTCCCCACCTTCGATCTCTTGACCGTGCAGAACTCGGTCCGGGTCATCATTCCCCAGGCGGTGGATAGCACGGAGGTGCGGATCTATCCGATGCGTCTGAAAGGCGCGCCGGAAGAGGTCTTTGCCGAGGATGTCCACTATGTGGGGCTCACCCATTCGGCCTCCTCGTTCGTCCAGACCGACGACATTGAATCGTTCCGCCGAGTGCAGGACGGCCTGGCGACACAGGGCAACGATTGGTGCCTTATCGCGCGCGGGCTCAAGCGCGAGAAGTGGAACAACCGCGGCGTCGGCTACGGCGACCGGTCTAACGAGATCGGCAACCGGAACGTGTACCGGAACTGGGTCAATTTCATGAGTGAGGCCCGGCCCGACGTGCATCCCGCTCCGGCGAGCCTGACCCACGGTCTCACGCACCGCCGGTAACGCGACACTCCTCCCCGTGCCGGCGCCTATCCGCATACCTCGTGGATACCGGCGCGGGCGAGGCTGCGGCACGGCTCATTCTCACAGGAATCATAACGAGCGCGAGTAGCCCCATGGACCCGTATTCGAACGAGCATTTGCGCGGCCTCGTGCACGACGAGCGCATCCACCGCGACGTCTATCGCGACCCCGAGATCTTCGAGCTCGAGATGGAGCGCATCTTCGCGCGCACCTGGATCTATGTCGGTCACGACAGCCAGGTGCCCAATCCGGGCGACTTTTTCTGCACCGATATCGCACGCCAGCCGGTGGTCATGGTGCGCCACACCGATGGCCGGGTCTATGTGATCTACAACCGTTGTGGCCACCGCGGCACACGCGTGGTCAACCAGGAATCGGGCAACGTCAAGCGGTTCAGCTGCATGTATCACGGCTGGACCTACGAGACGAACGGCGAGCTCGCCGGCGTGCCGTTGCGCGAGGATGAAGACGAGGACGGCTTCGATTTTAACGATCCCTCGTTCAGCATGATGCAGTTGCCCAGGGTCGACAGTTACGGCGGCTTCGTCTTCGCCAGCCTGAGCGCTGCGGGCCCCGACTTCATGACCTTCATGGGAGAGGCCAAGCGCGGCATCGACGAGATCATCGCGGCGGCGCCTGACGGCGACGTCGAGCTCGTCGCCGGTTGCCACCGTTACCAGTACCGCGGCAACTGGAAGCACCAACTCGAAAACATTTCCGACACCTACCACACCGCGTTCGCCCACGCCTCGACAGTGGGTCCCGACGGCCGCCAGTTCCAGCGGCGCACGGGCGACAACGGCGTGCGCCCCCCCTTCTATGACGAGAACGGCGTGCCCGTGGTTCTGCTGCTCGGCGTTTACGGCTATCCCAACGGCCACACCAGCTGCGAAAGCATGTATCCCGATGAGGAGGAGCAAGCCGGCGGCGCGTGGGACGAGTACAAGGCCATCATGGTGGAGCGTTATGGCGCGGAGCGTGCGCGGGAAGCCATGAAGCAGGTCACCCACAGCATGACCTTCTTTCCGAGCGTCGATATCCTGACGGTGCAGAACTCGGTCCGCGTCGTCATTCCCAAGGCGGTCGATGAGACCGAGGTGCGTATCTTCCCGATGCGTTGGAAGGGCGCGCCGGAGGAGATCTTCGCCGATCACATCCGCTTCGTGAACTTGACCCATGCCGCGGCATCGTTCATCCAGACCGACGATATCGAGACCTTTCGCCGCGCCCAGGAAGGCTTGGCGGCCGACGGCAACCCGTGGCTCTTGACGACGCGCGGGATCAAGCGTGAAACCGTCGACAACAAGGGTGTGGCCTACGGCAACTATACGACGGAGTTGGCCCAACGCACCCATCACCGCGCCTGGCTCGATCTCATGTGCGCGACCTGATTCGCGTCATGACCCGAACGCATGCCAGGAAGTAAAGATCGGCGGGTGGACGATCCGGCGGGAGCACAGTAGGCTCCACGCCCGCGTGACAGTTTCGGTTCAGGGAGAGACAGCATGGCGAGACAGGTACGACGCACAACGTCCGGATCAACGAGACGGGCACCCGCCAAAGCCGCAAAGCGGGCGACCGCGCGGAAGACCGCCCGGGTAGCGGCGAAACCCGCAAAGCGCGGTGCGGCGAAATCGACCCGGCAGTCGCCGGCGCGCGCGACCCGCCAAACCGCCGCCGGAAGCTCGCGGGCGGCAAGCTCCGGCGCCGCGCGCGGCAACGCCAATGCGGCCCTTCTGAAGGAGCTCGAGGAATTCGTGGTCAACGAGGCGCGCTTGCTCGACGAACGGCGCTTCGAGGAGTGGGAGGGCCTGTTCACGGAGGACGGCATCTATTGGGTGCCGGCCAAGCCCGATCAAGAGAGTCCGCGCAATCACGTATCGCTGTACTACGACAACCGGCTCAGCATGCGGGAGCGCATCATTCGGCTCCGGCATCCCGAGATCCACGCCCAGACGCCGCCGTCACGGACCTGCCATTTCGTGACCAACGTGCGGCTCGAAAGCGTCAACTCCAAGGCCAACGAATATGTCGTCTACTCAAGCTTGATGATGTTGGAGTACCGGCCGGGGTGGGAGCAACAGACCTATGGCGGGCACAACCTCCACACCTTGTGCCGCGAGAAGGGCAAGCTGAAGATCAAGCTAAAGCGCGTCAACTTGATCAATTGCGACGCGACGATGCCGGCGATCTCCGTACCCTTCTAACCTCGTCAGGCAGCCGCAACTGCTTAACGCCGCCCGTCCGGGCGGCGTTCGTACGTGGGCAAGTGAGCCCAAGCGTGCCCGGCGCTTTTCGCTAGCAGGCTGCTGAAAAAGTCCTCGCATTTGCAGTTGTGACATGATTCTGTGATTCCTTCGGGTGATGGAGGATGGCATGCGGGGTCGAGATAAAAGCAGTGGCAATTTATTCAGCTACGTAGACTTGGAAGAGCGTGTTCCGGATGATCATCCGCTGCGTCTGATCCGTGAGATCGTGAACGACGTATTGGGGTCTCTATCTTCGGAGTTCGAGACGCTTTATTCCCACATGGGTCGCCCATCGATCCCGCCGGAGAAGCTTCTTCGAGCGTTACTGTTGCAGGTGTTTTATTCGATCCGCTCGGAGCGTCAGCTGATGGAGCAGCTAAACTTCAACATGCTGTTTCGCTGGTTTGTGGGGCTTGGGCTGGACGATGGCGTGTGGGACGCCAGCGCGTTCTGCCACAACCGGGACCGTCTTCTGGAGGCGGAGGTTTCGGCGCAGCTGCTTGCGGGGGTTATCCAGCACCACAAGGTACGGGGACTATTGAGCCGGGATCATTTTTCGGTAGACGGAACATTGATCGAGGCCTGGGCGTCGATGAAGAGCTTTCGTCCCAAAGGTGAGGACGATGGCGACGGGGGATCGGGGCGCAACGCCGAGCGGGATTTTCATGGCGAGAAACGCTCGAACGCGACCCATGCAAGCACCACTGATCCGGACGCCCGGCTTTATCGCAAGGGTAATGGCCGGGAAAGCAAGCTGTGTTACATGGGCCATGCGCTGACGGAGAACCGCCATGGTCTGGCAGTCGGCGGCGGCGTGACCATTGCGTCGGGCACGGCGGAACGCGAAGCCGCCCTTGATCTGATCGACAGGCATCGCCCGGTGGAGAGTAGAGGCGGCCCGCGTCGGATCACGGTGGGCGGGGACAAGGGTTTTGACGTCGCGGATTTTGTCGAGGAACTGCGGCACCGCAAGGTGACCCCCCATATCGCCGTCCAGGACCACGTCACCAAGACCGGCAAGCGGCGCAAGACCAAGATAGACGGGCGCACGACGCGCCATCCCGGTTACGGCGTCAGCCAACGTTGCCGTAAGCGCATCGAGGAGGTCTTCGGCTGGGTCAAGACGAGCGCGGGATTGAGCAAGACCAAATTCCGGGGCCGCCACCGGGTCGACGCTTCGTTCACCCTGGCCTTGGCCGCCTACAACCTCGTCCGACTACCCAGACTGCTGGCGGAGGCGCCAACATGACGGGCGATGCCGGCACGCCGCTGACCGCAAAGTGGCAGATCATCGAACTGGATGAAGCCCAGGGCATCGGATCGGTCGAGATTGAAGACGGTTTCACCCTAAGACACGAAATCTCATTTCATTTCGGCGATGAATCCGAGTTCAAGGCCCGGCAATGATGACTTTTTCAGCAGCCTGCTAGAGCGTTTTCCTATCATTTGTGGTCATAGCCGGCAGCAGCGAAGTAGTTTTCGCATTCCGTTGGTGTGAAGGTGTCGATGCCTTGGGCGATGGCGTCCCAGAGGTCATCGACGGTTCGGGCGGCGGTCTTTTTGAGGAAAGCCTTGAGCTTGGAGAAGGCCATTTCAATGGGGTTAAAGTCAGGGCTGTAGGGCGGCAGGAAGCGCAACTCTGCCGCGGCGACTTCGATGGCCGTGCGCACGGCGATGGGTTTGTGGGCGGGTAAGTTATCCATCACCACGATATCGCCGGGTTTGAGCGTCGGGACCAAGACCTGCTCCACATAAGCGAGGAAGGCGGCACCATGCATGGCACCGTCGAGCACCATGGGCGCGGTCATGCCTTCAAGGCGGAGCGCGCCAACGAAGGTCGTCGTCTTCCAGTGTCCATGAGGCACCGGTGCTTGGCAACGCTCGCCCCGTGGCGCCCGGCCGTAACGCCGGGCCATCTTGGTCGAAGCGCCGGTCTCGTCAATGAACACCAGCCGCTCGGGCTTCAGATCGGGTTGGGCGTCGAACCAGGCCTGCCGGCGGCGCAGGACGTCAGCTCGCTGTTGCTCGCAGGCGTGCGCGGTTTTTTTTGAACGTCATGCCGTGCCGGTCGAGCAGCCGCCAGACCGTGCTTTGGGCCACCGTCAAGCCATGCCCCGCGTCCAGGTGTGCCGCGATCTCGCCCAAGGTGATGTCCGGCGTCTTGTCAACCAGCGCCAGGATTTCCTCGGCATGGGCCTCAATCCGGTGCGAGCGGTGGTCACCGCCTTGCGGCCTAGGCCCGACATCGCCCGTCCGCCGCCACCGATTCACCCATTTGATCGCCGTTGATCGCCGTCGAGGCCGCAACCCCGAAGCGGCGCGCCGCCGAGCGCCGCGACAGGCCGCTGTCAACCGCCGATACAAGCCGTTCTCGAAGATCATTGGAAAGAGGTTTCGTCATGCAGGCTGGCCTCCTCCACCAGCCCACATCTTGAATCAGAAATTCGATCCCATGGGAATCCCAAAAGAATCCGTCAGCTCAGAAAATGCTCTAGTTGATCCCCAACAAACACTCGACGAGCGGAATCAATTTGCTCGCCACCATGTTGCACGTCCAGGCCGCATCTTGGAGGCTCATGCGCCCAGCCTCATAGGCATCCAGGGCCTGTTGCGCCACGGGATGAATCTTGGCCGGTACCGAGCACAGTTTGAGAGTGCCCTGTACCAGGTATTCGCTAGCCGCGACGGGGGCCAAACCAGGACCTCACAGGACATGAGCCGCTTACCGCGGAGCGGCGACGCGGACGACACCCTCGTCAGCCAGATCGTCGATGGCCTCGGGCGCATAGCCCAGCAGCGAGTCCAAAAGCTCCCGCGTATGTTCACCGAGCCGTGGCGCCGGTTCGGCGCGCGGCTCAGGCGCGCCAGAAAGATAGGGCGGCGTGCGGGCGAATCGGAATTCGCCCACCTCGGGGTCCTCAATGGGGAGCAAGAATCCCCGCGCTGCAACCTGGGGACAGGCGAAAATGTCTTCCGCCGTGTGGACCGGGCCTGCCGGTACACCGGCCGCATTGAGCGAATCCACGGCGGCGTCGCGTCCGCGCGCACTCAGCCAGTTTTCGAGAATTTCATCGAGAAAGGCGCGGTGTTCCGAGCGTGCCACGCCGGTCTTGGTCCGAGGATCGTCGATCAAGTCCGGGCGATCGAGGGTCTCGCTCAGCCGGCGCCAAATGCGATCGTCGGGAACATTGAGCGCCACCCAGCCGTCCCTTGCCCGGTAGGCGCCGCGCGGATAGGCGTTGCGGGGCCGCCCACGATGGGGCGACTGCCCGCTCACCGAGTGAACCGCGATCATGCCCTCGTTCAAGGACAGCATGTTGTCATACATCGCGGAGTCCACGAGCTGACCCTGGCCGGTGCGCTCGCGCATGAACAAGGCCTGCATGACGCCGTACGCCGCGACGAGGCCCGAATAGATGTCGGCCAGGCCGTAGATGGTCCAGGACGGCGGTTTGTCCTCGAATCCGACCATGTGCATGATGCCGCTCATCGCCTCGGCAACGATATCGAAAGCGGGCCGATCGCCATAGGGGCCCTCACTGCCGGGCAATCGGCCAAAGCCGGAAATGACGGCGTAGACGAGGCGCGGGTCGAGACCGCCGAGCGCGTCGTAGCCGAGACCCATGCCACCGAGCGAGCCGGGCCGCATGTTCTCGACCACGACATCAGCCCGCGCGACGAGACTCTTGTAGATCTCCTGGCCTTTGGGATGGCGGAGGTCGAGCGCGAGGCTTTTCTTGTTACGGTTGTACCCCATGAAGCCAGCCCCTTTCTTCACACCGTTGCGCTCGGCGAAGGGCGGCATCGCCCGGCGCGGATCACCGCCCTCGGGGCGCTCGATCTTGATGACCTCGGCGCCAGCGTCGGCCAGGAGCAACGTGCAATAGGGGCCTGCGATGTATTGCTCGACACCGATCACGCGGATGCCGGAGAGCGGCTTGACCATGGTTGCGAGGTTCTGACGATATGATTGCGGGCAACGACGATAAACCGAATCGGGCCGGATCGCCACGTTGAGACGAGGCCGAGAGGCAGGCGCGCCAAACAGTTTGTCCCGTCCTCGAGCCGCCGCGGTGAATCTGCTGGACAGATACGACCAATCTGTGGTTCTTCACGCAGCCAAAACCGCTCCGGTAGCACTGGCAGCGGCCACGTCTTTCGTCGCCGCGCCGGTTTGATGAATTTGGTGGTCCCCTATGTCCAAGCTCGTCGCACCCCATGGCGGGAGTGACCTGATCCCTCTGCTCGCGCGCTCAGATGAACGGGCGGGACTCCACGACAAGGCCCGGGGCCTGCCCGTCCTGCAGCTAACCAGCCGTGAGGTCTCGGACCTGATCATGTTGGGCATCGGCGCTTACACCCCGCTCAAGGGCTTCATGGGCGAGGCGGACTGGCGTGGCGTGTGCACAGACATGGCGCTCGCCGACGGACGGTTTTGGCCCGTCCCCATCACGCTCTCGTGCGCTGCGAATCAGGCGGACGGCTTGTCTCCCGGCGGCGAAGTTGCGCTGGTCGATGGCGAGACCGACACCATGATGGGAATCCTGACGGTCGAGGAGAAATACACCATCGACCGAAAGCTTGAATGTGATAACGTCTTTCTGACCGACGATCCCGACCATCCCGGCGTCGCCAAGGTGATGAATCAGGACGCGGTCAACGTGGCGGGGCCGGTCGTCGTGCTTTCCGAGGGCGTCTATCCGGAGAGGTATCCGGATCTGTATCTCCGCCCGGCGGACGCCCGTGCGCTTTTCGACGCAAGGGGCTGGTCGCGCGTCGCTGCCTTCCAAACCCGCAACCCGATGCACCGCAGCCACGAATATCTCGCCAAGATCGCCATCGAGGTGTGCGACGGCGTGTTCATCCATCAAGTGCTCGGCGCGCTCAAACCGGGCGATCTGCCAGCCGAAGCTCGTACCCGCGCCATCGATGCCCTGGTCAACAACTATTTCGTGCCCAGCACCTACATCCAAGCCGGCTATCCCATCGAAATGCGCTACGCCGGCCCGCGCGAGGCCTTGCTGCATGCCGTGCTGCGCCAGAACTTCGGCTGCTCCCATCTGATCGTCGGCCGTGATCATGCCGGCGTCGGCAGCTATTACGGCCCCTTCGATGCGCATCACATCTTTGACAAAATTCCGGTGGATAGCCTGCAAATCGAGCCACTCAAGCTTGATACGAGTTTTTATTGTCGGCGCTGTGGGGAGTTCGCCAGTTCGCGAACCTGTCCGCACGATCAGGACGACCGCTTGGTTATCTCGGGCACCCGGCTACGCGAGATGTTCATGAACCACGAACCGATTCCTGCGGAGTTCAGCCGCCCCGAGGTCCTCGCGATCCTGCAAGAGTATTACGATAGCCTCGCGCACCCGCAGGGTGACTGATTATGGCGTTTCCGGTATGGAGGCGCGTTGATGTCATCTCCTCCGGCTGAGGTGCGACGGCTGAACAGACTGGTACGCCGCGAAGCAATTCATGGCCCACGCTCCTGAACCGACCCTTCGGTTCCCGACGGTTTTCAAGACAAAGACGCCCGACACGCCACGTATCCTCGTCGTCAAGCTCGGCGCGCTGGGGGATTTCGTGTTGGCAATGGGACCCTTCCAGGCCATCAGGTATCATCACAGGATCGCTCATCTCACCCTCCTGACGACCCCGCCTTTTGCCGGCTTTGGGCGTGCCTCCGGCTATTTCGACGAGGTGTGGGCTGACGAGCGGCCCCGACCGTGGCGCATTGGCGCTTGGTTCGCGCTGGCCCGGATGCTCCGTCAGGGCCGCTTTCATCGCGTCTACGACCTCCAGCACGGCGATCGCATGAACGTCTATTACCGCATTATGGCGAGCGGGCGCGTCCTCGAGTGGTCAGGTATCGCGCCGGGCTGCTCCCATCCCCACCTCAATCCC
Organism: Alphaproteobacteria bacterium; assembly: GCA_965261645.1. Classification (GTDB taxonomy): domain Bacteria; phylum Pseudomonadota; class Alphaproteobacteria; order SHVV01; family SHVV01; genus CBDHDJ01. The sequence goes on from CBDHDJ010000003.1 coordinate 965,858, forward strand.
GACAGGGACGCCATGCACACCATTGAGCGCCAGGCCGAGCAGCTCGCAGCAGCAGGAATCGCCACGGTCCCGCCCACCGATCTCGATTGGGTAAGTGCCGATGTTGCGGGCTTCGACCTGCCCATTCCCTACGCCCTGATCGCGCCGGGTGGGGCACCGCACCGGCCGGCAAAACGCTGGCCTTCAGAGTATTTTGGCCAAACCGCGGCGTGGCTCGTGGCCCAGGGCATCACACCGGTTCTCGTCGGTGGCCCCGCGGAAGCCGACGTTGTCCGCCATATTGGGGCGGCGGTGCCCGGCGTCGTGAATCTGGGTGGCCGGACCAGCCTTGAACAAATCGTGGTGCTCGCACGCGGCGCCGCGGCCGCACTCGGCAATGATACCGGCCCCATGCATCTCATCGCGGCCGCGCACTGCCCGATGGTGGTGTTGTTCTCCGGGGATTCGGACCCGGACCTCACCGCGCCGCGCGGGTATCAGGTCTCTGTGCTGCGCGCCGATCCCCTGTCCGATCTCGGCGTCGCAGCCGTCACCGATGCGCTCAGCCGTTGCCTTCGGCAGAGGGATGATTAAGGTAGGATGGTGTGCTTGGGGAAACCCCCGGCCCGGCCTGAAAGCGGATCGATCGCGACGAAAATGACACGTTCAGCTCACAGGGATCGTCCACCGGCCGTTGCGCTCGCGGGCCTCATTCTCCTCGTCGTCCTCGTCGCAACGCATTTCGCGACGCCGGGCCGTGCCCAGGACGCCCTCATTATCGCCACCCACAAGGAGGGCTCCGCCTATCACACCCTTGGTGTGGCGTTCGCAGAGGCGTTGACCGATGCGCTCGAACGCGAGATCACGGTGACGCCCTACCCGCGGTGGTCCGAATATCTGCCCTTGATCGATGCGGGCGAGGTGGCGATGGGTTTCGTCACCGGCCTCGACGCCGGCGCCCTCTACAGGGCCGAAGGCGATGAACGGCTCCTGAGGCTCCGCGCGCTGATGCGCCTCTGGCCTATCCGCTACACGTTCCTCGCGCGGGCTAATCTCGGTATCGACAATGTCGTGGGTCTGACAGGCCGCCATATCGCCCTCGATATGCGGCGCGGCGCGGCTCTCAGCGCCGTCAATCGGGCGATGCTCGAAACCCGTTGCGATCAATGAGCGGAACGTGCGGCCCGTTGTTATCCGCAGCCTGAAGGATGGCATCAATCGCATGGCCAAGGGCGAGCTCGACGCCGTACCGATCGCGGTGGGTATCCCGCTCGTCAGACGCGCCCGTGAGTCCGTCCCGGGCGGTGTGGTCTATCTCAGCCTCGTCGGGCCACGGGCGAACACCGAATTCCTGAGCAACCTCGTCCCCGGGCTTTACACCAAGGAGGTTCAGCCGCAAAAGCGTCTGCCCGAAATCACCGAACCGATTCTCGTCGCCGCGTTTGACGTGTATCTCGTGGCCAGCACCGACATGCCCAGTGACGTAGCCGGCGCCATCGTGGCGGCCTTGCATGAGCGCTTTGACGATATTAAAAAGTCTACGCGCGTTTTGCGGAGCGGTGATATTACCCTCGTTGCCGCGCCGACCAATTCGGTGCCCTACCATCCCGGCGCCATTCCGTATTACCGAGCCGAGGGGCTGTGGACCGTGACCAACGACGAAGCCGAAGCACGTCTGGTCGAGTGAGCGGAACACTCTCGTGTGCAGGCCGGACGTAATAGAGGCGGGTTTGGCGCGGCCCTGCCGTCGGCCATGAGCGACACTCAAGGCATACTCGATTCGGCGGCGGAGCGCCTGGCGGCGGGCGATCTCGAAGAGGCGATCACGCTGTGGGGGCGAATCCTCGAGCGGGAGCCAAACAATTATCATGCGAATTTTCGTATTGGCATCGCCGCACGCGATCTGGGCGATGTGCGATCCGCCGAATTGTATCTGCGAAAGGCCGATCGGGCCGAGCCTGTAAACGCAACGCCGCTTTTCGAACTGGCAGCGGTGCTGTCGGACCAAAATAGGCTGGGCGAAGCCGAACGCACGCTCGAAAACGCTGTTGCGCTGGAGCCGGACGACGCTGCCGGCCACTACCGCCTTGGCGTCGTGCGTCACCACATCGCGAAATACGAGGGCGCCGCGGAGGCCCTCGAACGGGCCGTCGCACTAAGCCCGGACAACGCCGAATACTGGTATCAACTGGCGCAGGCGCTGGAGGAGACCGGCACGGGGCGCGCCGAAGCAGGCGCGGCCCATCTGCGGGCAGCTGAGCTCAATGGTCATGACGTCGACGCCATGTGGTCGGCGATCAACTGGCACGTCGAAGCGAACGAATTCGAGACGGCGGAGGGTCTGGTCGGTATCCTTCTTGAGCGGCAGGGCGAGGATAACCCTGATCCCGTGCCCCAATTCACCCTTGGCGTCATCCTAAAATCCGCGGGCCGCATCGACGAAGCCCGTGCGGCCTTCGGCGCCGCCCTCGAAGGTTGCGACCGGGTGCCCCGAGTGACGGACAGGGCCGCTTTCGCGCTGGCTGCCTACAAGGCCCGGATCTACCACGCAATGGACGATCATGACGGGGCGCGGCGGGCGTTTCGGGCCGTTGGTCAGATGATAGCGCCGGCCGCGTTCGAGTTTTCGTCGGCGCGATACCTCGCCCATATGTTGCCGCTGTCGAGCGAATGCGGAGCATCGTTCGTGGCCGCGACGTTGCGCTGCTTTGCCATGGCACCTCGATTGCTACCCTCGAAGATCACATTGCGGCGCTCGAGGAGTGCGACATTTGCTATGTGAGCGTGAATCGTTTCGCGGTCATGGAGCACTACATCCTCTCCAAAATCGGGCGTCGCCTGGACATCGTCGCGAGTACGAACCCGCAGGAGTTTGCCGATTATCTGGATCACATTACGGATTTTCTCGGCCGGCCGGAGGACAACCTGCTGATCACCTGCCGGCCGGCGTCCTCGCTGCTGCCCGACAGCGCTGGATTTGAGCGCCAATTCGACCCCAAGCTCCTTTATTTCTCCATGTTGGAAAATCTCCTCGCTACACCACTCGAGCCCTTGAACTTTCTTTCCGGAAACACGCTTTCCATGCTCGTTCCGCTCCTGCAGCTCGGCCGCCCACGCCGCATCGTCTTGTTTGGCGCGGACGGTGTGGCACCTGATGATGGCGCGCCGACGCACGACCGCCGGTCGTCACCCGAATTCGGTGGCACGCGCGCGCTCACCGACGAGGCGTGGCGCGGACGTCTCGCCCACGATACACGCCGCTTCAACGACATCTGCGAGCTCCAGGTGATGTGTCTGTGTGGCCTGTTCGGCGTTGACGAGGTGCCCGTCCTCAATGCCTCGCCGCACAGTGGTTATCAAACCTTTCCGCGCATAGCCGTGGATGACGCCGTCGCAATGCTGCGGGCGTAACCGGACCGGGCACCGAACGGGCGGCGAAACGACTATGACCGATGTCGAGCAGCAACTCGAAGAGGCGACCCGCCACCACCAAAGCGGCGCACTTCAGGCCGCTCTTGACCTCTACCAGGCGATCCTGATCAGCCACCCCAATCACTGCCAGACGACCTACCAGGTTGCGGTTGCCGCGAATCAGCTCCAGAAGCTCGACGTCGCGGAGCAATTCCTGAAGAAAGCCATCGCCCTCACCCACGATCCCAAGCTCAACCTGAACAGGCGCGTGGAGTTGTCAGAGATTCTAGTCCGCCATCAAAAGATTGCGGAAGCCGAAATCGTATTACGCCGGGCGCAATTTCTCGGGCGTGACGACGGGTCCTTCAACCACTGGTTCGGCCGGGTCCGGCATCTGCTTGAGCGCTATGAAGATGCCGTCGAAGCATTCGAGAGGGCGGCGGAGCTGATGCCGGATGATCCTCAGGTCGTGATCGACATGGTGCAGTCGATGTCACGCATACCGCACCGGCGCGCCGAGGTCGGAGCTCTCTTGGAACGGGCGGCCGCGACGGGCGCAAAGGACATCAAAGTACTCTCAGGCATCGGCGCGTGGCACGTCAGCCAAAACCAGTTTGCTGAGGCTGCGCCCTACTTCGTGCAAAGCATCAAAATTAGTGGGGACCGCGGCGATATCCCCGACCCCTATTTCGACTTTTCGTTGGGCGTGATCCTCGAGGCCCTCAGTCAACCTGACGAGGCTGAGCGTCACTTCCGCAGGGCGGTCGAGATCTGCGACTACTTCGCCACCAAAAGCGAATCATCACACGACAAATACATCAGTCTCGCGTTCAAAGGCCGTGTTCTCTACACCATGGGACGGCGCGCCGAAGCGGCCCTCGTCGCGCGCTCGATGGCCAACAAATTAGCGGCCGGTGATTGCACCTATCCCGACGGCGTCTGCCTGCCCGATACGCCCAAGCGCCTCGAGCGGCTGAAACGACTCATCGGCGGCCGCGATGTGGCCATCTTAGCCCATGGCCCGTCGATAGCCGAGCTCGAGAACAAGATCGGCGACATCGCCGGACGTGATATTTGCTTTGTCGGAATCAACCGGTTTGGTGTCACGGAGAGCAACATCCTGTCGCGGATCGGACGGCGATTCGACATCGCGGTGCCGACGAATCCCACTGAATTCGGCGCCCAGAGTGATCGCATCATCTCGTTCCTCGAACGCGATGACGACAACCTGCTCATAACGTCGCGCTATGCGATCGCCTGCTTGCCTCGGCCGTTGCCGAGCGGCCAGGCGTTCGAACAGCAGTTCGACGAAAAAGTGATCCTCTTTTATTCAGCGCAGAACTATCCGGCGACGCCGCACAATCCAATCCACGTCATTCCGGGCAACACGCCTTCCGTCTTGATCCCGTTTCTCCTACTTGGCGAGCCCCAGCGGATATTCCTCTTCGGCGGCTACGGCGGAGCCGGATTGGAACCCGGCCGGCCGAGCCACTACCGCATGGACACCGAGGAGTTCAAGGGCAACTACGACGAGGCCGCCTATGAGCTGTTTCGTGAGCGCTTGTGGATCGACGCCCAGCAATTCAACCAAATGTGTGAGTTCCAGGCGACGTGGTTGAGCGTTCTCCATGGCGTTCCTCGACCGCCCATCTACATCGTGTCGCCCAACAGCAATTACACCGCTTTCCCCTGCATCGACTACGACGAGGCCCTGAAAATAATCGGCACCTAAATGGCCGGCGCACCCGGGCGCAGAGGTGCGCGGCGGTGCCCGCAGTCAACCTAACGCCCTAGCGGCGCAGGTGATTTATCGTAAACAATTTCTTAACTGTTCCTTGGCAAGCTTGCCATCTGCCTCGGTGCACCAGGCTGATCACACCAAACTCGCAATGACCGGAGCAAAGGCACAGCCCTACCCCGAGGAGGACGGCATCCTCCGTGCAACGGCCGCGTCCGTTACCACGCGAACCGGCAACTTTCCCAATTCGCACCGACTCATCAGAGATCGGAGCGCAAAGTCGTTGGCCTATGCGTTCGTAGGCGAACCGGTCGAGGTCGACCGCAACCTCATCCGCTGGCTCATCAGCGAATCCGAGAGGCCGGCCGTGTCAGTGCGCGTATCTGCTTGCATGCCAACGTCGGCGATCCGTTTCACCAAATGGTGATCGTTCAATATGCCGGGCTCTACTGCCGCCCTCACAAGCATCCCGGCAAGGGCGAAGCGCTGCACATCATCGAGGGCCGGCTGGGGTTTATCACTTTCGATGACGATGGCGGCATCATAAAAGCGAGCGATTTGCACCCCGAAGGCGCGCTCATGGCCCGTTGCGGCCCCGATCAGTGGCATATGGTGTTGCCCCTGAGCGAGCGCGTGATCTATCACGAATCCAAGGCCGGTCAATACCTCGCGGAAGGCGATTCCGTGTTTGCCGATTGGGCTCCGGTGGCGGAGCAAGGCGCCAGCGTGACGGCCTACACGTCGGTGATCGAGAGCACCCTGCGCCGGGCGGCGACCGGCGGCCGCTAGGCCTGAACGCCACGGCGCGGGTTCTCATCACTGGCAGCGGCGGGTTCATCGGAAACGCGCTCGTCGACCACCTCGCCGGGGCCGGGCACGATGTGATCGCCCTTTATCGCCGCAATCCGCCGCGCCGCGCCGCTGTGGGCCGCGTGACCGCGATCCAGCGCAACATCGCCGATGGCCTGGATGAACTGCCTGCGGTCGATTGTATCGTCCACGCCGCGGCCGATACCCACCTCAACCCCGAGCTCACGGCACGGGATTACGTTCGCTCCAACGTGCTCGGCACATGCAACGTGGCGGATTACGCCAAACAAGCGGCGAGTTGCCCGTGGGTGCTGCATCTCTCCACGATCACGGTCTACGGCCGCATCGATGGTCACATCCTCGATGAAGCGACACCGTCGGTGGCGCCCAATCTCTACGGCCAAACAAAACGCCTCGCCGAAGAGATCCTTGCCGAGAGCGACGGCGGCTTCACCAGCCTAAGCGTGCGGCTACCCGGCGTGGTCGGCCCCGGTTACACGACGCCCTGGATTGGCCAGGTGCTCGACTCCTGCCTCACCGATAGGCCCGTCGAGATCCACAACCCCGATGCGCCGTTCAACAATATTGTCGTCACCGGGGAGATCGCACGCCTGTTCGACCATCTGCTGCGCCGCGGCGGCCTCACCGGGCACGATACCGTCAATCTGGGCGCGACCGAGCCCCTCTCAGTGAGACGCGCCGTCGAGCTCGTGCGGACTCTTGCGGACTCACGCTCCGACATCGTGGCGCGGGCAAGCACCGCCCCGTCATTTCTCATTGACACAACGAAAGTGGAATCCCGCTACGGGTTCATGCCTGCGCCAGTCGCCGACATGATCGCGCGCTTCGTGCGGGCCAACCGGCCGGCACGCGCACAGGCGCTCAGCGCCTAGGTCAGGCCGGCGCCAACCGGTCGAGAATCTCGAGGACGGAGCGGTCGGGGAGAGGTTTCCTCAAGTGCACCGCATTGGAGGTACGGAAACAGAGCATCGCCTTATCGCCGCGATCGCTCTTGGCCAACGCATCACCGAGCCGGAGGAACAGGGTGGCGTTGTTTAGGTCGCCGCGGAGCATGGACGAATAGAGCCCGGCCGCCTCATCGGCGCGGCCGGCCTCCATGAGCGCATCGGCCAACTTGACCGTCGCTGATTTCTGGCGATCGGCGATGCCGGTCAGGTAGCGATAATGCTCGATGGCCTCGTCGTGGCGCCCCACCGCCAACAGGATGTCAGCCATGCGTTCGCGGGTTTTCGCATTGTCCGGGTCCTCTTCGACCGCGAGGCCAAGCCAATACAACGCTTCGTCTCGCCTGCCCAACTTGTCGAGCGCACCGGCCAAATTGAAGATCCGGTTGACATTCGCGCCATCGAGGGTCATCGCTTCGATCAAGTGCTTGGTCGCTTCGCGATACTGACCCATCTCGTGCCAAAGGACACCGATGATCTCGTGGGCGCGAGCATTCTTGGGGTCCGATCTCAGCACATGAACCAACGTATCCATGGCCGATTTGTACTGGCTCTGCTGGGCGTAACGGATGGCGAGGTCGACGGGATCGCGCGCCTCCGGCCGAGGCCGCTGGGGCGTGGCCGGAGGCGCGATGGGCTCGCCGCCAGACTCCGCCCCGACCGTCGGTTGCCCCTCGATGCGCGCTACCATCTCGTTGAACTCACGGATGATTTCAGCGAGCGAATCGTTCCCCCAATAGGTGCGCTAAAGAGGGCCCGCCCAGCGCATGTCCTCACCCTTGGTGAAGCCCGAGCCGTCGATGTGGAAGTAGTCCCAGCCCTCGTTCATGCGATCGATGATGTAGATCGTGAGGTAGCGCACGTCTTCAATGAAATGCCATAGCGTCCACGGGCGCTGGTTGATTCCGCTATTGAGATAGGCCGCCTCGTAGAGCGCGGCCCTGAGCTCCAGATTGATGGCCGGCTCGGGAAGCACGGTCAGGCCCTCCAGTTGGGGCGGCAGCTTGTCGGCGATGCGTTCGGTGTCGCGGATTACGACGGGAAAATAGATCTCCGCGTCGAGGGTGCGCGCGAATTCGCTCCAGGTATCGAGATCGCTGTTACGATTGAGATCGTAGGAGCTCCCGCGCAGCGTGATGGTCACGACCTTGCGACCGCCGGCATGATCCTCGGTCCACTGCTTGACGTAGAGCCGCGCCTGATCGCTCGGCTGCAGGCGGGTGACGCGCTGGCCCGCCGCCGCCGCGTTGATCGCCGCATATTGGTGATTCGTCGTCGGTATGGCGACGGTATAACCCTCGGGGAACGCGGGCCCCGGACAATTCGATTCGAAGGCCTCCGCCTCATCGCGCGTGCCGAACACGCTAATGCTCTCGCAGGAGGCCAAAAGCGCACAGGCCGGCACGACCAGATTACGCACGCGCCAATCCTTGTTGTAGCGCGGGTATTCGACGTCCTCCTTCCGGTATCCGTCATGGGAACCGGCAACGATGATGACGTGGATCCCCGCGAGGTCCCGTTTCTCCCGCTCGATGTCGGCGAGCACCAGGAAGTTGGCGATGTTGAAGCCCGGCGGCGCGATGTCCAGATCGAAATAGGCGTAGAGCAGCCGCCCGTCGGCGCGCTCTTCCGCCGGTGCGAGGCTCGCGTGGGGGCTCGTTTCCCCGTTCATCTTGTTCATGTCGTCAACCGGGGACATCGAGAATCTCGAAGACCCGGTCGTCGCTGTATTGGGTCCGCCAGCCGGGGAAAAGCTGGTCGTAGAACGCCGCCACCTGCTCGGCGCTGACGGTCCGGGCGATCTCGTCGCGGCCGGTGAGAATGCGCGCCGACGCGGGGTTGCTCTGCGTGGCGTAGAAGCACGGCTCCCAGATGCGACTGATCTTCATCTCGCCCAGGCGCCGGATCGCCGCCGCATCCTGGACATTGGGCAGGCCGATGCGCGGATCCTGGACATTGCGCAGACCGATCCTCGGATAGTGGCAGACGGCCTCGGTGGCGCCCGCCGGTGCGAACACGGTGATCGCCTCGTCGTTATGACAGATATGGAAACCATGCTCGTAGAACCGGCTGTTGACCCACCAGGCCGGCATGTTGACGTCATAGCCCCAGCCCTCGAACAGGAAGCGAAAGCTCCCGCCTTCCCTGATCAGGTGCTTGGCGAGCTTGAGCAGGTAGAGAAGCGCGCGCGGGTGCATCTCGCACAAGACGTGGTTGCACGTCACGACCTCGACGCCAAACGCGATCTTATCGTAATCGAGATCGAAGAACCTCCACCACGGCACGTGTGCGGCTGTTCCGGGGTCAAGATCGTTGATTTGCGAGAGCTTGATGTCCTCGCACGCGAGTTCGACGAAACCGCCATTGGCGAGACTCGACCACAACTGGCTTTGGTAGAGGTAGAAGCCCTCTGCGACATCAGTGGCGATGTAGGGATAGCCCTCGAGAATGAGAAGCGCACCGAGATAGCCCGACCCCGGCCCCACCTCCAGCACGGCCGGGCGCCGATCCCCGAAAATGTAGCGCAGGTGGCGCAATGTGTTGATGGCGCGCAACAGGGCGCCGCGCGGCACCAGGGGCTGGGCCAGGTTGCTCGCGGCTGAACGCAAGGCTTGCCTCGCACACGCGCTTCATGAGCCCAAATTCGTGCTCGGTGAGGCCGCCGAGAAGATTTTTCAGGTCGTTGTCGAAGCGGCGCTCCTGCATGACGTCGGCAAACTTCCACAGGTCGCGATCATTATCGACGTCCGTGGGATAGCCCAGCGCCCGAAAGGTGACCGGCTGGTAGGTTTCGACAACGCGGTTGGGCAGCGCGGCGACCGCCGCGCGTTCCGCCGCTCGATAAGCCTCAACGGTCAATAGCGTCATCTCGTCCATCCGAAGCGGTGTGAGACAGGTTCGGGGATGCGTTCCCACATGCGTCGCTGCTGGTCCCGGGTGAAGACCTCACGCCATTCGTCGGTCTTTCCCGCGCGAAAGTTTCGCGTGCTGGTTGGCGGGTGGGCTTGCAATACGGAATCGATGTTATCGAGCTCGATCGAGTGAAATGAAGCCAAGGCCTCAAATATTTACCAGGATCGTCCACAAAGTCTTCGAATGTCGTCACCAGCACTGCCATGTCCCGCTCGAGCTCCGGCAACGCGTCAATCCAGTCCGTTAGCCACTGGATCAATCTGGGGTAGAAGTTCGTCATGGCCCAATCCAATTGATCGGGTAGATCGAAGTCGCGAAAATCTTTGTGGACCACCGGCGTATACGACAGGCGGTCCAAGTCGAAGCGCTTGTCGTCTATCCGCCTGAGCATATGAACCCACGACAGGGTAGCTTGCCGGGGATCGCGCAGGTGAAGGACGAGGCGGGGGATGCCGGCCTCTTTGAGGATGGCGAAATTTGCCTCGCAGGCTTCCATGTGCAGGCGGAGGAGAGCACCGCCACGTGACGAGATCGCGGTCAATCGGGGGATCACCCGGTTGCGGGGAAACGTGTGAGTTCCACCGAAGTAAGCCGGGATGTCCAAGCAGGCGGCAAGGACATCCGGGATATATTCGCTGGCGCTCTTGGGCATGGTGACGAAAACGATGGGTGGGATGCCGCGTTCGATGGCAGCGGCCTGACGGGGGCGATCACTCTTCAGTCGATTGTTGGGTAACGACCACCACCGCTCATAAGCCTGCACGGCTTCGTCCGCCCGATCTTGCCGCTCCAGTACATCACCGAGCAAGCGAAGCAAGGGTAGAGAATCGGGAGTGCTGAGGAGAGCCTCGCGGCACCCTCGTTCCGCGTCGTCCAGGCGGTTGAGCGGCAGCCACAGCGTCGCGAGCGCGAAATGGACATCCAGCGCATCCCGATCATGGTCCAGCGCACGCCCGAACGCTTCGGCGGCATCCTCCAGGCGGCCCTGTTGCTCCCATTGTGCGCCGAACCGCCGATTCTCCTCCGCCAAAGCCTTGTTCAGGACATCGCTGATCAACTGCGCGGCTTCGATACCTTGTCCGCGCGCGCCGAGTGCCAGGGCAACACCGATTTTTGGCAGGGAATTGTGCGGGTCCTGCTCGACCGCCAGCCTGAAAAGGCGCTCGGACTCCGAATAATTGCCGACATTATGCTCGGCAAAACCCGTGACAATCCATTCTTGGGTGGTTTCTTCAGCGCTCATGACACGCCCCAGCCTGCGCCGATTCGGGCTCCAGGGCCCACGAATGCGCTGTCCCGGCTCGATGAAGGGCAGTGATCTCCGATGCAACGTCGTGGCAACAGGCCGCCATGTCGCGGAAGCGAAGGCCCGTCACGGCCATCAACTTGGCCGCATCGAGCGAAAGATCCTTCGGCCGTTCAACGGCAAAGGACAGATCATCCAGCCCGACCTCGATTACGTCGCCCGACCCGGGGAGCCGATCCGCGAGCATACGAATGAGGGCGAAGCGACTGAAACTCGCAGGGCCGGCCACGTGATAGAGCCCGTCGAGCCTCGCTGTGATGACGGCACGCACGGCCTGCACAACGTCGCCCGCGAATATCGGTGAGAACACCTGATCGCGGGCTGCTTGCACGGCCTCACCCTCAGCCAGCTGCCGGGCTGCCTCGGTCAAGAGCGTGCCATCGCCGAGCTCTGTGCCCACGACCTTGGCGAGGCGCAATATGGCGATGTCCTCGCTGATGCTTTGGAGCGATCGTTCGGTCGCGAGCTTCTGGCGGCCGTAGGCGGTGTTGGGGCAGGGCTCGTCGACCTCGGTATAGCCGCCCTTCCTTCCATCGAAGACATACTCGCTCGAGGTGAAAATCGGCCGAATCCCGAGATGGACCAGCTCTTCGGTAACCCGCACCGGCGCGACCACGTTGAGCGCCTCGGTCCGGGCGGGATCCTCCTTGCACGGATCGATCTTGGGCTCGGCGAACAGGAGCACCGCCTGATCGAACGTCGTTCCGGCCGGCAGGATGTCGGCGAGGCGGTCGCGGGTGGCGTCGAACCGAAGCCCTGTGGGCAGCGGCATCGTATGCCAGGTGCCGATGGCCTCCTCGCCCAGCCCGGCGAGTAGATGACGCCCGACGAACCCGGAGGCGCCGATGACGAGGGTCTTCGTTCGCGGCGGCGTGGGCTCGGCCATCAGTGCAAATTCTCGGCGATGGTCATGGCTTGCTCGATGATGTCGTCGATGTCGATGTAGCGGTAAGTGCCGGCGCGGCCGATCGAGAACACGCCCTCCGGCATGTCGGCGAAATATTTATCAGGCTTGGCGATCTCGCGCTTGAACGGCATCGGGTAAAGCTTGTTCCGCATCGACGGGATCTCGATGCCGATCAGCGTCGATTCGGATTTATGCTGGGTGAACTTATTGTACTCGACGACGCGGGTGAATTTCTCGTCGCCGGCGTAGTAGACGAAGTAGACGTTCTCCGGGAACGCGTGCTCAACCGGCAGGACTATGGGGATGAAATCGCGTCCGACATAGGGCAACTCGCCGTGCACGCCGTTCATCAGGGTATCGGGCGAGATTGTGCTGACGATCACGTCATAGCGGTGTTTCTCGCCCGCAATGGTGACCGTCTTATTGGGAACGTCGTAGCCCTCGATGGTCGTGCCCAAACACACTTTGGCGTCGGCTGTCGAGATGTCGAAATAGTCGTCATAGCCGTTGGGAGCGCGGGGATAAGCGGAGATCGCAGAGTCCCAGGCAGCCCGCGGGCCATCCTTGATTGTCACACCATTGGGTGACCAAGCGAAATCGTCAAGCCGTTTGTTGTCGTCGATTTGCCACATCTTGCGGGAATAGCCGTCGGCAAACTTCTCATAGAGCGACTGGCCCACCGACATCACCCAGAATTCCTCGAAGTTGCGCGCGCCGACCGCGCCGTTCACGAGCTTGAGCTCGCTCTCGATGCGCTCGCGATCGGGCATGCGGGGAATGTCGTCCTTGTGAATCGGGTAGTGATAGAACTGCTCGTCCTTGGCCACATAGGTGATGAACTCGTGCTCGGCGCAGCGTCGCATCGGCACGTATTTGTTAAGAAAATCAAAGAGATGCTCGTTGGGCGTCAGGAAATGACGGGGCCCGAACGTATACGGATGGCCGCCGTACCACAGCGTCTTGACCCCGCCGCCGAGAAACGGCGCCTTCTCGACGAGCGTGATGTCCCAGCCGCCCATGAGGGCGAGTTGGTGGGCCGCGGCATAGCCGGCGAAGCCACCACCGATGACCAAAGCCTTCTTCATATCAGTTCCCCGTGCTCAAGCTCCGGACCGCGATGCGCGGGGCGCATCGGGCCATCTGTGATGGTCTCACCGAAAGTTAAATTTTTTATTAACCATACCGAGGAGCCATGCGCGGCCGTTTCCGAGGTGCAAAAAGGGGATGCCGAGGGGCGAATTTTGGGTAAGCTGAACGATCACCAACAACAACCGACTGGGGAGGACCCATGGCAGACGACGATCAAGCGCTGGCGACGGTCAAACGCGCTTACGAATTCTTCGCATCAAACAATTTCGGCGGCATCATGGAGTTGATCCGCGACGACAGCACATGGTCGGCGCCGGGCCCGAAGGACGTCCTGCCCTGGGTCGGCACGTGCCGAGGCCCGGCCGAGATCAAGGCGATGTTCGATGACGTGGGCAACTACGCCCAGCTTACGCTGTTCGAGCCGCGGGAATTCATCAGCAATGGCAGGACGGTTGCTGTTGTCGGCTACGAGGAGGGTATCCTCCAGCCGACCGGCGGCAAATACGCCACCGATTTCGTCCATATTTTCGAGATCGAGGATGGCAAGATCAAGTCGTACCAGGAATACAACGACACCGCTGGACTCGTCGTCACCATGACGGGCAAGCCACACCAAGCTTGACGAATGGGGCGGTCGCCGCCGGGCGGCCGACCCTCATCCCGCAATCCGTTCAGACCGCTTGGGGGAATCGGCGATCGAGGAGATCGCAAAGCGGGTGGCCTGACTTGCGTAGCAGAAACTCGAGGTAGGCGATATCCTCGGGCACGTCGACCTCGGGTGCGAACGGCGTCGTCATGGCGAGGATACGCTCGCCATAGATCGAGCCGTTTTGGGCGGCCCGGATATAGGCTGTCCGGACAATATCGACATAGCCGTTGGGATGGTAGCTCGCGGGAAAGGCCTGACGCGGCAGGTGAAAGTATTCGGGGCGCGGGTCGTCGGGAAACAGGCCGGCGAAATACTCGCCCGCGAGCCGGAACATCTTCTCGGGCGGCTCGGCCATCGCGTGGGCAGAGCGCAGCGACGTGGCCTCGGGGTGGGCGATGAGGCGCCCGATCGCTTGATCGATCACGTCGGCATCGCGGACTCGCGTCGTCGGCCTGAGCTGGACGACCAGATCGGGTTCATGGTTCTCGTTTTCGGCCAGCCAGTCCAAGGCGTGGCGGATGACATCCGCATCCGTCGCGGTATCGCTGGCATAAATCGCAGGCCAGAGAAACGGCACCTCGGCACCATAGCTCTTGGCGATATCGGCGAAGGGCGCGCTGTCGGTCGAAACGATGGTGCGCTCGATCACGTCGCACAGCTGGGCGGCGAGAATCGAATACGCCATCATGGGATGGCCCGCCAGCGGCCTGATGTTCTTGCGCGGCACGCCTTTTGAGCCCGCGCGCGCCTGAATAAGAGCGATTATATTTGCCTCGGCCATCGTTCCTCGCCCCTCTTTAGAGCTGGGCAATTCCTACCGGGTGTGCGCCGTCATTGCGCTCACAACCCGCATCCTGTCCTCCGGCGCCAACACTCCATCTTCGCACCCGCAGATTCAGTGCCGTTCGCAAGCCCGTCGATCGGCCCCCGGTGGCGCGAATCTTGCTGCTTAAATCGAACCGCTCGGCAGTCGTGATCAAAGCAAGAGACGGACCATCAAACGCCAATCCGCACTTCATCAAATGTTAACGATATTCCTTTCAAATCCCTTAACGCGCGCCGTGTTTTAGCTGGCGTGCAGTGGACAGAGGCCGCGAGGCCAAAAGGAGACCAAGCCCCATGCGCGTTCTGATGGTGATCTACGACGAAGGCTCGTTCATCCATAACTTCCCGCTCGGCGCGGCCTATATCGCCGGCGCGGCACGGCAGGCGGGGCACGAGGTCGAGATCTACAACCAGGATATCCATCACTGGCCGCACGACCGCCTGCGCCAATATCTCGACGCCGAAGTGTTCGACATGGTCGGCGTCAGCATGATGGCGGGCTACTGGCAGTTCGCGCAGCTTCTGGAGATTTCCGACGCGATTAACAACTCGAAGAACCGGCCGCTTTACGTGCTCGGCGGCGCGGGCGCCTCGCCCGATCCTTACTACTTCCTCGGCACGACCCAGGCCGATGTCGCGGCCATCGGCGAAGGTGAGCAGACGATCGTCGATCTGCTCGACGCCTTGGCGAATGACCGCCCGCTCAGCGAGGTGAAGGGCATCGTCTATCGCGACGGCAAGGATGTCTTCGTCAATTTCGAGCGCGAGCTCATCGAAAACCTCGACACCATCGCCCCGCCCGCCTGGGACCTGTTTCCGATCGACTACTACCGGCTGTTGCCGCACGAGAACAGCTCCAAGCTCGATTTCTGCATGCCCCCGCTGTCGGGTCGCGGCTGCCCGTTCCGCTGCACCTTCTGCTACCGCATCGACAAAGGCTTCCGGCCTCGCCCCAACGCGGGCCTGATTGAGGAGATCGGCCAGCTACAGGACGACTACGCGGTCACCTACATCGACCTGGTCGACGATCTGCTGATGTCTTCGCCGGATCGTACAGAGGATATCTGCCAGGCGATCATCGATTCGGGGCTCAAATTCAAATGGAGCTGCAACGGCAGGCTCAACTGGGTGACCAGCGACGTCATCAAGGTGATGAAGCGTGCGGGCTGCGTCTTCATCAACTACGGCATCGAATCGGTCGACGACGAGACCATAAAGAACATGAAGAAGGGGCTCACGCTCGCCATGGTCATCAAGGGCGTCGAAATCACCCGCGAGGAAGGCATGAGCGCCGGCCTCAACATGATCTTCGGCAATATCGGCGACAATCTCGATACGCTACGCCGCGCTGTCGAGTTCCTGTGCCAATACGACGAAGGCAAGCAGAAACGCACCATCCGCCCAGTCACGCCCTATCCCGGCTCGCCCCTGTACTTCACCGCCATCGAGCGCGGATTGCTCAAAGACACCAAGGAATTCTACGAGGTGAAGCACCTGAACTCCGATCTCCTGGCGGTGAACTTCACCGATCTCACCGATAAGGAATTTCACGCCGCGCTGCTCGAAGCCAACACCTGCCTGCTCGAGGACTATCACGAGAAGCAGCTCAAGATGGAGGTCGCCCAGGCGACCCATCTCTACAAGGACCTCGATGTGGACTTCCGTGGCTACCGCACCACGTGAGGTCAACCCCACGGCGACAGCGCGGCGGCAAAATGCGCCGCTGAACGACTCGAATAACTCGATGGCTGGTTACGATTTCTCGCGAACTCCAAGACCGGTCCCGCCCCTCGAGACCGCCCACCGCCGCATCCGCACAGCGATCCCGGCGCCCGGCACCGCGGAGCTGCTGGCGAAGCTCGATTCGTGTGAATCCCGCTCGATGCACGGCCAGCTGCCACTGGTCTGGAACCAGGCGGCGGATTTCTCGGTGTGCGATCCAGCGGGCAACAAATGGATCGATTTCACCTCGACCATATTCGTCGCCAACATCGGGCACGCCAATCCGCGCCTCAAGGCGGAGCTCAAGCAGGCGATCGACGATGAACCCCTGTACACCTATGCCTATGCCTATGCCTATGCCTATGCCTATGCCTCCGAGGTCCGGGCACGCTATCTCGAGCGCTTGCTCGCTTTTGCGCCGGCGCCGGCGGAGAAAGCCTTCCTGCTTTCGGCCGGCACCGAGGCGACCGAGGCCGCACTCAAGCTGATGCGCCTGCACGGCGCGAAGAGCGGCAAACGGCGGCCTGGCATTCTCTGCCTCTAAGGCAACTGGCACGGCCGCACGATGGGCGCCCAGTTGATGAGCGACAACGCCGGGCAATCGGCGTGGATCGGCACGCGCGATTCCAACATCCATCACCTGCCCTTCCCCTACCCGTGGGTACTCGGCAACCGCTCGGGCGCGGAATTCCTCGCCGACGCCCTGAAGCGCCTAGCCGACAGCGGGATCGAGGTGGCCCGCGATATCGCCGGCGTCATGCTGGAGACCTTCCAGGACTGGGGCGCGGTGTTCTATCCGACGGATTTCGTCGAGGCGCTGGCCGATCTCTGCCGCCGCCACGACATCGTGTTCACATTCGACGAGATGCAGGCCGGCTTTGCCCGCACCGGGCGCAAGTTCGGCTACGAGCACTATGGCGTGGCGCCCGATCTCGTTTGTTGTGGCAAGGGCATGACCTCGGGCCTGCCGCTGTCGGGTGTCTTGGGCCGCGCGGAGATCATGGATCTGCCCGAGATCGGCACTATGAGCAGCACCCATTCGGGAAACCCGCTCGCCTGTGTGGCCGGCCTCGCCACGATCGAGGAGATCGAACGGCTCGACCTCGTGAACGAGGCGGCCCGTAAGGGTGCGATTCTGTTCGATCGCCTCGCGGCGCTGCAGCGGCAGTTCCCCCGGCACATCTCCCATTGTCTCGGCAAGGGCCTCATCGCCGCGGTATTGTTCGCCAAGCGATCGAACGGCGTCAGCGAATCAGCGTTGGCCAGCCGGGTCAGTGAGCGGGCCATGGAAAAGGGCCTTCTCGTCATCCACACCGGGCGCGAATCGATCAAGATCGGGCCGCCGCTGACGATCACCGACGAAGCGTTGATCGAGGGCATCGACACGCTCGCGGAGGCGATCGGCGAAATCGCGGAGGAGATCGCGGCGTGACCGCCCGACCCCGTCATACCGGGATCGTCGTCAGCGACCTCGACGCCGCGCTCCACTTCTATGGCGAGCTTCTGGGCTTCGAGACCGTGCGCCGCGCCGAGGAATCCGGCGCCGCGCTCGGCAATATCCTCGCCCTCGATGGGACGCAGGTGACGACGATCAAGATGGAGGCGGGAAACGGCCAGATCGAGCTTCTCCACTTCGGTTCGCCCGCGCGCCAGGCCACGCGCAATGGCCAGTTGTCCGCCGATAGCCTCGGCCTCACCCACATCGCGGTCACCGTCGATGATCTCGATGCAACCTATGCGCGGATCGAGGCCGCGGGCGTGCGCTTCAATGCGCCGCCGCAGGTCTCCGCCGACGGCCTCGTCAAGCTCACTTACTGCCGTGACCCCGACGGCAGCTTCGTCGAGCTAGTCGAGGTCCTGAACGGTACGAGCGCCCAGCCGACCAACCGCGGCGGTTTCGTCGAAGTTACCGAGGAGGGCTATACTGATCTTCTCATCCGCCGGCTCAAGGGCGAGGAGGCGGAACTCACCTTCGTGCAGCAGTTCCGCGGCCTCCTCGCCGCGGATCTTAGGCCGGGCGCGAGCCTCCTCGATGTCGGCTGCGCCACCGGCTACGCGTACCACGGCTTCCGCGCGGCCGGCGTCGCCTGCACCTGCATCGACATCGAGGAGCGCTACCTCGCGATCGCCCGGGACTGGTTTGCGGGGCAACCCGAGGCGGAGTTCGCCAACCACGACATCACGGCTGGCCCGTATGATGGCTCCTTTGACATGGTGATCTGCAATGCCGTGCTCGATCACCTGCCGAGCCTCGAGCCCGCGCTCACGAACATGGCCGCTTCAGCCGGCGGCACGTTCATCCTGAGGACGTTTCTGGGCGAGCGGGAAGAGATATTCACGCGCGCGGCGCCCAACCCGCGCTACGCCGCGAGCCATCGCAAGTACTCCAACCAGTACGCCTTCCGCGACGTGCTCGCCAGCCTGGCGAAGGCCGGACTCAAAAGCGAGGTCGTCCGCGACCGCCATACCGACAGCCTGCCGCGCTGGGTCGACGGCGTCGCGCACGCCTTCTTCATCGTCCAGGCCAGGCGGGTCTGAGGACCCGGCCCCGCTCTTACCTGAACACCCTCGGGAGACGACAGGATGGAAAACACAGCCGTACAGACCGACAACGAGGGCCTCATCCCCCTTTATGACCGCATGTACAAGGACGGCACGCTCCGGTTCACGACCTCCATGCCCGAGACCTTCGCCATTCTCCACAAGACGGATTGGGCCGGCAAACGGGTCCTCGAGATCGGCTGCGGCGAGGGCAGCCTGGCGGCGATGATCGGTATGTGCGGAGCGGCCCATGTGGTGGCGGTCGATTTCGCCGAGTCCGGCATCCTCACGGCGAAACGCAACTTCCATCTGCCCAACGTCGAGTTCCGCTGCTGCGATTTCCGTGGCGTCGAGGGCAAGTTCGACATCATTGCGATGGAAGGCACCATCGAGCACATGGACGATCCGTTCGCAGCGCTCGAGGTCATGGCGAGCGAGCACCTCGAGCGCCCCGGCCAAATCGTCACCAGCTCGCCCTCGTTTCTCAACCCGCGCGGCTACGTGTGGATGGCGCTTCAGCTTCTGTTCGACGTGCCGATGTCGCTGTCCGACCGGCATTTCCTCTGCCCCTTCGATCTCGCGGCGTTCGCCGCCAAGCTTGGGGCCGAGATCGACTATGTGTCGGTCGACCAGGACTGGGGGCACGGGCCGAAGCTGATCGAGGACTTTGACAAGCGGCTCAGAAATGCGCTCCGGGATCGCGGTCTGGATGGCGATGTGGACCGCTTCATCGCCTGGCTCGAAAAGACCACCGATCACGCCGCCTACACCGATTTTTCGGGCGCCAACATCGTCTATGACCTCTGCTTCCCGCGTTAAGGATTTGGCAACCATGCTTTGGTACGACATGAACCCCGTGTCCCTCGATCGGGACGCGGCCACCGGGTTGGCAGAGGAAGGACGAGACCCCATGGCATCCACACCGCGTGCAGATTCCAAGGTCGTCAGGCTGCGTGAGAGCGGCGCCGGCGGAGGGTCCGTACGGCTTCGCGCCGTCGGTGCGCCGGAGCGCGAACACCCGCGCCAACGCATCGCGGATCCTGCGCTTCCCGGCACGCCCTACCTCATCGCGGAGATCGGCATCAATCACAATGGCTCGCTCGATCTCGCCCGCGAACTGATCGCCGCTGCGCACCGTGCCGGCTTCAACGCGGTCAAGTTCCAGAAACGGGCGATCGACAGGGTGTACAGCCAGGAGATTCTGGACAAGCCGCGAGAAAGCCCCTGGGGAACCACGATGCGCGCGCAGAAAGAGGGGATCAAATTCGGTTACGACGACTACTGCGTGATTGACCGGACCTGCCGCGAGCTCGGCATCGATTGGTCGGCCTCGGCCTGGGATCTGGAAAGCCAGGCATTTCTCCGCGACTTCGACGTCGCGTTCAACAAGGTCGCGTCCGCGATGCTGGGTCATGAAGCGTTTTTGCGCGACGTCGCCGCCGAGGGGCGCAAGACATTCATTTCCACCGGCATGTCGACGCTTGAGGAAATCGACGCCACGGTCGCCATCTTCGAGGAGGCCGAGTGCCCCTTCGAGCTCATGCACTGCAACAGCACCTACCCGCTTAAGGAAGCCGACGTCAATCTGCGCTGCATCTCGATGCTACGCGAGCGTTACGGCTGCAACGTCGGCTATTCCGGCCACGAAACGGCGCTCATCAAGGTGTGCGTCGCCGCGGTGGCCCTCGGCGCCACCTCGATCGAGCGCCACATTACGCTCGATCGCACGATGTACGGCTCGGACCGGGCGGCCTCGGTGGAGGTCCACGCGCTTGCCAATTTCGTCGATGTGATGCGCACGATGCCCGAGACCCTCGGCACCGGCGAAAAGGCGATCACCTAATCCGAGCGCGCGGTGCGGGAAAAGCTCCGCCGGGTGAACGACGGTCCGACCGGGTAGCCGCCCGGCTCGAGCCGTTCGTCCCGAGCACCACGGCCACAGACACCCAAAATGCATTGACTCGCGGAACCCGAACGGGTTCAACCCAGGTCGATGACCCCCGAGATCGGTTTCATGCAGGGCCGGCTGAGCCCGCTCCACCAGGACCGCATCCAGGCCTTTCCCTGGAATCACTGGCGAGAAGAATTCGCTCTCGCGGGGCGTTTGCACTTTCCGTTCCTTGAATGGACGCTCGATCGTGAGGGCCTCGACGATAATCCTCTGATGACGGACGCGGGTCGCGATGAAGTTTGCCGCTTGATGGCGGATCACGGCGTCGCAGTTCCCTCGCTCACCGGCGACTGCTTCATGCAGGCGCCATTTCACCAAGAGACGGGCGGGGGGCGGTTGCGAGATCGCCGGGACGAGGACTCCTTCAACGAAGGTCTGTCACGCATCGGCCCGAACCTCGAGAAACATACGATCCGAATCTTGATCGAAAGCAACTATCCCCCCGCCAAACTCGCACGCTTGATCGCACCGCTCCCTGCCAATCTGTTCGGCATCAACTACGACACCGGCAATTCGGCGGCTCTCGGCCACGACCCGGCGGAGGAACTCGCCGCCTATGGCGAGCGCATCGGCAACGTGCACCTCAAGGACCGCCTGCGGGGCGGGCACACGGTTCCGCTTGGCGAGGGAGACACGGATTTCGCCGCTGTCTTCGGCGGCCTGGCGAGAGCGCGCTATGGCGGACGCTTTGTCCGCCAGCTAGCCTTCCGTAGCGATCTTGGTAGTTCTATGACGCAGAAAAACCCTAGGTTACCTTTGCCATTTGCAGCTTGACGCTTCCACCGAGTGCCACTACGTTCTCATATATAGAGTGGTATCGAATGAGGGAACGTCATTGGCTGGGAAACTAACAGCGAGGTTCGCGGAGACTGTAACGAAGCCGGGACGGCACGGCGACGGCAATGGCCTGTATCTCGTGGTCAAGCCGAGCGGCGCGAGGTCCTGGGTTCTGCGCACCGTCGTGCGCGGGCGGCGGTGCGACATGGGCCTTGGCGGCTTTCCTCTGGTCTCGCTGGCCGAAGCCCGAGAGGCGGCTTTCGCGAACCGCAAGCTGGCCCGTGCGGGAGGCGATCCGCTGGCGCTCAAGCGACGGTCGGACGTCCCGGTCTTCAAGGAAGTCGCCCGGACCGTCATCAAAATCCACAAGCCGACGTGGCGCGATGGCGGCAAGTCCGCCGGTCAATGGGAGTCATCGTTGCAACAGTATGCCTTTCCGCGTCTCGCGGGCAGGCCAGTGGACACGATCACCACGGCTGACGTGATGGCGGTCTTGCTGCCGATATGGACCGAAAAGTCCGTGACCGCCCGCCGTGTTCGCCAGCGCATCAGCGCGATCATGAAGTGGGCAGTCGCGCAGGGGTATCGCGGCGACAATCCTGCCGGCGACGCCATCGCGTCCGCGTTGCCGAGAGTAGGCAACAGACGTCGTCATTTCCGGTCCGTTCATCACACCGAGGCCGGCGACGCGATCAGGGCGGTGAGGGAAGCGCAGGGTTTGCTCTCGGCGCGGCTGGCGTTCGAGTTCCTGGTTCTGACGGCTGCGCGTTCCGGCGAGGTCCGGGGTGCATCGTGGTCCGAGTTCGACATGGAAGCGGAGACCTGGACGATCCCGGACGAGCGGATGAAGGGCGGACGAGAGCATCGCGTGCCGCTATCGATCCGGGCCCTGGCGATCCTCGAAGAGGCGCGGACGCTCGATAACGGCAGTGGCCTGGTGTTTCCGGCCCCGGCCGGGCGGAAGCCCATGTCCGATTCGGTGCTTTCGAAGCTGTTGCGTGGGCTCGATATTGACGCTGTTCCGCACGGCTTCCGTTCGACCTTTCGGGACTGGTGCTCGGAATCCGCGCGCGTGCCGCGTGAGGTGGCGGAAGCCTGCCTCGCCCACGTCGTGAAAGGTGTCGAGGGCGCCTATGCCCGGTCGGATCTGCTGGACCTGCGGCGCAAGCTAATGGAACGCTGGGCCGCATATCTGGCGGCCGATGCCGGCGACACGGTGGTTCCGATGGCCCGGCCATCGAGGGAAACAAGCCATTGAGCCGGGCGAATGCACTATCAGAGACCAAGCGCGAATACAAAGAAGCCGATCAAGCGCGAGTACAAAGAAGCCAAGAAGACCGCCCGCGCGTATCTGCGAGCCATGGGGGTACTGGGGCCGGGAATCCGGACTGACGAGTATCGCGAGCGTGAGGTCCGGGCGATTCGGCGTGTGATCGTGCAGGGCAAAATGGGAGAAGGTGATTTTCCCAACGATCCGTTTGCGGTTGACGCCGCTCTTCTCGGATACCGGTATCTGCACCTGTCTGACGTCAGCGCCTTTGGGACAAATTGAGGTAATTGCATACCGGAGGATTTCTGGCTCATCGTAGTGACCGAAGGGAACGAAGATGAGACAGAAATCAATGAGCAAGAACGACCCGGCGGATGGAACGGTTCGGGATATTCGCCGCAAGACAACCAAGCAGTATACGGCTGGGGAGAAGACCCGGATCGTGGTGTCGGGCCTGCGCGGCGAGGAGAGCATCGCCGCCTTGTGCCGCCGCGAGGGCATCGCCGAGGGTCTGTATTACAGCTGGTCGAAAGAGTTTTTGGAAGCGGGCAAGAAGCGGCTCGCCGGCGACACCGGGCGCCAAGCGACCTCGGGCGAGGTTAAAGGCCTGCGCCAGGAGATGCGCGACTTGAAGGAGTTGGTCGCCGAACTTTCGCTGGAGAACCGGCTTCTCAAAAAAAACATGATCGGGCATGGGGGAGACGAGGAATGAGGTATCCCGCATCCGAGAAGCTGGAGATCATCCGCCTGGTCGAGCAGTCCCACCTGGGCGTCGGGTCCACTTTGGACAAGCTGGGCATTCCGAAGACCACCTTTTATCGCTGGTACGATCGCTTTCTGGCCTTTGGCGACGCCGGTCTTGAGGATCGCAACAGCAGCCCAGGCCGGGTGTGGAACCGGATCCCGGATGATGTCCGGGGGCAGATCATCGATCTTGCCCTGGAGGAGACGCAACTGTCGCCCCGGGAACTGGCCGTCAGGTTTACGGACACCAGGGGCTACTTTGTCTCGGAAGCCTCGGTTTACCGGCTTCTCAAGGCCCACGACCTGATCACCAGCCCCGCTTTCGTGGTCATCAAGGCAGCCGATGAGTTCCGCGACAAGACCACGGCGCCGAACCAGCTGTGGCAGACCGACTTCACCTATCTCAAGGTCATCGGCTGGGGCTGGTTTTACCTGTCGACCATCCTGGACGACTATTCCCGCTACATCATTGCTTGGAAGCTCTGCACCAACATGACGGCGGACGATGTGACGGCAACACTGAAGTTGGCGCTAGAAGCCTCAGGCTGCAATCGCGCCAATGTCGTCCACAAGCCGAAGCTGCTCAGCGACAACGGCTCGTCCTATATCTCCGGCGATCTGGCTGAATGGCTCGAGGACCACGGTATGGATCACGTTCGGGGCGCACCGTATCACCCGCAAACCCAGGGCAAGATCGAGCGCTGGCATCAAACGCTGAAGAACCGGATCCTGCTTGAAAATTATTATCTACCCGGCAATCTCGAAAACCAGATCAGCGCCTTCGTCGATCACTACAACAACCAACGCTACCACGAGAGCATCGGCAACGTAACTCCAGCCAACGCCTACTTTGGACGCCACACCGCCATCATCGAAAAGAGAAAAAAGATCAAAAAACTGACCCCCCAAAACCGCCGCTTGAACCATCAAAGCCAAGCGGCTTAACATCAAACAAAGATGAGCCAGATCCTCCCTATGAAACACGCTCAACAGTCCCATTTGTTTTGATGATGGACACTGGGTGACGGGCTGAGAGAAGGAGGTGGCGTATCGTGGGGGGTGACGAAGCCTCCCGGTCTCCAAGCAAGGAGTGATACGCCATGACGGAAGATAGTGTTGTCGCGCTGCACCATCCAGGGGTGACGGCCGATCCGCTGACCGAAGTACTCCGCGCCGGAGCTCGCGAGCTCCTGGCACGAGCCATTGAAGCGGAGGTTGCCGCCGTGCTGGCGGCGCATGAACATCTGAAGACCGAAGACGGCCGCCGGCGCCTGGTGCGTCATGGCCACGGGCCGGAACGGGCGATCCTGACTGGCATTGGTCCTGTGTCTGTGCGGCGCCCGAAGGTCCGGGACCGTGGCAGCGTCGGAGGAGAGCGCATCCGTTTCACGTTGGCCATTCTGCCCCGTTTCGCGCGGCGGACGCGGTCGCTGGATGCGGTTTTGCCGACGCTCTACCTTCGTGGCGTATCCAGCGGGGACTTCCAGGAGGCGCTGGAGGCGTTGCTCGGCAAGGACGCCTCTGGCTTGTCGGCGCAGGTGATCGGCCGCCTGAAGGCGGAGTGGGAGGCCGAGCACGAGCGCTGGCGCCGGCGCGACCTGTCGGCCCGACGCTACGTCTACATGTGGGCCGATGGCATCTATCTCCAGGGTCGGCTGGAGGACGAGAAGCAATGCATTCTGGTCCTCATCGGCGCCACGCCGGAGGGACGCAAGGAACTCGTGGGCTTCCAGGCGGGGGTGCGCGAGAGCGCCCAGAGCTGGCGTGAGTTGCTGGCATGCCTGCGCGGGCGCGGGCTCACGATTGGTCCCGAGCTCGCCATCGGCGATGGCGCTCTGGGCTTCTGGAAGGCGCTGGAGGAGATCTTTCCCGACACCCGCCGCCAGCGCTGCTGGGTCCACAAGACAGCCAATGTCTTGAACAAGCTGCCGAAGTCGCGACAAACGGCCGCCAAAGCTGCCCTGCATGATATCTGGATGGCGGATGGCCGCGCCGAGGCCGAGAGGGCGATGAATACTTTCGCCGCCAAGTACGACGCCAAATACCCCCAAGCCGTCGCCTGCTTGACAAAGGACCGCGACGCCTTGCTGGCCTTCTACGACTTCCCGGCCGAGCACTGGCGGCATATCAGGACGACCAATCCAATCGAAAGCGTCTTCGCTACCGTCCGCCACCGCACCGTGCGCACCAAGGGCTGCTTGTCTCACGGGACAACTCTGGCCATGGTCTTCAAGCTGATCACCACCGCCAGCAAGACCTGGCGGCGGCTCATGGGAAACAATCAGTTGCCCAAGGTCATCGAAGGTGTGAGATTCAAAGACGGTATGCAGATCGACGAAACCAAAACTCGCGCCGCCGCCTGATCACGCCGTCACCCAAAATCGGGCATAACTCGATTGTTCGCCCGCAATCCCTGATCGTGAATAGCGGTAAGTCGCTCTTTGCGGATCGCAACAGCGTAGGATTTGAGCTTGTCCGTGGTAATGCGCTTCGGCGCAAAGCCCTGCTTCTTCAGCAGCTTCCGCAGCAACCTCTGCGCCGATCGGGCGCAGCGTCGTGGCTGGACCAGGAAGTCGAGAACTTCACCTTCGTCGTCGACCGCCCGCCACAGCCAATGTCTTCGACCGCGGATCCTGATGACCATTTCGTCAAGGTGCCAACGAGCACTGGCACGTGGACGGCTGCGGCGAAGATTGCCTGAGATCAGGCGCCCGAATTTCAGAAACCAGCGTCGCACCGTCTCGTTCGAGACATCGATACCGCGCTCGGATCGCGGTAGGGAAGCGGGTTGCCCCGCTCCCCCCGCACAGATCCGTGCAGGCACGTTGATGCACACGGCTCCTCCCTCAGGTCAATTGACGGCAAATCGTTGGCTCGGCCACGGGTGTCGGATTTCCAGCGTGGGCCAGTATTTCGCTGTCAGTCGCTCCATACGGTCCCCGCTGTAGCGGTCCTTCTGCGATCTGCGGCGCAGAGTCCTGAGCCACAGTACTTTCAGTCGTTGCACGAAACGCCCCAGATATCGGTAGCTGGTTGGAACGGCAAAGTAGTTCAGCCATCCATCAAGTACCTGTCCCAGCCACCGCGCGGTCTGGTTTACGCCGTCGTGCATCCGCCTGCGAAGCTCCTCCTTTATTCGCTTCAGGGTGCGCGCCATCCGCTTCGAGACCGGCTTGCGCCCCAACTGGAACCGCCCCTTCCTGTCCTTCGCGCAGTAGTGCGTGAAGCCCAGAAAGTCGAGCGTCTCCGGTTTGCCCAACCCTCGCCGCTGACGGTTCTCAGTTGCGAACCGCCCGAACTCGATGAGCCGGGTCTTGTCAGGGTGCAGTTCCAGTTCAAAACGTCCAAGCCGCTCCTTCAGGTCACGCAGAAATCGCTCCGCGTCTTGCTTGTGCTGGAAACCCACCACGAAATCATCGGCGTACCGCACGATGATTGTGTCGCCTTTGACCTCGTGGCTGCGCCACTTCTTCTGGAACCAGAGATCGAGAACGTAATGCAGGTAGATGTTGGCCAGGATCGGCGAAATCACCGAACCCTGGGGAGTCCCCCGCATGTTGTCCCGCCACTCGCCATTTTCCATGACGCCGACGTGCAACCACTTGGATATCAGCCTGATGACCCGCTTGTCTCCGATGCGATGTTCGAGGAACCGGACCAACCAGTCCCGCGAGACATGGTCGAAAAATCCGCGGATATCTGCGTCAGCTATCCAGTTGATCTTACGCCGTTCAATCCCGACCGCGAGCGCATCAAGCGCGTCGTGCGCCCCACACCCGGGCCGGAACCCATAGCTAAACCCCAGGAACTCCGCCTCGTAAATTGGCGTCAGGATAATCTCCGCCACCGCCTTCTGGACAATCTTGTCCTCTATGGCCGCGACGCCGAGCGGTCGTGTGCCGCCATCCGGCTTCGGGATGTTCACCCGCCGTGATGGCGTCGCCCGGTACGCTCCCGAGTGCACGCGGTCGTGCAGGGCGGCCAACCGGCCTTCCAACCCTCCCTCGTACATCCCCCACGTCATGCCATCCGCACCTGCCGCCGCGTCCTTCTTCAACGCGAAGAACGCCCAGCGCAGCGCATCGACCGTAACGTGGTGGAGAAGCGCCGTCAGACGCTCCCGTGGCTCCCGTTGTACAAACTGCCGTATCCGGTCGGCCGCTTGTGACACGCTTTCCCGGTCCTGCGTCCGGCGCATGCTTTGGCTTTCCAGATTCCCCTTGGGCTCGGTCCTTCGCTCCATCGGCTCCGCCGGAACAGGCCTCCCTTTGTTCGCCGACTTCATCGCTACTACTCCCGAGTCTGACTTCTCCATGCCGTTCGTCATCGGTTACGGATTCCTCCTTTCCTTTGCGATCCCGCTACGACCGCGGGATGACATGGAGACCTCCCAGGTCCCGGCGTGAAAGCCTACGTACGTGCGGTTGGGTTCTTCGACTCCGCAGGGTCCACTTCCCCCTTACCATGGCGGTGGAAGCGGTGTTGCCTTCGACATACTGGAAAGCCTCGGCACCCTGATTCTCAGACTTTTCGTAGCTCAATCGCCCTCGCCCATACGCGCCCCTGTCAACGCTTAACCTGCATCCTCGCGAATGCCGGCCCATGACTCGGGGTGGAAGTGGTTGGTTACTCCTTCTTCCCGCCGGACTCACCCCGGCTACTTTCCGCCAGTTAGCCTGGCGCTCCCAGCAGGTCCTCGACATCGCGAAATGACAGCGTGAGCCGAGCATAGAGCCAGACCGCATGCTGGATGATCTCTGGCGAAAAACGATGTCGCTTGAAAGAAATTGGCGTCATACGCCGACGGTAGCGGCCCCTGCCCGATCCGGCCACCGACTTAACGTGTCAATGCCCCCGCGGCACATCGCCACCGGTCAGGCCAGCGGCCTGAAGCTCCTCTATGAAGCCGAAACTCTCCCGGTCCTCGATGCGGTCGGGATAGAGGATTCCATCGAGATGATCGCATTCGTGTTGGACGACACGCGCATGAAACCCCTCCGCCTCCTGGTCGATCTCCCTGCCGTCCGCCGCCGACCCGCGATAGCGTATGCGCGTATAGCGGGGAACCAAGCCGCGCATGCCGGGTACGCTCAGGCAGCCCTCCCAATCCGAATCCATCTCTTCACCGGCGGGCGAGATTTCCGGATTGAGCAGGATCGTCAGCGGAATTGGCGGGGCATCGGGATAGCGCGGGTTCTTGTCAATTCCGAAGATCACAACGCGAAGCGGTACACCAATTTGAGGCGCGGCTAAACCTGCCCCGTCGAAGGCCTTCATAGTGTCCAGCATGTCGGCGATCAGGTTAGCGAGTTTGTCGTCGCCAAACCGGTCTTTGGCATTCGCCTTCAGTCTTAGTCGCGGATTACCCATCCGCAAGATTTCGCGTACCGCCATTTTCCTGTCTCATCCTCATACCAAGAGCGGCTTTCCCCCTACGGTATTGACACCGAAATTCTTTGTCAGTCTCCAACCCCCTCCCGGGTTTCGGCGAGCACCAAATCAACTACGTGGCGCAATGCCTCCTCCCCGGTATCCCCCTCCAGCCGGGATTTCCCATGTGGCACCCTTCAGCAAAGTTGAGCGTGCCTCGCAATCGCTCAAAGGGCAAGTCCGATGGGTTGTGCCACCAAGATCATGCCCGACAACACGAAATTGAGAGTGAATGGGACATGGTGGCATTCGATATTGCCGGTCGGGCCGTGTCTCGGACACACCGGTCCTGTCGTCTTCAGGCATGAGGGACGATCGTGTCGTCATGTTGGGAGGGGCGTCGTTCTGAGCCGATCGATTCGGCGGAGGATGTCGGCGAACAGGTCACGAGGGATAGCGACCTCGGCCATCTGGAAGACGATGTAGCTACCGTGGCGGAGGATCTTCGCGCCGATCTTGACGAGCTTTTCGCGCAGCGTGGTCAGTGACCACTGCTCCACTGCATCGGGCAACACGAGTGTCCGCATGAAGTTGCCGAGATTGTAGGCGAGCGCGTGGAGTTGGAGCCGGACGGCGTTGTGACGGAACTGTCCGTCATCAAAACAAATGGGACTGTTGAGCGTGTTTCATAGGGAGGATCTGGCTCATTTTGTTTGATGTTAAGCCGCTTGACTTTGATGGTTCAAGCGGCGGTTTTGGGGGGTCAGTTTTTTGATCTTTTTTCTCTTTTCGATGATGGCGGTGTGGCGTCCAAAGTAGGCGTCGGCTGGAGTTACGTTGCCGATGCTCTCGTGGTAGCGTTGGTTGTTGTAGTGATCGACGAAGGCGCTGATCTGGTTTTCGAGATCGCCGGGTAGATAATAATTTTCAAGCAGGATCCGGTTCTTCAGCGTTTGATGCCAGCGCTCGATCTTGCCCTGGGTTTGCGGGTGATACGGTGCGCCCCGAACGTGATCCATACCGTGGTCCTCGAGCCATTCAGCCAGATCGCCGGAGATATAGGACGAGCCGTTGTCGCTGAGCAGCTTCGGCTTGTGGACGACATTGGCGCGATTGCAGCCTGAGGCTTCTAGCGCCAACTTCAGTGTTGCCGTCACATCGTCCGCCGTCATGTTGGTGCAGAGCTTCCAAGCAATGATGTAGCGGGAATAGTCGTCCAGGATGGTCGACAGGTAAAACCAGCCCCAGCCGATGACCTTGAGATAGGTGAAGTCGGTCTGCCACAGCTGGTTCGGCGCCGTGGTCTTGTCGCGGAACTCATCGGCTGCCTTGATGACCACGAAAGCGGGGCTGGTGATCAGGTCGTGGGCCTTGAGAAGCCGGTAAACCGAGGCTTCCGAGACAAAGTAGCCCCTGGTGTCCGTAAACCTGACGGCCAGTTCCCGGGGCGACAGTTGCGTCTCCTCCAGGGCAAGATCGATGATCTGCCCCCGGACATCATCCGGGATCCGGTTCCACACCCGGCCTGGGCTGCTGTTGCGATCCTAAAGACCGGCGTCGCCAAAGGCCAGAAAGCGATCGTACCAGCGATAAAAGGTGGTCTTCGGAATGCCCAGCTTGTCCAAAGTGGACCCGACGCCCAGGTGGGACTGCTCGACCAGGCGGATGATCTCCAGCTTCTCGGATGCGGGATACCTCATTCCTCGTCTCCCCCATGCCCGATCATGTTTTTTTTGAGAAGCCGGTTCTCCAGCGAAAGTTCGGCGACCAACTCCTTCAAGTCGCGCATCTCCTGGCGCAGGCCTTTAACCTCGCCCGAGGTCGCTTGGCGCCCGGTGTCGCCGGCGAGCCGCTTCTTGCCTGCTTCCAAAAACTCTTTCGACCAGCTGTAATACAGACCCTCGGCGATGCCCTCGCGGCGGCACAAGGCGGCGATGCTCTCCTCGCCGCGCAGGCCCGACACCACGATCCGGATCTTCTCCTCAGCCGTATACTGCTTGCGTGTCTTGCGGCGAATATCCCGAACCGTTCCATCCGCCGGGTCGTTCTTGCTCATTGATTTCTGTCTCATCTTCGTTCCCTTCGGTCACTACGATGAGCCAGAAATCCTCCGGTATGCAATTACCTCAATTTGTCCCAAAAGCGCTGACGTCAGACAGGCATTGACAGGCCAAAAGTCAACCGTTAGTTATAATCTCCAATCGTTTCCATAGAGCAGGGTGGTTCCACGGGATCGGGGCGAATTACCGTACAAGGAACCGAACTCCGCGTCGCTTCCTCTTCCCTATCAGCTTGTCGGCTAGCGGAGCCCGCATCGACTCATATAGCCGGAACAAGTGTTCGACCCGCTCGCGCTCGGACGCGAACCCCGAGCGTCGGTAAAGCCGGTCCACCGCGCGGTCGAGCGCCTGATGCGCCCGGCGTAGGTTCGGCGGTATCAGGTCGGGATCGTAGAGGTCGGCCAGGGTTGCGCCCGGATGCTCGGCCCGAGCATCGAGCACCGCTTGCGCGAGCCGTTCCAGCCCCGACATGTCCGCATCCTTGGGTGGCATCGGATAGGTGTTGTAGACAACGCCCACAGAATAGCATGTAATCGCTCTTCATACGTCCGGTTACCGCCCGCATCCACGCCATATGCATTGAAGAGGTCAGCAGAGCAAACTCAACGAGCGTAGCGCCAGGAAGAATCCTTAACTTTTGATTCGCGATTACGTCGGGCGTCAGCCATCCGATTGGTACGTATTCCCGCCGTTCCGAGCTCGTGTTCGGAAGGACAAGGAAAGGCTCGGATAGCCTTTCGTCCACGCCCACTCTCGTCGGGTATGCGGCCATGGCGACCGTACTCGGGCGTCGGCTGGATGCGCGGTACTCACGCACCCGCCTGATACGCTCCCTGACTTCGGGTAGTTGTCGAAGGTCCAAAGGCGAAGAATGGGCAAGGTACAAAATCCAGCGGTGGAACCCGTTGATGTATTCGTCGCCGCCAATGTACTTGCGAAAAAACCTTTGCGACCCCGGCTCTTTCGCGACGAAGGATTCGTAGTCGTCCTGCTTGAATGTGAAAATGCCATTGTCGATCATCTGAACGCCCGTCTTCAGCCGACGCATTCCGTTGATGGGCGCGCTTTCCTCCTGCACCACCAGATGCGGGTCGGATAGCACGCCCGCATCGAACAGGTACGGAGTGAGTGCGGCGTGACGGCTCTCCTCCGGCTCGCCGTTGATGTCGGGATAGTTGAACAGGCGCATCTCGGCCCGCGCGGCCTTCCGCCGGTCGAGGCCGAGAATGACAACATGCACGTGCGCTTTGCAGCGCGCGAACAGGAGCGGCCATAGCTGCGCGACCTGCTCGCCCTGCGTGATCGAGTTGGTCGTAACGAAGCCGATCCGGGCGTCGCCGCCCTGCACGTACTCCCCCGCCTTGATGAACCACGCGGCGCCGTAATCGAGCGTGCCGCCGTTCTTTCCGAGCGCCGCGATCCCGCGCACCTGCGCGCGTTGCTCCGCCGTCTGTTGCTTCGCCCCCACGAAGGGCGGATTGCCCAGCACGAATGAACACTCGCCCGCCCGCTGTAAACCGGGCCAGTCCGTTTCGAGCGCGTCGCCGTGGAGGATGTGCGGTGACTTCTCGAGCGGGATGCGAACGAAGGTCTGGCCGAACTCCAAGCTCAGCCGGTTGTTCATGATGTGGTCCATCATCCACAGCGCGGCCTCCGCGATGCGGGCCGGGAACTCGCCAAGCTCGATCCCGTAGAACTGGTCCACGTCCACCACCGACTGCCACGCGGCATCGAGCACCGCTTGCCCGGTCGCGGCAGTCGCCTCCCGAATCTCTCGGATGACTTCGATTTCGAGCAGCCGCAGTTCCCGGTAGGCGATGATGAGGAAGTTGCCGCAGCCACAGGCCGGGTCGAAGAATGTCAGGCTGCCGAGCTTCGCCTGTAACTGCCGGAGCGCCGCAAGGCGGCCCCGGCCCCGGCGCGCCTTTACGCGCTCGAACTCGGCCCGCAGATCGTCCACGAACAACGGCTCGATTACCTTGAGGATGTTCTTCTCGGTCGTGTAGTGCGCCCCCTGCGCCCGGCGCTCCGCCGGGTCCATCACCGACTGGAAGAGCGCGCCGAAGATCGCGGGCGAGATGTTCGACCAGTCGAACCGACAGGCATCCAGCAGTGCCCCGCGCATGGCCGCGTCGAACGAGAAGGTCCGCAGGTGTCCCCGGAACAGGTCGCCGTTGACGTAGGGGAACCGAGCCAGGTCTTCGTCGAGCGTCGCGGCGCGCTCGCTTTCCGGCGAGTCGAGCACCTCGAACAGTTGCGCGAGCCACGGCCCGAGATCGGCCCCGTCCTCGCCCGTGCGCGTCTCGATGAAGTCGAGGAAGATGTCGCGCGGCTCGAACACCCCGGTGTCGTCGCCGAACATGCAGAACACGACGCGCACGAGGAAACGTTCCAGATCGTGCCCTCGGTGTCCGGCGTCGGCGAGCGCATCGTGCAGCCGTCCGACCAGCTCGGCGGCTTCGATGTTCGCCGGGTCCTGGTCGCGGAAGGTCCGGCGCTGCACGCCGAGGATGAAGCCGAACGACTCAACATGCGCGGGCAGGTCCGCAAGCGGGAAAACCACAACTTCCCGTTCGTCGAGGTCGTGAAGCTCGAAGGTCTGGAAGTCGCTCACCAGGATGTAGCGCGGGCGCTCGCGCTCGGGCAGCGCGTCGAAATACTCCCCGGCCTGTTCGTACGCTTTGCGGAGATCGCGCCCGGCGCTCTTCTGTTCGACGAGCAGCACGCCCGGCCAGAACAGGTCGATGAACCCCGAGCGGTTATCCAGCTTGGCGACATGCGCCTCGTAGCGCGCGACGTTTCGCCGCCGCACCCCGAACACGTCGAAAAGCGCGTTGTAGAAACTCTGCGTCTCGCCCTTCTCGTAGGCCGCATCCTTCCAATCCTCGGCGAAGGCTGCGGCGCGGGCGCGGACCTCGTTCCACGACAGACGCATCAGACCGCCCCGCCCGTCGAGCGCCGCGTGTCGGATAGCCTGCCGTTGCCCGGAAGCGGATGACCGGCGGCAGGCGGGACAGTTCCCTGTCCGGCAGCGCGGACGCCAGACTCGATCATGTGTGCAACGCGCCCGCGCGCCGTTCGGCGGCGACCTTCTCCCGGCGCGCCAGCGCAAGCTCGTAGCTCGCCTGCATCCGCATCCAGTGCTCAGCAGTGCCCCAGCCGATAACCTCCAGCGCCAGCGCCATGTTCGCCGACACGCCCGCCTTGCCGTTCAGCAGGCGCGACAGAGTTCCGCGCTCGCAGCCGAGACGCGCCGCCGTCTCGGTCACGTTCCAGCCCACATCGTCCATGCTCTCTCGGATCAGTTCGCCCAGGTGCGGCGGGTTCTGCATCGGGCCGACGCGATCGTTCGCAATGTTGTTCATGGTCAGCGCTCCCCTTTGGTCAGTGATAGTCGATCAGGTCCACGTCAACGGCCTCGCCGTCCTCGAAGCGGAATACCACGCGCCAGTTGCCCGAGACGCGGACGCTCCACTGGCCCGCGCGGTTGCCCTTGAGGGGATGCAGCCGGAAGCCCGGCGCCTCGGCGCTGCCCGGATGCGTCGCCTCTTGCAGACGGAACAGGATGCGCCGGAGCCGTGGCACGAAACCGACAGGAAGCCGCGCGGGGTCGTCGCGCTCGTGCAGCGCCCGCAATCCCTTGTGCCTGATCCTCATGATTCAATGTAGCGCGCCGCGTTACACGCCGCAAGCACCCGCCGTGCTGTCACGTCCGGCGACGACTTTGCGGAGCGGTACCGTGTGCACGTCCCGGCCTTGCGCTTGCGGGAACATGTGCGGCGGCTACCCGACGGTGCGAGCCGAATGAATGACGCTGCCGCTGCGCACACCTTCATGCATTGATCCGTTACCTCGTGCTTCCTATAGTGCCGCTCGGAAGCCCCGCGGCGGTTCGGGGACTGTCTCCGCAAGTGCGCGGCGGGCGCTGCCGCTCAAGCGCCGCTCGGGCTAAATGCCGGTTGCACAACGGCTTTCATCGCCCGTCGGTTTGAGCGGTCAGGAAGCGCGATTGGGACGCCCTTCGGCGCGTTGGTCTCACACCCCACGCAATCTTCCGCTGTCGCGGACGGACCACACGGCTGCCTCCCCTGGAGCACTAGTTCTCCGCCGCTCACAACCGGCGCGCAGGAGCGCGAAGTCACGGATTTCAGGCAGGTCGGGCGTAGCCGAGAGGGCAGTCCCAACGCTCGGGTCAAAGCCATCGAGTTCGGCGAGAAGTTAGCTTAAGGGCTGTCTAACCCGGCCCCGTTCACCCTGGTCGCGAGGGGCGCCCCGTGCCGGTGCTGGCAGCGATGATCACGAAGGTGAACTTGAGAGCAAGCAACGACCTTGAGGCTGGTGATCTCTGACTTGGTGATTAATCAGGCAACACTTTATACCCGCGTTCTCAGCATGGCGTCGGCGGTGGCCTGTGTTCGAGGCTCGGGGAGTGGGGAAAGGACCTCAGGCTCCTTGAGCGCATCGAATGCAGCGGGGCTAACGGTGCCGATCCTCCGTCCGGGCGGAGCCCGAACACGTTCGCGACCTGCTTCGAGCATAGCGGACATCACCCCATGCCTCGAAGGCGGATCGTCCAAGAATTGCCTGCGACGTCTCACTTGTTCTTGATCCAGCTGTGGAGTCTTCTGTGGGGTTAAAATCAACAGCATCATAAATAATACAGTAATAACAATTGATTATATACGATTTATGGCGGACGCTTTGTCCTCCAGACAGCCCGCGCGGCGGACGGCGATCACGCCGACGCCCTATGCCGCTATCGCGACTTCGCCCGGGCTGCCCTCGCTGACGCCCACGCCGCCGTGGCCTGACATGGACCTGCGCATCACCGGCAAGACCGTGCTCGTCACGGGTTCCTCGCGCGGCATTGGGCGCGGGATCGCGGCCGCCTTGGTCCACGAGGGTTGCCGCGTCATGGTCAACGGCCGCGACGCCGATACATTGGCGGCCACGGCCAGGGCACTCGGCACCGGCGTCGAATACTGCACTGCCGATGTGACGGCCCCCGCACAATGCACCGAGCTCGTCGCCGCGGCCGTCGAGCGGCTCGGCGGGCTCGAGATACTGGTGTGCAACGTCGGCAGCGGCGCCTCCGTCCCGCCCGGCCAGGAGACGCCTGATGAGTGGCGGAGTATGATCGATATCAATCTGCTGGCGGCCACCAACATGGTGGGTGCCGCGAGCGAGGCCCTGGCGCGGGCCCGCGTCGCCATCGTCTGTATCTCGTCGATCGCGGGGCTCGAGGCGTTCGGGGCGCCGATCGCCTACTCGGGCGCCAAGGCCGCACTCAACGCGTTCGTCCACGGCGCGGCGCGGCCGCTGGCCAAAAAGGGCGTGCGCATCAACGCGGTCGCGCCGGGCAACATCCTCTTCGAGGGCTCGGCGTGGGAGAGGAAACTGGAGGAGGACCAGGCAGCCGTGGAAACCATGCTCGAACGCGAGGTGGCGCTCGGCCGCGCTGGCACGCCGGAGGAGATCGGCGATGTCGTCGCCTTTCTCGCCTCTCCGCGCGCCTCGTTCATCACCGGCAGCGTTATCGTCGCCGATGGCGGCCAAGTGAGGAGTTGAACCCATCTCCCCGCTCCCCGCAATCTTCGATCTCTCCGGCAAGACCGCTATCGTGACCGGCGGCGCGGGCCTGCTTGGGCCGCGCCACGCGGCGGCCCTCGCCTATCTCGGCGCCCACGTTTATCTCGCGGACATCGATCTCGAGCGCGCCGGGAAAGCATCGCGTGAACTCAGGCGCGACACCAATGCCGGCAGCGTATCGGCCTGCCAGCTCGACGTGACCGACAAGGACTCGGTCACAGCGGCGAGGGGCGCGATCGTGCATGAGCGCGGCGGTGTGGACATCCTCATCAACAACGCGGCCATCGACGCCAAGGTGGAAGAGAACGGCCTGGCGGGGGGAGGCCGTATCGAGAATTTCGATCTCGCGCGCTGGCACCGGGAACTCGACATCGGCCTCACCGGCGCGCTCCTGTGCGCGCAGGTGTTCGGCGGCTGGATGGCGGCGCAGCGCGGCGGCAAGGGCGGCGTGATCCTCAATATCGCCTCCGACCTCTCGGTCATCGCGCCGGACCAGCGGCTGTATCGCCGCGAGGGGGTGGCCGAGGCCGAGCAGCCCGTCAAACCGGTGACCTATTCGGTGATCAAGACCGGCCTCATTGGCCTCACCCGCTACCTTGCCGCCTACTGGGCCGGAGCCGGGGTGCGGGTCAACGCGCTGTCGCCGGGTGGGGTCTATGCCGGTCAACCCGAGGACTTCGTCCGTCGGCTGGAAGAGCTCGTCCCGCTCGGCCGCATGGCGAACATCGATGATTACGCCGCCGCCGTACAGTTCCTGTGCAGCGATGCCTCGCGCTACATGACCGGACAAAACGTCGTCATCGACGGCGGCCGGACGATTATCTGAGACTTACGGCTCCCGCTTGAGCGGCACGATGCGCCGCCCGCCTCGCATCTCGCCTTGCCAGCGGCGCGCAAAATCGGGCGCGATGGCGAACTGATCGAGAATGCGCGCCACCAGATCGTCGACGATGTCCGCAATGGTCTCGGGCCGGTGGTAGAACGCCGGCATCGGCGGCAGGATGGTGACGCCCATGCGTGCGAGCTTGAGCAAATTTTCGAGGTGGATTTGGCTCAGCGGCGTTTCGCGCGGCACCAACACGAGACTCCTGTTTTCCTTGAGCATCACTTCGGCCGCGCGCAGCAAGAGATTTTCGGAGTAGCCGTGAGCGATAGCGGCAACCGAGCGCATCGAGCACGGCACGATGACCATGCCGTCCGTGACGAAGGAGCCCGAGGCGATTGTCGCGCCGAGATCGCCAATAGCATAGTGGTGCGAAGCCAGCGCGCGGACAGCATCGATCGCGAGATCGGTCTCGTGCTCGAGCGTCTGCTGCGCCCATTTGCTGATGACGAGGTGGGTTTCGATCCCGTGGTCCCGCAACACCTCGAGCAGGCGGACTCCTAGAAGTGATCCGCTCGCCCCGCTGAGCCCCACAATGAGTTTTGTCACGTCCGCGCTCTTCCCGTCCGGCAAGGCCTGATTCACCTCAAGATTTTCCGCCCTCGGGCGAGTATTTCTTGATCGCGGCATCGAGCGCCTTCTCCAGCTGCCGGCCGGTTTCACCACCGTCGCCCTCGACGCGGCCACCGATCACCGCCTTCATGGCATCGATGTGGGCCTTGACGATCTCCATATGATTGTCGCTCCGGCCCGCCTCGGAGCCGGTGAAACTATACAGCGACTTGCCGAACGCGGAGATCAAGGGATAGCCGAAGGTGCCCCCCTGCCCCCGCATTTCATGAGCGAGATCATTGATCTTGCTGAAGTGCGGCGCCCGCTCCTTGGGCGAACACGACGTCGCGCCGGTCCACTCCTCGGACAGCGAGGTGAGAGAATCCTGCACCCAGTCAGGGTACTCCTCGGCCAGCTTCTCGAATTCAGCCTCGGCCTTCTTGAGGGCCTCCAGGTTGAAGGAGGGCGGGCCGCCGCCGCCACCGCCGAGCGCCTTCTCCTTCAGCCTGTTGCGGAATCTGAAAATTCGGGTCTTCGGCTTGGCCGAACGATCGGCGGGATCCTTGTCCCATTGCTCGTCATCCGCCATCCCGTACCTACCCGCTCTCGTATATGATTTCGGCTTCCCCATCGACGGCAACCCGCCGGTCCGACCTGTCGAGTTCCAGGCGGCGGCGCCGATCAGGGCCGAAATAGTCGGGCGACATCACGAACTGCCGTGGCCGCTCGATGATCGAGGTGAGCCTCTCGCACAGGGCATCCACGGAAAACGGTTTGGCGAGAAACTCGGTCGCTCCGGCATCACGCGCCTCAGCCACTTTGTCGAGATCGGCCAACCCCGTCAGCACGGTGAAGGGAATGAAGCGGTCAGGCGATTCCTTGTCACGCCTGACCCATTTGAGGAGCATCACACCGTCCACCGGCGCCATGTACCAGTCCGCGATGATCATATCGAGGGACATGATACCCACTCGCTGCGGTTTGGTGGCGACCAGCTTGAGGGTCTCGATGGCCTTGCCACCCTCCGGCTCGGCGAGCACGGTGCCAAAGTTCAGCGCGTTGAGCACCGAGACGAGGAGGAGACGCATATAGGCGTTGTCCTCCACAACCAGGATCGAAAAGAGTTCGAAATTATAGGCTGCCACGATGCGTCGGCCCCTGTTCGGGTCGCGACCGGGAGATTCCGAAAAAACGGATTATGGCCTGATCGCCCGGCCGTATTCCACCACCAGCCTGCTCAGGCCAGATTGAAGCGCATGTGCTCGCGCGGCACGATCGCGCCACTCCACGTCATGCGGGCCAAGCCTTCGAGTTGCTCCATGAAGATATCCTCGTGGTCGGGATCGTGGTGGAAGATCGCCAGCGTCTTGACATTGGCCGCCTGGCACAGGCGCACGCACTCCTGCCACGTCGAATGGCCCCAGCCAACATGATGGACGAACTCTTTGTCGGTGTAGGGGGAATCGTAGATCACGAGATCGGCGCCCTCTGTGAGCGCGAGAATGTTCTCGTCGGGCTTACCGGGAATATGCTCGGTATCGGTGACGTAACACATCGCCTTGCCGCGATGCTCGAACCGGTAGCCCGTCGCCCCGTCCGGATGGTTGAGGGGCGCCGTCTTCACGACGATGTCATCGCCGAGCTTGAAGGTATCGCCGGCGCGGAAGTCCTCGAATTCCATTTTCGCGCCCATGACCGCGAGGGGGACCGGGAAGGTCGGCTGCGCCATCTGGCCCGAAATGACCGATTCGATCCCACCGGTATCGATCAAATGCCCGGCTCTGATGATAAATGTGCAGTTCTTGTGGAAGGCGGCGAGAAAAAGGGGAAACCGTTGATGTGATCCCAATGGGTGTGGGTCAAGAGCAGGGTCGCGTGCTTGATCTCCTTTTTGAGCAGCCAATGGCCTAAGTCGCGGATACCGGTCCCGGCATCGAGAACGACGCGCTGGCCGCCCATGGCCACCTCGATGCAACTGGTATTGCCGCCAAAGGCTTATCCCTGAGCGTCCGGGACCACGAAATGTGGTGACGTGGGGCGAGGGTCGTGGTGGAACATAATGTGAACATCATGACCCTCGGGATGCCCAGAAATGACCGACTTCCCCCGTTCCCTGTTGGAGTTCCAACAGCGTTTTCCAGACGAAGAAGCCTGCGCCGCCTACCTGGCCATCTTGCGCTGGCCGGCAGGCTTCGTCTGTCCGGCCTGCGGCAGCAGCCGGGGGTGGGCGCTCGCGACCAAGGCATACACCCATGAATGCGCCGACTGTCGCAAGCAGACCTCGGTGACGGCCGGTACGGTGATGCACGGCTCCAAGCTGGCGCTGATCGCGTGGTTCTGGGCCGCCTATCTGATGGCCACGCACTCCAACGGGATCTCGGCGCTGCAACTCCAGAAGCAGCTCGGCCTGGGTTCCTACAAGACCGCATGGTTGCTCGCCACCAAGCTGCGCCGGGCCATGGTCGCACCAGAGCACATGCCGCTGGCGGGCCTGGTCGAAGTGGACGAAAGCCTGATCGCCTGCCGCTCCAAGGATGAACCGCCGAGCGGCGGCGGTCGGCGCAGCCACCAAGGCAAGTTGTTGGTCGCCGGCGCTGTCGAGGTCGGCGAGGGTGGGCCCGGCCGGATCCGCCTGGCGCGGATCGAGGACTTCTCCGCCGACAGCCTGCACGCCTTCCTGGGCGCCAACCTCGCCCCCGGCGCCACGGCCAGGACCGACGGCTGGGCCGGCTACCCCGGCGCGTCCGGCATCACACACGACCCGCACGTCGTCGGAAACATGGCCGCCCATATGGTCCTGCCCTGGGTTCATCGCGTCTTCGCCAACCTCAAGACCTGGGCGCTGGGCGTCTACCACGGCCTCCGACGCCAACACCTGCAATCCTACCTCGACGAGTTCGTCTTCCGCTTCAACCGGCGCCGAACCCGCCACGCAGCATTCCGCTCCATCCTCGGCATCGGCGTCGCAATCAAGCCGCCTACCTACAAGATGTTGATCGCACCGGAGCTACCGGGATAAGCCTTTGCTCCCAATCAATAACGCCACATTCAACTAAGCTATATATGAAGTTCTACGCCGATCACCAAGAGAGCGACATGACGACCGCGAGAAATAATACGATTTCGCAGCGCTTTATTACAGTTTTATAACCGCCTGTCACCCCCGCGATGAGGGGAATCCCCTAGCACGATCGGCGCCGGGCCCAGGCGCGGGCGTCAAGGCAAGAGGGGCCGCCGATGGCCAAACTCGGCGTTGCGGCTTCAGCCCTCAGTGGGAGATCAGGACGGGCAGCGTCATGTCGTTGAGGAGGTGACGCGTGACCCCGCCGAGCGCGATCTCACGGAAGCGCGAGTGCCCATACGCACCCATGACGAGGAGATCGGCGCCGGGATCGGCGGCCGACGACAGAACCTCACCCGCATCGATGTTTTTGGCCACCATGTGCATCGCCTCGGCCGCCATCACCGCGACTTCGGCGAGCGTCACATGGCTTCCCGTCGCCAGCTTTTCCCGGCCCAGTTGCCCGATCACGGTCAGATCCGCGTACCGGGCGTGTCGGGCGAGGGCAAGGGCAAGGGCAAGGGCAAGGGCAAGGGCGAAGTTCGCACGTTCGCGGCAATGAAGGAGAATGTTCTTGATCATCGTTGCGCGCTTTCCCCTGGGGTGGTCCGCTTACGTTAGGGAACGGAATGCCGCGGCGATTTGATCTAGATCAACCGGTGAGCGTGGCGAATCCGGGGGTGGAAGACTGGCCAGCGCGTGCAGGCGCCGCTTATTATTGACGGGCTGGTGACCGCTCGTCTCGCGCGGATCCCGAATATGCGCCGCACCCCACCCGGAAGGATTCGACGCCATGTCCGAACTCTCCGCCGCACCCGACATCGACCTGCAGGGTCTCGAGTGGTTCAATGTGGATGCACCGCTCTCGCTGACCGACCTCAGCGGCAAATTCGTCATTCTCGATTTCTGGACCTTCTGCTGCATCAACTGCATTCACGTGCTTGCGGCGCTGCGCAAGCTGGAGGCCAGATTTCCCGATCAGATCGCCGTCATCGGCGTGCATTCGCCGAAGTTCGCGGCCGAGAAGGAGCCCGACAAGCTGGCGCAGGCGATCGCGCGCTACGACATCGCCCACCCCGTGATCCAGGATCCCGAGCTTCGCCTGTGGCGCGCCTACGGCGTAAGCGCCTGGCCCACTCTCGCGTTCATCGATCCCGAGGGAACGCTCATAGGCCTCCAGACCGGCGAGGTGCCGCCCGACCGGCTCATCGAGCTCATGGGCGAGCTCGTGACCAAGGCCGGCGAGGCCGGGATCTTGTCGCCGCGCCCGCTCGACCTCACCGGACCAAAGACGACGGGCGATCGCTTGGCTTTCCCCGGCAAGATGAAGCCCTGCACGGTGAACGGCGGGCGGGGCTGGGTCATCGCCGATTCGGGCCATCATCAAGTCGTCGTGCTCGATGAGGCGGGCAACGAACGCCACCGCTACGGCGCCGGCGCCGCCGGCTTTGTCGACGCGCCTGCCGATGAGGCGCGCTTCAACAGTCCCCAGGGCGTGATTGCCGCAGATGATGCCATCTTCGTCGCCGACACCGGCAACCACGCGATCCGCCGCATCGACGTGGCCACGGGCGACGTCGATACTCTCGCGGGCACCGGCGAGCGGGGCTCCCGGCTCGATCAACCGAGGCGCGCTGCGGATTTCCCGCTCGCCTCGGTATGGGACCTCGAGCTTGACGGCGAACGGCTTTATTTCGCCAACGCCGGGAGTCACCAGCTCGGCCTCCTCGATCTCACGGCAGGTACCGTGGCGCGGCTCGCAGGCGAGGGCGGCGAGGACATCATCGATGGACAGGCGGCCGATGCGCTGCTCGCCCAGCCGAGCGGCCTTGCGCTCAGTGCCGAGCGTGACGTGCTCTACTTCGTGGACAGCGAAACCTCATCGCTCCGCGCCCTCACCCTGGACGGCGCGGCCGAGGTGCGCACCCTCGTCGGCACGGGGCTGTTCGATTTCGGCCACCGCAACGGCGATTTTTCCGGCGCTCTCTTTCAGCACCCGCTGGGCGTGGCGTGGCAGGAGGGCCGGCTTCTCGTTGCTGACAGCTACAACGGGCGCATTCGCATCGCCGATCTCGCCGGCGCGACCGTGTCCGACCTCGACGATGGCGATTTCGTCTGCGAGGACCCGCTCTGCCTGCCGATGGGTGAGCCCGCAGGGGTCGCCACCGACGGCGAGGGCCGCATCTTCATGAGCGATACCAACAGCCACCGCATTATCGCCTACCGCCCGGCCGAGGGCGCTTACAGCACCTGGTTCGCCTAAGAAAACGCCCGGGACGGGCCCGGGCGTCTTAAAGGGTTTTGGCGGAAGTTATTACTCGGCCGCTTGCTCCTGCTCGGGCATTGGCGGCACGGTCGCGACGAAACTTTGGCGTTCGTTGAGCTTGGCAAACCAGGCGTTGAGCGCGACCTTGCCCTTGAGAGCCTCCTGGCCCTCGGGGATCATGTTGAGCCAGAACAGGATCGGCGCGACGAATAAGTCGGCCAACGAGCACTCGTCCCCGGCCAGATAGGGCGTCTTGGTGGGCTGCTTGTTCGCGACCGACAGGCAGTATTCGAGGTGCGGCTGGGCCTCCTTGATGATGTCCTCGTCGGTCTCGCCGCCGCGCGACGGCACCACCACGCGCTGCCACACCACCTTGCGGATGGCGTAGGGATAGGGCGTAGGGATAGATGTAATCGATCGTGCTGGTGATCCGCGCGCGCGCCAAGGTGTCCGCCGGCTGGAGCGCGGGGCCATCAAAGGTGCCGTCGACATAGGTCGCGATCGCGAGGCTCTCGAAGAGCTGCACATCACCGTGCGTCATCGTCGGGACCTTGGCGAAGGGGTGCAGCGCCTTGTGCGCATCGGAGCCA
Source organism: Alphaproteobacteria bacterium (assembly GCA_965261645.1). Lineage (GTDB taxonomy): Bacteria > Pseudomonadota > Alphaproteobacteria > SHVV01 > SHVV01 > CBDHDJ01. The sequence goes on from CBDHDJ010000003.1 coordinate 1,009,826, forward strand.
AACTCGAACTCCCCAAAACTATAAGGCGCGCTTTTCTCCTCGAGCGCCAATCGCGCGGTCCGCACATAGGTGCTCTGCGGCGGGCCGTAGATAATCACATCAGCCATTGGTCATCCTCCTGTTTTCTGAAATATCGGTTGAACCTTACAAAACGGCGTCGAGACAATTCAGCGAGCTCGTCCAGCCCTGGCCGTGCAGGTCGCGGGATTCCGCATCGAGGAAGAACTCGTGCACAAGCGTGATTTCGGTGCCGCCATCGACCTCACGGAACTCGACGGTGACCTGAGTCTCGTGGCCGGGTTTTCCATCCTCCTGCTCCCACGCAAAGGTGAAGACCAGCCGGTCGAACGGGCTGACCTCCTTGAACAGGCCGCCGACCCACATATCGTTACCGTCCGGACTGGTCATGCAGGTCCGATAATGGCCACCGGGCGTCGATTCGTAGCTATCGATGGTCGCCTTGTGGCCCTCGGGGCCCCACCAGTGCTTGAGCGCCTCGGGGTCCGTCCAGGCGCGAAACACCTTTTCGCGGGGCGCATCGAAGACACGGGTCAAACGGAGGACCGTGTCTTCTTCAGGAACTGTCGTTGTCTGTGGATTCGGATCCGCCGTCGGTTTCCTCCTCTTTGGCCGTCTCCTCGAGGTAGCGAGAGAGTTTGTCGAACTGGTCCTCCCAGAACTTCTGATAGTGCTCGATCCACTCGTGGGCGCGCTTGAGCGGCGCCGGATCGAGTTGACAGCGATGAATACGTCCATCCTTGTGGCGAACGATAAGCCCGGCCGCCTCGAGCCCTTTGAGATGGCGTGAGATCGCGGGCAGGGATATTTCGAAAGGCTCCGCCAACTCGCCAACCGAAGCTTCGCCCAGGGTGAGCCGGGCCAGGATGGCGCGGCGTGTCGGATCGGCGAGCGCGCCAAACGTGCGGTCGAGGGTTTCGCTCGAATACTTAACCATTTGGTTAAATATAGGACCTGCTCCCGCTTTGTCAAGCCTAGCCGGGTCGATGACGAGACCGAGCGCCAGGGCGGCGGCGGTTCGGTCCCTGGACGTCACGCAGGAATCGCGGATGCGCCGAAAATGCTCGTGTGGATGTAGAGCAGGAACATGTAAATCACGACGGCGAGGGCCATCCGCCACCAGCCGGTCTCATTCAATTGCAAAGAGTTTCGCCCGGCCAGAATGGCGACCAAAGGTACGAGCGGCGTCGCCGCCGCGAAGCGCGCCCAGACCTCGGGCGCCCGGCGGCGCAGGCGAGCATCAATCAGAAAGGGCCCGATGAGGGCCAGCACGAGAAGCCCGCCGAAGAAGATCAGCGAGGCCACATCGCCGTTGGCGAGAAGGTGGGCCGCCGCCCATAGTACGATCGCCCAGAGAAACGGATGGCGCGTCACGCGAAAGATGCCGACCGCCGGATTGGCAAGCGCCGCATCGAGGCCGACCGAAGTGGGATTGGGTGAGGAAAAGGCGCACACCAACAGCAGGAGAGCAAACGGCATGGCAATCACCGGCCCGTACCCCAGCCAGCCGCCGGCCCACAGCGGCTCATGCGGTGCAGCGCTGAAGGCGGCGACGTACCACACCAGCGCGAGCGCCGCGGCAAGCGAGAACAAGGCGAGATAAACCCGCTCGCCGATGAGGTTGACGATGAAGCGGCGAATCGGCGTTCCCGGGATCACGAAATGGATGCCGAGAAAGACCGCCCCGGCGTACACCAGCTCCTCGATCGTGCCCGTCACGACCCGGGCTCCACCGGCGGCGGGAAACGATGCGCTCGACCCGCCACCCGGCCCTTATCCGCGTTCAATGGGAAACCGACAGGGCCGCGACGCGGCCTGCTTCCGTCAGGTTGCATACCAGCCAGTCCGGCTTGATGGGGTTGTAGAACCAGGGCTCAGCCCAGCCGCGCCGAATACAGGCACGAATCGTTTGCGGATTAATTTGCTGGCCTTCCTCATCGAACAAGGGGAGCTTGCCGCCGGGTTGCTTCAGTCCACGCATGAGGTAACGACGTTGAGCCACCGTCGACCGTACCGATTCCGCCTGCTCGGCCATGGCCAAAGCCTAGCGCAAGCGATTCGCGGCGACCAGCGCGGCCCTCACACCGAATTGGCGTTTGTTGCCGCGCCTACATTCCGATAAAACCCTCAAGGGATAAGTAGAATCCCCTAATAGCCTGCGATAACAACAGGCGGAATGCGATATCGAGGACTGGACGGGCTCCGATGCAAGGCAATGCGCGTGACGCGGCGATTCAGGTGTGCTGGCGAGGACCACTTCGCGGCGAGCGGCCCAGCCCTTATTACCGCGGTGAGCCACAGCTCACGTGATGGCCCCTCCAACGCTCGAAGCCAAATTTCTCGGTTGCATGGTTGGCAGCGCGCTCGGCGATGCGTTGGGCGAACTCGCCGGCGTTCACTACACCCCGGAAGATCTGATCAATTGGATCGGCGGAGCGGACAGCCTGAAATACACCGACGAGACCGCGATGGCCATCGGCCTCGCAGAGGCGATTGCCGATCTCGGCGACGTCGATCCCCAGCAACTGGGCGAGATCATCCGCACGAAATATTCACGCGAGCCGTGGCGCGGTTACGGCCACACAACAGCGCAGGTGTTCGCCCTCGTTGGCCGGAGCAAGATACCCTTCGTCGAAGCCGCCGGGAGCCTGAACGGCGGCCGCGGCTCGGACGGCAATGGCGCCGCCAAGCGGATCGCGCCGCTCGGGCTCGCGTTTTGCAATGCCGCCGATTTGCGTGAGAAAGCGGGGAACTCGGCGCGGGTCACCCACACCCATCCGGTCGGCATCGACGGCGCCGCCGTGCAGGCGTGGGCCATCGCCTACGTCGTCAAGCTCGATCCCAGCGCGCCGTTCCCTATAGCGGATTTCTGCGAAGGACTTGTGCGTTTCGCTGAGACGAACCAGATGCGCCGGAAACTTGTGGATGTGATCGCCGCCCTCGCTGAGCAGCTGTCCGACGAGGAGGCCGCCGCACAATTGGGCAACGGCAACCATGTCGTCGAGTCCGTGTCGTTCGCTCTGTACGCGTTCTTGCACCACCTCGATTCCTTCGAGGAGTGCCTGTTCTGCGCGATATTGCATGGCGGCGAACGGGAATCGCTCGGCGCGATGGCCTGCGCCCTGTCCGGCGCCTATCTGGGCATCGAAGAAATTCCCAAGATCTGGCGCGACAAAGTCGAGGACCACGCTCTGATAGAGGAACTCGCGCGCAAGCTCATCTACATGGCCTAGCGCGGCCCGCCACGACACGCGCTCAAGTTTGGCGCGCGATCTCTGCTACTCCATGGTTGTCAGCGTCCACTCGACGACGCCTTTGGTCACCTTCCCGAGCGCTTCGTCGAACGCCGCGATTACCGATGGAAAGGAGGAATCCGCGGCCCTGATCCGGCTCTCGAAGGTCCGCGAGGCGATGATCGTGCGCTGGGTCTGTTTGACGACCTTGGCGTTGATGCGCACCCGTATGTTCGGGATGCGGGCGCCGTCGAAATACTCGGCCTGGAACTCCCGGAGCTCCGTCTTGAGGTTGTAATCCGAGCGCAGGCCGATCGCCTGCCGGCCGACCGCGACGATCCTTTCGGTATTCTCAAAGGACTCGATGAGCAGCGTCTGGACGAGCTCCGGTGCGATCTCGGTAAAGCGGACATCGGCGAAATATTCGAATTCCAGCGGATTCGACTTGAGCGCGATGCGGAAGGTTTCAAGCCCGCCGGCAGCGATCGGTTTTTCCACCACGAGCTGCGAGCGCACCTCGGGGAGACCGGCGCTGAAGGTGCTCTTGGGCGACGGGGTATAAAGCGTCGGCGCCGGCCCTTGGCCCGGGAGCATGCCGGCGCAACCGGCAAGTATCAACAGACCGGTGAGTAGGATGGCCCGCCACGGTCTTACAAGGCGGGCTCCCCCGACCCCTGCCCCGCCGCTCATCGCGCTTCGAAGCCCTGCTGGGCGTCACCGAACAGAAAGCGCGCCGGATCGCTTTCGATTTGCGCCGCGAGGCGCGTCAGGTTCTCGGTGAGATCGCGCATCTCGGTGATCAGCCGCGCCAACTCATAGAGGCCCTCGCTGGAAAACTCGTTGATCGGGCCCCGGTTCTCGGCGATGAGTTCAGTGACCTGCACACCCGCCTGGTCGAGCGATTGCGCCGTCTTGCGGGCGTCGGCGACGAGCAGCCGAATGTCGTTGTCCACCAGCTCGTCCACACCGGCCATGGAGCCCCGCGCCACGGCGAGGGTTTCATCAACGCTGTCGATGAGCCCCTCGGCGCGCGTTGCGATCCTGTTGACGGAGGCCGCCGCCTCGCGCATGTCGCCCGATGACGCCTCGAGATCCTCGATAAGCCGGCCAATCTTGTCTTGGCGTGTGGCAAACGTAGCGGTCACCGTGCGCACGTTCTCCAGGATCTCCGCAACGGCGCGGCGGTTGTCCGCATCGAGCAGCCTGGCCGCGCGGTCCATGAGAACAATGAAGCGATTGATCGCCTGTGGCGCGCCGGCGAAGAGCTCCTGAAACGGCGAGGGCTTCGAGGCGATGACGGGGAGCTCCTCGTCCGGACCGGTCTCGATCGGCGGGCTGTCGAGGGAGCCGCCGGTAATCTGCACCTGGGAGATACCAGTGATCCCCTTGATCTCCAGCGATGCAACCGAATCCTGACTGATCGGCGTCGTGCCGGCGAGCTCGATCGTGACGCGCACGCGGCTCGGATCGTCCGGGTGAAGCTCGATCAACGTCACGCTACCCACCGGGATGCCGTTGTAAAGCACATCGCTGCCCTTGGTCAGCCCCGTGACCGAACCTTCAAAATCGACGTGGTAGCGGGCGAATTCCTGATCGATCTCGACCTTCGCGAGCCAGATGATGAACGCGAAGATCCCGGCGATCACCGCCAGGACGAAACCACCAATGAGGAGGTAAGAGGCATTGGTCTCCATGACCTCGCGTCAAGGCGAACCGGCCGCGGCGGCGCGGGCGCGCGGGCCGTGGAAATACTCGCGCACCCAGGGGTGATCTTCCTTGAGCATCTCGTCCATCGACCCGGCCAGGAGAACCCTTTTTTCCGCTAACACCGCGATACGGTCGCAGATTGTATGAAGGCTGTCCAGATCGTGGGTCACCATGAAAACGGCCAGCCCGAGCGCACGTTGCAGCCGCAGGATGAGTTGGTCGAACGCCGCCGCACCGATCGGGTCGAGGCCCGCGGTCGGCTCGTCCAGGAACAGGATCCTGGGATCGAGGGCGAGCGCCCGCGCCAGTCCGGCACGTTTGCGCATACCGCCGGACAGCTCGGAGGGATACTTGGTCGAGGCATCGGGCGGCAGGCCCACCATGCTGAGCTTGAGCGCCGCTATCTGGTCGATCAATTCCAGCGACAGCTCGGTATGCTCCTTGAGCGGCACCTCGATGTTCTGCGCGACCGTCATCGAGCTGAACAGAGCGCCGTCCTGAAACAGGACGCCCCAAACGCTTTCGAGCTGGCGCCTGGCCGCCCCATCCATATCCGCCACATCCTGGCCGAACATCTCGATGGTCCCGGCGACCGGATTGTTGAGGCCGACGATGGTGCGCAAGAGTACCGACTTGCCCGTGCCCGATCCGCCCACGACACACATAATCTCGCCTACGCGCACGTCAAGGTCGAGATTTTCGTAAATGACGGTTGGACCGAACTGCGTGCGCAGTCCGCGGATGCGGATCGCCAGCGGCTCGCTCTCGCTCATCCTCAAATCCCGATATAGGCGAAGAAGACCGAGAAGATAGCATCGAACACGATGACCAGGAAGATCGCCTCCACGACCGCGCGCGTCGTGCGTTGGCCCACGCTTTCGGCGCTTCCTTCGACTTTGAGGCCCTCGAAACAGCCGATCATGGCGATGAGGAAGGCGAACACCGGCGCCTTGATGATCCCGACCAGGAACGTCCACAGTCCGACGGCGCCGTGCAGCCGCTCGATGAAAATGGCCGGCGAGATATCGAGTGCAATCCACGCCATCAACCCGCCGCCGAGCAGGCCCATCAAATCGGCGAAGAACGCGAGGAGCGGCAGCGCGATGACCAGCGCCAACAGACGGGGCAGCACGAGCACCTCGATGGGATCGAGGCCGAGGGTGCGCATGGCGTCGACCTCCTCGTTGACCTTCATCGAGCCGATCTGCGCGGTAAAGGCGCTGCCCGACCGACCGGCGACGACGATGGCGGTGAGCAGGATGCCGATCTCGCGGAGAACCGAGATGCTGAGCAGATTCACGACGAAGACCTGGGCGCCGAAGCGCTGCAGCTGATCGGCGCCCTGATAGGCGAGGACGACTCCGATGAGGAAGCCAAGCAAGCCCACGATGGGTTAAGCGTTCAGGCCGACCTCCTCCATGTGATAAACGAGCGAGGTGAGCCGAAGCCGCCGCGGCTGGGCGATCGTGCGCCCCACTGTCGCGATGATCTGGCCGAAAAAGCCGATGAGCTCGAACGTCTCATCGGCGTAATCGATAGTCGCCTCGCCGACGCGGTTGACGCAGCGGATGACGGGATTGACGTAGGGCGGCTCGATGTCACAAGGATTGTCGTTGGTCTCCATCTGTTCGATGAGGACCTGGTGCGTAGGTTTCGCGCCTGTGATTTCGACTTCGAGGCCGGCGGCGCGCAACTCCTTGATGGTGCGGTAGAGAACCCAGGCCCCAGCGGTATCGAGCAAATCTACACCGGCAAGGTCGAGCCGCACGGATTGCCGCGCGGCGGGGATGGCAGCGCGGAGTTGGCCCTCGAGCGCCGCTATGGTTTCCAGATCCCAGCGCCCCGCCGCCGTGAGGACGAACCGCCCCTCGCGCTCGGCCGTTTCGAGCCAACCGCCATCCACCGTGGCTTCAGCCGTCATGCCAAAATTCCCTTCCAAATCGGGCGTCGCGCGCGCCGCAGGGCAGAATGGCACGGCGCCCTAACCCGATCAAGAATACGCCAGTCCACGTCGCGATCGCCCTTCAAAGGGGGCCTCTCCCGCCGCTCCGGGCCAGGTTGCGGGGGCACGTATTTTGCAATTACACGCCCCGTGTATACATTCACCAGGTCGAAACGGACCGCAGGATGTCCCGTGGCCTTGGAGTTTGAGTCACGATGACCCGCGGTCGGGCAACGTTCGTGCCCGGAGATTGAGGTCTCGATCATGAGCGATACGAAAGAGGGTGGCGGCCCACCAAAAGGGAAACCACGTCAACCCAAGAAGGACTCCACCCGCACGAAAAGAAGAGCGCCGCGCAAGACCGCGGCGAAAAGCGCGGAGGCCGCCTCGGCCGAGGCGAGCGCTGCAAATAGCGCCGCGACTCCCGGCGCGCCGATCCCGACCGCGCGGGCCCGGATTCAGCCGACATTGATTGCGCTCGGTGCGTTGCTCGGCCTTGTCATCGGTGTGTTGATTGGCATCAATGCGATCTCCTCGGGACCGCGCGAGGGGACGCCATCATCCGACATGGCGGCCGCGCCCGAAGCAGCACCGGCCGTGCGCTGGCAACTCGCGAGCGCGTTCCCGGCCAAGCTCACCCAACTCGGAACCAGCGGCACGCGCTTTGCCGAGACCGTGCGCCAGATCTCCGGCGGGACCATGGAAATCCGCGTCCTTGAGACCGGCGAAGTCGTCGAGGCACGGGACGTCTTCGGTGCGGTGGCCCGGGGCGATATCGACGCGGGGTGGGCCACGCCCGGCTACTGGGCGAACGAGATTCCCGCCGCCATCTTCACGGCCGTGCCGTTCGGCCCCGACGCCGGAGGCTATCTCGCTTGGATCCGTTTCGGTGGCGGCCAAGTCATCTATGACGAGCTTTACGAACCCCATGGCGTCAAAGGCTTGGTGTGCGCCATCGCCGCTCCGGAGGCCTCGGGTTGGTTCCGCGACGAAGTGAAGTCGGTCAACGACCTGAAGGGCCTCAAGATGCGCTTTTTCGGCTTGGGCGCGGACGTGATGGCCAAGCTCGGCGTCACGACGCGGCTGCCGGCGGGCGACGTCTATCCGGCGCTGGAACAAGGCCTCATCGATGCGATGGAGTATTCGATGCCGGCCGTCGACGTTGATCTCGGCTTCGACCGCCTCGCAAAGCACTATTACTTCCCCGGCTGGCACCAGCAAGCGACGATCCTCGAGCTCCTCGTCAACCGTGAGGCCTGGAACGCGCTCAGCGACCAGCAACGCGCCCAGATCGAGGAGGCGTGCGGCACCAACCTGCAGCACACCATCGCCGAGGGCGAGGCGATCCAGTACGCCGCCCTGGCGGAGCTCCAGGCGCGCGGGGTCGTGATTCACAAATGGTCGCCCGAAATGTTGGCCGCATTCGAGAAGGCGTGGCTCGAAGTCGCCGAGGAAGCCGCCCGGGCCGACCCGGACTTCCGGCGGGCGTGGGCCTCCTTGCAGGCGTTTCGCGCCGATCATTCCGTGTGGCGAGAGCTCGGCTACCTCGACTAGTCCTCCGGGCGGCGCGACCGCCCGCTAGCCAACGACGAGCACCGAGACTTCGGCGGGGAGCATGTCGAAGTGCTTGGCGACGTCGAGGTTGGAATCGCCGATCAACGGGTAGTTGGCCGCGTGGCCCTGGGTCTCTTCGACGTCTTTCGACCAGATCTTATGTTTGTCGACGGGCACGACGCTGAGGCCGAGGATCTTGCAATTACGCTCATCGGACTTCGGTTCAAGGCCGGCCACATGGCCGAGTTCGGTGGTGACACCGGGGTGAATTCATTAGGGTGCGCGACCGGCACCAGGTCACGGCCCACGATGCGAAGGTCATATTGGGTTTCGCTAGGCGAAAGAAACACTAGGGGAAACCCCGAGGAAATGAGCCGTTTTTACGGTTTTAAGTATCGACAAGTGGCGTCGAAGTCGCCAATCTAGGCACAATGATCTCGACGGCCGTTGTGGCCCTCGATCTTGGGCCGTAGAATTCACAATATTAGGGAGGGTACGCGATGCGTAAGCTAGCTTACATTGTTTTATCTGCATTGTTTTCAGTCGCCGCGGCGAGCGCCGGCCACGCCGGAACGTTGGATGACGTCAAGGCCTCCGGCGAGGTCAAGTGCGGCATCAACACCGGCCTGCCCGGATTTGCCTACACCGACGACAACGGCAATTGGACCGGTTTCGATGTCGCCTACTGCCGGGCCGTTTCGGCGGCGGTATTCGGCGATCCAGACAAGGTCAAATACGTCAACCTGACCGGTAAGAACCGGTTTCCGGCACTCTCGTCGGGTGAGATCGACGTACTCTCGCGCAACACGACTTGGACGTTTTCGCGCGATGTCGACCTCGGCTTCACCTTCATCGGTGTGAGCTACTACGACGGTCAGGGTTTCATCGGCCGTAAATCGCTCGGCGTGAAATCGGCCAATGAACTCGATGGCGCCTCGGTCTGCATTCAGACCGGTACGACGACCGAGTTGAACCTCGCCGACTTCTTCCGGGTCAACAACATCGAATATGAGCCGGTACCGATCGAGACCAATGAGGAAGCCCGCAAGGCCTACGTGGCCGAGCGCTGCGACGTCTACACCACGGACGCGTCGGGCCTAGCCGCGACCAAGACCACGTTCGCCGATGCCGACGCCCATATGGTGTTCCCGGAGATCATCTCGAAGGAGCCTCTGGGTCCGCTGGTCCGCCAGGGCGACGATCAATGGGCCGATGTCGCCCGCTGGACCCTCAACGTCTTGATCAACGCCGAGGAATACGGCGTGACCGCGGCCAATGTCGACGCCAAGGCGAAAGGAACCGACAACCCGGAGATCAATCGCATGCTGGGCTCGGAAGGCTCGCTCGGCGAGATGCTGGGTCTGCGCGCGACCTGGGCGGTTGATGTGATCAAGGCCGGTGGCAACTACGCCGAGATCTTTGACCGCTATCTCGGCAGCAGCACGCCGCTCGGCCTTGAGCGCGGTCTCAACGCGCTCTACAATGATGGCGGCCTCCTCTACGCACCGCCGATGCGCTAGTACGATAGAAGGAGCCCGCCCGGTGGCGGGTTCCTTTATTTTTCGGGAGGCGCAGCGTTAGTGGCCGGCATGGCCCGGATCGATGCGGCCGCGCGAGGCGCCGGCCCGGGGCTGCAACGGCTCTGGACCGACGAGAGATCTCGCGGTCTGATTTTCCAGATCCTGGTGGTGCTCGGGCTGGCGCTGTTCATCGCGTTCATCGTCTCCAACACGATCGCCAACCTGCAACGCGCCGGTCTCGCCTCGGGGTTCGGCTTCCTCACCGACCAGGCGTTTTTTGATATCAATCAAAAGTTGATCGACTACACGTCGACGTCGACCTTTGGTCGCGCCCTGATCGTCGGCATTCTCAACACCATTCTGGTCGCGGCGATGGGAGTAGTCGCGGCGACGTTGATCGGCTTCTTCGCCGGCATCGTCCGCTTGTCGCCAAACTGGTTGGTCAGCCGGCTGGTAGGCGCCTACGTCGAAATCACCCGCAACGTACCAGTGCTGCTGCAGATTATCTTCTGGTGGTCGGTCCTGAGCGGACTGCCGAAGGTCCGCGACAGTCTGACGATTGGCGATGCGGTATTCCTCAACAACCGCGGTATCCGCCTGCCGTCGCCATTGCTGGAGACAGGATTCGAGTGGGTTTTCGCCGCCTTCATCGTCGGCATCGTCGCGACCATCGCGGTGTCGCGCTGGTCCAAACGGCGCCAGAATATCTCCGGCCAGACGTTTCCCGTAGGCTGGTTCGGACTGGCCCTGATTTTCGGCTTCCCGATCGTCGTCTATTGGCTTGCCGGCGCGCCGATCGATTGGGATATTCCCGAGCGCTCGCGATTCAACTACCGCGGCGGCTTCAACGTCACACCCGAACTGGTAGCGTTGTGGTTCGCGCTGTCGACCTACACCGGAGCATTCATCTCGGAGATCGTCCGCGCTGGGATTCTGTCGGTCAGCAAGGGCCAAACCGAAGCCGCCAGCGCGCTCGGCCTGCGGCCGCGCCAGACCATGCGGCTGATCATCCTCCCGCAGGCGCTGCGGGTGATCATCCCGCCGCTGACCAGCCAGTATCTCAACCTCACCAAGAACTCGTCGCTGGCAATCGCGATTGGTTATCAGGACCTGGTGTCGATCGGCGGCACCATCCTCAATCAGTCCGGCCAAGCGCTTGAGGTCGTCGGCATCTGGATGTCGATCTACCTCAGTCTGAGCCTGCTGACCTCGGCGTTCATGAATTGGTACAACAAACACATCGCGCTGGTTGAACGATGACGGTGCAGCCCTTCCATCGCAGCCAGGCCGATATGCTGCCCGAGCGCGCGGCGGCGGTGGCGAGCGTCGGCATCGTCGGCTGGTTGCGCGCCAACCTGTTCTCGAGCTGGGTCAACACCGCGCTTACGATCATCGCGCTCTATCTGCTGTGGCTGATCATCCCAGCCGTCATCAGCTGGGCGTTCGTCGATGCCGACTTCAGCGGCGACGACCGCTTTGCCTGTGAAAGCGCCGGCGCGTGCTGGGCGTGGGTCGACCAGCGCATCAAGCAGTTCCTTTACGGCTTCTACACCTCGGACCAGACCTGGCGCGTCGATATCGCGGTCCTGCTCCTGATTCCAGCGCTGGCGCCGCTGTTGTTCGAAGGCGTGCCGTTCGCGCGCTACCTGCGCTGGTTTTCGCTCGCCTACCCGGTGATCGCCGCGATTCTGCTGGTCGGCGGACTCGGGCTCGAGGGCGTCACCACGCACAAGTTCGGCGGCTTCATGCTCAACCTCACGGTCGGGCTCGCCGGCATCGTGCTGTCGCTGCCGATCGGCATTGTGCTGGCGCTGGGCAGGCGCTCGCGGCTGCCCATCATTCGCGTGCTGTCGATCGGCTTCATCGAGGTCGTGCGCGGCGTGCCCCTGATCACCCTGCTGTTCGTCTCCAACATCATCCTGCCGATCTTCCTGCCACCCGAAGTCACGGTCGATACCCTGATCCGCGTCATTATAATGGTCGCCGCGTTCTCGTCGGCGTACATGGCCGAAGTCATCCGCGGCGGCCTGCAGGCTATCCCGCTCGGACAGTACGAAGCGGCCCAGGCGCTCGGCCTGCGCTACTGGCAGTCGATGGGCCTGATCATTCTGCCGCAGGCGTTGAAGATCTCTATCCCTGGCATCGTCAACACCTTCATCGGCCTGTTCAAGGACACCACGCTGGTCATCATCATCGGCCTGTTCGACATCCTCGGCATCGGCAACTCCATGGTCTCCAACCCCGACTGGCTGGGGCTGTCTACCGAGGCCTACGTGTTCACCGCGTTGTTCTTTTTCGTCGCGTGCTTCTCGATGTCGCGCTACTCGATCCACCTCGAAAAACGCCTCGATACCGAAGAAAGGCGCTGACCCATGACTGACGCAACCGCCGTGCAATCGCAAGATGTCTCGGAGTCCATCATCGAGATCTCATCGCTCAACAAATGGTTCGGCTCGTTCCATGTGCTGCGCGATATCAACTTGGTGATCGAGCGCCAGGAAAAGATCATCATCTGCGGTCCCTCGGGTTCGGGCAAGTCGACCCTGATCCGCTGCATCAACCGCCTCGAGGACCACCAGGAGGGCCGCATCGTCGTCGACGGTACCGAGCTTACCCACGACCTTAAGAACATCGACACGGTCCGCCGCGAAGTCGGCATGGTGTTCCAGCAGTTCAACCTGTTTCCGCACCTCACCGTCCTCGAAAATCTGTGCATCGCGCCGATCTGGGTGCGCAAGACGCCGCGCGACCAGGCCGAGGCGCTGGCCCATCAATATCTCGAGCGGGTCAAGATCCCCGAGCAGGCCGACAAATATCCCGGCCAACTCTCTGGCGGCCAGCAGCAGCGCGTGGCGATCGCGCGCAGCTTGTGCATGCAGCCCAACATCATGCTGTTCGACGAGCCGACCTCGGCGCTCGATCCCGAGATGATCAAGGAGGTGCTCGACGTGCTGGTGGATCTCGCCGAATCCGGTATGACGATGCTGGTGGTGAGCCACGAGATGGGCTTTGCCTCGCAGGTCGCCGATCGCGTGATGTTCATGGACCAGGGCCAGATCGTTGAGCAGAATACGCCCCACGAGTTCTTCAACAACCCCCAGTCTGACCGCACCAAGCAGTTTCTCAGCCAGATCCTCGAGAAATAGCGCCGCCCTTTCGCTCGATGAGGAAGAACTCGTCCCCGGCGACGGCGACAGGCGGCATCACCCCGGAGTGGCGATGAAATCGTGGCTCACCGGTTTATCCACCTCCGCGCCGCGCCCCATCGGCCGCCGCAGCGAATTGATCGCACCGGCCGATGTAGTCAAACCAAACCCCTTTACGTCGCCACCGCGCCATCCTATCTGCTTTCTGTGGCGCGAGGCCGCCTCGGGCCGACAGTGACTGCCGATCGGTATATCATGGTGCCATGGCGCGCGTGAGAGCCCTCCTCCACTATCTCATCCCCCTCGCGATGCTGGGACTTGCGCTGGTCCTGCGCGTTTTCGTTCCGGCCGTCGAGGAGGTCCAGCTCAAGGTCTTCGATTCCTTCCAGCGCATCAGTCCGCGGGTCTACGAGCCTGCGCCGGTACGGATCATCGATCTCGACGATGCCTCGCTGGAGAAGATCGGGCAGTGGCCGTGGCCCCGGACGGTGCTCGCCGACCTGACGGCGCGGCTCGGCAATATGGGGGCGGCGGTGATCGTCTTCGATATGGTCTTTGCCGAGTCCGATCGCACCTCGCCGGGCAACGTTCTTCCGATGTGGCCGGCCACACCGGAAATCGAAGCCTTGCGCGATCGTTCCGATGCTCTGCCCGATCACGATGCCATTTTCGCCGACGTGCTCGCCCAGGTGAACGCGGTCACGGGATTCGTTCTGTCGACGGGGGCGAGCGGCCGAATGCCCGAGGTCAAGGGCTCGTTCGCCCACGCGGGCGACGACCCCAAGCCCTATCTCCCGGGTTACTCCAACGCGATCACCAACCTGCCCGCGATCGAGGCCGCGAGCACCGGCAGCGGCAGCTTCAACCTCGTGCCCGAGGCCGACGGCATCATTCGGCGGGTGCCGCTGTTCTTCCGTCTGGGCGAGACCATCTATCCCTCGCTCGCGGTCGAAACGATTCGTGTGGCGCAAGGCGCACGCACCTTCATCATCAAGTCCTCGGGCGCGAGCGGGGAGACCGCCTTCGGCGAGCACACCGGTCTCAACCACGCCAAGGTGGGCGCCTTGGAGATACCGACCGATGGCGCGGGTCGCATTTGGCTCCACGATACGGGCCATGTCCCCGCCCGCAGCATTCCGGCCTGGCGCATCTTCACCGATGGTTTCGACCCCGCCGAGGTCGAGGGCCAGATCGTCATCCTCGGCACCAGCGCCGCCGGCCTCAAGGATCTTCGCGCCACGCCGCTCAACCCGGTGCTGGCCGGAGTCGAGATCCATGCTCAGGCGATGGAGCAGATGCTGCTCGGGCACTTTCTCGAGCGGCCGGGTTGGGCGCTCGGCGCCGAGATCCTGTTTCTCGTCGTGATCGGTGGCGGCCTCATCTTCCTGATCCCTAGGCTCGGTGCGATGTGGTGTGCGTTCTTGGGCGTCGCTTTCATCGCCGGCGCCATCGCCGTCTCGTGGTACCTCTATGCCGATCAGCTCTGGTTGCTCGACCCCGTGCTGCCTTCGTTTGCGGTCCTGTCCATCTATCTCGCCAGCTCGCTGATCAATTTCCTGCATACCGAGGCCGAACGCCGCCAGGTGCGCGGCGCCTTCAGCTGCTACATGTCGCCCGCTCTGGTCGAGCAGCTGGCGCGCGATCCGAGCCGCCTCGTGCTCGGCGGCGAGATGAAGGACATGACCTTGTTGTTCGCCGATATCCGCGGCTTCACCGCCATCTCCGAGCAATTCAAGGACAACCCGCAGGGCCTCACCCAACTGATCAACGAGTTCCTCACGCCGATGACCGACATGATCCTGTCGCGCCGAGGCACCATCGACAAGTACATGGGTGACTGCATCATGGCGTTCTGGAACGCGCCTTTGGATGATCAGGAGCACGCGGTGCATGCCTGTGAATCTGCACTCGCCATGTTCACGGCCCTTGAGACCGTGAATGCAGGAATCAAGGCGGACGCCGACGCCGAGGGCCGCAAGTACTTTCCCATCAACATCGGCATCCGCCTCAACTCCGGCCAATGTTGCGTCGGCAACATGTGCTCCCACCAGCGGTTCGACTATTCGGTGCTCGGCGACACGGCCAATCTCGCCGCGCGGCTCGATGGCCAATCCAAGAACTACGGCGTCGGCGTCGTCATCGGCGAGCAAACCCACAAGCGAGCGCCCGATTACGCCGCCATCGAGCTCGACCTCATCGCCGTGAAGGGCAAGGCGGAGGCGGTTCACATCTTCGCCCTGCTCGGTGGTCCGGAAACGAAACAGGACCCCGCGTTCAAAGCGCTCGCCGAGCACCACGAAGCGATGATCGCGGCCTACCGCCGCCAGGAGTGGGACAGGGCGCGGGCCCAACTCACGGAGTGCCGGGCGCTCGATGGCACGCTTTCGGTCCTCTACGACCTCTATGACGAACGTCTCGAGGCCTACGAGAACGACCCGCCCGGACCGGACTGGGATGGGGTCTTCGTGGCGACCTCGAAATAGCCGCGGTGGCTCAGCCGCACGCCGCCGTCCGGCCCGGGTTTGACATTCTCAGGGCCGCTGCCCAAAATATTCGACATATGGCAATTCCGGACTGTGAATTGCCTGAAGATCGTGATCGATCACTAGCGCAGACAGCTTGACAAGTTGACCTGGTCTCGAAGGATGCATCGCCCTAACAGCCCGTTGATTAAGTCGGCGCCGTCTGATTCTCTGGTTCCCTGATTTGCAGGGGGATTTGCCGATGGCGATGGGACGGCAGAAGGATGGTCAGGGGGACCTGATGGTGAGCTGGTCGGAGATGCCGCGCTCTCCGGGTCATGTGTTTTATGACCGCTTGCAGTCGGTGCTGATCGAGGGCGGCTTCGACGCCTTTGCCGAGGCGAGCTGCCGGCCTTATTACGCGGTCCGGATGGGCGCGCCCTCGGTGCCGCCCGGGCGCTATTTCCGGATGCACCTGGTGGGCTACTTTGAGGGCATCGACAGCGAGCGCGGTCTGGAGTGGCGCTGCTCGGACTCGCTTTCGCTGCGGGCGTTCCTGCGACTGGGGAGCCGTGATCGGGTACCGGACCATTCCTGGCTGTCACGGAGCCGCACGCGCCTGCCCCATGAAGTCCACGCGGCGGTCTTCGACTGGGTTCTGGTGCTGATCGCCGAGGCGGGGCTGATCAAGGGCGAGCGCATCGGCGTCGATGCCTCGACCATGGAGGCCAACGCGGCGCTGCGGAACATCGTGCGGCGCGACAACGGCGAAGGCTACCGGGAGATGCTGGAGCGCCTGGCCCGGGAAAGCGGGGTCGAGACACCCACGGCCGAGGACCTGGCGCGTCTGGACCGGAAGCGCAAGGGCAAGAAGCTTTCCAACACGGATTGGGTTTCGAAGAGCGACCCCGAGGCCAAGATCGCCAAGATGAAGGACGGCACGACGCATCTGGCCTACAAGCCCGAGCACGCGGTGGATCTGGACACCGGCGCGGTGGTGGCGGCCGAGCTGCACCCGGCCGATGAGGGCGACACCACGACGCTTTCCAAGACCCTGGCGAAGGCCGAGGCAAACCTCGATGCGGTGGATGCGGCACCGACGTCGGAGGACCCGGCCGAATGCGTCGCCGACAAAGGTTATCACTCACGGGCAGTCTTGAGGGCTCTGAACGACAGTCCCTGGAAGACCCGGATCGCGGCGCCCAAGCAGACCGGCTTTTCGCGCTGGCACGGTGATGAGGCGGCGCGGCGCGCGGTCACCAATAACCGTGCGCGGCTCAAGTCCGGGGTCGCCCGCGAGGCCTTCAAGCTGCGCGCCGAGATCGTCGAGCGCTGCTTTGCCCACAACCTCGATCGTGGCGGCATGCGACGAACCTGGCTGCGCGGGCGAGAGAATGTGCACAAGCGATACCTGCTCCACGTCGCCGGCCACAATCTATCGTTACTGATGCGCCAGCTCATCGGCGCCGGCACCCCGCGGGAGGCCGTGGCGGGCGGATATGGCGGTATTTTCGTTCTGCTCACGCCCACCGGGGCCATGCTGGTGGCACGGGGGGGCTCGCAAAGCGGCCAGACGGCTTTCGCCGCCGCATTCCTCATCTGGGAGTGAGAGCCGGAAAAAGCCACTTAATCAACGGGCTGCTAAGGGGGAAGGTTTATCCAGACCGATATCGAACGGACATCGCTAGGCCACCGTCAAGACGGGTTTGCAATACGGGGAGGGAAAAATGGGACGTGATACTCGGACCAAGGCGCATCCTTACATTCCGGAGCTCAAGGAGCAGTTGCGCAACGGCAGGATAGACCGTCGTGAATTCCTGCGCATGACAACGATACTCGGCGTTTCGGCGGCGTCCGCCTACGCCATGGCGAGCGCCATCACCGGCCAGCCGGCAGTGCGCCGGGCGCAGGCGGCCACGCCCAACATGGGCGGCACACTGCGCTGCTCGATGATCGTCATGGACATCGCCGATCCGGCCACCTACGACTGGTCGGAGCGGGCCAACGTGGCGCGCCACGTGTGCGAATCGCTCGTCCAGGTCGGCTCGGACAATATCGCGCGCCCCTTTCTCGCCGAAGGTTGGGAGGCCTCGGAGGACCTGAAGACCTGGACCCTCCAGTTGCGCAAAGGCATCACCTGGTCGAACGGCGATGAATTCAACGCCGACGACGTCATCTTCAACATCGAGCGCTGGCTCGACCCGGCGACCGGGTCGTCCAATATCGGGCGCTTCTCCTACATGGTGACCAAGACCGATACGGGGAAGAAGGATGACAACGGCAACCCGATCATGGAAAGCGGCATGAGCGCAGGCGCGATCGAACGAATCAACGATCACACGCTGCGCTTCAATCTCGACCGGGCGGCGCTCTCGCTGCCTGAGGACTTGGCCGACTACCCGGCGCTCATCGTCAACCGGCGCTTCGCGGACGATGGCGGCGATCTCAAGAAGAACCCGGTGGGTACCGGCCCCTTTATGTTGACCGAGTTCGCCGTCGGTGAGCAGGCGAAGCTGGTCAAGCGCGATCCCGCGCAATATTGGGGCGACGAGGTTTATCTCGACGCCATTCACTACATCGACCATGGCGATGACCCGGCGGCGCAGATCGCGGCGCTGGCCTCGGATCAGGTCGATATCAACGACCAGACCAGCATCGAACAGGTGACCGCGAGCCAGGCCATTTCCCATCTCCAGGTGCACGAGTCGGTGACGGCGACGACGGGGGTGGCGCGCATGCGGGTGACCGAGGCGCCGTTCGACGATCCGCGCGTGCGCAAGGCGATTGCGCTCTGCGTGGATCACGACCGCATGCTGAGCCTCGTCTATCAGGGCCATGGGGCGCCGGGCGAAGATCACCACGTTTGCCCGATTCATCCGGAATACGCGCGCCTGCCCAAGGTGAGGCAGAACCACGCCGAGGCGAGGAGGTTGCTGGCCGAAGCGGGCTACGCCGATGGGCTCGACGTCAAGATCAATACCGTCGTGACACCGACCTGGGAGGCCAACGCGTGCAAGGCGCTGGCGGAAATGTGCCGGCCCGCCGGCATCAATGTCTACATCCATGTGATGCCCGGCGCGATCTACTGGGATCGCTGGCTGTCGGCGCCGTTCAGCTTCACCTCGTGGGCCCACCGCCCGCTTGGCGTGCAGGTGCTCAATCTCGCCTACCGCACCGGCGTGCCATGGAACGAGACGTCCTACGCCAACCCGGAGTTCGACCGCGTTCTCGACGCCGCCAGCGCGACCCTCGATCCCGACGAGCGGCGCAAGCACATGGCCAAGTTGGAATCGATCCTTCAGGAAGATGCGATCGTGTCCCAGCCGCTGTGGCGCTCGCTCTTCACAACGGCCAACAAGAGGGTGCAGAATTTCAAAATCCATGTCGCGCGCGAGCAGCATTTCAACAAGGTCTGGCTCGCCTAGGCGCAAGAGCCACAACATCGCCGATGGGGCCGGGGCGGGGCGGGCGCGTCGCCATCCCGGCCCCAGCCGTTTAGCGCGCCGCCGGCGCACGCGTAACCTGCCGTCCGGTCGTTTCCCGTGATTCTTTTCATCGCCAAGCGAATCGCCTTCATGGCGCTCACCATGCTGGTGGTCTCGCTGGTTGTGTTCCTGGTTATGGAGTTTTCGCCGGGCAACGTGGCGACCAAAGTGCTCGGCCCCTATTCGACGGAGGAACAGCGCCTGCTCTGGCTCGAGGCCCACGGTTATTTCCGGCCGGTGCACGAGCGCTACTTGGCCTGGCTTGGCCGCTTTGTCAGCGGCGATTTCGGTCAATCGATCATTTTCAAGGTGCCGGTGAGTGACGTGCTGTGGTCCCGCCTGCTGAACACGGCGATTCTCGGGCTGGTGACGTATCTCATCATGGTGCCGCTCGCACTGACGTTCGGCGTCATGGCGGGCATGCGCGAAGGCTCGAAGCTCGACCGCACTATTTCGGTCGCGAGCATCATCACCACCTCGATCCCCGAATTCGCCAGCGCGGTCTTCCTGGCCGCGATCTTCGTCTTCTGGCTCGCCTTGTTGCCCGGTACGAGCGGCATGGCCAATGGCTTCAATCCACTCGAACTTGTCCTGCCGGTCCTCGTTCTGGTGCTCTATGCGTTCGGCTATCTTGCCCGCATGACGCGGGCCTCGATGGCCGAAGTCATGACGACGCCCTATGTCCGTACGGCGGTTCTCAAGGGCCTGCCCTATCAGCGGGTCATCCTGCGCCATGTGCTGCGCAATGCCCTGCTCGCGCCGTTCACCGTGATCATGCTGCAGATCAACTGGCTGCTCTCCGGCGTGATCGTGGTGGAATTTTTCTTTGCCTATAAAGGCTTCGGCGCACTGCTTCTCGACGCCTCGCTCAATCAGGACATCTTCGTGATCGAGGCCTGCGCGATGGTGGCCGTCTTCGTCGCCGTGACCACGCAAACCATCGCGGATGTGGGCTACACATTCCTCAATCCGCGCATTCGATTCCGCTAGGCACGCGTGATGATTGACAAATCCGTGAGTCTTCCGCCCGCCCGCCTGCAATCCCGAGCGGGGCCGTGGCGGCGCTCGCTCCGCATGGCGGCGCGGCTCAGCGAAAGCACGGTGGGGCTGATCGGTGCGGGACTGATCGTGTTTTGGGTGCTTGTGGCGATCTTTGCCGGCGCGATCGCGCCTTTCCCGCCCAATGCGAACTTGGTACCGTTCCAGACCATTGCGGCGCCCACGCTCGATGGCGGCACGTTCTGGCTCGGGACCGATCATTTGGGCCGCGACATTCTCTCCCGCGTCATCTGGGGCTCGCGCACCGTCCTCACCTATGCGCCACTGGCGACGCTGTCGGCCCTCGTGATAGGGATCGTCCTCGGCCTGTTCGCCGGCTACTACAGGGGCTGGCTGGACGAGGTCCTGTCGCGCCTCGGCGACATCATCCTGTCGTTTCCCGTCATGGTGCTTTACATCATCATTATCGCCACGGTGGGCGCTTCGGGTCTGAATATCGTTCTGGCGGTGACGTTCGCGAGCGCCCCGGGCGTCATGCGCATCGTCCGCGGTCTCACTCTCGATCTGCGCACGCGAAGCTACGTGTCCGCGGCGCAGTCCCGGGGCGAAGTGCCGCTCTACGTCATGTTCGTCGAAATCCTGCCCAACGTCCGCGGGCCGTTGGTCGTCGATGCCTGCCTGCGCATGGGCTATGTCACCATCACTATCGGCGTTCTCGGCTTTCTCGGGCTCGGCCTGCCACCGCCAGATCCGGATTGGGGCGGCATGATCAACGAGGCGCGCGCCATGGCAATGGTCTTTCCGCACATGACGCTGTTTCCCTGCATCGCCATCTCATCGCTCGTCCTCGGCTTCAATCTCTTGGCGGATGGCCTGCGCGAAATCTCGCTTAAGGATTGAAGTGCGGTTCCGGCCCGGATCGGCCATAGGCTGGCCAACCGCGGATCGATCGGATAACGTGAAACATTCTACGGATGGAACCTCGCTCTTGCCGCGCATGAGTGTTTCTCAGCTCTTTGTGGTCTGCGCTCTGTTTGTCGTCGGCGCCGTACTGCCGGGACCAGCAAACGCGGCCGACAATCCCCTCGACGCCGTTGTCCGTCTGACCGCGGAAATCCCACCCGATGCGCACACGGCGCAAGGTCTCGGCACGTTCCGCGAAGGGAACGGTGTCGTCATCGATGACGGCGGGATCGTGCTGACGATCGGCTATCTCATTCTCGAGGCGATGTCGGTCAACGTGCATGATGCCGCCGGCCGCCCCGTCCCGGCTGATATCGTCGCCTACGATTACGACACAGGGTTTGGACTGGTGCGCGCGATACGGCCGCTCGGCGTCAAACCAGTTCACCTCGGGGATTCGAGCGAACTCAAGCAGAACCAGCCCGTTCTGATCGCCGATCACCGGGGCGCCGCCGCCGCCGTTGGCGCCTACGTTGTCTCGCGGCGGGAGTTCGCCGGCTTTTGGGAATATCTTCTGGACGACGCGATCTTCACCTCGCCCCCGCATTCCAATTGGGCGGGCAGTGCCCTGATCAGCCAGGACGGCAGGTTGCAGGGCGTCGGCTCGCTGTTCGTTTACGATGCGGCGGGTGGCGAGGAGATCGTTCCGGGCAACATGTTCGTCCCGATCGACCTGCTGAAACCGATCCTCGGGGATCTCTTGCTCGACGGCCGCAGCCAACGCCCCGCCAAGCCATGGCTCGGGCTCTTTACGATGGAGCGCAACGGTCAACTCATGGTGACCCGCGTGAGCCCCGAGGGACCGGCCGAGCAGGCGGGCATCGAGGTCGGCGACTATGTCATCGCCGTCAAGGGCGAGCGCGTTACGACGGTGCCCGAACTCTACCGTCGCGTCTGGGCCTTGGGCGAATCCGGTGTCGAAGTGCCGCTCTCCATTCTCAAAGGGAATGTCCGGCGCGACATCGCCGTGATCTCGGGCGATCGGTACGACTATTTCCGGCTTCAGAAAAGTTATTGAGCCGGCCGGTTCGGAACAGCGCGCGGCGCGCCTCAGGGCTCCTGCCCGCGGCAAGGCAGCAAAATCCCACCCGCTGCGGATTTAAGAATTAATCTCAAGAAAGTCACTAAAGCCATTAAAATACAATGATAATGTGGCTTCGAGAAACCAATTCCATTAAATTTCCCTTAACGGATTCTCATTATGGTGCGTCCCACGGCCGTCGCTGCACGCGACCACTACTGCGCGCCGCGATCCCTGTCCCCGGCCCACGCCGGTGACCCGATAGGCCAGAAAGGCCATCCCCTTTCTCCTTGTACGGGGCCACAGGATGACGTTGCCAGCACCTTACAAAATACTCCTCGCCACAAGTAATACGCACGACCGCAAAACCCTGTCCGCCTCACTAACCGACGCGCAGCTCCCGTTCGAAATCAACCATGCCGAAAGCAGCCCAACGGCCATCGAGAACCTGAGCAACCACTATTACGACTGCGCCGTGATCGACACCAACCTGCCCGACGGCAGCGGGGTTGGGGTTCTTAGGCAGCTTAGGGATCAGGGTGTCGCCACGCCCGTCATCATGATCAGCAAGACCCATGGCGACAAGACCGTGGCCGAGATGCTGCGCGTCGGTGCCGAGGACTGTCTCACGCAGGACGAAGCCGTCGCTGGGCAGTTGGTGCGGAGCCTCTGGCAAGCGGTGCGCCTGTACCGCGCCGAGCGCAACTCGGTCGATGCGCAAATCAAGCTTTCCCATCAGTCGCTGTACGACGATCTGACGGGGTTGGCCAACCGAGCGTTGTTTCTGGACCGGTTGGAGCAGGCGATCGCGGTGGCCAAGCGCGACGACCGCCAGGTGGCGCTGCTGATCATGGACCTCAATCGATTCCGCGATATCAACCGGACCCTGAGCCGCGCGGCGGGCGACCAATTGCTGCAGGCCGTGGCCGCCCGGCTCCGCGAGGGGCGGCGAGAATCCGATACCTTGGCTCGCCTCGGCGGCGATGAATTAGCCCAACTGCAGCCTACCGGCGCCACCCTTGCCGGCGCCATCAACGCGGCTCAGCGGATTATCGAGACGCTGGCCGCACCAATTACCGTGCACGGCCACAATCTCGCCATCGGTATCAGCATCGGGATTGCGCTCTTCCCCACCCACGGCACCGATGCGGCAACGCTTCTCCGTCGCGCCGATATCGCGATGTACGCGGCGAAGCGAGATAACCGCGGCTATGCCGTATATGCCGGCGAGGACGACCCGGAGAGCCTCTTGCAGCTGTCGCTCGCCGCCGATCTCAGGCGCGCGGTCGAGGACGGCGAAATGATTCTGCATTACCAGCCCAAGGTCGTCATGGGCGGGTCCCGGCTGTGCGGCGTGGAATCCCTGGTCCGCTGGCAGCACCCGGAACGCGGCATGATCGCGCCGGATGTCTTCATCCCTCTGGCCGAACAGTCCGGCGTCATCGAGCCCCTGACGCGGTGGGTACTGGACCACGCGCTCATGCAGCAACGCGAGTGGCGCGAGCAGGGTTACCGGATTCCCGTGTCCGTCAACCTATGCCCGACCACGCTTCACGACACCTCTTTCCCCGACACGGTCGCCAACTTGCTCGAACGCTGGGCTGCGCCGCGGCACGCGCTGTCGCTGGAGATCACCGAGACAGCGATCATGTCGGACGTGGCCCGGGCGACGGAAACGGCGAACCGCCTCAACGGCATGGGCGTGCGCATCTCGATCGACGATTTCGGCACCGGCTACACCTCGTTCGCCTATATCCGCAAGCTGCCGATCAATGAAATCAAGGTGGACAAGTCGTTCGTGCTCAACATGTCATCGGTTCCCGATGACGAAGTGATCGTGCGCAGCATCGTCACGCTGGGGCTCAATCTCGGCGTCGACGTGGTCACGGAAGGCGTCGAGGACGACACGACATGGAATCTTCTCGCCGCGCTCGACTGCACGCAGGCGCAGGGCTATTTTATCAGCCCACCGGTCGCCGCGGAAAACCTGCGCGCCTGGTTGGCGAACTCGTCATGGGCGGGCGGCGTCAAGGGTGCCGCGGCGTAGATTGAACCCTGCCCCGTGCCAGCGCCGATGGGGCGCGGGGGAACGCAATCGAGTCTGATACGGGAATGAGGATGCAATACGGTATTGGCCCTGACCCCCGGCTCGACGCCAGCGCGCGAATAGGCCGCCGCCCGTCAAGGTCCCGTCGGTTCGTCGTCGCGCTGGCCACGGTGGCCATGTTGTGGCTGTCCATGGGCGGATCGCCGAGCGCTCTCGTCGCGCTTTCCCCGGCCGAGCAAGACGCCGTTGCCTTCGTCCAGCGGCTCGGCGATCAGGCGATCCAGGCGCTGGGTGCGTCCGACATGTCGCTCGAAGAGCGCGAAAAACAAGTACGCGGCCTGCTGCGTGAGGGCTTCGATTTCGCCTTTATCGGCCGGTTCGTCCTCGGGCGTCATTAGCGCACCATGACGCCGGAGCAGCGGAGCGATTATCTGCAACTCTTCAGCGCCTTCGTGCTCAAGGTCTATTCCTCGCGCCTTGGCGGCTATGCCGGCGAGACCTTCAAGGTCACAGGCACGCGGCCCGCCGGCAAACAAGACATTCTCGTGAGAACCGAGATCATCCGGCCAAGCGGTCCGCCGCTCGACTGCGAATGGCGCGTTCGTGTGATCGATGGCCGTCAACGGATCATCGATGTCATGGTCGCCGGGATCAGTATGGCGATCACCCAGCGCTCCGAATTTACCTCCGTCATCAGCAGAAACGGATACGAGGGCCTGCTTCAGGCGTTGCGGGCTCGCGCAATGAAGATGCCGGCAACGGCGAGTGCCGCGACCGGCGGATAACCCCTAGAAAAGGGGGGAAGTCATGGAGAACAGACGTTTCGCGGGGGCGCACCGCCGCCGTCGCGGCTGGCGAATCGGCGTTCCGTTTTCAACCGCCCTTTGCCTTGCCTTCGTTTTGGTCTGGTGGGGGCCCCGCCCCGCACAGGCCGATTTCGCGGCGGGATGGGCCGCTTACCAGCGCGGCGATTTTGCGACCGCGCTCGAGGAATGGCGGCCACTGGCCGACGACGGCATGGCGGAGGCCCAGTACAACCTCGGCATCATGTACGACGAGGGCAAGGGCGTGGCGCGCGGTATCGCAACGGCGATGGCGTGGTGGAACAAGGCCGCTGACCAGGGCATGGCGGCGGCCCAACACAATCTCGCCAGCGCGTATATCGCCGGGGAAGGAGTGCCCCAGGACTTCGGCCGCGCGCTTGGCTGGCTCGAGCGAGCCGCTGTGCAGGGACTCGCGCGCTCGCAATACACCCTCGGCAAGATGTACGTCTATAGGCTGGGCGTTGCGGAGGATGAAGACCAAGCCGCGCAATGGTTCCTCAAGGCGTCGGATCAGGGTTACATGCGCGCCCAGTACAATCTCGGCAAGCTGTACCGCGATGGCCATGGCGGGCTCGAGCAGAGTTACACCGAGGCTGTCGCGTGGTTCCGCAAAGCTGCGCTGCAGGGCTACGCCAAGGCACAGGATCACCTGGCCACCCGCTATGCCCGCGGCGAGGGCGTAGGACAAGACGACGTCACGGCCCTGGCTTGGCTCAACCTGGCCGCCGAGCAGGGTTTCACGACCGCGATCGAAAACCGCAAGGCCCTGCTGCGCCGCATGTCCGAAGGCGAAATTGCGGATGCCGAACGGTTGACCGAAGAACTAAGGCGCCAGATCGGCGGCTGATCGCGCCGCTCACCGATCGCCGAGCTATCGTGAGCGAGACCGCGCTCGCCCCGCCGCGGGGAGGATCGCGGCTGACAGCGCAACGGATAGCTGGTTAACTATCGGCCTCATTCCGCCACCATAAGAAGCCGTCATGGCCGCCCTTCTTCACGCGATGCCCCGCATTCTTGTCCTTGCCGTCGTTGGCGTTTTATGTCCCGCCAGCGGCCAGATCCTGGCCCAGGGCAGCCTGCCTGCCCCGCTCGCGGCGGAGATCGCCGCGGCCGCACGTCCCGCTCCAGCCAGTGCCGTCGTGGGTCAGCTCGGCGTTGCGCCGCTCAACCAGGAGTTTGCCCAGAACGAGCAGCTTCGCATCCGACAGCGGATGAGAGCCGTCGTCATCGCAGCCATCGCCCGCCATCCCGCGCTTGTTGAACCGATCGTCACCGCGGCGCTGGCCGCCGCACCCCAGGCGCGGGAGCACGTATTGGTGGCCGCGGGCCGCGCTTATCCGGCTTTCGCCGCACGCATCGCGGCAGCCGGCGGCGGGTTACCCCTATCCAGCATGACGTTCGAGCCCGCCATCCAGCCGGTGGCGGTGGCGACCGCGGAACCGCAGCCAACGGCGCCCGCCGCTGAACAAGGAGGCCGCTTGCCTGAAGGGATCAGCGACCCGCTTGAGGGGTTCAACCGGGCCGTTTTCGCGATCAACGACGTGATCGACATCTTCATCTTCCGACCATTGGCGGCGCTTTACGGTTTTGTCACGCCGGCGCCCGTCAAGGCCTCGGCGCGCAATATTTTTGCCAACGTCAACGAACCGGTCGTCTTCACCAACCAGCTCCTGCAGCTCGACCTCCGTGGCGCGGGCACCACGGTGGGACGATTCGCCATCAATTCAACGGTAGGCGTGGCGGGTGTCTTCGATGTCGCGGACAGCGTCGGCTTCGCCCCGCAAACAGCTGATTTTGGCCAGACCATTTATACCTACGGCGCGGGAGCCGGCCCCTATCTGGTCCTACCGCTGCTCGGGCCGAGCACGCTGCGCGACGGCGTGGGCGTAGGCGTCGACGGGTTTTTCCAGCCGCTTCACTACATCTTCGACACCGGCACCAACATCGTGATCACGGCAGTCGATGGCGTGACCACGCGGGAAGAACTCATCCCGGTGATCGAGGACCTGCGCCGCACATCGCTCGACTACTACGCCGCTATGCGCGCCACTTACTATCAGGATCGGGCCGTCGAGCTCGGCGGTGGCGTGCCGCCGGCCGGTTCCGAAATCGACACCCTGTTCGATGAAACCCAGTAGAGAACCGTTGGCCCATAGCGGACACAGCGGGTAGGCCATCGGGTGTCGGGGCTCGACGAGCGGCATGGCGCGTTGTGATGAAAGCTGAATCGATGCCTGCCATACCGAGCTTGGACAGCTGCGATGTCAGCGGCCGACGGGTGTTGGTGAGGGCCGACCTCAATGTCCCTCTTCACGAGGGTCAAATCGAGGACAAGATGCGCATCGAGCGGATCGCGCCCACCATTCGGGAACTCATCGGCAAAGGTGCGCGCGTCATCATTGCCTCGCACCTCGGCCGTCCACACGGCGTGGTCGACTCCTCGCTGTCCCTGCGGCCCGTGGCGCCTGCGCTCGCTGCCACGCTGGGCGGGCGGCCTGTGAGGTTCGCGGAGGACTGCATCGGGCCCGTTGCCCAGCGGGTGGTCACGGCGCTGGCGGACGGCGAGGTCGCGCTGCTCGAGAACCTCCGGTTCCATGCCGGTGAGGAGTCGAACGATGAGGCGTTCGCCGGGGCCCTCGCCGAACTCGCGGAGCTTTATGTCAACGACGCGTTTTCCTGCGCTCACCGCGCTCACGCCTCGGTCGTCGCCATCACCCGGCGGCTACCGGCGGTCGCCGGCCGCGGCCTCGAAGCGGAGCTCGCGGAGCTCGATTGCGCGCTCGATCATCCGGCCCGGCCCCTGGTGGCGCTGATCGGCGGCGCCAAGGTATCAACCAAGCTCGCCACGCTCGAGCATCTGGTCGACCGGGTCGATGTCATGGTCATCGGAGGCGCCATGGCCAACACGTTCCTCGCGGCCCGCGGCCTGGGAATCGGCCGGAGCCTCTACGAGTCCAATCTGGTCGATGTCGCGCGCCACATCATCGAGCGGGCGGACGAAGCGGGGTGCTCACTCGTGTTGCCCGAGGATGTGGTGGTCGCGACCGCGCTGGTTGCCGATACGCCGCATCAGACGGTGCCCGCGGATGCCGTCGCGGATGAGGACATGATCCTCGATATTGGGCCCGCCACGGTCGCCACCGTCACTCGCCACCTGAAGAGGGCCCGCACCCTGGTGTGGAATGGCCCCCTCGGGGCGTTCGAAACGCCGCCGTTCGACCGCGGGACACAAGCGCTCGCCGACGCTGTGGCCGATCTCACGGCCGAGGGCAAGCTCGACAGTATCGCCGGCGGTGGCGATACCGTGGCCGCCCTGACGAGCGCCGGTGCTGGCGCGCGCCTCACTTACCTGTCGACCGCCGGCGGTGCATTCCTGGAATGGCTCGCGGGCAAGGCCCTGCCCGGCATCGAGGCCCTCAGGCGCGGCTAGTCACCGCAGCGCCGATGCAACATCGCGCGGCCGCCCCGGGCTCGGGGGGATCGTGTCGAGGATTAAGCGGTTGCCGATGACGGCGCGCCGCCGGCCGGAGGCGAATCGAGCACGCTCTCGTCGATTCCCGCGGCCAGTAGTTTCTTCTTCAGCTCGTTGATCCTGGCTTCCACGGCATTCTGGTCGGTCGCCCCAGCGAGATAGGCTTTGATGAACTCGGGCTGCAGGATGTAGTGGCCGATCAGCTTGCGCGCGTTTCCCAGGTTCCTGCCCTCGATGAAGGCTTTGCTCCCGCAAAGCTCCATCAGGTAGAGCGACTTTTTCGCCGAATCGCCCATCGCCTTGTCGATCTGCGCGAAGACGCCGCCGTTCTTGATGTACGATTCCTGCAGATCCTCGAAGAAGGAGCTGTACTTGGCCTTGTACATGTCGGACAGGTTGGATTTGACGCGCAGCCCGTGGAGTAGCCTAAAGCGCTGGAGCTTCTCGCCGATGCTGCCCCCGCCATCGACGAGTTTGGCGTCGAACTCGCGATCCTCGAGCACGTAGTCGAGGTAGTTGCGGACCAGTTTCTTGTGCTCGTGATCCATGATGATGTCGTGCACGCCGAGCAACGTGACCACTTGGTTGTGCTTGTGGGATAGCTGTCGCAGCTTCTCGCCGAGATTATCGACGCTGAGGGTGCGGATGACGCGGCGTTCGAGCAGGATCACGGTCTTGGCGCCGCCGAACAGCTCGCCCTTGCGCTGAAAACGCTGGTAAATACGGTGGACGCCGTTGAGTTCATCCACCACATCCTCGGACGCGAGCCGCGTGCGCCCGGCCAGCGCCGCATAGACATGAAAAATCAGCCCGGCACGGCTTGCCGGCAGCTTGAATCTGCTGAACAGCTGGCTGATTCGATTGACGAGGTCCGGTTCCGGCGTATTCTCTCCCGGCTTATATTCCCCTTCGGCGAGGTCGGAGATGGCGATCAGCAGCGGCTCGAGGGATTTGGTTTCGCCAAGAAGCTGATCGAGCGCCGCCCTGCTGCGCACGATTTCTCCCAAAAACACGTCGGGGTATTTGAGATTCTGGTCCGTCGCGCCATTCTGGTCGAGCACGTCGAAGGCCGCGACAATCTGATGGAGCTTTTCCAGCCAGCTTTCGCATCCGGCCAGATACCCGGTCATGAGGCGGTTGAGCGTGTAGTCCCGGTTGGTGGTTTCGGGCCGCGCCAGCGCCTGCTTGAACCTCACGAGACATTGCGCGGGTTCAACACCTTCGAGCGAATCCGAGCCGTCCGCATTGCGGCCGCGCGAGGTGAGGTTTTCGAGTAGCGCGTGGACCTCCTTGATGCGACCCGTAACCGAGGTCTCGGTCCCCTTGACCTGCGCGATAGCCGCCTTTTGGACTGCGCCCTCGAGGAATTTTCCGGCCGCCGGCAATTTCTGCTGGTAGGACCAAGAGTGGAGTAGCTCGGTCGGCGTCAGAAAGACGTTGTCGAGATACGACCGCAGCAGGCGGCCGATGAGATCGCGCGCCTGTGGCCGATAGAATTGACTTTCCGCCAAGCAATAAGCCGACTTGGCCAAGGATACATCTTCGGAAGCTGGGGCCGCCATCACTCTACCACTGCTTGCCTAGGGGATTCCTTGCCTATCCGGTTTACACCCACACCCACTAGGGCTAGAATGGGCGCAAACCGGATATAGGGGGGCGCGCCATGGATGTTCTCGACCGCGCCGATCTCCCATTCCCGCATTCGCTACCCGAGTTCCAGCGACTTTTCCCCGATGATGCGGCCTGCGCCGCCTACCTGGAGAAAGCCCGCTGGGGAGACGGCTTTGCCTGCCCGCACTGCGGCACGGCGGGAGAGCCGTTCCACTTTGAAAACCGCCCTGGCGTCCTGCGCTGCCGCAAGTGCCGCCAGAACACCGGGCTGACGGTGGGAACAGTGATGGAGCGTAGCCACACTCCGCTGAACGTCTGGTTCTGGGCCGCTTATCTGGTCGCCAGTCAGACGCCCGGCATGTCCGCCGTGCAGTTTCAGCGGCAACTTGGTCTTTCGCGCTACGAGACGGCCTTTCAAATTCTCCACAAGCTCCGCTCGGGCATGGTGCGGCCCAACCAAGACAGGATCGGTGGACAGCCCAAGAACCATGTTGAGGTGGACGAAACCTGGGTTGGCGGGCGAACGCGTGGGGAAGGCCGTGGTGTTCACCACAAGGTTCCCGTCTCCTGTGCCATCGAGGTGCGTCATCGAAAGCCGGGCACCAAGCTCGACAACCGGAAAGACGGACGCTATGCCGGACGCGTTCGGCTCGCCGTCGTGCTCGACCGTAGCGCCGAGTCGCTCTGTGGGTTCGTCGAGAGCACCGTCGCGCCGGGATCGCTGATCGTTACTGACGATTGGAGCGGCTATGCTGGCCTCGGTAAGCGCGGCTATGAGCACTTCGCTGTTGCCGAGTGTGGTGATCCAGAGGTTGCCGAGCAATACCTGCCGATCATCCATCTGGTTTTCGCCAACCTGAAGACGTGGCTGATCGGTATCCACCACGGCGTTAGCCACCAGCACCTACAAGCCTACCTCAACGAGTTCACCTTCCGCTTCAACAGGCGGTTCTACCCGTTCAACGCCTTCCGCTCATTGCTCGGCATCGCGGGCGACACCTCTGCTCCAACCTATGCCGGGCTTTACTCGGGAGAGTGGCGGCACCCTACATGTAGCGGTCATCGGCGTTAACCGGATAGGCAAGGGGGATTCCCCCTATCACCTAAGTATTTCGCTGTATTAAGGCCACAAATGCTGTGCGATTCCAAGGTTTTATTACATTGGGAGAGTGATCCTCTACTCCAAATGATGGTCGGAGAGCAAGGGTTCAGAATGGATACCCAGTCGCCTCGCCACCGCCTGAGAGGCCGTTTCGAAAGGGGTTGAGTGGCCGGTGTCGATGTGATTCCAAGGAGGTTGCTGAGACCGATATGGAGCCGCCATGTGGACGCCGACCACCCGAGAGCAGCATAGCCGCAAGACGCTGCGTTATCAGACTGATTTGACCGATGCGGAGTGGGTTGTGATCGAGCCTCATTTGCCTCCGGCTCATGGCACGGGACGGCCCCGGTCATGGCCGATGCGAGAGATCGTCAACGGCATTTTCTACGTGATGCGGGCTGGCTGCCCTTGGCGCTTGCTGCCAAGCGATTTGCCACCGTGGGGCACGATCTATCGCTGGTTCGCCAAGTTCCGCGACGACGGCCTCCTTGAGAAGATCAATCACTCTCTGGTCATGGCCGATCGCGAGCGGGTCGGACGCGAGGCCAGCCCGAGCGGCGCGATTATCGACAGCCAGAGCGTCAAGACAACCGAGGCTGGTGGCCCCCGCGGCTACGATGCGGGCAAGAAGATCAAGGGGCGCAAGCGCCACGCGCTGGTCGACACCGACGGGCGCGGCCTCGTGCTCGAGGCGCATCCGGCGAGTATCCAGGACCGCGATGGTGGCGGGTCGCTGCTGTGCGCCTCACGCGGCTCGTTTCCGTTCATCGAGAAGGTCTTTGCCGACAGCGGCTACGCCGGCGAGAAGGTCGCCACGGCCACCGTGATCGCCGTCGAGATCGTGCGCAAAAGCCCCGATCAGGTCGGCTTCGCCGTCCAACCGCGCCGCTGGGTCGTGGAGCGCTTCTTCGCCTGGATCAACCGCAACCGGCGACTGGCAAAGGACTTCGAGGCCACCATCGCCTCGGCCCGCGCCTTCCTCTACGCCGCCTCCGTCATGCTCCTCGTCCGCAGATTGGCCCGAGCCGCATGACTTTCGAAACCGACTCTGAGGCGGCCCCGGAGCGCTGCCGTTGCCAGCAAATCAAGGAAAATGGGGCAAGATCGGGGGCTGCATCGCGACCGCATGAATCCCTGATCCGGCCTACTTCTCCTTCATCACCCAGATCCCGTTCCAGTCGTCACCGGGCGGATCGGCCTTCAAATGTTCGCAGCGCTCAACGTACATCTGAGTCAGCTTGTCGTCTTCGTTGAGCTTGAGAGCTTCGCCGAACGCGGCGATCGCGTCGTCCCATTTACCTGCCCGGTAGTACTGCAACCCGCTCTTGAAGTGGTTCAACACCTCCATCACGTTGGGGAACGTCTCCTCCTCGTGATAGTCGAGGATCTCGTAAACGCTGACGGGCTCGGTTTTCCCCTTGACCACGACCCGATCAATCTCGCGGCTGCGGTAGGTGCCGCGCAGCTTGGCGAAGGTGTTCTCGCTGATGAGGATGCGCGCCGCATACTGCTTGCAGGCGCTTTCGAGGCGTGCGGCGAGGTTTACGCCATCGCCGATGACGGTATAGTCCATCCGCTTGGGAGAGCCTATATTGCCTGAGACGACGATATCGGTGTTGAGCCCGATCCCCATATCGACCGACATCTGGCCGCGGGCCTCGCGCTCCTTGTTCCACTCACGGAGCTCGCGGATCATGCTGACCGCGGCGCGTACGGCCCGGTCGTCGTCGTCATCATGCGCCATGGGTATGCCGAAGGCGGTCATGATCGCGTCACCGATGAACTTGTCGAGCATGCCGCCTTCGTTCTGGATGCAGTCCACCATGATCGTGAAATAGTCGTTCAGCAGGCTGACGGTGCCCTGCGCGCTGAGCTCTTCGGTCAACTTGGTGAAGCCGCGCACATCGGAGAACAGAATCGTCGCGGTCGTGCTCTGGCCGCCGAGCATGTCCTCGTCTGCGGTGAGCAGCTGATCGGCCAGCCCGGGGTCCATGTAGCGCGACATCGTCGACTTGATACGTTTTTCGGTGCTGATGTCCTCGATCATGATCATGCTGCCGAGCTGCTTGGCCTCGGCGCTCACGAGCGGCAGCACCGTGACATTGGCCGAGATCGTCTCATCGCCGAACACCAGCTCGGCATCCATCGTGACGTCGGGCTCCTGCTCCTCGGTGACCTTCTTGATCTTGTCAACCAACCAGGCGTTGGCGGTGGTGAAGTAGTCTTCGGCCTGCCAGTCGAGGATATCGTGAGGCCCGGCGCGCATGATGCTAAAGCCGGCGGCGTTGCAGGTGACGATCTTGCCGTCCTCGTCAAGCGTGACGACGCCATTTGACATGCTTTCCAACATGCTTTCGTTGTAGTTCTTCATGTTCTGCACGTCGTCGAAGAGCTTGGCGTTCTCGAGGCCGATGGCGATCTGCGCGGTGAACGCCTTGAGGCGCGATTCGTCCTCGCCGGTGAACGGCCCGCCGCGCTTGTTGAGCACCTGGGTCACGCCGATTTTCTTGCCCTCCTTGTTGATGACCGGCACGCACAGGATCGAGCGGGTGAAATAGCCGGTCTTCTTGTCGAACGACGGGTTGAACCGGAGATCGGCATAGGCATGCGGGATGTTGACCGTCTGGCCCGAGGCGAACACCGTGCCCGCGATACCGAGGTGATTGGGGAAGCGGATCTGCGCCGCGTTGAGCCCCTCGCCGACCTCCGACCACAGCTCGTCGTTGAGAAACAGCGTCGAGCGCTCGGCGTTGAGCATCCGCGTCGCCTCGCTCATGACCTTGCGCAGCAGCGTGCCCAAATCGATCTCCGAGGTGAGATCCGACACCACGTTGAGGAACTCCATATCCTGCACGCGGGTCTTTTTCATGCGCTCGACGAACTGAACGCTCTGCAGGGCGATCGAGGCCTGCGTGGTCATCGCCCCCAGTAGCGCCATATAGGCTTCGCCGAACTGACCCTTACGCTTGTTGAGCGCCTGGGCGACGCCGATCACCTCGCCTTTGACCGTCTTGACCGGCGCGCACAGGATGCTCTTGGTGGTGAAGCCGGTCTGCTCGTCGACCGAGCGGTTGAATCGATCGTCGGCATAGGCGTCGTGAATGATGATGCCCTCGCCCGAGGAGAAGACGTGACCGGCGATGCCGACCGAGTTGAGGATCCTGATCTCGCGCTTGAAATTACCTTGGGCCACGCGCGAATAGAGCTCGCTGGTCTGGGCGTCGTTAAGAAACAGCGTCCCGCGCTCGGCGCCAAGCCCCCGCGTGGTGATCACGACCAGCGTCTTGAGCACTTCACCGAGCGTCTCGATCGCCGCGACCTTGCGAGACACATCAAGCAGCATCTCCGCTTGGTGGAGACGCGCCTGTTCACTCGGGGCGCCGGGGCCGCTCACCTGTTTGATGGCGGGCTTGCGCTTAGGACTTGGCATCGCGGGCCTCCAGCTCCTCCCGCAAGGCGCCGACCGTCTTCTGCAACTGGTCGACCTCGTCGCGGGAAGCGCGCTCGATCTCCTGGATTTTATCCTCGTAGACCGCCTGTATGCGCTCCAATTCGTCGCGCAGGCTGGCCGCCGTTTCCTTGAGCTGGTCGATCTCACCGCTGGCCGCGGCGATGGCGGCCTGGACGCTTTCCTCCTTGTCGATCTGCAGGCGCTCCAGCTCGTCGCGCAGGCTGGCCGCGGTGGTCTTGAGCTGCGCGATCTCGTCGTTGTTCTCGGCGACGGCGGCTTGAACGCTCTCTTCCTTGTCGATCTGCTTGGCCTCCAGCTCGTCGCGCAGGTTCGACACCGTCGCCTTGAGCTGGACGATCTCGTTATTGGCCTCGGCCACGGCATTCTGGACGGCTTGATCCTGCTCGTAGCGCCTCACCTCGAGCTCGTCGCGCAGTGCGCGAATCGTGTCCGCCAAATGGCGGTTTTCCGCTAACGCTCGATGAATCTCGTCCGATTCGCCCGTCGGGTCCATGGACGCCTCGCATACCAATCACTGCGATCGGCGACCTATTGTCATCGGCCCCGGCAGGCACCGCAAGGATTTTGGCCCCTCGGGTCATCCGCCAGCGGGACCCGCGTCACAGAAACAGCGACAAAACGCCCGTATAGCCGTACAGCCGGTCGTACGAGATTTCACCGTTGCAGAAGAAACCGACCAGCGGAATGTCTCCGAGTTCGGCGCGAATCGTTTCGAGCTCGACCGAATCGGGACCGAACATGTTGGGCCCCCGTGCCACGCAGGAATAGTAAATCCCGCCCTGGGGCGGTGTTGCGGCGCGCTGTTTGAGATCGGCAAGCATGCGACGGAGATCGTCGAACGCGCTTTGGCTGTCCCGCCGGCAAAACATGATGGCCTGGCCGGATGTCAGGTAATCGCCAATGGCGACGAGGCCGGCCTCCGGATCGAGCCCGATCAGGTTGCGGACCATATAGTCGGCCCGATCGGAGCCCGCCACGGGGACCGCGGCGTGAATGTACCGCCCCGCCTGGTTCAGGTTGCGCGCCAATACAGCGCCGATATCCTCGCAAAACACCTCGAACGCGGGACGGCCGTCGAGCTCGATGGCGATGTTGCCTTCGCACGCCGTCACCTCGTGGATCGGACCGATGGGCGAGCACCCCTGGGTCAGCCCGGTCACCACGGGCACGTCGCCGGAAAACAGGACGCCCGAGAACCCGCCCTCGGTCACGCCGTCGGCCACTTGCGTGGCGCCACCGCCCGCCGAGGTAATGCCGCCCACGCAGAAGCTGTTGGTGGCCTCGACGAAGCGCGGGATCGCCTCAGCGAGATCGGGGCTGCGCGGATCGGCATGGACCACGCCGAAGTGCTGAGCGGTCTTGGCGAGCCAGTCGTGCCGCTCGGCCACGATGTCGCTCACCTCGGCATCGCACGCACTGAAGACGCTGAACGAATCGGTGGGGAACGCCGCAACCATGATGGCAACGGCGGGCTCCCCGAAATATTCCCGGCCGGTCGCGAGAATGCCGGCGCCCACCGTGCCGACCCATGAGTCAATCGCCGTGGCGCCCCTGATGTGATCCAGGACGTCCGGCAGATCGCCGGCAAAATGTTCGGTTGTGTAGAGAAACCCCATGTTCGCGGCCGGCGGCAGAGGTGCGAGCTGGGCGAGCGCCTCAGCACACGCCGCCCGCCAGTTGGCCGCCGTTGCGTGACCCAACGCAAACCGCGCTTCGTCTTCCGGCTCCACCTTCACCTTTCCCTTCGTCTATGACACCAATGATTCTATCGGCCTGCGCGAATCAAGCCACCAAAATCCCACTGCCTCTGTGACAAGCGCCGATCGGCGCGTGCGCTTGACACGGACGGCGGGCGAATGCTGTGGTCGCAGTCAATCGACCACCGGTGATCGCAACGAGAGGTCAGGGAGGCATGGCATGCTCGTCGCCACAAAGGACCGACCGCTCGCAACCACGACGACCGGATCGTTGCCGAGGCCAGGCTGGTTCACCGCCAACCTCCACGGCCGCCCCTTTTCCGTGGGCATGGCCGATCGCACCTTCCGCGAGCAATATCTCGACACCCAGGCCGCTTACATTATCGATCAGACACGCGC
This sequence comes from Alphaproteobacteria bacterium, assembly GCA_965261645.1. Taxonomy (GTDB): domain Bacteria; phylum Pseudomonadota; class Alphaproteobacteria; order SHVV01; family SHVV01; genus CBDHDJ01. The sequence continues at coordinate 1,046,500 of CBDHDJ010000003.1, forward strand.
CGGACTTGATGTCCTGGTCGATGGTGACGGCCGCTTCGATGACGATGTCGCGGGACGCCAGTGGTTCGCAAGGAGCTCGGCCTCGAGGAGGCGCCGGTCCCGGCCACCGGCCCCACATACGCCATGCTGCCGGCCGGTTGAACCCGCCGCCGCCTGGTTGAGCCGCCAAGAGAAACGGCGCCCCGCCGGGCGCCGTTCCAGATTTATGCCGGCGGGTTTTCGGTCGTGGCGTCAGGCGCGGAGGCGATCGGCCGCCGGGCGTGGCCACACCTGGGGAAATACCGGGTGATCGGGCGGAAACCGCTCGCCGTCGTCGAGATCGACCTCGACGGGGATGACCACGTTGTATTCGCCCTTGCGCCGGGCGAAGGTTGCATCATCACCCACCCAGCGGCCGCCGATCGCGCGGCGGCGGCGATCGGTGTAGTTGCCGGGTGAGCCGTGCATGAGGAGGAGATTGTTGACGACCACGTCTCCCGGTTCGGTATCGAAATGAATGATGTCGTACTGATCGCGCGCCGCCTCGAAATCGGGTTGCGGCTCGAAATGCTCGCCCCATTCCTCGGGATTCCCGCCCTCCGATAACTGCTTGTAGTTGATGTCGAGTTCCTCCTCGACTTTCTCCGTGTTGTAGGGGAAATCAAACCATTTATTCCACTTGTGCGAGCCCTTGATGTACTCGATCGCGCCCGAGTCATAGGTCACGACATCGAGGGGCATCCACGTGCCGATCACCTGCTTGCCGTGGCAACACACCGAGGGATAGTCCTGGTGCCACGAGGTGGCGTGCGGGCTGTGGGGCTCCTTGGAGAAAAAGAAATCGTAGAGCAGGTGGATCGTCTCAGAGCCGGTGATGCGCGCGGCAATCTCGGCCAACGGTGATTCCTCGGCCAGCGCACGAAAATCGGGGTCATAGACGTTCATGAACGTCTCGAAGGCGAAACGCCCCTCGGTTCCGGCCGGATTGATGTTGGAGCCGAGCGGCCCGGGGCTGGCGAGAACGCGGTCCAAGGCGTCACGGGCGCGCTCGATCCAATCCATGCTGACCGCGCCGCGCAGATGCAGCACGCCGTCCTCTTCGTAAGTGCGGATTTGCTCGTCCGTAATCTCGCACAAGAGCCGGTTATCCATCACCGATCTCCTCTTTTGGCGAAAGCTGGTGGAGTCTAGCGCGCCAAGCCAGGTAACGCAAAAGCAGGTAGTGGGTCAGTTTGAAATTGCCTGCTTGCGGTAGGTCGCGGGCCGCTTCGGTTGCGGAGCCGCTTCGTCTATCAGCCGCACGATGTCTTCGATGTCCCACAGCCAATCCGTCACGCCAGCGGCCATCGCAGGGCTGATCCCATCGAGGCTCTTATGCTGACGGCAGAAGTTGTAATACATAAAGTGCAGGGCGACGCTGTGAGTATGGTTTTCGATCTTCTTGGAGAAAGCGTTGGTCAGCCGCGTGAACCGGCGCATGGACATCCGCATGGCGAGGTTGTTGCGCTCGACGTAGCTAGTCGAGACGTGTTCTAGATCGGGATTGCCTTCGACGCGGCGCTTGCGGATACCCGTGCACTCTGCAGGGCTGTACCGCTTGTCTGACGATACGCCGCCTTCCGAGCCGTAGAGCTTCACCAGTTGGGCGTAATCTACGTCACCGCCGAATGCACCCTCCACCGCTTCCAGATAGGCCTTGTGCCCGTCGCTAGTGAGTTGCACGCGGTTGGCAAGCCGCGGACGTAGATCGTCCATGAAGTCGATGGCTGTATTGCCTGAGCGGTCCCCGACCCGCCATGATGGAACGAGCTTGGTGTCGGCGCAAATCGCGGTCCACGTCCAGACATCGCCAGCTTCCGGGGGCGCCGACCTGGCGCGGGCAACGTTATTTTGCTTCGCGTAGATGAAGGACCAGATTTCGTCGACCTGGATGCGCCTGCACGGCAGGTCTTGCAACACGCCGTCTTGATAGTCCGCGCACGCCTTGCCAGCGTCGATCAGCAGCTTGGCAACGGTGTTTTTGGAGACCTCTGCAGTGCGAGCGGTCGCCCGGATGCTTTGACCCTCCACGAGGCATCGGATAATCAGCTTGCGGGTCTTAAGGGGCAGTGTGTTCATGCCCCTTATATATGACCTTTATGCTGGTCCGCCAAGCATAAGGGTCATATATAAGGGGCAGGCTCTTTTTCATCAATAATGCGACGGTACTCTTTTCCGAAGCCATCTAACGTTTTTTCAACAGCCTCATCCATATCCCGGCTTAACAGCCCGTTGATTAAGTCGGCGCCATCTGATTCTCTGGTTCCCTGATTTGCAGGGGGATTTGCCGATGGCGATGGGACGGCAGAAGGATGGTCAGGGGGACCTGATGGTGAGCTGGTCGGAGATGCCGCGCTCTCCGGGTCATGTGTTTTATGACCGCTTGCAGTCGGTGCTGATCGAGGGCGGCTTCGACGCCTTTGCCGAGGCGAGCTGCCGGCCTTATTACGCGGTCCGGATGGGCGCGCCCTCGGTGCCGCCCGGGCGCTATTTCCGGATGCACCTGGTGGGCTACTTTGAGGGCATCGACAGCGAGCGCGGTCTGGAGTGGCGCTGCTCGGACTCGCTTTCGCTGCGGGCGTTCCTGCGACTGGGGAGCCGTGATCGGGTACCGGACCATTCCTGGCTGTCACGGAGCCGCACGCGCCTGCCCCATGAAGTCCACGCGGTGGTCTTCGACTGGGTTCTGGTGCTGATCGCCGAGGCGGGGCTGATCAAGGGCGAGCGCATCGGCGTCGATGCCTCGACCATGGAGGCCAACGCGGCGCTGCGGAACATCGTGCGGCGCGACAACGGCGAAGGCTACTGGGAGATGCTGGAGCGCCTGGCCCGGGAAAGCGGCGTCGAGACACCCACGGCCGAGGACCTGGCGCGTCTGGACCGGAAGCGCAAGGGCAAGAAGCTTTCCAACACGGATTGGGTTTCGAAGAGCGACCCCGAGGCCAAGATCACCAAGATGAAGGACGGCACGACGCATCTGGCCTACAAGCCCGAGCACGCGGTGGATCTGGACACCGGCGCGGTGGTGGCGGCCGAGCTGCACCCGGCCGATGAGGGCGACACCACGACGCTTTCCAAGACCCTGGCGAAGGCCGAGGCAAACCTCGAGGCGGTGGATGCGGCACCGACATCGGAGGACCCGGCCGAATGCGTCGCCGACAAAGGTTATCACTCACGGGCGGTCTTGAGGGCTCTGAACGACAGTCCCTGGAAGACCCGGATCGCGGCGCCCAAGCAGACCGGCTTTTCGCGCTGGCACGGTGATGAGGCGGCGCGGCGCGCGGTCACCAATAACCGTGCGCGGCTCAAATCCGGGGTCGCCCGCGAGGCCTTCAAGCTGCGCGCCGAGATCGTCGAGCGCTGCTTTGCCCACAACCTCGATCGTGGCGGCATGCGACGAACCTGGCTGCGCGGGCGAGAGAATGTGCACAAGCGATACCTGCTCCACGTCGCCGGCCACAATCTATCGTTACTGATGCGCCAGCTCATCGGCGCCGGCACCCCGCGGGAGGCCGTGGCGGGCGGATATGGCGGTATTTTCGTTCTGCTCACGCCCACCGGGGCCATGCTGGTGGCACGGGGGGGCTCGCAAAGCGGCCAGACGGCTTTCGCCGCCGCATTCCTCATCTGGGAGTGAGAGCCGGAAAAAGCCACTTAATCAACGGGCTGTTAGGGCGCGCCCTCGATTCGCGGCAGTGACGGGATGCGATCGATCCACGGCAGCTCGGACCTCGTGAAGATGCGGACCTTCGGTTCAAGCTGGCCGCGCTGGTTGATCGAGCCGGTGCGGATGCCGTAGAGCGGCCCGCCCTCCTCCGAGGTCGCGTAGATCGACGACCCGCACTCGGGGCAGAAGGCCTGCTGGCGCTTGTTGCCGCTGTCGCCGGTCTTGAGATACACCTTGAGCTCGCCCGACAGTAGCTTGAAGCCGTTCTCCACAGTGAACGCGACCGTGCGAAACGACGATCCCGACAGACGCTGGCAATCGGTGCAGTTGCAGATCATGACCTTCTCGGGATCGATCTCCGCTTCGTAGGTGATGAACCCGCAATGGCATCCCCCATCGACTTTCATGGTCAACTTCTCCTTTGCGCCGCTTCCCGCGCGCCCGTCTTACGACGGGCGACAAGCTAACCCAAAATCTCGATGCGCGAAAACGGAACCTTGCCGCCGCCCGCGGCGCGCCTGTTGCCTCCTTCAGGCCATGGGCTTTTATGAGGCAATCGAAGTCGAGTAGAGATGTGAGTCATGTGTAACGGCGGAGGAATAATGATGGAGTGGACGCCTCCTCCCGACGGCATCGACCGTCGCACGGTGGAGAAGATGCTGGCGGTGGCGCGGATCCTGGGCGACGGCACGCGCCGGCGCACCCAGGCCTTCACCCACCTGCGATCGCATTATCTGTTCCGCGACCGCTTCGCCCGGCCCCGTAAGGGCAACGACAAGGGCAAGGTTGAGGCCCTGGTGAAGACGGCACGGCGCCGGTTCATGGTGCCGATCCCGAAGGTGCATGAGGCACCGGGGCGCGGCACCGTTCGCCGCGCCGTGCCCGGCCATAGCCCGCGCCTTTTTGGTCGAGGCCCCGGTTTCGTCGATGAAGACCAGTCGCTCCGGCTTCAGGTCCGGCTGGGCCACGAACCAGGCGTGGCGCCGTCGCAGAACGTCAGGGCGCCGCTGCTCGCTGGCGTGCGCGCTTTTTCGAACGTCATCCGGCGACGGTCGAGCAGGCGCCAGATCGTGCTCTGCGCGACCACCAGACCATGGGCCGCATCGAGATGCTCAGCCAGCTCCGCCAAGGTGATGTCCGGCGTCACCTCGACCAGGGACAGAATCTCCTCGCCATGGGCCTCGATCCGGTACGAGCGGTGATCGCCGCCCCGTGGCCGCTCTCCGACATCGCCGCTCCGTCGCCACAGATCAACCCATTTGATCGCTGTCGAAGCCGCTACCCCAAAACGTTGCGAGGCCGAACGCCGGGGCATCCCGCCTTCAACCGCCGCGACAAGCCGCGCTCGAAGATCGTTGGAAAGAGATTTCGCGATGCAGGCTGGCCTCCTTTTCCAGCCCGCACCTTGAATCACATAACGAGCCTCCGCGGAATCCCTCACGATTCCGAATGATCACAAAATGCTATAGCTTTTGCGGTGGGTTGTTGTTTCGGCAATCTACGCCCACCAAGTTTCGCAAACTCGCTATCCCCAGACGCCCGCGGGCGGAGTCATTGCCTTGCTAAAGATTGAAAACCTCACTTACCGCATCGCGGGCCGACTTCTTTTTGACGATGTAAACGCCGTCGTTAACGCCGGCCACAAGGTGGGGGTTGTCGGCCGCAACGGTGCCGGTAAGACGACACTGTTTGGTCTGATTACCGGCGTGGCTGACAGCGACGGCGGACGCATCTCGGTGCCACCACACTGGCGTGTGGGGATTACGTCTCAAGACGCACCCAACGGTCGCGACAGCCTGATCGATACCGTGATTGGTGCGGATACGGAATTGGCGAGCTTATGGCAGGAGGCGGAAACGGCCACCGATCCAGCGCGGATCGCTGAGATCCATGACCTTCTAGCCCGGTGTCAGTCGTATTCCGCGACGGCCCGCGCGGCACGTATTCTAGCCGGCTTGGGCTTCGACGAAGCCGCGCAACAGCGCAGTTGCGCCTCGTTTTCGGGTGGTTGGCGTATGCGCGTGGCGCTGGCCTCGCTGCTGTTTACCGCGCCCGATTTGTTGCTACTGGACGAGCCGACCAACCATCTCGACCTCGAAGCGACACTATGGCTGGAGGACTACATAGCGCGCTACAAGGGGGCGGTCGTGATTATTAGCCACGATCGCGACCTTCTCAATCGGGCGGTCGGAGAAATTCTTCACCTCGAAAACACCAAACTGATCCATTACCAGGGCAATTACGACCAATTTGAGGCGAATCGCCGAATGCGGTTGGAGCTCGACGGCAAACTGCGTGTCAAGCAGGAAGCCCAACGTGCCCATATGGAGAAATTCGTCGATCGATTTCGCGCGCAGGCCACGAAGGCCAAACAGGCACAATCGCGCATTAAGATGTTGGCGCGCCTGGCGCCGCCCACCGCAATATCCAGTGAGCGAGCGCCCAACTTCCATTTTCCCAAGGTCGCGGTGTTGGCACCGCCTCTCTACAGCCTCTATAGGGTCGACGTCGGCTACGACGACACGCCGGTTCTCTCAAACATCTCGTTGCGTTTAGATAGCGATGACCGCATCGCATTGCTCGGTGCAAACGGAAACGGCAAGACCACGTTTATCAAGTTGCTGGCTGGCATGCTCAAGCCAATGGCGGGCGAGGTGGTGAAGTCGCCGAGGCTTCGGGTCGGCTATTTTTCCCAACAACTCACCGAACAGCTCGATCCATCGGCTAGCCCGATTGAGTCGCTGGGCCGGCTGCGCCCCGACGATACCCCGGAGAAAATGCGCACCTATCTGGGCCGTTTTGGATTTACCAACGACATGGCTTTGGGCCGTATCGGGTCGTTGTCCGGGGGAGAGCGGGCGCGTCTGGTGTTCGCGCAAATCGCAGCCAGCGAACCGCATGTGTTGTTATTGGATGAACCGACAAACCATCTCGACATGGCATCGCGCGATGCTCTGGCTGAGGCGATCAACGAGTTCGATGGGGCGGTGGTGATCGTCAGCCATGACCCTCACCTGATTGCACTAACCGTCGATCGATTCTGGCTTGTAAGCGGAAGTCGGGTGGCGTCGTTTGAGGGCGATATGGCGGACTATCGGGCCCTGACGCTCGAGCGCAAGTCTCGACCCGATGAGTCCTCCCGCACCGAGGCCATGCCAACACCTAGTCGGGTAACGACAAATAAAAAGGAGAAGCGTCGCAGGTCGGCCGAGCGGCGTCGGGACGCTTCGTCGCTCACCAACAAGGTCAAGAAGGCCGAAGCACTGGTCGACCGCCTGACTCTCGAGAAGCAGGAAATACTCGAAAAACTCGCCGATCCCGCTCTCTATCGCGAGCAACCGGAGGAGTCGAAACGACTGCAACAGAAAATTGGCTGGCTCCAGCGCGATCTCGATGCCGCCGAAGCCGCTTGGATCGCAGGCCAGGAGAAGTTAGAAAGTGCCGCCAAAATTGGCGTCGCCTAGCGATACAGCCAACGGGCGTCCGTCAGGATCAAGCTGATCCCATGTTCGCTGGCATGTTTAGCTTGTTTGGTCGCTCGCGCGAACTGCAGCAGTTCGACCGCGAGCTGCGTGACGCGGGTCTCCATCCGGCGCTGGTGCCAGAGCCGGTAAAGCTGACAGCACTAAAGCTGCTCAAGGAGATCGGCCCGGTCACCGAGGCTGCCTCGGCCCATGCCTCACTCCTATTGGCGTACTGTATCCTCGGTCGAAGCGACTTCGAGGCCGTCAACGATGCCACGCTCGTCAACGCGGTCGAGGCCCGGGTCGTCGTCGCGCTTGGCACCGAAGATGGACCGGATGCGCGTCTCGTTTTACTGGCGCTGCATGCGGGTGTGATCGATCCAAGTGTCATCGAGTATTTTGGATTGGAGGCTGAATAGCTGTCCCTCCCATTTATTCCATCTATCGCAGAATTCTTAGAATTGTTCATCACCACCGGATACCTTTTCCGGCATGCATAAGATCATCGAAATCTTCGCGGGCCGCGCGGCGCTCCACACAGAAATCCTTGCCCTGAGACAGCAGGTAGCTGTCCTGAAACGGAAAAGGCCCCGGCCATCGCTTCGGATGGCGGATAGGTTTTTGGGTCATCCTGTCTTGCCTATGGCCTGGCTGGCGCCACGCCCTGGTAATCGTCTGTCCCGAGACCGTCATCGGTTGGCACTGCAAGGGGTTCAGGCTTTTCTGGACAAGCCCGTCGTTCCGAGATACCCAGATCCGCTTGGAGATGATCGATGCGGTACCGGCGGCGGGCGGGGCTTAGGAGTTTCCCTCAAGCACCTCTTTGAGGATCAACTTGTCCAGCGTCAAGTCAGAGACCGCATTGCGGAGACGGCTATTCTCCTTCTCAAGCTCCTTCAGGCGCTTGGCCTGATCGACGCGAAGGAGCGGAGCCGGGGCGCCAAGGGCAAGGATCGCGGGGTCGATAGAGACGGCGGAGCGCGCCGGCATGGCGGGGGGGATGCGGCGAGGCGCCAGGCGGACCTGTTCGATCCCGTGCCGCAGTCCCCGGCGGACGCGGCCATGGCCTGGGCAGTGGAACATCAGCCGCTCAACAGTGCAGCGAGCGACATCGAAGCCTTCCCGCTGCAATTGCCGCCACACCTTGCGCACGCCGCAGACACGGAAGTTCTCTTCGAAGACGCGTCGGACCTCGGCCTTGAGAGCCATATCCCGCTTCGCCCGTGCCGACAGCCTGGCCGGATCGCGCCGCCTGGCCACATGGTCGTAGTAGGTCGACGGGGCGATCGGCAGCACCTTGCAGATCGGCTCGACCCCGTGCGCCTCGCGGTGATCGTCGATGAACGCGATCATGGCTTGAACCGGCGGTCGAGCTCCGCCTGGGCAAAATAGGCGCTCGCCTTGCGCAGGATCTCGTTGACCTGCCGGAGGTCGCGGCTCTCCCGCTCCAGGGTTTTCAACCGCTCGGCGACCTCGCTGGGGACGCCGGCGCGCACGCCGCTGTCGCGCTCGAACCTCTTCACCCACTCATTGAGCGTCTGCGCCGTGCAGCCGATCTTCCCAGCTATCAAGGAAACAGCCGCCCAACGCGAGGCGTGTTCGTCCTCGTGATCCAGAACCATCCGCACCGCACGGGCGCGAACCTCAGAAGAAAACCTGTTCCTTGTCTTGCTCATAATGGCTCCACTTTCTCAAGAGTTGGAGCCTCCGCCAAACCCGGCGCGGTTCAATGGGCGACCAAGCAATGGTGTTTTGGAAGCGTACGCAGAAGAACTAACGGGCTGCGCGAAACGTTGTTGCAGGCGGATGCGGATGGCCCCCTGCGGTCTGAGGATATCTGGCCACTGGATTTTGTCTGGTCGCTGGGTTTGATAGAGCCGACGGCATCTGCCTTTAGGAGTTCGCCGCAGCCTTGCCGTGAAGCCGGCATCCAGAACTCGTGGTTTCCTCATAGGCACGCATGATGCTTCTAGTGGATTAATCGGATCGAAAGAGTCCGATTTGGGATTCCGTATTGTGCCGTGGCATGCGAGTCTGGCACATGCGCTGCGGAATCTCCTTCACAGTATCGGCCGGCGACGGTCAGCGATTGCGCGCGATCGTCGCGGACCCCAAGAGCCCGCAGAAGCACGTCTGGCGGGCGCCGGCAGGGGTCTCAATAGCGGCATCTAAATGGGACCTTCTGGAGAAAGGTGCGACAGGAATGCTACCCGCTTCGCAAGGGTTTGGGCGCCGCCCTTGGCAGTTTGCTGGGGCCAGCAGCCGTCGCGGCCTTGAGGGCGGCGGAAGGGCGTCTCGCGGCGATTGCGAAGACCGCTTAGCGCGCCATGGCACGATCGGGTCTCACCGAAGGTGAAGCACTAGCTAGTCAGGACGCGCGGCACGGATTCCCGGTCACCAGCTGACATCCTGGTGCAAGACGCCGCGCAACGTGCGCAACTCCTCGAGCGCTTGCCCGGTGCCCATCGCTACGCACCCGAGCGGCTGGTTTGCGACCGAAACGGGGAGCCCGGTGGTGTGGCGCAGCACGTAGTCCATGTTGCCCAAGAGCGCGCCGCCGCCGGTCAAGACGATGCCCCTGTCGGCGATGTCGGCGGCGAGCTCGGGAGCAGTATTTTCGAGCGCCGCCTTGACCGCCTCGATGATCGCTCCCACCGGCTCGGCGAGGCTTTCGGCGATCTGCTGTTGGTCTATGACCAGTTCCTTGGGCACCCCGTTCATCAGGTCGCGGCCCTTGACGCTCATCGTCTCGCCGCTGCCGTTTTCAGGCCGACAAGCGGTGCCGATCGCGGTCTTGATGCGCTCGGCGCTGCCTTGGCCGATCAGCAAGTTGTGGTTGCGGCGGATATAGGCGATCACCGCCTCGTCCATCTTGTCGCCCCCGACCCGCACCGAGCGTGAATAGACGATTCCGCCTAACGAGATCACCGCGACCTCGGTGGTGCCACCGCCCATGTCGACCACCATCGAGCCGGTGGGTTCGGTCACCGGCAGTCCAGCGCCGATCGCCGCGGCTATCGGCTCTTCGATCAGGAACACCCGCCGCGCGCCTGCGCTCTCAGCCGATTCCTGGATCGCCCGGCGCTCGACCGTGGTCGAGCCCGAGGGCACCGCGACGATAACCTGGGGGCTGACGAAGTAGCGACGGGTCTGGGCCTTGCGGATGAAGTGCTTGATCATCTCCTCCGCGACATCGAAGTCAGCGATGACGCCGTCACGCAGGGGCCGGATTGCCTGAATGTTGCCGGGCGTGCGCCCCAGCATGAGCTTGGCCTCCTCGCCGACAGCCAGCACTTGGGTCTTGCCGCGGCGGGTAGCTATTGCCACCACCGAGGGCTCATCCAGGACGATACCGCGGCCCTTGACGTAGACCAACGTGTTGGCGGTGCCAAGGTCGATCGCCATGTCCGCGGACAGCATGCCAAAGACGCGGCCGAACATTCTATTTGTTTCCCTCGGCCGGGTGCCCTACTTGAGCCGGCCGTGTCGCTTTGCCAGGCCCTCGTACACCAGCCGCTCCGCGCTCGATCTCGCCGCGGGCCTCGTCATCGGCAAGTGCTATAGGCGTCACCCAGGGAGTTCCTCGAGTTGGTCATGGGCAGGACTTGCCGCGCCGCAAGGGCCGGGCGGTCAAGGCCCCTGGCTGGCGGGGCGGCCGCACTATCATGCGTCCCATCGCCGCCAGCATGCCGAGGTTCATCATGTTGCGACTTGACGAGGCTGACGACTTGTGCCGCGGGAAGATGCGGGTCGGATAGGTCGCCGCCGCCGCCCCGCACCGCGTTCGCCGCCAGGCTCCGCATCCCTGTTCCGCGGCCCGGCGCATGCGGCGGCGGTAGAGGGAGAGCAGAGCCAGAGACAAGGAGATCTTTCGAGGGAATGAGGCCCGGCGGAGCTATCGTAACGCACGGAGAATCAGATGATCTCGATCTACGCCTTCCGCCGAAACCGTCAGAGATGTCAACCAGGGAATCAGGCGCCCGCCGCCCTCTTCAGCGCGGCCGCCGGCCGGAACTTCAGAACCTTGGAGGCCTTGATCCGGATCGCTTCGCCCGTCTGCGGATTGCGGCCCTCGCGCGCCCGGCGCTTGGTGATGGTGAAGGTGCCGAAGTTGCCGATGGTGTAGCGGCCTTCCTTCTTCGATTTCTTCAGCCCGGTCTCGATCTCGCCCAACACCAAGTCGACCGTGCGCTTGGACTCGACCTTGCTCATGTTGCCTTTCTTGGCGACGTTCTCGATGAATGCGGCTCTGCTCATGCTGTGTAGCCTCTTTACGTTCCCCAAACCGAATCGACCCTCGTAAGGGCACTACATATAGTAGGGTTTTGCTCAGGTGTACACAGAACTGCTCCGATAGCCCCATTTCCAACGGATTTGCTCGGACGGTCGTCAAGCTAGGTGTTCGCGGCGCGGCCGGGTACCGCATCAAGGAGGGCGAACCTCTGCGCGTGACGGAACTCCTTTTTTTGGTCTGCCGCCGCTGCCATTATCGTGACCAGCCTATGAGTTTTTTCTGAATGTGGGTCGTGGCGCGGTGGCGCCAGGCTGCGTGACGAGGGGAGGCCATATCGGTGGAAAACGTTAAACTGGAAGTCGTGGACGGGAACCGGCTTATTATTGAAGTCGATCTGAACCACCGCGGCGACATCAGCGCTTCGGGAAAGACCAAAAGGGTGGCGTCTACCCTGGGCAATGTCAGCGTTCAGGATGCCAATGGCGTCGAGGTCAAAATAGGGCTCAACGTTTACGTCAAACCCGGCGATTGACACCGGTTCGATCCGACTGCCCTTGGAGCCCCTGAAACCGGCGGGTTTTCCTCTACCGCGGCATTCAATGCCCTTGGCCGGGTTGCTGGCGCAATCGGCATCTGGTCGATAGCCACGAATGCGTATTCGCTGTTTATTCTCCGCTGACGATCATGGCCGTTGCTGCGCAGCCCGAGAGTACGCGGTCCAGGGCGGCGGCTTCGCGCCGGTCCACGGTGAGGCGGTATTTGAGCCGAACCGCGACAATGCGGGTGGCAAACCAGCATTGGTTCATTGGCGGCAGCCATTGCGCTGCGTCGTAGGCGCATTTGCCGGATTTGCCGCAACGGTTCATCTCCGGGCTGGCCAGGGTAAGATTGAGCAGGTCGGTGGCGAAGCGCCGCCGGGTTTCGGCATCGGCGGCGCACAAGCCGCTGTCATGGGCTTCGGAGACGGCAACGACGTGTTCGATATCGGTTTCGAGAGTGCTCCGGAACAATCGGCCGCTATACGGGCCGTAGATCATGCTGCCCTGGGCGCTGACGATCCGCGCTTCGATCGATTGCGGGTAGGGATAATCGGCGCGGTTGTAGGGCGCGCAGCGATGTTCGGGGGCAACGGCAAGACCGCGCCACGTGTCCGAGTCCTGCATGGTCGCAGCGAAGAGCCCGGCGCTGTCCGCGAGGCCGTGTAATGCAAGCGCGGCCGCGGCAACTGCAAGAACCATCGCCGCCGTCCGCCGCCCGCGGTTTCGACGAATTCGTTTCATCATCTTGATCCTTTCCTTTCTGTGACTGCCCGGCAATCCGTCCGGCCTGAGGCAACTCTGCACTTTCCGGCGGGACAACAACGCAGGGGGCGTGGTTCGGGAAGCCGGCGCCGAGCCCCGATTGCCGGCTAGCCTGCTGAGATGCGCCGGACGACCAGGCGCTGGTTCGCCGGGAGTCAGCGCGCTGGGTCGTTCGCGTCCATGATGGCGATGATGACGTCGTCGAGGCTGCCTCTCGCGCCCATCAGGGTGTTCTCGAGATGGAGAAGCCGGTGTCGGAGCCCGGCGCGGTCGTCGCAGGAGGAGGTGCCGGGCAGACACATGATTGCGTTCCGCAGTTCGGCGAAGCGATCCGCCAGATCCTTCATGTGGGCGGTGGCTTCGCGTGCGCCCGTCCGTGCTTCCGGCAGGAACCCGCCGGGATCGGGCCGGCTGCCGGTCATGGAAAATGGTGTGATGATGTCGAACATTGCGTTCTCCGTGGGTTGCAAGACAGAATGGCGGCGATGGCGGGATAATTGCCTCTCGTTCACCGCCCGGACCGCCCCAGCCGTGCTGCCCTCGGCCTCCATGTGCCGCAACGTGCGGGCGGGAGGGTCTCACTCAAAACGTTGCCGCGACCTGCTCCTGGCCCATCATGCCGGGTGGCACGTTGCCAGCTGTAAACCGGCCGGTACGGTTCAATGGGTGGTTTCATCGCGGGCGGCGGACATGGCCCGGCCGGCGATGGCGGACCAGGCATTTCGATTCAGTCCGAGCTTGGCGTTCAGGCGATCACAAATCCGCTCCGCATCGTCGAGTGTGAGTCCAACCAACGCTGTGGGGATGTAGCCCGGGATATCGGCGAAAACGATTCGTATCTGCTGCGGCATGATGTTGAAATCATAAGCGGGACAAAACGCGTAGACGGGGTCGTCGGGCAGCGTATGAGAATGGAATGGACGCCTCCCGGTGACTGATGGCGGAGGGCCGGGGGGATGAGGTGGACCCTCGCGGGCCGACGGCATCTAAAGTGCCCAGAGGGGAAGATATGTGATCCTCCCAAGCAAACCGGAGGGTCCGAGATGAAGTGTAACAAAACGGTCGTTGGCGTGGATACGGCGAAGAGGGTGTTTCAACTGTACTGGGTCGATATGGAGACGGGCGAGATCGTGGACTTGCGGCTGTCGCGGGCGAAGTTCCTGGAACACTTCGTCAATCGCGCGCCGTGCCTGGTCGCGATGGAGGCGTGCGGCGGCTCGCAGCACTGGGCGCGCCGGCTGCTGGCTCTCGGCCACCAGGTCCGGCTGCTGCCCGCGAAGATGGTCCGTCCCTTCGTCAAGACGAACAAGAACGACGCGGCGGATGCGGAAGCGATCTGCGAGGCGGTGACGCGTCCGACGATGCGCTTTGCGCCGGCGAAAAGCGCCGAGCAGCAATCGGTTTTGATGCTGCACCGGGCCCGTGAGCTGTTGGTCCGTCAACGCACGATGGTGATCAATGCGCTTCGCGGCCACTGTGCGGAGCTCGGACTGATCGTCGCTCAAGGGGCGTCGAAGGTGGAGGAACTGGTTGCCATCATCGAAGATCCCGGTGATGTGCGACTGCCCCCTCTGGCACGCGAGGCGCTTGGCTCTCTGGTTGAGCAGCTCCATTCCGCTCAGGCCCGGATCAAGCAGCTGGAGGCGACGCTTTTGGCTTGGCACCGATCCAACCAGGCGAGCCGCCGGCTTGCGACGATCCCTGGCGTCGGTGTCATCACCGCGACGGCGCTGGTCGCGACGATCGGAGATGGCGCGCAGTTTCGCTCGGGCCGGCAGCTCTCGGCCTGGCTCGGTCTCGTGCCCCGACAACACTCGAGTGGCGGCAAGGACAGGCTGGGGCGGATCTCGAAGCGCGGGGATGGCTATATCAGGCGCTTGCTCGTGCATGGTGCGCGAAGCGTGCTGCGCTGGCGCCGCGCCAAGCCGGGCACGGGGCCTGGCTGGACCGACCGGCTCCTGGCGCGGCGGCCGACAAACATCGTGCTGGTCGCCATGGCCAATAAGACAGCCCGCGTCGCCTGGGCACTGCTCAGATACGAGCGTATCTACCGACCGACGCCCGCCTGACCAGCTGGAAAGCGGATACAAACTTGCGAGGGTAACGACGATTTGATGGCGAAATAGGGCTCCACCCGAGATCGGCCAAACCCGAGGCATTGTCCGAGCATCAAGCTCGTTAGTCTGACTGGGCGCCGATCTCTCGGATTCCATCAGGGCCAGCGGTCAGCGTACCGCAGCGAAAAGGCCGGATACATGACTGCAAGCTCTACCGCCGTTTTAAGTCAGTTTCTCCCTTGCAACACCGGGGGCGTCCATACATGACAATGCCCTTCATGCCCATGCCACTCATTCAGGTAGTTTTCAACGTCTCCAAAACCGGTGCAGCCATAATCCGGCCGTGCGGCCTCAGCCGTGGCCGGGAATGCCCTCGTAGGCATGCTCGCCCCAGACCTCCTCGACCTTCTTGTCACGGCCGCAACCCCAGCGATAGTAGCGGTAGCGGATCGGGTTCTTTTCATAATAGTTCTGGTGATAATCTTCGGCGGCGTAAAATGGCGTGGCGGCGAGGATCGGGGAGACAATCGGGTTTTTGAGTTTCTTTTGCACCGCGTTCCTTGAGGCCTCGGCACTGCCGCGCTGCTTCTCGTTCGCGACGAAGACGGCGGGTCGGTAGGACTCGCCGCGGTCGCAGAACTGGCCACCGCCATCGGTCGGGTCGACCGAGTGCCAGAAAGCGGTGAGCAGCGTCTCGTAGCTGACCTTTGCCGGATCGTAAGTGATCTCGACCGCCTCGTAGTGGCCTGTGCCGCCGGCCGAGACTTGCTTGTAGGTCGGGTTTTCTGTCTTGCCACCGGTATAGCCGGAGATCGTCGCGACTACGCCCGGCACCTTGTCGAAATCCGACTCGACGCACCAGAAGCAGCCGCCAGCGAAGATCGCCTTTTCGAGTTGCTGTGCGCTTGCGGCGTGAGTGAAGATCGAAAGTGCAGCGGCAACCGCCAGCATGATCCAATTCATGATACGTCTCCGTATTGTTGTAGCCCGGCATATATGGATACGGCTGGCGTAGCGGTGAACTGCGTGGCGATCACAATCGCGCGAGAGGATTATCTCCTTCCTTCCAGCCATCGACAATTAGCAGGGCTTTGTCAAGTTAACCGGATTCACCCCGAAATCCCGGTAAATTGTCGATGGCTGCTTTACGCAATTTCAGTGGCTTAGCCTCATGGAGAAATGCCGAAAACAGCCTACAATCAGTTAACTTGACAGTGCCTTTCAGGAGGTACAGTTAGCTCAATAATCGGGCCAAAAACTCGCACCAGCCGTTCAGACGACACTGGTCTGCTTCCCGGATATTGATCCAGTTCGAATGTGATTTTCGGCGTGGCCCATCAGAAAGCAATGCGCTTGATTTGATCGATGAGGTCGAAATGGCTGTCGTTGGTCAGTACCGCTAGATCGTGCTGGCGGGCCAGTGCGGCGACCCAGACGTCACTCGGCGGTATGGGAGTTCCCAGGCGTTTCAATTCCAGGCGAATATCGGCGTATGTATCGGCCGTCGCCGAAGTGATCGTCGCGATATCCGTCTGCGGCAGATAACGGGCTAGCCACTCCTCGTAGCGGCGGCGATGGCGCGATTGCCGGATTCCGAAATAGTACTCACCGAGAACTACACTGGGAACCACCAGCCGGTCGGCCGAGCGGAGCGGCGCTTCAACCCCAACAGTCCCCTCCGCCCACGCGGACAAAGCGTTGGTGTCCAAGATCACGGGACATCTTCGGGGGAGAGCCTCTCGAACTCCTCTTCGACCAAATCGAGGACGTGGCGGTTCTCCTCGGCAATGTCGGATACCGCGCCGAACCCGGCCATCCAGGCAGGCTCAACGCCGCCGTTTCCGGTCTCTACGGCGCAGCGCCGGAGCCGTTCCTCGAGTGCTTCCGTCAAGAACCGTTTCAAGGTCATGCCGCGCGCAGCGGCAACGGTCTTAGCTTGCCTGAACGTGGCATCGGGGAGATCAACAGTCGTCTTCATATGGGCATATTCCTATAAATATTGTATTACATCAAGACTCGTTCATTGCGGCCTGCGGACACCCGTCTAGCCCGGGTTGTTGTAGCCCAAGAGGTTCCCTCCGATGCTTTCAGTGATGCGGGCGGCGGCAGTCTGGATGGAGTCCCGCGCTAGATGCGCGTAGCGCGCTGTTGTTTGCACCTGGGTGTGCCCGAGCAATTTCCCAATCATAGTCAGGCTTTCGCCGAGAGCCAGCGCGCGCGAGGCAAAGCTGTGCCTCAGATCGTGGATCCGCACGCCCTCAAGGCCCGCCTGCTTGCGGATGCGCCGCCAGGGGCGTTGCAGGTCGGTGAGGTGAGAGCCGGGGAGGCGGCCCGCGATGACCCAGGGATTGTCCTCGTCACGGGGAATGGCTGACAACACCGCGCGTGCCTCGGGACCGAGCGGCACCACCCGTCCGCCGGTCTTGGCATCGGGAAGCTCGATACAGTCGTCCTTAACGTACTCCCAGCGGAGATCTCGTATCTCCGACATCCGGCAGCCCGTCAGCAGAAGCAGGCGGAAGGCGGCCACGGCCGAGTGCATATCTTCCTCGACATCGCGCAGGACCTGGCCCAGCCGCTCGGTCTCTTCCGGCGACAGGAAGCGCTCCCGCTTGTGCTCCTTGTAGCGCTTGACATGCCGGCAAGGATTGGAGCCGTCGGGGCGCCAGCCCCAGACTTCGGCGAGGGAAAACATCTTGGATAGCACCCCGAGCGTCCGGTTGGCCTGATAGGGCTTGTCCCGCAGGCCGTGATGCAGGGCAGCGATGTCCTTGCGCTGCACCTCTGGAACCCGCAACTCCCCGATCACGGGGTCGACAAACAGCCTCACCGAACGGCGGTATTCTTCCCGGGTGCTCGGCTTGCAATGGACCGGGACATATTCCTCCAGGAACCTGCGCCCGAGATCAGCCATGCTCGGCTCGGCCTCGCGTCGGGCGTCTGCGTCGCGTGGATCGATGCCTTTCTTCGCAGAAGCCAATATCTCAAGCGCGCGGGCACGCGCCTGATCCGGGTTCAGAGGTCCATGCGGGCCGATGGTGAACCAGCACAGCTTTCCGGCGATGCGGGTCTGGACAACGTAGCTCTTGCGTCCCGAGCGCCGAACACGCAGGCCGAATCCGGTGAGTTCTCCATCCCAATAGACGGTATCCGTCCCACCGGCCTTTATGGCATCGACGGAGCGCTTGGTGATACGGGGGATGCGGTTTGCCACGGCATTGCTCCTTGACGGGGTAATCCTTCCGTTCTCAGGTGATGGAGATTTCAGCGATTGAGTGTCCGCTTCCAGTCTCGCCTGAGTGGCCGCAGCCAGATGTCCTTCCTGGGCTCGGCCCGTTTCATATGCGTGTCGTAGCGCCCGCGCCCCTGGGTGGTCCCGACGCGGGTCCAGCCCGAGGCCCTGTAGACGGCGCCGGTGTAGCGCGGGGTCTCGACGAAGGTCTCGATGAGCACGGGCGTGATGTTGTAGCGCGCCGTCCAATCCTCGGGCAGGCGTCGGCGCACGATGGCGAGGATGTGCGATCCCAGGTTCGGGATCTCGACCCAGGGCAGGATAAGGAAGCGTGGGTTGTCGACCACCAGCGGCAGGTTCTTCCCGCGCAGCTCGGGGGTCCATCCGATGAAGTTGTCGCGCGGGGCGAGCTTCCAGGCGGCGGTGGAGAAGCCGAGCATGGCCAGAGGCCAGCCGTTGCGGTCATGGACGGCATAGCGCATCTGGGCGCCGACCAGGGGCTTGTATCCGAGGTAGTGGTAGCGGGCGACGAACTCGTTCCACAGCCTGCCTTCGCGGGTGCCGCGCACGACGGTGCGGAAGTCGAGCGGGCGAACCTCGTCGAGGGCGGTCGGGGCCGGGAACAGCGGCGGCTCGGTGTCAGGCCCGAAGAAGATGGGCTTGGGCCGGCCCTGCCGTCCCTTCGGCGGCGGCAGAACGATCACACCGTCGCGGTGCATGGCCAGCATGGTCACCTTAGCCATCATGTCCTTGAGGTCGCCATCGGGCTTGAGCCAGCCGACGCGCCGGCAGAACTCTCTGGACAGGGCGGCCCGGGTGGGCGGCGGATCGGCGGCGATCAGGGCGCGCATCAGCGCCATCTCGTCGGCGGTGAAGTTGCGGCCGTAGTACCGGCACTCGATCGTGCCGGTCATTCCTGCGCCGAGAACTTGCGCCTGCGCTCCTCGCTCATCGTCCAGGGCAGCCACGGGGACAGGTCGTCCGGCGGTTTGCCGCCATTCTTCGCGCAGGCCTTCAACCATGCCTCCAGCCAGCGCAGCACGTCGACACCGTTCATCGAGAGCGTGCCGATGACGGAGTACATGATCGCGGTGAACTTCGCGCCGTCCTCGCTGTTGGAACCGAAGCTCAATCGGCGCCCGATGACCGGCCCGCGGAGCGCCCGCTCCCCGGCATTGTTGTCCATCGGAACCTGGGGATGGTCCGCGAAGACGCACAGCCCCTCGCGATGATTCACCAGCGAGCGCAGCGCCTTGCCCTCGCGCGCTTGGTCGGGCAGGCCGGCGGGCTCCTGTTCGGCCTCCGCGAACAGGCCGTCGAGCGCCTCCTTCAGCCTGCCCTGCGCCGCATCGAACGCTGGCGTCTGGCGCTCAAGGCCGGGGTCGTAATGCTCCAGACGCGCCTCGTTCAGGCGGTAGAGCACCGCGATCTGCTCGACCCATCCCTGGCACCATTGCGTCAGGCTCACCTGGCCGGCCGCGCACTCGATAAAGTCGCGCCGTTGATGGCTCCAGCAGAACGCAAGGGTCACCAGCCCCTCGCGAAGGCGAGCGAGCCGCTTGTAAGCACTGTAGCGGTCGCAGACGATAACCGTGTCGAGGAGGGCTTCGCCGAACAGCTCGAGCGCCGCCTCGGCGCTGCGCGAAGGGTCGATATGGAGAGCGCCAGGCTAACTGGTGCCAGTGCAGCCGGTGAAAGTCCGGTGGGAAGGAGAAGACAAGCCATCACTTCCACCCCGAGTCATGGGCCGCCATCCGCGAGGTTGGGGGTTAAGCGTTGACAGGGGCGCGTGCGGGCAGGGCTATTGAGCACCGAAAGAGACTCATCCGGGATGCCGAGGCTTTTTCATAGGCCGAAGGCAGCATCTGGCCCACCGATATGGCGAGGGGGGACAGAATCCCGCGGTGTCTAAGAACCCATGCACGTACGTACGCACTGCACCGGGACCTGGGAGGTCTCCATGCCATCCCGCTGTCGTGGCGGGATCGCTAAGGAAAGGAGGAATCCGTAACCGAAGATGAACGGCATGGAGAAGTCAGACTCGGTCATAGTAGCCGTGAAGTCGGCGAACAAAGGGACGGCAGTTCCGGCGGAGCCGATGGAGCCAAGGACCGAGCCCAAGGGGAATCTGGAAGGCCAAAGCACGCGCCGGACACAGAGTCGGGAAAGCGTGACACAGGCGGCCGACCGGATACGGCAATTTGTACAACGGGAGCCACGGGAGCGTCTGACGGCGCTCCTCCACCATGTCACGGTCGCTGCGCTGGGCTGGGCGTTCTTCGCGTTGAAGAAGGACGTTGCGGCAGGCGCGGACGGCATGACGTGGCGGATGTACGAGGAAGGGTTGGAAGGCCGTCTGGCCGACCTGCACGACCGCGTGCACTCGGGAGCGTACCGGGCGACGCCATCACGGCGGGTGAACATTCCGAAGCCGGATGGCGGCACACGACCGCTCGGCGTCACGGCCATAGAGGACAAGATCGTCCAGAAGGCAGTGGCGGAGATCATCCTGACGCCGATTTACGAGGCGGAGTTCCTGGGGTTCAGCTACGGGTTCCGGCCCGGGCGGGGAGCGCATGATGCGCTCGATGCCCTCGCGGTCGGCATCAAGCGGCGCAAGATCAATTGGGTGGTGGACTGTGACATCCGCGCGTTCTTCGACAACGTGTCGAGAAGCTGGCTGGTCCGGTTTCTTGAGCATCGCATCGGGGACAAGCGGGTTATCAGGCTCATCATCAAGTGGTTGAACGCCGGCGTCATGGAGGCTGGAGAGTGGCGGGACAACCTGCGGGGGACGCCGCAAGGATCGGTGGCTTCACCGATTCTGGCGAACATCTACCTGCACCATGTCCTCGACTTGTGGTTCCAGAAGAAGTGGCGCAGCCACGAAGTCGAAGGCAACGCAATCATCGTGCGGTACGCCGATGATTTCGTGGTGGGTTTTCAGCACAAGCGGGACGCGGAGCGCTTCCTGAAGGCCGTAAAGGAGCGGTTCGGAAGGTTCGGACTGGACATACACCCCGACAAGACCCGGCTCATTGAGTTCGGGCGGTTTGCCGTGAAAGACCGTCGGCAACGAGGGCAGGGAAGACCGGAGACCTTCGATTTTCTGGGCTTCACGCACTACTGCGCGAAGGACAGACGAGGGAGATTCCAGTTGGGGCGTAAACCGGTCGCGAGGCGGATGAGCCGGACACTGAAGCGGATTAAGGAGGCGCTACGCAGGCGGATGCATTGCAAGTCCAAGACGACGGCAAGATGGCTGGGGAAGGTGCTCTACGGATGGCTCAACTACTACGCAGTCCCGAACAGCTACCGATACCTCGACCGTTTTGCTACACGCCTGAAGCGTCTGTGGCTGCGCACGCTACGCCTACGGTCGCAGAAGGACCGCACGACATGGGCCGATATTGCGGCACTGACTAAGACCCATTGGCCCAGGCTGGAAATCCGACACCCGTGGCCAGACCAACGATTTGCCGTCAGCGCTATGCGGGGCGGAACCCAAGGGAGGAGCCGGATGCCCTAGCGGGCCTGTCCGGATCTGTGCGGGGGGCGCTGGGCAACCAGCGTCCCTACCGCGATAGTAAACCGCGTCCTTGCTGACCGAAGTCCACAGCCAGGCGCGGCTCGACCGGCCGTTGTCGCGGAACTCCTGTACCCGATCGCGGTAGGGAAGCGGGTTGCCCCGCTCCCCCCGCACAGATCCGTGCAGGCACGTTGATGCACACGGCTCCTCCCTCAGGTCAATTGACGGCAAATCGTTGGCTCGGCCACGGGTGTCGGATTTCCAGCGTGGGCCAGTATTTCGCTGTCAGTCGCTCCATACGGTCCCCGCTGTAGCGGTCCTTCTGCGATCTGCGGCGCAGAGTCCTGAGCCACAGTACTTTCAGTCGTTGCACGAAACGCCCCAGATATCGGTAGCTGGTTGGAACGGCAAAGTAGTTCAGCCATCCATCAAGTACCTGTCCCAGCCACCGCGCGGTCTGGTTTACGCCGTCGTGCATCCGCCTGCGAAGCTCCTCCTTTATTCGCTTCAGGGTGCGCGCCATCCGCTTCGAGACCGGCTTGCGCCCCAACTGGAACCGCCCCTTCCTGTCCTTCGCGCAGTAGTGCGTGAAGCCCAGAAAGTCGAGCGTCTCCGGTTTGCCCAACCCTCGCCGCTGACGGTTCTCAGTTGCGAACCGCCCGAACTCGATGAGCCGGGTCTTGTCAGGGTTCAGTTCCAGTTCAAAACGTCCAAGCCGCTCCTTCAGGTCACGCAGAAATCGCTCCGCGTCTTGCTTGTGCTGGAAACCCACCACGAAATCATCGGCGTACCGCACGATGATTGTGTCGCCTTTGACCTCGTGGCTGCGCCACTTCTTCTGGAACCAGAGATCGAGAACGTAATGTAGGTAGATGTTGGCCAGGATCGGCGAAATCACCGAACCCTGGGGAGTCCCCCGCATGTTGTCCCGCCACTCGCCATTTTCCATGACGCCGACGTGCAACCACTTGGATATCAGCCTGATGACCCGCTTGTCTCCGATGCGATGTTCGAGGAACCGGACCAACCAGTCCCGCGAGACATGGTCGAAAAATCCGCGGATATCTGCGTCAGCTATCCAGTTGATCTTACGCCGTTCAATCCCGACCGCGAGCGCATCAAGCGCGTCGTGCGCCCCACACCCGGGCCGGAACCCATAGCTAAACCCCAGGAACTCCGCCTCGTAAATTGGCGTCAGGATAATCTCCGCCACCGCCTTCTGGACAATCTTGTCCTCTATGGCCGCGACGCCGAGCGGTCGTGTGCCGCCATCCGGCTTCGGGATGTTCACCCGCCGTGATGGCGTCGCCCGGTACGCTCCCGAGTGCACGCGGTCGTGCAGGGCGGCCAACCGGCCTTCCAACCCTCCCTCGTACATCCCCCACGTCATGCCATCCGCACCTGCCGCCGCGTCCTTCTTCAACGCGAAGAACGCCCAGCGCAGCGCATCGACCGTAACGTGGTGGAGAAGCGCCGTCAGACGCTCCCGTGGCTCCCGTTGTACAAACTGCCGTATCCGGTCGGCCGCTTGTGACACGCTTTCCCGGTCCTGCGTCCGGCGCATGCTTTGGCTTTCCAGATTCCCCTTGGGCTCGGTCCTTCGCTCCATCGGCTCCGCCGGAACAGGCCTCCCTTTGTTCGCCGACTTCATCGCTACTACTCCCGAGTCTGACTTCTCCATGCCGTTCGTCATCGGTTACGGATTCCTCCTTTCCTTTGCGATCCCGCTACGACCGCGGGATGACATGGAGACCTCCCAGGTCCCGGCGTGAAAGCCTACGTACGTGCGGTTGGGTTCTTCGACTCCGCAGGGTCCACTTCCCCCTTACCATGGCGGTGGAAGCGGTGTTGCCTTCGACATACTGGAAAGCCTCGGCACCCTGATTCTCAGACTTTTCGTAGCTCAATCGCCCTCGCCCATACGCGCCCCTGTCAACGCTTAACCTGCATCCTCGCGAATGCCGGCCCATGACTCGGGGTGGAAGTGGTTGGTTACTCCTTCTTCCCGCCGGACTCACACCGGCTACTTTCCGCCAGTTAGCCTGGCGCTCCCAGCCGGTCTCGTCGGCATGGCGCACCGTCGTCCGGTTCTGGTGCGCGAGAATCGCCTGGTAGACCGGGTCGAACAGCGGCACGAAGCGCTTCAGGCTGTTGGCCAGCGTGCCCGGCGAGACCGCCAGCCCCTGGTCCGCGTACCACGCCGCGACCCGGCACAGCGGGCGCAGGCACGCACAGTGCTCGAACAAAAACCGTGCCCAGAAGCTGGTTCCGAAGAGCGTTCCGGGGAACAGCCGCGGCACCGGCGGCGCAATCGCTTCCAGGGGCGACGACGCGCAGTCGCAACCCCGGCGCCAGCGCGTCCGCTCGATCCTGCGGATGTGGGCCTTGACCGCGATCTCGATCAGCGTCGTCACACGCTCGCCGTTGGCGACATAGGGCTTGCCGCAACAGGAACAGATCCGCGCATCCTTCGGTGGGTTGCGCCGTTCGGTCTTCTCCGGAAGCCCGGGCCGCGGGGTGCGACCGTGGCCGGGCGCGCCGCGTTGCTGGCCGCGCTTGCGTCCCGTGCCCGGCTTCTTCTGCCGCTCGCTCCTGCTCCCGAAGACCGCCTTCGACAGGACGGCCCGGCTCGAGCGCAGCTTGGCCAACTCCTCTTCCAGCCTCTCGTTGCGGGTTTGCAGGGACTCGATGGTCTTCTCCTGCTTGCGCAATCTCTTCAAGGCCGCCGGCAGCAGGGGACGTTCGGCAAGCTCGGCCTCCAGCCGCTCGGTCTTGAAGGCCGACGTATCCAGGGCAATTTGCAAATCGGTGATGCGCCTGTCCTGCCAATCGATGAAGTTCATCTGGTCGTGGTATTCCGCCAGCTCCGCGCGCAGCAGCTCGACCTCGTCGGACAGCCCACGTGCCGTCGCCTTGATGCGCTGCAACCACTCCAGCTCGCGGCGCAGCCGGCCGTTCTCCCGGTTCTGCTGACGGGTCTCGCGGGTCAGGGAATCGACTTCCCCGCGCAGCGCCTTGATCGTGTCCTTCTGCTTCTGCGTCCGTTCCAGCGCCTTGCCCAGCCGGATGCTCTCCTTCGACCGCACCGACTGCGCGGCCCGCTCCGACTTGCGCAGCGCCGAGACCTCTCCGCGCAACGCCACGACCTCGTCCTTCTGTCCCTGCGACCGCTCCAGGGCCTTGCGGAGTCGGGCATTCTCCCTCGACAGTGGCCCGGTCGCGTCCTTCCGGCCTTTCGACGCCAGGGCCTTGTGCAGCCGCGCGACCTCGTCGCGCAGCGCTTCGATCGTGCAGAACTCGCTCGACCCGCTGCGGGCTTCGGAGAGCAACTCCTGCAAGTGCGCCACTTCGGCCTGCAAGGACGGCACGTCCTTGGCCGCGCGGCGGAGGTCCCCGGTCTCCTGCTCGGCCTCGCTCAGCCTCTGCCGGCAGGCCTTGAACCGCGACTTCCACGCACTCCCATCGCTGCGGGCGGCGACTTCCGCCCAGCGCAACTCTTCCGCGCGCGCTTCCGCTGCTTCCGCCCGCGCCCGCTCCTGTTCGCACAGAGACTGCCAGTCGCGCGGCTCGCTCGTCGGCGCCGACATGGGGGGCGACCAGATCGCCTCGTCCCCCTCGGTCAGCGTCAGCGCCGTCCCGAAATCCTCGTCGCGCATCGCCATGGACGTGACGATAACGAATCGCGGGCGGCGTTACCAGAGGGTTTTGCACGGCGCTACGACACGCACATGAAGCGGGCCGAGCCCAGGAGGGACATCTGGCTGCGGCCACTCAGGCGAGACTGGAAGCGGACACTCAATCGCTGAAATCTCCATCACCTGAGAACGGAAGGATTACGGTATTCAAGCTCCAGCGGACCGGGTGTCACGGCGTCTCCGAAACCGACATCGATTTGGACCGGGATGATGGCGGCGCCGAGTTGGGCCGAGGTGCGGACCCGAAGAGCGCCATGGGTGCGGTCCTCGCCGAACGGTTCCGCAAGGATGTTTTCGGTATCGAAGCGCAATCCGTCGTCCGCGACCGGCTGGGCGCAGATGTCGCGAAAGATCTCCAGGAGAGGGGCGGTCTCGCGGCCGGCGAAGGAAAGGAGGTCGAGGTCGCGCGTCGTTCGGAATGGATCTGGGAGCCATGCGGCGTAGAGCATGGCGCCCTTGAGAACAAAGAGCTCCTTGTGAGGCGAGACGCTCAGTCGCAAGAGAAGCCGCTCAAGGGCATATCGGGTAAGCACGCGCTGGAAATTGGCCTGTTGCTCCCTGGCGAGGTTTTGCAGCCGCGCACGCACAGAAGCGGCGACATTCCTCGGTTCACGCACCATCGGCGACCACGGTTTCCAGATAGGGCCGCAAAACGGACCAGATGCGGATATCGCGGGCGTAGTCAACGATCTGCGCCGGTTTGACCTTGCCGGACCTCATTACATTGTGGAGACCTTCGAGCGCGACATCGAGACCGACGTGCTGCCTGAATCGAAAGCAATCGACGACTGTCTTGGCTGGATCGAAAATAGGCACCGAGACGCCGTCTACAGTGTGGGTTTGCACGCCGAGGGAAAGCGATCGCGGTCCGAACCGCACGATTCGGGTGGGGGGATAGTCGATCTTGGGCTTTCGCGCTTTCGGACCTATGGCGAGCCATACTCGGCCCGGTGTCTGGAGCGTAAGGTCGTGGAACTGAAGGGCGGAGACGAGGCAGATGACTCCTTTAGGTACAAGCTTGGCAACCTCGGCGAGATCATGCGGTGCCGTGACTTCGGCATCGGCGAGCTGGTAGAGCCCGCGGGTGACGCGGGTCAGGATGCGGTCCTCGAGCATGCGCGCGAGCGTTTCCGGGTGGACCCCGGCGTCGCTGAGCTCGATGCGACGCATGGGGCCGCGCGCCTTGAGAAGAGTGATGGCACGATCCCTCTGCGATGTCGTGGCTGCGGGCATCATGTGACTAAACGCCGGTCATTAGGTTGGATCTTCCGACATTGTGTCACGTCGTTGTGCACTTGAACAGTGAAAGGAGCGCGGCGGGATTGCGCCGTTTCAGAGTGTTGAGTCATTGAGGGAGCCGGCGCGGACGACGTGTCTCCCCGGCTGGAGAAATTCCGTTGGGCCTTCTCGTCGGGGAAGCGCTGACGAAGAGTAAGAAACCGGAATGCCCTGCCCGCGGGGACGTCTTCATTCTGAAACGAGTGGCGTCGGCGCAGGCCACTGAGTTATTGCGAGACGCGGTGAAATTCCTGAGCAAGACCAAGAAGGCGTTCGGGTTCTATCCGGAGCCGCTATGAATTGACGACGGACCGGTTCGGATTGAGCCGGTGCCGCGGCTTGAGAAAGTCTCTGGCAGGGTGCTCTCCGGCGACCTCCCTTCAATTGGGCGCAAATCGCAATCCCAGCCATCTCGCAATCTTTCATACGGTACCTTGCGCTACCCGCGAACCGTTCCCCTTCCCTAATCTCGCGCAAGGCCAAGGCCCGTCGGAGCATCTTCGAAGGCAGAATCCCCCTACAAGGATGACGCCTACCCCGAGGCGCTATGCAATCTCAAGGTGCGCGGTAAGTCCATGGAGCCCGAGATGCGCGGTGGCGATCGTCTCGTCGTCGCCACCGCAACGTGCACCCCCGCCGCCACCGAGTTCTTCATGCTCTGGAATTGCGACGGGCTCGTCGGCAGCTATAACTGGCAACCGCGCCCACCTGTCGCTTCCGTTTATGCATTTTTCGCTAAACCGGAAGCAAAGGGATAAGCCTTGAAATTTGTCCAACTCTATAGTTGCGGCCAATTGCCGCTAACGATGGCAGGTTGCTCGAACAGCTTTGGGCAGATGGACTTGAGAGTGGAATACCCTATTGCGGCTATATCTTCACGCGACAGGCATTTCGACATTGCTTTGATATCGGGCATGGATGCCATTACATCCAGTAGCGGATTCCCTTCCTCCAACAGACCGGGGTTTACGATCGCATACAGAGTGAAATACAAGTTCATTGCCGGGGTGATTTCTCGAAACACTAAATTGTAGTTCATAACCGTCGTAATGAGCCGTACTCCAGTCAGCTCCCAATCTGGAAATTGGTAGGAACTGTCGTGATCCCTGTCAGCATGCTTGAAAAATTTTGCGCGGAATTTGCACTCGAAACACCTCTTTCTGATGTTCCGGTTTGATCCGGATCTCTACTTCTTCCCCCCACGAGAAGCGCAAGCCGCCCGGGGCTATTGATTGATCAAGCTGCTTCTTGAGAATTTCGTCGCGCCCGTTTCTATAAATCCCCTCGAGAATGCCATCTGCGGCACAGCATAGTGTGTAAGCAGAGATCAAATCGCGATTCTCGAGAAACAGCTTTATGGCCGTCTCCAACTGGCATGTTGCAGTTTCACTCTTGGTTACGGTTACCCTCTTTTGAGCCACGGTCTTACCTCAGTCGTTCATACCACCAGATTTGGTGAAGGTCCCAATAATTCCGTCTCGCTCGTCGCCAACGGAGTCCGTACCCGTGCCTTCAGTGTTGTTGATACTTCGGCCAGAGCCCCATCACCCAGGCCTTTCTCCAGAAGAAACGACTGGAGGTACGCCAAACGGTGGTATTCGGCACAAGTTTCTCGCTCCGCCTTCGGTCACTGAACTATGCGCCGTCCCCCGCTTCCTCGGTCCGGCAGGAGCTCAAACTTCCCGTGAGCCAAGGTTCTGACGCCATTCTTGCTCCGCGACATACCCAGCACGCCACCAACAGTCCAATCAGACCGTTCTTGTAGTTGTGGCGGAGCTATTGTCAAAAGTTGGTGACGCAGGTTTCAGGCGGCGCGTTCGGTTAGCTTTTCTCCGTCCTTGAATTTGACGCCTTGAATGATGTCGGCGATCTGGTGCGAGCCGTCCAGGCGGCGCCACTTCTTGCTGGCCGACTGGCACAGCTTGAAGACCATGGTGAGCGCCGTCATGCGGCTGAGGCAGCCCTTGGTCTTGGTGGTCCTGAGAGGCCGTTTCGAAAGGGGTTGAGTGGCCGGTGTCGATGTGATTCCAAGGAGGTTGCTGAGACCGATATGGAGCCGCCATGTGGACGCCGACCACCCGAGAGCAGCATAGCCGCAAGACGCTGCGTTATCAGACTGATTTGACCGATGCGGAGTGGGTTGTGATCGAGCCTCATTTGCCTCCGGCTCATGGCACGGGACGGCCCCGGTCATGGCCGATGCGAGAGATCGTCAACGGCATTTTCTACGTGATGCGGGCTGGCTGCCCTTGGCGCTTGCTGCCAAGCGATTTGCCACCGTGGGGCACGATCTATCGCTGGTTCGCCAAGTTCCGCGACGACGGCCTCCTTGAGAAGATCAATCACTCTCTGGTCATGGCCGATCGCGAGCGGGTCGGACGCGAGGCCAGCCCGAGCGGCGCGATTATCGACAGCCAGAGCGTCAAGACAACCGAGGCTGGTGGCCCCCGCGGCTACGATGCGGGCAAGAAGATCAAGGGGCGCAAGCGCCACGCGCTGGTCGACACCGACGGGCGCGGCCTCGTGCTCGAGGCGCATCCGGCGAGTATCCAGGACCGCGATGGTGGCGGGTCGCTGCTGTGCGCCTCACGCGGCTCGTTTCCGTTCATCGAGAAGGTCTTTGCCGACAGCGGCTACGCCGGCGAGAAGGTCGCCACGGCCACCGTGATCGCCGTCGAGATCGTGCGCAAAAGCCCCGATCAGGTCGGCTTCGCCGTCCAACCGCGCCGCTGGGTCGTGGAGCGCTTCTTCGCCTGGATCAACCGCAACCGGCGACTGGCAAAGGACTTCGAGGCCACCATCGCCTCGGCCCGCGCCTTCCTCTACGCCGCCTCCGTCATGCTCCTCGTCCGCAGATTGGCCCGAGCCGCATGACTTTCGAAACCGACTCTGAGGCGCACGGTCGCAAAGGTGCTTTCGATGGGATTGGTGGTGCGAATGTGCTTCCAGTGCTCGGCCGGGAAGTCGTAGAAGGCGAGCAACACGTCGCGGTCCTTGGCCAGGCAGGCCACCGCTTTGTCGTACTTGGGGCGGTGCTGTCACGGTAACTGGCTGGTGTCAGCTGCGGGTGGCGAGTAGCTTCTTGTTATGAACAAGATCAGCTACCGCCGACATCGGTTTCCTGCAGAGATAATCCAGCGCGCCGTCTGGCTGTGTTTCCGGTTTCCGCTCAGTTACCGCGATGTGGAGGATCTGCTCGCTGAACGTGGTGTCGATGTTTCTTACGAGACGATACGGCGCTGGTCTTTAAAGTTTGGGCAGGCCTATGCCCGAAAACTGAGACAATCACGCCCTCGACCAGACGACCGGTGGCACCTTGATGAGGTGTTTTCCTCCATCAACGGAAAACGGATGTATCTATGGCGGGCGGTGGACAGCGAGGGTGAGGTGCTGGATATCCTGGTTCAGTCCCGGAGGAACAAGAAAGCAGCACTCAAGCTGATGCGCAAACTGCTCAAGAAGCAGGGGTATGCGCCGAATAAGGTGGTGACCGATAAACTGCCATCTTACGGGGCAGCATTGCGTGATCTCAACATGACGGGGAAACACGTTACCGGCGGACGGAGCAACAATCGGGCGGAGAATTCGCACCTGCCGGTTCGACAACGAGAACGCAGGATGCAGGGCTTCAAGTCATCAGGATCGGCGCAAAGGTTTCTCTCCACCCACGCCGCCATCTACAACACCTTCAATGTCCAACGTCATCTGATCACTCGCAAGACAATGCGCCAATTCCGCGGTGACGCGATGAACACGTGGCGGACCGTGACCGCTGCTGCTTCAGCCGCTCAGTTCAGACGTTCAACTGCGACCTGCCTTCGTTAAGTTGACAGCACCGTCGCGGCCTTGAGGGCGGCGGAAGGGCGTCTCGCGGCGATTGCGAAGACCGCTTAGCGCGCCATGGCACGATCGGGTCTCACCGAAGGTGAAGCACTAGCTAGCTAGGACGCGCGGCACGGATTCCCGGTCACCAGCTGACATCCTGGTGCAAGACGCCGCGCAACGTGCGCAACTCCTCGAGCGCTTGCCCGGTGCCCATCGCTACGCACCCGAGCGGCTGGTTTGCGACCGAAACGGGGAGCCCGGTGGTGTGGCGCAGCACGTAGTCCATGTTGCCCAAGAGCGCGCCGCCGCCGGTCAAGACGATGCCCCTGTCGGCGATGTCGGCGGCGAGCTCGGGAGCAGTATTTTCGAGCGCCGCCTTGACCGCCTCGATGATCGCTCCCACCGGCTCGGCGAGGCTTTCGGCGATCTGCTGTTGGTCTATGACCAGTTCCTTGGGCACCCCGTTCATCAGGTCGCGGCCCTTGACGCTCATCGTCTCGCCGCTGCCGTTTTCAGGCCGACAAGCGGTGCCGATCGCGGTCTTGATGCGCTCGGCGCTGCCTTGGCCGATCAGCAAGTTGTGGTTGCGGCGGATATAGGCGATCACCGCCTCGTCCATCTTGTCGCCCCCGACCCGCACCGAGCGTGAATAGACGATTCCGCCTAACGAGATCACCGCGACCTCGGTGGTGCCACCGCCCATGTCGACCACCATCGAGCCGGTGGGTTCGGTCACCGGCAGTCCAGCGCCGATCGCCGCGGCTATCGGCTCTTCGATCAGGAACACCCGCCGCGCGCCTGCGCTCTCAGCCGATTCCTGGATCGCCCGGCGCTCGACCGTGGTCGAGCCCGAGGGCACCGCGATGATAACCTGGGGGCTGACGAAGTAGCGACGGGTCTGGGCCTTGCGGATGAAGTGCTTGATCATCTCCTCCGCGACATCGAAGTCAGCGATGACGCCGTCACGCAGGGGCCGGATTGCCTGAATGTTGCCGGGCGTGCGCCCCAGCATGAGCTTGGCCTCCTCGCCGACAGCCAGCACTTGGGTCTTGCCGCGGCGGGTAGCTATTGCCACCACCGAGGGCTCATCCAGGACGATACCGCGGCCCTTGACGTAGACCAACGTGTTGGCGGTGCCAAGGTCGATCGCCATGTCCGCGGACAGCATGCCAAAGACGCGGCCGAACATTCTATTTGTTTCCCTCGGCCGGGTGCCCTACTTGAGCCGGCCGTGTCGCTTTGCCAGGCCCTCGTACACCAGCCGCTCCGCGCTCGATCTCGCCGCGGGCCTCGTCATCGGCAAGTGCTATAGGCGTCACCCAGGGAGTTCCTCGAGTTGGTCATGGGCAGGACTTGCCGCGCCGCAAGGGCCGGGCGGTCAAGGCCCCTGGCTGGCGGGGCGGCCGCACTATCATGCGTCCCATCGCCGCCAGCATGCCGAGGTTCATCATGTTGCGACTTGACGAGGCTGACGACTTGTGCCGCGGGAAGATGCGGGTCGGATAGGTCGCCGCCGCCGCCCCGCACCGCGTTCGCCGCCAGGCTCCGCATCCCTGTTCCGCGGCCCGGCGCATGCGGCGGCGGTAGAGGGAGAGCAGAGCCAGAGACAAGGAGATCTTTCGAGGGAATGAGGCCCGGCGGAGCTATCGTAACGCACGGAGAATCAGATGATCTCGATCTACGCCCCGGCCGAAACCGTCAGAGATGTCAACCAGGGAATCAGGCGCCCGCCGCCCTCTTCAGCGCGGCCGCCGGCCGGAACTTCAGAACCTTGGAGGCCTTGATCCGGATCGCTTCGCCCGTCTGCGGATTGCGGCCCTCGCGCGCCCGGCGCTTGGTGATGGTGAAGGTGCCGAAGTTGCCGATGGTGTAGCGGCCTTCCTTCTTCGATTTCTTCAGCCCGGTCTCGATCTCGCCCAACACCAAGTCGACCGTGCGCTTGGACTCGACCTTGCTCATGTTGCCTTTCTTGGCGACGTTCTCGATGAATGCGGCTCTGCTCATGCTGTGTAGCCTCTTTACGTTCCCCAAACCGAATCGACCCTCGTAAGGGCACTACATATAGTAGGGTTTTGCTCAGGTGTACACAGAACTGCTCCGATAGCCCCATTTCCAACGGATTTGCTCGGACGGTCGTCAAGCTAGGTGTTCGCGGCGCGGCCGGGTACCGCATCAAGGAGGGCGAACCTCTGCGCGTGACGGAACTCCTTTTTTTGGTCTGCCGCCGCTGCCATTATCGTGACCAGCCTATGAGTTTTTTCTGAATGTGGGTCGTGGCGCGGTGGCGCCAGGCTGCGTGACGAGGGGAGGCCATATCGGTGGAAAACGTTAAACTGGAAGTCGTGGACGGGAACCGGCTTATTATTGAAGTCGATCTGAACCACCGCGGAGTTATGCCCGATTTTGGGTGACGGCGTGATCAGGCGGCGGCGCGAGTTTTGGTTTCGTCGATCTGCATACCGTCTTTGAATCTCACACCTTCGATGACCTTGGGCAACTGATTGTTTCCCATGAGCCGCCGCCAGGTCTTGCTGGCGGTGGTGATCAGCTTGAAGACCATGGCCAGAGTTGTCCCGTGAGACAAGCAGCCCTTGGTGCGCACGGTGCGGTGGCGGACGGTAGCGAAGACGCTTTCGATTGGATTGGTCGTCCTGATATGCCGCCAGTGCTCGGCCGGGAAGTCGTAGAAGGCCAGCAAGGCGTCGCGGTCCTTTGTCAAGCAGGCGACGGCTTGGGGGTATTTGGCGTCGTACTTGGCGGCGAAAGTATTCATCGCCCTCTCGGCCTCGGCGCGGCCATCCGCCATCCAGATATCATGCAGGGCAGCTTTGGCGGCCGTTTGTCGCGACTTCGGCAGCTTGTTCAAGACATTGGCTGTCTTGTGGACCCAGCAGCGCTGGCGGCGGGTGTCGGGAAAGATCTCCTCCAGCGCCTTCCAGAAGCCCAGAGCGCCATCGCCGATGGCGAGCTCGGGACCAATCGTGAGCCCGCGCCCGCGCAGGCATGCCAGCAACTCACGCCAGCTCTGGGCGCTCTCTCGCACCCCCGCCTGGAAGCCCACGAGTTCCTTGCGTCCCTCCGGCGTGGCGCCGATGAGGACCAGAATGCATTGCTTCTCGTCCTCCAGCCGACCCTGGAGATAGATGCCATCGGCCCACATGTAGACGTAGCGTCGGGCCGACAGGTCGCGCCGGCGCCAGCGCTCGTGCTCGGCCTCCCACTCCGCCTTCAGGCGGCCGATCACCTGCGCCGACAAGCCAGAGGCGTCCTTGCCGAGCAACGCCTCCAGCGCCTCCTGGAAGTCCCCGCTGGACACGCCACGAAGGTAGAGCGTCGGCAAAACCGCATCCAGCGACCGCGTCCGCCGCGCGAAACGGGGCAGAATGGCCAACGTGAAACGGATGCGCTCTCCTCCGACGCTGCCACGGTCCCGGACCTTCGGGCGCCGCACAGACACAGGACCAATGCCAGTCAGGATCGCCCGTTCCGGCCCGTGGCCATGACGCACCAGGCGCCGGCGGCCGTCTTCGGTCTTCAGATGTTCATGCGCCGCCAGCACGGCGGCAACCTCCGCTTCAATGGCTCGTGCCAGGAGCTCGCGAGCTCCGGCGCGGAGTACTTCGGTCAGCGGATCGGCCGTCACCCCTGGATGGTGCAGCGCGACAACACTATCTTCCGTCATGGCGTATCACTCCTTGCTTGGAGACCGGGAGGCTTCGTCACCCCCCACGATACGCCACCTCCTTCTCTCAGCCCGTCACCCACTCTCGGCCATAGCTCACCACCGCGGCGACATCAGCGCTTCGGGAAAGACCAAAAGGGTGGCGTCTACCCTGGGCAATGTCAGCGTTCAGGATGCCAATGGCGTCGAGGTCAAAATAGGGCTCAACGTTTACGTCAAACCCGGCGATTGACACCGGTTCGATCCGACTGCCCTTGGAGCCCCTGAAACCGGCGGGTTTTCCTCTACCGCGGCATTCAATGCCCTTGGCCGGGTTGCTGGCGCAATCGGCATCTGGTCGATAGCCACGAATGCGTATTCGCTGTTTATTCTCCGCTGACGATCATGGCCGTTGCTGCGCAGCCCGAGAGTACGCGGTCCAGGGCGGCGGCTTCGCGCCGGTCCACGGTGAGGCGGTATTTGAGCCGAACCGCGACAATGCGGGTGGCAAACCAGCATTGGTTCATTGGCGGCAGCCATTGCGCTGCGTCGTAGGCGCATTTGCCGGATTTGCCGCAACGGTTCATCTCCGGGCTGGCCAGGGTAAGATTGAGCAGGTCGGTGGCGAAGCGCCGCCGGGTTTCGGCATCGGCGGCGCACAAGCCGCTGTCATGGGCTTCGGAGACGGCAACGACGTGTTCGATATCGGTTTCGAGAGTGCTCCGGAACAATCGGCCGCTATACGGGCCGTAGATCATGCTGCCCTGGGCGCTGACGATCCGCGCTTCGATCGATTGCGGGTAGGGATAATCGGCGCGGTTGTAGGGCGCGCAGCGATGTTCGGGGGCAACGGCAAGACCGCGCCACGTGTCCGAGTCCTGCATGGTCGCAGCGAAGAGCCCGGCGCTGTCCGCGAGGCCGTGTAATGCAAGCGCGGCCGCGGCAACTGCAAGAACCATCGCCGCCGTCCGCCGCCCGCGGTTTCGACGAATTCGTTTCATCATCTTGATCCTTTCCTTTCTGTGACTGCCCGGCAATCCGTCCGGCCTGAGGCAACTCTGCACTTTCCGGCGGGACAACAACGCAGGGGGCGTGGTTCGGGAAGCCGGCGCCGAGCCCCGATTGCCGGCTAGCCTGCTGAGATGCGCCGGACGACCAGGCGCTGGTTCGCCGGGAGTCAGCGCGCTGGGTCGTTCGCGTCCATGATGGCGATGATGACGTCGTCGAGGCTGCCTCTCGCGCCCATCAGGGTGTTCTCGAGATGGAGAAGCCGGTGTCGGAGCCCGGCGCGGTCGTCGCAGGAGGAGGTGCCGGGCAGACACATGATTGCGTTCCGCAGTTCGGCGAAGCGATCCGCCAGATCCTTCATGTGGGCGGTGGCTTCGCGTGCGCCCGTCCGTGCTTCCGGCAGGAACCCGCCGGGATCGGGCCGGCTGCCGGTCATGGAAAATGGTGTGATGATGTCGAACATTGCGTTCTCCGTGGGTTGCAAGACAGAATGGCGGCGATGGCGGGATAATTGCCTCTCGTTCACCGCCCGGACCGCCCCAGCCGTGCTGCCCTCGGCCTCCATGTGCCGCAACGTGCGGGCGGGAGGGTCTCACTCAAAACGTTGCCGCGACCTGCTCCTGGCCCATCATGCCGGGTGGCACGTTGCCAGCTGTAAACCGGCCGGTACGGTTCAATGGGTGGTTTCATCGCGGGCGGCGGACATGGCCCGGCCGGCGATGGCGGACCAGGCATTTCGATTCAGTCCGAGCTTGGCGTTCAGGCGATCACAAATCCGCTCCGCATCGTCGAGTGTGAGTCCAACCAACGCTGTGGGGATGTAGCCCGGGATATCGGCGAAAACGATTCGTATCTGCTGCGGCATGTTGTTGAAATCATAAGCGGGACAAAACGCGTAGACGGGGTCGTCGGGCAGCGTATGAGAATGGAATGGACGCCTCCCGGTGACTGATGGCGGAGGGCCGGGGGGATGAGGTGGACCCTCGCGGGCCGACGGCATCTAAAGTGCCCAGAGGGGAAGATATGTGATCCTCCCAAGCAAACCGGAGGGTCCGAGATGAAGTGTAACAAAACGGTCGTTGGCGTGGATACGGCGAAGAGGGTGTTTCAACTGTACTGGGTCGATATGGAGACGGGCGAGATCGTGGACTTGCGGCTGTCGCGGGCGAAGTTCCTGGAACACTTCGTCAATCGCGCGCCGTGCCTGGTCGCGATGGAGGCGTGCGGCGGCTCGCAGCACTGGGCGCGCCGGCTGCTGGCTCTCGGCCACCAGGTCCGGCTGCTGCCGGCGAAGATGGTCCGGCCGTTTGTGGGCGGCAATAAGAGCGACGCGCATGATGCGCGGGCGATCTGGACGGCGGTTCAGCAGCCGGGCGTCAAGACGGTTGCGATCAAGAGCGAGGAGCAACAGGCGATCTTGGCGCTGCACCGCATGCGCCAGCAGCTGGTGAAGTTCCGTACCGCTCAGATCAACGGCCTGCGTGGGCTGTTGGCCGAATACGGCGAAGTCATGCCGCAAGGCCGGGCCGGCATCGTAAGAGGCATCGCCGCGGCGCTGGAGCGGGTCTCGGAGCGACTGCCGGCGATGGTCGTGGAGACCTTGCGCGAGCAGTGGGCGCGCGTGATCCGGCTCGACGAAGAGATCGGCGAGATGGAGCGGCGGCTCGCGCTGTGGCAAAAGAACAATGCCGCCAGTCGGCGGATCGCGGCGATCCCAGGCGTCGGGGTGCTGAGCGCGACCGTGGCGGTTGCCGCGATGGGCGATCCGGGCGCGTTCAAGTCCGGACGGGAGTTCGCCGCTTGGCTGGGACTGGTGCCCCGGCACATCGGCACCGGCGGGCGGGTGCGCATGCTCGGTATCTCCAAGCGTGGGGACAGCTATCTGCGCACCTTGCTGATCCACGACGCCCGCTCGGTGCTCACCAACGCCAAAGCGCCGCCGGATTGGGCGTTGCGCCTGGCCGAGCGCCGGCCGGCGAACGTCGTCACGGTAGCACTCGCCAACAAGATGGCACGCACGATCTGGGCCTTGCTGGCCCATGACCGGGCGTACCAGCGGAACTTTGTCAGCCCGCCCGCATAAGCATGGTTGGAGACAAGAAACACGAACCGACAAAGGAGGTGGCACGCCGAAAGATTGCGTAAGGTACGACACGGTGCGATGGCGAACAGGTCAGACCGCGATCCGCCAAGCCTGCATGTCATCTTGGGCGACAAGCCCGTTATGAGAATGAGGCGTGGATCGGCAGATTCCATCGGGGCCAGCAGGGCAAAATCCTGCGCAAACAGGCCGGGTATAGAACTGCAACCTGCCTGCCAAGCACACCAAATCGTCCCTCGCAAACCGGGAGGCGTCCATATAGATGTCATGACGATATCTTCCATATGACGGGTTAGCAGCCCGTTGATTAACTGGCTTTTTCCGGCTCTCACTCCCAGATGAGGAATGCGGCGGCGAAAGCCGTCTGGCCGCTTTGCGAGCCCCCCCGTGCCACCAGCATGGCCCCGGTGGGCGTGAGCAGAACGAAAATACCGCCATATCCGCCCGCCACGGCCTCCCGCGGGGTGCCGGCGCCGATGAGCTGGCGCATCAGTAACGATAGATTGTGGCCGGCGACGTGGAGCAGGTATCGCTTGTGCACATTCTCTCGCCCGCGCAGCCAGGTTCGTCGCATGCCGCCACGATCGAGGTTGTGGGCAAAGCAGCGCTCGACGATCTCGGCGCGCAGCTTGAAGGCCTCGCGGGCGACCCCGGACTTGAGCCGCGCACGGTTATTGGTGACCGCGCGCCGCGCCGCCTCATCACCGTGCCAGCGCGAAAAGCCGGTCTGCTTGGGCGCCGCGATCCGGGTCTTCCAGGGACTGTCGTTCAGAGCCCTCAAGACCGCCCGTGAGTGATAACCTTTGTCGGCGACGCATTCGGCCGGGTCCTCCGATGTCGGTGCCGCATCCACCGCCTCGAGGTTTGCCTCGGCCTTCGCCAGGGTCTTGGAAAGCGTCGTGGTGTCGCCCTCATCGGCCGGGTGCAGCTCGGCCGCCACCACCGCGCCGGTGTCCAGATCCACCGCGTGCTCGGGCTTGTAGGCCAGATGCGTCGTGCCGTCCTTCATCTTGGTGATCTTGGCCTCGGGGTCGCTCTTCGAAACCCAATCCGTGTTGGAAAGCTTCTTGCCCTTGCGCTTCCGGTCCAGAGGCGCCAGGTCCTCGGCCGTGGGTGTCTCGACCCCGCTTTCCCGGGCCAGGCGCTCCAGCATCTCCCGGTAGCCTTCGCCGTTGTCGCGCCGCACGATGTTCCGCAGCGCCGCGTTGGCCTCCATGGTCGAGGCATCGACGCCGATGCGCTCGCCCTTGATCAGCCCCGCCTCGGCGATCAGCACCAGAACCCAGTCGAAGACCGCCGCGTGGACTTCATGGGGCAGGCGCGTGCGGCTCCGTGACAGCCAGGAATGGTCCGGTACCCGATCACGGCTCCCCAGTCGCAGGAACGCCCGCAGCGAAAGCGAGTCCGAGCAGCGCCACTCCAGACCGCGCTCGCTGTCGATGCCCTCAAAGTAGCCCACCAGGTGCATCCGGAAATAGCGCCCGGGCGGCACCGAGGGCGCGCCCATCCGGGCCGCGTAATAAGGCCGGCAGCTCGCCTCGGCAAAGGCGTCGAAGCCGCCCTCGATCAGCACCGACTGCAAGCGGTCATAAAACACATGACCCGGAGAGCGCGGCATCTCCGACCAGCTCACCATCAGGTCCCCCTGACCATCCTTCTGCCGTCCCATCGCCATCGGCAAATCCCCCTGCAAATCAGGGAACCAGAGAATCAGACGGCGCCGACTTAATCAACGGGCTGCTAAACCGGTGTAGCCATATTCCGGCCGTCGCGGACCGAGGCTGTGCGGCCTCAGCCATGGCCGGGGATGCCCTCGTAGGCATGCTCGCCCCAGACGTCCTCGACCTTCTTGTTGCGACCGCAACCCCAGCGATAGTAGCGGTAGCGGATCGGGTTCTTTTCATAATAGTTCTGGTGATAATCTTCGGCGGCGTAAAATGGCGTGGCGGCGAGGATCGGGGAGACAATCGGTTTTTTGAGTTTCTTTTGCACCGCGTTCCTTGAGGCCTCGGCACTGCCGCGCTGCTTCTCGTTCGCGACGAAGACGGCGGTTCGGTAGGACTCGCCACGGTCGCAAAACTGGCCACCGCCATCGGTCGGGTCGACCGAGTGCCAGAAAGCGGTGAGCAGCGCCTTGTAGCTGACCTTTGCCGGATCGTAAGTGATCTCGACCGCCTCGTAGTGGCCTGTGCCGCCGGCCGAGACTTGCTTGTAGGTCGGGTTTTCCGTCTTGCCACCGGTATAGCCGGAGATCGTCGCGACTACGCCCGGCACCTTGTCGAAATCCGACTCGACGCACCAGAAGCAGCCGCCAGCGAAGATCGCCTTTTCGAGTTGCTGTGCACTTGCGGTGTGAGTGAAGATCGAAAGTGCAGCGGCAACCGCCAGCATGGTCCAATTCATGATACGTCTCCGTATTGCTGTCGCCCGGCATATATGGATACGGCTTTGTCAAGTTAACCGGATTCACTCCGAAATCTCGTTAAATTGTCGATGGCTGCTTTACGCAATTTCAGTGGCTTAGCCTCATGGAAAAATGCCGAAAACAGCCTACAATAAGTTAACTTGGCAGTGCCTTTCAGGAGGTACAGTTGGCTCAATAATCGGGCCGAAAACTCGCACCAGCGGTTCAGACGACACTGATCTGCTTCCCGGATCTTGATTTAGTTCGGATGTGATTTTCGGCGTGGCCCATCAAAAAGAAATGCGCTTGATTTGATCGACGAGGTCGAAATGGCTGTCGTTGGTCAGTACCGCTAGATCGTGCTGCCGGCCAGTGCGGCGACCCAGACGTCATTCGGCGGTATGGGAGTTCCCAGACGCTTCAATTCCAGGCGAATATCTGCATATGTATTGGCCGTCGCCGAAGTGATCGTCGCGATATCCGTCTGCGGCAGATAACGGGCGAGCCACTCCTCGTAGCGGCGGCGATGGCGCGATTGCCGGATTCCGAAATAGTACTCACCGAGAACTACACTGGGAACCACCAGCCGGTCGGCCGAGCGGAGCGGCGCTTCAACCCCAACAGTCCCCTCCGCCCACGCGGACAAGGCGTTGGTGTCCAAGATCACGGGACATCTTCGGGGGAGAGCCTCTCGAACTCCTCTTCGATCAAATCGAGGACATGGCGGTTCTCCTCGGCAATGTCGGATAGCGCGCCGAACCCGGCCATCCAGGGAGGCTCAACGCCGCCGTTGCCGGTCTCTACGGCGCAGCGCCGTAGCCGTTCCTCGAGTGCTTCGGTCAAGAACCGTTTCAAGGTCATGCCGCGGGCAGCGGCAACGGTCTTGGCTTGCCTGAACGTGGCATCGGGGAGATCAATGGTCGTCTTCATATGGGCATATTCCCATAAATATTGCATTGTATCAAGATTCGTTCATTGCGGCCTGTGGACACCCATCTAGCCCGGGTTGTTGTCGCCCAAGAGGTTCCCTCCGATGCTTTCAGTGATGCGGGCGGCGGCGGTCTGGATGGAGTCCCTGGCGAGGTGGGCATAGCGGGCCGTCGTTTGCACCTGCGTGTGCCCGAGCAGTTTCCCAATCATAGTCAGGCTTTCGCCGAGAGCCAGCGCTCGCGAGGCAAAGCTGTGGCGCAAATCGTGGATCCGCACGCCCTCAAGGCCCGCCTGCTCGCGGATGCGCCGCCACGGGCGTTGCAGATCGGTGAGGTGAGAGCCGGGGAGGCGGCCCGCGATGACCCAGGGGTTGTCCTCGTCACGGGGAATGGCTGACAACACCGCGCGCGCTTCGGGACCCAGTGGCACCACCCGTCCGCCGGTCTTGGCATCGGGAAGGGTGCTGTCACGGTAACTGGCTGGTGTCAGCTGCGGGTGGCGAGTAGCTTCCTGTTATGAACAAGATCAGCTACCGCCGACATCGGTTTCCTGCAGAGATAATCCAGCGCGCCGTCTGGCTGTGTTTCCGGTTTCCGCTCAGTTACCGCGATGTGGAGGATCTGCTCGCTGAACGTGGTGTCGATGTTTCTTACGAGACGATACGGCGCTGGTCTTTAAAGTTTGGGCAGGCCTATGCCCGAAAACTGAGACAATCACGCCCTCGACCAGACGACCGGTGGCACCTTGATGAGGTGTTTTCCTCCATCAACGGAAAACGGATGTATCTATGGCGGGCGGTGGACAGCGAGGGTGAGGTGCTGGATATCCTGGTTCAGTCCCGGAGGAACAAGAAAGCAGCACTCAAGCTGATGCGCAAACTGCTCAAGAAGCAGGGGTATGCGCCGA
The DNA here is from genome assembly GCA_965261645.1 of Alphaproteobacteria bacterium. Taxonomy (GTDB): domain Bacteria; phylum Pseudomonadota; class Alphaproteobacteria; order SHVV01; family SHVV01; genus CBDHDJ01. Next base: position 1,087,810 of record CBDHDJ010000003.1, read on the forward strand.
ATAAGGTGGTGACCGATAAACTGCCATCTTACGGGGCAGCATTGCGTGATCTCAACATGACGGGGAAACACGTTACCGGCGGACGGAGCAACAATCGGGCGGAGAATTCGCACCTGCCGGTTCGACAACGAGAACGCAGGATGCAGGGCTTCAAGTCATCAGGATCGGCGCAAAGGTTTCTCTCCACCCACGCCGCCATCTACAACACCTTCAATGTCCAACGTCATCTGATCACTCGCAAGACAATGCGCCAATTCCGCGGTGACGCGATGAACACGTGGCGGACCGTGACCGCTGCTGCTTGAGCCGCTCAGTTCAGACGTTCAACTGCGACCTGCCTTCGTTAAGTTGACAGCACCTTGGCAACGGCGCGATCTCTCGGCCAAGCGTTATGTCTACTTCTGGGCCGAGGGCGTCTACTTCTCACCACGGCTCGACCATGACAAGCAATGCATGTGCGTGATCATCGGTGCCGACGAGCTGGGCCGCAAGGTGCTGCTGGCGATCGCCGACGGCTACCGGGAGAGCGCCCAGTCCTGGCGCGAAGTGCTGCTCGATCTCAAGCGCCGCGGCCTGGCGATTGCGCCCGAGCTGGCCACCGGCGACGGGGCGCTCGGTTTCTGGAAAGCCTTGCGCGAGGTCTACGGGACGACGCGCGAGCAGCGCTGTTGGGTGCACAAGACCGCCAACGTGCTCAACAAGCTCCCGAAGTCCGTCCAGCCACGCGCCAAGCAGCACCTACAGGACATCTGGATGGCCGAGACCCGCGCGGTGGCCGAGAAGGCCTTCGACTTCTTCCTCGAGGCCTATGGCCCCAAGTACGACAAAGCGGTGGCCTGCCTGGCCAAGGACCGCGACGTGTTGCTCGCCTTCTACGACTTCCCGGCCGAGCACTGGAAGCACATTCGCACCACCAATCCCATCGAAAGCACCTTTGCGACCGTGCGGCTCAGGACCACCAAGACCAAGGGCTGCCTCAGCCGCATGACGGCGCTCACCATGGTCTTCAAGCTGTGCCAGTCGGCCAGCAAGAAGTGGCGTCGCCTGGACGGCTCGAACCAGATCGCCGACATCATTCAAGGCGTCAAATTCAAGGACGGAGAAAAGCTAACCGAACGCGCCGCCTGAAACCTGCGTCACCAACTTTTGACAATAGCTCCAACAGAAGCGGTCAAATCATATGGTACATAAACCGGTCAATTCAGTTTGTTATCGACAGCCCGGCAAAGCGTCTGGAGGCTGTTCGGATCATAAACATCTTGTCCGGGCTCACGCTCTAATGGTGTGACGTGATCGCACTCTAAACGCCCGGCCTTGCCGCATGAGGTGCAGCGGTAGCCGTCCCGCTCGAAAACGGCCCGGCGTGTAGCGGCCCAACGACGAGCGTTCAACCGAACGTGGTTGCGGCTCACGACGGTCTACTCGCCTTTGGCTCGGCGTTTTAACCACCGATCCACGATGGGCTTCAAAATCTTCTCATAGTCCCTGCTGACCACATACAGTAGGCAAAATGCCCCGATTGGGAACAGGATATGTCGGCCCAGGAATTCCCAGCCAATGGCCGAACACACTATCCACAGCAGCAACGCCGCTCCCCCGGTCCAGCCAAAGAGCGCCGAGAAAAATTCCCATCGCCGCGATCCAGGCGAACCGGAGAACACGTTGCCGACAAAGACGATCACGGCCGGGATTATGAGTTCCATTTTCGCCTCATCCTGCCCTCCCGAGGTAACGCCAACGCCGTTTTGGCTTGGTTGGTTGCCGGATCCCGGCGCTAACGGCCAAAATCGCAGCCACGCTTCAACGGCACAACGTGATCGCATTCCAACCGACCGGCCTTTCTGCACATTGCGCAGCGCCAGCCGTCGCGCTCAAAGACGGCGCGGCGCACCTGTTGCCAACGCTTGTAACATAAGACAGTGTGGTGTTTGCTCATAAGCCAATTCAAAAATTCTGTTCGCGGATTGAGTCATGGATAAAATCACACAAGAACGTTCATTTAATTTAGTTGGAGAATACATGAGTAAGTGGGCTATTGCTGAATATTCAGCCGATCAAGTTATTGCCTCTGCACTAAATCTAACACCTATGCATTCTCATCTCCTCTATACTACCATACCGATATCAAATAAACTCGAACTTACCAAGACGATGATATCTTTGTCTGACATGAATCAAGAAGAAAAAAAACATTACACGAAACAAATCAGATTGTTTATGCATCAAACCCAGCATAGGAATATCATAGCTCACTACATGTTCTATGTGTCAGAAGATGGAAAGACGGTAAATTTTATACGATCAGCGGCAAAAGGAAAGTTAACCCTCGCCGAGGGCTCTACTTTACAAACAACTAGATGGACTGCAGATCAGTTTGAACATCACATTAGAGTGTTAGATAGTTTGTCAAATGAATTGACAGGACTCCAAGAAAAGGTGATGGACCCTTTACACCATGAGCTTGTTCAACTCTTTCACAATATAAAAAAAGGCGTTTTGAGGTTAACCCATCAGAAATGGTGTCGATTTTGGCTGCTCTCATGAATAGATTCTCTGCAATGTCAGAATCACAAAACACGGAAATTGGAGATGACGCACCTGAAAGATAACTTCACGTGCACCGACAAATATCGGGAACTGACTCACCCTGCCATCCCGTGATATCGGAAACTCGGCTTAGGTGCGACCGGAGCCCGCACCCCCGCCGCAACCGCCAGGATCGCCGCCACGCTTGAGGGGCGCAACGTGATCGCATTCCAACCGACCAGCCCGGCCGCAACGCACGCACCGGAATCCGTCACGGTCAAGCACCTTGCGCCGGACGATACGCCACCGGCCAGCATCCAATTCTAGGTGATGCCGACTCATACCGCGCCCAAATAAAGGCGCTATTATACTTGACAAACCACGATCAGCTCACTCGCACGTACCGTAGTACTGGCTGGGTACGAGTTCGCCAAGGATTATGGTGTGACGACTATGCACGGCTCGGCCGTCTGGCTGGACAGTTGTGGACTGGACCGCTCCTGTTACCAGCTCCTCGAGAAAAGTGACGCCTTTGTCTCCCGTGTGAACTCGCACGGGGTACACATTCCGCCCCACCGCGAAAGCATGACCAGTCGCATCCACCACAAGCTCAAGCTTCAAGGGGTTCTCGCTTGATACCACGATGCCCAAATCAGGAGTTACATGGCGATCGAACACGCACACGAAGCGCGTAACACTGCTTTCCGCTGCTGCTGGCCCGGCCATTAAAGCCAAGATCGGCAATAGAACGAATCCTGTGAGTGAGCGCATCTATTCGGTCGGCCTCTGCCCGAGCAGGCACGCTTGGATCGCCAGATAGGTCTCCTTGCTGACGCGGTATTCGCCGTTCTTGCGAACGTCGCCTTCCATTGGCTTGATCATGACATAGCCGAAAAGCGACAGAGGGCCTTCAGCCGCTCTCGACCCCCGCAATATGTGGTCCTTGCGAACCATGTAGGTGTTGTAAGCAGGCTCCTGGCCAAATGGCTCGGCGCTCAACGGGCGGAACCGCACCCACTCATCTCCACAGAGTACTTCCTCCGCCTTGGTCGGTGTGACCACCAACCCCAAGAGGCATGCTATCAGAACGATCGAGCGAACAGAACTCATGGGGAGCGCCGCTCAATCGTCGTCTGCTGGCTTCTTCTGTCCCGGGCGAGCAATCCGCCTCAGCGTCTCATTGAAACCCGCATTTCCCACGTGACTGATCCATGTGATGCGGTCTTGGTCTGATTCTGGTATAAGAATCAGCGGCTTATATCAGGTGGAGGTGGCTCGGATGCGGAACCCGGAGGGTGAATCGGATCGCAGCCCACTTCGGCCCTGTTTCGACCGAAGGCTGAGGCTGGAGTTCCACGGTTCGCGGGTCACATCCGACGCCGGCCTGCTCGCCTACCGCGAACTCGACGATGCCCTGGGCCTGACCGTACTGGCGAGTGATGTCCTAGCTGACAGCAGGACCGGCAAGAACGGTTGGCACGGTGTCGTCGGTCTGCTTCGCCAATCCGTCTTTGGACGGCTCGCCGGATACGAGGATGTGAACGACGCCGACCGGCTCGGGCGCGATCCCGCGATGCGGTGGGTCGTCGGCGGCAAGGCTGTCGAGCGCGGCGGCGCATCGACCAGCCAGATGGGCCGGTTCGAGACTGAGTTGCTGACAATCGACGACAACCTCGCCGCGCTCACCGCTCTTCCGGGAGTCTGGATCGACCGAGTGCATGCACGGAACCGGCTGAAGATCATCGTGCTCGACATGGACAGCTCCGTTAGCCCGACCCATGGCGAGCAGGAAGGCACGGCCTACAACGGCCATTTCGGCTGCACCTGCTATCATCCGCTGTTCGTGTTCAACCAGTTCGGCGATCTGGAGCGCTGCGCGCTTCGCCCCGGCAACGTGCACAGCGCCCACGAATGGCGCGACGTGCTCGAGCCGGTTGTCGCTCGTTATCGAGACAGGCTGCTTCGGCGCTACTTCCGAGGAGATGCTGCGTTTGCATTGCCCGGGATTTACGAGTTCCTCGAAGCCGAAGGCTTCAGGTACGCGATCCGCCTGCCCGCTAACAGAGTGCTCCAGGACAGCATCGGCCATCTGCTCAAGCGCCCCGTCGGCAGACCGCCCAAGGACGTGCGCCGGTATTACGCCAGCTTCAGCTATCGGGCTGCCACTTGGACGAAGCCCCGTCGGGTCGTCGCCAAGGTCGAGTGGCATCCAGGTGAGCTGTACCCGTGCGTCGGCTTTATCGTGACCAACCTCTCGCGCCGTGCTGAGCGCGTCGTCGCCTTTTACAATCAGCGCGGCACGGCGGAACAGCACATCAAGGAAGGCAAGAACGCCATCAAGTGGACCCGGCTGTCGTGCCGCAGGTTCGACCACAACGCCGTCCGGCTGCAGCTTCACGCGCTGGCCTACAACCTCGGTAATTTCATGCGCACCCTGGCGTTGCCCGATGCCGTGGAACAGTGGTCACTGACCAGCCTACGGGAGAAGCTCATCAAGATCGGCGCGAAGATCGTCCGCCACGGGCGCTACGTCACGTTCCAGATGGCCGAGGTCGCCATCCCCCGTGACCTGTTCGCCGATATCCTGCGCCGCATCGACCGGCTCAGACCGAATCCAAGTCCGGCATGACCGTCGGCAGACCGATCACCGCTGGCCGATCACGGGACCGGTGCGTCTCGAATGTCGTGTCGAACCCAATATCGGACGCCGCCAGGGCCCCCAGCCCCCTCTATCGCGCACGTGGCCAACGCCGACCGTCAGCAGCAAGCGGCTTGCCAACCCGGAACGATTTTGGCACGCTTTCCCGCGTGGATCGGTTCCAACATGGGGAATCCCAGATAATAACAGTGGCTCGGCGGGCCCCGTTTCGGGCGCGATGCGACGGCGCTCTGAGAATTCAACGATAACAATGGGACGCAGGGATGAACGGCAAGGAATCATTCGATTACATCATTATCGGCGCGGGCTCGGCGGGCTGCGTTCTCGCCAACCGCCTGTCGACCCAACCCGAGGTCAGGGTCTTGCTCCTCGAGGCGGGCCCGGTGGATGAGAGCATCAATATCCACATGCCGGCGGCGCTTGCCCACAACCTGGGCGATGCTCGCGTCAACTGGATGTACGTCACCGAGCCCGATCCCCATATGGACGACCGCCGCCTCCCTTGCGCCCGGGGCCGCACGCTCGGTGGCTCGTCCTCGATCAACTTCATGGCCTACGTCCGCGGCCATGCGCTCGATTACGACCGTTGGGCGGCCAATTCGCTTCCGAGCTGGTCGTTCGCCCACTGCCTGCCGTATTTCAAGAAATCGGAAACCTATGACCGCGGTGCCGACGATTACCGGGGCGGCGACGGGCCACTGCACGTCACCGCGCCGACCTATGAGGACAATCGGCTGTGGGAGGTTTTTTTAGAAGGGTGCCAGCAGGCGGGCTACCCGATCTCCGGGGACACCAACGGCTTCCAGCAGGAAGGCTTCGGTCCCATGGACCAGACCATCCACAAGGGCCAGCGCTGGAGCACGGCAACCGCTTTTCTGCGTCCCGTCATGGGCCGGCCCAACCTCACCGTCCGAACCGGATGCCTGACCACGCGGATCCTCTTCGAGGGGACCCGCGCCATAGGAGTCGAATACGCACGCGAGGGCGGGCTTACGGCGGTGCAGGCCGAGCGCGAGGTGATTCTCTCCGGCGGCGCGCTCAATTCGCCGCAGGTGCTGATGCTGTCCGGCCTCGGCAAGGCGGACGATCTCAGGGCGCTGGATATCCCTGTGGTCCTCGATCAACCGAGCATCGGCGCGAACTTGCAGGATCATGTCAACCTCACCGTGCAGCAGGAATGCACCCAGCCCGTCTCGATGCGCCCCGAGCTTGCCCCGTTTGCCAAACTCAAGGCCGGCCTCAGTTGGTTCTTGTTCAAGAAGGGCGGCGCCGCCACCAACCACTTCCATGTCGGCGGCTACATCAGGAGCCGGCCGGGCCTGGAGCAACCCGACGTGCAACTCTGTTTCATCCCACTCGCCGTCAACTTCGACGGCTCGTACCCGACTCCCGGCCACGGCTTCCAGGGCCATATCATGCCCTTGCGCCCGACCAGCCGCGGCCACGTCAAGCTCAAGTCGAACGACCCGCACGAGGCACCGGCGATTCTGTTCAACTATATGCAAACCGAGAACGACCGGCGGGAGATGCGCGACGGCCTGCGGCTGATGCGGGAGATCTTCGCCCAGAAGGCGTTCGATGCCTATCGCGGCCGCGAGCTGTCGCCGGGTGAGGGCATCCAGTCGGACGAAGACCTCGATGCGGACTTGCGGGCACGCGGCATTCCCACCCACCATCCGTCCTGCACCTGCAGGATGGGGATCGATGATGACGCCGTGGTGGATGAGGAATTACGCGTGCGCGGTATCGAGGGATTGTGCGTTGTCGATGCGTCCGTCATGCCGGACGTGATTAGCGGCAACATCAACGCGCCGGTCATCATGATCGCCGAGAAAGCGGCTGACCTGATCGCCGGCAACCCGCCGCTCGAACCTATTTATGTCCCCTACTACCAGCCCGAGAACTGGCAGACCTCGGCGCGGTAAGGTTGCGCCGGCGCACGAATGCCGAGAAAGAGCCCGAAGTGGACAGCTTTGAAAAGGGCCGATCACTCAGGGCGCCCCGACCCCCTTGAAAAACCCCTCGGTCGCGAGGGTGAGCGCCTCGACCAATGGCGCCCGGCCCGATTTTGACGACAGACGCTTCTCGTCACGGCGGTTCGACAGATAGCCGAGCTCGACGAGGACCGCGGGAATGTCGGTGAAATGGTCTTCGTCCTCATCGCAGTCCAACTCGCGGGCCTTCTCGACGAAGCGGTCACGCTGGGGCTTGGTCTTGGGGTCGTTCAAATCTTCACGGGCCATACTCGCCTCCCCTTGACCTGATAAATAAACGGCGCTGGCACTTCGCTTGCGATCTTGACGATACGAGGAAAGGCGGTGACAAGGCTGCAGAAGGTCGACCATACCGGATCGCTGCCGCCATGAAGGTAGAAGCATCGCGCCGAGTGGGCCTTGATCGCGGCGATTTCCAGTTCCTTCTTGTGGAACTTCCGGTCCTGGGTGATGACCACCCAGCCCTTCGCTCCGACTTTCGCCAGCCATTCATCGTCTGGCGTGGTGTCATCGAAGCCTACTTGCTGGAGATCCTTAATGGCAACAGGCGGCTGCACGGCGCGCAGCGCCTTCGGCATTCGCGATCCAACGCATCGGTCGAAGAAGAGCGTCAGTGTGGCCACAAAGGTCGACGGTCGATATCCACGTCAACCGCCTCAAACTTCAACGCCGCAACCACATGGCACCGATCAAGAACGAAATCCTCGGCGATCTCGGCGATATTCTCTCCGCCCTCCCATCGGTCTTTGACCACCCACGTCGCGATCCCGCTGACATGGGGTGCGCCGAAGGCGACGGCTGGATCGATTCGTATTGGCTGGTCTTCGCCTGCAACCTTCCACAAGCGCACGATGTCGCCAGCGGGGTCATACGCGAACTCTGCTAATAGGGACTCAAGAATTCGGTTCCAAGCAAGCTGCCCCCCGGCACCCGGATTGAGAAGCACGTCGGCCGGAGCGTGAGCGTCGATCTGCTTCATGCTCATAAGCAGTTCTTTGCCGTCCGTCTTGAATCTGTATACCGCAAAGGGAAACTCAGCCCCCATTTGCTCCGAGAGATATTGCCGCGTCGCCTCGATTGTTCGCAGCTTAACACCAGACCGCCGCATGGCGGCGACCACTCCGACCTCGATCAATTGAAGATAGGATAAGGCCGCACCCTTCGAACGCGGGGCCAATACCGGAGAACCGCCACGCCGGAGCTTCTGCCAATAGGCGACGGTCTGGGGCGACACATGGAAGAAGCGTGCGGCCTCGCTCACCCTATCAGCCCGTTGAAAAAGGCGTCATTGACCGGGTTTCACGCCACGGCGAAGCATATCGCGGCGAAGGCGGTTTCGCCATCCTCCGAGACGATGAGGACGATCTGAACGACCAGGACGGCTCCAGCGGGCGTAACAAGCACGAACAAGGCGCCAATTCCGCCCGCCACGGCCTCCTTCGGGGTGCCGGCGCCGATGAGTTGGCGCATCAGCAACGATAGGTTGTGGCCGGCGACGTGAAGCAGGTATCGCTTGTGCACGTTCTCGCGGCCCCGAAGCCAGGTCCGGCGCATACCGCCGCGATCGAGGTTGTGGGCAAAGGAGCGCTCGACGATCTCGGCGCGCAGCTTGAAGGCTTCCCTGGCCACCCCCGATAACAGCCGGGTCCGGTTGTTGGTGACCGCCCGGCGAGCCGCATCATCTCCGTGCCAGCGCGCAAAACCCTTCTGCTTGGGCTCGGAGATCCGGCTCTTCCAGGGGCCGTCGTCGAGCGCCTTCAAGACCAACCGTGAGTGGTAGCCCTTATCGGTCACACATTCGGCCGGATCTTCGGCCGTCGGCGCCACATCCACCGCCTCGAGGTTTGCCTCGGCCGCCGCCAGGGTCTTGGGAAGCGTTGTCGTATCGCCCTCGTCGGCCGGGTGCAGCTCCGCCGCCACCACCGCGCCGGTGTCCAGATCCACCGCGTGCTCGGGCTTGTAGGCCAGGTGCGTGGTGCCGTCCTTCATCTTGGCGATCTTGGCCTCGGGGTCGCTCCTGGAAACCCAGTCCTGGTTCGAGAGCTTCTTGCCCTTGCGCTTGCGGTCCAGACGCGCCAGGTCCTCAGCCGTGGGTGTCTCGATACCGCTCTCCTGGGCCAAGCGCTCCAGCATCCCCCGGTAACCCTCGCCCGTGTCCCTCCGCACGATGTTGCGCAGCGCCGCGTTGGCCTCCATGGTCGAGGCATCCACCCCGATGCGCTCGCCCTTCACCAGACCCGCCTCGGCGATCAGCGCCAGGACCCAGTCAAACACCGCCGTGTGGACTTCATGGGGCAGGCGCGCGCGGGTCCGTGACAGCCAGGAATGGTCCGGCACCCGTTCCCGCATCTCCAACAGCAGGAACTCCCGTAGCGACAGGGAATCCGAGCAGCGCCACTCCAGCCCACGCTCAGAGTCGATACCCTCGAAGTAGCCCACCAGGTGCATACGGAAGTAGCGCCCGGGTGGCGCCGAAGGCGCCCCCATCCTGGCCGCGTAATAGGGCTGGCAGACCGCCTCGGCGAAGCCGTCGAAGCCGCCCTCGATCAGTACCAACTGCAGGCGGTCGTAAAATACATGACCTGGCGAGCGCGGCATCTCCGACCAGCTCACCATCAAGTCCCCCTGACGATCCTTCTGCTGTCCCATCGCCATCAGCGAACCCCCCTTCAGGCCAGGACACCAGAGAATCAGACCATGCCGACTTCGTCCAGGGAAGACTTCGTCAACGGGCTGCTATACGCGGGGATACGGATACGTGAGAACGGCGGAGCAATAATCCCCCACTGAAGCGGCCGGTCGATCCGGCTGCGGCGGGCCAAAATGGGACCGTCTATAGCCTTCGGTCAGAGTAGCTCTGACTGGAAGGCGGGGAGATGTATCGAGTGGACTTGTACGCACGGGTTCGGCGGGCGTGCCGTGTCGAGGGGATGAGCACCCGCGAGGCCTCGCGGGTGTTTGGTTTGGACCGCAAGACGGTCCGTAATACCAACGGCGCAAAATTCTGACTCGCAAGGGATTCCCTTTTTGGGCTGGATGTGATTCAAGGCTGGCGAAGGAGATTCGCCATGTCAGTATGCATTGCTCTTCGGGACGACTACGACAGCATTGAGCTCCGGTGTTTGGCCAAGCACAGTCGCGATCCCCGCCAAGTTCGCCGGCTTTTGGCCTTGGCGGCGGTTTACGACGGCATGAGCCGAGCGGAAGCCGCTAAGGTCGGCGGCATGGATCGCCAGACGCTGAGAGACTGGGCGCACCGCTTCAACGATGAAGGGGCAGACGGCTTGAAGAACCGTCCCGGTGCGGGCCGCCCCCGGCTCTTGACCGACGAGCAGATGGGCGAACTGTCGGTGATCGTCGAAACGGGCCCCGATCCAAAGATTGACGGTGTGGTTCGCTGGCGGCGGGTTGACCTGAAACGGGTGATCGAAGAACGCTTTGGCGTGATCTATAGCGAGCGGGCGATCTCCGACCTTCTCGTCGCGCTGTCCTTCTCCCACATCAGCGCCCGGCCGCAGCACCCCAAGCAGGACCAGCGGGTGATCGAGGCGTTCAAAAAAACTTCCCCCGCACGCTCGCTGCCCACCTAGCCGGTCTGCCCAAGACCAAGCGGGTCGAGATCTGGTTCCAAGACGAGGCCAGGCTGGGACAGAAGAACGGGCGTGTGCGCATTTGGGCGAAGAAGGGAACAAGGCCACGCCTGCCCGCCGATCAGCGCTACACGAACGCCTACCTCTTTGGCGCAATCTGTCCCATGGGAGCCAAGGGTGCCGCTCTCATGCTCCCCTTCGCCAACACAGCCGCCATGCAGATGCATCTCGACGAGATCAGCTGCAACGTCGCCGCCAAGGCCCATGGCGTCGTCCTGATGGACCGCGCCGGGTGGCACAGCACCGACCAGCTCAAGGTCCCCAAGAACCTCACCATCATCCTGCTGCCATCGCGCTCGCCCGAGCTGAACCCGGTCGAGAACATCTGGCAATACCTCCGCCAGAATTGGCTCTCTAACCGCGTCTTCGAAGATTACGACGCCATCATCGAGGCCGGTTGCCAAGCCTGGAACAAACTAATCGACCAGCCCGAGACGATCATGTCCATCGGAATGAGAGATTGGGCGATTTCAGGTCAATAATTAGTGCCGTTGGTATGAGATGCTGTCGTTCTCGGTGCCGCCGGGGTATCGCCGCGACAAGCCGCCACGGCGGCCGAAGCTGGGTCCGTTCACGGGCATCATCGATCGGATTCTGGAAGACGATCGGACCAGCCACCACAAGCAACGGCACACGGCGAAGCGGATCTTTGACCGGCTGCGCGAGGAGTACGGGTTCACTGGCGGCTACACCATCCAGACCGTGTGAAAACTCGGGCGGTGGCGGGGATGGAGGTTTAGCTCACCATGATTTGGGGCGATCCCACGTAATCTGGCGGTTTGGCGCCGGTAGCCCCGCGGAAGGGGCTCCAGGCCTCTGTGGATCGATGTGGGGCGCTCGATTTGGGCAGACTCCTGTCTCACGCCCTCGTGGCGGCGATCAAGGCGGGAACACCTACCAGCGAGATCGCGCGGCGGATGTTGTAAGCCAGCGCCGTGATGCTGAACTCGCCGCGCACGTTTTCCAGCCGCCGGGTCAGGAAGGCACCCTGGCCCATCCATTGTTTGATTGAGCCGAAGGGATGCTCGACGCTTTCACGGCGTGCATGTAGCAGCCCCGGGCGGGCCGCCAATCGTTCTGCCATGCGCTCCAGGATCGCTTCGTCGACATAGCGCAGGACCCGACGGAAGGCGCTTTTCGTACACTTCGACTTGAGTTGGCACTCCTTGCACGCGGCGCGATTGGCGTAACTGGCGAAGAAGAGATCGCGGCGCTTGCGCTTGCTGTGTAGCGCCAGGCGTTGGCCGTTGGGGCAGATGTAAATGTCCTCGCCGCCGTCATAGCGGAAGCGTTCCTTGGGAAAGAGCCCCTGGCTCACCGTGGATCCGCGCTGGGGCTTGGGCACATGCGGCATGACGCCGGCATTCTCGCAGGCCTCGATATCCTCGATCTTGAAGTAGCCCGCGTCGGCGACCGCGTCGATCCGATCGACGGCCAGGTTCCGCCGGGTCGCCACCGCCGTCTCGGCCAATAAACCGAGATCGCTGACCTTGTTATGGACCTGCTGCTCGGCGATCAGTTTGTGCTTGGCGTCCACCGCAATCTGGATGTTGTAGCCGATACCGACCCGGGTCTCGGCGTGCATCGCCCGGCTGTCCGGATCCGTCAAAGAGAGCTGGCCCTCGCCACTCGCAGCCAGTGCGTCTCGTTGTTCCTCAAACCGCTCACGCCGCCCTTGGATCGCAGCGATCTTCTCCTGGATATGCTCCACCTCGCCGCCGCCGGTGCCGCCCTCGTCTTGCCCGTCAGCCTCGTCGAGCCGGTCGAGATAACGCGACAACCTCTCGTCGCTCTCGGCCAACGCCTTCGCCAGCTTCGCTTTGGTGAAGTTTCGCTTCCGGCTGTTCACTGCCTTGATCCGTGTACCGTCAACCGCCACCAGCTCGCGTCCGAACAGCTCCAGTTCGCGGCATAGCCTCACGAACTCCCGAAACACCTGTCGGAAGGCCGCCCGATTGATCCGCCGGAAATCGGCGATCGTCTTGAAGTCCGGCGACAAACGCCGCAACAGCCAGATCACTTCGAGATTACGCTTGCACTCAGCCTCCAGCCGGCGGCTCGAACGTACCCGATTGAGATAGCCGTATATGTAGAGCTTCAGCAGGACCGCCGGATCGTAGCCGGGACGACCTGTCGCCTTCGGCGCGGCGCGCTCGAAACCAGCGGCCGCCAGGTCCAAACCATCCACGAAGGCATCGATGAAACGGACCGGGTTATCCCGGCCCACGTAATCGTCCACTGCTTCCGGCAGAAGCAGAACCTGAGAGCGGTCAATGCCAGGAATGTGTCTCATGGCGGACCCTAACATCGTCATGAGTCGGACGGAATCCCCCGCCACTCAGAGTTTTCACACGGTCTGCATCGTCAAGGACTACGTTCGTGAGCAGGGGCTTCGGTCGCGTGAGGTGTTCGTGCCACTCTCCCATTCCCCCGGTCACGCCCAGGCGGACTTCGGCGAAGCGATGGCGGTGATCGGCGGCGCGTTACGGAAGCTCCACTTCCTTGCCTTCGACCTTCCCCACAGTGATGGTTGCTTTGTTGCGGCCTATCCGGCGGAGACGACCGAAGCATTCTGCGATGGCCACAACGCGGCGTTTGCCTTCTTCGGCGGCGTCCCCCGCTCCATCCTGTACGACAACACCAAGCTGGCGGTTGCCCGCATCCTGGGCGATGGAAAGCGGCAGCGAACGCGCGTCTTCACGGAGCTGCAATCTCACTATCTGTTCGAGGACAGGTTCGGCCGGCCGGGCAAGGGCAACGACAAGGGCAAGGTCGAGGGGTTGGTCGGCTTCATCCGGCGGAACTTCCTCGTGCCGGTTCTGCGGGTTGAGAGCACCGAGGCGCTGAACGATGATCTCGCGGGACAGTGCCGCCGGCGCCAGGCCGCACGGCTGCGGGGCCACGGGGAGACGATCGGCGAGCGCCTCGCACGGGATCGCGAAGCTCTGCTAGCGCTACCCCCGGCTCCCTACGACGCCTGCGACAAGCGCCCCGGACGCGTGCGCTCGCTGTCGCTGGTGCGCTACCGCGGCAACGACTACTCCGTACCCGTGGCCTATGGCCACCGCGAGGTGCTGGTGCGGGGCTACGTCGATGAGGTGGTGATCAGCTGCGGGGCCGAGGTGATCGCCCGGCACCGCCGGTCCTACGACAGCGAGGACCTGATCTTCGACCCACTGCATTACCTGCCCTTGATCGAGCAGAAAATCGGCGCCCTCGACCAGGCCGCGCCGTTGGCGGGCTGGGACCTGCCCGAGGCCTTCACCACTCTGCGACGCCTCCTCGAAGCTCGCATGGGCAAGGCAGGCAAGCGCGAGTACGTCCAGGTGCTCCGTCTGCTGGAGACCTTCCGGCTCGAGGAGGTCGAGGGCGCCGTCGGCGACGCGCTCCGGCTCGGCGCGATCGGCTTCGATGCCGTCAAGCACCTGGTGCTGTGTCGCATCGAGCGGCGACCGCCTCGCCTGGATCTCGATGTCTAACCGTACCTGCCGCGCGCGCGGGTCGCGATGACGTCTGCCAAGTCGTACATGAGCCTGCTGTCGGGGCTCGGCGCATGACCAACACGCCGCAGGTCCTGCTCGCTCACCACCTCAAGACGCTGAAGCTGCCGACATTCTTGAGGGAGTACGACAAGATCGCCCGGCAGTGTGCCACCGAGGGCGTCGATCACGTCCGTTACCTCTTGCGGCTCGCCGAGCTCGAGCTGATAGATCGGGAACGCCGCATGGTCGAGCGGCGCATCAAGGCGGCGCGCTTCCCCGTGGTCAAGAGCCTCGACAGCTTCGACTTCAAGGTCATCCCCTCGCTCAACAAGGCGCTGGTCCTGGAGCTGGCCCGCTGCGAGTACATCGAGCGCCGCGAGAACCTCATCGCGCTCGGCAACAGTGGCACCGGCAAGACCCACATCGCCCTCGGTCTCGGCCTGGCGGCCTGCCAAAAGGGCCTCTCGGTCGGCTTCATCACCGCCGCCGCGCTGGTACACGAGCTCATGGAGGCCCGCGATGACAAGCAGCTGCTGAGGTTCCAGAAGAAGCTCGCCACCTACAAGCTTCTGATCGTCGACGAACTCCGTTTCGTGCCGCTGTCCAAGACCGGTGCCGAGCTGCTGTTCGAGGTGTTCAGCCAGCGCTACGAGCGGGGCTCGACTCTGGTCACCACCAATCTGCCGTTCGACGAATGGACCGAGGTGTTCGGCTCCGAACGGCTCACCGGTGCACTCCTCGACCGCCTCACCCACCACGTCAACATCCTCGAGATGAACGGCGACAGCTACCGGCTCAACCAGAGCCGCAGGCGTCAAACCCCGACGGCGAACTGAACCAATCACTCAGCCCACGCTTGACCCCGTGGGCCCACAGGTCCCTCCCGCGCGCGCCGCCGCGTCGGCCTGTTGAGGGCACGCCGCGTCGCGCGCGGGACCCTCCCATGGACTGCGGGGACAAGCCCGCAGCCGCCAAGTGGTCCCATTTTACACCGCCGTAGTGGTCCCTTTTTGCTCCGCCGTTGACATCGCTCCCACAGAATGCGCATGAACAGCCCAAAGCCACGCGTTGTGGGGGTGTGAAAATGCGTCACAGGGCGTGTTCCAGAACCAACGCGGACGCGAACGCCATCAGGATTGCGCCGGTGACCCACGACAGGATGCGCTGGATGCGCGGAACGGCGAGCCACTGGCGTGCGGCTTCGGCGCCCAGCGCAAGCGCCCCTTGCCAAATCGTACTGACCACGATCAGAGCAAGACCCAACGTTGCAAGCTGCAGCGAGACATCACCAGCCTCAGGCACCACAAAATTCGGCATCATCGCGAGAAACAGAAATATCACTTTTGGATTGAGCACGTTGGTGATTGCTGCGTCGCGTAGCCCTTTGGCAGAACTCACGACCAGGCCGTCCATGTTATCGAGCGATACGACACCGGCACGAATGCTTTGATATCCCAGCCATGCCAGATAAAGGGCGCCAACGATCGCGATCGCGCCGTACAGACCCGGCAGCGTGACGATGATCAAGGACAGACCGACAACGGCCGCGGTCGTGTGGATGACCAAGCCCAACTGTACCCCCATCACCGTTGCCAACCCCACACGACGGCCGGAAGCCAGCGTGTAGCGGAGGATCAACAGGGTGTCGGGCCCAGGAGAAATCACGACGACAAGTGCGGCGCCGATAAACGCGATAAAGGTGCTCGGGTCGACAGGCATTTCAGCCGACATTCCCCAGATGGCAATCATATCGGAGCCAATCGAGGGCACCCACCACCACCGATGGAAGAAATTTCTCGGCCATCCGACAGCTCCGATTTGATGATCTGGCCGTCGTTGGAAGACCATTTGACCAATTTTTCCCTCATCCGGACATACCTTTCCTGCCGATTTCATCTCGTCGTTGATTTCCTCTGCCTACGCCAGAACGGGTCTTCGTCGTAGATTGGTCCTCTCCCATTGGATTGGTCCATTCTTAGCAGCCCGTTGATTAAGTCGGCGCCGTCTGATTCTCTGGTTCCCTGATTTGCAGGGGGATTTGCCGATGGCGATGGGACGGCAGAAGGATGGTCAGGGGGACCTGATGGTGAGCTGGTCGGAGATGCCGCGCTCTCCGGGTCATGTGTTTTATGACCGCTTGCAGTCGGTGCTGATCGAGGGCGGCTTCGACGCCTTTGCCGAGGCGAGCTGCCGGCCTTATTACGCGGTCCGGATGGGCGCGCCCTCGGTGCCGCCCGGGCGCTATTTCCGGATGCACCTGGTGGGCTACTTTGAGGGCATCGACAGCGAGCGCGGTCTGGAGTGGCGCTGCTCGGACTCGCTTTCGCTGCGGGCGTTCCTGCGACTGGGGAGCCGTGATCGGGTACCGGACCATTCCTGGCTGTCACGGAGCCGCACGCGCCTGCCCCATGAAGTCCACGCGGCGGTCTTCGACTGGGTTCTGGTGCTGATCGCCGAGGCGGGGCTGATCAAGGGCGAGCGCATCGGCGTCGATGCCTCGACCATGGAGGCCAACGCGGCGCTGCGGAACATCGTGCGGCGCGACAACGGCGAAGGCTACCGGGAGATGCTGGAGCGCCTGGCCCGGGAAAGCGGGGTCGAGACACCCACGGCCGAGGACCTGGCGCGTCTGGACCGGAAGCGCAAGGGCAAGAAGCTTTCCAACACGGATTGGGTTTCGAAGAGCGACCCCGAGGCCAAGATCGCCAAGATGAAGGACGGCACGACGCATCTGGCCTACAAGCCCGAGCACGCGGTGGATCTGGACACCGGCGCGGTGGTGGCGGCCGAGCTGCACCCGGCCGATGAGGGCGACACCACGACGCTTTCCAAGACCCTGGCGAAGGCCGAGGCAAACCTCGAGGCGGTGGATGCGGCACCGACATCGGAGGACCCGGCCGAATGCGTCGCCGACAAAGGTTATCACTCACGGGCGGTCTTGAGGGCTCTGAACGACAGTCCCTGGAAGACCCGGATCGCGGCGCCCAAGCAGACCGGCTTTTCGCGCTGGCACGGTGATGAGGCGGCGCGGCGCGCGATCACCAATAACCGTGCGCGGCTCAAGTCCGGGGTCGCCCGCGAGGCCTTCAAGCTGCGCGCCGAGATCGTCGAGCGCTGCTTTGCCCACAACCTCGATCGTGGCGGCATGCGACGAACCTGGCTGCGCGGGCGAGAGAATGTGCACAAGCGATACCTGCTCCACGTCGCCGGCCACAATCTATCGTTACTGATGCGCCAGCTCATCGGCGCCGGCACCCCGCGGGAGGCCGTGGCGGGCGGATATGGCGGTATTTTCGTTCTGCTCACGCCCACCGGGGCCATGCTGGTGGCACGGGGGGGCTCGCAAAGCGGCCAGACGGCTTTCGCCGCCGCATTCCTCATCTGGGAGTGAGAGCCGGAAAAAGCCACTTAATCAACGGGCTGTTAGGGGGTTGTGGAACCGGTCCCGTATCCCCCGGGCGTTCATTTTGTGCGGCCGCGGACGGTGAGACGCCGGCAACGAGCGATTCGTGAAGCGCCCGACACCCGTGCAGGTCAACCGGCCTGCAGGGTACCGCCGGTCTTCCTTGCGGGTGTACATGTACTTGGGCTTGGCGGCCCTGCCGCTTAACCTTGACTTGTTTCCCACAGCGAGGGCGAGCGATGACAGCCACAGCCACCAGGATGCACTCAGAAACATCACCTCACGGCCTTTCGTTACCCGTCGCCTCCGCCCCTGGTGGGACAGCCGGCGGAAGGGAAATCCGGCGGGGCTTTTGGCTCCCGGGGCTCCGCGCGGGCCTCGGTGCTCTTCCGATATTCGCGGTTCTGGTCGTCCTCGGCGCCTGTTCGTGGCTGTCACTGCCCTCTTATGACGGCACCCAAAGCGTGACCGGGCTCGACGCTCCAGTGGAAATTGTCCGCGATACCCATGCAATCCCGCACATCTTTGCAGAGTCGCCGCGGGACGGCGCCTTCGCGATGGGTTTCGTCCACGCACAGGATCGGCTCTGGCAGATGGAGATGCAGCGTAGGGTCGGTGCGGCGCGGCTCTCCGAGCTCTTCGGCGATCGTTCCCTCAATACGGACCGGTTCCTCCGGACGCTGGGCGTCTATCGGGTCGCCGAGCGCAACTTCTTGATGCTTTCGCCCGAGACGCGGGCGATCTACCAGGCCTATGCCGCCGGTGTGAACGCCTATCTGGAGACCCGGTCCGGGTTGCTTCCGTTGGAGTTCGTGGTGCTCGGGCACGAGCCCGAACCGTGGCGGCCCGCCGACAGCCTGGTCTGGCTCAAGATGATGGCGTGGGACCTCGGCGAGAATTTCGAGGACGAACTCCTTCGTGCCAGGCTCGCCAGTCGCCTTGACCCGGCGCAGTTGCGGGATCTCTGGGCGCCCTACCCGGGAGATGCCTCGCCGTCCCCGGCCGCGCGTTGGCAATCCTTCGACCCCGCCGATATCGATTTCGAGGCGGTCGCCGCGGCCGTGCCGAAACAGAGGGTGTCCGGGCTCGGCTCCAACAGCTGGGTTCTCTCCGGCGCCCACACCGAATCAGGCAAGCCGCTTCTCGCCAACGATCCGCATCTGAGGCTCGAGATGCCCAGCCTCTGGTATCTTGCCCATATCAGCACCCCCGAGTTCGAGGCCGTGGGCGCTACCCTGCCCGGGTTGCCTTTCCCGGTGCTCGGCCGCACACGGAACTTCGCGTGGGGTTTCACCAACACCGGACCCGATGTCCAGGACCTGTTCATCGAGCGCATCGACCCGGACGACCCTGCTCGCTATTTGACGCCCGACGGCAGTCTGCCCTTCGAGGTTCGGACCGAGACGATCCGTGTCGCAGGGGCCGAAGCCGTGGAGATTACGGTGCGCGAGACCCGCCACGGGCCGGTCGTCTCCGACGTGATCGAGGACAGCGGGTCGTTTCTCGAGGCTGGCAACACCCTGGCCTTTTCCTGGACCGCCCTCGACGATGACGACCGAACCGCCGAGGCGCTGGTGCGTGCCGTCGCCGCCGCGGATCTGGACGCTTTCGTCACGGCACTCCGCGACATGGCCGTGCCCCAGCAGACCATCGTATTCGCGGACCGGTCCGGGAACATCGGCTACGTCGCGCCCGGGCGGATCCCGATCCGCGCCTCCGGCCAGGGACACATGCCCGCGCCGGGCTGGACCGGGACCCACGACTGGGTGGATCGCATTCCTTTCGAGGCTTTGCCGCGCGCCGACAATCCTGACGAGGGCCGCATCGTCACCGCCAACGACAGGCTGGTTGGGCTCGACTATCCGTTCTATCTAACCGACGACTGGACGCCTCCCTATCGCGCCCGGCGGATCGAAGCCCTACTCGATGCCCGCCCGGTGCACGGCGTCGAGAGCTTTACCGCCATCCAGCAGGATGTGGTCTCTCTCGCCGCGGTACGCCTCCTGCCCGTGCTCCTTGAGCTGACGGCGCCCTCGGACGAAGCCACGCGCCAGGCCTTGGATCTGCTTGCCGCGTGGGATCACCGAATGGGCCGGGACCGACCCGAGCCGTTGATCTACATGGCGTGGCTCAGGGAACTGATGCGCGAACTGTTCGCGGACGAGCTCGGCGAGGCATTCGAGGACTATTGGGAGATCCGCACCGAGGTGATGCACCGCGTGCTCACCAAGAGGACCGACTGGTGCGACGTGGCGACCACCGACGAGCGGGAGAGCTGCGCCACTGCTGCTGCCGCCGCGCTCAGCGACACGATTGCGGACCTCGCGCGCCAGTACGGCACCGATTTGGCGGAATGGCGGTGGGGCGAGGCCCATGCCGTGTGGATGAAGCACCGGGTCCTGGGAGAGATCCCCGTCATCGGCTCCTGGTTCGAGGTCTGGCTGCCGAGCGGGGGCGAGAGGGCCACGGTGAAGGCCGGCGGCTTCACGGTGAGCAACCCCGACCACCCGTTCGTCCAGGATCATGGCGCCGGCTATCGGGCCGTCTACGACCTTGGCGAGCCCGAGCGCTCTGTCTTCATCCAGAGCACCGGCCAGTCCGGGAACCCGCTCTCGGTCCACTATGATGATTTCGCCGAAGCTTGGCGCGATGGCCGCTACCTGCCGATGCTCACCGACCGCGCCCGCGTTGAGGAAAATGCCCTCGGCACGCTGATCCTGCGACCACGCTGAGAAGCCTCAGTCATCCGGCTTCGCGGCGCTCCGGGCATTACCCAGGGCCGAGGAGCAGTTCCCGACAAACTCGAAAGGAAACCAATGATCCCCTTGCCAGTGAGTGGATAAGCGTGGGAGGGGCGAATGTCCCACCACAGGTCGCTACCATTATCGATGAATTTCATTTGCCGGTAATCGGCGACGAGCCGGCCGCACTCCGCGCTGGACCCTACCGGGCCAAGCATATTGATGCGCGGAAGGCCGCCGATGACTGTTGATCGGCGTGGAATATTGACCCCCTTGGTGGGGTAATCGGCGTGCAAAATTGATGGAGTGGACGCCTCCTCCCGACGGCATCGCAGTGTGCCAAGGTGGTGGCGTGACCAACCCCCGGAGGAGGAGGCGTCCATGGAACAGGTTAACATCATCGGGATCGATCTGGCGAAGCGCAGCTTTCAACTTCACGGTGCTCGGGCGGACGGTTCGGTCGCGTTCCGCAGGAAGGTGAGCCGGGAGAGGCTGCTGTACATTCTCGGCGCGCAGCAGCGATGCGTGGTGGCGATGGAGGCCTGTGCGAGCGCCCACTACTGGGGCCGGGAGATTTTGAAGCTCGGCCACGAAGTGAGGTTGGTCCCGCCGATCTACGTGAAGCCGTTCGTGAATCGACAGTCATACCAAGGCACCTCGCTACGTTACTAAAAATGAAAGACTTTTTGTCCCGGATCCGATGCCGACGGGAATGTTCCTTCCTCCAGAGCCAGAGCAACCGCCGCAGAACCGAGCGCATCGGCCGATATCACCCACGGCGCACCCTTGCAGGCCTGACGGGCGGGAACAACACCGCGCCGGATCAGCCGGTTCATTGTCCTGGCACTGACATTCAGTCTTGCCGCGGCCTCCGTCTGCGTCAATTCGTTACGCTCCTGCCGCTCTCCTTCGCGATAGACCGCTATGCCGCGGTTCGAACGGAGGGCGCGCACGCGCACTTCGGTCCAGGTGTTGCCCTTGCCGGTTCGCTTCCCAGAGAGGGCAGGAACGCCGTGATGGCGCGATCCGGCATGAGCCGGGCCAGTTCCCGGATCATCTCGGCGGTGTCGGCGTCCGTTGCTATGCGCGTTTGCCCTCTCTTTCGCCTACGTACCGAGAGCTCGGTATGGTCACCGCCCTGCCAATGCAGGACGAGGTCGATCCGGTCGGCCGATACAGTCACGATGATCTCCACAAGTACCGCACGTAGAACATGCTTGCGCATTGGCGTCGTCACGTTCTCGTGGTTCCAGGCCCGCTCCAGATCTGCACCGAGGGCCAGATACGCCGCGCGCTCGCCCGATGTCAGCTCCTGATGTTGAAGTTGCGAACGAGCCGCGGCCAATTGACATTCCCGCTCCCCCACGAGCTCAAGGCGCTCTTCCCATGCCCGTGACAGGTTGCCGATGACATTGCGGTTGCGGGGATCGACCGCTTCGAACCGCGCCCGCGCCTGGTCCGCCTTGAACCGAGCGTCCTCGAGCGCGAGCTCCGCTAGCCGGGTGCGTTCGGACGCATCCTTTCCGCGGTCCTCGACCGCGTGGAGCGCAGCTTCCACTCCCAGAGGCTGGACCGCCCGGAGAACGGCGGCGGCGACGGCCTCGTCGACATCCCCCGCGCCGAAGGAAATGCAGGTCGTGCCCTCAATCTGCGCTCGCCTGCCCTGGCAGAGATAGCGGCCCACCCTGCTGTTCCCCGAGTGGGCGACTTGGAGCTTGTGGGTGCAGTGCCCGCATCGCAACAGGCCAGTTAGCAGCGCGCCACCGTTGCGCACCGCCCCCTTGAAAGTTGGTTCATTGGCTGCGATCAGGCCGAGGTTCCTTTCATATTCGTCCCAGTCGATATATCCCTCGTGGCTGTCGCTGATCAACACCTTCCAGTCCTCAGGATTACGTCGAGTCTCATGCACAACGCGCTTGCGTCCGTCGTCGATGACCGTGCGTCGACTCTTGCGCCCGTAGGCATAAGCTCCCGCGTAGATCGGGTTATACCAACGGCGCAAAATTCTGACTCGCAAGGGATTCCCTTTTTGGGCTGGATGTGATTCAAGGCTGGCGAAGGAGATTCGCCATGTCAGTATGCATTGCTCTTCGGGACGACTACGACAGCATTGAGCTCCGGTGTTTGGCCAAGCACAGTCGCGATCCCCGCCAAGTTCGCCGGCTTTTGGCCTTGGCGGCGGTTTACGACGGCATGAGCCGAGCGGAAGCCGCTAAGGTCGGCGGCATGGATCGCCAGACGCTGAGAGACTGGGCGCACCGCTTCAACGATGAAGGGGCAGACGGCTTGAAGAACCGTCCCGGTGCGGGCCGCCCCCGGCTCTTGACCGACGAGCAGATGGGCGAACTGTCGGTGATCGTCGAAACGGGCCCCGATCCAAAGATTGACGGTGTGGTTCGCTGGCGGCGGGTTGACCTGAAACGGGTGATCGAAGAACGCTTTGGCGTGATCTATAGCGAGCGGGCGATCTCCGACCTTCTCGTCGCGCTGTCCTTCTCCCACATCAGCGCCCGGCCGCAGCACCCCAAGCAGGACCAGCGGGTGATCGAGGCGTTCAAAAAAACTTCCCCCGCACGCTCGCTGCCCACCTAGCCGGTCTGCCCAAGACCAAGCGGGTCGAGATCTGGTTCCAAGACGAGGCCAGGCTGGGACAGAAGAACGGGCGTGTGCGCATTTGGGCGAAGAAGGGAACAAGGCCACGCCTGCCCGCCGATCAGCGCTACACGAACGCCTACCTCTTTGGCGCAATCTGTCCCATGGGAGCCAAGGGTGCCGCTCTCATGCTCCCCTTCGCCAACACAGCCGCCATGCAGATGCATCTCGACGAGATCAGCTGCAACGTCGCCGCCAAGGCCCATGGCGTCGTCCTGATGGACCGCGCCGGGTGGCACAGCACCGACCAGCTCAAGGTCCCCAAGAACCTCACCATCATCCTGCTGCCATCGCGCTCGCCCGAGCTGAACCCGGTCGAGAACATCTGGCAATACCTCCGCCAGAATTGGCTCTCTAACCGCGTCTTCGAAGATTACGACGCCATCATCGAGGCCGGTTGCCAAGCCTGGAACAAACTAATCGACCAGCCCGAGACGATCATGTCCATCGGAATGAGAGATTGGGCGATTTCAGGTCAATAATTAGTGCCGTTGGTATTAGTCAGGATTTGGTGGACCGTGTTGTACACCGGCAGCTTCCAGGCGACCTGCCATCCGTGAACACCAGTGCAAAGGGACCGGAACGGAAGCTCGATGCCTTCATGGCGGAACCACAGGAACACTTGGCGAATGCTGCGCAACTCGGAGAATTTGCGGAACACATGACGGATAGCATCCCGCACCCGCTGGTCGGGGTCCATCGCGATCGCGTCACGGCCGGCCTTCACATATCCGGTCGGGAGGTTCAGGAACAATTCGCCACGCGCGGCCTTCTGCCGGCGGGCGTCGTGGGATCGCTGACGCAGGACCGAACCTTCCATCTCGCTGACGGAACCTTTCATACCAAGCAACAGCCGATCGTCCGGTAAGGCGGGATCGTAAATGCTGTTCCCATCTCCCAGGAGACAGCCGACCACGGCGCAGAATTCGAGAAGCGTATGCCACTCACGACCATTTCGGGCGAGACGTGAAGCATCGACCGACAGCACGATGCCAATCCTGCTTTTGCAGACCGCAGTCAGCAGTTTCTGGAAGCCTGGCCTCTCTACGCCGCCACCGCCCGAACGGCCAAGATCTTCGTCGATCGTCTCGACTGTGTGCCAGCCCAATTCCTTCGCTCGGGTCTGCAATGCGTACTGGAGGCGCTTGCTTTCGAGATTGTTGCGAACCTGGCCGGGCGTCGACTGTCGCACGTAGACGCAGGCCGCACGCGCCAGATGGCCGGCAGTGATTCTTGTTCCGTCACCCGTCATGGCTGGCTCCCACGATCGTGCGGCTGTTTGACGCCCCGGCCGCGGTTGCCATTGCCGCCGCCAGGGTCATCGAAAGAAGCGGGATCAACACCTCCCGTCGCTCGCCGGTCAGCAGGGCCGACGGGTGTTCCAGAGGAAACAGTTCTCCTTGAGGAGCCTTGCGAGGTCTTTGGTTCATCACGTTCTCCTGTGCGCGTTTCGTCGCGCACAAGAAGAAGCGGTGCGATGAGATCCCGCAAATCGGAAAGCGCCCGCAGGGAGATCCTGGGGAGTTCGCGAACCTCGAGCAGGGCGGCATCCGGTCGGGTCATCCACTCAGGAAGATGCAACTGGGTTCGGTCCGGATGCCGAACAATCAGTATCGTCTGTCCACGTGCTCTTCGACGTGAGCTATGGCCGAGAGTGGGTGACGGGCTGAGAGAAGGAGGTGGCGTATCGTGGGGGGTGACGAAGCCTCCCGGTCTCCAAGCAAGGAGTGATACGCCATGACGGAAGATAGTGTTGTCGCGCTGCACCATCCAGGGGTGACGGCCGATCCGCTGACCGAAGTACTCCGCGCCGGAGCTCGCGAGCTCCTGGCACGAGCCATTGAAGCGGAGGTTGCCGCCGTGCTGGCGGCGCATGAACATCTGAAGACCGAAGACGGCCGCCGGCGCCTGGTGCGTCATGGCCACGGGCCGGAACGGGCGATCCTGACTGGCATTGGTCCTGTGTCTGTGCGGCGCCCGAAGGTCCGGGACCGTGGCAGCGTCGGAGGAGAGCGCATCCGTTTCACGTCGGCCATTCTGCCCCGTTTCGCGCGGCGGACGCGGTCGCTGGATGCGGTTTTGCCGACGCTCTACCTTCGTGGCGTATCCAGCGGGGACTTCCAGGAGGCGCTGGAGGCGTTGCTCGGCAAGGACGCCTCTGGCTTGTCGGCGCAGGTGATCGGCCGCCTGAAGGCGGAGTGGGAGGCCGAGCACGAGCGCTGGCGCCGGCGCGACCTGTCGGCCCGACGCTACGTCTACATGTGGGCCGATGGCATCTATCTCCAGGGTCGGCTGGAGGACGAGAAGCAATGCATTCTGGTCCTCATCGGCGCCACGCCGGAGGGACGCAAGGAACTCGTGGGCTTCCAGGCGGGGGTGCGCGAGAGCGCCCAGAGCTGGCGTGAGTTGCTGGCATGCCTGCGCGGGCGCGGGCTCACGATTGGTCCCGAGCTCGCCATCGGCGATGGCGCTCTGGGCTTCTGGAAGGCGCTGGAGGAGATCTTTCCCGACACCCGCCGCCAGCGCTGCTGGGTCCACAAGACAGCCAATGTCTTGAACAAGCTGCCGAAGTCGCGACAAACGGCCGCCAAAGCTGCCCTGCATGATATCTGGATGGCGGATGGCCGCGCCGAGGCCGAGAGGGCGATGAATACTTTCGCCGCCAAGTACGACGCCAAATACCCCCAAGCCGTCGCCTGCTTGACAAAGGACCGCGACGCCTTGCTGGCCTTCTACGACTTCCCGGCCGAGCACTGGCGGCATATCAGGACGACCA
This sequence comes from Alphaproteobacteria bacterium, assembly GCA_965261645.1. Taxonomy (GTDB): domain Bacteria; phylum Pseudomonadota; class Alphaproteobacteria; order SHVV01; family SHVV01; genus CBDHDJ01. The sequence goes on from CBDHDJ010000003.1 coordinate 1,113,693, forward strand.
ATCCAATCGAAAGCGTCTTCGCTACCGTCCGCCACCGCACCGTGCGCACCAAGGGCTGCTTGTCTCACGGGACAACTCTGGCCATGGTCTTCAAGCTGATCACCACCGCCAGCAAGACCTGGCGGCGGCTCATGGGAAACAATCAGTTGCCCAAGGTCATCGAAGGTGTGAGATTCAAAGACGGTATGCAGATCGACGAAACCAAAACTCGCGCCGCCGCCTGATCACGCCGTCACCCAAAATCGGGCATAACTCCTTCGACGTCCAAGGCATGCCACGCGGCAACCCGACAGCGGATGGAAGCGGTAATGAACCGTCACCGCGTCATGAAAACGGGCAGTGTGTGACCCTTTTGGTCAAGACGAACAAGAACGACGCGGCGGATGCGGAAGCGATCTGCGAGGCGGTGACGCGTCCGACGATGCGCTTTGCGCCGGCGAAAAGCGCCGAGCAGCAATCGGTTTTGATGCTGCACCGGGCCCGTGAGCTGTTGGTCCGTCAACGCACGATGGTGATCAATGCGCTTCGCGGCCACTGTGCGGAGCTCGGACTGATCGTCGCTCAAGGGGCGTCGAAGGTGGAGGAACTGGTTGCCATCATCGAAGATCCCGGTGATGTGCGACTGCCCCCTCTGGAACGCGAGGCGCTTGGCTCTCTGGTTGAGCAGCTCCATTCCGCTCAGGCCCGGATCAAGCAGCTGGAGGCGACGCTTTTGGCTTGGCACCGATCCAACCAGGCGAGCCGCCGGCTTGCGACGATCCCTGGCGTCGGTGTCATCACCGCGACGGCGCTGGTCGCGACGATCGGAGATGGCGCGCAGTTTCGCTCGGGCCGGCAGCTCTCGGCCTGGCTCGGTCTCGTGCCCCGACAACACTCGAGTGGCGGCAAGGACAGGCTGGGGCGGATCTCGAAGCGCGGGGATGGCTATATCAGGCGCTTGCTCGTGCATGGTGCGCGAAGCGTGCTGCGCTGGCGCCGCGCCAAGCCGGGCACGGGGCCTGGCTGGACCGACCGGCTCCTGGCGCGGCGGCCGACAAACGTCGTGCTGGTCGCCATGGCCAATAAGACAGCCCGCGTCGCCTGGGCACTGCTCAGATACGAGCGTATCTACCGACCGACGCCCGCCTGACCAGCTGGAAAGCGGATACAAACTTGCGAGGGTAACGACGATTTGATGGCGAAACAGGGCTCCACCCGAGATCGGCCAAACCCGGGGCATTGTCCGAGCATCAAGCTCGTTAGTCTGACTGGGTGCCGATCTCTCGGATTCCATCAGGGCCAGCGGTCAGCGTACCGCAGCGAAAAGGCCGGATACATGACTGCAAGCTCTACCGCCGTTTTAAGTCAGTTTCTCCCTTGCAACACCGGGGGCGTCCATACATGACAATGCCCGTGCGATACTTTCATCACCGGGTCCAGAAAGCGTGGTCGTCATGATGATGTATGATGTCAGGGTTTGGTTGTCCGCTTTTCTTATCTCTCTTGCGGTGGGGATAGTTGCCGTCCCGGCCGTTGCCGCGCAAGAATGTCCGAAGGGGCTGAAACCGGTAGGCGAATTCCGGCTCTTCTTCGGGCTGGCCGATGGGGCCGGTAGGACCATCACCGAGGGCGAGTGGCAGCAGTTCCTCGCTGATACCATTACCCCACGCTTCCAGGCGGGCTTGACTGTGCTGGAAGGCCGGGGACAGTGGCTGGAGCCGTCGGGCAGCCTGCAGCGGGAGCCGGTCAAGGTCGTGGTGGGCGCGGTTGCGTCCTACACCGACCAAAGCATGCAACTGGTTGACGAGATTTCTGCCGAGTTCGAGGCTCGGTTCAAGCAGGATCCTGTATTTCGAATGTGGAATTCGGCCTGCGCAGGGATATACCAACGGTAGACGCGGTCCCGGAACTATTCTGCCAATAAACTTCGCGGGCACGGGACTGGCTTGAAACCCGCGTGATGCGACACCGTTCGTAGGAAGAAGGAATCCTGGGCACCGACCACATCAGAGGACCAATTTTTAACATTGGGACATGCTGCGTCGCGCTTCGGGGAACGTCCCAATGAGCAATAGAGACTTGGCCGAATTCTCGGCCCTCACCTTCGACTGCTACGGAATGCTGATCGACTGGGAGACCGGCATCTGGGACGCGCTCCAGCCGCTCCTGATGGAAAATCCCGGGGCAGGCGGTGAGCCGCGGCGCCGCGCTCGCCGCCTTCGCCGAAGCAGAGCCCACGCAACAGGTCGAGACCTCCGACCTGCTCTACCCCGCGGTCCTGACCGAGGTTCATCGGACGATTGCTGCCCGCTTTGGTCTGCGGACCAGGAACGCGCTGGACAAGGCCTTCGGCACCTCGGTTGCGCACTGGCCAGCCTTCCCCGACACGGCGGAGGCGCTGCGGCGTCTGAAGACGCGCTACAATTTGGTGATCCTGTCCAATGTCGACCGTGCGGGTATCGCCGCCTCGAACCGCAAGCTCGGGGTCGCCTTCGATGCGATCCATACCGCCCAGGACGTCGGCAGCTACAAGCCCGATCCTCACAACTTCGCCTATATGATCGAACGCTTGGCCGAGCTCGGATTGGGCGACGGCGACATCCTGCACACCGCGCAGAGCCTGCACCACGATCACGTGCCGGCGCGCGGCGGCGGGCTCGCCAATGCCTGGATCGACCGTCAGGGCCAGTCCGGGGGCGGCGACCGGAGTGCCACCGCGCCGGTCGACGATCTGCCGGAGCTCGACTTCATCTTTCCCACGCTGGGGGCGATGGCCGACGCGGCCGGCCTGTGAGCCCCCCTGACCTCAACGATCGCCATCCCAGGATCGCCTCACAGGCCCGCTGCATGCTTATGTGGCGTGAACGCGCCCCTCCGACTTTGGAACTTTCAAAGCCCCGTGATCCTACGTTAATCCTGTTTTGAAACCGGGTTCTTCGATAACCCTCACATCAGCGGTCGGATGGCGATTGCCGAAAACCTGGCCTATTTCCATGATTTGCGAGGCGAACGCGCAACTCATGCATATCCCGATTTGCATATCTGCCGTATGAATGCTCACGCCTCACAGCACTTTGCCGTTAAGAGCAAATTAAGGCAGTTGCGGGCCCCCGCAACCAAAACAAGCCCTCGAAAACATTTATGTTTTCGAGGGCTTGTTTGATTCTCGGAAATGGCCGGAAAATGGACAATCAACACATGGTCAACACGGATATGCGGGAGCTATTGTCAAAAGTTGGTGACGCAGGTTTCAGGCGGCGCGTTCGGTTAGCTCCGAGCTCCTCCCCCAGGCCCCCAGGTAAGTGTTCGTTCAGTAATAGGTCTGCTGAGAAATCCCCGCCTTGCGGCAAACCTCCTCGACGCTCGTTCCTTCCTCCGCCTGGCGCAGAATGAACGCAATCCGGTGTTCGCTGAACTTCGACCTCTTCACGGCTCGCGCCCCGGTTGGTCACCGAAAACCTAACCGAGAGTTTTCTCACTATCCGTGGTCCAGATCCCGGGAAGCAGGTCAAGGTCAGGATGCCACGTAAACGACATAGCGATCGACAAAAATGGGAAATCTTAGTCGCAATTGACACCGCTCTCGCACTCACTTGTCTCTGCCCTGTCCCCCGGCCGGTCGAGAGCGCCAAAGCAGGCAAGATCATCGCCCTCCCACAGGTTGGCGGACTCCATCATCGTTACGAGCGACTCGCCGCCTGAACGCCGATCTCACCACTGCGGACAACAATCACATCGCTCCGCTGGCGGGTTCCGTCCCTGTGGCCGGCAAGCGCGGAGATGTAGGATCGACTGCCGCATGGCACCTGTCGGCGCAGGACCCTTTTATCCTGACATCGAATCTGCTCGTCCCCTTCCATGCGAGGACACAAGATCCCCGTTGTCAGCCACCGGTTTGAGTGTTTGGGAGGGACAGGCGCGTCCGGCGGCCCGCCAGGTGGATGAGCTGCTCGAACGCCCGCGAGGAGAAGGCGCGACATGAGCAGCTCAACCCCCGCGACACCGTCGCGATCCGAAATGCTCGCGTTGTCGCTGAGCGATTCGGAAATGCGTTCGCTCGATCGCTTATACCAACGGCGCAAAATTCTGACTCGCAAGGGATTCCCTTTTTGGGCTGGATGTGATTCAAGGCTGGCGAAGGAGATTCGCCATGTCAGTATGCATTGCTCTTCGGGACGACTACGACAGCATTAAGCTCCGGTGTTTGGCCAAGCACAGTCGCGATCCCCGCCAAGTTCGCCGGCTTTTGGCCTTGGCGGCGGTTTACGACGGCATGAGCCGAGCGGAAGCCGCTAAGGTCGGCGGCATGGATCGCCAGACGCTGAGAGACTGGGCGCACCGCTTCAACGATGAAGGGGCAGACGGCTTGAAGAACCGTCCCGGTGCGGGCCGCCCCCGGCTCTTGACCGACGAGCAGATGGGCGAACTGTCGGTGATCGTCGAAACGGGCCCCGATCCAAAGATTGACGGTGTGGTTCGCTGGCGGCGGGTTGACCTGAAACGGGTGATCGAAGAACGCTTTGGCGTGATCTATAGCGAGCGGGCGATCTCCGACCTTCTCGTCGCGCTGTCCTTCTCCCACATCAGCGCCCGGCCGCAGCACCCCAAGCAGGACCAGCGGGTGATCGAGGCGTTCAAAAAAACTTCCCCCGCACGCTCGCTGCCCACCTAGCCGGTCTGCCCAAGACCAAGCGGGTCGAGATCTGGTTCCAAGACGAGGCCAGGCTGGGACAGAAGAACGGGCGTGTGCGCATTTGGGCGAAGAAGGGAACAAGGCCACGCCTGCCCGCCGATCAGCGCTACACGAACGCCTACCTCTTTGGCGCAATCTGTCCCATGGGAGCCAAGGGTGCCGCTCTCATGCTCCCCTTCGCCAACACAGCCGCCATGCAGATGCATCTCGACGAGATCAGCTGCAACGTCGCCGCCAAGGCCCATGGCGTCGTCCTGATGGACCGCGCCGGGTGGCACAGCACCGACCAGCTCAAGGTCCCCAAGAACCTCACCATCATCCTGCTGCCATCGCGCTCGCCCGAGCTGAACCCGGTCGAGAACATCTGGCAATACCTCCGCCAGAATTGGCTCTCTAACCGCGTCTTCGAAGATTACGACGCCATCATCGAGGCCGGTTGCCAAGCCTGGAACAAACTAATCGACCAGCCCGAGACGATCATGTCCATCGGAATGAGAGATTGGGCGATTTCAGGTCAATAATTAGTGCCGTTGGTATTAGATCCCTTCACGGGCTGGTCCGCGCACTTCGATCGGTACGATGAGGTCCGCAGCGGCACGGGCAGACAGGCGGACAGCGCCACGGCGCGGTGCTACGCTGCGCGGCATGACATCGCGCAAGACCCTGTATCTGGCCAACCCCTACGGATTTTCCGCGCAGCAGCGCGGCGGCCCGCTGACGGCGCTGGTGGCTGCCCTGGAGGCGATGGGCGCGGAGATCTGGGAACCGTTCGCCCGCAACAACCAGATTGACCGGGCGGGCACCGGCTGGGCCTGGCGGATCGGGCAGGCCGACCTTCGCGACGTGCGCGAGGCGGACGGGCTGTTTGCGGTGGTCAACGGCTGTCCTCCGGACGAGGGGGTGATGGTGGAGCTTGGCATGGCGATCGCCTGGGGAAAGCCCGTGTTCCTGTTCCGTGATGATTTTCGCCGCTGCACCGACAGTGAAGCCTATCCGCTGAACCTGATGGTGTTCACCGGCCTGCCGGAGGCGGGTTGGGAGGCATGGTGGTACGGCTCGGTCGAGGAGATCGCCGACCCCGGCAAGGCGCTCGCGCGGTGGCTCGCGGCGGACGCGCCATCGGCCGAATGAAGGCTCTTGGCAAGCCCCGCTGCAAATGCACGGCTGCGCGCGCATCCGCATGGCCACGAAGGGCGGCACCGGAATGAGCAAGGGATTCGGCAAAAACGGCGAGGCCGCAACCTGCAGCATCTCCATCAGCGCGGACCGGACCCGCGTGTTCATCTACCTCGGCGGCGCTGAACCCGGCGAAAGGCATTGTCATGTATGGACGCCCCCGGTGTTGCAAGGGAGAAACTGACTTAAAACGGCGGTAGAGCTTGCAGTCATGTATCCGGCCTTTTCGCTGCGGTACGCTGACCGCTGGCCCTGATGGAATCCGAGAGATCGGCGCCCAGTCAGACTAACGAGCTTGATGCTCGGACAATGCCTCGGGTTTGGCCGATCTCGGGTGGAGCCCTGTTTCGCCATCAAATCGTCGTTACCCTCGCAAGTTTGTATCCGCTTTCCAGCTGGTCAGGCGGGCGTCGGTCGGTAGATACGCTCGTATCTGAGCAGTGCCCAGGCGACGCGGGCTGTCTTATTGGCCATGGCGACCAGCACGACGTTTGTCGGCCGCCGCGCCAGGAGCCGGTCGGTCCAGCCAGGCCCCGTGCCCGGCTTGGCGCGGCGCCAGCGCAGCACGCTTCGCGCACCATGCACGAGCAAGCGCCTGATATAGCCATCCCCGCGCTTCGAGATCCGCCCCAGCCTGTCCTTGCCGCCACTCGAGTGTTGTCGGGGCACGAGACCGAGCCAGGCCGAGAGCTGCCGGCCCGAGCGAAACTGCGCGCCATCTCCGATCGTCGCGACCAGCGCCGTCGCGGTGATGACACCGACGCCGGGGATCGTCGCAAGCCGGCGGCTCGCCTGGTTGGATCGGTGCCAAGCCAAAAGCGTCGCCTCCAGCTGCTTGATCCGGGCCTGAGCGGAATGGAGCTGCTCAACCAGAGAGCCAAGCGCCTCGCGTGCCAGAGGGGGCAGTCGCACATCACCGGGATCTTCGATGATGGCAACCAGTTCCTCCACCTTCGACGCCCCTTGAGCGACGATCAGTCCGAGCTCCGCACAGTGGCCGCGAAGCGCATTGATCACCATCATGCGTTGACGGACCAACAGCTCACGGGCCCGGGGCAGCATCAAAACCGATTGCTGCTCGGCGCTTTTGAGCTATACCCGAAAGTTGGTGATGGGATGAGATGAGGGCGGCGTATCCTGGCAATGTTGGAGTCGCCATTTTCCACGAAGGAGGGATACGCCATGAGAGAGGATACAGTCGTCCAGCTTCGCCAACCAGGATCATTTGAGGACGACCCGCTGACGGAGGTTTTGCGTCTCGGTGCGCGGCGTTTACTTGGGCAAGCGGTGGAGGCGGAAGTTGCCGGTTTTGTCGAGGCGTATGCGCATCTGACGGACTCGGCCGGCCGCCGTCGGATCGTACGCCACGGGCATTTGCCGGAGCGCGAGATCCAGACCGGCATTGGTTGCGGTGCGCTGTCCCAGGGTGCGCGACCGAGGCGCCGGCGAGACGGGGCCGCGGGTTCGCTTCACCTCACGGATCTTGCCTCCCTATCTCAGGCGCGCCAAGTCGATCGAGGAACTCCTGCCCTGGCTTTATCTGAAGGGCATCTCCACGGGCGATTTCTGCGCGGCGCTTGCGGCGCTCTTGGGGCCCGAGGCGCCGGGGCTCTCGGCCTCGACCATTGCCCGCCTCAAGGAGGTCTGGCAAGGCGAGCTGGAGCATTGGCAACGGCGCGATCTCTCGGCCAAGCGTTATGTCTACTTCTGGGCCGAGGGCGTCTACTTCTCACCACGGCTCGACCATGACAAGCAATGCATGTGCGTGATCATCGGTGCCGACGAGCTGGGCCGCAAGGAGCTGCTGGCGATCGCCGACGGCTACCGGGAGAGCGCCCAGTCCTGGCGCGAAGTGCTGCTCGATCTCAAGCGCCGCGGCCTGGCGATTGCGCCCGAGCTGGCCACCGGCGACGGGGCGCTCGGTTTCTGGAAAGCCTTGCGCGAGGTCTACGGGACGACGCGCGAGCAGCGCTGTTGGGTGCACAAGACCGCCAACGTGCTCAACAAGCTCCCGAAGTCCGTCCAGCCACGCGCCAAGCAGCACCTACAGGACATCTGGATGGCCGAGACCCGCGCGGTGGCCGAGAAGGCCTTCGACTTCTTCCTCGAGGCCTATGGCCCCAAGTACGACAAAGCGGTGGCCTGCCTGGCCAAGGACCGCGACGTGTTGCTCGCCTTCTACGACTTCCCGGCCGAGCACTGGAAGCACATTCGCACCACCAATCCCATCGAAAGCACCTTTGCGACCGTGCGCCTCAGGACCACCAAGACCAAGGGCTGCCTCAGCCGCATGACGGCGCTCACCATGGTCTTCAAGCTGTGCCAGTCGGCCAGCAAGAAGTGGCGTCGCCTGGACGCCTCGAACCAGATCGCCGACATCATTCAAGGCGTCAAATTCAAGGACGGAGAAAAGCTAACCGAACGCGCCGCCTGAAACCTGCGTCACCAACTTTTGACAATAGCTCGGTTCTCAAGGCTGCGGTAGCATTCACCGTGCACACGGGCCATGTTCCACGTGAGATATCGTCCCTTATCGAGAGCGTGGAAGGCTCGCAGAATGAGAAGACGTTCGCGCGGGCGATCGAAGCGCAGTTCGCGTACAGCGTGGAGGCGCCTCACGCCAAGATCAAGGTCGGTAAGAGGGTAAAACGGGGCGTCGCCTTGATGGAGAGCGGGCTGACAGCCGAGGAGGCGGCGCGCCGCGTGGTCGAGCAGTCCCCGTAATATTCAGCCTATGGCATCTGCTGTTGTGGCAGGCAGGGGCCCTCCTGCTTTGGACCTTGATCTCGGAGACCACCGGCGACTTGAGCGTGGGCGACCTATGGCCTTGCCTTATTCCACCCATGCTGGTGTGGATGTATTTTGCCGACATACTCTTCCTCCTCACTCGGAACGGCGAGGCGGCGGGCTCTCGACGCAAAGTTTCGAAGGGCTGCTACGACTCGCTCCGGTGACAGTGGGAGATCATCTATCGGTGGGTCATGCTCGATTTGCAGCGAGCCGTCATAGAATCGTGTCAGGGTGACGCTGTCAGGAGGATTTGCACTCTCCTGTATCTGTTCGCGAATTTCGCTTTTGAGCCCATCAGGCAACTCGAACTTGACCGAACAGACGGGCCAGTCTTTGCCCTCCGATCCATTGGACACGTAATCGCGCGTGTACCGATCTCGTGGAAATTCGCGCTGTGGATCGTAGGGCTCAGACACTGCCGGATTGAACTTGTGCAGGGCCTTGAGCAGTGATGTTTTTCCCGACTCGTTCCGGCCTACAAACGCGGTGACCTTGTCCAGCGGTATCCAGTCGCTGTCGTCAATATTGCGGAAATTCTGGATGCGAAACTGGATGGCCTTCATGTGCGTATTGTCCCAACTTTGTCATGGGCTGTGGAGGATCAATTTCCGTGGGTGTCTCTGGGTCCCATGCCGGAGTTTCGGGCGGAGGCGGTTCGTTTGAGGATCAGGCCGCCGCGATCCTGTCGACCTTGATTTCGCCGGCACGGTTACGTGCCTGCCAGAGATCATAGGCCATCTGCATTCCGAGCCAGGTCTCCGGCGTCGAACCGAACGCCTTGGAAAGCCGGATCGCCATCTCGACGGAGACCCCGGCGTGCTCGTTGACCAGCTCGGACAGGGACTGCCTGGTGACGCCGATGTGCTCGGCGGCCTTGGTCACAGTCAGGCCGAGCGGTTCCAGGCATTGTCTTCTTACGATCCCGCCCGGGTGTGGGGGATTCTGCATCGCCATCACGTACCCCTCATCAGTGGTAATCGAGGTAATCCACGTCGACCACGTGACCATCCTCGAACCGGAAGGTCACCCGCCAATTCCCCGACACGGTAACGGCATAGTGGCCCTTCAGGTCACCTCTCAATGGATGGAGGCGCAACCCGGGAAGATCAACATCCCGGGGGCTCTGGCTCCGATCGAGAACGCCCAGGATGTCCCTCAGCTTCTCGACGTGCTCCGGCGCCACCCGCCGCGCCGTTCGGCCATCGTAGAGCGACTTGAGGCCTCGATGCCTGAACGACGTGATCATCGGGCGATGCTAATCTGTCAGGCGTCGCCAGTCAATTGACAGATTGGCTGACGGCGATGTTTCGGTCTTACGATTCCCTCCGGTTCCACACCAGATACGCGGCACCCTCGTCGTCCTTGAACAGCGCGGCTCGGACGGGCTCGGCGAAGCTGGGATCATCGAGGAGGACGCTAACAGCCCGTTGATTAAGTCGGCGCCGTCTGATTCTCTGGTTCCCTGATTTGCAGGGGGATTTGCCGATGGCGATGGGACGGCAGAAGGATGGTCAGGGGGACCTGATGGTGAGCTGGTCGGAGATGCCGCGCTCTCCGGGTCATGTGTTTTATGACCGCTTGCAGTCGGTGCTGATCGAGGGCGGCTTCGACGCCTTTGCCGAGGCGAGCTGCCGGCCTTATTACGCGGCCCGGATGGGCGCGCCCTCGGTGCCGCCCGGGCGCTATTTCCGGATGCACCTGGTGGGCTACTTTGAGGGCATCGACAGCGAGCGCGGTCTGGAGTGGCGCTGCTCGGACTCGCTTTCGCTGCGGGCGTTCCTGCGACTGGGGAGCCGTGATCGGGTACCGGACCATTCCTGGCTGTCACGGAGCCGCACGCGCCTGCCCCATGAAGTCCACGCGGCGGTCTTCGACTGGGTTCTGGTGCTGATCGCCGAGGCGGGGCTGATCAAGGGCGAGCGCATCGGCGTCGATGCCTCGACCATGGAGGCCAACGCGGCGCTGCGGAACATCGTGCGGCGCGACAACGGCGAAGGCTACCGGGAGATGCTGGAGCGCCTGGCCCGGGAAAGCGGGGTCGAGACACCCACGGCCGAGGACCTGGCGCGTCTGGACCGGAAGCGCAAGGGCAAGAAGCTTTCCAACACGGATTGGGTTTCGAAGAGCGACCCCGAGGCCAAGATCACCAAGATGAAGGACGGCACGACGCATCTGGCCTACAAGCCCGAGCACGCGGTGGATCTGGACACCGGCGCGGTGGTGGCGGCCGAGCTGCACCCGGCCGATGAGGGCGACACCACGACGCTTTCCAAGACCCTGGCGAAGGCCGAGGCAAACCTCGATGCGGTGGATGCGGCACCGACGTCGGAGGACCCGGCCGAATGCGTCGCCGACAAAGGTTATCACTCACGGGCGGTCTTGAGGGCTCTGAACGACAGTCCCTGGAAGACCCGGATCGCGGCGCCCAAGCAGACCGGCTTTTCGCGCTGGCACGGTGATGAGGCGGCGCGGCGCGCGGTCACCAATAACCGTGCGCGGCTCAAGTCCGGGGTCGCCCGCGAGGCCTTCAAGCTGCGCGCCGAGATCGTCGAGCGCTGCTTTGCCCACAACCTCGATCGTGGCGGCATGCGACGAACCTGGCTGCGCGGGCGAGAGAATGTGCACAAGCGATACCTGCTCCACGTCGCCGGCCACAATCTATCGTTACTGATGCGCCAGCTCATCGGCGCCGGCACCCCGCGGGAGGCCGTGGCGGGCGGATATGGCGGTATTTTCGTTCTGCTCACGCCCACCGGGGCCATGCTGGTGGCACGGGGGGGCTCGCAAAGCGGCCAGACGGCTTTCGCCGCCGCATTCCTCATCTGGGAGTGAGAGCCGGAAAAAGCCACTTAATCAACGGGCTGCTAGGACGCGTGCAAGTTTATCGAGCGTGGGCAGAAACGACTGCTTGACTTCGTGGCGGCCCGGATCGAAGGCAACATCGGGCGAGAACCGGATGACGACGGGGCCGCCCGGCGAATCGGCCTGGGCCTCACGAATTTCGGGTGCCACCTCGGCGTCCTGCTCGAGCTCCTCCAACACCTCGTCCGCCGTGGCGGGCGAGGGCGGCAAGGCATCGAGCGCGGCCCCGAACAACAGGGTAATCTCCTGATCGCTCAGGCTGCTCGGCCTGCTCGGCGCCTCGGCCCGGCTGAAGATCTCGACGCTTTGATTGGCGATGTTCAGGACCACCGAGCCGGCATCGGTGGTGACCGAAATCTCGCCGACGAAATCGCTCTCCTCGGCCAGCAGGACGACGATATTCCGCGCGCCTTACGGGGCGGTCAACCCGTCCGCCACTGTGATCTGGTAACGCTTTGTTAAACCTATATTATTAGTTGATGTGTAGATTAGGAGCCCACAGTAGACTCCACAAATGGATCAGGAACAAGCGGGACATCGCAAGCAATTCTGGAACGACCCGCGTTGGCGGCGAGGGCACAAGCCCGGGGGGCGCCGGCATCGCCGCCAGCGGTGTCGGGCGAGGATGTTGGCCGCGACATCGGCGCAGAAGGCACTCCACATTTGCGCCTCGGGGCGGCGAGAACGCCCCCCGGGGGTCTTTGCTGTCCCTCGAATGCCCAGCGGCTTCCAGCGTGCCATCTTTCCGCAGGAAGGGCCAGATGCAGAACGGAATATCCAGGCGCCTCAAGCTGCTCTCAGCGTGGTAGGCCTCCTCACGACCGCAATCACGAGCTGCACTATGCTGCGCAGCGCAGGTCATGTGTCAATCGGCTTTGAAGTTTGACCCCTGATTGGAGTGCGCCCCTGAGTGGAGTGCGCCCCTGAGGGTGGACAGGTTGCACGTTTGGAATTGACCGGGAACGCTGGGCTTTCAGAGGATGGAAGCCATGGCCGGTACGCCACATTTCAATTAGCCGAAGTGGCGGTACCGAAGAGCTTGTTCCAGAAAATCCTGCGCCTGATCGATGGTCTGCGAGGAAGACCCGCTCCAGCGTGGGCCGAGGAAATCCACGGCGGGTGCAAAGTAATCGGGAGAGGTGCGTCCGAATGGCAGGAAATATGAGCAATTTGCCCTCCCGACACATAAAATTCGAGAATTCAGGTCATCGGCTCCGCGAACGACGAGAACCGCGAAGGCCCTGCAGGACGGCTGGGCGTTGGAGACGATGCCCATCATGGAGTATGTCTGGGAGAGGACCAACAGGGCCCTGGCAAACGATGAACTGCTACGAAGGCGTGGGTGAGCGGACGGACGGCATGACGGGGAAGAAACTGGCGGCGCGTCCGGCGCGCTCGGGACACCGCGCCTTCGCGGCCGGATGTTCGACATTATCGACCGAAGGTGTCAGACGGCGCCTGGATGTGGAAACCGGCCGGTTCCTATTCGATGACGGACGTACGATGCCCCGGCGGCCCACCTCGGGAAAATCGCGACGGTACCGCCGGGTCGAGTGAGAACGGCGGAGCAATAATCCCCCACTGAAGCGGCCGGTCGATCCGGCTGCGGCGGGCCAAAATGGGACCGTCTATAGCCTTCGGTCAGAGTAGTTCTGACTGGAAGGCGGGGAGATGTATCGAGTGGACTTGTACGCACGGGTTCGGCGGGCGTGCCGTGTCGAGGGGATGAGCACCCGCGAGGCCTCGCGGGTGTTTGGTTTGGACCGCAAGACGGCCCGTAAGATGCTGTCGTTCTCGGTGCCGCCGGGGTATCGCCGCGACAAGCCCGCAGCCGCCAAGTGGTCCCATTTTACACCGCCGTATGGAGTGCGCCCTGAGGGTGGACAGGTTGCACGTTTGGAATTGACCGGGAATGCTGGGCTTTCAGAGGATGGAAGCCATGGCCAAGCACCGAACCTACAGTATTGAGTTCAAGCGACAGGTTGCTCAGGAATATCTCGGAGGCGAGACCCTTCACGGGCTGGCCAGGCGCCACGACGTCTCGCGCAACCTGATCCGCATCTGGGTGTCGAAGCTCGAAGCCGGCGCGTTTGACGAAGACGTGGAGGCCGCCGGCCTTCTCCAGGAATTTGAGGCGAAGATCTCTGCCCTTGAGCGCCTGGTAGGCCGGCAGGCGCTGGAGATCGAGTTTCTAAAAGGGGCACTCAAGAGCGCACCACGGCCGAGAAGCGCGACTACGTCCGTGATTGCCGGCCCCGTGGGCTCACCATCGCGCGAGGATGTCGTCTGATGGGCCTGCCGCGCTCCACCTACTACGATACGCCGGCGACCGAGGCCGACACCGAGATCGTCGCCCGCATCACGGCGATCTGCGAAGAGTTTGAGGCTTACGGCTATCGACGTGTCGGGGCCGAGCTACGCCATCAGGGGATCGTCGTCAACGGTAAGAAGATCCGCCGTCTGATGCGCCAGCACGACCTACAGCCCAAGCGTCGCAGGCGTTTCATCGCCACAACCGACAGCGATCACGATAGTCCGATCTTCTCCAACCGCGCCAAGGACGTTACGGCCGACAGGCCGAACCAGCTCTGGGTCGCAGACATCACCTACGTCGCGATCGCCGTTGGCTTCGTTTATGCCGCCGTCATCCTCGATGCGTGGTCACGCCGCGTCGTTGGTTATGCCATCAGCCGCTCGATCGATACGCGGCTCACCTTGGCAGCGCTCAAGGCCGCTGTCCGGTCACGACAGCCGCCAAGGGGCTGTATCCACCATTCGGATCGCGGATCACAATACGCAGCGGCAGACTATCGCAAGCTGCTCGCCAAACATGGGCTGATCGGCTCGATGAGCCGGCGTGGCAACCCTTAGAGGCCGTTTCGAAAGGGGTTGAGTGGCCGGTGTCGATGTGATTCCAAGGAGGTTGCTGAGACCGATATGGAGCCGCCATGTGGACGCCGACCACCCGAGAGCAGCATAGCCGCAAGACGCTGCGTTATCAGACTGATTTGACCGATGCGGAGTGGGTTGTGATCGAGCCTCATTTGCCTCCGGCTCATGGCACGGGACGGCCCCGGTCATGGCCGATGCGAGAGATCGTCAACGGCATTTTCTACGTGATGCGGGCTGGCTGCCCTTGGCGCTTGCTGCCAAGCGATTTGCCACCGTGGGGCACGATCTATCGCTGGTTCGCCAAGTTCCGCGACGACGGCCTCCTTGAGAAGATCAATCACTCTCTGGTCATGGCCGATCGCGAGCGGGTCGGACGCGAGGCCAGCCCGAGCGGCGCGATTATCGACAGCCAGAGCGTCAAGACAACCGAGGCTGGTGGCCCCCGCGGCTACGATGCGGGCAAGAAGATCAAGGGGCGCAAGCGCCACGCGCTGGTCGACACCGACGGGCGCGGCCTCGTGCTCGAGGCGCATCCGGCGAGTATCCAGGACCGCGATGGTGGCGGGTCGCTGCTGTGCGCCTCACGCGGCTCGTTTCCGTTCATCGAGAAGGTCTTTGCCGACAGCGGCTACGCCGGCGAGAAGGTCGCCACGGCCACCGTGATCGCCGTCGAGATCGTGCGCAAAAGCCCCGATCAGGTCGGCTTCGCCGTCCAACCGCGCCGCTGGGTCGTGGAGCGCTTCTTCGCCTGGATCAACCGCAACCGGCGACTGGCAAAGGACTTCGAGGCCACCATCGCCTCGGCCCGCGCCTTCCTCTACGCCGCCTCCGTCATGCTCCTCGTCCGCAGATTGGCCCGAGCCGCATGACTTTCGAAACCGACTCTGAGCCCGACTCCGAAGTGCAAGTAATGAGCGCGTGCTGGAACGCCGTTTGGGCGATATGCAATCTTTACGAGTGCTTTGGCGATGTGGTCGCCTCCGTTGACATCGAGCAGCGCGAGTTCGTTGCGACCAATTTGAAACGTTCCGAGAATTCGGACATTGAAGGGAGGATTCTCGTCGGACCCCGAGGAACGTATGCCTATGTGTTGACGCGCGGGGAACAGCGACATCCGGGACATGGAGGGACCAAGACTCGTCTCGCTTTCTTTCCGGACGACACTACTCGTGCAGCGTTCGAC
Source organism: Alphaproteobacteria bacterium (assembly GCA_965261645.1). Lineage (GTDB taxonomy): Bacteria > Pseudomonadota > Alphaproteobacteria > SHVV01 > SHVV01 > CBDHDJ01. The sequence continues at coordinate 1,129,268 of CBDHDJ010000003.1, forward strand.
GAGTTTGGGTGGGCTCCACGAACAGATGCAAAACAGCCCGATGAGGAGCCACCGGCGTAGCGTGGTCACATACGATGTATTAGTTCCGACTTGATCTGACACTGCTCCGTTGCAGGAACGAGGGTTACCGGTTTTGATGGCGGTGCGAACCGAACCATGGAAACACAATGAAAGGTAACCCTCATGCTACAGAGTAATTAAAAAAAGCTGACGGGCTGCCCCTGAGAGCGGCGGTGACAAATTAGTCCACGGAAGCGGCGGGATTTCCCAGCCGCGGGCGGAGTAAAACTCTGCCACCTGTAGCCTTCGATCTTTTTTGAGATGGAAGGCGGGAGGATGTACACCGTGGACCTATATCTGCGCGTTCGGCTGGCCTGCCATGTTGATGGTCTGAGCCAGCGAGAGGCGGCAAGTCGGTTTGGCATTGCGCGCGAGACGGTGAGGAAGATGCTGCGGCATTCGGAACCGCCGGGATATCGGCGACGCCAGCCACCGAAACGCCCGAAACTGGCCCCCTTCACGGATATCATCGACCGTATTCTGGAGGAGGACCGAACGGTTCACCGTAAGCAGCACCACACGGCGAAGCGTATATTCGAGCGCCTTCGCGACGAACATGGCTTCACGGGCAAAGAGACCATCGTGAAGGATTACGTTCGGGAACGGCGCCTTCGTCGGCGTGAGATGTTTGTGCCGTTGTCACATCCTCCGGGCCATGCTCAAGCGGACTTTGGCGAGGCGGATGCGATCATCGCCGGCGTCAAGTATCGGGCGCATTTTTTCGTCATGACACTTCCCCACAGCGATGCCTGCTTCGTTGCGGCCTACCCGGCGGCGACGACGGAGGCCTGGCTGGACGGGCACAACAGAGCCTTTGTTTTTTTCGGCGGCGTTCCCCAATCGATTCTTTACGACAACGACAAGTGTCTGGTGTCGCGCATCTTGTCAGATGGCACGCGGCAACGAACGCGGCCGTTCAGCGGGCTGCAGTCCCATTACCTCTTCGAGGACCGCTACGGCCGTCCCGGCAAGGGTAACGACAAAGGCAATGTGGAGGGGGTGGTCGGCTATGCCCGGCGGAACTTCATGACGCCGCTTCCCCGGTTCGCGAGCTGGGACGCCTTCAATGGCCACCTGGAAGAGCAATGCCGCAACCGGCAAGGCAACGTCCTGCGCGGCCACCGCGAGAGCATCGGCGAACGGTTTGTGCGTGACCGCGAAGCGTTGAAGAGGCCACTGCCGGCACCGTTCGACGCGTGCGACAAGCAGGGCACGCGGGTCAACTCGCTGTCCCTGGTGCGCTACCGGACGAATGACTATTCCGTGCCCGTCGCCTACGGCCATCAGGAAGTCTGGATCCGTGGCTATGTCCACGAGGTGGTTATCGGTTGCGGCGCCGGGATCATTGCCCGACACCCCCGTTCCTACGACCGGGAAGATATGGTCTTCGATCCGATCCACTACCTGCCTTTGCTGGAGCACAAGATCGGCGCCCTGGATCAGGCCGCGCCGCTAGCCGGATGGGAACTGCCTGATGCCTTCCCAACCCTGCGCCGTCTCCTGGAGGCGCGCATGGGCAAGGCCGGCAAGCGGGAATACGTCCAGGTCCTTCGGCTTCTGGAGACCTTCGATCTCGAGGTGCTTCACGGCGCGGTGAAGGACGCCCTGCGCCTGGGTGCGATCGGCTACGACGCCGTCAAACACCTTGTGCTGTGCCGTATCGAGCGACGCCCGCCCAAACTCGACCTGGATATCTATCCCTACCTGCCTCGGGCCAACGTGGCGACCACGGCCGCCGCCAGTTATATGAGCTTGTTGGGTGGAGGCGCGTCATGACCGATACGCCGCAAGTGTTGCTGGCCCATCACCTCAAGACCCTGAAACTGCCGACGTTCCTGCGCGAATACGACAAGCTGGCCCGCCAATGCGCCACCGAGGGCGCCGACCATGTGCGGTATCTTGTCCGTCTGACCGAGTTGGAACTGATCGACCGTGAGCGCCGCATGGTCGAGCGGCGGATCAGACAGGCCAGGTTCCCCGCCGTCAAAAGCCTCGACAGCTTCGACTTCAAGGCCATCGCATCGCTCAACAAGATGCTGGTTCTGGAGTTGGCGCGATGCGAATACGTCGAGCGTCGTGAGAATATCATCGCGCTCGGCAACAGCGGAACCGGCAAGACCCATATCGCCCTCGGTCTCGGTCTGGCGGCCTGCCAAAAGGGGCTCTCCGTCGGCTTCCTCACGGCCGCTGCCCTGGTTCATGAACTGATGGAGGCCAGGGATGAAAAACGCCTGTTGCGCCTGCAGAAGCAACTGGCAAAGTATCACCTTCTGATCATCGACGAACTCGGCTTCGTGCCGCTCTCGAAGACCGGCGCCGAGCTGCTGTTCGAAGTCTTCAGCCAGCGCTACGAGCGGGGCTCGATCCTGGTGACCTCCAACTTGCCGTTCGATGAGTGGACGGAGATATTCGGCTCGGAACGCCTGACCGGGGCTTTGCTGGACCGCCTCACCCACCATGTCCATATCCTGGAAATGAACGGCGAGAGCTATCGTCTCAACCAAAGCCAAAAACGGCGGAAATTCCCCAAAATACCTGCTTAACCGCCGGTGCAATGGTTGACCCGGTGGGTCCACAGGAACCTCCCACGCTGCTTCGCTCCGCGTAACGCAAGCGCTACACGAAGCAGCGCGGGTCCCTCCTATGGACTACCGGGACAACCCCCCAACACCGCGTACCGCATAACGTTAAGTGGACTAGTTTTACTCCGCCCGGGTGGACTAATTTTGCTCCGCCGTTGACAATCAGTTAGCCGCGACGCTGGTGCTTCGCTCGATGATCGACTTCGCGCTGACAAATAGCCGCTCCAGCCGATACAAGCATGCCGCTCGGCATCTCATGGAGTGTTCGAGTCTTGCTTCGGCAATCGATGATTTCGGGGCATACGAAGCGCACGATGCGTACGAAGCCAGATTAGGCCGCGAGCATGGCAGGAACATCCGCGGTGATGCTGTTGGCGAGTTCCTCCAGATCGAACGGGCAGGCGGCGGCGATGTCCTGGGCGCGCGCGGACGGCCTATCGCAAGCAATGTTGCAGACGGGCTAAGTTGTCGGGCTGCCGGGACAGATCCAAGGGCAATCCGGAGCGGTGTGCAAGATCGATCCCCTGATTGTGCTGGGGCCAGGAATTGGCGGCTTACTTGCCGCCTTTCAGCAGGGATAGGCCCATCACACCTGAAAGCAGTGGCAGGGCGGCGTCTATGAAGGCCCACACAAGGGAGACCGCATCTGTCCCCACTGCGGTAAAACCCGGACTCAACGAACTGAACCAGTTCCAAAAGAACAGGATGCCCACAAACAGGAAGCCGTAGAACAGCGTGTTGGCCGACAGAAACTCGCGGGTAATCGGCGCCCCGCCGCCCTCCTGGTCCACACCTCTCTTGCGGATATAGCCGAAGATCACACCCAGCACGACCGCCAACGCCATGAATGGGTTGATGATGCTCCAAATAGGGTTGTGCGGACTGGCTTCGCTGGAAGCGTCATACAGCGGCTGGGCAATCATATGGACTGCGACCACGGCCCCGATGACAATGAGCACTACGCCGACGATACGTCGAATCATATCCATAACCTTATTCCCCGTTCGTTATCTCCAATTCTGCATCTCCTGTTGCTCCATGTCGATGCTGTCTGACGTTGGCATTGACACGTTAAGTTGGTGGCCGGATCGGGCAGGGGCCGCTACCGTCGGTGTATGACGCCAATTTCTTTCAAGCGACATCGTTTTTCGCCAGAGATCATCCAGCATGCGGTCTGGCTCTATGCTCGGTTCACGCTGTCATTTCGCGATGTCGAGGACCTGCTGGCCGAGCGCGGTATCGATGTCTCGAACGAGACGGTGCGACGCTGGTTTCTGAAATTCGGGCGCCTGATCTCAGGCAATCTTCGCCGCAGCCGTCCACGTGCCAGTGCTCGTTGGCACCTTGACGAAATGGTCATCAGGATCCGCGGCCGAAGACATTGGCTGTGGCGGGCGGTCGACGACGAAGGTGAAGTTCTCGACTGCCTGGTCCAGCCACGACGCTGCGCCCGATCGGCGCAGAGGTTGCTGCGGAAGCTGCTGAAGAAGCAGGGCTTTGCGCCGAAGCGTATTACCACGGACAAGCTCAAATCCTACGCTGTTGCGATCCGCAAAGAGCGACTTACCGCTATTCACGATCAGGGATTGCGGGCAAACAATCGAGCCGAGAATTCACACCAGCCGGTACGTCGACGCGAACGAAAACAACAGCGGTTTAATTCACCTGGATCCGCCCAACGGTTCCTTTCAATCCACGCCGCCGTCTACAACGCTTTCTACGTCCAGCGCCATCTTTTACCCCGCCGCATTTTCAAGGCGTTTCGAGCCGAGACGTTCGCTGTCTGGAATCAAGGCTGGTGTGCTGCCTGATCCAGATCACGATCCAATCGTGCCGAACGCGGCAGTTAACGTGTCAATGCCTGCGGGTGAGTAGGAGCCGTGCCGCATGGCGCCCGGTAAATCAATACAAGCTTATAAGCCCCCAATATTGGACGCCGATTGACAGCCTGCTGGTCATCATCGGCGCAACGCCGGAGGGTAAAGTCCGAGACCCACAGCCTATTTGGTGCCGGAGCGATTCATTCTGACCAGACTGCCAGTTCAATGCCGTGTAGCGCACCCGGTTCCTTGGACACAAGTTTGTCTCACGCGGCGGGCCTGATTGAGATCGCGGCGTGCCACGCCTGACGAGCTTGAGCGGGGCTCAGGTAGCCGTTCTTTTCGACGATCCACTGGGCATTGTAGAGTTCGACGAAGTCGCGGACGGCGTCCCGCAGCTCCGCGATGTTGCGGTAGATGCGACCATGGATGATCTGTTCCTTCAGCGTGCGATTGAACCGCTCGGCGACGCCGTTGGTCTGGGGCTCGGCGACGAAGGCGTAGGACGGCTGGATGCCCCGGAACTTGATCTGGTTGGTGAAGTGGTCCGACAGATACTGGGAGCCGTGATCCATCCGCAAGGCCAGCCCCCGAGCCGCGCCGGCCGCGGTCGAGCCATACAGCCCGGCAAGCCCCATGGAGATCGGCTGCAGGGCGGCGAAGCGGTCGCCGCGCTTGCAGACATGCCAGCCGACACACTCGGCGTTCCAATGCTCGACGGCGGTGAAGATCCAGCCCCAGCCGTCGTCCACCGTGAACACCCGAACGCCATCGGTGCCCCACATGAGGTTCGGGGCATGAGTGATGATCTCACCGTCATGGGGATTGCCGCCACGGCGGCGGCAGCGATGGGGCGAGAGCAGATTGTTCTCGCGCATCAGGCGGAGCACCCGCTTGCGGGCAACCCGGATGTCGCGACAGACCCGAAGCCGAGCCCAGACCTTGCGGTAGCCATCGCCCTCCCAGGGCGATGCCTCCAGGTCGGCTTCGATCGCCACCAGCAGCGCCTGGTCCGAGATCGCGGGCTTCGGTCCCCGACGCTTTGCCGGCGGCTGCTTGGCGTGCTGGCCGGAGGTCATGGCGTAGAACGAGGAGCGGGCCATGCCACAGGCGGCGCAGACCCGCCGCAGGCCGTAGGCCAGACCCGTGCCGGGCGAGGTGGCGGCACTCATCGCCGCGACCTCCGCCGCCCCAAAGGGCCGAAGGTCTCCGTCTTGGCCTCCAGCAGTTCCACCTGCATGGTCAACTCTCCGATCCGCTTCATGGCGCTATCCAGTTCCGCCTGCACCGGATCGCCCTTGCGTTGCTTGAGCGAGGCGTCGATCCCGCCGATCGCTTTCTCACGCCACTGCTCGAGCCGGAAGATCTCTACGCCCAACTGGCGCGACAGAAGTTGCACCGGCTCGTCACGCAAAAGCCGCAGAACGACCTCACGCTTGCGCGCCACCGTCCATCGCTGGCCAAGTCCCAGCGGGCCTGCCGGCAAAGCCTGGCCTGGGGAAAACGTGGACGAGCCAAGCTCGCCCGCATTTACCACAGGCCCATCAACAGCAACTTTCTTCTCAAAATTATCGGTCATGTTCCGGTCCTCCTTGGACACTTCGATTAAGCCAATTCTGTGTCCAAGGAAATCGGGTCCGACTCACCAGTTCAATGCCGTTTGGGTCATGAAAGTGAAATCGCTTCCCCCCGGGAAAGCCGTAGATCGGCTTTGCGATGGTGCCGCCCGCGTCTTCGACTGCTCTTAGTTTCGCGCCCAGATCGTCGGTATACAGCACTATAAGTACGCCCGGTGGCGAGACGCCGGTGTCGTCGCTACCGTTAAACCCACCATCAACGCCAGCGCCGGAGAAGCTGATATAGTCCGGCCCCCAGTCGGTGAAGTTCCACCCAAAAACTGCCCCATAGAACCTCTTGGTCTCATTCCTATTAATCAAAGGGAACTCAATGTAGTTGATGCTGTTGTTTTGATTTGCCATTTTACCTCTCAAAAAGTCCTTGTTTGGTTGCGTCACTGGGTATTGTCATGTATGGGCGCCCCCGGTGTTGCAAGGGGAAAACCGATTTGAAACGGCGGTAGAGCTTGCAGTCATGTATCCGGCCTTTTCGCTGCGGTACACTGACCGCTGGCCCTGATGGAATCCGAGAGATCGGCGCCCAGTCAGACTAACGAGCTTGATGCTCTGACAATGCCTCGGGTTTGGCCGATCTCGGGTGGAGCCCTGTTTCGCCATCAAATCGTCGTTACCCTCGCAAGTTGGCGCCCGGTTATCCCATCTGGTCAGGCGTGCGCCGGTCGGTAGATACGCTCGTATCTGAGCAGTGCCCAGGCGACGCGGGCTGTCTTATTGGCCATGGCGACCAGCACGACGTTTGTCGGCCGCCGCGCCAGGAGCTGGTCGCTCCAGCCGGGACGCGTGCCCGGCTTGGCGCGTCGCCAGCGCAGCACGCTTCGCGCACCATGCACGAGCAAGCGCCTTATGTAGCCATCCCCGCGCTTCGATATCCGCCCCAGCCTGTCCTTGCCGCCACTCGAGTGTTGTCGGGGCACCAGACCGAGCCAGGCCGAGAGCTGTCGGCCCGAGCGGAACTGCGCGCCATCTCCGATCGTCGCGACCAGCGCCGTCGCGGTGATGACACCGACGCCGGGGATCGTCGCAAGCCGGCGGCTCGCCTGGTTGGATCGGTGCCATGCCATAAGTGTCGCCTCCAGCTGCTTGATCCGGGCCTGAGCAGAACAGAGCTGCTCAACCAGGGAGCCGAGCGCCTCGCGCGCCAGAGGGGGCAGTCGCTCATCACCCGGATCTTCGATGATGGCAACCAGTTCCTCCACCCTCGACGCCCCTTGAGCGACGATCAGTCCGAGCTCCGCACAGTGGCCGCGCAGCGCATTGATCACCATGGTGCGTTGACGGACCAGCAACTCACGGGCCCGGTGCAGCATCAGAACCGATTGCTGCTCGGCGCTTTTCGCCGGTGCAAAGCGCATCGTCGGACGCGTCACTGACGTTGACCCCAAATTCCGGACCAGGTGTTTCTTCACCTATGCGGCCTGAGATGCCGTAATGGGGCTCGGTGCTATCCGGCACCGTCGGAGCTTGTAGCGATGACGGAGATTCTGGTGTCGTTGCCCTTAGACGCGCGGCGTGTTCACGGGGTCTTGCCGAAAGGCGCGCCCCAATTCCTCGAAAGGAAAGGGCAACGACATGGATGTCTATATCGGGCTGGATGTATCGCTGGCAAGCACGGCAATCTGCGTTCTCGGCGATAAGGGCAAGATCGTGACGGAGGCGCGGGTCGCCAGCGCACCTGAATCGCTGGTTGCGTTCATGCGCGAGCTGCCGCACGGGATCGCCGCGATCGGCCTCGAAGCCGGTCCCCCGTCCAACTGGTTGCACAAGGGGCTGACTGACGCCGGCTTCGAAACCGTGCTGATGGAGACCCGGCAGTTAAAGGGTGCGCTGAAGGCGATGCCGATCAAGACGGATCGCCGGGATGCCGAAGGCATCGCACGGCTGCTGCAGATGGGCTGGTTCCGGCCGGTACACTGCAAATCGGTGTCGTCGCAGGAGATGCGAGCGCTGCTGACCTCGCGCAAGTCCGTGCAGGACGCGCTCATCAATATGGAGCTGTCGCTGCGCGGCATCTTGCGCAACTTCGGCCTGAAGCTCGGTCGGATCTCGAAGGGTCGCTACGAGGCCCGTGTCCGGGAATTGATCGCTGGCAACGCGATGCTGGAAGCCGCGGCCGAACCGATCCTGCGCGCGCGGGCGGACCTGCGCCGCGAGCTGGCCGGCCTGGAGAAGCTGGTCCGTAATCTGGCCAGGCAGGACCGGGCGTGCCGGCTGCTGATGACCATGCCGGGGGTCGGCCATGTCATAGCTCTGACCTTCACGTCCGCGATTGACGATCCGGAGCGGTTCCGGAGATCGAAGGATGTCGGCCCATGGGTGGGGCTGACGCCGGGACGGGATCAATCCGGCGAACGGGATATTGTCGGCCGGATCACCAAGGCTGGCGATGCAGGTCTACGCGCAGCGCTCTATCAGGCCGCCACGGTGATGCTGAACCACACGGGGCCGAATTGGCTGAAGGCCTGGGCGCAGCGTCTGACGAAGCTCCGGGGCAAGAAGCGCGCGACGGTCGCCCTGGCCCGGCGCATCGGCGTGGTGTTGCACCGGATGTGGCGGGATGGCACCGAGTTCCGGTTCACGCGCGAAGAGGCGATGGCGCTTCAGACGGCTTAGGCGGGGCTGTATCCCATCGGCAGTTAGCAAGGAGAGGAGGAAGGAGCCGCGCTTGAAGGTGGGCGATCCACCGGTGTCCCCTCGCCGGGACGCGGTTCCCGATGATGCGCGTATCATCGCTTGTTGGCCGAACCGTTCTATCGCGTTCGAGCACGCGCCTGAGATTGGCACTCGGGAATCGTTTTGGACCAGGCATGAAGTTGGCAGCCATTGCGCTGACCACGGACGGAAGCGAGAGCCTGGCGACGGACACATCCGGATCGTGGTTCCTTCTCAAGACCAGAGGGGTGTTGCAATAGCCCAACCCTGAGCCGGAGCCGTGATGGCCCCGGGAACTCCTGAACCACGCCTGAGAGGATACAACTTGCCGCAGGCGCCGAGGCTTCGCGAACGAAGGATCGTGTCGCGGTGATCGCTCGTGGGAAAAAGGTGCTTGACGGCGAACGCCCCATTACGGAAGCGATGGTCATATCCCTCCTGGCCTGTGCCGGCGTCCGGTAGGCGATGCTCGAGTGGCGCCGTCGTTGGTTATAGAAGATCTCGATGTACTCGAATAGCGCAGCCCTGGCCTCGCGCCGGGTAGAAAACCGGGTACGGTGCACGAGTTCGGTCTTGAGCGACCCAAAGAAGCTCTCCATAGGGGCGTTGTCGAGGCAATTCCCCTTGCGGCTCATGGAGGCCTTGATGCCATGGAGGCGGAGCAGTTTGCGGTAGTCACCGCAGGCATATTGCACACCGCGGTCGGAATGGTGGATCAGCCCCATGGGCAACCGGCGGTAGCGGATTGCCATCTTCAGCGCATCCTCGCACAGGACGCTCTTCAGCCGCTCGGACATCGACCAGCCGACGATCTCCATTGTGGCCAGATCCTTGACGGCGGCGAGGTAGAGCCAGCCTTCGTCGGTCGGGATGTAGGAGATGTCAGCGAGCCAGACCGCATCGGGCGTAGCGGCTTTGAAGTTGCGGTCGAGCAGATTGGGCGCGATCGCATGGGAGTGGCGGCTGTCGGTGGTGATCGGCACCTGCCGCCTGCCTCGCGGTGGACGAATGCCGTTCTCTCGCATGAGCTTGGCGACCGTGCGCTTCGAGATGCGAAAGCCGCGGACCTTCAACTCGGCATGGATCCGAGGCGCGCCGTAGCACCTCTTGCTCTGCTCGAAGATCTCCCGGATCTCTGACCCGACCCTGTCGCGCCGGGCAGCGCGTTCAGCTCTCTTTGGGGCCGCACGCCGCCGGGCGTGGAACCAGCTGTTAGCCACCCCCAGGACCCGGCACATGAACCGGGTGGCGTGCTCTGAAGCATGGGCGGCGATGAAAGCGTGCTTCGTCTTCATGTCTTCACCGCCCATTGAGCGAAAAAAGCCGAGGCTTTGCGTAGAACCTCAACCTCCTACATCAGCCGCTTGTTATCCCGGCGAAGCTGCACCAGTTCAGCGGCCTCGGCTTTCTGCGCCGCGGTCGCCGCGGCCGAGCCCGCGGCCTCAAGCTCGAGCCGCCAGGTCTTCAGCTGCGTTGGCGTGACGCCGAGCTCGGCCGCCACACTGCTATGCGTCGCACCCGGCTCCGACAGCCGGGCAACCGACTGTTCCTTGTATTCCGGCGAAAATCGCCGCCTCGTCTGCTTTGTCATCTCGTCCCTCCAGGTCGGTAGTTAATTTACCGCCTGGTCCGGGATCCGGGAGCAACGTCAGTATTGTAGTGATGCCGCCATCGTTCGATCAGCACTTTGGCCTCCTTCAATGTATAGAAGATCTCCGTGTTCAGGATTTCGTCCCGGAGCTTTGAGTTGAAGCTCTCGTTGTATCCGTTCTCCCAAGGTGACCCGGGCTCGATATAGAGGGTCTTGACGCCGATCCTGCCGAGCCAGTCGCGGACGGCATGAGCGGTAAACTCTGAGCCGTTGTCGGAACGGATATGATCCGGCGGGCCATGTTGGACGAAGAGCCCGGTCAGACAATGGAGTACATTGTCCGAGTTCAATCTTCGCTCGACGACAACGGCCATGCACCGCCTGGTAAACTCATCGATCACGGTGAGCATGCGGGACTTCCTCCCATCGTGTGTTCGATCCATGACGAAGTCATAGGACCAGACGTGATTGGGCCAGCACGGCCGCAGACGGATGCAGGATCCGTCGTTGAGCCACAGCCTGCCCCGTTTCGGTTGCTTCTGTGGGAGCTTCAGCCCCTCCCGCCGCCAGATGCGCTGGACCCGCTTGGCGTTCACATGCCAACCTTCGGTCCTGAGCAAGGCAGTGATCCGCCGATAGCCATATCTGCCATACTGGCTGGCCAAGCGGATGATCGCGGCCGTGAGTGTCTCTTCATCATCCCGACCACGGGGTCTCTTGCGCTGGGTTGAGCGATGTTGGCCTGCAACAGCACAGGCACGTCGCTCGGAGATTCCCAGTTCGGCCTGGAGATGATCAACACACTGCCGACGACGGGCGGGGCTTAGCAATTTCCCTCAAGCGCCTCTTTCAAGATCAGCTTATCCAACGTCAGATCCGAGATCGCCTTCCGGAGACGGCCATTCTCCTTCTCCAGGTCCTTCAGACGCTTGGCCTGGTCAGTACGAAGGCCGCCATATTCCTTGCGCCAGCGATAGTAACTCTGCTCCGATACGCCGAGCGTGCGACAAGCTTGACCAACGGACTGGCCCTGCGCCAAGGCCACCTCGGCTTCGCGCAACATGCTGATAATCTGTTCCGGGGTGTAGCGTTTACGGCTCATTTTGTCCTCCTTTCGAGGGGGCAAAATGCGCCAAACTCTGGAGTGCGCCCCTATGTCCGGACAGGATCACTCGGCGGCCTTGACCGTATGCCGGGCATGTTGATCCTCGAACTGTACCGGGCTCAGATATCCGAGCGCGGAGTGGAGACGTCGTGAGTTGTAGACCTCATCGATGAATCTGGGAAGGTCTGCGGTAACATCGTCGAAAGTCTCGTATTCCATGAGATAGACTGCTTCGACCTTGAGCGTCTTCATGAAACTCTCAGCCATAGCGTTCTCGTAAGGGTTGCCACGCCGGCTCATCGAGCCGATCAGCCCATGTTTGGCGAGCAGCTTGCGATAGTCTGCCGCTGCGTATTGCGATCCGCGATCCGAATGGTGGATACAGCCCCTTGGCGGCTGTCGTGACCGGACAGCGGCCTTGAGCGCTGCCAAGGTGAGCCGCGTATCGATCGAGCGGCTGATGGCATAACCAACGACGCGGCGTGACCACGCATCGAGGATGACGGCGGCATAAACGAAGCCAACGGCGATCGCGACGTAGGTGATGTCTGCGACCCAGAGCTGGTTCGGCCTGTCGGCCGTAACGTCCTTGGCGCGGTTGGAGAAGATCGGACTATCGTGATCGCTGTCGGTTGTGGCGATGAAACGCCTGCGACGCTTGGGCTGTAGGTCGTGCTGGCGCATCAGACGGCGGATCTTCTTACCGTTGACGACGATCCCCTGATGGCGTAGCTCGGCCCCGACACGTCGATAGCCGTAAGCCTCAAACTCTTCGCAGATCGCCGTGATGCGGGCGACGATCTCGGTGTCGGCCTCGGTCGCCGGCGTATCGTAGTAGGTGGAGCGCGGCAGGCCCATCAGACGACATCCTCGCGCGATGGTGAGCCCACGGGGCCGGCAATCACGGACGTAGTCGCGCTTCTCGGCCGTGGTGCGCTCTTGAGTGCCCCTTTTAGAAACTCGATCTCCAGCGCCTGCCGGCCTACCAGGCGCTCCAGGGCAGAGATCTTCGCCTCAAATTCCTGGAGAAGGCCGGCGGCCTCCACGTCTTCGTCAAACGCGCCGGCTTCGAGCTTCGACACCCAGATGCGGATCAGGTCGCGCGAGACGTCGTGGCGCCTGGCCAGCCCGTGAAGGGTCTCGCCTCCGAGATATTCCTGAGCAACCTGTCGCTTGAACTCAATACTGTAGGTTCGGTGCTTGGCCATGGCTTCCATCCTCTGAAAGCCCAGCATTCCCGGTCAATTCCAAACGTGCAACCTGTCCACCCTCAGGGGCGCACCCCACTCTCTTAACAAATCTGGACCACTTTTAGGGGGTCACTCCAGCACCACCTTCCTGATCCTCATCGTCTTCAACCCGCGCGGCCCGGAGAGCATGTTCGTCAAATCGATGATCGGCGACGCCATGACAATCGCGGTCGGCTACCTCGTCTACCGACTGGTGATGCGCGGCCTGGAGCGTCCGTTTATCGAAACCTCGCGAGATCCGCCGGCGGCTTGGTGGACGGTCCTGCAGTTGGGCTCGACCGGGTTCCTGTGGAGCATGTGGCTGATCCAGGATCTGGTCAACATCGCGGCCTATCGGGCCCGGTCTGCTGATCGCCGTGCTTGCCGTGATGCTGGCGCTGCTCGCCTGGATTTTTTATCGACGCGGCGGCGAGATCCAGCACATCGTCACCACCAAGATCAACACCCGGGATGTCCGCTCGGCGACGGTGATCGATTTCATCTACGGCTCGATCCTGCTGTTCTTCAAGGAATGGAGCGACGTGCCGAAGAGCACCACCTGGGTGTTTCTCGGCCTGTTGGCCGGGCGCGAATTCGCCATCGGGATGGATACCTGGCTGCGCACGAATCGGGAGACCGCGATGATCGTCGTCAAGGACGCCTTCAAGGCCGCGATCGGCCTGGGCATCAGCATCGCCATGGCCCTTGGCCTGCGGTGAGTCGTTTGAAGCCGGGCGATCCGCCCGCGCGTTGCCGCTGCCGACACCGGGGCGTCGGTCGCGAGCCCGATGGCGGACCGGCCCGCGCCCGTCACTGATGCCCGTGCAGCATGTCTGAATAGGTCGGCAGCGGCCACCGGCGGCCGTCCACCAGCGCCTCCAGCCGATCCGCCGCGGCCCTCGCGGACAGCATCAGCGGTTTGATGGTCTCGTGGGCGTAAGACGCCGATTGCGCGGGGCTATCGTCTGGAAAGTTGTCGAACGCATCGGAGAGTTGGTCAGTCTCGGCAAGCAACTCACGAACGAGATTATCCTTTTCATCGAACAACTTGGAAGCATAACCGGAATCGATGCTCGTGCGGGCATCCTCGATGGCGACAGGAATAACGAGCGTCCGCAGGATATTCAGTAGAGTTTGTGCCTCGATTCGCAGTTCCGCCGCATACGCGTCCTGGAGGACGCTCTGACGCGCCGTGATCTCCCGTTCGTTGAAGATGCCGAGCTCACCGAAGAGCTTGATGTTCTTGGCCGACGTCAGCGCCTGATATGCCTCGGGACTGCTCTTCAGATGGATCAGTTCTGACTTTTCGGCGTGCTCGTACAACTCCTCGGAGTAGCCGTTTCCGCTGAACAGCGCGCCCCGGTTCTCCCGGATGGTCTTGCGGATGACCTCATCGACCGACTCGCCGGCATCGATCTGGTCGCACATATGCTTCAGGCTGTCGGCCAGCGCCGCGTTGACCATCGTCAGCGGAAAGGCGATATGCTGGTTCCCGCCCACCGCCCGGAACTCGAACCGGTTACCGCACCACGGGAACGGCGCGGTGCGGTTGCGGTCTTCCAGGCTCGCTTTGATGTCCGCCACCGGCGCCGATATCTCGATCTGTTTGTGCTGGGCGCCGTAGGCGGTGAATTTGCCGCCTTCGGCGACCGTCTTGATATGCGCCTCGAGGCTGGCACCGAGATGGAGCGTGATGATCGCCGGCGGCGCTTCCTGCGCACCCAGCCGATGATCGTTACCGGCAGTGGACACCCCGCAACGCAGCAAATCGCCATGTCGGTTCACGCCGCGCAACAATGCGGCGACAAAGGCGATGAAACGCCGGTTGTCGTTCTCGGTTTCTCCCGGCACGAACAGGTTGAGCCCGGTGTCGGTGTTCAGGCCCCAGTTGTTGTGTTTGCCGTTGCCGTTGATGCCGGCAAACGGCTTCTCGTGGAACAGGATGGCGAAACCGTGGTCGAAGGCGAGGTCGCGGAGCACGTCCATCGCCAGTACGTTTGTGTCGGCCGCGAGGTTCGCCAAGCTGAATATGGGCGAGATCTCGTGCTGCGCCGGCGCCACCTCGTTGTGGGTACAGTGAATTGAGATCCCGAGCTCCCACATCCTGTCGCGCGCCTCCGCCACGTAGCAGTTCACCCGCGGCGGCAGTCTGGCGAAGTAGTTGGTCGACAACTCCTGACCGCGAAGCGGCGGCGCCCCCACCAGGGTGCGGCCTGTCGCCACCAGATCGGGTCGCGCTAAGTACTTTTCCCGATCGATCAGAAAGAACTCTTGCTCCCAACCGACGTTGCACAGAACCTGCCTGGTGTCGGTGTCGCCGAGATGCGTCAAAAGCCGCAGGCCCTGCTCGTTGACCGCGAGATCGGCGCGCAACAGCGGGGTTTTTTGGTCAAGCGCCTCCCCGATCCAGGAAACGAAGGCAGACGGTATATACAGTGTTTGCCGATAGACGAAGGGCGGCGATCCGGTGTCCCAGCCGATATAGGCCGCCGCTTCGTGGGTTTCGCGCAAGCCGCCGTTGGGGAATGACGACCCGTCGGTCTCGGTCTGGAACAATTCGGAGCCGGACAGATCCATCATCAGCCGACCGGTGGCGAAATCCACCGCGACAAAGGTTTCGAGCTTCTCGCCATGAATCGGTCCGCGTATCGGCGAGAACCAGTGCGAATAGCCGATGCAACCTTTCGACTGGGCCCACTCCCGTATCGATAGCGCCAGCGCGTCCGCGGGTTCTCGGTCCATCGGTAGCCCGGTCGCCCGGCACCGCGCAAAGGCGTAGTAAACATCCGGGTCGACCAGCTTCTTTAGGATCGCCTCATCCAGCACATTGCTGTTCATGTTGGCGAGCGCGGGCGGCAGGGCGGCCGCCTGCGTCGGTGCATCATAAGTGGAGCGCGTGATCGTCACCGAGGTGTCCTTCCCAAATTACCTGTCCCTCATGGCGGAACTACCAGAAAAGATAATAGGCACCGCCACCGCCAAGAACAACAAAGACAAGATAATAGGCACCGCCACCGCCAAGAACAACAGGGTGCCCCGGTTCACGATATATGAGATGCCGGTTCGCCGCCGGGATTGCCGCGTCGAGTCCGCGCGCGCCTTCGGGTCGCAGCCGCCGGCTGCGAGGATGATCGCACTTGAGCCGACTTCCCGGCGCCGCCCGGAACGCTTCTGCCAAGCATTCGGGCGGCGTCGGCCCTTTCTCGATCGTCGCAGATTTTGAGCCACGCACTCGAATAGTCGGTTTAAAGTTGGTAACTTTGCTTCCGTTCCCAGTCGGCAAACTGGGAGAGAGGATGTATGCGATGCGGCGGATGACGAGGCGAACAATGCTCCGCTCCGGTCTTGGAGAATGCTTGATGGCGCCCTTGTCAATCTCTCTTGGTGTGGCTACGGAAACGACTGGACTAGCAGCCTGTTGAAAAAGATTGGTGGCGGACCTGTGCTCGGCATGATTCACTTTCGAGTGTAATTTTGCTCTCGAGGTGGCGATGCAGGGAATGGATAGACGGTCTTGAGAGTTGTTCTCCTACGTGGATCTTGAGAAGCGGGTTCGCCCGGATCATCCATTGCGGGCGATCCGTTCGATCTCGGACGAAGCGCTGGAGACGCTGTCCGAAGACTTCCGGGATCTCTATTCGGGAGTGGGTCGGCCTTCGGTCGCGCCGGAGAAGCTGCTCCGGGCGATGCTGTTGCAGGCGTTTCACTCGATCCGCTCGGAGCGCCAATTGATGGAGCGCCTTGAGTTCGACCTCCTGTTCCGTTGGTTCGTTGGCCTGGGCATCGACGATGTGGTGTGGGACCACTCGACCTTCTCGAAGAACCGAGACCGGCTGCTTGCGGGGGAGATCGCGGCCAAGTTCCTGTCCGCCGTGCTGGCTCGGCCGCGCGTGAAGCGGCTGCTATCAACCGACCACTTCAGTGTTGATGGCACGCTGGTGGGCGCCTGGCATCAATGAAGAGCTTCAAGCCGAGGGACGGTGCGCCCGACGATGATACCGGGCGCGGCACTGGTGGCACAGGCGGCGGCGGGCACAATGCCGGTTCCGACTTCCGGGGCGAGCGGCGCTCGAATGCGACCCATGAGAGCACCACCGATACCGATGCGATGCTGTACCGCAAGGGTCCGGGCATGGAGGCGCGGCTGTGTTACATCGGGCACGGCCTGATGGAGAACCGCTCGGGTCTGATCGTCGATGCGAGACTGACACGGGTCTCCGGCCATGCCGAACGGCGAGCGGCGCTGGAGATGATCGAGCCCCTGGCGGACCGGCCACGCGCAGTCACTCTAGGCGCGGATCGCGGCTACGATGCTGCCGACTTCGTCGAGGAATTGCGGGGCCACAACGTCCGCCCCCATGTGGCCCGGAACACCAGCCGGCGGCGTTCGGCCATCGACGGGCGGACGACTCGGCATCCCGGTTACGCCGTCAGTCAGCGGATCCGCAAGCGCATCGAGGAGGCCTTTGGCTGGATCAAGACGGTGGCCGGGATGGGCCGGACCAAGCTGCGGGGACGGGCCAAGGTTGATTGGGCCTTCACCTTCGCGGCAGCGGCCTACAACCCGGTCCGGTTGCCCAAGCTGCTGGAAACCGGGCCATGACGGCGCCAATGAACTGGCAGCTGGTTGGCCGCTGGCGGATCGTCGAGGCCGATCTCTGGGATCGTGACCACCTCGATCTGGTCGAGCCGGCCATGATGACCATTCGAGCGGATGGCCACGGCGAGATCGCCTTCGGCGCCATGCAGGCCAGCCTCGACCTCGAATACAGCCGCTCCATGGTCTTCTTCACCTGGGCCGGGTTCGACGAAATGGACGACGTCAACGGTTCCGGCTCGGCTGAGTTGCGCGACAACGGGTCGATCGAAATCCAGTTCGCATACCATCTCGGCGACGAAGCCATCCTCAAGGCCAAACCCGCTATTTCTTCAACAGGCTGCTAAGCGAGGCGGAGATCGTCCTCGGCATGTCGGCTGCGTTCCCCGGCCCGTCGCGAGGGCTCGGCATCGAGCTCATCGCGGCGCCAGCGCCTATTTCACCCATGTTAACCGGGCCGGCGGCGTGCGCGGTCGCAAGATCGTCCTCAAAACCCATGACGACGGCTACCAGCCCGACCCGTCGGTCGCGAACACGCTGACGCTGATGCTCGAGGACCAGGTCTTCGCGCTGTTCGGCTACGTCGGCACGCCGACCGTGACCCGGGTGCTGCCAATGCTGAAGAAGTTCCAGGAGCGCAACGTCTATCTGTTCTTTCCCTTCACCGGCGCCCAGCCGCAGCGCGAGCCGCCTTATGGTGAGTTCGCCTTCAACTTGCGCGCCTCGTACCGTCAGGAAACCGCGGGGCTGGTCGATAATTTCGTCGCCATCGGCCGGCGGCGCATCGCCGTGTTCTACCAGGCCGACGCCTATGGCCGCAGCAGCTGGGCCGGGGTGCGGCGGGCGCTCAAGAAATACGGCGAACGGATCGTCGGCGAGGCCGCGTACCGGCGCGGCGAGAAGTTCAGCGGCAGCATGCGCCAACAGGTCGAGATTCTGAAGCCGTCGAAGCCCGACGCGGTCATCTGCATCGGCGCCTATGCCGCCTGCGCGGCGTTCATCCGCGACTCGGTTGATCTCGGCCTCAGGTTCCGATCGCCAACCTCTCCTTCGTCGGCAGCGAGAACCTTCTGGAGCTGATCACCGAGGGCCGCCAGGACAGCCAGCGCTACACCCGGCTGCTGGTGAACTCGCAGGTCGCGCCGAGCTACGAGGACGTCTCGATCCCGGCGGTGCGCGAATACCGCGAGCTGATGCGGCTCTACGATCCCCCAGGCACTCCGGGAACTGCTGAAGGAGCGCTACACCCCCTTCTCGCACAGCTTCGTCAGCCTGGAGGGCTTCCTCGACGCCAAGCTGATGGTCGAGGTGCTGCGCCGCCTCGGTGATAACCCGAAACGAAGCAAGCTCGAAAGCGCGGTCGTCACGGTCAATGACTTCGAACTCGGCATCGGCGAACGGGTCTCCTTCGGCGCCACCCGCCGGCAGGGTCTGCAGGGGGTTTACTACACCGTTGTAGAGGCGGATCGTTTCGTCACCCTGGACAACTGGGAAGAAAGGTTTTCGTGAGATGAAGATCCAAAGACTGTTTCAGGGGACGTTGTTCGGCATTTTCTTCCCATTTGGCCTGATCGGCGTATCGACCTCGATTCTGTGTATCTACACGGTCGATATCCATCTGTCGAAGGAATACGAGAGCAACAGCAAGGGCATCGCCAAGACCATCGCCGACGCCAGCGTCGACATCATCCTCAATCGCGACCTGTCGGCACTGCAATCCCTGATCGACCAATTCGTCGAGATTCAGGGCATCAGTTACATCTACATCACCAGCGAATCGAGCGAGTTTCTCGCTCACACCTTCGTGCCCCGCATTCCCGAAGAGATCCGGAACAGCGATTCGTTCAGCACCGCGGCCATCGAGCGCAGCCTGCCCGGAATGGGCGACTTCGTCGAGGTCAGCAACCCGATTCTCACCGGCGTCGCCGGCAGCGTTCACATCGGCATGGACATGGGGCTGATCGTCCTGAAGATTCAGCGGGCGATCGGCCAACAGGTCTATCTGATCTCGATAATATTCGTCGTCGGCGTCTTCGCCGCCATCTGGTTCGTCAATCTCGCCGCCAAGCCGATCGAAAGGCTTCTTGCCTATGCCGTGGGCCTCGCGCGCGACGACGGCGCAGCGACGGACGACCGGCTGCTCGCCCGCAACGACGAGATCGGAGAACGCGCCCGCCTCTTTCTCTTATGAGGGCACACGCAGTCAAGCGGAGAAGTTGGTTGGGTTTACTGCATGGCGAACTCGCTTTCTGGGTTGGTCGGATTGACGGTTGATTTGCCTTGTAGCCAGATCGGAACGCTTTTCGCATCGGTCGCGCTTGTGCGCATACCCAACTCTTATCCGGGAGGTTTTTCGGCGACGGTGCGCCGGAACCATCCCTCGATCCCGTTTGCTGCGGGCGCAGCGTTCCGGAGGCGGGGCCCATCTCTATGTCGGCGTCTTTCAGCCCGTCAGAGGCTCGGCCACACGCCACCCGGCCCAGCCCCGACCGCGTCCGGCCGGTCTGGAACAGCGCGGTCTCGTGATCAGACGAGCGTGGCGCCAGTCGGCACGAGGCCGGTCTCGGAGAACCGCCAGAGCGCGATGAGCAGCTTGCGGGCGAGCGCCACGATCATCACCCGGCGGATCCGTCCACGGGACCCCGCAGTGCGCTCGTTGAACCACTTGCTGAGCACGCTATCAGGCTGATAGCGTAGCCAGCGCCACGCCATTTGGATGAGCTGTGCCTGGATCCATGCTGGACCGTCGCGGCTGATCCCCTGGTCGCGTTGCGTGTCTCCGCTCGCCCAAGGGGTTGGCGTCACACCGACCCAGCTCGCGAGTTCGCGACGATTGCGGAACCCGCGGTAGAAGACTTCGTGCGTCAGGATGGTTGCGTCGTTCGGACCGATCGCCTTCAGCCGGGTCAGAGCTGCGATCTTCGCCGCCGCCCGAGCTTGGCTTCCCTCGGGCGCATCCACCATCGAGATCGCCTCTCCAGACAGCACGAACGCATTACGTTCGGCCTCGACCCGGGCGATCTGCTCTTCCACGAGTGCCAGCCGTTCCGCAATCCGCAGGATCTCCTGCCGGGCCCGCGGCGGGAGCGGTGACCCGTACGCGGTCTCCACGTCGGCGAACTTCGCCTCGAAGTCCTTCGAACGGGGCTGCACGTCGAAGATGCCGTGCAACTTGAGAAGTCCCTTGATCGAGTTCGTCAGCGATGTCCGCTCCTTCACCAGGCGCTGGCGCTCCCGATGCAGTCGCTTGCGGTCCTCTTCCTCCACGCTCGGCCCTCTCTGCCAACCTCACTGAGACACCGGCCCCCCTTGGAATTGCTGTAGGGCGGTGGAGGTGAATACCAATGACCGCAGAGAGAGAATCGATGACATTGCAAGAGATGGACGCTCCGGCCCTGGGGGTCGAGGAGCGTCGCGACGAGGCCCCCGGAGCCGGAGCCAGCCACGCACGGCCAACGCCGGACCCGGAGGTCGTGGCCAAGCCGAAGAGGCGCAAGTTCACCGCGCAGTATCGACTGCGGATGCTGGAGGAGGCAGAGAGCTGCACGCAGCCCGGCGAGGTGGGCCGGCTGCTTCGCCGCGAGGGGCTGTACAGCTCCCATTTGACGGAATGGCGCAGGGCGCGGCGTGAAGGGTCGCTTCAAGGCCTGACCCCGAGCAAACGCGGTCGGAAGCCCGCCGAGCGCAACCCCCTCAGCGCGAAGGTGCACGAGCTCGAGGCGAAAGTGGCTCGGCTGGAGAAGGAGCTGCACACCGCCCATACGATCCTGGACGTCCAGGGAAAAGTTGCCGGGCTGCTGGGATTCAGCCTCGAACACGGGAAGGACTGCTGATGGCCGTCCAGCCGCTCGCATCGCAGGTCGGCGTGGCGCCGGCGTGCCGAGCGCTGGGGGTGCCACGGGCTTCCTTCTACCGTCGTCAGAGGCCCGCTCCCGGGCATCAGCAGCCCCGTCCTACGCCCGCCCGGGCCCTGTGTGCGTCCGAACGCGCGCACGTCCTCGACGTGCTCGCCAGCCCGCGCTTCGTCGACCGGTCACCGGCCGAGGTCGTCGCGACGCTGCTCGATGAAGGCCAGTATCTGTGCGCCGAGCGCACGATATACCGGATCCTGGCCGCGAACCAGCCGGTGCGAGAGCGGCGCAATCAGCGCAGTCATCCCTGCTACACCAAGCCCGAGCTGGTGGCCACGGGCCCCAACCAGACCTGGTCCTGGGATATCACCCGGCTCCGGGGGCCCAAACGCTGGACGTCCTTCTACCTCTATGTCTTGCTCGACATCTTCAGCCGCTGCGTCGTGGGCTGGATGGTTGCCGATCGGGAGAACGCCGCGCTCGCCGCGACGCTGATCGAGGAAACCTGTCTCAAGCAAGGCATCGAGCCCCAGGTGCTCACCCTGCATTCGGACCGCGGCGCGCCGATGACCAGCAAGTGTACCGCCCAACTCCTCGCCGACCTCGGGGTCACCCGCTCTCTGAGCCGCCCCCAGGTCAGCGATGACAACCCGTTCTCCGAAGCGCAGTTCAAGACCCTGAAGTATCACCCCGGCTTCCCTGGGCGCTTCGAAGACATTACCGCCGCCATCGCCTTCTGCCGGTCGTTCTTCCCCTGGTACAACACCGAGCACCGCCATGCCGGGATCGCGATGCTCACCCCCGATGATGTCCATCATCACCGGGCACCGGATGTGCTGGCTCAGCGCGGACGTACCCTGCAAGCCGCCTGGGCCCTTCACCCCGAACGCTTCGTCCACGGCACCCCGAAACCCGCCCCGCTTCCCGAAGCCGTCTGGATCAACCCACCCGCCACTTCCACAACAGGAGAAACGAGTCAGTAAATAGAAACCGTCGGTGTCTCAAAGTCGTTGACAGGTTCCGCGGCACCCGTACCCGGCTCAGCACGGCGGCGGCGCCTCGGTCATGCGCCAGCAGCGCACGCACCATCTTCTTCGCGTCGATCCGGTCTGTCTTGTGCTGCTTCGCCTTCCTGTTCACCAGAAGGCTCGCCGGGTCGAGCACGACCGTCTCAAGGGCCATGGCACCGTCGAGCCAACGTGCCAGCCAAAAGCCTTCGTAGCCCGCCTCGTAGCAGTTCAGAACGCGCATCTCACGCTTGAGAACCCGTTCGGCCTTGGCTCGATGGCGTTCGATCAAATCCCGGAGGGCATCGACGTTCGCGGCTTCGATCGTGTGCAAGCCGATCCGCTCGTTCACCGGGCTCTTGATCCCGACCACCCAGCTCTTCCGGCTGATCTCAATCGCAACATACAGCGTGCTATTCTCCGCACCGGCCGGCGCGGCGGTTTCGTTCCTTGGGGGCATTTCTTGTCTCCTGATGAGGATTAGCAGAAGCGGCACCGTAGCGCCGGTCTCCCGCCTCGCCTCATAGGATCTCTATGTTACCGGTGCCGCCGAGACATCAGTGGCCGAGAGCGGGCGACCGGGCGGTCGTGTCTGATCCCGCCGCGCCGCGGGCCAGGCGTGGAGGCGGGTGATGATCCCGCGCGCAGTCATCGTCTTGCTCTGTACCATGCTGCAGATCTGCTTCGGGACGGTGTATGCCTGGAGCTTTTTCAGACGCTCCTGGTCGCCCAGCTCGGTTGGTCGTTCACCGACTCCGCGATCGCGTTCAGCGTCGCCATCTTCTCGCTCGGCACCTCGGCCGCGTGGGCCGGCGCGACCCTGCTCCGGCTCGGGCCGCGCAAGCTGGCGCTGGCCGGCAGCGCGATGTTCTCGGTTGGCTATCTGATCGCCGGCTTGGCCCTGCATCTCGATGCCATCTTGCTGTTCTATCTCGGCACGGCGTGATCGGCGGCGCTAGGATCGGGCTCGGCTATGTGACCCCGGTGGCCACGGTTGCCAAATGGTTCCCCGATCGCAAGGGGCTGGCGACGGGGATCGTGGTCATGGGTTTCGGCCTCGGCGCGCTCCTGCTGAGCAAGGTGTTGGCGCCCCTGCTGATGCTGGGAACCGAGGGCGACCTGCCGCTGGTCTTCGCCTGGCTCGGCGTCGTCTTTGCCGCCATCCTGATCCCTTCGAGCTTGGCGCTGCGCGATCCGCCGGCGGATTTCGCCGCAGCGCCGACGAACGCGCCTAGCAAGGCGGAGTCGGACGGCGATGCCGGCTCGGTCGCGCTCTGTCTTCACTCGCCGGAATTCGCGATGATGTGGCTCGTCTTCTTCTTCAACATCGCGGCCGGAATCTCTGTCATCAGCTTCCAGTCATCGCTGCTGCAGGACGTCTGGGGGCTTGCCGATCCGTCGATCGAGCCGCAAATCCTGGCCGAGTACGGCGCGACCCTGATCGCCCTCAGCTCGCTGTGCAACGGCGTTGGGCGGCTATTCTGGGGGCTGCTGTCGGACCGGATCGGTCCCGTCCGGGTGTTTCGGATTCTCCTCGCCAGTCAGATGGTTGTCTTCGGCGTTCTGATGACCGAACGCGATCCGTGGGTTTTCTCGGCCCTGTCGAGAACATTCTGAGTTGACCGGTTTATGTACCATATGAGTTGACCGCTTCTGTTGCGGTTGCTGGCCCTGTGGGGAAGTGGTCGGGCGCGGAGCGGCTGTCCACTTGTCCACAGGGCGCCGCTCGGTCGCGTCGAAGCGGGTCACGCGGCCTCGCGGGTTTGGCTGTCGATAGGTTGGCCATCGGCGTGGTATCGGGCCAGACATCGCGGTCCATGGAAGACGGCCATTGTGCCGTCGGGGTATTCGTGGACGCGGACCCTGGCCTTGACGTAATGGCGGCGGTGGCGGCCGGCGGGGATCTGAAGTGCCAGGCGCTTGTAGCGCACCGTGTTGTCGTTTGAGACGGTGCGTTCCTCGTGGATGCACAGGATGTCGTTGAGCGCGCCGGTGAAGGGGACGAAGGCGGTGCCCTGGTGCTCGGCCGGGGTCGCGAAGCGGGCGTTGTGTTGTGGCAGGAAGACCTCCTTGAGGAAGCGGTTGGCTCCGGCCATGTCGGTGGTGCCGGCGAGCCTGAGTTCCTGGGGCAGGCGCTTCTGCAGGGTGCCGAACATGCGCTCCGAGCGCCCCCTTGCCTCGGGCGAGTAGGCCGGGATCAACTCGATGCCGAGCTGCGCCAGGGCGCGGCCGACCTGGGTCGGGGTGTCCTTGTCCACCTTGCCGCCGGCCTCGGGCGTGTTCCAGTAGTGGCTGGCGCGGTCGGTGTAGAGCGAGCAGAACAGGCCCTTGGCCCGGATCGCCTCGGACACCCCTTGGAAGCTCGACATGGTGCCCTCTTCGGCGACGAAGAAGGCCGAGTAGATATCGCTGGTCGCATCGTCCATGGTGACGATCAGGTCCCACCATCGACCGGGGACCCACTCGTGGCTCGAGCCGTCCTGATGCAGCATCATGCCGGGCAGGGCACGGCGCGGCCGCTTGCGCCGGTGCGCCACACGCCTGGGCGCCGCGCGCCTGCGCCCATGGGCTTGCAAGCTCAGCCGCAGCCAGTTGTAGCTGCGCTTGAAGCCGTGATCGGCCACCAGCTTCTCGTGGAAGTGCTTGGCCGTGAGGTCCCAGTAGCGGGTGTTGAACAACTCCAGCACCCGCGCCACCTCGTCCACCGGCACGCGCCGCGCCGAGACCCGGCCCAGGCGGCGGTCGCAGAGACCGTCGGCTCCCTCCGCCTCGTAGCGGTCGCGCCAGCGCCGGAAGGTGCGCTCCGAGACACCCAGAACCTCCGCCGCCTCCGCCTGGCTCAAGCCACCCCGATGGGTGCGCCCGTAAACCTCCTCGAACTTCATCAATCTCAGTCCCTGTACCTGCTCCGTTCGACGCATCGCCTCCCTCCATGGCTTGGAAGCGTTCTAAAACCGGACAGATCATCTGGTACATAAACCGGACATATCGCGTGTTACCGACAGCATGAGCTATACCCGAAAGTTGGTGATGGGATGAGATGAGGGCGGCGTATCCTGGCGATGTTGGAGTCGCCATTTTCCACGAAGGAGGGATACGCCATGAGAGAGGATACAGTCGTCCAGCTTCGCCAACCTGGATCATTTGAGGACGATCCGCTGACGGAGGTTTTGCGTCTTGGTGCGCGGCGTTTACTTGGGCAAGCGGTGGCGGCGGAAGTTGCCGGTTTTGTCGAGGCGTATGCGCATCTGACGGACTCGGCCGGCCGCCGTCGGATCGTACGCCACGGGCATTTGCCGGAGCGCGAGATCCAGACCGGCATTGGTCCGGTTGCGGTGCGCTGTCCCAGGGTGCGCGACCGAGGCGCCGGCGAGACGGGGCCGCGGGTTCGCTTCACCTCACGGATCTTGCCTCCCTATCTCAGGCGCGCCAAGTCGATCGAGGAACTCCTGCCCTGGCTTTATCTGAAGGGCATCTCCACGGGCGATTTCTGCGCGGCGCTTGCGGCGCTC
Source organism: Alphaproteobacteria bacterium (assembly GCA_965261645.1). Lineage (GTDB taxonomy): Bacteria > Pseudomonadota > Alphaproteobacteria > SHVV01 > SHVV01 > CBDHDJ01. The sequence goes on from CBDHDJ010000003.1 coordinate 1,154,908, forward strand.
TTGGGGCCCGAGGCGCCGGGGCTCTCGGCCTCGACCATTGCCCGCCTCAAGGAGGTCTGGCAAGGCGAGCTGGAGCATTGGCAACGGCGCGATCTCTCGGCCAAGCGTTATGTCTACTTCTGGGCCGAGGGCGTCTACTTCTCACCACGGCTCGACCATGACAAGCAATGCATGTGCGTGATCATCGGTGCCGACGAGCTGGGCCGCAAGGTGCTGCTGGCGATCGCCGACGGCTACCGGGAGAGCGCCCAGTCCTGGCGCGAAGTGCTGCTCGATCTCAAGCGCCGCGGCCTGGCGATTGCGCCCGAGCTGGCCACCGGCGACGGGGCGCTCGGTTTCTGGAAAGCCTTGCGCGAGGTCTACGGGACGACGCGCGAGCAGCGCTGTTGGGTGCACAAGACCGCCAACGTGCTCAACAAGCTCCCGAAGTCCGTCCAGCCACGCGCCAAGCAGCACCTACAGGACATCGGGATGGCCGAGACCCGCGCGGTGGCCGAGAAGGCCTTCGACTTCTTCCTCGAGGCCTATGGCCCCAAGTACGACAAAGCGGTGGCCTGCCTGGCCAAGGACCGCGACGTGTTGCTCGCCTTCTACGACTTCCCGGCCGAGCACTGGAAGCACATTCGCACCACCAATCCCATCGAAAGCACCTTTGCGACCGTGCGGCTCAGGACCACCAAGACCAAGGGCTGCCTCAGCCGCATGACGGCGCTCACCATGGTCTTCAAGCTGTGCCAGTCGGCCAGCAAGAAGTGGCGTCGCCTGGACGGCTCGAACCAGATCGCCGACATCATTCAAGGCGTCAAATTCAAGGACGGAGAAAAGCTAACCGAACGCGCCGCCTGAAACCTGCGTCACCAACTTTTGACAATAGCTCGGCGGGCATCTTCGGCCCGCCCTATGTCGGTTATCTGAAGGACCAGTATCCCGATCGCGCCGTCACCTACTGTTTTCTGATTGGCGTGCTGATCCTCGGCTTAGGTTACGTGTTCTCCTACTTGTTGAACGACGGCCGGATCCGCCTTGGCCGGCCGACCCTGGAGAGCACGCTGCGTGAGTACGGTATTCAGCCGCGAACGCGGAATTAGCCCCTCGGTATCCCGGAGCCGGGTGCCAAGGGGTCGCTGGCCGGGCAGCAACGACCAAGGGACGGCCGTCAGTCACTCCGGCGATTGACAAAGACGGAGCGATCTTTCCATTGTAGGGCAAAGTGGGAGGGTGCGATCAAGCGAGAGCCCGACAAGATACTGGTGGTCGACGACGAGCCGGATGTGGAACAGCTCGTGCGCCAACGCATGCGACGCGAGATTCGGGGCGGACAGTATGAGTTCGTGTTCGCGCGCAACGGGATCGAAGCGCTCGCGCGATTGAGGGAGCATCAGGACATCGACATGGTCCTCTCGGACATCAACATGCCCGAGATGGACGGCCTAACGCTGCTCGAGCAGATCCCGGCGGTCGATCCCAATGTGCGCTCGGTGGTGGTCTCCGCCTATGGCGACATGAAGAACATCCGCACGGCGATGAACCGAGGCGCCTTCGATTTCGTCACCAAGCCGATCGATTTCGAGGATCTGCGGCTCACCATCGGCCGCACCCTGGAGCATATCGCGCTGTGGCGCTCGGCCCTCGAATCCCGGGACAAGCTGGTCGCGCTGGAAAACGAGCTCGATCTGGCCAGCCGGATGCAGCAATCGATCCTGCCGACGAGCTTTCCCGAGACCGCTGGCTACCGGGTCTTCGCCAGGATGGAGCCGGCGCGCGCGGTCGGCGGGGACTTTTTCGACGTGCTGCCGCTGCCCGGCGATCGCGTCGGACTCGCGGTGGCCGATGTCTCGGACAAGGGCGTCCCGGCGGCGTTGTTCATGATGTCCAGCCGCACCTTGCTCAGGGGTGCCGCGATCGGTCATTCCGATCCGGGCGATATGATGCGCGAGGTCAATCATCTGCTCTGCGAGAACAACGACGCAGCGATGTTCGTCACCGTCTTCCTGGCGGTCTTCGATCCGGCCAGCGGCGAGCTCGTTTATGTCAATGGCGGGCACAATCCGCCGCTCGTTCTGCACGTCGACGGGACCGCGACGCTACTGCCGACGACCGAGGGGGTCGCCCTCGGGATCGCCCCCGATGTCGAATACGGCAAGGGGTCGGTGATCCTGTCGCCGGGCGAGGCGGTGGTCTTCTACACCGACGGCGTGACCGAGGCGGAGAACGGCGACGGCGGGCAGTTCGGCCTCGACCGGCTGCGCGAGCTTTTCGCCGCCGGCCCGCCCGGCGACGCCCGCGGCGTCACCGCAGCGGTGTTCGATGCGGTACACTCGTTCGCCGACGGCGCGCCCCAGTTCGACGACATCACCTGTCTGACGTTGTGGCGCGGTAAGGGGGAGGGGTGAGCGTGGAACTGTCGCTGCGCATGGAGACGACACTCGACGAGCTTCCCCGCATCAACGCGGCGATCGAGGCGTTCGCGCGGCGGGAGAGCTGGTCTGCCCGGCTTGAGTTTCAGATCAAGCTGGTTATCGAGGAACTGGCGATCAATGTCGTGAAGCACGGCGGCGGCGCGGGCGGGGCGGCCGAAATCGAGCTGGTTTCCGATCCGGACCGGGTAACCATCGAATTCAGCGACGGGGGCCGCCCTTTCGATCCGTTGACCGAGAGCCCTCCGCCCGATACCAGCTCTGGGATCGAGGACCGCCCCGTCGGCGGGCTCGGCGTCCATCTCGTGCGCACCATGGTCGAGGAGGGGAGCTATCGCCGCGAAGGGGGCCGAAACCGCCTGACCATGGTCAAGCGGAGGGATGGGTGACGGGCCGGCGCGGGGTCGCCTTTCTGGTGGTAGCCTTGGGCTTGGCGACACCGGCCTTGGCCGACGCGCCCGGAGTCTCCAGCGGGCGTGTCCTGTTCGGCCAGTCCGCGGCCTTCAGCGGCCCGGCCCAGGATCTCGGCCGCAACATGCGGCTCGGGATCGAGGCGGCCTTTGACGAGGCGAACGCGCGCGGCGGCCTTTTCGGCCGCCGCCTCGAGTTGTTGTCGCTGGACGATGCCTATGAGCCGGAAGCCGCGATCGCCAACACCCGCCGACTGATCTTCGAGAACGGCGTGTTCGCCCTGATCGGCGCCGTCGGCACACCGACCTCGCGCTCGGCGACGCCGATCGCCGCTTCCGCCGGCGTGCCCTATGTCGCGCCCTTCACCGGCGCCGCGTTCCTGCGCGAGGCAAGGTGGCGCAACGTGATCAATCTGCGCGCCTCCTATTTCCAGGAGACCGAAGCAATGGTCGATCGCCTGATGCGCGATCTCGGCATCGACCGCATCGCGGTGTTGTATCAGGACGATTCCTTCGGCCGCGCGGGTTATCGCGGCGTGCGGCAGGCGCTCGGCCGGCGCGATTTGAAGCCGGTGGCGACCGGCGTCTACCCGCGCAACACCACTGCGGTCAAAACCGCCCTTCTGGACCTGCGCGCTGGCGACCCCGGCGCGGTGATCCTGGTCGGCGCCTACCAGCCGGTCGCGACGCTAATCAGTTGGGCGCGGCACATCGGGTTCGAGCCGGTATTCATCACCATCTCCTTCGTCGGCAGTAACGCCCTGGCGCGCGCGCTCGGCCCGGCCGGGGCCGGCGTCTTTGTCACCCAGGTCGTGCCTTTACCGACGGAGAACCGGCCCCCCGTCGCCGGGGCCTATCGCCGGGCGCTGGCAGCACACGCGCCCGAAGCGCGGCCCGGTTTCGTCTCCTTCGAAGGATATCTCGCCGGACGCCTCGCCATCGTCGCGCTCGAACTGTGCGGCCAGCGGCCCGATCGGACCTGTTTTCTCGACGGTCTGAGGCGTCTGGAGGTGGTCGATCTCGACGGTTTCGAACTGCGCTACGGCGCCGCCGACAATCAGGGGTCCGAAGCGGTTTTCCTGACGGTCATCGGTGATGACGGACGCTATCATTCGGTCGAGACGCTCCGAGACGCGCCGCGGCGATGATCGAATTGTCCAAACGCCTGCTGCGAAGCTGCTTTCGCATCTCCACGCAGCTCAATCTCGGTATTGGCGCGGCCGTCGCCTTCACCATCGTCGCCAGCCTGGTCGGTTGGATCTCCTTCGAGCGGGTCGGCGACATCCAACGTCGGGTCAACGAGGGCAGCGTTCCCGAGATCGTGGCCGCCTTCACGGTGGCGCGGCAGAGCGGCGCCCTGGTGGCCGCGGCCCCGCGCCTGACCACCGCGGCCACGCCCGGCGACCTGGCGCGCATCGCCGGCAAGATCGCCGGGGACCGCATGGCCTTCGAGGCGCAACTGACGGGGCTGGTGGAGTTGGAGCAGGACGCGGCGCGCTCGCGGCCGATCCGCCAGCGCGGCGAGGCGCTGATCGCCAGTATCGAGGCGATCGAGGCCTCGATGTCGGAGCGCTTCGAGTTGGCCGCGCTGCGGCAGGCGCAGCGCCAGGAGTTGGCGTCGCTTCGCGGCGAGCTGACCGGCCTTCTGGTCCCGTTGATCGACGATCAGCTGTTCTACACGATGACCGGCTACCGCAATCTCGGCGAGGGACCGGCACCGCGCACGCGGCATTTTACGCCGGCGGAGATCAACCGCTATCGTCATCTGGCCGAGCTTCGGGCCGCCGCCACGATTGGGGCGCAGCTTCTGGCAACCGCTTTCAACGTCTCGGATGCAGCCCTGCTGGAGCCGTTGCGGGAGCGCTTCGAGGCCGCGGCGCGCGGCATCGAGCGACGCCTAGCGGCGCTCGGGACGGCGTCGGCGCGCCAGCGGCTCGGCCCGCCCTTCGCCCGGCTGATCGAGCTCGGCGCCGGGCCCAATGGAGGGTTCGGCCTGCGGGCCCGGGAGATCGCCCTCGACCGGCGGCAGCGAGACCTCCTGCAGCGCAATCGCGGCCTCGGCATCGAGCTCGTGGCGGCGGTCAAGAGCTTGGTCAGCGCCGCCCGCACCAGCGCCGAAGCGGCCACCCGCGCCGCGGACGAGGCCATCCTCGCCGGGCGCAATCTGCTGCTGCTGATCAGCGCCGCCAGCATCGTCGGCGCGGTGTTGATCGCCTGGTTGTTCGTCGGACGCGTGTTGTCGCGCCGCCTGGGCCGGCTTTCCGAGCGGATGCGCGGCATGGCCGAGGGCGATCTCGAAGGCGCGGTGGAGATCGCGGGGCGCGACGAAGTGGCGGATATGGCGGCGGCGTTGGAGGTCTTTCGCCGCCACGCGCTCGAGGTTCAGCGGCTGAACCTGGTGGAGAAGCTGGCCGAGGAGCTGCGCGGCAAGAACGACCAGCTCGTGCAGGCGCTGGCCGAGCTGGAGCGAACGCAAGATCAGATCGTCATGCGCGAGAAGCTGGCGGCGCTCGGCGAACTCACCGCCGGAGTCGCCCACGAGATCAAGAACCCGCTCAATTTCATCAAGAATTTCTCGGAAGTCTCGGAGGAGTTGTTGCAGGAGATGTTGGCCGAGATCCCGAGGGCCACCGGCGAGGGCGACATGGAGCCGGACGAGGAAAGCCGGGAGCTGATCGAGGAAATCGGCGGCGATCTTACCGGCAACCTGAAACGCATCCACGAGCATGGCGAGCGGGCCAACCAGATCGTGCAGTCCATGCTGATGATGGGCAGCGCCTCGGGCGAGCGGCGGTCGACCGATATCAACGCCCTGCTCTCCGAGCACGCCCGGCTCGCCTATCACAACGCGCGCGTGAGCGATCCGGCCTTCCGCCTGGACGTCGAAGAAGACTTCGACCCCGAGCTCGGCGAATGCGAAGTCATTCCCCAGGACCTCGGACGGGTGTTCCTGAACATGGTAAGAAATGCCTGCTACGCGACTGACGAGAAGTGCCGCGCCACCGCCGGCGACCAGCCCGCCGGCGAAGCGGCGGCGGACTATGAGCCGAGGTTGCGGCTGGCGACCCGGCGCCTGACGGACCGTCTCGAAATCCGCATTCGCGACAACGGCGGCGGCATTCCACCCGACGTCGTCGACAAGATATTCAATCCTTTTTTCACCACCAAGCCGACGGACCAGGGCACCGGGCTGGGCCTTTCCCTGTCGAACGACATCGTCCGCCAACATGGGGGAGGTATCCGGGTCGATTCCGAGCCCGACGCGTTTACCGAAATGATCATCGAACTGCCGGCGAACGCGGCCCAGCTCCCGTCCTGCTAAGGATAGGTTCAGCCGCCCGTCTCGGTCAGCGCCTCCGCCCTGGTGCGGTGAATCTTGATGATCTTGTCGAATCCCGCCATATCGAAGACCTCCCCAATCGGTTCGGCGAGCGAGCACAAGGCGAACTTCGCGTCGCGTTTCCCGAGGTCCTTGGCGATCAACAGAATCGCTCTGAGCCCCGCGCTGCTGACGTAAGAGACGCCTTCAAGATCCATGATCACCGCGGCGTCCTCCTCGCTGATGGCGGACTTCATCGTATCCTCGAACTCGCGGGCGGTGACGCCATCGATACGGCCCTCGACCTCGGCGACCAGGGTTCCGTCTTGTCGTTCGGTTCTCACTTCCATCGCCGTGTCCTTAATCTTGCTCTCCGCCCGCTTCGGCTCCGCGAGTGCCGCGGCGGCTACAGCGTCGCCTCGCCGGTCTCGCCGCCATGGATCCGCCGCGTGCCAACCACCTCGCAGACGGAGATCTTGCCGTCGTCGTCCTGGTTGGTGCCGGCGGCTCGGCGGATCGCCTCCATCACCGGTTCGACCAACTCGTCAGTCACCACCGCCTCGATCTTCACCATCGGCATGAAAGCGATTCGGTATTCCGTGCCCCGGTGCATCTCGGCATGACCCATCTGCCGGTCGAACCCCTTGACCTCGCTCGCAGTCAGGTCGGTAACCCCGACCTCGACCAGCGCCGCGTGTACTGGGTCGAGCTTGTGCGGTTTGACCACCGCCCTGATCAGCTTCATCGGCTTAGCGTCCTCCATGCCCGATCAGAAGTCATAACCCCTTTCGCCATGGGCAGCAAGATCGAGGCCCACCAATTCGTCTTCCTCGTCGACCCTGAGACCGCCGGTCAGCGCCGCCGTGATCTTCACGATCGCGAAGGTGGCCAGGGCCGACCAGGCCGCGGTGGCGAGCAGACCGACCACCTGAACGCCGAACTGCCTGGCGATCGTCATATTCTCGGCCAAGCCGTTCCCGCCCAGCGCCCCGACGGCGAGGCCGGCGACCAGCAGTGAACCCAACATGCCGCCGACGCCATGCACGGCAAAGACGTCAAGGGAGTCGTCGATCTTCCATCGCTGCTTAACCAGTTCTGTCGCGAAGAAGCAGACCGCGCCCGCGGCCACGCCCAGGATCAAGGCGCCGACCGGGCCGATGAAGCCAGAAGCAGGCGTGACCGTGGCGAGACCGGCGATGACGCCGGTCGCGGCGCCGACGACAGAGGTCTTGCCGAACTTGATCCACTCGGTAGCCGACCAGGTTGCAGCCGCGGCCGCCGCGGCGATGTGGGTCGCGGCGATGGCCATGCCGGCGCTGCCATCGGCAGCCAGTTGACTGCCGCCGTTGAAGCCGAACCAGCCGACCCAGAGCAGCGCTGCCCCCGCCGCCGTCATGCCGGGATTGTGCGGCGGATGGATCTGATTGGGAAAGCCGCGGCGGCTGCTCAGCATGACAGCGATGACAAGCGCCGATACGCCGGCGGTCGTGTGCACTACCAGGCCACCGGCGAAGTCCATGATTCCGAGCGCGCTGAGCCAACCGCCGCCCCAGATCCAATGGCAGACCGGCGCGTAGACCACGATGAGCCACACCCCGCTCAAAATGAGCACGGCCTGAAACTTGACACGCTCGACATAGGCGCCGACCATCAGGGCCGGGGTGATGATGGCAAAGGTCATCTGGAAAACGGCAAAAACGATCTCGGGAATCGAGCCGTTCAAGGCGTCCGGCGTCACGCCGGCGAAGAAAGCCTTGCCGAGACCGCCGATGATGCCGCCGACGCTGTCTGCAAAGGCCAGGCTGTAGCCGAGGATCAGCCAGAGCAGGCTCGCAACGCAGGTGATCGCGAAACATTGCATGATCACCAATAGCACGGCTTGGGAGCGCACCAGCCAGGCATAGAACATCGCCAGGCCCGGCAGGGTCAACAACAGGACCAGCGCGCTGGCGACGATGATCCATGCGGTGTCGCCGGCGCTGAAAGCCGCCTCCGCCGCCCAAGCCGGCTGAGGCAGGACGGAAGCCAACGGAATCGCGAAGGCTGGGCTGTCCGTCATCAAAACAAATGGGACTGTTGAGCGTGTTTCATAGGGAGGATCTGGCTCATCTTTGTTTGATGTTAACAGCCCGTTGATTAAGTGGCTTTTTCCGGCTCTCACTCCCAGATGAGGAATGCGGCGGCGAAAGCCGTCTGGCCGCTTTGCGAGCCCCCCCGTGCCACCAGCATGGCCCCGGTGGGCGTGAGCAGAACGAAAATACCGCCATATCCGCCCGCCACGGCCTCCCGCGGGGTGCCGGCGCCGATGAGCTGGCGCATCAGTAACGATAGATTGTGGCCGGCGACGTGGAGCAGGTATCGCTTGTGCACATTCTCTCGCCCGCGCAGCCAGGTTCGTCGCATGCCGCCACGATCGAGGTTGTGGGCAAAGCAGCGCTCGACGATCTCGGCGCGCAGCTTGAAGGCCTCGCGGGCGACCCCGGACTTGAGCCGCGCACGGTTATTGGTGACCGCGCGCCGCGCCGCCTCATCACCGTGCCAGCGCGAAAAGCCGGTCTGCTTGGGCGCCGCGATCCGGGTCTTCCAGGGACTGTCGTTCAGAGCCCTCAAGACCGCCCGTGAGTGATAACCTTTGTCGGCGACGCATTCGGCCGGGTCCTCCGATGTCTGTGCCGCATCCACCGCCTCGAGGTTTGCCTAGGCCTTCGCCAGGGTCTTGGAAAGCGTCGTGGTGTCGCCCTCATCGGCCGGGTGCAGCTCGGCCGCCACCACCGCGCCGGTGTCCAGATCCACCGCGTGCTCGGGCTTGTAGGCCAGATGCGTCGTGCCGTCCTTCATCTTGGTGATCTTGGCCTCGGGGTCGCTCTTCGAAACCCAATCCGTGTTGGAAAGCTTCTTGCCCTTGCGCTTCCGGTCCAGAGGCGCCAGGTCCTCGGCCGTGGGTGTCTCGACGCCGCTTTCCCGGGCCAGGCGCTCCAGCATCTCCCGGTAGCCTTCGCCGTTGTCGCGCCGCACGATGTTCCGCAGCGCCGCGTTGGCCTCCATGGTCGAGGCATCGACGCCGATGCGCTCGCCCTTGATCAGCCCCGCCTCGGCGATCAGCACCAGAACCCAGTCGAAGACCGCCGCGTGGGCTTCATGGGGCAGGCGCGTGCGGCTCCGTGACAGCCAGGAATGGTCCGGTACCCGATCACGGCTCCCCAGTCGCAGGAACGCCCGCAGCGAAAGCGAGTCCGAGCAGCGCCACTCCAGACCGCGCTCGCTGTCGATGCCCTCAAAGTAGCCCACCAGGTGCATCCGGAAATAGCGCCCGGGCGGCACCGAGGGCGCGCCCATCCGGACCGCGTAATAAGGCCGGCAGCTCGCCTCGGCAAAGGCGTCGAAGCCGCCCTCGATCAGCACCGACTGCAAGCGGTCATAAAACACATGACCCGGAGAGCGCGGCATCTCCGACCAGCTCACCATCAGGTCCCCCTGACCATCCTTCTGCCGTCCCATCGCCATCGGCAAATCCCCCTGCAAATCAGGGAACCAGAGAATCAGACGGCGCCGACTTAATCAACGGGCTGTTAAGCCGCTTGGCTTTGATGGTTCAAGCGGCGGTTTTGGGTGGTCAGTTTTTTGATCTTTTTTTCTCTTTTCGATGATGGCGGTGTGGCGTCCAAAGTAGGCGTCGGCTGGAGTTACGTTGCCGATGCTCTCGTGGTAGCGTTGGTTGTTGTAGTGATCGACGAAGGCGCTGATCTGGTTTTCGAGATCGCCGGGTAGATAATAATTTTCAAGCAGGATCCGGTTCTTCAGCGTTTGATGCCAGCGCTCGATCTTGCCCTGGGTTTGCGGGTGATACGGTGCGCCCCGAACGTGATCCATACCGTGGTCCTCGAGCCATTCAGCCAGATCGCCGGAGATATAGGACGAGCCGTTGTCGCTGAGCAGCTTCGGCTTGTGTACGACATTGGCGCGATTGCAGCCTGAGGCTTCTAGCGCCAACTTCAGTGTTGCCGTCACATCGTCCGCCGTCATGTTGGTGCAGAGCTTCCAAGCAATGATGTAGCGGGAATAGTCGTCCAGGATGGTCGACAGGTAAAACCAGCCCCAGCCGATGACCTTGAGATAGGTGAAGTCGGTCTGCCACAGCTGGTTCGGCGCCGTGGTCTTGTCGCGGAACTCATCGGCTGCCTTGATGACCACGAAAGCGGGGCTGGTGATCAGGTCGTGGGCCTTGAGAAGCTGGTAAACCGAGGCTTCCGAGACAAAGTAGCCCCTGGTGTCCGTAAACCTGACGGCCAGTTCCCGGGGCGACAGTTGCGTCTCCTCCAGGGCAAGATCGATGATCTGCCCCCGGACATCATCCGGGATCCGGTTCCACACCCGGCCTGGGCTGCTGTTGCGATCCTCAAGACCGGCGTCGCCAAAGGCCAGAAAGCGATCGTACCAGCGATAAAAGGTGGTCTTCGGAATGCCCAGCTTGTCCAAAGTGGACCCGACGCCCAGGTGGGACTGCTCGACCAGGCGGATGATCTCCAGCTTCTCGGATGCGGGATACCTCATTCCTCGTCTCCCCCATGCCCGATCATGTTTTTTTTGAGAAGCCGGTTCTCCAGCGAAAGTTCGGCGACCAACTCCTTCAAGTCGCGCATCTCCTGGCGCAGGCCTTTAACCTCGCCCGAGGTCGCTTGGCGCCCGGTGTCGCCGGCGAGCCGCTTCTTGCCCGCTTCCAAAAACTCTTTCGACCAGCTGTAATACAGACCCTCGGCGATGCCCTCGCGGCGGCACAAGGCGGCGATGCTCTCCTCGCCGCGCAGGCCCGACACCACGATCCGGATCTTCTCCTCAGCCGTATACTGCTTGCGTGTCTTGCGGCGAATATCCCGAACCGTTCCCTCCGCCGGGTCGTTCTTGCTCATTGATTTCTGTCTCATCTTCGTTCCCTTCGGTCACTACGATGAGCCAGAAATCCTCCGGTATGCAATTACCTCAATTTGTCCCAAACGCGCTGACGTCAGACAGTCCGGACTGTGTGCGCTCAGATCGGTTCCTTTCGGGAAGTACTGTCGAAGCAGTCCATTGGTGTTCTCGTTCGTTCCGCGTTGCCAAGGGCTGTGCGGTTCGCAGAAGTAGACGGGAAGGCCGGTTGTAATCCGCAGATCCCCATGCCTGGCCATCTCTGCTCCCTGGTCCCAGGTCAGCGAGCGGCGAAGCTGCGCTGGCAATGTCGTGATCGTCCGGGCGATGGCATCGCGAACCGCTTCAGCCCCATGACCGGCAAGCGCAGGCCCGTTCTTCACGCGCGGGACGGTGCCGTGGCCTTCCATTCGGGGAAGATGCAGCAGCATTGTGAACCGCGTGGTGCGTTCCACCAGAGTGCCGATCGCCGATCTGCCCAAGCCGATGATCAGGTCACCTTCCCAGTGTCCGGGTACGGCCCGATCAGCTGCTTCCGCCGATCGTTCACTGATCATGATCTCAGGCGTGACGAAGGATTTGCCCCGCCGGCGGCTACGTGCCCGAGGCACGCGCAGTGCCCTTCCCGTGCGAAGGCAGGCGGTCAGCTCACGACGGAGTGCGCCGCGGCCCTGTACGTAGAGCGCCTGATAGATCGCCTCATGACTGATCCGCATCGCTTGATCCTCGGGCCCGTCCCCAGGATAGTCGATCCGAAGACGGTGCGCGATCTGCTCAGGACTCCAGGCCCTGGCCCATCGCCTGCGCTGCCGCGGCCCATGCCGACGACCGTTCCAGACGACGCGTGGCCCCTCGATCACCGTTCCATCCGGTGCCGAGATCCGACCCGCAAGCCGATCCTGCACATAGCGCCGCAGCGCCTCATTCGTTGCCAGCTTGGCTGGCTTCGGCCTTTTGGCGGATCGATCAGCATGCCACTGCGCCGTCGTTGCTCGGTAGTCCAGGCCACCGCTTCGGGTCGCCGCGTTGCGCCGCACCTCGCGGGAGATCGTCGACGGTGCTCGCTCCAGCCGGCAAGCAATATGACGTATGCCTCTTCCCTGAGCGCGCAGAAGAGCAATCTCCTCACGTTCCTCGAAAGACAGGTAACGTCCTGACAGCGGCTTGGCCGATTGCGATAAATGTGATGGTGGCATGCCGCCCGACCTCCGGAACCACCTCGAGCCTACCGGAGGGGATACACCGGCATTGTATTGTATGGACGCCCTCGGTGTTGCAAGGGGAAAACCGATTTGAAACGGCGGTAGAGCTTGCAGTCATGTATCCGGCCTTTTCGCTGCGGTACACTGACCGCTGGCCCTGATGGAATCCGAGAGATCGGCGCCCAGTCAGACTAACGAGCTTGATGCTCGGACAATGCCTCGGGTTTGGCCGATCTCGGGTGGAGCCCTGTTTCGCCATCAAATCGTCGTTACCCTCGCAAGTTTGTATCCGCTTTCCAGCTGGTCAGGCGGGCGTCGGTCGGTAGATACGCTCGTATCTGAGCAGTGCCCAGGCGACGCGGGCTGTCTTATTGGCCATGGCGACCAGCACGACGTTTGTCGGCCGCCGCGCCAGGAGCCGGTCGGTCCAGCCAGGCCCCGTGCCCGGCTTGGCGCGGCGCCAGCGCAGCACGCTTCGCGCACCATGCACGAGCAAGCGCCTGATATAGCCATCCCCGCGCTTCGAGATCCGCCCCAGCCTGTCCTTGCCGCCACTCGAGTGTTGTCGGGGCACGAGACCGAGCCAGGCCGAGAGCTGCCGGCCCGAGCGAAACTGCGCGCCATCTCCGATCGTCGCGACCAGCGCCGTCGCGGTGATGACACCGACGCCGGGGATCGTCGCAAGCCTGCGGCTCGCCTGGTTGGATCGGTGCCAAGCCAAAAGCGTCGCCTCCAGCTGCTTGATCCGGGCCTGAGCGGAATGGAGCTGCTCAACCAGAGAGCCAAGCGCCTCGCGTGCCAGAGGGGGCAGTCGCACATCACCGGGATCTTCGATGATGGCAACCAGTTCCTCCACCTTCGACGCCCCTTGAGCGACGATCAGTCCGAGCTCCGCACGGTGGCCGCGAAGCGCATTGATCACCATCGTGCGTTGACGGACCAACAGCTCACGGGCCCGGTGCAGCATCAAAACCGATTGCTGCTCGGCGCTTTTCGCCGGCGCAAAGCGCATCGTCGGACGCGTCACCGCCTCGCAGATCGCTTCCGCATCCGCCGCGTCGTTCTTGTTCGTCTTGACGAAGGGGCGAACGTATTGAGGCGGGATCAGCCGGACCTCATGGCCCAGCGCTTGTATCTCACGCGCCCAGTAGTGCGCACTGGCGCAGGCTTCCATGCCGACAAGACATGATGGCAATCCGGCGAAGAACGCCAACACCTTCCCGCGGCGTAGCTTCCGCCGTAGTACCGCTCGCCCCTCACCATCAGCACCGTGAACCTGGAATACCGTCTTTGCCAGATCAAAACCGATTGTTGTAATATCCATCGTGGACGCTCCCTCTGTCTGGAGTTCAAACCAAACTCCATTCTGGCGCACTCGACGCCGAAAAGGGGGCGTCCATACCATCAGACGTCAGCGCCTTTGGGACAAATTGAGGTAATTGCATACCGGAGGATTTCTGGCTCATCGTAGTGACCGAAGGGAACGAAGATAAGACAGAAATCAATGAGCAAGAACGACCCGGCGGATGGAACGGTTCGGGATATTCGCCGCAAGACACGCAAGCAGTATACGGCTGAGGAGAAGATCCGGATCGTGGTGTCGGGCCTGCGCGGCGAGGAGAGCATCGCCGCCTTGTGCCGCCGCGAGGGCATCGCCGAGGGTCTGTATTACAGCTGGTCGAAAGAGTTTTTGGAAGCGGGCAAGAAGCGGCTCGCCGGCGACACCGGGCGCCAAGCGACCTCGGGCGAGGTTAAAGGCCTGCGCCAGGAGATGCGCGACTTGAAGGAGTTGGTCGCCGAACTTTCGCTGGAGAACCGGCTTCTCAAAAAAAACATGATCGGGCATGGGGGAGACGAGGAATGAGGTATCCCGCATCCGAGAAGCTGGAGATCATCCGCCTGGTCGAGCAGTCCCACCTGGGCGTCGGGTCCACTTTGGACAAGCTGGGCATTCCGAAGACCACCTTTTATCGCTGGTACGATCGCTTTCTGGCCTTTGGCGACGCCGGTCTTGAGGATCGCAACAGCAGCCCAGGCCGGGTGTGGAACCGGATCCCGGATGATGTCCGGGGGCAGATCATCGATCTTGCCCTGGAGGAGACGCAACTGTCGCCCCGGGAACTGGCCGTCAGGTTTACGGACACCAGGGGCTACTTTGTCTCGGAAGCCTCGGTTTACCGGCTTCTCAAGGCCCACGACCTGATCACCAGCCCCGCTTTCGTGGTCATCAAGGCAGCCGATGAGTTCCGCGACAAGACCACGGCGCCGAACCAGCTGTGGCAGACCGACTTCACCTATCTCAAGGTCATCGGCTGGGGCTGGTTTTACCTGTCGACCATCCTGGACGACTATTCCCGCTACATCATTGCTTGGAAGCTCTGCACCAACATGACGGCGGACGATGTGACGGCAACACTGAAGTTGGCGCTAGAAGCCTCAGGCTGCAATCGCGCCAATGTCGTCCACAAGCCGAAGCTGCTCAGCGACAACGGCTCGTCCTATATCTCCGGCGATCTGGCTGAATGGCTCGAGGACCACGGTATGGATCACGTTCGGGGCGCACCGTATCACCCGCAAACCCAGGGCAAGATCGAGCGCTGGCATCAAACGCTGAAGAACCGGATCCTGCTTGAAAATTATTATCTACCCGGCGATCTCGAAAACCAGATCAGCGCCTTCGTCGATCACTACAACAACCAACGCTACCACGAGAGCATCGGCAACGTAACTCCAGCCGACGCCTACTTTGGACGCCACACCGCCATCATCGAAAAGAGAAAAAAAGATCAAAAAACTGACCACCCAAAACCGCCGCTTGAACCATCAAAGCCAAGCGGCTTAACATCAAACAAAGATGAGCCAGATCCTCCCTATGAAACACGCTCAACAGTCCCATTTGTTTTGATGACGGACATACAGACCCTCGGCGATGCCCTCGCGGCGGCACAAGGCGGCGATGCTCTCCTCGCCGCGCAGGCCCGACACCACGATCCGGATCTTCTCCTCAGCCGTATACTGCTTGCGTGTCTTGCGGCGAATATCCCGAACCGTTCCCTCCGCCGGGTCGTTCTTGCTCATTGATTTCTGTCTCATCTTCGTTCCCTTCGGTCACTACGATGAGCCAGAAATCCTCCGGTATGCAATTACCTCAATTTGTCCCAAAGGCGCTGACGTCAGACAATTAAGTGGGTTTGCAAGAACGCTCAACACCTGCACGGACAGGATTCCATCACAGCGAAGCCGCCGGGGTTCCCATATGAAATCACATTGCAATGCCTAGTGCTCTCATTTACCTCCGGACGGAAACCGGGGATGCTTGGAGGCAAGCGTCGGGCACCGGACGACATAAAATATTTGCGCTCGGAGCGACTGGAACAGGCGCTTCGCAAAAAGTGTCCGAAGCTCCAAGACTGGAGTTATGCCCGATTTTGGGTGACGGCGTGATCAGGCGGCAGCGCGAGTTTTGGTTTCGTCGATCTGCATACCGTCTTTGAATCTCACACCTTCGATGACCTTGGGCAACTGATTGTTTCCCATGAGCCGCCGCCAGGTCTTGCTGGCGGTGGTGATCAGCTTGAAGACCATGGCCAGAGTTGTCCCGTGAGACAAGCAGCCCTTGGTGCGCACGGTGCGGTGGCGGACGGTAGCGAAGACGCTTTCGATTGGATTGGTCGTCCTGATATGCCGCCAGTGCTCGGCCGGGAAGTCGTAGAAGGCCAGCAAGGCGTCGCGGTCCTTTGTCAAGCAGGCGACGGCTTGGGGGTATTTGGCGTCGTACTTGGCGGCGAAAGTATTCATCGCCCTCTCGGCTTCGGCGCGGCCATCCGCCATCCAGATATCATGCAGGGCAGCTTTGGCGGCCGTTTGTCGCGACTTCGGCAGCTTGTTCAAGACATTGGCTGTCTTGTGGACCCAACAGCGCTGGCGGCGGGTGTCGGGAAAGATCTCCTCCAGCGCCTTCCAGAAGCCCAGAGCGCCATCGCCGATGGCGAGCTCGGGACCAATCGTGAGCCCGCGCCCGCGCAGGCATGCCAGCAACTCACGCCAGCTCTGGGCGCTCTCGCGCACCCCCGCCTGGAAGCCCACGAGTTCCTTGCGTCCCTCCGGCGTGGCGCCGATGAGGACCAGAATGCATTGCTTCTCGTCCTCCAGCCGACCCTGGAGATAGATGCCATCGGCCCACATGTAGACGTAGCGTCGGGCCGACAGGTCGCGCCGGCGCCAGCGCTCGTGCTCGGCCTCCCACTCCGCCTTCAGGCGGCCGATCACCTGCGCCGACAAGCCAGAGGCGTCCTTGCCGAGCAACGCCTCCAGCGCCTCCTGGAAGTCCCCGCTGGATACGCCACGAAGGTAGAGCGTCGGCAAAACCGCATCCAGCGACCGCGTCCGCCGCGCGAAACGGGGCAGAATGGCCAACGTGAAACGGATGCGCTCTCCTCCGACGCTGCCACGGTCCCGGACCTTCGGGCGCCGCACAGACACAGGACCAATGCCAGTCAGGATCGCCCGTTCCGGCCCGTGGCCATGACGCACCAGGCGCCGGCGGCCGTCTTCGGTCTTCAGATGTTCATGCGCCGCCAGCACGGCGGCAACCTCCGCTTCAATGGCTCGTGCCAGGAGCTCGCGAGCTCCGGCGCGGAGTACTTCGGTCAGCGGATCGGCCGTCACCCCTGGATGGTGCAGCGCGACAACACTATCTTCCGTCATGGCGTATCACTCCTTGCTTGGAGACCGGGAGGCTTCGTCACCCCCCACGATACGCCACCTCCTTCTCTCAGCCCGTCACCCACTCTCGGCCATAGCTCCAAGACTGCAAGGAAGAAGGAGCACGAACCGTCTTGGTGCTGGAGAGCGATGATATCGCGCTCACAGAAGATAGCGGTGTAGGAAAGGCGCTTGCTGGCTTACAGGAGAACCTCGCGGACGAGCTGCAGTTTCCGGACGAGATTTACTTTATCGAAACCGACCTGGAACAGGTTCCTTGCTTGCCTATCCGGTTTACACCCACACCCACTAGGGCTAGAGCGTTTTCCTATCATTTGCGGTCATAGCCGGCAGCAGCGAAGTAGTTTTCGCATTCCGTTGGTGTGAAGGTGTCGATGCCTTGGGCGATGGCGTCCCAGAGGTCATCGACGGTTCGGGCGGCGGTCTTTTTGAGGAAAGCCTTGAGCTTGGAGAAGGCCATTTCAATGGGGTTAAAGTCAGGGCTGTAGGGCGGCAGGAAGCGCAACTCTGCCGCGGCGACTTCGATGGCCGTGCGCACGGCGATGGGTTTGTGTGCGGGTAATACCAACGGCACTAATTATTGACCTGAAATCGCCCAATCTCTCATTCCGATGGACATGATCGTCTCGGGCTGGTCGATTAGTTTGTTCCAGGCTTGGCAACCGGCCTCGATGATGGCGTCGTAATCTTCGAAGACGCGGTTAGAGAGCCAATTCTGGCGGAGGTATTGCCAGATGTTCTCGACCGGGTTCAGCTCGGGCGAGCGCGATGGCAGCAGGATGATGGTGAGGTTCTTGGGGACCTTGAGCTGGTCGGTGCTGTGCCACCCGGCGCGGTCCATCAGGACGACGCCATGGGCCTTGGCGGCGACGTTGCAGCTGATCTCGTCGAGATGCATCTGCATGGCGGCTGTGTTGGCGAAGGGGAGCATGAGAGCGGCACCCTTGGCTCCCATGGGACAGATTGCGCCAAAGAGGTAGGCGTTCGTGTAGCGCTGATCGGCGGGCAGGCGTGGCCTTGTTCCCTTCTTCGCCCAAATGCGCACACGCCCGTTCTTCTGTCCCAGCCTGGCCTCGTCTTGGAACCAGATCTCGACCCGCTTGGTCTTGGGCAGACCGGCTAGGTGGGCAGCGAGCGTGCGGGGGAAGTTTTTTTGAACGCCTCGATCACCCGCTGGTCCTGCTTGGGGTGCTGCGGCCGGGCGCTGATGTGGGAGAAGGACAGCGCGACGAGAAGGTCGGAGATCGCTCGCTCGCTATAGATCACGCCAAAGCGTTCTTCGATCACCCGTTTCAGGTCAACCCGCCGCCAGCGAACCACACCGTCAATCTTTGGATCGGGGCCCGTTTCGACGATCACCGACAGTTCGCCCATCTGCTCGTCGGTCAAGAGCCGGGGGCGGCCCGCACCGGGACGGTTCTTCAAGCCGTCTGCCCCTTCATCGTTGAAGCGGTGCGCCCAGTCTCTCAGCGTCTGGCGATCCATGCCGCCGACCTTAGCGGCTTCCGCTCGGCTCATGCCGTCGTAAACCGCCGCCAAGGCCAAAAGCCGGCGAACTTGGCGGGGATCGCGACTGTGCTTGGCCAAACACCGGAGCTCAATGCTGTCGTAGTCGTCCCGAAGAGCAATGCATACTGACATGGCGAATCTCCTTCGCCAGCCTTGAATCACATCCAGCCCAAAAAGGGAATCCCTTGCGAGTCAGAATTTTGCGCCGTTGGTATAAGTTATCCATCACCACGATATCGCCGGGTTTGAGCGTCGGGACCAAGACCTGCTCCACATAAGCGAGGAAGGCGGCACCATGCATGGCACCGTCGAGCACCATGGGCGCGGTCATGCCTTCAAGGCGGAGCGCGCCAACGAAGGTCGTCGTCTTCCAGTGTCCATGAGGCACCGGTGCTTGGCAACGCTCGCCCCGTGGCGCCCGGCCGTAACGCCGGGCCATCTTGGTCGAAGCGCCGGTCTCGTCAATGAACACCAGCCGCTCGGGCTTCAGATCGGGTTGGGCGTCGAACCAGGCCTGCCGGCGGCGCAGGACGTCAGCTCGCTGTTGCTCGCAGGCGTGCGCGGTTTTTTTTGAACGTCATGCCGTGCCGGTCGAGCAGCCGCCAGACCGTGCTTTGGGCCACCGTCAAGCCATGCCCCGCGTCCAGGTGTGCCGCGATCTCGCCCAAGGTGATGTCCGGCGTCTCGTCAACCAGCGCCAGGATTTCCTCGGCATGGGCCTCGATCCGGTGCGAGCGGTGGTCACCGCCTTGCGGCCTAGGCCCGACATCGCCCGTCCGCCGCCACCGATTCACCCATTTGATCGCCGTCGAGGCCGCAACCCCGAAGCGGCGCGCCGCCGAGCGCCGCGACAGGCCGCTGTCAACCGCCGATACAAGCCGTTCTCGAAGATCATTGGAAAGAGGTTTCGTCATGCAGGCTGGCCTCCTCCACCAGCCCACATCTTGAATCAGAAATTCGATCCCATGGGAATCCCAAAAAGAATCCGTCAGCTCAGAAAATGCTCTAGAATGGGCGCAAACCGGATATAGGGGAGCGCGCCATGGATGTTCTCGACCGTGCCGATCTCCCATTCCCGCATTCGCTACCCGAGTTCCAGCGACTTTTCCCCGATGATGCGGCCTGCGCCGCCTACCTGGAGAAAGCCCGCTGGGGAGACGGCTTTGCCTGCCCGCACTGCGGCACGGCGGGAGAGCCGTTCCACTTTGAAAACCGCCCTGGCGTCCTGCGCTGCCGCAAGTGCCGCCAGAACACCGGGCTGACGGTGGGAACAGTGATGGAGCGTAGCCACACTCCGCTGAACGTCTGGTTCTGGGCCGCTTATCTGGTCGCCAGTCAGACGCCCGGCATGTCCGCCGTGCAGTTTCAGCGGCAACTTGGTCTTTCGCGCTACGAGACGGCCTTTCAAATTCTCCACAAGCTCCGCTCGGGCATGGTGCGGCCCAACCAAGACAGGATCGGTGGACAGCCCAAGAACCATGTTGAGGTGGACGAAACCTGGGTTGGCGGGCGAACGCGTGGGGAAGGCCGTGGTGTTCACCACAAGGTTCCCGTCTCCTGTGCCATCGAGGTGCGTCATCGAAAGCCGGGCACCAAGCTCGACAACCGGAAAGACGGACGCTATGCCGGACGCGTTCGGCTCGCCGTCGTGCTCGACCGTAGCGCCGAGTCGCTCTGTGGGTTCGTCGAGAGCACCGTCGCGCCGGGATCGCTGATCGTTACTGACGATTGGAGCGGCTATGCTGGCCTCGGTAAGCGCGGCTATGAGCACTTCGCTGTTGCCGAGTGTGGTGATCCAGAGGTTGCCGAGCAATACCTGCCGATCATCCATCTGGTTTTCGCCAACCTGAAGACGTGGCTGATCGGTATCCACCACGGCGTTAGCCACCAGCACCTACAAGCCTACCTCAACGAGTTCACCTTCCGCTTCAACAGGCGGTTCTACCCGTTCAACGCCTTCCGCTCATTGCTCGGCATCGCGGGCGACACCTCTGCTCCAACCTATGCCGAGCTTTACTCGGGAGAGTGGCGGCACCCTACATGTAGCGGTCATCGGCGTTAACCGGATAGGCAAGGTTCCTTGGTTGGTCTGGCCCATGAAATATGACGGTAAATGCCGGCCTGTTGAGGATTGGACCGGGTGGACCCACACCGAGTTCCGCGTGGACACATTAATCGATCTGACCACGGCCGGCGCCTGAGGGCCGCAAACACCATGCGCCATCAGTGCCTTCAGGTGCCCAGGCCGTTGTTGGGCGCGTTCGGACCTCATCTTCCCCTCCCGGTGGCCGCTTCATTGTTCAGCGTGGAATCACCCGACACGGTGACTGGTGACACATAGCACGGCAGCCGACCTACGCGTTTTGCCTCGGCGGTCGTCTCAGCAATTTCTGTTCGTGTGTCCGGGCCGGACTCTAGGCGGATAGCGTGCGAGAAGGGGCGATGGGCCCGCCCTGACAAAGCAGCGAGTGTCGCACCCCCGAGACCGAAGGGATCAGCGGATACCGCCGAACCCGGCCGCGAGGTCCTCGCGCGCGATGACGCCACCCATGCCCTCGTGCTCGGGTCCGAAGAACGCGCCGGTCACCGTTCCGGTATCTCCGCTAGCCCGGAGGAAGGTGTTGCCCCGTACTTCGACTCGGTAGCCGAGATCGCCGTCCCGCCACGTCGACCCCGTGCCGACGGCGCCGGGCGCGGCGCCCTCGGGCCAGTATTCCAGTCCGGTGAAGTTCAGGTCGCCGTCGAGGGAATCAAGGTGGACGGCGAGGTCGGCGACCCCGGCGACAGCCTCCGCCGCGGGGGTAAGCCCGAGTAGACGCCCGGACCAGCGCACGGTTCCGGCGAGGCGCGGGTTCTCCGCAAGTGCGGTGTCGGGCGCTGGGCCGGAAGCCCAGGGCCGTAGGAGGCCGTTCGAGAAAGCCGCCCCGAAGGCGACCTCGCCCGTGGGCAGGCCGAGCACGCCGTAGATATGCGTGGAGGTGTCGGCCCACGGCCCGAGGTCGATGGCGTCCGGCGTGCCGCCAGGCTCGACACGGCTGTAGACCGCGAGCAGCGCCGCGCGGTCGAGCGGGTGGAGGATGTGCTCCGTCGGACCGTCGCCACCGCCCGCGACCATGATGCTGTCGGTGAACCGTGCCGGGTCGGGATGGGCGCGACCGAGGACATGAATGAGCTCGTGGGCAATGACTCCCAGCCGCTCGTCGCCCTCGGTGCGCGTCGGATCGATCCAAATTCGCCCGCCCGTGATCTCGAGGTTGAAGGGCCGATCCGGATCGCCAGTTGCGTAAAGCCCATAACGCGGCAGGGCGAGGCCGATGTCCTCGCCCTCAGGGGGCCGGACCTCTTCCGGCCAGTCCTCCTGCGCTGCGAACGCGATAATGACCTCCGAGGAGCCCGGCTCGGCCGTCCCGGCCGGGCCGGGCTCGTCGCCGAAGACAATCTGCCAGTCACGCGGCAGGGCCATGTTCAGGATCTGCACAACGCGCACGGCCTCGTCGACGAGTTCTGGCGGGGTGCCTTCGGCGGCGCGGACAATCGGCGGGTCAGCCGCAAATCGCAGCAGGAGACCGTCAGGAAACAGCTGCTCGTCGAAGCCCGCCTCGGCACCGGTGGGTACGTAAGAAATCGCGTCCTCATGCAGATAGGCGACCAGTTCGGCCCGCGTTACAGCGTTGGGCAGCTCGCCATGGTGAACGGAAGCCCGGCCGTGACGGGCGGCCGGCGGCAGCGCATCGACCGCGGGCGCGGCCGCCGCGCCGACAAGCAGGATATTGTCAAGGTCGAGGACCGGTGCCTGCGCGGCGTGGGTGGGCTCCTGCATCGGCAGGACGGGCGATGATAGATGGGTGTTCTCGACGCGCGTGCAACACGCGAGGACGAGAAGACCGGCGACGGCGGCCAGGCAACGGATCGTGGTCATGGCGAATATCCCCGGGCAATTGATAAGCCGCCGGGTACGGGTCGCGCCGGGCCGGATCGGACCGATGGAGCAATCATGGCCGGAGCCCGCCGAACGGTTCAATGCCAACGCTGCGTCAAGGCCACGCCCCGATTCGTGAACGTACGCGGGGCGGGTGGAAGGCATCGACGGCGGGATCAGGCTCATTCGTCTATGGTTTTCTTGCTGCCTATGGCCGCGCACTCCGGAAGGCCGGGGACATCTTCGCCCGGAGGATGTCTTCTGTCTCGAACCGTCAACCTCACGACATCCCGGATCTTGCAAGGTGCAGCCACCGCCTACGACGCCTCCGGGTCGACAATCCACACTGACTCCCTGAGGGCCGTACAATCCGAGACGATCATGTCCACAACCGCGGTAATCCTCGAGAAATCATAGTCACCGCTCACCTCGGATTGGGCCAGGAACGCCCTCATGACATAGCTCTTGCCAACCAGCTCGCCATGATAGACGCCCAGTTCTTTGTGCGCGGAAATCCCGCCTGAAGCACAGCTCCTGCTTCATCACTACGAGCCCTAGGAGACCTATTGCATCGTCAGCGGCCGCAGGCAGATGAAGATCGACGGCCGGTCGGGCCGTGCTGCGCGGTCTATACCCCGCCCACGGCCCGGCACGCCTTCCGGCGCACCGGCGTTGTCAGAGGAAAACGGTTTGAGCCACCGAGCGAGGTCTCCCACAACTCCTATTTCATGATGTAGAAAGCCAGCTTGTTTCCATCCAGGTCCCTGAAATACCCGCCGTAGAATCCGCCAGTGCCACGCGGGCCGGGTGCCCCCTCGTCCTTCCCCCCGAGCTCAAGAGCCTTGGCATGTAATGCATTCACCTGCTCTTCGCTTTCGACTTTGAGCGCAATCATTGTGCCGTTGCCTACAGTAGCCGGGTCTCCATCGTAGGGCTTGGCTACGCAGAATGTCGTTTCACCCGATGGGGCCTCCCACCGGATGAAAGTTTCTGCTTCCGTTGTCCGCCTCGCTCCGATATCCCCGAGAAGCGAATCATAGAACCGGCCAGCGCGTTCAATATCGTTTGCACCTAGAATCAAGTTTCCGATCATTTCGCGATCCTTCCTCAAAATGCGGGAGCGACCCAGGAATTCCAGCTGCTTTAAGAGGTATATCAAAAATTAGCTTCATATCAATCAGTTACCAATACGGCGCACCCTAGAACCCCCCTGCTGATCAGATGGTGGGGTGGCCCCGGAAAATCCGACAGGTGTTGAAGTTTAGGTTATTACGCCAGTAACGTGGCGCAATTGGCCTTTCGGATGCTCAAGAATGGCGTTCCCATGAGCGCTACAGGCGGCGATAGTGCTTTTGGATTGCCGTTATCGCCGCCGGGCACGGCATACACACAATGAGAGACTTGACGATGAAATGGTTGACGGGACTGGCTGCAGGCTTGGCCCTCTCGGCGGGCACCGTCCACGCGGCCGATAAATGGGACATGCCGACGGCGTATGTGGATTCCAATTACCACACGCAAAACGGCAAGCTGTTTGCCGAGGCAGTGGGCGTGTGCACCGGGGGCGATCTTGAGATCGTAGTGCATGGCGGCGGCACCCTGTTCAAGGGCGGTGAGATCAAACGCGCCGTACAGACCGGCCGGGCTCCCATCGGTGAGCGGTTGTTGAGCGCGCATCAGAATGAGAATGCCGTCTTCGGGTTCGACTCGGTGCCGTTCCTGGCATCGTCCTTCGAGGCATCCGATCGGCTTTGGCAGGCGGCCAGGGGCAAGTTGACCGAGATCCTCGCCGAGCAGAATCTGGTACTGCTCTACGCCGTCCCCTGGCCACCGCAGGGGATGTATTTCAAACGTGAGATCGGCGGTGTCGCCGACATGGGCGGGATCAGGTTCCGCACCAACAACGCCGCGACCGCGAGACTAGCGGAGCTTGCCAAAATGCTGCCGGTGCATGTCGAGGCGGCAGAGCTCAGGCAGGCGCTGGCGAGCGGTGTGGCGGACGCCTTCATGTCGTCGAGCTCGACCGGTTACGACCACAAGGTCTGGGAGCATATGAGCTATTTCTACGACGTCCGGGCCTGGCTGCCGCGCAACTATGTGTTCGTGAACATGGACGCCTTCGACGCGCTCGACGCGCAAACCCGGAACTGCCTGCGTTCGGCGTCGTTGTTGGCGGAAGCGGCCGGCACGACGCGAGCACGCGAGTTGACCGATTGGTATATGGCACAGCTAAGGGACAACGGCATGAGCGTGCTGGCGCCGGGTGAGCGGCTCGCCGCCGACCTCGCGGAGATCGGCGCGACCATGTCGGCCGAATGGTCTGCCGCCGCGGGCGCCGGCGCCGCCGCGATAATCGACGCCTTCAAAGCCAACTAGCGGCTCCGGGCGCAGCTCCTCTCCGGCCTCGCAGAGACGGCAGGCACTTGGCTGCCTCGTGCCGCCGCCTCACGGCATCCTCCAGCGCTCACCACTCGCGTTTCAGCCTCGCCCGCGCCGACCAGCGCGTCCGGGGTCGAAGGGTGCAAAGTCCTAAAACGACACGCAGGCCGGCGTGATCGTACGCAATACGGCCTCCTGGCCGAATGAACGCTTGTACGCCTCCGCAATCTCCACCGTGTGCCGCACCTCCGCAGCAGCCGGCTTGGCCAGGACAATCACCAGCTTCGTCCTCTCCCGCATGATCGCGCCTGATCCGTCGCGCCACTGCCCGGCGGCGTCCAGAACGGTCAGACCGCCGGGGAAACGCGGCGTGATCTCCGCGGCGAGAAATCCCCGCCAGGCCTTGTCGCTCACGACTTCCACATCTGCCCGGCTACGCCCGAAGAACAGCCGGTACTCGGTGAACTCTTCAAACCCGGCAGGGCAGGACGGCGTGCCCGCCCGCGACGCCGGCGCCATCGCGAGCACAAGGATTGCCAGAACGGCGCCGGCACGGATGCCATGCATTCGTTTCCTCATGGTCTTCTTCCCTCTCTGGCCCGCATGATATGGCGGCTGTTGCCGGTTGTGCGCGAAATGGGCCGCGAATAGCCGCAACGCGTGCGGCAAAACTAACACCCTCTCTCATCGACCTCATAGAAACGGCACGACCTTGCCCTGGCCACGAACACGACGAGAAACGCCGCTCTTAGGGGCGATTTCAAGTCCAGATGGCCTCATGGAATCGCAAATGGCCTATGTGCCAGAGCGTTTGGATCGCGAGAGCCCTCAACACGCCACGCCATCTTGACAATTGGCCACTAAGTTCATGTTATGTTCCTGAGGCTTATCCCTCTGGCTCCGGTAGGATCAACGGGTGGCGGCCTCGATGCTACGCGCGCAGCGGCGCGACCCCGCTAAGGCCCAGGCAAAGTGCGCTTTCGCGACCAACTACGCGCTCGCCAACCGACAACTGCGTAGCCCCCTCATATTGCGTTACCGGATGCAGAGGGATAAGCCTTTATGTTCCTATTGAAATTGAAGGTCGTCCCCTTGCATCGTTTCACCGATCAGCCCTCCGACCTCGCTCTGCCGCTTTACGGCTCCAGGGTGCCGGCCGGTTTCCCAAGCCCCGCTGACGACCATGTCGAGGGCAAGCTTTATCTCAATCTGCATCTGATCCGCCGTCCGGCGGCCACCTTTTTCATCCGCGCGCAGGGCGAGTCCATGCGCGACGCCGGAATTTTCGACGGCGACCTTCTCGTTGTCGACCGCGCCATCGCGCCCCAGGCCGACGATATCGTCATCGCCGTCCTGCATGGCGAGCTGACGGTCAAACGCCTGAGAAAGAGCAATGGCGCCCTGATCCTCTACGCCGAGAATCCGGATTTTACCGATATCGCCCTCGACGATGCCGGTTGCGAGGCCTGGGGCGTCGTTACCCACAGCATCCGCCGGCACTGCGCGCGTTAGGTCCATGACGACGATCGGCCTGGTCGATTGCAACAACTTCTATGCCTCGTGCGAGCGGGTGTTCCAACCTTCGCTCTCCGGCCGCCCCATCGTCGTGCTGTCCAACAACGATGGCTGCATCGTCGCCCGCTCCCAGTAGGCCAAGGCGCTCGGCATCACCATGGGCGTCCCGCTGTTCCAGGCGAAGCGCCGCGTCGAACGCCACGATGTCACGGTGCTGTCCTCGAACTGTCCATCATCAAAACAAATGGGACTGTTGAGCGTGTTTCATAGGGAGGATCTGGCTCATCTTTGTTTGATGTTAAGCCGCTTGGCTTTGATGGTTCAAGCGGCGGTTTTGGGGGGTCAGTTTTTTGATCTTTTTTTCTCTTTTCGATGATGGCGGTGTGGCGTCCAAAGTAGGCGTCGGCTGGAGTTACGTTGCCGATGCTCTCGTGGTAGCGTTGGTTGTTGTAGTGATCGACGAAGGCGCTGATCTGGTTTTCGAGATCGCCGGGTAGATAATAATTTTCAAGCAGGATCCGGTTCTTCAGCGTTTGATGCCAGCGCTCGATCTTGCCCTGGGTTTGCGGGTGATACGGTGCGCCCCGAACGTGATCCATACCGTGGTCCTCGAGCCATTCAGCCAGATCGCCGGAGATATAGGACGAGCCGTTGTCGCTGAGCAGCTTCGGCTTGTGGACGACATTGGCGCGATTGCAGCCTGAGGCTTCTAGCGCCAACTTCAGTGTTGCCGTCACATCGTCCGCCGTCATGTTGGTGCAGAGCTTCCAAGCAATGATGTAGCGGGAATAGTCGTCCAGGATGGTCGACAGGTAAAACCAGCCCCAGCCGATGACCTTGAGATAGGTGAAGTCGGTCTGCCACAGCTGGTTCGGCGCCGTGGTCTTGTCGCGGAACTCATCGGCTGCCTTGATGACCACGAAAGCGGGGCTGGTGATCAGGTCGTGGGCCTTGAGAAGCCGGTAAACCGAGGCTTCCGAGACAAAGTAGCCCCTGGTGTCCGTAAACCTGACGGCCAGTTCCCGGGGCGACAGTTGCGTCTCCTCCAGGGCAAGATCGATGATCTGCCCCCGGACATCATCCGGGATCCGGTTCCACACCCGGCCTGGGCTGCTGTTGCGATCCTCAAGACCGGCGTC
Source organism: Alphaproteobacteria bacterium (assembly GCA_965261645.1). Lineage (GTDB taxonomy): Bacteria > Pseudomonadota > Alphaproteobacteria > SHVV01 > SHVV01 > CBDHDJ01. The sequence goes on from CBDHDJ010000003.1 coordinate 1,182,347, forward strand.
GCCAAAGGCCAGAAAGCGATCGTACCAGCGATAAAAGGTGGTCTTCGGAATGCCCAGCTTGTCCAAAGTGGACCCGACGCCCAGGTGGGACTGCTCGACCAGGCGGATGATCTCCAGCTTCTCGGATGCGGGATACCTCATTCCTCGTCTCCCCCATGCCCGATCATGTTTTTTTTGAGAAGCCGGTTCTCCAGCGAAAGTTCGGCGACCAACTCCTTCAAGTCGCGCATCTCCTGGCGCAGGCCTTTAACCTCGCCCGAGGTCGCTTGGCGCCCGGTGTCGCCGGCGAGCCGCTTCTTGCCCGCTTCCAAAAACTCTTTCGACCAGCTGTAATACAGACCCTCGGCGATGCCCTCGCGGCGGCACAAGGCGGCGATGCTCTCCTCGCCGCGCAGGCCCGACACCACGATCCGGATCTTCTCCTCAGCCGTATACTGCTTGCGTGTCTTGCGGCGAATATCCCGAACCGTTCCATCCGCCGGGTCGTTCTTGCTCATTGATTTCTGTCTCATCTTCGTTTCCTTCGGTCACTACGATGAGCCAGAAATCCTCCGGTATGCAATTACCTCAATTTGTCCCAAAGGCGCTGACGTCAGACACTTCGTCGATCACTACAACAACCAACGCTACCACGAGAGCATCGGCAACGTAACTCCAGCCGACGCCTACTTTGGACGCCACACCGCCATCATCGAAAAGAGAAAAAAGATCAAAAAACTGACCCCCCAAAACCGCCGCTTGAACCATCAAAGCCAAGCGGCTTAACATCAAACAAAGATGAGCCAGATCCTCCCTATGAAACACGCTCAACAGTCCCATTTGTTTTGATGACGGACAGACGCTTAAGCCAACCTCACAAGCGGACGCCGTTGTCGTCAAAGACCATCAGCTTCTCGGTCGCGATCCGCCAGCGCAGCCTGTCGCCGACCCGGATATCGTCGCGTGCCGGCTGGACGGAACGCAGCTGGCTGCCATCGGCCAAAGTGAGATCGTAGAGGGTCTCCCTCCCCTGGGGTTCGACAAACGTCACTTCGGCCTCGAACTCGCCGTCGGGATCGATGCTCACGAGCTCGGGGCGGATGCCGAGTCGGATCCTGGCTCCACCATTCAACCCGGCCTTGGATGAAGGAAGCGGGATGGACATTGGCGTGTGCGGCCTGGTCAGTTTCCCGCCGCGCGCTTCGCCCTCGACGAAGGCGATTGGCGGATTGCCGAGGAAATCAGCAACGAAGGTATTGACGGGATTGTCATACATCTCCTTGGGTTGCGCGATTTGATGGATCACGCCCTCGTCCATGATGGCGATCCGATCGCACATGCTCATGGCTTCTACCTGATCGTGGGTGACCAGAACCGCGGTGATACCCGTTTCCAACTGGAGGCGGCGAATTTCAGCGCGCATGTCCAGGCGCAGCCGGGCGTCCAGGTTGGCCAGCGGCTCGTCGAGCAGCAGCACGCGCGGCCGGCGCACGAGCGCACGCGCCAGTGCGACCCGCTGCTGCTGGCCTCCCGACAGGTGGGCGGGGAGGCGATCCAGCAAGGAATCGATCCGCAACATGGAGGCGAATTCATCTACCTTCTGGCGGATTTGGGCCTCGGGCTCACGCTTGACCTCCAGCGGGAAGGCGATGTTCTGGAAGACCGTCATGTGCGGGTAAAGCGCAAAGGACTGAAACACGACGCCAACATTTCGCGCTTGCGGCGGCGTTCGGGTCACGTCCTCGTCGCCGAACCAGATGCGCCCCCCGTCGACGCCATAGATGCCACAGATGGCGAACAGCGTGGTCGACTTGCCACAGCCCGAGGGGCCGAGAAGCGCCAGCATCTCGCCGTCGCGGACCTCAAGGTTCATGTTCTCGATGACCGTGAGGTCCCCAAACCGTTTGGTAAAGCCTTCAAGCAGTATGCGCATCAGCCTTTGCTCCCGCTACCGTAAATGTTCACCAGCTTGTTCTGGAAAATTAGGTAGAGAACGATCACCGGGATCACGTAGAACAGCCCGATCGACTTGAAGAGATTAAAATCGAAGCTTTGGTCGTCGGCGATCAGCGCGGCCAAGTAGACCGATAGCACCTGGACCCGGTTATCCGGCGCCAGCACCTGCGGCAGAATGTACTCGCTCCATCCGGCGAGAAACGAGAACACACCGAGCGCCAGTAGTCCGGGCTTCACCTGCGGCAGCACCAGCCGTCGCCAGACCGTGAACCGGTCTGCGCCGTCCTGCACGCCGGCCATTTCGATCTCCCACGGCACGGTGTCGTAGAAGCCCTTCATGATCCAGATGCCGAGCGGCAGCTCGAGCGACGCTTTGACCAGGATCACGCCGATCAACGTGTTGTAGAGGCCGACCAGCTGGAGAATCAGGAAGATCGCCACGATCAGAGTGATGGTTGGGAACGCGTGCAGGATCAGCATGCCCGCTAGGAAGAAGGCGCGGAACCGCAGGTTGAGCCGGGACAGCGCGTAGCCGGCAGTGGACGACACCGCCAGCACGATCGCCGATGTCGCTGTGGCGAATATGAAGGTGTTCAGGGTGATCAACCAGATGTTCGCCTTGCCGGGAATGTCCTGCCAAAGGAAGCGCCAATGCTCCAGGGTCACGCGGTTCGGCACCATGCTGCCGGGTGGGGCATCGGTAACTGTGTCGATCACCAGATAGAGGTACATAACGACCAGCGGAACCGAGGTCATGGCAAGCGCCGCCAGCAGAGGCCAGGTGCGCTGTTGCGTAATCAACGGCCGGTCCTCATGTCTCGATCCTTGGGCGCGCGATCAGCGCGCCGAAGTTGAAGATCCGCAGATAGGCGAGCGAAAGCACCACGCCGATCGCCACCAGCACCAGCGCGAGGGTCGCACCGTAACCGTATTCGAGATTGCCGGCATAGTTGTTGAGCGCAGTGTGGTAGGCCGCGAGCGCCCAGACCTCCGTCGACGATCCCGGGCCGCCATCGGTCGCGAGCAGGATGTACTCGAAGGAGGTGAGCAGCGAGAGGGTCTGGTAGCTGGTGACAAACAGGATCGGCCAACGGAGTTGCGGCAGGATGATGCGCCGAACCTGCTGCCAGCGTGACGCGCCGTCGACCTGGCTCGCCCAGAACAACGGCTCCGGGATGGCGCGGATCGCACTGGAGAACAGGATCATGCCCATGGACGCGCCGACGAACCCGTTGATCAGGACGACGAAGACCCAGGCGTTCACCGAGGTGTCGAGCATCCAGTTCCGTGCATCAATGCCGAATGCAACGAGCACGGCGCTGAGAAAACCGGTGTCCCAGGCGAGCCACTTCCACAACAGGACGTACAGTACCGGCGGCGAGATGCGCGGAAGGAACCAGATCATCCGGATGACGTTTGCCTGCACCTTTGGCAGGTAGAAGGTGGTGATCGCCAGGACCAGGGCGAAACCCGTGTTGAACAGGATGAGCGTGAAGAACACGTAGAGGATCGTGTTGACGAATACCGTCGCGGTGTCCTTGCTGCCCAACATCCGGCGGAAGTTGTCGGCAGTCCAGGTCCAGCCGGTATAGCTGGCGGCAACGAGCGCGGAGCGATCCTTCTCTGCAAGGGTGATTCCGGTTCCGGAGATCGCGGCAACCAGTGCCTCCGGCGTCCCGAAAGACCGATTTACAATGCTCAGCTCGAAATGGGCGGCGGCCTGTTTCAGCGCCCGCACGGACCGCGGTCGGGCCTCGAGCCGCTTCAGGGCGCGTTCGAATGCCCGGCGTCCATCGAAGCTTTGGCCGCTATGGCGCTGCTGTAGTTCGGCGAGAAAGGCCGGATCCACGCCGGCCTCCCTTGCCCGGGCAATTGACCGCGGCTCGACGCGATATACTGTCCTCGACAGGGTTTCGGCCGCCTTCGCGTTCATGCCCTTGGCGGCGAGTTCCTTCAGGATGGAGGGTGTTACCCGATAGTCGCCGCCGCCGATCCCGGTCGCCGTGCCCATGTTGGTGAAGGCGAAGACCCCGGTCAGCACGACGGGGGAGAGGAAGAACAACACGACGAAGATGACCGCCGGCGCCAGGAACAAAGTTCCCAGCCATTGCGTGCGAGTCATGTGGTTCTCCGAGCGCGCTCTGTTGCAACGGTTGGGCGACGATCAAAGCCGTCGCCCGATCTTGTCCCGACCCTCAGCGAATGATGATGGTGTCGCCGAGGGTGTTCTTGAGCTCGGCCTCGGCATCATCGGCCGCCTGCTGGGCGCTCTTCTGGCCGGTCCAGGCCGCCTCCAGACCGTTCCACATGATGGTCCAGTATGTGCCGAACTCGGTGTGATTCGGCATCGCATTGGCGAAGGGGAGCAGTCGCTCGGTCGCCTCGCTGGCCCAGCGGTCGTTGCTGTAAAGCGCGATCGACGTCTGCGATTTGGCGATGCCAAGATGCGCCGACTTGATCGCGTGCAAGGTGTTGATCCGCGGCTCGGAGGCTATCATCACCAGTTCGGCCGCGATGAAGGCCTCATCGTCGCTGCCCCGGTTGGTCACGAGATAGACCAACGGGTGGGTGATCGTATTCGGCTTGCCGCCCTTCTCACCCGCCGGGATCAGCGTGAACTGGATTTTGCCGAAGAAGTCGGTCAGCCCCTCCTTGCCGGTGTAGCGAGCGTAGTGCCAGGTGCCGCCGTGCCACAGGCCCGCCTTGCCGGAGGCGACCTCGGAATACCACTGGCCCCAATCGGTGCCGATGTGGTTCTTGCGGGTCACACCCATTTCGACCGCGTCGACGAAGAACTGGTAGAACTTGGTCATCGCCGCCTTGTCGAACACCAGCTTGCCGCTCGCGGGGTCATGCATTTGGCCACCGAAGGATTGGTAAAACTGCCAGTAATCGGGGCCGTTCTGGACGCGCGGATAGAAGCCGTAGCCTTCCGCCACCAGCCCCTTGTCCTGGATCTTCTTGGCGTCTTCCAGAACGTCGTAGAGCGTGTACTCGGCTTTGGCGACTTTCTCCGGGAGGGCCGCGATATCGGCGTCGGAGTATCCGATCGCCTTCATATGCGGGATCCAAAAGAAGAAGGGCCGGGACTCGGCATCCTGCGGCAGCCCGTAGACCGCGCCTTCGAATGAGGAGATCTCGATCAGATTCGAGAACATGTCATTGATCGGCCAGGCATCCATGTCGACCAGGTCTTCGATCTTGCGGATGATGCCCGCCTGCGCCCACGGCGCGATGTCCTCGTGGCCGGTAACGACGATGTGCGGTGCGTTACCCGATTCCGCCGCCAAAGTGACTGCCTGCTTGAAGGGCTCCCAATCAGAGTAGGTCTGCTTGTCGACGGTGATCTTGATCTCCTCGCCGCGGATCGCCGCCTCGCGAGTCAGGATGTCGGCTGCCAATTCAATGGCGTCGACACGATAGATATCGTTGACGTTGGTACCGCCTGCCCACACGCTGATGGTGTATTCGGCAGCCGAGGACGGTGCCGCTGCCAGTCCGGCCGCGACAATGGCGATACCGACCAGTCGCCGAATGATCTGTCCAGCATAACTCATGGGTCCAAGCTCCCTGTCCCGGAAACAACAAGCCGCGGGTAGCACGGTCTAGCGCATGTGTGCGATCTCGGTCGGGCGCCGCGGCTACAGCAGTCTTATTCAGACCGTGCGAAGTTTAGGTGACGCGAGCCGGTTGGCCAACTCGCATGCCTCGACCCGGTTCTTCAGCTTCCGGGCATGGGTGCGCGCCATTCACATCTACCGCGGCGGCCATGAGGTGAGGCGTGGATACATGCTCTCACACTCTCCGCCAGACAGCCCATGTTTCTGTCCCAGGTTATGTGCCGAGGACCGCATCAGAAGCAGACCTGAAGCGGGTCAATCACCTAACAGCCCGTTGATTAAGTCGGCGCCGTCTGATTCTCTGGTTCCCTGATTTGCAGGGGGATTTGCCGATGGCGATGGGACGGCAGAAGGATGGTCAGGGGGACCTGATGGTGAGCTGGTCGGAGATGCCGCGCTCTCCGGGTCATGTGTTTTATGACCGCTTGCAGTCGGTGCTGATCGAGGGCGGCTTCGACGCCTTTGCCGAGGCGAGCTGCCGGCCTTATTACGCGGCCCGGATGGGCGCGCCCTCGGTGCCGCCCGGGCGCTATTTCCGGATGCACCTGGTGGGCTACTTTGAGGGCATCGACAGCGAGCGCGGTCTGGAGTGGCGCTGCTCGGACTCGCTTTCGCTGCGGGCGTTCCTGCGACTGGGGAGCCGTGATCGGGTACCGGACCATTCCTGGCTGTCACGGAGCCGCACGCGCCTGCCCCATGAAGTCCACGCGGCGGTCTTCGACTGGGTTCTGGTGCTGATCGCCGAGGCGGGGCTGATCAAGGGCGAGCGCATCGGCGTCGATGCCTCGACCATGGAGGCCAACGCGGCGCTGCGGAACATCGTGCGGCGCGACAACGGCGAAGGCTACCGGGAGATGCTGGAGCGCCTGGCCCGGGAAAGCGGCGTCGAGACACCCACGGCCGAGGACCTGGCGCCTCTGGACCGGAAGCGCAAGGGCAAGAAGCTTTCCAACACGGATTGGGTTTCGAATAGCGACCCCGAGGCCAAGATCACCAAGATGAAGGACGGCACGACGCATCTGGCCTACAAGCCCGAGCACGCGGTGGATCTGGACACCGGCGCGGTGGTGGCGGCCGAGCTGCACCCGGCCGATGAGGGCGACACCACGACGCTTTCCAAGACCCTGGCGAAGGCCGAGGCAAACCTCGAGGCGGTGGATGCGGCACCGACGTCGGAGGACCCGGCCGAATGCGTCGCCGACAAAGGTTATCACTCACGGGCAGTCTTGAGGGCTCTGAACGACAGTCCCTGGAAGACCCGGATCGCGGCGCCCAAGCAGACCGGCTTTTCGCGCTGGCACGGTGATGAGGCGGCGCGGCGCGCGGTCACCAATAACCGTGCGCGGCTCAAGTCCGGGGTCGCCCGCGAGGCCTTCAAGCTGCGCGCCGAGATCGTCGAGCGCTGCTTTGCCCACAACCTCGATCGTGGCGGCATGCGACGAACCTGGCTGCGCGGGCGAGAGAATGTGCACAAGCGATACCTGCTCCACGTCGCCGGCCACAATCTATCGTTACTGATGCGCCAGCTCATCGGCGCCGGCACCCCGCGGGAGGCCGTGGCGGGCGGATATGGCGGTATTTTCGTTCTGCTCACGCCCACCGGGGCCATGCTGGTGGCACGGGGGGGCTCGCAAAGCGGCCAGACGGCTTTCGCCGCCGCATTCCTCATCTGGGAGTGAGAGCCGGAAAAAGCCACTTAATCAACGGGCTGATAAGGCGGGTCTGGGGTCTAAAGCCGGCAATCCGCCCAACTTGCCTAGCCGCTTCCGATCGGGACACATCCTACTCAGCGGCCCTTGGCAGTGGCAGGCTTTCCGCTTGGCCCTCGGCCTTGAAGCCCATCAGATGGGCGTAGTAACGCCATGAGCCGCGGATGGGCGCTTCGGTGACCATGAAATCCTGATCCTCGACGTCCCCCTGGCCGCCTACGCCGATGTAGGAGTGCGTGCCCTTCTCGTTGCGGATGCCGCGCTGTATGAGCGAGCCGGCCTCGGTGTCCTCCATCGAGATGTAGCCGCCCGGGCCGAACCACGCGATCTGTTGCTGGCGCATGGCCCTGAGTTCGGGATCGTCGTCCTTGAAGCCGAAATAGGTCCAGTAAAGCTCGAAGTCGCCGGCATGCTTGGGCCGGAGCTGGCGGACCATGACGGTGTTTTGCAATTGGAGATAGAGGGTTGAGGGAAACGTGGTCATGGTCACGATGCTGTACGGAGTGGGATCGTCGAACTCACGACGCTCGTTCAGTATCGTGGGGTCGTTGAACTTGAGGGCATCGTCGTAAAGGCTCGTACCCTCATACTCATCATGCGCCTCTTGGGCGGTGTCGCTTTCCTGCTCGACATAGAAGATGCAGTGACGCTTCCACTTGTCGAGAACGACGTTGGTCTTCTGCGTCAGGCGGTGTAGCCCGAAGACGACGGGCAATTGGTGCAAGAGCCCGCCGTGATAGCCGTCATTCATGTTCTCCCACAATATCTTCCAGTTGCACGAGAGACGCTGGCGCAAATAGCCCATGACCTCGGGCTCGCGGGCGAACAGCCGGTTGAGGAAGACGCGGCTCGGCTCATCCAAATACTCGTCCAGGGGCTCGACGTTGGGATCGAACGAGCCGTAGACATCGTTGCGATAACACCCGACCTGGAGCTTCTGCAGACCATGGTCCTCGCGCCTGAAGTCGCTGGGCATGCCGCCCTTGCCTTTGATGCCGCGCAGGAACGGCACGAACTTCAGATTGCCCTCGTTGTCATAGACCCAGCGGTGGTAGACGCAGGTATGCTCGGTCGTGCTGCCGAACTGGTCGCGTACCACCATGGCGCCGCGGTGGGCGCAACGGTTGACGAAGGAATAAATTTCCCCATCCTCGCCGCGATTGACCACAACTGTGGTATCGCCGACATAGGTGACCTTGAAATCGCCCGGCTTGGGAATCTCGACATCGAGACAGAGGAAGTTCCACACTGAGCCCTGAAAGATTTTTTTCTGCTCGATGCGGTGAAGATCAGGGTCGGTGAAGACCTCGTAGGGCACTCGGCTGAAGTCCGGCGCCGGTCAGATTAAATCCCTCCCGTCGCCCATGACGCTCCTCCCTCTGGCACGCCCAAAGTCGGGTCCGCTTTTGAGATTAGTTCAAAAGCGCCGGCTGCGCACGTGCTGCATTCAAAAACGGCGCGCTCCGCCTCGTTCCATGCGCACGAGCAACAATGTTTTGCGATCGGCCGGTGGGATACGGTTTAATTCAGCCCACTGGGTAGCGAGCAGAGGGGTCCGACATTGATGCAACGTCACGCGGAGATCGCCGGCGCGGGTTTCGCAGGCATGACCGCGGCGGCGGCGCTCGCGCAACGCGGCTGGTCGGTGCGGGTGCACGAGCGCGCGCCCGAGGCGCGTGAGTTCGGGGCCGGAATCTGGACCTGGGAGAACGGCGTCCGCGTGCTCAACGCCATCGGCGCGGCCGACGAAGCCTTCGAGGGAGCGCTCCGAATTCCTTCGCGGGAGAGCCGCAACAAGAGGGGCCAGCGCGTCAATTATTTCGAGTTCGGCACCCATGAAAGCGGTGGGCGCATCTTCTGCGTGACGGGCCGCCATTTGCACGGCGCGGTGCTCATTGCGGCCTTGCGCTCGGGCGTCGAGGTCGTGACCAGCTCCAAGGCCCTCGGCGCCACGCCCGAAGGCGGGCTCCTCATCGAAGGCGGGAAAAGCTACCAGGCGGACCTCGTGATCGCCGCCGATGGGGTCTCCTCCAGCGTCCGCGATTTGTTGAGGTTACTCAGGCGTCGGCGGCGCCACACCAGCGGCGCCATCCGCGTCAACGTCCATCGCAATCCGGACGAGGTGGATCACCCGATGTGGGGTCGGATCATCGACTTCTGGAACGGCAACCGGTCGTGTCCCAGGACGTGGTGTAGGAGTTGTTGGAGCCTCTGTTAGCTGTGGGTAGGCGGCTTGCCGTAGCGACCGCCGAGAGTCTGGCGTAGGCAAGCCGGCTATCCACAGCGGAGGCCATCGCGGTTCCGGTTTAGGGTTGGGCTAGTGCAAACCAACCTGACCCGAAGGAGAACCACGATGACCCAGGACATGATGACCCTGCGCGCGCTTTTGGAGAAGAGCTCCGATGCCGATCTGCTTCGCGAGATGATCGGCTTCACGGCCGAGCGGCTGATGGCACTGGAGGTTGAGGGCCTGACCGGCGCCGGGCACGGCGAGCGCTCGGCGGATCGTATCACCCACCGCAACGGCTACCGCGACCGGTCCTGGGAGACGCGGGCCGGCACGGTGGAGCTGAAGATCCCGAAGCTGAGGAAGGGAAGCCACTTCCCGGGCTTCCTGGAGCCGCGGCGGATGGCCGAGAAGGCGCTGGCTGCGGTGATCCAGGAGGCCTACATCCAGGGGGTGTCGACCCGCTCGGTCGACGATCTGGTTCAGGCGATGGGGATGTCGGGCGCCTCCAAGAGCCAGGTCTCCAGGCTGTGCGGCGAGATCGACGATAAGGTCAACGGCTTCCTCGATCGACCGCTGGAGGGCGACTGGCCCTATCTGTGGCTCGACGCCACCTACGTGAAGGTGCGCCAGACCGGACGCATCGTCTCGGTCGCGGTGACCGTGGCTGTGGCCGTCAAGGACCAAGGCCGCCGCGAGGTCCTGGGCGTGGCGATCGGCGCGTCGGAGGCCGAGACCTTCTGGACCGAGTTCCTGCGCTCGCTGGCCCGGCGCGGGCTGCGCGGCGTGAAGCTGGTGATCTCCGACGACCACAAGGGCCTGAAGGCCGCCGCGACCCGGATCCTCGGCGCCACATGGCAGCGCTGCCGCGTGCACTTCGCCCGCAACCTGCTGGCCCATGCCGGCCGCCAGGGCCGGCGCGTCGTCTCCGCCTTCGTCGCCACCGCCTTCGCCCAGGAGGACGCCGACAGCGCGAAGGCCCAGTGGCGTCAGGTCGCCGACCAGCTCAGGCCCAAGGTGCCCAAGCTGGCAGTTCTCATGGACGAAGCCGAGCACGACGTCCTCGCCTACATGACTTTCCCCAAGGAGCACCGCCAGAAATTGCACTCCACAAACCCGATCGAACGTCTCCATGCCGAGGTCAAGCGCCGCACCAACGTCGTCGGTATCTTTCCCAACGAAGCCGCCATCACACGGCTCGTCGGCGCTATCCTTCTCGAGCAGAACGATGAGTGGGCCGTCTCAAGGAGATACATGACGCTGGAATCAATCGCTCCGCTGAGCGATGGTGTCCCCATCACGCTGCCCACCGTGGCAGCCTGAACGTCCCGGCCCTACCCGCCGGGAGCCGCGTAGAGCGCAACGCTCTTACACCACGCGCCGGGACACGATCCGGCAACCGCCGCGTTACCTTTACGCCGTGCAGTCGGGAGGTGCTGTATATCGCCTTTTGCGGTCTGACGGCCGATGAGGAAGGCTTCCGCATTCCGGTCAACAAGAAGGCGTGGAGCGAGTCCTTCCCCGATCTGGTCGAGTTTTTCGAGCGCATCACGGAAAGCGGTCGTCATTCGCTCCTGACGACCGGAACTAGGCAGGAACAGACTAAAGTTCAGAAGCTACATGACGTTATATGATATTGCGCATGCGCTCGATTGCCTGTTCGGCCCGGTGATTAGCCGATGATCAAGACGGTGCGCCTGGCGCTTGAGGCGGGGTTGGTGTGGGCCGCCTTCGCGGCCTTCGGCTGGCTTTCCATCGATGCGGCCTCGCGTTTCGGCGGATTCGTGGGGCGCAGGCTCGGACCGCGCCTGCCGGTTTCGCGGCGCGCGCGGGACAACCTCCGCCGCGCCTTTCCCGATATGGAGGAGTCCGAGATCGAGCGCATCGTACGCGGAATGTGGGACAATCTGGGCCGTGTCGCGGCGGAGTACCCCCACCTCGGCGAGATCGACTGCTACGCCGACGGCGGGCGCGTCGAGGTGGTCGGGACCGAGACCCTCGACCGGCTGCGCGATGAGGGCACCGGTTGCATCTTCTTCGGCGGCCATCTCGCCAATTGGGAGATCGGCCCGCTTGGGGCGGCGCAACGCGGCCTGGTGTTGAACTACATTTATCGCCGCGCCAACAACCGGGTTGTCGAGGGCATCGTGCGCGCGGCGCGCGCGCCGGGGGGCGGCGCTCACGCGGCGAAAGGCCACCACGGAGCCCGCCAGATCACCGCCGCGCTTCGCGAGGGCGGCCACCTCGGAATCCTGGTCGATCAGAAGTTCAACGAGGGCATCGCGGTGCCTTTCTTCGGCCGCGATGCCATGACCACGCCGGCGCTCGACGCCCTGAGCCGCTTGTACGGCTGCCGCGTGGTTCCTGTCCGTGTCGAGCGATTGGTGGGCGCGCGTTTCCGGCTTACCGTCTACCCGCCGCTCGAAACCCCGGCACGCGGCACCGCCGAGGACGACGCATACGCCACCATGTCCCGCGTCAACGCGATCATCGAGGGCTGGATCCGCGAGCGGCCCGAGCAGTGGCTGTGGCTACACCGCCGGTGGCCGGACTGAGGCGGGTCAGCCCTCGGCAGCCGCGTTCGCCAGACGTAGCGCTTGTTGCCATCGGGCATTTCGATCGAGAACGGGGTCTCGATTGCGCCGATACGGTCGGTGAAACCATTGAGCCTGCTGAAGCTGGCGGGTGCTGCCATATTCCCCCCGGCGCGGCGAACCCGTTGTACGGCGCACGGCACTCCGGCGCCGTAGCCGACACTGCAGCCGAGTTAGCGACGACAGCTTAGGTCAATAGCTGTCATTTAGCCGTGGTGCCCCCTAGCAGCCCGTTGATTAAGTCGGCGCCGTCTGATTCTCTGGTTCCCTGATTTGCAGGGGGATTTGCCGATGGCGATGGGACGGCAGAAGGATGGTCAGGGGGACCTGATGGTGAGCTGGTCGGAGATGCCGCGCTCTCCGGGTCATGTTTTTTATGACCGCTTGCAGTCGGTGCTGATCGAGGGCGGCTTCGACGCCTTTGCCGAGGCGAGCTGCCGGCCTTATTACGCGGTCCGGATGGGCGCGCCCTCGGTGCCGCCCGGGCGCTATTTCCGGATGCACCTGGTGGGCTACTTTGAGGGCATCGACAGCGAGCGCGGTCTGGAGTGGCGCTGCTCGGACTCGCTTTCGCTGCGGGCGTTCCTGCGACTGGGGAGCCGTGATCGGGTACCGGACCATTCCTGGCTGTCACGGAGCCGCACGCGCCTGCCCCATGAAGTCCACGCGGCGGTCTTCGACTGGGTTCTGGTGCTGATCGCCGAGGCGGGGCTGATCAAGGGCGAGCGCATCGGCGTCGATGCCTCGACCATGGAGGCCAACGCGGCGCTGCGGAACATCGTGCGGCGCGACAACGGCGAAGGCTACCGGGAGATGCTGGAGCGCCTGGCCCGGGAAAGCGGCGTCGAGACACCCACGGCCGAGGACCTGGCGCCTCTGGACCGGAAGCGCAAGGGCAAGAAGCTTTCCAACACGGATTGGGTTTCGAAGAGCGACCCCGAGGCCAAGATCACCAAGATGAAGGACGGCACGACGCATCTGGCCTACAAGCCCGAGCACGCGGTGGATCTGGACACCGGCGCGGTGGTGGCGGCCGAGCTGCACCCGGCCGATGAGGGCGACACCACGACGCTTTCCAAGACCCTGGCGAAGGCCGAGGCAAACCTCGAGGCGGTGGATGCGGCACCGACATCGGAGGACCCGGCCGAATGCGTCGCCGACAAAGGTTATCACTCACGGGCGGTCTTGAGGGCTCTGAACGACAGTCCCTGGAAGACCCGGATCGCGGCGCCCAAGCAGACCGGCTTTTCGCGCTGGCACGGTGATGAGGCGGCGCGGCGCGCGGTCACCAATAACCGTGCGCGGCTCAAGTCCGGGGTCGCCCGCGAGGCCTTCAAGCTGCGCGCCGAGATCGTCGAGCGCTGCTTTGCCCACAACCTCGATCGTGGCGGCATGCGACGAACCTGGCTGCGCGGGCGAGAGAATGTGCACAAGCGATACCTGCTCCACGTCGCCGGCCACAATCTATCGTTACTGATGCGCCAGCTCATCGGCGCCGGCACCCCGCGGGAGGCCGTGGCGGGCGGATATGGCGGTATTTTCGTTCTGCTCACGCCCACCGGGGCCATGCTGGTGGCACGGGGGGGCTCGCAAAGCGGCCAGACGGCTTTCGCCGCCGCATTCCTCATCTGGGAGTGAGAGCCGGAAAAAGCCACTTAATCAACGGGCTGTTAAAGCCGTGTTGCCAGCCGCCGCCGTGGATGAACAGCAGCACGGGCACAGCGTTCAAGCCCTTGTCGGCAGGCAGGAAGATGTCGATCTTTTGATAGTAGTCTTCGCCGTACGGGACATCGAGAACGGTGCGACTCGTGGCCACGACTTTGCGCGAGCGCGCCAGCGCGCGGTCGACGAAATCCTGAGCGCCTGGTTCCGTCAGCAGGCCGCGATCCGGCATATCATCGAACGACATGTTAGTTCTTTCGGCTCTTGGGCTGGCGCCAGATAGGGGCAGCCAGGTGAGCGTGACGCGTGGGCCTGGGGCCCGACCCGCGTGTAGCGCCTCCCACTCTGGGCTTGGCGCCCAAGCGATCAGTTCTGCGGCAAGTACTCGTTGGTGAAATACTCTGCCGGATCGCTCGGAACCGAGATAACGCCCTTTTCCACCGCCCAATCCTGCGCCTGCTTCCAAATCTCTATGTCCTGGGCGAAGAAAATGCCGTTGGCGTCCTGCCAATCCGGCATCGTGGCGCTCGAGATGGCTGTGTGTTGGGCCAGCGTGAAGATCTCGTTGCCCTTGAACATGTGCGCGTTGATCGGGTCTGGGTTCTTGAAGTAGTCGAGCGCTCCTTTCTTCGTCGCCCTCAGGAATCGGCAAACGGCATTGGGATTGTTCTTGGCCCAGTTTTCGTTGGTGACGAGCAACTGGTAGTAAAACGGCGGCACGCCGTAATCCCGATACAGGAGCCAGCGCGCCGGCGGCCTCCCAAACTGATCATTGATTTCATCGGCGACGATGCCTTCGGCATAGGTCAGGCCGTGTGAGGCATCGATCTTACCGTCGGCAATGAGCGCGTTATGAGCAAAGCCCGGATGGACGACCATGACGTCGTCGAGGGTCAGACCACCGTGCTCGAGTAGTGAGCGTAGGTAGGCCTGCGCATCGATCTTGGGGCCGACACCCAACGTCATACCCTTAACAGCCCGTTGATTAAGTCGGCGCCGTCTGATTCTCTGGTTCCCTGATTTGCAGGGGGATTTGCCGATGGCGATGGGACGGCAGAAGGATGGTCAGGGGGACCTGATGGTGAGCTGGTCGGAGATGCCGCGCTCTCCGGGTCATGTGTTTTATGACCGCTTGCAGTCGGTGCTGATCGAGGGCGGCTTCGACGCCTTTGCCGAGGCGAGCTGCCGGCCTTATTACGCGGTCCGGATGGGCGCGCCCTCGGTGCCGCCCGGGCGCTATTTCCGGATGCACCTGGTGGGCTACTTTGAGGGCATCGACAGCGAGCGCGGTCTGGAGTGGCGCTGCTCGGACGCGCTTTCGCTGCGGGCGTTCCTGCGACTGGGGAGCCGTGATCGGGTACCGGACCATTCCTGGCTGTCACGGAGCCGCACGCGCCTGCCCCATGAAGTCCACGCGGCGGTCTTCGACTGGGTTCTGGTGCTGATCGCCGAGGCGGGGCTGATCAAGGGCGAGCGCATCGGCGTCGATGCCTCGACCATGGAGGCCAACGCGGCGCTGCGGAACATCGTGCGGCGCGACAACGGCGAAGGCTACCGGGAGATGCTGGAGCGCCTGGCCCGGGAAAGCGGGGTCGAGACACCCACGGCCGAGGACCTGGCGCGTCTGGACCGGAAGCGCAAGGGCAAGAAGCTTTCCAACACGGATTGGGTTTCGAAGAGCGACCCCGAGGCCAAGATCACCAAGATGAAGGACGGCACGACGCATCTGGCCTACAAGCCCGAGCACGCGGTGGATCTGGACACCGGCGCGGTGGTGGCGGCCGAGCTGCACCCGGCCGATGAGGGCGACACCACGACGCTTTCCAAGACCCTGGCGAAGGCCGAGGCAAACCTCGAGGCGGTGGATGCGGCACCGACATCGGAGGACCCGGCCGAATGCGTCGCCGACAAAGGTTATCACTCACGGGCGGTCTTGAGGGCTCTGAACGACAGTCCCTGGAAGACCCGGATCGCGGCGCCCAAGCAGACCGGCTTTTCGCGCTGGCACGGTGATGAGGCGGCGCGGCGCGCGGTCACCAATAACCGTGCGCGGCTCAAGTCCGGGGTCGCCCGCGAGGCCTTCAAGCTGCGCGCCGAGATCGTCGAGCGCTGCTTTGCCCACAACCTCGATCGTGGCGGCATGCGACGAACCTGGCTGCGCGGGCGAGAGAATGTGCACAAGCGATACCTGCTCCACGTCGCCGGCCACAATCTATCGTTACTGATGCGCCAGCTCATCGGCGCCGGCACCCCGCGGGAGGCCGTGGCGGGCGGATATGGCGGTATTTTCGTTCTGCTCACGCCCACCGGGGCCATGCTGGTGGCACGGGGGGGCTCGCAAAGCGGCCAGACGGCTTTCGCCGCCGCATTCCTCATCTGGGAGTGAGAGCCGGAAAAAGCCACTTAATCAACGGGCTGCTAAGATCGGCGGGCGAGTTGATCGGCTGGTCACCGTTGAAAAAGAGGCCCGAAACGATAACCCGGAGCGTCGCCGCGACCGACACTACAGGGATACCCGTTTCGCGGGAGAGCATGACCTCGGGAACATAGGTGAGGCTGAAATTGACCCGTTCTCGCGCCACCAGCTTGATCGGATCAGCCGGGTTGGCGGGTGCGATCACCTCAACCTCGATCCCTTCGTCCGCGTGATAGCCGCTCAGTTGAGCGGCAAACATCGGCCCCATGGACGCCCATGGCAGCCAATCGCCCATCATCACAATCTTCTTCGTCTCCGCCGGGCCGTCGCAGGGCGCGGCCCACGCCGCGACCGTGAACCAACCCATTGCGAGCACCATTACCGCTGCCATGGTGATAGCGTTCTTGGCGCGGATTCCCAGCTTCGTCATGATGTTATCCTCCCTTGGGTATGACACCATTTCATAGCGCCTGTTTGGCAATATTCTCAGGTGCGGGCAAATCGAAGTATATCAAGTCGCAACAGGATAGCTCAGCATCCGCCTACCTCTAAAATTTGTATCAGCCGCAATGTTCTTCTGTTTTCATCGTATATGCTCGAGCCGGCCGCTCGTCAGTCGTCGAGGCAGCAGTTAACTCTCGGTGGTTTAGGGCTCTCGACATTGACCCGCGCTTGATGCGGTAAATGGTCCTCTAACAGCCCGTTGATTAAGTGGCTTTTTCCGGCTCTCACTCCCAGATGAGGAATGCGGCGGCGAAAGCCGTCTGGCCGCTTTGCGAGCCCCCCCGTGCCACCAGCATGGCCCCGGTGGGCGTGAGCAGAACGAAAATACCGCCATATCCGCCCGCCACGGCCTCCCGCGGGGTGCCGGCGCCGATGAGCTGGCGCATCAGTAACGATAGATTGTGGCCGGCGACGTGGAGCAGGTATCGCTTGTGCACATTCTCTCGCCCGCGCAGCCAGGTTCGTCGCATGCCGCCACGATCGAGGTTGTGGGCAAAGCAGCGCTCGACGATCTCGGCGCGCAGCTTGAAGGCCTCGCGGGCGACCCCGGACTTGAGCCGCGCACGGTTATTGGTGACCGCGCGCCGCGCCGCCTCATCACCGTGCCAGCGCGAAAAGCCGGTCTGCTTGGGCGCCGCGATCCGGGTCTTCCAGGGACTGTCGTTCAGAGCCCTCAAGACCGCCCGTGAGTGATAACCTTTGTCGGCGACGCATTCGGCCGGGTCCTCCGATGTCGGTGCCGCATCCACCGCCTCGAGGTTTGCCTCGGCCTTCGCCAGGGTCTTGGAAAGCGTCGTGGTGTCGCCCTCATCGGCCGGGTGCAGCTCGGCCGCCACCACCGCGCCGGTGTCCAGATCCACCGCGTGCTCGGGCTTGTAGGCCAGATGCGTCGTGCCGTCCTTCATCTTGGTGATCTTGGCCTCGGGGTCGCTCTTCGAAACCCAATCCGTGTTGGAAAGCTTCTTGCCCTTGCGCTTCCGGTCCAGACGCGCCAGGTCCTCGGCCGTGGGTGTCTCGACCCCGCTTTCCCGGGCCAGGCGCTCCAGCATCTCCCGGTAGCCTTCGCCGTTGTCGCGCCGCACGATGTTCCGCAGCGCCGCGTTGGCCTCCATGGTCGAGGCATCGACGCCGATGCGCTCGCCCTTGATCAGCCCCGCCTCGGCGATCAGCACCAGAACCCAGTCGAAGACCGCCGCGTGGACTTCATGGGGCAGGCGCGTGCGGCTCCGTGACAGCCAGGAATGGTCCGGTACCCGATCACGGCTCCCCAGTCGCAGGAACGCCCGCAGCGAAAGCGAGTCCGAGCAGCGCCACTCCAGACCGCGCTCGCTGTCGATGCCCTCAAAGTAGCCCACCAGGTGCATCCGGAAATAGCGCCCGGGCGGCACCGAGGGCGCGCCCATCCGGGCCGCGTAATAAGGCCGGCAGCTCGCCTCGGCAAAGGCGTCGAAGCCGCCCTCGATCAGCACCGACTGCAAGCGGTCATAAAACACATGACCCGGAGAGCGCGGCATCTCCGACCAGCTCACCATCAGGTCCCCCTGACCATCCTTCTGCCGTCCCATCGCCATCGGCAAATCCCCCTGCAAATCAGGGAACCAGAGAATCAGACGGCGCCGACTTAATCAACGGGCTGCTAAGGGTCAGAAACGGGCTCAAACACCGGTCCCGAACGTGGTCCGGTATGCGGAGTAAAGCGGACATCGCCACGCTGAAGTCTTGTGTTTACCGGGAAGCGGTCGTCATTCGCTCCCCACCCTGATAACCGGAACCAGCCAGTTGCGGTAATTCACGACGGTGCGACGCCACAACCTTGCTGTGGTTGCGCGACCAGTTCAGAGAACGCACTACGTGTTCGTATTGGTCTTATGCTACCGTTGACGCCGAAGGGATGAACTCACGAGGATAGTGTCCGGTAACAGCGCCTGAACACTCTCTGAGCGAAGGGGACTCAATGAGCAGCGCAGATGATCTCATTTGGCCGGCGGCCGACTTCAGCCGCGTGCCGTTCGCCGTTTACACCTCCGAGGACGTCTATGAGCGCGAGCAGGAGCGCCTCTTCCACGGGCCCTCTTGGCTCTATCTCGGGCTCAAGGCGGAGGTCCCCAACCCCGGGGATTTCATCACCACCTATGCCGGCGATACCCCGGTCGTGGTGTGTCGGGCCGAGGATGACACCATCCACGCCTTCATCAACCGCTGTGCGCACCGCGGATCGCTTGTCGTGCGCGAGCGCGAAGGAAACTCCAAGGAATTCATGTGCGTCTACCACCACTGGCTCTACGACCTGAAAGGCAATCTGCTCGGCGTGCCCTTCGAACGCGGCGTCGCCGGCAAAGGCGGCATGCCCAAAGATTTCAAGAAGGCCAACCACGGTCTCAAGACGCTCGAGGTTAGCACCTACAAGGAGGCGATCTTCGGCACCTTCAGCGACAGCGTCGAGCCCCTCAAGACGTATATCGGACCTGACGTGCGCGCCGACCTCGACCGGCTGTTTGAGAAGGAGATTGTGGTCCTTGGCCACATGCGCCAGCGTTTCCCGTCCAACTGGAAGGCCTATTGGGAGAACCTCAATGACGGTTTTCATGCCGGGCTCCTGCACCAGCTTCCAGTCATATTCGGCCTCCACCGCGCCACCCAGGAAGGCGTAATGCACCTCGACAAGTGGGGGCGCCATGCCAGCTCCTACGTCCTGTTCGACAGCGATACCGAAGAGGATATTCACGAAGGCTATGACGACGACATCCTGGGCGCGCAGTCGAAAACCCCCTTGGAGCTTGCTGATCCGCAGTTCCTCAATTATCGCGACGAACTGAGTGACATGCATTCGGTCAGCGTCGCGACGATCTTCCCCAGCGTCATGATCGCCCAGCTGTCCAACTTCCTGATGACGCGGCAGATCAGGCCCAAGGCGCCGAACGAGTTCGAACTCTATTGGACGGTCCTGGGCTACGCGGACGACGACGCGGAGTTGCGCAACATGCGCCAGCAACAGGTCGGCTGGATGGGTCCGGGCGGCTGCATCTCGATGGAAGATTCGGAATCCGGCGTCCTGATTCAGCGTGCGATTCGCCGCCAAGGGAAGGAATATTCCGTCATCGAAATGGGCGGCACCGGCCCGATCGACGATCAGGACAGCATCATAACGGAAGTCTTCGTCCGCGCGTTCTGGCGATATTACGCGTACGCGATGGGATATACGCCGACCGGCGGCTGGAAGGATTGGTCCATAGCAGCGGAGTGAAAGCGCCGCAGCGTGGGCAAGCCCCGCCGGAACGCGGGGCTTGCCAAGGCGTTCGGAAGTTGACGGCTACATCGACGGTTTTGGAAGGTATTCGTTGGTGAAGTAAGCTGAGATCTCAGCATCCACGGTCATCAATTCTTCCTCCAGCAGCCAAGCCTGGAGGTCGGCGAAGATCTTCTCCTCCTGCGTCCAGTAGGAGCCGTCCGGCGTCCGCCATAGGGGCTTCGAGCCCTCCCAGAAGGCGCGGTGGAGTTTGGGTGAATAGAGATCCGTCTGCGCCGAGATTTCGGCGAGAATGGGGTCCGGATCCCGGTACATTTCATCCAGCCCCTTGGCCGAGGCCCGCAGGAAGCGGCATATCGTGGCGGGGTTGTTCTTGGCCCAGTCCGGATTGGCGACGAGCACGTAGAAGTACATGTCGGGGCGGCCGTAGTCGGAGGCGACTAGCCACTCGATAGGCCCCTTGCCTTCCGCCGCGACGGCCTCGCCGAGCCTGGGATCCTCGGCGAACTTGGGCCCTGTCCAGAACGCATCGAGCTTGCCCGAAAGCAAGAGCGCCAAGCCGCCATATCCCGGCTCGACGATCTTCACGTCGTCCTTGGTCAAACCGCCGGCAGCGAGGATGAGGTCGATCTGCGCCAGTTGGTCGTCGCGGTAGTTGATTCCCAGGACCTTGCCCTTGAGGTCCGCCGGCGTCTTGATGCCGGATTCGGGAAGGAACACGAGTCCGCTAATGTCCTCGCGAATCATCGCCGCCACGCTGGTGACGGGGATTCCGGTCTCAACCGCCCGCAAGAGCTCGATCATGGTGACCATGCTGAGCTCGACCTTCTTGGTCGCCGTGAGCTTGATGTTGTCGGCCGGATTCATGGGCGCGACGATGTTGACCTTGAGCCCCTCGTTCTTGAAATAGCCGTTCTGCTCGGCGGCCAGCATCGGTCCCTGCTGGGCCCAGATGAGCCAGTCGGCCAGCATGGTGATTTCCGTCGTCTCTGGCGCCGACCCGCAGGGATCTGCCTGCGCCGGCTGGGCGAACAGGAAACCGACCGCCAGCATCAGAGCGAAAGCGGCGCTGACTCTGGTGACGAATCCAAATTTGAGCATTGCTAGGTCTCCTCCCTTGATCAGTAGCTTCCTCGCAGCCTTTCTACGGGGCTGATCCCCTATAATAGGATCGAACTGGATCGAGTTGAAGTTTTCGTTTGCCTAACGCGGCAGAGCGACGTGTAAACCCGTGATCTCGGGGAGGTTGGGATCGCCGTCCACCGGCAGCAGACAGCCGCGCCGAATTGGCGCCCCAGCGTTCGCAGGTGGAGGTCGAGCGGAAAACCGGGGCACCATCACGAAGTTACTCCGCCGAGCGCTTGCGCAATGGTTAGTTCTTCGCCTTCTTCATACTGAAGAGCATCTCCTGCGATGATATGTGCAGAACCCTTAAGGCATTCCAGCAACGACGGGTGGGGGAAGATCGACTCTAATAGGTAGGTATACGGGAGGTTCCGTTCGATCATGATCGCCGCAGCGCCAACAATCGCGTCCGCGTTTGGGCCCACCGTACGAACGCCGAGAATTCGATCGTCACCGGGAGGGCCGACGATAAGCTTCACAAATCCGATCGGCGGCTGAATGGCATGGGCCCGGTGATTTCGCGCATAGGGGTACTTGCCGACACGCACGTCACCGTAATGTTCGCGAACGTATGATTCGGTGACGCCAGCACCAGCCAGCATGGGAATGGTAAAAACGATATAGGGGATATGGTCTAAACCCTGCGGATACTCGGTACCCAGAATATGCGCGGCGGCACATCTGCCTTCGGCTTCGGCGACATGAACAAGCGACAAATCGCTCGGCACATTACGAGTGCCGATATCACCGACTGCATAGATATGAGGCACATTGGTGCGGGCATTCGCATCGATCTGAATATAGTTGCGCTCGTCCAGGGCAACGCTTGTGGCCTCCAAATTGATGTTGTCCATGCACGGTATTCGTCCCACGGCCAGCAATAGCATCTCGGTTTTGATGTCCCCAGTGGACAACGTTGTGCGGACGCCGTCGTCCTGCAGCTCATGGCTTTGATAGCGGCTGGAGGGGATGACATGGATGCCCCTGGCGTCGAAGGCGTTTTTCATGAATTCACTGATGTCGCTGTCTTCATTGGACATAATTCGGGCTCTGGTATCGACCAGGTGGACCTCAGTGCCCACGGCGTTGAACATGCTGGCGAATTCACAGCCGATCACCCCGGCGCCCAAAATCAGTACGCTTTTGGGAGAATGCGACAAGTTGATAGCCTCATCGCTGGTGATCACTCTTTTCCCGTCGACCGACATATTCGGCAGAATTCTCGGTCGGGTTCCCGTGGCGATGACTATGTGGTCTCCTGAAAATTCCCTACCGCCAACGGCCACTCTGTGAGCATCCACAAAGGTGGCTTCGCCCTGCACCACTCTGACGTTGAGACGTTGTAACCGGGTCTCGAGCATCGAGGTCAAGCTGGCGGCCGACCGGTCGATGCCCATTTGCAGCTTGGAAAAATCCATCGCGGGTATCTGACCAAATACATCGTCACGGTATCTTACGTGCAGATACTCACGGGCGATTTCATAGCCAGCCTTCGATTTGAACGCCCCCTCGATACCGTAGCCCATCAAGGGTCCATCATTGATGATGATCGCCCTTTTCCCCTGCAGCACGACTTTGCTCGCCGCGCTAATCCCTCCGGGTCCGCCGCCAATGATCAAAACGTCACAATGTTCCGTGTTCACTCGTTTTCTCCTCGCCCTGTCCCCAACCCTTGTACCAGTTGATGCATGAGCCGACATTCCCCAGATGACCCCTCAACGGACTGTCACATCGAGCAGCGGCTTGCTCGAGCGGTGCCGCCGGCACAGCCCGAGCAGGTAGCCCAATCGGATGCGACCTCGCGACAGGCGGCATGCTGGTCCTCCTACCGATTGAGTCGTTCCCGGTAACGTTCCGCACACCTAAATCGACCAATTACCTAGATGTTATCTGAGCAACGGTTAGAGCGGTCGCAACGTTGGGTTATGACATGGGCGCGCGTGGACGGCGGCTAGTGGTGCGCGTTCGAACCGTCCCAATGGCAGTTTTGTATTACCACTCAGCGGCTTACGCGGAACGATCCATCAGAACGATCGAGTAACACGGAACGCTGGAACCGTACCTTGACAGGCGTCACCGATGTCGGATAGTGAATGTTACCGGCCCGCGCAACCAATCATGCCCGCCACCGTATCGGCGGGTCTCAGTCGGTTTCGGGCAAAGGCCGGGTTTCGCCGGCCTGGTGGTTATAGCGAGGGGTCCACACCCGATCCCATCCCGAACTCGGTCGTGAAAACCCTCTGCGCCGATGGTACTACGTCTTAAGGCGTGGGAGAGTAGGACGCCGCCAGGCCTGCCAAACCCGGATCCGACCGGACCGGCGCAACACATCCGGTTTCTGACCGGTCAATCGACCTCTTCGAGAACATCCAGCCAGCGAGGTACAATCAGTCCGCATCCTCTTGCCAGGTCACGGGCAAACGGACTCGTGCCTCATCAGCTCTCGGATTAGTCGGTCATGAACACGAAAGCGAACTTGCGGTCGGGCGGCCAGATCCTGATCGATGGGCTGATCGCGCAGGGAACCGATATCGTGTTCCAGGTGCCGGGCGAGAGTTTCCTGCCGGTGCTCGATGCCCTGCACGACACGACCGACCGCATCCGGGTCATTACGTGCCGCCACGAATCGGGTGCCGCCAACATGGCGGAAGCCCACGGCAATCTGACCGGCCGGCCCGGGATCTGTTTCGTGACGCGCGGGCCCGGTGCGGGACACGCCGCGGTGGGCGTGCTCACCGCCAAACAGGATTCAAGCCCGATGATCCTGTTCGTGGGCCAGGTCGACCGCCCGTTTCGCGGGCGCGAGGCCTTCCAGGAGGTCGATCTGGCGGCGATGTTCGGCTGGACCGCCAAGTGGGTGACGGAAGTGGATGACCCGGCCAAGCTGCCCGCGGTCATCACGCGCGCGTTCGAGGCCGCGACGGAGGGCCGGCCCGGACCCGTCGTGATCGGCCTGCCCGAAGACATGCTGAGTGAAACGGCGGGCGTCGAGGATGCCGCGCGGATTTCACCCTCGACGAGAGAGCCCGCGGCCGACGACGTCAGCCGCGCCGCGGCGATCGTGCGCGAGGCCAAGCGTCCGCTGGTGATCGCCGGCGGGACCGGCTGGAGCGAAGTGGCGTGCGCGAACTTGCGCGACATCGCCACGGCTTGGAACCTGCCGGTCTGCGTCTCGTTCCGTCGCCAGGATCGCTTTGACAACACCCATGCGAACTATGTCGGCGATCTCGCGTTCGCGATGGATCCCGGGTTGGCCGACGGCCTCGCGTCAGCCGATGTGATCCTGGCGCTCGGCACCCGACTTGGCGATCTCGCGACCAAGGGATATTCGATGATTCGCCCGCCGCAGCCCGATCAAACCCTGGTTCACGTCTATCCCGATGCCGGTGAGCTGGGCCGCGTCTTCGAACCCGCCCTCGCCATTCACGCCGGCGTGGCGCCGTTCGTTGCGGCTTGGCATGCGCTCTGTGCGCCCGATTCACGGGGGTGGACGGCATGGACCGACCGGCTGCGCGCCGCCTATGCGCGCACGCAAGAGCGGGGCGTGTGTCCCGGCGGCGTCGATCTCAACGACGTCATCGCGTGCGTCCGGCAGGCGCTCCCGCCTGATGCGATCGTTGCAACCGATGCGGGCAACTTTTCCCAGTGGGTGCAGCGCTACTACCCGTTCCGCCAGTTGGGTACGCAGGTTGCGCCGCCCGCTGGCGCCATGGGCTATGGTGTACCCGCGGGTATCGCCGCAAAGGTGATCCATCCCGCGCGCCAGGTCGTTGTCTTCGTTGGCGATGGCGGTTTCCTCATGACCGGCAACGAACTGGCGACGGCGGTGCAGCACGACGTGGGCGTGATCGTCATCGTGGTGAACAACGCGATGTTCGGGACGATCCGCGCCCATCAGGAGCGCCGCTATCCGGGACGGGTGAGCGGAACCGGCCTGCAAAACCCCGATCTGACCGCGCTGGGTAAGAGCTTCGGCGTGCACGCCACGCGCGTGACGCGCACCGCTGAGTTTGCGCCGGCCTTCGAAGCCGCGCTCGCGGCCCATGGGCCGAGCCTGATCGAAGTGGTGATCGATCCGGAGGCGATTTCGCCCAACGCCACGCTGTCACAGATCCGCAACGCCGCGCTCGCCGCGCACAAGCCGCGACCGTAACCGCGTTCAGCGAGCGCTTAGAACACCAGAACCTTGTCCGTGGCGCGAGTCTCTGCCGCCAGTTCGATCTTGGTGCCGTGGGTCGCGCCGTCCGCAGTACGACGCTTTTCCTTGGTTCACTCGGACCGACGCGGCGCCGCCTCTATGACATATTCGAGATCGGGTATCGGCTCGTTGTCGCCCCAAGGGCTCGGGTTCATTAGTATTCCAGCCGGCGGCTGTTAGCTGGTGCGGTGCGGGCCGCCGCATTGAGACGGGTGAGACGCCGCTCGAGCCCCTCTACCTGCCGTTCCACCGGCCCGGCGCTCGGGTGCCGTCAACGCAAACGCCGGAGCGAGGTTCAAAAAGCCCAAATCGGCATTAACGAGCCCGATGTCGGCACCCGAAATCGACCCGGTGAGAAATCCGCGTTAGCGCCCTACCGCCAACGTGGTGGCCGGTCCTCCGGCACGGGGATTGATCGCCAGTTGCGGATATCATGGGTACGGCAATGGAGGCGCGATCTGCCCCCGGCCAATCAAACTCCACCTAGTCTGCAGCAAAACAGTACAGCAGCCCGGCGCCGCCGGTGCTTGCGAGATTTTCCTGGCTGCAGCCTCTCGAAGCATGCGCGGAGGTCCATGAAATATTGCCACCGCCATGTCGGTCGTGATGGCCAAGCTGCGCTCTACCTTCCCCGGAGCTCGTCCAATTGCTGCACGTATGATCACCTTTTTACCAGGGCAAATAGGCCGTACCGTCATCTTTGGATCCGGTCAGAATGTCATGCCGGTTCGGCTTGTCGCCACGTCCGTTCACCGGATTGCCATTTTCGTCCAGAGCCGTTCGTTTGACGATGTTCGGGTTAATGTGAAGTTGATCGAGGTCGACGGCGATCAGCTCACCTCTGGAGTTATACCAGGGGCCCGATCCGATACGGTCCCGAGCAGAGATGCCGCGTCCTTCTTCGACCTGGGTGCTGAGATATGCCCGCCAAGTGCGCCCCGTGGAGCCTGCAGCCTCAGCCAGCTTCGTGCAATGGTCATCGGCACCCTCAAGGCCCCCCAGGTTTGCACCCTGGCCCATACCAACACTTGTGATAAAGAACCCCATGTGGTGTTCATCTGCCGCGAGGAGCGGTGCACTCGTGAGGGCCAGTATTCCGGCTGCAGCCAGTGCCTTGACAATGTTCATGTGTATCTCCCTTTCTTAGTTCATGGGAACAGCCACCCGTTCCTCGTCGCCTCAGGTGAGGCAGTCTAAGACAAGCTTTGACTGGTAATAATCCCCAATTGTGCGAATGGCGTAAGACCAGATGCACGAACCACGGGAACACTCGGGACTGAGCCCGGTGGCCTCCGTCAAGTCGGGGAGGGTGCCTCCATGCGACGACGACTCCACATCCACTTTTGCATCGGAAAAGCGGACGGGAACCGGTCCTTCTTCCGTAACCACGCGGCGGGAGCCAGCCTCCGGTGCAGCGCCGTATCCGAGGATGGTGGAGGGTACCGCCTCGGGCTTTTGGTCAGCGGGTTCGAAGGTCGAGTCCTTGTACGCCCACCAGCCTTTCCCCTGATATACTGTCAGCAAGATCGAAGGACATGAAAGCCGAAGGCAAGGAGGCCTTGGTGCGATGAGTTCGACAGCCAATTCGGCCGGCGCCCGCGCGGTCGCCAATATCGTGCATGGCTACAGCAATCTCTTGGCGCTGGAGAAAACCCCGCCACTCGTCGTTTCGCGCGGCGCCGGCGTGCGCATTATCGACGAGGACGGCAAGGACTATATCGAAGGCGCCGCCGGCATGTGGTGCGCATCCTTCGGATTCAGCGACCAGGAGCTGGCGGATGCGGCAATCGAGCAGTTCAGGAAGCTGCCCTACTACCACAGCCTGATCGACAAGACGACGGAACCCATGATCGAGCTTGCCGAGCGTTTGACGGCGATGGCGCCGGTGCCGATGTCGAAGGTGTTTTTCGCCAATTCGGGCTCGGAAGCGAACGACACCGCCGTGAAGATGATCTGGTACTACAACCACGCGCTGGGCCGGCCCGAGAAAAAGAAGATCATTTCGCGGTTGTTCGGCTACCACGGCAGCACGGTGGCGGCGGCGAGCATCACCGGCATTCCTTCCATGCATGCCGGCTTTGGCTTGCCGTTGGCCGATTTCCTGCACACCGATTGTCCCCACTATTACCGTTATGGCGAGGATGGCGAATCTGAGGAGGCGTACACCTCGCGCCTGGCCGAAAGCCTGGAAGCGCTGATTCAGCAGGAAGGCCCGGATACCGTTGCCGCCTTTGTCGCCGAGCCGGTCATGGGCGGCGGCGGTTGCATCGTTCCACCGGAAGGCTATTTCGAGAAAATTCAGGCGGTGCTGCGAAAATACGACATCCTGATGGTGGCCGATGAAGTGATCACCGGATTCGCACGAACGGGCAACATGTTCGGCTGTGAGACCTTTGCCATCGAGCCCGACATCATGACGCTGGCCAAGGGGCTCTCGGGCGCCTATCAACCGATCTCGGCGACCATGATCACCGACGAGATTTACAAGGCGCTACGCGATCAAAGCGACAGGATCGGTTTCTTCGCCCAGGCGTTTACCACGACGGGCCATCCCGTGGCGGTCGCGGTGGCCCTTCGCGCCCAGCAACTCATGGAAGAGCGCGACATCCTCGGTCATGTGCGCGAGGTCTCGCCTGCGCTTCTCGCGGGCGTGCGCGCTTTCGCCGATCACCCGCTGGTCGGCAATGTGCGCGGCGTCGGCTTGATGGCTGCGGTAGAACTCGTCGCCGACAAGGCGACCAGGCGGTCCTTCGATCCCGGCTTCAAGGTCAAAGAGCATCTGCGCCAGCGCGCCCAGGAACACGGGCTCGTCATCCGTTCGGGCATGGCCGGCGACGTCTTGGCCTTTTCGCCGCCTCTGATCATCAGCGAGGCC
This sequence comes from Alphaproteobacteria bacterium, assembly GCA_965261645.1. GTDB lineage: Bacteria > Pseudomonadota > Alphaproteobacteria > SHVV01 > SHVV01 > CBDHDJ01. The sequence goes on from CBDHDJ010000003.1 coordinate 1,210,459, forward strand.
GAGATCGGCGAAATGCTGGAGCGCTTTTCGATGGCGCTCGACGATACAACCCGCTGGATCGAGGAGCAGGGCCTGAAAGAAAAGAAAGTGGCGTAAGCGCAATGGAGGTCTCTCCGATCAAGAGCCAACCCGCCTGTTGCCGCCCGCCCGCGAGACGCTCAATCATCCGCTAGTCAGTGTCATCACCATCCGACTCATTTGGCGCTGGCGGCGGAACGGTCGTTCGTCTGGGAGCAATCCATGCGCATCGCCGACATTCGTGAGGCAACGGCCTCGATCCGCTCCGACCTTCGCAACGCCTATATCGATTTTTCGACCATGACGTCGTCCGTGGTCGCCGTCGAAAGCGATCTCGTGCGTGACGGCAAGCCTCTCACGGGCTACGGTTTCAGCTCTAACGGCCGCTACGCCCAGGGCGGCATTCTGCGCGAGCGGCTGATCCCGCGCATCCGGGCCGCCGATTCGGCTGCGCTGCTCGACGATCAGGGTCACAATTTAGATCCGCTGAAATTCTGGCAGCAGATGATGCGAAACGAAAAGCCGGGCGGCCATGGCGACCGCGCTGTGGCAGCTGGCGCGCTCGACATGGCGGTGTGGGACCTGGTCGCCAAGATCGAGAACAAGCCGTTGTGGCGCCTGTTGTCGGAACGTTACAACGGCGGGCACTATGACGAACGCGTGATGGTTTATCCGGGTGGGGGCTATTACTATCCCGGCAAGAATATGGAGCAGCTTCAGGATGAGATGCGCGGTTACCAGCAACTCGGCTACGGGGTCGTCAAGATCAAGATCGGCGGTGCGCCCCTGCCCGACGATTTGAAACGTATCGAGGCCGCGCTTGCGGTTGTCGGCGAGGGGCCGAACCTCGCGGTCGATGCCAACGGGCGGTTCGACCGGGATACCGCGATCGCCTACGGCCGGGCCATGGCGCCCTACGGCCTGTTCTGGTACGAGGAGCCTGGCGATCCACTCGACTACGAGCTCAATGCCGCTGTCTGCGGCGATTATGAGGGCGCGGTCGCCACGGGAGAAAATCTGTTTTCGGCGGCGGACGCCCGCAATCTGATCCGTCACGGCGGCATGCGCGCCGAGCGCGACTGGATCCAGCTCGACCCGGCGCTCAGTTATGGCCTGACCGAATATCTCCGCGTGATCGACATGGTCGAGGACAACGGATGGTCGCGCCGCCGGCTGATCCCCCATGGCGGCCACCAGTTGGCGCTCAACATGGCGGCAGGCCTGCAGACGGGCGGCTCGGAGTCCTACCCCGGCGTCTTCCAGCCATTCGGCGGCTTTGCCGATGATTGCGAGATCAGCGACGGCTACGCCAGGCTGCACGAATCGCCGGGCATCGGGATGGAACTGAAGTCGGACATGTTCGCCGAGATCGAGCGCCTGGTGGGCAGGTAATCGGGCGCGCGGCGGTTTTTTCATGAGCTTTAGCGAATTCGGCCTCAGTCCCAGCGTTCTCAAGGGAATCGAAGACGCCGGCTATACCGAACCGACGCCGATCCAACACCAGGCGATCCCGATCGTCCTGCGCGGCCAGGACGTGCTCGGCGGCGCCCAGACGGGGACGGGCAAGACCGCGGCGTTCGCCCTGCCGATGCTCGACATCCTGGCGACGGGCCGCGCCCGGGCCCGCATGCCGCGCTCGCTCGTGATCGAGCCGACGCGCGAGCTCGCCGCCCAGGTGGCGGAGAGTTTCGCGCTTTACGGTAAATATCAGAAGCTTTCGATCGCGCTTCTTGTCGGTGGTTCGTCTTTTGTCGACCAGGAGACCACGCTCAACCGCGGGGCCGACGTCCTCGTCGCCACCCCCGGCCGCCTGCTCGATCATTTCGAGCGCGGCAAGCTCCTGCTGTCGGATATCAAGGTCCTGGTGATCGACGAGGCCGACCGCATGCTCGACATGGGCTTCATACCCGATGTCGAGCGTATCGTCGGGTTGCTGCCACGATCGCGCCAGACGCTGATGTTTTCCGCGACGATCCTGCCCGAGATCCGGCGTCTCGCCGGCAGCTTTCTCGTCAACGCGAAGGAGATCAGCGTGGCGCCGCCGGCCACCCCGGTCGAAGAAGTGAGACAAGGCTTGGCGGTGGTCGAAGCCGACGACAAGCGTGCGGCGCTGCGTACGCTCCTGCGTGACGAGCAGGTGCAAAACGCCCTCATCTTCTGCAACCGCAAGAGGGATGTCGACATTCTCTTTCGCTCGCTGGTGAGACACGGATTCAGCGCCGCGGCGTTGCACGGCGATTTGGTGCAGGCGGTACGCACGGAAACCCTCAAGCGGTTCAAGCAGGGCGACATCGCCCTGCTCGTCGCCAGCGACGTCGCCGCGCGGGGCCTCGATATTGAAGCGCTCAGCTGCGTGGTCAACTTCGACGTGCCGGTCAATCCGGAAGACTACGTCCACCGCATCGGGCGCACCGCACGGGCAGGAATGACCGGGACTGCCTACACCCTGGCTACACCCGAGGAAGGCGAGCAAGTGGCGGCGATTGGCGCGCTGATCGGCAAGGAGATACCGCGCATCGAGGTGCCCGGCACGCCGGCCAGCGAATTCGGCGCGGGTGGGACTCGCCGCCGCGCCAAGGGGCGCGGCCGGCGACGATCGACTTCCCGCAGCAAGGCGACGAAATCATCGTCCGGGGGGAGCCCGCGTCAGCCTCCCGAAGCCGCCGCCCCGCCACCACGGCAGGCCCCAAAGCGCAGAGCGAAAACGAAGACCAAGCCGAAGGCTTCGTCCGAGCGTCCGGCGGAGGATGGCGCGGTCGGCATGGGAGCGCACGTTCCGGCCTTCCTGTTGAGAGGAGCCGCGTCGCAACGGCGCAAGACCAAGAAGGGATAGGCCTCGAACAGGGGTTCCGCCAACGGGCGTCAGGCCCGCTCGAGGAAATCGACAACAGTGCTGACGAATTTTTCGGGGTGCTCGATTTCGGGCAGGTGGCCGCATGACTCGAACACGGCGAGCTCGGCGCCCGGTATCCGCGAATAGTTGCTCTCGATAATCTCGATGGGCGCGCGGATATCCTGGCGCCCGCAGATGAACAGAGTCGGCACGAGGATATTGTGGGGCTGAATCCGGACCGCCTCGTCAGCGGCGTGGTCGATGATGTTGTTGCCGATCGCTTGGTAGGACGAGAGCCGCTCCTCCTGTGCGTAGATCGTCACCTGAACGAGCGCGATATCGGCTGGCGAGCTTGCGGGGTCGTGGCAGATATTCGCCATACGGTCGATACAGGACTGCCACGTGACGTTGGTCATGGCCTTGGTGCCATTGGCCATCGCCGCCTTGATCACCTCAGGATCCAAAGTTCCCGCATCGGTGACCGGGGTGTGGATGCCGTCCAGAATCAGGTGGCTGATCTGACCGGGCCTCTCAAAATAGAGGAGCGGCGCCAATACGCCGCCAAGCGAGCTGCCCGCGGCGGCGCAGCGTGCGATACCGACCGCGTCCATAAATTTCGCGAGATGGCGCGCCATGAAGAGAGGCGCCGCCTCGTCGCCTGGACTTTTGAACGCGGTAAAGCCGTGACCGAGGATGTCCGGTGCATAGATCGTGAAATGCTCGGCGAGCGGATCGATCACCCGCGCCCATCCTTCGGCGCTGATGCCGAAGCCATGAATCAGCAGCAATGTCTGATCGCCGCTGCCTTCATGGAGATAGCGGGTTCGAACGCCGTCAACTTCTACGAATGAAACCTTCATGGCAGTCCCGGTTATCTATGGGGTGGCCGTGTGGGCCGATGGATTCCGATCCTTATAGCTTGAATATCACCGATCGCGGAATACCGCGGTCCACCGGTTGCGAGGATAAGCCCGAACCAGGATTTAAAAAGTTGGACATCTTACTGATTCTATTAGATTCTTCGCATAGTTCTAAACTGTGAGGCCCAGGATCGAGCCTGGGTATCCTCACCCTCGTAGTGGCGCCGTCCAATGGTGGACGGGCGATGGGGGCCATGCCCCATCACCCCAACGCGCCGGCCACTGAGCCGAGGGAACGCGTTATGAGTTTCGATTACGACCTATTCGTCATGGGGTCGGGCCCTGCCGGCCATGCCGCCGCGATTCAGGCCGCCAAGCTCGGCAAACGGGTGGTCATGGCGGAGCAAAGGGCGCGCATCGGCGGCGCCAGCGTCAATACCGGAACGATTCCGAGCAAGACGTTGCGCGAGGCCGCGCTTCACCTGACGGGTTTCCGCGAGCGCAGTATTTACGGCGCGTCCTACCGCGTGAAGCACGACATCACGATGGAGGACCTGCTCTTCCGCACCGCGCACGTCATCAAGAACGAGATCGACGTGACGCGCGACCAGCTCCAGCGCAACGACGTCGAGCTGCTCGAGGGTCGGGTGAGTTTCGTCGACCCGCACACCATTCATGTCGCCGAACCGGAAGGTCGACGCACGCACGATATCACGGCGGACAAGATCGTGATTGGGACCGGCACGACGACGACCAAGGACGAGCACATCCCGTTCGACGATCAGAAGATCTTCACCAGCGGTGAGCTTCTCGGCTTGGAGGAGATGCCGAAGACGCTCGCTGTGGCGGGCGCGGGCGTCGTTGGTTGCGAGTATGCGACCATCTTCGCCGCGCTCGGCGTGCGCGTGACGCTGATCGACAAACGTGCCCGCATCCTCGAGTTTGCCGACGGCGAGGTCATCGATTCACTGGTCTCAGAAATGCGCCGTCATCGCATGACCTTGCGCCTGCGCGAGCAAGTGAACGAGATCGTTCCCTTCGATGACGATATGGGCAAGCACGTCCGCATCACGCTCGAGAGCGGCAAAACGATCACGGCTGACAAGGTGCTCTATAGCATCGGCCGGACGGGCGCGACGGCGGCGCTCAATCTCGATGCTGTCGGGCTCGCGGCCGACGAGCGCGGCCGGCTCACGGTCAATCAGGACTACCAGACGAGCGTGCCGCACATCTACGCGGCGGGCGATGTGATTGGCTTTCCCAGCCTCGCGTTCACCTCGATGGAGCAGGGGCGCCTCGCCTCCTGCCACGCCTTCGGCGTGAACGCGGAGAGCGTGCCAGAGCTTTTTCCCTACGGGATCTACACGATTCCGGAAATCTCGATCGTCGGCCGGAACGAGGAGGAGCTCACCGATGCCAAGGTCCCCTACGAGGTCGGCAAGGCGATGTACAGGGAGATCTCGCGCGGCCAGATCATCGGCGACTCGACAGGCCCTCTCAAGCTCCTGTTTCACACCGAGACGCGCGAGATTTTGGGCGTGAACATCGTGGGCGAGGGCGCCAGCGAACTCATCCATGTCGGCCAAGCGGTGATGGCGCTCGGCGGCACGATCGACTACTTCATCAATACCGTATTCAACTACCCGACGCTCGCCGAGTGTTACAAGACCGCTGCGTTCGACGGCATCAACCGCCTGCGTTAGGAGGGCCGTCGGCGGTCCCCGAGCGCGCCGACAGCGGGCGCTAGTCTCCGAACAGTTTCTTGAGGCCCGAGCCCACCCCCTCGATCATCTTTATCGCGCCACCGGCGGCCTTGCCGATGGGCGAGAACCCCGGCTTCTCAACCGTCGCCCCTGCTGCGCCTTCGCCGGCGGGCGAGGCGCCGGTCTCCCCGTCCCTCGCTGCTGCTGCGCTGTCGCCGGCGGCAATGTGCAGACAGGGATGCTCATCGCCGCTACCCAACTCGCCTAGCGCGACGAGCGCGGCCGGCGGAAACAGCACAATACCCAGCAATCCGGCCACCTTGCGTGCCGTGCCGAACGGCTCGGGTTGATAGCGTGGGTCGGCGAGTGGGCCGGTCACCCTGACCGGAACGGCGACACTCAGCCTGGCCGATTTCGCTCGTGGCGTCACGGTGAAGTCGATCCGCTCGGCGGCGAGGTCGATGCTTCCCTTGCCGGTCACCGTGGAGTACTCGGTATCGATGAGGAGGACGCGACTCGTGGCTACACCCTTGTCGATGTCGAAATGGCTGGCGATGCAGTTCACGGCGGTGAAATCCTGGCGCTTGGCAAAGAGTGTGCCGAGCAGCGTCGTGATGCCGCCGGCGACCGCATGGTAGGTTTTGCTCAATGTGCGGCCGTCCTCGAGCAGGAGGGTGGTCTCGCCGGCGAGGCTCGCCATCAGTTGGGCCGGCGAGCGCCCGCCTGCGTTGAGGGCCATCGAGAATGGGGTCCGGCCCTCGACCAGACCCGCGGCGGCCGTGGCTTGGAGCGCCTGTCCGAGGTCGACTTCGTGTGCCTCGACGTCGAGGCGCAGGGCCGGCGGCGCAGGCCGGGTCGTGATCACGAGGTCGACCTTGACCGTGCCCCCCGCCACGCTGGCCGATTGAGCACGAAGGCGCTCCACGCCGTCCTTCAGATCGAGGGTGGCGATCGAATGAGAGGCAATCGCCCAAGGGGTCCTGAGCTCATCGACGCTGAGCTCCACATTCGCATCGATCGCGGGAATATCGTCGAGCGGGAGAGGCTCGGGTGAGAACACCTTGGTATCGCGGCCATCGGTGGTTTGGCCCGACTCGGCGCTCTCGCCGCTCGGCGGCGCCGGCTCGGCCGCGGCGAGCCACGTGGTGAGATCGAGGCGGTCTGCGGTGAGCCGGGCTTTGATCAGCGGCCGGCCCGGCCGATCGGTGTAGGCGGCGCGGCCCGCCACGGTGTTGGCGCCAAGGGTGAGGACCATATCGTCCAGAGTCATGGCGGTGCGATCCCCGGTTAGACGGCCGCGGATCCGGACGGGTCCCTCGACCCACGGCAGATCGTCGATCAGCCCTGCGAGGCCGGACAGGTCTTCGCCCTCGACTGCCAGGGCCAGATCGACATCGGGAAAGCCGCGGCGCTGCCTCACCGTGCCATCGGCGCGGGTGGTGAAGCCGAACGCCCGCGCGGTCACGGCAACGGGGATGGGCCGGTCGATAGGTGATCCTGATGGGAACGGTCCCACCTGCCCGGCGACCGAGACCGGGTGTCCGTTCCACGCGCCGTCGAGCGCCAACTCGATCGGCTCATCTGGTGATGAGGCCCTGGCGATCGCTCGTGCCAGCACCACCTCGATCACCTCTCCGGTGAGGCCATCGCGGTAGGTGAGCTGGGCGTTCTCGATGCGAACGTGATTGATATGAGGGATCACGAGATCGTCGACCCCATCGGCGTCGTCGGCTGCGGAGACGGCGGCCATATTCGAATCGTCGCCCGGTTCCGTGTCGTCCCCTTCGGCCACGAAGATCCAGTTGCGGCGGCCCGCGGCATCGGTCTCGAGCAGCAGGTTGGGTTCGATCAGCGTGAGGCTCGTGATCTCCAGCTTGCCGGCAAACAGGGGCCAGAGCCGGACCGTCGCTTCCGCCCGGGCGATGCTCGCCATGACGGGGCGCGAGCCCCACGCCGCGTTGGCCAGCGTGAGGTCCTCCGCGATGATCGCCGGGTGGGGCGTGAGCTCCAGCGCCAGCGGGCCGGCGATGCCGAGCTCGCGGCCCGTGGCCGCCTCGACCTCGGCCGCGATCTCGCCGCGATACCGGTTTACGTCGGTGGACAGCAGGAAGATCACGCCGCCAACAATGAGCGCCGCCGCCCCCATCACGATGAAAATAAGGAGACGCGCGATACGCATGGCACCTCGGCTATGGGTGTACGAGAACGGAGGGAGCGCCCCCGCGCAGCGCAATTGCGGACTGGCTATCAGTACAGGGGATTTGCCGCGCCGGCTCGCCGCGAAGTCCGCCGATCAGGCGATCACTCGATGAGCACCGGTTCGAGGTCCACAATCCCGAAACGCCGGCCGCTCCGGCCCGTCACCGACCACAGCGTGCCGGTATAGGCGTAGCCCTGCCAGGCGAGACCCTGGCGCCAGTCGGCGATCTCCTCGGCGGCGGCGTCCTGGCGGCCGTGCACGGTGCGGCAATGGGTGCCGGCCTCGCCGTCGTCGAACAGATTGATCCACAACTGTCCGGGCACTCGGGGCATGGGGTTTCGCTCGGGATTGGGGACGCAACGAACACAATACGTTACGTATTATACTCTGTCAAAACGAAACCTTCTGAATTAGGCCATGGACCGGATCGGCGCTGTGACCGGGCTCAGAGCTGCCGGCCGATCCAGATGACGCGGCCGAGGACCGTGAGGTCGTTAGGGCTCACGCCCTGGGTCGAGGGATGGAGCGCATTGTCGCTCGAGACGGTCAGAGTCTTGTTGGCGTAATCGACAGTGATGCGCTTGACGTTGATCACGCCGTCCCACGCGATCACGTAAATGCCTTCGCGCCGCGGGTTGATGTCCGAACGGTCAACCAGCATGTGATCGCCGCTGCGGATCGTCGGTTCCATGCTGTCGCCATGGGCCTGGATGACCGCCAGCATGTCGAGCGGCGCGTTGGTGACCGTTCTCAGCCACTGGCGCCTGAAGGCCAGCCGATCCAGGACGTTCTCGCCATCGAAGACTGCGCCGCCGCCGGCGGCTGCCCGGACGTCATAATTGGGAATGAGCGCGTAGTCTTCTTCGAAGGCGCTGACGAGCGCTGTTTCCGCGGACTGGACAGAGGCAGGCCGCTGCCCGCCCTCGAGCATCCACAGCGCCGCCTCATTGGCATTGAGCGGGTCAAGCGCAGTCGCGTACGTCATCGCTGCGCGGAAGCGAACGCCGCGGCTGCCGTTTTCGTGGGAGCGGTACGTGCCCTCCTCCAAGCCGTGGGCGCGGGCGAAATCGGCAGCGGTGGCGTAGCCCGCCGCTTCGCGGAGATGGCGCAATCGATCATGAGGCGCGTCCAACACAACACGAATTGTAATGCAACAGATTTAATACAACACGATACAAAACACTTTGCTACGGTGCAAAATGATTTGTATTGTCACGGCACATTACGTTCGGCGATTTCCCCTTCCCACCACAGACGGACCGAGTGCGGCCGGGCCGGCAAAGAGGCAGCTTCGTGGCGAACGGCAATGGTCTTACGGCCAAGGAAATGACGGTTCTTCGCCTCATCGACGGGGCCGCGCGGTCGGGTCGCTGCTGTCCCGGCAACCGGGTCTTGGCCGATGTATTGGGCAGCCGCGATATCGCCGGCATGTCGCGGATCGTGCGCCGCCTCGATGCCAAGGGATGGATTGCCGTCGAGCCCTCTCTGCCAACCTCACTGAGACACCGTCCCCCCTTGGAATTACTGTAGGGCGGTGGAGGTGAATACCAATGACCGCAGAGAGAGAATCGATGACATTGCAAGAGATGGACGCTCCGGCCCTGGGGGTCGAGGAGCGTCGCGACGAGGCCCCCGGGGCCGGAGCCAGCCACGCGCGGCCAACGCCGGACCCGGAGGTCGTGGCCAAGCCGAAGAGGCGCAAGTTCACCGCGCAGTATCGACTGCGGATGCTGGAGGAGGCAGAGAGCTGCACGCAGCCCGGCGAGGTGGGCCGGCTGCTTCGCCGCGAGGGGCTGTACAGCTCCCATCTGACGGAATGGCGCAGGGCGCGGCGTGAAGGGTCGCTTCAAGGCCTGACCCCGAGCAAACGCGGTCGGAAGCCCGCCGAGCGCAACCCCCTCAGCGCGAAGGTGCACGAGCTCGAGGCGAAAGTGGCTCGGCTGGAGAAGGAGCTGCACACCGCCCATACGATCCTGGACGTCCAGGGAAAAGTTGCCGGGCTGCTGGGATTCAGCCTCGAACACGGGAAGGACTGCTGATGGCCGTCCAGCCGCTCGCATCGCAGGTCGGCGTGGCGCCGGCGTGCCGAGCGCTGGGGGTGCCACGGGCTTCCTTCTACCGTCGTCAGAGGCCCGCTCCCGGGCATCAGCAGCCCCGTCCTACGCCCGCCCGGGCCCTGTGTGCGTCCGAACGCGCGCACGTCCTCGACGTGCTCGCCAGCCCGCGCTTCGTCGACCGGTCACCGGCCGAGGTCGTCGCGACGCTGCTCGATGAAGGCCAGTATCTGTGCGCCGAGCGCACGATATACCGGATCCTGGCCGCGAACCAGCCGGTGCGAGAGCGGCGCAATCAGCGCAGTCATCCCTGCTACACCAAGCCCGAGCTGGTGGCCACGGGCCCCAACCAGACCTGGTCCTGGGATATCACCCGGCTCCGGGGGCCCAAACGCTGGACGTCCTTCTACCTCTATGTCTTGCTCGACATCTTCAGCCGCTGCGTCGTGGGCTGGATGGTTGCCGATCGGGAGAACGCCGCGCTCGCCGCGACGCTGATCGAGGAAACCTGTCTCAAGCAAGGCATCGAGCCCCAGGTGCTCACCCTGCATTCGGACCGCGGCGCGCCGATGACCAGCAAGTGTACCGCCCAACTCCTCGCCGACCTCGGGGTCACCCGCTCTCTGAGCCGCCCCCAGGTCAGCGATGACAACCCGTTCTCCGAAGCGCAGTTCAAGACCCTGAAGTATCACCCCGGCTTCCCTGGGCGCTTCGAAGACATTACCGCCGCCATCGCCTTCTGCCGGTCGTTCTTCCCCTGGTACAACACCGAGCACCGCCATGCCGGGATCGCGATGCTCACCCCCGATGATGTCCATCATCACCGGGCACCGGATGTGCTGGCTCAGCGCGGACGTACCCTGCAAGCCGCCTGGGCCCTTCACCCCGAACGCTTCGTCCACGGCACCCCGAAACCCGCCCCGCTTCCCGAAGCCGTCTGGATCAACCCACCCGCCACTTCCACAACAGGAGAAACGAGTCAGTAAATAGAAACCGTCGGTGTCTCAAAGTCGTTGACAGGTTCCGGAGCAGCGCGGCCGATTGCCCCGGGTGGTCACTGTATTGGCGACGGGGCTGCGAACGTTCGATGCGCGGGATGACCGCGAGTAGAACGACAGGCGGGCGAGGCGGCCCAAGCCGGGGCCGGTCACAGCCCACGCGAGTGCCGTCAAGCCCTTGGGCCAACCCGCATTCGACATGGCTCGGGGGTTCGAAGCACCCCCCGCCACGACCTGCCGGTTCATTCTCAGTAGGCCCGAGGCGCACCCCAAGATCTGTGGCCGAACGGTCTACCGCCACTCCTATTGCCGGGCCCATTATGCGCTCTGCTACGAGGTGCGAGGCGGGCGCGCGCGCGAGGTTGTGGTGCCGAACGACGACAGCCATGGCGAGCGGATGCATGTGGACGGCTGATCAAGTCATCGAGCGGCTCGAGGCGGCAGCCGAGACGCTGCGCCGCTTGCCCGGTCCGGCGCGCGGACCCTTCGCGCTTCGCTCGAACTGGCCCGAGGTGTTGCGCCCGACGATTGAATCGTTCAACACCGAAGCGGAGCGCGCCGCGCTCCACCGTTCGGTCGCTTACGCGCCGGCCGATCCACGTGAAATCGACCGGCTCGACGAGACGCTAGGCTGGCTCAGCTGGCTCTCAGGCGATCTACAGAAACTCGTTTGGCTCCGGGCGTGCGGCGTGCAGTGGTGGCGGCTCGAACTCCGGCGCTGGCAGCTGCGCGCACGAGCTCGGCGCTACGATCGAAAAACGCTCGCCTTCCATTACCGGCGCGGAGTCGAAATCATCCGCCGCCGCCTCATCGAGGCGGAGGACGCAGCGTGAGGGCGGGCGCGCCCGCGCGGCGATTGCCTAATGGCTGGTGACGAGTTGCGAGAAGCGGACCGGGATAATGTCCTGTGAGGCGAAGCGCCCGCGTTCGTCCTTTTCGAGCAGCATAAGCATCTGCGAGTCCTCGATGCCTGCAGGGATCACCACCTTGCCGCCGGTGCGGAGTTGCTCGAGCAAAGTCGGCGGAATGAGCTCGGGTGCCGCGGTGACGATGATCTTGTCGAACGGCGAATGCTCGGGCCAGCCCTGCGAGCCATCGCCGATGCGCATCTCGACATTTTTGTAACCGAGACTGTTCAAAGTCTTGTCGGCGTTCGCCGCGAGCTCTTCGAGGAGTTCCACGGTGTAGACCCGCTGGCCAAGCTCGGCAAGGATGGCCGCCTGATAGCCAAGACCGGTGCCGATCTCGAGAATGACGTCATTCGCATCGATGTCGAGAAGATCGGTCATCAGCGCCACGATGAAAGGCTGCGAGATCGTCTTGCCGTAGCCGATGGGCAGGGGCGAATCGAGGTAGGCGTAAAGCTGCATCTCGGCCGGCACGAACTCGTGCCGCGGCACCTTGGCCATGGCGTCGATGACACGCGCCGAGAGCTCACCCTTGCCGAGTTTATCGCTGATCAACGTGGTGTGAAGGGCGATCTGCTCGATCATCTCACTGCGGAGATCGCCAAAGTAGTTGTGCTCGGTCTCGGTCATCTGGGCCGTCCAACGGGTGAAGAGCCACCCTTCCGGGCTCGGAGTCTTTCACAATTCGGGCATCGAGAGTAGGGCCCAATGCGCCAGCGCATCGGGCCGGCAGCCCTCGCCGGTTGGCCGTGTTTCCTTATCCGATGGCGCCCCTCGCGCCCCTGGCGCCCGAGCCTAGGCCGACGCCGCAAACGTGAATCGCCGATCCGTGGGCGCGACGACGCTGTTGGGGATTTATGCTAATCTCGCACCAACCCCGCGGCGGTCAGCGATACATCCAGCGACTTGAATGGGCTTGGTGATGGCGCGCAGTGCCTAGGGGCGAGCGGCGCGTATCGCCCGACATGCCAGCGCGGGAAGGACCGCGCCACGCGTGACTCTGAAAAGGACTCCCCGATGAGACCTGCCATCCTTTGTTGTGCGGCCCTGGCCGTAGCCTGCTTGCTCGGCGTCCCGGCCCATGCGCAATCGGCGACGACGGATGAGCAGGGCGATCCGGTGGTCGCCATCGTGAACGGCGAACAGGTCCACCGCTCCGACGTGGTGCTGTATCACCAGTCGCTTCCCCAGCAGTACCGCCAACTCCCCATCGAACTCCTCTATCCGCAGCTGCTCGAGAGCCTGGTGCAGCGCAAGTACGTGGCCCAGGCGGCCCGTGCGCTCGGCCTGCACGACGATGGCGCCTTACGGAAACGCATGGCCTGGCTTGAGGAGAGCCTGCTGCAGGAAGCCTATCTCGACCGCCATGTTGATGAATCGTTGAACGAGGAGCGCCTGCGCGACGCCTACGACCGGATGATCGCCGAGCGGGAGCGCGAAGAGGAGGTGCACGCGCGCCACATCCTCGTCGAGACGGAAGACGAGGCGAAAGAGGTGGTCGCGGCGCTCGCGCGCGGCGCCGATTTCGCGACGACCGCAAAGGAGCGATCGATCGGGCCGACGGCGAGCAGCGGCGGCGATCTCGGTTATTTCACGAAGGGCAATATGGTCCCGGAATTCGCCGAGGCTGCCTTCGCCATGCGGCGCGGTGAGATCTCCAAGGAGCCGGTGCAGACCCAGTATGGCTGGCACGTGATCATGATCGTGGATCGCCGCGAGGCCCTGCCGCCCAGCTATGAGGAGAGCGTCGACAGCTTGAGCGAGCAGGAAACGCGGGTGGTGGTCGGTGAGCTTCTTGCACGGCTCGAGAACGATGCCGAGGTTCAGCGCTTCAACATCGATGGCAGCGAGATGGCCGCGCCGGCGGAGGAGGGCGAGGAGGGGGACTAGGTGCCCAAGCGGACCCCCGGCGTCTGACACTTAATATATAGACGTCGGGAACAGCCGCCCTCAGGGGCCGGGACGAAAGGGTTAGTTTCTGGCCGATTCGGGAAGAAAACACAATTTATTTTCTCATCGCGCCTTATTTGCAGGCGCTGTTCGGCACCGGGCTGATGCTCGACCTGCCCAACGAGCTCTTCAACCTGATGACCGTCGGCGTCGGCGGCTACGTCATCGGCCGCTCGGCCGAGAAGGGGATTCGGGCGTGGAAGGAGAAGGAGGGGGCGTGAACCCTCACACGATATCCACCTCGAGCACATTGTGCTGGAAGCCCGGGCGCTCGCGCATGCGGGCGAACCAGGCCTCGAGGGGCTCAAGCTTGGGGTGGTTGATGTCGGCCCAGAACCAGCGGTAGGCCATCACCGCGGGCGGAATGTCGCCCATGGTGAAGCGCTCGCCCGCCACGAAATCGCGCCCTTCGAGGAAGTCGTTGAAGATCCCCCACACGATCTCGGCGGTGCGCAGCTCCATCTCCATCATCTCGGGATTGCGCTGCTCAGGCGGCGGCACGATCAGGCCGAAGACGATTGGCAGCATGGTCGGGCGCACCACGGTCTGGCACCAGTCCATCCACTGATCGGCGACCGCGCGGGTCTTCGTATCCTCGATCCACAGCGTGTCCTGGCCGTAGGTCTCGGCGAGATAGCGCAGGATCGCGTTCGATTCCCAGAGCATGAAGCCATCGTCCTCGATGGCGGGCACCAGCATGTTGGGGTTCATCGCCCGGTACGAGTCCTCGTTCAGGCCGCCGAACTTGCCACCCACCTCGGCATGGTCGTAATCGAGCCCCATCTCCTCGCACGCCCACGTGATTTTTTCCACGTTGGACGAGCTGTTCCGTCCCCACAGCTTCAGCATCTCACTCCCTCACAATCTCCTGCCATTTGACGGCCCGAGGCGATCCCCGTCTCATGCGGCGGCTGTCTCCCCAACCTAACATTCTTCCCAACTCCCGCGAGGCTATCCTTTCGATTCCTGCGTGCGCTGGGCGAGCACGATGCCGCCGATGACGCAGAACGTGGCGGCGACCTGCAGCCAGGTTATGACCTCGGCGAGCATCGCCCAGGCCAGCACCACCGAGCCCACCGGAGTCAACAAAATCGCGACGCTGTAGAACGACGCCGGCAGGTGACCCGCGCCGTAATTGAAAATGGCGTGCCCGGTCACGTTGGTGAGCGTAAAGAGCCCGATGATCAACCAGCCGTAGAGCGCGGTCGGGAAGAACAGCTCGCCCAGCGCCGGCGCCACCGGGAGCGCCGTCAGGCCCGCCACGCCCAAGGTCCAGATCGTCACCTTTGTTGATGAGAACCGGTTGCGCAAGTCCTTGAGGATCAACATCCAGGCGCCATAGATGGTGGCTGAGATCAACGCCAGCACATCACCCGTTGCCACCGTTTGGAACTCGGTCGCGCCGGCGCGCACGAGAAGAATAATCCCGATGAACGTGAGCACCGCGCCGCCGATGAACAGAGGCGTGATGCGCTCCTTGAAGATCACCCACGCGCCAACGATCACGATGACGGGATGGGTGCTGGCCAGCAGCGAGGCGTTGGCCACCGAGGTGTGCCAGACCGAGATCTGCCAGAGGATGACGCAGACTCCGAAGGTCACGCCGGACAGGATCAGCATGGCCGTGTCGTAGGGGCGGGGCGGGACTTTTGGCGTGCTCGCATCCCGCATCTGCATCCTGAGGATCGGCCACAACAGCGGCACCGCGAGGATCATCCGCCAGAAGGCGGTGGCGGTGGGGCCGGTCTCGGCCAGGCGGACGTAAATCGGCGTGAAGGCGAACAGAATGGTGGCCACGAGAATCGCAAGGAGCCCGAGGCGGGACAACTCCCGACGACTCAAGCCTTCATTTTCGGAGGTGGCCATGGCGAGGCGCCGAGAATAGGCGGTTCATTCCGGGCGCGCCAGTGACTCGCTTGGCCCTCGCCCCCATGCTTCAAGCGTGGCGGTTCACGCCGCTACGGTCTGGCTGCGCTGGGCGAGGGCGATGCCCGCGAGCATGAAGCAGCACGCGATGCCCTGGGTCCATGACACCGCTTCATGGAACAAGAACCACGCCAGCACGGTGGCCAGGACCGGGTTCAGCATGATGCCGAGGCCATTGAACGATGCCGAGATGTGACCCGCCGCGAAGATAAAGCACACCTGCGCGCTGAGGTTGACCACCGCGAAGCCCAGCAGGATCGCCCACGCCAGGGCCGTCGGTGGAATCAGCGTGTCACCCAGATAGAAGGCAAACGGCAGGCAGACCACGGCCGCGATAGCGGTGTTCCAGATCGTCAGAATCGGTGCCGGGTAGGATTGGCGCAGGTTCTTGAGGCAAATGACCCAAACGGCGAAAAAGATAGCCGAAATCCCGGACAAAAGATCGCCCATCCTGAGTGGCTCGACGCCGGTCACCCCGATGCCGGCCAAGAGCGCGGTACCGATCACGGTCAACGCCAAGCCGAAAAGAAACAGGATGGTGAGGCGCTCGCGAAAGGCAAGCCAGGCGCCCACGGTGACGAAGACCGGGTGCAAATTAGCGAGGAGGATGGAGTTGGCGACCGAGGTGTCGTGGAGGCCGATCTGCCAGACGACGATACTGAGGCCAAAGGAAATCCCCGCGAACAGAATGAAGCCGACCTCGCGAATTTTGAGCCTCGGCAGGGCTGCGGGCTTGCCGCGCCCCAACACCCGGGACGCCGCCCAGATCAGCGGGATGGCGAGCAACAGCCGCCAGAACCCGGTTGAGCCCGGGCCGATCTCGCTGATACGCACGAAGATGGGCGAGAAGGAATAAAAGAACCCCGCGCCGAAAACGGCGAGCAGGCCGCGCCGCAGGGATTCGCGTGCAGCGGCGGCGTCCGGTCCGTCGGTGGCATTCATGGTGGCTTGAAGACTACGCTCTATGCTGCAGTCTGGCCACGCGATCGGTTCAGCGCCGCCGCTGCGCGAGCGTAATGCCGATCAGCACGAGCGTTCCGGCGATCACCTGCAGCCAGGTAATGCTTTCGCCAAGCAGGAGCCAGGCCAAGAAGATCGACACCACCGGCGTCAAAAGAAGGCCAAGGGAGTTGAGCGAGGCCGGCAGATGGCCGGCAGCATAGACGAAGGCACTTTGGGCAAAGACGTTCACGACGAGTCCGAAGGCGAGGAGAATGCCCCAGGCGAGCAGCGTGGGCGGCGCCAGATCGCCCTCGACCAGGAGCGCGGCTGGCAACAGCACCAGGCCCGCGATGCCGAGATTCCAGATCGTCGTGGTCGCGGTCGAGAAGCTCTGGCGCACGAGCCGGAGGCAGATCACCCAAATGCCGAAGGTCGTGCCGGATATCAGCGCGTAGATATCGCCGATCGAAATCGGCCCGAGGTCCGAGGACCCTTGCCGGATGAGCAGCACGACACCGGTCATCGAGAAAACGAGGCCGAGGAGGAAATAGAGCGTGATGCGCTCCTTGAGCAGGAGCCAGGCGGCCAGCACGACGACGATGGGATGGATGTTGGCGATCAGCGCCGCGTTGGCCACCGAGGTCTCCATCAAGGACGCCTGCCAGAAGCCCAGATTGGTGCCATAGGCGACCGCGCCGAGCGCGATCAGACCCATTCGGCGGCGGCGAAACGGAGCCGCGAGTTCCATCTGCCCGCCGAATTGCACCTGGGTGACGGCGTAGACGATGGGAAAGGCGAAGAACAGGCGCCAGAACGCCGTCGCCCATGGGCCTACCTCGCTGATGCGCATGAACACCGGCGTGAAGGCATAAAAAAAGACGGCAATCAGCAGGGCCGTCAGTCCCAGCTGGAGGCTCGTGCGGGCGGCCAGAGCTCTTCTCCCGATGGGATGGGTGAGCGCGGAGAATACGCGGCGCCCCGCGGGAAGCCAAGGGATTGCGGTCGCTGAGAGGATCGACGACAATGCGAGCAACAGTGAGCTGCTCTGTCCGGCGCCTTTCTGCGCGGTGGGCAGGTTATCAAGAGCGAGGAGACGCCCGATGGACAACAGGCTCCTGTGCGAAATCACCGAAGATCACATTCGCACTTACGAAAAAGATGGCGTCGTCGTGGTACGCGGCGCGATCAGCATGGATTGGGTCGAGTACATGCGGGAGGCTATGGAACGCGTGCTCGACAAACCCGGCCCGACCGGCGGCGATGTGAATCGCGATGGCAAGGGCCGCTTCGCGTTCGAGACCTTCCCGTGGCTCCATGACGAAGGCTTCAAGAGATTGACCCGCGAATCGCCGCTCGGCGAAATCGCCGGGCGCATCATGCGGTCGTCGAAGACCAACCTTCTTTACGACTTCTATTTCGACAAGGAGCCGCACACGCCGCACCCGACGTCCTGGCATCAGGATCTCCCTGGCGTGTGTTGCCATGGCACGCAGGTGGCCGGTACGTGGATGCCACTCGATGTCGTGACCTATGATTCAGGCGCCGTCGAATATATCCGAGCCTCGCACAAATGGGGCCGTTGGTACGGCATGAAGTACGACACCAAGGATTCGCCGGAGGATTACACGAACAACTATATTGTGCTGCCCGACGAAGACACAGTGGACCCCGAAAAATGGGGCGAGCACATCGAGCTCTCGCCCGATTTCGAAGCCGAGCGGGACCAGCACGACATCGTCTCGTTCGATACTGAGCCCGGCGATGTCATCGTCAACCACCTGCTCATGATGCACGGGGCGCCGGGCAACAAGACCGACAGGCGGCGGCGTGCGGTCGGCGGCCGCTGGGTCGGCGACGATGCGGTGTTCGCCCGCCGCTCCGGCACGCATAATGTCAACATTCCAGCGGCGGTCGATCTCAAGGACGGCGATCCGTTCCCGCCCGATCACCCCCTCTTCCCCCAGGTGTGGCCACCCTACGAAGGCGGCGTCCGCAAGAGCGCGTGAGCGTGGTGCGCGGCGACGACAGGAGATCCGCGATGGACAACAGGCTTTTGTGCGAGATCACCGAGGATCATATCCGCACCTATGAAGAAGATGGCGGCGTCGTCATACGCGGCGCGATCAGCCTAGATTGGGTCGAGTATATGCGTGAGGCCATGGAACGCGTGCTCGACAAGCCCGGCCCGACCGGCGGTGACATCAATGACGACGGCAGGGGCCGCTTCGCGTTCGAGACCTTCATGTGGCTCCATGAGGAGGGCTTCAAGAGATTGGCTCACGAATCGCCGCTTGGCGAACTCGCCGGGCGGCTAATGCGCTCGTCGAAGTCTCATTTTCTCTATGACTTCTTCTTCTCAAAGGAGCCGCATACGCCCCACGCGACGTCCTGGCGCCAGGACCAGGTGGGCGTGTGCTGCCACGGCAAGCAAGTCATCGGCACCTGGATGCCCCTCGACGTCGTGACCCGCGAGTCAGGCGCGCCTGAATACATCCGGGGCTCACACAAGTGGGACCTCTGGTCCACGATCAGGTACGACACCGAGCATCGGGGAGAGGACTATTCCAAGAACTACGTCGTGCTCCCGGAGGAGGACACGGTGGACCCCGCCCAATGGGGCGAAACGTTCACGCCGCAGCCCGACTTCGAGGCCGAGCGGGACAAGCACGACATCGTGACCTTCGATTCCGAGCCCGGCGATATCGTCGTCAACAACCTCCTCCTGACGCATGGCGCACCTGGCAATCAGACGGAGCGGCGGCGGCGTGCCGTCGGTGGCCGCTGGGTGGGCGACGATGCGGTGTTCGCCCTTCGCTCGGGCACAGCGAACGTGAACATTCCGGCCGAGGTCGATCTCAAGGACGGCGATCCGTTCCCGCCCGACCACCCGCTCTTTCCCCAGGTGTGGCCACCTTACGAAGGCGGCGTCCGCAAGAGCGCGTGAGCGCCGCGAACAAAGGAAAAGGCAAATCGGCGATGGATAACAGGCTTCTCTGCGAGATCACCGACGAGCACATCCGCACCTATGAGGAGGATGGCGTCGTCATCGTGCGGAGCGCGATCAGCATGGACTGGGTCGAGCGCATGCGCGATGCGATGGACCGGGTGCTCGAGAGTCCCGGGCCCCTGGGCTCGGACCTCAATCCCTCGGGCACCGAAGGGCGCTTTGCCTTCGAGACCTTCATCGCCGCCCACAATCCGGACTTTCGCGCGCTAGCGCACGAATCACCGTTGGCCGAGATCGCCGCGCGCATCACGCACTCCAAGGCCATTAATTTCCTCTACGACTTCTACTTCGCCAAGGAGCCGCATAGCCCCCACGCGACAACGTGGCACCAGGACCAGGTCGGTGTGTGCTGCCATGGCAAGCAAGTGACCGGTACTTGGATGCCCCTCGACGTGGTGACTTACGAGTCGGGCGCGGTCGAATACATCAAGGGCTCGCACAGGTGGAACCGCTGGTTCGATTACGGGGTCACCGAGGATCATTTCGACGCCGAGACTGAGCTCAACTATATTCCCCTGCCCGACGGGGAAGGCGGCGATCCGGCGAAATTCAACGAGAAATTCGAACCCCAGCCCGATTTCGAAGCCGAGCGGGACAAGTACGACATCATCACCTTTGATTCCGAACCCGGAGATGTCATCGTCAACAACCTGCTGCTCGTGCACGGCGCGCCGGGCAACCGCACGGACCGCCGCCGCCGTGCGGTCGGCGGACGCTGGGCCGGCGATGATGCGACCTTTGCCCGCCGCAAGGGTGAGCTCAACGTCAACATTCCCTTCAAGGTTGACCTCAAGGACGGCGACCCGTTCCCGCCGGACCACCCTCAGTTCCCCCAGGTGTGGCCACCGTACGAAGGCGGCGCTCGCAAAAGCGCGTGAGCGCCGCGAACCAAGGAAAAGGCAAATCGGCGATGGATAACAGGCTTCTCTGCGAGATCACCGAGGCGGACATCCGCACCTACGAAGAGGACGGCGTCGTTCATCTACGCGGTGTCATCAGTCTGGATTGGGTCGAGCGCATGCGGGACGCGATGGACCGGGTGATCGCCGATCCCGGACCGATGGGCGGCAACATCAGCCGCGAAGACGGCCCCGGCCGCTTCACCTTTGAGACCTTCACCTGGCTGTATGACCCAGACTTCAAGGCGCTTGCGCTCGAATCGCCACTCGCGGAGATCGCCGCGCGCATCACACGCTCCCAGAAGATGAACTTCCTCTACGATTTCTTCTTCGCCAAGGAGCCCCACACGCCCGATCCCACGTCATGGCATCAGGATCTGCCCACTGTGTGCTGCCACGGCACGCAGGTGACCGGTAGCTGGATGCCGCTCGACGTGGTGACCTATGAGAGCAGCGCTCCCGAATACATCCGCGGCTCGCATCGCTGGAACCGTTGGTTCGATCAGATTTACGATTCGGGTCAGTCGCCGGAGGATTACACCGACACCTACGTCATGTTGCCTGACGGGGAGGCCGGGGACGAAGAGAAGTGGGGCGAGCATATCGAGCAGCAACCCGATTTTGAGGCCATGCGGGATCAGTACGACATCATCAGCTTTGATTCCGAGCCGGGCGACGTGGTGCTCAACCACCTGCTCGTCGTGCACGGCGCGCCGGGCAATTTCTCCGACCGCCGCCGCCGCGCGGTGGGCGGGCGCTGGGCCGGTGACGATACGACATTCGCCCGCCGCAAGGGCGCGCACAACGTCAACATCCCGGCGGAAGTGGACCTCAAGGACGGCGACCCGTTCCCGCCCGACCATCCCCTGTTCCCGCTGGCTTGGCCGAAATCTAGTGAGGCTCGGGCGAGCACGTAATCCGCTCGAGGTCCCAGCGCTTTCAGGGCTTGACGCTCCAACAGGAGCGCGCGATCCTCTGCCCCTGAGGCCACCGCAGGACGGGCGGCCGGCTGCGAGATCAGGAGATCGGCGATGGACAACAGGCTCTTGTGCGAGATCACCGACGAGCACTTGCGCACCTATCGGGAAGACGGTGTCGTCCTCGTGCGCGGCGCCATCAGCATGGATTGGGTCGAACGCATGCGCGATGCGATGGACCGGGTGCTCGACCAGCCGGGACCGTTGGGTTCGGACCTCAATCCGGCCGGCACCGAAGGGCGTTTCGCGTTCGAGACGTTCGTCGCCTCCCACGATCCGGATTTTCGCGCTCTGGCGCACGAATCTCCGATGGCCGAGATCGCCGCGCGCATCACCCGGTCCAAGACGATCCATTTCCTTTACGACTTCTTCTTCGCCAAGGAGCCGCACAGCCCCCACGCCACTGTCTGGCATCAGGATCAGCCAACGGTGTGCTGCCACGGCACGCAGGTGACGGGCACTTGGATGCCGCTCGATGTGGTGACCTATGACTCGGGCGCGGTCGAGTACATCAAGGGCTCGCACAGGTGGAACCGCTGGTTCGACTATGGGGTTACCGAGGATCATTTCGACGCCGAGACTGAGCTCAACTATCTCCCCCTGCCCGACGGGGAGGGTGGCGATCCCGCGAAATTTAATGAGAGCTTCGAGCCACAGCCCGATTTCGAGGCCGACCGGTATCGGTACGACATCATCTGCTTTGATTCCGAACCGGGCGACGTGGTGATCAACAATCTGCTCATCATCCACGGCGCGAAGGGCAATTTCACCGACCGCCGCCGCCGCGCGGTCGGTGGACGCTGGGCCGGGGATGACGCGACTTTCGCCCGCCGCAAGGGAGAACTCAACGTGGTCATCCCGTTCGAGGTCGATCTTGAGGACGGCGATCGCTTCCCGCCCGACCATCCGCAGTTTCCCCAGGTGTGGCCGAAACCGGCTGAAGCGCGCGCCAGCGCCTAGTTTCGCCGTCCGCGTTCTCACTCGGCCCGCCGAGGCGGGTGTTGCTTTTGGGTAGTGGGTCAGTTTGAAATTCTTGGCCCTAGCATGCCGCCTCCTCGCATGCCATATTCGAGTACGTGGCTAGACCCAAGAGACCCCGCGACCCCAGCCAGCTCGCCAAGCTCATCGTGGACGTGGCGACCGGCGATCGGGAAGATAACGGGGAGACTGCACCAGTGAACGAATTCGCCCGTGCTGGCGGCCTTAAGGGCGGTAAGGCTAGGGCCTCAAGACTCACTCCAGAACAGCGTTCGGCTATCGCGCGACAAGCTGCCGCGGCGCGATGGGGGAAGAATGACCGCTGAGATTGCTGTACTGAACAAATTTGGGATTTCCATTGCTGCCGATAGCGCCGTTACCGTCGAAACATTTCATGACGGTGAAGTAAAGCAAAAAGTCTACAACTCCACCAACAAGATTTTCGCCCTATCGAAGCGCGCGCCCATAGGCTTAATGTACTGTAATGCCGTTACGCTGGGTGGCGTGCCATGGGAAACAATTGTTAAGAGTCGGTTTCGAAAGTCATGCGGCTCGGGCCAATCTGCGGACGAGGAGCATGACGGAGGCGGCGTAGAGGAAGGCGCGGGCCGAGGCGATGGTGGCCTCGAAGTCCTTTGCCAGTCGCCGGTTGCGGTTGATCCAGGCGAAGAAGCGCTCCACGACCCAGCGGCGCGGTTGGACGGCGAAGCCGACCTGATCGGGGCTTTTGCGCACGATCTCGACGGCGATCACGGTGGCCGTGGCGACCTTCTCGCCGGCGTAGCCGCTGTCGGCAAAGACCTTCTCGATGAACGGAAACGAGCCGCGTGAGGCGCACAGCAGCGACCCGCCACCATCGCGGTCCTGGATACTCGCCGGATGCGCCTCGAGCACGAGGCCGCGCCCGTCGGTGTCGACCAGCGCGTGGCGCTTGCGCCCCTTGATCTTCTTGCCCGCATCGTAGCCGCGGGGGCCACCAGCCTCGGTTGTCTTGACGCTCTGGCTGTCGATAATCGCGCCGCTCGGGCTGGCCTCGCGTCCGACCCGCTCGCGATCGGCCATGACCAGAGAGTGATTGATCTTCTCAAGGAGGCCGTCGTCGCGGAACTTGGCGAACCAGCGATAGATCGTGCCCCACGGTGGCAAATCGCTTGGCAGCAAGCGCCAAGGGCAGCCAGCCCGCATCACGTAGAAAATGCCGTTGACGATCTCTCGCATCGGCCATGACCGGGGCCGTCCCGTGCCATGAGCCGGAGGCAAATGAGGCTCGATCACAACCCACTCCGCATCGGTCAAATCAGTCTGATAACGCAGCGTCTTGCGGCTATGCTGCTCTCGGGTGGTCGGCGTCCACATGGCGGCTCCATATCGGTCTCAGCAACCTCCTTGGAATCACATCGACACCGGCCACTCAACCCCTTTCGAAACGGCCTCTAAGTCCTACAGGAGAAAATTACTTGCCTATCCGGTTATCACCCACACCCACTATATGTAGTGTGTCTCCTTGGACTGCAGGCAAGGGCCGGCGCAGGCGCATTGAGGAGGCGATCCGGCTAATTCTTGATTGTTCTGAAAACCGAACCGGATTTTAATTCACGTCACGTACTTAACATCGGGGGACGGAACGGTGGCGACCAAGGGAAAAACGAAGAAACCCACGGCCAGACGGGAAGC
The DNA here is from genome assembly GCA_965261645.1 of Alphaproteobacteria bacterium. Taxonomy (GTDB): domain Bacteria; phylum Pseudomonadota; class Alphaproteobacteria; order SHVV01; family SHVV01; genus CBDHDJ01. The sequence continues at coordinate 1,234,386 of CBDHDJ010000003.1, forward strand.
TGCTGATGAAACGACATCGTCTGAGAGTCGGTTTCGAAAGTCATGCGGCTCGGGCCAATCTGCGGACGAGGAGCATGACGGAGGCGGCGTAGAGGAAGGCGCGGGCCGAGGCGATGGTGGCCTCGAAGTCCTTTGCCAGTCGCCGGTTGCGGTTGATCCAGGCGAAGAAGCGCTCCACGACCCAGCGGCGCGGTTGGACGGCGAAGCCGACCTGATCGGGGCTTTTGCGCACGATCTCGACGGCGATCACGGTGGCCGTGGCGACCTTCTCGCCGGCGTAGCCGCTGTCGGCAAAGACCTTCTCGATGAACGGAAACGAGCCGCGTGAGGCGCACAGCAGCGACCCGCCACCATCGCGGTCCTGGATACTCGCCGGATGCGCCTCGAGCACGAGGCCGCGCCCGTCGGTGTCGACCAGCGCGTGGCGCTTGCGCCCCTTGATCTTCTTGCCCGCATCGTAGCCGCGGGGGCCACCAGCCTCGGTTGTCTTGACGCTCTGGCTGTCGATAATCGCGCCGCTCGGGCTGGCCTCGCGTCCGACCCGCTCGCGATCGGCCATGACCAGAGAGTGATTGATCTTCTCAAGGAGGCCGTCGTCGCGGAACTTGGCGAACCAGCGATAGATCGTGCCCCACGGTGGCAAATCGCTTGGCAGCAAGCGCCAAGGGCAGCCAGCCCGCATCACGTAGAAAATGCCGTTGACGATCTCTCGCATCGGCCATGACCGGGGCCGTCCCGTGCCATGAGCCGGAGGCAAATGAGGCTCGATCACAACCCACTCCGCATCGGTCAAATCAGTCTGATAACGCAGCGTCTTGCGGCTATGCTGCTCTCGGGTGGTCGGCGTCCACATGGCGGCTCCATATCGGTCTCAGCAACCTCCTTGGAATCACATCGACACCGGCCACTCAACCCCTTTCGAAACGGCCTCTAAGGCCCTCCGCGCCGGGCAGAAAGACGGCCCCCGGCCCGGAGTAGCGCAAGGCAGGCGGTTCGCGATGGATGAATGCCGCCGGCGGTCAACCGGCCGGCGGCGGTCCGGTGTCGCCGGGATCCAGAATGAACACGCGTGCACGGCCGCAGCTGACGGCCACATCCGGAGCGCCATCGGCTCTGCGGCGGACGGTGACCAGAGGCTTGTTGCCCGGCGGGGCCGGCGGATCGGCGGCCTCCGTCGTGACCGTGCCGGCGTCTTCGACGAAACGAATACGGACGGTGCCGCCCGTGACCTCGATGCCGCCGGGCGGGCGGAGGCCGGTCAGCGTGACCACGGGCGGCTCGCCGTTCTCAGTGAAACGGTCGGGAACGGGGATCGCGGTGTCGCCCCAGGGGTCGGCATCCATGCCCTCGGCCAGGGCCTCGGCGAATGTTGAGCCGCAATAATCTGCGGACTTCCAGTGGGGATCGTCGCCGGCTTGCTCGATGGCCTTTTCCAGCGCCTCATCGAGGGTATCGGCTTCGAGCGTTACAGTGTTGTGGTAGTGGGATGCGTAGCCGCAACAGACGGTGTAATGCGTCATTGCGCCGCCTCCCCGGTGGCGGCTTCCGTGCATACGGGTCCGATGTCGACGCTGACCTTGCCGCCGCGCACCACGATGGTGACCGTGCGGTCGCGCGGCATGAGCCAGAAGATTTCCCTCCATACCGCATCGGCGATGGTGCGCTGGCGGGCTTCCTCGACCGAGCACATGAGCTTGAGCGACATATGCAACGCTTCTTCTTCGAAGCGGGTGAGTTGCGTCTCCCAGGAGTCAGCCTCTGCGTCGCCGCTGGGACTGAAGTATGCGGCGCGCAACAATCGGGCGAGTTCCTCGGGCGCGATATCGCTGTCCGCCGTCACCAGGGGCAGCGCGTCATGGAGCGATGACCAGGCCTCGCCCGCGAAGGCGAGATCGGCGGGGACGGCGATGGTGCCGCACTTGCGGAAGCAATGACGCGGCGATTTGGGCGGATGCAGAATATTCAGGTGCATCACGATGGTCTCGGGCCGTTCCGGCTAGCCGCCGTTCTCCCCGCTGGTGAAGTAATCCAGCGAACGAACGGCACCATCCACCGTAACAAGGTTCTCAATGCCGGTGACGCGCGCGAGCGCGTCGTACCAGGGATAACCGTCGAAACGCGGCTCGGGGGCGAACAGCTTGAGCGTGCGTTCCGATCCGCCCTGGAGCCCGGTAAGGCCGAGGGCGCGATGGAGCGCTTGGGCCTCGGGCGGCTCGGGGTCGGCCTGCATCACCAGAACGTCGGTGCCTACGCCTGCGAAGGCGGACCGCTCGTCCCAATAGTCGGTATCGGCAATACCGGGACGCCAGGGACGCAGCTAGGCGGGCGGCTCCGGCATCTCGATCCCCGCCTCTTTCGCCTTGTGCCAGTCGGTCCAGGCAACCCGCGGGGCCGGATCGGCGTGCGCCATGGCGCGGTAGACGGCAAGCCGCGCGGCCTCGCGCATCTCTTCCAGAAACGGGGTCTCTACCGCCTCTTTCCTCGCCGGCAATACCAGTTCCAGATCGGGGCAGGAGTCGATGTCGGCCCGTGCCGACCAGACACCGCCTTCCACGGTGTCGACCTGGGGCAGGCGCACCGGCAGGGTCAGGCCGTGAAAGTTGACGTCGGGGACGCGGTAGCCCGCATGGCTGTCCTTGAAGACGCCGAACACGAGGCCCTTCCATGGTTCCACATGGAGCGCGCCATCGAGAAAGGCGCGGCGCTCGACAACCTCGCCGTCGATGGTGACCGGCAGGGGGTAATGCCGCGCGGCGGTCTTGAGAAAGGCGCGGACCGAGTGGGGTGCCTCGGACGCCTCGAAAGTGACCGCGGTTCCATGCGGCCAGGGGGCGCTGTCGTCCGGGACGACATGGGCCGCATCGCGGCCGAGAAAGTGGGCGGGCTCCAGCGCCACGCGGTAGCCTGGGCTTGGGTCCTGTCCGGGGACGCGCCAGCGCAGGGTGCAGCCCCGGCGCGAGAGGGCGAGAAGCCCGAACCCGGCGGGGTCCTCCGCCTCGGCGATGCCGGGCTTCCAGTTGCTCTCGCCGAAGGTCAGCAGGACGGCGGGATCGGCGATCCCCTCGCCGTCGTCGGCGAGGGTAACGCGGGTGATATCGCCATCCTGCTCGATGGTCACGGCGACACGGTTGGCGCTGCCACGGCGTGAATTTTGCAGCGTCTCGGTGAAAATATCGGCGAGGCCGGCTGAGAACAGCCGGGTCACCTTGTCGATGGCGCTGTCGCCCACCCGGGCGCGGATCGTGGCGGAAGTATTGCCGGCCTCGGCCGTAACGGCATTTTGTGGGGTAGACATGCGGGTTCTCCTGGTTGTCGATGCGGGAATGAAAAACGCCCCGCTGGTCGGTGCCGGCGAGGCGGTGTCGTGAGGAAAGGACGCGGTGGCTCAGTTGCGTCGCAGGAAGGCTGGTATTTCCAGCAACGCCGCCTTGTTGTCGTGGCCGTTGTCGCGCTGAGTCGTGGCCAGTACCTGTTCCCGCTCTACGGACACGTCATGGTCTCCCGCGCCGGCGGCGGGCGGGCCGGCCGCTTCCGGCGCGGACGCCGCAACCGGGAGCGTTGCATCCGCGTTCATGGCCGAGGCGAGTGCCGCGGCGCGGCGTTCAGCCACGGCGGGAGCATCGATGCTCTCGACGACGGAATGAACGCGTGCGTTCATGGGAGGCGGCGCCTCCACCCGAACGGGATCGGAGTCATTGTCCGGCAGTGTGCCGTCCTCCGGTGCCCCGGCTTGCGGGGTTTCGGCGTCGACGCCCGATGGATCGGGGCCACCGTTGATGTCATCGCCATCATCTTCCGGCGTACCGCCCAGCGGCGTATCTGCCACAGTCGGTTGCGGTTCGGGGGCGGTTGTCCCAGGGTCATCTACCGCACCGCTGTCGTCGACGGTGCCCGTATCGAAGGCGCGGAAGCCCGGCGGCGTCCAGGCGGTGGCCGCGGCGCGGCCCTCGGCCGTGACCCCGGCGGGCACATCGTCTCCGTGGGCGAAGGCGTCCTCCATCGCCTTGGCGATGTCCGCCTTCTTCTGCTTGGCCTCCGCTTGCGCCCAGGTCTCGCCCAGCGTCTCGCGGGCGATGGCGAGGATTCGATCCTTGCGCAAACGCGACCGCAGCAGATCGGCGGTCCAGACCTGATCGCGGTTGCCACGGACAGCAGATGCGAAATCGGTGTCGAGCCGGGCCACGGTCGCTTCGACCTCGGGCCGGGCCTTGGGTTCGAACGCCAGTTGACCCTTCAGCGTGCGCGCGACACAGGACGCCAACAGGGTCCGTTTGTCCCGCTCGGGAAGCGCCCGCAGCTCGGCGAAGGCCTCCGCATCGGACAGGCCAGTCCAGTCGAGCTTTTGTGCGGCCCGGTCGATCTCGAGGTGCTTCTCGCCGACATTGATGTCGCCGAAAGCATCGTCGATGTCGCCGAAAGCATCGTCGTTGACCCGCATGGCCGGTCGGTCCGGTGTCTCGGCCGCCCTGATGTCGAGCGCGTCGTCATGGTAGCCGTTGGTGAACACGCTCCGGGCGAGCTGGAACAGCAGCAGATCGAAGGCCGCCTCGAAGTCGCAGGCGAGTTGGCTCTTGACGATGGCCGTGCGGATGGCCCGCAAGTCGTCGGCGAGGCCGATGCCGACGCCCGCTTCCTTGCGCGCTTCGGCTTCCGCATCGCCGGTTGAAGCGAGGGGAGCCACGAATGTGGGCGCATCGATGCCGGAGATGGTGTTCTCCCCGTCGCCGGTATCGTCGTGTTCGGCCATGTTCGCATCGTTCGATTCGCGAGCGGGCATGTCCTCGGGCCTGACAAGGCCCTGGATCAGCTTGAGTTCGCCATCGTTGCCGATGGTGGCGATGCACCCGGCGATGGCGATATCCTCGCGACGGTAGACCGCGCGGGCCTCGATCGTGGCTTCGATCTCGTCGAGCCGGGTTTCGTTGGCATCGGCTTCTTCGACCAACTCCTCGGTCCAGCCGTCGTCGTCCATGTTGGCGAGTTCGTCGTTGCGGGTCCTCAAGCGTTCGATCTCGGCCTTCTCCTCGTCCGTCGGCTCGGCCGGTTGCGGACGCACCCTCCCGAATCTCGCGGTGGCGCTCCAGTCCACGTCGAGCCGTGCCTCGGCCCATTTCCAGCACGTCTCCAGTTCCCTCGCCGCCACTTGTAGACTGTCCATGGCGAGCTTGTTCAACAGATCAGGATCGTCGAACCAGATCCCCCGCTCGTCCTCCTCGGCGAAAAGGTCGCGGTCGATCTTGCCGCCCGCCGCCTCGTAAGCCTCGATGCCGACGAAACGCGCGATGGCGGACGTGGCCGGGACGCGGTCCTCGGTCAGCAGGCGCTTGATCTGCCAGGCGCCGGGCCGGTAGCCCTGTTGGCTCACCGTCTCCCAGACCGCGTTCTGGCGCGCATGGTCCGTGGTGACGGCGAAGGCCATCAATGTTTCCAGATCGATTTCGCCTGCTCGGTAGGCCTGGAGCAGCACCGGTGCGGCGTTGCCGAGCCTCAACCGCTTCTCCACGGTGCGCTCGGAGACCCCGAAGCGCGCCGCGATGGTGGCCGCCGTGCTGCCCGCGTCGGCCAGGCGGCGGAAGGCCTCGACCTGATCGGCCGGGTGCATGGCGGCGCGGACACTGTTCTCGGCTAGCGAAACTTCTTCGGCCTCAACGATATCCCCGATCATGCGGCAGGGCACGGGCTGGTCCTCGTCCAGCGCGCCTTCGGCGGCCAGCGCCTGTCAACGGCGGAGCAAAATTAGTCCACCCGGGCGGAGTAAAACTAGTCCACTTAACGTTATGCGGTACGCGGTGTTGGGGAGTTGTCCCGGTAGTCCATAGGAGGGACCCGCGCTGCTTCGTGTAGCGCTTGCGTTACGCGGAGCGAAGCAGCGTGGGAGGTTCCTGTGGACCCACCGGGTCAACCATTGCACCGGCGGTTAAGCAGGTATTTTGGGGAATTTCCGCCGTTTTTGGCTTTGGTTGAGACGATAGCTCTCGCCGTTCATTTCCAGGATATGGACATGGTGGGTGAGGCGGTCCAGCAAAGCCCCGGTCAGGCGTTCCGAGCCGAATATCTCCGTCCACTCATCGAACGGCAAGTTGGAGGTCACCAGGATCGAGCCCCGCTCGTAGCGCTGGCTGAAGACTTCGAACAGCAGCTCGGCGCCGGTCTTCGAGAGCGGCACGAAGCCGAGTTCGTCGATGATCAGAAGGTGATACTTTGCCAGTTGCTTCTGCAGGCGCAACAGGCGTTTTTCATCCCTGGCCTCCATCAGTTCATGAACCAGGGCAGCGGCCGTGAGGAAGCCGATGGAGAGCCCCTTTTGGCAGGCCGCCAGACCGAGACCGAGGGCGATATGGGTCTTGCCGGTTCCGCTGTTGCCGAGCGCGATGATATTCTCACGACGCTCGACGTATTCGCATCGCGCCAACTCCAGAACCAGCATCTTGTTGAGCGATGCGATGGCCTTGAAGTCGAAGCTGTCGAGGCTTTTGACGGCGGGGAACCTGGCCTGTCTGATCCGCCGCTCGACCATGCGGCGCTCACGGTCGATCAGTTCCAACTCGGTCAGACGGACAAGATACCGCACATGGTCGGCGCCCTCGGTGGCGCATTGGCGGGCCAGCTTGTCGTATTCGCGCAGGAACGTCGGCAGTTTCAGGGTCTTGAGGTGATGGGCCAGCAACACTTGCGGCGTATCGGTCATGACGCGCCTCCACCCAACAAGCTCATATAACTGGCGGCGGCCGTGGTCGCCACGTTGGCCCGAGGCAGGTAGGGATAGATATCCAGGTCGAGTTTGGGCGGGCGTCGCTCGATACGGCACAGCACAAGGTGTTTGACGGCGTCGTAGCCGATCGCACCCAGGCGCAGGGCGTCCTTCACCGCGCCGTGAAGCACCTCGAGATCGAAGGTCTCCAGAAGCCGAAGGACCTGGACGTATTCCCGCTTGCCGGCCTTGCCCATGCGCGCCTCCAGGAGACGGCGCAGGGTTGGGAAGGCATCAGGCAGTTCCCATCCGGCTAGCGGCGCGGCCTGATCCAGGGCGCCGATCTTGTGCTCCAGCAAAGGCAGGTAGTGGATCGGATCGAAGACCATATCTTCCCGGTCGTAGGAACGGGGGTGTCGGGCAATGATCCCGGCGCCGCAACCGATAACCACCTCGTGGACATAGCCACGGATCCAGACTTCCTGATGGCCGTAGGCGACGGGCACGGAATAGTCATTCGTCCGGTAGCGCACCAGGGACAGCGAGTTGACCCGCGTGCCCTGCTTGTCGCACGCGTCGAACGGTGCCGGCAGTGGCCTCTTCAACGCTTCGCGGTCACGCACAAACCGTTCGCCGATGCTCTCGCGGTGGCCGCGCAGGACGTTGCCTTGCCGGTTGCGGCATTGCTCTTCCAGGTGGCCATTGAAGGCGTCCCAGCTCGCGAACCGGGGAAGCGGCGTCATGAAGTTCCGCCGGGCATAGCCGACCACCCCCTCCACATTGCCTTTGTCGTTACCCTTGCCGGGACGGCCGTAGCGGTCCTCGAAGAGGTAATGGGACTGCAGCCCGCTGAACGGCCGCGTTCGTTGCCGCGTGCCATCTGACAAGATGCGCGACACCAGACACTTGTCGTTGTCGTAAAGAATCGATTGGGGAACGCCGCCGAAAAAAACAAAGGCTCTGTTGTGCCCGTCCAGCCAGGCCTCCGTCGTCGCCGCCGGGTAGGCCGCAACGAAGCAGGCATCGCTGTGGGGAAGTGTCATGACGAAAAAATGCGCCCGATACTTGACGCCGGCGATGATCGCATCCGCCTCGCCAAAGTCCGCTTGAGCATGGCCCGGAGGATGTGACAACGGCACAAACATCTCACGCCGACGAAGGCGCCGTTCCCGAACGTAATCCTTCACGATGGTCTCTTTGCCCGTAAAGCCATGTTCGTCGCGAAGGCGCTCGAATATACGCTTCGCCGTGTGGTGCTGCTTACGGTGAACCGTTCGGTCCTCCTCCAGAATACGGTCGATGATATCCGTGAAGGGGGCCAGTTTCGGGCGTTTCGGTGGCTGGCGTCGCCGATATCCCGGCGGTTCCGAATGCCGCAGCATCTTCCTCACCGTCTCGCGCGCAATGCCAAACCGACTTGCCGCCTCTCGCTGGCTCAGACCATCAACATGGCAGGCCAGCCGAACGCGCAGATATAGGTCCACGGTGTACATCCTCCCGCCTTCCATCTCAAAAAAGATCGAAGGCTACAGGTGGCAGAGTTTTACTCCGCCCGCGGCTGGGAAATCCCGCCGCTTCCGTGGACTAATTTGTCACCGCCGTTCTCAGGCCGTGTATTGAGCGCGTCAGCAACAACTGCGAGTACGTCCGGACTGTGTGCGCTCAGATCGGTTCCTTTCGGGAAGTACTGTCGAAGCAGTCCATTGGTGTTCTCGTTCGTTCCGCGTTGCCAAGGGCTGTGCGGTTCGCAGAAGTAGACGGGAAGGCCGGTTGTAATCCGCAGATCCCCATGCCTGGCCATCTCTGCTCCCTGGTCCCAGGTCAGCGAGCGGCGAAGCTGCGCTGGCAATGTCGTGATCGTCCGGGCGATGGCATCGCGAACCGCTTCAGCCCCATGACCGGCAAGCGCAGGCCCGTTCTTCACGCGCGGGACGGTGCCGTGGCCTTCCATTCGGGGAAGATGCAGCAGCATTGTGAACCGCGTGGTGCGTTCCACCAGAGTGCCGATCGCCGATCTGCCCAAGCCGATGATCAGGTCACCTTCCCAGTGTCCGGGTACGGCCCGATCAGCTGCTTCCGCCGATCGTTCACTGATCATGATCTCAGGCGTGACGAAGGATTTGCCCCGCCGGCGGCTACGTGCCCGAGGCACGCGCAGTGCCCTTCCCGTGCGAAGGCAGGCGGTCAGCTCACGACGGAGTGCGCCGCGGCCCTGTACGTAGAGCGCCTGATAGATCGCCTCATGACTGATCCGCATCGCTTGATCCTCGGGCCCGTCCCCAGGATAGTCGATCCGAAGACGGTGCGCGATCTGCTCAGGACTCCAGGCCCTGGCCCATCGCCTGCGCTGCCGCGGCCCATGCCGACGACCGTTCCAGACGACGCGTGGCCCCTCGATCACCGTTCCATCCGGTGCCGAGATCCGACCCGCAAGCCGATCCTGCACATAGCGCCGCAGCGCCTCATTCGTTGCCAGCTTGGCTGGCTTCGGCCTTTTGGCGGATCGATCAGCATGCCACTGCGCCGTCGTTGCTCGGTAGTCCAGGCCACCGCTTCGGGTCGCCGCGTTGCGCCGCACCTCGCGGGAGATCGTCGACGGTGCTCGCTCCAGCCGGCAAGCAATATGGCGTATGCCTCTTCCCTGGGCGCGCAGAAGAGCAATCTCCTCACGTTCCTCGAAAGACAGGTAACGTCCTGACAGCGGCTTGGCCGATTGCGATAAATGTGATGGTGGCATGCCGCCCGACCTCCGGAACCACCTCGAGCCTACCGGAGGGGATACACCGGCATCTCGGGCCGCGTCCTCGCTCGAACGCCCCGTCGCAATCGCTGCCCAGAACCGAACAAGCTCCTCACGCCGTGCCGAGTTCGGTCGACCTGGCGAATGCAACTTGCTCCGTCCAGACTGATCCGACCGCCGTCTGCGTACCGTCATAGCAACCTCCTATGCCAGAGTGTTGCGACGACCGATTGAACTCGCATTGCGATCCGCGATCCGAATGGTGGATACAGCCCCTTGGCGGCTGTCGTGACCGGACAGCGGCCTTGAGCGCTGCCAAGGCGAGCCGCGTATCGATCGAGCGGCTGATGGCATAACCAACGACGCGGCGTGACCACGCATCGAGGATGACGGCGGCATAAACGAAGCCAACGGCGATCGCGACGTAGGTGATGTCTGCGACCCAGAGCTGGTTCGGCCTGTCGGCCGTAACGTCCTTGGCGCGGTTGGAGAAGATCGGACTATCGTGATCGCTGTCGGTTGTGGCGATGAAACGCCTGCGACGCTTGGGCTGTAGGTCGTGCTGGCGCATCAGACGGCGGATCTTCTTACCGTTGACGACGATCCCCTGATGGCGTAGCTCGGCCCCGACACGTCGATAGCCGTAAGCCTCAAACTCTTCGCAGATCGCCGTGATGCGGGCGACGATCTCGGTGTCGGCCTCGGTCGCCGGCGTATCGTAGTAGGTGGAGCGCGGCAGGCCCATCAGACGACATCCTCGCGCGATGGTGAGCCCACGGGGCCGGCAATCACGGACGTAGTCGCGCTTCTCGGCCGTGGTGCGCTCTTGAGTGCCCCTTTTAGAAACTCGATCTCCAGCGCCTGCCGGCCTACCAGGCGCTCAAGGGCAGAGATCTTCGCCTCAAATTCCTGGAGAAGGCCGGCGGCCTCCACGTCTTCGTCAAACGCGCCGGCTTCGAGCTTCGACACCCAGATGCGGATCAGGTTGCGCGAGACGTCGTGGCGCCTGGCCAGCCCGTGAAGGGTCTCGCCTCCGAGATATTCCTGAGCAACCTGTCGCTTGAACTCAATACTGTAGGTTCGGTGCTTGGCCATGGCTTCCATCCTCTGAAAGCCCAGCGTTCCCGGTCAATTCCAAACGTGCAAACTGTCCACCCTCAGGGGCGCACTCCAGATAACCCCCAATAGGGGGTCATCTGTGGACGCCTCCGTTGATGCAAGCATTTCTTTGAACGTCTCGGGGCATGTGGTCAGGTGCGGTCATCTGTCCGGCCTCATGATGCGGCTGGTTTGACGCCGCAGGCCCGTATGGAGATGTGCAGACCGGGTCCAAGATCAATATTGCGGGCTTGAAAGCCCCTTGACCCATCACTGGTTTTCCCGATCCCGTCTCGATTGACCGTTTACCCACCCCAGTCCGACCGCCCAGAGCCAGGCAAGGCTCTTAATATCTCGATACCGCTGGCGAGATCTTCACGACCCGGGTCTGGGTCGACTCCACCCGGCACCCCCGCGGCGACACCCTCGATAACGGGCTGGGTATACCCCAGGTCAGGCCGCGTTGCGGCCCCTCATTGCCTCGCGCAGATCAGAGAGGTAGGGCCTGAAGGAACTGGGGACAACGTATCGAACTGTCATCCGCCTTTACGGTTCAATCCTTGCCTATCCGGTTAACGCCCATGACCGCTACATGTAGGGTGCCGCCACTCTCCCGAGTAAAGCTCGGCATAGGTTGGAGCAGAGGTGTCGCCCGCGATGCCGAGCAATGAGCGGAAGGCGTTGAACGGGTAGAACCGCCTGTTGAAGCGGAAGGTGAACTCGTTGAGGTAGGCTTGTAGGTGCTGGTGGCTAACGCCGTGGTGGATACCGATCAGCCACGTCTTCAGGTTGGCGAAAACCAGATGGATGATCGGCAGGTATTGCTCGGCAACCTCTGGATCACCACACTCGGCAACAGCGAAGTGCTCATAGCCGCGCTTACCGAGGCCAGCATAGCCGCTCCAATCGTCAGTAACGATCAGCGATCCCGGCGCGACGGTGCTCTCGACGAACCCACAGAGCGACTCGGCGCTACGGTCGAGCACGACGGCGAGCCGAACGCGTCCGGCATAGCGTCCGTCTTTCCGGTTGTCGAGCTTGGTGCCCGGCTTTCGATGACGCACCTCGATGGCACAGGAGACGGGAACCTTGTGGTGAACACCACGGCCTTCCCCACGCGTTCGCCCGCCAACCCAGGTTTCGTCCACCTCAACATGGTTCTTGGGCTGTCCACCGATCCTGTCTTGGTTGGGCCGCACCATGCCCGAGCGGAGCTTGTGGAGAATTTGAAAGGCCGTCTCGTAGCGCGAAAGACCAAGTTGCCGCTGAAACTGCACGGCGGACATGCCGGGCGTCTGACTGGCGACCAGATAAGCGGCCCAGAACCAGACGTTCAGCGGAGTGTGGCTACGCTCCATCACTGTTCCCACCGTCAGCCCGGTGTCCTGGCGGCACTTGCGGCAGCGCAGGACGCCAGGGCGGTTTTCAAAGTGGAACGGCTCTCCCGCCGTGCCGCAGTGCGGGCAGGCAAAGCCGTCTCCCCAGCGGGCTTTCTCCAGGTAGGAGGCGCAGGCCGCATCATCGGGGAAAAGTCGCTGGAACTCGGGTAGCGAATGCGGGAATGGGAGATCGGCGCGGTCGAGAACATCCATGGCGCGCTCCCCTATATCCGGTTTGCGCCCATTCTAGCCATAGTGGGTGTGGGTGTATACCGGATAGGCAAGGTACAATCTGCCCAACCCGCCGATGGGTCAGCCCGCGAGTCTCACGTTCTGCGGTAACATGTTGCGCCGGGCCTCGTCATCCATCTCCGCCTTGAACGCGTGGCGGTCCTTCAGGGCGATCGCCCGCTCGGCTGCGGGACGCGCACTGATGTGATCCACCAGCCGTTTGAGGTTAGGCATTTTGGGAAAGGCGTCCTCGCCCAGGACAACAGGCACCAAGCGAGCCCAGCCCCACACCGCCATGTCGACAATCGTGTACGTCTTGCCCAGCATGTAGGAATTCTCTCCGAGATGCCGGTCGAGAATTCCGTAATGACGTTCCGCTTCGAAGTTGTAGCGATTGATGGCGTAGGGAAGTTTCTCCGGCGCGTGATTCTTGAAATGAACGGCCTGTCCCGAATAGGGACCCACGCCCGTGGCTACGAACATCAGCCAGGACAGTAGCCGCGCCGGCATTTCCGACGTGTCTTCCGGCAGGAATTTTCCCGTCTTCTCGGCCAGATACAGAAGGATGGCGTTGCTGTCGAACACAGTAACGCCGTCATCGACGATAGCTGGCGCCTTCGCATTCGGGTTGATTGCAAGGTATTCTGGCTGGTGCTGATCGCCGAGGCGGGTGTCGAGCGGGACCAGCTCATAGGCCAAGCCCGACTCTTCGAGGAACAAGGCCACCTTCATCGGATTGGGAGCGGCGTTATAGTAGAATTACAGCATGTCTAACCCTTCATTTTTTCTGGCCCGTTTGAAAGAACCCGGCGGGTTTCTCCGGATGCATCTTGGATAATACAACCTACTGTCGGTGGGACATCGATGTCAGTGATTCCACCAAGGCATGTCGGAGGACTTGAATGTCAGAAATTGAATACTCCTGCTCAGCCCGTTCAGCGTATGCCTATCTCGGCTCAGCGCGCTTCATGGAGATCGCCCGCGCGGCGGGACGATGCATCGTCCATAAGCCCGTCGATTTGGACAAGGTTCTAGAGGGTGTTGGATATGCACCCTTTGTGAAACGCAAACCCAATCAGCGTGCCTACTTCTTCGCGGACGCGATCGCGGCGGCGGGCGTCGAACCGCTCACGCCCGCCCAGCTCAAGCTGGGCTACGGTGCGGCGATCGCAGATTGACCATGACGCTCTCGACGCCGCCGTTCACGATCGGTATTGAAGAGGAATACTTCCTCGTCGATCCTGTCACGCGCGACTTGGCGACCGGGGTACAGCAAGCGGTCATCGAAGACTGCACGGACAGCCTCGACAGCGAAGTCGGCGGGATCGTCCCGGAGTTCCTACGTAGCCAGGTCGAGGTGGGAACGGCCGTCTGCCGATCCATGGCCGAAGCGCGCGAGAAGCTTTCCGCGCTTCGTCGCGCGGTCGCGGTAGCTGCCCGCAATAATGGCGTGGAACTGCTGGCCGCATCGACCCACCCGATCGCAGACTGGAACAGGCAGGACCATACCGACAAGGAGCGTTACAACGTTCTGGCCGAGAACTTCCAGACGCTCGCGCAGCGCCTTCTCATCTGTGGAATGCATGTCCATGTCGGTGTCGAGGACAACGATCTGCGCATGGATCTGCTTGGCCAGATCACCTATTTCCTTCCGCATCTTCTGGCCCTGAGCACATCGTCGCCGTTCTGGCGGGGCCGAAACACCGGCCTGTTGTGTTACCGCCTGGCGGTGTTCGACGAACTGCCGCGCACCGGGCCGCCGGAGCGGTTCGAGAGCTGGGGCGAATACGAACGCCACGTCGGCATTCTTGTGAACGCGGCGCTGATCGAGGACGCCACAAGGATCTGGTGGGACATCAGGCCGCATCCCATCTTTCCGACGCTGGAGATGCGGATTGCGGACATCGGAACGCGGATCGACGACACACTGACCGTCGCAGCCCTGTATGCGTGCGTGATCTCGGCGCTCCGGCGCCTTCGGCGCGGCAATCAACGCTGGCGGCAATACAGCAACATGCTGATTCGGGAGAACCGCTGGCTGGCCCAGCGCTACGGGTTCTCGCGCGGATTGGTCGATTTCGGGATCGGCAGGGTCGTACCCTATGCGGACTTGTTGGAAGAGCTCATCGATCTGGTCCGCGAGGACGCCGAGGAGCTCGGTTGCATCGACGAAGTGCTGAACGCGCGCGAGATACTCGTGCGGGGAACCAGCGCGCACATGCAGGTGCAGGCCTACAACGAGGTGTTGTCACAGGGTGCGAGCGAGGCAGAAGCATTGCGCGGGGTCGTCGACCTTCTGCTCAAGGAGACCCTGAGGGGGCTCGAATAATCCGCACGCTTGCCCGGCGGAGGTCATGACCATCCATCCCGTGAGCACCCTCGTTAACAAGCCCACGAACGACGACCGCCGATGCGTCGAGCCCGTCGCCGCCTGAAGCCGGACGACGAGGCAGCTCACATGAGTTTGGTGAATCGCTGCCTGTCCGTGCTGATGTTGACCCTCCTTGCTGTACCGCTGGCTCGGGCTGAACCACTGGCGCTAGGCCGGTTCTCAGCCGGCATCACCGAAGGCTGGCAAACGCGTGAATTCGAGGGTGAGACCAGCTACCGGATCATGAAGCCGGACGGGCGGCGAGTGCTTGAGGGCGACAGCGTTTCTTCTGCCTCGAGCTTCTACCTCGAACGGCTTTGGTGCATGGAGCCGCGATGGTGTGATCGCCCATTCCCCGGTTGGTTAGCGGATCCTGATTGTGTTTGGTTTCGCCGCACGGATAGAGCGATTGAGTACGTCGATCTGCATGGCGATTTCGGTTTGTTGGGATTGGAATGTGCGCGCGGTGAGCTTGCCGCCGTTGAGCCTCTTGACGCGAGCCATGGCTGTTTCGCCAAGCGCTCTCAATCCGTAGCCCTGTCGTTTCTGCCAGTTCATCCTTCCCTTCGAGGCGATCTCCGCCGCATGGTGCTCCCGTTCCGATCCGCCATGAGGCGTGTCCGGGGGAGGAATGGATGTGGCGCGTGGCGGGATGATGATTTCAGGTGGTGAATTCGGTGGCCGAGCTTCTCGGATCGCTTTTGTCACGGGCTCCCCGTCATAGGCGCCGTCGGCAAACACGCGCCGGATCATCCCACCGGAACCGGCGAGCAGCGGTCCCGCCATCGTCGCATCGGCCGTGTCGTCACCGGTCAGTTCATGCGTCCGGATCTCGCTGCTGGCCGGGTCAACCGAGATATGCAGCTTGCGCCACGAGCGCCGCGTTTCACCGTGCTTGGCGCGAGCCCACTCGCCAGCGCCAAAGAATTTCAGGCCCGTGGAATCCAGCACGATATCCGTAGACCGCTTGTTCGTGCTGGTTTCCACAACGACATCCACCGTTCGCCGCCGCCGCGACAGCGTGGTGTGATCCGGCACCGGCAGATCGCACCCCATCAAGTCCACGAGGGAACGCACAAAGCCTTCCGTCTGGCGCAGCGGCAGTCTGAAGACCACCCCCAGCATCAGTGTCGTGGAAATCGCCAACTCTGAAAACTGCCGCTGGCCACCAGGAGTTCGCCGCTTGGCTGCGTCCCATTGCTCCAGGGCGCTCTCATCAATCCAGAAACGAATGTCGCCGCGCCGAACCAAACCACGGTCATAATCCGGCCAGTTCATGACCCGGTACTTGGCTCTGGGGATATGGTGGCGACGCGATGCGTGGAACTTGAAAGGCATGACAAACTCTCAAAGACGGAAGCGGAGCCAGATATACTAATCCTCAGGTCCATGCACCAAAGCCGCTCGGAACTGCATTTCACCGCGTAATGCAAGCCTCTGCGCGCCCGGGCGCGTCTGCTGACGACGCGGAGATGGCCTGGAGATCTTCTGTAGCCGATGCCGCCGGTGCCGCTGCGAAGCATCGCCTTGATTTCCGGTTCGGCTCCGCAGAAAGGTGGCCGGGCTATTTTCTGGTACGCCAGCGGGCCCTGGCTTCGGCAGCTCAGATTCGGGCTAGAGGCCAAGCCCAAGCCGGCAATGGTGCGGAACGGAATGCTGCGAGGGCCGCAAGAGGAACCGAGCGACGCATCAAAACCCGTGATGGCCGGCTAGCGGGCCGTCCAGATTTCTTCAACGGAAATACAATAGTCGAATACAAGTCATCCCTGCCGGATCACAGTTGGCTGCGGGCGAGGGAAGTTCTCGACGGATATCGGCGTCAGCTCCGTCTGTACGCCGCAATTCTTGCAGATGTCGAAAACCGGTGGCCTGGCAACGCCCGGCAGTTGCGGCCTCTGGCCAGGTTATGGAAATCAGGATTGACCCGGAGGAATGCAAGGCGGAAGCCGAAGCAGCCCTGGAAGCACTGAGCGACGCAAACAGTGCGCTGCTCAAAGGGACGTCACCGGAGACGCTCGCAAGACCAGATGCCGTATCCTGCGGGAGATGTCCTTTCCAGGCGGTTTGTCCCGCGTTCTGGAAATGGATCGAAAAAGACGGAATGGCAGACCAGTCCGTGGCGGCCGCTTTGAAAGTAGAAAGTATAGATGTCGCTTACGAGACCGACCTGTACACCGCCCATGTTACAGTGCTGGCTTCTTCTCGTCCGATGGAAAAGAATCAAGTGATTGTTCTGCGGCGCTCTGTACACGGTGATCTCTCTGACTCACCTAAAGGCACTAGATGGCGCATCGTGTCTGCGGCAGTCCGTGGCGGTTCGCGGCTTCGAGCCAATATCTCTACTGTCGTACATGCTGAGAAGAGTGTTCCTAAACTCGCAGTAGATTCCATCATGAATGATCCACAAGTATCGCTTGCCTGATCGGTGCTGATGGATGCCCGCGCACCTTCCGAACCTTCTACCACGAGCAAGACGCGAACCGCTGTCGCGCTCGCAGATGATGTCTCGGATTCGGTCGCGGGATACACGCCCAGAAGTCCAGGCGCGTGCAGCGGTGCATCACATGGGCCTAAGGTTTCGCAAGCATGTATCTGACCTTCCAGGAAAGCCCGATTTGGCAAACAAGAAAGCAAAATGGGCCATTTTCGTACATGGATGTTTTTGGCATTCTCATGACAATTGCGAGCTAGCCTCTTCACCAAAGACAAATACAGAATACTGGGGAAAAAGCTGGAACGCAATCGACAGCGTGGCGAGTCTAAGATGTCTGAACTGCGTGGTCTGGGTATCGTGTCCTTGTGATCTGGGAGTGCGAGGTGCGAGACGGAAATAAAATGAGAAGGGTGCTCCAGTCATTTTCGCGACTTGCAGTTGACCCTGGCATTCCTGCGTTTCTAATAGTCCTAGTCTTTCCATTGGCGCCGATTGACCGGAACCCCGCTTGTGGAAGAAGCCGTTGATGACAAATGGATTTCGTGCCTCTAGTCTGGCGTAATGTCGAACGGGGCTTGGACGAATGAAGAGAACGACCTGATCGTCGCGGACTACTTCGCGATGCTGGACGACGACATCTCGGGGCGGCCCTACAACAAGGCCGAGCACCGACGTCGGCTGATACCTCGCCTGCAGGACCGTTCGGAAGCGTCTGTCGAGTTCAAGCGCCGGAACATCAGCGCGGTGCTCCAAGGTCTCGGGGAGGACTGGATTCCGGGCTACAGGCCCGCCTTCAACTTCCAGATGGCGCTTGCCGAGGCCGTGGTGCGGTGGCTGGCGCTCGACCGTGCATGGGTGGAACGTATGCCGGTCGCCCAGCGCGCCACTGGCCTGCGCGACCCGGCGCAGCTTTGGGTCGGGCCGCCGCCGACGGTGCGAAATCAGCCGCCGCCGCAGGAGCTGGAACAGATGCTGCACATCGCCCGCAAGTTCGATGTGGCAGGGCGGGACGAACGTAACCGCGCCCTCGGCCGCGCGGGCGAGAGGCTCGTGCTGAGCCGTGAGCGCGGCGTACTGGCGGGCGCAGGGCGGGAAGATTTGGCGCACAACGTGCGCTGGGTGTCGGAGGAGGATGGCGACGGCGCGGGCTACGACATCGCCAGCTTCGCGCCTGACGGGCAGCCTCGGCTCATCGAGGTGAAGACCACGAACGGATGGGAGCGCACACCTTTCCACATCTCGCGGAACGAGCTGGCGGTGGCTGACCACAGGCGCGCTGATTGGCATCTGTTCCGGCTTTGGAATTTCTCGCGAGAACCGAAGGCGTTCGAACTGCAGCCTCCGCTCGATCCGCATGTTTTGCTCACGCCTACGAGCTTTCAGGCGAGCTTCCGTTAAGGGGGCGACGGGCGCGCGAACTGGTGAAGCTGCTGCCGGCCCCGAACGATATCGAACCGTCGCCGTCGGGCCGGATCGAGATTGCGTAGATGGGCGACTGGCGGGATATTGTCGACCGAGAGGTGAACGCGGCGTCGCTTGTGCGGATCCTTGGTGTCTTGGAGCGTCAATGACTCCGGTGCCTAATTGCGACAACCTCATCCCGCCCCTGTTGACAGAAGGGTACCCTGTCTACTTTGTCGACTCACTAGGAAGACAGGGGAAATCCGGAAAGAGGTCCATTGCCCGACGGCGGCACGGGGAAAAGATGCTCGTACAGAAAGCGGCCCAATAGGAGCCCCCAACTTATGAGGTCTACTGGTAACTCGTCCTTATCCTGTTGGGGCGCATACCGAAAGTACTGGCTAATATCGTGGGGGGCTTCAATCGGCCTGACACTATCCAGTGCCTCTTGGAACCAACCTTGGTGCAGTTGCTTTACGGTCTTTCCTGGATCGTTTTCGTTCACAAAGGCCGTGTAGTTGCTCTCTCTTATTCTCTTCGCCATCTGGTCCCAATCCGCTTGCTGTTTCGCATCGGGAGAGGATTGCGGTTGTGAGACTCTGCGACCCATGAGTATCTTGATGTCGGTCTCTACCTGGGTCCTGAATGCCAAATAGTCTATGGCGAATACCTTGGACTCCGCAGCGATTTCGTCTTGGAGTGGATCAGGCAGAGCTTCGTATAGCTTGGCAACGTCGTGTCCCGCCGCGAACTTGAAGCAACAGGTCTCTCGAAAGGCTGCATGAGTCATAATGGCCTTCAGGCCCAACTCTACCGCCTGGATGACGTTCGTCATCCTTACCCTTTCCCGATCTAGATGGTTGTCCTGTGCAAATCCCCAGACCTTCTCCATTTGCATGGAGTTGTAGAAGGCAAATATGTCGCGGGGCCAAGGGTACTGCGTGCCAGGGGCACTGGTTAGCAACTGTAGGGTTTCTTGCATTCTGTATGCCTGTCCAACAGCTGACATCGAAGAGTGATCCAGAAGTTTTCCACACATATAGTAGACGTTGCCTCGTCTCCAATAATTATGGCGTTCAGCTGCGAATTCCCCTGTCAGAAATACAGGTTCTGACAGCACAAAGTGTCTGGATCGACCGGTCACTTTTTCCTCTATGCAATTGAAGGAGTACGGCAACCTGGTTCTCAGGTACTCTATCCAAGAGTCCTCAATTGGCAAATCGCCGTAGCTCGGAGTTGTATTAGTCATATCCTGCACCTACATCTGGATGGGAGTATGGGGATTTGAATATCGGGTGTTATTCGGCGCGCAAATTTGACCCCCAGAATCAAGAGATCTCAAAGGGTTAGCGTGCCGGTCGGCGTCGAACCTGCGCGCCGAATAACAAATTAGCAGCCTGAGACCGTTTGAATGTAGGTTCTACAAGTCTTGTCTAGTTAGTCTGATGGTATGGACGCCCCCTTTTCGGCGTCGAGTGCGCCAGAATGGAGTTTGGTTTGAACTCCAGACAGAGGGAGCGTCCACGATGGATATTACAACAATCGGTTTTGATCTGGCAAAGACGGTGTTCCAGGTTCACGGTGCTGATGGTGAGGGGCGAGCGGTACTACGGCGGAAGCTGCGCCGCGGGAAGGTGTTGGCGTTCTTCGCCGGATTGCCATCATGTCTTGTCGGCATGGAGGCCTGCGCCTCTGCGCACTATTGGGCTCGGGAGCTGCAGGCACTCGGGCACAAAGTGCGGCTGATCCCGCCTCAATACGTACGTCCCTTCGTCAAGACGAACAAGAACGACGCGGCGGATGCGGAAGCGATCTGCGAGGCGGTGTGACGTTGCTCCCGGATCCCGGACCAGGCGGTAAATTAACTACCGACCTGGAGGGACGAGATGACAAAGCAGACGAGGCGACGATTTTCGCCGGAATACAAGGAACAGTCGGTTGCCCGGCTGTCGGAGCCGGGTGCGACGCATAGCAGTGTGGCGGCCGAGCTCGGCGTCACGCCAACGCAGCTGAAGACCTGGCGGCTCGAGCTTGAGGCCGCGGGCTCGGCCGCGGCGACCGCGGCGCAGAAAGCCGAGGCCGCTGAACTGGTGCAGCTTCGCCGGGATAACAAGCGGCTGATGTAGGAGGTTGAGGTTCTACGCAAAGCCTCGGCTTTTTTCGCTCAATGGGCGGTGAAGACATGAAGACGAAGCACGCTTTCATCGCCGCCCATGCTTCAGAGCACGCCACCCGGTTCATGTGCCGGGTCCTGGGGGTGGCTAACAGCTGGTTCCACGCCCGGCGGCGTGCGGCCCCAAAGAGAGCTGAACGCGCTGCCCGGCGCGACAGGGTCGGGTCAGAGATCCGGGAGATCTTCGAGCAGAGCAAGAGGTGCTACGGCGCGCCTCGGATCCATGCCGAGTTGAAGGTCCGCGGCTTTCGCATCTCGAAGCGCACGGTCGCCAAGCTCATGCGAGAGAACGGCATTCGTCCACCGCGAGGCAGGCGGCAGGTGCCGATCACCACCGACAGCCGCCACTCCCATGCGATCGCGCCCAATCTGCTCGACCGCAACTTCAAAGCCGCTACGCCCGATGCGGTCTGGCTCGCTGACATCTCCTACATCCCGACCGACGAAGGCTGGCTCTACCTCGCCGCCGTCAAGGATCTGGCCACAATGGAGATCGTCGGCTGGTCGATGTCCGAGCGGCTGAAGAGCGTCCTGTGCGAGGATGCGCTGAAGATGGCAATCCGCTACCGCCGGTTGCCCATGGGGCTGATCCACCATTCCGACCGCGGTGTGCAATATGCCTGCGGTGACTACCGCAAACTGCTCCGCCTCCATGGCATCAAGGCCTCCATGAGCCGCAAGGGGAATTGCCTCGACAACGCCCCTATGGAGAGCTTCTTTGGGTCGCTCAAGACCGAACTCGTGCACCGTACCCGGTTTTCTACCCGGCGCGAGGCCAGGGCTGCGCTATTCGAGTACATCGAGATCTTCTATAACCAACGACGGCGCCACTCGAGCATCGCCTACCGGACGCCGGCACAGGCCAGGAGGGATATGACCATCGCTTCCGTAATGGGGCGTTCGCCGTCAAGCACCTTTTTCCCACGAGCGATCACCGCGACACGATCCTTCGTTCGCGAAGCCTCGGCGCCTGCGGCAAGTTGTATCCTCTCAGGCGTGGTTCAGGAGTTCCCGGGGCCATCACGGCTCCGGCTCAGGGTTGGGCTATTGCAACACCCCTCTGGTCTTGAGAAGGAACCACGATCCGGATGTGTCCGTCGCCAGGCTCTCGCTTCCGTCCGTGGTCAGCGCAATGGCTGCCAACTTCATGCCTGGTCCAAAACGATTCCCGAGTGCCAATCTCAGGCGCGTGCTCGAACGCGATAGAACGGTTCGGCCAACAAGCGATGATACGCGCATCATCGGGAACCGCGTCCCGGCGAGGGGACACCGGTGGATCGCCCACCTTCAAGCGCGGCTCCTTCCTCCTCTCCTTGCTAACTGCCGATGGGATACAGCCCCGCCTAAGCCGTCTGAAGCGCCATCGCCTCTTCGCGCGTGAACCGGAACTCGGTGCCATCCCGCCACATCCGGTGCAACACCACGCCGATGCGCCGGGCCAGGGCGACCGTCGCGCGCTTCTTGCCCCGGAGCTTCGTCAGACGCTGCGCCCAGGCCTTCAGCCAATTCGGCCCCGTGTGGTTCAGCATCACCGTGGCGGCCTGATAGAGCGCTGCGCGTAGACCTGCATCGCCAGCCTTGGTGATCCGGCCGACAATATCCCGTTCGCCGGATTGATCCCGTCCCGGCGTCAGCCCCACCCATGGGCCGACATCCTTCGATCTCCGGAACCGCTCCGGATCGTCAATCGCGGACGTGAAGGTCAGAGCTATGACATGGCCGACCCCCGGCATGGTCATCAGCAGCCGGCACGCCCGGTCCTGCCTGGCCAGATTACGGACCAGCTTCTCCAGGCCGGCCAGCTCGCGGCGCAGGTCCGCCCGCGCGCGCAGGATCGGTTCGGCCGCGGCTTCCAGCATCGCGTTGCCAGCGATCAATTCCCGGACACGGGCCTCGTAGCGACCCTTCGAGATCCGACCGAGCTTCAGGCCGAAGTTGCGCAAGATGCCGCGCAGCGACAGCTCCATATTGATGAGCGCGTCCTGCACGGACTTGCGCGAGGTCAGCAGCGCTCGCATCTCCTGCGACGACACCGATTTGCAGTGTACCGGCCGGAACCAGCCCATCTGCAGCAGCCGTGCGATGCCTTCGGCATCCCGGCGATCCGTCTTGATCGGCATCGCCTTCAGCGCACCCTTTAACTGCCGGGTCTCCATCAGCACGGTTTCGAAGCCGGCGTCAGTCAGCCCCTTGTGCAACCAGTTGGACAGGGGACCGGCTTCGAGGCCGATCGCGGCGATCCCGTGCGGCAGCTCGCGCATGAACGCAACCAGCGATTCAGGTGCGCTGGCGACCCGCGCCTCCGTCACGATCTTGCCCTTATCGCCGAGAACGCAGATTGCCGTGCTTGCCAGCGATACATCCAGCCCGATATAGACATCCATGTCGTTGCCCTTTCCTTTCGAGGAATTGGGGCGCGCCTTTCGGCAAGACCCCGTGAACACGCCGCGCGTCTAAGGGCAACGACACCAGAATCTCCGTCATCGCTACAAGCTCCGACGGTGCCGGATAACACCGAGCCCCATTACGGCATCTCATGCCGCATAGGTGAAGAAACACCTGGTCCGGAATTTGGGGTCAACGTCACATGTTCGCCGTGGCGGGCGTATGGCGCAGCTTGTAATGCAACGCCGTAACATGCTCGCGCCCGACCGCCGCGGCCGGCAGCTTGCCGAACTCGGGCAGGAGGTGCTTGCCAACCAGCTGGCGGTGCGTCCTCGCCGTGGACGGCTTGCAGCGAACCAAAACATGTTCATCCAGATATCGAACCGCGAGTTCGGCCACCGTCGGGCCGCCCGCCAACTTCGCCGGCAACGGCTCGGGAACGGGTTCCTCTCCCGCCTTGATGCGGTTGATGATTAGCGCCGCCCGGCGGCGCGCCTGATCAGCGGAGATGACCCCGTGCCGTCCCACCGTGACACGCTTCTGGCCGTCCGGACCCCGGCTTTGCACCACGTAATACCGGCTGCCCGACGGATAGGCCCCCACCCCGAAGCCGGTGATATCATGATGTATAAATTCTTCCGCATCGCCACGGCTGCGCAGAGATGCGCAGGGGTGCGATAAAGTAGCGGTTTGCCTAGCTTTCTAGAAGGTTTCAGCTGCCCTTTCCCGCTTGCGCCTCCGCCAGGGACGCGCCATGATGCGCCCCGGTTTGAGGGTGGTCGCTTGCATGGTGCTTACGGATCGTCCGGGCGGCAGAACGAGGATACGCGTAATCCTTCCGTTCTCAGGTGATGGAGATTTCAGCGATTGAGTGTCCGCTTCCAGTCTCGCCTGAGTGGCCGCAGCCAGATGTCCCTCCTGGGCTCGGCCCGCTTCATGTGCGTGTCGTAGCGCCGTGCAAAACCCTCTGGTAACGCCGCCCGCGATTCGTTATCGTCACGTCCATGGCGATGCGCGACGAGGATTTCGGGACGGCGCTGACGCTGACCGAGGGGGACGAGGCGATCTGGTCGCCCCCCATGTCGGCGCCGACGAGCGAGCCGCGCGACTGGCAGTCTCTGTGCGAACAGGAGCGGGCGCGGGCGGAAGCAGCGGAAGCGCGCGCGGAAGAGTTGCGCTGGGCGGAAGTCGCCGCCCGCAGCGGTGGGAGTGCGTGGAAGTCGCGGTTCAAGGCCTGCCGGCAGAGGCTGAGCGAGGCCGAGCAGGAGACCGGGGACCTCCGCCGCGCGGCCAAGGACGTGCCGTCCTTGCAGGCCGAAGTGGCGCACTTGCAGGAGTTGCTCTCCGAAGCCCGCAGCGGGTCGAGCGAGTTCTGCACGATCGAAGCGCTGCGCGACGAGGTCGCGCGGCTGCACAAGGCCCTGGCGTCGAAAGGCCGGAAGGACGCGACCGGGCCACTGTCGAGGGAGAATGCCCGACTCCGCAAGGCCCTGGAGCGGTCGCAGGGACAGAAGGACGAGGTCGTGGCGTTGCGCGGAGAGGTCTCGGCGCTGCGCAAGTCGGAGCGGGCCGCGCAGTCGGTGCGGTCGAAGGAGAGCATCCGGCTGGGCAAGGCGCTGGAACGGACGCAGAAGCAGAAGGACACGATCAAGGCGCTGCGCGGGGAAGTCGATTCCCTGACCCGCGAGACCCGTCAGCAGAACCGGGAGAACGGCCGGCTGCGCCGCGAGCTGGAGTGGTTGCAGCGCATCAAGGCGACGGCACGTGGGCTGTCCGACGAGGTCGAGCTGCTGCGCGCGGAGCTGGCGGAATACCACGACCAGATGAACTTCATCGATTGGCAGGACAGGCGCATCACCGATTTGCAAATTGCCCTGGATACGTCGGCCTTCAAGACCGAGCGGCTGGAGGCCGAGCTTGCCGAACGTCCCCTGCTGCCGGCGGCCTTGAAGAGATTGCGCAAGCAGGAGAAGACCATCGAGTCCCTGCAAACCCGCAACGAGAGGCTGGAAGAGGAGTTGGCCAAGCTGCGCTCGAGCCGGGCCGTCCTGTCGAAGGCGGTCTTCGGGAGCAGGAGCGAGCGGCAGAAGAAGCCGGGCACGGGACGCAAGCGCGGCCAGCAACGCGGCGCGCCCGGCCACGGTCGCACCCCGCGGCCCGGGCTTCCGGAGAAGACCGAACGGCGCAACCCACCGAAGGATGCGCGGATCTGTTCCTGTTGCGGCAAGCCCTATGTCGCCAACGGCGAGCGTGTGACGACGCTGATCGAGATCGCGGTCAAGGCCCACATCCGCAGGATCGAGCGGACGCGCTGGCGCCGGGGTTGCGACTGCGCGTCGTCGCCCCTGGAAGCGATTGCGCCGCCGGTGCCGCGGCTGTTCCCCGGAACGCTCTTCGGAACCAGCTTCTGGGCACGGTTTTTGTTCGAGCACTGTGCGTGCCTGCGCCCGCTGTGCCGGGTCGCGGCGTGGTACGCGGACCAGGGGCTGGCGGTCTCGCCGGGCACGCTGGCCAACAGCCTGAAGCGCTTCGTGCCGCTGTTCGACCCGGTCTACCAGGCGATTCTCGCGCACCAGAACCGGACGACGGTGCGCCATGCCGACGAGACCGGCTGGGAGCGCCAGGCTAACTGGCGGAAAGTAGCCGGTGTGAGTCCGGCGGGAAGAAGGAGTAACCAACCACTTCCACCCCGAGTCATGGGCCGGCCATTCGCGAGGATGCAGGTTAAGCGTTGACAGGGGCGCGTATGGGCGAGGGCGATTGAGCTACGAAAAGTCTGAGAATCAGGGTGCCGAGGCTTTCCAGTATGTCGAAGGCAACACCGCTTCCACCGCCATGGTAAGGGGGAAGTGGACCCTGCGGAGTCGAAGAACCCAACCGCACGTACGTAGGCTTTCACGCCGGGACCTGGGAGGTCTCCATGTCATCCCGCGGTCGTAGCGGGATCGCAAAGGAAAGGAGGAATCCGTAACCGATGACGAACGGCATGGAGAAGTCAGACTCGGGAGTAGTAGCGATGAAGTCGGCGAACAAAGGGAGGCCTGTTCCGGCGGAGCCGATGGAGCGAAGGACCGAGCCCAAGGGGAATCTGGAAAGCCAAAGCATGCGCCGGACGCAGGACCGGGAAAGCGTGTCACAAGCGGCCGACCGGATACGGCAGTTTGTACAACGGGAGCCACGGGAGCGTCTGACGGCGCTTCTCCACCACGTTACGGTCGATGCGCTGCGCTGGGCGTTCTTCGCGTTGAAGAAGGACGCGGCGGCAGGTGCGGATGGCATGACGTGGGGGATGTACGAGGGAGGGTTGGAAGGCCGGTTGGCCGCCCTGCACGACCGCGTGCACTCGGGAGCGTACCGGGCGACGCCATCACGGCGGGTGAACATCCCGAAGCCGGATGGCGGCACACGACCGCTCGGCGTCGCGGCCATAGAGGACAAGATTGTCCAGAAGGCGGTGGCGGAGATTATCCTGACGCCAATTTACGAGGCGGAGTTCCTGGGGTTTAGCTATGGGTTCCGGCCCGGGTGTGGGGCGCACGACGCGCTTGATGCGCTCGCGGTCGGGATTGAACGGCGTAAGATCAACTGGATAGCTGACGCAGATATCCGCGGATTTTTCGACCATGTCTCGCGGGACTGGTTGGTCCGGTTCCTCGAACATCGCATCGGAGACAAGCGGGTCATCAGGCTGATATCCAAGTGGTTGCACGTCGGCGTCATGGAAAATGGCGAGTGGCGGGACAACATGCGGGGGACTCCCCAGGGTTCGGTGATTTCGCCGATCCTGGCCAACATCTACCTACATTACGTTCTCGATCTCTGGTTCCAGAAGAAGTGGCGCAGCCACGAGGTCAAAGGCGACACAATCATCGTGCGGTACGCCGATGATTTCGTGGTGGGTTTCCAGCACAAGCAAGACGCGGAGCGATTTCTGCGTGACCTGAAGGAGCGGCTTGGACGTTTTGAACTGGAACTGAACCCTGACAAGACCCGGCTCATCGAGTTCGGGCGGTTCGCAACTGAGAACCGTCAGCGGCGAGGGTTGGGCAAACCGGAGACGCTCGACTTTCTGGGCTTCACGCACTACTGCGCGAAGGACAGGAAGGGGCGGTTCCAGTTGGGGCGCAAGCCGGTCTCGAAGCGGATGGCGCGCACCCTGAAGCGAATAAAGGAGGAGCTTCGCAGGCGGATGCACGACGGCGTAAACCAGACCGCGCGGTGGCTGGGACAGGTACTTGATGGATGGCTGAACTACTTTGCCGTTCCAACCAGCTCCCGATATCTGGGGCGTTTCGTGCAACGACTGAAAGTACTGTGGCTCAGGACTCTGCGCCGCAGATCGCAGAAGGACCGCTACAGCGGGGACCGTATGGAGCGACTGACAGCGAAATACTGGCCCACGCTGGAAATCCGACACCCGTGGCCGAGCCAACGATTTGCCGTCAATTGACCTGAGGGAGGAGCCGTGTGCATCAACGTGCCTGCACGGATCTGTGCGGGGGGAGCGGGGCAACCCGCTTCCCTACCGCGATCGGGTACAGGAGTTCCGCGACAACGGCCGGTCGAGCCGCGCCTGGCTGTGGACTTCGGTCAGCAAGGACGCGGTTTACTTCCATATCGACCCCTCGCGCAGCGCCGAGGTCGCGAAGGCCCTGTTCGCCGACACCGCCTGCACCGTCTTCGTGGTCTGCGACCGCTACAGCGCCTACAGAGCGCTGGCGCGCGAACTCGCCGGCAAGGTCATCCTCTGCTGGTGCTGGGCTCACCAGCGGCGCGACTTCATCGAGGGCGCGGCCGGCCAGGACGCGCTGACGGAATGGTGCGAGGGATGGATCGAGCGGATCGCGGCGATCTACCGGCTGAACGACGAACGGTTGAAGCATTACGACCCCGCTCTCGAACGCCAGACACCGGCCTTCGACGCAGCGCAACGCAAACTCGGGAAGGCGGTCAAGCGCCTGTTCGCGAACGCCGAGGCGGAACTGGCCGGCCTGCCGGACAAGGACCGTCGGGCAAAGCCCTTGCGCTCGCTGCTCAACCACCGCGAAGGGTTGTGCGTCTTCGCGGACCATCCCCAGGTTCCGATGGACAACAATGCCGGGGAGCGGGCGCTCCGCGGGCCGGTCATCGGGCGCCGATTGAGCTTCGGTTCCAACAGCGAGGACGGCGCGAAGTTCACCGCGATCATGTACTCCGTCATCGGCACGCTCTCGATGAACGGTGTCGACGTGCTGCGCTGGCTGGAGGCATGGTTGAAGGCCTGCGCGAAGAATGGCGGCAAACCGCCGGACGACCTGTCCCCGTGGCTGCCCTGGACGATGAGCGAGGAGCGCAGGCGCAAGTTCTCGGCGCAGGAATGACCGGCACGATCGAGTGCCGGTACTACGGCCGCAACTTCACCGCCGACGAGATGGCGCTGATGCGCGCCCTGATCGCCGCCGATCCGCCGCCCACCCGGGCCGCCCTGTCCAGAGAGTTCTGCCGGCGCGTCGGCTGGCTCAAGCCCGATGGCGACCTCAAGGACATGATGGCTAAGGTGACCATGCTGGCCATGCACCGCGACGGTGTGATCGTTCTGCCGCCGCCGAAGGGACGGCAGGGCCGGCCCAAGCCCATCTTCTTCGGGCCTGACACCGAGCCGCCGCTGTTCCCGGCCCCGACCGCCCTCGACGAGGTTCGCCCGCTCGACTTCCGCACCGTCGTGCGCGGCACCCGCGAAGGCAGGCTGTGGAACGAGTTCGTCGCCCGCTACCACTACCTCGGATACAAGCCCCTGGTCGGCGCCCAGATGCGCTACGCCGTCCATGACCGCAACGGCTGGCCTCTGGCCATGCTCGGCTTCTCCACCGCCGCCTGGAAGCTCGCCCCGCGCGACAACTTCATCGGATGGACCCCCGAGCTGCGCGGGAAGAACCTGCCGCTGGTGGTCGACAACCCACGCTTCCTTATCCTGCCCTGGGTCGAGATCCCGAACCTGGGATCGCACATCCTCGCCATCGTGCGCCGACGCCTGCCCGAGGATTGGACGGCGCGCTACAACATCACGCCCGTGCTCATCGAGACCTTCGTCGAGACCCCGCGCTACACCGGCGCCGTCTACAGGGCCTCGGGCTGGACCCGCGTCGGGACCACCCAGGGGCGCGGGCGCTACGACACGCATATGAAACGGGCCGAGCCCAGGAAGGACATCTGGCTGCGGCCACTCAGGCGAGACTGGAAGCCGACACTCAATCGCTGAAATCTCCATCACCTGAGAACGGAAGGATTACGGATACGCGGGAACGCCATGCCGAGACGCCAGGAACGGGTTATCACCAAACGCACCGTCGACGCGTTGTCCGTCGAGGATCGCGACGCCGTATTCTGGGACCGGGACCTCCCCGGCTTCGGCATCAGGGTCTATCCCTCGGGCCTGAAGAAATACGTCGTCCAGTCGCGCGGCCCCGGCGGGTCGAAGAGGGCGACGCTTGGACGGCACGGGAAAATCACCGCCGACGAGGCGCGACGCTGGGCGGCGGAGGCCATCGACCGCATCAAGCGGGGCGAGGACCCGATTCCCCCTCCGCCGGAGCCCGAGCCGACGATGGCCGTTCTCGCCGAGCGCTACATGCGCGACTACGTGCCCTCGCACTGCAGGGCGTCGAGCGCGGAGGTCTACCGGCGGGCGCTCGACAACCACATCCTGCCGGCGCTGGGCGAGATGCGTGTGGGCGAGGTCGGGCGCGAGCAGGTGATGGAACTGCATTACGCGATGCGCGGCGAGCCCCATGCGGCCAACGCGGTGCTGAAGATCGTGGCCAAGGTGCTGTCGCTGGCCGTCGAATGGGGCCTGCGGGAGCACGGGCCGAACCCATGCCGGGCGGTGCGCAAATACCGGACGCACCCGCGCGAGCGGTTCCTGACGGAGGAGGAGTATTGCCGACTCGGCCGGGCGATCGACGAGCTGGAGGCGAAGCGGAAGGTGTCGAGGCATGCGGCGGCGATCCGGCTGCTGGTGCTGACCGGGTGCCGGCGCAACGAGGTGCTGGAGCTCAGATGGGACGACATCGACCGGACGGCGGGGGAGCTGCGGCTGCGCGACGGCAAGACCGGCGCGCGCATGGTGCCGCTGACGCTGGCGGTACAAGGCGTGCTGGCGGAAATTCCCCGGGTTCCGGACAACCCGTGGGTGATCGCCGGGCAGAAGCCGGGCGCGCGCATGACCAACGTCAACGATCCGTGGCTGATCGTGCGTGCCCGGGCCGGGCTCGAAGATGTACGTATCCATGACCTGCGGCATTCCTGGGCGAGCCGCGCGCTGGCGCTCGGCGAGAGCCTGAGCATGAACGGGAAGCTGCTGGGCCACAACAGGATCGAGACCTCCGCGCTCTACGCGCATCTCGCGCGCGACACCGAGAAGGCCTCGGCGGCCAAGATCGGCGGCAGCATCGGCGCCGACATCCTGCCGATAGAGGATACGGAGGCGGCGTAATGGCGAAACTGAACCGGCGTTCGATCTCCCGGCGCACCGTCGAGGCGCTCAAGGTCGGGAAGGACACGGTGTTCTGGGATCGGGACCTGCCGGGGTTCGGCATCAGGGTCTACGCCTCGGGCACGAAGATGTACGTCGTGCAAAGCAGGTCGAAAGGTAAAGTCGGTGCGGGTGACGGTGGGCCGGCACGGGGTGATCTCCGCTGACGAGGCGCGGCGCCGGGCGGCGCGGATCGTCAACCGGATCAAGGCGGGCGAAGACCCGATACCGGAGCCGTTGCCGGCCCGGCTCGCGGGCGGGCCGACGGTGGCCGACTTGGCGGCGCGCTACATGGAGAAGCATGTCGCGGTGCGCTGCAAGGAGTCGACGGCGGAGGGCATCCGGGGGCTGCTCGGCAAGTACATCTTGCCGGAGTTCGGCAAACTCCCGCT
Source organism: Alphaproteobacteria bacterium (assembly GCA_965261645.1). Taxonomy (GTDB): domain Bacteria; phylum Pseudomonadota; class Alphaproteobacteria; order SHVV01; family SHVV01; genus CBDHDJ01. The sequence goes on from CBDHDJ010000003.1 coordinate 1,265,191, forward strand.
GCTCGCGGTGGAGCGCGAGCGGGTGGCGGCGTTCCACGTCCGGTTGAACGGGGTTCCCTACGCGGCGAACCGGGCGGTGGCGCTGATGTCGCGCATGTACGCAATGGCCGCGGACTGGGAGATGGTCCCCGACGGCACCAACCCTTGCCGGTCAGTGCGCAAGTACCCGGCGCGCGGGCGCGAGCGGTTCCTGACCGACACCGAGTTCCGCCGCCTCGGCGAGGTTCTCGGCGAGGCCCCCACCGAGGGTGGGGTGTCGGTCCATGCCGTGGCGGCGATCCGGCTCCTGATGCTGACCGGCTGCCGCAAGAGCGAAATCCTGTCCCTGCAATGGACTGACATCTACCTCGAGGCCGGCGAATTGAGGCTCCGCGAAAGCAAGACGGGCCCGCGCGCGGTGCCGCTGTCGCCGCCGCCGGCGAAGGTGCTGGCGGAACTGCCCCGGGTTCCGGGCAACCCCTGGGTAATCCCCGGCCAGAAGCCGGACACGCACATGACCAACCTGGACGACCCGTGGCGGATCGTGCGGGAGCGCGCGGGGATCGAGAACGTCCGGATTCACGACTGCCGGCATTCCTTCGCGTCGAGGGCGCTGGCGCTGGGCGAGAGCCTGCCCGTGATCGCCAAGCTGCTCGGGCACAGCCAGATCCGGACCACCGCCCGGTATGCGCATCTGGCGCGGGATTCGGTCAAGGCCTCGGCGGCGCGGGTTGCCGCCAGCATCGCGGAGGATTTCCTGAAGGGCAGTTCGGCAACGGCGAAGCTACCGGGGCGGCAGGGAACGGACAGTTCAGGGTGACGAGCTATCGCGGAACTGCCGGACCGGCAAAGCGACGGCAAGCCAGTTCATTGTCGCCGAGAGAACGCCGGGTGACATTGTCAGACGCCGCAAAGCCGGAAATCAACGACTTTAGCGAATTTGTCCGATGGCCGGTGGGGTGGCGGAATGGCCGGTTACCGGGAAAGCAAGTCGTGAGCGAATACCGGTACTATGAGCTCCACGCGATAGACCGCCCGCTTGGCGAGGCGGACATGGAGGCGCTGCGGACATTGTCGACGCGAGCGCGAATCACGGCCACGAGCTTCACCAGTCACTACAAATGGGGCGACTTCCAGGGCAGCCCGAATCGGCTCATCGGCCGCTCCTGGTCCTCACTCATTGCCCACCATTGCCGCAGCAACGATTCTACCGACCTTCTTTGCCGCTTCGACAAGGTGCCCATCGGCAAGGTGGACGTAGCCTGCCGTTGTGCGATGGCGCCGATGCCCGATCAGCTTGCCGACCAGGGGCAAGTTCTCGCCCGCCATGACGGCTTGGCTGGCGGCGGGCGGACTCGGTGCAGCGGACGACGCCGGATTGCAGTCTAGCCTCCGTCACTTCCCACGTTCGCACCCGGCTCAAAGTCACCTTCTAACCAGCGAACAAATGTTTCGGCGTGTCGCAGATAAGTTCGTTTGGTTGAAGGCATCAACTCTGAGGTTTCGACTTCCTCCGTGTATGTCGCAAGCGCTTCTCGAACCTGCTTCAAGCATGGTTTACTGACTCTCTGCATGTTCCTCTCCTAGGCGGGGGGGCCGCGCAGCATCTGGCCGTGGCGCGAGCGCTAGCTCAGCATATCGCCAAGGCTGTCGGCGGCGACCATGGCCCGGCCGATGGCGCGCGCCAGGCAGTCGGCGGCGATGGCGCCGATCCGGGCGACCCCGGCCGGCACGTTGTCGGGAAGCGGGCGCCGCGCGGTGGCGAGCGCGAATACCGCGTCGCCGTCGAACGGGGTGTGCGCGGGCACGACCGCGCGGGCGATGCCGTCGTGCGCCATCAAGGCCACGCGCGTGGCCTGGGCCTTGTCGAGCGCGGCGTTGGTCGCGACCACGGCGATGGTGGTGTTGGCGCCAAGCGGGCTGTCGACGGCGTAGTCGGGGTCGGCCGGTTCGAGCGGCGGCGGCGGCGGCTGGCCGCCGAACTCGCCCTGTTGCTCGAGCGCCCACGCCCACAGCGTCGCGCATCCCGGCATTACCGCCGAGCCCATCGGGTTCGCCGCGACCAGCGCGCCGACTTGTAAGCCGTCGTCGGCCACCAACGAGGCGCTGCCCAAGCCGCCCTTGAGCGCCCCCGCGCTGGCGCCCAGCCCCGCGCCCACGTTGCCGAGCGCGAAATCCGCAGCCGCGCTTTCGCACGCCGCATAGCCGCGCGCAGCGAGCCAACTCGCGGCGCCTGGGGGGGCGTCGAGGCCGAAGACCGAGCCGCCACTCAAGGCCACCGCGTCAATGCGCTCGACCAGACAGGTCGGGTCGAGCCCGCTCAGACCGCGGGTGCCGGGCGCGCCCCCGCGGACGTCGACCCCGGCCAACGTCGGCTTGACCGACAAGACCACCGTGACGCCGGTGCGCATGCGGGACTCGACCGCGTTGCCGACGAGGATGCCGTCAACGTCGGTGATCAGATTGCGCGGGCCGGGCCGGGCCATCGCGGCGCTAGGCCTCGGGCGCCGCCTGTTGCAGGACCCAGCCGTTGCCGTCGGGATCGCTGAACGTCGCGAAGGTGCCCCACGGCTGCGCCTCGATCGGCCCGACTTCTACACCTCGCGCGGTAAGCTCGGCGTGGGTCTTGGCGATGTCGCCGGTGCCGAGCACCGTGCCCTGGACGCAGCCAGGCGGCATCTTGTCGAACCAGTGCACCAGCGTGATCGAGGTCTCGCCCTCGGCGGTGACCAGCTCGACCCAGCGCTGGTCGGGACCCATCGGGTTGTCGCGCTTCACCGCGAAACCGAGCTTGTCGACGAAGAAGGCCTTCGCGCGCGCCTGGTCGCTGACGGGAATCGAGATAATGTCTATGCGTTCGATCGTCATGGTGGCGTCGGGGCCGCTCAGGAGGTCCGAGTTACGTGCTATGTTTGGCCACTCCTTCCCGTCTAGAGATACCGTAGCGGCACCGCAAATGTCGACTCGCCTTCGCCCCCTCGTCTTCGCGTGTTCGCTGATCGCACTCGGCGCCGCGCCGGCGCTCGGCGGCGAGGCCGCGCCGGGTACGCGGCACATGGTCGCCGCGGCCAACCCTCACGCCGCCGAGGTCGGGCGGACGATCCTGCGCGCCGGCGGCGCCGCCGTCGACGCGGCGATCGCGATGCAGATGGTGCTCAACGTCGTCGAGCCGCAATCCTCGGGCATCGGCGGCGGCGCGTTCTTGCTGCACCACGACGCTCGGGCCGGCGAGACCGCCGCGTACGACGGGCGCGAAACCGCGCCGGCTAGCGCCTCGCAGGACCTGTTCCTCGATGCCGAGGGCAAGCCGCAAGCCTTTTTCAAGGCGGTGGTCGGCGGCAAATCGGTGGGCGTCCCGGGACTGTTGCGGATGCTCGGGGCGGCGCACCGCGACCACGGGCGATTGCCTTGGAAAGACCTGTTCTCGCCGGCGATCCGTTTGGCCGGAGACGGGTTCGAGGTCTCGCCGCGGCTCCACGCGCTGGTCGCGAACGACCGCTTCCTGGCCACCTTCGCCGAGGCGCGCGCGCTGTTCTACCAACCCGACGGCACGCCGATCCCGGCCGGCGCGGTGCTGAAGAACCCGGCGCTCGCCGAGACCCTGAGCCTGATCGCCGCCGAGGGCGCCGACGGTTTCTACCGAGGCCCCACGGCCGAGGCCATCGTCGCCGCCGTCCGCGGCGCGAGCCGCAATCCCGGCACAATGACCCTAGCCGATCTCGACGGCTATCGGGCGCCCAAGCGCGAGCCGGTTTGCCGGCCCTATCGGGCGTGGCGGGTGTGCGGCATGCCGCCGCCGACATCGGGCGGGGTGACGCTGCTGCAGACGCTGGGCATCCTCGGCAACTTCACGATTTCAAGCTACACCCCCGGCAGCGCGGAGGCGGTGCACTTGATTTCCGAGGCGAGCCGCCTCGCCTTCGCCGACCGCGCGCGCTATCTCGCCGATCCCGACTTCGTCGATATCCCGCTCGACGCGCTTCTCGACCCCGAGTACCTGCGCCGGCGCGCCGCGCTAATCGAGATGTCGGCGAGCATGGGCGCCGCCGAGGCGGGCGAGCCGTCCGAGCGCAGCGGCGCGCTGGCGCCCAGCGAGAACTTGGAATCGCCTTCCACCACGCACCTGAGCGTGGTCGACGGCGCGGGCAACGCGGTCGCGATGACGTCGAGTATCGAGAGCGCTTTCGGCTCGCGCCTGATGGTGCGCGGCTTCCTGTTGAACAACCAGCTGACGGATTTCTCGTTCCGCGCCGAGCGCGGCGGGGTCGCCATCGCCAACCGCGTCGAGGCGGGTAAGCGCCCCCGCAGCTCGATGTCGCCGACACTGGTATTCGACCGCGACGGCGACCTCGTCATGACGCTGGGATCGCCCGGCGGCAGCCGCATTATCGGCTACGTCGCCAAAACCATCCTCGCCGTTCTCGACTGGCGTCTCGACATCCAGCAAGCGATCGATCTACCCCACCACGTCAACCGCAACGGCGCCACCGATCTCGAGGAGGGGACAGGTCTCGCGGGCATCTCCGAGGCGCTCGAAGCGCTTGGACACGAGGTCAAGGTGCGCGACCTCAACAGCGGGCTTCACGGCATCCTCGTCGTCGAGGGACGGCTCGTTGGCGGCGCCGATCCGCGCCGCGAGGGCGTCGCGCTGGGCGACTGAGGCGGGCGCTACTGCCCGACGATATCGCCCTCCATCGAGCCGATGGCGCTCAGAAGCCCGTTCTTCTCCTGCTCGGGGACGTTGAGTTTGTCGAGCGCCTTCGCCAGGTGCTCGCCGGTCCACGCGAACTCCTCGTCGCTGATGTTCATGCCCGCGTGCGAGGTCTTCATGTCGCGGCCCGAATAGGTGCATGGCCCGCCGGTCGCTTCGCAGACTTGCTCGACCAAAAGCGCCTTGAACGCGGCGACGTCGGTATTGGCGAAGCGGTGGTTGATGCGGAAATCGGTCGCCACGCGGACCGTGAATGCATCGACGATGGCGTCCTGGCCGCCGAGCCGGTCGTAGAGGCTTCGCTCGGACCGAGCCTATCCGCTTTACGCATACAGACACTAGGGGTAGATTGTGTGCGTAAGTTGGCGTGTCAAAGCATCCTATTTATATAGTGTGTGTCTGCATTAACCGGATAGACACGGCTTCAAAATCGGCGATCACGACCTGCTTGGCGTAGGCTTCGGCATCGGCGCCTGAAATGCCCATTTGCTCCGTTGCCCACAGGCCGAGCAGCATGTTGCGCCGCGCGATGGTCTTGAACTGGAACTCCTGATCATGCGTGAACTTGGCTTCGGCGGCTGTTTTGCGGTCATCAAAGGCGGTCATCGACTGAGCTCCTCAACTTCAGAAGACGGGGTCGGCGCTCTATCCGCCTTTTCATTCTTGTATGCGATGAAGCCCGACGCACCCTTGCCTTTGGCGCGGCGCAGTGTGTAGCCATAATTTCCGAGATTGAACTTCGGGTCATTCTCAAAGCCCGCGAGAGCCTCGACGATCTTCATCGCCACGGGATCTGGCTTGCTCCTGGCTTGTGAGGCAGCCTCCCGCTCCAGCCACCTTGCGAAGACCCCTTCGGCGAGGTCGTCGCCGACAGATTTCCGAAGCGCGGTCAATTTTCTCACCAGACCTTTGGTGAGTCCGGTCTCATCGATAGCCATTTCTTAAACCTCTCGTTTCAAGCCTCTTAATACTGTCGCGTGGCCCGGCTGGTGCAACTTGATTGCCCCTGTTACACGCCAGCTTGCCGTTTCCCTTTTCACGTCGTTCTACTTGAACCGATGTGCTGGATGTATTCTACCGCCAAACCAAGTTAACCGCCGCCGGCGCCGGCAAGGTAAATTTACAGGCATTGCCTGATGTTCACCGTAGTCACCCCCACGACGAGTCTTAACCTCGACGATCATTTCATAAAGCGCCCGGCGGCGACATTCTTTGTCACGGTCGAGGGCGGCGGCATGGCCGAACACGGGATCCTTGCCGGCGATACCCTGATCGTCGACCGTTCACGTATGCCAAGCACGAGCACGGGTTCCATCGTCATCGCGGCAATCGAAGGCGAGTTGACCGCGTGTCCGTTCGCCGCCCTCGATGGCGAGGAGGCCCACGTCTGGGGCGTCGTCGCCGGGGTGGTGCGGAGCCTGCCATGAGCATCTACGGACTGGCCGACTGCAATAACTTCTTCGTCTCCTGCGAGCGGGTCTTCCGTCCTGCGCTCGAAGGCCGTCCCGCCGTCGTCCTGTCGTCGAACGACAGCTGCATCGTGGCGCGCAGCGACGAGGCCAAGGCGCTCGGCGTCAAGATGGCGCAGCCGGCGTTCCAGGCGAAAGACCTCATCGAGCGGAACAGCATCGCGGTCATCAGCGGCAACCTCCAGTTCTATACCGACATGAGCAACCGGGTGATGCAGGTCTTCGGGGAACTGGTCCCGGCGGTGGAGAAATACTCGATCGACGAATGTTTTCTCGATCTCACGGGAATACCGGAAGACCTCACGGCATTCTGCCAAAGACTGAAATGCATCGTGCGGCAATGGACCGGGCTGCCGATCAGCATCGGCATCGCCGAGACCAAGACCCTTGCCAAGATCGCCAACCGTCTCGCGAAGACCTCCGCCAAAACGGACGGCGTTCCCGATCTCACCGGTGAGCGCTGGCGCGACAAGGCGCTGGTCAACTGAAGTCGGCGATATCTGGGGCATCGGCAGGCAGTACGCCAAGAAACTCAACCGCAACGGCGTCATGACGGCCCTCGATCTCGCGCGGCGGCCCGATGGCTGGGCGCGCAAGGAGATGGGCGTCGGCGGGCTGAAGACGGTGCGGGAATTGCGCGGCGAGGACTGTATAGGCTTCGATGACATGCCCCAGCCCAAGCAGACGACGATGGTCTCGCGGTCCTTCGGCACGGAAGTGCGCGACTACGACGAGTTGGCCAATGCGATCGCCATGTTCGCGACCGATGCGGCACGATCGATCCGCAGGGCCAATCTCGTCTCAACCTCGGTAAGCGTGTTCATCGAGACCAACCGTTCCGGCAAGAGCCCGCACCATGCTCCGTCGCGCTCAGAGGCGCTGTCGCCCGCGACCAATAACACGAAGCATGTCGTGCGAGCCGCGCTGGCCGCTCTGAAACACATCTACCGCGAGGGGCTGGCGTACAAGCGCGCCGGGGTGATGCTGCTCGACCTCGTAGAAGCCGGCCGGGCGCCAATCTCGCTATTCGATACGCAGGATCCAAGGGACGACAAGCTGATCGAAGCGTTCGACGCCATCAACGACCGGCTGGGGCCGGGAGCGATCCAATTCGGCCCCGCGGCGCAGGCCGCGGCCTGGCGATCGAGCAGCGCCTTCCGCTCGCCCAGCTACACAACCCGTTGGGAAGACATCCCGAAGGTTAAAACCTGAGCCTCGGCAGACCCGGGCGTCGATCCGGGCAGCGGTCCACAAGCAGAAAGTTACACTACGGGCGCGCTGCCTCCGCCAGAACCTGGCGCGCCGGCAAGAGAATGAAGCCGGAGCCTTTCGGGCGGCGGGGACGAGCGCGAGAGAACGGCTTTCGCTGCCCCGCCGGGAGGCCTCGAATGACCCATTCGAAGACGGCGCAGATCAGAACGGCGATCGCTGTAATTGCGACCCTGCTTATGGCCGTTTGCGTGACCGGCGATCATGGGGTGAAGCAGATGGCCGGGGCGGAGCTCGGCGGTGTCGCCCGCGCGTGCCCGGATCCACGGTTGGAAGCGGCAAGCTCGGGATCGCGGCCACCGTGGCAGGAACCATGGCGGGGTCGTTTCCCGGTGGTGAGATCAGCGCCTCGCTCGACCAGGCCGACCGGCTATATGCGGCCCGTTTGCGGCAAGCCGCGTCGGAGACCCGTCCAAGCGGGGTGCCCTCCCGCTGGCACAATCCCAATACCGGCAACGCAGGGGCGATTACGCCAACCCACACCGACAGATCGGCCTGCGGCATCTACTGTCGGGAATAACAGTTCACCGTGACCGCCAGCGGGCGCACCGGGCAAGCCCACGGCAGCCGCCTGCCGCCATCCTGATGGCTCGTGGCGGGTATCGAACTAGCACCGCGCCTGCCCATGGCGGCCTGCCCGGCGCTGGAACGGCGGCGATCGATTGAACCGTCCTTGCGCGGTCCAGCCGTTCCGGCTCCATCCGGTTCCGTTACGCCGGCGAGAGCCAGAGCTTGAGCCAAAGGCGGGCGAGGGCGGATGCCGAAGAGGGTGTCCCCGCCCGGTTCCGCATTCACGCAATCCCGGAGACCGATATGCACGACCCCGAACGCGATATCCGCGACATCCCGCTGTCCCAACTCGAACTCTCGCCCGGCAATGTGCGCAAGACGCCGGCCGATGCTTCGGCATTCACCGAGCTCAAGGCCTCGATCGCAGCCCACGGGCTGCTCGAGAACCTGATTGCCCACACCATGGGACCCGGCCCGGATGGTGCCGCGCGCTACGCGGTGATCGCCGGCGGTCGGCGGCTTGCAGCGATGCAGGCGCTGGCCGCCGAGGGCGCGCTGGAAGAGGACCACCCCGTGCCCTGCCGCATGATCGAGGATATCGTGGCGGCCGAAGAAGTTTCGCTGGCCGAGAACACTGTCCGCACCGCCATGCACCCGGCCGATCAGGTCGAGGCGTTCCGCCGCCTGGCCGATGCGGGCAGCACGGCGGCCGCCATCGCGGCCCGCTTCGGGGTCTCGGAACGCACCGTGGAGAAGCGGCTGCGGCTCGGCAACGCCGCACCGGTGCTGCTCGAGGCCTACCGCGCGGGCAAAATCGATCTGGACACATTGATGGCCTTCGCTGTCACCACGGATCAGGCGCACCAGAGCGCGGTCTGGGAGACGGTCAGCCAGCAGGGCTACCGGCCCGGCGCCTGGCAGATCAGGCGCCTGCTGACCGAGGATCGGGTTTCGGCCACCTCCGCCATCGCGCGTTTCGTCGGCATCGAGGCTTACGAGGCGGCGGGCGGCAAGATCGATCGCGATCTGTTCGCCGAAGAGGACGAGCGGGGGATTTGGTTCGACGATCCTGATCTCTTGAACAAGCTCGCCATGGACGGCCTCCAGGTCGCGGCGAGGGAATTGAAGACGCGCTGGAAATGGGCCGAGGCGCGGCTCGACGTGGACTGGGGCGCCACCGCGAGCTTCGGGAGGGTGCGTCCGCAACCGGCCGAGCCGACGGACCAGGAGAAGGCCGAGATCGAACGCTTGAGGACCCGCAACGACGAACTCGCCAACATGGACGACGAGGACTGGACCGAAGAGCTGGTCGAATAACCCGATGCCAACGAAACCCGGCTCCACGAGATCGAATCCACGATCGAGGCCCGCGCGGTCTACCGTCGCGAGGATATCGCCATCGCGGGGTGCATCGCCACCATCGGCAACGATGGCGAACTCAAACTGATCCAGGGCCTGGTCAGGCCCGACGACATGCCAGCGCATGCATCCGAAAATGCGAACGCCGCCGGACAAGACGATACCGGCGACGGGGAGAGGGCCAGTTCCGGCATCGATGCGCCCGCATTCCTGGCTGCCCTCGCTTCGCCCGGCGATGCGGCAGCCGAGGCGCGCAAGGAAGCGGGCGTCGGCATCGGACTTGCCGACGATTTGCGGACCATCCGCACGGCCATCGTCAAGAGCCAGCTGGCTTGCGACTTCGATGCGGCCTTCGATCTCCTGCTGTTCCAGCTCGCCCGGAGCGTGTTCACCAGCGGCTACCATGACGACGCACTCGACATCAGGGCGGCCGAGACCCCGGATCGTCCGGCCATGCGGGTCAACGACGATGCTTTCAGCACCATCAATGTTGGTGAGAAGCACCTCGAGATCGACCGGGCCGCGCAAGAGCTCGACTGGGCCGGTCTGCCCGATGACGAGGCCTTCGCTGAATTAAGGGCGCTTCCCGAACGGGACAAGCGGACCCTGTTCGCGTCCTGCGTCGCGCGCACGTTGAAGGGCCAACTGGCGTTCGAACCCAAGGCCCGGCCGGAGGTCGAAGCGACCGTGGCCCGGCTCGACATCGACTTCGCCGCCGCTGTCCGGGGCAACCGCGATCAGGTCTGGACCGCCGATCTGCTGTGGTCGCGTTTGCGCAAGGACCGAATCCTCGCCATCGCCCGCGAAACGCTGGGCGAGACCTGGGCGCAAGCGGAGGCTAAGCAGAAGGAGGCGGACATCGCCAAGGCGATGCAGGACGCCTTCGCCCACGGCGGCGATGTGCCCGCCGGGGTCACGGCCGAGGGCCGCGCCGCGGCCATCGCCTGGACGCCGCCCGGCTTCCGGGCCTTCGATACCGGCACCGTCGACGACAGCGCCTCGGCTGATGACGAAGGGACAACCGCCCCCGAACCGCAACCGTCGAAGATCGATACGCCATCGGTCGATGCGCTGGAACACAGCAGCGTCGACCCATCGGCCGCGGATGGCGAAGCCCCGCAAGACGACGCTATGGAAGCCGATGCACTGCCGGGCGCCGCCGCCGCACCCACTCCGGTGGAGGCACAGCAGCCCATGAACGCACGCGTTCATTCCGTCGTCGAGAGCATCGATGCTCCCGCCGTGGCCGAATGCCGCGCCGCCGCACTCGCCTCGAGCATGAACGCGGATGCAACGCCCCCGGTCGCGGCGTCCGCGCCGGAAGCGGCCGACCCGCCCGCCGGCGACGCCGGCGCGGGCGACCATGACGTGTCCGTAGAGCGGGAACAGGTCCTGGCCCCGCCGCATGGCAACGGCCGCGACGACAATGCGGGGTTGCTGGAGATACCGGCTTTCCTGCGCCGCGGCTGAACCACCGCGTTCTTCCCTCACGACAACGCCCTGCTGGCTCCATACCGGCGGGGCGTTTTTCATTCCCGCACCGACAATCAGGAGATTCCATATGTCTACCGCACAGAATGCCGTTACGGTCGAGCCCGGCAATAGTTCCGCCACGATCCGCGCCCGGGTGGGTGCTAGCGCTATCGACAAGGTGACCCGGCTGTTCTCAGCTGGACTTGCCGATATTTTCACCGAGACGCTGCAGAATTCACGCCGTGGCGGGGCCTACCGCATTGCCGCAACCATTGAACAAGACGACGATTTCACCCGCGTCACCCTCACCGACGACGGCGCCGGGATTGCCGATCCCGCCGTCCTGCTGACCTTCGGCGAAAGCAACTGGAAAGCCGGCATCGCCGAGGCCGAAGATCCCGCCGGCCCTATCGCGCCGGGGCTGCACCCTGCGCTGGCGTCTCCCCGGCGGGGACCCAAGCCCCGGCTACCGCCTGACGTTCGAGCCCGCCCACTTTCTTGGCCGCGATGTGGCCCATGTCGTCCCGGACGACAGCGCCCCCTGGCCCCATGGAACCGCTGTCACCTTCGAGGCGTCCGAGGCACCCCACGCGGTGCGCGCTTTCCTCGAGACCGCCGCGCGGCATTATCCCCTGCCGGTCACCATCGACGGCGAGACCGTCGAGCGCCGCGCCTTCCTCGACGGCGCGCTCCATGTGGAACCTTGGAAGGGCCTCGTGTTCGGCGTCTTCAAGGACAGCCATGCGGGCTACCGCGTCGCCGACGTCAACTTCCATGGCCTGACCCTGCCGGTGCGCCTGCCCCAGGTCGACACCGTGGAAGGCGGTGTCTGGTCGGCACGGGCCGACATCGACTCCTGCCCCGATCTGGAACTGGTATTGCCGGCGAGGAAAGAGGCGGTAGAGACCCCGTTTCTGGAAGAGATGCGCGAGGCCGCGCGGCTTGCCGTCTACCGCGCCATGGCGCACGCCGATCCGGCCCCGCGGGTTGCCTGGACCGACTGGCACAAGGCGAAAGAGGCGGGGATCGAGATGCCGGAGCCGCCCGCCTAGCTGCGTCCCTGGCGTCCCGGTATTGCCGATACCGACTATTGGGACGAGCGGTCCGCCTTCGCAGGCGTAGGCACCGACGTTCTGGTGATGCAGGCCGACCCCGAGCCGCCCGAGGCCCAAGCGCTCCATCGCGCCCTCGGCCTTACCGGGCTCCAGGGCGGATCGGAACGCACGCTCAAGCTGTTCGCCCCCGAGCCGCGGTTCGATGATTATCTCTGGTACGACGCGCTTGTGCGCGTCACCGGCATCGAGACCCTTGTTACCGTGGATGGCGCCGTCCGTTCACTGGATTACTTCACCAACCGGGAGAACGCCGGCGAGCCGGAACGGCCCGAGACCATCGTGATGCACCTGAACGTTCTGCATCCGCCCAAGTCCCCGCGCCATTGCTTCCGCAAATGCGACGCCATCGCCGTTCCCGCCGATCTCGCATTCGCAGGCGAGGCTTGGTCATCGATCCATGACGCTCTGCCCCTGGTGACGGCGGACAGCGGCATCGCGCCCGAGGAACTCGCCCGATTGTTGCGCGCCGCATACTTCAGCCCCAGCGACGACGCGGATGCGGACTCCTGGGAGACGCAACTCACCCGCTTCGAGGAAGACGCCCTGCATATGTCGCTCAAGCTGTTGTGCTCGGTCGAGGAAGCCCGCCAGCGCACCATCGCCGATGCGGTATGGCGGGAAATCTATTGGCTCATGCCGCGCGACCGCATGGTCACCATCGTGGCGCGCGGCGGCAAGGTCAGCGTCGATATCGGACCCGTATGCACGGAAGCCGCAACCGATGCCGTCACCGGGGAGGCGGCGCAATGACCCACTATACCGTCTGTTGCGGCTACGCATCCCACTGCCACAACACTGTAACGGTCGAAGCCGATACCCTCGACGAGGCGCTGGAAAAGGCCATCGAGCAAGCTGGCGACGACCCCCACTGGAAGTCCGCAGATTATTGCGGCTCAACATTTGTCGATGCCATTGCCGAGGGTGAGGAGGCCGACCCCTGGGGCGACACCGCGATCCCCGTTCCGGACCATTTCACTGAGAAAGGCGAGCCGCCCGTGGTCACCCTGACCGGCCTCCGCCCACCCGGCGGCATCGATGTCGCGGGCGGCACTGTCCGTATTCGTTTCATTGAACACGCCGGCACCGTCACGACGGAAGTCACCGATCCGCCGGCCCCGCCGGGCAACAAGCCTCTCGTCACCGTCCGCCGCAGAGCCGATGGCGCTCCGGATGTGACCGTCAGCGGCGGCCGTGCACGCGTGCTCATTCTGCATACCGGCGACACCGGACCGCCGCCGGACGGTTGATCGCCAACGGCATTCGTCCATCGCAAACCGCCTGCCTTGCGCCACCCCGGGCCGGGACCGGTTTCCGGCCCGGCGCGGACGCCCGGGCCGCGGGCGCATCCCGATGACCGATATTCGAGAGGACCATCCATGAAACTGCTCACCGAAGAACAGCGCACGAAGCTGCTTGCAAATGGGACCCGAAGGGGGGCCGACCACAAGCCCGTGGTCAAGTGGTTCAATGCTGGCGGGACCGGCACCTGGCTGCTGTCGGAACTCGATCCCGAATACCCTGACCAATGTGGATTCGGCCTGGCTGATTTGGGCTTCGGCACACCCGAATCAGGGTCAATCGGTCTGCTTGAATTGACCGAATACCGGGGACCCTTCGGGCTCGGCATAGAGCGCGATATTCACTTTACCGCAGCCTTTTCCCTATCCATTTACGCAGAAGCCGCGCGCGCCGCGGGGCATATCGTCGAATCGGGACCCGAACTCGAAGCCGCTGCCCGCATTCTCGCCGGCGAGCCTGCAGACCCAGCAGCTTCGGCAAAGCCGGCGAACCGGCCTGAGGGACGGAAACCGTAAGCGGCAGAACAGCGTTCCACCGCCGCTAACCCTGAACGGCGTCACCGCGACCGCTTCCCGGCCGCGCTCCACGAACCCTGCCCGGACACGAGCCAAGCGACAGGCCGGCGAGAGCCGGTGTCGAAGCCAGGGGCTGGGCAAAGGCGCGGGCCGTCCGTGGGGCCGTCCGCGCCGCAATTCATCCATCCCACCTGCCAGCCTGGAGCATGCCATGACCGACCCCGATACCATCTCCGCCGATTACTCGCTGCGCCCGAGCGAACTCGCCAGCACCCTGGCGCTGCTTGTCGAAGCCCGTCAACCGGTGGTGGTATGGGGAGCTCCAGGGTGCGCCAAGAGTCAAATCGCCCAACAGGTCGCGGCGCAAGCCGGCCGTGAGTATGTGGATGTCCGCGCCCTTCTGTTGGACCCGGTCGATCTGCGCGGCATCCCGTGGCGCGACAGCGCCGACCGCACCCGCTGGGCGCCGCCCGCTTTCCTGCCGCCCTCGGACGCGGACGGAAGCTGGCTGATCAACCTGGAGGAACTGCCCTCGGCCCTGCCGATGGTGCAGGCCGCCCTGTACCAGCTCGTGCTCGACCGCAAATGCGGCGAGTACGAACTCCCCGAGGGTGCCGCGTTGATCGCCTGCGGCAACCGCGAGGGCGACCGCGGCGTTGTCCACCGCATGCCGACGCCGCTCGCCTCGCGCTTCGTCCATCTGGAGATCCGGGTCGATGCGGCGGACTGGTGTTCCTGGGGCGCGGCGAATGGAATCGCGGCCGAGACTCTCTTTTTCATCCAAATGCGGCCCGAGCTGTTGCACGCCTTCAACCCCCAATCGACGGAAAAGGCCTTCCCGTGTCCGAGGACTTGGGAAATGGTCTCGAACATCGTGCACCGCCGCAACGGCCTCGATCCGGTGGCCGAGCGCGCCCTGTTCCGGGGCACCGTCGGCGAGGCCGCGGCGGTCGAGTTCTCGGCCTTCTTGCACGTCTGGCACGAACTGCCCCATACCCGCACCGTCATCGACGACCCCGAGGGCGCCGTGGTCCCCGACAACGCCAGTGCGCTGATCGCGCTCTGCGGTTCGCTCTACAGGATGGCCGACGACATCAATCTCGGCGCCATCGTCACCTATGCCACGCGCCTCCGGCGCGAGGTCGGCGAGTTCCTCGTCGGCTCCTGCATCCGCCGCGAGCCCGCGCTCCAGCACACCCAGGCCTTCATCCAGTGGGCCGCCACCAAAACCCGCTGACACCAGTTCACTCAGGAGACCAACGCCATGAACCTCACCCATGACGCCATGCTCGTCAGCCTCAGGATCAACAGCTGGTCCGGCAGGCTCTACGACCGCCAGGCGAGCCAACAGGTCGCTGTCCATAACGACGCCGACACCAACGCCGGGCGCTACAACAAACGCCTCCTGCCCAAACAGGCCTTTGCCGCGCTGGCCGCGACCATGAACAATGCAAGGACCAGTCACAATGCCAATACCTTGCCCTGGGACGACCAGGGCGGCCGCCTGCTCACCGTTGCCAACTACGACCGCTACACCGCGGCGCTGGACTCGTTGGTCGAGCGCATGGTGCGCGAGCGCGCCCGCTTCATCGAGGACTACGACGATTACGTCGACCAGGCCCGCCTCGACCTCGGCCGGCTGTTCCGCCTCGAAGACTATCCCGGCACAGAGGCGCTTCATGGCAAGTTCGCCATTCGCTACCGCATCGTCCCGGTCCCCGACGCGCGCCACTTCATGGCCGACCTGGCCCAGGGCGAGACCGAGCGGGTCAGGCGGGACATCGAGCAACAGGTCCGGACCCGCCTCAACGATGCTCAGCGCGATCTCTACCGGCGCCTGGGCGAGGCGGTCGAGCGTGTCGGCGAACGCCTGCGCGAGGACGAGAACGGCAAGCCGCTGGTGTTCCGCGACAGCCTGATCGAGAACATCAGGGAACTGGTCGATGTGGTGCCCCGGCTCAACATCTTCGCCGACGACGATCTGACCATGCTCTGCAGGGAGGTGAAGGAAAAGTTCGCCGGCATCGAGCCGGACGCCCTGCGCCCCTCGGGACGCTTCGATCCCAACCTCCGCCGGCAGGTCAAGCGCGACGCCGATGCGCTCAAGGCGCAATTCGCAGGCTACTTCGCGCCCGCCGCCCCGGACGGGCACATCCCAAACAGGGAAGCAGCATGATGGCCGCCCATGCCAGCTCGGAATCCGCCCGGCGCGTCAGCGACTGCGTGACCGCGCTGCTGCGCGACCAGCCCTTCTTCGGCAGCCTGGCATTGCGCCTTCCGATCCGCCCCGACGCAACCCGCGAGACCCTTGCCAGCGACGGCAAGGACATTCGCTACGCGCCCCAATGGGTGGCGGACACCGATGCCGACCGGATCAAGACCGCGCTGGCGCGCGTGGTCCTGGCCTGTGCGCTCAAGCATCACACCTGGCGGGGTGGACGCGACCCGGAGCGGTGGCAACGGGCCTCGCAGTTGGTCACCCACGGCCTGCTGCGCGATGCGGGCTTCGTCCTGCCGCCCGAGGCCGAAGCCTGGGACGGCATCAGCGCCGAGCAGGCCTACCAGCCCGTTGATTAACTGGCTTTTTCCGGCTCTCACTCCCAGATGAGGAATGCGGCGGCGAAAGCCGTCTGGCCGCTTTGCGAGCCCCCCCGTGCCACCAGCATGGCCCCGGTGGGCGTGAGCAGAACGAAAATACCGCCATATCCGCCCGCCACGGCCTCCCGCGGGGTGCCGGCGCCGATGAGCTGGCGCATCAGTAACGATAGATTGTGGCCGGCGACGTGGAGCAGGTATCGCTTGTGCACATTCTCTCGCCCGCGCAGCCAGGTTCGTCGCATGCCGCCACGATCGAGGTTGTGGGCAAAGCAGCGCTCGACGATCTCGGCGCGCAGCTTGAAGGCCTCGCGGGCGACCCCGGACTTGAGCCGCGCACGGTTATTGGTGACCGCGCGCCGCGCCGCCTCATCACCGTGCCAGCGCGAAAAGCCGGTCTGCTTGGGCGCCGCGATCCTGGTCTTCCAGGGACTGTCGTTCAGAGCCCTCAAGACCGCCCGTGAGTGATAACCTTTGTCGGCGACGCATTCGGCCGGGTCCTCCGATGTCGGTGCCGCATCCACCGCCTCGAGGTTTGCCTCGGCCTTCGCCAGGGTCTTGGAAAGCGTCGTGGTGTCGCCCTCATCGGCCGGGTGCAGCTCGGCCGCCACCACCGCGCCGGTGTCCAGATCCACCGCGTGCTCGGGCTTGTAGGCCAGATGCGTCGTGCCGTCCTTCATCTTGGCGATCTTGGCCTCGGGGTCGCTCTTCGAAACCCAATCCGTGTTGGAAAGCTTCTTGCCCTTGCGCTTCCGGTCCAGACGCGCCAGGTCCTCGGCCGTGGGTGTCTCGACCCCGCTTTCCCGGGCCAGGCGCTCCAGCATCTCCCGGTAGCCTTCGCCGTTGTCGCGCCGCACGATGTTCCGCAGCGCCGCGTTGGCCTCCATGGTCGAGGCATCGACGCCGATGCGCTCGCCCTTGATCAGCCCCGCCTCGGCGATCAGCACCAGAACCCAGTCGAAGACCGCCGCGTGGACTTCATGGGGCAGGCGCGTGCGGCTCCGTGACAGCCAGGAATGGTCCGGTACCCGATCACGGCTCCCCAGTCGCAGGAACGCCCGCAGCGAAAGCGAGTCCGAGCAGCGCCACTCCAGACCGCGCTCGCTGTCGATGCCCTCAAAGTAGCCCACCAGGTGCATCCGGAAATAGCGCCCGGGCGGCACCGAGGGCGCGCCCATCCGGACCGCGTAATAAGGCCGGCAGCTCGCCTCGGCAAAGGCGTCGAAGCCGCCCTCGATCAGCACCGACTGCAAGCGGTCATAAAACACATGACCCGGAGAGCGCGGCATCTCCGACCAGCTCACCATCAGGTCCCCCTGACCATCCTTCTGCCGTCCCATCGCCATCGGCAAATCCCCCTGCAAATCAGGGAACCAGAGAATCAGACGGCGCCGACTTAATCAACGGGCTGCTAAGACCGGCTGCCGGAACCGCCGGACGATGGTGCGGACCAGAATGGCGCCACGCCGTCCGGGAACGGAGATGGCAACGGAAGCGCGGACGACCCGCAACCCAGCGACGGCGGTGACGATCAGAACGCTCCGTCCGATCCAACCGATGACGGCAGTCCGCAAGACCAGGACGAACCGGGATCGGGCAGCGGCAGCGCGGGCTCGAAACCATCCGGGCAAATGCCCGCCAGCCACGACCCTTGCGGCACCGGCGAAGTCATGGACGCGGACGAGCGCCGCGACGACGCCACCGGCCAGTGCGACGAATCGCCTCTGGACACACCCGCCGAAGAGCAGGCCTGGGACGAGGCCATGCACCAGGCCGCGAGCCTCGCCAGGGCGCAAGGCAACGCGCCGGGCGCCGTCGAAGAGACGATCCGCCACGCGCACCGGAGCATCCTCGACTGGCGGTCGCTATTGCGCCGCTACATGACCGATGCCGCGCGCCGCGATTATAGCTGGAGCGTTCCCAACCGGCGCTTCATCGACAGCGGCCTCTATCTGCCCTCGATGCACTCGGAGGGCATCGATACCATCGCCATCAACATCGACACTTCCGCCTCGCTGCCGGGCGAGACGCTGGCCCTGTTCTGGGCCGAGGTCCGCGAGATCGCCGCCGAACTGCAACCGGACAGCATCTACGTCCTTCAGGTCGACGCGGTGCTGCAGGACGCGGCCGAGTATTCCGCCGGCGGCCTACCGGACAGCATCGCGATCAAGGGCCGCGGCGGGACCGATTTCCGGCCCGGCTTCGCATGGCTCCATGAGCAAGGGGTGCGTCCAGGCTGCTGCCTCTACCTCACCGACATGGAATGCGACAGCTACCCCGAGACCGAGCCCCCCTATCCCGTGGCCTGGGTCAATTGGTCTCCGGCCGGAGGGCCGAACCGCGAACCCTGGGGCTAGCGCATCGACATCGGACCGGCATGACACCGCGGCTGGTTGCCGTCGGCCGTCGGCCGGATGCAGCAGGTAATCGGGTTCACAGCTCTCCAACAGGGAAGAGGTTCGATCGTCCAGCAGCAGTTCCATACACAGGTTTTCGGCCCTGCGGCCCTCCTGCCATTCATCCCATTCGAACACCCAAACCCTGAACCGCGGCAGTTTGCGCGCCGCCTTGAGCCCGGCGGAATGAAGCTTTTGGAGAAGAGGGTCCGTGTCCACACTATCCGGCGGCCAGTCTTCGAACGTGAGGATCAATCCCTTGGCTTTGGAACTGCCCGGGTCGAATCCGGAAGGGATTTCATCGGCGAGAGGACCGATAGAGAAGAACACGGACAATGCAACGAAGATGACGAGAGTTCGGTTCATCCAGGTTCCTGTCCGCCAACCCCGGGGCAAGCGCATCGGCATCGTGCCGGCCTGATACCGCGGACCGCGCCCGCATAATCCTCCATATCCGTGCCCCCGTCCGCAAGGAGGCGGGTTGCGCCCGGACCGGGTGAACCGGGGCCGGGAGAGCGAGGACACCGGCTTTCGGCACCACCCGGCCCTTCGCCGGAGCTGTAAGGCCCCGGCCACAGCTCCGGCCCGACCATTCTAATTGGGAGACAATTCATGCTCGACGCCCAACCGGCGGCGAACGCGCCCGCGCGTCCGCCCGCCGTCCAGCCCCTTCCCGCATCCCCAGCTATTGCCGATACCCCGGGCGTCCTCTCCAAGCCGGCCGCGTTGCTGGCCGCCGCAACCGCTCTGCTTCCCAGCCTGGAGGCGGGCCGCGCGCTCGATGCAAAGGCCCTGCGCGAAGCCATGAGCGCGGCCTTCGGCGCCAATGACACGCAAGGAGCCTGGGTCTGGAAGGACGCCTACGAAGCGGCCGAGGCCGCAATGGTGCTGTTCATCCAGCGTTACGGCCGTCTCATGCGCCGCGAGGCGGGCGCCGGACCTGGATCGGCCGCCGCCATGCTCGCCATGCTGGAGACCCTGGCGGCGCTGGAGCCGTCCCAGACAAGGCGGTCGGAGGAACAGCTTGCCCCGCAGCAGTTCTCCACCCCCTTGCCGCTCGCCTACGCCGCGCTGCAAGCCGCTGCCATCCGGCCCGGCGACATCGTGCTGGAGCCCTCGGCCGGCACCGGCATGCTCGCCGTCATGGCCGAATGCGCTCTCGGCAAGCACGCCGATGACACGCGTTCGGGGAATCCCCTGCACCTGAACGAGATCGCCGCCGTCCGCGTCGGGTTGCTTGCCGGATTGTTCGAGCACGCGCCGGTCACCCGTCACAACGCGGAGTCCATCGCCGATTATCTCCCGAGCCTGCATCCCACAGTGGTGTTGATGAACCCGCCGTTTTCGGCAAGCCCCGGGGTCCAGCGCATCCGCCATGATGCGGATTTGCGTCACCTCCGTTCCGCCTTCTCCATGCTTCCGACGGGCGGGCGGCTGGTGGCGATCACGTCGGCCGGCTGCATCCCAGGCGATGCCGCCTGGAGCCGCGCTTTTGAGCGCCTCGATCCACCGCCGCGCACCGTCTTTTCCATCGCCATCGACGGGCGCGCCTACGCACGGCGCGGCACGACCTTCGATACCCGGCTGACCGTAATCGACCGTGATCCCGCCAATGCCCAGGGCGTCCCGATCGACGCACGGGCATCCGTCCCCACCGCCGCCGGGTTGCTTGCAGCCATCGCCGCCAATGTGCCGCAACGGCAGGCGGTCGTGCCAATAGCCGCTGCGCTTGTTCCGGCCGGCGATGTGTTCGGCCATGCCGCCGCACGGCCGGCCCCACGAAAGCGCACAGCGGCCACCGCGCCCAACACCAAACCCGCAGCCCCGCAAGTCCGTGATTGGGGGCCGGTGGCCGAACTCGACTACGAAACCCCATCCGCAAACGGGCAAGGCACTGCAGACGAACCGGAGACCACCCATGCCGGCGTCTACGAGCCGTGGTGTCCCCGGACCGCGCGCATTCCCGGCGCCTGCGAACATCCGACGCCGCTGGTGCAATCCGCCGCCATGGCGGCGGTGCCCCATCCCGTGCCGGCCTACCGCCCGATGCTGCCCGTGCGTATCGTGACGGACGAACTACTGTCCGACGCCCAGCTCGAAAGCGTCATCCTCGCCGGTCAGGCCCACGGCCGCCATCTTTCCGCGCTCTACCGCATTGGCGAGGGCTGGGAGACCGTCGCACGCGTCGCGGACGATGACGATGACAACAGCGATGACTGCGATAGCGTCCCGGAGACCGCCAATAAAGCAGATAAGGGAGAAGCCGTAAGCGCCGGTCTTGAACCCGGCGCGGATGCGGCCGGCGACGGTGAAGCCCTGTCCGCGCCAGTGCGTTTCCGGCGCGGCTGGATGCTGGGCGACGGCACCGGTTGCGGCAAGGGCCGCCAGGTCGCCGCCATTATCCTCGACCACTGGCTGCGCGGCCGCCGCCGGGCGCTGTGGCTGTCCGCCTCCGACAAGCTTCTCGAGGACGCGCGCCGCGACTGGGCCGCGATCGGCGGCAGCGAGGCCGACATCATCCCGTTGGGCAAGTTCCGCCAGGGGACCGATATTCCACAAGAGTCCGGAATCCTGTTCACCACCTATGCAACCTTGCGCTCGCCCGCCCGCCAGGAAAAGTCCTCGCGCCTCGAACAGATCGTGGGCTGGCTTGCGGATCGTATGGATGAAGACTCCCGCCATGCCTTTGGCGGCGTCATCGTGTTCGACGAGGCGCACGCCATGGCCAACGCCGCAGGGTCCAAGGGATCGCGCGGCGATACGGCCCCCTCGCAGCAGGGACGCGCCGGATTGCGTTTGCAGAACGCCTTGCCCGATGCCCGTATCCTGTATGTCTCCGCCACCGGGGCCACCACGGTGCCCGGTTTGGCCTATGCGCGGCGCCTCGGCCTGTGGGGCGGCGCGGGTTCAGGGGGCGAGACGCCCTTCGAACAGCGTACCGATTTCGTCACCGCCATGGAGGCCGGCGGGGTCGCGGCGATGGAGGTGGTTGCCCGCGATCTGAAGGCCCTCGGGCTCTATCAGGCCCGCGCACTCAGCTATGACGGAGTCGAGGTCGAGCTGCTCGAACATCCCCTGACTGCGGAACAGCGGCGCATCTACGACGCCTATGCCGGGGCCTTCAAGGTGATCCACCGCAATATAGAAGACGCCCTGAAAGCCACCGGCATCATGGAAGGCGATGCCACCCTGAACAAGAACGCCAAGTCCGCCGCGCTGTCGGCTTTCGAGGGGGCGAAGCAGCGCTTCTTCGGCCATCTCCTGACCGCCATGAAATGCCCCTCGCTGATCCGGTCCGTGGAGAGCGATCTCGAGGCCGGCCATGCCTGCGTCATCCAGCTGGTCTCCACCGGCGAGGCTTTGCTGGACCGGCGCATCGCCGAGATCCCCGTCTCGGAATGGGACGACATCTCCGTCGACCTGACGCCGAGGGAGGCGTGCCTGGAATATCTGGCCCACGCCTTCCCGGTGCAATTGCAGGAACCCTTCACCGACGACGAGGGCAATCTCATGTCGCGGCCCGTGACCGACGCCGAGGGCAACCCGGTCTTGTGCCAGGAAGCAGTCGCTGCGCGAGACGCGTTGATCGAGAAGCTCGCGGCGTTGCCGCCGGTACAGGCGGCGCTCGACCAGATCCTGCACCGTTTCGGCGGCGAGGCCGTCGCCGAGGTCACCGGCCGCTCGCGCCGGGTCTTGCGCATCGCCGATGGGTCCGGCGAGCGCCTGGCGCTGCGCAACCGCCCGGCCTCGGCCAACCTCGCCGAGACCGCCGCCTTCATGGCGGGCGACAAACGCATCCTCGTCTTCTCCATGGCCGGCGGCACCGGGCGCACCTATCACGCCGATCTCGGTTGCGGCAATACACGGCGGCGTATCCACTATCTGCTGGAACCGGGCTGGCGGGCCGACCAGGCGATCCAGGGACTGGGCCGAACCCATCGGACGCACCAGGCCTCGGCCCCCCTGTTCCGGCCAGTGACCACCGATGTGAAGGGCGAGCGGCGCTTCATCGCCACCATTGCCCGGCGTCTCGACAGCCTCGGCGCCATCACCCGGGGACAGCGCGATTCGCAGACCGCCATGGGCGGCGGCGGCGCCACCCTGTTCCGGGCCAGCGACAATCTGGAGAGCCCCTACGCCAAGGCGGCGCTGCGCCAGTTCTACATCGCGCTGTGGCGCGGCAACATTGCGGGCTGGTCCACGGACCGTTTCGAGGACGCCACCGGGCTGAAGCTCATCTGGGAAGGCTCTCTCAAGGAGGACCTGCCGCCGATGCCCCGGTTCCTCAACCGCCTGCTGGCCCTGCCCATCGTCGAGCAGAACGAACTGTTCGCCGAGCTGGAAACCCGCATCGAGGCCAACATCGAACAGGCCATCGAGGCCGGGACCCACGAGCAGGGCGTCGAAACCATCCGGGCCGACTCACTCACCGTGGCTTCTCGCGAGACGGTTCACGTTCATGAAGCCTCGGGCGCCTCCACCGAGCTTGTCGAGATCGTCTGCCGCGACCGCCTCGTGCCGCTGGCGGCTGAAGATGCGCTCTCCTTGCGAGACGGACGGGCCGTCATCAACACCCGCTCGAAGCGTGCCGCCGTGGTCGTGCCGGCGCCATCGCGGATGTTCGAGGACGGCGGGGTCGAGGCCCGGGTACGCCTGGTTCGTCCCACCGCCCGCGAGCCCATGGCCGCAGAGGAACTTGCCGCCTCGAACTGGGAGGATTCCGGCGAAGATCGCTGGCGCAGTTTGTGGGATGCGGAGATCGCGGGGTTGCCCAGCCACACCGAATCCCGCCTGTGGCTGGTCACCGGCCTGCTGCTCCCCATATGGGACCGCCTGCCGGGCGAGAACATGCGGGTGCGCCGGCTTGCGACCGATGCCGGGGAAAGCCTGCTTGGCCGGGTTCTGACGCCCGAGCAGGCGCACGCCTTCCGCAACGCTTTCGGACTGGCCGGCGGACCGGTCATGGGCCCGGCCGAGATGCACGAGGCGATCCTGAGCCGCGGTGCGTCCTTCGATCTCGCCAATGGCTGGCGCCTCGCAAGGCGGCGCCTGATGGGCGCCGTGCGCGTCGAGATCGAGGGGCCGGCCGACGGCGACCTCGCCGCGCTCAAACGGATGGGGTGCGCCACCGAGATCGTCTCGTGGCGCACCCGTGTCTTCGTCCCCGAATACATCGATCTCGGCCGCATCCTCGATCGCTGGCCGCGCGCGAACACGAACCCGGTGTAAACCCGCACGCTCCCGTCCGGTATCCGGCGCGGGGGCGTGCCAAACCTTGCTACCGCCCGCTGCGCACTTCCGGGAAATTGCGCCTTTGCGCCGCCCACTGCCGCCAATTGCACTACCTGCCATAGGAAGGACATTGCCATGCCTTCGTCACACACCCTGCCGGACAATCCCGTCTATGCGTTTGGTCCCAGTTATGACCTCGACAACGTGCCACAGCAGATCCGAATCGTGTTCGATTCGATGCCGGGCTACGTCCCTACAGCGTTGGTTGGACTCACACTCGACGATGCTCTGAGGATCTGCGATCGCCTGAACGCAAGGCTCGGACTCGACCGGGATGCATGGTCCGCCATCGCCGGCCGGTCCATGTCCGCCGCCCGCGATGAAACCACCCATTGAGCCCAACAAGACGCAGAGGCCGGGGGCAGCACGGCTGGGGCGGTCCGGGCGGTGAACGAGAGGCAATTATCCCGCCATCGCCGCCATTCTGTCTTGCAACCCACGGAGAACGCAATGTTCGACATCATCACACCATTTTCCATGACCGGCAGCCGGCCCGATCCCGGCGGGTTCCTGCCGGAAGCACGGACGGGCGCACGCGAAGCCACCGCCCACATGAAGGATCTGGCGGATCGCTTCGCCGAACTGCGGAACGCAATCATGTGTCTGCCCGGCACCTCCTCCTGCGACGACCGCGCCGGGCTCCGACACCGGCTTCTCCATCTCGAGAACACCCTGATGGGCGCGAGAGGCAGCCTCGACGACGTCATCATCGCCATCATGGACGCGAACGACCCAGCGCGCTGACTCCCGGCGAACCAGCGCCTGGTCGTCCGGCGCATCTCAGCAGGCTAGCCGGCAATCGGGGCTCGGCGCCGGCTTCCCGAACCACGCCCCCTGCGTTGTTGTCCCGCCGGAAAGTGCAGAGTTGCCTCAGGCCGGACGGATTGCCGGGCAGTCACAGAAAGGAAAGGATCAAGATGATGAAACGAATTCGTCGAAACCGCGGGCGGCGGACGGCGGCGATGGTTCTTGCAGTTGCCGCGGCCGCGCTTGCATTACACGGCCTCGCGGACAGCGCCGGGCTCTTCGCTGCGACCATGCAGGACTCGGACACGTGGCGCGGTCTTGCCGTTGCCCCCGAACATCGCTGCGCGCCCTACAACCGCGCCGATTATCCCTACCCGCAATCGATCGAAGCGCGGATCGTCAGCGCCCAGGGCAGCATGATCTACGGCCCGTATAGCGGCCGATTGTTCCGGAGCACTCTCGAAACCGATATCGAACACGTCGTTGCCGTCTCCGAAGCCCATGACAGCGGCTTGTGCGCCGCCGATGCCGAAACCCGGCGGCGCTTCGCCACCGACCTGCTCAATCTTACCCTGGCCAGCCCGGAGATGAACCGTTGCGGCAAATCCGGCAAATGCGCCTACGACGCAGCGCAATGGCTGCCGCCAATGAACCAATGCTGGTTTGCCACCCGCATTGTCGCGGTTCGGCTCAAATACCGCCTCACCGTGGACCGGCGCGAAGCCGCCGCCCTGGACCGCGTACTCTCGGGCTGCGCAGCAACGGCCATGATCGTCAGCGGAGAATAAACAGCGAATACGCATTCGTGGCTATCGACCAGATGCCGATTGCGCCAGCAACCCGGCCAAGGGCATTGAATGCCGCGGTAGAGGAAAACCCGCCGGTTTCAGGGGCTCCAAGGGCAGTCGGATCGAACCGGTGTCAATCGCCGGGTTTGACGTAAACGTTGAGCCCTATTTTGACCTCGACGCCATTGGCATCCTGAACGCTGACATTGCCCAGGGTAGACGCCACCCTTTTGGTCTTTCCCGAAGCGCTGATGTCGCCGCGGTGGTTCAGATCGACTTCAATAATAAGCCGGTTCCCGTCCACGACTTCCAGTTTAACGTTTTCCACCGATATGGCCTCCCCTCGTCACGCAGCCTGGCGCCACCGCGCCACGACCCACATTCAGAAAAAACTCATAGGCTGGTCACGATAATGGCAGCGGCGGCAGACCAAAAAAAGGAGTTCCGTCACGCGCAGAGGTTCGCCCTCCTTGATGCGGTACCCGGCCGCGCCGCGAACACCTAGCTTGACGACCGTCCGAGCAAATCCGTTGGAAATGGGGCTATCGGAGCAGTTCTGTGTACACCTGAGCAAAACCCTACTATATGTAGTGCCCTTACGAGGGTCGATTCGGTTTGGGGAACGTAAAGAGGCTACACAGCATGAGCAGAGCCGCATTCATCGAGAACGTCGCCAAGAAAGGCAACATGAGCAAGGTCGAGTCCAAGCGCACGGTCGACTTGGTGTTGGGCGAGATCGAGACCGGGCTGAAGAAATCGAAGAAGGAAGGCCGCTACACCATCGGCAACTTCGGCACCTTCACCATCACCAAGCGCCGGGCGCGCGAGGGCCGCAATCCGCAGACGGGCGAAGCGATCCGGATCAAGGCCTCCAAGGTTCTGAAGTTCCGGCCGGCGGCCGCGCTGAAGAGGGCGGCGGGCGCCTGATTCCCTGGTTGACATCTCTGACGGTTTCGGCGGAAGGCGTAGATCGAGATCATCTGATTCTCCGTGCGTTACGATAGCTCCGCCGGGCCTCATTCCCTCGAAAGATCTCCTTGTCTCTGGCTCTGCTCTCCCTCTACCGCCGCCGCATGCGCCGGGCCGCGGAACAGGGATGCGGAGCCTGGCGGCGAACGCGGTGCGGGGCGGCGGCGGCGACCTATCCGACCCGCATCTTCCCGCGGCACAAGTCGTCAGCCTCGTCAAGTCGCAACATGATGAACCTCGGCATGCTGGCGGCGATGGGACGCATGATAGTGCGGCCGCCCCGCCAGCCAGGGGCCTTGACCGCCCGGCCCTTGCGGCGCGGCAAGTCCTGCCCATGACCAACTCGAGGAACTCCCTGGGTGACGCCTATAGCACTTGCCGATGACGAGGCCCGCGGCGAGATCGAGCGCGGAGCGGCTGGTGTACGAGGGCCTGGCAAAGCGACACGGCCGGCTCAAGTAGGGCACCCGGCCGAGGGAAACAAATAGAATGTTCGGCCGCGTCTTTGGCATGCTGTCCGCGGACATGGCGATCGACCTTGGCACCGCCAACACGTTGGTCTACGTCAAGGGCCGCGGTATCGTCCTGGATGAGCCCTCGGTGGTGGCAATAGCTACCCGCCGCGGCAAGACCCAAGTGCTGGCTGTCGGCGAGGAGGCCAAGCTCATGCTGGGGCGCACGCCCGGCAACATTCAGGCAATCCGGCCCCTGCGTGACGGCGTCATCGCTGACTTCGATGTCGCGGAGGAGATGATCAAGCACTTCATCCGCAAGGCCCAGACCCGTCGCTACTTCGTCAGCCCCCAGGTTATCATCGCGGTGCCCTCGGGCTCGACCACGGTCGAGCGCCGGGCGATCCAGGAATCGGCTGAGAGCGCAGGCGCGCGGCGGGTGTTCCTGATCGAAGAGCCGATAGCCGCGGCGATCGGCGCTGGACTGCCGGTGACCGAACCCACCGGCTCGATGGTGGTCGACATGGGCGGTGGCACCACCGAGGTCGCGGTGATCTCGTTAGGCGGAATCGTCTATTCACGCTCGGTGCGGGTCGGGGGCGACAAGATGGACGAGGCGGTGATCGCCTATATCCGCCGCAACCACAACTTGCTGATCGGCCAAGGCAGCGCCGAGCGCATCAAGACCGCGATCGGCACCGCTTGTCGGCCTGAAAACGGCAGCGGCGAGACGATGAGCGTCAAGGGCCGCGACCTGATGAACGGGGTGCCCAAGGAACTGGTCATAGACCAACAGCAGATCGCCGAAAGCCTCGCCGAGCCGGTGGGAGCGATCATCGAGGCGGTCAAGGCGGCGCTCGAAAATACTGCTCCCGAGCTCGCCGCCGACATCGCCGACAGGGGCATCGTCTTGACCGGCGGCGGCGCGCTCTTGGGCAACATGGACTACGTGCTGCGCCACACCACCGGGCTCCCCGTTTCGGTCGCAAACCAGCCGCTCGGGTGCGTAGCGATGGGCACCGGGCAAGCGCTCGAGGAGTTGCGCACGTTGCGCGGCGTCTTGCACCAGGATGTCAGCTGGTGACCGGGAATCCGTGCCGCGCGTCCTGACTAGCTAGAGCGCTTTCCTATCATTTGCGGTCATAGCCGGCAGCAGCGAAGTAGTTTTCGCATTCCGTTGGTGTGAAGGTGTCGATGCCTTGGGCGATGGCGTCCCAGAGGTCATCGACGGTTCGGGCGGCGGTCTTTTTGAGGAAAGCCTTGAGCTTGGAGAAGGCCATTTCAATGGGGTTAAAGTCAGGGCTGTAGGGCGGCAGGAAGCGCAACTCTGCCGCGGCGACTTCGATGGCCGTGCGCACGGCGATGGGTTTGTGGGCGGGTAAGTTATCCATCACCACGATATCGCCGGGTTTGAGCGTCGGGACCAAGACCTGCTCCACATAAGCGAGGAAGGCGGCACCATGCATGGCACCGTCGAGCACCATGGGCGCGGTCATGCCTTCAAGGCGGAGCGCGCCAACGAAGGTCGTCGTCTTCCAGTGCCCATGAGGCACCGGTGCTTGGCAACGCTCGCCCCGTGGCGCCCGGCCGTAACGCCGGGCCATCTTGGTCGAAGCGCCGGTCTCGTCAATGAACACCAGCCGCTCGGGCTTCAGATCGGGTTGGGCGTCGAACCAGGCCTGCCGGCGGCGCAGGACGTCAGCTCGCTGTTGCTCGCAGGCGTGCGCGGTTTTTTTTGAACGTCATGCCGTGCCGGTCGAGCAGCCGCCAGACCGTGCTTTGGGCCACCGTCAAGCCATGCCCCGCGTCCAGGTGTGCCGCGATCTCGCCCAAGGTGATGTCCGGCGTCTCGTCAACCAGCGCCAGGATTTCCTCGGCATGGGCCTCGATCCGGTGCGAGCGGTGGTCACCGCCTTGCGGCCTAGGCCCGACATCGCCCGTCCGCCGCCACCGATTCACCCATTTGATCGCCGTCGAGGCCGCAACCCCGAAGCGGCGCGCCGCCGAGCGCCGCGACAGGCCGCTGTCAACCGCCGATACAAGCCGTTCTCGAAGATCATTGGAAAGAGGTTTCGTCATGCAGCCTGGCCTCCTCCACCAGCCCACATCTTGAATCAGAAATTCGATCCCATGGGAATCCCAAAAAGAATCTGTCAGCTCAGAAAATGCTCTAGTGCTTCACCTTCGGTGAGACCCGATCGTGCCATGGCGCGCTAAGCGGTCTTCGCAATCGCCGCGAGACGCCCTTCCGCCGCCCTCAAGGCCGCGACGGCTGCTGGCCCCAGCAAACTGCCAAGGGCGGCGCCCAAACCCTTGCGTAGCGGGTAGCATTCCTGTCGCACCTTTCTCCAGAAGGTCCCATTTAGATGCCGCTATTGAGTAGATGCCGCTATTGAGACCGCTGCCGGCGCCCGCCGCGCCCCTGATCCGCCTTTCAAGCACGCCATCGCCAGTCCGATCTCACGCAGGTTCGCGCCGCTGGTGGGCAGGCCGGTCACGGCGCCGCAGGCTCCGGCATAGCTGCCGTCCCCCCTTGGCGAAGCCGCTCCAAATCAATTGTTGAAGACGGGGCCAGCGCCTCTTTCGCCTTTTCATTCCTGTATGCGATGAAGCCCGACGCGCCCTTGCCTTTGGCGCGACGCAGTGTGTAGCCATGATTGCCGAGATTGAACTTCGGGTCATTCTCAAAGCCTGCGAGAGCCTCGACGATCTTCACCGCCACGGGATCTGGCTTGCTCTTGGCCTGTGAGGCAGCCTGACGCTCCAGCCATTTTGCGAAGACCTCATCGGAGAGGTGGTCACCGACGGATTTTCGAAGCGCATTTAATTTTCTCACCAGACCTTTGGTGAGTCCGGTTTCGTCGATAGCCATTTCTTATACCAATTCGCCATCCATAGATTATCAGCAATCCATGGGAAAGCGGTGATGGATTGGACAGTTTCCGTGTTTTCCTCGTAGTGGAGGCAGGCTTCGGAGATTTTGTTTTCGACGGCATCCATGGATTCGAAGACGATGTTGGTGAAGAACTTCTCGCCCATGTCGTCCCATATGTTTTCGACCGGGTTGAGTTGCGGAGAGTATGGCGGCAGGGTTCGGACCGTCATGGTGTCCGGGATGTTGAGGGCTCCTGGACTGTGACAGGGTGCGCCGTCGTAGATCATGAGGATGTATTGGCCGTCATGCCGACGGGCCAGTTCGTCTAGGAACACCTTCATGGTGACGGCGGTCCTGACGGGCAGGATCAAGAAGTCGGCGGCGCCGTAGCGAGGACTGACGGCGCCATAGGCACAGGTGTATTCCCGGATGATCTGTTTGCCGACCGTGGGCGCGTCCTTTTCGGCGACCAACATCGCTTGGGGTCGTTGATGCGTCCGAAGCGGGCTTCGTCCTGGAACATAACCCGTAGTGGCAGCTCCCTGGCGTCCGCCTCCGCCTTGGCTTCGGCTACGATGTCGCGGAAGTTTTTTTAAAGGAGGCGGCGGCATCCGGATCGGACTTCGGATGACGGGGGCGCGGCGTGATCTTCCGCCAGCCGTGACGGTGAAGCAGATCATAAACCGTCGACTTCGCTACCTTGCGGCCAACCTTTTCCTCGAAAGCCGCCTGTATCCTGCCGACTTCCAAAATGCCGCCGTTTTCTCCGGCGTCACGAAAACCCTCAAGCCACGATGCTTCTTCCTCTTCCGTCAGGTAGGCGTGGTAACGCCCGCCCTTGCCCGACAGTTTGAGCGCCGCCTCGCCATCCCACAAAAAGGCGCTGTGCAGGTTCCGTACCGTGCCCACGTCAAAGCCCACCATGTCCGCGATCTGTTGCGGCGGAAGGCCATGCTCGGAGCGGAAATAGATGCATTGGGCGCGCTTCAGTTCGCTGATATTCCGTGCTTCGCTCATCAGGGCGCACATGCGTTCGGAGGTGCCTTTCGGAAACGAACGACGATAACCAGACATCACAATCTCCCCCTTGAAAACAGAGGGAGAAGCGTCTCATATATTCATTAATAGAAAGCTAGTTGGTATTACACCTTTCATTTCCAGACGCCCGCAGCGCCAGCCAGGGATGATTATTGCGCGGTTGCCATCCGCCACGAGACGGGCATTTCGGTGATTTTGCAAGGTCGGGGCGGGTA
This sequence comes from Alphaproteobacteria bacterium, assembly GCA_965261645.1. GTDB lineage: Bacteria > Pseudomonadota > Alphaproteobacteria > SHVV01 > SHVV01 > CBDHDJ01. Next base: position 1,296,257 of record CBDHDJ010000003.1, read on the forward strand.
TCGGCAAGCCCGAAGCCTATCGCGACGGATCGACACCGCGGGCTGACGACTGTTCGTGGAACCGGCTGACAAAGCCGGCCGGCGGCATTGCCGGTGTCCGTAACAGCCCGTTGATTAAGTGGCTTTTTCCGGCTCTCACTCCCAGATGAGGAATGCGGCGGCGAAAGCCGTCTGGCCGCTTTGCGAGCCCCCCCGTGCCACCAGCATGGCCCCGGTGGGCGTGAGCAGAACGAAAATACCGCCATATCCGCCCGCCACGGCCTCCCGCGGGGTGCCGGCGCCGATGAGCTGGCGCATCAGTAACGATAGATTGTGGCCGGCGACGTGGAGCAGGTATCGCTTGTGCACATTCTCTCGCCCGCGCAGCCAGGTTCGTCGCATGCCGCCACGATCGAGGTTGTGGGCAAAGCAGCGCTCGACGATCTCGGCGCGCAGCTTGAAGGCCTCGCGGGCGACCCCGGACTTGAGCCGCGCACGGTTATTGGTGACCGCGCGCCGCGCCGCCTCATCACCGTGCCAGCGCGAAAAGCCGGTCTGCTTGGGCGCCGCGATCCTGGTCTTCCAGGGACTGTCGTTCAGAGCCCTCAAGACCGCCCGTGAGTGATAACCTTTGTCGGCGACGCATTCGGCCGGGTCCTCCGACGTCTGTGCCGCATCCACCGCCTCGAGGTTTGCCTAGGCCTTCGCCAGGGTCTTGGAAAGCGTCGTGGTGTCGCCCTCATCGGCCGGGTGCAGCTCGGCCGCCACCACCGCGCCGGTGTCCAGATCCACCGCGTGCTCGGGCTTGTAGGCCAGATGCGTCGTGCCGTCCTTCATCTTGGTGATCTTGGCCTCGGGGTCGCTCTTCGAAACCCAATCCGTGTTGGAAAGCTTCTTGCCCTTGCGCTTCCGGTCCAGACGCGCCAGGTCCTCGGCCGTGGGTGTCTCGACCCCGCTTTCCCGGGCCAGGCGCTCCAGCATCTCCCGGTAGCCTTCGCCGTTGTCGCGCCGCACGATGTTCCGCAGCGCCGCGTTGGCCTCCATGGTCGAGGCATCGACGCCGATGCGCTCGCCCTTGATCAGCCCCGCCTCGGCGATCAGCACCAGAACCCAGTCGAAGACCGCCGCGTGGACTTCATGGGGCAGGCGCGTGCGGCTCCGTGACAGCCAGGAATGGTCCGGTACCCGATCACGGCTCCCCAGTCGCAGGAACGCCCGCAGCGAAAGCGAGTCCGAGCAGCGCCACTCCAGACCGCGCTCACTGTCGATGCCCTCAAAGTAGCCCACCAGGTGCATCCGGAAATAGCGCCCGGGCGGCACCGAGGGCGCGCCCATCCGGGCCGCGTAATAAGGCCGGCAGCTCGCCTCGGCAAAGGCGTCGAAGCCGCCCTCGATCAGCACCGACTGCAAGCGGTCATAAAACACATGACCCGGAGAGCGCGGCATCTCCGGCCAGCTCACCATCAGGTCCCCCTGACCATCCTTCTGCCGTCCCATCGCCATCGGCAAATCCCCCTGCAAATCAGGGAACCAGAGAATCAGACGGCGCCGACTTAATCAACGGGCTGGTAACTGCGATACCGGCGTCCCACTTCCGGTACTGCTCCATGGTTTCGATATCGTATCGGGGGACACCCGTGGCGAGGGACACCGCCGCGCATTGCCGCCAAACGCTCCGGCTTGGGCCCGATGCACACCGGAGAGTTTGAGTAAAGCAGGGAGAAGGGCGACGCGCCCGAGGCGAGAGAGTGAGTTTCCCGCCGGTGCCGTCTCAACCCCAACAACCGGAGGTCCCAAGTGTTCGATTTCATCCACACCTTGGACGATTCCCACAACACCCCTTTCAATTCCGACAGCACACACGATGCCGAACCGGGCTACGCCGCACCTCCGCCCGACACCGGCGCGCTGCTGGCCGCGGTTGGAATGCCGGCCCACGCGATCCGGGAGGTTCTCGGCTCCCGGACACATACCGGGGCGGACGGCTGAATAGAGGAAGAGAAGGGCTTGGAGAGAGTGAAGGGGGAAGGGTCGAGAGAGGGCGGTTCCCGTTCACCAACCCGATGTCATAACCCGGATCATAGGAGATTGATCATGTTCGGACTGAATAACGCGCAGTTGATCGGACGCCTCGGCGCCGACGCCACCATCAGCCACCTCACCAACGGCGGCCGCGTGGCCAACGTCTCGATCGCCACCGACGAAAGCTACCTCGACCGGAATTCGGGCGACAAGGTGGACCGCACCGAGTGGCACCGCATCGTCACCTTCCAGGACGGCCTGGTGGAGATGATGGAGAAGCACTCGAAGAAGGGCCGCCTGGTCTACGTCTCGGGCAAGCTGCAGACCCGCAAGTGGCGCAAGGACGGCGAGGACAGCGACCGTTTCTCGACCGAGATCCTGCTGGTCCACGGCGGCAGAGTCCAATTCTTGGACAAGCCGAACGGCAACGGCGCGCCGGCGATGAACGGCAAGACAGTGCCTTCCGCCGAAACCGCCGCGACGGTGGATGACAGCGAAATTCCGTTCTAAGCGGGCTTCCTCCCTCCCGCATAACTCAGGGCCAGTCCCCGCCAAGTTGGCATGGGGCTGGCCCTTCCTTTTTGCCGGCGCATTCGAGCCCGCCTCAACAGAGTTCCAAAAGCGTGCACGCGGAGCGGCCGCGCTACGCGCTCCGCTCCCGCGGCCCTCACCGGAAAGAGTTCGAGCGGGGCTGAAGGGGGCGTCCCGCAACAGGTAGGAGAGGTTCCCCATGCACCCGTTTCGCGCCATCGGACCCCTAAGGGATCGCGCCCCATGAACGCCACTAAAATTGCCGCCGCGTTAAGCACACGGGCCAAAGACGTCTGCCGCCGCTACCTTCCCCGCGGACGCAAGCAGGGCAGATACTGGATCATCGGCGACACAAGCGGCGCCAAGGGGCGCTCGCTCTTCGTGCGCCTGGCGCCTCCAAGCATACCCGGAAAATGGACCGACGCCGCAACCACCGAGCATGGCGATCTGCTCGATCTCATCCGTCTGCACACCGGCGGAGCATCGCTGCGGCAGGCCATGGAGGAAGCCCTCGCGTTCCTCGCCCTGCCACCGTCCACTCCCGACAATGGCGGCAATCACGCCGGCGGCTATGACCGTGAAGAAGCAGCGCGCCGCCTATGGCGGCGTTGCCGGCCCATCGATGGCACCCATGCGGAAGCCTATCTGCACGCCCGCGCCATCGGCCATTGTCGCTTCCCGGCCCTGCGGTTTCATCCGGATCTCATCCATCGTCCAGATGACGGCATCCACCGCCTCCCCGCACTTGTCGCCGCCGTCACCGGCGATGATGGCGCCATCGAGGGCGTACAACGCACCTGGCTCGATCCCAAGCTACCCGAGAAAGCCAACCTCGCCCGCCCTCGCAAAGCGCTTGGCCGCGTCTACGGCCGGGCCGTGCGCTTCGGCGGGTCCGCCTCCGGCGCGATCCTACTTGCCGGCGAGGGCATCGAAACCGTTCTATCGCTGGTCACCGCCGTTCCCGGCATTCATGCCGCAGCGGCTCTATCGGCAGGAAGCCTGGGCGCCTTCCAACCGCCCTAAGACCTCGCCCTGTTGGTCATCGCCCGCGATAAAGACATGGAAGGCGGGGACGCCGCAAACCGTCTTCAGCGCCGTTGCGTGGAACGCAGCATTCCCTCAATCGTGATCGTTCCCGAACACTCCGATTTTAATGACGATCTCATTGCCTTCGGAGAAGAAACCCTCGCGGCTCGAATCGCGCCCCTTATTGCAAGCACCGAGTCCGGGGAAACGGTGGAAGAGAGGCGTGGGAGTGGGAGAATAATTAGCCCGTCATGATGGCTCATTGTCCCACACGTTCTCACTGCGCCAACCCCTTCGGGGTCCTCCACTCCGCTTACGCTCCGTTACGGCGATAGCGCGCAATGCCACGCCGCTACGCGGCTAGCGCCGGAGGATAGCAACATAGCAATGGAGAGAATCATGCAGAACTTCATCAGAACCGAAACGTCATCTCCGACCGCAATGGCTTGCGAACAGGCTGCCCTGTTCGGCGCGACCCCTGGTCCCGACGAGTTCGACAACCGGGATATCTGGAACGAGGACGAAGCACTTTCCGGAATCGAGGAAGCGATCCACATCCTGGCCGGTGTGGTCGCACCGGACGGCACGCAGCTCTCCGACGAACGCGAGAGCCTCCTCTGGGGCTTCGTCAATGCACTGCACGCCCAGGTCCAGCGCCTCGACCGCGGCATCGACAAGATCGCGCCCGAAATGAAAGACCTCCAGCGCGAGCAGGACGGCTCCGAGATCAAGTCCTGCGAACTCGAACGCCTCACCGATCGGGTCCAGAACCTCGGTAATCGCCGCGATGCCTTCGAGGCCATGCGCGACCTCGCCGCAGAGGGATACCGCACCGAGACCGGCGATACCTGGCGTCCGCGCAACGGGTCGCACAGCAGCCAGACCGGCAAACTAACTTCCGCCGCCATCGACGCCCGCGACTACCTCCGCGCCCGCAAGGACCGTGAGACCTCTGCACATCTGCCCGAGGGCACCCTGGTCGCCTTCACCGGCGGCAAGGACTTTGACGACGTCACCGCCATCTGGCACTCCCTGGACAGCATCAAGCTCAAGTACGACGATATGGTCCTGCTACACGGCGGTGGACCCGGTGCGGAGAAAATCGCGGCAAGCTGGGCCGAGAAGAACGGCGTTCACCAGGTCGTCTGCAAGCCGAACTGGGATCGAGACGGCAAGGCCGCTCCGTTCCGGCGTAACGACGTCCTGCTGAACTTCCTGCCGAAGGGGCTCCTCGCCTTTCCCGGATCGGGCATCACCAACAATATGATCGACATATTTTAAAATCTAAGTTTCGATGAAATATATGCGTAAGAACAATTAGTTACAGAGATATGAATTTCCACGTTTGTTGTTCAATAATTGTGTCAACCCCCAGTCAACACACGGATGAACCCGTCGACATGGCGCCAACGGCGTAAAGCCGGGGCTTACATACTTAGCTTGACGGGCAGGTTCGCCGGCTGCCGTGGCCCCCGTCTTAGTTGCAATGCGGTCGCCGAAGCGTGGTTTTTCCGGTCATGGGCCGTTGTGTTACGTTCGTACCGACTGACGCGAGCGCGGGATTGCCGCCTGTCAAGTTAAGTATGTAAGCCCCGGATATTGGGCCACAGCGAGGCCCGTGCCCGGTCGCTGTCCGACGAGGTTTTCTGGCTGCGCCATGCCCTGGAGGTGTCCAAGGCCGGGAAGGAGAAGTTGAAGGCCCGGCTCGTCAAGCTCCGGGCGGCCGGGGCGACGCTGTTGAAGCTTCCGTGCGACGAGGCCGCTCAACTGCGCGCGGCGTTGAGGCGATCTCGGCGCCAGAAGACGACGTTCAACACGCTGCGCAAGGAGAATGCCCGGCTGCACAGGACCGTGCGGAAATTGGAGACCCGGAAAGCGGCGCTGGAGGTTCAGCCTGCCAAACTTCGCGCGATCAGGAAGGCACTCGAGTCCGAGCTTGCCGGGCTTCGAGCGGTCGGGAAGACGTTGTCGAAGTCGCTGTCCGTTGCAGACGCCGATCTCCGCAGGGTCCTGCGAAGGTCGCGGCGCCGGAAGGCCCCTCACCAGGCAATCATCGACGCCCGTCTTGAGGCGTTCCCGAAGCTGTCGTCGAAGCGCCTTTTCGATGAGGTCCGCGCTGCGGGCTACCCGGGCTGCTACTCTCGCGTGAACGACTACGTGCGGGCGACGCGACCGCGCGAACCGGTTGTATCGCTGGTCCGGTTCGAGACGCCGGCGGGGCATCAGGGCCAGGTGGACTTCGGTACGTTCACGCTGCCCTGGGGCCGGCGCCATGCCCTGGTGATCGTCCTCGGCTACTCCCGGCTGCTGTGGCTGCACTTCTATACTCGGCAGACCATGCCGGTCCTGATGGAAGGTCTGGAGAGCGCCTTCGACCGGTTCAGCGGGGTTCCGGAGGAGCTGCTGTTCGACCAGATGCGATGGAGTGGACGCCCCCATCTGACGGCGTCATAAGCACCAGGAAGGAACGCACGTGGGGTGCGTTCGATCAACGAAGGAGGCGTCCGTGGACCGGATTACCATCATTGGCATCGATATATCAAAGAGGAGTTTCCAACTCCATGGGGCAACGGCGGAAGGCAAGCCGGTGTTCGGCAAAAAGCTTTCGCGAGAAAAGTTCCTCGTATTCCTCTCCGAAGCGCCGCCGTGCCTGGTTGTGATGGAGGCCTGCGGCGGCGCGCATTACTGGGGTCGACAGATCATCGCTCTTGGCCACACGTGCAAGCTGATCCCGCCGATCTATGTCAAGCCATTCCTGAAACGGCAGAAGAATGACAGTAACGACGCGGCCGCGATCGTCGAGGCGGCACAGCACCCCACCATGCGGTTCGTGGCAGTGAAGTCGGAAGAAGCGCAGGCGGATGCAATGCTGTTCCGCACCCGCGCACTGCTTGTCCGCCAACGCACGCAGACGATCAATTCACTTCGGGGCCAGCTTGCGGAATTCGGCGTGATCGCGGCCCAGGGTGTGGCGGGCGTCGCGGTGATGCGGCTTGAGTTGGCAGAAGTGTAAGGGTCGCTTCCCGAACAGGTCGTGTCGATGGCCAAACTGCTGTTCGAGCAGGTTGCCGCTCTCAGTGAGCAGATCGCCGGCCTTGAGAAGGAGATCCGTTCCCGGACCCGGGGGCGCGCGGACATGAAGCGGCTGATGACGACCCCCGGCATCGGCCCGATCTGTGCGATGGCGCTGCATGCCTTTGCGCCGCCGATGGAGAGCTTCGGCTGCGGGCGCGACTTTACGGCCTGGATCGGGCTGACACCGCGGCAGCACTCGACGGCCGGCAAGCAGCGGCTCGGCCGGATCACCAAGATGGGGCAGCGCGATCTCCGCCAGTTGCTCGTCCTGGGCGCAACGTCGGTGCTCCGGCATATGCGCAAGCGCGAGGAGCTGGATGATCCCTGGCTGCGGAGGATGATCGCGGAAAAGCCGCCGAAGCTGGTCGCCGTCGCACTGGCGAACAAGATGGCGCGCATCATCTGGGCGCTGTCGGTCAGGAAGGATATCTACCGGGCGCCCGGCGCCAATGTTGTGGAATAACTGCCTGGAAGAGGAAGGGTCTGTTTGGAATTGGAACACCGGGCTTCGCGGACACGCTCTTGAGGGCGTGAGGCGCGGATGACCCCGGTTGGTGCGGTTGGGACGAAAGACAACATAGGGGCAAAAGGTCAGAGAGACGGGGTCGGAAAAACCAGCACGGCGCGCAGGGCTGTCAAGCATACCGCTGAAGCGATTTGGATCCGATCCACGAACACCATAAGGGCCCGCGGCGCATGCATGCCGCACTTGAGAGGCCGGACATACGACAGTACCTGACCGCATGTCACGAGTTGTTCAAATTCCTGCTTGCACTGCAGGGGGCGTCCACATACGCGCCGTGGTGCTGTCCGACGACCGCGGGGCCGGCGGCGGCCTGGTGCTGAACGAGGAGTTCCTGCGGTTCGCCGCGCACTGGGGGTTCATGCCGCGCTCGTGCCGACCCTATCGGGCCCAGACCAAGGGCAAAGTGGAGCGCCCGATCCGCTACATCCGCGAGAGCTTCTTCTACGGCCGCTCGTTTGCGAATGACAACAATCTCAACGAGCAGGCCGCGCGCTGGCTGGAGGACACAGCCAACGTCCGCCGGCATGCCACGACCGGGGAGCGTCCTGTCGACCGCTTCGAGCGCGACGAGCGGGCGGTGCTTCTCCCCTTGGCGAACCATCCCTATCGACGTCTCGGCGTCCGGCATGTGCCGGAGCCCGCGCCGCGGCGACTGCTGGCAACCGTGAAGGTCGAGCGGCGACCGCTTAGTGTCTATGCGGAGGCGCTGCAATGAACGCTCCGGCGCCGGCCCGGCGCGACCGGCTGCGGGCAATGCTGGCGGACCTCAAGATGCCGGGCGCGCTGGATGCCGTCGACGGTATCCTCTCGGACGCCGACGGCGGCACAATCTCGGCGGCCGTGGCCATCAAGCAGTTGCTGAACGCCCAGATCGTGCTGCGCAACAACCGTCGTCTCCAGACCGCCATGCGCTCCTCGCGGCTGCCGGCTGTGAAGACGCTCGATCAGTTCGACTTCGCCTTCCAGCCCAGCATCAAGCGCGAGCAGATCGAGAGCTTGCACGAGCTCGGCTTCCTGGACCGCGGCGAGAACGTGATCTTGCTCGGCCCGCCCGGCGTAGGGAAAACGCACTTGGCGATCAGCCTCGCGATCGCGGCGGCCGAGGCCGGCCGGCGCGTCTATTACGGCACGCTCGCGGGGCTGATCGAGTCCCTCACCGAAGCCAAGGCCGCCGGCAATCTGACCCGGCGGCTGCGCGTGCTCACCCATCCGGCTCTGCTGGTGATCGACGAGATCGGCTACCTGCCGGTCAACCAGGACGGCGCCGTGCTCTTCTTCCAGATCATCAACGCCCGGCACGAGAAGGCGTCGACTGTGCTGACGTCGAACAAGGGTTTCGAGGACTGGGGCGGCGTGCTGGGCGACGAGGTGATGGCGGCGGCTCTCATCGACCGCCTTGTGCACCACTGCCATATCGTCAACATCCGGGGCAACAGCTACCGGATGAAGGATCATCAGAACCTGCTGCAGTCCGGCTCGGATCGACGCAGGAAAAGAGCCGCCGAGTGATCGCCGACTCAAACGGAGACAGGAGCGGTGACACCCGCCCGCTGTGGATAACCGGGTTGTCGCCGCCAGACTCTTGGCGGTCGCTGCGCCAACCCGGTTACCTACAGCTCGACCAAGTCCGTCCCCCCAAACACTGCGTCTGGGGGTACGACCGCACGCTCAAAGTGAGAAATTCTCGATCGACAAATGGAGTGCGCCCCTGGACCCGGACAGATGATGTATAAGGAGTTGACCGGGGACGCCGGGCTTTCAGAGGATGAAAGCCATGGCAAAGCACCGCACATACAGTATCGAATTCAAGCGGCAGGTGGCGCAGGAGTTTCTCGCCGGGGAGAGCCTTCACGGGCTCTCCCGGCGCCACGACGTCTCGCGTAACTTGATCCGTGTCTGGGTGGCGAAGCTGGAAGCCGGCACCTACGACGAAGATGCCGAGGCTGCCGATCTCCTGCAGGAATACGAGGCGAAAATCGCTGCCCTCGAGCGCCTGGTCGGCCGGCCGGCGCTGGAGATCGAGTTTCTAAAAGGGGCTCTGAAAAGCGCACCCCGGCCGAGAAGCGCGACTACATCCGTGATTGCCGGCCCGATGGTCTCTCCATCGCCCAAGGATGCCGACTGATGGGCCTGCCACGCTCGACCTATTACGACGCGCCGGTGGCCACGGCCGACGAGGCCGAGATCGTCGCCCGCATCGAGGCGATCTGTGAGGAGTTCGAAGCCTACGGCTATCGCCGTGTCGGTGCCGCGCTGCGCCACCAAGGCATCATCGTCAACAGCAAGAAGGTCCGCCGTCTGATGCGCGAACACGACCTGCAGCCCAGGCGCCGCAAGCGCTTCGTCGCCACCACTGACAGCGATCATGACGGGCCGATCTTCCCCAACCTTGCCAAGGACGTCACGGCTGACGGGCCGAACCGGCTCTGGGTCGCCGACATCACCTACGTCGCGATCGCTGTCGGCTTCGTCTATGTCGCGGTCATCCTCGATCCCTGGTCGCGCCGGGTCGTGGGCTATGCGATCAGCCGATCGATCGATGCGCGTCTCACCATAGCGGCGCTCAAAGCGGCCATTCGATCGCGGCGGCCCCCGGCGGGCTGCATCCACCATTCGGATAGTGAGTATCTGCGGGCCGGTTCCCTCGGAGTGACCTGACCCGCACAGCGATAGACGCATCTAGACTGATAGGGCCGGCCGTCCTTGGGTGGCTTGACCCACACTCAGATCGACCGAGATGTCATTCCCCGGACATGTCGGCCACCCGGGGGCAACCGGTTGAGGTTCCGACCTCGACCGACATCGTGACCTGATGAGAGCCCGGCCTTGGGCGCCCCGTCACTGTCGTGTCCGACATCGGCTGAGTTCGGAGCCAACCCCTCCACCCATCATAGACCAGGGGGCGGACATGGCGACGACAACAGCCGACAACATCCAGATCATCGGTGGCGTCGACACCCACCAGGACCTGCACACCGCCGCCATTGTGAGCCACGACGGAACGGTGCTTGGTACCGAATCGTTCTCCACCACCCGAGCCGGCTACCGGGCGATGCTTCGCTGGTTCCGCTCTCATGGCGAGCTGCTTCGTGTAGGAGTGGAATCCACCGGTACCTACGGAGCCGGCATCACCCGGCACCTGGCACTCTCGGGTATCCCCGTGCTCGAGGTGACCGGGCCGGACCCAGCCAGCCGAAGAGCCAAGGGCAAGGACGATGCCCTGGATGCGATTTCCGCGGCCGAGGCGGCGCGCACAAGACGCCGGGTCCAGGTGGCCAAAGACCGTTCCGGCAGCGTGGAAGCCCTGCGGGTGCTGCGAACGACGCGAAAGACGGCAATCAAGTGCCGCCGCGCGGCCCTGCAGCAACTCTACAACACCATCGTCGCCGCGCCGGAGGAAGTGCGTGACCAAGTCCGCAACCTCACCCGCATGCGACGCCTGCGTACCTGTGCGGCCTGGAGGCCGGACGCGGTCGGCTATCGAGACCCGGTGGTCGCGACCAAGCTCTCCCTGAAGTCCCTCGCCCGCAGAATCCTCGATCTCAATGACGAGATCGCCGAGCTCGACCGCTTCATCGTTCCCTTGGTCGAGGAGCTCGCCCCCAGTCTGCTTGAGCTCGAAGGCGTGGGCACCGAGAACGCAGGCGCAGTCATGGTCGCCGTTGGGGATAACCCGGATCGGCTCCGCTCCGAGGCGAGCTTCGCCATGATGTGCGGCGTCTGCCCGATCCCCGCATCGAGTGGGAAGACGCAGCGCCACCGTCTCAACCGTGGCGGCAACCGCCAAGCCAACTCCGCCCTGCACATGGTCGTCGTGTGCCGAATGCGAACCGACGAGCGGACCCGAGCCTATGTCGCTCGCAGGACCCTGGAGGGGCTGTCCAAACGCGAGATCATGCGCTGCCTGAAGCGCTACGTGGCCCGCGAGATCTACCGCGTCCTCACCGCCCCATCGAGGGCTTGACAAACATGAGAGCGTCAGTCGGTCACTTGGCACCATGCGTCCGGGAGCTTGGCGGAGTGGGGGCGGTCGGGTCGGAGCGGCTCGCGCCGCGGCCCAGACCGCGAACCACGGTCCAATGGAGGGGGGACATGCGCACGAGCGGACGGACGACACTGGTTCGCGTGACCGAACACGAAGCCGAGCGTGGAGCGCATCCGGATCCTGGACCGCAGAAAGCGAGATCATCGGCGCTTTGGCATGATGGGGACGACGCAGTCCTCGCCGGGAAGGGTTGACTGGATCGCTTCCGCGATGGCGGACACTGCGAAAATCAGCCGAGGAACGCGATTGTCGTCAACCGCGACGATGGCAATGGAGGGATGGCGTTGCTCGCTCGCCATGCGCTTGTCAGTCGTGACGAGTGTCGTGAATCCGTGGCGCCCCGCCTCTGCCAGCAGTTGGTCGTCACGCAGGGCATTCCAGTCGTGGAACTCCGCTGTCTCGACCACGACGCCTTCAAGTTGTTCCTGGAGCGGGCGGCGCAGGCGCGGCGACACGGCGACGTCAAGGAGAACCTTCACGCCGGGGCGTCAGGAGCGTGCGGTGCAGCCGGGATCGCGAGCGGCGGCGGCGCAGACGGCGGCTGCTCCCGCGCGCAGGACGGCGGCTGCCGCCCTGGGATCGATCCGAAAGTCCCGGATGAAATCGTTCAGCGGAACGCCGTCCTCGAGCCAATCGAAGAGCTGCTGCACGGGCAGACGGGTTCCGCGGAAGCAGGGGACTCCGCTCATGCGCGCAGGATCGAGCCAAACCGCTTCTTCCAGCGCCATGGGTTCACTCGGCTCGTTCTTGGCAAACGTCTTCATGACCGTGGCTGTCCGTGCGCGCGGGTTGACAATACCTAAAGATACGCCCCGGCACCGGGGTGTCAATGATTCCAACGGATTAAGGTCGTCTACCGAAATCGTTGAGGAGCACGCCAGAAACCGGCATTTCGAGACGAAGGAACAACCTGCGTTGGCCAGCGTCCACTATTCACTAGCCTATGACCTGGCGCGGTGTGGCGGGCGACCGCTACGAATTCGCCGGTGAGCCTGCCCACAGGCCCACCCAATTCGCTCCCACTCGCTGTTGCGGGTTGTCGCATGGTGCGAAGAGTTCATGTGGTTCACGCCTCTCCCTCGTCCCGCATCATCAATCTTGCCTGGATGAACTTCACCACCCCGATGCGCGTGACCACGTCCACGCGTCCTCTTTCGGCCAGAGCGGCAACCCGGTCTTGCCCCACCCGGTCAGGTCGACGGGCGAATTCACCAATCCGCATGCTCCACCCGAACCTTGTCAATATCGCCCGCAATGCTGTCGGTGATCCGCGCCTACAGGCTGGCGATCCAGCGTGCATGATGAAGCGTTTCCATCACTACGGCCCAAGAGGCGGACGTCGGTGCCGCTTCTCCCGTCACCGACCCATAGTCCAAGGAGGTTGTCACGACGCCCACAACAAGGTTGATGCGGGAATCCAGCATGACGGGCGATCCGCTTTGTCCCGGAAACGCGGGAAACCCGACCTCGATTGCCGGATAGGACCAAGGTTCGTCGTGGTGGTCGAACTGCCCGAAGTGGTAGTGTCGCTGGACGTGGCCGAACATCATCCGCGGTGTGACTCCCTCCCTGGTCGTATGCTGCGGATAGCCGTAGCTGGCGACCGGAGCGCCAAGTTCCACGCGCCTTCCACCCATTTGGAAAAATTCCAGCTCGTCGTGAGTCCCGTCCAACTCCAGCACTGCAAGATCTGGCGGCTTTTTATCCGCCTCGTGCGCAGGATGATGGATTCTTGAAACACCGACCGGCGAAGCATACATCCAGTCCATCACCAGCAGCCTGCTCATATCTTCGTTTTTGACTAAGTGTCTGGCCGTGACCGCAAGCCCGGGCCGGCCCGCGCGGAAACCCGTGCCCAGATGCGTCCGGGGTTTCCGTCCCTCGTCTCTCATCACCAGCAGCACTCTCTCCTGTAGGTTGATTCGGTTGGAACTCACAGAGTTGTCCATGGTCACTTACGGCACTCCCAGATCGGATGTCGTCTGTGCAGTTTTATTTCGACCGTCGCGGCCGGTCCCGCCGTATTACCCGGCCCGCGCCACGCCCAGTATGGACAGCGCCGAGGTCGGTATAGCGCCAGGCCAGATCGAGCGTCACACGCTCACCCAGCGCCGCCGCCACCCCTGCTGTCACCATCCATCCAAGATCTGTCCGGCTTGCGCCCGGAACGATCGTCGTCGTCGCCGGAAACGTCATGCGGGTCTGCCCGATCCGCGTGCGCGCGACGCCGAGGCCGGCCCCGACAAACGGCCCGAACGGGCCGATCTTCGGTACGCCCGAACCCGGCAGGTCGATGTAGGCGGCAACCATGCCGGCGAACGATGACAGATCGGCAGCTACGAATTGCCGGCTCTCCGGCGACAGGAAGTTGGCGCGGCCCCTGAAGGCGAAACGCGGCCGGTATTCGACCAGAACCTCAAGTCGGGCTGCGGGCGCAACTGCAAAGCCGAGTCCCAGCTCAAGGGGAATCATCGTCCCGAAATGCCCGACCGAACGATAGGGAGCGCCGTCGCCGCCCGTCCCGCAGCCATAGAGCGCCGCCGGCGAGGCGCTCTAACAGTCCCGATCCGTAAAGACGGTCTTCCCCGCACGGTCGAGACCGATTCCGGCCCGCAGGTACCAGTCGGCGGCGGAGGGTTCAGCCGCCCAGACCGCCATACACCCCACGGCCAAGATTGCGCTCGCCGCTCGACGGCGCCACTTCGTCATGTCTTGCTAGTGCCCCTTCGTGCGACCGTCCGCGAACCGGATATCGAACGACAGGAACCGGTCGAAGAGGGCGGTCTTGCGCCACCGGACATCGAACGAAACCTCCGGCCCCCGATATTCCACCAGCCCGAACCAGCGGAGCGGATCGAGGATGTGCCTCGCGAACATCGTGGCCGCCGGATCCCAGTGCGCCGCCGTCGGCATCGTATCGTCCGGGACCGTGCATAACGCCGTCAGGGTGGCCGCATTCTGGCAATCCGCCGCCACCGCGGAAATTGACCAGAGAACCACGCCGATATCGCCCTGCGGCCACCAGCCCGGCAGGTTCCGGGGCCGGCTGTTAGTCCCAACTGTAAATCTCCCATTTGTGCCAACCCAAAATTGCTCACTTTTTGGCTTGTCGATGACGGCGCACCGGGTCGCGATGTTGGCTTTGCCAACAGAGCGGGAAAGGTGTGCAGATGTACGGATGGGAGATCAGGATGTTGTTGAAGCACTACTTGGAGCAGGGCGTCTCGAAGGCGGAGCTGTCGCGGCGGTTCGGGGTGAACCGTCGAACGATCCATTATTGGATCGAGACGGGCCAACTGGACCGGGATCTGTCGGCCGGTGCGAGAGGGTATGCGCCGCGTCCGCCAGTGGCGCACAAGCTGGACCCTTACAAGGGGATCATCGACGCGCGCCTTGAGGCGTTCCCGAAGCTCTCGGCGAAGCGTCTGTTCGATGAGGTCCGCGCCGCGGGCTACCCGGGCGGCTATGAACGCGTGCGGCATTACGTGAACACGGTGCGGCCGCGCGAGCCGGTCGAGGCCGCGGTACGGTTCGAGACGCCGGCAGGCCGCCAGGGCCAGGTTGATTTCGGGACGTTCACGCTTCCCTGGGGCCGGCGCCATGCGCTGGTGATCGTCCTGGGCTACTCCCGGTTGCTGTGGCTGCGCTTCTATCCGCGGCAGACCATGTCGGTGCTGACGGAAGCGCTAGAGAGCGCCTTCAATCGCTTCGGCGGGGTTCCTGAGGAGCTGCTGTTCGACCAGATGCGCGCCGTCGTGCTGTCCGACGATCGCGCCGCCGGCGGCGGCCTGGTGCTGAACGCGGAGTTCCTTCGCTTCGCCGCCCACTGGGGGTTCATGCCGCGCTCGTGCCGACCCTATCGGGCCCAGACCAAGGGCAAGGTGGAGCGCCCGATCCGCTACATCCGCGAGAGCTTCTTCTACGGGCGCACCTTCGCGAACGACGACGACCTCAACGAGCAGGCCTCGCGCTGGCTGGAGGGCACGGCCAACCTGCGCCGGCACGCCACGACGGGGGAGCGCCCCGTCGACCGCTTCGAGCGCGACGAGCGGTCGGCGCTTCTCCCCCTGGCCAACTGCCCCTATCGGCGCCTCGGGCTCAGCCAGGCTCCAGAACCGAGGCCGCGGCGCCTTCCGGCAACCGTGGAGGTCGAGCGGCGACCGCTCACGGTCTATGCGGAGGCACTGCAATGAAGGCCCCGGCGCCGGCCCGGCGCGACCGGCTGCGGGAGATGCTGGCGGACCTCAAGATGCCCGGCGCGCTGGAAGCCGTCGACGGCATCCTCTCGGAGGCCGACAGCGGCACGCTCTCGGCGGCCGAGGCCATCGAGCAGTTGCTCAACGCCCAGATCCTGCTGCGCAACAACCGTCGCCTCCAGACCGCCATGCGCGCCTCGCGGCTGCCGGCGGTGAAGACGCTGGACCAGTTCGACTTCGCCTTTCAGCCCAGCATCAAGCGCGAGCAGATCGAGAGCCTGCACGAGCTCGGCTTCCTGGACCGAGGGGAGAACGTGATCTATCTCGGCCCGCCCGGGGTCGGGAAGACTCACTTGGCCATAAGCTTGGCGATCGCCGCGGCGCAATCCGGCCGGCGCGTCTACTACGGCACGCTCGCGGGATTGATCGAATCGCTGACCGAGGCCAAGGCCGCCGGCAACCTGTCGCGCCGGCTCCGCGTGCTGACGCATCCGGCCCTGCTCGTGGTCGACGAGATCGGCTACCTGCCGGTCAACCAAGACGGCGCCGTGCTCTTCTTCCAGCTCATCAACGCCCGGCACGAGCGGGCGTCGACGGTGCTGACGTCGAACAAGGGCTTCGAGGACTGGGGCGGCGTGCTCGGCGACGAGGTGATGGCGGCCGCTCTCATCGACCGTCTGGTGCACCACTGCCACATCGTCAACATTCGGGGCAACAGCTACCGGATGCGGGACCATCAGAACCTTCTGCAGGCCGGCTCGGATCGGCGCCGCAAGAGGGGTGCGTCGTGACCGCCGGCCAAAACGGAAGCAGCAACGGTGGCGGCCGCCCGCTGTGGGTTGCCGGGTTGTCGCCGCCAGACTCGTGGCGGTCGCTGCGCCAACCCGGTAACCCACAGCTACATCAAGTCCGACACCCCCAACACCGCGTCTGGGGGCACGAATCCAAGCCCGAAGTGAGCAATTTTCGATTGGCAAAAGTGAGCAGTTTTCGGTTGGGATTGACACCGGCCGCTCACGAACTTCGAAAGATCCCTGTGCCAGAATGCCTGACGGAACAGAAGCGCCTGCAGCGCTCCGCCTCTTCCGGGCGCCAGCATTGCGCGTCCCAGCGGCGTCAGCTTCAACCAGATCCCGGCCGACTCGATCAGCCCCGCCATATTCGTCACCGACCGCAGCAGATGCAGCTCCCCAACCTGTTGCTCGTAGTACGACTTCCCGGTCCGGAACTGTTCGGCCGCCTCCATCCCCGGCCATGACATCAAGGCCCGCATCCGCGCGACACCCGCCTTGTTGAGGGCGGTGTCAGAGTAAATCGGCTTGAGCCGGGAAGGTGAGTTCCGTAGCCTCGACGGATGAATAATTCCTTCCGCTATTTCAACAATTCACCCGAGATCATCCGGCTCGCTGTGGTGATGTATGTTCGGTTTCCACTATCGCTGCGGCAAGTCGGGGATCTTCTGTCCGAGCGTGGCATTGATGTTTGCCATGAGACGGTCCGGTTCTGGTGGAACCGCTTCGGCCCGCTGTTTACTGCCGAGATCCGCAAGCGGCGTGTCCAGAACGGGTCGTATTCTCGCTGGCGCTGGCACCTGGACGAGGTTTTCGTGAGGATCAATGGCAAGACGCATTATCTCTGGCGGGCGGTTGATCACGAAGGTGAAGTGCTCGAGGTTTTTGCCACGAAAAGGCGGGATCGCAGGGCTGCATTGAAGTTTCTGAAGCGCACTATGAAGCGCTACGGTGAACCGCGGTCCATCGTCACTGACCGGCTGGGGTCATACCGGGCGGCGATGAAGGTGATCGGCAACGAGGTTCACCAAGAGACCAGGCGTTGGCTCAACAATAGAGCCGAAAACTCGCACCAGCCGTTCCGACGACGGGAAGGGGCAATGGCCAAATTCAGAAACGTAAAGACCCTGCAGAAATTCGCCTCCGTCCATGCCTCGATCCACAATCACTCACATGGGAAATGGTTAGTCAAGGGAAGGATCAATTCGCTTTGCACATGGCCTTTCTCCGCGGTTATATGATCCAAGTCCGAGCCCCTTTCGACGACACGGCCTTCGCCGAGCCGGTCAAACTCACATCCGGTCGCCGGTCGCACCGGCTGCACCAACATCCCGCTTTCGGCGGCGGAGGCTCAGGAAGACGGGACCACTCTTCAACACGGCTATTTCAGCCCAATGGTTGTCCGGTCCGTCCACCTGGATCCGGCGAGGCTGATCAGGCCCCGCAGAACAGGATCGGGGATATAGCAAACTGCTAGGCAGCGCTCATGATCGCACCCTCCGGAACGACACCCGTGGTCACAAACGTCCACAGTCCGACGAGCAGCTTACGCGCCAGGGCGACGATCATGACGCGTCTGTTGCGACCGCCGGCGGCTTTGGTTCGCTCATGAAACCACAAGGTCAAAGCAGATGTCGGCTGATGTCTTAGCCATAGCCAACTGAGCTGGATCATCGTCGTACGAAGCCGAGCGTTTCCGGCTTTCGAGACGCCTTGCTCCCGAGCGACGGCGCCGCTCTGCCAAGGCGTCGGAGCCAGACCGGCGTAAGAGGCAAGCTGCCTTCGGTTGGCGAAGTGTCGGAAGAGCCCTTCAGACCAAAGGACCATGGTGAACTCGGGACCGATGCCCCTCAAAGTGCGCAGAACCGCCGCCGGGGATTGCGGATCCTCGGCCTGTGACGCCAGAAGCGCATCGCGCTGCGTCTCTACCGTCCTTACCTGTTCGAGAAGGAGCTCCAGCCGGTCAAGTTCGCGGCTGAGCCGTTGCTTCAGGCAGATCGGGAGAGGTCGTCCATCGCCAGTTCTGAGTGCCTCCAGCTTTTGGCGCCGATCGCGCCGAACAGGCTCGTATTCCGTGATGCCCTGTGCGAACAGAAGCCCCTTTATGCGGTTGACATTCTTAACCCGTTCGGCAGTCAGAGACCGGCGCTCACGGCTGAGAGCTATACCCGAAAGTTGACGGGGCGGTAAAAAGTTGTTGGCCGATGGCGTGCTTGTACAGGTCTTTGCGGTTCGGTGAAGAATATTTGCCTGTCTCCGCGTTGCTGGTGGATAAAGCCTGATATCACCTATCCTTGGCTTCTCCTTGGCTTCGTTTTTTATGGTGCGATTGCCGCGCTGCGTCGGATATTGAGGCCGAGGGCACGCAGATTGACCACGTAGCGCATGGCCGGCATGCCGCGAATGCGTAGGTGAGCCAGGTTCATCTGGTACTTTAATCGCGACATGGTCGCTTCTATGCCGGCCCGCCATCTGTAGACGTCGCGGAAGGCATCGCTTTGTTCATAAAGCCGGCGCTTTTGGTTGGCAGCCCTGGCCGGGGTATATTGAAAGCGGGAAAATTGGCCGCCACGCTTGGCCGCCTGCACGGGACATCGCAGTATATCGGGACATTTTTGGCAGATGGAGAGGTCGAAACGGGCCTGCAGCTTGGCTTTGGCGAGCGAGGCTGAAACCGGTTCGACGTTATTGGGACAGCGCAAGACCAAGCCTTCTTCGTTGAGAGTGAAATCCTCCAACGTCAACCGTCCCGAGACGGCGCCTTTCGGCGGTCGCGCGGGCGCCACGAGATTGATGTTCTGTTCGCGCGTCAGAGCCATGTTGTCACTGGAACCGTAATGTGAATCACCCAGCATCACCGTCGGCGTCAGCGCGCGCTCGCTCAGATCATCCAGCGCATCGGCCAAGCGATAGCCGTCATGCACCGTCATCTTGTGGACCTCCACGTGGGTGATGAGGTCCGGTGTCGCGGCAACCGCCTCGTTACTGTCATCTTCACAATAGGTTTCGACGATCTGCGCCATGTATCCCTGACCCTTGTGCGCGTTGTAGCTCGCGTCCGGGTCGGCCGGATTGCCGACGGTATCGCACGGCACATCCTTTGGATCTCGAATCGCGGCGCGCTTTGCGTCACGATCGCCACACTCATCATCAACGATCTCGAACTGATCGCGCAGAACCCTCTCCAGGATCGCAAAACTGGAAAGCTTTGCCGCCGCCGTGTCACGGAATTGCAGCACCAGGGCTAGGAGATCCTGACCCGCTTCGCCGAGGCGCCGTTTTGAAACACTCGGCGCCGTATTCGCGAACGCGCCATTGCCCTCGCGATCGACATAGCGGCGGATCACCTCCTTGCTGATCTGCTCGTGCAGACCGGGATGATATCGCTCAAGCTCACGGGCAAACTTCGAGATGCTCTCAACAACGATACCAAGTCGTGTCAGCGCCCGCATCGCCGAACGAAGGGCCGTCGAATCCATGCGTTGGTGGCTGGTATCGACAGAGAATCCCTGCACCATCCGATCCGTCAAACACCGGAACAGCAATTCATCGAGACCTTGTTCGATAAACAGACGGCGATAGTTGCGCAGGGTTTTCTCACAGAAATAGCTGTCCGCTTCGCTGCGCACGTCCAAGGCATAGTGCCACGCCATATTGAAGGCCAGGGCCTCGACGGTCTCTGCATCGCTCAGATCGTGCAGCTGCTGCAAAAGCAAGACCCCGATGACAACGTGTAGATCCTTCGATGGTCGGCCCATGCGTTCATCAAGGTGACGGCAAAGATCGTCAACCGGAAGTTCGACAAGCAGATGGTTCCGAAAAACCCCGGCCCAGGATTGCTCCATCAGGCGCCGACGTTTGTCCCCGAAATAGGACCAGCGATCAAACAATTCTCCGGTCCGTCGGTCGCGTAAAGTAAACATGCACAATTATAACCCAGCCGACTCTCATGAGGAATCGACTTTTTACCGCCCCGTCAAAAGTTGGTGACGGTGGTTTTCAGGCGGCGCGTTCGATCAGCTTTTCTCCGTCCTTGAATTTGACGCCCTCGACGATCTCGGCGAGGCGGTGAGATCCGTCGAGACGCCGCCATTTCCTGGCTGCCGACTGGCACAACTTGAAGACCATGGTGAGCGCCGTGGTCCGGCTGAGGCAGCCCTTGGTCTTGATGGTCCTCAGGCGCACGGTTGCGAAGGTGCTTTCTATGGGATTGGTCGTGCGCAGGTGCTTCCAGTGCTCGGCCGGGAAGTCGTAGAAGGTGAGCAGCACCGCGCGGTCCTTGGCCAGGCAGGCCGTGGCCTTGTCGTACTTGGCGCCGTAGGCTTCCAAGAAGAAGTCGAACGCCTTCTCGGCCCGATCCTTGGTCTCGGCCAACCAGATGTCCTGCAGGTGCCCCTTGGCCTTGGCTTGGAGGGACTTGGGCAACTTGTTCAGAACGTTGCCGGTCTTGTGCAGCCAGCAGCGCTGTTCGCGCGTCGTGCCGTGGCTCTCGCGCAAGGCCTTCCAGAAGCCGAGCGCCCCGTCTCCGACGGCCAGCTCGGGCGCCACCTCGAGGCCGCGCCGCTTGAGATCGAGCAGCAGCTCGCGCCACGACTGGGCGCTCTCGCGATAGCCGTCGGCGATTGCCAGCAGTTCCTTGCGGCCCCACTGGTCGGCGCCGATGATGACCAGGATGCATTGTTTGTCGTGCTCCATCCGGGGCTGGAAATAGATCCCGTCGGCCCAGAAATAGAGATAGCGCCGGGCCGAGAGGTCGCGCTTTTCCCAGCGCGCCAGCTCGGCTTGCCAGACATCCTTCAAGCGCGTGATCGTCGAGGCCGAGAGCCCTGGCGCGTCCGGCCCCAGAAGAGCGGCCAGGGCCTCGGTGAAGTCGCCCGTCGAGATGCCCTTCAGGTAGAGCCAGGGCAAGAGCTCCTCGATCGACTTGGCCCGCCTGAGGTAGGGCGGCAGGATCGCCGAGGTGAAACGGATCTTGCCGGCCTCTCCTGAACCCCCGCGGTCGCGCACCCTGGGGCAGCGCACCGCGACCGGCCCGATGCCGGTTTGAACCTGGCGCTCGCGATGATGACCGTGGCGAACGACACGGCGCCGGCCCGCATCGTCCTCCAGATCGCCGTGCGCCGCGATGAAGGCCGTGACCTCCATCTCAACGGCTTGCGCCAAGAGACGCTGCGCTCCCGAGCGCAACACCGCCGTCAAGGGATCCTCCGAAAATGACCCTGGATGGCGAAGCTCAACAACTCTATCCTCACTCATGGCGCATCCTTTCCTTATGGGAATCGGCGACTCGGCATCGCCAGGATACGCCGCCTTCAATTCATCGCGTCACCAACTTTTGACGGGGCGGTAAAAAGTCGATTCCTCATGAGAGTCGGCTGGGTTATAATTGTGCATGTTTACTTTACGCGACCGACGGACCGGAGAATTGTTTGATCGCTGGTCCTATTTCGGGGACAAACGTCGGCGCCTGATGGAGCAATCCTGGGCCGGGGTTTTTCGGAACCATCTGCTTGTCGAACTTCCGGTTGACGATCTTTGCCGTCACCTTGATGAACGCATGGGCCGACCATCGAAGGATCTACACGTTGTCATCGGGGTCTTGCTTTTGCAGCAGCTGCACGATCTGAGCGATGCAGAGACCGTCGAGGCCCTGGCCTTCAATATGGCGTGGCACTATGCCTTGGACGTGCGCAGCGAAGCGGACAGCTATTTCTGTGAGAAAACCCTGCGCAACTATCGCCGTCTGTTTATCGAACAAGGTCTCGATGAATTGCTGTTCCGGTGTTTGACGGATCGGATGGTGCAGGGATTCTCTGTCGATACCAGCCACCAACGCATGGATTCGACGGCCCTTCGTTCGGCGATGCGGGCGCTGACACGACTTGGTATCGTTGTTGAGAGCATCTCGAAGTTTGCCCGTGAGCTTGAGCGATATCATCCCGGTCTGCACGAGCAGATCAGCAAGGAGGTGATCCGCCGCTATGTCGATCGCGAGGGCAATGGCGCGTTCGCGAATACGGCGCCGAGTGTTTCAAAACGGCGCCTCGGCGAAGCGGGTCAGGATCTCCTAGCCCTGGTGCTGCAATTCCGTGACACGGCGGCGGCAAAGCTTTCCAGTTTTGCGATCCTGGAGAGGGTTCTGCGCGATCAGTTCGAGATCGTTGATGATGAGTGTGGCGATCGTGACGCAAAGCGCGCCGCGATTCGAGATCCAAAGGATGTGCCGTGCGATACCGTCGGCAATCCGGCCGACCCGGACGCGAGCTACAACGCGCACAAGGGTCAGGGATACATGGCGCAGATCGTCGAAACCTATTGTGAAGATGACAGTAACGAGGCGGTTGCCGCGACACCGGACCTCATCACCCACGTGGAGGTCCACAAGATGACGGTGCATGACGGCTATCGCTTGGCCGATGCGCTGGATGATCTGAGCGAGCGCGCGCTGACGCCGACGGTGATGCTGGGTGATTCACATTACGGTTCCAGTGACAACATGGCTCTGACGCGCGAACAGAACATCAATCTCGTGGCGCCCGCGCGACCGCCGAAAGGCGCCGTCTCGGGACGGTTGACGTTGGAGGATTTCACTCTCAACGAAGAAGGCTTGGTCTTGCGCTGTCCCAATAACGTCGAACCGGTTTCAGCCTCGCTCGCCAAAGCCAAGCTGCAGGCCCGTTTCGACCTCTCCATCTGCCAAAAATGTCCCGATATACTGCGATGTCCCGTGCAGGCGGCCAAGCGTGGCGGCCAATTTTCCCGCTTTCAATATACCCCGGCCAGGGCTGCCAACCAAAAGCGCCGGCTTTATGAACAAAGCGATGCCTTCCGCGACGTCTACAGATGGCGGGCCGGCATAGAAGCGACCATGTCGCGATTAAAGTACCAGATGAACCTGGCTCACCTACGCATTCGCGGCATGCCGGCCATGCGCTACGTGGTCAATCTGCGTGCCCTCGGCCTCAATATCCGACGCAGCGCGGCAATCGCACCATAAAAAACGAAGCCAAGGAGAAGCCAAGGATAGGTGATATCAGGCTTTATCCACCAGCAACGCGGAGACAGGCAAATATTCTTCACCGAACCGCAAAGACCTGTACAAGCACGCCATCGGCCAACAACTTTTTACCGCCCCGTCAACTTTTGACAATAGCTCCACGGCTGATCTGCCGACGGTCCTCCTGTTCAGCCGTGGGCGCCTTTGCCATGGCGCAGACCCGCGGCTCGCCCCGCTTATGGGCCAGCAAGGCTCTGACTAAGGCTTCGCCGTCGACCCCGTCTGTCTTGACGCGCTGCCGACGGCGCGACGTGGCTATGGAAGCCGGATCCACAACGTGGCTGTCGATGTTTGCATTCTGAAGGGTCCGATGAATCCAGAACCCGTCCAGGCCAGCCTCATGGATCACAATCAGACGGTACGGTCGCCCTGTCCGCGCCTGGCACTTTGCATGCAGTTGGGAAAACCTCGCAAAAAGGCCCGCGACATCGCCGCCACGCACCTGGTGCTTGGACATCTTATCTCCACCGCCCGGTGACAACGACGTGATGAGCCACGTTGTTCGGCTGAGTTCCAGCGACACGAAAATCGCACTTAGATCATTGCGGACAGAAGCCCGCTCTTCAGACACAAGTTCAATCGATGACATGGTTACCTCCACAGAATTATGTTGCGACACCACTCTGAAAAGTGGATCACAATCCACCCCATGGAATCTTCAACCACGAACGCCATCTCAAGCGCCGCGACATTTTCAAACAAGACCGGGCCGCCGCCCTGGCCGAGTGGCGTCAACTGGCAGCCTGAGGGTCATCGATTGTAGGTCTTACAGGCCCTATCCAGTTAGTCTGATGGTATGGACGCCCCTCGCGGCTTTTCGATGAGCCATACTGGAGCGTGTTGAACAAACCAGAAATGAGGAGGCGTCCATGACGAAGGTTACGATAGTCGGGTTGGATTTGGCAAAGTCGGTGTTTCAAGTCCACGGTGCGGACAAAGAGGGCAGGCCAGTCGTGCGCAAGAAGCTGCGCCGGGGACAGGTGCTGGCGTTCTTCGCCGGCCTGTCGCCGTGTCTCATTGGATTGGAGGCCTGTGCCTCAGCGCATTATTGGGCCCGGGAGTTACGGGCGCTCGGGCACGCGGTGCGACTGATCCCACCGCAGTATATGCACCCCTTCGTCAAGACGAACAAGAACGATGCTACGGATGCGGAAGCGATCTGCGAAGCGCTGATGCGCCCGACCATGCGGTTTGCGGCGGTGAAGTCGGCGGAACAACAGTCGGTTCTGATGCTGCACCGGGCGCGCGACCTGCTGGTGCGCCAGAGAACCATGCTGATCAATGCGCTCAGGGGGCATTGCGGTGAGTTCGGCATGGTCGTCGCGCAAGGCGCGTCGAAGGTCACGATCCTCATCGAGATGATCGAAGACCGCGACGACGCGCGTCTGCCGGCGCTGGCGCGTGAGGCCCTGGGGTCGCTGGTCGAGCAGCTGAGGATGGCCCAGACACAGATCCTCGATCTTGAGAAGCAACTGAAGGCCTGGCATCGCACCAATGAGGCAAGCCGGCGGCTTGAGGCGATCCCGGGTGTCGGGGTGATCACCGCCACCGCCCTTGTGGCGACGATCGGCGATGCCTCGCAGTTCCACTCCGGGCGTCAACTTGCCGCTTGGCTGGGCCTGGTTCCAAGACAGTATTCCAGCGGCGGCAAGGCGCGGCTCGGGCGCATATCCAAGCGCGGAGACGGCTATCTCCGTCGCCTTTTAGTTCATGGCGCGCGCGCCGATCTGCGCTGGTCTAGACACCGCAAAGAGCGGCGCTCTGTATGGCAGGAGAGCTTGCTCGCCCGCCGGCCGACCAATGTGGTGCTGGTGGCGATGGCCAACAAGACGGCCCGGGTGGTCTGGGCCATGCTCAGCCGAGGCGAAGCCTTCCGGGCCGAAGCCCGATCCGCCGCCTAACGCAGAACGAAAGAAACACTATTGCGAGGGTGATGATGATGTGATGGCGAAACAGGGTAACCGGGATCGGCTCAACCCGAGGCATTGTCCGAGCCTTGAACTCGATAGTCTGACCGGGCGTCGATCCTCGAATTCCATCAGGGCCAGCGGCAACGACTGTGCTGCACCAAAAGGCCGGATAGATGACTGCAAACCCAACCCGCTTCTAATCACCAAAACCACTTGCAATCAGGGGGGCGTCCATAGATGACAATGCCCGCCGCCACTTCCGCCTCGACCGCCCGCGCCAGCAGGGACCGGGCGCCGCTGCGCAGCACCTCGGTCAACGGATCGGAAAACGTCGATGGCTGGGAAAGCTTCAAAACGTCATTGTCACTCACGGCGTATCACTCCTTCGTTGGAGAAGTGGAGGCTCGATCACCCCCATGATACGCCGCCTTAACCCTTCACCCCGTCACCAATTTCTGGCCATAGTTCGGTTCCATATGGGGAATCCCGGTTTGGTAGTGGCGAACTCGATGAAAGGACCAGATATGAAATCGTCAACGGGTGACAGAACGGAGGCGGAGAAACCCACTCATATAATGATGCAGGAACTGAAACTAATAGAAGAAAATATCCCGGCAAACAATTGCGCCTCACGGCGAGTTTTAATTCGAAGTATATTTTCTTCTCTTGAAATTCTGTTGTCTGATATCTCGGCAGTCTTGGTCAAGGAAATGGCTCCTCCGGAGGAAAGCGCGCCTCACGAGGAGAAACACCGATACTTCCTTGAATTGTGCGCTCTATCCGATATATCGTACGAGATTAGGCAAAATGGTGTATTAGCAATCAAATCGCCTCGCATTCGGTTTGAAAATAGAGTGATGTTTGTGCTTCAACTGGTGGATCGAACCTTCGGTAGAGGCACTAAACCAAGCGAAATTGAAGGACGAGAGGAGTTTCTGAATGCAATAAAGATTAGGAATCGCGTCACCCATCCGAAAACGAGAGAGGATCTACAGGTGTCACAAGAAGACTACGACACAGCGGTCAGAGGTCTCCAATGGTTCGTCAGTAACCATCACCGTGCGTGTGGAGGCAGTGAGTACTGAAATTGAGTCCGCTCCGTCCCACTGGAATTCGCGAAGAAACATGTCAAAGCTCGAGATTAGGGAGATGATGGAAACCGTAGTCCTCAGCGAGGTGGGATCGAGAGGGACGTAACACCGTTATGAAGCGGTGTTGTGACGTTGACCCCAAATTCCGGACCAGGTGTTTCTTCACCTGTGCGGCCTGAGCGATGGTCATGTCCCTCCTGGCCTGTGCCGGCGTCCGGTAGCCGATGCTCGAGTGGCGCCGTCGTTGGTTATAGAAGATCTCGATGTACTCGAATAGCGCAGCCCTGGCCTCGCGCCAGGTAGAAAACCGGGTACGGTGCACGAGTTCGGTCTTGAGAGACCCAAAGAAGCTCTCCATAGGGGCGTTGTCGAGGCAATTCCCCTTGCGGCTCATGGAGGCCTCGATGCCATGGAGGCGGAGCAGTTTGCGGTAGTCACCGCAGGCATATTGGGCGAGTTCAATCGGTCGTTGCAACACTCTGGCATAGGAGGTTGCTATGACGGTACGCAGACGGCGGTCGGATCGGTCTGGACGGAGCAAGTTGCATTCGCCAGGTCGACCGGACTCGGCACGGCGTGAGGAGCTTGTTCGGTTCTGGGCAGCGATTGCGACGGGGCGTTCGAGCGAGGACGCTCTTCAGCCGCTCGGACATCGACCAGCCGACGATCTCCATTGTGGCCAGATCCTTGACGGCGGCGAGGTAGAGCCAGCCTTCGTCGGTCGGGATGTAGGAGATGTCAGCGAGCCAGACCGCATCGGGCGTAGCGGCTTTGAAGTTGCGGTCGAGCAGATTGGGCGCGATCGCATGGGAGTGGCGGCTGTCGGTGGTGATCGGCCCCTGCCGCCTGCCTCGCGGTGGACGAATGCCGTTCTCTCGCATGAGCTTGGCGACCGTGCGCTTCGAGATGCAAAAGCCGCGGGCCTTCAACTCGGCATGGATCCGAGGCGCGCCGTAGCACCTCTTGCTCTTCAACCTCCTCCGTCAGCCGCTTGTTATCCCGGCGAAGCTGCACCAGTTCAGCGGCCTCGGCTTTCTGCGCCGCGGTCGCCGCGGCCGAGCCCGCGGCCTCAAGCTCGAGCCGCCAGGTCTTCAGCTGCGTTGGCGTGACGCCGAGCTCGGCAGCCACACTGCTATGCGTCGCACCCGGCTCCGACAGCCGGGCAACCGACTGTTCCTTGTATTCCGGCGAAAATCGCCGCCTCGTCTGCTTTGTCATCTCGTCCCTCCAGGTCGGTAGTTAATTTATCGCCTGGTCCGGGATCCGGGAGCAACGTCAGGACAAGATAGTCCAGAAGACGGTGGCGGAGATCATCCTGACGCCGATTTACGAGGCGGAGTTCCTGGGGTTCAGCTATGGGTTCCGGCCCGGGCGTGGGGCGCATGATGCGCTCGATGCGCTCGCGGCTGGGATCAAACGGCGCAAGATCAACTGGGTGGTGGACTGTGACATTCGTGCATTCTTCGACAACGTGTCGAGGAACTGGCTGGTCCGGTTTCTCGAACACCGCATCGCGTACAAGCGGGTTATCAGGCTCATCATCAAGTGGTTGAACGCTGGCGTCATGGAAGATGGAGAGTGGCGGGACAACCTGCGGGGAACGCCGCAAGGCTCGGTGGCTTCACCGGTCTTGGCGAACATCTACCTGCACTATGTCCTCGACTTGTGGTTCCAGAAGAAGTGGCGCAGCCACGAGGTCGAAGGCGACACAATCATC
The DNA here is from genome assembly GCA_965261645.1 of Alphaproteobacteria bacterium. Classification (GTDB taxonomy): domain Bacteria; phylum Pseudomonadota; class Alphaproteobacteria; order SHVV01; family SHVV01; genus CBDHDJ01. The sequence goes on from CBDHDJ010000003.1 coordinate 1,324,223, forward strand.
GTGCGGTACGCCGATGATTTCGTGGTGGGTTTTCAGCACAAGCGGGACGCGGAGCGCTTCCTGAAGGCCGTAAAGGAGCGGTTCGGAAGGTTCGGACTGGACATACACCCCGACAAGACCCGGCTCATTGAGTTCGGGCGGTTTGCCGTGAAAGACCGTCGGCAACGAGGGCAGGGAAGACCGGAGACCTTCGATTTTCTGGGCTTCACGCACTACTGCGCGAAGGACAGACGAGGGAGATTCCAGTTGGGGCGCAAACCGGTCGCGAGGCGGATGAGCCGTACACTGAAGCGGATTAAGGAGGCGCTACGCAGGTGGATGCATTGCAAGTCCAAGACGACGGCAAGATGGCTGGGGAAGGTGCTCGACGGATGGCTCAACTACTACGCAGTCCTGAACAGCTACCGATACCTCGACCGTTTTGCTACACGCCTGAAGCGTCTGTGGCTGCGCACGCTACGCCTACGGTCCCAGAAGGACCGCACGACATGGGCCGATATTGCGGCACTGACCAAGACCCATTGGCCCAGGCTGGAAATCCGACACCCGTGGCCGGACCAACGATTTGCCGTCAGCGCTATGCGGGGCGGAACCCAAGGGAGGAGCCGGATGCCCTAGCGGGCCTGTCCGGATCTGTGCGGGGGGCGCTGGGCAACCAGCGTCCCTACCGCGAGTGTGCCGAGCATGTCCAACAGCTTGGAGGTGGAAGTCCTTTATCCAGCCTGATGGCGGCGAAGGATTAGTGAAGCGCAAGGGCTGCCGCCGTGAGGCGGGGTCTGAAGGAAGCGTGGAGCAAAGCCGCGACCCGACGAACAGAAATCGGATACGAGGCCTACCCGGCCGGACGAGCGGGCTCGCAACCGCGAAGTCCAGTGCCATCAAGGACCGGGGTGGTAGATCCGGCGGGTGTGCGGTGAAGGCGGTTGAACTTACCTCGGGAGATCTGCGTCGTGTCCCGGCAAGCGGGACTGAGGGCACCGCAAGATGCCCCGACCGCGGCGCAGAAGTCAGCAGAGGGCATAGTAGGCCGGGCGACCGGCCGAAGGCCCGAACGGTCCCCGCAAGAGGTTAATGGAAGGGGCAAGTAGGACAGTCGTCTCGTGCGGGTCATGCGGCAGAATATCCAGCTAGAGTTGGCCTTTCCTCCGATCGTGAAGGGTGAAGCCCGGAGCGTCGTGGGGCGAGGGACCGAAACCCGGTCGGCGGCGACTGACCCCGAAAGCCCGGCGGCCCTTGGGCCGACGATGGAAACGATCCTTGACCGAGAGAACCTGAAGAAGGCGCTGTCCAGGGTCAAAGGCAACAAGGGAGCGCCAGGGGTCGACGGAATGTCCGTCGAGCAACTCCCGGCGTTCCTGAAGGAGCACTGGCCAGCCATTCGGGACCAGCTGCTAAAGGGGGCTTACCGGCCGCAGCCGGTGCGGCGTGTCGAGATCCCGAAACCGGGCGGCGGTGTCCGCAAGCTCGGTATTCCGACGGTACTCGACCGCCTTATCCAGCAGGCGGTGCTGCAGGTCCTGCAGGTGGACTGGGACCCGACGTTCTCCGAGCACAGCTTCGGCTTCCGGCCGAACCGCTCGGCCCATCAGGCGGTGTCGCGCGCGCAAGAGCATATTGCCGCGGGCCATCGCTGGGTCGTGGACATCGACCTGGAGAAGTTCTTCGATCGAGTCAATCACGACATGCTGATGGGCCTGGTGGCGAAACGGGTGTCCGACAAGCGGTTGCTCAAGCTTATCCGCGGCTATCTGACCGCGGGGGTGATGGAAAACGGGCTGGTCGACACGACGGATGAGGGCACGCCGCAGGGTGGCCCGCTGTCGCCGTTGTTGTCTAACCTTGTGCTTAATGAGCTGGACCGGGAACTCGAGCACCGGGGCCATCGCTTCGTGCGTTATGCCGATGACTGCAACATCTATGTTGGCAGCCACCGAGCAGGGCGGCGCGTGATGGACGGCGTGACCCGGTTCCTGGAAACCAAGCTCAAGCTCAAGATCAACACGGCGAAGAGCGCGGTCGCGCGTCCGTGGCAGCGTGCATTCCTGGGCTTCAGCTTCACATCCGGTAAACAGCCGAAGCGGCGCATCGCGCCGTACTCGGTCGTCCGGTTCAAGAGGCGGGTTCGGGAACTGACACGCCGCACACGGGGCGTGAGCCTCGAACGTAGAGTCGAAGACCTTGCCGTCTACCTCAATGGATGGCACGGCTACTTCGGCTTCTGCGAAACACCGTCCACGCTTCGAAGCCTTGACCAGTGGGTGCGGCGGCGGCTTCGTGCCGTCGTTTGGCAGCAATGGCGACGCGGGCCGAAGCGCTATGCGGAACTCCGCAGACGCGACGTCGGCCATGTGCTGGCCGCGCAGACCGCCGGGAGTGCCTGTGGCCCCTGGCGCCTGAGCAACAGCCCCGCGCTGTCCATCGCCATGTCAAACGCCTTCTTCAGCCAACTCGGTCTGCCGTCCCTCGTCCCCCAACCGACCGCTTAATCCGCCGAACCGCCGTGGTACGTGACCCGTATGCCCGGTGGTGTGGGAGGGGTGGCGCCGTGAGGCGCCCCCCTATCCCGATTAGTACGCCGTTGCACTCGGCGGCGCTTTCAAACATTAACCCTGCCGTCATAGTGGAACTCATCAGGCATGGTGCAGGCGGCTTCTTCGAGTGCGCTCCAGCATCAGTCAGGCTCAGCTTAGGCGGCACAAGTTTCGCCAATTCACCATCTATGGCATCGAAATCGATATCCTCTTCATTGAAGCGTTTCGCCGGCATCGTCCATCTCCCCGCTGTTTCCAGAATCCGCAAGCCAGCGTCTCACCCATCCACCCCAAAGGCGAAGGCTTTTTAGCAGCCTGCTAGGGGAATCCCTCTTCGTCGCCGCCGACCATCACCATCAGCGAGACCGATTTCGGCGCCGAGAGGGTCACGCCCCGGCCTGGCCGGTGATGAATGGTTCCGTCCATCTCCTTGCGTCCGAGCCGCCGTCCGCCGGGAACCTCTCCTTCGAGAACCCGCTGGAACGCCTCCGGCTCGACCGGCCCTGAGAGCCCGAGCGCCGCCGCGCCCTTGCCGGGCCAGGCGCTCGTCTCGCGATGGGCCGCGTCGTCCTTCGCGTAGTAGCCGTCCTTTTCGAAATAGCTCACGCCTTGTGCCGGCGAGGCGGTCTTGCCAATCGACGCTACCATCGTGGCTGCGCTCCGGTGGCCGGGCGGTTCGCTGGAAACGGCGTGTCCATTTTGCCCAGATACGCGCTTTCCGGGCAGGGAACAAGAGACGAACGCCGGGCTTCGCAGCCCTGTCGGCCCGTGGCGGCGATTATCGTTGGCCCCGGGGGCACCCTGTTGAACGATTTATGCTCACGCGCCGCGTTGACAGGTAGAATTCTGTATCGAGCATGCAACACCAGGGACCAACGATGGTAAGCAAACAATCCAAAATATGCCAATGCCGAGTATTGGCGAAATTTATGAGTGCATCAGTTTTCCTGTGGTTTGCTGCGGCGACCGCGTCGTCTGCGGACCTATCCTGCAACAACTGGAACACGAAACACTTCCTAAAGTCTGCTCGTGTGGTCGACGTAATGCGCTGCATTCGAGTGGGGGCCAAGCTAGACGCACAGAATGAATACGGGATGACTCCACTCCACCACGCGGCCGCGTACAGCGAGGCGCTCTCAGTAGTGAGAGCGTTGCTGGATGCAGGTGCTATGGTGGATGCGCGATCCACACGGGGCGCGACACCCTTGCATTGGGCGGCAAGGCTCAGCAAGACACCTGCTGTCGTCAAGCTGTTGCTGATTGCGGGGGCCAAGCTGGAAGCTCAGGATTTTCGCGGTGAAACCCCCTTGCATTGGGCAGCGACATTCAGCGAGACACCTGCCGTCGTCAGGATGCTGATCGAAGAGGGTGCCAGGCCCGACGCACGGGACAAGAATAGAGAGACGCCTCTGCACAGGGCGGCAGAAATCAACAGGACACCTGCCGTGGTCGGGATGCTGCTCAAAGCGGGCGCTAGGCTGGACGCACGGGACAAGAACGGGCATACGCCCTTGCACGGGGCAGCGGCATTCAGCATCACGCCTTCCGTCGTCCAAGTACTGTTGGATGCCGACGCTAGACTGGACGCGCGGAACAAGAACGGAGAGACGCCTTTGCACCGAGCGGCAACATTCAGCATCACGCCGTCGGTCATCCATGTCTTGCTAAATGGCGGCGCCAAGCTCGACGCGCGGGACAGCAAGCGGAAAACGCCCTTGCATCTGGCAGCGTACATGGGCCCGTCGTCGCGGCCCGTTATCGAAGCCTTGTTGGACGCCGGCGCAAAGCTGGATGCGCGGGATGATCGTGGCGCTACTCCATTGCACTGGGCTGCGGGATTCAGCTATAGGCCGACCGTCTCCACATTGTTGCTGGATGCGGGTGCCAAGCTGGACGCGCGGGATGATGTTGGATGGAGCCCTTTGCACTGGGCAGCACAATCGAGTGCTCCTTCCGTCGTGCAGGCGCTACTTGAAGCGGGAGCACATTTGGAAGCGTCTGCGAAGGACGGTAGAACACCCTTACACATAGCGGCAGCGTTCAGTGACGCACCGTCAGTGATCAAAGTCTTGCTGGATGCTGGTGCCGAATTAGAGGCGCCCGACTCGGCCGGACAGACTCCCTTGCATTGGGCGGCAGGGAAGAGCAATACACCTTCCGCTGTTCAGGTGTTGATAGATGCAGGTGCAAACCTGAGAGCAAAAACGTGGGATGGCAAGACAGCATGGGACCTCATCAAGTTCAATTCGTCTCTACAAGATACGGATATCTACTGGCGCCTTAATGAACTTCGTTTTGAATGAGTATCAGTATTACTTTGGAGCCGCGAATTTTGCCGCTCTCAAGATTGAAATTGTGTCACAAGCACGGCCTCAGCCCGGCGGCACTGTACGAGCTGAAGGCCAAATGCGGCAGCATAGAGATTTCGAACGCCTGTCGCTCGAACAAGCTCGCAAAGAGTCTCGTTATGAATGAGGGACCGCCGAGGGCGGATCACGAGCAGTGAGTGGAATTTAGGGTATCATGCGAGCATTTAAGTTTCGAAGTGCCAGACGGTTGGATCATATCTTCGATATCCTTCAGAATCGAAGGCTCTATTGCGCGGATTGGACCACCCTGAACGATCCAATGGAAGGCATCTTTGCCTACTCCGCGCCGAACCATCTCGCCGGTGATGCGTCAGCATTTGCCGCGGACATTCGGGACAAATTGCGAGGATGGCGCATCTGTTCCTTGTCGGGAACATTCGACTCTCATCTTCTCTGGTCACATTACGCCAACGGTTTCGACGGCGTCACCATCGAGGTCGAGTTGCCAGATGACGACCAAGACATTCAACAAGTCGAGTACCGCGGTGTCTTTGGCGGCTACGCTTACCAGCCTGGGCTTGGTCTCGATGAGATAGCACGGTCGATCATCTTCTCGAAGAATCAGGAATGGAGCTACGAGCGCGAGATACGCATCCGCAGTACGGAAGCTTGCTATCTTCTTGAAATTCCCATCAGGCGTGTTATTGCCGGTCATCGTCTGCAACAAGCTCTGTTCGATACCATTCAGATGGTCTGCGAAGGTTTGGGTATCGAATTCTGCCGCGTCGGAATTGGCGACGAGGGTATTGATGCGGATTTCGTCGTTCCGTTAGCAGAGCGCCAGTAAACTGCGTTGCGCGGGGCGGACTGGTACTCCGCCTGTAGCTGAAGCTTGGTAATAGAAAGATATGAAGTCGGCGTATTTAGGCATGGCGATGGCTGCAATTCCTGGCTCCCACTAATCACATAGTTTTGCGAGGTTAGATCTCGACCACAACCGAATGTCGGTCTCGGCTATTGCGAGCCCCCGCAACCAAAGGAAACGCCGCAAATACCACCGAGCATTAATCAGAACCCATATACCCATTGACGCCGTCCGATGGACATGAACTTCCACGGTTGATCGATGAGTTTTTTCCGGGCTTTGCAACACAGGGCGACACGGCGACGGTTCTTCGCGTAACGCTCGAAGTCGCGGACAAGACGCCGGTTCCGGCTGATCCAGGCGAACGTCCGCTCTACTATCCACCGTTTCGGCAGTACCACATTCCAGCCCTCGCGCTCGGCGCGCTCGCGGCAGACCCGGAACTGGTCCTCGATCGACGCCGCCCGCTGCTGGTCGGAGGAATAGCGGGCATAGAGCGCGGCACGCATGGTCATCGGGACCTCCTATCTCTCGCCGGCCTCATCCGCCGGCGCATTGTCGTTCGCGCCATCGAGCCTGTCGAATTCCTCGCGCGCGATCCGCCGGCCGAGCAGCCGGGCCAGTGTCATGACGGCGGACTCGATCCGGGCTTCCACCCCGCCATTGTCGTTCGCCGCCCCGGCGGCAATCCCGCGAGCCTCGCTCTCCGGCATCTCTTCGCGCCTCCCGCAACAATACGCTCCCGGGAGTGGATTTGAACCTGCGATCCGGCGATGTCAAACGTTGCCGGTAGGGGATTTCCTGCATAGAATCACACACTTGCGTAGGAATGGACCGACATGTCGGGACAGGCGGTGTCTGGCGTGCGATCGAAAAAAATTGTAATCCTTCGGTTGTCAGATGATGGGGAGAACGAAGGCGCGAGGCGGACGCGACGGGATAAAGCAAAAAGCGGATTTTCCGTCGGCCCGGTCACTGTCGTCATCTGTCGTCCCCCGACAACCGAAGGATTACAAAATTCGCGAGCGAGGCCCATCATGTCGGCTGATACCGCCGAATGTCGATCTCGTCGGCGCGCGCCCGCATCTGCGTCGCGTCATACCACGCCTGCATCCGCAGCAGCAGGTCCATGCTGACGCCGAAGGCCTTCTCGACCCGCATCGCCATTTCGGGCGACAGCGACGCGTTCCCGTTCACGAGGTCCGAGAGCGTGGCGCGGCGCACGCCGAGAATCCGCGCCGCAGCCGCAACGCTCAACCCGAACTCCTCGATCACTTCGATCCGGATGAAAGCGCCGGGGTGCGAGGGGGTCATCCCGATCTTGATGCCGCCGCTGGTCATCAGTGGTAGTCCTCCAGGTTCACGCGCTCGATCCCGCCGTCCCGTTCCTCGAAGGTGATCCGCCAATTGGCCGACACCGAAACGCTCCACTCGTAGCGACGTTCGCCGGACAGCCGGTGGACCCGCCATCCGGGCGCAGCCTCCCGGATAAAGCCCTCCATGTTCTCGGCCAGCACCAGCGCCGTCATGATGCCGCGCACCCGTTCCACGAGGTCCTGTTTCAGCAGTCGGGACGAGTCATTCTCGAAAAGCTGGCGCAGTCCCCGATGACGAAAGGAACGGACGATCATGCCGCGCATGTGTACGGCAGTACCGTGCGCAATGCAACTGCCTTCGGCGTATCGGGGACTCGGGCGCCTTCGCTGCCGGGCAACCGTGAAACGCCTCGACCCCGGAGGAGTATTCTTCCGGTATTGAACGACATCTTCCCATTCGGCAGTTTGCGGGGATGGCGAACGCGGATGCACGGGAGACGAGCGGGTGAACTGGCGGACGAGGCGCGGGATAGGGAACCCGATCCTGCTCGCGACCGCGGTAGGGGCGGTCGTATCGCTTTCGCCATCGGCCTGGATCGATGTGGAAGGCTGGACACGTGTGCGGGCCGACCCCCTCGACGACCTTGTCCGGCCGGCGACGGTGCGCAGCACGGCATGGCTCGGCGGGAGACCACACGAATTCCGCGATCGGTTCGCGGCGGTCGGGGACGAGTTTCGTGCCGCTGGGATACCCGATGGAGAGGCGTCGGCAGTTCGGATGGTTCGCGGCGCCGCGACGCTGTCGGGTCGCGCGCGGGCGATCGACGTCGACACCCTGGAATTGGGCCGCGTAAGAATTCGCCTGCACGGAATCGACGCAGCCGAGAACGCGCAAGGCTGCCGTGCCGAAGGCCGGTTCTGGGCCTGCGGCTGCGAGGCGACAAGAGCGCTCGCCCGGCTGGTCCGCCGCAAGGAGGTCGCGTGCGAGGAGCGCGACCGGGACCGCTATGGCCGGATCGTGGCGGTATGCACAGCCGCCGGGCAAGACCTCAACGCGTGGATGGTCGCCGAGGGATGGGCTTTCGCCTACCGGCAATACTCCCGCGCCTACGTGGCGAAGGAGAGGCGCGCACGGGCGGCGAAGCGCGGAGTCTGGCGGGGTGAAATCGTGCCGCCCTGGGCTTGGCGCCGGGGCAAACGCCTGGCAAGCGCCCAAACGGTCAGGCCGAAAGGCACGGGTCGGTGCGACATCAAGGGCAATCTCGGCGGGAGCGGCAAGCGCATCTACCACATGCCGGGCGTGCGCTACTACGACGGCACGCGAATCGACACGTCACGGGGCGAGCGGTGGTTCTGCACCGAGAGCGAGGCGCGTGCCGCCGGATGGCGCCGGTCACGCCAGTAGCGCGCGTATCGGCGAGAACGGCGCGGCCCGGCACCGTCAGGTTCTAGATCCGGGCGGCCCTGGGGCTCGAACCTGTGCTCGGGCCCGAGGGTCGCGGATTCCAGGGCGCACCGGGCCGGGATCTGCTCACAACTGCGGATACTGCCGCCCATGGCCGTCCGCCATGCGTAACGGGAACAATCTGTCGCGCTCCCGAGCCTCTCCGATGTCGGCACCCTGCAGCGCCTGACACGGACCATGCACGAGCGCTGGGAGAGCCTCGGCCCGGAGACTCTGGGCAGCATCCGTGAGGCCGAGGGCATACCGCAGGACGCGACCACCGCCTCGGTCTCCCTCGACGGCGTCATGGTGCCGCTGCGGGCCGGCGAGGACGGCCGCGCCGAGGCCTCCTGGCGCGGAGGGCCGCCTGCGGCACGGTTTCCTTCCACGACGCCAGGGGCAAGCGTCTGAAGACCCTCTATCTCGGCCGTTCTCCGGGCGGTCCAGCCTCTGGGAGTGGAAGCTGCGCTCCACGCGGTCGAGGACCGCGGAAAGGATGCGTCCGAACGCACCCGGCTAACGGAGCTCGCGCTCGAGGACGCTCGGTTCAAGGCGGACCAGGCGCGGGCGCGGTTCGAAGCGGTCGATCCCCGCAACCGCAATGTCATCGGCAACCTGTCACGGGCATGGGAAGACCGCCTTGAGCTCGTGGGGGAGCGGGAATGTCAATTGGCCGCGGCTCGTTCGCAACTTCAACATCAGGAGCTGACATCGGGCGAGCGCGCGGCGTATCTGGCCCTCGGTGCAGATCTGGAGCGGGCCTGGAACCACGAGAACGTGACGACGCCAATGCGCAAGCATGTTCTACGTGCGGTACTTGTGGAGATCATCGTGACTGTATCGGCCGACCGGATCGACCTCGTCCTGCATTGGCAGGGCGGTGACCATACCGAGCTGTCAGTACGTAGGCGAAAGAGAGGGCAAGCGCGCATAGCAACGGACGCCGACACCGGCGAGATGATCCGGGAACTGGCCCGGTTCATGCCGGATCGCGCCATCACGGCGTTCCTGAACCGCGCTGGGAAGCGAACCGGCAAGGGCAACACCTGGACCGAAGTGCGCGTGCGCGCCCTCCGTTCGAACCGCGGCATAGCGGTCTATCGCGAAGGAGAGCGGCAGGAGCGTAACGAACTGACGCAGACGGAGGCCGCGGCAAGACTGAATGTCAGTGCCAGGACAATGAACCGGCTGATCCGGCGCGGTGTTGTTCCCGCCCGTCAGGCCTGCAAGGGTGCGCCGTGGGTGTATCGGCCGATGCGCTCGGTTCTGCGGCGGTTGCTCTGGCTCTGGAGGAAGGAACATTCCCGGCGGCATCGGATCCGGGACAAAAACTCTTTCATTTTGAGTAACGTAGCGAGGTGCCTTGGTATGACTGTCGATTCAGAAACGGTTTGACATAGATCGGCGGGATCAGCTTGCACACATGACCAAGAGTGATGATCTCCCGACCCCAGTAATGAGAACCGCCGCAGGCCTCCATCACAATCTCGCATGGCGGCTGCCTGGCAAGAAATGACAGAAGCTTGCCGCGCGAAAGTGTCTTGCGGAAGACCGGAATCCCTTCGGCCGTACTGCCGTGCAGTTGAAAACTCCTCTTGGAAGTATCGATGCCGATGATGCTAACCTGTTCCACGGATGCTTCCTTCGTTGATCGAATGCACCCTGCGTGCGTTTCTTCCTGGCGCTTATGACGCCGTTAGCTGGGGGCGTCCACTCCACTCCATCGCATCGCTGATGCATTGAGCGAGCCCCGACCGGCCCTTTCCCCATGGCGGTATTCCGTTCTGTAACAGCCCGATAGGCGACCTTCGGGCCGCCGCCGCGACCCTCCGCGCGGACCGCGTTCTCTCCCCGGAATCGCCGCCCCTGTTCCCTCGGAACGGGCGGCGCTCAGGCGCTCAAGGGAACACATCGGGAGAACGCCCATGCCCATCCATGCCACTATCCGGCAAGCAGGCCACCCGCAATGCTTTCGGATATCCGCACCGCGGACTGGCGCAGCGAATCCTTCGCCAGATGCGCGTTGCGCGCCGTCGTCTCGACCTGCGTGTGTCCGGGCAGGTGTTATTCGGCGCCGAACCTTGGCCCGTCGGACTCTGGCAATGTGAATACGTTAGCGCGCCGATCGGCGTCGAATTACAAACAACTTCTCTCTTTACCTCGATGGTTGAGAATCTGTTCCTGTTCCGTGAGGTTCGACGAGATAGCGGTGGATTTGGCCAGAAGCGAGGCTGTTACATGCTTATGCTTTGTCCCCTGGACCTTTTGCGGGTCTGGCTTTCCTGTTCCTCGGGCGTTTCGTGGTTTTTCGCCTCGCGCTCGACATACTCGTCCAACGCCTTGTTCGCCGCCCTGGCCTCTTCTTCGGATCGCGCGTCATAGGTGGCGGACAGCAGCCGGGTGAACTCCTGGGCCTCGCTTAGCAACCGGCGCTGGCGTTCCTCGTGCGTCTCCGGAGTAGCGGGTTCTTCGCCTTGGCGGTGATGTCCAGCCGCCTCGGATATCTGCTTGCCGTCCTTGCCGATCTGCCTGCCGATATCGGTGAGCGCCCAGCGCAAGTGCTCCAGGCCGAGCGGGATGCCGTTGAGATGGGGCGAATAGGTATCGCGGTCGTCCATCATACGCTGGCCGGTCTCGGCCATCCTGTCGATCTCCGCCCGCCACCTGCCGTAGCCGGTGAGACCGGTGACCGGTTTGCCCAATTCGATCGCGACGGTCTCCAGCACCTGTTTGCGATATTCCAGCCGGTCCTTGACCGCCGCGAGATAATCCTCGATTTCACGGCGGATTCCGGTTCCTTCGTCGAGTTGGGCGAGGACGTGCCCTAGCGACCGGCGTGGACGGTCTTCAAGGGCAGGGTTTCCGGCCAACGCTTCCATGCGGGCGCGCAGTTGTTCGTAGCCGTCCACATATATGGCATGGATACCGGCCCGATCCGCGGCCGCGAGATGACGGCTCCAATCCCGCCGCAACGCCGAATAGGCATCCCACGCGATATCCTCTTTTGTGGGTATAGACGGTTTTTTCACTGGCGGCGCCACCGCCGGAGGATCTCCGGTCAAGTCCCGTTCGATTGGCATGGCAACCGTTTCAATCGGGGGCACGGCCTGCGCCGGGGTATGCAGCCTTCCATCGTCCGGCCCGGCAGGCTGGATGCCCTCGGCCGGAATGGTGGCTGCCGCTACGACGACCCCATCCTGTATTGGCTGCGCGCCCTGGCGCATCTCGGGTTTGAACCTTTGTTGTTCCGCTTCCTTCTTGATCCGATGCACGAGCCGCATCGTGGCCGCGCGGCAGTGGCGGCGCGCGCGGGCATGGAGTTCTTCGAAGGCGTGGAGGTCCTTGCGCCCGATGCCGCCGCGCTCGGCCAACAGGGGGGCGAAGTCATCCGGCCGGGCGCGGAAGGCCGCAGCCTGTTTTAGCAGTACCGCGTGACGGGTGAGCGTCTCCCGGAAAGCCCCGCCGAGAGCCACCGAGTCGCCCTCAGCGCGAGTGCGTTCGCGGAGATCCTCATACGCCGCCAGAACTTGCCTGTGGCCGTTGACGAATGAAGTGACGGCCTGGGCATGACGCCAGCCGAAGGCGGTCTGCCGGATATCCCGCGCGATGCGGGCCAGCGCGTTGTCGTTCGCGGCCGTCCGGACCTTTCCCGTCTCGCCCTGTGTTTCGCCGGAGGATCGGCTTTTGGCCTCCCGGACATTCTCCCGGCGGTCTTGCCATATGCCATCGGCCATGTAGTCGAGCGCCGCCTCCTTGGGTTGCGAGCGCGACCAGCGTTCGGCCAGCCAGGCCCGGATTTCGGTGTCCGTCACCGCCGCTTCCCGGTCGTTGTCCGCCCGCCTGTCGACGATATCGAGAGCGAGCGGCGCCCGGTTGACGTAGATGTCGAGCCCCTCGCGATGACGCGTCGCCGCGGGATAGATGGTCTCACGCGCGGGCCTTGCATCGGCCAGCAGGAACGTCCGGTCCACGGTCAACCCCTGGGCGGAGGTGATGGTGAGGGCATAGCCGTGATCGAGGCGGATATTGCCGTACCAGTCGCGGATCTCGTCGTGGCGGAACGAGACGGCCCGCCCATCTTCGGTACGCGCCGATATCAGGACACTCGGCTCCGTTCCGGCATCGCCTCTTTGAATTTTAAAGTCGTCCACCGTGACCACGGTGCCGTTGAACAACTGCTTCTCCCAGTGGGTGGCGCCGATGCGCAGCCTGTCGCCGCGCGCGATCTCCAACGGCGAGGCCGTCCGGTCGTCTTCCGTGCCCCGGCTGACGATCACCGTCACCCGGCCCGCATCGGCCCGTTCTCCATCCGGCAGCGCGGCGAACCGGCGTTCCCGCATCAGATGGGACAGTGCCCGCACCTCGGCCCGTGTGCGCGCCAGCACCACGCTGGATTTTCCGGGGTTCACCCGCTGGTAGCGGTCCCAGTCGTCGACCAGGCCGGTCAGCGTCTTTTCTTCGTCATACCCGATATGGAACCGCCCACGCAGATGATGGGCTGCAATGGCCGATGCCGCGTCGCCATCACGCAGCGCCTCCGACGCGGCAACCTGCCACGGCGTAAACCCGGGTTTATCCTCCATTGCTTCGTAGTCGCCAAGAATGCGTGTGCGTTCTTGCTCTCCCATCAGTCCCGCGCGGAACCGCGCTGCCTCGGGCGTCTCGCCATGGACATGGACCAGGATATCCTCGACATCCGCCTTCTGACGCCGTATGCGGTCCACCCGGACACTGCCAACGGCATCGCGGATCAACCTGAGTCCCGGTCCCGCTTCCACCGGTTGCTGTTGTTGGGTGTCGCCCGCGAATACGATCTTCGCTCCGTGGCGTTCGGAGAGCTGGAGAATATGATGCGCCTGGCGGGTCGACAGCATCCCCGCCTCGTCAACGATAATGGTGGTATCCTTGTTAATCCCGATGCCGCCTCGCGCGGCAAGGCGCAGCAGTTTGTCGACGCAGAACGGCCGCGCATCGACATCGTTACCCAGCGCCACCGCCGTGCGCCAGGCCACGGCGGTGGCAATAATGCTCTGTCCGTGTTCGCGGTAGAGATCGGCGATGGGCCGCAACGTCGTGGTCTTGCCCGAGCCCGCCGCTCCTTCGATGATCGCCACACGTCCGCCGGATGACGTCACTGCCCGGATCGCCGCGATCTGCTCTTCGCTCAGCGGATAGCCTGCTTCAAGGAGCCCCGACACCTTTGCCTCGATGGCCTGGGCGGACAGGGAATGTCCCGCATCGGCGGCCATCCCTGCCGCCATATCCCTGACTTCCATCTCCATCTGGAGGTTGTGACGGGTCGAATACAGCCTCGTGTGCGCCATATCGGCCCGGCCCTCGGCCGAACGCGGCGGGCGGGTCAGGCGCACCACCTCGGGACTCAGAAGCACACGCTCGACGCTGGTTGCCACCGCGTCCCGGCCCAGCAAGCCGGCGGTGGCGTTGCCGACCCGCTCGACAATGTCAGGCAGGCGGAAGACCGCTTCCTCGCGCGTGAGACGGTACGGAAGGTCTCCCAGCACTTCCGTCAGAGCGCGTATCTGCTCTTGGGTAATCTCTTCCGCCTTGTCCAGAAGCGAGGCGATCAGCGCCTCGCGCTCAATATAGCCCGCCGCCTCGCCGCGCCAGCGCTGATGACGGATCTCCGGGTCGTTGTCCGGCGACTTGCCGGCCCGCGTGATCTTGTTCGCTGCTGCTGCCCGCGGCGCGTTGCCCTCGACCGTAAAGCCCATCTCCCGGGCCGCTTCGATGATCGCCGCGCGGCGCTTCGACCAGTGTTCGCTCAAGCCTTCCGGTATCCCCTCGATCCGCGTGAACTCTCCATCCTTCCCATATTGTTCGATGCGGATGCCGAGGCGTTCTTGCAGGCTCCACGCCAATGCATTGCGGTAGACAGCCCCCACCGCCTTCATCCAGCTATAGACCGGGTGCTGGTGAAGCGCCCGGTACTTGCCGTCCCGGTGGGTCCGGGCGGCATTGAAGATCACGCAATGAGTATGGAGTTGGGGATCGTTATCCCGGCTGGTGCCATGCTGGAACATCGCGGCGGATATGTCAGCCGGCAGGACCTCGATATCGCCGTCCCGGTTACGGATGCGGGTATAGGCGCAATGCCTCAGCACCGTTTCTTCCAGCGCTAACCGAGCCGCATCGTTATGCGCCTGCTCGATCTTCGAACGCAGATCGGGATCGGCGACCGCCCACAGAGCCGAGACACTCTTGTCAGCGCTGAAGGTCAGGTCGAGACCCGCTGAACGGCGCTCGCTGCCGGCGTTTTGGGTCAGCTTGCCTCCGGTGTTCGGTGCGAAGCCGTTGTACAGCCGATGGAAGTCACTGCTGTCGACCTTGCTGCCGTCGGCAAGACCGAACAGGCCCCGCGGGTTGAACCAGACGCCGTCGGGTTCCTCACCCGCCGTGTAGTACTCGTTGGGATGTCGGAAGGAGCGCTGGCTTTCCAGGTAATACGCGGCCGAGGCCGCCTGGGCCAAGGTGGCTACCATGACGAGATTTTCGCCACGGCATGGCCGGCGGCGAGGATTCTAACGGCAGTGTACATCTGAACTCTGTTTGTTTTCATGTACATGATTGCAGATCCGTTGGTTCCTCAATGTTCCCACCGGGCTAACGTAACGACTACATGAACTTAGTAATCGCAGCATTGAGCACCAGAACTTCACAAAACTTCGCATCAAATGGTGCAGAGGTGTGCTTAGTAAGGACGACTATTTCTCTCTCGTTCGCGACCGAGCATACGCATATCGTTGGACGTTGCAAGGATTTTATTGGCCGCCCACATTGACGGCGCTCAGGTTTGGCAAATGCTGGATTTTCGCGCTGTTGCATTCGGGGGAGGATAAGCAAGCGCACGGACCATCATGGCTGGTGTTTCGGATTGCCAAGGTTCTCATTCCTCAGAACGGTGATCGGATAGCCGGCGAATGCATCTGGGCCTGATTACGAACCCTGAAATGGCGGAGAAAGACGGAATATGTCTGCAAAACACTTCAACGAAGCAGATATCGACTTCGATGCCATAGACGGGGAGATGGCGAAACTTGTGCCGCCGAAGCTGAGCCTGGCGGATGTGCTGGACCGTTTGCGGAAGCGGTTGGTCGCGAACAACGGGCCAAGGGAGTGACAGTGGCTCAGATGCAAGAGGTGTAGAAATCAGGCGGAATCGATATCACCGAGCGCAGTCTGCGGACGTTTCTGGACAAGGGCGTATTGCCGGGAAGGAAGGTTGCCCAAGCCGACAGGTCCATGGTGTCGGAAGAAGGCAGTGATCCGTTCTGAGCCGAACGTGGGTGCATGTGAGTTCGCAAAGCAAGAAAGCGGCGTTCGAAGAACGGCGGTCCGTCGTGGCGGTTCTCGGGATGCGGATAATGAAGTTGCAATGGGGGATGGCCGGTCGTTAGCGTGGCGCTTCAGCTCAGGTGTACGGCGATGGCGCGAAGCGCCGAGCCGATAGGCGGCGATGCATCGTTCGAAGAACGAGGAGCCGCCAGCGAGCGTAAGCTCGCACGGTTGGCGGTGGCGCGAAGCGCCCCGCCATGGACTTCGTCTTTAGCAAACCGGCACAAAAAGGGGGCCGACCTCAGCCGTGTGATGGCGGAGGCCGACCCTGAAGGGTACCGCTATGCGGCGGCGAGCAGAACAGGGATTCCGATCTTGCGTGCCTTGTCGACTAGATTGTTAGTGATGCCAGAACCGGGAAAGGCGAGGACGCCCTTCGGCAGGAAGTTGAGCAGCACGTCGTTACGCCGGAAGGGCGCGGCCTTTCCGTCCCGGTCCCAATTGGGTTTGCATACGACCTGATGAACGCCGTTCTTCTCGGCCCAGCTTGCCGCGATCTTCTCCGCACCAGGTCCGCCGCCGTGCAGCAGGACCATATCGTCGTACTTGAGCTTGATGCTGTCCAGGGAGTGCCAGATGGCGGTGACGTCGCCGAAGTCCTTGCCGCCGGTGAAGGCGACCAGGGTGCCCTCGGGCAGATGCGCGGAGGTCTCACGGTTCTTGCGGGCGCGCAGGTAGTCGCGGGCGTCGATGGCGGCCGAGGTGAGTTTACCGGTCTGGCTGCTGTGCGATCCGTTGCGCGGACGCCAGGTGTCGCCGGTCTCGGTGCGGTATCCCTCGGCGGCGAGGTCGCGCATGGCCTCGAAGGCGTCGCGGCGATCACCAAGGTTCTGGACCCGGTCGGTGAGGAGTTCCAGTTCGCGCGACTTGATCTCGGAGCCGTCCTGTTCCTGGCCGAGGTCTTTCATCTCGGGCGCGATCTTGTCGACGCCGCGGTCGAGGCGCTGGACCTGGGCGTGCAGTGCATTGACGAAACCCCAGAGCAAGCTCTCTCGTTCGTCGGCGAGCTGGGTGCCGTCCGGTGCGACGGCGCCGGCCAGGATGTGGATGGCTTCCTCGATACCAGCGAGAGCTTCGTCCTGGTTCCAGATCTCGCGATTGTCGAACTCGTCAGGACCAGGTGTCGCGCCAAACAGGGCGGCCTGTTCGAAAGCCATTGCGGTCTGCGATGACGTTTCGGTGCTGATGAGATTCTGCATGATTCTCTCCATTGCTATGTTGCTATCCTCCGAGGCGTGCTGCCCCGTCGTGATGACTCTTTGTTTCACGCGCTCGCAGCGGAGCCACGATGGCCGGAATGCCTGCGCTGGGGGAATGCGCGAGTGGTGCGGGCGCAGGGAGCGGAGCGACTGAGCCACGGTCGCGTATTCCACCGGCGCTAGCCGCGGAGCGGCGTGGCATTGCGCGCTATCGCCGTAACGGAGCGAAGCGGAGTGGAGGACCACGGAGGGGTTGGCACAGTGAGAACGTGTGACACAATGAGGCATCATGACGGGGTAATTATTCTCCCACTTCCCCGCTCTCTTCCACCGTTGCAGCAGGCTTGGTGCTTGCAATAAGGGGCGCGATCCGGGCCGCGAGGGTTTCTTCTCCGAAGGCAATGAGGTCGTCATTAAAATCGGAGTGTTCGGGAACGATCACAATTGAGGGAATGCCGCGTTCCACGCAACGGCGCTGAAGACGGCTTGCGGCGTGCCCGCCTTCCATGTCTTTATCGCGGGCGATGACCAACAGGGCGAGGTCTTGGGGTGGTTCGAAGGCGCCAAGGCTGCCCGCCGATAGAGCCGCCGCGGCGTGAATACCGGGGACAGCAGTGACCAGCGATAGAACGGTTTCGATGCCCTCACCGGCAAGCAGGGTCGCGCCGGGAGCGGACCCTCCGAAGCGCACGGCCCGGCCATGGACGCGCCCAAGCGCTTTGCGAGGGCGAACGAAATTAGCCTTACCTGGACGCCTCGATGGATGAGAACGGGATGAAACCATAGGGCCGGGAAGCGGCAATGGCCGATGGCGCGGGCGTGCAGGTAGGCTTCCGTATGGGTGCCATCGATGGGCCGGCAACGCCGCCAGAGGCGGTGCGCCGCTTCCTCACGGTCATAACCGCCAACGTGATCGCCGCCATTGGCGGGGGCGGTAGACGGCAGGACGAGGAAGGCGTGGGCCTCCTCCATGGCGTGCCACAGCGATGCTCCACCGGTGTGCAGGCGGACGAGATCGAGCAGATCGCCATGTTCGTTGGTCGCGGCGTAGGTCCATTTCCGGGTATGCCTGGAGGCGCCAGGCGCACAAAGAGCGAGCGCCCCTTGACGCCGCTTGTGTCGCCGATGGTCCAGTATCTGCCCTGCCTGCGTCCGCGGGGAAGGTAGCAGCGGCAGACATCTTCTGCCCGTGTGCTTAACGCAGCGGTAATTTCAGTGGCGTTCGTGGGGCGCGATTTCTTTGGGGCGCGATGGCGTGAAGTGGTTTCATGGGGAATCTCTCGTGCCCATTGCGGGACGCCCCCTTCAGGCCTGCCTCGAACGGGACTCCAAAAAAAGGGGCCAGCCCCGCGCCATTTGGCGGGGACTGGCCCTGAGTTATGCGGGAGGGAGGAAGCCGTTTAAAACGGAATTTCGTTGTCATCCACTGTCGCGGCGGTTTGGGCGGAAGGCACGGAGTCGGCGTTCATCGTCGGCGCGCCGTTGCCGTTTGGCTTGTCCAAGAATTGGAGTCTGCCACCGGGGACCAGCAGTATCTCGGTCGAGAACCGGTCGCTGTCCTCGCCGTCCTTGCGCCACTTGCGGGTCTGAAGCTTGCCCGAGACGTAGACCAGGCGGCCCTTCTTCGCGTGCTTCTCCATCATCTCCACCAGGCCGTCCTGGAAGGTGACGATGCGGTGCCACTCGGTGCGGTCCACCTTGTCACCGGAATTTTTATCGAGGAAGCTTTCATCGGTCGCGATCGAGATGTTGGCGACACGGCCGCCGTTGGTGAGGTGGCTGATGGTGGCGTCGGCGCCGAGGCGTCCGATCAACTGGGCGTTATTCAGTCCGAACATGATCAATCTCCTATGATCCGGGTTATGACATCGGGTTAGCGAACGGGGTCAGGCCTCTCTCGACCCTTCCCCCTTCACACTTCTCTAAGCCCCCCTCTTCCTCTATTCAGCCGTCCGCCCCGGTGTAGGTTCGGGAGCCGAGAACTTCGCGGATCGCGTGGGCCGGCATTCCGACCGCGGCCAGTAATTCGGTGGTGTCGGGCAACGGTGCGATGAAGGGGGGATCGGTATCTTCGATGCTGCCGGGGTCCGGCTGGGTGTCGAAGGAGTTTGCAATTGTGAGAATGGAATTGAACATCTGCGCCTCCTGTGTGTGGGGTTGGGACGCCACCGGCGGAACTCTCTTTGCCGCCTCCGGCGCATCGCCCTTTTCTTATGTGGACTTCTGTCAACCCCCCGATATCCCTCCTTTTTTTCTCGCTCATTCGGCCCTCTCTGGCCGGAAGTACGCTTCCGGCCATGGCAAACCACAACGCCAGCGGCTGCGGCGTGTCACCCGAAGGGCCGGAGCGCAGCGGAGGAGCCGCGAAGCGGCTTGACGCATCGTAGTCGCCGGCGTTCCCAAGCTCGCCGCCAACACCCCTCTCACCCTTGATCGCAGAGCCCACGTTCAATGCTGCGTAGGCCTTTTCTTATTCGTGCCTGTCTATCGCAGGATCACCAAGTACCGCTTTCGGTACGCGCCGGATGATGAGGGTGCCGCCATTTCTTTGTCGTCGGTTAAACCGACCGAGGGCGAGCCGCGGCACCCTCCATTGACGCCGTCGATGTCTCCACCGCGAGACGCCAAAGCTTGATCGCCAGTTTTCGTGCCACGACGCAGATCGCCTTCTGGGCAACTCCGGATCTGGCGAGATGACGGTTGTAGAGTTCCCTGGCCTCCTGGTCGCGCCAGGTCCATTGCCAGGCGCCTTCGATCAGGATCGACCGCAAGCGCTTCTGCCCGACCGGGCGCAACCGCGCGCGGGCCGGGCCGTCACCGCTCCGGCGGACGACCGGGGCAAGACCCAGATAGGAAGTCACCTCCTCGGCACGATCGAAGCGCTCCGGCGCGAAGATCTCCGCCAGAAAGGTTGTCGCAACGACTTCGCCGACCCCGCCCACCTGCGTCAATCGTGCGTAGCGGTCCGGGTGCAGACGCTGCGTCGCCTTCCTGATCTCGCGTCGCAAAGCCCGGTGTTCTTCCTGAAGGAACAGGTACTCGCGGATCATCGACGCCAGCGTGTTGCCGTGCCCGGGCGCCAGAGGCAGCGCCTCAAGATCCTGCGGGACAGTCTGCAACCACTTCTCCGAACTCGGCGGTTCCTCGACGCCCGTCGCCAGCAGGAACCCCTTGATCTTCTGCTTGAGCTTGGCCCGGTTCTCGGCGACCCGCTTGCGCCGCCGCACCAGCGCCCGATAGCCCTCCTCCTCGACCGTCGGTATAGCGACCGGCCGCAGCAGCCCCTTTGCGCAATAAATTGCAAGCTTGATCGCATCGATCCGGTCGGACTTGGCCGCGGCGGCGGCTCCGCGAGGAATGCGCGAGGCCGCGATGACGGACGCATTGAACCCCGCGTCGCTCAACGCACGGCACAACGAGAACCCGGTTGGCCCGGTTTCGTAAACAACGTGCTCAATGCGGCAGCCCAACCCCCTCAGCTGCTCCACCAGCCCCGCTTCACCTGCCGGGCAGTTCCAGGATTCGACCTGGCCGTCAGCGAGGCAGAACAACGCCACCGAGTAAGTGCGCTTGTGAACATCCACGCCAACAAAAACCGCCTCGCCGACCGTTGACGCGGCGAACCGCGCAAGGCGTTCGGACTTCATAGCCATCTCGGATACCTCCCAAAGTTCAAGGAACACCGACAGCGCAGCATCCGCCGGCCGAACCGTCCAGCATTGTATTTCTTTGCCTTCCTCAAACTCTCATTGCGCATTGGTTGAGGAAGGCCGGAAGGTTGGCGGTATGTCGTGTCCGCGGTCTTCGTCACCGGGTCTTGCGCTGGCCAACCAAAGCGGAATTGAGTCACCTCGGCCGGTTAGCTGTGATCACAGGGCCGCTTCGTTTGCGTCGGCAATGGCAATGATGACCTCGTCGAGGCTGCCCCTCGCGCTCATCAAGGTGTGTTCCAGATGGAGAAGCCGGTGGCGGAGCCCGGCGCGGTCGTCGCAGGACGGATTGCCGGGCAGGCTTATGATCGCGTTCCGCAGTTCGGCGAAGCGTTCAGCCAGATCCTTCATGTGGCCGGCAGCCTCGCGTGCGCCGGTCCGTGCTTCCGGCAGGAACCCGCCGGGAACCGTCCGACATCCCGCGCCTGTGTTGAGATCGTCTTCGTCGCGTGGGGCTGTGAGCGTATCGAGCATGTGGGCCTCCATGGGTGCAAAGCAGGGTGGCGGGGACGCCGGGGGAAATGACTTCCTCCGATCATCCCCTGAATCACCCCGGCTGAGCGGTCCTTTGACTCTCTATGTGCCGCGCCGCGAGGCGGGGAGGATCATGCCGGGTCCATGTTGCCGGGCACACATATATGGAGTTGTCGGGAAGCACCCGAAACGTCGCGGCGCATTTCCCCAATATGGCGGTTTGGACGGTTCGTGCCGGTGAGCCGCGCAAGGCGCAAAGGCGCAAATTCCCGGAAGCACGCGTAGCGCGCGGCAACGAGCTTTCGGACGCCCGCGCCGGATACCGGGCGGTGCTCTACATATCCGGGATCAGCTCCACCTGGTCCCGGGAAAGCTTGGCGAAGGCCAGGCACATCACTACATCTTCCCAGCGGTCCCATGTGCCATGATTCGCCCCGGTGGCGATCTCGATGACCGTGAATCGAGGCGGCAGAACCGGCAGCCCGCGATGCTCGCTTGAACGCGCCCAGGACCGGCGGGCGCACGGAGGACACCGGGACGCGCCCTGGGATGGTGCGCCGCAATCTATACAAAGCCTTCGTACTCGCCGCTGGACGTAGCGCTGTCGGCTTCTTGAATTCTTCGCCTTTTTTCTTGAGCGTTTGGCGGCGCTCCTGGCGCACCGGTCGCAATACGCGGCATCACTGGGCGCCGGCGTGCCGCACCGGCCGCATAAACCGGCGGCCCTCCGCGTGGCATATTGTTCCCGCTCCCTGTCACGCCGTGCCACGTGGCACGGTTCGCACACCGTGCCGCCTTCAACGGGTGGATGTGTGCCGCAGCGCGTGCACGTGCGCGCGTCCTGCCGTGCCCGGTCGCGCCGCCTGCTCCTGTCGCGTGCAAACTCGCGGCACCGTTCCGGGTCTCTGCCGCCGTA
This sequence comes from Alphaproteobacteria bacterium, assembly GCA_965261645.1. Taxonomy (GTDB): domain Bacteria; phylum Pseudomonadota; class Alphaproteobacteria; order SHVV01; family SHVV01; genus CBDHDJ01. The sequence continues at coordinate 1,346,340 of CBDHDJ010000003.1, forward strand.
TTGTATGCCGGCCGCCTTGGCCTTCGCGCATCTTGCGCGCTCGGCCTTGCGCCGTTTTTCGCCGCAATGCCGGCACAAAGTGCGATCGGGCGCGGGCCTCGACTTCCCGCACCTCGGACACATGCCGCGGGCGATCCGCTCGGCGGTGATGCGTTCATAACGCCGACGCCCGCATGCGCGTTCTTGCTCGGAATCTTTGTATGGCATGTTTCTCCTTTCCGCGGTTGTAGTCCCGGCGAAGGACGTCCGGCCGGCGAAGCCCTGCCGGACGCCCCAGGCGACCGCAGGTCAGCGATATTTGGCGTTTACGAACAGGCCCACCGCTCGATCACCCCAATATTGAACGCCGAGGTTGGAGCAGTTGAGGCCCGTGCAGATGATGATCTCGTCGCGCTCGGGCCTCATCCGCTGGACGGTGCTCAGGGAGACGATCTCGCGGGAAGCCTTGCCCCGGCCCTTCTTCGACGACCCATTGCGCCCCCGGGGGCGGATCTCGCCGTCGGCTTTCGACTGGAACCGCTCAATCACGTAACGGTCGTCATCGAGGCCCGGGCCGAATAAGTGTGTGAGGAAAGTGCGCGTGCTGCGGCGAAGCGTTGTGGCCATCTGCATTGTGCCGTCTCCCGTGGGTCCGTGGTTGCGAACGGCGGGTGGCGCTCTCTCGAGTGTCCATCCGCCGCACGCCTCCCGGCCAAGCTCGGACTCTTCGCGGCGCGCGGCCTACACCGTGGGGTCGCCGGAGAGCCGCCCGTGTGACAGACGGTTGTCTGGGTTTCGCGTATCGGAAAGGATGTGCGCCTTGGCTGGCGGGTGTGCCGGTACAGGCTTGTTGCGATGCCTGGATCCAAGTCACCGTAGAACCAGAGAATTTCAGATCACTTTGCGCCTATATCCTTTGTGGTAATTCATCCTCATTTCCGCACCGGCAGAAAGTGACGTTGCTCCCGGATCCCGGACCAGGCGGTAAATTGAGTGCCGGCCTGGAGGGACGAGATGACAAAGCAGACGAGGCGGCGATTTTCGCCGGAATACATGGAACGGTCGGTTGCCCGGCTGTCGGAGCCGGGGGCGACGCAGGCGCAGAAGATAACCCCGTTCCGCTTGGGCCGCATCCGCTGGGCGGCGCGCAGGGACATGACCTTGCGGGGCTCCTTGCGCCAGCTCTTCTTCGACTGCCTGTTGTCGCGGCAGAGCCGGACGTCGCTGGTTGCGAGCGACTGGGACCGCTCTATGAGATAGCGCTTGTTGTCGAGGCCGTAGCCGAATATGTGGGTCGGGTTCACTTTATCCCGGTTCCGGACTGGTACATTGTGCCGCCGTTGACGCAACGGACGAGGTGGGATTAAACCTTTGCGGCATGAGCCATTCGTACGAACAAATCGAAGAGCTTCTGGCTCTCCTGAAGAGCCTTCAGGCGGAACACGGTGCGATGACGCCTGGGGAATTGGAAGGATATGTCGCCGCGCTTATCGTCTGTCCCGAGACGATCCCGATGTTTGAATGGCTGCCTCCGGTATGGGGCGACGAAGGCGCTGCCCCCTTCGGGGGCCTGTGGAAGGCGGAGGTGGCCTCGCGGATCGTCGCGAACCATTACAATCGGATATCCGAAAGTTTGTATTTCGACTCGGAGCAGTACGTGCCGCTCTACGAGGTCGACGATGACAGCGGCGAGCCGTTGTGGGAGCCCTGGATCAGCGGCTTCGAGCGCGCGATGCGGCTGCGCCCCGGCGCATGGGAACGGGTTGTCGACAGCGGTGAGACTGAAGCCGCGGCGTCGGTCAACATGATCCTTGCATTGTACGATATCGGCCAAGGCCAGTCGGATCTGGCGGAAGAAGCCATCAAGGAAATGGACAGTATCGCCTTGGATTTGATCCCGGGCTTCGTTCAAACCCTGTATGTCTGGCCGGCATCGCGGCAGTCCGGGAACAGCGCGGGGGCCGGGACCCGTGGCGAAGGGGGCTTTGGGTCGAACGTTATACCGTTTCCCGGCCGTAAGGCGGATCGCGACACTCAGTGCCCGTGCGGTTCGGGCCGCACGTACAGGCGCTGCTGCGGTTCGAACTGACGGAACCTGCGGGAATGGCGGGCGTGCGGATTTGGTGCCACCCGGGTTGCGAGAGCCGTTCGGTTATCCCGGCACGTCGGGCGCTGGCAATCCCGGCAGACTATGAATAGAAAAACAATCGTAACTGCCCAAGTGGAATTATTCAGGCGTATTGCAACGGTCGCCCAGACGGTGCGGGGTGAGGCCCCTGAAACGAGAACCTGCCGCAGCGAAGAGCCGGGTTTAGCCCAAATCTTCGGAGATGCCGGCTGGGGATCAGGCGCCTGCGGCCCTCTTCAGCGCGGCAGACGGCCGGAACTTCAGAGCCTTGGAGGCTTTGATCCGAATCGCCTCGCCCGTCTGCGGATTGCGGCCTTTGCGCGCCGGGCGCTTGGTGATGGTGAAGGTGCCGAAGTTGCCGATGGTGTAGCGGCCTTCCTTCTTCGACTTCTTCAACCCAGCCTCGATCTCGCCCAACACCACGTCGACTATGCGTTTGGACTCGGCCTTGCTGATGTTGCCCTTCTTTGCGACATTCTCGATGAATGCGGCTCTGCTCATGACGTGGAACTCCTTTTCGTTCTCCGAACTGAAACGGTCCTTGTAAGGACACTGCATATAGTAGGGCTTTGGCCATATGTACACCAAGCATGGCTCAAAATGGTATATTTCAAAGGATTGGCTACGGGAAGAGCTAACAGTCAGAAATGGAACGACCATGAGTGTGTCGCGATTTCGCACGCATGCAATTCACGCCGGTCATGCGGCGCCCGCGGGCGCGGGTGTTCTTCGCGACGATGATCCGTTGGCCATCCTGGCCGCTTTATTGTGCTGTGTAGCTGCGCTGAACCTAATGGCGAGTGATGATGAGTGGGTAGGCCTTTGCGGCAATATATGGTGCCGCGGGCGTCTGGAAACGAGAGGTATAGGAAATGGCTATCGATGAAACCGGGCTCACCAAAGGTTTGGTGAGAAAATTGAACGCGCTTCGCAAATCTGTCGGTGACGAGCTCGCCGAAGAGGTTTTCGCAAAGTGGCTGGAGCGCGAGGCGGCCTCACAAGCAAAAGGCAACCCCGATCCCGTGGCGATGAAGATCGCCGAGGTTCTTGCAGGCTTTGAGAATGACCCGAAGTTCAATCTCGGCAATCATGGGTACACATTACGCCGCGCCAAAGGCAAAGGCGCGTCGGGCTTCATCGCATACAAGAATGAGAAGCCGAAAGAAACGCTGGCCCCGTCTTCTGAAATTGAGTTGGAGCCGCCTAGAGCAATTTCCGATCATGGGGAATCGAAAGGGATTCCCAAGGGTTTGAATTTGTGATTCAAGATGTGGACTGGAGAAGGAGGCCAGTCCGCATGACGAGAACTCTTTCCATCGACCTACGAGAACGGCTTGTGTTTGCGGTTGAAGGAGGCCTTTCGCGGCGCTCCGCAGCGAAGCGCTTTGGAGTTGCCGCATCGACGGCGATCAAATGGGTCGATCGGTGGCGTCGGGCAGGCGATATCGGTCCCCGACCGCGAGGCGGGGATCGTCGCTCGCAGCGGATCGAGGCCCATTCCGAGGAGATACTGGCGCTAATCGACAAGAAGGCGGACATCACCTTGGGTGAGATTGCCGAACATCTGGAAGAGGTGCACGGACTGAGGGTGGCCCAGAGCACGGTCTGGCGCCTTCTGGATCGCCACGGGATGACGTTCAAAAAAAACCGCGCACGCCAGCGAACAACACAGGGCTGACGTCCTGCGGCGTCGGCACGCCTGGTCCGACATTCAGCTGAACTTGAAAGCGGAGCGGCTGGTCTTCATCGACGAGACGGGAGCCTCGACCAAGATGGCGCGGCGTTACGGTCGGGCGCCACGAGGTGAGCGGTGCCAGGCACCGGTGCCCTATGGACACTGGAAGACCACTACCTTCGTCGGCGCGCTTAGGCTTGAGGGTATGACCGCTCCCATGGTGCTCGACGGGGCCATGCATGGTGTCGCCTTCCTGGCCTATGTGGAGCAAGTGTTGGTGCCGACGCTGAACCCCGGCGATATCGTGATCATGGACAACCTGTCCGCCCACAAGTCCTCCGCCGTGCGTGACGCCATTGAGGCCGCCGGTGCCGAACTACGCTTCCTGCCGCCCTACAGCCCCGACTTCAATCCTATCGAGATGGCCTTCTCCAAACTCAAGGCCTTCCTTAAGAAGACCGCAGCCCGCACCGTCGATGACCTCTGGGACGCCATCGCCCAAGGCATCAACACCTTCACGCCCACCGAGTGTCAAAACTACTTCGCTGCTGCCGGATATGACCCCGAATGATCGGAATCTGCTCTAGCCAAGAGGGGACGGCAGCTATGTCCGAGCCGTCGGCGGCATGACCGGGTGCGCACCAGCAAGCACGACGAACCTGCGTAAGACTGACTAGCGATAGAATGCCTGAAAGGCGGGTCAAGGGCTAAGGGAAGTGCCGTGCTCGACAACTATGCCGCCCACAAGCAGCCCAAGGTCATCGAGTGGCTCAAGCGCCATCCGCGTTGGGTGTTCCACTTCACGCCCACTTCCGGTTCCTGGCTCAACGCCGTGGAGAGCTTCTTCTCCGCACTCACCCGACGGCGCATCCGACGCGGTACCTTCCACTCCATCGCCGATCTCCAGGCCGCCATCAACCGCTACATCGCCGAGCACAACGACGACCCCAAACCCTTCGTCTGGACCAAATCCGCTAAAACCATCCTCGCAAAAACAGGCTGACAATGCCGGCGGCAGCATTGCAAGGGCCGCTGCGGCATTCTGGAAGCGCTACTCCCCGCCAACATCCGGGTGTCGAACCTTTTCGGTAAGGAATCGCTCGATCTGGCCGAGCAGGGTGTCAAGCTCGTCGCCGCCTGCATACACTTTGTTCAACTTGCTCAGGGCGTCGACTGCCTCCCGTTTGTCTATGTCAGGAAAAAACTCTGCAAGGGTGTCCAGACTAACTTCAAAATATAGTTGGCCACCGCTGTCACCGGCCGAGGGGTACGCGTACATCAGCATCCGAGCGCGGTTGGCTGGTGGCACAATGCTCACGGATAATTTGTTGGGCTTAACCTTCAGACCTGCCGCCTCCGCGATGTCCACGAAACGGTCGAACTGCTCGCCCACGCCTGCGTCTGCGGCCCGGTGACGAACCGCTTCGACAGTGAAATGGCGAGGGGGCGACGACGGCTTTACCGGTTCTTCGACCACCTCACGGATCAACAGCTGCGGGCCGCCGTCCAGCTCGAATACCTCGAAGCTGACGATGCCGATCGGGACGGCGAAGCGGCCGAGAAACTCGTTCATTCGCTCCAGCCCGGGGTGGATTCCGGCGCCGACAAGCAGCACCGCAATCTCGCGCCCCTCCTCTTCGCCCGCCAGTTGCCGGTTCAGTCTTTCCGACAGCTGTGCGGCGTCGCCGAATCTGCCGAGGCCGGGTTCGAGCTTCCCCTTGAGTTCATCGCCGTCGAGACGCGCGATCGACGAGGCGTAGTAGAGCGCCTGCGTCAACGCGCCGGAGGCGAGCACGCCGGATTTGATCTCGATCACCACCCAGCGATCCTGCGTGTCGATGGCCAACAGATCGAGTATCCCATCGTCGATCTTTACCTGCTGGCCGACCAGTGTCAGTCCGTCCCCGATCAGCGTCACATCGTTCGCAATCCAGTCTTCGAGATGTTTCTCCAGTCCGATGTGGGAGCGCTCGACTTTCGTCGGTACCGACTGCTCCGCGGCATCCTCGCCGCGCTGCCGGTCTATGGTCCATGCTGCCAGTTTAGCCATCGCCGCCTCCCTTCAACGCCGCTCCCGTCGAGTACAAGCCTTGCAGTGCGACGACAATACCCGCTCCACCCTGAACGACGGGCGACGTGCCACAAGAACCCGGGCTCCACACGAATTCCCGCTGGATCGCCGGCAGCACATATTCGTTCGAAACGATCTTGTCCAAGGCCAGCTTGATGGTTCCGCCCTGTTGGTACATTCAGCTTCTCCGGTGAGTTCGACAGCGCGGGGCGATCCCGAAAGGAAAACGAACCGTAGGCTCTCTTGCGTCCATCGCGAGATTCGTCACGACTTGCTGCCGACGACCGTGAGCCAGTCCGGGTCTTCATCCTGTCGCATGGTCCAGAATTCATCGCTCACCCGCTCGCCATATGAGCCATGCGCCTCTATTCCAAGATTCCGGTAGAAGTCCATGTCCTCGGGTTTCTTCCTGTTATACATGAGGACGGCGGTTCCGCCGGGCTTAAGAAGCCACCGGACTTTCCCGGAGAGAAGGTCGGGCTCGCCGATACAGGACGGCACGCCGAACAGGGCCACGACAAGGTCGAACTTCTGTCCTGGCGTGGGCCAGTAATCCTCGAACGGGGTTCGGATCAGACGGCTGCGGAATTCGCGATGCTTGTCTCCGAAGACACCGAGCATCCCTCGACTGGGATCGATCCCGGTATAGTGCTCCAGACGGATGTCCCTGAGGCGGCAGTCGACGAGAGACCCGGTGCCGCAGCCGATGTCGAGAATATCGGTCCCGAGCCCGATCTCCAAAGCATCGTATACCCGCCTGCTCCGCTCGACATCGGATTCGCCCTTGTGGATCGCGAGGTCGTAAGAATCGGAAATGCCCGCATAGGGATCGAAGGGAGGCGCACTAATGGCCCGGTTGATGAGGATGTGGTCGAGGCTTACCCCCATCGTCCAGTACTTGTAGCCGTTCGCGTTGAAGCGACGATACCAGTAGCCCCTGAAAAACTCCTCGATCCGCTCCACAGCCCGCATTTTCTTGAGGGCCCCGACGAACTCCTCTTCGCTGGGCCACGTCCTCTTGAGGGTGTAGGAGTGGGGTGCGCCGGGCATCGTCCTGGCAAAGCGGTACGAATGCTTTTCCAGAAGCTCGGCCAGTTCCGCACAGATATCGAAAACCTCATGGCTCCATTTCGGAGCGGTCTCGATCGCACGAAACCTCTCGTTTCCGCCGGTCATGATCCTTGGTCCCTGCTCGACGTCGGGCGTGGTCATTGACGGTCGGTCGACCCCGGTTCGCGATGCCCCATTGAAGCGCGGGCCCCTCGAAATTCAAGACGCAGCGAAACTACCTTTCCGGCATTCGCCGCCGGCCGGATCGTGGCCACCACCCGCACAAGCCGCCGGCCCTCCGCCTCCGGTCCCCGGCGGTCGACTATAACGGCACGGATTGGTGAGGCTCGTTGCTTGCTCCTTGGAAGTCTACACGCGGAAACTCGAAAATCTGTGTTCGACAGTGTCCAGTAATGGCACAAGAAATGTGCCGACCCCCGGCAACCTCGTACATTGACCGTAGTCCGGCTAGCGTTAAGTGTGGCTCCGGAGCAGTTGGTCGAAGGGACTTCTTTCGATTCGCGACTGATCTGTTCTTTCTCGGCATTTGAAGGGCACTCCAACGTATTTGGTGCTGTGTTTCGCTTCGGGCGCGCTAGTTACCTGATGTTCATGTTAGTAATAATGAAGAAGCGTGTTGTGAGCCCCAACCTGTCGATCTCTAACGATTTTGGGCTGGCCCCTTTTGCCAACGTTGTTGAGTCAACGGGTACCCATGCTTCGCTTCCATGAGGCCGTTGACCCCAAATACATGACGCCGACCCTCGCTAGAACGTGTGGAGGTAGGTCTCGCACGGACTCCTCAATTGATCATGGATGCGAGGCGCCGGGCTGTGGGCTGTCCACTGCCGTTCGGAAACCGGCTATGGAACGACCCATGTCGCATCCACCTTTGTTACACTCTCGTTCATCAGCACATCGATCCGGTCGGCGATGCCCTGCGCGGGGTCGCGCAGTTGCCCGATGGTCCAGTCGGCCGCGTATCCCTCGGTGATGTCGTTGGGCCGGACGTGGTTGACCAGCCGCTTGGTCAAAGTGCGCGGCAGCAGCATGTCGCGCTCTGCCACCGTGATGAAACAATTCCGCAAAGCGTGGTACCAGAACTTCGTGCCGCCCGTCTCGCCGATCAGCCGGTAGAAATGAGCCAGGTCGACGACATGGCCCGAGGCGCTGGCGGAGGACGGGAACACCCAGTCCCGAAGCCCGCCCGGCAGGGTCGCGATCTCTGCCCGGCGGCGTTCGAGGATGGCGGCCAGTTGCCGGGTAATGGGCAGTTCCAGGGGCGACCCGGTCTTGGTCTCGTCAACGCGGAAGACAAGCTCCGCCATGTCCACGCGCTCCCACCGGAGCGGCAACACCTCGTTCAGGCGCATGCCGGTATACAGCCCGAACCGGAACGCGTCCCGGGCGACCGGCGCGATGTCCTCCGCCTCGAAGCCTTTTTTCCAGCGTGGCAGCACCTCCGCCGGAGCGGAGATCTTGCGCCGCTTCGGGGGATGATACTTGCCGCCGCCGGCACGCCACAGGTCGACCGGGTTGCGCAGGCCCTCGAGATCGACGCAGGGCCGGCGATAGATTGAACCCAGGAGCGATATCGACATGTTGGCCGGCGCCCAACCGTTATTCCGGGTGAGGCTGTTGAAACGGTCCTCTACATCCCGGCGGCCGATGGCGTCGAGCGGACGCATGCGCCAGTCGGCGAGATAGCCGAATACGGTGCGATAGTGTTTATTGGTGCGCGCGGTTCGTTTGGGATTGACCGCCATATAGTCATCGAAGGCTTGTTCGAGCAGGGGCATGCCGCCCGCCTCGGCCCGCCCACTCGCCGGACCGTCGCCGGCGGCGGCTTCGCGCAACACCCGCTGCGCCATATGCCGGGCTTGCTCGGCCGTTATCCCGCCGTGGCGGCCAAGGACGACACGCTTGTTGGGCGCCTTTCGTCCGCCGTCGCCGGCGCGGTAGTTGACGATGTAGGATTTGAGGCCGGTGGGCTGCACCCGGACCCCGAACCCGGTCAAGGTGTCATCCCAGGCGATCCAGGACTTGGCGGCGGGCTTCAGCGCCTCGACAGTGCGTTTGGTCAAGGACAGCTTGTTCAGCGCGATACGTTTTCCGGAGGGTTTCGTCATTCCGGACTGATCCAGTGCGGCACGCGGGGCCGGCCGATGGAGCTTGCCGTGGCCGATTTGGCCGGGCAATCGTTCATCAGTGCCTCAATCCGATCCGCGATGCGCTGCGCCGGTTCCCGCAGTTGCCCGATGGTCCAGTCGGCGGCGTAGCCCTCGGTGACGTCGTTGGGCCGGGCGTGGTTGACAAGCCGTTTGGTCAAGGACAGCGGCAGCAGCAGGTCGCGCTCGGCGACGGTAATGAAACAATTCCGCAGTGCGTGGTACCAGAACTTCGCACCGCCCGCCGTTCCGATTCGCGCATAGAATTGACTGAGGTCAGAGATGTGGCCTGCTCTGGCTGAGGACGGGAACACCCAGCCGCGAAGATCGCCCGGTAGCGTTTCGCTCTCCCGGTTGCGGCGTTCGAGGATGGCCGCCAGTTGCCGGGTGATGGGCAGTTCCAGGGGCTCACCGGTCTTGGTCTCATCGACCCGGAAGACAAGCCCCGCCATGTCCACCCGGTCCCACCGCAGGGACAGCACCTCGTTGAGGCGCATTCCCGTATAGAGCCCGAACAAGAATGCATCCCGGACCTTCGGCGTCGCCACCACCGCCTCGATGCCCGCCCGCCAGCGTGGCAGCACCTCGGCGGGTGCGGAGATCTTGCGCCGCTTCGGGCGATGATACTTGCCGCCTCCGGCGCGCCACAGCTCGACCGGGTTGCGCAGGCCCTCGAAATCGACGCATGGCCGGCGGTATATCGAACCCAGGAGCGATATTCCCCGGTTGGCGCAGGCCCAGCCGTGATCTTCCGTGAGGCGGCCAAAACGATCCTCCACGTCCCGCCGGGTGATGCTGTCAAGGGGACGCAGTTGCCAGTCGCCGAGATAGCGGGCGAACTGTTCAAGGTACAGTTTTTCGGTGCCCGCCGCCCGGTTGGGATTACCCGCCATGTAATCGGTGAAGGCCTGCTTGAGAAGAGGCATGCCGCGCACCTCGGCGCGCGCGCCCGCCGGGTCGGCGCCACCGGCGACCTTGCCCAGTGCCTGATGGGCGAGACGCCTCGCCTGCTCGGGTGACATCCTGCCAAAGCGGCCAAGAACGACACGCTTGTTGGATGCCTTTCTGCCACCGTTGCCGGTGCGGTAGTTGACGAAGAAGGATTTGATGCCGGAGGGATGCACCTGGATGCCGAAGCCGGTCAATTTGTCATCCCAGGCGATCCAGGGTTTATCCGCGGGCTCCATCGCCTCGACAGCGCGTTTGGTCAAGGTCAGCTTGTTCAGCGCGACACGTTTACCGGTATGTTTTGGCATCCTCCGATTATGGCTAGCACAGGCATATTGTCAACACTCTCCCCAACACATGAAAGTAAACCACAGGCGCTTCCTGACATCCCATGACGGTTAAAGAGGCTATAGGCTATTCCATAACACATTGGAAAGTCCCTATAATGTCATATTCTGATAACCCCTGACATCCCCTGTCAACGTTTGCAGGTGAAACCAACAATCTAGTCGACAAGGCCCGTAAGATTGGAATCCCCGTCCTTCTCGCCGCCGCGTAGCGGTACCCTTCAGGGTCGGCCTCCGCCATCACACGGCAGAGGTCGGCCCTTTTTTTTAGCCGGTTGGTTAGAGAAACAAACCCATGGCGGAGCGCTTCGCGCCACCGCCAACCGTGCGAGCTTACGCTCGCTGGCGGCTCCTCGTTCTTCGAACGATGCATCGCCGCCTATCGGCTCGGCGCTTTGCGCCATCGCCGTACGCGGGCGCTGAAGCGCCACGCTAGAGACCGGTCATCCCCCTTTGCAATTTCATTATCCGCATCCCGAAAATCGCCACGACGGACCGCCGTTCTTCGAACGGCGCTTCCTTGCTTTGCGAACTCACATGCACCCTCGTTCGGTTCAGAACGGATCACTGCCTTCTTCCGACACCATGGACCTGGCGGCCTCGGCAACCTTCCTTCCCGGCAATACGCCCTTGCCCAGAAACGTCCGCAGACTGCGCTCTGTGATATCGATGCCGCCTGATTTCAGCACCTCATGCATTTGAGCCACCGTCACGCCCTTGGCCTGTTGCTCGATCAGCCGCTTCCGCAAACGGTCCAGCACATCCGTCAGGCTCAGCTTAGGCGGCTCAAGTTTCGCCAATTCACCATCTATGGCATCGAAGTCGATATCCGCTTCATTGAAGCGTTTCGCCGGCATCGTCCATCGCCCCGCTGTTTACAGAATCCGCGATCAAGCCCGGATTCTGCCATTGGCCCGACAGCCGGTCAATTCCGCCGTTCGAACGGCCATTTCAAGTGTGCCGCCCCGTTCCAAGGCAGGGCCAAATTCCACTTGATCTCCGACGATGCAGTCTATATCCTCTCGCGAAACATCAGATATAGTGTAAGTCTTCTCACACCTCTGCACCCTGGTGCTATATCTCGATAAATAAAATGAATGTTGCCCTGATTTGTAGAGATCGCACGGCCATTTCGTTAAGCCCATTTTGAATACAGGAATTCCCAAGGCTGGAATCATGAGAGCTACAACAGTCATAATCCAGCTGTACTCCGGTCAGGTTGTATCCCTATCCGGTTACGTCTTTACCGAGCTGGCGTCATGGTAGCCACTCTGGCCCAGGCCGCATCGGCCGCATATTACCTGGAGAGCCAGCGCTCTTTCCGGCATCCCAACGAGTACTACACGGCAGGTGAGGAACCGGATGGCGTCTGGTTCAATCCGAGGGGCCTGTTCGGTCTTGCCGACAACGGTAAGGTCGACAGCAGCGACTTCCACCGGCTGTATAACGGCTTCGCACCGAACACCGGAGGCAAGCTCACACAGAACGCGGGCAGCGAGCGGCGCTCGGCGGGTCTCGACATGACCTTCAGCGCCGACAAGAGCGTCTCGGCCTTGTGGGCTGTCGCCGATCCGGAACTGCGTGCGGAGATCGAGCAGGCGCATAATGATGCAGCTCGGGTGGCGATGGAGGAGACGGTGCTGCGTCATTGCGCCTATACCCGTATCCGTAACCGGGACGGCGAGATCGAGGTTCTGCCGGCCGATATATCAGCGGCGATGTTCCAGCATGGCACCAGCCGGGACAACGACCCGCAGCTTCATACCCACTGTGTGATCTTCAATGCCGCCCGGACACATCGGGATGGCAAGTACCGGGCGCTGCATCAACACCCGGTTTATACCTGGATGAAGGCGGCGGGGGCGGTCTACCGCAATAGGTTGGCCTGGAACCTGCAAGAACGTCTTGGAATCCGCATGGAGCAATATGGGAAGGATGGAGAGTTCACGCGTATTTCAGGCATGCCAGAGGACTTGATCGGACACTGGTCGAAGCGCCGAGCGGCGATTATCGACGCGGCGCGTGACATGGGCTTTACGGTCGAGGGCAACGCGCCGCGTGCGGCGGCAGCGAATAAGATCACGCGGGCCGGCAAGTCACCGGATAATGACCCTGAAATTCGTCACCGCCGTTGGCTTAGCGAAGCAGACAGCTTTATCGAATGCGAGGCGCTGATCGCCTCAATATTGGGCAAGTCGGAAGAGATTACCCAAGAGCAGATTCGAGCGCTGACGACGGTGTTGGAAGACCTGCCGTATCGTCTTACCCGCGAGGAAGCGGTCTTCCGTTTGCCCGACATCGTCGAGCGGGTGGGCAATGCCACCGCCGGGTTGCTGAACCATGAGGCGGTAGCAACAAGCATCGAGCGTGTACTGTTAAGCCCGGAGGTCGTGCACTTGACCCGCCCGCCCCGTTCGGCCGAGGGCCGGGCCGACATGGATCACACAAGGCTGTATTCGACCCGCCACAACCTGCAGATGGAGATGGAAGTCAGGGACATGGCAGAAGGCATGGCCGCCGATACGGGACATTCCCTGCCCGCCCAGGCCATCGAGGGCAAGGTATCGGGGCTTCTGGAAGCAGGTTATCCGCTGAGCGGAGAACAGATCTCGGCGATCCGGTCAGTTACCTCATCCGGCGGTCGGGTCGCCATCATCGAGGGAGCGGCGGGATCCGGCAAGACCACGACGCTGCGACCTATCTCCGATCTCTACCGTGAACACGGACAAAGTATCATCGCCACGGCCGTGGCTTGGCGGACAGCAGTGGCGCTGGGCAACGATGTCGATGCTCGGCCGTTCTGCGTCGACAAGCTGCTGCGCCTCGCCGCACGGGGCGGGATCGAGATCGATGGAAATACCACCATTATCGTCGACGAGGCGGGAATGCTGTCGACCCGACAGGCGCATCATATTCTCCAACTCTCAGAACGTCATGGGGCGAAGATCGTATTCGCGGGCGACACACAACAGCAACAGCCGGTGGAAGCGGGACCGGGGTTGAGATTGATCCGCGATGCGGTTGGTAGTGTCCGGGTGGACCGCATACGGCGTCAGAAGGCGGATCTGGAGGATATCCTGGTTCATGTTCATGGGGAGACGCCGGAGGCTGCGCGGTTCCGCGCGGAGTTGATGGGAGAGCAGGATCGCAGCCGAATTGTTGCTGAGTACGAGGCGATGGAGGATAAGCCTGCATTCACACCGTGGCAGGTGGCGGCATCGGAAGCGTTGCGCGATGGCGACGCGGCATCGGCCATAGCGGCCCACCGCGCGAGGGGCCGGTTCCACATCGGGTACGACGAAGAAAAGACGTTGACTGGTCTGGTTGACGACTGGGACCGCTACCGGCGGGCGAACCCCGACAAATCCAGTGTCGTTCTGGCGCGCACACGGGCCGAGGTGCGGGCGCTATCGCACCTGATGCGGGAACGCCAGTTCGCCGCACAGGCGGACGGGGAACGGCTCGATATGGAGCGGGTGACGGTGATTGTCAGCAGGGGTACCGAAGACGATCGGGCAACCACGCCACTGGAGATCGTGCGCGGCGACCGATTGCGCATTGGCGCCACCCACTGGGAGAAGCAGCTGTTCAACGGCACCGTGGTCACGGTCGACGACTTCAAGGTTCAAAGAGGCGAGACCGGTACGGAGCCGAGTGTCCTGATATCGGCGCGCACCGAGGACGGACGAGCCGTCTCGTTCCATCACGATGAGATCCGCGACTGGTACGGCAATATCCGTCTCGATCACGGTTATGCGCTCACCATCACATCGGCCCAGGGGTTGACCGTGGACCGGACGTTCCTGCTGGCCGATGCACGGCCGGCACGTGAGACGATCTATCCCGCCGCGACGCGTCATCGCGAAGGGCTCGACATTTACGTCAACCGGGCGCCGCTTGCTCTTGATATCTCCGATAGAAGGGCCGACAACGACCGGGAAGCGGTGGTGACGGACACCGAGATTCGGGCGTATCTGGCTGAACGCTGGTCACGGTCGCAGCCCAAAGAGGCCGCGCTCGACTACATGGCCGAGGGCATATGGCAAGACCAGCGGGAGAATGTCCGGGAGGCCAAAAGCCAAGCCTACGGCGAAACTCAGGGCGAGGCGGGTGATATCCGCGCCGCAGCCAACGACAACGCGCTGGCCCGCATCGCGCGGGATATCCGGCGCACCGCCTTCGGTTGGCGCCATGCCCAGGCGGTCTCCACCTTCGCCGAAGGCCGCAGGCAAGTGCTGGCGGCATATGACGATCTGCGCGAGCGCACCCGCATTGAAGGCGATACCGTGGCGCTTGGGCCTGCTTACCAGGAGACGCTCACCCGGCATGCGGTGTTGCTGAAACAGGCCGCGGCCTTCCGTGCCCGGCCGGACGACTTCGCTTCCCTGCTGGCAGAACGCGGCGGTATCGCCCGCAAGGACCTCGACGCCTTCGAGGACCTCCATGCCCGGGCGCGGCGCCACCGGCGCGCGGCCACGATGCGCTATGTGCATCGGATCAAGCGGGAGGCCGAACAACAGGGAATCGAGCCCGAGAGGCGCCAGGGAGTGCTGCCACTTGAGGGCGGAGCCATAGAAGCGGCCGAACGCGCCGAAACAGAGGAGCGGAATACGATTGCGGCGCCAACCGGGGTTCATTCCGGTGAGGCGGTGCCCGTGACGAACGTGGAACCCGCGAAGCCGTACTGGTATGGGCCCTATATGGCATTG
The DNA here is from genome assembly GCA_965261645.1 of Alphaproteobacteria bacterium. Classification (GTDB taxonomy): domain Bacteria; phylum Pseudomonadota; class Alphaproteobacteria; order SHVV01; family SHVV01; genus CBDHDJ01. Next base: position 1,361,415 of record CBDHDJ010000003.1, read on the forward strand.
CGCCAGGACTGGAACGCCTTTATCGAAGGCGCCCGGCAAGCCGGTATCATGACGTTCTATGCCAAGGGGTATGCGGACATGATCCCGCGCATCCAGACCCTCGCAGAAAACCCGGATATCCCGACCGTAACACGGTCACCCATGATCCAGGTTCTGGAAAATCACCAGCGTTATCTCTCGACGCGCAAACATATCGAGGACTACCTGGACCAGGTGGACCGGCACATTGAGGTACACGACTCCATGGAAGGCTTGGCCGAAGAACTCGACATGAAGGTGGCCGAGATTTCCGATTACCCGGACTGGCGACGGGATAACGACCGCCTGACGGCGGCGGGCGAGGCCATCCTCTCGGACATGGGGGCCTATGGTCCCCATCTCGATCACATCCTGATCGGCGAGACACGCATGAAATGGGCGCTCTTGAACATGAGCCGCGCCATCCGCCGGGACGACGAGGCCATCAGCGAGGAAGCCATCGCCGCCGACAAGCTGATTGCCCAGCCGGAAACGCCCGAGGAGCGGGAGCAGATGGCCAAACTGGGGGCTCTCAAGTTCCGCCGGCTTCAGTCGGCTGTGGACGACGCAGCCACACAAGAGGAGCGCGAGGCGGCGCTTAAGGAATTCGACGACTATGTGGAGCGTCACTCCGATTCGCCCGGCGAAGAGGAGCACGAGGGCCGCTCAATATCCAGGAGCTGGAGCATCCGCCTGTAACTGCAACCCGATTGGGTGTTGTTCGGCGTAGAATTTTGACCCCTTGGAACCCAAGAACGTCAATGAGTTACAACGCCGATCGGCGTCAAACAAGCAGGCCGAACAAGAATCAAGGGGAGGGAGGCGTCCATCCCATTTCCTCTATAATCCCTCCCCTGGCGATCAAGCCATCGGGCGCCGCGGGAGGCAATATGAACAAAAATACCGGGCCGCTTTCCGGCCTCAAAGTTTTGGAGATCGCACAATATGCCGCCGGGCCGTTCGCCGGTCTACTGCTCGCCGATCTAGGGGCTGACGTCGTCAAGATCGAGCGCCCTGAGGGTGGTGATCTTTTGCGGTCTTGGCCGCCACACTTGGTTAACGATCAGGGTGATACCTTTAGCGCCAGTTTTTCGGCCCTCAATCGGGGCAAGCGCAGCCTGAGCCTCGACCTCGGTGACCCCAGCGAGTTAGCGACGGTGATCCGTCTCGTCGAGGCAGCCGATGTTCTCCTCGAGAACTTCCGACCCGGCGTGCTGGCCAAGCTGGGGCTCGGTTACGACGCCCTCAATGCGGTTAACCCCCGGCTTGTCTACTGCTCCATAACCGGCTACGGCCAGACCGGCCCCTCTGCCAAACGCGGCGCTTTCGATGTCACCATACAAGCCGAGAGCGGTCTCATGAGCGTCAATGGCGACGATCCCGGCGAGCCGGTCAAATGCGGCGTCCCGTTCGCCGATTTAGCCACAGCGCTGTATGCCGGCCTCACGATTCTGGCGACTGTCAATCAAGCCCGCGAGACCGGCCTTGGCGCGCATGTCGATTGTTCGATGTTCGGTTGCATGTTGGGGATTTCGGCGCTCCAGACGAGCGAATATTTCGCTACCGGCGAAGCGCCAAAACGCCTTGGCTCGCGGCATCCGAAGAATGCCCCCTACCAAGGGTTTCAGGGCAGCGACCAAGGCTTCGTCATCGCAGCCGGCAACGACAAATTGTGGCACGCCGTTTGCGCCATCGTTGAGCGGGACGATCTGAAGAATGATCCGCGCTTTCAGACCGTCGATCTGCGGGCCGGCAACCAAACCGAACTCGCCGATATATTGCAGACGGTATTCTCTACCCGAACGGCGGACGACTGGCTCAACGCCTTCAATGCACGAGGCGTCCCCTGCGCGCCGATCAATACCTTTGCGGAAAGTCTCAACGATTTGCAGACAAAGCACATGAATCTGGTCCGGGAGATGACCCTGCCGAATGGCGTTGAGACCAAAACCGTGCCTTATCCGGTCGCCATCTCAGGCATCGATCCAATTGTCGCCACCGCGCCGGAGCTAGGCGAACACAACAAACAGGTCATCGAGGAGTGGCTTGGAGTCAGTGACCTTTAGCCTTGCCCGCCGCCTTCAAGGTCTGCTCGCGATAAGCCCAAACTCGATCCTTGAGGCCGGGCCGGCTGGCTAAGTTAACCAGGTCGGCCATATCCTCGGCCCGGGTATCGGCCACGGTGATTCGAAACAACGTCTGGCTGGAGCTGATCGGAATCACCTCTGCGGCATGGCCGGCGGCCTCGATAATTTGCGGCCAATCGGCGGGCTCGGCGAGCTGATTTAGAAAACCTATCTCCGTCGCTTCGTCGGCATCGAAGGTCCGGCATTCGTTCTGAATGTCGCGCGCCGCTTCGCGACCGACGCAGGCCGCCAATCGCCGGGTTCCAAGGACAACGCCGAAGCCGAGGCCAGGCATGCGAAACTTGGTCCCCGGCGCGGCGATACGTCGGTTGCACGCACAAACCAAATCTGCGCCGGCACCGAAAACCCGGCCGTGAGCCAGCGCCAGGGTCGGGAACGGCGCATGAGTGACAGATTGCAACATCATCTCGATTCGGATCAGCCGATAGACCAGATCGCCGTCGCCGAGGTCATCCAAGTCGGATAAATCAAACCCCGAACAAAAGCTCTTTCCGGCGCCGTCGAGGACGACCAGACGGGTCCCGTCTCCAGCCGCCACTGCGATCGCCGCGAGCAGGGCCTCGACTAGTTCGAAGTCCAGGGCATTGGCCATTTCCGGTCGGTTAAGGGTCAGGCGCGTGCAGACCCCGTGTTTGGCGACCAAGAGAATTTCTCCGGCTGTGTTCATGGGGCTGTGTTCATGGGACTGTATTCATGAGGCTGTATCTATGCGGCGGGGATGTCGGCAGAGGTAAGTCCTTTCATGCATGGGAGTGGAACAATTCAAATGCACCATCCATATCCAAATTTGGCATCCAAATCGCTTCGGTTGTTACCCTACGCGTTCCCCAAAGAGATATTTTCTATAACTTGTTCAGGCTAAGAGACTGAAAATAGTGGCGCCCCTGGCAGGACTCGAACTGTCCGTCATCAAAACATTTGGGACTGTTGAGCCTATTTTCTAACGGACGTTCTGGCTCATCGTGGATTGATGTTAAGCCGCTTGGCGTTGATGGTTCAAGCGGCGGTTTTGGATGGTCAGGCTCTTGATCTTTTCTCTCCTTTCGATAATGGCGGTGTGTTGTCCAAAGTAGGCGTCGGCGGGTGTGACGGCTCCGATGCTCTCGTGATGCGGTCGTTGTTGTAATGATCTGACGAAGGCGCCGAGCTGGGCTTCGAGATCACCGGGCAGATAATAGTTCTCCAGCAGGAACCGGTTCTTCAGCGTCTGGTGCCGACTTTGTCACGTTAACTGTTATTCGGCGCGCAGGTTCGACGCCGATCAGCGAGGTAAAGCGTTGATATCCCGTGATTCTAGGGGGGAAGATTTCCCCGCCGGATAACAATTGGACGCCGTTCAACATTGTTTCGGTGAACCAGGCGTCCACCGACCTGAACAGCTATATCGGAATGTCGCCACAGAACATGATCTACGTTAAAAGCGCGCATGCATATGTCCACGGCGCAGCATTCGCGCCGCTTTACAAGAAGCCGGCCGCCAGTCGTTATCTCGCGCGACTTAGGTCTGTTGCCGATGGCATCTCGGACCGGGCTGACGCCTGGATCGGTCAGTTCCCGTCCTACGATGCCGCGCCGACGCCAGTGTGGGGCGTCAACGCCAAGACTCTCCGCTCGGTTGTCGCGGCGATACGGCAATGAGAGGCGGTCGAGGTGAAGTACCAGTCACTCTCCTGGCCTGGAGCGTCTCTGGTGCTGGATCGCCCTGCAAGCGCCTTCTCACGTCGCAGTTTTTTTTCGGAACGCGACCGAACCGTCCGCTCGAACTCCATGAAGCTGAAAGCTGCGCTTCGCAAGATCGATCCCGATAATGATAACCTCTTCCGTGAACGTCTCTCCTTCCATTTGGCGTTAATGACACCTCCAATCTGGCACATTGCCATGCCGTCGGGGGTGGGCGTCCACTCCATCAATATTCCACGCCGATCAACAATGTTTTCGTCTCATCTTCGCTCCTTACGTCGCTACGATGAGCCAAAAACACTCTCCTGCTCAGTTCAACGATCTTGTCCAACTAGTGCTGACTGGGTACATCCAGGTCCTTTCGTAAGCTATCGGTTGTAATGCTCCTGACTCTAAAGAAGATTTCACCACGGCGTTTTTCTGAAGCGCTTCAGACGTTGTATGGGGAACACGTTAAGTTTTTGCTATTCGCTCCACTCTGGTTGCTGAGTGCATACTTAATCTCGCGTGCGCAGTCCATGGAGATCTGGGCGGTTAGCGTCAGCATGCTGTTGTTTAGTCTCCCTATTTTCACGACCACGACTTATTCCAGCACGATACGCATGGAATACAAGCTGGCGCCACTTGCACACACGGGATGGTTATACAGCCTCTTGTCGCGCCGTTTTCTAAGAATGTCTTGGTGGCTGATTTTCTCCCTAGTGATGTCGTTTTGGCTTTTCTTACAAATTCATGTCTATACAGCGCTCGAATGGGGAGTTTTGGCGGTAGGGATCTTCGTATTCCCGATCACTTTTGCCCTGATTCGTGGATTTATTTTGGAGGAATTCCGTGAGGATATTGCTCACAGTATGGCATTGGCATGGTCTCGTGGGTTGTGCGCTGTGGTCATGGTATTGCTGTATGTCCTTGTAACCGCGACTTTGGGCGAGTGGCCGGAGTTCGAGTCAATCCAGGCTGCTATCAGCGAGTACAAGAACCAAGCGGACGACTGGTCCGGAAGCGCATTGGTGAAAGAGGGACTGTCATGGGCTGCCTATTTCGATGGCCTCAAGGCGTATGCACTTGGTCGTGTTGGGCGAATCGATGCGCTAATAGCACTTTTGATTTTGGTGATCGTTAATTTCGCCATCTACTACAACGTTTGTCTTGGGTGGTCCTGTTTTCTGATATCAAGGGCTGGCTTTGCACAGACTCGCATGATTCCACGTACAGGGGAGGCGATTTTTCAGGTGGCGGCGCTGTCGACGCTCGCCATTGGCTTTATCTATCTTCCCGGACTTGCACATCTGGAAGGAATAGTGTCGTCATCGGGATTGTCCGGCATTCGCGGTTCGCTTGAGCGAACTACAGTTGAGGTTATCGACGGCAATGTCTACCGCGAAGGGACACGCGATCAGATTGTTGCAGCGGCCCGCGCCAAAACGGATTTACTCGAGGCCACCCTTCAATACTTACGCAAAGAGGCGGACAGTATGTTCACCCGGCTCGAAACTGAGGCTGTAAATGAATACCATGACTGGTATTACAGTCTTCCCGCCGAATACTTACGCCTCGCCAAGATGCTTGTTGGTGATCTTGAAAGATATATGGTCGAACGCCTTAGCGAGACGTTTCAACAACCGAAGTGGTATCAGGACTTCAACGAAGAGCTGAGCAGAACCCTTGCCGTCACCGAGGAGGCGCGCACAGAATTGCGGCAGGTGGCCAGAGACATTCTTTCCCGAAATGGACTGGACTCGATACCCGCCGATGCCCAGGTCGCACTTACAGTCTCACTAGACGATATTCTGGAGCGGACGTTTCCTAAGGACATCATACGACTGGAGGATCGATCGGGAGTAGCCGGGGGCGCCGCCGGCGCCAGCTCCGTCGCTTCGGGTGTGATTGCGGCCTCCACTTTCAAGAAAATTATCCTGAAGAAAATCACTACGAAATTCGCCACTAAATCTGTTTTCAAACTTGCCGCTAAGGCGTTGATGAAACCGTTGGCCTCTCTGGGGCTAAAGGTTTCAGCGGGCGCAACTGGTGGTGCGGCTACCGGCGCCGCCATCGGCTCAATTGTCCCCTTTGTTGGAACCGCTATTGGTGCAACGGTCGGCGGAGTTTTGGGGGCCTTGACTGTGGGTGTCGCGGTTGATGCAGCACTTTTGCAACTTGAAGAAGCTTTGAACCGAGAGAATTTTGAGCGCGATCTCGTAAACGCAATTCAAGAGGCGCGCCGCGAATTTGCGCAAGAGTATCTGGGGTCCCCTGAACTAACAGTGCCATAGTGTTGTTCGGCGTGGGTGTTCAACGCCGATAGGCATGCTAACTCATTGACGTTCCGAGGGTCTTGGGGATCAAACGCCGGCGCCTAACAACAGTGCGGTTCCTGCCGGCGACGGACGGGCTGCCGCCGCCTCTGGCGGCTTGGCTATCGGCGCGGCTCCTGCTGGGCCAGCGTTGCACTGGGCGCGATGACCGTGGCGGCGTCGGTATTTGCCGGGCTGGTAGGCTTCGTGGCGATTGCCCTCTGTGCGGTGATATTCAGCCTTCCGGCGTGGGGCGCCTGGTGGTGGCAGGCGAATTGTAACCCGTCAGCACTAGTTGGACAAAATCGTTGAAGGCTGTGTCTCGAAAGTGGTGGAAATTTGAGGATGGCGTAATCTCCGGGTGACAAGACAACCACCCAACCGGCGGCTAGCACCGCCAAGGAGATCACGCCATGAAGAACACTACCGAGACTTCCGCGCTTTCGCTACTGGCCAATGACGCCGGCTATGATCCGCTCGAGGACCGGCTGCGGGAGAACATCAGATCCACGATCGAGGCCGTTTTTGAGGAGGAACTTGCGCAGTTTCTCGGGCGCTGCCGATACGGTCGAGAGGACGCGCTTCGGCAAGGGTATCGGAACGGGCACCGGGAGCGGCAACTGACGAGGACATTCGGGACCGAGAGGGTGAGCGTGCCGCGTGCACGGATCGTTGAGGAAGACGGTCGGGCGTCGGAATGGCGTTAGCGGGCGCTGCCGCGCTACCAGCGGCTGACCAGAAAGGCCGAGGCGCTGATCGCTTCGGTGTATCTGTCCGGAACCAACACGCGGCGGGTGAAACGCGCGCTGTTCGGGCTCTTCCGGGGTGCTGTGAGCAAGGACGTTGTGAGCCGGGCGTGGCGCAAGGTGAAGGTCGATTGGGACGCCTGGTGCAGCCGTGGCCTCGCGGATGAGGATATCGTTCGGCTGATCCTTGACGGTACTGTGATCAAGACCCGACTGGATCGCAAGGCCACCAACATCTCGGTTCTCGCGGCTATAGGGGTGCGCCGGGATGGCCAGAAGGTCTTGCTTTCGATCGGGAATATGGGCGGAGAAAGCCAGGCGGCGTGGCGCCAGTTCCTCGACGACCTTGATGCGCGTGGACTGAAACGGCCCGGGTTTGTCATCGTCGATGGCGCGCCGGGACTGGAGGCGGCTCTGTCGGCGCTTTGGGGCGATGACCTTCCCGTTCAACGCTGCACCGTGCACAAGCACCGCAACCTTCTGGGTCATGCTCCCAAACACATGCATGACGAGCTGAGCGAAGATTACCGCGATATGATCTATGCCGACACTGCCTCCGAGGTGGAAACCCGCCGCAAGACGTTTGTCCGCAAGTGGCGGCTGAAATGCAGGGCCGTCGCGGACAGCCTCGCAGAAGCGGGCGACAAGCTCTTTACCTTCACGCGCCTGTCCAAGAGCCAATGGAAATCAGCCCGAACGACCAACGCCATTGAGCGTCTCAACGAGGAGTTCAAGCGCCGGATCAAAACACAGACCGTGCTGCCGTGTCCCGAAACAGTGCCGATGCTCCTCTGGGCGCTCCTCGCTTCCGGCCAAATCCAGATGCGCAAAGTCGATGGATGGGAAACCCTCGATCAGCTAATCGCCGACGAAACCCTTGACCGCGCGGCCTGACTGCCGCGAAACTCAACCCGCTCGGAGAGGCGCCAAAACCAATTTCCACCACTTTCGAGACAGAACCTCGTTGAACTGAGCAGGAGAGTGTTTTTGGCTTATCGTAGCGACGTAAGGAGCGAAGATGAGACGAATACACGAAGCCACGCTGTTAATCGGCGCGCCAATTCGACGCCGATCGGCGCTCTAACGCATTGATATTGCGTGACTGTGAGGGGTCAACATTCGACGCCGATCAACAATGAGGCTAAGCCATTGAAATTACGTAAAGCAGCCATCGACAATTTAGCGAGATTTCGGAGTGAACCCAGTTAACTTGACAAAGCCTTTGCGAGACTGGTTGTTCATGACTTGCTCTCCGCGCCAATAGCGCTGTATCTCGGTGGGATGGCCCCCCTCGAAACACCGAGACGCGCACCCGGTGGGGGACGACATCGATGGTAGCTTCCATCGGCGCGATCGCCTCGCCCTCGCAGGGCCGGGCTATATCGAGCACGACGGCTACTATGCAAGGGACGACCCGTCCCACAAGGAGGCGAGCGCCTAGGCCGGCAAGGGCGTGGACGCGCTCGGGCTCACCGGCCTGGTCGGTTCCGAGACATTACCAGGCGATCCTCAAAGGCAGGATGCCGGACGGCCCGCATCTCGGCGGGCGCGGCAAGGACGAAGTGCAGAAAGGCTGAGGACTGTCGCCTAGGAGCCTGTCCGAGATTTGATGTTGTTGGCAAGCATTGGGGTGATGGCGAGTGGTCTTGTCGTGATTTTGGTTGTTTGGCTCATGGGTGGTTGCCTTCAGGGGCTTGGCGCGGCGAGAGGCATGATTGGTCTCGGCGTCTCATGGCGCTTGGGCGACGGCGAGCTTGGCCAGGTTGTGGGCGGTGCAGATCATCGCCCATTCGCATGTGACCTTCTCACGGCCGCGCAGCAGGAACTGACGGAAGCCCCGGGCCTGCTTGATCTGGCCGAACACCGGCTCGACGGTCTGCTTGCGCAGGCGGTAGCGGCTGCGGCGCCCGGCGCGCCTGAGGGTGGCCGCCATGGCCGCGACCCGGCCGCCGGGCGGCGCGGCGCGCGGGCCCACGGCGGCGGCTTGGCCGTGCTTTAGCCGCCCGGTCGCGATGTAGGGCTTGATGCCCCGCCTATCGGCGGCCTCCAGGTTCGCCTTCGAGCAGTAGCCGGCGTCCGCCGATATCTCCCTGGGACGCCGCCCGAGGTTGGCTTCGATGGCGTCGATCAGGGGTTCGAGCTGGCCCTGGTCGCTGGTCGAATCGGTCAGGGCGTGGGCGACGATGATTTGGCGTTTGGCATCGACCGCGGCCTGGGCATTATAGCCCTGGATGAAGCCGTCCTTGGTCTTGAGGATGCGGCTCTCGGGGTCGGTGAAGTTGCGCTGCGCCTTGTCCGCCGGCACATCCGCCGGCGGCTTGGGCTTGGGTCCCGGGCGCTTCGGCGCCCGCGTCTGGGCGGCGCGCGCGGCCGCGTCCCGCGCCTCGGCCTCCAGGGCGGCCTTGGCCTCGCGAATCTTGGCCAGACGCTTGGCCTTGTCGGCGACCCAGGCCGGCATCTCGTCGCCCCGCGCCGCGACCCCCAACGCCTCGTCCTCCGCCGCATCGGCCGCCGCCGCCCGGTCGAGCCAGCTCTCGACCACCGCCTCGAGCCCGGCCTCCGCCCTGACCATGCGGGCGTAAGACATCGCCTTGTGCTTGGAGGCGTTGGCCTTGATCTTGGTGCCGTCCAGCGCCACATGGCCGAGCTTGACCAGCCCCGCCCGGCGGCACAGGGCCAGCACCTGCGCGAACAGCCCCGACAGCGCCGCGAGATGGCGCTTGCGGAAATCCGAGATGGTGCGGAAGTCGGGCCGCTGCATCCCCGTCACCGCCATGAAGTCGACGCGCTCCTCACACCCCCTGGCGATGCGGCGCGACGAATAGACGCCGACGCTGTAGGCGTACAGCAACAGCGCCACCATCATCACCGGGTGGTAGGGCGGCTGGCCGCGCGCCTCGCCATAGGCCGCAAAGATCGCCGACAGGTCCAGGCTCTCGCGCACCGCATCCCGCACCAGGTGCGCCGCGTGTCCCGCCGGCACGAAGTCATGGACCGAAGCCGGCAACAGCCAGACCTGATCCACGTCCCAAGCTCGAAAGGTTTTGCTCATGCCGTTTAACGAATCACACTCCGATACCCACGTCGAGCCAAATCCGAATTCTCGGACAGGCTCCTAGCCCGCATTATTCACGCTTGGCGGCCGATTTGAGCGAGGCGAGGGGTATCGGCCGGGTTGACAGCGGCTTTCGGGGCGGGTTTTCGTTACGGGTTGGAGATTGACGTTTGAGGTTCATCCGGCGGCACGCGCCGCTAGGATCAGGGGCCTTGTGCGGCGATGGAGGCGGCCATCGCGATCAGGGCGTTGCGATATGGGTAGGCCGAGGGCAGGGCGATCTTGATGCGGGTGTTGAGCTCCTCGATGCGCACGGCGATCTTGAGGAATGCCCGTCGTAGCGTCTCGAACGTCGCGGTGCGCCACGGCGAGCGGCGGGGCGCGGTCCGGCGCAACTGATGCAGCAGCCAATAGGCGGCGGTGTGCAGGAACAGCCGGAACTGGTTGGCTTCCCATCGGTGACACGAGGTGCGGTCGGATTTGGTGTAGAGCTTGTGCTCCTTGATCATGTTTTCCATCCGGCCACGGGCGCAATAGACCCTCTCGTAGAGCAATTTGGCGCGGCCCGGCAGGTTGGTGACGACGAAGCGGACATCCGTCCCCCTTGCGGTGGCCTCGACGCGGGCAACGACCTTGCGCTCGCGTGACCAGCTTTTGGCCTGGTAGCCGGTCTGGAAGAAACGGCGCACCTTGTCCTTGCCTGATTGCACCCGGCGCCGCGCCGCGTCCTCGCACCACGGCTGGCCGATCTCGCTCAGCCGGGCGTTGCCGGGAAGCCCGAGAATGTAGCCGTGGCCCTGATCCTCCAGCAGGTCGATGACCTCGGGCGTGCCGTAATGGCCGTCGCCACGCACCGCGATCTCGACCCGGGGCCAATGGCGCCGGATGCGGTCGATGACGTGGCGCAAGACCCGCGCCGCCTCGTCACCAGATGGCCGCTTGCCCGGACGCAGCAGCGACAGCACCGGCTTGGCGGTCGCCGCGTCGAAGATGTGGATGGGCTGAAAGCAGTACTCGTCGTAATGGGCGTTGAACAGTGCCAGTTGCTGGCCGCCGTGGACGGCATCAGGGGTATCGTCAATGTCGAGCACGATGCGTTGGGGCACGCGCTCGAAGCTGTCGCAAAACAGATCGATCATCGTCAGCCCCATGCGCGCCAGTTCGCGCCATGATGGGGCGTTCTCGAGCCTGGACAAGGTCGGCTGCGACATCAGATCGCGACCGCTCTCGGGCAGGCGACCACAGGCCAGCTTGAACGCCGGATCGAAGCGCAGCACGTCGAGGTCGTCGCAATCCTCGTATCCGCAGGCGATGGCGAACATGCGCCCCCCGATCATGTCGGCGTATGAGTGGGTGGTGCTCGCTGGATCGCGCGCATCGGACAGGCAACCGGCTAGGCGCGCGGCAAGGCCGAGACGCTTCTCGATCTCGCGCAGCACCAGCACGCCGCCGTCCGACGACAGCCGGCCGCCGGCGAACCGGACGCACAGTTCCTTGTTCTCGACGGGTGACAGTCCGGGGAGATAGGCGGTAATCTCATCCATGGTGAGCCGGGTTTCCCTGTTGCCGTATGGTCTTGGCAAGACACCAGAATCATACGGATTCTCAACAGTTTAATCCACGCTCACCACCTCTTTCACGCCGTGCCGTGAATAATCCGGGCTAGCTAGACACGACCATCGCTCAAGTCTTTAGTACAGCCGAACTTCACTGCGACCCTAACAAAGGAACGCCGTCATCATGAGTACGCTCGACGACATTTTGAAAAATACCCAACGCGCAAGGCTCATCCCTACCGTTGCCGATTCCCGCAAGGAAGAGCGGATAGTATCCGTTCTGCTTGCGACATTGACCGTGGTACATCCATTTGCTGAACAATTATTGGAGCGTTGTGGGGTTAGGTTGGGAAAGACATCTGACCTCCGCAGCTATACAGAAGTTGAGTTTGTGGCTGCCGATGGAAGTAAAAAAGACCGACCCGACGGTGTCTTAAGCCTATTGACGCGCAAATCCCGGTGGACAGCGCTTGTCGAAGCCAAAATTGACAATAACGATATAATCGAAGAGCAAGTACATAGATATGCAGAGATAGCGCGTGAACTAGGGATCGATGCCGTCGTCACATTGTCAAATCAACTCGCGCCTTTGCCATCACATGTTCCATATTCAGTCCCGAAAAGGCTTAGCAATCGTATAGAATTTTTTCATATTTCCTGGATTAGCGTACTCACGCAGGCAGCACTTCTTTTGAGAGATAACGAAGAGATAAGTCGCGAACAAGCGTTTATTCTCGAAGAGATGGTGCGCTATTTCGAACACCCGAGTTCTGGTGTCAGGCGTTTTGATCAAATGAACTCAGAATGGCGATCACTCGTTCTTGGAGTCCGTAATGAGCAGCAATTCAAGCGATCTTCGTCCGAGATAGAAAATGCTGTTGCGAGCTGGCATCAGGAAGAACGAGATGTATGTCTGTTATTGAGCCGTCGTATTGGCGAACGGGTCGGTATTCGCCTTTCGCGCAAGTATCAGGCAGATGCCGCACTTCGGCTCCGAGATGCATCCGACTCGTTGATTGCTTCGCAGGAGTTGCGCTGTGCCTTCAGTGTACCGAATGCTGCCAGCGATCTCGAAGTAACGGCAAATTTACAACGCCGAACGATCTCTTGTTCCATGAAGCTCAATGCTCCGGGCGACAAGAAGCGAGCCAGCGCGAGGGTAAACTGGCTCGTTCGGCAGTTGCGAGGCGTTGATGGCGACGATGTGATCGTTCGGGCGTTCTGGCTCGGCAGAGGGGGGCCGACTCAGGCGTCTTTGTCAGAGATCAAGACAGATCCCAAGTGTCTTGAGAGCGATCGCCCGGGTGCAGCACCGACAAGCTTCGAAGTTGTCATGATCAGAGATCTCGCTGGCCGGTTCTCTGGACGACGAACCTTCGTAGAAGACTTGGAAGATTTGATACCGGAGTTCTACGACCGGATCGGTCAGAATTTGCGGCCTTGGGCTCCGCCACCTCCATCGATCGATAAACGCGATCCAATTCAGGACAGCGATTTTGTCGAAGCAGGCGAAGAGCCCAACGGGGGCGGCGTCTCGCAGTCGGAGGCAGATCAACCTCACGATCCGAAAGATTCAAGCGATGCGGACTTGCTACCCGCCGAGGATTAGTAGGGACCGGGGAGAAGCGCCATTGCTGTTTCAGCCCGAGAGGCGCTGATTTGGCGCCAACTGTGCTAACCCGCATTATGCGTCACGGCGAGAGGATGTGATGGCGAACGTGGCGTAAGTCGTTGGCATCGGATTGAAATTCGTTTCCCAGCGCATTTCTGCCGAAGCCACGAAAGCGCCACGCCGCCATGACCGAAGATATTCTTCTCCCGTTCGATCTTCCAGCCGTTCAACGCAAAAAGGTGACCACCGACTTCGCGGGCGGGCCGATCTCGTCCGACGGCGGGCTGGTGCTGCTGCGCGAGGCGGAGCGCCGGCTCGGGCTGGCCGAGGCGCTGGCCGGCTGCATCCGGGAGTGGCGCGACCCCGACCGGGTGGTCCACACGCTGCCGGCGATGTTGCGTTTCCGCATGTTCGCGATCGCGCGCGGATACGAGGATGCCGACGACTGCGACGACCTGCGCGGCGACCCGCTGTTCAAGCTGGCCGTCGGCCGAGCGTCGGTGAGCGGCCGCGACCCGTGTTCCCAACCAACCATGAGCCGCTGGAGAACGCGCCTTCGCGCAGCGAGGTGGCGCGCATGACGGCCGCCCTGGTCGACATCTTCTGCCGCTCCTTCCCGATCCCACCGGCGGCGATCACGCTGGAAATCGATGACACCTGCGATGCGGTGCACGGCCATCAGCAACTGTCGCTGTTCAACGCCCATTACGACACAAGGTGCTTCCTGCCGGTACAAGTCTACCATGTCGAGAGCGGCAAGCCGGTGGCGGTTCTCCTGCGCCCCGGCAAGACGCCGTCGGGGGTCGAGGTCCGCACCCTCCTCAAGCACCTGACCCGCCGCATCCGCCAGCACTGGCCGCGCACCCGGCTCACCTTCCGGGGCGACAGCCACTACGGCCGAACCGAGGCCATGGCGTGGTGCGAGGCGAACGGCGTCGACTACAACTTCGGCTTGTCGGGTAATGCCGTGCTGTACCGCCTTGCATACGAGGTCGCCGACGACGTCCGGGGTCGCCGCGCCGAGGTCGGGCGCCGACAGGATGCGTGGCTTCGTCAGCTTCGATTACGCAGCCCGCTCGTGGCGGCGGAAGCGCCGCGCCGTGGCTCGGCTGGAGGCGACGACCCGCGGCTTCGATGCGCGCCACATCGTCACCTCTGTTGTTCGGCGCGCCGGTTCGACGCCCATCGGCGTGCTAACTTATTGATATCACGTGGTTCTTGGGGGTCAAATTTCGGCGCCGAATGACATGGGCCCGTGCAAACAACCGCGCGAACGGCCGGACTATGGTTGTTGCGATGGTGCCGGGACGGGTGTTTGCCGGTTGCCGGATCATGAGCCGTCTCCGGGCCTGGCCCTGTACGGCAATGCACTGTCGTCCCCGCCTTTGATTTGCACGCCGGGCGGGCGCGCCACGATCTGGCCGACCCGGACATCGCCGGTGAGCGTATTGCCCTCTCGCACGAACCAGACCCGGCGCCCATCGGTGATGCCGGCGCGCAGATCGCCCGCCATCCCAAGAATTGAGAACCAGCCATAGCGAGGCGCTGCCGGAGCGGCTTTCGCGGGCTTGCGCGCGCTCGTGGAGGGCGCCGGCGACTTTGCGGGAACCGTGTTCAATTGCGGCATAATTGTAGGAACGGTGGCAGCCACCGACGGGGTTCGATTTGCGGCGGCTGGTTCCGCTGGCGTCCGGAGCGCCCGCAACTGAGCCTCTGTCTCGAATATCCCCGTCACGATCAACTGCCGCTCATGGCACAGCTTCAATATCTCCTGTTCGATCGCCAGGGCAGACAGCGCGTCTTGCCTTTTCGCCACACCCGCGAGCAGACGGGTCAGCGGATTGCGCGGACAGCCTGCGATGACGGATGCAGCCATCGGCGGTACCGGGATGCCGGAATTCGGAATGAGCCCGTTTGCCGTCCGCGCGTCTTCGCCCGGGCCTGCCGGTTGCGCTTGCCCGACCGCTCCGCCGTCCAGCACTTGAAGCAGACGGCTGCGCCCCCCGGCATTCGCAGCGCCCGCGGACGGCGCCATTGGCGGGACGGAAAGAACCGGCTTTGAGTTCCCCTCGGCAGAGCCGACCGCCACCGTCTCGGCGGATTGCGTTCCCGGCGCGGGCGGTGCAACCACGTCCAGCGCGGATACAGCAGATGCCGCCACCATCGCCACGAGGCAGGCGCCAAGCAGCACGGTGCATTTGACCGTGCGAGGGGAAAAGGCGGAGGTCATTCCGGCGTCCACCCGAGATGGGCGGCGAGCGCGCGCCAGAGATAGCTGTTGTCCGCCTCCGCACCGTCGAGGGTCACAATTAGTTCGCCGCGCGACCAGCGCCACGCGCCAGCTCTCTCGCCGCCGCCGTCCCCCAATACCGCGGTAAGAAACCCATCCGCCCGGAAGCTGAACACGGAATCTTCGCGATCAATAAAGGGCAGCGTGACCGGCTCGCTCCGGGCCGCCAGCCAATCGGTCATCCGCATCGCGGCGTAGCGTTCTCCAGTGGGCAGCAGCGGCAGCGCGTCGCCGACCCGGAAACGCGGACGCAACGGCAGCCTCTCGTAGCGGAGCGCGATCTCCGCGCCTCCCGCCGCCGGCACGAGATGGTCGGTGTCGGCGATTGCGCCGGTACCGCCGCTGCCGTCGAGCAGCCATAGCTCGTCGCGGTCCGGACCAAGCACCAGAACATGGCGCGCACCGGCATTGTCGGTCAGAACCCGGCCGTTGTTATCTTCGAGGAAGCGCTTGAGCGCTGCCGCCGGCAGAAGCGGAAGGCCCCCCGACGCCGCGCTCCCGGTCGCTCCCGGTCCGCGCAGTTCGGAGCCCGGAAAGCTGCGCAACGGCGCGCCCGTATCCTGCACCATCATCTTGTCGAACGCGGTTGAGGTCTGCTTCTCGTTGACCGGCAGGTGCGCCGGCAGCTGCAAGTCCGGGCAGGCGTCCTTCATCGCCCGCGGCCAGCTTTCCTGAACCCAGCCGCGCGAAGCCACTCCCCAGGCGCCGGGTGCTGATCCCAACGCCTCGTTGTGCAGCACGCCGGTGGCCGGATCGTAGAATATCGGGGTGTGGCCGCGCCGCTGCCCGGGATCCGGCTCAACGCCCGTCTCGTTGAAATTATAGAGCGCGCGGAACTCTCGGGACGGCACACCACCCGCCAGCGCGCGGATCCGGGCGCATAGGCGCCGCCGAGATGAGCACAGGCGCGAAGCGTGCCGTCCGGCCCGTGGTAATGCGCCCAGACCGTATTGCGATCACCAGAACGCCGCGAGTTCGGCCGCTCCAGGATCCAGACGCGGCCTTCGAGCAGGCCAGTGAAGAAGGCGGCGGCATGGGAGCTGTAGTTCGGTGTGGCGTGCGCGGATTGCGCTGCTGCGGCACTCGCCATGAGACCGGTTGCCATCATTGCGGTTAGGGCCAGCGACAGGGGTGAATTCCATGTCATCGCCGTGCTCCTTTCGTGGTGTTTACGCCGGCGGCCATGCGGCTGCCCGGTTCCGTCCAACACGACGCGAGGCGGCGCACCATGGCGGCATAGATCCCGAACGCCCCGTCTTCGTCGCCCGCTGCGATGGCCGCGATGGCCGCGTCGATACGGCCGCCGATCCAGTCCCAGTCCGAATGCGTTTCAGGAATTGCCGCAACAATGCGGGGCGCTATTTCGTAGTATTCGGCAACCAGCGCCCAGCGTTTGGGCGTTTTCATCATGTAGCCGTCGCGGAAGCGCCGCAGAGCGGTCAGGGTCGGCCCGCCGTCCGCTTCAATGCCGCGGCGCTCGACAATCGTCGTGGTCAGGAAGCAGTCGCCGCTATCTTCCTCATCAACTCCGTTGTCACCTAACCCGTTGGTGTCCAAGCCGATGCTGTCGAGGCTGCAGACGTCTTCGCCGATCTCGAAGACTGGCTCGCACGAATCCTCGACCGGGTCACCGTCGCCGCCGTCGCCGCCGACATCGGGATCCCCACCAACATCGGGATCGCCGCCCCAATCCGGCGGGATCACGGCCTGGCAGTGATCCGCCTCCAGAACCCAGGGTCCGTAATTGATCTGCACGATCGGCGACCCATCCCACGGGAACTGTGTTGCCCTATGGGTCACCCGGTAGCGGTCCAGTGCGCGCGGGCTCAGGCCCAGAAACGACGCCAGCTCGCGCGTGCCCATGTACTGCCAGGCGTCGTCGCCCATGTCGTAACCTCCCTCGAAGATGTCTTGGCGAATTTCCTCGTCCCCGGCCGTCATGGCCCGGATCGCCCGAATTTCCTCCGCGCTCGCGGTGTCCACCATCCAGGGGCGCGCCTTGTCCACGGTGGCAAGCCGCGGTGACGGGCGGCAACATCGCGGCGGCTGAGGCCGACGTGATGCGACTCCGTCTCGGGCTTCAGGCGACCTGGCACGGGATGGACACCGGCGGCGGGGTGCTGACGCCGAGCGTCGAGATCGGCGTGCGCCATGACGGCGGCGATGCCGAGACCGGGTTCGGCGCGGACATCGGCGCGGGTCTCGCCTGGGCCGATCCGGGGAGCGGGCTGTCTGCGGATATCCGGGCCCGCGCCCTGCTCGCGCACGAGGCGGACGGCTTCGGCGAGCGCGGCTTCTCGGCATCGCTCGGCTGGGACCCGGCGCCGGCGACGGCGCTCGGCCCGTCGCTGACGCTCACCCAGACGGTGGGGGCCGCTTCCTCGGGCGGTGCGGAGGCGCTGCTCGGGCGGGGCACCATGGAAGGGCTTGCCGCCAATGACGGCGGCGGGCTGGAGAACCGCCATCTCGAGGCGCGGCTCGGCTACGGGTTGGCGCTCTTCGGCGGGCGTTACACGGGACCGCCGGAGCTCGGGCTCGGGCTGTCGGGTGCGCACCGCGACTACAGCCTCGGCTGGCGAATGGGACTTGCGCGGAGCGGGCGAGTGTCGTTCGAACTCGGCCTCGCGGCGACGCGGCGCGAGGCGGCCAACGAGGACCGGGCAGCGGAGCACGGCATCGGGTTGCGCGGAACCGCGCGCTGGTAGGTGCGCAGGGGGCGCGGCAGGGTTGTCTCCGGCCCTGAGCAGGGGCAGCGCGGGAGCGAAGGCGGCGGCGATGCGTGTCCCCGGTCGCAGGGCGGCACGCCGGAATCGGCAGCGGCATCGGATTAACGGGACGCGGGGCTTCCATGGCGCGCCGGACCCGAGCGGGTGGCGGAAGCCGGAGCGAAGGCGCGCGGGGGCGTTCGGTGATCGGCGCCCACGCGGCAGAGGACGCGGTGAGCGCCTGGCGCTTCCTGAGGCTCCACCCGGACTACCTGAAGGCGTGGTGGGCGGCGGAGGAAGAAACGGCGAGCTTCGACGCCGGGTCTATCCCGATCCGCAGACATACCGACGCCGACCTGGCCGCAGCGGCGTGGGGTCTGCTGGCCTGGGAGGACCCGATGGCCGACGACGGGCCGTCCTCTCCGTTCTGGGCAACGCGCCGATGGCCGAGGGCATGCGGGATAAGGTCTACGGCCTGACAAATGGAACGAGCTACAGCTTCGAGGTTCGGGCGGCGACCCGGAAGACCAGCGCGGCCATGTCCACGCACCGCCAGCGCAGCGGCAGCACCTCGCGCAGCCGCATGCCGGTGTAGAGGCCGAACCAGAAGGCGTCGCGCGCGCACGGCGTCATCACCGCTGCCACGATTCCTTTTTTCCAACACGGTAGGACCTCCGCCGGGGTGGAGATCTTGCGCCGCCTGTTGCGGTGATACTTGCCGCCGCCGGCGAGTCACAGATAAACCGGGTTGCGCAGACCGTCGAGATCGACGCACGGCCGGCAATAAATCGAGCACAAGAGCGAGATTGCCCAGTTGGCCGGCGACCAGCCATTGTCTTCCGTCAGGCGGATGAAACGCTCCTCCACATCGCGGCGGGAGATGTCGTCGAGCGGACGCTCGTGCCAATCCGCGAAGTGACGGGCGAACTCCTCAAGGTACAGCCCGTCGGTGCCTGCGGCCCGTTTGGGATTGGCGGACATAAAGTCCTCGAAGGCCTTCTCAAGGTTGGGCATGCGGCGCGTGTCGGTGCGCTCGCCCGCCGGGTCCTCTCCGCGGGCCGCCTCGGCCAGCATCCGCCGTGCCATTTGCCGCGCCTGCCCGACCGACATCTCGCCGTGACAGCCCAGGACTACACGCCTGTTGGGCGCCTTCCGCCCGCCGTCGCCGGCGCGGTAGTTGACGATGAAGGACTGGGCTGCACCCGGACGCCGAACCCGGCCATCTCCGTGTCCCGCGCGCGGGGCGATTCTATGGAGCCTCTGGTTTCCGACGGCGACCGGCTGCTGGCCGACGTGACCCACGGCGCCCCCGGCATCAGCGAGACGGCGGTGCTATGGGACAGCACCGGCCACGTGGTCAAGCGGGTCAAGGTCCTGCCCAACGCCGAGCCGACCCGGCTCAGACTGATCTCCGCCAACCCCGGGAATGAACCCTACACATGCCTTGCCAGGACGGCCACATCGTCGGCAAGGTCCTCTGGACCTTGAGGCGCATGAGAAGGCGGAAGCGATCCGGGCAATTTACACCCAAACACACAAGGCCGATGATCGAATGAGCCCGATAGCGGGAAACGACTGCAAACAACCGGCGAAGCCCCACAAAACCGCCAAGTGCTGACCGCGCCCGCCAAGCGTATCCCCGCGACCGGCAAATGGCCGTGCTGTGGGACGGCAGCGCCTCGTGGTCAAGAAAATCGAGACGGTGCGTGAGCCCAGGCCGCCCAGGCTAGGTTGTATTTATTTAGCTCTCAGGCATCGTCCGTGTCCGATTAGACGCCGCGCGACCAGCTGCCCGCAGGGCGGCGCGCTAGCGCCAGTCGCGCGCGCCCCGGCTGCATGCCACGAGGATCGTCAACATCTTACATAGAGAAATGGCGAGGCCATGCCCTTCTTTCGCATGCGATCCGGGATGCGCTTATCCAAGTACATTTTCGAGAATTTCCCGGTCACCTCCTCTCCTTCAAACTCGTAGCGATCCTTCTCGTCTGTTGCATGCCAGTCGTCCGGAATGAAGATGCCCTTACAAATGCCATCGACTATAGCAAGCACGTATTCTGCCCGCTTCGCTCTGGCTAGGCCTACTTTCCAGCTGCTCCGGACTGCCTCGTACACACTGCCTTTTTCTTCAATTGTGGACCATTTGATTTTGATCACCAAAATTTTATGGTTTGGGTCGAATTCTATTTCCTTGGCCTCATACCGTTTAGCCAACTCATTGGCATTCGCCGGGCCGTAGTCATTTGAGCGGTCCCCAGGCATGATATTCGTCAAACCCGGATATGCGTCGATCAATGCGGCTTCCACCGCCTTCGCCTCTTCCTCTGACATGCCGTGCCGATGGATCACATGTATTGGCTCCAAGCCAAGGCCTATGATCTTACGGATCGTTGCTTGCCGAAGACTTTCTTGCTCGTCACCAGTAGGCTTTAGAGCGCCCTTGGCATGATCGAACACACGATTCTTTTGGGAATTATATTCCTGACTAAGCAGGGTCAATCTTCGTTAGGTTTCCTAGTGTCGAAGATCCTCGGGGGCCACTTTCGGGTTTCCGGGTGGTCGAGCCATTCATTCAACTCGTGGCCATCGAACGCGCGTAGATCACCTTCTGAGTAACCTCGCTTCACGGCGTCTACCGCGGCGAGGAAGCCCTTTCGGAAGCCCTCGCGCCACTTCCTGTCTTGCTCATCAATCATAATCGCCCCTTTTCTTGGCTAGGAATCGTTAGATTCCTCAGCCTTCGGCTTCTTCGGCGGCGGCCTCTGAAACAGCGTCTGTACTATCTCCTCGGGCGTTGCGTCGATGGGCGGGAGCGTGATGTTGGAGCGGGCTTTGTCCGCGCTCTGCGGTGCTTCATCCTTGGGGCTAGATTTCCCGCTCATCCTGACCGCCGAGCAGGAGTCAAGCTTCAAAACATTGCCGACTGGCTTCTCTGGCAAGGTGCTTCCTGATCGATTTCTGCAAACTTCCCCAAGCACTGCAATGAGCGGGATCATCGTCTTTGGGATCCCATCCGACTTTGATTTTTTCATTTTTCAATTCATGAGCCGGAAAGGAATAAACGGCGCGGAATCTGTCGGCTGCCCATTCATCGATGCTCGTTCCGCAGAAATCAAGCATCTTCTTGATCCCGAGCGAGAACCCCTCGTACTTATCACTCGATTTGCTCGATGGTTGGAAGGCGCCGGACGTAATACGATGTCCCCCCCTATCGGTCGGTATAACCCATCGGGAGGTAATTCCCCGCAGCATGATATCCGCGTCATGGATCTGCTCATGGTCGTGGGGAAGCACGCACCCCTCGGCATCCTTCGGAGGTGCGCGCGTAAGCGGACATTCCATCTAGCGGCACAACTCCTTGAAATACGGAGCAATTCCAGAAACATCGATAGGACCATTTACTGGAATCTCAACGCACCGCTCATCGGCCATGCATTCGAAGGATATCTGTATAGTTCCTGAAGGAGAGGAATCGATTTCTACTTCGACCTCGTAATCTCCGACGAACCATTCCAACTGGAGCCCCCCATTCGAGAGAGGGACGATGTCGGGCATGATTTGCGTGTGCCCCTCGATCGCCTTCAAAAATTCCCGTGCCCTCCGAACGGTATGGTGCTGGGTCGGAATTCCATCGTACCCATCCCACCCCCGACCGAGGGTGGTGAGTTTGTCGAGTATCGTGCCCGCTCGCTCTGTGATTGATGCGCCTGTCGAACTTGGCGGGGCTACCTCCTCAATCTCCGGAGGGGATACCAGTCGTCGGATCTCGTCGTCGGAGTCGGTTCGACTATCAAAGGACCATGCGATGAAACGGTCGAAGGCTCGCATCGTGCGCTGGCCCCCGGCCACCCATAGCTTCATGTCACACAGATTCTCGGTCGCATCATCGCTCCCTTGAACAGCAACGATTGAAAGATTCGGGCGATCGTAATCGCGACACGGAGCTGGGGGCAGCCGTTGATCGGTTCGAGGGTTCCAATATTTAGTCGCATGCGCCGTCATGGAATATCTCCTTGTTCAACGATTTCTGTAGCGGCATCAACGAGTTCGCCAAATATGACCGACAGACTCTCCTGAGGAACTTTCTGCGACGGATCCGTATTGATATCAAGTTCTAACCGACAGAAGTGCTCCACCTGCGCGGTCCGAGCAGATGAGGCACCTGCCCCAAGGACTACTTCAAGTCCGATGGTTTGCGTTGCAGACCATGTTGCCAGCCGATTGATTTGCAGCGCGTCATCATGGGCGGACCCGCGCCTTCGATTGATTCGGTACATCAAATCTGGCGTCCCATCGGAGTCGATGGTAACGGAGGGCAACATGCCGTCTAGCCGATGGCAAACCTCCCGGAGAGAGTCGGTCGGCAGAAGCAGAATGGCCCCGAAGGCGATTCGGTTGACGGTAGGACATGATTCGGCGAGCCATCGGTCCATCAAGGCGCGAAACGGTGGTACGGCGCTGGCGAACGGACCGACTACAATCGGTCCTTCTCGCTTCGGCGTCGTAGAAAATGTCCGCCAGTGAACTTGTCCCGGTTGTCCCACAACCTGCAGACGAGCATTATTCCACGGGCCTTCCTCAATGACCTGCGACATCTGTGGCGGTCGATTCACCGCCTCCGGCGGAGTCGCAACCAAGCTCTGCCAATGCTGCGTCTTGGTGGCGTCGTCTGGATTGTCTGTAAAGACCGAAAGGCGAAGTGCCTCAGTTTGCCAATCGGCAAGGTCGGCGTTGGGCACCAAAGGCCTCCTAATATTTCGAGAGTAGCGGTACCGCTACTCTCATGATGACTCACGCGTATGAAACCTATCGCGGTGTGTTCGGGTTCGTCAATCTCTAGCACATTGCGAATATTGGGCGTTGCGCAGACAAACCCACGCGTGCCGTGGAAAGTAAGGCGGGATGGCCATGTGCAGCAGCCTAATCGGCCACCAACTCCCTATACATTATCCGCTTTCCCACCATCCCAACAACAGTTTCGCTCATCATGGCTTCGGTATCCCTCGGGCGCATGTTGTGACGCGTGGCGAACTCGTTGGCATAGCGGTGAAGATGCTTGGGCGAAATGTGGTGGAAGGTGCCGTGGTAGCCGCGCTTCAACGTGGCCCAAAAACTCTCTATTCCATTGGTGTTCGCTTGGTCCCTGACGTACTCGGAAACTGAGTGCTTCACGGTTTCGTGCTCGAACGGCATACCCTGATATCCGCCGTGGTCGTCGGTGTAGACCGTCGCGCCCTTCGCGGCATGATCACCGACGAAGTCCTGAAGCGTCTTGGCGTCTGTATTGCCCACTACGGCGGCGCTCACGTGGTTTGTCTCGCGGTCCTTGGCGCCAACAACGATCATCTTGCCAACGGTGCCACGACCCGCCTTCAGCTTCTTGTTAGTGTGCTTGTTCTTTTCCTTGCCGCCCACGAACGTCTCATCCACCTCGACAGGTCCCAGCATGCTGCCGGGGCTGTCTGACCACGCCTCGCGCAACCGCTGGGCCATGAAGTAGGCCGACTTCTGCGTGATGTTCAGGTCACGATGAAGGCGCATGCTCGATAAGCCTTTGAGGGACGTGGACCATAGATAAATCGCGATCGCCCATTTCTGGAGTCCGATCTTCGAGCGGTGCATCACCGTCCCGGTGCGGATGCTGAAATGGCGGCGGCACTCCCCGCACCAGTACGGGAGCGGCTTGCGGGCGGCGACCTGTACCTCCCATTTATTCCATCCATCGCAGAAACCTTGGAATTTTACATCACCACCGGATACCCTTTCCGGCGTGCATAAGATCATCAAAATCTTCGCGGACCGCGCGGCGCTCCACACAGAAATCCTTGCCCTACGACAGCAGGTAGCTGTCCTGAAACGGAAAAGGCCCCGGCCATCGCTTCGGAAGGCGGATAGGGTTTTCTGGGTCATCCTGTCTTGCCTATGGCCTGGCTGGCGCCACGCCCTGGTAATTGTCAGGCCCGAGACCGTCATCGGTTGGCACCGCAAGGGGTTCAGGCTTTTCTGGACATGGAAGTCGCGGCGGGGAAAACCGGGCCGACCGCCGGTGTCGAGGGAGATCCGCTATCTGGTCCGACGGATGTCGCGGGAGAACACACGGTGGGGCGCACCTCGGATCCATGGCGAGCTTTTGAAGCTTGGCTTTTCCATCTCCCAGGCCGCCGTCTCGAAATACATGGTCCGTTACCCATCGCCGCCATCGCAGTCGTGGCGGACATTCCTTACAAATCACGCCGATTGCCTGGCGTCGATCGATTTCTTCGTGGTCCCCACAGCCACGTTCCACCTCCTGTTCGGGTTCATCGTGCTCCACCACGAGCGCCGCCAGATCGTGCATTTCGGTGTCACGGCGAACCCGACGATGGCGTGGGTCGCACAGCAGATCCGAGAGGCATTCCCGTGGGGCACGGCGCCGCGGTACCTGATCCGCGACCGGGACGGCGCATACGGGCAATCGTTCCGCTCGACCGTGACGGCGATGGGCGTGGAAGAGGTCGTCACGGCGCCACGGAGCCCGTGGCAAAATCCGTATGTGGAACGCCTGATCGGCAGCGTGAGGCGCGAATGCCTGAACCATTCGATCATCCTCAACGAGCGGCATTTGCGGCGCATTCTTGGCTCATACCTCGACTATTATCACGGTTCAAGGACCCACTTGTCGCTCGGCAAGGACACACCGGATGGACGACCCGTTCAGCCGGCCGGGTCCGGAACGGTCGTTTCCTTGCCCAAGGTCGGCGGTCTGCATCATCGTTACGAACGCCTCGCGGCCTGACCACCTCCGCTCGGATTCGATCAATTCCTCTCTGTGGCGACGTGGACGCTGCCGGCATCCGCATGCCCTTGCATAGGTTCGCTGGCACGATCCGGCGGAATAAGCATCGTGATGACCGCGCCCATGGTCGATTACAAAATCCACTGGCTCAAAATGATGTCCGTGCCGGAGAACCGAGCCGTCGTTGGGAGGCACGATGGAATAAATGGAAGGGACAGGGGGCGGTCAGATATGTTTGGCATGTGGTCAGGTGCTGTCGTATGTACGGCCTCAATGAGGCAGCAATCGCGCGCCGCGGGCCAGTATGGAAATGCGCGGACCGGATCCAAAATCGCCCCCGAGAGCTTGTCCGCTCGGTCCATAGAACTGGTTTTCCGATCCCGTCTCATTGACCGTTTGCCCTTACCTGTCCTCCATCCTGCTCACATCCCCGCCGGCTTCCGCGGCTTGCGCGCAGGCATCCGTGCCAGCCACGAGTCTTCTGGCATCCCGCGCCAGATGGCCCACCGGATCTTCGCCATGGCACCCGTGATCAGGAGCCGTCTGAGATCGCGTTGGCCCATCTTCGATATCTTGCCCAGCCTCAGCTTTCCGCCAGTCGTGTGCTGTCGCGGCACGAGGCCGACCCAAGCGGCGAAATCGCGTCCGCTCTGGAAGGTCTGCATCGGAGGCGCGAAAGCCTGCAGCGCCATCGCGGTTATCGGCCCGACCCCCGGTATGGTCATGAGACGCGACGCCTCTTCGTCCTGGCGCGTGGTGGCGCGGTGATCCTTATCCAATCCGCTGATCTTCCCATCAAGGTCCACGATTTGACCGAGAAGAAGGCCACCCAGTCCGCGAACCGGCTCCGGTGTCGATGACTGTCGAAAAGTGCGCTTATTCGCTGAAGCTAGATATGGTACTTGACAAAGGCAAATCCTTTGATCTCGCGAGTCCGGCCACCATGGCCGGAAGCCCCTTCCGGCCATGGAAACCCCAGGTGCCAAGTTCTACATTTAGTAGATGGCGTCCAGCGAACTTCAGCGAATATGCGCACTTTAAGTGCCGTCGCCAACACTCCGGTAGTCCCGAACCCGGATCCTCAAGTTCCGATGCCAGCTGACTGACGTGAGCCGGCCCCTGTGGAGCGACAACGCCGAACTCTGCCAAGTGGCCCTGCAGCGGGTTGATCATTTGCGTTCGCTGACGCACGAGAAGATCACGCGTACGGAACAGCATCCCGTGGGCTTGCTGCTCTTCAGTCTTCACGGCCACGACGCTCATGGTCGGGCTCTGTGCCGCCTCATGGGTCGCCTCCGCGTCCGCCACATCTTTTTTCTGTCGCTTTACGAATGGCTTTACGTAGATTGGCGGGACCAACCTCACACCTCGTAACCGAGCTTCTCGGACTCTCGGCCCCAATAGTGACCGCTCGCGCAGGCCTCCATGGCCACCACACAGCGCGGCTACGAGGCGAGGAAGGCGAGTAACTTGCCCCGGCTCAGCTTTTTTCCGGAACGCAACCGATCCGTCTGCCTGCGCACCATGCAGCTGAAAGCTGTGCTTCGTCAGATCGATCCCAATGATGCTAAGCTGTTCCATGGATGTCTCCTCCTTCAGGGGGTTGAATCACAACACCACCTTGGCACATTGCGATGCCGTCGGGAGGAGGCGTCCACTCCATCAAAGTTCCGCGCCGAATAACAGAGATGAGCATATTGATGATTTTGTAATGCCGGAAAGAGTATCTGCTGGTGATGCAAAATTCCAAGGCTTCTACGGCAGATGAGACAAATATGCGGTACAGCCGCAGACAACGCCTGCTTCTCCGATAACGGCAAGGCCCGGACTGTCAATACTCACCATCCTTGAACCCTAAGGAACCCACGAGCATTTGATCACGCTCTCGGTTCTTCTCAATCTTCTCTGGCTCCGAGCTGGAGCGACGGCCGCCCACCACCAAGCCGGATCGCGATGGCGACCGGGAAATTTAACTACGCGGTGACGAGGGTAATCCACGCGATCACTTTCCCCGTCATCAATCCAATTCTCTCTGACAACGCCTTAACGCTCAATCCGAACCACTGCAGCGCGGTTCACGACTGTAGTCATCGCACCATTCTTCGTCTTCGATGAAATCGCTACCGGCCGTACCACTGCCCCCACCACCAGCTTGGTTCAAGAGCTGGTTGGACAAGTTCCAGAGCGACTTGTTGATGTTATCGAACATCTGCCTCCGATATTCGCCATCAAGCTCCGCTTGCTCCTGCTCAAACTGCTCCGCACCGTCCTGCGCCAACCGCTCCGCTCTCAAGATCCGCCGTTCCAGTACCCGTTGGGCTTGCAGTCTCTTCTCCTCTGCTTCCAATGCGGCCAGCCGTCTCCGTTCCTGCTCCGCCTCCCACAGTCGGTTCTCTTCCAGGCGGGCTTGCTCCGCTTCCTCCAGGAGCTGCTGGCGAAACTCCTCCAGATCTTTCAACTTGGCCATGTAGCCGTCATCGCCGACGGCCGGGACCGCTGGGTCGTCGTCGCGCACCTCGCGCAGAGCCGAGACGTACTTGCTCCGCGCCGTGGCAGCAGGGGCAGGTGTCACTGCCGGAGCGGGGGCGGCCACCACCGGTGTCTCTGCCGGTCGCTCTTGTACGTCCCAAGCGCTCCCTCCGGCGTCTCTGCCCCAGGGATCCGGGGTCGCCGCAAGGTTTCGGGAGCCGGGGGGGGTGGCCTTTCTCACCGCCGGAAGCGGCTTTCCGAGAATTCCGGCCTCCTCGTACGAATCGCGGTCCTTGCCAGTCGCTAACGCGGCGCGCGCGTCTGATACAGTCTCGCTGACACCGCCGACAAAGCGCTTGATCTTCCGCTTTGCAGCACCCAACCTCTCCACGACCGTCGCGGCGCCGTCCAGAACAGGGAACGAATGCCGGATCAGATTTCCCGGAATCTTCTTGATTTCCCCCGAGAGCCTTGAGACCTTTTCGGCGTTTTCCTCCATGGAGGCGTCCAAACTCTTGCCGAGCAAGCTGGTCGACTCTTCCATGGTCTTGTGCACACCGTGTCCGGCACCTCCAACGCCGAAGAGCTTCCCCAGAAAGCCCGCCTGAACCGGTGCGGCGGTGGCGGCCATGAGTACCGCTGCAGCCAATACGACGAGACCAAGGATCGTCCCGCGGCGGCGGCTCAGCCTATAGATCATTTGAGATGTTCTCCCCTTCCCAAACCCGACATGACCATCGCCTATTCGAGCAAGGATATAAGCATGATGCGGTGGAGCGAGCAAGCGGTGCCTTCAAGTCGGCACTGGACCAAGACATAGATGTCGCCATCGCTGGGCAGGGAGCCGATCAGGAGACGATTATTCCCGGCGGCTTCGAGAGTCATGTCGAGCCCAAGCTCCGCCGCGAAACCCGGGGGCAGAGTCGCCAGCGCGGCCGCGGTCTCCGCGTCGGTATCGGGCGCCGCCGCCGTCAGCACCGCCGGATCGCGCGAGGCCAGGACCATGTCGATCTCGGTCAGCGCAGGGCGCAACCACGGCAGCACCTCATCGGTCCATCGCGCACGCTGCGCTGCCTGCCATGCCAGACGCGGCAGCACCGCGCGCATGTCTGCGGCCGCTGCGGCAAAAGAGATGGTGTCGCGCGCCGCATCGCGCGCGGCCGCCGGATACGCCGCCCGGAACGCCTCGAGGCGCGCCGTCGTTGTTCGGGCCAACGCGCCGACCAGCCCGGCCTCCGCCGACATCCACGACGGTTTGAGCGTCACGGCAGCGCCCGGAACCGCCAGCCGTTCGCCCGGCAGCGCCCGGGCCGAGGCCACGCGGTACTCCCCGTCGCGCTGCACCCACAGGGTGAGCAACGCAACATCGAGCAGCGGATCGTAATAGAGAGCTGCCGGGCTGGTCGAGCGCAGTCGGCCGAATTTCACGATGGCGTTCTCGAAGAACCTGCTCCACACACTGGCCAGCAACGCCTCGTCAGCCATCCGCGATCCCGGCATGGCCGTCAGAACCTCGACCGCGCGCGGCTCTCCCGTGATCCCGGCGGAGCGCAAGTCCAGCACATGGGCACCGAACAGGCGGGCGTCTGACGCTTGCGCGGCAGCGGCGAACGCCAGAATTGCCGCGAACGCCACTCCGGCGGCACGCCGGATCATCAGCGGGTGCTCACGCCCGAGCCCCCTACGCACCGGAAACCGACCGGGGTTACGCCCCCGAACCCCCGACGTAAAGAGGTAAGGATTCAAGGGGCGAGCGTCCGGGCAATGCGGAACCCGGTGTCGTTGGTGCGGCCGCCGGAATCGAAATGGCTGCGGGCCGCTGAACGCAGTAAACCCCCAGAGTTGTGCCAGGAGCCGCCGCGGATCTCCCGGCGAGAGCAATCGCCTCCAACACTCCAGGCGCTTCCATCCGCCGGCGCGCCTGCGTAGCTACCGTGCCAGCAGTCCTCGACCCACTCGAAGACGTTCCCGTGCACGTCGTGCAAACCGAACCCGTTCGCCGGAAACGACCCGACCCGAACAGTTCTGTGCCGGATGTCCCAGCTGGCGGGGCTGTAGTTCGCCGTGTTGTCCGGGATCGACGTCCCAAAGTGGAACCGTCCCGTCGTTCCGGCCCGCGCCGCGTATTCCCATTCCGACCCCGACAATAGACGGTATGTCTCTCCGGTCTCCGCGCTCAGCCAAACGGCATAGGCTTGCGCGTCACCCCAACTCACACACACTACGGGATCCTGATCACTCTGTTCGAAACCCGGATTTCGCCAGCCGAAACCCGGACGATCCACCCACGTGCCTTCCTCGTACGTCCGGCACAAACGTCCCGCCGAATGTCCCGTGTCCTCCACAAATCGCTCGAATTCCTCTCGCGTCACTTCGTACTTCCCGACCGCGAACGGCACCGGGATCGTTACACGATGCAACGGGCGTTCCGTAACCTTTCCGCCCCAATCGCTGGCCGGTGAGCCCATCATGAACGAGCCCGCCGGTACAACAACCATCTCGGGACACTTTATGCAGTCGCTGCCTTGCAGCAGGGCGAGCACCGCGGGGTCCTCATCGTTTTGCCGCGCCGCGGTTGTATCGCCGTATCCCAGCCGAGCCACATCCACTGCCGTATTTCCCCTCGGCCCAATGATCGAGATGTCAGCGCCCATCTCCATCAGCTGCGCGATGATCTCCGAGTGCCTGTGCACCGCCGCAATGAACAGTGCCGTGGCGCCGTCCGGCGCCCGGACATCGAGGTCCGCCCCCGCGGCCAGGAGCGGCGGCACCAACAACGTGTAGCCTTCGTCCACCGCCACCATCAGAGCCGTCCGGCCCCGGCCGTCGCGCGCGTTCGGATCCGCCCCGGCCCCGAGGGCCGACCTCAGGCCGTCGAGATCGCCCGCTGCCGCAGCCCGGTGCAAGGCATCCGGCGGAATTGCCTCGCGGGGAGCCAGTGGGGCGGGTTCCTGCGCCAACGCGGGGGCAACCGCCGCCTCGGCTCCGGCGCCCGCGCTCTCGCGCATGGCCCGCAGCACCTCCGGCGTCAGTATCTCCGCCGCCGGCAACCCAGCATCGCGCAGGAAGGCAGCATAGGCTGCGCCTACGCGCGGGCCCCATACCCCGTCCGCCGGTCCCGGCGCGTAGCCCAGCGCCGACAACAGCGCCTGCGCCTCCCGGATCGCCCGGGGCGGAGGCGGGCCCGGATCCCTGGCAGCGGGGGCTGGAGCCGCCATCTCGAGCGCAGCGGCGGTCCTGTCCGCGCTCGGGCGCCACGCCGTCGCCCGCTGCTGCGCTTCCGCAAGACTCGCCGGCGTCATCCTTTCCGACAGCGCATCCCTTTTTGCGACCGCTTCCTGCTCGCCCCGGCTCGCTGCAAGACTGAACCACATGTAGGCCTCCACATAGTTCTGCGGCGCGCCCAGCCCCTGAAGATACAGTCGCCCGAGCGCCAGCATCGCCCGGCGGTCGTCCGTGTCCACCGCTGCCAGCCATTCGGCAAGCGCCTCGGTGTACCGCCCCCCGTCCCACGCCGCTTTCCCCGCCTCGAAGTCCGCACGCGCCGGCAGTGCGCAGACGGTCAGCGCCAGCGCCAAGGCCACCGTTCGGAATGTGTGCCGAATCATGCCCGTGCCTCCCATTGAGTGTTGCTGCAGCAACGCTCAAGCTCCCCAGAGCTGGGCGACGGATAGGTCGCCAGCCTTGCCTGCCAGCACTCGTGTTACACCATACGCCAGAGCCCCCAACCACTGGAAGGCGTTTCCAACGACCAATGCAGCAGCGCTCACCGGCCAACGTCTCTGGCTTCTGTCCCACTGCAGCGGAACGCCCAAGCTACCAAGGACTTCGCTCGAATGCTCCTCGCCTTTGGCACACGGCGGTCAGACCAACAGAGGGTGCCGGCATCCTCGGTCATTTTGTTCTCCAACAACTATTAGGGTCCGGACTCATTACAGCCACCAGATGACGGCGGCGGCAAGGGCGATTGCGGCGATGAAGTTTTTGATGTTGCGGTCGAAGCGGGTGGCTATACGGCGCCAGTCCTTGAGGCGGCAAAACATGCGCTCGATGATGTTGCGCTGCCTGTAGACGGTCTTGTCATAATGGTATTGGACCTTGCGGTTCTTGCGCGGTGGGATGACGGCCGTGGTTCTGCGTTCTGCCAGCCAGTCGCGCAGGGCTTTGCTGTCATAGCCCTTGTCGGCGACGAGTTCGGCGGCGGGCGGCATGGCTTCGATACAGCGCTGGGCGACCTTGCAATCATGGACGTTTCCTGGTGTCAGGAGCAGGACGAGGGGCCTGCCCTTCGCATCGCAGACAGCGTGGAGCTTGGTGTTGCGGCCCCCCTTGGTGCGGCCGATGCCATGGGCCAAGGCCCCCCTTTTCCGCCGCCGGCGCAGCGATGAACCTTGATGCAGGTTGAATCGATGAACAGCCGGTCGGGGGCGTCTTCGCCGCCCGCCAGCGCTCTGAATATCCGGTCCCAGATGCCGCGCTCCGCCCAGCGTACAAAGCGGTTGTAGAGCGTCTTCTTCGGTCCGTAGACCTCACGCGGACAGTCGGCCCAGCGCCCGCCATTCCTCAGGGCATGGACGATCCCGCTCAGCACCCGGCGATCGTCAACGCGCGCCATGCCGCGCGTATCCGTCGGCAAAAGCGGCCCAATCCGAGCCCATTGCGCATCCGAAAACCAAAAGAAATCCGACATTTCCATCGCCTCCTCGCTGGAAACAATGAATCATGCCAGCCCCGCTTTGGGAATCCCCTTAATGGGTCCGGACCCTAGACTAATAGCAGAAATCATGGAACAAATGCCGGACCTCGCCATGTGGTTGCCGTTGTTCTGACCAAAGAGTTGATTTGGACGCGATGAACATGTGCAACTGTATGGACGCGATGATGCAAACTCGCACGGGCTATACGAGTATTCTGGACGGATTACTGACGCGAAAGTTCGCAGCAACTGTGAAGGGGCTAATCCGATGGCCGTCTATCGCCGATTATCTGCCCGTGACGCATCCCACCGAGGTGTTGAAAACCGTTGTGTTGGAGAGCCCCGGGATGTCACTCCTGAAACTCAACCCGTACGCTGACAACGCGGATCTTGTGGCCTCTCGTGGACGGAGACGAGCAGATTCAATAGTAGGAAAAAGAGGTCTGCGCCGACAGGTTATGCACACACCCTTCCGGTACTTCAGTTATTCACCCGAGATCATCCGCCTTGGTGTGATGATGCATGTTCGGTTTCCCCGCTGTTGCAGCGGCAGGTCGAGGGTCTGCTGTTCCAACTTGGTATCCTAGCCCATGATCTCAATACCAATTCGTCAATCGCACCTCGTCGACAACCCTGCCAACCAAACAGCTCGAGGCAAACCATGCAAGCGCGAGCGCAACCGCCATGTCCGCATGGTGTCCCTTGCCGCCAGCTTGCAGCACGAAATTGCCCGCCTGCGTCGTCGCAAGCTCGAAGGAGGCGGTCTCGATTATCAGTTCAGCCTTCAACGGCAAGTCGTGGGTTATCGCAAGCGCCCTCGTCTCAAAGCCGCTCGCGAGCGTCTCAAGTAACAGGTTCTTCGAGACGGTCACGCGATGACCCCTCCGCGTCCATGATGCACCGGCCGTCATGGTGATCGCGAGATGGTCGATGCCACCCTCTGTCAGCACGTCGCAGAAGGGGGCGCCGAGGTCCGTTGCATCGACACACAGTTGCGTGCGGCCGATCAAGTCTGATTTCGAGATGTATGAAGGCCAGATGGTTCGCGATGTCCGTATAGGCCGTCTCTCGGATGTGGTCCGCATAGACGACCGTGGGTGTCCGTAGCCCGAGCTTCTGGCGCAAGGGGGGGGCCATTCCGGCAATTGTCGGTCGCGCAACAGCACGAGCGCCGTCGGGTCGCTGCGGCCAAGATCGAGGCCGAGATAGAACCGCTCATAGCCCTCCACGCAGACGATCGCGGGGTCGGCGTTCGTCGGCAAGATGACGCGCCCGTGGTCGAGATAGTCTAGCTCAGGCATAGGGCGGCCTCCAGTGAGATGGCAGTGTCGAGCAGGTCGAGCGAGATCAGCGGCAGGCTCGATCCGAGGAACTCGCAGAGATGCTCCACGCGGAAGTGGATCTCCGACATGAAGCGGCGGTCGTAGGCCACCTGCTCGCGCAGGCGCGGGATTTCGACGGAGCGCGCGAAGATGCGCCGCGTCCTGGCGGCCGACGAGATGTTGTAGAAGATTCAATCACCTGTTCGAAGCGGACGATGGGATCGAGGCCAACAAAGATTGTGCGCAGATGCTGATCCACAACCGGCTGCCCGGCCTGGAATTCCGCAATCAGCGGGGGGAGGCTGCGTACTGCAAGGAGCTGGTTTACGGAGAGGATGATTTCGAACGCGCCCGGCCGGCGACGGTCCGGAAACTCTTCGACAATGTGCAGCGGTTATATTTCCGGCTGACCTCAACTATCTGTACTTCAACATCGCGCTATGGATATCTTCAAGCGGGAGCGTTGCTGCCTTACATCGCTTTTGCGCCCACGATTGTGTCAGCCGGTTTTACGCTCGGGGTGATGCAACGGATCGTGCGCGCGTTCGGCCGGGTGGAAGGTTCGTTTCAATATTTGGGCAATTCCTGCACGACCATTGTTGAGCTCCTCTCCATCTACAAGCGGCAGTAGGCATTCGAAGCGGCGATCAACGACCAGCCGCTCCCCAGAATCGATCAGGAATACCAGAGAGGCCGAGTCGACCCCGCGTAAACGGCCTTGACCCCGTGGCGGTCGCGACGGCCCGGCCGTTACGAACCTGTTGATGGATTTGTGACGGCGACATTTGTTCGACCCAAGCGGCCCGCACGCCGCCGCACGCTGTCAGAGACCGCATTCCTCCCATGTTTTATCGTTGTCCTTTACCCATGACTCTCCATCGCCATCCACAAAGCATCCGTCGGACCACTTGCCGGGATAACGAGCCCCGTCCTCGGCCACGTAGGCCCCCGCGCGGCCTTCACTTGAGCCGTTGTGCCATTCCAACTCCAGACTGCCCCCGCTTTTAAAGTGTGTGACCCACTGGCCATGTCTCCTGCCGTTCACATAAGGGCCTTCGATGATAGTCCCGTCGGCGTAGCGTGTGACCCAGTGGCCATGTTGATAGCTGTCAGCGTAGGAGCCTTCAATAACGCTTCCGTCATCCAAGTGCTGACCCGACCAGCCCTGTTGCTTTCCCTTCAGGAAGGACCCGATCGCGGTCACACCTTCATGCCCGCTGCCGACCTCCAGCGTGTAGGCGCCCCTGCCAATCGCCACGCCGCCCGCACAGGAACCAGTCCACTCCAAGGCGCGGTCGGAATGGTAATGATTGTTCCAAGCATAGCATCCAGGCTGACTCTGCATTTCCTGCCAGCAGGCGGCATCATGCTCGTTCCTATAGCCATTCCCCAACTCAGCGCACTTAGGCTCGTGCTCAAGGTCGACAACGGCTGGGTCCGCGTTCTTCCCGTGCGTGGTCTCTGCATCGCCATATACCGTCCGTACCACATCGCTTGCCGTCTTGCCCTTGGGTCCCCTGAGCATCCGGGCAACACGGAAACCGATGTCATAGTATCTGTGGCCTGGTTCGAAAGAGCTGCGGGCCGCAGAACGGAGGTATAGGTATGGCGGAAAATCGTTCCAAGCGCCGCCACGCAGCACGCGCATGCCGCAGTCGCCTCCCGAGATCCAGGCGCCGCCGTCGGCCACGCCGCGGAAGTAGTTGTCGTGCCAGCAGTCCTCGACCCATTCCGCGACATTGCCGTGCACGTCGTGCAGCCCAAACTCGTTCGCCGGAAACGACCCTATTGGAACGGTCTCGCCCCGTTTTACTCCCGAGCGGCCAGAAACCCGGGTGTAGCGCCCATCGAAATTCGCTTGCTCGGTCGAGATAGAGTGACCGAAGTGAAACCGCCCGACCGTTCCCGCGCGCGCCGCGTACTCCCATTCCGCTTCCGACAGTAGGCGGTAGAACTCGCCTGTCCTGATCAGCAGCCAGCGCACATACGCCTTTGCATCACCCCAGTTGACGTTCATCACCGGGCGGCGGCCGCGCCCCCAGCCCTCGTCGCCGGGACTATAGCCACCACATCCGCCCGCCACCACACAGGCATCCCATTCATCGAATGTCACCTCGTACTTGCCTATAGCGAACGGCTCCGAGATGGTCACTGAGTGTCGTGGGCTTTCATTGAAGACCTGGTATTGAGGAAAAGGGGATCCCATCGAGAACGAGCCCGCCGGCGCCACAACCATCTCCGGGCACTCATCGCAGTCCCGGAACGTTTTCTTGAGTGTCTTTCCTTGCAGCAGCGCTATGACGGCAGACCTCGCGTTCCCTTTTCGCACCGTTTCCACGTCCCCGTAGACCGCCTGCGCCACATCACGTGCCGTCTTGCCCCTCGGCCCCTTGACCGAGACATCGGCCCCGGCCTTCATCAGCAGCGCGATGATTTCCGAGTGCCGGTGCATCGCCGCAATGAACAGTGCCGTGGCGCCGTCCGGCGCCCGGACATCGATGTCCGCCCCTGCGGCCAGGAGCGGCGGCACCAACAACGTGTAGCCTTCGTCCACCGCCACCATCAGAGCCGTCCGGCCCCGGCCGTCGCGCGCGTTCGGATCCGCCCCGGCCCCGAGGGCCGACCTCAGGCCGTCGAGATCGCCCGCTGCCGCAGCCCGGTGCAAGGCATCCGGCGGAATTGCCTCGCGGGGAGCCAGTGGGGCGGGTTCCTGCGCCAACGCGGGGGCAACCGCCGCCTCGGCTCCGGCGCCCGCGCTCTCGCGCATGGCCCGCAGCACCTCCGGCGTCAGTATCTCCGCCGCCGGCAACCCAGCATCGCGCAGGAAGGCAGCATAGGCTGCGCCTACGCGCGGGCCCCATACCCCGTCCGCCGGTCCCGGCGCGTAGCCCAGCGCCGACAACAGCGCCTGCGCCTCCCGGATCGCCCGGGGCGGAGGCGGGCCCGGATCCCTGGCAGCGGGGGCTGGAGCCGCCATCTCGAGCGCAGCGGCGGTCCTGTCCGCGCTCGGGTGCCACGCCGTCGCCCGCTGCTGCGCTTCCGCAAGACTCGCCGGCGTCATCCTTTCCGACAGCGCATCCCTTTTTGCGACCGCTTCCTGCTCGCCCCGGCTCGCTGCAAGACTGAACCACATGTAGGCCTCCACATAGTTCTGCGGCGCGCCCAGCCCCTGAAGATACAGTCGCCCGAGCGCCAGCATCGCCCGGCGGTCGTCCGTGTCCACCGCTGCCAGCCATTCGGCAAGCGCCTCGGTGTACCGCCCCCCGTCCCACGCCGCTTTCCCCGCCTCGAAGTCCGCACGCGCCGACAGTGCGCAGACGGTCAGCGCCAGCGCCAAGGCCACCGTTCGGAATGTGTGCCGAATCATGCCCGTGCCTCCCATTGAGTGCTGCTGCAGCAACGCTCAAGCTCCCCAGAGCTGGGCGACGGATAGGTCGCCAGCCTTGCCTGCCAGCACTCGTGTTACACCATACGCCAGAGCCCCCAACCACTGGAAGGCGTTTCCAACGACCAATGCAGCAGCGCTCACCGGCCAACGCGGCATTGTCAATGATAGCTGATTGTAGGCTGATTTTGACATTTCTTCATGACGCTAAGTCATTGAAATAGAGTAAAGCAACCACCGACAATTTAACAAGATTTCGGAGTGAATCCGGCTAACTTGACAAAGCCAGTGGAAGGGATTTCGCATCTGGCAAGACTATGGATGCCCCATCCGCGCATCAATCCATTATTGTCTGACAACTCCCGCATTATGTATTGCTCAGGCGTCCCATTGCTTCGCGGGCGGTCACGACGGGAACGCCTTCGACCGTTCCGAGTGCAAGCTTGTGTTTCTTGTCACCAGAGACGATCAAGTCGGCTTGCCCGGCGATAGCCGTAGCCAAGATCGGGTTGTCCTTTGGATCGGGGGATAGATTCACAGCGGGCGGCTCGTCGAGGATGAGCGCGCGCGTGCCGATGTTTTCGACAATGGCCTTGGCTTCATCCGCGTCGAGAAACCTCTGCAGACTGTCGCTAACACACGATATGACCGGTCTATGTAACAGATGATCTGTCCGGTTTTAGATTTCCTCCAAATCTGGAGGAATCGGATGCGCCGGACGGAGCAGTTGCAGGGACTGAGATTGATGAAGTTCGAGGATGTCTACGGACGTTGTTATCGGGGTGATTTGAGCTAGGCCGAGGCCTCGGAGATCCTGGGCATGTCGGAGCGGACGTTCCGGCGCTGGCGGGAGCGCTATGAGGCCGAGGGTACCGAGGGTTTGTACGACCGGCGCCTTGGGCGGGTCTCGGCGCGCCGAGACCCGGTGGACGAGGTGATGCGGGTGCTGGAGCTGTTCGAGACGCGCTACCTGGACTTCACGGCCAAGCACTTCCACGAGAAGCTGGTCTGCGAGCATGGCTTCGGGCTGAGCTACAACTGGCTTCGCCTGAGCTTCCAGGCGCACGGCAAGATCAAGCCGGCGCCCAGGCGCGGGGCGCACCGCCGGAAGCGGCCGCGCCGACCGGTGGTGGGGATGATGCTGCACCAGGACGGCTCGAGCCACGAGTGGGTTGCGGGCCAGTGGTGGGATCTGATCGTGACCATGGACGATGCGACATCGGAGGTCTATTCGGGCTTCTTCGTTGCCGAGGAGGGCACGATGAGAACGTTCCGCGGGCTCGGCGAGGTGATCGCCGAAAACGGGCTGTTCTGCTCGCTCTACGCCGATCGGGCCTCGCACTACTGGCACACGCCCGAGGCAGGCGGCGGTGTGGACAAGGACAACCCGACCCAGGTCGGCCGGGCCTTGGCGCAGCTCGGCATCGAGTGATCGCGGCCTATTCGCCGCAGGCCCGGGGCCGCTCGAAGCGCATGTTCGGGACCTTGCAGAAGCGCCTGCCCCAGGAGCTGCGCCTCGCCGGGATCGCCACCATGGCCGAGGCCAATCGCTTTCTCGAGGAGCTCTTCTGGCCGGCGCACAACGCCTGCTTCGCCCGCCCGGCCGCGGACACCGGCTCGGCCTTCGTGGCTTTTGCCGGCACGCTCGAGGACATCCTCTGCGCCCAGGAGGACCGCGTCGTCGCGGGCGACAACACCGTGCGCTACAAGAACCGCACGCTGCAGATCCCGGCCGATCGACACCGCCACCACTACGTCAAGGCGCAGGTCCGGGTGCACGAATATCCCGACGGCCACCTGGCCGTCTTCCACGGACCCAGGTGTCTGGCGCGCTACCGCGCCGACGGCGAAACCATCGACGACGACAGGCTCCAGGCCGCGTGCCCGCTTCGACGCGACCGAGCCAAACCACCACAACAGAAGCGGTCAATTCATATGGTACATAAAGCGGTCAACTCAGTTTGTTATCGACAGATTCTTACTTGGTGCGCCAGGCGAATGGGTGAAGGGTAGCGGGTGAGAGCCCCGCGAAACGAAGGGAGTAGCCGACCGCGTTTCTCCGCGAGCCGTGCAGCGTTGGCCGTGAGGCTGAAGCTGAGGCGTCGGTAGCGGTGCATGCGGGCAGGGATATTGAGCGCAGAAAATCCGGTAGTCCGAAGCGCCGAGACGGTCAAGTACGTCAACGGCAACATCGCCTGCACCACAAGGCGGCGAGGTGCAGGGGAGCTCTTCGCGGCGTCTGAGACCCCATGCATGTTGTTCGGCGCGAAAATTTGACCCCCAGAATCAAGGGATCTCAAAGGGTTAGCGCGCCGATCGGCGTCGAACCTTCGCGCCGAATAACAATCAACCACCAATCCCGCCCCCCATGTTCACTGCACCATGCTACCGAACCCGACTTTGGAGTCCCCCCATACATAGACATATCGACCCAACAGGCTAGAATTCGCGAGTATGAATTGCGTCATCGTTGGCACACGAAGTTCTTAAGGGCACCTCTAAAAATTCTCCTTTTTCGGGCGTCGTCGATTTAGAATCGGGTTGACGATTTGTTGATAGCGGGAGGCGTGGTTGATGGGTCAGATGGGGTTTTTCGATCTTGGGAACCGGTATACCGGTCTTGACGCCAAGAACGAGCCGCTTTTGAAGATCGATGGAGTGGTTCCGTGGGAAGACTTGCGCGCCCGTCTTGAGGCGGTGTGGCGGCGTGCGGACAAGGTGCGCAAATCGCGGGCGGGACGCAAGCCGTGGGATGCGATTGTGATGTTCAAGACGATCATTCTGTGCGCGCTCTACAATCTCTCGGACGACCAAGTTGAGCATCAGATCCGTGACCGCCTGTCGTTCATGCGATTTCTGGGGTTGGGTCTAGAGGGCCGGGTTCCCGACGCCAAGACGGTGTGGCTGTACCGCGAACAGTTAACGCAAGCTGGCGTGATCGAGGCTTTATTCGAGACGTTCGATGGCTACCTGAAGGATCAGGGCTATCTGGCGATGGGCGGCCAGATCATCGACGCCTCGATTGTGGCGGTACCCAAACAGCGCAACAGCCGCGAGGAGAACGCGCGGATAAAGGCGGGCGAGACGCCGGCAGGCTGGGAGGACAAGCCGGCAAAGCGGCGCCAAAAGGATGTCGAGGCGCGGTGGACCAAGAAGCACGGCAAGAGCCATTACGGTTACAAGAACCATGTCAACGTGGACCGTCGGCACAAGCTGGTGCGGCGCTATCATGTGAGCGACGCGGCGGAGCACGACAGCCAAGTCCTCGACGATATCCTGGATGGGGACAACACGGCTTTGGGTGTGTGGGCGGACAGCGCTTACCGCTCGGCGGAGATCGAGGCGTCGCTGAAGGAGAAGGGGTTGCGGAGCCGGATCCATCGCAAGGGCCGCCGCAACAAGCCGCTGAGCGAGCGCGAGAAGCAAGGCAACAAGACCCGTTCGTCGGTTCGGGTCCGCGTCGAGCATGTCTTCGGGGCCCAGAGCAACGACATGGGCGGGACGCTGGTGCGTAGTGTCGGGCTGGTGCGGGCGAAGGCGCGGATCGGGTTGAAGAACCTCGCCTACAACATGCGCCGCCTGGTCCAACTGGAGCGTCTCGCGGCGGCCGTGTGACGATACTCGGAGGAGAAGACCGCCTGGGGACGGTCTTGAAGCGGAAATAACTCAATTGGAGCGTGGAAGACCCCGAAAATCTCGGCTCCGGCATGGCTGGAGCTGGTGACAGCCTAGTTAAACAATATCCTCCGACAACTCACCAATTCTTAGAGGTGCCCTTAACCCTTGTCGTGGATTGAAGACAATGTTGGGGAGATGGGGCGCAAACTGGAAGAAAAACAAGGAACCGATTCCTGGTCAGCGATACCGCACAGCTGGACAGAATGCGATGGGCCAGTCTTCGCCGGTGATATGGGAACTGGAGAAGGTCATTCACGGTTCAGACGGGATTGAGTACGCACAGCTAATACAAACAAGCGATCGTGCGGAGACCAAACTTGTGTCACTGTCTGCTTTGTTCGACCCAACCGTTTACACGCCCGCTGACGCCTGAGCGCATCCTGACGCGCCGGTGCCTTAGCTTTCTACTTTCCCATCACCCCGCCCGCCCGTCACGTCAAGGCGACGACCCCTTTCGGCACCCGAAATCCGGGCCGCGATCGACCGTCTCGACGCTCTTCGTCGAGGCCCCTCTTCGCGTGCCGCGCGTCGCGATGAGTCCGAGCCTGGCCGTGAGTCGGGCGGCGGAGGGATGTCCGGGAGGGCTTTCCCGCCGTTCGCAACCACGGACACGAAGGAGATGGCACGATGCAGACGGTCAAGGCGTTTCGCGGCAATGCACGCACATTCCTCACTCACATGTTCGGCCGCGGTCTCGATGACGACCGCTACATGATCGAGCGGTTCCGGTCGAAGGCCGACGGCGAGATCGTCTCCCTGAGCACCGTCCAACGGATGAGGCCCGAGCGCGACGAGATCATCGTCTGCACCGGCATCGCCATCACCGGTGGAATTCAATATTGGGGCGATCGCGCGATGGGCTTGCTGGTGAACGCCAAGTATCGCTGAGGTGCGATCCGCGTAGACGTCCGGCCAGGTTTCGCCGGCCGGACGCCCTTCATAAGGACCACAACCGCGGAAGGAAGGAACATGCCCTACAAGGATCCCGGGAAAGAACGCGCATGCGCCCGGCGGCGCTATGAACGCATTACCGCCGAGCGGGCCGCCCGCGGCATGTGTCCGAGGTGCGGCAAGGCGAAGCCAGTGCCCGATCGCACCTTGTGCCGTCCCTGCGGCGAGAAGCGGCGCAAGGCCGAGCGCGCGCGCCATGCAAATGCCAGGGCCGCTGGTTTGCTGTACGCCGGCAGAGATGCCAAACGGTGCCGCAGGAGCGCGAGTGACAGGAGCAAGCGGCGCGACCGGGCACGGAGGGAGGCTGGCCTGTGCACGCGTTGCGGCAAGCAACAGCCCGTTGAAGGCGGAACGGTGTGCGAACCCTGCCACGAGATGAGGCGTGAGAGCGAGCGGGAACAATATGCCGCGCGGCGTGCAGCTGGTCAGTGCGGCAGATGCGGTGCGACCGCCTCCGACGGCAGCGCGCGTTGCGAGTGGTGCGCCAGGAGCGCGGCCAAACCCTCAAGGAAGAAGGCGAAGAACTATCCTCCATACTGCACCTCATTATTCTCAGCGACGGCAAGCCCGGGCATCGCATGTCGTTTTGAAAGCTCGCGTCTCGATTGTTTCGTCGGCGCGGGGTCGGGAATTTCGAACAGCCAATGGCCTCTATCGGAGCAGGCCCGTCCGCGCAGAAGCCCGACCTTGCACCATCTGTGGACGGTGTCGATCGAAACCCCGAGTTGCTCGGCAGCCTCGCGGGCCGTCAACAGCCCTCGGGCGCGGAGTTGCTGATAGCGGGACTTCGGCATTCGCAGTGAGAACTCCCGTCTCGGCTGTTTGGTCGGCGGGGGGTGAGCGGGGATATCGAACATGTGGATACCCCCGTCGGTGTAGACGTGTCCGCTCAGCAGTCCGACCTTCCGCCATGCGTTGACTGTATCGGTCGAAACCCCGAGTCGCTTGGCCACCTCGCTGGTCGTCAACAACCCACGTTCGCGCAGCCGCTCACGGCGCGTCTTGAGGTCGTAGTTCTGTCGGACCGCCCTTACCAACATCGGGGTAAAGGCGTGCCCCCGTCCGCTTCGGTGTCCACGCTCGTTGAGGATCTCTGCGATCTCGCCATAGGTGTGGTCGTCCAACAGCCTGTCGACCTCGGCAACCACCTCGCCACTGGTCTCGTAGCGCTTACCGATAGGTGGAGCCGGCGTCCAGGTGAGCTGGCGGGTCGCGCCGCCGCGCAGACGCACCCCCAGGCTGCACGTAGCCTTGGTGATCGTCACGTCCTCGATCAGCAACCGCGCCATCCGCTTGCGCTCCCGGTGCGGCGTCGCCGGATCGTTCCACAAACGCGGAAAGTCGCTGGCCAGCGCCAGAATCCGTTGCCGTTCCCGTTCGTCCAATCCCTGGCCCGGTTCGGCACGGCCGCGCTCAAGCTCGTGCTGTGCCTCGTCCAGAGCTCGGAGCTTCGCGTTCCACTCCGCCTCCAGCACATCGGCGACCATCCGGTTGTCGGGATGGGCCTGCATGAACCTCTGCCGCGCCAGGTTCGCTTCCTCGCGGGCGCGCTGCACGCGCTGAGCGCGCCACAGATCGGCCTCCCCGGCGCGCGCGGCGAGTTCATCCTGCACCTGCAACGCCAGGTCCAGCGTGAGCGGTGTCATCAGCTCCACCAGCAGTTCGCCGACCGCCCGGTCGATGGCGGCGCCGGAGATGTTCTGACACCCGGTGTCCGCTGTCTCGTACCTTGCACGA
The DNA here is from genome assembly GCA_965261645.1 of Alphaproteobacteria bacterium. GTDB lineage: Bacteria > Pseudomonadota > Alphaproteobacteria > SHVV01 > SHVV01 > CBDHDJ01. The sequence goes on from CBDHDJ010000003.1 coordinate 1,404,528, forward strand.
TCCCCGCACGTGTAGTCGGGATACTTCTCGCCTTTGCGCGTGTGGTAGCGCACCCCCATGTTCCGCCCGCACACGCCGCAGATAGCCAGGCCCTGCAGCAGCGCCGGCCCCTCGCGCGGGGGGCCGCGGCGCTGCGCGCCGTAGGATTGCGCATTGTCCCGGAGCTGGCGCTCATTCTCCTCGAACCGCTCCCAGGTGATATAGCCCGGGTGCGCGTCGTGCAGCAGCACCGTCCATTCCTCACGTGCCACGCCTTTCAACTCGACACCGCCGCCGGGACGCCGACGGCAGCGGGTGCGTCCGTAGGCGAAAGCGCCCGCATATCGTGGGTTGTGCAGCACGTTCAGCACCCGCCCGGTCGTCAGCGGCTTCCAATACAGCTCGCCCTTCTGCCATCCGCCGGGAGGACGGTATGGAAACAGCAGATTCTCGTCGAGGAAGTGCTTCATTGTCGCGCGCGCCGCTCCCGTTCGGGTGAAGGTGTCGAACAGCAGCCGCAGGCTGTTTTGCACCTGCGGGTCGGGGTCGAGGACCACTTGGCTGAGCGGGTTGTAGACCAGCCCCACCGGCAGCGGAATCTTCAACTCCCCGCGCTTGGCCGCGTTCAGCACTCCGCCGCGCAGCCGGGCGCGCATCATGTGCAGCTCCGCCTCCGACATAGTCCCCTTGAGGCCGAGCAGGAGCCTGTCGTTGAAGTCGATGGGATCGTAGACGCCATCCTCGTCGAGGATCAGCGTCTCGCTCACGGCGCAGATCTCGAGCAACCGATGCCAGTCGGTGGAATTGCGCGCGAGACGACTGACCTCGAGCCCGAGCACGATCCCCGCCCGTCCCATGCCGACCTCGGCGACCAGGCGCCGGAATCCCTCGCGGTCGACGTCAGCGCCGGAGAGGCCGAGATCGCTATCGATCACGACGATACTCTCGGTCGGCCAGCCCAGCGCCACGGCCCGCTCGCGTAGCGCGTACTGGCGGCGCGTGCTCTCGCCATGGTCGAACACCTGGCGCAGGCTGGACTGACGCACGTACAGGTAGGCATCGCGGCTCAGGTGGTTCGCGGCAATCTTCTGATGGGCGGTGTTCATGCCGACTCCCTCATCATATGGACGTTTAGCATGGCCAACAGAATGTCGATCGCCGGTCCCTCGGTCTCGGCCGGCAGCGGCTCGGATGTACCGCCTCTGCACACGGTAGCCGCCGCGACGGGCAGCTCGGCGAAGGCGTGCAGCCAGGCCGCGACACCGCGCAGCGCCACCACGGCAAGTCCGTGACGGTCGTGGGCGACGCCGGGCTCGACGGCATGACGGCGCATCCGCTCGTAGCCCTGTCCGTAGGCGGAATGCCCCGCCGCGGCGAGCGCGGCGCATGGCGGGGGGCGCATCATCGGCGTTTTTTTCCCCGCGTGAGGCCGCGGTCGATGCTGCGGCGATGGACCGAGATGCCGAAGCGGTCGCGCACGAGCTCGACCAGCTCGGCGGCGGTCAGCTCCGGCTGTTCGCGCTTCGCCGCCTGTAGCGCCTCGACCACCTCGTCGCTGAGCTTGTGGGGCCGGCGCGGTCCCGGCCGGTCCGGCAGCAATCCCGGCAGCCCGCCCGCCTCCCAGGCGCGTTGCGCCAGATACCAGGTAGGGCGCGAGACGCCGAAGCTCGCAGCGGCATGGCTCACCGGCACGCCGTCCTCGCGCACGCGGCGCAGCATCTCGTACTTGACCTGGAGCAGATCGCGCGGGTCGAAGAACGCGTTCGACAGGAACAGCTCGTCGCGCACCGTCTCCGCGTTCGGGTTCAGGCAGCCGTGCTCCTTGAGGGCTCGGGTCTTTGCATCGGCGGGACGTCTGGCCATCGCGCGGGCTCCATCGAGAAAGGAATGTAAATTTATTTATGCACCTTACCGGCGCCGTATCAAGCCCCGCCTTCTCCTCTTTGATCGAAAATAGGCTGATATACCATACATATAAGCCAATCACCGCCATCTCTCCGGCCGCCGCGATACTCTGCTTTCGCCTTTGATGCGCAAAAATATTCTTACACATACGGCAAAATCTCCTTGACAGTCTCCGCTCCGCCGTCGCTCTCCCTCCCAGCGCGACCGTCTCCGTCCAGGCTGTCCAGCAATGCCGCCAATGCGAGCAGATCCGAGACACGGAACGCCGACCGGCCCGCCGCCACCCCCACAAACGGATCCACCGCCGCAGCACTGGTAAAAGCCTGACGAATGCTGCGCAGCACCCCGTCATCACCCGTGTAATGGACCCATCCCACACCCTGCACCGACCTGACCTCGACCAGCTCGAACTCGCGTCCGTGAAGAGGATGAAACAGGTGCGTCACACGGAAGTTGCGCCCCTCAACGCATCCAAGGGGTGCAGTTGAATCCTGTGTCCAAGAACGTCCGAGGCCGCCGGCGTTACGTCCGGCGCCGGGTGCGAGGGCTTTGCATAGATTGCGCCGCACCGTCCCAGGGCGCGGCCCGGTGCCCGGAGTGCGCCCGCCGCTCGTACCTGCGCTCCGACGAGCATCGCGGTCTGCCGATCCTGCCGCCTCGCTACACGGTCATCGAGATCGCGACAGGGGCTGATCACGGGACATGGGACTCCATTGCCGAAGTAGCGATGTGCCTGGCGTACGCCCGGTTGTCTCGTGAAGATGTGGAAGTGATTTCCGACCTTTCACCCATGGCGGCCCTGATCGGGTATTGATGGGCGTTCGGCGGGATCGCTCGACAGGCACCGAGGCGGCCGGCCGGGATGCATGAGGCGATACCGCTGATGGCTGGCGCCTCGCAAGGCGGCAACCGGGGTGGGCCGGGCGGATCGGGATCGAGGGACCGGCCGGCGGCGGCCTCGCGGCGCTCAACCGCATGGGCTGTAGCCTCGGGGCCGTTTCCTTGCCCCCGCGCGGGTTCGTGCCCGAGTACATCGGCCCCGGCCGCATCCTTGAGCGCCGGCCATCGGCAGCAACGCACTCAACGTAATTCACACGGTCCCCGGTATCCGCCACGAGGCGTCCGAACGGTTGTTGCCGTCCTCCGCCCGGCCTCGGTGAATTTGCGCCTTTGCGCCGCCGGCCGGCTCGAACAACTCAACCCGCCATGTTGAGATTTGCAGTCGCCCGGCCCGCGGTTCGGATTCAATCCGGATGCCGGGTCCGCCATCACCGGGGTTGCATGACAGCAGCAGACGGGAAACGTGGGCACCCCGTTTCCGCACGAACCTGGCCAGCCGCGCGACGCGGCATGGAGAGGCCGGGAGCAGCACGGCAGGGGCGATCCGCGCGGTGCCCGGCGGAGTCACTTCCTCCAGAATCGCCTCCACCCTGTTTTACAATCCACGGAGAGCCAGATGCTCAAAACCCTCACATCGCACCGTGACGCCGACGATTTCAACACTGTGCCCGGCGCTTGGCCAGATCCTGACGGGTTCCTGCCGGAAGCCCGGACTGGAGCCCGCGAGGCCGCCGCACGCTTGAAGGATCTGGCGGAACGCTTCGCCGACCTGCGGAACGCCATCATGCGCCTGCCCGGCAATCCGTCCCGCGGCGAACGCGCCGGGCTCCGCCATCGGCTTCTCCATTTGGAGAACATGCTCATGAGTGCGAGGGGCAGCCTCGACGACGTCATCATCACCATCATGGACGCGAACGACGCAGCTACCTGACGACCCCCGGGACGTCTGCCCGCGCTCAGAATCTTTCCGGGCAAACCGATGCCACCGAACACTCCGGCCTGCCACGACCAGCGTCCAATGAGAGTTTAAGGAAGCCAAAGAGAACGGCGACGCGTCCACGGGTAAAGAGAGTTCCCTCCGGGCGGCGTCTCAACCCTATCAAGCGGAGATGGAAAAATGTTCGATCGCATTCAAAGTTCGACCGACTCCAACGACACCCTTTTCAATCCCGACAGCACACGCGATGCCGACTTCGCCGCACCCCTTCCCGACGCCGGCGCGCTGCTGGCCGAGGTCGGAGTGCCAGCCCACGCGATCCGTGATCTTCTCGCTTCCCGGACCTGCACCGGCGCGGACGGCTGAATCGAGGAAGAGAAGGGCTTTTAGAGAAAGTGAACGGAGAAGGGATCGAGAGAGACCGGGTCCCGTTCGCTAACCCGATGTCATAACCCGGATCATAGGAGATTGATCATGTTCGGACTTAATAACGCACAGTTGATCGGACGCCTCGGCGCCGACGCCACCATCAGCCGACTCACCAACGGCGGCCGTGTGGCCAACGTCTCGATCGCGACCGACGAGAGTTTCCTCGACAAGAACTCGGGGGACAAGGTGGATCGCACCGAGTGGCACCGCATCGTCACCTTCCAGGACGGCCTGGTGGAGATGATGGAGAAGCACGCCAAGAAGGGCCGCCTGGTCTACGTCTCGGGCAAGCTGCAGACCCGCAAGTGGCGTAAGGACGGCGAGGACAGCGACCGGTTCTCGACCGAGATCCTGCTGGTCCCCGGCGGCAGGGTACAATTCTTGGACAAACCAAACGGAAACGGTGCCCCGGCAACGAATGGCCATACCGTTCCTATCGCCGAAACCTCCCCGATGGTCGATGACAGCGAGATCCCCTTCTAAACGGCCTATGGCCGTGAATGTAAAGCCTGCAGGGGTAACTCCCTGCGGGCTTTTATTTTTCTGAATTTTCATGCTTGACAAGTTTGAGGCTGAGAATCTAAGTAAGCCGGAACAAGGCAAAAGCGTAAACTTTGATGCCCGAGACCGTCCGACGAATCAACCTTCCTGGCGGCGAAACGCTCCCCGCCCTGGTCGAGTCCGGTTCGGCCCCTGCACCCGAGCCGATACGGTATGCGATTTCCATTCTCAGAAATGCCGGCCGGGCCGAGAACACGATCGAGGCGCACATGCGTGCGATCGCGGCAGCCCGTGCGTGGGCCCGATCGAACGGGTTCTCCCTCGAGGCCCGCATGGCCACGGGCTCCGGGCTGGAGGTCCGGGAGGTCGAAAGTCTTTCGCATGCACTGAAGGCGGCTCAGGTTCCAAACCGGACAGCGCGCCCGCTCCACGCCAATATTCTGCCGCTTTCCGGATCGGGCAAGGAGGCGCATCGACGCCTTTCCCACGACCACGATGAGATGCTGGAGCCCCAGACCGGCGCCAACCGTGTCCGGTTCGTCGCCGCCTATCTCGAATGGCTTGCAAGCCACAGCCGTGCCGCCGGATCGCAGCACCTCCTTCGCGACACCATCAAGGCTTTGAACGCCCGGGCGAAGGCCGGGACGCGTCAACCGGCCGAGCCCAGGAAAGGCCTGTCACCGGAACAGCGCGACCGGCTATTCGCCGTCATCGATCCGTCCTCGCCGGACAACCCGTTCCGGAGCGAGGCGGTGCGCTATCGCAACCTTGCCGTGGTTGCCTGCCTTGACCAAACCGGCATGCGCAGGGGCGAGCTTTCCGGGCTGAAGATCCCCGACATCGACTTCGGCAAGCTGAGGATCTCGATCCATCGGCGCCCTCCCGATCCCCGGGACCCGCGCCAGGAGAAGCCGAAGACCAAGACCGGCGCGCGGCCGGTGCCGATCAGGCCGGAGCTGGCGGACATCCTCTTTGCCTACCTCTCGGTCTGGCGGCGGGCCGAACCCGCTGCCCGGATGCATGGCTATGTCTTCGTCTCGCACGGGGGGCGCAGGCCGGGCGCGCCGTTGAGCCCGAGAAGCGTGGGCAAGATCTTCGATGCTCTCGAACGGGTTCTCGGCTTCGATCTCCATCCGCACATACTGCGCCACACCTGGAACGACAGGTTCTCGGCCGCGATCGATCGCAAGACGGGGCGTGGCGATCGCACCCCCGAGGCGAGCGAGGAGCGTATCCGCAACTTTCTGATGGGATGGAGTCCCGATTCGAAGATGGCGGCGGTCTACACGCGCCGTCACGTCGAACGGGCGGCCGAGGCCGCCCTGAGAGGCATGCACCAAGGATTGTTCGAGGGTGAGTAGTCCGGGCGGATTGCAGCCTGCCGGGCCTCCGCGAGCTCGCGGCATCCATGCGGGGTTCGAACCGGCCAGCGACATCTGGAGGATCGTTCTGGAGAAGGGCGTGACCCACATCTACTTCAAGCCGATACGAGACCATTGGGGCGATCGGCACGCCGACAACGCCAAGCAAGCCGCCCTTGCCTATATGGAAGATCGGTCCCCCGACACCGTGAACGGGGCCGTCGGCGCCCTCGCAAGAATGGCGCGCCATGTCCCTGTTGGCGGCACAGTCTCCGCGGCCGCTCTCATGGACTACCGCTCCCTGCTCCCGCGCGAGCAACTGCACTATCTGGGCCACATCGCGGCGTTCCTGAAGTTCTGGGTCGCACGCGGCTACACCGGGGTCGACCGCGACGTGCTGCAGTTCTTCAACAGCATCAAGATACCTGGAAACGCCAAGGGCGCCGCCGTTCGCACCCACCACCCCACAAAGGGTCCCTTCACGGATCTGGAGCTGCAGGGAATTACGCTGGCGGCGCGCGACGCGCATCGCTCCGGCGTTGTCAGCAAGCAGGACTTCGCAATCCTTCTCACGCTGACCGCGACGGGGTCCCGGCCCGGGCAAGTGTCGATGCTCGTTTGCGGGGATCTGCTGCCACCTGGGCGTGGCTCATCCGCAGCTCGCCTCCTGGTGCCGTCTCTCAAGAAAAGAACCAGCAAGCGCCTCACACGCGAGCGGGTCATCCCTGGCGAGCTCGCCGTTCTGCTGAAGGAACTCGTCGAAGAACGATGCCGCGACGAGCGCTTCCGGGGCATTCCCGTTGACCGGCGTCCGATCCTTGCCGTCGAGGCGACCGCCTTCGCATCGCTCGTGGACGCGCACATCGGCAGGTGCGGTGTCCGCTGCGCTCTGGAGCGGATCCAGAGGGCGCTCGGCCTTCGGTCGGCGCGCACCGGCGCTCTCATACACCTGGCGCCTCGGCGGTTCAGGAGCACTCTCGGGACGCGTGCCGCTGATGCGGGACACCCTCCTGTTCTGATCGCTCACCTTCTCGACCACAGCGATCTCCAGCATGTCGGCGTGTATGTGGAGTCGCGCGCTTCGATCCAGGACCGCATGGACGCCGCCCTTCATGGCCGGGCAGAGCCGCTGGCCGGGTTGTTCAGGGGCGCGATCGTTACGGACGAGGCGACATCCGGTGTCGTGGAAGCGCCGTCGCGACGCGTCGCGGCCGCCGTTGGCAGAGGCGTGGGAACCTGTGCAGGTCCGCGCAGCTGCGTCCGGCTGGCGCCGCTCGCATGCTACACCTGCGCCGCGTTCCGTCCCTGGCGCGATGCACCGCACGAGGAACTGCTTCAGTCCCTGGTAGACGAGCGCAAGGCGCTTCTAGCGGATGCCGTCTCCCCGCAGGTCGCCAGTGCGAACGACGCAACGATCATGGCCATTGCGGAAGTCGCCGATCGTTGCCGCGCGATGCAGACGGGGGCGCCCCATGGGTGAGTTCGCGCTCTTCCAGCCGCGGGAGGCGTTCGACGCCAAGACCAGGCTCGCCGGGTTCATCCGTCATGCGCGCGAGGACCTCGCAGTCTTCGGCGCCGGCCTCGACTGGGATGCGCCGGCATGGCAACTGCGCGGCGTCGCCAGGGTATCGGGCCGCAGTAAGAATGTGCTTCGCGTGAACTGGGGCCATCCCTTGAAAAAGTCCCCGGCATCGAACGCGGGCTACGCGCCGCTCGATGGCCGGAACGTCGACTTCTTCAAGGCATACCTGCGCTACAGGTATGGGCTTGCCCCACAGATGAACCCTCAGCTGATGCTCTCGGCGATGCGGCATCTCGACAAGGCTCTCGCCGAGGCCGGCAAATCGATTGCCGACGCGCGCCCCGACGACTTCAACGCTGCCGCCGCAGCCTGCCGGTCCCACTACAGCGCTCAAACCTCGTATCGCGCCGGACTGCAGCTTGAAGCGATCGCAGGCTTTCTCGACGATCACGGCCTCGTCGCGCGGCCTCTCGTCTGGACCTGCCCCATCAGGCGGCCGACGAACTTCGATCGCATCGGGGTCGAGCGCGAGCGGACCCGGGCCCGGAAACTTCCCTCCGAACGCGCCATTGCCGCACTTGGAGAAGCCTACCGCTGCGCCCGGCATCCGATGGAAGTGATTGCCGTATCCGCGTATGCCCTCCTGCTCGCCACGCACAGCCGCATCTCCGAGCTGCACCGGCTCGATGCCTACGATTGCGAGGTCGAGTTCATCGAGGACGGCAAGCAGCGTTACGGCCTGCGCTGGTATCCGTCGAAGGGCGGGGAACCTGAGACGCGCTGGATCCCGAGCGCTTTCGTGCCGCTGGCAAGAGACGCGCTGAAGCGCATTCGCGACGTCACCGAGCCCGCCCGCGAACTTGCGCGCAGGTACATGGCCGGCGAGGCCATTCTTCCGCAGGACGATCCGGACGATCCATGCGCCCGCGACCGCTACATCAGCATGCAAACCCTCGGAACAGTCACCAATGCGAAGGACACCCTTGCCACACTCCACAGAAACGGATTCGATCTCTGCTGGGAGTTGGCAGAAAGCCTGGGCGTTCCGCTCACCAGGAACGCCAGGCTTTACCTCCGCACGCCGATCGAGCAGGGCTTTCGGGCGGAGCTCCCGGAAGGCTTCCCGCTCGCGGACCCCAAATCCGGTCTCCGATACGACCGCGCCTTGCTCGTATGCACCGCCGGCGTGATCCAGCGATCGAGCCACATCTTCTGGCGACTTTCCTGTATCCCGTCCGACGCCGTCGAGCGCGCCATGAACGGGAACAACAGCCCAAGCCGTCGCAAAGCTGGATTGTTCGAGCGTCTCGGTCTGGTGGACGACGATGGCGAGACCGTCCGCATCACGCCTCACCAACTGCGCCATTACATGACCACGCTCGCGAACGAGGGCAACATGTCGGAGCTCGACATCGCGAGATGGGCGGGCCGCAAGGATGTCCGGCACAACGCATTCTACGACCACGAAACCGCCGATTCCCTCGTCTCCAAGGCGCGGGCTCTCGACGAGGACATGTTCGGAAGGCCGATAACGGCAACCCCTCTGCGGCCGGTGACGGCGAGGCAGCTGATCGAGGGCGATCTCGCCGCAGTGCATCTGACGCGTTACGGCGCCTGCCTACACGACTTTGCGATGTCGCCCTGCCCGATGTACCGCGACTGCCTGAACTGCGCCGAACATGCCTGCGTAAAGGGCGACGCGCGAGCGGAGCGGGCCTTGCGGGATCGCCTTGCCGTCATCGAGAGAGCGGTCGCGTCCGCGGAAGAGGCCGCGGCCATCGGCGAAGGCAACTCGGAGATCTGGCTGTCCCGCAAGAGGATCGAGCTTGCGCGCCTGCGCCAGCTCGTCGCCCTGATCGACGACGCTGCGATCGAGCCGGGAGCCATCCTGAGGCTGAACGACGCGGCCCACTACGGGGTCGGCCGCGACGGGACCGATCCGGCGAAAACCTTGTCCGACCCCGGCTCGGCTCCCGATTCCTCCCCCCGGCTAGGGAATCCATGACATGGCCCGGCACCTCACCGAGAACAACATCGAAATGCTCACCAGAACCATCGGCACACTCGAGATGGCTACATGGGACGCGGTCGTGAAGCTGGCGCGACAACGGCTCGGTCACGCGTACTCGCGCCAGGCGCTGTCCCGGCATGCGCGGATAAGGATCGCACTCGCAGCCCGCAAGGAGCAGCTCAGACGCAGCGGAGCACGGCGGCGCCCAAGACCCAAGACGGACACCGAAGCGGCCCTCCTCCACCGCATCGACTCCCTGGAAGCGGACCTCTCCCGGCTTCGGGCCGAGAACGAGGCGATGACGACCCAGTTCGCCATCTGGGCCCACAACACGCACGTTCTCGGCATTCCCGACCACCGGCTGGATACTCCGCTTCAGCCGGTCGATCGCGATTACAGCGAGCGTGACACATGAGCAGGGGCAGCGGCGCAGCGCGCGGCCGGCAGGCGGTGACGATGCGTCCGATCTGCCGTTCTAGGCGTGACACTCACCATCTCCTCCCAACTGGGCCGTCGCCTCGCGCGCCGGCCCCTCCTTCTTGGCCTGCAAACATCGCCGATGCGAACGACAAAAGTGTAAAGAATACCCCCCTCATCGGGGCGATCCTGACCGCATTCTTTACATAAGACCCACACACGAGGGTACCTGAGCACCAAAAACTCGTTGAGATTCAATCTACTCACTCAAACATTACACGGCCCAAGGGCCTTTAACCGTTCTAGGAGGGTTTCCTCCCCCCGCACACCCCAAGGCCGGTTCCCGCCAAGTTGGCGTGGGACCGGCCTTTCTTTATGTAGCCCTCTTCGAGTCCAGGAAAAGCCTCCATACCGGAAGCGCTGGGCGAACGCGCCTCAAACCTTCTTCTGTACCGCTTTGTGGAACGCGGCATTCCCTCAATCGTAATCGCTCACGCCCACTCTGAATTTAATGACGACCTCATTGCCTTCGAGGAAGAAACTCTCGCGGCCCGGATCGCCCCCCTTATTGCAAGTACCAAGTCTGCGGCAACGGGGGAAGAGGGGGGTGGGAGTGGGAGAATAATCACCCCGTCATGATGTCTCATTGTGTCACACGTTCTCACTGCGCCAACCCCTGCGGGGTCCTCTACTCCGCTCACGCTCCGTTACGGCGATAGCGCGCAATGCCACGCCGCTGGGCGGCTAGCGCCTGTGGAATGCGCGACCGTGGCTCGCTCGCTGCGCTCCCTGTGCCCGCACCACTCGCGCATTCCTCCAGCGCAGGCATTCCGGCAATCGTGGCTCCGCTGCGAGCGCGTGAAACAATGAGCCATCACCACGGGGCGTCCCGCCTCGGAGGATAGATGCATTTCATTGGAGACAATCATGCAGAACTTCATCAGCACCGAAACGTCATCGCAGACCGCAATGGCTTGCGAACAGGCCGCCCTGTTCGGCACAACCCCTGGTCCCGACGAGTTCGACAATCGCGAGATCTGGAACGAGGAAGAGGCCCTTGCCGGGATCGAGGAAGCGATCCACATCCTGGCCGGCGCCGTCGCACCGGACGGCACCCAGCTCGCCGACGAACGCGAGAGCCTGCTCTGGGGTTTCGTCAATGCACTGCACGCCCAGGTCCAGCGTCTTGACCGCGGCATCGACAAGATCGCGCCCGAGATGAAAGACCTCGGCCAGGAACAGGACGGCTCCGAGATCAAATCGCGCGAACTGGAACTTCTTACCGACCGGGTCCAGAACCTCGGTGATCGCCGCGATGCCTTCGAGGCCATGCGCGACCTCGCCGCCGAGGGATACCGCACCGAGACCGGCGATACCTGGCGCCCGCGCAACGGATCGCACAGCAGCCAGACCGGCAAACTCACCTCAGCCGCCATCGATGCCCGCGACTACATGCGCGCCCGCAAGGACCGCGAGACCATCGCACATCTGCCCGAGGGCACACTGGTCGCCTTCACCGGCGGCAAGGACTTTGACGACGTCACTGCCATCTGGCGCTCCCTCGACAGCATCAAGATCAAGTACCATGACATGGTCCTGCTGCACGGCGGCGGACCCGGCGCGGAGAAGATCGCGGCAAGCTGGGCCGAGAAGAACGGCGTTCACCAGGTCGTCTGCAAACCCGACTGGGGTCGCGACGGCAAGGCCGCGCCCTTCCGGCGAAACGACGTCCTGCTGAACTTCCTGCCGAAGGGCCTCGTCGCCTTCCCTGGATCGGGCATCACCAACAATATGATCGACAAGGCACGCAAGGTCGGAATCCCCGTCCTGCTCGCCGCCGTGTAGCGGCACCCTTCAAAGGCCGGTCCCCGCCACCACTCGGTGCGGGACCGGCCTATTTTTTGTGCCGGTTGGTTAGAGCAGCGGCCCATGTCGGGGCGCTTCGCGCCACCGCCAGATGTGCGAGCTAACACCCGTCGGCGGCTCCTCGTTCTCCGAACATCCATGGCACGGCGCTTCGCGCCATCGCCGCAGGCGGGCACTGACGTGCCGCGCCATCACCCCCCCTGCAACTTCCTTGTTCGTATCCAGAACAACAACGACGGCTCTCCATGCTTCGAAGGCCGCATCACCGTGTTGCAAGCGAAGGTGCGCATTCGTTCAGCTCAGAACGGATCGCTGCCTTCTTCGGTTGTCCCGCGTTTGTCGACCCCAGAAGCGACCTTGTTCAGGAAAATTCACAAACTACGTTCACCGATATCTATCCCGCGTACGTTCAGCACTTCAACCCAGGCCCAATCCGCCAGTTGTACAATTCATGTTCTTCAAACGTTCGTGACTTGTTCTCTCTGTCCGCAATCTATATCCTCTCACGGAACGTTATATAGCGAAGTAAGCAATGCACACCTCTGCCGTAAACTGGCTTGGGCCGGATTGCATGATCCCGGAGGTCATCGCTCCCGGGAAGGCTGTGAAACTCGCAGTGAACACGATGTTGGCATGAGGGAGAACGAAGGAGGTTAGAGAGTTGAAAACGGAGCCGGTCAAATTGGGGATACGATTGAGATGGTAGCGACGTTGGCCCAAATGGCCTCGGCAGCCTATTACCTTGAGAGTCAGCGCTCCTTCCGTCACCCCAACGAGTACTACACGGCGGGCGAGGAACCGGACGGCGTGTGGTGGAACCCCTGCGGCCTGTTCGGGCTTGCGGACGGCGGCAGGGTCGATGGCGGAGAGTTCCACCGGCTCTATCATGGCTTCGCCCCCGACAGCGGCGAAAAGCTGACGCGCAATGCCGGAAGCGAGAAGCGCTCGCCCGGCCTCGACATGACCTTCAGCGCCGACAAGAGCGTCTCCGCCTTGTGGGCTATCGCCGATCCGAAGCTGCGTTCGGAGATCGAGTGCGCGCACAATGACGCAGCCCGTGCCGCATTGGCAGAGACGGTGTTGCGCTATTGCGCCTGGACGCGGCTTCAGGAACGGTATGGAACCAGGGTCGTGGCGGCGGACATCATGGGCGCGATGTTTCAGCATGGCACCAGCCGCGAGAACGACCCGCAGCTTCATACCCATTGCACGATCTTCAATGCCACACGAACGCACCGGGACGGCAAGTACCGGGCCTTGCACCAGCACCCGGTCTATGCCTGGATGAAGGCGGCGGGGGCGGTCTACCGCAATGCCTTGGCGTGGAACCTGCGGGACCGGCTTGGCATTCACAGCGAGCAGTATGGCAAGGACAATGAGTTCACCCGCATCGCGGGTTTTGCCCCCTCCGCTGGAGCCGCCGGGCAAGAACCGGCGGCGTTGATCGCGCACTGGTCGAAGCGCCGGGGTCAGATTATCGAAGCGGCCCGGGAGATGGGCTTTGACGTCCAGGGCAACGCGCCACGGGCGGCGGCGGCGAACAAGATCACGCGGGCCGGCAAGTCGCCGGACAACGACCCGGAAATCCGCCATGCGCGCTGGTGTGGCGAAGCGGACGGCTTTATCGAACGCGAGACGCTGATCGCCTCGCTTCTGGGCAAGGCGGAAGATATAACCCAAGAGCAGATCCGGGCTCTGACGGCGGTGCTGGAAGATCTACCAGATCGCCTTACGCGCGAAGAGGCGGTATTTCGTTTGCCCGACATCGTCGAACGGGTCGGCAATGTCACCGCCGGCTTGTTGAACCGGGACGCGGTGACAACCAGCATCGAGCGGGTGCTTTTGAGCCCGGAGGTGGTGCGCCTGACCCGCCCGCTCAGGTCGGCCGAGGGCCGGGCAGATATGGCGCACACCAGACTGTATTCGACCCGCCACACCCTGCAGATGGAACAGGAAGTCAGGGATATGGCGGCAGGCATGGCCGCCGATACGGGGCATTCGTTATCCTCGCAGGTCATCGAGGCGAGGGTCGCCGGGCTGCTGAAGGCGGGTTATCCGCTGAGCGATGAGCAGATCGCGGCGATCCGGACGGTCACCTCATCGGAGGGCCGGGTCGCCATCATCGAAGGGGCAGCAGGCTCGGGCAAGACCACAACGCTACGTCCTATCGCCGATCTCTACCGTGAACATGGGAGCGACATCATCGCCACCGCCGTGGCCTGGCGCACGGCGGTAGCACTTGGTAACGATGTCGATGCGCGGCCGTTCTGCGTCGACAAGCTGCTGCGCCTCGCCGCGCGGGGCGGTATCGAGATTACCAAGGATACCACCATTATCGTCGACGAAGCGGGGATGCTGTCGACCCGCCAGGCGCATCACATTCTCCAACTCTCCGAGCGCCATGGAGCAAAGATCGTCTTTTCGGGCGACACACAACAACAGCAACCTGTTGAGGCGGGACCGGGTCTGAGGTTGATCCGCGATGCGGTTGGCAGTGTCAGGGTAGACCGCATCCGGCGCCAGAAGGTGGACCTGGAGGATATCTTGACCCATGTCCAGGGCGAGACACCCCAGAAGGCGAGACTGCTGGCGAATTCGATGGCAGAGGAGAGGCGCACCCGCATTCTTGCCTACTACGAGAATATGAAGGGAAGACTTGTCTTCACGCCGTGGCAGGTCGCTGCCTCCGAGGAGCTGCGCGACGGCGATGCGGCATCGGCCATTGCAGCGCTCCACCTGCGTGAGCGGTTCCATATCGGGTATGACGAAGAAAAGACATTGACCGGTCTGGTGGACGACTGGGACCGCTACCAGCGGGCGAACCCAGACAAATCCAGCGTGGTGCTAGCGCGCACGCGCGCCGAAGGGCGGGCGCTGTCCCACCTGATGCGGGAACGCCGTTTGGCTGCGTTGCCGGATGGAGAGCAGGCCGATAGGGACCGGGCCGATGCGGACCGGGTGACAGTGATGGTCAGCCGGGGCATGGAGGATGAACGGGCAACCTCGCCGCTGGAGATCGCGCGCGGAGACCGCCTGCGCATTGGCGCCACCCACTGGGAGAAGCAGCTGTTCAACGGTACCGTGGTCACGGTAGACGACTTCAAGGTTGAAAGAAGCGAGGCCGGAACGGAGCCAAGTGTTGTGATTTCGGCGAGCACCGAGGACGGTCGTGAAGTCACCTTCCATCACGACGAAATCCGCGACTGGTACGGCAATATCCGTCTCGACCACGGCTATGCGATGACCATCACCTCGGCCCAGGGGCTGACCGTGGACCGGACCTTCCTGCTGGCCGATGCGAGGCCCTCACGCGAGACGATCTATCCCGCCGCAACCCGCCATCGCGAGAGGCTCGACATCTATGTCAATCGCTCGCCACTCGTTCTCGATATCGCCGACAGGCGAACGGACAACGACCGCGAAGTTGCGGTGACGGACACCGAGATCCGGGCCTACCTGGCCGAACGCTGGTCTCGCTCGCAGCCCAAGGAGGCGGCGCTCGACTACATGGCCGATGGTGTGTGGGAAAACCGCCGGGAGAATGGCGGGGTGGACAGGGTTCGGTCCCCTGGCGAAGCCCAGGGCGAGGATATCCGTGCGGCGGCAAACGACAACGCGCTGGTTCGCATCGCGCGGGATGTCCGGCGCACTGCCTTCGGCTGGCGTCACGCCCAGGCGGTTGCCGCCTTCGCCGATGACCGCAGGCAGGTTCTGGCGGCATACGAGGAACTCCGGGAACGAACCCGCCTGCAAGGCGATGCAGTGGCCCTTGGGCCTGCTTACCGCGAGACGCTCAACCGCCATGGCGTGTTGCTGAAACAGGCCGAGACCTTCCGCGCCCGCTCCGACGAATTTGCCTCCCTGCTGGCCGAGCGGGGCGGCATCACCCGCAATGATCTCGACGAGTTCCAAGACCTCCACGCCCGCGCGCGCCGTCATCGGCGCGCGGCCACAATGCGGCACGTGCATCGGATCAAGCGCGAGGCGGAGCAGGAGGCACAACACCCGAAATCCGAATTGCGGCAGGGGGAGTTGGCGCTGGGGGGCGGTCGCGCCGAAGCGCCCAGGCGTTCCGATACGGTGACGCCGGACACGACCGGGAAGCTGTCTCCCGAACGTGACGCGACGCCGGCCCAGTTCGCCGACGACATTCCGCCGGTCGAAGCCGAAGATTACCCCTGGGCATTTGCCGTCGCCGCGCAAGAGGATGTGCTGCCGCCAGACCAAGGTCCCCCAAAGTCCGACTGGCTGGCGCCGTACGCTGCCTTGCAGCGGGACTGGAACGAACTGATCGAACGAGCTCGGCAAACCGGAGAGCCGCTATTCTACACAAAAGGATACGCGGACATCATTCCGCGCATCGAGGCGTTGGCGGAGTACGTGGATATCCCGGCCGAGACACGGGCGCCCATGATCGAGGCGCTCGAAAATCACCAACGGGATCTCACAGCGCGCCGGTACATTGAGGACTACATTGCAGCCACCGAACGGCACATGGACACGCATGCTTCCCTCCAGCGCGTCGCCGAAAGGCTCGGCGTTCGGGCCGTTCAGGTATCGGATCACCTGGGCTGGAGACAGGAAGCGGACCGGCTGATGAAGACAGCCGAGACCATCCTTGGCGATGGCGAGACGTATGGCGCCCATCTCGACAATATGGAAACCGGTCACTCGCGCGTGGAACGGGAGCTCTCACGGCTGCGCCTCATCATCCGGGAGGATGGCGAATATGCCGCCGCAGGCAGGAAACCGGAACCGCGCGGGGAACCCGCGGATACACGGGAGAAAGTCGAACAACCGGAGCCCGCAACGCCGGCCTGGATGCCGGCCTACGAAGCACTGCGGCAGGACTGGAACAGCCTCATCGAAGACGCCCGGCATGCCGGTGTCCCATTATTCTACGCCAAGGGCTACATGGACATCGTGGTGCGCGTTCAAACGATTGCGGAGAACCCGGATATCCCGGACAAATCACGGGCACCCTTGATCCAGACGCTTGAGAACCACCAGCACTATCTCTCGACCCGCAAACAGATCCTGGACTATCCAGGCGAAGCGCAACGGCACATGGATGTACGCGCCACCCTCCGAGACGTTGTGGCGGATCAGGAATTTGAGCAATCCGGGGTTTTGGCCTACCCGGAGTGGCGGCAGGAGGCCGAGCGCCTGATGGCGGCGGGCGAGACCATCCTCTCCGGCAAGGAAACCTATAGCGCCCATCTTGACAGGCTCGTGGAAGCCAGGGCCCACATGATAAGGAGGCTCTCGGCGCTTCGCGAGGTGATCCGGGTTGATGACAAGGAGCTGGCCGAACGGGAGGTGCGCGAGCTGCGGCGCCTGCAAAACCGCCACTGGGTCGGTCCCCGGTTCGCATCAGATGAAGGCCACGCGCCGGATCGGGCGAGAGCCATATCTCCCGGCACCGAGCCTGCAGGGGTGGCGTTCTCCCGCCTTGGCCGCGCCATCGGCTATCTCGTCGGCGGGCAGGACTACCACGATCGGAGGCGGACCGAGACCTTCGCGCGCGAGGCCCTGGAACGCTCGCAGGTACTGAAGCGGGACTGGAACCGCCAGGTGGATCGCGCCGCGGAGGAGGGCGTCCATGTCATCTACACGGATGGCTTCAACAGTCTGCACAAAGAGATGGACAAGGTCTCCCAGAACATGCTCCTGGATCGCGGCGTTGAATCGGAGATAAGCGCCGTGCTCAAGCTGGTCGGTAAGGCAGTGTCAAATCGAAAGTATTTCGACAACTGGCCCAAGCTCATGGCGGGTCAAATGGACCGCCGCGAGACGTTGGTGGCCGCAGCCGCCGAGCGGGGCGTGGCAGTTCCTGATCATGAGGACTATGACACATGGCGGAATGTGATTGACTTTGCGGTGGGCCGCTGCGAGGGACTCTTGGACAATCCGGAGAGATACGGCATCCACCTCGATTACATCGCGCACACGCAAGAGAGCCTCGACTCAGCGCTCGCGCGGGTGCGTGGCGTGCTTGATGGCGACGACCGGCACTTAGCTGTGACCCTGGCGGGGCAACATGAGGGCGAGGACATCCAGATGCGCGAGGAACGCGTCGCCCGCCTCCTCGACGACCCGGAGACGCTCCGGGAGTTGCGGCAGCAGCGCGCGGAACGCAAGGCCGAAAGGCAGCAGCAGAGCAAGGGTAGATATCAAAGCCTCGGCATGAGACTGTAGCACTCGCCGACCCGCGATGCTGGTGCAAGGGCGACCTGCCTACCTTCACACCAGGCACTCGTCAACTCCAACAATACGTCGAGCCCTGCAATCTAGTTCATGCTTGGGCCTCCTCTGGGTGACCGAAACCGGACCGTCCCGGCGTCGTTTCAAAGCTAACGCAGAGGACCCTCCGCTATTTCGGCGGTCGGAGATGATCGGCCAACCCGATTAACCCATCTTTAATATTTTGTAAGATGGTCTTCCGAGCCAGAGATTTTTATTCGAGCAAGCTGTGAGGCCGGAGGGTGTTGTACAACGGGGCACGGGGCCGCTCATAGGACCACTGCTCGCACGATTTTCTATCGGTGGCACCCCCGGACCGGCAGCCAGGTCTGGGTCCATTATTCGTCGATAAGGTGGTGATTGGTCATGCATGATGCACCCGGGATGGGGTTGTCTTCGGTCGCAACAACGCGCGCATTCCCCTTCATCTGGGACTTTCCCTTGGGATGTCTGAGATCCCCCCAGCCTGCGGGACGATGCGTACTGAGACCAGCGCCTAGATGGGTTTCGCCGAATTGTTCGGCTTGAGATGGCTGTTGCTTGGGCGATAGGGTGAAATCCCGATACTGTGGGAAGGATGGGTCTCAGATGACAAGGATTGGGGAGGGGGCAGCAATAGATTTGTGCTCGCGCCCTTTTGAAGCATATTGATGAACCTTTCGCCCAAGAGGGCGACGCACTGTGTATTAGCCTCGAACAACTTGCGCGAGCGGTCGGCGCCAAACTCAGGAGCGCCCCGTCCTGATGTCAGACAAAATCAGGCTACGTCATCGGCGGGGGCAAGGCGATGTGCTATGTTCGGTAATCATCTCCCCACCGGTCATGCACAACCACGAGAGCGGCGTACTGCAATATGGCGTGCGGGATCGATTGTGAGCGTTCGGCTGGTCGCAGATCGAAATTGTTGAGGACGGCCTTGGTTGCACGCCGACGGGCGTTGCCACCCGCGCCGGCGCGGGAAGTTGTAGCGCTTTGCAAGAAACAGCCGCGAATGGCAACAGTTGGTCGAGATGTGCCGTGTGTCAAAAGGTCCGGACCACCCCGACTTCGACCAGGTTGCGCCTGTAGTCGTAAAGACTGATATTGCTGCTCCGGCGTTCATGCTTGACCGTGAGCTCGGGCATGAACCCGAACAGCTCGATATGGCGGTTAGATACCTTCATCCGCCCGGCCAGTGTCCGGTCCTGCCGTGCTTCGGGGCCGAAGGCAGCGATCGGACTATCGTAACGCCGTAATCTGTAAGTTAATCCCGCGGTTACCACGAAGCCCTTGGGAAGCTCCCGCGTGGCCGAAGTCCCGACAATGAACTCGCGCCACGAATAGGCCTCGCTGTCCACGGCCTCGCGGCGAAATACACCATCGGCCCGCAGCAATGTGGCGCGCCCGAGTGCGTGGGTAAGACCCACCTGGGTGCTGTACCTGTTACCCTCGCCAAGGAAGGTCTCGTAGGAGACCCGCTCGCCTCCGACCGCTGCGCTCAGCCGCCAGGCCGGCGCCGCCTGCCAGTTGCCCGAAAGCTCTACGCCGGCTGCCCGGCTGTACATCTCACCGCCGAGGCGCCGTGCGCGCGCCTTCAGTGCCGGGCGCAGGTCGAACTTCTCGAAGAGAAACCGCGGTCCCGCCCACAGGGTCAGGGTCCGATCATTGAACTTGCTCTGCTCGTAGGTCCGCGTAGACAGGCTGGCGCCGGTGCGGAACCTAAGATCCGGTGAGATGCGCGCCTCGTATCCCCCGGAGATATTGGCGTTCAGACCCACCCCGCTGGTTTGCCGCGCGTCCTCCGAGAGTTGGGCCGGCAGGCCGAACAGGTTGACCTCCCGAGAGCTCGTCGCGGCGTTGATATTGCTGTCGGGGGCGAGTGCGACCGCCGCGTTGACCGACCAGGTCTTGCGGCGACGGATGGTATCGAGAAACGCCAGCGTCCGGGCGCGCACGACAGGCGGCAAATCCTCGTCGCCAAGCACCTGTCGGAAATGATATGCGGCGCTACTGTCCTCCCCAGCCCGAAAGTAGGCGAGCGCCAGATCGAGCCGCACCCGCGGCAGGGTCGGGTCACGGATCAGCATGGCGCGGAACCGGGCGATGGCGGTTGGCCAATCTTCCCGCGCCATCGCGATCGAGCCGTACAGGAAATCCAGGTCGTCTATATTCCCCTCTCCTGGCTTGACGCCCTGGAGCAGGAACTCCGCGTCTTCCAGTTCACCCTTCGACAGCGCCACCCTGGCGGCCTCTATCAGGGTTTTGGCGGCTAGCTCTGATCGGCATGGCGCCTCTTGCGCCCCAGACAAGGTGGGCATGCCTATGGGCGGCAGCATCAGTGCCAGCAGTATTCGGGCCAACATATTCGCGTAGCGGTTCATATGTACTTTCGTTGGATTAAGGGGCTGACGAGCGAAACACGGTCTCGGTGAAGATAAGCGCATGCATTGGCTTAAGATAGTTTAGTGGGCGGGTCCGTAGTTGCGATTCCAAAGTGCAGTGAATTCATGAGCGCTCGGTGATTCGAGCATGTAACAAAGACGGAGTGAAGGCCGGTGGTACCGGGCAAGGTTGCATCTCCTTGTCCATGGATCGGAGCCCACATCCCGACTGTATGCCCTTGGCTTCCTTTAATTGCGCAATGTGCAGTAGGCGCAGATTGGCATGGAAGGGCCTCGGTCCATCATCGAAGACGGGGCGACGAAACGGGAAATCGGGCAAAAAAAGGCGCCCGACCCTTTGTGGATCGGGCGCCTGGATGTTGTCAGGACTTCAGGTGGTCAAGTGGTCAAGTCTTAGTCTCTGTCACCACCAAAGGCCCCACGGAACGCACCGGCTTCCTGGTCTTCCGACGTAAAGTCGAAGATACCAGCGGCTTCCGCCGCTTGCTTTCCGTAGAACCCGCCACTGAATGAGCCCGTGAACTTGCCGGCAATATCCAAGCCGTGCGAGTTATTCGGGTCCTCAGCCATAACCGTTGCCTTGGTACCGGTGAACGTGTTCGTGTCAATAGTACCTTCAAGCGTGGCCAAGCCAGTCAGGGTCGCGGTGATCTCGGCCTTGGAGAAGTCCGCATTCAAAGCCGCAGCTCCGTGCATCAGCCTAATGTCCCCGTTGCCGTCCTCATCCTCGCCCTGCACAGCAGCGGCCCAGTTGCCGCTGTAGTCGGCATCACCGTTGTTCGGCATATCAGCGCCGGACAACCCATCGCCGATGCTCTGGACGAAGCCAATGCCGAGATCGGAGAGTTTCTGGGAACCGCTCCTCGCAGCTGCCCCGAGAGCGGCCCATACACCGAAGTGGACGTGCTCGTAGTCCGTTGCTTCAGGAATAGCGGCCTTGACCTTCGTGTCGAAGGCTTCGGTGCCATTTCCGTTTTCCGGTACCGTAACTTCGGCATCGACGTTTATGTAGGTGTAGGTGGTGACCCCAGTTACTTTATCGTCATTTTCATTCGTCAACACCACGTACTTCTTCACATCACCCATCTCAACATCGATGTAGGAGAACACTTCCACGGGCTTGGTGCCAGTTAACACCACGCCGGCTGCCTCAAGTCTGCCTTCTCCTCCGCTACTTGCTTCACCGGCAGCATAGAACATGCCTTCAGACTTCAGACGCACGTTGTTCACATCGACCACATCAACGGTGGCAGGGTCATTGATGCTGATGTAACCCGCCTTCTTGCCGGTTTCCGGACTGTCGCCGGCGTTATAGACATACGCGTTCTTCGAGCCGGCATATTTGGTGACGATCATCAACCGGGCCGTGTCATCAGCCGAGTCGACCACCTTGCCGATTTCGAATGTCCGGTCAGCCACAACTTGCACATGCTTTGTGGCCTCGTTCGTGTCGGCGCTAGTCGGGTCATCCTGCAGTTGGGGAACCGCCTCGGCCACTCCATCGCCCGTGGTCATGGGCGCCAAGAGCTCGATCAAACCGGTTTCCGTCGTCTGGGCGGTCGCGCCTGTACCGACTTTTACCACGCTAGACCCGGCCTCGGCATCGAGATCCGTACCGCCGACGGTCTTGACCGTGTCGACGATCATGAGCTTCTGCCATGGCTGCAGTCTCAGCCTCGCCAGCTTTCTCCATGGCCGTCGTTCCGTACGTCACAGCGTTCGCCATGGCAGTCTCGGCCATGATCCGGGCTTCCACTGCCGCAGTCACAACTTCCGTTTCCGCCGCAGCTTCGGAGGCCGCCTTGGCATTCATGTAAGCCATCATCGCCTTGCCGGCGGCGGTCGAGGCTTCACCGGCGAGATCGGCCGCCGTTGCGCCGGTCTGCATGGTCGCGAGATTCGCCACCGCAGTCATGGCTGCCGTGACCGCATCCGCCGCGTCGGTCGACGCCGTCATTGCCGCCGCCGCTGCCGCCGCTGCCGCCGCCTGGGCCGTCTCAAGCTCAGTCAGCACCGGACCGGATCCTCCTGTGCCTCCTCCTGTGCCTCCTCCTGATGCCGGAGGCGTATCATTCATCAACGACGCTTCATCGTCATCGCTACTGGAACTGCAGGCACCTACAGCAAGCGCGAGCGCTGCAGCTGCAACTGTCGTTAAAAATTTATTCTTATGCAACGTCATCTCGAGGGACTCCTCAAATATTTGATCTGAATCCATCTTCTACGACACACGTGCGCTTGAACGCGCTGTAGTATGATTAATGGCTTATTTTCAATTGATTATGATCGATATACGCCACCTTGTGGCCATTGACATCCCGACGCTTGTGCGCTCCAATGCGCCCTGATTTGATGTCAGTTGATGTCGATATGATTACGGATTTAGAGACGAAAATCAGTCGAGCGAGGTAGCCATGCCCAAACGAAACGATCTGACGATTTCCAAACGCATCGTCGATTTGCTCTCTGTTGAGGGCAAAGACGCCGTCTTCTGGGATCATGACTTGTCGGGCTTCGGGGTACGGGTCTATCCCTCCGGGCGGAAGGTCTACGTCGTGCAAAGTCGTGGGCCGAGCGGCCCCAAGCGAGTGACGCTTGGCCAGCACGGCGAACTTGCCGCCGACCAGGCGCGCAAGAAGGCGGCCGGTGTTATCGACCGCATCAAGCAGGGCGAGGATCCGGTTCCCGCGCCCGCGATCACCTTGGCCGATCTGGCGGAGCGCTACATGCGCGCGCATGTTGCCGTCAATTGCAATGCGCATACCGCGGGGATCTATCGGGGGTCGCTCGACAACCATATCCTGCCGGCGCTGGGAGCGCTGGCTCTCGAAGAGGTCGGGCGGGAACAGATCGCGGCGCTGCATTACGAGCTTCGCAACACGCCCCGCGCGGCGAACCGGGTGCTGATGATCCTCTCCAAGATGTTTGTCCTGGCCGAGGCCTGGGGTCTGGTTGCGGCGGGAGGCAACCCCTGCCGACACGTGGTCAGGTACAAGCGGCGCAAGCGCGAGCGGTTCCTGACGGAAGAGGAGTACCGCCGGCTTGGCCGGGAGCTGGCCGCGCTGGAGGCCGAGGGCCGGGTGCCGGCGCCTGCAGCCGCCGCTCTCCGCCTGCTAATGCTGACCGGCTGCCGGCTCAATGAGATCCTGACCCTGCGTTGGGACGATGTGGACCACACGGCGGGAGAGTTGCGGCTGCGCGACGGCAAGACGGGTGCGCGCATGGTGCCACTGACACCCACGGCGGCGGCGGTTCTGGCGGGGATCGACCGTGTCAATCCCTGGGTGATCGCCTGGGACAGGCCGGCGGGCCACCTGTCGTATCTCTCCGCCTACTGGTATCGCGTGCGGGAGCGGGCCGAGCTTGAGGATGTCCGTATTCATGACTTGCGTCACAGCTACGCCAGCCGGGCACTGGCCCTGGGCGAGAGCCTGACGATGATCGGCAGGCTGCTCGGTCATGCGGATATCGGGAGCACCGCACGTTATGCCCATCTGGCGCGCGACACGGAGAAGATCTCGATGGCCAAGGTTGGCGGCAGCATCGAGGCCGACATCATGCCGCAGAAGACCGCTGCGTAAATCGCCGTTTGCGATGGTCGGGTAAGGACGGACACAGGAAATCAGAGATAACAGGAACCAAGGGATGGCGAAGCTGCAATACAGGCCGATCTCGAAGCGCATGGTCGAAGCGCTCCGGGCCGAGAAGGACACGGTGTATTGGGACAACGAGCTAACAGGCTTTGGCGTGCGGGTCTATCCTGGCGGGACCAAGGTTTATATGGTCCAAAGCCGGGGGCCTGGCGGGCTGAAACGGGTTACGGTTGGCCGGCATGGGGTCATCTCCGCCGACCGGGCGCGGCGCCGGGCTGGGTTGATCATCGCCCGCATCAAGGCGGGAGAAGCACCCCTCGCAGCACCCATGGCGCGCGAGGCAACCGGACCAACGGTGGCCGATCTCGCGGAGCGGTATTATCGCGAGCATGTCGTGGTGCGCTGCAAACCGGGCACGGCGAAGTTGCACCGCCGTGTGGTGCGCAAGCACATCCTGCCCGGGTTCGGCAAGCTGCCCGTTGCTGCGATCGGGCGTGAACATGTGACCGACTTGCATTACCGGCTGCGCCATGTCCCGGCCATGGCGAACCAGGTGATTGTCACGCTGTCGCGAATACTCAACCAGGCCGAGATCTGGGGTCTGGTTCCGGAAGGCGGCAATCCCTGCCGGTTCGTGGTCAAGTACAGACAGCGCAAGCGCGAGCGGTTTCTGACGGAAGAGGAATTCCGCCGGCTTGGCCGGGTGCTGGGCGCGCTGGAGGCCACGGGCCGGGTGGCGGTGCATGCCGCTGCGGCGATTCGCCTGCTGATGCTGACCGGGTGCCGGCGCAACGAGATTTTGACCTTGCGATGGGAGGATGTGCACCTGGACGTGAGCGAGCTGCGGCTTCGCGACAGCAAGACGGGCCCGCGGGCTGTTCCATTGTCGCCGGCGGCGGTGAAGGTCCTCGCGGGGCTACCTCGGGTCGCCGGCAATCCCTGGGTCATTGCTGGCCGCAGACCGGGCGCCCGCCTGTCGGACTTCAACAGCCACTGGTATCGCGTAAGATCGCGCGCCGGACTTGAGGACGTTCGGATTCATGACCTCCGTCATTCGTTCGCTTCCCGCGCCCTGGCGCTTGGCGAGAGTCTGCCCATGATCGGCAAACTACTCGGACACACCAAGATCCAGACGACGGCTCGCTACGCCCATCTTGCCCGCGACTCCATACATGTATCGGCGGCCAGGGTCGCTGCCAGCATCGGGGCGGAAATATTGCCCGCAACCTTGATGCCGGACGCTCCCTGAGCGCCGCCGCGTATAATCGTCGCTGCGACAACTTGGCGATGTCGCGTTGTTGGATCAAGCCATGTGTTTGCGGTTGGCAGGCGGCAGGCACAGGCACTCGCCCGACTCAGCACACACACACTCTATATATACGTAATGCTGGCGAACCTGCCGGCGCGCCGGCAACGTGTGTGGAAGCGAGCGTCTCCGCACGTTAGATACAAGAGGCCGATTTGCCATTGCTCTGCGCCTGCCGTCATCAGGCGGCCCCGGCATTGGTCTGGCCGTCAGGAATATCAAAGCCGCCAATCCTGGGCGATCGGGGCCTTCCCGGCGGTCGGCGGCTGGTAGCAACGCATGCAATCAGGTGGGGATCCGGCCGCACACTCTGGTCGCGTAGTATAATGCGGTGGACACAAATTTGCCGCTAAGGCATCGCCCAAGGCCCGGCACCGCTTGGGATTCGGTGCCATAATTCCGACATTTTTTTTGTTGACCGGGAATCAATTTGGCTTTATGCACGTTTTTAGCGTCCATTGAACATGTGTGTTCGTATTGAATTGCCTGGATATTTTGTGCTACAGGCATCATGATGTTGGAATGCAATTTAAATGGATGTAAGTTTTTGCACAGGACTACTTGCGTGATAACCTACATATGTTAAGTTGCTCATGGTTTCTCGGCCTCAATCGCGGGGCCACTTCAAACTGTGTATTATTTAGGAGTGCCTCGGATGAAGTTATCTGAGGACCGGATCGGGGAACCGATCGGCCACAGCTAAAAACCAAATCTTTTCAGCACGTTACAAGCACACCCGCAATCCCCTATTATATTCCCTACCGTCGATGTAACACCCTTGCAACACGGCGGCGAAGGTTTTGGCAAGCCTTTGTTATATAGGGGAGAATTTGGCTATCTCACACGATTCAGGCCCCACAAACTGCAGCGCCAACCGTTTGTGGGGCAACCGCACGAGAGATCGCGGTGGGAATCCCTATCGCGGCGGATGGGCGGAAACCTGGAGCCATTGAGTTAGCTGACGCCCGCTATCGCCATGCTGGGCACAGATGTCGTTGACTACAACCACTAAAATTACTTGCTTGTATTATTCGGCGTGCAGGTACGACGCCGATCATTGCGCTAACCGTTTGAGACCCCTTGATTCTGGGAGGTCAAATTCTCACGCCTGAATAACAGGCGACCTTGAGTTCGAGACTACAAGCCGTCTCAGGGACGTCTTCACAGACCATCCGGACCGCACGGATTAGATCGGATGCGCGAATGGAGCATGCTGGCTTCGGATCGAAGTGTTGCTCGTAGAACAACAGTTAAGGCTGATTGATCTTCGCCTCCGCGATCTGGAGCTGCTCCATCACCCAGCCAAATCCCGGGGCGTCGCCCAGGATCATTCCCTGCATAGCGCCATAGTCTGTTTCGATGACGGCGTGCAACTCTGACTGCGGCACCAACCTAACTGTCCCAGGGACCGCCTCCTCGAATTTTTTCCAGGCTTGACGGAAGGCGATAAGATTGTGGTTCCGGACAGCGTCCAGCAGCGCGTGGTTCGACAGAGCTGCCACTCCGGTGTCCGCTGCCGTGATCATTGCAACGTCGTAATAGTGGCGCGAGACCCGATCCCTATCGGCGGGCAGGCGCTGGCTATCACGGTATCCGCAATGCGTGCCGTGGAGGATCAGCAACTTCTCCCAGTAGGTGCGCTTCGGGGAAATCGTCGTGATGTTCTCCACGCAGAAGGCAAACTCGTCGAGATCGTCGGCGATATAGGGTTTGACGACACATGACTTGATGGGAACGAGGGCCGATCGTGCCCCTCCCTCGATTTTTAAGCGCGGGAGGACATATGCCATGTCCGAACTCGGAAAGAGGGTCGGATATTCGATTAAAAGCGTTTGCTTCTCGGCATCGTCTTCGTCCGCAGTGACACGGCACCCGTCCATCATTGCGGCGGTCAGCACCTTGAGGGCGTCCTGGAGGTCTCCTAGAATATAGTTATTGCAGACAGTGTTTAGCTCATCGAACAGCGCACTTCGTTTCTTGTTGGAGAGGTCGCTGGCGGTTATTGGGTCGCGACCGTCTATAAAGCCGAGGTCCTCTCGGTTGACCACGATGTCGATATCCTCAGAGAAGCGTTGAATCAGCCCGAAGCCCTTCGAGAGGGACGTTCCACCCTTGAAAAGCAGATTCGGATGGCCTTTGGGGAGATTGTTGTAGAGCAAATCCAGAACTAGGCAGACCCAGAAATCCTTCTCCACATAGGTCGGCAAGGTGTCGAGGCGGCTTGCCGTTGACTCGAACACGTCTCGTTTATCTTGGTCCGAAAGAGCGAGGAACCGCTTGAACGTTTCTGTCATGCAGCAGTGTTCTGGTCAGGCACGAGACTGCGTACGACCGGCGTGGCCCAGCCGGGTAAATCACGGATATGTCGGACAAGGTCCCGCTTCACGGCGTCGGGGAGCCGGCGCATCAGCACCTCGACGACCTGTGCATCCGCCATGGCATGCGGGCCAAGCCACCGCATAGCCTGGACCACCGGCGCTGCCGCCTTTCCGGCCCAATGCATAACACTCGGGCCTGCATGCCGTAGGCGGATCGTTCGTCCGTCAATCTTGATCGTTTTTGTTACTCCATCAGTCACGTAACTGGCTTTGGCCGGCACTGCATTGGTCAGGCCGAGCTGGTTCGCAGCCACTAGGCCATCGGGCATAATCCGGACATTGTCCCGGCGGGTGACTGCAGCAATGGCTGCATCAATGCTGGCGGGAGCGGGGCGCTTCAGAACACCACTGATCCTGGGCATATCGTAGAGCCCGCGTCCGACCCGACGAAGCTGACCTGCGGTGACAAGACGTGACAAGGCCTGGTCGACAGCCGCACGGCTGCCAAGATCCAGAAAGTCCTTTGGCGTGCCTACCCACTTTCCTCTACCATGGGACCGAACACGTTTCATGATTTTACCAGCAATACCAGTCATTTGAGCCCTCACCTGGCTAATTTATTGTTAGAATTATAGAATATTTATCTGACATAATCAATCCCTCTCCCCCCAGGGCGGATTTGTGCTTTGAGCTTTCGCTCCGCCTGACAAGGATTTGACGGCAATACTGAACTTCCTGTCCACGCCCTGATATGAGTGCCGTGAGGCAACCGTGAGGGCAAGGAAGCCGTGGTGGTTCTTTCGGAGGTGACCGTCGACATCGTGGCGGTGGAGGACGAGGCCCGCTTCCGCGACTTGATGCAGGCGCACCACTATCTCGGCGCGGTGCCGGGGATGGGCGAGACCGTGCGCTATGTCGCTCACCATCGAGGGCGCTGGCTGGCGGTGTTCTCGGCGCCGGCGCTGAAGTGCGGGGCGCGCGACCGTTGGATCGGCTGGGACTATGGCGTCCAGGTCGGCCGTCTGCACCTCGTCACCAACAACTCGCGCGTCCTGATCCTCCCCGTCGGTGAGCGCAAACTCGGCTCGCGGGTGCTCTCGCTGTGCGCGCGCCGTCTGGTGAACGACTGGCCGGCCCGATTCGGCCACGACCTGCTTCTGGCGGAGACCTTCGTGGACCCGGCGTACTTCCGGGGCACCGTCTACCGCGCCGCCAACTGGATCGAGGTAGGACGCACCCGCGGCTTCGCCCGCAGAAATCTTCGCCCGCAGCAGGCGCTTTCTCTCATTTGCCTTTGCCGGCCGCCGCTTTTCCCGCCGCCTTGCGGCCTGCCTCCTTGCGGCGGATATGAACCGCCGCGCCCGGCCCCTTCCTGATCTCGAAACCGCCGGATTTCGCGACCAGCGTGCTCAGGTTCGGGCACCCGTAGGTGCGCGCGTCGAAGTCCGGCGCCGCACCGAGAATCCGGCTGCCGACGCCACCGAGATTCGCCCAACCGTCATCGTCGGAGTCCTCGATCGCCCTGGCGATGATCTTCACGGCCTTTGATGGAGGCTCCTTCTTCGCCGCAGCCGGAGACGCCGCATCGCCGTTCTCCTTGTCCGCTCCGTCTTCCATCAGATTATCGACATAGATGAACCGGTTGCAGGCGCTACGAAACGCCTCCGGCGTCTTGCGTTCGCCGAAGCCGTAGACCACCAGTCCGTCCTCCCTGAGACGCTGCGCCAAGCGGGTGAAGTCGCTGTCGGAACTGACGAGGCAGAAGCCGTCAAGCTTGCCTTTGTGCATCAGGTCCATGGCGTCGATCACTAGCGCGATGTCGGAGGCGTTTTTGCCCGTTGTGTTGCTGCGCTGCTGATGCTGCAGGATCGCAAGCGACTGTATCTCCTTGTTCCAGACTGCAAGGCGTGTACCCGAGAAATCGCCGTAGATGCGCCGCACATTGGCTTCGCCCAGCTTGACGATCTCCTCGAAGATCGCGTGCACATGGCGCGCGCTGGTATTGTCGGCGTCGATCAGAACCGCCAGGCTCTGCGATTGTGGTTTTTCCGGCATGGCCGCTCCCGGCAGGTGTCACCCAGCTGGGTTAGCCTGCTTGATTTTCTGTTTCTCTCCGGCGGCTTTCTTACCCCGTTCGCGCGTACCGTGCCATGCTTCTTGCGCAATGGCTCGTTTCCCACTAAGCGTCCCTCCTGCGCACGGGCACGGAAGTCGTAGTCCGTTCTGCCGCAATGTTATTCAGCGCTGAACTTTGATCCCTCAGAATCAAATAACGTCAATGAATGAGCACGCCGATCGGCCCCGAATTTGCCTGCCGAATAACAGCCATCGACCATTTACCGAAATTTCGAAGTGAATCCGGTTAAATTGACAAAGCTCCCGGAAGCCTCATCCGCCCGAACCGAGCCTGAGTCCCGTCAGCTCTGGGAGGATGGGGGGTCGGAAGGAATGCCCGTTAAGCTGATCGCTCAATGTATCCCGCATTTCCCAAGTGACCGCTTCGCCTGATGCATGATTGGCACGATTCTGCTATAAGAATCATTGGCTTGATAGTGTCGGAGGGTGGCTCGGATGCGGAACCCGGAGGGTGAATCGGATCATGGGCCACTCCGGCCCCATTTCGACCGCTGCCTGAAACTGGAGTTCCACGGATCGCGGGTGACCTCCGATGCGGGGTTGCTCGCTTATCTCGAACTGGACGACGCGCTCGGGATGACCGCACTGGTGTTGATCGGCGCATGGGTTCGGTGCCGATCAGCGCGGTAATCCATTGATCTCGCTGGATTGCGAGGGGTCAACAGGGCGCGCTTAACAACAGACAATCGGACTGGACTACTCAACGGGGGCAGACCAGCGCTACCGGTAAAGACAATCTCCGTGTCAGACGAAGCCTGGCAACATGGGGCGACGACTTCCCCCAAAGCCTCATCGCAGGATAAATTCATCTATCCGATTCCCCTGACATTCTACTGGTCTGGAGGGTTCTATATGGGAAATCCCAGCCAAGAAAATTAGGTGCGGGAGGATCTCAAGACCCCTCGAGGAACCGGAGAGAATGGGGTAGATTCCAGATGATGCAAACCCGGCATGCATTCAAATTCTTTGCCATAGTTCTATTGGCCACCATCGGCTCTCCCACGGCCGGGGAACCCACGGTCTCAGAACCAATCGAACGCGCTAGAGCCGTTGTCGAGAACACAACCGCGAGGCGGGGGGAGCTGGAATATTTAATGAGCCAAGTCGAGCGGGCCATCGTCCGCCTTACCGAGATCGAAGCACAAAACGAAGCGCTACGAGCAAAGAACGCTATGCTCCAATGGCAACTTAGCGAAATCAGTGATGCGCACCGCACACTAGAAGAATCCTCCCTTGCCGCCACACGTGAAATGCAGCAGCAACTCGCTGCAGTAACTGAAGAACTAAAAAGTGAGCAGGGCATCAGTGGGGCACTCGTGGTTGAGGCCAGTGCGCTCAAGCAACAGCTCAATAAAATGACCAGCGCTCGAACGACGCTTGAGAACGAATTCAAATCCGCCGAGCAACGGACCAAACAACAATTGAACGACCTTCAGCTTCAACTCGCGGCGTTGACGGTTGAGATGGAGAGCGAACGCGCTGTCCGCGACGCTCTCGCTCGGCAGGGCAACACCCTAACCGAGGCCGTGTCCGCGCTCCGTCGAGAACGCTCCGCCCTCAATGCCGATCTAAAATCCGCACACGCTGCGATTGACCTGGGCACCAGCGAGATCGGTCGGCGGCAAGCCGAGATTGTGACCCTCAGCAATCAAGTTGCGGCGCTCCGCGCCGACCTTAAGGAATTCAAGGCCGCGCTTGCACAGGCGCGGATTCGCGAGGCTGCCCAGAAAGAAAATAACGATGAGCTTGGCCGGCGGTTGAACGCAGCACTTGCTGGAAGGGTGCGGGAACTCGCAAAGTATCGGTCAGAGTTCTTCGGTCGTCTGCAGGACGTGCTCGGTGACCAAAGCGATGTACGCGTGGTAGGCGATCGTTTCGTGCTTCAGTCCGAAATACTATTTGCGTCGGGCTCGGCGCGGATCGGCAAATCCGGAACGCGGAAACTCGCCCAACTCGCCCTCGTGATCAAGCAGTTAGCGGCGCTTATTCCTGCAGATGTCGATTGGATACTGCGCGTTGATGGCCACACTGACCGAGTTCCCATCGTTACCGAGCATTTTTCATCGAATTGGGAGTTGTCAACCGCCCGCGCGGTATCGGTTGTTGAGTTCCTGGTGGGTGTAGGTATCGCGCCCACCCGATTAGCTGCGACCGGCTTTGGTGAATTTCAACCGATCGATGATCACGGCGACGAAATATCTTATCGCCGAAACCGTCGCATCGAGTTCAAGCTCACTCAAAGGTAGACTATTCCAATACCCGGGCGGCCGTTGCCCGGACAATAGCAGTCCGCTACTTCCTCGTGCAGCCAGCCCAGATCGAGAACACGGCCCTCACGGGCCAGGACGTAATCCTTGGGCACCAGCTGCTCAAGCGAACCGGTGACTACCGCCACATTTCTCAAGTGACCGCTTCGACTGATGCCGGATTGACACGATTCTGCTATAAGAATCACTGGCTTGAGGGTGTCGGAGGGCGGCTCGGATGCGGAACCCGGAGGGTGAATCGGATCATGAGCTGTTGTTCGGCGCGAAAATTTGACCCCCAAGAATCATGAAATATCAAAGGGTTAGTGCGCCGATCGACGTCGAACTTTCGCTCCGAATAACACGTTCTTCGGAGCCGCGCACGAGGGCATGGGCGGCGTCATCGTGCGCGACGACCTTTCGGTCGGGTTCGGCGGCACTCGCTGATGCTTACCCTCTCTGCGGGAGATCAACCGCCAATGCCGCCCTCCATGTCCACTGCACCATGCTACCGAACCCGGCTTTGGAGTCCCCCATGCATAGACATATCGACCCAACAGGCTAGAATTCGCGAGTGTGAATTGCATCATCGTTGGCACACGAAGTTCTTAACTCTTGTCGTGGATTGAAGACAATGTTGGGGAGATGGGGCGCAAACTAGAAGAAAAACAAGGAACCAATTCCCGGTCAGCGATACCGCACAGCTGGACAGAATGCGATGGGCCAGCCTTCGCCGGTGATATGGGAACTGGAGAAAGTCATTCACGGTTCAGACGGGATTGAGTACGCACAGCTGATTCAAACAAGCGATCGTGCGGAGAACAAACTTGTGTCACTGTCTGCTTTGTTCGACCCAACCTTTTACACTCCCGTCTAACGCCTGAGCGCATCCTGACGCGCCCCGGCGCTGGCTTTCTACTTTTCCATCACGCCGCCCGCCCGTCACGTCAAGGCGACGACCCCTTTCGGCACCCGAAATCCGGGCCGTGACCGACCGCCTCGACGCTCTTCGTCGAGGCCCCTCTTCGCGTGCCGCGCGCCGCGACGAGTCCGAGCCTGGCCGTGAGGCGGGCGGCGGAGGGATGTCCGGGAGGGCATTCCCGCCGTTCGCAACCACGGACACGAAGGAGACGGCACGATGCAGACGGTCAAGGCGTTTCGCGGCAATGCACGCACATTCCTCACTCACATGTTCGGCCGCGGTCTCGATGACGACCGTTACGTGATCGAGCGGTTCCAGTCAAAGGCCGACGGCGAGATCCGTCCACAGCACGGCAACGGGGCGTCGAAGAAGAGTCGGGGCAAGACTTCCCGCGAGATCGTCTCCCTGGGCACCGTCCAACGGATGAGGCCCGAGCGCGACGAGATCATCGTCTGCACCGGCATCGCCATCACCGGTGGAATTCAATATTGGGGCGATCGCGCGATGGGCTTGCTGGTGAACGCCAGGTATCGCTGAGGTGCGGTCCGCGTTGACGTCCGGCTGCGCTTCAACGGACGGACGTTCTTCATCAGGACCACAACCGCGGGAGGAAGGAACATGCCCTACAAGGATCCCGGGAAAGAACGCGCATGCGCCCGGCGTCGCTATGAACGCATTACCGCCGAGAGGACCGCCCGTGGCATGTGTCCTAGATGCGGCACGGCGAAGCCAGTGCCCGATCGCACCTTGTGCCGTCCCTGCGGCGATAAGCGGTGCAAGGCCGAGCGCGCACGCCATGCGAAAGCCAGGGCCGCTGGTTTGCTGTACGCCGGCAGAAATGCCGAACGGTGCCGCAGGAGCGCGAGTGACAGGAGCAAGCGGCGCAACCGGGCACGGAGGGAGGCTGGCCTGTGCACGCGTTGCGGCAAGCACCAGCCCGTTGAAGGCGGCATGGTCTGCCAGCCCTGTTGCGAGCTGAAGCGTGAAAGCGACCGGGAACACTATGCGAGGCGTCGTGCTGCCGACGAGTGTGGAAAATGCGGTGCGCCGACTCTCGATGGCAGCGCGCGCTGCGAACGCTGCGCCAGGAGTGCGGCCAAACACTCAAGAAAAAAGGCGAAAAACGCCCAAGGTCGCCGGCGTTACGTCCGGCGTCGGGTGCGAGGGCTTTGCATAGATTGCGCCGCACCGTCCCAGGGCGCAGCCCGGTGCCCGGAGTGCGCCCGCCGCTCGTACCTGCGCTCCGACGAGCATCGCGGTCTGCCAATCCTGCCGCCTCGCTACACGGTCATCGAGATCGCGACAGGGGCTGATCACGGGACATGGGACTCCATGGCCGAAGTAGCGATGTGCCTGGCGTTCGCCCGGTTGTCTCGTGAAGATGTGGAAGTGATTTCCGACGTTTCACCCATGGCGACCCTGATCGGGTATTGATCGGCGTTCGGCGGGATCGCTCGACAGGCACCGAGGTGGCCGGCCGGGATACACGAAGGGATCCCGCTGATGGCTGGCGCCTCGCAAGGCGGCAACCGGGGTGGGCCGGGCGGATCGGGATCGAGGGGACCGGCCGGCGGCGGCCTCGCGGCGCTCAACCGCATGGGCTGTAGCCGCGGGGACGCTTCCTGGCACCGGCGTGGGTTCGTGCCCGAGTACATCGGCCCTGGCCGCATCCCCGAGCGCCGGCCATCGGCAGCAACGCACTCAGCGTAATTCACACGGTCCCCGGTATCCGGCACGGGGCGTCCGAACGGTGGATGCCGTCCTCCGCCCGGCCTCGGCGAATTTGCGCCTTTGCGCCGCCGGCCGGCTCAAACAAGTCAACCCGCCATGTTGAGATTTGCAGTCGCCCGGCACGCGGTTCGGATTCGACCGGGATGCAGGGTCCGCCATCACCGGGGTTGCATGACAGCAGCAGACGGGAAACGTGAGCACCGTGTCCGCACGAACCTGGCCAGCCCTGCGACACGCCACGGAGAGGCCGGGAGCAGCACGGCAGGGGCGATCCGGGCAGTGCGCGGGGGAGTCAATTCCTCCGGTATCGCCGACACCCTGTTTTACAATCCACGGAGACCCAAATGCTCGATACCCTCACATCGCACCGTGACACCGGCGATTTCAACACTGTGCCCGGCGTTTGGCCAGATCCTGACGGGTTCCTGCCGGAAACCCGGACTGGAGCCCACGAGGCCGCCGCAAGCATGAAGGATCTGGCGGAACGCTTCGCCGAGCTGCGGAACGCCATCATGCGCCTGCCCGGCAATCCGTCCCGCGGCGAACGCGCCGGGCTCCGCCATCGGCTTCTCCATTTGGAGAACATGCTCATGAGTGCGAGGGGCAGCCTCGACGACGTCATCATCACCATCATGGACGCGAACGACGCAGCTACCTGACGACCCCCGGGACGTCTGCCCGCGCTCAGAATCCTTCCGGGCAAACCGATGCCACCGAACACTCCGGCCTGCCACGACCAGCGTCCATGAGAGTTTGAGGAAGCCAAAGAGAACAGCGACCCGTCCACGGGTAAAGAGAGTTCCCTCCAGGCGGCGTCTCAACCCTATCAAGCGGAGATGGAAAAATGTTCGATCGCATTCATAGTTCGACCGACTCCAACAACACCCTTTTCAATCCCGGCAGCACACGCGATGCCGACTTCGCCGCACCGCTTCCCGACGCTGGCGCACTGCTGGCCGCGGTCGGATTGCCGGCTCACGCGATCCGCGAGGTTCTCGCCTCCCGCACACATACCGGCGCGGACGGCTGAATAGAGAAAGAGAAGGGCTTTTAGAGAAAGTGAACGGAGAAGGGATCGAGAGAGACCGGTTCCCGTTCGCTAACCCGATGTCATAACCCGGATCACAGGAGATTGATCATGTTCGGACTAAATAACGCGCAACTAATCGGACGCCTCGGCGCCGACGCCACCATCAGCCACCTCACCAACGGCGGCCGTGTCGCCAATGTCTCGATCGCGACCGACGAGAGTTTCCTCGACAAGAACTCGGGCGATAAGGTGGACCGCACCGAGTGGCACCGCATCGTCACCTTCCAGGACGGCCTGGTGGAGATGTTGGAGAAGCACGCCAAGAAGGGCCGACTGGTCTACGTGTCGGGCAAGCTGCAGACCCGCAAGTGGCGCAAGGACGGCGAGGACAGCGACCGTTTCTCGACCGAGATCCTGCTGGTCCCCGGCGGCAGGGTACAATTTCTCGACAAGCCGAGCGGTAACAGCGCGCCGCCTATGAACAGTGACACCGTGGCAACTGCAACGACCCTCGAATCAGTAGCCGACGCTGACCAAATTCCTTTCTAGCGGTTCTCCCGCAGCTGCACACCCCGGGGCCGGTTCCCGCCAACTCGGCGTAGGACCGGCCCCTTTTTCGTGCCATCACGTTCGAGCTCGTCCCCAATAACGTTCCCACCGTTCCCGGACATTGAGCCTCCCACTACGACCCCATCGCCATCGGCGCCGGCACCCTTGCGGACCGGATCGCGTCCCTTATTGCAGGCACCAGCCTGCGGCAACGGTGGAAGGGAGGTGGGGGAGTGGGAGAATAATTAGCCCGTCATGATGTCTCATTGTGTCACACGTTCTCACTGCGCCAACCCCTCCGGGGTCCTCCACTCCGCTCACGCTCCGTTACGGCGATAGCGCGAAATGCCACGCCGCTGGGCGGCTAGCGCCGGTGGAATGCGCGACCGTGGCTCGCTCGCTCCGCTCCCTGCGCCCGCACCACTCGCCCATCCCCCCAGCGCAGGCATTCCGGCCATCGTGGCTCCGCTGCGAGCGCGTGAAACAAAGAGTCATCACGACGGGGCAGCCCGCCTCGGAGGATAGCAACATAGCAATGGAGAGAATCATGCAGAACTTCATCAGCACCGAAACGTCATCGCAGACCGCAATGGCTTGCGAGCAGGCTGCCCTGTTCGGCGCGACCCCTGGTCCCGACGAGTTCGACAACCGGGAGATCTGGAACGAGGACGAGGCGCTTGCCGGGATCGAGGAAGCCATCCACATTCTGGCCGGCGCCGTCGCGCCGGACGGCACGCAGCTCGCCGACGAACGCGAGAGCCTCCTCTGGGGCTTCGTCAATGCGCTGCACGCCCAGATCCAGCGTCTCGACCGCGGCATCGACAAGATCGCGCCCGAGATGAAAGACCTCCAACGCGAACAGGACGGCTCCGAGATCAAGTCCTGCGAACTGGAACGCCTCACCGACCGGGTCCAGAACCTTGGTGACAGGCGCGATGCCTTCGAGACCATGCGCGACCTCGCCGCCGAGGGATACCGCACCGAGACCGGCGACACCTGGCGCCCGCGCAACGGATCGCACAGCAGCCAGACCGGTAAACTCACCTCGGCCGCCATCGACGCCCGCGACTACCTCCGTGCTCGTGAACACCGCGAGACCTCCGCGCATCTGCCCGAAGGCACCCTGGTCGCCTTCGCCGGTGGCAAGGATTTCGGCGACGTCACCGCTATCTGGCACTCCCTCGACAGCATCAAGATCAAGTACGACGATATGGTTCTGCTGCACGGCGGCGGACCCGGCGCGGAGAAGATCGCGGCAAGTTGGGCGGAGAAGAACGGCGTTCACCAGGTCGTCTGCAAACCCGACTGGGGTCGCGACGGCAAGGCCGCGCCCTTCCGGCGAAACGACGTCCTGCTCAACTTCCTGCCGAAGGGCCTCGTCGCTTTCCCTGGCTCCGGCATCACCAACAACATGGTCGACAAGGCCCGCAAGGTCGGAATCCCCGTCCTGATCGCCGCCGCGTAGCGACACCTTTCAGGGCCGGTCCCCGCCACCACTCGGCGCGGGACCGGCCCTCCTTTTGCGCCGGTTGGTTAGAGCAACGGCCCGTGGCGGGGCGCTTCGCGCCACCGCCAGATGTGCGAGCTAACACCCGTCGACGGCTCCTCGTTCTCCGAACATCGCATCGCCGCCTCAGGGCACGGCGCTTCGCACAATCGCCATATGCGGGCACTGACGTGTCGCGCCATCATCCCCCCCTGCAACTTCCTTGTTCGTATCCGCAACCGCAACGACGGCTCTCCATGCTTCGAAG
Organism: Alphaproteobacteria bacterium; assembly: GCA_965261645.1. Classification (GTDB taxonomy): domain Bacteria; phylum Pseudomonadota; class Alphaproteobacteria; order SHVV01; family SHVV01; genus CBDHDJ01. Next base: position 1,442,505 of record CBDHDJ010000003.1, read on the forward strand.
ACCACATCGTCGTTTTGCAAGAGAAGGTACGCACTCGTTCAGCTCAGAACGGCTCACTGCCTTCTTCGGTTAATCCACGTTTGCCAGTCCCAGAAGCGACCTTGTTCAGGAATGTTCGTAAGCTACGCTCACCGATATCAATCCCGCGTACGTTCAACACTTCAACCCAGGCCCAATCCGCCAGTTGTACAATTCATGTTCTGCTACTGTTCGTGTCTTGTTCTCTCCGTTCGCAATCTATATTCTCTCACGGAACGTTATATAGCGAAGTAAGCAATGCACACCTCTGCCGTAAACTGGCCCGCTCAATTGGCTGATCCTGGAGGTTATCGCTCCTGAGCTGCCTTCGAACGCGATATTGGCATGAGGGTGAAAGAAAGAGGTTAGAGAGTTGAAACCGGAGGCGGGCAATATCGGGAGACGGTTGCGATGGTAGCGACGCTGGCCCAAATGGCCTCGGCGGCCTATTACCTTGAGAGCCAGCGCTCCTTCCGTCATCCCAACGAGTACTACACCGCGGGCGAGGAACCGGACGGCGTGTGGTGGAACCCCTGCGGCCTGTTCGGGCTTGCCGACGGCGGCAAGGTCGATGGCGGAGATTTCCACCGGCTCTATCATGGCTTCGCCCCCGACAGCGACGAAAGGCTAACGCGCAATGCCGGAAGCGAGAAGCGTTCGTCCGGCCTCGACATTACATTCAGCGCGGACAAGAGCGTCTCCGCCTTGTGGGCTCTCGCCGATCCGGAGCTGCGTTCGCAGATCGAGTGTGCGCACAATGAAGCGGCCCGTGCCGCATTGACAGAGACGGTGCTGCGGTATTGCGCCTGGACGCGGCTTCAGGAACGGGATGGAACCAGGGTTGTGGCGGCGGACATCATGGGGGCGATGTTCCAGCATGGCACCAGTCGCGAGAACGACCCGCAGCTTCATACCCATTGCACGATCTTCAATGCCGCGCGAACGCACCGGGACGGCAAGTACCGGGCGCTGCACCAGCACCCGGTCTATGCCTGGATGAAGGCGGCAGGGGCGGTCTACCGCAATGCGTTAGCGTGGACCCTGCGGGACCGGCTTGGCATTCGCATGGAGCAGTACGGCAAGGATGGGGAGTTCACCCGTATCTCTGGCTTTTCCCCATCCGCCGGAACCGCCGAGCAAGAACCGGCAGCGTTGATCGCGCACTGGTCGAAGCGCCGGGGACAGATTGTTGAGGCGGCCCGGGAGATGGGCTTTACGGTCGAGGGCAACGCCCCGAGGGCAGCAGCGGCGAACAAGATCACGCGAACCGGCAAATCGCCGGACAACGACCCGGAGATTCGCCATGCGCGCTGGCAAGGCGAAGCGGAGGGATATGTACAACGCGAAGGACTGATCGCCCCGCTTCTGGTCAAGGTGGAAGATATAACCCAGGAGCAGATCCGGGCTCTGACGGCGGTGCTGGAAGATCTACCAGATCGCCTTACGCGCGAAGAAGCGGTATTCCGCCTGCCCGACATCGTCGAGCGAGTGGGCAATGCCACCGCCGGATTAATGAACCATGAGGCGGTAGCAACAAGCATAGAACGGGTATTGCTAAGCCCCGAGGTGGTGCGCCTGACCCGCCCGCCGCGGTCGGCCGAGGGCCGAGCCGATATGGCGCACACGAGACTCTATTCGACCCGTCACACTCTACAGATGGAGCAGGAAGTCAGGGATATGGCGGTAGGCATGGCCGCCGATACGGGACACTCCCTGCCCGCCCAGGCCGTCGGCGCAAAGGTGGCGGGGCTGCTGAAGGCGGGCTATCTTCTGAGCGAGGAACAGATCGCGGCGATCCGCATGGTCACCTCTTCGGAGGGCCGGGTCGCCATCATCGAAGGGGCGGCAGGCTCGGGCAAGACCACAACGCTGCGTCCGATCGCCGATCTCTACCGTGAACATGGGAGCGACATCATCGCCACCGCCGTGGCCTGGCGCACGGCAGTGGCGCTTGGCAACGATGTCGATGCGCGGCCGTTCTGCGTCGACAAGCTGCTGCGCCTTGCCGCGCGGAGCGGCATCGAGATTACTAAGGACACCATCATTATCACCGACGAAGCGGGGATGCTGTCGACCCGCCAGGCGCATCATATTCTCCAGCTCTCCGAACGCCACGGAGCAAAGATCGTCTTCGCCGGCGACACCCAACAACAGCAACCCGTTGAGGCAGGACCGGGGCTGAGGTTGATCCGCGATGCGGTTGGCAGTGTCCGGGTGGACCGCATCCGGCGCCAGAAGGCGGACCTGGAGGATATCCTGACCCATGTCCAGGGCGAGACACCCGAGACGGCGCGGCTGCTGGCGAGTTCGATGACAGAGGAGAGGCGCAGCCGCATTCTTACCTACTACGAGAACATGAAGGGGAGACTTGAATTTACGCCGTGGCAGGTCGCTGTGTCCGAGGCGCTGCGCGACGGCGATGCGACATCGGCCATTGCAGCGCTCCACCTTCGTGGGCGGTTCCATATCGGCTACGATGAAGAAAAGACATTGACCGATCTGGTTGACGACTGGGACCGCTACCAGCGGGCGAACCCAAACAAGTCCAGCGTGGTGCTGGCGCGCACACGGGCTGAAGCGCGGGCACTGTCGCACCTGATGCGGGAACGCCGGTTCGCTGCACTGCCGGATGGTGAACGGGCCGATGCGGACCGAGTGACGGTTATGATCAGCCGGGGCACGGAAGACGAACGGGCGGCGTCGCCGCTGGAGATCGCGCGCGGTGACCGGTTGCGCATCGGCGCCACCCACTGGGAGAAGCAGCTGTTCAACGGCACTGTGGTCACGGTGGAGGACTTCAAGGTTGAGAAGAGTGAGGCCGGTACGGAGCCGAGTGTCCTGATATCGGCGCGTACCGGGGATGGCCGTAAGGTCAGCTTCCGTCACGACGAAATCCGCGACTGGTACGGCAATATCCGTCTCGATCATGGCTATGCGATGACCATCACCTCGGCCCAGGGGTTGACCGTGGACCGGACCTTCCTTCTGGCCGATGCAAGGCCTTCGCGTGAGACGATCTATCCCGCCGCAACGCGCCACCGCGAGAGGCTCGACATCTACGTCAACCGGGCGCCGCTCGCCCTCGACATTGCCGACAAGCGGGCGGACAACGACCGGGAGGCGGCGGTGACTGATACCGAAATCCGAGCCTACCTAGCCGAACGTTGGTCCCGTTCGCAACAGAAGGAGGCAGCGCTCGACTACATGGCCGATGGCGTATGGGAAGAGCGTCGAGAGAATGTCACGGATGAAAGGAGCCGATCCCCGGGTGAAGTCCATGACGAGGATATCCGTGCGGCGGCAAACGACAACGCGCTGGTTCGCATCGCGCGGGATGTCCGGCGCACTGCCTTCGGCTGGCGTCACGCCCAGACGGTTGCCGCCTTCGCCGACGGACACAGGCAGGTTCTTGCGGCGTATGAGGATCTACGTGAACGGACCCGCATTGAAGGTGATACCGTGGCGCTCAGCGGTACGTTCCGGGAGACGCTCACTCGCCATGGGGTATTGCTGAAACAGGCCGAGACCTTCCGCGCCCGACCGGACGATTTCGCGCCCCTGCTGGCGGATCGCGGCGGCATCGCCCGCAAGGACCTCGACGAGTTCCAGGACTTACATGCCCGCGCGCAACGCCACAAGCGCGCGGCCACGATGCGGCACGTGCATCGGATCAAGCGCGAGGCGGAACAGGAGGCGCGACAACCGACACCCGGATTGCGGCAAGGGGAGCTGGCGCTGGAGGGCGGTCGTGCGGAGGCACCCAGGCGTTCCGATACGGTGACGCCGGACACGACCGGGAAGCTGTCTCCCGAACGTGACGCGACGCCGGCCGAGTTCGCCGACGACATTCCGCCGGTCGAAGCCGAAAATTATCCTTGGGCACTTGCCGCGGCCGCGCAGGAGGACGTACCACCGGACCAAGATCCCCCCAGGCTGGACTGGCTCGCGCCTTACGAAGCCTTGCAGCGGGACTGGAACGAGCTCACCGAACGGGTCCGGCAAACCGGTGAACCGTTGTTCTACGCCAAGGGCTACATAGGCATGATCCCACGTATTCAGGAGGTGGCGGAGAACGGGCAAATCCCGGCCGAAACAAGGGCGCTATTCGTCGAGGCGCTCCAAAATCACCAACGGGATCTCTCAACGCGCCAGTACGTGGAGGATTACCTTGATGCCGTCGAACGGCACATGGAGACGCATGCTTCCCTCCAGCGCGTCGCCGATGGCCTCAGCGTTCGGATCGTTAACCTATCGGATCACCTGGGCTGGAGACAGGAAGCAGACCGCCTGACGGCAACGGCCGAGACCATCCTTGGCGATGGCGAGAGGTATGGCGTCCATCTCGACAATATGGAAACCGGCAGGGCGAGCGTAGAACGGGAAATGTCACGGCTGCGCCAAATCATCCGGGAGGATGGCGAATATGCTTCCGCAATCAAGACGTCGGAACCGCACAGAGATCCTATTGATACACGGGAGAAAGACGAACAACCGGAGTCCGTGACGCAGGCCTGGATGCCGGCCTACGAAGCCTTGCGGCAGGACTGGAACAGCCTCATCGAAGACGTCCGGCAAGCCGGTATCCCATTATTCTACGCCAAGGGCTACATGGACATCGTCACGCGCGTTCAAACGATTGCGGAAAACCCGGATATCCCGACCAAATCACGGGCGCCCTTGATCCAGGTGCTTGAAAACCACCAGCACTATCTCTCGACCCGCAAACAGATCCTGGACTATCCGGGCGAAGTGGAACTGCACATGGATGGGCGCGCCGCTCTCCGGGACGTTGCAGCGGATCGGGAAAACGAGCTGACCGGGGTTTCGGCCTACCCGGACTGGCGGCAGGAGGCCGAGCGCCTCATGGCGGCGGGTGAGGCCATCCTCTCCAGCAAGGGAACCTATGGCACCCATCTTGAGAGGCTGGTCACGGCCAGGACGCTCATGACAAGGGCGCTCACGGCGCTTCACGAGGTGATCGGCGTTGATGACAGGGAGTTGGCCGAACGGCAGGCGCGAGAGCTGCGGCGCCAACGAAACCGTCACTGGGTTGGTCCCAGGTTTGCATCGGATGACGGCGCTGCGCCAGATACGGCACGGGCCATGTCCAGTGGCGCCGCGCCTGTGCAGGCGGCACTCTCCGGGCTCGGCCGCGCCATCGGCTACTTCGTCGGCGGGCAGGACTATCAAAATCGGCTGCGGGATGCGACCTTCGCGCGGCAGGCCCTGGAGCGCGCGGGGAAACTGAAGTGGGACTGGAACCGCCAGGTGGATCGTGCCGCGGAAGAGGGTGTCCATGTCATCTACACGGAAGACTACGAGCGTCTGAACAAGGAGCTGGACAAGGTCTCCCAGAACATGTTCCTGGATCGCGGCGTTGAATCGGAGATCAGCACGGTGCTCGCTCAGCTCCGCAAGGTCGTGTCAAACCGCAACTACTTCGACGATTGCCGCGAACACATGGCGGGCCAAATGGACCGCCGCGAGGCGCTGGTGGCCAACGCGGCCGAGCGGGGTGTGGCGGTTCCGGACCTTGGCCGCTATGACACATGGCGGGATGTGACCGACTTTGCCGTGGGCCGCTGCGAGGAACTCGTGGACGACCCGGGCAATTACCGCATTCACCTCAATTACATCGCGCACGCGCAAGAGAGCCTCGACATAACGCTCGGGCGGGTGCGCGACGTGCTTGAAGACGACGACCGGCACCTCGCGGCGAGCCTGGCAGGGCAACGCGAGGGCGAGGACATCCGAATGCGCGAGCAGCGCGTCGCCCGCCTTCTCGAGGATCCGGAGAAGCTCCAGGAGTTGCGGCAACAGCGCGCCGAGCGCAAGGCCGAAAAGTCCGAAAGTCAACAGCAGAGCAAAGGCCGCTATTGGAGCATGCGCATCTAGTCCGGCCGGGCCGGCGACGAGATCACGAGAGCCGTCGTGCATCGCACGAAGGGAGTCCCCAACGAGCCTCGCCACGGAGCAACAGGAGATGCAGAATTAGTAAGAACAAACGGGGGTAAGCGCATGGACTTGATTCAGCGTAGCGGCGGCGTAGCACTCATCGTCATCGGCGCCGTGGTCGCACTCCACACGGTCATCGTGCCGCTGTACCACGCTTCCAGCGAAGCCAGTCCGAACAGCCCGATTTGGAGCATCATTGATCCATTCATAGCACTGGCGGTCGTGCTGGGCGTGATCTTCGGCTATATCCGCAAGAGAAGCGTGGACCACGAGGGCGGCGGAGCGCCGATTAGCCGCGAATTTCTGACAGCCAACACGCTGTGCTACGGTTTCCTGTTTGTGGGCATCCTGTTCTTTTGGAACTGGTTCAACTTGCTGAGTCCCGATTTTACCGCAGTTGGGGCAGATACCGTCTCCCTGGTGTGGGCCTTCATAGACGCCGCCCTGCCACTGCTTGCAGGCGTGATGGGCCTATCCCTGCTTAAAGGCGGCAAGTAGGTCGCCCATTCCTGGCGGTATTGTCGATATTGACATCAATCCACAAGCTGGCTGAGCGCGCACCACACCACGGTACCTCGAAGTCTGAAATGCCTGGCAGGGCAACATGAGGGCGAGGACATCCGAATGCGCGAGCAGTGTCAATTACGACTGAAAATTTACCACTATTGCCGATCGAAAATTTCTCGCTTTGAGCGCGCGTGCGCATTCCGACGCAAAGCGGCCACTGATTCCGATTTAATCCGGCCACCGATTCCGATCCAAAGCGGCCAGTCGGGTTGGCGATGTGATCGACCTCGTTGGGTGATCCTGACAGGGGCTACCTTCGCGCCTTTTGAGAGGAGCGAGGATGCCCCGGGAGAGATTGCCCATGCGCAAGATTAGCGACGTTCTACGGCTGCACGCCGGCGGATTGTCGAAGCGGCGGATTGCCGTCAGCTTGAACATCGGCCGCACGGCAGTCGGCGATTACATCAACCGCGCGCGCCGCGCGGGTCTGGGCTGGCCGCTGGCCGAGGATCTTTCGGACGAGGATCTGGAACGGCTGCTGTTCCCGCCGCCTGTGGCGGTTTCTCCCGATCGCCGGTCGCTTCCCGACTGGCCGGTGCTGCATCGCGAGTTGAAGCGGCCCGGCGTCACCCTGTCCCTGTTGTGGGAAGAGTACCGCGCGGTCCATCGGGACGGCTACGGCTACAGCCGGTTCTGCGAACTCTACCGTGCCTGGAAGGGCGGGCTCGCCCCGACCATGCGTCAGAGCCATGTGGCCGGCGAGAAGATGTTCGTCGATTATGCCGGCGCCACCCTCGAGGTGATCGACGGCCTTACCGGCGAGGTCCGCGCGGCCCAGATCTTCGTCGCCACCCTGGGCGCCTCCAGCTACACCTACGCCGAGGCGACCTAGACGCAAGCGCTGCCCAACTGGATTGGCTCGCACAGCCGCGCCTTCGCCTACTTCGGCGGGGTGGCGGCGCAAGTCGTGCCGGACAATCTCAAGTCCGGCGTCGTCAAGGCCTGTCTGTACGATCCCGAGATCAACCGCACCTATGCCGGCATGGCGGCCCATTACGACACCGCGATCGTGCCGGCACGGCCGCGCAAACCGCGGGACAAAGCGAAAGTGGAAGTCAGCGTCCAGATCGTCGAGCGCTGGGTTCTGGCCCGCCTGCGCAATCGCCGTTTCTTCAGCCTCGCCGAACTGAACCAGGCCATCCATGAACGGCTGGAAGACCTGAACGGGCGGGAGACAAAGCATCATGGGCGCGTCCCGCCGGAAATTGTTCGAAGCACTCGACCGACCGGCGCTCAAGCCGTTGCCTGCCCAACCCTATCAATACGCCGAATGGAAGCAGCGCCGCGCCGGCCTCGACTACCATGTCGAGATCGCCAAGCATTACTATTCGGTTCCCCATACCCTGGCCAAACAGAAGCTCTGGGCCCGGATCACCGAGCGCACCATCGAGATCTTCCATAAAGGCAAGCGTGTGGCCGCCCACATGCGCGGATCCGGCAATCGACGCCACACCACCATCGCCGAACACATGCCCAGTGCGCACCGGCGTTATGCCGGTTGGACACCGGCGCGCATCCGAAGCCGGGCCACGGCGGTGGGAGCCAATACCGAGATCCTGGTCGATGTCATCATGCGCAACCGGCCGCACCCCGAACAGGGCTTCCGCTCCTGTATCGGCATCCTTCGCCTCGCCAAGACCTACGGATCGGAACGGCTGGAGGCCGCCTGCGAACGAGCCCTGGAGATCGACGCCACCTCCTATTCTTCCGTCGCCTCCATCCTCAAGAACAAACTCGAGCGCCGCGCACCGCGACAGGCCACGGACGGGCCGGCGATCGATCACCCCAATATCCGCGGCCCGCAATACTTTCACTGAGGAGACATCATGCTGCACCATCCCACCCTCGACCAACTAAGGCATCTCAAGCTGCACGGCATGGCGCGCGCCTTCGCCGAATTAGGTGACAACGCCCAGGCCGGCGAACTCGACCATGCTCAATGGCTGGCCCTGCTGCTCGACCGAGAAGAGGCCGAACGCAACGACCGGCGATTGACCTACAGGCTTCGCAACGCACGCCTGCGCCATCCGGACGCCTGCATCGAGGATGTCGATTACCGCGCCCCCCGGCGCCTCGATAAAGCCCTGTTCCAGCAACTGACCAGAGGCCAATGGATCACAAGAAAACAAAACCTGATCATCACCGGCCCCTGCGGCGTCGGTAAATCATGGCTCGCCTGCGCGCTCGGCCAGAAGGCCTGCCGCGACGACTTCTCCGTCCTCTACAAGCGCATCCCAAGGATGTTCGCCGAACTGGAAATGGGGCGCGCCGACGGCCGCTACCCCCGCCTGTTTCGGGCCCTCACCAGAGCCAATCTCCTGATCCTCGACGATTGGGGCCCCGACCGCCTCAATCCCGATCAGCGACGCGATCTCATGGAAATCGTCGAGGACCGATACAACAACGCCGCCATCCTGGTCACCAGCCAGCTGCCGTTGGCGAAGTGGCACGACGTCATCGGCGAACCCACCTTCGCCGACGCCATCCTCGACCGCATCGTCCACAATGCCCATCGGATCGACCTCGTCGGGCCCTCCATGCGAAAGGCCATCGCCGAAAATATCAACGCCAACGCGATTGACCATACAGAGCAAAAATGACATCAAAGGAACACCCAACGGCGACGATCACGCCGCCCAAACCGACCCCCGGCCAAAGTGGCCGTTTTGGATCGGAACAGGTGGTCGCTTTCAGCCGAAATCGGTGGCCGCTTTCATCGGAATGCGCACGCGCGGTCGTACTCCCAGACGCGGTGTTTGGGGTGTTGGACTTGGGCGAGCTGTAGATAACCGGATTGGCGCAGCAGACCACCGAGAGTCTGGCGGCGACAACCCGGTTATCCAAAGCGGGCGTGTGTCACCGCTCCGGTTTCCTTTTGAGCCGGCGATCACGCGGCGGCTCTTTTCCTGCGTCCATCCGAGCCGGACTGCAGCAGCATATGGGGAGACACTACAGGAGCCGTCCCGAATGGGCCGCAATCTACTGTCCGCGATTTAATGAAATCGGTGTCCGGTATTTTTGTGAAATCTGCAGGCCCGCGGTGTTGGCGGAAGGACGGCCTGCATGCCTTCACACCAGGCACTCTATTGATGGCCCACTAGAAGGTCCGGACCACCCCGACTTCCAAGACGTTGCGCTTGTAGTCGTAAAGGCTGAGGTTGCTGCTCCGGCGTTCATGCTTGACCGTCAGCTCGGGCATGAACCCGAACAGCTCGATATGGCGGTTCGATACCTTCATCCGCCCGGCCAGTGTCCGGTCCTGCCGTGCTTCGGGGCCGAAGGCGGTGATCGGACTATCGTAACGCCGCAATCTGTAGGTCGATCCCACGGTCGCCACGAAGCCCCTGGGAAGCTCCCGCGTGGCCGATGCCCCGACGATGAACTCCCGCCACGAATAGGCCTCGCTGTCCACGGCCTCGCGGCGAAATACACCATCGGCCCGCAGTAACGTGGCGCGCCCGAGTGCGTGGGCTAGACCCACCTGGGTGCTGTACATGTTACCTTCGCCAAGGAAGGTCTCGTAGGAGATCCGGTCGCCTCCGACCGCTGCGCTCAGCCGCCAGGCCGGCGCCATTTGCCAGTTGCCCGAAAGCTCGACGCCGGCTGCCCGGCTGTACATCTCACCACCCAGTCGCCGTGCGCGCGCTGTCAGTTCCGGGCGCAGGTCGAACTTCTCGAACAGAAACCGCGGTCCCGCCCGCAGGGTCAGGGTCCGGTCATTGAACTTGCTCTTCTCGTAGGTCCGCGTAGACAGGCTGGCGCCGGTGCGGAACCTCAGATCCGGTGAGATGCGCGCCTCGTATCCCCCCGAGATACGGGCGTTCAGGCCTACGCCGCTGGTTTGCCGCGCGTCCTCCGAGAGTTGGGCCGGGAAGCCAAACAGGTTGACCTGCCGCGAGCTGGTCGCGGCGTTGATATTGCTGTCGGGGGCGAGCGCGGCCGCCGCGCTGACCGACCAGGTCTTGCGGCGGCGGATCGCATCGAGAAATGCCAGTGTCCGGGCGCGGACGACAGGCGGCAAATCCTTGTCACCAAGCACCTGACGGAAATGAATAGCAGCGCTGTCGTCTTCCTTGGCCCGGAAGTAGGCGAGCGCCAGATCGAGCCGCACCCGCGGCAGGGTCGGGTCACGGATCAGCATGGCGCGGAACCGGGTGATGGCGGTTTGCCAATCCTCCCGCGCCATCGCGATCGAGCCGTACAGGAAATCCAGGTCGTCTATATTCCCCTCTCCTGGCTTGACGCCCTGGAGCAGGAACTTCGCGTCCTCCAATTCACCCTTGGCCAACGCCGCCCTGGCGGCCTCGATCAGGGTTTCGGCGGACAGCTCCGATCGTCGTGGCGCCTCTTGTGCCACCGCGAGTCCGGATATGCCTACAACCGCCAGCATCAGTGCCAGCAGTAGTCGGACCAACATATTCGCGTAGCGGTTCATGTGCGCTTTCATTGGATTAAAGGGCTGACGAGAGAAAACGGTTTCGGTGAAGACAGGCGTATACATTGGCTTTAGGGAGGTTGGTTGGGAAGATGTGTAGTTGCGATTTCATATTGCTGCAAATTCATGGGTGTCGATGATGCGAGCATGTATCAGAGACGGAATGAAGGCCGTGGTGGTACGAGCAAAGTCACATCTCCATGCCCATGGATCAGAAGCCCGCATTCCGACTGTATGCTGTTGGCTCCTCTGAATTGGGTAAGGTGTGAATTGCGCTGATCGGTATGGGGTGCCTTGGCCCATCATAGAAGACGGGGCGACGAAACGGGAAATCAGGCAAAAAAAGGCGCCCGACCCATTCTGGATCGGGCGCCTGAATATTGTCAGGACTTCAGGTGGTCAAGTCTTAAAGACCATTCCTGTCCCCACCAAAGGCCCCACTGAACGCACCGTCAACCGCACCTTTCGACGTGAAGTCGAAGATACCGCCGGCTTCCGCCGCCTGGGCGCCGTAGAACCCGCCGCTGAACGTGCCAGTGAACATGCCAGTATCGTCCAGGTTATACGTGTTATCCGCATCGACCGTTGCTTTGGTCCCGGAGAAGGTATTGGTGTCAATGGTACCTTCAAGTTTGGCCAAGCCATCCAGGTTCGCTGTGATCGTGGCCTTGGTCAAGTTTGCTACCAAGCCCGCGCTTCCGTATTTCAGCGAAATGACACCGTTGCCGTCCTCTTCCCCCGCCTGCACACCGGCAACCCAGCTGCCACTATAGTTGGCGGTGCCGTTGTTCGGCATATCGGCACCGGTCAGCCCATCGCCGATGCTCTGGACAAAGCCAATGCCGAGATCGGAAAGTTCCTGCGAACCGTCCTTCTCAGCTGCCCCGAGTGCAGCCCACACACCGAAGTGGATGTGTTTGTAATCAATTGCCACGGGAATGGCTGCCCTTACCTTACTTGCGATGGTTCCGTCTTCATCTTCGTTAAGGGCTGCAGTTTCGGCCTCAACATCGACACTAATATAGTTGTACACAGGGGTTAGACCCCCTGTCGTTGTCGTCCCCGCCACCACGTACCTCTTGCCATTATCCATATCCGCATCAACAACGGTGAAGGCTGGGTCGGTGTAAGAGAACACTTCCTTAGGCTTGGCTTTCGCAAGAACTACGTCCGCAGCTGCAAGAGCACCCGTACCATCAACAGGATAGTAGTTGCCCTCGGACTTGAGTTTCACGTTGTGCAGGTCGGCCCCATCGGTTCCATCACCATTGGCATCGACGAGATCGTCAATGGTGAGATAACCCGCCTTCGAGCCCGTCCGCACAGCGTCTTCAGCTTTATACACTCTCACCATCTTCGTCCCGGCGTAGTGAGTAACCAGCATCAGGCGGGCGTCGTCGTCGGACGTGTCAAGTGTTCTGCCAACGGGGAGATCTCGGGCAGCAACCGCTTGCTTGTATGGAGTATCAGCAGCTTCGCCCACGCCAAGTGAATATACGTTCCCTGGCGTCACCACGCCGAAGTCCTCATGTTCTGGGTCCATGGTTTTAATCCGGCCAGTCACCACCGTCTGAGAGGACGTGCCAGTAGCGGTAGTCACCACACTTGATGCGGCATCGGCGTTAACGGACGTCCCGCCCACGCTCTTGTCTTTGCCGTCGATCATGAGTTCTGCCATGGCAGCAGTCTCAGCAGCAGTGCCATTCTCAGAGGCCGTCGCTGCGTACTTCACAGCGTTCGCACTGGCCTCTACGGCCATGACCCGGGCTACCACTGCCGCCGTCACATCTTCCGCAGCAGCAGCAGCTTCGGAGGCCGCCTTGGCATGCATGTAAGCCGCCATCGCCTTGTCAGCCGCAGTCTGGGCTTCATCCGCGAGTTCGCCCGCCGTTGCGTTGGTCTGCATGGTCGCGAGATTCGCCACCGCAGCCATGGCCGCCGCGGCCGCAGTCGCCGCGTCGGTCGACGCCGTCATCGCGGCGAGCGCTGCCGCCGCTGCATCCGCCTGGGCCGTCTCAAGCTCATTGAGTTCAGGACCACCAGGATCACCAGGATCTACTGGCGGCGGTGGTGTTACCAACGTCACTTCATCGTCATCGCTACTGGAACTGCAGGCACCCACAGCAAGCATGAGCGCTGCAGCTGCAACTGTCGTTAAAAATTTATTCTTGTGGAACTTCATCTCGAGGGACTCCTCAAATATTTAGTCAGAATCCAGATTCTACGACACACGTGCGCTTGAATGCGCTGTAGCATGATTAATAGCTTGTTATCCGTTACTTATGATCGACATGTGCCACCTTGTGGCCGTTGACATCCCGACGCGTGTGCGCTCCAATGCGCTCTGATTTGATGTCAGTTGATGTCGATGTGATTACGGTTTTGAAATTATGAAACGATACTTCAAACCAGCCGAGCGACGTGGCCATGGCCAAACGAAACGATCTGACGATTTCCAAACGAACCGTTGACTTGCTCTCTGTTGAGCGCAAGGACGCCGTCTTCTGGGATCATGACTTGCCGGGCTTCGGGGTACGGGTCTATCCTTCCGGCCGGAAGGTCTACGTAGTCCAAAGCCGGGGGCCGGGCGGCCCGAAGCGAGTGACGCTCGGCCGGCACGGCGAACTTGCCGCCGAGCCTGCGCGCAAGAAGGCGGCCGGTGTCATCGACCGCATCAAGCAGGGCAAGGATCCGGTTCCCGCGCCCGCGCTCACCTTGGCCGATCTGGCGGAGCGCTACATGCACGCGCATGTTGCCGTCAATTGCAATGCGCATACCGCCGGGATCTATCGGGGATCGCTCGACAACCATATCCTGCCGGCGCTGGGAGCGCTGGCTCTCGAAGAGGTCGGGCGGGAACAGATCGCGGCGCTGCATTACGAGCTTCGCAACACGCCCCGCGCGGCGAACCGGGTGCTGATGATCCTCTCCAAGATGTTTGTCCTGGCCGAGGCCTGGGGTCTGGTTGCGGCGGGAGGCAACCCCTGCCGACACGTGGTCAGGTACAAGCGGCGCAAGCGGGAGCGGTTCCTGACGGAAGAGGAGTACCGCCGACTTGGCCGGGAGCTGGCCGCGCTGGAGGCTGAGGACCGGGTGCCGGCGCCTGCAGCCGCCGCACTCCGCCTGCTGATGCTGACCGGCTGCCGGCTCAATGAGATCCTGACCCTGCGTTGGGACGATGTGGACCACACGTCGGGAGAGCTGCGGCTGCGCGACGGCAAGACGGGCGCGCGCATGGTGCCGCTGACACCCACGGCGGCGGTGGTTCTGGCGGGGATCGCCCGTGTTAATCCCTGGGTGATCGCCTGGGACAGGCCGGAGGGCCACCTGTCGTATCTCTCCGTCTACTGGTATCGCGTGCGGGAGCGGGCCGAGCTTGAGGATGTCCGTATTCATGACTTGCGTCACAGCTACGCCAGCCGGGCACTGGCCCTGGGCGAGAGCCTGACGATGATCGGCCGGCTGCTCGGTCATGCGGATATCGGAAGCACCGCGCGTTATGCCCATCTGGCGCGCGAAACGGAGAAGATCTCTGCGGCCAGGGTCGGCGGCAGCATCGAGGCCGACATCACGCCGCAGGAGACCGCTGCGTAAATTGCCGTTTGCGATGGCCGGTTAAGGACGGACACAGGAAATCAGAGATAACAGGAACCGAGGGATGGCGAAGCTGCAATACAGGTCGATCTCAAGGCGCACGGTCGAGGCGCTCCGGGCCGAGAAGGATACGGTGTATTGGGACAACGAACTGACGGGCTTCGGGCTTCGGGTCTATCCTAGCGGGACCAAGGTTTACATGGTCCAGAGCCGGGGGCCTGGCGGGCTGAAACGGGTTACGGTTGGCCGGCATGGGGTCATCTCCGCCGACCGGGCGCGGCGCCGGGCGGCGCTGATCATCGCCCACATCAAGGCGGGAGAAGCACCCCTCGCAACACCCATGGCGCGCGAGGCAACCGGGCCGACGGTGGCCGATCTCGCGGAGCGGTATTTTCGCGAGCATGTCGCTGTGCGCTGCAAACCGGGCACGGCTAAGTTGCACCGCCGTGTGGTGCGCAAGCACATCCTGCCCGGGTTCGGCAAGCTGCCCATTGCTGCGATCGGGCGCGAGAATGTGACCGACTTGCATTACAGGTTGCGCCATGTCCCGGCCATGGCGAACCAGGTGATTGTCACACTGTCACGGATACTCAACCAAGCAGAGATCTGGGGTCTGGTTCCGGAAGGCGGCAATCCCTGCCGGTTCGTGGTCAAGTACAGGCAGCGCAAGCGCGAGCGGTTCCTGACGGAAGAGGAGTTCCGCCGGCTTGGCCGGGTGCTGGGCGCGCTGGAGGCCACGGGCCGGGTACCGGTGCATGCCGCTGCTGCGATCCGCTTGCTGATGCTGACCGGGTGCCGGCGCAACGAGATTCTGACTTTGCGATGGGAGGATGTGCACCTGGACGTGAATGAGCTCCGGCTTCGCGATAGCAAAACGGGGCCGCGGGCGGTTCCGTTGTCACCGGCGGCGGTGAGGGTTCTCACAGGTTTACCGCGGGCCGCCGGCAATCCCTGGGTCATTGCGGGCCGCAGACCGGGCGCGCGCCTGTCGGACTTCAACAGCCACTGGTATCGCGTAAGGTCACGCGCCGGGCTTGAGGACGTCCGGCTTCATGACCTCCGCCATTCGTTCGCATCCCGCGCCCTGGCGCTTGGCGAGAGCCTGCCCATGATCGGCAAACTGCTTGGGCATACCAAAATCCAGACGACGGCGCGCTACGCCCACCTCGCGCGCGATTCCATACATGTATCAGCGGACAGGGTCGCCGCCAGCATCGGGGCGGATATATTGCCCGCAACCCTGATGCCGGATGCTTCCTGAGCACCGACGCGTATGGTCGTCGCTGCGAGGTCTTGGCGATGTCGTGTTGTTGGATCAGGCCATGTGTTTACGCTTGGCGTGCGGCGGGTCCAAGCGCTCAAGGATCGTAGCGGCGTCGCGTGTGGCCTGGGGTGCCAGCTTGATGGGAGGCTCGGTTATCTCGATCGGTTCGTCTGTGTGCTTGCAATGGCATTCGACAAAAGCATTGGAGTCGATGGACAGCATATTGTACCGGATTTCGCCGACCACATGCGCCGACTTGGCAAGCTGCACCTTGCCGGCCCGGATCCTGCCGTTGACCCGCCCGCGCACGACCACATCGTCGGCAACGCTCTCACCGTTGATGGTGCCCTTCTCGCCGATGATCAAAGTGTTCGCCAAGACATCGCCATCCACTGTCCCGTCGATTTGAACCTCGCCCTGCGAGCGGAGATTGCCGACGATCCGCAGACTGGGACTGATCAGCGAGGGCGGTGCAATAACCTTGGAGCCGTCCGGCGTGTCGTGCGACAGGCCGCTCCGGCGTTTGGTTTTTGAGAACATCGGTTCCTGCTTTCAAAGTCGGTAACAGACGAGTATGACCGGTCCATCTAACAGGCAAAGTGACCGGATTAATAACTATCATATTTTGTGCGGGGGAGTTCGATGCGTCGGTCAGGACTGAATTAGATAAAGTTTGCATGAGTTTGCGGTCGCCGTTATTGCGGCGAGCTGCCCAGATGGAAGCGGTGGAGAGTCTGATGCCGGAACGGACGCTCGCCATGGGGAGGGACCGCCACGAGGCGGAGGGCGCGGAAGGTCTTTGGGTAGCCTGATATCCCTCTGGCCGGGCAGCGGCCGCGACGATCCGCCTTGCAGGGTGTGGACCGTTGGCGATCGTTTTGGCACAATGTGCCAGCCTGACCCTTTCCCCTCAGCGTATGCAAGGAGCCCAGTCGATGGCCATCTTCGAGGACCGCAAAACCGCCGCCGAAGCCAAGTTCAAGAATGATCAGGAGTTCCAGTTCAAGGTCATTGCGCGGCGCAACAGGCTCCTCGGCCTGTGGGCGGCGGAGCAAATGGGCATGTCAGGCGCGGATGCCGAGGCCTACGCCAAGCAGGTCGTGATCGCCGATTTCGAGGAGCCGGGCGATGCCGCTGTGTTGCGGAAGGTGCTGGGCGATCTGACCGGCAGAGGGATCGAGACGGACGAGCACAAGGTGCGTCACGAGATGACCCGTCTGCTTGAGGAGGCCAAGACGCAGGCTTCGACCGAATAGAATGTGATCATTTGGATAAATCAACAGGCAGGCTCCGCGAGATCACGGTGCACCGGCAACCCAAAGTGCGTTTGACAAAGCGAGAGACCGAAATATGCTCGCACGAGTTCTCTGGGCGGCGTTCTAACGGTTTCGAGGCATCGGTCCAAAAACATGGGTAATGGCGCTCTCTGCCTCCTACGGTCAAGGCTTGTGAACGTCGAACGAACACTTCACAATCCGGGTCGTACGCCCCGCTCCCACCGCGCAATTGGTGATGGGGTGACGTTGATTGTTCCGGATGCGGGCGCTCCGGCCGCACGACCAATCCACTGCCAACGGCATCAACGTCTGGACATTCCCCGTAGACGACGAATACCAGGATCGTCGGCGGTGACGTATAGGCGAGCAGCGCGCGCCTATTGAACAATTAACAGTCACTGTTATCGCGAGATCCCGGGGCACCGGGCCTGAACCGGGCTTCCTGCATTACGCGCCAGGATGACCGGCGGACATTCGATCCGTGATCTATAGGGGAGCACCCTGACATGGCGGGTGCGGGGTGCGTTACGATGGTAGAAGCGGTGGCTGTGATGCGACAATCAAGATGACAGCACGTGTTGCCTCATCGACGATCCACCGCATGACCGGGTCGAGGCTGAGCCGGTCGCCATCGTTCACGTCGTCGTAGCCGCCAAGGTGTCCGAAAACGGACTGGCGGAACTGGCCGACCATGCCATGCCGCCCGTTCATGCCGGTACGACTGTCGGCAAGAACATCGCCAACCATCTCAGTAAGCTCAACGGAGGCATCAAGCTCTCGATAGGCGAACAAACCGGCGTCAGTAGTGACCTTGGACCCGTGGAACTCAAGCTTGAGTCGACGGTCAAAATCGACCCGAAGGCACCCCTGTTGCGGTTCACCCATCGGGTGTGCCATATCCGCTGATCAATATCTTCTCCAACTGCATGATTCTTATAGCAGAATCTGGGTGCGGTGTCGTCAAATTACATGATCATCTGGGTAATGCGGGCTCATTCAAGAATGTTCCCGAGTTCTCGGACCGTTGCCTCACCAAAATGTTCCTTTCGCGATCCTAAATCATTTCTCTCGATGCGGGGACCGACTCCTCGGCAGGCATTTCGCCTTGTTCGCCGAACACCATCGCCGTCGCTTTCTCCTTTCGCCAAACCTTCACCCGACGCTGTACCGTGCGCAGGAGCCCGTCCGGGTACTCTCCGGGATGTACCGCCTGAAGCCGCTCAAACAATTGGCGGCTCGTGTACCACGGCTCGGCCTCGAACCAAGCGTGCAGTTGCTCTGTGACCTTCACCAGCGGATCGGGCCTCCGCCGGCCGCGCTTCGGCTTCGCCACCGGTATGGCCGTGGGCCTTGCCTCGCCTTCCCGCCACGCGACGCGCAATCCGGCAAGGAATTGCTCCAGCGGCGGTACAGTCGGGTCCGACGGCGCGGCGACCGGCTGGTCGACAATGTCCACAATGCTTTGTTGCCGTACCCGCATCTGCCTGAGCAGCCGGATTGGGTCGAGTCGGGCCGACAGTTCGGCAACCCGGCCACGCACCTGCTGCGGTGTTCTGGGATCCGCGAGCAGCCTTTGGCAGGGCGTGGCCGGCGGATGGTAACGCTTGCTGACACGGGCACCATCGCGCCGCTTCGACGCCAACTTGAACGAGGGCTGGAAGAAGTTCACGAACAGTCTCGTCGTCGTGTAGAGCCGGGATAGCGCCGCCGCGGCTTCCAGACCCTCAAGGCGGCGGTAGCCGACGATCCGGCGGACGATCGCGCCATTCTTCTGCTCGACAAAGGCCTGGTCGTTCTTATGCCACGGACGGCAGCGGGTAAAAACGATCCCGGAATCCCGGCAGTAATCGCGCACCGTCTCGTTCACGAAAACGCTGTCGTTGTCCGTGTCGAAACCGAGCAGTTCGAACGGCAGCCGCCTGCGGACCTCGCCCAACACCTCCCTGAGCAGGGTCTGTTCGCGGTACAGAAGCGGCGCGCACTCGGTCCATCCTGTGGCGATGTCGGTGACAGTAAGCGTCTGCACGAAGCTCCCGTTCGCCACCGGGCCGCAATGCGCGACGAGGTCAGCCTCGACGAAGCCCGGCGGTGGGTCGTCCCAGTCCGAGAACGTGCGCACCGGAATGCTCTTGCGGACCGACGACGGCGCAGCCGTCCGACGGCGCTTACTGCCGCTCGCCTGTTCGCGGACCTGGCGAAGCGACCGGTCGATCGTCGACGCGCTCATGGCGAGTACCGCGGCGCGGATCTGCGGACCGAGTCTCATGTGCCCATGCCGTTCCATCGCCTCGACCAATGTCGGCACCAGCGCCTTCAGGCGTTTGCCACAGATCCGGTCCGATGCCTCCCACAGAACGACGATCGCCTCGCAGACCGCCTCGTCGTAGATCCGCCGACTGGCCTTCGCCGCCGAGCGGCGCGCGGTGGCGTCGCACCGCAGCAACCGCATCGCGTGCTTTCGGTGAAAGCCGGTGATTGCAACGAATTCATCGAGAATGCGTGTCTTCTCGGCGCGCCCTGCAACTGTGTACCGTCGTGCCAAGGCGTTAACCAGTTCGTCTCGTGCCGTCATGCTTACCTTCCTCATTCCAATGCTCCCAGTGCGATCTTCCTGGGGAGCATTTCAAATGAGGCAACGCACCGAGCCAAGGGAGCGTTTCAGGTGAGGCAATGCGCCCTACGACAAGAGTGCGAACCCCGGACCGAACGCTCTGCTGAGCGATTTATCGGCAATGGAATTTACCCGCCGGCTGGATTGGAACCTCTCGCAATTCTCCGGCTATGTAGGTATCAACAATCATATGGGCAGTCGGCTCACCAGCGACCCGGTAGCGCTGGAACCGGTAATGGTGGCGTTGAAGCGCCGTGGCTTGATGTTTCTCGACAGCCGCACCAGTCGACATACCCAGGGTCTGGAGGTGGCCCACCGGTTCGGCGTTCCTGCGGTTGAAAGGGACGTTTTCCTCGACCACGACCCATCACCGGTCGCGGTACGTACGGCACTGATGCGCGTCGAAGAGTTGGCGCAACGAAACGGCTTCGCTGTTGCTTTCGGTCATCCCAAGGATGTCACCCTCAACGCTCTTGAGCAGTGGCTGCCGGCTGTCAAAGCGCGAGGATTTATACTGGTGCCGCTGACCGCTGTCGTGCGCCGCGTCAGAAGCGATGGTTAGCATCCCAACTGACGGCGACGAGGGAAAGGCAGGCACAAGCTCGACCGGGCCGCTCTGGCCGGAGTGCCCGCGCGCTCGACACCGGATGCTCCCTGAGCGCCGGTTCGGCGGCTGTCGCTGCAACATCCAGGCGTTGTGGCGTTGCTGGATCGGGCCCCATGTTCGCGCTTGGTGGGCAGGCCCAGGCACTCGCACGACTCAGCACACACTCTTTATATATGCGTAATGCTGGCGAACCTGCCGGCGCGCCGGCAACGTGTGTGGAAGCGAGCGTCTCCGCACGTTAGATACAAGAGGCCGATTTGCCATTGCTCTGCGCCTGCCGTCATCAGGCGGCCCCGGCATTGGTCTGGCCGTCAGGAATATCAAAGCCGCCAATCCTGGCCGATCGGGGCCTTTCCGGCGGTCGGCGGCTGGTAGCAACGCATGCAATCAGGTGGGAATCCGGCCGCACCCGCTGGTCGCATAGTATAATGCGGTCGACCCAAATCTGCCGCTAAGGCATCGCCAAGGCCCGGCAGCCCTTGCGATTCGGTGCCATAATTCCGACATTTTCTGTTGACCGGGAATCAATTTGGCTTTATGCACGTTTTTAGCGTCCATTGAACATGCGAGTTTGTATCGAACTGCCTGAATGTTTTTGTTACAGGCATCATGATGTTGGACTGCAAATTAAATGGATGTAAGTTTTTGCATAGGGCCACTTGCGTGATAACCTACATATGTTAAGTTGCTCATGGTTACTCGGCCTCAATCGCGGGGCCACTTCAAACTATGATTATTAGGAGTGCCTCGGATGAAGTTATCTGAGGACCGGATCGGAAAACCGATCTGCCGCAGCTAAAAGCCAAATCTTTACAGCACGTTACAAACACCCCCGAAATCCCCTATTATTTTCCCTACCGTCGATGTAACACCCTTGCAACACGGCGGTGAAGTTTTTGGCAAGCCTTTGTTATATTGGGGAGATTTCGGTGAACGAACACGATTGAAGCCCTACAAACTGCGGCGCCAACCGGCTGGGCGGCGACGCATAGCGCTGTTGCCTTAGCCAGCGCTTATCACCAAGCGTACCAAATGAATACTGTTAGTTGCTGGCTCTCAGGTGCCGTTGCGCCCGATTTGCAACCTCTCCCCCGTCACTTCGGCCTCGAAGTCCACGTTAGTGTCGTTGTAGTATCGCTAAGGATCTGACACAGGTAGTCCTTTCGGCAGCTTTCCGGTAGCATTATGGATTGCTTCAATTTACTCAATTAGTCAGCCGCTACCATGTTGCTTAAACTCGTCGATGTTCCCTTCGTCGCCTTCCATTTTCTCAGTGACTATACATTACCTAGCAGGACCAAGCGTGCACGAAACCACTTTACAAGGTCCTCGTATTCATTATCACCACGCGCGACGCTGGTAATGGTGTCCGCGACTACATTGTCGTCTTCGACAAATTCATAACCGCTTCGCTGCACCAACAACTCAACCAAATAAAGTGCCGTTCGCTTATTGCCGTCCGTAAACCCATGGTTGCAAACAATACCGTGAACCAATGCCGCCGCTTTTTGATGGATGCGTCGGTGGTAGCCGTGATATGGGCGAGCTATGGCTGACTGAATCGTGTTCTCGTTTAGGATCCCAGGGGCTCCGCCATGTTGAAGTGCTTCCTCATGGCCGCGTACCGCATCTGCCCAGGTGACGCGGTAGTGCCGCCTACCGATTTGCCAAGACCCTCATGGCTTTCCGGCGCTTTACAGAGGTTTCCGTGATGATCCGCTCGGATGTCCGGGTAACGACGCTCGCGGGTTTGCTCCCGGAACCGGTTTGTCCCAGCGAGCTATCGCGACCGGTCTTGACGACCTGTTTGGACTGCGTTCTCCTGGACCGCGGCGATTTTAGGCTCTTTGTCATCGCTTGACCCTTCAAGACCGGATACATGGATCTCAATACACATCATAACAATTCAAGCTTACACGTCCAACGCTATCCCACCATTACTATCGTCTGAGCCGCCGCAACCTCAGCGTCAGAAAGCAGCGTTTGACTGTACCACCGTGTCCCCCATCCCGGCCCTGGACCCGAACTTGAGCGGTGATACACTCCAGACACAGCAAGCTGATCAAGCCCTATTCGGCTTAGGAGCAATTGCCATGACGTGTTTTGAAATTCTGACCATACTTGGTGCGGTGTTCGCTGCGGTGTTCGCTGCGGTATTCGCGTGGTGGCGTTGCTGGTCCGCAGACAAAATGCTGCGACTAGAAATGTTCAAGGAAGCGACCAAACTCGCCGGTGACGAACGTAGCGATCGATCCTATATGGAACGTGTCGCAGGTATTTTCATATTGACGGGGCTGGTCGATCAGCAGTTTTGGATAAGTCGTCTTTTGTGCAGACGCGGCGAATATGACGAGGTGGTTGGAATCCTAGTTGGAGTTTTCTTGAGATATCGTTGTCTAATTTTCCCCGACGATGCGCCGGACGGTCACAAAGGAGGCCAGTTAGATTACCGTAGCAGGGAATATCTGCTGATCAGAGACTGGATCAACAATCGGGCGCCAAGTCGGATAATTGGGAAAATCACCTTTCCAGAAAATCACCCATTTGTGATGTGCGATGGGAAGCTGGAAGCGAACGAACGCAGCTCTGAATATGGGAATTGGAAGGAGGCAACCGGCCAGCCTCCTTATTGAAGGGGTTGCAGAAACCAAGCCCAAGTCAGAGCGCTGCCGCTTCCCTTGGTTACTGTTCGGCGTGCGTATTCGACACCGGCCGGCGCGCTAACCCATTGAGATCCTGTGATTCTAGGGGTCATATTTCCGCGCCGATTAACAGTTTGGCAATGCCATCCGGCCCGATATGTAGACATACCGACCCAACGCGCTAGTTATCACGAGCGTGATATGCGTCATCGGCGGCACACAAAGTTCTGAACTCTTGTCATGGATTGAAGACAATGTTGGGGAGATGGGGCGCAAACCGGAAGAAAAACAAGGAACCGATTCCTGGTCAGCGATACCGCACAGTTGGACAGAATGCGATGGGCCAGGTTTCACCCGTGATATGGGAACTGGAGAAGGTCATTCGCGGTTCAGACGGTCGTGAATACGCTCGGCTGACTCGAGCAAGCGATCGTGCGGAGAACAAACTTGTGTCACTGTCTGCTTTGTTCGACCCAACCCTTTACACGCACGTCTGACGCCTGAGCGCATCCTGACGCGCCGGTGCCTTAGCTTTCTACTTTTCCCACCACGCCGCCCGCCCGTCAGGTCAAGGCGGCGACCCCTTCCGGCACCCGAAATCTGGACCGCGACCCACCGCGGCGACGCTCTTCGTCGAGGCCTCTCTTTGCGTGCCGCGCGCCGCGATGAGTCCGAGCCTGGCCGTGAGGCGGGCGGCGGATGGATGTCCGGGAGGGCATTCCTGCCGTTCGCAACCACGGACACGAAGGAGATGGCACGATGCAGACGGTCAAGGCGTTTCGCGGCAATGCCCGCACATTCCTCACGCACATGTTCGGCCGCGGTCTCGATGACGACCGTTACGTGATCGAGCGGTTCCGGTCGAAGGCCGACGGCGAGATCCATCCCCGGCGCCGCAACGGGGCCTCGAAGAAGAGCCGGGGCAAGACTTCCCGCGAGATCGTCTCCCTGAGCATCGTCCAGCGGATGAGGCCCGAGCGCGACGAGATCATCGTCTGCACCGGCACCGCCATCACCGGTGGAATTCAATATTGGGGCGATCGCGCGATGGGCTTGCTGGTGAACGGCAAGTATCGCTGAGGTGCGATCCGCGCAGACGTCTGGCCGCGCCTGCAACGGACGTACGTTCTTCATCAGGACCATTACTGCGGAAGGGAAGAACATGCCATTCAAGGATCCCGAGAAGGAACGCGCATGCGCCCGGCGGCGCTATAAACGCATTACCGCCGAGCGGACCGTCCGGGGCATGTGTCCTAGATGCGGTAAGGCGAAGCCAGTGCCCGATCGCACCTTGTGCCGTCCCTGCGGCGAGAAGCGGCGCAGGGCGGAGCGCGCGCGCCATGCGAAGGCCAAGTCCGCCGGTATGCTGTACGCCGGCAGAGATGCCGAACGGTGCCGCAGGAGCGCGAGTGACAGGGGCAAGCGCCGCAACCGGGCACGGAAGAAGGCTGGCCTGTGCACGCGTTGCGGCAAGCACCAGCCCGTTGAAGGCGGAACGGTGTGCGAACCCTGCCGCGAGATGAGGCGTGAGAAGGAGCGGGAACAACATGCCGTGCGGCGTGCAGCTGGCCAGTGCGGCAGGTGCGGTGCACCCGCCCTCGACCGCAGCGCGCGGTGCGAGCGGTGCGCCAGGAGCGCGGCCAAACCCTCAAGGAAGAAGGCGAAGAACTATCCTCCATACTGCACCTCATTATTCTCAGCGACGGCAAGCCCGGGCATCGCATGTCGTTTTGAAAGCTCGCGTCTCGATTGTTTCGTCGGCGCGGGGTCGGGAATTTCGAACAGCCAATGGCCTCTATCGGAGCAGGCCCGTCCGCGCAGAAGCCCGACCTTGCACCATCTGTGGACGGTGTCGATCGAAACCCCGAGTTGCTCGGCAGCCTCGCGGGCCGTCAACAGCCCTCGGGCGCGGAGTTGCTGATAGCGGGACTTCGGCATTCGCAGTGAGAACTCCCGTCTCGGCTGTTTGGTCGGCGGGGGGTGAGCGGGGATATCGAACATGTGGATACCCCCGTCGGTGTAGACGTGTCCGCTCAGCAGTCCGACCTTCCGCCATGCGTTGACTGTATCGGTCGAAACCCCGAGTCGCTTGGCCACCTCGCTGGTCGTCAACAACCCACGTTCGCGCAGCCGCTCACGGCGCGTCTTGAGGTCGTAGTTCTGTCGGACCGCCCTTACCAACATCGGGGTAAAGGCGTGCCCCCGTCCGCTTCGGTGTCCACGCTCGTTGAGGATCTCTGCGATCTCGCCATAGGTGTGGTCGTCCAACAGCCTGTCGACCTCGGCAACCACCTCGCCACTGGTCTCGTAGCGCTTACCGATAGGTGGAGCCGGCGTCCAGGTGAGCTGGCGGGTCGCGCCGCCGCGCAGACGCACCCCCAGGCTGCACGTAGCCTTGGTGATCGTCACGTCCTCGATCAGCAACCGCGCCATCCGCTTGCGCTCCCGGTGCGGCGTCGCCGGATCGTTCCACAAACGCGGAAAGTCGCTGGCCAGCGCCAGAATCCGTTGCCGTTCCCGTTCGTCCAATCCCTGGCCCGGTTCGGCACGGCCGCGCTCAAGCTCGTGCTGTGCCTCGTCCAGAGCTCGGAGCTTCGCGTTCCACTCCGCCTCCAGCACATCGGCGACCATCCGGTTGTCGGGATGGGCCTGCATGAACCTCTGCCGCGCCAGGTTCGCTTCCTCGCGGGCGCGCTGCACGCGCTGAGCGCGCCACAGATCGGCCTCCCCGGCGCGCGCGGCGAGTTCATCCTGCACCTGCAACGCCAGGTCCAGCGTGAGCGGTGTCATCAGCTCCACCAGCAGTTCGCCGACCGCCCGGTCGATGGCGGCGCCGGAGATGTTCTGACACCCGGTGTCCGCTGTCTCGTACCTTGCACGATCCCCGCACGTGTAGTCGGGATACTTCTCGCCTTTGCGCGTGTGGTAGCGCACCCCCATGTTCCGCCCGCACACGCCGCAGATAGCCAGGCCCTGCAGCAGCGCCGGCCCCTCGCGCGGGGGGCCGCGGCGCTGCGCGCCGTAGGATTGCGCATTGTCCCGGAGCTGGCGCTCATTCTCCTCGAACCGCTCCCAGGTGATATAGCCCGGGTGCGCGTCGTGCAGCAGCACCGTCCATTCCTCACGTGCCACGCCTTTCAACTCGACACCGCCGCCGGGACGCCGACGGCAGCGGGTGCGTCCGTAGGCGAAAGCGCCCGCATATCGTGGGTTGTGCAGCACGTTCAGCACCCGCCCGGTCGTCAGCGGCTTCCAATACAGCTCGCCCTTCTGCCATCCGCCGGGAGGACGGTATGGAAACAGCAGATTCTCGTCGAGGAAGTGCTTCATTGTCGCGCGCGCCGCTCCCGTTCGGGTGAAGGTGTCGAACAGCAGCCGCAGGCTGTTTTGCACCTGCGGGTCGGGGTCGAGGACCACTTGGCTGAGCGGGTTGTAGACCAGCCCCACCGGCAGCGGAATCTTCAACTCCCCGCGCTTGGCCGCGTTCAGCACTCCGCCGCGCAGCCGGGCGCGCATCATGTGCAGCTCCGCCTCCGACATAGTCCCCTTGAGGCCGAGCAGGAGCCTGTCGTTGAAGTCGATGGGATCGTAGACGCCATCCTCGTCGAGGATCAGCGTCTCGCTCACGGCGCAGATCTCGAGCAACCGATGCCAGTCGGTGGAATTGCGCGCGAGACGACTGACCTCGAGCCCGAGCACGATCCCCGCCCGTCCCATGCCGACCTCGGCGACCAGGCGCCGGAATCCCTCGCGGTCGACGTCAGCGCCGGAGAGGCCGAGATCGCTATCGATCACGACGATACTCTCGGTCGGCCAGCCCAGCGCCACGGCCCGCTCGCGTAGCGCGTACTGGCGGCGCGTGCTCTCGCCATGGTCGAACACCTGGCGCAGGCTGGACTGACGCACGTACAGGTAGGCATCGCGGCTCAGGTGGTTCGCGGCAATCTTCTGATGGGCGGTGTTCATGCCGACTCCCTCATCATATGGACGTTTAGCATGGCCAACAGAATGTCGATCGCCGGTCCCTCGGTCTCGGCCGGCAGCGGCTCGGATGTACCGCCTCTGCACACGGTAGCCGCCGCGACGGGCAGCTCGGCGAAGGCGTGCAGCCAGGCCGCGACACCGCGCAGCGCCACCACGGCAAGTCCGTGACGGTCGTGGGCGACGCCGGGCTCGACGGCATGACGGCGCATCCGCTCGTAGCCCTGTCCGTAGGCGGAATGCCCCGCCGCGGCGAGCGCGGCGCATGGCGGGGGGCGCATCATCGGCGTTTTTTTCCCCGCGTGAGGCCGCGGTCGATGCTGCGGCGATGGACCGAGATGCCGAAGCGGTCGCGCACGAGCTCGACCAGCTCGGCGGCGGTCAGCTCCGGCTGTTCGCGCTTCGCCGCCTGTAGCGCCTCGACCACCTCGTCGCTGAGCTTGTGGGGCCGGCGCGGTCCCGGCCGGTCCGGCAGCAATCCCGGCAGCCCGCCCGCCTCCCAGGCGCGTTGCGCCAGATACCAGGTAGGGCGCGAGACGCCGAAGCTCGCAGCGGCATGGCTCACCGGCACGCCGTCCTCGCGCACGCGGCGCAGCATCTCGTACTTGACCTGGAGCAGATCGCGCGGGTCGAAGAACGCGTTCGACAGGAACAGCTCGTCGCGCACCGTCTCCGCGTTCGGGTTCAGGCAGCCGTGCTCCTTGAGGGCTCGGGTCTTTGCATCGGCGGGACGTCTGGCCATCGCGCGGGCTCCATCGAGAAAGGAATGTAAATTTATTTATGCACCTTACCGGCGCCGTATCAAGCCCCGCCTTCTCCTCTTTGATCGAAAATAGGCTGATATACCATACATATAAGCCAATCACCGCCATCTCTCCGGCCGCCGCGATACTCTGCTTTCGCCTTTGATGCGCAAAAATATTCTTACACATACGGCAAAATCTCCTTGACAGTCTCCGCTCCGCCGTCGCTCTCCCTCCCAGCGCGACCGTCTCCGTCCAGGCTGTCCAGCAATGCCGCCAATGCGAGCAGATCCGAGACACGGAACGCCGACCGGCCCGCCGCCACCCCCACAAACGGATCCACCGCCGCAGCACTGGTAAAAGCCTGACGAATGCTGCGCAGCACCCCGTCATCACCCGTGTAATGGACCCATCCCACACCCTGCACCGACCTGACCTCGACCAGCTCGAACTCGCGTCCGTGAAGAGGATGAAACAGGTGCGTCACACGGAAGTTGCGCCCCTCAACGCATCCAAGGGGTGCAGTTGAATCCTGTGTCCAAGAACGCCCGAGGCCGCCGGCGTTACGTCCGGCGCCGGGTGCGAAGGCTTTGCATAGATTGCGCCGCACCGTCCCAGGGCGCGGCCCGGTGCCCGGAGTGCGCCCGCCGCTCGTACCTGCGCTCCGACGAGCATCGCGGTCTGCCGATCCTGCCGCCCCGCTACACGGTCATCGAGATCGCGACAGGGGCTGATCACGGGACATGGGACTCCATGGCCGAAGTAGCGATGTGCCTGGCGTACGCCCGGTTGTCTCGTGAAGATGTGGAAGTGATTTCCGACGTTTCACCCATGGCGGCCCTGATCGGGTATTGATTGGCGTTCGGCGGGATCTCTCGACAGGCACCGAGGCGCCCGGCCGGCGGCAGCCTCGCGGCGCTCAACCGCATGGGCTGTAGTCTCGGAGACGCTTCCTGGCTCCGGGGTGGGTTCGTGTCCGGGAACATCGGCCCCGGCCGCATCCTCGAGCGCCGGCCATCGGCAGCAACGCACTCAGCGTAATTCACACGTTTCCCGGTATCCGGCACGAGGCGTCCGAACGGTTGTTGCCGTCCTCCGCCCGACCTCGGCGAATTTGCGCCTTTGCGCCGCCAGCCGGCTCGAATAACTCAACCCGCCATGTTGAGATTTGCAGTCGCCCGACGCGCGGTTCGGATTCGACCGGGATGCCCAGTCCGCCATCATCGAGGTTGCATGACAACAGCAGACGGAACCCGTGGGCACCGCCTCCACACGAACCTGGCCAGCCGCGCGACGCGGCACGGAGAGGCCGGGAGCAGCGCTGCAAGGGCGATCCGGGCGGTGAGCGGGAGAGTCACTTCCGCCGGCATCCCCGTCCCCCCGCTTTGCAACCCAAGGAGGCCCAAATGCTTGATACCCTGACACCGCACAGAGACGCCGGGGATTTCAACACTGTGCCCGGCGTCTTGCCCGATCACGGCGGGTTTCTGCCGGAAGCACGCACCGGTGCCCGCGAGGCCGCGGCCCACATGAAGGATCTGGCGGAACGTTTCGCCGAGCTGCGGAACGCCATCATGCGCCTGTCCGGCAATCCGTCTCGCGGCGAACGCGACGGGCTCCGCCACCAGCTTCTCCATCTCGAACACACCTTGATGAGCGCGAGGGGCAGCCTCGACGACACTGTCATCGCCATCATGGACGCCAACGACGCGGTCCTTTGACAACACGCGCGGCGCTTGCCGGGCAAAATCGTGCCACCAGTTGCCGCCGTGCGATGCCCCCACACTCTCCGGCCTGCCTCGACCAACGTGCAAGAGAGTTTGAGGAAGGCAAAGAGAAGGGCGACGCGCCAAAGGGTAAAGAGAGTTCCCTCCGGGCGGTGTCTCAACCCCATAAACCGGAGATGCAAAATGTTCGATCGTATTCATAGCTCGACCGAGTCCAACGACACCCTTTTCAATCCCGGCAGCACAAGCGATGCAGATCCCGGCTTCGCCGCACCGCTTCCCGACGTCGGCGCGCTGCTGGCCGAGGTCGGAGTGCCAGCCCACGCGATCCGTGATCTTCTCGCTTCCCGGACCTGCACCGGCGCGGACGGCTGAATCGAGGAAGAGAAGGGCTTTTAGAGAAAGTGAACGGAGAAGGGATCGAGAGAGACCGGGTCCTGTTCGCTAACCCGATGTCATAACCCGGATCATAGGAGATTGATCATGTTCGGACTTAATAACGCCCAGTTGATCGGACGCCTCGGCGCCGACGCCACCATCAGCCACCTCACAAACGGCGGCCGTGTCGCCAATGTCTCGATCGCGACCGACGAGAGTTTCCTCGACAAGAACTCGGGGGACAAGGTGGATCGCACCGAGTGGCATCGCATCGTCACCTTCCAGGACGGCTTGGTGGAGATGCTGGAGAAGCACGCGAAGAAGGGCCGCCTGGTCTACGTCTCGGGCAAGCTGCAGACCCGGAAGTGGCGCAAGGACGGCGAGGACAGCGACCGGTTCTCGACCGAGATCCTGCTGGTCCCCGGTGGCCGAGTCCAATTTCTCGACAAGCCGAACGGCAATGGCGCGCCGACTATGAACGGAGACACCGTGGCGACTGCAACGACCCTTGAATCAATAGCCGACGCTGACCAAATTCCTTTCTAGCGGCTCTCCCCGCAGCCGCACACCTCGGGGCCGGTTCCCGCCAACTCGGTGTGGACCGGCCCCTTTTTCGTGCCATCACGTTCGAGTTCGTCCCCAATAACGTCCCCACCGTTCCCGGACATTGAGACTTCCACAACGACCCCATCAGCGACGGCACCCTTGCGGACCGGATCGCTCCTCTTATTGCAAGCATCCAGCTTGCGGCACGGTGGAAGGGAGGTGGGGGAGTGGGAGAATAATTAGCTGTATTAGTTCCGACTTGATCTGACGCTGCTCCATTGCAGGAGCGAGGGTTACCGGTTTTGATGGCGGTGCGAACCGAACCATCGAAACACAATGAAAGGTAACCCTCATGCTACAGAGTAATCAAAAAATCATCCGTCACAAAGTTGGCCTTCTCAATCTGGCCGAAGAACTGGGCAACGTGTCGAAGGCCTGTCAAGTCATGGGCCTGTCACGCGATACGTTTTACCGCTATCGCGACGCGGTCGAGGAAGGCGGTGTCGAGGCGCTGCTGGAGAGGACGCGCCGGGTTCCCAACCCGAAGAACCGGGTCGATCATGAAACGGAAGAAGCGGTTGTCGCCTACGCCGTCGAATACCCGGCCCATGGCCAGGTCCGCGTCAGTAACGAACTGCGCAAGCGTGGCGTGTTCGTGTCGCCCAGCGGGGTGCGCAGCATCTGGCTTCGCCACGACCTGGCTCACTTCAAGGCGCGGCTGAAAGCGCTCGAGGCCAAGGTCGCCGAAGAGGGCATTATCCTCACCGAGGCCCAAATCCAGGCGCTGGAAAAGAAGAAATTGGACGACGAGGCCTGGGGCGAAATCGACACCGCGCATCCCGGCTATCTTGGCTCACAGGATACATTCTATGTCGGCACCCTGAAGGGCGTCGGCCGGGTCTATCAGCAGACCTACATCGATACATACGCCAAGGTCGCCCAGGCCAAACTCTACAAAACCAAAACCCCGATCACGGCAGCCGACATGCTCAATGACAAGGTGTTGCCGTTCCATGAGCAGCACGAGCTGCCGGTGCTGCGTATCCTAACGGATCGGGGAACGGAATATTGCGGGCGCGCCGATCGGCACGATTACCAGCTGTTCCTGGCCATCAACGACATCGACCACACCAAGACCAAAGTCAAATCGCCCCAGACCAACGGCATCTGCGAACGGTTCCACAAAACCATCTTGCAGGAGTTCTACCAGGTGACATTCCGAAAGAAGATCTACGAGACCATCGAGCAACTGCAGAATGATCTGGACGAATGGATCGATCACTACAACAATGAACGCACCCATCAGGGCAAAATCTGTGAAGGGCGAACCCCCATGCAGACCCTGGAGGAAGGCAAAGCCATCTGGAGGGAAAAGTTCGTAGCCGGAACTTAAACTGACAGACGCCGCCTCAAAACCGGCACCTGTCAGATCAGGTCTGAATTACTACAAATTAGCCCGTCATGATGTCTCATTGTGTCACACGTTCTCACTGCGCCAACCCCTGTGGGGTCCTCCACTTCGCTCACGCTCCGTTACGGCGATAGCGCGTAATGCCACGCCGCTGCGCGGCTAGCGCCGGTGGTATGCGCGACCGTGGCTCACTCGCTCCGCTCCCTGCGCCCGCACCACTCGCCCATCCCCCCAGCGCAGGCATTCCGGCAATCGTGGCTCCGTTGCGAGCGCGTGAAACAAAGAGCCATCACGACGGGGCAGCCCGCCTCGGAGGATAGCAACATAGCAATGGAGAGAATCATGCAGAACTTCATCAGCACCGAAACGTCATCGCAGACCGCAATGGCTTGCGAGCAGGCTGCCCTGTTCGGCGCGACCCCTGGTCCCGACGAGTTCGACAACCGGGAGATCTGGAACGAGGACGAAGCCCTCGCCGGGATCGAGGAAGCCATCCACATCCTGGCCGGCGCCGTCGCACCGGACGGCACGCAGCTCGCCGACGAACGTGAGAGCCTGCTCTGGGGTTTCGTCAATGCATTGCACGCACAGGTCCAACGCCTCGACCGCGGCATCGACAAGATCGCCCCCGAGATGAAGGACCTCGGCCAGGAGCAGGACGGCTCCGAGATCAAGTCCCGGGAACTTGAACTTCGTACCGACCGAGTCCAGAACCTTGGTGATCGCCGCGACGCCTTCGAGGCCATGCGCGATCTCGCCGCCGAGGGATACCGTGCCGAGACCGGCGATACCTGGCGCCCGCGTAACGGATCGCACAGCAGCCAGACCGGCAAACTCACCTCAGCCGCCATCGACGCCCGCGACTACCTGCGCGCCCGTGAACACCGTGAGACCTCCGCGCATCTTCCCGAAGGCACCCTGGTCGCCTTCACCGGCGGCAAGGACTTCGGCGATGTCACCGCCATCTGGCACTCCCTCGACAGCATCAAGATCAAGTACGACGATATGGTCCTACTACACGGCGGTGGACCCGGCGCCGAGAAGATCGCGGCAAGCTGGGCCGAAAAGAACGGCGTGCATCAGGTCGTGTGCAAACCCGACTGGGGTCGCGACGGCAAGGCCGCGCCCTTCCGGCGAAACGATGTCCTGCTGAACTTCCTGCCCAAGGGCCTCGTCGCCTTCCCTGGCTCCGGCATCACCAACAACATGGTCGACAAAGCCCGCAAGGTCGGAATCCCCGTCCTGCTCGCCACCGCGTAATGGCACCCTTCAAGGGCCGGTCCCCGTCACCACTCGGTGCGGGACCGGCCTTTTTTTTGTGCCGGTTGGTTAGAGCAGCGGCCCATGGCGGGGCGCTTCGCGCCACCGCCATATGAGCGAGCTAGCACCCGTCGGCGGCTCGGCACTTCCCGCCATCGTCGGACGCGGTCGCTGACGCGCCACGCCATCATCCCCCCTTGCTACTTCATTGTTCGTGTCTGGAACCACAACGACGGATCTCCATGCTTTGAAGGCCGCATCACCGTGTTGCAAACGAAGGTGCGCATTCGTTCAGCTCAGAACGGATCGCTGCCTTCTTCGGTTGATCCACGTTTGTCGGCCCCAGAAGCGACCTTGTTCAGAAATGTTCGCAAACTACGCTCACTGATATCTATCCCGAGTGCGTTCAACACTTCGCACATTTGCGCCACTGTCACTTCCTTGCCCTTTTGCTCAAGCAGCCTGTCACGCAGACGGTTCAGCACGTCCGTTATGGTCATCTTCGGCGGCGCAAGTTTCGCCAGAGCGGCATCTATCTTGCCGAAATCGATATCCGCCTCTTTGTACAATCGCGCCATGATATCCTATCTCCCCATGCTTCCAGAATCCGCTATCAAGCCCGAATTCTGCGATTGGCCCGACATACGGTCAATGCCGCCATCTGAACGTCAGACTTGAACCCTGTCGCCCTTTTGACAGCAGGCTTAACCTGCTTCTTGTTGGTTCTATGTTCCCCTCTTGTTCTTTCCCTCCGCAATCTATATCCTCTCACGGAGCGTTATATAGCGAAGTAAGCAATGCACACCTCTGCCGTAAACTGGCTTGGGGCGGATTGGCTGATCCTGGGGGTTATCGCTCCGAGGATTCCTGCGAACGCGATATTGGCATGAGGGTGAACGAAAGAGGTTAGAGAGTTGAAACCGGCGGCGGACAAAATGAGGATACGACAGACATGGTAGCGACGTTGGCCCAAATGGCCTCGGCAGCCTATTACCTTGAGAGCCAACGCTCCTTCCGTCACCCCAACGAGTACTACACGGCGGGCGAGGAACCGGATGGCGTGTGGTGGAATCCCAGCGGCCTGTTTGGGCTTGCCGACGGCGTCAGGGTCGATAGCGGAGAGTTCCACCGGCTCTATCATGGCTTCGCCCCCGATGGCGGCGAAAGACTGACACGCAATGCCGGAAGCGAGAAGCGCTCGCCCGGTCTTGACATGACGTTCAGCGCCGACAAGAGCGTCTCCGCCTTGTGGGCTATCGCCGATCCGGAGCTGCGTTCAGAGATCGAGCGCGCCCACAATGACGCAGTCCGTTCCGCATTGGCAGAGACGGTGCTGGCTCATTGCGCCTGGACGCGGCTTCAGGAACGCGACGGAACCAGGGTCGTGGCGGCGGACATCATGGGGGCGATGTTTCAGCATGGCGCCAGTCGCGAGAACGACCCGCAGCTTCATACCCATTGCACGATCTTCAATGCCGCGAGAACGCACCGGGACGGCAAGTACCGGGCGCTGCATCAGCACCCGGTCTATGCCTGGATGAAGGCGGCAGGAGCGGTCTACCGCAATGCCCTGGCGTGGAACCTGCGGGACCGGCTTGGCATACGCATGGAGCAATACGGCAAGGATGGGGAGTTCACCCGTATCTCTGGCTTTTCCCCATCCGCCGGAACCGTCGGGGAACAACCGGCAGCGTTGATCGCGCACTGGTCTAAGCGCCGGGGTCAGATTGTCGAAGCCGCCCGGGAGATGGGCTTCACGATAGAGGGCAATGCACCGCGGGCGGCGGCGGCGAACAAGATCACGCGGGCTGGCAAGTCGCCCGACAACGACCCGGAGATCCGGCACACGCGGTGGCGCTCCGAGGCGGAAGGCTATGTCGAACGCGAGGTGTTGATCGCCTCGCTGTTGGGCACGGTTGAAGAGATTACCCAAGATCAGATCCGAGATCTGACGGAGGTGCTGGAAGACCTGCCGGAGCGCCTTACGCGGGAGGAAGCGATCTTCCGCCTGCCCGATATCGTCGAGCGGGTGGGTAATGCCACCGCCGGGTTATTGAACCATGAGGCGGTGGCGACAAGCATCGAGCGGGTGGTTATGAGCCCGGAGGTGGTGCGCCTGACCCGCCCGCTCAGGTCGGCCGAGGGCCGGGCCGACATGGCGCACACGAGGCTGTATTCGACCCGTCACACTCTACAGATGGAGCAGGAAGTCAGGGACATGGCGGCAGGCCTGGCCGCCGATACGGGGCATTCGTTATCCGCTCAGGTCATCGAGGCTAGGGTCACCGAGCTGCTGAAGGCGGGTTATCCGCTGAGCGAGGAACAGATCGAGGCGATCCGGACGGTCACCTCATCCGTGGGCCGAGTCGCCATCATCGAAGGGGCAGCGGGTTCGGGCAAGACCACAACGCTGCGGCCTATCGCCGATCTCTACCGTGAACATGGGAGCGACATCATCGCCACCGCCGTGGCTTGGCGCACGGCGGTGGCGCTTGGCAACGATGTCGGTGCGCGACCGTTCTGCGTCGACAAGCTGCTGCGTCTTGCCGCGCGGGGCGGTATCGAGATTACCAAGGTTACCACCATTATCGTCGACGAAGCGGGGATGCTGTCGACCCGCCAGGCGCATCACATTCTCCAACTCTCCGAACGTCATGGAGCGAAGATCGTCTTCGCGGGCGACACACAACAACAGCAACCGGTGGAAGCGGGACCAGGGCTGAGGCTAATTCGCGATGCAGTCGGCAGTGTCCGGGTGGACCGCATACGGCGCCAGAAGGCGGATCTGGAGGATATCCTGACACATGTCCAGGGTGAGACACCCGACACGGCGCGGATGCTGGCGAACTCGATGGCAGAGGAGAGGTGCACCCGCATTCTTACCTACTACGAGAACATGAAGGGGAAACTTGTATTTACGCCGTGGCAAGTCGCTGCCTCCGAGGCGCTGCGCGACGGCGATGCGGCATCGGCCATTGCAGCGCTCCACCTGCGTGGGCGGTTCCATATCGGCTATGACGAAGAAAAGACATTGACCGGTCTCGTTGACGAATGGGACCGCTACCAGCGGGCGAACCCTGACAAGTCCAGCGTGGTGCTGGCTCGCACACGGGCTGAAGCGCGGGCGCTGTCGCACCTGATGCGCGAGCGCCGGTTCGCCGCGTTGCCGGATGCAGGACGTGCCGATACGGATCGGACCCATGCGGACCGGGTGACGGTGATCGTCAGCCGGGGCACGGAGGACGAACGGACGACCTCGCCGCTGGAGATCGTGCGCGGCGACCGCTTGCGCATTGGCGCCACCCACTGGAAGAAACAGCTGTTCAACGGCACCGTGGTCACGGTAGAGGACTTCAAGGTTGAAAGGGGCGAGGCCGGTCCGGAGCCGAGCGTCCTGATATCGGCGCGGACTGAGGACGGCCGTGAGGTCAGATTCCGTCACGACGAGATCCGCGACTGGTACGGCAATATCCGTCTCGATCACGGCTATGCGATGACCATCACCTCGGCCCAAGGGTTGACCGTGGACCGCACCTTCCTGTTGGCCGACGCGAGACCCTCCCGCGAGACGGTCTATCCCGCCGCAACGCGTCATCGCGAGAGACTCGACATCTACGTCAACCGGGCGCCGCTCGCTCTCGACATCGCCGACAGGCGGGCCGACAACGACCGGGAGACGGCGGTGACGGATACCGAGATCAGGGCCTACCTGGCCGAACGCTGGTCGCGCTCGCAACCGAAGGAGGCAGCGCTCGACTATATGGCCGGCGGTTTATGGGAAGACCGTCGGGAGAATGTCCGGGAAGATAGAAGTCGATCCCATGACGAAGCCCAAGGCGAGACGGCTGATATTCGTGCGGCAGCAAACGACAACGCGCTGGTTTGCATCGCGCGGGATGTCCGGCGCACCGCCTTCGGCTGGCGTCACGCCCAGGTGGTCGTCGCCTTCGCAGACGGCCGGCAGCAAGTTCTGGCTGCGTATGACGAACTTCGTGAACGAACCCGCTTGCAAGGCGATGCCGTGGCGCTTGGGCCTGCTTACCGCGAGACACTCACCCGCCATGGGGTGCTGCTGAAACAGGCCGAGACCTTCCG
Source organism: Alphaproteobacteria bacterium (assembly GCA_965261645.1). GTDB lineage: Bacteria > Pseudomonadota > Alphaproteobacteria > SHVV01 > SHVV01 > CBDHDJ01. Next base: position 1,479,616 of record CBDHDJ010000003.1, read on the forward strand.
CGCCCGACCGGATGAATTCGCGCCCCTGCTGGCGGATCGCGGCGGCATTGCCCGCAAGGACCTCGACGATTTCGAGGACCTCCATGCCCGCGCCCGCCGCCACAAGCGCGCGGTCACGATGCGGCACGCGCATCGGATCAAGCGCGAGGCGGAACAGGAAGCACGACAACCGACACCCGGATTGCGGCAAGGGGAGCTGGCGCTGGAGGGCGGCGGTGCCGAAGTGCCCAGGCGTGCTGATGCGGTGACGCCGGACAGGGCCGGGATGCGGTCTCCCGATCGTGACGCGGCATCGGCCCAACTCACCGACGATGTCCCGTCGGTCGAAGCCGAGGATTACCCCTGGGCGCTTGCCGTGGCCGCGCAGGAGGATGTGTCGCCGCCCGTGTCGTCCCCGGATCATGCCACGATGCAGTCCGAAAACGCCGTTATGCCAACCGATATGGCGACACTACGCACCGATGCTGAAACCACAAAGCCAGACTGGATGGCGGCATACGAAGCCTTGTGGCAGGACTGGAACAAACTCATCGAACGGGTCCGGCAAACCGGAGAGCCGTTATTCTACGCAGAGGGATACGCCGACATCATCCCGCGCATCCAGGCGCTGGCGGGGAGCCTGGATATCCCGGCCGAAACAAAGGCGCCCATGATCGAGGCGCTTGAAAATCACCAACGGGATCTCTCGGCGCGTCAGCACGTCGAGGACTATCTCGACACCACCGAACGGCACATGGACACGTATGCCTCCCTCCAGCACGTGGCCGCCAGGCTCGGCGTTCGGATCGTTCAGGTATCGGATCACCTGGGCTGGAGACAGGAAGCGGACCGCCTGATGGAAACAGCCGAGACCATCCTTGGCGACGGCGATACGTATGGCGCCCATCTCGACAATATAGAAACCGGTCGGGCGCGCGTGGAACGGGAGCTATCACGGCTGCGCCACGTCATCCGGGAGGATGGCGAATATGCCGCCGCAGGCAGGAAACCGGAACCGCGCAGCGAACCCGCGGATACACGGGAGGAAGTCGAACAACCGGAGCCCGCAACGCCGGACTGGATGCCCGCCTACGAAGCCTTGCGCCACGACTGGAACAGCCTCATCGAAGACGCCCGTCGAGACGGTATCCCTTCATTCTACGCCAAGGACTACATGGACATCGTCGCGCGCGCCCAAACGATTGTGGAGAATCCGGGTATCCCGGCCAAGTCACGAGCGCCCTTGATCCAGGTGCTTGAGAACCATCAGCACTATCTCTCGACCCGCAAACATATCCTGGACTATCCGGGCGAAGTGGAACGCTACATGGATGCGCGCGCTTCTCTCCGAGACGTTGCGGCGGATCGGGAAATCGAGCTGACCGGGGTTTCAGCCTACCCGGACTGGCGGCAGGAGGCCGAGCGCCTGACGGCGGCGGGCGAGGCCATCCTCTCCGGTAAGGACACCTATGGCGCCCATCTTGACAGGCTCGTCACGGCCAGGACGCAGATGACAAGGGCACTCTCGGCGCTTGGGGAGGTGATGGGGCACGATGACAAGGAGCTGGCCGAACGGAAGGAGCAAAAGATTCGACGCCAGCAAAACCGCCACTGGGTCGGTCCCCGATTCGCTTTGGATGACGGCACCGCGCTGGACGCGGCGCGGGCCATGTCCAGCGCCGCCGCACCTGTGCAGGCGGCACTCTCCGGGCTTGGAAGCGCCATCGGCTACCTCGTCGGCGGGCAGGACTACCAAAATCGGCTGCGGGATGCGAGGTTCGCGCGGCAAGCCCTGGAGCGCGCGGGGAAACTGAAGCGGGACTGGAACCGCCAGGTGGATCGTGCCGCGGAGGAGGGCGTCCATGTCATCTACACGGATGGCTTCAGCCGTCTGCACAAGGAGCTGGACAAGGTCTCCCAGAACATGCACCTGGATCGCGGCGTTGAATCGGAGGTAGGCGCCGTGCTCAAGCAGCTCGGCAAGGCAGTGTCAAATCGGAAGTATTTCGACAACTGGCCCAAGCTCATGGCGGGTCAGATGGACCGGCGCGAGACGTTGGTGGCCGCAGCGGCCGAGCGGGGCGTGGCAGTTCCCGATCATGAGGACTATGACACATGGCGGAATGTGACCGACTTTGCGGTGGGCCGCTGCGAGGGACTCTTGGACAATCCGGAGAGATACGGCATCCACCTCGATTACATCGCGCACGCGCAAGAGAGCCTCGACTCAGCGCTCGCGCGGGTGCGTGGGGTGCTTGACGGCGACGACCGGCACTTAGCTGTGACCCTGGCAGGGCAACATGAGGGCGAGGACATCCGGATGCGCGAGGAACGCATCGCCCGCCTCTTCGAAGACCCGGAGACGCTCCGGGATTTGCGGCAGCAGCGCGCCGAACGCAAGGCCGAAAGGCAGCAGCAGAGCAAGGGTAGATATCAAAGCCTCGGCATGAGCATGTAGCACCATGCCGGCCCGCGGTGTTGGCGCAAGGACGACCTGCCTACCTTCACACCAGGCACTCTTCAAAGACCCGCTAGAAGGTCCGGACTACCCCGACTTCGACCAGGTTGCGCTTGTAGTCGTAAAGACTGATATTGCTGCTCCGGCGTTCATGCTTGAACGTGAGCTCGGGCATGAACCCGAACAGCTCGATATGGCGGTTAGATACCTTCATCCGCCCAGCCAGTGTCCGGTCCTGCCGTGCTTCGGGGCCGAAGGCGGCGATCGGACTATCGTAACGCCGCAACCTGTAGGTCGATCCCACGGTCGCCACGAAGCCCCTGGGAAGCTCCCGCGTGGCCGAAGCCCCGACAATGAACTCGCGCCATGAATAGGCCTCATGTTCCACGGCCTCGCGGCGAAAAACACCATCGGCCCGCAGCAATGTGGCGCGACCGAGTGCGTGGGCCAGACCCACCTGGGTGCTGTACATGTTCCCCTCACCAAGGAAGGTCTCGTAGGAGACCCGCTCGCCGCCGACCGCCGCGCTCAGCCGCCAGGCCGGCGCTACTTGCCAGTTGCCCGAAAGCTCGACGCCGGCTGCCCGGCTGTAGATCTCACCGCCGAGGCGCCGGGCGCGCGCCGTCAGTTCCGGGCGCAGGTCGAACTTCTCGAACAGAAACCGCGGTCCCGCCCGCAGGCTCAGGGTCCGATCATTGAACTTGCTCTTCTCGTAGGTCCGTGTAGACAGGCTGGCGCCGGTGCGGAACCTCAGATCCGGTGAGATGCGCGCCTCGTATCCCCCCGAGATACGGGCGTTCAGGCCCACGCCGCGCGTCCTCCGAGAGTTGGGCCGGCAGGCCGAACAGGTTGATCTCCCGAGAGCTTGTCGCTGCGTTGATATTGCTGTCGGGGGCGAGCGCGACCGCCGCGTTGACCGACCAGGTCTTGCGGCGGCGGATCGTATCGAGAAATGCCAGCGTCCGGGCGCGCACGACAGGCGGCAAATCCTTGTCCCCGAGCACCTGGCGGAAATGATATGCGGCGCTGCTGTCTTCCTCAGCCCGGAAGTAGGCGAGCGCCAGGTCGAGCCGCACCCGCGGCAGGGTCCGGGTCGCGGATCAGCATGGCGCGGAACTGGGCGATGGCGGTTTGCCAATCCTCCCGCGCCATCGCGATCGAGCCGTAAAGGAAATCCAGATCGTCTGCATTCCCTTCTCCCGGCTTGATGCCCTTGAGCAGAAACTCAGCGTCCTCCAGATCACCCTTGGCCAGCGCTGCCCTGGCAGCTTCGATCAGGGTTTCGGTGGACAATTCCGAGCGGCGTGGCTCATCTTGCGCCACCGCCAGTGCGGGTATGCCTACGGGCGCCAGCATCATTGCCAGCAGTAGCCGAGCAAGTAGACTCTGGTACCAGTTCATGTGCGCCTTCGTTCTGCTGAGATTCGGCGTCGAGAAAACAATTCCGATTGAGCCAATCGGATTGGGAAGCTTGGTTATCGGAATGTGGTCTGAATGCGTTTTCGGCTAAATGGTGGTTGCCTGCCTAACAGTAAACAGCCCCGAAAAATGTGTGCCGGCCGGGATCGCCTAACGTTCGGCTGTCCACATACCATGTCATCTGACCCTAAACTCCGATCCCACGGCAAATTCATGCTTTCCCTGGGCGGCACCACCACGATCTGTGATGATCCGAATGGTTGCAGACCAGGTGAACATCAAGTGATTGTCTGGGATAACAAAGAAAAAGGCGCCCGATCCGGTAAAGGATCGGGCGCCCGGTATAGTCAAGATATCAGGTAATCAATCAAGCCTTACCTGGCACCACCGAATGAACCACGGAACGCACCGTTCTCGTTGTCTTTCGACGCGTAGTCAAAGACACCACCGGCTTCCGCCGCACTCGGACCAAAGAAGCCGCCCGAGAAGCTACCCATGAAGTCAGCGGCATTCGCCAAGTCTCCGGGAAGCATAGCATTCAGTTTCGGTTTGCCAGCACCCGCAAACCTATTCCCGGCAATCTCGCCGCCTTCCAGCGTGGCAAGTCCGGACAACACGACACCAACCGTGTCTTTTACAAAATCGGCAGTCACAGTTGAGGTGCCGCTTTGCCGTGTGATGTCGCCGTCGCCTTGTTCATCGGCTGCCTGAACATTCGCGACATAGTCGCCGTTGTATACGGCTTTACCGAAGTTCGGCATGCCACCAGCGGCATCATGATCGGAATCGGTCATGCCCATACCACTGGATAGAGCAGTGACGAACCCAATACCGAGATCGGTAATTATGTTGCCATCGCTTCCGCTCAGCCCATTCCAAAGACCGTAGTGCAGATGTTCGTAGGCCGTAGCATTGTCCACAGTCACCTGAACCACATTAACCAACTGATAGGTGGTCGTGCCGTTCGCGACATTCCGTTCCAGGAATGTCTTGGTCTGGTCGATGCCGTCGTCTTCCTCAGCAGCCTCAACGGTGCCGTTACCGTCCACATCGTTGCCAAGGGTTTCATCTTCCAACCCGGTTTCGACGTAGTAGAGCGTCACTGCCGTCGTGAGTGCATCAAACGCTCTAAAATCTCCCCCGGCAACCTGGGGCGCCACTGTAGGCGTTTGGTCATCAGCGTCGTGATTGATCTTCCCTTCCGTTACGGGGTAGGAGGTGTCCGCCGGAGCATCCAGATCCCTCGCCCCATCAGATCCAGTAAACGGGCTGGTGTCGCCGTTCCTCACGAACTGCATTTGTTTCTGCGAGCCGAGATAGGAATGGATCAAGGTCACGCGAGCATCATCGTCCGCAGAATCATATGTGAACGCTATTGAAGGAGATACTTCCGTCCGGTCGACAACTGGGGTTCCATCCTCAGCTGTTACTGGCCTACCATGTGCGTCCCGAGTGCCGGGCGTAGTGATGTTAACGCCGGTCAATAGGCCTGTATGTCGTGTCACCTTGTTAAGAGTGTTCGTGACAGAATTACCGTCAATCGTGATGGAGATTTCGCCGACAGTTTTCGTCTTCTCAACTACCTGCACTTCATTTGCGACAGCCATCACCGCAGCGGCACTCTGAGTTTCGGCCATACCCTGAGCTGTTACCGCGTTGTCCCGTGCAGCCTCAGCCATTAGCAGGGCCCGAGTCGCGGCCACCGAACCCGTCGCTTCTGCTGCTGCGTCGGAAGCCGTCTGAGCTTCCGCAGCCGCATCTGCTGCTGCTTTAGCCTGCGTGTAGGCTGCGTGAGCCAAATCACCCGAGGTTTCCCCAGTCTGGAGGCTCGCGAGATTCTCTCTTGCCGTCTGTGCGGCATCGGACGCAACCTTGGCCGCTGTTGCCGCTTCCATCGCTTCCATCGCTGCCGTCGCTGCATCTGCCTGAGCTGTCTCAATCGCCACGGTTTCTGCTGATGGTGTCGCGTTGGCAGCCTCAAGATCCAATACTAATTGGTTGATCTGAGCCTGCAACGCCGCAACCTGGTTTGCCGGCAGGTTCGTCGCAGCATGGAGCGCCGCTTGTGCCGCGCCTAATGCGGCGTAGGCTGCCGAAGCTTCGTCAGCGGAGGAGCTATTCGTCAGGGCAACCACCATCGCCTGTGCCGCCACGACCGCAGCTTCAGCCGCTGCCAATTGTTCCGCCGGTGTCAACTCTGGGGTCGGCTCTGGAGCCGGCTCCGTGGTTACTGGAGGCGGTGTAGCTGCAGCTACAGTTTCATCATCATCACTGCTGCTACTGCAAGCACCCACGGCAAGCGCAAGCGCCGCAGCTGCAACTGTCGTTAAAAATTTATTCTTGTGTAACCTCATCTCGAGGGACTCCTCAAATATTTTATCAAAATCTCTCTTCTACGACACACGTGCGCTTGAATGCGCTGTAGCATGATTAATAGCTTGTTTTCCGTTACTTATGATCGACATATGCCACCTTGTGGCCGTTGACATCCCGACGCGTGTGCGCTCCAATGCGCTCTGGTTTGATGTCAGTTGATGTCGGTGTGATTACGGTTTTGAAATTGTGAAATGATACTTTAAACCAGTCGAGCGAGGCAGCCATGCCCAAACGAAACGATCTGACGATTTCCAAACGAACCGTTGACTTGCTCTCTGTTGAGCGCAAGGACGCCGTCTTCTGGGATCATGACTTGCCGGGCTTCGGGGTACGGGTCTATCCTTCCGGCCGGAAGGTCTACGTCGTCCAAAGCCGGGGGCCGGGCAGCCTGAAGCGGGTGACGCTCGGCCGGCACGGCGAACTTGCCGCCGACCAGGCGCGCAAGAAGGCGGCCGGTGTCATCGACCGCATCAAGCAGGGCAAGGATCCGGTTCCCGCGCCCGCGCTCACCTTGGCCGATCTGGCGGAGCGCTACATGCACGCGCATGTTGCCGTCAATTGCAATGCGCATACCGCGGGGATCTATCGGGGATCGCTCGACAACCATATCCTGCCGGCGCTGGGAGCGCCGGCTCTCGAAGAGGTCGGGCGGGAACAGATCGCGGCGCTGCATTACGAGCTTCGCAACACGCCCCGCGCGGCGAACCGGGTGCTGATGATCCTCTCCAAGATGTTTGTCCTGGCCGAGGCCTGGGGTCTGGTTGCGGCGGGGGGCAACCCCTGCCGACACGTGGTCAGGTACAAGCGGCGCAAACGCGAGCGGTTCCTGACGGAAGAGGAGTACCGCCGGCTTGGCCGGGAGCTGGCCGCGCTGGAGGCTGAAGGACGGGTGCCGGCGCCCGCGGCGGCGGCACTCCACCTGTTGATGCTGACCGGCTGCCGGCTCAATGAGATCCTGACCCTGCGTTGGGACGACGTGGACCACACGGCGGGAGAGCTGCGGCTGCGCGACGGCAAGACGGGCGCGCGCATGGTGCCGCTGACACCCACGGCGGCGGCGGTTCTGGCGAGGATCGCCCGTGTTAATCCTTGGGTGATCGCCTGGGACAGGCCGGCGGGCCACCTGTCGTATCTCTCCGTCTACTGGTATCGCGTGCGGGAGCGGGCCGAGCTTGAGGATGTCCGTATTCATGACTTGCGTCACAGCTACGCCAGCCGGGCACTGGCGCTGGGCGAGAGCTTGACGATGATCGGCCGGCTGCTCGGTCATGCGGATATCGGGAGCACCGCTCGCTATGCCCATCTGGCGCGCGACACGGAGAAGATCTCGATGGCCAAGGTCGGCGGCAGCATCGAGGCCGACATCATGCCGCAGGAGACCGTTGCGTAAATCGCCGTTTGCGATGGCCGGTGAAAGACGGACCCAGTAAATCAGGGCAACAGGAACCAAGGGATGGCGAAGCTGCAATACAGGTCGATCTCGAGGCGCATGGTCGAAGCGCTCCGGGCCGAGAAGGACACGGTGTATTGGGACAACGAGCTAACAGGCTTTGGCGTGCGGGTCTATCCTAGCGGGACCAAGGTTTATATGGTCCAAAGCCGGGGGCCTGGCGGGCTGAAACGGGTTACGGTTGGCCGGCATGGGGTCATCTCCGCCGACCGGGCGCGGCGCCGGGCCGGGTTGATCATCGCCCGCATCAAGGCGGGAGAAGCACCCCTCGCAGCACCCATGGCGCGCGCGGCAACCGGACCAACGGTGGCCGATCTCGCGGAGCGGTATTTTCGCGAGCATGTCGCGGTGCGCTGCAAACCGGGCACGGCGAAGTTGCACCGCCGTGTGGTGCGCAAGCACATCCTGCCCGAGTTCGGAAAGCTGTCCGTTGCTGCGATCGGGCGCGAGCAGGTGACCGACTTGCATTACAGGCTGCGCCATGTCCCGGCCATGGCGAACCAGGTGATTGTCACGCTGTCGCGGATGCTCAACCAGGCCGAGATCTGGGGTCTGGTTCCGGAGGGCGGCAATCCCTGCCGGTTCGTGGTCAAGTACAGACAGCGCAAGCGCGAGCGGTTCCTGACGGAAGAGGAGTTCCGCCGGCTTGGCCGGGTGCTGGGCGCGCTGGAGGCCACGGGCCGGATGCCGGTGCGTGCCGCTGCGGCGATTCGCTTGCTGATGCTGACCGGGTGCCGGCGCAACGAGATTCTGACCTTGCGATGGGAGGATGTGCACCTGGACGTGAACGAGCTCCGACTTCGCGACAGCAAGTCTGGCCCGCGGGCGGTTCCGTTGTCGCCGGCGGCGGTGAAGGTCCTCGCGGGGCTACCTCGGGTCGCCGGCAATCCCTGGGTCATTGCGGGCCGCAGACCGGGCGCGCGCCTGTCGGACTTCAACAGCCACTGGTATCGCGTAAGGTCGCGCGCCGGGCTTGAGAACGTCAGGCTTCATGACCTCCGTCATTCGTTCGCATCCCGCGCCCTGGCGCTTGGCGAGAGCCTGCCCATGATCGGCAAACTGCTTGGGCATACCAAGATCCAGACGACGGCGCGCTACGCCCATCTTGCGCGCGATTCCATACATGTATCGGCGGCCAGGGTCGCCGCCAGCATCGGGGCGGATATATTGCCCGCAACCTTGATGCCGGATGCTTCCTGAGCCCGACGCGTATAGTCGTCGCAGCGACAACTTGGCGATGTCGTGTTGTTGGATCAGGCCATATGTTCGCGCTTGGCGGGTGGCGGGCCCAGGTGCCCAAGGATCGTAACTACATCGCGCCTGGCCAGGGTGCCGGTTTGATGCGAGGCTCGGTTATCTTGATCGGTTCGTCTGTGTGCTTGCAATGGCACTCGACAAGAGCACCAGTGTCGATGGACAGAAATTCGTACCGGATTTCGCCGACCACATGCGCCGACCTGGCGAGCTGCACCCTGCCTGCCCGGATCCTGCCGTTGACCCGTCCACGCACGACCACATCGTCGGCAACGATCTCACCGTTGATTGTGCCCTTTTCGCCGATGGTCAAGGTGCTGGAGAAGACATCGCTATCCATTGTCCCGTCGATTTGAACCTCGCCCTGCGAGCAAAGATTGCCAATCATCCGCAGACTGGGACTGATCAGCGAGGGCGGTGCAACAACCTTGGAGCCGTCCGGCGTGTCGTGCAACAGGCCGCTCCGGCGTTTGGTTTTTGAGAACATCCATTCCTGCTTTTAATGGGCACCTCTAAGAATTGGTGAGTTGCCGGAGGATATTGTTTAACTAGGCTGTCACCAGCTCCAGCCATGCCGGAGCCGAGATTTTCGGGGTCTTCCACGCTCCAATTGAGTTATTTCCGCTTCAAGACCGTCCCCAGGCGGTCTTTTCCTCCGAGTATCGTCACACGGCCGCCGCGAGACGCTCCAGTTGGACCAGGCGGCGCATGTTGTAGGCGAGGTTCTTCAACCCGATCCGCGCCTTCGCCCGCACCAGCCCGACACTACGCACCAGCGTCCCGCCCATGTCGTTGCTCTGGGCCCCGAAGACATGCTCGACGCGGACCCGAACCGACGAACGGGTCTTGTTGCCTTGCTTCTCGCGCTCGCTCAGCGGCTTGTTGCGGCGGCCCTTGCGATGGATCCGGCTCCGCAACCCCTTCTCCTTCAGCGACGCCTCGATCTCCGCCGAGCGGTAAGCGCTGTCCGCCCACACACCCAAAGCCGTGTTGTCCCCATCCAGGATATCGTCGAGGACTTGGCTGTCGTGCTCCGCCGCGTCGCTCACATGATAGCGCCGCACCAGCTTGTGCCGACGGTCCACGTTGACATGGTTCTTGTAACCGTAATGGCTCTTGCCGTGCTTCTTGGTCCACCGCGCCTCGACATCCTTTTGGCGCCGCTTTGCCGGCTTGTCCTCCCAGCCTGCCGGCGTCTCGCCCGCCTTTATCCGCGCGTTCTCCTCGCGGCTGTTGCGCTGTTTGGGTACCGCCACAATCGAGGCGTCGATGATCTGGCCGCCCATCGCCAGATAGCCCTGATCCTTCAGGTAGCCATCGAACGTCTCGAATAAAGCCTCAATCACGCCAGCTTGCGTTAACTGTTCGCGGTACAGCCACACCGTCTTGGCGTCGGGAACCCGGCCCTCTAGACCCAACCCCAGAAATCGCATGAACGACAGGCGGTCACGGATCTGATGCTCAACTTGGTCGTCCGAGAGATTGTAGAGCGCGCACAGAATGATCGTCTTGAACATCACAATCGCATCCCACGGCTTGCGTCCCGCCCGCGATTTGCGCACCTTGTCCGCACGCCGCCACACCGCCTCAAGACGGGCGCGCAAGTCTTCCCACGGAACCACCCCGTCGATCTTCAAAAGCGGCTCGTTCTTGGCGTCAAGACCGGTATACCGGTTCCCAAGATCGAAAAACCCCATCTGACCCATAAACCACGCCTCCCGCTATCAACAAATCGTCAACCCGATTCTAAATCGACGACGCCCGAAAAAGGAGAATTTTTAGAGGTGCCCTAATGTCGGTTACAGACAAATGACCGGTCCATCTAACAGGCAAAGTGACCGGGTTAATAGCTATCATATTTTGTGCGGGGGAGTTCGATGCGTAGGTCAGGACTGAATTAGTTCTGAAACGCGCGATGAGGCGTTATGGCCGACCGGCTTCGATCGTCACGGACGGGCTTCCGTCCTACCGGGCTGCGACGAAGGTGATCGGCAATGAGGGTTGCCAAGAGTCTAGGCGCTGGTTCAACCGCCGGGCGGAAAACTCACATCAACCCTTTTGAAGGCGGGTAGGGGCAATGGCTCGGTTCAGAGACATAAAATCAGCTTCCCCCGGTCGGACGAGCAACCGGAACACCAGGCCGCTGGCGACGCCGTGTTCTTCGCCGCAACCGAGCTGCACGCGGCGCTTCCGGTCAAGGAAGGCGTGCGCGACAGCCTGATCGTCTGGTTCTCGGAGGGATCGTGATGCCCGGTCAACGAGTGCCGCCGAAGCCGGCCGCGAGATCGTCGCGTTCCAACGCGCCCCCCATGCCCTCATGCGCGGCGCCGAAGAAACCGCCCGTCACGATTCCGCTGTCGCCCCCCGTCTGAACGAAGGTGTTGCCACGGACGCGGACACGGTATGCGAGATCGCCGTCGCCCCAGACCGTTCCCGACCCTATCGCGCCCGGTGCTGCCCCGGTCGACCACGCTTCCAAGCCCGAGAAGCTGAGCGTGCCGTCAAGCGTGGTCAACTGGACGCTTAGCGCCGCTTCACCTGCAACCGCACGCGCGGTAGGGGTGAGTCCAAGCAACCGGCCATCCCACCGCGCGGACCCGGACAACGCGGCATTGCGGGCCAGATCGGTATCGGGAATGGAGCCGTAAGCCCAAGCCTGTGCAAACCCGTTGCGGTGGGCGGCGCCGAACGCCATTTGCTCACCGCCCGGAAGGCCCAGCACGCCCCGCACATGAGTCGAAGTGTCGGACCACGGCCCCAACTGTTCGGCGATGTCTTCGGGCGGAACGCCGGAAGACAGTCGCGTATATGCTGCGAGCAACCCCTCGCGATCGAGGGGATAGATAGCGTGGGCGGGCAGCCCGGCCCAGCCCGTGAGGTCGCGATTGTAGCTCGTGGCGGAGACCATATCCGGGTGCCCCAGGAACCCCATGGCGTGCATGAGTTCGTGGACTAGAAGGCCCACATTGGTTTGCTGGTAATCGAGTTCGGTCGCGGTTGCGATGGCCGACCGCGCCCCGTATGGGGGGAGGTCGCTCAGTATTAGAAGGCGCCCGCCGGTGAAGGCGCCGTCCTTGATCGTGAGATTGAACCGTCCGCTGTCGGGGGTCAGGTTGAAGCCAACGTGAACTTCGCCCGCGGGAATGTCAGCTACAGCGAGTTCCGGCGTCCTTTCTTCGGAAATCGTCAGCTCCCACTCGCGCGGCAGCGCCGCGTTGATGATCCTAACGGCATCGTTCACATACCCGGCTTGCTTGTCGGTCGTCCCTTCGTAGATGTGAACCGTAAGGGGCTCGTCATGGATCGGCAGACCGGGCAGCAATCCCGGTATCCATTCCTGCGCGGCAACGGCATTCTCTTTCAGCCAGGCGACCACTTGGGCGCGCCCCACCCCATCCCTGATCCGGCCATGAGATACGGCGACGTCGCCGTGCTGTGCCACCCTGGGCAGGGTGTGGTCCGGCAACGGACTTTCGCACCAGCGAGCATTGGGCACTGGCGCAGGTTGCCCAAATTGATCAACGCGCCCCGTCCTGTCGCACGTCGTGCCGGCTGGCAAGGGCGCAACGTCGGAGCCGACATGGCGAATCCCTGACAGGGTTCGCATTTCAACCAAGGCCGCCGTATCGAGATCGACGACCGGCATTTGGCGGGTAAGCGCGAGATCATCGCCGGTCGGGTCGGAGGGTTCCGCCGTCGGCGACGTGGTCGGTGGCGTGGTCGGTGGCGGCGTGGTCGACACGGCCGGCCCGCCGGCTCCTCCGCCGCCACAGGCGGAAAGTAGCAAGCCGGCTACGGCGATGGCGATCAGAACACGCATGGAACCCCTTACCTTTCCTGCAAGCCGCAGTCCGTTGGTACTCCGAGCGCGGTTACTCTAGGGAGTGCCCGGATGCCGTCACCACTAAACCGGGATTCCCCATATGGAACCCTCCCAGCCCGTTGAGTGTGACTCGAAACCGCTCGACGTTCAATTCGCCTTCGAATGACGGCCATCTTCGCGCCGATCCGGATGATTGAGGACCAATTGGCGGCGTTAGTGGCGCGGAATGGCATTTTTGCCGGCGATCCGGGCGCACCGATCCTGTCGGCGGCGACGCGAAGGAACGGGGTGCCGTCGCTCATGCCGGGGTTGGCGGCGGTCTGAGCCGGTCGATACGGCGCAGGATGTCGGCGAACAGGTCACGAGGAATGACAACCACGGCCATCTGGAACGTGACGTAGCGCCCGTGGCGCACGATCTTCGCTCCGATCTTGATGAGCTTCTCTCGCAGGCTGGTCAGTGACCACTGTTCCACGGCATCGGGCAGCGCGAGGATGCGCATGAAGTTGCCGAGGTTGTAGGCGAGCGCGTGAAGCTGGAGGCGAACGGCATTGTGGTCGAACCTGCGGCACGACAGGCGTGTCCACCGGATCGCGTTCTTGCCCTCCTTGATCCATTGCTCAGCCGTACCGCGCTGATTGTAGAACGCGACCACCCGCTCGGCGGGGCGGCCCAGGTTGGTGACGATGAACCCGACCCGCGGGTACGACTCACCCGGATGCCACTCGACCTTGGCGACGACGCGGCGGGGCTTGTCCCAGGTTCCGGCCTGATAACTGAAGCTGGCATGATACCGGCGCACGTCCTTGGGCGGGCTGCCGACGGGGCGTATGTGGACGCCCCCTGCAGTGCAAGCAGGAATTTGAACAACTCGTGACATGCGGTCAGGTACTGTCGTATGTCCGGCCTCTCAAGTGCGGCATGCATGCGCCGCGGGCCCATATGGTGTTCGTGGATCGGATCCAAATCGCTTCAGCGGTATGCTTGACAGCCCTGCGCGCCGTGCTGGTTTTTCCGACCCCGTCTCTCTGACCTTTTGCCCCTATGTTGTCTTTCGTCCCAACCGCACCAACCGGGGTCATCCGCGCCTCACGCCCTCAAGAGCGTGTCCGCGAAGCCCGGTGTTCCAATTCCAAACAGACCCTTCCTCCTCCAGGCAGTTATTCCGCAACATTGGCGCCCGGCGCCCGGTAGATGTCCTTCCTGACCGACAGCGCCCAGATGATGCGCGCCATCTTGTTCGCCAGTGCGACGGCGACCAGCTTCGGCGGCTTTTCCGCGATCATCCTCCGCAGCCAGGGATCATCCAGCTCCTCGCGCTTGCGCATATGCCGGAGCACCGACGTTGCGCCCAGGACGAGCAACTGGCGGAGATCGCGCTGGCCCATCTTGGTGATCCGGCCGAGCCGCTGCTTGCCGGCCGTCGAGTGCTGCCGCGGTGTCAGCCCGACCCAGGCCGCAAAGTCGCGCCCGCAGCCGAAGCTCTCCATCGGCGGCGCAAAGGCATGCAGCGCCATCGCACAGATCGGGCCGATGCCGGGGATCGTCATCAGCCGCTTCATCTCCGCGCGCGCCCGGGTCCGGGAACGGATCCCCTTCTCAAGGCCGGCGATCTTCTGACTGAGTGCAGCGATCTGCTCGAACAGCAGTTTGGCCATCGACACGACCTGTTCGGGAAGCGACCCTTCCACTTCTGCCAACTCAAGCCGCATCACCGCGAGGCCCGCCACACCCTGGGCCGCGATCACGCCGAACTCTGCCAGCTGGCCCCGCAGTGAATTGATCGTCTGCGTGCGTTGGCGGACAAGCAGCGCGCGGGTGCGAAACAGCATTGCATCCGCCTGCGCTTCTTCCGACTTCACTGCCACGAACCGCATGGTCGGGCGCTGTGCCGCCTCGACGATCGCGGCCGCGTCGTTACTGTCATTCTTCTGCCGTTTCAGGAATGGCTTGACATAGATCGGCGGGATCAGCTTGCACGCATGGCCAAGAGCGATGATCTGTCGACCCCAGTAATGCGCGCCGCCGCAGGCCTCCATCACAACCAGGCACGGCGGCGCTTCGGAGAGGAATACGAGGAACTTTTCTCGCGAAAGCTTTTTGCCGAACACCGGCTTGCCTTCCGCCGTTGCCCCATGGAGTTGGAAACTCCTCTTTGATATATCGATGCCAATGATGGTAATCCGGTCCACGGACGCCTCCTTCGTTGATCGAACGCACCCCGCGTGCGTTCCTTCCTGGCGCTTATGACGCCGTCAGATGGGGGCGTCCACCCCATCGCTTCAGGAGATGAGCGATGCTCTCTTGCAGCACTTTGTTGGCGGGCAGCCGGATGGCGTAGAGCATGGCCTCGGCTTCGAGGTAGTCGTAGATCTCCGGTGAGGCGAAGGCCGCATCGCCGCTGGAAGTAGAGGCGGATGGCTCGTTCCTTGTAACGTTCGACCACCGGTACCAGGACATCACGCCATCGGTGGGCGCAGTGCACGTTGCCGGGGCGCAGCGGCAACGCTCCAGGTTGCCGAACTGGTTGAACACGAACAGCGGGTGATAGCAGGTGCAGCCAAAGTGGCCGTTATAGGCCGTGCCCTCCTGCTCACCGAATGTCGGACTGTCGGAGCTGTCCATGTCGAGCACGACGCGCCTCGGCGGATCGTAGTCGTGAACCCGGTCGATCCACATCCCCGACAGGTCCGCAAGGGCCGCGAGGTTCCCGTTGTTCGCCAGCAGCCCGGTCTCGAACCGCCCCATCTGGCTGGTCGATGCCCCGCCGCGCCCGACCGCTTTGCCGCCGACGATCCAGCGCATCGCGGGATCACGCCCGAGCCGGTTGGCGTCGTTGACATCCTCGTAGCCGGCGAGACGCCCATAGACGGACTGGCGAAGGAGACTGACGATGCCGTGCCAGCCGTTCCTGCCCGTGCGGCTATCCGCGAGCTCGCCGCCCGCCAGTGCGGTCAGCCCGAGCGCGTCGTCCAGTTCGCGATAAGCGAGCAACCCCGCGTCGGAAGTCACCCGCGATCCGTGGAACTCCAGTTTCAGACGGCGGTCGAAAAGGGGCCGGAGTGGCCCATGATCCGATTCACCCTCCGGGTACCGCATCCGAGCCGCCCTCCGACACCCTCAAGCCAGTGATTCTTATAGCAGAATCGTGCCAATCAGGCATCAGGCGAAGCGGTCACTTGGGAAATGCGGGATTAGATAAACCCATTTATCTCATCTGCCGTAGAAGTCTTGGAATTTTGCATCCCCACCGGATACCTTTTTCGGCCTGCACAAGGTCATCAATATGCTCCTCTCCGTCTTCCGCGAAATCGTCCTTGGCCGCGCAGCGCTTCACACAGAAATCCTTGCCCTGCGACAGCAGGTAGCTGTCCTGAAACGGAAAAAGCCCCGGTCATCGGTAGGGTCGGGGGCTGACGCGGTGACTGTAGGGTACGGTGGCTGTTCCGTTGCTTTCGCTCCGGGCCTCAGTCCGTCTCCCTTGGTCCCGTTTCCAGACCCCCGCTCATCAAACCGGACGTGCGGATTTCCCGCATCCGGCTTTCGGACGAGATCATGCCTTCGCGCTCGGAAAGGCCACGGTTTGCCGCGTGAGACGCAGGAGGCTGTAATCTGCGCACAGCCTCTCTTCGGAGTATCGCACGAATCTCCCCGCCCGCGTCTTGTGCTTTCGACCGAGCCACTGGCGTAGCCGCTTTCCCGTGTGGCGGTTGACCGCGTTGTAGGCCGGGCTGACTTGGCCGAGGCTGAAGTAGTTTGCCCACCCGCTCATGGTGCGGTTCAGGCCTTCCACCATTTCCTCCACCGACTTCCAGCCGTGCTGTGGCGCCATCATTTCGCTGATCTTGCGGCATATGCTCTGGACGCTCGCCTTGCCGGGGCGGGTGCCGATGTAGGCCCCCTTCCCGTGGGGTCGATAGTTGCGCCCAATGCGGTAGCCCAGAAACACAATTGGCTCCTCTGGGCACCGCAGGCATCGGGTTTTCTGCTCGTTGACCGTCAGCTTCAGACCGCCCATGAGCCGCTCAACCGCCGTCAGCATTTCCGCTGCCGGGGCTTTGCCAAGCACACAGAGGTCATCGGCGAAGTTCACGATCTCCGCGCAGAAGTGCTGGGCATAACCCAGCGCTTTCCAGCCCAGTACGAAGCGCCGCATGTAAACGTTACTCAACAGGGGCGAGATCGGGGAGCCCTGAGGGGTCCCTTTCCGCTCCTTGCGTGCCCGGTTCGTGCGGCGTTTGCCGCCCTTGCCGTCGTCCTCTTCGACGGGCATTTCCAATCACGCTTTGATCAGTCCGAGCATCCGCCCGTCGCTAATGCGTCGGGCGAGGCTCTTCATTAACTCGGCGTGGGGGATTTCGCCGAAGTAGTTGGACAAATCGCAATCAACAACTTCGTTGTGTCCCCTATACAGGAGGCGATGCACGCGTCTTATCGCGTCGTGGGCACTCCGCTCCGGCCTGTAGGCGTACTGTTCGGGCTGTAGATCGGCCTCGAAGATCGGCGTCAGCACGAGCATGGCTGACGTCTGGGCCACCCGATCCCTGATGCAGGGAATGCCCAACGGCCGGAAATTTGCCGGGCTGTTTCTTCGGGATCAGAACCTGCCGCACCGGTTTTGGTTTGTAGGTCCCGTCCTTCAGATCCCGCGCCAATTCCCCGAGCCAGCGGTCTACGCCATACGACTCGACGCTCTTGACGGTCTCTCCGTCCACCCCGGCAGACCCGCCGTTACGGCGAACCTGTGCCCAGGCTTCCATCAAGAAGTCCGCCCGCCACACCTTGTCGATTAGCGCGTGAAAACGCAGGCCGGGTTCTTCCTTAGCTTTCGCATGTAACACGGTCTGGAGTTTCCGAACTTTATCCCGACATTCCCCATATACCATCCAAATTCGTGGAAATCGCACCACTTTCCCACCGCCAAGGGAACTGTATCCCCTATGCAGCCATCCGATGGCATGATTTTGGTAATCGGCCCGCGCTTGGAAGGCCACTCGGTCATTTTTCTCGCCATCCAGACACACCTCTCCTGTCGCTTTCTCCTCGCCGTCGATTCCCTCGGCCTAAGCCGGAGCGGGTCTTCGTCGCAGATCATCAATCAAGCTCAGGATTTTCCGGAACAGGTCCCTCGGCACCGCCACCTCAGCCAATTGGAACGTAACGTAGCGGCCATGTCGGACAACCTTGGCCCCGATCTTCACCAGCTTGTCGCGCAACGTCGTCATCGACCAGTGCTCCACCTCCTTCGGCAAAGCCAGTGTCCTCATGAAGTTGCCCAGATTGTAGGCCAGGGCGTGAAGCTGGAACCGAACGGCATTGTTGCGGAACTTGCGACATGACAGACGGGTCCAGTTGATGGCGTTCTTGCCTTCCTTGATGTGCTGCTCCGCCGTGCCACGGTGATTATAGAACGCCACCACCCGCTTGGTAGGGCGCGACAGATTAGTGACGATGAAACCGACGTGAGGAACCAGCTCGCCGGGGTGCCACTCCACTTTGGCCACGACACGGCGCTTCTTGTTCCACGATCCGGCCTGATAGCTGAAGCTGGCGTGGAAACGGCGAACATGGTCGGGCGGGCGACCGACAGGTCGCGTAAGCAGATGGGCAATGTTCCGCTGGAGAATCGCGTTCGCTTTGAGGCGGATGACGTAGAGTAATCCCTCGGCTTCGAGATATTCGTATATCTCCGGTGAGGCGAAGGCGGCATCGCCACGAAAATACAGCCGCACCTTCCTTTCCTTATAGCGCATCACCACCGGCTCCAGAACATTCCGCCATCCGTCGGCACTGTGAACATTACCGGGGCGCAGGGAACATCTCTCCAAGTCGCCGAACTGGTTGAACAGGAATAGCGGATGGTAGCAGGTACAGCCGAAGTGACCATTGTACGCTGTTCCCTCTTGTTCGCCATGGGTCGGGCTGACGCTGCTGTCCATGTCGAGAATGA
The DNA here is from genome assembly GCA_965261645.1 of Alphaproteobacteria bacterium. Taxonomy (GTDB): domain Bacteria; phylum Pseudomonadota; class Alphaproteobacteria; order SHVV01; family SHVV01; genus CBDHDJ01. The sequence goes on from CBDHDJ010000003.1 coordinate 1,498,325, forward strand.
TCATCTTCGGCGGATGGCGGTCATGAACCTTGTCGATCCACACCCCGTTCATGTCGACCAAGGCTTCAACGTTCTCGTCGGTGGCCAATAGCTCCGTCTCGAAGCGTCCCATCTGGCTGGTGGAAGCGGCCTGTCTTTCGATGGCCTTGCCGCCAACAATCCAGCGCATGGCGGGATCGCGTCCCAGACGGTCGGCGTCGTTCACATCGTCATAGCCGCCAAGGCGCCCGAAAACGGACTGGCGAAACTGACCCGTCGTGCCGTGCCATCCGTTCTTGCCGGTACGGCTATCCTGGAAAACACCCTCGGCCATCTCAGTCAGGCCGAGGGCATCGTCAAGCTCCCGGTAGGCGAGCAACCCGGCATCAGAGGTGATCTTGGAACCGTGGAATTCAAGCTTCAATCGACGGTCAAAAACGACCCGAAGGCACCCCGGTTTCGATTCACCCATCGGGTGTGCCATATCCGCCGCTCCATGTATGCTACAACTTCATGATTCTTATAGCAGAATCGCCTTCTCGTCGCACTGAATATCGACGATACTTGGGAAATGCGGGATAAAGTTTGCATGAGTTTGCGGTCGCCGTTATTGCGGCGAGCTGCCCAGATGGAAGCGGTGGAGAGTCTGATGCCGGAACGGACGCTCGCCATGGGGAGGGACCGCCACGAGGCGGAGGGCGCGGAAGGTCTTTGGGTAGCCTGATATCCCTCTGGCCGGGCAGCGGCCGCGACGATCCGCCTTGCAGGGTGTGGACCGTTGGCGGTCGTTTTGGCACAATGTGCCAGCCCAATCTTTCCCCCTCAGCACATGCAAGGAGCCCAGTCGATGGCCATCTTCGAGGACCGCAAAACAGCCGCCGAAGCCAAGTTCAAGAATGATCAGGAGTTCCAGTTCAAGGTCATTGCGCGGCGCAACAGGCTCCTCGGCCTGTGGGCGGCGGAGCAAATGGGCATGTCAGGCGCGGATGCCGAGGCCTACGCCAAGCAGGTCGTGATCGCCGATTTCGAAGAGCCGGGCGATGCCGATGTGTTGCGGAAGGTGCTGGGCGATCTGACCGGCAGAGGGATCGAGACGGACGAGCACAAGGTGCGTCACGAGATGACCCGTCTGCTTGAGGAGGCCAAGACGCAGGCTTCGACCGAATAGAATGCGATCGTTTGGATAAATCAACAGGCAGGCTCCGCGAGATCACGGTGCACCGGCAACCCAAAGTGCGTTTGACAAAGCGAGAGACCGAAATATGCTCGCACGAGTTCTCTGGGCGGCGTTCTAACGGTTTCGAGGCATCGGTCCAAAAACATGGGTAATGGCGCTCTCTGCCTCCTACGGTCAAGGCTTGTGAACGTCGAACGAACACTTCACAATCCGGGTCGTACGCCCCGCTCCCACCGCGCAATTGGTGATGGGGTGACGTTGATTGTTCCGGATGCGGGCGCTCCGGCCGCACGATCAATCCACTGCCAACGGCATCAACGTCTGGACATTCCCCGTAGACGACGAATACCAGGATCGTCGGCGGTGACGTATAGCAGCCCGTTGATTAAGTCGGCGCCGTCTGATTCTCTGGTTCCCTGATTTGCAGGGGGATTTGCCGATGGCGATGGGACGGCAGAAGGATGGTCAGGGGGACCTGATGGTGAGCTGGTCGGAGATGCCGCGCTCTCCGGGTCATGTGTTTATGACCGCTTGCAGTTGGTGCTGATCGAGGGCGGCTTCGACGCCTTTGCCGAGGCGAGCTGCCGGCCTTATTACGCGGCCCGGATGGGCGCGCCCTCGGTGCCGCCCGGGCACTATTTCCGGATGCCCCTGGTGGGCTACTTCGAGGGCATCGACAGCGAGCGCGGTCTGGAGTGGCGCTGCTCGGACTCGCTTTCGCTGCGGGCGTTCCTGCAACCGGGGAGCCGTGATCGGGTAGCGGACCATTCCTGGCTGTCACGGAGCCGCCCGCGCCTGCCCCATGAAGTCCACGCGGCGGTCTTCGACTGGGTTCTGGTGCTGATCGCCGAGGCGGGGCTGATCAAGGGCGAGCGCATCGGCCTCGATGCCTCGACCATGGAGGCCAACGCGGCGCTGCGGAACATCGTGCGGCGCGACAACGGCGAAGGCTACCGGGAGATGCTGGAGCGCCTGGCCGAGGACCTGGCGCGTCTGGAGCGGAAGCGCAAGGGCAAGAAGCTTTCCAACACGGATTGGGTTTCGAAGAGCGACCCCGAGGCCAAGATCGCCAAGATGAAGGACGGCACGACGCATCTGGCCTACAAGCCCGAGCAGGCGGTGGATCTGGACACCGGCGCGGTGGTGGCGGCCGAGCTGCACCCGGCCGATGAGGGCGACACCACGACGCTTTCCAAGACCCTGGCGAAGGCCGAGGCAAACCTCGAGGCGGTGGATGCGGCACCGACGTCGGAGAACCCGGCCGAATGCGTCGCCGACAAAGGTTATCACTCACGGGCGGTCTTGAGGGCTCTGAACGACAGTCCCTGGAAGACCCGGATCGCGGCGCCCAAGCAGACCGGCTTTTCGCGCTGGCACGGTGATGAGGCGGCGCGGCGCGCGGTCACCAACAACCGTGCGCGGCTCAAGTCCGGGGTCGCCCACGAGGCCTTCAAGCTGCGCGCCGAGATCGTCGAGCGCTGCTTTGCCCACAACCTCGATCGTGGCGGCATGCGACGAACCTGGCTGCGCGGGCGAGAGAATGTGCACAAACGATACCTGCTCCACGTCGCCGGCCACAATCTATCGTTACTGATGCGCCAGCTCATCGGCGCCGGCACCCCGCGGGAGGCCGTGGCGGGCGGATATGGCGGTATTTTCGGTCTGCTCACGCCCACCGGGGCCATGCTGGTGGCACGGGGGGGGCTCGCAAAGCGGCCAGACGGCTTTTGCCGCCGCATTCCTCATCTGGGAGTGAGAGCCGGAAAAAGCCACTTAATCAACGGGCTGATAGGCGAGCAGCGCGCGCCTATTGAACAATTAACAGTCACTGTTATCGCGAGATCCCGGGGCACCGGGCCTGAACCGGGCTTCCTGCATTACGCGCCAGGATGACCGGCGGACATTCGATCCGTGATCTATAGGGGAGCACCCTGAGATGGCGGGTGCGGGGTGCGTTACGATGGTAGAAGCGGTGGCTGTGATGCGACAATCAAGATGAGAGCATGGTGTCAATCAAGTTGGCGGTGTAATCAGTAATCTCCAATCGACATATTGGTCCCGCCAGAGTGAGTTCAGGAAAACGCAAACAACATCAGCGCAGACGCCAGCCGGTTAACGTCGTCTTTGCATTTTGGCGTTCGCCGACCGGGTGGGTGATCGGCGGTATCGCGGTCTCAATCGTATTGGCCGCGGGTGTCGGTTTCTACAACAGCCATATCCGTGACCGCGCAGATGTGCTTACGGCGCAGCCGCCCGCAGGGGCGCAGATCACCGTCGTCGCACGAGGCGGCACACCGGAGGCTGAGAACTCGGTCGGCGCAGAGGAGGATGGAACGAATACCCCCCGGCCACCATCGTCATTCGATCCTGCCGCCCGGCTACCGGAGCCCGAGGCCTGGTTGAAAAACGCCGTAGCGGCGGCCATTCCCGACGGTCGCCCGATGATCGCTGTGGTGATAGACGATGTCGGGCTCGACCGGCACCGGTCGCGGCGGGCGATGGCGCTACCGGCGCCGGTCACCATCGCTTTGATGGCATATGCGGGTGATGTTCGAGACCAGGCCGAAACGGCGCGGACGGCCGGCCACGAACTGATCGTCCATCTTCCAATGGAACCCTACGACAAGAGTGCGAACCCCGGACCGAACGCGCTGCTGAGCGATTTATCGGCAATGGAATTCACCCGCCGGCTGGATTGGAACCTGTCGCAATTCTCCGGCTATGTAGGTATCAACAATCATATGGGCAGTCGGCTCACCAGTGACCCGGTAGCGCTGGAACCGGTAATGGTGGCGTTGAAGCGCCGTGGCTTGATGTTTCTCGACAGCCGCACCAGTCGACATACCCAGGGTCTGGAGGTGGCCCACCGGTTCGGCGTTCCTGCGGTTGAAAGGGACGTTTTCCTCGACCACGACCCATCACCGGTCGCGGTACGCACGGCACTGATGCGCGTCGAAGAGTTGGCGCAACGAAACGGCTTCGCTGTTGCTATCGGTCATCCCAAGGATGACACCCTCAACGCTCTTGAGCAGTGGCTGCCGAATGTCAAAGCGCGAGGATTCATACTGGTGCCGCTGACCGCTGTCGTGCGCCGCGTCAGAAGCGATGGCTAGCATCCCAACTGACGGCGACGAGGGAAAGGCAGGCACAAGCTCGACCGGGCCGCTCTGGCCGGAGTGCCCGCGCGCTCGACACCGGATGCTCCCTGAGCGCCGGTTCGGCGGCTGTCGCTGCAACATCCAGGCGTTGTGGCGTTGCTGGATCGGGCCCCATGTTCGCGCTTGGTGGGCAGGCCCAGGCACTCGCACGACTCAGCACACACTCTTATATATGCGTAATGCTGGCGAACCTGCCGGCGCGCCGGCAACGTGTGTGGAAGCGAGCGTCTCCGCACGTTAGATACAAGAGGCCGATTTGCCATTGCTCTGCGCCTGCCGTCATCAGGCGGCCCCGGCATTGGTCTGGCCGTCAGGAATATCGAAGCTGCCAATCCTGGCCGATCGGGGCCTTTCCGGCGGTCGGCGGCTGGTAGCAACGCATGCAATCAGGTGGGGATCCGGCCGCACCCGCTGGTCGCATAGTATAATGCGGTCGACCCAAATCTGGCGCTACGGCATCGCCAAGGCCCGGCAGCCCTTGCGATTCGGTGCCATAATTTCGACATTTTCTGTTGACCGGGAATCAATTTGGCTTTATGCACGTTTTTAGCGTCCATTGAACATGCGAGTTTGTATCGAACTGCCTGAATGTTTTTGTTACAGGCATTATGATGTTGGACTGCAAATTAAATGGATGTAAGTTTTTGCATAGGGCCACTTGCGTGATAACCTACATATGTTAAGTTGCTCATGGTTACTCGGCCTCAATCGCGGGGCCACTTCAAACTATGATTATTAGGAGTGCCTCGGATGAAGTTCCAAAAGAATAAATTCTTGACGACAGTTGCAGCTGCAGCGCTCGCGCTTGCTGTGGGTGCCTGCAGTACCAGCAGCGATGACGACGAGACGGTATCGGTGGCACCGCCTCCGACGACTGCACCAGATCCAACGCCTGATCCAACGCCTGATCCGGTACCGACTGCGCTTGAGACGGCCCAGGCGGATGCGGCGGCGGCAGCGGAGGCGGCAATGACAGCGTCGACCGACGCGGCCGATGCGGTTTCGGCAGCCATGACTGCGATAGCGAATCTTGCGACCATGCAGACCGGCGCAACGGCGGCCGGGCTCGCGGAGGAAGCCTCGACTGCAGCCGGCAAGGCGATGATGGCTTACATGCATGCCAAAGCGGCCTCCGAAGCTGCGGCGGCAGAGGAAGATGTGACTGCGGCAGTGGAAGCCCGGGTCATGGCCGAGAATGCCATGGCAAGCGCTGTGACGTATGGAATGATGGCCACGGAGAAAGCCGGTGAGGCTGAGACTGCCGCCATGGCAGAGCTCATGATCGACGGCACCATGAAGAGCGTGGGCGAGACGTCCATCGACGCCATGGCCGGGCCCAGTTCGGTGGCCACCGGTGCGGGCAAGGACGCCCAAACGGTGATTACCGGCCTGATCAAGGACATGAACCCGATGGCCACGGGTGACGCAATCGACGGTGTCCTCTATGTGCCGGAAGTCGCAGAAGACCTGACGGTGGCAGAAACCCAGTTCAAAAAGGCAGTACCATACGAGCAAGCTGCGGCGGAGCGCACGTTCGCTATCGGCAAGACGCTTGACTCGCCCGACGACATGGCCCGGCTGATGCTGGTAACCGACTACGCCGGCGTGAATATGGTGAAGGTCTATGCCCCGGATGACGGTAGCGATGTTCGGATGGGTACGAAGCAGGGTTTCATCAGCATCGACAATGCCGGCGAAGGATCCAATGTGGCGGCTGATGCCAACAACACGGCCCTGAGTTCCCTGGGCATGTTCTACGCTGCTGGTGTAGCTGACGCGGCTGCCTCGCTTGCCTTTGATGACTTGGTCGCTGCGGCTACTAAGCCTGCGGAGGTGTTCGTGTACACCTATACGGATTCGAACGGTGATCGGCAGATGGATTACGCGACGCTGGCGAGCACAAGCACGGATGCAGTCACCGGCGTGATCACCTACACTTATCACATCGGGCACGACATCACAGCCGTGGCGGCACCGAATTCGGATAATGACCGAGATAACCTTGCGGATGAGACGCGCATAACGTCCGGCATTCCCGGACCGGTCGCGTACCAGCACCTCCACTTCGGTGTCTGGGCCAGTCTTGGCGAGGCCGCTAAGGACGGCGCGCAGAAGGTCACCGGTCACGGCATCGGCTTCGTCCAGAGCATCGGCGACGGCATGACCGGTACCGACATGCCGAGTACTGGCAGTGCCACGTACAACGGCGACTGGGTTGCCACGGTGCAGGCGGCGGCAGGAGGTCTAGCCTTGGAGAATGGAGCCGCTACACTGGCGGCGAACTTCGACAAGGCCACGGTCAAAGCGACCCTGGACGAATTGGCCACGCTCGAAGGCAGCATTGACGGCAGCATGTTCTCCGGAACCAAGGCAACGGTTGGCGTTAATGCACACGGCCTGACTTCGGGCGGCAAGTTCAGCGGCTCGTTCGACGGCGGGTTCTACGGGGCCAAGGCTGCGGAGGCCGGAGCCACCTTCGACTTCGCGTCCACGAATGGCGGCGCGTTCCGCGGCGCGTTCGGCGGGGCCAAGGAGAAACCGTAGGCGTTCGTCCGAATTTAGTAGCTAAAGCAGGCGCTCGGTCCGGCATTACGGGCCGGGCGCCTTTTTCTTGGGTGGGAATTGCAGGAGAGACCGATGCGCACCAATCTTCCGATTGTTTTCTTCTTAGGCGTGGCCCTGATTGCCCTTGGAGCTTGCGGCGGCGGCGGCGGCAATGATGAGGCGCAGCTGAGGACCGACCTCGAAGCAGCGCAGGCAGCGCAAGCGGAGGCAGAGGCGGCGCGCAAGAAGGCCGAGGAGGAAACCGCCGTGGCCGAGGCGGCGCGCAAGAAGGCCGAGGAGGAAGCCGCCGAAGCAGAGCGGCAGCGCCTCGTGGAGGAGGGTGAAGCCGAGGACGAGGCCGAGCAGGAGCGGCTGGCGGCCGAGGAGGCCGAGCAGGAGCGACTGGCCGCCGACGCAGACCGCCAGCGGCTCGCGAACGAAGTTGAGCAGGTGCGGCAACAGCTGACCGAGGCCGAACAAGCGGAACTCATGGCTCGCGCCAGCTCGTTTGGCTTGGAGCTAGACGAGCCTGCTCTGGGGATGGTGGACGTCATGTGGCCGCGAGACGGGGACCTGACATTCCGGCCCGAGGGGACTCTCACCTCCGGCTCGGCGGCGCCCAGTGTGCCCGGCAGCTGGCGTAGCGCCAGCTTTACCGGACAGACCGGAACGGCTGCTGGACTCACCAACGAAACTGTCTACCTCTACACCAACATCGAGAAGGGCAGCAGTCGCGCCTTTTGGAAGGAGCACGGGCTGGAGGTGGCGGCATCCGCAGAGGATAACGAGACTTATAATCCGAAGCCCACCGCGGCGGCGCAATTCATCACGAAGTCCGGGGACAGCACAATGGCCGATGGTGTGCGAGTACGCGGCAACTACGACGGTGTCACCGGCACCTTTACGTGCACTGTTGCCGACACCTGCATGGGCACGAAAACCAGCATAAATCTCACCGAACTCGTGTTGCTTACCGACGGGGTTCGTTCGTTTGAAGACGGCAACTGGAGTTTCAAGCCTGGCAGAATCACCTCCCCCGTCCAGGCCGATCTCGACGATGCATACCTCTACCTTGGCGTCTGGGCTTCCATCCCAGATAGCATCAGTGGGACGACGTATGACTTCAAGTACGTTGCAGGCGGCGGTGCCGAATCAGGAACCGCCTTAACCAACTTTAACGCTCTTACTGGCTCAGCGACGTTTCGCGGCGGTGCGGTCGGCAAATACGTAATTCAGGGGCAGGTCGGCCCGCAGAACGCCAAGATTGGTACTTTCACCGCCACCGCCACCTTGAACGCTAATTTCGGCAACGGCATGGACCCTGGTAGCCTTAGTGGCAGCATCACCGACTTCAGCGAAGGCGGCAGCCCCCTCGCAGGCTGGCGGGTTACGTTGGGTAGCACTGACGATGTCGGTGTCGCTAGCAACATCACCATCACCAACGCCGCCGAGGCCGACGCGATCGGCAGCACAGTGGCAAGCATCGGCGGCTTGCCGGTGGGAGGTTCATGGGAAGCCAGCTTCTACGGCAGCGACAATGCAGTGATTCCCGATGCTGACCGGGACAAGTATCCGGCGACCCGGTACCCGGTGGTGGACCTCGCAGGTGTGGCTGGCTGGTTCGATGCCGCCGACGAGGCCTGCTCGAATGCTTGCCTTGCCGGATCCTTTGCCGCCACCCCCCAGTAATTGACCGAGCACACACACACACTCCCGGCCCCTGTGGACTGGCCCCTTAGCAGCACAAGGGCGGCGGCTCAGGTCGCCGCCCTTTCTATTTCCAAAGAGAGGGAGAACAGGCGGTGAAGATCGCATTCAGAATGATCGCTGCTGCTCGCGACTGTCGCGCCCGGGGCGAAGGCTTAATCGGTAGGAGACCTTTGCCGAGACATCGAGCACGAGTTTGAAACCATTGCGATTGCGGAAGTAGCGACGGATTCCCTGCCCAGCGGCAGGTGCGTCCCCTGGATCGATCATTTGATCGATCTTTTCGTTATCCCCGCTGCCTATGATCTCCAGCCGCGGGATATTCATCCTTCGGAAATCTCGGCGGGGCTCGATCAACGGCTGCCCGGCTGCCCGGCAGCACTGCACAGCTGTACAACGATCTCCTGTATTTCTCAGACGCGGACAACCCCTATTCCGCAACCTATCGTTACCAGACGGATTGCACCGGAACGACCTGCCGGACGGTCCATCCGGTAACGGGACGGGTCACAACCAACGACATCAGGAGATCCAGGTTCTCCGGGCGGGGCATCCAGTGGACGGTTCTGGGCCAGAAGGGCGGCGTCACCCTGGTCAAGCGACAATCCAGGTCCACCAGCAGCAGCAGCACGGACTACGACTGGACGGGATATGGTGGCTGGACCACGCACAACGCTTTCTTCTCTCGCTGGCAAGAGGGTGTCGACGGCCGGTACGAGGCGCTCCGGTCAGGTCTGGAGCTACTCGGCGGGTTTGGCGTCAAACAGCAACCCGCCCAACATCAGCGCCCGCTGGGACGGCTTCATGGCCGGGATCGACGTCGGTCGTAGCTCCACCCGCGGCAATCCGGTATAGCGCGGCAATCTGAATGAGAGTTCGTATTGCCTCATTCAAGAATGTTCCCGAGTTCTCGGACCGTTGCCTCACCAAAATGTTCCTTTCGTGATCCTAAAGCATTTTTTCGATGCGGGGATCGACTCCTCGGTAGGCATTTCGCCTTGTTCGCCGAACACCATCGCCGTCGCTTTCTCCTTTCGCCAAACCTTCACCCGACGCTGCACCGTGCGCAGGAGCCCGTCCGGGTACTCCCCGGGATGTGCCGCCTGAAGCCGCTCAAACAATTGGCGGCTCGTGTACCAAGGCTCGGCCTCGAACCAAGCGTGCAGTTGCTCTCTCACCTTCACCAGCGGATCGGGCCTCCGCCGGCCGCACTTCGGCTTCGCCACCGGTATGGCCGTGGGCCTTGCCTCGCCTTCCCGCCACGCGACGCGCAATCCGGCAAGGAATTGCTCCAGCGGCGGTACAGTCGGGTCCGACGGTGCGGCGACCGGCTTGTCAACAATGTCCACAATGCATTGTTGCCGTACCCGCATCTGCCTGAGCAGCTGGATTGGGTCGAGTCGGGCCGACAGCTCGGCGACTCGGTCACGCACCTGCTGCGGTGTTCTGGGATCTGCAAGCAGCCTTTGGCAGGGCGTGGCCGGCGGATGGTAACGCTTGATGACACGGGCACCATCGCGCCGCTTCGACGCCAACTTGAACGAGGGTTGGAAGAAATGCACGAACAGTCTCGTTGCCGTGTAGAGCCGGGATAGCGCCGCCGCGGCTTCCAGACCCGCAAGGCGGCGGTAGCCGACGATCCGGCGGACGATCGCGCCATTCTTCTGCTCGACAAAGGCCTGGTCGTTCTTACGCCACGGACGGCAGCGGGTAAAAACGATCCCGGAATCCCGGCAGTAATCGCGCACCGTCTCGTTCACGAAAACGCTGTCGTTGTCCGTGTCAAAACCGAGCAGTTCGGACGGCAGCCGCCTCCGGACCTCGCTTAGCACCTCCCTGAGCAGAGTCTGTTCGCGGTACAGAAGCGGTGTACACTCGGTCCATCCCGTGGCGACGACCGTGACAGTAAGCGTCTGCACGAAGCTCCCGTTCGGCCACCGGGCCGCAATGTGCCACGAGGTCAGCCTCGACGAAGCCCGGTGGCGGGTCGTCCCAGTCCGAGAACGTGCGCATCGGAATGCTCTTGCGGACCGACGATGGCGCAGCCGTCCGACGGCGCTTACTGCCGCTCGCCTGTTCGCGGACCTGGCGAAGCGACCGGTCGATCGTCGACGCGATCATCGCGAGTACCGCGGCGCGGATCTGCGGACCGAGTCTCATGTGCCCGTGCCGTTCCATCGCCTCGACCAATGTCGGCATCAGCGCCTTCAGGCGTTTGCCACAGATGCGGTCCGATGCCTCCCACAGAACGACTAGCGCCTCGCAGACCGCCTCATCGTAGATCCGCCGACTGGCCTTCGCCGCCGAGCGGCTCGCGGGGGCGTCGCACCGCAGCAGCCGCATCGCGTGCTTTCGGTGAAAGCCGGTGATTGCAACGAATTCATCGAGAATGCGTGTCTTCTCGGCGCGCCCTGCAACTGCGTACCGTCGTGCCAAGGCGTTAACCAGTTCGTCTCGTGCCGTCATGCTTACACGGACGACGAAGGTGCATCGGTGACTGGTGATGCTAGCGACCGGAAGACGAGAGCCATTATTCCCGAGGCATCGGATTATAAGCACATCCACTTCGGTGTTTAGGCTGCTCTCGGGGAAGCTGCGAAGAACGGCGACCAAGAAATCTTCGATCTTGGCATCGGCTTCGTCCAGAACATCTCTGGCGAGGGTCTGACCGTTGTCGACATGCCGAATAACAGTGACGATACGTACCGTGGCAACTGGGTCGCCACGGTACGGGAGGTGGATGATGACGGCGATGGGGATATTACCTTGGAGCACAACTCCGCTACGTTGACTGCGGACTTCAGTAAGGCCACGATCAAAGCGGCTCTGACGGGCTTGGCCACACTTGAAGGTGCCATCGACGCGAACAGGTTCTCCGGGATCAAGGCAACTGTTGCAAGCAGTAACGCGTATAACTTGGATTCCAAGGGCAAGTTCACAGGCTCGTTCAGTGGTGGATTCTACGGAGCCAAGGTGGCGGAAGCCGGCGGTGTCTTCGACTTTATGTCGGAAGATGCGAAGGCTGGTGCGTTCCGTGGGGTCTTTGGTGGTGACAGAGATTAAAGCCTGACCACCTGAAGTCCTGACAAGATCCAGGTGCCCGAACCCAAACGGATCGGACACCTTTTCTATTGCCAAATTTCCCGTTTCGTCGCCCCGTGTTGGATGATGGGCCAAGGCCCTTCCATACCGATCAGCGCCTATCGCGGCTTGCTTATCCAGATGAGCCAAGGGTATACAATCGGAATGCGGGTTTCTGATCCATATGCAAGGAGATGTGCCCTTAGCCAAGCACCACCACGGCCTTCACACCCTCTCTGATACATGCTCGCATTTCCGACACTCATGAACTCGCTGCAATTTGAAATCGCAACTGGGCATCTACCCAACCAACCTGCCTTAAGCCAATGTAAGGCCTGTCTTCACCGAAACCGTGTTCCTCTCGTCAGCCCTTAATCCAACAAAAGAGCACATGAACCGCTACGCGACTGTGTTCGCACGACTACTGCTGGCACTGATGCTGGCGCACATAGGCATGCCCGCACTGGCAATAGCGCAGGAGACAGCGCGTCCTGAGCTATCCGCCAAAACCCTGATCGAGGCCGCGAGGGCAGCCCTGTCGAAGGGTGAACTGGAGGACGCGGAGTTCTTGCTCCAGGGCGTCAAGCCGGGAGAGGGGAATATAGACGACCTGGATTTCCTTTACGGCTCGATCGCGATGGCGCGGGAGGATTGGCAAACCGCCATCGCCCGGTTTCGCGCCATGCTGATCCGTGACCCGACCCTGCCGCGGGTGCGGCTCGATCTCGCGCTCGCCTACTTCCGGGCCGGAGAAGACAGCAGCGCCGCATATCATTTCCGCCAGGTGCTTGGTGATAAGGATTTGCCGCCTGTCGTGCGCGCCCGGACGCTAGCATTTCTCGATACGATCCGCCGCCGCAAGACCTGGTCGGTCAACGCGGCGGTCGCACTCGCCCCCGATAGCAACATCAATGCCGCGACCAGCTCGCGGGAGGTCAACCTGTTCGGCTTTCCGGCCCAACTCTCGGAGGACGCACGGCAAACCAGCGGCGTGGGCCTGAACGCCAATATCTCGGCAGGATACGAGGCACGCATCTCACCAGATCTGAGGTTCCGCACCGGCGCCAGCCTGTCTACGCGGACCTACGAGAAGAGCGAGTTCAATGACCGGACCTTGACCCTGCGGGCGGGACCGCGGTTTCTCTTCGAGAAGTTCGACCTGCGCCCGGAACTGACGGCGCGCGCACGGCGACTCGGCGGTGAGATGTATAGCCGGGCAGCCGGCGTCGAGCTTTCGGGCAACTGGCAAGCGGCGCCGGCCTGGCGGCTGAGCGCGGCGGTCGGAGGTGAGCGGGTCTCCTACGAGACCTTCCTTGGCGAGGGTAACATGTACAGCACCCAGGTGGGTCTAGCCCACGCACTCGGGCGCGCCACATTGCTGCGGGCCGACGGTGTATTTCGCCGCGAGGCCGTGGAACGCGAGGCCTATTCATGGCGCGAGTTCATCGTCGGGGCTTCGGCCACGCGGGAGCTTCCCAGGGGCTTCGTGGCGACCGTGGGATCGACCTACCGGTTGCGGGGTTACGATAGTCCGATCGCCGCCTTCGGCCCCGAGGCACGGCAGGACCGGACACTGGCCGGGCGGATGAAGGTATCTAACCGCCATATCGAGCTGTTCGGGTTCATGCCCGAGCTCACGGTCAAGCATGAACGCCGGAGCAGCAATCTCAGCCTTTACGACTACAAGCGCAACCTGGTCGAAGTCGGGGTGGTCCGGACCTTTTAGCGGATTACAAAAGGAATGTGCGTACCTGGCCGGCCGGGTGGAGTCCTGTGATCGGTTTCACAAGCTCCTTAGCCTTCGTCTCCATCTCGATGTGGCCGACCATGCCCGGGCAGTTACATTGATTTCAGACACCATGCTACTTTAGACGATGAACAGCAGTTTTCTTTGCCGCGCGCTTGCAGTGACCACCATTCTCCTGTTCGCAACGCCGATGTCGAACGCCGCCGACGGACCGCCCCTGTCGCCTGACCCGGGCGTGGCAGCGGCACAAGCACTGGTCAAGGCCGGCAAGTTCGAGGAGGCGCTGGGTATCCTGCGGCCGCTGGCCCGGGGCCGCGCGGTCGAGGCGAACGTGCTCTTCCACATCGGCCTGGCAGCGACCGGCGCATCGCAGCAGCCCGATCTTGCCGACGACGAGCGGGATGCACTGCTGGATGAGGCCATAGCCGCGCTCCACACCATGCTGATTGACCGGCCCGGACTGGTGCGGGTGCGCCTGGAACTGGCGCGGGCGTTCTTTCTCAAGGGCGAGGACAGCTTGGCCCGCGTCCACTTCGAGCGCGTGCTGGCGGGCAAACCAGTGGCACCGGTGGTGGCCAACGTGCAACGGTTCCTCGCCGAGATCCGGGCGCGCCGGCGCTGGACGATGTATCTGGGCGCTGCAATGTCGCCGGACAGCAATATCGGCGGGGCCTCGGACGAGCAGATCATCTATATCAACGACCTGCCCTTCCGCCGCGACGCGGAGGAGCTGACGACGTCGGGCATAGGCGTCTCGGTCTGGACGGGGGGAGAATATCAGTACACCCTTGGGGACCGGTTGCGTCTGCGGCTGGGCGGTGACCTATCGCGGCAGGATTATGGGGGAAGCAAGTTCGATCAGACCTCTGTGTCGGTTCATGCGGGCCCGCGCTGGCTGGTGGACAGGGATACCGAGGTCAGCCTGGTCGGTAACGCCCGCCGCCGCTGGGCCGGCACGAGTCCCTCCAACGACGATCTCGGCGCCCGGGTCGAAGCCGGGCACCGGCTGACCCCGCGGATCAGGGTTAACGGCCGGGCCTCCTGGTACCGCCGTGACAATCGGACAAAGGATTTCCTGGACGGGCCGATCCTGGATGTCACGCTGGGCGGGTCCTGGGTGATCCTGCCGATCCTGCGGGCCGACGGGGCGGCCGGATATGCCCGCGAACGGCCAAAGTCGGAGAGATGGCGCAATGCCAGCCGCTGGCTGCGTCTGGGCGCCTCAGTTGCCCTGCCGCTGGGCTTCAGCGTGGGCGGCAGCGGCGAGCTGCGCTGGACGGACTACGAGGGCAACTGGCTCCCCTTCACGCCCGACGGCGCACCACGCGAGGACCGGACCCGTATCCTGCGGGCCACGGTCCACAACCGCGCCTTCACCCTGTTCGGCTTCAGCCCGCAACTGATAGTGACGAACGAGGCGCGGGACACCAACGCGCAGCTTTACGACTACAAACGCACCCGTGCCGAGCTGCGCGCCGTGCGGCAGTTCTAGGGACCGCGGTGACCATGGCACCCTGGGCCTTGTCCCGCCCCGATGTCCTCGCACCGGGAAAGTGGCCGGCGTCTTCCGATAGCATGGGAAACACTCCAGTGCGCCACCGCATCCCAATGAAGCCTGCGCCCGGCCGGGCCGGCAGGCTCGGCCTTGTTTGCGCGCTCGCCGTCTCTGTTCTGTGGCCCTGTATCGGCACCGGCGGCGAGCTGGCCTGGGGCGCAGTTGCCACGCCTTTACGGATCGTCAACCTGAACCCGTTTCAACTCCTCTACGGCGTGCCCGGTTCTCTGGGCGCCCGCGTGATGTCGCCGGGCTCGTCTGAAGTGATCGCCTCGATGGATCTGGCATCACACCTGGTCGAGGCCAGCTCCGGCGCCGAGCGGGTCCTGATCGATGGCGAGACCCACAGGCAGGGGCTCGCCCTGAGACACGGCTTCGGGGAGGGCTGGGAGTATCTGTTTGAGGTCTCCGCCCTCTCCCATCGCGCGGGCTGGTTGGACGGCTTCATCGAGACCTGGCATGACGTCTTCCACTTGCCCCAGGGCGACAGGGACCGCACGCCGCGTGACCGCCTGGCGCTGGTCTACGCCAACGGCGGGAGAACCTACTACGATATCGGCGAAAGTGTTTCTTCGCTGGGGGATATCAGCCTCGGGCTGGGCTATGCGGTGCCGCATTGGCCGTTGCAGAACGACGGCCTTGCGATCCGAGGCAGTGTCAAGCTGCCGACCGGCGATGAGAGTGCTTTGACGGGCTCCGGCGGATATTCGGCCTCGCTCTGGGCGGAGACCTCGGGCGCGCTGCCGGGATCGACCGACTCGCGGAGCTGGTTATACAGCGCGAGCCTGGGCGCACTTGCCGGAGAGGCGCCGAGCGGTCTTTCGGACCTTGGCGGCCGGTTTGTTGCCTTCGGACACCTTGGCGTGACCTGGCGGCCCCTCAACCATCTGAGCCTGACGGTGCAGCTCAATGCCCATTCCTCGCCCTATGGCGCGTCGGATGTGGCGCCGCTTGCCGATCCTGGCGTCATGCTCGGCCTCGGCGGCGCGTTGCGGCTCAGCGAGCAGGCGACGCTTGAGATCGCGGTCACCGAAGATGACGGCCTGCACCGCGGCGCGCCCGATATCGGCCTGCATGCCGCGATCCGCTGGCGACCGTAGTGTCCCCGAATGGCGTCCAGCCAACCGGCTCTAAATCGTGCAAGGGCATGCTTGTGAGATTACAATGGACCGGTTATCAGTAATGTCACTGACCATTCGCCAGCACTGTAGCGCGACACGAGGAGCTCCCGAACGATGACCAACCGAAGATATCACCTCCCGATCCTGACCACCGTGATTGGACTTGTCGTGTCCGGCTGTGGCGTTTTTGGCGGCAATAGCGACGATTACACGATCTCCGTGATGGTTAGTGGGCCGTCGGCCAGCGAGAGAGCTCTTGGCATCGCATCGGCAATTGCGCCCCTGGCCGAAGGAGAGACAGCGCCTGCACTCCGGCACATTACGCCCGCGGTGGAACGCACGACGGCCGGCGGGGTCAGCGTTACGGTGACGGCCGCTCCCGTTGGTCCCGATTTCGAATTCCTTGACAGCACGCCGCTCGACGATGTCTGGAGCCGTGCCCGATTGCGGGGCAGCGAGACGGGATCGAGGGAGCATATAACTGTCTACACGAACATCGAGAACCCGAGTCCGGCGAGGCCGTTCGGCAGCGTATATGCCCTTGACGAAGACAATGCCCTGACTGTCGACCTTGCAACCCACTCGATGCGTGTGCGGTCTTCCGAGTTTCCCCCCCTCAACTTCAATCGGGTATACGCGACCGAGGAAGAACTTTCCTTCCCAGGCACTTTTCATGGCGTGGCGGGCACCTATGAATGTACGATGCCGCCCTGCATGGTCAGCACTGCCGGCGACGGCATGATATCCTCGACCGGCGGCACCTGGACCTTCACGCCCGATTCCGATCTGGCCGGCGAGATCATGATCGATCTGCCGGATACGGACCATCTGTATTTCGGGTGGTGGCTGAAGGAGCCGGACGATGCTGAAGGCAGCTATGCATTCAGGACCTTCTCGGGCGGCACGGTTCCGTTCGCGGTGGGCAACAAGTTCGCATCCGGCAATAACGACGGGCTGCTTGGCACGGCGGCGTATCGAGGCCGGGCGGCGGGTCAGTATGTGACGAAGGATTTCAGCGGTGGGGTGCTGAGCGGCGGCAGGGCGGGTGTGTTCACCGCGACGGCCTCTCTGACGGCGCATTTCGGGGGTGACGATATTGCCGTGAACGACCAGTTCAACATCCGTGGAAGCGTGACGGATTTCAGGGATGTGGAGAGGAACAGGGCACTTGAGGGGTGGAGTATCACGCTGAACAAGGTCGATCTTGCACCGGGCAGCGCATCCTTCGGCGGCACCGCTGGCGACACCACCACCGCGACGCTTGGCGGCGTCTCCGGCACGGGGACCTGGGAGGGCGCCTTCTTCGGCAACGACAGGGCCGACCGCAAGCCCGGCGCTGTTGCCGGTGTATTCGACGCTCATCTACCCGCCGCGCATATTGCCGGCGGCTTTGGCGCCATCAACACGCCCGCGGATGAATAAACTGATCGATAATGACAGGTTCGCTGATTTCCGTCGTGCGATGAACGGCGGCTATCGGGATCTTGTCGCCGGCCAGGCCTGACTAGATTCGCATGCTCCAATAGCGGCCCTTGCTCTGCTGCTGCCGTTCGGCCCTGCGCTCGGCGCGCTGTTGCCGCAGCTCCCGGAGCTTCTCCGGATCCTCGAGGAGGCGGGCGACGCGCTCCTCGCGCATTCGGATGTCCTCGCCCTCGCGTTGCCCTGCCAGGCTCGCCGCGAGGTGCCGGTCATCGCCATCAAGCACGTCGCGCACCCGCGCCAGCGTTGAGCCGAGGCTCTCTTGCGCGTGTGCAATATAAGCGAGGTGAATGCCGTAATTCCCCGGGTCATCCATGAGTTCCTCGCAACGGCCCACGGCAAAGTCGGTCACGTCCCGCCATGTGTCGTAGCGTCCAAGGTCTGGAACCACCACGCCCCGCTTGGCCGCCTCGGCCACCAGCGCCTCGCGGTGGTTCAGCCGATCCGCCATGTATTCGCGGCAATCGTTGAAGTAGTTGCGGTTTGACACGACCTTGCCGATCTGAGCGAGCACCGTGCTGATCTCCGATTTGACGCCGCGATCCAGGAGCATGTTCTGGGAGACCTTGTCCAGCTGCTTGTGCAGACGGTCGTAGCCATCCGTGTAGATGACGTGGACGCCCTCCTCCGCGGCACGCTCCACCTGGCGGTTCCAGTCCCGTTTCAGTTCCTCCGAGCGCTCCAGGGCCTGCCGCGCGAACCGCGCATCCCGCAGCCGATTTTGGTAGTCCTGCCCGCCGACGAGGTAGCCGACGGCGCGGCCGAGCCCGGAGAGTGCCACCTGCACAGGCGATGCGCTGGGGGACATGGCTCGCGCCGCATCCAGCGCGGTGGCGTCATCCAATGCGAACCGGGGACCGACCCAGTGGCGGTTTCGCAGGCGCCGCTGCTCGCGCGCCTCCCGTTCGACCAGCTCCTTGTCATCCTCCCCGATCGCCTCGCGAAGCTCGGAGAGCGCCCCTGTCATGAGCGTCCTGGCCGTGACGAGCCTCTCAAGATGGGCGCCATATGTCTCCTTACCGGCGAGGATGGCCTCGCCCGCCGCCGTCAGGCGTTCGGCCTCCTGCCGCCAGTCCGGGTAGGCCGGAACCCCGGTCAGCTCGTTTTCCCGATCCGCCGCGACGTCTCGGAGAGAGGCGCGCCCATCCATGTGGCGTTCCACTTCGCCCGGATAGTCCAGAATCTGTTTGCGGGTCGAGAGATAGTGCTGGTGGTTCTCAAGGACCTGGATCAAGGGCGCCCGTGACTTGGTCGGGATATCCGGGGTCTCCGCAATCGTTTGGGCGCGCACCACGATGTCCATGTAGCCCTTGACGTAGAATAATGGCATACCGGCTTGCCGGGCGTCTTCGATGAGGCTGTTCCAGTCCTGCCGCAAGGCTTCGTAGGCCGGCATCCGGGCCTGCGTCACGGATTCCGGTTGTTCGTCTTTCTCCCGTGTATCAATAGGATCTCTGTGCGGTTCCGGTGTCTTGACTTTGGAGGGGTATGCGCCGTCCTCCCGGGTAACCTGGCGCAGCTGAGAAAGGTTCCCCTCTACCCGCGCGTGACCGGTTTCCATATTGTCGAGATGGACGCCATACGTCTCGCCGTCGCCAAGGATGGTCTCGGCCGTTGCCGTCAGGCGGTCTGCTTCCTGTCTCCATCCCAGGTGATCCGATACCTGAACGATCCGAACGCCGAGGCCATCGGCGATGCGCTGGAGGGAAGCATGCGTCTCCATGTGCCGTTCGACGGCATCAAGGTAATCCTCCACGTATTGGCGCGCCGAGAGATCCCGTTGGTGATTTTCGAGGGCCTCGATCATTGGCGCCCGTGTCTCGGCTGGGATATCCGGGTTCTCCGCCAGCGCCTGGATGCGCGGGATGATGTCGGCGTACCCTTGGGCGTAGAATAGCGGCTCCCCGGTCTGCCGGACCCGTTCGGTGAGCTCGTTCCAGTCCCGCTGCAAGGCTTCGTAAGGCGTGAGCCAGTCCGGCCTGGGGGGATCTTGGTCCGGCGGTACGTCCTTCTGCGCGGCGACGGCAAATACCCAAGGGTAATCTTCGGCTTCGACCGGCGGAATGTCGTCGGCGAACTGAGCCGGTGTCGCATCACGTTCGGGAGAGAGCTTCCCGGTCGTGTCCGGCGTCACCGTATCCGAACGCCTGGGTGCCTCCGCACGACTGCCCTCCAGCGCCAGCTCGACTTGCCGCAATCTGGGTGTCGGTTGTCGCGCCTCCTGTTCCGCCTCGCGCTTGATCCGATGCACGTGCCGCATCGTGGCCGCGCGCTTGTGGCGTTGCGCGCGGGCATGTAAGTCCTGGAAGTCGTCGAGGTCCTTGCGGGCGATGCCGCCGCGATCCGCCAGCAGGGGCGCGAAATCGTCTGGTCGGGCGCGGAAGGTCTCGGCCTGTTTCAGCAATACCCCATGGCGAGTGAGCGTCTCCCGGTAGGCAGGCCCAAGGGCCACGGTATCACCTTCAATGCGGGTCCGTTCACGTAGATCGTCATACGCCGCAAGAACCTGCTTACGTCCGTCGGCGAAGGTGGCAACCGTCTGGGCGTGACGCCAGCCGAAGGCAGTGCGCCGGACATCCCGCGCGATGCGGGCCAGCGTGTTGTCGTTCGCCGCCGCACGGATATCCTTGCCCTGGACTTCACCGGGGGATCGGCTCCTTTCATCCGTGACATTCTCTCGACGCTCTTCCCATACGCCATCGGCCATGTAGTCGAGCGCTGCCACCTTGGGTTGTGAGCGCGACCAGCGTTCGGCCAGATACGCCCGGATCTCGGCGTCCGTCACTGCCACCTCCTGGTCGTCGTCGGCCCACCTGTCGGCGATATCGAGGGCGAGCGGTGCCCGGTTGACATATATGTCGAGCCTTTCGCCATGGCGTGTCGCGGCGGGGTAGATCGTCTCGCGCGAAGGCCTCGCATCGGCCAGCAGGAAGGTCCGGTCCACGGTCAACCCCTGGGCCGAGGTGATGGTCATCGCGTAGCCGTGATCGAGGCGAATATTGCCGCACCAGTCGCGGATCTCGTCGTGACGGAATCTGACCTCACGGCCGTCCTCAGTCCGCGCCGATATCAGGGCGCTCGGCTCCGTACCGGCCTCAGCCCTTTCAACCTTGAAGTCCTCTACCGTGACCACGGTGCCGTTAAAGAGCTGCTTCTTCCAGTGGGTGGCGCCAATGCGCAACCGGTCGCCGCGCACGATCTCCAGTGGCGAGGTTGATCGTTCATCCTCCGCGCCCCGGCTTACCATCACCGTTATTCGGTCCACATCGGCCGATTCACCGTCCGGGAGCGCGGCGAAACGACGCTCGCGCATCAAGTGCGACAACGCCCGCGCTTCAGCCCGTGTGCGCGCCAACACCACGCTGGACTTGCCGGGGTTCGCCCGCTGGTAGCGGTCCCAGTCGTCAACCAGACCGGTCAATGTCTTTTCTTCGTCATAGCCGATATGGAACCGCCCACGCAGGTGGAGCGCTGCAATAGCCGATGCAGCATCGCCGTCGCGCAACTCCTCGGAGGCAGCGACCTGCCACGGCGTAAATGCCAATCTTCCCTTCATGTTCTCGTAGTAGGCAAGAATGAGGCTGCGCCTCTCCTCTGCCATCGAACTCGCCAGCAGCCGCGATGTCTCCGGTGTCTCGCCCTGGACATGGGTCAGGATATCCTCCAGGTCCGCCTTCTGGCGTCGTATGCGGTCCACCCGGACACTGCCAACCGCATCGCGGATCAACCTCAACCCCGGTCCCGCCTCGACGGGTTGCTGTTGCTGTGTGTCGCCCGCAAAGACGATCTTCGCTCCATGACGTTCGGAGAGCTGGAGAATATGATGCGCCTGGCGGGTCGATAGCATCCCCGCTTCGTCGACGATAATTATGGTATCCTTGGTTAACTCGATACCGCCCCGCGCGGCGAGGCGTAGCACCTTGTCGACACAGAACGGCCGCGCCTCGACGTCGTTGCCAAGTGCCACCGCTGTGCGCCAGGCCACGGCGGTGGCGATGATGTCGCTCCCATGTTCACGGTAAAGATCGGCGATTGGCCGCAGTGTCGTGGTCTTGCCTGAACCCGCCGCTCCCTCGATGATGGTGACCCGGCCCTTCGAACAAGTGACAGTCCGGATCGCCGCGATCTGTTCCTCGCTCAGCGGATAGCCCGCCTTTAGCAGCCCCGCCACCTTTGCGCCGACGGCCTGGGCGGGCAAGGAATGTCCCGTATCGGCTGCCATGCCTGCCGCCATATCCCTGACTTCCTGCTCCATCTGCAGAGTGTGACGGGTCGAATAGAGTCTCGTGTGCGCCATATCGGCCCGGCCCTCGGCCGAACGGGGCGGGCGGGTCAGGCGGACCACCTCCGGGCTTAGCAATACCCGTTCTATGCTCGTTGTCACCGCGTCCCGGTTCAACAACCCGGCGGTGGCATTGCCGACCCGCTCGACGATATCCGGCAAGCGGAAGACCGCTTCCTCCCGCGTAAGGCGGTATGGCAGGTCTTCCAACACCTCTGTCAACGCCCGGACCTGCTCTTGGGTAATCTCTTCGGCCTTGCTCAAAAGCGAGGCGATCATCGCCTCTCGTTCAACATATCCCTCCGCCTCGCCACGCCAGCGACGGTGCCGGATCTCCGGGTCGTTGTCCGGCGACTTGCCGGCCCGCGTAATCTTGTTCGCCGCTGCCGCCCGCGGCGCGTTGCCCTCGACCGTAAAGCCCATCTCCCGCGCCGCTTCGACAATCTGACCCCGGCGCTTCGACCAGTGCGCGATCAACGCCGCCGGTTCTTGCCCGACGGCTCCAGCGGATGGGGAAATGCCAACGATGCGGGTGAACTCATTGTCCTTGCCGTACTGCTCCATCTGAATGCCAAGCCGGTCCCGCAGGGTCCACGCCAGGGCATTGCGGTAGACCGCCCCTGCCGCTTTCATCCAGGCATAGATCGGGTGCTGGTGCAGTGCCCGGTATCTGCCGTCCCGGTGCGTTCTCGCGGCATTGAAGATCGTGCAATGGGTATGTAGCTGCGGGTCGTTCTCGCGGCTGGTGCCATGCTGGAACATCGCGCCCATGATGTCCGCCGCCACAACCCTGGTTCCGTCCCGTTCCTGAAGCCGCGTCCAGGCGCAATACCGCAACACCGTCTCGGCCAATCCGGCACGGGCTGCGTCATTGTGGGCGCGCTCGATCTGCGAACGCAACTCCGGATCTGCGATAGCCCACAAGGCGGAGACGCTCTTGTCGGCGCTGAACGTCATGTCGAGACCGGGCGAACGCTTCTCGCTTCCGGCATTGCGCGTCAGCCGCTCTCCACCGTCGGGGGCGAAGCCATGATAGAGACGGTGGAACTCTCGGCCATCGACCCTGCCGCCGTCGGCAAGCCCGAACAGGCCGCAGGGGTTCCACCACACGCCATCCGGTTCCTCGCCTGCCGTATAGTACTCGTTGGGATGCCGGAAGGAGCGCTGGCTCTCAAGGTAATAGGCCGCCGAGGCCATTTGGGCCAACGTCGCTACCATGTCAGCCCTATCCTCATTTTGCCCGCCGCCGGTTTCAACTCTCTAACCTCTTTCCTTAACCCTCATGCCAATATCGCGTTCACAGCCAGCCCAGAAGCGATAGCCGCCAGGATTATCCAATCGCCCCAAGCCAGTTTACGGCAGAGGTGTGCATTGCTTACTTCGCTATATAACGTTCCGTGAGAGGATATAGATTGCGGACGGAGAGAACAAGTCACGAACAATCATAGAACAAGAATTGTACAGGCGGCGAATTGGGCCTGGATTGAAGTGTTGAACGGACGCGGGATTGATATCGGTGAGCGTAACTTGCGAACATTCCCGAACAAGGTTGCTTCTGGGACCGACAAACGTGGATCAACTGAAGATAGCAGTGAGCTGTTCTGAGCTGAACGGGTGCTGACTTGGTTTGCAAGACAATGATGTGGCCCTCGAAGCATGGAGAGCCGCCCTTGCTGTTTCGGATACGAACAATGAAGTTTCAGGGGAGATGATGGCCTAGCACGTCAGTGCCCTGATATGGCAATGACGCGAAGCGCCGTGCCATGAGGCGGCGAAGCGATGTTCGGAGAACGGGGGCCGCCAGCGAGCGTTAGCTCGCACATCTGGCGGAGGCGCGAAGCGCCCCGCCATGGGCCGTTGCTCTAACCAACCGGCATAAAAAGGGGGCCGATCCCGCGCCGAGTGGTGGCGGGGACCGGCCCTGAAGGATATCGCTACGCGGCGGCGAGCAGGACGGGGATTCCGATCTTGCGTGCCTTGTCGACCATATTGTTGGTGATGCCCGATCCGGGGAAGGCGACGAGGCCCTTCGGCAGGAAGTTCAGGAGAACGTCGTTGCGGCGGAAGGGCGCGGCCTTGCCGTCACGACCCCAGTCGGGTTTGCAAACGACTTGGTGAACGCCGTGTTTCTCGGCCCAACTTGCCGCGATTTTCTCCGCGCCGGGTCCGCCGCCGTGCAGCAGGACCATGTCGTCGTACTTGATCTTGATGCTGTCCAGCGAGTGCCAGATGGCGGTGACGTCGTCGAAGTCCTTGCCGCCGGTGAAGGCGACCAGGGTGCCCTCGGGTAGATGCGCGCTGGTCTCGCGGTCTTTGCGTGCCCGCAGGTAGTCGCGGGCGTCGATGGCGGCCGAGGTGAGTTTGCCGGTCTGGCTGGTGTGCGATCCGTTGCGCGGGCGCCAGGTGTCGCCGGTCTCGGTACGGTAACCCTCGGCGGCGAGGTCGCGCATGGTCTCGAAGGCGTCACGCCTGTCGCCGAGGTTCCGGACGCGATCGATGAGGAGTTCCAGCTCGCGTGATTTGATCTCGGAACCGTCCTGTTCCTGGCCGAGGTCTTTCATCTCGGGCGCGATCTTGTCGATACCGCGGTCGAGCCGCTGGACCTGGGCGTGCAGTGCATTGACGAAACCCCAGAGCAGGCTCTCTCGTTCGTCGGAGAGCTGGGTGCCGTCCGGTGCGACGGCGCGGGCCAGGATGTGGATCGCTTCCTCGATTCCGGCGAGAGCTTCTTCCTCGTTCCAGATCTCGCGGTTGTCGAACTCTTCGGGACCAGGGGTCGCGCCGAACAGGGCGGCCTGTTCGCAAGCCATTGCGGTCTGTGATGATGTTTCGGTGCTGATGACGTTCTGCATGATTCTCTCCACTGCAATGTTGATATCCTCCGAGGCGGTATGCCCCGTCGTGATGACTCTTTGTTTCACGCGCTCGCAGCGGAGCCACGATGGCCGGAATGCCTGCGCTGGGGGGATGGGCGAGTGGTGCGGGCACAGGGAGCGGAGCGAGCGAGCCACGGTCGCGCATTCCACCGGCGCTAGCCGCGCAGCGGCGTGGCATTACGCGCTATCGCCGTAACGGAGCGTGAGCGGAGTGAAGGACCCCACAGGGGTTGGCGCAGTGAGAACGTGTGGGACAATGAGGCATCATGACGGGCTAATTATTCTCCCACTCCCCCACCTCCCTTCCACCGTTGCCGCAGGCTGGTGCCTGCAATAAGGGGCGCGATCCGGTCCGCAAGGGTGCCGGCGCCGATGGCGATGGGGTCGTAGTGGGAGTCTCAATGTCCGGGAACGGTGGGACCGTTATTTGGGACGAGCTCGAACGTGATGGCACGAAAAAGGGGCCGGTCCTACGCCGAGTTGGCGTGAACCGGCCCCGAGGTGTGCGGCTGCGGGGAGAGCCGTTAGAAAGGAATATGGTCAGCGTCGGCTATTGATTCAAGGGTCGTTGCAGCCGACACGTTGTCTCTGTTCATAGGCGGCGCGCTGTTACCGCCCGGCTTGTCGAGAAATTGGACCCTGCCGCCGGGGACCAGCAGGATCTCGGTCGAGAACCGGTCGCTGTCCTCGCCGTCCTTGCGCCACTTGCGGGTCTGCAGCTTGCCCGACACGTAGACCAGTCGACCCTTCTTGGCGTGCTTCTCCAACATCTCCACCAGGCCGTCCTGGAAGGTGACGATGCGGTGCCACTCGGTGCGGTCCACCTTATCGCCCGAGTTCTTGTCGAGGAAACTCTCGTCGGTCGCGATCGAGACATTGGCGACACGGCCGCCGTTGGTGAGGTGGCTGATGGTGGCGTCGGCGCCGAGGCGTCCGATTAGTTGCGCGTTATTTAGTCCGAACATGATCAATCTCCTGTGATCCGGGTTATGACATCGGGTTAGCGAACTGGAACCGGTCTCTCTCGATCCCTTCTCCGTTCACTCTCAAAAAACTCTTCTCTTCCTCGATTCAGCCGTCCGTGCCGGCATATGTCCGGGAAGCGAGAACCTCGCGGATCGCGTGGGCCGGCATTCCGACCGCAGCCAACAGCGCGCCGGAGTCGGGACGTGGTGCGGCGAAGCCGGGATCTGCATCGATTGTGCTGTCGGGATTGAAAAGGGTGTCATTGGACTCGGTCGAGCTATGAATGCGATCGAACATTTTGCATCTCCGGTTTATGGGGTTGAGACACCGCCCGGAAGGAACTCTCTTTACCCTTGGGCGCGTCGCCCTTCTCTTTGCCTTCCTCAAACTCTCTTGCACGTTGGTCGAGGCAGGGCGGAGAGTTCGGGGGCATCGCACGGCT
Source organism: Alphaproteobacteria bacterium (assembly GCA_965261645.1). GTDB lineage: Bacteria > Pseudomonadota > Alphaproteobacteria > SHVV01 > SHVV01 > CBDHDJ01. Next base: position 1,524,439 of record CBDHDJ010000003.1, read on the forward strand.
GCAACAGGTGGCACGATTTTGCCCGGCAAGCGCCGAGCGGCTTGTCAGTGGGCCGCGTCGTTGGCGTCCATGATGGCGATGACGGCGTCGTCGAGGCTGCCCCTCGCGCTCATCAAGGTGTGTTCGAGATGGAAAAGCTGGTGGCGGAGCCCGGCGCGTTCGCCACGAGACGGATTGCCCGACAGGCGCATAATGGCGTTCCGCAGCTCGGTGAAACGTTCCGCCAGATCCTTCATGTGGGCCGCGGCCTCGCGGGCACCGGTCCGTGCTTCCGGCAGGAACCCGCCGGGATCGGGCAGGGCGCCGGGCACAGTGTTGAAATCGCCGGCGTCTCTGTGCGGTGTTAGGGTATCGAGCATTTGGGCCTCCATTGGGTTGCAAAGCGGGGGGACGGGGATGCCGGCGAAAGTGACTCTCCCGCCCGCCGCCCGGATCGCCCTTGCAGCGCTGCTCCCGGCCTCTCCGTGCCGCGTCGCGCGGCTGGCCAGGTTCGTGTGGAGGCGGTGCCCACGGGTCCCGTCTGCTGTTGTCATGCAACCCCGGTGATGGCGGACTGGGCATCCCGGTCGAATCCGAACCGCGCGCCGGGCGACTGCAAATCTCAACATGGCGGGTTGAGTTATTCGATCCGGCCGGCGGCGCAAAGGCGCAAATTCGCCGAGGTCGGGCGGAGGACGGCAACAACCGTTCGGACGCCTCGTGCCGGATACCGGGGAAGATCCCTTCGTGTATCCCGGCCGGCCGCCTCGATGCCTGTCGAGCGATCCCGCCGAACGCCGATCAATACCCGATCAGGGCCGCCATGGGTGACACGTCGGAAATCACTTCCACATCTTCACGAGACAACCGGGCGTACGCCAGGCACATCGCTACTTCGGCCATGGAGTCCCATGTCCCGTGATCAGCGCCTGTCGCGATCTCGATGACCGTGTAGCGGGGCGGCAGGATCGGCAGACCGCGATGCTCGTCGGAGCGCAGGTACGAGCGGCGGGCGCACTCCGGGCACCGGGCCGCGCCCTGGGACGGTGCGGCGCAATCTATGCAAAGCCCTCGCACCCGGCGCCGGACGTAACGCCGGCGGCCTCGGGCGTTTTTGGACACAGGATTCAACTGCACCCCTTGGATGCGTTGAGGGGCGCAACTTCCGTGTGACGCACCTGTTTCATCCTCTTCACGGACGCGAGTTCGAGCTGGTCGAGGTCAGGTCGGTGCAGGGTGTGGGATGGGTCCATTACACGGGTGATGACGGGGTGCTGCGCAGCATTCGTCAGGCTTTTACCAGTGCTGCGGCGGTGGATCCGTTTGTGGGGGTGGCGGCGGGCCGGTCGGCGTTCCGTGTCTCGGATCTGCTCGCATTGGCGGCATTGCTGGACAGCCTGGACGGAGACGGTCGCGCTGGGAGGGAGAGCGACGGCGGAGCGGAGACTGTCAAGGAGATTTTGCCGTATGTGTAAGAATATTTTTGCGCATCAAAGGCGAAAGCAGAGTATCGCGGCGGCCGGAGAGATGGCGGTGATTGGCTTATATGTATGGTATATCAGCCTATTTTCGATCAAAGAGGAGAAGGCGGGGCTTGATACGGCGCCGGTAAGGTGCATAAATAAATTTACATTCCTTTCTCGATGGAGCCCGCGCGATGGCCAGACGTCCCGCCGATGCAAAGACCCGAGCCCTCAAGGAGCACGGCTGCCTGAACCCGAACGCGGAGACGGTGCGCGACGAGCTGTTCCTGTCGAACGCGTTCTTCGACCCGCGCGATCTGCTCCAGGTCAAGTACGAGATGCTGCGCCGCGTGCGCGAGGACGGCGTGCCGGTGAGCCATGCCGCTGCGAGCTTCGGCGTCTCGCGCCCTACCTGGTATCTGGCGCAACGCGCCTGGGAGGCGGGCGGGCTGCCGGGATTGCTGCCGGACCGGCCGGGACCGCGCCGGCCCCACAAGCTCAGCGACGAGGTGGTCGAGGCGCTACAGGCGGCGAAGCGCGAACAGCCGGAGCTGACCGCCGCCGAGCTGGTCGAGCTCGTGCGCGACCGCTTCGGCATCTCGGTCCATCGCCGCAGCATCGACCGCGGCCTCACGCGGGGAAAAAAACGCCGATGATGCGCCCCCCGCCATGCGCCGCGCTCGCCGCGGCGGGGCATTCCGCCTACGGACAGGGCTACGAGCGGATGCGCCGTCATGCCGTCGAGCCCGGCGTCGCCCACGACCGTCACGGACTTGCCGTGGTGGCGCTGCGCGGTGTCGCGGCCTGGCTGCACGCCTTCGCCGAGCTGCCCGTCGCGGCGGCTACCGTGTGCAGAGGCGGTACATCCGAGCCGCTGCCGGCCGAGACCGAGGGACCGGCGATCGACATTCTGTTGGCCATGCTAAACGTCCATATGATGAGGGAGTCGGCATGAACACCGCCCATCAGAAGATTGCCGCGAACCACCTGAGCCGCGATGCCTACCTGTACGTGCGTCAGTCCAGCCTGCGCCAGGTGTTCGACCATGGCGAGAGCACGCGCCGCCAGTACGCGCTACGCGAGCGGGCCGTGGCGCTGGGCTGGCCGACCGAGAGTATCGTCGTGATCGATAGCGATCTCGGCCTCTCCGGCGCTGACGTCGACCGCGAGGGATTCCGGCGCCTGGTCGCCGAGGTCGGCATGGGACGGGCGGGGATCGTGCTCGGGCTCGAGGTCAGTCGTCTCGCGCGCAATTCCACCGACTGGCATCGGTTGCTCGAGATCTGCGCCGTGAGCGAGACGCTGATCCTCGACGAGGATGGCGTCTACGATCCCATCGACTTCAACGACAGGCTCCTGCTCGGCCTCAAGGGGACTATGTCGGAGGCGGAGCTGCACATGATGCGCGCCCGGCTGCGCGGCGGAGTGCTGAACGCGGCCAAGCGCGGGGAGTTGAAGATTCCGCTGCCGGTGGGGCTGGTCTACAACCCGCTCAGCCAAGTGGTCCTCGACCCCGACCCGCAGGTGCAAAACAGCCTGCGGCTGCTGTTCGACACCTTCACCCGAACGGGAGCGGCGCGCGCGACAATGAAGCACTTCCTCGACGAGAATCTGCTGTTTCCATACCGTCCTCCCGGCGGATGGCAGAAGGGCGAGCTGTATTGGAAGCCGCTGACGACCGGGCGGGTGCTGAACGTGCTGCACAACCCACGATATGCGGGCGCTTTCGCCTACGGACGCACCCGCTGCCGTCGGCGTCCCGGCGGCGGTGTCGAGTTGAAAGGCGTGGCACGTGAGGAATGGACGGTGCTGCTGCACGACGCGCACCCGGGCTATATCACCTGGGAGCGGTTCGAGGAGAATGAGCGCCAGCTCCGGGACAATGCGCAATCCTACGGCGCGCAGCGCCGCGGCCCCCCGCGCGAGGGGCCGGCGCTGCTGCAGGGCCTGGCTATCTGCGGCGTGTGCGGGCGGAACATGGGGGTGCGCTACCACACGCGCAAAGGCGAGAAGTATCCCGACTACACGTGCGGGGATCGTGCAAGGTACGAGACAGCGGACACCGGGTGTCAGAACATCTCCGGCGCCGCCATCGACCGGGCGGTCGGCGAACTGCTGGTGGAGCTGATGACACCGCTCACGCTGGACCTGGCGTTGCAGGTGCAGGATGAACTCGCCGCGCGCGCCGGGGAGGCCGATCTGTGGCGCGCTCAGCGCGTGCAGCGCGCCCGCGAGGAAGCGAACCTGGCGCGGCAGAGGTTCATGCAGGCCCATCCCGACAACCGGATGGTCGCCGATGTGCTGGAGGCGGAGTGGAACGCGAAGCTCCGAGCTCTGGACGAGGCACAGCACGAGCTTGAGCGCGGCCGTGCCGAACCGGGCCAGGGATTGGACGAACGGGAACGGCAACGGATTCTGGCGCTGGCCAGCGACTTTCCGCGTTTGTGGAACGATCCGGCGACGCCGCACCGGGAGCGCAAGCGGATGGCGCGGTTGCTGATCGAGGACGTGACGATCACCAAGGCTACGTGCAGCCTGGGGGTGCGTCTGCGCGGCGGCGCGACCCGCCAGCTCACCTGGACGCCGGCTCCACCTATCGGTAAGCGCTACGAGACCAGTGGCGAGGTGGTTGCCGAGGTCGACAGGCTGTTGGACGACCACACCTATGGCGAGATCGCAGAGATCCTCAACGAGCGTGGACACCGAAGCGGACGGGGGCACGCCTTTACCCCGATGTTGGTAAGGGCGGTCCGACAGAACTACGACCTCAAGACGCGCCGTGAGCGGCTGCGCGAACGTGGGTTGTTGACGACCAGCGAGGTGGCCAAGCGACTCGGGGTTTCGACCGATACAGTCAACGCATGGCGGAAGGTCGGACTGCTGAGCGGACACGTCTACACCGACGGGGGTATCCACATGTTCGATATCCCCGCTCACCCCCCGCCGACCAAACAGCCGAGACGGGAGTTCTCACTGCGAATGCCGAAGTCCCGCTATCAGCAACTCCGCGCCCGAGGGCTGTTGACGGCCCGCGAGGCTGCCGAGCAACTCGGGGTTTCGATCGACACCGTCCACAGATGGTGCAAGGTCGGGCTTCTGCGCGGACGGGCCTGCTCCGATAGAGGCCATTGGCTGTTCGAAATTCCCGACCCCGCGCCGACGAAACAATCGAGACGCGAGCTTTCAAAACGACATGCGATGCCCGGGCTTGCCGTCGCTGAGAATAATGAGGTGCAGTATGGAGGATAGTTCTTCGCCTTTTTCTTGAGCGTTTGGCCGCGCTCCTGGCGCAGCGTTCGCAGCGCGCGCTGCCATCGGGGGCCGGCGCACCACATTTGCCACACTCGCCGGCAGCACGACGCCTCGCATAGTGTTCCCGCTCGCTATCACGCTTCAGCTCGCGACATGGCGCGCAGACCGTGCCGCCTTCTAGCGGTTGCCGACTGCCGCAACGCGTGCATAGACCGGCGTCCCTCCGTGCCTGATCGCTCTGCTTGCTCCTGTCGCGGGCACTCCTGCGGCATCGTGCAGCATCTCTACCGCCGTATAGCAAGCCAGCGGCCTTGGCCTTTGCATGGCGTGCACGCTCCGCTTTGCGCCCCTGATCGCCGCAGGGACGGCACAAGGTGCGATCGGGCGCGGGCTTCGCCTTGCCGCATCTCGGACACATGCCGTGGGCGATCCGCGCGGCGGTGATGCGTTCATAACGCCGCCGCCCGCATGCGCGCTCTTTCTCGGGATCCTTGTAGGGCATGTACCTTCCTTCCACGGTTGTGATCCTGACGAAAGACATCCGGCCGGCGAAGCCCGACCGCATGTCCCCGGCGACCGTAGGTCAGCGATACTTGGCGTTCACAAACAAGCCCGTTGCGCGATCGCCCCAATATTGAACGCCACCGATGATGGCGATACCGGTGCAGACAATGATCTCGTCGCGCTCGGGCCGGATCTTCTTCACGGTGCTTAGGGAGACAATTTCGCGGGAAACATTGCCCCGACTCTTCTTCGACGCCCCGTTGCGGCGGCGGGGGCGGATCTCGCCGTCAGCCTTCGACAGGAATCGCTCGATCACGTAACGGTCGTCATCGAGACCGCGGCCGAACATGTGAGTGAGGAATGTGCGTGCATTGCCGCGAAACGCCTTGACCGTCTGCATCGTGCCGTCTCCTTCGTGTCCGTGGTTGCGAACGGCGGGAATGCCCTCCCGAACATCCATCCGCCGCCCGCCTCACGGCCAGGCTCGGACTCATTGCGGCGCGCAGCACGCCTGGAGGGGTCGCGACAAATCAGCGTCGCCGCGGTGGGTCGCGGCCCGGACTTCGGGTGACGGAAGGGGTCGTCGCCTCGGCGTGTCGGGCGGGCGGGATGGGTTTCCCGCACGGCCGTGGTTGGCGTCCGTTGCCGTGGCGGAGAACTGTCAGGCGGGATGGTGGAAAAGGTAGAAAGCTAGCTAGGGCACGCGTGCGTCAGGATGCGCTCAGGCGTCAGACGGGAGTGTAAAAGGCTCGGTCGAACAACGCAGACAGTGACACAAGTTTAGTCTCCGTATGATCGTTTGTTCGCATCAGCCGCGCGTGTTCATTACCGTCTGATCCGTGAATTACTTTCTCCAGTTCCCATATCACCGGCGAAGGCTGGCCTACCGCATTCTGTCCAGCTGTGCGGTATCGCTGACCCGGAATCAGCTCCTTGTTTTTCGTCCGAATTGCGCCCCATCTCCCCAACATTGTCTTCAATCCATGACAAGAGTTCAGGACTTAGTCTGACGACAATGACGCATATCACACTCGGCAATACTATTTGCTTGTTATTTGGCAGGGAAATTTGCCCCCCCCCCAAGAATCCAGGATCTCAACGGGTTAGCACGCAGATCGGCGTCGAACCAGCGCGCCGAATAACATTCAGACCGCCGTGGCCTGCATTACCGGTAGCATCGGCGAGAACTTCTTGGGCGAGCAGGAAGATGACATTGCTCAACCTGTACACCCAAGGAATCAACGCGATTGATCGATAGGCGATAACTGGGGCGAATAGCCGTGTATGCGCCTGTGCTGGGAGATTTAAACCATGACCCGATGGAACCTTTCGATCCCTGAAATAACAGACAGAGTGGTCCGCACTTTTCTTGCCCGCACCGGCGGCAAGAAGGGCGACCTGTCCAGGTTCGTCGATGACGCCGTACGCCGTCGCGTGCTGGATGTTACCGTTCGCCAAGTCAAGGATTGCAATAACGGATATGACCAGCAGGAGATACTCGACCTGATCGACGATGAGGTGGCCGCTGCGCGTGCTGGTGGTTCTTGATACCAACATCTTGATCGGCGCCCTTATCACCAAAGGCACACCGCCGGATAGGCTGTATCAGGCGGCGAGATCGAGCTTGTAACGTCCACGGCGCAAATAGCCGAGTTGGCCGATGTTCTCGCCCGGCCCCGCCTGCAGAGGTTTCTCGACGCGGATGAAGCCAGGGGTTGCCACAGGTATGATGTGCATGACGGGCAGTGCTGAAACGCCGGGTCAGCACGGGGTTGCGTCGAATTCGGAGATTCCGGGTATATTAAAGTGGCAAAGTGATCTTATATTGGAGCCATGGAAGAGTCGGCACTCATATTCGACACCCACCTGGACATAAGGGAACTGGTGGAAGCCGGTATGCCGGAACCCCAGGCCGAAACCGTGGTGCGTCAGCGCGTCCGGCTGCTGGAGCGCAACCTCGCCACCAAAGCCGATATTGCGAAGACCAACGCCAGTATCGAGACGCTGCGGCAGGAGACCAAGGCTGACATCGCAGCGACCAACGCCAGCATCGAGACGCTGCGGCAAGAGACCAACGCCAACATCGAGACGCTGCGGCAGGAGACCAGGGCCAACATCGAGACGCTACGGCAGGAAACCGAGAAGCTGATAGCCCTCGGCAAGAACGACATTGTCAAGTGGGTCGTCGGCGCCAATCTTGGGGTCGCCACGATGATCGTCGCCGCCATCAAATTGCTCTAATTCAGCTGTGTCATAAATGAGGGGCAAGGGGTGCGCGAGCTGGGATTGTCCCGTATCGCTAATGCCCTTACCCGTCACGGCATAGTCCCTGTCGCCTGACGACATCTGTCGTCTTCTTGAACGGCAAGTTGGTGCAACAACGTGTGGGCCTTTCGTTGGCTGCCGACGCACATCAGGCGGGTCGCCGATCATGGGGCTCACGTGAATTGAGATCTCCGTTCCGAACATGTGCTGCCGGGATGCACCATGTGGCCGACCGTCGGAGAGGCCGAATTGTCGCTTGGGGCGAGGCCTCTTACACGTTCAAGTAGAGTGGTTTAGCGCTTTTTTTCGCGGGACGACAACGGCAGCGCAGATTGAGTGAGACGACAAACGTACGCACCGGTGCGCCAGGATTATAATGAATCCGATCGCGGTATGATTACGGGGTGCTGAACGGGGTTCCAGGAAATACGCAGGGAGTCCGGAAATACATTAACGAAAACAGTCTCTTAGACTAAAATAGCTAATCCAATAGTGGGGCTTGCTAAGAGATACTCCTCAATACAGTTGAAGAGGCCCCGTTGATGAGGCCTCGTTTTGGCAAAACTAGTAACGGTTGGTAAGATAGCACTCAGATGATCCTATGGCCAACCCTGAAAGCGTCATCGCATCCGTTGGTTAATACTACTGACCTTGTAAACATAATATTGCAGATAATCAAGGGATGCTGACTTTTTTTGTTTAGGCGCACAACTAGCCAAATAACCCTACATCGATTCTTCGTCAACACATAAATTCGTAAAAAGGAGGTGCCCCACGAAATGCAACCGTTTGCTTGAGATACCAGCGCAGTGGCAATGCTCCGGCACCCGTCATCCAGACGCCCGTCCTTTTGCGAGTGATTCATCCATCCACGGTGCCGGGTATTACCACATATTATAAATTGTCATCGATGAAGGTGACCGATATTCGGTTTTGGCCCGACTCGCACCCAGCGCTCCCTGGGGGCGTCGGAAGCAGCCGGAAAGGCGTGGAGCAATTCCGCAAGCGCCCTCTAACCCTCAGTGGCTAATCGCGAGCGAGGTGTCCAACGCACTTAACCGCGCGGCCTGTTTCCGCGGGAACATCCACCTGCCAGCGCAGACGACCTTGTTTCCCTTCGCTCGTTGCACTCCAATACTGGCACTGTCTCGCTCTCTGGCCGCGGCCCGCGCCCATCGCCCATGATGTCAGGCTGCACACGCATGCACTGTTTTTCCTTCGTTTTGCACATAAATATCCGGAATTCCCCATGACTTGGTTATCGACGCCGGTGCGGAACTGTTCAGCCCCGAAGAGAATAATTCCGGATTCGCTGACGGTGCTCGAAGATTGCCGGCTGGAGCCGGCGCTATCGCAGGCGCGGACCGGCGAGCCGGTGCAGTTAGAGCGGCTCGGCTACTTCTGTCGCGACCCCAATTCGACGGCCGAGCGGCCCGTCTTCAACCGCACCCTCGCCCTCCGCGACACATGAGCCCGGCTCCAGGCCAAGGTCGGCGGCAAGGTTCGGCTGGGGACTTAGGGGTAGGCGCAGGCCTCCGCCGTTACCTCGACGAAGGCGCGGTCTCCGGACACGACGCTGAATCGATACTCGGTGCCGGCCCGGACCATCGCGTGATGGAGTGGCAGGAGACCCTCGACGTCCGTTCGTTCGCCGCCGATCCCGGTGAAACTCAGCGTGATCGGGTGGACGGGATCGAACCAGGCCTCGGGATTGCCCGCCTCGTCGGTGGCCGAGCGGCCTAGGGCGGTTACCGTGATCGTGTTCTCGGCGAAGCTCACCGAGTCGTTGGGGCCGTCGTAGATGGGTGTCTGTACGACGAACCGCCGGGTCGCAGGCGTCTCCGCGCACTTGCGCTCGTTTCTCGCGGCGCCGATCACGAAGGCGAGCCGGGATTGCTCGACACCCGCGGCGAGCCGGTCGCGAACGGCGTCGAGCAGTTCCCTTGCCTCGGTCGGGGCAACATCGCGCTCGTGGCGGCGTTCGAGCTCGGCAATCCTCACGGCGTCGGCCTCGACGGTGCCTTGCAGCTGGGCGTTCGTGATCTCCAGCTCGGCCACGGTGTCGAAGAGCCCCGCCACCTCCGCCTCAAATTCCGCTACGCTTCGTCCAGCCGAAATCGATCCGTACCGCTCGGCCAGCAGACCAGCGGCGAAGCCCAGCGCCAGCACCACGAGCCAGCGAAACAGGCGGCGCCAGAAATGAGATCGTTTCCTGTCTCGACTATACCCTAACAACATCGCCCGCTCTCCTTCTCCACGAGGGGCGCACGCTACATCTTAGCTGGGATTCCCCATGTTGGAACCGATCCACGCGGGAAAGCGTGCCAAAATCGTTCCGGATTGGCAAGCCGCTTGCTGCTGACGGTCGGCGTTGGCCACGTGCGCGATAGAGGGGCTGCCGACGGGGCGCTTGAGCAGATGGCCGATGCTGTCCTGGAGCACTCTATTAGCCGGCAGGCGGATCGCGTACCTGAAGCCTTCGGCTTCGAGGAACTTGTAAATCCCGGGCAATGCAAACGCAGCATCTCCTCGGAAGTAGCGCCGAAGTAGCCTGTCTCGATAACGAGCGACAACTGGCTCGAGCACGTCGCGCCATTCGTGGGCGCTGTGCACGTTGCCGGGGCGAAGCGCGCACCGCTCCAGATCGCCGAACTGGTTGAACACGAACAGCGGATGATAGCAGGTGCAGCCGAAATGGCCGTTGTAGGCCGTGCCTTCCTGCTCGCCATAAGTCGGGCTAACGGAGCTGTCCATGTCGAGCACGATGATCTTCAGCCGGTTCCGTGCATGCACTCGGTCGATCCAGACTCCCGGAAGAGCGGTGAGCGCAGCGAGGTTGTCGTCGATTGTCAGCAACTCAGTCTCGAACCGGCCCATCTGGCTGGTCGATGCGCCGCCGCGCTCGACAGCCTTGCCGACGACGACCCACAGCATCGCGTGATCGCGCCTGAGCCGGTCGGCGTCGTTGACATCCTCGTATCCGGCGAGCCGTCCAAAGACGGATTGGCGAGGCAGACCGACGACGCCGTGCCAACCGTTCTTGCCGGTCCTGCTGTCAGCCAGGATATCACTCGCCAGTAGGGTCAGGCCCAGGGCATCGTCGAGTTCGCGGTAGGCGAGCAGGCCGGCGTCGGATGTGACCCGCGAACCGTGGAACTCCAGCTTCAGCCTTCGGTCGAAACAGGGCCGAAGTGGGCTGCGATCCGATTCACCCCCCAGGTTCCGCATCCGAGCCACCTCCACCTGATATAAGCCGCTGATTCTTATACCAGAATCAGCCCAAGACCACATCAGATGGATCAGTCACGTGGGAAATGCGGGATAAATAGACCGAACCCAGCGCCCACTGGTATGCGAGCGATTGGGGCGTTATCTCAGGCCGTAGCCGACTCGCTATCGTTCATCAACGCCTCGATTCGCCGCGCAGGTTCACGGAGTTGTCCCATGGCCGACTCGGCGGCGTACCCTTCGGTGATTTCGCTGGACCAGGCGGGTATGACCAGCCACCTGGGCAAGCTCCGTGGCAGCAACAGGTCGTGCTCGGCCATCGTGATGAAACAATTGCGCATGCCGGTATAGTGTTAGCTGGCGTCGAACTTTGCCCCGTCAGACTCTGACGATGTCAAAAGGTTGTTACGCCGATCGGCGCCAAATACACACGCTGAATAACAGACAAAGGTCTCCGCTAAACCGACGCGGTTCAAATCCCGTGCTTAATCCCCTAAGATTGCACCGTAATTCGACGTCGGGCAGAAGCTGAGGAGCGTACGATGGGTACAGCCGGCATGAAGAATGCTGGACTAGTTGTGCTGGCAGTGGCGGTGTTGGTGATGGGCTGGCGCCTTGTGGAAGTCACTCGCGAGAAGAGGTCAATTGAGGAACAAGCCCGAACGCTGAGCGGAGAGCTGCAAGTGCGGCTCAAGGCGTCGGGGGACGCGCTCGAACAAGTCCAGCGCACACACGATATAGCCATGGAGCGTATGCAAGAACTTGAAGCCGAATTCGTGCAGGAGCAAGCGGGTCGCGCTGCCGCGGTAGAGGCCGAGGAGGCGCTCTTTGCCAAGTATGCCGAACTGGAGAATGCACTCGCGGAGCGCCGTGCGTCGGATAAACAGCGCGAGGGTAGGCTTCAAACGCTGCGAGCCACGCATGAAGAACTCGCAAGCGAGCGGGACCGACTGATAGCGGAGCGCGATCGATTCGCCACCGAGCTACAGTCCGCCCGCTCGATCGGCAGCGCAGAGAACACACGTCTCTCGGCTGAGCTGAGAAAGGCGCATTCAAGGGTCGATCAACTGGTGGCGGAAGGTGACGATTTGCGGACGCGAGCTGTAGAGCTTGAGAACGCTGGCGATGGCACGCGAGATGAGCTGGCCCGTGTCCGGAAGAGTCTGGCCAAGGAACGAGATGAGGCAGCAGGCTTAAGTGTGCAGCTCACGCGCGAGCGCAGCGAGAAGAGCCGCATCGAGCAGGAAAACGAGGGTAGGCTTCAAACGCTGCGAGCCACGCATGAAGAACTCGCAAGCGAGCGGGACCGACTGATGGCGGAGCGCGATCGATTCGCCACCGAGCTACAGTCCGCCCGCTCGATCAGCAGCGCAGAGAACACCCGTCTCTCGGCTGAGCTGAGAAAGGCGCATTCAAGGGTCGATCAACTGGTGGCGGAACGTGACGATTTGCGGACGCGAGCTGTAGAGCTTGAGACCGCAGGCGATGGCACGCGAGATGAGCTGGCCCGTGTCCGGAAGAGTCTGGCCAAGGAGCGCGATGGGGCGGCAGCGTTAAGTGTGCAGCTCACGCGCGAGCGCAGTGAGAAGAGCCGCATCGAGCAGGAAAATCGAGAGTTGTTGGCGAACTTCGATACCATGGAACGCAAGCGAAGCGATTTGCGTGCCGAGTTTGAGGCGATGGCAAACGAGCGTAGGCGCCTGATCCTTCGACTCAATGAACTCGAAGGCACCACCTTTGCCCTGCGGCGAACGGCGAGCACGACTGCCGGTGAACTCGGGAGGGCGCAATCCATGGCGGCCGATCTCAACACGCGCTACGAGAAGCTGCTCACTGAGAAGGCGACGCTCAACCATCTCAATGATGCACGGCTCACCGAGATCGAGCGCATCCGCGTCGCGCTGGAGGATGCACAGAGGGATGTCGCGCGCCTCACCAACGCGCACGGAATTTACACCATTAAGGAGGGTGACTCCCTATCCACCGTCGCTGCGTTTTTTTACGCCAACGGCAATTACTGGCCACGCATCGCGGAAGCTAACCGCTTCCTGATCGGCGACAACCCGGATCTCATCTTTGCGGGAATGGTGCTCATCATCCCCTGATCTCGATACTGATGCCAGGTTCCCGAGAGTGTCGCCATTCCGACATATATGGACACACATATATTTGGACCGAACCCGACCGCCCCACGGGTAGGCGAGCAATTGAAGCGCGGGCTCAGGCCGTATCGGCCCCGCTAGCGTTCGTCAACGCCTCGATCCGGTCCGCGATGCGCTGCGCAGGTTCACGGAGTTGCCCGACGGTCCACTCGGCGGCGTAACCTTCGGTGATGTCGCTGGAGCGGGCGTGGTTGACCAGCCGTTTGGTCAGGCTCCGCGGCAGCATCAGCTCGCGCTCGGCCACCGTAATGAAGCAGTTGCGCAGAGCGTGAAACCAGAACCTGGCCCCACCCGCCTTACCGATCGGCGCATAGAACGGCATCAGGGTCGCGACATGGCCCAGAGCGCCGGGCCGGCTGGACGGAAACACCCATTCGCGAAGACTGACCTGCAGCGTCTCGCGCGCCGCCCATCGGCGTTCAAGGATGGCCGCCAGTTGCCGGGTGATGGGCAATTCCAGAGGCTCGCCCGTCTTGGTCTCCTCAACCCGGAAGACAAGCCTCGCCATGTCAACGCGCTCCCAGCGCAGGGGTAGCACTTCGTTCAGGCGCATGCCGGTATAGAGCCCGAACCACAACGCGTCCCGGGCCGAGGCCATGCCGACCGCCGCCTCGATGCCCTTCTTCCAGCACGGCAGCACCTCGGCCGGGGCGGAGATCTTGCGCCGTCTCGGGCGATGATACCTGCCGCCGCCGGCAAGCCACAGATCGACCGGATTGCGCAAACCCTCGAAATCGACACAGGATCGGCGATAGATCGAACGCAGGAGCGATATCGTCTGGTTGGCCATCGACCAGCCGCTATCCCCGGTGATGCGGTTGAAACGGCCTTCCACGTCCCGGCGGGTGATGGCATCGAGCGGACGCGTCTGCCATTCGCCGAGACATCGCTTGAACCTGCCACGATCAATCTCGTTGGTGCGCTCGGCCCGGTTGGGATTGCCTGCCATGTACGCCTCAAAGGCCTGCTCCAGCACGGGCATGCCCGGCGTCGCGGGGCGCCCGCCCGCCGGGGCGGCAGCGGCCTCGTCCACAACCTGCTGCGCCAGACGCCGCGCCCGGCCGGGCGATAGCTCGCCATGGTGGCCCAGGACGACACGCTTGTTAGGGGCTTTTCTGCCGCCGTCTCCGGTGCGGTAGTTGACGATGTAGGATTTGGTCCCGGAGGGATGCACCCGGACGCCAAAGCCTGTGAGTTGATCATCCCAGGCGATCCAGGGTTTGTCCGCGGGCTCCAGCGCCTCGATGGCGTCGCTGGTCAGGGCCAGCTTGTTCAATGCAACACGCTTTGCAGAGGGTTTCATCATGCTTCCATCATGGCGCGCCCGTCATCGCAATGGACGCGAGGGTGTCCTGCTTTGCAGGATATCGCGCAAATGTCAGATCGGTTCGGATCCCCGTGCGAGGATCTATTGCACAGCATCCGCCTCGCCCCCGCACCCGTACATTAAAGACTCTATCCTGTCCGCGATGCGCTGCGCGGGTTCGCGGAGTTGCCCGGCGGTCCAGTCGGCGGCATATCCCTCGGTGACGTCGTTGGATCGGGCATGGTTGACCAGCCTCTTGCTCAGGCTCCGCGGCAGCAACAGGTCGTGCTCGGCCACCGTGATGAAACAGTTGCGCATGCCGTGAAACCAGAACTTGGTGCCGCCGGCCTCGCTGATCGGCGGGTAGAGATGACTGAGATGCGGGATTCGGCCCGAACCGCTGGCGGGCGAGGGGAACACCCAATCGCGCCGCTGGCCCGACATCGTTTCCCGCGCCACCGACCGGCGTTCAAGGATCTCCGACAGTTGCCGGGTGACGGGCAGTTCCAGAGGCTCGCCAGTCTTGGTCTCCTCGACCCGGAAGACAAGCGCCGCCATGTCCACCCGCTCCCAGCGCAGGGCCAGCACCTCCTCGATGCGCATGCCCGTATAGAGCCCGAACCACAATGCGTCCCGGGCCGAGGCCATGCCGACCGCCGCCTCGATGCCTTTCTTCCAGCACGGCAGCACCTCGGTCGGGGTGGAGATCTTGCGCCGCTTCGGGCGATGATACCTGCCGCCGCCGGCAAGCCACAGATCAACCGGGTTGCGCAAACCCTCGAAATCGACACAGGGCCGGCGATAGATCGCGCGCAATAGGGAGACCACCCGGTTGGCCGCCGACCAGCCGAGATCGCCGGTGAGGCGGTTGAACAGGGCTTCCACATCCTGGCGGGTAATGGCATCGAGCGAACGCAACTGCCAGTCGCCAAGATGAGAGCCGAAATCTCCACGGTACTTGGTATCGGTATTCGCCGACCGCTTGGGGTTGGACGCCATATAGTCCTCGAAGGCCTGCTTGAGCAGGGGTATGGCGCGGGCCTCGCTGCGTTCGAGCGCCGGATCGCCACCGCCGGCGACCTTGCCCAGTACCTGCTGAGCCAGGCGCCGCGCCTGCTCGGGCGACATCCTGCCAAAACGGCCAATGACGACATTCCTATTGAGCGCCTTTCTGCCGCCCTCGCCGGTGCGGTAGTTGACGAAGAAGGACTTGACGCCGGAGGGCTGCACCCGAACGCCAAACCCAGTCAGTTTGTCATCCCAGGCAACCCAGGGTCTTTCCCTTGGTTTCATCGCCTCGATAGCGCGGCTGGTCAGGGACAGCTTGTTCAGCGCGACCCGCTTACCGGAGGAATTTGTCATCCCCCGATGATAATGCGAGCACAAAACTAGTCAACACTGAATATAACACCAAAATTCAAACCGGAGATGTCCCCTGACGTCCTATGGCGTCAGGCAGGATTTGTGTTTCCCGATAAAAGTTAGGGAATTAGCTACAATTGGCATCCCATGGCGGCCTCTGTCATCTCTTGTCGATCTTTATCATTAGAATGAAGTACCACAAGAATAAATTTTTGACGACAGCTGCAGCTGTTGCGCTCATGCTTGTTGTGGGCGCGTGCAGTTCCAGTAGCGATGACGACGAGACGTTGTCGGCGGCACCGCCTCCGGCAGCACCAGGAGGAGATCCAGAAACGCCAGCACCAGATCCGGTGCTGACTGAGCTTGAGATGGCTCAGGCAGATGCAGCGGCAGCAGCAACCGCCGCAATGACGGCGTCAGGCGAAGCGGCGACTGCGGCCGAGGCAGCCATGGCTGCGGTGGTGAATCTCGCGACCACGCAGACCGGCGCAACGGCGGCCGGACTCGCGGATGAAGCCCAGACCGCCGCCGGCAAGGCGATGGCGGCTTACACGCATGCCAAGGCGGCCTCCGAAGCTGCTGCGGAAGCAGAAGTTGTAACGGCGGCAGTTGAAGCCCGGATCATGGCCGAAGAAGCCAGTGCGAACGCAGTGATGTACGCAATGACGGCCGCAGAGAAAGCTGGTGAGGCTCAGACTGCAGCCATGGCAGAGCTCATGATCGTCGGCACGGTCAAGACCGTTGGCGGCACGGATCTCGATGCCACGGCCGGGTCCACCGAGGTGACCGAAGACGGTGATACGGTAGTGACCGGGCTGATCAAGGACATGAACCCCGAGGCCGAGATGGTCGGCATGGTTACAGGGGTTCCGTTCAACCAGGACACCGATAACAACGCCGCTAATGGCGATCAGACCCAAGCACACGTCCAAGCCGTACAGGCTCGCACGTTCGACATTGGCAAGGTGGTTGATTCGCCTGACGACATGGCCCGCCTGATGATCGTTACCCAATATGCCGGCTCGAAATCGGTGAAGGTCTATGCGACTAGCAGTGATGACGCTGTGACGGGTACCCTGGGTAGCGATGGCAGAATTACGGCCACCGACGACTTCATCTACACCCTGAAGTCTGTCGGGTCGTACTACCTCGCTGGCGAAAACGACGGCCTTGCTAGCGATGACTTGGTGCTTGCTGCGGCCAAGGGCGAGGATGTGTTCTCGTTCGTGAGTGATAACGGCACTCCCGAGAACGTCGATGACGACATGACTGGCCACGTGATCCTTGGTTCGACGACTGTGACTGGAGCCGTCACAACCGTCACCTATGAGCAGGTGGATATCACGGTCGACGGTCGCACGGTGGATAGTGTCCTTACGCAGATGGAGGTGACAGCCAAGATCCCCGATGCGGCGGACTACCAGCACATCCACTTCGGTGTGTGGGCGGCGCTCGGGGCACCTGCGAAGACCGGTGACCAGGAACTCACCGGTCTCGGCATTGGCTTTGTCCAGAGCATAGGCGATGGGTTGTCCGGCACCGATATGCCGAACAACGGCGAGGCCATTTACAGTGGCAACTGGGCCGCTGCCGTACAGGCTGCCGATGAGGACGGCGACGGGGACATTTCGCTGGTGCACGGAGCTGCGGGTTTTGTGGCGAACCTCTCCAAGGCCACGATTAATGTGGACCTGACCGGCTTGGCCACGCTTGAAGGTACCGTTGACACGAACAAGTTCTCCGGGACCACGGCAAAGGTAGGTGAAAACGCCCACCGCTTAACCGAGGACGCCAAGTTCACAGGCTCGTTCAGCGGCGGGTTTTACGGAAAACAAGCGGCTGAAGCCGGTGGTATCTTCGACTTTACGTCGGAAGATGCGGAAGACGGTGCATTTCGCGGCACCTTTGGTGGTAAAAGGACGAATAATTAGGACTTGACCACCTGAAGTCCTGACAACATTCAGGCGCCCGATCCACAATGGGTCGGGCGCCTTTTTTTGTCCGAATTCCATTTCGTCACCCCGTGTTCGATGATGGGCCAAGGTCCTTCCATACCGATCAGCGCATATCACACCTTACGCACTCCAGAGGGGCCAAGGGTATACAGTCGGAATGCGGGCTTCTGATCCATGTGCAAGGAGATGTGACCTTAGCCAAGTACCACTACGGCCTTCACACCTTCTCTGAAAAATGCTCGCATTACCGTCACTCGAGATTTGCAATAATATGAAATCGCAATTGCGCGTCTGCCCAACCAACCTGCCTTAAGCCAATGCATACGCCTGTCTTCATCGAGACCGATTTCCGCCTGTCAGCCCCTTAATCCAACGAAGGCACTCATGATCCGCTATTGGAATACACTGGCCCGAATACTGCTGGCACTGATGCTGACGGCCATAGTCATGCCCGCACTGGCGGTGGCGCAAGAGACACCGCGTTCTAAACTGTCCGCCGAAACCTTGATCGAGGCCGCCAGGGCGGCGCTGGCTAAAGGTGAACTGGAGGACGCGGAATTTCTGCTCAAGGGCGTCAAGCCGGGAGAGGGGAATATAGACGATTTGGATTTCCTCTACGGCTCGATCGCGATGGCGCAGGAGGATTGGCAAACGGCTATCGCCCGGTTCCGTGCCATGCTGATCCGTGATCCGACCCTGCCGCGGGTGCGGCTCGATCTCGCGCTCGCTTACTTCCGGGCCGGTGAGGACAGAAGCGCTGCATATCATTTCCGCCAGGCGCTCGGCGCCGAGGATTTGCCGCCTGTCGTGCGCGCCCGGACGCTGGCATTTCTCGATACGATCCGCCGCCGCAAGACCTGGTCGGTCAGCGCAGTAGTCGCACTCGCCCCCGACAGCAACATCAACGCCGCGACAAGTTCACGGGAGGTCAACCTGTTCGGCCTGCCGGCCCAACTCTCGGAAGACGCGCGGCAAACCAGCGGGCTGGGCCTGAACGCCCGTATCTCGGGGGGATACGAGGCGCGCATCTCACCGGATCTGAGGTTCCGCACCGGCGCCAGCTTGTCTACGCGAACCTACGAGAAGAGCAAGTTCAACGACCGGGCCCTGACCCTGCGGGCGGGACCGCGGTTTCTCTTCGAGAAGTTCGACCTGCGCCCGGAACTGACGGCGCGCGCACGGCGCCTCGGCGGTGAGATCTACAGCCGGGCTGCCGGCGTCGAGCTTTCGGGCAACTGGCAAGCGGCGCCGGCCTGGCGGCTGAGCGCAGCGGTCGGAGGCGAGCGGATCTCCTACGAGACCTTCCTTGGCGAGGGTAACATGTACAGCGCCCAAGTGGGTCTAGCCCACGCACTCGGGCGCGCCACGTTGCTGCGGGCCGATGGTGTATTTCGCCGCGAGGCCGTGGAACGCGAGGCCTATTCGTGGCGCGAGTTCATCGTTGGGGTTTCAGCCACGCGGGAGCTTCCCAGGGGCTTCGTGGCGACCGTGGGATCAACCTACAGGTTGCGGCGTTACGATAGTCCGATCGCCGCCTTCGGCCCCGAGGCGCGGCAGGACCAGACACTGGCCGGGCGGGTGAAGATATCTAACCGCCATATCGAGCTGTTCGGGTTCATGCCCGAGCTCACATTCAAGCATGAACGCCGGAGCAGCAATATCAGCCTTTACGACTACAAGCGCAACCTGGTCGAAGTCGGGGTGGTCCGGACCTTCTAGCGGATCACTGAAGGGTGCCTGGTGTGAAGGTATGCAGGCCGTCCTTGCGCCAGCATCGCCGGCCGACACCGTGCTACATGCGCATGCCGAGGCTCTGATATCTCCCCTTTTGCTGCTGGCTTTCAGCCTTGCGCTCGGCGCGCTGTTGCCGCAACTCCCGGAGCTTCTCCGGATCGTCGAGCAAACGGGCGATGCGTTCCTCGCGCATCCGGATGTCCTCGCCCTCGCGTTGCCCTGCCAGGGTCACAGCTAAGTGCCGGTCGTCGCCATCAAGCATGCCACGGACCCGCGCGAGCGCTGAGTCGAGGCTTTCTTGCGTGTTCGCGATGTAATCGAGATGGATGCCGTATCTCTCCGGATTGTCCAAGAGTCCCTCGCAGCGGCCCACCGCAAAGTCGGTCACATTCCGCCATGTGTCATAGTCCTCATGATCGGGAACTGCCACGCCCCGCTCGGCCGCTGCGGCCACCAACGTCTCGCGGCGGTCCATCTGACCCGCCATGAGCTTGGGCCAGTTGTCGAAATACTTCCGATTTGACACTGCCTTGCCGAGCTGCTTGAGCACGGCGCTTATCTCCGATTCAACGCCGCGATCCAGGAGCATGTTCTGGGAGAAGCTGTCGAGCTCCTCGTGTAGACGGTTGAAGCCATCCGTGTAGATGACATGGACGCCCTCTTCCGCGGCGCGATCCACCTGGCGGTTCCAGTCCCGTTTCAGTACCTGCGAGCGCTCCAGGGCCTCCTGCGCGAAGGTCTCGGTCCGCCTCTGATCGTGGTAGTCCTGCCCGCCGACGAGATAGCCGATGGCGCGTCCGAGGCGGGAGAACGACACCCCCGCAGGCTCGGCGCCGGGAGATATGGCTCTCGCCCGGTCCGGCGCGGTGCCGTCATCCGATGCGAACCGGGGACCGACCCAGTGGCGGTTTTGCAGGCGCCGCAGCTCGCGCGCCTCCCGTTCGGCCAGTTCATTGTCATCAACCCGGATCACCTCGCGAAGCGCAGAGAGCGCCCTTGTCATGTGAGTCTTGGCCGTGACGAGCCTGTCAAGATGGGCGCTATAGGTTTCCTTACCGGAGAGTATGGCCTCGCCCGCCGCCATGAGGCGCTCTGCCTCCTGCCGCCACTCCGGGTAGGCCTTAATCCCGGTTAGCTCGGTTTCCTGATCCGCCGCAACGTCGTGGAGAGGGGCGCGGGCATCCATGTGCCGTTGCGCTTCGCCTGGATACTCCAGGATCTGTTTGCGGGTCGAGAGATAGTGCTGGTGGTTGTCAAGCACCTGGATCAAGGGCGCCCGTGATTTGGCCGGGATATCCGGGGTCTCCGCAATCGTTTGAACGCGCACGACGATGTCCATGTAGCCCTTGGCGTAGAACAATGGGACTCTGGCTTGCCGGGCGTCTTCGACGAGGCTGTTCCAGTCCCGCCGCAAAGCTTCGTAGGCGGGCATCCAGTCCGGCGTTGCAGGCCCCGGGTGTTCGACTTCCCCCCGTGTATCCGCGGCTTCGCTGCGCGGTTCCGGTTTGCTGCCTACGGCGGCATATTCCCCATCCTCCCGGATGACGCGGCGCAGCCGTGACAGCTCCCGTTCCACGTGCGCGTGACCGGTTTCCATATTGTCGAGATGGGCGCCATACGTATCGCCGTCGCCAAGGATGGTCTCGGCTGTCTCCATCAGGCGGTCCGCTTCCTGTCTCCACCCCATGTGATCCGATACCTGAACGATCCGAACGCCGAGACCATCGGCGACGCGCTGGAGGGAAGCATGCGTGTCCATGTGCCGTTCGGTGGCTGCAATGTAGTACTCAACGTACCGGCGCGCAGTGAGATCCCGTTGGTGATTTTCGAGCGCCTCGATCATGGGCGCCCGTGTCTCGGCCGGGATATCCACGTTCTCCGCCAACGCCTCGATGCGCGGGATGATGTCGGCGTACCCTTGGGCGTAGAATAGCGGCTCCCGGTCTGCCGGGTGCGCTCGATGAGCTGGTTCCAGTCCCGCTGCAATGCTTCGTAATGTGCATTCCAGTCTGGTTTCGCGGATTCACGATCGGTGAGGGGTGCCGCCGTATTGGGCGTCGTAATGGCAGTATCGGCGGGCTTCGTGTCCGGTCTGGGAGGATCCTGGTCTGGCGGCGGCAAATCCTCCTGTGCGGCCACGGCAAGTGCCCAGGGGTAATCCTCGGCTTCGACCGGCGGGATGGTGTCGATGATCCGAGACTCCGCTGCGCCACGATCGGTAGACGGCGCCCGGGTCGCGTCCCGCGTCACCGTATCGGCCCGCCTGGGCTTTTCGGTGCGGCCACCTTCCAGCACCAACTCCCCCTGCCGCAATTCGGGTTTCGGGTGTTGTGCCTCTTGTTCCGCCTCGCGCTTGATCCGATGCACGTGCCGCATTGTGGCCGCGCGCCGATGGCGTCGCGCCCGGGCATGGAGGTCCTGGAACTCGTCGAGGTCCTTGCGGGCGATGCCGCCGCATTGGGACAACAGCGAGCCAAAGTCATCCTGCCGGGCGCGGAAGATCTCGACCTGCTTCAATAACGCCGCATGGCGGGTGAGGGTTTCCTGGAAAGCCCCGCCGAGTGCCACGGCATCGCCTTGCGAGCGGGTCCGTTCCCGAAGATCGTCGTACGCAGTCAGAACCTGCCTGCGGTCATTGGCAAAGGCAGCAACAGTCCGGGCGTGACGCCAGCCGAAGGCGGTGCGCCGGACATCCCGCGCAATGCGAACCAGCGCGTTGTCGTTCGCGGCTGCACGGATATCCCCCGCCTCGCCCCGGGCTTCGTCAGGGGATCGAACCCTGTCCTCCGCTACACCCTCCCGACGCTCTTCCCACACACCATCCGCCATGTAGTCGAGTGCTGCTTCCTTAGGCTGCGAGCGCGACCAGCGTTCGGCCAGATACGCCCGGATCTCGGTATCCGTCACCGCCAATTCCTGGTCGTTGTCGGCCCTCCTGTCGGCGATGTCGAGGGCGAGCGGCGCCCGGTTGACGTAGATGTCGAGTCTTTCGCGATGGCGTGTCCCGGCGGGATAGATCGTCTCGCGCGAGGGCCTCGCATCGGCCAGCAGGAATGTCCGGTCCACGGTCAATCCCTGGGCCGAGGTGATGGTCATTGCATAGCCGTGGTCGAGACGGATATTGCCGTACCAGTCGCGGATTTCGTCGTGGTGGAATCTGACCTCACGGCCATCCTCGGTGCGCGCCGATATCAGGACACTCGGTGCCGTACCGGCCTCAGCTTTTTCAACCTTGAAGTCCTCTACCGTGACCACGGTGCCGTTGAACAACTGCTTCCCCCAGTGGGTTGCGCCGATGCGTAACCGGTCGCCGCGCGCGATCTCCAGCGGCGAGGCCGTCCGGTCGTCTTCCGTACCCCGGCTTACCATCACCGTCACTCGGTCCGCATCGGCCCGATCCGAATGGGTCCGATCCGTATCGGTCTGTTCTCGATCCGGGAGCGCGACGAACCGGCGCTCGCGCATCAGGTGCGACAACGCCCGTGCTTCAGCCCGCGTGCGCGCCAGCACCACACTGGATTTGCCGGGGTTCGCCCGCTGGGAGCGGTCCCAATCGTCGACCAGACCGGTCAATGTCTTTTCTTCGTCGTACCCGATATGGAACCGCCCACGCAGGTGGAGCGCTGCAATGGCCGATGCCGCATCGCCGTCGCGCAGCGCCTCGGAGGCAGAGACCTGCCACGGCGTAAATTCAAGTCTTCCCTTCATGTTCTCGTAGTAGGTAAGAATGCGGGTACGCCTCTCCTCTGCCATCGAATTCGCCAGCAGCCGTGCCGTCTCGGGTGTCTCGCCCTGGACATGGGTCAGGATATCCTCCAGGTCCGCCTTCTGGCGCCGGATGCGGTCCACCCGGACACTGCCAACCGCATCACGGATCAACCTCAGCCCCGGTCCCGCCTCCACTGGTTGTTGTTGTTGGGTGTCGCCTGCGAAGACGATCTTCGCCCCATGGCGCTCGGAGAGTTGGAGAATGTGATGCGCCTGGCGGGTCGACAGCATGCCCGCTTCGTCGACGATGATGGTGGTATCCTTGTTAATCTCGATACCGCCCCGCGCGGCAAGACGCAGCAGCTTGTCGACGCAGAACGGCCGCGCATCGACATCGTTGCCGAGCGCCACTGCCGTGCGCCAGGCCACGGCGGTGGCGATGATGTCGCTCCCATGTTCACGGTAGAGATCGGCGATAGGCCGCAGCGTTGTGGTCTTGCCAGAACCGTCCGCTCCTTCGATGATGGCGACCCGGCCACCGGATGAGGTGACCGACCGGATTGCCGCGATCTGTTCTTCGCTCAACGGATAACCCGCCTTCAGTAGACCCGCCACCTTTGCCTCGATGGTCTGGGCGGGCAAAGAGTGACCCGTATCGGCGGCCATGCCTGCCGCCATATCCCTGACTTCTTGCTCCATCTGTAGGGTCTGTCGGGTCGAATATAGTCTCGTGTGCGCCATATCGGCCCGGCCCTCAGCCGACCTGAGCGGGCGGGTCAGGCGCACCACCTCCGGGCTCATAAGCACACGTTCTATGCTTGTCCCCACCGCCTCATGGTTCAATAACCCGGCGGTGGCATTGCCCACCCGCTCGACGATATCGGGCAGGCGGAAGACCGCCTCCTCCCGCGTAAGGCGCTCCGGCAGGTCTTCCAGCACCGACGTCAGCGCCCGGATCTGCTCTTGGGTAATCTCCTCCGCCTTGCCCAGAAGCGAGGCGATCAGTCCTTCGCGTTCGACATATCCCTCCGCCTCGCAACGCCAACGCGCGTGCCGAATCTCCGGGTCGTTGTCGGGCGACTTGCCGGCCCGCGTGATCTTGTTCGCTGCTGCTGCCCGCGGTGCGTTGCCCTCGACCGTAAAACCCATCTCCAGGGCCGCTTCAATAATCTGACCCCGGCGCTTCGACCAGTGCGCGATCAACGCCGCCGGTTCTTGGCCGGCGCCTCCAGCGGATGGGGCAAAGCCCGTGATACGGGTGAACTCATTGTCCTTGCCGTACTGCTCCATGCGTATGCCAAGCCGGTCCCGCAGGTTCCACGCCAAGGCATTGCGGTAGACCGCCCCCGCCGCCTTCATCCAGGCATAGACCGGGTGCTGGTGCAGCGCCCGGTACTTGCCGTCCCGGTGCGTTCGCGCGGCATTGAAGATCGTGCAATGGGTATGAAGCTGCGGGTCGTTCTCGCGGCTCGTGCCATGCTGGAAAATCGCCCCCATGATGTCAGCCGCCACGACCCTGGTTCCGTCTCGTTCCTGAAGCCGCGTCCAGGCGCAATACCACAACACCGTCTCTGCCAATGCGGTACGGGCTGCGTCATTGTGCGCGCGCTCGATCTGCGAACGCAGCTCAGCATCGGCAATAGCCCACAAGGCGGAGACGCTCTTGTCGGCGCTGAACGTCATGTCGAGACCGGGCGAGCGCTTCTCGCTTCCGGCATTGCGCGTCAGCCGCTCTCCACCGTCGGGGGCGAAGCCATGATACAGCCGGTGGAAGTCTCCGCCATCGACCCTGCCGCCGTCGGCAAGCCCGAACAGGCCGCAGGGGTTCCACCACACGCCATCCGGTTCCTCGCCCGCCGTGTAGTACTCGTTGGGGTGACGGAAGGAGCGCTGGCTCTCAAGGTAATAGGCTGCCGAGGCCATTTGGGCCAGCGTCGCTACCATATCGACCGTATCCCGATAGTTCCCGCCGCCGGTTTCAACTCTCTAACCTCTTTCCTTAACCCTCATGCCAATATCGCGTTCACAGCCAGCCCAGAAGCGATAGCCTCCAGGATTATCCAATCGCCCCACGCCAGTTTACGGCAGAGGTGGCATTGCTTATTTCGCTATATAACCTTCTGTGAGAGGATATAGATTGTGAACGCAAAGAACAAGTCACGAACAATAGAAGAATAAGATTTGTACAAATGACGGATTGGGCCTGGGTTGAAGTGTTGAACGTACGCGGGATTGATATCGGTGAGCGTAGCTTGCGAACATTCCTGAACAAGGTCGCTTCTGGGACCGGCAAACGTGGATCAACCGAAGAAGGCAGTGAGCCGTTCTGAGCTGAACGAATGCGTACCTTCTCTTGCAAAACGACGATGTGGCCTTCCAAGTATGGAGAGCCGTCGTTGGGTTGCGGATACGAACAAGGAAGTTGCAGGGGGGGGATGATGGCGTGGCACGTCAGTGCCCGCATATGGCGATGGTACGAAGCACCGTGCCATGGATGTTCGGAGAACGAGGAGCCGTCGACGGGTGTTAGCTTGCACATCTGGCGGTGGCGCGAAGCGCCCCGCCATGGGCCGTTGCTCTAACCAACCGACACAAAAGGGGGCCGGTCCCGCGCTGAGTGGTGGCGGGGACCGGCCCTGAAAGGTGCCGCTACGCGGCGGCGAGCAGGACGGGAATTCCGATCTTGCGTGCTTTGTCGACCATGTTGTTAGTGATGCCGGAGCCAGGGAAAGCGACGAGCCCCTTCGGCAGGAAGTTCAGCAGGACATCGTTACGGCGGAAGGGCGCGGCCTTGCCGTCGCGACTCCAGTCGGGTTTGCAGACGACCTGGTGAACGCCGTTCTTCTCGGCCCAGCTTGCCGCGATCTTCTCCGCGCCGGTTCCGCCGCCGTGCAGCAGGACCATATCGCCGTACTTGATCTTGATGCTGTCGAGGGAGTGCCAGATGGCGCTGACGTCGTCGAAGTCCTTGCCGCCGGTGAAGGCGACCAGGGTGCCCTCGGGCAGATGCGCGGAGGTCTCGCGGTCCTTTCGTGCTCGCAGGTAGTCGCGGGCGTCGATGGCGGCTGAGGTGAGTTGCCGGTCTGGCTGCTGTGCGATCCGTTACGCGGACGCCAGGTATCGCCGGTCTCGGTACGGTATCCCTCGCCGGCGAGGTTCCGCATGGTCTCGAATGCGTCGCGCCGGTCGCCGAGGTTCTGGACCCGGTCGGTGACGAGTTCCAGTTCCAGCGACTTGATCTCGGAGCCGTCCTGTTCCTGGCCGAGGTCTTTCATCTCGGGCGCGATCTTGTCGATGCCGCGGTCGAGGCGCTGGACCTGGGCGTGCAGCGCATTGACGAAACCCCAGAGCAGGCTCTCGCGTTCATCGGCAAGCTGCGTGCCGTC
The DNA here is from genome assembly GCA_965261645.1 of Alphaproteobacteria bacterium. Classification (GTDB taxonomy): domain Bacteria; phylum Pseudomonadota; class Alphaproteobacteria; order SHVV01; family SHVV01; genus CBDHDJ01. Next base: position 1,550,743 of record CBDHDJ010000003.1, read on the forward strand.
CGGTGCGACGGCAGCGGCTAGAATGTGGATCGCTTCCTCGATCCCGGCAAGCGCCTCTTCCTCGTTCCAGATCTCCCGGTTGTCGAACTCGTCGGGACCAGGAGTGGCTCCGAACAGGGCGGCCTGCTCGCAAGCCATTGCGGTCTGTGACGACGTTTCTGTGCTGATAAAGTTCTGCATGATTCTCTCCACTGTAATGTCGATATCCTCCGAGGCGGGATGCCCCGTCGTGATGACTCTTTGTTTCACGCGCTCGCAGCGGAGCCACGATTGCCGGAATGCCTGCGCTGGGGGGATGGGCGAGTGGTGCGGGCGCAGGGAGCGGAGCGAGCGAGCCACGGTCGCGTATTCGCCCGGCGCTAGCCGCGCAGCGGCGTGGCATTACGCGCTATCGCCGTAACGGAGCGTGAGCGCAGTGGAGGACCCCGGAGGGGTTGTCGCAGTGAGAACGTGTGGGACAATGAGGCATCATAACGGGCTAATTATTCTCTCACTTCGATACCTCTCTTCCACCGTTGCCACGGCCTTAGTGGTTGCAATAAGGGGTGCGATTCGATCCACGGGGGTCTCATTTTCAAAGGCAGTGAGGTCACCGTTGAAGTTGGAATGTTCTGGAACGATCACGGTTGAAGGAATGCCGCGTTCCGAATAGCGGAGTGAAGGGCGGTTGTAATACGCTCGCCCAGCGCTCCCGTTATGGAGGTTTTTCCTGGACTCGAAGAAGGCTACATTAAAAAAGGCCGATCCCACGCCAATTTGGCGGGAACCGGCCTTGAGGTGTGCGGGGGAAGGAATCCCTCCTAGAAGGGGATCTCGCTATCATCCACCGACCCGGCGGTCTCGGCAACGGGAACAGCATTGCCGTTCGGCTTGTCGAGGAATTGAACTCGGCCGCCGGGGACCAGCAGGATCTCGGTCGAGAACCGGTCGCTGTCCTCGCCGTCCTTGCGCCACTTGCGGGTCTGCAGCTTGCCCGAGACGTAGACCAGGCGGCCCTTCTTCGCGTGCTTCTCCATCATCTCCACCAGGCCGTCCTGGAAGGTGACGATGCGATGCCACTCGGTGCGGTCCATCTTGTCGCCCGAGTTTTTGTCGAGGAAACTCTCGTCGGTCGCGATCGAGACATTGGCGACGCGGCCGCCGTTGGTGAGACGGCTGATGGTGGCATCGGCGCCGAGGCGTCCGATCAACTGTGCGTTATTCAGTCCGAACATGATCAATCTCCTATGATCCGGGTTATGACATCGGGTTAGCGAACGGGAACCGGTCTCTCTCGATCCGTTCTCCGTTCACTCTCAAAAAGCCCTTCTCTTTCTCTATTCAGCCGTCCGCGCCGGAGCGGGTACGGGAGGCAAGAACCTCGCGGATTGCGTGGGCCGGCAATCCGACCGCGGCCAGCAGTGCACCGGCGTCGGGAAGCGGTGCGGCGAAACCCGGATCGGCATCTCGTGTGCTGTCGGAATCGGACTGGGTGGTGAAGGTATCGATTGCGGGGATGGCATTGAACATCTCGGTTCTCCTGTCGATGGGGTTTGAACGCCACTCGGCAGAAACTCTCTTTCCACTTTCGGGCGCGCCGCCCTTCTCTTTGCTTTCCTCAAACTCTCGTGCACGTTGGTCTAGCCCGGCCGCAACGTTCGATGGCATGGCGCGGTGGGAAGCGTTGCCACGGTTGTTCTGAGCGCGATTTGAGGTCGGGCAGCAAATGCCGCGGCGATTCACCCCATTCGGCGACTTGGACTGTTTGTGCCGGTTGGCCGTAGAAGGCGTAAAGGCGCAAATTCACGGAGGCGCGCGTAGTCAGCGGCAACGAGCTTTCGGACGCCCCGTGCCGGATACAAGGCGGTGCTCTACATATCGGTCAGGATCTCGACCTCGCCGGGGGAGAGCCGGGCGAAGGCCAGGCAAGCCGCCACCTCAGCCAAGTTTTCCCATGTGCCATGATCTGCTCCGGTGCCAATCTCGATGACCGTGAATTGCGGTGGCAGGATCGGCAGACCGCGATACTCCCCCGAACGCGCCCAGGATCGGCGGGCGCACGGCGGACATCGTGCCGCGCCCTGGGATGGTGCGCCGCAGTCTGAACAAAGCCTTCGTGCTCGCCGTTGGGCGTAGAGCTGGCGGTTCCTTGCATTCTTCGCCTTTTTTCTTGAGTGTTTGGCCGCACTCCTGGCGCAGCATTCGCAGCGCGCGCTGCCATCGAGAGCCGGCGCACCACATTTGCCACAACCGCCGGCAGCACGACGCCTCGCATAGTGTTCCCGCTCGCTTTCACGCTTGAGCTCCTGACAGGGTTCGCACACCATGCCGCCTTCAAGGGGTGGATTTGTACCGCAGCGCGTACATAGACCAGCGTCCCTCCGTGCCCGATCGCGCTGCTTGCTCCTGTCGCGTGCACTCCTGCGGCATCGTTCAGCGTCTCTGCCGCCATATAGTATGCCAGCAGCCTTGGTCTTCGCATGGCGTGCACGCTCCGCTTTGCGTCGCTTTTCGCCGCAGGGACGGCACAAGGTGCGATCGGGCACTGGCTTCGCTACCCCGCACCTCGGACACATACCGCGGGCGGTCCGCTGGGCGGTAATGCGTTCATAGCGCCGCCGGGCGCATGCGCGTTCTTTTCCGGTATATTTGTAGGGCATGTACCTTCCTTGCACGGTTGCGATCTTGACGAAGAGCGTCCGTCCGTTGAGGCGCGGCCGGACGTCTGCGTGGATCGCACCTCAGCGATACTTGGCGTTCACCAGCAAGCCCATCGCGCGATCGCCCCAATATTGAATTCCACCGGTGATGGCGATGCCGGTGCAGACGATGATCTCGTCGCGCTCGGGCCTCATCCGTTGGACGGTGCTCAGGGAGACGATCTCGCGGGAAGTCTTGCCCCGGCTCTTCTTCGAGGCCACGTTGCGGCGGCGGGGATGGATCTCGCCGTCGGCCTTCGACCGGAACCGCTCGATCACGTAACGGTCGTCATCGAGACCGCGGCCGAACATGTGAGTGAGGAATGTGCGTGCATTGCCGCGAAACGCCTTGACCGTATGCATCGTGCCGTCTCCTTCGTGTCCGTGGTTGCGAACGGCGGGAATGCCCTCCCGGACATCCATCCGCCGCCCACCTCACGGCCAGGCTCGGACTCATCGCGGCGCGCAGGCACGCGAAGAGGGGCCTCGACGAAGAGCGTCGATGCGGTCGGTCGCGGCCCGAATTTCGGGTGCCGGAAGGGGTCGTCGACTTGACGTGACGGGCGGGCGGCGTGGTAGAAAAAGTAGAAAGCTAAGGCACCGGCGCGTCAGGATGCGCTAGACGTCAGGGGGGGAGTAAACGGTTCGGTCGAACAAGGTAAAGAGTAGGTTCGGTGCTTGGCCATGGCTTCCATCCTCTGAAAGCCCAGCGGTCCTGGTCGATTCCAAACGTGCAACCTGTCCACCCTCAGGGGCGCACTCCAGATCAACAAGCAATTGGCCTCAATCATCCGGATCGGCGTGAAGATGGCCGTCATTCGACGGCGAATTGCACGTCGAGCGGTTTCGAGACACACTCAACGGTCTGGGAGTGTTCCATATAGGGAATCCCGGTTAAAATCTCAGAGCGGCCGGAGAAACGCCATGGATCGAAAGCAAGAACGCGCCATTGAGTGGGAATGCCAGCGGGTCTTACTCCAAAACCTGCAGTATGTGGACCAGCGGCATTATGAGCAGGCGGCGAATCTATACACGACCAATGCGAAGTGGTCGGTAGATGGCCTGACGCTTAACGGACGAGATGCTATCCTCGAAGCCCTTTATCCGGCATTGGGCACGGGTACGATTCGCCACATATTTTCCAATACGGTGGTAAACGTGATCGATGAGAACCACGCAGAGTGCCGGTCGTATCACAGCATCTATTACACTGCTGAAGGCCGGATCGAGGATCAAGAAGGACCACTGCCGTTTGAAGGACCGCACCGCGTCGGCGACCAGGGAGTCACGATGGTCCGAACCGACGAGGGCTGGCGTATCGCTTCCCTACAATCGACAACCGTGTTCAGACGAAATCTCGTTGAACCGATCGCGCTCGAACGTTGGGCCAAAGCGGTGGGGAAAGGTTCCTAACCCGCATTATTCACGCTTGGCGGCCGATTTGAGCGAGGCGAGGGGTATCGGCCGGGTTGACAGCGGCTTTCGGGGCGGGTTTTCGTTACGGGTTGGAGATTGACGTTCGAGGTTCATCCGGCGGCACGCGCCGCTAGGATCAGGGGCCTTGTGCGGCGATGGAGGCGGCCATCGCGATCAGAGCGTTGCGATATGGGTAGGCCGAGGGCAGGGCGATCTTGATGCGGGTGTTGAGCTCCTCGATGCGCACGGCGATCTTGAGGAATGCCCGTCGTAGCGTCTCGAACGTTGCGGTGCGCCACGGCGAGCGGCGGGGCGCGGTCCGGCGCAACTGATGCAGCAGCCAATAGGCGGCGGTGTGCAGGAACAGCCGGAACTGGTTGGCTTCCCATCGGTGACACGAGGTGCGGTCGGATTTGGTGTAGAGCTTGTGCTCCTTGATCATGTTTTCCATCCGGCCACGGGCGCAATAGACCCTCTCGTCGAGCAATTTGGCGCGGCCCGGCAGGTTGGTGACGACGAAGCGGACATCCGTCCCCCTTGCGGTGGCCTCGACGCGGGCAACGCCCTTGCGCTCGCGTGACCAGCTTTTGGCCTGGTAGCCGGTCTGGAGAAACGGCGCACCTTGTCCTTGCCTGATTGCACCCGGCGCCGCGCCGCGTCCTCGCACCACGGCTGGCCGATCTCGCTCAGCCGGGCGTTGCCGGGAAGCCCGAGAATGTAGCCGTGGCCCTGATCCTCCAGCAGGTCGATGACCTCGGGCGTGCCGTAATGGCCGTCGCCACGCACCGCGATCTCGACCCGGGGCCAATGGCGCCGGATGCGGTCGATGACGTGGCGCAAGACCCGCGCCGCCTCGTCACCAGATGGCCGCTTGCCCGGACGCAGCAGCGACAGCACCGGCTTGGCGGTCGCCGCGTCGAAGATGTGGATGGGCTGAAAGCAGTACTCGTCGTAATGGGCGTTGAACAGTGCCAGTTGCTGGCCGCCGTGGACGGCATCAGGGGTATCGTCAATGTCGAGCACGATGCGTTGGGGCACGCGCTCGAAGCTGTCGCAAAACAGATCGATCATCGTCAGCCCCATGCGCGCCAGTTCGCGCCATGATGGGGCGTTCTCGAGCCTGGACAAGGTCGGCTGCGACATCAGATCGCGACCGCTCTCGGGCAGGCGACCACAGGCCAGCTTGAACGCCGGATCGAAGCGCAGCACGTCGAGGTCGTCGCAATCCTCGTATCCGCAGGCGATGGCGAACATGCGCGCCCCGATCATGTCGGCGTATGAGTGGGTGGTGCTCGCTGGATCGCGCGCATCGGACAGGCAACCGGCTAGGCGCGCGGCAAGGCCGAGACGCTTCTCGATCTCGCGCAGCACCAGCACGCCGCCGTCCGACGACAGCCGGCCGCCGGCGAACCGGACGCACAGTTCCTTGTTCTCGACGGGTGACAGTCCGGGGAGATAGGCGGTAATCTCATCCAGGGTGAGCCGGGTTTCCCTGTTGCCGTATGGTCTTGGCCAGACACCAGAATCATACGGAATCTCAACAGTTTAATCCACGCTCACCACCTCTTTCACGCCGTGCCGTGAATAATCCGGGCTAAGTCACCGCGCAGCTATTTTTGGAATGCGACACATATCCCGTGGGGCATGCGATTCTAGGTACCTTCAAAGACGTAGTTCACCGCCACGACGGGCGGACGCGAATTAGTTGGCTACTCGACTGGACGCCTCCCAAGACGCTAGAGATCGATAATCCGATGGGATCTGCAGACGCCTTGCTGTCTGAGAGTGATTGCTTACAGGCGCGGTGCGAGGTTGGCTTGGCAACGCCGTGGTAGAGGGGGAGTGCCGGACAAAGCCGGCACTCCCATGAGGCATCGTCAGGCGACTTTATAGTCGCCGGTGAGCAGCCTTTTTGCTTTGGAGACGATCTTCTTCGGCGCGCTCGTCTCGATGGCGATGCTCCGGGGTTTCATTTCCTCCGGGATTTCGCGCACCAGGTCGATCGTCAGGAGGCCGTTGTCCAGCCATGCATTCTCCACCTTGACATGATCCGCCAGACGGAATTGCTTCTTGAACGAACGGCCGGCGATCCCCCGATGCAGGAAATTGGGCTCGGCCGCCTCATCCGTTTTCTGCCCCGCGACGTGCAGGGTGTCCTCGCGAACCTGGAGATCAAGCTCATCGCGGCTGAAGCCGGCGACGGCGAGTGTCA
>CBDHDJ010000004.1:0-747500 GCA_965261645.1 Alphaproteobacteria bacterium
TTGATCGCCTGCGGCAACCGCGAGGGCGACCGCGGCGTTGTCCACCGCATGCCGACGCCGCTCGCCTCGCGCTTCGTCCATCTGGAGATCCGGGTCGATGCGGCGGACTGGTGTTCCTGGGGCGCGGCGAATGGAATCGCGGCCGAGACTCTTTTTCATCCAAATGCGGCCCGAGCTGTTGCACGCCTTCAACCCCCAATCGACGGAAAAGGCCTTCCCGTGTCCGAGGACTTGGGAAATGGTCTCGAACATCGTGCACCGCCGCAACGGCCTCGATCCGGTGGCCGAGCGCGCCCTGTTCCGGGGCACCGTCGGCGAGGCCGCGGCGGTCGAGTTCTCGGCCTTCTTGCACGTCTGGCACGAACTGCCCCATACCCGCACCGTCATCGACGACCCCGAGGGCGCCGTGGTCCCCGACAACGCCAGTGCGCTGATCGCGCTCTGCGGTTCGCTCTACAGGATGGCCGACGACATCAATCTCGGCGCCATCGTCACCTATGCCACGCGCCTCCGGCGCGAGGTCGGCGAGTTCCTCGTCGGCTCCTGCATCCGCCGCGAGCCCGCGCTCCAGCACACCCAGGCCTTCATCCAGTGGGCCGCCACCAAAACCCGCTGACACCAGTTCACTCAGGAGACCAACGCCATGAACCTCACCCATGACGCCATGCTCGTCAGCCTCAGGATCAACAGCTGGTCCGGCAGGCTCTACGACCGCCAGGCGAGCCAACAGGTCGCTGTCCATAACGACGCCGACACCAACGCCGGGCGCTACAACAAACGCCTCCTGCCCAAACAGGCCTTTGCCGCGCTGGCCGCGACCATGAACAATGCAAGGACCAGTCACAATGCCAATACCTTGCCCTGGGACGACCAGGGCGGCCGCCTGCTCACCGTTGCCAACTACGACCGCTACACCGCGGCGCTGGACTCGTTGGTCGAGCGCATGGTGCGCGAGCGCGCCCGCTTCATCGAGGACTACGACGATTACGTCGACCAGGCCCGCCTCGACCTCGGCCGGCTGTTCCGCCTCGAAGACTATCCCGGCACAGAGGCGCTTCATGGCAAGTTCGCCATTCGCTACCGCATCGTCCCGGTCCCGACGCGCGCCACTTCATGGCCGACCTGGCCCAGGGCGAGACCGAGCGGGTCAGGCGGGACATCGAGCAACAGGTCCGGACCCGCCTCAACGATGCTCAGCGCGATCTCTACCGGCGCCTGGGCGAGGCGGTCGAGCGTGTCGGCGAACGCCTGCGCGAGGACGAGAACGGCAAGCCGCTGGTGTTCCGCGACCAGCCTGATCGAGAACATCAGGGAACTGGTCGATGTGGTGCCCCGGCTCAACATCTTCGCCGACGACGATCTGACCATGCTCTGCAGGGAGGTGAAGGAAAAAGTTCGCCGGCATCGAGCCGGACGCCCTGCGCCCCTCGGGACGCTTCGATCCCAACCTCCGCCGGCAGGTCAAGCGCGACGCCGATGCGCTCAAGGCGCAATTCGCAGGCTACTTCGCGCCCGCCGCCCCGGACGGGCACATCCCAAACAGGGAAGCAGCATGATGGCCGCCCATGCCAGCTCGGAATCCGCCCGGCGCGTCAGCGACTGCGTGACCGCGCTGCTGCGCGACCAGCCCTTCTTCGGCAGCCTGGCATTGCGCCTTCCGATCCGCCCCCGGACGCAACCCGCGAGACCCTTGCCAGCGACGGCAAGGACATTCGCTACGCGCCCCAATGGGTGGCGGACACCGATGCCGACCGATCAAGACCGCGCTGGCGCGCGTGGTCCTGGCCTGTGCGCTCAAGCATCACACCTGGCGGGGTGGACGCGACCCGGAGCGGTGGCAACGGGCCTCGCAGTTGGTCACCCACGGCCTGCTGCGCGATGCGGGCTTCGTCCTGCCGCCCGAGGCCGAAGCCTGGGACGGCATCAGCGCCGAGCAGGCCTACCAGCCCGTTGATTAACTGGCTTTTTCCGGCTCTCACTCCCAGATGAGGAATGCGGCGGCGAAAGCCGTCTGGCCGCTTTGCGAGCCCCCCCGTGCCACCAGCATGGCCCCGGTGGGCGTGAGCAGAACGAAAATACCGCCATATCCGCCCGCCACGGCCTCCCGCGGGTGCCGGCGCCGATGAGCTGGCGCATCAGTAACGATAGATTGTGGCCGGCGACGTGGAGCAGGTATCGCTTGTGCACATTCTCTCGCCCGCGCAGCCAGGTTCGTCGCATGCCGCCACGATCGAGGTTGTGGGCAAAGCAGCGCTCGACGATCTCGGCGCGCAGCTTGAAGGCCTCGCGGGCGACCCCGGACTTGAGCCGCGCACGGTTATTGGTGACCGCGCGCGCGCCGCCTCATCACCGTGCCAGCGCGAAAAGCCGGTCTGCTTGGGCGCCCGCGATCCTGGTCTTCCAGGGACTGTCGTTCAGAGCCCTCAAGACCGCCCGTGAGTGATAACCTTTGTCGGCGACGCATTCGGCCGGGTCCTCCGATGTCGGTGCCGCATCCACCGCCTCGAGGTTTGCCTCGGCCTTCGCCAGGGTCTTGGAAAGCGTCGTGGTGTCGCCCTCATCGGCCGGGTGCAGCTCGGCCGCCACCACCGCGCCGGTGTCCAGATCCACCGCGTGCTCGGGCTTGTAGGCCAGATGCGTCGTGCCGTCCTTCATCTTGGCGATCTTGGCCTCGGGGTCGCTCTTCGAAACCCAATCCGTGTTGGAAAAGCTTCTTGCCCTTGCGCTTCCGGTCCAGACGCGCCAGGTCCTCGGCCGTGGGTGTCTCGACCCCGCTTTCCCGGGCCAGGCGCTCCAGCATCTCCCGGTAGCCTTCGCCGTTGTCGCGCCGCACGATGTTCCGCAGCGCCGCGTTGGCCTCCATGGTCGAGGCATCGACGCCGATGCGCTCGCCCTTGATCAGCCCCGCCTCGGCGATCAGCACCAGAACCCAGTCGAAGACCGCCGCGTGGACTTCATGGGGCAGGCGCGTGCGGCTCCGTGACAGCCAGGAATGGTCCGGTACCCGATCACGGCTCCCCAGTCGCAGGAACGCCCGCAGCGAAAGCGAGTCCGAGCAGCGCCACTCCAGACCGCGCTCGCTGTCGATGCCTCAAAGTAGCCCACCAGGTGCATCCGGAAATAGCGCCCGGGCGGCACCGAGGGCGCGCCCATCCGGACCGCGTAATAAGGCCGGCAGCTCGCCTCGGCAAAGGCGTCGAAGCCGCCCTCGATCAGCACCGACTGCAAGCGGTCATAAAACACATGACCCGGAGAGCGCGGCATCTCCGACCAGCTCACCATCAGGTCCCCCTGACCATCCTTCTGCGTCCCATCGCCATCGGCAAATCCCCCTGCAAATCAGGGAACCAGAGAATCAGACGGCGCCGACTTAATCAACGGGCTGCTAAGACCGGCTGCCGGAACCGCCGGACGATGGTGCGGACCAGAATGGCGCCACGCCGTCCGGGAACGGAGATGGCAACGGAAGCGCGGACGACCCGCAACCCAGCGACGGCGGTGACGATCAGAACGCTCCGTCCGATCCAACCGATGACGGCAGTCCGCAAGACCAGGACGAACCGGGATCGGGGCAGCGGCAGCGCGGGCTCGAAACCATCCGGGCAAATGCCCGCCAGCCACGACCCTTGCGGCACCGGCGAAGTCATGGACGCGGACGAGCGCCGCGACGACGCCACCGGCCAGTGCGACGAATCGCCTCTGGACACACCCGCCGAAGAGCAGGCCTGGGACGAGGCCATGCACCAGGCCGCGAGCCTCGCCAGGGCGCAAGGCAACGCGCCGGGCGCCGTCGAAGAGACGATCCGCCACGCGCACCGGAGCATCCTCGACTGGCGGTCGCTATTGCGCCGCTACATGACCGATGCCGCGCGCCGCGATTATAGCTGGAGCGTTCCCAACCGGCGCTTCATCGACAGCGGCCTCTATCTGCCCTCGATGCACTCGGAGGGCATCGATACCATCGCCATCAACATCGACACTTCCGCCTCGCTGCCGGGCGAGACGCTGGCCCTGTTCTGGGCCGAGGTCCGCGAGATCGCCGCCGAACTGCAACCGGACAGCATCTACGTCCTTCAGGTCGACGCGGTGCTGCAGGACGCGGCCGAGTATTCCGCCGGCGGCCTACCGGACAGCATCGCGATCAAGGGCCGCGGCGGGACCGATTTCCGGCCCGGCTTCGCATGGCTCCATGAGCAAGGGGTGCGTCCAGGCTGCTGCCTCTACCTCACCGACATGGAATGCGACAGCTACCCCGAGACCGAGCCCCCCTATCCCGTGGCCTGGGTCAATTGGTCTCCGGCCGGAGGGCCGAACCGCGAACCCTGGGGCTAGCGCATCGACATCGGACCGGCATGACACCGCGGCTGGTTGCCGTCGGCCGTCGGCCGGATGCAGCAGGTAATCGGGTTCACAGCTCTCCAACAGGGAAGAGGTTCGATCGTCCAGCAGCAGTTCCATACACAGGTTTTCGGCCCTGCGGCCCTCCTGCCATTCATCCCATTCGAACACCCAAACCCTGAACCGCGGCAGTTTGCGCGCCGCCTTGAGCCCGGCGGAATGAAGCTTTTGGAGAAGAGGTCCGTGTCCACACTATCCGGCGGCCAGTCTTCGAACGTGAGGATCAATCCCTTGGCTTTGGAACTGCCCGGGTCGAATCCGGAAGGGATTTCATCGGCGAGAGGACCGATAGAGAAGAACACGGACAATGCAACGAAGATGACGAGAGTTCGGTTCATCCAGGTTCCTGTCCGCCAACCCCGGGGCAAGCGCATCGCATCGTGCCGGCCTGATACCGCGGACCGCGCCCGCATAATCCTCCATATCCGTGCCCCCGTCCGCAAGGAGGCGGGTTGCGCCCGGACCGGGTGAACCGGGGCCGGGAGAGCGAGGACACCGGCTTTCGGCACCACCCGGCCCTTCGCCGGAGCTGTAAGGCCCCGGCCACAGCTCCGGCCCGACCATTCTAATTGGGAGACAATTCATGCTCGACGCCCAACCGGCGGCGAACGCGCCCGCGCGTCCGCCCGCCGTCCAGCCCCTTCCCGCATCCCCAGCTATTGCCGATACCCCGGGCGTCCTCTCCAAGCCGGCCGCGTTGCTGGCCGCCGCAACCGCTCTGCTTCCCAGCCTGGAGGCGGGCCGCGCGCTCGATGCAAAGGCCCTGCGCGAAGCCATGAGCGCGGCCTTCGGCGCCAATGACACGCAAGGAGCCTGGGTCTGGAAGGACGCCTACGAAGCGGCCGAGGCCGCAATGGTGCTGTTCATCCAGCGTTACGGCCGTCTCATGCGCCGCGAGGCGGGCGCCGGACCTGGATCGGCCGCCGCCATGCTCGCCATGCTGGAGACCCTGGCGGCGCTGGAGCCGTCCCAGACAAGGCGGTCGGAGGAACAGCTTGCCCCGCAGCAGTTCTCCACCCCCTTGCCGCTCGCCTACGCCGCGCTGCAAGCCGCTGCCATCCGGCCCGGCGACATCGTGCTGGAGCCCTCGGCCGGCACCGGCATGCTCGCCGTCATGGCCGAATGCGCTCTCGGCAAGCACGCCGATGACACGCGTTCGGGGAATCCCCTGCACCTGAACGAGATCGCCGCCGTCCGCGTCGGGTTGCTTGCCGGATTGTTCGAGCACGCGCCGGTCACCCGTCACAACGCGGAGTCCATCGCCGATTATCTCCCGAGGCCTGCATCCCACAGTGGTGTTGATGAACCCGCCGTTTTCGGCAAGCCCCGGGGTCCAGCGCATCCGCCATGATGCGGATTTGCGTCACCTCCGTTCCGCCTTCTCCATGCTTCCGACGGGCGGGCGGCTGGTGGCGATCACGTCGGCCGGCTGCATCCCAGGCGATGCCGCCTGGAGCCGCGCTTTTGAGCGCCTCGATCCACCGCCGCGCACCGTCTTTTCCATCGCCATCGACGGGCGCGCCTACGCACGGCGCGGCACGACCTTCGATACCCGGCTGACCGTAATCGACCGTGATCCCGCCAATGCCCAGGGCGTCCCGATCGACGCACGGGCATCCGTCCCCACCGCCGCCGGGTTGCTTGCAGCCATCGCCGCCAATGTGCCGCAACGGCAGGCGGTCGTGCCAATAGCCGCTGCGCTTGTTCCGGCCGGCGATGTGTTCGGCCATGCCGCCGCACGGCCGGCCCCACGAAAGCGCACAGCGGCCACCGCGCCCAACACCAAACCCGCAGCCCCGCAAGTCCGTGATTGGGGGCCGGTGGCCGAACTCGACTACGAAACCCCATCCGCAAACGGGCAAGGCACTGCAGACGAACCGGAGACCACCCATGCCGGCGTCTACGAGCCGTGGTGTCCCCGGACCGCGCGCATTCCCGGCGCCTGCGAACATCCGACGCCGCTGGTGCAATCCGCCGCCATGGCGGCGGTGCCCCATCCCGTGCCGGCCTACCGCCCGATGCTGCCCGTGCGTATCGTGACGGACGAACTACTGTCCGACGCCCAGCTCGAAAGCGTCATCCTCGCCGGTCAGGCCCACGGCCGCCATCTTTCCGCGCTCTACCGCATTGGCGAGGGCTGGGAGACCGTCGCACGCGTCGCGGACGATGACGATGACAACAGCGATGACTGCGATAGCGTCCCGGAGACCGCCAATAAAGCAGATAAGGGAGAAGCCGTAAGCGCCGGTCTTGAACCCGGCGCGGATGCGGCCGGCGACGGTGAAGCCCTGTCCGCGCCAGTGCGTTTCCGGCGCGGCTGGATGCTGGGCGACGGCACCGGTTGCGGCAAGGGCCGCCAGGTCGCCGCCATTATCCTCGACCACTGGCTGCGCGGCCGCCGCCGGGCGCTGTGGCTGTCCGCCTCCGACAAGCTTCTCGAGGACGCGCGCCGCGACTGGGCCGCGATCGGCGGCAGCGAGGCCGACATCATCCCGTTGGGCAAGTTCCGCCAGGGGACCGATATTCCACAAGAGTCCGGAATCCTGTTCACCACCTATGCAACCTTGCGCTCGCCCGCCCGCCAGGAAAAGTCCTCGCGCCTCGAACAGATCGTGGGCTGGCTTGCGGATCGTATGGATGAAGACTCCCGCCATGCCTTTGGCGGCGTCATCGTGTTCGACGAGGCGCACGCCATGGCCAACGCCGCAGGGTCCAAGGGATCGCGCGGCGATACGGCCCCCTCGCAGCAGGGACGCGCCGGATTGCGTTTGCAGAACGCCTTGCCCGATGCCCGTATCCTGTATGTCTCCGCCACCGGGGCCACCACGGTGCCCGGTTTGGCCTATGCGCGGCGCCTCGGCCTGTGGGGCGGCGCGGGTTCAGGGGGCGAGACGCCCTTCGAACAGCGTACCGATTTCGTCACCGCCATGGAGGCCGGCGGGGGTCGCGGCGATGGAGGTGGTTGCCCGCGATCTGAAGGCCCTCGGGCTCTATCAGGCCCGCGCACTCAGCTATGACGGAGTCGAGGTCGAGCTGCTCGAACATCCCCTGACTGCGGAACAGCGGCGCATCTACGACGCCTATGCCGGGGCCTTCAAGGTGATCCACCGCAATATAGAAGACGCCCTGAAAGCCACCGGCATCATGGAAGGCGATGCCACCCTGAACAAGAACGCCAAGTCCGCCGCGCTGTCGGCTTTCGAGGGGGCGAAGCAGCGCTTCTTCGGCCATCTCCTGACCGCCATGAAATGCCCCTCGCTGATCCGGTCCGTGGAGAGCGATCTCGAGGCCGGCCATGCCTGCGTCATCCAGCTGGTCTCCACCGGCGAGGCTTTGCTGGACCGGCGCATCGCCGAGATCCCCGTCTCGGAATGGGACGACATCTCCGTCGACCTGACGCCGAGGGAGGCGTGCCTGGAATATCTGGCCCACGCCTTCCCGGTGCAATTGCAGGAACCCTTCACCGACGACGAGGGCAATCTCATGTCGCGGCCCGTGACCGACGCCGAGGGCAACCCGGTCTTGTGCCAGGAAGCAGTCGCTGCGCGAGACGCGTTGATCGAGAAGCTCGCGGCGTTGCCGCCGGTACAGGCGGCGCTCGACCAGATCCTGCACCGTTTCGGCGGCGAGGCCGTCGCCGAGGTCACCGGCCGCTCGCGCCGGGTCTTGCGCATCGCCGATGGGTCCGGCGAGCGCCTGGCGCTGCGCAACCGCCCGGCCTCGGCCAACCTCGCCGAGACCGCCGCCTTCATGGCGGGCGACAAACGCATCCTCGTCTTCTCCATGGCCGGCGGCACCGGGCGCACCTATCACGCCGATCTCGGTTGCGGCAATACACGGCGGCGTATCCACTATCTGCTGGAACCGGGCTGGCGGGCCGACCAGGCGATCCAGGGACTGGGCCGAACCCATCGGACGCACCAGGCCTCGGCCCCCCTGTTCCGGCCAGTGACCACCGATGTGAAGGGCGAGCGGCGCTTCATCGCCACCATTGCCCGGCGTCTCGACAGCCTCGGCGCCATCACCCGGGGACAGCGCGATTCGCAGACCGCCATGGGCGGCGGCGGCGCCACCCTGTTCCGGGCCAGCGACAATCTGGAGAGCCCCTACGCCAAGGCGGCGCTGCGCCAGTTCTACATCGCGCTGTGGCGCGGCAACATTGCGGGCTGGTCCACGGACCGTTTCGAGGACGCCACCGGGCTGAAGCTCATCTGGGAAGGCTCTCTCAAGGAGGACCTGCCGCCGATGCCCCGGTTCCTCAACCGCCTGCTGGCCCTGCCCATCGTCGAGCAGAACGAACTGTTCGCCGAGCTGGAAACCCGCATCGAGGCCAACATCGAACAGGCCATCGAGGCCGGGACCCACGAGCAGGGCGTCGAAACCATCCGGGCCGACTCACTCACCGTGGCTTCTCGCGAGACGGTTCACGTTCATGAAGCCTCGGGCGCCTCCACCGAGCTTGTCGAGATCGTCTGCCGCGACCGCCTCGTGCCGCTGGCGGCTGAAGATGCGCTCTCCTTGCGAGACGGACGGGCCGTCATCAACACCCGCTCGAAGCGTGCCGCCGTGGTCGTGCCGGCGCCATCGCGGATGTTCGAGGACGGCGGGGTCGAGGCCCGGGTACGCCTGGTTCGTCCCACCGCCCGCGAGCCCATGGCCGCAGAGGAACTTGCCGCCTCGAACTGGGAGGATTCCGGCGAAGATCGCTGGCGCAGTTTGTGGGATGCGGAGATCGCGGGGTTGCCCAGCCACACCGAATCCCGCCTGTGGCTGGTCACCGGCCTGCTGCTCCCCATATGGGACCGCCTGCCGGGCGAGAACATGCGGGTGCGCCGGCTTGCGACCGATGCCGGGGAAAGCCTGCTTGGCCGGGTTCTGACGCCCGAGCAGGCGCACGCCTTCCGCAACGCTTTCGGACTGGCCGGCGGACCGGTCATGGGCCCGGCCGAGATGCACGAGGCGATCCTGAGCCGCGGTGCGTCCTTCGATCTCGCCAATGGCTGGCGCCTCGCAAGGCGGCGCCTGATGGGCGCCGTGCGCGTCGAGATCGAGGGGCCGGCCGACGGCGACCTCGCCGCGCTCAAACGGATGGGGTGCGCCACCGAGATCGTCTCGTGGCGCACCCGTGTCTTCGTCCCCGAATACATCGATCTCGGCCGCATCCTCGATCGCTGGCCGCGCGCGAACACGAACCCGGTGTAAACCCGCACGCTCCCGCCCGGTATCCGGCGCGGGGGCGTGCCAACCCTTGGCTCCGCCCGCAACGCGCGCTTCCCGGAAATTGCGCCTCTACGCCGCCCACCGGAGCCATCCGTACAACCCGCCATATGGAAGATATCGCCATGCCGTCTCATACGCTGCCCGACGACCCCGTATATGCATTTTGCCCAGCTTACGACATCGAAAACATGCCGCAGCAAATCCGAATCGTTTTCGCCGATATCCCGGGCTACGTCCCCACGGCGTTGGTTGGACTCACACTCGATGACGCCCTGCGAATCTGTGATCGCCTGAACGCCAAGCTCGGACTCGACCGGGATGCCTGGTCCGCCATCGCCGGCCGGGCCATGTCCGCCGCCCGCGATGAAACCACCCACTGAACCGGGCAAGCCGGTTCACACCCGGTAACTTGCCACCCGGCATGATGGGCCAGGAGCAGGTGGCTGCAGCGTTTTTTGAGATCCTCCTGCCCGCACGTTGGGGCACGTAGAGGCCGAGGGCAGCACGGCAGAGGCGATCCGGGCGGTGTACGGGAGGAGAATTCTTCCGGCATCGCGGCCATTCTCTCTTGTAACCCACGGAGGACGCGATGTTCGACACCATCACACCATTCTCCATGACCGGCAGCCGGCCCGATCCCGGGGGGTTCCTGTCGGAAGCGCGGACCGGCGCACGCGAAGCCACCGCCCACATGAAGGATCTGGCGGATCGCTTCGCCGAACTGCGGAACGCAATCATGTGTCTGCCCGGCACCTCCTCCTACGACGACCGCGCCGGGCTCCGACACCGGCTTCTCCATCTCGAGAACACCCTGATGGGCGCGAGAGGCAGCCTCGACGACGTCATCATCGCCATCATGGACGCGAACGACCCAGCGCGCTGACTCCCGGCGAACCAGCGCCTGGTCGTCCGGCGCATCTCAGCAGGCTAGCCGGCAATCGGGGCTCGGCGCCGGCTTCCCGAACCACGCCCCCTGCGTTGTTGTCCCGCCGGAAAGTGCAGAGTTGCCTCAGGCCGGACGGATTGCCGGGCAGTCACAGAAAGGAAAGGATCAAGATGATGAAACGAATTCGTCGAAACCGCGGGCGGCGGACGGCGGCGATGGTTCTTGCAGTTGCCGCGGCCGCGCTTGCATTACACGGCCTCGCGGACAGCGCCGGGCTCTTCGCTGCGACCATGCAGGACTCGGACACGTGGCGCGGTCTTGCCGTTGCCCCCGAACATCGCTGCGCGCCCTACAACCGCGCCGATTATCCCTACCCGCAATCGATCGAAGCGCGGATCGTCAGCGCCCAGGGCAGCATGATCTACGGCCCGTATAGCGGCCGATTGTTCCGGAGCACTCTCGAAACCGATATCGAACACGTCGTTGCCGTCTCCGAAGCCCATGACAGCGGCTTGTGCGCCGCCGATGCCGAAACCCGGCGGCGCTTCGCCACCGACCTGCTCAATCTTACCCTGGCCAGCCCGGAGATGAACCGTTGCGGCAAATCCGGCAAATGCGCCTACGACGCAGCGCAATGGCTGCCGCCAATGAACCAATGCTGGTTTGCCACCCGCATTGTCGCGGTTCGGCTCAAATACCGCCTCACCGTGGACCGGCGCGAAGCCGCCGCCCTGGACCGCGTACTCTCGGGCTGCGCAGCAACGGCCATGATCGTCAGCGGAGAATAAACAGCGAATACGCATTCGTGGCTATCGACCAGATGCCGATTGCGCCAGCAACCCGGCCAAGGGCATTGAATGCCGCGGTAGAGGAAAACCCGCCGGTTTCAGGGGCTCCAAGGGCAGTCGGATCGAACCGGTGTCAATCGCCGGGTTTGACGTAAACGTTGAGCCCTATTTTGACCTCGACGCCATTGGCATCCTGAACGCTGACATTGCCCAGGGTAGACGCCACCCTTTTGGTCTTTCCCGAAGCGCTGATGTCGCCGCGGTGGTTCAGATCGACTTCAATAATAAGCCGGTTCCCGTCCACGACTTCCAGTTTAACGTTTTCCACCGATATGGCCTCCCCTCGTCACGCAGCCTGGCGCCACCGCGCCACGACCCACATTCAGAAAAAACTCATAGGCTGGTCACGATAATGGCAGCGGCGGCAGACCACAAAAAAAGGAGTTCCGTCACGCGCAGAGGTTCGCCCTCCTTGATGCGGTACCCGGCCGCGCCGCGAACACCTAGTGGATTAATCGGATCGAAAGAGTCCGATTTGGGATTCAGTATTGTGCCGTGGCATGCGAGTCTGGCACATGCGCGGCGGAATCTCCTTCACTGTATCGGCCGGCGACGGTCAGCGATTGCGCGCGATCGTCGCGGACCCCAAGAGCCCGCAGAAGCACGTCTGGCGGGCGCGTATTGTCCTTCTGAGCGGCGCGGGTCTGGGTACCTCGGCGATCATGGGCGAGACCGACAAGTCCAAGACCTGCGTGTGGCGCTGGCAGGAGCGCTTCATGCACGAGGGCGTCGGCGGCCTGCTTCGCGACAAGTCCCGCCCGCCGGGCAAGGCGCCGATCGCGCCTGATCGCGTCGCCTGGATCGTCCGTCAGACGCAGCAACCGCCGCCGCACGAGGCAACCCACTGGACGCTGCGCGCGATGGCCAAGGCGGCCGGCGTCGCCGCGTCGACGGTGCAGGCGATCTGGAAAGCCCACGGCCTCAGCCCGCACCGCTGGCGGAACTTCAAGCTCTCGAACGACCCGGCCTTCGCCGAGAAGCTCGCCGATATCGTCGGCTTGTATGTCGATCCACCGGCCCATGCGGTGGTGCTGTCGATCGACGAGAAGTCGCAGATCCAAGCACTCGACCGCACCCAGCCCGGCCTGCCGATGAAGAAGGGCCGCGCCGGCACCATGACCCATGACTACAAACGCCACGGCACGACCACGCTGTTCGCGGCGCTCAACATTCTGGATGGAACGGTCATCGGGCAGAACATGCAGCGCCACCGCCATCAGGAGTTCATCCGCTTCCTCAACCGCATCGAGCGCGAGGTGCCGGCGGACAAGGCCATCCACGTGATCCTCGACAATGACGCGGCGCACAAGAAGGACAAGGTCAGCGCCTGGCTCGACCGTCATCCACGCTGGACTTTCCACTTCACGCCAACCTCGTGTTCGTGGCTCAATGCCGTCGAGGGCTTCTTTGCCAAACTCACGCGGCGCAGGCTAAAGCACGCTATCTTCCATTCCCTCGTCGATCTCCAGGCCGCCATCAATCGCTTCGTCCGTGAATACAATGCCGCCAACCCACAACCATTCATCTGGAAAGCACATCCCGATGACATCATCGCCGCACGAAACCGAGGGTTCCAAACGTTGAAATCAATCCACTAGACGCCCCCTTTAGGGTACGTGAGCAGCCACTACCGGGCATCAGAGACCGCGCGCGAGGCAAGCTCTGCGTGGTTCGCTGATCAACCCACTTACGGCAAATATTCGTTCGTAAAGTACGTGTTCGCGTCGACTTTGTTCTCGATCAGGCCGTATTTGAGCGCCCAATTTCTCGCCGCCTCCCAAACCGCGTGCCGCTGGACGTAGACCTCGCCCTCGTCGTTGAACCAGTCCACTGTCACCGACTCGTGGATCGCCCATTGCTGCTCCGGCGTGAACAGATCGGTGGCCGCGATCATGACATTTATCGCGGGTTCGGGCTCAGCGAGATAAGTTTCGAGCCCCTTGGCCGTTGCGCGCAGGAAACGACAGGCTGCGACGGGGCTTTTTTCGATCCAGTTCCGGTTCGAAACGATGACGAACTGATAGTAATTGGGCACGCCGTGGTCCCGGTAGGCCAGGAAGGCCATGTCGGGTTTACCCGCTTCCTCAAGCATCGGGTTGAGGATTACAGGATCGACATTACTGAGGCCCCAGTTCGCATCGACTTTGCCCTCGAGAAACATCGTAAACCCGCCGAAGCCAGGATCGACGAGCGTCACGTCGTCCTCGGTCAGGCCCGCCGATTCCAACAGCGTCTTCACTTCGGCGCGTGTCGATGGGAGATTGCTGACCGCGACAATCTTGCCCCTGAGATCGGCGGGCTTTGTAATACTTCCGTCTCCGGGGATATCGAGGCCGTTCACCAAGTTGAAGTGGAGGGCCGCCACGCTGATGATCGGCACGCCCGCCTCATGAGACATCAGGACTTCTGGCACGTAGGTGTAAGCGAACTCGATTTTCCCGGCACCGACAAGCTTGAGCGTGTCCTCTGGATTGGCCGGGGAGATGAGCTCTACATCGAGGCCTTCTTGTGCGTAGTAGCCCTCGTCGCGCGCCGTGATGATCGGACCCTGAGACGCCCAGGGCAGCCAATCCCCCATGATCGTGATCTTTGTGGCATCGAGCTTTTCGTTGCAGCGACCTGCTCTCGCGTCGTCGCTCCATACGGCACTCAGCACCACGGACAGGACTAAAGCGGCGATGAGCCGGGCCGCGCTGTTGAATACGTGCATTGTCTACCCTCTTTGCGCGATGGTTATTGCAATACCCTTCAGGCGACCAGCTTATCAGGGACGACGAGGACATGCGATTCGCGTCGAAGACCGATAAGAGGGCCGCCGATTTGAACTGGCGCTCAGTGCAACGAAAGGTCTGCTCTGGGTCATGTGTGGCCTCAAACACCGGCCCCGAACGTGGCCCGCGATGCAGGGTGGAGCGGACATAGCGGCACTGAATGCCTGCCGGTTGCCGGGAAGCGGCCGTCGTTCGCTCCCCACCCCGGCGACCGGAACCAGCCAATAGCGGACATACCGCTCCACCATCGCCGTGCATGGGCCGATGACGTGGCCCTAGTGGATTGATTTCAACGTTTGGAACCCTCGGTTTCGTGCGGCGATGATGTCATCGGGATGTGCTTTCCAGATGAATGGTTGTGGGTTGGCGGCATTGTATTCACGGACGAAGCGATTGATGGCGGCCTGGAGATCGACGAGGGAATGGAAGATAGCGTGCTTGAGCCTGCGCCGCGTGAGTTTGGCAAAGAAGCCCTCGACGGCATTGAGCCACGAACACGAGGTTGGCGTGAAGTGGAAAGTCCAGCGTGGATGACGGTCGAGCCAGGCGCTGACCTTGTCCTTCTTGTGCGCCGCGTAATTGTCGAGGATCACGTGGATGGCCTTGTCCGCCGGCACCTCGTGCTCGATGCGGTTGACAGCCCGTTGATTAAGTCGGCGCCGTCTGATTCTCTGGTTCCCTGATTTGCAGGGGGATTTGCCGATGGCGATGGGACGGCAGAAGGATGGTCAGGGGGACCTGATGGTGAGCTGGTCGGAGATGCCGCGCTCTCCGGGTCATGTGTTTTATGACCGCTTGCAGTCGGTGCTGATCGAGGGCGGCTTCGACGCCTTTGCCGAGGCGAGCTGCCGGCCTTATTACGCGGTCCGGATGGGCGCGCCCTCGGTGCCGCCCGGGCGCTATTTCCGGATGCACCTGGTGGGCTACTTCGAGGGCATCGACAGCGAGCGCGGTCTGGAGTGGCGCTGCTCGGACTCGCTTTCGCTGCGGGCGTTCCTGCGACTGGGGAGCCGTGATCGGGTACCGGACCATTCCTGGCTGTCACGGAGCCGCACGCGCCTGCCCCATGAAGTCCACGCGGCGGTCTTCGACTGGGTTCTGGTGCTGATCGCCGAGGCGGGGCTGATCAAGGGCGAGCGCATCGGCGTCGATGCCTCGACCATGGAGGCCAACGCGGCGCTGCGGAACATCGTGCGGCGCGACAACGGCGAAGGCTACCGGGAGATGCTGGAGCGCCTGGCCCGGGAAAGCGGGGTCGAGACACCCACGGCCGAGGACCTGGCGCCTCTGGACCGGAAGCGCAAGGGCAAGAAGCTTTCCAACACGGATTGGGTTTCGAAGAGCGACCCCGAGGCCAAGATCACCAAGATGAAGGACGGCACGACGCATCTGGCCTACAAGCCCGAGCACGCGGTGGATCTGGACACCGGCGCGGTGGTGGCGGCCGAGCTGCACCCGGCCGATGAGGGCGACACCACGACGCTTTCCAAGACCCTGGCGAAGGCCGAGGCAAACCTCGAGGCGGTGGATGCGGCACCGACGTCGGAGGACCCGGCCGAATGTGTCGCCGACAAAGGTTATCACTCACGGGCGGTCTTGAGGGCTCTGAACGACAGTCCCTGGAAGACCCGGATCGCGGCGCCCAAGCAGACCGGCTTTTCGCGCTGGCACGGTGATGCGGCGGCGCGGCGCGCGGTCACCAACAACCGTGCGCGGCTCAAGTCCGGGGTCGCCCGCGAGGCCTTCAAGCTGCGCGCCGAGATCGTCGAGCGCTGCTTTGCCCACAACCTCGATCGTGGCGGCATGCGACGAACCTGGCTGCGCGGGCGAGAGAATGTGCACAAGCGATACCTGCTCCACGTCGCCGGCCACAATCTATCGTTACTGATGCGCCAGCTCATCGGCGCCGGCACCCCGCGGGAGGCCGTGGCGGGCGGATATGGCGGTATTTTCGTTCTGCTCACGCCCACCGGGGCCATGCTGGTGGCACGGGGGGTCTCGCAAAGCGGCCAGACGGCTTTCGCCGCCGCATTCCTCATCTGGGAGTGAGAGCCGGAAAAAGCCACTTAATCAACGGGCTGTTATGGGGCGTGAACGCGCCCCTCCGACTTTGGAACTTTCAAAGCCCCGTGATCCTACGTGAATCCTGTTTTGAAACCGGGTTCTTCGACAAACCTCACATCAGCGGTCGGATGGCGATTGCCGAAAACCTGGCCTATTTCCATGACTTGCGAGGCGAACGCACAACTCATGCATATCCCGATTTTCATATCTGCCGTATGAATGCTCACGCCTCACAACACTTTGCCGTTAAGTGCAAATTAAGGCAGTTACGAGCCCCCGTAACCAATTACCCGGGGATCGGAACGAAAGCCGAAACCGGTGTACGAAATAGTTGGCATCGTGCCCCCGCAACCAGCGTTACTTGCACCCCCGCTTGTGCGGAGCGGGGGTGCTCTTGTGCCAATGCGATGAGCGACGCGAGTTCGCCGAAGATCTCGATTCTGAGCGTTTGACCGTCCG
Organism: Alphaproteobacteria bacterium; assembly: GCA_965261645.1. Classification (GTDB taxonomy): domain Bacteria; phylum Pseudomonadota; class Alphaproteobacteria; order SHVV01; family SHVV01; genus CBDHDJ01. The sequence goes on from CBDHDJ010000004.1 coordinate 16,647, forward strand.
GACTGAGCCGTATCTCATCGATGAGATCGCGCAGGACGTTGGACGCCTCTTCGCGGATCGAATCGTCGTTCAGGCATTCCACGAGCCGATCGATCTTGTCCTTATATAGCTGAGCGAGATTAGGATGTAGCCGCGGCCGCGGCGCCGGCAATGTCTGGATCGACTGTTCGATAGTTTCTTTCTGGCGTTCGAGAGCGAGCAGTTCGCCCTTCAGACTCTGAGCGGGGACGCCGTCCTTGATGGCTTTGACTATTCGCTGGATCTCCTGGCCGACCCTTATTTTATCCTTGCCGAGCGATGCCCGCGATAGATCCTCGTCGGCGGAGAGCCTGTTCATTGCGCGGTGGAATTCATCTGCAAACTCTTTCACCCTCTCAGGCCGCATGAGCTGACCCTTCAGACCATCGAGCACTTTCGCCTCCAATTCATCCCGGCGAATGGTCTTGAGATTGTCGCAGGTTCCTTTGTTTCTTGCCGTCGAGCATCCGTAATGGTGGGTGCTGATCTTGCTGAACCCGCCACCGCATGAGCCGCATTTGAGCAGCCCCGACAACAGATACCGCGGCCGCCGCGCATTCTCGGATTGCAATCGGCCACCCTCGCCGAGGATTTTCTGGCGTGTAATCTGTTGGCGGTCCTTGACCCGTTGCCAAAGGCCGTCATCGACGATGCGCAGAGCCGGCACGTCTTCGGTGACCCATTCGGCTTCAGGGTTCGGCCTGGAAACGCGTTTCCCGGTGGCGGGATCTTTCACGTAGCGCTGGCGGTTCCAAACAAGTCGTCCGATGTAGAGTTCGTTGTTCAATATCCCCGTACCGCGGCGCCAATTCCCGCAAATGGTCGATGGCCCCCAGGAATTGCCCCGTGGGCCGGCGATCTCTTCCCGGTTCAATTGCCGCGCGATCACCTGCGGCGAACGGCCGGAAGCGTATTCGCGGAAAATACGATTGACGATAGTGGCTTCCGCCTTGTTGATTTCTCGCCCGCCGTTGATCGACTCCCCATCCGCACCGGCTTGCGGTACGACGTTGTATCCATAGCATAGTCCACCCCCGGACTTTCCCTTGCGCACCCGCCCCTCCAGGCCGCGCCAGGTCTTCTGCGCAAGGTCCTTGAGATAGAGAGCGTTCATGGTCCCCTTCAAGCCGACATGCAGTTCGGTGATCTCGCCTTCTGCCAGGGTGACCAGCTTGATGTCGGCAAAGCTGAACTGCTTGAAGATGGCGGCGACATGCTCCTGGTCTCTTGAGAACCGGTCAAGGGATTCCGCAACGGCAACATCGAAGACACCATCGCGCGCGTCACGGAGGAGGTCCTGATAAGCCGGCCGCAATGTCGATGCACCGCTCAAGGCACGATCCGTATACGCGTGCAGGTAGACCCAGCCTTCTTGAGCGATCCGCGTTCGACACAACCGCACCTGGTCTTCAATGGAGGCGTCCCGTTGGCTGTCGCTGGAATACCGGGCGTAAATGACGGCGCGCATGTCTCAGTCCTCCGCGATTACTCGATCGAGGCAGCGGTGGTAATCCTCCGCGGCTTCCATGGATCGGGCGAGATTATAGTGGCGCTCCTGCGTCTCGTAGCAACGGTGTCCGAGGATGGCAATTACGATCTTTACGTGTTCGGGATCGCGTATCGCAACCGACGTTGCGGCGCAATGCCGGAAGAGGTGCAGATTTACGTGATGACCGAAGGCCATCCGCGTGTGCTCGCCGACCGCGAGGTTCATCGTATGGCCCGATAATGCCTTCCCGGTCCGTGACGAGATCCACAAAGGCCCCGCCCAGCAATAATCGTCGCCGATGCGGCCGCAATGGCGGAGCAGAGCCGGGCGATGCACCTCGAGATATCGCTCGAGACGATCGACAAGATTGTCGGGAAAGGGAAGCTCGAGGGCGGAGCGGGTTTTTGTTTCCTCGGCGGGGACAAGGATCCACCAGCATCTGTCTATCCGGCGAACATGCTCGCCGAGCAGCAGACCGGCAATGTTGCGCCGACGTAAGGGGCGGGCGGCGAGAAGCGAGACGATCAGACCGTCGCGATAGCGAACAGGGCGCAATATTGGCCGCATGAAGTCATGCTTGGGATCCTCCGCCGCGTCCATCATGCGGATGCCAAGCTCGAACAAGTCGTAGCTGTCGACCACGCGGCGCCGCTTCTGGGCGAATCCTGCATTCGGGTCATGCACACGACAAATGAGTCGGCGGAGGAGCGTTCGATCCACCGCCGGCGCCATCGCATGGATGGCGCGATCCAGAGAAACAAGGCGGCTCTCGACTGTGGCAGTAGCGAGATTGATTCGGAGGTGGCGGAGATAGGATGCGAGATGGGACGGCGTAATGCGGGCACCGGGCGGCGAGGTTGGATCCAGACATCCGCTGCGTTTGAGCCAGCTAAGCCAATAGCCGTACCCCTCCACAACAAAGCGACGGGTCGCAGGCCGCCATGCCGCGGCGAGACCATCCGGCTCCATTAACAGCCCGTTGATTAAGTCGGCGCCGTCTGAATTCTCTGGTTCCCTGATTTGCAGGGGGATTTGCCGATGGCGATGGGACGGCAGAAGGATGGTCAGGGGGACCTGATGGTGAGCTGGTCGGAGATGCCGCGCTCTCCGGGTCATGTGTTTTATGACCGCTTGCAGTCGGTGCTGATCGAGGGCGGCTTCGACGCCTTTGCCGAGGCGAGCTGCCGGCCTTATTACGCGGCCCGGATGGGCGCGCCATCGGTGCCGCCCGGGCGCTATTTCCGGATGCACCTGGTGGGCTACTTTGAGGGCATCGACAGCGAGCGCGGTCTGGAGTGGCGCTGCTCGGACTCGCTTTCGCTGCGGGCGTTCCTGCGACTGGGGAGCCGTGATCGGGTACCGGACCATTCCTGGCTGTCACGGAGCCGCACGCGCCTGCCCCATGAAGTCCACGCGGCGGTCTTCGACTGGGTTCTGGTGCTGATCGCCGAGGCGGGGCTGATCAAGGGCGAGCGCATCGGCGTCGATGCCTCGACCATGGAGGCCAACGCGGCGCTGCGGAACATCGTGCGGCGCGACAACGGCGAAGGCTACCGGGAGATGCTGGAGCGCCTGGCCCGGGAAAGCGGGGTCGAGACACCCACGGCCGAGGACCTGGCGCGTCTGGACCGGAAGCGCAAGGGCAAGAAGCTTTCCAACACGGATTGGGTTTCGAAGAGCGACCCCGAGGCCAAGATCGCCAAGATGAAGGACGGCACGACGCATCTGGCCTACAAGCCCGAGCACGCGGTGGATCTGGACACCGGCGCGGTGGTGGCGGCCGAGCTGCACCCGGCCGATGAGGGCGACACCACGACGCTTTCCAAGACCCTGGCGAAGGCCGAGGCAAACCTCGAGGCGGTGGATGCGGCACCGACGTCGGAGGACCCGGCCGAATGCGTCGCCGACAAAGGTTATCACTCACGGGCAGTCTTGAGGGCTCTGAACGACAGTCCCTGGAAGACCCGGATCGCGGCGCCCAAGCAGACCGGCTTTTCGCGCTGGCACGGTGATGAGGCGGCGCGGCGCGCGGTCACCAATAACCGTGCGCGGCTCAAGTCCGGGGTCGCCCGCGAGGCCTTCAAGCTGCGCGCCGAGATCGTCGAGCGCTGCTTTGCCCACAACCTCGATCGTGGCGGCATGCGACGAACCTGGCTGCGCGGGCGAGAGAATGTGCACAAGCGATACCTGCTCCACGTCGCCGGCCACAATCTATCGTTACTGATGCGCCAGCTCATCGGCGCCGGCACCCCGCGGGAGGCCGTGGCGGGCGGATATGGCGGTATTTTCGTTCTGCTCACGCCCACCGGGGCCATGCTGGTGGCACGGGGGGGCTCGCAAAGCGGCCAGACGGCTTTCGCCGCCGCATTCCTCATCTGGGAGTGAGAGCCGGAAAAAGCCACTTAATCAACGGGCTGTTAAGCCGGCAACAGTCAGTGCACCGTTCCACGCCTCTCGATCGAGCAGTGGCCATTCACAGACCGGTATGGATTTCCTCGATGTGGCCACGGCTAGGCCGCTCCCGCTGTGATGGACGGGGTGGGCGGATCATTTAGCATCCCTAGGATCGTCCGATCGTAATGACGGGCCGCTTCGATCGCCTCCATACCCGCGTAGAATTCAATTGTCGTCTGGATGCTCCGGTGGCCGAGCAACTGCCGAACGACCTCGTATCCACCCGGGTTTTCCCTTAGATACAAGAATCCGGCAACGTGGCGAAACTGGTGGGCTGTAACGCGGACACCGAGGCGGCGTTCGGTCAGTTTCCGGATTTGGGTGCTTAGCAGACTGGCGCCCTTGTGACCGCTTTCTTCACCAGGAAACAACCAGTCATTGGGTGCCCTGATCAGATGAGGTCGAACCGTCTCCACGTACCTGGCCAGCAGCGCAACGAGATGGTCCGGTAGAGGGATTTCCACCTCAACGTTGTTCTTGACGTCCTCCGCTGGAACGAACAGGTGAGTGCGCTTGCCGGCCTTGATCAGGCTGCGGTCAAGATCGATTGCGGTGAGGTTCTTTGCCCGTATGGGCGCTGCCGTGAGCAGCCCGACAGCCAACGCGATCTGGCATTCAACCGCATCACGTTGCTTGAACGGCAGCCGACAACCAACCTCCTTGAATACCCGACCGGGCAGCTTGAGAAGATCGACTGCGAGAGCCTTATCCTCAAAGTGGCGCAGCGTCGCGCGATTCTTGCGAGTCATCCCCGTCCGTTCCGGCGCGAGCTTTTGCTTGAGTGTCGACAGCCGCTTCAGGCAATCCTCATCAGCGCCTGCCCAGTGCTTGGCCAACGTCCAGAGGAGTTTGGCGTTCTCGTGCATGCCGCGTGTCAATTGGTTCCCGGAGCGGGCGAGAAAATATCGAAACGCGGTGTCGACGACATCGGGGGATATGAGATCGGAGATGCGCTGAATCCGGTCGGGGGCGATGCCATTGAGAACGGCTGCAGAGGCCGTCCTTCGGATCATCGACCGACGATGTCGGGCAGTGGTGGCGTTGATCTCGGGAAGCGCGGTCTCAACCAGCAGATCGGGCTGCTGGGCTTTCGCCAACATGGCCTCAACGTCACTCTTGAAGCCCGGAGGAAACGTCGACCAGGGGAGGCAATACCACTGGCGGTAATCGGGAACCGCGACGGCCAGTGCCGGCCAACCTGTGGCGGTCTTGGCTGCCATGTTCCAGCACCGGCAGGCCTCCCGGTGAACCGTGCGAGGATCCGTGAGGAGGCCTTCACGCTCCAGGGCGTCACGGAAACGTTCGAAGGTCTCCGGTTTCACATCCCTGCGCGCCACGCCGGCGTCGGAACAAAAATGAGCAAGCCGCGACAGCCCGATCTTCAGCTTCCGGGTCGGGAGCTTCGCCATATGCTCCGACCAGTCCGCCGACAATGGGTTGAGGTGGCGGCCTGGCATCACGGCAATCCCTGAGATCTTCAACGCCTTTCGCAGCAGCGAGCGCACGTTGTTCCAGCGGCCCTTTGTCAACCCGATGGATGCAGGTGCAATGGCGTCGAGACGGCCCCGTAGAACCGGGGGACTGGCTGGGATCTCCGATAAGGGTCGACCAAGGATCCGGCCAACGGTACTGACGGCGGATCGCAGGTCCATACGCTGGCGTCCGCTGAGGCCCTCGATGTGCTGCAGCTGCTTCAGAACATCGGCCAGGCTTGCCGCTCCCGCAGGGGTGACCATGCCAGTTGGTGCGTCTCGTGAAGGGGAAATATATGTCATGTTGTGTCTCGTTATGACTGAAGATGACAATAGTACAGAATAGTTAATACTTCAACATCATAATCGCCTGGAATGTATTCATATAGTAATAACGAGTATTAACACTATTCAATATATTCAACAACTTAAGACATTCGGCTTCGACATTTGGCGAGAAGCTCCTGGAAGTCCGTTTCGCTGATCCGGACCGATCGGCCAAACCGATGAACGGGGAGACCGCCGGCCGCGATGAAGCGTTGAACTGTTCGCGTCGACACGTTGAGCCGCTCGGCGATCTCTGCGACCGTCAGGAATTTCTGCTCGAGTTTGGATTGTCGTTCGTCAGTCATTGGCAGAGGCTTTGCGAACGATGATCGGCGGGTGATTGTTTGTGAACTCACGCGCGGCCTGCTGCGCCATCAGGCGCGCCAGGCGATGCACCGGGAGCGACGGGTCGGTCTGCGGACCGCCAATTGAACCAGCGCTGGACGCTGACTCTCTGGCAACGGCTGCCATTTCTCGATCGACGTCAGACAACGGCCCACCCTTGCTCAGATAATCCCTTATCTTCAATTTGGTAAAAAAACACCTCAACCTCTTCCACGACGGAATTCGGGTGCTCCTGGCGCAAGTCGAATGATGTCGGTCGCGATTTCGGAAAGAGGGATCGGTGGACGAAACGCACGCAGCATGTTTCTGGTCGTAAACATTCTGATGGTCTTGGCCGGGTCGAGTAATTCGGGGTAGCCGGATGACATTCTGCCGGGCGCGAAATAGTGGAGTCTCAAATCGAGGTATATGCCGCCAAAGCGCAATGGTTCTTGACCCTCGATCTGGAACAGAACTGGTTTCCCGACCCCCGTATCGTGCTCCAGATAGGCAAGCTCATAGAAATGGCGAAGTCGTTTGCGACGCTTCGCGAGAAGCCTCTTCAGGTCACTGCGCGCAATGGCCTGCTGCCTCAGGACAAGCGCCACGGCAAGTTCCATCAAGTGAAAGTAGTTGTAGCGCACGTTGTGACCACGGCCTTTGCCCAGCTCACCTGCAGAAAACGGTATCTCTTCCCGACGGAGAAACTTCAAGTAGGCGTCAAACGCGGTTTCCAGCTCATGTGCCCCGGCCAGGGTATGCCACAGCACCCACTTCGCCTGCCGTGGGACAAGTCGATGTCGTGGATTTCCTGTTCGCGCGACGACTGGTTCATATTTAGAAGATACTCACCTATCTCCAAAAAACAAGCTTATTTCCCGTCAGCGCCCGTGAGACAGATTGGGGGTATTGAATAACGGAGGATTTCTGGCTCATTGCAGTGACCGAGGGAAATGCAGATGAGGCAGCGATAGTGCCCTCAACCTAATGCGAAGCGATCTCTAAAGCGCCAAGCGACGTGGCGCTCAGGCAGCCAACTGACGCCACTCGGCCAGGACGGCCGAGCGGTTCTGCTTGAAGATGTCGCGGCGGTTGAGTTGGCGGTCCTGGTTGAAGTAGTTGTGGATCGAGGCGTTGACGGAAGCGAATTTCTGCTTCCCGATATCTGTCTCATCTCCACCCCTTGGCGGTTACAATGAGCCAGAAATCCTTCGTTATTCAATACCCGAAATCTATCTCATAGGCGCTGATGTAGCGCACCCGGTTCCTTGGACACAAGTTTGTCTCACGCGGCGGGCCTGATTGAGATCGCGGCGTGCCACGCCTGACGAGCTTGAGCGGGGCTCATGTAGCCGTTCTTTTCGACGATCCACTGGGCATTGTAGAGTTCGACGAAGTCGCGGACGGCGTCCCGCAGCTCCGCGATGTTGCGGTAGATGCGACCATGGATGATCTGTTCCTTCAGCGTGCGATTGAACCGCTCGGCGACGCCGTTGGTCTGGGGCTCGGCGACGAAGGCGTAGGACGGCTGGATGCCCCAGAACTTGATCTGGTTGGTGAAGTGGTCCGACAGATACTGGGAGCCGTGATCCATCCGCAAGGCCAGCCCCCGAGCCGCGCCGGCCGCGGTCGAGCCATACAGCCCGGCAAGCCCCATGGAGATCGGCTGCAGGGCGGCGAAGCGGTCGCCGCGCTTGCAGACATGCCAGCCGACACACTCGGCGTTCCAATGCTCGACGGCGGTGAAGATCCAGCCCCAGCCGTCGTCCACCGTGAACACCCGAACGCCTCGGTGCCCCACATGAGGTTCGGGGCCTGAGATGCCGTAATGGGGCTCGGTGCTATCCGGCACCGTCGGAGCTTGTAGCGATGACGGAGATTCTGGTGTCGTTGCCCTTAGACGCGCGGCGTGTTCACGGGGTCTTGCCGAAAGGCGCGCCCCAATTCCTCGAAAGGAAAGGGCAACGACATGGATGTCTATATCGGGCTGGATGTATCGCTGGCAAGCACGGCAATCTGCGTTCTCGGCGATAAGGGCAAGATCGTGACGGAGGCGCGGGTCGCCAGCGCACCTGAATCGCTGGTTGCGTTCATGCGCGAGCTGCCGCACGGGATCGCCGCGATCGGCCTCGAAGCCGGTCCCCTGTCCAACTGGTTGCACAAGGGGCTGACTGACGCCGGCTTCGAAACCGTGCTGATGGAGACCCGGCAGTTAAAGGGTGCGCTGAAGGCGATGCCGATCAAGACGGATTGCCGGGATGCCGAAGGCATCGCACGGCTGCTGCAGATGGGCTGGTTCCGGCCGGTACACTGCAAATCGGTGTCGTCGCAGGAGATGCGAGCGCTGCTGACCTCGCGCAAGTCCGTGCAGGACGCGCTCATCAATATGGAGCTGTCGCTGCGCGGCATCTTGCGCAACTTCGGCCTGAAGCTCGGTCGGATCTCGAAGGGTCGCTACGAGGCCCGTGTCCGGGAATTGATCGCTGGCAACGCGATGCTGGAAGCCGCGGCCGAACCGATCCTGCGCGCGCGGGCGGACCTGCGCCGCGAGCTGGCCGGCCTGGAGAAGCTGGTCCGTAATCTGGCCAGGCAGGACCGGGCGTGCCGGCTGCTGATGACCATGCCGGGGGTCGGCCATGTCATAGCTCTGACCTTCACGTCCGCGATTGACGATCCGGAGCGGTTCCGGAGATCGAAGGATGTCGGCCCATGGGTGGGGCTGACGCCGGGACGGGATCAATCCGGCGAACGGGATATTGTCGGCCGGATCACCAAGGCTGGCGATGCAGGTCTACGCGCAGCGCTCTATCAGGCCGCCACGGTGATGCTGAACCACACGGGGCCGAATTGGCTGAAGGCCTGGGCGCAGCGTCTGACGAAGCTCCGGGGCAAGAAGCGCGCGACGGTCGCCCTGGCCCGGCGCATCGGCGTGGTGTTGCACCGGATGTGGCGGGATGGCACCGAGTTCCGGTTCACGCGCGAAGAGGCGATGGCGCTTCAGACGGCTTAGGCGGGGCTGTATCCCATCGGCAGTTAGCAAGGAGAGGAGGAAGGAGCCGCGCTTGAAGGTGGGCGATCCACCGGTGTCCCCTCGCCGGGACGCGGTTCCCGATGATGCGCGTATCATCGCTTGTTGGCCGAACCGTTCTATCGCGTTCGAGCACGCGCCTGAGATTGGCACTCGGGAATCGTTTTGGACCAGGCATGAAGTTGGCAGCCATTGCGCTGACCACGGACGGAAGCGAGAGCCTGGCGACGGACACATCCGGATCGTGGTTCCTTCTCAAGACCAGAGGGGTGTTGCAATAGCCCAACCCTGAGCCGGAGCCGTGATGGCCCCGGGAACTCCTGAACCACGCCTGAGAGGATACAACTTGCCGCAGGCGCCGAGGCTTCGCGAACGAAGGATCGTGTCGCGGTGATCGCTCGTGGGAAAAAGGTGCTTGACGGCGAACGCCCCATTACGGAAGTGATGATCTCACCGTCATGGGGATTGCCGCCACGGCGGCGGCAGCGATGGGGCGAGAGCAGATTGTTCTCGCGCATCAGGCGGAGCACCCGCTTGCGGGCAACCCGGATGTCGCGACAGACCCGAAGCCGAGCCCAGACCTTGCGGTAGCCATCGCCCTCCCAGGGCGATGCCTCCAGGTCGGCTTCGATCGCCACCAGCAGCGCCTGGTCCGAGATCGCGGGCTTCGGTCCCCGACGCTTTGCCGGCGGCTGCTTGGCGTGCTGGCCGGAGGTCATGGCGTAGAACGAGGAGCGGGCCATGCCACAGGCGGCGCAGACCCGCCGCAGGCCGTAGGCCAGACCCGTGCCGGGCGAGGTGGCGGCACTCATCGCCGCGACCTCCGCCGCCCCAAAGGGCCGAAGGTCTCCGTCTTGGCCTCCAGCAGTTCCACCTGCATGGTCAACTCTCCGATCCGCTTCATGGCGCTATCCAGTTCCGCCTGCACCGGATCGCCCTTGCGTTGCTTGAGCGAGGCGTCGATCCCGCCGATCGCTTTCTCACGCCACTGCTCGAGCCGGAAGATCTCTACGCCCAACTGGCGCGACAGAAGTTGCACCGGCTCGTCACGCAAAAGCCGCAGAACGACCTCACGCTTGCGCGCCACCGTCCATCGCTGGCCAAGTCCCAGCGGGCCTGCCGGCAAAGCCTGGCCTGGGGAAAACGTGGACGAGCCAAGCTCGCCCGCATTTACCACAGGCCCATCAACAGCAACTTTCTTCTCAAAATTATCGGTCATGTTCCGGTCCTCCTTGGACACTTCGATTAAGCCAATTCTGTGTCCAAGGAAATCGGGTCCGACTCACAGGTTATTTCCGGGGTGAGGTTATGGCAGGTGTCGGTTTCCTTAGGCATCAATATAAGAATGAAACGAAGGCGTGTAAGTGGATGGCGGACAACTTGGAGCCATACGTCAACAACCGCTTGGCTCACGTCATTCCAGCTAACGCTCACAATTTAAATAAAACCCTAAAGCCAGAGACCATTCGTCGGTGGTGTAAAGAGTTCAAAAAAATTGAAAATGCTCCCCCTAAAAGCCGCAATTGGGTAAAGGGCTTATCCCTCTGACCCCGGTTTGACGACATGTTGGGTTTGCGGTCGCCATCGGCGGAATGTTCGCTTAATGTTCTGTCATGCCCAGCCGCTGGAAGTACGACCGCCCGATGTCCCGCGCCGCCTTCGAGGCGCGCTTTCCCGATGAAGCCTCCTGCGCTCGGCATCTTGCAGCCAAGCGCTGGCCCGACGGCTTCGTCTGCCCCGCCTGCGGCCATGACAGGGGCTGGGAACTGAAGCGTCGCCGGGCGAGCTGGGAATGTGCGGCCTGCGGGAAGGAGACTTCGGTGACCGCGGGCACGATCATGCAGCGCAGCCACTTGCCCCTGAAGACCTGGTTGATGGCCGTTCACATCGTGACCAGCCACTCGAACGGTATCTCCGCCCTGCAACTCCAGGCCCAGCTCGGGCTCGGCAGTTACAAGAGTGCCTGGCTCCTGCTGCACAAGCTGCGCCGTGCCATGGTCGATCCGGATCGCAGCCTGCTTGAGGACCTGGTCGAGATCGATGAGGCCACCCTACCGTTCCGCACCGTAAAAGACCCGACCACAGGCGGGCAAGGTCGCAGCCGGCAAGGCAAGATGCGCATTGCCGGCGCGGTCGAGCTATCGCCCGAGGGCGAGCCACGTCGCATCCGGCTGGCGCCGATCGGAGATTTCTCCGCGCGCAGCCTTCATGCCTTCGTTGCCGGGACCTCGGCGCCGGGCGCGCGGGTAATCACCGATGGCTGGAGCGGTTATCCTGGCCTGCCCGACCACGATCACCAGCCCAAGGTCGTCGGTGCAACGCCCGCCCATCTCGTGCTGATCTGGATCCATCGTGTGTTCTCGAACCTGAAGCGCTGGGCGCTCGGAACCTTCCATGGCCTGCGCCGCGCCCATCTGTGCCGCTATCTCGACGAGTTCGTGTTCCGCTGGAACCGCCGCCGCCACACCGCAACGGCCTTCGACACCCTGCTCGGCATCGGCGCGCGCCTCCGACCCGCCGACTACCGCGACATCGTCGGACAACGCGTCTGATCCTGGCAGGCCGAGCGCCAGCCACCGCCCGCCCTCCGATCCGCCTCAATTGGAGCCGAATATCGGTCCTCCAGCCTGCCTGACAGCAATCGAAACCAACTTCCCCAAGTCCAAAAGCTCTCGCACATCGCCCGGCACGGTCCGAGATCCGTGCCTGGAACGTAGAAGGACGATCAACATCTGGTGTGACCGGAAGCAAAGGGAGAAGCCCTTTGGGTAATTATCGCTGGCTACCACACAGCGAATCAAATCTGGACGAACTACATAGCTGGAAAAGATGTTGAGGCGATCAACTCCACCTTTGGCGTAGAAGCGGCAACGTTCATTTTGAACCACATTATTCTCGCGACTCGCGATACCCGGGACCCAGAAGAGACCTACGAGGGCGATTAGCGGAATCTAAACAGGTAGAACTCTCGTTACAGGATGTCGTGTGGCTATAACGCCACGATGTTCGGGACTATCATCTTTTGACGCGCGCCCTCCTCACCGCCCTCACCTGTCTGATGGTGTCTGCCACCCCAGCGATTGATCCAAAGCAGATCCTGTCGCCTCCACATCCGATTCGGGTCGTTAGAGCGTTTTCCTATCATTTGCGGTCATAGCCGGCAGCAGCGAAGTAGTTTTCGCATTCCGTTGGTGTGAAGGTGTCGATGCCTTGGGCGATGGCGTCCCAGAGGTCATCGACGGTTCGGGCGGCGGTCTTTTTGAGGAAAGCCTTGAGCTTGGAGAAGGCCATTTCAATGGGGTTAAAGTCAGGGCTGTAGGGCGGCAGGAAGCGCAACTCTGCCGCGGCGACTTCGATGGCCGTGCGCACGGCGATGGGTTTGTGGGCGGGTAAGTTATCCATCACCACGATATCGCCGGGTTTGAGCGTCGGGACCAAGACCTGCTCCACATAAGCGAGGAAGGCGGCACCATGCATGGCACCGTCGAGCACCATGGGCGCGGTCATGCCTTCAAGGCGGAGCGCGCCAACGAAGGTCGTCGTCTTCCAGTGTCCATGAGGCACCGGTGCTTGGCAACGCTCGCCCCGTGGCGCCCGGCCGTAACGCCGGGCCATCTTGGTCGAAGCGCCGGTCTCGTCAATGAACACCAGCCGCTCGGGCTTCAGATCGGGTTGGGCGTCGAACCAGGCCTGCCGGCGGCGCAGGACGTCAGCTCGCTGTTGCTCGCAGGCGTGCGCGGTTTTTTTTGAACGTCATGCCGTGCCGGTCGAGCAGCCGCCAGACCGTGCTTTGGGCCACCGTCAAGCCATGCCCCGCGTCCAGGTGTGCCGCGATCTCGCCCAAGGTGATGTCCGGCGTCTCGTCAACCAGCGCCAGGATTTCCTCGGCATGGGCCTCGATCCGGTGCGAGCGGTGGTCACCGCCTTGCGGCCTAGGCCCGACATCGCCCGTCCGCCGCCACCGATTCACCCATTTGATCGCCGTCGAGGCCGCAACCCCGAAGCGGCGCGCCGCCGAGCGCCGCGACAGGCCGCTGTCAACCGCCGATACAAGCCGTTCTCGAAGATCATTGGAAAGAGGTTTCGTCATGCAGCCTGGCCTCCTCCACCAGCCCACATCTTGAATCAGGAATTCGATCCCATGGGAATCCCAAAAAGAATCCGTCAGCTCAGAAAATGCTCTAGCAGGCTGCTGAACAAGTCATCATTGCCGGGCCTTGAACTCGGATTCATCGCCGAAATGAAATGAGATTTCGTGTCTTAGGGTGAAACCGTCTTCAATCTCGACCGATCCGATGCCCTGGGCTTCATCCAGTTCGATGATCTGCCACTTTGCGGTCAGCGGCGTGCCGGCATCGCCCGTCATGTTGGCGCCTCCGCCAGCAGTCTGGGTAGTCGGACGAGGTTGTAGGCGGCCAAGGCCAGGGTGAACGAAGCGTCGACCCGGTGGCGGCCCCGGAATTTGGTCTTGCTCAATCCCGCGCTCGTCTTGACCCAGCCGAAGACCTCCTCGATGCGCTTACGGCAACGTTGGCTGACGCCGTAACCGGGATGGCGCGTCGTGCGCCCGTCTATCTTGGTCTTGCGCCGCTTGCCGGTCTTGGTGACGTGGTCCTGGACGGTGATATGGGGGGTCACCTTGCGGTGCCGCAGTTCCTCGACAAAATCCGCGACGTCAAAACCCTTGTCCCCGCCCACCGTGATCCGACGCGGGCCGCCTCTACTCTCCACCGGGCGATGCCTGTCGATCAGATCAAGGGCGGCTTCGCGTTCCGCCGTGCCCGACGCAATGGTCACGCCGCCGCCGACTGCCAGACCATGGCGGTTCTCCGTCAGCGCATGGCCCATGTAACACAGCTTGCTTTCCCGGCCATTACCCTTGCGATAAAGCCGGGCGTCCGGATCAGTGGTGCTTGCATGGGTCGCGTTCGAGCGTTTCTCGCCATGAAAATCCCGCTCGGCGTTGCGCCCCGATCCCCCGTCGCCATCGTCCTCACCTTTGGGACGAAAGCTCTTCATCGACGCCCAGGCCTCGATCAATGTTCCGTCTACCGAAAAATGATCCCGGCTCAATAGTCCCCGTACCTTGTGGTGCTGGATAACCCCCGCAAGCAGCTGCGCCGAAACCTCCGCCTCCAGAAGACGGTCCCGGTTGTGGCAGAACGCGCTGGCGTCCCACACGCCATCGTCCAGCCCAAGCCCCACAAACCAGCGAAACAGCATGTTGAAGTTTAGCTGCTCCATCAGCTGACGCTCCGAGCGGATCGAATAAAACACCTGCAACAGTAACGCTCGAAGAAGCTTCTCCGGCGGGATCGATGGGCGACCCATGTGGGAATAAAGCGTCTCGAACTCCGAAGATAGAGACCCCAATACGTCGTTCACGATCTCACGGATCAGACGCAGCGGATGATCATCCGGAACACGCTCTTCCAGGTCTACGTAGCTGAATAAATTGCCACTGCTTTGATCTCGACCCCGCATGCCATCCTCCATCACCCGAAGGAATCACAGAATCATGTCACAACTGCAAATGCGAGGACTTTTTCAGCAGCCTGCTAGCAGACGTGTGGTGTGCCCGCACTGAATAGCGCCAGTAGTCAGGGGCCGACACTGGGCTACGCCCTAGTTAGCCCCGCCGATAGGTTATGGAGATCAATCTTGTTCATGTTTCCACGCGTAGGCAATTCTCAGAAATTTTGTGCGCGAAATAGCAATGCGGATCTTTGACCGAGGAACACTTTAGTACGAAGTGGAGGTAAAGAGTTCTGGCTTACCCTATTAAGTTGCTCTACTGCCGTGAATTTTTGATTTTATGCCACGCGTGGCCACACTTGCGGGAATAACTCGTTGTCAGGCGGGAACGGATCGCCATCCTTCAATTCAGGATTCCACGGCAGAGTTAGGCTAGAGCGGCCCGCCCTATTAGCGTAAGCCGTGCCATCTCCGACCCAGCGATTAACAACAGCGCGCCGCCTTCTATTGCTGTAGTTGCCCGGTGCCCAGTGCATGACGTTCAAATGTTGGAACACGAGATCTCCAGGCTTAGTATCAAATCGCACGATATCAAGTTCGCCTCGCTCTCTCATCGAAGCGAAATCGAGCATGCCTTCAAATTTCTCGCCATATTCCCTAAATCGCGCCTCATCGCCAGCATCCGAATACTTGCTTGGCTCCACGATGGAGAACGTATTGCCGACTTCGTAACCATCGGTGGAATATGAATCGTCATCCGGTGCAAACCAGCGGTTCCACTTATGTGAAGCTCGAATGCATTCAACTGCACCACTATCCTTTGTAACTACATCGAGGGGCAGCCAAGTTCCGGCAAGGTTGAAGCCGTGAACTGGATTTCCGGGTTGATCCTGATGCCAAACAGTTTCGTAAGGAGAATGCGGTTCCTTTACGAACGTTTCATCGAATAGGTGGTGGACTTTGTCGGAGTGCAAAAGAGCGGCCGTCAACGGGGGTATCGGACCGTCTATGATCCAGCTTTTGAAATCGCTGTCATAAGCGCACATCCATGTCTCAAAGGCGAAACGGCCCTTTGATCCTGGTGGATTGGAATCTATACTAAATTTCCCTGGTCTTGCTAGCACACGATCGAGCGACTCACGCAGCCGATCAATCCAATCCATAGGAATAATGTCTCGTGCGCAAACAACACCATCTTGCCAGTATGTCTTGATTTCTTCTGTAGTGAGTTCGCGGAGCGGTTCATTATTCATGCCTCAATCTCCTCGGATAATGCCAAGCTAGATATTGTACTTGCGCCTTGGCTGTCCATTCAAGCTACTCGCTCGTTTCGTGCTTTGGCGAATCATTACGGGATTCCGTGAGGGCCTAACGCTTTCGCGTTCGGGACTATCATCTTTTGATGCCACCCTCCTCGCCGCCCTCACCTGTCTGATGCTGTTCACCACGCCTGTTGTGGCGGATGATTTGGATGATGGGGTTGCCCACTGCTGTCCGGTTAACTGAGCGGTGCTGGCTTTGAGAGCCAGGATTTCTGCGGGGTTTGAAGCGAAAATGCATGGTGTCGATTTGAATTGGATGGAGCACTTTTCGGAGTTTCTCCGAGGAGATGCTCATGAACACCGGCAAGACCCTGTTCGCTCAGCTCATGGACTTCCTGCCATGGACTACTTTCACGCGGATCGTCGACCGGTATGGCGGCGATCACCGGGTCCGGACGCTTTCCTGCGCCGAGCAATACCGGTCCATGGCCTTCGCCCAGCTGACCTACCGGGAAAGCCTGCGCGACATCGAGACCTGCCTCTCGGTCCACGCATCGAAACTCTATCACATGGGCTTCCGCCAGCCGGTCCGGCGCTCGACGCTGGCCGATGCCAACGAAAGGCGCGACTAGCGTATCCATGCGGCGTTGGCCCAGCGGCTCATCACCCAGGCGAGGACGCTGTACGTCGACGAAGAACTGGGGTTGGACCTGACCAATACCGTCTACGCCCTGGACTCGACGACCATCGCTCTGTGCCTGTCGGTCTTTCCGTGGGCGCACTTCCGCACCACCAAGGCGGCGGTGAAGATGCACACGCTGCTCGACCTGCGGGGCAACATTCCGAGTTTTATCCACATCTCGGATGGCAAGCTGCACGACGTTCATGCCCTCGATATGCTCTTGCCGGAAGCCGGAGCCATCTACGCCGTGGATCGTGGCTACGTCGACTTTGCCCGCCTTTATGTGTTGCACCAAGCCGGGGCCTTCTTCGTCACGAGTGCCAAGTCGAACATCGATGCTCATCGCGTCTATTCGGCGCCGACGGATCGCTCGACCGGCATCATTTGCGACCAGATGAGAACGGCGGTGACAAATTAGTCCACGGAAGCGGCGGGATTTCCCAGCCGCGGGCGGAGTAAAACTCTGCCACCTGTAGCCTTCGATCTTTTTTGAGATGGAAGGCGGGAGGATGTACACCGTGGACCTATATCTGCGCGTTCGGCTGGCCTGCCATGTTGATGGTCTGAGCCAGCGAGAGGCGGCAAGTCGGTTTGGCATTGCGCGCGAGACGGTGAGGAAGATGCTGCGGCATTCGGAACCGCCGGGATATCGGCGACGCCAGCCACCGAAACGCCCGAAACTGGCCCCCTTCACGGATATCATCGACCGTATTCTGGAGGAGGACCGAACGGTTCACCGTAAGCAGCACCACACGGCGAAGCGTATATTCGAGCGCCTTCGCGACGAACATGGCTTCACGGGCAAAGAGACCATCGTGAAGGATTACGTTCGGGAACGGCGCCTTCGTCGGCGTGAGATGTTTGTGCCGTTGTCACATCCTCCGGGCCATGCTCAAGCGGACTTTGGCGAGGCGGATGCGATCATCGCCGGCGTCAAGTATCGGGCGCATTTTTTCGTCATGACACTTCCCCACAGCGATGCCTGCTTCGTTGCGGCCTACCCGGCGGCGACGACGGAGGCCTGGCTGGACGGGCACAACAGAGCCTTTGTTTTTTTCGGCGGCGTTCCCCAATCGATTCTTTACGACAACGACAAGTGTCTGGTGTCGCGCATCTTGTCAGATGGCACGCGGCAACGAACGCGGCCGTTCAGCGGGCTGCAGTCCCATTACCTCTTCGAGGACCGCTACGGCCGTCCCGGCAAGGGTAACGACAAAGGCAATGTGGAGGGGGTGGTCGGCTATGCCCGGCGGAACTTCATGACGCCGCTTCCCCGGTTCGCGAGCTGGGACGCCTTCAATGGCCACCTGGAAGAGCAATGCCGCAACCGGCAAGGCAACGTCCTGCGCGGCCACCGCGAGAGCATCGGCGAACGGTTTGTGCGTGACCGCGAAGCGTTGAAGAGGCCACTGCCGGCACCGTTCGACTCGTGCGACAAGCAGGGCACGCGGGTCAACTCGCTGTCCCTGGTGCGCTACCGGACGAATGACTATTCCGTGCCCGTCGCCTACGGCCATCAGGAAGTCTGGATCCGTGGCTATGTCCACGAGGTGGTTATCGGTTGCGGCGCCGGGATCATTGCCCGACACCCCCGTTCCTACGACCGGGAAGATATGGTCTTCGATCCGATCCACTACCTGCCTTTGCTGGAGCACAAGATCGGCGCCCTGGATCAGGCCGCGCCGCTAGCCGGATGGGAACTGCCTGATGCCTTCCCAACCCTGCGCCGTCTCCTGGAGGCGCGCATGGGCAAGGCCGGCAAGCGGGAATACGTCCAGGTCCTTCGGCTTCTGGAGACCTTCGATCTCGAGGTGCTTCACGGCGCGGTGAAGGACGCCCTGCGCCTGGGTGCGATCGGCTACGACGCCGTCAAACACCTTGTGCTGTGCCGTATCGAGCGACGCCCGCCCAAACTCGACCTGGATATCTATCCCTACCTGCCTCGGGCCAACGTGGCGACCACGGCCGCCGCCAGTTATATGAGCTTGTTGGGTGGAGGCGCGTCATGACCGATACGCCGCAAGTGTTGCTGGCCCATCACCTCAAGACCCTGAAACTGCCGACGTTCCTGCGCGAATACGACAAGCTGGCCCGCCAATGCGCCACCGAGGGCGCCGACCATGTGCGGTATCTTGTCCGTCTGACCGAGTTGGAACTGATCGACCGTGAGCGCCGCATGGTCGAGCGGCGGATCAGACAGGCCAGGTTCCCCGCCGTCAAAAGCCTCGACAGCTTCGACTTCAAGGCCATCGCATCGCTCAACAAGATGCTGGTTCTGGAGTTGGCGCGATGCGAATACGTCGAGCGTCGTGAGAATATCATCGCGCTCGGCAACAGCGGAACCGGCAAGACCCATATCGCCCTCGGTCTCGGTCTGGCGGCCTGCCAAAAGGGGCTCTCCGTCGGCTTCCTCACGGCCGCTGCCCTGGTTCATGAACTGATGGAGGCCAGGGATGAAAAACGCCTGTTGCGCCTGCAGAAGCAACTGGCAAAGTATCACCTTCTGATCATCGACGAACTCGGCTTCGTGCCGCTCTCGAAGACCGGCGCCGAGCTGCTGTTCGAAGTCTTCAGCCAGCGCTACGAGCGGGGCTCGATCCTGGTGACCTCCAACTTGCCGTTCGATGAGTGGACGGAGATATTCGGCTCGGAACGCCTGACCGGGGCTTTGCTGGACCGCCTCACCCACCATGTCCATATCCTGGAAATGAACGGCGAGAGCTATCGTCTCAACCAAAGCCAAAAACGGCGGAAATTCCCCAAAATACCTGCTTAACCGCCGGTGCAATGGTTGACCCGGTGGGTCCACAGGAACCTCCCACGCTGCTTCGCTCCGCGTAACGCAAGCGCTACACGAAGCAGCGCGGGTCCCTCCTATGGACTACCGGGACAACCCCCCAACACCGCGTACCGCATAACGTTAAGTGGACTAGTTTTACTCCGCCCGGGTGGACTAATTTTGCTCCGCCGTTGACACCAGACCATCTCCCTGGACGGCTTGAGAACGGCGGTGACAAATTAGTCCACGGAAGCGGCGGGATTTCCCAGCCGCGGGCGGAGTAAAACTCTGCCACCTGTAGCCTTCGATCTTTTTTGAGATGGAAGGCGGGAGGATGTACACCGTGGACCTATATCTGCGCGTTCGGCTGGCCTGCCATGTTGATGGTCTGAGCCAGCGAGAGGCGGCAAGTCGGTTTGGCATTGCGCGCGAGACGGTGAGGAAGATGCTGCGGCATTCGGAACCGCCGGGATATCGGCGACGCCAGCCACCGAAACGCCCGAAACTGGCCCCCTTCACGGATATCATCGACCGTATTCTGGAGGAGGACCGAACGGTTCACCGTAAGCAGCACCACACGGCGAAGCGTATATTCGAGCGCCTTCGCGACGAACATGGCTTTACGGGCAAAGAGACCATCGTGAAGGATTACGTTCGGGAACGGCGCCTTCGTCGGCGTGAGATGTTTGTGCCGTTGTCACATCCTCCGGGCCATGCTCAAGCGGACTTTGGCGAGGCGGATGCGATCATCGCCGGCGTCAAGTATCGGGCGCATTTTTTCGTCATGACACTTCCCCACAGCGATGCCTGCTTCGTTGCGGCCTACCCGGCGGCGACGACGGAGGCCTGGCTGGACGGGCACAACAGAGCCTTTGTTTTTTTCGGCGGCGTTCCCCAATCGATTCTTTACGACAACGACAAGTGTCTGGTGTCGCGCATCTTGTCAGATGGCACGCGGCAACGAACGCGGCCGTTCAGCGGGCTGCAGTCCCATTACCTCTTCGAGGACCGCTACGGCCGTCCCGGCAAGGGTAACGACAAAGGCAATGTGGAGGGGGTGGTCGGCTATGCCCGGCGGAACTTCATGACGCCGCTTCCCCGGTTCGCGAGCTGGGACGCCTTCAATGGCCACCTGGAAGAGCAATGCCGCAACCGGCAAGGCAACGTCCTGCGCGGCCACCGCGAGAGCATCGGCGAACGGTTTGTGCGTGACCGCGAAGCGTTGAAGAGGCCACTGCCGGCACCGTTCGACGCGTGCGACAAGCAGGGCACGCGGGTCAACTCGCTGTCCCTGGTGCGCTACCGGACGAATGACTATTCCGTGCCCGTCGCCTACGGCCATCAGGAAGTCTGGATCCGTGGCTATGTCCACGAGGTGGTTATCGGTTGCGGCGCCGGGATCATTGCCCGACACCCCCGTTCCTACGACCGGGAAGATATGGTCTTCGATCCGATCCACTACCTGCCTTTGCTGGAGCACAAGATCGGCGCCCTGGATCAGGCCGCGCCGCTAGCCGGATGGGAACTGCCTGATGCCTTCCCAACCCTGCGCCGTCTCCTGGAGGCGCGCATGGGCAAGGCCGGCAAGCGGGAATACGTCCAGGTCCTTCGGCTTCTGGAGACCTTCGATCTCGAGGTGCTTCACGGCGCGGTGAAGGACGCCCTGCGCCTGGGTGCGATCGGCTACGACGCCGTCAAACACCTTGTGCTGTGCCGTATCGAGCGACGCCCGCCCAAACTCGACCTGGATATCTATCCCTACCTGCCTCGGGCCAACGTGGCGACCACGGCCGCCGCCAGTTATATGAGCTTGTTGGGTGGAGGCGCGTCATGACCGATACGCCGCAAGTGTTGCTGGCCCATCACCTCAAGACCCTGAAACTGCCGACGTTCCTGCGCGAATACGACAAGCTGGCCCGCCAATGCGCCACCGAGGGCGCCGACCATGTGCGGTATCTTGTCCGTCTGACCGAGTTGGAACTGATCGACCGTGAGCGCCGCATGGTCGAGCGGCGGATCAGACAGGCCAGGTTCCCCGCCGTCAAAAGCCTCGACAGCTTCGACTTCAAGGCCATCGCATCGCTCAACAAGATGCTGGTTCTGGAGTTGGCGCGATGCGAATACGTCGAGCGTCGTGAGAATATCATCGCGCTCGGCAACAGCGGAACCGGCAAGACCCATATCGCCCTCGGTCTCGGTCTGGCGGCCTGCCAAAAGGGGCTCTCCGTCGGCTTCCTCACGGCCGCTGCCCTGGTTCATGAACTGATGGAGGCCAGGGATGAAAAACGCCTGTTGCGCCTGCAGAAGCAACTGGCAAAGTATCACCTTCTGATCATCGACGAACTCGGCTTCGTGCCGCTCTCGAAGACCGGCGCCGAGCTGCTGTTCGAAGTCTTCAGCCAGCGCTACGAGCGGGGCTCGATCCTGGTGACCTCCAACTTGCCGTTCGATGAGTGGACGGAGATATTCGGCTCGGAACGCCTGACCGGGGCTTTGCTGGACCGCCTCACCCACCATGTCCATATCCTGGAAATGAACGGCGAGAGCTATCGTCTCAACCAAAGCCAAAAACGGCGGAAATTCCCCAAAATACCTGCTTAACCGCCGGTGCAATGGTTGACCCGGTGGGTCCACAGGAACCTCCCACGCTGCTTCGCTCCGCGTAACGCAAGCGCTACACGAAGCAGCGCGGGTCCCTCCTATGGACTACCGGGACAACCCCCCAACACCGCGTACCGCATAACGTTAAGTGGACTAGTTTTACTCCGCCCGGGTGGACTAATTTTGCTCCGCCGTTGACACCAGACCATCTCCCTGGACGGCTTCTACACCCGTCAGGATTACCCCGAACTTCTGCAGCGCATCCGCTTCAAGGACCCCGAGTCCGGCAAGACGCTGGTCTTCATCACCGACAACTTCTCGCTTCCGGCCGCCACCATCTGCGCGCTCTACAAAAGCCGCTGGCAGGTGGAACTCTACTTCAAGTGGATCAAGCAGCATCTTCGGATCAAGCAGTTCTACGGCACGCCGGAGAACGCGGTGAAGACGCAGATCTGGACTGCCGTCTCGGTCTACGTCCTCGTCGCCATCGTCAAGAAGCGCCTCGACCTGGACGCCTCGCTCTACACTTTGTTACAGATACTCTCGGTGACCCTCTTCGAGAAAATGCCCATACATCAAGCACTTGCGGGAGACGAAAACAGATGCAACGCTTCGCAAATAACCAACCAATTGAATTTATTCGATTTTTAACCGGATACTAGTGAGTCGATACCCAAACGAGAATACCGGGCGGGGTCGTGAAACTCACACTTTTGTCGATTTGGGCCAACATGTACTGTGGGGCCGCTTGGCCTTCTTCCAAGGTGAGAGTGGCACCAAGCTTTTCTCCGAACACGGCAACTGCGTGCTCAGCATTTCGGGCTTCAATGTCGGCGAAAGTACGATTGTCCGATTGCCGCCAAAGTCTGTATATCGCCATCAATTGCTTCTCGTTCTGTGCTCTGCCACGATAGCCGCCGCACACCGCTCTTGGGACCGCTCCAACGGCAGGCGAACGGTCCAAGGACAAGAACCACATCATCGTCGGGCTCAAGGGTCGCACGTAGGGAAAGCGGGGCGCGGGATGGGAGGCGCCTTTGGCCAACAACCCGCGCCCCTATGCCCCTTCCCGATGCCTAGCCTTTCGGTTGGAGGTCAATCTCCGTAGACGATCCGCCACGCGAACGGCGTTCGCTTGACGTCATGATCTTGTGCGATGCTTCGCGCGCTGCCAAATGTTGAACTCGTTAAGGAAAATACGGTGATGAGATGGCCAAAGATCGAGCAGCTTTTACCCATTGGCGAACAAACCGCTCTATCTGATCTCGGTTGGTTTCAGCCCAAATTACGGTGCCGCTCGTCGTCTCCAAACGAAGCTTCGGTCGTGTTCCCGTTAGTCCGAGTTCAAAACCCAGATCGGTTATTGGCTCGGATACGACAAATTCTCCTCGAGGAGTGCGTTGTAACGGCGGCTGCGCGGCCATGAGGGGTCTCCCCGACCTGTGGTTGTGTGACCGCTACCGTAGAGCGTGAAACGCCTGACCTCGCCCCCGGTCGCGACGTAGGGTAGGTGTAGCAGATCGTATGCCACAGGGCCCAGATTCCTGTGGCAGTGGGGCCTCGCAGCTCTGAGCGCCCAGGTCGGGCTGGAGGGTGGCAGGGGCAATAGATGGTGGGGGCGACCTCTGGGCCGTTTGCGCTGCAGGCGGGGGTCGGGCCCGAGCCTACGCGTCTGCGGGGTGACGAGCCGTGATGACCGCCTGGCCACAGATGGCGAGTACGATGATGGCGCCGCCGATGAAGGTCTCGACCAGCGGCAACTCGGCGACGGCAAGCCACACCCATAGGGGTGCAAAGATGAGCTCGACGTTGGACAGGATCCACATCTCGCCGGCGCGCACATAACGCGCGCCCAGGGTGAACAGAATGAACCCGCCGGCGATCGAGACCACGCCCATGACCATGGTCAGAACGAAATCGTGCCGGTTGATGGAGAGGTCGGGCGCGATCACGGCGCAGGCGAGTCCGGCAAAGAGGGCGCCGACGACGAGCACCGGCATCATGTCGCCCTGGCGGCCCTTGCGGAGCGCGATAGTGAGAATGGCGAGCGCCAGCGTCCCGATGATGGCGAGCACGTTGCCCATCAGCCGGTCGCCGCCAAAGCCGCCCGCCATCATCACGCCGATCCCCACCAGCACCACGGCCATGGCGATCCAGCTTGCAGCGCGGACCTTCTCGCCCAGCACGGCCCAGGCCAACAGCGCAGTGAGAAAGGGCAGCGCGCCGAAGATGAAGGTCGTGTTGGCGATCGTCGTGTGCAGAAACGACCACACCACGCAAAGCCCCGACGTCCCGAGGCATATCCCACCGACGAGCCCGAGCCAGCCGATATCGAGGAACGCCTGACCGACGCGCCCGCGGTGACGCAGCGCGAGAATGGCGAGGATGACCGCGACGAAGGCGAACGAGCGGTAGAAGATGACCTGCCAGCCATCGGCCGCTTCCATGTGACGCAGGATGAGGCCCGACAGGCTGAAGCAGAAGCCCGCGCCCATCACGAGGGCGATGCCGCGCACATGGTGATGAGCGGTGACGCGCGCAGTCGTGGACGTCATTACAGGCTGATTCGGGGTTCGTGGTGAGTTCAAGAAGCCTGTGAGCTTAGCGGAGGCGTGCTGAACGAAACCAGCAAAAACACTGTAGGTGCGGGATGACGCGCAGCTTGTCGATTCTTACGCACAATGGCCACGGGGTTCGATGCCTATCTCGGGGCGCCTTGTCCAACAACGACATCTTCGGCAAGTTGTCGTCGCTCGATGAAGGGCCGACCATTTGTTGCTCGTGCGTCTAGTCCGACGCAATGCGATAAACTCAGCCTAAGTTCCGAGCTGGGCCATCGTTGAGCAGCTGCGCCCTATGTTCGTTCGCTCACTACCGAGGCGGTCCCGCCGCACGAGAAATTCGGCATGAGTCCTGTCACCTGGGGTGCACTAGTGGCGCTTTCTCTAGGCGTCAGCGGCATTGTCGCGCGTATTGTCGGCCGCGCCATTGGCCCACTCCCTTCGATACTGGGTAATTTCGTGGCCGGGTTGCTGGCCCTGGTGCTGTGGTTCCTGATCACGGGCGATCCTATCCTGTGGCGGCTAGACGGAGCTCATTGGCTGCTTGCCGCCGCGGCGCCTTTCACCATTACATCGCTACTGTTCTACGTCGCGTATAGCCGTGGCCCGGTATCGGTTGCAGCGCCGCTCCTTGGCAGCTACCCGGTCTTCGTAATCTTCGGTGTGCTAGCGCTCGGAATCTATCCCTCTGCCATCCAGTGGGCGGCAATGGCCCTCGTCATGCTGGGGATATGGATTGTCGCTCGTAGCGGGCGCGGGGCGGCCGCAGAAGAGCCAACCGGCGTGGGCGGGCTCCCGCTCACAATCTCCATCGCGCTAGGTGCGGCATTTCTCATGGGCGCTGGGATCATGGCCGCTCGTGAAGCGTCCGCGATCTATGGGCCCGTCCAATTGCTTCTCACGGTCCGCGTCTTTGGCGTGGCCCTGCTGCTGATAATACTAGCGGGTGCGTTGCTTTCCGGCCGCACCAACACCCACGTCCGATTGCGCTGGTGGCCCGTGCTCGTGGCTGTCGGCGTATTAGACGTGGGGGCCGTGCTGGCCCTTCTGATCGCCACCGAAGGCGAAGGAGCGGCGATCGGGGCCGTGGCAAGCTCGCCCTACGCCGTGATCACCGTACTGCTTGCCTGGATTATTCTCCGCGAACCGATACCGCTTCGCCAATGGGGCGGCATTCTGTTGGTCGTCGTCGGGATCGGTATTCTCGCCGGCGCCAGTTGATCGTGCGTGAGCGAGGTCGAATCCTTGTCGACGCTGATCTAGGTCGCGAAAGCAAATTCTAGACGCTCCCGATGGGCATTCGGAGACCGACATGTCCGCTCCTGGCTACTAGCGGACATCCGGTGTGGGCGCGCCGTACGTCTGCTAATGACCCAAAGCTGACATTCTCGATGCTGCACAACCATGCCAGCGATGGCGTAACAGGTGCCCCTGGCCGCCACCGCTCCTTCCGTTGAAGTTTCACCGGGCCACCCCCACCCGATGGACCGTTCGATTGAACAGCCCCTGCCGCCGGGCGACTGACATCGCGCCTACTCTCCCATAGGATACCCCCAGACCAAATAGTGGGGAGGCGACGGTGGCGCAGAACGACAGCGGGATCGAAAAGCGGCTGTGGGCGACGGCAGACCAACTGTGGGCGAACTCAGGTCTGCGTCCCGCCGACTTTTCGACGCCCGTCCTCGGACTGATCTTTCTGCGCTACGCTGAGAGGCGATTCGCTGAGGCCGAGGCCCGGATCGGCCAAGTCGGCTCTGGCTCGAGGCGCAAGATCGGCAAGGCGGATTATCAAGCCGAGGGGGTCATCTTTCTCCCATCGGGTTCCCGATTCTCCCACCTTCAATCGCTGCCCGAGGGCGAGAACATCGGAAGGGCGATCAACGACGCCATGCAGGCGATCGAGGACGAGAACCCTGACCTCGCGGGGGTCTTGCCCCACACGTACACCCAGATCGAGAACTCGATCCTCGTCGAGCTACTCAAACTCCTAGGCCCAGTCGCGATCGAGGGCGACGCCTTCGGCAAGGTCTACGAGTACTTCCTCGGCAACTTCGCGATGAAGGAGGGTCAGAAGGGCGGGGTGTTCTACACGCCAACCAGCATCGTCCGACTGATCGTCGAGATCTCCGCTTTGATTGCCGACACAAATTCGTCGGTGGGAGTCAGGCCACCGGCCTTTATGATGCCTTGGCAGATGGAGTCCTCAGGTTCGTAATCCTCATACCACTGGGTGTAACCGTCATAGTCTTTTCTGTAACCACCGGTAGCGGGCTTCTCTCTCTTTTTCCCCGCCATCGTTTACTCGGCCGAATGTTCCGCCGCGCTGGCAGCCTGTCCGATAACGTTAGCGGCCTTATCCGTGGAACGTCTCACGGGATCATCGAAAAGGTGTGCGTAACGGGAGGTTGTCTGTGACGATCGATGGCCAAGTTGGCCGCCGATCTCAGGGAGGGTTGATCCCGAGGACACTGCGAAACTGGCAAACGAGTGTCGCAAATCATTTATTCGGCAGTCGTTTAGTCCGGCACCCGTGATAACCCGTTTCCAGAGGCCCTTGATGTTGACGAGGTGTGCTCTTTCCTTGGCACCGCAAATCACAAATGGGTTGTTCGCTTGCCTGGGTATGTTGGAGAGTACTTCGCGGGCCTGTCGCGGCAGATAGATATCGCGACTACCGGTCTTGCTATCCGGCAATCTCAGGTAATCACCTGAGACCCAATCCCATCGTGCTGTAAGTATTTCTGCCTCCCGGGCACCGGTAAACAGCAGTAGTTTGATGGCGGCCACGCCATATGGCGACTTCTCCGCTTCAGCGTCTAGAACGGAGAACAGGCTGATTGCTTCATCGGGGGTTAAGTATCGGTTGCGGCGCTTTTCCGGGAACCGCTTTACGTTTTGGCATAGGTTGCTGAGTGAGATCAGTCCTGGAGTGACCCCCTAAAAGTGGTCCAGGTTTGTTAAGAGAGTTTGGCGCATTTTGCCCCTCGAAAGGAGGACAAAATGAGCCGTAACCGCTACACCCCGGAACAGATTATCAGCATGTTGCGCGAAGCCGAGGTGGCCTTGGCGCAGGGCCAGTCCGTTGGTCAAGCTTGTCGCACGCTCGGCGTATCGGAGCAGAGTTACTATCGCTGACGCAAGGAATATGGCGGCCTTCGTACTGACCAGGCCAAGCGTCTGAAGGACCTGGAGAAGGAGAATGGCCGTCTCCGGAAGGCGATCTCGGATCTGACGTTTGTCAACGGCGGAGCAAAATTAGTCCACCCGGGCGGAGTAAAACTAGTCCACTTAACGTTATGCGGTACGCGGTGTTGGGGGGTTGTCCCGGTAGTCCATAGGAGGGACCCGCGCTGCTTCGTGTAGCGCTTGCGTTACGCGGAGCGAAGCAGCGTGGGAGGTTCCTGTGGACCCACCGGGTCAACCATTGCACCGGCGGTTAAGCAGGTATTTTGGGGAATTTCCGCCGTTTTTGGCTTTGGTTGAGACGATAGCTCTCGCCGTTCATTTCCAGGATATGGACATGGTGGGTGAGGCGGTCCAGCAAAGCCCCGGTCAGGCGTTCCGAGCCGAATATCTCCGTCCACTCATCGAACGGCAAGTTGGAGGTCACCAGGATCGAGCCCCGCTCGTAGCGCTGGCTGAAGACTTCGAACAGCAGCTCGGCGCCGGTCTTCGAGAGCGGCACGAAGCCGAGTTCGTCGATGATCAGAAGGTGATACTTTGCCAGTTGCTTCTGCAGGCGCAACAGGCGTTTTTCATCCCTGGCCTCCATCAGTTCATGAACCAGGGCAGCGGCCGTGAGGAAGCCGACGGAGAGCCCCTTTTGGCAGGCCGCCAGACCGAGACCGAGGGCGATATGGGTCTTGCCGGTTCCGCTGTTGCCGAGCGCGATGATATTCTCACGACGCTCGACGTATTCGCATCGCGCCAACTCCAGAACCAGCATCTTGTTGAGCGATGCGATGGCCTTGAAGTCGAAGCTGTCGAGGCTTTTGACGGCGGGGAACCTGGCCTGTCTGATCCGCCGCTCGACCATGCGGCGCTCACGGTCGATCAGTTCCAACTCGGTCAGACGGACAAGATACCGCACATGGTCGGCGCCCTCGGTGGCGCATTGGCGGGCCAGCTTGTCGTATTCGCGCAGGAACGTCGGCAGTTTCAGGGTCTTGAGGTGATGGGCCAGCAACACTTGCGGCGTATCGGTCATGACGCGCCTCCACCCAACAAGCTCATATAACTGGCGGCGGCCGTGGTCGCCACGTTGGCCCGAGGCAGGTAGGGATAGATATCCAGGTCGAGTTTGGGCGGGCGTCGCTCGATACGGCACAGCACAAGGTGTTTGACGGCGTCGTAGCCGATCGCACCCAGGCGCAGGGCGTCCTTCACCGCGCCGTGAAGCACCTCGAGATCGAAGGTCTCCAGAAGCCGAAGGACCTGGACGTATTCCCGCTTGCCGGCCTTGCCCATGCGCGCCTCCAGGAGACGGCGCAGGGTTGGGAAGGCATCAGGCAGTTCCCATCCGGCTAGCGGCGCGGCCTGATCCAGGGCGCCGATCTTGTGCTCCAGCAAAGGCAGGTAGTGGATCGGATCGAAGACCATATCTTCCCGGTCGTAGGAACGGGGGTGTCGGGCAATGATCCCGGCGCCGCAACCGATAACCACCTCGTGGACATAGCCACGGATCCAGACTTCCTGATGGCCGTAGGCGACGGGCACGGAATAGTCATTCGTCCGGTAGCGCACCAGGGACAGCGAGTTGACCCGCGTGCCCTGCTTGTCGCACGAGTCGAACGGTGCCGGCAGTGGCCTCTTCAACGCTTCGCGGTCACGCACAAACCGTTCGCCGATGCTCTCGCGGTGGCCGCGCAGGACGTTGCCTTGCCGGTTGCGGCATTGCTCTTCCAGGTGGCCATTGAAGGCGTCCCAGCTCGCGAACCGGGGAAGCGGCGTCATGAAGTTCCGCCGGGCATAGCCGACCACCCCCTCCACATTGCCTTTGTCGTTACCCTTGCCGGGACGGCCGTAGCGGTCCTCGAAGAGGTAATGGGACTGCAGCCCGCTGAACGGCCGCGTTCGTTGCCGCGTGCCATCTGACAAGATGCGCGACACCAGACACTTGTCGTTGTCGTAAAGAATCGATTGGGGAACGCCGCCGAAAAAAACAAAGGCTCTGTTGTGCCCGTCCAGCCAGGCCTCCGTCGTCGCCGCCGGGTAGGCCGCAACGAAGCAGGCATCGCTGTGGGGAAGTGTCATGACGAAAAAATGCGCCCGATACTTGACGCCGGCGATGATCGCATCCGCCTCGCCAAAGTCCGCTTGAGCATGGCCCGGAGGATGTGACAACGGCACAAACATCTCACGCCGACGAAGGCGCCGTTCCCGAACGTAATCCTTCACGATGGTCTCTTTGCCCGTGAAGCCATGTTCGTCGCGAAGGCGCTCGAATATACGCTTCGCCGTGTGGTGCTGCTTACGGTGAACCGTTCGGTCCTCCTCCAGAATACGGTCGATGATATCCGTGAAGGGGGCCAGTTTCGGGCGTTTCGGTGGCTGGCGTCGCCGATATCCCGGCGGTTCCGAATGCCGCAGCATCTTCCTCACCGTCTCGCGCGCAATGCCAAACCGACTTGCCGCCTCTCGCTGGCTCAGACCATCAACATGGCAGGCCAGCCGAACGCGCAGATATAGGTCCACGGTGTACATCCTCCCGCCTTCCATCTCAAAAAAGATCGAAGGCTACAGGTGGCAGAGTTTTACTCCGCCCGCGGCTGGGAAATCCCGCCGCTTCCGTGGACTAATTTGTCACCGCCGTTCTCACCCAGTCGAAGACCGCCGCGTGGACTTCATGGGGCAGGCGCGTGCGGCTCCGTGACAGCCAGGAATGGTCCGGTACCCGATCACGGCTCCCCAGTCGCAGGAACGCCCGCAGCGAAAGCGAGTCCGAGCAGCGCCACTCCAGACCGCGCTCGCTGTCGATGCCCTCAAAGTAGCCCACCAGGTGCATCCGGAAATAGCGCCCGGGCGGCACCGAGGGCGCGCCCATCCGGACCGCGTAATAAGGCCGGCAGCTCGCCTCGGCAAAGGCGTCGAAGCCGCCCTCGATCAGCACCGACTGCAAGCGGTCATAAAACACATGACCCGGAGAGCGCGGCATCTCCGACCAGCTCACCATCAGGTCCCCCTGACCATCCTTCTGCCGTCCCATCGCCATCGGCAAATCCCCCTGCAAATCAGGGAACCAGAAAATCAGACGGCGCCGACTTAATCAACGGGCTGCTAGACCTCCCCTGCCACAACGAAGGCCTGTTCGCCCTCAGCGCGGCGGAGCGCCGCCACGCGCTCCAGCTGTTCGCGCTAGTCTTCCGGCGCGAGGCCTTCCTGCCTGGCGCGGCCGACGAACGCACCTTCCATCAGCGCGCCATCGAGGAAGGCCGTTTCTACGAGGAGCGCGTTGCCGCCAACCTCTCCGATCTGGTCTTCGGCCAGGTCTTCCCCGCGCTTGCGCGTGCGATCGCCGCCGCCGCGCCGGACGCGCCCCTGCCCGATGTACACGAGGGCGCCTTGATCCTCCTCTACCGGCTGCTGTTCATCCTTTATGCCGAGGACCGCGACCTGCTTCCGGTCCACGACGAACGTTACGACGACTACCCGCTGCGCGACAAGGTGCGCGGCGATATCGGCGACCGCAAGGAACGAGGGGACGTGATCTCCGAGACCGCTGCGCGCTACTGGTCAGCGGTCGACGATCTCTGTCGTGCCGTAGACCTGGGCGACGTCTCCATCGGCCTGCCGCCTTACAATGGCGGGCTGTTCGACCGGGCGCGCGTGCCGCTTCTCGATCGCATCCATCTCGGCGACCGGGTGATGGCGGATGTCATCGACGCCCTTTCCTTTGAGCAGGACGAGGCGGGGCGCCGCCGCTACATCAACTACCGCAACCTCGGCGTTCGCCAACTCGGTTCGATCTATGAGCGCTTGCTGGAACACGAGCTCGTCCGCGATGGCGATGAGGTGGCTGTCCGCCCCAAGATATTCGCCCGCAAGGGCTCGGGTAGCTACTACACACCTGACGACCTGGTGGGGCTGATCGTCGAGGAGGCGGTGGGGCCCTTGGTCATGGCGTGCGTAAGGGCCTTCGAGGTGGAGGTCACCGAGGTGCCCGCAGACGGACCTAAACGTGAGAGGGTGGTTGCGCGACTGGCGGAACACGACCCCGCCCAGGCGATCCTCGCGCTCAAGGTCTGCGATCCGGCCATGGGGTCGGGGCACTTCCTAGTCAGTCTGGTCGACTATCTCGCCGATCGGGTCATCGCCGCCATGGCCGAGGCGGAAGTGAAGGTGGAAGGCTACGTTTCACCGCTCGCCGGCCGCATACAGGCGATTCGCGAGCGGATCGTGGCAAACGCTGAAGAGCGAGACTGGGCAATCGATCGAGATCGGCTCGACGACCGCCACATCGTCCGCCGCATGGTGCTTAAGCGCTGCGTCTACGGCGTGGATAAGAACCCTATGGCGGTAGAACTCGCCAAGGTCACGCTCTGGCTGCACACGTTCACGGTGGGCGCGCCACTCAGCTTCCTGGATCACCACCTCCGCTGCGGCGACAGCTTGTTCGGGGCGTGGGCGCGAAGCGGGATTGACAAGGCGGCTTCGTATGGTGGGCCATTGCTCTTGCACGATTCCGTGAGGCAGGCGGAACTGTCCGCGCTGGAGATGCGGACGGTCGAGGACCTCACTGACGCGGAGATCGCCGAGGCGCACCGCTCCGCCGAGGCTTTCGCCGTTGTGGAGGAGGCCACCGCGCCTTTGGATGCCGTCCTCTCCCTCGTGCACGCCTTCGACTGGCTGGAGGTAAAAGACCGTGAAGGTGAGACGGCGCTGCAGTCCTTCTTCAGCGGTCAACTCGGCGATCCGATCGAGATCGCACGGGGCAGGGCGGAGGTTCCGAAGGAACGGACGGAAGCTGCTCGCTTCACCGAACTCTTGGGTGAGGCCCGGCGCCTCATCGCCGAAGAACGCTTCCTCAACTGGCAGGCGGCGTTCCCCGGCGTCTGGACCAATTGGCAGAGTATGGACCCCGAAGGCGGATTCGATGCGGTGATCGGCAACCCGCCCTGAGATCGGATGAAGCTGCAACAGGTGGAATGGTTCGCCACACGACGGCGCGATATCGCTCAGCAACAGCGCGCCGCGGACCGCAAGCACATGATCGGGGCGTTGGAGCGCGACGGTGATCCGCTCGCGCAGGACTACGCGGTGGCGAGCAAACGAGCGGCGATGGCCACTCGCATGGCTCGTCACTCGGGCAACTATCCGCTGCTGTCGGCCGGTGACGTGAACCTTTATTCGCTCTTCGTCGAACGCGCGATGGCACTGACGAAGCCCGACGGCACGGTCGGGTTGCTCACGCCCTCTGGCATCGCCTCGGACAAGACGGCGGCGCGCTTCTTCGAGGGCGTGGCGACCGAGGGGCGGCTGATAGCGCTCTACGACTTCGAGGATCGGCGCACGCGCTACGGCGCGCCGCCCTTCTTCCCCGACGTGGATAGCCGCTTCAAGTTCTGCGCATTCGTTGCCAGCCCGTCTCCGCTCCCCGACGACGCAAGGTGCGCTTTCTTCCTTCAAGATGTCGCTGAACTTGACGATGCCGAGCGTTGTTTCCCGATGAAGGCGGAAAGCTTCGCCCGCGTCAACCCCAACACCTGCACCGCGCCGATCTTCCGCACCCGCCGCGACGCCGAGCTGACCACGGTGATCTACGAGCGCCTGCCGGTGTTGGTGGACCGCTCTTCGGGTGAGGAGGTGAAGACGTGGCCGGTGAGATACACCCGGATGTTCGACATGACCAACGACTCCGGCCTCTTCCGCACGCGCGCCGAGCTTGAGGAACAGGAGGGTGCCTGGCCCATCGGCGGCAACCGCTTCGCCAGCCCGGCCGGCGACTGGGTGCCGCTCTTCGTCGGGCGGATGATTCATCAGTTCGACCATCGCGCCGCGTCAGTCGAGGTGAATGCGGAGAACCTGCACAACATCGCACTGAGCTGCGACATCAGCGCCGAACAGAAGGCTGATCCTACCTACGTACCGACACCACAATATTGGGTTCCATCCGCCGAAGTGTCCTTCCCCGACGGCCACGACTGGACCATCGCATTCAGGGATATCGCGCGAGCGAGCGACGCCCGGACGATGATCGCTACTGCAGTGCCGGTCGTTGGCCTGGGCAACACGGCGCCGGCGATTTTCGTAGAGCGCTCAAAAGGAAATCAATCGAGCGCGGCTGTGTTGTTGGCCAATCTCGGAGCCACCGTCTACGATTTTGTGGCTCGTCAAAAGGCCCAAAGCACGCATCTCAACTGGTACATCGTGGAGCAGCTCCCCGTCGTCCCGCCCGACCAATACGAGAGCGTCCGTTTCGGGTCGAAGACTGCCGGTGAGATCGTCCGCCAGGCGGTGCTGGAGCTGACGTACACCGCCCACGACATGGCTCCCTTCGCCCGCGACATGGGGTATGTCGATGACCGCGGCGATGTGCTGCCGCCCTTCGTGTGGAACGAAGAGCGGCGCCTGTTCCTGCGCGCGAAACTGGATGCGGTGTTCTTCCACCTCTACGGCGTCGTCGGCCGCGACGATGTGCGCTACGTGTACTCCACCTTCCCCATCGTCGAGCGCGAAGAGACCGCCGCTCACGGCTCCTACCGCTCCCGCGACCGCTGCCTCGGCTGGATCAATGCCCTGGCCGCCGGCGACCCGGACGCGGAGATCGTGCTGTAGTCAGAAGAAGGGAATTACAAAGAAGGGTTGACATTTATTTGGCCCGTGGGCAGGATGCACGGATGTGGATTCTCGTCATCGCAGGGCTTTCTGTCGCCCCTATTTTCTTGGGGTTTCTGATGGAGCCTTGGCTTCCACTAGGACATTGGGGCTGGGGAGCATTGCTGTTCCTCTGCTTACTTCCCAGCGCCATCTACTGGCGGAAAAAGATGCGCGCTTATCCCCTTGACGTTCTGCAGAGTTGGCGCAAGTGGTCCAAGACCACGACTAAAGCGCCTCCGCTAGACCGCCAGCCTATCAATCAGGCGTATGAATATCTCGTAGACCTGAGGGTTGTTCAGGAAGATGGACATGAGCCCATGCAAGTTGCTGGCCTCCTGAGACAGGCTGCGCTTGATGGGGGGATAATGATTTGGGGCTCTGAACCATCATCGGCCCCAGTTGGGTGGCAGGCCTCGATCCTACTAGAAATAAATCGTGGTTATTGGCGACACCATGAGATTGATGCAGTTCGCCTAATGATCGACGCCAGTGAACTTCCAGATGAAGGTTGCAAAACGCAAAGAGAAAGCCGTCCTTGGGATGACCAGACTGAGTGTTATTGGCACCTTCATGTAGATATGAACCAGGTTAGATCCAAATGGACTGACAATCATGAAACCGATGCTTGATCCCGCCCGCGATCTTGCAGGCGCAACGCCGGAAAAACTGGCTAAGGCGCTTTTCCGGCGCACGGAGCCTTTACGCCCCGGAATCCGACGAAAGCCCGTTGTCCGCGATCAGGTCGCGGTAGAGAAGGTTGCGACCGACAAGCCGCGCAACAGTATCCCGCATTTGCACAAGCGTCCCTGAATCGCGGATGTTGTGCTTGCCAGCGAACTCCTGGACGTAACGGTCAAGATGCTTGGGGCTGATCTTGTGGAAGGTGCCCTTGTGGGCGCGCTTGAGCATCGACCAGAAGGACTCGATCCCGTTGGTATGCGCCATCCCGTTGACATATTCGGAGACCGAGTGCTTCACGCTTTGATGCGGGTTCGGTATCCCTTCGTAGGCCGCCGCGTCATCGGTGTAGACCACGGCGTCCGGCTCGGCGTTCCCGGCTACGAAGTCATGCAGCGTCTCGCGGTCGATCGCTTCTACCACCTGCACCGCAACCTTGTTGGTGGCCCGGTCCTTCGCGCCAACGACCGCGACCTTGCCTACCGCGCCCCGGCCCGTTCCCGCAAGCTCCTTGCGCTGGGCATTCGACATGTTGCGGAGCTTCCCGCCGAAGTAGGTTTCGTCGAACTTGACCGGCCCGTTGAACGGACCTTCGCTGTCGCCGCCCCAGGCTTCCCTAATGCGATGAAGCATGAACCACGCCGTCGGCTGCGATACACCGATGTCGCGTTTCAGCTTCATCGACGAAACCGACTTGAGCGAGGTCAGGCACAGATAGATCGCGATCGCCCACTTCCGAAGCGGGATTTTTGACCGCTGCATGGCGGTGCCCGTCTTGACGCTGAAATAGGATCGGCAATCGGTGCACCAATAGGGCATCTTTGCGTGGCTGGCCTCACTGGTGCGGAGCGATCCGCACTTGGGGCAGTGGCGACCGTCTGGCCAGATTACCGATTCGAACCACGCCGTGGCGGCTTTCTCGGTCGGAAACATATCCATCAACTGAACGATGGTGAGCCCCTTGCGGTGAGCTTTTCCGGGTGCTTTTTTCGCCATTTCCACTCTCCCTTCCTACCCTTAAGATATGGGGAGGCGGCATGACAATGTCAATCCTTCTTTGTAATTCCCTTTCGAAAGGGGTTGAGTGGCCGGTGTCGATGTGATTCCAAGAAGGTTGCTGAGACCGATATGGAGCCGCCATGTGGACGCCGACCACCCGAGAGCAGCATAGCCGCAAGACGCTGCGTTATCAGACTGATTTGACCGATGCGGAGTGGGTTGTGGTCGAGCCTCATTTGCCTCCGGCTCATGGCACGGGACGGCCCCGGTCATGGCCGATGCGAGAGATCGTCAACGGCATTTTCTACGTGATGCGGGCTGGCTGCCCTTGGCGCTTGCTGCCAAGCGATTTGCCACCGTGGGGCACGATCTATCGCTGGTTCGCCAAGTTCCGCGACGACGGCCTCCTTGAGAAGATCAATCACTCTCTGGTCATGGCCGATCGCGAGCAGGTCGGACGCGAGGCCAGCCCGAGCGGCGCGATTATCGACAGCCAGAGCGTCAAGACAACCGAGGCTGGTGGCCCCCGCGGCTACGATGCGGGCAAGAAGATCAAGGGGCGCAAGCGCCACGCGCTGGTCGACACCGACGGGCGCGGCCTCGTGCTCGAGGCGCATCCGGCGAGTATCCAGGACCGCGATGGTGGCGGGTCGCTGCTGTGCGCCTCACGCGGCTCGTTTCCGTTCATAGAGAAGGTCTTTGCCGACAGCGGCTACGCCGGCGAGAAGGTCGCCACGGCCACGGTGATCGCCGTCGAGATCGTGCGCAAAAGCCCCGATCAGGTCGGCTTCGCCGTCCAACCGCGCCGCTGGATCGTGGAGCGCTTCTTCGCCTGGATCAACCGCAACCGGCGACTGGCAAAGGACTTCGAGGCCACCATCGCCTCGGCCCGCGCCTTCCTCTACGCCGCCTCCGTCATGCTCCTCGTCCGCAGATTGGCCCGAGCCGCATGACTTTCGAAACCGACTCTAAGGCCCACCCAGGTGCGTACCGAATCTGTCACTCAGCTCGTGAAGTACATGTGCTCAATGAAGTTACCATCGCCAAATGGCGAAGTTTTGAATCCGGCCAACTTCTTCGAAGCCCCGAACACCTTGTGCTGGAACACCGGGATGGTCGCGCCGCCTTCAAGCGAGATCGCCTCCTGTATGTCGTGGTACATCTGCCTCCGCTTCGCGGTGTCGAGCTCCTTGCGGGCCGCGAGCAGCAATTTGTCGACGTCGGGCCGTCTAAAGTGCGTCTCGTTGTATCCCGACTCGGAGTGATACCCGGCCGTGAGGATCTGATCCTCGGTGGCGCGTCCGGACCAGATAGAAGCAAAGAACGGCTTCTGGTTCCAGGTATTGGACCAATAGCCGTCATCGGGTGCGCGCTTGATGTCGAGGGTGATGCCGGCTTTCGCTGCTTGCACTTGATAGAGCTCTGCGGCCTCGACCGCACCGGAGAACGCAACATTGGAGACATGCAGTGGGGGCAGGGCACCCGAATGCCCGGTCTTCTTGTAATGGAATTTGGCCTTGTCGGGGTCGTAAACCTTTTGCGGCAGGTCGGACGCATGAAAGCGGAAGGACTTCGGAACCGGGTGGTCGTTCCCCACAGTGCCGGCGCCGAACATGATCTTGTCTAGAATTTCTTGTCGGTCGATCGCGTATTTCAGCGCGAGCCGCATGTTGTTGTCGTCAAAAGGCGGCGTGTCGGTGTGGACGATGAACTCGTTGAACCACGTGCTGTCGACCCTGTGCACTGTGAACTGACGCTCCAGGAGTTTGGCCACCTTCGGCACCACCTCACTGATGAAATCTACGTCCCCCGTTTGCAACGCGCTCACTCTGGCCGTCGGGTCGTTGATGACGACCGCCTCGGCGGAGTCGAAGTAGGCGGCATCCGATTTCCAGTAATTCGGATTGCGCTTCAGCAGAAGCCGGACGCCCGGCTCGAAGTCCTCGTAGGCGTAGGGGCCGGTCCCGATGCCCTTGTCGGTCGGCGCGCCCTCTGGCTGCATCTGCAGGTGATAATCGGTCAAGACGTAAGGCCAATCGGCGTTGGGATTTTCCAGCACGAACGTGATTTCATGGCTTCCCGTCGCCTTGAAGTCGACGATTTGCGCCAGGAACGTCCTGAGACCAGACGCGGCTTCTTCGGCGCGGTGACGGTTGATCGTCCACACCACGTCGTCCGCAGTCAGGCTCTTGCCGTTGTGGAACTCGACGCCCTTGCGAATCTTGAACACCCACGTCTTCGCGTCATCGGTGTCCCAACTCTCGGCGAGTTCGGGCACAAGGTTCATACTATCGTCCAGTCGGACGAGCCCGTTTCCCCAGAAATATCCGACGAGGTACAGGTATACCGTCACATAGGTGGTCGTATCGAGGCTGTCGGTGGAATTGCCGTCGGAGAGCCCCATCTTGAGATGGCCGCCCTTCTGGGGCGTGGCGGCCAATACCGAGTTGATCGGCAGCGACGACGCCAATGCCGCGGCCGTGCCAACCGCGGCCGCTGTCTTTAGCGCATCGCGCCGCGTGATTTCGTTTTCGTGGTTGGGCACCCGCGCATTGTTTGCTTTGTCTTCAGGCATCGAAACCTCCCTTCAAGTGAATTGACGGAAGCAGACGTTTCCCAAGTGAATTGACGGAAGCAGACGTTTCCCAAGTGAACTCCTGATCCGGAAGTTAGCCTATTCCTTCAGGTTTCCTGTGGCAAATTCGAGAAGTGGGTCAAACGGCGGTTGTCGTCAAACTGCCTCGCCCCCGGCTGCGGGGTGCAGGCCGGCCACGGTGTTCCCCGCCCAACTCTTGACGGTGCATGTACACTCATTACCCAGCCGCGCCTCGGCCCGTACCGGCACCCGCGCGCGCTCTGGATTGTCGCGGTACGTTTGTTTGATCGGTTCCTGCAACGCCATCAGTTCCGCCGCGTCCACGCCGTGCTCCTCCCATGTTCGACGAACGTCAATTCCAGCCGACATCATTGTCGGCGAAGCTGGCCGTGAGTCGAGTTAGTTGTGCGTTAAGGCGAAGGGCGACGAGAGCGGCGAGCTCGGCGCCTACGCCAATGTCTGCCGCCACCGTGGAGTCGAAGTTGCGACCCTGGGAAGCGGCAACGCGACGAGCTTCATGTGCCCCTACCACGCCTGGACCTACGGGCTCGACGGCAAGTTGATCAGCGTACCAGGCATGACAGACAGCAACTTCGATCCGGCGGGTTGCCGCCTGCCGGTGCTGCGGACCGAGACATGGCGGGGGTGCGTCTTCGTGACCTTCAACCCCGAGCCTGTCGGCAACACGCGATATGTCCGGTTTATGTACCAGATGATCTGTCCGGTTTTAGAACGCTTCCAAGCCATGGAGGGAGGCGATGCGTCGAACGGAGCAGGTACAGGGACTGAGATTGATGAAGTTCGAGGAGGTTTACGGGCGCACCCATCGGGGTGGCTTGAGCCAGGCGGAGGCGGCGGAGGTTCTGGGTGTCTCGGAGCGCACCTTCCGGCGCTGGCGCGACCGCTACGAGGCGGAGGGAGCCGACGGTCTCTGCGACCGCCGCCTGGGCCGGGTCTCGGCGCGGCGCGTGCCGGTGGACGAGGTGGCGCGGGTGCTGGAGTTGT
Source organism: Alphaproteobacteria bacterium (assembly GCA_965261645.1). Taxonomy (GTDB): domain Bacteria; phylum Pseudomonadota; class Alphaproteobacteria; order SHVV01; family SHVV01; genus CBDHDJ01. The sequence goes on from CBDHDJ010000004.1 coordinate 56,213, forward strand.
TCAACACCCGCTACTGGGACCTCACGGCCAAGCACTTCCACGAGAAGCTGGTGGCCGATCACGGCTTCAAGCGCAGCTACAACTGGCTGCGGCTGAGCTTGCAAGCCCATGGGCGCAGGCGCGCGGCGCCCAGGCGTGTGGCGCACCGGCGCAAGCGGCCGCGCCGTGCCCTGCCCGGCATGATGCTGCATCAGGACGGCTCGAGCCACGAGTGGGTCCCCGGTCGATGGTGGGACCTGATCGTCACCATGGACGATGCGACCAGCGATATCTACTCGGCCTTCTTCGTCGCCGAAGAGGGCACCATGTCGAGCTTCCAAGGGGTGTCCGAGGCGATCCGGGCCAAGGGCCTGTTCTGCTCGCTCTACACCGACCGCGCCAGCCACTACTGGAACACGCCCGAGGCCGGCGGCAAGGTGGACAAGGACACCCCGACCCAGGTCGGCCGCGCCCTGGCGCAGCTCGGCATCGAGTTGATCCCGGCCTACTCGCCCGAGGCAAGGGGGCGCTCGGAGCGCATGTTCGGCACCCTGCAGAAGCGCCTGCCCCAGGAACTCAGGCTCGCCGGCACCACCGACATGGCCGGAGCCAACCGCTTCCTCAAGGAGGTCTTCCTGCCACAACACAACGCCCGCTTCGCGACCCCGGCCGAGGACCAGGGCACCGCCTTCGTCCCCTTCACCGGCGCGCTCAACGACATCCTGTGCATCCACGAGGCACGCACCGTCTCAAACGACAACACGGTGCGCTACAAGCGCCTGGCACTTCAGATCCCCGCCAGCCGCCACCGCCGCCATTACGTCAAGGCCAGGGTCCGCGTCCACCAATACCCCGACGGCACAATGGCCGTCTTCCATGGACCGCGATGTCTGGCCTGATACCACGCCGATGGCCAACCGATCGACAGCCAAACCCGCGAGGCCGCGTGACCCGCTTCGACGCGACCGAGCGGCGCCCTGTGGACAAGTGGACAGCCGCTCCGCGCCCGACCACTTCCCCACAGGGCCAGCAACCGCAACAGAAGCGGTCAACTCATATGGTACATAAACCGGTCAACTCAGAATGTTCTCGACAGCCTCGCCACGATAGTGTGGATCGTTACAACCTCCTCTCGCCCCGCCGTGCCTCTTAGTTCAGCCAGCCGCACTGCTACGACGGGATGATTGTTCGGCGACACGAGCCGCCCATCGTGCCGGACGCGCCCTTGCCGTGCCGTCTTTGAAGCATAGCCTGCCGCCAGCATCGCGGCCTCGACGGTCTCCCCTTTGGCGAGTTCGCGGACCAGGCTCTCAAGGCGATTCTGTTGCCGGGGCACGGTGTGAGACCTCTCGTTCGACCGTATCGTTAGCGTATCGGGGCCAGCCTTCGGAGCGCGGCCCGTATGCATGCGTGTTCAAGCGCAGAACGTGCACTACACCGTTGATTCGGGCGCCGGCGTGGAACCGTGCGCATTGTCATGACACTGGCTCTTCTCTGGCGAGGGTTCCCGGCTCGAGCCCGTATTGACGTTCGGCCATCGACTCGGCGTCGGTCCGCGACATGGCGCGTCGTACTCGAAGATCGCGGCCCGTTCATCGGCATCGGTAAATATGTCCTCGAACGGGCGGAAATCGCCGTTGAAATCGTTCTTCTCTGTGAGAGGGAGGCATCTATCCGCCACAGCGCCACAAACGTTGTTGGAAGCAGGATTCCGCGTTTTCCTATCCGCCACACCGCGCGCGCCTGTGGCGGGTTGAAAGCCCCTGAAACCCTTGCTGGAAGGGGATTGTGGCGTTGTGGCGGATGCGGAACCCTCGTCCTCGGGCATATAGCGTTGCCACGCGGGTTCCAGAGATTCGCGTTTGTATCCTTTGGGCGTCGAACCGTCCGGAAGCCGGATCGTAACGGGCGCAATGCCGAACGACTTGAGCAGCGTCGCCAGGCCGCGCGGCGTCAACGGCTTGCCGCGCCATTCAAACCAGGGACGATCATCCATCGCGCACAAAGCGGGAATGATTGCTTTGCAGGTCGATCCACCCTGCTTGCCAGTGGGCATGGAAGGAGGGTCGCCGGCATCGCGGAAAACTTTCCGCAGGTCTGCCAGCAGCTGCTCCCCCGCACCGGTCTCGACCACAGTGTTTGCCTGGACGGCCTCGCAGGCGTGCCGTGCCCTTTCCGGCCACTCGCCGCCGGCAATACCCGCAATCGCGAGCAACGCCTCCCAGGCGTCGCGGGCGCGATCGTGTGGCCCAGGTGGAAAGCTTACGGTGCTGCGTTTCTTCAGGACCGCGCGCCAGTTGTCCTCGACCCATCGGGCGAGCTTCCGGCGGAGGGTGTCAATTCCGTGGGCGTCACGATCGCGCCAGTGCGGTAGCTCTCCACCGTTCTCTGCGCGGCGTTCGAGGCGAAGTGTAAGCGAGCGGTCGAGCACCGTCGGCAAACTCCAGGACAAGCTCCGCTCTACTGCCGCCTCGCTCCGCAAATGCAGTGAACACGGGCAAGTTGTGGAACAGGAGAACCAACGCCTGCGTAATTGGCTGCGGGATTTGGGTGAACACATTCGACCGTGAGCACCGCGAGAGCCCGGGAAACCGGTGTCGGCGGACCGACGCATCTGAGAACATGCCCGCAGAACCTTCAAGAACGAGTTCTACGAGATAGCTTTCCGCTAGAAGTTCTATCGCTCTGTCAAGGAATTGCAGGCCGATCTCGATAATTGGCTGGCCAGATACAACGAACGCCGGCCGGCTTCGGGACGACGCTGCTATGGCAGGACACCTGTACAGACCTTCTGAGAAACACTACCTCTCGCTGTCGAGAAGACCGTCAGGGCTCCCGATCTGTCGGACAGCCAGCAACCCGCCCCCAGCGCAGTCACCTGACGCGCCCGACAAAGCGAGTCGGAAGCTTTACATCAAGACGAACCGCGCGGCGTAGGCCGTTGCCATCATTCCAGCCCGACAACCTCCTTCACAAGTCCGCGCATGGAACGGGTCAACGCAGCCAGTTCCCTGCGCCTGGCGATCGCCTCAGCGCTGTAGAGCCCGTGTTTTAGAGCATTGCTGTTACCAATCGGGGCACCGGGGGACTTGCCCCCGTGCATCCGGCAACGTCCGTTCGCCATCGCGGGCGATCGGCACGGCGTTCCGCTCCGCGTTCTGGCTCCACACCGGGGACTCAGGTGCATGGGCAAGGACTTAGGCGTTCTCCTTTGCACGGGGTTGTTTCTATAATTTTCTTCGATCCCCACCCCCCGGTCTTTCGACGTTTCCGACCACCGCCTGTCCCCCGGCGTGAACGTTAACGTGCTCGACCGTGACCTTCTGGTGACCCTTTCCACGATGCTTGTTCAACGCGTCGAGTAGCATCGCCAATGTGCGGGAGAGCTTGTTTGCCTGATTGAGATTCTCCCGCCAGCCTTCGAAGGTCTGCTCCCCGATCATGGCTCGGCGGTAGCACTCCATCGCGGCGTTATGTGCGGCGATCAGCTGCGCCGCCATCATGCCCTCGAGCTCGTCTTTCGGACCGATCCCGACCAGCGCGTCAACGGTGGCGCTTCGTTTCCTGTCCCGCTCCGACGCGTCCAACTGCTCCAACCACAGGGTCTGCATCGCCTGGTTGGCGAGCATGGTATTCAAGCAATCCGAGTGTGACCCACCAATAGCCTTCAGGTTGCCTTTCCGAGCTTCCGGATCGTTGGCGATGACAGGCGTCTTCACTATCGTTCTGGCAGTTTTTTTCTTTGTCATAGGTGAGGAATCCTTTCCCTGATGTCCTTAATCGCCGGTGTGGTGGTGGCGTCCGCTTTCCGAGTCCCATGCCTCGCACTCCAGCAGCAGCAATGCAGCCATGCATGGCCGGGAATCCCGGTCCCGAAGGACAACAGTTGGTCGTGCGGCTTTCGGTCCGGTCCCGCAGCAAGGTCGGGATCGTCGCACTGCTTCGTTCGGGTGATGACGGTTGGTCGGCTGAGGACCGGCAGAACCACTTTGACGAGAGAGCCGGGACTGCGGAGTTCGTCAGCGGCCTCCCATGACCTGTGGACGAAGTCCTGGTCTTCGATTGCTGCGTTTCCGAATGGCTGAACCGCAATCCGGTGCGCCGACCGTCGGGCCGTTGCCTTGGCTGCGGGAGGGCGTCGAGAACGAACTCCGGCGGAGGCGATGGGGTTGAGCACCAGGTTATGGCCACCCAGCGTGCTTTCGCCGCCAGCGCCCTGTGCCGCTCGCATAGCTCCGGACGCCTTCACAACGTAGGCCTCCAGCCAAACTGATCGTTATTTCCGCCTCGGATTGAAGGAAAAATTTTGCGTCCGTCACGTCTGCGCCGTCCTCAGCTCGTGGTTTCAGATGGTTGGAGCGGACAGTCGATTCCGTTTTGTTGCGTCCATCGTCCGCATCACCCTCGATTGTTCGAGGGACGCCGACACGCCGACGATTGCCCGGCCCGGTTGAAACGTCGGCGGACCCGGCGTCAGGGCTTACGCAGCCAGCTGGGCGAGCAGCCACGTCTTCCCATTGCCGCGCGAAATGGAGAGTGCCGCGACCTTCATGTCCGGCTGCACCGTCGCGTTCAAGCCAGCGCCGATGAAATGGCAACAGGCCGTACCGGCGCCCATCTCCCGAATCAACGTTCTTGCATGCACGATTGACTGCCCCTTCACGATTACCCGGCGGCCTCCTGAACCGGCGTAGGGTCCTTGGCAATAATATTGCTCTGCTGTTGCCGATACCTACGCCGCGCATTTGCGTTGTGTTTTAGACGGCAGGGGTCGCAATGAACGCGATCCGGCAGCGCCGGGGAATCGCACTTCAGGCAAGTGAGAACTCCGGTCGCTTTGGCAGCTTCCCGAGCCAGACGGCGGCGCTCGCGGCGCTCGCTCAGCAGATACCAAAAGGCGTCCTCGGCATTCATGGTGCGCCACGGCGCGTCGTCGGGAAGATCAAGGTAATGACTGGCATTGGGATTGGCCTTGGCTGCTCCGGCCTCCCGCTGAGCGCGGTATGCCCTCATGTATTTGGCTCGGTCTCGTTTCGGCATGGTCGGATCCTTATTTGGTTACCGTTGTTACGTGACTACCACGCGTGGACGGCGAAATTTTGCGCCGCCGCGCCGAAACCATCTCTTCCTTCCCTAAAGGTCTGTTAAAGCACCTCTTGTGAGTCCCGGCTCAATGGAGAGGGTTGGAGCGAAAGGCGCAAAGGTCCATCCCGGGCCGTGAAACCCGGTTGGACCATCGCCGGTGGATGCCTGCTCAACGGAGCCGGGTCATCGCTTGCGGCGGCAGGTGCGCGGGCTAATTGTGTAGCCCTCGATTTACGCACCAACAGGCGGCTGCTTCGCCGGGGTTCGACCCCCGGCCCACCGGCCCCTCCGCCCCGGCGCCGCCCACGATTCGCGCTCTCGCTGGCCGTCTCGTTTTGGGCACCTCAGGTCTGGGAATGCCGCTTTCGGTGGATCCCCCAGTAGCGGCCTCTGTAGCGCGCTGCCCCTGGTGTCATGCCCGTCGAGCAGCGCGGGTGAGTGGCTTCACTCTCTATGTTGCTTGCGATTCTCCGGTGGCACGCGGACGCTCTGCCAGCCAGGCATCAATCTCGGACGCTGACCAGCGCACGGCGCGCGGGCCCACCTTCAGCGGCAAGGGGAACCGCCCTTCGCGCATCTGGCGGTAAATGCTGCTGCGTCCGAGGCCGACTTTCGCTTCGACGTCTCGGCGGCGAAGCAATTTCTCGTGAAAGCTCATGCGGTCCTCCTCGATCGACTGCCCGAAGAGTTCCTGAGCCGACCGTTGTGGTCATCCTTTACTTTTTGGGCGAATTCGATAGGAGGGCGTTGGCCAGCGCGCGCATGTTGGGGATGCGTTCGTTCCAGATGCGTTCAACCGCCGCGTAGCCGAGGTTCCACGCCTGTCCCACAGCGTCACAGGCGGATTGTCCGTCTCCTGCCGCCCCTCCAGCAGCGTGGGCACGCGTCGGCGTCAAGTCAAATGCCGTGACGAGGTGGTTAACAGCGAGTTGAATTGCAGCGTCTCGGGTACCGGTCCTATCAGCGCCCCGGCGCGGGCGTTGGCGCTTTTCGCCTAATACGTCGGCGACCCAGTGCGCAAGCGGTGGCGGGAGTGGCGTACCGTCCCGCAGGAAAGTTTCCGCGATCAGGCGTAGCGTGTCCCAGGCTGCTCTCTCGTTCTTGGAAAGTCCGATGAGTACCTTCAGATGGTAGACGAGGGTTTCCAAATCGAAGCCCAGCAAATGTTCGGTAGCCACTTCGGAAGACCGCCGACTTTCCCATGGCAGGGCGGCTTTCCGAAAGACGCGAGCCTCCTCGACGGCTCTTTGATAGCGCTCGTCATCCATGGAGATGCACTACCTCCGTGCGGTCGCCGGTGACGAATGCCGCCCACTGGTCCATGAGCGCACGGCGGCGCTCGAACAGATCAGAGCGCGCATAGGCCGCCTCGACGGAGTTGCCGACCGCGTGGGCAAGGCTCAGCTCCATGACCGCGTGCGGCGCATGCGTGCATTCGGCGGCGAAGTCGCGGAACGAGCTGCGAAAACCGTGGACTGTCGCCCGGTCGGCGACCCCGATCCTGCGCAGCACCGCGGTGAGGGTCATGTCGCTCATCGGACGGCCGGCTCGGGAAGGCGAGGGGAACACCAGACCACTTCCGCCGTCGATGGCGCGCGCCTCGTCGAGGACTTCCAGGGCGCGCCCGCACAGGGGAACGCGATGTTCGGCGTTCGCCTTCATGCGGGCCGCCGGCACCGTCCAGGTGGCCGCGTCCATGTCGATTTCGCTCCAGGCGGCACCCCGCGCCTCGCCGCTCCGAACAGCTGTCAGGATCAGAAACTCAAGACACCACTTGGCCGCCAGGGACGCTTGAGATTGACGTACCGCCTCAATTAGCCTGCCGACTTCCTGATAGGGCAACGCCCGCAGGTGGTTTTCACCTTCGGCATCGCCGGCAGCGCGCCGTCGATGGCTTCGCCTGCCGCGTTGTGCTCCACGAAGCGGTGGGCCTGCGCCCATTTCAGGATGGTACGGATACGCTGGCGAACCCGGCGCGCGGTCTCCGGCGTGGTTCCCCAAATCGGCGTCAGGACGCGGAGCACGTCCTCCTGGTCGATGGTGTCAACAGGCATGTTGCCGAGGACCGGGTAGGCGTGGCGTTCGAGAGACTGACGCCAGGTCACCGTGTGCTTGGCATTGCGCCAGCGTGGGCGGTTCGCTTCGAACACCCGTTCGGCCGCCTCGCGAAAGCTCGGCACGGAGGCCCGGCGCTTCTCGGCGAGCGGATCGCCGCCCGACGCGATCAGCGCACGGTTGCGCGCAACCGCCTCACGGGCTTGGGCGAGCCCGACATCGGGGAAGCGCCCGAGACCGATATCGCGCCGCCTCCCACCGTACTTGATGCGCTGTATCCAGGAGTGCGCGCCACCGCGGCCGACCTTCAGATAGAGCCCGTCGCCGTCGCCGTACATGCCCGGCGCCCTCAGTGCCCGCAACTGCGTCGCCGTCAGCTTCCCCATCGCACCTTCCCCTCATTCCCAACATACATCCCCACAGATGTGTTGGGAAGGCATAGGTACACGCCGGAAGGCTCAAGAAGGAATAGAGTGATATTTCGGGGGGTTTAGGTGTTTCCCGGACACCCTAGGAATGCTTGGGAAGGAGGAGTGGTGGAGCCGAGGGGAATCGAACCCCTGACCTCGACATTGCGAACGTCGCGCTCTCCCAACTGAGCTACGGCCCCACAACGACCCGTGGGCGGGCGCGGGCGCGGCCCGGCGCCGGAGGGATATTGGTTCGGGCGCCCGGGGGTGTCAAGAACACCGGATCGCCAGCGCACCCAGCGGCAGCTCGCGGATAAGATCACCGCTCAGCGGTCGCGCCAAAACCGGGTGTAGGCGTGGAAGGCGAGCGAACGCCAGCTCCTGCGCCAACAGCGCAACTCATCGGTGCCGTCGTGGCCGAGGCAAATGTTGCACGAGACGCAATCGACCAGGCCGCGCCGGCCGGCCGCGAGCTTGTTCGCAAGATCGGGCTCGCGGATGAACGGCCGCGCCAATGCCACGAAATCGGCATCGCCCGATTCGATCACGTCCGCCATGGTGTCCGTTGTCCGGACACCACCGACCAGGATCACCGGAATGTCGAGCGCGCGCTTCACCGCTTGCGCGTAGGGCCGGTAGTAGGCCTCGGCGACCTGGGGCGCGAGCACGCGATGAATCAGCCCGTCGGCCAAAGCGCGGGCCGGCGTGACTCCGACATAGGGTCGTATGTTCTGGAGGTACGAGGTCATGACGCCGAGCGAGACCTCGACGGCATCGAGCCCGAGATCGCGTAGGTGCTTGATGCGCGCCACGCTCTCCTCGACGGAAAGGCCGGGCTCGACGGTATCGGCGATTCCGATGCGCGCCGTTACCGGCAGGGCGGCGCCGACAGCCGCGCGCACGCGCTCGAAGACGGCGAGCCAGAAACGATCGCGCCGCTCGGCGTTGCCGCCCCAGCCGTCGTCTCGGCGATTGGCATGCGGCGAGGCGAACTCGCTCAACAGATAGCCGTTGCCGCCGTGAATGTGAAGGCCGTCGAAACCGGCCTCCTGGGCGCGCCGAGCGCCCTGGCCGAAGGCCTCGATCACGGCCTCGATATCAGCCTCGGACATCTCGATTGGGGTGCGCGCGACGATGGCGTTGGGGATGACCGAGGGCGCGAGCGGCGTGATGGCGGGGATCGCCGACTGGCTGCCGGCATGGCTCAACTCGGCGAAGATCGTACCGCCGGCCCCATGCACAGTCGCGACGAGACCGGCGAGGCCGGGCACCAGCGCATCGTCGTGGATGCCCATTTGGCGCGGCGAGTACTGGCCGCGCGGCTCGACGTAGATGTGCCCGGTGATGATGAGACCGGCGCCGCCCCGCGCGAGATCGCGGTAGAGCTTGTGGAGCGCAGGCGTGACCTCGCCCTGCTCGCTCGCCATCGATTCGGAGGTTGCGGCACGCACGATCCGGTTCTTGAGGGCGAGCCGGCCGATCCGGCCCGGCGAGAGATAGGGTGGTTGCAGGGGCGTACCTCCAACGACAGTCTTGCCGCTGGCCGGTCCCGTGGCAAGCCGCCTCGCTCTGGCGGACGGGCAACGCGTGGGGTAAGGTACGCGCGAATTTGTCCCACCGACGAAACCGGCCGGCTGATGCATCCCGTAATCGAAATCCTCTTTGTCCTTATCAACCTCTTTACCTGGGCGCTCATTCTCATGGTGATCGTGAGTTGGCTGGTGGCCTTCAACGTGGTCAACCGGCGCAACGCGTTCGTCTTCATGGTCAACGATTTTCTTTATCGCATCACCGAGCCGGCGCTCGGGCCGATCCGGCGCACGCTGCCCAATCTGGGCGGTATCGACATCTCGCCGCTCGTGCTCATCCTCGGCCTCTATTTCCTCAAGCGGATCATCGTCTGGTACTTCTGAGCCGGTGGCGCCGCATTCCTTCACGGCGGCCAAGGGCGGCGTGCGGGTGGCGGTTCGCGTCAAGCCCAAGGCGGCGCAGAATGATGTCCCGAGTGTGATCGCAGGCGCCGATGGCCCGCGTCTCAAGGTGCGCGTGACAGCCGCGCCCGAGCGCGGCAAAGCCAATACCGCCGTGCTGAAGCTGCTCGCGCGGGAATGGGATGCGCCGCAGAGCGATCTCGAAATCATCTCTGGCACCACGCGCCGCGACAAGACGACCCATGTGGCCGGCGAGCCGGACGCCCTGTTGCGGAAGCTCGCCGCCTGGGCTAAACGGCGCTATGGCTGAACCGCACTCCCAGGCCCAGGCCCGCATCATCGACGGCAAGGCGATGGCGGCGGAACTTCGCGCGGGGCTCAAGCTCAAGATCGCCGATCTCGAAGCGGAGCATGGATTGGTGCCGGGTCTGGCGGTGGTGCGGGTGGGCGACAACCCGGCGAGCGCGATCTATGTGCGCAACAAGGGCAAGGCGGCGGAAGAGGCCGGCATGGTCTCCCGCGACTTAACCTTGCCCGACACCACCAGCCAGGATGCGCTGCTCGTCGCACTCGCTCGTCTCAATGGCGATCCCGAGCTGCACGGCATCCTCGTGCAATTGCCGCTGCCGGACCACATCGATCCGGCGGCGGTGATCGATGCCATCGATCCCGCGAAGGACGTCGATGGCTTTCACGTCATCAACGCCGGGCGCCTGGCGAGCGGACAGCCCGGCCTCGTGCCGTGCACGCCCTTGGGTTGCCTCATCATGCTCAAGCACGTACTCGGCGATCTCAAGGGCCAGCGCGCGCTCGTCGTCGGGCGCTCCAACATCGTCGGCAAGCCGATCGCGCAGCTCTTGCTCGCCGAGCACTGCACGGTCACGATCGCACATTCGCGCACCCGCGATCTTGCCGGCGAGTGCCAGGGCGCCGATATCCTGATCGCCGCCATCGGCCGGCCCGAGATGGTGCGTGGCGAGTGGATCAAGCCCGGCGCGACGGTGATCGACGTCGGCATCAATCGGCTCGATGTCGGGGGCGGTAAGACGAAGCTGGTTGGTGACGTCGCCTTCGATGAGGCGGTCAAGGTCGCCGCCGCGATTACGCCGGTGCCGGGCGGCGTCGGGCCGATGACGATCGCGTGTCTTCTACAGAACACCTATCTCGCCGCCTACCGCCAGGCGGGCATCGAGGCGGGGGTGGATTAACTCCCCGGGCGGCCCCGATTCGCGAGCAAGCGCAGCCTCAGCGCGTTCAACTTGATGAAGCCCTCAGCGTCGCGCTGGTCGTAGACCGCATCGTCCTCGAAGGTGACGTGCTCCGCGCTATAGAGCGAGGCCTCGGATTTGCGCCCGGTCACCCGCACGCTGCCCTTGTAGAGCTTGAGCCTGACGGTGCCGGTGACGGCTCCCTGGCTCTGGTCGATCGCGGCCTGGATCATGCGGCGCTCGGGCGAGAACCAGAAGCCGTTGTAGACGAGCTCGGCATAACGCGGCATCAGCTCGTCCTTGAGGTGGGCCGTGCCCTTGTCCAGCGTCAGGCTCTCGATCGCCCGGTGGGCGGTGCTGAGAATCGTGCCGCCGGGGGTTTCATAGACGCCGCGTGACTTCATGCCGACGAAGCGGTTTTCCACCAGGTCGAGCCGGCCGACGCCGTGGGCCCCGCCCAACTCGTTGAGCCGGGTGAGAAGCCCGGCGGGGGACAGGCGCTCGCCGTCGACCGCCACCGGATCGCCCGCTTCGAAATCGATCTCGATCGTGACCGGCTCATCGGGCGCGGCCTCGGGCGCGAGCGTACGGGCATAGATGCTTTCGTCCGGCTCGTGCCACGGATCCTCGAGCGCCTTGCCTTCGGTCGAGACGTGCAACAGGTTCGCGTCCACCGAATAGGGCGCCTCGCCCGTGGCGTCGCGGGCGATCGGGATCTGGTGGGCCTCGGCGTAGGCGAGCAGGCTCTTGCGCGAGGTGAGCTCCCACTCGCGCCATGGGGCGATGACGCGGATGTCCGGATTGAGGGCGTAGTAGCTGAGCTCGAACCGGACCTGGTCGTTGCCCTTGCCGGTCGCGCCGTGGGCCACCGCATCGGCGCCGGTTTGGCCCGCGATCTCGATCTGGCGCTTGGCGATGAGCGGCCGGGCGATCGCCGTGCCGAGCAGGTAGAGGCCCTCATAGGCCGCGTTGGCGCGGAACAGCGGAAAGACGTAGTCATTGACGAAGGTCTCGCGCAGGTCCTCGATATGGATGTCCTTGACGCCGAGCGCCTCGGCTTTGGCCCGCGCGGGTGCGAGCTCCTCGCCCTGGCCGAGATCGGCGGTGAAGGTGACGACCTCGCAGCCATAACGCTCCTGCAGCCAGCAGAGGGCGACCGAGGTGTCGAGCCCGCCGGAATAGGCGAGGACGACTTTAGCGACGTCCCTACTCATGGTGGGTGCCCGGTTGAATTCGCGCGGAGTATAGGTCAACACACTCGGCAAGCAAGGCGGCTTGGCCGCGGCCCGCCCGCGAGAACCTCATATGGATTTGACGAACTTGGCGAGCTCGAGCCACGGGTGCTCGTCCCAGAAAGCGCGGGCGGCGCCCGAGGTCGAGGGGAGGACGAAGATAGTGGTCGGCCCGATCGATTCGGGCTGCCGGCCGAAGTCGATTCTCGCGCCGTCGAAAAAGACCCGACCTGCACGCTTGCCGTTGAAGGCGAGCGCACGCGGCTGGAAACGGGCGATCTTGGCCCGCACGGCCGCCGGGTCGTCGGCATCCTTGGGCAACGAGGAGTCCGCGCCCGAGGCGTCTTTCGCCATGTCGGTCAGGCCGATGCCGAACTCGAGCACGCAGGCGAATTCCCGGGGTGCGAGCAACCGGGGCGTCAGGCCGGTATCAAAGAGGATGGGCCAGAACCTGTTGCCCGGGCCGGCATAGTAGGTGCCGAGCAGGGCGGATTTGGCGCCCACCGCCGAGCCGCAAAAGACGACCTTGAGGCCATGATCGAGGATGTCGGGCAGGACCGGCACGAGGGTCAGGCGCGGCTCTCGATCCCCCGCGCGCTCGCCCGGCGCTTGACGCTCGCGGACTTGAGCTGGCCGCACGCGGCCATGATGTCGCGGCCCCGCGGTGTGCGCACCGGCGCCGCATAGCCGGCAGCATTCACGATCGCGGCGAAGGCCGCCATGGCCTCGCGCGTGGAGCCTTCGTAAGGCGCGCCGGGCCAGGAGTTGAAGGGAATGAGGTTGACCTTGGCGGGGATGCCCGCGATCAGGCGCACCAGCTCGCGGGCCTCGGCCGGCGAATCGTTGACACCCTTCAACATGACATACTCAAAGGTGATGCGCCGCGCATTGGAGGCGCGCGGGTAGGCGCGGCAGGCGGCGAGCAGCTCGGCGATCGGGTGTTTGCGGTTGAGCGGCACGAGTTCCCCGCGTAACTCGTCGGTCACGGCATGGAGCGAGACGGCGAGATTGACGCCGAGCTCGCGGCCGCAGCGCTCGATCTCGGGGACGACGCCCGCCGTCGACAGCGTGATGCGGCGGCGCGAGATTGAGATGCCCTCCGGGTCCATGGCGATCCTCAGCGCCTTGGCGACGGCATCGTAGTTGTAGAGCGGCTCGCCCATGCCCATGACGACGATGTTGGAGAGAAGCCGGCCCCCATGGGGCGAGGGCCATTCGCCGAGCGCATCGCGCGCGATCAGAATCTGGCCGACGATCTCACCGACGCTCAGGTTGCGGACGAGCCGTTGCGTGCCGGTGTGGCAGAAGCGGCAGGTGAGCGTGCAGCCGACCTGAGTCGACAGGCAGAGCGCCCCGCGGTCCTCCTCCGGAATGAGCACGCTTTCGACCTCCTGGCCGTCGGCCAGGCGCACCAGCCATTTGCGGGTGCCGTCGCTCGAGGTTTGCGCTTGCGCGATGCTTTCGCGGGCAATGTCGCAGGTCTCGGCCAAGCGCCCGCGCAGCGCCTTGGAAAATGTGGTCATGTCGGCAAAGGATTGGGCGCCGCGATAGTAGAGCCAGTGCCAGAGCTGGTTGGTCCGCATCCGGGCCGTGCGCGGACTTTCACCCAACGCGGTCATGACGTCCGCGAGTTCGGTCCGATCGAGGCCGATGAGGCGGTGTTCGTCCGCCTGAGCCTCGGGCTCCGTCAAACCGGCGGGTGCGGCGTGTCCCCTCATGGCACATCCATAGCGTGATTCACGGTACGGGATAAAGGGGCGAGCCCGGGGCGCAGGCCGGCGGATTTACGCCGCGGCCGTACCTACGATGCGCCGCAGGCGCGGCTGATCGACTTGTAGGCGGCGGTAAAGCCCAAGAGGGAATAGCGATCGGTCGTTTTCGTGCCCCGGCTCGACAGGCCGCGCACCTCCATCGCGCTGCCCCGAATCATGGATTTCACGAGCGCTTGTTCGTTCTTGCTCTCGCGTACCCAGGCGCTTTCGCCGTGGGTAAAGAGCTCGAATTTTTTCCCGCCGATGATGACCGAGGCGGTGCTGTCCTTCCGGTAGGGATAGCCGGCGTAGACACTGACCTCGCCGGAGACCCTGTCGGCCTCGCGGTGAGCGATCATGAAATAGACATCGCCGCGGCGCACGTTCTTGGGCTCCATGTCGACGGGCGAGCTCGCCATGTAGCAGACGAGCTTGCCCTGGTCCGCATAGGTGAAGGCGTCCCAATCCTTATAGGAACCGATGAGTTTGGGAGATTGGGCTGTGGCCGCCCCGGCGATCAGGGTGGCAAGCAGAGCAGTCGTGACTACACGGACCCAACGCGTCATGCCCCATAGATAACCCCGGCGAACGCAAATTTCCACTCCCTGATGAAGATCCGCTGGCCGCGCCCCAGTGCCGGCTTTCACGGAAAGCCGCTACCAGGCCCTGAGAACAAGCACCTGATTCACTTGCATCGTTCGTTGCGCCCCACTGCCCACCAATTTCCGCGATCAGCTCGAGGAGCGCTTCGCCTTTTGCGCCCGCCGCACCGGTGGGCCGAAGACATGGGGCGGCCGCGCCTCGGGGGCAGCCTGGGCACTCACCGGGCGGCGGGCGAAGCGGCCCAGGCTCAGCACCCGGTCGTACATGATGATGGCGCCCGCGGTGGCAACGTTGAGGCTGAAGCTGGTCGGGATGCGGACGATGTGGGCGCAGCGCGCCACGAGCTCGGTGGAAAGCGTGCAGCGCTCCGGTCCGAAGACGTAAGCGGCCGACTGGGGATGGTGGAAGGTGGGCAGCTCGACCGCCTCGTCGAGTAGCTCGACGCCTACCAGCTGGCAGCCTTTCGGCAGGCGCATCGACTCGCTATCGGTGAAACTGTAAAACGGCAGATGTTTGGGCGTGGACGAGGTATCGGACTTGGCCGCGCGGGGAGAATAGGCGGTATCGATGGTGAAGATGAAGCTCGCGCCGAAGGCATGGGCGGACCGGAACAAGTTACCGACATTCATCGGCTTGCTGACGCGCTCGACGCCGATGCCGAAATATCCGCGCATGCAATGTGGTCCCGAAATTTCCCGTGCGGTCCAAGCTTATCGGGTGGCCCGGCAATGACCAAGTCCCAGGCCCGCGCCGTGATGGCCCATAATAAGGCGGGCGGCGCTGGTCCGCTCATCATAGAGGTCTGGCGCGGGGACCTGGTGGAGAGCCGTCATCGCGTCGCGGTCGCGGCGGTTGATGGGCGTGGCTCGCTCGTTCTCGAACATGGCGATATCAAGCGGCTGGTTTATCCGCGTTCCGCCGTCAAACCCCTGCAGGTGCTGCCCCTGATCGAATCGGGTGCGGCCGCCGCGTTTCACGTGAGCGACGAGGAGATCGCATTGGCGTCGGCCTCCCATTCGGGCGAGCCGGGTCATGCCGAGGTGGCTCGTCGTTGGCTCGAGCGGCTCGGCCTCACGGCCGATGATCTGATGTGCGGGACGCATGCGCCGCTCGATACCGATGCCGCGCGGGACTTGACGGCCAGGGGCGAGCCGGTCAGCGCGGTACATAACAACTGCGCCGGCAAGCACATTGCCATGCTGACGACGGCCCGCCATCTGGGTGTGCCGATCGGGGACTACATCGCGCCCGATCATCCGGTCCAGATCCGCATTCGCGAGACCATCGGCGAGCTCGCGGCCTGCGATGTCGCGGATGCGCCGGTAGCGGTCGATGGCTGCTCGGTGCCTACGGCGGCGCTGACGCTTGACGGCCTCGCGCGGGCGATGGCCGCCTTTGCGGCGCCTGGGGCGCTCCCCGCGCCGCGGTCCGCCGCGGTCCGCAGGGTCCACGCGGCGATGGTGGCGCACCCCTGGCTGGTGGCCGGTACCGGGCGCTATTGTACCGCCGTGATCGCCGGGACCGAGGGGCGCGTGCTGGTCAAGACAGGGGCCGAAGGAGTCATGGTGGCGGCCCTGCCGGGACAAGGCATCGGCGCCGCTATCAAGGTCGAGGATGGCGCCAAGCGCGCGGCGGAGGTCGCCATGACGGGGGTCTTGAGCGGCGTTGGCGTGCTCCGCGAGGCGGACCTCGAACGCTTGGCCGCCTATATTGAGGCACCGGTTGTGAACTGGCGCGGTGTTCGCACGGGGACCATACGGGCCGCCGCCGGGGCTGCGCCGCGGGAAGGATAACGTTGTGAAAGCCGTTCTCTGCAAAGAATGGGGCGGGCCCGAAACGCTCGCATTCGGCGACGTTGAGCCACCGAGCCCGGGCCCCGGCGAGATCAAGGTCGCGGTCAAGGCTGCGGGCGTCAATTTCGCCGATACGCTGATGATCGCCGGCACTTATCAGGTCAAGCCGCCTTTCCCGTTCGTCCCTGGGCTCGAGGTGGCGGGCGAGGTCATCGGGTGCGGCGAGGGCGTCAGCCGCGTCAGGCCGGGAGATCGGGTGATGGGATTCGCCCGCCACGGCTGTTTCGCCGAGGAGGCAGTGGTCGAGGAGATGGCGGCCGTCCCGCTCGCGCCCGAGATCGACGATATAACGGCCGCGGCCATGCCCGTGGTCTACGGCACCTCGCATGTCGGGCTGACCTATCGGGCGGGCCTCAAGCCCGATGAAACCCTGCTCGTTCTAGGCGCCGCCGGCGGTGTCGGCTTGAACGCGGTGGAGATCGGCCGCGCCGTGGGCGCAACGGTGATCGCCGCGGCGAGCAGCACAGAAAAGCTCGCGCTGGCCGAAACGCACGGCGCCCACCATCTCGTTAACTACGCCGAGGAGGACCTGCGCGAGCGGGTCAAGGCGCTGACCGACGGGCGTGGAGCCGATGTCATCTTCGATCCCGTCGGCGGCGATGCCTTCGATGCCGCCATGCGCTGCATCGCCTGGGAGGGCCGCATCCTGGTAATCGGCTTTACCAGGGGGCGAATCCCACAGGCGGCGTGCAATATTGTGCTGGTGAAGAACATCTCGATCGTCGGGTTTCCGTGGGGCGTCTATGCCGGCCACAATCCGGAACTCTTGCGCGATTCCTTGGCCGAGCTTGTAAGCTGGCATACCGAGGGCAAGGTGAATCCCCATGTCTCGCATGTCCTGCCGTTGGCCGAGGCGGGCCAGGCGCTTGAGCTCTTGATGACGCGCCGTTCCACCGGCAAGGTGGTGTTGAGCACGGGCGACGATTGAGACCTCCGGCGCCCTTCGATTCGAGCCGAAAGGACACATCATGGCGGAACGTAAACCCAGAGCCCGCCGCAAGGCCCGCAAGCCGAAGCAGCGCGGCGATTTTATCCGCGTCGGCACGCTGGATGAGCTGAAACGCAAGCGCATGAAGGTGGTGAGCGGCCGGCGTTGCCCGATCCTCGTGCTGCACGACAAGGGCGGGCTCCACGCGCTCGACAATCGCTGTCCCCATCTCGGTTTCCCGCTCCATCGCGGGTCGGTCGAGGACGGCATCCTCACCTGCCATTGGCACCATGCCCGGTTCGACCTCGAGAGCGGCGGCACGTTCGATCTGTGGGCCGACGATGTGCCGACGGCCAAGGTCGAGGTGCGCGGCGACGAGGTGTGGGTGGCGGCCGATTGCGGCTATCCCGACGAGGGCGGCTATTGGCGCACGCGGCTCGGCGATGCCATGGCGCACAACCTCGAGCTGGTCGCCGGCAAGGCGGTGCTCGGGCTCCTCGATCAGCGTGTTGCGAACGCCGACATTCTCGCTGACGCCTTTTTGTTCGGCGCCCGCAATCGCGACGACTGGAACACCGGCTCGACGATTCTGGCCGCGCTGGCCAACGTGGTGCCCGTGCTCGATGAGGACGACCGCTACCTCGCCCTGTTCAAGGGCATTTGCGAGGTTGCCGGCGATTGCTCGGGCGAGACGCCGCGCCGCGACCGCAAGCCGTTGGCCGAGGCCGCGCCAACGCGCGACACCCTGAAAGGCTGGCTCCGGCACTGGTCGCTCGTGCGCCACCGCAATGGCGCGGAGCGCACCGTGCTCACCGCCGTTGCGTCAGGCGCGAAGCCTGCCGAGCTCGCCGAGCTCCTGATCGCCGCCCAGACCGATCGCTATTACTCCGACGGCGGCCACAGCCTCGATTTCATCAACAAAGCGATGGAATGCCTCGATGTCATCGGCTGGCAGCACGCCGAGGCCATTTTGCCGACGGTGGTCAAGACCATGGTGGCCGCGCGCGGCGAGGAGGAGGCGAACGCGTGGCGCCATCCGGTCGATCTCGTGCCGCTCCTCGAGGGCGCGTTCGCGGAATTGCCCAAGCTTTTGAAAAATGGAGCCAGGAGGAAGCTCGCCTGGCGGGATCACCGCGCGCTGGCCGAGGCGATTCTCGGCGAGGAGCCGGAGCCGATCATCGCTGCCCTCAAGGCAGCCATCGCCGCCGGCGCGCAGCCGACGGATCTGTCACGCGCGCTCGCCTATGCCGCCGCGCTCCGCGTCGCGCGCTTCGGCACCTCGAACGAGTTCTCCGACTGGAACGCCGCGCATCACGCGTTCACCTACTGCAACGCCTTGCATCAGGCGCTGAAGCGCATCACTTCGGCTGACCACGGCCCGCCCGACGCCCATGGCGATGTGGTGCGCGGTGTCTTCCATGGCGCCATGGCGGTCTACCTCAACCGCTTCCTCAACGTGCCGCCGGCCCGCCTGCCCGAGGAGGAGCCCGCAGCGCTGGCCGAGTTGCCACGGGAGGCTGCGGCGCTCCGCCAAGACCTGCTTGATGTGATGGACCGCCAGCAGCAGGTCGAGCCAGCGGCGCGGCTCGTCGCCCGCTATCTGGGCGAGGGTCACGATCCTGCCGGTATCATCGCCACACTCGGCCACGCGCTGTTGCGCGAGGACGCCGGCTTTCACATGTTCCAGATGTACGAGGCGGGCGTTCAGCAGTACCGCGAGTGGGCGGGTGAGCCCGAAGGCGCCCACATCCTCATCGCGATGGCTCGCTTTCTCGCCGCCCATTCGCCGACCCAGCGCGCGCAACTCCAGACGGCGATGATCGCGCGCCGGCTCCATCGCGGGGCGAGCGTCCATGAGGGCGATGGCGGAGATGGCGTGGACGAAGCGGACGCGTATTCCGATCAGGCCGCGGAGTAGGGCTCAGCTGACGCCGAGCCCCGGCTGCCGCTCGCACCTCGTCCTCATCGCGACGGACTTGGACGCGGACCACATCGAGGCCGCGTTTTGCCGCCTCATCCGCGTTGCGGCCCGAGCGCCTGGATTTGATGCGCATGGCTGAATCGTTCGACTACATCATCGTCGGTGCGGGTTCCGCCGGATGCGTCCTCGCCCATCGGCTGAGCGAGGATCCGCATATACGGGTTCTGCTCATCGAAGCCGGAGGAAAGGACAATAAACTCCACATCCACATTCCAGCGGGCATGCTGAAAGCCGCAACCACCGAAGAAATCCTTTGGCCGTACCGGAGTGAACCCGAGCCCCGGCTGAACCACCGGCGGTTCTTGCAACAGCGGGGCAAGGTCCTTGGCGGCTCGGCCTCCATCAACTCGATGGTGTACATGCGTGGCAACGCGATGGACTACGACAACTGGGTCCAAATGGGCGCCGCAGGTTGGTCCTACGCCGAGGTGCTACCGTATTTCAGAAAATCGGAGACCTTCGATGGTGGTTCCGATGCCTATCGCGGAAATACGGGACCCCTTGCGGTACGTCGCGCCACCTTCCCGGGGCCCTTGTTCGATACTTTCATCCAAGCCGGCCTCGAGGCTGGCTATCCTCGGAGCGCCGACCTCAACGGCTATCAGCAGGAAGGATTCGGGCCCGGAGATGCGACGATCAGGAACGGGCGCCGTTCGAGCACCGCGCGGGCTTATCTTCAACCCATCCTGGAGCGTCCCAACCTGGAAGTCAGGACGAACGCTTTGGTGAGCCGGATCGCGATCGAGAACGGCCGAGCTCGCGGGGTCGTCTTCGAATGCGCCGGCGAGAGTCGCCAAGTCACCGCTGATCGGGAGGTCATATTGAGCGCTGGCGCCATCAACAGCCCGCAGCTGTTGATGCTGTCTGGGATTGGCCCCGGCGCGCATCTGCAGGGGCACGGGATCGAGTTGAAGCGGGAGCTTCCCGGGGTCGGGGCGAATCTGATGGATCATCTTTGCGTCAACCTGCAATGGGAGTGTACCCAACCGGTCAGTGCGCTGCCCTACACCCGGCTCCCAGGCCGCTGGCTCGCAGGTCTTCAGTGGCTCCTATTCAAGACCGGAGCGGCGGCCACGACGCATGGTGAAGTGGCCGGTTTTCTGAGAAGCCGGCCTGGCATTCAATGGCCCGATGTCCAAATGAGCTATACCCGAAAGTTGGTGATGGGATGAGATGAGGGCGGCGTATCCTGGCGATGTTGGAGTCGCCATTTTCCACGAAGGAGGGATACGCCATGAGAGAGGATACAGTCGTCCAGCTTCGCCAACCTGGATCATTTGAGGACGATCCGCTGACGGAGGTTTTGCGTCTTGGTGCGCGGCGTTTACTTGGGCAAGCGGTGGCGGCGGAAGTTGCCGGTTTTGTCGAGGCGTATGCGCATCTGACGGACTCGGCCGGCCGCCGTCGGATCGTACGCCACGGGCATTTGCCGGAGCGCGAGATCCAGACCGGCATTGGTCCGGTTGCGGTGCGCTGTCCCAGGGTGCGCGACCGAGGCGCCGGCGAGACGGGGCCGCGGGTTCGCTTCACCTCACGGATCTTGCCTCCCTATCTCAGGCGCGCCAAGTCGATCGAGGAACTCCTGCCCTGGCTTTATCTGAAGGGCATCTCCACGGGCGATTTCTGCGCGGCGCTTGCGGCGCTCTTGGGGCCCGAGGCGCCGGGGCTCTCGGCCTCGACCATTGCCCGCCTCAAGGAGGTCTGGCAAGGCGAGCTGGAGCATTGGCAACGGCGCGATCTCTCGGCCAAGCGTTATGTCTACTTCTGGGCCGAGGGCGTCTACTTCTCACCACGGCTCGACCATGACAAGCAATGCATGTGCGTGATCATCGGTGCCGACGAGCTGGGCCGCAAGGAGCTGCTGGCGATCGCCGACGGCTACCGGGAGAGCGCCCAGTCCTGGCGCGAAGTGCTGCTCGATCTCAAGCGCCGCGGCCTGGCGATTGCGCCCGAGCTGGCCACCGGCGACGGGGCGCTCGGTTTCTGGAAAGCCTTGCGCGAGGTCTACGGGACGACGCGCGAGCAGCGCTGTTGGGTGCACAAGACCGCCAACGTGCTCAACAAGCTCCCGAAGTCCGTCCAGCCACGCGCCAAGCAGCACCTACAGGACATCTGGATGGCCGAGACCCGCGCGGTGGCCGAGAAGGCCTTCGACTTCTTCCTCGAGGCCTATGGCCCCAAGTACGACAAAGCGGTGGCCTGCCTGGCCAAGGACCGCGACGTGTTGCTCGCCTTCTACGACTTCCCGGCCGAGCACTGGAAGCACATTCGCACCACCAATCCCATCGAAAGCACCTTTGCGACCGTGCGCCTCAGGACCACCAAGACCAAGGGCTGCCTCAGCCGCATGACGGCGCTCACCATGGTCTTCAAGCTGTGCCAGTCGGCCAGCAAGAAGTGGCGTCGCCTGGACGGCTCGAACCAGATCGCCGACATCATTCAAGGCGTCAAATTCAAGGACGGAGAAAAGCTAACCGAACGCGCCGCCTGAAACCTGCGTCACCAACTTTTGACAATAGCCCTGTCCAAATCCAGTTCTATCCGGTATGCGCCGTGGATGATCTGGCAATCGCACCGATTGCGCACGGATTTTTGGGCCGCTTGGGACCGCTTCGTCCGAGGAGCCGGGGGCGGATCGAGCTCGGCTCTTCCGATCCGCATCAGGCACCCAAAATCCACTTCAATTACCTCGCCTGCGAGGAAGACTGGGAGGACATGCGGACGAGCGTGGCGTTGACCCGCGAGGTCTTCCAGCAACCGGCATTTGATGCGTATCGAGGGCGAGAGATAGTTCCGGGTGTAAACGTCGCCACGCCTGAGTTAATTGATGCTTACATTCGGGAGATCGCGGGGAGCAACTACCATGTTTGCGGGACGTGCAAGATGGGTAGCGACGATAGGGCGGTCGTCGATCCCGAGTGCCGCGTGCATGGGATAGAGGGCCTCAGGGTCGTCGATGCTTCCGTCATGCCCCAGATCACGAGCGGAAATACCAATGGCCCGACCATTATGATCGGCGAGAAAGTCGCCGACCACATCAAGGGCAAGCTGGAACCAGCCCAGTCTGTCGAGTCCTATACTGCTGCGGATTGGGAGCAAACACAGCGCCCGGGTAAACCTGCCCGATAGGGCTCAGCGGACGCCGATCTCGAGCAGGTAGAAGAAGAGATCGAGCGGGGGCGGCGCGATCCCGGTCTGCGACAAGAGATCATGCGCTTGCCCGCGGTGATGCGTCTGATGGTTGAAGAAATTGGCGAGAAACAGGTGCATGGGCTGCTCATAGGGCTCGCCCACGAGGCCGTGATAGAGAAATGGGGCGGTCAAATCGTCTTCGCTTATGCCGTCGATCAGCGCGATGATCTGCGCATCCTCCGCGGTGCGGGCGACGCGTAATCCGACAAGATCGCCGTAGAGCTGCTGATCGAGCGCTGTGAGCCCGGAATCGTGGCCGGTGATCCAGCCCACCGCCATGCGATCGGCGACCAGGCTGTGGTTGAGCGCGCCGTGCAGGCTCTTGAAAAAAAGCCGGGCGCTCTTGCAAGTACTCGGCGTCGCTCAGCTGGCTACAGGCCTCGAACAACCGCTCGTTGGCCCAGCGGTTGTACTGGGCGAAGGTCTGGAAGTGGGTCTTGAGCACGCTCGACATCTGACTCAGCCTCCCATTAGGGAGCGGTCCAGCGCCATGGCTCCCTCCTTTCACTGCCTTCGAGTATACGGTATCCCCCGCCGGCCCGCGCGGTGCGGCGAGTGAGCAGATATGAGTGCGCCTGACGATCCCGAAAGCCGAGGACCCGAAGCGACCGGCCTGACAATCTCACCGTCGGAGACGCACCGGCGCGTGTGGCGAATGGCCTGGCCGATGATTCTATCGAACGTCTCGGTGCCTCTTTTGGGCGCGGTCGACACCGCGGTGATGGGCCATCTCGGCGAGGCCTATTACATCGGCGCCGTCGCCGTGGGCGCGGTCATCTTCAACTACATCTATTGGGGCTTTGGGTTCCTGCGCATGGGCACGAGCGCGTTTTCGGCGCAGGCCCTGGGCGCGGGCGAGCCGGACGAAGTGCGCGCGGTGTTGGCGCGGGCGCTCCTCATCGGGCTGGGGTTTTCCCTCGTCATTCTGGCGCTACAGGGGCCGATCATCGCGGCCGCCCTCGGCTTCATCGAGGCCAGCGACAACGTCGAGCGGCTGACGTCGGTCTATTACGGCATCCGGGTGTGGAGCGCGCCGGCCGCGCTGACCAACTACGTCATACTCGGCCTCCTGCTCGGCACCCAGCACCCGCGGCTTGCGCTCGCGCTGCAGGTTGTTCTCAACGGCCTCAACATCGTTCTCGATGTCGGATTCGTCGTCGGCCTCGGCTGGGGCGTCGAAGGCGTCGCGGCGGCGACTCTGATTTCCGAATATGTCGCGGCCCTCACGGGTCTCTGGCTGGCGAGCCGTGTGCTGAGGCGCGTGGGTGGGGTATGGCGGCGCGAGCGCATCTTTCGGCCCGGCTGGTTTAGGCCCATCGTTCGCGTCAACGTCGATATCTTCATCCGCACCCTTTGCCTGTTGACGGCGTTCGCCATCCTGACCGCGGAGGGCGCCAAGTTCGGCGATGTGATCCTCGCCGCCAACGCCATCCTGCTCCTCTTCCAGAGCTTCATGGCCTATGGCCTCGATGGCTTTGCCCACGCGGCGCAGGCCCTGGTCGGCAGTGCGGTCGGTGCGCGTGACCAAAGCGCGTTGCGCGCGGTGGTGCGGAGCTCGACGCTGTTCGCGCTGGTGGTCGCGCTGGGATTCACCATCGCCTATGCCGGGGCGGGAGGTCTCCTGATCGCGCTCCTGACCAGCGTGTCCGATGTCCGCGACGCCGCCCAGCTCTATCTCCCGTGGGCGATCGCGGCGCCGCTCGTCTCGGTGTGGAGCTACCAGCTCGACGGCATCTTCATCGGTGCGACGCGCACCGGTGATATGCGCAACGGCATGATCGTCTCGCTCGCTCTGTTCGTGGGCCTGCTCTGGCTGCTGGTGCCGATGTTCGGCAATCACGGCCTGTGGCTCGCCTTCCTCATCTTCATGGTGGCGCGCGGCGTGACCCTCGCGGCGCCCTATCCGGCGCTCGAACGCAGTGTCGGGGCGTGAGGGCCGCCGCGATTCGAAGGGCTACGAAATGAGAAGTTCAGGTCTTGGTTTGGATGAGCCGCCCGCCGGCGAGGTGAATGCCGCATTCGGTCTTGGTGTGATTGGTCCAGCGACCCGAGCGCAGATCGCCGCCTTCATCGATGCGGCTGGTGCACGGGCGGCAGCCGATGGAGAGGTAGCCCTGGTCGGCGAGCGGGTGCGGCGGCAGGTCGTGCGCGGCGATATAGCCTTCCATGTCGGCACGGGACCAGTGCGCGAGCGGGTTGATCTTGATGCGGCCGTCCATCGCCTCGATGCTCGGAAGGTCCTGGCGCTCGCCGCCGTGGTAGCGCTTGCGCCCGTTGATCCAGGCGTCGAACCCCTCAATCGCGCGCGCCAGGGGCTCGACCTTGCGCAGGCGGCAACAGGCGTCCGGGTCGCGTTGGTAGAGCCGGCCATCCGGGTCGCGAAAGCGTAGCGCCACCTCGTCGGGCTCGATCCAACGCACATCGGCGAGCTTCAGCCGCTCCTGAAGCGCCAGCGCGTAGCGCAGGGTCGCGCCGAAGAGCTTCTTGGTCTGCAGGAAGATGATCGGTGTCGCTGGATCGACACGCGCGACGAGGTCGAGCAGCACCGCGGATTCGGCCCCGAACGACGAGGTAACGGCGATGCGCCCGGCAAACTCTCTCCCGATCATGGCCGCGATAAGCTCGCGCGCCTCGAGACCGCTGTAGCGCGTCTGAAGGCTCAGCATTTCCTCGTGGGCGAGGTCGACATCGGTAGGGTCAAGCGCAACCACGCGGTAGCTGTCCTCCCGGTTGGTCTGCCCGCCGCGTTGTCGGGACCGCGGTCGGGTTATGAAGGCGGCGCAATATTTACATTATTGAAATGCAAAATGTTCTAATTCACTCACTATGGTGGGTAATAGTATCGCCATCTCCGGGAATATCAAGCAGGCACGGTACGTTTATATATTCAGCCAGCATTACATGTGAAATAGGACGATGCGGCTGAAATGTGACCGCGCGACGACCATCTCGTGATCGTCGGGCTCCCGGCTTGGAACGGATAGCGGCTAGCTCGTGAGTTCGGGGCGATCCTTGAAGAGATCCAAGGCTTCAGGATTGGCGAGCGCGTCGATGTTCTTGACCGACCGGCCGTGCACCACGTCTTGCACAGCGAGCTCGACGATCTTGCCGCTAATGGTGCGCGGGATATCGGCCACTTGCAGGACCTTGGCGGGGACGTGGCGTGGCGTAGTGTGGGCGCGGATCTGCTGTTTGATCCTGTCGGTAAGCGCCTCGTCGAGCGCCAGGCCGTCACGCAGGCGGACGAACAGGACGATCCGCATGTCGCCCTGCCAGTCCTGGCCGACCACCAGGCTTTCCACCACCTCGTCGAGTTGTTCCACCTGACGGTAGATCTCGGCGGTGCCAATCCGCACGCCGCCGGGGTTGAGCACCGCATCGGAACGCCCGTAGATGATCATGCCGCCGTGTTCGGTGATTTCGATGTAATCACCGTGGCGCCAGACGCTGGGGTACACGTCGAAATAGGCGGCGTGATACTTGGCGCCGTCGGGATCGTGCCAGAACCCCACCGGCATCGAGGGAAAGGGCTGGGTGCAGACCAGCTCGCCCTTCTCGCCGAAGACCGCCTTGCCGTTCTCATCGAAGGCGGCGACCCGCATACCGAGCGCGAGCGCCTGGAGCTCGCCGCGCCATACCGGCCCGATCGGGTTGCCCCCGGCGAAGCAGCTGATGATATCGGTGCCGCCGGACACCGAGGACAGGCAGACATCGGCCTTGATGTCGCGATAGACGTAATCGAAGCTTTCCGGGCGGAGCGGCGATCCCGTCGAGAGGATCGCCCGAAGCGCCCCGAGATCGTGGGTGCGCGCGGGTTCGATACTCGCCTTCTCGGCGGCGTCGAGGAACTTGGCCGAAGTGCCGAAGGCGGTGATTCGCTCCTCGGCCGCAAAGTCGAACAGCGTATGGCCGTCGGGGTGGAATGGCGCGCCGTCATAGAGCATCACCGTCGCCTCCGAGGCCAGCGCCGAGACCAGCCAGTTCCACATCATCCAGCCGCAGGTGGTGAAGTAGAAAACCC
Source organism: Alphaproteobacteria bacterium (assembly GCA_965261645.1). GTDB lineage: Bacteria > Pseudomonadota > Alphaproteobacteria > SHVV01 > SHVV01 > CBDHDJ01. Next base: position 82,442 of record CBDHDJ010000004.1, read on the forward strand.
GGTCACCCCGTTTTACGTCGGTATGCAGCCGGTGTTCCTTGAGGTGCTGCAGGAGTGTGCCGCCGGCGCCGTGGACGATGCATTTGGGCACGCCCGTGGTGCCCGACGAATAGAGGATGTAGATCGGATGATCGAAGGGGAGTTGCCGGAACGCGATCTCATGGGGCGAAAAAGCGGCGACAAAGTCATCCCAGACGGCCGCATTGCCGATCTCCCCGATCACCGGCGCCTCGCTCACATAGGGAATGACGACGAGTTTTTTGAGCGACGGCAAGCACTCCGCGATGCCCCGGGCGCGCTCCAGCGAATCGATCACCTGACCGTTGTAGAAGTAGCCATCGGCGGTAAACAGGACCTTGGGCTCGATCTGACCGAAGCGGTCCATCGCGCCGGCGATGCCGAAGTCGGGCGAGCACGACGACCAGACGGCGCCGAGGCTGGTCGCGGCGAGCATTGCGATGATCGCCTCGGGCATGTTGGGCATGAACCCGCCCACCCGGTCGCCCACTTCGACGCCTTCTCGGGCGAGCGCCTGCGCGACGACGGAGACCCGGTCATAAAGCTCGGCGAAGCTCAGGGTCTGGCGCGTGCGCTGCTCGTTCCAGAAGATGATGGCGGGATCGTGGTCGCGCCGGCGTAGCAGGTTTTCGGCGAAGTTGAGCCGCGCCTCGGGAAACCACTTGGTGCCCGGCATCTTGTCGCCGTCGACGAGCACCCTCTCGCCCTGGCTCCCGGCGATCACGCCGGCGAACGACCATAGCGCGCGCCAGAATTTCTCGGGCTGGTCGACCGACCAGCGATGAAGGGCGGCGAAATCGGGGAGCGCCATGCCCCCGTCCGCCTCGGCCGCCTTCATGAACGCGGTGAGGTTCGCCGCCGCCACGCGCTCCGCTGACGGCTGCCAGAGCGGTCGTTGCGCGTCAGCCGACATGGCCGCCAGGCTGCGCCCCGCCGTGCTCAGACCGCCCGCCCGAAGGGCGCGATGGTGATGTCCTGCCAGACATTGCCGGTCACGTACGGCTCCTTCTCGAGGTAGGCATCGAGGGCCTCGCGGTCGGGGAATTCGAACACGCACATCGAGCCGATCATATGGCCCGCTTCATCGAGGATGGCGCCGCCCACCTCGAGAGTGCCCGCCGCCGACAGCTTGCCGACGCCCTCGAGATGCGTCGGGCGGACCGCCATCCGGCGCTCGAGCGCGCCTTCATCCTTGCCGTCATAGGCAATGAGCAGAAATTTCATGAAACGCCTCCCCCGAAAGTGGCGCAGAGTCTGCCCCGGCCCCGTGCGGTGCGCAAGGCAGCGTCGCCGTTTTGTTGGTGGCGTGGTGGTGCTCGAACGCCTAGGTTGCCAGCCATGACGATGCGAGCGCCCTTCCTGGGTCGGTTCGATCCCCCGTCAACCAGCGTGCAGGCGACGATCTGCATGGTCTGCGCGTGCGCCTTCTTCGCCGCGGCGACCAACATCGTGCGCACGGTCGGCGCCGATATTCACCCCTTCGAGATCGTCTTCTTTCGCAACTTTTTCGGTCTCGTCGTCTTTCTGCCGTGGTTTCTGCGCAAGGGCTTCCAGCCGCTCAACAAGGACAAGCTCGGGCTCTTCGTCGGCCGCGCGTTCTTTGCCTTCCTGGCCATGTTGTGCTGGTTCTCCGCGCTCACGCTCATGCCGCTCGCCGAGGCCACGGCGCTCAGTTTCACGGCGCCGCTCTTCGCCACCATCGCGGCGGTGATATTTCTGAACGAGGTCGTGCGGCTGCGGCGCTGGACCGCCACCATCGTCGGGTTGTTGGGTGCGATGGTGATCATCCGCCCCGACCTCGGCGCGATCGAATTCGCCGCGCTCCTGGTCTTCGCCTCCACGGCGGCGTGGAGCATCGGCTATATCCTCGTCAAATTCCTCGTGCGCACCGAATCGCCCGACGTCGTGGTGACCTACAACATGCTCTTTCTCATTCCCGTCTCGCTCATCCCAGCGCTGTTCGTGTGGCAGTGGCCAACGCCGGAGCAGGCGGGGTATTTGGCTGGGCTGGCAGCCGCGGCAACGATCGGCAACTATCTGACGGTGCGCGCTTTTTCGCTCGTCGATGCCACTGCCGTCCTGCCCTACGACTTCCTGCGCCTGCCCTTCACCGCGTTGATCGCCTTCCTCGCCTTCGCCGAGGTTCCGGGCCTGTGGACGTGGATCGGCGCGGCCATCATCTTTTCGAGCACGGTCTATATCACCCACCGCGAAGCCCGGGTGAAGCGAGTGCGCGTCGTGGCCGAGGCCAAGAGCACCGAACACGGGATCTGACCCGGGCTTGATGGTCTCGCTTGGGTCCAACGGCGCTCTCGCACGCAAATGGCGTGCGCTGCCCGGCAACACCCGCGGCGCGGCGTGGATCCTGTTCGCCGCTTTGCTCGCGACCACGATGTTCATGACCGTCAAAGTGCTGGCACCGCATATCCATATCGCGCAGATCACCTTTTTCCGCGCCGTGGTCGGCCTTGCGCTCATGGTGCCGTTTCTCGTCCGCACCCATCGCCACGCGTTCAAGACGACGCGACCGTTCGCAATAATCGCCACCACGGTCCTGGGCCTGTCTACTTTGATCATGGCGTTCTACGCCGTGAGCCACATGAACCTGGCGGACGCCATCGCGCTCGGCTTCGTGCGGCCGCTTTTTCTCATCGTGTTGGCGGTCCTCTTCCTCGGCGAAATCGTCCGCCTGCGCCGCTGGACCGCCACCGCGGTCGGCTTCCTCGGCGTCGTGGTCATGTTGCGCCCGACGGGTGACATCGAGCCCGCCGCCTTCGTCGCGCTGTTCGCCGCGTTCACGGCCGCTTGTACCGTTACCTTGATGAAGCGGCTGTCGGAAACCGAATCGCCGGCGACGCTATTGGTCTACTACACCGTCATCGCCACGGTGATCATGGCGGCGCCCGCCGCGCTCACCTGGCAGACACCGACCTGGATCGAGATTGGATTATTGGTCGTGGTGGGGATCACCGGCACGCTCAACTATTTCAGTCACGTGCGCGGACTGCGCGAGGGCGAGGCCACCGCGGTAACGCCAATGGATTACACGCGCCTTTTGTTCGCCGCGCTGTTCGGCCTTGCCATATTCAGCGAGATTCCCGACCTGTGGATGTGGGTGGGCGCGGCGATGATCGTCGCCTCCACCTTCTACATCACCCGCCGCGAGGCCGCGCTCGGCAAGGCCGAGACCAAGCCGCCGGAGCCGAGCTAGGCGGCGGAGTCCTCGCGCGATCCCGATAAACGGGCGAGAACCTCGCGGGCGCGCGTCCGATGCGCTTCGGTGATATGGCCGCGCACGGCGGCGATTGCGGCGGTGAGGACCGAAGCATCGTCGGCGTAGCCCAAACCGGTGATGAAGTCGGGGATCACGTCGGTCGGCACGATGAAGTAGGCGAGGGCGCCGAGAAGCACGGCCTTGACGTAGAAGGGCGTCTTTTCATCGCGGGCGCAGTAGTAGGCGGCGGCAGCATCGGCGAGAAAAGGCACCCGCCCGATGGTGCGGCGCACCTTCGACCAAAAGCCGTGCCCGACGGTCTCCTCATCGCGCGCAGGATCGCCGCTTTGGCCCGAGGTCGCGTCCTGCTCCGCCATTCAACTCATATGGTAAGGTCGAGCCCGCTCCGCAATAACGTGCGAAGGCTCAGGCGCGGCAGGAGGTGCGGGTTGTGAAGATCGAGGGCGTCGCGGCGGTGGTGACGGGGGGCGCCTCGGGCCTCGGCGCGGCCGCGGCAAAGGCGCTGGCCGAAAGCGGCGCCAAGGTGGCGTTGTTGGACGCCAATTTGGACGCGGCCGAGGAAACGGCGCGGGCCACGGGTGCGCTCGCCTTGGTCTGCGATGTGGCCGACGCGGCCAGCACCGAGGCGGCGGTTGCACAAGCCCGCGAGGCTCACGGCGCGGCACGCATCCTGGTGAATTGCGCCGGCGTTGGCACGCCGGGCAAGGCGGTCGGCCGCGAGGGGCCCCTGCCGCTCGACCGGTTCGCCCGGGTCATCGCCATCAACCTGACCGGAACGTTCAATTGCGTCCGTCTCATCGCCGCCGACATGCAGGGACTCGAGGCCTTGGCCGATGGCGAGCGCGGCGTCATCGTTAATACCGCCTCGGTCGCCGCATTCGATGGTCAATTCGGACAACCGGCCTACAGTGCCTCCAAAGGCGGGATCGTCAGCATGACGCTGCCGCTCGCCCGCGAGTTCGCCGAATATGGCATTCGCGTGATGACCATCGCGCCGGGCACGTTCGCAACGCCGATGCTGCTTGGCCTGCCCGAAAAGGTCACCGAGGCGCTGGCGGCCAGCATCCCCTTCCCCACGCGGCTCGGCGAGCCCGACGAGTACGCCAGCCTTGTCCTTCACATCGTCGAGAACGTGATGCTGAACGGTGAGGTCATCCGCCTCGACGGCGCTATTCGCATGGCCGCGCGCTAGCCGGGCGAACGGGCCAGGCGGTCCATGGTGCCGGCCAGCGAGATATCGAGGTCGGTCAGCCCGCCGGCATCATGGGTGGCGAGCGTGACATCGATGCGGTTGTAGACGTTGAACCATTCCGGGTGGTGGTTCATCTTCTCGGCCACGAACGCGCACTTGCTCATGAACCCGAAGGCCTCGATGAAGTCGTCGAAGGTGAAGCTCTTGTGGATGGCGTCGCGGCCGTCCACCTCGCTCCAGCCATCGAGTTTGGCCAGCGCCTGGGCGCGCGCCTCGCCCGTCAATTTCTCCGCCATGGTGCCCTCCTCCGTAGGGTTTCGGCCGACAAGGTGGCGCAGCTTGGTCGCCGCCGCAAGTCGGGCTATCGTCGCGCGATGGCCCAACCCCCGGAGCGGGCGCCGTGCGCCGCTCAGATCGAGCGCATCGCGGAGGAGGAATTCGAACGAATCCCTCGACGCTTTCGCGCGGCCGTGTCCGACATCGTCTTTCGTGTCGAAGAGTTTCCCGACGCCGAAACGATGCGCGAGATGGCGCTCGACACGCCGTTCGATATTCTCGGCCTCTATCGCGGCGTGAGCCTCGACCGACGCAGCGCGATGGACACGCCCCAGGACGTGGACATAATCTTTCTCTACCGGCGGCCGATGCTCGATTATTGGTGCGAAACGGGCGAGCCTCTTGCCGGCCTGGTGCGGCACGTGCTCATCCATGAAATCGGCCACCATCTGGGATTCAGCGACGAAGACATGGAGGCGATCGAGGACCAAGGCCCGGCGGGCCAGCTCGGCACTTGATGCGTATATTCAATGGGCGCGCCGGTCCTGGCGATATGCGGCCGGCTCGCCGATAGACAGCTCGCCACCGCCGGGCCGGCCTCAGCCGTTCAGCAAACGCTCGACATAGGCCGGGACCACCTTCCCGGCGGGACCGTAAATCTGCCCGGCGAACAGCGAATGTCCCTCGGAGGGTTCCAGATTCAGCTCCACCGTATGGGCCCGGCCGGTATCGCGCACCTGTTCGACGAAGCCCGCCGCCGGGTAGACCGCGCCCGAGGTGCCGATCGAGAGGAAGAGGTCGCAACCATCGAGCACGGCTTCGATCCGCTCCATCGCCATCGGCATCTCGCCGAACCACACGACATGGGGCCTGAGGCTGCCCACCGCGGCGCAGGCCGGGCAGGGCGTGTCGATCGTCACGTCGTCGGTCCAGGCAAAGACGTGGCCCGAGCGCGTGCACCGCGTTTTCAAAAGCTCGCCATGCATGTGTATGAGGTTGCGGCTGCCGGCGCGCTCGTGCAGATCGTCCACGTTCTGCGTGATGAGCGTCACCTCGCCGGGGGATGCCTGTTCCAGGCGGGCGAGGGCATGATGCGCCGGATTGGGCGCAGCGTTCAGCAGATCGCGCCGCCGCGCATTGTAGAATTCGTGAACCAGGAGCGGGTCGCGCGCGAAGCCCTCGGGCGTGGCGACCTCGTTCAGGTCGTACTTCGTCCACAGCCCGTCCTTGTCGCGAAACGTGCCGAGGCCCGACTCGGCGGACACGCCGGCACCGGTGAGAATCACGACATGCTTGAATTGTGTGGCCATCATGCGCGACAACTCCCCTCCAAGCCCCATGATCCGAAAGGAGCCGAAACCTGGTCAAGGTTCTGTTCGTGTGTCTCGGTAACATCTGCCGCTCGCCGATGGCCGACGGCGTCTTTCGCCACCTTGTCGACGAGCAGGGTCTGGCTCACCTGATCGGGATCGATTCTGCGGGTACCGGCGATTATCACATAGGCGATCCCCCGGATGCCCGCGCCCAGGCCGAGGCCGCGAAGCGTGGCGTCGATATCAGCGCCTTGCGCGCGCGCCAGATGCGCGCCCGCGATTTCCACGACTTCGACTATGTGCTGGCCATGGACAGGAGCAATCACGCGGCGCTCGACCGGCTGCGTCCCCGCGGCGCGCCGGCCCGGCTCGAGCTCTTCCTCGATTATGCGCCCGCGGTCGACCTCGACGAGGTGCCGGACCCCTATTTCGGCGGCACCCAAGGCTTTGCCCATGTCTTCGACATGATCGAGGCGGCCGCCGCAGGTCTGCTCGACGGAATCCGAAGAACGCATGATTTACCGCTCCGCTAGCGCCGGCGCCCAGCGGGCCGATAGTGGGCTCGCCGGCCGCAACCGCCGTGGCATGATCCCGTGACGGCCACGCTCGATGACCGCATCGCGGCGGCCCTCGGCCACGCGCCGGTTCACACGCGCTTGCTCTCCGGCGGTCTTGGCTCCGCAATCTACCGCCTGACCATGGCCGACGGCACCCGCATGGTCGCCAAGCAGGGCGCCGTCAACGCCAACTTCACCCTCGAGGGTATGATGCTCCGCTACCTCAAGGAGCACAGCCGCTTGCCGGTGCCGGAGGTGTATCACGCGGCGGACGATCTGCTGGTGACGGCGTTCGTGCACGGCGACAACTACATCGACACTGATGCGCAGATTCACGCCGCCGAACTGATGGCCGAGCTCCATGGCATCAGCGCAGAAAAGTTCGGCTTCGAGCGCTCGACGCTGATCGGCGGCCTCGATCAGCCCAATCCGTGGTCGGGCTCGTGGCTTGAGTTCTTCCGCGATCAGCGGCTGATGCACATGGCCGAGGAGGTTATGGCGGCCGATCTCTTGCCGACGCGGCTGATGGCCCGCCTCGAGAAGCTCGCGGCCAACCTCGAGCGCTGGATCGACGAGCCCGCGCGACCCGCGCTGATCCACGGCGATATCTGGACCGGCAACGTGCTCGCCCGCGGCGGGCGGATCACGGGGTTTCTCGATCCCGCGATCTATTACGCCGATCCCGAGATCGAGCTCGCGTTCACCACGCTCTTCGGGACCTTCGGCCCATCCTTCTTCGAACGCTACGCCGAGGTCCGGCCAATCCGGCCCGGCTTCCGCGACGCGCGCCGCGACATCTACAACATCTACCCGCTTCTGGTCCACGCGCGCCTGTTCGGCGGCCGCTACATCAACTCGGTGGCCCGCGTGCTCGACTTGCTGGGCTACTGAAGCGGGTAGGTTTCCTCGATCGTATGGATCGCCCCGCTGCGGGCGAGAAAGCTCGAATACAGGTGGAACTCGCTTACCTCGAAGGGCGGGCAGGCGAACAAACTATGCTCTTCGAGGTAGCGGCCGACGCGATCGGCGGACGCATGCTTCAGACGCGCCAGCGTGACGTGCGGAACGAATTTACGCCGTTCGCGCTCTAGTCCGGCGTTGACAAGAGCCTGCTCCACCTTGTCGTGCAGCCGCTCGATCGTGGGGCACGGCGCCGTGCCGACCCAAAGCACCCTGGGCTTGCGTCCATTGGCGAAGTGTTGGACGCCGGTAAGCGTGAGCGAGAAGGCGGGTTCCGACACACCCGCGAGCGCCTCGCGAATATCGGTGAGCTGGCCGTTATCGACCTCGCCGATGAATCTGATCGTCAGGTGAAACTGATCTGGCGAGATCCACTTGGCGCCGGGCACTCCGGCGCACAAGGCGCCGAGCTCGGCACCCAGCGGTGGCGGCGGATTGACGGCGAGGAACAAGCGGGGCATCTCCGGGCTCCCTCGGGGCCAAACGCGTGATCAGGGACACGGGTTGGGTTGGGCAAGATGGATGGCCTCGATCTCCTCGAGCGTCTCGTCGTCCAGCTTGACGTCGATGCTCGCGATGTCGTCCTCCAGCTGTGCCATGGTGGTCGCGCCGATGACGGTGGATGTGACGAAAGGGCGCGAATTGACGAAGGCGAGCGCCATCTGCGCGGCATCGAGACCCCGGCGCTCGGCGAGCTCGACGTAACGCGCGATGGTCTCCTCGGCGCGGGGCGTGGAATAGCGCTTGAAGCGCTCGAACAGGGTGAGCCGCGCCCCCGGCGGGCGTGCGCCGTTCAGGTATTTGCCGCTGAGCGCGCCCATGGCCATCGGCGAATAGGGGAGGAGTCCCACAGCTTCGCGATGGGCGATCTCGGCGAGGCCGATCTCGAATGTCCGGTTCAAAAGGTTATAGGGGTTTTGAATGCTGACCATGCGGGGCAGGTCTGCCGTGTCCGCGAGCTTCAGGAAGTGCATCACCCCCCACGGCACCTCGTTGGACAGGCCGACATGACGGACCTTGCCGGCCTTGACGAAGTCCTCGAGGACGCCGAGCGTCTCCTCGATCGGGATGGGGTCGTCATCGGCGACGTATTCGTAATTGAACTGGCCGAGCACGTTGGTGCGCCGGTCCGGCCAGTGCAGCTGATAGAGATCGAAATAATCGGTCTGCAGGCGCGTGAGGCTGGCCTGGAGCGCTGCCTCCATGTGCGGCCGGTCAAGGCGCGTCTCGACGCCGTGGAGACCGGTCTTCTCGTCCCGCAGCCACGTCATCTCGCCGCGCCCCGCGACCTTGGCGGCGATGATGACCTTGTCGCGGTTGTTGCGGGCCTTGAGCCAGCGCCCGACATAGGCCTCCGTCAGGCCCTGGGTCTCGGCCCGGGGCGGCACCGGATAAGTCTCGGCCACATCGATGAAGTTGATCCCCCGGTCGAGCGCGGCATCGAGTTGCTCATGGGCTTCGTCCTCGGTGTTCTGCTCACCCCAGGTCATGGTGCCGAGGCAGATCGCGCTCACCTTCAGATCGGTACGGCCTAACGGGCGATAGTCCATGGCGATCTTCCTTGACCGGTGACGATGATCATCCGCTGTCGATCAGTTGGCGGACGATGGGACCGAGGCGCTCGACGATGACGGCGACGCCCAGCGCGTTGGGATGCATGCCGTCGTCCTGGTTGAGCTCGGACCTGGCGGCTACGCCCTCGAGGATAAAGGGGTAGAGCATGATGCCGTGCTTGTAGGCAAGCTCGCGGTAGATCGAGTTGAACGCGCTGGCGTACTCGTCGCCCAGATTGGGCGGCGCCAGCATGCCGGCAAGGAGGATCTTGACCCCGCGGTCCCTGAGCTTCTCCAGAATGACGTCGAGATTGCCGCGCGTCATCGCGGGATCGAGGCCGCGGAGCGCATCGTTGGCGCCAAGCTCGACGATGACGAGATCGGGCTGGTTGCCCAATACCCAGTCGAGCCGGGCGATGCCACCGGCCGTGGTGTCGCCCGAGATGCCGGCATTGATCACCTCGACCGGGAGGCACGTGGCGTTGAGCCAGGCTTCAAGCTGGACCGGCAGAGAGTCTTCATATTCGAGACCCCAGCCCGCCATCAGGCTGTCGCCAAGCGCGACGATCACGAAGGGCGTCTCGGATGAGACCGGGCGGGGCGCCATGGGCCAGACCAGACCCATCAGCAGGCAGAGGCCCAGAGTCATCCCTCGGGCCCCGCCGGACCATTGGAAAAATCTGTAAAACTGCCAATATGGCATGGACCCGCGGCTGGCCTTGCGGCCGAACCCGTCGTCCTCCCGATGATGGGCACAATTCCGATGTCGATTCATGACACCACAGTCCTCTGAAAGCGCGTCACGCGAGATCATGGTGAACCTCGATGGGGTGCACCTGACTCTGGACAGCACGGCGGGTCCCGTCAACATCCTGCGCGGCGCCAACCTCAAGATCTGGACGGGCGAGGCGGTGGGGCTCGTCGGACCGTCGGGCTCCGGGAAATCGACGCTGATGGCCATCGTGGCCGGGATCGAGCGGCCGACGGCGGGTATCGTGGAGGTCGCGAACATGCCGCTTGCCGGGCTTGACGAGGATCGGCTGGCGCTCTTCCGCCGCGACAATGTCGGCATCGTCTTCCAGTCGTTTCACCTGGTAGCGACAATGACGGCGCTTGAGAACGTGGCCATCCCGCTCGAACTTGCGGGCCAGGGCGATGCCTTCGAGCATGCCGCCGAAAAACTCGATGCCGTCGGCCTGAACCAGCGTCACGGTCATTACCCCGCGCAATTGTCGGGCGGCGAGCAGCAACGCGTCGCGATCGCCCGCGCCTTTGCCGCCGAGCCCAAGCTGCTCCTCGCCGATGAGCCGACCGGCAACCTCGATCGCACGACCGGCGGCGCCATCATCGAGTTGTTGTTCGCGATTCGCGCGGCGCAGGGCACGACATTGCTGTTGATTACCCACGATCCGGACCTCGCATCGCACTGCGGCCGGGTGGTCGCGATGGAGGACGGCCGCATTCTCGACGGGGCGGGGCGCGATGCCCGCGACGCCGGCACCTCGTAGCCGCCGCGATGCCCTCACCCCGCCCCTTCCGCGCCATTCCCTTCGCCGCCCGCCTCGCGCGCCGCGAGCTGCGCGGCGGTTTCAAGGGTCTCGGCATCTTTCTCGCCAGCCTGACCCTCGGCGTGGCCGCCATCGCCGGCGTCGGCTCGCTCTCGTCCGGCATCCAGGAAGGTTTGCGCAAGAACGCGCAAGTCCTGCTCGGCGGCGATGTCGAGCTGCGCGTTGTCGGGCGCGGCCTCGAGACGGCGGCGGCAAGCTATCTCGGGAGCCTGAGCGACGCGGTGGCGCCGCTGCGCGAGATGCGGGCCATGGCGCGCGCGGTGGCTGGCGAGCAGCGCGTGCTCGTCGAGCTCAAGGGCGTGCCGGCGAGCTATCCCTTGTTCGGCGCGGTCGAGCTCAGCCCACCACAGGCGCTGGCCGATGCCCTGGCCGAACGCGACGGGCGCCCGGGCGCGGTCGCCGAGACCGCCCTTCTCACCCGGCTCGGCATGGCGCTCGGCGAGACGGTCAAGGTGGGGGATGCCCTCCTCGACGTTCGCGCCGTGATCGTCCGCGAGCCCGATCGCATTGCCAACGCGTTTAGCCTCGGCCCGCGCCTGATGGTGTCCGATGCGGGCTTCGCCGCCACCGGCCTCGTGCGCGAAGGCAGCCTGATCCGCTATCTCTACCGCGTGAGGCTCGCCCCCGGCGCCTCGCTCGAGTCCTGGCTCGGGGCGCTGCACACCGCCTTCCCCGATCGCGGATGGCGGATTCGTGACACCCGCGATTCCCAGCCCTCGGTGCGCCGCTTCATCGACCGCTTCGGGGTGTTTCTGACGCTGGTCGGCGTCGCCGCGCTGCTGGTCGGCGGCATCGGTGTCGGCAACGCGGTGCAGAACTATCTCTCCGGCCGGACCGAAACCATCGCCATCCTGAAATGCTTGGGTGCCCCGAGTGGCCTGATCTTCCGCGTCTATCTCATCGAGATCGGCCTATTGTCCGCGCTCGGAATAGCGCTTGGATTGATTCTCGGCGCGCTGACGCCCTATCTCGCCAACAGCGTGCTGGCCGGCAGTTTGCCGGTCGCCGCGGCAACGGGTGTTTACCCGCAAGCGCTCGCCCTGGCCGCGGCGTTCGGGTTTCTCGTCGCGGCGGTGTTCGCGCTCTGGCCGCTCGGTCGTGCCAGCGTGGTGCCCGCCGCGGTGCTGTTCCGCCAGACCGTCGAGATGGCGAGCCGCCCGCCCCGACCTGCCCATGTGCTCGCTGTTGGCGTGGCCGTCGGCCTGCTCGCGCTCTTGGCCACGTTCGGCAGCGGCGAGCCCTCGGTCGCCAAGTGGTTCGTGCTCGGCTCTGCAGGCGCGCTCCTGGCCTTCCGTGGCGCGGCCGCGCTGCTGGTGCGCGGCGTCAGGGCGCTCGGCCGGCCGAGCGGCGCAAGCGTGCGCCTCGCACTCGCTAACATCTGCCGGCCCGGGGCCCCGACGGCCAGCGTCGTCGTCTCCCTCGGCGCCGGCCTGACAGTGCTCGTCGCCGTCGCCCTGATCGAGGGGAATCTCGCCCGCCAGATCCGCGATCGCATCTCCGATCAGGCGCCCGCGTTCTTCTTCATCGATATTCAGCCCGATCAGGTGGCGGATTTCGATGCCACGGTACGGGCTGTGCCGGGTGCCGGCGGGCTCGAGCGCGTGCCCATGCTGCGTGGCCGGATCACGCTGATCGACGGTACGCCGCCCAGCGAGGTTGTGGTGGCGCGCGAGTCCCAGTGGGTGTTGCGCCACGAGCTCGGGATCACCTACGCACGGGGCATGCCGGCCAGGACCCAACTCGTCGCCGGTAACTGGTGGCCTGCGGACTATGACGGACCGCCCGTGATCTCTCTCGATGCGGACATTGCGCGCGGCATGAACCTCGGCATCGGCGATACCATGACGTTCACCGTCCTCGGCCGGCGCATCACCGCCACGATCTACAACCTGCGCCGCATCGACTGGATGGATATCGGCATCAATTCTTCGTGGTGTTCGCGCCGGGCGCCCTGGAAGCCGCCCCGCAGACCCACCTCGCGACGGCGCGGGTGACTCCGGACGCCGAAGACGCCCTGTTTCGCGCCGTGACTGACCGCTTTCCCAACGTCTCACCCATCCGCGTGCGCGACGTGATCGACAGCATCGCCGAGGTGCTGGAGCGCATCGCCGCCGGCACGCGGGTGACGGCGTCTCTCGCGCTGATCGCTGGACTCCTGGTGCTCGCCGGTGCGGTGGCTGCCGGACACCGGCGGCGGGTGTACGATGCGGTCATCCTCAAGGTGCTCGGCGCCACGCGCGCCGTCGTCTTTCGTGCCTACGTGCTGGAATACGCGCTGCTGGGCCTTGCCACCGGGCTGATCGCCGCGGCGACGGGAACGCTGGCCGCGTGGGTCGTCGTCACCGAAGTGATGCATGGCGAGTGGGTCTTTATGCCCTGGTCCGTCGCCGCGACGGTGCTTCTCGGGGTGTTCGTCACAGCGGTCTTCGGTTTTCTCGGCACGTGGCGGGCGCTCGGTCAGAAAGCCGCGCCGGTGCTCCGCACGGAGTGAGCCGCGTGCCGATCAGGGTCCACCGCAAACCTCCGAAACGTGCGGGTTGCCTTGATTTTTGGGCCTTCTTCGCCCATATAGGTCGCAGCAGTTCCCGGACATCACGAGGTGATGACGAATGCCTGCTGAATACGAAACGCGGCTGGGCGTCGGTGCAACCGAGCGGGCCCTGATCGATGAGGGCCTGAGGGCCTATATGCTGCGCGTCTACAATTTCATGGGCTCGGGCCTGGTGCTGACCGGCATCGTCGCCTACGCGGCCGCCAACGTGCCGAGCGTCTACAACGCGCTGGTCGGCACCGGCGCCATGCTGGTCCTGATGGTCGCGCTCTTGGGCATGGTGTTTTTCCTGAGTGCGCGGATCAACAAGATGAGCGTGGGCGCCGCCCAGACCTCGTTCTGGATCTTCGCCGTGCTTATGGGCCTGTTCCTGTCCTCGATCTTCGTCACCTATACCGGCGTCAGCATCGCGCGGGTCTTCTTCATCACCGCCGGCACCTTCGGCGCCATGAGCCTCTATGGCTACACCACCAAGCGCGACCTCACGCGTTGGGGCTCGTTCCTCATGATGGGCCTTATCGGCGTGATCATCGCCTCGGTGGTGAACTGGTTTCTCGCCTCGCCGGTGCTCTATTTTCTCGTCTCGGTGATCGGCGTCGTCGTGTTCGTCGGCCTGACCGCCTACGACACGCAAAAAATCAAGGAGGAGTATTACGCCGGCGACAGCGCGGATATCGCCGGCAAGAAGGCGATCATGGGCGCGCTTCGCCTCTATCTCGACTTCATCAACCTGTTCATCCTGCTGCTTGCCCTGTTCGGCCAGCGCCGCTAGAGCGTTTTCCTATAATTTGCGGTCATAGCCGGCAGCAGCGAAGTAGTTTTCGCATTCCGTTGGTGTGAAGGTGTCGATGCCTTGGGCGATGGCGTCCCAGAGGTCATCGACGGTTCGGGCGGCGGTCTTTTTGAGGAAAGCCTTGAGCTTGGAGAAGGCCATTTCAATGGGGTTAAAGTCAGGGCTGTAGGGCGGCAGGAAGCGCAACTCTGCCGCGGCGACTTCGATGGCCGTGCGCACGGCGATGGGTTTGTGGGCGGGTAAGTTATCCATCACCACGATATCGCCGGGTTTGAGCGTCGGGACCAAGACCTGCTCCACATAAGCGAGGAAGGCGGCACCATGCATGGCACCGTCGAGCACCATGGGCGCGGTCATGCCTTCAAGGCGGAGCGCGCCAACGAAGGTCGTCGTCTTCCAGTGTCCATGAGGCACCGGTGCTTGGCAACGCTCGCCCCGTGGCGCCCGGCCGTAACGCCGGGCCATCTTGGTCGAAGCGCCGGTCTCGTCAATGAACACCAGCCGCTCGGGCTTCAGATCGGGTTGGGCGTCGAACCAGGCCTGCCGGCGGCGCAGGACGTCAGCTCGCTGTTGCTCGCAGGCGTGCGCGGTTTTTTTTGAACGTCATGCCGTGCCGGTCGAGCAGCCGCCAGACCGTGCTTTGGGCCACCGTCAAGCCATGCCCCGCGTCCAGGTGTGCCGCGATCTCGCCCAAGGTGATGTCCGGCGTCTCGTCAACCAGCGCCAGGATTTCCTCGGCATGGGCCTCGATCCGGTGCGAGCGGTGGTCACCGCCTTGCGGCCTAGGCCCGACATCGCCCGTCCGCCGCCACCGATTCACCCATTTGATCGCCGTCGAGGCCGCAACCCCGAAGCGGCGCGCCGCCGAGCGCCGCGACAGGCCGCTGTCAACCGCCGATACAAGCCGTTCTCGAAGATCATTGGAAAGAGGTTTCGTCATGCAGGCTGGCCTCCTCCACCAGCCCACATCTTGAATCAGAAATTCGATCCCATGGGAATCCCAAAAAGAATCCGTCAGCTCAGAAAATGCTCTAGCAGGCTGCTGAAAAAGTCCTCGCATTTGCAGTTGTGACATGATTCTGTGATTCCTTCGGGTGATGGAGGATGGCATGCGGGGTCGAGATAAAAGCAGTGGCAATTTATTCAGCTACGTAGACTTGGAAGAGCGTGTTCCGGATGATCATCCGCTGCGTCTGATCCGTGAGATCGTGAACGACGTATTGGGGTCTCTATCTTCGGAGTTCGAGACGCTTTATTCCCACATGGGTCGCCCATCGATCCCGCCGGAGAAGCTTCTTCGAGCGTTACTGTTGCAGGTGTTTTATTCGATCCGCTCGGAGCGTCAGCTGATGGAGCAGCTAAACTTCAACATGCTGTTTCGCTGGTTTGTGGGGCTTGGGCTGGACGATGGCGTGTGGGACGCCAGCGCGTTCTGCCACAACCGGGACCGTCTTCTGGAGGCGGAGGTTTCGGCGCAGCTGCTTGCGGGGGTTATCCAGCACCACAAGGTACGGGGACTATTGAGCCGGGATCATTTTTCGGTAGACGGAACATTGATCGAGGCCTGGGCGTCGATGAAGAGCTTTCGTCCCAAAGGTGAGGACGATGGCGACGGGGGATCGGGGCGCAACGCCGAGCGGGATTTTCATGGCGAGAAACGCTCGAACGCGACCCATGCAAGCACCACTGATCCGGACGCCCGGCTTTATCGCAAGGGTAATGGCCGGGAAAGCAAGCTGTGTTACATGGGCCATGCGCTGACGGAGAACCGCCATGGTCTGGCAGTCGGCGGCGGCGTGACCATTGCGTCGGGCACGGCGGAACGCGAAGCCGCCCTTGATCTGATCGACAGGCATCGCCCGGTGGAGA
Source organism: Alphaproteobacteria bacterium (assembly GCA_965261645.1). GTDB lineage: Bacteria > Pseudomonadota > Alphaproteobacteria > SHVV01 > SHVV01 > CBDHDJ01. Next base: position 98,327 of record CBDHDJ010000004.1, read on the forward strand.
GTAGAGGCGGCCCGCGTCGGATCACGGTGGGCGGGGACAAGGGTTTTGACGTCGCGGATTTTGTCGAGGAACTGCGGCACCGCAAGGTGACCCCCCATATCGCCGTCCAGGACCACGTCACCAAGACCGGCAAGCGGCGCAAGACCAAGATAGACGGGCGCACGACGCGCCATCCCGGTTACGGCGTCAGCCAACGTTGCCGTAAGCGCATCGAGGAGGTCTTCGGCTGGGTCAAGACGAGCGCGGGATTGAGCAAGACCAAATTCCGGGGCCGCCACCGGGTCGACGCTTCGTTCACCCTGGCCTTGGCCGCCTACAACCTCGTCCGACTACCCAGACTGCTGGCGGAGGCGCCAACATGACGGGCGATGCCGGCACGCCGCTGACCGCAAAGTGGCAGATCATCGAACTGGATGAAGCCCAGGGCATCGGATCGGTCGAGATTGAAGACGGTTTCACCCTAAGACACGAAATCTCATTTCATTTCGGCGATGAATCCGAGTTCAAGGCCCGGCAATGATGACTTTTTCAGCAGCCTGCTAGCCGGCCCGCCCGCAACGATCAACGCCCGGCGGTTCAGCCGGGCGTTTTTCTTGAGCGGCCAGACGCGCTGCGATCAGTCGGGCGCGACGAGCCTGAGGCGCGCACGCTCGAAAATCTTGAGGAGCTGTTTGAGCGATGCGGCACGGCATAGAACGCCGCATCGGTCGGCCACGAGGTAGGCGTCCTCGCGATCCTCCTCGGGCGGCAGCTTGACCACCCGATAGGCAGGGCCATCCCACGAGCGTTGGTAAACGGTGAACACCGCGGATCGGTCGTCGCGCTCTATGGCATAGTCGCGCCACTCGCCGGCAATGACCTTGAGGCTATAGACCGCGAAGATCTGGCTGAGTTCGTGGCGGTCGAAAAAGACGGGCGCGGGTGTCGAGGGCGGTGTGGTCTTTGAGGAAGAGGCGGTCGGGAATTGCGAGACCTTGCGGTGGGGGGCAAATTCCACGACCTCGCTCATCAGTCGAGGCCCCCCGTCGGCGCAGGCAGGGGCAAGGCTTGATCGCGCTGGCTCCCCTGAGCATCGGTCTTGCTCATGGGACAAGTCTAGTCGGCATGGCCGGGCGCAGCAAACGAATCCGAATCCTGAAGTCCGGCCGCTTCACCCCCGCTTGCGGGCGAGCATGAGCCCGTCGCTCACCGGCACCATGCAGGCGCTGACCCGTTCATCGTCGTAGATCTTCTGGTTGAGCGCGCGGACCAGTTCGACATCGCTCGAGCGCCCGGAAGTATCGAGCACGGCGCCGTCCAACAGCACATTGTCGATGGCGACCAAGCCGCCCGGCCTCAGCAGCTCGAGGCACAACTCGTAGTAGGAATCGCAGTTGCCCTTGTCGGCGTCGAGAAAGGCGAAGTCGTAAGTTCCGGCCCGGCCCTCGTCCAGGAGTTTAGGCAATGTCTCCATGGCCGGTGCGATGCGCAGATCGATCTTGTGTGCAACCCCGGCCTCGGCCCAGTAGCGCCGCGCTGTCGCGGTCCATGACTCCCGATAATCGCAGGCCGTGATCTCGCCATCGTCGGGCAGCGCGAGCGCGACGCAGAGCGAGCTGTAGCCGGTGAAAACGCCGACTTCGAGGGTGCGCTTGGCGCCCATGAGCTCGACCAGCATCGCCATCAGCGCGCCCTGCTCCGGCGAGACCTGGCACTCGGGCATGGGTCCGTCACGGGTTTCGGCGCGGAGGCGAACCAGAATCTCGGGCTCGCGCACGGACACCGAGCGCAGATAGGCGGCCAGCGCCTTGGTGAGGACGATGGTCTCGTTGGTCATGGCAGGGCCCTTCATTGCGGCGGCGGACGAGTGCTAGCACTACTCCAGCGATGGGCGAGGCGTCGATCACGAAATTGTGCATCGGCGCTCGCGCCGGCTGGCGCGCTGGAATCGCCCGGTTATTCTGGCTCGAGCGACCTGCCTTAATTCGGCCGTCTCGCTGCCCTAATACTGCCGTAATGAGTGCCCTATATAACTGCCATGGGCCAAAGAGGCCCGGTTGCTCACGGGGCAGGTTCCCCCCACCGAGCTCCCGGGGCGGCCGGGCCCGGCCTTACTCTTGAGGGGTGGACGTTCTCGTTCACCCCTCTCCCTTTAATCATCGTAAACTAGGAACCTCGAAGCAACGGTCGGCCTCGCGATCGGCCGGGATATCGTGGGAGGGAAAAATGTCGATAACGCTCTACGAGCTTGTCGGCGATGGTGACCGCCGCTTCAGTCCCTACTGCTGGCGCACACGTTTCGCTCTGGCGCACAAGGGCCTGGAGGCTGAGCGGATCGCCGTCAAGTTCACCGACAGGGACAAGATCGCCTTCAGCGGCCAGAAGCTCGTGCCGATCCTTCAGGACGGCGACACCACACTCAGCGATTCATGGACCATCGCTTGTTATCTCGAGGACGCCTATCCCGACCAGACCTCGCTGTTCGGCGGCGCCATGGGCCGGGCCGAGGCGCGCTTCATCAACGGGTGGGCCGACCGCTCGATGAATCTCTCGATCTTCCCGCTCATCGTCCAGGACATCTACGAGCACGTTCATCCCGACGATCGGGCGTATTTCTTGGAGACCCGCGGCTCGCGCTTCGACAAGCCTTTCGCCGAAGTGCAAAAGGGCCGTGACGACCGGGTTGAAGCCGTACGCGCCAGCCTCGCACCGTTGCGCGCGACGCTTGAGGAACAGCCCTATCTCTGTGGTGACGCGCCAGCCTACGCCGATTATGCCGTCTTTGGCGGCTTCCAATGGGCGCGCTCGGTCAGCCCGTTCGTGCTGCTGGCTGCCGATGATCCGATCTACGACTGGCGCCGGCGCATGCTCGATTTGTTCGATGGTCTCGCCCAAGAGGCGGTGGCTTACGAGGTTTGAGAGGGAGGCTGGCACGATGTCCCTGACCAAGGAGCTTGCGGACTACAGCGTCAGTTCGGCCGAGCGCATGGCCGCCGATACCAAGGAGAAGTTCGATCGCGAAAAGGAGCGGCTGCGCGCGTCGGGTCTCGGCGAGCAGGGCCTCAAGGTAGGCGCACGCGTGGCCGATTTCACCCTCCGCAACGCCGGTGGCGAGGACGTACAGCTCGCCGATCTGCTGGCCAAGGGCCCCGTGGTGCTGAGCTTTTACCGCGGCGGCTGGTGCCCCTACTGCAATGTCGAGCTGCGTGCCTTGCAGCGGGCGTTACCGGAGATTAACGACTTCGGCGCCGAGCTGGTGGCGATCTCGCCGGAAACGCCGGATCATGCCCAGGACACGACAAAGACGAACGATCTCGAATACGAGGTGTTGAACGATACGGGGAACAAGGTCGCCCGCGCCTTCGGCCTCGTCTTCACGCTGGCCGAGGAGCTCCGGCCGATCTACCAGGATTTCGGTATCGAGTTGCCGGACTACAATGGCGACGAGAGTTTCGAGCTGCCGGTGCCGGCGACCTATGTGATCGGCCAGGATGGCGTCGTGCGCCACGCCTTCGTCGATCCGGACTACAGCCTGCGTCTCGACCCCGACGATGTCGTCGCGATGCTCAAGGAGATGAAGCGGCGTTAGGCAGAGCGCCCGCCGCGATCCGCCCTACCACGCCGCCTCCAGGATCTCCATCACGTCGTCCGGGCTCTCGAGCGGCCGCGGGTTCGAACGCACGAAGCGGTTCTCAAGCGCGTTGCGCGCCACGATCTCGAGATCCACTTTCTTGACATCGACGTCGCGGAGGCTCCGCGGCAGGCCGAGATCCCCAATCAAGTCGCCGATCACCTCGGGCGCTTCATCGCCCGCCCGGCCCATCGCCTCGGCGACCCACGTCTGGCGCTCGGCGTTGACGGGCGCGTTGTAGCGCAGCACCGCAGGTAAGAGGACGCACGAGGTATAGCCGTGACTCACCCCGGTCGCCGCGCCCAGCGCTTGGCCGATGCCGTGGCTTGCCCCGTAGGGCGCGCGGTTGAGGCTGGAGCCCGCGAGCCAGACCGCCTGCTGGCTCAGGAGCCGCGCGTCGAGATCGCCCGGCTCGTCCCTGTTGCGCCGAAGCGATTCGTTGAACAGCCTGAGCGCGTGAAGCCCAAGGCCGTCGGTGAAAGGTTGCGGCGAACGCGAGCAGATGCCTTCGACCGCGTGGTCGAGGGCGCGGATGCCGGTCGAGAGCCACAGCCACTCCGGCGTGTGGATGGTGAGCGCGGGATCGAGGATGACGGCGCGGCCTGCCACCGCACGCCCGCCATACATTTCCTTCACCTTGTTCGCGGTGTCGGTACAGCCGGCGCTATCGCTGAATTCGCCGCCCGACAGCGTGGTCGGCACGATGATCTGGCGCACCGGTGATGCGTCCATCGCCGGCTGGCGGACTTTGCCGTCCTCGTCGACCCGGACTCGGTAATCGCCGAGCCGAGCGACGTCACGAACATCGTAAGCGAGCGCGATCTGCAGCACCTTGACGGTGTCGATCGGCGTCCCGCCGCCGACGGTGACAATCAAATCGGGTTCCGCCGCCCGCACCGCCTCGGCGGCGGCGATCACGGCCTCGCGCGGCACGTGCTCGACACACTCGTCGAACAGGCCGGCGAAACGGTGGCCCATGGCCGCCTTCAGGTTCGTGATGACGTCGGTCTTGCGGCTGACAGTCTTCGAGGCGACGATGAATAGCTTGTCGGCGTCCAACCGCGCCGCCTCCTCCATGACCGCCTCGGCTGCCGGCCGGCCGAAGATCACCCGGTCCTGGTCGAGAAAGTCGTAGACGCCTGAAGCGACCATCGCGTGCTCCCTATGATCCGAACTCGGCGCGGATCGCGTCCGTGTGCTCGCCGAGGGCCGGCACCGGACCGAGCGCGCGATCATCACCGATCGTGCGGGCCGGAGGCGCGACGAGATCGATCGGGCCGGAGGGCGTCGCCACCGGGGCGCGCCGAAGTTGGGGATGATGGGTCACATCCTCGACCGAGTTGAGCGCGCCATAGGCGATTTGCGCCGCCGCCAGGCGCCCGGCGAGTACATCGCGTGACTGGCCGGCGAACACCTCGTTAATGATCACATCCATTTGGGCCCGGTTGGCGACGCGCTCAACGTTGCTCGCGAAGGCGTTCTCCGTCGTCAGTTCGGGGCGCTCGAGCACGCCGGTGCAAAACCGCGCCCATTCGCGGTCGTTCTGGATGGCGATGACGATGGCCTCGCCGCCCTTTGTTTCATAGGCGCCGTAGGGCGCGATGATCGGATGGCTGAAGCCGATGCGGGGCGGCGGCTGGCCGCCATATTGGGCCTGCAGAATGGGCGCCGCCATCCAGTCGGCCATGCTGTCGAATAGCGAGACGGCGATGCCGTTTCCCTTCCCTGTGCGCTCGCGGGCATAGAGCGCCTTCAGGATGGCGGCGTAGGACTGAACGCCGCAGGTGATGTCGCAGATCGAGATGCCGACCCGGCCCGGCGCTTCCGGCTCGCCGGTCACCGCGGCCAGGCCCGATTCGGCCTGCACGAGCAGATCGTAAGCCTTCATCTCGCGGTAGGGCCCCTCCTCGCCGTAGCCCGAGATGTCGCAGGTAATGAGCCTAGGGTAGCGCTCCCGGAGCTCGGCCGAGCCGAACCCTGCGCGTGCCGCCGCGCCGGGCGCGAGGTTCTGGAGATAGACATCGGCCTGGGCGAGGATGCGGTGCATGAGCTTGGCGTCGCCTTCATTCTTGATATCGGCGACGAGCGATTGCTTGCCGCGGTTGAGCCAGACGAAGAAGGTGCATTCGCCGTTGGCGAGGGTGTCGTAGCCACGCGCGAAATCGCCTTCGGGCCGCTCGATCTTGATGACGCGGGCGCCCGCATCGGCGAGACGCGAGGAGGTGTAGGGCGCGGCGACCGCCTGTTCGAGGGCGAGCACCAGGATACCGTCGAGCGCGCCGGTCATGAGCTCGTACGCCTAATAGGATCGGGGCAGCCCGAGCACGTGCTCGGCGATAAAGGAGAGAATGAGATTGGTCGAGATCGGCGCCACCTGGTAGAGCCTGGTCTCGCGGAATTTGCGCTCGATATCGTACTCCTCGGCAAAGCCGAAGCCGCCGTGGGTTTGCATGCAGACCTCGGCCGCCTGCCACGAGGCGTCTGCCGCCAACAGCTTGGCCATGTTGGCCTCCTTGCCGCAGGGCTGGCCCAGATCGAACAGCTCGGCCGCGCGGCGCACCATGAGATCGGCGGCCTCGGATGCGGCGAACGCACGCGCGATAGGAAACTGAATCCCCTGGTTCTGCCCGATCGGGCGGTCGAACACGACGCGCTCGTTGGCGTAAGCGGTGGACTTGTCGATGAACCAGCGGGCATCGCCGATGCACTCGGCGCCGATCAGGATGCGCTCGGCGTTCATGCCGTCGAGCACGTAAGTGAAGCCGCGGTCGATCTTGCCGATCAGATTGGCGGCCGGGATCCTGAGATCGTCGAAGAAGATCTCCGTCGACGAATGGTTGATCATGGCGCGGATCGGCTTGATCGTAAGGCCGTGGCCGAGGCCCTCCTTCATATCGACGAGGAAGACCGACAATCCTTCGGTGCGTTTCTTGACCTCTTCTTTGGGCGTGGTGCGTGCCAACAGCAGCATGAGATCGGAATGCTCGGCCCGCGAGGTCCACACCTTCTGGCCGTTGATGACGTACGCATCGCCGTCCTTGACCGCCGTGGTGCGGAGGCCAAGGGTGTCGGTGCCGCTCGTCGGCTCGGTGACGCCGAAGGCCTGCAGGCGCAGATCGCCGCTTGCGATCTTGGGCAGGTAGGTCTCTTTCTGCTCCTCGCTGCCGTGGCGCAGGATCGTTCCCATGATGTACATTTGCGCGTGGCAGGCGCCACTGTTGCCGCCGCTGCGCTGAATCTCCTCCAGAATGGCCGCGGCCTCGGCGATGCCGAGGCCCGATCCGCCATACTCTTCCGGGATCAAAACGCCAAGAAACCCGGCCTTGGTCAGCGCCTCGACGAATGCGGAGGGATAGGCGCGCTCGCGGTCGCACTCCCGCCAATATTCGCCTGGGAACTCGGCGCACAGGCGACGGACCGAATCGCGAATTTCGGGGAACGTCTCGCCCTCGTCCGAACGCGCCCGCGCGGTCTCTTTAGCCTGGCTCGTCATGCGGCCTAATCTACCCGAGGCCGGTGCGAGCGCAAGGCCCGCGATTGAGCCCCGTGCCCCGTCAGCTCCGGCCGAGCACGGCCATATGGATGGGCTGGCCGATGCCGGCATGGGCGGCTTCCATGTAGAGCTCGCTCAACGTCGGGTGGGCGTGGATGGTGAGTGCTAGGTCCTCGAGGCTCGCGCCCATCTCGATAGCGAGCACCCCCTCGGCGATGAGATCGGAGGCGTGCGGTCCCACGACATGAACGCCGATCACGGTATCGCTGCCCTGCTCGGCCACGAGTTGCAGGAAGCCGTCGCGCGCATCGAGCGTGGCTGCCCGGCCCGAGGCGGCGAGGGGAAAGTTCGCGGCATGAACCTCGATGCCCTCGGCCGCGGCTTGATCGAGGGTCAAACCGGCCGTGGCGATCTCGGGATCGGAGAAGATCACCGCCGGGATCGCCGCCGGATTGAAGGCGGCGGCCTTGCCCGACAGCGCCGCGATGGCAACGCCCGCCTCGGCCGAGGCCTTGTGGGCGAGCGCCGGCCCCGGCGTCACATCGCCGATGGCGGCGATGTGGGGGGTGAGCCGGCGGTCCTCGGCAACGGCGAGGAGGCCCTGGTTGTCCGCTTCGATACCGGCGTTCTCGAGGCCGAGATCGTCGCTGTTGGGCCGCCTCCCGACGGCGACGACGACCTTTTCCGCGGCGATGGTGGTTTCGCCGTCCTTGGTTTCGACGGTGAGCTTGCCGTTCGCGAAGCCGCGCGCCTGGGCCGAGGCAAAGACCTCGACGCCGAGCGCCTTGAGGCGCTTTTCGACCGGGCGCACGAGGCGGCGGTCCATGGTAGGCAGGATGCCCTTCTCGGCCTCGACGATGCTCACCCGGCTGCCGAACTTGGCGAGCGCGATGCCGATCTCGAGGCCGATATAGCCGGCGCCGATGATGGCCAAGGTCTCCGGCAGCTCGGTCAGATCCAGCGCGCCCGTCGAATCGAGGATGGTTGCGCCGTCAAACGGCAGGTCCGGGAGCGCAATCGGGCGCGAGCCGGTCGCGAAGACGAGATCCCGGAACTTGAGAAACCTGGCCTGACCCTCGGGCGCCGTGATGACCGCCTCGTCGGGCTTGGTGAGGCGGCCCTCGCCAACCTCGATGGTGACTCCGGCCTGGGTGAGGAGTTTGCGCACCCCGTCGGTCAGGCCGCCGACGACGCCGTTCTTCCAGTCCTGGAACTCTGCCATGTCGACGCCGTTGCGCGAGGCCTGGATGCCGAAAGTGCCCGCCTCGTCGATGCGGGCGGCCAGCTCGGCCGCCTCGATGAGCGCCTTGGAGGGGATGCAGCCCACCCGCAGGCACACCCCACCGACGCCGTCCGCGCCGTCGCGCTCGATGAGCATCACGCGGCGGCCGAGCTGGGCGCCGCGCAGCGCCGCGACATAGCCGCCCGGCCCGGCGCCGACGACGACGAGGTCGGCTGCTTCGGCGATCTGTCCGACGACCATCAGGGTGCCGCGAGTAGGCGTATCGGATCGCTGAGATAGGCCGTCAAGGCAGCGATGAAGGCGCCGAGCTGTTCGCCGTCGTTCACCCGGTGGTCCATCGCAATGACCATGGGCAGAATCGACCGCACCGCAGGCTGGCCATCGCGGGCCACGACGGCGTCCTGAATGCGCCCGAAGCCGGCGATGGCGACCTCGGGGGGGCGGATCAGTGGCGTGCCGAGCCAGGCGCCGTAGCTGCCGTAGTTGGAGATCGTGAAGGTTCCGTTGGAAAGCTGCTCGACGCTCGCAGTGCGCGCCCGCGCCGCTTGCGACAGGGTCTCGATCTCACGGGCGAGCTCGGGCAGCGATTTGGTATCGGCATCGTGGATCACGGGCACGATCAGCCCGTCCGGCGTCGCCGTGGCGAAGCCGATGTTACAGCGGTGATGGTAGATCAACTCCTCGCGCTCCATGTTGATCGAGGCGTTGAAGTTGGGATGGCGCCCGAGCGCGGAGGCGGCGGCCTTGATGAAGAACGGAAGGTATGTGAGCTTGACGCCGCTCTCCTCGTATTCGGCGTGCAGGCTTTCGCGGGCGCGGATCAGCTGGCCGGCGTCGAGTTCCTTGAAATCGAAGACATGCGGGATGTGTTGCCAGGATTCGGTCATGCTCTTGGCGGTCTGGCGGCGCAGTCCGCGCAGGCGCACGATCTCGTCCTTGCCCTCGGGTCGCGCGACAACCGCCGGTTTGGCGGCAGCAGGCGCGGGCGCGCCACCGCCCTGGGCCGCACGCTCGACGTCCTCGCGGCTCACCCGGCCGCCGCTTCCGGTACCGGTGAGGGCCGTGAGATCGACACCGCGTTCGAGAGCGAGCTTGCGCGTCGCCGGGCTGGCCAGCACCCGCTTGGCGCGGCCATTGCCCTTGGATTTAGACGGTGCAGGGGCCACTGCCGGGAGTGCCGGGGCAGCCTCGGGCGATTTTGCCGCCGAAGGCTTCTTCTTGGCCGGCGTGGCCGCCTTCGCCTCGCTCTCGGCTTCGATCACCGCCAGCACGCCACCGACCTTGATGATATCGCCCGGCTCGCCGGCCAGCGCCTTGACCACGCCGCCGACCGGCGCGGGAATTTCGACCACCGCCTTGTCGGTCTCGATATCGACCAAGTCCTGGTCGACCTTGACGGTATCGCCGATGGCGACGTGCCAGCGGACGATCTCGCCCTCGCTCAACCCTTCGCCGATGTCGGGCAGCTTGAACTCGTAATCCGTCATGCGTGGTTCATGGTCTGGCGCGCCGCCTTGACCACCTGACCGGCGGTGGGGATGTAGAAATCCTCGGCGCCGGCCAGGGGATAGGGCGTATCGGGCGCGGTCACGCGGCGCATCGGCGCCTCGAGCGAGTAGAACGCTTGCTCCTGGATGAGCGCGATCACCTCGGCGCCGAAGCCGGCGCTCGCCGTGCCCTCGTGAACGACGACGCAGCGCCCGGTATTTTCGATCGCCGCGACGAGCCCTGCCTCGTCGAGCGGCACCAGCGTGCGCAGATCGATGACGTGGGCGTTGACTCCTTGCTCGGCGAGCATTTCAGCCGCCTCCTCGGCCACCGGGACGCTGCCGCTCCACGCCACGAGGGTGACGTCGGACCCCTCGCGCACCACCCGGAGCTTGCCGAACGGCACAGTGTAGTCGTCCTCCGGCACCTCGCCGGTGATCATGCGGTAGCCGCGCAGGGGCTCGAGGAACAGGACCGGGTCGGGATCGCGGATGGCTTCCAGGAGCAGGCCCTTGGCGTCATGCGGCGTGGACGGCAGCACGATCTTGAGCCCGGGCGCCTGGGCGAACTGCGCTTCCATCGAATCGCTGTGCAGCTCCGGCGTGCGCACGCGCCCGCCGAACGGCGCACGCAGCGTGATCTGCATCGGATGCGCGCCGCGCGTGCGAAAACGGAAGCGCGCGATCTGCTGGCAGATCTGGTGAAACGCCTGCTGGGTGAAGCCGAGGAACTGGATCTCGGCGACCGGCACCAAGCCGGAGATCGCGAGGCCCAGCGCCGAGCCGGCGATCACGCTTTCGGCAAGCGGAGTGTCGACCACCCGGTGCGAGCCGAAGAACTGCTGCAGGCCGTCGGTGGCGCGAAAGACGCCGCCGAGAAGGCCGACATCCTCGCCGAGCACGATGACCCGTTCGTCGCGCGCCATCTCGAGCTTGAGCGCATCGCGGATCGCCGTGAGGATGTTCATCTCGCTCATGACGAGGCCTCCTGGTCGTAGGCGAGGCGTTCGGCGAGCTGGCGATCGAGCGTCGGCGTGCGTTCGGCATACACCTGGTCGAACAGATCGGCCGCGCTGACCGGCGGGTAGGATTCGGCCTTCTCGAACGCGGCTTCCACTTCGGCCGTGAGCTCCTCGTCCCACGTTGTGGCGGTGGCCTCGGCCCACTTTCCCTCGCCTGCGAGATATTTCTGGATGCGGTCGATGGGATCACGCGTCTTCCAGCGTTCGAGCTCCCCGGGCTCGACGTAACGCGTGGGATCGTCGGCCGTGGTGTGCGCCCACATGCGGTAGGTCAGGGTCTCGATGAGGGTGGGCCCCTCGCCCGCGCGGGCGCGCGTCACCGCCTCGGCGGTGACCGCGTGGGTGGCCAAGAGGTCGTTGCCGTCGACGACGACGCCGGGGAAGCCATAGCCCGGCGCGCGTGAGGCGAGATCGGTCGTGGCGCTTTGAATCGCGCGCGGCGTCGAGATCGCCCAGCCGTTGTTCTGCAACAGGAAGATGATCGGCGCCTTGACCACGCCGGCGAGGTTGCACGCCTCGTGAAAGTCGCCTTCGGACGATGCGCCGTCACCGAAATAGACGATCACCACGCCATCCTTGCTCTGCAACTTGAGCCCCCAGGCCAGGCCGACGGCGTGGGGGATCTGTGCCGCCAGCGAGATCTGGTGAGCGACGATGTTGACGCCCTCGGGGATATACGCGCCCTGGAGATGGCCGCGGCGGTAAAGCGCTACCCGCTCGAGCGGCAGGCCGTGCTGCAAAAGCGCCGGCAACTCGCGGTATTGGGGTGCGATCCAATCCCGCTTGGGATCGAGCGCCATCGCCGGGCCGAGAATCGAGGCTTCCTGGCCGACCATCGGGGCGAAGGTGCCGAGCCGGCCCTGGCGCTGCAGACTGAAGCATTTGGTGTCGAAGGCGCGCGCCAGCATCATCATGCGCAGGCCCTTGAGCGTCGCCTTCTCGTTCAAGGCGGGCTTGGCGCCGTCGGCCAAGTGCCCGTTTTCGTCCAACAGGCGAATCGGCTCGGCGGGCGTCTCGGCGGGCAAGAATTGCGGCGTGTATTTCGCCTTCATCGGCTCCCCTCCGCGTAAGGGCTTTCGGGGCGGCTCTCAGCGCTTAGGTGGTGTCCCAAATGCAGTTTATCCAGTGCCCGCCCGCCTGACAACAGCGCCGGCCGGACCTGCGGCGGCCGCGCGCGACCCTGACGGCCCCCTTGGCGGCCCGTCCTCACGGCATCGTGACAAGCGCAATTCAGGACAGCGTAATACCGCCTTCGACGCGATGCTCGAAATCGAGGCCCTCGATGGTCAGCGTCATGCGCGCAGTCAGGGTTTCATGCCCTTTGAGGATGCCGCTGTCGAGCCCCGCCTGCACGGCGCGTTCGATTTCACGCTGGGAGGTCACGCCGACCTCCTTGAGAAACTTGCGTACCGCCATGTTGAAGACATCGTCGTTCATCGGTTCGATCCCCTGTCTGCGCCATCTGCGCGGGCCGCCCTACGGGGCGACCTTGACCCGGTTGCGGAGGGTGCCGATGCCCTCGACCTCGACCTCGGCGCGGACGCCATCGACCAACAGCACTTGCGGCTTGCGGAAGTAGCCGGCGCCGTCCGGCGTGCCCGAGGTGATCAGATCACCGGGCTCCAGCGTCATGAACCGCGAAAGGTACGCGATGGCCTCGGCGCACGAAAAGATCATGCTGGCGGTGGTGTCGTCCTGCACCACCTGCCCGTTGATCCGGGTGCGCACGCGGAGTGCCTGCGGGTCCGCCACCTCGTTCGCCGGAACCAGCGTCGGGCCAACCGGGGTGAAGGTATCGAAGCTCTTCGAGCGCGTGATCTGGCCTTCCTTCATGTAGACCTCCCGCGCCGTGATGTCGTTGCAGACCGTGTAGGCGAAGACGTAATCGAGCGCGTTGGCGAGCTTCACATCGCGCGCCCGCCGGCCCATCACGAAGGCGAGCTCACCCTCGTAATCGACACCCTTGGCGTCGCGCCGCCGGTAGCGGATGGTCGCGCCGTGGCCGATCAGGCTGCTCGGATACTTGGCGGCGGTCAGTGGCTCCTTGGGTGTCGCAACGCCCGCCTCCTTGGCGTGGGCCGCGTAGTTAGCCATCACCGCGATGATCTTCGAGGGCGCGGTGACGGGCGGCAGATACCTCGCGCCCTTGACCGGGAAGGGCCGGGCGATCGGCTTGACTCGCGCCGGGTTGCGGCCCGATTCGAGGATCACGCGCAGGGGATCGACGCCGGGGCACTCGTAGGCGCGCCCGATCGGCGTGGCGATGCCGTCGGTGATACGCACGAGATAGGCGGGCTTACGCGGCCGGCTGAGCGTTGCGAAGCGCATGGCCGTGCGCCGACCGCGTCCTAGCGCTTCTTACCCGCCGCCTTCTTTTTCGTCTTGGCGCGCCCGGGCCGGCCCCGGTCCAGCAGCCATTTGGGCAGGGTCGGCGGCCGGCTCGCGCCCTTAAGGTTCTTCAGGACCTTCACCTTGTTGCGCAGCACGCCGATGCCCTCGATCTCGCACTCGACGGTGGTGCCGTTGGTGAGGAAGACGAACGGGCTCAGCGCGAGGCCGACGCCGGCCATGGTCCCGGTCGAGATCACGTCGGCCGGCTCCAGCGTCATGAAGCGCGAGAGGTAGGAAATCAACTCCTTGCACGAGAACACCATGTCGGCGGTCGATTCCTCCTGGCGCACCACGCCGTTGACCCGGGTTCGGCACATCACCCGTTGGGGATTGGGGATTTCGTCGGCGGTGACGATCACCGGGCCGAGGGGGCTGAAGGTGTCGAAGCTCTTGGCCCGGGCGAACTGGCCCTCGGCAAGCTGGTGGTCGCGCGCCGAGACGTCGTTGCAGATGGTGTAACCGAAGACGTAGTTGAGCGCGTCCTTGCGCGCCACGTTGCGCGCCCGCTTGCCCATGACGATCGCGAGCTCGCATTCGTAGTCGACGGCGATCGAGTCGCTCCGGCGATAGCGGATGGTTTCGTCATGGCCAAGCAGGGCGGAATTGTATTTGCAGAAGGACGCAGGCTCGGTCTTTTTGAGCGCAAGACCGAACTCTGCGGCATGGGTGTAATAGTTGAGCGCAGCCCCGATCACCTTTTGCGGCGCCGTGACGGCCGGGAGATACTTCGCGCCCTGCAGCGGAAACGGCTTGGCGATCGCGCGCATGCGCGCCGGATCGCGGCCCGATTCGAGGATCTCGCGCAGCGGGTCGAGCCCCGGCTGCTCGTAGGCGCGTGCGATGGGCGTGGCGGTCCCGTCCTTTAGGCGAACGAAATAGGGCTTCTTGTCGGGGCCAACGAGGCTGGCGTATTTCATGGGACATTCCCCCCTGTCCGGCATGCGCCTTTGCGGCGCTGGGCATTAGTCAATGCAAACCCTAACCGAAGGGATCATTATCCCGCAACAGCATGTCGGCGTTCTTTTGGTGGAGGCGGGTGACGGAGGACCACGATGCGAATATCCGGCGACGACCTGTCAGGGCTCGTCAAAACCATGTTCGTGCGCGTTGGCTGCGGCGATGCCGAGGCTGGGCAGATCGCCGAGAACCTCATCGAGGCCAACCTTTTGGGTCATGACAGCCACGGTATCTTCAACGTGCCGCGCTATGTCATCGCGGCGCAGGACGGGCGCGCCAAGATCGGCCAGCATGCCGAGGTGGTGTCCGAGAACGGCGCCTTCCTGCTGCTCGATGGTCATATGGGCTTCGGCCAGGTCATCGGGCGCGAGGCGATGGAGCGGGGTATCGCGGTTGCGAAAGACCACGGCGTGGCCATCGTCGGCTTGCGCAATACCCACCATTTGGGACGCATCGGCGCTTGGGCGGAGCTCTGCATCGCTCAAGGCTTGATTTCCATTCACTACGTCAACGTGACGGACCACCAGCCGATCGTTGCCCCCTATGGCGGCAGCGATGCACGCTTCACGACCGATCCCTACTGCACGGCATTCCCCGCGACCGCCGGCCCGCCCATCGTCCTCGACATGGCGACCGCCAAGCTCGCCATGGGCAAGGTGCGCGTGGCCTACAACATGGGCGAACAGGTTCCTGAAGGTTCGCTGATCGATTCAGCCGGCCGGCCCACCACCGATCCCGGCGTCATGGTGCCCGACATCACCGGTGCCTTGTGCTCGATGGGTGAACACAAGGGTTATGGCCTGGCCCTGGTGTGTGAAATCCTCGCCGGCGCGTTCACCGGCGGCGGCGTTTACAGGGACTCCGCGGACGGCATTTACAAGATCCGCAACAACATGCTGTCGATCCTGATCGATCCCGCCGGTTTTGGCGAAGCGATCCCGTTCGCCGCCGAGATCGACAAGCTGACCGCATGGGTGAAGGACTCGCCCCCGGCGCCCGGCGTCGAGGAGGTCATGGTGCCGGGCGATCCCGAGCGCAAGACTCGCGCCGAGCGTGAAAAAAACGGCATTCCCATCGACGAGACGACGTGGGCGGCTCTCGTCGAGACGGGCGTTTCCCTCGGCCTCGATCAGGCTGACTTCGACCGCGCCGCGCTCGATTGATGCGGCCCGGCTCCGGCAAGGGCGATGATCGCGCGGACGCTCTTGGGCATCTGGGCGATGACATCGGCGGTGAACGTCTCGCTGCGGCACGCCAGGATCGCATCTGCGCGCTCCGCGCGGGCGATGATCTCGGCGCCGTCCCACAGCCGGTCCTCGGCACTATCTCCATCCGGTCATTGCGCCGGAGCCGGTCCTCGACGGCCCCAGCCATCCTGCGGGTGACGAGAAGGAGGGGTTTGTCGGCCTTCGGCGGGGTCCACGGTCGGATCGTGGGTGGCGCACGTCTCGCATATTCGCGCGAATAGGGGTCGGTCGTGTGGGGCCGACTGGTTAAGATGCCGAGCGCAACCGAGGGAGGCGGCCATGAAGGTAGGATTCATCGGTCTGGGGATCATGGGGCGGCCCATGGCCGGCCACGTGCAGGCCGGCGGACACGAGTTGTTCGTCGTGCGCCACCGCGCGCCCGTGCCGGAGGAGCTCCTCGCCGGCGGGGCCATCGCATGCGACTCCGCGCGGGCGGTGGCCGAGGCGGCAGAGATCATCATTCTCATGGTGCCCGACACCCCCGATGTCGAGGACGTGCTGTTCGCGCCGGACGGCGTCGCGGAAGCTGTCGGGGCGGGCAAGATCGTCGTCGATATGAGCTCGATCTCGCCGATCGCGACCAAGACCTTCGCCGCACGGATCAACGAGCTGGGCGGTGGCTACCTCGATGCGCCGGTCTCCGGCGGCGAGGTGGGCGCAAAGAACGCGGCGCTCACGATCATGGTGGGTGGCCCCGACGAGACCTTCGCAGCCGTGAAACCGCTCTTCGAGTTGATGGGCAAGACGATCACCTTGGTGGGAACCGCAAACGGGGACGGGCAGGTCTGCAAGGTCGCCAATCAGATCATCGTCGCACTCACCCTCGAGGCGATCAGCGAGGCGCTGGTTTTCGCCGCCAAGGCGGGCGCCGATCCGGCCAAGGTGCGCGAAGCCTTACTCGGCGGCTTTGCCTCCTCGCGCATCCTCGAGGTGCATGGCGAGCGCATGATCACGCGGAGCTTCGATCCGGGCTTCCGCATCGCGCTTCACCAAAAGGACCTCGGCTTGGCGCTGCAGTCGGCCCGCGAGCTCGGCGTGAGCCTGCCCAACACGGCGACGTGCCAGGAGTTGTTCAACGTCTGCGCGGCCCAGGGCGGCAGCGGCTGGGATCATTCGGCGCTGGTGCGCGCGCTCGAAACGCTCGCGGGCTGCGAGATCGGCTCGGCGCCCGGAAACTGAGCGCGCAACTGGATCGGGGCTCCGGCTCCGAGTATGATAGGTCAGGTACATTCAGGGAGGATCGTGACATGGCTTTGACCATCGATGACACGTTGGCGCGGATCGACGAGATCAACACCAACAGCCACTTTTGGGACCATCCCCTGTGGAAGGGGCTGCTCGAAGGCACGCACACCAGGCCGATGGTGCAGGAGTTCGCGCGCCAATACAGCATCGTGCCGCTCCGCAATCACAACTACCACGGCCGTCTCTACGTCATCTGCCCCGATCCCAAGTGGCGGGCGCTGATTGCCGAGGTGGTCTACGAGGAGGGCACCGGGCGTTTGCATGCCGAGGGGGTGCCCCACAACGAGCTCTGGTACTGGTTTGCCGAGGGCATGGGCGTCAGCCGGGAGGACATGGCGGCAACGAAGTATTGTGCCGGCGCGCTCGCCCTTCATGCCTATTTCTCGAACATCTGCGGCAGCAATTTTCTCGACGGCGTGGCCGCCCATATGCTGGCCGGAGAGGCGCTCGTACCGGGCTATTACGATCGACTGGCCGAGAGCCTCAGGACCACATTCAGCCTCGACGACAAAGGCGTAGCTTTTTTCGTGATCCACAATGCCGCTGATGAAGATCACTCCGGTATCGGTCGCCGAATCCTCGAGGATTTCGCCACGTCGGAACAAGACCTCGAGCGCGTCCTCGAGGTCGTGAAGGAGATGAGCAGCGTCATGGCGTTGCAGAACGCGGATACCTGGCGCGCCATGCAGGAGGCGGCGTAACGCCCCCTACGCGGCCCGCGGGCCCGAGGACATCATGGACCCGGTCTACCTGTTCTCTGTCGGGCCGTCGACGCCGCCCGCGATGACCATCGATCCCGGCGAGGAGATCGCACTCGAGGTGCGTGGCGCCTTCTCCGACATCGACGATATCAAGAGCGTACCCACACCCTTCACGCCGGCCTCTGAGGGTCACCCGCTGGCGCCGATCGCCGGGCCGGTACTGGTGCGCGGCGCCGAGCCCGGCGATGCGGTGTTGATCGATCTCCTCGAGATCACGCCTCAAGGCGAGGGCATGGTCGCAATCATCAAGGGATTTGGCGTCCTCAAGGACGAGTTCCCCGAGCCCACCGCGCTCGCGTGCCCGGTCAGGGACGGCCAGGTCTGGTTCGGCGATCGGATCCCGCTGCCGCTCTACCCCAATCTCGGGACGATCTCGACCATGCCGCCAGAAGGCTACAAGCCGTCCTATGCCGGCCCCTATGGCGGCGATTTCGACCAGCGCGATGCCACGGCCGGCAGCCGTATCCACTTACCCGTGATGTTGCCGGGCGCGCTTTTGTTCTTCTCCGACCCTCATGCCGCGATCAGCGACGGCGTCATCGCCGGCACCGGAATTGAATGCACGGCGAATGTTCGGGCGCGTATTTCGCTGGTGAAGGACCATCCGGTCGAGCGCCCGATCATCGAGCGCGACGACACGATCCAGATCCTCGGCTTTGGCCCGACGGTGGAAGAGGCGACGGAAGACGCCTCGCGCGGGGCCGTCGAATTGGTCACCGCCCGCACCACGCTCAGCCGCGAGGAGGCCTACATGCTGCTCAGCATCGTGGGCGAACTTCGTATCGGCACCTCGCCCCGGCCGATCATGGCGGCGCGCATCATCATCCCGCGCGCTACGTTGAGGGAAGCGGGATTTCAAGACGGGCCGTGAATCCGCGGCGAGCGCGTCATGGGCTGGAATGCCGAGCAGCATAATCGATGCCGCCCTTGAGCCTCAGCGATAGCGGCGTCGGCCTACATGGCATCCCCGCCCTGCGGCCGACCGTAACGGGCACGCGCCATATGATCTCGGCCGGACACTTTCTCGCCGCTGAAGCCGGCTTCGAGGTGCTCGAGGCCGGCGGCAATGCCTTCGACGCGGCGGTGGCGGGCGGACTGGTCCTCGGCGTCGTGCAGAGCGATATTGTCAACATCGCGGGCGTCGCGCCGATCATTCTCTACTTGGCCGAAAGCCGCGAAGTGGTGACCGTGAGCGGCCTCGGAACGTGGCCCCGGTCCCTGCGCGCCGATTTCTTTCAGCGTGAACATGACGGTCAAATCCCCGAGGGCGTGTTGCGGACCGTCGTGCCGGCCGCCCCGGATGCCTGGATCACGCTGTTGGAACGTTACGGGACCATGAGTTTCGGCGATGTCGCCGGCGCCGCCATCCGCTTCGCGCGCGATGGCTTCGTCATGTACCCGCTGATGGCGGGATTGATCACCAGCATGGCGGACAACTACCGCCGCTGGCCTTCGAGCACGGCGATCTACCTGCCCGATGGGCGCCCGCCGGAGCCCGGCCGGCTCTTCGTCCAGGCCGATCTCGGCCGCACGCTGCAATACATGGTCGACGAGGAGAAGACGGCCGCTGGTCGGAGCCGCGAAGCCGGCCTCCAGGCGGCCCGCGACGCCTTCTACCGCGGCGATATTGCGGCGACCATCGTGCGCTACCACGCCGAGAACGGCGGCCTGCTGAGGGCCGAAGACCTCGCCGATTTCAGAGTCGGCATCGAGCCCCCGGTGCACGCTCAGATTGGCGGCATCGATGTCTATACCTGCGGTCCCTGGTGCCAGGGGCCGATGTTGCTTCAGGCGCTCAGCCTGCTCGCGGGCGCTGATCTCGCAACGCATGGCCATAACGGATGGACCTATATTCATCGAGTCACCGAGGCGCTCAAGCTCGCCTTCGCCGATCGCCATCACTACTACGGCGATCCGCGGTTCGTCGATGTGCCCATGGATGAGCTGCTGTCACCGGCTTATGCGGCGGCGCGACGTACGCTGATCCGTGACGATGAGGCGTGGCCCGAGATGCCGCCGCAGGGCGATCCTTTCGATCCCGGTGGGACCGCCGGCGGCACCCGCTCCGCCGCCGCGTCCGACGGTGAGCCGAGGGCGGCGCTCGATACCTCCTATCTGTGTGTGATCGATCGGCGCGGCAACGCGGTGTCGGCCACGCCGAGCGATGGCTCGTACGATACGCCGGTCATCCCCGGCACTGGCCTCTGCCCCTCATCGCGCGGATCGCAATCCTGGGCCGATCCCACGCATGCGTCGGCGGCGGCACCGGGCAAACGCCCGCGGCTCACGCCGAACCCTGCGCTTGCCATTCGCGACGGCGAATTCGTCATGCCGTTCGGTACGCCGGGCGGCGACATCCAGGTGCAGGCCATGCTGCAGGTTTTCCTCAATGTCGTCGCGTTCGGCATGGACGTGCAGGCAGCCGTCGAGGCGCCGCGCTTTGCGACGCAGAGCTTCCCCGACTCATTCGAGCCCCATCGCTATTATCCGGGGCGGCTCAATCTCGAAGCGCGGCTGCCTGAAGCAACCGGCACGGCGCTCGCCGCGCTCGGTCATGATGTGCACTGGTGGCCGGAGTGGATCTGGCAGGCTGGCGCTGTGTGCCTGATCAGGAGCGATCTTCAGAGCGGCATTTTGAGCGCCGGCGCCGATCCACGCCGCCCCTGCTATGCGCTCGGCTGGTAACCCGTGACGCCTATGAGACGATTTCACGTGGAATCCGTGGACTATTCCCGTCAATTTTTCTAGGTTAGGGGAATTCTCGTAGGTCGCTGTGAATCCCATGAGCACACATGCGGCATCTGACGATCGCGCCGGGTGGTTGCTAATTTCGGAGGCTTAGATGGCGGCGAACCAAGGTGGAAGCAAGCTCGGCGCAGTCGTCGCGGCCGAGATCGCCGATTACCAGGAATTGGTCGAGACGGACGAGGCCGCCGCGCGCCTCATGTTGAGGACCTGTAGCAAGGTCTTCAGCGACATGGTGGCGCAACACGAGGGCATCCTCGCCGCGCCGCCCGGCGCGAAGGCCATCGCTGTCTTTCGCAGCGCCGTTCCGGCCGTGCGTTGCGCGATGGAGTTCAACGAGGAGATCACCGCTCAGAACACCGAGGTGCCCGAACACCGGCGCATGAAGTATCGCTCCTTCGTCCACATGGGGCCGGTGCAGGGCTCGGGCAAAGACGCGCGTGGCCCGACGCTTGATGCGGCGGTGCAGTTGGCGGGCCTCGCGGAGCCGGGGCACATCTGCGTCTCGGAATCGATCTATTCCCACGTCAACAACTGGGTCGACCTCGTCTTCGAGGAGCTCGGCGAGTATCCGGGCGCCGGCGGTAAGGCGGTGCATGTCTACAAGGGCTTGGATGGCCACGATTTTTTTCGCCAGCCAAGCGGGAAAGGTGCAGCCGGCGGATACCGGTGCCGGCGGGCGCTCCTTGGTGCGGGCGATCGTGATCGGCGGCGTGGTTCTCGCCGCAGTGGTCGCGGTGGTCGCGTGGCAATCGACCGCCGATCTGTTCTCCGATTCCGCGGACATCACCGACGCTGCCAATCGGGTGGTACCGGCGGCCAACATCGAGGGCTTGATCAAGAAAGGCGATGTCGAGATCAAGCTGCCCGATCTGATCCGCGTCGAGCGCAGCGGGCTGTTCCCCGAAGGTCTCGAATACGATTCCAAGAACAAGCGTTTCCTGCTCGGCTCGGCCGCCGAGGGGACGATCTTCTGGGTGGGCGACGACGGCAGCCACAGCGCGTTCATCGAGGATGACGATCTGCGGTCATCGGCCGGCATTCATATCGATCTGGCGAATGATCGTCTCCTCGTCGTCAACACCGATCCCGGGGTCTATACCGGCGCCGCGCCCGAGGGCTCGACGGCCTCGCTTGCGGCCTACGATCTGACGACGGCGGAGCGCCTATTTCTCACCGACCTG
Organism: Alphaproteobacteria bacterium; assembly: GCA_965261645.1. Lineage (GTDB taxonomy): Bacteria > Pseudomonadota > Alphaproteobacteria > SHVV01 > SHVV01 > CBDHDJ01. The sequence goes on from CBDHDJ010000004.1 coordinate 119,712, forward strand.
ACGGAGTTGACAGCCGGTGATCAGCAGTTGGCCAACGATGTCGCGGTGGACATGCAGGGCAACGCCTATGTGACCGATTCGCTGGCCGGCGTGGTCTACAAGGTCGATTTGTTCGGCAAGGCCTCGGTGTTCGCTGAGGACGAACGATTCGCGAACGAAGTGGCCGGCCTCACCGGGGTTGAGTATCACTCCGACGGTTTCCTGTTCGCCGCCGTCTCGGGCGATGGCGCCCTGTATAAGGTGCTGCTCGACGAACCTGACCGCCGTCACCGAGGTCAAGCTCAAGAAGCCCCTCGCGGGCGCCCATGGCATGGTGCTCCGTCCCGACGGAAATCTGGTCGTCGTGACGGCCGAGTTCTCGACGGTTGTCGCGCTGGTGACCGGCGATAATTGGGATTCGGCGATCGTCGCGTCCTCGGCCCTCACCGATCCGGATGGCGGCGCGACAACGGCGGCGATCAGGGGCAACGAGGTGTATGTCGTTTACATGCATTCGGAAGCATTCATGAGAGGGGAACAGCGGGATTCGTTCGAGATTGTCCGCGTGCAATTTTGACGCCGCGCCGTCATGGGCAGCCCGGCATCCAAACGGCTTGTCATGATCCTCCATCGACTCATCGCGCATCACCGCACGCTGCCCCGTGCATCGCGCATGGGGGCGTAGAACGCTCGCCGCTTCGGTCCAGGCGTCCGAATGTCCGCGTTATCCCATTGATTGCATGATGAAAATACCGTTTTCTACTGACGGACTGGCGGCTGGTTCCGCCACCGCAAATACCGAGGGGGCCTTTATCGAGTCGAACCGTGCGGCAGACCATGGCTCTACACATGCCATGACAGAGCGCGTTCTATTGCGCCACGGTGCGCTGGAGGACGACACCGCGGCGGCGACGGAGGTTCGCCTCGTCCAGATGTCGAACTTCCGCCGTCAACTTCTGATCATCGCCGGCGTCAACGTCGTGAACGCGGGTCTGACGGCGGCGGTTTTTTCGGGTGCTGTCTCGACGGTCTTTCTCGCCGCTTGGGTGGCCGCCATTTGGCTGGCGGCGCTCCGCTCCACACGCACCTGGTTGCGCCGACGCGCCCGACCTGCACCGACGGAGGTCAGCCGACGTTCCCTCGTCCGCGTCGCGGTATCGGCATGCGTCGGTGGTGGTTTGTGGGGCGTTGGGGCGGCCGTCATGTTCCCGCCGGACGTCATCGCGCAACAAATTTTCCTCGTGTTCGTCATCGGCGGGGTGGCGGCCGGCATGACGGCCGTGACGGCGAACTTCCCGCTGGCCTGGGCCGGCTTCGTGCTGCCGGCGCTGAGCCCCTTGATCGTCATGTTGCTCCTCGCCGGGGATTCGCTACAGCTCGTCATGGCCGCCATGCTCGTGGTCTTTACGGTGGGCTTGTGGCTCGTCATGCGTGTCGGCTACGCCAATTTCGTCAATGGCGTTGCGAGCAGGCTCAAGATCGCGCGGTTGGCCGAGGAGATCGAACAAAGCGAAGAGCGCTACCGCGCGCTCGTCGAGAACGCCCCCGATGCCATCTTCATCACCGACGACGGAAAGGTGAAGTACGCCAACCCCGCCGCCGCCAGTCTCTTGGGTGTGGATGATAGCGGTTTACTGCTCGGCCGCTCGATGCTCGATTTCATTCATCCCGACTTTCACGATACAAGCGCGCGCGCGCAAGGCGGCCGTTCTGGAATCGCGACCCACGCTGCCGCCGATCGAGTACAAATTCGTCCTGCTTGACGGGACGGAGGTGGAAATCGAGGCATCGAGCCACCGGATCGCCCAGGGCAACGGGCGGACGTTCGAGACCGTAGCCCGGGACATCACGGAGCGAAAACACGCCGATAATGCGCTGCGCGAGAGTGAGCAGCGCTATCGGGCGCTCATCCAACAGGCGCCTGATGCCATAGTGATCGCGTGCGGGGGGCGGTATGTCTTCGTCAATCAAGCCGCGGTGCGCCTGTTTGGCGCTGAATCCGCCGATCATCTCATCGGCATCGATGCGACCAGCGTGATCCACCTCGACCAAAGGAACTTGGCCCGCGAGCGGATCGAGGGGATCCTCGCCACAAACCAACCATTGCCTTCGTTCGATTATCGGATGTTGCGGTTGGACGGCTCGGTCGTCGAGGTCGAGGCGTTGAGCAGCCCGATTATGTGGGAGGGCGCACCGGCCGCGCAATCCGAGATGCGCGACGTGACCGAGCGCAAGCTCGAGGAGGACCGCCAGCGCCATCATGAGGCGGAGCTAGTGGATAGATTCCGACGCTTCGATCCCTTTCCAGGCGGCCATTGTTGACGTATATCACCGACATTTCAATATGATAGCTTGTTTAGTGTTGGGATCTATTCGTATCGATCAATCCTCTAGCGCGGGTGCTTCGCGTCAACACCATGGGGGAGATGGCCGCGGCGCTGGCGCACCAGCTCAACCAGCCGCTGACGGCGATCGCAAACTACACGCGAGGCTGTTTGCGATTCCTGCGGTCCGGCAGCAGCACCATGGAAGAGCTCGAAGCAGCGCTGCAAAAAGCCGCCGACGAAGCCGAGCGCGCGGGCCAGATGGTGCGTGAGATCGGCCATTTCATCCGCACATCCGAGCCGCGCAGGTCGCCATCCGTCATTAACGACATCGTGCGCTCGGTCGCGACCCTGGAAGAGGCCGAGTTGAAGGATACCGGGGTGCGACTGGTCCTCGACCTGTCGGATGGCATCCCACCGGTATCCGTCGATGAGATCGAGATCGAGCAGGTGCTGCTCAATCTCGTGCGCAATGGCGTGGAGGCCATGAAGGAGACCAAACCGGGTGAACGCGCGTTGACGATCCGGACCGCGCTGATCGATGGCGAGGCAGTTGAAATCGTGACATCGGATACCGGGCCCGGACTTGATCCCGAGACCGTGGAGAAGATTTTCGAACCGTTTTTCAGCAGTAAGCCGAACGGTATGGGAATGGGGTTGTCCATCAGCCGCACGATCGTGGAGGCTCACGGTGGTAAGTTACGCGCCGCGCAGATCGACCGTGGCGGCGCGGCATTGAGCGTTACCTTGCCGTTGAACGAGGATGGTTATGGTCGCCCTAGCTGAACGAACCGTCTACGTACTCGACGACGACCTGGGCGCCAGGGAATCGCTCCGGTGGCTGATCGAATCGGTCGGCCACCGCGTGGAAACGTTCAGCCGGCCCACCGAATTTTTCGAGGCCTATGATCCCACCACGCCGAGCTGCCTGGTGCTCGACATGCGCATGCCCGAGATGAGCGGCCAGGAGGTCCTGCAGCGGCTGCGGTCGAGCGGGAGCAAGATGCCGGTGATCGTGATTACGGCGTTTGGCGATGTGCCGTCCGCGGTGCAGGCGGTGAAGGGCGGCGCGGTCGATTACTTGGAAAAGCCGTTCAACGATCATGTCCTGCTGAGCCGTATCGAGCAGTGCCATGAAGAAGATGATCGGATACGCCGCGAGAACGAGCTCCAGGAGGAGATTCGCGCCAATTACGAGACGCTCACGCCGCGTGAGCGTCAGGTGATGGAGCTTCTGTTCCGCGGCAACTCGAACAAGGAGGTCGCCCGCGCGCTCGGCATCAGCCCGAAGACCGTCGAAATCCACCGCGCCAATGTCATGGACAAGATGAACGCGGGTTCCGTTGCCGAACTTGTCCAGATGGCGATCGTCTGCGGAGTGGAGGAATAGGGGATTCCGCGCCGATCACCGCGCAGGCGGCGTATCCGCCCCGGCGGGTCAGGATTTCTTCCGATAACCCGGCCGATTGTCGACGATCCGCTTGGCTTTTCCCTCGCGGCCGCCGACATTGGCGAGCTCATCGAGGCTTCCCGCGGCGACGAGGTCGACACCGACGGTCAGGCCGAGATCGGCCTTTAGCCGCGCCGCGAGACCATCTTTGAGACCATCGAGCGTGCCGGCATCAGACCTCACCTCGATCTGAACCGTCATCTCCTCGCGCAGGACCCCGTCGCGCTCGGTCTGATCGACGGTGCAAAACCATTCGCCCGTCGTGCGTTCATCGCTCGTGATGGCGTTGAGACAGTTCATCGGGTTCAAATTCACGCCCCGGACCTTGACCATGTCATCGGACCGGCCGAGGAAGTGATCCATGCGCCGGAAATTGCTGCCGCAGCCGCAGGTGCCGGTATGCAGGATGCGGCCGAGGTCGCGCAAGTTGAAGCGGATAATCGGCGGCACCCTGCGGTGGAACACGGTGACGACGAGATTGCCCGAGTGGCCCTGTGCTACGGGCTCGCCGGTCTCGGTGTCGAGCACCTCGAAATACATGCAGTCCTCCATGAAATGAAGACCGGCCTTTTGCGGGCACTCGAAGGCAGCCTCGCCGAGCTCGTTGGTGCCGTAGTTGTCGTAGACCGGGCAGCCGAGCAGCTCTTCAAGGTCGCGGCGCAACGTGCCATCGGTGTCGGGCCCAAGGAAAGTAAGGATGAACTTGGTGTTGAGCTCGCGAAATTCACGGCCGAACTCCTCGCGACAGGTCTGCGCGAGACGGGTGAGGTAATCGGGAAAACTGCACCACAAATTGGTGCCGTATTCGAAGGCGAGCTCGATCTGGCGTGCGCTCGGGGTGACGACGCCACTGCCCACCGTCACCGGAAGCACGCCGAGATAGTCGTGCGCCGCCTTGTAGACGCACCAGCCGAGATTGGCCAGCGACAGCGTGACGGGGATCTGCATGACATCGCCGGGCCGTGCGCCGAGGATATAGAGGCAGCGGGCCGCGGTGAGGGCGTTCATCTCCCACTCCTGCGGCGTGTACATCGTGGTGCGCGGCTTGCCGGTGGTGCCGCCCGAGGTCTGGATCTTGAACGGCGTACGCGCGCGATCCGCCGCGCTCACATTGTGGAACTCTCCCCAGGGCGGATGGTCGAGCTGGTCCTGCTTGACGTCGTCCGAGTTGTAGAGCGGGAGCTTGACGATGTCCTCGAGGCTTTGAATGTCACCCGCATCGAGGCCTGCGGCCTGCCACCGTTTGCGGTAGAAGGGGTTCTGCCAGCCGTGCGCCACCAGATCGAGGAAGCGCTTGTTTTGCAGGTCGCGGATGCGCTGGGCGGGCCATTTGTAGACGGTCTGCTCGAACACATCGGGCACCGGGTAGTCCCGGTAGAACTGGTCCCAGTCGAGCGCGTTGCGGTAAATGGGGAGGGTGGTCGCGGGTAGGTCGTCGAGCATGCGGTTGTCTCCCTGATCGCCGCTTGCGCCGCGAAGTGGCGCGATCAGCGGCCCTCACTTGGCCGCCGGGGCCTTCTCCTGCTGCGCCGTCAGCGCCTTCTTGACGCTTTCCTCCAGATCGAGGACGCAGATGATGTTCTTGGTGAACATCTTGTCGATGATCTCGGGCTTGAAGCCTTCCATCTCGAGCTCGTCGCAGCATTGTCCCGGGGCCCAGCCCGGATAGTCGGAGCCGTAGAAGATCTTGTCCTGCAGCCGGCGGCTCATCTCGTGCTTGAGCGACTCCGGAATGTAGCGCGGCCGCCAGCCCGAGATATCGACATAGACGTTGCCCTTGTGGAGCGCCGTGGCGATCAACTCGTCCGTCCACGGCCAGGCGGGATGGGAGGCGACGATCGTGAGATTGGGAAAATCCGCGGCGACGTCATCGATCCCGGGGATGGGCCGGCCGTATTTGTTGGAGATGCCGCCGCCGCCAGGTTCGCCCTGGCCGATCGCCGTCATGCCGGTGTGAATGAGCGTCGGCGCGCCCAACGATTGCAGCAGGTCCCAAAACGGATAAAAGCGCTTGTCGTTGGGGAAGAAGGCTTGCGTCGGCGGCTGCCACTTGACGCCGATGAGGCCGAGCTCCTTGATCGCCCGTTCGGCCTCCTGGAGCGAGATTTCCCCCTTCCACGGATCGACCATCGCCCAGCCGGGCAGGAACACGTCGGGGAACTTCCGCGACAAGCCGGCGACGAAGTCGTTGGTGATGATGCCCTCGCCGGTAGCGGCCTGCGCGTCCCAGGCAATCACCATGCCGAGGATATCGTCGCGGCGGAAATCGTCGGCCATCTCCTCTTCGGTCTTGGCGATGTACTTGCGCTTGAACATGCGCTCGTTCGACGCGACGAACTTGCCGAAGGCGTCGAAATACTCCTTGGTCATGGGGTGGACGTGAATGTCGATCGCACGCATGCTCGTTCCTTCAGTTCATCGTCAAGCCGCCGCTCACGCTGATCGCCTGGCCGGTCATGAAGCTCGCGGCGTCGGAGGCGAGAAAGGCGACGACGTTGGCCACCTCGCGGGCCGTCGCCACGCGCTTCATCGGAATGGCGCGGATCACCGCCTTGATGATCTTTTCGCCGACATCGCCGCTCTGCATCAGGCTGTCGAGCGCGGGGCCTTCCGTCGGGCCGGGACAGACCGTGTTGACGGTGATGGCGTAGCGCCCGACCTCGCGCGCCAGCGATTTCGAGAAGGCGTTGATGCCGCCGCGCGCCGCCGCGCTGACCGCAGCGCCCGATTCGCCGACCTTGCTCGAATCCGAGCCGATCGTGACGATACGCCCGTAGCCGCGCTCCATCATGTGATGAATCGCCGCGTGGGCGAAATAGACCGTCGCCATGAGCTCGATGTCGATGAGCTCGCGCCAGACCGCAGGCGACTGTTCGGTAAAGAGCTTGAAATTCTCGTGCCCGTGCCAGCCGACGCAGTTGGCGATGACGTCGATCTGGCCATACTCGGCGAGCACCTGATCGACCCAGCGCTGCACGTCCTCGAGCCTCGTCGCATCGATCCGATCGGCCCGCGCCGGTCGGCCCAGCGCCTTGGCCCGGGCGAGCACCTCTTCGGCTTTGGCGGCGTTTTGGTTGTAGCCGAGCATCACCGCGGCGCCGCACTCGGCGAGCACCTCACCGACCGCAGAGCCCATGGCGCCGCTGGCGCCCGGCACCAGGGCGACCTTACCGCTGAGGTCGATCAACGGCGCGAGCGCGGTGGTGGCGTCAGCGTCCTGGCTCACGAGGCATCCCCCGGCATCGGTCGCGCACGGCTTAGGACTTGATCGCGATGGCTTCGACCTCGACGAGCAGCTCCGGATAAACCAGCGCCGTCACGCCGACCGTCGAGCTCGCGGGGTGGTGAGCCTTGTCACCGAAGATTTCCTTGCGCACCGTGAGCACTTCGAAGACCCGGCTCATGTCGGTGACAAAGGTGGTGATCTTGATCACATCATCGAGGCTCGCGCCCTCGAGGGCGAGAATGGTTTTGATGTTTTCGTAGACTTGGCGAGTTTGGGCGGTCATGTCGTTTTCGCCCACGAGCGTGCCGTCAGGGGCATAAGCGACCTGGCCCGAGACGAAGATCACGTTGTCGTGGGCCTTGCCCTGCGGCAAGGGTAAATCGGCATCCCAGCTATAGCCCGGATCGAGCGTGCGATATTTGCCAGCCATGATCGTCCTCCCCCTGACTGCCGCATGCTCGGGCGCGGCGTCGCAGGTGTCAAGGAAACCCGCGCCGCGGGCCGGCATCATTTGCCGGGCGTTGTTGACACGCCCGCGCCATTCACGTTAGAGGGGAATTTCACATCTTCTCTGCAGGCGGTCTGACATGGGCCTATTCGTGACGGACGGTGGCGCAGAGCGGCTCCCCGTTTCGTTGATCACAGGGTTTCTCGGGAGCGGCAAGACCACGCTTCTGAACAAGCTGTTGCACCATCCCGACATGGCAAAAACCGCCGTTGCGATTAACGAGTTCGGCGAGGTCGGCCTCGATCAGGCGTTCATCGAGCACGACGACGGCGATGTGGTCGTCATGGCCAACGGCTGCCTGTGCTGCACCATCCGCGGCGATCTCGAGGAAACCGTGATGGGCGTGTTCACCAAGCGCGAGCGGGGCGAGGTGCCGGATTTCGACCGGTTCCTGATCGAGACCACGGGGCTTGCCGATCCCGCGCCGATCCTCCAGGTCCTGCTCAGCAACCCGATGATGTCGCGGGCCTTCAGCGTCGATGCGGTGGTTACCACGGTGGATGGCCTGTTTGGCCTGCGCCAGCTCGACGAGCACGAGGAATCGGTCAAACAGGCGGCGATCGCCGATCGCCTGTTGATCACCAAGACCGACCTGGCCGAGGCGGACGCCATCGCCTCGCTCACCGCGCGCCTGCGCGCCCTCAATCCGGGTGCGGACATCTATGATGCGCGCCACGGCGGAATCGCGCCCGCCAAGCTGTTCGGAGCGGGATTGTTCGGCACCGCGGACAAGGCCGCCGATGCGCGCCGCTGGCTCAGCGATCAGCACTACGACGATCACGCCGATCACGGACATCGCGCCAACGTGAATCGCCACGACGAGCGCATCTCGACATTCTGTCTCACCATCGAGCAGCCCGTGGATTGGCGTTCGTTTTCGCGCTGGCTGGGGCGCCTGAAGATCAAGCGCGCCGACAATCTCCTGCGGGTCAAGGGCCTGGTGCACGTGGCTGGTGAACGGGGTCCCATCGCCATCCATGGGGTGCATCACGTCTTCCATCCGCCGGTCGCCCTCGAACGCTGGCCGTCCGAGGATCATCGCTCGCGCATCGTGTTCATCACCCGCGATCTCGTAGGCAGCGAGGTGGAGGCGAGCTGGCACGATTACCGAACGGACGGGGAGTGAGTCTCATCGGCGGATGGCGTAAAAGCCGGGCCGCCCGCGGCCGCGTTCGTCATCGAGGGGCGCCTGACATGGCCGCGCGGCGCGGGCAAGGTGTCACCAAACGCAAACTGCGCAAACTGCTCGTCGCCAACCGCGGCGAGATCGCCATCCGCGTGTTTCGGGCGGCAACCGAGCTCGGGCTGCGCACCGTCGCCATACATTCGCACGAGGACCGTTTCGCGCTCCATCGCTTCAAGGCCGACGAGACCTATCTAGTCGGTGAGGGGCTCGGTCCCGTCGCCGCCTACATGGATGTCGCCGACATCCTGCGGGTCGCGGGCGAGGCGGGCGTCGATGCAATTCATCCGGGTTACGGCTTTCTCTCCGAGAGCCCGGACTTCGCCGAGGCCTGTGCCGCGGCCGGATTGACCTTCATCGGCCCGCCGCCCGATGTCATGCGCCGGCTCGGCAACAAGATCGAGGCGCGCAAGGTGGCCGAAGCGGCGGGCGTCGACGTCATGCCGGCGACGGGGGCGTTGCCCGACGCGGTGGACGAGGCCTCCCGCCTCGCCGAGGGGATCGGCTATCCGGTGATGCTCAAGGCGAGCTGGGGCGGCGGCGGACGGGGCATGCGCGTCATCCAGAGCGCCGATGAGCTCGGCGAACAGATCTCGCCGGCCCGCAGCGAGGCCAAGGCCGCCTTCGGCGACGACGAGGTCTTCCTTGAAAAACTCGTCGAGCGGGCGCGCCACGTCGAGGTGCAGATCCTCGCCGACCAAGCCGGTGAGATCGTCCATCTTTACGAACGCGACTGTACGGTGCAGCGGCGCAACCAGAAGATCGTCGAGCGTGCGCCCGCGGCCTTTCTCGACGGAACAGAACGTGACGCCCTTTGCGAAGCCGCGGTGCGCCTCGCGCGCGGGGTGGGCTATCTGAACGCCGGTACGGTCGAGTTCCTCATGGATGCGGATACGGGCGCGTTTTACTTCATCGAGGTCAATCCCCGCATCCAGGTCGAGCACACGGTGACCGAGGAGGTGACCGGCATCGATCTCGTCAAGGCGCAGATCCGCGTGGCCGAGGGCGCGCGCATCGGCGACTTGGCCGCCGGCCTCCCCGCCCAGGGCGATATCGAGCTCGACGGTTACGCCATCCAGTGCCGCATCACGACCGAAGACCCCGAGAATCAATTCATGCCCAATCACGGCCGCATCACCAACTACCGGGGCGCCACGGGCTTTGGTATTCGCCTCGATGGCGGCACGGCGTATTCGGGCGCGCACATCACGCCCCATTACGATTCACTGCTGGAGAAGGTGACCGCGTGGGCGCCCACGCCGGAGGAGGCGGCCCGGCGCATGGACCGTGCGCTCCGCGAATTCCGTATCCGCGGGGTCAAGACCAACCTGGCCTTTCTCGAAGCGGTGATCGGTCATGCGGCGTTTCGCTCGAGTGACGTCACGACGCGGTTCATCGACGATACGCCGGAGCTGCTCCGTATCACCGCTCGCCGCGACCGCGCCACCCGGCTTCTGAGCTTCCTTGGCGACGTTTTGGTCAACGGCAACCCCGAGGTCGAGGGACGAGATCGGCCCGCTACCTTCGCAGAACCGGCGCTGCCGCCGGGGCCGGTGGGGCCACCCATGAGTGGCATGAGCGATCGCCTGGCGGCGCTCGGACCTGAAAAATTCGCCCAATGGATGCGCACAGAAGAGCGGCTGTTGGTGAGCGATACCACCTTCCGCGATGCCCATCAGTCGCTGCTCGCCACCCGGTTTCGCACCTACGACCTGCTCAGCATCGCGCCCGCCTACGCGGCCCGGCTCCCCGAACTTTTCTCGATCGAGTGCTGGGGCGGCGCCACCTTCGATGTCGCCATGCGGTTCCTCAAGGAGGATCCCTGGGCCCGGCTCGAGGGCTTACGCGCGGCCATACCCAACATCCCGTTGCAGATGCTCCTGCGCGCCTCGAACGCGGTCGGTTACACCAACTATCCCGACAACGTCGTGCGCTATTTTGTTCAGCAGGCCGCGGCGGCCGGGGTCGATCTCTTCCGCATCTTCGATTCCCTCAACTGGACGGCCAACATGCGCCCCGCCATGGATGCCGTGCTCGAATCGGGCAAGCTGTGCGAGGCGGCGATCTGCTACACCGGCGATCTCACCAATCCGGCCGAACAGAAATACACGCTCGATTATTATCTGGCGCTCGCGCGCGAGCTGGAAAAGGCCGGCGCCCACATCCTCGCCATCAAGGACATGGCGGGTTTATGCAAGCCCGACGCCGCGCGCACCTTGGTTCGCGCGTTGCGGGACGAGATCGGCCTGCCCGTTCACTTCCATACCCATGACACCAGCGGGCTGTCGGCGGCGAGCGTGCTGGCGGCCGCGGAGGCCGGCGTCGATGCCATCGATGCCGCGGTCGATTCGATGAGCGGGCTGACCTCGCAGCCCAATCTCGGCGCCATCGCCGAGGCGCTGAGGGGCAGTGCGCGAGACACCGGGCTCGACCGCGATGCGCTGCGCAGCTTCGCCACCTATTGGGAAGGCGTGCGCCGGCTCTACCGCGCCTTCGAAAGTGATCTCCGCTCCGGCATGGCCGAGGTCTACGAACACGCCATGCCAGGCGGCCAATTCACCAACCTGCGCGAGCAGGCGCGCGCGCTCGGCATCGAGGATGCGCGCTGGCCCGAGGTCGCCCGCACCTTCGCCCAGGTCAACGACCTGTTCGGCGATATCGTCAAGGTGACGCCCACGTCCAAGGCGGTGGGCGATATGGCGCTCTATATGGTGACCAACGGCCTTACGCCCGAGGACGTGCTCGATCCGGACAAGGAGATCGCGTTTCCCCAGTCGGTCGTCGAGTTTTTCCGCGGCGATCTCGGCCAACCCCATGGCGGATTTCCGGCAGGGTTGCAGAAGAAGGTGCTCAAACGCGAGACGCCCTTGACGGTGCGGCCCGGCGAGGTGCTCGAGCCCGTCGATCTCGAGGCCGAGCGCGGCGAAGCGGAGCGGCTCGTCCACCGCACCATCAGCGATCACGAGCTCGCCTCCTACCTCATGTACCCCAAGGTCTTCGTCGCCTACGCCGAGCACCGCCGCGCCCACGGCGATGTCAGCGTCCTGCCGACCCCGGCGTTCTTCTACGGGCCGGAGGCCGATGAGGAACTCTGGATCGACATCGAGCGGGGCAAGACTCTAATCGTCCGCTTCTTCACGATCGGCGAGGCCGACGAAGAGGGCCGGCGCACGGTGTTCTTCGAGCTCAACGGTCAGCCGCGCACCGTCAAGGTGCAGGATCGGAGCCTCGCGTCCCTCGCGCGCGTCCACAGAAAGGCGGACGAGGACAATCCCGGTCATGTCGGTGCGCCGATGCCGGGGCAGGTGGCCGACATCGCGGTGGCCACCGGCGATCATGTCGAGGCCGGTGATCCGCTACTCACCGTCGAGGCGATGAAGATGGAGACGATCCTGCGCGCCGCCCGCGCCGGCACCGTCGAGGAGATCGTAACGAAAGCGGGTACGCGGATCGAAAGCGGCGATCTGCTCCTCGTGCTCGAGACCACCTAGCCGATCCCGGACACGAAACGGCACCGTTACCGGAACGCGAGTCTCGCCGGCGAGATCAGCACGCCGAATTTCTCGCACCAGACGACCACGTGCGGGTAGTCCGCGAGATCCACACCCGCCGGCACCGCATAGTTCTGGCTGCCTTTGAAGGCGCGCAGGTTGCCCAAATCGACGAACATGGCGGCGGCCACGTCGCTTGACGGCGTGACCTCCTCGAGCGGCACGAGATAAACATGAAAGGCCGGGCCCGGGCCGACCTCGAAGTCGGTACCGAGATGCACGGTGTTGTCGTAAACCGTCACCGCGCCCTCGCCATAATGGATCGGGTCCGAGGGGTTGGCATGGATGAAGCTGCCGGTCGCCACGATGTGCTGGGCCTCAACGTCCGGCGCCTGCTCCATCGCCACGATATCGGCGAGGAAGATGTAGGGATAGGCGAAGAGGCCGATGGCGAACCCGCCGACACCGCCGAGGGCCAGGCCGATGAGCGCTGCGATGATGTACTTGGCCATGGTCGGGATCCTCGTCGCTTCTCTACGCCGTTCCTCATGAACATGGGTGCTGAGACGCGAATTCGCGGATCAGCTGGCAGAGCTCGGCACTCTTCTGCCACATCATCATGTGCGAGGCGCCGGCGATTTCGCGAAATTTCGCGTGCGGAATCAATTCGGCCAAATCGCGCCCTTGCGCGGGCGTGGTCAGAATGTCGTCCGCGCCCGCGACCACCAACGTCGGCGCGGTGATCCGGCCCAGGCGGTCGCGCGCATCGTGATCGACACAGAACTGGAACTGACGCAGGTAAATCGGCAGATCGGCGTTGTTGGCCGAATAATCCCGCTCCATTGCGGCGATCTCATCGGCCGTGGCGCGGAAGCCGGCCGGCGCGAACAGGAAAAGCGACGCCAGTTTGAAATGCGCCTGTTGGCCGAGCGAATCAAGGACCATGCGGCGCACCGCGAACACCTGGCGCGACCAGGCGTCGGGCGCGGCGTAGGTCGCGATGAGCACGAGCGATTGCAGGCGCTCGGGATGGCGGACGGCGAACTCCTGGGCGATCATGCCGCCCATCGAAACGCCGACGACATGGGCGTGCTCGGCGCCGGCGGCATCAAGCACGGCCCGCACATCGGCCGCGACGAGTGCGCCGGTGTAGGGCCTATTGGGCCTGTCGCTCCGCCCGGCGCCGCGCGGATCGAGGGTGATCGCGCGGTGGCTCATGGCCAGCTCGCCCGGCGTCTCGCGCCAATCCTCGCCCGAGCCACCCAACCCGGTGATGAGCAGGATGGGATCGCCCTCGCCCCGGTCCTCGTAATAGATGCGCGCCGAATCGCTCTTTGCATAGGCCATGGTTCACGTCCACTCTGCCGAATATTCGCGCCTAGCGCAGCGCCATCCGCGTAAACGTCGTCGACGGGCGTTCGCGCAAATGACCCGAGAGGCGAAATTCGATGCGGCGCGAGACGAAGACGATCACATAGGTCATGGCGAGGTAGATCAAACCCGCCGCGATGTAGAGCTTATAGGGCTCGAAACTGCGCGCCACGATGACGCGGGCGACGCCGGTCAGGTCCATGAGCGTGATGATCGACACCAGCGAACTCGCCTGCAGCAGAAGGACGACCTCGTTGGTGTAGGCGGGCAGCGCCAGACGGAAGGCCTTGGGCAGCACGATGCGCCGGTACAGAAGCCCGCCGGACATGCCGCAGGCGCGGGCCGCCTCGATCTCACCATGGGGCACGCCCTGGATCGCACCGCGCAGAATCTCCGCCGTATAGGCCATGGTGTTGAGGGTGAGCGCGAGCACGGCGCAGAAATAGGCCTCGCGGAAGAAGACCCAGAGCCCGACATCGTCGAACGCGGGCTGGAACTGACCGCTGCCGTAATAGATGAGGAAGATCTGCACCAAAAGCGGTGTGCCGCGGAAATAGAAGATGTAGCCATAGGCGGGCATCCACAGGAAAGGATTGCGCGACACCCGCATGAGCGCCAGCGGCACCGCGAGACAGAGCCCGATAGCGACACTGAGCGCGGTGATCTCGATGGTGAGGAGCGCACCCCCGAGAAGGCGGGGCAGGCTCGTCCAGACGATCTCGAGATCCACCGCTTACGCCCTCCTGACGCCGCGCGCCGCCCAGCTCTCGGCGCGCTGCTGGATGGCCATCGAGGCGACGGTGATCGCGAGGTAGATCAGCGAGGCCATGAAAAAGAACGTGAACGGCAGCTTGGTCGAGCGCGCGGCGATGTCGGCGTTGCGCATCAACTCGCTGAGCTGGATCACCGAGATCAGCGCCGTCGCCTTGATCAGAATGAGCCAGACATTGCCAAGGCCGGGCAGCGCGAACCGCCACATCTGGGGCAACATGATGCGGCGGAAGACAAGCGCCCGGCTCATGCCGACGGCCTGGGCGGCCTCCATCTGGCCCTTGGGCACCGCGAGGAACGCGCCGCGGAACACCTCGGCGGCGAACGCGCCGTAGATGAAGCCGATGGTGAGCACGCCAGCGATGAACGGATTGACGTCGATGATCACGTCATATCCCCAGCTTGCCAGGATCTCCTGGATCGCCGTCGGCACACCGTAATAAACCAGCAGGATGAGCAAAAGCTCGGGCACGCCGCGGATCACGGTGGTGTAGGTATTGGCCACCCCGCGCGCCGCACCCGACCGGGACAGTTTCCCCCACGCGCCGATGAGGCCGAGGACGAGCGCGACCACCATGGCGCAGATGCCGACGAGAATCGTGAGCTGGACGCCGTCCCACAGCATCCAGCCATACCCTCTGAGATCAATCACCGCCGGGCGGCCTCGCCGATAGCGGGTCCACAAATGCGACCGGGCGCCCCCAGCTATCGCCGGCGCCCGGCCGGTCCCGATGCGGTCCTCAGTCGCCGTAAACGTCAAAGTCGAAGTATTTGTCGTTGATCTTCTGATACGTCCCGTCCGCGCGAATCTGGGCGATGGCATCATTGAGCATCTGCACGAGCTCTGTATCCGCCTTGCGCACGGCGATACCCGCTCCATCACCGAACCAGCGCGGATCGGTGAAGTCCGGGCCGACATACTCGGCGTTCTGGCCCGCATCGGTGTTCAACAGGCCCTCGAGAAGCGCCACCGAATCGGCGAGCAACAGATCGACGCGGCCCGCCGCGAAGTCCATATTCGCCTCATCCTGCGTGGGGTAGGCTTTGATCTCGACGATGTCGCCGTAATTGTCACGCAGGAAATTCTCGTGGATGGTGGCGCGCTGCACGCCGACGGTCTTGCCGCGGAGGCCGGCATCGTTGATCTCGATGTTCGAGCCCTTCTTGCGCACGAATTTGGCCGGCGTAGTGTAGTACTTCTGCGAGAAGTTGACCTTCTTCTTGCGCTCCTCGGTGATCGACATCGAGGCGATGATGGTGTCGTACTTCTTGGCGAGAAGACCGGGGATGATGCCGTCCCAGTCCTGCGTGACCCAGATGCAGCTTGCCTTCATCGCATCACACAGCGCGTTGCCGATATCGATGTCGAAACCCTGTAGCTTGCCGCCGGGATCGATGTAGTTGAACGGCGGGTAAGCCCCTTCGGTGCCCATTCGGACGGTCTTGATCTCGGCCTGGGCCGCATTGACGGCCAGGCTCAAGATGATGGTCGCCGCGAAGGCGACGAGAAATTTCTTCATGATGTTATTCCCTGCATCCTGTTTTCACGTTGAACCGGGAGCGCGTGCGCCCCGGCTTGGTCACCAGGTACGAGACAGAAACTGCGTCAAACGCTCCGAATCCGGGTTGTCGAAAACTTGTGCCGGAGGTCCCTGCTCCTCGATACGGCCCTCATGCAGGAACACCGCCTCGGAGGAGACCTCCCGGGCAAAACCCATCTCATGGGTCACAATTAGCATGGTCCGACCCTCGTCAGCCAGGTCGCGGATCACCTTCAAGACCTCGCCGACGAGCTCGGGATCGAGCGCCGAGGTTGGTTCGTCGAACAACATCACGTCCGGCTCCATCGCGAGCGCGCGCGCGATCGCGGCGCGCTGCGCCTGGCCGCCCGACAGGTGTACCGGAAAATGATCAAGCTTATCGCCGAGTCCGACCTTGTCCAAGAGCGCGCCCGCATGCTCGATCGCCTGGGCTTTGGGCACTTTGAGCACGTGGACCGGCGCTTCGATCACGTTTTCGAGCACGGTGAGGTGAGTCCACAGGTTGAACTGCTGGAACACCATGCCGAGGCGGGTGCGGATGCGATCGACCTGGCCGCGATCGCAGGCCACCGGCGCACCGCGCCGGTCGCAGGTCGTGCGGATGAGCTCGCCACGCACATAAACCTCGCCTGCGTCGGGCATCTCGAGCAGGTTGATGCAGCGCAGAAACGTGCTCTTGCCGGAGCCGCTGGCGCCCAGAAGCGAGATGACATCGCGCTCGTTGGCGGTGAGCGATACGCCTTTGAGGACCTCGAGCGGGCCGAACCGCTTGTGGAGGTCCTTGACGATCAGGGCCGGTTCCGTCTGGGTCATGGGCGGGCAGTGTCCCCGCGACAGGATTATTCCTTTAATCCAAAAAGGTTAACGGGCTTTCGGGGTTGCGGCAAAGCAAAAGGGCGCCGCCGCGCGGGCGGCCCGGGCCCGGGCGAAAAGAGCCGATGGGGTTTGGTCAGGACGCGGACGTCGGGCGGCCGCGGCCGCGGTGGAGAACGTGGTCGGCGGGTATCACATCGCCGGTTGTGAGGTCCGCCATCGTCTTGAGCTTCTCGTAGATCGGCGTGAAATCGGGATAGGTCGCCTCGAACAGCTGCTCGAAGCTGTCGATGATGAAATAGACCTCCTGATAGTCGTCGATGCGATAAGCGGTTCGCATCACGCGCATGAGATCGAAGGCGATGCGGTTGGGCGCCTCGCTCTCCAGGCAATAGACCGATTCGCCCTTCGAAGAAACGATGCCCGAGCCGTAGATTCGCAGACCCTCCGGGCGGCGGATCAGCCCGAATTCGACGGTGTACCAGTAAAGCCGGGCGAGGGTGGGCAGGCTTTCGAGGCGGAGCGCCTTCAAGCCGCCGCGGCCATAAGCCTGCATGTAATCGGCGAACACCGGGTTCATCAGCATAGGCACATGGCCGTAGATGTCATGGAAGACATCGGGCTCCTGCAGATAGTCGAGCTGTTCGCGCCGGCGGATGAAACAGGTCGAGGGAAAGCGCCGGTTGGCGAGATGCTCGAAGAACACATCGTCCGGCACCAGCCCGGGCACGGCGACGATCCGCCAACCCGTGGCGCGATCGAGGAGGTCGTTCAGCCGGCGGAAATCAGGGATATGATCGGCGGCGACGCCGAGGCCCACAAGGCCGGCAAGGAACTCGGGCGCCGCACGATCCCGCAAGATGGCCGCCTGACGGTGGAAGAGGTCGCGCCAGATCGCGTGCTCCTCACCCCCATACGCCTTCCAGTCCTGCTCGATGGTGTGATCGGCCCGCGCCGGCTCCTTTGCCATCGCCGCCATCGTCACGCCCCCGCGGCGGACGCCGCCGCTATGGCAGCGCTTTCATAGCGCGTGACGGTCTGATCGATGGCGCCGAAAAGCGATTGCCCGCTCTCGTCGAGCATCTCGATTCTCACCTGGTCGCCAAAGCGCATAAAGGGGGTCCGGGGCGCACCATGATCGATGGTCTCGAGTGCACGGCGCTCGGCGAGGCAGGCCGAGCCCCGCGCCCGATCGCGGTTGGAGACCGTGCCCGAGCCGATGATCGTGCCGGTAACAAGATGCCTTGTCTTGGCGGCATGGGCGATCAACGCGGGAAAATCGAAGGCCATGTCGGCACCGGCGTCCGGCGTCCCGAAGATCTCGCCGTTATAGGTAATGCGAAGCGCGAGATGGAGTTTGCCGCCGTCCCATGCCTCGCCCAACTCGTCCGGCGTGACCGCGACCGGCGAGAAGCTCGTCGCGGGTTTGGATTGGAAGAAGCCGAACCCCTTGGCGATCTCCTCCGGGATCAGATGGCGGAAGGAGACGTCGTTCGCCAGCATGACGAGCAGGATGTGCGCGCTCGCCTCGGAAGGCGCGATGCCCATCGGCACATCGCCGGTCACGACGGCGATTTCGGCTTCGAAATCAATGCCGTGATCCTCGCTCGCAACCGCGATATCGTCACGGGGCCCGAGAAATCCATCCGAGCCGCCCTGATACATCAGGGGATCGTGGCGCAGGCTCTCGGGCAGCTCGGCACCGCGCGCCCGGCGCACGAGTTCGGCATGGTGGAGGTAGGCGCTGCCATCGGCCCATTGGTATGCGCGCGGCAGGGGCGCAGCGCAGTTGATCGGATCGAAGGGAAATGCGTCGTCGAGGTTTCCCGCTGCCAGGCTCGCCGCGGTCTCCTGCAACGCCGGGCGGTGCGTTGGCCAATCATCGAGCGCCGCCTGAAGCGTCGCGACGCCCGGGGCCTCGACCGCGTGCTCGAGATCCCGGCTCACGACGATAAGCCGGCCGTAGCGGCCGTGCTTGAGGGACGCGAGTTTCATCGCCCGTTACTCCGCCGCCGAGCGCGCCTCCGCGGCACCCCAGGACTCGACGTAATCCGGCCATTCAACGGCCTCGGCGGCGGGCCGCACATCGAGCGCATCGCGCGCATCGATCATCACCGCGACCTCGTCGGTATCTTTCTTGGCGCCGTGGGCGCCGGCGGCGAAGGCTTTGGGGTGGGGCCCGTGAGTCACGCCGGCGGGATGCAGCGTGATCATGCCGGGATGGATGTTGTCGCGGCTGAAGAACGAGCCGCGGTGGTAAAAGATCAACTCGTCGTAATCGTCGTTGTTGTGAAAGAACGGCACCTTGAGCGCGCCGGGATCGCTTTCCATTGGCCGCGGCGTGAAGGTGCAGACGACGAAACGGTCCGCCGTGAACGTCGTGTGGGCCGACGGCGGCAGATGATAGCGATGGCTCATCAGCGGCCGGATGTCGCGCCAGTTGAGCTTGACGGGCGTGAGCGATCCCTTCCAGCCCACCGCATCGAGGGGGTTGAAGGGGTAGGTGACGGTCGAGAGCTCCCCGCGGCGCTTGACGACGACGCGCCAGCTTGATTCGTCCTGTTGGGCGCGGAACGCTTCATCGATGCGGGGCGTCTCCAGAACGGCCGGATCGAACACCGCGTGATCGCCGACGAGACCCCTGTCGGGCAGGGCGAAGCCTGCATTTGTCGCCTCGATCAGCAGGAGCGTGGAGCGCCCCGCCGGTTCCACGCGCCACATCGTGCCACGGGGGATCAGCACGTAATCGCCCTCGCGGTAGGCGAGGTGCCCGTAATCGCAGAACAGGGCGCCTTGGCCCTCATGAACGAACAGGAGATCGTCACCGTCTCCGTTACGCACGAGATGATCGGTCCGGGCGTCCGTCTGCCATAGCCGAATGCTCGCGTGCGCGTTGCCGAACAGTCCGGCGGCCCGCCACGGGCTCGCGTGCCGGGCTTCGATCTTCGCCGTATCGAAGGCGCGCGGGCGAAGCGGCCCCTCCCATGCGGTCCAGCCCGCCGGCGCGTGCCTGTGATACATGTGCGTGGCCGCGCCGAAAAAGCCCTCGCGGCCAAGCTCGCGCTCGAACGTGCCCTTCGGTAGATCGGCGTGGGCCTGACGCGAGGCCTCGCCTTCGATTCGCGGCAGTGAGATTCCCCGTTTCATGCCTTCAGTACCCCCCGGCGGATCTGATCCTGCTCCATCGATTCGAAGAGCGCTTGGAAATTGCCCTCGCCGAAACCTTCATCGCCCTTGCGTTCGATGATCTCGAAAAAGATCGGGCCGATGACGTTCTCGGTGAAAATTTGCAGGAGGAGCCCGCGGCCCTCGGCCGGCGCGCCGTCGATCAGGATGTGGTCTTGGCGGAGCCGCGCGACGTCCTCGCCGTGGCCCGGCAGGCGGGCATCGATCATCTCGAAATAGGTGTCGGGGGTCTGTTGGAAGCGCAGGCCGCGCTCGCGCAGGCTCTCGACCACCGCGAAGATTCCTGACGTGCCGAGCGCGATGTGCTGGATGCCCTCGCCCTTGTAGGCGTCGAGATATTCGGCGATTTGCGATCTGTCATCGGCCGATTCGTTGATCGGAATGCGGATCTTGCCGCACGGGCTCGTCATGGCGCGGCTCGCCAGGCCGGTGAGCTGCCCTTTGATGTCGAAGTGGCGAATCTCGCGAAACCCGAAAAGACGCTCATAGAACTCGGCCCACACGTTCATGCGACCCTGGTAGACGTTGTGGGTGACGTGATCGATGGTGGCCAGGCCCTGGCCGTGCGGATGGGGCTCGGCGCCGTCGATGGGCGCGAAATCGACGTCGTAGATGGTTTGATCACCGTAGCGGTCGACGAGATAGATGAGGCTGCCGCCGATGCCTTCGATGGCCGGGATGTTGAGCTCCATCGGCCCCGGCGTGCCCGCGACCGGCTTGGCGCCGAGCTCGATGGCCCGGGCGTGGGCCCGGCTCGCATCCTCGACGCGGAACGCCATGGCGCACACCGAGGGGCCGTGCACCCGGGCGAAGGCCTGGGCGAAGCTGTCGGGCTCGGCATTGACGATGAAATTGATATCGCCCTGGCGATTGAGGGTGACATTCTTGGAACGATGCCGGGCGAGTGCACGGAAGCCGAGGCGCTCGAAAAGCGCGCTGAGCTGGCTTACGTCGGGCGCCGTGTATTCGATGAATTCGAATCCGTCGGTGCTCATCGGGTTGTCGAAGAGATCCGCCATCGCTCTGCCTCTTTGGCTGGGTGCCGCGCACGCCCGGCGCGGCCGTCAATCGAGCGCCGGCCGGCGCTTGAAAGTTTCGTTTGCAACTGTTAATATAGTTTCAATTGCAACTAAATGCAAGCGAGATCACGGCCTATGACCGAGGAGAGCCCGAGCGAGCGCGCCTCCAACCGCGAAGCGGACGGCTTCGGCGTCCCGCCCGAGAGCCTGGTGTTGAACCTCGAGGCATTTCTCCCCTACCGGCTCTCGGTGCTCAGCAACACGATCAGCCGCGCCATCGCCGCCGATTACGCCGAACGCTTCCAGCTCTCGATCCCGGAGTGGCGCGTGATGGCGGTGCTCCGGCGCTTCCCGGGAATTTCGGCAGCTGAGGTGGCCAGGCGGACGGCGATGGACAAGGTGCGGGTGAGCCGCGCCGTTGCGTCGTTGATCAGGGCGGGCCGGCTTGAACGCACGACCGATCGCCGTGATCGCCGCCGTTCGGTCCTGCGACTCTCATCCGAAGGGCGGCGCATCTACCGGGAGATCGTCCCCTTTGCCTTGCGCCGTGAGCGGCAGCTTTGCGACGTACTCTCCGATAGCGACCGGGCCGATCTTGATCGCCTCCTCGCCAAACTCATGGATCAGGCGACGGATCTGTAGCTCGCCGCGCCACCTCGCCAGACTCGCCGCTTCGCCAGACCCGCCGTGCTACACTCGGCCGATTGAACGGGAGGGGAGATCGTGGGGAAAATCATCAGCTTGACCGCCGAGGACGGCCATGAACTTGCGGCCTATGAGGCGATTTCGTCCGGCGCAGTGAAGGGCCGCATCGTCGTCATTCAGGAGATCTTCGGCGTCAACCAACACATCCGCAACGTCTGCGACCGGTTCGCGGCAGAGGGTTATCGCGCGGTGGCGCCGGCGCTCTATGACCGCCTCGTACGCGGCGTCGATCTCGGTTACGACGAGGAGGGGTTCGCACGCGGCCTGCCGCTGCGCCAAGCCCTCGATCCCGAGCGGCTCGACGATGTGCTGCGTGACGTCAAGGCTGCGGCCGACCAGCTCGGCGGCGCGGGCGAAGCCGGCATCGTTGGCTTTTGCTTCGGCGGTCTGGTGGTCTGGCTCGCCGCCTGCCGCCTCGATCTCGCCTGTGCGTCGAGCTATTACGGCCGCACCATCGAACAGTATGCCGACGAGGTGCCGCGCTGCCCGACCATCTGCCATTTTGGCGCCAAGGACCAGTCGATCCCGCTTGCGGTCTCGGAGGCCGTGCGCGCCAAGCGCCCCGAGGTCGATGTCCATGTCTATGACGCCGACCATGGCTTCGTCTGCGACGAACGCGCGAGCTACGATGAGGCCGCGGCCGCGGCGGCCAAGGCGCGCACGATGAAGCTCTTCGCCGATAATCTGAGATAACTCGGCCATGGACGCATAGACATGCGTTTACACGGCGGGACGTCGGCGTCCATATCGGACCAGGAAATCCCGGCGTGATTCGCCTGCCGCCGCGCCAGATCCGCCAGGCGATCGTCATCATCGCGGCGCTCTGCCCGATCTACATCGTCAGCAATTTCCACCGCGTCTCGAACGCCGTCATCGCGCCCAATTTGATGGCCGATCTCACGCTATCGGCGAATGCCTTGGGTGTGTTGACCGGCGCCTTCTTCGCCGCCTACACCCTGGCTCAGCTCCCGGTCGGCTTGATGCTCGATCGCATCGGGGCGCGGTTCACAGCCCCCGGCCTGACGCTGTTTGCGGTCGTCGGTGCGCTCGCGTTCGCGGGCTCCGATTCCATGTTCGAGTTGACGTTCAGCCGCGTGCTGCTGGGTGCGGGTTCGGCGGGCATCCTGATGAGTACCATGGTGCTGGCGAGCCGGTGGTTTCCGCCCGAGTATTTCGCCACCGTCGCCGGCACCATGGCGGCGTTCGGCGTTTTCGGCAATTTACTCGCGACCACGCCCTTCGCCGTGGCCGTGGCCGTCGTCGGCTGGCGCGATGTCTTTGTCGCCATGGCGGTGATCGGCGCTGTGGCCGCCGTGATCGGCTATCTAATCGTCCGCGATGCACCGCCGGGCCATGCCTTTTACGACCGCAAGAGGGAGAGCCCCGGCGATGTCTTTCGCGGGCTGCGCGAAGCGGTGCTCAACCCGCGCGTCCCCGTCATGTTCCTCATCAACTTCGTCGGTTACTCGAGCACGCTGACTGTCCAGGGCCTGTGGGGCGGGCCTTACCTCCACGACGTGCACGGCCTGGGGATCACCGAACGGGGCGAGATCCTGGCCATCATGACGATCGCGCTGGGCGTGGGCTATGTGGCTTTCGGGCCGCTCGATCGCATTTTCGATTCGCGCAAACGTGTGACCATGGGCGGCGCGATCGGGACGGTCATCGTGCTCGGGCTCCTCGCGCTTGTGCCCCAGCCGCCGCTGTGGTTGGCGACCGCTCTCCTTGCCGGGCTCGGCTTTTTCAACGGCTACAGCATCACCGCCATCACCCATGGCCGGACCATCTTTCCCGACCGCTTGGTGGGGCGTGGATTGATGGTGCTCTCGTTTGCACCCTTCCTCGGCACCACCTTCATGCAGATGACCTCAGGCCCCATCGTCGGCGCGTTCGCGGGCCCCGACGGCGTCGTGTCGGCCGCGGGCTACCAGTGGATGTTCGCCTTCGTCGCGGCCAACGTGGCGATTGCGCTGATCTTCTATAGCCGCACCGCCGACAGCAAGCCGAGCCACGAGCGCGCCGGCAAAGCGTCCTGAGGTGTCGCAGGTCTCGATTAGGACCGACCGAGTCGCGTGGAGATCAGGTGGCCGAGCGAGAGCACGCCGGGTCCGCGCAGGACGATCGTCGAGAGCATAATCATCCAGTAGAAGTGCGCGAAGTGGTCGTAGGCCGGGTTGGCGGCCCCGAGCACAAACTGGATCACCAGCACCATGCCGAGGAGCGGACGGCCGCGAGGCGCGTCATCCGGCCAACCTGGCGATCGCGCTGATCGTCTGCAGCCTCGACCCACAGCGGACATCGGGCGAACCGCGCTCGCCGGGTTTTCAGCGTCCCGCGTGATTGTGATCGGTGCCCAATGAATTCTAGGCTGCTTGTGGTGACAATCCCGTCCCTACCGCATTTGCGCGACGCTTGGCCGCGCGTCGGCGCTTCGCCGCGCGGCGGAGCGCCGCGATGCCGCGGACACCCAATAGCACCGTCAAGATGGCGCCGTAGATGATCGGCTCGCTGAAATCGGCCTTTATCATCATGTAGAAGTGAATCACACCCAGCACACCGACCACGTAGACGGCACGGTGCAGCATCTTCCAACGTCGCGCCCCGAGGCGCTTGACCATGCCGGAGGTCGAGGTTGCCGCGAGCGGAATGAGCAGGGCCACGCCGATCATACCGATGGTGATGAACGGCCGCTTCACGATCTCCTCGCCGATCAGCCGCCAGTCGAAGAACTGGTCGAGCCCGATATAGATCAAAAGATGGAGAACCGCGTAGAAGAAGGTGAAGAGCCCGATCATGCGGCGGTAGTGCATTGGCTCGCCCCACCCGGTCACAACCCTGACCAGCGTGATCGCCAGGCCGATCAGCAGAAACCTGAGCGCCCAGTCACCGAGCTCACGAAGCAGCGTTTGGATTGGATTGACGCCAAGCTGTCCTTGGAAGAATTCCCAAACGAGCCACGCGAAGGGGACGAGACAGATCGTGAAAACCATCGCCTTCGAGATGCGCCGCAAGGCCTTGATCTGCGCCTTGCTCGGCCGCGACCAGGGCGTACCGAGGCGAGAGCTGACCGCGCTGGTGATCGGGTTCGATTGAAGCATGGCGGCGGCCTCAAAAATGCTTGGTCAAGTCCATGCCGGCGTAGAGATGGGCGACCTCCTCGCCGTAGCCGTTGAACATGAGGGTGTCGCGCTTCCGGAATTCTCCAATCCGGCGCTCGCGCGCTTGGCTCCACCGGGAATGATCGACGTTGGGGTTCACGTTGGAGAAAAAGCCGTATTCGTTAGGCGCTTGAATGTTCCAGGTGTTCGGCGGCTGATGTTTGACGAGGCTGATCCGCACGATCGACTTGATGCTTTTGAATCCATACTTCCAGGGCACGACAAGGCGGATGGGCGCACCGTTTTGATTGGGGAGTTCATCGCCGTAGAGGCCGACCGCCAATAGGGTCAGCGGATGCATGGCCTCGTCGATGCGAAGCCCCTCGACATACGGCCAGTCCAGACTGTCGCGCCGCTGGCCGGGCATTTCCTCGGGCCGGAGGACGGTCTCGAAGGCGACGAACTTGGCGCCCGAGCGGAGACCAAATCGCCCAATAACCTCGCCCAGCGGCACGCCGGCCCACGGGATCACCATGGACCATCCTTCGACGCAGCGAAGCCGGTAGATCCGTTCTTCCAGGCGGTGCGGCGCAACCAGGTCGTCAACATCGTAGACGCCGGGGTTTTCCACCGCGCCTTCGACCGAAACGGCCCAGGGCCGTGGCTTGAAATCGCCCGAATTCTCGGCCGGATCTTCCTTGCCGGTGCCGAATTCGTAGAAATTGTTGTAGGCGGTGACGCTTTCCAAGGGTGTCGGATCCTCGTCCGCGCCGTAGGCGCTCTCGGCGATGCCCACGAATTTTGGGGCCGCTATGCTTGGCACGCCGAGCGCCGGTGCGAGCACGAGACCGGCGGCCGTTGTGCCGGCCGCGCGTATGAATTGGCGGCGGTTCAGGTAAACGGATTTGGGCGTGATCTCCGACGCCCGGGGCTCGCTCACACTCCTTGTCCTCACCAACATATCGCTTTCCTTCGGCCTAAGACGTGTGGAATGAAAGAGCCATGCAGAAGTAGCGATTGGCTCCCGAAGCCATAGCCACCGGCTGTCGGGCCCAACTAATTGACGATTTGCCAGGAACCGTCGGCTTGCCGGCACGATGTGCCGTAGGCGGTCTCGGTCCTGCCCCCGATGGTCACCGTTTGCTGAAACTCGCGGCACGGAGCGCCCCTCGCCGTTTGGAATGTGCGGGTCGGGGTCACGGTTCCGGCATGGCCCGTGTCGGGGTTGCGCCAAGCGGAGGCGATTCCCGTCGGGTTTCGTTCGAGCGCCCGCTCGGAGGTTTGGCGCATGAAGACCTGGTCGGCGAGGTCGAGGGACTTCCCAATCTGATTGCCGAGGAAGGCTCCCCCCAGCGTCCCGATGGCGACGGCCGCGAGCTGCCCGCGACCGCTACCGAACTGGGAGCCGGCGAGCGCACCGAGCCCGCCGCCCAAGAGCGTACCCAACGTCTGCTTCGGGCGGCCTTCGAAGTTGGCGCATGCCCCGAGGGATACCGCCAAGAGCACCGCCCAAATAATCCTGATTCCCTTGTTTCCAGACCTCATTTCCGCTCCTCCGCTCTCAATGCGCTGCGGCCAACTAGCCGGCGCGTCGCGCGAACCGCCGCGCAAGATAGTGATCTATGGAGATCCGCCCCGGCCCGCGCAGGACGATCGTCACGAGCAGAATCATCCAGTAGAAGTGCGCGAGGTGGTCGTAGGCCGGGTTGGTGGCCCCGAGCACGAACTGGATCACCAGCGCCATGCCGAGGAGCGGAACGGCCGCGAAGCGCGTCATCAAGCCGATGACGAGGAGAACGGGCATCACGAGCTCGAAGCTCGTCGCCAGGAACGCCGCGACCTCCGGCGGCAGCAATGGCACCTGATACTCGAAGTCGAACAGGAATACCGTGCTTCCCCAGTCGCCGATCTTTTGCAGCCCCGACGTGAAGAAGACATGCGCCATTCAAATCCGGAGGCCGAGGTCGAGGACCGGCGTGAGATAGCTGCTTAGCGCGTCGGTGACGGCCTTGGCCGGTTCCGCGTACGCCGACCACGTGGTCGGCTGATTGGTCGAGATGTGCGAGACGGTCATGGTGAATTCTCCTTTTTGTCGTCGAACGCGCTGAACGTGCCGCGCGTGAGGTGGGTGAAGAGGGCGGGTTGGAGATCGAAGCGCGGATCGCTCTGAAGCGCGGCATTGGCCGCTTCCGCAAGGTTGGCGCCGGCCTGGAAGGCAAGGAGGAAAGTGAACTCTCCGCGCGTCAGCGCGGCGCTCTCCACAACCGAGTTGGGGCGGTTGACCAGAACATGTTGGCCGATAGGCGGCGATTCGTTGGTCTCGCCCGCATTCCCATCCGCTTGATACCGGGTCCATATCCCGTGAACGGGAAATTGCGAGGCGATCAGTGCCGCCGCGGGGTGGATGGTCAGCCTCAGTGCCGGGTAACGCTCCTGCGGCAGGGCTTGCAGATCAGCCGCCGTCAACGGCTCGGCATCGGCGGCGAAGAAGGCTTCGTTCCGCGCCCATTCGAGCCGGGCCAGGTCAGACAGGAACGCGATCGCTCGCGCCGGCTTGAAATTCGCCAAAAACGCGCCGAACCGATCGCCGTAGCCCGACAGACGGGGAGCTGCGGGCGGATGGGCTTTCACATACGCACCGCCGGCGACACGGAAGTTGTCCTCGCCCACGACACGGTGGACGACGGGATAGGCCGCCTCGAGGACCGAGACCAGCGATGCGAAGGTATTGGCGCGATGGATGCCGAGACGCTTGTCGACGGCAATACCGCCCGGCATCAGGGATGGCTGGATGTCGTCATCTGCGGCCTCCAGCACGCTCCGCCGGAATGCGTCCTGAAGATCACGCAGCATGGCGCGCCTCGTCGCGGCGGCGGGCCCCGCCCAAGTGGACCTCCGCCCGATCCGCTTCCGCGCGCAGAACGGCGAGAGACGGGATGTCGGTGTCCCATTCGACCAGCGTCGGGATCGGTCCGAGGCGCGTGAGGGCAAACTCGTAGAGGCGCCAGACGGCATCGTCGACGGCCGAGCCGTGATCGTCGATGAGGATGACCTCGCCGTCGATATCACGCGCGGCATGGCCCGCCAGATGGATCTCCTCAACGGCGGCCGTCGGAATCGCGGTGAGATACTCGTGCGGATCTAAGCCATGATTGGTCGCGCTGACATGGATGTTGTTGACGTCGAGCAGGAGGCCGGCGCCTGTCCGCCGCGTGATCTCGGCCATGAACTCCCATTCAGGCATGGTCGAGTGGGCGAACGTCACGTAGGACTACGGGTTCTCCACCAGAATGCGCCGGCTGAAGTGGGATTGCGCCCGGTTGACGTTGCGGCAGATAACGTCGAGCGCCTCGTCGGTGTAGGGCAGCGGCAGGAGATCGTTGAGATAGATGCCGCCCGTCACGCACCACGATACGTGTTCGGAGATGAGGTCGGGTTGGAACCGGTCGTAGAAGACCTTGAGGCGCTGCAAGTGGTTCTCGTCAAGCTCCTCGGCGGAGCCAAGCGACAGCCCGACGCTATGACAGCTCAACGGGTAATCGCGGCGAATCGCCTCGAGAGCGTGAAGCCGGGGCCCGCCGGGGATGAGGTAGTTCTCACTGTGGATCTCGAGCCACGGGATGGCCGGCGGGCAGGTAAGAAAATCGGGGAGATGGACGTGCCGCAACCCGATCCCCGCGCGGGCAGGGATCGGATCACGGATGTAGAGGCTCGCCTCGTTGCGCTGGGGAGGAGTCACGAGCCCGGTCCTTTGGCGAATGCTCGCCCGACTACGCCTTCGCCGGGTTGATACCGTCGAAGGGCTCGAGCTCGCCGTCCTCGGCAACGCACGTATCGGCCGTAACCGTCACCTTCCACTCGCCGCCGTCATAGTCGACGGTCGAATGGCCGGCGCAAGAGTGGGTGCCAGCCTTGTTGGCGCAGCCGTTCTCACCCGCTTTGGCGATGCCGTAGCACTTGACGCCGGAAGCGGCGAGCGCGTCCGTGGAGGTCATCGCTGCGGCGAGCGAAAGAGCGCTGGCCAGAGCGGCGGCAACGGCGAACGAAGTCATTTTGGCGTTGATCATCTTCAGCTCCCATAGGTTGGTTGGTCTAGGCCTGGGAGATGGGAATTGCCGCCGCCGCGTTGAAATATCGTTGATCTATCGATTCGATAGCTTCCGGTTATAATCATGGGAGGAGGTAGGGCAGATCTGCCCCGATCAAGGGAAATCGGCGCCTGTTCCATACCCGTTGGGCATGATCGGGCCCGGGAGGTGGCCTCATGGAAATGCATCAAGTGCGCTATTTCCTCGCCGTGAACGAGGAAAAGAACTTCACGCGCGCCGCCGAGCGCTGCAACGTCTCGCAGCCCTCGCTCACCAAGGCGATCAAGAAACTCGAGGCCGAGTTGGGCGGCCCGCTGTTTCGCCGCGAACGCCAACGCACCCATCTCACCGATCTCGGACGCATCATGTTGCCTCATCTTGAGCGTATTTATTACGCCGCTGAAACAGCGCGCGACGAGGCCCAGGGCTTCAAGCAGCTGGAGTTGGCGCCGCTCAAGCTCGGCGTCATGTGCACGATTGGCCCGGCGCGACTTGTCTCGTTCTTCGAGCACCTGAAACGGGAGGTCCCCACGATCGAGCTTTCGCTGCGCGAGGCATCGGGCCGCGAGCTCGTGGAAGAAATGACGGCGGGCGGGCTCGATATCGCACTGCTCGGCATGCCGGAGCTCCCGGACCAACTGCGCGCCCAGCCCCTCTACAGCGAGCGCTACGTCATCGCCTTTTACAAAGGCCACCGCTTCGAGACGATGAACACCGTGGCGCTGAGCGAGCTTGACCAGGAAGACTATCTGCAGCGGGTGAACTGCGAATATCCCGACCACTTCGCCATCCTCGGCGATCCTCTGCCGTGTGAGGTGAAGGTGAGGTATCGCAGCGAACGCGAGGACTGGATCCAGGCGATGATTCTCGCCGGCCTCGGCTGCTCGATCATGCCTGAATTCCTACCTGCGATGCCGGGCATTTCAACGCGCATTGTGGTCGAGCCCGAGCTCATGCGAGAGATCAACCTGGTGACGGTGGCGGGCCGGCGCTATTCGCCACCTGTCGAGGCTTGCATCCGGCTGGCCCAGCGTCACGACTGGGGCGTGATCACGTAGCCTCTCGGCGCCACCATGGCATCTTCCCGCTATGGCTTAGGGGATTGCCCGGCGCACCGCATGGCGGCTATACGGGTTCCGAGAAGGCGGCAAGGCCGCACGGCCACAAAGCCGCAAGGCCAATAAGAACGACAAGGTACCGGGGAGGTGGACGCGGTGAAGATCGAACACCCTTACTTGATGTTTCTCGGTAACGCGCACGATGATCTCGCCGCCAAGACGGCGCGGGGCGTCGTGCATTGGCGGTCCGACTGGTGCCTTGGGCAAATCAGCCTCGAAGGTTGCCAGACGACGTTGTCACTGCCCGAGATGGCGCTTGAGGACGCCATCGCCGCCGGGTGCAAGACCATGGTCCTCGGCGTCGCCAACCGTGGCGGCGTCATTCCCGATACTTGGATCGCGTGCCTCTGCCAAGCTCTCGATGGGGGCCTCGACATCGCCAATGGCCTGCACAAGCGGCTCGTCGACATGCCCGAGGTGGTGGCTGCGGCAGAGCGGGGCGGCCGGCAACTCTTCGACGTTCGCCACACGGATCGGACGTTTTCGGTAGGCACCGGCGAGAAGCGGTCGGGCCGACGCCTGTTGACGGTGGGCACCGATGTGTCCGTGGGCAAGATGTACACCGCCCTTTCCATCGAACTGGAACTCAAAGAGCGAGGTGTGAAAGCTGATTTTCGCGCCACCGGCCAGACCGGCATCCTGATCGCCAGGGACGGCGTCGCCATCGACGCCGTGGTGTCGGATTTCGTCTCCGGCGCGGTGGAGGAGCTGGCGCCGGCCAACGACGAAGATCACTGGGATCTCGTCGAGGGCCAGGGCTCGCTCTATCACCCCTCCTATGCCGGCGTCACGATGGGTCTGCTGCATGGCGCACAGGCCGATGCGCTGGTGTTGTGCCATGAGCCCACGCGAACCCACATGCGCGGGCTGCCGCATCAAGAGCTGCCCGGCCTGCGGCAGTGCATGGAGGGCCATGTCGAGGCGGCGCGGCTGACCAATCCGGCGGCGCGTTGCGTTGGCGTGGCCATCAATACCTCCGGTCTTGCGACCGAGGACGAGTACCGCCGGCTGCTCGGTGACACGGCCGATCAACTTGGTCTGCCGTGTGTGGACCCGGTGCGCGACGGCGTTGCTCCGATCGTCGATAACCTGATATAGCCGGGCCGGGCGCGTGGCTCCGCCATGATTCGTCTGACCGCACACCGCCAATCCTGGCCGATCGCGGGCCAGTTCAGAATCTCGCGCGGCGCCAAGACCGAAGCCGAGGTCGTCATCGCCGTATTGAACGACGGCCGCCATGCCGGGCGCGGCGAATGCGTCCCCTATCCGCGCTACGGTGAGACGATCGACGGCGTCCTCGACGCCATCGAGGGGCTGGTGCCTGCGGTCGCCGAGGGTCTGGATCGGGAGGCGCTGCAAAAGGCCTTGTCGCCGGGCGCCGCCCGCAACGCCCTCGACTGCGCCTTTTGGGATCTCGAGGCGAAACGACAAGACGAGCCGGTCTGGAGCCTCGCCGGATTGTCACGGCCCAGTCCCGTCGTGACGTCCTATACGATCAGCCTCGGCAAAGCGGAGAGCATGGCGAAGGCCGCGGCGGAGCGTGCCGAGTGGCCGGTGCTCAAACTGAAGCTTACCGGGCCTGGCGATCTGGCGCGGGTGCGAGCGGTGCGCAAGGCCGCGCCGGAGGCGAGGTTGATCATCGACGCCAATGAGGCCTGGACGCCTGAACTCTTGGTTGAACTCGCACCGGCCCTCCAGGATCTCGGCGTCGAGCTGATCGAGCAGCCTCTGCCCGCGGGCGAGGACGCGCCACTTGCCGAGCTCGAACGGCCGGTGCCGGTGTGCGCCGATGAATCCT
This sequence comes from Alphaproteobacteria bacterium, assembly GCA_965261645.1. Taxonomy (GTDB): domain Bacteria; phylum Pseudomonadota; class Alphaproteobacteria; order SHVV01; family SHVV01; genus CBDHDJ01. Next base: position 151,381 of record CBDHDJ010000004.1, read on the forward strand.
GCCACGATCGGGAGAGCCTGCCGGCGCTGGCAGGTCGCTACGATGCCGTCAACATCAAGCTCGACAAGACCGGCGGCCTTACCGAGGCGCTGGCACTGGCGCGGGATGCGCGCGCTGCCGGCCACCGCATCATGGTCGGCTGCATGGTGGGCACTTCGCTCGGCATGGCGCCGGCCCTCCTGGTCGCGCAGGGAGCGGAGTATGTCGATCTCGACGGCCCGCTCCTGCTGGCGCGGGATCGCCGCCCCGGGTTGCGCTACGACGAGAGTGTGGTCTACCCGCCCGAGCGGGAGCTGTGGGGAGCGTAAGACCTATCCCGGCGTCCTCGATTCCCAGGACAAGGCGGGGCCCGGCCGTCGGACGGACGGCGCCTAAGTCTCGGTTTCGATGTTGGCGTCGGTGAGGATGGTGTTGTCGAGCACCGTGTCCGCGAGAATTGCGCCGTCAAAATTGGCGCGGGTGGCGTTGGCGTTGGTCAGATCGGCACGCGTCAGAGTTGCGCCCCGGAGATCGGCATCGCTCAGGTCCGCACCACTGAGATTCGCGCCGGACAGGTTCGATGGATGCACCCGGCCGGTCGCTTCGCCTCGTTCATCCACGATTGGCGCCTGGCTCAGGTCGGCGTGGCGCAGCCGGGCGATCTCGAGCACCGCGTTTTGAAGATTGGCGCCCCGTAAATCGCTTTTGGCTAAGTGCGCGCCCTTGAGGTTGGCGCCCGAGAGATCGGCGAGTAGCAGCTCACAGCCGGTCAGAATCGCATCCACGAGAATGGCGCCGCTGAGGTCCGCGCCGGACAGGTTGGCCCCCAGGGGATTGATGGCGGTCAGATCCTGCCGCGCCAGGTTGGCACGCTCCCCTTGGGCACCGTTCGTGTTAGCCCACAACGCATGCTGATTCAGGATTTCCTGAATATCTGCCGCCAGGCTCTGCAGGTTGGGGCCCATGATGGCGCCGCTGAGGTCGGTCGCCGCTGTGTCGACATCCCGAAAATCGACGCCTTTGAACACAGCAACTTGAAAACCCGTCGCCGCGAGATTGGTGCCGGCCAGGGCCGCACCGGAAAAATTGGCGTCTTGGAACTGAGCGCTTGCGAGGTTAGCACCGGACAGATTGGCGCCCAAGAGATTGGCGCCGGTCGCCTCGGCCTTTCTCAAATTCGCGCGCTTCATCGATGCGCCGTTGAGGTCGGCGTCCTCGAGGATTGCCTTTTCGAACGTCGTATCATCGAGGTTCGCGTTCGAGAGATCGCTCCGGCGAAGGTTCTTTTTCGCCTCGTCGAGCGCGCCTCGCCCGAGGTTGGCTTTGCGGAAGTTGGCGCCGCTCAGTCGCGCGCCGTGCATCAGGACACCCCGCAGGTCGGCATTGGCGAAGTTGGAGCTCTCCGATTCGGTGTTAGGCATGATCGCGCACAGGAGTTCGGCCGAGCCGCTATTCGATTTGGTCAACACCGTGTGGGTCAGGTTCACGCCGGTCAAAACGGCCTGGCGCAGGTTGATGTTCGGCAAGCGCAGGTTCGACAGATCGGCGAAGCTCAGATCGGCGCGCTGGCCGTCCGGTGCGCCGCGAATGAACCGGTCGTGACTCTTAAGGATGTCGACGAATTCTTCAGGGGTCATGAACTCGACACGACAGCTTCACAGAATTGAAGGGACATCATCAATGGATCTGCAAGGATACGCGAACGTTTCATACCCGATACAAACAAAAGATGAAATATTCGTTACGTGAATAGTTCAATCTCTGAAAAAGCTCAAGGTTTCATTGGGGTGGCGAGGCCAAAAGTGTGGCATGGCACTCCGGCCCCCCCCGTATCACTATGATGGCCGCATCCCGCCCGGGCGCAGGCTGCGCGCGTGCGCGCTGCTGACGAGCCGGCCGTCAGCGCCGACCTTGCACTTTGACGCGCACGACGGCTGCATCATTCAGCCTCCAGTCGTAGGCGTAGCCGTCGATTCGCGTGATGCCGTCAAGCCGCGCCCGGAGATCGGGTGCGGCGAACTCCTGGAGGGTGGGCCACGACGGCGGCATCGGTGGCGCCGAAATCCTCCCTGAACCAGCTGTAGATCTTGGAAACAATCAGCCGGCCGCCATCGATCCGCACGCCGCGGGAATGGTTGATATAGGCGTGCGCGGCGGCGGCCATCAGCTCGTCCGCGTTGGTGTCCGTGAATGCGGTGCGTTGCAGATTGGGGCAGCCGATCGGAGCGCAGCTGACGGCGTAGTGAATGCGGGCGTCGCGCCAGATCGGGCGCAGGATCCGATGCTCGATGTCATCGAGCGACAGCGCTTCTCCCTCAACCTCAATCAGCGCGCGGCCCCAGGGGCCGTCGCTGAACAACCCCGGCGAGATGTCGATGTCGCGAATCGTGTCCACCGGGTAGTAATCGAGAATGAGCTTCACGGTGAAGGCGTTGTAGAGATTGATCCAGTAGGCCAACTGCTCGGCTCGGTTGTAACGGCTGATCGGCAGCGCGGTGAGGTCGCGGATGTAGGCCGTAAGTGCGGATTGCGCCTCGCCGCTCACGCCACCGTACCTGACCCGATGGATGCCCGCTCTGCTGTCAACGACGTACTTGGCGAGAAAGTGGCTCCAAGGGCGGTGATCGATTGTCGTTGTGGCGGCAGGATCATGCGCCGTCCAGCGTGCCCACAGATCGGCCTGCGGGGCCGCGCTGGCAAGTTGCGCGGTGCCGAGCGAGCCCGCCAGGACGATCACCGCAACGAGCCACGAAGCCGATCCCCGCCGCCCAGGTGGCCGGGATCCGGCTCGTACAGGACGAGCGTGGCCGGGATCAATCATGACGACAACATCGTGATTTCCGGCGGCGGCGGCAACCGGGCGTTTCATCATTTTCGCGTGATAAAGGCGCGGCGCGGCGCGCGTCGGGCCGATGGCGCCTAGCTCGATGTGCTGACCGGCGCCTTAGTGGTCTCCGAATTCGAGCGCGTAACCAACACCGCGCACCGTCCTGATCGGACCCCGCGCGGTATCCTCGCCCAGTGCCCTGCGCACACGACGAACGCAGACGTCGACGGTTCGCGGTTCGATGAGCACATCGTGGCCCCACACCTTGTCGATGAGCTGGCTGCGCGAAAAGACACGGGTGGGGCGCTCCATCAAGGCACGCAGCAGGCGATACTCGGTGGGGCCCAAATGCACAGCTTTGCCGTGATGCGAAACGCGATGCTTCGCCAAATCCATGACGATGCCCTCGTATTCCAGGCGTTCCTCCGAGAGCGTTGGGGCGCTGCGGCGCAGAGCGGCGCGCACGCGGGCGATGATCTCCTTGGGCGAAAACGGTTTGACGACGTAGTCGTCGGTGCCGCTTTCCAAACCCCGGACGCTGTCGCCCTCCTCGCCGCGCGCGGTGAGCATGATGATGGGCACGCTCTTGGTCTCGCGCCGCCGGCGCAAGGAACGGCAGACATCGATGCCCGAGAGCTTGGGCAGCATCCAATCGAGGATGATGAGATCGGGCGTCTGCTCGTCAACGAGCAGCAGAGCCTCCTCGCCGTCGTTGGCGACGGCCGTGCGAAAACCTTCGCTCTCGAGGTTGTAGCGCAACACTTCGACCTGGGGCTGTTCGTCCTCGACGATGAGGACGAGGGGCGATTCCGCGTTCATCGCTTAGGGCTTGGCCTCCCCGGGTCCCACCACCGTGATGCTCGCGTCGTCGCTCTTCGGGCGGTCGTCCTCGGGCAGCTTGCCCTCGACCAGGAACTGGACCTGTTCGGCGATGCCCGTCGCGTGGTCGCCGATGCGCTCGATGTTTTTGGCGACGAAGAGCAGGTGCGTGCAGGCGGTGATGTTGCGCGGGTCCTCCATCATGTAGGTCAGGAGTTCGCGAAACAGGCTGGTATGAAGCTGATCGACCTCCTGGTCGCGCGCCCGGACATCGGCGGCCTTTCTTGTATCCCGCGCAACGTAGGCGTCGAGCACGTCGTTGATCATGCCCTGAGCGAGTCGCGCCATGCGCGCGATCGTGCCCACCGTGCCGCCAATCGCCGGTGTGCGACCCAATGGGATCGTTCGAGTAGCGATGTTCTTGGCGTAATCCCCGATGCGCTCCAGGATGTTGGAGATCTTCAGCGCGGTGATGACGGCGCGGAGGTCCTCGGCCATCGGTTGACGCAGCGCGAGCAGCTTCACGGCGAAGGCATCGGCGTCCGCCTCCATCTGATCGATGCGTTTGTCGCCGGCGATCACGCGCTCGGCCATCTCGGTATCGCGGCGCACCATGGCCGCAATGGCATCCGAGAGCTGCGCCTCGACCAGCCCGCCCATCTCGGCGATCATGTTGTCGATGCGGCCGAGATCCTCGTCGTAGGACTTTACGATGTGTTCGGATTCCATGATCGTTCTCCGGATTCCTCGAGGTCTCGCTAGCCGATCCGGCCGGTGATGTAGGCCTGGGTCCGTTCGTCTCGGGGGGCGGTGAAAATATCCTCCGTATCGCCGGCCTCGACCAACTCGCCGAGGTGGAAAAAGCCCGTCCTCTGGGACACCCGTGCCGCCTGCTGCATCGAATGGGTGACGATAACGATGGTGTAATTCGAGCGTAACTCGTCAATCAGCTCTTCGATCCGCGCCGTGGCGATGGGATCGAGCGCCGAGCACGGCTCGTCCATGAGAACGACCTCCGGCTCGACCGCGATCGCGCGGGCAATGCACAGGCGCTGCTGTTGGCCGCCCGACAGGTTGGTGCCCGCCTCATCCAGCCGATCGTGGATTTCGTCCCACAGCCCGACGCGCTTGAGGCTGGTTGCGACCATCTCATTGAGTTCGGCGCGATTCGCGGCCAGGCCGTGGATGCGTGGCCCGTAGGCCACATTGTCATAGACCGATTTGGGGAAAGGGTTGGGCCGCTGAAACACCATGCCGATACGTGCGCGAAGCGCAACCACGTCAACGCCGGGCGCGTAAATATCCTCTCCATCGAGTGTGATTCGCCCGGACACGCGGCAGCTGTCGATCACGTCGTTCATCCGGTTGAGGCAGCGCAGGAAGGTTGATTTGCCGCAGCCCGAAGGTCCGATGAGCGCGCTGACGCAGTTGCGCGGCAGATCGATCGCGACATCCTTGAGCGCTTGGATGTCGCCGTAAAAGACATTGACGCCACGCGCGCTGATCACCGCCTCGTCACTGGGCGCGGCGGGCTTGGTTCGGTGCTCTGCAGCCAGGTTGCCGGTCACGATGCGCTCGGCCATCGGGGCTACTGCGGCTGGATGGTCCGTCACGATGGTGGTCATTCCTACCTCCCTTTTACCAGCGGCGCTCGTATTTCTTTCGCACGATCACGGCGGCGAGGTTCATGCACACGAGGAAAAACAGGAGAACCATGATGGCGAGGGCGGTCTTTTCCGCGAACCCGCGTTCCGGACTATCGGCCCACAAGAATACCTGGACCGGCAGCGCGGTCGCGGGATCGAGAATGCTCCGCGGCGTATCGGCGATGAACGCCACCATGCCGATCATCAGGAGGGGCGCGGTTTCGCCGAGTGCACGCGCCATGCCGATGATGGTGCCGGTCAGCATGCCCGGCAGAGCCAGCGGCACAACATGATGGAATGTTGCCTGCACTTGGCTCGCCCCGACCGCCAGAGCGGCCTCCCGGATCGAAAGGGGCACCGCTGCCAACGCCGCCCGCGAGGCGATGATGACCGTCGGTAGGGTCATGAGCGCCAGCACCATGCCGCCGACGAGCGGCGCCGAACGGGGCAACTCGAAGACGTTGAGGAAAACCGCGAGGCCAAGTAGCCCGAACACGATCGAGGGCACGGCGGCCAGATTGTTGATGTTGATCTCGACGATATCGGCCCACCAGCTACGAGATGCGAACTCCTGCAGATACACGGCCGCCAGGACGCCGATGGGGAATGACAGGAGCAGGCACACCAACAGGCTGAAGAACGAACCGACCAAGGCCGCGAGAATGCCGGCGAGTTCCGGCTCGCGGGAATCCCCGCCGGTGAAGAAACCCCAGGCGAACCGGGTCTCAAGAACGCCGTCGTCCGCGAGCGCGGCGAGCCACGCCAACTGCCGGTCGCTGAGGCGCCGTTGCCCGGGCTTGAGATCGGCGCGGGAAGTATCCTTGATGAACAGGTTGACCGCATCGGCCATCGGCACCCATACGGTCTGCCGGCGGCCGATGAGGCTGGGATCATCCACCACGCGGTCGCGGAGCAAGAAATCCGCACCCACGCTCACCAGCCGGTAAAGCTCGCGGCGGGCGCGGCGATCCTCGACGTCGGGGAATCGCTTGCCGAGGGCGGCCTTCACCAATGCCTGATAATCGGCGCGGATGAGCGTCGTTCGATCGCCGGTTGCGCCGGGGTCGATGAAGTCCGGATCGAAATAGATCTCCACCGCCATCATCGACTGTGTGAGTGCCGGCGCGCCGGTGCTCACGATCGATATAAAAAACCAGCCCAGAAACCCGACCGCGACACCGAGCGCCATCCAGCAATAGACCTTGAACCGCCAGGCGGCCCAGTGGCGCCGCCGCAACCGGCGCGACGTGCCGACAAGCTGGTCCCGGCTAGTCATACGCCGAGCGGTATTTCTTCACCGCCCTGAGAGCGATGATGTTCATGACGAGCGTGATCACGAAGAGGACGAGCCCGAGCGCAAACGCGGCGAGCGTCTTAGGACTGTCGAATTCCTGATCGCCGGTGAGCAGCATGACGATCTGCACGGTGACGGTGGTGACGGCCTCGAACGGGTTGGCGGTGAGGTTGGGTGCGAGTCCTGCGGCCATGACAACGATCATGGTCTCGCCGATGGCGCGCGATCCGGCGAGCAGCAGGCTCGCGACGATGCCATTGAGCGCCGCCGGCACGACCACTTTCGTGATGGTTTCCGCCTGAGTCGCCCCGACGGCGAGGGAGCCCTCGCGCAAACGGGCCGGCACTGCGGCAATCATGTCGTCGGACAGCGATGATATGAGGGGGATGATCATCACGCCCATGACGGCGCCGGCGGCCAGCGCGCTTTCCGAGGCGACGTCGAGGCCGATAATGCCGCCGCCCTCGCGCAGCAGGGGCGCCACGACCAGGGCGCCGAAGAAGCCGTAAACCACGGTCGGGATGCCGGCGAGGATTTCGAGCATCGGCTTCACGATGATACGCACCCGGGTGCTCGCGTACTCGGCCAAATAGATCGCGGCCAAGAGCCCGACCGGGGTCGCCACTACCATGGCGATGGCGCTGATGAGGAGCGTGCCGGCGAGCAGCGGGACCGCGCCGAAGCTCCCCGAGGCGCCCACCTGATCGCTGCGGAGCGCGGTTTGGGGCGACCAGTCCAGGCCGAACAGAAAATCGAAAAACGGGACCGCCTGGAAGAACCGGATGGCCTCGAACAAGAGCGAGAAAACGATGCCGATGGTGGTGAGGACCGCCACGGAAGAGGCGGCCATCAGGAGAATGAGGACAACCCGCTCGCCCGTGACAACACGCCGGCCGCGCCCAGTGAGCGCGAGGCCCGCCGGGTGGCCGGACGATGCGGGATTAGATGACAAGGTTGGTCAACGCCCGGGTCCGCTCCCGCCATTCGTGGCGCTCGTCGTCGCGGAGTGGGATCAGGCCTTTGTCCACCAGGTAACCGTCCGGGCCCACTGTGCGTTCACGGGTGAACTCGTCCATGTAGGCCTCGAGCCCGGGGATCGCGCCGTCATGCGCCTTCTTGACATAGAAGTAGAGCGGCCGCGACAGGGGATAATCGCCCGACGCGATGTTCGCGAAACTCGGTTCGTTGGACTCGACCCGGCTCCCCTTCACCTTGTCGAGATTTTGATCGAGAAAGCTGAAGCCGAAAATGCCGAGGGCGTTGGGGTTGGCGTCGAGCTTCTGCACGATCAGGTTGTCGTTCTCGCCGACCTCGATATAGGCGCCGTCCTCGCGCACCTCGTGGCAGAGCGCAAAGTAGGCGCTCTTGTCCTGCTGCTTGAGAGCCTTGACCCAGGCGAAAGTCGTGCAACCGCCCTCCATGCCGAGCTCGACGAAGGCATCTCGGGTGCCTGAGGTGGGCGGCGGTCCCATGACTTCGATCTTGTCCGCTGGCAGGGCCGGGTTCACGTCCTGCCACGTCTTGTGGGGATTGGGCGCCGTGGTGCCATCCTCCATGGGTACGTTCTTGGCGAGCGCCAGGTAAATGTCACCCAGGCTGAGGTTCATGTCCCGTGCCCTGAGCGCGTTCGCCATCACGATGCCGTCGTAGCCGATCTTGACCTCGATGATGTCGGCGACGCCATTCTTCGCGCACAGCTCAACCTCCGATGTCTTGATCCGGCGCGAGGCATTGGCGATGTCGGGATGGCTGGAGCCGAGGCCGGCGCAAAACAGCTTGAGCCCACCCCCCGAGCCGGTGCTCTCGACGATCGGGGTCTTGAAGTCGGTCGTGTGGCCGAAGCGCTCGGCAACGGTCGCCGCGAAGGGAAAGACCGTCGAAGAGCCGACGATACGAATCCGATCGCGCGCCGCGGCCTCGGAAACCAACGCGAATACGATGAGGGCCGCCAATGCGAACGGTGTTCTGGACATGCGAGCGCCCCTCCTCCTGTTCATTGTGACGTGCAGCGGACCGTCCGCTGCCGCCCAAGCTATTAGGGGGCGGTAGCGACTCTCATAGGGGGTTATTGTTGCGCTTTTGTGACAATGGGACGAATCGCGCGAGGACGTGTCGCAATTCCGTAGTGCGGGCCAGGGCTTAAACGCACGTCTTCGATCTCGACGCAGCCGCCGATTCAAGACGTTGGCGTGACGTCCTCGGCCCCTTCGGCCAACGGAAAAAAGACGGTAAATCGAGTGCCCTGTCCCACCGTACTCTCGATCTTCAGCCGCCCGCGATGGCGATTCATGATGTGCTTGACGATGGCGAGGCCGAGGCCGGTGCCGCCGAGCTCGCGCGAACGGCTCTTGTCGATCCGGTAAAACCGTTCGGTCAGTCGCGGGATGTCCTCCGGTGCGATGCCTTCGCCCGAGTCTTCGAAGGCCACCGCGATGCCCGAGCCGCCCACATCGGGAATGTGCTCGACCTGCTCGGCAATGACGCGAACGGCGCTGTCGGGCGCACCGTACTTCACCCCATTATCGAGGAGATTGTGGACGACCTGCGTTATCTCGTCGCGATCGCCAAGCACCTCGGGCAGATGATCGGGGTGCCGGAGTTCAATCGCCACGCCCCGGTCCTCTGCCTGCTGCAACAGAACCTTGGCCACCTCGTCCAGAATCTGGCCGACATCGACCCGGTCGCTCGGCGGAACGTGTTCGTTGATCTCGACATGCGACAACGAGAGCAGATCCTCCACCAGCCGCGTCATGCGCCGCGCCTCGCGGTCCATGATGTCGAGGAAGCGCTCCCGTGCGCTGGCATCATCGCGTGCCGCCTCCCTGAGCGTCTCGATGAAGCCGATCAGCGAGGACAGCGGCGAGCGCAGTTCGTGACTGACGTTGGAGACGAAATCGACGCGCATCTGCTCCGCGCTTTTGACGCGCGTCAGATCCCGCAGTACGAGGATGGCGGCCGCCCCGGTCACGTTGCTGGGCGGCAGGGCCGCGACATGGGCCTCGAAGCTGCGCGGCACCGGGACCGGCAGCTCGATTTCGACCCGCACTTCGGGCCCGTCGGCGAGGACCGCCATGACGGCATCGAGCGTGCCGGGGTGGCGCAACACCAACGCCAGATCGCGCCCGATGGCGGTCTCGGGGAAGATGTCGCGCGCCGGCTTATTGGTGAACAACACCTTGCGCTCGCTGTCGATGAGCACGATTCGGTCGGGCAGAAACTCAAGGAGTTCAAGCCCGATCGCACCGATTTGAGAATCGTTGGTGGTGGCGCTTTCTGACATCGCAGGAGGTGTCGCTTCTCGCTCGGGAACTCTCCCTACTCGTCCTAGCCTAGCGCAATTTCCAGTCCGCGTGCCACACAGGCGATGGCGGCGCGGCCGAGACCGATCACGATGCCCCGGCCTCCGCATCGCGGCTCGGCTTGGCGTCGGCGGTGCGGCTGTAGACGGCCAGGGCCAACGCCACAATGGCCGCAACGAAGGCGAACATCCACCGGTAGCCGGTGGCCGCTACCAAGCCATCGGGCTGCAGGAAGGCGCCGACGATCGGCCCGGTGACCATCTGCATGAACGCGATGCCGAGAAACGTCGCCGCCGCGAGCATGGTCATCCCGCGCCCCACCAGGCGGTCGGGAAAGATGGTCCGGCCATGGGCAAAAGCGACGACGCTGAAACCGTTGAAAAGGCCGAGCAGCGCGAACAACACGGTCACCAACCACAGCGCCGGTTGGGGTAGAGCGGCGAGAAGCCCGAGCACGATCACCACCGCGGTGCCACCCGCCAGCGCCACGCCCTTGCGCGTATCGAAGACCCGATCGAGCGGCCCGAAGCCGAAGTACCCGGTCGCCAGCGTCACGGTCATGACAGCCAACACATCGCCCCGGTCCGTGACGCCAAGGCCATGCACGTCGTGCAGATATGGCCCGCCCCACAAGCCCAGCACGGCCAGCACGCTCGAGTAACCGACGAAGCTGATGAGCACCATCACCGGAAGCCGGGGATTGAGCAGCACCTCGCCCACGCCGCGAAAGACCTTGCCGATGCCTTCGACCTCGCGCTCGTGATAGGCATGGCCGGGCGGCGCGTCGCGGACGATGAGATAGCCGATGACAGACGCAAGCACCGTAATCGCCGCCATGGCGACGAACGAATCGCGCCAGCCGATGGCGTCCACGGCCACGGAGAACGGTGTCGTCGCCAGGAAATTGCCAAACACGCCGACCCCGGCCGACACACCGAACACGGTGGCGAAATAGCGCGGCGGGAACCAGCGGGTGGCCAGCACCATGGCGCCCATGAGGACGCCCGCACATCCGACGCCCAGCAGGATCCGGCCGCCGGTGAGTTCGAACATCCCATCGGCCGCGGCAAACAGGAGCGATCCCGCCGCCGCAAAGATCATCATGCCGGGGATGGTGATCCGCGTGCCGATGCGGTCGAGCATCATCCCGATGGGGATCTGCGTGAGCGCGTAGGCGGCGAAGAAAACACCCGTCAGAACGCCCATCGCCTCCGACGAAATGGTGAGCTCGCTCATCAGGTTGGGCGCGATCACGGCGTTGGTGACGCGGTGGAAGTTGCTGACCAGGTAAATCGGGATGAGCCCGATGAGGACGACGATCGCGCGGCGAAGTTGTGACGATTGTGAGGTCATACCGGCGATGATCGAGGTCGCGCGCGCGGGCCGCACCGCGGCCCGGCCCGGAAGTCAGGAGCGCAGGACCTCCCCGGCGGCGGCGCCCGTCAGCGCGCCGTCCGCGTAAGTGATCTCGCCGTTGACGATGGTGTATTCGACGCCATGCGAGGGCATCACCATGCGCTTGGTGCCGCCGGGAAAGTCGTAGCGCCGTTCGCCGCGCCGCGCCGAGCCGACGGTGGCCGGATCGAAGATCGCCACGTCCGCCGCGAAGCCGGGCTGCAAACGGCCGCGGCCTTTGATGCCGAACAGCTCCGCGGGCTCCGATGTCAGGCGCTGAATGGCCCGCTCGAGCGGCATCACCTGGTGTTCGCGCACCCAGGTGCCGAGCACATAGGTCGGGTAACCGCAATCGCTCAACATATCGACATGGGCGCCGCCGTCGCCCAGCCCCATCACGACGGAGGGGTGGTTCAGGAGCTCGCTCATCTTATCGACCCGCGAATTGAACGTGGACATGGTGAACTCGACGCCGAGATCATCATCGAGCACGAGGTCGAGAAACGCATCGACGTTATCCTTGCCCTGCCGCCGTGCGATGTCGGCGATCGACTGGCCCTCCAACGCCTGCAAGCTGGGCGCGCGAACCTCGTGCACGGTGATGCGTTCCCAATTCGCGAAATTGATCGGGCTCTTCAACTCCTCACGGAAGGCATTGCGAAACGCAGGATCGGCATAGGCCGCCGCCTGGGCCTCTTTCGATTGGTCGACAAAAAGCCGGTTCCAGGACGGAAACGCCGAGAACGCAAAGGGATTGCGCATGTTGAGCTCGCGCGTGAGCGGCTTCGCCAGGGTTTGGGGGCGCGCGCCACGGCGCAACAGGGGTTCGGCCTTACGCAATGTGTCAGTCGCCGCATCGGGCAGATCGTCACGGTCAAAGACCACAAGAAACGTCACCGGCCGGCCGCTGTCGCTCAGCAGGAAATCGAGCAGGTCGTATTCCTCGTCGTCGAGCACGGAAATCTTTCGCGTCAGGGCGATCTCGATCGTGCCCTTGCCCCGCTCCTTCAGCACGTTGGCGCAGGCCTTCAACTCATGGCGCCCTGCCCGGCGGCAAGCGAGCGGCCGCCCCTCGAACCCGACATGCTGGTTCAGGATCGTCGTGGAAAAGCCGAGTGCGCCGGCGTCGATCGCGGCGGCCATCAGCGTCTTGATCTCCGCCGTCTCCTCGGGCGTCGCTTCGCGCTCCAGCGAGGCCTCGCCCATCACGTAATGGCGAAACGGCGTGAGTGGCGCGAGGAAGCCCAGGTTGACCGCCGGCCCCCGGCGGGCGGCGGCGTCCATAAACTCGGGGAACGTTTCCCACTCCCACGTGATGCCCTGCTCCAGCACGTCGAACGGAATGGCCTCGACGTTGACCAGGTCGCGCATCGCAATCTCGCGTGTTTTTTTCCGGCAGGGCGCGATGCCGACCCCGCAGTTGCCCATGACGACGCTGGTGACGCCGTGCCACGACGATGGCGTGACCGCACCGTCCCAGCAGATCTGCGCATCGTAATGGGTATGCGGATCGACGAAGCCGGGCGCGACGACGCGGCCCTCGGCGTCGATCACCTTGTCCGCGCCGTCGGTGATCTTGCCGATCTCGGCGATCTTACCCGCGGCGAGCGCGACATCCGCGCGGCGCCCGGGCGATCCCGAGCCGTCGACCACGGTGCCGTTCTTGATCAGGAGGTCGTACGCCATTTGAAGGTCTTCCCCGCGGAGGTGCTTAGGCAGACGTTAATGCGGAAAGCTCCGCCCCAGCAAGGCCGTATTCCTTGTCGCTGTTTCGCCAGCCCGCCGATGCTAGGGCCTTAGCGGCGCGTTTTCGGGCTCGGCTTTGGCGTCCTCCTCCCGGGACGGCAGGTGCCGGTTGCCCCAAACATGCATGGCGCCGAAGAAGGCATCGAGGTCCTTGGCCTTGCTGGTTGCCGTATATTCGACGCGGGGCGGTACCTCCGCGAAAATCCGGCGTGCCACGAGCCCGTCGACCTCGAGCTCGCGCAGCTGTTTCGTCAGCATGGTCTGGGTGATGCCCCCGATCCGGCGCTGGAGCTCGTTGAAGCGGGTCGTTCCGCCGAATATCAGCTGGCGCAGAATGAGCAACTTCCATTTACCGCCGATCATGCGAACGACATCTTCAACCCGGCAGGTCGCCTCGTTCGGGGCATCGCTCATGGTTGTCGGCCCTTCACGCTCTAATTTTCATTGTTAGTACGAAAGTTCTGCCTACTTGTGAAATCCAAGCCAAACGTACACGATCGAACGGCCACCGTCGATCACATCGGCCTGTCATGAGGTGCTGCGATGAAGCTCTACCATCAACCCTGGTCCCCCAACTGCCAAAAGGTGCTGATCGCCATCTAACGAGCTGGGCGCTGCCGATGACGTGGAGATCGTTCCCTACAATCCCGTCGAGCGGCGCGAGGAGCGGTTCCTCGCCCTCAACCCGGCGCACAAGGTGCCGGTGTTCGTCGATGGCGACGCCGTCGTTTGGGAATCGGCGGCGATCGTTCTCCATTTGGCGACAAAATACGGCGCCTTGCTGCCGGAGAGTGCGGCGGACCGCGGCCTGGCGACCACGCTCCTCTATTACGAGAGCTGCAATATCGCGCCGACGATCGGCGGCGAGGGACTGTTCGGTGAGTTGTTCCGGCCCGAAGATGAGCAGGATGCCGCCTTCATCGCGCGGATGAGCGAGCGGCTCGCTCGCCGACTCGAGGTTCTCGACCAACTGCTCGCGGATGGCCGCGATTATTTTGCGCGGAGCTTTTCGGTGGCCGACATTCAGCTTTACCCGGGCATGAGCAAGGTCGTGGCGCTCGACGAACCCGAGTCATCGGCCGCGCTCAAGGCGTGGGCGGCGCGGGTCGGTGCGCGCCCCGCCGTGAGGAAGGTCTACGAAGAGGTGGCCGCTGCCGGCGGTTAGCTCGACGGTCCAGCTTGGGCCGCGCTCGCCGCTGTCGTGATTTAGCGCGGCTGAGGCAACGCGCGATGCCCACGGCCTCAACGCGGCGTATTCCTAGTGGCGATAGCGCCGGTGAGCGCGGCGATAGCGATAGCCGTAGTTGTACACATATCGCGGGCGGTCATACCCGGAGCGATATCGAGACTCTTGATAGGGGACGTAGCTTTGGCGGCCGTCATAGGCTTGTGACCCGCTATAGCGGTACGGTACGCGCGTGTAGTGAACCTGGCATGCGCCGAGCACCAGCGCGGCCAGGATGAGGATGAAAGCCACTCCGCTCGCTCGCCATTTCCTTTCGCCCTGCATCATCGAATGTCTCCTTCAAGACGGTGCCTCCGGATGGCGGCAACAGACCGGCGCGGGCCGATCCTTCCGCTTCGGGGTCGCGTTCGGAATCTACGAGGAGAGATAAGCAGCGCCGACGCGATGTGAATTCACCGCTGCTACACAATTCCGTGACAGTCGCAGCCGCGGGGCGGCGGCGCGACTTGCCTGCCCGCGCTCAACATCGATTAAAGCGTTCGGAACGGCGGCGGGTCGAAAATGATGCGTGTCAGCGCCACCAGACCGAGGCCGAGATCATGGAAGGCCTGAGCGAAGGCGAGGAGATCCTCCTTCACCCCTCGCACCGGGTAGCGGATGGCGTACGCATCGCGCCGCGCTCGTGATCGCGGTATTCTCCCGACGGGGCGAGCGAAAACGGGCGGCCGAGGACTATGTCGTGAGCGCTGCGGAGCTTGCCGGGCAGGGGTCCTTCAGCGGACGCCCATTATTCCTCATCGGCGATCCAGATGTTCTCGATCGGGCTGCGCAGCCGGTCGAGGTCGGTGAGAAGCGAGATGATGCGCGGCCGCAGCGTGGACCCGGCCCCCAAGAAGAGGCGGCCGTTCGGCGTGTAGATGTCACGCGAGAGGATAGCGTTTGCGGGGATCTTGTTGACCGAACAGCGGCGCTCGTCGGGATAGGCCGCGGAGACGACGGGGGGGCTCTTGCTGCGGCCTCTCGCTGTTGCCGTCCGCGTCACGCCGCGCAGAAGCGGCGCCTTCGCACGGCCACGGAAAACGCTTGGTGCGGGGTCCTCCTCGCTTTCCGCTTTGGGCGCCCCAGCGACATGATCGAGCGCCGATTCGACCTCCGCTTTCTCGTACATCGCCACCGGCTTGAGCCATTCGCGGGATTGCCCTTGCCCGAGCATCTGGTCCAGCCGCTCGGCCAACGTCTGTTTGGACACCGGCTTGATCAAGAACGCGTTGACGTCGAGCGCAAGGGCGGTATCAACTAGGTGTTTGTCGGAGTGCGCGGTCAGCATGGCGAACGGTGTCGCGCGCTCGATGCCATTTTGCCCGGTTCGCACGGCCTTGAGCAACTCGAGCCCGGGCATTTCCGGCATGTTGAAATCGGAGATGATGAGATCGACGCCGTCCCGGAGGTGGCGGAGCGCCTCCTTACCATTGGCTGCCTGCAGAACGTTCGGGCTGCCGAAGTCCATCAGCAACCAGAGAACCGCCGAACGGCTGTAGGTCACGTCATCAGCAAGCAGGATCGACCGACCCGATAATTCCACATGCGCCATGGTTGACTAGTCCCTGTCCCGACGATCGTCGATGAAATTCCGGAAGCGCGCAAATTCGGATTCCGCGGCAGCGACCTTGAGCCCGATACTCTTCCACTCAGCGCCCGCCGCCTCGCCCTTGTAGCGCCGCGTCGAGGAGCGGGCGATGACGAACAGGCCGGAAATCTTGGACAGATCGGTGATGATGTCCTCGGTCATGCCGTCGGCGAAATATTCCTGGTCCTTGTCGCCGGACATGTTGGCGAACGGCAACACGGCAATCGAGGGCTTGTCGGGCAGCGCGAAAGTCATCTCGTCCGTCGAAACCGGTTCAAAATCGGGCGCCCAGGGCTGCCACCAGGCAAGGCTGGCGCCGGCGATCACAACCACGACCGCCGCCGCAAGGGCCGGGAGCCGCCATTTCGCCGAAGAATTCGGAGGAGCCAGGGCATCGACGGACGCCTCGCCCGGCTTCCGCATCCTATAAGCCCGCACCGGTTCGGCGATGTTTTTGACCTTCTGGCCGCCCAGATCGTCGAAGCTCAGAGCGAGGATTTTGCGCACCTGTTCGTAGACGCCGCCGGAAATGCAGATGCCGCCTGGCTCGGCCAGGCTTTCAAGGCGCGCTGCGATGTTCACCCCGTCGCCGTGGATGTCATCCAGTTCCTCGACGATATCGCCGCTATTTATGCCCATGAGGAACAGCATGCGCCGATCCTCTGGCGTGTTGTCAGCCTGCGCCGCCAACAGCTTCTGCATGTCGATGGCGCAGTTGACCGCGTCGGTCACGGAACCGAATCCCGCCAGGAACCCGTCGCCCGTGTGTTTGACGATGCGGCCCCTAATTTCCGCGATCTTGGGATCGATCACGTCGGTCCGAGCGGCCTTCCAGGCAGCAATGGTCGCGTTCTCGTCCGCCTCCATCAGGCGCGTGTAGCCCGCAACATCGGCGGCAAGGATCGCGGCGAGCCTCCGGATGACACCGTCCACGGCCATTCACTCCCCCGTCCAGGCAGCTGAGTTTAGCGAAGACAACCAATAAAGAGGAATTAGAACCGCGCGCCCTGGCTTGCGCTCAAACGTCCACCCCATCAGCAGCGGGCCTTCGACAAGATCATCATGTTGAACGGGTCTGGGGCGGCAACCAGACCGAGGCCGAGATCATGGAGGGCCTGAGCGAAGGCGAGGAGATCCTCCTTCACCTCTCGCACCGGGTAGCGGATGGCGTACGCATCGCGCCGCGCTCGTGATCGCGGTGTTCTCCCGACGGGGCGAGGGGAAACGGGCGGCCGAGGACTATGTCGTGAACGCTGCGGAGCTTGCCGGGTAGGGGTCCGTCGGGCGACGGGGAAGGGGGTGTCGCTCCGGCCGATCCGTCGGGGTAAGATTTCCCCATCGTGCGGATGATGGAAGGGAAAGCGGCATGATCGGATTCATTACCGTAGGCACCAACGATGTGGAGCGCGCCGGGGCGTTTTACGATGCGCTTCTCTCGGAGATCGGCGCGAAACGGACCTCGGACGCCGCAAATTTTATCCAGTGGGAAGCCGCGTCAGGGGAGGCGGCGCTCGCCGTGATCACGCCGTTCGACGGAAGCCCGGCAACGCGGGGCAACGGCACCATGATCGGGCCCGCCGTGGACAGTCACGCAACGGTCGTTGCCCTCCATGCCAAGGCGCTCGAGCTCGGGGCGGCGGACGAGGGGCCGCCTGGCCCGCGCGGGTCCGGCGGCTTCTACGGCGGCTATTTCAGGGACCTCGACGGCAACAAGCTGGTGTTCTTCGCCATGAGCTAGCGGTCCGGAGACGCGCGGCGGGCAGCGCTCAAACGGCTCAAGAATTTGATCAATGATGGGCGGACCTGGCGGTTGGTGAGCGCATCGGAGATACACCGGGAATTAGCATTGGGGAAGGCCGACAGGAGGTTGACCACCCCGTCGTCACCAATCCTGTTGACACCTTCGACGCCGCTCGGGTCTTCGAGCCGGTTGCGGGTCTTCCCCGGTTTCCCACCACTATCGTGGCGCCGAAGAGGCGGCCGTGCTCAGCTCAAGGTGAAGCCCTCATAGCCCTTGGCGGCCACCTGCTCGCAGACCCGCATGTAGTGCGGCTGGCCTCCGGAATAGGGCATGTAAACGCGTGGCTTGCCGGGTACGTTGGCGCCAACGTACCAGGAGGCGCACCTCGAGAGAAGGCGGCCCTCGGCGGTTTTCCGGTTGTGCGCGAACCACTCGTCCTCGGCGCCCCTCGTCGGCTCGATCTGTAAGACGCCCTGTTCCCGCATGCTGCCGATGCAGTCGCTGATCCACTCGACGTGGTGCTCGATCGAGGGCGGCATGTTGGTCAGCACCGACGGGCTGCCCGGGCCGGTGATGGTGAACAGGTTGGGGAAGCCGGCCATCGCCAGGCCCAGATAGGTGCGCGGGCCCTCGGCCCATTTATCGCAGAGTGCCTGGCCGTTCCGGCCGCGGATGTCGGTCCTCGTGAGCGCCCCGGTCAGGGCATCGTATCCGGTGGCAAACACGATGGCGTCGAATTCGTGCTCCCGGCCGTTCACGCGCAGGCCCGTCGGCGTGATCTCTTCGATCGGCGTTCCGGAGACATCAACCAGCGTCACGTTGGGCCGGTTGAACGCGGCGAAATAGTTGGAATCGACGCACAACCGCTTGCAGCAGATGACGGTTCGCGGCAACAGAATCGCGGCGACGTCCGGATCGCGCACGATCTCGCGTATCTTGTCGCGCACGAACTCAGCCGCGGTTTCGTTGGCCTCTTCGTCGGTCCGCACATCGGCGAAAGCGTCCATGAAACCGACACCGCCGATGGCCCAGCGTTCCTCAAAAACCCGTCGACGCTCCTCCGGGCCCACCTCGCTGACCTTCGCCCCATTGGGGCGGGTGAGGAGGCCGGCCGGCGTTTGTTTGGCCTGGCGGCGAATTTCGGCGTAGTTCTTTTTGATCTCGCAAACCCTCTGCGGGTCGAGCGGCGCGTTATGGGCCGGCACCGAGAAATTCGGCGTGCGCTGGAAGACATGGAGGGTGCGCGGCCTGCTCGGCGATCAGCGGAATCACCTGGACCGCCGAGGAGCCGGTGCCGATGATGCCGACCTTCTGGCCGGTGAAGTCGACCTCCGCGTGCGGCCAGCGGCCCGTGTGGTAGGTGGCGCCGCGGAAATCGCCGATGCCCTTGACGTCGGGCAGGTTGGTGGCGGACAGGCTGCCGGTCGCCATGATGCAGAAGGCCGCCGATACCTGAGCGCCGTCGCTGGTCTCGATCGTCCAGCGCCCGGATGCTCCGTCGAACACGGCCGTTGTCACACGGGCGTTAAATTGGATGTCGCGGCTAAGGTCGAAGCGGTCAGCGACATGGTTCATGTAGCGCAGGATCTCGGGCTGGGTGGCGTAGCGTTCTGTCCACTCCCACTCCTGCTGCAGGTTCTCGTCGAACTGGTAGGAGTACTCCATGCTCTCCACGTCGCAGCGGGCGCCGGGATACCGGTTCCAGTACCACGTGCCGCCGAGCCCGCCGCCGGCCTCGTAGATCCGTGCCGACAGACCCCTGCCGCGCAGCCGGTGCAGCATATAAAGACCGGCTAGACCCGCACCGACAATCACGGCGTCCAACGCCCCCGCCGCGCCGGCGGTGGCAGACCCCGGCTGGCTCTGCGTGTCGGTCATGTTCTCTCCACGGTCCTACCGCCGTCCTCGGCGTTCTCTCGAGGCTGGGACCCCGCTTTCGCCCCTTCGCGCCCGGACCCGAGCTTGGCGGGCACGAAGTCGTTCACCGGGGCGCTGAACGCACGGGCAACTTTAGCAATCCCGCCCGATGTTCGCATGGGGACATGGGCGGAAGCTCGTCAATCTTTCCGGGAGGGATGGCGCATAGCCGATTGCGGTCGGCGGCGGGCCTCGGCAGCGCAGCTGCGCGGCTAGGCGGGCGTGAACGCCACCGAAACCTGGCCGAGCGGGCCGAAATTGGCGATCACTTGGTCGCCCGGTTGGGCAGGAACGCCCTTGGTGCAGCTCCCCGTCGTCACATAATCGCCCGCCTCGAGGCCGCGGCCGATGCCCGCCAAATGATTGGCCAGCCAGCGCAAGGACTCCAGCGGATGGCCGAGGACGTTGCGCCCCGAGCCGGTCACCGCCGATTTGCCGTTGATCTCGATTACCACCTCGTGGTCGACGATATCGGCCTGCCGCCACGCCTCGACAGGCACCCCCGGAACCCAATGGCCCGCGAGCCCGTTGTCGGCGATGGCATGCAGCCCGCCCACGGCGGACAAGTCCTCGAACCGCGTATCGACGATCTCGATGGCGGGCACGAGTACGCCGACCGCGGCCGCCACTTGCTCACGGTCGAACGGCGCCGCGCCCGCCGGAAGGTCAGCGCCCATCCGGAAGGCATATTCCGATTCGACCGCGATCCCGAGGCCGGTCGCCGAATCGATGTTCGCCGGACTTTCGAAAACCCGCGCCGACATGAGCCGACCCCAGAACGGCTCGTCGATGCCGAGACCTTCTTGCAGCCCGCGGTTGGATGCACCGACCTTGTATCCGACCGGCTCGCCACCAAAGCTTGGGGCGAAGCGCTCCTGCACCGCGTAGGCATCGCCGAGCGATTGGGGCCGGCATTCCTCAGGCAGCGCCTTCAGTCGTGTGCGTTGGGCCATCGCTGCGGAGAGGTGTTCGGCCGCCCGCATCAATGCATCGTCATCCATCGGATTTCTCCTCGCGGTGCCCCAACGCGCCGACGTGATCGTTCCGGCATTGGCCGCGGTCACGCCGCAGCCCAAACCCGTTCATATTCCCGCCCGGCAGCCCGGAATCCCTACGCGGCCGCCCAACCCACGGTCCTCGAGCCCAAGCCCCACGATATGACAATACGAGCGCCAGAAGCCTCAGGGCTCTTCATTGTGCCATCCTCGCATGAAACCGATGGTCGAAGGCACTTCAAGGCGGCGCTCTCCGAGCGAACATGCGGTCGGACCCTTGGGCGTATCGTGATCTCCCCTTAGGACCGGTGCATGCCGTCACGGGTAGCGCAGCACAACCCGTACCGGCTTGGCCGGTACGGGTTGTGCAAGTTCAACTAGGACCAGACTTACTCTTCGCCGGGGGTGTAGTTAAAAATTGGTCGCCAACCCTCGGGCGCAACCGCCGTCGTCCGGTCGTAGGTATTGATATTACGCTCGTCCAGCACCGTGAAGCCGGGCACGGCGTCGACGTAGTCTTTCTTGCCTTCGAGGAGCTGGACCACTCCATCGATCGCAACCCGCATCAACATCGTCGGGCTGTCGGTGAGTGTGGCCAGTACGTCGCCCTTGCGCACGCCTGTCTCCGCACCCGGACTGAGGAAAAGGGCCATCGTCTCGAGCTCGATGCCGCGTTCCCGCGCGAGAAGTACGGCCACCTCGACAGCCTGGCCGGCACCCACGAGGTAATCGAGGTCGGGATAGGTTTGCAGGGCGTCCTCAACAAGCTTGAGTTGCGTCCCGCGATCCATGGCCCCGTACATGACCTGGACGAGCTCGATTTCGGTACCTTGCATGCCTTCCTTGAAGCCCTGCGTAGGCGCCTCGGCCCACGACACGCCGGCGGGGCCCGGAATCAAGACAATCTTCACCTTGCCGGAGCCCTTGGGATGCCTCTTCGCGATGTACCTGGCCGCCGTGGCGCCGGCCTCTTTGTAAGTCAGAACCGTGCGGCCATCGACCTCGGTCTCCAGGCCGTTGCCGAGGTCATAGACGAGCACGCCCGTCTCGCGGATTTGAGCGATCGCCGCGTTCAGACCCTGGGTTGAAATACCCATAATCAGCACGGCGTCGGCACCCTGTGCGACGCAGTCTTCAACCTGAGAGATCTGCTTGTCGAGGTGCTCGTAGCCGCCGGCCTCGAACGAGACGAGCTTGATGCCGAGGCGCTTGGCCTCCTCGCGCGCGCCGTATGTGTAGGCCAGATAGAGCGGGTCCTTCACATGCGGATAGGTGACGCAGAGGTTCCATTCTTTCGTCACTTCGGTCGAATCGAGCGAAGCGTAGTCACCGCAAGCGGTCTGCTGCGACCACAGATCGCTGTTATCGGCGCGGCAAACAACCGGGTAGCTCCATGAATCCCCGGCGGTCGCAGGCGCGGCAATCAGCGCGAACGCGGCCACCAATGCGCCTAAAAAGATTGCACCTAATTTCATTGGTTTTCCTCCCGTGTTGGGGGTGCGGGTCATTCGGCGGCGCTTCTCGCCCGTGACTGGTTGAACCCCATGATTTCGCAGTAGAACCGCCAGAACCCGTGAATCGGCACCTCGGTCACCAGGTTGTGCTGATCAGTGACGTCGCCGACGCCGCCCATCTCGACGACGGAATGAAACTCGCCCTGGCGGCGAATGGCGCGCTGGATCAGGACCCCGGACTCGCCGTCCTCCATCGAGACCACGCCGGCCGGTCCGGCGATGTTGAGCTGCTGTATGCGCGCCTTGCGCAACTCGGGCGAATCGTCGGTGTAGCCAAAGCAGGTCCAGTAGAGCTCGAACTCGTCCGGGCTCTTGGGCCGAATCTGGCGCGTCGCCAGGGTGTTCGACATTTGCTGGAAGAAGATGCTGGGGAACACCGTCAGCATGCTGAGCACGTGACGATCGTCGTACTCGTCGATGAAGCCGACGAGGGACGGGTCCTCGAGTGTCAACGGCTGGTCGAAATGGCTCGTCGTATCGTAGCCGCCGGCGCGGATCGCCTCCTCGTCATCGTTGTCGGAGAGCGCGTAACTCATGGTATGGCGCTGCTTCTTGTCGAGGATCATACCGCCCTCCTGGGTGAGGCGGCTGATGCCGAACTGTACCGCCAGCTGGTGCAGCAGGCCGGCATGGTAGCCATCGTTGAGGTTCTCCCAGTAGACCTTCCAGTTGGCCGGCATGCGCTGGCGCATGTAGCCGAGAATTTCGATGTCCTTGCCGAACAGCCGGTCGAGCATCTTGCACCCCGGCTCATCGAGGTAATCCTCCAAGGGTTCGACGTCGGGATGGGTGGCGCCGAAGATCACGCCCGCATGGATGGCGATCTTGTAAGTCTGAAGCCCGTGTTCCTCCTTGCGGAAGCTCGCCGGCATGCCGCCCTGGCCTTGCGAGCCCTTTTGAAACGGCACGCCGATCAGGTTGCCCTTCAGGTCATAGCACCAGTGATGGTAGACGCAGGTGTGGGACGTGCGGTTGCCGCGGGGCTCGCGCACCACCATGGTGCCACGGTGGGCGCAGCGGTTGACCCAGGCGTGGATCGAGCCGTCCTCGGCCCGGTTCACCACCACCGGCGTGTCGCCGACATAGGTGACGAGAAAATCTCCCGGCTTGGCGATCTCCGCCTCGAGCGCGAGGTAGTTCCACACCGGGCCCTTCCAAATGCGCTCCTGCTCCGCCTCGAAGATGTCCTGATCGGTGAACACCCGATAGGGCACCCGGCTGTAATCCTCAGCCGGCCACGTCAGAATCTGATCGATATCCTGCATCGCCTCATCCGCTGCCAGCGCGACATCCGGCGCGCTTGTCCGGCTCGGCCGTCACAACGACGCCCAACGGTCCGGATCGCATAGTAGGTGCCCTCCTGGTAGGGGACAAGACGATTGTCGGTCAGACCCACCAAGCGAGTTGCCTCGGCAACCGATGAACGGGCCGAATTCGCACCGCTAAACGGTTTCCGAGGTCGCGGTTTACAGCGTTGGTTAGAATGCGCGGCTGATGTCCGTTTTGGGTGACGAACGGGCGTTCAGAGGCTCAAGGGCTTAGGCCCGTCCCTAGCCGTGAACGGGAGACTGCGGTTCGACAGACCGCAGGCCGCAACCAGAAGCTGGATCCCATCCCACGATCATTCAAGAGGTGGTGGATTTAGTACGCCTAGCAGCGTTAACGTAATGTGGGGATACGCCAAGGGCCAATTCGACGCGCGGCGGAGACGATATGCTCAGTTCCAGTTTCAGCGCTCAGCGGACCTTGCTGCGGCTTCTGTGCCGCCTGTGTGCAATGGCCATGGTGGTGCTCATCAGCACAGATGCAAATGCTTCGGAGCATGAATTCGGTGTGGGCTTTTCCAGGTTGTCTACGGCCGACCCAATGGGCGGGCGAATGCAGTATTCGCTTTGGTACCCAACCAAGGTGTCGAATAGCGTTGTCATGTATGGACGCCCTCGGTGTTGCAAGGGGAAAACCGATTTGAAACGGCGGTAGAGCTTGCAGTCATGTATCCGGCCTTTTCGCTGCGGTACACTGACCGCTGGCCCTGATGGAATCCGAGAGATCGGCGCCCAGTCAGACTAACGAGCTCAAAGCTCTGACAATGCCTCGGGTTTGGCCGATCTCGGGTGGAGCCCTGTTTCGCCATCAAATCGTCGTTACCCTCGCAAGTTTGTATCCGCTTTCCAGCTGGTCAGGCGGGCGTCGGTCGGTAGATACGCTCGTATCTGAGCAGTGCCCAGGCGACGCGGGCTGTCTTATTGGCCATGGCGACCAGCACGACGTTTGTCGGCCGCCGCGCCAGGAGCCGGTCGGTCCAGCCAGGCCCCGTGCCCGGCTTGGCGCGGCGCCAGCGCAGCACGCTTCGCGCACCATGCACGAGCAAGCGCCTGATATAGCCATCCCCGCGCTTCGAGATCCGCCCCAGCCTGTCCTTGCCGCCACTCGAGTGTTGTCGGGGCACGAGACCGAGCCAGGCCGAGAGCTGCCGGCCCGAGCGAAACTGCGCGCCATCTCCGATCGTCGCGACCAGCGCCGTCGCGGTGATGACACCGACGCCGGGGATCGTCGCAAGCCGGCGGCTCGCCTGGTTGGATCGGTGCCAAGCCAAAAGCGTCGCCTCCAGCTGCTTGATCCGGGCCTGAGCGGAATGGAGCTGCTCAACCAGAGAGCCAAGCGCCTCGCGTGCCAGAGGGGGCAGTCGCACATCACCGGGATCTTCGATGATGGCAACCAGTTCCTCCACCTTCGACGCCCCTTGAGCGACGATCAGTCCGAGCTCCGCACAGTGGCCGCGAAGCGCATTGATCACCATCGTGCGTTGACGGACCAACAGCTCACGGGCCCGGTGCAGCATCAAAACCGATTGCTGCTCGGCGCTTTTCGCCGGCGCAAAGCGCATCGTCGGACGCGTCACCGCCTCGCAGATCGCTTCCGCATCCGCCGCGTCGTTCTTGTTCGTCTTGACCAAAAGGGTCACACACTGCCCGTTTTCATGACGCGGTGACGGTTCATTACCGCTTCCATCCGCTGTCGGGTTGCCGCGTGGCATGCCTTGGACGTCGAAGAGCACGTGGACAGACGATACTGATTGTTCGGCATCCGGACCGAACCCAGTTGCATCTTCCTGAGTGGATGACCCGACCGGATGCCGCCCTGCTCGAGGTTCGCGAACTCCCCAGGATCTCCCTGCGGGCGCTTTCCGATTTGCGGGATCTCATCGCACCGCTTCTTCTTGCGCGCGACGAAACGCGCACAGGAGAACGTGATGAACCAAAGACCTCGCAAGGCTCCTCAAGGAGAACTGTTTCCTCTGGAACACCCGTCGGCCCTGCTGACCGGCGAGCGACGGGAGGTGTTGATCCCGCTTCTTTCGATGACCCTGGCGGCGGCAATGGCAACCGCGGCCGGGGCGTCAAACAGCCGCACGATCGTGGGAGCCAGCCATGACGGGTGACGGAACAAGAATCACTGCCGGCCATCTGGCGCGTGCGGCCTGCGTCTACGTGCGACAGTCGACGCCCGGCCAGGTTCGCAACAATCTCGAAAGCAAGCGCCTCCAGTACGCATTGCAGACCCGAGCGAAGGAATTGGGCTGGCACACAGTCGAGACGATCGACGAAGATCTTGGCCGTTCGGGCGGTGGCGGCGTAGAGAGGCCAGGCTTCCAGAAACTGCTGACTGCGGTCTGCGAAAGCAGGATTGGCATCGTGCTGTCGGTCGATGCTTCACGTCTCGCCCGAAATGGTCGTGAGTGGCATACGCTTCTCGAATTCTGCGCCGTGGTCGGCTGTCTCCTGGGAGATGGGAACAGCATTTACGGTCCCGCCTTACCGGACGATCGGCTGTTGCTTGGTATGAAAGGTTCCGTCAGCGAGATGGAAGGTTCGGTCCTGCGTCAGCGATCCCACGACGCCCGCCGGCAGAAGGCCGCGCGTGGCGAATTGTTCCTGAACCTCCCGGCCGGATATGTGAAGGCCGGCCGTGACGCGATCGCGATGGACCCCGACCAGCGGGTGCGGGATGCTATCCGTCATGTGTTCCGCAAATTCTCCGAGTTGCGCAGCATTCGCCAAGTGTTCCTGTGGTTCCGCCATGAAGGCATCGAGCTTCCGTTCCGGTCCCTTTGCACTGGTGTTCACGGATGGCAGGTTGCCTGGAAGCTGCCGGTGTACAACACGGTCCACCAAATCCTGACTAACCCGATCTACGCGGGAGCTTATGCCTACGGGCGCAAGAGTCGACGCACGGTCATCGACGACGGACGCAAGCGCGTTGTGCATGAGACTCGACGTAATCCTGAGGACTGGAAGGTGTTGATCAGCGACAGCCACGAGGGATATATCGACTGGGACGAATATGAAAGGAACCTCGGCCTGATCGCAGCCAATGAACCAACTTTCAAGGGGGCGGTGCGCAACGGTGGCGCGCTGCTAACTGGCCTGTTGCGATGCGGGCACTGCACCCACAAGCTCCAAGTCGCCCACTCGGGGAACAGCAGGGTGGGCCGCTATCTCTGCCAGGGCAGGCGAGCGCAGATTGAGGGCACGACCTGCATTTCCTTCGGCGCGGGGGATGTCGACGAGGCCGTCGCCGCCGCCGTTCTCCGGGCGGTCCAGCCTCTGGGAGTGGAAGCTGCGCTCCACGCGGTCGAGGACCGCGGAAAGGATGCGTCCGAACGCACCCGGCTAGCGGAGCTCGCGCTCGAGGACGCTCGGTTCAAGGCGGACCAGGCGCGGGCGCGGTTCGAAGCGGTCGATCCCCGCAACCGCAATGTCATCGGCAACCTGTCACGGGCATGGGAAGAGCGCCTTGAGCTCGTGGGGGAGCGGGAATGTCAATTGGCCGCGGCTCGTTCGCAACTTCAACATCAGGAGCTGACATCGGGCGAGCGCGCGGCGTATCTGGCCCTCGGTGCAGATCTGGAGCGGGCCTGGAACCACGAGAACGTGACGACGCCAATGCGCAAGCATGTTCTACGTGCGGTACTTGTGGAGATCATCGTGACTGTATCGGCCGACCGGATCGACCTCGTCCTGCATTGGCAGGGCGGTGACCATACCGAGCTCTCGGTACGTAGGCGAAAGAGAGGGCAAACGCGCATAGCAACGGACGCCGACACCGCCGAGATGATCCGGGAACTGGCCCGGCTCATGCCGGATCGCGCCATCACGGCGTTCCTGAACCGCGCTGGGAAGCGAACCGGCAAGGGCAACACCTGGACCGAAGTGCGCGTGCGCGCCCTCCGTTCGAACCGCGGCATAGCGGTCTATCGCGAAGGAGAGCGGCAGGAGCGTAACGAATTGACGCAGACGGAGGCCGCGGCAAGACTGAATGTCAGTGCCAGGACAATGAACCGGCTGATCCGGCGCGGTGTTGTTCCCGCCCGTCAGGCCTGCAAGGGTGCGCCGTGGGTGATATCGGCCGATGCGCTCGGTTCTGCGGCGGTTGCTCTGGCTCTGGAGGAAGGAACATTCCCGTCGGCATCGGATCCGGGACAAAAAGTCTTTCATTTTTAGTAACGTAGCGAGGTGCCTTGGTATGACTGTCGATTCACGAAGGGGCGAACGTATTGAGGCGGGATCAGCCGGACCCTCATGGCCCAGAGCTTGTATCTCACGCGCCCAGTAGTGCGCACTGGCGCAGGCTTCCATGCCGACAAGACATGATGGCAATCCGGCGAAGAACGCCAACACCTTCCCGCGGCGCAGCTTCCGCCGTAGTACCGCTCGCCCCTCACCATCAGCACCGTGAACCTGGAACACCGTCTTTGCCAGATCAAAACCGATTGTTGTAATACCCATCGTGGACGCTCCCTCTGTCTGGAGTTCAAACCAAACTCCATTCTGGCGCACTCGACGCCGAAAAGGGGGCGTCCATACCATCAGATTAGGTCCGTTTGAATTTCCGGGCACCCGGAATGCTGAACCCGCCGCTGGACAATTCGGACTGGTGATCCTGTCCCACGGCTCGGGCGGCTCCGACCTGGGGCACCGGGACACCGCCATCGCTTTGGCCAAGGCGGGCTTCATCGCCGCTGCGCTGCTGCATCCCCGGAACAACTTCCGCAACGACATCGGCTCGACAAGGCGCATCGTCCTGGATGGCCGCCCGCGTCAGCTCTCCGCCGTCATCGACGCGCTTCTGGCCGAGCACGCCTGGTCGAGCCGAATCGACGCCAGGAAGATCGCTGCCTTCGGCTTTTCGGCCGGCGGCTATACGGTCCTCGCGGCCCTGGGCGCGGAGCCGGAGTTCTCCCGAATCCTCGACCACTGTGAGCGGCACGCCGAAGAGGATCCTTTTTGCGACATTGATGGACTGTTAGATGAGGCTGGACGCAAGGCGCGGGCAATGGAGTATGCAGGGCCGCAGCAAAGTTTTCATGACGCCAGGCTGTGTGCAGCTGTGATCGCCGATCCCGGCGCCGCGCCCTTTTCCGATGCGACTCTGAAGGCGCTGCCATCGGCGAAGCTGCTGTTCTTCCGGCCGGAGGTGGAAAATGTGCTCAAGGCGGAGTTCCACGTCTCCCGTGTGGTTCGCCTCCTAAAGCAACGCGACGACTTTCCCGATCCACTGGAAATCGTCGTGCCAAAAGCAAACCATTACTCATTCATCGCCCCGTTTCCTGAAGCCGTCCGCAAGAGCATCCCTGAGATCGCGTCCGATCCGGAAGGCTTTGACCGCGCCGCGTTTCATGACGTGATGAACAGCACCATAGTGACGTTTTTTTCGAGCAGGCCCTCTCGGACTGCGTGAAAAACTGAACCAAGCTTGTTGATCTGGATGTTCAAAGGGACCTCGAGCCCGGGTCCAGCCGTCGGCAAGCCGTCTCGTAACGTAGCCAAGTCTTTTTCTGAATCGTATCGAGTTCTGAACGGTATCGAGGCCAAATTTCATCCGGCGCATTCTTGCACCGAGGATCGATACGCCAGCGGTAACTAAGCCGCCGATTTGGGCTTGTAGAGCACCATGCGGTAGCAATCGAGATTGCGCGAAAGGAACTCGTAGGTCGCACCCCACAGATACAGACGAAACTTGCGGTATTCGAAGTCGCCGAACTCGCGGATGATGGCGTCTTTATTTCTCTCCAGGTTCTCCGCCCACTGCTTGAAGGTCAGGTAATAGCTGTGCCGGTCGTTCAGGATTTCGAGCATCTCGAAGGGCGTCTTGGCGAGTTTGTTGACGAAGTCGTCGAGCAGCAGAAACGAGTGGTTGCCGGGATATATGTGGCGCACCATGAAGGTCGATAGTTCGTACTTCTTACGCGCAGCGCTGCCGTCGAGGAAGACCAGCCCGCCCGGCCTCAGCAAATGGTCGAACTTGTTCAACACGCGCTCGTAGTCGGGCAAATGTTCGATCACGCCCATGATGACGATGGAATCAAACTTTTCCTTGGGGTCGTATTCCAGGAAATCCTGCAGCAGGATATTGAAGTTCTCGCGGTAACCGCTGAGCTTTTCGGTGATGAACGTCAGCGACACTTGGGAAATCGTCAGGCCCACGAAATTGACGCCGCGGGGGAGCACATAGCTGGCAAAGGCGCCCCAGCCGGGGCCGATTTCCAGCATCCGGGTCGACTGTCGGAGCTCGCACTTCTCCACCGCATAGTCGAATTTACGCTGTAGCGCCGTCTCCAGGGTCTCGTCGTCGTTTTTGTAGACGCCCTGGCTGTAAGCTGGCAGCACGGGGTCGAGGAAGCTGAGAAACAATCTCGGGTCGAGATCGTAATGCGACGTGATCGCCGCCTTGTTGGTGAACACCTGACCGAAGATCAGCGGCTGAATAAACCGCCAGGCGGCAACGATCGGGTGGCGATCGTCCAACGACGCGCGCAGCGCGAACGGGCTGATCATGTCGCCGTCGAGGTCGATATCGCCTTGCAAATACGCCTCGGCGATGTTCGCTTCGTCGAGCGTGCCGAGCGCCTTCACCGCCCGGGCCGTGCGTAGCGCCACATGGAATTGCGGCTCGCCTTCACCGACGTCGCGCTTGCCGCCATCGGGCGTTTCGATCGAGAACGGGGTCTCGATCGCGCCGATACGGTCGATGAAACTATTGATCCTGCTAAAGCTGACGGGTGCCGCCATTTTCCCCCGCCGTTAGAGCTGTATCCATGAATCCGTTTCTGCGTGCAAAGACTCCAGGTAATCTTGCACAAAAACCAGACGGACGTAATGCCTCAAAAGCCGCAACCCGCCATGCCCCCGGCGCAGCGGACTAGGTGTCCGCCGCGTATGTTTCCGTGATGATCTTGATAGTTCTAGAACCCCGCCCAATATATAGCCTTTCCCGGCTGTTTAGATCTTGACGGTTCCACCGAGTGCCGCTACGTTCTCATATACAGAGTGGTATCGGATGAGGGAACGTCATTGGCCGGAAAACTGACAGCGAGGTTCGCGGAGACGGTAACGAAGCCAGGACGGCATGGCGACGGCAATGGCCTGTATCTTGTGGTTAAGCCGAGAGGCGCGAGGTCCTGGGTTTTGCGCACTGTCAACGGCGGAGCAAAATTAGTCCACCCGGGCGGAGTAAAACTAGTCCACTTAACGTTATGCGGTACGCGGTGTTGGGAGGTTCCTGTGGACCCACCGGGTCAACCATTGCACCGGCGGTTAAGCAGGTATTTTGGGGAATTTCCGCCGTTTTTGGCTTTGGTTGAGACGATAGCTCTCGCCGTTCATTTCCAGGATATGGACATGGTGGGTGAGGCGGTCCAGCAAAGCCCCGGTCAGGCGTTCCGAGCCGAATATCTCCGTCCACTCATCGAACGGCAAGTTGGAGGTCACCAGGATCGAGCCCCGCTCGTAGCGCTGGCTGAAGACTTCGAACAGCAGCTCGGCGCCGGTCTTCGAGAGCGGCACGAAGCCGAGTTCGTCGATGATCAGAAGGTGATACTTTGCCAGTTGCTTCTGCAGGCGCAACAGGCGTTTTTCATCCCTGGCCTCCATCAGTTCATGAACCAGGGCAGCGGCCGTGAGGAAGCCGACGGAGAGCCCCTTTTGGCAGGCCGCCAGACCGAGACCGAGGGCGATATGGGTCTTGCCGGTTCCGCTGTTGCCGAGCGCGATGATATTCTCACGACGCTCGACGTATTCGCATCGCGCCAACTCCAGAACCAGCATCTTGTTGAGCGATGCGATGGCCTTGAAGTCGAAGCTGTCGAGGCTTTTGACGGCGGGGAACCTGGCCTGTCTGATCCGCCGCTCGACCATGCGGCGCTCACGGTCGATCAGTTCCAACTCGGTCAGACGGACAAGATACCGCACATGGTCGGCGCCCTCGGTGGCGCATTGGCGGGCCAGCTTGTCGTATTCGCGCAGGAACGTCGGCAGTTTCAGGGTCTTGAGGTGATGGGCCAGCAACACTTGCGGCGTATCGGTCATGACGCGCCTCCACCCAACAAGCTCATATAACTGGCGGCGGCCGTGGTCGCCACGTTGGCCCGAGGCAGGTAGGGATAGATATCCAGGTCGAGTTTGGGCGGGCGTCGCTCGATACGGCACAGCACAAGGTGTTTGACGGCGTCGTAGCCGATCGCACCCAGGCGCAGGGCGTCCTTCACCGCGCCGTGAAGCACCTCGAGATCGAAGGTCTCCAGAAGCCGAAGGACCTGGACGTATTCCCGCTTGCCGGCCTTGCCCATGCGCGCCTCCAGGAGACGGCGCAGGGTTGGGAAGGCATCAGGCAGTTCCCATCCGGCTAGCGGCGCGGCCTGATCCAGGGCGCCGATCTTGTGCTCCAGCAAAGGCAGGTAGTGGATCGGATCGAAGACCATATCTTCCCGGTCGTAGGAACGGGGGTGTCGGGCAATGATCCCGGCGCCGCAACCGATAACCACCTCGTGGACATAGCCACGGATCCAGACTTCCTGATGGCCGTAGGCGACGGGCACGGAATAGTCATTCGTCCGGTAGCGCACCAGGGACAGCGAGTTGACCCGCGTGCCCTGCTTGTCGCACGCGTCGAACGGTGCCGGCAGTGGCCTCTTCAACGCTTCGCGGTCACGCACAAACCGTTCGCCGATGCTCTCGCGGTGGCCGCGCAGGACGTTGCCTTGCCGGTTGCGGCATTGCTCTTCCAGGTGGCCATTGAAGGCGTCCCAGCTCGCGAACCGGGGAAGCGGCGTCATGAAGTTCCGCCGGGCATAGCCGACCACCCCCTCCACATTGCCTTTGTCGTTACCCTTGCCGGGACGGCCGTAGCGGTCCTCGAAGAGGTAATGGGACTGCAGCCCGCTGAACGGCCGCGTTCGTTGCCGCGTGCCATCTGACAAGATGCGCGACACCAGACACTTGTCGTTGTCGTAAAGAATCGATTGGGGAACGCCGCCGAAAAAAACAAAGGCTCTGTTGTGCCCGTCCAGCCAGGCCTCCGTCGTCGCCGCCGGGTAGGCCGCAACGAAGCAGGCATCGCTGTGGGGAAGTGTCATGACGAAAAAATGCGCCCGATACTTGACGCCGGCGATGATCGCATCCGCCTCGCCAAAGTCCGCTTGAGCATGGCCCGGAGGATGTGACAACGGCACAAACATCTCACGCCGACGAAGGCGCCGTTCCCGAACGTAATCCTTCACGATGGTCTCTTTGCCCGTGAAGCCATGTTCGTCGCGAAGGCGCTCGAATATACGCTTCGCCGTGTGGTGCTGCTTACGGTGAACCGTTCGGTCCTCCTCCAGAATACGGTCGATGATATCCGTGAAGGGGGCCAGTTTCGGGCGTTTCGGTGGCTGGCGTCGCCGATATCCCGGCGGTTCCGAATGCCGCAGCATCTTCCTCACCGTCTCGCGCGCAATGCCAAACCGACTTGCCGCCTCTCGCTGGCTCAGACCATCAACATGGCAGGCCAGCCGAACGCGCAGATATAGGTCCACGGTGTACATCCTCCCGCCTTCCATCTCAAAAAAGATCGAAGGCTACAGGTGGCAGAGTTTTACTCCGCCCGCGGCTGGGAAATCCCGCCGCTTCCGTGGACTAATTTGTCACCGCCGTTCTCATCTTCGACGAGGCAAGTAAAATCACTGTTCCAGACGCCATTGGCGCAATCGCCCGCGGCCGGAACTGCATCGTGGTCGGAGATCCGAAACAGATGCCGCCGACACGTTTCTTCGAGAAAGGCGCCGAAGATAGCGACAACGAAGATGCACGAGATCTCGAAAGCATCCTTGACGAAGCATTAGCGGCACGTGTCCCACACCACCGGCTCAGCGGGCATTACCGCAGCCGCCACGAAAGCCTGATCTGTTTTTCCAACCACGCTTACTACCAAAACACGCTGGTCACATACCCGTCAGCCGATACCAGTGATAGCGCCGTCCATTTTCACCGCATCGACGGCATTTACGCCAAAGGCAAGGCCCGGACCAACGAGATAGAGGCAAAGGCCGTCGTGGGCGAAGTCGTGGCGCGGCTCGCCGACCCCGAGCGCAGCCATCTCTCTATTGGTGTCGTCACGCTGAATTCGGAGCAGCAGCGTCTAGTGGAGGATCTGCTCGACCAGGAACGCCGCGACGATCCAGACATTGAACGGTTTTTTGGCTCCGGTGCAGATGAGCCGGTCTTTGTAAAGAACCTGGAGACCGTGCAGGGCGATCAGCGCGACATCATCTTGCTCTCGGTGGGCTACGGACCTACCGAGCCTAACGGGCGCACTATGTCAATGAACTTCGGTCCGTTGAACCGCCAGGGCGGTGAGCGCCGGTTGAATGTCGCGATTACCCGCGCCACCACCGAGCTGCACGTATTCGCGAGTTTTGACGCTTCGATGATCGACCTAGCCCGAACCTCGGCTCAGGCCGTGGCCGATCTGAAGCATTACATCGACTTTGCCGCGAGAGGCCCAATCACGCTCGGTGAAGCGCTTCGAACGTTCGGCGGAGTCACCGGTTACGATAGTGACTTTGAGCAAGCGGTCGCGGAGGAGTTGCGAGAGCTATACCCGAAAGTTGGTGATGGGATGAGATGAGGGCGGCGTATCCTGGCGATGTTGGAGTCGCCATTTTCCACGAAGGAGGGATACGCCATGAGAGAGGATACAGTCGTCCAGCTTCGCCAACCTGGATCATTTGAGGACGATCCGCTGACGGAGGTTTTGCGTCTTGGTGCGCGGCGTTTACTTGGGCAAGCGGTGGCGGCGGAAGTTGCCGGTTTTGTCGAGGCGTATGCGCATCTGACGGACTCGGCCGGCCGCCGTCGGATCGTACGCCACGGGCATTTGCCGGAGCGCGAGATCCAGACCGGCATTGGTTGCGGTGCGCTGTCCCAGGGTGCGCGACCGAGGCGCCGGCGAGACCGGGCCGCGGGTTCGCTTCACCTCACGGATCTTGCCTCCCTATCTCAGGCGCGCCAAGTCGATCGAGGAACTCCTGCCCTGGCTTTATCTGAAGGGCATCTCCACGGGCGATTTCTGCGCGGCGCTTGCGGCGCTCTTGGGGCCCGAGGCGCCGGGGCTCTCGGCCTCGACCATTGCCCGCCTCAAGGAGGTCTGGCAAGGCGAGCTGGAGCATTGGCAACGGCGCGATCTCTCGGCCAAGCGTTATGTCTACTTCTGGGCCGAGGGCGTCTACTTCTCACCACGGCTCGACCATGACAAGCAATGCATGTGCGTGATCATCGGTGCCGACGAGCTGGGCCGCAAGGAGCTGCTGGCGATCGCCGACGGCTACCGGGAGAGCGCCCAGTCCTGGCGCGAAGTGCTGCTCGATCTCAAGCGCCGCGGCCTGGCGATTGCGCCCGAGCTGGCCACCGGCGACGGGGCGCTCGGTTTCTGGAAAGCCTTGCGCGAGGTCTACGGGACGACGCGCGAGCAGCGCTGTTGGGTGCACAAGACCGCCAACGTGCTCAACAAGCTCCCGAAGTCCGTCCAGCCACGCGCCAAGCAGCACCTACAGGACATCTGGATGGCCGAGACCCGCGCGGTGGCCGAGAAGGCCTTCGACTTCTTCCTCGAGGCCTATGGCCCCAAGTACGACAAAGCGGTGGCCTGCCTGGCCAAGGACCGCGACGTGTTGCTCGCCTTCTACGACTTCCCGGCCGAGCACTGGAAGCACATTCGCACCACCAATCCCATCGAAAGCACCTTTGCGACCGTGCGCCTCAGGACCACCAAGACCAAGGGCTGCCTCAGCCGCATGACGGCGCTCACCATGGTCTTCAAGCTGTGCCAGTCGGCCAGCAAGAAGTGGCGTCGCCTGGACGCCTCGCACCAGATCGCCGACATCATTCAAGGCGTCAAATTCAAGGACGGAGAAAAGCTAACCGAACGCGCCGCCTGAAACCTGCGTCACCAACTTTTGACAATAGCTCGAGTTGCGACGACGCGGATGGAACGTGCGCACCCAGATTGGTGTCTCGAGGTTCCGCATCGATCTTGGGATCGTGCATCCTGACGCGCCGGGGCGATTCCTGGCGGGAGTAGAATGTGATGGTGCCAGCTATTACGCCGCTCCGTCGGCGCGCGATCGGGACCGGGTGCGCCAGATAATTCTTGAGCACCTTGGCTGGACGCTGTTCAGGCTATGGTCGACTGATTTCTTTTTGGATCCCCGGGCGAGCATTGAGAGGCTGGACGAACGTCTCACTGACCTCCTCAATGAAGATCCCTCTCTGCCAACCTCACTGAGACACCGGCCCCCCTTGGAATTGCTGTAGGGCGGTGGAGGTGAATACCAATGACCGCAGAGAGAGAATCGATGACATTGCAAGAGATGGACGCTCCGGCCCTGGGGGTCGAGGAGCGTCGCGACGAGGCCCCCGGAGCCGGAGCCAGCCACGCACGGCCAACGCCGGACCCGGAGGTCGTGGCCAAGCCGAAGAGGCGCAAGTTCACCGCGCAGTATCGACTGCGGATGCTGGAGGAGGCAGAGAGCTGCACGCAGCCCGGCGAGGTGGGCCGGCTGCTTCGCCGCGAGGGGCTGTACAGCTCCCATTTGACGGAATGGCGCAGGGCGCGGCGTGAAGGGTCGCTTCAAGGCCTGACCCCGAGCAAACGCGGTCGGAAGCCCGCCGAGCGCAACCCCCTCAGCGCGAAGGTGCACGAGCTCGAGGCGAAAGTGGCTCGGCTGGAGAAGGAGCTGCACACCGCCCATACGATCCTGGACGTCCAGGGAAAAGTTGCCGGGCTGCTGGGATTCAGCCTCGAACACGGGAAGGACTGCTGATGGCCGTCCAGCCGCTCGCATCGCAGGTCGGCGTGGCGCCGGCGTGCCGAGCGCTGGGGGTGCCACGGGCTTCCTTCTACCGTCGTCAGAGGCCCGCTCCCGGGCATCAGCAGCCCCGTCCTACGCCCGCCCGGGCCCTGTGTGCGTCCGAACGCGCGCACGTCCTCGACATGCTCGCCAGCCCGCGCTTCGTCGACCGGTCACCGGCCGAGGTCGTCGCGACGCTGCTCGATGAAGGCCAGTATCTGTGCGCCGAGCGCACGATATACCGGATCCTGGCCGCGAACCAGCCGGTGCGAGAGCGGCGCAATCAGCGCAGTCATCCCTGCTACACCAAGCCCGAGCTGGTGGCCACGGGCCCCAACCAGACCTGGTCCTGGGATATCACCCGGCTCCGGGGGCCCAAACGCTGGACGTCCTTCTACCTCTATGTCTTGCTCGACATCTTCAGCCGCTGCGTCGTGGGCTGGATGGTTGCCGATCGGGAGAACGCCGCGCTCGCCGCGACGCTGATCGAGGAAACCTGTCTCAAGCAAGGCATCGAGCCCCAGGTGCTCACCCTGCATTCGGACCGCGGCGCGCCGATGACCAGCAAGTGTACCGCCCAACTCCTCGCCGACCTCGGGGTCACCCGCTCTCTGAGCCGCCCCCAGGTCAGCGATGACAACCCGTTCTCCGAAGCGCAGTTCAAGACCCTGAAGTATCACCCCGGCTTCCCTGGGCGCTTCGAAGACATTACCGCCGCCATCGCCTTCTGCCGGTCGTTCTTCCCCTGGTACAACACCGAGCACCGCCATGCCGGGATCGCGATGCTCACCCCCGATGATGTCCATCATCACCGGGCACCGGATGTGCTGGCTCAGCGCGGACGTACCCTGCAAGCCGCCTGGGCCCTTCACCCCGAACGCTTCGTCCACGGCACCCCGAAACCCGCCCCGCTTCCCGAAGCCGTCTGGATCAACCCACCCGCCACTTCCACAACAGGAGAAACGAGTCAGTAAATAGAAACCGTCGGTGTCTCAAAGTCGTTGACAGGTTCCGGATCGGCGGGTGGCTATGGAAGCCGCCGCCGCGCCGATTGTTTCAGCCGGGAGTGATTATCCGGACGCAGAAGAGTTGGAGGGCGAGGTGGAGGTGGTTAGTTTAGGTGAGGATGCCGGAACCGTTCAGGCGCCAGTCCCAATTTTGGCTCCGCCAACAATGGATATTAGTCGGCCGGCACGCGCCGCACGGGGCCCAGACAGCGTCGGTCCCGATGAAGCGACCCCGGCCGATACCACTACAAGACCTGATCCGGCCCGTTTCTATGATCCTGAGTACCGGCGGACACTGCAAGCGATGGACGTGTCGATCATTGAATGTCTGACGTCAGCGCGTTTGGGACAAATTGAGGTAATTGCATACCGGAGGATTTCTGGCTCATCGTAGTGACCGAAGGGAACGAAGATGAGACAGAAATCAATGAGCAAGAACGACCCGGCGGAGGGAACGGTTCGGGATATTCGCCGCAAGACACGCAAGCAGTATACGGCTGAGGAGAAGATCCGGATCGTGGTGTCGGGCCTGCGCGGCGAGGAGAGCATCGCCGCCTTGTGCCGCCGCGAGGGCATCGCCGAGGGTCTGTATTACAGCTGGTCGAAAGAGTTTTTGGAAGCGGGCAAGAAGCGGCTCGCCGGCGACACCGGGCGCCAAGCGACCTCGGGCGAGGTTAAAGGCCTGCGCCAGGAGATGCGCGACTTGAAGGAGTTGGTCGCCGAACTTTCGCTGGAGAACCGGCTTCTCAAAAAAAACATGATCGGGCATGGGGGAGACGAGGAATGAGGTATCCCGCATCCGAGAAGCTGGAGATCATCCGCCTGGTCGAGCAGTCCCACCTGGGCGTCGGGTCCACTTTGGACAAGCTGGGCATTCCGAAGACCACCTTTTATCGCTGGTACGATCGCTTTCTGGCCTTTGGCGACGCCGGTCTTGAGGATCGCAACAGCAGCCCAGGCCGGGTGTGGAACCGGATCCCGGATGATGTCCGGGGGCAGATCATCGATCTTGCCCTGGAGGAGACGCAACTGTCGCCCCGGGAACTGGCCGTCAGGTTTACGGACACCAGGGGCTACTTTGTCTCGGAAGCCTCGGTTTACCAGCTTCTCAAGGCCCACGACCTGATCACCAGCCCCGCTTTCGTGGTCATCAAGGCAGCCGATGAGTTCCGCGACAAGACCACGGCGCCGAACCAGCTGTGGCAGACCGACTTCACCTATCTCAAGGTCATCGGCTGGGGCTGGTTTTACCTGTCGACCATCCTGGACGACTATTCCCGCTACATCATTGCTTGGAAGCTCTGCACCAACATGACGGCGGACGATGTGACGGCAACACTGAAGTTGGCGCTAGAAGCCTCAGGCTGCAATCGCGCCAATGTCGTACACAAGCCGAAGCTGCTCAGCGACAACGGCTCGTCCTATATCTCCGGCGATCTGGCTGAATGGCTCGAGGACCACGGTATGGATCACGTTCGGGGCGCACCGTATCACCCGCAAACCCAGGGCAAGATCGAGCGCTGGCATCAAACGCTGAAGAACCGGATCCTGCTTGAAAATTATTATCTACCCGGCGATCTCGAAAACCAGATCAGCGCCTTCGTCGATCACTACAACAACCAACGCTACCACGAGAGCATCGGCAACGTAACTCCAGCCGACGCCTACTTTGGACGCCACACCGCCATCATCGAAAAGAGAAAAAAAGATCAAAAAACTGACCACCCAAAACCGCCGCTTGAACCATCAAAGCCAAGCGGCTTAACATCAAACAAAGATGAGCCAGATCCTCCCTATGAAACACGCTCAACAGTCCCATTTGTTTTGATGACGGACAGTCCATTGTGATCACTCCGGCTGAGCGCCCACGGTTTGGCTGAGTTGCCAACCTCGTTTCCGCTATTGCGGAATACGGATATCGACGAGAAGGGGCTGGTGGGGCGCCTCCTGGCGCACACCGGGCAAGTCGCCACCCCTGATGGCGGCTCCTAGCCAGCAGCGGACATAGATTGTCGGACGGCGTAGGCTTGGTGACGAGGTTGTGTTTCTGGGAGGGCGGCTGATGACAGCAAAGTCCCGTACCGTCAGACCCGATGCTGATGAGCAATCGTGGGGGCGGGGCGGACCGGCCTAGATTCTTCGTTTATTGCGGGGCGGCCAACTGTTCACTCTCACGTGGCGTCCAGTTGAAAGCCGGACCGCGCCGCATCATCTCTTCCAGCGGCACTCGTGGACAGATGTGGCCCCGGATGTATTCGACCAAGTTCGTCCCGACGCCTCGCACCATTTTTTCAATGGCTTCGTCGACGCAGCGCCCTTCTTCGTCGAACACATTTTGCACGCCGGCGACAGATACCGGTCCCGGGAGGACGATAGCGCCTACATGCGACAAAACGCTGCGCAGATGCTCGAGCGCTTTGATGGCGCCAATCTGACCGGCGGCAACACCCACAAGGGCCACCGGTTTGCTCGCCAAAACGGAAGGAAAGCCGAGATTTTCGATTATCAGCTTGGCCACGCTACTATTATGTGCCGTGATACTCCGGGGTCGAGAAGACCACGGCCGTCGACTTTGAAACTAACTCTTGGATCGTTTTCGACTCCGCCGAGTCAGGGCCCAGACTTGGAAGCGGCAAATTCATCGTGGCCGGGTCAATGAGGTCGACTCCGATGTCCCCTTGCTTCTCGATTTCGTCGATGATCAAGGCAAGGGCCTTTGAAGTGAGGTTCCCCGGCCGCGCCGTGCCCAATACGGCAGCAATTCGAATTTGTTTGTCTTGCGCATCACTCATCATGCCCTCCGTTTCCCATTCGCCAGGATTCCGACTGGATTATGGTAACTCGTCACTCCGATCCAATGAACTGGGGGCTCCAGTCGATGGTGCGACAACCCCGGTTCTCGATACCCTCCTGTTGGAACTCATGTTTCACCAAATGTCCGCTATGGGTCAGTAGCGGACTTAGACACCGGCCCCAGAGTTAGTCCGTTATACGCGGTAGAGCGGGCGTTGTCGGTCAGATTGTCTGCTCATCACCCGAAAGCGGCCGCCATTCGCTCCTCGCTCGGCCGACCGGAACTAGCCAGAAGCGGACATTGGACGCCAGGCGCGAATAGGCGTCACACGCGCAAACATGCTAGCGTCCCGGTGACACCTTTGGCACTCAACGACATGTGGGAGGACTCACAATGGATACGATCCAAGGTGTAACAACCTATCTCAGTAGACTGGCCCTTGCCCTGACGGTGGCGGCGCTTGCCTTTGGCGCGGCACCGGCCGCCGCGGGCGATGGCTGGGAGTTGGACGTTCTCGTCACCGACCCGCAATACGCCTGGGACGACGAGGCCAACGCCCCCAAACGCGGCACGATCAAGTCGACGTGGAAAGCGATGGATTCGAGCGAAGTCTCGAAGAAATGGCACCTGTGCTTGCTGTTGCCGCACGTCAAGGATCCTTTCTACATTGCGATCGATTACGCCGCAGTCCAGGAGGCAATACGCTTGGGGATCAAGTTGACGATCCTTGCCGCTGGCAGCTACGCCGACATCGACAAGCAGATCAGCCAAGTTGAGGACTGCGCCGCCCAGGGCGCGGACGGGATCGCGCTATTTGCGGTGTCGCCGGAAGCCCTGGTGCCAATCGTAAAAGAGGTCCGCAAGCAGGGCGTCAAAGTTCACGACTGCAACATCGGGCTGAACACGGAGGTCGACGGCCGCTCGGTGATCTCCTACTACGAGGCCGGCGTCACCATGGCCGAATACCTCCAGGAACGGCACCCATCGGGCAAGGTCAAGGTGCTGTGGCTGCCCGGTCCGCCCGGCGTGGTCTGGGTCGAGGCGCCGACGCGGGGTCTCTACGACGCGACCGAGGGCACGAACATCGAGGTCGTCAAGACCATGTATGGCGACAGCGGCAAGCCGCAGCAGCTCGCGTTGCTGGAGGATGGGCTGCAGACCTATGACAACCTCGACTACATTCTAGGCGGCGCGCCCGCCATCGAGGTCGCAGAAAAGTACATTCGTGAGCTGGGTCGTCACGACGAAACCAAGTTGATCGCGTTCTACATCACGCCCGGCATCGAGGAGGGCATCAAGAGGGGCACAATTTTGGCGACGATTCTGGAACCGACCGTCCTGCAGATGCGCATGTGTGTGGCCAAGACTGTCCACGTCCTCGAGGGGCGGACCGATCAGCCGTTGGACTCGGCCGGCGCTCTCAGCATGCTGGACACGGAGAACATCAAGACCTGGAAGCGGGACGACGCCCTCGCCCCGTCGGATTGGAAGCCGATCTTCACGGTTGAGTAATCAAGAAACCAATCGTTTGCCGCTGTCCTAACGAACCCCGGAGCGCGTTCTGCTCCGGGGTATTTTCGGTTCACTGCACTCTGTAATCTGTGGGCCCCTGTTGATTACTCGCAGAGTGGGCCCGGGGAGCGCTACTCAGGAGCTCCGCCAAATGTCTGCTTAGGGTCGGTGACGGCCGTCCAGCGGCCAAACATTCCATGTCCTCCCCTAGCCACGCGCCGACACCCACGCAGCCGAATTTCCACCGGCCACGGGGGGAAATCGGTCTGGTGGCCCTGGTCGGTGCGGACGAGGATTCGGCCTCGCTCAGGTGCGATCAACTGGTGCCGGCGAGGACACCGACCCCGACGATCACCAACAGGATGCCGCCCCATTGCCGGAGTGGTATCGGTTCGCGGAGGATCAGCCAGGCGAGCAGTACGGTGACGACAGCGTAGGGCGAGCTCGCGACGGATCCGATGGCCGCGCCTTCGCCTTGGGTGGCGATCACGAGGGCGAACACGGCGCCCACGTCGAGCAGGCCGACAACGACCAGCGCGGGCCACCAGCGCACCGGGAAACGGATCCGAGGGTGTCCGGAGAGTACCGCGCCCATGACGATCACCAGCAATATGGCGACGCCAAACACACGGACCGCGAGGATCGTTTGGAAGGGCCCATAGATCTCCGCGGCTTCACGCCCCGCGAAAATTCCGCAACTAATGACCAGCGTCGTCCCCAACGTGATCGCGACCGTGAGGGGTAGCCCGCCCGCCCCCGACGGCTCCTCCGCGGCGGCCTTGCGCCCGCTGCGTGCCACAATCCATACGCCGGACAAGGCGACGGCCATGGCCGTCCATTGGAGGGCGGAAGGATAGATTCCGAGCAATAGCGCGCCGATGATCACGAGCACCGGGTAGCTGGCGGAGAGCGGCGCTACGACCGATACCGGGCCACGGCTCAGCGTGATGTAGAGCAGAAGCGATCCAATGGTGAACCCTGCAGCAACGCCAAGCAGCCAATGAACGCCTTCC
This sequence comes from Alphaproteobacteria bacterium, assembly GCA_965261645.1. Lineage (GTDB taxonomy): Bacteria > Pseudomonadota > Alphaproteobacteria > SHVV01 > SHVV01 > CBDHDJ01. The sequence continues at coordinate 193,859 of CBDHDJ010000004.1, forward strand.
AGCTGCCACAATAAGGGATCGCGTGTGATCACGAACCACAGCACTATGACCACCGTACCGATCGCGAAATTGCCCAGCATGGCTGGGAGCGGGCCGATGGCGCGCCCGACAATACGCGCGACGAAGCTGCTGGCGCCGAAAGATAGCGCCGTGATCGCGCCCCACAGAACCGGGCTCATGGCGCAATGCTCGAGCGGCGGGAGGGCCTCGATATCGGGTGAACGAACATAGGGCGGGGCTGCTCCGCGATGGACCGGTACAAAGCTCTGATGACGCGCTGTCTCATGGTGGCGAGGAAGGCGCGGCCACCTTATGCGAGCGGTATGCCAACGGCAACGCGCGTGCGGCGGCGCATGGGCCGCACCCGGTCATGCGCGAGTTTGACTTGGGATTCGTCTCCTGAACGCGAGCCACACCCCGATCGCCGCCAGGCCCGCGAAGACAACGTACGAAAGGACCATGACAGTCACAAATTCGCTCTGCCGGGTGACGATGGCATCGCTGCCGATTCGAAGCGACAGAATGACCGTGACGACGATCATGCCCAACACCATGCCGAGCGCGCGCGTGTTTGCCGCGAGTGCGGACGCCATGCTGAGCTTATCGCGCGTGACGCTGTTCATGATGATGGCCATGTTGGGCGACGAGAAAAGCGCGAACCCCACGCCTTGTGCGGCAAGGATAACGATCATATAAGCTAGGCTTGTTTGGGCTTCGATCTGGGTTGCGAGAACGGTGCTCACGAGCACGCAAGCGACCCCCGAGCCGGCCAGCAGATGGGGCGGATAGCGATCAGCCAAGCGGCCCGAAATTGGCGCGATGAGCGCCATCAGCGCTGGTCCCACGGCCAAGAGGAACCCGGCGGTCTCTGCGCCAAAGCCCCGCACCGCCTGCAAGTAAATACTGAACAGAAAATAGGTGCCCAGCGCTGCGGAATAGACCAAGAATTGGATCACTAGTGCAGTGGAGAATGGGAGGTTCGCGCGAATCTCGCTCAGGTTGAGCAGCGGATTCTTGGATTTCTCTGCGGTGGCGAAGAAAACGACACCCAAGCCCAGGCCGAGGGCGATAACGCCATAACCGAGAGGGCTCTGACCAAGAATTGCACTGCCAAAAATCAGTGCCATGACCGACGCCGCGATGACCACGCTGCCGCGCATGTCGATGGGCGCGCTCGGCCGACGCCATTGGCTTTTGAGGCTGATGTGCACCAACACGTAGGCGCCGATCAGCGGCACGAAGCTGAGGAAGTAAACCCAGCGCCAGCCGAACTGCTGCGTGATGAGACCGGCGATCAATGGACCCGCCCCAAGACCCACATAGATCGCACCGATGGAGATTCCGTAGGCCTGTCCGCGCCGATCCGGCGGCACGTAATCGGTCAAGATCGCCATCCCGGTTGCAGCCAAAAGGGCCGATCCCACGCCTTGGACGAAGCGCAGGCCGATGATGGTCGAGATCGAGGGCATGAAGCCGATGGCCAGGGCCGACACGGTGAACACCAGGAGTCCGACCTTGAAGAGCGTGTTCCTGTCGGTCGCGTCCGCAAGTTTACCGACGGGCAGCAGCAAGGCAGCGCTGGTGCCCATGAACAGCGTCTCTACCAGGCCAAGCGCAACGCCTCCCGCGCCCAATTCGGTGCCCATCGCCGGCAGCGTGACGGCCACGCCGGCGAACATGAAGGCAGACGCGAATTGTGTCAGCGCGATGATGTAGACGAGCATGGGGAAACACGCTGGCCGATTCACGACGGCCGATGAGGCGAGGTCCCAAGGGCTAGATTTCGTGGAACGCTATCATTGGCCATCGGTGATCGCGCCACGGCGCCAGGGCGTCTTCCGTTGCTCGCATTCACGCTTTACCACTGCGGATCACAGTTTCAATTGAACCGAGTGTCAGCCGATTGGTGGGCCAAGGCGGACCCGCCGATCGAGGCCGCCGAAGTGGTTGTGCCCGACCGGTCAAGCTCGGTAGGCGGGCACGGGGCCTGGCTCGCGCGTTTGTAAGCTCAAGAATTGCACGTTATCTTGATCCGCGCTTGATGGGATGGTATCCGCCATCTCGACGGCGGCCGGACGATGCACCTGCGTAACCCCGTGCCGGGAAACAGCCGAAAGACCGGAACAAGCTTTTGATCGTGCAAGCTTATTCCTGCTGAACCATGGTGGGCGCGGTTGGGTTTGAACCAACGACCCCTACGATGTCACCGTAGTGCTCTCCCGCTGAGCTACGCGCCCATGATGGGTGGGAATCTAAGAAATCTGCGGCTTTACGTCAATTTGGTTCGCGCCATTTCGCGCCTTTTCCATTCACCTTTGGTTCTAAAGTGCCATGCTGAGCACGGCAAAACCCGGCAAAATCTCGGCAGCGTGATCGCCCACGCGCCGGGGTTTGCAAAAGATTCTCAGCCGTGGTGCGCCGTGATACACTCCCCTAACCTGCAAGCGTCGGCGGCGGCTTGATTTGCGGACCGTTACGCCAATTTAACGGAGAGAAGGGTTAACTCAACGACGATGCCCAGAAAAGCGACCCAGGCGCGCCTCGTCAAAGGGCGGGCGGGCGATCTCATCGAGGTGCGGGCGCCGGCCGACCAGACGCTGCCCTTCGTCTACTCCTCGCCGCACAGCGGTACCGCGTATGCGCAGGACTTCCTCGCGGCCTCGCCGCTGGATCTGGGGGCGCTGCGCCAGTCCGAGGATGCGTTCGTCGATGAGCTGTTCGCCGCCGCACCGGCGCTCGGCGCGCCGCTGCTTTGCGCCCATTTCCCACGCGTCTACGTCGATCCCAACCGCGAGCCCTACGAGCTCGATCCGCACATGTTCGATGGCGCGCTGCCGGCCTACGCCAACACTTCCTCGGCGCGGGTCTCGGGCGGTCTTGGCACCATCGCCCGGGTGGTGAGCACGGGCGCCGAGATCTACCGCGACAAGCTGCCCGTCGACGAGGCCAAGAAGCGCATCGATCTGTTCTATGCGCCCTACCACAAGACGCTGAAGGCGCTGCTCGCCGCAACCAAGGACCGGTTCGGCTACGCCGTGCTGATCGACTGCCACTCGATGCCCTCGGTCGCCGGACCGCTGGACCAGGATATCGGCCACGAGCGGGCTGATATCGTGCTCGGCGACCGCTACGGCAAGAGCTGCTCGCCCGCCTTGACCGAGACCGCGCACCAGGCGCTCGGCGCCGAGGGCTACAACGTGTTCCGCAACAATCCCTATGCCGGCGGCTTCATCACCCACAATTACGGGCGGCCCGACACCGGCATTCACGCCCTGCAGATCGAAATCAACCGGGCCGTCTACATGGACGAAACGGCGATCGAGCGCAAACCGGAGATGGCCAACGTCAAGGAGCATTTGGCCGCGCTCGTGCGCGCGCTCGGCGCGATCGAGCCGGCGCATTTCGCGCCCGCGGAGGTCGCCGGCGCCTGAGAGCACCGCTCAACCGGGCACGGCGCCCGGAACGAAGCCAAGGAAAAGGGCCCCGCCCGCCGAAACGGGCAGGGCCCAAGTTCAGGGAGGAAAAACCCACAAGGGGTTTTGGCCCCGCGGTGGACGACCGCGGGTAACACGCTATATAGCATTGCGGCGTCGCAATTGCAATGGTTAATGAAAGTTTTTTTCATCTTTTTCAGAAGTTTATGTCATCTTTCGAATGGATCGTCATAAGTAGGTTTCCTTAGCACCAAGGCCAACACCAAATTTCCGCTTTCCGTTTGGCCTGTTCTCCGGCCGCGGCTTAATTCGCGCGCCGGTCCGATCCGGCTTGGCACGGGCATTGCTCGCACTGCGATGAGACACGTGGGAGAGCATCGATCGTGAATGTGAATGTTCGAGGCCTGGCCGTTTTCACCGCCTGCGTGGCGGTCATCAGCGGGGCATGGCTGGCCGCCCCGAGCGCGGCCACGGCCGACCGCTGCGCACCGGCCATCGCCGCCGGAGCAGGCGCACGCCATACCCTCCCAGCTCCTGCGCGCGGTGGCGCTCGCCGAATCAGGCCGCTGGGATGCTACGCGCCGCCGCTCCATTGCCTGGCCCTGGACCGTGACGGCCGGCGGCCAAGCGGCCTATTTCGCGGACAAGCAGGCGGCCGTTACGGAAGTGAAACGGTTACGCGCCGCGAAAGGTGGAGAGCATCGATGTCGGCTGCATGCAGGTCAACCTGGCCTTCCACCCCGATGCCTTCGATGATCTCGATGCGGCGTTCGAGCCTGCGAGCAACGTGGCCTACGCGGCGATATTTCTCACCCGCCTCTATGACGGGACCCGCTCGTGGAGCCGGGCGGTGGCGTTCTATCATTCGACCACGCCCAAGCTCGGCCAGGCCTACCGCAACCGGGTTTTCCGCCTGTGGGGCGCGGAGCGCCGCCGCGCCGCGGAGGAGCAAAGGTTGAGCTTCATCGCCGCCCGCAAACAGGCGTTGGCCGAGCGCCGCGCTAAACACGGGAAAGCGGAATAATACCAACGGCACTAATTATTGACCTGAAATCGCCCAATCTCTCATTCCGATGGACATGATCGTCTCGGGCTGGTCGATTAGTTTGTTCCAGGCTTGGCAACCGGCCTCGATGATGGCGTCGTAATCTTCGAAGACGCGGTTAGAGAGCCAATTCTGGCGGAGGTATTGCCAGATGTTCTCGACCGGGTTCAGCTCGGGCGAGCGCGATGGCAGCAGGATGATGGTGAGGTTCTTGGGGACCTTGAGCTGGTCGGTGCTGTGCCACCCGGCGCGGTCCATCAGGACGACGCCATGGGCCTTGGCGGCGACGTTGCAGCTGATCTCGTCGAGATGCATCTGCATGGCGGCTGTGTTGGCGAAGGGGAGCATGAGAGCGGCACCCTTGGCTCCCATGGGACAGATTGCGCCAAAGAGGTAGGCGTTCGTGTAGCGCTGATCGGCGGGCAGGCGTGGCCTTGTTCCCTTCTTCGCCCAAATGCGCACACGCCCGTTCTTCTGTCCCAGCCTGGCCTCGTCTTGGAACCAGATCTCGACCCGCTTGGTCTTGGGCAGACCGGCTAGGTGGGCAGCGAGCGTGCGGGGGAAGTTTTTTTGAACGCCTCGATCACCCGCTGGTCCTGCTTGGGGTGCTGCGGCCGGGCGCTGATGTGGGAGAAGGACAGCGCGACGAGAAGGTCGGAGATCGCCCGCTCGCTATAGATCACGCCAAAGCGTTCTTCGATCACCCGTTTCAGGTCAACCCGCCGCCAGCGAACCACACCGTCAATCTTTGGATCGGGGCCCGTTTCGACGATCACCGACAGTTCGCCCATCTGCTCGTCGGTCAAGAGCCGGGGGCGGCCCGCACCGGGACGGTTCTTCAAGCCGTCTGCCCCTTCATCGTTGAAGCGGTGCGCCCAGTCTCTCAGCGTCTGGCGATCCATGCCGCCGACCTTAGCGGCTTCCGCTCGTCTCATGCCGTCGTAAACCGCCGCCAAGGCCAAAAGCCGGCGAACTTGGCGGGGATCGCGACTGTGCTTGGCCAAACACCGGAGCTTAATGCTGTCGTAGTCGTCCCGAAGAGCAATGCATACTGACATGGCGAATCTCCTTCGCCAGCCTTGAATCACATCCAGCCCAAAAAGGGAATCCCTTGCGAGTCAGAATTTTGCGCCGTTGGTATAAGGGGCTGAACGCCCTCGCACCTGATTGCGGACATGTGTGAGCAGTGGGGCGCAACGATCGATGCGCGCCAATCAGGTGCTTGAACTTGAGGTCTTGAAGCGGCTTTCCGTGACAGCCGGTACTAAGGCGCGGCGGCGAAGTCGCGCAACCGGACGGGCTGGCGCTTGGCGCCCCAGTCGCCGGGCGGGCCGTCGAACACACCGGGGATCCGGGTGCCGCAGGTCCGGCATCGACCCTCGTCGGTGAGGTGCCAATCCGACAACACATACCAATCGCGGCCGATCAGCTTGTCGCCGCAGCCGGGGCAGTAGGTGCTGCTGCCCTGCTCGTCATGGACGTTGCCGACATAGACGTAATGGAGCCCGGCATCGCGCGCGATGGCCTGGGCCCGCATCAGCGTGGCGTGCGGCGTGCGCGGCTTGTCCATCATCTTGAAATCGGGGTGAAAGGCGGTGAAGTGAAGCGGCACGTCGGGCCCGAGGTTGGTCATGAACCACTGGCTCAACGCGGCGAGCTCCGCGTCTGAATCGTTTTCGCCGGGGATCAGCAGCGTCGTCACCTCGAACCAGACGTCGGTTTCGCGCTTGAGGTAGACCAGCGTTTCGAGCACCGGCGCGAGGTGGGCGCTGCACAGGCTGTGATAGAAATCCTCGGTGAAGCCCTTGAGGTCGACGTTGGCGGCGTCCATGTGGGCGTAGAACTCGGCGCGCGGCTCGGGGCAGATGTAGCCGGCAGTCACGGCCACCGTCTTGATGCCGCGCTCGCGGCACGCCTGCGCCACGTCGACGGCATATTCGAGAAAGATCACCGGATCGTTGTAGGTGAAGGCGACCGAGCGGCAGCCCAGCTTTTCCGCGGCGTTGGCCAGTGCCTCGGGCGAGGCGGCATCGGCCAGCGTGTCGATCTCGCGCGACTTCGAGATATCCCAGTTCTGGCAGAACTTGCAGGTCAGATTGCACCCCGCCGTGCCGAAGGAGAGCACCGGCGTGCCCGGCAGAAAATGATTGAGCGGCTTCTTCTCGATCGGATCGACGCAGAACCCGCTCGAGCGGCCGTAGCTCGTGAGCACCATGCCCTCCGCCTCGGCGGCGCGGACGAAACAGAGCCCACGCTGGCCCTCGCGGAGCTTGCAAAATCGCGGACACACATCGCACTGCACACGCCCATCGTCGAGCCGATGCCAGTAGCGGCCCGGCACGGTGCTGTTCGGCAAATGGTCGGTCTCGATCGACATGGATTCCCAGGATGGCGATTCACCCGCGCCTATATATATAGGATCAGAGCATTCGCAGTGCGAAGCGCCCGATCATGTTTTGCCTCGCCCTGTGAACACAGCGGGGAGGGTGGGAACAACGAGCGATGAGTGGTCCCAAAGCCAACATCCGCGCGCCGGCGGTGGCCGGCACTTTCTATCCCGGCGAGCCCGGCGAACTCGCGGCCCTGGTCGATGAGCTTGTCAACGAGGCGCTGGTCCGGGGTCAGCGCGGCACCAGGGAGCCGCCCAAGGCGATCATCGCGCCCCATGCCGGGTATATCTACTCCGGACCGGTCGCCGCTTCGGCCTATGCCAGGTTCGCGCCGGCGCGCAACAGGATCAACCAGATCATCCTGCTGGGGCCGGCTCACCAGGTGCCGTTTCAGGGCCTCGCCGTGCCGAGCGCCGAGGGGTTCGCAACGCCCCTCGGTGCGGTGCCGCTCGACCATGAAGCGATCAACCGCATCGTGAGTCTGCCTCAGGTCCAGGTGCTGGACGAGGCGCACGCCGCGGAGCACAGCCTGGAGGTCCATCTGCCCTTCCTGCAGCGCATGTTCCGCGACTTCAAGCTGGTGCCCCTCGTCGTCGGGGCCGCCTCGCCGGCCGACGTGGCCGAGGTGCTGCGTACCCAGTGGAATGGCCCGGGGACCTTGATCGTGGTGAGCTCCGATCTCAGCCATTACCACGACTACGAGACGGCCAAGCAGCTTGACGGTGAAACTGCGCGCTCGATCAGCGAACTCGACGGCGACGGCATCACCGATGAGGGCGCGTGCGGGCGCGTGCCGATCCGAGGCTTGCTCGTGGAGGCGAAGCGGCTCGGCCTGTCGGCCGACTTGATCGACCTGCGCAACTCAGGCGATACGGCGGGCCCGCGCGACCGTGTCGTCGGCTATGCCTCCTTCCTGTTCGGGGCCGAGGCCGGACCCAAACTGAGCACGGCGGACAAACGCGAGCTCCTGGGCACCGCGGCGGCGGCCATTCGCATCGGACTTCGCAAGGGGGAACGGTCGCAGATCGACCTCAGCACCTTTTCGTCCAGTCTGACGTCACCGGGCGCGAGCTTCATCACCCTGACCAAGGACGGCAAGCTCCGGGGCTGCGTCGGCTCGCTCCAGACCAAGCGGCCGCTGATTGCCGACGTCGCCTGGAACGCCCATAGCGCCGCTTTCGAGGACCGGCGTTTCGAGCCCGTGGTGGAAAGCGAGCTCGGCGCGCTCGAGCTGTCCGCATCGTTGCTCAGTCCGCTCTTGGCGATGGAAGTCGAATCGGAGGACGACCTGCTCGCCCAACTCAGGCCCGGCGTCGACGGCCTGCTCCTGGTGGACGGCAAACTCCGCGGCACTTTCCTGCCCAAAGTGTGGGAACAACTGCCCGATGCACGCACTTTTCTCACCCACCTCAAAGTCAAGGCGGGACTGGCGCCCGATCACTGGTCCGACAGCCTCAAGGCATGGCGCTACACCGCTGACGACATTTCGCCGACCGATCTGCCGCCCCGATAACCAAACCGCCGGACATTTAGTTAAAGGACATTTGAGTCAAATACGGGTGATCCCGTTGGGTGGTCTCCGCTCGCCCCGGAAGCATGAGTGGGCCTCGGGGATCCGTCGCAGAATGGGCCCTGCTCCCGGCCCGCTATCCCATTATTCTCTCAATTCCCTTGAATGAATCGTCTGACCTCGTTGATTTGTAAGACAAAATTATTGACAACCCGAGAGTGTCTCCGCATGGTTGGGTGTTTTGTATCCATTCGTTTGGGTGGTTGTGGTGGTTGATTCCATGGGCAGCCGGGATGACGCGCTCGCTGAAGCCGGGGATGAAACCGGGGCCGGACACCGCTTCTTGTCCCTGGGTGGACTGACGGCCCATCAGTTTCTTGCCGGCGCCGTGGCCGGAATCGCCCTTTTGGTGAGCGTATTCGCGCTCGTCGCCGCGCCCGGCTCGCCGACCAAAGCCATCGCTGTTTCGCCTGTCCCGACGGCACCGCCTTTCGCGCTCAGCGATGCCGGCGCCGATCCGGCGGCGAGGCGGGCGGAGCGCTACAGCCTGGCCGGCGCGTTGGGCCTCACCCTTCAGCCACCCTTCTGGAGCCGCGCTTACACGTGGGAAGACCTGTTCGACAACGGCCGCGAGCGGCCCGAGCCCTCGGCCAATGGTGCGACCCGCACGGTGTTGATCAAGCGAAACGGCACCTTCGGGCAGGCGTTGAACGAGGCAGGCGTCGCGCCGGCGGACGGGCAGGCGGCCATTGTGGCGCTCACTTCGATCATCGATCTACGGCGCTTGAAAGTGGGGCAAAAAGTCATCTTGAACTTCGCCGAGCAGGCTGAAGCAGCCCCATCTGGCGATGTGCCCCGCGCCCTGGTGAGCGTCGTCCTGCCGTTGGACGTCGACCGCGAGGTGGTGGCCCAACGAACAGGCGATGGACGCTATCTTGCCGACGAGGTCGAGATCGTTCTCCGCCGCCAGGCCACGCGTTCGAGCGGGCGGATCGACGACAGCTTGTTCCTGGCGGCGTCGCGCGCCGGTCTGCCAACACCGATCATCATGGAAATGATCCGGCTGTTCAGCTGGGACGTCGATTTCCAGCGCGACATTCAGCCCGGCGATGACTTCGAGGTGCTGTTCGAGACCTATCTCGATGCCAACGACCGGCCGGTCAAAACGGGCGTGGTGCGCTATGCCGCGCTCACTCTGGGTGACACGCGTCTATCGCTCTACCGCCACGAGCTGGCCGATGGCCGCATCGAATATTTCGATCACAAGGGCCGGGCGGCGAAAAAAGCGCTCCTGCGCACGCCGATCAACGGCGCCCGGCTGTCGTCGCGCTACGGCAAGCGCAAGCACCCGATCCTCGGCTACAACAAGATGCATCGCGGCGTCGATTTCGCGGCGCCCCGCGGCACGCCGATCCTGGCCGCCGGCGATGGCGTGATCGAGTTGGCGGGCCGCAACGGCGCCTATGGCAAATATGTCCGCATCCGCCACAACAGCCGCTACAAGACCGCCTACGCCCATATGAAGGCCTTTGCCAAGGGTATCCGGGGTGGCAAACGGGTGCGCCAGGGCCAGGCCATCGGCTATGTCGGCTCGACGGGACGCTCCACCGGGCCACACCTCCATTACGAGGTCCTGGTCCAGAACCAGCGGACCAACCCGATGAAGGTCAAGCTGCCGAGCGGCGAAGTGCTGAGGGGCCGCGAGCTCGCCTGGTTCATCGAAACCCAACGCCAGATCCGCCACGCGCTCCTGCGCGCCCCGCACACCTCGCAGCTGGCCAGCAATCAATAAAAGCACGGTTCGCACGACCGCCCGGATCAAGTTGAGGCTCGGCTGCGCTCCCTCAGGTAGAGGTAAAGCGGCAAGCCGAGGGATACACCGACGATAAGAGTCCCGATGACCGGCGCCCAGAGCGCGCGGGCGCCGGCGCGGCGACCATCAGCGAAGATGAAGGCGAAAAGCACGATCGCGGAGACGATGACGTCCGCGCCGAAGAACGCGCCCACGCGCGTCGAGAACAACTCGGCGACAAACAGGGGAATGTCGAGGCCGTGCTCCATGAGCCACGGCACGAAGAAGCCGTAGGGCACGACAATCCCGATGATAGAGAGTGCGAGATAGAATGCGGACATCGTGTCTCCCTCCGCCGTCTAGCGGTCAATCTTTGGCTCGAGCGGCCTCGCGCAGGCCTTGCGCGGTGCCGGTGTGGGCCGACACCAGCCCGAGTATCATCACCCCGAACGCGGCCCAGATCCACACGCTCAAATTCTCATCGAACAGCACCAGCGCCCAGAGAAAGCCGGTGATGACAATCACGTAGCTGACCTGGGAGACAAACACGGGCCCGGCGCGCCGAATGATCTCGAACATATTGTAATAGGCGAGAGCGTGAACCGCGGCTGCCCACGCCAAGCCCCACTGAGCCGCTGGCGGCGCTTGCCAGAAGCCGTAGAAGCCGTCCTCGATCAACATGAGGGGAAAGGTGATGATCGCGGCGCTGATGAGCAGGCCGCAGGCCAGGGTCGAGGAGGCCGAATCCGGTGGCCGCGCCTTGGCGGCGATGACGTTGGCCAACGCATAGGCGACGGGCACCAGGAGCGCGGCCAGCATCCAACCCGCCATCTCGGGGCTCGGCAGGCTCTCCTCCGGCAGCACGATCAACGCCACGCCGGCAAAGCCGAAGACCACGCCGCCGATGCTGAACCAGCGAAGCCGCTCGATCCGCACGGCGAGGGCGAGGATGTAGGTCAGTGCCGGCGTCAGCGCGGCGGCCAGCGTGATGACCCCAGCGGGCAGCTTGCTGGCCCCAAAGGTCAACATCAGGATCGGCGCAACGACGGCGAGACAGGAGGTGACGACATAGTAGCGGATATAGGCGGGTTTGAGCTTGGGCGGAGCCCGCAGAATCGACGTGAGGATCAGGTGGAAGAGGGCGGCGAAGGCGACCTGCCAGAACGTGTAGGCGATGAACGGAAAACCCGCGTCGATGACGATCTTGTTGGCCGTGAACACGCTGCCATAGGCGGTTCCGCCTAAGAGCAGGAGCACGGTCGCGATGAAAAGCGAGCGCCGACCAGCAGCGCCCGCCGGCTCCGGGCTATGACCTGGGGGTTCAGACAATGGGGTGCATTCAGGGAAGGAAGAGGACGCGGCAACCGGGCCTAGTCGGTGGGGGTCTTGTGGAGATAGTGCCACAGCAGCAGGCTGGCTACGCTGCGCCAAGGCCGCCACCTTTCGCCGATCTCGATCATCTGTTCGGGATCGGGCCGCTCCACCAGGCCCTTGAGGCGCTGTACGGCCTGGGCCAGACCGAGATCGGCCGCCGGCCAAACGTCGGCGCGGTGCAGGGCGAACATCAGGTAGACCTCCGCCGTCCAGCGGCCGATGCCCTTGACGGTGATGAGTTCGGCGATCGCGGCTTCATCGTCGAGGCGTTTCACGCGGCCGAGATCGAGCCGGCCCTCCGCCACATCCTGGGCGAGCCCGCGTGCGTACCCCGTCTTCTGACGACTGAAGCCGATTCTCTGTAGCGCGGCGTCATCCAGCGCCAGAACGCTCTCCGGGGTCAGCGGACTCGCGGCCTCCTCCAAGCGGCCGAGGATGGCCCGTGCCGAGGCGGTGGAGACCTGCTGCGCGACGATGATCCGCAGCAGGGCGGCGAACCCCTCCTGACGCCGGCGGAGCGGCGGATCACCGACCCGGAGGTGAGCTTTGGTCAGGTCGGGGTCGGCCTCGCCCAGCGCGGCAAGCGCCATGGGGAGCGACCGCTTGGTGACAGTGGCGATCACTCCGGCCACGCGAACATGGCCGATGACGGTGGGTGATTCAAAAAGACCTCAGCGGCGGTTGAATCGCCAATCGTTGGCAAGCGAGTATCTACGTTCAGCGGCCCCGATGGTACTATTGTCTGAGGTTCGGTATCATCCGCGCCGGGCTCGCGAGCGGTGTCCCGGCGCCTGCTGATGACCGAGGAGGTTGAATGAAGCTCTATTACTCACTTGGTGCGTGTTCGTTGTCGCCGCACATCGTGTTGCGCGAAGCCGGGCTCGAGTTCGAGTTGGAAAGCGTCGACCTCGCCACGCACAAGACCGCGAGCGGTGCGGATTTCAAATCGGTGAATCCCAAGGGCTGCGTCCCGACCCTCGTCCTCGAGGGCGGCGACATTCTGACAGAGGGCGTGGCGATCGTTCAGTACCTCGCGGACGATAAGCCCGCCGCCAAGCTCGCGCCACCGCCCGGCAGCCTGGATCGGGCCCGCGTCAACGAGTGGTTGTCCTTCGTCTCATCGGAGCTCGATCGGGGGTTGGAGCCGCTGTTCATCTATCCCGACCTGCCTGCCGAGAGCCGCCAGAAGTTCATCGACCGCGTGGCGATGCGGCTCGATTATCTCAACGACCATTTGACGGATCGGGCGTATCTGTGGGGCGAGAGCTTCACCATCGCGGATGCTTATTGCTTCACCATCCTGGGCTGGACGAAGCAGGTTGAGATGGATCTCGAGCGTTGGCCCGCCGTCAAACGGTATGACCAGCGCATCGCCGCGCGACCCAAGGTAAGGGAAGCCCTTCAGGCCGAAGGCGCGGCATGAGCGCGCCGGTCGCCGGCCCATCCCCTGCGCCGCGTCGGGGGAGGGGTGAAATTGGCCCGCGTTTCGCGTTAACATTGGGCAATCCGAGGAGGATTGATCGATGAACAAAGAGCCGCAGAGAGAGATCACCGACGACGAGGTCCGGACCTTCGAGGCGCAGGGCGTGGTCTGCCTTCGCCAAGTGTTCGATCGCGACTGGATCGAGCGCATGAGCGAGGCCGCCGATCGGGTGCTGGCCAATCCCGGACCGACCGGCATCGAGCTCAACCCGGCCGACAGCGAGGGCCGTTTCTTCAACGAGAACCATGTCTGGGCCTATGACGACGATTTCCGCGCGCTGCTGTTCGAATCGCCGGTGCCCTACATCGCCCACCGCATGATGCGCTCGGAGAAGGTCAACATCGTTTATGACTTTCTGCTGGTCAAGGAGCCCCACTCGCCCTATCCGACGGAGTGGCACCAGGACGAGAGCGGCAATCCCATGGAGGGCCCGCATATCGGCGGCGCGTGGATGCCGTTGGAGTACGTCGATCTCGACAGCGGCGCGGTCGAGTACATCAGCGGCTCGCACAAATGGGGCATCGTTTATGAGAATCCCTACGAGACCACGCACAGCGACGTGACCTTCTTCGCGGGCTATGCGGGTGAGGATCTCGACCCCGAGCGCGAAAAGGACAATTTCGTGGAGTTTCCCGACATCGCCGGCACCCGCGATCAGTATGAGAAGGACATCGTTCACTACGACACCGAGCCCGGCGATTTCCTGTTCACCTCGGCCCGCACCCTTCATTGGGCGCCGGGCAACGTCACCGACCGCCGCCGCCGCGCCATCGGTTACCGCTTGGCCGGCGATGATTCGACCTTTGCCCGGCGCACCAGTCCGTTCCGGCTGCTGCCGCCGTGCGATCCCCGGATGACGCATGGCGCGCCGTTCCCCGACGGCGATCACCACCTCTACCCGCGCATATGGCCGCGGCCCAAGCATCTCGGTCGGCCGCTGCTCGGCCAGGCGGTCGAGGTCGCACGGGAAGACGCCGCGATCGCGCCGGCCGAATAGCGCGGCGGTTGGTTATTGGCGGGGCATTGGCGCGGGTCATGGCTCGGTGCTCGGCGAGACCTCGTTCCAGCGGAGTGAATCGCCATGACCACTGATCCCGGTCCTTTCGATCTGGCATCGACCCGTTTGATCCTGAACCCCGAGGCCGACGCGATACCCAAGGCTGCGACACCGAACTTCTATGGGGAGCTCGATGCGGAATTCGATGGGTTCGCCGGGCATGTGCTCATTTCACAGCACGAGTTCGACGAAGCCTGGCCGAGCTGGGAAATGCACCCCAAGGGAGATGAGATCGTCTTCCTGCTTCAGGGTGACGTCGATTTCGTTCTGTGGACCGACGCGGGCGAAAAGACGGTGCGCGTCGACCGCCCCGGCTCCACCATCGTGGTGCCCAAAGGGACCTGGCACACCGCCCGGCCGCTTAACAGCCCGTTGATTAAGTGGCTTTTTCCGGCTCTCACTCCCAGATGAGGAATGCGGCGGCGAAAGCCGTCTGGCCGCTTTGCGAGCCCCCCCGTGCCACCAGCATGGCCCCGGTGGGCGTGAGCAGAACGAAAATACCGCCATATCCGCCCGCCACGGCCTCCCGCGGGGTGCCGGCGCCGATGAGCTGGCGCATCAGTAACGATAGATTGTGGCCGGCGACGTGGAGCAGGTATCGCTTGTGCACATTCTCTCGCCCGCGCAGCCAGGTTCGTCGCATGCCGCCACGATCGAGGTTGTGGGCAAAGCAGCGCTCGACGATCTCGGCGCGCAGCTTGAAGGCCTCGCGGGCGACCCCGGACTTGAGCCGCGCACGGTTATTGGTGACCGCGCGCCGCGCCGCCTCATCACCGTGCCAGCGCGAAAAGCCGGTCTGCTTGGGCGCCGCGATCCGGGTCTTCCAGGGACTGTCGTTCAGAGCCCTCAAGACCGCCCGTGAGTGATAACCTTTGTCGGCGACGCATTCGGCCGGGTCCTCCGATGTCGGTGCCGCATCCACCGCCTCGAGGTTTGCCTCGGCCTTCGCCAGGGTCTTGGAAAGCGTCGTGGTGTCGCCCTCATCGGCCGGGTGCAGCTCGGCCGCCACCACCGCGCCGGTGTCCAGATCCACCGCGTGCTCGGGCTTGTAGGCCAGATGCGTCGTGCCGTCCTTCATCTTGGTGATCTTGGCCTCGGGGTCGCTCTTCGAAACCCAATCCGTGTTGGAAAGCTTCTTGCCCTTGCGCTTCCGGTCCAGACGCGCCAGGTCCTCGGCCGTGGGTGTCTCGACCCCGCTTTCCCGGGCCAGGCGCTCCAGCATCTCCCGGTAGCCTTCGCCGTTGTCGCGCCGCACGATGTTCCGCAGCGCCGCGTTGGCCTCCATGGTCGAGGCATCGACGCCGATGCGCTCGCCCTTGATCAGCCCCGCCTCGGCGATCAGCACCAGAACCCAGTCGAAGACCGCCGCGTGGACTTCATGGGGCAGGCGCGTGCGGCTCCGTGACAGCCAGGAATGGTCCGGTACCCGATCACGGCTCCCCAGTCGCAGGAACGCCCGCAGCGAAAGCGAGTCCGAGCAGCGCCACTCCAGACCGCGCTCGCTGTCGATGCCCTCGAAGTAGCCCACCAGGTGCATCCGGAAATAGCGCCCGGGCGGCACCGAGGGCGCGCCCATCCTGGCCGCGTAATAAGGCCGGCAGCTCGCCTCGGCAAAGGCGTCGAAGCCGCCCGCGATCAGCACCGACTGCAAGCGGTCATAAAACACATGACCCGGAGAGCGCGGCATCTCCGACCAGCTCACCATCAGGTCCCCCTGACCATCCTTCTGCCGTCCCATCGCCATCGGCAAATCCCCCTGCAAATCAGGGAACCAGAGAATCAGATGGCGCCGACTTAATCAACGGGCTGTTAAACCCACGACCATGCTGTTCGTGACGCCCGGCGAGGGCACCGAGAACGCTGAGGAACCCGGTATCGCTAGCAGCCGCTAGCCAGGACGCGTGGCGCTGCCTACGCAGCCTTGACCAGAGCCCCGTTGATGTGGAGGCCGAGATCGGAGGCCGAGACCTTGACCACCTCGTCCTCGCCGATCTCGCCTGCCAAGAGCTTGGTGGCGAGCGGGTTCTGGAGCTGCTGCTGGATCACGCGTTTCAGCGGCCTGGCGCCGTAGACCGGGTCATAGCCGGCGTTGGCGAGCCAATGGCGCGCCTTATCGTTGAGCTCGAGGGTGATCTTGCGCTCGGCGAGATGGGCGCGTAAGCGTCCGAGCTGGATATCGACGATGGCCTCCATGTTCTCGCGGCTCAAACGGTTGAACAGGATCATCTCGTCGAGCCGGTTGAGGAACTCGGGGCGGAACGCCGCCTCGACCGCGCCCATCACCTGGTCGCGCACGGCGCCTGAGATGTCGCCCTCCTCCTTGGTGGCGAGGTACTCGCCGCCGAGGTTCGAGGTCATGATGATAAGGGTGTTGCGGAAATCGACCGTCCGGCCGTGGCCGTCCGTCAGCCGGCCGTCGTCGAGGACCTGCAGGAGCAGGTTGAAGACGTCGGGATGCGCCTTCTCGATCTCGTCGAACAGCACCACCTGGTAGGGCCACCTTCGGACCGCCTCGGTCAACGAGCCGCCCTCCTCGTAGCCGACATAGCCGGGCGGCGCGCCGATCAGCCGGGCGACGGAGTGCTTCTCCATGTATTCCGACATGTCGACACGGATTAGCGCGGCTTCGTCATCGAACAGGAACGCGGCCAGCGCCTTGGTGAGCTCGGTCTTGCCGACGCCGGTGGGGCCGAGAAACAAAAACGAGCCGATCGGCCGGTTGGCGTCCTGGATGCCGGCGCGGGCGCGGCGCACGGCGTTGGCTGCCGCGACCAGAGCCTCGTCCTGGCCGACCACGCGGGCGCTGAGATCATCCTCCATATGGAGGAGCTTCTCGCGCTCGCCCTCCAGCATCTTCTCGACCGGGATGCCGGTCCAGCGGGCGACGACGGCGGCGATGTCGGCCTCCGAGACCGCCTCCTTGAGCATGCGTTGCTCGCCGACCTCCTCCGATTCGGTCACTTGGCGTTCGAGATCGGGGATGACGCCGTAGGTCAACTCGCCGGCGCGCGCGAGGTCGCCCTCGCGCTGGGCGATCTCGAGCTCGCCGCGGGCCTGATCGAGCTGTTCTTTCAGCTTGTGCGCGCCGGCGAGCTTGTCCTTCTCCGCCTGCCACTGCGACGTGAGCTCGCCTGAGCGCTCCTCGAGCTCGGCCAGCTCGCGCTCGAGCGTCTCGAGGCGCTCATGCGAAGCGGCATCGTCCTCCTTCTTGAGTGCCTCGCGCTCGATCTTGAGCTGGATGATCCGCCGGTCAAGCTCATCGATCGCCTCGGGCTTGGAATCGACCTCCATGCGGAGCCGGCTCGCGGCCTCGTCCATCAAATCGATCGCCTTGTCCGGCAGGTAGCGGTCGGTGATGTAGCGGTTGGACAGCGTAGCGGCCGAGACGATGGCGCTGTCGGTGATGCGCACGCCGTGATGGAGCTCGTACTTCTCCTTGAGGCCGCGCAGGATCGAGATCGAATCCTCGAGCGTCGGCTCGGAGATGTAGACGGACTGGAAGCGCCGCGCCAGCGCCGCATCCTTCTCGACGTGCTTGCGGTACTCATCGAGCGTCGTCGCGCCGACGCAGTGAAGCTCGCCGCGGGCCAGCGCTGGCTTGAGGAGGTTGGAGGCGTCCATCGCGCCCTCGGCGGCGCCGGCGCCCACGAGTGTGTGCATCTCGTCGATGAACAGAATGATCTCGCCTTCCGCGGCGGTGACCTCGGCCAGCATCGCCTTGAGCCGCTCCTCGAACTCGCCACGGAACTTGGCGCCGGCGATCATGGCGCCGAGATCGAGGGCGAGCAGGCGCTTGTGTTTAAGGCTTTCGGGCACGTCGGCCACGATGATGCGCTGGGCCAGGCCCTCGACGATGGCCGTCTTGCCGACGCCGGGCTCGCCGATGAGCACCGGGTTGTTCTTGGTGCGCCGTGACAGCACCTGGATGGTGCGGCGGATTTCCTCGTCGCGTCCGATCACCGGGTCGAGCTTGCCTTCGCGCGCCGCCTGGGTGAGATCACGAGAGTATTTCTCGAGCGCTTCGTAGGTGTCCTCGGCGGTGGCGCTGTCCGCCTTGCGGCCCTTGCGCAGATCGACGATTGCCGAGTTGAGGCCCTGCGGCGTCACACCCGATTCCTTGAGGGTGTCAGACGCCGGCGTTCCCATCGCCAGCGCGAGCGCGAGCAAAAGCCGTTCGGCCGTGACAAAGCGGTCGCCCGCCTTGTCCGCGAGCTGTTCGGCGCCTTCGAACATGCGCACCGTATCGGGTGCGAGATGGAGCTGGCCCGCGCCGCTACCCTCCACCTTGGGCAGCTTGCCGAGGGCCGCTTCGGTGCGTTCGAGCGCCTGCTCGGGCCGTCCCCCGGCGGTGGTAATCAGGTTGGCGGCCAGGCCTTCCCGGTCGTCGAGCAGAACCTTGAGAATGTGCTCGGGCGTGAATTGCTGGTGGCCGGAGCCGATAGCGAGGGCCTGCGCCGCCTGGACGAAGCCGCGCGCGCGTTCGGTGTAGCGCTCGAAATCCATGGTCGATTCCTGCTCGTCTCTGTCCCCCGGCTCGTGCGACGCCCGCTGGGTCCACCCGCGGAACAGCCGTTGGCGGCGGTGCCCTCAGGTTGGGCTCGCTGGTCTCGGCTGCGTGGCGTCACACCGCCGAACACTATCCCGGTTCCTCACACCCTATATAGATTTACAATTGTGCAACACAAGAGCGTGATGGGTCGGCGTGCGCGTGCGCCGCACGCCAAGGCCACGCCGCCCTGCCGCGCCGCGGTCCGGCGCATGCCGGTGATCGGCGTTCGGCCTTAGCTCAGTGTGGGATTGGGGTCGGAACCCCCGAGGTCGGTTTCCACCGGCTCGACCGGGTTCGAATCGGTGGCGGCTTGAGCATCCTCTTCATGGGGATTGGCCCCGCCGTTCGACGGCCGATCGAGGGATTGCTGGAGCCTGTTTGAAGCGTCGGAGGAGGCGTTGACGAGCCGGTAATAGTGCTCGGCGTGCTGGAAATAGCTCTCCGAGGCGATGCGGTCACCCGCCACCGACGCGTCCCGCGCCAGCGATATGTACTTATCGAAAATCTGGTTTGGGGTTCCGCGAACCTTAATGTCCGGCCCGTTGCTCTCGAGGCTGCGATTGCTGTTGGGTCCGTACCCGCGTTTGTTTCCGTTGCGTCCGTTGCGGGACCGCCGGGAATTAACGGGATGCTTCATGTCGAATCACCATGCCTCGTGGTTATTGCCCCCCTGTGACGTTTAACCCGCAGTGCCGCAGCATGCGACCACCATGCCGGGAAAAGGTCATCAGGCTGTGATTACGGGAGATTTGAGAGCCGTTTGATCAGATTCTGGGTCCGCAATCTCCGCCAGCCAACCTAGTGTGACCTCCGGATCATTCCAACCCTTTTTTTCGCTTGACTCGCAAGTTTTCGCCTGCGCCGACAATTATGCAACGCTCCCGCCCGGCGAGATCGTGCCCGATGCTGCTCATCGCCAACCCCACTGCGCCGAGAAGCCCCCGAACCGCCACAAGTTGGCCGTCACCGACCTCGAGAACCGCCCTCCCGCCCGTCGCGAGCAGGCGGGATACATGGGGCGCCAGCGCGCGGTACGCGGCCAAACCGTCCGTCCCGCCAGCCAATGCGAGCCAGGGGTCGTAGGCGAGCTCCGCATCGAGCGTCGGCAGCACGCGCTCAGGAACATAAGGTGGGTTGGCGATGATCAGGTCGAACGGCCCGGCGAGCGGTGCACCCCAGTCCCCGACCACGAAGCGGGCCCGGGCGTCGAGCTCCAGGGCCCTCGCGTTCGTCCGCGCCACGGCCACCGCCCCTGCGCTGATGTCGAGTCCGATACCGTAGGCGTTCGGGAATTCGGCAAGAAGGGCGAGCAGGAGACAGCCCGTACCCGTGCCGAGATCGGCGATGCGCAGCGCTGCATCGGGGTTGCGCGCCTCCGCGAGCGCGGCTTCGATCACGCACTCGCTGTCGGGCCGGGGGTCGAGCACGGCAGGGGTGAGAGCGAACGGGAGGCTCCAGAACTCGCGCCGGTCAAGGATGCGGGAGACGGGCTCACGGGCGCTGCGGCGCGCGATCAGGTCTTCGAAATCTCTTGATTCCGCCGCGCTGAGACCCAGTTCGGGATGGCCGAAGAGGGTCTCGCGGGCACGTCCCAGGCCATGGGCGAGCAGGAGATACGCATCGAGCCCCGGTGTGCGCACGCCGGCCGCTTGCAGCTCACGGCGCCCCATCGCCAACGCCTCGCCCACGGTCGATACGCCGGCGCATAGCGCGCGATCACACGAATTCCTGCTCAGGGGGAGTGCCGTCACGCTCAGCCCTCGGCGCCGTACTCGGCCATGCGCTGTGCTTGATCCTCGGCGATCAGGGGCTCGATGACCTCATCCAATGCTTCGCCTTCGAGCACCTGCGTGAGCTTGTGCAGCGTCAGGTTGACGCGGTGCTCGGTCACCCGGTTCTGGGGAAAATTATAGGTGCGCACGCGTTCGGAACGATCCCCCGTCCCGATCTGATCGCGCCGCTGCGAAGCGCGCTCGGCCTGGCGTGCCATGCGCTCACGATCGTAAAGGCGCGCGCGCAGCACCTTGAGTGCCTTGGCGCGGTTCTTGTGCTGCGACTTTTCGTCCTGTTGCTGGACGACGATACCGGTTGGCAGGTGGGTGATCCGCACCGCGCTGTCGGTGGTGTTCACCGACTGGCCGCCGGGTCCGCTCGAGCGGAAGACGTCGATGCGGAGATCCTTGTCGTCGAGCTCGACGTCGACCTCTTCGGCCTCGGGCAGGACCGCCACGGTCGCGGCCGAGGTGTGGATGCGGCCCGAGGCCTCGGTCTCGGGCACCCGCTGGACGCGGTGGACGCCCGATTCGAACTTGAGCCGGGCAAAGACGCCGCGGCCCGAGATCGACGCGATGGCCTCCTTGTAGCCGCCGCGGCCGGTCTCGGCGGTGTGCAAGATCTCGAAGGTCCAGCCGCGCCGTTCGACGTAGCGCTGATACATGCGAAACAGATCGGCGCCGAAGAGCGCCGCTTCCTCGCCGCCGGTACCCGCCCGGACCTCGAGGATCGCGTTTCGTTCGTCGGCCTCGTCCTTCGGCATGAGCAGGAGCTTAACCTTGTGCTCAAGCGCCGGCAGGCGCTGGCGGCAGGCGTCGCGTTCGTCTTGGGCGAGGGCGCGCATGTCGCTTTCGGACTGGGGATCCGCGATGATGGCGTCGAGATCGGCAAGCTCGTGGCGCAGGCGGCGGAGCTCGCTGGCCTCCGCGACGATCGGCGAAAGATCGGAGAACTCCTTCGACATGCGGGCGAACACCTGGCGGTCCGTGCCGCTGGCCGCCGCCAGCTTCGCCTGAAGCTCGTCGTAGCGGCTGATCAGCTGGTTAATTTGCTCGTCCGATATCACGATGACATCCCAGGTGCTGGACCGTCCCGCCTTTCTATGTAGGCCGGATGAAGTAGGGAGCTAGCGGTAGGGTGCCAGTCGCGCTTCGAGCTCGTCGAGCGCGACGTCGCCCTGCTCGCCGCTGTCGAGATCGCGCAGCGTGACCCCGCCCCGCGCCAGCTCGTCCTCGCCGATCAGGATGGCGCACCTGGCGTTAAGCTTGTTCGCGCGCTTGAGCCAACGCTTGAGGCTGCCGCCGTAGCCGAGCGCGATGGTGAAACCGCTATGCCGAAGTTTCTGGGCAAGCTTCAAGGCCGCGGCCTCTTCGCTTTGGCGGATGGGAATCACGGCGAGCGGCCGGATGGGCTCGGGCGGTTCGATGAGCGTCATCGCCAATCGCTCGACCCCGGCGGCCCAGCCAACGCCAGGGGTGGCCGGCCCGCCCATGCTTTCGATCAGGCCGTCATAGCGTCCGCCGGCAATCACCGTTCCCTGGGCGCCAAGGGTCTCGGTGGTGAACTCGAAAGCGGTGTGGCAGTAGTAATCAAGCCCGCGTACGAGGCGTTCGTTGATCACGTAAGCGAGCCCCAGCGCGTCGAGATCCTCGCGGACCGCGGCGAAAATATCCCGTGCGCCCGGCGTGAGGTAGTCCGACAACAGTGGCGCGTCGGCGACGATCGCCTTGTCGGCGGTGCTCTTGGAATCGAGGATTCGCATTGGATTGCGCTCGAGCCTCGCGCGGCTGTCTTCGGAGAGTTGGGCGCGGTGGGCGCCGAAATAATCGACCAGCGCCTCCCGGTACGCCGTGCGGCTCTCCCCATCACCGAGGGTATTGAGCTCGAGTGTCGTCTGATCGCGCACACCGAGCTCATCGAGAATGTGGGCGCCGAGAGCGATGACCTCGACATCGGCGGGGGGCGCCGCGATGCCAATGTGCTCGACGCCGATCTGGTGAAACTGGCGGAGCCGGCCTTTTTGCGGCCGCTCGTAACGAAACATGGGGCCGGAGTAATAGTATTTGAGCGGCACTTGCTGGCTCAAACCCCCGGAGATGAAGGCCCGCGCCACGCCTGCGGTGCCCTCCGGCCTGAGCGTGAGGCTTGTCCCGCTGCGGTCCTCGAAGGTGTACATCTCCTTGCTGACGATGTCGGTCGTCTCGCCGATCGAGCGCGTGAACACCTCGGTGAACTCGAAGATCGGCGTCGCGACCTCCTCGAAGCCGTAGCGCGCGGCGAGGGTACGCCCGGTCTCGATGACCAGGCGGTGACGGCGGCTATCGTCAGGCAACAGATCGTGCGTGCCGCGAACAGGCTGCAGCCTAGGCAAGGACCGTTCCCCGGCTAAGACGCTTTGGCGACGGTGGCTGGTTGAGGAGGGGCTTGAGCGTCGATCTCGGCGGCCTTGCGCTCGACCAGCTCGACGAGATGATCCACCAGCCTCGCATTGTCGATCTTGTGATCGGCAACGCCGTTCAGGTAGACGAGATGATTGCCCTGGCCGCCGCCGGTCAGCCCGATATCGGTCTCGCGGGCTTCGCCGGGACCGTTGACGACGCAGCCGATCACCGAAAGCGTCAGCGGCGTCGTGATGTGCGCGAGCCGCTTTTCGAGAATCTCCACCGTGCGGATGACCGGAAAGGCTTGGCGGGCGCACGACGGGCAGGCGATGACGCTGACGCCGCGGCGGCGGATGCCGAGCGCCTTCAAGAGCTCGTGTCCCACCCGGACCTCCTCGACCGGATCGGCCGCCAGCGAGACGCGGATGGTATCGCCGATGCCCTCCATCAGAAGCAGGCCCATCCCGACCGACGATTTGACCGTTCCCGTCATCAGCCCACCGGCCTCGGTGATGCCGAGATGGAGCGGATGATCGGTCGCCTCGGCCAGTTGCCGGTACGCGTGGACGGCGAGGAAAACATCGGACGCCTTGACGCTGATCTTGAAGTCTGTGAACCCGTTGTCCTCGAGCAGGCGGGCGTGATTGAGCGCGCTCTCGACCATCGCTTCGGGGCACGGCTCGGCGTATTTTTCCAGCAGCGCGCGCTCAAGCGAGCCGCCATTGACGCCGATCCGCATGCTGGCACCGTTGCTCTCGGCCGCCCGAACGACCTCGCGCACCCGTTCATTGGAGCCGATATTGCCGGGGTTGATGCGCAGGCAGTGGGCGCCGGCCTCGGCCGCCTCGATGGCCCGCTTATAGTGGAAGTGGATATCGGCGACGATGGGCACGTTAACCTCGGCGATAATGCGGTGAAGGGCCTTGGTCGACTCTGGATCGGGGCACGAGATACGCACGATATCCGCGCCGGCGGCTTCGAGGTCGCGGACCTGTGCCACCGTGGCCGCCACGTCCGCCGTGGGCGTGTTGGTCATCGACTGGACGCTGATCGGCGCATCCCCCCCGACCGCAATGGAGCCCACATGTACCTGCCGCGAGGGGCGGCGAACGATGTCCCGGAACGGTCGGATGTTCATAAGCTCGCTCGTTGCTGCGAAGCGCCCGGCAGGCGCTTTATGCGGCACCCAAAGCCCCCCCTTCGGCGCGCGCGTACCATGCGCCCAACGCCGCGCAAGATCAAGAACCCTGGCCCCCCGGACTCGATCCACGGCGCGCTGCTGCGTACGCCTAGCGGTCGCGGGTGGAGCCGCTCTCTTCGTTCCGTGGTGTGGCGGCGAGCAAGGTCTCGGGATCGAGCGAGACATCTCGTCGGACCTTGCCCACCGGGCCGAGCGGCTGGACAGCCTGGCCGTCGATAAAAATCTGGATGGCACCCGCATTGCCCGTCATCAAAACGAGATCCGGCCGGTTGGGCGCAAAGTACTTGTCGCCGGCGCGCAGGATCCGGGTCAGGAACAGCTCGTTGCCTGCGCCCGTGATCTGCACCCAGCTGTCCATGCGCGCCATGACGACGACACGCGAATCGTCGTTGCCCGCACCGAAGACCTGGGGAATGTACGCATCATCGCCCGTCTCGGGGACCGCATCGGAGAGCGTCGGTACGGCGGGCGGGGATTCGAGATCGGCTGCGCCACTCGCCGCCGACAGGCTGGCTTGTTGCGGCTCATCCGGCCCGGTCACGGCAGCCGGGCTCGCATCGACGGGCGCGACCACGGCCAGTTCATCATCCGCCGGCTCGGGCTCCGAGCGGTCCGCCCCGCTCTCGAGCGATCCCATGGCATCGGCAGGCGAGCTCACATCGACGATGTCCCCGTTCGAGGGCAGGCTCGCGACGAACGTGGCGAGCGCGGAGCCGGTCTCCTCGTCGGCTCCCGCCGCGTCATCACGGGCCGGTCCGGGCTCGTCGGCGGAGGCCTCGGCGTCTGTCGCCGTCGGCGCCCCGATGGCCGGAAGCGCGGCGTCCTCAGCAGGCTCTTGATCGGTGCTCGACGCCGTGCTCAAGGCGTCCTCGGCCGCCGAGTCGCCCACACTTTCCTCGCTCACCGCAGGACCCGTCTCGCTCACAAGGGCAAGGTCGTCCGCAATCTCGCGGTCCTCCTCCATGGCCGTGGAGGCGTCCGAATCGGGCGCTGTGCTCTCACCCTCGCTCGGTACCATCACCGGATCACTGCTCGCCGACACCTCTTCCTCTCCCTCGTCCGACGGACTCACAGGGGCTCCGGCGGTTGCCAACGTGATGTCGGCAGCGGCCGTTTCGTCGGCCGGTGCGGGAGGGGCGCTCCGGGGCGCCATGGCCGCGGCCCCATCGAGAGTGAGGCCGCCTGCCTTGTTGGCGGCGCTCGCGGTGGTCGCGTCGGGTACCGGCTCGTCGGTCGCGGCCAAATGCTCGGGAACCTCGCCGACCAGCTCGATCGGCATCTGTTCGCTTTGGGAGACGTAGTACCAAACCCCGTAGACGACGGCGATCAGCAAAACCGAGAACACCAGGATGCGCACCCCGGGCAGCCGGGCCTCAGGTATCGGCGAGGGGAACTTCAGCTCGGTCGCTTCCACCTTGGTCGAGGTCTCGCGCTTGAACTGTTTGACATGGGCCTCGCCGTCGAGGCCGAGATGCTCGGCATAGGACCGAATGAAGCCGACCGCGTAGGCGGATCCGGGAAGATCGCTGAAGCGGCCCTCCTCGATGGCCTCGAGGTGGACCAAGCGGATACGCAGGCGCTCGGCCACCTCCTCGAGCGTGCGGTTGGATTGCAGGCGGGTGGCACGGAGATCCGCACCGACGCCGTCATACGCGGGATCGTCCGCGGCCGACGGCTGGCGCAGATGCAAGCCGCCCGATCGCGCAGGCGCGGTGTCTGATGGTCCTGAGTCGCGATCGCTCATGTTCAATCAACCCGCCGGGGATATCCATCCGCAAGGGCAACGGCGGTGCACGGCGATGATACCGTGCCGGCCCCTTGCGCGATCGGGAAAATATGGTCCGCTACGTGGCATTCGTTCCTTATGTTAACACAAATTGTCAAGCAGATCAAAAAGCCGAGGAGGGGCAACGGGTTAAATGGTAGAGCGCGGAGATTGCGCGAAGGAGGCGACGCACCGGCCGGGCCGATGACCCGAGCAACCAGGCCTAAGGGCTGGACGTCTTCACTTCGGCACCCGCGGTGCGAGCGAACACGGCGGCGGCTTGCCCGACGAGTTCCTCGATGATGTCCGCGATGGGTTGCTCCCGCGTCACCATGCCGACGCTTTGCCCCGCCATGAGCGAGCCGTTCTCGACATCGCCATCGAGGACCGCGCGCCTGAGGGCGCCGGCCCAGAAGTGCTCGATCTCGAGCTGCGCTTCGGTTTTCTCGATCGCGCCCGCCCGATAGCGCGCGATCACTTCACGCTGGGTGTCGAGAAAGCGTTGAGTGGCGTCATTGGCCAGCGCCCGCACCGGGATGACGGGGAACTGCGGGTCGAGCTGAATGGACGGGACGGCATCGCGCGCACTCGCCCGGATGAAGGCCTGCTTGAACTTGGGATGGGCGATCGATTCGGTGGAGCAAACGAAACGGGTCCCGAGCTGACAGCCGCTCGCGCCCATCTCCAAGTACATCGCGATGGCTTCGCCGCGGCCAATACCACCGGCGACGAAGACCGGAACCTCGCGAACCTCCGGGAGGATCTCCTGCGCCAGAACGCCGGTGGCGACCGGGCCGACATGGCCGCCGGCCTCCGCCCCTTCGATCACCAGCGCATCGAGGCCGGCGCGGAGCAGGCGCCGTGCGATGCTGAGCGCCGGCGCAAAAGCAATCGCTTTGGCGCCGCCTTCCTTGATGCGCGAGATCGATCGCGTGACCTGCAATCCGCCCGCCAGCACCACGTGGGAGACCTGGCGCTTGGTACAGACGGCAATGAGTCGGTCGAGCTCCGGATGTATGGTGATGAGATTGACGCCGAACGGCTTGTCGGTGAGATCGAAGGTGGCCGCAATCTCGGCGTCCAATTGGTCCGGCGTCATCGCGCCGGTGGCGATGACACCGAACCCGCCGCTGTTGGATATCGCCGCGACGAGATCGTGGTTGGAGACCCAGGTCATCGCGCCGCCCATGATGGCGTAGCGCGTGCCCAGAATCTCGCACCCGCGCCGCCACAGCTCGTCGAGACGGGTGCGGCCGGCGCTGATTTCAGCCGTCGTCGCGGGCATCCAGGCCGTAGGCCGAATGGAGCGTGCGGATGGCGAGCTCGGCGAAGTCCTCGGCGACCAGAACGCTGACTTTGATTTCGGAAGTCGAGATGACCTGTATGTTAATGCCTCTCTCGGCCAACGCGCCGAACATGCGGGCCGCCACACCGGCGTGCGAGCGCATGCCGACGCCAATCACCGAAATCTTGGCCACGTTGGCGTCGGACTGGAGGCCCTTGTAGCCGATGGCGTCGCGTTGGCCCTCCAGCACCTCGAGGGCCTTGTCGAGATCGGGCCGGGCGAGGGTGAAGGTGAGATCGGTGGATTGGCCGTCCTCGGAGGCGCTCTGCACGATCATGTCGACATTGATCGCCGCCTCCGCCAAGGGCCCGAAAATGCCCGCCGCAACGCCGGGCCGGTCGGCGATATTGAGCAGTGTGACCTTGGCCTCGTCGCGCGAATAGGCGATCCCGCTTACGACAGCCTGTTCCATGATTTCGTCCTCGTCGACGACCAGCGTGCCCGGCGTATCCGTGAAGCTCGACAAGACCTGCAGGCGGACCCCTTCGGACATAGCCAGCTCGACAGAGCGGGTATGCAAGACCCTGGCGCCCTGCGACGCCATTTCGAGCATCTCTTCGTAGGAGATTTTATCAAGCTTGCGGGCCTTCGCAACGATACGCGGATCGGCGGTGAAGACACCCTCGACATCGGTGTAGATATCGCACCGATCGGCCTTGAGCGAGGCGGCCAGCGCCACGGCGGTGATGTCCGAGCCGCCACGGCCGAGGGTCGTCACCCGGTCGTCGGGGCTGCGGCCCTGGAACCCCGCCACCACGGGCACCTCGCCTTGGGCCAAGCTCTTCTCGATGTCCGCCGTCTCGAAGTTCCGGATGCGCGCGCCCGAATGGGCTTCATCGGTGCGGATGGGCAATTGCCAGCCGAGCCAGGAGCGTGCCGGCGTGCCGAGCTCTTGGAGGGCGAGGGAAAACAGACCGACGCTGACTTGCTCGCCGCTCGAGATCACAACATCGTATTCGCGCGCATCGTGGAGCGCCGCGACCTCGTGCGTCCAGTCGATCAGTTGATCGGTCATGCCGGCCATCGCCGAGACGACGACGGCAATAGACTCGCCCGCATCGATGCGCTTCTTGATACGCTCGGCGTTGAGCTTGATGCGTTCGACGTCGGCTACCGAGGTCCCGCCGAATTTACAGACGATACGCGCCATGGCGAGCCCCAGGCTGAGTGTGTTGACCGATAATCCAGGCTGGTATCCGGGCCGGCCGCGCCTTGCCGCGGCGGCGGCGCGTATTCATACTCGGTGACCCGAAGCGAGGCAAGCGCCGGACACTCGGCGTTGCCGGCCTTCGGATGAGACGAAAGGACCTGCACAGACGATGGCGCGGGCGAGCGGCAAACGACGATCGGAGGCCAAGAGCACCGTCGATCCCGAGGAGGTGGCGCGATTCGCCGCGCTGGCCGACAGCTGGTGGGACCCAGGCGGCCCGCTCGGCCCGCTGCATCGTCTGAACCCAACGCGAATCACCTATGTCCGCGACCGGCTGTGCGCCCATTTTGGCCGCGACGCGACGTCGCTAAGACCGTTTAAGGGGCTCAAGCTGCTCGATATCGGCTGTGGCGGCGGTCTTCTGGCTGAGCCCATGGCGCGGCTCGGCGCCCGGGTGGTGGGCGCCGACGTGAGCGAGGAGAGCATTCGAATCGCCCGCTGGCACGCGGCCGAAAGCGAATTGGCGATCGATTACCGTGTCGCGGCGGCGGAAGAGCTTGCCCTTGGGCGCGAGCGCTTCGATGCGCTGCTCGCCATGGAAGTGGTCGAGCACGTAGCCGACCTCGGCGCCTTCCTCGCCGCCTGCGGCGCGCTGGTCAAACCGGGCGGCGCCATGGCCGTGGCCACGCTCAACCGCACGCTGAAGGCCTTCGCGCTCGCCGTCGTCGGCGCCGAATACATCATGGGATGGCTGCCGCGCGGGACGCACAACTGGGAGCGCTTCGTGCGTCCCTCGGAGCTCGCCCACCACGGCCAGCGGAACGGTCTCAGCCTCGCCCACCTCACCGGCGTCGCCTTCCACCCGCTCACCGGCGAATGGGGCCTGAGCCGGGATACCGGCGTCAACTACATGGGATTTCTGGTGAAGGAGAGCGCCGCCGCTGAGGCCAAGCACGGCGCTCAACGGAGCTGAGCCCGATCAGGAATCGTGACGCGCGGGCCAGGGAACGGATTCGACCTCAATCCCTTCCTCTTCGAGTTCGCGCGATTCATCCTCCGTCGCCTCGCCGTAGATGTCGTGCGAATCGACTTCGCCGAAGTGGATCTTGCGCGCCTCTTCGGCGAACTTGTCGCCGACGTAATCGCAGTTGTGCTCGATATGCTCGCGCACCTTGTGGAGCGCGCTCATGTAGCGGGCCAAGGCCTGGTTGGTGCGCTTGGCTTTCATCATCCGCTTTTCCGAATTGCCGGTCGCCACGTTGGGCGCCATGAGCGCCTTCGCCACCTTCGTGCTACCGCATAGCGGGCAGCTCACCGCGCCGCGCTTGGCCTGGCGGTCAAAGGCGGCACTGTCCGCGAACCACGCCTCGAACACGTGGTCCTTGGGGCATTTGAGGTCATAAACGATCATTGGGCGAGGTTTCTAGGGCGCCAACCGTTCTGGCGTGCAGCCCTATAATTGAGGTAATTTTGCGCCTTGATCAAGGTGTTAGCAAGCCTGCCCGATAATCCCTCGCAGCGGCGCCTCGGCGCATGAGCGATTCGGCATCTCATGGCTCGCACGATCCCGCGCCCTGGATCACGCGCTTTGCGCCACTCGTGTTGCCTGGCGGGGCGGTGCTGGACGTCGCCTGTGGCGCCGGCCGCCACGCCCGATTCTTCCGCGCGCGCGGCCATGAGGTCGTCGCGATCGAGCGCGACACGTCGGGTCTCCAGGACCTCGAAGGAACATCCGGCGTCGAGATCATCGAGGCCGATCTCGAAAACGCCCCGTGGCCGCTCGGTGTCCGGACATTCGCCGGCGTCGTCGTCGTGAACTACCTGCACCGGCCGCTCTTCCCCCGCCTGATGGCCGCGCTTGGGCCCGATGGCGTCCTTCTTTTTGAGACCTTCGCGCAAGGCAACGAGCGTTACGGCCGCCCGCGCAACCCGGATTTTCTCCTGCGCCCGGGCGAGTTGATCGAGGCGTTCGGGAGCCGTCTGCACATCGTCGCCTTCGAGCAGGGCCGGACCGGTGGCGATCATCCCCGGGCCGTCCAGCGCGTCTGCGCCGTCAACCCGGGCAAGCGCGATCTTGCGGCGCTGGAGCTATGATCGGACGGTGAGGCGGCGCAGCCGCGCTCAACCGATGGCGCGCACCGGCTTGTGGGGCCGATCAGGCCCGGAAAACGCCCGGTCGTGGGCGAGCGCAGGAACCATGGCGCGCGCCTTGTCCACTTTAGCCGGATCGATCTTGGCGGTGACGATGCCCGGCGTCTCCCCGCCATCGGCCAGCACCTCGCCCCACGGGGCGACGATGAGCGAATGGCCGTAGGTCTGGCGCTTGCCCGGATGATCGCCGCACTGGGCCGGCGCAATGACGAAAGAGCCGGTCTCGATGGCGCGCGCCCGGAGCAGCACATGCCAATGCGCCCGGCCGGTCGTGCGGGTGAAGGCTGACGGCACGGTGAGGAACCGTGCGCCCGCCTGGGCGAGCGCACGATAAAGATGCGGGAAGCGAAGGTCGTAGCAGACCGTGAGGCCGACGGGACCCCAGGGCGTCTCGGCCAGCGTGGCGGCATCACCGGAGCGGAAGCTCGCCGATTCGCGGTAGCTTTCGCCGCCGGGCAACTCGACGTCGAACATGTGGATCTTGTCGTAGCGGGCGACGATGGCGCCCTCGGGATCTACCAGGTAGGACCGGTTGGCGATCCGCTCGTCATCCAGCTTGATGCCGAGCGAGCCGATCAGAAGCCAGGCCCCGGTGTCGCGCGCCAGCTCGCGGAAACGGATGAGCGCATGGTGGTCGTTTTCGGCCATCGCCTTGGCGCGGATGTCGTTGGCGCGATAGGCCATCATCGACACGTTTTCGGGCAGGGTGATGAAATCGGCGCCGGCCGCGCGGGCGTCGCGAATACCGGCCGCCGCGGCGTCGATGTTGGCGGCCATGTCCTCGCCCGCGTTGAGCTGAACGCAGGCGACGGTGAAGGTGGCAGGACGCGTCATGGCGCGTGTCAGGCGGGATGCAACAACGGATCGAGCTTGCCCTGGCGCTCGAGGGCATGAATCTCGTCGCAATCGCCGATATGGCGCTCGCCGACGAAAATCTGCGGCACGGTGGATCGCCCGCCGGCACGTTCGGTCATCTCGGCGCGCCGGCCGCGGTTCAGCGTGACGTCGATCTCGGTGAACGGGACACCTTTTTGCGCGAGCAGCCGCTTCGCCCGGTGACAGAACGGGCAGAGCATCGTGGTATAGATCACCACGCCGCTGACCTCGGCCCCATCGCCGGTCGGCTCCGCATCGTCGAGCCTGCGGGTATTCGCCCGGCGGTCCTGTAATCTGTCTCGCCAACCCATGTGCTGGTTCCTGCGGCCTTTCTTCCGCCCTCCTATATAGCGTCGGCGCGTGGGCTGACAACCCGGGCGAGCGTCAACACATCGACCCTGGCGGCCCCGGCCTTGAGCAGGGTGTACGTGCAGGCCGACGCCGTCGCGCCGGTTGTCATCACGTCGTCGATCACGAGCACGCGTTGGCCCTGGATGCGTGGGAGCTTGCTCTTCGCCAAGGCGAAGGCGCCGCGGACGTTGGCGGCGCGGGCGGCCGGGCTGAGGCCGACCTGCGGCGGTGTCGCGCGCCGGCGGACCATGGCATCCGGCACCGCGCTCACGCCCGTGAGCCGGGCCAGCGCCTGGGCCAGCAGGCCGGACTGGTTGAAACGCCGCGCCAGCAGACGGAAGCGGTGGAGCTGTACGGGCACCAGCAGATCCGCCTCGTCGAGCAACGGCGCGCCGGCGCGCGCCATCCAGCCGGCCAGATGCGAGGCCGCTTCCGTTCGGTCACGGTGCTTCAACCCGATGATGAGATCGCGCCCGGTCTCGGCGTAACGCATGACGGCGCGCGCGCGCTCATAGGGCGGCCTGTGGCGCAGGCACGCGCCGCACAACGCATCGGCGCCCGACGCGAAGTCGAAAGGAAAACCGCACACCGCGCACAGCGGCTCCTCGATGAAGGTCATGCCCCGCCAGCATGCGGCGCAGATCCCGCCCTGCCGGTCGACCGGCGCACGGCACGACAGGCACTGCGGCGGCATCAGGGCATCGAGCACGCGGTCGCGCGCGAGAGCGGCGGCGGCGCGCCAGCGCGAGGAAGGCGAATCGACCAGCGCCATGGCGGTCATTGAAGGCGCAAGCTCGCGCCGCGTCAATCGGTGCGCTTTGCCGCGCCCTCGCCCTGTGCCATATAGCTCTCATGACATCCAGTTTGCCTTCGGAGCGGCACGTTTTCGACCGCCGCGCGGTGCGCCGGCATCGGGAACGGGCGGCGGCGCGCCTATCCGAGCATGACTTCCTGTATCGCGAGCTGGCCGACCGGCTGGCCGATCGCCTGCATGACGTGATGCGCGATTTTCCGCTCGCCCTCGCGCTCGGCTGCCACGGTGGGGCGCTTGGCCACGCCCTCGAGGGGGTAGGCAAGATCGGCACGCTCGTTCATGCGGATCTCTGTGAGGCGATGGTGCGCCGCGTGGCGGCCGCCGCCGCTGCCCCGGTCATCGTCGCCGACGAGGAGGCCCTGCCCTTTGCGGCCGCGCGGTTCGACCTCGTCCTCAGCTTTCTCGCCTTTCACTTGGTCAACGATCTTCCCGGCGCGCTCGTGCAGATCAACGCCTGTCTCAAGCCCGATGGCTTGTTCCTCGCCGCCTTGTTCGGCGGCGATACTCTCATCGAACTCCGCCACGCTTTCATGGAAGCGGAGATCGCCGAGGAGGGGGGCGCGAGCCCGCGCGTCGCGCCGGCGATCGAAACCGCCGAGGCGGGCGCGTTGTTGCAGCGGGCCGGCTTTGCTCTACCGGTTGTCGACATCGACACCATCACCGTGACCTATGACGATCCCCTGCGGCTCATGCGCGAGCTGAGGGGCATGGGCGAGGCCAATGCGGTGCAGACCCGCCGCCGTCAGTTCACCCGGCGCGCGACGTTGATGCGCGCGGCCGATGCCTATCGCGACCTCTACGGCACGGCCGATGGCCGGATCCCGGCGACGTTCCAGGTCCTCTATCTCACCGCGTGGCGCGCCCATGAATCCCAGCAGCAGCCGCTCAGGCCCGGCGTGGCCAAGGCGCGCCTCGCCGACGCTTTGGGGACCACAGAGCACGCCGCCGGTGACAAGGCGCGGCCCAAATGATGCCTCGGGTCGCACACTAGATCGACGAGCACGTGGCGCGCATCAAATCGCTCGACGACTGAGCGGGCGGCCCACGCCCTACAGCAAGTCCCGCAGCAGCGCGACGAGCGGCGCATCGGCTGGCGGCATGGCATAATCGCCCATCCGCGCCGGGCGCACCCAGGCGAGCTCCTGGCTCTCCCGCGCCGCAACGATGCCCTCCCACACGCGGCACACGAACAGCGGCATCAACAGGTGGAATTCGTCATAGGCGTGCGAGGCGAAGCTCAGCGGCGCGAGACAGCTTTTCTCGATGTCGATGCCGAGCTCCTCGCGCGCCTCGCGGATGATCGTGTCCTCCGGCGTTTCAGCGCCCTCGACCTTGCCACCGGGAAACTCCCACAGGCCCGCCATCCGCTTGCCCTCGGGCCGCTTCGCGAGCAGCACCCGGCCGTCGGCATCGACCAGGGCGAGCGCCACGACCACTACGACCGGATGGGGGCTCATCGCGCCCACTCGGCGCGGGTCAGCTCGTAGATGACGACCTCGCGGTCACCGCCCCGCGCCGGCGCCGGATGCATCTCGCGGCCGACACAACGCATACCCGCTTTCTCCTGCACGCGGATCGAGGCCCCATTTTCGGGGAACGCGCCGGCCCGCACCCGGCCGAGCGCCAGATCGCCGAAGGCGTAGCCGGGCACCAGGCGCACCGCCTCCGTCGTGTAGCCCTGGTTCCAAAAGCGCCGGCCGAGCCAGTAGCCCACTTCCGCGCGGGAATCCCCGTGCGGCAGGATCAAGCCGATCGCACCGAGCACAGCGCCATCGGAGGCCCGCTCGATCGCGAACACGATCTCGGTGAGATCGTCGCCCGGGGCCGGTCCGTCGAGCCAGCGCTCCACGTCCGTGGGCGCGAGCGGGTGGGGAATGCGCCCCGTCATTTCCGCGACCGCCGGGTCCTTGGCGAGCTCGAATAGGACCGGGGCGTCGTTCTGCCCGGCTGGACGCAGGGCGATCCGCTGGCCGGCGAGCGTTGGGGCGGTCGTCCGATCGTTCAAGACCGGTAATCGGCGTTGATGGCGATGTAGCCGTGGGTCAGATCGCAGGTCCAGACGCGCGCCTGCGCCCGGCCCACGCCGACATCGATGGCGATGGCGATATCGCGGCGCTTGAGGTAACGCGCCACCTTGGCTTCGTCATAGCCGGGATGGACACCGCCACATTCGGTCACCAGCCTGTCGCCGAAGCGAATGGCAAGCCTCTCCGGGTCGATCCGCTCGCCGGCCTTGCCGACCGCCATGACGATGCGTCCCCAGTTGGGATCGGCGCCCGCGAGCGCCGTCTTGACCAGCGGCGAATCGGCAACCGCGCGCGCGATGCGGCGTGCCGCCACAGTGCTCGCCGCGCCGGTGACTCGGATCTCGATGAACTTGGTTGCGCCCTCGCCATCGCGCACGATCTGGTGCGCGAGCTTGGTCATGACCGCTTCTAGGGCATCTTGGAAGCCGCCGAGGCGCGGATCGGCGGCGCTCGTGATGCGGGCGTGGCGGGCGCCCCGGCCGGTGGCGAACAGCAGCACCGTGTCGTTGGTCGAGGTGTCGCTGTCCACCGTGATGGCGTTGAAGGAGCCCGCGTTCGCCCGCCTGAGCAGCGAGCTCAGCACCGCCGGCGGGAGCTTCGCGTCGGTGAAGAGGAAGGCCAGCATCGTCGCCATGTCGGGTGCGATCATGCCGGAGCCCTTGGCGATGCCGGTGATAACGACCGGCTTGCCGGCGATGGCCGTTCTCTGGCCTGCCCCCTTGGGATAAGTGTCGGTGGTGCGGATGGCCTCGGCGGCCTCCTGCCAACCGGTTGTTTTCAACCCTTTTTTGAGGCCGGGCAACGCATCGACGATGGGTTCGTAGGGCACCGGCTCGCCAATCACGCCGGTCGAGGCCGCGAACACGGCGCTTTCGGCGCAACCCAGGAGCTGGGCCGTGGCGCTCACGGTCGCCGCCACCGCCTGCGCTCCCGCCCGTCCGGTAAACGCGTTCGCGTTGCCGGCGTTGACCACAAGCGCCCGCGCCGCGCCGCCCTTCAGCGCGCGGCGGCACCAGGCCACCGGCGCGGCCGCCGTCTGCGAGCGCGTGAGGACGCCCGCGACGGCGGTGCCCTCGGCGAGCTCGACGAGCAGAAGATCACGCCGCCGGCGATAGCCAAGGCCCGCGGCCGTCGAGGCCAGGCGCACGCCGGCGACCGGAGCGAGCCGGGGGAAGCCCTTTGGGGCAAGGGGCGAGCGAGGGAGCTTGGCCATGGCCGGCGATCGTATGCTGGGTGAAATCGACGCTAAAAACCCGCGGATGTTACACGGCAGCTACTGCGCCGAACAAGCATCGCGGGTGCGCGCGCGTCTGGTGCGGGGGGCCAGAGCGGCCCGCGTACCGTTGACAGCCCGAGCCCCGGCCCTTATCTCTCGAACACGTGCGCGCCGGACCCTCTTCAACTGGGGCGCGCCCGCGGGATTTCCTTGATGCTCGATGCGATCGCCAAGCGCCTGTTCGGGACTGCGAACGAGCGGCTCGTCAAGGGCTTCGTCCAGCCCGTCGCCGCCATCAACGCGCTCGAGCCCGAGCTCGAAAAGCTCTCCGAGGAATCGCTCCAAGCGCGCACCGACGAGCTGCGCCGCCGTCTCGCCGAGGGAGAGGAGCTCGACGATATTTTGGTCGATGCCTTCGCCACGGTGCGCGAGGCCGCCAAGCGCGCGCTCGGCGAGCGGCCGTTCGATGTGCAGCTGATGGGTGGCATCGTGCTGCATCGCGGCATGATCGCCGAGATGAAGACCGGCGAGGGCAAAACCCTGGTAGCGACGATGCCGGTCTACCTCAATGCTCTTCGAGGCGAGGGCGTGCACGTGGTCACCGTGAACGACTATCTGGCGCGCCGCGATGCCGACTGGATGGGCCAGATTTACACCCGCCTCGGCCTCACCGTGGGCTCCATCGTGCACGGCCTGAGCGACGAGGAACGCCGCGCGGCCTACGCTTCCGACGTGACCTACGGCACCAACAACGAGTTCGGCTTCGATTACCTGCGCGACAACATGAAGTTCGAGATCGCGGCGATGGTGCAGCGCCCGTTCAATTACGGCATCGTCGACGAGGTCGATTCGATCCTCGTTGACGAGGCGCGCACCCCGCTCATCATTTCGGGCCCGGCCGAGGATTCATCGGACCTCTACATCACGACGGACAAATATATCCCGCGACTCGTCGAGGGTGATTATGAGATCGACGATAAGGCGCGCGCCGTGGTGCTCACCGACGCGGGCGTCGAGCATATGGAGCAGATGCTCGCCGAGGCCGACATGCTCAAGAACGAAAGTCTTTATGATTACGAGAACGTCGCGATCCTGCACTACGTCAATCAGGCGCTCCGTGCGCACAAGCTGTTCACCCGCGACACCGACTACATGGTGAAGGACGATCGCGTCATCATCGTCGACGAGTTCACCGGCCGCATGATGGAAGGACGGCGCTATTCCGAGGGGCTGCACCAGGCGCTCGAAGCCAAGGAGGGTGTCGCCATCCAGCAAGAGAACCAAACGCTCGCCTCGATCACCTTCCAGAACTATTTCCGCCTCTACCCCAAGCTCGCCGGCATGACGGGCACCGCGGCGACCGAGGCGGCGGAGTTCGCCGACATCTACAAGCTCGACGTCGCCGAGATCCCGACCAATCTGGAGATGATCCGCATCGACGAGGACGACGAGGTCTACCGCACCGCGGCGGAGAAGTACGACGCGATCCTCGAGCTCATCGAGGACTGCCATGCGCGCGGTCAGCCCGTGCTGGTCGGCACCGTCAGTATCGAGAAATCAGAGGTGCTGGCGGCGCTCCTGAAGAAACGCGGGGTCCCCCACAACGTGCTCAACGCCCGCTACCACGAGCAGGAGGCGCACATCATCGCCCAGGCCGGGCGCGCCGGCGCCATCACCATCGCCACCAACATGGCGGGCCGCGGCACCGATATTCAGCTCGGCGGTCATCTCGCCATGCGGATCGAGGACGAGGCGGCCGCTATCGAGAATCAAGCCGAACGCACCGCCCGAACGGAAGCGATCAGGGCCGAAGTGGCGGCCGAGAAAGAGCGCGTGATCGCGGCCGGCGGCGCTTACGTCCTCGGCACCGAGCGGCACGAGAGCCGGCGCATCGATAACCAGCTCCGCGGCCGCTCGGGGCGCCAGGGCGATCCCGGCCACTCCAAGTTCTTTCTCTCGCTGGAAGACGATCTGATGCGCATCTTCGGCTCCGAGCGCATGGACGGCATGCTGCGCAAGCTCGGGCTCCAGGACGGCGAAGCCATCGTCCATCCCTGGATCAACAAGGCGCTGGAGAAGGCGCAACAGAAGGTCGAGGCGCGCAACTTCGAGATCCGCAAGAACCTGCTCAAGTTCGACGACGTGATGAACGACCAGCGCAAGGTGATCTACGAGCAGCGCGTCGAGTTGATGCGCGCCGACGATATCGCTGACACGGTGCAGGACATGCGCCGCGACGTGGTCGATGAACTGGTCGCCCGCTTCGTGCCGGAAAAGGCCTATGCCGAGCAGTGGGAGCTCGAGCCCCTGGAGATGGAGGTTGCCCGCATCTTCCGTCTCGATCTGCCGGTCACCGAATGGGGCCGGGAGGAGGGCATCGCCAACGAAGAGATTGAGGCGCGCATCACCGAGGCCGTCGACAACCGCATGGCCGAGCGTGCCGCCAATGTCGGGCCCGAGGTCTGGCGCATGGTCGAGAAGGGCCTCATGCTGCAGATCCTCGATCAGCATTGGAAGGAACACCTGCACGCGCTTGATCACCTGCGCCAAGGCATCGGGCTCAGAGCCTACGGCCAGCGCGACCCGCTGAACGAGTACAAGCGCGAGGCGTTTGACATGTTCGATGCCTTGCTCACGCGTCTGCGCGAGGGCGTCACCACCGTGCTGTCGCACATCGAGGTCAGGCTCGAGGGCGACAAACCGCCGCCGATCGAGCGCCCGCGCCAGCGCATGTTCGAGAGTCACCCCGATCCCGGAACCGGCGCAAGCGAGGTGGCAGTGGCTGAGGGCGGCGAAGGCGCGGTTCACGCGACGACCGTGGTGCGCCGCGCCGCTGCGGCGAAACTCGATCCCGACGATCCCTCGACCTGGGGGCGGATCTCGCGCAACGCGCCCTGCCCCTGCGGCGCGGGCCGCAAGTACAAGCACTGCCACGGCAAGGCGGCGTAGGCCGGCTTCTGCCTCCCGAGCGCGGAACGTCCGCGCCGACCTATTCGGCGGCGGCGATCAGATCGGCTTTCTTGACCAGCGCATCGGCCTGGCGGATCGAGGCGATGTCGATCAGGCGGCCATCCAAGACCGCCGCCGCCTTGCCCTCGCGCTCGGCCTGTGCCATCGCTTCGATGATGCGCTTGGCCTGGGCGATCTCCTCGGCCGACGGCGTGAAGGCCTCGTTGGCGAGCGGGATCTGCCGCGGGTGGATCGCCCATTTGCCCTCGCAGCCGAGCGCCCGGGCGCGGCGCGCCGACGCCGAATAGCCCTCATCGTCGTGAAAATTACCCCACGGGCCGTCGATCGGCCTGAGCCCATTGGCCCTGGCCGCCACGACGATGCGCGAGATGGCGTAGTGCCAGGGATCGGGATAATGGCCGGTGCGCTCGTTGCCGTCCGTCAGGATCATGTAGTCGGGATTGAACGCGCCGATGACGGTGGTGCGCGCGCGGATCGAGGCGGAGTAGTCGCCGATGCCGAACGTGAGGGATTCCAGGCGCGGGCTCGATGCGGCGATGGCCGAGATGTTCTGCATGCCGAGCGCGGTCTCGATGATGAGCTCGATGCCGATGCGCCTCTCGTAACCTCGCGCCGCCTCGACCTGGCTCAACAGCATGTCGACGGCGTAGACATCGGCCGCGGTGCCCACCTTGGGGATGATGATGAGGTCTATATTGCGCCCGGCCTGCTCCACCACGTCGATCACGTCGCGGTACATATAATGCGTATCGAGGCCGTTGATGCGCACCGCGGCGGTCTTGCCCCGGCCCCGCCAGTCAAGCTCGTTGAAGGCTTGGATGGCGTTCTTGCGGGCTTGGTCCTTGTCGTCGGGCGCGACGGCGTCCTCGAGGTCGATGAACACGATATCGGCGTCCGAGGCGAGCGCTTTCTCGAACATGTGCGGCGAGGAGCCGGGAACCGCGAGCTCGGAGCGGTTGACCCGTGCGGAGGTGTCGGTGACGGTGGTGAAACTCATGGCAAACCCCCTCAGGTATGGCGCCCGGTTATTCGGCCAACGGATGATGCTTGGTGACGAGGTCTTTTAATCTCTGTTCCAGGACGTGGGTATAAATTTCGGTCGTGGCGATGTCGGCGTGGCCCAGCATCTGCTGCACGGCGCGCAGGTCCGCATCGTGGGCCAGCAAATGACTGGCGAAGGCGTGGCGCAGCACATGGGGGGAGACCTTGGCAGGCGGGATCCCCGCGGCGTCGGCCAGTGCCTTGAGACATTGCCCGAAGCGCTGGCGCGTCAGATGGCCGCTCTTGCCGCGTGAGGGAAAGAGCCAGTCGGAGTGGCGGTCTGCACCTAGAAAATGCGGCCGCACGCTGGCGTAGTCCCCGAGCGCATCGCGCGCCGATTCGTTGAGCGGGACCATGCGCTCCCGGCCCCCCTTGCCGCGCACGACGAGAAAGCGCTCGTCCGCCTGCGCCGCCGAAAGGGGAATGCCGACGAGTTCCGAGACGCGCAGTCCTGTCGCGTAAAGGATTTCCAAGAGCGCGTAGACGCGCACGCCCTCCGGCGTTGTGTTCTTGCGTGCCTCATCGAGAAGCCGCCTGACCTCGCCCTCGCTCAGAATCTTGGGCAGCGGCCGGTCCCGCCGTGGGCTGTCGATCACCGCCGTGGGGTCGTCCTCGCGCATGCCCTCGGCGTGCAGGAAGCGGTAGAACTGGCGGAGCGCCGAAAGCCGCCGCGCGGAAGTCGCGCGCGCCACGCCGCGGCCGGCAAGCCCCTTGAGGTAAAGGCGGATCAGGTCGCTATCGGCTTCGGCCAGCGTGCGTTTCCGCCGCTCGACGAAACGGAGGCAGTCTTCAAGATCGTGGCGATAGGACTCGAGCGTGTTCGTGGCCGCGCCGCGTTCCGCCGAAAGCATTTCGAGAAACGTCTCGATGTGGCGGTCGGTCGTCTCGGTCATGACGGATGCCGGTTCACGATCCCGCCCACGCTCACAATGGCATGGCGAGCGCCGCTTCAAGGGCCAGGCCGCGCGCCTCCTGCTCGAGCCCGACGGCGCGCAAGGCCCCGATCACCTCTGCGAGGATGCGCGGATGCGCCCCCGTCGGCCCGCCCTCGCCGAGAACGAGCAGGCTCAAGAGCACGGTTTCGCCGGTCCGCCCGCCCAGCGACGCAGCCCCGAGATTGCGCCACAGAGGAGTCGAGGGAACGTACGCCGTCTCCGTGAGGGAGGAGTCCAACAGGCTGCTCCAGGCGGCATCGGGGAGTTCGAGATCGAACGCTTCCAGGAGCGTAAAGACGAGCGCCGCGCGCGCGTGGCGTTCTTCGTCGGGTACGGCCATTTCGCCGAGCGCCGCCCACCACAGGAGCGTGGTCTCGGGGTTCCATCCCTTACCGAGGCTGGGTTTGGCGAGGAACATCAAGGGCCAGACCTCGAGCACCGCCATCGCCGCCTCCGGTTCCGAGGGCGCCGCCATTTGCTGGGCGAGGCGAAACCAGCGGAACGCGGCTTTCGCCTCGCCGGCGGCCAGCAGCGCGCGCACCGCATTGGCGGCGAACCAGGCGAGATCGGGTGCGGGCTCGATATCGAGGGTCGCCTCGCGGTTGACCCGCGCCGCCGTGCCGAAGCGCCCCTGTTCGTGGCCCAGCTGCCAAGCCAGCTGGAGGGCCTGTGCGCGCAGCACCGGAATGCGCTGGATCTGGCCCGCCTGGTAGAGCAGGGCATTGGCGCGCGGCCCCGGTTCTTCGCGCGCGAGGCTGAGGGCCGCAGAGATTTCCGATGGCGTGAACAGGACACCCTTGTAAATCTCCGCCAGGGCTTCGGCGGAGAGCGCGCCAGCGGCCTCGGCCCGTTCCGCCGCGGCGAGGCGGACTTCGAGCGCCGCATTGGGCGCCTTGGCGATGGCCCGCAGGATGGCCGGCGGCGCACCCGGTACCGCGTTGGCGGGAACCGGCAGGCGCGCCACCTGCAACATGGCGAGGTGCAGCGGCAGCGGATCGACCAGGCTCGCCACCTGGGCCTCGGCGTCGCCGCTCAGCGAAGCGATAAGCGAGAGGAAGGCGGTGTCCTCGTCCTGCCCGATTTCATGCAACAGATCGACGGCGAAGCGAACGGCCGCGTGATCGCCGTTCAACGCCTTGCAAAAGGTGAGCCCCTTCAGCCAGTAGAGGTTGTCCGGGTCTTCGCCGACCAGCGCTTTGTAAGCTGCGCAGGCTTCGGCGTGGTTGCCGGCCAGGAGTTGGCCGTCGATGCGGGCGCGGGCGAACGCGCGATCCTGCAGCCGGGCCGGTGCGAGCCTGAGGAGCTCGTTGACCGCCACCGTGTCGCCGGCGGCGGACAGCCGTTCCACCCTGAGTCCGAGCAGGCTCGGGGCGATGGCATTGCCGGCCGGGACGCGTGCCGTCGACAGCAGCAAGCGTCGTGCAAGGTCTTGCATGGGGCGGGACAGGGTTCCCACCGGCAGGCGCGGCAGCAGGCGCTCGACGAGGGCCCGCTCGGTGCCCAGCCACATGTCGATGCCAAACCCCCCCTCGCTCTCATCGAGAAGTCCGATCGAAGAGGGATCCACGGCACCGAGCGTGGTGATCTGAATGGCACCCTCGTCGGCCTCGGCTGCCGAGGTCTCGCCCTCTCCCTCTGCGGCAAGAACGGACTGGGCGGCGTCATCGACCGCTTCTCCCGCTTCGCCGGGCGTCAGCTTGACCGGCGGGCCGACGTCCTGGGCTGAGGCGTCCGCCGCGATGGCGGAGAAAAGGCCTAGCATGAGAACGCCAGCAAGGCGGAGAAGGCAGCGCATTGACATGGCGGTGCGGCGCCTACTTCTCGAAGCGCTCATCGGGCAACACATTTTCCACCCGGGCGGTCGGCGCTGGAATGTCCCACGTCGCCATGAACGTCGCGCCACCCAAGATGAGGACAACGAACAAGAAGAGCAGAATCAGAGATGCCTTGGACATTCGCCTGGGGCTATCGACAAGGGACTGCTCCGCACCGGGACAGTGCTGCTCTGGCTATGCTAGACTTGAGTCATGGCGCGTTTACGGCAGTGTATCGGCACAATCAGGCCGTTTCAACGACTCGCCAGGAGGCGT
The DNA here is from genome assembly GCA_965261645.1 of Alphaproteobacteria bacterium. Classification (GTDB taxonomy): domain Bacteria; phylum Pseudomonadota; class Alphaproteobacteria; order SHVV01; family SHVV01; genus CBDHDJ01. Next base: position 236,579 of record CBDHDJ010000004.1, read on the forward strand.
GTATGCGCGACGTCGACCACCATGCGTAATTGAGCCGGTCCACGATGGCGAGGAAGTCCAATCAAGTGCCGCGCCGCACGATCGTGTTGGTGGGGCTGATGGGTGCGGGCAAGAGTTCGGTCGGCCGGCGCCTTGCGGTCCGGCTCGGCCTCAAGTTCATCGATGCGGACAGTGAAATCGAAGCCGCGGCAGGCTGTTCCATCGATGATATTTTCGAGCTTCATGGCGAAGAGGCGTTTCGCGAGGGCGAACGGCGGGTGATCGCCCGGCTTCTCGAGGCGCCGGCTCATGTGCTTGCCACCGGTGGTGGGGCAATCATGGATCCGGCGACGCGGGCGCTCATTTGCGAGAAGGGGATATCGATCTGGCTGCGTGCCAATCTCGATATCTTGGTGCGTCGTGTCAGCCGGCGTGGCAACCGGCCGCTCCTGAAGAACCGCGATGTGCGAGAGGTGCTGAAGGAGCTTATGACGGAGCGCGATCCTGTGTACGCCACCGCTGATATCACCGTCGACACGATCGATGCGCCCCACCAGACCGTGGTGACGGAGATTTTGCGCCGCCTCGTCGCGTGCCCGGGATCGGGCGTGCGTGCAACCATGGCGCCGGGCGCGGCCGAGCCTAGTCCGCAGCAGGCGACGGACCCGGCGCCATGACGCAGCCTGCGGGCGAGCCTGTCGTGGTCAAGGTGCCGCTCGGTGACCGCAGTTATGAGATCCAAATCGGCCATGGCTTGCTTGGGCAGGCCGGGCACATTCTGGCGCCCACTTTGGCGCGGCCCAGGACCGCCATCGTGACCGATGAAACCGTCGCCGGGCTGCACCTGCCGACCCTCGTCGCGTCACTCGAGGCCGCCGGGCTCAGCCACGAAACCCTCACGCTGCCGCCTGGCGAGGCGACCAAGGACCTCGCCACCGTCGAGCGGGCGCTCGACTGGTTGCTGGAGGCGGGGATCGAGCGCACCGACACCGTCTTGGCCCTCGGTGGCGGCGTCATCGGTGACGTGGCGGGTTTTGCCGCCAGCATCCTGCGTCGCGGCGCCCGTCTCATCCAGCTGCCGACGACGTTGCTGGCCCAGGTGGACAGTGCGATCGGCGGCAAGGTCGGCATCAACACGCGCCACGGCAAGAACCTGGTCGGCAGTTTCCATCAGCCCCAGCTCGTGCTGTCGGACGTCAGCGTGCTCGACACGTTGCCTGAGCGCGAGCTTCGCGCCGGTTACGCCGAGATCGTCAAATACGGGCTCCTCGGGGATGAAGAGTTCTTCGGCTGGCTGGAATCCCATGCGATGGCCGTGCTGGACGGCGAGGCGACGGCACGGCAGGAGGCGATCGCCAGGTCGTGCCGCGCCAAGGCCCGCATCGTCGCCGCCGACGAGCGCGAGAGCGGAGAGCGCGCGCTGCTCAACCTCGGCCATACCTTCGCCCATGCCCTCGAGGCCGAGGCGGGTTACGGCGGGGCATTGTTGCACGGCGAGGCCGTCGCCATCGGCCTCGTCATGGGGTTCGACATGTCGGCCCGGCTCGGTCTCTGCCCGGCCGGGGATGCCCTGCGCGTGCGCGATCATCTGCACGGCCTCGGCCTGCCGACGAGCCCGCGCGAAGCGGGACTCGAAGGGTGGAACACCACGCGCCTCGTCGAACACATGCAACAGGACAAGAAGGTGAGGGGCAGCAAACTCACCTTCGTTCTGGTCCGCGGCATCGGTCGCGCCTTCCTCAACCGTGAGGTCGACGAACAAGACGTACAGGCCGTTCTGGAGGGGGCGCTTGCCGCTTGAACCGCTTGAGCGACCTGCCTGATCCCGACCCCGAGCCCGACCCCGAGCCCGACCCTGCGAGTCGACCGCCACCGAGTCGTGGCCGGCGTGGGTCCGCGGTCCAAGGTTAGCTGGCCATGGATACGGCGCTCGTCATCGTCCTCGTGGCCGTTCTCGTCCTGCTTTTGCTCTCGGGATTCTTTTCCGGATCCGAAACCGCGTTGACCGGCGTTTCACGCGCGCGCATCCACCACCTCGAACGCCGCGGCAACCGGCGCGCGGGGATCGTCAGCCGGTTGATCGATGAGCGCGAAGCGCTGATCACCACCATTCTGATCGGCAACAATCTGGTCAATATTCTCGCCTCGGCGTTGGTCACGAGTGTTCTGATCGGGTTCTTCGGCACGGCCGGCGTGGCGTACGCGACGATCGGCATGACGCTGCTCATCGTGATTTTCGCCGAAATCCTGCCCAAGACCTACGCCATCCGCCACGCCGATCGGGCGGCCCTGACCGTGGCGCCGGTGCTCCGAGGCGTCGTCTGGGTGTTGTCGCCGTTGACCTTCGTGATCGGCGGCGTGGTGCGGATCATCATGCAGCTATTCGGCGTCAAGCGGGAGGCTGCGGCACAACTCGTCTCGCCCGCGGAGGAGATTCGCGGCGCCGTCAGCCTGCATGCCCGCGAGGGCGGCCTGGTTCCGCTCGAACGCGCCATGATCGAGAGTATTTTCGATCTGGCCGACGTCGAAGTTGGGGAGGTCATGGTTCATCGTACCAGCATGTCCATGCTGGATGCTGATACCCCGACGTCCGTGATCCACCAGCGATTGCTGGAGAGCCCGTTCACCCGCGTGCCACTGTGGCGGGGCGAGCCCGAGAACATCGTCGGTGTTCTCCACGTCAAGGATGTGCTCCGCGCCATGCTTGCCAGGGGCGGCGATATCGCCGCACTCGACATCGTCGCCCTGGCCAAAGAGCCCTGGTTCGTGCCCGAGACGACCACGCTGAGCGAGCAGCTCAAGGCCTTCCGGGGACGGGGTGCCCACTTCGCGCTCGTCGTTGATGAGTATGGCGCGCTCATGGGCTTGGTCACGCTCGAGGATATCACCGAGGAGATCGTCGGCGACATCACCGACGAGCACGACCGCGCCGCAGCGGCGATCCGCAAGCAGCGCGATGGCAGTTGTTTGGTCGTCGGCACGGTCTCGATTCGCGATCTCAATCGCGAATTCGACTGGGAACTCCCCGATGAGGAAGCGGCTACGGTCGCCGGGCTCGTGCTGCACGAGGCGCAGGCGATCCCCGAGGTCGGACAAACCTTTCACATCTACGGCTTCAGCTTTGAGATCCTGCGCCGGCGAGGCAATCGCATCACGCTTTTGCGCATCATGCCGTCTCGCCCGGCTCAAGAGGCGGCGAATCCGTGACGCCGGTCGCTTGAGCGCTCGGGCCGGGGTGAACGGCAGCCCGAAGGGCACCGTGTCATGATCGATGAGTTGGCGGCCATCATAGCCCCCCTCGTGATCTGCGCCGGGCTCGGGTTCGGCTGGGCGCGGTTCAAGCTGCCCTACGATTCATCGGTCATCACGGCGCTCGTCATGAATATCGGCGTGCCGTTCTTGGTGTTCAGCACCTTGGTCAATCTCACGATCGATCCGGTGGCGGTCGCCGAGATGGCGCTGGCCGCCTTCGTCGCGATCCTGTGCTTCTTGGCCATCGGGTTCGTCCTGCTCCGGCTGTTCCAGCTTTCGCCGTCCACGTACCTGCCCTCGATCGCGTTCGCCAATGTCGGCAACATGGGTCTGCCGCTCTGCCTGTTCGCGTTCGGCGAGGTTGGGCTGGCGCTCGGCATGGCCTGGTACATCGTCGGGAGCCTGAGCCATTTCACTATCGGCATCTGGCTATCGAGCGGCCAAAGCTCGCCCACGGTCCTGTTGAAGACGCCGCTGATCTACGCCCTGATCATCGCCATCCTGCTCATCGTCACCGATACGGAGGCGCCACGCTGGCTGGTCAATACGGCGGATCTGCTCGGCGGTCTCAGCATTCCGTTGATGTTGTTCACGCTCGGAGTTTCGCTCGCCAGCCTCCGGGTGGCCGGGTTCGGGCGCGCCTTCGGCTTGTCTATCGCGCGGCTCGGCCTCGGCGTGCTCGTCGGCCTCGCTCTGGCCGAGGTGTTCGCGCTCGAAGGCGCCGCACGCGGCGTCATGATCCTCGACTCTGCAATGCCGGTCGCCGTCTTCAATTTCTTGATCGCAGAGAAGTATGGCCGAGCGCCTTCCGAAGTGGCCGGCATGATCGTCGTCTCGACGACGATCTCGTTCCTGACCCTACCGCTGCTGCTGTTTCTCGTTCTCTAGGCCGCGCGCGGCCTCCTCGGGCGTCACGGTCGCAAGCGCGAGGGCGTGAACGCCGCCCGCGAGCTCCGAGGCCAGAATTTGGTAAACCTTGCGTTGGCGCTCCAGCCGCGACTGACCGGCAAAGGCCGCCGCGGCGATGCGCACGCGGAAGTGGGTCTCGCCCTCAGGCCGGGCACCGGCATGGCCGGCGTGGAGGTGCGATTCGTCGATGACCTCGAGCTCGTCCGGCGCCAAGGCATCGGTGAGTTTCCGCCTGATCGTGTCGGCAACGCTCATGCCTCTGATCCTATCATGCTGGGCTTTCGTCGCGTGGCGGGGCGGCGGCGGCGGGCGCTGCGTTGCGGCGAGGGGGGTGGCCGCTCTCTTGCAACCGTTATCGCGACCGCCCATAATTCAATCATGGACTGGTTCGAATTCGAACCCGATGACGAGGTGCCGGAGGTGCGCTCGTGTGATCATCCCGGCTGCGCCGCGGACGGCGAATTTCGCGCGCCCCGCTCGCGCAACGGAACATACAGCTATTATTGGTTTTGCCTCGAGCACGTGCGCGAATACAACGCCTCGTGGAATTATTTTGCGGGCATGAGCCGGGATGAGATCGAACGGTTCCAGCGCGAGGACCTCACCTGGCATCGTCCCACATGGCGCCTCGGCGGCGGCTTGATGGGCGTCTCGGCGCTCAGCTCCGAGGTTGATGAATGGGATCTGTTCGGTGGCAGCCGGTGGGATCGTGGCCTTGGCGCCGCCGCGGCGCGCCCCGCTCGCACGCCGACCGGGCCCGAAAAGCAAGCGCTGGAGGCTCTCGATCTCGGCGTGTTCGCCACCCTGGCCGACATCAAGACCCGTTACAAAGACCTGGTGAAGCGCTTCCATCCCGATCGCAATGGCGGCTCGAAAGCCGCCGAGGAGCGCCTCAAAGTCATCAACCAGGCTTACGCCTTTCTCCGTACGCGTCGCTATTCGTGATTCCAACACGAGCGATTGGCTGCGCCCGAATCATTACCTTCAACAGGTCGATGTCTCATGAGTGGTTTACAATTCCTCGATAGCGCCCACGATCACCCCCTCGGCGATCCCGACATCAAGGTGTCGATCCGCCAGGTCTTCGGAATCGATAGCGATCTCGAGGCCCCTGCCTTCTCCCAAGCGACAGAGCATGTTCCTGACATCGACGAGGCCTATCGTTTCGACGAGGAGACCACGCTCGCTATCCTGGCCGGCTTTACGCACAACCGGCGGGTGATGATCCAGGGCTACCACGGCACCGGCAAATCGACGCATATCGATCAGGTCGCGGCGCGCCTGTGCTGGCCCTGCGTGCGGATCAATCTGGACAGCCACATCAGCCGCATCGATCTCCTCGGCAAGGACACGATCGTCCTACGCGACGGCAAGCAGGTGACGGAGTTCCGCCAGGGCATCCTGCCCTGGGCCTTGCGGTCGCCGACGGCGCTTGTGTTCGATGAATACGATGCCGGCCGGCCGGACGTCATGTTCGTGATTCAACGCATACTCGAGGCCGATAGCCGGCTCACGCTCTTGGACCAGAACCAGGTGATACGCCCCCACCCCTCGTTCCGCCTGTTCGCCACGACCAACACGGTGGGGTTGGGCGACACGACGGGCCTTTATCACGGGACGCAACAAATCAACCAGGGCCAGATGGACCGCTGGAACATCGTGACCACGCTCAACTATCTGGCGCACGACGCCGAAGTCGAGATCGTGCTCGCCAAGGTGCCATCCTACAACACCGCGGCGGGCCGCAAACAGATCAGCAAGATGGTGGTGGTCGCGGAGCTGACTCGGGCGGGCTTCATGGCCGGCGATATCTCGACCGTCATGTCGCCGCGGACCGTCATCCACTGGGCCGAGAATGCCAAGATCTTCAGCGACATGGCACTGGGGTTCCGGATGACGTTCCTCAACAAGTGCGACGAGAGCGAGCGGCCCGGGGTCGCCGAATACTATCAGCGCTGCTTCGGCGAGGAGCTGCCGGAATCGACGGCCCAGGCGGCGGCCGATTGACCCCTCCGTGACCCAATCCCGCAACCCCGTCGATTCCTTCATCCAGGCGGTCGCCGTCGCGATGCGGGCGATCGCGGAGAACGATGAGCTCACCGTCACCTTCGGCAAGGACGTGCCCAGCGTGAGCGGCAATCAGGCGCGGCTGCCCCTGCCCTCGCGCGAGCTCCCGGCCGGCGAGGTGGCGACGTTCCGTGGGGCCGGCGATTCGCTCGCGCTCCGGCAGCGCTACCACGACGCGAAGATCCACGCGGCCCACATGCCGGCCGAGCAGGAGGCGCGCCGCGTGTTCGACTCCGCCGAGCTGGCCCGCGTGGAATCGCTGGGCGCGGTCCGCATGACGGGTGTCGCCGCCAACCTCCGCGCCGTGGCGGAGGAGCACTGCCGGCGCTCCGGCTACGATCAGATCGCCGAGCGTCACGATGGCCAGATCGCCACGGCCGTCGGGTTTCTGCTGCGCGAGCGCATGACCGGCGAGCCGGCGCCCGAGACCGTCCGAGGCCTGCTCGATCTCTGGCGCGATGAGATCGCGGAAAAAGCCGCCTCCTACCTCGACGAGCTGGCCGCCGCCATGGCCGATCAGGAGACGTTCAGCCGGCTCGCCCGCCGCCTCATCGCGCAACTCGAGCTGGCGGACGACGAGGACGAGGACGCCAGCGCCGAGGATAGCGACGGCGAGGGCACAGACGAGCATGATGATTCCAACGCCGGCGAAGGGGCCGAGGCGGAGTCCGCGGCCGCCCAAGCGCTGGCCTCAGCGAGCGAGCAGGATGGGACGCCGGAGGAGACCGACGGCGAGGTCACGGTTGACGGCGAGCGCGATCTCGACGCGGACGGCGAGGACGAGCCGGGCAGCAACCGGCGACCGTCTTGGCTCGATGGCCTCCCCCCCGACCCTGCCCGTTCGCCGATCTACAAGGTGTACTCGACCGAGTTCGACGAGGTGATCCCGGCGGACCAGCTGTGCGATGACGACGAGCTGTCGCGGCTCCGGCACCATCTGGACCAGCAGCTTCAGCACCTCAAAGGCTCGGTCGTCAGGCTCGCCAACCGCCTGCAGCGCCGCCTGCTGGCCCAACAGCTCAGATCATGGGAGTTCGACCTCGACGACGGGCTCCTGGATGCTGCCCGGCTTGCCCGCGTCATCGTGACGCCATCGTATTCGCTGTCCTACAAGCGCGAAAAGGAAAGCGCGTTCCGCGACACCGTGGTGAGCATGCTGGTCGACAACTCGGGCTCGATGCGGGGTCGGCCGATCACCGTCGCTGCCATGTGCACCGATATCCTGGCGCGCACCTTGGAGCGCTGCGGCATCAACGTCGAGATTCTCGGCTTTACCACGCGCGCGTGGAAGGGCGGGCAATCGCGCGAGCAGTGGCTCGGCGCGGGCAAGCAACCCAATCCGGGCCGCCTCAACGATCTCCGCCACATCATCTACAAATCGGCCGATGCGCCGTGGCGCCGGGCGCGCAAGAATCTCGGCCTCATGATGCGCGAGGGCCTCCTCAAGGAGAACATCGACGGCGAGGCGCTGCTGTGGGCCCACCACCGGTTGCTCGGGCGGTCCGAACAGCGGCGCATCCTGATGGTGGTCTCGGATGGCGCCCCCGTCGACGACAGTACGCTCTCGGTCAACTCGGGCAATTATCTCGACCGTCATCTCCGCCAAGTCATCAATTGGATCGAGACGCGCTCGCCGATCGAGCTCATCGCGATCGGCATTGGCCACGACGTGACGCGCTATTACCACCGTGCCGTCACCATCGTCGATGCGGAGCAATTGGGCGGCGCCATGATCGAGCAGCTCGCCGAACTCTTCGAAGACGAAGCCCTCGGCGCCCGGCGCGGAGCCCCGCGCCGGCTGCACTAGCCAGGCGGGGCCGCCCACCGCTACAGGTGATGCTTCAGGAACGCCAGCGTGCGTTGCCAGGCGAGGGTGGTATCGGTTTCGTCATAGCGCGCGCCGGACGGATTGGCGAACGCGTGTTCGGCCTCATACCAATGGGTCTCGAAGGACTTGCCCGCCGCCGCCATGGCCCCCTCGAAGCCCCCGACCATGTCTTCGTTGATCCACTGGTCTTTGGTGGCGAAGTGGCCGAGCACCGGTCCATTGAGGCTCGCCAATTGATCCGCGGTCTTGGCGACGCTGCCGTAGTAGACAACCGTCGCATCGGCCGGCGGCGCCAGCGAGGCGTTGAGCGACCAGCCGCCACCGAAACACCAGCCGATGGTGGCGAGCTTGCCGTTCGCCCGGTTTTGCCGGCGCAGCCAGGCGATCCACGCGGTCAGGGTATCGGTCGCTTCGGCCGCATCGACCTTCTGCATCAGCGCCCGCGCACCGCCCGGGTCCTTCGCCACCCCGCCGTCATAGAGATCGACGGCGAGCGCGACAAAGCCCTCGCGGGCGAACTCGGCGGCCACCGCCTTGATCTGGTCGTTGAGGCCCCACCATTCGTGGACCAGCAGAATGGCCGGTGCTTGGGCCGCTTCGGGTAAGGCGAGGCTCGCCGCCACCGCACGGCCCTCAGCCGTCACGAGCGACACCTGCTCGAGGTTGACCGCGGCCGCGTGCGCGAGAAGTGGAACGGCCAGGATCGCGGCGAACGGCAGGCTCGCCACGCCCTTGAGGATCGTTCGGCGGTGATGCATGGTCGATGTCTCCCAAACGGTGGATGACGGCGTGGAAAAGGGCCGCCAGGCGATTATCGGGCAAAGGCTTATCCCGGTAGCTCCGGTGCGATCAACATCTTGTAGGTAGGCGGCTTGATTGCGACGCCGATGCCGAGGATGGAGCGGAAGGCTGCGTGGCGGGTTCGGCGCCGGTTGAAGCGGAAGACGAACTCGTCGAGGTAGGATTGCAGGTGTTGGCGTCGGAGGCCGTGGTAGACGCCCAGCGCCCAGGTCTTGAGGTTGGCGAAGACGCGATGAACCCAGGGCAGGACCATATGGGCGGCCATGTTTCCGACGACGTGCGGGTCGTGTGTGATGCCGGACGCGCCGGGGTAGCCGGCCCAGCCGTCGGTCCTGGCCGTGGCGCCGGGGGCGAGGTTGGCGCCCAGGAAGGCGTGCAGGCTGTCGGCGGAGAAGTCCTCGATCCGCGCCAGGCGGATCCGGCCGGGCCCACCCTCGCCGACCTCGACAGCGCCGGCGACCAACAACTTGCCTTGGTGGCTGCGCCGACCGCCGCCGCTCGGCGGTTCATCCTTGGAGCGGCAGGCGATCAGGCTTTCGTCCACTTCGACCAGGCCCGCCAGCGGCATGTGCTCTGGTGCGACCATGGCCCGGCGCAGCTTGGTGGCGAGCAACCATGCGGTCTTGTAGGAACCCAGGCCGAGCTGCTTCTGGAGTTGCAGCGCCGAGATCCCGTTGGAGTGCGTGGCCATCAGATAGGCGGCCCAGAACCACGCGATCAGCGCCAGCTTGGAGCCGTGCATCACCGTACCGGCCGTCACCGAGGTCTGCTTGCGACAGTCGGTGCATTCATGGGTGTATGCCTTGGTCGCGAGCGCCCACCCCCGGCTGCTGCCGCAGGCCGGACAGACGAAGCCTGCCGGCCAGCGCAAGATGGCCAGGTAGGCGGCGCAGGCTTCTTCGTCTGGAAAACGCTGTTGGAACTCCAACAGGGAACGGGGGAAGTCGGTCATTTCTGGGCATCCCGAGGGTCATGATGTTCACATTATGTTCCACCACGACCCTCGCCCCACGTCACCACATTTCGTGGTCCCGGACGCTCAGGGATAAGCCTTATCGGGCAATCGGACGATCTCGTCACACACGAGCGCGTGATGAGATGGCTTGGGCCCTCATGCGGGGCGGCCCTGGCGGGCCAAGAGAGTCTCTCCGGCTGTCGGTCCTTCACGCATGAGCGCCGGGCCGTTTCAAAGGGTCGCCACGGCGCTAGGGACCCGCGCCGGAGGGGCCAAGTTCGCTTCGGTTTGGCTTTCCTGCGCTTCACCGTCCTCGGTGTGTGCCTGATCCGTGCCGCGTGGGCTGAACCCCTTGAGGTCAACACCACGCCCATCGCACTTCATCCCACTGACCCGGCGGTTGAGCGCGTGGGCGGCCTGGCCTTTCTCGGCGGTCTGATCCTGACCTCGCCCGATCCCCGCTTCGGCGGGCTCTCGGGCCTGACCTTCGGCGGTGATGGAACAACCCTTGTCGCCGTCTCGGACCATGGCTTCTGGGTCACGTTCGAGCCCCGGCGCGATGCGGAGGGGCGTCTCACGAGCGTTGCCAATGCGCGCATCGATTCGCTCCGCGACGAAGGCGGCCAGCCACTCGCGACGAAGCGATACGCCGAGGCGGTCGAGCGCATGGCCGATGATGGGTTCGTCGTGAGCTTCGAGCGTGCGCATCGGCTGTGGCGGTATGGACCCCACGCCGTTGCCGGCGACTGGGCGCCACCCGCCCGCGCGGCGCCGCTTGGGGATCTGCCGGGCCATGAGCGCTGGCCGGTCAACGGCGAAATCGAGGCGGTCGCGGCGTTGCCCGGTGATCGCTTTCTCGCCGTGTCCGAGGACGCGAGGAACCTCACCGGCGACCTTCGCGGTTGGTTGGTCGAGAAGGGGCGGTCGAGGCCTGTCACCTACGCGGCGACGGGTGATTTCCAGCCGACCGATTTCGCGCTTCTTCCCTCCGGCGACGTGCTTGCACTGGAGTGCGCCTTCTCGCCGCTCGCCGGCGCCTCGGCGCGACTCCAAATCATCGCGCGGCAGACCATTCGCCCTGGCGGGTATCTCAAGGGCCGCGAGATCGCGCGCATCAAACCGCCCCTGACGACGGACAACTTCGAAGGACTGGCCGTGAGAGAGGACGGCGATGGGTCAACCCTGATCTACGTCGTCTCCGACGACAATTACTCTCCGTTGCAGCGGACGTTGTTGTTCCTCTTTCGCCTTGCGGACTGAGAAGCCGCGCTCAGCCGCGCCCGCGATAGGGCGCGACGCCTTGGTCGGGTATCCACACGCCCTCCGGCGCCGGACCGGTCTGGTAGTGCACGTCGATGGGGATGCCGCCGCGGGGATACCAGTAGCCGCCGATGCGAAGCCAGATCGGCGCGAGTTCGTCCACGAGCCGGCGCGCGATGCCCACCGTACAGGCCTCGTGAAACTGGCCGTGGTTGCGAAACGAGCCGAGATAGAACTTGAGCGACTTGCTCTCGACGAGGTGCTTGTCCGGCACGTAGTCGATCACGAAATGGGCGAAATCGGGCTGGCCGGTGATCGGGCACAGCGCGGTGAACTCCGGGCAGGTGAAGCGGACCAGATAGCGCTCATCCGGATTGGGGTTGGGAATGCGCTCGAGAACCGCCTCTTCGGGCGAGGCCGGGAGTTCGGCCTGGCTGCCGAGGAGCGTGAGTTTGGTTTCAGACACGGTGCGACCTTTGCTTGATGTTCCGCCCGAGCAGGGGTATCTGCACGTGGCATCATGCCTAGTGTACACCGATGATCGCGTCAGGGAACGATCGCCCGCCCGCAGCCATGGAGCCCGGCGCCGAGGCCCGTTCATCCGGTTATTCCGGCTGGTTTCTGCTCGTCGCGAGCGTGTTCGTGGCCGCGCTGATCGCGGCCAACATCACGGCGGTCAAGCTCATCGGCGTGGCCGGGCTGATCTTGCCTGCCGCCATCATCATCTTCCCGGTCAGCTATATCCTCGGCGACGTGTTAACCGAGGTCTATGGCTATGGCCCGGCGCGGCGTGTAATCTGGCTCGGCTTCCTGGCCAATCTGATCGTCGTGCTCGCCATCTGGATCGTCGGCCTGTTGCCGGCGGCCTCGTTCTGGCAGGGCGAGGAGGCCTATGCGCAGATCTTGGGCGCAACGCCCCGCATCCTGCTCGCCTCGTTCCTCGCCTATCTCCTCGGCGAGTTCGCCAACGCCTATGTGCTGGCCAAGATGAAGATCGCGACCCAGGGCCGCTGGCTGTGGATGCGCACCATCGGCTCGACGCTCATCGGCCAGGGGCTCGATTCGCTCCTGTTCATCACCATCGCGTTCGCCGGCATCATTCCCTCGGGCGTACTGATCGCCGCCATCATCACCCAATGGCTGGTGAAGTCCGCCTATGAAGCGCTCGCCACGCCCGTCACCTACGCCGTGGTGGCGGCCCTCAAGCGCAAAGAGGGCCTCGATGTCTACGACACCGAAACGCGCTTCAGCCCGCTGAATTTGGCGGACTGACGCAAAGGGACGGGGTGCGGGGAGGGCGGGAAGTGGGCTAGGCCGGCTTGGCGGCGGCGGTTCGGGACTTCAGGATGTCGCGCTTGAGCCGGCGGGCCTTGAGCGAGAGATCGGTGTCCGCCGCCTTGAGCAGAAAGGTGTCGAGCCCGCCGGCATGCTCGACCGAGCGCAGTGCGCTGGTCGCCACCTTGAACGGGATGCCCCGGCCCAGCGCCTCGCTCAAGAGCGTGACGTTCTGGACGTTGGGCAGAAACCGCCGCCGGGATCTGTTATGGGCGTGGCTCACATTGTTGCCGGTGGTCACGCCCTTGCCGGTCAGCTCGCAGCGTCGCGCCATGGTGACAATCGTCCTCGAGGTCTCAGGCTTGCTTGATCGCGCCGGGCGGCGCCCGAGCGACCGGTGCGAGCGGCATTCTACGGGAGCGCCGCGCCAGCGTCAAGCGTGCGCGGCCCTGCCCACGTCTCGAGCGCGGCCTAGCCCCCCTTGCGGAACGCCTTGAGAAGCGCGTGCGCGGCCGCCGCGGGGCTGAGTTCGCCCCGCCCAACCTGACCCTCGAAGTCGGAAACGAGAGCTGCGGTGGCGGGATCGCTTTTCAAGCGGGTGAGCAGGCTCTCGCTGACCTCGTCCCACATCCAGCCCTTGGCCTGCACCGCGCGGCGCGCGGCAATCTCGCCCGCCGGCTCGAGCGCCATGCGGTGGTCCTCGATGGTCTGCCAGACCTCCGGCACGCCCTCGCCGGTCAGCGCGGAGCACAAAACCACCCGAGGCGTCCAATGGGGCGAGAGCTGGCGCAGAAGAGTGAGCGCTGCCTGGTAGGAAGCGGCCACGTGCTGGGCCGCGCCTTTCAGCTCGCCGTCCGCCTTGTTGACGACGACGACCTCGGCCCGCTCGACGATGCCGCGCTTGAGCCCTTGCAGCTCGTCGCCGCCCCCCGGCGCGAGCAGCAGCACGAAGAGATCGACCATGTCCGCCACTGCCATCTCGGACTGGCCGACGCCCACGGTCTCGATCACCACCACATCGAAGCCCGCGGCCTCGCACACCAGCATCGCCTCGCGCGTGCGCCACGCCACGCCGCCGAGCGCGCCACCGGCCGGCGAGGGGCGGATAAACGCCTCGTCGCGGCGGCCAAGCTCGGTCATGCGGGTCTTGTCGCCCAAGATCGAGCCGCCCGAGCGGGCCGAGGACGGATCGATCGCCAGCACGGCGAGGCGATGGCCCTCTGCGATGAGATGGGTCCCGAGCGCCTCGATGAAGGTGGATTTACCCGCGCCCGGCGGACCGGTAACGCCAAGCCGCGAGGCGCCCCCGGTGTGCGGCAGAAGCTCGGCCATGAGCGTCGCCGCGCGCTCTTGATCGTCCGCCCGGCCCGATTCCACGAGCGTGATCGCCCGCGCCAGCGCCCGCCGGTCGCCGCCACGGACGCCCTGGCTGAGCCGGTGGGGATCGGGCCTGCTCACCGGCCCCGGTCAGGCGTGGCCATCATGGCCGTGATCATTGAAGCGCGCGCCGCACCGCCGGCTAACCCCCGTTCGGTTTTTTCATCTGCCGGCGAACCGCCTGCTCGATCCTGCGGCGCGTTTCGCCCGAGAGGTTTTCGAGGATCTTGTTGCGGTCGTGCATGAACCTGCCGAACGCTTCACGGCGCTCCAGTGTCATTTGGCCGCCCACATCGATCGGGGCGCTGCCGTTGCCGCCTTTAGGCTTGGACTTGGCGGCCTTGGGCTTGGCCTCGGCGGCCGTGGGCCTGGCTTCTTTCTTGTCGTCTTTCTTGTCGCCTGTGGCTGATTTCGGCGACTTGGCGGACGCGTTGGCATCCGCGTCCTCCTTGAAGAGGTTGCTGAACCAGCCTTTTTTCATCATTTGTATCCAGTTGCCAGGGCGCGGCGGGAGTTTAACGGCTCGCGGCGCTCTCCGCCATGACGAACCGGGAGGCTGGATCATGGACCTCGATGGGATCATTGCGTTCTTCGAAGCCAGCGGGGCGAGCCCCAAGGATCTCGCCGGCCTGGCGCGCTATGGCATCAAAACTGATGGTATGGACGCCCCCTTTTCGGCGTCGAGTGCGCCAGAATGGAGTTTGGTTTGAACTCCAGACAGAGGGAGCGTCCACGATGGGTATTACAACAATCGGTTTTGATCTGGCAAAGACGGTGTTCCAGGTTCACGGTGCTGATGGTGAGGGGCGAGCGGTACTACGGCGGAAGCTGCGCCGCGGGAAGGTGTTGGCGTTCTTCGCCGGATTGCCATCATGTCTTGTCGGCATGGAAGCCTGCGCCAGTGCGCACTACTGGGCGCGTGAGATACAAGCGCTGGGCCATGAGGGTCCGGCTGATCCCGCCTCAATACGTTCGCCCCTTCGTGAATCGACAGTCATACCAAGGCACCTCGCTACGTTACTAAAAATGAAAGACTTTTTGTCCCGGATCCGATGCCGACGGGAATGTTCCTTCCTCCAGAGCCAGAGCAACCGCCGCAGAACCGAGCGCATCGGCCGATATCACCCACGGCGCACCCTTGCAGGCCTGACGGGCGGGAACAACACCGCGCCGGATCAGCCGGTTCATTGTCCTGGCACTGACATTCAGTCTTGCCGCGGCCTCCGTCTGCGTCAATTCGTTACGCTCCTGCCGCTCTCCTTCGCGATAGACCGCTATGCCGCGGTTCGAACGGAGGGCGCGCACGCGCACTTCGGTCCAGGTGTTGCCCTTGCCGGTTCGCTTCCCAGCGCGGTTCAGGAACGCCGTGATGGCGCGATCCGGCATGAGCCGGGCCAGTTCCCGGATCATCTCGGCGGTGTCGGTGTCCGTTGCTATGCGCGTTTGCCCTCTCTTTCGCCTACGTACCGAGAGCTCGGTATGGTCACCGCCCTGCCAATGCAGGACGAGGTCGATCCGGTCGGCCGATACAGTCACGATGATCTCCACAAGTACCGCACGTAGAACATGCTTGCGCATTGGCGTCGTCACGTTCTCGTGGTTCCAGGCCCGCTCCAGATCTGCACCGAGGGCCAGATACGCCGCGCGCTCGCCCGATGTCAGCTCCTGATGTTGAAGTTGCGAACGAGCCGCGGCCAATTGACATTCCCGCTCCCCCACGAGCTCAAGGCGCTCTTCCCATGCCCGTGACAGGTTGCCGATGACATTGCGGTTGCGGGGATCGACCGCTTCGAACCGCGCCCGCGCCTGGTCCGCCTTGAACCGAGCGTCCTCGAGCGCGAGCTCCGCTAGCCGGGTGCGTTCGGACGCATCCTTTCCGCGGTCCTCGACCGCGTGGAGCGCAGCTTCCACTCCCAGAGGCTGGACCGCCCGGAGAACGGCGGCGGCGACGGCCTCGTCGACATCCCCCGCGCCGAAGGAAATGCAGGTCGTGCCCTCAATCTGCGCTCGCCTGCCCTGGCAGAGATAGCGGCCCACCCTGCTGTTCCCCGAGTGGGCGACTTGGAGCTTGTGGGTGCAGTGCCCGCATCGCAACAGGCCAGTTAGCAGCGCGCCACCGTTGCGCACCGCCCCCTTGAAAGTTGGTTCATTGGCTGCGATCAGGCCGAGGTTCCTTTCATATTCGTCCCAGTCGATATATCCCTCGTGGCTGTCGCTGATCAACACCTTCCAGTCCTCAGGATTACGTCGAGTCTCATGCACAACGCGCTTGCGTCCGTCGTCGATGACCGTGCGTCGACTCTTGCGCCCGTAGGCATAAGCTCCCGCGTAGATCGGGTTAGTCAGGATTTGGTGGACCGTGTTGTACACCGGCAGCTTCCAGGCAACCTGCCATCCGTGAACACCAGTGCAAAGGGACCGGAACGGAAGCTCGATGCCTTCATGGCGGAACCACAGGAACACTTGGCGAATGCTGCGCAACTCGGAGAATTTGCGGAACACATGACGGATAGCATCCCGCACCCGCTGGTCGGGGTCCATCGCGATCGCGTCACGGCCGGCCTTCACATATCCGGCCGGGAGGTTCAGGAACAATTCGCCACGCGCGGCCTTCTGCCGGCGGGCGTCGTGGGATCGCTGACGCAGGACCGAACCTTCCATCTCGCTGACGGAACCTTTCATACCAAGCAACAGCCGATCGTCCGGTAAGGCGGGACCGTAAATGCTGTTCCCATCTCCCAGGAGACAGCCGACCACGGCGCAGAATTCGAGAAGCGTATGCCACTCACGACCATTTCGGGCGAGACGTGAAGCATCGACCGACAGCACGATGCCAATCCTGCTTTCGCAGACCGCAGTCAGCAGTTTCTGGAAGCCTGGCCTCTCTACGCCGCCACCGCCCGAACGGCCAAGATCTTCGTCGATCGTCTCGACTGTGTGCCAGCCCAATTCCTTCGCTCGGGTCTGCAATGCGTACTGGAGGCGCTTGCTTTCGAGATTGTTGCGAACCTGGCCGGGCGTCGACTGTCGCACGTAGACGCAGGCCGCACGCGCCAGATGGCCGGCAGTGATTCTTGTTCCGTCACCCGTCATGGCTGGCTCCCACGATCGTGCGGCTGTTTGACGCCCCGGCCGCGGTTGCCATTGCCGCCGCCAGGGTCATCGAAAGAAGCGGGATCAACACCTCCCGTCGCTCGCCGGTCAGCAGGGCCGACGGGTGTTCCAGAGGAAACAGTTCTCCTTGAGGAGCCTTGCGAGGTCTTTGGTTCATCACGTTCTCCTGTGCGCGTTTCGTCGCGCGCAAGAAGAAGCGGTGCGATGAGATCCCGCAAATCGGAAAGCGCCCGCAGGGAGATCCTGGGGAGTTCGCGAACCTCGAGCAGGGCGGCATCCGGTCGGGTCATCCACTCAGGAAGATGCAACTGGGTTCGGTCCGGATGCCGAACAATCGTAATCCTTCCGTTCTCAGGTGATGGAGATTTCAGCGATTGAGTGTCCGCTTCCAGTCTCGCCTGAGTGGCCGCAGCCAGATGTCCTTCCTGGGCTCGGCCCGTTTCATATGCGTGTCGTAGCGCCCGCGCCCCTGGGTGGTCCCGACGCGGGTCCAGCCCGAGGCCCTGTAGACGGCGCCGGTGTAGCGCGGGGTCTCGACGAAGGTCTCGATGAGCACGGGCGTGATGTTGTAGCGCGCCGTCCAATCCTCGGGCAGGCGTCGGCGCACGATGGCGAGGATGTGCGATCCCAGGTTCGGGATCTCGACCCAGGGCAGGATAAGGAAGCGTGGGTTGTCGACCACCAGCGGCAGGTTCTTCCCGCGCAGCTCGGGGGTCCATCCGATGAAGTTGTCGCGCGGGGCGAGCTTCCAGGCGGCGGTGGAGAAGCCGAGCATGGCCAGAGGCCAGCCGTTGCGGTCATGGACGGCGTAGCGCATCTGGGCGCCGACCAGGGGCTTGTATCCGAGGTAGTGGTAGCGGGCGACGAACTCGTTCCACAGCCTGCCTTCGCGGGTGCCGCGCACGACGGTGCGGAAGTCGAGCGGGCGAACCTCGTCGAGGGCGGTCGGGGCCGGGAACAGCGGCGGCTCGGTGTCAGGCCCGAAGAAGATGGGCTTGGGCCGGCCCTGCCGTCCCTTCGGCGGCGGCAGAACGATCACACCGTCGCGGTGCATGGCCAGCATGGTCACCTTAGCCATCATGTCCTTGAGGTCGCCATCGGGCTTGAGCCAGCCGACGCGCCGGCAGAACTCTCTGGACAGGGCGGCCCGGGTGGGCGGCGGATCGGCGGCGATCAGGGCGCGCATCAGCGCCATCTCGTCGGCGGTGAAGTTGCGGCCGTAGTACCGGCACTCGATCGTGCCGGTCATTCCTGCGCCGAGAACTTGCGCCTGCGCTCCTCGCTCATCGTCCAGGGCAGCCACGGGGACAGGTCGTCCGGCGGTTTGCCGCCATTCTTCGCGCAGGCCTTCAACCATGCCTCCAGCCAGCGCAGCACGTCGACACCGTTCATCGAGAGCGTGCCGATGACGGAGTACATGATCGCGGTGAACTTCGCGCCGTCCTCGCTGTTGGAACCGAAGCTCAATCGGCGCCCGATGACCGGCCCGCGGAGCGCCCGCTCCCCGGCATTGTTGTCCATCGGAACCTGGGGATGGTCCGCGAAGACGCACAACCCTTCGCGGTGGTTGAGCAGCGAGCGCAAGGGCTTTGCCCGACGGTCCTTGTCCGGCAGGCCGGCCAGTTCCGCCTCGGCGTTCGCGAACAGGCGCTTGACCGCCTTCCCGAGTTTGCGTTGCGCTGCGTCGAAGGCCGGTGTCTGGCGTTCGAGAGCGGGGTCGTAATGCTTCAACCGTTCGTCGTTCAGCCGGTAGATCGCCGCGATCCGCTCGATCCATCCCTCGCACCATTCCGTCAGCGCGTCCCGGCCGGCCGCGCCCTCGATGAAGTCGCGCCGCTGGTGAGCCCAGCACCAGCAGAGGATGACCTTGCCGGCGAGTTCGCGCGCCAGCGCTCTGTAGGCGCTGTAGCGGTCGCAGACCACGAAGACGGTGCAGGCGGTGTCGGCGAACAGGGCCTTCGCGACCTCGGCGCTGCGCGAGGGGTCGATATGGAAGTAAACCGCGTCCTTGCTGACCGAAGTCCACAGCCAGGCGCGGCTCGACCGGCCGTTGTCGCGGAACTCCTGTACCCGATCGCGGTAGGGAAGCGGGTTGCCCCGCTCCCCCCGCACAGATCCGTGCAGGCACGTTGATGCACACGGCTCCTCCCTCAGGTCAATTGACGGCAAATCGTTGGCTCGGCCACGGGTGTCGGATTTCCAGCGTGGGCCAGTATTTCGCTGTCAGTCGCTCCATACGGTCCCCGCTGTAGCGGTCCTTCTGCGATCTGCGGCGCAGAGTCCTGAGCCACAGTACTTTCAGTCGTTGCACGAAACGCCCCAGATATCGGTAGCTGGTTGGAACGGCAAAGTAGTTCAGCCATCCATCAAGTACCTGTCCCAGCCACCGCGCGGTCTGGTTTACGCCGTCGTGCATCCGCCTGCGAAGCTCCTCCTTTATTCGCTTCAGGGTGCGCGCCATCCGCTTCGAGACCGGCTTGCGCCCCAACTGGAACCGCCCCTTCCTGTCCTTCGCGCAGTAGTGCGTGAAGCCCAGAAAGTCGAGCGTCTCCGGTTTGCCCAACCCTCGCCGCTGACGGTTCTCAGTTGCGAACCGCCCGAACTCGATGAGCCGGGTCTTGTCAGGGTTCAGTTCCAGTTCAAAACGTCCAAGCCGCTCCTTCAGGTCACGCAGAAATCGCTCCGCGTCTTGCTTGTGCTGGAAACCCACCACGAAATCATCGGCGTACCGCACGATGATTGTGTCGCCTTTGACCTCGTGGCTGCGCCACTTCTTCTGGAACCAGAGATCGAGAACGTAATGTAGGTAGATGTTGGCCAGGATCGGCGAAATCACCGAACCCTGGGGAGTCCCCCGCATGTTGTCCCGCCACTCGCCATTTTCCATGACGCCGACGTGCAACCACTTGGATATCAGCCTGATGACCCGCTTGTCTCCGATGCGATGTTCGAGGAACCGGACCAACCAGTCCCGCGAGACATGGTCGAAAAATCCGCGGATATCTGCGTCAGCTATCCAGTTGATCTTACGCCGTTCAATCCCGACCGCGAGCGCATCAAGCGCGTCGTGCGCCCCACACCCGGGCCGGAACCCATAGCTAAACCCCAGGAACTCCGCCTCGTAAATTGGCGTCAGGATAATCTCCGCCACCGCCTTCTGGACAATCTTGTCCTCTATGGCCGCGACGCCGAGCGGTCGTGTGCCGCCATCCGGCTTCGGGATGTTCACCCGCCGTGATGGCGTCGCCCGGTACGCTCCCGAGTGCACGCGGTCGTGCAGGGCGGCCAACCGGCCTTCCAACCCTCCCTCGTACATCCCCCACGTCATGCCATCCGCACCTGCCGCCGCGTCCTTCTTCAACGCGAAGAACGCCCAGCGCAGCGCATCGACCGTAACGTGGTGGAGAAGCGCCGTCAGACGCTCCCGTGGCTCCCGTTGTACAAACTGCCGTATCCGGTCGGCCGCTTGTGACACGCTTTCCCGGTCCTGCGTCCGGCGCATGCTTTGGCTTTCCAGATTCCCCTTGGGCTCGGTCCTTCGCTCCATCGGCTCCGCCGGAACAGGCCTCCCTTTGTTCGCCGACTTCATCGCTACTACTCCCGAGTCTGACTTCTCCATGCCGTTCGTCATCGGTTACGGATTCCTCCTTTCCTTTGCGATCCCGCTACGACCGCGGGATGACATGGAGACCTCCCAGGTCCCGGCGTGAAAGCCTACGTACGTGCGGTTGGGTTCTTCGACTCCGCAGGGTCCACTTCCCCCTTACCATGGCGGTGGAAGCGGTGTTGCCTTCGACATACTGGAAAGCCTCGGCACCCTGATTCTCAGACTTTTCGTAGCTCAATCGCCCTCGCCCATACGCGCCCCTGTCAACGCTTAACCTGCATCCTCGCGAATGCCGGCCCATGACTCGGGGTGGAAGTGGTTGGTTACTCCTTCTTCCCGCCGGACTCACACCGGCTACTTTCCGCCAGTTAGCCTGGCGCTCCCAGCCGGTCTCGTCGGCATGGCGCACCGTCGTCCGGTTCTGGTGCGCGAGAATCGCCTGGTAGACCGGGTCGAACAGCGGCACGAAGCGCTTCAGGCTGTTGGCCAGCGTGCCCGGCGAGACCGCCAGCCCCTGGTCCGCGTACCACGCCGCGACCCGGCACAGCGGGCGCAGGCACGCACAGTGCTCGAACAAAAACCGTGCCCAGAAGCTGGTTCCGAAGAGCGTTCCGGGGAACAGCCGCGGCACCGGCGGCGCAATCGCTTCCAGGGGCGACGACGCGCAGTCGCAACCCCGGCGCCAGCGCGTCCGCTCGATCCTGCGGATGTGGGCCTTGACCGCGATCTCGATCAGCGTCGTCACACGCTCGCCGTTGGCGACATAGGGCTTGCCGCAACAGGAACAGATCCGCGCATCCTTCGGTGGGTTGCGCCGTTCGGTCTTCTCCGGAAGCCCGGGCCGCGGGGTGCGACCGTGGCCGGGCGCGCCGCGTTGCTGGCCGCGCTTGCGTCCCGTGCCCGGCTTCTTCTGCCGCTCGCTCCTGCTCCCGAAGACCGCCTTCGACAGGACGGCCCGGCTCGAGCGCAGCTTGGCCAACTCCTCTTCCAGCCTCTCGTTGCGGGTTTGCAGGGACTCGATGGTCTTCTCCTGCTTGCGCAATCTCTTCAAGGCCGCCGGCAGCAGGGGACGTTCGGCAAGCTCGGCCTCCAGCCGCTCGGTCTTGAAGGCCGACGTATCCAGGGCAATTTGCAAATCGGTGATGCGCCTGTCCTGCCAATCGATGAAGTTCATCTGGTCGTGGTATTCCGCCAGCTCCGCGCGCAGCAGCTCGACCTCGTCGGACAGCCCACGTGCCGTCGCCTTGATGCGCTGCAACCACTCCAGCTCGCGGCGCAGCCGGCCGTTCTCCCGGTTCTGCTGACGGGTCTCGCGGGTCAGGGAATCGACTTCCCCGCGCAGCGCCTTGATCGTGTCCTTCTGCTTCTGCGTCCGTTCCAGCGCCTTGCCCAGCCGGATGCTCTCCTTCGACCGCACCGACTGCGCGGCCCGCTCCGACTTGCGCAGCGCCGAGACCTCTCCGCGCAACGCCACGACCTCGTCCTTCTGTCCCTGCGACCGCTCCAGGGCCTTGCGGAGTCGGGCATTCTCCCTCGACAGTGGCCCGGTCGCGTCCTTCCGGCCTTTCGACGCCAGGGCCTTGTGCAGCCGCGCGACCTCGTCGCGCAGCGCTTCGATCGTGCAGAACTCGCTCGACCCGCTGCGGGCTTCGGAGAGCAACTCCTGCAAGTGCGCCACTTCGGCCTGCAAGGACGGCACGTCCTTGGCCGCGCGGCGGAGGTCCCCGGTCTCCTGCTCGGCCTCGCTCAGCCTCTGCCGGCAGGCCTTGAACCGCGACTTCCACGCACTCCCATCGCTGCGGGCGGCGACTTCCGCCCAGCGCAACTCTTCCGCGCGCGCTTCCGCTGCTTCCGCCCGCGCCCGCTCCTGTTCGCACAGAGACTGCCAGTCGCGCGGCTCGCTCGTCGGCGCCGACATGGGGGGCGACCAGATCGCCTCGTCCCCCTCGGTCAGCGTCAGCGCCGTCCCGAAATCCTCGTCGCGCATCGCCATGGACGTGACGATAACGAATCGCGGGCGGCGTTACCAGAGGGTTTTGCACGGCGCTACGACACGCACATGAAGCGGGCCGAGCCCAGGAGGGACATCTGGCTGCGGCCACTCAGGCGAGACTGGAAGCGGACACTCAATCGCTGAAATCTCCATCACCTGAGAACGGAAGGATTACGAACAATCAGTATCGTCTGTCCACGTGCTCTTCGACGTCCAAGGCATGCCACGCGGCAACCCGACAGCGGATGGAAGCGGTAATGAACCGTCACCGCGTCATGAAAACGGGCAGTGTGTGACCCTTTTGGTCAAGACGAACAAGAACGACGCGGCGGATGCGGAAGCGATCTGCGAGGCGGTGACGCGTCCGACGATGCGCTTTGCGCCGGCGAAAAGCGCCGAGCAGCAATCGGTTTTGATGCTGCACCGGGCCCGTGAGCTGTTGGTCCGTCAACGCACGATGGTGATCAATGCGCTTCGCGGCCACTGTGCGGAGCTCGGACTGATCGTCGCTCAAGGGGCGTCGAAGGTGGAGGAACTGGTTGCCATCATCGAAGATCCCGGTGATGTGCGACTGCCCCCTCTGGCACGCGAGGCGCTTGGCTCTCTGGTTGAGCAGCTCCATTCCGCTCAGGCCCGGATCAAGCAGCTGGAGGCGACGCTTTTGGCTTGGCACCGATCCAACCAGGCGAGCCGCCGGCTTGCGACGATCCCCGGCGTCGGTGTCATCACCGCGACGGCGCTGGTCGCGACGATCGGAGATGGCGCGCAGTTTCGCTCGGGCCGGCAGCTCTCGGCCTGGCTCGGTCTCGTGCCCCGACAACACTCGAGTGGCGGCAAGGACAGGCTGGGGCGGATCTCGAAGCGCGGGGATGGCTATATCAGGCGCTTGCTCGTGCATGGTGCGCGAAGCGTGCTGCGCTGGCGCCGCGCCAAGCCGGGCACGGGGCCTGGCTGGACCGACCGGCTCCTGGCGCGGCGGCCGACAAACGTCGTGCTGGTCGCCATGGCCAATAAGACAGCCCGCGTCGCCTGGGCACTGCTCAGATACGAGCGTATCTACCGACCGACGCCCGCCTGACCAGCTGGAAAGCGGATACAAACTTGCGAGGGTAACGACGATTTGATGGCGAAATAGGGCTCCACCCGAGATCGGCCAAACCCGAGGCATTGTCCGAGCTTTGAGCTCGTTAATCTGACTGGGCGTCGATCTTTCGGATTCCATCAGGGCCAGCGGTCAGCGTACCGCAGCGCAAAGGCCGGATACATGACTGCAAGCTCTACCGCCGTTTTAAGTCAGTTTCTCCCTTGCAACACCGGGGGCGTCCATACATGACAATGCCTATGGCGTGCGCATTCCCGTGCTGCGCGCGCTGGCCAAGCGCGTCCGTCCTAACCATGCGCTTGCGCTCGAGCTCTGGGCCACCGGCATTCACGATGCGTGCAACATCGCGCCGATGATCGACGATCCGGCGAAGGTGAGCCGCGCGCAGATGAACCGCTGGGCCCGGGACTTCGATTCATGGGACATCAGCGATAACTGCAGCAACAGCCTGTTCCGCAAGACGAAATTCGCCCATAACGCGGCCGTGACCTGGGCCGGGGACGAGCGGACGTTCGTCAGGCGCGCCGGTTTCGCCCTGATGACGGTGTTGGCGGTGCACGACAAGGACGCGCCGAACCGGCAGTTCCTCGACTGGCTCCGCTTGATCCCGGATATCTCACGAGCGTTTTTTAGGCGTTGGATTTGCGCTCCGTTGGGCTGATCTGAGTGCCCGCGGGCCGGGGTTGTTTTTTTGGCGGGATAGAGTGGGCGGGATGGTGTGGCTGGGTCCGGGAATGATAGATTTTCGTTGATTTCGGGCATGAGGAGAGTTTCGCCTCCGGGAGGCGCCGTGCCTTTATCTCGATTGCCGCCGATGAGTTGGGATTATGGGGGCGCCAGAGCGGCGTGTGCCGTAAAGAACAGGGTTTTGTTGGGACAAGCGTCGGGTAGGGAGAGTTTGATGCGCCGTACGGAGTTGACGACCCTGGCGCCGATCTTGAGCAGCTTGAGACGGATGGTTGAGGGAGCGGCGTTGGCCAGGGCGGTGTTTTTCAAGGCGACGCGGCGGATACCGTCGATGAGGACGTAGGCGAAGGCGGCGAAGATCAGGCGCAATTGGTTGGCCTTGTAGGTGTGCGCGCTCATGCGGTTGGCGAACAGGTCGAGCTGGCAGTCCTTGATGCGGTTTTCCATGTCGCCGCGCGGGCAGTAGATGTCTTCGTAGAGTTCCCCGGGCGGGACTTGATGGCGGTCGAGGGAGGTGACGAGGAAGCGGCAGCGCTGTTGGTGTCCGGGCCTGTGCTCGACCTTGGCGATGACGCGCCGGGGCCGGGCCCAGGATCCGGACTTGGTCATGTGGTGGAAATCGCCGTAGGCGCGGACCGGCTGGCCGGTTTCGATCATGGCCATGGCGGCCTTGCCGCGGGTCCGGCGGGTTTTCTTGAGCAGGACCTCGTTGCGCGCCAGGCCGAAGACGTAGTCCACGGCGTTGCCCTCGCACCAGCGCATCAGGTTCTCGCGTGCGAAGCCGCTGTCCGCGCGCACCAGGATGTCGACGTTGGGCCAGCGCTCGCGGATCATCCGGACGATGCGGCGGATCTGGTTGCGCGCGCCCCTGGCGCCGTCGATGTTGGCCGGCCGGAGCTGGGCGAGCAGGAGATGGCGGCCGCAGAAGACATAGAGCGGCAGGAAGCAGCGGTGTTCGTAATAGCCGTGGAAGAAGGCGTTCTCCTGGCGCCCGTGGGTTTCCACGTCGGTGGCGTCGATATCGAGGGTGATGCGCGCGGGCGGTGTCTGGTGGGCGTCGAGAAACAGGGTGACGAACAGGTTGGAAAGCTTCTTGAGGTTGGCGGAGATCTGATGGTATCGGCGATCGCCGGTATTCCAGGCGTGCTCGACGCGGTTCAGCGTCGACTTGCCGGCCAGTGCTGGCGGAGCCTTGCCGCCGGCCGGGACCGGTTCGCCGTCACAGCCGGCGAGGAGCTTGCACGCCGGGTCGTGGCGCAAGGCGTCGTGATCGTTGATGTCTTCGTAACCCAGGGCGATGCCCGCGACCCGCTGGGCCAGGAGAGCGGGGAGCGTGTGGACCGCCCTGGCGGGGTCGCGCCGGTCGGTGAAGCAGGCCGCCATGCGTTCGAACAGGCGTATCCGGTGCGCCCGCTCGCGCAACAGCAGGACGCCGGCGTCGGTGGTGATCTCGCCGCCGTCGAAGGCGGCGAACACCACCCGTTTGCCGAAATCCGAAAAGCGCATCCGTTCCTCCTCGCCGATCGTTGCTCAGGCACCGTATATTGCGGCTTTGCCGGTCCTGCCGCGAGCCCCGTTGACGGCCTCGCGGCGTCTTCTGTTATCCTGCTGGGGTTGCCCGTCGATTGTCCGAGGATGCCGTGCCGGTCAGCAAGAACCGCCATAAGAACAAGAAGAATGCGTCCGCGGGGCGCGGGCAAAAGGCCGCCGCGCCGCCCTTGCCGCCGGTGCCCGACCGGCGCGCCATGGAGAGGACGATGGCCAAGCTCGCTGGTGGGATGTCGCCGGACGGTCCCGCCGGCGGGGAAGAGGAGGCGTTGGCGCGCGCCCGGGATCTCATCTATGACGCCTGGGAGGCGGAGACGCCGGGCAAGCGTATCGGGCTGGCCAAAAGGGCGCTGGAGATCTCCGATCTCTGCGCCGACGCCCATGTTCTGCTGGCCGAGGAGGAGGCGAAGACCCTCGCCGAGGCGCGGCGCCATTACCAGGCCGGCGTCGCTGCCGGGGAATGGGCGCTTGGGCGGCAAGCCTTCGAGCGCGATGCCGGCCACTTCTGGGTCATCCTGGAGACCCGCCCCTACATGCGCGCCCGCGCCGGTCTCGCCGAATGCCTGTGGCAGGAGGGCGAGCGCACGGCTGCGATCGATCATTACCGGGAGATGCTACGCCTCAACCCGAATGACAATCAGGGCCTGCGCCACGGCCTGGCGTCGTGGCTGCTCGCCGCCGGCGATCACGGCGCCCTGGAGGAACTGCTCGCCACTTACGATGACGATGTCTTCGCGGACTGGGCCTACGCCAGGACCCTGCTGGCCTTGCGCAAGGGCGACGAGAGCGGGGCGCACGCCGCCTTGGCGGCCGCCTGGAAGTGCAACCCTCACGTCCCCGCCCTGTTGACCGGCGCCACGCCGGTCCCCGAATACCCGGAGGATCACTACACGCTGGGCTCACACGAAGAAGCCGTCGTCTATGTGCTGCAAAACAGGGAGAACTGGTCGGCGACGCCGGGCGCCTTGCGATGGCTCGCCAAAGCCGTGCAAACCCTCCCGCCGCCGGACAGGAAACGGCGCTGATCCGAAAAACACCGTGTATTTTTAACGGTCCCTGAAAATCCCTCTAAACGCCTGGTTCCAATAGATATTCAGAATCCGGGTAACTCTCAGGTGAGAAATCCGGGTTGATCGAGCGGCACGCGGACGACGAGCGCAACTACGTCAAGAAGGCGGTCAACTGGGCGGTGCGGCAGATCGGCAAGCGCAACCGGGCGCTCCACAAGGCGGCGGTGAAATGCGCCGAGCGGCTCGTCAAGCGCGATTCGAAATCGGCGCGCTGGATCGCCCGCGACGCGCTCCGTGAGCTCCGCGATGAAAAAAAACAAAAGCCGGATAAAGGCTTAGGCGAGAACGCTGAGCCCAAGCTTGCATTCACCAGGTTAAACACTTACATGACGCGGGCGGGCGGGCGGATGAAGCGATGGACGACGACACCAGGGAACATCTGAGCGCCGGGGGCACGTGGCTCCGGCTCGTCTACATGGTGCTGTTCGCCATCGCGTTCTACCTCGCCGAGTTCATCCTCGCCTTCGTCGTGGTTATCCAGTTCCTGTTCAAGCTTGTCTCGGGAGTGCCGATTCAGGCGCTCGCCCAGCTCGGCCAGAGCCTCGGCACCTACGTCTATCAGATCATCCTGTTCATGACCTTCAAGACCGAGGACATGCCCTACCCCTTCGCGGCCTGGCCCAAGGGCCCACCGGCGGCGAAGCGGAGCCTTCGCAAGCCACGCCGCAAAGCGCCGGCGACGGCGGCGGAAGACGAGCCCGATCAGGACGAAACCAGCTGACGTGAAATACGGCGCTACGCCGCCTTGCGCTGCCGGCGCAGCAGGCCGAGGACATCGGCCGCGGCGGTGGTGATCGGCGTACCCGGGCCGAAGACCGCGGCGACGCCCTCGCGTTTCAGGAACTCGTAGTCCTTGCGGGGCACCACGCCACCGCACACCACCAGCACTTCGCCGGCGCCCTCGGCGCTCAACGCCTGGATCAGCTGCGGCACCAACGTCTTGTGGCCCGCCGCCTGGGTCGAGACGCCGACGATATGAACATCGTTCTCCGTCGCCTGGCGCGCGGCTTCCTCCGGCGTCTGGAACAGCGGGCCGATATCCACGTCGAAGCCGAGATCGGCGAACGCCGAGGCGATGACCTTGGCGCCGCGGTCGTGGCCGTCCTGGCCGAGCTTGGCCACCAGCATGCGCGGACGCCGGCCCTCGGCCTCGGCGAAGGCCGCGACCTCGGCTTGAATGTCGCGGAACGCTTCGTCCTCGGCGAGCGCACCGCCATAGATGCCGGTCACGCCCTGGGTCGCCGCCTCGTGGCGGGTGAACACGCCCTCCAGCGCGTCCGACACCTCGCCCACCGTGGCGCGGGCGCGCACCGCGTCAATCGCCAGCGCCAGGAGGTTCGAATCACCCCTGGCCCCCGCGGTCAGGGCCTCAAGTGCCTTGCGGCAGCGCGCCTCGTCGCGCGCCTTGCGCACTTTCTTGAGGCGCGCGATCTGCTGGGTACGCACCTTGGTGTTGTCGATATCGAGAATGTCGACCGCATCGTCCGCGCCGGAGCGGTACTTGTTGACCCCGACGATGACCTCCTCGCCGCGGTCGATGCGCGCCTGGCGGCGGACCGCGCTAGCCTCGATGCGAAGCTTGGGCATGCCCTGCTCGACCGCGCGGGTCATGCCGCCTAGCGCCTCGACCTCGTCGATCAGCTCGCGCGCCGCCTTGGCCAGGCTGTGGGTGAGGTGCTCGACGTAGTAGCTGCCGCCCAGGGGATCGACGACGTGGGGCACGCCGGTCTCCTCGGCCAGGATGAGCTGGGTGTTGCGGGCGATCCTGGCGGAAAAATCGGTGGGCAGCGCCAAGGCCTCGTCGAAGGCGTTGGTGTGCAGCGACTGGGTGCCGCCGAGCACCGCGGCGAGCGCCTCATAGGCGGTGCGGACGATGTTGTTGTGCGGGTCCTGCTCGGTGAGCGAGACGCCCGAGGTCTGGCAGTGGGTCCTCAGCATCAGCGAGCGCGGATCCTCGGGCTTGAACGCCTTGATGAACTGGGCCCACAACAGCCGCGCGGCGCGCAGCTTGGCGATCTCCACGAAGAAATTCATGCCGACGCAGAAGAAGAACGAGAGCCGGGGCGCAAATTCATCGATATCGAGCCCGGCGGCTTTTGCTGCGCGCACATATTCGAGCCCGTCGGCCAGCGTGAAGGCGAGCTCCTGCACCGCCGTCGCGCCCGCCTCCTGCATGTGGTAGCCGGAGATCGACACCGAGTTGAAGCGCGGCATGTGCTTGGCGGAATAGCCGATGATGTCGGCGACGATGCGCATCGAAGGTACGGGCGGGTAAATGTATGTGTTGCGGACCATGAACTCCTTGAGGATGTCGTTCTGGATGGTCCCGGCGAGGCTCTCCTGGCTCACGCCCTGCTCCTCGGCGGCGACGATGTAACCCGCGAGCACCGGCAACACGGCCCCGTTCATGGTCATCGAGACGCTGATCTCATCGAGCGGGATGCCGTCGAACAGGATCTTCATGTCCTCGACGCTATCGATGGCGACGCCCGCCTTGCCGACATCGCCCACCACCCGCGGGTGATCGGAGTCGTAGCCGCGGTGGGTGGCGAGATCGAAGGCGACCGAGAGCCCGGTCTGCCCGGCGGCGAGATTGCGCCGGTAGAAGGCGTTCGATTCCTCGGCGGTCGAGAACCCGGCGTACTGGCGAATCGTCCAGGGACGGCCGGCGTACATGGTGGCGCGCGGGCCGCGGAGATAGGGGGCGAAACCGGGGAGAGCGCCGGCCGGATGGCCCTCGATCTCGATCTTTTCGAGGTCGTCTGGCGTATAGAGCGGCTTGATGTCGAGCCCCTCGGGCGTGTGCCAGACGAGGGCGTCGGGATTGGCGCCCTTCAGCTCGCGCACCGCCGCCTCGCGCCACGCCTTGAGCGAGGTCCGCGGGAAACGGCCGCGCGCCCGCGCCCGCTCGGTCGCCTGGCGCGCCCTGGCTGCGGACTCCCCGCCCCCTCGCTTGGTGGGTTTCGCCATCCTTCGCTCCCTCAGCGCCGTCGCGTGAGTATGGCGAGTGGCCCCGGCAGGGTCAATGCGGGGAGGCGCGGGGAGGCGTCTAAGTCCTTGCCAAACAGGCGTTTTGGCCCGATCTTGATGGCCGTATGGTGAACGTTTCGTCAGGTCCGGCCGCCGGCCAGGTTCGCGCCGTCCTCGGGCCGACCAACACCGGCAAGACGCATCTCGCGGTCGAGCGCATGCTCGGTCACGCCAGCGGTATCATCGGGCTGCCGCTCCGGCTCCTGGCGCGCGAGGTCTATGATCGCGTCGTCGCGCTCAGGGGGGCCAAGCGGGTCGCGCTGATCACGGGCGAGGAAAAGATCGTGCCGGATCATCCCGCCTATTTCGTCTGCACGGTGGAATCGATGCCGCTCGATCGCCAGGCGGCGTTCCTCGCGGTCGACGAGATCCAGCTGGCGCGCGACCGCGAACGCGGTCATGTGTTCACCGATCGCCTGCTGCGCGCCCGGGGCACGGAGGAGACGCTGTTTCTCGGCTCCGACACCATGCGACCGCTGATCCGCAAGCTCGTGCCCGAGGCGGCATTCACCGCCCGCCCGCGCTTTTCGCGTCTCACCTATGCGGGCACCAAGAAGTTAAGCCGGCTCAAGCCGCGTACCGCCATCGTGACGTTTTCGGTCGATGAGCTCTATGCCATCGCCGAGCTGGTGCGCCGCCAACGCGGCGGGGCTGCGGTGGTGCTGGGCGCCTTGAGCCCGCGCACGCGCAACGCCCAGGTTGCGCTCTTCGAGTCGGGCGAGGTCGACTACATGGTCGCGACCGATGCCATCGGCATGGGACTCAACATGGACATCGACCATGTCGCGTTTGCCTCACTGCGCAAATTCGATGGGCGCTCGATGCGCGCCCTCGATGCCGCGGAGCTGGCCCAGATCGCGGGCCGCGCCGGGCGCCACATGAGCGATGGCACCTTCGGCACGACGGCTGACGCCGGCGAGATGCGCGCCGAGGACATCGAGCAGATCGAAACCCACGCCTTTGAGCCCGTCCGCGCGCTCTACTGGCGCACTGCGGAGCTTGATTTCGCTTCGCTCGATGCGCTGACCCGCAGCCTCGAGAGCCCGCCGCCGCTGCGCCCGCTGATGCGCGTGCCCGGGGCCGACGATACCCGTGTGCTGAAGGCGCTGGTCGAGGATCCCGCCATCGCCGAGCGGGTGAGTGCGCCGGCGGCCGTCAGGCTCTTGTGGGAAGTTTGCCAGATCCCCGATTTTCGCAAGACCATGGCCGACGCCCATGCGCGTCTTCTCGGTCAGATCTACCACCACCTGACCGGGCCCGAGGAGCGCCTGCCGAACGATTGGGTGGCCGGCCAACTCGCCCGCCTCGAGCGCACCGACGGCGATATCGATACCCTAGCGGCGCGCATCGCCCATGTGCGCACCTGGACCTACGTTTCCCACCGGCCCGACTGGACGGCCGGTGCCCGCCACTGGCAGGAACGCGCTCGGGCGATCGAGGACAAGCTCTCCGACGCGCTCCACGAGCGCCTCACCCAGCGTTTCTTCGACCGGCGCATTGCCGTGTTGGCCCGCCGCCTCAAGGACCGCTCGAGCCTTGTCGCCGCGGTCGCCGAGGATGGCGAGGTGCTCGTCGAGGGGATCAGCGTCGGTCGCTTGGCCGGCCTCCGTTTCGTGCCCGACCCGACCGCGACGGGCCCTGACAGCAAGGCGCTGCGGACGGCGGCCAACCGTGCGCTCAACGGCGCCGCCGCGGCGCGCGCCCAGACCCTGGCGCATGACGACGATGCGGCCTTCGCGCTGACGCCGGCCGGCCAGATCACCTGGCGCGGGGCGCCGGTGGCCCGTCTCACGGCAGGGCACGATCCGCTGACGCCCCGCGTGGCGCTGCTTGTCAACGACCTCTTGGACGGACCGGCCCGCGAAGAGGTGCGCCGGCGGGCCCAACTGTGGCTCGTCGATCACATCGCGAACGTGTGCGCGCCCTTGTTCCGCTTGCGCCACGCCAAGCTCGGCGGCGCGGCGCGGGGCCTTGCCTATCACTTGAGCGAGGTATTGGGGCTGCTGGCGCGGCGCGCGGTGGCCGGTCAGCTGAGGGCGCTCGACGGCAAGGAGCGCACCAAGCTCCGCCGCCTGGGCGTGCGCTTCGGCGAGACAAGTCTCTATCTGCCCACCATGCTGAGGCCTGAGCGGCGTAACCTCGCCGGCCTTCTGTGGTCGACCCATGCCGGCCACCTACCGCCGCCCGAGGCGCCTTCGCCCGGGCTGGTTTCGGCCCCGGTCACGCCCGGCGTGCCGGAGGCGTTTTACGGCGCGACCGGATTTCGCGTGGTTGCCGGGCGAGCGGTTCGTATCGATATGCTCGAGCGCCTGGCCGCCGAAGCACGCCACCGGGTGCGCACCGGCCGGTTCGCCTCGAGCCCCGAGCTGATGTCTCTGGTCGGTTGCCGGCACGATGATTTTCGCGCTCTGCTTCGCCATCTCGGTTACCACGCCGAACGCATCGGCGATGAGGTCTTGTTCGCGCGGGCCGAGCGGCGGGGCCAATCCAAAACGCGCAAGGGCCGCGCCCAGCGAAAATCGCCGCAGGCTTCGCCATTCGCGCGTTTGCGCGAGCTCGATTTCGGCGCCGGCCGCCGGGCGGAATGACCAAGGCCCCGCAGGAGCCCTCGAGGTGTGGGACGAGTGCCCAACTGCGCCTCGACAAGTGGCTGTGGTACGCCCGTTTCTTCAAGAGCCGATCAATGGCGGCGCGCGCCTGCACCGGGCGCAAGGTCCGCCTGAACCGCCGCGTCATCGACAAGCCGCACCACGGCGTACGCGCCGGCGATGTGCTCACCTTCGTCCAGGGTCCACGCGTTCGTGTCGTCCGAGTGCGGGAGCTCGGCACCCGGCGCGGCCCAGCCGCCGAGGCCACCCTGCTTTACGAGGATCTGGCGCAAGACAGCGCCGCGCAGCGACGCGCGCCGGCGGTCGCGAGCCCAGGCGTCCCGCATCGCGAGCGCTCCTATTGGGCGCGCCGGCGGGAGGGCTAGCCGCCGTCGCGGCGAGCCCGCGCGAACGTTGAGGCTCCTCCGGCGCGTAGGATAGGCAGGCGCGATGATCAACCGTATCAAGGCGCTTTTGGGTGGCTCCGGCTCGCCCGCCGATGCCGCCGAGCGCGCCGACACCTCCGCCGACAAGCATCTCGTGGTGGCGGCGCTGCTGGTCGAGGCCGCCCACGTCGATGCAAGCTTCGATGAGCGCGAACGCCAGGTCATCCTCGATCTCGTCAGTCAACGGTTTGGTCTTGCGCCCAGGGAGGCGGCGAGCCTGCTCGATGCCGCCCAGGTGGCCCAGCACGCCGCGATCGATCTTGTCGGGTTCACGCGCCGCATCAAGGACTACTTCAGCGGCGAGGAGCGTATCGAAGTGATTGAAATGCTGTGGGAGGTAGTCTATGCAGACGGGCGGGTCGACGAGTTTGAGGCCAGTCTGATGCGGCGCATCGGCGGCCTCATGTATGTGTCTGATCGCGACCGCGGCGCAGCGCAGAAGAGAGTCGCCGCCCGCCGTGCCGCGGGGAGAGACGAGCCCTAATTCAGTTGCGTAACGGCACCGCGGCCGGGACGAACGAGGGGTAGGGCGAAGGGACGAGGGACTGCATGACATATATCGTCAGAGAGGAGTGCATCAAGTGCAAGTACATGGACTGCATCGAGGTGTGCCCCGTGGATTGCTTCTACGAAGGCGAGAACATGCTCGTCATTCACCCGGACGAGTGTATTGACTGCGGTGTGTGCGAGCCGGAATGCCCCGTGGAGGCCATCGTCCCCGATACCGAAGACGGGCTCGAGAAGTGGCTGGAAATCAATACGGAATACGCCGAGAAATGGCCCAACATCACGAAAAAAGGTGAACCGCCGGCCGATGCCGACGATTTCAAGGACGAGATCGGCAAGTTCGACAAGTATTTCACCTCTGACCCGGGAACCAGCCACGCCAGCTAATCCCTCGGCTCATCCCCCGGCTCATCCCATGCCGGGAAACGAGCGTCCGGCGGCCGTGGAATCGGTCCCGGCCGCAGGGATGCGGCCAAAAAAATCCTATTTTGCAAGGCGTTGGGCCGCGAATGCTAGAAATCAGGGCCGTTTTGTGGTAGTGTTGATAATGGGAGCAGTCTTGGGGACGGCTCCGATTTAGCCTGCCAAGCCCGCCTACGCCGCGGAGCGGCCAGACGCCCTCGGGCCGGTTTACGGCAATGGGTCGAATATGGTGCGCATAGGCTCCTATGCGTTCAGCCAAGGGTGTTGACTGCTTGGGACCGGGCCGGGGACGAGGACGACGGGAAACGCGAAAAGAAGAAACACAATGGCGAAACGGTTGAAGTTTTCGAAGAACGATTATGTGGTCTACCCCACACACGGCGTGGGCGTGATCAAGGGCGTCGAGGAGCAGGAGGTCTCGGGTCTCAAGCTCAAGGTGTTCGTCATCGATTTCGAAAAGGACAAGATGACCCTTCGCGTGCCCATCGGGAAAGCGGACAACACGGGCATGCGCAAGCTCAGCACGCGCGAGGAGATGCAGTCCGCGCTCTCCACGCTCAAGGGTCGGGCGCGCGTCAAACGCACGATGTGGAGTCGGCGCGCCCAGGAGTACGAGTCCAAAATCAATTCCGGCAGCCCGATTTCGATCGCCGAGGTAATTCGCGATCTTCACCGGAGCGCCGGCCAGGCCGATCAGTCCTACAGCGAACGTCAACTCTATGAAGCGGCGCTCGACCGTCTGGCGCGCGAGCTTGCGGCGGTCGAGCAAATCGATGAAGTGGCCGCGACCGAGCGGCTGGAGAAGGTTCTGCAGGCCGCTTGAACGACAGTCTGTGGCGCCAGGCGAACGCCGCCGTCACATCATGGTCCATCGGTGCCCGCGCTGGAATGCCGCGGGCCCGTCATTTATTGATCGATGAGCCGGGTGTCGCATCATGACGACGGCGACTGACGAACCTTTCGCGGTGCTGAGGCAGGCCACACGGGTGTGGGCCGTTGGCGCGATTCATGGCGAGGCCGAACGGCTGCAAGCTCTGCACGCCGAGCTCGAAAGCCGCTTCGCGCCGGGCGACCGCCTGGTCTATCTCGGCAACTATCTGGGCCAAAGCGCCGCCGTGCATGCCACGTTGGACGCGCTGCTCGCCTTTCGCCGGCGGCTGCTCACACGCCCCGGGCTTGAGACCGGTGACATCGTCTTCGTGCGCGGCGCCCAGGAGGAGATGTGGCACAAGCTCCTGCAGATCCAGTTCGCCTCCGATCCGCGCCAAGTCTTTGAATGGATGCTGGAGCAAGGCGTGGGCGCGGCGCTCGATGCCTATGGCGGCAACGCCGAGTCGGCCTACCAGACATTTCGCGAAGGCGTCGTCGCGACGACCCGTTGGACCAGCGAATTGCGCGCCGCGATGCAACGCCACCCGGGCCACGAAGAGATCCTGACCGCGCTCAAGCGGGCGGCGTACACCGAGGGGGGCGAGCTTCTGCTCGTCCATGCCGGAGTCGATCCAAGCCGGCCCGTGAGCGAGCAGGGCAACGCCCTATGGTGGGGGAGCGGCTATTTCGCGGCGGTCGCCGAGCCCTATCAGGGGTTCCGCCGCGTCATCCGCGGCTTCGCCCGCTCGCACCAGGCCGATTTTGAGTCACCATTTACCGCCACGCTCGACGGCGGTGCGGGCTTCGGCGGCACGCTCATCGCCGCTTACTTCGACCTCGAAGGCCGCCACAGCGACGTGATCGAGGTCTAGTCGCAGGGCGGTAACGTGATTGTGAGATAAATCGCCTCACCCCCTTGACCTGCGTTATGTCCGTACGGATATAATGCATAGAACCACGCCGTGCCCGGATTGCCCCCATGGCGGTTGCCGGGCGTGAGCTGCGAAAGCGGTGCCGATCACAGAGCGGCGCCTGAGAGACTCCAACATGGCATATATCGATACACCCGAGACCCAGCTCGCCAACCGGCGCTTCATCCGGCGCGCGATGAAGACCAAGCTTTTGGAGCAGGATCACGAATTCGAACTCGCGCGGCGTTGGCGCGAAGAGCGCGACGAGGAGGCGCTCCATGAGCTGGTGACCGCCTATATCCGGCTCGTGGTCGCTATGGCGGCGCGGTTTCGCAATTATGGTCTGCCGTTCGGCGATCTGATTCAGGAGGGCAATGTCGGGCTGATGCAGGCCGCCGAGCGCTTCGAGCCGGAGCGCGGTGTGCGTTTTTCCACCTACGTCTCGTGGTGGATCCGTTCGGCCATTCAGGAGTACATCCTGCGCAATTGGTCGGTCGTCAGGACCGGCACCACGGCCTCGCAGAAATCGCTCTTCTTCAACCTGCGCCGCTTGCGGGCCCGCATCGCGGGTCCCGGCGCAACCGCTCTCACACTCGAGGCGCGCGCCGAGATCGCCCGACTCCTCGGCGTTCGCGAACGCGAGGTCGAGGCGATGGATGCCCGGCTCTCCGGCTCGGACAAATCGCTCAACGATCCGTTGGGTGAATTCGACGACGGCGAGTGGCAGGACTTCCTCGTCGATGACAGCCCGACGCCGGAGGACACCATTCTTGCGGAGCGCGACGCCGAAATCCGCCAGCGCTGGCTCATGACGGCGCTGAGCGAGCTCACCGAGCGCGAGCAGACCATCATCCGCGAGCGCCGCTTGCGCGACAAGGGCCTCACGCTCGCGGCGCTGGGCAGCCGCCTCGGCATCAGCAAGGAGCGGGTGCGCCAGATCGAGCACGAGGCGCTCGGTAAGCTACGCGAGGCGATCGTCAGGCAAGTCGGCGATCCGGCGGCAGCCGGCCTCGTCACCCACTGAACCCAATTTCATCCCGCGAGCCCGGTCCGGCTTTCGCCGGCCGGGCTTTCCATCGCGAATCACGCGGTCCCTCGATCCCACCGCGTCTGGCCGCAAAACCATGCGCGAGAGGCGGTTTTGGGCTAATCTATCCCCTCACTCGTTCTTGGATATGCCAGGCGAAGGAGCGTCATGGGCGATGGCACGGATCTGATCTGGCCGGAGGCGGATTTCAGCGCGGTGCCGTTCGAGGTCTTCACCGACCCCGATTTGCACCAGATCGAGCAGAAGAAAATCTTCCAGGGCCCGGTGTGGAACTTCCTCTGTCTCGACGTGGAGATCCCCAATCCGGGCGATTTCAAGGTCGTCTATGTCGGCGATACCGCGGTCGTGGTCAATCGAGGCGAGGACGGCGAGATCTATTCCTTCGTCAACCGCTGCGCCCACCGCGGCGCCATGGTGGTGCGCGACCAATTCGGGACCACCACCGAGCACACCTGCGTCTATCACCGCTGGGTCTATGACAACGAGGGCAACCTGAAGTTCGTCCCCTTCCTGCGCGGCATCAAGGGCAAGGGCGGCATGCCCACGGACTTCAGGCGCGAGGACCACGGCCTGCAGAAGCTGAAGGTCGCGCGCTACCTGAACGTGGTCTATGGCTCGTTCGATCCCAATGTCGAGCCCTTGGAGGAGTATCTGGGTCCGCGCGCGTTAGAGTTTCTCGACCGGCTGTTTGAGCGCGAGCCCGAGGTGATGGGCTATATGCGCAACCGCTTCTCGAGCAACTGGAAGTGTTTCTGGGAGAATTTCAACGATGGCTGGCACGCCGGGCTTTTGCACCAGCTCCCGGTCATCTTCGGCCTTCATCGGTTGACCCAGGAGTGCAACCTGTACCTCGACAAATGGGGCCGCCACGCCGTCCACTATCTGACGCAGGAAAGCGACACCGCCCAGGAAGTGTCCGAGGAGTATGAAGCGACGGGGCTCTACGACGCGCATCTGAAATTCAACGATCCTACGATTCTCGACGAGCGCCGCGAGTTCGTGAACGACGAAAAACCGCTCAGCATCGCCACCATGTCGACGTTCCCGAACGCACTCTTTCTCCAACTGCAAAACACGATCATGGTGCGCCAATTCAGGCCCAAGCACGTGGGCGACTTCGAGCTCTACTGGACCTATATCGGCTACAAAGACGACGACGCCGAGCTGCGCGCCATGCGCCAACAGCAGATCGCCTGGTTCGGGCCGGGCGGCTACATCTCGATGGAGGACACCGAGGCCGGCTCGCTCGTGCAACGCGGCATTCGCAACGAGCAGGGAACGCACTCCTATATCGGCATGGGTGGCGTTGGGCCGATAGAGGATCAGGATCACATGCTGAGCGAAATGGCGATCCGCGGCTCGTGGCGTTACTACGCCCATCTCATGGGCTTCAAGGCGGAGGGCGGCGAGGATCTGCCGCTGCCGCGCGCGGCGGAATAATAGGCCGATCTACCGCACCACAATCGCAGCGTAGCGGCGTCCTGCCGCCGCCCTGGCGCCAAGACCGCGCCGCTCAGAAAATACCGTTCGCCTTTTGGAGTTCCCTGACGTAGCGGATGATGTTGGCGAGCTCTTCGTCCGTCACCTCCGGCACGGGCTTCATGTCGCCCAAGCGCCAGTGGTGCGCCCGCACGCCGCGCTTGACTGCGATGACGAATCCGGCGTCGGCGTGATGTCCCGGATGGTAGACGCCATGGAGGAACGTCGGCCCTTTGTCTGTGCCTGCTGCGTTCACGCCGTGGCAGGAGGAGCAGTGCTTGTCGTACGGCACTTTGCCGTCGGCGGCATCCGCTGAAAACTCGGGAACGATCACATCGGCTCGCCCAGCGCCCGGAGAGAGGATCAGCAAAACACACAGGCTCAACGCACTGAGCATCGCCGGCATTCGACCGCCTGGCATCACGTTTGCTCCTCCATTGTGCTGCGGGCTAGGAACGCGGTGCGTACAACGTCTGGATGATCGCGCAGTCTGGCTTCGTGCCCCGTTGACACTGCGCCGCCAGAGCGCCGAGCGTTTTTTCGAGCTTCCTGAGATCACGGAGTTTGTGGCGGACTTCGGCGAGGTGCTTGACCGTTATGTCGTGGACCTCTTCGCACGTGAAACTCCCGCTATCGACAAGCGCGAGGAGCCCCCGCACGGTGTCGAGCGGGGAACCCAAGTTCGCGGCCGCGCAGCACAAATGTGAGCCGCGCCGCGTGCTCGTCCGCGTAGACGCGGTGACCGCCGGCGGTGCGCGGTGGCTTGGGCATGATCCCGGCCCGCTCGTAATAGCGAATCGTTTCCAGGTGACACCCGGTTCGCCGCGCGAGCTCCCCGGTTGAGTAACCAGCCGCCATTGCCCTCGCTTCCTCACATGTTTGTGAGCATCAAAAAAAGGCCCTTGAAGCCGTAGTTAGTACAAGTTCTATCTTAGCAGGGCAATGACGTGGTCGAAGGCGGAAGCTCCGGCGCCGGCGGGGGACTCTGGGTCCACCCGAGCGGACAGGCGCCTGTCAATCCTTGCGGGTGGCAGTGTACTCGGCGCACTGGCCGCGTCGTCGTGCTGCATCCTGCCTCTGGTGCTCTTCAGTCTCGGCATCACGGGTGCCTGGCTCGGCAATTTAGCGGCGCTGACGCCCTATCAACCTTACTTCTTCGTTGCGACCGCTGTATTCGTCGGGTTCGGCTTTTATCGCGTCTACGTCAAGCCACGGATGGTTGCGCGCGACGGGGATGGGCAGTGCGGCACATCCTTGTCCCGCCGGGTTACGAAGGTCGCGCTGTGGTCGGCAACGGTTCTCGTGCTGGCCGCTTTGGCGGTCCCCTATTACGCACCGCTGATGCTGGAATCGTGAGGGGTCGGGCGGCATGAATGACAAGTTGGTGGCGGGATTTGTAGCCGCAGCGGGCGTAGGACCACTGTGTGCGGTCTGCATACTGGGACCGGCCGCCGTGGGTTCGATGCTGACCGGCGTTTTCGCGTGGATTGGAGGCGTCGGTCCGCTCTTGACCGGGGCATTGATGGTGGCGGCGGGGCTGCTTCTTTATCGGACCCTTCGCCACAGACGCCGACCGGCCATGACTTCGTCCGGTCTCCAGCGTTCGTCGCATCTCCCGATCACACCGGGCGAGGGGTCCGGATCGTCCGAAACTCCTACCAGCGTTCGATCAACCCAGCGGGGTCAACGATCATGAAGCAGATGCTCTTCGTCGCGCTCGTGAGCGCGAGCTTGCTCGGCGGCCTTGCAGTGCTGACACCAGCACGGGCGGCCGAGCGATCGGTCACCCTAAACGTCGACATGTGGTGCGCGGCGTGCTCGTACATCGTGAAGCGCAGCCTGGAAAGCGTCGACGGTGTTCTGGGCGTCGCCGTGTCGTACGAGAGCCAGAACGTGGTCGTGCGATTCGACGACGGGAAATCCGATGTGGCCGCCCTGATCCGCGCGACCGGGAATGTCGGATTTCCGTCCGAACCTGCGCTCACGAATTAAACGTTGG
This sequence comes from Alphaproteobacteria bacterium, assembly GCA_965261645.1. Lineage (GTDB taxonomy): Bacteria > Pseudomonadota > Alphaproteobacteria > SHVV01 > SHVV01 > CBDHDJ01. The sequence goes on from CBDHDJ010000004.1 coordinate 276,704, forward strand.
CTTCCTCGCTCATGAGCCTCTCACGCGATCAGCGATCCGATGACGGGAAACGACAGGCTGGTGTATAGCGGCGCCGGCGGCGCCATCATCGCGGCTGTCTGCTGCTTCACGCCGCTGCTGGTGTGGTTGTTGCCGGCCATTGGCCTGGCGGGTTGGCTGGCGTGGATCGACGTTCCGCTCTGGGCCGCCTTGATTCTCTTCCTTGCCATCGGCGGCACCGGGTTGATGCGCCGCGCGCGGGCACCGGCGCGAATAAGGAATGAGCCATAACCGAGACACCCGCTTACATCGAGACCTCGGTGGTCACCTGCCCGGCCTGCGATCATGCCGAGAGGGAGGTGATGCCCCTCGATGCCTGCATCTTCGCCTATGCCTGTCCCGCCTGCGGCCACGAGCTGCGCGCCACCGACGGGCGCTGCATTTACTGCGCCTATGGCAGCGTTACCTGTCCGCCGGTTCAGATCGCCGAAGCGGGCGGCAAGCCGGCTCATTGCTGTACCGGCCCCAAACACGAAGCCCGGAACGATGAGCGAGAACGCCCCGGCGCGGGTTGACTGGGTCAAGAACCGCTCTCTTCTCGCCTGGGGCTTGCCCGCCGCGGCGCTGCTTGCCGGCAGCTTTCTCCCCGATCCGCTGAGAACGGCCGTATGGACGCTCTCACTCATCTGGATGGGTGGCGCCTGCCTCGCCAACGCGCGACGCTGCGGGCGTACCCACTGCTATTTCGCGGGCCCATTTTTCTTGCTCATGGCGGCGGCGAGCATCGTTCATGGATTGGGTTTGGTTGATTTCGGCCCGAGTGCCTGGCGCTGGCTCGGGATGACGATCGGCGTCGGCGCCGCAATCCTGTGGATCGTGCCGGAGCGCCTGCTTGGGACATATCTCGGCGGCGGTGCCGGCAAGGCGCAGCTGTGAAGCGTCTTTGGCGGTAGCGCGCCGGAACGGAGCTGACGGTGCCTCGAAGGCGCGCTCAGGGCTCGGGCGGCCACAGCCGGGCCATCAAACGGTCGGCGCTCGCCAAGCGTCGTTCGAGAATCGCGCGGGTGCGTTGTTGGCCCTCGGAGGTGTCGGTGAGCCAGAGCATCACCGTGGCCATGAACAGGGCGGTCAGGCCCATTTCCTCGATCTGGCGCCGCCGTCCGGCAGCGTCGAGCCGGGCAGCCCCGCGAACCCACTGAACGGTGCGTGACAGCCGAACCACGAGAGCCGCTTGCAGATGAACGTGGGCGGGCTGGAACTTGTAGCGCAGCATCTCGCCGACGATGCGCCGATGCGGCGCCAGCGCATCCAGCCAGCGCGTGATCACGATCGACAGCCGCGCGCGCGCCGGCTTTCGTGCGAAGCCGCGCTCCGCGCTCGCCTCCAGCATGGCCCGGTCGGCGCGTGACAACAGGGCATCGCCCACGGCGTCGAGATCGGCGTAGGTGGCGTAAACCTCGGCCAGGCTGATCTTGAGATCACCGGCGATATCGTGGAAGCGTACATGCGCCCGCCCCGCCTTGTCGGCGCGCTTGAGCGCGGCATCGACGATGCGCTCGGCCAGCGTGGCGCGGGGACGCGCCATCTAACCTTCCACCACGGATTTCACCCGCTGGCCTGGCGTGAGCCGCTGGTCGGCCTTGAGGCCGTTCAAGGTGCGGAAGCGCTCGATGCGGAAGTCCTCGAACGGCATGCGGGCAGCAAGCGATTCGACTGTATCGCCGGCACCCACCGTGATGATCCGCACCCGATAAGGCTTGAGGCCCGCCGCCTCCACCTCGGAGAGCGCGCGGAAGCTGTAGGTGGTGCGGCGGTGCGCCTCGCCGAGAGAGGCAACGAGATGAGGAGGCGTGGCAAAACTCAGGCGCAGGATCGTCCCGGGCCGAAAGCGGATGGCGATCAAGCGAAGGTTCATGGGCCCGCGCTTGGTGTTGATCGAAGAGCGCCCGGTCGCGGCCTCGAAACCGTTGATGTCGATGCGTTCGGCGTCCTGCAAGGAGAGCCGGGCGGCCCAGATCGAGGTGAGATAGACGAAGGGATCCGGATGGGTCTTCTTGCCCGCATCATCGAGCACGATGAGCGCTTTTTGCGGCCCCTTGGCGATGAGCTGCCGGGCGGTATTGAACAAGCGGTAGCCGGCCGGGACCTCGAGCGCGAAACGCATGACGGGATGGAGGAACTGGCGGCCGCGCACGAAGCCCTGCTCGGCATCGTCGCCGTACAGCATGGTATCGATGCGGGCGAGATATTCCTCGCGGAGCGCCGGCCGGCCTCTATCGCCGCCGCCGGCCGCAGCGATGGCGCGCTGCACACGCTCCGGCGTGCGCGGATGGGTGGAGAAAAAGTTAGCCTCGGGCTCGCGGCCTTCCTCGCTGGCGAGCTTGGCCACGAGGTCCTTGTGCCGAATCAAGCTCTCCAGGAAGCGCGCCTGGGCGGCAGGCTCGTAGCCGGTGTTCAAGAGGTAGCGCACGCCCAAGAGGTCCGCCTCGAACTCCTGATCGCGCGAAAAGCTGCTGAGGTAAAGCTCGCTCCCGATCTGGGCCAATTGCCCGATCTCCCGGCTCCCGGTCACGGCGCCGAGCAATGCCGTGCCGAGCTGGGCCACGGCGGCGCGGCTGTAGCGCTGCGCGGTGTGGCGGGCGACCACGTGACCGATCTCGTGGGCCAGCACGCCGGCGAGCTCGGCCTCGCTGTTGGCGAGCGCGACCAGGCCGCGCGTGACGTAGACATAGCCGCCCGGAACCGCGAAGGCGTTGACGGCCGGGGTGTTCAACACGGTGAATCGGAAGGGGATGTCGGGCCGCTCCGAGTTGTGCGCGAGCCGGCCGCCGATACCGGCGACATAGGCGCCGATCTCGGGTTCGTCATAGGCGCCGCCGAAGCGGGCGAGAATCTTGGGGTGCTCGTCCGCGCCGATGCGGGCTTCCTCGCCCTGCGGCATGAAGAGCGTGAAGTCCTGTTGGCCGGTGGCCGGATTGGTCGACGTGCAGCCGGCGGCGAAGGCCAGCGCGACAACGAGCCCCGCCAGCTTGGTCAGGAAAGGGCGACGCCCCCTGCTCATTCGTCCAACACCTCGATCTGCTCGGGATGGGTCGCCTCGATCATGGGTCCGTTATAGGATTCCAGCCAGCCGCGCACGCGAACTCGCCGTCCCCGGTAGGCGAGGGTATCGATGCCGGCAGCCTCGAACGTGCGCCGGTCCTTGGATGAAATGGTCACCGTGAAGTCGGTGCGCCAGTCGTCACCGAAATTGAGATAGGCGCGGCCGCGCACGATGGCGGCATCGCGCACCCGTCCCTCGATGATCTGGAAACTGTCGATGTGCCGCGGCGTCTCCTCGACCTGGCGCACGCGGTAGAACGGCACGGCCCAGATGCCGAGCCCGGCGGCCCGCGCCGCCTCCTCGAGTACTGCCATCTCGTGGGCGAGCGCGCGGTTGTCGCGGAAGGTGTAGACCCGTCCATAGCCCCGCCGCAGGATTTCCCCCTGGATCCAGGTGCCCGTCTCGTCATGGAGATGGGCAAGCAGCCGGCCGTGGCGGTCCCGTCGGGCGCCGCCGAATGAAAGCGTCAAAGTGCGGCCCCGGGTCAGGTTCTCAAGCAGCACGCGGGCCTCCTCGGCGAGCGGCTGCGCTTCAAATCCTTTGCGTCCGAGCGGCAATTTGGGGGCCTGGATGCCGACCAGGCGGACCGTGGCGCCATTTTCGAGAACCAGCGTGTCGCCGTCGATGACCTCGCTCATCGTGGCCTGGCCGCCCGTCTCGAGCGCCGCCGCGGCGGCCGGCCCAAGACCGGCAAAAAGCGCCAGCACGCCGCTGGCGATGAGGTTTCTGAACGCGGTCACTCTCTTCTCCGGCGGAATTATAGCATGGCGCACCATCGCTCTCGGGGCCGCCATCGAGAACTCCCGCAGCTTTCGCGTCTTGGTCCCGCGCCGGACTTCCACTAGACTCGCGCGCCATCCACCCTCGCGCTTGGGGTTCCGCTTTGCGCCCGCCCATTCTCCACCTCCGCGTCCCTTTCCTACTCGCGCTCGTCGTCGCGGTGGTGCTGGCCTCGGCCGCGCCCGCCCGGGCCGATGATCCCGATTTCCTCAGCTTCAGCCTGGGCGGCTATGACGTCAACGACGACGAGGACGCGGTGGAGGCGCGGCTCGAGTACCGCTCCGATATCCGCTTATGGATCTTCAAGCCGTTTTCCGGCGTCATGGTGTCGAGCGAATCGGCGGCCTACGGCTATGGCGGCATCCTGCTCGATCTCTATTTCGGCCGGCGTCTCGTCGCCACGCCGAGCTTTGCCGCGGGGCTCTATCACAACGGCGCCGGCAAGGACCTCGGCCACGCCGTCGAGTTCCGCTCGCAGATCGAGATCGCCTATCGTTTCGCCAATCGCTCGCGGCTCGGTGTGAGTTTCAGCCACATCTCGGACGCCGGGCTCGATGACCGCAATCCCGGCACCGAGGAGCTGGTGTTGACCTACGCCGTGCCGTTTTCGGTGTTTCTTCCGCGCTGAGCCAGTCTTGCGCTGATTCGCCGCGCGGCCTACAACACCCCCTTAGGCCCGTAAGCGCCCGTAGCTCAGTCGGATAGAGCACAGGATTCCTAATCCTGGGGTCGGGGGTTCGAATCCCTCCGGGCGCGCCAGTTCTTGTCCAACTAATCCGGTTCTGGTACCAGATAGGTACCAGAAAATGACCTTTTTCTATTTACCGCACGCTCTCCCCCGTCGCCTCACGTGCACTTTCAGAGCCGACTTTCAACTCGTACCGACTTTCACTAGTTAGTTGGAACGGCTCATAGTGGGTGTTCCATTGGGAGACAATAGTTGTTGAGCATCTCACTACCGTCTGACGGTGGGACCCTCTTGAAATTGTCGCATTGCGTTCGGAGGGAAGCCTGTGGGGCGTGATCGTCGTGGTTGCAGTATGTAGTTCGGTACGATGTCTTTGATCTGGTCATCTGAGTATTTGGGCACCCGTACTGTGGTGTGACCCGTAACCCGCCAATCCCAGCGAGGCCGCTTCTTGATAGGCATGGATTGAGTCTTTCATAGCATCTCTTCGGTTCATTGGGTCGGCTGCAGCCCGCACAATTGAGGCGCTGGCGGCTGCGTTAGGATCTGGCGAAGGCCATGAGTGGCTCCAAATCGTGTGAGTCTGCACACTGTCTGACGTCAGGGCCTTTGGGACAAATTGAGGTAATTGCATACCGGAGGATTTCTGGCTCATCGTAGTGACCGAAGGGAACGAAGATGAGACAGAAATCAATGAGCAAGAACGACCCGGCGGAGGGAACGGTTCGGGATATTCGCCGCAAGACACGCAAGCAGTATACGGCTGAGGAGAAGATCCGGATCGTGGTGTCGGGCCTGCGCGGCGAGGAGAGCATCGCCGCCTTGTGCCGCCGCGAGGGCATCGCCGAGGGTCTGTATTACAGCTGGTCGAAAGAGTTTTTGGAAGCGGGCAAGAAGCGGCTCGCCGGCGACACCGGGCGCCAAGCGACCTCGGGCGAGGTTAAAGGCCTGCGCCAGGAGATGCGCGACTTGAAGGAGTTGGTCGCCGAACTTTCGCTGGAGAACCGGCTTCTCAAAAAAAACATGATCGGGCATGGGGGAGACGAGGAATGAGGTATCCCGCATCCGAGAAGCTGGAGATCATCCGCCTGGTCGAGCAGTCCCACCTGGGCGTCGGGTCCACTTTGGACAAGCTGGGCATTCCGAAGACCACCTTTTATCGCTGGTACGATCGCTTTCTGGCCTTTGGCGACGCCGGTCTTGAGGATCGCAACAGCAGCCCAGGCCGGGTGTGGAACCGGATCCCGGATGATGTCCGGGGGCAGATCATCGATCTTGCCCTGGAGGAGACGCAACTGTCGCCCCGGGAACTGGCCGTCAGGTTTACGGACACCAGGGGCTACTTTGTCTCGGAAGCCTCGGTTTACCGGCTTCTCAAGGCCCACGACCTGATCACCAGCCCCGCTTTCGTGGTCATCAAGGCAGCCGATGAGTTCCGCGACAAGACCACGGCGCCGAACCAGCTGTGGCAGACCGACTTCACCTATCTCAAGGTCATCGGCTGGGGCTGGTTTTACCTGTCGACCATCCTGGACGACTATTCCCGCTACATCATTGCTTGGAAGCTCTGCACCAACATGACGGCGGACGATGTGACGGCAACACTGAAGTTGGCGCTAGAAGCCTCAGGCTGCAATCGCGCCAATGTCGTCCACAAGCCGAAGCTGCTCAGCGACAACGGCTCGTCCTATATCTCCGGCGATCTGGCTGAATGGCTCGAGGACCACGGTATGGATCACGTTCTGGGCGCACCGTATCACCCGCAAACCCAGGGCAAGATCGAGCGCTGGCATCAAACGCTGAAGAACCGGATCCTGCTTGAAAATTATTATCTACCCGGCGATCTCGAAAACCAGATCAGCGCCTTCGTCGATCACTACAACAACCAACGCTACCACGAGAGCATCGGCAACGTAACTCCAGCCGACGCCTACTTTGGACGCCACACCGCCATCATCGAAAAGAGAAAAAAAGATCAAAAAACTGACCACCCAAAACCGCCGCTTGAACCATCAAAGCCAAGCGGCTTAACATCAAACAAAGATGAGCCAGATCCTCCCTATGAAACACGCTCAACAGTCCCATTTGTTTTGATGATGGACAGCTCACGACGACGCTACAGGGGCGGGACTTGACCGACCTCATACCCCAGGCCGAGTGCCGTGAAATCCCCGACGCGTCCCATTTGTATATCTACGAGCAACCGGCCCACTTCGCCGGATTGATGCGGGACTTCGCCGGAGCCCACCCCTGCTCTTGACGCTTGGCCGGCCTTGGCCGAGAGAGGGCAAGCTTGCCCCCTGCTGGCCACCCGTGCCGACAGCAAGCCGGCTAGTTCGCCGCACCGGGGGCGGGCATATCGAACTTGAACAGCTTCACCGCATCGTGGATGGTGATGTTGTCGATCGTATTCTGGTCGAGATGACCGAAGATCTCGCCGACCACTTGGTGCGATTTCATGTGGGTGTTGCGGACATGGGGGAAGTCCGAGCCCCAGACGAGAATGTTGGGGTCGGTGGGGCCGGTCACGGTTTGGATCAACGGATCGTTGATGACTCCGACATAGATACGCGCCAAAGGCTTATCCCTCTGGCTCCGGTAGGATCAACGGGTGGTGGCCTCGATGCTACGCGCGCAGCGGCACGACCCGGCTAAGGCCCAGGCAAAGTGCGCTTTCGCGACCAACTACGCGCTCGCCAACCGACAACTGCGTAGCCCCCTCATATTGCGTTACCGGATGCAGAGGGATAAGCCTTACGCGCCAAATATTCACGCACCGGAACTTTGAGTTTTTGCAGGCCCATATTGGGCCCGAAATCCGCTGCGAGCTGCTCTAGCCGATAAAGCCAGTGCGCCACCCTCGATTGCGGAGGGTGGCGACCATTCCGCTGCGGTGGCGATCGCAGAGGCGCGCGGCAAGGCCCCTGCGGTTGACCGCTATATTGGTGGCCGTAAATTCGCCATCCAGCGCTATACTCCAGCCAAACTTGTGTCGGCGTCAGGCCCCTAAGGTCGGAATACCCTGATTCATGTCCCTGGTAAGTCTCATAGCTGGCGATATTGGGCGTCAAGGAATCGGAGCTCTGCGGCCCACCGTCGCGGGCACGCGCCATATGATCTCCGCCGGGCATTATCTCGGCGCGCATGCCGGCTTCGAGGTGCTCGAAGCTGGTGGCAACGCCTTCGATGCTGCGGTGGCGGCGGGCTTGGTCCTCGGCGTCGTGCAGAGCGATCTGGTCAACATCGCCGGCGTCGCACCGATCATTCTCTATCACGCCGAAAGCCGCGAGGTGATGACCGTGAGCGGCCTCGGAACCTGGCCCCGGTCGCTGGCCGCCGATTTCTTTCAGCGCGAGCACGACGGTCAGATCCCCGAGGGCGTGTTGCGGACCGTGGTGCCGGCCGCGCCGGACGCCTGGATCACGCTCTTGGAGCGCTACGGCACCATGAGCTTCGGCGATGTCGCCGGTGCTGCGATCCGCTTTGCGCGCGACGGTTTCGTCATGTATCCGCTGATGGCGGGTCTGATCGCCGATCTGGCGGATTGCTACCGGCGGTGGCCGTCGACCGCCGCGGTCTTCCTACCCAACGGGCGCCCGCCGGAGCCCGGCGAACTCTTCGTCCAGGCCGACCTCGGCCGCACCCTGCAATACATGGTCGATGAGGAAAAATCGGCGGCTGGTCGCGGCCGTGAAGCCGGCCTCCAGGCGGCCCGTGAGGCCTTTTACCGCGGCGATATCGCGGCCGCCATCGTGCGCTATCACGCCGAGAACGGCGGCCTGCTGACGGCGGAAGATCTCGCCGAGTTCCGCGTCGGCATCGAGCCACCGGTGCAAATCCGGTTCGGCGATATCGACGTCTATGCGTGCGGCCCCTGGTGCCAGGGCCCGGTGCTGTTGCAGGCGCTGCAAATGCTCGATGATTCCAACCTGTCCGCGCTCGGTCATAACTCTCCGGCCTATGTCCATCGGGTCACCGAGGCGCTCAAGCTCGCTTTCGCCGATCGGCACCAGTACTACGGCGACCCGCGGTTCGTCGATGTGCCCATGGATGAGCTGCTGTCACCGGCTTATGCGGCGGCGCGACGAGCGCTGATTCGCGACGATGAGGCCTGGCCCGAGATGCCGCCGCCGGGCGACCCCTTGGGCCCCGGACCGGTGGCCAGCGACGCTCGTCATACGCCCGCCGCGGCCACTGGTAATTCTGCGGCGGCGCTCGATACCACCTATCTGTGCGTGGTCGACCGGCACGGCAATGCGGTGTCGGCTACGCCGAGTGACATTTCTTCCGATACACCGGTCATTCCCGGTACCGGTCTCTGCCCCTCGTCGCGCGGAGCACAGTCATGGGCCGATCCCTCGCACCCCTCCGGGGTAGCGCCTGGCAAGCGGCCCCGGCTCACGCCCAACCCCGCGCTCGCCATTCGCGAAGGCGCTTTTGTCATGCCCTTCGGTACGCCGGGTGGCGACGTCCAGGCGCAGGCCATGCTACAGGTCTTTCTTAACGTCGTAACATTCGCCATGGATACCCAGGCGGCTGTCGAAACGCCGCGCTTCGTCACCAAGAGCTTTCCCGATTCCTTCGAGCCTCATCTTTACCATCCAGGAAGGCTTGTTCTGGAAGAAGGGCTCCCAAAAGAAACCGGCGCGGGGCTAAGTGCGCTCGGCCATGACGTGCATTGGTGGCCCGAACGGTTCTGGCTGGCTGGCACCGTGTGTCTGATCAGGAACAATCTTGAGAACGGCATAATGAGCGCCGGTGCCGATCCGCGCCGCTCAAGCTACGCGCTCGGTTGGTAAGCCGCCGTCAGTAGCTCGTTCGGGCCCGCGCCGCGGCAGCTCTCGCGCCTGATCGATCGCATAAATGTGGGCCGACTATTCGGCCGCCTTTGCCCTCTTCTGCATCCAGGAGGGCTTCTGCTTGGCGTGATCGCGGACGAAGTCCTGATCTGGCAGACGCGGGTCCGACCACATGACCATCGGCAACTCCCACGGATAGGGCATGGGAGTCTCGATCGGCGTCGAGGTTTCGACGATCTCGCCGTCCTTCATGATGACCTCAAGGCGGGATTTATCCTGCAACACCGTGATGTCGGCCAACGGATCGCCGTTCACCACGAGAATGTCCGCAAGCTTGCCCTCCTCGAGCGTGCCGATCTGATCCTGCATGCGCAGCGCGAACGCGGCGTTGATGGTGCCGGCCCGGAGCGCATCCATCGGGCTGAAGCCGAGATAGGTCATCAAATGCTCCATCTCGCGCGCATGCCACTCACCATAAGGCACCGTGGTCTGGCCCGAGTCGATCCCGGCCATCATCATCACGCCCTGCTTGTAGGCCTTGCTGAGGATGTTGGAGGCGGCATCCATCTCGCGCTTGTAACTCTCGAGGATCACCGGGTGCGTGCCGAGGTCGGCCCCCCAATCAAGGGTGTTGGCGAGCAAGGACAAAGTCGGGTTGATCGGCGTCCCGCAATCGACGACGACCGCGAGATCCTCGTCCGACATGTAGGAGCCATGGATGATCCAAGTGAACCCGGCCAACGCCGCGAAGCGCGAGCCACGGCCGGACCGGGCGTGGACCGTCACCGACTTGTCCATGAGGCGGACGATTTCCGAGATCGCCTTCATATCCTCGAGGGTGATCGAGCCCAGGAGGTCCATGCCGGCTGTCGTGCTGGTGTCGCCGTCGCCCGAGATCTTGACGATGTCGACGCCGTTCTTGATCTCAAGGCGGACCTGCTTCACGAACTCCTCGGTCGTGTTGCACAGCACGGCGACCGACGATTTGGGATGCTCCATATGGGTCGGGAAGAACGAGCCGGTGGAGTTCCACGTCGAGAGATAGTGGCCGCCGGCCGCCATCCGCGGCCCCTCGATGAGGCCGGAATTGACGGCATCACGGAGCGCCACGTTGATGTTGAACGTGCCGCCCGGGCAACCCATGCTGGTCACGCCGGCCCGCAGCACCTTCTTGCACGCCAGCGCGGACTTGAGCGTGCGGTACTCGACGTTGCTGTAAAGCTCGACCTCTTCGATCGAGGTGATGTCGCCGTAGGACGGATGCACGTGGCAGTCGATCATGCCCGGCATGATGGTCTTACCGCTGGCATCGATCGTCTTGTACTTCTTGCCTCCAGCGTATTTCTTGACCTTCGCGGACTCGCCGATCTTGGCGATCCGGTTGCCCTCGACGAACAGCGAGGTGTTCTTCTTGGGCTTGGCCCCGGTACAGTCCAAGACGGTTCCGTTGTTAATGAGGTAGTTGGCCATTCCTAAATTCCCCAAATGGAGTTGAAGGTCGCGGGAGTCGCACCCTCCGTACCCAATTATTGACCGGAGCAATGCATCCCGGACACCTGAACAAACCTTGGCACCACCATACGGCTCGGGCCGGAAGACGGTCAAGCAGAGTCAGCTGGCCCCAACCCCCCGTTTCAGCCTCTTCTGGCTGAATAGGCCAAATCAGGCTTGGCCTGCGTGCTTGAGCAGGAAACCCAAGGTGATAGTGATGAACTCGTTGGGATGGGAGTAAGACGTATAGTGGGCGGCTTCCTCGATGTAGTGAAGCTCCGATCCCTCGATGTGCTCGTGCAGATAGCGCGCTTGGGACGGTAGCGTCGAGCGGTCGAGGCTGCCGACCGTAATCAACGTCGGTATGCCCTTGATCTTGTCGAGCCGGTCACGCGCGTCGTGGCCCTTCACGGCCTGCGCATGACCCTGAATCCCTTTCTCGCTCAAGGGATGGGGATTGTTGTTGGTCCATTCGATGAACTCGGCAACGCGATCTTGATTCTTGTTGCTCCATTCAGGGCTGAAGGCGGCGATGAGCCGCGTGCCAGCGTTCACGATAGGATCTCTCTGGGCGATGATAATACTGCGAACCTGCACCCAACTGTCCACGTGGGGGGTTGGCCCGCCTTCCCAGGTCGAGTTGAGGGTGAGGCTGAGCAGCTTGTCGGGGTAATGGATCGCCAACTCCTCACCGATGGCACCGCCCATCGAGAAGCCGCTGTAGTGGATCTTGTCCACCTTGAGGTGGTCCATCAGCGCGGTGACGTCGTGCACCATGTCGAGAATGTCGTAGCCCGGCTCCGGTACGTCGCTCTGACCGCCGCTGCGGGCGTCGATGATGATGGTGCGAAAATACCGCGCGTAATCATCCACGACGTTGAGCCAGAGCGTGTGATCCTGACCGTAGCCGTGCACGAGCACGAGCGGCTCGCCCTCGCCCTTCTCCTCGTAATAAAGCTTCAGCCCGTCGTTCTCGTAAAATGGCATGTTCCCCTCCTCTGATGTCCCTCATCCGGACCGGGTCGATCATTGCGATCACTGACCCGCTCTCATTTGGCCAGGACCCGACACCGGGGCGGGCTGGCCCATCTACAACTCGCTCCACAAAGCAAACCGCGGCGCTTGGCAGAAACTTTATTCGGCTGCTTTGGTCGCCTTCCTCATCCAGGCCGGCTTTTGCTTGGCGTGCTCACGCACGAAGTGCTGATCGGGCAGTCTGGGGTCCGACCACATGACCATCGGGAGTTCCCAGGAGTACTTCTGTGGATCCTCGATCGGCACCGAGGTGTCGACGATCTCGCCGTCCTTCATGATGACCTCGAGGCGCGATTTATCCTGCAAAATGGACAGATCGGCGAGCGGATCGCCGTTGACCACCAGGATGTCCGCGAGCTTGCCCTCCTCCAACGTGCCGACCTCGTGGCCGAACGGCAAGGTGAAGGCGCAGTTCCTGGTCCCCGACAGGATGGCGTCCATGTTGCTCATGCCAAGGAGCTCGGCATGGAGCTCGATCTCGCGCGCATGCCATTCGCCCGACGGCACCGAGTACTGGCCGGAATCGGTCCCCGCCATCATCATGACGCCCTCCTTGTAGGCCTTGCTGAGGGACTTGCTCGCCGCCTCGATCTCGACCTTGAAGGCATCGACGAACGCCGGGATGATGCCCAAATCGGGGCCCCACTCGATGGCGTTCACGAGAAATACGAAGGTCGGGTTGACCGGCGTGCGGTTCTTGATAATCACGCCGAGTTCCTCGTCGTTCATGTAGGACGCATGGATCACCCAGTCGAATCCCGCCCGCGACGCATCGGCCGTGCAGCGGCCCGAGCGCGCGTGGATGGTGATCTTCTTGTCCATGAGATGGGCAATCTCGGCCACCGCTTTCATCTCGTCGAGCGTAACGCTGCCCACGAGCGAGATGCCAAAGGTGTCATCACCGGAGATTTTGATCACATCGCAGCCGTCTTTGATCGCCCTGCGGGTGGAAACGATCATCTCGTCCTTGGTGTTGACCAGGACCGACAACGACGAGACCGGATGCTGGATATGGCTCGGGAAGAAACCGCCGCCGATGGCGTTGTGGGTCGTCATGTAGTGGCTACCCGCCGCCAGCCGCGGCCCCTCGATCAGGCCGGAGTTGATCGCATCGCGCAGCGCCACGTTGATGTTGAACGTGCCGCCCGGCGCGCACACGCTAGTCACGCCGGCGCGCAGGATTTTCTTGACGTTTTGCGCGGCCTTGAGGGTGCGGTACTCGACCGGCGTGTAGAGCTCGAGCTCCTCGACCGACAGGACCTCGCCGTAAGACGGATGCACGTGACAATCGATCATGCCCGGCATGACGGTCTTGCCGCCGGCATCGATCGTCTTGTACGTCTTGCCCTCGGCGAATTTCTTGATCTCCGCCGCCGCACCGATTTTGGCGATACGATTGCCTTCGACGAACACCGATGTGTTCTTCTTGGGTTTGTCTCCGGTGCAGTCGAGGAGATTGCCATTGCTAATCAGGTAGTTCGACATTCTCGTCATCTCCCTCAATTAAGCGCATCTTGAATCCCGTTCGGCACGAGTTGCGGAACTTCAAAAGGTTTGAGGAACCGTCCAGGCCTGAGGCGCCTGACCTCTCCCGGTTCGGGCCAATCCCTGCCGTGCCCGTCATCATAGCAATTGGCAAATAGGCTGCCTACGCGGTCGCAGGCGCCTGCCAAATGGCTGGCGCTCCCACTGATCGCCGGTTTGCTCATAGGACGGGCCAGGTCATCGTCCGCCGCCGTTTGGCGTGGCGCGGTCAGCTTTGCGCCTCTCGAATGGCCTGCCAGATGCGGTCGGGCGTTGCCGGCATGTCGAAATGGGTCACGCCAAGCTCGGACAGCGCGTTGATCACCGCATTGATCACCGCCGGCGTGGAGCCCACCGCGCCGGCCTCGCCCGCGCCCTTCCTGCCGGACGAATTGTTGCGGCACGGCACGCCCTTCCAGCTCGACGCAATGTCGGGCACATCGGCGGCACGCGGCAGCGCGTAGTCCATGAAGCTCCCGGTCACGAGCTGGCCGGATTCGACGTCATAAACGGTCTGCTCCATGGCGGCCTGGCCGATACCCTGTGCGACGCCGCCATGGACCTGGCCGGTCAACAAGAGCGGGTTCACGACATTGCCGAAATCGTTGACGGCCGTGAAGGTGGCGATCTCCATAGCTCCGGTGTCGGGATCGATCTCGACCTCGCAGATGTGACAGCCATTCGGATAGCTGTGCGATTCAGGCACATAGGCGCCGCTGCCCGAAAGGGGGGTGGCCCCATTGCCCTTGGTCTCGCGGACCGTGGCGGCGGCTTCGAACAGACTCATCCGGCGATCGGTGCCGGCGACCTTGAAGTGGCCCTCGCTGAATTCGATATCGCTTGCCGCCGCTTCGAGGCGTTCCGCCGCGATCTCGCCTCCCTGCCTGATGATCTCATCGGCCGCTCCGCGAATCGCCCCGCCACAGATGACCATGGAGCGCGCGCCACCGGTGACGCCGCCTTCGGGAAGATCGTCGGTATCGCCTTCGCGCACGGTGATGCGCTCAAAGGGGACGCCGAGAAATTCGGCGATCATTTGCGCGAAGGCAGTTTCGTGCCCCTGGCCTGATTGCTTGCCGCCGATCAGCAAGGTGACGGACTCGTCGGGCTCGAAGCGCAGCTCGCAGTTCTCTCCGCCCGCCAGCGGGCCGGCGCGCGATTCGATAAAGTAAGCCACACCAATGCCGCGCATCTTGCCCCGCGCCTTGGCCTCGGCGCGCCGTTCGGCGAAGCTGTCCCAGCTTGCGATGCGCAGGGCCTCGCGCGTCGCCTGGGCAAAATTGCCGCTGTCGTAGGTATGGCCCATCTGCGTCTCGTACGGCATCGCTTCGGGCGGGATGTAGTTCAACAGCCGGAACGCAGCCGGATCCATGTCCACCTCACGCGCCGCCGCATCGATCACCCGCTCGATGGCATAGCAGCACTCCGAGGAATTGACGCCGCGATAGGCGTTGACGGGGACCGAGTTGGTCATCACGGCCCTGACCCGGGCATAGGCTGCGGGAATGGCGTAAACACCTGTGCGGAGGCCGCCGCCCGACACGGTTGCCGTCCCGGGTCCGTATTCAGTGAGATAGGCCCCCATATTGGATAGCGCGTCGATCCTGAGGCCGATTGTTCGGTTGTCGGCATCGAGCGCAAGTTCGGCGCGAATGACTTTGTCGCGCCCGTGTGCGTCGCTCAGGAACGCGCTCGACCGGTCGCTGGTCCATTTCACCGGCCGGCCCACTTTCCGCGCCGCCCACAGAACGATCACATATTCGGTGTAGAGCGACGCCTTCATGCCAAAACCGCCGCCCACGTCAGGCGTCACCACCCTGAAGCTGTCCTGTGGCGCCTGAAGGACAGACGCCGCCGGTCTGCGAATCGCGTGCGGGCCTTGTGTCTGAGCGTAGAGCGTGAAGTTTCTGGTCGAACTGTCGTAGGCGCCGAGGGCCGCGCGCGGCTCCATCGCGTTGACGACGATGCGGCTGTTGACGACGTCCACGGCGACGACGCGCGCCGCCCTGGCAAACGCATCTTCGGTGGCTTTTTCGTCGCCGATCTCCCAATCGAGACAGACATTGTCGGGCGCATCGGCCCACAGGCGCGGCGTCTTCTTCAGGACTGCACGATCGGTACCGACGGCCGCCGGGAGCTGATCGTAATCGATGGCGATCAGTTCCGCGGCGTCGCGCGCCTGATCCAGCGATTCGGCGACAACCGCGGCGATTTCCTCGCCGACGTAGCGCACGCGGCCTTGGGCGAGCACCGGGTAGGGTGGAATGTAACCCGGCGATCCATCCCGGTTGTTGAGTTTGACGCGGCAAGGCAACAGGCCGAGGCCATCGGTTTTCGCATCCTCGCCGGTGAGTACCCCAAGCACACCCGGCGCGGCCCGAGCGGCCGCCACGTCGAGGCGCTTGATCTCGGCATGCGCGTGGGGCGAACGGAGGATATGAACGTGCCCTTGATTCGGCAGGCTCACATCATCGGTATACTGCCCGGTCCCGGTCAGAAAGCGCTGATCCTCAACGCGCATGACGGCCTGGCCCACCCCGAATTTTACCCTCGATCCTCCCCTTGCGATGGCGATGATTGCCTCTTCATCGCCACCGGATGTGCTTGGGCATAGCGTGGCGGCCCAGTGGTCGCGAAGCCGGAATTCTCGGCAACCCGCCTTATCCGCCGCTGCCCGGCTTGTAGGCGACCGCGTCGATCTCGATGCGCATGCCCTCGAGGGCAAACTCATCGATCGCGACGAGGGTGCTGGCCGGCCGGTTGTTGCCGAAATATTTTTCGCGCACCGGGTTGATGGTGGTGCGGTCGGCCACGTCATCGACATAGACGGTGACCTTGACCACGTCCTCGAAGGCCATGCCCGCGGCCGTGAGGACCTCGCCCAGGTTCGACAGCGTCTTTTCGCACTGGGCGGCGATATCTTTCCCGCCGATGAGCTCGAAATCCTTGGCCCACGGACCGGCGCCCGACAGGAACAGGAAATCGCCGCACTTCACGCCGTCGGTGTAATGGCTGATCGGCTCGTTGAGTTGAGGCAAGCGGATCTCCTTGCGCTTGGGGCCGCCGCTCCTGGGCTTGTAGGCCAACGATTCGATCTCGATCTTCATGCCCGGCAGCGCCAGCCGGCGGATCCCGAACAGCGTGCTCGCGGGCCGGTGCTCGCCGAAGAACTCCTGGCGCAGCTCGTTGTGGAGTGCGCCCCTATGTCCGGACAGGATCACTCGGCGGCCTTGGACCGTATGCCGGGCATGTTGATCCTCGAACTGTACCGGGCTCAGATATCCGAGCGCGGAGTGGAGACGTCGTGAGTTGTAGACCTCATCGATGAATCTGGGAAGGTCTGCGGTAACGTCGTCGAAAGTCTCGTATTCCATGAGATAGACTGCTTCGACCTTGAGCGTCTTCATGAAACTCTCAGCCATAGCGTTCTCGTAAGGGTTGCCACGCCGGCTCATCGAGCCGATCAGCCCATGTTTGGCGAGCAGCTTGCGATAGTCTGCCGCTGCGTATTGCGATCCGCGATCCGAATGGTGGATACAGCCCCTTGGCGGCTGTCGTGACCGGACAGCGGCCTTGAGCGCTGCCAAGGTGAGCCGCGTATCGATCGAGCGGCTGATGGCATAACCAACGACGCGGCGTGACCACGCATCGAGGATGACGGCGGCATAAACGAAGCCAACGGCGATCGCGACGTAGGTGATGTCTGCGACCCAGAGCTGGTTCGGCCTGTCGGCCGTAACGTCCTTGGCGCGGTTGGAGAAGATCGGACTATCGTGATCGCTGTCGGTTGTGGCGATGAAACGCCTGCGACGCTTGGGCTGTAGGTCGTGCTGGCGCATCAGACGGCGGATCTTCTTACCGTTGACGACGATCCCCTGATGGCGTAGCTCGGCCCCGACACGTCGATAGCCGTAAGCCTCAAACTCTTCGCAGATCGCCGTGATGCGGGCGACGATCTCGGTGTCGGCCTCGGTCGCCGGCGTATCGTAGTAGGTGGAGCGCGGCAGGCCCATCAGACGACATCCTCGCGCGATGGTGAGCCCACGGGGCCGGCAATCACGGACGTAGTCGCGCTTCTCGGCCGTGGTGCGCTCTTGAGTGCCCCTTTTAGAAACTCGATCTCCAGCGCCTGCCGGCCTACCAGGCGCTCAAGGGCAGAGATCTTCGCCTCAAATTCCTGGAGAAGGCCGGCGGCCTCCACGTCTTCGTCAAACGCGCCGGCTTCGAGCTTCGACACCCAGATGCGGATCAGGTTGCGCGAGACGTCGTGGCGCCTGGCCAGCCCGTGAAGGGTCTCGCCTCCGAGATATTCCTGAGCAACCTGTCGCTTGAACTCAATACTGTAGGTTCGGTGCTTGGCCATGGCTTCCATCCTCTGAAAGCCCAGCATTCCCGGTCAATTCCAAACGTGCAACCTGTCCACCCTCAGGGGCGCACTCCACGCCACGCCGGGCTGCAATGGCACACGATTGAGCGACAAGGTGCGATAACCCGCTCCGACGACACCTGGGTCGCTGCCAAGGCGATGTTGTCCTGTTCCGGCGATCAGGAAGGACGTGTTCCACACCCCTGCATAGGTGAGTTTGCCTGTCGCTTCGTCGATGACGGCGATACCCATGACGACTCCGCGGGTACCGCGCAAGGCGCGATCGCAGATGGCAAAGACGTCGGCTAAGGGATGGGATAGGTGACGAATCACGCAGTCGAAAGCGGCTCGCGCCGCGGTTTCGGCATGTTCGCCGTGGCCGAGCCCATCGACCACGCAAAGGGTTCTTTTGCCCTTCAAGCGCCAGACGCCAAGCGCGTCGCCGCAATGGGGGGCGTTGTCGTGCGTCCGTTTCGCCGCTCCCGTGGTCACGGCTGCCCGAGCCCGGAAGGCGCGCTGCCGATCATGCGAGAGCGCCCCGAGACGGGTCTGCCTCTAGGCGTCCAAGCGAGGGCGCACCATGGCGATCGTCACCCGCGTTTGCCCCGGCACGCTCTCGATCTCGAACTCGTGCACCAGCCTTTTCGTGCCCGGTAGCCCGCCGCCGGTCGAGAAACCGTCGGCCATGGCCTGCTCGATGTCCGCGATGCCGGGACCGCGATCCTCGACGGCGACGCGGATTCGGGCGCGGTCCTCGTCCGATTCGTCGGCGATGACCAGCTCGCCTTCACCAGCATAGCGCACGACGTTAAGCGTCAACTCCGAGATGGCGGTGGCCAGGCGCGTCTGTTCGGCGACATTGAAGCCGAAGTCGCGGGCGAACTCGCGCCCGGTGGCCCGGGCCACAACCACGTCTTCGTCCGATTTTATGGGAAGAATGTTCGCTTTCCTCATGAACGGGGTGCGCCCGGACAGGGGGGGTGTTCAAACGCGATCCGTTCGTCCTTGGGGAAGGCCTGATCGAAATTGGTCTCGAAGATGGCGCGAAAGAGAGCGCCGCTGGCATCATCGCCGCTGGCTGTGCGGCGCTGGGCGGCGGCTTCGCGCGGTGTGGCAGCACCACCGTGGCGCGAGGTCATGGGCATACTCCTGTGGTGGGCAGGGTTCTTATGATCTCCTCACGGAGCGCAGATTCGCCGCCGAACCCAATAGGCGGCAGTCCGAAAATACCATTCGATGTTTAAAAAACCGTTCGGGATGTGGCCGGCGCGAGATTGCCGAAGCATCGGTCACCGCCGCCGTTGGCCAGGCGGGCGCCGGGCCATTCAGATGGTCTTGGACGTGCGCCGGGCGCGCCGCCGCTTTAGCCGCCCGCCCCGCTTTTTTCGAGTTGCTGCGGGTAGATCACGTTCTCCGCGTACTCGTACATATGGTCGACACCTTCCTGAGGCCAATACTGGACCTGGGTGCCCTTGAGCGAGGCGAGTTGTGCCGCAAGGATGTTGCGGTTCACTTCGGAGGTCAGCGCGGTGAGGCGATGGAAGGCCTCGGAAACGTGCCGCCCCAGGGTGGTGACGCCGTGCCCCAGCATGACCACCGAGTTCGTGTCCTGAATGAAGTCCTTGATCGGCCCCACGTCCTCCTCGACGTTGACGTTCGAGGGCACGTAGTGGGGCGGTTTGGCCATGACGTAGGGAAACTCGTTGGAGATCACCTTGATCTCGTCGAACGCACCCGAGGCGAAGAACGCGATCACGGTGTTGTCATGGACGTGGATGACTGCGTGGATGTCGGGCCTGAGCCGCAGAATCTCGCGATTCAGGTTGTGACCCACGCTGGTGAGCACGCTGCCATAAAGGATCGTCGGCGTCGGGATGTCGGTGATGACGACGTTGTCCATCGCCATTTCCTCGAGCGAAACCTCGGCGTGCTTGGTGTAGGCGACACCGTGCTCGTATTTCGGGTGCGCCATCCTGATCGCCATATTGCCGAGCGAGTTGTGAACATAGCCGCGCTCCACCACCATCTTGGCGTATTTGAGGAAGAGCTCGCCGATCTCTTCGTCGAAGCGGACCTCCGGGTCCGTGCGCACTACGGGCTGCATCGCCTGTCCTCCACGCTGTCGGTGCCGCGATGATCTGTCGTCATGGTCGTGATGATAGCGCAATTTCGCCCGCGATGGCACGCCACCCGGCTGCCGCGTCCTCAGTCCAGTTCGAGGAGCTGCCACTTGAGGTAATCGGATTCCGGCAGGAAGGCATGTACCGGATGGTCGGGACCGGGGCCGCCTGCGGCGAGAATTCGCCCGCTTCGCTTGGCCGCTGCCAGTCCACGGCGCATCTCGGCGGCCAAATCGAGTGGACCGACGAGGTGAGAACACGACGCCAAGAATAAAAACCCCCCCGGCTCAACCAGCGGGGCGGCCAGGCGCGTGAGTTTGCGGTAGCCCTTGAGGCCCGATTTGAGGCCTTTGCGCGAGCGCACGAAGGCGGGCGGATCGGCGATGACGATAGCGAAGCGCTCGCCCCGCTGGGCGCGCCGCGTCAACTCGCCGAAGACTTCGCTTTCCACCGTCGCGCAGCGATCGGCAACGCCATTGCGCGCCGCCGCCTCGGCGGCCAGCGCCAGCGCCGGCCCGGACCCGTCAACCAGTACCGCCTCCGCGGCGCCGTGGGCCGCCGCCTGCAACGCGAAGCCTCCGGTATAGGCGTAGAGGTCGAGCACCCGGCGGCCCCGTGCGAGGCCCGCCACCAGCGCCCGCGCCGGGCATTGATCGTAGAACCAGCCGGTCTTCTGGCCGCCGAGAACGTCGGCGAGGTACGTAACCCCGTTCTCCTCGATCGTCACCGGGCCGTCGAGCGCGCCCTTGGCGATTCGCGCCTCGGGTGTGAGGCCCTCGATGGTGCGGGCCGCACTGTCGTTGCGCAGGACCACGGTGCCCGGCGCGAGCACGGTGTCCAACGCGGCGACGATAGGCTCTACGAGCGCAGCCATGCCGGCGGTGTTGCACTGGCACACCGCGACCTCGCCAAAGCGGTCGACGATGAGGCCCGGGAGATCGTCAGCCTCGGAATGAACGAGCCGGTAGAACGGGGCGTCGAAGAAGCGCTCGCGCCGCGCCAATGCTTTCGCCACACGCTCGGCGAGAAAGTCGTGATCGATCGGCTGCTGCACGGTGCGCGTCATGAGCCGTGCGGTAATCAGTGAGTGTCCGTTGAAGGTGGCAATGCCGAGCGGCGAGCCGTCATCGGCGGCGAGTATCACCAGTGAGCCGGGCGCGATCGCTTTCGCAGCCTCGTCGAGGGCCAGCTCGTTGGCGTAGGCCCACGGATGACCCGCACGCAGCCGACGGCTTTCGCCTGGCAGAAGCCGAACGACGGGGTAAGGCAACTCTGACATGGCGGCACTGTAGCGCCGGCGGCGGTGCGCGCAAACGCCCCGGCGCGCCGCACGGTATGTCTTTGCGCAACCCTTTCGCGCTAGACTGCGGCCCCTTCGGACGATCCACCACGCGACACGGCTCCCCAGAGGATGATCGATGGCCAAGCAGCGTCTTCACATGGTGTTCGGCGGCCGGGTCAAAGACCCGCAGGGCCTGGAATTCACCGATCTCGACCGGCTCGATATCGTGGGTGTTTTTCCCAGTTACAAGGCCGCCCATGACGCCTGGCGCGCCCACGCGCAGGCCACCGTCGACGACGCCCACACCAAATATGTCGTCGTGCATTTGCACCGCATGCTCGAGCCCGATCTGGCGCCAGGCGAGGATGCGCCGGCGGCCTGAAGGGGCTCAACCCCCTACGTTTGCGTAACCTGGCGGGGGTGTGCATACTGCGCGTCCCGGTGGGTCCCCGACCGCGCCACCGCGATCCGAGATCACCCCCATGCGCGATTTCCATCTCCCCGGCCGTTCGACCGCGTACGCCCGGCACGGCATGGCGGCCACGTCGCACCCGGCGGCCACCGTGACTGCGCTCGAGGTGCTGAAGCGCGGCGGCAACGCGGTCGATGCGGCAGTGACGGCGAGCGCGGTGCTGGCCGTTGTCGAGCCCCAGTCCACCGGAATCGGTGGCGATTGCTTCGCGCTGCTGTGTCCCGGCGGAACCGGCGAGGTCATCGGTCTCAACGGCTCGGGCCGGGCACCGGCCCAGGCCACCGCCCAGTGGTATCTCAATCAGGGCATCGGCAGCATTCCGCGCTGGCTCGATCCGCATTGCGTCACCGTGCCGGGCGCCATCGATGCCTGGCACACGCTGCTCGAGGACCACGGCACGATCAGTCTCGCCGAGGCGCTCATGCCGGCGATCGATTACGCCGAGCAGGGCTATGCCGTGACGCCGCGGGTGGGGTACGACTGGGGCCGTGCCGTCGAAAAGCTGTCGAGCGATGCTACGACCAAGAGCGTCTTTCTCCCCGGCGGCCGCGCGCTGGAGGTCGGCGAAGTGCATCGCCAGCCCGCGCTGGCCGGGACCCTCAAAGTAATCGCGCATGATGGGCGCGAGGGTTTCTACGGCGGCCCGGTGGCCGAGGATATGGTGAGCTACCTCGGCAGCCTGGGCGGCCTGCACACGCTGGAGGACTTCGCAGCCACACGTTCCAGTTACGTCACCCCGATCAAGACGACCTATCGCGGCTATGAGGTGCTGCAGATTCCACCCAACGGTCAGGGCATCACCGTGTTGATCATGCTCAACATCCTGGCCGGCTTCGAGCTCGCGGGCTTCGATCCGCTGAGCGTCGAGCGGCTTCATCTCGAGGCGGAGGCGACCAGGCTCGCCTACCGCGTGCGCGACAGCTTGATCGGCGATCCCGATCAGGTTGACGTGCCGGTCGACAAGCTGCTCACGCTCGACTACGCGGCGGAGCTCCGTCAGCACATCAGTCTCGACAAGGCGATGGGTGATGGGGACGAATCCAACCTCCCGCTTCACTCCGATACCGTCTATCTCACGGTCGTCGACAAGGAGCGCAACGCGGTCTCGTTCATCAACTCGCTGTTCAACATGTTCGGCTCTGGCCTGACATCGCCCAAGACGGGCGTGCTGTTCCAAAATCGCGGTGCCGGGTTCGTCGTCGATCCGGATCATCCCAACTGCATCGCGCCGTCCAAGCGCCCGTTTCACACCATCATTCCCGGCATGGTGCAGAAGGATGGGCGCGTCGTGCTCGCCTACGGCGTCATGGGCGGTCATTACCAACCGGTTGGCCACGCCCATTTGCTCACCAACATCATCGATTACGGCATGGACGTGCAGGAGGGGCTCGATCTCGCGCGCGGCTTTCACGTCGGCGGCGCCTTTCAGCTCGAACGTGGCATCGACGACGGCGTCATGGCGGGGCTGGCCTCGCTCGGTCACCGGGTCACGCGCAACGAGGCGCCGCACGGTGGCGGTCAAGCCATCTGGATTGACTGGGAACACGGCACGCTGGCGGGGGGCTCCGATCCGCGCAAGGACGGCGTTGCGCTCGGCTACTGACGCAAGCGGGGCCCTGAGCCGCGGATCAAACCCGCCTTAGTCGGGATAAAGCCCCGCCATTCGCGCGCGTTGAATCACCAGCGCATTGATGAGATCGATGATCGGCGTCGGTTGATCGACGAGCCGGCCGAGTTCCTGCACCGCCGTGATGATGGGGTCGATTTCCAGCATGCGGCCGCGTTCGAGATCCTGGAGCATCGAGGGTTTGTGCCCGCCCACCGTCATGGCGCCCTTCATCCGTGTCGCGATATCGATGGGGAACTTGGTGCCGAGCTTTTCGGCTACGGCATGCGTCTCCTCCATCAAGGTTTGGACGAGTGGCCGGGTCGCGGGGTCCTCGATGATTCCGCCGATCGTTGCATGAGTGAGCGCGCTCACTGGACTGAGGCCGACGTTGCCCAGGAGCTTGACCCAGATCTCGTTGCGAATGTCGGTCCGCACACGGGAAACCAAGCCGGCCTCGGTGAGGGCCCGGCTGAGCGCTTGGCAGCGTTCCGAGCGGGTGCCATCGGGCTCGCCCAGGTTGAAGCGATCGCCGTAAATGTGCTGGATGACGCCGGGCTCGGCCACTTCGCAGGCGGGATAGACGACGCAGCCGACGGCGCGCTCTGGGCCGATCGCGTTCCACTGCCGGTCGCCCGGATCGACGCTCTGGATCCGGTGGCTCTCCCACGGCCCGGCCAGCTTGTAGAAATACCACCACGGGATGCCGTTCAGCGCGAAGACGACCGCGGTGTCCGGCCCGAACAACGGCCGCATCGAATCCGCCGCGGCGGGCACGACATGGGCCTTCAAAGTGACGATTACGTAATCCTGCGGCCCGGCCTCGGCGGGATCGTCGGTCGCGGCGGTTTGGAGGGTGTGTTCCGCATCGTCTATTCTGAGTTTGAGGCCGGAGCGCCTGATCGCTGCGAGATGGGGTCCGCGGGCGATGAGCGTGACGTCCTGGCCGGCCAGCCCGAGCTTGACGCCGAGGTAGCCGCCGATCGCCCCGGCGCCGAATATGCAGATCTTCATGAAGCGGCGTTGTACGCCTGGCCGAGGCCGAGCTTGTCGGCGAGGCCGATGCGCTGAAGCTTTCCGGTCGCCCCCTTGGGGATTTCGTCGACGAAGAGGATTGTGCGCGGCACCTTGAAGGCCGCGAGCCGGCCGGCGATGAAATCGCGCAATTCGCCCTCGCCGGCGCTCGCGTGCTCTGCCAGCACCACCGCAGCGGCGACGTCCTCGCCGAGCTTGTCGTGCGGCACGGCGAAGGTCACCGCTTGGGCCACCGCCGGGTGATCGAGCAGCACCTCGTCGACCTCGCGCGGTGAAATCTTCTCGCCGCCGCGGTTGATGATCTCCTTGAGGCGGCCGGTGATGGCGAGATAGCCCTCGTCATCGAAACGGCCCTGATCGCCGGTGCGGAACCAGCCCTCGGCGAACGCCTCGGCGTTGGCCTTGGGATTGGCCTCGTAGCCGAGGGTCACGTTGTCGCCGCGTATCACCACCTCGCCGGTTTCACCCGGCCGGAGCAACTGACCCGCCTCGTCCATCACCGCGACCTCGGGCCCGGCCGCGATGCCGACCGTGCCCGGCTTGCGCGACGCCGGCGGCAGGGGATTGCTCGCCATCTGATGGGCGGCCTCCGTCATGCCATAGGATTCGATCACGGCTGCGCCGAAGACCTCCTCGAGTTCGGCCATCACCTGGGGTGGCAGCGAGGAGCTCGACGAGCGGATGAAGCGCAGCGGCACCGTCTCGATGGTCGCCCGGTTGCGCGCCGCCCGGCTGAGGATCGCTTGATGCATCGTCGGCACCGCAGTGTACCAGGTCGGGCGGACCTCCTCCATCCAGGCGAAGAATTTGAGCGCGTTGAAGCCCGGCGTGCAATGAACCGCGCCGCCGCCCGCCAGGCTGCTCAACGTCGCCGCGATGAGGCCGTGAATGTGGAACAGCGGCATGATGTTGAGGCAGCGGTCGGCCGGCCCGAGGTCGAGAGTGGCGACGATGTTGCGCGCCGATGCGCAGACGTTGCGCTGGGTGAGCGGGACGATCTTGGGCCGCGAGGTGGTGCCCGAGGTATGCAGCACCAGCGCCTCGTCATCGGGCTCGGCGAAATCAGATGCGAGCTTAGGCCCGGCGCTGCCGGATAGGGTGAAGAGACCGGCGGCGGCGTCCCGGGGAACCGTGAGCTCGAGCACGGCGATGCCGCGCTCACGGGCGACGGCGAGGGCGGGCGAGTCTGTACCGGCCTCGACAACCAGCGCCTTGGCGCCGAGATCGGAAAGATAGAAATTGAACTCCTCGGCGCGGTAGGCGGGGTTGAGGGGCGCCGTGCTGGCGCTCGCGGCCATGGCGATGAAGGCTGAGGCCATCTCCGGGCCGTTGGGCAGCACGATGGCGACGCGCGCGCCGCGCCCAAGCCCGGCCTGGTTGAGGAGGGCGCGAACATCGGCGACGTGCCGCCTGAGGCCAGCGAAGCTGAGCGGCGTCCGGCCCGGGGCGCCGATCGCCGGCGCATCGCCGCCCCCCGCTTCGACAAGGCGGGCGATGGTGGTAGCCACGCTCACGCGTCAAACCTCCGTGCCGCGGCGAAATAGCAGTGATGTCTCATGGCGCTGGTCATAGCACGATTCGCCAACCACGGCACAGGGGCCAGCCTGGCCGTGCCGCTAGCGTAGCGGCAGCGTCAGGCGCTTAGCTCGAGGGGAAAGTCGGGACCGAAAAAGATCGCGGTGCGGGCGCGCGTCGCCTCATAAGCGGCAACGCTGGCGTCGGCGAAATAGGGTTCGTGGCGCGGGCTGCGCGGCACGACCTCCTGGGCGACGAACTGAGCGAGGAAGGGTGTGGAATGAAGCACTTCATTGGGGTCGCGGAAAGGCCGATCGGAGCCCCGCCGACCGCGGAAACGGTTCCTCAACAGCCCGTTGATTAAGTGGCTTTTTCCGGCTCTCACTCCCAGATGAGGAATGCGGCGGCGAAAGCCGTCTGGCCGCTTTGCGAGCCCCCCCGTGCCACCAGCATGGCCCCGGTGGGCGTGAGCAGAACGAAAATACCGCCATATCCGCCCGCCACGGCCTCCCGCGGGGTGCCGGCGCCGATGAGCTGGCGCATCAGTAACGATAGATTGTGGCCGGCGACGTGGAGCAGGTATCGCTTGTGCACATTCTCTCGCCCGCGCAGCCAGGTTCGTCGCATGCCGCCACGATCGAGGTTGTGGGCAAAGCAGCGCTCGACGATCTCGGCGCGCAGCTTGAAGGCCTCGCGGGCGACCCCGGACTTGAGCCGCGCACGGTTATTGGTGACCGCGCGCCGCGCCGCCTCATCACCGTGCCAGCGCGAAAAGCCGGTCTGCTTGGGCGCCGCGATCCGGGTCTTCCAGGGACTGTCGTTCAGAGCCCTCAAGACCGCCCGTGAGTGATAACCTTTGTCGGCGACGCATTCGGCCGGGTCCTCCGATGTCGGTGCCGCATCCACCGCCTCGAGGTTTGCCTCGGCCTTCGCCAGGGTCTTGGAAAGCGTCGTGGTGTCGCCCTCATCGGCCGGGTGCAGCTCGGCCGCCACCACCGCGCCGGTGTCCAGATCCACCGCGTGCTCGGGCTTGTAGGCCAGATGCGTCGTGCCGTCCTTCATCTTGGCGATCTTGGACTCGGGGTCGCTCTTCGAAACCCAATCCGTGTTGGAAAGCTTCTTGCCCTTGCGCTTCCGGTCCAGACGCGCCAGGTCCTCGGCCGTGGGTGTCTCGACCCCGCTTTCCCGGGCCAGGCGCTCCAGCATCTCCCGGTAGCCTTCGCCGTTGTCGCGCCGCACGATGTTCCGCAGCGCCGCGTTGGCCTCCATGGTCGAGGCATCGACGCCGATGCGCTCGCCCTTGATCAGCCCCGCCTCGGCGATCAGCACCAGAACCCAGTCGAAGACCGCCGCGTGGACTTCATGGGGCAGGCGCGTGCGGCTCCGTGACAGCCAGGAATGGTCCGGTACCCGATCACGGCTCCCCAGTCGCAGGAACGCCCGCAGCGAAAGCGAGTCCGAGCAGCGCCACTCCAGACCGCGCTCGCTGTCGATGCCCTCAAAGTAGCCCACCAGGTGCATCCGGAAATAGCGCCCGGGCGGCACCGAGGGCGCGCCCATCCGGACCGCGTAATAAGGCCGGCAGCTCGCCTCGGCAAAGGCGTCGAAGCCGCCCTCGATCAGCACCGACTGCAAGCGGTCATAAAACACATGACCCGGAGAGCGCGGCATCTCCGACCAGCTCACCATCAGGTCCCCCTGACCATCCTTCTGCCGTCCCATCGCCATCGGTAAATCCCCCTGCAAATCAGGGAACCAGAGAATCAGACGGCGCCGACTTAATCAACGGGCTGTCAAGGGCTCGCCGCGCGGGCGAACGCGCTCGTCGGCGCTTGCCGAGCGTTTGGGCCGCTCATCGGCGCGGCCAGCTTGGCGGAAGAACCGGTCGATGGTCTCGCTGTCGGGCAACACACGGCGGTGCAAGCCTTCGTGCGCACACGGCGGTGCAAGCCTTCGTGCGCACGCCGCTGCACCTCGTCGAAAGGTACGACCACAGCGCCCGTCGACACGACCGCAGGTGGCCGCGGCGGCGGGAGCTGGGGCGTGAGAGCGGCGATTGGCGTCAAGGTTAAAGATTCCTGTGCTTCCAGGGAGATTAAGTCGGAAATATTACTTAAATTTAAAAGTGTTTATTTCCAAGTATTATTAACTAATAATTTACGATCTTTCTTTACTTATTATTAACCATGATCGAGGTTGTATAAGCATATTTATATTGCACTTAAGGGTTGTAAAACCCGAATCAGCCAGGATTCCCGCGGCCTGCGACCGCCTGTCCGCGTTCCGCATCGGCCTGTCCAGTCCGGGTTTGTGCTAAAGTGCGCCCGCCATGCGCCCGGACGTGATCGATCTCAACGAGTTCTATTCCACGCCGCTCGGGCAGGTGACCCGGCGCGCGATTCGCCGCCGCATCCGCGAGATATGGCCCGACACCAAGGGCCTAAGCGTTCTCGGGTTCGGCTATGCCTCTCCCTTTCTCCTGCCCTTCCGCGAGGAGGCGGAGCGGGTCATCGCCCTGATGCCGGCGCAACAGGGCATCGTGCATTGGCCGTCCCGCCACGCCAATCTGGTGGCGCTCGCCGAGGAGACCGACCTGCCGCTGCCCGATGCATCGGTCGACCGGGTGCTGATGGTTCACGCGCTCGAAACGAGCGAGCAGGTGCGGCCGATGATGCGTGAGATCTGGCGTGTCATGGCCTCGGGCGGCCGCCTCATCGTCGTCGTGCCCAACCGGCGCGGCATCTGGGCCCGGGTCGAGCGCACGCCGTTCGGGCACGGCTCGCCGTTTAGCCCGCCGCAGATGACGCGACTGTTGCGCGAGACCCTGTTCTCGCCCCGCGTTACGGAGCGGGCGCTTTTTTTTCCGCCCACGCGCTGGCGCACGTTGCTGCGTGTCGCACCGGTGTTCGAGAATGTGGGTCAGCGCTGGGGGCCGACCTTTTCGGGGGTTCTGGTGGTCGAGGCGGGAAAGCAGATCTACGCGATGACCGCCCAGCCCGAGGTGCGCCGCACGCGGCGCCGCGCCCGCGCCGTGCTGGCGCCCGAAGGATCGCGCCGCGGGGTCTGATCCGTCTCTCCGTATTCTATGCGGTGCCGGGCGCGTCGGCGCCCTCCGCCGCCCGCGCGGCCGGCCATTGATCGAGATAGGGCAACCGATCGTGGCCGAAGAAGTTCTCGCCCTCGACACGCATCCACGGCACGCCGAAACAGCCAAGGCCCGCCGCCTCGGCTGTCGCTGCTATCACCCGGGCGGCCGCAGCCTCGTCCCGGCCCGCGGCGTCGAGCTCGTCGGCATCGATCCCGAGCCGCGCGGCTAGAGCATTTTCTGAGCTGACGGATTCTTTTTGGGATTCCCATGGGATCGAATTTCTGATTCAAGATGTGGGCTGGTGGAGGAGGCCAGGCTGCATGACGAAACCTCTTTCCAATGATCTTCGAGAACGGCTTGTATCGGCGGTTGACAGCGGCCTGTCGCGGCGCTCGGCGGCGCGCCGCTTCGGGGTTGCGGCCTCGACGGCGATCAAATGGGTGAATCGGTGGCGGCGGACGGGCGATGTCGGGCCTAGGCCGCAAGGCGGTGACCACCGCTCGCACCGGATCGAGGCCCATGCCGAGGAAATCCTGGCGCTGGTTGACGAGACGCCGGACATCACCTTGGGCGAGATCGCGGCACACCTGGACGCGGGGCATGGCTTGACGGTGGCCCAAAGCACGGTCTGGCGGCTGCTCGACCGGCACGGCATGACGTTCAAAAAAAACCGCGCACGCCTGCGAGCAACAGCGAGCTGACGTCCTGCGCCGCCGGCAGGCCTGGTTCGACGCCCAACCCGATCTGAAGCCCGAGCGGCTGGTGTTCATTGACGAGACCGGCGCTTCGACCAAGATGGCCCGGCGTTACGGCCGGGCGCCACGGGGCGAGCGTTGCCAAGCACCGGTGCCTCATGGGCACTGGAAGACGACGACCTTCGTTGGCGCGCTCCGCCTTGAAGGCATGACCGCGCCCATGGTGCTCGACGGTGCCATGCATGGTGCCGCCTTCCTCGCTTATGTGGAGCAGGTCTTGGTCCCGACGCTCAAACCCGGCGATATCGTGGTGATGGATAACTTACCCTCCCACAAACCCATCGCCGTGCGCACGGCCATCGAAGTCGCCGCGGCAGAGTTGCGCTCCCTGCCGCCCTACAGCCCTGACTTTAACCCCATTGAAATGGCCCTCTCCAAGCTCAAGGCTTTCCTCAAAAAGACCGCCGCCCGAACCGTCGATGACCTCTGGGACGCCATCGCCCAAGGCATCGACACCTTCACACCAACGGAATGCGAAAACTACTTCGCTGCTGCCGACTATGACCGCAAATGATAGGAAAACTCTCTAGCAGCCCGCTGATTAAGTCGGCGCCGTCTGATTCTCTGGTTCCCTGATTTGCAGGGGGATTTGCCGATGGCGATGGGACGGCAGAAGGATGGTCAGGGGGACCTGATGGTGAGCTGGTCGGAGATGCCGCGCTCTCCGGGTCATGTGTTTTATGACCGCTTGCAGTCGGTGCTGATCGAGGGCGGCTTCGACGCCTTTGCCGAGGCGAGCTGCCGGCCTTATTACGCGGCCCGGATGGGCGCGCCCTCGGTGCCGCCCGGGCGCTATTTCCGGATGCACCTGGTGGGCTACTTTGAGGGCATCGACAGCGAGCGCGGTCTGGAGTGGCGCTGCTCGGACTCGCTTTCGCTGCGGGCGTTCCTGCGACTGGGGAGCCGTGATCGGGTACCGGACCATTCCTGGCTGTCACGGAGCCGCACGCGCCTGCCCCATGAAGTCCACGCGGCGGTCTTCGACTGGGTTCTGGTGCTGATCGCCGAGGCGGGGCTGATCAAGGGCGAGCGCATCGGCGTCGATGCCTCGACCATGGAGGCCAACGCGGCGCTGCGGAACATCGTGCGGCGCGACAACGGCGAAGGCTACCGGGAGATGCTGGAGCGCCTGGCCCGGGAAAGCGGGGTCGAGACACCCACGGCCGAGGACCTGGCGCGTCTGGACCGGAAGCGCAAGGGCAAGAAGCTTTCCAACACGGATTGGGTTTCGAAGAGCGACCCCGAGGCCAAGATCGCCAAGATGAAGGACGGCACGACGCATCTGGCCTACAAGCCCGAGCACGCGGTGGATCTGGACACCGGCGCGGTGGTGGCGGCCGAGCTGCACCCGGCCGATGAGGGCGACACCACGACGCTTTCCAAGACCCTGGCGAAGGCCGAGGCAAACCTCGAGGCGGTGGATGCGGCACCGACGTCGGAGGACCCGGCCGAATGCGTCGCCGACAAAGGTTATCACTCACGGGCAGTCTTGAGGGCTCTGAACGACAGTCCCTGGAAGACCCGGATCGCGGCGCCCAAGCAGACCGGCTTTTCGCGCTGGCACGGTGATGAGGCGGCGCGGCGCGCGGTCACCAATAACCGTGCGCGGCTCAAGTCCGGGGTCGCCCGCGAGGCCTTCAAGCTGCGCGCCGAGATCGTCGAGCGCTGCTTTGCCCACAACCTCGATCGTGGCGGCATGCGACGAACCTGGCTGCGCGGGCGAGAGAATGTGCACAAGCGATACCTGCTCCACGTCGCCGGCCACAATCTATCGTTACTGATGCGCCAGCTCATCGGCGCCGGCACCCCGCGGGAGGCCGTGGCGGGCGGATATGGCGGTATTTTCGTTCTGCTCACGCCCACCGGGGCCATGCTGGTGGCACGGGGGGGCTCGCAAAGCGGCCAGACGGCTTTCGCCGCCGCATTCCTCATCTGGGAGTGAGAGCCGGAAAAAGCCACTTAATCAACGGGCTGCTAGGCCCCTCAACTGCGCCGGCGTGGAGATATCCCTTCCCTCCCCGTAATACTGGTTCGCGACCGCTTGGGCGAACGTCTTGGCGAGCGGGGGATCGCGGGAATCCACGTGGTAGAACGCTGAGCGCGCCAGCGTGGCATGGGGCGGGAACACCTCCGGCATCGTGAAAGGGATGCCGAGTTGCTGAGCACAGCGATTCGAATCGTGTTCGATGTACTGCAGTTTGGCCTTGGGGATTGCGGCCACGTCTTGGCCGATCGCCTCCCACACCTCGAGTAGACGGATCGGCCGCCAGAGCACTTGGCGCCCATGTTTGGCCACCACCTCTTCGATACGGTGGCTCGCGAGGTAGCTATAGGGTGAAGCGAACTCGAAATAGAATGTGACCGGTTCTGGCACTTTTCCCCTTCGATCCTCCCGACCGCGCCTGTGTGGCCGCGCGTGAGGGCCGGCCACTCACTCCCTGGCGAGCCGGAACACGCCTTGCTCGGCGAACAGATTGGTGAGCGCCCCGCCCGCCTGGAAGTGACCCGGGCGTCCTTCGTGGTTGACGAAGACCTGGCGCTCGACGTTGATGTCCATGCTCCGGCACAGCGTCAGGAAATCGCGGATCGTGCAGGGGTGGATATTGGGGTTCTCGTACCACGGCCGCTGGACGGTGTCGGCATGGGGCATCCGGCCTGTCGAGATGAGCCGCCAGCGAACCCGCCAGTAACCGAAGTTGGCGAACGAGACGATGGCGCGGCGCCCGATGCGCACCAGCTCCTCGAGCACCAGGCGGGGATTGTGCGTGGACTGCAGGGTGCGGCTTAAGACCACGTAATCGAAGGCCTGGGGCGGGTAGTCGCGCAAATCGCGGTCGGCATCGGCCTGGATCGCCGAAAGGCCGTGACTCACGCATTCCTTCACCGCGGCCTGGCTCAGGTCCATGCCGCGGCCGTCGACATCCTTGGTGCGGACGAGGTGGTGCAGGAGCGTGCCGTCGCCGCAGCCGATGTCGAGCACCCGTGCGCCCGGCTCGATCATCTCGGCGATGAGCATGAGATCGACCCGCATGTCGCGGGGCCGGGTCTTGACGGCGGATGCGTTCACGGGTGGCGGAGGCCGCGGTGTTCGGCCGCGCCGTCGAGAAAGCCCTTCAGCGTGGCGTGGAACTCCGGCTCGTCCAGCAGAAAGGTGTCGTGGCCCGTGTCGGTTTCGATCTCGACGAAGCTCACGTTGGCCGCCACGGCGTTGAGCGCGTGCACGATCTCGAGCGTCTCGGCGGTCGGGAACAGCCAGTCGCTGGTGAAGGAAAACAGGCAGAAGCGCGCCGTGGCGCCCTGGAAGACCTCGGCCAGACGGCCGCCATGCTCGGCGGCGAGGTCGAAATAATCCATCGCGCGGGTGATGTAGAGGTACGAGTTGGCGTCGAACCGGTCGACGAAGCTGATGCCCTGGTGGCGAAGATAGCTCTCGACCTGAAAATCGGCGTCGAAGCCATAGGTGATCGACGAGCGATCCTGAAGCTTGCGGCCAAATTTGCGCCTGAGCGCCACCTCCGACAGATAGGTGATATGGGCCGCCATGCGTGCCACCGCGAGGCCCTTGCCGGGGAACGTCCCGCGCGCCAGATAGTCGCCGCCCTGCCAGTCCGTGTCGGCCAGGATGGCCTGGCGGCCGACCTCGTGAAACGCGATGTTCTGTGCCGAGTGGCGCGCCGAGGCTGCAATCGGAACGGCGCTATATACCCGCTCGGGATAGCTCGCCGCCCACTGCAGCACCTGCATGCCGCCCATCGAACCGCCGGTCACACAGAACACCTCCTCGATGCCGAGCCGGTCGAGCAGCATGGCCTGGGCGCGCACCATGTCGGCGACGGTGATGACGGGAAAATCGAGGCCCCACAGCTTGCCGTTCGCCGGGTTGATGTCGGCCGGGCCCGCCGTGCCCATGCAGCCGCCGAGCACATTGGCGCAGATCACGAAGTAGCGCTCGGTGTCGATCGTGCGGCCAGGTCCCACCGCGAGGTGCCACCAGCCGGGTTTCCCAGTGACCGGGTGGGTGCTCGCGACGTATTGATCGCCGGTGAGCGCGTGGCAGACGAGCACCACGTTCGATCTGTCGGCGTTCAGCTCGCCGTAAGTCTGATAGGCCATGGTGAAGGGCCCGAGCTCGACGCCGCAATCGAGGCGGAGCGGCGCGTTGGCGCCAAGCTCAACGCTAGGTCCTTCCCGGCCGGGCCGCTTGGCGAGGGCGCCGGCTTGTGGTTGGGCATCTGTCATCGGTGAATGGGCTTGATCTCGGACCGCGGCCCCCAACGGCACGTTATAACTTGGCTCTAAGCCCTTTATTGTCAACGTTTACTTTGATTTTGGCCCTGCTGCAGTCTATCACTATCGCTCTTTCGTACCAGGGCAATGGCGGGCGTGGACCCGCATAGCAGCGGCAGGTGGTGATGAGCGATCTCGTGCCTGGTCAGGGCATCCTCGGCATCAGCCCCTACGTAGGGGGCGAATCACGTATCGAGGGCGCGGGCCGGATCATCAAGCTCTCGTCGAACGAATCGGCGTTGGGGCCGAGCCCGCACGTCAAGGCCGCCTACAAAGCAGAGGCCGAGACGCTGCACCGCTACCCCGACGGCGGCATGGAGGCCCTGCGCGCCGCTCTCGGGTGCCTTCACGGACTGGATCCCGACCGCATCGTCTGCGGCAGCGGCTCGGACGAGCTGTTCAGCCTGTTGGCGCGCGCCTACGCCGGATCCGGCGAGGAGGTCCTCTATAGCCGCCACGGCTTCCTCATGTACAAGATCGTCGCCCAGGCGGTGGGCGCGACTCCGATCGATGCGCCGGAGACGCAGTGCACCGCCGATGTCGATGCGCTGCTCGCCGCAGCGAGCCCAGCGACGCGCATCCTGTTTCTCGCCAATCCCAATAACCCGACGGGCACCTACTTGCCGGCGGCTGAGCTGCGCCGGCTGCGCGAGGGCCTGCCCGGCAAGGTGCTCCTCGTGATCGACAGCGCCTATGCGGAGTATGTGGACGAGCGCGACTACACGCCCGGCTCCGATCTCGTCGAGGCTTACGACAATGTCGTGATGACGCGGACCTTCTCCAAGATCTATGCGCTGCCCGCGCTGCGGCTGGGCTGGGCCTACTGTCCCGCCGCCATTGCCGACGTGCTCAACCGGGTGCGCATGCCGTTCAACGTCGGCGGCCCCGCACAGGCCGCCGGGATCGCGGCGCTTGCCGATGTCGAGCGTCTCGCCGCGGCCAAGGCCTTGAACGACGAGTGGCGCCCCTGGCTCGCCCGCGAGCTGGCCGGGCTCGGCCTCGAGGTGGTGCCGAGCGTGGCGAACTTCGTGCTGGCGCATTTCGAGAACGAGCATCGCGCCCGCACTGTGGCGAACGAACTCAAGGCGCGCGGCATCCTCGTGCGCCGGGTCAAACCGTACGGGCTTCCCGAAGCGCTCCGCATCACCGTCGGGCTGGCAGAGGAAAACCGCGCCGTGATCGACGCGCTCGCCGAGATCTTGGGGTGAGCCATGGCAGCCCCCCTCTTCGAGCGCATCGCCTTGATCGGTGTCGGTCTGATCGGCTCATCGGTGGCGCGCGTGGCCTTGCGCGATGGCCTGGCCGGGCACATCGCCGCGTGCGCCCGGTCCGACGCGACGCTCAAGAAGATCGAGGAGCTCGGCATCGCGCACAGTCTCACACGCGATCCGGCCGAAGCGGCGGCGGGCGCCAATCTCGTCATGATCTGCACGCCGCTCGGCGCCTACGCCGATATCGGTGCGGCGATCTCCGGGAGCCTGGCCGCGGGCGCAATCCTCACCGACGTGGGCTCGGTCAAGCGGGCGGTGATCCGCGATCTCGCGCCGCACACGCCCGCCTCCGTGCATCTGGTGCCCGGCCATCCCGTGGCGGGGACCGAGCATTCGGGCCCCGAGGCGGGCTTCGCCGAACTCTTCGAGGGCCGCTGGTGCATCCTGACCCCACCGCCCGGCGCCGACGAGGCCGCCATCGCCAAGCTCCAGGAATTCTGGCAGCAGGCCGGCATGATGGTGGAGCTGATGGACGCGGCGCACCATGATCTGGTGCTGGCGATCACCTCGCACCTGCCGCATCTCATCGCCTACAACATCGTCGGCACGGCGGCCGATCTCGAGACCGTCACCGCAGCCGAGGTGTTCAAATACTCGGCCGGGGGCTTTCGCGATTTCACCCGAATCGCGGCGTCGGACCCCGTCATGTGGCGCGACATCTTCCTCAGCAACCGCGAAGCGGTCCTCGAGATGCTCGGCCGTTTCAGCGAGGATCTCACGGCGCTACAGCGCGCCATCCGCTGGGGCGAGGGCGAGGCCCTGGAGGAGCTGTTCACCCGCACCCGCGCCATCCGCAAGGGGATCGTCGAGGCAGGTCAGGCCTGATCCGCCTTTAGAACAGGGGTGCGAGCCGCCCCACGGCGAAACCACTGAGATAGAGCCGCCCGTTTTGCATGGTGGCGGGCAGCCGGATGCCGCGCCCGTCGGGGGCAGCCAGCACGCTGAGCCCGATCTTGACGGCAGCAGCTTCCAGAAGGTTGATCTGTCCGGCCTCGACGAAGCTCTCGATGACGTGATCGACCCCGATGATGCGGGCGTCGAAAGCGCCGATCGGGCGGTTCTCCGAATCAAGCGCCGCGGTCCCCTTGGCCGTCACCGCGAGCGGCCCCCAGCGCAGCCGGACCCCCTCCACTTCGAGGGCGCCGCCGTCGTCGCGCCACGCGGCCAGCTCGGCAGGGAGGGACCCATCGAGCCGCGGGCCCATGGCGCGCACCGCGCCGGCCAGCTCATCGATAACCGGCCCGAGCGGCCCGGCGGGTGATTCGGGCAGCGCGACGCCCGCGATGTCGAGGCCAAGCGCCATGGTGCGGCCCGAGGCCCGCCAGTCGACCTCGGCGCGTGCGATACGGAGCGCCTGCGGCCAGCGCGTATGCTCGACACGAACCGCGCGAAGATCGAGGCGAACGGCCTCGAGGGTCTCGGACACGCGCAGCAGAACCCGCACCCGCTCGCCGGTCGCGGTATAGAACGCCTGATCGTCGGCGTCCCCCACGAGGACGATCTGCTCGCCCGGCAGCGTAAGGCTGGGCCGATGAAGCGCCCACGGGCGGGCCTCGATCAAGAGCGTTGCCGTCCGCCACGACCAGGGCGGGCGGGGCGGCAGGCTCGCGATGCGTGGCTCCTGAATCGCGATGCGAAAGGCGAAGGGGAAGCCCGCGGTCGTGACCCGGCCGTAGCTCACTTGGTAGCCGGCGGCGCGGCCCCTCTCCGACCATTCCGCGAGCAGCGCCTCCGCGCGCCCCGCCGCTTGAAGCCAGAACGCCGTGTAGGCCGCGGCGAGGACGGCAAGAACGGTGGCGGCGATGATGGCATGTCTAGGGCGCATGGGGTCTCGGCTGAACGGGGTTGCCCGACGGGGTTCTTATAACGAGCCGGCAGGCGCGGCACCACACCCGGCTGGCTCCGTCGGCCAAGTTCCCCTTTCGGCGATGCGGGCCGGCCGTTAACAGCCCGTTGATTAAGTCGGCGCCGTCTGATTCTCTGGTTCCCTGATTTGCAGGGGGATTTGCCGATGGCGATGGGACGGCAGAAGGATGGTCAGGGGGACCTGATGGTGAGCTGGTCGGAGATGCCGCGCTCTCCGGGTCATGTGTTTTATGACCGCTTGCAGTCGGTGCTGATCGAGGGCGGCTTCGACGCCTTTGCCGAGGCGAGCTGCCGGCCTTATTACGCGGTCCGGATGGGCGCGCCCTCGGTGCCGCCCGGGCGCTATTTCCGGATGCACCTGGTGGGCTACTTTGAGGGCATCGACAGCGAGCGCGGTCTGGAGTGGCGCTGCTCGGACTCGCTTTCGCTGCGGGCGTTCCTGCGACTGGGGAGCCGTGATCGGGTACCGGACCATTCCTGGCTGTCACGGAGCCGCACGCGCCTGCCCCATGAAGTCCACGCGGCGGTCTTCGACTGGGTTCTGGTGCTGATCGCCGAGGCGGGGCTGATTAAGGGCGAGCGCATCGGCGTCGATGCCTCGACCATGGAGGCCAACGCGGCGCTGCGGAACATCGTGCGGCGCGACAACGGCGAAGGCTACCGGGAGATGCTGGAGCGCCTGGCCCGGGAAAGCGGGGTCGAGACACCCACGGCCGAGGACCTGGCGCGTCTGGACCGGAAGCGCAAGGGCAAGAAGCTTTCCAACACGGATTGGGTTTCGAAGAGCGACCCCGAGGCCAAGATCACCAAGATGAAGGACGGCACGACGCATCTGGCCTACAAGCCCGAGCACGCGGTGGATCTGGACACCGGCGCGGTGGTGGCGGCCGAGCTGCACCCGGCCGATGAGGGCGACACCACGACGCTTTCCAAGACCCTGGCGAAGGCCGAGGCAAACCTCGAGGCGGTGGATGCGGCACCGACATCGGAGGACCCGGCCGAATGCGTCGCCGACAAAGGTTATCACTCACGGGCGGTCTTGAGGGCTCTGAACGACAGTCCCTGGAAGACCCGGATCGCGGCGCCCAAGCAGACCGGCTTTTCGCGCTGGCACGGTGATGAGGCGGCGCGGCGCGCGGTCACCAATAACCGTGCGCGGCTCAAGTCCGGGGTCGCCCGCGAGGCCTTCAAGCTGCGCGCCGAGATCGTCGAGCGCTGCTTTGCCCACAACCTCGATCGTGGCGGCATGCGACGAACCTGGCTGCGCGGGCGAGAGAATGTGCACAAGCGATACCTGCTCCACGTCGCCGGCCACAATCTATCGTTACTGATGCGCCAGCTCATCGGCGCCGGCACCCCGCGGGAGGCCGTGGCGGGCGGATATGGCGGTATTTTCGTTCTGCTCACGCCCACCGGGGCCATGCTGGTGGCACGGGGGGGCTCGCAAAGCGGCCAGACGGCTTTCGCCGCCGCATTCCTCATCTGGGAGTGAGAGCCGGAAAAAGCCACTTAATCAACGGGCTGTTAAGTTACCCGCCGGATCGAAGTCAGGACCGGATCGATATCATGATCGAACATCCGCATGGCGCGGAGCTTTGGGTATTCGCCTACGGCTCGCTCATGTGGGACCCGGGGTTCGACTATGAGGAAGCGGTGCCGGCCCGCCTCCATGGCTATCACCGCGCCTTCTGCATCCATTCGCTGATCTACCGCGGCACCCGGGCCAAACCCGGCCTCGTGTTCGGGCTCGATCAGGGCGGCTCGTGCCGGGGGCTGGCGTACCGGGTGAGGGCGGGGCGGGCGCGTCACGTCCTCGATTATCTGGCCGAGCGCGAGATCGCCTACGATGTCTATCTGCCGCGCCTCTGCCCGGTGCGGCTCAAGGACCGGCGGGTCCGCGCCGTCACCCTGATCGCCAACCGGGCCAACCACCAGTATGCCGGGAAGCTCGCGCCCGAACGTATCGCCGAGGTGATCGTGACGAGCCGCGGCAAGCGAGGGCAAAACCTCGCCTATCTGGAAAACACCGTGCGCCATCTTGACGAGCTCGGCATCCACGACAGAACGCTTTCCCGCATTCTCAGTCTCGCCCGCGCCAGGCGGGATGGGGCCAAGCGGCGCGCCTAGCTACACTTCGAATAGCCGCAGCTCGTGCAGGTGTCGCAGTTCTCGATGCGGATGAGCCCGGGCATGCTGCATTTGGGGCAGGTGCGGAAACGCGGATCGGCGCCCTCCGCGCCGGCCGCCTGCTGCAATCGCTCGCGCTCGGTCTCATCCTCCGCCCGCGCGATGAACCCGATATTGACCAGGTGCTGCTCGATCACCTCGCCGATGGCGGCCAGGAGCGAGGGCACATAGCGGCCGTCGACCCAGTGGCCGCCGCGCGGATCGAACACCGCCTTGAGCTCGTCGACCACGAACGAGACATCGCCGCCGCGCCGGAACACGGCGCTGATCATGCGCGTCAACGCCACCGTCCAGGCATAGTGCTCCATGTTCTTCGAGTTGATGAACACCTCGAAGGGCCGCCGCCGGCTGTCGGCGACGATGTCGTTGATGGTGATGTACATGGCGTGATCGGTGTCCGGCCATTTCACCTTGTAGGTGGAGCCGGGGAGCACGCCGGGCCGGTCGAGAGGTTGGGTCATGTAGACCACCCCGCCGGCCTCGTAGACGTCGTGCGGTTTGGCGGGCGGCGCCTCGAGCGAGAGTTCGGACTGCGCCTCTTTGCCCTCGCCCGTGACTTCGAGCACCGCACCCGTGACCTCGTTGGGGCGATAGGTGGTGCAGCCCTTCAGGTCCGAATCGTACCCCATCGTGTAGACGTCCTTGAACGCCTCGAAGGAGATGTCGACCGGGCAGTTGATGGTCTTGGAGACGGCGCTGTCGACGTGGCGCTGCACGGCGGCCTGCATGGCCACATGATCGGCCGGCGCGAGCGCTTGGGCGTCGACGAACGCCTCGGTCAGCGGCGCGGTCTCGCCCTTGAGGCGGCGGTAGAGCCGGTAGGCGTAATCGCTGACCTCCTCGTCGCGGCGGCTGCCGTCGGGCATCAGCACGTGGCGCGTGTAGGTAAAGCTGAACACGGGCTCGAGGCCAGATGACACGTTGTCGGCCAGCATCGAGATCGTGCCGGTCGGCGCGATCGAGGTAAGCAGCGCGTTGCGGATGCCCGTCTCGCGGATCGCGGCGCGCACGTCATCATCAAGCCCGCCCACGGTCTCCCCGGCGAGGTAGGCCTCGGCCTCGTAAAGCGGGAAGGAGCCTTTCTCGGCCGCGAGCGCGGCGGAGGCGAGGTAAGCGGCCCGGCTGATGCGCTTCATCCAGCTTTCCGTCAGCTCGACCGCTTGGGCCGAGCCATAGCGCGCGCCGCACATGATCAGGGCATCGGCGAGGCCGGTGATGCCGAGGCCGATGCGGCGCTTGGCCCGGGCCTCGTGCTCCTGCGCGGGCAACGGGAAGTTGGACACATCGATGGCGTCATCCAGCATGCGCACGGCGACCGGCACCAAGCGGTGGAGCATGGCCTCATCGAGCGCCGCCTCGGCCGTGAAGGGTTGCCTCACCAGCTGCGCGAGGTTAATCGAGCCCAAGAGACAGGTGCCGTAGGGTGGCAACGGCTGCTCGCCGCACGGGTTGGTCGCCTCGATGGTCTCGACATAGGCGAGGTTGTTGCGCCGATTGATACGGTCGATGAAGATCACACCCGGCTCGGCCACGGCATAGGTGGCGCGCATGATCTTCTCCCACAACTCGCGCGCCGGCAGGCTCTTGTAGGAATTGCCGCCGAAGGTCAGCTCCCACGGCGCATCCTGCTTCACCGCCGTCATGAAGCCATCGGTGACGAGCACCGACAGATTGAACATGCGCAAGCGCCCCGGGTCCTGCTTGGCGGCGATGAACGCTTCGATGTCGGGGTGATCGCAGCGCATGGTCGCCATCATGGCGCCGCGGCGGTAGCCCGCCGAAACGATGGTCCGGCACATGGCGTCCCACACGTCCATGAAACTCAACGGGCCGGAGGCGTCGGCCCCGACGCCGGCGACGGGCGCCCCGCGCGGCCTGAGCGTCGAGAAATCGTAACCGATGCCGCCGCCCTGCTGCATCGTCAGCGCGGCTTCCTTCAGATTCTCGAAGATGCTCGCCATGTCGTCCTCGATGGCGCCCATGACGAAGCAGTTGAACAGGGTGACGTGGCGCTCGCTGCCGGCGCCGGCGACGATGCGCCCGGCGGGCAGGAAGCGGAAATTCTCCAGCGCCTGGTAGAAACGCGGCTCCCAAGCGCCCGGGTCTGCCTCGATGGCGGCCAGCGCCTTGGCGACGCGACGCCAGGTGTCCTCGATCGTCTTGTCGACGGGCGCGCCGTCGGCCGCCTTGAGGCGGTATTTCATATCCCACACTTGCTGGGAAATCGGCGCGACGCTGGGCAACGGAACCCCCTCGGTTGACATGCAGTATTTTAGAACAAAGGCGGAACTAATTTAATCGTGTAGTCCGACGATAACCGCTTATCTCTCTGATATATATGAGTTTTCGAGAAATATTTTCAATGGGTCAGAACATGCCGTTGCTCGCCTAGGCGCGTCTTTCCAACGATTTCTCGGTGGGCGCGAGACGTTCATCGCCCGCCCGAGCCTCGGCAACCAACGTATCGGTGGCGTTCTCGATGCGCTCGGCAAGGGCGGTCATGAACGCCTCGCGGTCGAGGCCGGGCTCGATCACGGGCTGGTAGGCGAGAACGATCGTGCCGGGCCGGCGGAAAAAGCTGCGCCGCGGCCAGAATAAGCCGGAGTTCACGGCCACCGGCACCACGGGCACGCCGAGCTTGAGATAGAGCGCGGCGACACCGGGCAGATAAGCTTGGCGGCTACCCACGGCGCTCCGCGTGCCTTCCGGGAAGATAACGATGGGACGTCCCTCCCGCACGGCCCGCGCGGCTTTGGCGAGAAGGCGCTTGAGCGCGCCCGCCCCGCCCCGCCGGTCGATCGGGATCATGCCGGATTTGCGGCAGTACCAGCCGTAAAGCGGGATCCAGAGCAACTCCTGCTTCATGATGATGGCCGGGTCGCGGGCGATCACGTGCCAGATGAGGGTGTCCCACGCCGAGTGGTGTTTCGCCGCGATGATCACCGGCCGGTCGGGCACCTGCTCACGGCCGCGAATCTCGACCTCGATGGCGGCCACCCAGGCCATCAATCGCAATATACCCTCGGCCCACAGGGTTTGCCCGCGCACGGTCACCCGTCGCGGAAGCACGAGCGGCAGCAGCAGCCCGAGCGCCACGGCCCCGGTCCAGAGATAGAAAAGCGCGTTGAAGGCGAGGGAGCGGGCGAGGGTCACGAGTCCGCCGGCTGTGGAAGCGGCCCGACCAGCCGGGCTCGGGTGAGGCTGATGAGGTACTTGTTGAACTCATCGGCGAAGAGCAGGGCTGTGCCGGGCCAGGCCCACCAGTGATCCAGCTTGACGTGTTCGCTGAATACGGGATTCGCGGCCACCTCCGCCTCCGGCATGGCGCGGCGGAACTCGACGATGCTGCGCGGCATGTGGTAGCTCGCGGTCACCAGGCGCAGGCTGCGATAGCCCTCGGCCGCCATCCACTGCGCCGTCTCCGCCGCGTTGCCCTCGGTATCGGCGGCGTCACGCCCGAGCACGACGCAACACTCGAACTGATCCAGGTAGTCGGCCGCGCGGCGGCGCATCTCGGCGCGCGTGGTGCCCGCACCGACGCCGGAAATGAACAGTTTCTTGGCACGCCTCTCGGCGAGAAGCGCAAGGCCGGCGTCGAGGCGCCCGACACCGCCGGTCAGCACCACGATGGCGTCGGTGATTCGCGTCTCCTCGCCGCCCTCGCGCGGCACGATGCCGGTGAACCAGAGGTACCCGCCGAGCCACACGAGCGCGATCGCGGCCACAAGCCCCGCCACGCCCCTGACCAAGCGCACCCACCGGCGCGTCGGCCGGGGACCGCGAAAGAGAGCTTTCCTCATGAGTGCTCGCCGAGCAGCGCATCGACCGCCGCGCCGAGATCGTCATAGACGGCCACGGGCAAGACGTGATCGGGCGGTCCCTCAGCCTCCAGTGTCCGGCCTTTGCCGGTGCGCACCAGGACGCGGCGGCAACCGGCGCGGGCGGCCGCCTCCAGGTCTGTTACATCGTCGCCGATGAACGGCGTGGCGGCCGGTTTCGACTGATAGCGCGCAAGCGCTTCGAGAAGCATATCGGGGCCCGGTTTGCGCCGGCCAGTGGGTACCCAGGGCGCATCGGTGCACGCGAGGATGTCATCGAGGTGGCCGCCGTGCGCCGCAAGGAGGTCGCAGAGCCGGTCGTGGATGCATTCGAGCATGGCCGAATCGATGATACCGCGGCCGACAATCGACTGGTTGGTCACCACGACGACCGTGTGGCCCGCGGCGTTGAGACG
Source organism: Alphaproteobacteria bacterium (assembly GCA_965261645.1). Taxonomy (GTDB): domain Bacteria; phylum Pseudomonadota; class Alphaproteobacteria; order SHVV01; family SHVV01; genus CBDHDJ01. The sequence continues at coordinate 320,187 of CBDHDJ010000004.1, forward strand.
CGCAACGGCCCCTGCGGCGCCGTCGATCAGTTCCAGCTGGTCGGGCGCCGTCACACGGTCGCGCCGTTCGAGATTGAGCACGCCGTCGCGATCGAGCAGCACCAGCATGATTACAGAAGGCGCCTGAGCGCGCGCATGACGGTAATGCGGGCGGTGAGCGTCGCGATCGCCGCGGCGGCGAGAGGCAGCGCCGCGACCGCGGCCCACTCCCCCGGCGTGAGATCGGGCTGGGGGAGGAGCGGCGCGTCGAGCTCGCCGGCTAGTTGGGCCACGACGAAAAAGGTCAGCAACGCGACCGCGAGACCGAACAGACCGCCGCGCAAGCCAAGCCCAAGCGCACGCCCTTGGAATTGACGGGCGATGTAGGAATCGCGGGCGCCGATCTGGTGGAGGATTTCGATCGTGTCGTGATGGGTGGCGAGATCGGCGCGGGTGGCGAAGACGACCACCGCCACCGCGGCCAAGCCGATCATGAGCACGACAGCGCCGGCGACGATCTGCACCGAGCGGGCGAGCCGGATGAGCTTGTCGAGCCAGAGTTTGTGGTCGTCGAGTTCGGCGCCGGGCACCTCGCGCGAAAGCCGTGTGGCGAGGGCCGCGATATCCGGCCTCGCACCGGCTACGAGCGTAACGTCGATGAGGGGTGGAATCGGTAGATCTAGACCGAGGGTGCCCGGGCCGAGCCATGGCTCGAGCAGGGCTTCGATGTCGGAGCGCGGCAATATAGTGGCGGACGCCACACCCTCGGTCTGGAGCAGGAGATCGCGGGCCGCCTGGGCCCGGAGCATCAGATCGCCGGTCTCGGTCTGCGCCGACGGTAAGATTTGCACGGTGAGCTTGCCGCTCAGGCTTTGGTTCCAATGCACGATCGAACCGTTGAGCGCAAGCGCGACAGCGAGGCCGAGCGCCGCGAGGAAGACCATGAGCGCGATGAGAAACGGCAGAATGCGACCTGACGCCTCCGGCTCAAAGGGAACATCGGTGCGGCGTTTCATCATGACGCCTCAATCGACCGGCCGCAGGTTGGCCCGCGCAGGAGCCGGCTCGATTTGGCGCTCTGGCGCAAGCTCGCCACGGGTGAGCCGCAAAACCGGGTGATCGAGATGGGAGACCAGGCTCTGGTCGTGCGTGGCGATCACCACCGTGGTGCCGATCTTGTTGAGCTCCTCGAACAGATGGAGGATTTGGACCCCGCGTTCGGGATCGACATTTCCGGTCGGTTCGTCCGCCAGCAGCAGATTGGGCCGACCGATCACCGCGCGGGCGATCGCTACACGCTGCTTTTCCCCGTCCGACATGGTCGGCGGGTAGGCGTGCAGTTGATCCGACAACCCGACCCAATTGAGAAGCTCGGTCACATGCTCCTCGATCTCCTGCTTCTTGGCGCCTGCAATCCTTAGTGGCAGGGCCGTATTGTCGATCGCCGAGAGATGATTGAGCAGCCGAAAATTCTGAAACACCACGCCGATACGCCGTCTCAAGGCCGGCAGTTCATCGCGTGAGGTCGCGGTGAGATCGCGCCCGAACATCGTGATCTTGCCGCGCGCGGCGCGCTGCGCCAAATAAAGCAGGCGCAGGAGCGACGTCTTGCCGGCGCCGCTCGGTCCGGTCAGGAAATGAAACGAGCCCGGCTCCAAATGGAACGAGATGTCGCGCAACACCTCGGGTCCGTGTCCATAGCGCAGGGCGACGTTTTCGAAGCGGACCAAAGCTATCGCGCCTCCACCGCCAGGTGATTGACAAGGTCCCCTGACCAAACATGACATAGGCCTCTGGCGGTCGTCCAGTGCGCTCCGATGGCCTTGCCTCGCCCAGGGCTTGGGCCTATAAAAGTCTTGCCGTTAACGAGCGGCCGGTACAAATGATTCTCACCTGTCCGTCCTGCGAAACCCGCTACAACCTCGATGCCGCCCTGTTGCATCCAAGCGGGCGCATGGTGCGGTGCGTGAAATGCAGCCATATGTGGACTGAACGCCCCCCTGGCGCGGCGCCCGAGGCCGCGGCCCCTCGGCTCACGGTACCCGACGTCGATGAGGAGGTGGGTGCATCGATCCTCCAGGATGGGGATGCCGAGGAGCGACGGCCAGCGGCGGTCGCTCCGCCTCCCTCCGCGCGGCGCAGCGGTGCCGGCCAACTCATCGGTTGGGCCCTGCTGGTCGTTTTCATCATCGCCGTGGTGGGCGGCAGCGTGTTCATGCGCCACACCATTGTCGCGGTGTGGCCGCCGGCTACGGCGCTCTACCAGATGGTGGGTCTGCCCGTGCGCACGGTGGGTGAAGGGCTCGAGCTTCGCAATGTGACGTCCGCCCAGCAGCTCGAGAACGACAAGCCAACGCTCGTCATCAACGGAGAAATCGCCAATATTTCCGATGTCGTGCGTGAAGTCCCGAAAATCCGGGTCAGCCTGCTGGATGTTCGCCAACGAGAGATCTACAGCTGGGTGTTTTCGGCGTCGTCCAAGGAGCTCGCCCCGGGTCAAGCGGCCGCCTTCGATACACGCGTTGCCGAGCCGCCCGAATCCGCGCGCGGCTTGGCGGTCATGTTCTACGCCGAAGAAGAAAGCGGCTGATCGCGACCCCGCCGTCTCAATGCGTTCCGGTCCGTTGGTGCGGATGGTGCGGGTGACGGCTCGCGCGGCGAATTCTCCACCCGCTTGGCGAAATGCCGTATAGTCGTGCGAAAGATCCACGAAGCGGGGAAAGCCGTGCCTCGCATCCTCATCGCAGAGGACGATCCTGACCGCGCCCAGTTCTTGCGGCGTGCGCTGGTGAGTGTTGGGCACCAGACCACGCTCGCCGGCGACGGCGCTGAAGCGTTGCGGGCGCTCGCCCAGAGCGGCTTCGATCTCCTCCTTGCCTATATCAAGATGCCCGTGCTCGATGGTGTTGCGCTCACCCTCAAGGTGGTTAAAGAGTATCCCGATACGCGGATTATCCTGATGACGGGGTACAGCGAGGAAGCGAAGCGCGCCGGCAATCTCAAAACGCTGATCAGCGATCTCATTACCAAGCCCCTGACCGCCGAGCAGGTGGCTGACGCCGTCGACCGCGCGCTGGCCACTTGATAACGGGAGTCCGAATCCGGGTTAAGAGGGTCGTCCCATCGCGGCGGCGCGCGGCAGCCTAGAATCGACGCAGGAGCCGGTCGATGTAGTCGCGTTCGGAGATGGAGCGCCAAGGTTCGCCGACGCGACGGTAGAGCTCGTCGAGGATTTGCCGCGCCCGTTGGACGTCCGCTTCATCGGGAATCCGAACGCTGCGGTCGTCAATCTGTCCGCCACGCCCCATCAGCCGTCCTAGGGGATCCCGGTTGAGCCCGCCCGGACCATCGCTGTGTTGTTGGCCGTTACCGAAGCCGTCCTCCGCCAACAGCGTGCGCACCAGGTCATCCGCGCCCTGCCGCAGCTGGTCAAGTGCTTCCGACTGGGCGGCCATCGCATCACCCGGGCTTTTGCCTTCCAGACTTCGGCGCGCATCGCGCATCGCCTGATCGGCGCGTCCGAGCGGGTTCGGAATCGATACATCGCTCTCGCCGAGCTGGCGCATGATGTCGCCAAGCATGGTCCGTAGCGCCTGCTGCTGGTCGGCCATGTCGCCGAAGTTCATGCCGTCGGGCGGCTCGCCCGTCTGTTCGCTGCGGAAGGTCTGATCGAGCAGCTGTTGCTGACGATTCATGAGGGCGTTGAGGTCGCGGAGCATTTGTTCCCCCGTGGTGTCCTGGGGCATCGCCGTGATGCCGGCACGGAGGTTTTCGAGGATGTTCTGCAGCTCCGCGAGCAGCTGACGGGCCGCTTCACGGGCGCCGAGCTGGTTGAGTTGGCGCGCCCGATCGAGCATCTCTTCGAGCTCGCCCTCACGCACCAGCGCGCCCTCGACATCGAGCGGCGGCGCGCCCTCCTCGGCCATGCGTCTCGCCTGTTCGGCGAGCGCCTGCAAATAGGCGGACATGGCCTCCTGGAGCTCATTCATGAGCCGTTCGATCTCCTCGTCCGAGGCATCGCGCGCCAGCGCGTCCATCAACGCCGTCTGCGCCTCGCGCAGGGCTGCCTCGGCAAGCGAGACGTTGCCGTCCTCGATGCGAAGCGCGGTGTCCCACAACAAATCCTGGACCTCGGCGATCGTCTCGGGCTGGTGCTCCTCGTTGAGGCGGGCCTTGGCGCTGCGCAGGGCGAGGTGCGCCGTGACGTCGTGGTTGTATTCTTCCGGCAGGAGCGTCATCGCCCCGAGCGCTGTGGCCACGCGCTCCCACGACTCGGGCTCGAGCGAAAGGGCCTTGCGCTGCTCGATGATGGCCCGCGCGATCGGATGAAAGAAGACCCGCTCCGGCAAGACCATCTCATAGGGGGCGCTTTCGCCGATCTGACCGGACGCATCGGTTGCGGCAAGAGTGAGGATCACCGGAAGACCCGCCCAGGGATGGGGCGTCAGGTCGTGGTAACCGGTGTCGCGCGCCGTCGTGAGGCGCAAGCCGGCCAGCGGCAGAGCAAGCTCGAGACGGGTGTCATCGCCGGGGCGGCGGAAGATCGCCTTGACCGTGCTGAGGCCATAGTCATCACGCGCCTCATAGGAAATCTTGAGGGCGCGGCGCACAGTTGTCGTCGGTTCCTCGGCCAGCATGATGTGCGGCGCCTGATCGGTGATGACGTCGAGCTCCCAGACGCCGAGCTGGATTTGGCCCTGAATGACGGCAAGCCGGCGGCCTGTCTCGATAACGTGCTCGATCCGATGGGCTGCGGAATCGATCGCCGCGAACGGTATGGTCCGGCCATCAAGGCTCAGCGCGGGAACGCCGCGCCCGCCGCTCACGCGGGCGAGGAAGGTGGTGGCCGCGGGGATTTGCACGGTGGCCTCATCGCGTTCGGCCACGCCCAGCATGATGGGCGCGGCGCCGGTATACGCCGGCGGTGTCAACCACGCCTCAAGCTTCGCCGCATCTGTACTCGATAAGCTGAGTTGCGGCTGAAACGCGGCCGCCAGGCGGTCGCCCACTTCCCCGCCGGCGCCGGCGAAGGTGATCACCAGCAGGAGCGCCAGTGCGGCGCGGAGCGCGTACGGGTCACGCGCCGCCAAACCCGCGTGTGGCCAGCCGACACGCAGATTCCTGAGCTGCGCCAGCGCCCGCCGGCGATGGAGCTCCCAAAGCGCCGCACTCTTCTGATCGGTGCGCCCGGTGGCCAGCTCGTCCCCGACGGTGGTGAGCGGGCGGTGACGCAGACCGCTTTCCATCTCCAGGCGTCGTGTCGCCTCGCCCATCGTCGGCAGCACGGTTCCGCGAATCCCCCGCCACAGCGCACCGAGGAACGCGCCGGCCAACACCACGAGAAGAGCGAGGTGCACCCAGCCCGGGAATAAGCTCCAGACATCGGCCCAAGACAGGACGAGGAAACCACCGGCGATCGACGTGGCGGGCCACAGGGCCGGCCACAGGCGCTCCCACACCAACGCCAATCGAGCCCACTTTAGCCGGCGCGCCAACCCTGCGTCGAACGGCCTGTCGAGCCCGCGCCTCACGCCGCACCCCGCGAGGTATCGGCCTCGGGCGCGGCGAGCCAGTCGGGGATCGTGTCCCTAGCGAGCAGGTCCTCGAAGCTCTGGCGCGCTCTGACGACGGCGTAGTCCGGGCCGTTGACCAGGACCTCCGGCACCAGAAGGCGGCTGTTGTAGTTAGACGCCATGACCGCACCATAGGCTCCGGCCTCGCCGATCGCGAGTAAATCCTTCGCGTGAAGTGGCGGCATCGGCCGCGCCGCGGCGAAGACGTCCGCCGATTCACAGACCGGCCCGGCGATGTCGACCGGCGTTTCAGTGGCGCCCGCGCGGGCTTCACGCACGGGCCGTATGGCGTGCCAAGCCTCGTACATGCTGGGCCGCATGAGGTCGTTCATCGCGCCATCGACGATCAGGACACGGCGGTCCGCCATGTCCTTTTCGTAAGTGATTCGCGTGACGAGCACGCCTGCAGCGCCGACCAACGCGCGCCCCGGTTCGAGCAGGACGGTGCAGCCGAGCGGGGCCAACAATCGCTCGATCAGGGCGGCATAACTTGCCGGCGCGGGTGGCGTCTCGTCCCGATAGCGAATTCCGAGGCCGCCTCCGAGATCGATGCGGCGGATGTCGTGGCCAGCGCCGCGCAACGCGCCCACCGCATCGGCCAAGAGCCCGAATGCCGCCTCGAAGGGGGCGAGATCCATGACCTGCGATCCGATATGGACCGCGATGCCGGCGACATCGATCGCCGGCAGGTCCGCGGCCTTGGCGTAGAGCTCCCGTGCCTGCGGCCAGGGAATGCCGAATTTGTTTCCACGCCGGCCGGTGGTGATCTTGGCGTGAGTCGCGGCATCAACATCGGGATTGATGCGGAGCGCGATCGGGGCGGCCGTGCCGCGCGCCCGGGCGATCTCGTCGATGGTCTCGAGTTCGGCTTCGGATTCAACGTTGATCTGGAATATGCCCGCCTCGAGCGCGAAGGCGATTTCCGCCGCTGTCTTGCCGACCCCCGAGAAGATGATCCGCTCGGGTGCGATGCCGGCCGCCAGCGCCCGGCGCAGCTCACCCTCCGAATCGACATCGGCGCCCGCCCCAAACCCGCCCAGCGTATGGATCACGGAGAGATTGGAGTTGGCCTTGACGGCGTAGAAGATCGTCGCGTCGAGCGCGGCGAAGGCGTCGGCGAACGCGCGGTAGTTGTCGCGGAGCGCGGCCGTCGAATAGCAGTAAAACGGCGTGCCGATATCGGCGGCGATGACCGAGAGCGCAACATCCTCGGCAGAGAGCTCGCCATTCTTGTAAGCAAAGGCGCTCACGATCCCTCCCGGCGCGATTACGCCGCCTCCTGCTCAGCCGCTTGATCCTCAGGCGGTGGCTCGAGCCCACCTTTCTTGCCGCAGGCCGCCAGCGAGAAGCCGAGCGCGGCCACCACGAGGAGGACGATGAGGCGGCGCGTCACAGAAACCGCTCCCTGGCCCGGGCGACGGCTTTCCTGACCTGCCGCGGCGCGGTGCCGCCGAAGCTCGTGCGGCTGGCGATCGAGCGTTCGATGCTGAGGAAATCGAACACCTCGGCGGTAATCCTGGGCTCGATGCGCTGCATTTCGGCCAGCGGCACGTCCGCCAGCGGGCAGTTCCGCCGCGCCGCCCATTTCACGATCTTTCCGGTGATGTCGTGGGCCCGGCGGAAGGGGATATCGCGCACGCGCACCAGCCAATCGGCGAGATCGGTCGCCGTCGAGAAATCCCGCCCGGCGGCGGCGGCCATCGCCTCCTCATCGACCGTCAGATCGGCGATCATGCCGGTCATCGCAGCGATGCATAGCCTGAGCGTATCGGCGGCATCGAAGGTGGGCTCCTTGTCCTCCTGCATGTCCCGCGCATAGGCCAACGGCAGCCCCTTCATCGCCACCGCGAGCGTGGACAGAGCGCCGATGACGCGCCCCGCCTTTGCGCGCACGAGCTCGGCGGCATCGGGGTTGCGCTTCTGCGGCATGATCGAGGAGCCGGTGGCGAAGCGCTCGGAGAGCGCGATGAAGCCGAACTGTGGGCTCGCCCACAGCACGATCTCCTCGCCGAGGCGTGACAGGTGGATTGCCGCGATCGCCGCCACGGCGAGGAACTCGAGCGCGAAGTCCCGGTCCGATACCGCGTCGATCGAATTGGCGGCCGGCCGATCGAAGCCGAGGGCTTTCGCGGTCATGCGGCGGTCGATGGGAAACGAGGTGCCGGCGAGCGCGGCGGCCCCCAAGGGGCATTCGTTGAGGCGTTCGCGGCAGTCCCGCCCGCGCGCGCGGTCGCGGCCGATCATCTCGGCATAGGCCAGCAGGTGGTGACCGAACGTGACCGGCTGGGCGTTCTGGAGGTGCGTGTAGCCCGGCATTGCGGTCGCGGCGTGGCGCTCGGCCTGGCCGATCAAGGCCGCCTGCAGGCCCTTGAGGTCCTGATCGAGACGATCGAGCGCCTCGCGCAGCCACAGGCGGAAGTCGGTCGCCACCTGATCGTTGCGTGAGCGCGCGGTGTGAAGCCGGCCGGCGGGCTCGCCGATGAGCGCCTGCAGCCGCGCCTCGATGTTCATATGGATGTCTTCGAGCTTGGGATCGAAGCGGAAGGCGCCGCTTGCAATTTCCTTCGCGATGGCATCGAGGCCCTTCAAAATCGCGTGACCGTCGCGCTTGGTGATGATGCCGCGCGCCATAAGCATGCGACAATGCGCCTTGGAGCCGGCGATGTCCTGGGCGTAGAGGCGCTTGTCGAAATCGATCGAGGCACCTATGTCTTGCAGGACTGCGGCGGGCGCGCGCTCGAACCGGCCGCCCCACAGGGGATGGCCCGCGTTGCCGCGGTTGGTCCGGCGCGCCGGTGCCGGCGCCTTGATGGCACGGAGCTTTTTACTCATAACCCGATCTCTACGACGATGAACCAGCTATCGACCTACATTGCCGTCGCGGTGGCGGGCGTCATCGCCGTTGTCGCCTTCATTACCCTTTCGCCCGATCCTAAGGCCCTGCTGCCGAGCCCGAACGACGCGGCAGCGTCCATGGCACGGGGCCAAATGGTCAACTTTACCCTCTCGACCGAGGCCAAGCCAGCGCCCGAGGTTAATTTCACCGACGGCGAGGCCAACCCGCTGACGCTTGCGGACTTTCGCGGCAAGGTCGTGTTGGTCAATCTATGGGCGACCTGGTGCGGCCCTTGCATTCGCGAAATGCCGACGCTCGACAGGCTGCAGGCGGAGCTCGGCAGTGCCGACTTCGAAGTCGTCGCCATCGCCCAGGACCGCAAGGGTCTCGAGGTCGTCACGCCCTTTGTGCGGGACCATGGCCTCGAGCAGCTTCGCGTCTACATCGATTCCTCAAGCCAGGCGACGCGGGCGTTCGGCGCTCTCGGCCTGCCCACCAGCGTCCTGATCGATCGTGCGGGCAACGAGATCGGGCGCCTCATCGGTCCCGCCGAGTGGGATAGCCCGGAGGCGTTCGCCCTGATCCGTTATTTCATCGGCCAAGCCGAATCCTGATCGCTCAGCGCGTCGCGACCGGTTTCTCCCCGGAATAGTCGTAGAACCCTTTGCCCGTCTTGCGGCCGAGCCAACCGGCCTCGACGTATTTAACCAGCAGCGGGCAGGGACGGTACTTGGTATCGCCGAGCCCCTCATGCAACACCTGCATCACGGCCAAGCATGTGTCCAAACCGATGAAATCGGCGAGCTCGAGCGGCCCCATGGGATGGTTGGCGCCGAGCCGCATCGAGGTGTCGATCGCCTCGATGCGTCCCACGCCTTCGTGCAGCGCGTAGACCGCTTCGTTGATCATGGGCAGCAGGATGCGGTTGATGATGAAGGCCGGGAAGTCCTCTGCGGCCGCCGGCGTTTTTCCAAGTTTCAGAGTGAGCGCGTGAATGATCGCGAAGGTTTCCTCCTCCGTGGCGATGCCGCGGATGATCTCGACGAGCTGCATCACCGGTACCGGGTTCATGAAATGCATGCCGATGAAGCGGCCCGGCCGGTCCGTGTAGGACGCGAGCCGGGTGATCGAGATCGACGAGGTGTTCGACGCGATCAAGGTGCCCGGTCCGAGCCGCGGGCACAGTTCGGTGAAGATCTCGCGCTTGATGGCTTCGTTCTCGCTCGCAGCCTCGATGACGAGGTCCGCACCCTTAAGCGCCTCGAGCCCCTCGCCGCGCTGGAGTCGGGCGAGCGCGGCCGCCTTGTCCCCGGCACTGATCTTGTCGCGCGCGACCTGGCGGCCGAGATTGGACTCAATCGTCATGAACGCCTTGTCGATCTGCCCGGCGCTCACATCGGTGAGAATGACGTCGAGGCCGGCAAGTGCGCTCACATGGGCGATGCCGTTGCCCATCTGGCCGGCGCCGATGATGCCGATGGATTTGATCTCGGTTGGTCCCGCCATCGTCCGCTCAGCGACTACTCGTTAAGCGCCTCGTCGAGCTCCGGCAGGACCTTGAACAAATCGGCGACGAGGCCGTAATCGGCGATCTGAAAGATCGGCGCCTCCTCGTCCTTGTTGATGGCGACGATCACCTTGGAATCCTTCATGCCCGCGAGGTGCTGGATGGCGCCCGAAATGCCCACGGCGATGTAGAGCTCGGGTGCGACGATCTTGCCGGTTTGGCCCACCTGATAGTCGTTGGGGACGAAGCCGGCATCGACCGCGGCGCGGCTTGCGCCCACCGCGGCGCCGAGCTTGTCCGCCAGCTTTTCCAGCAGCGCGAAGTTATCGCCGCTCTGCATGCCTCGGCCACCCGAGATGATGACCCGGGCCGCGGTCAGCTCGGGCCGCTCGGAGACGCTGAGCTCTTCGCCGGCAAAGGCAGAGAGGTCTGATTCCTCGGCCAGTGAGGCGCTCTCGATCGAGGCGCTGCCACCCTCGGCCGGGGCCGAGTCGAACGCGGTCCCGCGCACGGTGATGATCTTGATGGCATCGGAGGACTGGACCGTGGCCAGCGCGTTGCCGGCATAGATCGGCCGCACGAACCTGTCCGCCGAGACGACCGCCGAGATGTCCGAGATCTGCGCGACGTCCAGAAGTGCCGCCACACGCGGCATGAAGTTCTTGCCGGTGGTCGTCGCCGGGGCGAGCACGGCGGCGTAATCCGGGGCCAGCGCCACGATCAACGCCGCCATCGCTTCGGCGAGCTGGTGATCGTAGCGCGCATCGTCGATGTGCAGGACCTTGCTCACGCCAGCGATCTTGGCGGCCGCCTCGGCCGCCGGCTGGACGCCCGCGCCGGCAACGAGGATGTGTACGTCGGACTCGATCTCGCGGGCCGCCGTGACGGTAACGAGGGTTGCCGGCTTGATCTCGGAATTGTCGTGCTCGGCGACGACGAGGACCGCCATCAGATCACCTTCGCTTCGTTGCGCAGCTTGTCGACCAGCTCGGCCACGCCTTCAACCCGAACGCCGGCTTGCCGTTTGGCGGGCTGCTCCACCTTGAGAATCTTGAGCCGGGGTGCCGCGTCGACGCCGAGCTTTTCCGGCGTCGTTTCATCGATCGGTTTCTTTTTCGCCTTCATGATATTGGGCAGCGAGGCGTAGCGCGGCTCGTTGAGGCGCAGATCAGTGGTCACGATGGCCGGCAGTTTGAGCGATACGGTCTGAAGCCCGCCGTCAATCTCGCGGGTCACCTCCGCCTTGCCGTCGGCGATGACGAGTTTGGAGGCGAAGGTGCCCTGCGGCCAACCCAGCAGCCCCGCCAACATCTGCCCCGTCTGATTGGAGTCGTCGTCGATGGCCTGCTTGCCCATGATCACAAGGTCCGGATTCTCGGCCTCACACAGCGCCTTGAGGAGTTTCGCCACCGCCAGCGGCTGGAGCTCCTCGTCGGTTTTCACGTGAATGCCCCGGTCGGCACCCATGGCGAGCGCCGTGCGGATGGTCTCCTGACACGTCTGCCCGCCCATCGAGACGGCGATGATCTCCTCGGCGAGCCCGCCTTCGTGAAGTCGAATCGCTTCCTCGACGGCGATCTCGTCGAACGGGTTCATCGCCATCTTGACGTTCGCAGTTTCGACACCGGTCTGGTCGGCTTTGACGCGGATCTTGACGTTGGCGTCGATCACGCGCTTGACCGGAACGAGCAATTTCATGGTCTGAGGCGTCCTCCGTGGCCGGCCGGATTGAGCTCCCGGCGCTGGTTCGTGCGCAAGCTAGAGCCGGCTGTGGGCGCTGTCAACGAATGGCCGGCCCGCGCGGCACCAGCACGGACAGCGGATCGCGTGGACACGGTAATCCGGCTCCCCTAGACTCACCCTGGGAACCATTTGTCAGGAATTGCGCCGTGACCGTGCAGGGCGTCGAACGCAAGCTCGCTGCGATTCTGAGCGCCGATGTGGTCGGCTTCAGCCGGCTCATGGGCGACGACGAAGAGGGCACGCTCGCGGTGCTGAAGAGCCACCGCGCCGAACTCCTCGAACCCAAGATTGCCGACCACAACGGCCATCTCGTCAAGACGATGGACGACGGACTCCTGATTGAGTTCGCCAGCGTGGTCGATGCGGTGCGCTATGCCCTCGAGGTGCAGCACGCCATGTCTGAGCGCAATACGGACGTGGCCGAGGATGGCAGCATCGAGTTCCGCATGGGCATCAATCTCGGCGATGTCATCGTCGAGGGTGACGATCTCTACGGCGATGGTGTCAACGTCGCCGCGCGCCTCGAATCTCTCGCCCAACCGGGTGGCATCTGCGTCTCCCGCTCCGCCCGCGACCAGGTGCGCGACAAGTTTCCCCTGACCTTCGAGGACCTTGGCGAGCAGAACGTCAAGAACATCGCCCGGCCGATCCGCGTGTTCCGCATTGCGGTCGAGGCGAATGCCCCGTCAGCCGCGGGCAAAGGGGCCGCACCGGCGGCGGCATCCTTGCCCTCGATTGCGGTGTTGCCGTTTGACCCGATGAGCAACGACCCGGAGCAGGAATACTTCGCCGACGGCGTCATCGAAGACATCATCACCGAGCTCTCGCGCTTTCCCGGGCTATTCGTGATCGCCCGCAACTCGACCTTCGTCTACAAGGGTCGGGCCACCAAGGTTCAGGACGTGGCGAACGATCTGGGCGTGCGCTATGTCGTCGAGGGCAGCGTGCGCCGGGCCGGCGACCGGGTGCGGATCTCCGCCCAGCTGATCGATGCGGCGACGGGCAACCACGTGTGGGCCGAGCGCTACGACCGTGACATCGAGGACATCTTCGCGCTCCAGGACGAGATCGCCCAGACCATCGCGGCCACCTTGCCGGGGCGCGTCGAAGCCGCCGATCTCGAACACGCCAAGCGCAAGCCGCCTGAGAATTTGGCGGCCTACGATTACGTGATGCGCGCCAAGATTCACCACCATCACGGCACCCGCGAGGACAACGCCTTCGCGCAGGAAATGACCCAGAAGGCGGTCGAGCTCGATCCCCAATACGCCCATGCCTGGGCGTGGCGGGCGTGCATCCAGGGACAGACGTTTATGCGCGGTTGGGCGAGCCGCGAAGAGGTTTGGGCGCGCATCGTCTCGTGGCTGCAAATGGCCCAGTCGCTCGACGATAATGACAGCGAGTGCCACCGCATCCTGGCCGCGGTCTATCTCCAGGACAAACAGCACGACAAGGCCTGGCACCACCAGGAAAAGGCATTGTCTCTGACGCCGGCTTATGACCTGGTCGTGGTCCAGCAGGGCGAGCTTTTGACCTGGATGGGCCAACCCGAAGAGGGCGCCGAGTGAGTCGGCAAGGCCATGCGCCTCAACCCCTACCATCCGGAGCGGTTCTGGGGCCATTTGGGCCGGGCGCATTACGGCGCCGAGCGCTATGCCGACGCGTATGATGCGTTCAAACACATCACCACGATGGATGAGACCGCGTGCGCCTATATGGTCGCGTGTCAGGCGCACATGGCCAAAGGCGAAGGCGCGGGCGACGGCGCAGGCACAGAAGGCCGAGGTGAAGCAGCTTTTGGAGCTGAGCCTTGATTTTGCCGTCGGTGGCTTTGTCGAGCGCATGCCTTACAGCCACGAAACCGACCGGGTGCGCCTGCGCGAGGGCCTGCTCAGCGCCGGGCTCCCCGCTTAGATGGCGCTAGGGCAGTAATTCGCTTAACGATTGGCGCCCGGGCGCCACAACACGTCCCTTCCGCCGTCGTCGTTGAGATGGCGACCCAGCACAAATAAATGATCGGATAGGCGATTGATGAACTGAATCGCCACCGGGTTCACGGCCTCGCGCGTGGCCAGCTCGGTCATCATCCGCTCGGCACGCCGCGTGATGGTGCGCGCGAGATGAAGCGCCGTCGCGCCCGGCGTTCCGCCGGGCAGGATGAAGGAGGTGAGGGGCTGGAGATTGGCGTTGAGACCATCGATTTCGGTTTCGAGCCGCTCGACCTGCGCTGCCGTGATGCGGAGCGCATCCGCGCCCTCGCCGGGCGTGCAGAGATCGGCGCCGAGGTCGAAAAGATCGTCCTGGATGCGCGCCAGCATCTCGTCCACCTCACCCTCGGTATGGAGCCGAGCCAGGCCGACAGCGGCGTTGGCCTCGTCGACCGCGCCATAAGCGGCGACGCGGAGATCGTGCTTGGCGAGGCGGGTCCCATCGCCAAGCGAGGTCTGGCCCTGATCGCCGCCGCGGGTGTAGATCTTGGTGAGCTTGACCATCGGTGTCTCGGCGGCCGCGAAACTCAGGCCACGCGCCACAGGAAATAGAGCAGGACCAGGAGGACCGTGGCCCCCTGTGTGCCGATGCGCGCGCGCATCATGAGATTGCCATACTTGTGGTTGAACTCACCGCCGCGCGTCATCGCGACGAATCCTGCGGCGAGCACACCGAATGTCGCCGCAAGGGCGATGCCGATAATGATGGGAAATACGGTATCCATCGGACGTTCGGCTGCCGGCGGGTTTATCGATTGCGCGCATGACGTTGCGTGCGTTGCCATCGGCGGCGCGTACGATTATGCCCTCTCCAGCGCCGGGCGAGAAGCCACGGGCTATCGGTTGAGCACTACCTTGTTGCGCAACCGGCCGATTCCCTCAATCTCGCACGTCACCACGTCGCCCGGCTTGAGATAGCCCTTGGGTCGGACGACGTCGCCGCGTTTGGCCGCCCGCCCGCCGAGCTCGGCATCCGTCCCCCACGCGGTGCCGCCGGGGGTGCCGGTGGAGATCACCGTACCGGGTAGGAGCGTAAGGAAGGTCGAGAGGAACTTCACCAGATCGGCCACGCCCCAGATCATCTTTGCCGTCGAGTTGTTCTGGCGCACCTCGGCGTTGACCGTGGTCCGCAAGCTCAACCTCTGCGGATTGGCAATTTCGTCGGCGGTGACAATGCATGGGCCCATCGGCGCGCAGGTATCGAAGTTCTTGCCCGGGCCCAGCACGTAGAACGAGCTGCCGTCGGGCCGGATGCGCACCTGGCGGTCGCGCGCCGTCACGTCGTTCATGATGGTGTAGCCGAACACGTGCTCGAGCGCCCGGCTCTTGGGGATGTGACGGCCCGGCTTGCCGATGATGACGGCGAGCTCGGTTTCATAATCCAGCTTCTTGGTGACCTTGCGATCGAGCCGGATAGGCGTGCCGGGCCCCACCGCGCCTTGCGGCACCTTGATGAAGAACTCGGGCTCGCGGCCCTCGACCTGCGGTTTCTCGTCGCGGTGATCCCAGTAGTTTTCACCGGAACACAGAATGATCTCGGGCTTGAGCGGCGCCTGTAGCTTGACCTTGCCGCGCGGCATCCGCCCGCGCCCGGTCTTGCGGCTGTGGCGGAGCGCTTTGCGCGCAAGCCGCAGGCCGCTGGGGCCTGATGCGATGAACGCTTTGGTTTCGCCCAGGATGTCCCGGTCCTTGGCGGTCAACTTGCGCGCCCCGAGAGCGTCGATGAGATCGACGATGTCACCTTCATCCTCGGCGCCGAGGCGGGTTTCGCGTCCCTTCGCGTAATTGACGAATCTCACAACAATCCTCCCTTGGAACTTGGCGGGCCGGGCGATGGCGTACCGGTCCCCTCAGCCGACAGGCGCCGGCACACCGCTCCGCAATGTCACGCGTGACAAATGGCTCGCGCGCTCAGGGGAGGAAGTTGATCTCGACCTTGACGCCGTTGGGATCGTAAAGGAACACCTGGTGGAGGTCGAAATCGGCGATGTAGTTCTCTTCGAACTCCTGGCCCTTGGCCTTGAGGCCCTTGGCGAAGCCTGCGTAGTCATTGGCCTGGAAGGCGACGTGATCGATCGGGCCGGTATGGTCGCCCCGAGTCTCACCGAGCTGGAGAAGATGGACCACCGGCGTTTCGTCGAGATAGAGCCACGCGCCGGGATCGGGAAGCTCGGGACGCTCGCCTTTCTTGAGGCCGATGACGTCCTCGTAGAACTTCACCGATTCGTCGATCTTGTCGGTCACGATATTGTAGTGGTGCAGGACGGTGACTCCCATGGTCCGCTCCTTCTCCTAGCCTTCTCGCGCAGTTTGGCGGCGTTCTGACGCGCCCGTTCGCCTATTTTGGGCATGCGACGCGGGTTAGGCAACCGGAAAGCGCGTCCTGCGCCTCGCCCAACGTCCTTGTGAGGGGCGCGTTGGGCTTCTAGCATAGGGGCAGGATAGGGAATCAGGCGTAATGACCCACGACCGGCGCGGCGTTCATGATCTCGGCGGATTGCCGGGCGATCCGATCGACCACTCCGAGCATGAGCTCACGTTTTTCGACAAGCGCGTCGATGCCCTGCTGCGCTTGCTCGTCGAGCCGCCGCGCCGCCATTTCGCGGTCGATGCGCTGCGGCGCGCCATCGAGCAGCTGCCCGAGGAGCGGTACGAAAGCCTCTCCTACTACGAGCGCTGGATGGACGCCATCGCCCGGCTGGTGGTGGAGCAGGGCCTGATCAGCCAAGCGGATCTCGACGGGCGAATCGCCGAGATCGCAACGCGCGCCGGGTCGGCAAGCCGAACGGCGGGGGACGGGGAGCGCGATGAAGTTCAAGAACGGTGATCGCGTGCGGGTCCAGGACCGTGAAATCCAGGGGCATTGCCGCACTCCTTATTACCTGCGCGGCCGTGAGGGCGTGATCGAACAGCCGGCGGGCGACTACCGCAACCCCGAAGAGCTCGCCTGTCACGAATCGGGCCTGCCCAAGCGCGAGCTGTACCGCGTGCGTTTTGCGCAAACCGACCTGTGGCCAGGATACGCAAACGGGCCGCACGATTCGGTCGTCGCCGATCTTTACGACCATTGGCTTGATCCGGCCTGAAGGGAGGGAACGCGTCATGGCCACGACCGTTCATCACGATCACGACCACGCGCCGATCGAGGATGGTGAGGGAGCCGCAGCCGAATATGACGCTCTCGAACAGGCGGTGCGGGAGTTGCTGATCGAGCGCGGCGTGTTGACCGCCGCCGACATCACGCGACAGATCGAGGACACCGATTCGCGCCATCCCGGCATGGGCGCCCGAGTGGTCGCCAAGGCCTGGGTCAAGCCTGAGTTCCGCGATTTTCTCAGGCGCGATGCCAAGGCGGCGGTCGAAAGCCTCGGCATCGACATGAGCAACGCACCGGAGTTGATCGCCCTAGAGGATACGCCGGGGGCGCACCACGTCGTGGTGTGCACGCTCTGCTCCTGCTATCCGCGCAAGCTCCTCGGTGTACCGCCGGCCTGGTACAAGAGCCGCGCCTATCGCTCACGCGTCGTCAACGATCCGCGCGGCGTGCTGGCGGAGTTCGGCACCCGGATCCCCGACCAAGTCGAGATCCGCGTCGCCGATTCCACGGCCGATCTCCGCTATATCGTGATCCCCGAGCGCCCCGCCGGAACGGACGGCATGAGCGAGGAAGAGCTGGCGGGGCTCGTCACGCGCGATGCGATGATCGGTGTCACGCTCGTGCCATCGCCCAAGAACTAGGCGCACCATCGTTTAGGGACCGTCGCGCGGCCCCGCGCCGATCGATCGACGGCTTAGGGAGCTCACCATGCCATCCATTCTCGAACGGCTCAAAAGCGATGAGGTGGTGTTCCTCGACGGCGCGGTCGGCACCGAGATCCAGCGGCGAGGGGCGCCCATGAGCGATGTCGATTGGGCGGCCACGGCCAACGAGACGCACCCCGACATCGTACGGCAGGTGCACGAGGACTACATCCTCGCCGGCGCGGACATCGTGACCGCTAACACCTTCACGACACGGCGCGACATGCTGGAGCCCGCCGGCAAGGGCGATCGGGTGCGCGAGGTCAACATGAAGGCCCTCGGGCTGGTCCGGGAGGCGTGTGAGAATGTCGGCGCCGATCGGCCGATCTGGGTCGCGGGCTCCATTTCGACGAAGGGAACCGTGGGCGCCGACGACAAGAACCTGCCCCTGCTCAATGCCATGCGAGCAAACTACCAAGAGCAAGCCGACGCGCTCGCCGCAGGGGGCGCCGATCTGATCCTGCTCGAAATGATGTGCGACGTGGACTATACGCGGCTCGCGCTGGAGGCCGCGGTGGCGACGGGACTCCCAGTGTGCGCCGGTTTTCCTGCGCGTTGGCCCCCGATGGCCGGCCGGTCATGTACAGCGGCAATACCGCCGACGAGATGACCCGCACCATCGCGTTAGAAAGTGTACTCGAAGCCGTCCTGCCGGGAGGCGCGGCGATGGCGGCGGTGATGCATACCAAGGTGGGGGCGATGGCCCCTTCGCTCGATACGCTTTTCGAACATTGGTCGGGCCCGGTCGCGGCCTACCCGGGCAGCGGCGGCTGGGTATGGCCCAACTGGATCTTCGAGGATGTCATCACGCCCGAGGCGCTGCTGGGCCATGCGCGCGGCTGGCTCGACCGGGGCGTCAAGGTGCTCGGCGGGTGCTGCGGTCTCGGGCCCGAGCACATCAGTTTGATGCGCGAGGAGCTGGTGCGGACGGTACCGGCCTGATGGACCAAGCGGCGGCGCTCTCCGGTCCCCGATTGCCGCCCGTCTCGGGTGGGGCGGCGCAGCAGCTGATCGTATTGCTGCACGGCCTCGGCGCCGATGGCAACGATCTGATCGGGCTCGCGCCGCACTGGGCGCAGGAGCTGCCCGATGCCGAGTTCGTCTCGCCGCATGCGCCTGAGCCCTGCGACATGGCGCCGATGGGCCGGCAGTGGTTCAGCGTTCAGGACCATTCGCCCGAGGCCATGCTCGCCGGGGTGTGCCACGCCGCGCCCCATCTTAATGCGTTCCTCGAGGTGGAGTTGGCTCGACTGAGCCTCGGCGATGATCGGCTCGCGCTGGTCGGGTTCTCCCAGGGCACCATGATGGCGCTCCATGTCGGCCTCCGCCGCGCGCGGCCGCCCGCGGCCATCATCGGGTTTTCCGGCCGTTTGGTCGGTCCCGAACTTCTCGCCGACGAGATGACCGCCAAGCCGCCCGTTCTCCTCGTCCATGGCGATCGCGATGAGATCGTGCCGATCGAGGCGTTTTACGACGCCCTGCCGGCGCTAGGCCGGGTTGGGCTCGCCGTCGAGTGGCACGTGTGCCAGGGCATGGGCCACTCTATCGACCAGGTCGGGCTCGAGCTCGGAGCAGGATTTCTCACGCGCACGCTCGCTCGGGCTGGCTAGACAGCGACGTTGTCGATGAGCCGGGCCCGGCCGAGGCGGGCGGCGACCAGCACGCGGGCGGGCCGCGCCGCCCTCTCGACGGGCGCGAGCGTTTCGGCATCGCACACCGCGACATAATCGACATTGGTAAAACCGGCGGCGCGGAGTTCGCGCTCGGCCCAGTCGATCTGTTCGGCCGCACCGGAACCGGCCGCCATTCGTTCGGCGACGGCGCGGATCGTTTTGTAAAGCGTCGGCGCGATGCGGCGCTCGTCGGGCGTCAAGTGAGCGTTGCGCGAGGAGAGTGCGAGCCCGTCGTCGTCCCGCACCGTCGCCACTCCTTCGATGGCGACCGGGAGGCCGAGATCGGTGACGAGGCGGCGGACGACCAGGAGCTGCTGGTAATCCTTGTCGCCGAACAGCGCGACGTCGGGCCCAACGAGGAGGAGGAGCTTGGTCACGACAGTAGCGACACCGGTGAAGAAACCGGGGCGGAACGCGCCGTCCAGCTGATCGCCGAGGCCCGGCACGCTGATCTGGGTGGCCTGGCCCTGCGCGTAGATCTCGGCCGCCTCGGGCGCGAAGAGCAGATGCACGCCCGCCGCGCTCAGCTTGGCCGTATCGCCGGCCTCGTCACGGGGATAGCTCGCGTAATCCTCGTTCGGGCCGAATTGCCCTGGATTGACGAACAAGCTCACGCAGACGCGCTCGGCCACCTCGCCGGCGCGGTGCACGAGCGCCATGTGGCCCTCGTGCAGTCCGCCCATGGTGGGAACCAGGCTGACCGTCAGGTTCGCTGCGCGCCACGCCGCGATACGGGCGCGCAAATCGGCGATGCGGCGAACGGTGTCGATCAGGGCCTCAGCGGCTCGCCCGGCCTTTCGCGGACTTGGCGGCGAAAGAGTGTTCGGCCGCGGGAAAGCGGCGGGCCCGTACATCCCTCGCGTAGCTCCGGGCAGCTTTGGTCACCTCCTCGTCCAACGCGGCGTAGCGCTTGACGAATTTGGGCCGGAACGCGGCGAACAGGCCAAGCAGGTCCTCGGTGACAAGAATCTGGCCGTCGCAGGCGGCCGACGCGCCGATGCCGATGGTCGGCACCGGTACTTTGGCGGTGATCCGGCGCGCCACCGTATCCACGGTGCCCTCGATCACCATGGCGAAGGCGCCGGCCTTGGCGATAGCCTCCGCATCGGCCAGGAGGCGCGTGGCCTCGGCCCGCGATTTGCCCTGCACGCGGTAGCCGCCGGCGGTGTGGAGCGATTGGGGCCTGAGCCCGATATGGCCGAGCACGGGGATGCCGCGCTCGTTGAGAAACTGGACGGTCTTGGCCATCTCCCGCCCGCCCTCGAGCTTGATCCCGGCCGCGCCGGTTTCGGCCATGATGCGGGCCGCTGCCCTGAACGCGGCGGCCGGCGATTCCTGATAGGAGCCGAACGGCATGTCGACGATGACACAGGCGCGGTCCGAGCCACGCATCACCGCCTGGCCGTGAGCGATCATCATGTCGAGGGTGACGCCGAGGGTCGTGTCCATGCCGTACACCACCATGCCGAGCGAATCGCCCACGAGCAGCAGGTCAACCTGTGCATCCAGCAACCGCGCCATCGGCGTGGTGTAGGCGGTCAAGCTCACGATGGGCTCGGCACCCTTGCGCGCCTTGAGCTCGGGTACGGTGATCCGCCTCGTCTTCGTCGCTTGGTTCACGTGCTCGCCTCCCGGCCGGGTGTTAGCACAATTTCGTCGCCCCGTCCGCCCAACCGGCGCCCCTTGCCGCACGGGCAGGCTGTAACCGGTTTTCAGGCTTGATTTTACTGGCATTTCCGCCAGTGAGACGGTATCAATCCGGGCGCCGTGGCGCGCAAACCAAGCGCGAGGCGCGTTGGAGGATGCTGGTGCAGCCATCGCTTGAGAGTTGTCCGGCGCTCGTATTGAACGCGGACTACCGCCCGTTGAGCTACTTCCCGCTGTCGTTGTTGTCGTGGCAGGAAGCGGTCAAGGCGGTGTTTCTTGAGCGCGTCAACATCATGTCCGAATACGAGCGCACGGTGCACTCACCGAGCTTCGAGATGCGCCTGCCCAGCGTCGTCGCGCTCAAGCGTTACATCCAGCTGTCGCGCCGGCCCGCGTTCACGCGGTTCAACGTTTTCCTGCGCGATCGCTTCATGTGCCAGTATTGCAGCGCCAAGAAGGAGCTCACGTTCGATCATTTGACGCCGCTCTCGCGCGGCGGGCGCACGGTGTGGGAAAACGTGGTCGCCGCCTGCTCGAACTGTAACCTCAAGAAAGGCGGCCGGCAGCCGGGAGAGGCGCGCATGTACCCGGCGATCTGGCCGCACGTGCCCACCGTGCACGAGTTGCAGCGCAACGGCCGCGCCTTCCCGCCCAACTACCTCCACGAAAGCTGGAACGATTTTCTCTACTGGGACACCGAGCTCGAGTCCTGATCTGAGGAATCCCCCCGCAACCGAGTTCGTGCGGGTGTGCGTCGTCCGTCATCGCGCTGGGGCAGTCACGGGTGAGCGGATGGGCCATGAGAGGAGCGGCCCGAGGTAGGTGCCGCGAGGATCGGTCAGGGCCAGCACCGCGGCAGGCCGGTGCACGCCGATGATCTCCATATCAAGGTTGCGGGGCAGCAGGTAGGGTTTCGTCAGCACCTCGCGCTCGATACGCACGATGCTATCGAGGACGCTGAACGGCCGGCCCAACAGATCGGTGGGTGCGATGCCGAGGAAGTTCAGGGCCCATTCGAGCTCCTGGGCGGCGTAGTCGTTGAGATAGGCGATCCGCATGGTCTGTGCCTGGCAGATCATGACGCCGAGGGGAATCGCATTCATCGCGCGCTCGACCAGCTCGCTGCGTGCGACGGCGGCAAAGAGCTCCTGCTCGCAGCGCCAGATTTGTTTCTTGATCTCGTGGATGCGCGCTTCGGCGGCGGGCCCCACCGGCTGAGCGAATTTCCCTTCGCGGGCGGATCGTTCAGGTCCCTGAGACATGCTGTTTTCTTCGCTTCAGCCCAACCATGACGTGTATTCCTGTATAGCGGCGCGCTCGGGGAAACCGGACATTCCTCCCCGCTTGCCTGAAGCCTGGCCCAAGTTTAATCAGCGGCGATTAACAGAACTCTAAATAATCAGAAGTACATTCCTTTCCTATCCGGTTAACGCCGATGACCGCTACATGTAGGGTGCCGCCACTCTCCCGAGTAAAGCTCGGCATAGGTTGGAGCAGAGGTGTCGCCCGCGATGCCGAGCAATGAGC
This sequence comes from Alphaproteobacteria bacterium, assembly GCA_965261645.1. GTDB lineage: Bacteria > Pseudomonadota > Alphaproteobacteria > SHVV01 > SHVV01 > CBDHDJ01. The sequence goes on from CBDHDJ010000004.1 coordinate 342,461, forward strand.
GGAAGGCGTTGAACGGGTAGAACCGCCTGTTGAAGCGGAAGGTGAACTCGTTGAGGTAGGCTTGTAGGTGCTGGTGGCTAACGCCGTGGTGGATACCGATCAGCCACGTCTTCAGGTTGGCGAAAACCAGATGGATGATCGGCAGGTATTGCTCGGCAACCTCTGGATCACCACACTCGGCAACAGCGAAGTGCTCATAGCCGCGCTTACCGAGGCCAGCATAGCCGCTCCAATCGTCAGTAACGATCAGCGATCCCGGCGCGACGGTGCTCTCGACGAACCCACAGAGCGACTCGGCGCTACGGTCGAGCACGACGGCGAGCCGAACGCGTCCGGCATAGCGTCCGTCTTTCCGGTTGTCGAGCTTGGTGCCCGGCTTTCGATGACGCACCTCGATGGCACAGGAGACGGGAACCTTGTGGTGAACACCACGGCCTTCCCCACGCGTTCGCCCGCCAACCCAGGTTTCGTCCACCTCAACATGGTTCTTGGGCTGTCCACCGATCCTGTCTTGGTTGGGCCGCACCATGCCCGAGCGGAGCTTGTGGAGAATTTGAAAGGCCGTCTCGTAGCGCGAAAGACCAAGTTGCCGCTGAAACTGCACGGCGGACATGCCGGGCGTCTGACTGGCGACCAGATAAGCGGCCCAGAACCAGACGTTCAGCGGAGTGTGGCTACGCTCCATCACTGTTCCCACCGTCAGCCCGGTGTTCTGGCGGCACTTGCGGCAGCGCAGGACGCCAGGGCGGTTTTCAAAGTGGAACGGCTCTCCCGCCGTGCCGCAGTGCGGGCAGGCAAAGCCGTCTCCCCAGCGGGCTTTCTCCAGGTAGGCGGCGCAGGCCGCATCATCGGGGAAAAGTCGCTGGAACTCGGGTAGCGAATGCGGGAATGGGAGATCGGCGCGGTCGAGAACATCCATGGCGCGCTCCCCTATATCCGGTTTGCGCCCATTCTAGCCCTAGTGGGTGTGGGTGTAAACCGGATAGGCAAGGTTATTTCTCCGTAGTGCAAACTACTTATCCTATACCTAAGGTGGAATTGCGACAAATGTTCTCCATTTTTAGTTATAGAATTTAAGGTTCGGTTATAGAACTAAGGCTTATCACTCTGGCTCCGGTAGGATCAACGGGTGGTGGCCTCGATGCTACGCGCGCAGCGGCACGACCCGGCTAAGGCCCAGGCAAAGTGCGCCTTCGCGAGCCAACTACCCGCTCGTCAACCGACAACTGCGTAGCCCCCTCATATTGCGTTACCGGATGCAGAGGGATAAGCCTTATAGAACTAAGGCTTATCCCTGAGCGTCCGGGACCACGAAATGTGGTGACGTGGGGCGAGGGTCGTGGTGGAACATAATGTGAACATCATGACCCTCGGGATGCCCAGAAATGACCGACTTCCCCCGTTCCCTGTTGGAGTTCCAACAGCGTTTTCCAGACGAAGAAGCCTGCGCCGCCTACCTGGCCATCTTGCGCTGGCCGGCAGGCTTCGTCTGTCCGGCCTGCGGCAGCAGCCGGGGGTGGGCGCTCGCGACCAAGGCATACACCCATGAATGCGCCGACTGTCGCAAGCAGACCTCGGTGACGGCCGGTACGGTGATGCACGGCTCCAAGCTGGCGCTGATCGCGTGGTTCTGGGCCGCCTATCTGATGGCCACGCACTCCAACGGGATCTCGGCGCTGCAACTCCAGAAGCAGCTCGGCCTGGGTTCCTACAAGACCGCATGGTTGCTCGCCACCAAGCTGCGCCGGGCCATGGTCGCACCAGAGCGCATGCCGCTGGCGGGCCTGGTCGAAGTGGACGAAAGCCTGATCGCCTGCCGCTCCAAGGATGAACCGCCGAGCGGCGGCGGTCGGCGCAGCCACCAAGGCAAGTTGTTGGTCGCCGGCGCTGTCGAGGTCGGCGAGGGTGGGCCCGGCCGGATCCGCCTGGCGCGGATCGAGGACTTCTCCGCCGACAGCCTGCACGCCTTCCTGGGCGCCAACCTCGCCCCCGGCGCCACGGCCAGGACCGACGGCTGGGCCGGCTACCCCGGCGCGTCCGGCATCACACACGACCCGCACGTCGTCGGAAACATGGCCGCCCATATGGTCCTGCCCTGGGTTCATCGCGTCTTCGCCAACCTCAAGACCTGGGCGCTGGGCGTCTACCACGGCCTCCGACGCCAACACCTGCAATCCTACCTCGACGAGTTCGTCTTCCGCTTCAACCGGCGCCAAACCCGCCACGCAGCCTTCCGCTCCATCCTCGGCATCGGCGTCGCAATCAAGCCGCCTACCTACAAGATGTTGATCGCACCGGAGCTACCGGGATAAGCCTTATAGAACTTACGGTCTAAGTAATTCCCCTCGGTTGCTTGTCGTCCCCTGAGGAATAATATGGTTAACACAAACTTGCCAATTTACCGCGATTCCATTTCATTTCATGGCGAGGGCTCCCGTATGAGGTTTCTTGTCGGAGTCAGCAAGGTGTTGAAACGTAGCGCATTGTCCGTCATCAAAACAAATGGGACTGTTGAGCGTGTTTCATAGGGAGGATCTGGCTCATCTTTGTTTGATGTTAAGCCGCTTGGCTTTGATGGTTCAAGCGGCGGTTTTGGGTGGTCAGTTTTTTGATCTTTTTTTCTCTTTTCGATGATGGCGGTGTGGCGTCCAAAGTAGGCGTCGGCTGGAGTTACGTTGCCGATGCTCTCGTGGTAGCGTTGGTTGTTGTAGTGATCGACGAAGGCGCTGATCTGGTTTTCGAGATCGCCGGGGAGATAATAATTTTCAAGCAGGATCCGGTTCTTCAGCGTTTGATGCCAGCGCTCGATCTTGCCCTGGGTTTGCGGGTGATACGGTGCGCCCCGAACGTGATCCATACCGTGGTCCTCGAGCCATTCAGCCAGATCGCCGGAGATATAGGACGAGCCGTTGTCGCTGAGCAGCTTCGGCTTGTGGACGACATTGGCGCGATTGCAGCCTGAGGCTTCTAGCGCCAACTTCAGTGTTGCCGTCACATCGTCCGCCGTCATGTTGGTGCAGAGCTTCCAAGCAATGATGTAGCGGGAATAGTCGTCCAGGATGGTCGACAGGTAAAACCAGCCCCAGCCGATGACCTTGAGATAGGTGAAGTCGGTCTGCCACAGCTGGTTCGGCGCCGTGGTCTTGTCGCGGAACTCATCGGCTGCCTTGATGACCACGAAAGCGGGGCTGGTGATCAGGTCGTGGGCCTTGAGAAGCCGGTAAACCGAGGCTTCCGAGACAAAGTAGCCCCTGGCGTCCGTAAACCTGACGGCCAGTTCCCGGGGCGACAGTTGCGTCTCCTCCAGGGCAAGATCGATGATCTGCCCCCGGACATCATCCGGGATCCGGTTCCACACCCGGCCTGGGCTGCTGTTGCGATCCTCAAGACCGGCGTCGCCAAAGGCCAGAAAGCGATCGTACCAGCGATAAAAGGTGGTCTTCGGAATGCCCAGCTTGTCCAAAGTGGACCCGACGCCCAGGTGGGACTGCTCGACCAGGCGGATGATCTCCAGCTTCTCGGATGCGGGATACCTCATTCCTCGTCTCCCCCATGCCCGATCATGTTTTTTTGAGAAGCCGGTTCTCCAGCGAAAGTTCGGCGACCAACTCCTTCAAGTCGCGCATCTCCTGGCGCAGGCCTTTAACCTCGCCCGAGGTCGCTTGGCGCCCGGTGTCGCCGGCGAGCCGCTTCTTGCCCGCTTCCAAAAACTCTTTCGACCAGCTGTAATACAGACCCTCGGCGATGCCCTCGCGGCGGCACAAGGCGGCGATGCTCTCCTCGCCGCGCAGGCCCGACACCACGATCCGGGTCTTCTCCTCAGCCGTATACTGCTTGCGTGTCTTGCGGCGAATATCCCGAACCGTTCCATCCGCCGGGTCGTTCTTGCTCATTGATTTCTGTCTCATCTTCGTTCCCTTCGGTCACTACGATGAGCCAGAAATCCTCCGGTATGCAATTACCTCAATTTGTCCCAAAGGCGCTGACGTCAGACATGAGGTTCTGAAAACATGTGTGCTCCTGCAGCCGCCGCTTGTGTTCAAGCAGCACGATCTGCTCCACGATCGAGCGGAGGGGACAATCAACCAGGAATATTTGTTTACGGACTTTCTTGCATTTATCTACGCACTCCAAGTACTCACATGACCTATTTCGGGATGGTTGGTGCTTTCGGGTGCAACGCCTCGGACAAGGTGCTCGGGCATTGGCAAGTTGGATTGTTTCTTTTATCACGCGAGTCAAGCAACCTACCAGCCAGCCTCGATTACGAAAGATTGAAGACAGAGTCTCCTCCTTCCAACCCAAACGTTCCGCCAGTCCTTCCATCTCGAGTTGTGTTGTTGCTGGATCTTCGTGACCCAACTGTACAATTATTGGCCACTTACGTCTGCGTGTTGCGTAGTCCTGATTGTTAAGAAAGAACCCTAAAGAATACCACCATGCGCGGGCCATTGCGGCGTTCTGGATGGGTTTGGTCGCGTTCAAGTGCAAGTATAATGACGCGTCGGAAGTGACATGGCGCTCCACGCAACATCGCGGCAATTGAGCTTCCGATGCGATCTCGGAGACATAAACTTGATCGTCTTTCCTGAGCTCAATTGACAGAGAATATGTTCGCCCACCAATGCCGCTTGGCCTTTGGGCAATTGCCGCAACCATAAGGAGCATGCGCTGATTGTTGAGAAGGTCTACCCAAGGAGGGCGCGTACCACATAGTTGATCAAGCGAACTCATTCCATCTTTGCGTGAGCCCTCGGAATGTCGCTCGGATCAGGTGTGTGCGCCCGCTGATAATCGGGCGTGGGAGTTGAAGTAACATTGACGGACAAACTTGTGCTCACATCATCATATGTAACAGCTCGGGCCATGCCGGAGGTGTCAACGAGATCGTTGAGTGCGGCTGGTAATAGACGCAGCGCACTTGGACCAAGTGTTATCTGACCGGAATCACAATCCTGCTGCATTTGCTCGGACGTTGCCGTCGCCACGCTGGACGCGATCCGCACAGAACGCTCGCCACGAATCCCAATGCGTGATATCGGTGTTGGACCGAGTTCTAGCCCGATTGTCAAACCCAAAGCTCCGATGTCTCTCAACTCTTCCTAACAGAGGGCGTGAGTGATGCTTCGCTTTTCGTCAGTGTGGGTCTTTGTTCCCTCTGCCAAAATGGCGTGAAAACTGTCGCCGACGAGGCGAACCTTGCGACCATAAAAGTCATCCTCAACAACGTTTTAGAGCTCCTCACGAATTACATAAAGTGCGCGCACCGAATCTGCGATCTTGCCCGAGGTAATGGCGGCATCGATGTACGCGGTGTGTCTGACGTCAGGGCCTTTGGGACAAATTGAGGTAATTGCATACCGGAGGATTTCTGGCTCATCGTAGTGACCGAAGGGAACGAAGATGAGACAGAAATCAATGAGCAAGAACGACCCGGCGGATGGAACGGTTCGGGATATTCGCCGCAAGACAACCAAGCAGTATACGGCTGAGGAGAAGATCTGGATCGTGGTGTCGGGCCTGCGCGGCGAGGAGAGCATCGCCGCCTTGTGCCGCCGCGAGGGCATCGCCGAGGGTCTGTATTACAGCTGGTCGAAAGAGTTTTTGGAAGCGGGCAAGAAGCGGCTCGCCGGCGACACCGGGCGCCAAGCGACCTCGGGCGAGGTTAAAGGCCTGCGCCAGGAGATGCGCGACTTGAAGGAGTTGGTCGCCGAACTTTCGCTGGAGAACCGGCTTCTCAAAAAAAACATGATCGGGCATGGGGGAGACGAGGAATGAGGTATCCCGCATCCGAGAAGCTGGAGATCATCCGCCTGGTCGAGCAGTCCCACCTGGGCGTCGGGTCCACTTTGGACAAGCTGGGCATTCCGAAGACCACCTTTTATCGCTGGTACGATCGCTTTCTGGCCTTTGGCGACGCCGGTCTTGAGGATCGCAACAGCAGCCCAGGCCGGGTGTGGAACCGGATCCCGGATGATGTCCGGGGGCAGATCATCGATCTTGCCCTGGAGGAGACGCAACTGTCGCCCCGGGAACTGGCCGTCAGGTTTACGGACACCAGGGGCTACTTTGTCTCGGAAGCCTCGGTTTACCGGCTTCTCAAGGCCCACGACCTGATCACAAGCCCCGCTTTCGTGGTCATCAAGGCAGCCGATGAGTTCCGCGACAAGACCACGGCGCCGAACCAGCTGTGGCAGACCGACTTCACCTATCTCAAGGTCATCGGCTGGGGCTGGTTTTACCTGTCGACCATCCTGGACGACTATTCCCGCTACATCATTGCTTGGAAGCTCTGCACCAACATGACGGCGGACGATGTGACGGCAACACTGAAGTTGGCGCTAGAAGCCTCAGGCTGCAATCGCGCCAATGTCGTCCACAAGCCGAAGCTGCTCAGCGACAACGGCTCGTCCTATATCTCCGGCGATCTGGCTGAATGGCTCGAGGACCACGGTATGGATCACGTTCTGGGCGCACCGTATCACCCGCAAACCCAGGGCAAGATCGAGCGCTGGCATCAAACGCTGAAGAACCGGATCCTGCTTGAAAATTATTATCTACCCGGCGATCTCGAAAACCAGATCAGCGCCTTCGTCGATCACTACAACAACCAACGCTACCACGAGAGCATCGGCAACGTAACTCCAGCCGACGCCTACTTTGGACGCCACACCGCCATCATCGAAAAGAGAAAAAAAGATCAAAAAACTGACCACCCAAAACCGCCGCTTGAACCATCAAAGCCAAGCGGCTTAACATCAAACAAAGATGAGCCAGATCCTCCCTATGAAACACGCTCAACAGTCCCATTTGTTTTGATGATGGACACCCAGATACCGGCGACCGAGGTGCCGCTCGCCAATGAAACTTGCGACATCGCCTTGTCGCTCACCGGGATACCGGCCCACCAGTTCCACAGATTGACCGCATGGACTACGAGGATCGGCACAGCAAGCAGCAGCGCATAAATGACCAGCGCCACGACGATCAGGAGAATCAATGCGTAGAACGCGATGACCATGCGATAAATCCTCCGAAGCCGGCTGAGCGCGGCGACGCGGGACGACCGCGGCCGCCGCTGCTACGATGCGCCTGTCTCCTCCTTAGTTATGTCGATATAGCCGATTTCGATCGCCCGCTGCAGGGCTACGAAGGCGTCGCGCGCCTCTTCAAACCGCTCGCGATGGTCCTTGAGCTCCGCGACGAGCGAATCGGCAATGCGCCCGTCCTCCTTGACCTCGAGCTTCAGCGCGGTCTGGAGATAGGCGGCACGCAACCGGGCCACCGCAACCGCGAGCCGATAGACGGCGTCGCGATCGAGCTCCGGAAGCGCGCCGTGAATGATCTCCCGGTTGGCCGCCCGTATGGCCTTCTCGGCCTCGAACAGGAATGCCTTCTGGCGCCGCAGAAGTTCTTCATCGTCGGTCATCGTGTCACAACCCCCGTTTGTTGGAATCACGCCGCCCGCGTCACGCGAGGGCGCAGGCAACTCACGATCGCCGCTTCACCAGGGCGTCGGATCATCCGCCCCGTACAGCCGTGAAGAGATTAGACGGGAAAGGCTTATCCCTCTGCATCCGGTAACGCAATATGAGGGGGCTACGCAGTTGTCGGTTGGCGAGCGGGTAGTTGGTCGCGAAAGCGCACTTTGCCTGGGCCTTAGCCGGGTCGCGCCGCTGCGCGCGTAGCATCGAGGCCACCACCCGTTGATCCTACCGGAGCCAGAGGGATAAGCCTTAGACGGGAAAGATTAAAATGGCTCGCGCCACCGCAGCAACCGGCAATCTCGGGGGCTCTCATCTGTCGCTTGGCGGGCTCGCGGCGTGCCTACGGCAGCGGTGAGCAGTCAGTTGGAGGACACCGGGCCGAAGGATGCGCTGCCGCGGTCGGGGCGGGATTGGCGTTTGCGCGCGGCCCGCGCCGCCCTGGCGGCGCGATAGCGGATGATGAACCGGAGCCCCCAAACGTAACCAAGCGTCGCGCCCAACGCAGCATAGGGCAGCGAGCCGATCAGCATGGCAAGTCCCCAATCCGCCACGATGACCGTGAGCGTCGCTCCGGCAAGCTCCAGCAATCCCGCTTCCCAAGCAAAGGTCGCGGAGAACAGCGCCACGAAACCCTGATAGCCAGCGACATCATCCCAGCGGCCGAGCATCAACTGGCCGGTGACGTAGAACACGTAATACATGGGTATCGCTGTCAGCGGATTGCTGATTGCCGTCCAGGCGCAGGCGATCAACAGGCTGAAATTCCAGCGGAAGATGCGCCGACCGATAATCCACGTGGCCAGCACCATGGCCAACTGGATGCCGACGGTCGGCGTCAATCCCCAGAAGACACCGACGAGAATTCCGGCGGCGGAATATTCGGGCGGATGCGGATTGCGCTTGAGCGGAATGATGAAGCGGTGCGACGCCAAGCGACGCAGGCGATTTCCCAGCGAGAGGCGGCGAAATTTCGGCACCTAACTATCCTCAAGTCGCCCGATGTGCTTCTAATCCATCAAGCAAAGAACATCAAAAGATAAGCGCAACGTGAAGATTACACACGTAAAAAATATGACAGCCGATAACAAAACGACGGACTGGAGATTGGACTTGATTGCCCCACAAATCCCCTCGTCCTTCCCGCCAACGATCTCGGCGCGGTACAGAGGGTTCGTCATGCTGTGTCACTTTTCTCACTAGCTCATTCGTTGTGTTCTCGGGTTCCGAATTTCAGCTCACGTCGTCGTGTCAGGGACCGTGGCGGCTGGAGCAACGCCCCGGCGTGACAGCCCCGGGCTAGGGCGCTTCGGCGCGCGTGAGCATGGCGCGCAGCAACGTGTTGCAGCCGGCGGCGAGGTCGCCGGGCGTCGCGCTCTCGATTTCGTTGTGGCTGATGCCGTTCTCGCAGGGCACGAAGATCATGGCGGTCGGTGCGACGCCGGCGAGGTAGACCGCATCGTGGCCCGCGCCGCTGACGATATCACGATGCGCGTAGCCCTCGTCCGCGGCCGCCTCGCGCACCGCGGCGATGCAGTCCTCGTCAAAGACCGTGGGCGGAAAGTTCCAGATTTCCTCAATCGCGACTTCGAGATCGAGCTTGCCGGTAATATCGGCTGCGGAGCCGCGGAACGAGCGGTCCATCGCCGCCAAGCGCGCGGCATCCGGATGGCGGAGATCGACAGTGAAGAAGACGCGGCCAGGGATCGTGTTGCGCGAGCCCGGGCTCGCCTCCATGACGCCGATCGTCGTGACCCCGTCCGGCGCGAACTCGTGCGCCAAGGCTTTCACCGCCGTGATCAGCTGCGCTGCCCCGACGAGCGCGTCCCGGCGTTTCGGCATCGGCGTCGTTCCCGCGTGCGCCTCCTGCCCGGTGAGCGTCACGTCGTACCAGCGCAGGCCCTGTACGCCTTGCACGACGCCGATGGTCTTACCCTCCGCCTCGAGCACCGGTCCCTGCTCGATGTGCGCCTCGAAATAAGCGCCCACCGGACGTCCGCCCACCGGTGCGTCACCCCGATAGCCGATGCGCTCGAGCTCCTCGCCGATCGTCCGCCCATCGGGGTCCTGGCGCTTGAGCCCGTAATCGAGCTCGAAAACACCGGCGAACACGCCAGAGCCCGTCATCGCCGGCGCGAATCGCGCGCCCTCTTCGTTCGTCCACACGGCCAACTCGATCGGCGCCTTGGTCTCGTAGCCCGCGTCGTTGAGGGTGCGCACCACCTCGAGCCCGGCCAGCACGCCGTAGACGCCATCGAACTTGCCGCCGGTCGGCTGGGTATCGAGATGGCTTCCTGTCATGACGGGCGGGCGCGCATCATCCGTGCCTGCCCGGCGCGCGAACATGTTGCCCATTTGGTCGACGGTGAGAGTGAGGCCTGCCTCCTCGCACCAGTGAGTGAAGAGGCCGCGCCCCTGGCGGTCGAGATCCGTGAGCGCAAGGCGGCACACGCCACCCTTCTTCGTGGCGCCGATTTTGGCCATCTCCATCAGGCTCTGCCACAGCCGCTTGCTGTCGATGGTCAGGTTCTGCATCACGGGGACTTCCCTCTCGCCGGCTCCCGCGACTCTAGCGTCGATCCCTCGGCCAGCAAAGGCGCGACGGTGGTTACCCGTTGTTAGGCTGAGACTTGGGCATCGCCCGCGCTGAGAGCTTGTGTAGAAAAACGCTGGTACACCACCAGCACCGTGTAGGCCGCACTTATCAGGCCGAGGATGAGCAACAGGCCGTAGGGGTTCCAGATATCCATCGCGATACCGGCGGAAAAGGGGCCGAACACGTTGCCGACGCTCATCATGAAGATCAGCATGGCGCTGGCCGCCGCCAACTCGGCGCCGCGAAAACGTTGCCCCAGGATGGTGAGGCTGATCGAGTAGATGGCGACGGCCGCCCCGCCCCACAGAAAGACCACCGGCCAGATAGCGATGGAGCCGGAAATCGGCAGGGCCAGAACGGTCACCAGCGTCAGGCCTGCGCACAGGACCAGCACGGTGCGGCGATCGATGCGGTCGGCGAGCCAGCCGAATGTCACGGCCAGAAGGATGCCACCGGCAAAATAGGCTGCGACCAACAGGATGGCCGCGCTTTCCGAACTGCCGAGCCGGAGCGAGTAGATCGGCAACAATCCCAACACGCCGGCCTCGATGACGCCGAGCAGGAACGCCCCCCATACGGCGGACGGAGAGACGCGGAGAAATTTGATCAGCATCGCTGGCGAGTGGTGGTCCCCCTCATCGGGCGCGACCTCGCGGGCCGCCATCAGTGGTATCGCCGCCAGCAGGGTGATGGCGCTGGCCGCGATGATCGGCGCCCAGCCGATATAGCCGGTGATATTTAGGATGATCGGTGCGGCGCTGATTCCGACCGACGCCGTTGCGATGAACAGCCCGACCATGCGGCCGCGAATCTCGTCTGCAACGACCTCATTGAACCAGGACTGGCAAAGAATGAGCAAAGTGCTCAAGCCGGCGCCGTAGACGAAGCGGATCGGAAACCAAGCGTACACGCTGTCGAGGACCGGGAGAAGCACGATGGTTGCCGTCGTCAGGACCGCCGCGACGAACATGACGCGCCGTGTGCCAAACAGGGCGGTCATGCGGCCGACAAACGGGGACGCCACCATCATTCCCGCCGCCGAGATCGCGGTGATCGCGCCCGACAGCGTCGTGCTCACGCCGTCGGCCTCGAGGATCAGCGCGCAGAGCGGGATGGTGAACCCGAAGATCAGCGCGAACCCGGCAAACGACGCCATCAGCGCGATAGCACTGCGCCAATGTGTGCTGCGTGGTCCGATCGCTGTGGCCCCGCCGCCTTTGCTCATCGGGAAGCTCCGCGCTTCTGCTCTGCCGCATGGATGCCGCCAAGCGTGAAATAAGGCGCGTGATCGTGCCGACGATGCGGTGGCTTGTCGAGTCGCTGCCGTCCCTCGAAGCGGCACATGTGTCCGGACCGGCTCAAGGGAGATCGCGCCTCGTCCGCTCGCGGTGGAGGATGTAGAGCCCGCTGCCGGCGATGACGCCGGCGCCGACCAGCGTCCACTGATCGGGGAATTCGCCGAACACGGCGAAGGCGAAGATCGTCGCCCAGATCAGCTCGGTATAGGCGAACGGCGCCACAGTCGAGGCCGGCGCGCGCTCGAACGCCTTGATCATGATGAAATGGCCGATCATCGCCACGGTCCCGACGCCGACCAGCATGGCCCAGCCCTTGAGATCGGGCTCGACCCAGTAGAACGGCACCACGGCGGAAGTCGCGACCGCGCCCAGGATCGCCATGTAGAAGAGCGCCACCAGCGGATCGGCGGCGAGCCGCACCATGCGGGTGAGGATCTGATAGAGGCCGTAACAGAGCGCCGAGGCGAGCGGGAGTGCCGCGGCCCAGCCGAGGCCGCCGAAACCCGGCCGGATGATAATCAGGACGCCGATAAAACCGACCGCGACCGACACCCAGCGGTCGGTCCCCACCGTTTCGCGCAGCATCACGACCGAGAGCGCGGTAACCAGGAGCGGCGCGACGAAGTTCAACGCCACCATCTCGGCCACCGGCATGTAGCGCAGAGCAAACAGCGTGATCACGGTGAGCGCCAGCATGAGAGCCGAGCGCGCAAGCTGCAGGTCCTTGCGCTCGCTGACCAGGAGTTTCGGGATGCGGCGCGGGAACAGAATCAGGATCGGGATGAGATGGAAGAAGTAGCGCGCCCACACCGCCTGGCCCACCGTGTAGTCCGCCAACAGTGCCTTGAACAAGATCGTCATGACCGAGAACAGGACGACCGCACAGCAGATCAGCATGATGCCCTGCATCGGCGCATGCAGGGGCTCGCGCGCGGGGGTCGCCGGGGCGGAGTCGCGAACCAAACCTAGACCTTTTTGACCGGAATACCCGTCAGTCGAAACTCACGACGCTGCGGATCGATTCGCCGGCGTGCATCAGATCGAACGCGGCGTTGATCTCGGCCAACGGCATGGTGTGGGTGATCAGATCATCGATCTCGATCTTCTTGTCCATGTACCAATCGACGATTTTGGGCACATCCGTTCGCCCCTTGGCGCCACCGAACGCGGTGCCGCGCCACACCCGCCCGGTGACGAGCTGGAACGGCCGCGTGGCGATCTCCTGCCCAGCGCCGGCGACGCCGATGATGACGCTTTCGCCCCAGCCCTTGTGGCTGCATTCGAGGGCCTGGCGCATGGTGTTGACGTTGCCGATGCACTCGAAGGAGTAGTCCGCGCCCCCTTTGGTGAGATCGACGAGATAGGGCACGAGATCGCCCTCGACCTCGTCGGGATTGACGAAATGGGTCATGCCGAAGCTTTCGGCGCGCTCGCGCTTGGCCGGGTTGGTATCGACGCCGATGATGATGGCCGCGCCCGCCATGCGGCAGGCCTGGATCACGTTGAGCCCGACGCCGCCTAGCCCGAACACGACGACGTTGGCGCCGGGCTCGACCTTGGCCGTGTTGATGACCGCGCCGAGGCCGGTGGTCACCCCGCAGCCGATGAGGCAGACCTTGTCGAGGGGCGCATCCTCGCGGATCTTGGCGAGGGCGATCTCGGGCAAGACCGTAAAGTGGGCAAACGTCGAGGTGCCCATGTAGTGGTAGAGCTTCTCACCACCGAGCGAAAACCGACTGGACCCGTCCGGCATGACACCCTGCCCCTGGGTGACGCGGATCGCCTGGCACAGATTGGTTTTGCCTGAAAGGCAGTACTCGCACTGGCGGCATTCGGGAGTGTACAGCGGGATGACGTGATCGCCTGGCTTGACGCTTGTTACATCGGGGCCAATCTCGACCACGATCCCGGCGCCCTCGTGGCCCAGGATTGAGGGGAACAGACCCTCGGGATCACCGCCCGAGAGCGTGAACTCGTCAGTGTGGCAGATTCCGGTGGCCTTGATCTCGACCAGGACCTCACCGGTCTTGGGTCCTTCCAATTGAACCGTCTCGACTTGCAAAGGTTTGGCGGCCTCGAAGGCCACTGCTGCTTTTACGTCCACGTCACCCTCCCCAACCCGAACGAAATGATGGTGTGTCCGCGCGAGAGCACGCGGCGAAGAAACCGCCATCAAGGCGGTGCGTCACGCTATCGCGGTCGTAGGCTCAGTTACTTAGCACGCCCGCCGCCTTGGCGCTGTGAGTTGCAATCACATCCATCAGAGCTGGCGAGAGGCAATCGTACGGCTCGAGGCCCAGTTCTCTCTGGCGTGCCCGGATCCCGTCCATCTGGTCGGGATTGGATCCCGCTTCAATGACCGAAGAAACGAACGCCGCGAATTCAGGGGCTGACCAGCCCTCATCGCTGGAGAGCTCGGTGTGGCTGAAATCAAGCCCGTGGAATGGGTGGCCCTTGTTTTCGATGCGTCCATACATGTGAACGCCACAGCCCTTACACGCGTACCGCTGAATGGCGGCGGACGCATCCACAATCTCCAGTTTGTCTTCGTTCGCCGTTACGCTAACGGCATCACGCGGCACGACCGCGACCTGTGAGAATAATGCGCCTTCGGGTGTCCAGCACTTCGTGCAACCGCACACGTGGTTGTGTGCAGATTGGCTGCTGACCGTAACCTCAACGGCGTCTTGAGAGCACTTGCAGACGAGCGTCCCGCCCGAGAAATCCTCCGACCCGGCTTAACAGCCCGTTGATTAAGTGGCTTTTTCCGGCTCTCACTCCCAGATGAGGAATGCGGCGGCGAAAGCCGTCTGGCCGCTTTGCGAGCCCCCCCGTGCCACCAGCATGGCCCCGGTGGGCGTGAGCAGAACGAAAATACCGCCATATCCGCCCGCCACGGCCTCCCGCGGGGTGCCGGCGCCGATGAGCTGGCGCATCAGTAACGATAGATTGTGGCCGGCGACGTGGAGCAGGTATCGCTTGTGCACATTCTCTCGCCCGCGCAGCCAGGTTCGTCGCATGCCGCCACGATCGAGGTTGTGGGCAAAGCAGCGCTCGACGATCTCGGCGCGCAGCTTGAAGGCCTCGCGGGCGACCCCGGACTTGAGCCGCGCACGGTTATTGGTGACCGCGCGCCGCGCCGCCTCATCACCGTGCCAGCGCGAAAAGCCGGTCTGCTTGGGCGCCGCGATCCGGGTCTTCCAGGGACTGTCGTTCAGAGCCCTCAAGACCGCCCGTGAGTGATAACCTTTGTCGGCGACGCATTCGGCCGGGTCCTCCGATGTCGGTGCCGCATCCACCGCCTCGAGGTTTGCCTCGGCCTTCGCCAGGGTCTTGGAAAGCGTCGTGGTGTCGCCCTCATCGGCCGGGTGCAGCTCGGCCGCCACCACCGCGCCGGTGTCCAGATCCACCGCGTGCTCGGGCTTGTAGGCCAGATGCGTCGTGCCGTCCTTCATCTTGGTGATCTTGGCCTCGGGGTCGCTCTTCGAAACCCAATCCGTGTTGGAAAGCTTCTTGCCCTTGCGCTTCCGGTCCAGAGGCGCCAGGTCCTCGGCCGTGGGTGTCTCGACGCCGCTTTCCCGGGCCAGGCGCTCCAGCATCTCCCGGTAGCCTTCGCCGTTGTCGCGCCGCACGATGTTCCGCAGCGCCGCGTTGGCCTCCATGGTCGAGGCATCGACGCCGATGCGCTCGCCCTTGATCAGCCCCGCCTCGGCGATCAGCACCAGAACCCAGTCGAAGACCGCCGCGTGGACTTCATGGGGCAGGCGCGTGCGGCTCCGTGACAGCCAGGAATGGTCCGGTACCCGATCACGGCTCCCCAGTCGCAGGAACGCCCGCAGCGAAAGCGAGTCCGAGCAGCGCCACTCCAGACCGCGCTCGCTGTCGATGCCCTCAAAGTAGCCCACCAGGTGCATCCGGAAATAGCGCCCGGGCGGCACCGAGGGCGCGCCCATCCGGGCCGCGTAATAAGGCCGGCAGCTCGCCTCGGCAAAGGCGTCGAAGCCGCCCTCGATCAGCACCGACTGCAAGCGGTCATAAAACACATGACCCGGAGAGCGCGGCATCTCCGACCAGCTCACCATCAGGTCCCCCTGACCATCCTTCTGCCGTCCCATCGCCATCGGCAAATCCCCCTGCAAATCAGGGAACCAGAGAATCAGACGGCGCCGACTTAATCAACGGGCTGTTAACACCCTGATCCACGGCGGGGTGAATTGAAATTGCCATTTCGGTTTCCTCCCTTTTGCTACCCGGGATTTGTAATCGGCTACTCCCAAGTTTCCCAAATCACTCACTGCCATGCTATCCGAAAGCGTTGAGATATTGTCGGGTTAAATCACTGCGATTGATCCAGACTCGCCGCTCGATACCGATGCGCGGTAAGGCTTCAGGAGGCGATGGCTGAGCGTGAGGCCGAGGTTCCGGAGGGGCGGCGCATTCAGTACCGCATTGGGGTCAATCTCGGCGATATTGTCATCGACGGCGATGACATCCCCCTATGCAGGTTCTATGCGGAGAGCGAACTTAACCGCCGGGTCTTGGCCCGGTCAATCGTGCGACGGCCGGCGCTGGACCTGGCGTTCGCGAATGGCGACATAGACGCCACTCGTAATCACAATCGCGATGCCGAGCCAGATGACGGCGCCCGGGAAATCGCCGAAGACGACGAGGCCCACGATGGTCGCCATGATGATCTCGGCAAAGCCGAAGGGCGCGAGCAGCGAGGCTTCGGCGTGATCATAGGCCTTGATCAGCATGAAATGGGCCACCGCCGCGATCACACCCATCGCCACCATCATGGCCAAATGCGGCACGCTCGGTGTGAGCCAGGCACCCGGCACGGTGAGCTCGAAGCCCGACAAGACGACGGCGCCCAAAAGGGCGGTGAACGTGAGCGTCACCAACGGCGGCGCGCTGTGGGCGAGCTTGCGCGTCGCGATGAGAAAGAAGGCATAGCCGATCCCTGACCCGACGGCATAGACCGCGCCCCACTGAAATACGCCGAAGCCCGGTTGCAAGATGACCAGCGCGCCGCCGAAGCCGACGATGACCGCGCTCCAGCGGCGGATGCCCACGGTCTCGCCGAGGAGCCAAGGCGACAGCGCGGTCACCATGAGCGGCGAGGCGAACACGAGCGCGAGCGCATCGGCGAGCGGCAACTCGGCGAGGGCGGCGAAAAAGAGCGCGGTGGCCACCACCAAAAGCCCACCACGGAGAATCTGCATGGCGGGTTGCGCGGGCCACAACCCGCTGAGGCCGTAACGCCACAGCACGAGCGGCAACAAAATGGCAAAGTGAAAAAAGTACCGGGCCCAGACGACCTCAGCGAGGGGGTAGATGGCCACAAGATACTTGGCGAAGGCGTCCATCACAGGCGTGAACATCCCCGAGGCCAAGACAAGGGCGATGCCGACCAAGGGGCGCGCCGCGGGCGTCGCAGGGTGCGCGGTTTCGTGGATCGTCATGACGTTGCGTGGGAGCAGGAAGGCATGGCGTCGCGAAGGCGATTTAGACGAGCGGGTGAGCGAGCCCGAGTAAGTCAAGGGAAAGCGTGGTGGCGCGGGCAGCACGGGATCGACGGATGCCGGGTCCCCTTCCAGCAATGGCCATGAGCATTGTCGTCATGGTTTTCAGCCTTTCGATTCAAGGTCATCGATGAAGCGGGAATCCGAGACAAAACGAAAATCCGTAACCCGGGGCAGGACGTCGACGTTCAACGTGGAGAACGGCCCGAGGCCTGCCGAAAAAATGAAGTAGCGGATGAGGTCGCCGACCGTTTCCAATAGTCTTGCGTTGCGCAGACCGCCGGCCTGCCGCGGCGAAAACCCGAGATCGCGCGCGAGCTGCGCCACGGTTTCGTTTGCCGCCTCATGATCGCCCGCGATGAAAACCGTTACTGCACGATCTCGGAGCGCGTCGGGATCGACTTCGAAGACCGCTGAGGCAAGCGTATTGAAGGCTTTGACCACGTAGGAGCGGGGCGTTTGCTCCTGCAGCCGCTCGGCGAGCGAGGTGGTGACAGGCTCAAAGGCAAAGCCGTCGGGGATCGCCGAGTTGTTGATATCGATGACGACCTTACCGGCCATGGCCTCGGGGTCGGAAAAGACATCCTGAGGTCGCACGCCGCGCGGAGAATAGAGCAGCACGCCCGCGGCGGCCGCCTCATCGTTCGATCCGACGGCGACATTCCGGGCCCCGGCGCGATTCGCGGCTTCGGCCGCGGAATCGGCTGCTTCCTTCCGCCGCGCACCAAAGATGACGTCGTGGCCCGCGACAGCCCAGAGGCCGCCAAGCGTGCGGCCCATGTTTCCCGTTCCGATAATTCCGATCCTCATGCCGATGGTCCGTGGGGTTGTGGTTGGCACTTAAGACGAATTTGAAAGCGATCACATATGAATCAGGTCGAAAGGGATCATGCGCGACATAAACGAGGCGCAACTTCGTCGGATCGTCCTCAAGACCCTCATCTTCGTGATGGCGTTGCGTGGGAATCGGGAAGGGGCGTATTGCGTTCTTGACGCAACCCCACGCTGGTGCGTCGGGACGCGACATCGCAAAGACCATGGAACGGCCGGTCACGCCCCCCGGCAAAACCGGGCGCGCGGAGGAGGATGACATGGCCGGGCGGCGCGCTGATCTCGTGCCGATCGTGCCCGGCCCGATCGGCGCAGGTGAAGAACCGGCCATCGCCGCCAAGCACGACAATCGCGACCAGGTCCCGATAACGGATGTGATCACGGTGCGGCGTGATGCCGAGCGAGCCCGGCCGGTAGCGATGCACGACGATGTCGGCGAAGTCTATTGGTGAGCTGAGCGGAGACGGATCGAGGAAAGCGAGAGCCTCATTCACATCTCCTGCGAGGGTACGGGCGAAGGCTCGGAACGGGCTCTCCAGAGCGAAGTCCGAGCACGCTTCGAGCTCCTGGTGCACCCGACGCTCGGGCGGCCCGACGCGCCGCCGCGCCCCGCGGTAGAAAAGCTTTTTGGTGTGGCCGAGAAGCTCCCGCCGCTCGGGCTCAGCGAGGAATGGCAACGGGACCGCGTCCCGTGACCTGAGGCGATCGATCGCTTCGGCGAGCTGCTCGATTCCCGCACTCTGTGCGTCCTGTTCCGTCAATCCGGTCATGGCGCGGAAGCATAACACAGCGCGGGAATCGCCCGATGTCGTGGCATGGGATGCAGAGATGCGTGCCCGTTCAGCCGCCGGGCCGGAGCGCGGTGATCACGATGGCCTGTAGCGGCGCGCGTAGCGACATCGCCGAACGTCCCCTTGAGCGCCTCGGTGGCGTCGGGACTGTCGCGGAGGATTCTATGCTCGCTGCACTTCGGGCCTAGCGAATCGTTCCCATGCCGGTCTCGTTGAGGGCGTAGCTTTCATCCACCTGCCCGTCATGGATCACCCGCATCTTGCAAAAGCGCTGGCGCAGCTTGGTGTCCATGCTGGCGTGGCGAACCTGGCCCGACCATTCGCATAGCTCGTCGATCTGGACCTCGTAGGCGGTCCCGTCGATCACGCCATGGGCAGAATTGTCGCGGTGATAGGAATCGATGTTCTCGGCCGCGAGCACCGTACCGTCGGGGTAGGCGATGCGGAAGTAGTCGTACTTCTCGGTGTCTTCGCCCCATTGCGCATCCGCGGTCCAGATCATGTAGCGCCCGTCGTCAACGGCGCCGTTGATGAACCGCCAACTCCAGAAATGAGGCGGCTCGACAAACCAGTACCGCTTGCAATAGCCGATGCCCTTGTAGGAATGCCCGTCATAGCTGATGTCCGCTTGAATGAGCGGCTGATGAATGACCGACGAGCCCGCCGGCGAGCCCCACGGCGCCGAGATCGGCGTTGTGAAGGCGATCTCGAGCACGGGCTCGGACTGCTCCGAGAGCACGACGAGGGAGCCTTTGTCGTCGTCGCAACTGAGCTCGAACCTGGGCGCCTTCATGTCCAGGTGTGAATCGCCCGAGAGCTCCCAGGGCTCGTTGCTGTTGATGATTTCCAGCAGGCCGTCGTCGTAGAGCCACACGTTGTGGTATTTCAGGTCCTGCATATCCATGACGCGGACCGAGAAGATCTTGTCCTCGGCGAAGAAGTTGTACTGGGTGCCGTCATGGCGGCCCTGACCCATCTGGAACTGGCGCACCTCCACGCCGGACTCGAGCGGGCGTGCGGTCGCCGCCGTGGTCACAACATCATCCATCGTCAAACTCCCCGTGCCTTCGGTTGCATTGCGCGATCACGCCTCACGGTCCGATGATCGCTTCGTTCCGTTCTTCGGGCTACCAGACCGTCCCGAAACCGGTTTCGTTGTGGGCGTAACCGGTTTCCTCCTTGCCGTCATGGCGCACCGTCATCTTGCAGAAGCGGTTGCGCAGCTTGGTGTCCATGTTGTCGGTGCGGAGCCGCGTCGACCATTCCGCGATTTCCTCGATCTGGACCTCGTAGGGCGTTCCATCGATCGTACCGAAGGCCCTATCGTCGCGGTGATGGGTGTGCATGTTGTCCGCCGCGACGACCCGGCCGTCCGGGGTAGCGATCTTGAAATAGTCGTATTTCGAGTGGCCGAAGGTCGCGTCTGCGGTCCACAGCATGGCGCCGCCGCCGCCCACTTCCCCCTCGACGAAGCGCCAACCCCAATATTCGAGGTCGTGCTCGAACCAGTATCTCTTGCAGTAGCCGATACCGGTGTAAGTCTTGCCGCCATAGGCCACCTCACACGGAATGAGGGGTTGATGGAGACCCGCCCCTTGGCCGGGCGCGGCCCAGCTCGAGGAGACGGGCGTGGTGAACTTGATCTCGAGCTCGGGGTTTGACGACTCCGACAACACGGCGATGGAGCCTTGCGCGTCATCCGAGGCCATGTGGAAGCGGGGCGTCCTGATATCCAAATGATCGGTGCCGATCCGCTCCATGTGCGCGGCCTCGTTCAACAGCTCGACGACGCCGTTGTCGTAGACCCAGACGGACTGGTGCCTGAGCGAGCGAGACTCGATGATGCGCGCGGCGAAGTATTTGTCTTCGCAGAAGAAGTTGTACTGAACGCCCTCGTGGCAGGTAAGACCGAGCTGGAAGTGCCCGACGTCCCGATCCATTCCCATGAGGCGCGCCGCCGGCGCCTGCGTTACGACGTCGTCCATGTGCTCACTCCCCGAAGAATTGCCTAGGTTGCTTCGTGCGCCTTACCAGATCGACCCGTAGCCGGTCTCATTGAGGGCGTAGCCGCTCTCCTCCGTGCCGTCGTGGCGCAGGGTCAATTTGCAAAACCTCTTGCGTAACTTGAGGTCCATGTCGTCGTTGCGGAGCCGCGTCGACCACTCCGCGATCTCCTCGATGCGGGCCTCGTAGGGCGTCCCGTCGATGGTCCCAAAGGCGGCGTTGTCGCGATGGTGGGTGTGGGTGTTGTCGGCCGCCACGATGGTGCCGTCCGGGGTGGCGATCTTGAAATAGTCGTATTTCGAGTGGCCGAAGGTCGCGTCCGCCGTCCATAGCATGGCGCGGCCACCGCCTGTCTCGCCAGCGATGAAGCGCCAGGCCATGTAGCCCAGATCCTCCTCGAACCAGTAGCGCTTGCAGTAGCCGACGCCTTTATACGTCTTGCCGCCATAGGCGATGTCACCCTGGATGAGGGGCTGATGCAGGCCTGCGCCTGTGCCGGGCGAGCCCCAGCTCGAGGCCACCGGCGTGGTGAAGGCGATCTCAAGTTCCGGTTTGGATGATCCCGACGCCACGCTGATCGAACCCTGAGCGTCGTCCGAGGCCAAGTGAAACCGGGGCGTCTTGATCTCGAGATGTTTGTCACGGATCCGTTCCATCGGTTCGGCTTCGTTCAACAACTCAACGATCCCGCCGTCGTAGACCCACACCGATTGATGCTTGAGCGACCGCGTCTCGATGACGCGCACCGAGAAGAAGAAGTCCTCGGCAAAGAAGTTGTACTGAATGCTTTCGTGATTGCAGATGCCGAACTGGATGTGGCTCACGTCTTCGCCGGTGGCTTCCAGACGTGCCGCTGCCTGGGTCACGACATCATCCATCTTCTCACTCCCTGCGCCAATGGTTTGGCCGTGCGGTCGCCGCGCACCGGATTAGCCGCGGGGATCGCTTCTCGCGCTTGCTTTGGGGACTAGTAGATCGCCCCGATGCCGGTTTCGTTGAGGGTGTAGCCGGTGTCCACCTGCCCCTCATGAAGGACTTTCAACTTGCAGAACCGCTGGCGCAATTTGATGTCGGTCCCCTCCGCGGCGAGCACGGTCTGCCAGGTACCGAACTCCTCGAGCTGCACCTGGTAGGTCGTCCCGTCGATGACGCCGATGGCGCCTTCGTCGCGATGACGGCAGGTCTGGTTGTCGGCCGCGACGATGGTGCCGTCGGGATGGGCGATCTTGAAATAGTCGTACTTCTGGTGGCCGAAGGTCGCCGCCGCGGTCCACAGCATGTAGCGACCGTTGTCAACCTCGCCCTCGATGAAGCGCCAGCTCAGGTAACCGACATCCTCTTCGAGCCAGTAGCGCTTGCAGTAGCCGACGCCCGTGTACGTCTTGCCGTCATAGATCACTTCGCCGGCGATCAGCGGTTGATGCAGGCCACAGCCGTCGGGGCAGGCCCACGTCGCCGCGACCGGGGTGGTGAACTTCATCTGGAGCACCGGGGTCTTATCCTCGGCGAGCACGCTGACCACGCCCCCGTTGTCATCGGCCTCGATATGGAAGCGCGACGATTTGATGTTCATGTGCGAGGCGCCCAAACGCTGCCACGGCTCGTTCGTGTTCAGCAGCTCGACGACGCCACCGTCATAGACCCACGCCGACTGATGGTTGAGCTTGCGCGATTCGATGACGCGCACGGAGAAGAACTTGTCCTCGCAGAAGAAGTTGTACTGGGTGCCGTCATGGATGCCCATGCCCAGTTGGAACTGCCGGACATCGGTGCCGAGGTTGAGCGTGCTCGGCGCCTCCAGCGTTGTGACGATATCGTCCATCTCGAGACTCCCCGGAGTTTATCTTTGACCGAGCGCCGGCGAGTTCAATCGAGCGCCGCCGGACCTCACAAACTTGGGCCGAAGTTTAGCACGTGGGATGCGCCCCGTCGCCCCTCTCCACACCGGAGGCGGCGTGCTTCGCGCCCCGTTGTTGGGGTCCCCGAATATGGTAGCGGGGGAGGGACTCGAACCCCCGACACGCGGATTATGATTCCGCTGCTCTAACCAGCTGAGCTACCCCGCCCCGGAAGGTTGACCGGCTATAAAGGCCGCCGGAAGGCCTGTCAAGCCGACGGCTTTTGGGGCCCGTTGCCAGCCGGCGTGCGCGCGATCCAGCCGCCGCCGAGCACCTGCTCGCCGGCATAAAACACAGCCGCCTGGCCGGGCGAGACGCCGAGCTCGGGCGAATCCAGCACGACCTCCGCTACCCCGTCTTTCGCGAACACGCGCGCCCGCACCCCCGGGCGGGTCGAGCGCACCTTCACATCAACCGCCAGACCCATAGCTCGAGCCTCGCGATACCCCGCCGCGCTCAACCAGTTGACGTTACGCACGCTGAAGCGCATGCACCCGAGCGCGGATTTTGGCCCAACCACGACCCGGTTGGCGACCGCATTGAGCCGGATGACGTAATAGGGCGCTGCGCCACTGATCCCCAGTCCCCGGCGCTGGCCGATGGTGAAGTGAATGATCCCGCCATGGCGGCCCAATACCCGGCCCTCGAGATCGACGATCTCGCCGGGCTCCGCCGCACCGGGGCGCAGGCGCTCGATCACGCCGGCATAGCGGCCTTGCGGCACGAAGCAGATGTCCTGGCTGTCGGGCTTGACCGCGACGGGAAGCGCGAAGCGCTGGGCCAAGCTGCGCGTCGCGGCCTTGTCGAGCTCGCCGAGCGGGAAGTGGAGAAAGGCGAGCTGCGCGGGCGTCGTGCCGAACAGGAAATAACTCTGGTCGCGGGCGCGGTCGCGCGCGCGATGGAGCTCCGGCCCCTCGGGCCCTTCGATGCGCCGGACATAATGGCCGGTGGCGAGCGCCGCCGCGCCGAGATCGCGGGCCATCTTGGCGAGATCGGTGAATTTCACCGTTTGGTTGCACAGCGCGCAGGGGATCGGAGTCTCGCCCTCCCTATAGGAATCGATGAACGGCTCGATCACGGCGGTGCGGAAGCGGGATTCGTAGTCCAGCACGTAATGCGGCATCGCGAGCCGGTGGGCGACGCGCCTGGCATCGTGAATATCCTGTCCCGCGCAACACGCGCCTTTGCGCTTTATCGCCGAGCCGTGATCGTAAAGCTGGAGCGTCAGTCCGACCACGTCATAGCCCTGCTCTTTGAGAACCGCCGCGACAACCGATGAATCCACGCCGCCCGACATGGCGACCACGACGCGCGCGCCGTGGGGCAGGCCCGCGAGCTCCGGCGCAAGCGGTTGCGCGGCTCGCGCCCAGGCTCCGATATCACAGGATTGCGCCAAACTCATCGTAGTGTCCTCGAAAGTCGTGGGGACTATAATCGCCTCGGCCGGCGGGGCAAGACGTTTGGCGGCGAAGGACGCGCGCACCGGCTGCTAATCACGCCGGAATCTGCCCGCCCGACAACGAAATATTAACCATGACCCCCCTACTTTTCGGGCATGAGCGAGGCAAACCGCGCATTCGCCGCGGCGGTGGAGCATCACCAGGCGGGACGTGCCGCCGACGCCGCAGCGGGCTATCAAAAAGTGCTTGCGGCGGCGGCGGATCACGCCGAGGCGCACGCGCACCTGGGTAATCTCTGCCTCGCCCAAGGCCAGGTCGAGGACGCGATCGGCCATTATCGCGAGGCCACCCTGCATGAACCCACGCTCGTTCAGGCTTGGAGCAATCTCGGCGCGGCGCTTTACGCCCTCGACCGTGCTGATGAGGCCGACGCCGCTCTGAGCGAAGCCATTGCGCGCGATGGACGCAACATCGAGGCTTACAACAACCTCGGCCATCTCAGGCTCGAACGGGGCGAGTGCGAGCAGGCCGCGGAGCTGTTCCAGAAGGCCGCCCATCTCGATCCCACCCGGGCACGCTCTTGGATCAATCTCGGCGATGCGCTGGCTGGCGCAGGCAAGCTTGCCGATGCGATATCCTGTTATGGCAAGAGCCTGAGCCGTGACCTCAACCAAGCCGATGCCCTGCGCGGACTGGCGGGCGTGATGAGGAAGGGCGGTGATCCCGCCGCTGTGCTGGAGCGCATCAAGCCGCTGCACGATGATTTTCCGGCCGATGCCGAAACGCAGTTTCAGCTCGGCACCCTCCAATACCTCGCCGGCGCACCGGAGGCCGCGATTCCCTGCTTCGAGCGGGCGCTCGAAACGGCGCCGCAGGTGCCGGCAATCCATCACAACCTCGGCAATGCGCTCCACGATCTCAAGCGCTACGACGAGGCCATCGCCGCCAGCGAAAAAGCCCTCGCCCTGCGGCCGGACTGGTGCGATCCCCTTAATAATCTCGGCAATTGCTACATGGCGAAAGGCCAAGCCGTCGAAGCGGTCGGGTCCTATCAGCGCGCCCGGCACGCCGATCCGAATGCTGCCGACATCGCCCGCAATCTCGGCAACGCACTTTACGAACTCGGCCATTTGAGCGAGGCGGTGGCGGTCTTCGAAGATGCCGTCCGCCTCGATCCCGGCCTGGCCGGCGCCTTCAACGGCCTGGCCAATTCGCATCTCAAACTTGGCGACAGCGTTGTCAGCCCGTTGATTAAGTGGCTTTTTCCGGCTCTCACTCCCAGATGAGGAATGCGGCGGCGAAAGCCGTCTGGCCGCTTTGCGAGCCCCCCCGTGCCACCAGCATGACCCCGGTGGGCGTGAGCAGAACGAAAATACCGCCATATCCGCCCGCCACGGCCTCCCGCGGGGTGCCGGCGCCGATGAGCTGGCGCATCAGTAACGATAGATTGTGGCCGGCGACGTGGAGCAGGTATCGCTTGTGCACATTCTCTCGCCCGCGCAGCCAGGTTCGTCGCATGCCGCCACGATCGAGGTTGTGGGCAAAGCAGCGCTCGACGATCTCGGCGCGCAGCTTGAAGGCCTCGCGGGCGACCCCGGACTTGAGCCGCGCACGGTTATTGGTGACCGCGCGCCGCGCCGCCTCATCACCGTGCCAGCGCGAAAAGCCGGTCTGCTTGGGCGCCGCGATCCGGGTCTTCCAGGGACTGTCGTTCAGAGCCCTCAAGACCGCCCGTGAGTGATAACCTTTGTCGGCGACGCGGCTGTGTCTCGAAAGTGGTGGAAATTTGAGGATGGCGTAATCTCCGGGTGACAAGACAACCACCCAACCGGCGGCTAGCACCGCCAAGGAGATCACGCCATGAAGAACACTACCGAGACTTCCGCGCTTTCGCTACTGGCCAATGACGCCGGCTATGATCCGCTCGAGGACCGGCTGCGGGAGAACATCAGATCCACGATCGAGGCCGTTTTTGAGGAGGAACTTGCGCAGTTTCTCGGGCGCTGCCGATACGGTCGAGAGGATGCGCTTCGGCAAGGGTATCGGAACGGGCACCGGGAGCGGCAACTGACGGGGACATTCGGGACCGAGAGGGTGAGCGTGCCGCGTGCGCGGATCGTTGAGGAAGACGGTCGGGCGTCGGAATGGCGTTCGCGGGCGCTGCCGCGCTACCAGCGGCTGACCAGAAAGGCCGAGGCGCTGATCGCTTCGGTGTATCTGTCCGGAACCAACACGCGGCGGGTGAAACGCGCGCTGTTCGGGCTCTTCCGGGGTGCTGTGAGCAAGGACGTTGTGAGCCGGGCGTGGCGCAAGGTGAAGGTCGATTGGGACGCCTGGTGCAGCCGTGGCCTCGCGGATGAGGATATCGTTCGGCTGATCCTTGACGGCACTGTGATCAAGACCCGACTGGACCGCAAGGCCACCAACATCTCGGTTCTCGCGGCTATAGGGGTGCGCCGGGATGGCCAGAAGGTCTTGCTTTCGATCGGGAATATGGGCGGAGAAAGCCAGGCGGCGTGGCGCCAGTTCCTCGACGACCTTGATGCGCGTGGACTGAAACGGCCCGGGTTTGTCATCGTCGATGGCGCGCCGGGACTGGAGGCGGCTCTGTCGGCGCTTTGGGGCGATGACCTTCCCGTTCAACGCTGCACCGTGCACAAGCACCGCAACCTTCTGGGTCATGCTCCCAAACACATGCATGACGAGCTGAGCGAAGATTACCGCGATATGATCTATGCCGACACTGCCTCCGAGGTGGAAACCCGCCGCAAGGCGTTTGTCCGCAAGTGGCGGCTGAAATGCAGGGCCGTCGCGGACAGCCTCGCAGAAGCGGGCGACAAGCTCTTTACCTTCACGCGCCTGTCCAAGAGCCAATGGAAATCAGCCCGAACGACCAACGCCATTGAGCGTCTCAACGAGGAGTTCAAGCGCCGGATCAAAACACAGACCGTGCTGCCGTGTCCCGAAACAGTGCCGATGCTCCTCTGGGCGCTCCTCGCTTCCGGCCAAATCCAGATGCGCAAAGTCGATGGATGGGAAACCCTCGATCAGCTAATCGCCGACGAAACCCTTGACCGCGCGGCCTGACCGCCGCAAAACTCAACCCGCTCGGAGAGGCGCCAAAACCAATTTCCACCACTTTCGAGACACAACCGGCGACGCATTCGGCCGGGTCCTCCGATGTCGGTGCCGCATCCACCGCCTCGAGGTTTGCCTCGGCCTTCGCCAGGGTCTTGGAAAGCGTCGTGGTGTCGCCCTCATCGGCCGGGTGCAGCTCGGCCGCCACCACCGCGCCGGTGTCCAGATCCACCGCGTGCTCGGGCTTGTAGGCCAGATGCGTCGTGCCGTCCTTCATCTTGGTGATCTTGGCCTCGGGGTCGCTCTTCGAAACCCAATCCGTGTTGGAAAGCTTCTTGCCCTTGCGCTTCCGGTCCAGACGCGCCAGGTCCTCGGCCGTGGGTGTCTCGACCCCGCTTTCCCGGGCCAGGCGCTCCAGCATCTCCCGGTAGCCTTCGCCGTTGTCGCGCCGCACGATGTTCCGCAGCGCCGCGTTGGCCTCCATGGTCGAGGCATCGACGCCGATGCGCTCGCCCTTGATCAGCCCCGCCTCGGCGATCAGCACCAGAACCCAGTCGAAGACCGCCGCGTGGACTTCATGGGGCAGGCGCGTGCGGCTCCGTGACAGCCAGGAATGGTCCGGTACCCGATCACGGCTCCCCAGTCGCAGGAACGCCCGCAGCGAAAGCGAGTCCGAGCAGCGCCACTCCAGACCGCGCTCGCTGTCGATGCCCTCAAAGTAGCCCACCAGGTGCATCCGGAAATAGCGCCCGGGCGGCACCGAGGGCGCGCCCATCCGGGCCGCGTAATAAGGCCGGCAGCTCGCCTCGGCAAAGGCGTCGAAGCCGCCCGCGATCAGCACCGACTGCAAGCGGTCATAAAACACATGACCCGGAGAGCGCGGCATCTCCGACCAGCTCACCATCAGGTCCCCCTGACCATCCTTCTGCCGTCCCATCGCCATCGGCAAATCCCCCTGCAAATCAGGGAACCAGAGAATCAGACGGCGCCGACTTAATCAACGGGCTGTTAAGGCCGCTGACAACCACCGCCGCGCTCTGGCCATCGAACCGCACGACGGTCAGACTCTTCACAACCTCAGTCTCGTGCTTCTCCAAATGGGGGACTTTGACGAAGCCCGACGTGTGGCGCGCACCGCCGTCGCGACCAATCCGGATCTGTCAACGGCGCATTTCAGCCTGGGCCGAGTTTTCGCCGCACAGTTGGATAATGCGGCGGCGCACGCTTGTTATCAGCGGGGTCTTGAGTTGGAACCCGATAACATCGACGGGCTCATGTTGCTCGCCGCCACCTACGAGCAACAGTGGCGACCCGACCAGGCAGTACCTCTCTACGAGCAGGTGCTCGCCCTGTCGCCGCAACACACCGAAGCGCTGACTCTTCTGCTCAACGGCGTGCTCTCGCTCTGCGACTGGCAGAGCTACGACGAATTACGCGCCCGCCTGGTGGACCGGCTCGAAAGCCGCGATCTGCCGGACGAGACCAGTCGGGCCGGCATCTTCAACCTTCAGGCGCTGCCGGTGTCCTACGCAGCGATCGCCACCGCCGCGCGCGCCAGTGCGGCCGATATCGTCGAGCGCACCTCAGCGCAGCGCACGGAATGCGGGTTCACCCATTCAGGGGCTACGGGCGAGCGGCTGCGCATCGGTTACCTCCTGCCCTACACTCACAGGCACAGCCTGCCCGAGGTTCTGAAAACCATCGTCGAGAATCACGACCGCAACCGCTTCGAGATCTTCGGCTATTCGATGGCGCCGGACACCGGCAGCGAATTCAGCCGCGCCTACCGCGGCGCATTCGAGCATTTCGCCGATGTCGGCTGGATCTCTCCCGCGAGCGCCGCGCGGCGCATTCACGCGGACGGCATCGACGTCCTGTTCGATGTGGCCGGCCATACGCCCATCAATTGCCTCTCTGCTCTCGCGCTCAGCCCGGCGCCGGTGCAGGTGCACGGCCTCGGCTACTCGATCACCACCGGCGCCGATTTCATCGACTACCTCCTCACCGATCACATCTATATGCCGGATGAGTGCGCTCGCCACGGCACCGAGGCGCGCGTCTACCTGCCCCACTCGTTCATGACCGCGCCGGCAACCGGGGTATCGGCGGGCGCGGTGACGCGGCGGGACGCGGGCCTTCCCGACGAGGCCATCGTGTTCGCGAACTTCAATCACCCGTGCAAGTTCGAGCCGGACATCTTCAGCGCCTGGATGCGGATCATGAATAAGGTCCCGGGCAGCGTGCTGTGGCTCGGCGACTGGATCGCCGCGACACGAGAGAACCTTCGACGGGCGGCGCAGGACCGGGGCCTCGACCCCGAGCGCCTGGTCTTCGCCCCTCACAAGGCGCGCGCCGCCCATATTGCGCGCCTGCGCCTCGCCGATATGGCGTTCGATACGCTCTATCACGGCGGCGGCGTCACGACGCTGGATGCGCTCGCCGCCGGCCTGCCCGTCCTGACCGTCCTCGGCAAGACCCCGGCATCGCGCCTCGGCGCCACCATCCTTACCGCCGCAGGCCTGCCGGACTTGGTGCAGGACAGCTTGGCGAACTACGAGGACCGCGCGATCTCTCTGGCGCGAAGCGCACCCAAATTGGCGGCGCTGCGTGCCAGGATCGAGCAATCGGTTCCCGCCTCACCGCTTTTCGACACGCCGCGTTATACGCGCCATCTCGAACGCGCCTTCGAGTTCATGTGGGAGAACTACCGGGCCGGACTGGCTCCCGATTCCTTCGATGTGCCGCTGATCGGAGATTGACGCCGCGCGATCGCGGCGCATTCAGCCGCGATCGTCGCCGAGATACTTGAACCAGTCCTGGGTGGCTTCGGCGATCGTCTCGCTGGTCCAGACCGGCGCGTCGCGCCAGTACTCGATGTTCTCGAGCATGAGGCGCACGCCCGCCTCGATCCCCACCTGGGGTTGCCAGCCGAGGGCGGCACCAATGCGCGAAATATCGGCCAACGTGCAATCCGGCTCACCGGGACGCTTGGGAATGTTCACAGTCGTCTCCGCGCCGAGGAGCTCGACAAGGCGATTCACGCTGACCGTTTCGCCGCTGCCCACGTTAAAAGCCTCGCCTGTAACCTCGCTCCCGACCGCCGCCATGATCGCGCCCACCGCATCGCTGACGAACGTGAAATCTCGGGTCTGCTCGCCGTCGCCGACGATGGTCAGGGGCTCACCCGCCAGGAGTTGGGCGAGAAAGACGCCAAACACTGCGCCATAAGCGCCGGAGGTGCGTGAGCGCGGCCCATAGACGTTGAAGAAGCGCAGCGACACGACGGGCAAGCCGTAGACCTCGGCCCAGTGCAACGCCATCTCCTCGCCGAGATATTTCGTCAAGGCGTAGGGATATTGCGGTCGGATCGGCGCCATTTCGGGCGTGGGATAGGCATCGGGAATACCGTAACTCGAGCCCGATGCGATATAGACGAAGCGCCGGGCCTGGGCGTTGCGCGCGGCTTCCAGCACGTTGAACGTTCCACCCACGTTGGTATCGAAGTAGTCCCGCGGCGCCTGGATCGAAGGCACGATGTCGGCCAGCGCCGCGAGATGGAAGACTCGCTCGGAACCCGTCATTGCCTCGTGGACCGCCGCGGCGTCGCGGATATCGAGTTGTCGCACGTCGAACGCCGCGTTGCCCTCGTGCTGCGCCAGGTTTTGGCGGCCACCGGAGGCGAAGTTGTCGAGTACCCGGACGCTGCGGCCCTCCGCGAGAAGTCGGTCCACGAGATGACTACCGATAAAACCGGCGCCACCGGTCACCACGTCGATACCGTTCGATGTCATGCGAACCGCGGATCAACCTCAGCCTGTCGGACCAAGCTACACCCCGCCCGGTGACAAGCCAACCGCCCGGTCTAGATGAAGTCGATCAGCGAAAGGCGGGTGAGCTGGGCGTAGACGCGGAACGAGGCGTCGAGGGCCAGTTGGTCGAGGTTGAGTTGCGAGATGGCCTCCGCGGCGTTCACGTCCTGGATGTCGCCGATAAAGACCCTGATGAAGATGCGATCGGCTTCGTGACGCTGCTGCGCGTCTTCGAGGCTGCGCATATACACCCCGTTTTCCGCGACGGCGATGTTTGTTTCGTCAACAGCCTGGGTGATTTGGGCAAGCTCCTGGATCAAGAAATCGCGCTGATCATCGGTGAGCTCGTTGGCGAACGGACCGCTCGTCGTGAAACCGAAGTTGTTGGTCCCGTTGTCGAACAGCACCAGGCGCTGGATGGATTCGAAAAGCTCGGTCGCCGCAC
Organism: Alphaproteobacteria bacterium; assembly: GCA_965261645.1. Lineage (GTDB taxonomy): Bacteria > Pseudomonadota > Alphaproteobacteria > SHVV01 > SHVV01 > CBDHDJ01. The sequence continues at coordinate 373,620 of CBDHDJ010000004.1, forward strand.
CGTCGGCAAGCACGCCGTAGGTCAGGGTCTGGTTCTCGTCGATCTTGGCGCGCTGTTGGATGGTGTTGTTGTCGAAGGCCTGGGCGTGATTGCCGGAGCCGAGCGCTGCGAGAGCCGTTGTCGTCGTCGCATTGACGGCCGGCGTGTCGGTGCGCGTGCCGGAGAAGATGTAGCGGCCGTTCTCCCGCGTATTGAGAAGATTGACGACGGTGTCGTAGAGATCGTTGATCTTGTCGCGCAGCCCGATGCCCGAGCTGGTGTTGACCCCGGTGATGAGGTCCTGGCGCAACTGATCCGCCGAATCGAAGAGACCCTGCAGCGCGATGTCGTAGATCTCGAGGCGGCGACGCAGGTCGATGTTGGACTCGATGAAGGTTTCGGTCTTCTTCTGGATCGTCTTGGCGCCGCAAAGGGCGGCAACATCGCGGGCGATACCGTTGTAGTCCGGTGACTTGAAGCCGCTGGCCACGCGCTGTTGATCCTCGAAGAGGCGGCGTTCGTTGCGAAGCACATCCTGCAACAGGAACTGGTTCTGGGCGAAGGTGGCGATGCGTGTCATGGGACTGCCCTCCTGGCCGGTCTCATCCCTAGCCCGCGATCTCGAGCAGGGTGTCGAAAAGCTCCCGCGCGGTGGTGATCAGCCGGGCCGAAGCGGTGTACGCGTTCTGGAACAAGATCATGTTGGCAAGCTCCTCGTCGAGATTGACGCCGGAGACTTCGCTCACCCGGATGGCGAGGGTATCCTTGAGCGCTTCGCGGTCGCGACCGAGGCTTTCGGCGGTCGCTGCTTTGGTTGCCATCTGCGAGAGCACCGTGCCGGCAAATGATGTGAGCGTGGTCGAGATCGCAGCGATATCGCCGGCCGCGCCGAAGCTCACCGACAGTTCGGCAACGTCCTGCAGCGCGATGGCGCCGCGGCTGTCGCCCGGGGTCAGCGCCGGCACGCCGGTGGCGGCGGTGAGATCGACGTCGGCCAGCGCCAATACCGCGGGGTTGGTGGTGATGCCATCGACGACCTTGACCCCGCGGGCCGCGTTCATGAGAAAACGCTCACCGAGGCCGAATAGATCGGAGAAGGTCTTGCCGGTGGAGCTGCGGTCGGTGGCGTCGCTGACGATGAAGGTGGTGTAGTCCTCGAAATCCGAAGCCGGCGTCAGCACCAGCGCCCCGTTGGAATCGAGCGAAAACGTTGCCACGCCAGAGAAGCCCGTGTTCAGGCTGCTCAACACGTCGCTGAACGCGGTGCCAGCGAATGAGCTGAAGTCGAGGCTGAAGCTCTGGCCGAGCTCGCCGCTCGGTCCGCGGAACTCGAGCTGGACGATGCCCGTGGCGCCGAAGCCGTGGGCGCTCGCGGTCGTGAAGCCGGTGTCGAAATGCGATTCGGCCGTCGCAGTCATGAGGTCGTTCATGCCGAAATAGTGCGCGAACCCGCGTCCGCCCCGGTCGCTTCCCGTCGTGCCCTGGACGATGGCGACGCCTTCACCCGTATTGGCGATCGAGAAGGTGATCGCGCCGGTGCTGCTTAACAGCCCGTTGATTAAGTGGCTTTTTCCGGCTCTCACTCCCAGATGAGGAATGCGGCGGCGAAAGCCGTCTGGCCGCTTTGCGAGCCCCCCCGTGCCACCAGCATGGCCCCGGTGGGCGTGAGCAGAATGAAAATACCGCCATATCCGCCCGCCACGGCCTCCCGCGGGGTGCCGGCGCCGATGAGCTGGCGCATCAGTAACGATAGATTGTGGCCGGCGACGTGGAGCAGGTATCGCTTGTGCACATTCTCTCGCCCGCGCAGCCAGGTTCGTCGCATGCCGCCACGATCGAGGTTGTGGGCAAAGCAGCGCTCGACGATCTCGGCGCGCAGCTTGAAGGCCTCGCGGGCGACCCCGGACTTGAGCCGCGCACGGTTATTGGTGACCGCGCGCCGCGCCGCCTCATCACCGTGCCAGCGCGAAAAGCCGGTCTGCTTGGGCGCCGCGATCCGGGTCTTCCAGGGACTGTCGTTCAGAGCCCTCAAGACCGCCCGTGAGTGATAACCTTTGTCGGCGACGCATTCGGCCGGGTCCTCCGACGTCGGTGCCGCATCCACCGCATCGAGGTTTGCCTCGGCCTTCGCCAGGGTCTTGGAAAGCGTCGTGGTGTCGCCCTCATCGGCCGGGTGCAGCTCGGCCGCCACCACCGCGCCGGTGTCCAGATCCACCGCGTGCTCGGGCTTGTAGGCCAGATGCGTCGTGCCGTCCTTCATATTGGCGATCTTGGCCTCGGGGTCGCTCTTCGAAACCCAATCCGTGTTGGAAAGCTTCTTGCCCTTGCGCTTCCGGTCCAGACGCGCCAGGTCCTCGGCCGTGGGTGTCTCGACGCCGCTTTCCCGGGCCAGGCGCTCCAGCATCTCCCGGTAGCCTTCGCCGTTGTCGCGCCGCACGATGTTCCGCAGCGCCGCGTTGGCCTCCATGGTCGAGGCATCGACGCCGATGCGCTCGCCCTTGATCAGCCCCGCCTCGGCGATCAGCACCAGAACCCAGTCGAAGACCGCCGCGTGGACTTCATGGGGCAGGCGCGTGCGGCTCCGTGACAGCCAGGAATGGTCCGGTACCCGATCACGGCTCCCCAGTCGCAGGAACGCCCGCAGCGAAAGCGAGTCCGAGCAGCGCCACTCCAGACCGCGCTCGCTGTCGATGCCCTCAAAGTAGCCCACCAGGTGCATCCGGAAATAGCGCCCGGGCGGCACCGAGGGCGCGCCCATCCGGGCCGCGTAATAAGGCCGGCAGCTCGCCTCGGCAAAGGCGTCGAAGCCGCCCTCGATCAGCACCGACTGCAAGCGGTCATAAAACACATGACCCGGAGAGCGCGGCATCTCCGACCAGCTCACCATCAGGTCCCCCTGACCATCCTTCTGCCGTCCCATCGCCATCGGCAAATCCCCCTGCAAATCAGGGAACCAGAGAATCAGACGGCGCCGACTTAATCAACGGGCTGTTAAGCTGAAGGTGCGCCCCGCGCCGAGCGCGGTGTTGATATCACCGACCACGTCGGCCAGCGTGGCGCCGCTAAGCGCCGCGGCTCCGCCGCTGTCGATGTTGATCGTATTGGCGCTGAAATCGATATCGATGCGGCGCGTCACCTGGTTGCTCGTATCCGTCACGACGAAGGTGGCGGTGCCGGTGAAGCCGTGCGCATCGGTGCCGAGCAGGCCCGAGGCGCGGCCGGTGAGCGAGGCCGGGGCCGGAACCGCCGAGTTATCGTTATGGACCCGGTTGAGCTCGTCGACGACGCGGGCCGACAACTCGCCGAGCTCGAGCGCCATGTTGGGCAGCACGGTGTTGCGCATGTCGATGAGCCCGCGCAACTGGCCGCTGTTGATTTCGGGATCGAACACCGTACCCGTCGTCGCCGTTTGCCCGGTCACCGGATCGACCCTGTTGGCGGTGATCTGGCTGAAGTGCGTGTTGGGCGTCACCGTCCCTTCCGGCGTGTAAACCAGCTCGCGCCGGATCGAATCGAGCAGGACGAATCCTGTCTCGGTCGTCACCTGCTGGAACCCGTTGTCGAGATCCGTCGTTCGGATATCGATAAGCTCGCTGATATCGGCGAGCGCCTGGGTGCGCTGCTCTTCGAGCGCCGTCGGGTCGTCCCCGGTCGCGAAGTCCCGAGCGATGCGCGGGTTGAGCTCGGCAAGGCTCTCAAGCGCCGTATTGATGGTGTCGATGGCCTCGCCGATCCGGCGGTCCGATTCCTGCCGCAGCAGCTGCAGATGATCGCCGATGCGCGTGACCTCGTTGGCGTAATCCTGCAGATCATCGACCAGCGTTAGCCGGCGGACCGTGGAATCGGGCTCCGGCACCAGATCGGCGAAGGCGTTGAAGGCGACATCGAGGCGGCCGGGTACGGTGATGTTTTCGTCGGGCGAGCCGAGGAAGGATTGCAGCCGCTCGTGAATGATGGTCATCGCCTCGTAACGTCCGGCGTCCGCCGAGGCGAGGCGCAGCTCCTTCGTCAGGAACTCGTCGGTGATACGGCGCACTTCGCCGATCTTGACGCCGGCGACCTGTCCGGCGAGGACAAGAGCTTCCTGTTGAACGACACGGCGAACGAATCCGGGTGTATTGACGTTGGCGACATTCGACGAGGTGGTATTGAGCGCCCGCAGACTGGTGCTCAGGCCCGTGAGCGAGGTGCTGAGAATGGATTCGATACCCATGCTCGTTTCCTCTCAGGCGACGCCTGGCGAAGAGGGCTGAAGCGGAGATTCGGCAACAATTACCGGAGACCGCATGGGCTGCGGCCGCGGGAGGCACTTGTTGCCGGTTCGGCAACGTTTCGCCTGGGCGTGCGTCCGCGCCCTAGCCTCGATCGGAGAGTGCAGCACAAGCTCTTGATATCGCTCAATTCTTGGCGCCATGCGAGCGATCGTCCAAATCCCGGGGTGGTGTCGTTCCCAAGGCGGACACTGCAACTATGGGGCCAGTTGAATCGCTCCGGGACGACCGGATGATCGATCTATGGCGGGGCTGCGGCAGAACGAAACAACGCCCGACGGAGGGTGGCCCGGCGGGCGTTTTGTTAAGGCAGAGGCGCGATCGGCGATCGATCAGCGAAGATGGGACGTGCTACCGCATAGCGAAGCCATGACGCTCGGCCTACTCGGCCTACTCGTTGTCCCCGTTGTCCCCGTTGTCCTTCACGACGTCCTCGCCAGTTTCGAGACGTTCGAGATTCTTGGCGGCCTCCTTATGGCCCTGGTCCGCCGCCCGGCGGAACCACGCCTTGGCCTTGTCGAGGTTGGGATCGACGCCCTGACCCAGAGCCAGCAGGACCCCGAGGCTGAACTGCACCGGCGCGAGTCCCGCCTCGGCCGCCGCTTCATAGAAGCGGGCGGCGTGGGCATAATCCTGCTCGATGCCGGTTCCGTTCTCGCACATGACACCGAGATTGAAGATGGCAACCACATAACCTTGCTCGGCGGACTTGGCGTAGAGCTCGACGGCCTTCAAATAGTCGCGCGTGACGCCCGTGCCGATCTCATAGAGGCCCGCCAGATTACACAGGGCCTGCGCATGCCCCTTGTCCGACGCTTTGGTGTACCAGTACGCGGCCTCGGCCGCGTCCTCCTCGACACCGAAGCCGACATGATAGAGAACGCCGAGACTGTACTCGGCTTCGGTATGACTTGCACTCGGCCGCCTTGGCGAAGAAGCCGTAGGCGGTGTTGAAGTCCTGCTCCACGCCCCGGCCGTTGCCATGCATGAGGCCGAGATTGTAAAGCGCCTCCGCATCGCCTGCATCGGCGGCCTTCTGCCACTCTTCCATCGCCTTCGCGTAGTCCTCGCTGGCGAAGGCATCGGCGCCGGCCTCGAAGTTGACCATCGTGTTCATGGGATCGTGCCTCGCGTCCTTCATAAACCTCAGTATAGGGCAATCTTCACAGCGCCTCGACCAGCGAGCTCTCCCATACTGGCGAGACCCAACTGTGCCCGTCGATTAGCGAGCGTAACTTACGAGCGTGATGCTTAAATAATGGTTAACGTAAACGAACATGGTTAACGGGGCGGAACCGGAGGCTTTGAATCGATGTGCGGGCGATTCACGCGCGAGAAGACTTGGCAGGATATATACGAGTTCCTCAACACGTTCGTGGGAGAGCAGGACAGGTCCCAGCCTGCGCCGAACCTGAAGCCCCGCTACAACATTTCGCCTACCCAGGACGTTGAAGTCGTGCGCCTCGCCGAAGATCGGACCTGGCGGCTCGAGGCGCTGCGCTGGGGTTTGGTGCCGTCGTGGGCCAAGGGCCCCGATTTCGCCGACCGGCCGTTGATCAACGCCAGGGCCGAGACCGTCGCGGACAAGCCTTCCTTTCGAGCCGCATTCAAGTCTCGTCGCTGTTTGGTCCCCGCAGACGGGTTCTATGAATGGAAGCGCGAGGGCACGACCAAGCAGCCCTACCGAATCTGCCGCAAGGACGAAAGCCTGTTCGCGTTCGCCGGCATTTGGGAGCGCTGGGAGGGCGACGCGAGCGGCATCGTCGAGTCCTTTGCCATTATCACGACAGCGGCGAACGAGGCCCTCAGCGCAATTCACAACCGCATGCCCGTCATCGTCGAGGAGGATCGCTGCGCGTACTGGCTCGAGACAGGGGGCATTCATTTGTTCCAATCCGCTACCACCGGGTTGATCGCCCATCCTGTGAGCACGCGGGTCAACAGCCCCCGCAACGACGATCCGGCGTGCATCGCCAGACTGGAATCAGCGGTCTCGTAGAGCGGCGGCCGTCGCCAGCTCCGCGGCTCGCGCGGGCGGCCGGGCGTGGCGGTCCGAGCCAGAAATAATTGCCCGGCCCGGCCGCTATGGCCGGGTAGTCGGACCACCCACCGACCGGCGTTTTGCAACAATTTCAAAGGCTTGCACGGTTGCGGGCGGTTGGCCCGCCGCTTGCTTGTTTAGAGCCAACAATTAACTCGCCCAAATTCGTTCGCCAGATGGACATATTTGAGATCACCGGGCTGCCGGCCAAGGACGCGCCGCAAACCAAGGACCACGACGAGCCCGCGCCTGGCGTGTTCGCCTCGCTGCTCAAGGACGCCGTGGCCAGGGTCGACGACGCATCCCCCGATTCGGGCGCAGATTCGCACCCGCAGGATTTCACAGGCGGCGGCTCTGGCACGCGGGGTGAGGGCACGAACGCCGGCGCGACGGCCCTTGACGGCGGAACCGCCTCAGACGGGACGGACCCCGAGATCGCGCCCAGCCCGACGAGCGAGATCGCGGTGGGAGATAGCGAAACTGCCAGCGCCGAGGTCGTCGAAGCCGGCATTCTGCTCGCCGCGGTCAACCCGGCGCCCGTTCCAAACCCCGCTCCGGGGGCGAGCGACTCAGCGGCTCAGGCCGCCGCCATCTTCGGTGAAGACCGGGCGCTGCCACCCGCCTCGCAGGGCCAGCCCCCTGGTGCGGGTCTCCTTCCCGCAGTGAATGGCGAATCACCACCCGGCCTCAGCGCAAATCTGATCCCCGGCGCCGGCATCGAAACGGCCCTCTCGACCGGCCGAACCGGCTCGAACAACGGCGTGAGCGAGGCAGCTGGCGGCCGCGTCGCCGGTACGCTCCCCTCGACGGCCAATCCTACGCCGAGCTTGCCAGTCTCCGCCGCTGTCGCCGCATTAACCGCTCAGGCGGCGGGCGTCGTGGACCCGGATGGCGAGCCGATCGCTCCTCCGCCCAACGCCCCGCAGACCAGCGGCGCGCCCTCGGCGAACGGCGCTTCCCAGGGGGCTGATGTTCCACTCGAGCAACTGGTCTTGGCCGGATCGCTTGCCGCCAGCGCCCGTCCGGCGCCCGCGGCAAGCGCACAGAACACGAATGGAAATGCCGCACAGCGGTCAACCGCCGCGGTCAAGAGCGCCACTGCCGGGGTAACGCCCGGCGCGGTCGGCGGCGCGAGCAACGCCACCACCCCGGCTGTCTCAGCAACGCTGACGCCGGCTGCGGTCGAACCGGCCGCCCATTCCCACGTGATCTTCGCGCAGGCGGGCGAAGCGCCTGCGGCGATCCCGCTGAGTGGGGATGCGCTCCTGTTTGACGGCGCGCTCACCGCCGCCGGCACGACGGCATCCTCGACCAGCGCATCGGCGGCCGCCCACGCGACGCAGGCATCCCGGGCCTCCGTGCCGACAACGCCGGGCGCGCAGGTCGCAATTCTCATCACGCGCGCTGTTCAAGACGGCGTCCATCGCGTGAGCCTCCGCCTCCACCCCGCTGAACTCGGCCGCGTGAATGTCGAGCTCGAGATCGCGGCGGACGGGCCCGTTCAGGCCATGGTCACCGCCGAGAAACAGGACACCCTCGACATGCTGCAGCGCGATTCACGCATTCTCGAGAAGGCGCTGCAGGACGCCGGGCTCAAGACGAACTCCGACAGCCTGACCTTCAATCTGCGCGGCGAGCAACGCGACGGCACGCATGAGACCGCCGAGGCCGAGGCCGACGCTTCCGGATCCGCCGATGAGGCCGACGCCGAGCTGGCAGATACAACCACACAAGGTGCGACGATCGTGTCGGATCGCGCCCTTGATATTCGCGTGTAAGAGGACCAAAGAGTCATGGAAGTCGACCCCCTCCTGGCCGGATCCGGCAGTTCGACGTCATTCGCCACGTCGAGCCTGGCGGAGAACTTCGACACGTTTCTCACGCTGCTGACCGTGCAGCTCCAGAACCAGGATCCGCTCGATCCGCTGGACACAAACGAGTTCACCAGTCAATTGGTGCAGTTCACCGCGGTCGAGCAAGCGATCGCGACAAACAACAATCTCGAAAGCCTGATTGGGCTCACAGAGTTGAGCCATGCGGCTACGCGCATCAGTTACCTCGGCAAGGAAGTCGAGGCACCGGGCAGCACCAGCTACCTGACGGACGGCAAGGCAGAATGGTCTTACGTCCTGGACGATGAGGCCACGGACGTAACGATCACCGTCACCGATTCCCAGGGCACGACCGTCCACACCGCAACCGGAGAAACCAGCGCTGGAGAACACAGCTTCACATGGGACGGCCTTGACGATCTCGGCGTCCCACAGCCCGATGGAGAGTACACCATCACCGTAGGCGCTAAGGATAGTGACGGGGCCTCAATCGGCGTGACGACATCGCTCATTGGCAAGGTCACTGGACTTGACAACGTCAACGGCATCCTCGTGTTCGTCATCGGCACGTTGACAGTACCCGTTTCAAACATCACCGCGGTTCGCGTACCGCAGGTGCAGAGTTAGGGCCACCGGCGCGAGGGCCACTCGTCCCGGATGGCAGCAACAACCTCATCCCCTCCCACGGGGCATGAGCGGTCAAAAGGAGATCGAAAATGAGTTTATCCGCCGCATTGTTTACCGGCGGTGCCGGCCTGAACGCCACCTCGCAGGCCATGGGCATCATCAGTGACAACATCGTCAACCTCAACACGATCGGCTACAAGCGCACCGCGGCCCGCTTCTCGAGCTTCGTGCCGGTGCCAGCCACCAATACGTTCTACTCGCCCGGCGGCGTGCGCTCCTTCCCCTCGCCGCTCATCGATCAGCAGGGTCTGCTGACGGCCTCGAACTCCGACACAGACTTCGCGATCTCGGGCGATGGCTTCTTCGTCGTCAACGAGATCGCCAATCCGACGTCGGCCTCCGGCGAGTTCCTCTTCACGCGCGCCGGATCGTTCACTACCGACAAGGACGGCAACCTGGTCAACACCGCGGGCTTCTATCTGCGCGGCTGGCCGGTTAGCTCGACCGGAACCATCCCGGCTAACCGCACCGATTTGCTGGTGACGGAAACGGTGAACGTGAAGAACCTGACGGGAACCGCCGAACCGACCAAGAACGTCAGCTTTCAGGCCAACCTGAATGCCGATGAGCCGCAGGTCGCCGCGCCAACGCTCGGCCAGATCGCCAGCGGCGCCGTCACGTCGGATTTCACCCGTAGCATCGAGGTCTTCGATTCCAAAGGCGGATCGCGGACCATGAGCTTCGGCTTCGTCAAGACGACGACCTCCAACCAGTGGCGCATGGAGATCTTTATCGAGCCGGCCTCCGAAGCCGATGCGACCGCCCATACCGCCAACGCAGTGGTCGCCAGCGGCACGGTGGCGTTCAACACCGACGGCACTTGGGATTTGGGTGCGACGGCGTTGACCGATGGCCTCGGGGCCACCATCACGCCGGTCGCGGGCAATTTCCCGCTCACGATCACCTGGGCGGCCTCGCTCGGTGTCGCCAACAGTTCGATCAACCTCGATATCGGCACCGACAACGATACCGATGGTCTGCACCAGTTCAGCGCAGTGTCGAATCTGATCTCGACCAGCATCGACGGGGCGCTGTTCGGCGAGTTGTCCAACGTGACCATCGATGATGAGGGCATAGTCACCGCCCGCTTCGACAACGGCATCAAGAAGGACATCTACAAGCTGCCACTCGCCACCTTCCCCAACCCGAACGGGTTGGAAGCCAAGACCGGTAACGCATTCATTTCCACCACCACCTCCGGCAATTTCACCCTGCAGGAGGCGAAGGTGGGCGGCGCCGGCCTGGTCGCGGGCGCCTCGCTTGAATCCTCCAACGTCGATCTCGCTGAGGAGTTCAGCAACATGATCATCAATCAGCGGACCTTCTCCGCCGATGCCAAGATCATCACCACCGCTGACGAGATGCTCGACGAGCTCGTGCGGATCAAGCGGTAAGGGGGTGAGCTTCTAAGCCACCGATCTCCGGTACGGGTGGGGAAACCCGCCCGTACCGCCTCGCTTTGAGACAGGAGACTGGGCGGATTAGGCATTTCTTAAGAGGCCACGCCTATCTTTCGCCCTCAACGCTTGCATCGAGAGTTTGCCGCATGTCCGAACCGCACGCTTCGCTATCGCCCAGCATCATTGGACCGGACGGCACCCCTTTGACGCTCGGCGATTTGCCGCCGCCCGAAACCAAGCGGTGGGTGATACGGCGCAAGGCTGAAGTCGTGGCCGCCGTGCGCGGCGGACTGCTCAGCCTCGACGAGGCCTGCGCTCGCTACCGGCTCTCGGTCGAGGAGTTCCTGTCCTGGCAGCGCGCCATTGATCATTACGGTCTGCGCGGCCTCAGGGCGACGCGTATCCAGGACTACCGCGCGCTCTCGCGCCCCGAATAAAGTACCCGGCGCCGGGCGTCCCGCCCCAGCCGCCCACTCGGCCTTACGAGGACTTCCCCTCCTCCCGCCAGCGCGCTTCCCACACGACTAGGCAAGTTTTGCCGCCTGTTAACGAGTTATTCACCACCGGCGGCCATTAAATCGTTGTTGATCGCGATGATCCGGCGTCGTCGGGTGCGGTCGGCGGCGCCTGGGGTGAGCGAGGGACATCGCCGTGAATTTATTCGGACAGCTGCTTCAAGGTCTGGGCGTTGGCCGTCTGATCGCCATCGCGGCCGTCGGGATTGGCCTCATTCTCTTCTTCGTCTTTTTCACGGCGCGCATTACCGAGGCGCCGATGTCCATGCTTTACGCCGACCTCGAGATTCAAGACTCCGGCCGCATCGTGAGCGAACTCGAAGCCGCGGGCATTCCCTATCAGCTCCGCACCAACTGCAGCCAGATCCTGGTTCCTGAAAACCAGGTGCTCAGGCTCCGCATGTCTCTGGCCGAAGAGGGATTGCCGTCGGGCGGCAGCATCGGCTACGAGATCTTCGACCGCCGCGACACGCTGGGCACCACGAATTTCGTCCAGAACGTCAATTTCGCGCGAGCGCTGGAGGGCGAGCTTGCCCGAACCATCCGTTCGCTCGACCGCGTCGTCTCCGCGCGGGTTCACCTCGTCCTGCCGCGCCGTGAGCTGTTCACCGAGGACCGCCGCGAACCGAGCGCGTCGACCGTTCTTAAGACCCGCGGCAACGCGCCGCCCGACAAGTCTCTAGTGGCGGCGCTGCAGCATTTGGTCGCCGCCGCCGTGCCGCAGCTCTCGCCGAGCAACATCTCGATCATCGACGACAGCGGCAACCTCCTCGCCCGGGGCACCGACGAGGAATCGGGCGCCCCATCCTCAACCCTGGCCGAGTTTCAAAGGGGATACGAGAAGCGGCTGAAGCGCAGTATCGAGGAGCTTCTCGAGCAGACGGTGGGGTTCGGCAAAGTTCGCGCCGAAGTGAGCGCGGACATGGATTTCGACCGTCTGACGGTGAGTTCCGAAGAGTTCGATCCCGACGGCCAGGTCGTACGCTCCACCCAGACCATCGAAGAGAGCTCATCGTCGCTCGACACTGAAGGTCAGGTCCCCGTCTCGGTCGGAGTCAACCTTCCGGAGGCCACGGCGGCGCAGGAGACGAGCGGGACGCGCAGTGTCTCCAACAATGCCCGGACAGAGGAAACCGTCAATTTCGAGATCACCAAGACCAACACGACCCAGATCCGTGAGTCCGGCATCGTCGAGCGGTTGTCGGTGGCGGTGTTGGTCGATGGCCTGTACATCACAGGTGAGGACGGCGAACAGATCTACGAACCTCGCTCGGATGCGGAGCTCGAACAATTGGCGACGCTCGTCCGTTCGACCGTCGGCTTCGACGCTGCTCGCGGCGATCAGGTCGAGGTCGTCAACATGCAGTTCGCCATCTTCGAGGCGCCCGAAATCGCGCCCGAAGATGAACCCTTTGTGGGCATGACCAAGGCCGACTATTTCCAAATCGGCGAAATGCTCGTCTTCGCCATTGTCGCTATTCTCGTCATCCTCCTTGTCCTCCGCCCGATCGTCGGCCGCGCGCTCACGGTCGCGGGTCCGGAGGCGCTGGCTGGACCAGAAGGTGATGCCTGAGCTGGGCGCCGTGGGCGCGCCGGCCATCGAAGGCCCGGCGGGGGTCGCGGCGGCGCCTGAACCGATCGAAGAAGAGAGTATGATCGACATGGCCCAGGTCGAGGGCCGCGTGAAAGCCTCCTCGGTGAGGAAGATCGCCGAGATTATCGACAAGCACCCCGACGAAGCGGTGTCGATCATTCGCAACTGGCTCTATCAGGAAAGCTAGCGGGACCGATCCACGATGGCGATGCAGCAGGGCATGCAAGATCTCGGCGGCCCGCAAAAGGCCGCCATCCTTATGCTTACCGTGAACGAAGAGCATTCTTCCCTGATGTTCGGACGTATGGACGATGACGAGATCAAGGAACTTTCACAAGCCATGGCCAATCTCGGCATGATGAGCGCCGATATGGTCGAGCGCGTGTTCGTCGAGTTCGCCTCGCAGATCTCGGCTACCGGCTCTCTCATGGGAAGTTACGAAAGCGCCGAGCGCGCGCTTACGTCCGGTGGCCTGGATCGCGAGCGGATCTCGATCATCATGGAGGAGATTCGCGGCCCCGCGGGGCGCACGCTTTGGGACAAGCTCGGCAACGTGAACGAGGAACTGCTCGCCGCCTACCTCAGGAACGAGTATCCGCAGACCGTCGCCGTCGTGCTGTCGAAGCTGAAGCCGAGCACGCCGCCCGCGTAATCAGCGTGTTTCCGGACGACTTCTCGATGGAGGTGGTCTCGCGCATGCTGTCCATGGAGGCGGTGCGCAAGGAGGTGCTGGACGGCGTTGAGCAGACCTTGCGGGCCGAGTTCATGAGCAATCTCGCGCGCACGACGCGGCGCGACGCCCATGAAATGATGGCCGACATTTTCAACAACTTCGACCGCAACACCGAAACGCGATTGATCGCCGCCCTCGAAGAGCGCAACCGCGAGTCGGCGGAGAAGATCAAGGCCTTGATGTTCACCTTTGAGGACCTGATCAAGCTCGACCCGGCCAGCGTGCAGACGTTGTTGCGGATCGTCGAAAAACCGATTCTGTCGACAGCGCTCAAGGGCGCGTCCGAGACCTTGCGTGATCTTTTCTTCAGCAATATGTCCGAACGAGCTGGTAAAATATTGCGTGAGGATATGGAGGCCATGGGTCCGGTCAGGCTCCGCGACGTCGACGATGCCCAGTCCGAAATGATCTCCCTCGCCAAGGAGCTGGCAGCCAAAGGAGAGATTGTGATCTCCGAAGGCAAGAGCGAAGACGAGCTGGTTTACTAGGACGCGAACCGCGCGATAACAAAATGATGACTGAAGCGACGAAATTTCTTTTCGACACCGTCTTCGAGAAGGACGCGCCACCGCCTGAAGAGGATGTGGCGTCGGCCCAACCCGAGGAGCAACTTCATCTATACGGAGGCCGATCTCGAAACCGCCAAGTCCCGCGCCCATCAGGAGGGTGTCGCCGCCGGCCTCGAGCAGGCCCGAGGCGAAGCCCAACGCCTCGCGGCGCAAGCGCTCGAAGAAATCGCCGGCAAACTTGCCGAGATTCAGGCGCAGATCGACGATCAGCGCCAGGAGGCCCACAAGCAGACCGTCGAACTGGGCTATCAGATCGCCAAGAAACTGGCCAACGCCCTGATCGAACGGGAGCCGCTGGTCGAAGTCGAGGCGATGATCAGCGAAAGCTTGCGGGAGCTCAGCGAACAAACGTCAGAGCCGCGCGTCGTGATCTGGGTGGCCGAAACCCTGGTCGCAGAGTTGTCACAACATGCCAACACGCTGGCCGCCCGCAGTGGGTTCAGCGGCCAGATCGTCGCTCTGGGCGATCCTGACCTGACGGGCTCCGACTGCCGGGTGGAGTGGGCTGACGGTGGCGCGGAACGCGACAGCGCCCAATTGGAGCAGGCGGTCGACGCCGCTGTTGCGCGGTATCTGCAAGGCAATGGTGCGACCCCTGACGTCATCCGCGAGGCGGCGCATGAGGACACCGCCACGGCCAGCGGCGAGGTGATGCCCGAAGCTCTGCCAGTGACAGAGACCGAGGATACGAGCGCCAGTCCCGACAGGACGGAGGCGGAGGCGGAGGCGAGCGCACCGTCGGGCGCTACCGAGGATCAAATCCCTCCGGCCGCGACCGGCTTTGAAGCGGAATATAACCAAGCAGCGCACGCCGAAACGGCCGCCGCGGACACGCCGCCGGTAGCTGGCGATTCTGAACGCGGCGAGGCGCACGACACGGGGGGAAAGGATGCGTCCGGCCAAGGTGCCTTCGAGGAGGTCCCGGTCACCGAAGCCGAACCCGCGCCTCCGGACACCGGTACCGCCGGCCCCACAATGGACACCGACATCGAGAACGGCGGCGATGAGGCTCCATCAGCCGAGCCCGATGACGCCGACGACGATGAGACAGAAGATCGGGAACCTCGGTCGAATACCTAGGAGTAGGAGACCAGAATGTCCGATACCGCCGATAGTGACGTCGAAACGACGGACACCAGCGTTGAGAACGCCGCCGATAACGGCGAGGCCAGCGCGGAGAGTACCGATCTCGCTCTCAAGGACCTCTCAAGCGACAAGGAGGCGGAGCAGAGTGAGGCGCCGGTGCTTGCGACCGGCGATGAGGGTGAGGCAGAGATTACGCGTACGGCAACGGATCTCGAGGCGGTGTACGACATCCCTGTTCAGGTGTCGGCCGTTCTGGGGAAAGCTGATATGGAGGTCAGCCAGTTGCTGAAGCTCGGACGTGGTGCCGTCATCGAGCTGTCTGACGTCAGCGCCTTTGGGACAAATTGAGGTAATTGCATACCGGAGGATTTCTGTCTCATCGTAGTGACCGAAGGGAACGAAGATGAGACAGAAATCAATGAGCAAGAACGACCCGGCGGATGGAACGGTTCGGGATATTCGCCGCAAGACACGCAAGCAGTATACGGCTGAGGAGAAGATCCGGATCGTGGTGTCGGGCCTGCGCGGCGAGGAGAGCATCGCCGCCTTGTGCCGCCGCGAGGGCATCGCCGAGGGTCTGTATTACAGCTGGTCGAAAGAGTTTTTGGAAGCGGGCAAGAAGCGGCTCGCCGGCGACACCGGGCGCCAAGCGACCTCGGGCGAGGTTAACAGCCCGTTGATTAAGTGGCTTTTTCCGGCTCTCACTCCCAGATGAGGAATGCGGCGGCGAAAGCCGTCTGGCCGCTTTGCGAGCCCCCCCGTGCCACCAGCATGGCCCCGGTGGGCGTGAGCAGAACGAAAATACCGCCATATCCGCCCGCCACGGCCTCCCGCGGGGTGCCGGCGCCGATGAGCTGGCGCATCAGTAACGATAGATTGTGGCCGGCGACGTGGAGCAGGTATCGCTTGTGCACATTCTCTCGCCCGCGCAGCCAGGTTCGTCGCATGCCGCCACGATCGAGGTTGTGGGCAAAGCAGCGCTCGACGATCTCGGCGCGCAGCTTGAAGGCCTCGCGGGCGACCCCGGACTTGAGCCGCGCACGGTTATTGGTGACCGCGCGCCGCGCCGCCTCATCACCGTGCCAGCGCGAAAAGCCGGTCTGCTTGGGCGCCGCGATCCGGGTCTTCCAGGGACTGTCGTTCAGAGCCCTCAAGACCGCCCGTGAGTGATAACCTTTGTCGGCGACGCATTCGGCCGGGTCCTCCGATGTCGGTGCCGCATCCACCGCCTCGAGGTTTGCCTCGGCCTTCGCCAGGGTCTTGGAAAGCGTCGTGGTGTCGCCCTCATCGGCCGGGTGCAGCTCGGCCGCCACCACCGCGCCGGTGTCCAGATCCACCGCGTGCTCGGGCTTGTAGGCCAGATGCGTCGTGCCGTCCTTCATCTTGGTGATCTTGGCCTCGGGGTCGCTCTTCGAAACCCAATCCGTGTTGGAAAGCTTCTTGCCCTTGCGCTTCCGGTCCAGACGCGCCAGGTCCTCGGCCGTGGGTGTCTCGACCCCGCTTTCCCGGGCCAGGCGCTCCAGCATCTCCCGGTAGCCTTCGCCGTTGTCGCGCCGCACGATGTTCCGCAGCGCCGCGTTGGCCTCCATGGTCGAGGCATCGACGCCGATGCGCTCGCCCTTGATCAGCCCCGCCTCGGCGATCAGCACCAGAACCCAGTCGAAGACCGCCGCGTGGACTTCATGGGGCAGGCGCGTGCGGATCCGTGACAGCCAGGAATGGTCCGGTACCCGATCACGGCTCCCCAGTCGCAGGAACGCCCGCAGCGAAAGCGAGTCCGAGCAGCGCCACTCCAGACCGCGCTCGCTGTCGATGCCCTCAAAGTAGCCCACCAGGTGCATCCGGAAATAGCGCCCGGGCGGCACCGAGGGCGCGCCCATCCGGACCGCGTAATAAGGCCGGCAGCTCGCCTCGGCAAAGGCGTCGAAGCCGCCCTCGATCAGCACCGACTGCAAGCGGTCATAAAACACATGACCCGGAGAGCGCGGCATCTCCGACCAGCTCACCATCAGGTCCCCCTGACCATCCTTCTGCCGTCCCATCGCCATCGGCAAATCCCCCTGCAAATCAGGGAACCAGAGAATCAGACGGCGCCGACTTAATCAACGGGCTGTTAAAGGCCTGCGCCAGGAGATGCGCGACTTGAAGGAGTTGGTCGCCGAACTTTCGCTGGAGAACCGGCTTCTCAAAAAAAACATGATCGGGCATGGGGGAGACGAGGAATGAGGTATCCCGCATCCGAGAAGCTGGAGATCATCCGCCTGGTCGAGCAGTCCCACCTGGGCGTCGGGTCCACTTTGGACAAGCTGGGCATTCCGAAGACCACCTTTTATCGCTGGTACGATCGCTTTCTGGCCTTTGGCGACGCCGGTCTTGAGGATCGCAACAGCAGCCCAGGCCGGGTGTGGAACCGGATCCCGGATGATGTCCGGGGGCAGATCATCGATCTTGCCCTGGAGGAGACGCAACTGTCGCCCCGGGAACTGGCCGTCAGGTTTACGGACACCAGGGGCTACTTTGTCTCGGAAGCCTCGGTTTACCGGCTTCTCAAGGCCCACGACCTGATCACAAGCCCCGCTTTCGTGGTCATCAAGGCAGCCGATGAGTTCCGCGACAAGACCACGGCGCCGAACCAGCTGTGGCAGACCGACTTCACCTATCTCAAGGTCATCGGCTGGGGCTGGTTTTACCTGTCGACCATCCTGGACGACTATTCCCGCTACATCATTGCTTGGAAGCTCTGCACCAACATGACGGCGGACGATGTGACGGCAACACTGAAGTTGGCGCTAGAAGCCTCAGGCTGCAATCGCGCCAATGTCGTCCACAAGCCGAAGCTGCTCAGCGACAACGGCTCGTCCTATATCTCCGGCGATCTGGCTGAATGGCTCGAGGACCACGGTATGGATCACGTTCGGGGCGCACCGTATCACCCGCAAACCCAGGGCAAGATCGAGCGCTGGCATCAAACGCTGAAGAACCGGATCCTGCTTGAAAATTATTATCTACCCGGCGATCTCGAAAACCAGATCAGCGCCTTCGTCGATCACTACAACAACCAACGCTACCACGAGAGCATCGGCAACGTAACTCCAGCCGACGCCTACTTTGGACGCCACACCGCCATCATCGAAAAGAGAAAAAAAGATCAAAAAACTGACCCCCCAAAACCGCCGCTTGAACCATCAAAGCCAAGCGGCTTAACATCAAACAAAGATGAGCCAGATCCTCCCTATGAAACACGCTCAACAGTCCCATTTGTTTTGATGACGGACACAACATGCAGCTGCCGGCCAACAATTACCTGATTCGGGTCAAGGAGGTGGAAGCGGGCGGCGGCGATCTCCGGCCCGGCATGCTGCTCGTGATGGACCCGCGCGGTGAAGCGATCACCTTGCCGGGCGAGCCGACGACGGAGCCGACTTTCGGGCTACCCGCCATGTGGGTCGGCGAGACCCATCGCGAAGAAGCCTCGTTCCGCGGCTATACGGTGGTCGATCCCTCGACCGTGATCACCACGCACCTGACCGAGGTGATCAAGGACAACATGGCCGAGCTCTTGTCCTACGCCGAGACGCAGAAGCTGCTCGATGACCTGCCCAAGGAGGACCAGAAACTGATCGCCGATCTGGTGCCGAGCCAGATTTCCGTGGGCGCGGTCCAGCGCATCCTGCAGAACCTCCTCGCCGAGCGCATCTCGATCCGCGATTTGCCCACTATTCTCGAGGGCGTCGCCGAGGCCGCGGGCTACACGCGGAACCTCACGATGATCACCGAACACGTGCGCGCGCCTAGCACGCCAGATCAGCAGCAGCAACACCATGCCGGGCGGCTATATCCCGCTCGTGACCTTGTCGCCCCAGTGGGAGCACACGTTCGCCGAATCGATCGTCGGCCAGGGCGACGATCGCCAGCTCTCGATGGCGCCGAGCAAGCTGCAGGAGTTCATCACCGCGGTCCGCCAGACCTATGAGCGCCTGATCACCGATGGCGAAAGCCCAATTCTGCTGACCAGCCCGGCCATCCGGCCCTACGTGCGCTCGATCATCGATCGCTTCCGCCCGGCCACTGTGGTCATGTCTCAGAACGAAATTCATCCCAAGGCCAAGATTCGTACGTTGGGGCAGATCTGAAGGGTACGTAGGCGATGCGGCTCAAGACGTTCACCGCCCCGACGGTCGCTGAGGCTATGCAGCAGGTCCGTGCGGTCCTCGGCACGGACGCCATCATCGTTTCGACCTATCACGGACGACGCGGGCGAGGTGTTCAGGGCAGCGCCGCCAAGGAGCCGCCGCAGGCCGACCCCCTGCCCGACCGGGCGCCGGAGCTGGACCATCGCGATGCGATCACGCGCGCGCTTCTCTTTCATGGCGTGCCCGAGGAACTCGCGGCGCACCTTGCCGGGGCCGCGCAATCCTTCGCGATCGGCGATCCTGCCCTGGCGCTGGCGGCCGCGTTCGATGCGAGCTACACGTTCACGCCGATGGGCGAGGCCTCGGACCGCCCGATCATGCTGGTGGGCCCGTGCGGCGCCGGCAAAACCGCGGTCACGGCCAAGCTGGCCGCCCAGGCCGTGCTGGGCGGCCGTCGTGTCGGCGTGGTGACGACCGACACGGTTCGGGCCGGCGCGGTCGATCAGCTTGCAGCATTCATCAACATTCTGAAACAGCCCCTCAAGACGGCTGATTCGCCCGAGGAGCTCGCCGCCGCCATCGAGGCCTTGGGGACCTGCGATCTCGTTCTCATCGATACGCCGGGAACCAATCCCTTCAACAGGGGCGAAATCGCGGATCTCAAGCGGTTTCTCGACTCCGGCGAGTTCGAACCGGTGGCCGTCCTGCCCGCCGGCCGCGATGCCCGCGACACCGGCGAGATGGCAGGACGTTCGCCTCGCTCGGGGCGCGCCGCTTGGTCGCAACCCAACTCGACG
Organism: Alphaproteobacteria bacterium; assembly: GCA_965261645.1. Lineage (GTDB taxonomy): Bacteria > Pseudomonadota > Alphaproteobacteria > SHVV01 > SHVV01 > CBDHDJ01. The sequence continues at coordinate 393,257 of CBDHDJ010000004.1, forward strand.
CGGCGCGCCGGCTCGGCAATATCGTGACCGCCATCGAGGCGGCCAAGCTCAGCTTCGCCGGCGCCAGTATCACGCCATTCATCTCCCAGGGACTGATCCGGATCAATCCGGTGTCTCTCGCCCGCCTGCTGCTCGATGGCGCGGCGGAATCAGAAACCGCAACCGAAACCGGAAGGGTTGCCAGTTGACATCAGAAGCCACCATCCTCGCCCATCCAGCCGCACAACCGCCGAGCTACAACGTCATCACGATCGCCTCGGGCAAGGGCGGTGTCGGCAAGACGTGGCTCGCGGTCACGCTCAGCCATGCCCTGGCGCAGACGGGCCGGCGGGTGCTGCTTTTCGATGGCGATATCGGCTTGGCCAACGTCGATATCCAGCTCGGCCTCATGCCGGACAAGGACCTGGGCAGCGTCATCACCGGCCACCTTAGCAGCCCGTTGATTAAGTCGGCGCCGTCTGATTCTCTGGTTCCCTGATTTGCAGGGGGATTTGCCGATGGCGATGGGACGGCAGAAGGATGGTCAGGGGGACCTGATGGTGAGCTGGTCGGAGATGCCGCGCTCTCCGGGTCATGTGTTTTATGACCGCTTGCAGTCGGTGCTGATCGAGGGCGGCTTCGACGCCTTTGCCGAGGCGAGCTGCCGGCCTTATTACGCGGCCCGGATGGGCGCGCCCTCGGTGCCGCCCGGGCGCTATTTCCGGATGCACCTGGTGGGCTACTTTGAGGGCATCGACAGCGAGCGCGGTCTGGAGTGGCGCTGCTCGGACTCGCTTTCGCTGCGGGCGTTCCTGCGACTGGGGAGCCGTGATCGGGTACCGGACCATTCCTGGCTGTCACGGAGCCGCACGCGCCTGCCCCATGAAGTCCACGCGGCGGTCTTCGACTGGGTTCTGGTGCTGATCGCCGAGGCGGGGCTGATCAAGGGCGAGCGCATCGGCGTCGATGCCTCGACCATGGAGGCCAACGCGGCGCTGCGGAACATCGTGCGGCGCGACAACGGCGAAGGCTACCGGGAGATGCTGGAGCGCCTGGCCCGGGAAAGCGGCGTCGAGACACCCACGGCCGAGGACCTGGCGCGTCTGGACCGGAAGCGCAAGGGCAAGAAGCTTTCCAACACGGATTGGGTTTCGAAGAGCGACCCCGAGGCCAAGATCACCAAGATGAAGGACGGCACGACGCATCTGGCCTACAAGCCCGAGCACGCGGTGGATCTGGACACCGGCGCGGTGGTGGCGGCCGAGCTGCACCCGGCCGATGAGGGCGACACCACGACGCTTTCCAAGACCCTGGCGAAGGCCGAGGCAAACCTCGAGGCGGTGGATGCGGCACCGACATCGGAGGACCCGGCCGAATGCGTCGCCGACAAAGGTTATCACTCACGGGCGGTCTTGAGGGCTCTGAACGACAGTCCCTGGAAGACCCGGATCGCGGCGCCCAAGCAGACCGGCTTTTCGCGCTGGCACGGTGATGAGGCGGCGCGGCGCGCGGTCACCAATAACCGTGCGCGGCTCAAGTCCGGGGTCGCCCGCGAGGCCTTCAAGCTGCGCGCCGAGATCGTCGAGCGCTGCTTTGCCCACAACCTCGATCGTGGCGGCATGCGACGAACCTGGCTGCGCGGGCGAGAGAATGTGCACAAGCGATACCTGCTCCACGTCGCCGGCCACAATCTATCGTTACTGATGCGCCAGCTCATCGGCGCCGGCACCCCGCGGGAGGCCGTGGCGGGCGGATATGGCGGTATTTTCGTTCTGCTCACGCCCACCGGGGCCATGCTGGTGGCACGGGGGGGCTCGCAAAGCGGCCAGACGGCTTTCGCCGCCGCATTCCTCATCTGGGAGTGAGAGCCGGAAAAAGCCACTTAATCAACGGGCTGTTAGGCTTGCCGAGGCCGTCACCTCGTTTGATAATGGCGGGTTCGACATCATCCCGGGTAAATCAGGGTCAGGTGCATTGACGGGGCTGTCGGAATCACGGCTTTGCGACTTGCGCCACGAGCTCTTCAGCTTGGCGGGCGCCTACGATCTCGTGATCGCCGATCTCGGCGCCGGCATCGATACGGGCGTGCGCACCTTCGCCGCGGCCACCGGCCCGATCCTCTGTGTCGTGACCGACGAGCCCACGTCTCTGACCGACGGCTACGCCTTTATCAAGCTCACCGCCATGCACCAGCCAGGGGCCGATTTACAGGTTGTCGTCAACATGGCCGCCTCCAAACCCGAGGGCCGGCGCACATACGGGAAGCTGCGGAGGGCCTGCGAAGCCTTTCTCAAGATCGTCCCGTCCTTGGCCGGTATTGTTCGCCGGGACGCCAAGGTAAAGGACGCGATACGCCATCAGACCGCGTTGCTGACACGGCACCCGACCTCGGATGCCGACGACGACGTCGCGGCGCTGGCGAAAAGGCTCAACGCCGGCCCGTGAGGCGAACGTAGACCGATGTCGGTGGCGCACATCGGCAAGGCGCCCACGCCGACGCCGGTCACAGGACCGTTCAGGTGGAACCCGGGGCTGAGGTGAGGGGACAGATCATCCGGGCCCCGGAGCGGCCCGCAGCGGCCGAGGGGGCGCAACCGGAAGACCGCAGCCCGCGCCCCGGCAGCGAGGTGGTCTTGCGCATTGTTCATGTCGAAGCGCCGCGCCCCCGCGGCGAGCCTGCGGCGCCCGAGCATGATACGCCGGCGCAACGATCGAGCGAGCTGGCGCCGGCGGCGGCTCGCGCGGTGCCCGCGCCGGGCAGCGAATCACCGCCCGCGCCGTCTGAAGCCACGACTGCCGCCCCGGCCCCGCCCGGCCGGACCGCCGCGTCCACCGCGCGAGCCGCCGCAGCCGAGACCCAGGTCGCGAGACAAGGAAGCGAAGCGACAGCGCGCGCCACCCTACCGGCGCCCGATACCGCGCCCGGCCAGGCAGCGCGGATTCTCACCACCTCAGCTGATGGGCGTGCGGCGCCCCCGTCCTCACCAAGCCCGGCAGACCAACGCGTCCAAAGCGTGGCACCGCCGCCTGAAGGCGCAACGGGAGGCGAAACAAGCTCGGGCCCACCCCCCGACGCACGGAGCGGCGGCGCGGAGGCGCGTGCCGGCGCGCCGACCGCACCCGACCAAACACGCATCGTGGCCACCGTGATCGGCAAGACCGCGGCGGGCCAAACCATCCTGGAGACACCGCTCGGCCTGGTTGCCCTCGATCGAGCCACCGCGGTGGTGGGCACCGCGCTAACCCTTGATGTCGTGCATCGGGGCGAGGCACCGGCAAAGGCACCGCCCCTCACAGCGGTTCTGCCGATCGGCACCCAGATCACCGGTACCTTGGTCGAAGCCGCGCCAGCCGCGCCGCAGGTGGCGGGTGCCGCGCCACCGCCGCCGGCGATCGCGCTCGATAACACCGTGGTCCTGACCGTGCGTGCGGTCGCACCGTCCGGCGTCGAGGTGCCGCCAGCACCGGCGGGATCAACCCACAGCACCGCCGCCCCACCAGCAGACACAATTCCGGCTGCCCGCAGCCCCATTCCCGGCGCGAGCACCGCTGCTGCAAGTGCGGTACAGGCCGGCCAAGCCAACGGGCAGCCCGCAGCGCCAAGCGGAGCCCCCGGCAGCGGCGCCGCAGTGGCGCCGCATACTCCGGCCGGCCCGGTGCCGGCGGCGCCCCCGCCACAAGCGCACACGGCCACGGAGACGGCGGCCGCCGTCTCTGCTGCATCTGCCGGGCCCGTGAGGCAGATTACGGCGACCGTGGTTGGACAAGACGGCACCGGCCGCCTTCTTGTGCGCACCGAGATCGGCGTCCTGGCGATAGAGAATCTTGCAGCCGTGCCGCTCGGCACGCGGCTCGAGTTGGACGCGGTGGTACAGGCCGCCAAACCCGCCGATTCGAGCGCTCGACCCGCGCCGGTGACGCCACTGCAAAGCGCGCTCGCTTCGTTCGCCAGCGCATGGCCCGCGCTCGAGGAGATCGTGACGGTCGCCGACGCCCAGGACAAAGGCTTGGCCCAGCGCTTCCTCGACAGCCGCATTCCCGGTCCCAACACACGCCTGGCGTCGTCCATGCTGTTCTTCTTCGTCGCGATTGGTGCAGTGGTTCCCCGCGCCTGGCTTGGCGATCAGATGACGCGCACGCTGGAGCGTGCCGGGCGGCGCGACCTGATTGACCGCTTGGCTGATGATTTCGGCCAGATGAAGCGCCTCGTCGATGAGCGCGGCCCGGGTGATTGGCGCACGCTGCTGTTCCCCTTCTTGGATGGCCGTGAACTACACCAGGTCCGCATGTACGCGCGTTACGCCGAGGGCCGGGATGAGGAAGGCGAGAAGGACCGCGATCTTCGCTTCGTCGTCGATCTGACCTTGAGCCACATGGGCGAGCTGCAACTGGATGGTCTCGTGCAGCCTCAACGCTTCGATCTCATCGTGCGCAGCAAAATTCCATTGAGCGAAGCCAACCGCCAGGAGATCGCGGATATTTTCACAGGTGCCCAAGATGCGATCGAAATGAACGGCAGCATCATCTTCCAAACGGGCGAGTTTCCTGTCTCCCCCTTCGATGATCTGATGCGCCCCGAGGTGAACCATGACGCGCTCGACGCCTGAGACGCCCGCGCTCCCCGATGGCAGACCCGGCGATGCCAGCGTTCCGATCTGGGACAATTCGACGGCGCGCAGTCAGTCGCGACGCGAGCGTTTGATCACGCGCCCGAATGCACGAGCGAAGATCGACTATATCGTCGGTCTACACGGTTTCACGATCGCGATGGCGGGCCGCGACGCCATTGAAGTCGTATTGCGTTATGTCCCCGATCGTATGGTTATCGAGGAAGCCGCCTGGGCGCACTATCTCGGTGAGCTGAGCGCCCCGGACGGCGCGCGAATCGAGGAGTTGGCGACCACCATCCTGGACGACGTTGCCAACGAGGTGGTGCCACGCTGGCTCGGTGTGTCGCTCGAGCGCCAGTCGGGGGCCGGTCCGTGCCTGAGCGTGATGGTCGAGGACCGCCAGCCACAGTGGGACAATCCCGCCCTGCTGGCGCGCGGCGCAAGGTGCTGAATTGATGTGCCGGACTGCGGCGCACACCGCAGGAAACATGCGCCAAGCCGTCTAGGGCATTTCCACTTCGCCCTGCTTCTGGCGGTACATGTTGAGGGCGATCTCGTCGAGATCGGCCTGGTCGCGGCGCGCGACCTCAACGGCGCGGCGCTCCTCGTTCTGCTCGTCGGCAATCTCGTACCGCTTGACCTCCTGAAACGCCTCGGTGACGGCCTGATGCGCCTCGGAGATTTGCCCCTCGACGTCAGCGATCGACTCGGCGAGCGTGTCGCGCCGAAGGATGACGGCTCGCGCGTAGCCGGCGTAGACGAACAGCGCCTCCTCGGAATGCGCGGCGATGTTCTGCTCGTGGCCGATTTCCTCTTCCAGCTGGTCCGCTTGATGAAAGAGGTTGGCTTGCAGCCGCTCGAGCTCGGCAAGAATCAGCCGCTTTTGTTCGAGCTGCCAGCGGTGGAGACGAATGAGCGCTGCAATGCCCCTCATGGCGCCGCCTCCTCATCGCTCACGGCAAGCTCCGAATCCACACTCAGGATCTCGGTCAGCGCCGCGTAGCCGTTTTCGAGGGTGCTCGATTCGTAGCGGTCCTGCGCGAGAAAGGCCTCGAGTGCATCATGGTGGCGAATCGCTTCGTCGGCCCGTGCATCCGAGCCCTGACGGTAGGCGCCAAGCCGGATCATCTCGGCCATGTCCTCGAAGGTGGCGATCAGCTGGCGGGCCCGGTCGACCAGGGCGTTTTCATCGGGCGTATTGCAGTCCGGCAAGGTGCGCGAAATGCTGCGCAAAATGTTCACCGGCGGATAGCGGCCCCGCTCGGCGATCGCGCGGTCGAGCACAACATGACCATCGAGGATGGCGCGGACCGCATCGGAAATGGGCTCGTTGTGATCGTCGCCCTCGACGAGCACGGTGAAGAGTCCGGTGATGGTGCCCTCGCCGATACCGGGCAGCGCCCGCTCAAGAAGCTTGGGTAACTCGGCGAAGACGGTCGGCGTGTAGCCCTTGCTGGCCGGCGGCTCGCCGCTGGAGAGGCCGATTTCCCGTTGCGCCTGGGCAAACCGGGTAATGCTGTCGATCAAACACAACACGTCGAGCCCGAGATCGCGGAAATACTCGGCCAAAGTGAGCGTGAGAAACGCCGCCTGGCGTCGCAGCAACGCCGATTCATCAGACGTCGCGACCACCACGATGCTCCGCTTCATGCCTTCCGGCCCGAGCTGATCCTGGATGAACTCCTGCACCTCGCGGCCGCGCTCGCCCACCAGGCCGATGATGGTGACGTCCGAGCGCGTAGAGCGCGCCATCATGGAGAGCAAGATCGATTTGCCGATACCGGAGCCGGAGAAGATCCCCAAGCGCTGGCCCCGGCAGGTGGTGATGTAAGGTGTTGATCGACCGCACCCCGAGGTCGATCTTTTCGCGAACGCGGCGGCGCAAGTTGGCCTGCGGCGGTGAGGCGCGCAGGGGGTAGGAATCGGCACCGAGCGACAGTGGCCCCAATTGGTCGAGTGGCTCAGCCGAAGCGCTCAGAACGCATCCCAGCCAGGATACATGGGGGTAGACGACAGGATCGTGTTCGTCGATCATCGCCTTGCAGCCGAGACCCACGCCCTCGAGCGAGCCAAACGGCATCAGGAGCGCACGATCGGTACGGAATCCCACGACCTCGCCGATCACTTGGCGGCCGCCACGCACCAGTAGGCGGCAGCGCGAGCCAATGCTCACGTTATGCTGCAGGCCCGCGATTTCGACGAGTAGTCCCTGAATCGCCGCCACGCGCCCGTAACGATGAAAATCGGGGATTCGCTCCAGTTCGGCGACGACGTTTTTCACGTGCGTTCCCTACACAGCCTTGTGAAGGGTAAAATTTATTCCTAAATGAGTATTATGAGTAACTGATTAATGTTTGGTTAACGTTTTCTGAGTCACAATCCATTTGCCGCGCGGGGGCGCGCCTCGATGCGGCTGGGAGCCTTAACAGCCCGTTGATTAAGTCGGCGCCGTCTGATTCTCTGGTTCCCTGATTTGCAGGGGGATTTGCCGATGGCGATGGGACGGCAGAAGGATGGTCAGGGGGACCTGATGGTGAGCTGGTCGGAGATGCCGCGCTCTCCGGGTCATGTGTTTTATGACCGCTTGCAGTCGGTGCTGATCGAGGGCGGCTTCGACGCCTTTGCCGAGGCGAGCTGCCGGCCTTATTACGCGGTCCGGATGGGCGCGCCCTCGGTGCCGCCCGGGCGCTATTTCCGGATGCACCTGGTGGGCTACTTTGAGGGCATCGACAGCGAGCGCGGTCTGGAGTGGCGCTGCTCGGACTCGCTTTCGCTGCGGGCGTTCCTGCGACTGGGGAGCCGTGATCGGGTACCGGACCATTCCTGGCTGTCACGGAGCCGCACGCGCCTGCCCCATGAAGTCCACGCGGCGGTCTTCGACTGGGTTCTGGTGCTGATCGCCGAGGCGGGGCTGATCAAGGGCGAGCGCATCGGCGTCGATGCCTCGACCATGGAGGCCAACGCGGCGCTGCGGAACATCGTGCGGCGCGACAACGGCGAAGGCTACCGGGAGATGCTGGAGCGCCTGGCCCGGGAAAGCGGGGTCGAGACACCCACGGCCGAGGACCTGGCGCGTCTGGACCGGAAGCGCAAGGGCAAGAAGCTTTCCAACACGGATTGGGTTTCGAAGAGCGACCCCGAGGCCAAGATCACCAAGATGAAGGACGGCACGACGCATCTGGCCTACAAGCCCGAGCACGCGGTGGATCTGGACACCGGCGCGGTGGTGGCGGCCGAGCTGCACCCGGCCGATGAGGGGCGACACCACGACGCTTTCCAAGACCCTGGCGAAGGCCGAGGCAAACCTCGAGGCGGTGGATGCGGCACCGACATCGGAGGACCCGGCCGAATGCGTCGCCGACAAAGGTTATCACTCACGGGCGGTCTTGAGGGCTCTGAACGACAGTCCCTGGAAGACCCGGATCGCGGCGCCCAAGCAGACCGGCTTTTCGCGCTGGCACGGTGATGAGGCGGCGCGGCGCGCGGTCACCAATAACCGTGCGCGGCTCAAGTCCGGGGTCGCCCGCGAGGCCTTCAAGCTGCGCGCCGAGATCGTCGAGCGCTGCTTTGCCCACAACCTCGATCGTGGCGGCATGCGACGAACCTGGCTGCGCGGGCGAGAGAATGTGCACAAGCGATACCTGCTCCACGTCGCCGGCCACAATCTATCGTTACTGATGCGCCAGCTCATCGGCGCCGGCACCCCGCGGGAGGCCGTGGCGGGCGGATATGGCGGTATTTTCGTTCTGCTCACGCCCACCGGGGCCATGCTGGTGGCACGGGGGGGCTCGCAAAGCGGCCAGACGGCTTTCGCCGCCGCATTCCTCATCTGGGAGTGAGAGCCGGAAAAAGCCACTTAATCAACGGGCTGCTAAGAGCGGGCGATCCGCCCGATCCAAAACAGTGGGGCTAATATGCGTGTCCTTCTCGTCGAAGACGACCCGGCAACAGCAAAAAGCATCGAATTGATGCTGTCCTCCGAAGGTTTCAACGTCTACACGACCGACCTGCGGGAGGAAGGTCTCGTGTCCGTCATCAAAACAAATGGGACTGTTGAGCGTGTTTCATAGGGAGGATCTGGCTCATCTTTGTTTGATGTTAAGCCGCTTGGCTTTGATGGTTCAAGCGGCGGTTTTGGGTGGTCAGTTTTTTGATCTTTTTTTCTCTTTTCGATGATGGCGGTGTGGCGTCCAAAGTAGGCGTCGGCTGGAGTTACGTTGCCGATGCTCTCGTGGTAGCGTTGGTTGTTGTAGTGATCGACGAAGGCGCTGATCTGGTTTTCGAGATCGCCGGGTAGATAATAATTTTCAAGCAGGATCCGGTTCTTCAGCGTTTGATGCCAGCGCTCGATCTTGCCCTGGGTTTGCGGGTGATACGGTGCGCCCCGAACGTGATCCATACCGTGGTCCTCGAGCCATTCAGCCAGATCGCCGGAGATATAGGACGAGCCGTTGTCGCTGAGCAGCTTCGGCTTGTGGACGACATTGGCGCGATTGCAGCCTGAGGCTTCTAGCGCCAACTTCAGTGTTGCCGTCACATCGTCCGCCGTCATGTTGGTGCAGAGCTTCCAAGCAATGATGTAGCGGGAATAGTCGTCCAGGATGGTCGACAGGTAAAACCAGCCCCAGCCGATGACCTTGAGATAGGTGAAGTCGGTCTGCCACAGCTGGTTCGGCGCCGTGGTCTTGTCGCGGAACTCATCGGCTGCCTTGATGACCACGAAAGCGGGGCTGGTGATCAGGTCGTGGGCCTTGAGAAGCCGGTAAACCGAGGCTTCCGAGACAAAGTAGCCCCTGGTGTCCGTAAACCTGACGGCCAGTTCCCGGGGCGACAGTTGCGTCTCCTCCAGGGCAAGATCGATGATCTGCCCCCGGACATCATCCGGGATCCGGTTCCACACCCGGCCTGGGCTGCTGTTGCGATCCTCAAGACCGGCGTCGCCAAAGGCCAGAAAGCGATCGTACCAGCGATAAAAGGTGGTCTTCGGAATGCCCAGCTTGTCCAAAGTGGACCCGACGCCCAGGTGGGACTGCTCGACCAGGCGGATGATCTCCAGCTTCTCGGATGCGGGATACCTCATTCCTCGTCTCCCCCATGCCCGATCATGTTTTTTTTGAGAAGCCGGTTCTCCAGCGAAAGTTCGGCGACCAACTCCTTCAAGTCGCGCATCTCCTGGCGCAGGCCTTTAACCTCGCCCGAGGTCGCTTGGCGCCCGGTGTCGCCGGCGAGCCGCTTCTTGCCCGCTTCCAAAAACTCTTTCGACCAGCTGTAATACAGACCCTCGGCGATGCCCTCGCGGCGGCACAAGGCGGCGATGCTCTCCTCGCCGCGCAGGCCCGACACCACGATCCGGGTCTTCTCCTCAGCCGTATACTGCTTGCGTGTCTTGCGGCGAATATCCCGAACCGTTCCATCCGCCGGGTCGTTCTTGCTCATTGATTTCTGTCTCATCTTCGTTCCCTTCGGTCACTACGATGAGCCAGAAATCCTCCGGTATGCAATTACCTCAATTTGTCCCAAAGGCGCTGACGTCAGACAGAAGGTCTCGATCTAGGTAAGCCTTACGATTACGACATTATCGTGCTCGACCTCAATTTGCCCGATATGCACGGCTACGAGGTCCTCAAGAAGCTTCGGTTATCGAAAGTCGAAACGCCGATCTCAATCCTGTCCGGCCTGGCCGAAGTCAATGACAAGGTGCAGGGCCTGGTGTTCGGCGCCGACGACTATCTCACCAAGCCGTTCGACAAGGGCGAGCTCGTGGCCCGCATCCACGCCATCGTCCGGCGTTCCCGCGGGCAAGCCGATTCGGTCATCTCCACCGGCAAGCTCGAAGTGAATCTCGACACCAAATCGGTCGAGGTCAGCGGCCAACCGATTCATCTTACCGGCAAGGAATACGGCATCCTCGAGCTTCTCAGCCTGCGCAAGGGCACCACCCTGACCAAGGAGATGTTCCTCAACCATCTCTACGGCGGGATGGATGAGCCCGAGCTCAAGATCATCGACGTCTTCGTCTGCAAGTTGCGCAAGAAGCTGACCTCCGCTACCGGCGGCGATAGCTACATCGAGACGGTGTGGGGGCGCGGCTATTTGCTCCGCGACCCAGCCGGCTCCGAGACCCGGGCCGATTTGGAGGCCTCCGAAGCGAGCGCCTAGCAACGCCGAGGACGGACCCGTGCCGTACGCTCGGGCACCAATCTTTGGAAATGGGGTCACTCGATGGCGGTGACCCTTTTTTTTCGAAGCTGGAGGGGTGGGCTCAGGCGGTGAGGCTGTATACGCCGCGCATGCCTTGGCGCGGCCGGGTTTTTCGGAAATCCCGAGTACGGTCTCCGCGCCGCCGAGAAAGAGCGAGCCGTCCCGCACCAGGTGACCGCTCAATTTGTCGAGAACCTTGGTCTTCGTGTCGAAGTCGAAATAGATGAGTACGTTGCGGCAAAAGATAACGTCGAACTTCCCCATTCCGCTCAAGTCCCCGAGCAGATTACTTTCGCGATAATTCACCATGGCGCGGATCTCGCTGGCGACCTGCCACATCTCATCAACCTGGGAGAAGTATTTCACCAGCATCTGAACCGGCAGACCGCGCTGGACCTCAAACTGAGAGTAGAGCCCGACCTTTGCCTTCTCGAGGACCGGGGGCGAGATATCGGTGCCGATGATTTCGGTGCGCCAACCCGCGTAGGCTTGGGCGTTTTCCTTTAGGACAATCGCGACCGAATAGGGCTCCTGCCCGGTCGAGCACGCCGCGCACCAGATGCGGAGCACCTTCCGCTCATGGCGGGCCTCAAGAAGTTCCGGCAGGACGGTTGCGCGCAGATGATCGAACGGCGTCTTGTCGCGGAAGAATAACGATTCATTCGTCGTCATCGCCTCGGTCACATCGCGCAAAAGAATCTCTTCCCTGCGATGGCGAATCTCCACGACGAGATCGTCGAGGTTGGCCATGCCCCGATCGCGCGCGAGCGGCGTCAAGCGGCTTTCCAACAGGTACATCTTCTCCGGCGTCACCACGAGGCCGGACCGCTCCTTGAGGAGGTCCCGCAATAGGCCGAAATCCTCGGGGGTCATGACACGTCCCGTGCCAGGCAACGGGCGATCCACACGCCGATCTGAGGCAGTGGCAGCACGGCAGCGCACAGCCCGTCGGTAGCCACGGCGCCGGGCATGCCCCAGACGACGCTGGTGGCCTCGTCCTGGGCGACGATGTTGCCGCCGGCCTCGACAATGGCGCGCGCGCCCTGCAGACCGTCGGCGCCCATGCCCGTGAGCATCACGGCGAGCACACCGCCGCGATAGGTTTGGACGAGACTGCGATACATGGTGTCCACCGACGGGCGGCAGAAATTCTCGGGCGGATCCTGAGTGAGCCGGATGACGGATCCTTGCGCCCCGGCCCTGACCGTCATGTGATAACCACCCGGCGCCAAATACACTTGGCCGTCCGCGACGGGGTCCCCGTCCCCGGCTTCGACGCACGTGATCCGCCCCGTCTGCCCGATGTGCTCGGCCAGGATCGTGGTGAATGTCGGCGGCATGTGCTGGGTGATGAAAATGGGCAGCGCGATGCCTTTCCCGAACCGGCCGAACAGGTCGAGAAGCGCGCGCGGCCCTCCGGTCGAGGAGCCGATGGCGATCGCCTTGGTTGGGACGGGTGAGAGGGGACGAAGCGAAAACGACTGGGCGGCGGATGCCTGGTCCGGCTTGGCTGGGACCAGCCGCTTGGACCCCTCTACACCGGGCAGCGCCTCGCGCAGCCTGCTGCGGCGGGCGGCGCCCAGCGCGTTCACCTTCTCGGCCAGCTCGCGGCGGTAGCTCGCAGCGAGCTCCGGGTCCCTGGTGGTCGTCGGCTTGGCTATGTAATCGGCCGCGCCCATGGCGAGCGCCTTCAGGCTGACGGTCGCGTTTCGCAGGGTCAGGGTCGAAGCCATGATCACCTGAAGATTGGGGTCGGCCTCGAGGAGTAGCGGCAGCGCGCTCATGCCGTCGAGCTCAGGCATCTCGATGTCGAGCACGATCACCTCAACCGATGCCTTCTGGAGGGCCCGCAGGGCAAGCGCCCCATCGGCTGCCGATGACACGACCTGGATGGCGGGGTCTTCCTCGAGCCAGCGGGTAACGAAGCCGCGGATGACGGCCGAATCATCGACCACCATCACGCGGTAGGGCATGCTCATGGGGGCCCGCGCCGCCGCGGATTCAGGATGAGACAACGACAAGAGCTAAATCACGCGACGAACGCAACCGCTATCAACACATCCCCACCTCGGCGAGCTTGGCCTCCAGGATGCTGTCGTCGAACGGCTTCATGATGTACTCATTCGCCCCGGCTTCCATCGCCTCGCGAATGTGCGCAACGTCATTTTCCGTGGTGCAAAATACGACGACGGGGACATCGCCACCCTCGGTGTCGCGCAGCTTGCGCAGGAAGTCGATGCCGTTGAGCACCGGCATGTTCCAGTCGAGCAGAATCACGTCGGGCATCTCACGTTGGCAGGCCTCAAAGGCCTGCTGCCCGTCTTCGGCCTCCTCGACCGCAAAGTCGAGATTCTCGATGATCTTCCGGACGATCATCCTGATGACATTGGAATCGTCAACGATGAGACACGATTTCATAGGCTCAAACTCCGGCTCGGACTTTCGGAATCACGTCCGCAGGTGTCGTTCGCAGCCGGCATGTCCATTCAGGCCGCTGTCCTGACACTGAAGCCGAGCAGCACTCCGACGTCGAGCACGACAAGAAGCTGATTGTCGAGCCGATAGATACCGCCCGACACTTCGCGCCAGCGCGGGTCGAGGGTCACCGGGTTGCGCTCAAAGGAGTCCATCGGCAGGGTCAGGACCTCACCCACCGAATCGATCATTAAGCTGTAGAGCTCGCCCTTGTGCTCGACGGCGACGTACATGGAATCGCTTTGCTCGCGCGCCTCGAGCCCGAGGCCGAGGCGGACGTTGATGACGGTGACGATGCGGCCACGCAGGTTGAGGGAGCCGGCCACCTCCTTGGGCGCCAGCGGAATCGGCGTCAGCTGCTGCGGCGCCAGCACATCGTGAACGACGCTGGCGGGGATGCCGAACAGCTGATCGGCGATCGTGACGGTGATAAATTGCTCGCCATCGCCGTCGACCGGGGCGGCCCCGTTGCCCCCGACCTTGGCGGTATCAGACTCCGAGGGATTGCCCATCCCGTCCTCCATTCGAATGCAGGGTTTGAGTCAATGAGTTGAGGAGCGCGTCGCGACCGAACTTGGCGACATAGTCGGTGAAACCGACGTCGCGCCCGCGGCTCAGGTCCGCCGCACTGGTATGCGACGATAGGGCAACGATCGGCGTGGTCTGCCAGCGCTCGTCGTTGCGCACCTCTTCGGCGAACTGGAACCCGTCCATGCCGGGCATTTCGATATCGCTGACGATGATGTCGAAGGCCTCGCCACCCTCGCGCAACTGAAGCGCCGAGCCGGAGTCCGCGGCGGTCGTCACATCGTATCCCGCGCTGCTCAGAATCGGCGCCAGAAGGTTGCGGAAGAAGGGGCTGTCATCGATCAGCAATACCCGCTTGGTCCCGCCGAGATCGTGAAGCGCCGACTCGTTGCCCGCCTTAAACCAATCCCCGAACGCCAGGGTCAGGTAGCCGCTGACGTCGATGACCGCCGTGGCCTCACCGCTCACCACCGCCGTGCCGATCCGGCCCTCGCGCTTGGCGGCGAGCTCGACGTCCAGGCGTTCTTCGACGATGTCGACGATGTCATCGACCACCAGGCCCATGCTTCGTTCATCGTCGCTGAGAACGAGCACCGGCTGACGCCCGGCGTCCCCCATGGCGCAGTTTTCGTCGAGCTTGACCAGGGGCATCAGGCGGCCGCGATATTGCACCACCATGGCGCCGTCGGCGAACTCGATGTCCTCGACCGGGATTTCCTCGAGGCGCTCGATGAGCGCGAGTGGCACCGCCTTGGGTTCGGTGTCGCCGGCGCGGAAAATCAACAGCGCAACCCGATCCTCCTCCGCGCCATCGCGCTGCTGTTCGGCGCTCTTGTCGGTCTCTGTTTCGGCCCGGGCGGAATCGCACCTGGCGGCGATGCCGTTGGTGTCGAGGATCATGATGACGCTGCCATCGCCGAGGATGGTGTTGCCCGAATAGATGTCGACGTGACGCAGGACGGGCGCCGTCGGCTTGACGACGATCTCCTCGGTATCGAACACCTGATCGACGACGATGCCAAGAATGTAGGTGCCGACCTGGCTCTCGACGACGAACGCATCGCGCGCACGCGCCGACTCGCTCTGGACTGCCGGCAAACCGAGAATCTGGCGCAGGCTCACCAGTGGTGGAAGCCGTTCACGCAGCCGCAGGACCGGCGTCTCGTTGATGGTTTCGATCGTGTGATCGCTGTCCTCGCCGATGCTGACCAGTTCGACCACGTTGAGCTGGGGGATAGCGAAACGCTGCTCGTCGCAAGCGACGATCAGGGCCGAGACGATGGCTAGTGTGAGCGGGATCTTGATCGTAAAGGCGGTGAACTTGCCTTCCTGCGACTTGAGCTCCACCGTGCCGCCGATTTTCTCTATATTGGTGCGGACCACGTCCAGGCCCACGCCGCGCCCCGATACGTTCGTGACCTTGGCGGCGGTCGAAAAGCCGGGGCGGAAAATGAACTGCAGGATTTGCTGATCCGACATCCCGGCCAGCTCGCCCTCGCTCGCCAAGCCTTTGGCGACCGCTTTGGCGCCGATCTTGTCGACCGGCAGACCGCGGCCGTCGTCGCTGACTTCGATGATGATGTGGCCGCCTTCATGTAAAGGCGTTCAAGGTAATCTGGCCGGTCTCCGGCTTACCTGCGTCGATCCGCTCTTTGGGGCCTTCGAGGCCGTGATCGACCGAGTTGCGCACCATGTGGGTGAGCGGATCCTTGATCAGCTCGAGCACCTGGCGGTCGAGCTCGGTGTCCTCCCCGCGCAACTGCAATTCGACCTTCTTGCTGAGCTCGTGGCTGATATCGCGCACGATGCGCGGCAGCGTCGCCCACGCGTTGCCGATCGGCTGCATGCGCGTCTTCATCACGCCTTCCTGGAGATCGGTGGTGACGTGACTGAGGCGCTGCAGCGGCACGTTGAATTCGCTGTCGTTGAGCCCGCGAACCATCTGCATGAGCTGGTTGCGGGTCAGGACCAGCTCGCTCACCATCGTCATCAGGTTCTCGAGATTGTCGACGCTGACGCGGATCGTTTGATTGGCGACCGAAGCCTTGTCGGGCCCAGCGGCCTTGTCGTCCGCCTTGCCGGACGCCGCATCGCCACTCTCCGACGTGGCGGGCGGGGTCGTGTCGGAGCCGGCCTCTGCTTTGGCCAGCTGCTCGGGTCCGGGCGCGGCCAAAAACGCCGCTTCCAGCTCGTCCACCGAATCCTCGCCGCTATCGATGGGCGAGTCTTGCGGACCGGCACCACCGTTGGAGGGCTGCTCCACCGTGTCGGCGACCGATTCCGCACTGGGGGCGACCCCGGTCGCGGCCGCCATGGCATTGAGCCGCGTGATCAGTTCCGAATCATCACCCTCGGCCTCGGCTTCGGTTTCCTCGAGATGGGCAAGGAGCTCCTTGATGCAATCGATGGCCTGGAGGATGAGGGTGACGGCATCCGGCGTGACCTCGATTTCGCCGTCGCGAATCTTGCCAAGCACGTTTTCGGGCGCGTGGGCAACCCGCTCGAGCCGCGGAAGATCGAGAAAACCGCACATTCCCTTGACGGTGTGGACCAGCCGGAAGATGTTGTCCAGAAGCTGTGGATTGTCCGGGTTCTGCTCGAGCTTGACCAGCTCGACGTCAAGAACCCCGAGGTTCTCGCTGGCCTCGGTAAGGAATTCGGTTAGCAGCTCGTCCATGCCCGCCACCTCGTCGATCATGCGCGATTCGGCTGGAGAATGGCGGCCCGGCTTGAACGTCGCACCGCCCTCTCGGTAACGGGAAAATGGCCGAAATAAATTAAAAACGCGTGAAGTAATACTTACGACTCACTTTAAATCATTGGAGCGGTCGGGCATCCACCATTATTTCGACATGGCGCGCCGTGCTGGCGACGGCGATTTGGGTGCCGAGCGCGTCGGCCAAGCGGTTGGCGAGATGAGCCTGAACGGTGCGAGCATCGAGATCCTCAGGCGTCGCTCCCCGGTCAAGCACGCGTTGGAACGCATCGGCCAACCCGACCCGGTCGCCGGCCGCCCTGACCGTGAGCCGGGTGAAGGCCTCGCCTTGAACCAACGAGACCGCCAGCGTACCCCCGCGCGGAAGCGCCTCTACACCAAAAAGCATAAGGTTAAACAATAGTTTAGTGGAATTGTTATCGAGCGTGACCGGATTGGGTGACGGGAGCTCCGGCCAGTCCAGATCGATCTTGCCGGTCTGAAAGAATGCGCTCGCGACACGGCGCGCCTCGGGCAGGGCCAGGCTGACGCCGCCGCCGCCCGACGCGCCGAACGCCACGCGGTAGAACTGCACCCGGTTGGAAGCCTCGCCTGCGCTGTACGACATGAGATCGATGGTCTGGGCGCGCATGTCCGCATCGTCCTCCCCGGAAAGAATTTCAATGCCGTTGTTGATGGCACCGATGGGGCCGATAATGTCGTGACACAGTCGAAAGCATAATAAAGAGGCGAATCTCACATCATCCATGGGCCCCACCTCAACCTATTACTTGCCATGGTAGTAATATTCGTCGCGACGAATCGAACGCGATCCGGGAGACATTGGGCAACCGCCATCGTTGATACTATAACATTGCGGCGTTGCGGAGACCGCCTGGTGCGCGGGCACGCAATTGAATTTGATTTTACACGATCGGATTATTCTGCAAGAGTCCGAGAAAGCGTTAAAAACGAATGACTTACAAAATGTCTCCAGCGGGGATCGGCGCCAAGAAATTCCATCATCCTGGCGCCGGAAAAGGCCGCGCCCGGTTTCGCGACAAAGGCCGCCCGGTGGAGCCGGCGGCGCTCGCCGATGTGCGCGCGCTCCTCGGTGAACGGCCGCGACGACGCGACATGCTGATCGAGTTCCTGCACCTCCTCCAGGATCACCATCACCACCTCTCGGCGCGCCACCTGGCCGCCCTGGCCCACGAGATGCGCCTCGCCATGGCCGAGGTTTATGAGGTTGCGACCTTTTACGCCCATTTCGATGTGGGGCTCGAAGACGACACACCGCCGCCCGACCTCACCATCCGGGTGTGCGACAGCCTCACCTGCGAGATGATGGGGGCACGGGCGCTGCTCGAAAGCCTGGGATCGCATTTCGGCGGTGCGGTGCGCGTCATACCGGCGCCCTGCATGGGACGCTGCGAACGCGCGCCCGTGGTCGCCGTCGGCCATAACCATATCGGCACGGCCACGCCCGTCATCGTTATCGCCGAGGTCGAGCGCGACGCCACGGAGCCCGCGGGCGAGACCTATACCTCCTACGACGCCTATGTCGAGGCCGGCGGCTATGCGCTGTTGCGCGATTGCATCGCGGGCCGGCGGCGGGTTGACGACATCATCGAGACTCTGACCGGCTCGGGGCTCAAGGGCCTCGGCGGCGCCGGCTTCCCCGCCGGGCGCAAATGGTCCTTCGTGCGCCAGGAGACTGGCCCGCGCCTCATGGCCGTCAACGCCGACGAAGGCGAGCCGGGCACGTTCAAGGACCGCTATTACCTCGAGACCGACCCGCACCGGTTCCTCGAGGGCATGCTGATCGCGGCGTGGGCGGTGGAAGCGACCGACGTCTACATCTATCTCAGGGACGAGTACCCGGGCTTGCGTATCGCCCTTGGCCGGGAGATCGAGCGCCTGACGCGGGAAGGATTCGACTTCACCGGCGTGCACCTCCGTCGCGGCGCAGGGGCTTACATCTGCGGCGAGGAATCGGCCATGCTCGAGAGCATCGAAGGCAAGCGCGGCCTGCCCCGCCACAAGCCCCCGTTCCCCTCGCAGGTCGGCTTGTTCGGCCGTCCGACGCTGATTCACAACGTGGAGACCCTCTATTGGGTTCGCGACCTGGTCGAGCAGGGACCGGCGTTCTTCACCGCGCATGGCCGCCGCGAGCGCCAAGGGCTGCGGAGCTTCTCGGTATCCGGCCGCGTCAAGGAGCCGGGCGTCAAGCTCGCCCCGGCCGGCATCACCGTGCGCGAGTTGATCGAGGAGTATTGTGGCGGCATGGCCGAGGGCCACCGCTTCAAGGCGTACCTGCCAGGCGGCGCTTCGGGCGGCTTGCTGCCTGAATCGCTCGCCGACCTCCCGCTCGATTTCGGCACCCTCGAGGAATACGGGTGCTTTATTGGCTCGGCAGCCGTCGTTGTACTGTCCGACCAGGACGACGTGCGCGGGGCCGCGCTCAATCTCATGCGCTTCTTCGAGCACGAGAGCTGCGGGCAGTGCACGCCATGCCGTGTGGGCACCGAGAAGGCCGTCCAATTGATGGAGCAACGGACGTGGGACAAGGACCTCCTCGAGGAGCTCTGTGTCGTCATGGCCGATTCCTCGATCTGCGGCCTCGGCCAGGCGGCGGTCAACCCGGTGCGCTGCACGATCGAACATTTTCCGGGCGAGGTCTCGTAAACGAGCCATGGGCGAATCCATCACCTTCACCCTCGATGACCGGGAGGTCACCGCCCAGCCCGGCGAGACGATATGGCAAGTCGCCGAACGCCAGGGCATCGAGATTCCCCATCTCTGCTGGTCCACCGCCGCGACATACCGTGCCGACGGCAATTGCCGCGCCTGTATGGTCGAGATCGAGGGCGAGCGGGTGCTCGCCGCCTCCTGCGTCCGCAAGCCGGCGCCCGGTATGACGGTCAACACCGCGTCCGAGCGGGCCAAAACCTCGCGGCGCCTGGTATTCGAGCTATTGCTCGCGGATCAGCCCCCGCGTGACGTCGCGCACGATCCGAACGCCTTGCTGTGGCAATGGGCGGAGACGCTCGGCCAGCTCGACAGCCGGTTCCCGCCCCGAACCACGCCAAATGCGGACCTCTCCCACCCGGCGATGGCCGTCAACCTCGATGCCTGCATCCACTGCAATCTCTGCGTGCGCGCTTGTCGCGAGGTGCAGGTCAACGATGTCATCGGCATGGCGCATCGCGGCTCTCATGCCAAGATCGTGTTCGATTTCGACGATCCGATGGGCGAGAGCACATGTGTGGCGTGCGGCGAGTGCGTGCAGGCGTGCCCCACCGGCGCGCTCATGCCGGCCCACGATGTCGGCAAGGTCGAGGCGGACCGCACCGTCGACAGCGTTTGCCCCTATTGCGGCGTCGGCTGCCAGCTCACCTATCACATCAAGGACAACGAACTCCTCTTTGTCACCGGACGCGAGGGTCCGGCCAACCAAGGCCGGCTGTGCGTCAAAGGGCGCTACGGGTTCGACTACATCAACCACCCCCATCGCTTGACGACACCGCTGATCCGCAAGGACGGCGTGCCCAAGGGGGCGGCCTACGACATCGATCCCGCCGATCCGCTCACGCATTTCCGCGAGGCGAGCTGGGAGGAAGCGCTCGATCTAGCCGCCAGCGGGCTCAAGCGCATCCTCGAGCAACACGGCTCCAAGGCGCTGGCCGGGTTCGGTTCGGCCAAGGGATCGAACGAGGAGGCTTATCTCCTCCAGAAACTCGTTCGCACCGGTTTTCACACCAACAACGTCGATCATTGCACCCGGCTATGCCATGCGTCTTCGGTCGCCGCGCTGCTTGAGACCATCGGTTCGGGCGCCGTCACCGCGCCCTTCGCCGAGTGCGCCAATGCCGATGTCATCGTGGTGATCGGCGCCAATCCGACGATCAATCACCCCGTCGCGGCCACCTTCTTCAAGAATGCCGCCAAGGTCGGCAAGGAGCTCATCGTCATCGATCCCCGCGGCCAAGCGCTCGGGCGCCACGCCACCCATGTGTTGCAGTTCAAGCCGGGCACCGACGTCGCACTTCTCAACGCGCTCATGCATGTGATCGTCGAGGAGGATCTGTACGACAAGAATTACGTCGCCGGATTCACCGAGGGCTTCGATGAGCTTCGCGAACACTTGAAAGCGTTTTCGCCGGAAGCCATGGCTGAGGTCTGCGGCATTCCGGCCGAGGAACTGCGCACCGTCGCGCGCAAATACGCCATGGCCAACGCGGCGATCGTCTTTTGGGGCATGGGCATCTCGCAGCACATCTACGGCACCGACAACGCCCGCTGCGTGATCTCGCTCGCGCTGCTGTGCGGCCATGTCGGCCGCCCGGGCACGGGCCTCCATCCCCTGCGCGGCCAGAACAACGTGCAAGGCGCCTCGGACGTGGGGCTGATCCCGATGATGTATCCCGACTACCAGTCGGTCGAGGACCCGGAGGTGCGGGCCCGCTTCGAGAAGCTCTGGCGGACCGAGCTCGATCCCAAGGCCGGGTTGACCGTCGTCGAAATCGCCGATGCCGCCTATGACCGCATCATCAAGGGCATGTACATCATGGGCGAGAACCCGGCGATGTCGGACCCGAATCTCGCGCACGCGCGCGAGGCGCTCGCCCGGCTCGAGCATCTCGTGGTGCAGGATCTGTTCCTGACCGAGACGGCGGCCTTTGCCGATGTGATCCTGCCGGCCTCGGCGTGGCCCGAGAAGGACGGCACCGTGACCAACACCAACCGTCAGGTCCAGATGGGTCGGCGCGCGCTGGAGTTGCCAGGCGAGACGCGGCAGGACTGGTGGATAATCCAGGAATTGGCGCGCCGCCTCGGGCTCGACTGGAACTACCGCCATCCGAGCGACGTTTATGACGAAATGCACCAGTGCATGACCTCGATCAAGGGCATCAGCTGGGACCGCCTGATGCGCGAAAGCGCCGTCACCTACCCCTGCGATTCGGAGGACGAGCCGGGTCACGAGGTGATCTTCGGCGATGGCTTTCCAACTCCGACGAAGCGGGGCAAGTTGGTGCCAGCCGGCATCATCCCGCCCGATGAGCGCCCGGATGACGATTATCCGATGGTGCTGACCACCGGGCGCGTGCTCGAGCACTGGCACACCGGCGCGATGACCCGGCGGGCCAGTATGCTGGATGCGATCGAGCCCGAGGCCGTGGCGCACCTCTCGCCCGCCGATCTCTCTACCCTTGGCATCGAGCCGGGTGACAAGGTCGTCATAAGCGGCCGGCGCGGCGAGGTCGAACTCGGCGCCCGGCTCGATTCGGGCGTGCCGGCCGGCATGGTGTTCCTGCCCTTCTGCTATGCCGAAGCCGCAGCAAACCTGCTAACCAATCCGGCACTCGACCCGTTCGGCAAGATTCCCGAGTTCAAATATTGCGCGGTGAAAGTGGAAAAATTCGTCGCCCAAGCGGCGGAATGACCCGCGTCATTCGCGCTCGGTACCTCCAGTCATCAAACCGGACAGCGTGCTGAGTTCCGAGCGGGTGCTGGCGGTGGCCTTGGCCTCGATTTCACGATAACAGGCGAGCACCTGCTCGCCGGTCGGCGTGAGACGCGTGCCGCCGCCGCCGCGCCCACCGGTCGCGGTCTCCACGAGCGGCTCGCAGAAACAGCGGGTTACGCTGTCGATCAGCACCCAGGCGCGGCGGTAGGACATGCCGAGTTCCCGCGCCGCGGCCGAGATCGAGCCGGTGCGGCCGATCGCTTCGATCAGCTTGACCTTGCCCGGCCCCAGCGTCGTTGCCGAGCCCAACATGATGCGGACCTGCGGGTAGTCGCGGCGCTGCTTGTTGGGGTTGCTGCGAGGCATGAGCCCTATTTTAGCGTGCTGGAGCCTCCGCGACCATGCCGGGAGGTTCAGGCTTGCCCGGCCCTCGCCAGCCAGGTTTCGGCCTCGGCGAGATCGTCCGGCCGGTTGGCGTTGAAGAACGGATCTATGGGCTCGGCCGGGTAGGCGACCTCGGCCAGGCGGTAACGCGCCGTCCAGCGGTCGATCTTGCGCATCTCCTCCTTTGCCATTGCCTCGCGCAGCGCCGCCGCGAGCGCAACCGGCCACAAGCCGATGACCGGATGCGTCCGCCCGCCCGACGCGGCACAGGCGAGCTCCGCACCCTCGGCCTCGATCGCGGCGCGGAACCGGGCCACGAGATCGGGCGGCAGAAACGGCGCATCGGTCGGGAATGTGGCAATCCATCCCGCCTGCGGCCGGTGGGCGCGCGCCCATTCGAGACCCGTCAATACGCCCGCCAGCGGCCCCGCATGACCGCTCACGGCATCGGCCACGACAGTCAAGCCATAATCGGCGAAGCGGGTCGGATCTCCGTTGGCGTTGAGGATCAGATCTCCCACTTGGGATCGGACGCAGGCGATGACCCGGGCGAGCAGCGTTTCGCCCGCCAGCGTTCGGAGACATTTGTCCCCGCCGCCCATGCGGCGCGCGAGCCCGCCAGCGAGCAATACCCCGACCACGTCGCCGGCGGGGTTAGGCGACATCCTCGGTGAGGCTCGCCTTGCGCTGAACGCTTGGTTTCTCTTCGCCGATCGCGGCGGGATCGGCGTCGTAAACGATGCGCTCGGCGCCTGAGAGCGCGATGAAGCGCTTGCCCTTGGCCCGGCCAACAAGGGTGAGACCGACCGTGCGGGCGAGCTCGACGCCCCACGCCGTGAAGCCGGAGCGCGAAATCAGGATCGGAACCCCCATCTGCACGCACTTGATCACCATCTCGCTGGTCAGCCGGCCGGTGGTGTAAAACATTTTGCCCGCCGGCGAGACGCCCTTGAGGTGCATGTAGCCGGCGATCTTGTCGATCGCGTTGTGACGCCCGACATCCTCCATGTAGATCAGCGGCCGGTCCCCTTCGCACAGCACGCAGCCGTGGATGGCGCCGGCCTCCAGATAAAGACTCGGGCTCGTGTTGATCTTCTTGGCCAGGGCATAGATCCACGAAGTTCGGACCTGGGCGTCCTTGTCGAGCTCGATCGTCTCGAAGCTCTCGAGCACATCGCCGAACACCGTGCCTTGGGCGCAGCCCGAGGTCAGCGTCTTTTTCTTGAGCTTATCTTCGAAATCGGTCTCTTTCCGGGTCCGCACCACGACGGTGTCGATCTCCTCGTCATAGTCGATCGCGGTGATCTCGTCGCCGGGGCCCAGCATGTTCTGATTGATGAGATAGCCCACCGCCAGATAGTCGGGGTAATCGCCGATCGTCATCATGGTTACGATCTCCCGGCTGTTGAGGAACAGCGTCAGCGGCCGCTCGACGGGAACCGAGGTCTCGATCGCTTGGCCGTCCTGATCGACGCCATCGACCCGGCGCGTCAGACGCGGGTCCTCGGGGTGGGGCCTGATCGCGAATTCACGCATGGAGGAAATATGCGCCGTTCAAGGGCGTCCGCCAAGGAAGATTCGCGAACCAACGCTCCTCGGGCGCAATCGAACGTCAATTCCAGTTTGACTTTTGTTATATTCGGTCAAATATAACGGCAGTCGCCGCAAGGATGGACATGCTGGACGCCGCCACCACTACGTCAGACGCCGATTCGCTGGTCGACCCCTTCGGTCGGCACATCGCGTATCTGCGGGTTTCGGTCACCGATCGCTGCGATTTCCGCTGCCTCTACTGCATGGCGGAGAACATGACCTTTCTGCCCAAGGCGGAGCTCCTCACGTTGGAGGAGCTCGAGCGGCTGTGCAGCGCGTTTATCCGCCGCGGGGTCAGCAAGCTGCGTTTGACGGGCGGCGAGCCGCTGGTGCGGCGCAACGTCATGAATCTCATCCGCAGTCTGGGCCCGCATCTCGAGAGCGGCGCGCTTCGCGAGCTCACTCTGACCACCAACGGCAGTCAACTCGCCAAACATGCCGACGAGCTCGCCCGTTCGGGCATTCGCCGCATCAACGTTTCGCTCGATACGCTGGATCGCGAACGGTTCCGGGCCATCACCCGGTGGGGCGAGCTCGATCAGGTGCTCGCCGGCATCCGTGCCGCCCAGGCCGCTGGATTGGCGATCAAGATCAACACGGTGGCGCTCAAAGGCTTCAACGAGGACGAGTTCGACCATCTCATTGCCTGGTGTGGCGATGAGGGGTTCGGACTGACCCTGATCGAGACGATGCCGATGGGCGAGATCGATGGCGATCGCACCGATCAGTATCTACCGCTCTCGCTGGTGCGGGCCCGATTGGCCGAGCGCTGGACGCTGAGCGAGAGCGATCATCGAAGCGGTGGGCCGGCACGCTACGTGGACATCGCCGAAACCGGGCAGCGCCTCGGCTTCATCACTCCGCTCACCCACAATTTTTGCGAATCCTGCAACCGCGTACGACTCACCTGCACGGGCAAGCTTTACATGTGTCTGGGCCAGGACGACGTGGCCGATCTCCGGACTCCAATGCGGCGCTGCAAAGACGACACCGAACTGGATATCGCGATCACCGAGGCGATCACGCGCAAGCCCAAGGGTCATGATTTCGTCATCGACCGGCGCCATACCCAACCGGCGGTCGCGCGCCATATGAGCGTAACCGGCGGCTGAGCCGCGCGCACCGCCCTCTGCCGCTGGCGGACTCGTCTTTCCTATCTGATGTCGATCTGATGCGCGAAGGACTCGCCGTCGCTGACGGTGATCAGCTGAAAGCCGAGGAGCTTCGCAAGATCGAAGAAGGTGAAGTAATCCTCCACCCCGAGATCCCTGAATATCTGGCTCGTCCGCGAGACGGTGGTCAACTGGGCCAGCACGCCGCGCGCCTGATAGAGCGATCGGAAGCCGCGGTCACCGAGAGCCACGATGATCATCTTGTCGGCCTCATCTCCTTTGGCGAAGATGGCGAATGGTGGTGCGTAGGCAAAGCCGAGCTGACGCTGGGTGAGCGCGGTGACGAATCCGATACGTCGCGCGCGCGAAGTCTCGGGCCACGTCTCGGTGCGGGCGACGTAGATTTCTCCGCTCGTGGGCTCGGGATAGTAATAGCCCGCATGGCGCGTCGAGCTGTCGTAGACCTCGTCCTCGAGCGACACCAGCTCGGCCGAGCTCTCCGCACCGGCCCCCGTCACGGCGTGGTCCTGCAACGGCGGTGTAGGCGCACACGCCGTCCCAACAGCGAGCGCCGCGAGCGCCAACCACGTCGAATGCCCTGTCCTGCGCATGTGTTCGCCCCCCGAACGGGCGCCCATTTTGGCGGGGCACCCGGCGCATTGCAACCGCGCAGGCGTGCTGTAAAGGCCGAGTCGTGACGCTATACTCGGGCGCCCGCCTGGATGCAGCGTGACGGACGTTCACTGATGAAAAATTTCAGAGTGGCCGTTGTGGCCGACCGGACGCCGGCCGCACAGCGGGCCCGACGACGGCTCACCGCCCGCTACAAGACGGCCAGACCGGCTGAGTCCAACATCATCGTCGCGCTCGGCGGAGACGGCTTCATGCTCCGGTGCATGCACCGATTCATGCGCCGGCGTATTCCCATTTTCGGCATGAACCAGGGTACGGTCGGCTTTCTCATGAACGGCTATTGTGAGAGCGATCTCGAGGCGCGGCTGGCCGCGGCGCACAGCGTGTCGCTTCATCCCCTCCGCATGAAGACCATTCAAGCGTCGGGGAAACGGCGCCAGGCGCTCGCCATCAACGATGTTTCGTTGCTCCGCCAGACTCGCCAAGCAGCCAAGATTCGCGCGTCCGTCGACGGCATCGAGCGGCTCGCCGAACTCGTCTGCGATGGGGTGCTGGTGGCGACGCCGGCCGGCAGCACGGCCTACAATCTGTCCGCCCATGGGCCCATCGTCCCGATCGGTGCCGACATCCTGGCGCTCACACCGATCAGCGCATTTCGACCGCGGCGCTGGCGCGGCGCCCTGTTGTCTTCGGACGCCAAGGTCCGGTTCGACATTCTCGAACACGACAAGCGCCCGGTCAGCGCGGTGGCTGACTACACCGAAGTGCGCGATGTCATCCGGATCGATGTGTTCGAAGACCGCGAGCTGAGCGTCGATCTCCTCTTCGATCCCGAGCACGCTCTCGAGGATCGAATCCTCAACGAGCAGTTCATCCCTTAGAGGCCGTTTCGAAAGGGGTTGAGTGGCCGGTGTCGATGTGATTCCAAGGAGGTTGCTGAGACCGATATGGAGCCGCCATGTGGACGCCGACCACCCGAGAGCAGCATAGCCGCAAGACGCTGCGTTATCAGACTGATTTGACCGATGCGGAGTGGGTTGTGATCGAGCCTCATTTGCCTCCGGCTCATGGCACGGGACGGCCCCGGTCATGGCCGATGCGAGAGATCGTCAACGGCATTTTCTACGTGATGCGGGCTGGCTGCCCTTGGCGCTTGCTGCCAAGCGATTTGCCACCGTGGGGCACGATCTATCGCTGGTTCGCCAAGTTCCGCGACGACGGCCTCCTTGAGAAGATCAATCACTCTCTGGTCATGGCCGATCGCGAGCGGGTCGGACGCGAGGCCAGCCCGAGCGGCGCGATTATCGACAGCCAGAGCGTCAAGACAACCGAGGCTGGTGGCCCCCGCGGCTACGATGCGGGCAAGAAGATCAAGGGGCGCAAGCGCCACGCGCTGGTCGACACCGACGGGCGCGGCCTCGTGCTCGAGGCGCATCCGGCGAGTATCCAGGACCGCGATGGTGGCGGGTCGCTGCTGTGCGCCTCACGCGGCTCGTTTCCGTTCATCGAGAAGGTCTTTGCCGACAGCGGCTACGCCGGCGAGAAGGTCGCCACGGCCACCGTGATCGCCGTCGAGATCGTGCGCAAAAGCCCCGATCAGGTCGGCTTCGCCGTCCAACCGCGCCGCTGGGTCGTGGAGCGCTTCTTCGCCTGGATCAACCGCAACCGGCGACTGGCAAAGGACTTCGAGGCCACCATCGCCTCGGCCCGCGCCTTCCTCTACGCCGCCTCCGTCATGCTCCTCGTCCGCAGATTGGCCCGAGCCGCATGACTTTCGAAACCGACTCTTAGCACTACAGAGATATCTTGGACCTTCAGTCATAATCCTTTCGCTCTATCCCGTCCCGATCTGACCTCGCTGTTTCAACCATGGCCATCACTGTCCCGCAGCGGAACAGGGCCGGCGATGTCATTGGGCAGACGACACCTGGCCCCGCACCGACCCGGCCCCTGCCACGCGAATTATCGCGAGAAATCCGCGGGCATCGGGGCGCCGGCTCGTCCGCTCGGACGTCCCGGCTTTTCCTAAGGGTGCTGACCGGGGGGGAGGCTGCCGGATTTCGAGGCAGAAGAGGAGCGCGCGCCCGCGGCCTCGATCTCGCCCAGCAGCGAGGCCTGGAGCGAGCGCATCAGTTCCTTGCCATCGAGCTGGCTGCGCCGGCGATGCCATTCCAGGACAACGCCGTCGCGCATCGCGACCATCATGGCGGCCAGCTCCACGGTGCTGATCTGGGAGCTGAAGTTGCCCCGCATTTTGCCCATCTCGATAACGCCTTCGACCGTGCGATACGTCTGTCGGTACAGCATCTTGATCCGCTTGCGGATGGGATCGTCGCCGTGGTGGAATTCGAGCGACATCAGGATCATCAGCAGAACGTAATTGACGTTCCGCGCGTTCAGCAGGGCGCGATCGTCGAAGAAGGTGAGCAACTTGATCTTGGCCGATGGCCCCGCATTGGAGATCCGCTGGACGGTATCCTGGATAAACACCTCCTCGACCTCATCGAGAAGACCCATCATGAGATCGCTTTTGGTCTTGAAGTAAAAATAAACCGAGCTTTTTGTCATGCCGCACGACTCGGCCACCTGTTCGACCGTCGTGGCTTGATAGCCCTGATCGACGAAGAGCTTGAGAGCGGCGCTGAGGACACGGTCGGCCGTTTGGTCGCGTTGGCTACGTTGTTTTGCCTGCAGGGCCAAACTATCCTCCCTTGGCCGGCGGAAACCCGCTCACTCCTTGGAATCCGTATTGGTGATGGTGTGGTACGCCGCGGGCTCCTCGAACTCAAATCCTAGGCGAGTTTGCGGAACGGAGCTTTAGCGGATACTTACGCGTGTCCGTTTAACCAGGGCTTAACAGGCGCAAGCCGGCGATAGACCGGGGCGCTTGGGCACGATCGGGAGCGGCGTGCGATGCCGCGTGAGGGCAGGAACGGGAAGGAGGAGCCATGAGTCTCGAGGGAAAGGTTGCCATCGTGACCGGCGCCGCTCGCGGCCTGGGCCGCGGCTACGCGGTGCGCCTCGCGGCGGCCGGTGCCGCTGTGGTGGCGGCTGATATCAGGGACTGCGGCGAGACCGTGGCCGTCGTCGAACAGCGCAGCGGCCAGGCGCTGGCTCTCGAGACCGATGTCACCAATGCGGGCAGTACCACCGCCATGGCCAAGGGTGCCGCCGAGGCGTTCGGTCGCATCGATATCCTCGTCAACAATGCCGCGCTCTACGGCAATCTCAAGGGCGGGCGATTCGACCAGATCGACGAAGCGGAATGGGACGCGTGCATGGCGGTCAACGTGAAGGGCATCTGGAACTGCTGCAAGGCGGTCGCGCCCTTCATGCGCGAGGCGGGCGGCGGCAGCATCATCAACATCAGCTCCGTTGCGGCGCTCTATGGCATGCCCTATGGGCTCCACTACACGACATCGAAGGGCGCGGTGATCGGGCTGACACGGGGTCTGGCCCGCGAGCTCGGCCGTGACGGAATCCGTGTCAACACGATCGCCCCCAACCTCGTCATGACGGAAGGCACCGAGGAGTTTTGGGGCGACAAGCTGGAGCGCGCGGCCGCCGTCATTCGCGGCAACCAGGCACTGGCCAAGACGCTTGACACCGAGGATCTCACCGGCACAGTGCTCTATCTCGCGGGTGAGGATAGCCGGCTCGTGACCGGCCAGACGATCGCGGTCGACGGCGGAACGGTTCTACTCTGACGGCCATGCCCCTCCTTGCCGCGTAACGTGACCTTCGAGCCACTCACCGGACGCATCACGTGACCCACGCCGCCGCCCTTCCCGCCCGGGATGTCAAGGCAATCGGCCTGATCAGCACGGGCCATTTTTTCAGCCACCTGTACTTTCTGATCCTGCCGCCCCTGTTCCCGCTCCTCTACCACGAGCTCGGGGTGAGCTATACGGCGCTCGGCCTGATCGTCGCCGGCTTCAATGTGGCTTCGGGCGTGGGCCAGACTCCGATTGGATTTCTCGTCGACCGGATGGGCGGCCGGGCATTGCTGATCGCGGGCTTGCTGCTGCAGGGGCTGGCGATCGCCGCTGTCGGCTTCGCCTTTTCCTACTGGCTGATCTTCGTGTTGTTTCTCATCGCGGGCCTGGCCAACGCGGTCTTTCACCCGGCGGACTACTCGATCATGTCGGCGACGGTGGACCGCAGCCGGCTGGGCCGCGCCTTCGGCATTCACTCGTTCTCAGGCACGCTCGGATTTGCGGCCGCCCCGGTTGCCGTCGTCACGCTCACCGCGATCTGGGACTGGCGCACCGCTATAACCGTACTCGGTCTGATTGGGGTGGCGGTGGGCTTCGTCGTGTGGTGGCAGAGCGGCGTCCTCAAGGACGAGCGCCCGAGCGCACCGCGGGAGATCGAAGATAGCGCGCCGGCGACTTGGCGGAGCGGCCTCGCGCTTCTCCTCTCGCGGCCGATCATGATGGCGTTCATCTTCTTCACGCTTCTCGCCATCGGATTTGGCGCCATCCGCATGTTTTCGGTCTCCGCTCTGGTCATGCATTACGACATGCCATTGGCCTCGGCGAGCGGCGCCCTCACCGGCTTTTTGATCGGCGCCGGCGCCGGCATTCTCCTTGGTGGGGTCATCGCCGACCGTTATGGCAACCCGGCTCGCGTCGCGATGCTGTTCCTGAGCGCCTCCGCGCTTCTGTTGATCTTCATCGGCAGCGTATCCCTGCCCATGATCTTGCTGGTGGGCGTTCTGACCTTCACCGGTTTCATGAGCGGCCTCGTATATCCTTCGCGCGATCTTCTGGTCCGCAACGCCACGCCCGAGGGCGATGCCGGCAAGGTGTTCGGCTTCGTCTCCACCGGTCTTAACGTCGGCAGCGCGCTGACACCGCTCCTCTTCGCCTGGGCTCTGGATGCCGGCCAGCCGCAGGTGATATTCTGGCTCGGCGGCGCGGTCATTCTCCTCACGCTCGTTACCTTGACCAGAGTCAAACCGCTCCGGCGTTGACCACACGCGCCGCCAAAAAGAAACGCCGCCGGCAACCCGGCGGCGTTCAGAAGAGATGAGCGACGCGCGCTACTCGGCGGCGATCGCGCGGCTTTCGGGCAGCTCGATGTTGAACAGCTTGGCCGCGTTATAGAAGCTCAAGTCATCCTTCAGCTTATCGCCGAGCTTGCCAAGCGTGTCCTCGACGATTTGCAGACTGTTGGGATAGGTGCACCGCGCATGCGGGAAGTCCGACCCCCAGACCATGGTGCCCGGATCGACGACATCGACGGCCTTCTCGACGTAGGTGTCGTCGACGAAGCTGTGATAGACCCGCTTCATGTACTCATCGACCGGCTGCTTGATGGTTGGCAGGTTCATCGCCGGGCCGAAGACATCCTGGATCTGCCGCGCCCGGAACATGAAATAGGGTAGCCACGAGACCTCGTACTCGGCGAGCATCACCTTGAGCGCCGGGAAGCGGTCCATCACGCCGCCAAAGATGAATTCGTTAGCGAGCACCGGCGGCGCTTCGAACAGAATCCAATAGGTGATCTTCGGCAGATCGTGGCGCTCGGCGCCAAACAGGGTGAACGGGTCGCGCACGTTGCCGGTTATGATGTGGAGCACCACCGGGACGTCGAGCTCCTGGGCGCGCGCCCAGAAGGGATCGTAGTGCTTGTCCTGATAGCGCGGCCATTCGGGCCGGCTGTCGCAGTTGATGAGCGTGCCCTTGAGGCCCAGTTTGGTGGTTCGCTCGAGCTCCTTGACCGCCCAACCGACGTCCTCCATGTGGATCATCGACGTGCCCACGAAGCGCTTGGGATCGTGGCTCACCAGCTCCGCCATCCAGTCGTTGTAGACTTGGCAGCAGTCGCGCACCATGTCGTCATTGCGCGCGCGCATGGTGTAGAGCATCCAGGTCGAGTTCAGCACCTCGGCATAGACGCCGTCCTCATCGAGGCATTTGAGGCGCGCCGCAGGATCCTCGGAAGCCCGGAGCAGCTTCTGTTGCAGCTCCTTCGCTTCCTCGCTGCCCTCGCCCCCCTCGACGATCTCGTCGATGCGGATGTACTCGATCCCGGTGAAGTAATGCGCGGCCTTGGCCCCGAGATGCTCGTCGACATAGCGCGGGATCTCGTCGCCGTACTTCTTGCCGAGCGGCCCGGAAAACAGATCGTTGGGCTCCAGCACATGAGAATCGCCGGAGATGATGAGTTTCTTCTCCATGAAAACCTCCCTCAGGGCGCAGGATTAGCCCGATTCATAACCTTGCCCTGGCAAATTGCAAGGCTGGCGCCGCCACGCCGGTGCAAGGCGATCCAGCCCGATCAAGGCGCGGCCAGAAACCGGCATTTCGATCGGGTCCCGATCACCCTTCACTCGGCCGCGATCGCGCGGTCTTTCGGCACCTCGATATCGTAGTAACGGGCGGCGCTATAGAACGTGAGGTCGGCCACGATCTGCCCATCGAGATGGCCGAACACGTCCTCGATCACTTGTTGGCTGTTCGGGTAGGTGCAGCGCGAATGCGGGAAGTCGGAGCCCCACATCACCTGTTTGGGGTCGATGACGCCGAGAATCTTGTCGAACTGGGTGTCGTCGACGACGCCGTGATGGATGCGCGGCATGTACTGCTCGACCGGTAGCTTGGGCATCTTGATGTTCAGCGCCGCGCCCAGCGAATCCTGCAGCTGCTTGATGCGGAACAGCCAATAGGGCAGCCACGACACCTCGAATTCCGAGCACACGATCTTGAGCCTGGGGAAGCGGTCGAGGATGCCGCCGAAGATGAACTCGTTGCCAAGCACGGGCCCGACTTCCGACAGGAGACTCAAGGTGTCGCGCACCACCCTGATGCGCTCCTCGCCGTGGTAGGTGAACAGGTCGCGGACGTTGCCGGTGATGATGTGCAACGTGATCGGCATGTCCAACTCTTCGGCCTTGGCCCAGAACGGATCGTAGAGGGGGTCCTGATAGAACGGCCATTCGGGCCGCGTGTCGACGTTGATGATGACGCTCTTGAGCCCGAGCTTGGCGGCGCGCTCGAGCTCCTTGACGGCCCACTCCACTTTCGCCATGTGGATCATCGCGGTGCCGAACAGGCGCTTGGGATCGGCGCTGCACATCTCGTGCATCCAGTCGTTGTAGACTTGGCAGCAGTCCTGCACCATGTCGTCGTCCGGGACGCGTAGCGTGTACAGCATCCACGTCGCATTGAGAATCTCGGCGTATACGCCGTCCCGGTCGAGGCATTTGAGCCGGAAATGGGGATCCTTGGAGGCGGTGAGCAATTCGTCCTGCAGGCCGCCCTCGTCCTTCTCGACGATCTCATCGATCTTCACATACTCGATGCCGGTGAAATAATAGAGGCTCTTATCGCTCCGGTATTCGTTGACGTATTGCGACACCGCATCGCCCCATTTCTTGCCGAGCGGCTTGGTGAAGAGATCGTCCGGCTCGAGGACGTGCGAATCAGCCGATATGAGCCTCTGATTGTCCATGTGCAGGCCTCCCAGCTAACAACTTTTGATGGCGTAGCCGCGACCGGGCCCGCGTTCGAACCCCGCGGCCCGCGTTAGCAGCCCGTTGATTAAGTCGGCGCCGTCTGATTCTCTGGTTCCCTGATTTGCAGGGGGATTTGCCGATGGCGATGGGACGGCAGAAGGATGGTCAGGGGGACCTGATGGTGAGCTGGTCGGAGATGCCGCGCTCTCCGGGTCATGTGTTTTATGACCGCTTGCAGTCGGTGCTGATCGAGGGCGGCTTCGACGCCTTTGCCGAGGCGAGCTGCCGGCCTTATTACGCGGCCCGGATGGGCGCGCCCTCGGTGCCGCCCGGGCGCTATTTCCGGATGCACCTGGTGGGCTACTTTGAGGGCATCGACAGCGAGCGCGGTCTGGAGTGGCGCTGCTCGGACGCGCTTTCGCTGCGGGCGTTCCTGCGACTGGGGAGCCGTGATCGGGTACCGGACCATTCCTGGCTGTCACGGAGCCGCACGCGCCTGCCCCATGAAGTCCACGCGGCGGTCTTCGACTGGGTTCTGGTGCTGATCGCCGAGGCGGGGCTGATTAAGGGCGAGCGCATCGGCGTCGATGCCTCGACCATGGAGGCCAACGCGGCGCTGCGGAACATCGTGCGGCGCGACAACGGCGAAGGCTACCGGGAGATGCTGGAGCGTCTGGCCCGGGAAAGCGGGGTCGAGACACCCACGGCCGAGGACCTGGCGCGTCTGGACCGGAAGCGCAAGGGCAAGAAGCTTTCCAACACGGATTGGGTTTCGAAGAGCGACCCCGAGGCCAAGATCACCAAGATGAAGGACGGCACGACGCATCTGGCCTACAAGCCCGAGCACGCGGTGGATCTGGACACCGGCGCGGTGGTGGCGGCCGAGCTGCACCCGGCCGATGAGGGCGACACCACGACGCTTTCCAAGACCCTGGCGAAGGCCGAGGCAAACCTCGAGGCGGTGGATGCGGCACCGACATCGGAGGACCCGGCCGAATGCGTCGCCGACAAAGGTTATCACTCACGGGCGGTCTTGAGGGCTCTGAACGACAGTCCCTGGAAGACCCGGATCGCGGCGCCCAAGCAGACCGGCTTTTCGCGCTGGCACGGTGATGAGGCGGCGCGGCGCGCGGTCACCAATAACCGTGCGCGGCTCAAGTCCGGGGTCGCCCGCGAGGCCTTCAAGCTGCGCGCCGAGATCGTCGAGCGCTGCTTTGCCCACAACCTCGATCGTGGCGGCATGCGACGAACCTGGCTGCGCGGGCGAGAGAATGTGCACAAGCGATACCTGCTCCACGTCGCCGGCCACAATCTATCGTTACTGATGCGCCAGCTCATCGGCGCCGGCACCCCGCGGGAGGCCGTGGCGGGCGGATATGGCGGTATTTTCGTTCTGCTCACGCCCACCGGGGCCATGCTGGTGGCACGGGGGGGCTCGCAAAGCGGCCAGACGGCTTTCGCCGCCGCATTCCTCATCTGGGAGTGAGAGCCGGAAAAAGCCACTTAATCAACGGGCTGTTAGGCTCTCTTTTAACACCTTCTCATTTGCCGCGCCACGCAGCCCGTCATTCGATATAGCCGACCGCCTCGATCTCGATCAGAAACTCGGGCTTGAACAGGGCGGCCACGCACACCAGCGTAGAGGTGGGAAAATCGCCCGAGAAGACCTCGGCGCGCGCCTTCCAGATATCCGGCTGATAGCGCATATCGGTGGTGTACATGACGATCTTGACCACGTCGTCGATGGTGCCGCCGGCCGCCTCGATCAGCGCCTGGATGTAGCCGAACACGATCTTGGCCTGCTCGTAGACGTTGTTGCCGCCGAGCGGATTCTGATCCCCGTCCCACGCCACCTGACCCGAGATGTAGACGTGCGGACCGACCCGCTTGCATCCCGAAAGGGCTGGTCCTTCGATTTCAGGAACTTTGTCGCTTCTTACGCGTGGTACCGCCATAGCTATCCCCCCTGAGGTTGGAATTGACTGTGGGGCGTGGTCTCTCCGAGGCCACAGCCCTCAGCCGAAGAATTGGTACGCCAGTGCGAGAAGCTTGCCGGGGTGCTCGAGCGCCGGGCCATGGCCGCAGCGGCCCAGCACGACGAGATCGGCCTGCGCCAGCGCGCCCGCCAGCACGAGCGATGTCTCCATAAACGGCACCGGCAGATCGTCGCGGCCGTGCACCAACAACACATCGCACGTGACCTTTGCCAACTCGTCCTTCGTGACCACACCGGCGTCCTGGTAGCGCTGCTTGTCGCCGCCGAACATCGACGAGAAATAAGCCTCGTAGTCGCCGGAATGGAGCACCTCCATACGGTTCTGCAGGAACTCCTCGGTCACCGGTGACTGGTCGTAAAGCAAGAGCCCCATCGCCGCGCGCAAGTCATCGATGGTTTCGGGAAACGTCCAGAGCTGCGAGAGCTCCTGGCTCACCTTGTGCTCTGTTCCCATCGCGCCCGTGGCGAGAACCTTGCTGATGCGCCTATCGGCGGCGGCGAGCTTGAGTCCGAGCGCGGCGGAGAGCGAGTGGCCGATGATGCCGATGGGCCCATCGCCGAGCGCATCCAGCAGGAACGCGCCCTGGCGCTGCCACAGCGCCATGTCGAAGTAAGGCTCGTCCGGCTTGCGCCCCGAAAGACCAAAACCGATGAGATCCGCGGCCAACACGTGGTAGCGCTCGGAAAGCGGCTCGAGCACCAGACGCCAGTTGCCGATCGAAGAAGCACCGGGACCCGAACCGTGCAGCATGAGGATCGGGAACCCCTCGCCGCCCTCGTAGCAGTGTACGTTGATGCCGTCGAAATCGACGTCGTGTTCACGATACGCCATCTGCCCCCCCTGGACGCACCTCGCCTCTTGTGCCCACTAGCAGGCTGCTGAAAAAGTCATCATTGCCGGGCCTTGAACTCGGATTCATCGCCGAAATGAAATGAGATTTCGTGTCTTAGGGTGAAACCGTCTTCAATCTCGACCGATCCGATGCCCTGGGCTTCATCCAGTTCGATGATCTGCCACTTTGCGGTCAGCGGCGTGCCGGCATCGCCCGTCATGTTGGCGCCTCCGCCAGCAGTCTGGGTAGTCGGACGAGGTTGTAGGCGGCCAAGGCCAGGGTGAACGAAGCGTCGACCCGGTGGCGGCCCCGGAATTTGGTCTTGCTCAATCCCGCGCTCGTCTTGACCCAGCCGAAGACCTCCTCGATGCGCTTACGGCAACGTTGGCTGACGCCGTAACCGGGATGGCGCGTCGTGCGCCCGTCTATCTTGGTCTTGCGCCGCTTGCCGGTCTTGGTGACGTGGTCCTGGACGGCGATATGGGGGGTCACCTTGCGGTGCCGCAGTTCCTCGACAAAATCCGCGACGTCAAAACCCTTGTCCCCGCCCACCGTGATCCGACGCGGGCCGCCTCTACTCTCCACCGGGCGATGCCTGTCGATCAGATCAAGGGCGGCTTCGCGTTCCGCCGTGCCCGACGCAATGGTCACGCCGCCGCCGACTGCCAGACCATGGCGGTTCTCCGTCAGCGCATGGCCCATGTAACACAGCTTGCTTTCCCGGCCATTACCCTTGCGATAAAGCCGGGCGTCCGGATCAGTGGTGCTTGCATGGGTCGCGTTCGAGCGTTTCTCGCCATGAAAATCCCGCTCGGCGTTGCGCCCCGATCCCCCGTCGCCATCGTCCTCACCTTTGGGACGAAAGCTCTTCATCGACGCCCAGGCCCCGATCAATGTTCCGTCTACCGAAAAATGATCCCGGCTCAATAGTCCCCGTACCTTGTGGTGCTGGATAACCCCCGCAAGCAGCTGCGCCGAAACCTCCGCCTCCAGAAGACGGTCCCGGTTGTGGCAGAACGCGCTGGCGTCCCACACGCCATCGTCCAGCCCAAGCCCCACAAACCAGCGAAACAGCATGTTGAAGTTTAGCTGCTCCATCAGCTGACGCTCCGAGCGGATCGAATAAAACACCTGCAACAGTAACGCTCGAAGAAGCTTCTCCGGCGGGATCGATGGGCGACCCATGTGGGAATAAAGCGTCTCGAACTCCGAAGATAGAGACCCCAATACGTCGTTCACGATCTCACGGATCAGACGCAGCGGATGATCATCCGGAACACGCTCTTCCAGGTCTACGTAGCTGAATAAATTGCCACTGCTTTGATCTCGACCCCGCATGCCATCCTCCATCACCCGAAGGAATCACAGAATCATGTCACAACTGCAAATGCGAGGACTTTTTCAGCAGCCTGCTAGAGCGTTTTCCTATAATTTGCGGTCATAGCCGGCAGCAGCGAAGTAGTTTTCGCATTCCGTTGGTGTGAAGGTGTCGATGCCTTGGGCGATGGCGTCCCAGAGGTCATCGACGGTTCGGGCGGCGGTCTTTTTGAGGAAAGCCTTGAGCTTGGAGAAGGCCATTTCAATGGGGTTAAAGTCAGGGCTGTAGGGCGGCAGGAAGCGCAACTCTGCCGCGGCGACTTCGATGGCCGTGCGCACGGCGATGGGTTTGTGGGCGGGTAAGTTATCCATCACCACGATATCGCCGGGTTTGAGCGTCGGGACCAAGACCTGCTCCACATAAGCGAGGAAGGCGGCACCATGCATGGCACCGTCGAGCACCATGGGCGCGGTCATGCCTTCAAGGCGGAGCGCGCCAACGAAGGTCGTCGTCTTCCAGTGTCCATGAGGCACCGGTGCTTGGCAACGCTCGCCCCGTGGCGCCCGGCCGTAACGCCGGGCCATCTTGGTCGAAGCGCCGGTCTCGTCAATGAACACCAGCCGCTCGGGCTTCAGATCGGGTTGGGCGTCGAACCAGGCCTGCCGGCAGCGCAGGACGTCAGCTCGCTGTTGCTCGCAGGCGTGCGCGGTTTTTTTTGAACGTCATGCCGTGCCGGTCGAGCAGCCGCCAGACCGTGCTTTGGGCCACCGTCAAGCCATGCCCCGCGTCCAGGTGTGCCGCGATCTCGCCCAAGGTGATGTCCGGCGTCTCGTCAACCAGCGCCA
Organism: Alphaproteobacteria bacterium; assembly: GCA_965261645.1. Classification (GTDB taxonomy): domain Bacteria; phylum Pseudomonadota; class Alphaproteobacteria; order SHVV01; family SHVV01; genus CBDHDJ01. The sequence goes on from CBDHDJ010000004.1 coordinate 431,391, forward strand.
GGATTTCCTCGGCATGGGCCTCGATCCGGTGCGAGCGGTGGTCACCGCCTTGCGGCCTAGGCCCGACATCGCCCGTCCGCCGCCACCGATTCACCCATTTGATCGCCGTCGAGGCCGCAACCCCGAAGCGGCGCGCCGCCGAGCGCCGCGACAGGCCGCTGTCAACCGCCGATACAAGCCGTTCTCGAAGATCATTGGAAAGAGGTTTCGTCATGCAGGCTGGCCTCCTCCACCAGCCCACATCTTGAATCAGAAATTCGATCCCATGGGAATCCCAAAAAGAATCCGTCAGCTCAGAAAATGCTCTAGATAGCATCGATCCCGGCGCATGAGCAACGCGGCGATCCGATCCCGGCCGCAACGGGTTTGGCGCTTTCCCGCAGGCTACAAACGGCTGGAGCTCGTGAAGACTTCCTGCGGCTCCTGGACACCGCGGAGCCGGTGGCGGCCGAGGCTGGTCAGCCGGTGCGGCACCGCATCGGCAAAGGCGGCTGACGCGACGAGCGCATGGCCTTGCTCGCTCGCCAGCTTGTCGAGACGGTTGACCAGGTTCACCGCCGGGCCGATGACCGTGAAATCGAGACGGTTGGGCGCGCCGATATTGCCATACATCACGTCGCCGAGGTGGAGGGCAACGCCGATTCGGAGTGGGGCATGGGTGGCGAAGGTGCGCGCCGCATTGAGCTCATCAATGCCGGCAAGAGCATCGGCGGCGGTGTCGAGGGCGGCGGCGCAGACCTCCTCGCGCGGATGGCGCTCATCGCTTCGAAAGATCGCCAGCAGCGAATCGCCAATGAACTTGAGCACCTCGCCGCCCCGCGCCTCGACCGGCGCCGCCATGCGTTCGAAATAGCCATTCAGCAGCGCGATCAGATCATCTCGCGGCAGCTCGTCGGCGAGCGCTGTGAAGCCGCGCAGATCAGAGGTCCAGATGGCGGCCCGGATGGTCTCGCCGTCGCCACGATGGATCTGGCCGTCGAGGATTCTCCCACCGGCGTCGCGCCCGACATAGGTATCGAGGAGCGTTGCGGCGAGGGCACGCATCTGGTGAAGCTCGACGACGCGCGCGAACAGAGGCAGCAGCGCATACATGCGCTCGAAGTCCTCGCGCGCAAAGCCGTCCTCCCCGTCCGTCGCGACCCAAATCGCGCACACCGTGCCGTCGCTGAGCTCGACGGGAAGAACACAATAATCGGTGCCGCCCTCGTCGCGAAGATCTTTGAGGATCGGAAAATCGAGCTTCGCCTTGTCGCCGACGAGCCGGCGGCGGATGGTCTGGCGCTCCTGGAATACGGGCTTGAGGGGACTCTCCTGGTAATCCTCCGAATCGAGGAATTCATAGCCTGTCGGTCGAATCTCGATTCCCGGCACGCCACGCTTCCACACGAAGGTCTCGCCGAGGAGCTGGGGGTGCAGGTAGCGGCTCATATAGTTTACCCGCCACAATGGCACCCCCGTGGCGAGAAGCCGCTCGCACACGCCAGCGAGAACATCGACAATGCGGGGCAGCCGCCACGCGTCCTCGATCAGCCACCGGCCCACCGGATCGCCGCGGCGATCGATGGTCTCGGCGGTGGGTTCGGGGATCGAGGTCATCGTTCAGCGCTTGAGGTTTGGCCGGGTCAACGTCCCAGCGGGCCACCGGTGCAGCGCCGGCAGCGCACCTTGCCGAATACTTCGTCCCAGTCGCCCTCGACCCTCACATAATCGAGAATGATCCGGAGCACCTTGGAGGTATCGGGGATCTCGAATTTCTCGGCCGCCTCCTGCAACATCTCCGCCATGTCGCGGTTGATCGAGAAGCTCACATCGATCTTTTCTCCCGCCATCGGTCCTCCACTCCTGTTCGGGCTCAGGAAAACCATAGTCCGGTTATCCGCCTTTGGAAATGTCGCAGGAAATCACCCGTTCATAGCCCGTGCTCGTGGACTTGCGATTCACCCTTCCCTAGACTTGAGCCATCCGCACGCATGGCAGGAGACCCGATGGCCGCTGATTCCGTCGAACGCAAGCTCACCACGATCCTGAGCGCCGATGTGGCGGGCTACAGCCGCCTCATGGAGGCCGACGAGGAAGGCACGCTCGCGGCGCTCCATGCCTGTCGCGACGCTTTCGATGCCGAAATAGGCAAGGTACGCGGCCGCATCTTCGGCACCTCTGGCGATTCCGTCGTCGCGGGATTCCCGAGCGCGGTCGATGCGGTGCGCTGTGCGCTGGTGGTGCAAAAGGCATTGGCTGAGCGGAATGCCGGCATCGCCGAGGATCGCCGTATCGACTTTCGCATCGGGATCAATGTCGGCGACGTGATGATCGACGGCGAAGATCTGATGGGCGGCGGCGTCAACGTGGCGGCGCGCCTGCAGGAGATCGCCGAGCCCGGCGGCATCTGCCTCTCGGGCACGGTTTACGGCCATATCCAGGGCAAGCTCGATATCGGGCTCGAGGACCTCGGCGAGCAATCGGTCAAAAATATCGAGAAGCCGATCCGCGTCTTTCAGGTGCCGCGCCCTTCACGTGCCGGCGAGGCAGCACGGGCACCGTCCGCGCCCGCGCCGGCCGCGCCTGCGGGGCCGTGGCTGCGGTTTGCGAAGGCCGCCGCCTCTGTCCTCGTCATCGGCGCCGTGGGTTGGGCCGTGGCCGCCATCATCGGCGCCACGACCTGGTTCGACACCCAGGGAGATCAGGCCCAAGCGCCCAAGCCGGAGGACCGGATCGCCGTCGATATCGCCGTCGGATCGGGGGATGAGCCGGCGCTCGCGTTGCCGGACAAGCCCTCGATCGCGGTTCTGCCGTTCGACAATCTGAGCGGTGATGCGAGCCAGGACTATTTCGCCGATGGCATGACCGAGGAGCTCATTACCGCGCCCTCGCGGTTTCCCCACATGTTCGTGATCGCGCGCAATTCGGTGTTCACCTACAAGGGCAAGGCCGTGAAAGTGCAGCAGGTGAGCCGCGAGCTGGGCGTGCGCCGCGAGCTGGGCGTGCGCCGCGAGCTGGGCGTGCGCTATGTGGCCGAGGGTAGCGTGCAGCGTTCGGGCGACCGGGTGCGGATCAATGCCCAGCTGGTCGTTGCAACCACCGGTCATCACGTGTGGGCCGAGCGCTTCGAGGGCGAGATGCCCGACGTGTTCGCGCTGCAGGACCAGCTCGTTCAGAACATCGTCGCGCAGCTCGCCTCAGAGGTTTCAGACGCGGAAATGGCGCGCATGCGGCGCAAGGGCACCGACAATTTCGAGGCCTATGACTATCACCTGCGCGGGTCTGAACTGGCTTTTCGCTTCACCCGGGAGTCAACCGCCGAAGCGCGGGCGATGCAACAAAAGGCGATTGAGCTCGACCCTGACTATGCATCTGCCTACGCGGCGCTCGCCTGGACCCACCTCAACGATTTCCGCTTGGGCTGGAGTGACGATCCGGCGACATCGCTCGAACGCGCGTTCAAACTCGCGCACAAGTCGATTTCGCTGGACGACTCAGAGCCAACTGGCCACGCGGCGCTCAGCGATGTCTATACTATGGCGCAAGGACTACGACCGGTCGATCGCCGAAATCGAGAAAGCCATCGCGCTCAATCCCAACGACGCCGATTTGTACACCGATCTCGGCGACCGGCTGACCTGGGTGGGCGAAGCGGAACAGGCGGTCGGCCATATCGAAAAGGCGATTCGCCTCAACCCGAACTTCCCGCCCATCTACTTGTGGCACCTCGGCCATGCCTATTTCGTCGCCGAGCGTTACGACGAATCCATCCTCACGTTCCACGAACTGCGCGACCGCATCCCGGACTTCGGACCCAGTTACATCTATCTCGCCGCGGCCTACGCGCTCACGGGGCGGGATGAGGAAGCCCGCGCCATGGTGCCCGAAATCGCCCGCACGACAGACTGGAACGTCGGGCGCGCCGAGGAGCAGCTTCCCTACAAGAACCGGCCGATCTCGCGCGCCTGATCACAGGTCTGCGCCAGGCTGGGGTGCGGGAGCAATGACCGAACGAGGTCGGTGGGCCCGGCCAAGGCCCGGGGGGTGCGCCCTATCTTCACTTGGTTGACGCTTGCGACGCGCGGTGCTTGATTGGTGCTGCAGGGCCTTAGGGGAGTGCCATGAGCGACGAATCCGAGAAAGCGCAGCCGACCGTCCAAGTCGACAATGACCGCGCGCGCGTCACCGAATGGCGCTTCGCGCCGGGTGCGGCGACCGGCTATCACCGCCACGAATACGACTATGTGATCGTGCCCATGACGACCGGCACGCTCAAGCTCATCGGCCCCGATGGCGAGGAGATCTTCGCCGAGCTGGTCACCGGACAGACCTATTTCCGCGCGGCCGGCGTCGAGCACGACGTCATCAACGCCAACGACCACGAATTTGTATTTATCGAAACCGAGATCAAATGAATAGGTGTGGCGGGCGCGGTGTTTGTCGGCGACGTGGAGTGCCGCGGCCAGCAGTCCGAGCCGGCGCGCGAGCCCGCTGATTCGCGGCGTCGCGTGAAAGGTGTAACGAGTTGCCGTTCAGCCTACTGAAATACGGCTTGACCCGTCGGCGGCCGAAGCGCTGGCTGCCGCCCCAGCCCGAGCTCAAGCCGAGCTACGACGTGGTGATCATCGGCGGCGGCGGCCACGGCCTCGCCACCGCGTACTATCTTGCCAAGGACTGGGGCATCACCGACGTCGCCGTGCTCGACAAGGGTTATGTCGGCGGTGGCAACACCGGGCGCAACACCGCCATCATCCGCGCCAATTATCTCACGCCCGAGGGCGTGAAGTTCTACGACGAATCGATCCAGCTCTTCCGCGACTTGAGCCAGGACTTCGACTTCAACATCCTCTATTCCGAGCGCGGCCACTTCACGCTGGCGCACACCGATTCGGCGCTCCGCACCATGCGCCTGCGTGCCGAAGTCAACAAGCATGTCGATGTGGACTCCGAGCTTGTCCTGCGCGATGACCTCGCCCGCTTGTTGCCCCAGCTCAATCTCTCGGAAGACGTGCGCTACCCGGTCCTCGGCGCGCTCTATCATCCGCCCGGCGCGCTCGCCCGTCACGACGCGGTGGCGTGGGGCTATGCCGGCGGCGCGGCGGCGCAAGGCGTTGAGATCCATCAAAAGACCGAGGTCACCGGCGTCCTGCGCGAGAACGGGCGCGTCACCGGCGTGCGCACCGACAAGGGCGACGTCGCCTGCCGGCTGGTGCTCCAGGCGGTGGCGGGAACAAGCTCGCTGGTCGCCGACATGGCCGGTATCAAGCTGCCGATCCACACCGTGCCGCTCCAGGCCTGCGTGTCCGAGCCCCTGAAGCCGTTCCTCGATGCCATCGTCGTCTCGGGCAGCCTGCACATTTATATTTCGCAGTCCGACCGGGGCGAGCTTGTCATGGGCGGCTCGACCGATCCCTACCCGCTCTACCAGACCCGCTCGACGCTCGATTTCAAGGAAAGCCTGATGGCGCACATCCTCGAGCTGTTCCCGTTCCTCTCCGAGGTCAAGGTGCTCAGGCAGTGGGCCGGTCTCGCCGACATGACGCCCGATTTCAGCCCGGTGATGGGCTTAACCCCGGTGGAGAACTACTACATCGACGCGGGCTGGGGCACCTGGGGCTTCAAGGCCACGCCCGTCGCCGGCAAACGCATGGCCGAGGCCATGGGCTCAGGCCGCATCCCCGAGATGATCGCGCCGTTCCGGCTCTCCCGTTTCGAAGAGTTCCGCCTCGTCGGTGAGAAGGGCGCCGCCTCGGTGGGACATTAGGGCAGGGCCATGAAGATCTTGAACTGTCCGCTCAACGGGCCGCGCAACATCTCCGAATTCGTCTATGGCGGCGAGGTCGAGGACATGCCCGATCCCGACACCTGCTCACAGGCCGAGTGGGCCGAGTTCGTCTTCCTCAAGGATAACCAGGCCACCCGCGTGCGCGAGTGGTGGTGCCATGCGGCCACCGCTTTTTGGTTCATCGCCGAGCGCGACACCGCAACCGACGAGATCATGCGCACGTATCCGGCAAACGAGGTGTTCAAGAAGCCATGAGCGCGCGCTTGCCTCAGCCCGCGGGGCGATTGATCGATCGCGACCGGCCGCTCGGCTTCACTTTCGAGGGCCGATCCTACCAGGGCTTCGCCGGCGACACGGTGGCAAGCGCGCTCGCTGCGAATGACGTTCGAGTGCTCTCGCGCTCGTTCAAGTACCATCGACCGCGCGGCATCCTGTCGGCGTGCGGTGAGGAGGCCAACACGCTGGTACGCGTGGACGACGAGCCCAACGCGCTCGCCGACCGGGTCGCCCTTGCTGAGGGCCAATGCGTCAAGGGGCAGAATTATTTCGGCAGCCTCGAGCACGACTGCGCGGCTGTGCTTGACCGTTTGGGCCGTTTTCTCCCCGTCGGCTTCTACTACAAGGCGTTCTACAAACCCAAGGCCGCCTGGGGATTCTGGCAGAACAAGATTCGCCGTATCGCCGGCCTCGGCCATGTCGAGCTCGACCAGGAGCACAAATATTACGACAAGGCCTATCTCTTCTATGACGTCGTCGTGATCGGTGGCGGCCCGGCCGGCATGGCGGCCGCGGTCGAAGCCGCCAAGACCGGCGCAGAAGCGCTTCTCGTCGAGGAGATGCCGGCGCTGGGCGGCTCGCTCTGCTACGCCCGGTTCGATGCCGAGGGCGAAGCCGCGGATGCCGCGCTTGCGCGCCTTGCGCGAGAGATCGAGGACTGCCCCGGCCTCGAGGTGATGACCGATACCGTGTGCACCGGCCTGTTTCCCGACGGCTGGCTATCGCTGGTCAAGGGCCACCGGCTCTACAAACTGAGGGCAAAATCCGTGGTCGTGGCCGCCGGCTCCTACGAGCAGCCCGTGGTGTTCCGCAACAACGACCGGCCCGGCGTGATGCTAGGCTCGGCCGCGCAGCGTTTGATCAAGCTCTACGGCGTCAAGCCGGGCCACCGCGCCGTCATCGTCACCGCCAATGGCGACGGCTATGGGGTCGCGCTCGATCTGCTCGAGGCCGGCATCGATGTCGCGGGCATCGCCGATTTGAGCGGTGAGCCGGGCAACGGGCCGCGCACGGAGGCAGCGCTCAAGCAGGATATCCAGGTCTTTGCCGGCAGCGCGGTTTACGAGGTCGAGCCGGGCCGCGGGCGCACCGGCATGATGCGCGCCGCCATCGCCCCGATCACCGGCGAAGGGAGCTGCGGCGAGCCGCACGCCCGCCTCGACTGCGACCTCGTCGTCATGGCGCCGGGCTACAGCCCGATCATCAATCTCTTGTGCCTGGGCGGCGGCACATTGGCTTATGACGAAGAGACCGCGATGTTCGGCGTCAAGGAACTGCCGGCGCACCTTTTCGCGGCGGGCTCGGTCAACGGCACTTACGATCTTGCGGCGGTCGAGGCGGACGGCCGCAGCGCCGGTTGGGCGGCGGCGGCCGATGCCGGCTTCAACGACGCCGAGCGGCCGCCCGGACCCCAGGACAAGGGCGCCATCGGACAGACCCACCCGTGGCCCATCTTTCCCCACCCCGCCGGGCGCGACTTCGTCGACTTCGACGAGGACCTGCAGGTCAAGGACATTTACGATTCCGTAGCCGAAGGCTATGACAGCATCGAGCTCGTGAAGCGCTTCTCGACGGCCGGCATGGGGCCGAGCCAAGGCCGCCACTCGGCGATCGCCACAGCGCGGCTGTGCGCCAAGGCGACCGGCACCCCGCTCGCTGAGGTCGGCCTGACCACCGTGCGCCCGCCCTTTCGGCCGGAAAAATTCGGCCACCTGGCGGGACGCTCGTTCGAGCCGGTGCGCACCTCGGCGATGTACCACCGCCAGCAGGAGGCCGGCGCCAAGTGGATGCAGGCCGGCGTGTGGCTCAGGCCCGAGTTCTACGGCCCGCCCGCGCAGCGCACCGAGCTCATCCGCGCCGAAGCGCTCAGCGTGCGCGAGAATGTCGGACTGATCGATGTCTCGCCCTTGGGCGGCCTCGAGATACGCGGGCCGGACGCCGCCGAGTTCCTCAACCGCATGTATACCTTCGCCTACCTCAAGCAGCAGGTCGGCCGCGCGCGCTACGTGCTGATGACCGATATCACCGGCGTGATTATCGATGACGGCGTGGCGGCCAGGCTGCATGACAACCGCTTCTATGTCACCGCCACCACCTCGGGCGTCGACCGGGTCCACCAGACCATGCTCTGGTACAACGCCCAGTGGCGGCTCGACGTCGATGTCACCAACGTCACGGTGGCTTACGCGGCGGTCAACATCGCCGGGCCGAAATCGCGCGAGGTGCTCGCGCCGCTCTGCGATGTCGACCTGTTGGCCGAGGCGTACCCTTATATGGGCGTGCGCGAGGGCCACGTCGCCGGCATCCCGGCGATCCTCATGCGGGTCGGCTTCGTCGGCGAGCTCGGCTTCGAGATCCACGTGCCGGCGGATCACGGCGAAGCATTGTGGGATGTGCTGATGGAAGCCGGCCGCGAAGCCGGCATCCGGCCGTTCGGCGTCGAGGCCCAGCGCCTGCTGCGCCTCGAGAAGGGCCACATCATCGTGAGCCAGGACACCGACGGCCTGACCACGCCGCACGAGGCCGACATGGCGTGGGCGATCTCGCGCAAGAAGCCCTTCTTCGTCGGCAACCGCTCGGTCTTCATCCAGGAGGAAGCCGGGCTCACCCGCAAGCTCGTCGGTTTCACGCTGGTGGAACCTGCCGATCCGGCGCCCAAGGAATCCCACCTCGTGGTGCGCGACGGCGCCATCGCGGGTTGGGTCACCTCGGCGGCCTATTCGCCGATTCTCGACAAGGTAATCGGCCTCGCCTTCGTGGCGCCGGACCAGGGCGAGGCCGGGACGCCGTTCACCATCAAGATCGAGGGCGGGCGGCTGATCGGCGCCGAGGTGGTGCCGATCCCGTTCTACGATCCCGACAACCAGCGCCAGGAGCTCTGACGTGACCATCGCGCCCGAAAGCTTGCCTCGGCGAAGCTTCCTCTATCGCGAGCTGGTGGCCGCCGGCGCCGGTTTCGAGGAGATCGCCGGAGCGGCCTGCGCGGTCGACCTGGGGGACCCGGACACCGAGGTCGCCACCGCGCGCGCCCTCGCCATCTGCGATCTCTCCGCCCTTCGCCGCTGCGGCTACAAGGGCCCCGGCGCGCTGGACTGGCTGCGTACCCAGGGCTTGCGAATCGGCGAGCACGACAACGTGGCCACGCGCCAGGAGGACGGCGCGCTCTGCGCCCGCATCGCGCCGACGGAAGCATTGATCCTGGGCGATCTCGAGGGCGTCGGGCCGTGCCCGGCCCTGGCGGCGGCGTGGTCGCTCGACGATGCCCCAGGCACCTATCAGGTGCCGCGCGCCACGGCGAACGCCTGGATCGCGGTGACCGGCGAGCATGCGGCGGCGATGTGGTCCAAGATCTGCGGCGTCGACCTGCGCTCGGCCAAATTCCCCGACGGCGCCATCGCCCAGACCTCGATCGCGCGCCTCAACGCCATCCTCATCCGCGCCGATATCGGCTCGACGCTTTCGTACTACCTACTCGTGGACAGCGCCGCGGCGAGCTACATGTGGCGCAGCATCCTCGATGCCATGGACGAGTTCGCCGGCCAGCCGGTGGGCCTCGCGGCGCTGCGCCAGTTGGAAGCGGAATGAGCGGCTTCGGCGCCCTGGGAGCGGCCCCATGATTGCCCCGTTCTATTCCTGTGGTGAAACGGATCCGGCGGTCCAAACCGATGGCTGAGCGAGGCAACGTGGTGGATCTCGGCGGCCCGCGAGCGCGGCGCGAGGGCGCGCGTGGCACCCTCGAGGCCTCGATCGGGCGCCAGGTGCGCAATTTCCGCAAAGCGCTCGACATGACGGTAACCGAGCTCGCCAAACAGGCGCAGCTCTCGCCCGGCATGCTGTCCAAGATCGAGAACGGCCTGACTTCGCCCTCGCTGACCACGCTGCACGCATTGTCGCTTGCGCTCAACGTGCCGATCACCGCGTTCATGCGCACCTTCGAAGAGCAGCGGGACGCCAGTTTCGTGCGCGCCGGCGAGGGGCTCACGGTCGATCGGCGCGGCACCCGCAGCGGCCACCAGTACCAGTTGCTCGGCCATTTGTCGGGCCAGAAGGTGACGATGGAGCCCTCGATCGTCACGCTCACCGAGAAATCCGAGGTGTTTCCGGTGTTCCAGCATGCCGGCAGCGAGTTGATCTACATGCTGGAGGGCGAAATGGAGTACCGCCACGGCGGGGCGACCTACGTGCTGGGTCCGGGGGATTCTCTGTTCTTCGACGCCGTCCCGCCGCACGGGCCGGAAAACCTCATCAAATTGCCCATCCGCTTCCTCTCGGTCATCTCCTCGGCGGCCTCGGAGGAGGATTGACATTTTCCTGTAGGGAAACATTTTTTCTTTTCATGGCTTCTCCCGGCGGACCAAACTAGATTAGATTCTGGCCAAGGGGCGGCTGCGACGTCCCCTCGCAGGGCTCCACAACCAGGAGGAGGCCGATATGTGCGGCATCGCCGGCATCCTGTACAAGGACCTCACCAAGCAGTCCAATCTGGGCCACGCGCTCATCGACATGCTCGACGGCTGTCAGCATCGCGGGCCGGATTCAACCGGCTTCGCGCTTTATGGTTCAAGCGACACCGGGCGGCTTCGCTTGCGCTTCTTCATCGGTGAGGGCGAGGACGCACAAGCCGGCATCGACCTCGTCAATCAGGCGCTTACCGAGCACGACGCCGAGATCGTCGAGGACGAAACCATCGGCAACAACTACCGCGTCGTCGTCAAGTACGCGGGCGACGTGCAGGCTTTCTCCTACGCCATGGAGCACAGCGCCAAGCTGATCTCATTGGGCTCGAGCCTCGAGATCGTCAAGGACGTGGGCAGCGCGCATGACGTCGACGGCCGCTATGACGTGCATGAATTCCAGGGTAGCCACGGTCTCGGCCATGTCCGCCTGGCGACCGAATCCGACGTCAAGCCGGAGGCCGCGCACCCCTTCTGGGCGACCGGATTCTCCGACGTGGCGATCGTCCATAACGGCCAGATCACCAATTACTGGAAGATGCGCCGCCGGCTGGAAAAACGCGGCTTCGAGTTCCGCACCGACAACGACAGCGAGTTGATCGCGGTTTATCTCGCCGACAAGCTGGAGCAGGGCATTGCGCTGAAGGAGGCGCTCAAGACCTCGATCGACGATCTCGACGGCACGTTCTCCTTCCTGGTCTCGACCAAGGACGAGATCGGCTACGCCAAGGACCGCTTGGCGGCGAAACCGATGATCATGTACGAGAACGACGATCTGATCGCGATCGCCTCCGAGGAGGTCTCCCTCAACCGGCTGTTCCCCGGCCAGGCCCTCGACACCGTCGAGCCGCCGCCCAAGACCTACGGCACATGGTCACGATCGACCTAGCCGAGATCCCCGTCCGGGGCGCCAACGAGCTCATCCGCGAGGCGGGCGAGCGCGGCGAGGACGTCGAGGTCGTCAACCCCGACGCGCGCCATCACATCGGCGTCGGGCTTACCGCCGCCATCGATGTGCATGTACGGGGCTCGGCCGGCTATTTCTGCGCCGGGCTTAGCGACGCCGCGCGCTTCGTTGTCGATAACAACGTCGGCTGGGGCCTCGGCGACAACATGTATACCGGATCGGTGGTGGTCCACGGCAACGCCGGCGCGATCGCCGGCGTGGCGATCCGCGGCGCCGAGATCGTGGTGCACGGCAACATCGGCTCGCGCGCCGGCCAGGTGATGAAGGCGGGCACGCTGCTGTGCGCGGGCAACGCCAACTTCATGGCCGGCTACATGATGTATGGCGGGCGCATCATCATCCTCGGCAACTCGGGCGAGCGCGTCGGCGAGGACATGTCGGCGGGCGATATCTACGTCGCCGGCGAAGTGCAGTCCCTCGGCTCCGATGCGAGGCTGACCGACATCGCGGCCGACGAGCTCGACGACATCATGGCGTTCCTCGACCGCTACGAGCTCAAGGCCGGCCGCAAGAGCTTCAAGAAAGTCATCAACGCCGGCACCAAGCTCCGTTACAAGACCAGCGAGAGCCAGGTGCGCAGCATCCCCTTCCAGACCTTCTCCGGCGACTCCGAATACTGGAACGCCAAGGTCCAGGAAGACGTCTATGTCAAATCGCAGATCGGCCGCTATCGCATCCGCGGCTATGGCGGCGCGCGCGCGGTGCCGCATCTTTCCGACATCACCTTCCGCAAGGAACTGTCCCATGTGGGCGCGGATGCGGACGTCATCTCCAAGGTGCGGATGCACACTTTGATCGGCGGACGCAGCGGGGCCAAGCCGCTCGATCTCACCATGCCGGTGATGATCGCGCCGATGAGCTACGGCGCACTCAGCCGCTCGACCAAGCAAGCGGTCGGCATCGCCTCGAGCCTCTCCGGCATCGCCGAGAATACCGGCGAGGGCGGCATGAGCGATGCCCAGCGCGGCGCCGCCGAGCAGCTGATCTTCCAGTGCCTCGGCGGCCGCTTGGGCTGGAACATCCACGACATGAAGCGCGCCGACGGCCTCGAGATCTACATCTCGCAGGGCGCCAAGCCCGGCTTCGGCGGCCAGCTCATGGCCAAGAAGGTGACCAAGGAGCTGGCCGAGATCCGCGGCATCCCCGAGGGCATCGACCTGCGCTCGCCCTCGCGCCATCCCGACATCCTCGGCGCCGACGATCTGGTCATCAAGGTCGAAGAGCTACGCGAGGCGACGAACTACCGCCTGCCGGTCAGCGTCAAGCTCGGCGCCGGGCGCATCCGCGACGACATCAAAATCGCACTCAAGGACGGCTTCGACTTCGTCGAGCTCGACGGCATGCAGGGCTCGACCGGCGCCGGCGGCGCCGAGGTCATGGAATATGTCGGCATTCCGACGATCGCGGCTATACGCGAGGCGCTCGAGGCGCTGGACGAGATCGGCCGCTCGGGTGAAATGCAGATCGTGCTGATGGGCGGCATGCGCGACGGGGTCGATGCGGTGAAGGGGCTGTGCCTGGGCGCCGATGCGGTGGCCTTCGGCACCTCGACGATCATTGCCGGCGGCTGCATCGCCTGCATGCAATGCCATGTCGGCCAATGCGTCACCGGCATCGCGACCCAGGACCCCGAGCACGAGAAACGCTACAACGTGCCCGTCGAGGCGCAGAACATTCACCGTTTCCTCGAATCCGTGCGCTGGCAGATCGCGACGCTCACCGAGGCGCTCGGCTATGGCGACGTGAAAGATCTCTCGCGCGATGATCTCGTGGCCGTCACGCCCGACGCGGCGGCGATGTCGGGATTGCCCTACGAGCCTCAGTACCGCGAGCGCGATAGGCGCCTGAAGGCCCGCATCGGCCTGTCATGAGCACCCACGACGCCAGCGACGAGAACCTCGTCGAGCTTCCGCCCGAGTTGATCGACGATACCGACGACGCCCATTTCGTCCCGGCACCGTGCCAGATCGCCTGCCCAGTCGGCACCGATGCCCCCTCCTACATCGCCTACATCTGGGAGGAGAAGTACGAGGAGGCGTTCGAGGCGATTTACGCCACCAACCCGTTCAGCTCGATCTGCGGGCGCGTGTGCGATGCGCCGTGCGAGCCCGCCTGCCGGCGCGCCGACAGCGACGGGCCGATCGCTATTCGCAACCTCAAGCGCTTCATCATGGACAAGCTCGGGCGCGACGTGCACCTGCCGCCGGTCCAGGTTACGCGAAAAGAGACCATCGGCATCGTCGGCTCCGGCCCGGCCGGGCTCACGGCGGCGCAGGACCTCGCCGAGGCCGGTTACGAGGTGCACGTCTACGAGATGACGGACCGGCTCGGCGGCATGATGATCTGGGGCATCCCGGCCTTCCGCATGGCGCCCGAGATCATCGAAGAGGACATGGAGCGGATGCTCAAGCATTGCCCGGGCATCAAGGTTCACCTCGACACGGCGCTCGGCCGCGAAGTGAGCCTCGATGGGCTCAAGGCGCGCCACGACGCGGTTCTGTTGGCCATCGGCGCCTGGTGGGGCAACCCGATGGAGATCCCCGGCGAGGACAGCCCGCATGTCGTCGACGGCGTGAGCTTTCTCCGCCGCATCAACGGCGGTGAGCGTCCTGAACTGCCCGAATCGGTGATTGTGGTGGGCGGCGGCGATGTGTCGATGGACGCCTGCCGCGTCGCCAAGCGGTTGCCGGGCTGCAAGGACGTCAAGGTCATCTACCGCCGCGGGCCCGACGAGATCCCGGCGCGCCGCGACGAGCTCGAGGGCGCCCTCAAGGAAGGCATCGAGTTTCTCTATCACACCCAGCAGATCGAGGTGATCCCTGACGGCAACAGGGTGCGCCTGCGCTGCGTCGAGACCACCTTGGGCGAGCCGGGCGATGACGGGCGCCGGTTGCCCGTGATGGTGCCGCGCACCGAGTACGATCTCAAATGCGGCATGGTGATCGCAGCCGTCGGCCAGAAGGCCGAGAGCGCTGAGCTCGACGGCCTCAAAATGATGGACGCCGATCGCGTGCGCGGCGATTTCGACACCATGCGCACCAGCGACGCCAAGGTCTTCGCGGCCGGCGATGGCGCCTTTGGCGGCTCGACCATCGTCATCGCCATGCACCACGGCCACAAGGCGGCCTATTACATCAAGGCGTTTCTCGAAGCGAACGAGAACCCGATCCCTTACCGCACGCCCTTTCGCACACGCCGCGTTCCCGTCGCCCAGGACCTCGAATGGGAGCTCCTGCCACGCCAGCACCAAGAATTCCACGGTCTCGGCGAGGACCCGGTGTCGTTTCCCGAGATCGAGAGCACGTACGATCTCGCGACGGCGAAGCGGGAAGCCGCGCGCTGCTACCGCTGCGATGCAGAGACCGGCTCGACCGATTATGCGGTCGCGCACCGCGAGGATATTTTCCGCATGGCGCGGACCGAACCGGAGGACCAGGCCGCACAAAAGGAGCTTCTCGCCGCCCGCATGAAACTGCGCGATAACCCCTTCCCCGACACGCGCCCGGCCCAGCTCGACGACCTGGTCTTCCTGCCCGCCAATCTTTCGCGGCTGGTTATCGATCCCTATCGCGAGGCCTGCACCGTCAGCATCACGCTGGCCGACAAGCTCACCTTGGAGCCGCCCTTCGTGGTCACAGGTTTTGACGATACGCCCGAGGAGGTGCGAAACGGCGTTGCCGCTGGCTTGGTGGACGCCGGTTGCAGTTACCTCGGCATCCGCCCGATCGGCGCGGGTGTCGCGTGGTGGCAACTTCTGGGCCTCGATAACGCAGCGCCCAGTGCCGATGCCGTGGCGCTGATCCATGCGACCGGCCGGGAGTTTCGCCCGCCCCCCGTCACGCGGGTGCGCGACGAGCAGTTATTGGGCCTCGCGGTTTCGGCGCCGGCGGCGCTCGAGGAGGCCATCGCCTTCGCTCTGGATAAGGAGTTCGATGTGTTGCTGTTGGATGGCACCGGCGGCCTCGGCTCTGCGTGGCCCGAACTCGGCGGTGCGCCGAACCTCGCCATGCTGCGCGATGCCGTGCGCATCCTGCGCCGTCTCAACCGGGAAGAGGATATCGAGCTGATCAATTTCGGCGGCGCGCGCTCCGGCACCGATGCGGCGAAGCTGATCGCACTCGGCTGTATGGCGGTGGTCTACGCCATGCCGATCGGCCTGGCGGCCGGCGGCGAGATCACCGATGGCCGAACCCTCACCTTCGCGTCCAATTACACCGACGAAGATCGCCGGGGCGCGGTCGCGAACATTCTGGCCGCCTGCTCGGCGGAGGCGTCGATGATGGCGCGCTGCACCGGCAAGACGAACCTGCACAATCTCGAGCCGGAGGACCTCAGCGCGCTGACCCTGCCAACGTCGGAGGCCACCGGAATTCGCTTGGCCGGACAACACTGAGCGCGACGCCGGCGCCGTCAAATCGCCAGAACGCACCCGAATTTCTGCCGGTTGCGGTCGAAACCTGTCATATTTGACCATATCTGACTGTCTTGTTGCCGTTTTGACCGGGAATTCCTGTCGAATCGGATTTCCTCCCGGCTCGCGAGCATCTAAACTGCACCCCGCGTGCGAGCCCTACGACAAACAGGGAAGAAAGAATGCCCGTCGATCTCGCGAAAGTCGCTCGAGACAAAAAGCTCAAATACTTTCTCATCAGCTTCGTCGACATGTTCGGCGGCCTGCGCGCCAAGCTGGTTCCGGCCCGGGCGATCGGCGAGATGCAGAAGGCCGGCGCGGGTTTCGCCGGGTTCGCGGCATGGCTCGACATGACGCCGGCCGATCCCGACATGTTCGCCAAGCCCGATCCGGACAGCCTCGTCATTCTGCCGTGGAACCGCGAGCTCGGCTGGGTGGCGAGCGATCTGTGGATGAACGGCAAGCCGGTGGAAGCCTCGCCGCGCATGATTCTCAAGCGCCAGATCGAAAAGGCGGCGAGGGCCGGCTACCGCATGAAGAGCGGCGTCGAGTGCGAATATTTCCTGATCAGCCCGGACGGCACCGCGATCTCGGATCCCAAGGACGTGCAGGCCAAACCGTGCTACGACCAGATCGCGCTGATGCGCCGGTTCCCGGTGATCAAAGATGTCTGCGATGCCATGATCGAGCTCGGCTGGGGGCCCTATCAGAACGACCATGAGGACGCCAACGGCCAGTTCGAGATGAACTGGGATTATGACGACTGCCTGGTCACCGCCGACCGGCACGCCTTCTTCAAATACATGGTCAAGACGTTGGCCGAGCAGCACGGCATCCGCGCCACCTTCATGCCCAAGCCCTTCAAGGACCTCACCGGCAACGGCTGTCATACCCACGTCTCGCTGTGGGACAAGGCGGGTCGCAAGAATCTGTTCCTCGATATGAAGGACGAGATGGGGCTCTCCAAGCTCGCCTACAACTTCCTCGCCGGCATCATGCATTCGGCGGAGGCGTTGTGCGCGGTCTTTAACCCGACCATCAACAGCTACAAGCGCTTGGCCGCGCAGACGACGACATCGGGCGCGACCTGGTCGCCCAACGCCGTCACCTATTCGGGCAACAACCGCACCCACATGATCCGCATCCCCGACGCCGGGCGCTTCGAGTTCCGGCTGATGGACGGCTCCGCCAACCCCTATCTGATGCAGGCGGGCATTCTCCTGGCCGGCCTCGACGGCATCAAGAACAAGCGCGATCCCGGCAAGCGCCTCGATATCAACATGTATACCGACGGCGGCAAGATCCGGCGGGTCAAGCGGCTGCCGTCGACCCTGCTCGATGCGCTCCGCATCATGGAAAAGAACGCGGTCCTCAACGAGGGCTTCGGCAAGGATATCGTCCAGTCCTACCTCGCGCTCAAGATGCAGCAGTGGCACGCCTATACCAGCCACCTGAGCGAGTGGGAGCGCGAGCAGACGCTGGATTGCTGAGGGGCGAGAGCCCGGGCCGCGTTGGCCCGGCAGGCCCCTAACAAGCGGCGGCCGGTCCGTGGCCGAGCCCGGGCCGGTTCAGCCGCCGCCATTCCCGGGACCAGAACACAGATGATCGATCTCTACACCAGCGCCACCCCGAACGGGCAGAAGATTCACATCATGCTCGAGGAATGCGGCCTCGACCATAGCGAGCATTGGGTCAATCTCGCCAAGGGCGAGCAGTTCGACCCGCAGTTCCTCAAGGTGAGCCCCAACAACAAGATTCCGGCGATCCTCGATCATGACGGCCCCGACGGCGGACCGATCGCGGTCTTCGAATCGGGCGCGATCCTGTTCTATCTCGCAGAAAAGACGGGCCGGTTCCTGCCCGCCGAGACGCGCGCCCGGATGGAGGTCATGCAATGGCTGATGTTCCAGACCGGCGGCGTCGGGCCAATGCTGGGCCAGGCGCACCACTTCCGCGCCTATGCGCGCGAGAAGATCCCCTACGCCATCAAGCGGTATACCGGTGAAGGCGGGCGCATCTACAACGTCCTCGACAAGCGCCTCGCCGATCACGACTACCTCGCCGGCGCCTATTCGATCGCCGATATGGCGGTGTTCCCGTGGATCAGGCTGCACGGTCGCCAGGGCCAGAACCTCGACGAGTTTGCCCACCTCAAACGCTGGTTCGAGACCATCGCCGCCCGCCCTGCGGTGGCGAAGGACATGGACCGGCTGCGCGATACGACCGCTGAGTCAGGAGAAATCGACGACGAAATGTGGAAGAATCTCTGGGGCGAGGAGCAGTTTCGCAAACGCTAGGATCGCACGGACTGAACGAGGCGCATGAACACGGATCCCGAAGTGACGGAAACCCTGTCCATCAGGCCGCTCGGCCGAACGTTCGCCGCCGAGATCAGCGGCGTCGATCTCGCCGGCCCGCTCGACGATGCGACGTTCGCCGAGATTTACCGGGCCTGCTTTCGTTATCACGTCATCGCCCTGCCCGGGCAGCGCTTGACGGCGGACGGCGTCATCGCCGTGAGCCGGCGTTTCGGCGGTCTCGAGCCGCACGTGCTCGATCAGTATCACCATCCCGATCACCCTGAAATCATCGTGCTCTCGAATGTCGTCGAGAACGGCAAGCCCAAGGGCCTCGCCGATGCCGGCAGCTATTGGCACTCCGACATGTCCTATACCGCGAAGCCGCCCAAGGCGACGTTGCTCTATGCGCTCGAGGTGCCGGAGCAAGGCGGCGATACGCTCTATTGCAACATGATCGCGGCCTATGCGGCCTTGCCGAAAGCGACGAAGGTCCGCCTCGAAGGCCTTCGAGCGATCCACAGCTATATTTACCGGACCGACGAGCAGGTCGCGCGCCACGGAATCCGCCCGCCGCTCACCGAAGCACAACGGAAGCAGACGCCCGATCTCGTGCAGCCCGTGGTGCGCACCCACCCGGAAACGGGCGAAAAAGCGCTTTACGTCAACCCGGGCTTCACCACCCGATTTCTCGGCCTGGCCGAAGCTGAAAGCGAGGCCCTCAAGCAGGAGCTGTTCGCACACTGCCTGCAGGACCGCTTCCAGTTCCGCTATCGCTGGCAGGCGGGTGACGTGGTGGTGTGGGACAACGCCGCCGTCATGCATCGCGGGACCGCAGTGGAGCTCGATCCCAAGCACCACCGGACCCTCTTTCGCACGATCATCAGCGGCTCGGCGCCCTATTGACCGTGGCTACGGTCGCGAGCGCGGCGTCGCGGCGCAGCACGTGGCACAGGACGCTTCGGGCGTCGTATTTGGTAGCGAGATCCGCCGCCAGATCCACGGCCTTGATCGCGTGTTCGGACCCGTCCGTCGCAACGAGAATTGTTGCAATAATGGTTTGATACATTCCTCATCGATTATTCATTCCGCTGCCCGGCTCTCGGGCCCCATGCCCATCAGATGGCAGTAGTGACGCCAGAATCCGCGCACGGCGACCTCGGTGTTGACCGAATCGGAATCCTCGATGGGTCCGCGTCCGCCCATCTCGATGACGGAATGGGCATCCTGTTCGTGGCGAATGGCTCTCTGGATGAGGGCGCCGGACTCGGTGCTGTCAACTTAACGAAGGCAGGTCGCAGTTGAACGTCTGAACTGAGCGGCTCAAGCAGCAGCGGTCACGGTCCGCCACGTGTTCATCGCGTCACCGCGGAATTGGCGCATTGTCTTGCGAGTGATCAGATGACGTTGGACATTGAAGGTGTTGTAGATGGCGGCGTGGGTGGAGAGAAACCTTTGCGCCGATCCTGATGACTTGAAGCCCTGCATCCTGCGTTCTCGTTGTCGAACCGGCAGGTGCGAATTCTCCGCCCGATTGTTGCTCCGTCCGCCGGTAACGTGTTTCCCCGTCA
This sequence comes from Alphaproteobacteria bacterium, assembly GCA_965261645.1. Classification (GTDB taxonomy): domain Bacteria; phylum Pseudomonadota; class Alphaproteobacteria; order SHVV01; family SHVV01; genus CBDHDJ01. The sequence continues at coordinate 451,131 of CBDHDJ010000004.1, forward strand.
TGTTGAGATCACGCAATGCTGCCCCGTAAGATGGCAGTTTATCGGTCACCACCTTATTCGGCGCATACCCCTGCTTCTTGAGCAGTTTGCGCATCAGCTTGAGTGCTGCTTTCTTGTTCCTCCGGGACTGAACCAGGATATCCAGCACCTCACCCTCGCTGTCCACCGCCCGCCATAGATACATCCGTTTTCCGTTGATGGAGGAAAACACCTCATCAAGGTGCCACCGGTCGTCTGGTCGAGGGCGTGATTGTCTCAGTTTTCGGGCATAGGCCTGCCCAAACTTTAAAGACCAGCGCCGTATCGTCTCGTAAGAAACATCGACACCACGTTCAGCGAGCAGATCCTCCACATCGCGGTAACTGAGCGGAAACCGGAAACACAGCCAGACGGCGCGCTGGATTATCTCTGCAGGAAACCGATGTCGGCGGTAGCTGATCTTGTTCATAACAGGAAGCTACTCGCCACCCGCAGCTGACACCAGCCAGTTACCGTGACAGCACCGTCCAAGGACGAGAACCTCACCTCCCTTCACCTCCCTTGCCGACCTGTCCGGGCTTTGGATCGACCGGGTTCACGACCGCCGGCCGCCGGTCAAGATCATTCTCGATATGGATTCCAGCGTCAGCCCGACCTACGGTGACCAGGAGGGCACGGCCTACAACGGTCACTTTGGCTGCACCTGCTATCACCCCCTGTTCCTGTTCAATCAGTTTGGCGACCTGGAGCGATGTCGCCTACGCCCCGGCAACGTTCACAGTGCCGATGGATGGCGCGACGTTCTGGAGCCGGTGGTAGAACGCTACAAGGCCACCAAGGTTCGGCTCTATTTTCGCGGTGACGCGGCGTTTGCCTCGCCGGACATTTACGAATACCTCGAAGCCGAGGGCTTTCTGTATGCGATCCGCCTTCCGGCCAACGCGGTTCTCCAGGAAAGCATCGCCCACCTGTTGACCCGGCCCGTTGGTCGGCCGCCCAACCATGTTCGCCGCTACTACGCCAACTTCAGCTATCAGGCCGGTTCGTGGAACAAGAAACGTCGTGTGGTTGCCAAGGTCGAATGGCATCCCGGAGAACTGTACCCCCGCGTCGGCCTTGATCCGCTTCGCGGCTCAAGCGTCACCAACCTGAGCCGTCCTGCCGAGCGGGTGGTTGCGTTCTACAATCAGCGCGGCACCGCCGAGCAATGGATCAAGGAAGGCAAGAACGCCATCAAGTGGACGCTTGTCCTGCCGCAAGTTCGACCACAATGCCGTCCGGCTCCAGCTGCATGCACTGGCCTATAACCTCGGCAACTTCATGCGCACCCTGGCGTTGCCCGATTCCGTGGAGCAGTGGTCGCTGACGACGCTGCGGGAGAAGCTGATCAAGATCGGCGCGAAGATCGTCCGCCACGGCCGCTACGTCATCTTCCAGATGGCCGAGGTCGCCATCCCGAGAGACCTCTTCGCCGACATCCTGCGCCGCATCGACCGGCTCAGACCGACGCGCACTCCGGCATGACCGACGGCATCCCGCTCATCCACGCAGACGACAGGATCGGTGCATCTGGTATGCAGCCGAAGAGTCCGTTTGCCCCGCCACCCCCGCCAATTGTCCCTCCATCCGATGGAATCGGATTACAGGCGGCCGCAGGACGCAAGCCCGTTGCAATGCGAGCGGTTCCGAGTCACGATCGACTCGCCGATAAGGTGTCCAAATGGGAAATCTCGGGCACAATCCCTGCCAAGGCGCGGGCGGGCCGGACCGGGTGAATCGTATCGGCAATGGCGAAACAGCGAGGTAGAGAACTCATGAAGAAGCTCCTCATGACATTGGTGGCTCTTGGCGCGTCGGTGAGCGTTGCGCACGCCGGCCAGTACTTGCAGGCCTCCTCGTCGGTTACCCAGTGCCCGGGCAAGGCGCCCAAGCTGGTGGAGATGGACATCGTCGATGCCGCCAACGGCATCACGCTGGCGAACAACAAGGTGACCGTCGGCGAGGCCGGGCCCTATCTGATCGTCGCCGCGCCGCAAGTCGGGCGCGAGGGCGGGGGGCCCTACGGCTGCTTCGACCTGTGGCTGCGGGTCAACGGCACGGATGTAGCCAACTCCAACGTGCAGCTCTGCCAGGACGAAGGCAGCATGGCGAAGGACGTCATCATTTCGCAGGGTATCGTTCCCATGGAGGCGGGCGACGTGCTGGAAGTGATGATGTCGGCCAGCAACCCCGACGCCAATATGTGCATCGAGGCGATTCAGCCGGCCGGCGAGCCATTGGTACCGGCGATCATTTTCTCCATGATCGAGTAAGGGGCGGAGGGGCAACCGACAAACGCGCCGGAATGCGGCGCGCCACTGTCCGCGCTGATCCGAGGCAGAGCGGGCGGTCGCGGCGTGACGGAAGGACTACCGGGCCGTATCTCTTCTGTCAACGCCGGTTGAAGATTCGGCGTAATTACCGCCAATGTCTCATAATGGTGTGTGTCTGCATGAAATTGGGTAGAGCAGCCTTCGACATTTTACCGGGGTTCCGGAGTGAACCCGGTTAACTTGACTAAGCCCGTCCGGCAATCTCTCGAACGGCAATCCCATCTCTGAAGTGCCAACGCCGAATTACACTCAATAACGCCATGTCCATCACTCCTTTGTCTCCTGCCAAATCCATGGCAGGACAGGCTTAAACATGGGTCAATATTCGGTGCAAATTAGAGCGCCAAACGGATCACTATTTAATGCAAATCAACAAATTGTGGACAGGATCGACGAATGGATCGCCGCCGGCGTCCGGCAGCCTGAGACGCGCCGCCATCACTCCTCGCGCAGCGAGCGCGAGAAGTAATCGGTGAGCGGCTTGGCCAGATAGCTGAGCGGCGAGCGTTCGCCGGTCCGCAGATGCACCTCCACCGGCATGCCCGGCGTTAGCGCGAGATCGCGCGCATGAGCGGGCGCCGCCGGGCGCTCGGCGAGCCGGTTTCCCACCGGGTCCGGCGCGTTCCAGCGCAGCCATCCCGCGGCCGTTCGCGCCGTCCGGCCCGGCCATGCCCCGATGCCGGTCTGCCCGTCCGGTTCGATCGCCGCCCCCATCTCCAGCTCGACCTCGTACCAGTCGAGCCCGGTGCGCTCGTCGTGGCGGGCATCCGCCGACACCCGCACCACCCGGCCCGCGTATTCCGGGGTGGTGCGCGCCGGGAACGCCGAGAACCGCAGCACCGCCTCCTGGCCCGGATGCACCTGGTCGACATGGATCGGCTCAAGTTGCGCCATCACCTTCAGCTCCGCGCCCACCGGCACGATGTTGAGGATCGGCTCGCCCGGGCGCACCACCTCGCCGAGCGCGAACACCTGCATGCCGTGGACCTCGCCCGCCACCGGCGCCCGCACCTCCATGCTTTCCAGCCGCCGCCGCACCGCGGCCAGGCGCTCGCGAACCTCGTTCTCCCTCGCCTGCGCCTCGCGCGCCTCGCCCTCAGCCTGCTCGACGCGCTGCGCGCCGAGCTGGAGGATCGCGATCTCGATCTCCGCGATGCGGCCCCGCGCGCCGGCGATCCGCGCCACGATGTCGCCCGCCTGGCCGTCGAGGCGCGCCGCCTCGCGCTCCAGCCGCAACAGCCGGCTAAGCTGGGTCAGGCCCTTCTCGAACAGCAAGCGCTGGCCGTCCAGCTCGCGGCTGATAAACCCGCGCTGGCGCGCCGCCGCGTCGGCCTGCGCCTCCAGCCCCGCGATCTGCCGGCCCGTCTGGCCGATCCGTTCCCGCAGCTGCGCCACCTGGCCCGCCCAGGACGAGTGCCGCGCCTCGAACAGACGTTGCTGGCCGTCGAGCACCTCCTGCGCCGATGCATCGGAGTGCGCCAGCTCCGCGAGGTCATCGTCCCACGCGATCGCGCCGGCGCCCCCGAACTCCGCCTCCAGCCGGTTGCGCCGGGCCGCCAGCTCTACACCCTCGCCCCGCAGGATCGTCTCCTCCGTGCGCAGCGCCGCGTCCTTGAGGCGGATCAGCACGTCGCCCGCCGCCACCCGGGCACCGTCGCGCACCAGGATCTCGCCCACCGTGCCGCCGTCGATATGCTCGACCACCTGGTCGCCGGTCCCGACCTCCACCTGCCCGGAAGCGATCACCGCTCCCGAGATTGACGCGAACGCCCCCCAGCCGAACAGCCCGGCGCCCAGCACGGACAGGGTCAGGAACCCGAGCAGCAGCGAACGCCGCGACGAGAACCCCGGCGACGGCGGGGCGGTCCATTGCCCGTCCGGGGGCGGGGGGACCAGCGCCGTGGTCACGACGCCGTGTTCCCTGGCGGCGGCCCCGACTTCACCACCCGGATCGCGGGCCCCGGCGGCGGCGGGCCGGCGATCTCCCGCACCGGCTCCACCGGGCGCAGCCGCCCTTGCTCCATCGCCAGCACCCGGTCGCACTCGGCGAACGCCCCCGGCCGGTGGGCAACGATCACCGCCGCGCCGCCGCGCGCCTTGAGCTCCGCCACCGCCCGGCCCAGCGCCTCCGCGCCCGCCGCGTCGAGATGCGCGTCCGGCTCGTCGAGAATCACCACCGCGGGGTCGCCATGGAACGCGCGGGCCAGCGCGATCCGCTGGCGCTGCCCGCCCGACAGCGCCGCCCCGCCCGCCGCCACCTGATAGTCGTAGCCCCCCGGAAGGGCCAGGATCATGCCGTGCGCCCCGGCCCGCTCCGCCGCCCGGATCACCGCCTCCGGGTCCGGCTCCGGCGCCAGCCGCGCGATGTTCTCCGCCACCGTCCCCGCGAACAGCACCACTTCCTGCGGCAGCCAGCCCACGTGCCGCGCCAGCGCCTCCTCCCCGTACTGGTCGAGCGCCGCCCCGCCTAGCGTCACCTGGCCCGACAGCGGCGGCCACACCCCGGCCAGCGCCCGCGCCAGCGTCGACTTGCCCGAGGCCGACGGACCCGCGATGCCGAGCGCCATCCCGGGCTCCAGCAGGAACGACGCCCCGCGCACCGCCGGCGCCTCCGCCCCCGGCGCCGCCACCACCAGGCTATCCGCCTCCAGCCGCGCCGCCGGCGCCGGCAGCGGCGTGCGCACCGGCTCCTCCGGGGTCTCCGTCAGCAGTCGCGCGAGAGCCCGGCGGGCCTCCAGCGCGCGCTGCAAGACCGGCCACTGCGCAACCGCCTGATCGATCGGCGCCAACGCCCGGCCCATCAGGATCGCCGCCGCGATCATGATCCCCGGCGTCACCTCGCCCCGGATCGCCAGCCACGCGCCGAGCCCCAGCATCATCGATTGCAGGAACAGCCGCAGCGTGCGCGAGGTTGCGGCAAACGCGCCGCCCCGGTCAGAGGCTCCGATGGTCTTCCCGAGCGCGTCGTTCCTGAGCGCGCCGGTGCGCGCCACCGCCGCGCTCCGCATGCCGAGGCCGCGCACCGTCTCCGCCCCGGCCCGCACCTCCTCCACGAAATGCCCCGCCCGCGCCGCCGCGTCTCCCGCCGCTGCCTGCAGTCCCGCCGTGCGCGCCTGGTTAACCAGCGCCAGCAGCAGCAGCAGCACGCCCGAGAACACCGCCAGCACCCCCAGCAGCCAGTGGAAGATGAACAGCACGAGCAGGAATACCGGCGTCCACGGCGCGTCGAAGAACGCGAACGGGCCCGGACCCGAGGCGAAGCGCTGCATCGCCTCCAGGGTCGTGCAGCCCGCGCGCCGGCGCCGAGCGCGAGGCGGGCGAGCGCCCGGCCCGGCTCAGCATCGCCCCCAGCACCCGGCCGTCGAGGCGCGCCTGGAAGCGCGCCCCGGCCCGCGCCGGCACGCGCGCCCGGGCGTGGTCGAGCAGGCCCATCATCAGGAACAGGAAGGCGACGATGGCGATCAGCGCCACCAGCGTCGCCTCCGAGCGCGAGGTCAGCACCCGGTCGTAGACCTGGAGCATGAACAGCGGGCCGGTCAGCATCAGCAGGTTCACGAAGGCGCTGAACAGCCCGATCGCCGCGAACCACCGGCGGCTCTCGCCGAGCGCGGCGCGGATCTCCCGCGCCCCGGCCGAAGGGCTCCCGGGCGTCACCGCCGCGGCGCCCCGGCGCGCTTGCCGTCGAGGCTAGGCCGTGCGGGGCGCGCGAGCAGGTCCGGGGCCATGCGGAAGACCGCCCGCCGCGGGCCGGCGCCCGGTCGCGTCGTCACATGGCATCGGGGGTCTCTGCCACCGACAGCGTGTAGGTGCCTTCGTAATTGGCCATGGCTTCGGCCGCCACGTAGTGGGCGCCGGTCGCATCGGGCGTGAAGAGCAATCGGCTGTTGTAACCCTCGCCGCCGTCGTCATTCACGGTGCCGGGAATCTCGTTGCCGTTCGCATCGAAGATCGCGCGCAGCCGCGGGTCGTACAAACTGCCGCTGCCGGTAGCCCGTCCCTCCAGGTCGATCTGGTATTCCGTGCCGGCCGTGAGCGTGACCCTGAACCAGTCGACGTCTTGATAGGAATCGATCTTGCCGGTGGCCGAACCCCCGACCGTCACCCTCCCGTTGGTGCTGCGGTCGGCCGCCTGAGAGTCGAAATCCGGCGTGATGTTGCTGACCGTCAACTCGTAGTCGCCTGTCGTGCGGGAAAGGCTGGCGGCCGAGATGTAGTAGGTGCCGGTCGCGTTCGGCGCGAACTCCACCCGGGCGGCGTCGCCGGGGCCACTTCCCTCGCGGTCCGAGGTGTTGTGAAGAAAGTTGCTGTCCGCATCGTAGATCGCGATGATCTGCGGGAGGAGCCCGGAGTTGATGTATGCGCCGCCGCCGCCGAGAAACCCGCCCTCAAGGTCGATCTGGTAGGTCTGCCACGCCTCCAGTTCCACCGCGAACCAGTCGCGGTCGAAGGTGTCGAAGCCTTGTGACCTGCCGGGCTCCGAGATGGTGCCGAGGGCCGCGAACCCGCCCACCTCTATCTTGCCGGCGGTGGTGGCGTCGTCGGCCAGGTCGGTGGCGCCTTCCACAAAGACACCCGGCGGCGTGAGGTCACGCACCGACAGCGTGTAGGTGCCCGTACCCGAGACTGAACCGGCCGAGATGTAGTAGGCGTCGTCCGCGGTCGCCCTGAAGGTCACACGGCTGTTGAGGTTACCGTCGTTGACGTCGTCGTTCTGCGTATTGGGAATCAATGAGCCATCCGCATCGTAGATGCCACGCAGATACAGGTCGTCTTGAGTGCCGCGGCCGTTAGGCTCGCCTTCCAGGTCGATCCGGTAGGTCCGCTCCGCCGCCAGTTCCACCGCGAACCAGTCACGATCGGTATTGCTCCCGATGTTGCCCGTGGCCGAGCCGCCGACCTCGACCTTGCCGGAGGTGGAGGTGGTGGTCGGAAAGTCTGAGTCGGCCTCGGAGGCGCCAGTTGCGCCCAGCTCGATCACCGACAGCGTGTAGGTGCCGGTGGTCGCCTCACCGCTCTGCAGCGACACGAAGTAAGTGCCGTCCGCGGTGGGCGTGTAGATCACCCGGGCGTTGTCGCCCACACCGCTGTTGTTGTCCCTCGTGCCTGAAATCGAGTTGCCATCCGCGTCGTAGAGATTGAATATACCCGGGATCACTAGAGTGCCGCGGGCCGTAGGCATGCCCTCCATGTCGAACTGGTATCTCTTGCCTGCCTCCAGCTCCACGCCGAACCAGTCCTCCTCGCCCCCTCTCTCGATGTTGCCCGTGACCGAGCCGCCCACGTCAACCCGGCCGCGGGTGGTGTTGTTGGCGGGCAGGTCCGTGCCGGCCGGTTCCGAGACGTTCTCCCGCGTGTCGGCCTCGGAGGCGTTCGCCTGCGGGCCGGCGCCGGGCGTCCACGTACCCGGGGAGGTCTCAAGCTCCGTCTCCGGCGGACCCGGGACGAACACCGCCTCCACCTGCTGCGCTTCCGCCTCCAGCCGCGCCACTTCGGCCGGGTCAGCGTCGCCCACCCCATAGCGGAACACATAGGCGTTCGCACCCGCCTCCTGCGCCTCCACGCGTACGTAATACGTCCCCGCCAGCAGCGTCTCGCGCACCCACTCGTTGGCGGTACCGTCGTTCGCGCCGCTGTGGAGTACGTTGCCGGCCGCGTCCTCCAGCACCAGGTCCGCATCGGCGTCCTGGCGCCGAAGCCCCAGCGCCACCTCGCGTGCCTCGCTCAGCGTGAACCGGTACCAGGCCACCGCATCGGCGGCGCCGTCCAGCGTGCCGCTCGGGAACAGCGGCGCCGCCAACTCCGTGATGTCCCCGAGATCCTCGGCCGCCGCGCGCGCCGGCTCCGGCTCATCCGGTGCGACCGTTTCCGCGGGCGGGTCGGCCGGTGGCGGGTCCTCGACCGACCCCGGCGTCACGTCGTGCACCGATAGCGTGTAGCTCCCCGTCTCATCCCGGTCGCCCGACGCTCGCACGTAATACGTCCCGCTCTCCGTTGGCGTGAACGTCACCCGGCTGTCGCGGCTGCCGCCGAAGTCGTCGTTGTAGCTGTCCGACTGGTAGCGCCCCTCGCTGTCGTAGATCGCCCGAAGATTAGGTATCGCGGAGCGTGCCGCCCTCGCTCGGGCTGCCTCCGAGGTCGAACTGGTAGGTGCGCCCGGCCACCAGTTCGACGGCGAACCAATCCTGATCATGGGCGGTCTCGATGGTCCCGGTGGTCGAGCCGCCTACGGCAACTGTGCCGGCGGTGAAACGGTCGGCTGAATAGTCGTCGGGCATGATGAACTCTCCTTAATCTACGCGATGCCGGGCCGACTCCGCCCGGCGGGGCGCCCGCACGCAACGCGCGACGCGAGGATCGCCCGCGCCCTGTCCACGAGTCATTGCACTGTGGCAACTCTGGCGGAATGGGACAGGACATGCTCAGCCATGTCAAGACTATGTGCCACTAACCAATTGCAGAGATAAACCTTTTATCGCTTTGACATATATCAATGTTATCAACATGCTGCATACTGGCACGGCCTTGCTCCATGGTCCGGGCGCCAGCCGGGCCTGCGGCGCGGTCAAATCCTGACGAGGCCGGGGAAGCGGCGGGGCTTCGGCGGCACCCCGTTCTCCACCGCGCCGGGTTTGCAGTCCAGGCAATCGAGGGGAGCGGGCCGAGCCGTCTCTCCCAGGCCGATCCCGGCCCCGTCCGCCTCGTCGGGTAGCGCCGGGGGCGCGGCCCGGCACCCCAACGCGCAGCGCGGCGTCGTCGAGATGGGTGTAGATGGCGGTGGTCGCCCGGCGCCGGTGTCCGGGCAGCTTCCCCTCTGTGGCGAGCCCGACGCCGTTCATGAGCCCCTGCGAGGCGTAAGTGTAGCGGGGGTCGTGGATGCCCAGCCGCGCCGCTTCCGGCCCGAGTCAGACGGTGCGCGGCCCCGTCTTGGAGTCTTCGAGCCGCACGCTAACGCCGTCCCCGCCGATCCACCGGTCAGGGGTTCGCGGCCCGGTGCTGGTCGAGATGGCGCGCGACCGGGCGCCTGGTGAGCGTGTTCACGATAATCGATGGTGCTGTAATCACGTTATTTGATGGGCCTCGGCCCCCGATCGGGGCGGCCCCGGGCCGTTCGGCGCTGGCGCGTCGAACCATGCCGAGACCCGCGCGTGGTCGAGGCGGTCGAGGCGCATGTTCCCGAACCGCGGCATCAGGCGCCCGCGCAGGTAGGTGTCGAAGGTCTTGAGGGAGGACGGCTTCCAGCGGCTGCGGCGGCGTTCGCGGTAGCGCGCGGGGAAGTCGCGGAACAGCGGCGCGCGCTCCTTCCACGCGGGCGCGACAGCCTCGCCGGTCTGGACGCGGGCGAGCACGGCGGCGGCTTGCTTCCGTGTTTCGGCGAGGCGGGAAAGCGCCCGAGGGTGAGCTTGCGCATGCTCTCGCGCACGCGGGTCTGGACGATGAACGACTTGACGCCGGCCGGGTGCTCGAACGGCGGTGGCGTGGTTCACCGGCGGATTGTTCGACGATGATAGCGCGTTGCCACTGAACCGGGACGGGGTCGAGACGGCGCTCAAGGCGGTGGTGCTCGACTGGTCGGAGATCGATCCGTCGATCCTGGGCAGGCTGCTCGCGGAATGGGAGTCGGAGAAGGCCACGATCGCCGCCGCGCCGGAGCGGGCGGAGGCGGCGCGAATGCGGCAACGCCGGCAGCTGGCGGATGCCTGCTGCGTGCCTTTCCCGAAGGTTGCGGCGGTTCACGGGGTTCGACCCGGCCTGTGGCTTGGCAACTTCCGTATCCGGCGCTCCACGCGCTGAAAGACATCGAGCACCGGGTGCAACTGGAAACTGAGGCCATGGGGTTTCAGCGCGTTCCCCCGTCGGCCCCGCTGTCAGGCGAGCATTGCCTGATCGGTGACAGGGTGCGAATGCGGCCAATCGGGTTGCAGTTACAGGCGGATGCTCCAGCTCCTGGATATTGAGCGGCCCTCGTGCTCCTCTTCGCCGGACGAATCGGAGTGGCGCTCCACATAGTCGTCGAATTCCTTTAGCGCCGCCTCGCGCTCCTCCTGAGTGCCTGCATCGTCCACAGCCGACTGAAGCCGGCGGAATTTGAGAATCTCCAGGTCGGCCCGCTGTTCCCGCTCTTCGGGCGTTTCCGGCTGGGCAAGCAGCTTTTCGGCCGCGATGACTTCCTCGCTGATGGCCTCGTCGTCCCGGTGATTGGCGCGGTTCATGTTCAAGAGCGCCCATTTCATGCGTGTCTCGCCGATCAGGATGTTGTCGAGGTGGGGACCGTGGGTCTCCATGTCCGAGAGAATGGCCTCGCCCGCCGCAATCAGGCGGTCGTTCTCCCGTCGCCAGTCCGGGTAATCGGAAATCCCGGCCACTTTCATGTCGAGCTCTTCGGCCAGGCTTTCCATGGAGTCGTGTTCCTCTATATGCCGGTCCACCTGGTCCAGGTAATCCTCGATATGTTTACGCGTCGAGAGGTAACGCTGGTGATTCTCCAGAACCTGCATCATGGGCGCCCGTGTTACGGCCGGGACATCAGGGTTCTCCGCCAGCGCCCGGATGCGCGGGATCATGTCCGCATACCCCTTGGCGTAAAATATAAGGAGACCAGCTTGCCGGGCGCCTTCGATGAAGGCGTTCCAGTCCTGGCGCAATGCCATATAGGGCGCATACCAGTACGGCTTCGCGGGTTCCGCGTCTCTTACGGCCGCAGCAACGGGTGGTGTGTTCGGCGTTTCGGGATGAGCCCGGGATTGCGCGCTGTCGTGGCGCGGCCGGACCGGTTGGATGCGCTCGGCTGGTGTGAGGGACGCGGTTTCTTCCTGCCGCATCTCCGGCTCAACCCCCTGTTGTTCCGCCTCCCGCTTGATCCGATGCACGTGCCGCATCGTGGCCGCGCGCCGGTGCCGCCGTGCACGGGCATGGAGTTCCTCGAAGGCGTCGAGGTCCTTGCGCCCGATGCCGCCGCGCTGGGCCAGCAGGGAGGCGAAGTCGTCCGGCCGGGCGCGAAAGGCCGCGGCCTGTTTCAGCAGCCCGGCGTGCCGGGTGAGGGTTTCTCTAAATGTCCCCGTGAGCGCCACCGAGTGACCCTCGGCGCGGGTTCGCTCGCGGAGTTCATCGTAAGCCGCCAGAACTTGCCTGCGGCCGTCGACGAACGAAGCTACCGTCTGGGCGTGGCGCCAGCCGAAAGCGGTGCGCCGGATATCCCGCGCGATGCGAGCCAGCGCGTTGTCGTTGGCTGCCGGACGAGCTTCCAGCGGTTCTCCCCGGGTTTCTCGAACTGACCGGGAATTGTCCTCCCGGACATGCTCCTGCCGGTTTTCCCATACACCATCGGCCATGTAGTCGAGCGCCGCCTCCTTGGGCTGCGAGCGTGACCAGCGTTCGGCCAGCCAGGCCCTGATCTCAGTGTCCGTTACCGCAACTTCCCGGTCGTTGTCGGCCCGCCTGTCGGCGATATCGAGTGCGAGCGGCGCCCGGTTAACGTAAATGTCGAGCCCCTCGCGATGGCGTGTTGCCGCGGGATAGATGGTTTCACGCGCGGGCCTCGCATCGGCCAGCAGGAATGTCCGGTCCACGGTCAACCCCTGGGCGGAGGTAATAGTAAGCGCATAGCCGTGATCGAGGCGGATATTGCCGTACCAATCGCGGATCTCATCGTGGCGGAAGCTGACCTTTCGTCCGTCCTCTGTATGGCCAGATATCAGGACACTCGGCTCCGCACCGGCCTCACCCCTCTCAACCTTGAAGTCCTCCACCGTGACCACGGTGCCGTTGAACAACTGCTTCTCCCAGTGGGTGGCGCCAATGCGCAGCCGGTCACCGCGCACGATCTCCAGCGGAGAGGTTGTTCGCTCGTCTTCCGTACCCCTGCTTACAATAACCGTCACCCGGTCCGTATCAGCCCGCTCTCCATCCGTCAGCACGGCGAAACGGCGTTCCCGCATCAGGTGCGACAGCGCCCGCACCTCGGCCCGCGTGCGCGCCAGTACCACGGTGGACTTGCCGGGGTTCGCCCGCTGGTAGCGGTCCCAGTCATCAACCAGACCGGTCAGCGTCTTTTCTTCGTCGTATCCTATATGGAACCGGCCCCTTGCGTGGTGAGCCGCTATGGCCGATGCCGCGTTGCCGTCGCGCAGCGCCTCCGACGCAGAAACCTGCCACGGTGTGAACTGGGGTTTCTCCTCCATTGATTCGTAATCCGAGAGAATACGGGCGCGTCCCTGCTCACCCATAAGACCTGCCTGGAACCGCGCAGCCTCCGGTGTTTCGCCGTGGACATGAACCAGGATGTCCTCAAGGTCTACCTTCTGCCGCCGTATGCGGTCCACCCGCACGCTGCCAACGGCGTCGCGCACCAACCTCAACCCCGGCCCAGCCTCCACCGGTTGTTGCTGTTGCGTGTCGCCCGCGAAGACGATCTTCGCCCCATGGCGCTCGGAGAGCCTGAGAATATGATGCGTCTGGCGGGTCGACAGCATCCCCGCCTCGTCGACGATGATGGTGGTGTCCTTGTTAATCTCGATGCCGCCCCGCGCGGCGAGGCGCAGCAGCTTGTCGACACAGAACGGGCGCGCATCGACGTCATTGCCCAACGCCACTGCTGTCCGCCATGCTACGGCGGTGGCGATAATGCTCTGTCCGTGTTCACGGTAGAGATCGGCAATTGGCCGCAGCGTCGTGGTCTTGCCCGAGCCCGCTGCTCCTTCGATGATGGCTACCCGGCCCTCGGATGAGGTGACCGTCCGTATTGCCGTGATTTGTTCTTCGCTCAGCGGATAGCCCGCCTCCAGCAGCGCCGCCACCTTGTTCTCGATTGCCTGGGCAGACAAGGAATGTCCCGCACCGGCGGCCATTCCTGCCGCCATGTCACGGACTTCAAGCTCCATTTGGAGGTTGTGGCGGGTTGAATACAGCCTGGTGTGCGCCATGTCGGCCCGGCCCTCGGCCGATCGCGGCGGGCGGGTCAGGCGCACGACCTCCGGGCTCAGAAGCACACGTTCGATGCTTGTTGCTACCGCTTCATGGTTCAACAACCCGGCGGTGGCATTCCCGACCCGCTCGACGATATCCGGCAGGCGGAACACCGCCTCCTCGCGCGTGAGGCGTTCCGGCAGGTCTTCCAGCACTGCCGTCAGCACCCGGATCTGCTGCTGCGTAATGGCTTCCGCCTTGCCCAATATCGAGGCAATCAGTGCTTTGCGCTCGACATACCCCTCCGCTTCGCCGCGCCAGCGCGCGTGCCGGATCTCCGGGTCATTGTCGGGCGACTTTCCGGCCCGCGTGATCTTGTTCGCCGCCGCTGCCCGCGGCGCGTTGCCCTCGACCGTAAAGCCCATCTCCCGGGCAGCCTCGATAATCGCCGCGCGCCGCTTCGACCAGTGTCCGATCAGATCCCCGGACATGCCTGCGATACGCGTGAACTCTCCATCCTTCCCGTACTGTTCCATGCGGATGCCGAGACGCTCTTGCAGACTCCAGGCAAGGGCATTGCGGTAGACCGCCCCCGCCGCCTTCATCCAGGTGTAGACCGGGTGTTGATGCAGCGCCCGGTACTTGCCGTCCCGGTGTGTCCGGGCGGCATTGAAGATAACGCAGTGGGTATGAAGCTGCGGGTCGTTGTCCCGGCTGGTTCCATGTTGGAACATCGCGGCCGATATATCGGCCGGCAGCACCTCGATCTCGCCGTCCCGGTTACGAATACGGGTATACCCGCAATGACGCAGCACCGTCTCCTCAAGCGCTACCCGAGCCGCATCGGTATGCGCCTGTTCGATTTCCGCACGCAGTTCCGGATCGGCGACAGCCCAGAAAGCTGAGATGCTCTTGTCCGCGCTGAAGGTCATGTCGAGACCCGCGGAGCGCCGCTCGCTGCCCGCGTTTTGTGTGAGCTTACCTCCGGTGTTCGGTGCGAAGCCGTTATACAGCCGGTGGAAGTCGCTGCTGTCGACCTTGCCGCCGTCGGCAAGGCCGAACAGAGCCTTCGGATTGAACCAGACGCCATCCGGTTCTTCTCCCGCTGTGTAGTACTCGTTGGGATGACGGAAAGAGCGCTGGCTCTCCAGGTAATACGCGGCCGATGCGGCCTGGGCCAGAGTGGCTACCATGATGCCAGCCCGATAACGAAGTTGCCGGATAGGGATACAACCTGGCCGGAGTACAGCTGGAATATGACTGTTGTAGCTCTCATGATTCCAGCCTTGGGATTTCCTGTATTTTTCAGGAGCTTAACGAAATGGCCGTGCGATCTCTACAAATAAGGGTAACATTCATTACATTTATCGAGATCAATGCACCAGATGGTGCAGAGGTGTGATAAGTACAAATACCGTTTTTCTCTCGTTCGCGACCGAGCATACGCATATCGTTGGAGCTTGCAAGAGTTTTTTCGATCCGCCTCCGGATCGGTGTGCTGGTTTGGCATCTGCGAGATTTTCTCGGTGTTGCATTCGGGGGAGGTTAGCAAGTCATGGCTGGAGTTTTGGTTTGCCAAGGCTCTTACGATTTGGAACGATGATCGGATAGCCGACGACCACATCTGGGCTTGATCGCGGATACTGGAACTAGCGGGGAGATGGACGATGCCGGCAAGACGTTTCAACGAAGCGGATATCGACTTCGATGCCATAGTCGGCGAGTTGGCGAAGCTTGTGCCGCCTAAGCTGAGCCTGGCGGATGTGCTGGACCGGTTACGGAAGCGGTTGGTCGAGCAACAGGCCAAGGGCGTGACGGTGGCTCAAATGCATGAGGTGTTGAAATCGGGCGGTATCGATATCACGGAGCGCAGTCTGCGGACGTTTCTGACCAAGGGCGTGTTGCCGGGAAGGAAGGTTGCCGAGGCCGCCAGGGCCATGGTGTCGGAAGAAGGCAAAGATCCGTTCTGAGCCGAACGACGGCGCACATGGGTTCGTCGTGGCGGTTTTCGGGATGTGGATAGTGAAGTTGCAATAGGGGATGGCCGGGCACTGGCGTGGCGCTTCAGCGCCTGCATACGGCGATGCATCGTTCGAAGAACGGCAAGCCGCTAGCGAGCGTAAGCTCGCACGGTTGGCGGTGGCGCGAAGCGCCCCGCCATGGGCCGTGACTCTATGCACACGGCATAAAAAAGGGGCCGACCTCCGCTGTGTGATGGCGGAGGCCGACCCTGAAGGGTATCGCTACGCGGCGGCGAGAAGTACGGGAATTCCGATCTTGCGTGCCTTGTCGATCATGTTATTCGTGATGCCCGATCCGGGGAAGGCGACGAGGCCCTTCGGCAGGAAGTTCAGCAGGACGTCGTTACGCCGGAAGGGCGCGGCCTTTCCGTCCCGATCCCAATTTGGTTTGCATACGACCTGATGAACGCCGTTCTTCTCGGCCCAGCTTGCCGCGATCTTCTCCGCACCAGGTCCGCCGCCGTGCAGCAGGACCATATCGTCGTACTTGAGCTTGATGCTGTCCAGGGAGTGCCAGATGGCGGTGACGTCGCCGAAGTCCTTGCCGCCGGTGAAGGCGACCAGGGTGCCCTCGGGCAGATGCGCGGAGGTCGCGCGGTGTTCACGGGCGCGCAGGTAGTCGCGGGCGTCGATGGCGGCCGAGGTGAGTTTACCGGTCTGGCTGCTGTGCGATCCGTTGCGCGGACGCCAGGTGTCGCCGGTCTCGGTGCGGTATCCCTCGGCGGCGAGGTCGCGCATGGCCTCGAAGGCGTCGCGGCGATCACCAAGGTTGTGGACCCGGTCGGTGAGGAGTTCCAGTTCGCGCGACTTGATCTCGGAGCCGTCCTGTTCCTGGCCGAGGTCTTTCATCTCGGGCGCGATCTTGTCGACGCTGCGGTCGAGGCGCTGGACCTGGGCGTGCAGTGCATTGACGAAACCCCAGAGCAGGCTCTCTCGTTCGTCGGCGAGCTGGGTGCCGTCCAGTGCGACGGCGCCGGCCAGGATGTGGATGGCTTCCTCGATCCCGGCCAGCGCCTCGTCCTCGTTCCAGATCTCGCGATTGTCGAACTCGTCGGGAGCAGGGGTCGCGCCGAACAGGGCGGCCTGTTCGCAAGCCATTGCGGTCTGCGATGACGTTTTGGTGCTGATGAGATTCTGCATGATTCTCTCCATTGCTATGTTGCTATCCTCCGAGGCGTGCTGCCCCGTCGTGATGACTCTTTGTTTCACGCGCTCGCAGCGGAGCCACGATGGCCGGAATGCCTGCGCTGGGAGAATGCGCGAGTGGTGCGGGCGCAGGGAGTGGAGCGACTGAGCCACGGTCGCGTATTCCACCGGCGCTAGCCGCGGAGCGGCGTGGCATTGCGCGCTATCGCCGTAACGGAGCGAAGCGGAGTGGAGGACCCCGAAGGGGTTGGCGCAGTGAGACCGTGTGACACAATGAGGCATCATGACGGGGTAATTATTCTCCCACTCCCCCGCCTCTCTTCCACCGTTGCCGCAGGCTTGGTGCTTGCAATAAGGGGCGCGATCCGGGCCGCAAGGGTTTCTGCCCCGAAGGCAATGAGATCGTCATTAAAATCTGAGTGTTCGGGAACGATCACGATTGAGGGAATGCCGTGTTCCACGCAACGGCGCTGAAGACAGTTAGCGGCGTGCCCGCCTTCCACGTCTTTATCGCGGGCGATGACCAACAGGGAGAGGTCTTGGGGTGGTTCGAAGGCGCCAAGGCTTCCTGCCGATAGAGCCGCTGCGGCATGAATGCCGGGAACGGCGGTGACCACAGATAGAACGGTCTCGATGCCCTCGCCGGCGAGCAGGGTCGCGCCGGAGGCGGACCCGCCGAAGCGCACGGCGCGTCCGTGGACCCGCCCAAGCGCTTTGCGCGGGCTCACAAGGTTGGCTTTCCCGGGACGTTTGGGGTCGATCCAGGTGCGTTGCACGCCCTCGATGGTGCCATCATCGCCGGTGACGGCGGCGACCAGTGCCGGCATGCGGTGGATGCCGTCATCTGCACGATGGATGAGATCGGGATGAAACCGCAGGGCCGGGAAGCGGCAATGGCCGATAGCGCGGGCCTGCAGATAGGCTTCCGCATGGGTGCCATCAATGGGCCGGCAACGCCGCCAGAGGCGGCGTGCCGCTTCTTCACGGTCGTAGCCGCCGGCATAATCTCCGCCATTGGCGGGAGCGGACGGCGGCAATGAGAGGAAGGCGAGGGCCTCCTCCATGGTGCGGCGCAGCGATGTTCCGCCGGTGCGTAGACGGATGAGATCGAGCAGATCGCCATGCTGGTTCGTCGCGCCGTCGGTCCATTTTCCGGGTATGCCTGGAGGCGCCAGGCGCACGAAGAGCGAGCGTCCCTTGGCGCCGCTTGTGTCGCCGATGGTCCAGTATCTGCCCTGCTTGCGTCCGCGGGGAAGGTAGCGGCGGCAGACGTCTTCGGCTCGTGCGCTTAACGCGGCCGAAATTTCAGTGGCGTTCATGGGCGTGATCCCTTAGGGGAGCGAGGGTGCGAAACGGTTGCATGGGGAACCTCTCGTGCCTGTTGCGGGACGTCCCCTTCAGGCCCGCCTCGAACTCTTGGCGGTGAGGGCAGCGGGAGCGGAGCGCGCAGCGCGGCCGCTCCGCGTGCACGCTTTTTGAACTCTGTGGAGGCGGGCTCGAACGGGACTCCAAAAAATAAGGGCCAGCCCCACGCCAACTTGGCGGGGACTGGCCCTGAGTTATGCGGGAGGGAGGAAGCCCGCTAGAACGGAATTTCGCTGTCATCCGCCGTCGCGGCGGTTTCGCCGGAAGGCACGGTATCGCCGTTCATCGCCGGCGCGCCGTTGCCGTTCGGCTTGTCGAGGAACTGGACCCTGCCGCCGGGGACCAGCAGGATCTCGGTCGAGAACCGGTCGCTGTCCTCGCCGTCCTTGCCCCACTTGCGGGTCTGCAGCTTGCCCGAGACGTAGACCAGGCGGCCCTTCTTGGCGTGCTTCTCCATCATCTCCACCAGGCCGTCCTGGAAGGTGACGATGCGGTGCCACTCGGTGCGGTCCACCTTGTCCCCCGAATTTTTGTCGAGATAACTTTCGTCGGTCGCGATCGAGACATTGGCGACACGGCCGCCGTTGGTGAGGTGGCTGATGGTGGCGTCGGCGCCGAGGCGTCCGATCAACTGCGCGTTATTCAATCCGAACATGATCAATCTCCTATGATCCGGGTTATGACATCGGGTTAGCGAACGGGGTCAGGCCTCTCTCGACCCTCCCCCTTCACACTTCTCTAAGCCCCCCTCTTTCTCTATTCAGCCGTCCGCGCCGGTGTAGGTTCGGGAGCCGAGAACCTCCCGGATCGCGTGGGCCGGCATTCCGACCGGGGCCATCAGCGCGCCGGCGTCGGGAAGCGGTGTGGCCAAGCCGGGATCGGCATCGCCTGTGCTGCCGGGATTGAAAAGGATGTCGTTGGACTCGGTCGAGCTATGAATGCGATCGAACATCTGGCATCTCCGCTTGATGGGGTTGAGACACCGCCCGGAGGGAACTCTCTTTTCCCTTGGGCGCGTCGCCCTTCTCTTCGCCTTCCTCAAACTCTCTTGCACGTTGGTCGAGGCAGGCCGGAGTGTTTCCTGACAATACGCGGTAGTATCCCCCACACGCGTAAGATGCCGTGGCCGTGAAGCGGTATCGGCCGGATGGCCGCGAATGCGTATTCGGTGTCTAATCGGCGATGACGATCATGGCCGTCGATACACAACCCGAGAGTACGCGTTCCAGGATGTCGGCTTCGCGCCGGTCCACGGTGAGGCGGTATTTGAGCCGAACCGCGACGATGCGGACGGCAAACCAGCATTGGTTCATTGGCGGCAGCCATTGCGCTGCGTCGTAGGCGCATTTGCCGGATTTGCCGCAACGGTTCATCTCCGGGCTGGCCAGGGTGAGATTGAGCAGGTCCGTGGCGAAGCGCCGCCGGGTTTTGGCATCAGCGCCGCACAAACCGCTGTCATGAGCTTCGGAGACGGCAACGATGTGTTCTATATCGGTCTCGAAGGTGGTCCGGAATGATCGGCCGCTATACGGGCCGTAGATCATGCCGCCCTGGGCGCTGACGATTCGCGCTTCGATCGCTTGCGGGTAGGGATAATCGGCGCGGTTGTAGGGCGCGCAGCGATGTTCGGGGGCTACGGCAAGACCGCGCCACGTGTCCGGGTCCTGCAAGGCCGCGGCGAGGAGCCCGGCGCGGTCCGCGGGGCCGGGTAATGCAAGCGCGGCAATTGCAATAACCATTGCCACCAGCCGCCCGTGGTTTCTATGAATTCGTTTCATCATCTTTATGCTTGCCTTTCCGTGACTGCCTGGCAATCCGTTCGGTCGGAGGAAGCTCTGCACTTTCCGGCGGAACAACAACGCAGGGATGTGGTTCGGGAAGCCGGGGCCGAGCCCCGATTGCTGGCCAGCCTGCCGGGATGCGCCGGATGCTGGTTCGACGGGAGTTAGCGCGCCGCGTCGTTGGCGTCCATGATGGCGATGGATGACGTCGTCGAGGCTGCCCCTCGCGCTCATCAGGGTGTTCTCGAGATGGAGAAGCCGGTGGCGGAGCCCGGCGCGGTCGTCGCGGGACGGGTTGCCGGGCAGACACATGATGGCGTTCCGCAGCTCGGCGAAGCGTTCCGCCAGATCCTTCATGTGGGCAGCGGCTTCGCGTGCGCCGGTCCGGGCTTCCGGCAGGAACCCGCCGGGATCGGGCCGGGCGCAGGGCATGGTTTCGAAGTCGCCGGTCGTGGAGCGTGGTGTGAGGGTGTCGAACATCGGGTTCTGTATGGACGCCTCCCGGGACACAAGGACCGATTTCGGTGTGACGGTCAGGCAGATTGCAGCTCTGTATTCGGCCTATCGATGCGGGGCGTTGTGCCCGCTGGCCCTGATGGGATCTGCCGATCCGCGCCTCATTCCTCCGGTGGGCTTTTCGCCCGGGAACCGATGCAGGCTTGGCGGATCGCGGTCTGACCTGTTTGCCATCACATCTTGTCGTGCCTTGCGCAACTTTTCAGCGGCCACCTCCTGTGTTGGTTTGTGTTTCCGTCGTCGACCGCGGCTATGCCGCCTGGCTGACGAAGTTCGCCTGGTACGCCCGGTCATGGGCCAGCAAGGCCCAGATCGTGCGAGCCGTCTTGTTGGCCAGCGCGACCGTGACCACGTTGGTCGGTCGTCGCTCGGCGAGGCGCAACGCCCACTCTGGTGGCGCCTTGCTTCTGGTGAGCACGGTGCGGGCACCATGGACCAGCAAAGTGCGGAGATACGTGTCCCCGCGCTTTGAGATTCCGAGCATGCGAACCCGACCGCCGGTACCTTCATGCCGGGGCACCAGGCCGAGCCAGGCGGCGAACTCCCGGCCGGACCTGAACGCCGCAGGATCGCCCATCGCGGCGACGACGGCCGTCGCGGTCAGTACGCCCACGCCGGGGATCTCCGCGATCCGCCGGCTGTCGGCATTGCCGCGATGCCATAGCGCGATCCGATGCTCGATCTCGCCGATCTCCTCGTCGAGCTGGCCGACCCGAGCCCATTGCTCGCGGAAGGTGTCGACGATCATCGCCGGCAGACGCTCCGAGACTCCCTCCAGGGCGCCGGCCATGCCACGGCGCATCCCGGCACGGCCCTGCGGCATCACCTCGCCGTATTCGGCCAGCAGGCCGCGCAACCCGTTGATCTGGGCGGTGCGGAACTTCACCAACTGCTGGCGCATGCGGTGCATCGCCAGGACCGCCTGCTGCGCCGCGGTCCAGATCGCCTGTGCGTCTGTATGGACGCCTCCCGGGACACAAGGACCGATTTCGGTGTGACGGTCAGGCAGATTGCAGCTCTGTATTCGGCCTATCGATGCGGGGCGTTGTGCCCGCTGGCCCTGATGGGATCTGCCGATCCGCGCCTCATTCCTCCGGTGGGCTTTTCGCCCGGGAACCGATGCAGGCTTGGCGGATCGCGGTCTGACCTGTTTGCCATCACATCTTGTCGTGCCTTGCGCAACTTTTCAGCGGCCACCTCCTGTGTTGGTTTGTGTTTCCGTCGTCGACCGCGGCTATGCCGCCTGGCTGACGAAGTTCGCCTGGTACGCCCGGTCATGGGCCAGCAAGGCCCAGATCGTGCGAGCCGTCTTGTTGGCCAGCGCGACCGTGACCACGTTGGTCGGTCGTCGCTCGGCGAGGCGCAACGCCCACTCTGGTGGCGCCTTGCTTCTGGTGAGCACGGTGCGGGCACCATGGACCAGCAAAGTGCGGAGATACGTGTCCCCGCGCTTTGAGATTCCGAGCATGCGAACCCGACCGCCGGTACCTTCATGCCGGGGCACCAGGCCGAGCCAGGCGGCGAACTCCCGGCCGGACCTGAACGCCGCAGGATCGCCCATCGCGGCGACGACGGCCGTCGCGGTCAGTACGCCCACGCCGGGGATCTCCGCGATCCGCCGGCTGTCGGCATTGCCGCGATGCCATAGCGCGATCCGATGCTCGATCTCGCCGATCTCCTCGTCGAGCTGGCCGACCCGAGCCCATTGCTCGCGGAAGGTGTCGACGATCATCGCCGGCAGACGCTCCGAGACTCCCTCCAGGGCGCCGGCCATGCCACGGCGCATCCCGGCACGGCCCTGCGGCATCACCTCGCCGTATTCGGCCAGCAGGCCGCGCAACCCGTTGATCTGGGCGGTGCGGAACTTCACCAACTGCTGGCGCATGCGGTGCATCGCCAGGACCGCCTGCTGCTCCTCGCTCTTGACGGCAACCGTCTTGACGCCCGGCTGCTGCGCCGCGGTCCAGATCGCCTGTGCGTCGTGCGCATCGTTTTTGTTGCCGCGCACAAACGGCCGCACTGCCTTGGCCGGCAACAGCCTCGGCTCGTGCCCCAGCTCGCGTAGCTGGCGCGCCCAGTGTTGCGTGCCGCTGCACGCCTCCATCGCGATCAGGCAAGGAAAACGGTTGGCGAAGTGCTCAAGGAACTTCGCCCGCGTCAGCTTCAAATCCACGACCTCGCCCGTCTCCATATCAATCCAGTGCAACTGGAACACTCGCTTCGCCGTATCCACGCCGACGACGGTTCTGATAGTCTTCATCTCGGATCCTCCGGTTTGCCTGCGAAGAGCTTGCTCTTCCCTTTTGGCACTTTGATGCCGTCGGCCCGTGAGGGTCCAACCCTTCCGGCCTCCGAACATCAAGGGGAGGGAGGCGTCCATCCCATTCCTCCGTGGATTGCATGACAGAATGGCGGCGATGCCGGGAGAATTGGCTCCCGTGCACCGCCCGGATCACCTCTGCCGTGCTGCCCTCGGCCTCTATGAGCCGCAACATGCGGGTGGGAGGATCACGCGACATGGCTTGCACCACTTGCCTGTAGCTCGAACATGCCGGAAGGCACGCTGCTGGCTGTAAACCGGCCGGTACGGTTCAATGGGTGGCTATATCGTGGGCGGCGGACATGGAGCGGCCGGCGATGGCGGACCAGGCATCGTAGTCGAGCCCGAGGCGGGCGTTCAGGCGATTACAGATTCGCAGGGCGTCATCGAGTGTGAGGGCAAAAAGTGCGGTTGGGACGTAACCGGGCATGTTGTCGAACACGATTCGGATCTGCTGGGGCACGTTGTGGAGGTCATAACTGGGGCAAAACGCATAGACGGGATCGTCCGGCAGGGTGTGTGACGAAGGCATGGCAATGTCCTTCCTATGGCAGGTAGTGCAATTGGCGGCAGTGGGCGGCGCAAAGGCGCAAATCCCCGGAAGCGCGCGTAGCGGGCGGATCCAAGCGTTCGGACGCCCCGCGCCGGATACCGGGCTGTAGAGTGCGGGTTTACACCGGGTTGGTATTGGCGAGGGGCCAGCGTTCGAGGATGCGGCCGAGGTCGATGTATTGGGGCACGAACACACGGGTGCGCCACGAGACGATCTCGGTGGCGCACCCCATGCGCTTGAGCGCCGCAAGGTCGCCGTCGGCCGGCCCCTCGATCTCGACGCGCCCGGCGCCCATCAGGCGCCGCCTTGCGAGGCGCCAGCCGTTGGCGAGATCGAAGGACGCACCGCGGGTCAGGATCGCTTCGTGCATCTCGGCCGGGCTCATGACCGGTCCGCCGGCCAATCCGAAGGCGTCGCGGAAGGCGTGCGCCTGCTCGGGCGTCAGAACCCGGCCGAGCAGGCTTTCCCCGGCATCGGTCGCAAGCCGGCGCACCCGCATGTTCTCGCCCGGCAGCCGGTCCCATATGGGGAGCAGCAGGCCCGTGACCAGCCACAGGCGGGATTCGGTGTGGCTGGGCAGCCCGTCGATCTCCGCATCCCACAATGTGCGCCAGCGATCTTCGTGCCCATCCTCCCAGTTCGAGGCGGCGAGTTCCTCCGCGGCCATGGGCTCGCGGGCGGCGGGACGGACCAGGCGGACCCGGGCCTCGACCCCGCCGTCCTCGAACATCCGCGACGGCGCGGGCAGAACAACGGCGGCGCGCTTCGAGCGGGTGTTGATGACGGGCCGCCCGTCGCGCAAGGCGAGGGCATCGTCCGCCTGGAGCGGCACAAGCCGGTCGCGGCGGACGATCTCGACAAGTTCGGTGGCGGCGCCCGAGGCTTCATGAACGTGAACCGCCTCGCGCGAGGCGATGCAGAGCGAGTCGGCCCGGATGGTCTCGACGCCCTGCTCGTGGGTCCCGGCCTCGATGGCCTGTTCGATATTGGCCTCGATGCGGGTTTCCAGCTCGGCGAACAGTTCGTTCTGCTCGGCGATGGGCAGGGCCAGCAGGCGGTTGAGGAACCGGGGCATCGGCGGCAGGTCCTCCTTGAGAGAGCCTTCCCAGATCAGCTTCAGCCCGGTGGCGTCCTCGAAGCGGTCCATGGACCAGCCCGCAATGTTGCCGCACCACAGCGCGATGTAGAACTGGCGCAGCGCCGCCTTGGCGTAGAGGCTCTCCAGATTGTCGCTGGCCCTAAACAGGGTGGCGCCGCCGCCGCCCATGGCGGTCTGCGAATCGCGCTGTCCCCGGGTGATGGCGCCGAGGCTGTCGAGACGCCGGGCGATGGTGGCGATGAACCGGCGCTCGCCCTTCACGTCCGTGGTCACTGGCCGGAACAAGGGGGCCGAGGCCTGGTGCGTCCGATGGGTGCGGCCCAGCCCCTGGATCGCCAGGTCGGCCCGCCAGCCCGGCTCGAGCAGGTAATGGATACGCCGCCGTGTATTGCCGCAACCGAGATCGGCGTGATAGCTGCGCCCGGTGCCGCCGGCCATGGAGAAGACGAGGATGCGTTTGTCGCCCGCCATGAAGGCGGCGGTCTCGGCGAGGTTGGCCGAGGCCGGCCGATTGCGCAGCGCCAGGCGCTCGCCGGATGCATCGGCGATGCGCAAGACCCGGCGCGAGCGTCCGGTGACCTCGGCGACGGCCTCGTCGCCGAAGCGATGAAGAATCTGGTCCAGCGCCGCCTGCACCGGCGGCAACGCCGCGAGTTTCTCGATCAGCGCGTCGCGCGCGGCCACGGCTTCCTGGCACAGGACAGGGTTGCCCTCGGCGTCGGTCACGGGCCGGCTCATGAGATTGCCCTCGTCGTCGGTGAAGGGTTCCTGCAATTGCACCGGGAAGGCGTGGGCCAGATATTCCAGGCACGCCTCCCTCGGCGTCAGGTCGACGGAGATGTCGTTCCATTCAGAGACGGGGATCTCGGCGATGCGCCGGTCCAGCAAAGCCTCGCCGGTGGAGACCAGTTGGATCACGCAGGCATGGCCGGCCTCGAGATCGGCCTCGATCGCCCGGATCAGGGAGGGGCATTTCATGGCCGTCAGGAGATGGCCGAAGAAGCGCTGCTTGGCGCCCTCGAAGGCCGACAGCGCGGCGGACTTGGCGTTCTTGTTGAGGGTCGCATCGCCCTCCATGATGCCGGTGGCTTTCAGGGCGTCTTCTATATTGCGGTGGATCACCTTGAAGGCGCCGGCATAGGCGTCGTAGATGCGCCGCTGCTCGGGTGTCAGGGGATGTTCGAGCAGCTCGACCTCAACCCCGTCATAGCTGAGCGCACGGGCCTGGTAGAGCCCGAGTGCTTTCAGATCGCGGGCCACCACCTCCATCGCCGCCACCCCGCCGGCCTCCATGGCGGTGACGAAATCGGTGCGTTGCTCGAAGGGCGTCTCGCCGCCCGAATCAGCGCCGCCCCACAGGCCGAGGCGCCGCGCATAGGCCAGGCCAGGCACGGTGGTAGCGCCGGTGGCGGAGACATACAGGATACGGGCATCGGGCAGGGCGTTCTGCAAACGCAATCCGGCGCGTCCCTGCTGCGAGGGGGCCGTATCGCCGCGCGATCCCTTGGACCCGGCGGCGTTGGCCATGGCGTGCGCCTCGTCGAAGACGATGACGCCGCCATAGGCATGGCGGGAGTCTTCATCCATCCCGTCCGCAAGCCAGCCCACGATCTGTTCGAGGCGCGAGGACTTTCCCTGACGGGCAGGCGAGCGCAAGGTTGCATAGGTGGCAAACAGGATCCCGGCCTCTTGAGGAATGTCGGCTCCTTGGCGGAACTTGCCCAAGGGAATGATGTCGGCCTCCTTGCCGCCGATCGCGGCCCAGTCGCGGCGCGCGTCCTCGAGCAGCTTGTCGGAGGCGGACAGCCACAGCGCCCGGCGGCGGCCGCGCAGCCAGTGGTCGAGGATGATGGCGGCGACCTGGCGGCCCTTGCCGCAGCCGGTGCCGTCGCCCAGCATCCAGCCGCGCCGGAAACGCACCGGAGCGGACAGCACCTCGCCGTCGCCGGTGGCATCAGGATTCGGTTCAAGACTGGTGCATGTTGGGTCAGTGTTATTTGCGGTCTCCGGGACGCTATCGCCGTGATCGCCGTTGTCATCTTCATTGTCGGCAACACGCGCGACGGTCTCCCAGCTCTCGCCGATGCGATAGAGCGCGGAAAGATGGCGGCCATGGGCCTGACCGGCGAGGATGACGCTTTCGAGCTGGGCGTCGGACAGCAGTTTGTCCGTCACGACACGCACGGGCAGCATCGGGCGGTAGGCCGGCACGGGATGGGGCACCGCCGCCATGGCGGCGGATTGCACCAGCGGCGTCGGATGTTCGCAGGCGCCGGGAATGCGCGCGGTCCGGGGGCGCCAGGGCTCGTAGACGCCGGCATGGGTGGTCTCCGGTTCGCTCGCCGTACCTTGCCCGTTGGCGGGTGAAGTGTCGTAGGCGAGTTCGGCCACCGGCCCCCAATCGCGGACTTGCGGTTCTGCGGGTCTGGTGTTGGGCGCGGTGGCCGCTGCCCGCTTTCGTGGGGCAGGCCGTGCGGCGGCATGACCGAACAGGTCGCCGACTGGTACAAGCGCAGCGGCAATTGGCACGACCGCCTGCCGTTGCGGCACATTGGCGGCGATGGCTGCAAGCAACCCGGCAGCGGTGGGGACGGATGCCCGCGCGTCGATCGGAACGTCCTGGTCGTTCGCGGGACCGCGATCGATCACGGTCAGCCGGGTATCGAAGGTCGTGCCGCGCCGTGCGTAGGCGCGCCCGTCGATGGCGATGGAAAAAACGGTGCGCGGCGGTGGATCGAGGCGCTCGAAGGCGCGGCTCCAGGCGGCATCGCCCGGGATGCAGCCCGCCGACGTGATCGCCACCAGCCGCCCGCCCGCCGGGAGCATGGAGAAGGCGGAACGGAGGTGGCGCAAATCCGCGTGGTGACGGATGCGCTGGACCCCGGGGCTCGCCGAAAACGGCGGGTTCATCAACACCACGGTGGGATGCAGGCCGGGCAGATGATCGGCGATGGACTCAGCGTTGTAGTGGGTGACCGGCGCGTGCCCGAACAGGCCTGAGAGCAACCCGGCGCGGACGGCGGCGATCTCGTTCAGGTGCAGGGGAGTCCCCGAACGCGCGCTATTGCTGAGCTTGCCGAGCGCGCATTCGGCCATGACGGCGAGCATGCCGGTGCCGGCCGAGGGCTCCAGCACGATGTCGCCGGGCCGGATGGCGGCGGCTTGCAGCGCGGCGTAGGCGAGGGGCAAGGGGGTGGAGAACTGTTGCAGGGCAAGCTGTTCTTCCGACCGCCTTGTCTGGGACGGCTCCAGCGCCGCCAGGGTCTCCAGCATGGCGAGCATGGCGGCGGCCGATCCGGGGCCGGCGCCCGCCTCGCGGCGCATGAGGCGGCCGTAACGCTGGATGAACAGCACCATCGCGGCCTCGGCCGCTTCGTAGGCGTCCTTCCAGACCCAGGCGCCTTGGCCGTCGCTGGCGCCGAAGGCCGCGCTCATGGCCTCGCGCAGGGTCTGTGCATCGAGCGCCCGGCCCGCTTCCAACTCGGGAAGCAGAGCGGTAGCGGCGGCCAGCAACGCGGCCGGCTTGGAGCGGATGGCATCGGCAAACGCTTGGGACGCGGGAAGTTGGTTGATGGCGGGCGGACGCGCGGGCGCGTTCGCCGCCGGTTGGGCGTCGAGCATGAATGATCTCCCGATTGGAAAGGGCGGGCCGGGTGGTGCCGGAAGCCGGCGTCCTCGCTCTCCCGGCCCCGGTTCACCCGGCCTCAGCGCAACCCGCCTCCTTGCGGGCGGGGGCAAAGGGATGGAGGATTATGCGGGCGCGGCCCGCGGTGTCATGCCGGTTCGATGTCGATGCGCTCGCCCCAGGGCTCGCGGTATCGATCGCCGTGTGGGGATCCCCAGACGCACCAGGCCACGGGATATGGGGGCGCGGCCTCGGGGTAGCTGTCGCATTCCATGTCGGTCAGGTAGAGGCAGCAGCCTGGACGCACCCCATGCTCATGGAGCCAGGCGAAGCCAGGCCGAAAATCGGTCCCGCCGCGCCCCTTGATCGTGATGCTGTCCGGCAGTTCCCCGGCGGGATACTGGGCCGCGTCCCGCAGCACCGCGTCGACCTGAAGGACATAGATGCTGTCCGGTTGCAGTTCGGCGGCGATCTCGCGGACTTCGGCCCAGAACAAGGCCAGCGTTTCGCCCGGCAGCGAGCCGGAGGTGTCGATGATGACGGCGATGGCATCGATGCCCTCCGAGTGCATCGAGGGCAGATAGAGGCCGCTGTCGATGAAACGGCGGTTGGGAACACTCCAGCTATAATCGCGGCGCGCGGCATCGGTCATGTAGCGGCGCAAGAGCGACCGCCAGTCGAGGATGCTGCGATGCGCTTGCCGGATCGTCTCCTCGACGGCGCCCGGCGCGTTGCCTTGCGCCCGTGCGAGGCTCGCGGCCTGGTGCATGGCCTCGTCCCACGCCTGCTCCTCGGCGGGCGTGGGACGAGGCCATGCACCAGGCCGCGAGCCTCGCACGGGCGCGTCCATGACCTCGCCGGTGCCGCAGGGGTCATGGCTGGCCGGCGTCTGCCCGGATGGTTCCGAGCCCGCGCTGCCGCTGCCCGATCCCGGCTTGTCCTGCTCTTGCGGACTGTTGTTACCGGAGGGATTTGACGGATCGCTTTGGTCTTCGTCGCCGTCACCGCATTGGGGGCCGGCAGCGCTGTCACTGTCATCCACATCGCTGGATGAAGACGCATCGCCCGGATCCTCTGGATCGGCGGATGGTTCCGGAAGCCGGTCGTAGGCCTGCTCGGCGCTGATGCCGTCCCAGGCCTCGGCCTCGGACGGCAGGACGAAGCCTGCGTCGCGCAGCAGGCCGTGGGTGACCAGCTGCGAGGCCCGTTGCCAACGCTCCGGGTCGCGGCCGCCCCGCCGGGTGTGATGCTTGAGCGCGCAGGCCAGGACCACGCGCGCGAGCGCGGTCTTGATGTGATCGGCGTCGGTGTCCGCCACCCACTGGGGCGCGTAGCGAATGTCCTTTCCATCGCTGGCCAGGGTCTCGCGAGTTTCGTCGGCGCGGATCGGCAGCCTTAACGCCAGGCTGCCAAAAAAGGGCTGGTCGCGCAGCAGCGCGGTCACGCAGTCGCTGACGCGCCGGGCGGACTCGGAGCGGGCATGAGCGGCCATCAGGCTGCCTCCCTGTTTTCGGCGGCTGGCGCGAAGTAGCCCGCGAATTGGGCCTTGAGCGCATCGGCGTCGCGCTTGACCTGACGGCGGAGGTTGGGATCGAAGCGGCCCGACGGGCGCAGGGCGTCCGGCTCGATGCCGGCGAACTTGTCCTTCACCTCCCGGCACAGCATGGCCAGGTCGTCGTCGGCGAAGATGTTGAGCCGGGGCACGACGTCCACCAGTTCCCTGATGTTCTCGATCAGGCTGTCGCGGAACACCAGCGGCTTGCCGTTCTCGTCCTCGCGCAAGCGTTCGCCGACACGCTCGACCGCCTCGCCGAGGCGCCGGTAGAGATCGCGTTGAGCATCGTTGAGGCGGGTCCGGACCTGGCTCTCGATATCCCGCTTGACCCGCTCGGTCTCGCCCTGGGCCAGGTCGGCCATGAAGTGGCGCGCGTCGGGGACCGGGACGATGCGGTAGCGAATGGCGAACTTGTCCTGAAGGGCCTCTGTGCCGGGATAGTCCTCGAGTCGGAACAGCCGGCCGAGGTCGAGGCGGGCCTGGTCGACGTAATCGTCATAGTCCTCGATGAAGCGGGCGCGCTCGCGCACCACGCGCTCAATCAATGTGTCCAGCGCCGCGGTGTAGCGGTCGTAGTTGGCGACGGTGAGCAGGCGTCCGCCCTGGTCGTCCCAGGGCAAGGTGTTGGCATAGTGACTGGTCCTTGCATTGCTCATGGTCGCGGCCAGCGCGGCGAAGGCCTGCTTGGGCAAGAGGCGCTTGTTGTAGCGCCCGGCATTGGTGTCGGCGTCGTTATGGACAGCGACCTGTTGGCTGGCCTGGCGGTCGTAGAGCCTGCCGGACCAGCTGTTGATCCGCAGGCTGACGAGCATGGCGTCATGGGTGAGGTTCATGGAATGGGTCTCCTGAATGAAATGGGGTCAGCGGGTCTTGGCGGCGGCCCACTGGATGAAGGCCTGGGTGTGCTGGAGCGCAGGCTCGCGGCGAATGCAGGAGCCGACGAGGAACTCGCCGACCTCGCGCCGGAGCCGTGTCGCGTAGGTGACGATGGCGCCGAGATTGATGTCGTCGGCCATCCTGTAGAGCGAGCCGCACAGCGCGATGAGCGCACTGGCGTTGCCGGGGACCACGGCGCCTTCGGGATCGTCGATGACGGTGCGGGGATGGGGCAGTTCGTGCCAGACCTTGAGGAAAGCCGAGAACTCGACCGCCGCGGCTTCGCCGACGGTGCCCCGGAACAGGGCCCGCTCGGCGACGGGATCGAGGCCACCCCGCCGGTGCACGATGTTCGAGACCATCTCCCATGTCCTCGGACACGGGAAAGCTTTCTCCGTCGATTGGGGGTTGAAGGCATGCAACAGCTCGGGGCGCATTTGGATGAAAAAGAGCACCTCCGGAGCGATTCCATTCGCCGCACCCCAGGCGCACCAGTCCGCCGCATCGACCCGGATCTCCAGATGGACGAAGCGCGAGGCGAGCGGTGTGGGCATGCGATGGACGACGCCGTGGTCGCCTTCCCGGTTGCCGCAGGCGATCAGCGCGGCGCCCTCTGGGAGTTCGTACTCGCCGCATTTGCGGTCGAGCACGAGCTGGTACAGGGCGGCCTGCACCATCGGCAAGGCCGAGGGCAGTTCCTCCAGGTTGATCAGCCAGCTTCCGTCCGCGTCCGACGGCGGCAGGAAAGCAGGCGGCGCCCAGCGCGTGCGGTCGGCGCTGTCGCGCCACGGGATGCCGCGCAGATCGACGGGGTCCAACAGCAGGGCGCGGACGTCGACATACTCACGGCCGGCTTGCGCCGCGACCTGTTGGGCGATTTGACTCTTGGCGCACCCTGGGGCACCCCAGACCACCACAGGTTGACGAGCTTCGACCAGCAGCGCCAGCGTGGTGGCGAGTTCGCTCGGGCGCAGCGAGTAATCGGCGGAGATGGTATCGGGCTCGGTCATGGCATGCTCCAGGCTGGCAGGTGGGATGAATGAGTTGCGGCGCGGACGGCCCTCTCGGGCGGCCCGCTTATGCTCCGCCAACGCCGGGCTCGGGCTCTTCCCGGCGTGGAGGCATGCGTTGGAGGGGACAGGCGCAGCGTGGGGAGATCGCGGGCGGCAGACTCGTGACAGGCCGGGAAACGAAAGAGGGACGCCGAAGCGCGTGCGCGAAGCCGCGGGGTACGCGGGCAAAACGTTTCGTGCTGGATATCGTTCACGATCGGGGCGACCGGCAACATCGAAGCCATCGCGCGCGGCGGCGGGATCATGCTTCGTGACCGCCATGGCCGGTGAGTTTCATCGCCGGCGCGACGGCGAGGATGCGGGCAGCGGCTTCGAGTTCGGGTCCGGATTCGACGATATGCCCGGCGGCGCGCGCGGCTTCTGCGTAAATGGATAGGGGATGGTTGGCGGTAAAGTGAATATCGCGCTCGATACCGAGCCCGAAGAGTCCCCGGTATTCGGTCAATTCAAGCAGACCGATTGACCCTGATTCGGGTGTGCCGAAGCCCAAATCAGCCAGGCCGAATCCACACTCATCCGGGTATTCGGGATCGAGCTCCGACACCAGCCAGGTGCCGGACCCGCATGGATTAAACCACTTGACCACGGGCTTGTGGTCGGTCCCCCTTCGGGTCCCATTTGCAAGCAGCTTCGTGCGCTGTTCTTCGGTGAGCAGTTTCATGGAATGGTCCTCTCTAATATCGATGATCAGGATGCAGCCGCGGCCCGGCCGTCCGCGCCGAGCCGAAAGCCGGCCCCCGGACCGGAGTGGCGCAAGGCAGGCGGATAGCGATGGATGAATGCCGTCGGCGGTCAGCCGTCCGGCGGCGGTCCGGTGTCGCCGGGATCCAGAATGAGCACGCGTGCACGGCCACCGCTGACGGCCACATCCGGAGCGCCGTCGGCTCTGCGCCCGATCGTGACCAGAGGCTTGTTGCCCGGCGGGGCCGACGGATCGGCGGCCTCCGTCGTGACCGTGCCGGCGTCTTCGACGAAACGAATACGGACGGTGCCGCCCGTGACCTCGATGCCGCCGGGTGGGCGGAGGCCGGTCAGCGTGACCACGGGCGGCTCGCCGTTCTCAGTGAAACGGTCGGGAACGGGGATCGCGGTGTCGCCCCAGGGGTCGGCATCCATGCCCTCGGCCAGGGCCTCGGCGAATGTTGAGCCGCAATAATCTGCGGACTTCCAGTGGGGATCGTCGCCGGCTTGCTCGATGGCCTTTTCCAGCGCCTCATCGAGGGTATCGGCTTCGAGCGTTACAGTGTTGTGGTAGTGGGATGCGTAGCCGCAACAGACGGTGTAATGCGTCATTGCGCCGCCTCCCCGGTGGCGGCTTCCGTGCATACGGGTCCGATGTCGACGCTGACCTTGCCGCCGCGCACCACGATGGTGACCGTGCGGTCGCGCGGCATGAGCCAGAAGATTTCCCTCCATACCGCATCGGCGATGGTGCGCTGGCGGGCTTCCTCGACCGAGCACAACAGCTTGAGCGACATATGCAGGGCGTCTTCCTCGAAGCGGGTGAGTTGCGTCTCCCAGGAGTCCGCATCCGCGTCGTCGCTGGGGCTGAAGTATGCGGCGCGCAACAATCGGGCGAGTTCCTCGGGCGCGATATCGCTGTCCGCCGTCACCAGGGGCAGCGCGTCATGGACCGATGACCAGGCCTCCCTCGCGAAGGCAAGATCGGCGGGGACGGCGATGGCGTCGCACTTGCGGAAGCAATGGCGCGGGGACTTGGGCGGATGCAGAACGTTCAGGTGCATCACGATGGTCTCGGGCCGTTCCGGCTCGCCGCCGTTCTCCTGATCGATGAAGCTGTCCAGCGAACGGACGGCGCCATCCACGGTGACGCGGGTCTCGATGCCGGTGACGCGCGCGAGCGTGTCGTACCAGGGAT
This sequence comes from Alphaproteobacteria bacterium, assembly GCA_965261645.1. Lineage (GTDB taxonomy): Bacteria > Pseudomonadota > Alphaproteobacteria > SHVV01 > SHVV01 > CBDHDJ01. The sequence continues at coordinate 484,193 of CBDHDJ010000004.1, forward strand.
AACCTTCGAACCGCGGCTCGGGGGCGAACAGCCGGAGCGTGCGTTCCGATCCGCCCTGGAGCCCGGTAAGGCCGAGGGCGCGATGGAGCGCCTGGGCCTCGGGCGGCTCGGGGTCGGCCTGCATCACCAGAACGTCGGTGCCTACGCCTGCGAAGGCGGACCGCTCGTCCCAATAGTCCGTGTCGGCGATGGCGGGACGCCAGGGGCGCAGTTCGGCGGGCGGCCCGGGCAGTTCGATCCCCGCCTCTTTCGCCTTGTGCCAGTCGGTCCAGGCAACCCGCGGGGCCGCATCGGTCTGCGCTATGGCGCGGTAGACGGCAAGCCGCGCGGCCTCGCGCATCTCTTCCAGAAACGGGGTCTCCACCGCCTCTTTCCTTGCCGGCAGGACCAGTTCCAGATCGGGGCAGGAGTCGATGTCGGCGCGCGCCGACCAGACGCCGCCTTCCACCGTGTCGACCTGGGGCAGGCGCACCGGCAGGGTCAGGCCGTGAAAGTTGACGTCTGGGATGCGGTAGCCTGCATGGCTGTCCTTGAAGACGCCGAAGACGAGGCCCTTCCATGGTTCCACATGGAGCGCGCCGTCGAGAAAGGCGCGGCGCTCGACGGTCTCCCTACCGATAGTGACCGGCAGGGGGTAATGCCGCGCGGCGGTCTCAAGGAAAGCGCGAACCGCGTGGGCCGCCTCGGATGCCTCGAAGGTGACCGCGGTTCCATGGGGCCAGGGGGCGCTGTCGTCCGGGACGACATGCGCCGCATCGCGGCCAAGAAAGTGAGCGGGCTCGAGCACGAGGCGGTAGCCGGGGCTCGAATCCTGGCCGGGGATTCGCCAGCGCAGGGTGCAGCCCCGGCGCGAGAGAGCGAGAAGCCCGAACCCGGCGGGGTCCTCCGCCTCGGTGATGCCGGGCTTCCAGTTGCTCTCGCCGAAGGTCAGCAGGACGGCGGGATCGGCGATCCCCACGCCGTCATCGGCGAGGGTAACGCGGGTGGTATCGCCATCCTGCTCGATGGTCGCGGCAATGCGGTTAGCGCCGCCACGGCGTGAGTTTTGCAGCGTCTCGGTGAAAATATCGGCGAGGCCAGCCGAAAACAGCCGTGTCACCTTGTCGATGGCGCTGTCGCCGACGCGTGCGCGGATCGCGGCTGGACCATTGCCGGGCTCGGCCGTAACGGCATTCTGTGCGGTAGACATTGGGAAACTCCTGGTTGTCGATACGGGAATGAAAAACGCCCCGCCGGAACGAAGCCGGCGGGGCGTTATGGAGGGCGATGAACGCGGTGGCTCAGCCGCGGCGCAGGAAGGCCGGTATCTCCAGCAACTCCGCTTTGTTGTCGCGGCCGTTGCCGCGCGGCGGAGCCAGGACCTGTTCCCGCTCGACCAAAGGCGTTGCATCCGCGTTCACGTTCGAGGCGAGTGCGGCGGTGCGGCGTTCGGCCACGGCGGGAGCATCGATGCTCTCGACGACGGAATGAACGCGTGCGTTCATGGGCTGTTGTGCCTCCACCTGAGCGAGGTCGGCGACATTGTCCGCCGGAGCACCGGCCTCCGGATCCCCGGATTGCGAGGTGTCGCTGTCGGCGCCCGATGGATCGGCGCCACCGTTGACGTCATCGCCATCATCTTCCGGCGCATCGCCCAGCGGCGTGTCTGCCGCAGTCGGTTGCGGTTTGGGGGCGGTTGTCCTCTCGTCACTCGCCGCGCCTTCGTCATCGGCGGTGCCGGTATCGAAGGCGCGGAAGCCGGGCGGCGTCCAGGCGATCGCCGCGGCGCGGCCGTCGGCCGTGACCCCGGCGGGGATGCCGTCGCCGTGGGCGAAAGCGTCCTGCATCGCCCTGGCGATGTCCGCCTTCTTCTGCTTGGCACAGGCTTGCGCCCAGGCCTCGCCCAGGGTTTCGCGGGCGATGGCGAGGATTCGATCTTTGCGCAAACGCGACCACAGCAGATCGGCGGTCCAGACCTGATCGCGGTTGCCGCGGACGGCTGCGGCGAAATCGGTGTCGAGCCGGGCGACGGTCGCTTCGACCTCGGGCCGGGCCTTGGGTTCGAACGCCAGTTGACCCTTCAGCGTGCGCGCGACACAGGACGCGAACAGGGTCCGTTTGTCCCGCTCGGGAAGCGCCCGCAGCGCGGCGAAGGCCTCGGTATCCGACAGGCCGGTCCAGTCGAGCTTTTGTGCGTCACTGTCGATCTCGAGGTGCTTCTCGCCGACATTGATGGTGCCGAAAGCATCGTCGTTGACCCGCATGGCCGGACGGTCCGGGGTCTCGACTGCCCTGATGTCGAGTGCGTCATCATGGTAGCCGGTGGTGAACACGCTGCGTGCCAACTGGAACAGCAGCAGATCGAAGGCCGCATCGAAGTCGCAAGCGAGCTGGCTCTTGACGATGGCCGTGCGGATGGCCCGCAGATCGTCGGCGAGCCCGATACCGACACCCGCTTCCTTGCGCGCCTCGGATTCCGCGTCGCCGGGAGAAGCGAGGGGAGCCACGCATGTGGGCGCATCGATGCCGAAAAATGTGTCCTCTCCATCGGCAGTATCGTCGTGTCCGGCCGCGCCCGCTTCGCCTGATTCGCGCGCGGGCATGTCCTCGGGCCTGACCAGGCCCTGGATCAGTTTGAGCTCGCCGTTGTTGCCGACGGTGGCGATGCACCCGGCGATGGCAATATCTTCGCGCCGGTAGACCGCGCGGGCCTCGATCATGGCCTCGATTTCGTCGACCCGCTCTTCGTTGGCACCGGCCTCCTCGACCAATTCTTCGGTCCACCCGTCGTCATCCATGTTGGCGAGTTCGTCGTTACGGGTCCTCAAGCGTTCGATCTCGGCCTTCTCCTCGTCCGTCGGCTCGGCCGGTTGCGGGCGCACCCGCCCGAAAGCGGCGGTGGCGCTCCAGTCCACCTCGAGCCGCGCCTCGGCCCATTTCCAGCGTGTCTCCAGTTCCCTTGCCGCCGCCTGGAGACTATCCATGGCGAGCTTGTTCAACAGATCGGGATCGTCGAACCAGATCCCCCGCTCGTCCTCCTCGGCGAACAGGTCGCGGTCGATCTGGCCGCCCGCCCCCTCGTAAGCCTCGATGCCGACGAAACGCGCGATGGCGGACGTGGCCGGAACCCGGTCCTCGGTCAGCAGGCGCTTGATCTGCCAGGCGCCGGGCCGGTAGCCCTGTTGGCTCACCGCCGCCCAGACCGCACTCTGGCGGGCCTGATCCGTGGTGACGGCGAAGGCCATCAATGTGTCCAGATCGATTTCGCCTGCTCGGTAGGCCTGGAGCAGCACCGGTGCGGCGTTGCCGAGCCGCAGGCGTTTCTCCACGGTGCGTTCCGAGACCACGAAACGCGCCGCGATGGCGGCCGCCGTGCTGCCGGCATCGGCCAGGCCGCGGAACGCCTCGACCTGATCGGCCGGGTGCATGGCGGCGCGGACACTGTTCTCGGCCAGCGAAACTTCTTCGGCCGCCACGATACCGTCGATCATATGGCAGGGCACGGGGTGGTCCTCTTTCAGCGCGCCCTCGGCGGCTAACGCCTGCATCGCGGCAAGCCGCCGGCCGCCGGCGATCACCCCGTAGCGCGCGACGCAATCGGTGCCGGGTTCCATGGCGCGGGCAATCAGGTTCTCGAGCAGCCCGTGGGCGGCGATCGAGGCCTTGAGCTCGGTGAAGGCCGAAGCATCGGCCGGCGTCTTGCGCACATTGCCGGGCGAGAGTTCGAGTTGGGACAGCGGGATGTCGCGGATATCGCGTTCGGGCTCGTGCATATCGGTCTCCGGGATTTGGTGAATTCGGAACCGGGCGGGGACACCCTCTTCGGCATCCGCCCTCGCCCGCCTTCGGCTCAAGCTCTGGCTCTCGCCGGCGTAACGGAACCGGATGGAGCCGGAACGGCTGGATCGTGCATGGACAGTTGAATCGATCGCCGCCGTTCCAGCGCCGGGCAGGCCGCCATCGGCAGGCGCGGTGCTAGTTCGATACCCGTCACGAGCCATCGGGATGGCGGCAGGCGCTGCCGTGGGCTTGCCCGGTGCGCGCGCCGGCGGTCGCGGTGAGTTGGTATTCCCTGCAGTAGATTCCGGCGGCCGATCTGTAGGTGCGGGTCGGTGTAATCGCCCCTGCGTTATCGGTTTCGGGATTGCGCCAGTGCGAGGGCACCCCGCTTGGATGGGTTTCCAGCACCGCTTGCCGTGTGCGGGCCGCATACAGCCTGTCGAGCGAGGCGCCGATCTCACCACCGGGAAACGACCCCGCCATGGTTCCTGCCACGGTGGCCGCGATCCCGAACTCGCCGCTTCCAACCGTGGATCCGAGCACGCGCGGGCGACTCCGCCGAGCTACGCCATCCGTTTCATGCCATGATCGCCGGTCATGTAACCGGCGAGAAACAGCGCGGCGATTACCGCGATCGCCGTCCTGATCGCCGCCGTCTTCGAATGGGTCAATCGAGACCTCCCGGCGGGGCGGCGAGAGCCGTCCTCTCGCTCTCGTCCCCGCCGCCCCAAAGGCCCCGGCCTCATTCTCTCGCCGGCGCGCCAGGTTCTCGCGGTGGCAGCGCGCCCGTAGTGTAACTTTCTGCTTGTGGACCACTGCCCGGATCGACGCCCGGGTCTGCCGAGGCTCAGGTTTTAACCTTCGGGATGTCTTCCCAACGGGTTGTGTAGCTGGGCGAGCGGAAGGCGCTGCTCGATCGCCAGGCCGCGGCCTGCGCCGCGGGGCCGAATTGGATCGCTCCCGGTCCCAACCGGTCGTTGATGGCGTCGAACGCTTCGATCAGCTTGTCGTCCCTTGGATCCTGCGTATCGAATAGCGAGATTGGCGCCCGGCCGGCTTCTACGAGGTCGAGCAGCATCACCCCAGCGCGCTTGTACGCCAGCCCCTCGCGGTAGATGTGCTTCAGAGCGGCCAGCGCGGCTCGCACGGCATGCTTCGTGTTATTGGTCGCGGGCGACAGCGCCTCTGAACGGGACGGAGCGTGGTGCGGGCTCTTGCCGAAACGGTTGGTCTCGATAAACATGCTCGTCGACGAGGCGACGAGATTGGCCCTACGGATCGATCGTGCCGCATCGGTCGCGAACATGGCGATCGCATTGGCCAACTTGTCGTAGTCGCGCACTTCTGTGCCGAAGGAGCGCGAAACCATCGTCGTCTGCTTGGGCTGGGGCATGTCATCGAAGCCTATACAGTCCTCGCCGCGCAATTCCCGTACCGTCTTCAGCCCGCCGACGCCCATCTCCTTGCGCACCCAGCCATCGGGCCACCGCGCCAGATCGAGAGCCGTCACGACGCCGTTGCGGTTGAGTTTTTGGGCGTACTGCCTGCCGATGCCCCAGATATCGCCGATTTCAGTTGACGCCAGCGCCCTGTCGCGCCAGCGCGTTCCGGTGAGATCGAGAACGCCGTCCGTTTTGGCGGAAGTCTTCGCGAGGCGATTGGCGATCTTGGCAAGGGTCTTGGTCTCGGCAATGCCGATGCTGATCGGCAGCCCGGTCCATTGCCGCACGGTGCGTTTCAGTCCCTGGCAGAATGCCGTGAGCTCTTGCGGTATTCCCGTGAGATCAAGAAAGCATTCGTCGATCGAGTATTTCTCCACCGCCGGGACCAGTTCCCCGAAGGCCTGCATCACCCGGTTGCTCATATCGGTATAGAACTGGAGATTGCCGCTGATGACGGCAATGCTGTGCTGCTCGATGAGGTTTTTCGCCTGGAACGCCGGCTGCGCCATCTTGACGCCGAGCGCCTTCGCCTCGTCGCTACGCGCGACGATGCAGCCGTCGTTCGACGACAGGACGACGGCGGGACGGCCTTCAAGCAAAGGACGGAAGACCCGCTCGCAGGAGACGAAGAAGTTATTGCAGTCAGCCAGTCCGTAGATGCTCATGGCAGGCTCCGCACCACCCCGGCGACGACGCCCCAGATGTGGGTATCCTCGCCCTCGATTGTGGCGAAAGGACGGGGCGGTCAACTCGCCTTCGAGTGCCGCGATGACGATGGAGCCCGAACCCGGCGTACGTGAACGGTCGACGATCAGGGTATCGCCGGCAAGGATCCCGTGTTCGGCCATGCCGCCGCCCTCGACCGTGACAAAGAATGTCGCCGCCGGGCGCCTTATGAAATGATCGTCGAGGCTAAGACTCGTCGTGGGGTGACTACGGTGAACATCAGGCAATGCCTGTAAATTTCCCTTGTCGGCGCCGGCGGCGATTAACTTGGTTTGGCGTTAGAATACATCCAGCACATCGGTTCAATAGAACGACGTGAAAAGGGAAACGGCAAGCTGGCGTGTAACAATGGCAATCGGTTGCACCAGCCGGGCCACACTATAGTGTAAGAGGCTTGAAATGAGAGGTTTAAGAAATGGCTATCGATGAGACCGGACTCACTAAAGGTCTGGTGAGAAAATTGAACGCGCTGCGGAAATCTGTCGGCGACGACCTCGCCGAAGAGGTCTTCGCAAGGTGGCTGGAGCGGGAGGCTGCCTCACAAGCCAAGAGCAAGCCAGATCCCGTGGCGATGAAGATCGTCGAGGCTCTCGTGGGCTTTGAGAATGACCCGAAATTCAATCTCGGCAATCATGGGTACACACTGCGCCGCGCCAAAGGCAAGGGTGCGTCGGGTTTCATCGCATACAAGAATGAAAAGGCGGATAAAGCGCCGGCCCCGTCTTCTGAAGTTGAGTCGGAGCCTCCTCGCCAAGAAGAGGCGCCAGCCATGCCCGAGCCCGAAGCGACATCATCGGCAGCGGCAGTTAACACTCCCTCAAGAGAACGTCACGGCAATTGAAACATCAAGAACTGTTCTGAAACATCAAGAACTTTTCGTTTTCAGAACAAGTGGGACATGTGAGCGTATTATTTAACGGAGGATATGGCTATTCTTGGTTGGAGTTAACAGCCCGTTGATTAAGTCGGCGCCGTCTGATCCTCTGGTTCCCTGATTTGCAGGGGGATTTGCCGATGGCGATGGGACGGCAGAAGGATGGTCAGGGGGACCTGATGGTGAGCTGGTCGGAGATGCCGCGCTCTCCGGGTCATGTGTTTTATGACCGCTTGCAGTCGGTGCTGATCGAGGGCGGCTTCGACGCCTTTGCCGAGGCGAGCTGCCGGCCTTATTACGCGGTCCGGATGGGCGCGCCCTCGGTGCCGCCGGGGTGCTATTTCCGGATGCACCTGGTGGGCTACTTCGAGGGCATCGACAGCGAGCGCGGTCTGGAGTGGCGCTGCTCGGACTCGCTTTCGCTGCGGGCGTTCCTGCGACTGGGGAGCCGTGATCGGGTACCGGACCATTCCTGGCTGTCACGGAGCCGCACGCGCCTGCCCCATGAAGTCCACGCGGCGGTCTTCGACTGGGTTCTGGTGCTGATCGCCGAGGCGGGGCTGATCAAGGGCGAGCGCATCGGCGTCGATGCCTCGACCATGGAGGCCAACGCGGCGCTGCGGAACATCGTGCGGCGCGACAACGGCGAAGGCTACCGGGAGATGCTGGAGCGCCTGGCCCGGGAAAGCGGGGTCGAGACACCCACGGCCGAGGACCTGGCGCGTCTGGACCGGAAGCGCAAGGGCAAGAAGCTTTCCAACACGGATTGGGTTTCGAAGAGCGACCCCGAGGCCAAGATTGCCAAGATGAAGGACGGCACGACGCATCTGGCCTACCAACAACCGTGCGCGGCTCAAGTCCGGGGTCGCCCGCGAGGCCTTCAAGCTGCGCGCCGAGATCGTCGAGCGCTGCTTTGCCCACAACCTCGATCGTGGCGGCATGCGACGAACCTGACTGCGCGGGCGAGAGTAATGTGCACAAGCGATACCTGCTCCACGTCGCCGGCCACAATCTATCGTTACTGATGCGCCAGCTCATCGGCGCCGGCACCCCGCGGGAGGCCGTGGCGGGAGGATATTGACGTTGACCCCAAATCCCGGACCAGGTGTTTCTTCACCTATGCGGCCTGAGCGATGGTCATATCCCTCCTGGCCTGTGCCGGCGTCCGGTAGGCGATGCTCGAGTGGCGCCGTCGTTGGTTATAGAAGATCTCGATGTACTCGAATAGCGCAGCCCTGGCCTCGCGCCGGGTAGAAAACCGGGTACGGTGCACGAGTTCGGTCTTGAGCGACCCAAAGAAGCTCTCCATAGGGGCGTTGTCGAGGCAATTCCCCTTGCGGCTCATGGAGGCCTTGATGCCATGGAGGCGGAGCAGTTTGCGGTAGTCACCGCAGGCATATTGCACACCGCGGTCGGAATGGTGGATCAGCCCCATGGGCAACCGGCGGTAGCGGATTGCCATCTTCAGCGCATCCTCGCACAGGACGCTCTTCAGCCGCTCGGACATCGACCAGCCGACGATCTCCATTGTGGCCAGATCCTTGACGGCGGCGAGGTAGAGCCAGCCTTCGTCGGTCGGGATGTAGGAGATGTCAGCGAGCCAGACCGCATCGGGCGTAGCGGCTTTGAAGTTGCGGTCGAGCAGATTGGGCGCGATCGCATGGGAGTGGCGGCTGTCGGTGGTGATCGGCACCTGCCGCCTGCCTCGCGGTGGACGAATGCCGTTCTCTCGCATGAGCTTGGCGACCGTGCGCTTCGAGATGCGAAAGCCGCGGACCTTCAACTCGGCATGGATCCGAGGCGCGCCGTAGCACCTCTTGCTCTGCTCGAAGATCTCCCGGATCTCTGACCCGACCCTGTCGCGCCGGGCAGCGCGTTCAGCTCTCTTTGGGGCCGCACGCCGCCGGGCGTGGAACCAGCTGTTAGCCACCCCCAGGACCCGGCACATGAACCGGGTGGCGTGCTCTGAAGCATGGGCGGCGATGAAAGCGTGCTTCGTCTTCATGTCTTCACCGCCCATTGAGCGAAAAAAGCCGAGGCTTTGCGTAGAACCTCAACCTCCTCCGTCAGCCGCTTGTTATCCCGGCGAAGCTGCACCAGTTCAGCGGCCTCGGCTTTCTGCGCCGCGGTCGCCGCGGCCGAGCCCGCGGCCTCAAGCTCGAGCCGCCAGGTCTTCAGCTGCGTTGGCGTGACGCCGAGCTCGGCAGCCACACTGCTATGCGTCGCACCCGGCTCCGACAGCCGGGCAACCGACTGTTCCTTGTATTCCGGCGAAAATCGCCGCCTCGTCTGCTTTGTCATCTCGTCCCTCCAGGTCGGTAGTTAATTTACCGCCTGGTCCGGGATCCGGGAGCAACGTCATTCCTCCGCTGACCCCTTTCCACCGACCGCGCCACTCACTACTATCAATTCGCTGAGCCGTCTGAACCTTCACCAACCGGAACGCAGACTATAAATCGGCTCCACAACCTCTCCCCCACCCGTGACCAGCGGCCCACCACCTGTTTGGAGCCTTCCACCAAGTACAATAGAGAATAAGTAAATGAACCTTGCCTATCCGGTTATCACCCACACCCACTATATGTAGTGTGTCTCCTTGGACTGCAGGCAAGGGCCGGCGCAGGCGCATTGAGGAGGCGATCCGGCTAATTCTTGATTGTTCTGAAAACCGAACCGGATTTTAATTCACGTCACGTACTTAACATCGGGGGACGGAACGGTGGCGACCAAGGGAAAAACGAAGAAACCCACGGCCAGACGGGAAGCTGCTGATGAAACGACATCGTCTGAGCGATTGACGGCACTAGTCGAAGAAAGCGACGCGCTGGCACGAATCGTTGCGAAGAACCCGTCCGCGCCTGTTAGTCTCCTGCGCGTTTTGAGTCGCAGCGAAGACGAAGCGACACGCAAGAACGTGGTTCTCAATCCGTTTACTCCATATGACGTATTGAGCGAACTTGAAAACCAGTTCACAGAGCTATTTGTGAATAATCCGGCACTCGAATCCTACAATTCAATGAAGCTCTGATTTCCTGGAATATTCCATCGGTGTGGTTCACCTCCGATTTCAGATAAATTTCAATGAAGTGACGGTCCTTTATGCAACGTGGCGTTTTGCCAAATCCGACTCAATGATTAGGATTTCCACCACGCTAAAGTGTCGCCTAAAAGCCGCTACAATGCCGTCCGAGTCCCTGCTCGGCATCGCTGGAGATATCTCCGCTTCGACCTGCACCGAGCTTTACTCAGGAAAATGGGTGCACACTACATAAAGTGGGTGGGGGTGATAACCGGATAGGCAAGAAATGAACATAACGGCACTCTCTAACATTCAACTACGAAACCAGGTTCGCGGCGCACTTTCGAACACATCAACACCAGCTAAACTTACCTCCCTTGCGAGCGCAAGACGACTTCTAAACAACCCTGACACGACGATCTTCACCAATATACTTTGCACTACCGACCTAGAAGATACCTTCTATGGTCCTCCATTTGCTCCCCACACTTCCTCACTTTATCGAATCAATCGGCGGCACCCTATTGCCCTTGAGTTAGAACTGACTATCCAACTCACACGTCTACACCATCATCTAGATCGATTGCTCGCCGCTGCTGCCGATATTGGACGAATAAACGACACTTTATTAAAACGCGATGTAACTGCGGCATTAGCGTTGTTAGAAATTTTTCGAGACACTTACGGCGTTTCCACATTTCTTGCAAAAAGTTTGCTTTTCTCCATTTCGCGTTACTTCAAACTCACCCGCCTTCCGATGACAGTTCTCTGCATTCCCGATCGTCATCCTTATTGAATAGCCTTCTTGGGCATCACGAATCTCGTCGCTATTCTCAATACATTAACCTCATACTAGACAACTTTGACATCGACACTTCTTGTTTCCAAATCCGACACGATCATTTACAGATTTGGAAACGCTCCCTAGATCAGGCTCCCCGAACAACTCTCTTAAATCTTATAATGCAACGTACACTGTATCCCACCCAACTCGCTACCATATTGCACTCTGAGGGACTGTTGTTTTTTTCGTGATCAAGTCTACTTGATCTTTTGGCCGATTTTCTCACACTTAGTCACCACCCTAAACTACTTCCTCCGCCACTAAAAACATTTTTGCCTACTGATGCCTTTAGCGAACTTCGCAACTCCGTCCGACCAACAAAACACTCTATTGCAACGTTTCTGAACACCACGCAAACCGAGATATCGGAACAAGCCGCTTATCGCGCTTCTTTCGCCTTTGCGGAACTTCGCCAGTTCACACGATGGCGACAAGCATTGGACAACGAACTTTGTCAACGCGATCACATGCTTGACATCCCGATTGAACATCCCTTTTCCTACTTCCCTAACAGCCTTACACTTGTGGCTCTTTGCACTCAAGACGCTAGCCCCATGCGCTCACTACAAAGGTTTGAGCCCACTCGCTCTCAGATGTTTCTCCGAACCGTTGCCGTATTAAATCAGCTTCGCAAGGGAGCAGAACTCTCGAAACTGTCTGCACTACACATTCGACTACTTTTATCGCAAACCGCTAACTTTTCTAAGTTACTTACGGAGCACGAACTCCTTCGACTTCGAGCGCAAAGCGAAAAAGATGAGTCTCATATAATTTGTTTTCTCTCCATGGTCATGTTGAACGAACAGAAACCAAACGAAGACTTGGAATTCGAAATGAGAATGACCTTTCAAAAGGTCGTTCAAGACGAATACAGCTCCAGTATTCTGGCTTTCCTGGTTTGGCTCTTTGACAGAACTCCCAACCTATGCCCGCCGATGGTAGAGTTGTTCGACATTTCCTTCCTCGAGCGTTTGTATCTTTTACACGACTCCTTTGAAATCGTACTATCGACGAGGGAAGAAATATGCAGATGGGCGGCCCGGCATCTCAATGCTCCGGAATTGAACAAGGTAGCAAATAGACTCGCACTCGACCGCAAGGTTCGTCAAATTCGAGGAGCGATTGACGACATCAGAATATTCGTTGACGAGCTTCGATACCAGCAATGGGGCCACGACAATCTTTCCCCGGTTCTCAGAAAGTATGAACGAACGGTCTCGGTCTCGGCTACACCTCTCCAAGAAAGAGCCGTGCCAGGAGGGGCAACAGCCGCGGACCGGGCAGGCAAGCCGATGGGGGCGTATTACTGGTTTTCTTACGCTTGCGAGATGGCCTTTAGAGAATTTTGCCATAACAAAACCTTCGGTATCGACTCCTATTTGAGCAGGAGGGTCAGGCACGGAACACTTGCTGGGACATTGGTAGCTCCCATTCAAGACAAAGTGAACCAGTTTCGCCGCTCCGGGGGTACGGTTACATTAAACGAAGATAATAGAGTGATAGACGATATGATGGAGCGATACCGATCGGCAATCGATACGCTAAGGGATGAACTACTCCACTTTCGGTCCAAGGACAAGGAAAGGGCTCTGTTGCACACTGGCGCTACTAGCACAAGGGCCAGAGCATTGATGGAACAAGACTTTCAAGTTAAGATGCTAGGCTACTTAGATAAAGGTTATTCCAACGCTGATCTTTGTCCTCTGTTTTTGGAGCATTGCTGGTATTTGCTGGCCGGAGATTTGTTTCGAGTGCGCGATGAACTTCACAATTATTTCGAGAGATCGGTGCGGCCCCTATTTAGAGGGGTGACAAAGCAGTTGCATCGACCAGGGGATTGGCGCCCTCTGTTATCCGACATCGACCGCACGGCCGAGGGTTTGTTTTCTACGGTCGCTAGTTGGTTTTCCCGCTCGCAGGGACCAAGCATGACAGTCACTGTAAAGGAGTTGGTCGAGGTAGTAGCCCAGGAAGTCAAACAGTACCGGCCCGGCTATGAGGCCCAATATGAAATTGCAGGTACTGGCGACGCAAGCCTGATGGGCTTAACTTACCAGACTTCTTACGATATTTTATACATTTGCTTTGCCAATGTTGCCGCTTACGCTAACCCGACGGCTGTGACCCGCGTAAAGGCTGGGTTCGTTACAGTGAATGGAGACAAGCAGAATCGCTTTAGACTATCTGTGACGTCTTCACATGGGCCTAATACGCCGGATGACGCCGTGCGCAAAGCTATCCAACACGCGTTGGCCAGCGATGAGACGGGCGATTCCATGATACGTGAAGGAAACACAGGTTTGGCAAAGGCACGCGCATTGATGGAAGCGTATGGTCCGGGCGGGGCCTTTGGTTGGTCGGTCAAGGATGGCATGCTCACAGTTGAAGTTATATTACTAATAATTTTGGTATAGAGGATATTGCCATGCGCATTTTGATAGTCGAGGACGACGAGTTTAAGGCCGAACAATTGCGTCCCATATTACGTGGAAGGGGTGAGATCGTTTTGGTGCAATCGGTTCGGGAAGCTGTTGTATTAGCTCTGAAAACGGATTTTGATCTTATTATTTTGGATATGGCACTCCCTACCTTTACCAAAAGCCTGTTGTCATCGGGAGGAACAGCGCAAGCGCAAGGTGGCATGGAAGTTATACGAGCTCTCAAGTCTCGGCGCGCGTCGGTCCCCATAATAATTGTTTCGCAGTATCCGGATCTCGAAATAGAGGGTTCTTTTTTGGCGTTGCAATCGTGCCCAGCAATTTTAAGAGAACGCTACGATGTCAAGTTAGTTGGTGCTGTTCTCTTTGATTTCGATGATCGAAGTTGGGAAGAAAGATTTAGAGGCTTGCTGGAGGAAGCATGCGAATTCTAATAATCGAGGATGATCATGACAAAGCAACAACGATTGCAATAGCCATTCGCAGCTTTGGTACCAAGTATGATCCAGTAGTTTGCGCGAGCTTGGCAAGTGCCGTTCAAAGCCTCGAGCGGAACAGAGTCGACCTGATTATACTGGATTTGATGTTGCCTCTAGCCGCAGGAGGCACACCTATTGACGCGGGACTAGAATTGATACGAATTGTGGAGTTATCGATAAATAACAAGAATGCACAACTTGTCGCGCTCACCGCATATGAGGAACTGTTTTGGCAGCAGGGAGAACGATTCGCAAAGGGAGGCGTCTTGCTTGTCCATTATGGAGCAGAAGCGGCCGGCTGGAAGACGACATTGCGGAGTATTGTACAGCGAACGGCGATCCAGCAGCGGAGTGACTTTATTGTCATTTGTGCATTGGAGGATGAGCGGCGCGGTTTCAGAGATGTCTCGTGTTCGTTGGATAACTGTTGCGTTGAGAACGGCCTTGATGTGCAAGAAGTGACGATCGCCGGATATCGCCGTAGCTTAGTCCTTTTGCCGCGTATGGGATTGATTAATGCGGCGGTAATAGGCGCGATAGCCATCGAACGGTTCCAACCATTAGTTGTAGCAATGTCAGGAATTTGCGGTGGTGAGTCGGACCCGATTTCCTTGGACACAGAATTGGCTTAATCGAAGTGTCCAAGGAGGACCGGAACATGACCGATAATTTTGATAAGAAAGTTGCTGTTGATGGGCCTGTGGTAAATGCGGGCGAGCTTGGCTCGTCCCCGTTTTCCCCAGGCCAGGCTTTGCCGGCAGGCCCGCTGGGACTTGGCCAGCGATGGACGGTGGCGCGCAAGCGTGAGGTCGTTCTGCGGCTTTTGCGTGACGAGCCGGTGCAACTTCTGTCGCGCCAGTTGGGCGTAGAGATCTTCCGGCTCGAGCAGTGGCGTGAGAAAGCGACCGGCGGGATCGACGCCTCGCTCAAGCAACGCAAGGGCGATCCGGTGCAGGCGGAACTGGATAGCGCCATGAAGCGGATCGGAGAGTTGACCATGCAGGTGGAACTGCTGGAGGCCAAGACGGAGACCTTCGGCCCTTTGGGGCGGCGGAGGTCGCGGCGATGAGTGCCGCCACCTCGCCCGGCACGGGTCTGGCCTACGGCCTGCGGCGGGTCTGCGCCGCCTGGGGCATGGCCCGCTCCTCGTTCTACGCCATGACCTCCGGCCAGCACGCCGAGCAGCCGCCGGCAAAGCGTCGGGGACCGAAGCCCGCGATCTCGGACCAGGCGCTGCTGGTGGCGATCGAAGCCGACCTGGAGGCATCGCCCTGGGAGGGCGAGGGCTACCGCAAGGTCTGGGCTCGGCTTCGGGTCTGTCGCGACATCCGGGTTGCCCGCAAGCGGGTGCTCCGCCTGATGCGCGAGAACAATCTGCTCTCGCCCCATCGCTGCCGCCGCCGTGGCGGCAATCCCCATGACGGTGAGATCATCACTCATGCCCCGAACCTCATGTGGGGCACCGATGGCGTTCGGGTGTTCACGGTGGACGACGGCTGGGGCTGGATCTTCACCGCCGTCGAGCATTGGAACGCCGAGTGTGTCGGCTGGCATGTCTGCAAGCGCGGCGACCGCTTCGCCGCCCTGCAGCCGATCTCCATGGGGCTTGCCGGGCTGTATGGCTCGACCGCGGCCGGCGCGGCTCGGGGGCTGGCCTTGCGGATGGATCACGGCTCCCAGTATCTGTCGGACCACTTCACCAACCAGATCAAGTTCTGGGGCATCCAGCCGTCCTACGCCTTCGTCGCCGAGCCCCAGACCAACGGCGTCGCCGAGCGGTTCAATCGCACGCTGAAGGAACAGATCATCCATGGTCGCATCTACCGCAACATCGCGGAGCTGCGGGACGCCGTCCGCGACTTCGTCGAACTCTACAATGCCCAGTGGATCGTCGAAAAGAACGGCTACCTGAGCCCCGCTCAAGCTCGTCAGGCGTGGCACGCCGCGATCTCAATCAGGCCCGCCGCGTGAGACAAACTTGTGTCCAAGGAACCGGGTGCGCTACAGGAATTTGCGGTGGGATGCAAGGGCGAGTCGGGTTGGGACAGCTGGTCGTCTGCGAGAATAGCTGGGAGCACCAAGTTGGAAAGCATACCACGGATGGTTTTTTGTCGGAGCAATATCAGATTGAGATATCCGAGGGCTTGCGTGTTCAATTAGCAGACCTTTGTCGCGATACGGGGATGAATCGTGAGCTCTACAAGGGCATACGTAGAAAAGGGGCAAAGCCTTTGCCGCCGATGTTGGGAAATTACGTTTCAGGATCTGCGGTTGTGGCGGATCAACATGTACGACAGGAAATTATGGCGCAACATAGGAAGATACATGCATTTGATATGGAGACCGCTGCTCTGTACCGTGCCGGCAAGCTGACAGACCCCTCGGTTGTCGTGCTAACTGCAAAGACTGTGGTCGATTTTGGTGATGAGAACAAGCGCGATTATGCGCGAAAAGAAGGATGTACGATCTCTGCGCGCTTCATAGCCAACGCCATTACACGCATAATGAAAGACAGCGGCTCAAGCAACAATAGAGGGTGAATATGGGTTAGCTCGCTGATCGAAGTGTTGCAGTCGGAATGAAGACGACCCAAGAGCTTTGGGTGCAGAGGTTCGACCGGGGTAGCCTCAAGTAAACAGATTTTGTTCTTTAATCTCGCGGTAAGAGTGCTGGCGGTGGGGCATCATCCCATCATTACCGCTTCCACGACCTTCTTGCCTCATACGCGATGCACCATGCGTCACGGCCGCGCGGTAACCCCCAACCCGGCAGACACCTTGGGTCTTCCCGACGGCAGCCTGGCAGCTCGTAGAGTGTCCGTCATCGTATAGAAATCGCCCGGGATCCATATCCAGGCTGCTCATGGCGCTCCCAGTCACGGTCAGCTCTCGTCGCACCGTCGTCATGACCTCGGACCCGCATTCACGGTATCCTTCAGCGTCTTCCCCGCCTTGAATGTCGGCGATGTGGACGCCGATATCGCAACGGCCTCGCCGGTCCGCGGGTTGCGTCCGGTACGAGCCAGCCGGCTCCTGGTGCCGAAGGTTCCGAACCCCGGCAGCCGGACCTCCTCACCATCGGCAAGAGCTTCGCCGACGATCGCGAACACACCGTCCACCGCGTCCCTTGCAGCGCCCTTGCTCAGCCCCGCGCGGGCAGCCAAACGGTCGGCCATCTCCGTCTTGTTCATCTCGTCACTTCCCGCCGTGATGCCGTGCCGTTCCGCCATTCCCGGATGGCACATCGCCCGGTTCCAGACACCGACTACCACGAATCCCGCCTGCCGCGACGCCGGGCAGCACCTCGCCGCATCCGTTCCGTCGTCACCGATCCGCCGGTCAGTCCGCACCGCAGCAGGTCTTGTATTTCCGGCCCGATCCACAGGGGCAGGTCTCGTTGCGCCCCACCTTGCGCCCGAAGGCCGACGGTTCGTTGAAATCGAACCCGGCAGGGAAGCTCGCCGGCCCCCTGTCGCCTTTCCCGACCGGCCGGGATTTCGTTCATGCGTTCTCCTGGAACATCAGCGATTCCATCGCCGGGCCATCGACGATTCCGCGTTCTGCCCGAGGGAGGACGGCTGCGCTCGGTTGTCTTCTCACCGCACTCTGCTGTCCAACCCTCCCCATTGACGGTGGATCGGCCCTACGGTGCAGGGGTTCCGGGCTGTCTCCATAACGCCTGTATGGCACGCCAGGCATGGGCAGGCCATCGCCCCGCATGGTCCGATCAACGGTCATGATCCGGCCCGGGTCCCGCTTGAGATCCCGAAGTTCCTCCGCCGCGTTCACTGACCGCTACCCGCTTCTGCACCGCCGCGAGCTGCCCGCCTCAGAACGAATAGCGCAGCGACATCCGGAAACCGTGGCCCGCCAGTCTTGCCCGCGTCGGCGCCAGATCGAGCGGCAGCGGCTCCCGGCTTCCGTCCCGCCAGATCACCCGGCCCGCGCCACGCCCAGTCTGGACGGCCCCGAGGTCGGTATAGCGCCAAGCCAGATCGACCGCCACCCGCTCACCCAGCGCCGCCGCCACCCCCGCGGTCACCATCCATGCAAGACCTGTCCGGTTTGCGCCCGGAACGATCGTCGTCGTCGCCGGAAACGTCATGCGGGTCTGCCCGATCCGGGTGCGCGCGACGCCGAGGCCGGCCCCCATAAACGGTCCGAACGGGCCGATCTTCGGTACGCCCACACCCGGCAGGTCGATGTAGGCGGCAACCATGCCGGCGAACGATGACAGATCGGCCGATACGGATTGCCGGCCCTCCGGCGACAGGAAGTTGGCGCGGCCCCTGAAGGCGAAAGCCGGCCGGTATTCAACCAGAACCTCAAGCCGGGCTGCGGGCGCCACTGCAAGGCCGAGTCCCAGCTCAAGGGGAATCATCGTCCCGAAATGCCCGACCGAACGATAGGGAGCGCCGTCGCCGCCCGTGCCGCAGCCATAGAGCGCCGCCGGCGAGGCGCTCGAACAGTCCCGATCCGTAAAAACGGTCTTCCCGGCGCGGCCAAGACCGAGTCCGGCCCGCAGGTACCAGTCGGCGGCGGAGGGTTCGGCCGCCCCGACCGCCATACACCCCGCAGCCACGACCGCGCCCGCCGCCCGACGGCGCCACGTCGTCATGTCCTGCTAGTGCCCCTTCGTGCGGCCGTCCGCGAACCGCACGTCGAACGACAGGAAGCGGTCGAAGAGGGCGGTCTTGCACCACCGGACATCGAACGAAACCTCCGGCCCCCGATATTCCACCAGCCCGAACCAGCGGAGCGGATCGAGAATGTGCCGCGCGAACATCGTGGCCGCCGGATCCCAGTGCGCCGCCGTCGGCATCGTATCGTCCGGGACCGTGCATAAGGCCGTCAGGGTGGCCGCATTCTGCCAGTCCGCCGCCACGGCTGAAATCGACCAGAGAACCGCGCCGATATCGCCCTGCGGCCACCAACCCGGCAAATTACGGGGCCGTCCGCTCACGAACGTCGAAAGATCCCTGTGCCAGAACGCCTGGCGAAACAGAAGCGCCTGGAGCGCCCCCCGGCTTCCGGGCTCCAGCATCCTGCGCCCCAGCGGCGTCAACTCGAACCACAAGACGCCCGGCTCGATCAACCCCGCCATCTTCGCCACCGACCGCAGCAGGTGCAGCTCCCCCACAAGCTGCTCGTAGTACTTCTTCCCGGCCCGGTGTTGTTCGGTTGCCTCCATCCCGGGCCAGGACATCAGGGCCCGCATCCGCGCGACACTTGCCTTGTTGAGCCTGCCGTCGCCGGTGGCCCACACCGTGTCCTCGCCCCCGATTTCCACGAGCAGGACCAGGGCATTGCGCACGAACGCGGAGCCGTCGAGTTCCGCCTCCGTCAAATCCGTCGCAAGCCGCAGGGCCCGGTCTTCCGCTGACGGCTCGTTGCCCAGCGCCAGCAGGCTTTCCCGGTCCAGCAGCGTCCGGACCGGCTCCAGGCCGCCCGGCCATACCGTCACATCCAGCGCCTGTCCGCTCTCCTCTGGGCCGCGCCCCGGCATGTCCCCGTCATCCTCACGATCCCTGGTATCCGGGCCGCGCTTCACCCTGTCCCTCAACGCCCTGGCCGCCCTGAACGCCGGCGCCTTCGAGGCCGGTATCGCGACCGCCTCCCCGGTTCCCGGATTCCTTCCGGTACGCGCCTCCCGGCTCCGCGTCGCGAAGGTGCCGAAGCCGGCGATCCGCACCGCCTCTTCCCTCGCCAGGGACTCGCCGATCGCCTCGAACACGGTGTCGACCGCCGCATCGGCCTCGGCCTTGCGCAGCCGCAGCCTGGCCGCCACCCGGCCGCTGATGTCCCGCTTGTTCATCCCTCGCTCCCTGTAGCGCCGGCGGCGGCCGGCGCGCGCCAAATCCCCCGACCGACCGCCACCGACCGCGAACCCGACGCTCTCCGGCAAGACCCGCACGAGACAGACACCTATCGCCTAACGCCCCCGATTCCCATCCCGGGCGGGGCCGGCACTCGATTCTCCCGCGACCGCCGGTTCGCTCCGTCCGCACTGCACGGGCCGCAGCGGTGCATCCGGCCGGAAGGAGGCCGTGGCCGGCGCCGGCCGGTCGAGACCCGGGAGCCGGAAAAGGCCCCCGGCGCCACCGTCACGGAGATCGTCGCCATGCCCGAGACCACCAACATCACCGGGGAACACCGCCGCGCATTCGAGGCCCTGACCAGCGGAAAGATCGACAATTTCTGCCTGTTTTCGTGTACCGCGAATGGCCACCCTGCCGCTGCCATCGCCGCTGTCACCGTCCAGCCGTCTTCCGACCGAACCGGCGAGGACGAATTCCTGATTGCCCCGCTGTTCGTGGCGGTAGGCCCGGGGATCGCGCTCCTCGACCACGACGGACGGGAAGCATGAGCGGGCACGTGCCGCAACGCCGCGGGCCGGACACGGAATTCTCCGTACCACCCGAATGCCGGGAGATGATCCGCCGCGGCGCGCTCGTGGCCCTCAACGTCTCGGGCGGGAAGGACAGCCAGGCCCTCACCATCATCCTGTCGCGGATCGTCCCCCGCGACCAGCTGGTGGCCGTCCACGCGCCCCTCGGCGAGGTCGAATGGGAGGGGACCATTCAGCTGATAGAGGCAACGCTTCCCCAGGGCGTGCCGCTGATCTTCGCACCTGTCACCTCCGGCAAGTCCCTGCTCGACCGCGTCGAGGAGCGCGGCAAATGGCCCGGAATCCACCAAAGATGGTGCACGGCCAGCTTTAAGCGCGAGCCCATCGAACGTGAACTCCGGCGCTTTCTGAAGACGCACCCGCGTTTCGGTAGACGGCTCGTGAACTGCCTTGGCATCCGGCGCGACGAGAGCGCTGCGCGCGCTAGGAGGGTGCCCTGGCGGCGCAACGACCGCATGAGCGTGGCCGGGCGCGAAGTCTTCGACTGGCTGCCTATCTTC
Source organism: Alphaproteobacteria bacterium (assembly GCA_965261645.1). Taxonomy (GTDB): domain Bacteria; phylum Pseudomonadota; class Alphaproteobacteria; order SHVV01; family SHVV01; genus CBDHDJ01. The sequence continues at coordinate 504,682 of CBDHDJ010000004.1, forward strand.
GATCTCTCCACCGCTGACGTCTTCGATGTCATCCGTGACGCCGGCCAGTCGCCGCACTGGATCTACAACCACCTGTCCAGGTGTTCGTCCAGCTTCTGCATTTTTTCATCGCCCCGGGATCTGCGCCGGGCTGCAGAACTCCGCCCGGCCCTTTACGCCCGCTACGCGCAGATTGAGCAGCGCATCGGCCACACCCTGTCGCCGTCAGGCAGGCCCTTGCCGGAACTGACCGGCATCCCGCCGGACCGGCCCGATTCCGAAGACCCGGCCGAACCGAGCCGCGCCCGACAGGCCCGCTAGTCGGCGCGGCCGCGACACGCCGGCCCGGCGCCGGCCACCCGCATGGCGCGCCATCGCCACACCCCGCGACACGATGAGCCGAGCGCCGCTCCGGGCGGGGCGAAGCCCGGGGACCTGGAGTTCCCCTGCGCCGCATCCCTGCAATTCCGGAGTCCTGCCCATGCCCGATCCCGACACCATCTCCGCCGACTACACGCTCCGCCCGAGCGAACTCGCCGCCACCCTCGCGCTGCTGGTCGAGGCCCGCCAGCTGGTGATCCTGTGGGGAGCTCCGGGCAGCGCCAAGAGCGCCGTCGCCCAGCAGGTCGCCGTCGACGCCGGCCGCCAGTATGTTGACGTCCGGGCGCTTCTGCTCGACCCCGTGGACTTGCGCGGCATCCCGTGGCGCGACAGCGCCGACCGCACCCGCTGGGCGCCGCCCGCCTTCCTGCCGCCCACCGACGATCCCGGCCGCTGGCTCATCAACCTGGAAGAACTGCCGTCGGCGGTGCCGATGGTGCAGGCGGCGCTCTACCAGCTGGTCCTCGACCGGAAGGTCGGCGAGTACGAGCTCCCCGACGGTGCGTCGCTGATCGCCTGCGGCAACCGGGAGTCGGACCGCGGTGTCGTCCACCGCATGCCGACGCCATTGGCATCGCGCTTCGTCCATCTGGAAATCAGGATCGATGCCCAGGACTGGTGCGCCTGGGGCGCGGCGAACGGAATCGTCCCGGAAGTGCTGTTCTTCGTGCAGCTCAGGCCGGACCTGCTGCATCGCTTCGATCCGCAGTCGCGCGAAGCGGCCTTCGCGTGCCCCCGCACATGGGAGTTCGTCTCCCACATCCTGCAACACCGCAGGAACCTCGATCCCGTCGCCGAACGGGCCCTCTTCCGGGGCACCGTGGGCGAGGCCGCCGCCGTCGAGTTCGGGGCGTTCCTGAAGGTCTGGCGCGAGCTGCCCCATCCCCGGGCGGTCATCGACGATCCCGAGAACGCCGTGGTGCCGGAGAACGCCAGCGCCCTCATCGCGCTCTGCGGCTCCCTCTACCGCATGGCCGACGACATCAACCTCGGCGCCATCGTCACCTACGCCACGCGCCTGCGCCGCGAGATCGGCGAGTTCCTGGTCGGCTCCTGCATCCGCCGCGACCCGGACCTGCAGCGCTCGCCCGCCTTCATCCGCTGGGCCGCCGCCCGCACCCAGTAACCCTCCATAGGGAAACCGACACCATGAACCTTACCCACGACGCCATGCTGGTCAGCCTGCGCATCAGTGCCTGGTCGGGCCGGCTCTACGACCGCAAGGCGAGCAACCATGTCGCCGTCCACCACGAAGCCTCGGCCAGCGCCGGGCGCTACAACAAGTGCCTGCTGCCCAAGGCCGCGCTCACCGCGACCATGAGCAAGGCGCGGAGTAGTCACTACGAGCAGACGCTTCCGTGGGACGACCAGGGCGGCCGACTCCTGACCGTCGCCAACTACGAGCACTACATGGCGCTGCTGGACGGCCTCCGCGAGCGCATGGTGCGCGAGCGCGCCCGCTTCATCGAGGACTACGAGGACAACATCGACCAGGCCCGGCTCGACCTCGGCAAGCTGTTCCGCAGCGAGGACTATCCCTCCAAGGACGCGCTGCAGGGCAAGTTCGGCATCCGCTACCGCATCACGCCGGTGCCCGACGCCGACCATTTCATGGCGAAGCTCGCCAGCTACGATACCGACCGGGTCAAGCGCGACATCGAGCGCCAGGTCGAGGAACGCCTGCACGACGCCGTGGGCGACCTCTACCGGCGTCTCGGCGAGGCCGTCGAACGGGTCTCGGAGCGCCTGCAGGAGGACGGCGAAGGCAAGCCGCTGGTGTTCCGGGATTCCATGATCGAGAATATCCGGTCCCTGGTCGACGTGGTGCCGCGGCTCAACATCTTCGGCGACGACACCCTTGCGCGCCTCTGCGAGCAGGTGAAGGAGAAGATCGCCGGCGTCGAGCCGGCTTCGCTTCGCCCGTCGCGGAGTTTCGATCCGGCGGCCCGCGCCTGCGTCAAGCGCGACGCCGACGCGCTGATGGAGCAGTTCGCGGGGTATTTCGGGTCCCCCGCCGAGACCGCGGCCGAGCCCGCCCGGAAGGCCGCGTGATGAGGGCCCGCGTACACGGCGAATCCGCACGACGCATAAGCGCCTGCGTCACCTCGCTTCTCCGGGAGCAGCCCTTCTTCGGCAGCCTGGCGCTCCGGCTGCCGCTCCGGTCCGATTCGAGCCGCGAAACCGTGGCCAGCGACGGGCGGGAGATCCGCTATTCGCCCCCGTGGATCGCCGAAGCGCAAGCCCATGTCCATCGAGACCGCGATCGCCCGCGTCGTGCTGGCCTGCGCGCTCAAGCACCACACGCGCCGGGGTGCGCGCGACCCCGAGCGCTGGCAGCGCGCATCCCAGCTCGTGACCCACGGATTGCTGAGGGACTCAGGCTTCACCCTGCCGCCCGACGCCGAGGCCTGGGACGGCATCAGCGTCGAGCAGGCCTACGACCGCCTGCCGGAGCCAAAGCCCGACGACGGTGACGGCAACATCGATGCGCCGTCTGGCGGTGGAGCAGCCGGTGCCGATTCCGCCGGCACACCACCATCCCCAGACTCCGGCGGTGACGATGATTCCGGCGGGTCCGACGATGGGGTCGGCGATGGCGATCCGGAGGACGGCGACGGCCAGGATACCGGCGTCGGCGCGCCGCCGAGCTGCGATCCCGGCGGCACCGGCGAGGTCATGGACGCGCCCGCTAATGTCGGGCAGGGCGGCGCCAGCCCATCCCCGGCCGAGATCGCCGCCGAGGAGCAGGCCTGGGACGAGGCCATGCACCAGGCGGCCAGCGTCGCCAAAGCCCAGGGCAGAATGCCGGGCGCCGTCGAAGAGACGGTCCGGGGGGCGCACACGAGCACCGTCGACTGGCGGACGCTCCTGCGCCGCTACATGAAGGACGCCGTGAAGAGCGACTATTCCTGGAGCCTGCCCAACCGGCGCTTCATCGACAGCGGGTTGTATTTGCCGTCGATCCGTTCGGAGGGCATCGACACCATCGCCGTCATCGTCGACACCTCCGGTTCCCTCCCGGCCCGGACGCTGGCGGAGTTCTGGGCCGAGGTGCGGGAGGTCGCGAGTGAGCTTCAGCCGGAACGCGTCATCCTCCTTCAGGTCGATGCCGCGGTGCAGGACGCTGCCGAATACGCCGCCGCCGACCTGCCCGACGAAATCGCGATAAGGGGTAGGGGCGGCACCGACTTCCGGCCGGGCTTCGCCTGGCTCGAAGAGCACGATATCCGGCCCGGCGTCTGCCTTTACCTCACCGACATGCTCTGTTCGAGCTACCCCGAGACCGAGCCAGGCTTCCCTCTCGTCTGGTTGAACTACGCCGAACCTCCCGGGGCCTGAACCGCGAGCCCTGGGGCGAACGCATCGACATCGCCGCCTGACCCGACCAACCGGCCAAGTATTGCTCAACACGACACTTCGACCCCCATCAACCAGCAAAGATCGAGCAATTGGCACCCAGGCTGTCGCCGAACCCGAAAGCCGACGAACAGTCAGCATACCACACTGAACTACACAGGATTTGCGCAACAGATCCCGCTCGGCGGTATGGAGGCCACAAACCAAACGGCACTTATCCGCTCCAGGACGTCTGCCAAGCGGCAAATTCAGAAGGCCTGATGCGGTATCGCGAGAAGTTGCCTTCGTGAAGGCTCAGGAGTTCCCGCTCAACGACTTCGCGAAAGCGCTCGCGGTCCGCCTCCTCGATATGCTCCGCCGTCCATGCGCCGATGTGTGTGTTCGCCGTCCCCTTGTCCATGCCTTCACGTATGACTTCTCCGACTAGATGGCGTATCGCGACCCGGTGGTTCAATCGGAAAGGGTCGGGCTCGCCGAGCGACATGCGCACCGCGGCGTAGCGCGATGCGGACCGCCTGTAGGCCCAGATGAAGAGGTCGCGCAGCAGCTCGGTGCGCTTGAGTTCGTACACGCCGAGAATCGCTTCCGTGTAGAGTTCCCGCGACACCTCCTCGAAGGACAGGGGCGACAGGTTCGCCTTGATGAGCGGAATGTTCGCCGCAAGCCTGGACACCCGCTTGTTCACGTCATCGAAGGGCTGCAGATACGGAAGCTGCACCAGCGCAAAGAACGCCTGCTCGAACGGATCCTCGATCTCCGAGGCCTTGGCCAGAATTCGGTCGAAGCACTCTTCGATGAGTTGCGGCACCTCCAGTGGGTGAAAGGCCGAGCCCCCTATGCCCACGCCCATTCGCCGGAGCCGCCCCGGCGCCCCAGGATCGGGAAGAAGGTTGTCCGCCAACGCGGCGTGCAGATTGAGGATGGTATGGCGGTTAAAGCCGATATCCTCCGCACCGTCGACCAGGATCTCGATGGCCTCCTTGTGGTTGAGGATCATCTGCGATTCGAGCCGGTCCTTGCCCTCCGCCACCTCGCCGAGCTCGATCAGGCGTATTGTATCGAGCAGGGAATAGGTGTTGCCCTCCAGACGGCTCGAATTCCAGGACAGGTCTATCAGAAGCCGGTTCAACACATGCTTTGCATGAGTGCCGGCGGGTTGTTCGACGATTTCGGTCTCGCCGAACTCCCATAGCTCCGCCCGCTCCATTTCGGAGAGATAGAAGCTCACATTGGGGCGATAGCAATCGAGGAAGTTCCGATCGTAGCCGACCGGTTCACGTGCCGTGGAAGGTTGCCTGACATAGTCCCGGATTTCGGCGCCGGGCTCGGATAGAGCCGGGACTACCGTGAGCCGGACACTGAGCTTGCAGCCTACGACTGCGCCACCGAACCGTACCGACAACGGCACGACTTTCGGCAAACGATAGCGCGCCCAGCGACCGGATCCGTTCCTTATCAGGCGCTTGTCATCGACGAGCGCCTTCAAGCGATATTGGAGGGTCCGAAACGGCAGCTCGCCACCCAGTGCATCCGCGATCTGTCGCGCGGTCATGCCCTCGGGTCGCCGTCCCACCACTTCTTCGACCGCCTGAAGGCTCTCTTCAGGAATGCGTCTTGCCAAGTCACCACTCCAGATTGCGTGTTCAGCTTTAGGTGCAAGATAGATGAGATAAGCGCAACTATCAATCATACGCGCAAACTAACATGCGCATATGTTCCATATTGCGCGTAAGCGACGGGCATGGGCCCAAACATGCTCTCCGGAGCTGTTCGCCAAAATCGGTCGAAGGCCGATCTGCGCGCCAACTCCCGCGGGCTTCTGTTGTGTCACTGAGTGCGACGGCGATGCCGAGGCCGAACCGGGCCAACCCATCGATTCGTATAACTGCGGCAAGCCTCCCGGCGATTGGAACCGCGAGTTCCGGGGCCACAAACGCCTGAGTTCCCGACCCGGACCGGTCGCGGCGCCCCGGCCAAGGCCCGCGGTATTCCGGCTTGCACGCTTCCTCCCTGTTCCCGACACCGCCGCCCGTGCCGCCCCCCATTCCGGCCCTGGCACCCATGCTCGGCGGTCACGCCGCCCGGAGGCGGAGCCGAACCGGTCCGGGGCGGGCGCGGGACGGCCGGAGAGGGCCGGTCCCGCCGCGCCCGTTCCATCCTTTCAATTTCCCCCAACACAGGAGATCCGCATGAACCATATCGCCCCCTGCACGAACCGCTCATCCGGGAGGTTCCGCTCTCCCGGCTGGCGCTGGCGCCCGAGAACGTGCGCAAGACGCCGGCCGATCCGATCGCCGAGGCCGAGCTGAAGGCCTCCATCGTCGCCCATGGCCTGCTGGAGAACCTGGTCGTCCGCATCGACGGTCCGGCCGATGCCGGAACCTATGCCGTCGTCGCGGGCGGCCGCCGCCTCGCGGCGATGAAGGCATTGGCCGAAGACGGCACGATCGACGCCGACCACCCGGTGCCCTGCCTGATCGCCGCCGATCCGGATATGGCGGGCGAGCTGTCGCTGGCGGAGAACATCGTCCGCATCGCCATGCATCCCGCCGACCAGGTCATCGCCTTCACGAAGCTGGCCGATGCCGGCCTCTCCGTCGCCGCCATCGCCGCGCGTTTCGGCACGGCCGAACGCCTGGTCGAGCAGCGCCTGCGTCTCGGCAATGTCGCGCCGGACCTGCTCGACGCCTACCGCGCCGACGAGCTCGACCTCGAAGTGCTGAAGGCCTTCTCCGTCACCGCCGACCATGAGCGCCAGATGGCGGCCTGGGAGCAGGTGGCGGGCCAGGGCTACCGGCCCAGCGCCTGGCAGGTGAAGCGGCTGCTCACCGAGGAACGGATCCCGGGAACCTCGGCGGTCGCACGCTTCGTGGGAACGCAAGCCTACGAGGGCGCCGGCGGCAAGGTGCTGCGCGATCTCTTCTCCAGGGACGATTACAGCGCCGTCTGGTTCGACGACCCTGCGCTGCTCAACACCCTCGCCATGGAGAAGCTGCGCGGCTTCCAGGACGAGCTCGCGACCCGCTGGAAGTGGGCGGCGGCCATGGTCGAGGTCGACTGGAACACGACGGCGCGCTACGGGCGGATCCATCCCGAGCCGGCCGAGCGGACGCCCGAGGAGCAGGCCGAAATCGGAACGCTGAAGGCCCGCCAGGGCGTCCTCGCCGAGCTCGACGACGACGCCTGGACCGAGGAGCTGGTCCGCGAGGCCGAGACCATCGAGGAGCGTCTCGACGAGATCGAGGGCGCGATCGAGGCCCGCGCCGTCTACCGGCGCGAGGATTTCGGGATCGCCGGCTGCATCGCCACCATCGGCCGCGACGGCACGCTCCAAGTCATCCCCGGACTGGTCCGGCCCGAGGACATGCCGAAGGAATCGGAAGCCGTCGGGGAAGACGGCGCCGGGACCGGTGACGGCAATACCGGCGCTGGCGCCGCCGGCGGCCATACCGCCGAGGTCTGGACCAGCGTCGACACCGGCCGCATCGGCGCGCCCGCGGTGTCGGGACCGGTGTCCGGGCCGATGAACCTGCCGAAGGACCGCGAGGCCGAGGCCCGCAAGGAAGCCGGTGTCGGCATCGGTCTTGCGCATACCAAAGAAAGAAGATCTTCTACGTGCACGCCCGTGAAGCGCCCGGGCCTTACCAGCTTCCCCCATATCTCATGGACCTCGGAACCCACCGGCTCCAACTCGGGCGAGGTCACACGGAACAGAAGTTGCCTGTTTGCCTGCGGCGCCACATGCAGGAGGGACACTATATCGGCGTCCATCTCGCGCTCTCGTTCCATGGCAGAACAAAGGAGCTGCTGGCGCATGAGCTGGTCAAACGGATCGAAGAACAGCACCTCCGGGGACAGACCGTCCAGGACTATCTGGCAACCTTCATGTTCCAGCGACGCCCGATAGATGTCCAAACGATTGGTCCCGCTCCGGCTGACAAGCAAAGACCTTTCGCCGGAATAATGCTCCGTGTACTTCCACTCGCCCGCCACGATCTGAACCCGGCCGTCGGACCGACGGAATCTGAACAAGAAATCCAGACTCGTAAAACCCGCGCCACGCCGCCGCTCATCGTCCCGTGCAACCCTGCCCCGAGCGTGCTCCCCGAGATAGTTCCGTTTCCCGATCCATTCGAATGTCACGTAACAACAGCTATCGTCCGCCCCGTTGCCGTCCAGCGAGATCGGGAGCATCTCCACCGCATCGTAACCCAGTCCACGCAGCACCGAGGCCAACCGGCCCGGAGCGCGACTGAAGGGCATCCAAAAATTCACGCAGCACGACTGCGAACAGCACAGGTGATTGCTTGGACCGTCATCGATCCCGTAATGCCAGCCAATCTTCCGTTCTCTGAAGTACCGGACGGTTTCGTCCCGGATGTTCGCGTGCAGGTTCTCCTTCGACCGATCGTTGCGCAGACAAAACTCTCGCGCCGGGCCTCGATAAATACCCCACTCGCATGCCTCGTCAGAAAAGAGATGCAGCTTCAACGGACCGAGCCGCTGCTTTTCCCTCTCGCGGAATCCCATTTGTCTGTACTCCATTTCAACGGAATGAGCGCTGGTTGGCCCCTGTCTGCCTTGTGGCTTCAAGCGCCGCCGCGCTCGAACCCTTTCTATAAGGTGTTGAACACCTCGGCCTCGGGAAACCGCGAGACCCGCGTCATTGCACCCATTCGCGCCCCACATGGCGCTTCATCCACTCGCGCGGCCTCATAGCCCTTTCCCGTAGCGTGCCATCCACGAACACCTGCTGCGCAGCCGGCCCGCCGCCGTCCGGTCTCAGCCCCACCGGGCCAAGCACCACCAGGCCGCCCACACCGGCAGGCTTAGCACCGCCGCATAAAGCGCGATCGCGACCGGGCCGAGCAACCCCGCCACCACCGAAGCCGCCACGGTGACCGCGCCGAGCCCGAACCACCCGCTTTTGTCACCAGGCTCTGGCGGTATTCCGATTCTCTTTTTATAATCAATGTATTAGTGCTGATTCGGATGGGCTTTCATAAAACAGGGTGTTTTCAGGATGCGCTTTGCGGATTACGGCAAACGGGTGGTGTTTGCCGCCTTCGACGGCCGCGAGATCACCACGGACGCCGGTGTCCTGTTACTGCGCGAACAGGCGCGCCGGATACGTCTGTTCGAACGCATGGCGGGCTGTTTCACCGATCACCGGGATCGAGAACGCCTGACCCATGCCCTTCCCGCCCTGTTGGCTCAACGGGTTTGCGGGATGGCGCTCGGCTATGAAGATATCATCGACCACGACACGCTCCGTTTCGACCCGGCCTTGAAATTGCTGGCCTCACCGCGAACCGGAGATCCCGGGACCCCGGCTCCGCTGGCCGGCAAGTCAACGCTGAACCGGCTGGAACAATCCTGGGAAACCGGCAACCGCCGCTATCACCAGATGGTCCCCAACCTCAAGAAACTCTCCAACCTGTTCGTCACCCTGTTTCTCGACGCCCACCAGGCGCCGCCCGCGCGCATCACCCTCGATATCGACGCCACCGACGTGGAAACCCATGGGCGCCAGGAGAACGCCTTCTTCCACGGCTATTACGAACACCGCTGTTTCCTGCCCATCTATGTCTTCTGCGGCCGCCATCTCCTGCTCGCCCAACTCCGATCCGCCAACATCGATGGCGCCAGGGGTGCGCGCAACCAGATCCGCCGCATCGTCCGGATGATCCGCGAACGATGGCCCAACGTCGACATCCTGCTGCGCGGCGACAGCGGCTTCGCGCGCGAGAACCTGATGCGTTGGTGCGAAGGAAATGCCGTGGATTACGTCTTCGGCCTGGCGCGCAACGATGTTCTGCTCAAGAAAGCACAGAGGGTCCGCGGCAAGGCCGCCATAGCCATGATCGAAACCGGCCAGCCGGTCCGCGCCTACGGCGATTTCCACCACATCACCAAATCCAGAACCTGGGCCCGGCCCCGGCGCGTCATCGCCAAGGTCGAACACAAGCCCGGACACGAACAGCGCTGCCGCTTCCTCGTCACCTCCCTCAATCGCCATCAAGTCCCGCCCAGGGAACTCTACGAAGACACCTATTGTCCACGCGGCAACATGGAAAACCGCATCAAGGACTGCCAACTCGATCTGTTCGCCAATCGCATGAGCGCGCACGCCTACAAAGCCAACCAGCTCCGCCTGCTCCTCGCCGCCTTCGCCTATGTCCTCATCGACGGTATCCGCCGCGTCGCCCTGAAAAACACGACCCTGGCCAAGGCCGTCCCCAATACCATCCGCCTGAAACTTCTGAAGCTCAGCGCCAAAGTCATCAACTCCGTGCGACGCATCAACCCGGATTTCTCACCTGAGAGTTACCCTGATTCTGAATATCTATTGGAACCAGGCGTTTAGCCCGGATTTCTCACCTGAGAGTTACCCGGATTCTGAATATCTATTGGAACCAGGCGTTTAGAGGGATTTTCAGGGACCGTTAAAAATACACGGTGTTTTTCGGATCAGCGCCGTTTCCTGTCCGGCGGCGGGAGGGTTTGCACGGCTTTGGCGAGCCATCGCAAGGCGCCCGGCGTCGCCGACCAGTTCTCCCTGTTTTGCAGCACATAGACGACGGCTTCTTCGTGTGAGCCCAGCGTGTAGTGATCCTCCGGGTATTCGGGGACCGGCGTGGCGCCGGTCAACAGGGCGGGGACGTGAGGGTTGCACTTCCAGGCGGCCGCCAAGGCGGCGTGCGCCCCGCTCTCGTCGCCCTTGCGCAAGGCCAGCAGGGTCCTGGCGTAGGCCCAGTCCGCGAAGACATCGTCATCGTAAGTGGCGAGCAGTTCCTCCAGGGCGCCGTGATCGCCGGCGGCGAGCAGCCACGACGCCAGGCCGTGGCGCAGGCCCTGATTGTCATTCGGGTTGAGGCGTAGCATCTCCCGGTAATGATCGATCGCAGCCGTGCGCTCGCCCTCCTGCCACAGGCATTCGGCGAGACCGGCGCGGGCGCGCATGTAGGGGCGGGTCTCCAGGATGACCCAGAAGTGGCCGGCATCGCGCTCGAAGGCTTGCCGCCCAAGCGCCCATTCCCCGGCAGCGACGCCGGCCTGGTAATGGCGCCGCGCCTCGGCGAGGGTCTTCGCCTCCTCCTCGGCCAGCAGAACATGGGCGTCGGCGCAGAGATCGGAGATCTCCAGCGCCCTTTTGGCCAGCCCGATACGCTTGCCCGGCGTCTCCGCCTCCCAGGCGTCATAGATGAGATCCCGGGCGCGCGCCAACGCCTCCTCTTCCCCGCCGGCGGGACCGTCCGGCGACATCCCACCAGCGAGCTTGGCCATCGTCCTCTCCATGGCGCGCCGGTCGGGCACCGGCGGCAAGGGCGGCGCGGCGGCCTTTTGCCCGCGCCCCGCGGACGCATTCTTCTTGTTCTTATGGCGGTTCTTGCTGACCGGCACGGCATCCTCGGACAATCGACGGGCAACCCCAGCAGGATAACAGAAGACGCCGCGAGGCCGTCAACGGGGCTCGCGGCAGGACCGGCAAAGCCGCAATATACGGTGCCTGAGCAACGATCGGCGAGGAGGAACGGATGCGCTTTTCGGATTTCGGCAAACGGGTGGTGTTCGCCGCCTTCGACGGCGGCGAGATCACCACCGACGCCGGCGTCCTGCTGTTGCGCGAGCGGGCGCACCGGATACGCCTGTTCGAACGCATGGCGGCCTGCTTCACCGACCGGCGCGACCCCGCCAGGGCGGTCCACACGCTCCCCGCTCTCCTGGCCCAGCGGGTCGCGGGCATCGCCCTGGGTTACGAAGACATCAACGATCACGACGCCTTGCGCCACGACCCGGCGTGCAAGCTCCTCGCCGGCTGTGACGGCGAACCGGTCCCGGCCGGCGGCAAGGCTCCGCCAGCACTGGCCGGCAAGTCGACGCTGAACCGCGTCGAGCACGCCTGGAATACCGGCGATCGCCGATACCATCAGATCTCCGCCAACCTCAAGAAGCTTTCCAACCTGTTCGTCACCCTGTTTCTCGACGCCCACCAGACACCGCCCGCGCGCATCACCCTCGATATCGACGCCACCGACGTGGAAACCCACGGGCGCCAGGAGAACGCCTTCTTCCACGGCTATTACGAACACCGCTGCTTCCTGCCGCTCTATGTCTTCTGCGGCCGCCATCTCCTGCTCGCCCAGCTCCGGCCGGCCAACATCGACGGCGCCAGGGGCGCGCGCAACCAGATCCGCCGCATCGTCCGGATGATCCGCGAGCGCTGGCCCAACGTCGACATCCTGGTGCGCGCGGACAGCGGCTTCGCACGCGAGAACCTGATGCGCTGGTGCGAGGGCAACGCCGTGGACTACGTCTTCGGCCTGGCGCGCAACGAGGTCCTGCTCAAGAAAACCCGCCGGACCCGCGGCAAGGCCGCCATGGCCATGATCGAAACCGGCCAGCCGGTCCGCGCCTACGGCGATTTCCACCACATGACCAAGTCCGGATCCTGGGCCCGGCCCCGGCGCGTCATCGCCAAGGTCGAGCACAGGCCCGGACACCAACAGCGCTGCCGCTTCCTCGTCACCTCCCTCGACCGCCATCAAGTCCCGCCCGGGGAACTCTACGAAGACATCTACTGCCCGCGCGGCGACATGGAAAACCGCATCAAGGACTGCCAGCTCGACCTGTTCGCCAACCGCATGAGCGCGCACACCTACAAGGCCAACCAATTGCGCCTGATCTTCGCCGCCTTCGCCTACGTCCTCATCGACGGTATCCGCCGCGTCGCCTTGAAAAACACCGCCCTGGCCAACGCCGCTCCCTCAACCATCCGTCTCAAGCTGCTCAAGATCGGCGCCAGGGTCGTCAACTCCGTACGGCGCATCAAACTCTCCCTACCCGACGCTTGTCCCAACAAAACCCTGTTCTTTACGGCACACGCCGCTCTGGCGCCCCCATAATCCCAACTCATCGGCGGCAATCGAGATAAAGGCACGGCGCCTCCCGGAGGCGAAACTCTCCTCATGCCCGAAATCAACGAAAATCTATCATTCCCGGACCCAGCCACACCATCCCGCCCACTCTATCCCGCCAAAAAAACAACCCCGGCCCGCGGGCACTCAGATCAGCCCAACGGAGCGCAAATCCAACGCCTAAAAAACGCTCGTGAGATATCCGGGTCAAAGCCCGACCCACCACGCCGACACTCAAATCAGCCCGATCACTCTCAAATGCAGCGCCTCAAAACGCCTCGTGAGAAGTCCGGGCGAATCCGAATCCTTACCCGCTTACCCCTACTTACCGCTTAGCGCTTACCTGTCAGGAGATGTCTGGATTTATAATGAATCCGCTTTCGGAACGCTTACGGTTGACAAAATCAGATTTGTCGCAGACAAAAGAAACCCCCGAAAACATTAATGTTTTCGGGGGTTTGCCTTGGTTGCGGGGGTAGGATTCGAACCTACGACCTTCAGGTTATGAGTTTGCCTAGGAGTTAAGATGACAATTGCAGTCATGCGCGCGCAGGGATGCGCTGATGTGTGATAATTGGCTATTTTACAAGGCATTCGTGGACGGTGCAAAAGCCGATTACCATGACAAGCGTGCGCACGGATGCGCAGAACTTATAATCCTGATGATTCCCATGTGATTCCCAGTATGATATGGTGCTTCCCATTGCCGGACACACCGGGAACCCACCATGCCCGCTCAGATCAAGATCACCAAGCGAACCGTCGACAGGATCACCGGCGACGGATCGGACAGGTTCTACTGGGACGGCGATCTCGCCGGTTTCGGCCTGCGTGTCCGCGCCTCGGGACGCAAGTATTACGTGGTCCAGTTCCGCGCCAACGGGCGGCTGCGCCGCATGACCCTGGGTCGTCATGGGGCAGTGACGCCGGAGACCGCACGGCGGCGCGCCATGGCGCTGATCTCGGAGGCCAAGGGCGGTAAGGATCCGGCCGCCCTCCGGGACAAGGGCCGCAAGGCGGCAACGATGAAGGTGCTCGGCAAGCGGTTTCTGGAAGAGTACGTCCCGGTCCATTGCAAGCCGAGCACGGCCTACGAGTACCGCCGTTCGGTGAAGTTCTTCATCGACCCCAGGATCGGAACCCGCAAGGTGACGGAGATCCAGCGGAGCGACATCGCCGAACTGCACCATGGCATGCGGGAAACGCCCTATCAGGCCAACCGGACCCTCGGGGTGCTTTCAAAAATGTTCAACTTGGCCGAGTTGTGGGGCCTGCGCCCCGACGGCTCAAACCCTTGCCTGCACGTCAAGCGCTACAAGGAGGAGAAGCGTGAACGATTCCTGAGCGCGGAGGAGTTCACCCGGCTTGGCCAGGTTCTCGACGAGATTCTGGGGGACGGATCGGAGACCCGCTCGGCGGTAGCCGCAATCCGTCTCCTGATGCTGACCGGCTGCCGACTGTCGGAGATCCAGAAGCTGCGCTGGGACCATGTCGATCTCGATGTGGGTGAGCTGAAGTTGCCCGACACCAAGACTGGTGGCCGAGCGGTTCCGCTTGCGCCCTCTGCGGTGCGGTTGCTGAACACCCTGCCCCACGATGAGGACAATCCGTGGGTGATCGCAGGCCGCAAACCGGGCTGGCACCTCACTGACCTGCAGCATCCCTGGCAGCGTATCCGAGCCCGCGCCGGACTCGACGGGGTGAGAATTCACGACCTCCGCCATTCGTTCGCTTCCCGCGCGCTGGCGCTCGGCGAGGGCTTGACCATGATCGGCAAATTGCTGGGACACACGCAGGTCCAGACGACCGCTCGATACGCCCATCTCGCCCGCGACACCGTCAAGGCATCCGCCGCGCGCATCGGAGACAGCATCGACCGAGACCTCGATGCCGCGGAATAGTGCAGCATCCGAGACCCCGCAGATCGGAATGGCCTTTATCCCCCGATCCGAAAATCCAAGAAACCCGCCGGTGTCAAAATCGGAATATCGTTAAACGGAGACATCTCCAGAAGGTCCCGATCGCCCGTAACCAGACAATCCGCTTCTCCCATCAGCGCCGTCTCGAGCAGCTTGTCATCATCCGGATCGCGACATCCGAGCTTCGCGCCAGCGATCGAAACCCATTCCGAGACCGCTTCGAGTTGAGCCAGATAGACCGCTCTGACTTCCCGGCCAACGTATCGGTCGAACTTCGGACGATGGAAACGGCTTCGAAGCTCCTCGAACGTCTCGTTGGAAAACAGCAGCACACCGTTCTCCGACCGCACCGCATCCACAACCGTGCGGGGCGGCCCGTCCGGGCGAAGCACCGCGCTGATCAGGACATTGGTGTCAAGAACAACGCGCTCAGCTTTCATCCGCCAGAAGCGGCTCCAGCCCGGCCTCCGTCAAGCCGTTCGCGGAGGCTTCCTCACCCAAGGCGTCCATCGTCATTGTCAGACGCTCCCAGGCGGCGCCGCGAAGCCGCTCATAGTGTTGCATCGACATCATCACACCGACCGCTCTGCCATTCTTGGTCACGCGCACCGGTGCGCTCTGCACGGCGTCGAGCAAGTAACCGAAGCGGTTCTTGGCGTCCCTGGCGGCAATCTTTCTCATAAGAGCCATAATAGCTAACATGGCCTCCTTTTACAATTGCACCTACATCCCAGCTTCGCGCCGGACAGCCTCGGTAGAGACGTTGTCACACTATTGTCCGGTTAATTGTTGAATAGATTCAATTGGTTGTCTATTTGCGACTGGCCGCATCTGTTTTCGTGTCCGGCAAGTGCCTGAGATAAGGGCATTCTTTCGAATAGAGAGACCGAGAGAATCTGGAGCAAAGTGTAGAGCGAGGCGTCCAGGTCGAGCCGCTTCTTGACGATGGCGACCAGGACGTAGACCGAGACGGCGATCCAGATCTGCGTTTTCACCGCGTTTTCCGAGGTGCCGTAGAACCGTTTGATGCGAAGATGCTGCTTGATCCACTTGAAGAAAAGCTCAACCTGCCAACGGCTCTTGTAGAGCGCGCAGATGGTAGGCGCCGACAGGGCGAAGTTGTTGGTGATGAACACCATGTCAACGGCGGAGCAAAATTAGTCCACCCGGGCGGAGTAAAACTAGTCCACTTAACGTTATGCGGTACGCGGTGTTGGGGGGTTGTCCCGGTAGTCCATAGGAGGGACCCGCGCTGCTTCGTGTAGCGCTTGCGTTACGCGGAGCGAAGCAGCGTGGGAGGTTCCTGTGGACCCACCGGGTCAACCATTGCACCGGCGGTTAAGCAGGTATTTTGGGGAATTTCCGCCGTTTTTGGCTTTGGTTGAGACGATAGCTCTCGCCGTTCATTTCCAGGATATGGACATGGTGGGTGAGGCGGTCCAGCAAAGCCCCGGTCAGGCGTTCCGAGCCGAATATCTCCGTCCACTCATCGAACGGCAAGTTGGAGGTCACCAGGATTGAGCCCCGCTCGTAGCGCTGGCTGAAGACTTCGAACAGCAGCTCGGCGCCGGTCTTCGAGAGCGGCACGAAGCCGAGTTCGTCGATGATCAGAAGGTGATACTTTGCCAGTTGCTTCTGCAGGCGCAACAGGCGTTTTTCATCCCTGGCCTCCATCAGTTCATGAACCAGGGCAGCGGCCGTGAGGAAGCCGACGGAGAGCCCCTTTTGGCAGGCCGCCAGACCGAGACCGAGGGCGATATGGGTCTTGCCGGTTCCGCTGTTGCCGAGCGCGATGATATTCTCACGACGCTCGACGTATTCGCATCGCGCCAACTCCAGAACCAGCATCTTGTTGAGCGATGCGATGGCCTTGAAGTCGAAGCTGTCGAGGCTTTTGACGGCGGGGAACCTGGCCTGTCTGATCCGCCGCTCGACCATGCGGCGCTCACGGTCGATCAGTTCCAACTCGGTCAGACGGACAAGATACCGCACATGGTCGGCGCCCTCGGTGGCGCATTGGCGGGCCAGCTTGTCGTATTCGCGCAGGAACGTCGGCAGTTTCAGGGTCTTGAGGTGATGGGCCAGCAACACTTGCGGCGTATCGGTCATGACGCGCCTCCACCCAACAAGCTCATATAACTGGCGGCGGCCGTGGTCGCCACGTTGGCCCGAGGCAGGTAGGGATAGATATCCAGGTCGAGTTTGGGCGGGCGTCGCTCGATACGGCACAGCACAAGGTGTTTGACGGCGTCGTAGCCGATCGCACCCAGGCGCAGGGCGTCCTTCACCGCGCCGTGAAGCACCTCGAGATCGAAGGTCTCCAGAAGCCGAAGGACCTGGACGTATTCCCGCTTGCCGGCCTTGCCCATGCGCGCCTCCAGGAGACGGCGCAGGGTTGGGAAGGCATCAGGCAGTTCCCATCCGGCTAGCGGCGCGGCCTGATCCAGGGCGCCGATCTTGTGCTCCAGCAAAGGCAGGTAGTGGATCGGATCGAAGACCATATCTTCCCGGTCGTAGGAACGGGGGTGTCGGGCAATGATCCCGGCGCCGCAACCGATAACCACCTCGTGGACATAGCCACGGATCCAGACTTCCTGATGGCCGTAGGCGACGGGCACGGAATAGTCATTCGTCCGGTAGCGCACCAGGGACAGCGAGTTGACCCGCGTGCCCTGCTTGTCGCACGCGTCGAACGGTGCCGGCAGTGGCCTCTTCAACGCTTCGCGGTCACGCACAAACCGTTCGCCGATGCTCTCGCGGTGGCCGCGCAGGACGTTGCCTTGCCGGTTGCGGCATTGCTCTTCCAGGTGGCCATTGAAGGCGTCCCAGCTCGCGAACCGGGGAAGCGGCGTCATGAAGTTCCGCCGGGCATAGCCGACCACCCCCTCCACATTGCCTTTGTCGTTACCCTTGCCGGGACGGCCGTAGCGGTCCTCGAAGAGGTAATGGGACTGCAGCCCGCTGAACGGCCGCGTTCGTTGCCGCGTGCCATCTGACAAGATGCGCGACACCAGACACTTGTCGTTGTCGTAAAGAATCGATTGGGGAACGCCGCCGAAAAAAACAAAGGCTCTGTTGTGCCCGTCCAGCCAGGCCTCCGTCGTCGCCGCCGGGTAGGCCGCAACGAAGCAGGCATCGCTGTGGGGAAGTGTCATGACGAAAAAATGCGCCCGATACTTGACGCCGGCGATGATCGCATCCGCCTCGCCAAAGTCCGCTTGAGCATGGCCCGGAGGATGTGACAACGGCACAAACATCTCACGCCGACGAAGGCGCCGTTCCCGAACGTAATCCTTCACGATGGTCTCTTTGCCCGTAAAGCCATGTTCGTCGCGAAGGCGCTCGAATATACGCTTCGCCGTGTGGTGCTGCTTACGGTGAACCGTTCGGTCCTCCTCCAGAATACGGTCGATGATATCCGTGAAGGGGGCCAGTTTCGGGCGTTTCGGTGGCTGGCGTCGCCGATATCCCGGCGGTTCCGAATGCCGCAGCATCTTCCTCACCGTCTCGCGCGCAATGCCAAACCGACTTGCCGCCTCTCGCTGGCTCAGACCATCAACATGGCAGGCCAGCCGAACGCGCAGATATAGGTCCACGGTGTACATCCTCCCGCCTTCCATCTCAAAAAAGATCGAAGGCTACAGGTGGCAGAGTTTTACTCCGCCCGCGGCTGGGAAATCCCGCCGCTTCCGTGGACTAATTTGTCACCGCCGTTCTCAACACCAGCGTCTTGGCGGTCTCGGGGTCCTTCAAGCGGATGCGGCGCAGATGTCCGGGGTAGTTCCGGCTGGTGAGGTTGCCGTCGAGCGAGATGGTCTGGTCGCAGATGATGCCGCCCGCACGATCCGCCAGCGCCGAGTAGACCCGATGGGCGTCCATGTTCGACTTGGCGCGGGTGACGAAGAAGGCCCCAGCCAGATGCAGGACCTGGAGGCGGGCGAAATCGACGTAGGCGCGATCCATGACGTAGATGGCTCCGGCCTCCGGCAGGAGCAGGTCGAGGGCATGGATGTCGTGCAGCTTGCCGTCCGAGATGTGGATGAAGCTCGGAATGCTGCCCCGCAGATCGAGCAGGGTGTGCATCTTGACTGCCCCCTTGGTGGTGCGGAAGTGCGCCCACGGGAAGATCGACAGGCACAGGTCGATGGTCGTCGAGTCCAGCGCGCAGACGGTTGTGACGTTGACCCCAAATCCCGGACCAGGTGTTTCTTCACCTATGCGGCCTGAGCGATGGTCATATCCCTCCTGGCCTGTGCCGGCGTCCGGTAGGCGATGCTCGAGTGGCGCCGTCGTTGGTTATAGAAGATCTCGATGTACTCGAATAGCGCAGCCCTGGCCTCGCGCCGGGTAGAAAACCGGGTACGGTGCACGAGTTCGGTCTTGAGCGACCCAAAGAAGCTCTCCATAGGGGCGTTGTCGAGGCAATTCCCCTTGCGGCTCATGGAGGCCTTGATGCCATGGAGGCGGAGCAGTTTGCGGTAGTCACCGCAGGCATATTGCACACCGCGGTCGGAATGGTGGATCAGCCCCATGGGCAACCGGCGGTAGCGGATTGCCATCTTCAGCGCATCCTCGCACAGGACGCTCTTCAGCCGCTCGGACATCGACCAGCCGACGATCTCCATTGTGGCCAGATCCTTGACGGCGGCGAGGTAGAGCCAGCCTTCGTCGGTCGGGATGTAGGAGATGTCAGCGAGCCAGACCGCATCGGGCGTAGCGGCTTTGAAGTTGCGGTCGAGCAGATTGGGCGCGATCGCATGGGAGTGGCGGCTGTCGGTGGTGATCGGCACCTGCCGCCTGCCTCGCGGTGGACGAATGCCGTTCTCTCGCATGAGCTTGGCGACCGTGCGCTTCGAGATGCGAAAGCCGCGGACCTTCAACTCGGCATGGATCCGAGGCGCGCCGTAGCACCTCTTGCTCTGCTCGAAGATCTCCCGGATCTCTGACCCGACCCTGTCGCGCCGGGCAGCGCGTTCAGCTCTCTTTGGGGCCGCACGCCGCCGGGCGTGGAACCAGCTGTTAGCCACCCCCAGGACCCGGCACATGAACCGGGTGGCGTGCTCTGAAGCATGGGCGGCGATGAAAGCGTGCTTCGTCTTCATGTCTTCACCGCCCATTGAGCGAAAAAAGCCGAGGCTTTGCGTAGAACCTCAACCTCCTCCGTCAGCCGCTTGTTATCCCGGCGAAGCTGCACCAGTTCAGCGGCCTCGGCTTTCTGCGCCGCGGTCGCCGCGGCCGAGCCCGCGGCCTCAAGCTCGAGCCGCCAGGTCTTCAGCTGCGTTGGCGTGACGCCGAGCTCGGCAGCCACACTGCTATGCGTCGCACCCGGCTCCGACAGCCGGGCAACCGACTGTTCCTTGTATTCCGGCGAAAATCGCCGCCTCGTCTGCTTTGTCATCTCGTCCCTCCAGGTCGGTAGTTAATTTACCGCCTGGTCCGGGATCCGGGAGCAACGTCAGTTGTGGGTCAGGTCCAGTCCCAGATCTTCGCCGCCGTACAGCTTCCGTGCCCGCACGATCAACCGCTGAGCCACCTCGGCATAGATGCGCCAGTCACGCCCTTCGTTGGCATCGGCCAGGGTCGAGCGCCGGACCGGTTGGCGGAACCCCATGTGATAGAGCTTCGGCGCGTGGACCGAAAGGCAGGTCTCAATGTCGCGCAGGCTCTCGCGCAAGGTCAATTGGGCGAAGGCCATGGCCCGGTATTGCTCGGCGCAGGTGAGCATCCGAACCCGGCGGTCGCCATCGTAGCAGGCGACGATCCGGACAAACATCGTCCACGGCAGGAAATCCATCAGTTGAGCGAACAAGTTCTTGCCGGTGTTCATGGGCGCCTCCGCGGAAAAACTCCGCAAAGTGCTCCATCAAATTCAAATCGACACCACCCATTTTCGACCCCAAACCCGTCTGGTGGCTGCGGAACTGGAGACGCGGTGGAATGCGGCGCTCGCCGGCGTTGCCGACATCGAGGTGAAGATCGTCGAGCATGACGCGGCAACACCGTCATGCCCCGACGCGCTGCCCGCCTCCTTTGCCACCCTGGCCGAGGATCTGAAAGCCGTCTGGATCGCGCCAGCAACCGATGCCCGGCTCAAGGAGCGAATCGTAAGATCCGTGATCCGCGAGGTGACCGCCGACATCGATGAGGGCGCCGGCGAGATCGTGCTGACCGTGCATTGGGCGGGCGGCGTCCACACCGAACGGCGTCTGCCGAAGCGACGCCGCGGCCAGCGCAACAGCACCCCGCCCGACTTTCAGCCCTCCGAGCGGGCGCACCACGCGCAGCTTGTTGAGCGTGCTCAGGCAGAAAAAGGCCGACCTCGCGGGGCGGGAGTGGAAGGATTCGCTCAGCCGGTCTTTTCGGTGGTCGGATCGATCATCTTGCTGACGGCAGTCACCCTGGTTGCGGGAAATCCGCTGATTTCCGCGTGCTTGCGAATGATGTCCTCGTCCTTAGCCAGGTACACGCAGAATGTCTTGTCCGCCGCGACGTAGCTCTCCACCCACTGAATGTCAGGACCGAGCTGGGCGAGGACCTCGTTCGACTTGGCGGCGGCCTCCGCGAGCTGCTGGCGTTCCAGGGTTCCAACCTCGGGAATGTCGCGTTCGATGATGTATTTGTTGAGCGCCATGACATGCTCCTGTCTTTCGGTATGCGGCACCCATGCAGGTTACCGCGCTTCTGCCGGTGTGGTTTGTCGCCTCTAGAGTGACCCCCTAAAAGTGGTCCAGGTTTGTTAAGAGAGTTTGGCGCATTTTGCCCCCTCGAAAGGAGGACAAGATGAGCCGTAAACGCTACACCCCGGAACAGATTATCAGCATGTTGCGCGAAGCCGAGGTGGCCTTGGCGCAGGGCCAGTCCGTTGGTCAAGCTTGTCGCACGCTCGGCGTATCGGAGCAGAGTTACTATCGCTGGCGCAAGGAATATGGCGGCCTTCGTACTGACCAGGCCAAGCGTCTGAAGGACCTGGAGAAGGAGAATGGCCGTCTCCGGAAGGCGATCTCGGATCTGACGTTGGATAAGCTGATCTTGAAAGAGGCGCTTGAGGGAAATTGCTAAGCCCCGCCCGTCGCCGGCAGTGTGTTGATCATCTCCAGGCCGAACTGGGAATCTCCGAGCGACGTGCCTGTGCTGTTGCAGGCCAACATCGCTCAACCCAGCGCAAGAGACCCCGTGGTCGGGATGATGAAGAGGCACTCACGGCCGCGATCATCCGCTTGGCCAGCCAGTATGGCAGATATGGCTATCGGCGGATCACTGCCTTGCTCAGGACCGAAGGTTGGCAAGTGAACGCCAAGCGGGTCCAGCGCATCTGGCGGCGGGAGGGGCTGAAGGTCCCACAGAAGCAACCGAAACGGGGCAGGCTGTGGCTCAACGACGGATCCTGCATCCGTCTGCGGCCGTGCTGGCCCAATCACGTCTGGTCCTATGACTTCGTCATGGATCGAACACACGATGGGAGGAAGTTCCGCATGCTCACCGTGATCGATGAGTTTACCAGGCGGTGCATGGCCGTTGTCGTCGAGCGAAGATTGAACTCGGACAATGTACTCCATTGTCTGACCGAGCTCTTCGTCCAACATGGCCCACCGGATCATATCCGTTCCGACAACGGCTCAGAGTTTACCGCTCATGCCGTCCGCGACTGGCTCGGCAGGATCGGCTCAAGACCCTCTATATCGAGCCCGGGTCACCTTGGGAGAACGGATACAACGAGAGCTTCAACTCAAAGCTCCGGGACGAAATCCTGAACACGGAGATCTTCTCTACATTGAAGGAGGCCAAAGTGCTGATCGAACGATGGCGGCATCACTACAATACCATCCGGCCGCATAGCTCGCTCGGATACAGACCGCCGGCCCCAGAAACCATCTTGCCAAACGTTGAGGGGCCAACCTACGCTGTTGATGGGCTACGGTTGGCCCATCAACTTAAACCCGCGCCAAACTCTAACTTAAGCGCTGGACCACTAATCGGGGGCAGGCCAGGCCCGCGAGGGTCCACCTCAACCCTCACGTCGGCCAACATCAGGGGTGGGAGGCGTCCATTCCATTTCCCCAGGGAGCACCGCCAGAAATTGCACTCCACAAACCCGATCGAACGGCTCCATGCCGAGGTCAAGCGTCGCACCAACGTCGTCGGTATCTTTCCCAACGAAGCCGCCATCACACGGCTCGTCGGCGCCATCCTTCTCGAGCAGAACGACGAGTGGGCCGTCTCAAGGAGATACATGACGCTGGAATCAATCGCTCCGCTGAGCGATGGTGTCCCCATCACGCTGCCCACCGTGGCAGCCTGAACGTCCCGGCCCTACCCGCCGGGAGCCGCGTAGAGCGCAACGCTCTTACACCACTCCGCGGGACACGATCGAGAGGTGCGCCTTGCAGACCACAAACGACGCCATCAGCGGGCTGGGATCGCGGTGCTCACGGCGATTCCCACCAATTCCAGGAGAATACCGTCCCGCACCGCCCTCAAAATTGCCTCGGCAGGCAATCGGAGCTACTGTCGTTTCACAAGCCGGGGTCCAATCTGGGGAAAGTCGGCAAAGGTGGCGGCGGGAAGAGGCGTGAGGGCGATCCCAATGGCGCGGCGTGGGTTGGTGATGCTGGGCGCGGGCCTTTGGCTGCTCGTTGTCGGCTTGGCGTCGGCGGCGGGAGAGGCCAACCTGATCGGCGTGTGGGAGACGCCCGAGGCCAAATCGAATGTCGAGGTCTACGAATGTGGGGCCGCGTTGTGCGGGCGCCTCATCTCGCTCAAGGAGCCCATCGACGAGGATGGCAACGAGAAGCTCGACCGGCACAACAAGGATGAAACGATGCGCTCGCGGCCGGTTGTCGGTATCGAGCTGCTGACCGGCTTCGTGGCCGATGGGCCGGGCAAGTGGAGCGGCGGTCGTATCTACAATCCCGAGGACGGCAAAACCTACAAGTGCAAGCTCACGCTTCAGGACGACGGGACGCTGAAGGTGCGCGGCTATGTCGGCATGTCGATCTTCGGCAAGACCCAGATTTGGCGGCGTCTGCGCTGATCTCGCGGCGCCTCACGCCACGAACGCTGTCAGGACGCCACCGCCCGCCCCCACGTCGCGCCCGCTGCCGACGCCGAATTCGAGGCGAGCGAGCGCCGCTGGCGGAAAAGATTCCAAGAGCCGCGCGTAGTGGCTTTGGTGCATGGAGCCGCGATGGTTTGATCGCCCATTCCCCGGTTGGTTAGCGGATCCTGATTGTGTTTGGTTTCGCCGCACGGATAGAGCGATTGAGTGCGTCGATCTGCATGGCGATTTCGGTTTGTTGGGATTGGAATGTGCGAGCGGTGAGCTTGCCGCCGTTGAGCCTCTTGACGCGAGCCATGGCTGTTTCGCCAAGCGCTCTCAATCCGTAGCCCTGTCGTTTCTGCCAGTTCATCCTTCCCTTCGACGCGATCTCCGCCGCATGGTGCTCCCGTTCCGATCCGCCATGAGGCGTGTCCGGGGGAGGAATGGATGTGGCGCGTGGCGGGATGATGATTTCAGGTGGTGAATTCGGTGGCCGAGCTTCTCGGATCGCTTTTGTCACGGGCTCCCCGTCATAGGCGCCGTCGGCAAACACGCGCCGGATCATCCCACCGAAACCGGCGACCAGCGGTCCCGCCATCGTCGCATCGGCCGTGTCGTCACCGGTCAGTTCATGCGTCCGGATCTCGCTGCTGGCCGGGTCAACCGAGATATGCAGCTTGCGCCACGAGCGCCGCGTTTCACCGTGCTTGGCGCGAGCCCACTCGCCAGCGCCAAAGAATTTCAGGCCCGTGGAATCCAGCACGATATCCGTAGACCGCTTGTTCGTGCTGGTTTCCACAACGACATCCACCGTTCGCCGCCGCCGCGACAGCGTGGTGTGATCCGGCACCGGCAGCTCGCACCCCATCAAGTCCACGAGGGAACGCACAAAGCCTTCCGTCTCGCGCAGCGGCAGTCTGAAGACCACCCCCAGCATCAGTGTCGTGGAAATCGCCAACTCTGAAAACTGCCGCTGGCCACCAGGAGTTCGCCGCTTGGCTGCGTCCCATTGCTCCAGGGCGCTCTCATCAATCCAGAAACGAATGTCGCCGCGCCGAACCAAACCACGGTCATAATCCGGCCAGTTCATGACCCGGTACTTGGCTCTGGGGATGTGGTGGCGACGCGATGCGTGGAACTTGAAAGGCATGACAAACTCTCAAAGACGGAAGCGGAGCCAGATATACTAACCCTCAGATCCATGCACCAAAGCCCCGACTAGGGCGAGTGCGCCAATCAGCGCCAATGTAGTTTTCCAATCTTTCCTTTCGAAAAATATTGACGTGAGAGTTGCAATTAACCCGCCGACAATAGCAGCAATAGTGAAGCGAACCGCAATGTCGAGTAAGTAGTCCATATCAGCACCCGTGGCGGAAATTCACTTCAACAGAACTATGCCGGGGGCCGCAATATAATCGTATGGCGAACCATCTAGGCCAAGGAAGTAGTGCAGATGCGGCTGCACATTTGTTCGATGAGAGGAAATAGCCGAAAAATCTCCTCTAATAAGTCTTGGTTTGGTTCAGAGGTAATTGTGATGTCGTTTCGCCTTACGAGTCCGTAGGCTTGCATCTCTTGAAGGACGTTATTGATCCTATTGAATTTGTCTAGAGGAAAATTTTCACAATCTCCCGCAATGCAATTCCAAGGTGCAACTGGCGGTTTCCTTTTCGGCGGTGGCTGAGGACACTCGCACTTACATTCGCATTGGCTGGTTTCGAGGATCAAGGAGTAATCACGGATGGGTGCCTGAGCTTGGGCAGCAACGAGTGGAACAACTGTTGAAAAAAGGAACACCAGTGATAGTAGGAACTTCATTAACGTCGAGAGTGTATATCGCATGGTTGAATTCCTCGCTGCGGTTTCGTTGTGTGGATGTTGTGTCTTCAGGTTGCGGATTTTGTTCTGCGCGGTGCGTAGGATTTCGAATCTATCACGAGAGGGGTTGGAGTAGCTGCGGCACTCTCGCCGAGAGATGGTGTGCGAAGACGTCGAGGGTAGCAGCTCGCCCGCCCTTCGATGAACGTGCTGAACGGTTCCTTGGGAGTGGCTGTCCGCGCCGCGGGGTCATGAAGCGGTGGATCGGTCTTGACGGTCATGGTGCCAAGACTTGCGTCTTGAACGGTAGCGTCCGAAAGCGAATCGGAAGCGTGTGCGATACGTCTGGACTTAATCCTTCCAAGGAAGGGCCAAGCCTTGGTTGACAGCGATCCTTTATACCGGATTCTCGCGCGTCAACGACGGCGCTTGCCTACGGCCGTGGCGGATGGTCGTTTGAACCTCCATCCGAAGGGGTAATAAGTCACCAGCACCAATACCCCAGCCAGCGCGGCGGCAATCCCCTACCATGCCCAAGCAGAAACTCTCGGCCACATCAAAGGTCGCCACGGCCACCGTGATCGCCGTCGAGATCGTGCGCAAAAAGCCCCGATCAGGTCGGCTTCGCCGTCCAACCGCGCCGCTGGGTCGTGGAGCGCTTCTTCGCCTGGATCAACCGCAACCGGCGACTGGCAAAGGACTTCGAGGCTGTCAAACGGCTTTCAATATTGACCCCCGATCGGCGTGCAAAATTGACCTGTCCCTTCCATTTATTCCATCGTGCCTCCCAACGACGGCTCGGCTCTCCGTCACGGACATCATTTTGAGCCAGTGGATTTTGTAATCGACCATGGGCGCGGTCATCACGATGCTTATTCCGCCGGATCGTGCCAGCGAATCTATGCAAGGGCATGCGGATGCCGGCAGCGTCCACGTTGCCACAGAGAGGAATTGATCGAATCCGAGCTGGGGTGGTCAGGCCGCGAGGCGTTCGTAACGATGATGCAGACCGCCGACCTTGGGCAAGGAAACGACCGTTCCGGACCCGGCCGGCTGAACGGGTCGTCCATCCGGTGTGTCCTTGCCGAGCGACAAGTGGGTCCTTGAACCGTGATAATAGTCGAGGTATGAGCCAAGAATGCGCCGCAAATGCCGCTCGTTGAGGATGATCGAATGGTCCATGCATTCGCGCCTCACGCTGCCGATCAGGCGTTCCACATACGGATTTTGCCACGGGCTCCGTGGCGCCGTGACGACCTCTTCCACGCCCATCGCCGTCACGGTCGAGCGGAACGATTGCCCGTATGCGCCATCCCGGTCGCGGATCAGGTACCGCGGCGCCGTGCCCCACGGGAATGCCTTTCGGATCTGCTGTGCGACCCACGCCATCGTCGGGTTCGCCGTTACACCGAAATGCACGATCTGGCGGCGCTCGTGGTGGAGCACGATGAACCCGAACAGGAGGTGGAACGTGGCCGTGGGGACCACGAAGAAATCGATCGACGCCAGGCAATCGGCGTGATTTGTAAGGAATGTCCGCCACGACTGCGATGGCGGCGATGGGTAACGGACCATGTATTTCGAGACGGCGGCCTGGGAGATGGAAAAGCCAAGCTTCAAAAGCTCGCCATGGATCCGAGGTGCGCCCCACCGTGTGTTCTCCCGCGACATCCGTCGGACCAGATAGCGGATCTCCCTCGACACCGGCGGTCGGCCCGGTTTTCGCCGCCGCGACTTCCATGTCCAGAAAAGCCTGAACCCCTTGCGGTGCCAACCGATGACGGTCTCGGGCCTGACGATTACCAGGGCGTAGCGCCAGCCAGGCCATAGGCAAGACAGGATGACCCAGAAAACCCTATCCGCCTTCCGAAGCAATGGCCGGGGCCTTTTCCGTTTCAGGACAGCTACCTGCTGTCGCAGGGCAAGGATTTCTGTGTGGAGCGCCGCGCGGTCCGCGAAGATTTCGATGATCTTATGCATGCCGGAAAGGGTATCCGGTGGTGATGCAAAATTCCAAGGTTTCTGCGACGGATGGAATAAATGGGAGGGACAGCCATCTGGAGGTGCTCCGTAGTCACTTATCAAGGTTAACCATTGACTAGGGTAGTACCTACAAAGCATTCCGAAGATGTAACTCAAAACATACAACTTGATCCACTCGGCTGGTCGATCGCCGCTAGGCATCGGCTCAATCGCCCAACCAAATAGATTAGTTCCTTCATGCAAAACAGGACAGTTCGGGTCATCTTCCGAAAAGAATGTAGCTGCGACTTCTCCTTTGCTATGTGGTGAACGGTAAGTTCGTGACGATCCGAAGGACTTTAGGTGTTCCGAAAATGAATCATCTCGACGGCTCCGACGAACAGGATAGAGACCAACCTGCCCACTCCCGGCTACCATGTGTACCGGATGAATTTTCGGCGATTCCCCCGTAACCGTCGCATATGTGTCTGCCACGTAGCGCGATCTAGCAAGAAGTTCACGTAGTCGAATGCGGGCACCAGGCTTCGACAATTGCAACGTTCCCAGTTGCTGGATAAAGGTAATGCGCCAAGGGGGTCCAGGATACATTGACTCAGCGTCAACTACATTTCGATGCCACGCACGAGACACTAACTTGCGCAAAGGCACCAGATTCTGCTTTTGTTGTGACCACTTCGAGGTCCAAGAAACTTAACTTCTCTTTGGTCAGGTGCGAATCCCAAGAATGACGCTGCAGTCCATGTGTCGACACTGTAACGGACCGCCCCTTATCTCGATACCTAAGCCCACAAAGACCTTTCACCAAGTTAAGTATACCGTAGTACTGTAGCATCGGCTTTATCTGCAATGATGCTTGATCCGCGCTCTTTATATACTCAAGTCTCTGCACAAATGACGCGGCAATGTCGGCCAAATTACGTTCAGGTAATGGCACCGAAAACTTTTCCCGTCCTATAGCCGCGATATATTCTTGCGATCGAAAAAGACCGATATAATCGACTATTTCTTGATTGCTACTCTGCCGGGTCGTAAACACTGTACAATCCGCTTTCGACTAGTGGATATCATAATAGATTGACCTTGCTAGGCATCGATTGTTGCACGGCATGTCAATCCCCGTAGCTTGTGTCTTCGTGTCGAGCTGCCTATGGCTCCATAGGCAGCTTCGCACAATGCCTGCGGGCATCCCTGTCAGAATTATATCGGGCTCGCCCTACCAACCCTACACCGGCACCAGTTCGCGTGTCTGCTGCCAACGTCCCGCACGGTCCTGCGACGACATTTAACGATGCCATCTTGATATACTCCGGCTGCGATCCACTTCGCGCCCTTCAGGTCATGAACCCAACGGTGAGCACCGTCACACGGCCTAATCCGTGCGCTTGCCCGCTGCCGTTCCGGGACACCCCGCAGCGGCGCTCCACGCCATACCTGTGTGTTTCGGCCTCATCGCGAGTCGCCGGTACCTGCCCAGGGCCCATGCCGACGATAAGCGTTCGGCCGCGCCGTGACGGAGCGGATGTCAGCACGAGCCGGGTCGAGTTGGACGCGATCGTTGGCCAGCGTTGGGAACAATACGGACATTCGAGAGAGAGCCAAACGGCGCCGTATCTTCGAGGCGGTCGGCCAGCAGGTAGAGAGCCGGGGCATGCATCCCGACCCTCTGGTGTCCCCACACCCGGCACTGCACTCCGGTCAGCGTTCCGTGGCCATCCGTATGACTCTGTTCCCCGCCCCATAGAAGTGAAGTGTGTTTCCGCCGTAGTTCGAATCCGCGCGCATGCCTGGAGGATACTCGGACAGTAGCTCCTCAAAGGACGCCAGATCATCGCCCTCGGCGCTTATGCGGGCCGGCTGGGGCACACTCACTACGATCAGGCCAAGGAAAGGTGGCACCATGCCCCAATCGCCGTGATTGTCGTTGCCGGGTTCCGAAGAAGTGCCAACACTCACCAGTTCGGCAATCCGAGCACGCAACTTGCGGGCGTCCCGCTTCGTGAGCGGCTATGTGGCGATACGGGCGCTACGCGTCAGGAACCGCTGTAGGATTTCCGATTCGATCCCCGCTTCCTCCACAAGCGTCTTCACCGCCGAAGCCGAGGGCGCGAGGCCGAGCATGCGCAAGCCCTTATTCACGGCCGGGGTCCGCGCTCGGTGCGGTCGACGCGTCGGCGGTAGTGCTATGACGTCTCCGCTGCGGGTGCGTGGTCGTTCATCATCAACGCCTCGATACGGTCGGCTATTCTCTGCGCGGGGTCGCGTAATTGGCCGATGGTCCAGTCGGCGGCGTAGCCTTCCGTGACATCGTTGGGTGGGGCGTGGTTGACCAGCCGCTTGGTCAGGGCGTGCGGCAGCATCAGATCGCGCTCGGCGATGGTGATGAAGGCGTTGCGAAGACCGTGGTACCAGAACTTTGCACCCCCGGCCTCGCCGATCGGCTTGTAGTGTTGCGCCAGGTTCCGGATATGGCCCATTCCGGTGATGGTCGACGGAAACACCCAGCCTTCCGGCAGGGTGCCGCTCTCCTCCCACCGGCGCTCGAGGAGGGCGGCCAGTTGCCGGGTGACCGGCAACTCCAGCGGCACGCCGGTCTTGGTCGCCTCGACGCGGAAGATCAGCCTCTCCCGGTCCACCCGATCCCATCGCAGCAGCAGCACCTCGTTGAGGAGCATGCCGGTGTAGAAGCCGAACCAGAAGGCGTCCCGCGACTTTGGCGATGAGACCACGGCCTGGATGCCCGCGCGCCAGCGCGGCAGCACCTCGGCCGGCGACGGTATCTTGCGCCGCCTCTTGCGATGGAACTTGCCGCCGGCGGCAAGCCATAGATCGACCGGGTTGCGCAGGCCGTCGTAATCGACGCAGGGCCGGTTATAGGCCGAGCGCAACAGCCAGATCGTGCGGTTGGCCGTCGCCCAGCCGTTTTGCGTGGAAATGCGGTTGAAGCGGGCCTCGACATCACGGCGAGCGATGGCGTCAAGGGGCCGGCCGAGCCAGTCGGCGAGATAGCGCTCGACGAAGTCGCGATAGCCCTTGTCGGTGGTTGGCGCCCGGTTGGGATTGGCCGCCATGAATTCATCGAAGGCTTGCCCCAGAGTGGGCATGCCGCGGGCCTCAGCACGCTCGTGCGCCGGGTCGCCGCCGCCGGCGACGTTGCCCAGTACCTGATGGGCCATGCGCCGCGCCCGGTCGGCCGATATCCTGTCGCAGCGCCCGAGCATGACGCGCTTGTTGGGGGCCTTCCTGCCGCCGTCGCCGGCGCGGTAGTTGACGATGTAGGACTTGCGGCCCGAGGGATAAACGCGGACTCCGAAGCCAGTAAGCTTGTCGTCCCAGGCGATCCAGGCCTTGCCGGTGGGCTCCAGGGCATCGACGGTACGCTTGGCGATGGCGATCTTGACCCGGGCGACGCGCTTTCCGGTGGTATCGGTCATGGAGGGAGTATGGCGCACGGCGCGCGGCAGGGCAACACCTGAGACAACACCGGAAAGTCAATTCAAGGGTGCTCAGGACACCTCCTGACCATGAGGCGGGCTACAACAATATCCTAAGCCATTGTTATATCACACTCAAGCTATCTTCAGGCCGCTCTAGGCATCTCCTGACCGCAAGTGTCAAGGTGATCCACCGCAATCTGGAAGACGCCCTGAAAGCCACCGGCATCATGGAGGGTGAGGCCACCCTCAACAAGAACGCGAAGTCCGCCGCGCTGTCGGCCTTCGAGGGCGCAAAGCAGCGCTTTTTCGGCCATCTCCTGACCGCCATGAAATGCCCCTCCCTGATCCGGGCGATCGAGGCAGATCTTGAGGCCGGCCATGCCTGCGTCATCCAGCTGGTCTCCACCGGCGAGGCTTTGCTGGACCGGCGCATCGCCGATATTCCCGTCTCGGAATGGGAGGACATCTCCGTCGACCTGACGCCAAGGGAGGCGTGCCTGGAATATCTGGCGCATGCATTCCCGGTGCAATTGCAGGAGCCGTTCACCGACGACGAGGGCAACCTGATGTCGCGGCCTGTGACCGACGCCGAGGGCAACCCGGTCCTGTGCCAGGAAGCCGTGGCCGCCCGCGATGCGTTGATCGAGAAGCTCGCGGCGTTGCCGCCGGTGCAGGCCGCGCTCGACCAGATCCTGCATCGCTTCGGCGGCGAGGCCGTCGCCGAGGTCACCGGCCGCTCGCGCCGGGTCTTGCGTATCGCCGATTCGTCCGGCGAACGTCTGGCGCTGCGCAACCGCCCGGCCTCGGCCAACCTCGCCGAGACCGCCACCTTCATGGCGGGCGACAAACGCATCCTCGTCTTCTCCATGGCCGGCGGCACCGGGCGCAGCTATCACGCCGATCTCGGCTGCGGCAATACCGCGCGGCGTATCCATTACCTGCTGGAGCCGGGCTGGCGGGCCGATCAGGCGATCCAGGGCCTGGGCCGCACCCATCGGACGCACCAGGCCTCGGCCCCCTTGTTCCGGCCAGTGACCACGGATGTGAAGGGCGAGCGGCGCTTCATCGCCACCATCGCCCGGCGTCTCGACAGCCTCGGCGCCATCACCCGGGGACAGCGCGATTCGCAGACCGCCATGGGCGGCGGCGACGCCACCCTGTTCCGGGCCAGCGACAATCTGGAGAGCCCCTACGCCAAGGTGGCGCTGCGCCAGTTCTACATCGCGCTGTGGCGCGGCAACATTGCGGGCTGGTCCATGGACCGCTTCGAGGACGCCACCGGGTTGAAGCTGATCTGGGAAGGCTCGCTCAAGGAAGACCTGCCGCCGATGCCCCGGTTCCTCAACCGCCTGTTGGCCCTGCCCATCGCCGAGCAGAACGAACTGTTCGCCGAGCTGGAAACCCGCATCGAGGCCAATATCGAACAGGCCATCGAGGCCGGGACCCACGAGCAGGGCGTCGAGACCATCCGCGCCGATTCGCTCGATGTGGCCTCGCGCGAAGCGGTTCACGTTCATGAAGCCTCGGGCGCCGCCACCGAGCTTGTCGAGATCGTCCGCCGCGACCGGCTCGTGCCGCTGGCGGCCGAAGATGCGCTTGCCCTGCGCGACGGGCGGCCCGTCATCAACTCCCGCTCGAAGCGCGCCGCCGTTGTTCTGCCCGCGCCGTCGCGGATGTTCGAGGACGGCGGGGTCGAGGCCCGGGTCCGCCTGGTCCGTCCCGCCGCCCGCGAGCCCATGGCCGCAGCCGAGCTTGCCGCCTCGAACTGGGAGGATTCCGTTGAAGATCACTGGCGCGCATTGTGGGATGCGGAGATCGAAGGGCTGCCCAGCCACACCGAATCCCGCCTGTGGTTGGTCACCGGTTTGCTGCTCCCCATATGGGACCGGCTGCCGGGCGAGAACATGCGGGTGCGCCGGCTTGCGACCGATGCCGGGGAAAGCCTGCTCGGCCGGGTTCTGACGCCCGAGCAGGCGCACGCCTTCCGCGACGCCTTCGGATTGGCCGGCGGACCGGTCATGAGCCCGGCCGAGATGCACGAAGCGATCCTGACCCGCGGTGCGTCCTTCGATCTCGCCAACGGCTGGCGCCTCGCAAGGCGGCGCCTGATGGGCGCCGGGCGCGTCGAGATCGAGGGGCCGGACGACGGCGACCTCGCGGCGCTCAAGCGCATGGGGTGCGCCACCGAGATCGTCTCGTGGCGGACCCGTGTGTTCGTACCCCAATACATCGACCTCGGCCGCATCCTCGATCGTTGGCCCCTCGCGGCTGCGAACCTGGTGTAAACCCGCACGCTCCCGTCCGGTATCCGGCGCGGGGCGTCCGAACGCTTGCCGCCGCCCGCTACGCGCGCTTCCGGGGATTTGCGCCTTTGCGCCGCCCACTGCCGCCAATTGCACTACCTGCCATAGGAAAGACATTGCCATGCCTTCGTCACACACCCTGCCGGACGATCCCGTCTATGCGTTTTGTCCCGCTTATGACTTCGACAACATGCCGCAGCAAATACGAATCGTGTTCGATTCGATGCCGGGCTACGTCCCTACAGCGTTGGTTGGACTCACACTCGACGATGCTCTGAGGATCTGCGATCGCCTGAACGCAAGGCTCGGACTCGACCGGGATGCATGGTCCGCCATCGCCGGCCGGTCCATGTCCGCCGCCCGCGATGAAACCACCCATTGAGCCCAACAAGACGTAGAGGCCGAGGGCAGCACGGCAGGGGCGGTTCGGGCGGTGCACGGGAGGCAATTCTCCCGGCATCGCCGCCATTCTGTCTTGCAATCCACGGAGGAGCCCGATGTTCGACACCCTCACACCACACTCCGCGACGGGCGAGTTCGAAACCATGCCCGGCGCCCGGCCCGATCCCAGCGGGTTCCTGCCGGAAGCACGGATCGGCACGCGCGAAGCTGCAGCTCACATGAAGGCCCTGGCGGAACGCTTTGCCGAACTGCGGAACGCCATCATGCGCCTGCCCGGCAACCCGTCATGCGACGACCGCGCCGGGCTCCGCCACCGGCTTCTCCATATCGAGAACACATTGATGAGCGCGAGGGGAAGCCTCGACGACGTCATCATCGCCATCATGGACGCCAACGACCCAGCGCGCTGACTCCCGGCGAACCAGCGCCTGGCCGTCCGGCGCATCTCAGCAGGCTTGCCGGCAATCGGGGCTCGGCGCCGGCTTCCCGAACCACACCCCCTGCGTTGTTGTCCCGCCGGAAAGTGCAGAGTTGCCTCAGGCCGGACGGATTGCCGGGCAGTCACAGAAAGGAAAGGATCAGGATGATGAAACGAATTCGTAGAAACCGCGGGCGGCGGACGGCGGCGATGGTTCTTGCAGTTGCCGCGGCCGCGCTTGCATTACACGGCCTCGCGGACAGCGCCGGGCTCTTCGCTGCGACCATGCAGGACCCGGACACATGGCGTGGTCTTGCCGTTGCCCCCGAACATCGCTGCGCGCCCTACAACCGCGCCGATTATCCCTACCCGCAATCGATCGAAGCGCGGATCGTCAGCGCCCAGGGCGGCATGATCTACGGCCCGTATAGCGGCCGATTGTTCCGGAGCACCCTTGAGACCGATATCGAACACGTCGTTGCCGTCTCCGAAGCCCATGACAGCGGCTTGTGCGCCGCCGATGCCGAAACCCGGCGGCGCTTCGCCACCGACCTGCTCAATCTCACCCTGGCCAGCCCGGAGATGAACCGTTGCGGCAAATCCGGCAAATGCGCCTACGACGCAGCGCAGTGGCTGCCGCCAATGAACCAATGCTGGTTTGCCGCCCGCATCGTCACCGTTCGGCTCAAATACCGCCTCACCGTGGACCGGCGCGAAGCCGCCGCCCTGGAACGCGTACTCTCGGGCTGTGCATCGACGGCCATGATCGTCAGCGGCGAATAAACACCGAATACCGCATTCGCGGCAATCGACCAGATGCCGATTGCGCCAGCAACCCGGCCAAGGGCATTTCCTGCCGCGGTAGAGGAAAACCCGCCGGTTTCAGGGGCTCTGCGGGAAGTCGGATCGAACCGGTGTCAATCGCCGGGTTTGACGTAAACGTTGAACCCTATTTTGACCTCGACGCCATTGGCATCCTGAACGCTGACATTGCCCAGGGTAGACGCCACCCTTTTGGTCTTTCCCGAAGCGCTGATGTCGCCGCGGTGGTTCAGATCGACTTCAATAATAAGCCGGTTCCCGTCCACGACTTCCAGTTTAACGTTTTCCACCGATATGGCCTCCCCTCGTCACGCAGCCTGGCGCCGCCGCGCCACGGCCCACATTTAGAAAAACTCATAGGCTGGTCACGATAATGGCAGCGGCGGCAGACCAAAAAAAGGAGTTCCGTCACGCGCAGAGGTTCGTCCTCCTTGATGCGGCACCCGGCTGCGCCGCGAACGCCTAGCTTGACGACCGTCCGAGCGAATTCGTTGGAACTGGGGCTAACGGGGCAGTTCTGTGTACACCTGAGCAAAACCCTACTATATGTGGTGCCCTTACGAAGGTCGATTCGGTTTGGGGAACGTTAAAGAGGCTACACAGCATGAGCAGAGCCGCATTCATCGAGAACGTCGCCAAGAAAGGCAACATGAGCAAGGTCGAGTCCAAGCGCATGGTCGACTTGGTGTTGGGCGAGATCGGGACCGGGCTGAAGAAATCGAAGAAGGAAGGCCGCTACACCATCGGCAACTTCGGCACCTTCACCATCACCAAGCGCCGGGCGCGCGAGGGCCGCAATCCGCAGACGGGCGAAGCGATCCGGATCAAGGCCTCCAAGGTTCTGAAGTTCCGGCCGGCGGCCGCGCTGAAGAGGGCGGCGGGCGCCTGATTCCCTGGTTGACATCTCTGACGGTTTCGGCCGGGGCGTAGATCGAGATCATCTGATTCTCCGTGCGTTACGATAGCTCCGCCGGGCCTCATTCCCTCGAAAGATCTCCTTGTCTCTGGCTCTGCTCTCCCTCTACCGCCGCCGCATGCGCCGGGCCGCGGAACAGGGATGCGGAGCCTGGCGGCGAACGCGGTGCGGGGCAGCGGCGGCGACCTATCCGACCCGCATCTTCCCCCGGCACAAGTCGTCAGCCTCGTCAAGTCGCAGCGTGATGAACCTCGGCATGCTGGGGGCGAAGGGACGCATGATCGTGCGGCCGCCCCGCCAGCCAGGGGCCTTGACCGCCCGGCCCTTGCGGCGCGGCAAGTCCTGCCCATGACCAACTCGAGGAACTCCCTGGGTGACGCTTATAGCACTTGCCGATGACGAGGCCCGCGGCGAGATCGAGCGCGGAGCGGCTGGTGTACGAGGGCCTGGCAAAGCGCTACGGCCGGCTCAAGTAGGGCACCCGGCCGAGGGAAACAAATAGAATGTTCGACCGCGTCTTTGGCATGCTGTCCGCGGACATGGCGATCGACCTTGGCACCGCCAACACGTTGGTCTACGTCAAGGGCCGCGGTATCGTCCTGGATGAGCCCTCGGTGGTGGCGATAGCTACCCGCCGCGGCAAGACCCAAGTGCTGGCTGTCGGCGAGGAGGCCAAGCTCATGCTGGGGCGCACGCCCGGCAACATTCAGGCAATCCGGCCCCTGCGTGACGGCGTCATCGCTGACTTCGATGTCGCGGAGGAGATGATCAAGCACTTCATCCGCAAGGCCCAGACCCGTCGCTACTTCGTCAGCCCCCAGGTTATCGTCGCGGTGCCCTCGGGCTCGACCGCGGTCGAGCGCCGGGCGATCCAGGAATCGGCTGAGAGCGCAGGCGCGCGGCGGGTGTTCCTGATCGAAGAGCCGATGGCCGCGGCGATCGGCGCTGGACTGCCGGTGACCGAACCCACCGGCTCGATGGTGGTCGACGTGGGCGGTGGCACCACCGAGGTCGCGGTGATCTCGTTAGGCGGGATCGTCTATTCACGCTCGGTGCGGGTCGGGGGCGACAAGATGGACGAGGCGGTGATCGCCTATATCCGCCGCAACCACAACTTGCTGATCGGCCAAGGCAGCGCCGAGCGCATCAAGACCGCGATCGGCACCGCTTGTCGGCCTGCAGACGGCAGCGGCGAGACGATGAGCGTCAAGGGCCGCGACCTGATGAACGGAGTGCCCAAGGAACTGGTGATAGACCAACAGCAGATCGCCGAGAGCCTCGCCGAGCCGGTGGGAGCGATCATCGAGGCGGTCAAGGCGGCGCTCGAAAATACTGCTCCCGAGCTCGCCGCCGACATCGCCGACAGGGGCATCGTCTTGACCGGCGGAGGCGCGCTCTTGGGCAACATGGACTACGTGCTGCGCCACACCACCGGGCTCCCCGTTTCGGTCGCAAACCAGCCGCTCGGGTGCGTAGCGATGGGCACCGGGCAAGCGCTCGAGGAGTTGCGCACGTTGCGCGGCGTCTTGCACCAGGATGTCAGCTGGTGACCGGGAATCCGTGCCGCGCGTCCTAGCTAGCTAGTGCTTCACCTTCGGTGAGACCCGATCGTGCCATGGCGCGCTAAGCGGCCTTCGCAATCAGCGCGAGACGCCCTTCCACCGCCCTCAAGGCCGCGACGGCTGCTGGCCCCGGCAAACTGCCAAGGGCGGCGCCCAAACCCTTGCGTAGCGGGCAGCATTCCTGTCGCACCTTTCTCCAGAAGGTCCCATTTAGATGCCGCTATTGAGCAGATGCCGCTATTGAGACCGCGGCGGGCGCCCGCCGCGCCCCTGATCCGCCTTTCAAGCACGCCATCGCCTGTCCGATCTCACGCAGGTTCGCGCCGCTGATGGGCAGGCCGGTCACGGCGCCGCAGGCTCCGGCATAGCTGCCGTCCCCCCTTGGCGAAGCGGCTCCAAATCAATTGTTGAAGACGGGGCCAGCGCCTCTTTCGCCTTTTCATTCCGGTATGCGATGAAGCCCGACGCGCCCCTGCCTTTGGCGCGGCGCAGTGTGTAACCATGATTGCCGAGATTGAACTCCGGGTCGTTCTCAAAGCCTGCGAGAGCCTCGACGATCTTCATCGCCACGGGATCTGGCCTGCTCTTGGCTTGTGAGGCAGCCTGACGCTCCAGCCACTTTGCGAAGACCTCATCGGCGAGGTCGTCACCGACAGATTTTCGAAGCGCATTTAATTTTCTCACCAGACCTTTGGTGAGTCCGGTTTCATCGATAGCCATTTCTTACACCTCTCATTTCCATACGCCCGCAGCGCCAGCCAGGGATGTTTATTGCGCGGTTGACATCCGCCACGAGACGGGCATTTCGGTGATTTTGCAAGATCGGGGCGGGTATCGGCAAGCCCAAAGCCTAACGCGGCGGACCGACACCGCGGGCTGACGACTGTTCGCGGAACCGGCTGACAAAGCCGGCCGGCGGCATTGCCGGTGTCCGTAGCGGCAATACCGGCGTCCCACTTCCGGTACAGCTCCAGGGTTTCGATATCGTGTCGGGGAACACTCGCGGCGCGGGACACCGTCGCGCATTGCCGCCAAACGCTCCGGCTTAGGCCCGATGCACCCCAGAGAGTTTGAGTAAAGCAGGGAGAAGGGCGACGCGCCCGAGGCGAGAGAGTGAGTTTCCAGCCGGTGGCGTCTCAACCCCGTCAACCGGAGATGCCAGATGTTCGATTCCAGACATACCTCGACCGAGTCCAACGACACCCTTTTCAATCCCGACAGCACACGCGATGCCGACCCAGACTTCGCCGCACCGCTTCCCGACGCCGGTGCACTGCTGGCCGCAGTCGGCATGCCGTCCCACGCGATCCGCGAGGTTCTCGGCTCCCGGACATATACCGGTGCGGACGGCTGAATAGAGGAAGAGGGGGGCTTAGAGAAGTGTGAAGGGGGAAGGGTCGAGAGAGGCCTGACCCCGTTCGCTAACCCGATGTCATAACCCGGATCATAGGAGATTGATCATGTTCGGACTGAATAACGCGCAGTTGATCGGACGCCTCGGCGCCGACGCCACCGTCAGCCACCTCACCAACGGCGGCCGCGTCGCCAACGTCTCGATCGCGACCGACGAGAGCTACCTCGACAAGAACTCCGGCGACAAGGTGGACCGCACCGAGTGGCACCGCATCGTCACCTTCCAGGACGGCCTGGTGGAGATGATGGAGAAGCACGCGAAGAAGGGTCGCCTGGTCTACGTCTCGGGCAAGCTGCAGACCCGCAAGTGGCGTAAGGACGGCGAGGACAGCGACCGTTTCTCGACCGAGATCCTGCTGGTCCCCGGCGGCAGAGTCCAATTTTTAGACAAGCCGAACGGCAACGGCGCGCCGGCGATGAACGGCAAGACCGTGCCTTCCGCCGAAACCGCCGCGACGGTGGATGACAGCGAAATTCCGTTCTAAACGGTCGCCTCCCTCCCGCATAACTCAGGGCCAGTCCCTGCCAAGTTGGCATGGGGCTGGCCCTTTTTTTGGAGTCCCGTTCGAGCCCGCCTCTACAGCGTTCCCAAACCCTGGACGCGGAGCGGCCGCGCTACGCGCTCCGCTCCCACGGCCCTCACCGGCAAAAGGTCGAGGCGGGCCTGAAGGGGGCGTCCCGCAACAGGCAGGAGAGGTTCCCCATGCAACCGTTTCGCGCCATCGCTCCCCTAAGGGATCACGCCCCATGAACGCCACTGAAATTGCCTCTGCGTTAAGCACACGGGCCGAAGACGTATGCCGCCGCTACCTTCCCCGCGGCCGCAAACAGGGCAGATATTGGACAGCTGGCGACAAAAGCGGCGCCAAGGGTCGCTCCCTCTTTGTGCGTCTGGCGCCTCCAGGCATACCCGGAAAATGGACCGACGCCGCGACCAACGAGCATGGCGATCTGCTCGATCTCATCCGTCTGCACACCGGCGGAGCATCGCTGCGGCACGCCATGGAGGAGGCCCTCGCGTTCCTCGCCCTGCCACCGTCCACTCCCGCCAATGGCGGCGATCACCCCTGTAGCTATGACCGTGAAGAAGCAGCGCGCCACCTCTGGCGGCGTTGCCGCCCCATCGATGGCACCCATGCGGAAGCCTATCTGCACGCCCGCGCCATCGGCTACTGCCGCTTCCCGTCCCTGCGGTTTCATCCGGATCTAATCCATCGTGCAGATGACGGCATCCACCGCCTCCCGGCGCTTGTCGCCGCCGTCACCGGCGACGATGGCGCCATCGAGGGCGTGCAACGCACCTGGCTCGATCCCAAGCTACCCGAGAAAGCCAACCTCGCCCGCCCTCGCAAAGCGCTTGGGCGCGTCTACGGCCGGGCCGTGCGCTTCGGCGGGTCCGCCTCCGGCGCGATCCTGCTTGCCGGCGAGGGCATCGAAACCGTTCTATCGCTGGTCAGCGCCGTTCCCGGCATTCATGCCGCAGCGGCTCTATCGGCAGGAAGCCTGGGCGCCTTCGAACCGCCCCAGGACCTCGCCCTGTTGGTCATCGCCCGCGATAAAGACATGGAAGGCGGGGACGCCGCAAACCGTCTTCAGCGCCGTTGCGTGGAACGCAGCATTCCCTCAATCGTGATCGT
This sequence comes from Alphaproteobacteria bacterium, assembly GCA_965261645.1. Taxonomy (GTDB): domain Bacteria; phylum Pseudomonadota; class Alphaproteobacteria; order SHVV01; family SHVV01; genus CBDHDJ01. Next base: position 544,981 of record CBDHDJ010000004.1, read on the forward strand.
TCCCGAACACTCCGATTTTAATGACGATCTCATTGCCTTCGGAGAAGAAACCCTCGCGGCTCGAATCGCGCCCCTTATTGCAAGCACCGAGTCCGGGGAACGGTGGAAGAGAGGCGTGGGAGTGGGAGAATAATTACCCCGTCATGATGTCTCATTGTGTCACACGTTCTCACTGCGCCAACCCCTGCGGGGTCCTCCACTCCGCTTACGCTCCGTTACGGCGATAGCGCGCAATGCCACGCCGCTACGCGGCTAGCGCCGGTGGAATGCGCGACCGTGGCTCGCTCGCTACGCTCCCTGCGCCCGCACCACTCGCGCATTCCTCCGGCGCAGGCATTCCGGCCATCGTGGCTCCGCTGCGAGCGCGTGATCCAAAGAGTCATCACGACGGGGCAGACCGCCTCGGAGGATAGCAACATAGCAATGGAGAGAATCATGCAGAACTTCATCAGAACCGAAACGTCATCTCCGACCGCAATGGCTTGCGAACAGGCTGCCCTGTTCGGCGCGACCCCTGGTCCCGACGAGTTCGACAACCGGGATATCTGGAACGAGGACGAAGCACTTTCCGGAATCGAGGAAGCCATCCACATCCTGGCCGGTGTGGTCGCACCGGACGGCACGCAGCTCTCCGACGAACGCGAGAGCCTCCTCTGGGGCTTCGTCAATGCACTGCACGCCCAGGTCCAGCGCCTCGACCGCGGCACCGACAAGATCGCGCCCGAAATGAAGGACCTCCAACGCGAGCAAGACGGCTCCGAGATCAAGTCTTGCGAACTCGAACGCCTGACCGACCAGGTCCAGAACCTCGGTGATCGCCGCGATGCCTTCGAGGCCATGCGCGACCTCGCCGCAGAGGGATACCGCACCGAGACCGGCGACACCTGGCGCCCGCGCAACGGGTCGCACAGCAGCCAGACCGGCAAACTAACTTCCGCCGCCATCGACGCCCGCGACTACCTCCGCGCCCGCAAGGACCGTGAGACCTCCGCACATCTGCCCGAGGGCACCCTGGTCGCCTTCACCGGCGGCAAGGACTTCGACGACGTCACCGCCATCTGGCACTCCCTGGACAGCATCAAGCTCAAGTACGACGATATGGTCCTGCTACACGGCGGTGGACCCGGTGCGGAGAAAATCGCGGCAAGCTGGGCCGAGAAGAACGGCGTTCACCAGGTCGTCTGCAAGCCGAACTGGGACCGGGACGGCAAAGCCGCGCCCTTCCGGCGCAACGACGTCCTGCTGAACTTCCTGCCGAAGGGCCTCGTCGCCTTTCCCGGTTCCGGCATCACAAACAATATGGTCGACAAGGCCCGCAAGATCGGAATTCCCGTACTTCTCGCCGCCGCCTGACGATACCCTTCAGAGTCGGCCTCCGCCATCACTCGGCGGAGGTCGGCCCCTTTTTTTATGCCGTGTGCATAAAGTCACGGCCCATGGCGGGGCGCTTCGCGCCATCGCCGTTCGCGGGCGCTTACGCACCACGCCATCCCCCATTGCAACTTCACTATATCCACATCCCGAAAACCGTCACGACGAACCCATGTGCGCCGTCGTTCGGCTCAGAACGGATCTTCACCTTCTTGCGACACCATGGCCCTGGCAGCCTCGGCAACCTTCCTTCCCGGCAACACGCCCTTGGTCAGAAACGTCCGCAGACTGCGCTCCGTGATATCGATCCCGCCCAATTTCAACACTTCATGCATTTGAGCCACCGTAACGCCCTTGGCCTGTTGCTCGATCAATCGCTTCCGTAACCGGTCCAGCACATCCGCCAAGCTCAGCTTAGGTGGCACAAGTTTCGCCAACTCGCCGTCTATGGCATTGAAGTCGATATCCGCTTCGTTGAAACGCTTCGCTGGCATATTCCGTCTCTCTCCGCCATTTCAGGGTTCGTAATCAGGCCCAGATGCATTTGCCGGCTATCCGATCACCCTTCTGAGGAACGAGAACCTTGACAATCCGAAACACCGGTCATGATGGTCCGCCCGCTTTCCAAACCTCCCCCGAATGCAACAGCGAGAAAATCCTGCGTTTTCCAAACTTGCGCACCGTCAATGTAGACGGCCAATAAAATCCTTGCAAGGTCTAACGATATGCGTATGCTCGGTCGCGAACGAGAGACAAATGGTGTTTCTTACCTATCACACCTCTGCACCACCAGGTGCTCAGATTTTGAAAAAGTAAACAACCTTGTTATCTTGTGCAAAGCTCGCATGGCCGTTTAGTTAACCTCCTGTTAAATAGAGGAATTTCAAAGGCTGGAATCACGAGGGCAGCAGCAGTCATATTTCAGCTGTATTCCGGCCAGGTTGTATCCCTGCCAGGCAACGTAGTTACAGAGCCGGCGTCATGGTAGCCTCTCTGGCCCAAGCTGCATCGGCCGCATATTACCTGGAAAGCCAGCGTTCCTTCCGTCACCCCAACGAATACTACACGGCGGGAGAAGAACCGGATGGCGTCTGGTTCATTCCGAAGGGCCTGTTCGGTCTTGTCGACGACGGCAAGGTCGACAGCAGTGACTTCCATCGGCTGTACAACGGATTCGCACCGAACACCGGAGGCAAGCTGACCCAAAACGCCGGTAGCGAACAGCGCTCGGCAGGTCTGGACATGACCTTCAGCGCCGACAAGAGCGTCTCGGCTCTGTGGGCGGTCGCCGGCCCCGAGCTGCGTTCGGAGATCGAGCAGGCGCATAACGATGCGGCGCGTGTAGCACTTGAGGAAACAGTGCTGAGGCATTGCGCCTATACCCGCATCCGTAACCGGGACGGCGATATCGAGGTCCTGCCGGCTGACATATCCGCCGCGATGTTCCAGCATGGCACCAGCCGGGACAACGATCCGCAGCTTCATACTCATTGTGTGATTTTCAATGCCGCCCGCACACACCGGGACGGCAAGTACCGGGCGCTGCATCAACACCCGGTCTACACATGGGTGAAGGCGGCGGGGGCGGTCTACCGCAATGCCCTGGCCTGGAGCCTGCAAGAGCGCCTCGGCATCCGCATGGAACAGTACGGCAAGGATGGAGAGTTCACCCGTATCGCAGGCATGTCCGGGGACCTGATCGGACACTGGTCGAAGCGCCGAGCAGCGATCATCGAAGCGGCCCGGGAGATGGGCTTTACGGTCGAGGGCAACGCACCGCGTGCAGCGGCGGCGAACAAGATCACACGAGCCGGCAAGTCGCCCGACAACGACCCGGAGATTCGTCACCGTCGGTGGCGTGGAGAGGCGGACGGCTTTATCGAATGCGAGGCACTGATCGCCTCGCTCTTGGGTAAGTCGGAAGAGATTACCCAAGAACAGGTCCGGGCGCTGACGGCGGTGTTGGAAGATCTTCCGGAACGCCTTACGCGGGAGGAAGCGGTATTCCGCCTGCCGGATATTGTCGAGCGGGTGGGCAACGCAACCGCCGGGCTGTTGAGCCGGGACGCGGTGGCGACAAGTATTGAACGTGTGCTTCTGAGCCCGGAGGTGGTGCGCCTGACCCGACCGCCGCGTTCCGCCGAGGGCCGGGCCGATATGGCGCACACGAGATTGTATTCAACCCGTCACAACCTGCAGATGGAGCAGGAAGTCAGGGATATGGCGGCAGGCATGGCCGCCGGTACGGGACACTCCTTATCCGGCCAGGCCATCGAGGCAAAGCTGGCGGGGCTCCTTGAAGTGGGTTATCCGCTGAGCAAGGAACAGATCGCGGCGATCCGCTCGGTTACCTCATCAGGGGGCCGGGTCGCCATCATCGAAGGGGCGGCAGGTTCGGGCAAGACCACGACGTTGCGGCCCATCGCCGATCTCTACCGTGAACACGGACAGAGCATCATCGCCACCGCCGTGGCCTGGCGGACAGCAGTGGCGCTTGGCAACGATGTCGATGCGCGGCCATTCTGCGTCGACAAGCTGCTGCGCCTCGCCGCGCGGGGCGGCATCGATATCGATGGAAACACTATCATTATCGTCGACGAGGCGGGGATGCTGTCGACCCGTCAAGCGCATCATATTCTCCAGCTCTCCGAGCGCCACGGGGCGAAGATCGTCTTTGCAGGCGACACACAGCAGCAACAACCGGTGGAAGCGGGACTGGGGCTCAGGTTGATCCGCGATGCAGTTGGCAGCGTGCGGGTGGACCGCATACGGCGTCAGAAGGCGGATATCGAGGATATCCTGGTCCATGTCCATGGCGAGACGCCGGAGGCAGCGCGGTTCCGGGCAAAGCTTATGGGTGAGCAGGAAAGCGCCAATATTCTTGGCGATTACGAGGCCATGGCCGAAAAACCCCTGTTCACGCCGTGGCAGGTTTCCACATCGGAGGCGTTGCGCGATGGAGATGCGACATCGGCTATTGCAGCCCATCACGCAAGAGGACGGTTCCATATCGGGTACGACGAAGAAAAAACGCTGATCGGTCTGGTCGATCACTGGGACCGCTACCGGCAAGCCAACCCCGGCAAGTCCACCGTGGTGCTGGCGCGGACGCGGGCCGAAGTGCGGGCGCTATCGCATCTGATGCGGGAACGCCGTTTCGCCGCACTGCCGGATGCAGAACGGGCCAATACGGGCCGGGTGACGGTGACCGTCAGCCGGGGCTCGGAAGACGACCGGACGGCCTCGCCGCTGGAGATCGTGCGCGGGGACCGGCTTCGCATCGGCGCCACGCACTGGGAGAAGCAGCTGTTAAACGGGATCGTGGTCACGGTAGAGGATTTCAAGGTTGAACGAGCTGAGGCCGGTGCGGAGCCGAGTGTCCTGATATCGGCGCGCACCGAGGATGGGCGGGCCGTATCGTTCCATCACGACGAGATCCGCGACTGGTACGGCAATATCCGACTCGATCACGGTTATGCCCTCACCATCACTTCGGCTCAGCGGTTGACCGTGGACCGGACGTTCCTGTTGGCGGATGCGAGGCCCGCGCGTGAAACCATCTATCCTGCAGCAACACGCCATCGCGAGGGGCTCGACATCTATGTCAACCGGGCGCCACTCGCCCTTGAAATCGCCGACAGGCGGGCCGACAACGACCGGGCGACGGCGGTGACGGACACCGAGATCCGGGCCTGGCTGGCTGAATGCTGGTCGCGGTCGCAGCCCAAGGAGGCGGCGCTCGACTACATGGCCGATGGCATATGGCAAGACAGCCGGGAGAATGTCCGGGAGGGCAGAAGCCGATCCTCCGGCGAAACCCCGGACGAGACGGGCGAAGTCCGCGCCGCGGCGAACGACAACACGCTGGCCCGTATCGCGCGGGATATTCGGCGCACCGCTTTCGGCTGGCGCCACGCCCAGACGGTGGCTTCGTTCGTAGATGGCCGCAGGCAAGTTCTGGCGGCTTACGATGAACTCCGCGAGCGCACCCGAGCCGAGGGCGACTCTGTGGCGCTGGGCCGGGCATTTCGAGAAACCCTCAGCCGGCACGCCGTGCTGCTGAAACAGGCCGCGGCCTTCCACGCCCGGCCGGACGATTTCGCCTCCCTGTTGGCCCAGCGCGGCGGCATCGGACGCAAGGATCTCGACGCCTTGGAGGAACTCCATACACGGGCGCGACGCCACCGGCGCTCGGCCACGATGCGCTATGTGCATCGGATCAAGCGGGAGGCCGAACAACAGGGAATCGAGCCCGAGAGGCGCCAGGGAGTGCTGCCGCTTGAGGGTGGAGCCATTGAAGCGGCCGAACGAGCCGAAACGGAGGAGCGGAATACGATTGCGGCGCCAACCGGGGTTCATGCCGACGTGGCGGTGCCCGTGAGGAACGTGGAACCCGCGGAGCCGTACTGGTATGCGCCCTACATGGCATTGCGCCAGGACTGGAACGCCTTCATCGAAGGCGCCCGGCAAGCCGGTATCATGACGTTCTATGCCAAGGGGTACGCGGACATGATCCCGCGCATCCGGGCCCTCGCAGAGAACCCGGATGTCCCGGCCGTAACACGGGCGCCCATGATCCAGGTTCTTGAGAATCACCAGCGTTATCTCTCGACGCGTAAACGTATCGAGGACTACCTGGACCAAGTGGACCGGCATATTGAGGAACACGACTCCCTGGAAAGTTTGGCCGAAGAACTCGACATGAAGGTGGCGGAGATTTCGGATTATCCGGACTGGCGACGGAAGAACGACCGACTGACGGCCGCGGGCGAGGCCACTTTCTCGGACATGGAAACCTACGGTCATCATCTCAATCACATCCTGATCGGCGAGACACGCATGAAATGGGCGCTCTTGAACATGAGCCGCGCCATCCGCCGCGACGACGAGGCCATCAGCGAGGAAGCCATCGCCGCCGAAAAGCTGCTTGCCCAGCCGGAAACGTCCGAGGAGCGGGAGCAGCGGGCCGAACTGGAGGCTCTCAAATTCCGCCGGCTCCAGTCGGCTGTGGACGATGCAGCCACTCAGGAGGAACGCGACGCGGCGCAAAAGGAATTCGACGACTATGTGGAGCGCCACTCCGATTCGCCCGGCGAAGGGGAGCACGAGGGCCGCTCAATATCCAGGAGCTGGAGCATCCGCCTGTAAACGCAACCCCATTGGCCGCATTCGTGCCCTTTCCCGTGACCTCATGGCATGGATACCACCGCCTATCGCCGATTAGGTAATGCTCGACTGACAGGCACAGGTCCCCCACATCTTTTTCTACTGCGGGGGCGACCACTCCGCAGAGTCCGGCGTCCAGTAGCAGAGCTATTGTGAAAAGTTGGTGACGCAGGTTTCAGGCGGCGCGTTCGGTTAGCTTTTCTCCGTCCTTGAATTTGACGCCTTGAATGATGTCGGCGATGTGGTGCGAGCCGTCCAGGCGACGCCACTTCTTGCTGGCCGACTGGCACAGCTTGAAGACCATGGTGAGCGCCGTCATGCGGCTGAGGCAGCCCTTGGTCTTGGTGGTCCTGAGGCGCACGGTCGCAAAGGTGCTTTCGATGGGATTGGTGGTGCGAATGTGCTTCCAGTGCTCGGCCGGGAAGTCGTAGAAGGCGAGCAACACGTCGCGGTCCTTGGCCAGGCAGGCCACCGCTTTGTCGTACTTGGGGCCATAGGCCTCGAGGAAGAAGTCGAAGGCCTTCTCGGCCACCGCGCGGGTCTCGGCCATCCCGATGTCCTGTAGGTGCTGCTTGGCGCGTGGCTGGACGGACTTCGGGAGCTTGTTGAGCACGTTGGCGGTCTTGTGCACCCAACAGCGCTGGTCGCGCGTCGTCCCGTAGACCTCGCGCAAGGCTTTCCAGAAACCGAGCGCCCCGTCGCCGGTGGCCAGCTCGGGCGCAATCGCCAGGCCGCGGCGCTTGAGATCGAGCAGCACTTCGCGCCAGGACTGGGCGCTCTCCCGGTAGCCGTCGGCGATCGCCAGCAGCTCCTTGCGGCCCAGCTCGTCGGCACCGATGATCACGCACATGCATTGCTTGTCATGGTCGAGCCGTGGTGAGAAGTAGACGCCCTCGGCCCAGAAGTAGACATAACGCTTGGCCGAGAGATCGCGCCGTTGCCAATGCTCCAGCTCGCCTTGCCAGACCTCCTTGAGGCGGGCAATGGTCGAGGCCGAGAGCCCCGGCGCCTCGGGCCCCAAGAGCGCCGCAAGCGCCGCGCAGAAATCGCCCGTGGAGATGCCCTTCAGATAAAGCCAGGGCAGGAGTTCCTCGATCGACTTGGCGCGCCTGAGATAGGGAGGCAAGATCCGTGAGGTGAAGCGAACCCGCGGCCCGGTCTCGCCGGCGCCTCGGTCGCGCACCCTGGGACAGCGCACCGCAACCAATGCCGGTCTGGATCTCGCGCTCCGGCAAATGCCCGTGGCGTACGATCCGACGGCGGCCGGCCGAGTCCGTCAGATGCGCATACGCCTCGACAAAACCGGCAACTTCCGCCGCCACCGCTTGCCCAAGTAAACGCCGCGCACCAAGACGCAAAACCTCCGTCAGCGGATCGTCCTCAAATGATCCTGGTTGGCGAAGCTGGACGACTGTATCCTCTCTCATGGCGTATCCCTCCTTCGTGGAAAATGGCGACTCCAACATCGCCAGGATACGCCGCCCTCATCTCATCCCATCACCAACTTTCGGGTATAGCTCCCAGTAGCACTGTCCCCCGTCAGCGCCTATGAGACAGATTGCGGGTGTTGAGTAACGGAGGATTTCTGGCTCATCGCAACCGCCAAGGAGTGGAGATGAGACAGCAATCCGGAACCCGAGAATCGTCGTCTGAGCGGCTTGTCAAGAACATCCGCCGGGTAACCCGCAGGCAGTATTCCTCTGAGGAGAAAATCCACATCGTATTGGATGGTCTGCGCGGTGAGTTCAGCATTGCCGAGCTGTGCCGGCGTGAGGGTATCGCCGAGAGCCTTTATCCCGCATTTCCCACGTGACTGATCCATGTGATGCGGTCTTGGTCTGATTCTGGTATAAGAATCAGCGGCTTATATCAGGTGGAGGTGGCTCGGATGCGGAACCCGGAGGGTGAATCGGATCGCAGCCCACTTCGGCCCTGTTTCGACCGAAGGCTGAAGCTGGAGTTCCACGGTTCGCGGGTCACATCCGACGCCGGCCTGCTCGCCTACCGCGAACTCGACGATGCCCTGGGCCTGACCGTACTGGCGAGTGATGTCCTAGCTGACAGCAGGACCGGCAAGAACGGTTGGCACGGTGTCGTCGGTCTGCTTCGCCAATCCGTCTTTGGACGGCTCGCCGGATACGAGGATGTGAACGACGCCGACCGGCTCGGGCGCGATCCCGCGATGCGGTGGGTCGTCGGCGGCAAGGCTGTCGAGCGCGGCGGCGCATCGACCAGCCAGATGGGCCGGTTCGAGACTGAGTTGCTGACAATCGACGACAACCTCGCCGCGCTCACCGCTCTTCCGGGAGTCTGGATCGACCGAGTGCATGCACGGAACCGGCTGAAGCTCATCGTGCTCGACATGGACAGCTCCGTTAGCCCGACCCATGGCGAGCAGGAAGGCACGGCCTACAACGGCCATTTCGGCTGCACCTGCTATCATCCGCTGTTCGTGTTCAACCAGTTTGGCGATCTGGAGCGCTGCGCGCTTCGCCCCGGCAACGTGCACAGCGCCCACGAATGGCGCGACGTGCTCGAGCCGGTTGTCGCTCGTTATCGAGACAGGCTGCATCGGCGCTACTTCCGAGGAGATGCTGCGTTTGCATTGCCCGGGATTTACGAGTTCCTCGAAGCCGAAGGCTTCAGGTACGCGATCCGCCTGCCGGCTAACAGAGTGCTCCAGGACAGCATCGGCCATCTGCTCAAGCGCCCCGTCGGCAGACCGCCCAAGGACGTGCGCCGGTATTACGCCAACTTCAGCTATCGGGCTGCCACTTGGACGAAGCCCCGTCGGGTCGTCGCCAAGGTCGAGTGGCATCCAGGTGAGCTGTACCCGCGCGTCGGCTTTATCGTGACCAACCTCTCGCGCCGTGCTGAGCGCGTCGTCGCCTTTTACAATCAGCGCGGCACGGCGGAACAGCACATCAAGGAAGGCAAGAACGCCATCAAGTGGACCCGGCTGTCGTGCCGCAGGTTCGACCACAACGCCGTCCGGCTGCAGCTTCACGCGCTGGCCTACAACCTCGGTAATTTCATGCGCACCCTGGCGTTGCCCGATGCCGTGGAACAGTGGTCACTGACCAGCCTACGGGAGAAGCTCATCAAGATCGGCGCGAAGATCGTCCGCCACGGGCGCTACGTCACGTTCCAGATGGCCGAGGTCGCCGTCCCCCGTGACCTGTTCGCCGATATCCTGCGCCGCATCGACCGGCTCAGACCGAATCCAAGTCCGGCATGACCGTCGGCAGACCGATCACCGCTGGCCGATCACGGGACCGGTGCGTCTCGAATGTCGTGTCGAACCCAATATCGGACGCCGCCAGGGCCCCCAGCCCCCTCTATCGCGCACGTGGCCAACGCCGACCGTCAGCAGCAAGCGGCTTGCCAATCCGGAACGATTTTGGCACGCTTTCCCGCGTGGATCGGTTCCAACATGGGGAATCCCAGTTTAAAAGGCTTATCCCCTTGCTTCCGGCTTCCACAAGATCTGGGGGTAGCCGCGGACTTGGCCTTAGCGCGGTGGACCGTAGAATGCTAAGAAAATCATACAGTTGCGCCGGAAACCATCACGAGTGTATTTCTCCACATCTAGAGCATTTTCTGAGCTGACGGATTCTTTTTGGGATTCCCATGGGATCGAATTTCTGATTCAAGATGTGGGCTGGTGGAGGAGGCCAGCCTGCATGACGAAACCTCTTTCCAATGATCTTCGAGAACGGCTTGTATCGGCGGTTGACAGCGGCCTGTCGCGGCGCTCGGCGGCGCGCCGCTTCGGGGTTGCGGCCTCGACGGCGATCAAATGGGTGAATCGGTGGCGGCGGACGGGCGATGTCGGGCCTAGGCCGCAAGGCGGTGACCACCGCTCGCACCGGATCGAGGCCCATGCCGAGGAAATCCTGGCGCTGGTTGACGAGACGCCGGACATCACCTTGGGCGAGATCGCGGCACACCTGGACGCGGGGCATGGCTTGACGGTGGCCCAAAGCACGGTCTGGCGGCTGCTCGACCGGCACGGCATGACGTTCAAAAAAAACCGCGCACGCCTGCGAGCAACAGCGAGCTGACGTCCTGCGCCGCCGGCAGGCCTGGTTCGACGCCCAACCCGATCTGAAGCCCGAGCGGCTGGTGTTCATTGACGAGACCGGCGCTTCGACCAAGATGGCCCGGCGTTACGGCCGGGCGCCACGGGGCGAGCGTTGCCAAGCACCGGTGCCTCATGGGCACTGGAAGACGGCGACCTTCGTTGGCGCGCTCCGCCTTGAAGGCATGACCGCGCCCATGGTGCTCGACGGTGCCATGCATGGTGCCGCCTTCCTCGCTTATGTGGAGCAGGTCTTGGTCCCGACGCTCAAACCCGGCGATATCGTGGTGATGGATAACTTACCCGCCCACAAACCCATCGCCGTGCGCACGGCCATCGAAGTCGCCGCGGCAGAGTTGCGCTTCCTGCCGCCCTACAGCCCTGACTTTAACCCCATTGAAATGGCCTTCTCCAAGCTCAAGGCTTTCCTCAAAAAGACCGCCGCCCGAACCGTCGATGACCTCTGGGACGCCATCGCCCAAGGCATCGACACCTTCACACCAACGGAATGCGAAAACTACTTCGCTGCTGCCGGCTATGACCGCAAATGATAGGAAAACGCTCTAGGTGCGCCGGAGCCAACGGCATAAGCCATATATTTAAAACCGCTCTAATTGGGGTTGACCTGTCAATGGGGTGGTGTTGACTCGATCAGATGGGCCGTCTAAGCCTACCCATTGAAGTTCGAGCCGGGGAAAACGCTTCCATCCGCTCACCCATTGGCGAGGTCTGGGGCGATGTTCCCGAGCTATAAAGAATGGACGTTTCCGGTGTCGATGGCGCGAGCGCTGTGGGTCTGGTTGCGCCGTTTCATCATCGCCTCGCGTAACCTTTCCCTGATCAGATACTTGAGTGCGAACTGTTGGGTCAATTTCTCGGTTGGGTTTCCTAATCCCGTGCGCCGTGCGCCTGGATTTATCGACCTCGGAGGCAGCCACCACCGATGAACGCAAGCGAATCGTTCGACTATATAATCGTTGGCGCCGGCTCGGCGGGCTGCGTCTTGGCTAACCGTCTATCCGCTAAGCCCGAGGTTAAAGTCTTGCTCCTGGAAGCGGGCCCGACAGACTATAGCTTTTTTCTACACATGCCGGCAGCCATGTCGGAAACGTTTCAAAGTGATCGCTTCAATTGGATGTACCAAACTGAACCTCAACCTAGCATGGATGAGCGAGTCATCTCTCACCCTCGGGGCCGGGTGCTTGGCGGTTCGTCCTCAATCAATGGGATGGCGTTCGTTCGAGGCCATGCCCTAGATTTTGAAAAATGGGCAGCGAATACTTTGCCAACATGGTCTTACGCTCACTGCCTGCCCTATTATAGAAGATTGGAGACCTACGGCGGTGTACCAAGCGAATACCGTGGCACCGAAGGTCCGATGAATATAACAGTTCCATCAGCGCAGGGACCGTTATGGGAAGCCTATGTGGAAGCGTGCGCCCAAGCAGGCTATCCGGGCTCAGACGATACGAACGGTTTTCAGCAAGAAGGCTTCGGCGCTATGGATCAAACCATCCATAACGGCCGGCGCTGGAGCACGGCCGTCGGCTACCTAAATCCTGTAAAGGGTAGAAAAAATCTAACGGTATGGACCCATTGTTTAACCACGAGGGTTCTCTTCGACGACCGCCGTGCCATCGGTGTGGAATATGTCCGCGAAAGCAAGCTGGGAAAGGTGTTCGCGGATCGAGAGGTGATTTTGGCAGCCGGAGCTGTGAATTCGCCGCAACTGCTCCTGCTTTCGGGTGTAGGCGATGCTGATGAGTTGCAATCTATGGCGATCCCTGTCGTTGTTGATTCACAGGGCGTGGGAAAGAATCTTCAAGATCACATGACAGTCTTTGTGCAGCACGAGTGCAAAAAGCCGGTTAGTTTATATTCAGCTTCAGTAGGGTTTGGAAAATTGCGGACAGGCTTGAATTGGCTGTTCTTTAAAAAAGGCCCGGGTGCCAGCAATCATTTTCATGTGGCTGGCTATGTACGGAGTAGGCCCGAGATGGAGCAACCGAACCTCCAATTTGTGTTCCTGCCGCTTACTTTCAGCATGGAAAATTACCCTGCCAGTAACGGACACAGCTTCGAGATCGAAGTATTGCAACTGCAGCCGACAAGTCGCGGTGAGATCAAACTGAGGACGCGGAACCCGAAAGATCCACCGATGATTCATGCCAATTATATGGCAACCGATCCAGATCGACTGGCGATGCGCGAAGGTATTCATATAGCTCGCGAGATCTTTGCCCAAAAAGCCTTTGACCCGTATCGGGGGACGGAGATCGCACCTGGCGTGGACATTAAAACTGATTCTGAGTTAGATGCTTTTGTACGTCGGAAGGCAGAACCGAACCAGCACTTGAGCTGTACTTGCAAAATGGGGAATGACGATGAAGCGGTAGTTGACGAGGAACTGCGTGTCAGGGGCGTTGAAGGGCTCCGCGTTGTCGATGCATCTGTAATGCCTTCTATTACCAGCGGAAATACAAACGCACCGGTCATTATGATCGCTGAAAAGGCCGCTGACTTTATTGCCGACATTCCGCCGCTTGAACCCATTTACCTGCCGTTCCACCGTCCAGAAACCCAGGAGCCGTCAACGCGGTGACGGGATTGTCTCTCTAGGCCCTTACGGCACCGGCGTCCGAGAATCGACTCCGACTGCGCTCACGGTCATACCCTTGATATACTGTCGGCGAATTCGACCGAAATGAAAGCCGAAGGCAGGGAGGCCTTGGTGCAATGAGTTCGACAGCCAACTCGGCCGGCGCCCGCGCGGTCGCCAATATCGTGCATGGCTACAGCAATCTCTTGGCGTTGGAGAAAACCCCGCCACTCGTCGTTTCACGCGGTGATGGGGTGCGCATTATTGACGAGGACGGCAAGGACTATATCGAAGGCGCCGCCGGTATGTGTGGTGCGCCTCCTTCGGATTCAGCTGCCAGGAGCTGGCGGACGCCGCTATCGAGCAGTTCAGGAAGCTGCCCTACTATCACAGCCTGATCGACAAGACGACGGAGCCCATGATCGAGCTTGCCGAGCGTTTGACGGCGATGGCGCCGGTGCCGATGTCGAAGGTGTTTTTCGCCAATTCGGGTTTATTACAGCTGGTCCAAGGAGTTCCTGGAGGCCGGCAAGCGCCGGCTGGCGGGCGACACGGCGCGTGCAGCAACCAGCAGCGAGGTCACGGACCTTCGCCGGGAGGCGCGGCAGCTGAAGGAAGTCGTTGCAGAGCAGGCCCTGGACCTGCGGCTGCTCAAAAAAAGCATGATCGCGGATGGGGGAGACGAGGAATGAGATACCCGGCCGCCGAGAAACTGGAAATCATCCGCCTGGTCGAGCAATCCCGTCTGCCGGCACGCCGAACGCTGGACAAGCTCGGTATCCTGCCCGCTAGATTTACCGATGGTACGACCGCTACCAGAGCGGCGGGTACGAGGCGTTGAAAGACAGGCCCCCCAGGCCGAAGCAGGTCTGGAACCGTATCCCGGATGATGTTCGGGGGCGGGTCTTACGACTGGCCCTGGACGCGCCTGAACTGTCGCCACGTGAGCTGGCGACGCGCTTTATCGACACCGAAGGCTATTTTGTCTCAGAAGCTTCGGTCTACGGCTGCTCAAGGCCCACGACCTGATCACTAGTCCAGCCTTCGTTGTGATCAAAGCCGCCGACGCGTTCAAGGACAAGACCGTCAGGCCCAATCGGCTGTGGCAGACAGACTTCACCTACCTCAAGGTCATCGGTTGGGGCTGGTTCTGTCTCTCGACCATCCTCGGCGACTTCTCGCGCTATATCATCGCCTGGAAACTCTGCACGACGATGCGGACCGAGGACGTCACCGACACGCTGGAACTGGCGCTCAAGGCATCAGGCTGCGATCAGGCGAAGGTCGTCCATTAAGCCACGGCTGTTGTCCGACAACGGATCCAGCTATATCTCCGGCGACCTGGCTTAATGGCTCGATGATCAGAGCATGGAGCATGTCCGTGGCGCACCTTACCATCCCCAGACCCAGGGCAAGATCGAGCGCTGGCGCCAGACCCTCAAGAACCGGATCCTGCTCGAGAACTATTATCTGCCCGGTGATCTCCAAGCCCAGATCGGCGCCTTCGTCGAGCACTACAACCACCGGCGCTACCACGAGAGCTTGAATAACCTCACGCCCGCCGATGTCTACTTCGGGCGCGGCCAAACCATCCTGCTGGAAAGGGAAAGGATCAAACGAAAGACCATCGAGCACCAGCGCTTGCAACATCGCGACGCCGCTGCCTAGAATTAGCACCCAGGTGAGCTAAAGCCTCCGTTATTTTAGGCCCCACCCTGTTTCAAATCATCTGACGACGGACATCCCGGAGGTCGTTGCAGGTCAGTCGATTTCCACGCGGCCGGCGCCCAATTCCCGACCTGACGCAGCGACAGGGGACAATGGATGGAGTTTGGCGAGGATGTGGCGCGCCGGATTAGTTTCTGGGATTGCATCTCGATTGATCCGATGCGTCCAGGTCTTGGCGCCATTCGCTACCGTGTAGAACGATCTTTCCGAAACAAAATAGAGGCTGTGTAGCGCACCCGGTTCCTTGGACACAAGTTTGTCTCACGCGGCGGGCCTGATTGAGATCGCGGCGTGCCACGCCTGACGAGCTTGAGCGGGGCTCAGGTAGCCGTTCTTTTCGACGATCCACTGGGCATTGTAGAGTTCGACGAAGTCGCGGACGGCGTCCCGCAGCTCCGCGATGTTGCGGTAGATGCGACCATGGATGATCTGTTCCTTCAGCGTGCGATTGAACCGCTCGGCGACGCCGTTGGTCTGGGGCTCGGCGACGAAGGCGTAGGACGGCTGGATGTGTAGCGCACCCGGTTCCTTGGACACAAGTTTGTCTCACGCGGCGGGCCTGATTGAGATCGCGGCGTGCCACGCCTGACGAGCTTGAGCGGGGCTCAGGTAGCCGTTCTTTTCGACGATCCACTGGGCATTGTAGAGTTCGACGAAGTCGCGGACGGCGTCCCGCAGCTCCGCGATGTTGCGGTAGATGCGACCATGGATGATCTGTTCCTTCAGCGTGCGATTGAACCGCTCGGCGACGCCGTTGGTCTGGGGCTCGGCGACGAAGGCGTAGGACGGCTGGATGCCCCAGAACTTGATCTGGTTGGTGAAGTGGTCCGACAGATACTGGGAGCCGTGATCCATCCGCAAGGCCAGCCCCCGAGCCGCGCCGGCCGCGGTCGAGCCATACAGCCCGGCAAGCCCCATGGAGATCGGCTGCAGGGCGGCGAAGCGGTCGCCGCGCTTGCAGACATGCCAGCCGACACACTCGGCGTTCCAATGCTCGACGGCGGTGAAGATCCAGCCCCAGCCGTCGTCCACCGTGAACACCCGAACGCCATCGGTGCCCCACATGAGGTTCGGGGCATGAGTGATGATCTCACCGTCATGGGGATTGCCGCCACGGCGGCGGCAGCGATGGGGCGAGAGCAGATTGTTCTCGCGCATCAGGCGGAGCACCCGCTTGCGGGCAACCCGGATGTCGCGACAGACCCGAAGCCGAGCCCAGACCTTGCGGTAGCCCTCGCCCTCCCAGGGCGATGCCTCCAGGTCGGCTTCGATCGCCACCAGCAGCGCCTGGTCCGAGATCGCGGGCTTCGGTCCCCGACGCTTTGCCGGCGGCTGCTCGGCGTGCTGGCCGGAGGTCATGGCGTAGAACGAGGAGCGGGCCATGCCCCAGGCGGCGCAGACCCGCCGCAGGCCGTAGGCCAGACCCGTGCCGGGCGAGGTGGCGGCACTCATCGCCGCGACCTCCGCCGCCCCAAAGGGCCGAAGGTCTCCGTCTTGGCCTCCAGCAGTTCCACCTGCATGGTCAACTCTCCGATCCGCTTCATGGCGCTATCCAGTTCCGCCTGCACCGGATCGCCCTTGCGTTGCTTGAGCGAGGCGTCGATCCCGCCGGTCGCTTTCTCACGCCACTGCTCGAGCCGGAAGATCTCTACGCCCAACTGGCGCGACAGAAGTTGCACCGGCTCGTCACGCAAAAGCCGCAGAACGACCTCACGCTTGCGCGCCACCGTCCATCGCTGGCCAAGTCCCAGCGGGCCTGCCGGCAAAGCCTGGCCTGGGGAAAACGGGGACGAGCCAAGCTCGCCCGCATTTACCACAGGCCCATCAACAGCAACTTTCTTATCAAAATTATCGGTCATGTTCCGGTCCTCCTTGGACACTTCGATTAAGCCAATTCTGTGTCCAAGGAAATCGGGTCCGACTCACTGATCGTAATTTTCGTTTACGCCGCTGGATCGGGAGACTGTGCGTATGCTGAGATTCGCTGAAGAGATCATGCTGCTTCTGCTCGATGACAAGGGCGGGCGTTTTATTGACACACGTTCGACGTCGCGGGAGTGCGCGCTTGCCGGCGCGGTTCTGATGGATTTAGCCCTGGAGGGCCGAATTGACACCGACCCGGAACGGCTCTTCATGATCGACCCGGCACCGCTTGAAGATGATCTGCTCGATCCGACGCTTGCCCGCATCGCGCAATCCGTGGAGACACACGACCCCGGCCACTGGGTCAACCAAACGGTCGCCTATGCCGGTGATATCCAGGAACGCTCCCTCGCCCGTCTCGTCGAGCGCGGCATTCTGCGACGGGAGGATGACCGCTTCATGTGGGTGTTCCACGAGCGGCGCTACCCGATCATCGACAACAAGACCGTCCGGGAAGTGAAGCTGCGGATCATGGGGGTCCTGTTCAGCGATGAGATTCCGGATGCGCGTGATATCGTCATCATCTCCCTTGCCGATGCTTGCGGTATATTCGGCGGCATTCTTTCTGGACAGGAGTTGGCGCGCGCCGCCCAACGCATCGCTCAGGTCCGCAAGATGGACCTGATCGGCCGGGAGGTCTCGAAAGCGGTGCGGGACATCGAATCGTCCCTCGCCACCGCAATGGCGCCGATGCTCTGAAGCGCGACCACCCGGAACCGCCGGGTCACTTGTAATTTTCTCTTCCCGGCCAACCACACACATATCCACTCCCACGCAAGATTGAGTTTGGGCGATCGAGCTAATACAACGTATGAACAGCACCAGCAGGGACTTGGGAGACGAAGGCGATGGATGTCACGACCGAACGGCAAGACGGTGTATTGTCCGCCCAGGTGGGCGGACGCATTGACGGCTCCAACGCCGCTGAGTTCGAGGAGGCCATCAGAACAGCAATCGAAGAAAGCGATCGAGCGGTGATCATGGATTTCGAGAAGCTCGTCTACATCAGCAGCGCCAGTCTTCGCGCCATCCTCCTGACCGCCAAGTCCCTTGGCAACCGGAACGCCAAGTTAGCACTCTGCTCCCTGTCCGATCAGATCCGGGAGATCTTCGAGATAAGCGGTTTCGACAAGATCATCACGATCCACCCGTCGAAGGCCGAGGCGCTCGCTTCCCTCCACGACTGACGGCGTGGGTTTGGCAACCACTGTCAATCGGCGTGCAAAAGTGGTTCTGGCTCAATCTCGATACAGTTTCCTCAGACGGAAACGACGAGGCTCGCTCGGAGCGGATCGAGATTGGCGCGCCCATACATCTGGCACTTGAGCGTTTTCAGTTTGTTGATCTGGCCCTCCCTTCGACCGTTGGACCACGGTTTGTTATCCGGCGCAGAAATTTGACCCCTAGAATCATGGGATATCAACGGTTTATCGCGCCGATCGGCGTCGAACCTGCGCGCCGAATAACAATCCATCGTTCAGACGCGTTGGCTGAGTGGCAGCAACTTGCAGCCTGAGCGCCACTGCATCATAGGTAAACGTTCGGCTAAGCCGGGATAGCGAGGGTCGGCAGAGCTAGCGAACGTCCGCTGAGTGAGAAGATTGGTCGGCTGCCCGCGCCGACGTCACCTGTCGGCCGAACGACTCCACGGCCTGGCCGAACGTGTGTGGACGCCCCCGTTGATGCAAGCAGTTTTTGGTCGGCTCGGTGCATGCGGTCAGGTGCTGTCGTGTGTCCGGCCTCTCTATGCGGCAGATGACACGCCGCGGGCCCGTATGGAGATACGCGGATTGGGTCCAAAGGCTTATCCCTCTGGCTCCGGTAGGATCAACGGGTAGTGGCCTCGATGCTACGCGCGCAGCGGCGCGACCCGGCTAAGGCCCAGGCAAAGTGCGCTTTCGCGACCAACTACCCGCTCGCCAACCGACAACTGCGTAGCCCCCTCATATTGCGTTACCGGATGCAGAGGGATAAGCCTTTGGGTCCAAATCGGTTACGCGAGCTTGAAAGCTCTCCGTTCGGATGCTGGTTTTCCCAACCCGGTCTCGTTGACCTTTGCCCTTACCTGTCCTCCGTCCTGCCCACATCCCCGACGGCTTCCCGCACTTCGCCGTTCTCTCAGGCGGTGGCGGGAGCCCGGTAGCTCTCCTTCTTCGTCAGTAGCGCCCAGACGATGCGCGCCATCCTGTTGGCCAGCGCCACCGCGACGAGCATCCTCGGCTTGCGCGCCAGCATCCCGGCCAGCCAGGGGTCCGTCGTCACGCCGCGCCGAACCGCCCAGCGGACCACAGTCATCGCGCCTGTGATCAGCAGCCGTCTCAGATCGCGCTGGCCCATCTTCGATATCTTGCCCAGCTTCGGCTTGCCGCCGGTCGTGTGCTGGCGCGGCACGAGGCCGAGCCAAGCGGAGAAGTCGCGGCCGCGCCGGAAACTCTCCATCGGCGGTGCGAAGGCCTGGATTGCCATCGCGCTGATCGGCCCGATCCCCGGCACGCTCATCAGGCGCCTCGCCTCCTCATCCTGCCGTGCTCTCACGTGGACCTCCCTCTCCAGGCCCGCAATCTTCGCATCGAGGCCGGCGATCTGCTCAAGCAGAAGGCCGGCCAGCTCGCGGACCGCTTCCGGCAACCTCGAAGCCGGTCCCTCAAGCGCCGAGGCCAGCCGGCCGACATGAGCCGGCCCCTGCGGGGCAATGACACCGAACTCCGCCAGATGGCCGCGCAGCGCATTAATCGTCTGGGTGCGCTGGCGCACCAGAAGATCGCGCGTCCGGAACAGCATGCCCCGAGCCTGCTGTTCCTCCGTCTTCACAGCCACAAAGCGCATGGTCGGCCGCGACGACGCCTCGCAGATCGCCTCCGCATCCGATGCGTCGTTCTTTTGCCGCTTGACGTACGCTTTGACGTAGATCGGTGGGACCAGTCGCACCGCATGGCCGAGACTGCCGATCTCCCGGCCCCAATGGTGCGCGCCGCCGCACGCCTCCATCGCCACCGTGCAGCGTGGCTGCGCAGCCACAAAGTCCAACAGCTTCGCCCGGCTCAGCTTCTTGCGGAACGCAACCGACCCATCCGCCCGCGCACCGTGCAGCTGAAAGCTGTTCTTCGCCAGATCGATCCCGATCATGTGAACCTGTTCCATGGACGCCCCCTTCCTTGCTTGGCGTTAACAACACCGCCAACCTGGCACATCGCGATGCCGTCGGGAGGGGCGTCCACCCCATCGGTTACCATCATAGTCTTCACGAGCCAGTTGGGTTTCCTCTGACAATGCTCCTGCGCCACGTCTTCGAGGGCTCGCCGCCGCGCGACGCCGAGAACGCCAGTATGGCGGTTTTCGAGGCCGCGAATTCCTTTGCCGGCGACACGCCCCAGTCCGACGACGTCACCTGTCTGACGCTCTACCGCCCCGGGGCGGTCGGGTGAGCGCGACGCTCTCCCTGCGCATCGAAACCAGGCGGGACGAACTCCGGCGCCTCGACGCGGCCGTCGAGGATCTGGCACAAGCGGAAGGCTGGCCCCCCGATCTCGTCTTCCAGATCAAGCTGGTCCTGGAAGAGCTGGGGATCAACATCGTGAACCACGGGCACGACGATGGCCGGAGCCACGAAATCGAGATCGAGCTCACCTCGAATGCCGACGCGCTCACCATCGAGATCACGGATGTCAACGGCGGAGCAAAAAGGGACCACTACGGCGGTGTAAAATGGGACCACTTGGCGGCTGCGGGCTTGTCCCCGCAGTCCATGGGAGGGTCCCGCGCGCGACGTGGCGTGCCCTCAACAGGCCGACGCGGCGGCGCGCGCGGGAGGGACCTGTGGGCCCACGGGGTCAAGCGTGGGCTGAGTGATTGGTTCAGTTCGCCGTCGGGGTTTGACGCCTGCGGCTCTGGTTGAGCCGGTAGCTGTCGCCGTTCATCTCGAGGATGTTGACGTGGTGGGTGAGGCGGCGATACCCCGGCGGCACCGAGAACGACAGCATCTTACGGACCGTCTTGCGGTCCAAACCAAACACCGGCGAGGCCTCGCGGGTGCTCATCCCCTCGACACGGCACGCCCGCCGAACCCGTGCGTACAAGTCCACTCGATACATCTCCCCGCCTTCCAGTCAGAGCTACTCTGACCGAAGGCTATAGACGGTCCCATTTTGGCCCGCCGCAGCCGGATCGACCGGCCGCTTCAGTGGGGGATTATTGCTCCGCCGTTCTCAGTGTGGCGGTTACGGCTCATTTTGTCCTCCTTTCGAGAGGGCAAAATGCGCCAAACTCTTTAATAAATCTGGACCACTTTTAGGGGGTCACTCCAACCGGTCAGCTGGAACATGTGCTGACGCCACTTCTTTACGTCATAGACGGACGGAACCAATAGGACGCCTGCGCGGTTCCCTTCATCAGGCGAGTCCGAGCGCGCGTTTTCTCTTTTCCGACCAAGTCTGGCACGTGCGATCGATCGTCATGGCAATGAGAGCCATGCTCAAACCCGCGATCACACCGTTGCCAAAGTTCGCCTGCGTTAGGCTTACATACACCAGGGCTCCTAGTCCCGAGGTACCGACGAGGGCTGTGATGATAAGCATCGCCAAACCGAACATGACAGTCTGGTTGAGCCCGAGCATGATTTCGGGGAGCGCGAGCGGGAGCTTGACCTCGAACAGGAGTTGGCGTCGCGTGCAGCCGAAGGCGGTCGCCGCCTCGACAATGTGATGGGGCACGTTGCGAAGCCCGAGCTCGGTATAGCGGATGGACGGCACGATCGAGTAAGCAACAATAGCAATCAGAGCCGTGAATTCTCCGGTAAGAAATACCATGACAATGGGCACGAGATAGACGAAAGGTGGGAGAGTTTGCAGCGTATCGTTGATCGGCCTCAGGAATGCCGAGACCCGATCATTGTGCGCCGCCCACACGCCGAGAAGAGCGCCAACGGAAAATGAAATGATGATGCCGGCGCCACACAGATAGATAGACAGCATCGCCCGTTGCCAGGCACCGCCCAGAACGATGAACAGAAGCATGCCCAAGGCGAACAGGCCAAGCCGCCAACCTCCGATGCGATAGGAGATCGCGATCACGACCACGGCGAAGGCCGGCCACGGTAAGCCCGTGGTGCCGTAATAATAGAGCACGCCCGACAGCAGGATAGCGACAGCCGCCCACCAGCGCCAGAAATAGCCCGCCGCAGTAGCCAGTGAACAGACCACGCCGATGTAGATCGCGGTAGCGTCCGAGGTCATCGTAAACCCCAAGGACGAGGGTGTGGCGCTGTTCTCAAGACCGATACGTAACGGGAGCATAAAAATATAAACGATCCAGGTCTTTATGGCTTCGGTGACGGGGAAAAAGTTGACGACGAACCAAGCCACCGCGTCGTTCAGGGGCGCGGCCGGGTAGATGATCAGGGCCTTGGGATAGTCGTGCAGTGAGGGTATGACCTGACCGAGGACGATCAGAACAGCGGAGGCGCCCGCCGCGAAGCCGGCGTGCCGGTGACGCTGCCAGAACGAGCCCGTGGCGCGATGCGGCCGGCTCTGACGCTCCGCCGCGGCGCGGCTGATGCGATCCAAAACCATGGCGATGAGCACGATCACTGCGCCTGAAAGCAGACTCTGACCAAATTTTGCCTTTCGCAAAGTCCCTAAAACTTCGAACCCGATATCATTAATCCCACCAATGATAGAGGCAATAATGATCATGCCGAGGCAAGCCATGATGGTCTGGTTGACCCCCATCATGATGGTGGGCAATGCGGACGGAGCCTGCACCCACCACAGCAGCTGGCGCTTTGTGGTGCCAGCCATACGTGCGGAATCGGTAATATCAGTGGGGACACGGTCCAGTCCCAGCATGACGTTGCGGACCATCGGCGGCGCCGCGTAGATCATGCTGGCGACAAGGCCGACAACTGGGCCGAAGCCGAACAACAGAATGATCGGGATGAGATAGGCGAAGGTCGGAATGGTCTGCATCAAGTCGAGCACCGGCTCGATCACCCGCCGCGCCGTGCGTGACCTGAAGCCGAGAATGCCGGTACTCAATCCGAGGAGAAGCGAGAGCGGCACCGAGACCCCGATCAGCGCCACGGTGTTCATGCTCTTGTCCCAGTAGCCGACCATCGCCATGTAGAACAGCGCGGCGGCACAGAAGACGGCCAGCCGCCAGCCGCCGAAGAAGTGGGCGAGGGTCGCCACCAAAATGATGGTCGCGGGCCAGGGCAACCACAGGAGAATGGCCGTAAATGCCAAGAGAGGCCCGCTCAGGATCCAGGCGAAGGCGCGGAAGAACCATTTGAAATTGGCGATGAACCAATCCATCGCCACATTGAGCACGGTATCGAAGGGGACCGTGAGCTCGGGCGGCGGGGTCACCAACCAGGGAACTTCGGTGGCCAATGCCACCGTACCGAGCACGACCAGGCTAATCGCCACCCACAGCTTCCGATCGACCGTGGACAGGAGGGAAGGACCGGCGCCGAGCTCTGCCGACGGCAGCCGCAGGGTCACGATCCGCTTTCCTGCTCGCTCGCCAGGGCGCGCACGAGAACGTCTCGTGTCACCTGACCAATCAAGTGGCCATCGGCATCGGTGACCCCGAGGGCGTCCGTGCGCCCGACAATGCGCGGGAGCAGATCATCGAGCGTCATGTCCTCAGGTACGGCGGTCTGGGGGCCAAGCTCGCCCGCCAGCTGCTCCATGATCGCACGCACGGTGAGCACCCGAGCCCGGGGCACGTCCTTGGTGAACTCCGCCACGTAATCGTTCGCCGGGTTCAGGATCACCTCCGCAGGCGTGCCGATCTGCACGATCTCGCCCTCGTTCATGATGGCGATGCGATCACCGAGCCGGATCGCCTCCAGGAAATCGTGGGTGATGAAGACGATGGTCTTGTGCAAAAGGCGCTGGAGACGCAGGAACTCATCCTGCATCTGCCGCCGGATCAACGGGTCGAGCGCGCTGAACGGCTCGTCGAGAAACCAGATCATCGGCTCGACCGCCAGGCTCCGGGCGATGCCCACCCGCTGCTGCTGACCGCCCGAGAGCTCGGAGGGGAACGCGGTCTCGCGGCCCTCGAGACCCACGAGTTCGATCATCTCGCGGGCGCGGGCTTCGCGGCTCGCCCGCTCGACACCCTGCACCTTGAGCGGAAAGGCGACGTTGTCGAGCACGGTCTGATGGGGCAACAGCCCGAAATTCTGGAACACCATGCCCATCTTGTGGCGACGGAGTTCGATGAGCTCACGCTCCGAGACCTTGAGGAGGTCCTCGCCGTCCAGAATCACCGAGCCAGCGGTGGGTTCGATGAGGCGCGAGAGGCAGCGGATGACCGTCGACTTGCCCGAGCCCGAGAGGCCCATGATGACGAAGACCTCGCTCTCGGCCACGTCGAAAGCGACATCGCACGCGGCCGGAATGTGGTCGTGGGCGCGGACCGCCTCAATCAAGCGCCGCCGGTCCTCCGCGCTGCGGGGCAGCTCCGCCCCGTCCAGCATGTGGTCGGCATCGGGCCCGTAGATTTTCCACAGATCGCGGCACGACAGAATCGTGGACCCTGCTCCCGCTGGGCCCGGCGGCGGCTCGTTCACGGACATGACACCACTACCCTAAAGAAAACGGGCCGGGTCACACGATGGACCCGGCCCGCAGGTTATCAAATCGCTAGTGAGGTCGCTAACCCGGCTCAGCTCCCAGACATGGCGGCGTCGAGCCAGCCTCTCCATTTTGACTCATTAGCTGCGAGCCACTCATCGGCGACAGCGTCAACTGGCTCGCCGTCTCCGTCTGTTCTTCTGGCAAAGAACAGCTCGTCATTGTTATCCATGGTGAATTGCTTCATGAGTCTATAGGCAGTTGGCCATTTGTCACGCATACCCTCCCAAGCATAATTACTGACATCTGCGACGAGCATCGTGCAATCCCACACCCGGTCAGGCCATTTCCCAAGTGCCGGATCCTCACCACACCCTTCCTCGTAAGGGGGGTCAGTTTCCACCCATTTGAGCCCACCATTGGACTCAATCAGCTCATCTGAGTGAATCCACATTGGTGCCCAGAAGAACACCAAAATTGGCTGCTTGCGCAGGAAAGCCGACTTAATCTCAGCAGCCATATTACCTTCTGATCCCGAGCGCATGTAGTGGTAATTATCTTCACCCAGGTAAGCCATTGCTTGTGACTTATCATAGGTTATTTCCCATGATTGGGGAAATCCAAGGATTCGCCCTTTGGGCAAAGTTTCAGGCGTGGCAAATACCTCTTTACACTCAAGGAGAGCTGTCCAATCCGGCAAACCCGGACATTGATCCTCCATGAAAGCCGGGTACATCAAGCCCTCGCGAAACTCTATGCCTAATTTACCTAGAGCCTCGATCTTTCCGTTCTCTATTGAGCTATACAGGGCCTCCACACCCATTGTACTGAATACCTCAAGGGTAAAGGTGAGTTCACCCGCCGCAAGTCCTAGGACTGAAGGTGAAAAAGTAGCCGAGACATATTCAACGTTGTAGCCGAGATCCTCTAACATCGTCCCGGCAATGTGACTCATAACCTGCTGCTGTGACCAATCAAGCACGGTAATGCGGATCGGATCATCCGATTCGGGAAGCTCGCCTGACTCGACTGGAAGCGGTGTCAGGAACGCGAAGACCAGCATGACGGCCGCCAATGCCCCGACGAGTTTATGGAAAAAGAATTTCCTGATCATTAAGAGACCTCCCATCAAATGGCTCCCCAAACGCTCGCCCTTCTTAACTGGAGAGACGTCTTAGGGGGCAATTAACGACACGCTATGAGCGGACCAGTGCTGAGTCAACGTGAGACTGAGCCATTACTCACGCTTGGGAGCCAGGGGACCGCCCCTCACTGACACGCACCCCTGTGGAGAAAGATGATTCCTGTCAGCGTGGACAAAACGTCCCCAGCGGAAATTTCACGGTTCCTGCAAATATCCACTTTGGGTCACGATCAGACTGGGGCTGAGCTAATCGTATTGGGCCGGTTTAGGGCAGTAAACGGACAAGCCGCTCTACTCGCGGTCTCGCCGCCGAAACATCCCAACTCTGTGAGCTCTAAGATCGCCGAGGATGTTCTCAGCCACAATCTGTGCTCGTGTAGCGCACCCGGTTCCTTGGACACAAGTTTGTCTCACGCGGCGGGCCTGATTGAGATCGCGGCGTGCCACGCCTGACGAGCTTGAGCGGGGCTCAGGTAGCCGTTCTTTTCGACGATCCACTGGGCATTGTAGAGTTCGACGAAGTCGCGGACGGCGTCCCGCAGCTCCGCGATGTTGCGGTAGATGCGACCATGGATGATCTGTTCCTTCAGCGTGCGATTGAACCGCTCGGCGACGCCGTTGGTCTGGGGCTCGGCGACGAAGGCGTAGGACGGCTGGATGCCCCAGAACTTGATCTGGTTGGTGAAGTGGTCCGACAGATACTGGGAGCCGTGATCCATCCGCAAGGCCAGCCCCCGAGCCGCGCCGGCCGCGGTCGAGCCATACAGCCCGGCAAGCCCCATGGAGATCGGCTGCAGGGCGGCGAAGCGGTCGCCGCGCTTGCAGACATGCCAGCCGACACACTCGGCGTTCCAATGCTCGACGGCGGTGAAGATCCAGCCCCAGCCGTCGTCCACCGTGAACACCCGAACGCCATCGGTGCCCCACATGAGGTTCGGGGCATGAGTGATGATCTCACCGTCATGGGGATTGCCGCCACGGCGGCGGCAGCGATGGGGCGAGAGCAGATTGTTCTCGCGCATCAGGCGGAGCACCCGCTTGCGGGCAACCCGGATGTCGCGACAGACCCGAAGCCGAGCCCAGACCTTGCGGTAGCCCTCGCCCTCCCAGGGCGATGCCTCCAGGTCGGCTTCGATCGCCACCAGCAGCGCCTGGTCCGAGATCGCGGGCTTCGGTCCCCGACGCTTTGCCGGCGGCTGCTCGGCGTGCTGGCCGGAGGTCATGGCGTAGAACGAGGAGCGGGCCATGCCCCAGGCGGCACAGACCCGCCGCAGGCCGTAGGCCAGACCCGTGCCGGGCGAGGTGGCGGCACTCATCGCCGCGACCTCCGCCGCCCCAAAGGGCCGAAGGTCTCCGTCTTGGCCTCCAGCAGTTCCACCTGCATGGTCAACTCTCCGATCCGCTTCATGGCGCTATCCAGTTCCGCCTGCACCGGATCGCCCTTGCGTTGCTTGAGCGAGGCGTCGATCCCGCCGGTCGCTTTCTCACGCCACTGCTCGAGCCGGAAGATCTCTACGCCCAACTGGCGCGACAGAAGTTGCACCGGCTCGTCACGCAAAAGCCGCAGAACGACCTCACGCTTGCGCGCCACCGTCCATCGCTGGCCAAGTCCCAGCGGGCCTGCCGGCAAAGCCTGGCCTGGGGAAAACGGGGACGAGCCAAGCTCGCCCGCATTTACCACAGGCCCATCAACAGCAACTTTCTTATCAAAATTATCGGTCATGTTCCGGTCCTCCTTGGACACTTCGATTAAGCCAATTCTGTGTCCAAGGAAATCGGGTCCGACTCAACAATCTGTGCTCGTGACTGGTCCAAGTGGGAAATGTTCCGTCAGCCCGTGGTGAGTTTATCCGAGCCCGCAAATTCTAGCGATTGAGGGCGCGTTTCCAGTCTTTTCGCAGGGGTCGGAGCCAGATGTCCTTGCGGGGTTTGTCGTACAGCTTGTCCCGATCATAGCGCCCGCGCCCCTGTGTGGTAACAGCACAGAACACGCACCTCTTGGCCAAGAGCCCGCTCGGCTCCGGCCCGGTGACGCCCCATCAGATCCCTGAGACCTTCGACGTCCGCCGCCTCGAGCGCGTGCATGCCGATCCGCTCGCTCGCCGGGCTCTTGATGCCAACCACCCAGCTTTTCCGGCTGATCTCGATCGCGAGGTACAGCGTGATATGTTCCGCACCGGCCGGCGCGGCGGTGTTGTTCCTTGGGGGCATCTCGTGTCTCCTGATGAGGATTCGCAACAACGGCACCGTAGCGCCGGTCTCCGAATCGCCTCATAGGATCTGTAGCGGTCGCAGACGATAACCGTGTCGAGGAGGGCTTCGCTGAACAGCTTCTGCGCCGCCTCGGCGCTGCGCGAAGGGTCGATATGGAAAGAGACCGCGTCGCTGCTGACCGAGGTCCACAGCCACGCGCGGCTCGACCGGTCTTCCCCGCGAAGCTCCTGGACGCGATCGCGGTAGGGAAGCGGGTTGCCCCGCTCCCCCCGCACAGATCCGTGCAGGCACGTTGATGCACACGGCTCCTCCCTCAGGTCAATTGACGGCAAATCGTTGGCTCGGCCACGGGTGTCGGATTTCCAGCGTGGGCCAGTATTTCGCTGTCAGTCGCTCCATACGGTCCCCGCTGTAGCGGTCCTTCTGCGATCTGCGGCGCAGAGTCCTGAGCCACAGTACTTTCAGTCGTTGCACGAAACGCCCCAGATATCGGTAGCTGGTTGGAACGGCAAAGTAGTTCAGCCATCCATCAAGTACCTGTCCCAGCCACCGCGCGGTCTGGTTTACGCCGTCGTGCATCCGCCTGCGAAGCTCCTCCTTTATTCGCTTCAGGGTGCGCGCCATCCGCTTCGAGACCGGCTTGCGCCCCAACTGGAACCGCCCCTTCCTGTCCTTCGCGCAGTAGTGCGTGAAGCCCAGAAAGTCGAGCGTCTCCGGTTTGCCCAACCCTCGCCGCTGACGGTTCTCAGTTGCGAACCGCCCGAACTCGATGAGCCGGGTCTTGTCAGGGTGCAGTTCCAGTTCAAAACGTCCAAGCCGCTCCTTCAGGTCACGCAGAAATCGCTCCGCGTCTTGCTTGTGCTGGAAACCCACCACGAAATCATCGGCGTACCGCACGATGATTGTGTCGCCTTTGACCTCGTGGCTGCGCCACTTCTTCTGGAACCAGAGATCGAGAACGTATTGTAGGTAGATGTTGGCCAGAATCGGCGAAATCACCGAACCCTGGGGAGTCCCCCGCATGTTGTCCCGCCACTCGCCATTTTCCATGACGCCGACGTGCAACCACTTGGATATCAGCCTGATGACCCGCTTGTCTCCGATGCGATGTTCGAGGAACCGGACCAGCCAGTCCCGCGAGACATGGTCGAAAAATCCGCGGATATCTGCGTCAGCTATCCAGTTGATCTTACGCCGTTCAATCCCGACCGCGAGCGCATCAAGCGCGTCGTGCGCCCCACACCCGGGCCGGAACCCATAGCTAAACCCCAGGAACTCCGCCTCGTAAATTGGCGTCAGGATAATCTCCGCCACCGCCTTCTGGACAATCTTGTCCTCTATGGCCGCGACGCCGAGCGGTCGTGTGCCGCCATCCGGCTTCGGAATGTTCACCCGCCGTGATGGCGTCGCCCGGTACGCTCCCGAGTGCACGCGGTCGTGCAGGGCGGCCAACCGGCCTTCCAACCCTCCCTCGTACATCCCCCACGTCATGCCATCCGCACCTGCCGCCGCGTCCTTCTTCAACGCGAAGAACGCCCAGCGCAGCGCATCGACCGTAACGTGGTGGAGAAGCGCCGTCAGACGCTCCCGTGGCTCCCGTTGTACAAACTGCCGTATCCGGTCGGCCGCTTGTGACACGCTTTCCCGGTTCTGCGTCCGGCGCATGCTTTGGCTTTCCAGATTCCCCTTGGGCTCGGTCCTTCGCTCCATCGGCTCCGCCGGAACAGGCCTCCCTTTGTTCGCCGACTTCATCGCTACTACTCCCGAGTCTGACTTCTCCATGCCGTTCGTCATCGGTTACGGATTCCTCCTTTCCTTTGCGATCCCGCTACGACCGCGGGATGACATGGAGACCTCCCAGGTCCCGGCGTGAAAGCCTACGTACGTGCGGTTGGGTTCTTCGACTCCGCAGGGTCCACTTCCCCCTTACCATGGCGGTGGAAGCGGTGTTGCCTTCGACATACTGGAAAGCCTCGGCACCCTGATTCTCAGACTTTTCGTAGCTCAATCGCCCTCGCCCATACGCGCCCCTGTCAACGCTTAACCTGCATCCTCGCGAATGCCGGCCCATGACTCGGGGTGGAAGTGGTTGGTTACTCCTTCTTCCCGCCGGACTCACACCGGCTACTTTCCGCCAGTTAGCCTGGCGCTCATCGCGGTAGGGAAGCGGGTTGCCCCGCTCCCCCCGCACAGATCCGTGCAGGCACGTTGATGCACACGGCTCCTCCCTCAGGTCAATTGACGGCAAATCGTTGGCTCGGCCACGGGTGTCGGATTTCCAGCGTGGGCCAGTATTTCGCTGTCAGTCGCTCCATACGGTCCCCGCTGTAGCGGTCCTTCTGCGATCTGCGGCGCAGAGTCCTGAGCCACAGTACTTTCAGTCGTTGCACGAAACGCCCCAGATATCGGTAGCTGGTTGGAACGGCAAAGTAGTTCAGCCATCCATCAAGTACCTGTCCCAGCCACCGCGCGGTCTGGTTTACGCCGTCGTGCATCCGCCTGCGAAGCTCCTCCTTTATTCGCTTCAGGGTGCGCGCCATCCGCTTCGAGACCGGCTTGCGCCCCAACTGGAACCGCCCCTTCCTGTCCTTCGCGCAGTAGTGCGTGAAGCCCAGAAAGTCGAGCGTCTCCGGTTTGCCCAACCCTCGCCGCTGACGGTTCTCAGTTGCGAACCGCCCGAACTCGATGAGCCGGGTCTTGTCAGGGTTCAGTTCCAGTTCAAAACGTCCAAGCCGCTCCTTCAGGTCACGC
This sequence comes from Alphaproteobacteria bacterium, assembly GCA_965261645.1. Lineage (GTDB taxonomy): Bacteria > Pseudomonadota > Alphaproteobacteria > SHVV01 > SHVV01 > CBDHDJ01. The sequence goes on from CBDHDJ010000004.1 coordinate 575,538, forward strand.
AGAAATCGCTCCGCGTCTTGCTTGTGCTGGAAACCCACCACGAAATCATCGGCGTACCGCACGATGATTGTGTCGCCTTTGACCTCGTGGCTGCGCCACTTCTTCTGGAACCAGAGATCGAGAACGTAATGTAGGTAGATGTTGGCCAGGATCGGCGAAATCACCGAACCCTGGGGAGTCCCCCGCATGTTGTCCCGCCACTCGCCATTTTCCATGACGCCGACGTGCAACCACTTGGATATCAGCCTGATGACCCGCTTGTCTCCGATGCGATGTTCGAGGAACCGGACCAACCAGTCCCGCGAGACATGGTCGAAAAATCCGCGGATATCTGCGTCAGCTATCCAGTTGATCTTACGCCGTTCAATCCCGACCGCGAGCGCATCAAGCGCGTCGTGCGCCCCACACCCGGGCCGGAACCCATAGCTAAACCCCAGGAACTCCGCCTCGTAAATTGGCGTCAGGATAATCTCCGCCACCGCCTTCTGGACAATCTTGTCCTCTATGGCCGCGACGCCGAGCGGTCGTGTGCCGCCATCCGGCTTCGGGATGTTCACCCGCCGTGATGGCGTCGCCCGGTACGCTCCCGAGTGCACGCGGTCGTGCAGGGCGGCCAACCGGCCTTCCAACCCTCCCTCGTACATCCCCCACGTCATGCCATCCGCACCTGCCGCCGCGTCCTTCTTCAACGCGAAGAACGCCCAGCGCAGCGCATCGACCGTAACGTGGTGGAGAAGCGCCGTCAGACGCTCCCGTGGCTCCCGTTGTACAAACTGCCGTATCCGGTCGGCCGCTTGTGACACGCTTTCCCGGTCCTGCGTCCGGCGCATGCTTTGGCTTTCCAGATTCCCCTTGGGCTCGGTCCTTCGCTCCATCGGCTCCGCCGGAACAGGCCTCCCTTTGTTCGCCGACTTCATCGCTACTACTCCCGAGTCTGACTTCTCCATGCCGTTCGTCATCGGTTACGGATTCCTCCTTTCCTTTGCGATCCCGCTACGACCGCGGGATGACATGGAGACCTCCCAGGTCCCGGCGTGAAAGCCTACGTACGTGCGGTTGGGTTCTTCGACTCCGCAGGGTCCACTTCCCCCTTACCATGGCGGTGGAAGCGGTGTTGCCTTCGACATACTGGAAAGCCTCGGCACCCTGATTCTCAGACTTTTCGTAGCTCAATCGCCCTCGCCCATACGCGCCCCTGTCAACGCTTAACCTGCATCCTCGCGAATGCCGGCCCATGACTCGGGGTGGAAGTGGTTGGTTACTCCTTCTTCCCGCCGGACTCACACCGGCTACTTTCCGCCAGTTAGCCTGGCGCTCCCAGCCGGTCTCGTCAGCATGGCGCAGCGCCGCCTCGTTCTGGTGCGCGAGGATCGCCTCGGCCACCGGCTCGAACAGCGGCACGAAGCGCTTCAGGCTGTTGGCCAGCGTCCCCGGCGAGATCGGCAGCCCCTGGCCGGACATCCACGCGGCAACCCGGTGCAGGGGGCGGAAGCAGGCGCAGTGTTCGAACAGGAAGCGCGCCCAGAAGCTGGTCCCGTAGAGCGTTCTGGGGAACAGCCGCGGCGCCGGGGGCGCCGACACTTCGATCGGCGACGACGCGCAGCCGCAGGCCCGGCGCCACCGGGGGCGCCGGATGACGCGTTTGTAGGCCTTGACCTCGATCTCGACGAGGGTGGATTCGTCGACACCGTTGGCGACATAAGCCTTCCCGCAACAGGAGCACACACGCGCCTCCTCCGGCGGTTTGAGCTCTTCGGTGCGCTCCTCGAGCCCGGGCCGTTGGGTACGGCCATGGCCGGGGGCGCCGCGCTGCTGGCTGCGCGGACGCCCGGAGCGCGGCGTCTCCTGCTTCTCGCTCTTGCGGCCGAACAGCGCCCTCGACAGCACTGCCCCGGTCGCGCGAAGCCTCGCAAGCTGCACTTCCAGCGTCTCGATCCGGTTCCGGGATGCCTTCGCACGCTTGTGCAGCCGGGCGTTCTCCCTGGACAACGATCTGATCGTGGCCTTCTGGCGCCGCGATCTCCGCAACGCCCTGCGCAACTCGGCGTCGGCGCCGCGTAAAGACTTCGACAAGGACTTCCCGGTCGCGCGAAGCTTGGCGAGCTGGGCGTCCGACGCTTCGCGGCGGGTCCTGGATCCCTTCACCGCCCTGCGCAGCCGGGCATTCTCCTTGCTCAGCACGTTGATCGTCGTCTTCTGGCGCCGCGATTTCCTGAGAGCCACACGCAGGTGAGCGGCCTCGTCGGACGGCAGCTTCGACAGCGTCGCCCCGACCGCCCGGAGCTTGACCAGTCGAGCCTTCAAGGCCTCCCTCCCGGCCTTGGCTCCGTCCAGAGCAATGCGCAGCCAGAAGACCTCCTCCGTCAGCGACCGAACCCTGTCCGACTGATCGCGCAACCGTCTCAGCGCCGCGCGGTGTTGAATGTCCTCGTCGTACTGCCGGCGTATGGTCTCCTTGTGCCTCTCCGACGCCTGCTCCTCACGAGCCAGCCGCTTCCCCAGACGGGCGAGCTCCCTGTTCAGCCGGGTTACCTCCTTACGCAGCTCACCTCGTTCCGTGCGCAGCGACTTGATCGTGGCCTTCTGGTTCTCCGCTTGCTCCAGGGTCGCGCGCAGCCGGCGCCTCGCCTTGTCTGCCGGTGAGGTCGGCCTGTGCTTGGCCGGCCCGATGCTGGCTTCGGAAAGGAGCTTCTCCAGGCGCGTCACTTCCGCCTGCAAGGAAAGCGCGTCCTTCGCCGTGCGGCGGACTTCCTGCGTCTCCTCGACCGCCGCCTTCAGCTTGCTCCGGCTCCTGTCGAACCCGCTTTTGTCACCAGGCTCTGGCGGTATTCCGATTCTCTTTTTATAATCAATGTATTAGTGCTGATTCGGATGGGCTTTCATAAAACAGGGTGTTTTCAGGATGCGCTTTGCGGATTACGGCAAACGGGTGGTGTTTGCCGCCTTCGACGGCCGCGAGATCACCACGGACGCCGGTGTCCTGTTACTGCGCGAACAGGCGCGCCGGATACGTCTGTTCGAACGCATGGCGGGCTGTTTCACCGATCACCGGGATCGAGAACGCCTGACCCATGCCCTTCCCGCCCTGTTGGCTCAACGGGTTTGCGGGATGGCGCTCGGCTATGAAGATATCATCGACCACGACACGCTCCGTTTCGACCCGGCCTTGAAATTGCTGGCCTCACCGCGAACCGGAGATCCCGGGACCCCGGCTCCGCTGGCCGGCAAGTCAACGCTGAACCGGCTGGAACAATCCTGGGAAACCGGCAACCGCCGCTATCACCAGATGGTCCCCAACCTCAAGAAACTCTCCAACCTGTTCGTCACCCTGTTTCTCGACGCCCACCAGGCGCCGCCCGCGCGCATCACCCTCGATATCGACGCCACCGACGTGGAAACCCATGGGCGCCAGGAGAACGCCTTCTTCCACGGCTATTACGAACACCGCTGTTTCCTGCCCATCTATGTCTTCTGCGGCCGCCATCTCCTGCTCGCCCAACTCCGATCCGCCAACATCGATGGCGCCAGGGGTGCGCGCAACCAGATCCGCCGCATCGTCCGGATGATCCGCGAACGATGGCCCAACGTCGACATCCTGCTGCGCGGCGACAGCGGCTTCGCGCGCGAGAACCTGATGCGTTGGTGCGAAGGAAATGCCGTGGATTACGTCTTCGGCCTGGCGCGCAACGATGTTCTGCTCAAGAAAGCACAGAGGGTCCGCGGCAAGGCCGCCATAGCCATGATCGAAACCGGCCAGCCGGTCCGCGCCTACGGCGATTTCCACCACATCACCAAATCCAGAACCTGGGCCCGGCCCCGGCGCGTCATCGCCAAGGTCGAACACAAGCCCGGACACGAACAGCGCTGCCGCTTCCTCGTCACCTCCCTCAATCGCCATCAAGTCCCGCCCAGGGAACTCTACGAAGACACCTATTGTCCACGCGGCAACATGGAAAACCGCATCAAGGACTGCCAACTCGATCTGTTCGCCAATCGCATGAGCGCGCACGCCTACAAAGCCAACCAGCTCCGCCTGCTCCTCGCCGCCTTCGCCTATGTCCTCATCGACGGTATCCGCCGCGTCGCCCTGAAAAACACGACCCTGGCCAAGGCCGTCCCCAATACCATCCGCCTGAAACTTCTGAAGCTCAGCGCCAAAGTCATCAACTCCGTGCGACGCATCAACCCGGATTTCTCACCTGAGAGTTACCCTGATTCTGAATATCTATTGGAACCAGGCGTTTAGCCCGGATTTCTCACCTGAGAGTTACCCGGATTCTGAATATCTATTGGAACCAGGCGTTTAGAGGGATTTTCAGGGACCGTTAAAAATACACGGTGTTTTTCGGATCAGCGCCGTTTCCTGTCCGGCGGCGGGAGGGTTTGCACGGCTTTGGCGAGCCATCGCAAGGCGCCCGGCGTCGCCGACCAGTTCTCCCTGTTTTGCAGCACATAGACGACGGCTTCTTCGTGTGAGCCCAGCGTGTAGTGATCCTCCGGGTATTCGGGGACCGGCGTGGCGCCGGTCAACAGGGCGGGGACGTGAGGGTTGCACTTCCAGGCGGCCGCCAAGGCGGCGTGCGCCCCGCTCTCGTCGCCCTTGCGCAAGGCCAGCAGGGTCCTGGCGTAGGCCCAGTCCGCGAAGACATCGTCATCGTAAGTGGCGAGCAGTTCCTCCAGGGCGCCGTGATCGCCGGCGGCGAGCAGCCACGACGCCAGGCCGTGGCGCAGGCCCTGATTGTCATTCGGGTTGAGGCGTAGCATCTCCCGGTAATGATCGATCGCAGCCGTGCGCTCGCCCTCCTGCCACAGGCATTCGGCGAGACCGGCGCGGGCGCGCATGTAGGGGCGGGTCTCCAGGATGACCCAGAAGTGGCCGGCATCGCGCTCGAAGGCTTGCCGCCCAAGCGCCCATTCCCCGGCAGCGACGCCGGCCTGGTAATGGCGCCGCGCCTCGGCGAGGGTCTTCGCCTCCTCCTCGGCCAGCAGAACATGGGCGTCGGCGCAGAGATCGGAGATCTCCAGCGCCCTTTTGGCCAGCCCGATACGCTTGCCCGGCGTCTCCGCCTCCCAGGCGTCATAGATGAGATCCCGGGCGCGCGCCAACGCCTCCTCTTCCCCGCCGGCGGGACCGTCCGGCGACATCCCACCAGCGAGCTTGGCCATCGTCCTCTCCATGGCGCGCCGGTCGGGCACCGGCGGCAAGGGCGGCGCGGCGGCCTTTTGCCCGCGCCCCGCGGACGCATTCTTCTTGTTCTTATGGCGGTTCTTGCTGACCGGCACGGCATCCTCGGACAATCGACGGGCAACCCCAGCAGGATAACAGAAGACGCCGCGAGGCCGTCAACGGGGCTCGCGGCAGGACCGGCAAAGCCGCAATATACGGTGCCTGAGCAACGATCGGCGAGGAGGAACGGATGCGCTTTTCGGATTTCGGCAAACGGGTGGTGTTCGCCGCCTTCGACGGCGGCGAGATCACCACCGACGCCGGCGTCCTGCTGTTGCGCGAGCGGGCGCACCGGATACGCCTGTTCGAACGCATGGCGGCCTGCTTCACCGACCGGCGCGACCCCGCCAGGGCGGTCCACACGCTCCCCGCTCTCCTGGCCCAGCGGGTCGCGGGCATCGCCCTGGGTTACGAAGACATCAACGATCACGACGCCTTGCGCCACGACCCGGCGTGCAAGCTCCTCGCCGGCTGTGACGGCGAACCGGTCCCGGCCGGCGGCAAGGCTCCGCCAGCACTGGCCGGCAAGTCGACGCTGAACCGCGTCGAGCACGCCTGGAATACCGGCGATCGCCGATACCATCAGATCTCCGCCAACCTCAAGAAGCTTTCCAACCTGTTCGTCACCCTGTTTCTCGACGCCCACCAGACACCGCCCGCGCGCATCACCCTCGATATCGACGCCACCGACGTGGAAACCCACGGGCGCCAGGAGAACGCCTTCTTCCACGGCTATTACGAACACCGCTGCTTCCTGCCGCTCTATGTCTTCTGCGGCCGCCATCTCCTGCTCGCCCAGCTCCGGCCGGCCAACATCGACGGCGCCAGGGGCGCGCGCAACCAGATCCGCCGCATCGTCCGGATGATCCGCGAGCGCTGGCCCAACGTCGACATCCTGGTGCGCGCGGACAGCGGCTTCGCACGCGAGAACCTGATGCGCTGGTGCGAGGGCAACGCCGTGGACTACGTCTTCGGCCTGGCGCGCAACGAGGTCCTGCTCAAGAAAACCCGCCGGACCCGCGGCAAGGCCGCCATGGCCATGATCGAAACCGGCCAGCCGGTCCGCGCCTACGGCGATTTCCACCACATGACCAAGTCCGGATCCTGGGCCCGGCCCCGGCGCGTCATCGCCAAGGTCGAGCACAGGCCCGGACACCAACAGCGCTGCCGCTTCCTCGTCACCTCCCTCGACCGCCATCAAGTCCCGCCCGGGGAACTCTACGAAGACATCTACTGCCCGCGCGGCGACATGGAAAACCGCATCAAGGACTGCCAGCTCGACCTGTTCGCCAACCGCATGAGCGCGCACACCTACAAGGCCAACCAATTGCGCCTGATCTTCGCCGCCTTCGCCTACGTCCTCATCGACGGTATCCGCCGCGTCGCCTTGAAAAACACCGCCCTGGCCAACGCCGCTCCCTCAACCATCCGTCTCAAGCTGCTCAAGATCGGCGCCAGGGTCGTCAACTCCGTACGGCGCATCAAACTCTCCCTACCCGACGCTTGTCCCAACAAAACCCTGTTCTTTACGGCACACGCCGCTCTGGCGCCCCCATAATCCCAACTCATCGGCGGCAATCGAGATAAAGGCACGGCGCCTCCCGGAGGCGAAACTCTCCTCATGCCCGAAATCAACGAAAATCTATCATTCCCGGACCCAGCCACACCATCCCGCCCACTCTATCCCGCCAAAAAAACAACCCCGGCCCGCGGGCACTCAGATCAGCCCAACGGAGCGCAAATCCAACGCCTAAAAAACGCTCGTGAGATATCCGGGGAAGACCTCCTCGGTCAGCGACCGAACCCTGTCCGACTGATCGCGCAACCGTCTCAGCGCCGCGCGGAGTTGAATGTCCTCGTCGTACTGCCGGCGTATGGTCTCCTTGTGCCTCTCCGACGCCTGCTCCTCACGAGCCAGCCGCTTCCCCAGACGGGCGAGCTCCCTGTTCAGCCGGGTTACCTCCTTACGCAGCTCACCTCGTTCCGCGCGCAGCGACTTGATCGTGGCCTTCTGGTTCTCCGCTTGCTCCAGGGTCGCGCGCAGCCGGCGCCTCGCCTTGTCTGCCGGTGAGGTCGGCCTGTGCTTGGCCGGCTCGATGCTGGCTTCGGAAAGGAGCTTCTCCAGGCGCGTCACTTCCGCCTGCAAGGAAAGCGCGTCCTTCGCCGTGCGGCGGACTTCCTGCGTCTCCTCGACCGCCGCCTTCAGCTTGCTCCGGCTCCTGTCGAGCTGCCACTTCAGGGAACCCGCCCGGGCACGGGACTCCACCTCTGCCCAGCGCAGCTCTTCACAGCGTGCTTCGGCCGCGTCCGCACGCGCCCGTTCCCGCTCCGCGCGGGCATGCTCCCGCTCGCATTCCGAACGCCAGTCTCGCGGCGCGCACGCCGGTGCTGCCTCGGGAGACGACCAAATCCCGTCGTCGCCCTCAACCAGCGTCAGGCCTGATCCAAAGTCCTCGTCGCGAACCGCCATGCGCTCGACGATAGCGCGTGGCGTTCCGTGTTACCAGCCCCCTTGTCGGCATTCATCATGACGTGAATCATGATGCCGGTGACGCCCCCGTCACGGGCTGACGGAACATTTACCGGTTAGGACGCCGATCGGCGTCGAATACCCCGGATTTCTCACCTGAGAGTTACCCGGATTCTGAATATCTATTGGAACCAGGCGTTTAGAGGGATTTTCAGGGACCGTTAAAAATACACGGTGTTTTTCGGATCAGCGCCGTTTCCTGTCCGGCGGCGGGAGGGTTTGCACGGCTTTGGCGAGCCATCGCAAGGCGCCCGGCGTCGCCGACCAGTTCTCCCTGTTTTGCAGCACATAGACGACGGCTTCTTCGTGTGAGCCCAGCGTGTAGTGATCCTCCGGGTATTCGGGGACCGGCGTGGCGCCGGTCAACAGGGCGGGGACGTGAGGGTTGCACTTCCAGGCGGCCGCCAAGGCGGCGTGCGCCCCGCTCTCGTCGCCCTTGCGCAAGGCCAGCAGGGTCCTGGCGTAGGCCCAGTCCGCGAAGACATCGTCATCGTAAGTGGCGAGCAGTTCCTCCAGGGCGCCGTGATCGCCGGCGGCGAGCAGCCACGACGCCAGGCCGTGGCGCAGGCCCTGATTGTCATTCGGGTTGAGGCGTAGCATCTCCCGGTAATGATCGATCGCAGCCGTGCGCTCGCCCTCCTGCCACAGGCATTCGGCGAGACCGGCGCGGGCGCGCATGTAGGGGCGGGTCTCCAGGATGACCCAGAAGTGGCCGGCATCGCGCTCGAAGGCTTGCCGCCCAAGCGCCCATTCCCCGGCAGCGACGCCGGCCTGGTAATGGCGCCGCGCCTCGGCGAGGGTCTTCGCCTCCTCCTCGGCCAGCAGAACATGGGCGTCGGCGCAGAGATCGGAGATCTCCAGCGCCCTTTTGGCCAGCCCGATACGCTTGCCCGGCGTCTCCGCCTCCCAGGCGTCATAGATGAGATCCCGGGCGCGCGCCAACGCCTCCTCTTCCCCGCCGGCGGGACCGTCCGGCGACATCCCACCAGCGAGCTTGGCCATCGTCCTCTCCATGGCGCGCCGGTCGGGCACCGGCGGCAAGGGCGGCGCGGCGGCCTTTTGCCCGCGCCCCGCGGACGCATTCTTCTTGTTCTTATGGCGGTTCTTGCTGACCGGCACGGCATCCTCGGACAATCGACGGGCAACCCCAGCAGGATAACAGAAGACGCCGCGAGGCCGTCAACGGGGCTCGCGGCAGGACCGGCAAAGCCGCAATATACGGTGCCTGAGCAACGATCGGCGAGGAGGAACGGATGCGCTTTTCGGATTTCGGCAAACGGGTGGTGTTCGCCGCCTTCGACGGCGGCGAGATCACCACCGACGCCGGCGTCCTGCTGTTGCGCGAGCGGGCGCACCGGATACGCCTGTTCGAACGCATGGCGGCCTGCTTCACCGACCGGCGCGACCCCGCCAGGGCGGTCCACACGCTCCCCGCTCTCCTGGCCCAGCGGGTCGCGGGCATCGCCCTGGGTTACGAAGACATCAACGATCACGACGCCTTGCGCCACGACCCGGCGTGCAAGCTCCTCGCCGGCTGTGACGGCGAACCGGTCCCGGCCGGCGGCAAGGCTCCGCCAGCACTGGCCGGCAAGTCGACGCTGAACCGCGTCGAGCACGCCTGGAATACCGGCGATCGCCGATACCATCAGATCTCCGCCAACCTCAAGAAGCTTTCCAACCTGTTCGTCACCCTGTTTCTCGACGCCCACCAGACACCGCCCGCGCGCATCACCCTCGATATCGACGCCACCGACGTGGAAACCCACGGGCGCCAGGAGAACGCCTTCTTCCACGGCTATTACGAACACCGCTGCTTCCTGCCGCTCTATGTCTTCTGCGGCCGCCATCTCCTGCTCGCCCAGCTCCGGCCGGCCAACATCGACGGCGCCAGGGGCGCGCGCAACCAGATCCGCCGCATCGTCCGGATGATCCGCGAGCGCTGGCCCAACGTCGACATCCTGGTGCGCGCGGACAGCGGCTTCGCACGCGAGAACCTGATGCGCTGGTGCGAGGGCAACGCCGTGGACTACGTCTTCGGCCTGGCGCGCAACGAGGTCCTGCTCAAGAAAACCCGCCGGACCCGCGGCAAGGCCGCCATGGCCATGATCGAAACCGGCCAGCCGGTCCGCGCCTACGGCGATTTCCACCACATGACCAAGTCCGGATCCTGGGCCCGGCCCCGGCGCGTCATCGCCAAGGTCGAGCACAGGCCCGGACACCAACAGCGCTGCCGCTTCCTCGTCACCTCCCTCGACCGCCATCAAGTCCCGCCCGGGGAACTCTACGAAGACATCTACTGCCCGCGCGGCGACATGGAAAACCGCATCAAGGACTGCCAGCTCGACCTGTTCGCCAACCGCATGAGCGCGCACACCTACAAGGCCAACCAATTGCGCCTGATCTTCGCCGCCTTCGCCTACGTCCTCATCGACGGTATCCGCCGCGTCGCCTTGAAAAACACCGCCCTGGCCAACGCCGCTCCCTCAACCATCCGTCTCAAGCTGCTCAAGATCGGCGCCAGGGTCGTCAACTCCGTACGGCGCATCAAACTCTCCCTACCCGACGCTTGTCCCAACAAAACCCTGTTCTTTACGGCACACGCCGCTCTGGCGCCCCCATAATCCCAACTCATCGGCGGCAATCGAGATAAAGGCACGGCGCCTCCCGGAGGCGAAACTCTCCTCATGCCCGAAATCAACGAAAATCTATCATTCCCGGACCCAGCCACACCATCCCGCCCACTCTATCCCGCCAAAAAAACAACCCCGGCCCGCGGGCACTCAGATCAGCCCAACGGAGCGCAAATCCAACGCCTAAAAAACGCTCGTGAGATATCCGGGAATACGCACGCCTAATAACAGAAGATGTCCGAATTTATAATGAATCCGCTTTCGGAACGCTTACGGTTGACAATATCAGGTTTTGCCGCAGATAAAAGAAACCCCCGAAAACACTAGTGTTTTCGGGGGTTTTGGTTGGTTGCGGGGGTAGGATTCGAACCTACGACCTTCAGGTTATGAGTTTGCGTAAGAGTGAAGACGACAATTGCAGTCATGCGTGCGCAGGGATGCGCTGAGGTGTGATAATTGGCTATTTTACAAGGGGTTTGTGGACGGTGCAAGTGCCGATTACCATGACAATCGTGCGCACGGATGCGCAGAGTTTGTAATCCTGATGATTCCCATGTGATTCCCAGTATGATATGGTGCTTCCCATTGCCGGACGTAATCCTTCCGTTCTCAGGAATCCGTTCGGTCGCCAGGGGATGAGGAACCCATGATCTCACCGGCTCAGAGTTCGCTTCCAGTCCTTGCGGAGGGGCCGCAGCCAGATGTTCTTCTTCGGTTGGGCACGCCTGGTGTGGCGGTCGTATCGCCCGCGTCCCTGGGTGGTTCCGACGTGGGTCCAGCCCGACGCCTTGTAGAGCGCGCCGGTGAAGCGCGGGGTCTCGACGAAGGTCTCGATGAGCACGGGCGTGATGTTGTAGCGCTCGGTCCAGTCGTGGGGCAGTTGCCGGCGCACGAGCGAGAGGATGTGCGAGCCCAGGTTGGGGATCGTGATCCAGGGCAGGATGAGGAATCTCGGGTTGTCGACCACGAGGGGGAGGTTCTTCTCGCGCAGTTGCGGCGTCCATCCGATGAAGCGGTCGCGGGGCGCCAGCTTGCGTGCCGCGGTGCTGAAGCCGAGCATGGCGAGCGGCCAGCCGTCGCGGTCGTAGACGGCATAGCGCATCTGGGCGCCGACCAGGGTCTTGTAGCCGAGATAGTGGTAGCGGGCGATGAACTCGTTCCACCGCTTGCCCTCGCGGGTGTAGCGCACGACGGGCCGCAGGCTGAGCGGACGGATCTCGTCCAGCGTTGTCGGCGCCGGGAACAGCGGCGGCTCGGTGTCCGGTCCGAAAGTCATGGACCGGGCCGAAGGTCGCGGCCACTTCGGCGGCGGCAGGACGATCAGTCCATCCTTGTACATGGCCAGCATGGTCACCCTGGCCATCATGTCCTTGAGCCCGCCGTCAGGCTTGAACCAACCGATGCGCCGGCAGAACTCCCTCGACAGGGCATGGCGGTTGGGCGGCGGGTCGGCGGCAATCAGCGCGCGCAGCAGCGCCATTTCCCCGGCGGTGAAGTCGCGCCCGTAATAGCGGCACTCGACCTCGCCGGTCATTCCGGCGCGATCAGGGCGCGCTTGCGTTCCTCGGTCATTGACCATGGCAACCACGGCGACAGGTTGTCCGGTGGGTGGCCGGCATTCTCCGCGCACGCTCCCAGCCATGCCTCCAGCCAGCGCCGGACGTCGATGCCGTTCATCTTGAGAGTGCCGACGATGGAATACATCCGCGCCGTGACCAGGGCGCCGGTCTCGCTGTCGGAGCCAAAGGACAGGCGTCTTCCGATGACCGGCCCTCTGAGGGCGCGCTCGGCCGCGTTGTTGTCCATGGGAACCGAAGGGCGGTCGACGAAGACGCTCAGCCCCTTGCGGTGGTGCAGCAGCGAGCGTAGCGGCTTGGCCCTGCGCGCCCCGGCCGTCAGGCCGGCCAGCTCCTGTTCGGCGTATGCGAACAGGCGATCGACCTCCACTTCCAACGTGCGCTGCGCTTGCGCGAACGCCGGTGTCTGGCGCTCGCGACGGAGGTCGTAATGAGCCAGCCGCTCTTCGTTCAGCCGGTAGATCGCGGCGATCCGCTCGATCCATCCCTGACACCAGCGCGTGAAGCGCACATGGCCGGCCGCGCACTCGATGAAGTCGCGGCGCTGATGCACCCAGCACCAGGCGAGCACCACCGCGCCGTCAAGTTGGCGAGCCAGCTTCTTGTAAGCGCTGTGACGGTCGCAGACCAGAAACAGAATGCAATTGGCGGCGCCGAACAAAGTCTTCGCGACTTCGGCGCTGCGCGAGGGGTCGATGTGGAAGTAGACCGCGTCCTGGCTGACCGAGGTCCAAAGCCAGGCACGGCTCGAGCGGCCCGCCTCGCTCAGCGACTGGATGCGCCATCCGGTCTCGTCGCCATGGCGCACCGCGGCTTCGTTCTGGTGTGCAATGATTGCCTGCGTCACTGGCTCGAACAGCGGCGCGAAGCGATGCACGCTATCGCCCAGGGTTCCGGCCGAGATCGGCAGCCCCTGGTCCGACAGCCATGCCGCGACCCGGTGCAGGGGCCGCAGGCAGGCGTAGCGCTCGAAGAGGAAGCGCGCCCAGACGCTCACCCCGTAGGGCGTGTTGGCGAACAGGCGCGCTGGTGCGGGCGCCGACACGTCCCGGGGCGACGACGCACAGTCGCACGCCCGGCGCCAGCGGGGACGGACGATTCGGCGCGTGTGAGCCTGGACATCGATCTCGGCGATGGTCGTGCAATGGGCGCCGTTGGCGACATAGGGCTTTCCGCAACCGGCGCAAGCGCACGAATCGGTTGGAGGGTTGTGCTCCTCCGTCCTGTCCTCCAGCGCGGGCCGTTGGGTGCGACCATGGCCGGCGGCGCCGGGCTGCTGGCCACGCTGGCGACCGGAGGCCGGCTTCTTCTGCTGCTCGCTCTTGCTGCCGAACAGCGCCTTCGACAGCACGGTCCTGGTCGCGCGAAGGTCGGCAACCGTCGCTTCCAACGTCTCGACGCGAGACGCGAGTTCGGTCCTCTCGGCCTTCAACTCCCGCGTCTCGGTGTGCAGCCGGGCGTTGCGTTCGCGCAGCGACGCGATCAGGTCTTTGGCCCGCACGGTCGCCGCGCGCAGTTGACCGACCCGTCTGCTCAGCGGCGCGATGATGTCCTGCCAGTGCTGCCACGCCCCGCCACGTGCCGCGCGCTCGCGAGCGATCTCCTTGTTCAACCATTCGATCTCGTCGCGGTGGCGCGCCTTGAGCTTGTCGTTATGGGTATGGGCTCTTCGCAGCGACCAGCGGAGATCTTCGGCTTCCTTGCCCAGCGAGATGGCCGTGCGCGCCTGGCCCTTCAATTCGCGCACCTCAACCTGCAGCCGGGCACTATCCTCAAGCAGCGACGCGATCGTGTTGTCGCGGGTCTCTACCGTCTCCGTCGCCTTGCGAAGCGGCGCCACTTCCTTGCGCAGCCGGGCGTTCTCCTCGCGCAACGACGCGATAGTGTCCTTGTAGGCTTGGGCCGCCTGCACTGCTCTGCGCAGCTTGGCGATCTCCTGGCGCAACGACTTGATCGTGTCCTTGCGATCCTTTGCCGTCCGTACCGCCTCTGCCCACAGCCGGGCGTTCTCCTCGCCCAGTCGGGCGACGTCCTTGCGCAGCGAGGCAGCGGAGCCGCGCTTGCCCGAGTCGACACCGGCATCGGCAAGCAACTTCGTCAGACACGCGACCTCCGCTTGCAACTGGAGCGCGTCCTTGGCCGTGCGGCGAACCTCCTTCGTCTCCTCGACGGCCGCCTTGAGCTTGTTCCGGGATGTGTCGAGTTGCCACTTCAGCGAACCCGCTCGCGAACGAGCGTCCACCTCCGTCCGGCGCAGCTCTTCCGCGCGCGCTTCGGCCGCCTCCGCCCGCGACCGCTCGCGCTCCGCGCGGGTGTGCTCCTGCTCGTACAGGGACCGCCAGTCGCGAGGCTCGCATGCCGGCGTCGACCCGGAGGGCGACCAGATCCCGTCGTCCCCCTCGGTCAGCGTCAGGTCTGTCCCAAAGTCCTCGTCGCGACTCGCCATGCGCAGAACGTAGCGCAAGTCGAATCGCGTTACCAGTCCCTAATAACTACATGTGGTGGTGCTGATGATGGCAGTCCCAATCTCTGCACCATCCCCCGATAACCGAACGATTACCCGCCATGCCCGCTCAGATCAAGATCACCAAGCGAACCGTCGACAGAATCACCGGCGACGGATCGGACAAGTTCTATTGGGACGACGATCTCCCCGGTTTCGGCCTGCGTGTCCGCGCCTCGGGACGCAAGTATTACGTCGTCCAGTTCCGCGCCAACGGGCGGCTGCGCCGAATGACCCTGGGCCGCCATGGGGCTGTTACGCCGGAGACCGCACGGCGGCGTGCCATGGCGCTGATCTCGGAGGCCAAAGGCGGTAAGGACCCGGCGGCCCTTCGGGACAAAGGCCGCAAGGCAGCAACAATGAAGGTTCTCGGCAAGCGCTTTCTGGAAGAGTACGTCCCGGTTCATTGCAAGCCGAGCACGGCCTACGAGTACCGCCGTTCGGTGAAGTTCTTCATCGACCCCAGGATCGGAACCCGCAAGGTGACGGAGATCCAGCGGAGCGACATCGCCGAACTGCACCATGGCATGCGGGAGACGCCCTACCAGGCCAACCGGACCTTGGGCGTGCTTTCAAAGATGTTTAACTTGGCTGAACTGTGGGGCCTGCGCCCGGACGGCTCAAACCCCTGCCTGCACGTCAAGCGCTACAAGGAGGAGAAGCGCGAGCGCTTCTTGAACGCGGAGGAGTTCACCCGGCTCGGCCGGGTTCTTGACGAGATTCTGGCGGACGGCTCGGAGACCCACTCGGCGGTAGCCGCGATCCGTCTCCTGATGCTGACCGGCTGCCGGCTGTCGGAGATCCAGAAGCTGCGCTGGGAGCATGTCGATCTCGACGCGGGCGAGCTTCGGCTCCCCGACAGCAAGACTGGCGGGCGAGCGGTTCCGCTGGCGCCCTCCGCCGTTCGGTTGCTGACCTCCCTGCCCCGTGATGAGGACAATCCGTGGGTGATCGCGGGCCGCAAACAGGGCTGGCACCTCACCGACCTGCAGCACCCCTGGCGGCGTATCCGGGGACGCGCGGGACTCGACGGCGTGCGCATTCACGACCTCCGTCATTCGTTCGCTTCCCGCGCGTTGGCACTCGGCGAGGGCTTGCCCATGATCGGCAAATTGCTGGGGCACACGCAGGTCCAGACGACTGCCCGCTACGCCCATCTCGCCCGCGACACCGTCAAGGCATCCGCCGCCCGCATCGGAGACAGCATCGACCGAGACCTCGATGCCGCGGAATAGTGCAGCATCCGAGACCCCGCAGATCGGAATGGCCTTTATCCCCCGATCCGAAAATCCAAGAAACCCGCCGGTGTCAAAATCGGAATATCGTTAAACGGAGACATCTCCAGAAGGTCCCGATCGCCCGTAACCAGACAATCCGCTTCTCCCATCAGCGCCGTCTCGAGCAGCTTGTCATCATCCGGATCGCGACATCCGAGCTTCGCGCCAGCGATCGAAACGGCGTTGTCACGTTAACCGCCATTTGGCCAGCTTGTGGGCGCCGACGCCGGAGATTATGCAACGGTCGTCACTTGCCGCCACTGTCTCATCGCGTCGCCGCGGAATTGGCGGAGTGTTCGGCGGGAGACCAGATGGCGTTGGACGTTGAAGAGGTTGTAGACGGTCGCATGGACGGCGAGGAACCGCTGCGCGGACGCGGGCGATTTGAACCGCTGCATCTTTCGCTCTCGTCGTCGCACCGGCTGATGTGAATTTTCTGCCCGATTGTTCTTTCGCAGGCCTTGCTCATGCTGAGCCGAGAGGGCAAGCAAACGGATCGCGGCGCCGTAGGAGCGGAGTTTATCGGTTACAATCGTCGCCGGCGCGAAGCCCTGCTTCTTCAAGAGTTTCCGCATCAGCCGAATTGCCGCCCGAGCGTTCCTGCGGGATTGAACCAGGAAATCCAGGACTTCGCCCTCACTGTCCACGGCACGCCAGAGATAGAACTGCCTCCCTCGAATTACGACGACCATCTCGTCCAGGTGCCAGCGTTCGGTCGGTCGTGGCCGCCGACGTTGAATCCGCCGCGCATAGGCCCGACCGAATTTCAAGACCCATCTTCGAACTGTCTCATACGAGATGTCGAGACCACGCTCGGCAAGCAGGTCCTCAACGTCCCGATAGCTCAGCGTGAAACGGCAATAGAGCCAGACGGCATGCTGGATAATGACCGGTGGAAAGCGGTGACGACGGTAGGATATCTTGCACATCCAGAGACGCTAAAGCACCGGCCGTGCCGAAGCCACGCTGTTAACGTGACAATGCCGAGCCACCCTATGGCGTCCAACCTCGATCCCATTCTCGGCAAGCTCGTGATGGACCCGCTCTGCACCGTAGCTCTCGCGGCTGCGCCGTAAAGGCTGCCCGGACATGGGCGAGTAGAACCATGTCATCGAGCTGTCGCTGGCTTGGGCCGCGATTGCGCCAAGCGTAGAAGCCTGAGACGCTGACCTGCAGCAGTCTGCACAGGCGGAATATCGGCATCGCCAACCCGGCCCTCTCCGCGTCGATGAACCGGAACCTCATCGACTTTCCCTGGCGAAGAAGGCCAGCGCTTTTTTTATCAGATCACGTTCCTGACGGGCCAGATCACGCTCTCGGCGTAGGCGGGTAATCTCCTTCGCTGCATCCTCATGCGGACCGGAAAGCAAATCCTCCGCACGCAATTCTGCGACCCAGCGGCCGAGCGCGCTGACGCTGATCCCAAGATCTCCTGCTATCTGCCGCTGCCTGCGCCCGCTCGTCTGTAAAAGACGGACGGCTTCTTCCTTGAAGGCCCGATCAAACCGCCGGCCCTTGTTCCCATTCTGCTTCGACATTTGCACCTCCTGCGATCAAAATCCTATCGCAGGACGTCTCCACTTTCGTCACCAGGGTCCACCAGTCAGCTTGAGTCGTCGGATCGTCCCTCAGCACCGACCATGCATTCCTCCAGAAACTCCAGAAAGGCGGCTCGGACTTCAGCCTTTTCCGAAGTGTTCAAGTCATGGCCAAGCGCAACCCGCGACTTCGCCAACAGTCTTCCGTCAATCTGGGGCGGACGCTGACCGGTGAGTCGAATGTGCTCCACCAGAGCACCAGTTTCGGTCGGCGTGACGTCGCTAGCGATCTGCCGTGCGATCGATTGCAGACGGGAACCGGAAGACAAGATGTCCAACGAGTCCCTATCGGACCCCAACACCGCCGACTCTCCCTCCGATTGCGCAGCAGAAGCAGCACTCACCGGCCTGCAACTGAGGAATGGAGCAAGATCGTCGGCGGTCCACTCATGCGTCGAGTCGGCTTCCTGAAGAAGAAAGTTCGATTGGCTCCCTCGGGCCGGTCGAATCCCGAGGAGATGCACTCGTACCCCGTATTCCTGAGCTTGCTGCACGCCGACTCTGAGATCCTCATCGCCGGACAGAAGAATGCACTCCGCCATCGCCCGGTTTCGAGCCAACGTAAGCATGTCCGTGACGACGAGGGAGTCGACACCCTTTTGTTCTCCTCTCGGATTGACGAACCCGAGACGAACCTTGATATTGGCTTGGTCAGCGAGAGTGATGTGCTGGGAGCTCGGGCCTTGAGATGTACCGTCGTACCAGTAGATCCGCAGGAGGGGGAGATCGCACAATTTCTCCGCAAACACCTTAAGCGTAGAGATCAGGACATCGTGATCGAGATCGATGTACCTACGGGTCAGCTTGGCGCCGCACAGCTCCTTGGAGCCCTGCGCGAAGACGTAGCCCGCGTCGACAAAGACCGCTACTCTGTCCATTGAAGGGTTCCCGCCTCAGACACGAAGATCCTGCTGGCCTCACTGAATCGGAAAAAGTAAAGGGCCCCCGCAGGGACCCTTAGTAGGCCGTTCCATTTAAAGGATAGTCGGAACGGTGAAAACAATGTGGCACCGGCAATGACGATTGTCAAGTGACCTGTGATGGACAATCAACGATGCCGTCCACGTCCAAGGACCCACGACCTGACCCATCAAACCATGCTCTCCCTGTGCAATCCAGGAGGGATTGCGGCGAGAAGCCCTGTCGACGGGCGTGACGGATGCGCATTCCGATGAAAGTGGCCACTGATTCCGACGGAAAGCGGCCACCCGTTTCGATCCAAAACGGCCACTTTGGCCGGGGGTCGAATTGGGCGTCGTGATCGTCGCCGTTGGGTGTTCCTTTGATGTCATTTTTGTTCTGTATGGTCAATCGCGTTGGCGTTGATATTTTCGGCGATGGCCTTTCGCATGGAGGGCCCGACGAGGTCGATCCGATGGGCATTGTGGACGATGCGGTCGAGGATGGCGTCGGCGAAGGTGGGTTCGCCGATGACGTCGTGCCACTTCGCCAACGGCAGCTGGCTGGTGACCAGGATGGCGGCGTTGTTGTATCGGTCCTCGACGATTTCCATGAGATCGCGTCGCTGATCGGGATTGAGGCGGTCGGGGCCCCAATCGTCGAGGATCAGAAGATTGGCTCTGGTGAGGGCCCGGAACAGGCCGGGGTAGCGGCCGTCGGCGCGCCCCATTTCCAGTTCGGCGAACATCCTTGGGATGCGCTTGTAGAGGACGGAGAAGTCGTCGCGGCAGGCCTTCTGGCCAAGCGCGCAGGCGAGCCATGATTTACCGACGCCGCAGGGGCCGGTGATGATCAGGTTTTGTTTTCTTGTGATCCATTGGCCTCTGGTCAGTTGCTGGAACAGGGCTTTATCGAGGCGCCGGGGGGCGCGGTAATCGACATCCTCGATGCAGGCGTCCGGATGGCGCAGGCGTGCGTTGCGAAGCCTGTAGGTCAATCGCCGGTCGTTGCGTTCGGCCTCTTCTCGGTCGAGCAGCAGGGCCAGCCATTGAGCATGGTCGAGTTCGCCGGCCTGGGCGTTGTCACCTAATTCGGCGAAGGCGCGCGCCATGCCGTGCAGCTTGAGATGCCTGAGTTGGTCGAGGGTGGGATGGTGCAGCATGATGTCTCCTCAGTGAAAGTATTGCGGGCCGCGGATATTGGGGTGATCGATCGTCGGCCCGTCCGTGGCCTGTCGCGGTGCGCGGCGCTCGAGTTTGTTCTTGAGGATGGAGGCGACGGAAGAATAGGAGGTGGCGTCGATCTCCAGGGCTCGTTCGCAGGCGGCCTCCAGCCGTTCCGATCCGTAGGTCTTGGCGAGGCGAAGGATGCCGATACAGGAGCGGAAGCCCTGTTCGGGGTGCGGCCGGTTGCGCATGATGACATCGACCAGGATCTCGGTATTGGCTCCCACCGCCGTGGCCCGGCTTCGGATGCGCGCCGGTGTCCAACCGGCATAACGCCGGTGCGCACTGGGCATGTGTTCGGCGATGGTGGTGTGGCGTCGATTGCCGGATCCGCGCATGTGGGCGGCCACACGCTTGCCTTTATGGAAGATCTCGACGGTGCGCTCGGTGATCCGGGCCCAGAGCTTCTGTTTGGCCAGGGTATGGGGAACCGAATAGTAATGCTTGGCGATCTCGACATGGTAGTCGAGGCCGGCGCGGCGCTGCTTCCATTCGGCGTATTGATAGGGTTGGGCAGGCAACGGCTTGAGCGCCGGTCGGTCGAGTGCTTCGAACAATTTCCGGCGGGACGCGCCCAGATGCTTTGTCTCCCGCCCGTTCAGGTCTTCCAGCCGTTCATGGATGGCCTGGTTCAGTTCGGCGAGGCTGAAGAAACGGCGATTGCGCAGGCGGGCCAGAACCCAGCGCTCGACGATCTGGACGCTGACTTCCACTTTCGCTTTGTCCCGCGGTTTGCGCGGCCGTGCCGGCACGATCGCGGTGTCGTAATGGACCGCCATGCCGCCATAGGTGCGGTTGATCTCGGGATCGTACAGACAGGGGCATTGTCATGTATGGACGCCCCCGGTGTTGCAAGGGAGAAACTGACTTAAAACGGCGGTAGAGCTTGCAGTCATGTATCCGGCCTTTTCGCTGCGGTACGCTGACCGCTGGCCCTGATGGAATCCGAAAGATCGACGCCCAGTCAGATTAACGAGCTCAAAGCTCTGACAATGGTGCTGTCAACTTAACGAAGGCAGGTCGCAGTTGAACGTCTGAACTGAGCGGCTCAAGCAGCAGCGGTCACGGTCCGCCACGTGTTCATCGCGTCACCGCGGAATTGGCGCATTGTCTTGCGAGTGATCAGATGACGTTGGACATTGAAGGTGTTGCAGATGGCGGCGTGGGTGGAGAGAAACCTTTGCGCCGATCCTGATGACTTGAAGCCCTGCATCCTGCGTTCTCGTTGTCGAACCGGCAGGTGCGAATTCTCCGCCCGATTATTGCTCCGTCCGCCGGTAACGTGTTTCCCCGTCATGTTGAGATCACGCAATGCTGCCCCGTAAGATGGCAGTTTATCGGTCACCACCTTATTCGGCGCATACCCCTGCTTCTTGAGCAGTTTGCGCATTAGCTTGAGTGCTGCTTTCTTGTTCCTCCGGGACTGAACCAAGATATCCAGCACCTCACCCTCGCTGTCCACCGCCCGCCATAGATACATCCGTTTTCCGTTGATGGAGGAAAACACCTCATCAAGGTGCCACCGGTCGTCTGGTCGAGGGCGTGATTGTCTCAGTTTTCGGGCATAGGCCTGCCCAAAATTTAAAGACCAGCGCCGTATCGTCTCGTAAGAAACATCGACACCACGTTCAGCGAGCAGATCCTCCACATCGCGGTAACTGAGCGGAAACCGGAAACACAGCCAGACGGCGCGCTGGATTATCTCTGCAGGAAACCGATGTCGGCGGTAGCTGATCTTGTTCATAACAGGAAGCTACTCGCCACCCGCAGCTGACACCAGCCAGTTACCGTGACAGCACCGTTGGTATGGCGATTCGCTGGCGACCCGTTGCGGGCAATCATGGCGAGGTGTAACTAGTGAAGAAGGTCATTCACACCGGTGTTTGATGCATGTCCGAAAGCGTGTTGAAAGCTGGGGGTCGCGGCTCGGTCTGGCGTAGATGGGAGCCGCACATCCATGCGCCGGGGACGGTGTTGGCGGACAACTTCCCCAAGGAAAATGGCTGGGAGTTGTACCTCGATGCCGTCGAAGCCGCATCGCCTGCGCTTCAGGCGATCGGGGTCACGGATTATTGCATCACGAGATCCTACGAGCGCATGTGTGAGGAGAAAGAAAAGGGTCGGCTGAAAGAATGCGACTTGCTCTTTCCCAACATCGAACTGCGACTCAACACCGGGACCGTCAAGGGAAAATTTGTCAACATTCACCTGCTTGTCAGTCCGGAGGATCCGAATCATGTGGACGAATTGAACCGATTTCTTGGTCGGCTCTGGTTCTCTGCTTTTGACGACAAGTTCGCATGTACACCCTCCGAGCTGGGGAGGCTGGGGAGGCGCGCGCACGGTGGCGATATAAGCGAAGAAGCTGCGCTGAAACATGGCGTCACGCAGTTCAAGGTATCGCTTGACAATCTGCTCGACATGTACCGCAGCATCGACTGGGCACAGGAGAATATCATTATCGCGGTCGCCGGAAACGCGGATGGCACTTCGGGGGTGAGGGACGCGGCGGACACGACACTGCGAGAAGAAATCGAAAAGGCCGCGCACGCTATCTTTGCCTCAAGTTCGAAGCAGAGGGATTTCTGGCTTGGGAACGGGGCGGCGAGCGTGGCCGAGCTTCGGGAGAGATATCGCGCCCGAAGCCGTGCCTTTGGGGCAGCGATGCGCATGGTCTAGAGCGCGTCGGTAAGCCCGCGGAAGACCGGTCTTGCTGGATAAAGGGGCGTGCGTCCTTCGATACGCTGCGCCACGCGTGTCGCGTGCCTGAACGTGCCTACGTCGGTTCGGCCCCGCCATCATGGACAGCGAGTTCCCAAATCATCGACGAGGTGCGTGTGAAAAGCGCGTCGTGGGTCATGACACCCGTTGTGGAGCTGAATGCGGGCTTAACGGCGGTCATCGGTGGGCGGGGATCGGGCAAGACCGCGCTTGTGGATATGATTGCGGCCGGTTGCAGCTCATACATGGAGTCGGAAGAGAATCCGTCCTTTCTTGCGCGGGCGAGGGAACACCTGTCGGGATCGCATGTCGTTGTGAGGTGGTCGAGTGGCGAGGTATCGCAAGCGCAGCCGCTTGATGCACCCGTGGATCGTTCAGCGGACTCCTATCCCCGTGTCAGGTATCTGTCGCAGCAATTCGTCGAGGATCTCTGCTCCATAGAGGGCATGCCCACGCTGATCGCGGAAATCGAACGGGTCATCTTCGAAGCGCACCCGTCACTCGAACGCGACGGGGCGGTCGACTTCGGCGAGCTCCTTGAACTGCGGGCGGAAGGCCATCGCGATGCGCGGGCCCGGGAAGAGGCGGCACTGGCGAACGTTTCCGACCAGATCGGGGTCGAGATGGAGAAGAGGCGTGAGGTCAAGCCGCTGGAGGCAAAGATCGCCGCGAAGGAGAAGCTGATCGCACGCTACGAGAAGGATCGCAAGGCCCTGTTGCCCAAGGATGCGAAGAAGACGGGCGAGCAGCTCCAGGAACTGATCGCCGCTGCCGAACGGGTACGCGGCCAGCTCAGGAAGCTCGGCAATCGAAGGGCGTCCATCGTCGGGGTCAGGAACGAAATCAGGGACCTGAGACAGAACCGGGCGCCCGAGGCGCTGCGGGCCATGAGGGAGAGCTACAAAAACCTTGCCCTCGATGAGGGCGAGTGGGGGCGTTTTCTCCTCGAATACGTGGGTGACGTCGACGGGGTCGTGGCGGCGAAGTCCATGGAGGTGGAGAGGAGCACGAAGGCGTGGAAAGGGGAGAAGCCCTCTGTGGCGGTGGATGCCAGCGGGGCATTCCTGGCCAAGGGGGCCGATCTTGCGAGGACCCCGCTTGCCGTACTCGAAGCAGAGATCGAGAGGATGGAGAAACTGGTCGCAGCGGACAGGGAGAGCGCGCGCAAGGTCGCTGCCGTCTCCAAACGGATCGTCGAAGAAGGGAATGCGCTTGCGGGTTTGAAAGAAAGGCTCGCAGATTGCAAGGGAGCGCATGACAGGGCGAGGAGCCTCGTTGCGGATCGGGCGGACGGTTACATTCGCGTCTTCGATGCCCTGCTTGCGGAAGAACGCGTGCTCAACGAGTTGTACGGGCCGCTGATCCGGCGTCTGCGGGAAGCCGGAGGTACGCTGGGGAAGCTATCGTTCTCCGTCTCCAGGGTGACTAACGTGAGCACGTGGGCAAAGCAGGGCGAAGATGAGCTGTTTGACCTAAGGGGAGGCCCGTTCAAGGGCATAGGCTCACTCGAGAAGGAAGCGAACCGGATGCTCCGGGACACTTGGCGGGAGGGCGATTCTGCGGCGGTTTCTAAGGCCATGAACGCATTTCAGGACAAGCATCAGGAAGCGCTTCTTGAAAAGGCTCCGTATCCGCGCACGGACCGGTTGAACTACCGACCGTGGTCGAGGCGTTTCGCGCAATGGCTATACAGTACAAGCCATATTTCACTCGAGTATGGCATCAAGTACGACGGAATCGAGATACAAAAGCTATCACCTGGCACGCGGGGAATAGTTCTGGTGCTTCTCTATCTTGCGCTCGACGATGCCGATGACCGACCGTTGATTATCGACCAACCCGAAGAGAATCTCGATCCGAAGTCCATTTTCGACGAGCTGGTGCCGTTGTTCGAGGAGGCCAAGAAGAAGCGGCAGGTCATCATGGTTACGCATAACGCGAACCTCGTGGTGAACACCGACGCGGACCAAATTATTGTGGCACATGTGGGACCGCAGTCGGCGGAGGGTCTTCCGGCCATCACCTACAGGAGCGGGGGCCTGGACGAGGCGGAAATCCGCAAGGTAGTGTGCGACATCCTGGAGGGTGGAGAGGAAGCGTTCAGAGACCGCGCGAGGCGACTTCGCATTGCCTTGGAACGCTAGGGGGCGGAGATGGAATGCCCAACGGCGAGACGGTTGGGACGGTTGCTAGCGATGTGGAGGCCTGCGCCGGTGCACGCAGCGGGCAATCGATGAGCCGGGAACGCCGAGAATCGATCCAGTGAGCGCAACGTCGGATTCCCTCCTTGGCATGGCTTCGTGTTGATCGGCGTGTCGATTGGACGCCGATAAGCACTCTAACCCGTTGATTTTACTCGACCTAGGGGGGTCAAAATTGGACGCCGATCAACACCCCAGCGCGGCATCTTCAAGCCGAAGCAGATGCGCTTCCTGCTTTCCATCAATACCGTTTTCCCGAAGCCGGGTGGCAAGGTTTGGTACGACGACCAACGCGAGGCGCATCGGCAGATTTTCGAGGGCGACGAGACGATCGACTACGCCTTTATGGGCGGGAACCCCGATGCGGCTGATAATCGGTGGCTTCGCGAAGCGTTTGAGAACAGGATTCCAATCATCTATTTCCTCGGCATCGCGCCTGGCCGCTACCAGGCCATGCTGCCTGCGTTCATTTCGGGGTGGGACGCTACGGCGTTAAAGGCGCGCGTCGCGTTTGGTGTGCCAGATCAAGCCTCCCTGGCACCACCCGAGAACGCCCCGGAACGCCGCTACGCTCTACGCGCCGTCAAGCAGCGGCTACATCAGGCATCGTTTCGCGAGGCCGTCATCAGCGCCTACAACGGCCGCTGTGCATTGTCGGGACTGCCGGAGCCGCTGCTTCTGGACGCCGCCCATATCGTTGCCGACACGGACATGCGGCTCGGCCAACCCGTGGTGCCCAACGGCATCCCCCTGTCGAAAATCCATCACGCCGCCTTCGACACGCATCTGATCGGTATCGACCCGGATTATCGACTGCACGTGTCCGGGCGGCTGCTGATCCAAACGGACGGCCCGATGCTGGAATCCCTCAAGCGGCTGAACGGCGGAACCATCCACCTCCCGAACCGAGACAAGGATCGCCCCGATCGCGACCGGCTTGCATTGCGCTTCAAGCGATTCAAGGCAGCAGCTTGAGTTATCCGCATAAACTTGGACCCCGTTCAGGGGGTCATTCCAGGGCGGGATTGCTAAGCTGATGGCTTCGAAGAAGACACTGAACGCGAAGAATCTCGAGGCGCTGGGCGCCCGTCGGCTTGCCGAACTGTTGATCGAGATCAGCACCGGTAACACCTTGGCCAAACGTCGGCTCAGGCTGGAGCTGGCCGGCGAGGAGAGCCCCGCCGCCGTTGCGGGTGAAATCCGCAAGCGGCTGGCGACGATCGCCCGCTCCCGCGAGTTCGTCGACTGGCAGAACCGACGGGCTCTGGTCGATGATTTGCAAATTCAACGCTGCGCCATCGTCGACAAGGTGGCCAAACGCAATCCATCCGAGGGACTGGAACTGATGTGGCGTTTCATGGCACTGGCCGGCTCTGTCTTCGAGCGTTGCGATGACAGCAGTGGAACCGTGATCGGCCTCTTCCACGACGCAGCAAACGACCTCGGCGAGATTGCGAAAGCAGCAAAGCCCGATCAGGAAATGCTCGCCGACGATGCGTTCCGCGCGTTGGCCGACAACGGCTATGGCCAGTACGATTCCCTGATCCATGTTCTGATACCAGCCCTGGGGCAGAAAGGCCTGGAGCACTTGAAACAGCGGATGATCGCGCTGTCCAAAGAACCTGGTCGGTCCCGGACCAGCACGTCACACCTTGCACTGACGGAGATCGCGGATGCCCAGGGCGACGTCGACGCATTCATAGCCCAATATGACGAGCAAACGAGAAAGGTACCGAATATTGCCGCGCAAATCGCCCGGCGGCTGCTTGCTGCGGACAGGCCCGAAGAAGCATTGCATACGATCGACGCTGCCGAGCACAAACAGGATAGCTGGGGCTGGTCGACTTTAGAGTGGAAGGACGCACGGATCGATGTGCTCGACGCACTCGGCCGTGGCGACGAGGCCCAGGCAGATCGCTGGTCGTGCTTCGAGCGATCGTTGTCGATCCCGCATCTGCGCGCCTATCTGAAGCGCTTGGCCGACTTTGACGATCTTGAAGCCGAGGAGCGGGCGCTCGATTATGCGCAGAACTACGACAGCCCACTCGAGGCGCTGTCATTCTTCATATCGTGGCCTGCCCTAGACAGAGCGGCCGCGTTCACTATCCGGCAGGCGCCGGATTTAGACGGCAATCACTATGAGATATTGACCACGGCCGCCAACGCGATGGCTGGCAAGTATCCGTTAGCCGCGACGCTGGTGCTTCGCGCCATGATCGACTTCGCACTGACATATAGCCGCTCCAGCCGATACAAGCATGCCGCACGACATCTCATGGAGTGTTCCAGTCTTGCTTCGGCAATCGAGGATTTCGGGGCATATGAAGCGCATGATACCTACGAAGCTAGATTACGCCGCGAGCACGGCAGGAAAAGTTCATTCTGGAGCGTGGTTCATTAGTAGAACGCGTCCCGATGACGTTCGCCCCATTGCGGGCTACTCTGACACATCAAGCGGTGCTCAACCCCCATGCCGTTAGAAATTTGGAAGAACATCCGCGGCGATGCTGTTGGCGAGTTGGAATTGGAAGCTCAGGAGAAAGCGGTCGGCGGCATTGTCATGTATGGACGCCCCCGGTGTTGCAAGGGGAAAACCGATTTGAAACGGCGGTAGAGCTTGCAGTCATGTATCCGGCCTTTTCGCTGCGGTACACTGACCGCTGGCCCTGATGGAATCCGAGAGATCGGCGCCCAGTCAGACTAACGAGCTTGATGCTCGGACAATGCCTCGGGTTTGGCCGATCTCGGGTGGAGCCCTGTTTCGCCATCAAATCGTCGTTACCCTCGCAAGTTGGCGCCCGCTTATCCCATCTGGTCAGGCGTGCGCCGGTCGGTAGATACGCTCGTATCTGAGCAGTGCCCAGGCGACGCGGGCTGTCTTATTGGCCATGGCGACCAGCACGACGTTTGTCGGCCGCCGCGCCAGGAGCTGGTCGCTCCAGCCGGGACGCGTGCCCGGCTTGGCGCGTCGCCAGCGCAGCACGCTTCGCGCACCATGCACGAGCAAGCGCCTTATGTAGCCATCCCCGCGCTTCGATATCCGCCCCAGCCTGTCCTTGCCGCCACTCGAGTGTTGTCGGGGCACCAGACCGAGCCAGGCCGAGAGCTGTCGGCCCGAGCGGAACTGCGCGCCATCTCCGATCGTCGCGACCAGCGCCGTCGCGGTGATGACACCGACGCCGGGGATCGTCGCAAGCCGGCGGCTCGCCTGGTTGGATCGGTGCCATGCCATAAGTGTCGCCTCCAGCTGCTTGATCCGGGCCTGAGCAGAACAGAGCTGCTCAACCAGGGAGCCGAGCGCCTCGCGCGCCAGAGGGGGCAGTCGCTCATCACCCGGATCTTCGATGATGGCAACCAGTTCCTCCACCCTCGACGCCCCTTGAGCGACGATCAGTCCGAGCTCCGCACAGTGGCCGCGCAGCGCATTGATCACCATGGTGCGTTGACGGACCAGCAACTCACGGGCCCGGTGCAGCATCAGAACCGATTGCTGCTCGGCGCTTTTCGCCGGTGCAAAGCGCATCGTCGGACGCGTCACCGCCTCGCAGATCGCTTCCGCATCCGCCGCGTCGTTCTTGTTCGTCTTGACGAAGGGACGTACGTATTGAGGCGGGATCAGCCGCACTTTGTGCCCGAGTGCCTGCAGCTCCCGAGCCCAATAGTGCGCAGAGGCGCAGGCCTCCATGCCGACAAGACAGGATGGCAATCCGGCGAAGAATGCCAGCACCTTCCCGCGCCGCAACTTCCGGCGCAGCACCACTCGCCCCTCACCATCAGCACCGTGAACCTGGAACACCGTCTTTGCCAGATCAAAACCGATTGTTGTAATATCCATCGTGGACGCTCCCTCTGTCTGGAGTTCAAACCAAACTCCATTCTGGCGCACTCAACGCCGAAAAGGGGGCGTCCATACCATCAAACTAACTGGCGTCGAGGGCAGATTTGGCGTTGGTGCGCCTGGAAGACGATGAAGCACTGGTTCCGCATCTATGGCATTTGGAACTGCGTAACGGCCTCCTTGTCGCAGTCCGGCGAGGCCGATTTCCCGCAGACGGACCGGCGGAGCGACTGAACGCTTTGTATGACCTGCCCATTCGTACCGATATGGAACCGGATATGGACATCGCATTCGCCCTGGCCGATAAACACGGTTTGTCGTTCTACGACGCCATCTATCTGGAACTGGCGAAAAGACACGCGGCGGCGCTCGCAACGCTTGACAAGGCTCTCGCTCGGGCCGCGGCCGACGAAGGTCTGCACTTGGTCTGTGATCGCGATGCAACATAACTGTTGTGCATTGAGCGGAGGGAGATGAAGCTGTTCGGAAGTTTCAAAAAGCTGCGCCAAGTCTGCCCGGACAATATCGTGCATAGAAAGAACGAAGATGAGGGATACGGCTATCTGCCCGATATCAATATTTCCGTGCAGGGGGAAGAATCCAATGCGGCATGTCGTAGCGTCATCGTGCTGGCGCGAAGCCTCAGGATCGAGATTGACACTTCCATTATTTGGCGTCCGAAGGACAAGACCACCTTCCCCAGCGAACGGAGCCAGTTGACCATCCGCTCGCAGCAGGCGCAGGACGCGATTACAGCGGTCGCTGAGACAGTTGCCAGTTAGCGGCAAAAAGCTTCACCGATGAAGAAGACCGGCCCCAGTTTCCAGCTCAGCGCTACCGACCTCGTCGGCTATCTGAACTGCCGGCATTTATCCGGTCTTGACTGCGCCGTTGCCGAAGGTGCGCTCGCAAGACCGAAAGTGTGGGACCCGCTGCTCCAGATTTTATGGGAGCGCGGTTCCATTCATGAACAGAACTATGTCACGCATCTGGAGCAAGCCGGTCTGGATGTCGTACGTATCGATGGCGTTGATGTCACCGACGATGCGGTGAAAGACACGCTTGCGGCCATGAAGCTCGGCACTGCCATAATTGTGCAAGGCGCGCTCTCACACAACGGTTGGAGCGGTCGGGCCGATATTCTGCGCCGAGTCAAAAAGCCGAGCGCCATTGGCGATTGGTCCTATGAGGTGATCGATACAAAGCTCGCGCGTGAAACAAAAGCGGGGACCGTTCTCCAGCTCTGCCTGTATTCGGACCTGCTGACCGCAGCGCAGGGGACCGCACCTGAATATATGTATGTTGTCGCACCGTGGTCTGACTTTGAACCGCAGCAATATCGCTTTACCGACTATGCCGCCTACTTTCGCAAGGTGCAGCGCGCGTTGCGGAAAGCGCTCTCAGATCAGGAGACGGAAGAGACTTATCCCGATCCCAAGGAACATTGCAATATCTGCCGCTGGCGGGAAAAGTGCGACAAACGCCGCCGGGACGATGATCACCTTTGCCTTGTGGCTGGGATTTCAAAGCTCCAAATCAATGAACTGAAACAGCGGGGCATCGCTACCGTACAGGATCTGGCAGAATTGCCGTTACCGCTGGCATGGAAGCCGGACCGCGGCGCGGTCAACTCCTATGGCAGGGTACGCGAACAGGCCCGCATTCAGGTCGAGGCACGGCAAAGCGGCGAAGGCAAATTCGAATTGCTGCCGGTGGAGAATGGCTTTGGCCTGACTTGCCTTCCGGAACCCTCGACCGGCGATATTTTCTTCGATCTGGAAGGCGATTCGTTCGTCGGTGAGCACGGCCTTGAATATCTGTTCGGCTATGTGTTCAGTGATGAAAGCGGCGAGGCCGTCTACAAGAGCCGGTGGGCCTTTACACGCGTTGATGAAAAGCAGGCCTTCGAGAATTTCGTCGATTTTGTCATGGCCCGTTGGGAACAACATCCCGGCCTGCACATCTACCATTACGCACCGTATGAGCCGTCAGCCTTAAAGCGGCTGATGGGGCGCTACGCAACTAAGGAAGAAGAGATCGACCGGTTGCTGCGCGCAGGTGTGTTTGTCGATCTCTTCCATGTCGTGCGTCACGGCGTTCGTGCCAGTGTCGAGAGCTATTCGATCAAGCGTCTGGAGTCGTTCTACGGCTTTGAGCGCGACACCCAACTCCCCGATGCGAATGCGGCGCTCGCGAACCTCCAGGCTAATCTGGAGCTGAATGATGCTCCTTCGATTACAGATGAAACAAAAGCTGTCGTGCAGGCCTACAACAAGGATGACTGCGCCTCTGCCGCCAGGCTGCGCGGCTGGCTGGAAACACTGCGCGATCAACTGGTGGCTGATGGCGCGGACGTACCCCGCCCCGAGCCGGGTGACGGGTCGCCGAATGATAAAATCACCGATTGGGTGATCAAGATAAATGCGCTTATCGAGCGCCTGACCGCTAATATTCCCGCCGATCGGGAAGAGCGGGATGAAGAGCAGCAGGCACGTTGGATACTGGCCAATATCATCGACTGGCATCGCCGGGAGGACAAGGCGGTGTGGTGGGAGTATTTCCGGTTGCGCGATCTCTCGGCGGAAGACCTTGTGGATGAGCGGGCTGGCCTGTCCGGCCTCACCTTGGTAGGCGAGGCCGGCGGTACCCTAAACGCACCGATTCACCGCTACAGATTCCCGCCACAGGAAACCGAACTCCGCGGGGGCGATAACCTTCACAATCTCGGCGGCGACAAGTTGGATTCGATCGCCGCTGTTTCCTTTGAGGATTACACCGTCGATATCAAAAAGCGGCGGGATAGTGCCGCGATCCACCCACAAGCCGTGTTTGCACACACCTATGTCAATGCACAAGTTCTCGCTGATTCACTTGTGCTGCTCGGAAAGAGTGTCGCCGATCGCGGACTTTGCGGTGAAGGCCCGTATCAGGCCGCGCGCGATCTCCTGCTGAGAGAGATCCCGCGCGTCGGTTCTCAAGAGCTGCACCGTGACGGGGAAACGACAGTGCAAGCAGCCGTGCGGCTATGCGGCCATCTGGCAGGCGGCATATTGCCGATTCAAGGACCGCCAGGCGCAGGCAAGACCTTCACCGGCGCGCAAATGATTTGCGAACTGGTACGCCAGGGCAAAACAGTCGGCATCACGGCGAACAGCCATAAGGTGATCCGCAATCTGATCGACGCGGCTATCACGGCAGCAGACGAAAACGGCGTGAACCTGAAATGCTGCCATAAGGCGGCTGAGATTGAAGAGCCGCAACATCGCCTTACCTTTACGAAAGACAGCAGGAGACTGTTAGGCGAGCTTGGCAGCGCCGTCAACGTGGGCGCCGGTACAGCTTGGCTGTGGGCGCAGCGCGATGCTTTCGAGACGATCGATGTCCTGTTTGTCGATGAGGCCGCACAAATGTCATTGGCCAATGTTCTGGCAGTTTCGCAATCTGCAAGAACCGTTGTGCTGATCGGCGATCCGCAACAACTCGATCAACCGACACAAGGCAGCCATCCGGATGGCACTGACGCCTCGGCACTCGATCACATCTTGGCCGGCAAGCAAACGATCGGGCCTGAGCAAGGACTGTTCCTCGAAGAGACCTGGCGGCTGCATCCGTCGATATCCGCCTACACATCGGAGCTTTTCTATGACAGCAAGCTCAGGGCGAAAGAAGACCTAGAGCAACAGATAGTTAATGCGCCGGGATCGATCCGCGGTGCGGGCCTCTACTACCTGCCGGTCAAACATGACGGCAATCAGAACTGCTCCCTGGAAGAGGCCGAGGCCATCAGCACGGTTGTCAATGAAATCTTGAACAGCGGCGCAAACTGGGTCGATCGTGACGGCACTGAGAAGCCGGTCACGCTTGAGGACATTCTAATCATCGCGCCTTACAACGCGCAGGTTTTTGAAATTCAGCAGCGCCTGCCGGGAGCAATTGTGGGCACTGTGGACAAGTTCCAGGGCCAGGAAGCGCCGATTGCAATTTATTCGATGGCCACATCAAGCCATGCGGATGCGCCGCGCGGTATGGAGTTCCTGTACAGCCTGAACCGGCTCAACGTGGCGACGTCCCGCGCCAAGTGCCTGTCAATCATTGTCAGCTCTCCCCAGGTGTTCGAGGCCGAGTGCCGAACGCCGCGGCAGATTCAGCTCGCCAATGCTCTCTGCCGCTATCTGGAGCTGGCCGAAGAGATCGACATTGGTGCGACTTCTTCCCAAGCGGCGCATGCCGCGGCAGCGCCTGGCACTAGCCACTGACCTGACGTTTCCGTCATTAGCGGCTGCGGCTGCGGCTGCTCCTGCGCTCGACCCGCGCTCGGCGCCGTGCCTCGGCTAGCAGGTAGCTGGCCCGATAAAGCCTTTCTGCCCGTCGCTTCACAGCCATACGCGCGATCCAATGGCGGGGCGACAGTCTCTCGACGATCCAACGTTCGAGACCTACCAAGCCGTGAACGCGCACGAAACAGGCTAGTTCCACGCACCGCTGCAGAATGCGCCACCTGATCCGTTGATGAATTCGCGGACGGTGACGCGTTTGACGTCCTCCAGCTTTTGCAAAACCGGTCCCATCCTTTGCGGCAGCCGGACGTGCTTTACCAACTTCTCCGGCCGCGCCCCATAGACGAATAGCTTCAATCCGCCAGGCAGCGTGTCTACCAACAAAGATGCCAGAGATCCGATTTTTGCCGGCACCGCGCCCAAGTCTCGCAATGCCGGGTCGTCGTACTGTTGATCGGCGTCCAATTTTGACCCCCCTAGGTCCAGTAAAATCAAAGGGTTAGCGTGCTTATCGGCGTCCAATCGACACGCCGATCAACACTTGGGTCCTTGCATCGGTCGAGGTACGCACTAAGCGTGTCGCGCACCTGGTCAAAATCATTTCTTGCGAGATGGATCCGGATGGTCGCTTCCAGCACCTCGAAGTCGCCGACGGAGGGTTCGAATCTTTCGCCATGGCCCCAAAGGATGCTGCGCTGGGCCACATCCATTTCCTCTTCGGACCCAACCACTGCCGAAACGCCGCCTCGAACCCTTTCTCCTCTGTCGTCTGACACATCTTCGGAGACCGGTTCAGCGAGCCATCGTGCGAAGATGGCCGCAGTACCATCGTCGATTGGTACTTGTCGCCTGATCAGCTTCCCGACGGCTCGGCTCGTGCAGTACCGGAACTCTTCGTTGTCGAATCCTCGCTCGACGGCGGCGTGCAATACCGCAAGCACCATACGCGGGTCCGCGGCTTCCGCCATGGCCTCCATTGCATAGGCTGTCGCCCGCGTGCCGTTGCCCGCGTCGAGTTTCTTCAGAAGTCGGGCAGCTCTTTCAGGGTCCGCTCGTGCCGCTCCCGCGAATTCCCGCGCGAGTTCCACGTTTCCGCCTGTTGCAAAACGGGTGGGGTGGCTCCAACCCGTCTCGTCCGGTAGTGTCCGGAACGCGTTGATGACGTCTTCATCCGAGGCGCGCTCCATCGCACTGGCGCTCATGATCGAATCGACTGGGGCGAAACCGCTCGGGCGGGACCTGAGCGGAACGTGGGGCAAGGCTCGCTCTTCCTGCTCGATGTGGCGACGAGCTTTTGCGTTGAGCTTGTTCTTCGGCAGGGCTCGAAGCAGGGTGAGATTCACTGTTCGAACGGTCCTGCTCCACTTTCGCCGTTGCACGGCGTCTTTCGCCTCGCTTGGCGGAGCCGGGTTGTAATCCTTGACGGCGGCCTCGAAGCGTTCCAGTTCGTCGTTGGACCAATGACTGCTCGTTGCAGCGATAAGCCGTGCGGTCGTCGTTGTGCTTCCTAGCGGTGATCCGAGTACAAATCGGCGTTCGTCTTCCAGCAGAAAGTTCAGGGCGGGTGTCGCATACCGCTCGGGTGTGAGGGAGAAGCAGTGCGCGATGAGCCGCTGGATAGCCGTCGCATTGCATGTCCCAAGCGTCTCGACCCATGGGAGCCACGTCTCCGGGTGTGCCGCAGCGATCCCTTCGGCAGCGGTGCGAAGCCCCGCGAGGAACGGCGCTTCCGACAACGCAGTATCGTGCTCTTGCTCGAATCGGAAGTCGGCGTCGTAGGGTAGTGCGTAGCCGAGCCGCGCCTTGCCTTGGTTCGATACCTCTCTCAGGGTGTTGAAGCACTCCTCGAACCAAGGCCACAGGATGTCGAAGAACAATGCGGGCGCATGCTCACCGAGTGCGGCGATGGCGTCTCGTTCCCGCGAGCCCTCGAGCAGGTTCTTCACCGGATTTCTTTGGCTCTGATCGATCCTCCAAGCCAAGTAGTCCGCGTCATCTTGGAGCGTCGGAGTCCGTTTCCCGGCCAGCTTCGCGCGCACCACCCGCGCCCTGGTCAGTGCATCGTCGAGGCGAACCCGAACCAGGCGCAGTGCAAGCTCGGGCTGTTCCACGCCTACGGTTGCAACGACCATGTTGAACTCGAATGGGTTAATGTCCGTCCGTTTGACGATGCTACACGCTATCGACAGGAGCACGTCGGTCCAGCGAGGTGCGTCTTGCAGGATCCGCCAGGTTCGGCGGTCATGTCGGCTGTCCGCAGCCCCCTTTCCGCCAACAGGTTCTCGACGTCCACTGGGGCGGAGTCCCAGGCCCCAGTGAGCACACCGATCATGAGGTCTGCGCTCTCGTCGTTCTCGGACATCGCCTCGGCAACGAACTTCGTCTTCAAGCTCGCGAACCATCCGGGGCTCCCGCTTAGCGCCCGGTATGCCATTGCCCGTTCCGTGGGTGATCCCAGTGCCGTCTCCATCTGCCGGGCTTCTCGACCAGTCGGGTCCGCTTGGTGTCCGAGGTATTCGGTCAGGAGATAGCGTAGGTGTCGGCGCAAGTCCGGTGCGTTCCAGATGCCTTCCAATTCGCGGTGTTAGGTGTTGGGATCGACGGCGCGCAGGTAGTTCAGTCCCGCCCATAGCTTCGGTCGTACGAAGTGCGAGCTTCGCCGTTGCAGCACGTAGGTGCTCAATCGTGCGCCGGCGGTGGCGGCGAAGCTGCGCGCGAGGGCGTGGTCGAACACCATTTGGTGGGTAAATCCGATTCTGCCCTTCGCGCTCGTGAGCACACCAGCCGCCTCCAGCGCCCGGAGGTCGTCGGCGCAGTGATCGAAGCGAGCTTTCGGTAACCACAGGGTCTCTTCGTCGGCCATCTGTTCCGCGATGTGGCTTGCGAGCTGCCCCCTTCCGGGGCCGTCTTGCCGCGCGAGGATCCGTTCGTCCCAGAGGTGATCGAGCATCTCCTGGTAGGTGCCGAACGCCTCGGGCGTATCAGGTCCGCTCAGAGTCAAGTAGGTCTTGAGCGCTTGCGGCTTTGGCGGGATATGTTCGACCCCATTCGCTTAGCAGTTCGAAGGCGAATAAGAGAACTGCTTGACGGCGCGGCCAATGCCGGAAGACCATCCTCGGTGCTTTTCAGGTTGCTCCGGTGGTTTCGGTCGTCAAGTTCAATCCCGGTTACATCGCCTGGGAGGCACGGACGACGCAGACAGTGCTTCTATTTAGCCGGCATGTATCATTGGACGATGGCCTCGTCACGAATTCGGCGAAGGGCCTTGGGAGACATCAAGGCGCCCCCGCGCAGGGTCTTGTGCGGGCCAGCCTGCGAGGCACGGGCGATGGGAAAGAAGGTGTCTAGGAGAGCTATGCTGTCCCTCGGGAATAGGTAGCGGACGACGGCGGTCGGCGACTACCTTATCCTGATTGGACGGGCGGTAGCATGTGCGATACGGCGTTATGATTGCATAGATCGGCTCCGCGTCCGTGCTCCTGCGCCCTTCGCCTCTTGAGGGGACGGTTCCTCGCCCGAATCGATTTCGTCCCTGTGGCTGCGTCAGGAGTTGGATACCGTGACATTCCGAGAAGACGTCTTGGCTACCCTGCAAGGTGGACTTTGGCATACGACCTCGCCTCAGCGCTTTGATTCAATCGCTCGCGATCAAGAGATTCTGCCTGACCCGCCGATCCCGGATGCTGAACTCTGGAGCACCGGCATGGGTCTAAACTACTTTCCGTACGTTCGCACATTGGAAGGCGTCAGTCTCTTTGACTTCACCGATTTCGATCCCGAGACCTACAGCGCTTCCTATCCGATGGGCAGCTGGACTGAGTTCGTGCCTTTCCGAGATGCTTGTGGCGCCGCAATCTGGATCGAGATTGATCGAGCGGCTGTTCGCGCTGCCCTCATTCCCCCTGCCAAGCTCGTGCAGAGGTGGAAAGACACCAACAGCCACCGGCATCGTCTGATGCCCCATATTGAAGCTGCTCATCTTGGTCCGATTCCGTCCGGTTGTTGGTCTCGGATTCTGTCTGTCAGTCCGTGCGGCCTAGTGCTCGTGTGACGCGGTTACGACCGTACCAGCACTCGCGAAGGCAGCGGCAGAAGTAAGGTAGAGGTCGATCACGCTGGATTACCGTGGATCCCCGACCTAGGCGGCTGACGCCGGTTCGGTGTCGCGCGAGCAGAGCATACCTCACCGTCGTCATCACCATCTTGAGGCCAAGCAGCTCGGCGATGATCGGCAATCGCTCGCCAAGCGCCGGCGCCTGCCCAAGGCAGAACTCCCCAACCGATCCTCATCGCTTCCACTGCCGAGGTAACGGAAGCGTCGACGAAAGCGGACTTGTTCAGGTGTTGATCGGCGTGGAATATTGGGTCTGTCGCGGTCTCGATGATGTCGGCGGTTTATGGACGCCCGATGCCGGCGAACGGAGGCCAGATCGACAATCTGGGGGCCTTCCAGCGCCAGATTTTTGGGATGTGCCGATCTAGATGTGCTCAGAATCCGCTTCGTCGTGCTGTCCGAAGCCACCATCATCGCGATTGAGTCAGACCCAATTTTGCACTCCAGATAGGGGGTCAATATTGAAAGATGGGGTATTCGGGATCAGGCAGCAGCCGTCGCAGCCAGTTTGGAGTTGTGCGTCAAGTCCTACCATTGGAAGGAGGCCTGGATAGTCCGGCCTCGCACAACGGGAGGAGCAGCCATGAAGTATTTCGCAGGACTTGACGTGTCATTGGAGTGGACCAGCGTATGCGTCGTGGACGACGAAGGCGAGATCGTCCGCGAGGCCAGGGTTCTGAGCGAACCCGATGCCCTGGTGATGTTTTTCTCCGAGCTGGGTGTCGATGTCACGCGCATCGCTCTTGAGGCGGGGCCGTTGTCGCAGTGGCTCCATGACGGCCTGGCCGGACGGCCTGGCCGAGGCGGACCTGCCGGTGGTGTGCGCCGAGACGCGGCAATTGCAGGCGGTGCTGTCGGCAACGGTGAACAAGAGTGACCGCAATGACGCGCGCGGGATCGCACAGATGGTCCGGGTCAACCTGATCCGCCCGGTGCATGTGAAGACGCTGTCGAGCCAGCACAGGCGGATGCTGCTGACCAACCGCAAGTTCATGCTGAAGCAGTTGTGCGACGCGGAGGCCAACATTCGCGGCACGCTTCGGAACTTCGGAACTTCGGTCTGAAGGTTGGCAAGGTGAGCCGGCGCGGGTTCGAGGCGCGGATCCTTGAACTGGTCGACGATCGGGCGGCGTTGGCGTGTGTAGTGGAGCCGATGTTGAGTGCCCGGGCAGCGCTGCTAGCAGGTTTCGATCGGCTGCACAGGATGGTGCTCGACGCGGTGCGCGGCGATGCGGTGTGCCGGCGTCTGATGACGGTCCCGGGCGTCGGTCCAGTGACGGCACTAACCTTCCGTGCCACCGTGGATGTGCCGGCTCGATTCGCCCGATCCCGCGCGGTAGGAGCGCATTTCGGACTGACGCCGCGCAAATGGCAGTCGGGGGAGATCGACCGCATGGGTCGGATCTCCAGGTGCGGCGACGAGATGATGCGCACGGCACTGTATGAGGCCGCCAGCGCTCTGCTCACGCGAACGCGGCGATGGTCGTGGCTCAAGGCGTAGGCGATGCAGGTGTCGAAGCGGCGCGGAAAGAAGCGGGCCAAAGTTGCGCTGGCGCGCCGGCTCGGCGTGATCCTGCACCGCATGTGGGTGGATGGTAGCGAGTTCCGCTGGACCCGTGACGTGGCCGGCGTGGCGGTCGAGGCCTGAGGCTGGAACGAGGAGAAGGACAAGTTCAGCAACCGAAGAGCTTCCGCTCCGGCGGACGATGTCCCCGTGGGGACGAAGGACGAGGTGAGTTCGCCATTCGGCTTGCCCCGTACCGTCGATGACGGTGCGAGGGCGATTGAAAGATTGAGCCGCCTGGTCTTCCTGACACCATCTTGTAGACGGCCCCGGACTGGGAGCCGATCACGAAAAGAAGAGCGACACCCACGGGACATGTCAAAGCTGGAAACGGAAGAGGATCGGTAGGGTTGAGCACTTGACAAAGGGCTTGACAATCTCCGCTCCGAATAAAGAAGCCGATTGACAGATTGGCTCGAGGAGCAGGGGATGGATCACGTCCGTGGCGCCCCCAACCATCCCCAGACCCAGGGCATGATCGAGCGCTGGCATCAGACCTTAAAGAACCGCATTCTGCTCGAAAACCACTATCTACCAGGTGACCTTGAGGCCAGCATCAGCGTCGTCGTTGAGCGCTACAATCACCACCGCTATCACGAAAGCCTTGGCAACCTGAAACCAGACGAAGTTTACTTCGGCCGGGACCGGGCCATCATCGAAAGAAGGAGAAAGATCAAAAAACAGACATTCGAAAAACGACGCTTGGCGCACCAACGCCAAGCCGCTTAACATCAACCACGATAAGCCAGAGTCTCCGTTGTGACATTAGCTCACTTGCCCCAAATCATCTGCTGACGGACACAGAACCGCTCGGCCGCCCTGGCCGAGTGGCGTCAAATTGCAGCGTGAGAGGCATGGAATATAGCTTCTTCAATTCCTATCCAGTTAGTCAGACAACCCCGTTGAAGGAGGTTAACAGACCATGCAGCTCATTTTTTCTGATTGGCGCGCTCTGTCGGTGCGACATGAACTGGGGAACCAACTGGACACCCGGGGCGTTTATCTTGTCGCCAGGTATGTACGGCGCAATACGGCGCCGGACACCCTAACTGGGAACATCATATATATCGGCCGCGCAACGAACCTGCGGGACAGGCTAAACGCTTTTGAAAACGCATGCGCATATTTCTTCGGCTCTCATGCCGGCGGGAATTCCTTTCACAAGTCCGAGATAAACCCACGTTTTGAGGAAGAAATTGCTGAACTGCGTGAGAATAATGGGAACGGAAAACAAGCAAGAGCGGCTTACATAGAGCGATGTGAGGAATTTCGGGAGAGCTGGGTGAGGAAGAGGAACCGCCTTTCATTGGCGGTTTGGATTCCATCCAATGGTGGAAGGGGCAAGTTCACGCGCTTACCGGAAGAACATCAACCAACATATGTTGAGATGACTCTTCAGGCCGATTTCCTGATTCACCATGATCGGTTGCCCAAATACAACAAGAGGATCGGCTAGAACAGGGCGGGCTGCGGCGCAAGATGCGTCAATCCCTGCGGTACCGACAACCCAAGCAGCGCCTCGAACTTCTTTCTACAGAATTCCCATTCGAGGGGGCGAGCGGTACGGGAATTCGATGGTGCTATCGGGCCGGTGAGGAAAAGGTATCGAGGGAGGGTAGGATGAAGACGCGCAGATATGCGTGACTTAGGGTGGCAAACGAGACGGTTGAGGCCGTGCATGAGCTGCAGGGTAGAAATCACGCTAGAATTGGAGGACTCGGAAGTTGGCCAATATTGCATGTCTTGGTTGGGGATCTCTGATTTGGAATCCGGGCGATCTGCCGATTCGGCGATACTGGTTCGAGGACGGACCGTTGATTCCTCTTGAGTTTGCGCGCGAGTCGCAGGACGGTCGAATTACCCTGGTCGTGGAGCCGACCGCGCGTCCGGTGCGTTCGCTATGGGCGCTCATGGATGGCGAAAATCTCAAGGAGATGAGAGAGCGCCTGAGAGTACGCGAGGGGCGAACGCGACCGGAACACATCGGAAGTTGGACTTGTGGCGAGGCTTCCCCTTGTTGCATTCCCGGACTCGACGAGTGGGCGCTCGCCAGAAAACTCGGTGCCGTAATCTGGACCGCGTTGCCGGCGAAGTTCGATAAAGAGGATGGAAAGGTGCCTGGAGAAGCAGACATCGTTAACCGTCTTCGGAAACTTCGCGGAGCCACACGTGACGAGGCCGAACGTTACATCCGGCAAGCGCCGCGGCAGATCGATACGGCCTATCGACGGCGGATCGAAGCGGAATTTGGCTGGCTTCCGGAAGGACCGCACAACGGATGATCATATGGGCGGCGATCTGCGGTTTGCGGCTTGCGTGGTGGATCACAGGGGACGCCCCTGTGCGTATCCACCATCTGAGGCACTCTTGTGCATCATAATCCTCTAAGTCGCTGCTATTATTGTATTTACTCTCTTTCAGTTTCGATCCGAAATCATATAGTCACCGGATTGAATCCATATCCTGACGAGACATGTCGCGCCAGGCACCGACATCACCCGCTAGTCTCGAATCGTATCCCAAAATTCGGTTCTTCCGTGCAACCGCCCCACATGCGAGTGAGACAGGCCCGCTGCGGCCACCCTGCAGCTACAAACTCCAGACAGGCCTGCAAACGGTCAGATTCGAGAGCGCTGGATAGTCGCCGTGCCGCCGACCTGAATTCGGCCGGCCTTAACAACCTGTAGATTCCCGCGACTCAGCGAGCCTCTTCTGCTCGTGACGCTGCGTTCGCATTTTGATGAGTTCGCCAATGCGCTCGCGGCGGAATTCCAGGAAATCGGCTACGCGCTCCATGCCACCCACGGGCGCGCTCCACCGGAATTTGTCGACGGCCCAGTCCGGGTCTTCGCAGGGCTTTACCGCCAGGGGCGGCGGCACCAGGCAGCAAACGTCGCCGTAGAGTTGCTGCGCCCGCCTCTGGATCAGGCTCCGTAGCCTGGGCGAAAGGTCCGTGAGCCTCAGGAAAGCGCCTGGCGCATACACCGTGTTCGCCGCGCTCGTGAACAGCCCGTACGGCAATACCGGCTCCTCCACGCCCGGCCGCGCATCGAGCTCGTCACGCCACCGGTTTCGGTACTCCTTGTGATCGAAGAGGTGCGCAAGCTGGTAGCCGTCCGGACCGCGCTTGCGAAACGGCTTGCCAGTGAAGACGAATGACCACAGATGCTTCGGATAGTCGTTGTCGTCGAGCGACAGGCATTGCGGCGGAGCTTCACTGGACTCGGCCCGTTTCCGGAACACCGCAATTTCTGTGCTTCCGGCATACCGCCGAACCCCCGGAAATGCGCAGGGCGAGCCCTCCCAGAAATAGATAGCAGGATCAATGCCGAGCGCTTCCAGGGAGATGGACCATTCGCCCCCGAAGCGCCGGTTGTCTTCGACCACGGCGCCGACGATCCCCGGGTCGAGAAACCGCACGAACGGCGCCGTCGCCCGGGCGAGATCGAGCAGGTCCTCGTCCTTCGGTTGCGGCCAGGCGGGCCACTGTCCCCGCGATCGAGGGCTTCGCCGCTGTCGCGGCTGTCGCTTTTCCGGATTGTCCCCCGAAGAATTCGTTGGGCCGCCACCTTTCCGGAAATCGCAATAAAGGTTGACCGCGTTGTCAATTGCGACTGAAAATTTCCCACTTTTGTCGATCGAAAATTTCTCACTTTGAGCGTGCGGTTGTACCCCCAGACGCAGTGTTTGGGGGTACGGACTTGGTCGAGCTGTAGGTAACCGGGTTGGCGCAGCGACCGCCAAGAGTCTGGCGGCGACAACCCGGTTATCCACAGCGGGCGGGTGTCACCGCTCCTGTCTCCGTTTGAGTCGGCGATCACTCGGCGGCTCTTTTCCTGCGTCGATCCGAGCCGGACTGCAGCAGGTTCTGATGATCCTTCATCCGGTAGCTGTTGCCTCGGATGTTGACGATATGGCAGTGGTGCACAAGGCGGTCGATGAGAGCCGCCGCCATCACCTCGTCGCCCAGCACGCCGCCCCAGTCCTCGAAACCCTTGTTCGACGTCAGCACAGTCGACGCCTTCTCGTGGCGGGCGTTGATGAGCTGGAAGAAGAGCACGGCGCCGTCCTGGTTGACCGGCAGGTAGCCGATCTCGTCGACCACCAGCAGAGCCGGATGGGTAAGCACGCGCAGCCGCCGGGTCAGATTGCCGGCGGCCTTGGCCTCGGTGAGGGACTCGATCAGCCCCGCGAGCGTGCCGTAGTAGACGCGCCGGCCGGCCTCGGCCGCCGCGATCGCGAGGCTGA
This sequence comes from Alphaproteobacteria bacterium, assembly GCA_965261645.1. Taxonomy (GTDB): domain Bacteria; phylum Pseudomonadota; class Alphaproteobacteria; order SHVV01; family SHVV01; genus CBDHDJ01. The sequence goes on from CBDHDJ010000004.1 coordinate 617,969, forward strand.
TCGCCAAGTGCGTTTTCCCGACGCCTGGCGGGCCGAGCAGGATCACGTTCTCGCCGCGGTCCAGGAAGCCGAGCTCGTGCAAGCTCTCGAGCTGCTCGCGCTTGATGCTGGGCTGGAAGGCGAAGTCGAACTGATCGAGCGTCTTCACAGCCGGCAGCCGCGAGGAGCGCATGGCGGTCTGGAGACGACGGTTGTTGCGCAGCACGATCTGGGCGTTCAGCAACTGCTCGATGGCCTCGGCCGCCGAGATCGTGCCGCCGTCGGCGTCCGAGAGGATACCGTCGACGGCCTCCAGCGCGCCCGGCATCTTGAGGTCCGCCAGCATTGCCCGCAGCCGGTCGCGCCGGGCCGGCGCCGGAGCGTTCATTGCAGCGCCTCCGTATAGACACTAAGCGGTCGCCGCTCGACCTTCACGGTTGCCGGCAGTCGCCGCGGCGCGGGCTCCGGAGCATGCCGGGCGCCGAGACGTCGATAGGGATGGTTCGCCAAGGGGAGAAGCACCGCCCGCTCGTCGCGCTCGAAGCGGTCGACAGGACGCTCCCCGGTCGTGGCATGCCGGCGGACGTTGGCTGTGCCCTCCAGCCAGCGCACGGCCTGCTCGTTGAGATCGTTGTCATTCGCAAACGAGCGGCCGTAGAAGAAGCTCTCGCGGATGTAGCGGATCGGGCGCTCCACTTTGCCCTTGGTCTGGGCCCGATAGGGTCGGCACGAGCGCGGCATGAACCCCCAGTGCGCGGCGAACCGCAGGAACTCCTCGTTCAGCACCAGGCCGCCGCCGGCTCCGCGGTCGTCGGACAGCACCACGGCGCGTATGTGGACGCCCCCTGCAGTGCAAGCAGGAATTTGAACAACTCGTGACATGCGGTCAGGTACTGTCGTATGTCCGGCCTCTCAAGTGCGGCATGCATGCGCCGCGGGCCCTTATGGTGTTCGTGGATCGGATCCAAATCGCTTCAGCGGTATGCTTGACAGCCCTGCGCGCCGTGCTGGTTTTTCCGACCCCGTCTCTCTGACCTTTTGCCCCTATGTTGTCTTTCGTCCCAACCGCACCAACCGGGGTCATCCGCGCCTCACGCCCTCAAGAGCGTGTCCGCGAAGCCCGGTGTTCCAATTCCAAACAGACCCTTCCTCCTCCAGGCAGTTATTCCGCAACATTGGCGCCCGGCGCCCGGTAGATGTCCTTCCTGACCGACAGCGCCCAGATGATGCGCGCCATCTTGTTCGCCAGTGCGACGGCGACCAGCTTCGGCGGCTTTTCCGCGATCATCCTCCGCAGCCAGGGATCATCCAGCTCCTCGCGCTTGCGCATATGCCGGAGCACCGACGTTGCGCCCAGGACGAGCAACTGGCGGAGATCGCGCTGCCCCATCTTGGTGATCCGGCCGAGCCGCTGCTTGCCGGCCGTCGAGTGCTGCCGCGGTGTCAGCCCGACCCAGGCCGCAAAGTCGCGCCCGCAGCCGAAGCTCTCCATCGGCGGCGCAAAGGCATGCAGCGCCATCGCACAGATCGGGCCGATGCCGGGGATCGTCATCAGCCGCTTCATGTCCGCGCGCGCCCGGGTCCGGGAACGGATCCCCTTCTCAAGGCCGGCGATCTTCTGACTGAGTGCAGCGATCTGCTCGAACAGCAGTTTGGCCATCGACACGACCTGTTCGGGAAGCGACCCTTCCACTTCTGCCAACTCAAGCCGCATCACCGCGAGGCCCGCCACACCCTGGGCCGCGATCACGCCGAACTCTGCCAGCTGGCCCCGCAGTGAATTGATCGTCTGCGTGCGTTGGCGGACAAGCAGCGCGCGGGTGCGAAACAGCATTGCATCCGCCTGCGCTTCTTCCGACTTCACTGCCACGAACCGCATGGTCGGGCGCTGTGCCGCCTCGACGATCGCGGCCGCGTCGTTACTGTCATTCTTCTGCCGTTTCAGGAATGGCTTGACATAGATCGGCGGGATCAGCTTGCACGCATGGCCAAGAGCGATGATCTGTCGACCCCAGTAATGCGCGCCGCCGCAGGCCTCCATCACAACCAGGCACGGCGGCGCTTCGGAGAGGAATACGAGGAACTTTTCTCGCGAAAGCTTTTTGCCGAACACCGGCTTGCCTTCCGCCGTTGCCCCATGGAGTTGGAAACTCCTCTTTGATATATCGATGCCAATGATGGTAATCCGGTCCACGGACGCCTCCTTCGTTGATCGAACGCACCCCGCGTGCGTTCCTTCCTGGCGCTTATGACGCCGTCAGATGGGGGCGTCCACCCCATCGCATCTGGTCGAACAGCAGCTCCTCCGGAACCCCGCTGAACCGGTCGAAGGCGGTCTCCAGACCTTCCATCAGGACCGGCATGGTCTGCCGAGTATAGAAGTGCAGCCACAGCAGCCGGGAGTAGCCGAGGACGATCACCAGGGCATGGCGCCGGCCCCAGGGCAGCGTGAACGTACCGAAGTCCACCTGGCCCTGATGCCCCGCCGGCGTCTCGAACCGGACCAGCGATTCAACCGGTTCGCGCGGTCGCGTCGCACGCACGTAGTCGTTCACACGAGAGTAGCAGCCCGGGTAGCCCGCAGCGCGGACCTCATCGAAAAGCCGCTTCGCCGACAGCTTCGGGAACGCCTCAAGACGGGCGTCGATGATTGCCTTGTAGAGGTCCAGCTTGTGGACCACCGGCGGACGGGGCGAATACCCTCGCGCACCGGCCGCCAGATCCCGGTCCAGTTGGCCGGTATCGACCCAATTGTGGATCGTCCGACGATTCACCCCGAACCGCCTCGACAGCTCCGCCTTCGAGACGCCCCGGTCCAGATAGTGCTTCAACAACATCCTGATCTCCCATTTGTACATCCGCGCACCGATCCCGTTCTGTTGGCAAAGCCAACAGAACGGTCCGATACGCCTTCAGCGACAAGCCCAAAGTGAGAAATTTTGGGTCGTTACAAATGGGAAATTTACGGTCGTTACCAACAGCGTTCTTCAGCGTCGCCGTGCCGTTGTACATGTCGCCTGCAATCGGGATCCCGTGCTTGGGCTCTCCCGGATTCAGGCGCTGCAACAGGCCATCCAGTTCGTCGGAATTGTAGTGAGCGTCGAGATCGCCTTCGTAACGCTCTACTCTCCGACAGTTGCTGATTCGGCTGCCCACGGTACCGTCGCCCAGCCCCCTCACAACCTTCAACCAACCTTCGAATGCCCCCTCCCTCATGTCGTGCCTCGCTCCGCATCCGCTTCGTTCGCCGTCGGCCGGCAGCGCGATACCACTTTCCTGCCCTCCCAATCCGCTTGCCGAGTTCTCCCAAGCCACTACGGCGCCTCGACCTCTTGTCTCGGACTTCCTGCGCATCCCCCGCTTCCCGGGTCAGCGACAGCATTGGTTTGCATTTCACGAATGTCGAGCCGTGATGGACGAGCTGCGCCATTCCTTTGCCTCAAGGGCATTGGCGCTAGGCGAAGGCCTTCCGATGATCGGAAAGCTGCTGGGCCATACCCAAGTTCAGACGACCGCCCGCTACGCCCATCTGGCACGGAACTCGATCCAGACGGCAGCCTCGAGGATCACGCAGAGCATCGGCGGGAACCTGTCGTCCGTTCAGGTGGTGGACAAAGCCACCAAGCAATAAGCACGTACAATCTACCGGCGGACTCATCTGCCTGTAGGGTTACATTGGACACGCAATGCCTTTCAGCTTCGTCCACACAGCCGACGTCCATCTCGACTCACCTCTCCGGTCCCTCGCGCTGCTCAACCCCGAGCTTGCGGAGCTGATCGGCGATGCGACCCGGCTAGCCTTCCAGCGGACGATCGATCTCTGCCTCGACGAACAGGTCGACGCGCTGATGATCGCGGGCGACCTTTACGATGGCGATCAAACGTCGATGAAGACCGCACTGTTCCTTGCCGCCCAGCTACAGCGATTGAGCGAGGCCGGCATTCTCGCCTTCATCGTGCGCGGCAATCATGATGCTCAATCACGGATTACGCGCGAGCTCACTTTTCCGGAAGGAGTGAAGGTCTTCGTCGGGCGAGCCGAGACGGTCGAGCTCGATCGTGATCGCGGCGCGATGCCCGTCGCCATTCACGGTATCAGCTTCGCGAGGCCCCATGCTCCAGAGAGCCTGATTCCCCATTTCCGAAGCCCTATTCCCGATGCCTTCAACGTCGGCCTTCTTCATACGAGCTTGGCCGGATCTGCCCAGCATGATGACTATGCGCCTTGCAGCGTTGCCGATCTAGCCGGCACCGGCTTCGACTATTGGTGCCTGGGACATGTCCACAAACGAGAAGTGCATAGCCGAGAGCCATTCATTGTGATGCCCGGCATGCCGCAAGGCCGGGATATCGGCGAGGCCGGACCGAAATCGGTGACGCTTGTTCGAGTCACGGACGATGGCGCGATTGATTGCCATCCTCAGACCACAAGTGTTGCCCAGTTCGAACGCCTCCAAATCGACCTAGCCGGTGTTCCTGACGAGCGCATCATGGTTGAGCGTATTTCCGCGGGGTTAGCCCATGCACGTACCGAGGCCCCGTCGGACCACTTGGTGGTACGCCTAACTTTGCAAGGCCAAACCGAGTTGGCTTGGCTGCTGCGTCGTGATCCGGAGCTCGTGCGAGCAGAAGCCCATCACCGTGCCGATATGGTTGGCCGGACCTGGATCGAGAAGATCGAACTGGAAGTGGCTCCCCCAGGCGATCCCACCATAGGACCCGTCGGAGAGATTGCCGAAACAATACGCGCCAAGATCGCGCCTTCGGACTCCTTCCGGCATTCTGCCCGCGAAGTATTGGACGAAATCGAAAAGGCCTTGCCACCCGCGGCGCGCGATGTCTTTGGCGACAGCGAGGAGAGCCGTAGCAAAATTCTGGATCGATTGATCGACGAGGGGTGCGAAAGCGTTCTCGCACATTTACATGAGACGCGCGTGGATCGGATCGACTGATGCGCCTGGACCGTCTGACTCTGACCCGTTACGGAATCTTCTCTGACCGCGTCATCGACTTCGGTGAGCCCGTTCAAGGCGAACCCGACTTGCACGTGGTCTACGGGCCCAACGAATCTGGCAAGTCCACAGCTCTCGCAGGCTTCCTCGATCTCTTGTTCGCATTTGAGCATCGCAGCCCCTACGGCTTCGCGCATGGATACGATGCCATGCAGGTGGAGGCGGAATTGAACATCGGCGGCACCATCCGGCGCCTTGTCCGCGTTAGAAAGCGTCATGGCAGCCTGATCGACGAGAGCGGCAAACCCGTACCGGATAATCTGATCGTAAACGCCTTAGGCGGCATGAACCGAGAAATCTACAGGGCGATGTTCTCGCTCGACGACGACAGCTTGGAGGCGGGTGGAGAAGAAATCCTCCGCAGCGAGGGCAATCTGGGTCACCTCTTATTCGCGACCGGTGCAGGACTTGTCGAACTTAGTCGAACCCTAAAACGACTTCGCGTCGGCGCAGATAGCTTTCACAAGGCGAGAAGCCGCGGCACTGAACTCCATGCGCTCAAAGGCCGGCTCGAAGAACTTGCACGTGAGAAGAAAACGCTCGATACAGCCGTGAGCGCTTTTGCGCGTCTGATCGCCGAACGAGACGCCGCCCACGGCGCCTATGACGAGGCGATAAAGCTACGCACCAAGCTCGAAGCGGATCGCGAAGAGGCGCTGCGTCGCATAGAGGGGCTGCGCCAGCTCGCGCGAATCCGCCCCATACGCGCAGAACTTGTCAGCCTGGAGGCATTGCCGGAGGCACCCCAGGTGTGGTTCGGGCAAATTCGGGACTTAATCGCCGATGAGCCTAAGCTTAGCGAGAGGGTCAAGGGACTTCGAGACCAGAAACGAAAACTCAAAGAAGAGCAGGAGGTTCTGCTCCTCGACCATGCCATCCTCGAATTGGAGGACCGCCTTCGTTCACTCGACAAGGGGCGCGCGCGATACGTGACGGCCGAGGACGACCTGCCGAGGCGCCGCGCGACCCTTGCCGAACACATGGGCACCATTGCCGCTATCGTTCGACGTTTGAACAAAGCCGCCGACACGGATCCCGGAACCCTCGTCATTCCCGCGGGCACGGTGGGCGTATTGAACGAATTGATCGAACGACGATCCGGTATCGTAGAACGGCTGAAGGCCACCACCGATGAATTGGCAACCGCGAAGGACGCCGTTGCAACCGCAACCGAAGATTTCAACAAGATCTTCGACGTCAGCGACGCGGATGACGCATTAGTCCGGCGTCTGAATGAGACCGTAGATGAAATACGGTCCGACGACTTCGCTACGCGACTCACGCTGCACAATCGGCGGTGCCGCGAACTAGAGGCCGATATTGACCAAAATCTCGCGCAACTGCATCCCTGGAGCGGCGAAGCCGAAGGTCTCGCGCGGGTTCACGTGCCCGAGCGAGAGGAGCTGGAGGATTGGAACTCAATTCTCGACGAAGCACGAACGGAAATCGGGCGCATCGAGCGCGACAAGGCTAGGCTCGTCGCGGAGCGTCGCCGCTTGTCGCAGCAGATGGACCGGAGAGCAGCCGAATCCGGCGTCGTCAGCGATGAGAATGCCAAACGCTTGCGCGAGCTCAGAGAGCAAGCTTGGACACTGCACCGCGCTGAGTTGGATGAAGAGTCTGCGGACAAATTCGAGGAGCGGTTGAAGCAGGACGATGCAGCCACGTCCAGTCGTATCGCACACGCGACGGAGTTGGCCGAGCTACGCCAAGCCGGCGACGCGCTGCGGAGCGTGGAAGCCGAGATTGCGCGCAACGATGCAGAGCTAGGGCAGACGCACGCAAGACAGCGGAAGGTAGTGGAGCGCATCGCCTCCGCTGTCGCCACCATGTCAAATACTGGGGCCAGCGACCTACCGCCCGATATCTCACTTCCCCAATTGACGGGTTGGTTGGAGCGTCGCGCCGCAATCCTCGACACGCTCGCCCAATTTGGTCGCGAAAACGCCGAGGTTGATCGCGCTCGAAGGGATGCCCTCCAGCGTCGGCAACAGCTTAGCGACGCTTTGACGACGGCCGGGCTCTCCCACGATCCCGATGGTGCATTTGAAGAACTCATTAGGATCGCGCGCGAAGCGCTGACAGCCCACATGGAGCGACGCGTCGCGGTACAGGCCGCGACCGAGCGGTTAGACCAGACTAAGGCCGTGTTCGACCGACGGGAACGCGATGCACAGCGATCCAGCGAGAACGATGCGGCTTGGCGCGAGGACTGGACGGTGGCACTGTCAGGTTCCTGGCTAGCAGACGTCCATCCAATTCCCTCTACCTCTGCGGTCCGCCGTATTCTCGAAGAAGTTGCGCTCCTTGACTCCACCCTAGCCAAGCGCGACGAAATGGACGACCGCGTGGCACGAATGGAGAGCGATCAAGCCGCGTACTCAGAAGACGTAAAATTCCTAGTGGAGCGGCTCGGCGACGTATTCGATCCGAAGCGCCCCATGGTACAAGGCGATGCGCTCAATGCCCGTCTGGGGACAGCGATCACGAATCGAACAACACATAAAAGCCTGGACGCCAAAATCACCGTTCTCTCTGAAGACATCGCAAACGCAGACAGCAGCTTAGCCGAACTGCAAGCGATAGCCACACAGATGTTCGAGGCCTTCGGTGTGGATTCTATTCGAGTAGTAGACGAGAAGCTGCAACAGGTGTCACGGCGCAACACGCTCCGAAAGGACCTGTCCGAACACGAGGCCGCTTTGGTCGACACGATGAAAGCGGCATCACCGGACGCTGCGGAAACGGCTCTCTCTGAAGTAAGTTCTGATGATCTAGAGAAGCAGATTGTCGAAACGGAGGCCCGCCTGACCGACGTCTCCGCGCGAACGCAGGAACTGTATCACCAACTAGAAACATCCAAGGAGGCCATCAAGGCGATAGGCGGCGATGGAGCGGTAGCTCGCCTCGAAGGACAACGCCGCACATGTCTGCTTGACATCCAAGAACGCGCAGGCGCTTACGTCCGCACCCGAATCGGCATCGAGGCCGCCGATCGTGCGTTGCAGGCCTATCGGGACCAACATCGCAGCACAATGATGGAACGCGCGTCCGAGGCTTTCCGCACGATTAGCCGAGGCGCCTATTCCCGGTTGGAATCCCAGTTGACGGATAGGGGCGAAATACTGCTCGGCATCAGTGCCGGAGGAAACGCCAAAATCGCTTCGCAGTTGTCAAAGGGTGCACGTTTTCAGCTATATCTTGCCTTGCGCGTGGCAGGTTATCTGGAGTTCGTCGACCTACACGGCCCAGTGCCATTCATCGCCGACGACATTCTCGAAACCTCGGATGACTTTCGCGCAAAAGAGGCGTTCCGTGTCTTCGCCCATATGGCCAAGGTAGGCCAAGTCATCTATCTTGGACACCATCGACATCTTTGCGACATTGCCGGCGACGTCTGTCCGGGAGTCAGGATCCACGAACTGTCGGATCCCCTAGAATCAGAGGTCCAACATCAATAGCAAGAATGTATACGATGAGTCTGGCGTGAAGGGGCTGCGCCGTGATCGAGCCGATTTGGCCCTGTTTGCTTCATATTGTTTGGACAGGCTAGACAACCGCTGCCGATCATCACGTCGATAATCATCCCTTTTTAGCGCCGCCCATGCCGCCCAGGCACCTAAGCTTTAGGCTGACGGCGGATTGACGGCCGGAGGCAAGAGGTCGTCGAGACCGTTATAGGATCCGCCGACGTCTGCTTCTGGGTAAGCGAATGGATTCTCCCCAAGCGCGGGCGCGGGCAGCGGAGCACTCGCCGTGCACGACCGAATAGCGAATCAAGCAAGCGCCGCGGTGTGCACGACGCCCCAGGGTGTCCAAAGGACATGCTACCCAAGCCCACTTCAGATGCTCAGTGCGGACGAGCACTTCCCTTCTACCTACCCGGACAACGGTTGACGTGAAAGACCCCCTATTTCAGCTGCTTCACATCCGCATACAACTTGCGCAAATGGTCATCGGACATATCAATTAGGGGTTCATACATAAATGAATTTACATGTATGTTCTCCGGCGTCATCAGTCCGACACGATCAAGAACAGTATTCGTAGTGGCCTCATCGGGGAACCGCGCTTTAAATTCTTCCGAAAGACCTCGCGCTTGATTCGCCGTCAACGTTGCTACGAACGCCGGATCTGCGATTTTGTCAATCACAAATCTCTCAGCCAGCAAGCGTATCGCAATAGCTAAAACAATCTTGTTTTCCAAATGCACGCCACCGTCGGCCAATAGGCACTTATCCGCTTCTTCCAATATAAGATCAAACACCAATTTTCCCGGCGTAGACGATTGTCCGTTGTCTCGACAAATATTGTTATATATTGCATCTAGCTGACCAACCGTCATGCTCTCGGATCCCACTTTCCAGTGAAGCATGGTCGTAAGTTCGCCATAACGGGGATCATCTTCGCCGGTAGTCATTTCCACTAGGTTTCGCAAGAACGGTATAGAGGCGATCTTCTTTTTTGAATCCTCAAAAAACCGTCTCTTCCAATCTCTTGCAAATACGTTTCGTATGCCAGACGCTTGCGTAATACTAATACCATTTCCATTCTTCGATGCCATGAGACAATTGGAGTACCCGACAAATCTGCTCTCGATAGTGCGAAGGAAATCAAAATTATGTGTCATAATCACTAACTTGAATATATCTTCCGCCGAAATATCTCGCAGGTACTGAATAATCGCGTACTTGTTTCTATAGTCGAATGAATCTGCCAAATCATCCACAACAATCAAGGTTTCCTGCTTTGCGGCTTTTCGAGTTTCGATTTCAAAGATCACATTCAAGACATACAAAGCCTTTCTTTCACCAGTACTCAGCGATCGAAGCAGTTCATTGCGATTGATTTCAGCGCTCTCCTGGCCATCAACGTAGGTGAAGCCGAGATCAATGATCGATGTGCGACCGAGCATAACATCCGTCTTATTCTTTGCTTCAAGCTTAAACGGAACAAAGAACCGTTCATTGAAAATGTCGATAACCGCTTCCCATTGGGTTCTCTGCGCACGAGCTGCTTCTTCTATTTCCTTGCGGCGCTTTTGAGCCGCATCATACTTGTTGAGCCAATCAGTGTAGAGTTCCTCATGAACTTTGAGATAATCCTTTAGTACATCCTGTCTGAGTCCCTCTGGATTATGAAGTCGCGACAGGATTGCTTCATCGTCGAGAACGTAACTGTAGAAGTCGCGCAACTCAGCATTTCGCGTCAATTGACGTGCGACATCATCAAATTTACTGCGTAGCGCTACATCTGCTAGGATCGCGTCCTTTTCTTGAGAAATTACTTCTTCCAATTGTTCCTTATCCGTGATTTTACGATTACCACTATCCGCATTAAGGCTAACTGAGTGATTGGCATCAAAAAATCCGTTGTCGGCGAGACTCTTGGCAATTTGCCCAGCGTTATAGTAGTCAAACGTTCCCTTCTTGAAAAACGTGGATGCGGTCAACAGTTCATTGTAACGTTGGGCATATTCGTGGATAGCGCTTTTGAGGTCTTTCGTATTCAGTGCCTTAAGAACTTTTTCGTTAAATATCTTGTCATATTCCACGTTCGAGAATACCGAGTCCTTTTGCTCCTCAACCTCCCTTCTGACGCGGATCAGTGCCGCCTCAAACTCATTTTGAGTAGGCATGATTGCAGACGAAAGTTCGAATTCCATGTTCATTCGAGATTGCGATTGTACTTTAACTTTCTCAATTAGGGTAGCCTTGGCTTCGGCCGTTGCCCGTAGAAGATCATCGTAATCCTTTTTCAATGCGGGATTGAGAAGCAATGTGGAGGTCTGCTCACTAACTCCCAAATCTTCATCGTAAGGAAAAACCGCAAGAACACGGTTTCCCTTAATCTCTTGGTTATTATCATCGGTAATGTTGCGAACGGTTTTCCTATTTGGAAAGATACGGTCTTCGGAGTCCCGTTCTTCAGCAGCGTCTTGAAATGCTTTTGCCAATGAAGATTTCATCACACCATTAGGTGCGTACAAAGCAAACGCCTGAGTCCCGGTGAAATCGAACTCTTGGTTGAGGCTCCTGATACCGTAGCAATTTCTTAGGTTGACCGTTACTCGCTCCATTATACGGTTCCTTGTCAGCCAAAGTCTGGTGGTAGAGCGTCTGGACTATTATGATGGCATGGACTGGTGTTAAGGAACAAGGTGGTTGCGGGTGCGAAATTCGACATATCTAACCGCAAATGAGGGAAGAAGTGGCCCCGGATACACCGGAAGTTTAGAAGACGTGAGAAACGTGAGTTTCGTCTGATCCGAATTCCTGAGTCACTCAACCGTTTAGTGTAGGGGTACATCATCCTCTTGCCTCATATGCGATCCGGCATCCCGGCCGGTAGCGGCCACGCCCTCGACCCAGGGGTAGCGTTGGGTTTTCCCCGAGAGCGGCCACCGGGGCAGCGTACGTCCGTCATCGAATAGGAACCGACCGGTTTCTACATCCAGGCGCCGCCTGACGCGTTCGATCGACAACGCCAGCCGTCCGGCCACGGCGGCGCGGTGTCCCGAGCCCGCCGCGTGCGCCGCTTGTCTCTTCCCCGTCATGCCGTCCGTCCGCTCACTCACATCCTCACAGCAGTTCCTCGTTCGCCAGGACCCTGTTGATCCTCTCCCAGACATACTCCCTGACGGGGATCGTCTCCAGCGCCCGACTCCCCAGCACGACCTTCACCGTCCTCGCGAAGGTGCATCAATCGACGTTTCCCGCACCCTTCGCGCTGACGGTTGAGCGTCTTGCCGGTTCTGACGAGAGTGCGAACGAAGGCTCCATAGCGTCAACTCCCGAATCCTCGTAGGGCGCATGATCGACTGACTTGTGCTCAACCCTCCGTCCCGCTCTGCGACGCCGCCGGTCCCCTTCCGGCCTCGACCACCCCGCTGGCGAGCACGTCCATCTGCTTCTTCAGGCCGGGGTCCTCTCTGGGCCTGTCCCAATCCCTCGTGTCCTGGCGACGATGATCGCTGAGTGCCGCCAGCTCCGCGCTCTCAAGGTTCACCCGTCAATGATCGGGGCAGCATGAGGGCGACACGGCACGGAGGAAGGCTTCGATATCAGGCACGTCGTACAGATTGATTTCGAATCCCCAACGCTCCACGCTGTCGAACAACATGTGGCGGTTCGTGGTACGCCAAGCGATGGAGAAGCGGTTGATGCCCCAGGACCGCAGCCGCTCCAGCATCCGTTCCGCATCCTCGTGGGCGGCGGCCGCGAGCGGCGCCAGAAAGTCGGTCGGGCACTGGATCACCACCCCTGGATGGGTCTGGGCGATGCGGCGGAAACCTGGCTCTGCGAGGCTTTCGTGCCCCTTCATTATCCGCCGGGCCATGCCCAGGTTGACTTCGGCGAGGCGGTGGTTGAGGTAGGTACAGCCGCGATATCCTTCAGCAGTGCCCGGGCGCCAACGACCTGCGCGCCCATCGCATGCAAACGCGCGCGCAATGCCGCGTCAGAGGTGTAGACCAGTGCCATCGACCGATCTGGGAGTGCACCCACCAGCTCCACGATGCGATCGTCCGCGCTATCGCGGCCGCCATGCCCGGCGTGAATCACGGTAAGGTGCTCCGGCGACGGTTCCGTGCCACGCGGCCCCGGCCCATCGAACACGATCGTCCATACCCCCTTACGGTTGTGGGCAAGCAGGGCGATCTCGGCGACGATTCGTCGCGCGGCTCCGGCACGGTCGCGCCACCAGCCGTTTGGCCGTGACCCCATCACATTGTTGCCGTCCACGAACATCCGAGGCTGCACCGCTTGGTCCATATCGTCTTGCCGTCGCCCTTGCGCCACGGAGGCTACCGGCCAACGGAGCAATGCGCGCTGCCGAGTCTGGACACGATAATACACCACACGGGCACGGGATACATTTCGGACACGTACGTGGGTCTCTGGACCGTGATTGTCTCCGTCATTCACGCAATCCGTTGCCTTGACGCCGAACTCAGTGGCTTTCGTGGGGGACTCAGAAGACAGCGAGTGGCGCAACGACCGCGTAAACAAACTCCAGAAAATGGCGTTCAGAAGTGCAAGCATCGCCGCCGGATCGTCTCACGATTCGTCGCGGGATCAAGGCCCAAATCCGCAGATCAGCTTCTTGGTGAAGACAGGTTCCAGTTAGAGACTTGTCGAAGACGCCCTCGCCGCGTGCCTAGTCCTCTTCGTCCTCTGGCTCGCGCACCTCGATCTTGGGCTGCTCCGTGACCTGGTCTTCGGGCACGAAGGTGATGCGCATGCCCCACCCGGCAAAACACCGCAGCAGGCCACCGAACTCGGCGAGGTCGAATGCTCGGTCGTCGATGTAGATCACAGTCTCACCATTCTCGTCGTCTTCGATATCGCAGCGGAGCACTCGGCCGCGAGGCACCCATTGGGCGCTGTCTTCGACGAACCTGACCTGAGGTTTGCCGGGAGGTATCTCGACCGCGGTGCTGTCGAACTCGGCGGCGAGGTTCTCTTGTGCATCCATCATCGCGTTGAACAGGTCGAGCACCGCGGCGTCCGACATGGTTTGGAGCTGAGAGCCGACGTTCACGCGAGCCACCGACACGTTGGGGTCAGCATGCTCGATAACCGCCATTTCGCCCTCGCGGGTGATCTTCACTTCGTCGAGAGAGGCGCGCCGAGGCGCTTTCTTTCGCATGAACGGCACCGCAGGTCACACATTGTTGGGATGGACAGGCGGTCCATCCAGAATCTTGGAGTAGCGTAGCTCGGGCCGGAACCGCAGGGAAGTACGGCGGAGGGCAGTGCGCCCGTGTGGAGGCTACGAGTTCCTTGTGTGCCGGAGGACCACAAGATCAAGGAAGAGAACGGTGCGCACCCATTGAGGAAGAAGATGGGCAGGCGTTCACCGGGTTAGCCAAGGCAACGGTCCTGATGCGTTTCCGCAATCGCCCGGAGAGCGTGACTGGGCTGCTCGGGAAAGCGACACGGGGCGGAGTCATTCACTCGACCCGCATGGTCGCCGACTGTGCGAGTTCACCCGTTACCGCCGCGCCGCAGTCGCCGCCGCACAAGGTACCGCAGCTTCTTGGGCACCGGTGCACGCCTTGCGGTTGGCCATCTCTGTCGCCATGCGCTGCATGACGCGGGCGGCAGGGTGCAGCACGACCGACGGAGGCGCCGCGGGGGCGGTAGCGGACCGCCGCATCGTCGTGCCAAGCGGACTGGTGGGCCGGTGATCGCTTCGGAGTACGAATACGCGGACACGGCGCGCGGCGTGGTGCGCTTTCGGCCAGACGGATGCAGCGGCGGGACCGCGACGACTCGTGTCTGGCATGGTGGGCACCACACGGATCGGTCGTGACGTAAGAACGCCGATCACTGATGTCGGTAACAGGAGCGACGGTGCCGGAGACGGCTGAGGGCATCCTGATTCACGGTCGGGCGGAACAAATGCGAGAATTCGACAGGCGCGGCGGACGACGTATCTGTATGAGCGCTTGCACGTAGGGGCACGCTCGGCCACAACGGAGACAATGACGGGAACGAACAAGAAACTGACGGCGGCGGTTGAGGCGTATTTCGCCGACCTCGGACGGGTGCGCGCCTCCGGCGGCGCGACCGGCGAACGGTCGAACTACGGACCGCTCGCCAATCTGCTGAACGCCGTCGGCGCGGCGCTCAAGCCGAAGGTGTTTTGCGTCGGCGAACTGGCCGACCAGGGCGCGGGCCATCCCGACTTCGGCCTGTATGCGGCGAAGCAGGTGCAGCGGGGCCGGCCTCGCGAAGGTCAGATACCGGAACGCGGTGTGGTCGAGGTGAAGGCGGCGGACGACGATGCCTGGCTCACGGCGGCGGGTGATCAGGTCAGCCGCTACTGGGGCCGCTACCGGCTGGTGCTCGTGACCAACCTGCACGACTTCGTGCTGATCGGCGATGACGCGGCCGGCCGCCCGGCGAAGTTCGAAACCTTCCGGCTCGCAGACAGCGCGGACGACTTCTGGCGTAAACTGGAGAAGCCGCGCGCCTTCGCCCACGATGCCGGCGCGGGTCTCGGTGAATATCTCGCTCGCGCGCTGTCGCATCGCGCCGCGCTCGCGGAGCCGAGGGATCTGGCGTGGCTGCTCGCCTCCTATGCGCGCGACGGGCTGGCGCGGATCGAGGCGGCGGGCAATGCACCGGCGCTTGCAACGGTGCGCGCGGCGCTGGAGGACGCGCTGGGCGTCCGCTTCGAGGGCGAACGCGGCGTAGCCTTCTTTCGTTCGACGATGGTGCAGACGCTGTTCTACGGCGTCTTCTCGGCCTGGGTGCTATGGGCGCGGCAGGTGCCGCCGCCCACGGGACGGTTCAACTGGCATGACGCGGTCTGGCATTTGCGCGCGCCAGTGCTTCAAGCCTTGTTCCAGCAACTTGCCCAACCGGGCCGCCTGCAACCACTCGGCTTGGTCGAGGTGCTGGACTGGACTACCTCAGCGCTCGACCGGGTGGACCGCACGGCCTTCTTCGCCCGCTTCGCCGAGGGCGAGGCGGTGCCCTATTTCTACGAACCCTTCCTCCAGGCCTTCGACCCGGACCTCCGCAAGCAGCTCGGCGTCTGGTACACGCCTACCGAAGTCGTCCGCTACATGGTTGCCCGGGTGGACAAAGCGCTCAAAGACAACCTCGGCATCGCCGACGGGCTGGCGGCGGAGAACGTCTATGTGCTCGATCCGTGCTGCGGCACCGGCGCCTATCTGGCGGAAGTGCTGCGCCGCATCGCTGTCAATCTCGAAGGCCAGGGCCTCGGCGCGCTGGCCGGCGCGCGGGTCAGGCAGGCGGCGACCCAACGCGTGTTCGGCTTCGAGATCATGCCCGCGCCCTTCGTTGTCGCCCATCTCCAGGTCGGGCTCACCATGCAGGAGCTCGACGCGCCGCTCGCCGACGACGATACCGAACGCGTCGGGGTGTTCCTCACCAACGCGCTCACCGGCTGGGAACCGCACACGAACAAGCCGCTCCCCTTCCCCGAACTGGAGGAGGAACGCGACCGCGCGGATCGGGTGAAACAGGACAGGCCGATCCTCGTGATCCTCGGCAACCCGCCCTATAACGGCTATCCCGGAGTCGCGGTCGACGAAGAGCGCGAACTCTCGGAAGCCTATCGCACTGCGAAACGGGTGCGGCGGCCTGAAGGTCGGGGACTGAACGACCTATACGTCCGCTTCTTCCGCATGGCCGAACGGCGCATCGCCGAGAAGACCGGCCAGGGCGTGGTCTGCTTCATCTCCAACTATTCCTGGCTGGACGGGTTGTCATTCACGGGAATGCGAGAACGCTATCTGGAGGCGTTCGACGCGATCCGAATCGACTGCCTGAACGGCGATAAATACAAGACGGGTAAAGTCGCGCCCGACGGCTCGCCCGACCCAAGCATCTTTTCGACGGAAGGCGACCCGGTGGGGATTCAGGTCGGCACCGCGATAGCGACGCTCGTGCGCAAGAAGGATCATTCGACCGCGGAAGCGGTCAGCTTTCGCGATCTTTGGGGACGGGGCAAATCTGCCGCATTGGTAGAGTCGGCCGACGCGGAGCCGGACACGCTCTACCGCGAAATCGAACCAATTCGTTCCCTCGGTTTACCGTTCGCTCGAACAGCGGTTAGCAAAGACTGGTTCGACTGGCCCGCGCTACCCATACTGTTTCGTACCAAGTTTCACGGGGTTCTGACCAATAGAGACGCATTTCTTGTCGATATAGATCTCGACCGGCTCAAGGCGCGGATCGCTGACTATTTCAATCCCGCCCTGAGCCCTGAGGACATCGCTCGACGCTATCCTCGTGTAATGCAAGATACCGGAAGGTTCGACGCTCGTTCCGCTCGCGAGGAGCTGCTTGAGCGAGGTGGCCCCATTCAGGCAGGCTTCGTCCGCTTCACATATCGACCTTTCGACAACCGTTGGCTCTATTGGGAAGCCGAAACAAAACTTCTGGACGAAAAGCGTACAAAATACAAACCGCATGTGTTCAGGGGAAATCCATGGCTGTCCGCCGCTCAACACCTGCGGCAAGGGGCGACGGAACCCCAGACTGTTTTCACAGAAAACCTCGGCTCGCATCATCTAATCGAGCGTGGTGCCAACATGTTTCCGGCTTGGCTTATGGGGGACGGTATCGGTGACGAAGACGAACCGGAGCGCCGCCCAAATCTGTCAGCCACCGCACAACGCTATCTCGAACGCCTCGGCCTCGGCGTCGAAGACCTGTTCCACCACGTCCTCGCCACCCTCCACGACCCCGTCTACCGCGAGGCCAATGCCGGGGCGCTGCGCATGGAGTGGCCGCGCATCCCTCTGCCCGGCTGGCCGGACGGCGGGGCCGAAGGTGCGGCGACGGTGCTCGCCTCATCTGCGGCGCGCGGGCGCGAACTCGCTGCGCTGCTCGATCCTGATACCCCCGTTCCCGGCGTTACGCAGGCGCCGCTGAGGCCGGAGATCGCCACGACCGCTGTTCCCGCCACCGCCATCGGGGGTAATATGGCTAAAGACCATTTCACGGTGACCGCAGGTTGGGGCCACTACGGCCAAGGTGATGCCGTGATGCCCGGTCAGGGCCGCACCGCCAAACGCGCATTCTCGGCCGCCGAGCACGCGGCCTTGAGCGACGCCTCCTCCGTGCTTGGAGAGAGGACATTCGATATCTACCTGAACGATGGTGCATTCTGGCGCAACGTGCCCGAGGCCGTTTGGAACTATCGCCTCGGCGGCTACCAAGTCCTCAAGAAATGGCTCTCGTACCGCGAACGTCCCATCCTCGGCCGGCCGCTCAAGCCCGAGGAAGTCCAACATTTCACCGACATGGCACGGCGGATTCAGGGAATCATCTTGTCGATGCCTCAAGGCCTATCCACGTTGGAGGGCTCTCATTGACATACGTAGCCGGCGACTCTCCGCAATACGGTTTATTTTCTGTTCCTCCAGACCAAAGGGCAAGTGGTTCGTTGACATTGGCCGGTCGAGAAACCCAATTGCTTTTGTGGTCAGATAGTCCACTAGAAATATCTACGGACGCCACCATCACTGGAGTACTAGATAACCTCACAAAAGTTTCTCTAATGGGATGCAACATCAGAAGCGACGGCCATGTGGGCAAGGGAGATCAGATACGTCACAAATGTCTTGTGTCACCAAAATGTGTTCTATTTGGGAGCCGCCATATTTCCGATAATGAGGACGTTGTACGTGAAATATCCTTCGTGCTTGAACATGCAGTAGCATTGTTTCATGATCCCGATGCGTACGGCACCATATTTAATGATTCCGCAGCCACCGCCATGGTGGCCAAATTTGAAAACTCCGAATCGTCAATTGAGATAGAAGACCGAAGTTGGATTTCCTACTACACGGGCAAAAAAACAGTGTTCACCTCCGACACAGCGATAGGTGGGGTGTCGGCAAATCATACTCCAGTCTTTACGATAGGTAGGGACCATGATCATGGGTTGGAAAAAGCTACCGAACTGAGCATCAAATTCGACGAGCCGCTGCCTGTGATCGAGTCACTGCATAGAATGGGAAGAGTACTACAATTTTTCGATCTTGTTGTCGGGTATGCCCAAAATGTATCATCGATAAGCGTGCATACCGGATTCGATGACCCTTCTCATTCCTTTGAATTGTATGTAACAGGCTATGCAGGACGGCATTCCACCAGAGAGGAAAGTGGAAGAATCCTGCGCACTACAGTTCTAATTCATCCTGTCGACGACTCGACAGAATTCGCGAATGTCCTTAGAGCTTGGTTGGATAGGGATGTTGAGTGGCGCACTGCTCGGATTAGACTGGCTCATGATTGGGGTAAACGTTATTACGATTACAATCGTATAATAGCGGCGGCCAACGTGTTTGATCTACTTCCGGACGATGTCTATGGGGAGAGGCCATCATTATCTTCGGATTTTTACGCCGCTGTGGAGGCTTCGAGAAAGATTTTCCGCAGCTTGCTGCCAAGCGAAGAGCGCGACAGTATGCTTGGGCACCTGGGAAGCGTCGGTGGCCGGAGGCTCAAACAGAAAATTATACTCAGGGCGAAGAACATTCGCGATTCGATAGACCAAGTGTTGCCGGACTTGGGAACTGTAATTGACGAAGCGGTCAACCTGAGGAATTATTATGTTCATGGAACTCCGCCCCGCATACGAATTGATCAGAGATTGCAATTGGTGCATTTTCTCACAAACTCTCTGGAGTTCATTTTTTTCGCGTCAGATTTCATAGATGCCGGGTGGAATATTGTTGATTGGTGCAACAAGGCAAAGCCAATCGGGCATCCGTTCCACGATTACCTCGTCCATTACCAAGAGGATCTGAAGACTTTGAAAAGCGCGTTCGAATAGCGCTCTTTGAGGAGTTGAGTTTAGGGGGCTGTAAAGGACGAAGGACCGTCATTGTTGCGCATAGCCCGGTGGACGATATTCCCGACCCTCTCTGCTGCTTCGACTAGGTGCGCATCGGCAAGGTGGGCGAAGCCCGCGGTGGTCCGGTGCCTCCGGTGACCGAGCAGCTTGCTGACTAGAGGCAAGTTCTCGCCCGACATGACGGCATGGCTCGCGGCGGTGTGACGAAGGTCGTGCAGGCGCAGTCTGCCGAGCTTCGAATCCTCGCAAACCGCCCGAGCGACCGCGGAAAGTGTTCGGCCAAGCCGTGGAATCGTCCGGCTGGCCCTTGAGGTCGTAGCGCACAGCCGACCGGCTTCGGGCCAACGCGACCATTCACCGCATCCGCATACCCGCACCATCACGGCTTGGTCGAACGGCTGTTGATTGGCGTGTCGATTGGACGCCGATAAGCACGCTAACCCGTTGATTTTACTGGACCTAGGGGGGGCAAAATTGGACGCCGATCAACAAGAGAGCAAAGGAACTGGTCCAATGTCGGCAAGTGCACCCATTTTGGCAGCAGAAACCTGAGTCTTATCACCTCAAACCGTGCGTAAGGTGAATGATGAAGTTAGAAACCGCAGCGGAACGCCGCATCGACCACCTTTTCCACTACCAACCCTTTGACCTGGACCGCCTGAACAATCTGCTGGAGACCAGAACCGTTTTCCTTTCGAACGCCTCGTGCTTCAACGACCCCTGGGATTGCAAACCGTATTTCGATTTCACGAATTTGGATGATCCCGTCGTCTACGAGCGACAGGTAGAGTGGTTTGTTCGCGTAGCAAGGCGGCAAACGCCGAATATATCGGAGGCGAGGATTCATGTTCTTACCGAGCAGCTTCGCGACAGGGTCTTTCTTGAGGGAAAGATCCATGAGATGGCCACAATCTCAGGCTCGATAGCGCAGCGCTATCGCATCTATTGCCTCACCACTAATCCCACCAGCACCTTGATGTGGTCACATTACGCGAAGAACCACACTGGGATCTGCTTAGGCTTTTGCTGCCAAAATCGCGTCTTCTGCGGAGCTCTCAGGGTTGAGTACCTGGATACTTTTCCAATGATTGACGTAACCGATGACAGCATTGAAACGTCACTTCTCCCACTCCTCGCGAAGTCTTCTGAATGGCATTACGAAGAAGAGTATCGGCTCATTGCCCAGGAGGAAGCAGAGACGAACTGCGAAGGTACATTGATGACGCAGGAAAACAGGATGTCAATTCCGTGGGATGCGTTGGTATACGTCATTGTCGGTTGTTTGATGCCGCGCTGTCAGCGGGAAGATGTTAACCGGCTTGTTCGCGAACACGCCGAAGGCATCAATTTACTGCAAGCTGTACGGGTTCCGAGCCGCTACCAGCTCGCATTAGAACCATTGAAATGAGATGCCGGTGCCTGACCGATCGAGAAACGACCGTTTGTCGAGATCGGGCGTCCCGTCCGACGGCCCACGCTTACTGCGACTAAGAGGTATGACTAACAAGATAGAAACCAAAGGTACGCACTGTTCCTTGGTTGTACGCTCCATGTTTTGGACAAGCTGGTTCCGTTATGCTGTACAACCGAATCATAAAGCAGGGCACGATCAGTGAGCCCGATGGCAAGCCGGAGCCATGGTTTGCTATGCCGTCGACGGTAGACCGGCTCCACCGGCACGTTGCTACCGCCGCCCGCGATGGTGATGCGCATGGCGTCATGATCGCCCGCGCCGGCCGCTTCCGGCGCGGACGCCGCGACCGGAGGCGTGGTATCCGCGTTCATGGCCGAGGCGGGTGCGGTGGTGCGGCGTTCGGCCACGGCGGGAGCATCGATGCTCTCGACGACGGAATTAACGCGTGCGTTCATGGGACGCGGCGCCTCCGCCTGAGCGGGATCGGCGACATTGTCCGCCGGAGCACCGGCCTCCGGATCCCCGGATTGCGAGGTGTCGCTGTCGGCGCCCGATGGATCGGCGCCACCGTCGGCGTTATCGCCAGCATCTTCCGACGCATGGTCCAGCGGCGTGTCTGCCACAGTCGGTTGTTGTTAGGCGTCGGCGTTTGACCCCCAAAAACATCGAAACGTCAATGGGTTAGCACCGACGACGCCGCGGTCAAGCAAGCGCTCGATCACGGCCGCATCAGCGATGAACCGGCGATCCTCACCAGTGATCTTTGATTGCTCTTGATACGAAAGTTGGCGACCGAAGACGCGGGAACACTCCTACTAGGTGACGCGACCAAGGAGAATAACGGTCGCCTCACTCCGCCGGAGCCGGTTCGTCTTCCGTTTGTGCCGCTGATCTATCCATCATCGCGTGGGGCAACCCCTTCACAGTACTTCTGGCCAGTCTCGAGGTATATCTTTCATTACCCGATCAATAAGTTCAACAAATACGATGATGTCGCTGAGGTAGTAACGCCAAACCCCATCTCTAGCCTGTTCCCACGAATATCGTTTCTTTGAAACCATCACATCTTGGTCCAAATACTTCGAGAAACCCTTAAGACTATTAATGTTTCGTGTATCCGGAGGAGGTTCCGATCCTGGGTTATTGAACATAAGTAGCGCAAAGTTGGACGACTCGCGCCGAGACACCCTGTACTTGGACTCAAGCTCTTTCCGATCCTTGTCTAAGAGAGCATCGTACAGTTTGGCCAATTCATGACGATTGGGTGCGGTACCACCGGAACGAATTAGCAGCAATTTCAGTAGCAATTCCAAAGCTGTCCCTAGATTAAAATGGGAGACGGCTTTCATGGACACCCATGTGTCGTGGTGCTTCCGTCCGGTCATGCCCTGAACTACATCGTTAGAGTCGTAGCGTATATCGTGACGTCCGATTTCTGCTTCAACGAGCACTGCAGCGCGCTTAAAGTCGATAACGCTATCGTAGAGAAGTCGGTACGTTTTCATTTCTCAAATGAGCCCGTAACTGCAATTTTCTGAACATGAGTAATGCGGGAACCCGCCGATCAATCCCGAATTAATTCATGGGCCTATTTGCTGGCTTACACTGGACAAATTCATTGCCAGCAATTGTCTCAACACTTCTTCATCACCGACGTCTGCACTCCACCCGCCCGGGTTGACAGCCCAAAATTCTGGCAATCGTATACTTCGCACCACACCGAGGGAGGGGTGGTACCTTCATTCGGCGGTCATTATGAGAATCAGAAGGACCGCTGCACCAAGTTGACCTACTCGATATAGGGCGCGATCTACACGCTCTACTGCCGTCTCGCCCTTCCATGTTTGTATTTCCCAGCCGCCGCGCCCGAGAGCTGCGAGAAGGGCAACGAAAACGGCCAATAGACGCAGCCACTCCCAGCCATCAGGGAGTGGATTACCGATTGCTAAACTTACCAACAGTGCAACTGCGATAACAACGATGATGCAGATGGCCGCCTGCCAAAACCTCTTGCGCACCAAGCTAGCGTTAGAGATTTCACCCAGCCAACTCTCACCCTTCTCGTCCTTGGGATACCACCGGCCCCCTAGGAGCGTGCGCCGCAGAAAGGTCCGCGCGGCAAAGTTGATAGCGGACGGGTTGTGGGTGGATTTGCGCAGGGGGAAGTATGATCCGATACGCCAGTTGCGTGTGGGAACTCCCGATGCCGACCACGTTTCGTGCCTACCAGCCGAACCAACCCTTGCTTTTGCCGCCGGACTTGCAGGAGTGGGTTCCCCCAGGACACCTGGCTCATCACGTCAGCGATGTGGTCGATGCACTGGACTTGACGGCGTTCTATGCGCCCTACGAGGGGGACGGTCGACGCAACGCCCCCTACGAGCCGTCGATGATGGTCAAGGTGCTGATCTATGCCTACGCGACGGGCACATTCTCCTCGCGCGCGGTGGCGAGGAAGCTGGAGGAGGATGTAGCGTTTCGGATGCTCGCGGCGGGCAACTTCCCGCAACATCGCACGGTATGTGAGTTCCGACGCCGACATCTGGCGGAGTTCAGCGAGCTGTTTGTGGGGGTGGTGCAGGTGGCGCGCGAGATGGGACTGGCGCGGTTCGGCAAGCTCTCGGTCGACGGGACGAAGGTGCGAGCGAACGCGAGCAAGCGCAAGGCGATGAGCTATGAGCGGATGGGCAAAGAGGCAGCTCGCTTGCAGGCGGAGATCGAGGCGCTTCTGACGAAGGCGGGGATGGTGGACGCCGAAGAAGACGAGCGTTGGGGCGAGGATTTCCGGGGCGAGGAGTTGCCCGAGGAGTTGCAACGCAGGGAGAAGCGCCTGGCGGCGATCCAGGCAGCCAAAGCGCGTTTGGAGGCGGCGCAACGCGGGCACGACGATGAGCGCGGGCGCGAGCCTGGGCAGGACCGCAATCCCCGGGGCGGGCGGCCCTACAAGCGGGCCTACGGCGAGCCCGAGCCGAAGGCGCAGAGCAATTTCACCGATCCCGAGAGCCAGATCATGAAGACCAGCAGCGAGGGGTTCCAGCAGTGCTACAACGCGCAGATGGCGGTCGATGGGGAGCACCAGATCATCGTCGCGACTCAGGTGGGGCCACAGGCCAGCGACCAGGGTCAGCTGGTGGGGATGCTCGACGAGATCAACGAGACGTTTGGGGTCGAGCCTGCGGTGGTACTGGCCGATGCGGGCTACTGCAACGAGCCGGATCTGTTGGAGCTGGAAGATCGCGGCATCGACGCGCACGTAGCGCTGGGGCGTGAAGGCAAGTCCCAGGTGGCGGTCGACCCGGCCCGGCTCCCTGCCACGCACCGCATGGGTGAGAAACTGGCGAGCCCCGCGGGCAAAGCCCGGTACGCGCAACGCAAGTGGCTCTCGGAGGCGCCGAACGGGTGGATCAAGGAGGTGCTCGGATTCCGACGATTCAGCCTGCGAGGCTTGGCGAAGGTGCGCGGCGAGTGGGACCTCGTGTGCTTGGCGTTGAACATCAAGCGGATGGGGACGGTGGCCACGTGCTGAGGCAGGTGCTGGCCTGCCAATGCACTTGCTCCGGGGCGCGCAGTGCCCATCGACCGCGTATGAAACGCGAATCTCTTCCCTTCCGGCCTTCCGGTCTGGGATTTCCATCCCAGAGTCGGGCGGGCCAGATGTCCGCACTCGGGCCAAAATTCCACCTCTCCGGCGGCCGCGCGCCAATCGCCCAACATCAAAACTTCTACGGCGCACGCTCCTAGCTCTTTCCGCAAAGTGTTCTAACGAGTTCCAGAGCCGTCTTTGGGGGATGTCCCGGGCTCTGTTGAAAAGCTGAAGTAGGCGTCGTCTGCCTGGAGCCGCTAGGCTCTGGGTGCTGATTCCATCAAGGAGAACGACGCCATGACCAAGACTACACGCGGAACCATCCTGTCGGCTCTTGCCATTGATGCCGGAGGCCTTCGACGATCTACGCATGAGCGTCGATCGCTTCTGCCTTTTGGCGGGCCTCGAGTCTTTGAACGAGATGATGTCGGCGGACGCGGAAGCCTTGTGCGGTTCGCGCCACGCCCGCTCGGGCGAGCGCAAGGGCCATCGATGGGGCACGACCCGGAGCGAGATCGCCTACCACGGCGGCAAAGTGAAGGTCGAGCGCCCTCGGGTGCGGGACTTCGCGGGTCGGGAGATGAGCCTGCCGAGTTGGGAGCTGCTGTCGGAACCCGACCTCTTGCAAGCCTGGGCGATGAATCTGATGGTGATCAACGTCTCGACCCGCGAACGCGATCGGCACCGTCCGGACGGTGCAGCGGAACGTCAAGCGCTGGCGCAACGCCGAGATGGCGCTGCGTAGGACCGCCGCCGGCCTCTTGGAAGCGCAAAAGACCTTCCGCCGCCTCAAGGCCTACCGCCAGCTCCCCATCCTTGACGCCGCCCTGCGGGAGGCGGTGAGAAAGGCCGGAGCAAAGTCCGTCATTGAAGACATCGAGGTGGCCGCGTAGCCTCTCGATCAGACGATGCCTATCTCGCACTTTTCAACATTGGGCGGGACATCGCCCCGTCTTTGGTTTGTCGCTCAATGCCCATGAAGGTCGACTACAAGCGCTCTGCTGGAGGAAAAAGAGGCCGGGGCCGATCATTCTCTACTGCGAAGTGCCCAATCGCCATATTTTGATTTGTCCGTCTGCTGGTTGACATCGGTTTACGAGCCCATCCGTTGTGGCGGTCATGACCTTCTATTTCGCGTCGTGCGCGCTCCCTGAATTTTCGTGTCGGACATCTTCAAACTCAAGCTCCTGATGAGGTAGCGTGAGATGCGGGGCTGGTTGCCGGCCTGCCGATAATACCCAGGTGACGTTGACCTCAAAATCCAGACCAGGGGGTTCTTCACCTATGCGGCCTGACCGATGTAAACGTCCCGAATCGCACTGTCGGTGCGGTTCAGAGAAACTACCAATCTATGCTGCATAGCTTTGCGTTGCTGACGCACCGTGATCCCGCGGTGCCAGCCTGTTGATTTATCCCAATGATCGCGTTCTATTCGGTCGAAACCTGCGTCCTGGCTTCCTCGAGCAGGCGGGTCATCTCGTGACGCACCTTGTTCTCGTCCGTCACGATCCCTTTGTCAGTCAGGTCGCCGAGCACCTTCCGCAACACATCGGCATCTCCCGGCTCTTCAAAATCGGCGATCACGACCTGCTTGGCGTAGGCTTCGGCATCCGCGCCTGAAATGCCCATTTGCTCCGCTGCCCACAGGCCGAGCAGCTTGTTGCGCCGCGCGATGGTCTTGAACTGGAACTCCTGATCATGCGCGAACTTGGCTTCGGCGGCTGTTTTGCGGTCATCAAAGGCGGTCATCGACTGAGCTCCTCAACTTCAGAAGACGGGGTCTGCGCTTTATCCGCCTTTTCATTCTTGTATGCGATGAAGCCCGACGCACCCTTGCCTTTGGCGCGGCGCAGTGTGTAGCCATAATTTCCAAGATTGAATTTCGGGTCATTCTCAAAGCCCGCGAGAGCCCCGACGATCTTCATCGCCACGGGATCTGGTTTGCTCCTGGCTTGTGAGGCAGCCTCCCGCTCCAGCCACCGTGCGAAGACCTCTTCGGCGAGGTCGTCGCCGACAGATTTCCGAAGCGCGGTCAATTTTCTCACCAGACCTTTGGTGAGCCCGGTCTCATCGATAGCCATTTCCTGAACCTCTCATTTCAAGCCTCTTATACTGCCGCGTGGCCCGGCTGGTACAACTGATTGCCCTTGTTACACGCCAGCTTGCCGTTTCCCTTTTCACGTCGTTCTACTTGAACCGACGTGCTGGATGTATTCTACCGCCAAACCAAGTTAATCGCCGCCGGCGCCGACAGGGGGAATTTACAGGCATTGCCTGATGTTCACCGCAGTTGCCCCCACGACGAGCCTTAGCCTCGACGATCATTTCATAAAGCGCCCGGCGGCGACATTCTTTGTCACGGTCGAGGGCGGCGGCATGGCCGAACACGGGATCCTTGCCGGCGACACCCTGATCGTCGACCGTTCACGTACACCAGGCACGGGTTCCATCGTCATCGCGGCAATCGAGGGCGAGTTGACCGCGCGTCCGTTCTCCGCCCTCGATGGCGAGGAGGCCCACGTCTGGGGCGTCGTTGCCGGTGTGGTGCGGAGCCTGCCATGAGCATCTACGGACTGGCCGACTGCAATAACTTCTTCGTCTCCTGCGAGCGGGTCTTCCGTCCTGCGCTCGAAGGCCGTCCCGCCGTCGTCCTGTCGTCGAACGACGGCTGCATCGTGGCGCGCAGCGACGAGGCCAAGGCGCTCGGCGTCAAGATGGCGCAGCCGGCGTTCCAGGCGAAAGACCTCATCGAGAGGCACAGCATCGCGGTCATCAGCGGCAACCTCCAGTTCTATACCGACATGAGCAACCGGGTGATGCAGGCCTTCGGGGAACTGGTCCCGGCGGTAGAGAAATACTCGATCGACGAATGCTTTCTTGATCTCACGGGAATACCGCAAGAGCTCACTGCATTCTGCCAGGACCTGAAACGCACCGTGCGGCAATGGACCGGGCTGCCGATCAGCATCGGCATTGCCAAAACCAAGACCCTTGCCAAGATCGCCAACCGCCTCGCGAAGACCTCCGCCAAAACGGACGGTGTTCTCGATCTCACCGGTGAGCGCTGGCGCGACAGGGCGCTGGCGTCAACTGAAGTCGGCGATGTCTGGGGTATCGGCAGGCAGTACGCCCAAAAACTCAACCGCAACGGCGTCATGACGGCTCTCGACCTCGCACGGCGGCCCGATGGCTGGATCCGCAAGGAGATGGGCGTCGGCGGGCTGAAGACGGTGCGGGAATTGCGCGGCGAGGACTGTATAGGCTTCGATGACATGCCCCAGCCCAAGCAGACGACGATGGTCTCGCGATCCTTCGGCACGGAAGTGCGCGACTACGACGAGTTGGCCAATGCAATCGCCATGTTCGCGACCGATGCGGCGCGATCGATCCGCAGGGCCAATCTCGTCGCCTCGTCGACGAGCGTGTTCATCGAGACCAACCGTTTCGGCAAGAGCCCGCACCATGCTCCGTCCCGCTCGGAGGCGCTGTCGCCCGCGACCAATAACACGAAGCATATCGTGCGAGCCGCGCTGGCCGCTCTGAAGCACATCTACCGCGAGGGGCTGGCGTATAAGCGCGCCGGGGTGATGCTGCTCGACCTCGTAGAAGCCGGCCGGGCGCCAATCTCGCTATTCGATACGCAGGATCCAAGGGACGACAAGCTGATCGAAGCGTTCGACGCCATCAACGACCGGCTGGGGCCGGGAGCGATCCAATTCGGCCCAGCGGCGCAGGGCGCGGCCTGGCGGTCGAGCAGCGCCTTCCGCTCGCCCAGCTACACTACCCGTTGGGAAGACATCCCAAAGGTTAAAGCCTGAGCCTCGGCAGACCCGGGCGTCGATCCTGGCAGCGGTCCACAAGCGTGGAAATTACACAATAGGCGCGCAGCCCCCGCGAGATCCCGGCGCGCCACGGAGAGAATGAGGCCGGGGCCTTTGGGGCGGCGGGGACGAGGGCGAGAGAACGGCTCTCTCCGCCCCGCCGGGAGGTCTCGATTGACCCATTCGAAGGCGGCGGCGACCAGGACGGCGATAGCGATAATCGCGTCCCTGTTTCGGGCCGGTTGCATGTCCGGCGGTCATAGGGTGAAACGGATGGACGGCGCGCGGGCTCGGCGACATCGCCGGGGGGTGCCCAGGTCCACAGCCGGAAGCGGCAAGCAAGGGATCGCGGCCACGGTAGCTGGAACCATGGCGGGGCTGTTTCCTGGTAGCGGGATCGGCGCCTCGCTCGACAAGCTGTGTGCGGCCCGCACACAGCAAGCGGCGCTGGAGACCGGTCCAAGCGTGGTGTCCTTGCGCTGGCGCAATCGCAACACCGGCAACGTAGGGGCGATTACCCCGACCCGCACTGACAGATCAGCCGCCGGAATCTACTGTAGGGAATACCAACTCACCGTGACCGGCGGCGGGCGCACCGGGCAAGCCCACGGCAGCGCCTGCCGCCAGCACAGCGGCGCGTGGCAGTTATCGAACTGACCTCGAACTCACACGGGGCGACCTGCTCGACGCAGTAACGGCGGCGATCGATTCAACTGTCCTTGCGCGGTCCAGCCGTTCCAGCTCCATCCGGTTCCGTTACGCCGGCGAGAGCCAGAGCTTGAGCCGAAGGCGGGCGAGGGCGGATGCCGAAGAGGGTGTCCCCGCCCGGTTCCGCATTCACGCAATCCCGGAGACCGACATGCACGACCCCGAAAGTGATATCCGCGACATCCCGCTGTCGCAACTCGAACTCTCGCCCGACAATGTGCGCAAGACGCCGGCCGACGCTTCGGCCTTCACCGAGCTCAAGGCCTCGATCGCCGCCCACGGGCTGCTCGAGAACCTGATTGCCCGCGCCATGGAACCCGGCACCGATTATGTCGCGCGCTACGCGGTGATCGCCGGCGGCCGGCGGCTGGCCGCGATGCAGGCGCTGGCCGCCGAGGGCACGCTGGAAGAGGACCACCCCGTGCCCTGCCGCATGATCGAGGATATCGTGGCGGCCGAAGAAGTTTCGCTGGCCGAGAACACTGTCCGCGCCGCCATGCACCCGGCCGATCAGGTCGAGGCGTTCCGCCGCCTGGCCGATGCGGGCAGCACGGCGGGCGCCATCGCAGTGCGCTTCGGGGTCTCGGAGCGCACCGTGGAGAAGCGGCTGCGGCTCGGCAACGCCGCACCGGTGCTGCTTGAGGCCTACCGTGCGGGCGAAATCGATCTGGAAACGTTGATGGCCTTCGCCGTCACCACGGATCAGGCGCGCCAGAGCGCGGTCTGGGAGACGGTGAGCCAACAGGGCTACCGGCCCGGCGCCTGGCAAATCAAGCGCCTGCTGACCGAGGACCGGGTAGCCGCTACATCCGCCATCGCGCGTTTCGTCGGCATCGAGGCTTACGAGGCGGCGGGCGGCAGGATCGACCGCGATCTGTTCGCCGAAGAGGACGAGCGGGGGATCTGGTTCGACGATCCCGATCTGTTGAACAAGCTCGCCATGGACAGCCTCCAGGTCGCGGCGAGGGAACTGGAGACGCGCTGGAAATGGGCCGAGGCGCGGCTCGATGTGGACTGGAGCGCAACCGCCGCCTTCGGGCGGGTGCGTCCACAACCGGCCGAGCCGACGGACGAGGAGAAGGCCGAGATCGAACGCTTGAGGACCCGCAACGACGAACTCGCCAACATGGACGACGACGGCTGGACCGAAGAATTGGTCGAGGAAGCCGATGCCAACGAGACGCGCCTGGACGAGATCGAAGCCATGATCGAGGCCCGCGCGGTCTACCGGCGCGAGGATATCGCCATCGCCGGGTGCATCGCCACCGTCGGCAACGACGGCGAGCTCAAACTGATCCAGGGCCTGGTCAGGCCCGAGGACATGCCCGCGCGCGAAGCAGGCGATGCGGGCGCGGGCGGGCACGACGATACCGGGGACGAGGAGAACACTATCTCCCGCATTGATGCGCCATCGCTCGTGGCGCCCCTCGCTTCGCCCGGCGACGCGGAATCCGAGGCGCGCAAAGAGGCGGGCGTCGGCATCGGCCTCGCCGACGATTTACGGGCTATCCGCACGGCCATCGTCAAAAGCCAGCTCGCTTGCGACTTCGATGCGGCCTTCGATCTGCTGCTGTTCCAGCTCGCCCGGAGCGTGTTCACCACCGGCTACCATGATGACGCACTCGATATTAGGGCGGCCGAGACACCGGACCGTCCCGCCATGCGTGTCAACGACGATGCTTTCGGCAACATCAATGTGGGCGAAAAGCACCTCGAGATCGACCGGACTGCGCAAAAACTGGATTGGACCGGCCTGCCCGATGCGGAGGCCTTCGCCGGGCTGCGGGCGTTTCCCGAACAAGAAAAGCGGGCGTTGTTCGCGTCCTGTGTCGCGCGCACGCTGAAGGGTCAACTGGCGTTCGAACCCAAGGCCCGGCCCGAGGTCGAAGCGACCGTCGCCCGGCTCGGCATCGACTTCGCCGCAGCCGTCCGCGGCAACCGCGATCAGGTCTGGACCGCCGATCTGCTGTGGTCGCGGCTGCGCAAGGACCGCATCCTCGCCATCGCCCGCGAGACGCTGGGCGAGACCTGGGCGCAAACGGAGGCCAAGCAGAAGAAGGCGGAGATCGCCAAGGCGATGCAGGACACCTTCGCCCACGGCAACGGCGTGCCCGCCGGGGTCACGGCCGAGGGCCGCGCCGCGGCCATCGCCTGGACGCCGCCCGGCTTCCGCGCCTTCGATACCGGCACCGTCGATGACGAAGGCGCGGCGAGCGACGAGGGGACGGCCGCCCCCGACCCGCAACCGGCGAAAGCGGATACGCCGCTGGGAAATGCGCCGGAAGACGGTGGCATCGATCCCGCTCCGGCGGAGGCACAGCAGCCCATGAACGCAGGCGTTCAATCCGTCGTCGAGAGCATCGATGCTCCCGCCGTGGCCGAACGCCGCGCCGCCGCGCTCGCCTCGGACAAGAACAGCGATGCCACGCTCCCGGTCGTGGCGTCCGCGCCGGAACCGGCCGACCATGACGTGTCCGTAGAGCCGGAACAGGTCCTGGCCCCGCCGCGTGGCAACGGCCGCGACAGCGATGCGGAGTTGCTGGAGATACCGGCCTTCCTGCGCCGCGGCTGAGCCACCGCGTTCACCACCCTCCACAACGCCCCGCTGGTTCTATACCGGCGGGGCGTCTTTCGTTCCCGTATCGACAACCAGGAGATTCTCCATGTCTACCGCACAGAATCCCGTTATCGCCGAGTCCGGCAATGGTTCCGCGACGATCCGCGCTCGCGTCGGCGACAGCGCCATCGACAAGGTAACCCGGCTGTTTTCGGCCGGCCTCGCCGATATTTTCACCGAGACACTGCAAAACTCACGCCGTGGCGGGGCCAACCGCGTTGCCGCGACCATCGAGCAGGATGGCGATATCACCCGCGTCACTATCACCGACGACGGCGACGGGATCGCTGATCCCACCGTCCTGCTGACCTTCGGCGAGAGCAACTGGAACGCTGGCATCGCCGAGGCGGAAGATCCCGCCGGGTTCGGGCTTCTCGCCCTCTCGCGCCGGGGCTGCACGCTGCGCTGGCGCGTCCCCGGCGGGGACCCAAGCCCCGGCTATCGCCTGGTGCTGGAGCCCGCTCACTTCCTCGGCCGCGATGCGGCCCATGTCGTCCCGGACGACAGCGCCCCCTGGCCCCATGGAACCGCAGTCACTTTCGAGGCGTCCGAGGCGCCCCACGCGGTTCGTGCTTTCCTCGAGACCGCCGCGCGGCATTACCCCCTGCCTGTCACTATCGGCAGGGAGACCGTCGAGCGCCGGGCCTTTCTCGATGGCGCGCTCCATGTGGAACCATGGAAGGGCCTGGTTTTCGGCGTTTTCAAGGACAGCCATGCGGGCTACCGCGTCCCCGACGTCAACTTCCATGGCCTGACCCTGCCGGTGCGCCTGCCCCAGATCGACGCCGTGGAAGGCGGCGTCTGGTCGGCGCGGGCCGACATCGATTCGTGCCCCGACCTGGAGTTGGTCCTGCCCGCGAGAAAGGAAGCGGTGGAGACCCCGTTTCTGGAGGAGATGCGCGAGGCCGCGCGGCTTGCCGTCTATCGCGCCATGGCGCAGGCCGATCCGGCCCCGCGGGTTGCCTGGACAGACTGGCACAAGGCGAAAGAGGCCGGGATCGAGATGCCCCAGCCACCCGCCGAACTGCGCCCCTGGCGTCCCGCCATCGCCGACACCGACTATTGGGACCAGCGGTCTGCTTTCGCAGGCGTAGGTGCCGACGCTCTGGTGGTGCAAGCCGACCCCGAGCCGCCCGAGGCCCAGGCGCTCCATCGCGCCCTCGGCCTTACCGGGCTCCAGGGCGGATCGGAGCGTACGCTCAAGCTGTTCGCCCCCGAGCCGCGGTTCGATGGTTATCCCTGGTACGACGCGCTCACGCGTATCACCGGCATCGAAACAGGCGTCACCGTGGATGGCGCCGTTCGTTCATTGGACAGCTTCCTCTATCGGGAGAACGGCGGCGAGCCGGAACGGCCCGAGACCATCGTGATGCACCTGAATGTCCTGCATCCGCCCAAATCGCCGCGCCATTGCTTTCGCAAATGCGACACCATCGCCGTTCCCGCCGATCTTGCCTTCGCGGGCGAGTCCTGGTCGTCGCTCCATGACGCGCTGCCCCTGGTGACGGCGGAAAGCGGCATCGCGCCCGAGGAACTCGCCAGATTGCTGCGCGCCGCGTTCTTCAGTCCCAGCGACGACGCGGATGCGGATTCCTGGGAGACACAACTCACCCGCTTCGAGGAAGACGCCCTGCATATGTCGCTCAAGCTCATGTGCTCGGTCGAGGAAGCCCGCCAGCGCACCATCGCCGATGCGGTATGGCGGGAAATCTTCTGGCTCATGCCGCGCGACCGAACGGTCACCATCGTCGTGCGCGGCGGCAAGGTGAGCGTCGATATCGGACCCATATGCACGGAAGCCGCAACCGATGCCGCCACCGGGGAGGCGGCGCAATGAATCGCTATACCGTCTGTTGCGGCTACGCATCCCACTACCACAACACTGTAACGGTCGAAGCCGATACCCTCGGCGAAGCGCTTGAAAAGGCCATCGAGCAAGCCGGCGACGATCCCCACTGGAAGTCCGTCGACCAAGCCAGTCAAACATTCGTCGACGCCGTTGCCGAGGGCATGGATGCCGACCCCTGGGGCGACACCGCCATCCCCGTTCCGGACCTTTTCTCGGAGAAAGGCGAGCCGCCCGTCGTCACCTTGACCGCTCTCCGCCCGCCCGGCGGCATCGAGGTCTCGGGCGGCACCGTCCGTATTCGTTTCGTCGAAGATGCCGGCACGGTCACGGCGGAGATCACCGATCCACCGGCCCCGCCGGGCAACAAACCTCTGGTCACGATCGGACGCAGAGCCGATGGCGCTCCGGATGTGACCGTGAGCGGAGGCCGTGCACGCGTGGTCATTCTGGATCCCGGCGACCCGGGACCGGTTTCCGGCCCGGCGCGGACGCCCGGGCCGCGGGCGCATCCCGATGACCGATATTCGAGAGGACCATCCATGAAACTGCTCACCGAAGAACAGCGCACGAAGCTGGTTGCAAATGGGACCCGAAGGGGGCCGACCACAAGCCCGTGGTCAAGTGGTTCAATGCTGGCGAGACCGGCACCTGGCTGCTGTCGGAACTCGATACCGAATACCCTGACGAATGTGGATTCGGCCTGGCTGATTTGGGCTTCGGCACACCCGAATTAGGGTCAATCGGTTTACTTGAGTTGACCGAATACCGGGGACCCTTCGGGCTCGGCATAGAGCGCGATATTCACTTTACCGCAGCCTTTTCCCTATCCATTTACGCAGAAGCCGCGCGCGCCGCGGGGCATATCGTCGAATCGGGACCCGAACTCGAAGCCGCTGCCCGCATTCTCGCCGGTAAGCCGGCGACGAAACTCACCGGCCATGACGGTCACGAAGCATAATCTCGCCGTCACGCTCGATGGCTTCGATGTTTCGGGTCGACCCGATCGTGAACGGCATCCAGCACGAAACGCCCTGCCCGCGTACCCCGCGGCTTCGCACACGCGCTTCGGCGTCCCTCTTTCGTTTCCCGGCCTGTCACGAGTCTGCCGCACGCGATCTCTCCACGCCGCTCCCATCCTCTCCAACGCACGCCTCCACGCCCGGGAGAGCCCGAGCCCGGCGTTGGCGGAGCATAAGCGGGGCGCCCGAGGGTGCCGTCCGCGCCGCAACTCATCCATTCCACGTACCAGCCTGGAGCATGCCATGACCGAGCCCGATACCATCTCCGCCGATTACTCGCTGCGCCCAAGCGAACTCGCCAGCACCCTGGCGCTGCTGGTCGAAGCCCGCCAGCCGGTGGTGGTCTGGGGTGCCCCAGGGTGCGCCAAGAGTCAGATCGCCCAGCAGGTCGCGGCGCAAGCCGGCCGCGAGTATGTCGATGTCCGCGCCCTGCTGTTGGACCCGGTCGATCTGCGCGGCATCCCGTGGCGCGACGGCGCCGACCGCACCCGCTGGGCGCCACCTGCTTTCCTGCCGCCGTCGGACGCGGACGGCAGCTGGCTGATCAACCTGGAGGAACTGCCCTCGGCTCTTCCGATGGTGCAGGCGGCCCTGTACCAGCTCGTGCTCGACCGCAAATGCGGCGAGTACGAACTCCCCGAGGGCGCCGCGCTGATCGCCTGCGGCAACCGCGAGGGCGACCGCGGCGTCGTCCACCGCATGCCGGCGCCGCTCGCCTCGCGCTTCGTCCATCTGGAGATCCGGGTAGATGCGACGGACTGGTGCGCCTGGGGCGCGGCGAATGGAATCGCTCCGGAGGTACTTTTTTTCGTGTCGATGCGCCCCGAGCTGCTGCACGCCTTCAACCCCCAATCGACGGAGAGGGCTTTCCCGTGTCCGAGGACATGGGAGATGGTCTCGAACATCATGCACCGGCGGAGCGGCCTCGACCCGGTGGCCGAGCGGGCGCTCTTCCGGGGCACCGTCGGCGAGGCCGCGGCGGTCGAGTTCTCGGCCTTCCTGCAAGTCTGGCACGAACTGCCCCATCCCCGCACCGTCATCGACGATCCCGAGGGCGCCGTGGTCCCCGGCAACGCCAGTGCGTTGATCGCGCTCTGCGGCTCACTCTACAGGATGGCCGACGACATCAATCTCGGCGCCATCGTCACCTACGCGACAAGGCTCCGGCGCGAGGTCGGCGAGTTCCTCGTCGGCTCCTGCATCCGCCGCGAGCCCGCGCTCCAGCATACCCAGGCCTTCATCCAGTGGGCCGCCGCCAAAACCCGCTGACACCACTTCAGGAGACCCATGCCATGAATCTCATCCATGACGCCATGCTCGTCAGCCTGCGGATCAACAGCTGGTCCGGCAGGCTCTACGACCGCCAGGCCAGTCAACAGGTCGCCATCCATCACGATGCCGACACCAACGCCGGGCGCTACAACAAACGGCTCCTGCCCAAGCAGGCCTTCGCCGCGCTGGCCGCGACCATGAGCAATGCGAGGGCCAGTCACTATGCCAACACCTTGCCCTGGGACGACCAGGGTGGGCGCCTGCTCACCGTCGCCAACTACGAACGCTACACCGCGGCGCTGGACACATTGATCGAGCGCGTGGTGCGCGAGCGCGCCCGCTTCATCGAGGACTACGACGATTACGTGGACCAGGCACGCCTCGACCTCGGCCGGCTGTTCCGCCTGGAGGACTATCCCGGCACAGAGGCGCTTCATGGCAAGTTCGCCATTCGCTACCGTATCGTCCCGGTTCCCGACGCGTGCAACTTCATGGCCGATCTGGCCCAGGGCGAGACCGAGCGGGTCAGGCGGGACATCGAGCAACAGGTCCGGGCCCGTCTCAACGATGCGCAGCGCGATCTCTACCGGCGCCTGGGCGAGGCGGTCGAGCGTGTCGGCGAACGCCTGCGCGAGGACGAGAACGGCAAGCCCCTGGTGTTCCGCGACAGCCTGATCGAGAACATCAGGGAGCTGGTGGACGTGGTGCCCCGGCTCAACATCTTCGCCGACGACGATCTGGCCATGCTGTGCCGGGAGGTGAAGGACAAGTTCGCCGGCATCGAGCCGGACGCCCTGCGCCCGTCGGGACGCTTCGATCCCAACCTCCGCCGGCAGGTCAAGCGCGACGCCGATGCGCTCACGGCGCAATTCGCGGGCTACTTCGCGCCCGCCGCCGAGAACAGGGAAGCAGCATGATGGCCGCCCGCTCCGAATCCGCCCGGCGCGTCAGCGACTGCGTGACCGCGTTGCTGCGCGACCAGCCCTTTTTCGGCAGCCTGGCGTTAAGGCTGCCGATCCGCGCCGACGAAACCCGCGAGACCCTGGCCAGCGATGGCAAGGACATTCGCTACGCGCCCCAATGGGTGGCGGACACCGATGCCGACCGGGTCAAGACCGCGCTGGCGCGTGTGGTCCTGGCCTGTGCGTTGAAGCATCACACCCGGCGGGGCGGCCGCGACCCGGAGCGCTGGCAACGGGCCTCGCAGCTGGTCACCCACGGCCTGCTGCGCGATGCGGGCTTCGTCCTGCCGCCCGATCCCGAAGCCTGGGACGGCATCAGCGCCGAGCAGGCCTACGACCGGCTTCCGGACCCGTCCGCCGATGCAGAGGATCCGGGCGATGCCTCTTCATCCAGCGATGTGGATGACAGTGGCAGCGCCGCCGGCCCCCAATGCGGTGACGGCGACGAAGACCAAAGCGATCCGTCAAATCCCTCCGATGACAACAGTCCACAAGCGCAGGACGAGCCGGGATCAGGCAGCAATAGCGCGTGCTCGAAACCATCCGGGCAGACGCCGGCCAGCCACGACCCTTGCGGCACCGGCGAGGTCATGGACGCGGACGAGCGCCGCGACGACGCCACCGGCCAGTCCGGCGAATCGCCTCTGGACACGCCCGCCGAGGAGCAGGCGTGGGACGAGGCCATGCACCAGGCCGCGAGCCTCGCCCGGGCGCAAGGCAACGCGCCGGGCGCGGTCGAGGAGACGATCCGGCAAGCGCACCGCAGCATCCTCGACTGGCGGTCGCTGTTGCGCCGTTACATGACCGACGCCGCGCGCCGCGATTATAGCTGGAGTGTTCCCAACCGCCGTTTCATCGACAGCGGCCTCTATCTGCCCTCCATGCACTCGCAGGGTATCGACGCCATCGCCATCATCATCGACACCTCCGGCTCGCTGCCTGGCGGGACGCTGGCCCGGTTCTGGGCCGAGATCCGCGAAATCGCCGCCGAACTGCAACCCGAAAGCATCTATGTCCTTCAGGTCGACGCGGTGCTGCAGGACGCGGCCCGGTATCCCGCCGGGGAACTACCGGACAGCATCACGATCAAGGGCCGCGGCGGGACCGATTTTCGGCCTGGCTTCGAGTGGCTGCGTGAGCATGGGGTGCGTCCAGGCTGCTGCCTCTACCTGACCGATATGGAATGCGACAGCTACCCCGAGGCCCCGCCTGGATATCCTGTGGCCTGGTGCGTCTGGGGATCCCCACACGGCGATCGATACCGCGAGCCCTGGGGCGAGCGCATCGACATCGGACCAGCCTGATACCGGGGGCCGCGCCCGCATAATCCTCCATATCCGTGCCCCCGCCCGCAAGGAGGCGGGTTGCGCTGAGGCCGGGTGAACCGGGGCCGGGAGAGCGAGGACACCGGCTTCCGGCATCACCCGGCCCGCCCTTTCCAATTGGGAGACCATTCATGCTCGACGTCCAACCGGCGGCGACCGCGTCCGCGCGTCCGCCTGCCATCCAGCCTCTTCACCCATCCCCAGCGTTTGCCAATACCACGGGCGTCCGCTCCAAGCCTGCCGCGTTGCTGGCCGCGGCAACCGCTCTGCTTCCCGAGCTGGAGGCGGGGCGGGCTCTCGATGCAAAGACCCTGCGCGAGGCCATGAGCGCGGCCTTCGGCGCCAGCGACACGCAAGGCGCCTGGGTCTGGAAGGACGCCTACGAAGCGGCCGAGGCCGCGATGGTGCTGTTCATCCAGCGTTACGGCCGCCTCATGCGCCGCGAGGCCGGCGCCGGACCCGGATCCGCCGCCGCCATGCTCGCCATGCTGGAGACCCTGGCGGCCCTGGAGCCATCCCAGACAAGGCGGTCGGAGGAACAGCTTGCCCTGCAACAGTTTTCCACCCCCTTGCCGCTCGCCTACGCCGCGCTGAAAGCCGCCTCCATCCGGCCCGGCGACATCGTGCTGGAGCCCTCGGCCGGCACCGGCATGCTCGCCGTCATGGCCGAATGCGCCCTCGGCAAGCACGCCGATGACGCGCGTTCGGGGACTCCCCTGCACCTCAACGAGATCGCCGCCGTTCGTGCCGGGTTGCTCTCAGGCCTGTTCGCGCACGCGCCGGTCACCCGCCACAACGCCGAGGCCATCGCCGATTATCTGCCGGACCTGCGTCCCACAGTGGTGTTGATGAACCCGCCGTTTTCGGCAAGCCCCGGGGTCCAGCGCATCCGCCATGAGGCGGATTTGCGCCACATCCGTTCCGCCTTTTCCATGCTCCCGGCGGGCGGGCGGCTGGTGGCGATCACGTCGGCCGGCTGCATCCCGGGCGATGCCGCCTGGAGCCGCGCCTTCGAGCGCCTCGCACCACCACCGCGCCCCGTCTTTTCCGTCGCCATCGACGGGCGCGCCTACGCACGGCGCGGCACGACCTTCGATACCCGGCTGACCGTAATCGATCGCGCGAACGCATCCGGCGTTCCGATCGACGCGCGGGAATCCGTCCCCACCGCTGCCGGGTTGCTGGCAGCCATCGCCGCCAATGTGCCGCAGCGGCAGGCGGTCATGCCAATTGCCGCGGCGCCACTGCCGGCCGGCGATCTGTTCGGCCATGCCGCCGCACGGCCGGCCCCGCGAAAGCGTGCGGTGGCCACCGCGCCCAACATCAGACCCGCAGCCCCACAAGTCCGCGATTGGGGGCCGCTGGCTGAACTCGACTACGAAACTTCACCCGCCAACGGGCAAGGCACGGCGAGCGAACCAGGGACCACCCATGCCGGCATCTACGAGCTCTGGTGTCCCCGGACCGTGCGCATTCCCGGCGCCTGCGAACATCCAACACCGCTGGTGCAATCCGCCGCCATGGGGGCGGTGCCCCATCCCGTGCCGTCGTACCGCCCGATGCTTCCCGTGCGTATCGTGACGGACGAACTGCTGTCCGACGCCCAGCTCGAAAGCGTCATCCTCGCCGGTCAGGCCCACGGCCGCAATTTATCGGCGCTTTACCGCATCGGCGAGGGCTGGGAGACCGTCGCGCGTGTCGCCGACAATGAAGAGGACAACAGCGATGACGGCGATAGCGTCCGGGAGACCGCCAATAAAGCAGGTAAGGGAGAAGCCGGAAGCGCCGGTCTTGAACCCGCCACCGATGCCACCGGCGACGGCGAAGCCCTGTCCGCGCCGGTGCGTTTGCGGCGCGGCTGGATGCTGGGCGATGGCACCGGCTGCGGCAAGGGCCGCCAGGTCGCCGCCATCATCCTCGACCACTGGCTGCGCGGCCGCCGCCGGGCGCTGTGGCTGTCCGCCTCCGACAAGCTTCTAGAGGACGCCCGCCGCGACTGGGCCGCGATCGGCGGCAGCGAGGACGACATCATCCCGTTGGGCAAGTTCCGCCAGGGGGCCGATATTCCTCAAGAGTCCGGAATCCTGTTCGCCACCTATGCAACCTTGCGCTCGCCCGCCCGTCAGGGAAAGTCCTCGCGCCTCGAACAGATCGTCGGCTGGCTCGCGGACGGCATGGACGAAGACTCCCGCCATGCCTTTGGCGGCGTCATCGTGTTCGACGAGGCCCACGCCATGGCCAACGCCGCCGGGGCCAAGGGATCGCGCGGCGATACGGCCCCCTCGCAGCAGGGCCGTGCCGGATTGCGTTTGCAGAACGCCTTGCCGGATGCCCGTATCCTGTATGTCTCCGCGACAGGAGCCACCACGGTCCCTGGTTTGGCCTATGCGCGGCGCCTCGGCCTGTGGGGCGGCGCGGATACGGGGGGCGAGACCCCGTTCGAACAGCGCACCGATTTCGTCAC
The DNA here is from genome assembly GCA_965261645.1 of Alphaproteobacteria bacterium. Taxonomy (GTDB): domain Bacteria; phylum Pseudomonadota; class Alphaproteobacteria; order SHVV01; family SHVV01; genus CBDHDJ01. The sequence goes on from CBDHDJ010000004.1 coordinate 658,337, forward strand.
CGCCATGGAGGCCGGCGGGGTGGCGGCGATGGAGGTGGTGGCCCGCGACCTGAAGGCCCTCGGCCTCTACCAGGCTCGTGCGCTCAGCTATGACGGGGTCGAGGTCGAGCCGCTCGAACATCCCTTGACGCCCGAACAGCGGCGCATCTACGACGCTTATGCCGGGGCCTTCAAGGTGATCCACCGCAATATAGAAGACGCCCTCAAAGCCACCGGCATCATGGAGGGCGATGCGACCCTCAACAAGAACGCCAAAGCCGCCGCGCTGTCGGCTTTCGAGGGGGCCAAGCAGCGCTTCTTCGGCCATCTCCTGACCGCCATGAAATGCCCCTCGCTGATCCGGGCGATCGAGGCCGATCTCGAGGCCGGCCATGCCTGCGTCATCCAGCTGGTCTCCACCGGCGAGGCCCTGCTCGACCGGCGCATCGCCGGGATCCCCGTCTCGGAATGGGATGACATCTCCGTCGACCTGACGCCACGAGAAGCATGCCTGGAATATCTGGCGCATGCCTTTCCGGTGCAATTGCAGGAACCCTTCACCGACGGCGAAGGCAATCTGATGAGCCGGCCCGTGACCGACGCCGAGGGCAACCCGGTCCTGTGCCAGGAAGCCGTGGCCGCCCGCGATGCGTTGATCGAAAGGCTCGCGGCGTTGCCGCCGGTGCAGGCGGCGCTCGACCAGATCCTCCATCGCTTCGGCGGCGAGGCCGTCGCCGAGGTCACCGGCCGCTCGCGCCGGGTCTTGCGGATCGCCGATGGGTCCGGCGAGCGCCTGGCGCTGCGCAACCGCCCGGCCTCGGCCAACCTCGCCGAGACCGCCGCCTTCATGACCGGCGATAAACGCATCCTCGTCTTCTCCATGGCCGGCGGCACCGGGCGCAGCTATCACGCCGATCTCGGCTGCGGCAACACCGCGCGGCGTATCCACTATCTGTTGGAGCCGGGCTGGCGGGCCGACCAGGCAATCCAGGGCCTGGGTCGCACCCATCGAACGCACCAGGCCTCGGCCCCCTTGTTCCGGCCAGTGACCACGGATGTGAAGGGTGAGCGCCGCTTCATCGCCACCATCGCCCGGCGTCTCGACAGCCTCGGCGCCATCACCCGGGGACAGCGGGACAGCCAAACCGCCATGGGCGGCGGCGACGCCACCCTGTTCCGGGCCAGCGACAATCTGGAGAGCCCCTACGCCAAGGTGGCGCTGCGCCAGTTCTACATCGCGCTGTGGCGCGGCAACATAGCGGGCTGGTCCATGGACCGCTTCGAGGACGCCACCGGGCTGAAATTGATCTGGGAAGGCTCGCTCAAGGAAGACCTGCCGCCGATGCCCCGGTTCCTCAACCGGCTGCTGGCCCTGCCCATCGCCGAGCAGAACGAGCTGTTCGCCGAGTTGGAAACCCGCATCGAGGCCAACATCGAACAGGCCATCGAGGCCGGGACCCACGAGCAGGGTGTCGAGACCATCCGGGCCGACTCGCTCTGCATCGCCTCGCGCGAGGCGGTTCACGTTCATGAAGCCTCGGGCGCCGCCACCGAGCTTGTGCAGATCGTCCGCCGCGACAGGCTCGTGCCGCTCCAGGCGGATGATGCCCTCGGCTTGCGCGACGGGCGGCCCGTCATCAACACCCGCTCGAAGCGCGCCGCCGTAGTTCTGCCCGCGCCGTCGCGGATGTTCGAGGACGGCGGGGTCGAGGCCCGGGTCCGCCTGGTCCGTCCCGCCGCCCGCGAGCCCATGGCCGCGGAAGAGCTTGCCGCCTCGAACTGGGAGGAGGCAGGCGGTGATCGTTGGCATGCCTTGTGGGATGCGGAGATCGAAGGGCTGCCCAGCCACACCGAATCCCGCCTGTGGCTGGTCACCGGCCTGCTGCTGCCCATATGGGATCGCCTGCCGGGCGAGAACATGCGGGTGCGCCGGCTTGCGACCGATGCCGGGGAAAGCCTGCTGGGCCGGGTTCTGACGCCTGAGCAGGCGCACGCCTTCCGCGACGCCTTCGGGCTGGCCAGGGGACCGGTCATGAGCCCGGCCGAGATGCACGAGGCGATCCTTACCCGCGGCGCGTCCTTCGATCTCGCCAACGGCTGGCGCCTCGGAAGGCGGCGCCTGATGGGCGCCGTGCGCATCGAAATCGAGGGGCCGGCCGACGGCGACCTCGCCGCGCTCAAGCGCATGGGCTGCACCACCGAGATCGTCTCGTGGCGGACCCGTGTGTTCGTGCCCGAATACATCGACCTCGGCCGCATCCTCGAACGCTGGCCGCTCGCGGCTGCGAGCCCGGTGTAAACCCGCACGCTCCCACCCGGTATCCGGCGCGGGGCGTGCGAGCTCTTGGCTCCGCCCGCTACGCGCGCCTCCAGGGATTTGCGCCTTTGCGCCGCCCACTGCCGCCAATTTGTACTACCTGCCATAGGAAAAGGACATTGCGATGCCTTCGTCACACACCCTGCCGGACGATCCCGTCTATGCGTTTTGTCCCAGTTATGACCTCGACAACGTGCCCCAGCAGATCCGAATCGTGTTCGACAACATGCCCGGCTACGTCCCAACCGCACTTTTTGCCCTCACACTCGATGACGCCCTGCGAATCTGCAATCGCCTGAACGCCCGCCTCGGGCTCGACTACGATGCCTGGTCCGCAATCGCCGGCCGCGCCATGTCCGCCGCCCAGGATGAAACCACCCATTGAACCGTACCGGCTCGCATACCGTCGGCAGAGTGCCCTCCGGCATGTTCGGGGTACAGGCAGGTGGGGCAGCCACGTAGCGTGACCCTCCCACCCGCACATTGCGGCTCATAGAGGCCGAGGGCAGCACGGCAGGGGCGGTTCGGGCGGTGCACGGGAGGCAATTCCCCCAGCATCGCCGCCATTCTGTCTTGCAATGCACGGAGGAACCGATGTTCGACACCCTCACACCACGCTCCACGACCGGCGAGTTTGAAACCATGGCCAGCGCCCGGCCCGATCCCGGCGGGTTCCTGCCGGAAGCCCGGACCGGCGCACGCGAAGCCGCAACTCACATGAAGGATCTGGCGGAACGCTTCGCCGAGCTGCGGAACGCCATCATGCGCCTGTCCGGCAATCCGTCATGCGACGACCGCGCCGGGCTCCGCAACCAGCTTCTCCATCTGGAACACACCTTGATGAGCGCGAGGGGCAGACTCGACGACGTCACCATCGCCATCATGGACGCCAACGACGCAGTCCTTTGACAAGCTACGCGGCCCTTGCCGGGCAAAATCGTGCCACCGGTTGCCGTCGTGCGATGCCCCCGGACTCTCCGGGCTGCATCGACCAACGTGCAAGAGAGTTTGAGGAAGGCGAAGAGAAGGTCGACGCGCCCAAGGGAAAAGAGAGTTCCCTCCGGGCGGTGTCTCAACCCCATCAACCGGAGGTGCCAGATGTTCGATTCCAGACATACCCCGACCGAGTCCAACGACACCCTTTTCAATCCCGGCAGCACAGGCGATGCCGATCCAGGCTTCGCCGCACCGCTTCCCGACGCCGGTGCACTGCTGGCCGCAGTCGGCATGCCGGCCCACGCGATCCGCGAGGTTCTCGGCTCCCGGACATATACCGGTGCGGACGGCTGAATAGAGAAAGAGGGGGGCTTAGAGAAGTGTGAAGGGGGAAGGGTCGAGAGAGGCCTGACCCCGTTCGCTAACCCGATGTCATAACCCGGATCATAGGAGATTGATCATGTTCGGACTGAATAACGCGCAGTTGATCGGACGCCTCGGCGCCGACGCCACCGTCAGCCACCTCACCAACGGCGGCCGCGTCGCCAACGTCTCGATCGCGACCGACGAGAGCTACCTCGACAAGAACTCCGGCGACAAGGTGGACCGCACCGAGTGGCACCGCATCGTCACCTTCCAGGACGGCCTGGTGGAGATGATGGAAAAGCACGCGAAGAAGGGCCGCCTGGTCTACGTGTCGGGCAAGCTGCAGACCCGCAAGTGGCGCAAGGACGGCGAGGACAGCGACCGGTTCTCGACCGAGATACTGCTGGTCCCCGGCGGCCGGGTACAATTCTTGGACAAGCCGAACGGCAACGGCGCGCCGGCGATGAACGGAGACACCGTGCCTTCCGCCGAAACCGCCGCGACGGTGGCTGACAGCGAAATTCCGTTCTAAGCGGGCTTCCTCCCTCCCGCATAACCCTGGGCCAGTCCCCGCCAAGTTGGCGTGGGGCTGGCCCTACTTTTTCGCCGGCGCATTCGAGCCCGCCTCAACAGAGTTCCAAAAGTGTACACGCGAAGCGGCCGCGCTGCGCGGTCCGTTACCCCGCCACTCACCGGCAAGAGTTCGAGGCGGGCCTGAAGGGGGCGTCCCTTAACAGGCTGCTGAGGTTCCCCATGCAACCGTTTCACGCCATCGCTCCCCTAAGGAATCGCGTCCCATGAACGCCACTGAAATTGCCGCTGCGTTAAGCACACGAGCCGAAGACGTCTGCCGCCGCTACCTTCCCCGCGGCCGCAAACAGGGTAGATATTGGACAGCTGGCGACACAAGCGGCGCCAAGGGGCGCTCGCTCTTCGTGCGCCTGTCGCCTCCAGGCATACCCGGTAAATGGACCGACGCCGCGACCAACGAACATGGCGATCTGCTCGATCTCATCCGCCTGCACACCAGCGGAGCATCGCTGCGGCACGCCATGGAGGAGGCCCGCGCCTTCCTAGTCCTGCCGTCTGCCGCCCCCGCCAATGGCGGCGATCACGCTGGTGGCTATGACCGTGAGGAAGCGGCGCGCCGCCTCTGGCGGCGTTGCCAGCCCATCGATGGCACCCATGCGGAAGCCTACCTGCACGCCCGCGCCATCGGCCTTTGCCGCTTCCCGGCCCTGCGGTTTCATCCGGATCTCATCCATCGTGGAGAGGACGGCATCCATCGCATGCCGGCACTGGTCGCCGCCGTCACCGGCGATGATGGCGCCATCGAGGGCGTGCAGCGTACCTGGCTCGACCCCAGGCGTCCCGCCAAGGCCAATTTCGATCGCCCGCGTAAAGCACTCGGGCGCGTCCACGGCCGGGCCGTGCGCTTCCGCGGGTTCGCCTCCGGTGCAACCTTGCTTGCCGGGGAAGGCATCGAAACCGTGTTATCTGTGGTCACTGTCGTCCCCGGTATTCATGCCGCGGCGGCTCTATCGGCGGGCAGCCTCGGCACCTTCGAACCACCCCAAGATCTCGCCCTGTTGGTCATCGCTCGCGATAAAGACGTGGAGGGCGGGCACGCCGCCAACCGTCTTCAGCACCGCTGTGTGGAACGCGGCATTCCCTCAATCGTGATCCTTCCCGAACACACTGATTTTAATGACGACCTCGTTGCCGTCGGCGCCGACACCCTCGCGGCCCGGATCGCGCCCCTTATTGCAAGCACTACGGCCGTGGCAACGGTGGAAGAGAGGCGTGGGAGTGGGAGAATAATTACCCCGTCATGATGTCTCATTGTCCCACACGTTCTCACTGCGCCAACCCCTCCGGGGTCCTCCACTCCGCTTCGCTCCGTTACGGCGATAGCGCGTAATGCCACGCCGCTGCGCGGCTAGCGCCGGTGGAATACGCGACCGTGGCTCGCTCGCTCCGCTCCCTGCGCCCGCACCACTCGCGCATTCCTCCGGCGCAGGCATTCCGGCCATCGTGGCTCCGCTGCGAGCGCGTGATCCAAAGAGTCATCACGACGGGGCAGACCGCCTCGGAGGATAGCAACATAGCAATGGAGAGAATCATGCAGAACTTCATCAGAACCGAAACGTCATCTCCGACCGCAATGGCTTGTGAACAGGCTGCCCTGTTCGGCGCGACCCCTGGTCCCGACGAGTTCGACAACCGCGAGATCTGGAACGAGGACGAAGCACTTTCCGGAATCGAGGAAGCCATCCACATCCTGGCCGGTGTGGTCGCACCGGACGGCACGCAGCTCTCCGACGAACGCGAGAGCCTCCTCTGGGGCTTCGTCAATGCACTGCACGCCCAGGTCCAGCGCCTCGACCGCGGCATCGACAAGATCGCGCCCGAAATGAAGGACCTCCAACGCGAGCAAGACGGCTCCGAGATCAAGTCTTGCGAACTCGAACGCCTGACCGACCGGGTCCAGAACCTCGGTGGCCGGCGCGACGCCTTCGAGGCCATGCGCGACCTCGCCGCAGAGGGATACCGCACCGAGACCGGCGATACCTGGCGTCCGCGCAACGGGTCGCACAGCAGCCAGACCGGCAAACTAACTTCCGCCGCCATCGACGCCCGCGACTACCTGCGCGCCCGTGAACACCGCGAGACCAGCGCACATCTGCCCGAGGGCACCCTGGTCGCCTTCACCGGCGGCAAGGACTTCGGCGACGTTACCGCCATCTGGCGCTCCCTGGACAGCATCAAGATCAAGTACGACGATATGGTCCTGCTGCACGGCGGCGGACCCGGTGCGGAGAAGATCGCGGCAAGCTGGGCTGAGAAGAACGGCGTCCACCAGGTCGTGTGCAAGCCGAACTGGGACCGGGACGGCAAGGCCGCGCCCTTCCGGCGTAACGACGTCCTGCTGAACTTCCTGCCGAAGGGCCTCCTCGCCTTTCCCGGTTCTGGCATCACCAACAATCTCGTCGACAAGGCACGCAAGATCGGAATTCCCGTACTTCTCGCCGCCGCGTAACGATACCCTTCAGGGCCGGTCCCCGCCACCACTCGGCGCGGGACCGGTCCCTTTTTTTGCCGGTTTGCTAAAGACGAAGTCCATGGCGGGGCGCTTCGCGCCACCGCCAACCGTGCGATCTTACGCTCGCTGGCGGCTCCTCGTTCTTCGAACGATGCATCGCCGCCTATCGGCTCGGAGCTTCGCGCCATCGCCGTACGCGGGCGCTGAAGCGCCACGCTAGCGCCCGGCCATCCCCCATTGCAACTTCATTATCCGCATCCCGAAAACCGCCACGACGGACCGCCGTTCTTCGAACGCCGCTTCCTTGCTTTGCGAACTCACATGCACCCTCGTTCGGCTCAGAACGGATCACTGCCTTCTTCCGACACCATGGACCTGGCGGCCTCGGCAACCTTTCTTCCCGGCAACACGCCCTTGTCCAGGAACGTCCGCAGACTGCGCTCCGTGATATCGATGCCGCCTGATTTCAACACCTCATGCATCTGAGCCACCGTCACTCCCTTGGCCTGTTGCTCGATCAGCCGCTTCCGCAAACGGTCCAGTACATCCGTCAGGCTCAGCTTAGGCGGCACAAGTTTCGCCAATTCACCATCTATGGCATCGAAGTCGATATCCGCTTCGTTGAAGCGTTTCGCCGGCATCGTCCATCTCCCCGCTGTTTCCAGAATCCGCGATCACGCCCGGATTCTGCCATTGGCCCGACAGCCGGTCAATTCCGCCATTCGAACGGCCATTTCAAGTGTGCCGCCACGTACCAAGGCAGGGCCAAATTCCCCTTGATTTCCAGTTTTGCAGTCTATATCCTCTCGCGAAACGTAACGAGTAGCAATAACCTTCTCATACCTCTGCACCATTGGTGCTTTGATCTCGATAAATGTAGTTAACTTTCCCCTGATTTGTAAAGACCGCACGGCCCTTTCGTTAAGCCTCTGTAAAATACAGGAATTCCCAAGGCTGGAATCATGAGAGTTACGACACTCATATTCCGGCTGTACTCCGGCCAGGTTGTATCCCTATCCGGCAACGTCGTTACCGAGCTGGCGTCATGGTAGCCACTCTGGCCCAGGCCGCATCGCCCGCGTATTACCTGGAGAGTCAGCGCTCCTTTCGTCATCCCAATGAGTACTACACAGCGGGAGAGGAACCGGATGGCGTCTGGTTCAATCCGAAGGGCCTTTTCGGTCTCGCTGACAGCGGCAAGGTCGACAGCAGCGACTTCCACCGGCTGTATAACGGCTTCGCACCGAACACCGGAGGCAAGCTCACACAAAACGCGGGCAGCGAGCGGCGCTCCGCGGGTCTCGACATGACCTTCAGCGCCGACAAGAGCGTCTCGGCTTTATGGGGCGTCGCCGATCCGGAACTGCGTTCGGAGATCGAGCGGGCGCATAACGATGCGGCTCGGGTAGCGCTGGAAAAAACCGTGGTGCGCCATTGCGCCTATACCCGTATCCGTAACCGGGACGGCGAGATCGAAGTGCTGCCGGCCGATATCGCGGCAGCGATGTTTCAGCATGGAACCAGCCGGGACAACGACCCGCAGCTTCATACCCATTGTGTGATCTTCAATGCTGCCCGGACACACCGGGACGGCAAGTACCGGGCGCTGCATCAACACCCGGTCTACGCCTGGATGAAGGCGGCGGGAGCGGTCTACCGCAATACGCTCGCTTGGAGCCTGCAAGAACGCCTCGGTATCCGCATGGAACAGTATGGCAAGGATGGAGAGTTCACGCGGGTCGCAGGCATGCCAGAGGACCTGATCGGACACTGGTCCAAGCGCCGGGCGGCGATTATCGAAGCGGCCCGGGAGATGGGCTTTACGGTCGAGGGCAACGCGCCACGGGCAGCAGCAGCGAACAAGATCACGCGGGCCGGAAAGTCTCCCGACAATGATCCGGAGATTCGCCACCGGCGCTGGCGCGGCGAAGCGGAGGGGTATGTCGAGCGCGAAGTGCTGATTGCCTCGATATTGGGCAAGTCGGAAGAGATTACCCAAGAGCAGATTCGGGCGCTGACAGAAGTCCTGAAAGACCTGCCGTACCGCCTTACGCGCGAGGAAGCAGTTTTCCGCCTGCCCGACATCGTCGAGCGGGTGGGCAATGCTACCGCAGGGTTGTTGAACCATGAGGCGGTAGCAACAAGCATCGAGCGTGTGCTTCTAAGCCCGGAGGTCGTGCGCCTGACCCGCCCGCCGCGGTCGGCCGAAGGCCGGGCCGACATGGCGCATACCAGGCTCTATTCAACTCGTCACAACCTCCAAATGGAGCTTGCAGTCCGTAACATGGCGGCAGGAATGGCCGCCGATACGGGACATTTCTTGTCTGCCCGGGCAATCGAGGCAAAAGTGGCGGGGCTTCTGGCGGCCGGTTATCCGTTGAGCGAAGAACAGATCGAGGCCATTCGGGCCGTCACGTCTTCGAGCGGACGTGTGGCCATCATCGAAGGAGCGGCGGGCTCGGGCAAGACCACGACGCTGCGGCCCATTGCCGATCTCTACCGTGAACACGGGCAGAGCATCATCGCCACGGCTGTGGCCTGGCGGACAGCAGTGGCGCTGGGCAACGATGTCGATGCGCGCCCGTTCTGCGTCGACAAGCTGCTGCGCCTCGCCGCGCGCGGCGCTATCGAGATCGATGGAGACACCACCATCATCGTCGACGAGGCGGGGATGCTGTCGACCCGCCAGGCGCATCATATTCTCAGGCTCTCCGAGCGCCATGGGGCGAAGATCGTCTTCGCAGGCGACACACAGCAGCAGCAGCCGGTGGAAGCGGGACCGGGGTTGAGATTGGTGCGCGACGCCGTTGGCAGCGTGAGGGTTGACCGAATCCGCCGCCAGAAGACCGACCTGGAAGATATTCTGGTCCATGTCCACGGGGAGAATTCGGAGGCTGCGCGGCTCCGTACGGGGATGATGGAGGAGCAGGAACGCACCCGCATTGTTGCTGAATACGAGGCGATGGAGGATAAGCCTGCATTCACACCGTGGCAGGTGGCGGCATCGGAAGCGCTGCGCGATGGCGACGCGGCATCGGCCATAGCGGCTCACCACGCAAGGGGCCGGTTTCATATCGGGTACGACGAAGAAAAGACGTTGACCGGTCTGGTCGATGACTGGGACCGCTACCAGCGGGAACATCCCGACAAATCCAGCGTGGTGTTGGCGCGCACACGAGCCGAAGTGCGGGCGCTGTCGTACCTGATGCGGGAGCGTCGTTTCGCCGCCCTGCCGGATGGGGAACGGCCCGATACGGACCGGGTGACGGTGATCGTAAGCCGGGGGACGGAAGACGAGCGAACAACCTCTCCACTGGAGATCGTGCGCGGCGACCGGCTGCGCATTGGCGCCACCCACTGGGAGAAGCAGCTGTTCAACGGCACCGTGGTCACGGTCGACGACTTCAAGGTTCAAAGAGGCGAGGCCGGTACGGAGCCGGGTGTTCTGATATCGGCGCGCACCGAGGACGGACGAAAGGTCATTTTCCGTCACGATGAGATCCGCGACTGGTACGGCAATATCCGCCTCGATCACGGCTATGCGCTCACCATCACATCAGCCCAGGGGTTGACCGTGGACCGGACGTTCCTGCTGGCCGATGCACGGCCGGCACGTGAGACGATCTATCCCGCCGCGACACGCCATCGCGAGGGGCTCGACATCTACGTCAACCGGGCGCCGCTCGTTCTCGATATCGCCGACAGGCGAGCGGACAACGACCGGGAAACTGCGGTGACGGACACCGAGATCCGGGCGTATCTGGCCGAACGCTGGTCGCGCTCGCAGCCGAAGGAGGCGGCGCTCGACTACATGGCCAATGGTATATGGGAGGACCGCCGTGAGAATGTCCGGGAGGGCAGAAGCCGATCCTCCGGCGAAACCCAGGGCGGGGCCGGTGATATCCGTGCCGCAGCCAACGACAACGCGCTGGCCCGCATTGCGCGGGATATCCGGCGTACCGCCTTCGGCTGGCGCCACTCCCAGGCGGTGGCTTCGTTCGTAGACGGCCGCAAGCAAGTTCTGGCGGCGTACGACGATCTCCGCGAACGGACCCGCACGCAAGGCGATGACGTGGCGCTTGGCCCGGCTTTCCTGGAAACCCTCACCCACCATGCCGTGTTACTGAAACAGGCTGCGGCCTTCCGTACCCGGCCGGACGACTTTGCCTCACTGCTCGCCCAGAGCGGCGGCATCGGGCGCAAGGATCTTAATACCTTCGAGGAACTCCATGCCCGCGCGCGCCGCCACCGGCGTGCGGCCACGATGCGCCATGTGCACCAAATCAAGCGGGAGGTGGAACAACAGGGGATCGAGCCGGAGATGCGCCAGGGAGTATCGCCCCTCGGAGGCAGAGCCGCCGATACAGCGGGCAGCGTGTCGGGAGGGTATATTCAACCGGCCGGGCCGGGCGATGGCAGGCCTCATACCCCGGCGCAGGCCACACCCCCGATTAGAACGGCTGCCATGCCTACCGAACGGGACTCTGCCGGAGATGCTCCGGCAGTGGCGCCGGCGTTGCCAGTGGACAAACCGTCCGTACCCACGCAAGAACAGGTCGCCTGGGACATCTATTCGGCATTACGGCAGGACTGGAGCCATCATCTCGCGGAGGCAGAACGGGTCGGTGTCCATGCCATATATTTGAACGGCTACAAACAACTCCGCGCCCGCATGGAAGCGTTGGTCGGAACCCTGGCCCTTGAAGACCGTCCGCGCCGGTCGCTCGGGAACGTGCTCGCCCAACTCGACGAAGGGACCAAAACCCGCCGTGAAATCGAGGATTATCTCGCTACGGTTAAAGACCGGCTGGAATATCGCAACGAGGTGCTGGAAACTGTCGCGATCGATTTAAACAAACTGGTGACCGGTCTCACCGGCTATGACAGGTGGCGGGCCGACATCGACAGGCTGGCCGAGACCGGTCGGCGTATCATGGACGGCCATGATATCTACGCCTCCCATCTCAACGGCATCCCGCTTGGTGTCGAGCACATGCGCTGGGCGCTCACCGATATGGGTAGGCTGATCGCCTGGGACGACAGGCGGATGTCGGAGGCCACAGAAGGGGAGCGCCAAAGCGAACAATCTGCACCGCCGGAGACGCACGAGGAACGCCAGCGGCGGGCGCAATGGGAAGCTCAAGAGTTCAGCCGGCTTCAGTCAGCCGCGTATAACGCAACGGGGGAAGAACGCAAGGCGGCGCAAAAGGAATTCGACGACTATGTTGAGCGCCACTCCAAGAAACGCGAAACGGCCGAGGAAGAAGAGCGCCAGACCCACAAAAGATCCCGGGGACGCAGCATGGGCATGTAGCATGCATCGCGCTCGTCACTACGTATCATTCAGCCTTGAAGTTTGACCCCCTATCGGCGTGCAATATTGATGAAGTGGACGCCGATTACCCCCGATAGGGGGTCAATATTCCACGCCGATTAACAAGCATCGGCGCCTCGGCCCAGAACGGCGAGACCGGGCCGTTGGCAGCGAGAGGACCTCCCAGGCGAGCACTCCCCACGCAGCGGCCTTGAGGTCGGCCGGCGTTTGTGATCGCAGCGGAAAGGGCGCCGCCTTGATGGCCGGCGCCACGTCCGCCGTGTTGCGCCACTTCGCAAGATAATCCGGATTGCGTTTAAGAAACTGCCACGCCCTGGCCGCGCCCGTCTCCGACATCGTTAACTCTCCCGCTTTCCGTTAACCTTCCGTCAAACTCCGTTGGCCGATCCAGTTCAGGGAGCCAATCTAAATTTCACCAGCGCAGCATCAGGCGCACCGTGGCCCCGTGCTCGGGCGACCTGCCATTGCTCTCAAGGCGCGTTCCTTCCAGGCCAAGCGCAAGTTCGAGGCCTTCGCGGCGCACCGCGCCCAGCCGCCAGCCGAGACGGAGATCGCGTCCGCCCTCCCGCAGCCCGAGACCGAGATAGGGCGTTCCGGTGTAGCGCCCGGCGAGCGCCGGGAAGCCCCAGGCCGCCTCCACGCCGAGCCGCCCGCCCGGCGGCGGGGTATTGTCAAGCGCCAGGCCCGACATCGTCTCGGGTCCCAGCAACGCCTCCGCGCCGCCCGTTGACGACGCGCCCCAGGACGGACCGACACTGAGCGACAGGCCACGGTCCGAGGATGGGTCCGGATCGAAGATCAACGCACCCGACACACCCCATTCGCGGAAGTTCTCATCCTCGTGGGCCAGCAACGCGCGCGCGTTCAATTCCAAACCGAGCCCGCTTTGCTCATCGGCGTAGGCGAGGCCGCCGCCGAGATCGATGCCGAAGCCGGTCTCCGCGTCGCCGCCGTCATGGCGCATGCCGATCCCGATGGACGGCGTGAGCGATGCGCCGCTGCCGAACTGGTTAAGCCACGAGCCGTCAAGCCCGAGCCGCAGACGGCTCACGTCCGCGACCGTGGCGGCCAGGCCGGCCGCCGCCGCCGAGGTGGTGCGCACCATCAGCGCATCCGTGGTCAGCGCGAGATCGAAGCCCGCCGCCTCCGTCCGGGGCATGAGGTCGCCCCGCGCCCCCACCGCCACCATCGCCAGATCGATGCCGGTGCGGATGGTCTCGGTGGTGTCCGGCTGGGTCAGCTTGATGTTGCCCTCCCCGTAACCGGCCACGCCCCAGGCCGACAGCCGTTCGTTAATATCGTAGCCGACATAGGGGTAGACGCCGGTCAGCGAGGAATCGAGTTCGCCTTCCTTGCCGTCCAGCCCGTAGGTCCCTTCGCCTTCACTGACGCTCAGCGAAACCCCCGCGATCCAGCGCCCGGAGGCGTAGTCGGCCCCGAGCATCGCCGTGGTCAACTCGCCGTCGAGGGTGACGCCACTGTCCTGCCCCGAGAAGCTCGAATACGCGCCCCGGCCCCACACGGCTGCGAACCCGCCGCCGCCGGTCTCGCCGGTGACCGCGAACGCGCTCCCGGTGATCAAATCGCGCGCGGTCAGGCTGAGCGCCGCCGACGTGCCGGGATCCGTCCCGGCCAAACCGCCCGCTATCCAGTCCGAGTGTGCCCGCAGGCCGTCCTGCGGCGCCGTCTCACCGGACCCGGCCAGGGCCGTATCCGCCGGTGTATCCGCCAGTGTATCCGACCTCGTATCCGCCGCCGTGCCGAGGTTCCACAACCCCGCGACGTTGGCTTGCATCCCGGGGTTGCGCGGCGCGGCCAGCCGCGCTTGCACGCCGTCTAACACATGCTCGGCCGCGGTGCGGCCAAAGCGCGCCATCAAAGCCCGCGGCAGCGGGTCGCTGTTCCTGATTGTTCCGGTCGCCTCGGCTCTCGTGATCGAGACCGTCTGCGATGGGTCACCGCACACGTGTGCATTGCTGATCTTGACCTTCACGGTCTCGCCGTTGTCGTTTATCGAGTCGTCGATGATGCGGACGAAGGGCTTGTCCACCCGTTTTCCGATCTGCATCCAGTACGTGGCTTTCGGGAACTTGAGGTAGTCCGTTCCTTCCTCGGCGGTGCCGCCCGAGATGGTCTCGAAGTCGTAACACACTAAGTCGTCATGCTTCCGTGAGAGCCTGACTCTGAAATCGAGCCACCCGTCGTCCTCGTCCCCGGTCGCGTCTCGGATCTGAATGGTCAGACCCGGCACGTTGGTCGTGGAGGTCAGCGGCGCGGTGATCGTTCCCGTCGCCTCGTCGGTCGTGATGTTGAGCACACTAATTACGTTGCCGTAGGCATCGACCACGCGCGCGTTGCTGAGCCTTACATTCACCGTCTCCCCGGCGGCGGCGACTGTGTCCTCAATGAGCGCGAAGCCCATCTGCGCGGTCCTGTCTCCCGCCAGAATGACGTGGGTGTACTTGCGACGAGCATAGTAGTCGACGCCTTTGGTGGCGGTGCCTCCCGAAATAGTCTCGAAGTCGACCTTCACCGTGTTCTGCAAGGCTCGCGAGAGCGTGACCTCGAACAGGAGGTGGCCGGCGTTCTCGGCAGCGCTTGCGTCCGCGATCGAGAGGGCGGGTCCGGTGTCGTTGTCGTTGCCGGTCACCGCCACCGTCGCGTCGCTGGTTACGGTCTCGACGTGGCCTCTGTCGTCGGTGAAACTCACCTCCACCTTGATCTGCTTGCCCACATCCGCCGCCACCGGCGTGTAGGTCGCGGCGTTGGCGCCGATGTTCGTCTCGTTCGACACGCCGTCCTCGTCCACCCGCAGCCATTGGTAGGTGTAGGTGGCCGTGGTCAGGCCGTCCGCGTCGGTGATGCCCGACGGGTCCGCCGTCAGCACCTCGCCCACCTGCGCCGTGCCGGAAATCGTGACCGTGCCCTCGGGGGGGGTGTTGGGGTCGTTGTCGTCCACCGTCACCCTCACGCTGGCGATCGTGATCCCGCTGTAGTCGGTGTCCGTGCTCGTCGCGCTGTGGGTCAGCGAGACCGTTTCGTCCACCGTGTTCGTATCGCCCTCGGCCGTCACCGTCACAATCAGCGGAATACCCCAGGCAAACGGCTCCCACGTCAGGCTGGCCGGGTTCGGCGTCACGTCGGAGCCCGTGTACCCGCCGACCGTCACCGTGACACTCGCCGTCGGCTGGCTGATGAGGGACACCGTGTAGGTGTCGCCGGTCGCGTCCTCCTCCGTCACCGTCAGCATCGACTTCGACACCGTGACGCCCGCCGTCTGTGCCTGTGCGGGCGTGGCGAACAGGGCCAGGTCGACCGCAAACACCACGAGGAACGCGGCCGCAAGGCTGCATGCCGCGACGAACCCAAGGCGCGGGCGCCCCGGCGGACATGACGGAGCCCTACGCTTTCGGTTCGATGTGGCGACCACACTCGCCTCGACCGGCGCCGCCGCCGGACCACGAACCGGCACTTCCATGGCGAGGTCATCACAGCACACGGCCGAACCACACGCCGAGATCACTTGTCGCTCCAGCCCCATTACCGCTATCCCCACAGTTGTCGTTGCCAATGTCTTGTTTGGTGCGGAACAGACGCCGGCCATCCTCGCGACCCCGTTCCTATGCGGCGCATCGCACGGAGCCGTTTCCCTGTCGCTTCCTCAGTCATGACCCAAGCGCATCGGTAGGCACCCTCCCTCGCAGTTCGCACAACAGCGCCGCAGGAGGCTCTGCCCCCGGCGGCGCTGTTGGTGCGATGGATGCAAAGAATAAGCGAGGTGAGCGCTGGCGCGCCTCCCCAATATTGGGGAGAATTGGTGGTTTTTTTATGGAATATCAGGAATTTAAGGTAACACAGACGCAGTCAGCGCCGACCCGCGGCTGCTTCCGCCTTCAGCGCCGGGGCTCCGGAGCGCCGGCCAGCGACAGCACAAGCCGCACCAGATCCGCCAGCCGCGACAGACCGTGTTTCGCAAACATGTGCTTCACATGCGAGCGGATCGTGCTTTCGCCGCGGCGATCTCGCCGACGTTCATGCCTTCGGCCAACAGCACCGCCACCCGGCTCTCCATCCCCGTGAGGCCGAGAGTGGCCGCAGCCACGGCCGGATCGATGCGGGTTTGGCTTGCCGGGTCGGCGACCAGCACCAGCGCCGCGACCGGCCAGACCCGCAAACCCGTCTCCTTCCGGCCCACCGGGTTGACGTGCAGCACCAGCGGCGGCTGGGCAGAAGGGCGCCTCACCGTGGCCGAGCCGCCGGCGCCCTGAGCCCCGAACGCTGGTAGGGCGCGCGTCAACAGCCCTTGGAGTTCGCCATCGTCCTCCGGCGTGCGGGCGTACAGAAAACCGTCCTCGTCGTACAGACCGTCACCGGTCCGCAGCAAATCCCGGGCGCGGTCATTCGCCGCCACGATCCGCCCTCGCCCGTCGAGCTGAACGATGCCCAACCCGGTGGTGTCAAGCAGCTTCGCAAGGGACGCGCCGACAGCGCCGGCTCGGTGCTGTCACGGTAACTGGCTGGTGTCAGCTGCGGGTGGCGAGTAGCTTCCTGTTATGAACAAGATCAGCTACCGCCGACATCGGTTTCCTGCAGAGATAATCCAGCGCGCCGTCTGGCTGTGTTTCCGGTTTCCGCTCAGCTACCGCGATGTGGAGGATCTGCTCGCTGAACGTGGTGTCGATGTTTCTTACGAGACGATACGGCGCTGGTCTTTAAAGTTTGGGCAGGCCTATGCCCGAAAACTGAGACAATCACGCCCTCGACCAGACGACCGGTGGCACCTTGATGAGGTGTTTTCCTCCATCAACGGAAAACGGATGTATCTATGGCGGGCGGTGGACAGCGAGGGTGAGGTGCTGGATATCCTGGTTCAGTCCCGGAGGAACAAGAAAGCAGCACTCAGGCTGATGCGCAAACTGCTCAAGAAGCAGGGGTATGCGCCGAATAAGGTGGTGACCGATAAACTGCCATCTTACGGGGCAGCATTGCGTGATCTCAACATGACGGGGAAACACGTTACCGGCGGACGGAGCAATAATCGGGCGGAGAATTCGCACCTGCCGGTTCGACAACGAGAACGCAGGATGCAGGGCTTCAAGTCATCAGGATCGGCGCAAAGGTTTCTCTCCACCCACGCCGCCATCTACAACACCTTCAATGTCCAACGTCATCTGATCACTCGCAAGACAATGCGCCAATTCCGCGGTGACGCGATGAACACGTGGCGGACCGTGACCGCTGTTGCTTGAGCCGCTCAGTTCAGACGTTCAACTGCGACCTGCCTTCGTTAAGTTGACAGCACCCCAGGCCGCGCGCACAGCCGAAGCCCTGGGAAAAGAAGACGGGGATGGCATGCGCCGGTGGGAGGAGGGTAGACACGGGCCGTCCGTCCCCGCCGCCGGTCCCGAACGGAAACCCGCCGCAGCACGCCCTACCAGCGCGCTGACATCCTCAACCCGATCCGGTCCTCGGGCGCGCGGTCGTCGTTCGCGGCATCGAGCCGCGATCCCTCCAGTCTGAGCTCGAAGCCCTCGCGCCGCGCGCCTTCGAGCCGCCAGCCGAGCCCGAACCCGATCACGTGCTCCGTCCCGCTGTTGTCTGTCACGCTCTCGCGCCGCGTGCCCTCTACATCGAGGCCGAACACGAACCCTTCGCTCCGCGCCTCTGCAAGACGCCAGTTGTGGATGTATTCGCGGCCGGTCTCCGTAAGGCCGAAGCCGATCTCCGGCGTGCCCGTGTAGCGACCCCCGAACAGCGGGAACCCGTAGCCGAACCGCGTCTCGAGCCGGCGCTGCAGCAGATCGTCCCCCTCATCGTTCGCCGTACCCGGCGCCGGCGCGGTCTCGCGCCCGAACAGCGCGTCCATGCCGCCCGTCGCAGACGCCCCCACCCTCTGGCTCAGCGTGAACCTCGGCCCCAGGTCCGAGGACGGGGCCGGATCCCAGGCGAAGGAGCCCGCGAAGCCGCGCTCGCGGAAGCTTCCGTCCTCATGGGTCAGCAGGCCCCTGGCGCGCACCTCCGCTGCGATCCCATGCGCGGGGTCCGACCAGGCGATGCCTGCGCCGATATCGGCCCCGAAGCCGGTCTCCGCGTCGCCACCGTCCTGGCGTACCCCGATCTCGAAGCCCGGCACGAGCGAACCGCCGCCCTCCGTCCCGATCCCGCGCCACGTCCCTTCGAAACCGAAGCGGACCCTTGTGACCTCCGCCTCCGAGGCCGCGATGCTGCCCGCGCTCCCACGCACCTCGTCGGACGCAGTCTGCACAACCATCGCGTCCGCGGTCGCCGCGAGCTCGAGCCCGCCGTCCGCGGGCGGCCTCACCACCACGCTGCGCCCGCCCACGGCGGCCATGCTGAGGTCCATGTCGGTCTCGATCGGCGCCTGGCCTTCCGGCGTCAGCGTGAGCGTGCCCGTGCCGTAGCCCACAACGCCCCATAACGACAGTCGCTCGCTCACGTCATAGCGGCCGTAGGGATAGACGCCGGTGAGCGTGCTCTCCACCGCGCCGCCGCCGGCCGGCGAGCGATAGTCGCCCTCGCCGCGCGAATGCGCCACCGCCAGCCCCGCACTGCCGCTGCCGCCCGTCCAGTCGGCGCCCACCATCGCGCTCGCGACCTCGCCGTCGAGGGTGAGGTCGCCCTCGCGCCCGTCGAAGCGCGAGATCGCGCCCCGGCCCCACACCGCGCCGAAGCCGCCCTCCGCCGAACCCTCCGTGAATGCGAAGGAGCTGCCGGTCAGGATGTCGCGGCCTGCCACCGGTCGCGATTCGAAGCCCGTGCGGTCCTCGTCCTCCTCGTCGCGCAGCCACTCCGCAAGCGCTTCGAGACCGGCCTCCGCCTCGCCCGTATCGACCGCCACGGGCGCGGCGGCGCTGCCGCCGCCGACCCGCTGCCCCGCAACGCTCAGCTCCGTTCCCGGAGCCCTCGGTGCCGTCATGCGCCCTTCCACCGCATCCAGAACCTGGTCCGCCACCGTCCGGCCGAACCGCGCCAGCCAAGCCTGCGGCAGCGGGTCGGTGTTCCTGATCGTTCCGGTCGCGTCCGCCACCGTGATGGAGATCGTCTTCGATGGGTCATCGCACAGGTGTGCATTGCTGATCTTGACCTTCACGGTCTCGCCGTTGTCGTTCACCCTATCGTCGATGATGCGGACGAAGGGCTTGTCCACCCTTTTTCCGATCTGCATCCAGTACGTGGCTTTCGGGAACTTGAGGTAGTCCATTCCTTCCGTGGCGGTGCCGCCCGAGATGGTCTCGAAGTCGTAACACACATAGTCGTCATACGCCTTCGAGAGCTTGACTTTGAAAAGGAGCCACCCGCTGTCCTCGTACCCGGTCGCGTCTTGGATCCGAATGGTCAGACCCTGCACGTTGGTCGTGGTGGTCGACGGCGCGGTGATCGTTCCCGTCGCCTCGGCGGTCGCGATGTTGAGCACCCTAATTACGTTGCCGTAGGCATCGAACTCGCGCGCGTTGCTGAGCCTTACCATCACCGTCTCGTCGGCGGCGTTGACCGCGTCCTCAATGAGCGCGAAGCCCATCTGCGCGGTCGTCTCTCCATACGGAATGACGTGGGTGTAGACGTGCGGCCAGTAGTCGACGCCTTCGGTGGCGGTGCCTCCCGAAATAGTCTCGAAGTCGACCTTCACCGTGTGCGGCGAAGCTGGTGAGAGCGTGACATCGAACAGGAGGTGGCCGGCGTTCTCGGCGGCGCTGGCGTCCGCGATCGAGAGGGTAGGTGCCGAGCTCCCCAACACGAGACTGACCCTGACTTCCAGGCCGTCCGACCAGACCAGGTCGGGGGGCAACTCGCCGAGGGGATAGTGCCATAAATCGCCCGTGCTGCCGTCATCCGATTCCATGTCCGTTGTAAACGTGTGCTCGCCAACGGTGACCACCGTGCCGCGCGGCACCCGCGGTATGGAGCCGAAGTAAAAGTAAGCACGGGACAGTTCCTTATAGTTGTGCACCGTCCAGACGTTGAATCCTTCGTCGCCGTCTTCGATCTGGTCGTCGTCGAGCGAGCCGAACTTGTCATACTCATACCCGAACAAACGGCCGTCGCCTTCGGCGTCTGCCACCGTCATCGTCGCGCACCAGTCGTTGACCGCGGGACAGGGACTCGGCAACGGCACCACCGTCCCGTTCGGCGGATACGCGTCGCTCGTGAGCGGGCCCTCGGCGTGGCCCCGGGAGTCGGTGAAGCTCACCGTCACCTTGATCTGCTTGCCCAGATCGGACGCGGTCAGCGTGTAGGTTTCGGAGGTCGCCCCTGGGATGTCTGTGTCGGTGGAGCCGTCCACCCGCACCCACTGGTAGGTGAACGTGGGGGTCGTCGGCAGCCCATCCAGGTCCTCGATGTCGTCCGTCGCCGCCGTCAGCGTCTTGCTCACCTGCGCCCCACCGGAAATCGTCGGCTGGCCGGTGGCGGGAGCGTCGGTCACAACGAGCGACACGGCGACGTCGGTCCCGGCAGTCCAACTCAGGGTGGTGTTATTCCACTTCCATTGAGTCTTGCCGCCGTTGATCCGGTCGGCCTCCTTCAGAACGAATGCCTCGCTGTCAATCACCAGTGTCAGACCCTGTGTGGCGGCTGTGGCACCCGTATCGAGCCTAAATGTCAAGACTTCGTCCTTAGTGAAAAATTTAGTGACCGCGTAGGTCATACCGTCATCGGTGAAGTCGTCGTCGCTCAGCCTGTCCGAATTGGAACATTGCAAGGTGGCACCCGAAGTGTTGTCGCAGCCCAGCGGTACGGGGTCCCCTGAGAATGTGACTAGCGGATCCAGCGTGGCCGACCAAATTGTGGTCTGGGCTTGTGCGGGCGTGGCGAACAGGGCCAGGCCGGCCGCAAACACCACGAGGAACGCGGCCGCAAGGCTGCATGCCGCGGGGATCCCGAGGCGCGGGCGCCCCGGCGGACATGACGGAGCCCTACGCTTTCGGTTCGATGTGGCGACCGCACTCGCCTCGACCGGCGCCGCCGCCGGACCAAAAGCAGGCACTTCCACGGCGAGGTCATCGCCGCACACGGCCGAACCACACGCCGCGATCACTTGTCGCTCCAGCCCCATTACCGCTATCCCCATAGCTGTCGTTGCCATTGTCTTGTTTAGTGCGGAACAGACGCCGGCCATCCTCGCGACCTCGCTCCTGTGCGGCGCATCGCACGGAGCCGTTTCCCTGTCGCTTCCTCAGTCATGACCCAAGCGCATCGGTACACACCCTCCCTCGCAGTCCGCACAACAGCGCCGCAAGAGGCTCTGCCCCCGGCGGCGCTGTTGGTGCGATGGATGCAAAGATAAGCGAAATGCGCGCTGGTGCGCGTCCCCAATATTGGGGAGATTTGGTGGTTATTTATGGAATATCAGTAATTTAAGGCAAAACGGACGCGGTCAGCGCCGACCCGCGGCTGCTTCCGCCTTCAGCGCCGGGGCTCCGGAGCGCCGGCCAGCGACAGCACAAGCCGCACCAGATCCGCCTGCCGCGACAGACCGTGTTTGGCAAACATGTGCTTCACATGCGAGCGGATCGTGCTTTCGCCGCGGCCCGTCGCCGCGGCGATCTCGCCGACGTTCATGCCTTCGGCCAACAGCACCGCCACCCGGCTCTCCATCCCCGTGAGGCCGAGAGTGGCCGCAGCCACGGTCGGATCGATGCGGGTTTGGCTTGTCGGGTCGGCGACCAGCACCAGCGCCGCGACCGGCCAGACCCGCAAGTCCGTCTCCTGCCGGCCCACCGGGTTGACGTGCAGCACCAGCGGCGGCTGGGCAGAAGGGCGCCTCACCGTGGCCGAGCCGCCGGCGCCCTGAGCCCCGAACGGTGGTAGGGCGCGCGTCAACAGCCCTTGGAGTTCGCCATCGTCCTCCGGCGTGCGGGCCTACAGAAAACGGTCCTCGTCATACAGACCGTCGCCGGTCCGCAGCAAATCCCGGGCGCGGTCGTTTGCCGCCACGATCCGCCCGCGCCCGTCGAGCTGAACGATGCCCAACCCGGTGGTGTCAAGCGGCTTCGCAAGGGACGCGCCCACAGCGCCGGCTCCTATGAAAGCGGTACTGGCACGAAAGATCTGGTGTTCGGCTGGACCGTGCCGGCCAACATACCGGATGACGGTGCCGGCCTCGTCGTTCCGACCAATTTCCAGCACCACGGGCTCGACACAACCCGCGGCCTGGTGCTGGATGGCGGCACGATCAAGAGCACCGGCGGGGTCGCGGTGAACATCCGCCACGGGCAGTACGATACGGATTCGCGGGTGGATACGACGGCGCCGGTTCTTACGGCCGGGGCCGACGGTGCGACGGTCGACGGCACGGCGCTTATGCTCACATTCCAGGACCCGGATGAGGGCAATTCGGCGGACCACCTAGACGAGGCCTCGGCGCCGGCGGACTTTGCCGTCACGGTCGCGGGATCGGCGCGGACCGTGTCGAGCGTGAATGTGAACGGCTCCACCGTGACCCTCACGCTTGCTTCGCCCGTGGGCCATGCCCATACGGTCACGGCGGGCTACACGCCAGGAACGACCAAGATCCGAGACCGGTGGGGCAATGAGGCGGCCCAGATTGCCGGGCGGTCGGTGCGCACCGACAGCCCCGAGCCGTCGCTGTCGATCGAACCGGTGACGGTGGACGAAAGCGACGGCACGGCCACCTTCACGTTGACGCTAAGCGGCCCGAGCGCAGAGTCGACTACGCGACCGGGGACGGCACTGCGACGGCGGGGGCGGATTACACAGCGGCGAACGGCACCCTCACCTTTGCGCCGGGAGAAACGACCAAGCCCATCAGCATCACGATCGCCGACGACACTGTCGACGAGGATGGCGAGACCTTTTGGTAATGCTCAGCAACGCGGTGAGCGCGTCCATCGCTCAAGCGGCGGCGGCGGGAACCATCACGGACGATGACCAGGCGGCGTCAATTCTGTCGGGCCAAGTGACGGAGTTGATAGCCACGGCGACGGTGAACAAGGTCACGCTGACCTGGACGGCACCGTTCGGCACGATCCTCGGCTACCGGATCGAGGCGTCCTACGACGGCGGCACGGTCTGGGCCGAGGTAGAAGACAATACGAACGGGACCAGCATCGCCTACGCGCACGGTTCGGGGCTGATGGCGGGCGAGACCCGCGACTACCGGGTATCGGCAGCGCCCTACCGGGTCAAGGTGGACTATGCGACGTCGGACGGCACGGCGACGGCGGGATCGGACTACACGGCGACGAGCGGGGCGCTCATCATCCGCAGCGCAGGAGACACACGAGGAACGTCAGCGCCGGGCGCAAAGGGAGGCCCGCGAGTTCAGCCGGCTTCAGTCAGCCGCGTACAACGCAACGGGGAAAGAACGCAAGGCGGCGCAAAAGGAATTCGACGACTATGTTGAGCGCCACTCCAAAAACCGCGATACGGGCGGGGAAGAAGAGCGCCAGACCTACAATAGATCCCGGGGACGAAGCATGGGCCTGTAACAGCCTCGCGCCTGGCGAAATCCGCCATCTCGTCGACCTCCCGAAAAATGGTACGGCCTCTCGACGATGTTGGAGAATGCGGCACCCACGCGCCGGCGGACTTCCGACCTGGCCTTTAGTCTCATGATCGAATCCGAATAACCTCGAAGCACTTCGCCCCGAATACGGCGAACGGTCAGTCCGCGTCCAAACCAGCGTTGATCCTAGTGTCGGTAGAATGGCAGGATCGGCAATGCTGCATTTACGTCGGCTGGCGGAGGGCGTTGAGACGCCCGCTGCGGAGAGGAGATGATGTTGTTCGTTGGCGAAGCGATGCGCTTTGCGGTCGCGGGCGCAGAGCTATTGCGCGAGCGGTTGCAGAGCGGGGTGAGTTACAACCCGCTGTCGTCCCGCACGGCCCAGGATCCCTATCCCGTCTATGCGGCCCTTCGCACCGGGGATCCGGCGCATCGCAGCCGATTGCTGAAGTCCTGGCTGTTCACGCGCCACAGCGATGTCGATGCCATCCTGCGCGACCACCGGCACTTCGCCAGCGACCCGCGCAAGGGTACGCTGTCGTCCCGGCAGCATACCATGTTGCCCCCGCCGGACGAGTTCACCCTGCTGTTTCTCGACCCGCCCAACCACACGCGGCTCAGGGCGCTCGTGAACAAGGCGTTTACGCCCAAGGCGGTCAACGACCTGGAAC
Organism: Alphaproteobacteria bacterium; assembly: GCA_965261645.1. Lineage (GTDB taxonomy): Bacteria > Pseudomonadota > Alphaproteobacteria > SHVV01 > SHVV01 > CBDHDJ01. The sequence continues at coordinate 682,469 of CBDHDJ010000004.1, forward strand.
CGCGCATCCGTGGCATTCTCGGATCGCTGCTGGATGACATTGAGGACCCGGCCGGCTTCGATCTCATGCAGGCGGTGGCCCGGCCCTTGCCGGTGATCGTGATGGCCGAGATGCTGGGCGTACCGCCGGAGGACAGGGAGCGGTTTAGGATCTGGTCGGCCCAGCGCGCGCGTTTGCTCGAACCGATGATCGGCCCGCGCGAGCGCAACGCAGGCGAGACGGCCTCCCGGGCGTTCGACGCCTATTTCCGGCCGATCATCGAGGCACGGCGGGCCGAGCCGAGGGACGATATCGTCAGCGCGCTGGCGCGGGCGGAGGACGACGGCGGACGCCTGACCGAACGCGAGACACTGAACATGCTGCGCCTGCTCCTGACCGCCGGCAACGAGACTACCGCCAACCTCATCGGCAACGGCATTCTGGCTTTGCTTCGTCATCCCGAACAGCTTCAGCGGCTGCGGAACGACCCAAGCCTGATCCCGGCGGCGGTGGAGGAGTTGTTGCGTTTCGACTCTCCGGTGCAGGCGGATTTCCGGCGCGTGCTCGTGGATTGCGAGGTGAACGGGTTTGCACTGCGCAAACGCGACAACGTCGTCCTGCTTCTCGGCGCGGCGAACCGGGATCCGGACGTCTTTGAGGATCCCGACCGCCTCGATGTCGGACGCAGCCAAGGTTCTCATCTGTCGTTCGGACGCGGTATCCACCATTGTCTCGGTGCACCGCTCGCACGCCTGGAAGGCCGGATCGTTCTCGAGATGCTGCTCGAACAGTTCCCGCAGATGGGCTTGCTGGGGGAGCGCCCTTGGTTCCGCAAAGGCATCGTGCTCCGGGGCCTTCAATCGCTGGCGGTGCGGTGTGTCAGGGCCTGAGGCATTGCTGCCATGGCCGACTGTGAAAACACGATCCGCTCGCATGTGGAGCACATGTTCGCTAGGCACGGCCTGTCGCGGGACGGCGCTCCGGGGTCCCGGCGCTGAGGGCGGAAGGGGCAGCGGGCCGGTTCTGACTTCGTCTGGCCTACCTTAAGCTCCTGAGGCACTCCAAAAACCGCTAAATCTCCCCAATGTTGGGGATGTGCGGAAACGCGCGGACACCTTATCCTCCAAGCCCGCGTCAGCGCCGCAGGTAGTGGCGCCCCCGCGACAGCTGTGTCCAAGGTTGCAACGGATCCTATGCGGAACAAGGGAGGGCTCTTGCTGGCCGCGCCGATGGGGTTCGAGCCGACCGAACGCCCGCAAGCGAAGGCGCGGCGATGAGCGAACGGGAGGCGTTTGACCGCATTCTGGCCTCGTTGCACGAGGCGGCGCTCGACCGTGCCCACTGGTCGACCGCCACCGCGCTGATCGATGACACCCTCCGCGCGAATGGTAGCAGCATGGTGTTCGGCGACGGGCGCTCCGAAGAGGACATCCAGATCTACTTTGCGTGGTACTTCTTCCGTGGACAACGGTACCGGGAATTGGAGCGTGACTACTTCGAGAACTACTACGCCCTGGACGAACGGGTCCCGCGCCTGCGGCATCTGCCTGACAGCCAGCTGTTCCACATCACCGACCTCTACACCGAGGAGGAACTGAAAACCTCCGCGTCATACAATGAGCTGCTGGCCCGCGGGCACGCTCGGAACAGCATCAATGTGCGCCTGGATGGGCCCAATGGCTCGCGCATCGTCTGGGTCGTCAACGACCCGGTTGACGGCGACGGCTGGTCGTCAGCCCAGCTCGACTCGATCCGGCGTCTCCTACCCCATATCCGTCAGTCCGTGAGCGTCCAGCAGGCGCTGGCCGGGGCCGGGGCTCTGGGCGCGTCCTTCGCGAAGCTGCTCGACACCACCGGGTTGGGCATCGTCCAGCTCGACGGGCGCGGGCGTATCGTGGTGGCGAACGACCGTGCCCGGGATTTGCTGCGGACCGGCAACGGTCTGTTCGACGAAGGCGGTTTCCTGTACGCCCGCATGCTGGAGGACAACGCCAACCTCCAGGGGCTGTTGACGCGGGCGTTGCCGCCGTTCGGGGCTCAAGGCGCCGGCGGCTCGGCGATGCTGAGACGCTCATCGGCCCTGCCGCCGCTGGTGCTGCACGTCAACCCGGTGGGCCAACAGGAGACGGACTTGCGGGTCTCGCCGATCGCGGCGCTCGTGCTGGTCGTCGACCCGGCAAGCCATACTCGCATCGATCCAGCCGTGGCTGCGGTGGCTCTTGGCCTCACAGGGATGGAGAGCAGGGTGGCGGTGCTGTTGGCCGAGGGCATGAGCGTCCGCGAGGTCGCCGCGGCGACCGGCCGCGGGGAAAGCACGATCCGCTCGCATGTGAAGCACATGTTCGCCAAGCATGGCCTGTCACGGCAGGCGGACCTGGTGCGGCTGGTGCTGTCGCTGGCCGGCGCTCCGAAGCCGCGGCGCTGAACGAGGAAGTGGCGGCAGGCGGACACTGAGCAAGGAAGTGGCAGGCCGGCGCTGAGCTCGTCTGCCTTTCCCCAAATCTTTCCAATTTGTGGGAAGCACACCGACTCGCGACTCGGGTACGTTCCGGCGTCGCTGGGCGCAGACCCGGCGAGAACCGTTGCACCGGTCGCGAGGATGGACGGAGTCGGGCTACGCTTTCGACAGACCACCGGTTTCTCGAACCTCCGCCGGCTCAGCCCCATGTGTTATTCCGCGCGGAAACCTGACCCCCAGAATCAAGAGATATCAACGGGTTAGCGCGCCGATCGGCGTCGAACCTACGCGCCGAATAATAGGCAGCATTGAAAGCACCGCCAGACCTCGTTTCGAAGGATGCGACAGCCTTGAACAGCACTCCCGCCGGACGACACCCGTTCATGGGTTACGTCATGTCGGCATGCTGCGTCGTCATGTTCCTGCCGGTCGGCCGCTATCTTCTGAGCGGAGGACTGTCTCCGGATTGCTCGACAATCTGGCCCTGGTGGTGCCCCTGCTTGCCTGTGTCGGAATGCACTTGGCATTGCATCGCCTGACGGGTAAATCCTGTCACGGCGAGCATCAAAACAGGGAGGCGCCGGCACACCGATCCGGATCCGGCAAGGATTCCGGGTGATGTTGCATCGTGTCCGCCGCCCGCCGCAGGTACCGGACGTGACCGCCATCGTCGGACAATCCGGTGCTCCGGAAACCGACGACATTGTGAAAATGCAGGACAGCAAGGAGCGCCATTCATGGCAGTCAGGATATTGCTGCCGCTGCTGGCGATCGCCGCCGCCGCGGCATTCACCCCGGAGAGCCGCGCAGAGTCTTCGGCCACCCCGAGCCTCGACAGTGAGGCGGTCCGCAAGATCGTCAGGGAGTACCTGCTCGAACATCCCGAGGTCATCAAAGAAGCCATCCAGGTTCTGCAAGCGAAACGGGCATCGCGGGAGCAGGACCGCGCCCGCACCGCGCTCCGCGAACACCACAAGGCGTTGCGGTCCCACCCGATGTCACCCTCGTTGAGTTCTTCGACTACCAGTGCGGCTGTTGCAAACAGTCGCTGAAGCCGGTGAAGGATCTGCTGGAGACCGACAGGCAGCTGCACATCGTCTGGAAGCAGTTTCCCATCCTCGGTCCGGTCTCGCGGTTCGCAGCCCGCGCGGCGATGGCCTCCGAGAAGCAGGGCCGGTACCTCGAATTCCATGTCGCCGTCATGGGCTCGCGCGGGAAGCTGACGGAAGACAGGGTCATGGCCATTGCTGGCAACGTCGGCCTCGACGTCCGACGCCGTCGCCGCGACATGGAGGATCCCGCCATCGAGAACTACCTCGACAAAACGATCCGCCTAGCCCAAACGCTCGGCATCCGTGGAACGCCGGCCTTCGTGATCGGTGACACCTTGGTTCCGGGCGCCGTCGACGGCGTCCGCCTGAAGGAACTCATGCGAGGGCCCGGTCGGGCGGCTAAGGCGAGATCCGACTGCGTTGTCCTTGGCGCCGGGCAGCCGCCGAAGGTAGGGATTGTCACCGCCAGCTCCGAGCCAGTGCCGCCCTGTGCGCCGCCGCGTTCGACCGCCTTGCCACCGACGATCCACCGCATCGCGGGATCGCGTCCGAGACGGTCGGCGTCGTTCACATCCTCGTATCCGGCGAGGCGTCCATAGACAGACTGGCGAAGCAGACCGACGACGCCATGCCAGCCGTTCTTGCCCGTCCGGCTGTCGGCCAGGACATGGCCCGCCAATGCGGTCAGCCCCCGGGCATCGTCGAGTTCACGATAAGCGAGTAGTCCGGCGTCGGTGGTGACCCTCGAGCCGTGGAACTCGAGCTTCAGTCGGCGGTCGAAACAAGGCCGTAAGTGGTCTGCGATCCGCTTCACCCTCCGGGTTCCACATCCGAGTTGCCTCTACGTCATCTAACCCTATGACACCCAACATAGAATCAGCATTCAAAAGATCCAACGCAGAAGTTCACCTGGGAAATTCGGGTTTATTGACATCAGGTGGGGTGTTCATGGGTCAGATGGGGGTTTTGATCTTTCGAACCGGTATGCGGGGCTTGGCGCCAGGAACGAGCCACTGGCGAAAATCGACGGGGTGGTTCCGTGGAAAGACTTCCGTAGGTGCTTGGAAGCAGTGTGGCGGCGTCCGGACAGGGCGCGCAAGTCACGGGCGGGGCGCAAGCCGTGGGACGCGGTGATGATGTTCAAGACGATCATTCTGCGTGCGCCTTGTCCGAATGCGCAAACTACTTCAGCAACGCAGGATACGCTTCCGAGTAGAGTCATCAAGCGTCGGGCCACCTGCCAGCATTGATTACAAACGCGCAGCTCAGTAACGCCTGGTCGTTGCGGAAAAGTTAACCCTCATAGGGACCTCCCTCTATAGTGAGCGTACGGTCGCATTGAGCAGGGATCTCGTGACAAGAGCAGTGGCGCAACTTGTTCCCTGAGATCGCGATTGGGCGGAAACACCAAGGCCAGCCGTCGCGACCGTCAATCCGGTGCGCACGCTTTGAGGAACGGTACGCAGCCTCAGATCGTCGCCAGCCGGCAGAGCTCGGATTTCGTGATGTCCTCCAATGCTGATGAGATCGGGTTTGATGGCGCGGAACGGACCGAGGCCCAATCCACTGGATATTGCAGGTAGAGTTTCACCTTCCGCGTGAACCTCGACGGTGCCCGGAGCAGGGTCCATGAGGAATGGGGTCAGGTCCAGGGATGCCGCACCGACCGTCAGGGCGTTAAGCGCTTCACTCGGCGCCAGCAGTGTGCGCTCGTAACATTACCAACGGTGGGTCAATTCAACGGCCACTTGGTGCAGAGCGATCTTGCGCGACCATATCACCCCAAATTCCCAAATTAGGGTTTACGAACGTCGAACGAACACTTCACCGCCCGGTCCGTCCGCTTTGCTTCCATCGCGCACTCGGCGATGGCAGGGCCGTAGTTGTCCCAGATGTGGCGGCTCCAGCCGCCACTCGGATCGTGCGGAGGAACAATCTGGAACTGCAACTCGACCAATACGCCGAGCAGGAAAAAGGCCGGAACAACGACGGCCAGCGCAAGCGCCGACCACCAAAGGCGATACCCTCGCTGCGCGTCGGCCCAGCGATGGAAGTCGGCCATGAAAGTTCGGTTCTCGTCCTTGTGCGGTTCCGCTGTTCCGCCTGTTTCGGGCTGCCGCCGTTCGGCACCGGCGAACTCCCGCAACGCGGCTGCATTCGCTGCTACGGCCTCGGCCAGCGTTTTCGTTTGCTCCTCCATCAGATTCAGTTTGCCGAAGGCTTCGTTTTCTACGCGCTCCGCGGATTGCTGGACCATTCGGCGGAGTTTCGCAAACTCGCCGTCAAGGCCATCCAGAACCGAATCATCCCGTTGGTCATCCCCGGATAGCTTTGCCGAACCGCCGCCTTTCTGTTCATTACCGGGATCTGGGCCGGCATCCGGGCTAGCACCCGGATCAGTTTCCGCGTCTTCCATCTCAACGGATGACGGGGACTCTTCCGCCGCGATGGCTTCCCATAACCAGCGGGGCTCGGCGACCGCCCCCTGTTCCGGCTCCACCGAGTTCCCGGCCGCTTCGCGCCCGTCCAGTTCCATGGATGTCCTGTCCGTCATGACATTTCCTTTCGTTTGAATAACGGCAACTCCGGCCACACCCGCTTTTCGTAGCCTTCCGCGGCGCGTTCTTTGCGGATGACGAACGGGTTGGGATCGGCGAGGTTGCGGGAGTCCCAGCGGCGCCAGTAGCGCGCGTGATGGAGATGCAGCGCATCGCGCGGCATGTCCTTGGGCGAGGCGATGACGTATTGGCGGTCGGGCCCAAGCGTCATGAGTTCGTCGGGGGTGATCAGGCGCTCGCGCACCAGGGCACGGGAATCGCCGGCCTGCCATTGCGTGTTGGCCGTGACGATGCGGTTCTCGGCGATGGTGCCGGAACGGTTCTCGGTCCGGGCCTCGAAGGTGGCGGTGCCGATGGCCTTGGAGAGTTCCTCGGCGCCCTCGGCGTCGGTGCGCGGGAAGCCCAGGATCTGGACCAGTTCGGCGAGATGCAGGAGAGTCTTGCGGTGCTCCTTGCCCCAGGTCGAATCGAGGGCCGAGATCGACTGGGCGAAGCACCAGAAGTGGACGCCCTTGCCGGCGGCCATGGTGTAGCCGTCCATGACCGGCTTGAGGTAGCCAAGCCGCGGCATCTCATCGATGACGATCATCAGATCGCGTTTGAGCGGTTTGATGCCGGCGACGGCGTTGGGGATGGCAACCCACAGGCGCAGCCAGCCCTTGACGTGCTCGATGGTCTCCTCCGGCGCGACCACGAAGAGGTCGGTATCGCCGTCTGCCAGGATCAGGGGATCGAAGCTGGAGGTTTGCGTATGGGCGCGCAGTTCGGGGTAATTCAGGAAGGCGAGCTGGTTGGCGACCGTCGTGAAATTGCTGCCGCCCTCCTCCTTGCCGACCTGGGCCTGGCGTTCGATCGCGATATGGGTAAGCCCGCCGGCGAAACGGTCCGTGTCCCTGACCCGGTCCGCGAAGGTTTCCCTCTGCTTCGGCGACATCGACAGCATTTCGTGTACTTTGGCGAGATTGCATAGCTCTGGCAGTTCCTTAAAACGCACCCAGGCCATGTAGCCGGCGATGATCGCGCGGGCGGATTCGTAGAAATGCCGGCCGCTGTTATGCGCGTCCGGGCGCGGCGGGGTGAGCAGGGCGTCGAGCAGGACATTGATGTCGCGCACCGCGAGGCTTTCATCGTCTCGAATAAAGTCGAGCGGGTTGTAGGACGCACTTTCAACGTCAGGCAGATGGGTTTCCTTGAACTTCTTGTGCTCGGCCACCACCCTGAAGGGATCGATCAGCAGAACCCGGCGGCCCAGCTCGCGCCTGCGCCGGGCGGCGATACACCAGAGTTCGCCGCGCGGGTCGATGGTGACCGTGGAGCCTTGGAACCCCCGGTCGCCGGGCGACAGCAGGTTAAGGGCGATGAGAGCGCCCTTGCCGACGCGGGGCGGGGCCACGGTGATGGCGGAGCCTTCCAGGGACCAGCCGATCAGCTTGGCGTTGCGGCCCGCGCCCCACTGGCCGAGCAGGATGCCCCGGCGTTTGGCGAGGCGGCGCAGAAACCTTCGGCCGAGCAGCTTCGACTTGCCATAAAGATCGGACTCGGCCCGCTGCCGCCGCTTGCCGCTCTCCAGGTATTTGAAGCTGTCGATCAGGACCTCGAACCACAGCATGAAAGAAATCGCGAAGCCCGGTGGCGGCACGGCGATCAAGGCCAGTTCATAGCCGCTCAGACGCGTGAGCCGGTCGACGAAGCCCGGGAAGGATGAGGCCTCGAGCACGGGACGGACGATCTCCATCCAGATCGACGCGGCGCAGATCATCATTGCGGCCCCGTAGAGCCCGAAGCGGACCCAGGCGCCCTTCTCCTGGCGGCCGGTGGCAAAGTAGGCCAGCAGTACCAGGGTAAGAACGGCGCCGAGAATGGCGAGGCTGATATGGGAGGAGCGGAGACGCTCCAGCAGGTAGGCTGAACAGCCGGCGCCCGCGGCAAGCAGCAGGACAGAGATGCAGATCGGCAGAAAACGCACAGGTTTCAAACTCCCTCATTGGTTGCAGGCGTAATTCCAGGCCGGTCCGGAGTGCGTTAGTCGAGATCACCCGTCCGGCACCTCCCGCCGTGTGTATTGTTGGGTTTTTCGGCGTGAATCATCCCCGGCTCCCGGCAATACCGCCGCCGCGCCGCGGCCCCGCGCCGATCCGCAAGCCGCCCACCCGCGAGATGGCCCCGGCGGCAGCACCGCCAACCCGCTCGCCGCCGTCCTCGCCCGCACCACCGCGCCCGCCGATCCAGTCAAGGACGGCCGAAGGCAGCAGGTCGATGAGCTTGAACGAGGCGTTCATCAGCCCGTAGGCGATCATCACGTAGAGGGTGAGCATGGCGAGGAAGCCGATGGGACCAAGCCCGCCGGAAGCGCCCGCGTCGCGCATCTGCGGCAGCCAGACCTCGTTGAACAGCCCGATCCCGGCCAGAAACACGAAATATCCCGTGATCAGGCCGAACAGCATCAGCGGCGGGCGCAGGATCAGCCCGGGCAGGAACAGCCAGCCCAGCCGGGTGGCCTGTGTCGCGAGCCGGTTGCCGTCGCCGCGCGTCACATGGGCGGCGGCGAACACGGTGACGGCCAGCACCGCGACGACGACGGTGACGATCCAGCCGAGAATGGCGAACAGGAAGCGGATGAAGGGTAGCGCCGGCAGCAGGTAGGCAAGCACCGCGCCGGCGATCAGCAGGAGCCCGAGCACGGTAGAGACGAAGCCGTCGGCGACCTGCCAGACGGATTCGAACATGTCGAGGCCCTTGCCGACGAAGGGCACGGATTCGAGCAGCCCCGATCCGGCGGCCGCGCCCATCAATGCCGTCATGGCGGCCAGCGCCGCGTTCATCAGGCCGTGTCCGAGGGAAGCCAGGTCGGCAATGGGATTGCCGCTGTCGGCGACGATCACGCTGTCGAGGTCGATGAATTCCATGAGACCCGCCGGCATGGCGCCGCCACCGCCCGGCGCGGGCAACGCGGCGGCCCCCCCGGCGGCAGCGGAGAACAGCATGGGCTGGTAGCCGCGCGACTGGACCAAGGCAGTCGTCAGTCCCTTGACGGCGGCATCGGCGGCGGGCGCCCATTGCCCCAGGCTCGGCGGCGGCAGGCTGACGCCCGGAATGCTGTGGGCGGCGGCCTGGAACAGGCCGGTACGGTGGGCGATGGTGTTGAAGAAGCTCGCGGCCGACATCCAGCTTGCCGCCTTGGCATCCTCGGCCACCACACGGGCAAGCTCCGCGCGTTCCTCGGAAGCGGCGCGGGCAAGCGCCGTATCCAGCACGCCCGCATAACGCTCGGCCAGGCCCCGGCCCTCAAGCAGCGCATCGAGATCGGGCAAGGGCCGGCCGTAGACGGGCGATCCGGTCACATAATGGCCGGCGAGATCGGCCGCGACGGCGCGGATCTCCGGTAGCAGCCCGGCCAGCGCGTTACGGTGCCCCTCGGCGGCGATGCCGCGTGCGCCCTCGGCCGCGAGACCGGCGAAGCGGATCGCGCCGCACAGATCGCCCGGCATGCCGCGCCCGGCGCCGTCGTAATGCAGGATCCTCGCCGCGATGCGCCGGATCCGGGTGGTGCCAGGGCTTTTGTAGGCCTCGTCGGACTCTCGGAGTTCTATATAGGGTGCATCCCCTGCGCGAGCGGCGCTGCCGTTGGCCGCATACCGGCAGGCTTCCAGGATCAGGGTTCGGGCAATGGCGGCGCGCCAGACAGCCTCGCGGGGCCGGGGCGCGATGGGTTCGCCTGCGCCGAGCGCCTCTTCCGAGAATGGCTCCCACACCGCATTGGCGAAATCCCCTCCGAGATGGGCGAGGCCGATCACCGCGTGCTGGGCGCCATTCATGCCGCCCGGCAGCGGCGCCATCAGGGCAACGGCGGCAACGATGCGCACGATCTCCCAGGCGCCGAAGCCGAACCGGCCCTCGCGGGCGGTATCGAGGGTGCCGGCCACCGTGTGCCAGACCAGCAGGAACCCCGCCAGCGCCAGCACCCCGCCGTTGAAGACGAACAGCATGTCGCCGAGCACGGAGCTGCGGCCCGCGCCGATATCGCCGAGAAAGGCCAGCACGTCCCGCGTAGCTTGGTCGGCATCGGCGAACAGGCCCCGGTCGATGGTCTGTGCCGCCGCCGGTTCGGACAGCAGCCCCGCAATACCCAACCCGATAAATACCGCGCCGGCGAGCAGGACAAGAAGGCCGATACAGGAAAGGGCACGCTTTTTCGTCAACCGCGGCCTGTTTGCCTCTTGCGTGTTGGCTACCGGGTCCCCCTTCTTTGTCTCATGCGTCACGTTCGGTGGAGCATTGGCCGGCACCGGGAGCTGAAACGGCCGCATCCTCCGGACCAGTTCGGCCGAGGACCGCACCGCATCCGTGAAGGAGCGGGTCAACTCCGGGGCAAACAGGAAGCGGAGCGCGCCCATGGCGGTCAGTTGGCTCCGGCGGCCGGGTTGGCGAGGCCGGGCAGAAGGCGCATGCCTTCGGCGGCAAGCGCCAACCCGGTGGCGTCGATAGCGCCGCGCCGTTCATCGAGCCGGTAGCGGCGCCAGTCGAGCATCAGCGAGACGGCTTGCAGGGTGACCAGCTCGCGCAGCAGGTTCTCCTGGCTCATCGCTTGCAGATCGACGAACCAGCCGGGGTTCTCGAACCGGCGGCTGGCGAGCAGTTCCAGAAGCTCATAGCGGCTGACCGGGGTTGCCGCATCGCGTCCCGGCGCGGCCTGGGCGGCCCAGGCCCCAAGCGCGGCGCCCGGTGCGCGCAATGCGCGGGCATGGGCGAAGTAATCGCCTGCCAAAGCGGCGCGGGCGTCAGCCGATCGCGCGAGCAGGACGCGGCGGCGCTCCTGATCGGTCTCGGCGGAGGCCAGCGCCGGCGGATCGTGGACCACGGGGACGGCGAGATTGCGCGACAGCTCGACCGCCGTACGCAGTTCCGCTTCGTTCGCGAAGGTGCGCCGGTCGAGCAGATTACCGGCCTTCAGGTCGGCGGCGTGGAGCGCATCAGCGCCCCGGCAGAGCGCGGCATCCTCCCCGGCGCGCGGACCGTTGCAATAGGTACTCGTCAGGCTCTCGAAGCGGGCCGCGTTGCCGGCGGCAGCGCCTGCATCGGGCACGGCGGCACGGTCGCCCGCGATACGTCCCGTCTCCGCTCCTGCCGCACGCACATAGGCGCTTTCGGCCGCTTGCCGTGTCGCGGCAAGCCCGGCCAGGCCGGTGATCGCGGCGCAGCCGCTGTCTGTCGGCCGGCGGGCGCGCATGGCCCTGGTTTCCTCGACCTCGCGGGCGATCTGCGCCTGAAGCTTGGTCTGAGCGTCGAGCGCGCCGGTCACCGCCTTGGCGCTTTGCGCCGCATAACCCGAGAGCTGGCCCGTTTGCAGGCGAAGCGCCTCGACGATGGTGGCTTCCATGACGTCGATTTCGCGGGTGAGACCAGCGAGCACGCGGCTTGCCTCGGCCCGGTCGTTGTCGGTCGGATCGCACGGCGAATGGGCGCGGGCGGGCGGAGCCGCCAACGTTGCGGTCAGGGCCGTGGCAAGGATCACGGCATGGAAGACGGTGCGGCAACGAACGGGGGTACTCATTGCCCACCTCCCAGGATGCCGCGGAAGCGTTCGGCGTTGACCCCGCTGTCTTGCAGGATGTTGCCGTTCCGGGCGTCGGTATCGAGCCCCGGCAGGCGGTGCAGTCCCGGTAGCCGGGGCAGCCGGGAGGTATAGACCGAGGCGTCCAGCGTACGGCCGACATAGTCGCGGTAGGTGTTCCGCGCGATCTCGCAGATCCGGCGCTGTGCGAGACCGAGGATTTCCTCGAGCGCGCGGCCGGGATCGAACAGCACGTTAAAGGCCCGGTAGTTGAACAGATCCTCCACGCACGAGAAGTCGAGGATCGAGTCCGGATCGCGGATGCCCTGATCGGGGTTGCGGATGACGGCAAGATCCTGCTCGACGCCCCGCGCGGCGCTCGCCGCCAGCGCCTCGCGGATCCCGGGATCGCAGCCCGCTTCAAGTGCGGCAGGCGGCGGGGCCTGGGCCAGGACCGGCGAGACTCCGGGAACGGAGGCGAGCGCCGGCGCCAGAAGCGCCAGTGCCGCGAGCGCGCGGCCTACGCGCCTGTTCATCACTGCCCCCCGACCCCGGAGGGGCCCGCCGCGCCATCGGCCTCCCCGGTTGGCGCGGGCGCGCCGGTGGTCCCGCCGGGATCCCCGTTTTCCACCACCTCGCCCACGTCTTCCACGCCTTCCACGCGGCCGTCGTCCTGGCGCGGTGACAGCACGTTGACGAGGCCTTGCGGTCCCCCGACAACGATCTCCGTAACCCGGCGGTTGTTGCCCTTCTTGTCCTGGTATTCACGCGTGGTAATACGCCCTTCGATCAGAAGCGCGGCGCCCTTGCGGACCAGCTTTTCGACTGCCGCGACGGCAGCGCCGAACACAACGATCCGGTGCCACTGGGTGGCCTCACCCGTCTCGCCGTCCTTGCGCCGCCATTTGTCGGTGGTGGCCAGGCTGAAGGCGGCGGCCTTCTCACCGCTCTTCATCGTGCGAACCTCGGGGTCGCGCCCCGTGTGGCCCAGCAACGTCACCCGATTCATGTTCAACATCGCTTATTCCTCCGTTTCGGTTGGTTGGCCGGTACGGACCGGCCGGTGGAAACCGCCGCGGCCGGATCATCGCCGGCCGGCTTGAAGGCGGATTGGGTGGTTTCAGCTGCCGGCACGAGCTCCTCCGCGAGGCGGTCGAGCACGTCTTCCTCGGTGGCGCCGGCGCGGATACCCGCCGCCGCAAGGCGGCCAAGCTCGGCGTCGATGCGGGCACGCGCGGTTCCCATGGGGAAGGCCCGCGCCAGCACGGCTCTCGCGACGGCCGGGGCCAGCCAGGCCTGAAGACGCGACCGCAGCGCCACATCGGCGGGGCTGGTGGTTAGCGCCCAAAGTTCGGCCGGTCCCGGGGTGTTGACGACCAACTGCTCGAAGCGCCCGCGCGCATCGCTGGCGATAAGAAGTACCGGCGCGCCGTCCTTGCCGGGTCCCGGCAGGCGGTAGCGGATGGCGTCCTGGAGGGTTTCACTTAGTGCAAATATCCCGGACAGCGCCTCGATCTCGCGGGCCTTGCCGCCTGCACCGAGGATCCAGTACCGGTTGGCAAGCTCGGTCAGCGCGCCGCCGAAATCCTCCAGCCGCTGCGAGGCCAGGGAAAGACGCACCCGTAACTTGCGGGCCTCGCGCACATCGCGCTCGACCTGGGCGCGCACCGCGGGCGCCCCGGCGGTGCGATGGAACTCATCGAACGCGAGACGCTTGGGCGCCTCGCGAATATCGCGCAGGCGGTGCCCGTGCCAGGCCCGGTAGGGCTCGGGGATATCGCGGAGTGAGTCCTCGCCGATCCACCAGTGCCGGGTCAACGCATGGCGGGCCAGCAGGTAGAAAGCAGCGGTCTGGCGCCCCGCCTCGGGCGAGCCCTGCGGCGCCACGCCGGCGAGATCGATGGCGGCGATACGCACATGCCCGATATCGAAGGCGGTAGGCGCGAACATGATCGGCCAGTCGCCCGAGAGCGCGGTCAAGATGCGGATAAAGGCCTGGGTCACCGTCTCGCCGCCGGCGCCGTAGGCGGTATCACCGACGAGCCCCTGCACGGCGGGCTCGCGCACCGCTGCCAGCAGATCGCCCAGCACCGGCACGGCATAGAGCTGCGCCCGCGCGGCCGCCGCATGGGCGCCGGCCTCAAACAGCAGGTCGACGATCTCCCACCACAACGGGGCCTCTGGCGGATCGATCCCGGCGGCGGCCAGCGCCGCATCGACCGCCCCGTCGCGTCCCACCGTATAGGCATGCGGCTCGGCGCCGGCGATCTTGTCCGAACGCAGCGCATAGACCGCCGTGATCGCCGGGCCGATCAGCTCGCGCATGCCGTCGGGGACACCTTCGGCCCCGGCCGGGGTCATCATCAAACCCAGCAGGTTCACCAGGAAAGCGCGCTCGGCGGGCAGCGGCGCTCGGCAGCCAAGCTGGGTGTCGCACGGGTTGATCGCGTGCTCACGTGTCATCCGGAGCGCGAACCAGCCGGCCTCATGGCGACGGTCCGGCGGCAAGGCTTCGCGGATCAGTGAGATCAATCCGGCCGAGGACGGCCCGATATCGATGGTCGCACTGAGTGGCAGGCGGGCCTGGCCGCCCTGCAGGCAGAAGGCGAGGCCGAGGCTGTTCATCAGCACCGACTTGCCGCGTCCGGGGACACCGTAGATCAACTCGAAACCGTAATCCTCGCCGTCCTCCCAGGCGAACGCCAGGGGCTTGCCGTCGATTGAGCGGAACAGATGCCCCGCGCCGCTGTTCGACAAGGGCGCGGGCCTGCCCGCTGGCAACAAACGGAGCGCTTCCGTAAGCGGCGCGAGCGCGGGCTCGGCGGTGGCGCCGCAACAGAACCCGGGCACCGAGGCGGCGAGGCTTTCCAGGGGATCGCCGACCAACGGCGTGAACACTGTCTCACCCCAGCCCTCGGCGAGCTGTTGCAGGCGGCTCAGGCGGCGCCGCAGTGCGTCTTCCCCGTCTTCCGGTGTCACCCAGGTCAGCAGGCCGAGGCGCAGCCGGACGATTGCATGGGCGTCGGCGCCGAGCTTGCTGAGGTCGCGCATGGCGTTGCGCACCAGCAAACTGTCGTCGGACGAGAACGCGAGGAACGCCGCCGCGACGTTTGTCATGGCGGCATCGAGGCCGGCAAGGCCGCCGCCCTCGATCAGCACCGAGAAACGGCAGGGCAATCCGGCATCGGCCAAGCGTTCCATCAGTTCGGAGAACGGGCGCGCGCGGCGCGGTCCGAGCACCATGTCGAGGGCGCCGTAAAGCCGTTCGCCGATGCGGATTCCACCCGCTGTCCGCTCGGGATCGCGGATCAGCAGTTGCGGCCCCAGCGGCGGCGGGAACGCGCCATCCTCGGGCGGCGCGGTCAGCCTCGCGGGCGCGTCGTTGGCGACCGTCACCGGACGCCAATCCTGTGCGGTCGAGTCCGAGCCGTTCAGCGACCGGCGCAGGGTGGCGCATGCGGCGTCGCTGCCAAGCACCTCGGCCATGATCCCAGCCTCGGCGAACAGCGCCGCAAGGGTGTCGAGGAAGGCCTCGTGCCGGGGCGGGAGGCCATCGGGGGCCAGATACGGGCATTGTGAGGAGTCGGCGTCCGGCAGCCATTGGCGCAGCCGTCGCCTGAGCTGCTTGCTGTCGCGTTTCAACTGGTCGGCCGGCAACACGGCCGGGCGGGTCCAGGCGGCGATAACGAAACTCTCGGCTGCCATCAGAGGCGCCAGGCGGCGGCCGCGCTCGGCGATCACGTCGCCCAGCGCGAGCCCGAGCCGCTCGCATTGCCGCAGCGTCTCCCCGCCCACCGCCGCGACCAGCCGTGCCGCCTCGTCCGGGGCCCGCTCGAACACCGCGTGCAGCGCGTGGCCGGGACCGGTAAAGACGCTGTTGAGGCGGCGGGCGCCAAGTTCGATGAAGCCGTCGAGCTCTCGGGCGCCCATCATCGAACGGGCCCCGTCAAGGCGGAACAGCGAGACCAGCGAGCCGTCGCGGCACGCCATCACGCCGGCCCTGCCGGGCAGGGAAAACGCCGCTGCCGGCAGCAGGAAACTCTCCAGCGGCTTTTTTCGGACCGCCCAGCTCAGCCGCAGCGCATCCTCGATCGCGCCATACATTGAAAATGGCAGCGGGAAAGGCATCGAAACGGGCATTGCCTGCGCCTTCCTAAAGCCGGGGCTTGATCACGGTGTGGCTGCCGCCGCTCAGACCTAAGGTGTCGCCCAGCGCGTTGATCACCGCCGGGGCCGCGATCAGCGAGACCCCGATCAGGATGGCGATCAGGCCGCTGCCGATGGTGGTCTGCTGCGGGTGATCGACATGGCGTTTCAGTTTGAGCAGGCCGAAGCCGACGATGGCGGCGCCGATGATGTAGAAGGCCACCGCCAGCAGGGCCGGCACCGACTCCAGGTCGTCCGCCGCCTCCTTCGCCATGTCGCCGAGCGAAACCGCCAACGCAGGTCCCGCCGCTCCCGCCCACGAGACGGCGGAGAAAACCGCGGCAAACAGGCCCGCGGCCCATTCGAGGGAATGCCGTTTCAAGGGGTTTGCAATAGTCATCGGTTGTCCTTTCATCGGATGTTCAAGACAGCGATGCCGAGGCTGGTTTGCACCGCCTCGATCACCGCGACGATGTGCCAGGCGGCAATGCCGCCGGCCATGTGGGCGAAGGCCTTGGGACCGCTCGCGCCGGGCTTGCCGTCAGCGGCGGCGCGCAACGTGAAGGCGCCCCGGATGAAGGCAAACAGCCCAACCAGGCTGACAAGGGTGAAGACGGCCGCCAGCAGCGCGTCATAGCCGGCGCCGCGCGCGCCATAACCGAGGCTCGCCGCAGCAGGCCGTGCTCCGGAACCGAACAGGCTTTCGCCCGCCGCCGAGAGCCACGACGGCAGAGCCGCCATGACGATGCAGATCAGGAAACTCAGCGCGGTGCCGCTGCCGGAGGGCGCATGAAACTTGTCCTCCGAGGTTTTCAGCAGCCGCAGCAGGCCTTGCGCGAAGGCGAACAGCGCCAGGACGTAGCAAAGCGCCGAGACCAACAGCAGCAGGCCGGGCTCGAGATCCCGGACCAGCGAGATCATTGCCTGGCCAATATCGTTGCGTTCAGCCACCGCCGGCGCCTCCGGCCGGCCCGCTCTCCGGCGTTGTCCCCGGAAGGCGTGCGAACATGACGATGAGTTCAGTATCGCGGGGAATGCGCACCGTCGGACGCTTCGGCGCGTTTTCCAGCAGAATGTCGCCGGCCGATCGCGCTGCCGTCCCGAGGCCGCTATGGACGGCCTCGCGCGACGAGCCCTGGCGCCGCTCATAGCGCACATCGCCGCTCCCCAGCGTGACGCTCTCGGCGGGCCGGCCCATCGCCGTCAGGAAACCCTCCGCGAAACGCACCGCGGCGGGCAGCAGGACGCGCTGGAAGAAGTGACTGTCGACCTCGCCGGCGATGCCGTAACAGGCGCAATCGAGACCGACAGCCCAGCCGTCGGTTGCCATACGCCGGCCGCGGTATTCCAGGCTGGTGAGCCGCAGCACCATGCGCTCGCCCACCAGGGTGAAGGCGCCCGCCGCGACGGCGCCGGCAAGCGGCGGTCCCAGTAGTTCGATCAGCACCGGTCCCGGATAGTCCGAGTTGACCGCATAAATCGTGCGCGCATAGATCCCGCCGCCCGCGGGCGGCAGGGGGATAGGCGGCTCGGGAGGTGTGCCGGAAGTGGCGGGCGCGGCCGTTTCGGGCTTGGCGGGCGGATAACGGATACGGACGATCTGCGGCGGTTTGCTCCATGTTTGCAGCAGCACGCCGATCAGATCCGATATCCGGTCTTCGGGCCGGCCGGGTGGGCTGCCTTCTTGCCGCAGCGGGCTGTAGGCTTCGTAGGTGGGCCGCGGCGCCACGCGGCCTCCGGGCTGGTGCTGCAAGGAGGGCGGTGTTCCGATTACGGACCGTGTGGATCCCACCCCACCGGCCGGCTGTGTGTAACCGGGCGCCTGGCCACGGCCAGAAAAGATCGGCACGAAGGAGTCGCCTTGTTGCCGTGCCGCGTCGAGCCGCACCCGGTCGCGCTCGTCCAGCGTGTCGAGATAAGCCGGCGGAACGCTGTCTTCAGGGTTGAGTTTGACGCCCCGGTTGTCCGGCATCTGAGCCCAGGCCGAACCCGGCGAGCCCGAAGACGCGGCGAGCAGAGCGCATATAAGAAGACTGCATACCGCGGGCGCATGGAGACGGTGTATCGCCATAGGCCGGTTTCGTGGCGTTTCAGCGATCGATCTATCGTTCATCATCGATGTCCTGTAATTGCGTTGTGATTTCCATTGAGCGGAACGAAAGCCGGATCTCGTGGCCCCGGGCGCTTACGAGCGCCTGCGGGGTGTCCGGCAAGCGGTAGGCCCAGCGGCCGCCGGGGCCGCGCTCGGCCGCCCAAGGTCCGGGCGAAAGCAGATATGCGCGGGTGACCAGCAGCAGATCGCCGCCCTGCCTCCAGGCGCGGCCTTCGTGGCCGCCGCCCTCGATGGCAAGCCGTTCGGCATCCGGCGGCACGGCGCCGCCGAGCAGGCCGAGCAGCACCGGATCCCCGGCGTGGAACCCTTCGGGCTGCGCCAGCAAGGCCGGATCTGCGTTCGGCCCGGGCATGGCAAGGCGGATATCGACCCGGAAGTCGGCAGCGCCACCGGTTCCGCGCAGGGCGAGCACCAACGGCTCGGCGAGACCAGCCAGCGTCACCACCGCGTTGCCGTCGAGATAGGCCTGTTGGGGCGCCAGATAGAGCAGGTGGCCGGCGCTGGCCGCTTCCGGCGCGGCCTCCTGGCCCGGCGGCAAGAAACGGCTGTCGAGCACCGCCTCGGCGATCGGCCAGGGCGCGCCGGTCATGCCGGTGAAGGAGAGCACCGTGGTGTAGCCGCGCCTCAGCGCGATCACCGGGATTTGTCCATCGCCCGGCGCGTCGAGGCGGATCCGCCGGATACGGCCTTGCGGTGGCTCGCCCGCCCCCCGCGCGCTCGCCCGCTGGGTCTGGCGCAACAGCCGGCCCAGGGTCTCGATCTGCCCTTGCGTGAACGGCAAGGCGGACCGGCCCTGCCGGGCGGCGTCGGAATCCGGCAGGGCGTGTTCCGGCCAGACATCGGTCTCAGCGAGAACACCTGGACTTGCGTTCGGATTGGCGGGTTCGGCCGCGGCGGCAAGAGAAGGCGGCAGTGCAAGAATCAGCAATAGAAGTGCAAGCGTCCCTATGGTCATGAGCCGCCTCCTTTGCTGGCGATCAATTGCTCGATGCCGATGCCCGCGGGGCGTTCCTCCAGCGGCACGCGCATGACCAGCACCTGGGCCAGCAGGTCCTGGCTGACCCGCCGCGATCCGGCTTCGAAGGTGACCAGAAGGGGAAATTCGATGGCCCAGCCGATCCGCCCGGCGAAATGCCGCGTATCGGTAATCACCGGCGCACCCCGGGCCACCGCCGAGGCGACCTGGAGGTTGTCGCGCAGCCGGTCGAGGAACAGGCTGTCGTCGAGCCCCGCCAAAAACGATTCGTACCCGCTATCGGTGAATTTGCCGCGGATGCCCGCGAGCCGCAGGCGCCAATCGTGATGACCCAGCGTGAAGGCTTCGGTGACCGCCGCGACCGTCCAGTTGCGCAACGCCGCGTCGGACATGATCGGCTCGTCGAGCGGCGTCAGCGGCACCAGCCGTCCATCGGGAGTCGCGGCGACGGTGATGTAGACCGTGGAATGAAAAAACACGTAACCCGCGAAGGCCGCCGCCGTCAGCGCGTTGGTGAGAAGCAACCAGGACGCGGCGCGGCGCCAGCCATGATGCTGGTCGCGCTGGAAGGCGAACTGCCGTGCCGCCTCCGCGATGGCCTGAACCCGGCTACTCATGGCCAAGTTCCCGCAGCCAGGCGCCGAGGTCGGCGATGTCGCCGACGCGGTGCGCGATGCCGCCCCCTGCGGCTCCACCACGCGCGGTGCGGTATGCGATCAGCGGCACGGAACGCTCGCCCCAGGTATCGAATAGAGCGTTATTGCGCGCGATTAAGTCCCGGGCGTGCCTACCCGCCGGACCATCGTCGCGGGCGAACCAGGCCTGCGCCGGATCGGAACTGGCGGCGATTCCCGCTGCCCGGTGGGCTGACGCCGCGCCCAACAGCGCCACCGGCACGACATGCAGCCGCAGCCTGCCGGCCATCGCCTCGCGGCCGATCCTTGCGACGACCGAACGCGACCATGGACAACCCGGATCGCCGAACAGAACGGCCAGCGGCCCCCGCTCCCCAAGGGTGAAACCGAAAGCGGACGCCGAACGCTCGAACAGAGCCGCCCTGGATACGCCGGTAGCCGTATCGGGCGTTACCGTCTCAGTGGAGGCGCCGGAATCCCGCACCACGGCACCCTCTACATTCGCCGCGGGATTAGGCGCACCCGATGCCGAGCGCGGCGCGGCGCCTGCCAGACGGGTTTCGCCACGCACGGCGGCGAGTTGCCCGCCGGTCAGCAGCATGCCGTCCGGGCCGTAGAGCAGCCCGGCGACGCCATGGCCGTCGTTGGTTACATAAAGGCTGTAACCGGCGCCGCCCACCGGGGTCACGAGATAGCCCGCAAGCCCGCCACGCGGACCCAACGGCACGATCTGCGCGCCCTGGTCCCGGAGCGCGCTCACAAGGTCGGGCTCGGCGGCATGAACTGCCGGAATTGCAACCACGGCAACCGATACGACCGCCATTATCGTCGTAATATTTTGTCGCAATTTGGTGATCTGTCCCGAGTTCATGGTTTGCCTCCGTTTGCGGGTATTTGCGGCGCGCGATGGGTCACCGCGAGCGACTTGCCACCGGCCGTGAATTCCCCGGCGGGCGGGTGCGGTAGATGGGAAAGCGCGAAGAACAGCGCCCGCACGGCATCGATGAAGGCGCCTTCGAACGCCTGGCCGCGGTGCAGGCGGTAGCGCCGGTCGGTGAGAAACAGCACTTCAACTCCGGCCCACGCGCCCCAGCGCTCCAGCACGCCCCGCAGGGTGTCGCCGGCTTCGACCCGCCACACGCCATGGCCGCCATCGGCGGTAGCAAGCTCGACCGCGCCCGGCGGCAGGCCGGCCGGGCGGATATGGAGTTCGCCGCCGCGGCGAACCGCTGCGAGCCCTTCACCGAACAGCAGGCTTTGCCAGTCGGGATACTCGTCCACGACCGCCTTGGCGGCATCGACCCGGCGGTCGTAGCGCAGGCGGAGCGAGGGCGGCGCCAGGCGTTTCAAAGTTTGCGCAAGTGTTGCGCCATTGCGCTCGCCGCGTTCGCCGGCTTCGTCCAACACGGTGACCCCGGCGTGGACGGCGGACGGCGCCACATAACGGAACTCGGCCGAAGCGGCGGACGGCATTAGGGCCGATCCCGCCATCAGCCAAAATCCACAAAGCGCCGCAACCGCGCCGCGTGAAGGGCGCGGCGGCGGCCAGCGCTTGCGGCTCGGAGCGCCCGGAGCCCGGCCCGGAAACGGTAGCCGCGCGCCTCGGCGATGCGGAACGCCGCGATCGCCAGCAGGACGGCCGCCGTCGTCCACCAGGCCGGCAGGAACAGCCAAATCGTCAGCAGGACCAGCAAGCGCGCGTCGATCATGTAGAACCGCACCGGGCGCATGGTGTCGCGCCAGGGCACTTCGGAAGGGTCCATGGAATCGTCTCCTCAACATGTGCGGGGATCCCCCAGTCGGGCTTCGAGCTCCTAACCTCCAGCCCGGTCGGCGTTGCCGTCGCCGCCAGCGGCGCCAGCGGCAGGCGCGCGGTAGCGCCGGTGCACGTCCGGTCCGATCCGGCCCTCGGCGAAGGCGCGCCCGGCCGCAGCGGCAAGATTGTTGCCGGTCGCCGCGAGCGCGGCCTCGATCCGCGCCGGCCAGCCGGTTTGCGGCAGCTCCAGCAGTTCGGCCTTGAGGCGGTCGTCGAAGACCAGCCATTCGCGTAGCGCCGTGCGCCCGCTTCGTTCCGAAGTGCTTTGGCCCGATCCGGCCGGGTTAGGCGCCAGCACCTGGGTGACCGCGAGGTTCATGGCGTCTATCAGCGCGGCGCCGCGCTCGGCGCGCTCGCCGGCCGGGAACTCCGCCAGCAGGCGGCGGATGGTGGCTGCAACGCCGATGGTGTGAGCGGTTGAATAGACCGCGATGCCGTAATCGGCGGCGCGGACCACGGCCTCGACGGTCTCGCGGTCGCGCGCCTCGCCGACGATCACCGCGGCGGGGCGGCGGCGCAGGGAAGAACGCAGGCCGTCGGCAAAACTTTGGAAGTGACGGGGGATTTCAGAAGACGACATCAGCGCGCCGTCCCCTTCGATATGATCGAACACGAACTCGATGGGCGCCTCGTAGGACTGGATGCGCCCGGCGCCGTGCTCCAGCAGCCGCCGCGTGCCGGCGGCGAGCAAGGTGGACTTGCCCGAGCCCGGCACGCCGGTCACCAGGGTCAGGCCGCGCCGCAGGTCCCAGGCCTCGACGATCTCGTCCTCGATGCCGAGTTCCTCGAAGCTCGGCGGCGCGCCGGGTAGAACCCGGAGCGTGATGTTGACCGCGAAACCGCCCGCGGCCTGCACCGGGGCGAGGTTGCAGCGGAAGCGGCGGAAGACGCCGCGCGCCTCGGCGACGGCGTGGGAACAATCGATGGCCCGCCCGCCGCGCAGGATGCCTTCGCCCGTGGCATCGAAAATGCGTGCGCACAAGCTGCCGAGCGCGACGCCGTCGAGAACCGCGCCGGTCGCCCGTGCGAGCTTGCCGTCAACCTCGATGAAGGCGGGCGCGCCGGTCTGGAAGGAGATGTCGGAGGCGCCGAGCTTCGCGGCCCATAGCAGGAAGGCGTCGAACCGTTCGACCGGAAACACATGCGCCGCCTCGGGCCAGTATGAGTCTGGGAAAGAGGACGGTGTCCCACCTGGGCAATGATTGGCGCACACGGTCATTGCAGGTCTCCACCGGCGATCGTCCGCCATGCCCCTGTGTCGAGATTGAAGGCCGCCCGCCTGTCGAGCCGCACGCTTGTTTCGCCGATCCGCAGCAGGCGCTCGTGGCCCGTGGCGGCGGTGTAGATGGTGCTCAGTCCGGGGGCCGAGACCATCTCGACGAGATGCAGGCGGTGCCAGAGGACGACGCCCTCGAAAGTCCGGTTCAGCCGGTCCAGATCGGCGGCGAAGATATCGTCGCCGAGCGCCGTACCGTGCGCCCAGCCCTCGGCCAGCCATTGCCGCCACAGCGTGGTCTCGGGACCGGTTCGGGGAAACAGCACCGCGGCCGGCGGGGCGGGTGTCCGCCATGAGCGGACCAGGTAGTCGCGCCAGTGCGGCGGGGCGCTCACGATCCGCTCGGGCTCGACGATGCGGAGCACACGCCGCGCGCTCGCGGCGCGATCCTGTTCCAGTCCCAGCCGGAAGGCCTGGCGGGTCTCGGCCAGCACCGGCGGCAACACCGTGAAGCCCTGCTCGGTCAGCATCAGATCGCCGAACCGGTAGATCGCGGAAAGCGGCGCCGACAACCGCTCCAGCATGACGCCGATCTCCCAGCTCCGGCGCGCCAGAGCCGCCCGCGCACCGAACCCGAGTGCCGCCAGGCGCATCGCCGAATGGCGTTTCTCCTCGGCGAACGGGATCGCCGCACCTGGTGCCGGCCCGAACTCGTAAAGCGCATCCAGATCGGGCGGGGGATCGGCGGCCCGGACGGGCACAGCCATAAGAAGGAGGAGAACAACAACGGCGCCCGTTCGCATCACGAGCCCTCCTTGCCTGTCTTCCCGATCCGGTTTTCATCCGGCGCGGCCCAGTCGAGGCGGACGATCCGCCGGTCCGCGTCCACCGTCAGCACGGCGGCCTGTCCGGCCTGGATACCGGCATCGCGCAGGACGGCGATCAGCGGCGCATCCCTGGTCTTGACGGCGACGATCGCCGGGCGGGCCGGGACAGGTCCGGCGGCGAAAAAGCGATACCCGGCGCGCCGGGCGAGCTCCTCGGCGAGGGTCTCGACCGGGCCGATCCAGTCCAGCGTCACCGTGGCCGCGAGTGCCGCCGGGACGATGCGTGGCAGCGGCGTATCGGCGAGCGGGTTCTTCGCCGAGCGCGCCCGGGCCAGCGCCACGAACGCCCGCTCGGCGCGCAAGGCGGCCTCGGTCAGGAGCGTCTCCGCCCGGTCCGCCCCGATCTGCTTGACGGCGACCGCCGCATCCGGGGCGAACGTGGCGCAAGCCGAGAGCGCTGCCAGCAACGGGATAACGGTCAGGGCCATGACGCTTCTCATCGTCCGGCGGCTCCGGCGTCCTCGATCACCAGATGGCGGTTCGCCTTGTAGGCGAGCGCCGACAAAGTGCGGCGGGTCGTATCCCCGGCCAGCAACTGATCGACCGCCTCCAGAAACCCACCGCGAAATACCGCGCGGAGAGCCTGCCCCGGACTTGATCCGGGGGCCTGCTCCGGACTCGATCCCACGGCGTAATCGCGAGTGGAGTTCCAGACCAGCGTCCAACCCGCCTGGCGCGCCCAGTTCTCGAGCACGCCGCGCAAGGTTTTGTGCGCCCCCGCCTCGACCATCCATTCAGTGCCCGCCGCCGCTTCATCGGACTGGCCGTCCCGGCCGGCCGGGCCGGAGGCAGGCGGCAAGCCAGCAGCCGCAGCGCGTTGTTCGATATCCCAATAGCGGTAGAAGACGACCGTTCCTTCACGCCAGCTCCAGTCGTAGCCGCTCAGCGCCGCGAGGCGGTCGAGCAGGCCGGCAAGAGCGCCCCGCCAGATCAGGCGGATCGGTGGCGCATCGGACAGGATTGCCATCCCGCCGGCGATCCGCGCCGGGCGTTCTTCGATCGCCGTCGCGATGCCCGACAGGGAAGACAGGCGACGGAGTGCAACCGGCAGGGAAACCGCTTCGCGTTGTTCGAACACCAGATCCCGAGTGGCAATTGCCTCGGGCAGTCCGGTGCTGACCGGGGCCAGTTCCGTCGCCGGGAGCGGCGCCCCTCCGGGCGCGATATCCGGCAAGGGGGAAACCGTTACCGCGGCCGCCGTTCCCGTGCCGGCCGGCACGCCATGCGGCGACGGTTCGCCGGCAGCGAAGGCAACGCCGAAATTGACGCACAGGAACACCACGACCGCCCCGGCGGTCATACCCGGGCCGAGCGGCACGAGGCCTTTGCGGATGCGCCGGCCGCGCCTTCGCTGAACCCAAACCCGATAGGCGAGCGAGAACGCCGATCCGAGCAGCATCGTCCAGGCGAGGCCGATGGGGCCGAGCAGGAAACCGAAAGCCCCCAGCATCATCGCGTCGCCCGGATAGAGCGGCCAGCGCCGGCCACGCAATTGGGCGAGGGCAATCGGCAGCGCGACGGCGGCGATACCGAGCGCCATCCCGGTCCAGGGCATCCACGGGCTATTGCCGTCCGGGCTCAGATAACGCCATGTGGCCGCGGCGGCGAGCAACGCCAGCACCAGGCGCGGATCGACGACCGCCCGGCGCGCGTCCAGGACGGCCATAGCCGCCATCGCGGCCAGCACCAGGCCCGAGCTAAGGCCGCCAATCATCAAATCGGTCATTGCAATTCATCCTTCGTTATTGCGGTTCCGGATTCGGCCGGCGGGGTGTTTTCAGCCGCGGGAGCCGAGGACATGGCGGTCGATCTGGCGGTAGACATGGCGGTCGAACCGGCGGCGGCCCGGCCGAGCACACCGAAAGTCGCAGGCAGCAACGGGCACCAGGCGGCGAGCGCCACCTCACGGCAGAGGCGGGCCGGTAGGAGGGCAGGCGCCCTTCCGGTCTTGATGCGTTCGCGGTTCCACTGAAGCAGTTCCCGTTGCGCGTCGCGCAGGCCGCCCAGCACCTCGATCCCCGCGCGCAGCCGTTCCATCCCGGCGAAGGCGCGTTCCCTGTCCCAGGCCATGCCAGGGTCGCGATGGGCGGCTTCGGCGGCCCCCGCTATTTGCCGTGCCGCGTCTTCGCTTGCGCGGATTTCCAGCGCCTCGAACAGGGCACTGCGGGGTTGGCCTTCCTTTCCGGCCGCCAGTTCCTGGGCGGCAGCCGGCCGCAATCCGGCCAACAGGAGAGACGTCCCTATAAGAAGAGTGAGCGCGAATAAGGGTTTCATGGGCCGCACCCCGCGCATCGGCCGACGATGAGGGTGCTGAACCCGGCCGTGGATGCGTCGAGACGCCCGTTCACGCGGATGCCCGCAGCCCTGACCGAAGCGGCGGAGAGCGTGCCGGCGGTCACCGTGCGGGCCGACGCCGTGTTGGCGGTAAGGCGCTCGAGGTTGGCGCTGCCGGCGGTGACCGTCCCCGTCGCGGCGACCGAACCCGCCGTGACGGCCCCAGTGGAAGCGATACTTGCGGCCCGGAGCGTGCCGTTAACCCTCAGCGACCCGCTCGACACCACCCCCGCGAAGGAAGCCGTATCGCCACTGATTGCGCCCGCGGCCTCCACCGTCCCGGCGACCCGCACGGCCTGTCCGACCGTCAGATCGCCGGTAACGGCAATATCGCCGCCCGCTTCCAGATCGCCGCTCAACGCGAGGCTTGCGCCGGAGAGCCGGCCGGCGCCGGTGATGGCGTTGCCGCCCATGTCGAGATCGGTCTCCATCCGGTTGGCATCCGGGAAGCCCGGCACCGCGATCCGTTGGAGCCTTGTGCCGTAGACGGCCTGGTGATCGAAGCGGCGCAGCGCCGCCAGCGCACCCACGGCCGGGGCGCCGCCAAAGGCCGCCTGGAAGGCACTCACATCATGATCGAGGGTGGGTCCGGCCAGCCGGGACGGGGCATCGGGTGGGACCAGTCCGAGGCGTGCTTCGCCGGTTGCCGCCAACAACGCGGCCGATGGCGGGACCGTATCGCCCGCCCCGACCGCCTCGGCCGCCAGGACGTCGATGGTGTCCGCGCCGGTGGCGAGAATCAGCACCCGGTAGCCGCGCCCGAGCGCGTCCACCGCTGAAAAATCCGCCGGCAGTGATCCGGCGCCCTTGAGTTGCGCGAGGGTGATCTCCACGGGGCCACCCCGTGCGGCCGCCAGCAGTTCCGGAAACCGGCCATGCACATGGCTTGCACTTGCATCGGCCAGCACGGTCAATTGCTGCACGGCGATACGGGCGCGGCGTTCTGCCGCCAGGGTCTCGAAGAAGGTGGAGGCGGCAAGGACGATCATGCCCAGCAGCGCCAGCGCGAGAAGCGCGCCGAACAGGCTCAACCCCCGGCAGAACACGGTTCGTTGGCGCCTCGGCTCCGGTCCCGGCATGCGCGTCAACATCCGCCGCAACTCCCGACAGTCATCAGGCCGTCGATGCGCGCTTGGGGACCGTGCGCTGCCCGGGCGGCGATGCCACCCGCCTGGAGAGCACCGCTCACACGCGTTTCCTCGCCATCGAACGTCCCCGTGACCGCCGCCTCACCGGCGACCGCCACCGCCGTGGCGGCGGAGAGCGTCCGGGCGCTCAGTGTGCCCGCCGTGCTCAAGCCTCCCGCGTCGAGCCGCCCGGCGGCTTTCACGGAGGCGGCGGACACCACGCCTGTCAGGGCATGGCCGACGACCAGATCGGCGGAGACGGTCAGCGCCGCGCCGCCGAGTTCCCGCGCGGAGAGGTCCGCCGTGGCGAGCCGCCCAGCCATGACGGAATCATCGACCACGGCATTGCCGCCGATTTCGGCAGCGCCGCTTAAATCTGCCGCACGTGCCATCACCGCGCCGGCCCTCGCGATATTCCGGCCCACTGGATTGGCCGGGTCGGCGGAACTCATGTCGAGGCCGGTTTCCAGCCGGTTCAGATACGCCCGGCCGGGCTGTGCACGGCGGTAGAGCGCCTGTTCCAGATACCGAAGCCCGTGATCGGCGGTTACAAAGAGCGCGCCGGGTCCGAACGAACGGCCGAGCGCCGCCTCGATCGCCGGCAGATGCGGCGCCATCAGAGCGCCACTGCCAACCGATTCCAGACCGGCGAGGCCGGAGCCAAGCGCCCCCTCGCGCATCGCCACCCCGTGCGCGGCGCCGCCATCCGGCGCCGGTTCGAGGACGCCGAAGGCCATGGGAACGCCGCGCGGCGTGCCGTCGGCGATGACGCCGAACGCGAACGTGGCGTTCCGTCCGGGCGCATCGGGCAGTCCCGGCGGCGCCGTGCCGAGCGCGCGCAATCGCGCCGGCGCCAGGATAATGGCGTTGCCGTTCTTGAGGGTCTGGGCGAAGGTCGCCGCCTGGTCCTGGCTCGCCCGGTGGGCGGCATGGAACCAGGCCGAGAAGACCCGCCCGGCGGCGCGGTCGAGCGCCTCGCCGCGGGCCAGTCCGCGCGCCTCGTAATGCAGCGTCAGCGCGGTTCCCGCGAATGCCGCCAGCAACAGCACGCCGAGCAGCGCCCCCGCGCCGCAGGTATGTTTGCGCATGCGCGTCATCCGAAGATGAACCCGATATCGTTGGCGCCGTCGCCGTCGTCGCAGGCGGCGGTGATCTGGGTTGCCGTGACGGGCGAGGTGAGAGCGGCGCCGTTGATCGTGATCGAGATCACCCCGGCCCGCGCCCGGCTGCGCCCGGCATAGGCATCGCCCAGCACGGCGCAGATCTCGTTATCGACATCGGCGAACTGGATGCGGAAGCGGTTGGTAATGCCGCCCGGCCCGCCGGTGACGGTCACCAGCCCGCCGAAGGGATGGCGGATCTCGGCCTTGTTGCCGGCCCCGATCGTCCGGGCGCTGTCGGGAATGCCGCCCCGGCGATCGAGCGCGGCGACCAGATCGGCGTTGTTCCCGTAGCTCGGCGCGCCGGCGAAGGCGGCCTCGATATTGGCGCGGATCCGGTTCAGCAGCACCAGGGCCTCGGACCGGTTGGCCGCTTCGCGCGCCGCGTTGTAGGTGCCGACGGCGCCGACAATGACCACCGCCGCAAGGCCGAGCCCGAGCAGAACCCCGAACAGGCTGAAACCACGCCGGTACCTGCGCGCCCGGTAGCGTTTGATGATCGCCGCTATGCTCGTCTTCGCAGAAATCCTGGTTGCCCCTATTTTCATTGCCGTCATCTCTTTTCCTTTCATCGACGCTTCATTCATCCACTTGCAGTTCCGATGGTCGTTCCCATGGCCGTCCCCATAGCCGCTGGGTCCGCCGTGCATGCGGGGAGCGCCGTGCTTTCCCGCCCTTGTTCGTTTTCCCTTGGTCATCGCTCATGACCGTCCGGCCTGCTGCAGCACCGAAAACATCGCGTCGATGCCGGCCGCCATCGCCAGCGTCACGACGATCAGGAGCGCGCCGTTCAGCACAGCCGCGCGGGACTTGAGCAGGTCTTCGGAGCGGCCCACCCAGCGCTCGACGAAGCGGGCGAGCTTGTCCTCCCAGCCGGGCGCGCCATCGAGCGCGGCCGCGACGGGAACCAGGGCCGGATCGGGAAACCCGTGCCCGGCCAGCGCCATGGCGCGGCCCAAACCGGCGCCCCGGGCCATGCCGCGCTGGATGGCGCCGATGCGATGGCGCGCGTAGGGCGAGGCATGCCGTTTCAGATCCTCGAAGGCGCGGTCGTTGAGATCGAGACCGGCGGCGAGAAACTCGAGTGCCACGAACAGGAAGGCCGAGCCGGTGATCGTGCGATAGAGCGAAAACGGCGCGATCCGGTCGAGCGTGGTCCGGCCGGGACCGGTCCAATGGACCATCGCCGTGCCTATTGCGGCCACGACGGTTGCGCAGATGGCCAAAAATACGAGTGGTTCTGCATGGAGCCAGGCCGAGGCGGCACGGAACAAACCGGCGGCCGGCCCCCAGCGTTCGGGCGGGACGACGCTTTCGAGCACCGGCACGAAATATCCGCCCGCCGCCCACAGCATGACGGCGAGCCCGCCGGCCAGCGTCAGCGGCATGGCGAGCGCCTTGCGGACCGCCGAGATCTGCCGGTCGCGCAAATCCGCCACCCGCGCCGCGGCAGCGAACAGGACGGCGGCCTCGATACGCCCGTAGGCCTGGAAGATCATCGCCTCGGCCGGCGGCGCGGAGGCGGCCATTGCTTCGGCGAAACGGTTCTCGATCAGCGCCCGGCGCCAGCCTTCCAGCAGGCCGGCGCGCAAGGATGGACCCTGGCCGCGTTGCGCGCGCACCGTAACGTCGAGAGCGCGTTCGAGCTCGAAGCCGGATTCCAGCAGATCTGCGACGGTGCGGAAGCAGTCCACCCGCGCCTTGCGCCCGAGCACCAGCGCGGCGAATGCCCGCCTCCAGAAGATGCCGATGCGGAACGGGCCCATCATCGGACTGCCTCCGCGACCACGGTGAGGCTCGCCGCCGCCTCGTGCTCGGTGCCGGCGCCCTTGAGCAGGGCGTCGAACGGATCGACCGCTCCCTCGGCCACCAGCTTCCAGATCTTGCCGCCGATCGGCGCGCCGTCCATCTCCTGGCGCCAGTAGGCCCAGGCGCCCAAGGGATCGCAGTCGCGCACGAAGGCGAGATAACCGGCATCGGGCCGGATGGTTTCGGCGATCGCCGTTTGTTCGAGATAACCGTTCCAGGCCCGCGCCGCGACAGCGCCGCCATCCTCGCGCCGGCACCGCGGGCAGCCCTTTGGGTTGCGGTAGCGCACCGCACCGTTGCCGCGCAGGCGTCCAGCCAGATTTTCCGGGGCAACGCGTCCCTCGGCGTGCCGCTCAAGCGCGCAGTCCGGGCACAACAACGGCAATAGGGTCTGCTTCATCAGCAGCGCGACATTGCCGGGCTTGGTCACCTCGGCCACGCCGACTCCCATGTCGATCAGCCGGAACAGGATGGCGTTGGCCGAATGGACGTGGATCGTGGTCCATACCTGATGGCCGGTATCGATGAACTGCATCACCTGGCGGGCGGCGTCGGCGTCACGGATCTCGGAGACCATGCCGCTGGCCGGGTGGATCCGGCAGAAATGCATCAGCGCTTCCTTGAAATGCCCGGCCCGCTCATCGCCCAGGCCCGAGGTCGGCACCGCGATCTGGACGGCGCCCGGAATGCGGTATTCGACCGGGTCCTCGATGGTCACCAGATTGAGCTGGCCGTCGAACTCGGCCATCTGCAGGGCGAGATTGACGGCCAGTGTGGTGGACTTGCCGTCGCCCGCGGTGCCGCCGATGAAGACGCCGCCATGGGGCGCCATGCGGATCCCGGCAAACATGGCTGCTTCGGTTGCCGAGAAACCGAGCCGCTCCAGGGTCATGCCGGCGTCGAGCCGGTCGGCATAGAACATGCGCGCGAACAGGTGATCGCCGTCGGGCTCGTGGGGTCCGCGCTGACAGCGCAGCGCCGAGATGCCCGCCGGCAGCGGCACCTGGCCGCCGGCGCGGATCGAGAAGCCCTGGAAGGAGCCCCGCCGGTAGCTCGTCTGGGACGAGCCCTCGTCCTTGCAATGGAACAGGAAACCGGCGGCCTCGCGGCCCTCCTCGGCCGTCATCGGCTCGGCCAGCTGCAGCTTGCGGTCGTTGACGATGGCAAAGACATGACAGGCGCCGCCGCCGGTCTGGAACACCATATCGCTCGCTCGCGCCGCCGCCGCATCCTCGAACAGGCGTTTGATCCGGCGAG
The DNA here is from genome assembly GCA_965261645.1 of Alphaproteobacteria bacterium. Taxonomy (GTDB): domain Bacteria; phylum Pseudomonadota; class Alphaproteobacteria; order SHVV01; family SHVV01; genus CBDHDJ01. Next base: position 713,543 of record CBDHDJ010000004.1, read on the forward strand.
CCGCCGCTTCGCCCGCCGCCGGTGAGGACGCGGCGCCCGCTGCCCGCCAGCATTCGGCGATCTCTTCGAGGGTTGCGGGTTCTTCGGCAACCGCCACCGGGATGGCGCCGCTCTGGCGCAGCGCCAGTAGCGCGGAGCGCAACCGGGCGTCAGCCTCATAGCCACGCGCGATCAGGCAACGCCCGCCGGCGAACACCGCGCAGATGCGCCGGAACCGGACGTCCATCGCGGGGGCGCGAATCAATCGGTTGGCATCCGCGGTCTTTGGTGCGTCGGCGCCGGTACGTCTACCGCGCCATGAAAATAAACGCGTGAGCGGCCGGACCATGGTTTTTGCGATGGTGTCGGGACGGGTGCTTGCCGGTTGCCGGGTCATGAGCCGTCTCCGGGCCGCGCTTGGTAGGGCAACGCGCGATCGTCGGAACCCTCGATTTGCACGCCGGGCGGGCGCGCGGCGATCCGGCTGATCCGGACATCGCCGGGGAGCGGATCGCCCTCGCGCACGAACCAGACCCGCCGCCCATCGGTGACGCCGGCGCGCAGATCGCCCGCCATCCCGACGATCGAGAACCAGCCATAGCGCGGCGCTGCCGGCGCGGCTTTCGCCGGCTTTTGCGCAGTCGTGGAGGGCGGCAGCTTTGCGGGGACCTTGTTCAATTGCGGCATGACCGAAGGAACGGTGGCGGCCACCGCCGGGGATCGATTTGCGGCGGCCGGTTCCGCCGGCGCGCGGAGCGCCCGCAACTGGGCCTCCGTCTCGAATATTCCCGTCACGATCAGCTGGCGCTCATGGCACAGCTTCAGGGTCTCGTGCTCGATCGCCAGGGCGGACAGCGCGTCTTCCTTGTTCGCCACACCCGCGAGCAGACGGGTCAGCAGATCGCGCGGACAGCCTGCGATGACGGATGCAGCCATCGGCGGTATCGGGATGGCGAAATTCGGGGCGGTCACGTTTGGCGTCCGCGCTTCTTCGCCCGGGCCTGCCGGTTGCGGTTGCCCGGCCGCCCCGCCGTCCAGCACGCGAAGCAGACGGCTGCGGCCCGCGGCATTCGCAGCGCCCGTGGATGGCGCCATTGGCGGGATGGAAAGAGCCTGCTTTGAATTCGTCGCGGCGGAGCCGACCGCCACCGCCTCGGCGGATTGCGTCCCCGGCGCGGACGGTGAAACCGCGTCCAGCGCGGATGCACCCGATGCCGCCACCATCGCCACGAGGCAGGCGCCAAGCGTACGAAGATGTGCCGCGGCGGTCATTCGGGCGTCCACCCGAGATGGGCGGCGAGTGCGCGCCAGGGATAGCTGTTGGCCGCCGCCGCGCCGTCGAGGCTCACGATCAATTCGCCGCGCGACCAGCGCCAGGTACCGGCCGTCTCACGACTGCCGTTGCCGTCTCCCAATACCGCAGTAAGAGTTCCGTCCGCCCGGAAGCGGAACACGGAATCCTCGCGATCCATGAAAGGCAGCGTGACCGGGCCGCTGCGCGCCGCCAGCCAATCGGTCAGCCGCATCGCGGCATACCGTTCTCCGGTGGGCAGCAGCGGCAGCGCGTCGCCGACCCGGAAACGCGGCCGCAGCGGAAGGCGTTCATAGTGCAGCGCGATCTCCGCGCCGCCCTCCGCCGGCACGAGATGGCCGGTATCGGCGATTGCGCGGGTGCCGGCGGTACCGCCGCTGCCGTTGAGCAGCCACAACTCGTCGCGATCCGGACCGAGCACCAGAACATGGCGCGCACCGCCATTGTCGACCAGCACCCGGCCGTTGTTATCTTCGAGGAAGCGCTTGAGCGCCGCAGCCGGCAGGGTTGCATGGCCCCCCGACGCCGCGATTCCGGTCGCTCCCGGTCCGCGCAGCTCGGAGCCCGGAAATCCGCGCACGGGCGCATCCAGCTCCTGTGCCGCCATCTCGTCGAATACGGCCGAGGTCTGCCTCTCGTTGACCGGCAGGTCCGCCGGCAACGCCAAGTCCGGGCAGGCGTCCTTCATCGCCCGCGGCCAGCTTTCCTGAACCCAGCCACGCGAAGCGACTGCCCAGACGCCGGACGCGGCTCCCAACGCCTCGTTGTGCAGAACGCCGGTGGCGGGATCGTAGAAGATCGGGGTGTGGCCGCGCCGCTGCCCGGGATCCGGCTCCACGCCCGTCTCGTTGAAATTGTAGAGCGCGCGGAACTCGCGGGACGGCACCACCCGCCAGCGCGCGGTTCCGGGCGCATAGGCGCCGCCGAGATGGGCGCAGGCGCGAAGCGTGCCGTCCGGGCCGTGATAATGCGCCCAGACGGTATTGCGGTCTCCGGCGCGCCGCGAGTTCGGCCGCTCCAGGATCCAGACGCGGCCTTCCAGCAGGCCGGTGAAGAAGGCGGCGGCATGGGAACTGTAATTGGGAGATCCGGGAACGGCTTGCGCCAAAGCGCCGCTCGTTCCGGGATTACTTGCCATGAGAGCGGCCAACGCTATCGATGCAATGGCGAGCGACGGGGTTGGAAGCCGTGTCATCGTCATGTTCCTTTGGTGGTGTTTGCTCCGGCAGCCATGCGGCCGTCCGGTTCCGTCCAACACGCGGCGAGGCGGCGCACCATGGCGGCATAGATCCCAAACGCCCCGTCTTCGTCGCCCGCGGCGATAGCCGCGATGGCCGCGTCGATACGGCCGCCGATCCAGTCCCAGTCCGAATGTCCTTGGGGAATCCCGGCGGCGATGCGGGGAGCGATTTCGTAATATTCGGCGACCAGCGCCCGGCGTTTGGGCGTTTTCATCATGTAGCCGTCGCGGAAGCGCCGTAGCGCGGTCAGGGTGGGCCCGCCGTCCGCTTCGATGCCGCGCCGCTCGACAATCGCCGTGGTCAGGAAGCAACCGTCACCCCCGCCACCGCCTCCATCTCCACCGCCGCCGAACCCGCTGGTGTCGAACCCGATGCTGCCGTCGACGCTGCAGACGTCCGCGCCGGCGTCGGGGTCCGGGCTGCAGGAATCGCCACCCGGACCGCCGGCACCGCCCAAGCCTCCCGCGCCCGGCTGGCCTCCGCCTATATCTGCATCACCGCCCCAATCCGGCGGGATCACGGCCTCGCAGCTGTCCGTCTCCAGAATCCAGGGGCCGTAATTGATCTGCACGACCGGCTCCGCATCCCACGGGAACTGTGTCGCCCTATGGGTCACGGTGCGCCGGTACTCCTGGCTTCCCGTGTAGCCGGACGGGCAGCCATCGGTCATCGCTTCGGTTTGCCCGGTCTCCGTCACCACCGCCGTGGGCGGCACGGGAACCTTGCCGGTCCAGCAGCTCGTCGAGACGAACTCGGGCGGACCCAGCGTCTCGCCCTCCGCCGTCACGCTCTTCAGGCGGCGCCAGATCTCGCGGCCTTCCATGCGCCGGTTGTGCGGCGGCCCGGCGTCCCAGTGGCAGACGAGCGTGTAGTTCTCCCAGGCCGTGAAATCGGCCCGGCATTCGTCGATCAGAAGCTGCCAGGGGCCATGCACCGGATCGCCCACCGGATTGCCGCGTTCGTCATGGGTTTGGGTGACCTCGCGCACTCTTGTCCGGCCCTGGCCGTGCTCACCAGCCGCACAGTCCTCGAGCTGGCGTTCGCGGCTCTCACGTTCGTTGGTGTGGGTGTAGGGATCGCGCACCGTGCCAGCGAGCGCGGCGCGGCCCGAGGGCAGCGGCCCGCCGAAAGCGGTATCGGACAGGCAGGCGGGGAGTGTCACCGAAGGGCGGCCCGCGGCACCGGTGGCCCGGCCTGCTTCCAGCCAGTGCAGCACCGGCGCCTGGCCCTTCGCTCCGCCGCCGGCGTAGGCATGGGGCGCTGCCTGGACCGCGCGGTGATCGCGGCCGACGCCCTTGAGGCGCCCGGGCGCGAGATAGACCAGCAGCGTGTCTTCGCAATAACGCGCCCGCGCGCCACGCAGCGTCCAATCGGCAAGCCAGCCGCTGCCGGCCGGCGGAACCGCGCCGCTCCAGCCCGAGACGCCTGCGCCATCCGGATCGGGAGTGCCGGCGGAGCCCTCGAGAATATAGCTCTCCAGGCGGCGCCAGGCCGTGGTCACCGCGCGCGCATGGGCCAGCGCTTCCTGGCGGTAGACACGTTCGTTCGCAGATTGTTGCGCGACCGCCGGTGCGGCGGCGAAAAGCGCGCACAGGCTGACCCCGGCCAGCATGGTGGCGCGAAATGCCGTGTTCATGGTTTACCTCCTCGCTCGTAAACCTGTTCGGAATTGCCCGCCGGAGCGCCTGTCAGCGCGCGGAATCCCGCACGCGTCATCGCCTCCGGGGCTACGGGGCGGCCATGCAGGCGCCATCCCCCGTCCCCGCCGCGATCCAGCGCGGTGATTTCGAGATCCGAGAGGCCGGCGGCCTCGCGGAATAGATCGGCAAGGTGGGACAACGGGCCGGGATGGACGATCCGGACGGTCCAGCCACCCTGCGGGCCGCGGGCGTAGTCGAGCCGCGCCCCGCGAAGGCCAAGCTCGCGGTCGACAGCACGGCGAAACGTCAGGAATAGGGGGCGCGCCGTCTCGGCGATGCGCAGCACGGGGACCAGCGGGAGGACCGCCCACGCCCTCGCATCGACCACGGACGCGGCGTACCAGCGCGACAGATGTTGCTCGGCGACTTGACGATGCAAGGGCTCGGCATGGCCGGGCACGAGCCGCCAGCGCGCCAGCATGACTGGGCCGCCCGCCAGTTCGGGGCGGAGCGCGGCAAGCTCCGGATCGGCAAAGCGGGCGGCGCAGGAAAGACTCTCGATCCGCCAGGCCGGCAGCCAGGGCGGATAATCGATCAATGCCCGCCGGCAGGCCTCTATCAGGGCTACGCTATCGACCGCGACCGCGAGTTCCGGCTCGGCCGGAGGTGCGATGGCAGTCACGGGTTCCGGCCCGCCGCTAATCCAATCCAGGAGCGTATCGCGCTGCAGCCAGGCGGCCGACCCGCCGGCAAGAACGGCTAGCAACAGCAGGACCAGTCCCGGGTGGGCGCGCCCAATTCTCGTAAACGGCGCGCGGCGGAGCACATTCTCCGGCGCGGCGGCGAGACTCGAAACATCGAGTTCAGTGACTTCGCGGTCCGCGCCGCCGGCGAGCAGGCCGGGCGTCGCGTAAAGGTCCCAGCCCAGTGCCCGCGCGCGGGAGAAAGCTTCGACGGCGGCATCCCGGTTGCTGAATACTTCGTCGCCATCGGCAAGCACGGCGCCGTCGCGAACTTTTGTCAGCGCGAAACGCCCGCTACCGCCGCTCTCGCCCGGAGCCGCATCGCCCGCAACCAGAGCCATCCAGAACTCGCTCTCGATCGAATCGACCAACGCCGGCGCCAGTGCCGGAAGCCCCTCCGGTGCATCGTCTTCGGTGCCGCCGGCATAGCCGGTCTGACCCGCCCGGTGGACGCACCAGGGACGCGAGAAACGGCGCGCGGCGCGCGCCGTGGCGGCCGGACCGGCCCGCTCGAGCCAGTAGAGCCCGGCCGCGAAGGGCTGTCCGTTGATGAGGATGGTGCTCAAAACTCCATCCCCCGAACTTCCGCGATGCCGAGCGGCTCACCGATATCGGCGGTGACCAGAAGCACCTGTTCGATACGGGCCGAGGACGCCTTGCGCGCGCCTTGCGGCAACGGCAGATCGGGATCGAACGTGCCCGAACGCCCGGCGGCGGCACTGCGGTCGGAAAACCCGGTCACCATCAGCGTCTCGCCGCGCCCGATCTTCTGCGTCACGTGAATTGCCCGGCTGGCATACGCCGGAAGCTGGATCGTCTGGCTGTTCGTTGTGAAAGCGGTGAAAGACGGTCGGTCGCGCAAACTCGCGAACAGCCGCACCAGCACCTCGCCGGGACCGGTGATGCGGGGCAGGTAGCTCACCGCGAAACCCGACGAGACCGTGCCCGGCACGAGCTCGGTCTGGGCGATGCCCTCGCCCGCCGTGGTGCGCAATTCGCGCAGATAGGCTTCCTGGAAGAGCTCGAAGAACTGTGCGGGCTTGCCGTTCAGCGACGGGATGTCGGCCGACAGCACCCGCGAGACCGCGCCCGCGCGGTTCAATGCCTTCACCGTCGCCGACAGCGTATCGCCGCTCTCGCCGCCGGGAGAGGGCTTGATCAGCGCCACCGCGTTGGACCCCACGCTGACACGCAGCGCCTCGCCGAGCAGCCGGGCGATAGAGAAGCTGAGGCCGAGATCGTAGTCCGCCTCGCGCTCGACCCGCACCGAATAGACGTGCACCGACAGGGTGACGGGCCGCAGCACCTCGCGGTTGAGATAGCCGAGGTACGCGCGCGCCCGGGCAATATCACGGGGCGTGCCGCTCACCGTCACCGAGGCGCTCGACGGCGCAACCGACAGCCGGGTTCCCGGATCGAGCAGCCCTTTTAACTGGCCTTCGATCTCGGGCCACGGGTCGTAGTCCGTCTCGGTCGATATGGTCTGGCTGGTGAGGTTGCCCCCGCCGCTGCCCTCGCCGTCACCGCCCACGGCGCTGTCCTGGGTCGAGGACGACACCGTGTAATGCTGCCTGCCGGCCAGCGCGTGAATCTGAAACACCGCCGAGCGGCGGCGCACGATCTCGATAGCCTGCCGATCCGCATCGTAACGCCACTCGTAACCGGAGGGTTCAGTCCACGAATCAAGGAGTGCGTCGAGCGGGCCGGTCCAGATGCCCCCGTCCGGCGACAGCCAATCACGGACAGCCTCGCCAAATACATTCACGGACGGATCGCCGTCCGTGCTGTTGCCCGTCTGGCGCGCGGGGCCGGTAAACCGCACGGCAAGGCCGGTTGCCGCCTTGATACGTCCCGCCAGTGTTGCCGCCGCGCCGATGCCCGCGAGCGGCAGGGTCACCGCGTCCGCGCGGCGGTAGCGCGCTGGCAAATCCGCGCGCGGGTCGGGCTCGATGGGTGTCAATCCGACATAGGGACGGCGCTCTATAAGGCGCACCGTGGACAGCCGCGGCCCGGCTTGCGGGGCTCCCGGAGCCGAAGCCCCCGATCCCCTGAGGGCCGAGACCTGCCGCGCGACATCTCCGGTTTCCATCCGCGCGCGCTCGACCTCCGCCAGGCCGCAGCCGGAAAGCGTGGCGAGCATTATTGCGAAACAACCGGATCGGGTTGAATGGCTCCGTAATCCGGGGTTCCGGAGCGCGCAAAGGCGGTGAACGGCCATTTGCTTCGCTTCCCGTGCAAGGCGCTTCATGGTCCCCGCCTTACCCGGCGAACCGGCGGAGATAGCTCCCCGGCTTGTCCTTGATCCGGCCACCCCGGGCCGTCCATCAGGCCGTCCTCTGGGCCGAGCCGCCCACGTCGGAGGTCGAGCTGTAGCGGCGTTCCGCCGCCCACGCCTCGACATCGGCGCGGGCGTAGCGCACCCGGTTGCCGAACTTGTGAAACTTGGGACCCCCGCCGCTGACCCGGTAGCGGTCCAGCGTGCGCGGGCTCAGGCCCAGAAAGGCCGCCAGCTCGCGCGTGCCCATGTAAATCGCGTCGTCGTCCATCCCGGCCTCCCATTGCCTGGCGCAATCGACGGGAACGGCCGGAACGTCGTCCTCGACCGCCGCGCGTACCGCCCGGCGCTCGGCCTCGCTCGACTGGCTTTCCATCCAGGCGCTCACCCGGTCGCAGGTATCCAGGCGCGGCGAGGCGCCCTGGCGCAGCCGCCTGACGAAGCACGGATCCCCCACCGCCTCCTGGCCAAGCAGAGAAGCCTTGGTGCGGGTTATGGCGATGAACGCCTCGACCTCGCGCCGGAAAGCCGGGCCGAACGGTTCCTCGCCCATATAGGCGAGTATCCGGTCGGCGCTGCCGAGCCTGATCACGCGGCCGGCGGCGATGCGCGTCACCAACGAGGGGTTGCCGGCGGTTTCCAGGCCGAACCGGCTGCGGCTCATGCCGCGGCGAGCGAGGAAACCATCGATGATGTTCTTGAGAATTGTGTTCCGGCTTGTCATGAACCAGAACGTACGAGGAACGTTTATTGTTGACAATAAGTTTCAATAGGAGATACGCTACAAAACATGACAGACATGCGCGGAGCTACGATGGAACGCGACCCGGTACGGCAAAAACTCAAAGATTTGTTGTGGAAGCGCGGCCTCACCATGGCCGCGGCCTCGCTCGCGCTAGGCCGCAACCGGGCCTATATGCACCAGTATCTCGAGCGCGGCCTGCCCAAGGTGCTGAACTACCCCGACAGCGTGACCCTTGGCGAGCTGCTCGATTGCGACCCGGCCGAGCTGCGCCACGAGACGGTGCCGAAACGCAAGCCGGCGAAGAGGACGCGGCGCATCCCCCCGGCCGGCATACCGGGAGTCCCCCTATCCGCGATCCCCGAGATGGAAGTTGACGCCGCCGCCGGTCCGGGAGCTCTGAACGAGGAGTTCGCCACGGAGAAGGCGCGCTGGTATCTGCCCGAGGGCATGGTCCGGCACGAGGCCGATGCGAACCCGGAGGGCTTGCGCATCCTGCGCGTGCGCGGCAACTCGATGGAACCCGAGATGAGCGCAGGCGACCGGATCGTCGTCGACACCGCCCGGCGTATCCCCGCGACCGGCGAGATGGCCGTGCTATGGGACGGCAACGGCCTCGTGGTCAAGCGGATCGAGACGGTGCGCGAGCCCGGGCCGCACCGGCTGCGATTGATCTCCGCCAACCCGGACTATGCGCCCTATACCTGCCTCGCCCAGGAAGCGCACATCGTCGGCAGGGTCCTGTGGACCATCAGGCGGGTGTGAACGGCGGCGGCATGAAGGCACAACCGGCGAGAGGGTCGTGCTGTGGGACGGCAACGGCCTCGTGGCCGAGCGGATCGAGACCGTGCGCGAGCCCAGGCCGCCCAGGCTGCACCCGATCTCCGCCAACCCGGACTCCACACCCTATAACCCGCCGCGGGAGGAAAAATCATGAGTGGTCTGGATATCGGTAATTTATCAGGAACGGCGGCGGGGACGCACCGCGCGGTAGCCCCGTATGGCCCGAAGCGGACCCAGGCGCCCTTTCCTGGAGAACGCCTAGCCCATGCCCTTCCCGCCCTGTTGGCTCAACGGGTTTGCGGGATGGCGCTCGGCTATGAAGATATCATCGACCACAACACGCTCCGTTTCGACCCGGCCCTGAAATTGCTGGCCTCACCGCGAACCGGAGATCCCGGGACCCCGGCTCCACTGGCCGGCAAGTCAACGCTGAACCGGCTGGAACAATCCTGGGAAACCGGCAACCGCCGCTATCATCAGATGGTCCCCAACCTCAAGAAACTCTCCAACCTGTTCGTCACCCTGTTTCTCGACGCCCACCAGACGCCGCCCGCGCGCATCACCCTCGATATCGACGCCACCGACGTGGAAACCCATGGGCGCCAGGAGAACGCCTTCTTCCACGGCTATTACGAACACCGCTGTTTCCTGCGCCTCTATGTCTTCTGCGGCCGCCATCTCCTGCTCGCCCAACTCCGACCCGCCAACATCGATGGCGCCAGGGGTGCGCGCAACCAGATCCGCCGCATCGTCGCGATGATCCGGGAACGCTGGCCCAAGGTCGACATCCTGCTGCGCAGCGACAGCGGCTTCGCGCGCGAGAACCTGATGCGCTGGTGCGAGGGCAACGCCGTGGACTATGTCTTCGGCCTGGCGCGCAATGAGGTCCTGCTCAAGAAAGCCCGCCGTGCCCGGAGCAAGGCCGCCATGGCCATGATCGAAACCGGCCAGCCGGTCCGTGCCTACGGCGATTTCCACCACATCACCAAATCCAGAACCTGGGCCCGGCCACGGCGCGTCATCGCCAAGGTCGAACACAAGCCCGGACACCAACAGCGCTGCCGCTTCCTCGTCACTTCCCTCAATCGCCATCAAGTCCCGCCCGGGGAACTCTACGAAGACACCTATTGCCCACGCGGCGACAGGGAAAACCGCATCAAGGACTGCCAACTCGATTTGTTTGCCAATCGCATGAGCGCGCACGCCTACAAAGCCAACCAGCTCCGCCTGCTCCTCGCCGCCTTCGCCTATGTCCTCATCGACGGTATCCGCCGCGCCGCCCTGAAAAAGACGGCCCTGGCCAAGGCCGTCCCCAATACCATACGCCTTAAACTTCTGAAGCTCGGCGCCAAAGTCATCAACCCGCATTTGTCACCAGGATCTGGCGGTATTCCGATTCTCTTTTTATAATCAATGTATTAGTGATGATTCGGATGGGCTTTAATAAAACAGGGTGTTTTCAGGATGCGCTTTGCGGATTACGGCAAACGGGTGGTGTTTGCCGCCTTCGACGGCGGCGAGATCACCTCGGACGCCGGTGTCCTGTTACTGCGCGAACAGGCGCGCCGGATACGTCTGTTCGAACGCATGGCGGGCTGTTTCACCGATCACCGGGATCGAGAACGCCTAACCCATGCCCTTCCCGCCCTGTTGGCTCAACGGGTTTGCGGGATGGCGCTCGGCTATGAAGATATCATCGACCACGACACGCTCCGTTTCGACCCGGCCTTGAAATTGCTGGCCTCACCGCGAACCGGAGATCCCGGGACCCCGGCTCCGCTGGCCGGCAAGTCAACGCTGAACCGGCTGGAACAATCCTGGGAAACCGGCAACCGCCGCTATCACCAGATGGTCCCCAACCTCAAGAAACTTTCCAACCTGTTCGTCACCCTATTTCTCGACGCCCACCAGACGCCGCCCGCGCGCATCACCCTCGATATCGACGCCACCGACGTGGAAACCCATGGGCGCCAGGAGAACGCCTTCTTCCACGGCTATTACGAACACCGCTGTTTCCTGCCCCTCTATGTCTTCTGCGGCCGCCATCTCCTGCTCGCCCAACTCCGACCCGCCAACATCGATGGCGCCAGGGGTGCGCGCAACCAGATCCGCCGCATCGTCCGGATGATCCGCGAACGATGGCCCAACGTCGACATCCTGCTGCGCGGCGACAGCGGCTTCGCGCGCGAGAACCTGATGCGTTGGTGCGAAGGAAATGCCGTGGATTACGTCTTCGGCCTGGCGCGCAACGATGTTCTGCTCAAGAAAGCACAGAGGGTCCGCGGCAAGGCCGCCATAGCCATGATCGAAACCGGCCAGCCGGTCCGCGCCTACGGCGATTTCCACCACATCACCAAATCCAGAACCTGGGCCCGGCCACGGCGCGTCATCGCCAAGGTCGAACACAAGCCCGGACACGAACAGCGCTGCCGCTTCCTCGTCACTTCCCTCAATCGCCATCAAGTCCCGCCCCGGGAACTCTACGAAGACACCTATTGCCCACGCGGCGACATGGAAAACCGCATCAAGGACTGCCAACTCGATTTGTTTGCCAATCGCATGAGCGCGCACGCCTACAAAGCCAACCAGCTTCGCCTACTCCTCGCCGCCTTCGCCTATGTCCTCATCGACGGTATCCGCCGCGTCGCCCTGAAAAAGACGACCCTGGCCAAGGCCGTCCCCAATACCATACGCCTGAAACTTCTGAAGCTCGGCGCCAAAGTCATCAACTCCGTGCGACGCATCAAGCTCTCCCTGCCCGATGCCTGCCCTTACAAAGGGGATTATAAAGACCACTTGACGGGCGGAGGCCGTCCGGCATGATGGGGGAATGTGGCGCCGATTCTGGTCCAACCGCCTTCCTGGCGGAGCAATCATCCTCTTTACGCTTACTGAGATATGGAATCTTCCCAGCCATATCGACAGTGCGCAGTGGTGGCAGGATCGGCTAACCATGCTTGAAACCAGCTACATCGCATGGGCGCTCTGCGCTATTGGAGTTTTGCTGCTGTTCCGGCCAGAGTTGGTGTGGCTGTGGAGGCGAGTTGTTGGCGTGAAAGCGTTTTCGGGAGACGCGACGCCAGCAACATACAGTTTCCATGTGCCCCCCGCATCTGGCACAGCTTTCCCACCAGCGGTCTGGAAGCGGCTTTGGAATTTTGTGACCCGAAGAAAGCGCTTGAGGGGAGTTCCCGACCTACAGAAGTGCCTAGACGAGCTAATCAAATACAGCGGATTCCCAGTCACAGAGAAAGTAACATCCGAACAGATCGAGGCGTCCAATGCTCTTTTGCTTCACCTACGCCGTGCGTCCACCATTCTCGACGAACAAGGCGAGCACCACCCCAAGATCGAAAAGGGAATTACCGTGAGAAATCATACGGAATGGATTGAATTCCTCAGTAAGCGGCTCGCCCAGGCCGATGCCCGCTAACTAGAGAATCCCGATCGCACTGGAGGATTGATCTGCTATGTCCGAGCGAGGCACGGATAACCTCGATGAAGATAGGGAACTCTGGGAGCATGAGCTAAGGCACGATATTTATGCTGCACAGGCGATGCTGCGGATCGGCAGCTACGCAAGGGTCAATTGGAAGTGGATCAATTGGAAAGCGGAAACTCTAGGCGTAGACCGTGAAAGGGTGCACAGGATTGTGAATGCTGCGCAGGCAGGCTTCGACTGGGACAGTGCCGTTTCCGATATGGAGCGCAATGGTATGTCCCGACAGGCGGCAGAGGAAGTTACTGAAAGGCTTGCAGTTAATATCACCGCTGGACGAACTCTAGAACGCGACTTGTCAGACGTCCGGGAAAGGGCGCAGCTTATCTGGGCCATCGTTGCACTTGTAGCGATTATCTCGGCGGGCATATTCGCGGCACTCTATTGGTCGTGGCTAAGTGTGACTGCCGATTCTGTATACCAATGTTTGACACAGGTCGTTTAAGCGACGACCTCCGAAAACGGAAGCAACTCATGATGAACGATACCGCAGACTCTCCTGACTTTGATTGGGTCACCGCTCGCGCCGAGTGCTCCTTGCCAAAGGAGTTCGAGCGCCTCCGGCAGCTCGTCAAGGTGGGCTGCTCTATCCGCCACGACAGCTTGCGGCCAAGTGACGCGTTCACGCTTGAGTTCCGCGACTCCGATAATGACGAATTCAGCGTGGTGCGTAACTCGGTCGGCACTGTCCAGGCCTCCAGCTACAGGGTTAGGTTCGCCTTGGAGGAGAACGGCATCCTGGTCGCCGATGGGTGGAATCGACCCCAACGGTGCATGGTGCTCACGCTCACGTTGAACGACGAAGGCCAGTGCCGGTTCGTGATCGACGACGAGGGCGAGTATCTGCGCTGGCAAGTGGCCCGGCGGGCGCTCTACGGACTGTTCTTTGACGGGCCGAGGGGAGCGGCGCGATGACCCGAGGCAAGCCCGTGCTCGATCCGGCCCGCGATCTCGCGGGCGCGACGCCGGAGACGCTGGCTCGCGCCCTGCTCCGTCGCGTGGAACCGCTACGACCGCGCGCCGCTCGACAGCCCGTTGTCGGAGACAAGGTCGCGGTAGAGGAGGTTGCGACCGACAAGCCGGGCCACCGTGTCCCGCATCTGCGCAAGCGTCCCTGACTTGCGGATGTTGTGCTTACCAGCGAACTCCTGGACGTAACGGTCAAGATGCTTGGGGCTGATCTTGTGGAAGGTTCCCTTGTGGGCTCGTTTGAGCATGGACCAAAAGGACTCGATTCCGTTGGTGTGGGCCATGCCGTTCACGTACTCCGCGACCGAGTGCTTTACTGTCTCATGATCGAACGGCATCCCTTGGTATCCACCGTGGTCGTCTGTGTAGATCGTCGCGCCTTCCGCTGCATGATCACCGACGAAGCCCTGCAATGTCGGAGCATCTGTGTCGTCAACAACACGTGCCATAACCTTGTTGCTATCGCGGTCTTTCATCCCCACTACTGCCGTCTTTCCAACCGCGCCGCGTCCGGTGCCCGCCATCTCTTTGCGCTTGGCCTTGCTCATGTTCTTGCGCTTTCCGCCAAAATAGGTCTCGTCAACTTCGACCGGGCCATCGAAGGGGCCGCTGGTGTCGGTCGCCCACGCCTCACGGATGCGGTGAAGCATGAACCATGCTGTAGGCTGCGACACGCCGATATCGCGGGACAACTTCATGCTGGCGACGCTTTTAAGGCTGGTAAGGCACAAGTAGATGGCGATGGCCCATTTTCGGAGTGGGACGTTGGACCGCGCAATTGCGGTGCCGGTGCGGACGCTGAAATACGACCGGCAATCCGTGCACCAGTAAGGCATCGGCTTGGCGTTAGGGACTTCACGTGTGTTGACAGAGCCGCACTTCCCACAATGGCGACCGCCCCGCCAGAACACGTCCTCAAACCACTTGGTGGCCGCTTCCTCGGTCGGGAACATGTCCATCAACTCAACGAGAGTGATGCCTTCGCGGTGGGATTTTCCGGGCGCTTTCTTGGCCATTTCCTGTCTCCCTCTCTACGATCTAGATATAGGAATTCAGGACGATGATTTCAAGTAGTCTTTATAATCCCCCTTACAAAGACCTGTTCTTCAAGGCCCACGCCGCCCTGGCGCCCCCTTGATCGCAGCTTTCCACCACAACGGGGAAAAGGGGGTAACGCTACGGCGACGATGACTCCCGCATGCCCGAAGCCCACCAAAAAACCAATCATACGCAAAGCCTGCCCAACTATCCCGGCCAGAATATCCATCTCAAAGCCCGACCAACCACGCCGACACTCAAATCAGCCCAATCACTCTCAAATGAAGCGCCTCAAAACGCCTCGTGAGAAGTCCGGGATCAACTCCGTGCGACGCATCAAGCTCTCCCTGCCCGACGCCTGTGCCAGCAAAGACCTGTTCTTCAAGGCCCACGCCGCCCTGGCGCCCCCATGATCGCAACTCTCCACCGCAACAGGGAAACGGGGGCAACGCTGCGGCGGCGATGACTCCCGCACGCCCGAAACCCACCAAGACCCAATCATACGCGGAGCCTGCCCAACTATCCCGGCCAGAATATCCATCTCAAAGCCCGACCCACCACGCCGACACTCAAATCAGCCCGATCATTCCCAAACCTGCTTATCCATGAAAGTCATCCAGCGATGAGCGCTCGGTATGGGATGGGTTGGGTTCGTGCGGCGCTGTGAACGAAGCGCGGGATCATGGTGTTGAGCTGGTAGCGCCGGTTGTATCGCCAGGCAAAGCTGGCGAGGTAGCGTTGGGCATGATCGGGGCCGAGCTTGCGGTAGGTTCCGGTGATCGCGCTCTTGATGTTGCCGAGCGTCGTGTTGACCCATTTGAAGGGCGCCATCCGGGCGGCCTGCCGCCCGGAGCCGGTGCGCATCGCGCGATGGCTTCCGACGACCCCGTCGAGCGCGTTCCAGCAGCGCAGGCCGTCGGTGAGGACCTCGCTTCCGGGGGCCAGCCAGCGCTTGGCGCCGCGCGCGATCTCGCGCTTGCGGAAGCCCTTGACCGGGACCAGCTTGACCTTGCGCGGCGGCCCTCGGGGCTGGTGGAGACCGCCGCCACGAAGGGCGTCTTGCCCGGCGCGCCACGGCCCCGCTTGCCGCCGGCGCGCGCGCCGCCGAGGTAAGCATCGTCCATCTCCACCCGCCCCGACAGCGGCGTGTCTGCCTCGCGCCGCGCCATCACCGCCATGATCTTGTGCTTCATGGTCCAGGCGGTCGGCTGCTTGACCCCGAGACGGCGCCCCAGCTCGACCGAGGAAATCCCGTTCTTCGCCGTTACGATCAGGTGGACGGCCGCGAACCACAGCGTCAGCGGCAGCTTGGTGGCGTGGAAGATCGTGCCCGCCGTGGAGGATGTCTGCTTCTTGCACCGGTTGCATTGGTAGAGGCTCCGGCCCGCCAGCACACAATGCCCGCGATGGCCGCAGCAGGGGCAGACGAAGCCGTCCGGCCAGCGCAGCCGGGACAATGCCGAGCGGCACTGCTCCTCGGCGCCGAAGGCTTCGCGAAACGCCTCGTCGGTCAACCCGCGCACCCGCGATGCAACCTTGAACCCCATATCCGTGACCTCCCTCGTCAGGAACGCACCAAGAACATATGCCTTCCCAAGCGGAGTGTCACGGATAAGCAGGTTCTCAAATGCAGCGTCTCAAAAACGCCTCGTGAGAAGTCCGGGTTCAATGAATCGAAGCGGGATCGGGCGCTGTCGGTTCGACCGCCGGGCCCGGGTCAATTTCTTCCCTGTTCACGCAACTCCCTGAGCACTCGCTCCTGACAAGATGGGTCACGTATCGCCTGATTGGATCCCTGCTCGTACTTTGGGGTGTCGACGCATTCCGCCAGCTTCAGCAGGCTTTCGGACAGTGCCCTCTCCATCGCTTGGCTGTCCTCCTTGTTCACCAGTGGTCCATAGTCCAGGGCGGCGGCCCAAATCCACCCTGCGACTCCTGCAACCGCCGTGAAGATGGCCAGTGCGGCAGCGATCTCTTGCAGCCGCATTACTCCTTTGCTCCCCATCCGAAAAACTCATCCAGTTCCTTTCGAGCAATTTCGGGGTCGAACTTCAGCTTCGCCTTCTCCTGGTCATGTCGCATAATCGTCAGAGTACAGGCACCTTGGAATGCTTGTTGTGCGGTGTTCCCGAAGTTCCCGCCTCCCGTCCAGCCATCCTTCGTGACCCGTTCCGGGTCGAACCTGCCGAGGGAGAAGCTGTAAGGCTTTTCTGGTGTGCCACTCGCTGCTACACAGACGTAGGCTCTTTGTTCGTGGAACGATACCTCATAGCAGCGCTGCAGGATATCTGGAACCGCCTTCACGGTTACCTCGACCTCTCCTCCTTCGACCAGGCATGGTCTCTTGACGCCACCCGAGTCTTCGGCTGCGAGCGAGACGTATGGAAGCGCCAAGCAGAGAAGCACTGCTGGCGCGATTTGTGGCAAAACTCTCAGGAACATTTGCATCGACGGTCTTCAGCCTTCGTTTGTATGGTTGGTCTCGCTCAATGGTATGCCTTCATCTGGACTATGTGTAGCAGCTTGAGATCATCGCATACATATCTTCGAGGAGAACATCGACGTCTTCGCCTACGATTTTGTCGGGATTCTCATGGGAGTCCCGATCGGCGATCAGGGTTGATCCTGCTAGATCGAAGAAAATGCTATCCTTCTAAACATCAGGTGATTTCTCTTTCAAGCTTGATCTGTGACACCCCAGCAACTCAGCCGGGAGCGTCCCGGCGCAGCTTGTCGTGCTGGGCGCGGGCCTCGACGACCAGCGTGTCGAGCTCGTCTTCGCGCCCCGCGCGGACCATCGCGTCGCGCTTTTCGTTCGCGAGGAACCAGGTGTAGCGGAACATCCGCTCGATCAGCGGCGCCAGCGACGCCGCAATTCCGCCGGAAACCCCGCTCTCGGGGTTCCGCGCGAGCGCCAGACTCGTCTAGCGCACGAACTCGGCGGGCGGCGTGTCGTGCAGCTGAGCCGCGCGCCTGACCTCCTCCCACTCCGAATCCGAGAAGCGGATGGTTCCTGTTCCTTCGCGCGTCGTCTGGCCTCTCGGTTGCCGCCTCGCTTTCCGACGCGTCGCTTCGAACGTTCTCGCTCACCCCTCTACCCCGCATTTCTCACCATGATCTGGCGGTATTCCGATTCTCTTTTTTACAATCAATGTATTGGTGTTGATTTGGATAGTTTTTAATAAAATAGGGCGTTTTCAGGATGCGCTTTTCGGATTACGGCAAACGGGTGGTGTTCGCCGCCTTCGACGGCGGCGAGATCACCTCGGACGCCGGTGTCCTGTTACTGCGCGAGCAGGCGCGCCGGATACGCCTGTTCGAACGCATGGCGGGCTGTTTCACCGATCACCGGGATAGAGAACGCCTAACCCATACCCTTCCCGCCCTGTTGGCTCAACGGGTTTGCGGGATGGCGCTCGGCTATGAAGATATCATCGACCAGGACACGCTCCGTTTCGACCCGGCCTTGAAATTGCTGGCCTCACCGCGAACCGGAGATCCCGGGACCCCGGCTCCGCTGGCCGGCAAGTCAACGCTGAACCGGCTGGAACAATCCTGGGAAACCGGCAACCGCCGCTATCATCAGATAGTCCCCAACCTCAAGAAACTCTCCAACCTGTTCGTCACCCTGTTTCTCGATGCCCACCAGACGCCGCCCACGCGCATTCAAGGTGCTGATCCTGGCCGCGCGGCATACGGTGAGCGACGAACGGATGGAGTTTCTGATCCGCGATCGCTTGACAAAACGCCTCGTGAGAAGTCCCGGTCAATCTACAATCGACCGGGGAGAATAGAAACGCCCGCGCTGATTCCACGGCCTGAACGAACGATTACCGGTTACCGGCCCAACCCAACCATTACCGCCGCAGGTAATTGTTCGGCCAAGCCGTGGACGGTCGACATCGGGCTCATCATCCACATCGAATCGAGACCCCCACAAAGGGGCTGGTAACGTGTTTTTCCATGCGCTACAGTCGATCGCATGGTGGTTCCCGACGAAGGTTTTGGCACAGATTTGACGCCGGTCGAGGTCGGCGGCGACCACTCGTCCCGCGCGGCCGTGGCGGTGCATGCGCCGTGCGACTGGCGGTCGTGGTATGAGCAGGCGCACGCCCGCGCGGAGCGGGAACGGGCGCGGGCGAGCGCGGCGGAAGTTCGCTCGGAAGAGCTGCGCCGGGCGGAATTGGGCTCGCGTATCGATGCGGGTTTGTGGAAGTCGCGGTTCAAGGCCTGTCGCGACAGGTTGAGCGTCGCCGAGGAGAAGACGAAGGAAGCCCGCGGCTCCGCAAGGGACGTGCCTTCCTTGCAGGCGGCAGTGGCGCGCCTGGAGAAGCTCCACTCCGAAGCCGGCATCGCGTCGAGCCTGGCCACGATCGAGGCGTTGCGCAAGGAGAACGCCCGGCTGCGCAAGGCCCGGGCGGCGCCGGCCTCTGAGAGCGTGGCCGACCCGCGGCCCACGGAGACCCGTCCGCGGCGCACCGCCGTGGAGCGATCCCCGGAGCAGAAGGAGACCATCAGGTCGCTTCGTACGGAACTCCGCCGGCTCGACAAGGAGGTGGTCCGGCGGGACAAGGAGATCGTCCGGCTGAACGAGCGCCTCGACCGGGAGAAGGAGAGGACGGAGGGCATCAGGGAGACCGCGAAGAAGCTGTCCAGCGAGTCCCTTCGGCTGCACAGGGAGGTGAGGATACTGGGCGCCGCCGAGGCCCGGGCCCGGTCGCTGTCCGACGAGGTTTTCTGGCTGCGCCATGCCCTGGAGGGGTCCAAGGCCGGGCAGAAGAAGCTGAAGACCCGGCTTGCGAAGCTGCGCGCGACCGGGGCGACGCTGTCGAAGTTGCCGTCCGACGAGGCCGCTCAGCTGCGTACCGTCCTGAGGCGGTCGCGGCGCCACAAGACGACGATCAAGTCGCTGTCCCGGGAGAACGCCCGGCTGCACAAGGGCGCGAAGACGTCGCGGAACCGGATCGAGACGCTGGAAGTCCAGCTTGCGAAGCTGCGCGCGACCGGGGCCGTGTTGTCGAAGACGCTCTACGGCCGCAAGAGCGAGCAGCAAGACAAGCTGCGCTCGGAACGCAAGCGCGGCCAGCAGCGCGGCGCGCCCGGCCACGGCCGCACCCAACGGCCCGGGCTTGAGGAGCGCACCGAGGAGCGCAACCCGCCGGCCGATGCGTGCGTCTGCGGACGGTGCGGGCAGCCCTATGCGCCGAACGGCGCCGAGGAATCCACCCTCGTCGAGATCGAGGTTCAGGCCCACAAGCGCGTGATCCGCCGTCCACGTTGGCGCCGGAGTTGCGACTGCGCGTCCTCACCCATGGAACTGTTGGCGCCTCCGGTGCCGCGGCTGTTCGCCAGAACACCCTACGGAACCAGCTTCTGGGCGCGTTTCCTGTTCGAGCACTGTGCCTGCTTCCGCCCCGTGCACCGCACCGCCGCGTGGATGGCCGGCCACGGCCTGCCGGTCTCGCCCGGGACGCTGGCCGACAGCCTGAAGCGCTTCATACCGCTGTTCGAGCCGCTGGCCGAGGCGATCCTCGCGCACCAGAACAAGGCGGCGCTGCGCCATGCCGACGAGACCGGTTGGAGCGTGCAGGAGCTTCGCGGCGAAGACCGGTCAAGCCGCGCCTGGCTGTGGACCTCGGTCAGCGACGACGCGGTCTACTATCGCGGTAGGGACGCTGGTTGCCCAGCGCCCCCCGCACAGATCCGGACAGGCCCGCTAGGGCATCCGGCTCCTCCCTTGGGTTCCGCCCCGCATAGCGCTGACGGCAAATCGTTGGTCCGGCCACGGGTGTCGGATTTCCAGCTTGGGCCAATGGGTCTTGGTCAGTGCCGTGATATCGGCCCATGTCGTGCGGTCCTTCTGCGACCGTAGGCGTAGCGTGCGCAACCACAGTCGCTTCAGGCGGATAGTAAAACGGTCGAGGTATCGGTAGCTGTTCGGGACTGCGTAGTAGTTGAGCCATCCGTCGAGCACCTTCCCCAGCCATCTTGCCGTCTCCTTGGACTTGCAGTGCATCCGCCTGCGTAGCGCCTCCTTAATCCCGGATTTCTCACCTGAGAGTTACCCGGATTCTGAATATCTATTGGAACCAGGCGTTTAGAGGGATTTTCAGGGACCGTTAAAAATACAC
The DNA here is from genome assembly GCA_965261645.1 of Alphaproteobacteria bacterium. Lineage (GTDB taxonomy): Bacteria > Pseudomonadota > Alphaproteobacteria > SHVV01 > SHVV01 > CBDHDJ01. Next base: position 733,895 of record CBDHDJ010000004.1, read on the forward strand.
GGTGTTTTTCGGATCAGCGCCGTTTCCTGTCCGGCGGCGGGAGGGTTTGCACGGCTTTGGCGAGCCATCGCAAGGCGCCCGGCGTCGCCGACCAGTTCTCCCTGTTTTGCAGCACATAGACGACGGCTTCTTCGTGTGAGCCCAGCGTGTAGTGATCCTCCGGGTATTCGGGGACCGGCGTGGCGCCGGTCAACAGGGCGGGGACGTGAGGGTTGCACTTCCAGGCGGCCGCCAAGGCGGCGTGCGCCCCGCTCTCGTCGCCCTTGCGCAAGGCCAGCAGGGTCCTGGCGTAGGCCCAGTCCGCGAAGACATCGTCATCGTAAGTGGCGAGCAGTTCCTCCAGGGCGCCGTGATCGCCGGCGGCGAGCAGCCACGACGCCAGGCCGTGGCGCAGGCCCTGATTGTCATTCGGGTTGAGGCGTAGCATCTCCCGGTAATGATCGATCGCAGCCGTGCGCTCGCCCTCCTGCCACAGGCATTCGGCGAGACCGGCGCGGGCGCGCATGTAGGGGCGGGTCTCCAGGATGACCCAGAAGTGGCCGGCATCGCGCTCGAAGGCTTGCCGCCCAAGCGCCCATTCCCCGGCAGCGACGCCGGCCTGGTAATGGCGCCGCGCCTCGGCGAGGGTCTTCGCCTCCTCCTCGGCCAGCAGAACATGGGCGTCGGCGCAGAGATCGGAGATCTCCAGCGCCCTTTTGGCCAGCCCGATACGCTTGCCCGGCGTCTCCGCCTCCCAGGCGTCATAGATGAGATCCCGGGCGCGCGCCAACGCCTCCTCTTCCCCGCCGGCGGGACCGTCCGGCGACATCCCACCAGCGAGCTTGGCCATCGTCCTCTCCATGGCGCGCCGGTCGGGCACCGGCGGCAAGGGCGGCGCGGCGGCCTTTTGCCCGCGCCCCGCGGACGCATTCTTCTTGTTCTTATGGCGGTTCTTGCTGACCGGCACGGCATCCTCGGACAATCGACGGGCAACCCCAGCAGGATAACAGAAGACGCCGCGAGGCCGTCAACGGGGCTCGCGGCAGGACCGGCAAAGCCGCAATATACGGTGCCTGAGCAACGATCGGCGAGGAGGAACGGATGCGCTTTTCGGATTTCGGCAAACGGGTGGTGTTCGCCGCCTTCGACGGCGGCGAGATCACCACCGACGCCGGCGTCCTGCTGTTGCGCGAGCGGGCGCACCGGATACGCCTGTTCGAACGCATGGCGGCCTGCTTCACCGACCGGCGCGACCCCGCCAGGGCGGTCCACACGCTCCCCGCTCTCCTGGCCCAGCGGGTCGCGGGCATCGCCCTGGGTTACGAAGACATCAACGATCACGACGCCTTGCGCCACGACCCGGCGTGCAAGCTCCTCGCCGGCTGTGACGGCGAACCGGTCCCGGCCGGCGGCAAGGCTCCGCCAGCACTGGCCGGCAAGTCGACGCTGAACCGCGTCGAGCACGCCTGGAATACCGGCGATCGCCGATACCATCAGATCTCCGCCAACCTCAAGAAGCTTTCCAACCTGTTCGTCACCCTGTTTCTCGACGCCCACCAGACACCGCCCGCGCGCATCACCCTCGATATCGACGCCACCGACGTGGAAACCCACGGGCGCCAGGAGAACGCCTTCTTCCACGGCTATTACGAACACCGCTGCTTCCTGCCGCTCTATGTCTTCTGCGGCCGCCATCTCCTGCTCGCCCAGCTCCGGCCGGCCAACATCGACGGCGCCAGGGGCGCGCGCAACCAGATCCGCCGCATCGTCCGGATGATCCGCGAGCGCTGGCCCAACGTCGACATCCTGGTGCGCGCGGACAGCGGCTTCGCACGCGAGAACCTGATGCGCTGGTGCGAGGGCAACGCCGTGGACTACGTCTTCGGCCTGGCGCGCAACGAGGTCCTGCTCAAGAAAACCCGCCGGACCCGCGGCAAGGCCGCCATGGCCATGATCGAAACCGGCCAGCCGGTCCGCGCCTACGGCGATTTCCACCACATGACCAAGTCCGGATCCTGGGCCCGGCCCCGGCGCGTCATCGCCAAGGTCGAGCACAGGCCCGGACACCAACAGCGCTGCCGCTTCCTCGTCACCTCCCTCGACCGCCATCAAGTCCCGCCCGGGGAACTCTACGAAGACATCTACTGCCCGCGCGGCGACATGGAAAACCGCATCAAGGACTGCCAGCTCGACCTGTTCGCCAACCGCATGAGCGCGCACACCTACAAGGCCAACCAATTGCGCCTGATCTTCGCCGCCTTCGCCTACGTCCTCATCGACGGTATCCGCCGCGTCGCCTTGAAAAACACCGCCCTGGCCAACGCCGCTCCCTCAACCATCCGTCTCAAGCTGCTCAAGATCGGCGCCAGGGTCGTCAACTCCGTACGGCGCATCAAACTCTCCCTACCCGACGCTTGTCCCAACAAAACCCTGTTCTTTACGGCACACGCCGCTCTGGCGCCCCCATAATCCCAACTCATCGGCGGCAATCGAGATAAAGGCACGGCGCCTCCCGGAGGCGAAACTCTCCTCATGCCCGAAATCAACGAAAATCTATCATTCCCGGACCCAGCCACACCATCCCGCCCACTCTATCCCGCCAAAAAAACAACCCCGGCCCGCGGGCACTCAGATCAGCCCAACGGAGCGCAAATCCAACGCCTAAAAAACGCTCGTGAGATATCCGGGTTAATCCGCTTCAGTGTCCGGCTCATCCGCCTCGCGACCGGTTTGCGCCCCAACTGGAATCTCCCTCGTCTGTCCTTCGCGCAGTAGTGCGTGAAGCCCAGAAAGTCGAAGGTCTCCGGTCTGCCCTGCCCTCGTTGCCGACGGTCTTTCAGGGCAAACCGCCCGAACTCGATGAGCCGGGTCTTGTCGGGGTGTATGTCCAGTTCGAACCTTCCAAACCGTTCCTTTACGGCGTTCAGGAAGCGCTCCGCGTCCCGCTTGTGCTGAAAACCCACCACGAAATCATCGGCGTACCGCACGATGATTGTGTCGCCTTCGACCTCGTGGCTGCGCCACTTCTTCTGGAACCACAAGTCGAGGACATAGTGCAGGTAGATGTTCGCCAAGACCGGTGAAGCCACCGAGCCTTGCGGCGTTCCCCGCAGGTTGTCCCGCCACTCTCCATCTTCCATGACGCCAGCGTTCAACCACTTGATGATGAGCCTGATAACCCGCTTGTCCGCGATGCGGTGTTCGAGAAACTGGACCAGCCAGTTCCTCGACACGTTGTCGAAGAATGCACGGATGTCACAGTCCACCACCCAGTTGATCTTGCGCCGTTTGATCCCAGCCGCGAGCGCGTCGAGCGCATTATGCGCCCCACGCCCGGGCCGGAACCCATAGCTGAACTCCAGGAACTCCGCCTCGTAAATCGGCGTCAGGATTATCTCCGCCACAGCCTTCTGGACTATCTTGTCCTCTATGGCCGCGACGCCGAGCGGTCGTGTGCCGCCATCCGGTTTCGGAATATTTACCCGCCGTGATGGCATCGCCCGGTACGCTCCCGAGTGCACGCGGTCGTGAAGGTCGGTTAGACGGCCTTCCAGCCCTTCCTCGTACATCCGCCACGTCATGCCATCCGCGCCTGCCGCGGCGTTCCTCTTCAACGCGAAGAACGCCCAGCGTAGCGCTTCGACCGTGACATGGTGGAGAAGCGTCGTCAGACGCTCCCGTGGCTCCCGTTGTACAAATTGCCGTATCCGGTCAGCCGCCTGTGTCACGCTTTTCCGGTCCTGTGTCCGGCGCGTGCTTTGGCCTTCCAGATTCCCCTTGGGCTCGGTCCTTCGCTCCATCGACTCCGCCGAGACTCTCATCCCTTTGTTCGCCGACTTCACAGCTACTATTCCCGAGTCTGACTTCTCCATGCCGTGCATCATCGGTTACGGATTCCTCCTTTCCTCAGCGACCCCGCCACGACAGCGGGATGGCATGGAGACCTCCCAGGTCCCGGTGCAGTGCGTACGTACGTGCATGGGTTCGTACGTGCATGGGTTCTTAGACACCGCGGGATTCTGACCCCCCAGTCGCCATATCGGTGGACCAGATGCTACCTTCGGCCTATGGAAAAGCCTCGGCATCCCGGATGAGTCTCTTTCGGTGCTCAATAGCCCTGCCCGCACGCGCCCCTGTCAACGCTTAACCCCCAACCTCGCGGATGGCGGCCCATGACTCGGGGTGGAAGTGATGGCTTGTCTTCTCCTTCCCGCCGGACTTTCACCGGCTGCACTGGCACCAGTTAGCCTGGCGCTCTCCATATCGACCCTTCGCGCAGCGCCGAGGCGGCACACAAGCTATTCGGCGAAGCGGTCCTCGGCACCATCATCGTCTGCGACCGCTACAGCGCCTACAAAAGGCTCGCGCGCCTTCTCGGGGGACTGGTGACGCTTGCGTTCTGCTGGAGTCATCAACGGCGCGATTTTATCGAGTGCGCGGCCGGCCAGGTCAGTCTGACGGAATGGTGCCGGGGATGGATCGAGCGGATCGCGTCGATCTACCGCCTGAACGAGGCGCGGCTGGAGCATTACGACCCCGGGCTTGAGCGTCAGACATCGGCGTTCGACACGGCGCAGGACGCGCTGAAGGTGGCGCTCGACGGCCTGTTCGAGCAGGCCGAACGAGAGCTCGCCGGCCTGCCCGACGAGGCGCGCGAGGGCAAGGCCCTGCGCTCGCTCATCAACCATCGCGAGGGGTTGAGCGTCTTCATCGACCGCCCGCTGACACCGATGGACAACAACGCCGCCGAAAGGATGATCAGAGGGCCGGCGATCGGAAGACGTCTGTCGTTCGGCTCCGACAGCAAGGACGGCGCGAAGTTCACGGCGGTCATGTACTCGGTGGTGGGCACGCTCTCGATGAACGGCATCGACGTCCTGCGCTGGCTCGAGGCGTGGCTGGAAGAATGCGCGAAGAATGGCCGCCGGCCGCCGGCCGATCTGTCGCCCTGGCTGCCATGGTCGATGAACGAGGAACGCAGGCTCGCCCTGACGGCGCCGGGATGAGCGGCGCCGTCGAGTGCCGCTATTACGGCCGCGACTTCACGGCGCAAGAAATGGCGCTGCTTCGCGCTCTGATCGCCGGCCCTCCGGCGCTGAACCGCCATCGCCTGTCGAAGGAGTTCTGCCGGCGCATCGGCTGGTTCAAGCCCGACGGCGAGCTCAAGGACATGATGGCCAGGGTCACCATGCTCGACATGCACCGCGACGGCCTCATCGTCCTGCCGCCGCCGCAGGGGCGGCAGAACCGGCCCAAGCCGATCGTCTTCGGACCGGATACCGAACCGCCGCTGTTCGCGGCGCCGACAACTCTTGATGAGGTCCGCCCGCTCGACCTGCGCCCCGTCGTGCGCGGCACCCGCGAGGGCAAGCTGTGGAACGAGTTCATCGCCCGCTACCACTATCTCGGCTACAGGACCCTGGTCGGCGCCCAGATGCGATATGCCGTCCATGACCGAAACGGCTGGCCCGTCGCCATGCTCGGCTTCTCCACCGCGGCATGGAAGCTCGCACCGCGCGACAGCTTCATCGGGTGGACGCCGCAACTACGCGAGAAGAACCTCCCCCTCGTGGTCGACAACCCGAGGTTCCTCATCCTGCCCTGGATCACCATCCCCAACCTGGGATCGCACATCCTCGCCATCATCCGCCAGCGTCTGCCCCTGGACTGGACCGAGCGCTACAACACCGCGCCCGTGCTGGTCGAGACCTTCGTCGAGACCCCGCGCTACACCGGAGCCGTCTACAGGGCTTCAGGCTGGATCCATGTCGGGACCACCCAGGGACGTGGGCGCTATGACCGGCAAAAACAGTTCGATAAACCGAAAAAGGACGTCTGGCTCCGGCCCCTGCGAAAAGATTGGAAACGAACTCTCAATCCCGGATTTCTCACCTGAGAGTTACCCGGATTCTGAATATCTATTGGAACCAGGCGTTTAGAGGGATTTTCAGGGACCGTTAAAAATACACGGTGTTTTTCGGATCAGCGCCGTTTCCTGTCCGGCGGCGGGAGGGTTTGCACGGCTTTGGCGAGCCATCGCAAGGCGCCCGGCGTCGCCGACCAGTTCTCCCTGTTTTGCAGCACATAGACGACGGCTTCTTCGTGTGAGCCCAGCGTGTAGTGATCCTCCGGGTATTCGGGGACCGGCGTGGCGCCGGTCAACAGGGCGGGGACGTGAGGGTTGCACTTCCAGGCGGCCGCCAAGGCGGCGTGCGCCCCGCTCTCGTCGCCCTTGCGCAAGGCCAGCAGGGTCCTGGCGTAGGCCCAGTCCGCGAAGACATCGTCATCGTAAGTGGCGAGCAGTTCCTCCAGGGCGCCGTGATCGCCGGCGGCGAGCAGCCACGACGCCAGGCCGTGGCGCAGGCCCTGATTGTCATTCGGGTTGAGGCGTAGCATCTCCCGGTAATGATCGATCGCAGCCGTGCGCTCGCCCTCCTGCCACAGGCATTCGGCGAGACCGGCGCGGGCGCGCATGTAGGGGCGGGTCTCCAGGATGACCCAGAAGTGGCCGGCATCGCGCTCGAAGGCTTGCCGCCCAAGCGCCCATTCCCCGGCAGCGACGCCGGCCTGGTAATGGCGCCGCGCCTCGGCGAGGGTCTTCGCCTCCTCCTCGGCCAGCAGAACATGGGCGTCGGCGCAGAGATCGGAGATCTCCAGCGCCCTTTTGGCCAGCCCGATACGCTTGCCCGGCGTCTCCGCCTCCCAGGCGTCATAGATGAGATCCCGGGCGCGCGCCAACGCCTCCTCTTCCCCGCCGGCGGGACCGTCCGGCGACATCCCACCAGCGAGCTTGGCCATCGTCCTCTCCATGGCGCGCCGGTCGGGCACCGGCGGCAAGGGCGGCGCGGCGGCCTTTTGCCCGCGCCCCGCGGACGCATTCTTCTTGTTCTTATGGCGGTTCTTGCTGACCGGCACGGCATCCTCGGACAATCGACGGGCAACCCCAGCAGGATAACAGAAGACGCCGCGAGGCCGTCAACGGGGCTCGCGGCAGGACCGGCAAAGCCGCAATATACGGTGCCTGAGCAACGATCGGCGAGGAGGAACGGATGCGCTTTTCGGATTTCGGCAAACGGGTGGTGTTCGCCGCCTTCGACGGCGGCGAGATCACCACCGACGCCGGCGTCCTGCTGTTGCGCGAGCGGGCGCACCGGATACGCCTGTTCGAACGCATGGCGGCCTGCTTCACCGACCGGCGCGACCCCGCCAGGGCGGTCCACACGCTCCCCGCTCTCCTGGCCCAGCGGGTCGCGGGCATCGCCCTGGGTTACGAAGACATCAACGATCACGACGCCTTGCGCCACGACCCGGCGTGCAAGCTCCTCGCCGGCTGTGACGGCGAACCGGTCCCGGCCGGCGGCAAGGCTCCGCCAGCACTGGCCGGCAAGTCGACGCTGAACCGCGTCGAGCACGCCTGGAATACCGGCGATCGCCGATACCATCAGATCTCCGCCAACCTCAAGAAGCTTTCCAACCTGTTCGTCACCCTGTTTCTCGACGCCCACCAGACACCGCCCGCGCGCATCACCCTCGATATCGACGCCACCGACGTGGAAACCCACGGGCGCCAGGAGAACGCCTTCTTCCACGGCTATTACGAACACCGCTGCTTCCTGCCGCTCTATGTCTTCTGCGGCCGCCATCTCCTGCTCGCCCAGCTCCGGCCGGCCAACATCGACGGCGCCAGGGGCGCGCGCAACCAGATCCGCCGCATCGTCCGGATGATCCGCGAGCGCTGGCCCAACGTCGACATCCTGGTGCGCGCGGACAGCGGCTTCGCACGCGAGAACCTGATGCGCTGGTGCGAGGGCAACGCCGTGGACTACGTCTTCGGCCTGGCGCGCAACGAGGTCCTGCTCAAGAAAACCCGCCGGACCCGCGGCAAGGCCGCCATGGCCATGATCGAAACCGGCCAGCCGGTCCGCGCCTACGGCGATTTCCACCACATGACCAAGTCCGGATCCTGGGCCCGGCCCCGGCGCGTCATCGCCAAGGTCGAGCACAGGCCCGGACACCAACAGCGCTGCCGCTTCCTCGTCACCTCCCTCGACCGCCATCAAGTCCCGCCCGGGGAACTCTACGAAGACATCTACTGCCCGCGCGGCGACATGGAAAACCGCATCAAGGACTGCCAGCTCGACCTGTTCGCCAACCGCATGAGCGCGCACACCTACAAGGCCAACCAATTGCGCCTGATCTTCGCCGCCTTCGCCTACGTCCTCATCGACGGTATCCGCCGCGTCGCCTTGAAAAACACCGCCCTGGCCAACGCCGCTCCCTCAACCATCCGTCTCAAGCTGCTCAAGATCGGCGCCAGGGTCGTCAACTCCGTACGGCGCATCAAACCCGCTTTTGTCACCAGGCTCTGGCGGTATTCCGATTCTCTTTTTATAATCAATGTATTAGTGCTGATTCGGATGGGCTTTCATAAAACAGGGTGTTTTCAGGATGCGCTTTGCGGATTACGGCAAACGGGTGGTGTTTGCCGCCTTCGACGGCCGCGAGATCACCACGGACGCCGGTGTCCTGTTACTGCGCGAACAGGCGCGCCGGATACGTCTGTTCGAACGCATGGCGGGCTGTTTCACCGATCACCGGGATCGAGAACGCCTGACCCATGCCCTTCCCGCCCTGTTGGCTCAACGGGTTTGCGGGATGGCGCTCGGCTATGAAGATATCATCGACCACGACACGCTCCGTTTCGACCCGGCCTTGAAATTGCTGGCCTCACCGCGAACCGGAGATCCCGGGACCCCGGCTCCGCTGGCCGGCAAGTCAACGCTGAACCGGCTGGAACAATCCTGGGAAACCGGCAACCGCCGCTATCACCAGATGGTCCCCAACCTCAAGAAACTCTCCAACCTGTTCGTCACCCTGTTTCTCGACGCCCACCAGGCGCCGCCCGCGCGCATCACCCTCGATATCGACGCCACCGACGTGGAAACCCATGGGCGCCAGGAGAACGCCTTCTTCCACGGCTATTACGAACACCGCTGTTTCCTGCCCATCTATGTCTTCTGCGGCCGCCATCTCCTGCTCGCCCAACTCCGATCCGCCAACATCGATGGCGCCAGGGGTGCGCGCAACCAGATCCGCCGCATCGTCCGGATGATCCGCGAACGATGGCCCAACGTCGACATCCTGCTGCGCGGCGACAGCGGCTTCGCGCGCGAGAACCTGATGCGTTGGTGCGAAGGAAATGCCGTGGATTACGTCTTCGGCCTGGCGCGCAACGATGTTCTGCTCAAGAAAGCACAGAGGGTCCGCGGCAAGGCCGCCATAGCCATGATCGAAACCGGCCAGCCGGTCCGCGCCTACGGCGATTTCCACCACATCACCAAATCCAGAACCTGGGCCCGGCCCCGGCGCGTCATCGCCAAGGTCGAACACAAGCCCGGACACGAACAGCGCTGCCGCTTCCTCGTCACCTCCCTCAATCGCCATCAAGTCCCGCCCAGGGAACTCTACGAAGACACCTATTGTCCACGCGGCAACATGGAAAACCGCATCAAGGACTGCCAACTCGATCTGTTCGCCAATCGCATGAGCGCGCACGCCTACAAAGCCAACCAGCTCCGCCTGCTCCTCGCCGCCTTCGCCTATGTCCTCATCGACGGTATCCGCCGCGTCGCCCTGAAAAACACGACCCTGGCCAAGGCCGTCCCCAATACCATCCGCCTGAAACTTCTGAAGCTCAGCGCCAAAGTCATCAACTCCGTGCGACGCATCAACCCGGATTTCTCACCTGAGAGTTACCCTGATTCTGAATATCTATTGGAACCAGGCGTTTAGCCCGGATTTCTCACCTGAGAGTTACCCGGATTCTGAATATCTATTGGAACCAGGCGTTTAGAGGGATTTTCAGGGACCGTTAAAAATACACGGTGTTTTTCGGATCAGCGCCGTTTCCTGTCCGGCGGCGGGAGGGTTTGCACGGCTTTGGCGAGCCATCGCAAGGCGCCCGGCGTCGCCGACCAGTTCTCCCTGTTTTGCAGCACATAGACGACGGCTTCTTCGTGTGAGCCCAGCGTGTAGTGATCCTCCGGGTATTCGGGGACCGGCGTGGCGCCGGTCAACAGGGCGGGGACGTGAGGGTTGCACTTCCAGGCGGCCGCCAAGGCGGCGTGCGCCCCGCTCTCGTCGCCCTTGCGCAAGGCCAGCAGGGTCCTGGCGTAGGCCCAGTCCGCGAAGACATCGTCATCGTAAGTGGCGAGCAGTTCCTCCAGGGCGCCGTGATCGCCGGCGGCGAGCAGCCACGACGCCAGGCCGTGGCGCAGGCCCTGATTGTCATTCGGGTTGAGGCGTAGCATCTCCCGGTAATGATCGATCGCAGCCGTGCGCTCGCCCTCCTGCCACAGGCATTCGGCGAGACCGGCGCGGGCGCGCATGTAGGGGCGGGTCTCCAGGATGACCCAGAAGTGGCCGGCATCGCGCTCGAAGGCTTGCCGCCCAAGCGCCCATTCCCCGGCAGCGACGCCGGCCTGGTAATGGCGCCGCGCCTCGGCGAGGGTCTTCGCCTCCTCCTCGGCCAGCAGAACATGGGCGTCGGCGCAGAGATCGGAGATCTCCAGCGCCCTTTTGGCCAGCCCGATACGCTTGCCCGGCGTCTCCGCCTCCCAGGCGTCATAGATGAGATCCCGGGCGCGCGCCAACGCCTCCTCTTCCCCGCCGGCGGGACCGTCCGGCGACATCCCACCAGCGAGCTTGGCCATCGTCCTCTCCATGGCGCGCCGGTCGGGCACCGGCGGCAAGGGCGGCGCGGCGGCCTTTTGCCCGCGCCCCGCGGACGCATTCTTCTTGTTCTTATGGCGGTTCTTGCTGACCGGCACGGCATCCTCGGACAATCGACGGGCAACCCCAGCAGGATAACAGAAGACGCCGCGAGGCCGTCAACGGGGCTCGCGGCAGGACCGGCAAAGCCGCAATATACGGTGCCTGAGCAACGATCGGCGAGGAGGAACGGATGCGCTTTTCGGATTTCGGCAAACGGGTGGTGTTCGCCGCCTTCGACGGCGGCGAGATCACCACCGACGCCGGCGTCCTGCTGTTGCGCGAGCGGGCGCACCGGATACGCCTGTTCGAACGCATGGCGGCCTGCTTCACCGACCGGCGCGACCCCGCCAGGGCGGTCCACACGCTCCCCGCTCTCCTGGCCCAGCGGGTCGCGGGCATCGCCCTGGGTTACGAAGACATCAACGATCACGACGCCTTGCGCCACGACCCGGCGTGCAAGCTCCTCGCCGGCTGTGACGGCGAACCGGTCCCGGCCGGCGGCAAGGCTCCGCCAGCACTGGCCGGCAAGTCGACGCTGAACCGCGTCGAGCACGCCTGGAATACCGGCGATCGCCGATACCATCAGATCTCCGCCAACCTCAAGAAGCTTTCCAACCTGTTCGTCACCCTGTTTCTCGACGCCCACCAGACACCGCCCGCGCGCATCACCCTCGATATCGACGCCACCGACGTGGAAACCCACGGGCGCCAGGAGAACGCCTTCTTCCACGGCTATTACGAACACCGCTGCTTCCTGCCGCTCTATGTCTTCTGCGGCCGCCATCTCCTGCTCGCCCAGCTCCGGCCGGCCAACATCGACGGCGCCAGGGGCGCGCGCAACCAGATCCGCCGCATCGTCCGGATGATCCGCGAGCGCTGGCCCAACGTCGACATCCTGGTGCGCGCGGACAGCGGCTTCGCACGCGAGAACCTGATGCGCTGGTGCGAGGGCAACGCCGTGGACTACGTCTTCGGCCTGGCGCGCAACGAGGTCCTGCTCAAGAAAACCCGCCGGACCCGCGGCAAGGCCGCCATGGCCATGATCGAAACCGGCCAGCCGGTCCGCGCCTACGGCGATTTCCACCACATGACCAAGTCCGGATCCTGGGCCCGGCCCCGGCGCGTCATCGCCAAGGTCGAGCACAGGCCCGGACACCAACAGCGCTGCCGCTTCCTCGTCACCTCCCTCGACCGCCATCAAGTCCCGCCCGGGGAACTCTACGAAGACATCTACTGCCCGCGCGGCGACATGGAAAACCGCATCAAGGACTGCCAGCTCGACCTGTTCGCCAACCGCATGAGCGCGCACACCTACAAGGCCAACCAATTGCGCCTGATCTTCGCCGCCTTCGCCTACGTCCTCATCGACGGTATCCGCCGCGTCGCCTTGAAAAACACCGCCCTGGCCAACGCCGCTCCCTCAACCATCCGTCTCAAGCTGCTCAAGATCGGCGCCAGGGTCGTCAACTCCGTACGGCGCATCAAACTCTCCCTACCCGACGCTTGTCCCAACAAAACCCTGTTCTTTACGGCACACGCCGCTCTGGCGCCCCCATAATCCCAACTCATCGGCGGCAATCGAGATAAAGGCACGGCGCCTCCCGGAGGCGAAACTCTCCTCATGCCCGAAATCAACGAAAATCTATCATTCCCGGACCCAGCCACACCATCCCGCCCACTCTATCCCGCCAAAAAAACAACCCCGGCCCGCGGGCACTCAGATCAGCCCAACGGAGCGCAAATCCAACGCCTAAAAAACGCTCGTGAGATATCCGGGTCAAACTCTCCCTACCCGACGCTTGTCCCAACAAAACCCTGTTCTTTACGGCACACGCCGCTCTGGCGCCCCCATAATCCCAACTCATCGGCGGCAATCGAGATAAAGGCACGGCGCCTCCCGGAGGCGAAACTCTCCTCATGCCCGAAATCAACGAAAATCTATCATTCCCGGACCCAGCCACACCATCCCGCCCACTCTATCCCGCCAAAAAAACAACCCCGGCCCGCGGGCACTCAGATCAGCCCAACGGAGCGCAAATCCAACGCCTAAAAAACGCTCGTGAGATATCCGGGTCAATCGGTAGAATCAACCGGAGCGCGCGGGTATATCCACGACCGTCCACGGCTTGGCCGAACAATTACCGCCGCAGTGACGACAGACATGCGCTGTGATTGTATTCCGCGTGATTCCCAATAGATTCCCAGCATGCCACACTCGCATTGTTGGCAGAAAAATAAACCCCCAGAAACATCACTGTTTCTGGGGGTTTATCTTGGTTGCGGGGGTAGGATTCGAACCTACGACCTTCAGGTTATGAGCCTGACGAGCTACCGGACTGCTCCACCCCGCGTCAATCGCAGCGCTCGGGCGGCATGGCGTGTCGTTGCTGAGGGCCTCGGCCCTCGAGCCGTTACCCCGGGAGAGCGTCCCATGGGTTGTTCACTGTGCATGGCGGAGCAAGATCAAGCCAATCGAGCGATTAGTACCAGTCAGCTTCACACGTTACCGTGCTTCCACACCTGGCCTATCAACGTGGTGGTCTTCCACGGCTCTCAAGGGAGAACTGGTTTTGAGGGGGGCTTCCCGCTTAGATGCTTTCAGCAGTTATCCCTTCCGTACTTAGCTACCCGGCTGTGCCGCTGGCGCGACAACCGGTCCACCAGAGGTACGTCCACCCCGGTCCTCTCGTACTGGGGGCAGCTCCTCGCAATTATCCAACACCCACGGCAGATAGGGACCGAACTGTCTCACGACGTTCTAAACCCAACTCACGTACCACTTTAATCGGCGAACAGCCGAACCCTTGGGACCTGCTCCAGCCCCAGGATGTGATGAGTCGACATCGAGGTGCCA
>CBDHDJ010000004.1:752500-2228589 GCA_965261645.1 Alphaproteobacteria bacterium
CCCCGTTCCCTGTTGGAGTTCCAACAGCGTTTTCCAGACGAAGAAGCCTGCGCCGCCTACCTGGCCATCTTGCGCTGGCCGGCAGGCTTCGTCTGTCCGGCCTGCGGCAGCAGCCGGGGGTGGGCGCTCGCGACCAAGGCATACACCCATGAATGCGCCGACTGTCGCAAGCAGACCTCGGTGACGGCCGGTACGGTGATGCACGGCTCCAAGCTGGCGCTGATCGCGTGGTTCTGGGCCGCCTATCTGATGGCCACGCACTCCAACGGGATCTCGGCGCTGCAACTCCAGAAGCAGCTCGGCCTGGGTTCCTACAAGACCGCATGGTTGCTCGCCACCAAGCTGCGCCGGGCCATGGTCGCACCAGAGCGCATGCCGCTGGCGGGCCTGGTCGAAGTGGACGAAAGCCTGATCGCCTGCCGCTCCAAGGATGAACCGCCGAGCGGCGGCGGTCGGCGCAGCCACCAAGGCAAGTTGTTGGTCGCCGGCGCTGTCGAGGTCGGCGAGGGTGGGCCCGGCCGGATCCGCCTGGCGCGGATCGAGGACTTCTCCGCCGACAGCCTGCACGCCTTCCTGGGCGCCAACCTCGCCCCCGGCGCCACGGCCAGGACCGACGGCTGGGCCGGCTACCCCGGCGCGTCCGGCATCACACACGACCCGCACGTCGTCGGAAACATGGCCGCCCATATGGTCCTGCCCTGGGTTCATCGCGTCTTCGCCAACCTCAAGACCTGGGCGCTGGGCGTCTACCACGGCCTCCGACGCCAACACCTGCAATCCTACCTCGACGAGTTCGTCTTCCGCTTCAACCGGCGCCAAACCCGCCACGCAGCCTTCCGCTCCATCCTCGGCATCGGCGTCGCAATCAAGCCGCCTACCTACAAGATGTTGATCGCACCGGAGCTACCGGGATAAGCCTTTGCGGCCTATTCCAGGGCTTGTCTTGCGACGCGGAACGCCATCGCTGGGACCGATCGCGAGCCGTCACGAGCCGGTGTCCGGCGTACCGCCGATTTGCCGTTCGCCGCTCGGTCCACGACTCGTGCCGAGCGACGCTAAAATGCGGGTGGTTTCGTTGGCCTTTTCGATGCACTCCGTCAACCACTGCATGATCTGTATGTTGTTGTGAAGCACGGTTCGCCCCTCGATGCGCGTATCTTCGGAAATCAGCGTGCAACGTATGAGGATATCGTTCTGGATTTCCTGAAGGATTTCCTCGAGCTTCCAACCCTTTGGGTTTTCGGGACTCAAGAGAAATTTGGTCATTAATCACGCCTTTCCTGTATTGGGCGCACTGTTCTGGGGCGGTGAAATCGCGCTCTCCCACATCGCCGGCAAGCATCCCGCGCCATGCGGCGATAAAATAGCGCGCTGCGTATGCGCGGGAAAGCATTCAAAGGGCCGTGACGAATCCTGGGTTTGGCCGTGCGCGGCACCTAGCGGATTGATCGATACGAATAGATCCCAACACCAAACAAGCTATCATATTGCAATGTCGGGGACATACGTCAACAAGGGCTGCCTGGAAAGGGATCGAAGCGTCGGAATCTATCCACTAGATAGAAAGAAGACAATGCATTACCCCGTAAGTTGGATCACGGTGGTGCCAATTCGTTCATGACAAGACCGCTTATCGGCCTGGCATTAGGAAGCGGTGCCGCCCCTGGCTGGGCGCACATCGGGTAAATGTTCCGTCAGCCCGTGACGGGGGCGTCACGGGCATCATGATTCACGTCGTGATGAATGCCGACAAGGGGGCTGGTAACACGGAACGCCACGCGCTATCGTCGAGCGCATGGCGGTTCGCGACGAGGATTTTGGATCAGGCCTGACGCTGGTTGAGGGCGACGACGGGATTTGGTCGTCTCCCGAGGCAGCACCGGCGTGCGCGCCGCGAGACTGGCGTTCGGAATGCGAGCGGGAGCATGCCCGCGCGGAGCGGGAACGGGCGCGTGCGGACGCGGCCGAAGCACGCTGTGAAGAGCTGCGCTGGGCAGAGGTGGAGTCCCGTGCCCGGGCGGGTTCCCTGAAGTGGCAGCTCGACAGGAGCCGGAGCAAGCTGAAGGCGGCGGTCGAGGAGACGCAGGAAGTCCGCCGCACGGCGAAGGACGCGCTTTCCTTGCAGGCGGAAGTGACGCGCCTGGAGAAGCTCCTTTCCGAAGCCAGCATCGAGCCGGCCAAGCACAGGCCGACCTCACCGGCAGACAAGGCGAGGCGCCGGCTGCGCGCGACCCTGGAGCAAGCGGAGAACCAGAAGGCCACGATCGAGTCGCTACGCGCGGAACGAGGTGAGCTGCGTAAGGAGGTAACCCGGCTGAACAGGGAGCTCGCCCGTCTGGGGAAGCGGCTGGCTCGTGAGGAGCAGGCGTCGGAGAGGCACAAGGAGACCATACGCCGGCAGTACGACGAGGACATTCAACACCGCGCGGCGCTGAGACGGTTGCGCGATCAGTCGGACAGGGTTCGGTCGCTGACGGAGGAGGTCTTCTGGCTGCGCATTGCTCTGGACGGAGCCAAGGCCGGGAGGGAGGCCTTGAAGGCTCGACTGGTCAAGCTCCGGGCGGTCGGGGCGACGCTGTCGAAGCTGCCGTCCGACGAGGCCGCTCACCTGCGTGTGGCTCTCAGGAAATCGCGGCGCCAGAAGACGACGATCAACGTGCTGAGCAAGGAGAATGCCCGGCTGCGCAGGGCGGTGAAGGGATCCAGGACCCGCCGCGAAGCGTCGGACGCCCTGCTCGCCAAGCTTCGCGCGACCGGGAAGTCCTTGTCGAAGTCTTTACGCGGCGCCGACGCCGAGTTGCGCAGGGCGTTGCGGAGATCGCGGCGCCAGAAGGCCACGATCAGATCGTTGTCCAGGGAGAACGCCCGGCTGCGCAAGCGTGCGAAGGCATCCCGGAACCGGATCGAGACGCTGGAAGTGCAGCTTGCGAGGCTTCGCGCGACCGGGGCAGTGCTGTCGAGGGCGCTGTGTCAACGGCGGAGCAAAATTAGTCCACCCGGGCGGAGTAAAACTAGTCCACTTAACGTTATGCGGTACGCGGTGTTGGGGAGTTGTCCCGGTAGTCCATAGGAGGGACCCGCGCTGCTTCGTGTAGCGCTTGCGTTACGCGGAGCGAAGCAGCGTGGGAGGTTCCTGTGGACCCACCGGGTCAACCATTGCACCGGCGGTTAAGCAGGTATTTTGGGGAATTTCCGCCGTTTTTGGCTTTGGTTGAGACGATAGCTCTCGCCGTTCATTTCCAGGATATGGACATGGTGGGTGAGGCGGTCCAGCAAAGCCCCGGTCAGGCGTTCCGAGCCGAATATCTCCGTCCACTCATCGAACGGCAAGTTGGAGGTCACCAGGATCGAGCCCCGCTCGTAGCGCTGGCTGAAGACTTCGAACAGCAGCTCGGCGCCGGTCTTCGAGAGCGGCACGAAGCCGAGTTCGTCGATGATCAGAAGGTGATACTTTGCCAGTTGCTTCTGCAGGCGCAACAGGCGTTTTTCATCCCTGGCCTCCATCAGTTCATGAACCAGGGCAGCGGCCGTGAGGAAGCCGACGGAGAGCCCCTTTTGGCAGGCCGCCAGACCGAGACCGAGGGCGATATGGGTCTTGCCGGTTCCGCTGTTGCCGAGCGCGATGATATTCTCACGACGCTCGACGTATTCGCATCGCGCCAACTCCAGAACCAGCATCTTGTTGAGCGATGCGATGGCCTTGAAGTCGAAGCTGTCGAGGCTTTTGACGGCGGGGAACCTGGCCTGTCTGATCCGCCGCTCGACCATGCGGCGCTCACGGTCGATCAGTTCCAACTCGGTCAGACGGACAAGATACCGCACATGGTCGGCGCCCTCGGTGGCGCATTGGCGGGCCAGCTTGTCGTATTCGCGCAGGAACGTCGGCAGTTTCAGGGTCTTGAGGTGATGGGCCAGCAACACTTGCGGCGTATCGGTCATGACGCGCCTCCACCCAACAAGCTCATATAACTGGCGGCGGCCGTGGTCGCCACGTTGGCCCGAGGCAGGTAGGGATAGATATCCAGGTCGAGTTTGGGCGGGCGTCGCTCGATACGGCACAGCACAAGGTGTTTGACGGCGTCGTAGCCGATCGCACCCAGGCGCAGGGCGTCCTTCACCGCGCCGTGAAGCACCTCGAGATCGAAGGTCTCCAGAAGCCGAAGGACCTGGACGTATTCCCGCTTGCCGGCCTTGCCCATGCGCGCCTCCAGGAGACGGCGCAGGGTTGGGAAGGCATCAGGCAGTTCCCATCCGGCTAGCGGCGCGGCCTGATCCAGGGCGCCGATCTTGTGCTCCAGCAAAGGCAGGTAGTGGATCGGATCGAAGACCATATCTTCCCGGTCGTAGGAACGGGGGTGTCGGGCAATGATCCCGGCGCCGCAACCGATAACCACCTCGTGGACATAGCCACGGATCCAGACTTCCTGATGGCCGTAGGCGACGGGCACGGAATAGTCATTCGTCCGGTAGCGCACCAGGGACAGCGAGTTGACCCGCGTGCCCTGCTTGTCGCACGCGTCGAACGGTGCCGGCAGTGGCCTCTTCAACGCTTCGCGGTCACGCACAAACCGTTCGCCGATGCTCTCGCGGTGGCCGCGCAGGACGTTGCCTTGCCGGTTGCGGCATTGCTCTTCCAGGTGGCCATTGAAGGCGTCCCAGCTCGCGAACCGGGGAAGCGGCGTCATGAAGTTCCGCCGGGCATAGCCGACCACCCCCTCCACATTGCCTTTGTCGTTACCCTTGCCGGGACGGCCGTAGCGGTCCTCGAAGAGGTAATACCAACGGCACTAATTATTGACCTGAAATCGCCCAATCTCTCATTCCGATGGACATGATCGTCTCGGGCTGGTCGATTAGTTTGTTCCAGGCTTGGCAACCGGCCTCGATGATGGCGTCGTAATCTTCGAAGACGCGGTTAGAGAGCCAATTCTGGCGGAGGTATTGCCAGATGTTCTCGACCGGGTTCAGCTCGGGCGAGCGCGATGGCAGCAGGATGATGGTGAGGTTCTTGGGGACCTTGAGCTGGTCGGTGCTGTGCCACCCGGCGCGGTCCATCAGGACGACGCCATGGGCCTTGGCGGCGACGTTGCAGCTGATCTCGTCGAGATGCATCTGCATGGCGGCTGTGTTGGCGAAGGGGAGCATGAGAGCGGCACCCTTGGCTCCCATGGGACAGATTGCGCCAAAGAGGTAGGCGTTCGTGTAGCGCTGATCGGCGGGCAGGCGTGGCCTTGTTCCCTTCTTCGCCCAAATGCGCACACGCCCGTTCTTCTGTCCCAGCCTGGCCTCGTCTTGGAACCAGATCTCGACCCGCTTGGTCTTGGGCAGACCGGCTAGGTGGGCAGCGAGCGTGCGGGGGAAGTTTTTTTGAACGCCTCGATCACCCGCTGGTCCTGCTTGGGGTGCTGCGGCCGGGCGCTGATGTGGGAGAAGGACAGCGCGACGAGAAGGTCGGAGATCGCCCGCTCGCTATAGATCACGCCAAAGCGTTCTTCGATCACCCGTTTCAGGTCAACCCGCCGCCAGCGAACCACACCGTCAATCTTTGGATCGGGGCCCGTTTCGACGATCACCGACAGTTCGCCCATCTGCTCGTCGGTCAAGAGCCGGGGGCGGCCCGCACCGGGACGGTTCTTCAAGCCGTCTGCCCCTTCATCGTTGAAGCGGTGCGCCCAGTCTCTCAGCGTCTGGCGATCCATGCCGCCGACCTTAGCGGCTTCCGCTCGGCTCATGCCGTCGTAAACCGCCGCCAAGGCCAAAAGCCGGCGAACTTGGCGGGGATCGCGACTGTGCTTGGCCAAACACCGGAGCTCAATGCTGTCGTAGTCGTCCCGAAGAGCAATGCATACTGACATGGCGAATCTCCTTCGCCAGCCTTGAATCACATCCAGCCCAAAAAGGGAATCCCTTGCGAGTCAGAATTTTGCGCCGTTGGTATAATGGGACTGCAGCCCGCTGAACGGCCGCGTTCGTTGCCGCGTGCCATCTGACAAGATGCGCGACACCAGACACTTGTCGTTGTCGTAAAGAATCGATTGGGGAACGCCGCCGAAAAAAACAAAGGCTCTGTTGTGCCCGTCCAGCCAGGCCTCCGTCGTCGCCGCCGGGTAGGCCGCAACGAAGCAGGCATCGCTGTGGGGAAGTGTCATGACGAAAAAATGCGCCCGATACTTGACGCCGGCGATGATCGCATCCGCCTCGCCAAAGTCCGCTTGAGCATGGCCCGGAGGATGTGACAACGGCACAAACATCTCACGCCGACGAAGGCGCCGTTCCCGAACGTAATCCTTCACGATGGTCTCTTTGCCCGTAAAGCCATGTTCGTCGCGAAGGCGCTCGAATATACGCTTCGCCGTGTGGTGCTGCTTACGGTGAACCGTTCGGTCCTCCTCCAGAATACGGTCGATGATATCCGTGAAGGGGGCCAGTTTCGGGCGTTTCGGTGGCTGGCGTCGCCGATATCCCGGCGGTTCCGAATGCCGCAGCATCTTCCTCACCGTCTCGCGCGCAATGCCAAACCGACTTGCCGCCTCTCGCTGGCTCAGACCATCAACATGGCAGGCCAGCCGAACGCGCAGATATAGGTCCACGGTGTACATCCTCCCGCCTTCCATCTCAAAAAAGATCGAAGGCTACAGGTGGCAGAGTTTTACTCCGCCCGCGGCTGGGAAATCCCGCCGCTTCCGTGGACTAATTTGTCACCGCCGTTCTCACACCGCTTCCACCGCCATGGTAAGGGGGAAGTGGACCCTGCGGAGTCGAAGAACCCAACCGCACGTACGTAGGCTTTCACGCCGGGACCTGGGAGGTCTCCATGTCATCCCGCGGTCGTAGCGGGATCGCAAAGGAAAGGAGGAATCCGTAACCGATGACGAACGGCATGGAGAAGTCAGACTCGGGAGTAGTAGCGATGAAGTCGGCGAACAAAGGGAGGCCTGTTCCGGCGGAGCCGATGGAGCGAAGGACCGAGCCCAAGGGGAATCTGGAAAGCCAAAGCATGCGCCGGACGCAGAACCGGGAAAGCGTGTCACAAGCGGCCGACCGGATACGGCAGTTTGTACAACGGGAGCCACGGGAGCGTCTGACGGCGCTTCTCCACCACGTTACGGTCGATGCGCTGCGCTGGGCGTTCTTCGCGTTGAAGAAGGACGCGGCGGCAGGTGCGGATGGCATGACGTGGGGGATGTACGAGGGAGGGTTGGAAGGCCGGTTGGCCGCCCTGCACGACCGCGTGCACTCGGGAGCGTACCGGGCGACGCCATCACGGCGGGTGAACATTCCGAAGCCGGATGGCGGCACACGACCGCTCGGCGTCGCGGCCATAGAGGACAAGATTGTCCAGAAGGCGGTGGCGGAGATTATCCTGACGCCAATTTACGAGGCGGAGTTCCTGGGGTTTAGCTATGGGTTCCGGCCCGGGTGTGGGGCGCACGACGCGCTTGATGCGCTCGCGGTCGGGATTGAACGGCGTAAGATCAACTGGATAGCTGACGCAGATATCCGCGGATTTTTCGACCATGTCTCGCGGGACTGGCTGGTCCGGTTCCTCGAACATCGCATCGGAGACAAGCGGGTCATCAGGCTGATATCCAAGTGGTTGCACGTCGGCGTCATGGAAAATGGCGAGTGGCGGGACAACATGCGGGGGACTCCCCAGGGTTCGGTGATTTCGCCGATTCTGGCCAACATCTACCTACAATACGTTCTCGATCTCTGGTTCCAGAAGAAGTGGCGCAGCCACGAGGTCAAAGGCGACACAATCATCGTGCGGTACGCCGATGATTTCGTGGTGGGTTTCCAGCACAAGCAAGACGCGGAGCGATTTCTGCGTGACCTGAAGGAGCGGCTTGGACGTTTTGAACTGGAACTGCACCCTGACAAGACCCGGCTCATCGAGTTCGGGCGGTTCGCAACTGAGAACCGTCAGCGGCGAGGGTTGGGCAAACCGGAGACGCTCGACTTTCTGGGCTTCACGCACTACTGCGCGAAGGACAGGAAGGGGCGGTTCCAGTTGGGGCGCAAGCCGGTCTCGAAGCGGATGGCGCGCACCCTGAAGCGAATAAAGGAGGAGCTTCGCAGGCGGATGCACGACGGCGTAAACCAGACCGCGCGGTGGCTGGGACAGGTACTTGATGGATGGCTGAACTACTTTGCCGTTCCAACCAGCTACCGATATCTGGGGCGTTTCGTGCAACGACTGAAAGTACTGTGGCTCAGGACTCTGCGCCGCAGATCGCAGAAGGACCGCTACAGCGGGGACCGTATGGAGCGACTGACAGCGAAATACTGGCCCACGCTGGAAATCCGACACCCGTGGCCGAGCCAACGATTTGCCGTCAATTGACCTGAGGGAGGAGCCGTGTGCATCAACGTGCCTGCACGGATCTGTGCGGGGGGAGCGGGGCAACCCGCTTCCCTACCGCGATCGCGTCCAGGAGTTCCGCGACAACGGCCGGTCGAGCCGCGCCTGGCTGTGGACTTCGGTCAGCAAGGACGCGGTTTACTATCGCGGTAGGGACGCTGGTTGCCCAGCGCCCCCCCGCACAGATCCGGACAGGCCCGCTAGGGCATCCGGCTCCTCCCTTGGGTTCCGCCCCGCATAGCGCTGACGGCAAATCGTTGGTCTGGCCACGGGTGTCGGATTTCCAGCCTGGGCCAATGGGTCTTAGTCAGTGCCGCAATATCGGCCCATGTCGTGCGGTCCTTCTGCGACCGTAGGCGTAGCGTGCGCAGCCACAGACGCTTCAGGCGTGTAGCAAAACGGTCGAGGTATCGGTAGCTGTTCGGGACTGCGTAGTAGTTGAGCCATCCGTAGAGCACCTTCCCCAGCCATCTTGCCGTCGTCTTGGACTTGCAATGCA
The DNA here is from genome assembly GCA_965261645.1 of Alphaproteobacteria bacterium. Classification (GTDB taxonomy): domain Bacteria; phylum Pseudomonadota; class Alphaproteobacteria; order SHVV01; family SHVV01; genus CBDHDJ01. The sequence continues at coordinate 761,362 of CBDHDJ010000004.1, forward strand.
TCCGCCTGCGTAGCGCCTCCTTAATCCGCTTCAGTGTCCGGCTCATCCGCCTCGCGACCGGTTTACGCCCCAACTGGAATCTCCCTCGTCTGTCCTTCGCGCAGTAGTGCGTGAAGCCCAGAAAATCGAAGGTCTCCGGTCTTCCCTGCCCTCGTTGCCGACGGTCTTTCACGGCAAACCGCCCGAACTCAATGAGCCGGGTCTTGTCGGGGTGTATGTCCAGTCCGAACCTTCCGAACCGCTCCTTTACGGCCTTCAGGAAGCGCTCCGCGTCCCGCTTGTGCTGAAAACCCACCACGAAATCATCGGCGTACCGCACGATGATTGCGTTGCCTTCGACTTCGTGGCTGCGCCACTTCTTCTGGAACCACAAGTCGAGGACATGGTGCAGGTAGATGTTCGCCAGAATCGGTGAAGCCACCGATCCTTGCGGCGTCCCCCGCAGGTTGTCCCGCCACTCTCCAGCCTCCATGACGCCGGCGTTCAACCACTTGATGATGAGCCTGATAACCCGCTTGTCCCCGATGCGATGCTCAAGAAACCGGACCAGCCAGCTTCTCGACACGTTGTCGAAGAACGCGCGGATGTCACAGTCCACCACCCAATTGATCTTGCGCCGCTTGATGCCGACCGCGAGGGCATCGAGCGCATCATGCGCTCCCCGCCCGGGCCGGAACCCGTAGCTGAACCCCAGGAACTCCGCCTCGTAAATCGGCGTCAGGATGATCTCCGCCACTGCCTTCTGGACGATCTTGTCCTCTATGGCCGTGACGCCGAGCGGTCGTGTGCCGCCATCCGGCTTCGGAATGTTCACCCGCCGTGATGGCGTCGCCCGGTACGCTCCCGAGTGCACGCGGTCGTGCAGGTCGGCCAGACGGCCTTCCAACCCTTCCTCGTACATCCGCCACGTCATGCCGTCCGCGCCTGCCGCAACGTCCTTCTTCAACGCGAAGAACGCCCAGCCCAGCGCAGCGACCGTGACATGGTGGAGGAGCGCCGTCAGACGCTCCCGTGGCTCCCGTTGTACAAATTGCCGTATCCGGTCGGCCGCCTGTGTCACGCTTTCCCGACTCTGTGTCCGGCGCGTGCTTTGGCCTTCCAGATTCCCCTTGGGCTCGGTCCTTGGCTCCATCGGCTCCGCCGGAACTGCCGTCCCTTTGTTCGCCGACTTCACGGCTACTATGACCGAGTCTGACTTCTCCATGCCGTTCATCTTCGGTTACGGATTCCTCCTTTCCTTAGCGATCCCGCCACGACAGCGGGATGGCATGGAGACCTCCCAGGTCCCGGTGCAGTGCGTACGTACGTGCATGGGTTCTTAGACACCGCGGGATTCTGTCCCCCCTCGCCATATCGGTGGGCCAGATGCTGCCTTCGGCCTATGAAAAAGCCTCGGCATCCCGGATGAGTCTCTTTCGGTGCTCAATAGCCCTGCCCGCACGCGCCCCTGTCAACGCTTAACCCCCAACCTCGCGGATGGCGGCCCATGACTCGGGGTGGAAGTGATGGCTTGTCTTCTCCTTCCCACCGGACTTTCACCGGCTGCACTGGCACCAGTTAGCCTGGCGCTCTCCATATCGACCCCTCGCGCAGCGCCGAGGTCGCGAAGGCCCTGTTCGCCGACACCGCCTGCACCGTCTTCGTGGTCTGCGACCGCTACAGCGCCTACAGAGCGCTGGCGCGCGAACTCGCCGGCAAGGTCATCCTCTGCTGGTGCTGGGCTCACCAGCGGCGCGACTTCATCGAGGGCGCGGCCGGCCAGGACGCGCTGACGGAATGGTGCGAGGGATGGATCGAGCGGATCGCGGCGATCTACCGGCTGAACGACGAACGGTTGAAGCATTACGACCCCGCTCTCGAACGCCAGACACCGGCCTTCGACGCAGCGCAACGCAAACTCGGGAAGGCGGTCAAGCGCCTGTTCGCGAACGCCGAGGCGGAACTGGCCGGCCTGCCGGACAAGGACCGTCGGGCAAAGCCCTTGCGCTCGCTGCTCAACCACCGCGAAGGGTTGTGCGTCTTCGCGGACCATCCCCAGGTTCCGATGGACAACAATGCCGGGGAGCGGGCGCTCCGCGGGCCGGTCATCGGGCGCCGATTGAGCTTCGGTTCCAACAGCGAGGACGGCGCGAAGTTCACCGCGATCATGTACTCCGTCATCGGCACGCTCTCGATGAACGGTGTCGACGTGCTGCGCTGGCTGGAGGCATGGTTGAAGGCCTGCGCGAAGAATGGCGGCAAACCGCCGGACGACCTGTCCCCGTGGCTGCCCTGGACGATGAGCGAGGAGCGCAGGCGCAAGTTCTCGGCGCAGGAATGACCGGCACGATCGAGTGCCGGTACTACGGCCGCAACTTCACCGCCGACGAGATGGCGCTGATGCGCGCCCTGATCGCCGCCGATCCGCCGCCCACCCGGGCCGCCCTGTCCAGAGAGTTCTGCCGGCGCGTCGGCTGGCTCAAGCCCGATGGCGACCTCAAGGACATGATGGCTAAGGTGACCATGCTGGCCATGCACCGCGACGGTGTGATCGTTCTGCCGCCGCCGAAGGGACGGCAGGGCCGGCCCAAGCCCATCTTCTTCGGGCCTGACACCGAGCCGCCGCTGTTCCCGGCCCCGACCGCCCTCGACGAGGTTCGCCCGCTCGACTTCCGCACCGTCGTGCGCGGCACCCGCGAAGGCAGGCTGTGGAACGAGTTCGTCGCCCGCTACCACTACCTCGGATACAAGCCCCTGGTCGGCGCCCAGATGCGCTACGCCGTCCATGACCGCAACGGCTGGCCTCTGGCCATGCTCGGCTTCTCCACCGCCGCCTGGAAGCTCGCCCCGCGCGACAACTTCATCGGATGGACCCCCGAGCTGCGCGGGAAGAACCTGCCGCTGGTGGTCGACAACCCACGCTTCCTTATCCTGCCCTGGGTCGAGATCCCGAACCTGGGATCGCACATCCTCGCCATCGTGCGCCGACGCCTGCCCGAGGATTGGACGGCGCGCTACAACATCACGCCCGTGCTCATCGAGACCTTCGTCGAGACCCCGCGCTACACCGGCGCCGTCTACAGGGCCTCGGGCTGGACCCGCGTCGGGACCACCCAGGGGCGCGGGCGCTACGACACGCATATGAAACGGGCCGAGCCCAGGAAGGACATCTGGCTGCGGCCACTCAGGCGAGACTGGAAGCGGACACTCAATCGCTGAAATCTCCATCACCTGAGAACGGAAGGATTACCCCGTCAAGGAGCAATGCCGTGGCAAACCGCATCCCCCGTATCACCAAGCGCTCCGTCGATGCCATAAAGGCCGGTGGGACGGATACCGTCTATTGGGATGGAGAACTCACCGGATTCGGCCTGCGTGTTCGGCGCTCGGGACGCAAGAGCTACGTTGTCCAGACCCGCATCGCCGGAAAGCTGTGCTGGTTCACCATCGGCCCGCATGGACCTCTGAACCCGGATCAGGCGCGTGCCCGCGCGCTTGAGATATTGGCTTCTGCGAAGAAAGGCATCGATCCACGCGACGCAGACGCCCGACGCGAGGCCGAGCCGAGCATGGCTGATCTCGGGCGCAGGTTCCTGGAGGAATATGTCCCGGTCCATTGCAAGCCGAGCACCCGGGAAGAATACCGCCGTTCGGTGAGGCTGTTTGTCGACCCCGTGATCGGGGAGTTGCGGGTTCCAGAGGTGCAGCGCAAGGACATCGCTGCCCTGCATCACGGCCTGCGGGACAAGCCCTATCAGGCCAACCGGACGCTCGGGGTGCTATCCAAGATGTTTTCCCTCGCCGAAGTCTGGGGCTGGCGCCCCGACGGCTCCAATCCTTGCCGGCATGTCAAGCGCTACAAGGAGCACAAGCGGGAGCGCTTCCTGTCGCCGGAAGAGACCGAGCGGCTGGGCCAGGTCCTGCGCGATGTCGAGGAAGATATGCACTCGGCCGTGGCCGCCTTCCGCCTGCTTCTGCTGACGGGCTGCCGGATGTCGGAGATACGAGATCTCCGCTGGGAGTACGTTAAGGACGACTGTATCGAGCTTCCCGATGCCAAGACCGGCGGACGGGTGGTGCCGCTCGGTCCCGAGGCACGCGCGGTGTTGTCAGCCATTCCCCGTGACGAGGACAATCCCTGGGTCATCGCGGGCCGCCTCCCCGGCTCTCACCTCACCGACCTGCAACGCCCCTGGCGGCGCATCCGCAAGCAGGCGGGCCTTGAGGGCGTGCGGATCCACGATCTGAGGCACAGCTTTGCCTCGCGCGCGCTGGCTCTCGGCGAAAGCCTGACTATGATTGGGAAACTGCTCGGGCACACCCAGGTGCAAACGACGGCCCGCTATGCCCATCTCGCCAGGGACTCCATCCAGACCGCCGCGGCCCGCATCACTGGAAGCATCGGGGGGAACCTATTGGGCGAGCGAGAAGATGATATTGCTCAGCCTGCACACTCAAGAAATTGACGCTATTGATCGATAGGCGATAACTTGGGCGCATAGCCGCGTATGCACCTGTGCCGGGAGATTTAACCCATGACCCGATGGAACCTTTCCATCCCTGAAAAAACAGACAGAGTGGTCCGCACTTTTCTTGCCCGCACCGGCGGCAAGAAGGGCGACCTGTCCCGGTTCGTCGATGAAGCCGTGCGCCGTCGCGTGCTGGATCTCACCGTTCGCCAAGTCAAGGATCGCAATAACGGAAATGGCCAACAGGAGATACTCGACCTGATCGACGATGAGGTGGACGCCGCACGTGCGGGTGGTTCTTGATACCAACATCTTGATCGGCGCCCTTATCACCAAAGGCACTCCGCCGGACAGGCTGTATCAGGCATGGCTGCGCGGCGAAATCGAGCTTGTAACGTCCACCACGCAAATAGCTGAGATGGCCGATGTTCTCGCCCGGCCCCGTTTGCAGAGGTTTCTCGACGCGGATGAAGCCAAGGCCATTGTCGAGAACATCGGCACGCGCGCTCTCATCCTCGACGAGCCGCCCGCTGTGAATCTATCCCCCGATCCAAAGGACAACCCGATCTTGGCTGCGGCAATCGCCGGGAAGGCCGACTTGATCGTCTCCGGTGACAAGAAACATATGCTCGCACTCGGAACGGTCGAAGGCGTTCCTGTCGTAACCGCCCGCGAAGCAATGGGACGTCTCAGCAATGCATAATGCGGAAACACCAATAACCGCTTGTCAGGACCGACTTCACCACTCCAAGGCTGCGGTTAGCCGGCTGCGCAGCGCGTCGCTGTTTTGGTGTTCGCGTGACAGTCCTGACCTTCGGCGGCTGCCAGGCGCGGAGGTCAACGCAGTCGGTTCTCGCCCCAGCCGCCCGACCGGGCCTTGGCGATGAGTTCCTTTAGGCGGACGCCGTCGACGGCGCCTGGCACCAGGGTGTCGCCGATCACGAAGGCGGGGGTCCCACGGATGTCGAGGACTTGGGCCAAGCGGATCGTTTCGTCGAGATACTCCTCGATGGCGGGATCCTCCATGTCGCGGCGAAGGCGTTGGACGTCGAGACCGACGCTGCCGGCAATGGCCATGACCCTGTCTTCCGTCAGCTTCCCGCGCGAGCCCATGACGGCGACATGGAATTCGAGGTACCGGCCCTGCTTCTCGGAGGCCATTGCCGCCCGCGCCGCGAACCGCGAGACCGGACCGAGGATGGGAAACTCCTTCCAGACGATGCGCAGCTGCCTGTCGGTCTCCAGCAGGTCCTTCACGGGCTTCAGCGACCGTTTGCAATAGCCGCACTGGTAGTCAAAGAACTCGACGAGGGTGACATCGCCCTTCGGGTTGCCCGAGACCGGCGACATCGGGTGGGACCGCAACGCCTTGTCGTGCTCGCGGAGCGCGGCGCGGCCGCGGTCCTGCTCCCGCGATCCCCGCTTCGCCTGCAGAACCTGGATGGCTTCTTCGATGACTTCGGGATGTTCGAGCAGATATTCCCTGACGATCTTGCGGACCGCCTCCCTGTCGAGGTTCGGGGTAGCCGGAGACTCTGCGCGGCTGTCCGGGATGAATGCCGCAGCGGCGGCGATCGCCAGCAGCGGCAGCAATATCCTGACTGTCATGAATGGCGCTCCTAGTGGATCGACTCTAACACTTGATGCCCTCGTTTGACGGCGGCGATGATTTTGTCTGGATCGGCGGTCCAGGTGAAGGGCTTTGGGTTGTCGTTGGTCTCGTCGAGGAAGCGGTTGATGGCGACCTGGAGGTCGACAATGGAGCGGAAGACGCCGCGTTTCAGGCGCCGCTTCGAGAGCTTCGCGAAGAAGCCCTCGACGGCATTGAGCCAGGAGCAGGAGGTCGGCACGAAGTGGAAGGTGAAGTGCTCGTGGCGGCCGAGCCAGGCGCGCACCTTGGCATGCTTGTGGGCGGCGTAGTTGTCGAGGATCACATGGACGCCCTTGCCGGCCGGGATATCGGCCTCGATGCGCCGCGTGCAAGGAATGCCAACTCAAGTCAAAGTGTACGAAGAGCGCTTTCCGTCGAGTCCTGCGCTATGTCGACGAAGCGCTCCTTGAGCGCATGGCAGAACGATTGGCCCCCCGCCCGGAGCTGCTTGATGCGATGGGGTGGACGCCCCCATCTGACGGCGTCATAAGCGCCAGGAAGGAACGCACGCGGGGTGCGTTCGATCAACGAAGGAGGCGTCCGTGGACCGGATTACCATCATTGGCATCGATATATCAAAGAGGAGTTTCCAACTCCATGGGGCAACGGCGGAAGGCAAGCCGGTGTTCGGCAAAAAGCTTTCGCGAGAAAAGTTCCTCGTATTCCTCTCCGAAGCGCCGCCGTGCCTGGTTGTGATGGAGGCCTGCGGCGGCGCGCATTACTGGGGTCGACAGATCATCGCTCTTGGCCATGCGTGCAAGCTGATCCCGCCGATCTATGTCAAGCCATTCCTGAAACGGCAGAAGAATGACAGTAACGACGCGGCCGCGATCGTCGAGGCGGCACAGCGCCCGACCATGCGGTTCGTGGCAGTGAAGTCGGAAGAAGCGCAGGCGGATGCAATGCTGTTTCGCACCCGCGCGCTGCTTGTCCGCCAACGCACGCAGACGATCAATTCACTGCGGGGCCAGCTGGCAGAGTTCGGCGTGATCGCGGCCCAGGGTGTGGCGGGCCTCGCGGTGATGCGGCTTGAGTTGGCAGAAGTGGAAGGGTCGCTTCCCGAACAGGTCGTGTCGATGGCCAAACTGCTGTTCGAGCAGATCGCTGCACTCAGTCAGAAGATCGCCGGCCTTGAGAAGGGGATCCGTTCCCGGACCCGGGCGCGCGCGGACATGAAGCGGCTGATGACGATCCCCGGCATCGGCCCGATCTGTGCGATGGCGCTGCATGCCTTTGCGCCGCCGATGGAGAGCTTCGGCTGCGGGCGCGACTTTGCGGCCTGGGTCGGGCTGACACCGCGGCAGCACTCGACGGCCGGCAAGCAGCGGCTCGGCCGGATCACCAAGATGGGGCAGCGCGATCTCCGCCAGTTGCTCGTCCTGGGCGCAACGTCGGTGCTCCGGCATATGCGCAAGCGCGAGGAGCTGGATGATCCCTGGCTGCGGAGGATGATCGCGGAAAAGCCGCCGAAGCTGGTCGCCGTCGCACTGGCGAACAAGATGGCGCGCATCATCTGGGCGCTGTCGGTCAGGAAGGACATCTACCGGGCGCCGGGCGCCAATGTTGCGGAATAACTGCCTGGAGGAGGAAGGGTCTGTTTGGAATTGGAACACCGGGCTTCGCGGACACGCTCTTGAGGGCGTGAGGCGCGGATGACCCCGGTTGGTGCGGTTGGGACGAAAGACAACATAGGGGCAAAAGGTCAGAGAGACGGGGTCGGAAAAACCAGCACGGCGCGCAGGGCTGTCAAGCATACCGCTGAAGCGATTTGGATCCGATCCACGAACACCATAAGGGCCCGCGGCGCATGCATGCCGCACTTGAGAGGCCGGACATACGACAGTACCTGACCGCATGTCACGAGTTGTTCAAATTCCTGCTTGCACTGCAGGGGGCGTCCACATACGCGCCGTGGAAGCGTCGAGCATCCCTTCGGCTCAATCAAACAATGGATGGGCCAGGGTGCCTTCCTAACCCGGCGGATGGAAAACGTGCGCGGCGAGTTCAGCATCACGGCGCTGGCTTACAACATTCGCCGCGCGATCTCGCTGGTAGGTGTTCCTGCCTTGATCGCCGCCACGAGGGCGTGAGACAGGAGTCTGCCCAAAATCAAGCGCCCCACATCGATCCACAGAGGCCTGGAGCCCCTTCCGCAGGGCTACCGGCGCCAATCCGCCAGATTACGTGGGATCGCCGCAAATCATGGTTACCCAAACCTCCATCCCCGTCACCGCCCGAGTTTTCACACGGTTTGCATCGTGAAGGACTACGTTCGTAAGCGGCGGCTTCGGTCGCGTGAGGTATTCGTGCCGCTTGTCCATTCCCCCGGCCACGCCCAGGCGGACTTCGGCGAAGCGATGGCGGTGATTGGCGGCGTAGCGCGCAAGGTCCATTTTCTTGCCTTCGACCTTCCCCACAGTGACGCCTGCTTCGTGAAGGCCTACCCGGCGGAGACGACCGAGGCGTTCTGCGATGGCCACAACGCGGCGGTTGCGTTCTTCGGCGGCGTCCCCCGCTCCATCCTGTACGACAACACCAAGCTGGCGGTTGCCCGCATCCTGGGCGATGGAAAGCGGCAGCGAACGCGCGTCTTCACGGAGCTGCAATCTCACTATCTGTTCGAGGACAGGTTCGGCCGGCCGGGCAAGGGCAACGACAAGGGCAAGGTCGAGGGGTTGGTCGGCTTCCTCCGGCGGAACTTCCTCGTGCCGGTTCCGCGGGTTGAGAGCATCGAGGCGCTGAACGATGATCTCGCGGGACAGTGCCGCCGGCGCCAGGCCGCACGGCTGCGGGGCCACGGGGAGACGATCGGCGAGCGCCTCGCACGGGATCGCGAAGCTCTGCTAGCGCTACCCCCGGCTCCATACGACGCCTGCGACAAGCGCCCTGGACGCATGAGCTCGCTGTCGCTGGTGCGCTACCGCGGCAACGACTACTCCGTACCCGTGGCCTATGGCCACCGCGAGGTGCTGGTACGGGTCTACGTCGATGAGGTGGTGATCAGCTGCGGGGCCGAGGTGATCGCCCGGCACCGCCGGTCCTACGACAGCGAGGACCTGATCTTCGACCCACTGCATTACCTGCCCTTGATCGAGCAGAAAATCGGCGCCCTCGACCAGGCCGCGCCGTTGGCGGGCTGGGACCTGCCCGAGGCCTTCACCACTCTGCGACGCCTCCTCGAAGCTCGCATGGGCAAGGCAGGCAAGCGCGAGTACGTCCAGGTGCTCCGTCTGCTGGAGACCTTCCGGCTCGAGGAGGTCGAGGGCGCCGTCGGCGACGCGCTCCGGCTCGGCGCGATCGGCTTCGATGCCGTCAAGCACCTGGTGCTGTGTCGCATCGAGCGGCGACCGCCTCGCCTGGATCTCGATGTCTAACCGTACCTGCCGCGCGCGCGGGTCGCGATGACGTCTGCCAAGTCGTACATGAGCCTGCTGTCGGGGCTCGGCGCATGACCAACACGCCGCAGGTCCTGCTCGCTCACCACCTCAAGACGCTGAAGCTGCCGACATTCTTGAGGGAGTACGACAAGATCGCCCGGCAGTGTGCCACCGAGGGCGTCGATCACGTCCGTTACCTCTTGCGGCTCGCCGAGCTCGAGCTGATAGATCGGGAACGCCGCATGGTCGAGCGGCGCATCAAGGCGGCGCGCTTCCCCGTGGTCAAGAGCCTCGACAGCTTCGACTTCAAGGTCATCCCCTCGCTCAACAAGGCGCTGGTCCTGGAGCTGGCCCGCTGCGAGTACATCGAGCGCCGCGAGAACCTCATCGCGCTCGGCAACAGTGGCACCGGCAAGACCCACATCGCCCTCGGTCTCGGCCTGGCGGCCTGCCAAAAGGGCCTCTCGGTCGGCTTCATCACCGCCGCCGCGCTGGTACACGAGCTCATGGAGGCCCGCGATGACAAGCAGCTGCTGAGGTTCCAGAAGAAGCTCGCCACCTACAAGCTTCTGATCGTCGACGAACTCCGTTTCGTGCCGCTGTCCAAGACCGGTGCCGAGCTGCTGTTCGAGGTGCCCTCTCTGCCAACCTCACTGAGACACCGTCCCCCCTTGGAATTACTGTAGGGCGGTGGAGGTGAATACCAATGACCGCAGAGAGAGAATCGATGACATTGCAAGAGATGGACGCTCTGGCCCTGGGGGTCGAGGAGCGTCGCGACGAGGCCCCCGGGGCCAGAGCCAGCCACGCGCGGCCAACGCCGGACCCGGAGGTCGTGGCCAAGCCGAAGAGGCGCAAGTTCACCGCGCAGTATCGACTGCGGATGCTGGAGGAGGCAGAGAGCTGCACGCAGCCCGGCGAGGTGGGCCGGCTGCTTCGCCGCGAGGGGCTGTACAGCTCCCATCTGACGGAATGGCGCAGGGCGCGGCGTGAAGGGTCGCTTCAAGGCCTGACCCCGAGCAAACGCGGTCGGAAGCCCGCCGAGCGCAACCCCCTCAGCGCGAAGGTGCACGAGCTCGAGGCGAAAGTGGCTCGGCTGGAGAAGGAGCTGCACACCGCCCATACGATCCTGGACGTCCAGGGAAAAGTTGCCGGGCTGCTGGGATTCAGCCTCGAACACGGGAAGGACTGCTGATGGCCGTCCAGCCGCTCGCATCGCAGGCCGGCGTGGCGCCGGCGTGCCGAGCGATGGGGGTGCCACGGGCTTCCTTCTACCGTCGTCAGAGGCCCGCTCCCGGGCATCAGCAGCCCCGTCCTACGCCCGCCCGGGCCCTGTGTGCGTCCGAACGCGCGCGCTTCGTCGACCGGTCACCGGCCGAGGTCGTCGCGACGCTGCTCGATGAAGGCCAGTATCTGTGCGCCGAGCGCACGATATACCGGATCCTGGCCGCGAACCAGCCGGTGCGAGAGCGGCGCAATCAGCGCAGTCATCCCTGCTACACCAAGCCCGAGCTGGTGGCCACGGGCCCCAACCAGACCTGGTCCTGGGATATCACCCGGCTCCGGGGGCCCAAACGCTGGACGTCCTTCTACCTCTATGTCTTGCTCGACATCTTCAGCCGCTGCGTCGTGGGCTGGATGGTTGCCGATCGGGAGAACGCCGCGCTCGCCGCGACGCTGATCGAGGAAACCTGTCTCAAGCAAGGCATCGAGCCCCAGGTGCTCACCCTGCATTCGGACCGCGGCGCGCCGATGACCAGCAAGTGTACCGCCCAACTCCTCGCCGACCTCGGGGTCACCCGCTCTCTGAGCCGCCCCCAGGTCAGCGATGACAACCCGTTCTCCGAAGCGCAGTTCAAGACCCTGAAGTATCACCCCGGCTTCCCTGGGCGCTTCGAAGACATTACCGCCGCCATCGCCTTCTGCCGGTCGTTCTTCCCCTGGTACAACACCGAGCACCGCCATGCCGGGATCGCGATGCTCACCCCCGATGATGTCCATCATCACCGGGCACCGGATGTGCTGGCTCAGCGCGGACGTACCCTGCAAGCCGCCTGGGCCCTTCACCCCGAACGCTTCGTCCACGGCACCCCGAAACCCGCCCCGCTTCCCGAAGCCGTCTGGATCAACCCACCCGCCACTTCCACAACAGGAGAAACGAGTCAGTAAATAGAAACCGTCGGTGTCTCAAAGTCGTTGACAGGTTCCGAAACGCCTCTTTCAAGATCAGCTTATCCAACGTCAGATCCGAGATCGCCTTCCGGAGACGGCCATTCTCCTTCTCCAGGTCCTTCAGACGCTTGGCCTGGTCAGTACGAAGGCCGCCATATTCCTTGCGCCAGCGATAGTAACTCTGCTCCGATACGCCGAGCGTGCGACAAGCTTGACCAACGGACTGGCCCTGCGCCAAGGCCACCTCGGCTTCGCGCAACATGCTGATAATCTGTTCCGGGGTGTAGCGTTTACGGCTCATTTTGTCCTCCTTTCGAGGGGGCAAAATGCGCCATACTCTGGAGTGCGCCCCTGAGGGTGGACAGGTTGCACGTTTGGAATTGACCGGGAATGCTGGGCTTTCAGAGGATGGAAGCCATGGCCAAGCACCGAACCTACAGTATTGAGTTCAAGCGACAGGTTGCTCAGGAATATCTCGGAGGCGAGACCCTTCACGGGCTGGCCAGGCGCCACGACGTCTCGCGCAACCTGATCCGCATCTGGGTGTCGAAGCTCGAAGCCGGCGCGTTTGACGAAGACGTGGAGGCCGCCGGCCTTCTCCAGGAATTTGAGGCGAAGATCTCTGCCCTTGAGCGCCTGGTAGGCCGGCAGGCGCTGGAGATCGAGTTTCTAAAAGGGGCACTCAAGAGCGCACCACGGCCGAGAAGCGCGACTACGTCCGTGATTGCCGGCCCCGTGGGCTCACCATCGCGCGAGGATGTCGTCTGATGGGCCTGCCGCGCTCCACCTACTACGATACGCCGGCGACCGAGGCCGACACCGAGATCGTCGCCCGCATCACGGCGATCTGCGAAGAGTTTGAGGCTTACGGCTATCGACGTGTCGGGGCCGAGCTACGCCATCAGGGGATCGTCGTCAACGGTAAGAAGATCCGCCGTCTGATGCGCCAGCACGACCTACAGCCCAAGCGTCGCAGGCGTTTCATCGCCACAACCGACAGCGATCACGATAGTCCGATCTTCTCCAACCGCGCCAAGGACGTTACGGCCGACAGGCCGAACCAGCTCTGGGTCGCAGACATCACCTACGTCGCGATCGCCGTTGGCTTCGTTTATGCCGCCGTCATCCTCGATGCGTGGTCACGCCGCGTCATTGGTTATGCCATCAGCCGCTCGATCGATACGCGGCTCACCTTGGCAGCGCTCAAGGCCGCTGTCCGGTCACGACAGCCGCCAAGGGGCTGTATCCACCATTCGGATCGCGGATCGCAAGCTGCTCGCCAAACATGGGCTGATCGGCTCGATGAGCCGGCGTGGCAACCCTTACGAGAACGCTATGGCTGAGAGTTTCATGAAGACGCTCAAGGTCGAAGCAGTCTATCTCATGGAATACGAGACTTTCGACGACGTTACCGCAGACCTTCCCAGATTCATCGATGAGGTCTACAACTCACGACGTCTCCACTCCGCGCTCGGATATCTAAGCCCGGTACAGTTCGAGGATCAACATGCCCGGCATACGGTCAAGGCCGCCGAGTGATCCTGTCCGGACATAGGGGCGCACTCCACTCTTTAATAAATCTGGACCACTTTTAGGGGGTCACTCCACTCGTTGGATTTGTTTCAGAGCCTCTCCGAGACGTGCGTGCGTGTCCGCTCGTCGTCGCGCTGCCTGGGTATCCACCGTTTCATGAATGTCTTTTAGGTGGTCTTCCTCTGAACGCCCGACCACACGTGGTTTCATTATACCTTCCAGCTTTTCCAGCATGACGCCGGCATTCGTGAAGCGATCAGCTGTTTGAGGGGCGAACGCGGTATCGAACAGGGAAAGCAGTCGTGTCCATCCAGGACCGGCCAATCGCTGTAGCTTTGATTGGTTGTGCTGCCGCTGATGGGGAAGGCGACCTTCGGCATCTTGTAGCACGTCTGGATTATGGTCAGTCAGCATGTAGAAGAGAATTCCGGCCACGAACGACAGGTCCGACCGTGGATCCTGTTTGAGTGGGCTGCCCGCGGAGAGCTCCGGCAGGCGCAAGAAGCGGTTGCCGACTTCCTGTCCATGCTCGGTTTCGAAGGGGATACCTTCGATCTCGTGATAGTTCAGGCCAAAATCCAGCAGCACGGGGCGACCGGGATCGCCGTTGGCGAGAATGATGTTGTCCGGCTTCACATCGCGATGCACTACGTCGCCGGTATGGCACGCCCTGAAGATTGCGAGCAACTCCCTGGTCGTCTCGATCGCAGTATCGAGTTCGGAATGCTCCTGCGCCTCTCGCCATCGGCGCAGTGTCGGTCCCTCGATGAACTCGGTCGCGATGTATGGCTCAATGCCATCGTTCTCTCGCTGAAGAGCATTGCTTTCTATCAGACGTGGAATGCCCGGGGCGCGAATGGTGTTGTAAGCGCTAGCTTCCTTGAAGAAACGGACGCGCCGTTCCACATTCCTCTTCGCCTTGATCACTTTCAAGAACGCCACGCGGCCGTCACGCTTTCGGCGCGCCCGCCGTGCAAAACCTTGGCCACCTCCCGAGAGCTCTTCAAGGGATGCCCAGCACTCTGACCACCGCGGGTGATCGACCCAAATTTTCTGATCGTCCGACATACCGCAGGAATAGCCAATTCAGGTGTCAGTGTGCCACCAGTTCGGATGATCCCAGTTTACTAGGCTGTTCGTTCTTGGGTGCCGGGCTCTAGGCAGTAAGTGAATGGTGACAGGTCTCGCCATGCCCAAACCCTCAGACCCACAATTAGCCTGTCGTGACACCCGTCGCAGACGCCGGATCCAGGCTGGGTCTGGCGGGTTCCCTCCACTTGCGGGGGGTCTTAGCTGAAACGAAGGGCTAGCGTCCCGGTCCCCGTGGAATCGGATGGGAAACCGCGGAAATCGACAACCTGACCGCTTGAGGCGCTTGAAGGCGCAGCTGTGCCTGGACGGAACGATCGGTTGCAAGACCGACGCCCAGACTGTCCCATCGGGCACATTCCCCCGCCGCGAGCGGAGCAAGGCAGCGTGCGAGTAGAGACGGCGGATCGCTGGCCGATCGGAACCTGCAGGATGGGAACGGATTCCAGCGCCGTCGCCCGTCCCGACCCTTCTGTCGCAGGCGTGCCGGGGCTTCATGTCGTCGACGGTTCGATCCTTCCGAACCTCACCACGGGTCCGGTCAACGCGGCCATCGTCGCGGTCGCCGAACGGGCCAGTGATCTTCATTCCGCAAATTGATCGCGCCCCGAAGAGAACCTGAACCTAGTGCACGAGCCGACCCTGGACGCCTTTTTGCAAGGAGCCGCCAGTTCGGCTCGCCTGCCGGGGCACTGTCGAGAGCAGCGCAAAACGGTACTCGTCGAGGCGATCAGGATGCCCGCGCGTGCGCCCGCGCGGCGCGCCGGCGGGCATGAGGGTCGAGCAAGCGCTTGCGAAGGCGGATCGACGCCGGCGTCACTTCGAGCAGTTCGTCGTCCGCCAGATAGGCCAGCGCAATCTCGAGCGGCATCGGCCGCGGCGGGCTCAGGCGCACGGCATCGTCCTTGCCGGCGGCCCGGACATTGGTCAACTGCTTGCTCTTCAGAGGGTTCACGTCGAGGTCCTGCGGCCGCGTGTGCTCGCCCACGATCATGCCGCCGTAGACGGGCATCCCCGGCTCGACGAAGAGCGTCCCCCGCTGCTCCAGGTTCCAGAGCGCGTAGGCGACTGCCCTGCCCTCGGCGCTCGAGATGATCACGCCGGCCTGCCGTCCCGGGAGCGGGCCCTTGAACGGCGCATAGCCGTGAAATATGCGATGCATGATCGCCGTGCCCCGGGTCACCGTGAGCAGCTCGCCGTTGAAGCCGATCAGGCCGCGCGACGGGCCGTGAAACAGCGCGCGGATCTTGTCCCGCCCCGAGGGCCGCAGCTCGATCAGCTCCGCGCGCCGCGCGGCGAACGCATTCACCACATCGCCGACGAAGGCTTCGTCCACATCTATCTGGATTTCTTCGATGGGCTCGAGCGGCGCGCCGCCCGCCGGGTCTTCGCGCATCAGCACCCGCGGGCGGCCGATCGACAGCTCGAAGCCCTCGCGGCGCATCGTCTCGATCAACACCGCGAGCTGCAGCTCGCCGCGGCCGGCGACCTCGAAAGCGCCGTCCTCCGCCATGTCGTTCACCTGGATCGCGACATTGCCCTCGGCTTCGCGTGCGAGGCGCGCTCCGATCATGCGCGAGGTGAGCTGCGTTCCCTCGCGCCCCGCGAGCGGCGAGTCGTTGATCGAGAACACCATCGCGATCGTCGGCGGGTCGATCGGCTCGGCCGGGATCGGGGCGCAGCTCACGGAGGCTGCGACGGTGTCCGTCACCGAGGCGGTCTTGAGGCCGGCGAGCGTCACGATCTCGCCCGCCCCGGCACGCTCGACAGCGATTCGTTCCAGCCCGCGCGCGCGAAGCAGCTTGGTGAGGCGGGCGACTTCGACCACGGCGCCATCGGTGCCGAGCACCGTCACGGTCCGGTTCGCCTCCACCCGGCCCGAAAGCACGCGGCCGCTCACAAGCCGGCCGAGAAAGGGGTCGGCCTCGAGCAGGCTGATCAACATGCGGAACGGCGCATCCCGATCCGTCGCCGGCGCCGGGACGTGCGCGATGACGGTCTCGAAGAGCGGGGCCATGTCGGTTCCGGCGACGGCTGGGTCGCGCGAGGCCCAGCCGTCGCGCGCCGAGCTGTAGACGAGCGGGAAGTCGAGCTGCTCCTCGGTCGCTCCCAAGGCGTCGAACAGATCGAAGACCGCTTCATGCACGGTCTCGGGCCGGGTATCCGCGCGATCCATCTTGCTGATCGCCACGATCGGCCGCAGGCCGAGCCGGAGCGCCTTGTCGACGACGAACTTGGTCTGGGGCATCGGGCCCTCGGCCGCGTCCACCAGGAGGAGCACGCCGTCGACCATGCCGAGCACCCGTTCGACCTCGCCGCCGAAGTCCGCGTGGCCGGGGGTGTCGACGATGTTGATGCGCACGCCGCGCCAGTCGATCGCCGTGCACTTGGCCAGGATCGTGATGCCACGCTCGCGTTCGAGCTCGCCGCTGTCCAGGGCGCGCTCCCGCATCGGCTGGTTCGCCCGCACCGTGCCGCTCTGGCGCAGCAGGGCGTCGACCAGGGTCGTCTTGCCGTGATCGACATGGGCGATGATGGCGATGTTGCGCAGGTCCATGGTTGCGCGGCACTCCTACTGAAAGCGGTGGGTAGGACGGATGCGTGACCCGTCGGGCAGTCGCGCCGCGTGGCGGGCGACCCGTTGAGCGACAGACTGTTGCCGCTGCCGTGGCGCGGGCTGAGCGGCGGTCGTTCGGCGCGGTGGGGGCAATCGGTGGAGAAGCGTCCTCCTAGATCGGGGAGTCGGTTATCATCGGCCGTCGGTGGATACGCGGGAGGCCGGCATGAGGTTACCACTAGGCTTCGTGCTGGCGGGTGCGATCTGTCTGCTTTCCGGCGTATCGGCGGCACAGGTGGTTGGCACGATCGTCGCGGAATCCAATCGCGACTTCTCGCGTCCTCACGATGTGGTGCTGTTGCCGGACGGCGCATTTCTCTACGTCGCCGACGTCGGTAGCGACAGCATCAAGGTACTGGATGCGACCACGTTGGTCACGCTCGGTGCGTTCGGTGCGGATCGACTGTCCGGCCCGCACGACATGGCGTTCGACCGGCAGGGGCCCTGCTGGTCGCCGACACCCACAATCATCGCATTGCGATCTACGACGTGGATGGCGCCTCGGGCGTCTTCGTTGGTGAGGTCAGCGGTGCTTTGGCAAGCCCGAGGGCGTCGATGTCGCCGCCGACGGCACGATCTACGTGACCAGTTCGCTTCCCGCGCGTTGGCGCTCGGCGAGGGCTTGCCCATGATCGGCAAATTGCTGGGACACACGCAGGTCCAGACAACCGCCCGTTACGCCCATCTTGCCCGCGACACCGTCAAGGCTTCTGCCGCGCGCATCGGAGACAGCATCGACCGAGACCTCGACGCAGCGGAATAGCACAGCATCCGAGACCCTCAGATCGGAATGGCCTTTATCCGCCGGTCCGAAGATCCAAAAACCCCGCCGGTGTCAAAATCGGAATATCGTTAAACGGAGACATCTCCAGGAGGTCCCGATCGCCCGTAACCAGATAATCCGCCTCTCCCATCAGCGCCGTCTCGAGCAGCTTGTCATCATCCGGATCGCGACATCCGAGCTTCGCGCTAGTGATCGAAACCCATTCCGAGACCGCTTCGAGTTGAGCCAGATAGACCGCTCTGACTTCCCGGCCAACGTATCGGTCGAACTTCGGTGCCGGCCGACACATAGTCTCAATAGACACTGCCGGCCGGGCTGACGCGACGGCGGGCTCCCTGGCAGGCTGCAGAACAACCTCTGGCGTTGCGGGCGGTGACCGAGACTCGTTTCGTAGACGTTGTGCTCGGCCTCGGTGCGCTCGCTACCCCGGGGTTCTGAAGGTGCCCCAGAGCCCGAGAACGGTAGTACGCTCGGCAAGAGCGCTCCTTTTCAGGAAAGCCATCATCGCTACATGACTCAACGGCTTGCGCTGCCCCATCCGGGAAGGAAAGATCAATCCAGAGCCGATGAATACTTTCGCCGCCAAGTACGACGCCAAATACCCCCAAGCCGTCGCCTGCTTGACAAAGGACCGCGACGCCTTGCTGGCCTTCTACGACTTCCCGGCCGAGCACTGGCGGCATATCAGGACGACCAATCCAATCGAAAGCGTCTTCGCTACCGTCCGCCATCGGGTCGTGTCCCAGGACGTGGTGTAGGAGTTGTTGGAGCCTCTGTTAGCTGTGGGTAGGCGGCTTGCCGTAGCGACCGCCGAGAGTCTGGCGTAGGCAAGCCGGCTATCCACAGCGGAGGCCATCGCGGTTCCGGTTTAGGGTTGGGCTAGTGCAAACCAACCTGACCCGAAGGAGAACCACGATGACCCAGGACATGATGACCCTGCGCGCGCTTTTGGAGAAGAGCTCCGATGCCGATCTGCTTCGCGAGATGATCGGCTTCACGGCCGAGCGGCTGATGGCACTGGAGGTTGAGGGCCTGACCGGCGCCGGGCACGGCGAGCGCTCGGCGGATCGTATCACCCATCGCAACGGCTACCGCGACCGGTCCTGGGAGACGCGGGCCGGCACGGTGGAGCTGAAGATCCCGAAGCTGAGGAAGGGAAGCTACTTCCCGGGCTTCCTGGAGCCGCGGCGGATGGCCGAGAAGGCGCTGGCTGCGGTGATCCAGGAGGCCTACATCCAGGGGGTGTCGACCCGCTCGGTCGACGATCTGGTTCAGGCGATGGGGATGTCGGGCGCCTCCAAGAGCCAGGTCTCCAGGCTGTGCGGCGAGATCGACGATAAGGTCAACGGCTTCCTCGATCGACCGCTGGAGGGCGACTGGCCCTATCTGTGGCTCGACGCCACCTACGTGAAGGTGCGCCAGACCGGACGCATCGTCTCGGTCGCGGTGACCGTGGCTGTGGCCGTCAAGGACCAAGGCCGCCGCGAGGTCCTGGGCGTGGCGATCGGCGCGTCGGAGGCCGAGACCTTCTGGACCGAGTTCCTGCGCTCGCTGGCCCGGCGCGGGCTGCGCGGCGTGAAGCTGGTGATCTCCGACGACCACAAGGGCCTGAAGGCCGCCGCGAGCCGGATCCTCGGCGCCACATGGCAGCGCTGCCGCGTGCACTTCGCCCGCAACCTGCTGGCCCATGCCGGCCGCCAGGGCCGGCGCGTCGTCTCCGCCTTCGTCGCCACCGCCTTCGCCCAGGAGGACGCCGACAGCGCGAAGGCCCAGTGGCGTCAGGTCGCCTACCAGCTCAGGCCCAAGGTGCCCAAGCTGGCAGTTCTCATGGACGAAGCCGAGCACGACGTCCTCGCCTACATGACTTTCCCCAAGGAGCACCGCCAGAAATTGCACTCCACAAACCCGATCGAACGGCTCCATGCCGAGGTCAAGCGCCGCACCAACGTCGTCGGTATCTTTCCCAACGAAGCCGCCATCACACGGCTCGTCGGCGCTATCCTTCTCGAGCAGAACGATGAGTGGGCCGTCTCAAGGAGATACATGACGCTGGAATCAATCGCTCCGCTGAGCGATGGTGTCCCCATCACGCTGCCCACCGTGGCAGCCTGAACGTCCCGGCCCTACCCGCCGGGAGCCGCGTAGAGCGCAACGCTCTTAACAGCCCGTTGATTAAGTGGCTTTTTCCGGCTCTCACTCCCAGATGAGGAATGCGGCGGCGAAAGCCGTCTGGCCGCTTTGCGAGCCCCCCCGTGCCACCAGCATGGCCCCGGTGGGCGTGAGCAGAACGAAAATACCGCCATATCCGCCCGCCACGGCCTCCCGCGGGGTGCCGGCGCCGATGAGCTGGCGCATCAGTAACGATAGATTGTGGCCGGCGACGTGGAGCAGGTATCGCTTGTGCACATTCTCTCGCCCGCGCAGCCAGGTTCGTCGCATGCCGCCACGATCGAGGTTGTGGGCAAAGCAGCGCTCGACGATCTCGGCGCGCAGCTTGAAGGCCTCGCGGGCGACCCCGGACTTGAGCCGCGCACGGTTATTGGTGACCGCGCGCCGCGCCGCCTCATCACCGTGCCAGCGCGAAAAGCCGGTCTGCTTGGGCGCCGCGATCCGGGTCTTCCAGGGACTGTCGTTCAGAGCCCTCAAGACCGCCCGTGAGTGATAACCTTTGTCGGCGACGCATTCGGCCGGGTCCTCCGATGTCGGTGCCGCATCCACCGCCTCGAGGTTTGCCTCGGCCTTCGCCAGGGTCTTGGAAAGCGTCGTGGTGTCGCCCTCATCGGCCGGGTGCAGCTCGGCCGCCACCACCGCGCCGGTGTCCAGATCCACCGCGTGCTCGGGCTTGTAGGCCAGATGCGTCGTGCCGTCCTTCATCTTGGCGATCTTGGCCTCGGGGTCGCTCTTCGAAACCCAATCCGTGTTGGAAAGCTTCTTGCCCTTGCGCTTCCGGTCCAGACGCGCCAGGTCCTCGGCCGTGGGTGTCTCGACCCCGCTTTCCCGGGCCAGGCGCTCCAGCATCTCCCGGTAGCCTTCGCCGTTGTCACGCCGCACGATGTTCCGCAGCGCCGCGTTGGCCTCCATGGTCGAGGCATCGACGCCGATGCGCTCGCCCTTGATCAGCCCCGCCTCGGCGATCAGCACCAGAACCCAGTCGAAGACCGCCGCGTGGACTTCATGGGGCAGGCGCGTGCGGCTCCGTGACAGCCAGGAATGGTCCGGTACCCGATCACGGCTCCCCAGTCGCAGGAACGCCCGCAGCGAAAGCGAGTCCGAGCAGCGCCACTCCAGACCGCGCTCGCTGTCGATGCCCTCAAAGTAGCCCACCAGGTGCATCCGGAAATAGCGCCCGGGCGGCACCGAGGGCGCGCCCATCCGGACCGCGTAATAAGGCCGGCAGCTCGCCTCGGCAAAGGCGTCGAAGCCGCCCTCGATCAGCACCGACTGCAAGCGGTCATAAAACACATGACCCGGAGAGCGCGGCATCTCCGACCAGCTCACCATCAGGTCCCCCTGACCATCCTTCTGCCGTCCCATCGCCATCGGTAAATCCCCCTGCAAATCAGGGAACCAGAGAATCAGACGGCGCCGGCTTAATCAACGGGCTGCTAACGCTTCTACAGGCCCACATTTGTACGCAGCGTCGTCGTCCAGCCGGGCCTGGTCTGGTCGAGATCGTCCCTCTCGACGACACCCTTCTGGTAGAGGCGCGCACCAAGCCCACCGACATCGCCTTCCTGCACCCCGGGCAATAGGCCAAGGTCAAGATCACGGCCTATGATGTCGCAACCTTCGGCACATTCGAGGCCCAGCTCGAGCACATCAGCGCCTTGTCCATCACCGATGACCGGGGCGAGGACGACCACTCACCGCAGACGGCGGAGCAGGAGCCTTGCTTGATACGTGCAACCCTGCGTGGCCATCCACGCGATTTGGTGGGCCTCGGTCGAAAACTGGCTCGGCACAATGTGAACGCTAAGTTCGCGGGCAATCAGGACACCCTTGAACTTCAGCCGGTAACGGGCGCCGTCTTCGAGAGGCACGCTACGTGGCCAATCGATGTGGGCGGCGCCTTGTGCCCATTCGAGAGCCGCGCTTGGGCCGCCTCAATTGGGCGCGATCGTGAGGGTGGTCGCCCCGTTTTCATCGCGGCGCCACAAAGTGGCCGGCTCCCCCGCCCGAACACAAACATGGCCACGTGGCTCGTATCGATGAGCCAGGGCGACGCGGGTTGGTCATCCGCGCCCGGACTTCTGATGACGCCGGTCGCGGTGGATGATTTCTCTTGCGGGCCGGTCATCAAACCTGCGATCGCAGTCAGTAGGCTGCGATCGCCTTCACGTTGTTGGGCGGGCGCCGGAACACCGTCATAGGGCCCCACCAATTTGATCACGGCGCCGTCCTCGGCCATCAGAGTGAGACCACTCCCCTGAGGGAGGTGGATTGGCTCGTCCGAGGCAATGAGCGCTCCCTCATTCAGGCCCGGGAGCTCGGAGGACAACACGAGCAACTGTCCGTCATCAAAACAAATGGGACTGTTGAGCGTGTTTCATAGGGAGGATCTGGCTCATCTTTGTTTGATGTTAAGCCGCTTGGCTTTGATGGTTCAAGCGGCGGTTTTGGGTGGTCAGTTTTTTGATCTTTTTTTCTCTTTTCGATGATGGCGGTGTGGCGTCCAAAGTAGGCGTCGGCTGGAGTTACGTTGCCGATGCTCTCGTGGTAGCGTTGGTTGTTGTAGTGATCGACGAAGGCGCTGATCTGGTTTTCGAGATCGCCGGGTAGATAATAATTTTCAAGCAGGATCCGGTTCTTCAGCGTTTGATGCCAGCGCTCGATCTTGCCCTGGGTTTGCGGGTGATACGGTGCGCCCCGAACGTGATCCATACCGTGGTCCTCGAGCCATTCAGCCAGATCGCCGGAGATATAGGACGAGCCGTTGTCGCTGAGCAGCTTCGGCTTGTGGACGACATTGGCGCGATTGCAGCCTGAGGCTTCTAGCGCCAACTTCAGTGTTGCCGTCACATCGTCCGCCGTCATGTTGGTGCAGAGCTTCCAAGCAATGATGTAGCGGGAATAGTCGTCCAGGATGGTCGACAGGTAAAACCAGCCCCAGCCGATGACCTTGAGATAGGTGAAGTCGGTCTGCCACAGCTGGTTCGGCGCCGTGGTCTTGTCGCGGAACTCATCGGCTGCCTTGATGACCACGAAAGCGGGGCTGGTGATCAGGTCGTGGGCCTTGAGAAGCCGGTAAACCGAGGCTTCCGAGACAAAGTAGCCCCTGGTGTCCGTAAACCTGACGGCCAGTTCCCGGGGCGACAGTTGCGTCTCCTCCAGGGCAAGATCGATGATCTGCCCCCGGACATCATCCGGGATCCGGTTCCACACCCGGCCTGGGCTGCTGTTGCGATCCTCAAGACCGGCGTCGCCAAAGGCCAGAAAGCGATCGTACCAGCGATAAAAGGTGGTCTTCGGAATGCCCAGCTTGTCCAAAGTGGACCCGACGCCCAGGTGGGACTGCTCGACCAGGCGGATGATCTCCAGCTTCTCGGATGCGGGATACCTCATTCCTCGTCTCCCCCATGCCCGATCATGTTTTTTTTGAGAAGCCGGTTCTCCAGCGAAAGTTCGGCGACCAACTCCTTCAAGTCGCGCATCTCCTGGCGCAGGCCTTTAACCTCGCCCGAGGTCGCTTGGCGCCCGGTGTCGCCGGCGAGCCGCTTCTTGCCCGCTTCCAAAAACTCTTTCGACCAGCTGTAATACAGACCCTCGGCGATGCCCTCGCGGCGGCACAAGGCGGCGATGCTCTCCTCGCCGCGCAGGCCCGACACCACGATCCGGGTCTTCTCCTCAGCCGTATACTGCTTGCGTGTCTTGCGGCGAATATCCCGAACCGTTCCATCCGCCGGGTCGTTCTTGCTCATTGATTTCTGTCTCATCTTCGTTCCCTTCGGTCACTACGATGAGCCAGAAATCCTCCATCATGCAATTACCTCAATTTGTCCCAAAGGCGCTGACGGCAGACAGGCCCAAAACACAAGATTCCGGATACTCCCCGTCACCGCGACCGATACGATGCGCCCGGCCTGGCGCACCTTCAGATATGTCGCATCCAGCCAGAGATAGGGTCAGTCACCCTCCAGCGGCCGGTCGAGGAAGCTCTGGATCTTGTCGTCGATCTGCCGCACAGCCTGGAGACCTGGCTCTTGGAGATGCCGGACATGCCCATGGCCTGCACCAGGTCGTCGACCGAGCGGGTCGACACGCCCTGGATGTAGGCCTCCTGGACCACCGCCGTCAGCGCCTTCTCGGCCATCCGCCGCGGCTCCAGAAAGCCGGGGAAGTAGCTCCCCTTCCTCAGCTTCGGGATCTTCAGCTCCACCGTGCCGGCCCGGGTCTCCCAGCTCCGCTCGCGGTAGTCGTTGCGGTGGGTGAGCCGATCCGGCGAGCGCTCGCCGTGAGCGGCGCCGGTCAGGCCCTCAACCTCCACGGCCATCAGCCGCTCGGCCGTGAAGCCGATCATCTCGCGCAAAAGGTCGGCGTCAGAACTCTTTTCCAACAGCGCGCGCAGCGTCATCATGTCGTTGGCGGTCATCGTGGTTCTCCTCCGGTCGGGTGGACTCTGCAAGCCCAACCCTAAACCGGTACCGCGATGGCCTCCGCTGTGGATAAGCAGCCCGCCGCCGCCAGACTCTCGGCGGTCGCGGCGGCGGGCTGCTTATCCACAGCTACCAGAGGCAACCAGAGCTCCTACACCACGCTGTGGGACACGACCTTTGATCCTTTTTCTCTTTTCGATGATGGCGGTGTGGCGTCCAAAGTAGGCGTCGGCTGGAGTTACGTTGCCGATGCTCTCGTGGGAGCGTTGGTTGCTGTAGTGATCGACGAAGGCGCTGATCTTGTTTTTGAGATTGCCGGATAGGTAATAATTTTCGAGCAGGATCCGGTTCTTCAGCGTTTGATGCCAGCGCTCGATCTTACCCTGGGTTTGCGGGTGATACGGTGCGCCCCGAACCGTTCTCTCCGCCGGGTCGTTCTTGCTCATTGATTTCTGTCTCATCTTCGTTCCCTTCGGTCACTACGATGGGCCAGAAATCCTCCGTTATGCAATTACCTCAATTTGTCCCAAAGGCGCTGATGTCAGACACGGTGAATGACCTCGGCTTTGTAAAGACCATTGATGGTCTCGGCCAGAGCATTGTCACAAGAGTCGCTGACGCTGCCCACCGAGGGTTCGATGCCAGCTTCCGCCAGGCGCTGGGTATATTTGATCGAGACATATTGGGCGGGTTCAACCGGTCGTCGCAACACGTTCAGTTTGACTGGCCTGCAAGCACTGGTCCAGAGCTTCGGCGGGAGTTCTCCATCCGAGGGTCTTGCGGGGCCGTGTATTGAGCGCGTCAGCAACAACCTTGAGTACGTCCGAACTGTGTGCGCTCAGATCGGTTCCTTTCGGGAAGTACTGTCGAAGCAGTCCATTAGTGTTCTCGTTCGTTCCGCGTTGCCAAGGGCTGTGCGGTTCGCAGAAGTAGACGGGAAGGCCGGTTGCGATCCGCAGATCCGCATGCCTGGCCATCTCTGCTCCCTGGTCCCAGGTCAGCGAGCGGCGAAGGTGCGCTGGCAATGTCGTGATCGTCCGGGCGATGGCATCGCGAACCGTTTCAGCCCCATGACTGGCAAGCGCAGGCCCGTTCTTCACGCGCGGGACGGTGCCGTGGCCTTCCATTCGGGGAAGATGCAGCAGCATTGTGAACCGCGTGGTGCGTTCCACCAGAGTGCCGATCGCCGATCTGCCCAAGCCGATGATCAGGTCACCTTCCCAGTGTACGGGTACGGCCCGATCAGCTGCTTCCGCCGATCGTTCACTGATCATGATCTCAGGCGTGACGAAGGATTTGCCCCGCCGGCGGCTACGTGCCCGAGGCACGCGCAGTGCCCTTCCCGTGCGAAGGCAGGCGGTCAGCTCACGACGGAGTGCGCCGCGGCCCTGTACGTAGAGCGCCTGATAGATCGCCTCATGACTGATCCGCATCGCTTGATCCTCGGGCCCGTCCCCAGGATAGTCGATCCGAAGACGGTGCGCGATCTGCTCAGGACTCCAGGCCCTGGCCCATCGCCTGCGCTGCCGCGGCCCATGCCGACGACCGTTCCAGACGACGCGTGGCCCCTCGATCACCGTTCCATCCGGTGCCGAGATCCGACCCGCAAGCCGATCCTGCACATAGCGCCGCAGCGCCTCATTCGTTGCCAGCTTGGCTGGCTTCGGCCTTTTGGCGGATCGATCAGCATGCCACTGCGCCGTCGTTGCTCGGTAGTCCAGGCCACCGCTTCGGGTCGCCGCGTTGCGCCGCACCTCGCGGGAGATCGTCGACGGTGCTCGCTCCAGCCGGCAAGCAATATGACGTATGCCTCTTCCCTGAGCGCGCAGAAGAGCAATCTCCTCACGTTCCTCGAAAGACAGGTAACGTCCTGACAGCGGCTTGGCCGATTGCGATAAATGTGATGGTGGCATGCCGCCCGACCTCCGGAACCACCTCGAGCCTACCGGAGGGGATACACCGGCATCTCGGGCCGCGTCCTCGCTCGAACGCCCCGTCGCAATCGCTGCCCAGAACCGAACAAGCTCCTCACGCCGTGCCGAGTTCGGTCGACCTGGCGAATGCAACTTGCTCCGTCCAGACTGATCCGACCGCCGTCTGCGTACCGTCATAGCAACCTCCTATGCCAGAGTGTTGCGACGACCGATTGAACTCGCCTTGGCTGCCTCTATCGCTGTGATGGATCAGCCCACCGCGATGGACGGGTCGCCGCGCATGAAGTGCTTGTTCCAGGGCATCGAGAACAAAGCCGGCATGGGCTGTCCGGCTCACCCGCCAGCCGACGATGCGGCGGGCATAGGCGTCAATGACAAAGGCGACATAGACGAAGCCAGCCCAAGTGGCCACGTAGGTAGAGTCCGAGACCCATAGCCTATTCGGTGCCGGAGCGTGGAACTGGCGATTGACCTTGTCGAGCGGGCAAGGCGCGGCCTTGTCGCTGACTGTCGTGCGGATCGGCTTGCCGCGAATCACCCCTTGCAAGCCCATCTCCCGCGTCAGCCGCTCAACAGTGCAGCGAGGGACATCGAAGCCTTCCCGCTGCAATTACCGCCACACCTTGCGCACGCCGTAGATACGGAAGTTCTCTTCGAAGACGCGTCGGACCTCGACCTTGAGAGCCATATCCCGCTTCGCCTGTGCCGACAGCCTGGCCGGATCGCGCCGCCTGGCCACATGGTCGTAGTAGCTCGATGGGGCGATCGGCAGCACCTTGCAGATCGGCTCGACCCCGTGCGCCTCGCGGTGATCGTCGATGAACGGGATCATGGGCTTGAACCGGCGGTCGAGCTCCGCCTGGGCAAAATAGGCGCTCGCCTTGCGCAGGATCTCGTTGACCTGCCGGAGGTCGCGGCTCTCCTGCTCCAGGGCTTTCAACCGCTCGGCGGCCTCGCTGGGGACGCCGTCGCGCACGCCGCTGACGCGCTCGAACCTCTTCACCCACTCATTGAGCATCTGCGCCGTGCAGCCGATCTTCCAAGCTATCGAGGAAACAGCCGCCCAACGCGAGGCGTGTTCGTCCTCGTGATCCAGAACCATCCGCACCGCACGGGCGCGAACCTCAGAAGAAAACCTATTCCTTGTCTTGCTCATAATGGCTCCACTTTCTCAAGAGTTGGAGCCTCCGCCAAACCCGGCGCGGCTCAATCAGTCAATTCCGCTTATAGCCATAAGCGGACAGTCGTGAGACCACTTAGACTCAGATCCACCCCGCGATTCTTTCGCCGGCGACGGTTGAATGAATGCTGACGGGCCTAATCTTCTGACTGATGCGCGGGGCAAGATAGCTATGTGCCCTTCTGCCTTTACAGGCCGCTCATTTTCTTCGGCCGTAGCTGTGTAACTGATCAACTGAGGACACGGCGCGCAAAAAAAGCGGCCGCCCAGACTCAGACGGCCGCCAAGTAACAAACCCCAGTAGGAAGCTTGCTATGCGACTATAGCTCTTGGTGCACTTTTAATCACACTGAATTTCGCAATTCGGAATGGTTTGAGTTCGCCAAGAAAAGCCCCGCTGAAGCGGGGCTTGCGCCAAATATCTACTTTGGGTCAGTTGCGGAGGTGCGAGCACTCTGCGGTTGACGTTCGCGATCTTGACAGACACGGACTAGGCTGATCAGAGATACCCACCTCGCGTCACGGTCAAGAGGCGAAATTTCGATTCGTCGTTCGCGCCTTCGACGGCTGCCAGGACACCATGCCGTTCAACCTGAGCAAATATCCTGTCATGACGGTGCCGTGCGGCAAAGTCAACGGCCTGCCCATCGGCCTGAGCCTAGTGGGGCCGGCATTTCGATGAATACACGATCTACCGCACC
Organism: Alphaproteobacteria bacterium; assembly: GCA_965261645.1. Classification (GTDB taxonomy): domain Bacteria; phylum Pseudomonadota; class Alphaproteobacteria; order SHVV01; family SHVV01; genus CBDHDJ01. The sequence continues at coordinate 789,441 of CBDHDJ010000004.1, forward strand.
GCCCACGCCTTCGAGAAACTGGGTGACTGGCAAAAGATGTAGCGGACGGAACGCGGCGGACGACGCCAAAGAAAACCGGCGCGACCCCCAAGACCGTCGAGGGCGCGCGCCGGTTGAGTTCTAAGGTCCGAGCGCGCGTGCTGCTCGGACTTGAGCCGTCAGTTGACCTTCCAGATCGGCTCCCAGCCGTTGGGCGCGCCCGTTAGCGTCACCGCCCACATGCGGGACAAGTCTGCTTGGCCCGGATCGATTCGGCGCGGGCTTCCATCTCTGTGGCGTTCCTACTACGTCCGCTCTTGTGCAGCAGGGCGGCGTAATTCTCCAGCACCGTGGCCACGAGCGGATGCTCCGGACCGAGTGTCTTTTCCCTGATCGCCAGAGCCCGCTTGAAGAGCGGCTCAGCTTCTTCATAGCGACCCTGGGCATTGTAGATGAGGCCTAGGTTGTTGAGGCTTGCGGCCACGTGGTGGTGGTTCGGCCCCGAGCTCTTCTCCATGATGGCCAGGGCCCGTTCCAAGAGCGGCTCGGCCTCGGCGTACCTATCCTGGGCGTTGTAGAGCACCGCCAGGTTGTTGAGGAAGTGGGCCACGTGGTGGTGGTCCGGCCCCACGGCCTGCTCCACGATGGCCAGGGCCCGCTTCTGGAGCGGCTCGGCCTCGGCGTACTTGCCCTGAAGCCGGTAGAGCTCCCCCAGGTTATTGAGGCTCTCGGCAACGCCCGGATGGTGGGGCCCCAGGGCCTTCTCATAGATTACCAGGGCCCGCTTGAAGAGTGGCTCGGCCTCGGCGTACCGGCCCTGGAGCCGGTAGAGCCCCCCCAGGTTGTTGAGGCCCGCGGCCACTTGAGGATGGTCCGCCCCGAGGGCCTTCTTCAGGATGGCCAGGGCGCGTTTCGAGAGCGGCTCGGCCTCGACGTACTTGCCCTGGGCCTCGTAGAGCAGCGCCAGGTTGCCGACGATGCCGGCGATGGTCGGGTGGTCGGGGCCGAGCTCAAGCTCGCCGAGCCGCAGGGCTTTCTCGGCGAAAGGAAGAGCCTCCTGGTAGCGGCTCTGGGCATACAGCTCCGAGTACCGGTCATGCGCAGCCATGAGCTCCGGGGACTGGGCATGCGCTGCGGCGTGCCATAGCGCCAGGCACAGCAGTGCCGCCAGAATCCAAGTGTTCGTTGCGATCGTCATGGGCGGGGCGCGCTTCGACATGAGTGGGCGGCTTTCGGTTCTATCTCGGAGAAACGAGCACGCCTTGGTCCTTGTCCCTACAAGGAACAGCATAGAATACTCCCCGGCCCATCCTGGACGCGGCCCGTCGCGCCAAGGCCAAAACGGGTATTAGGGCAGCGTCGGCATGGGCCTCAACGTAGGCCGGCCAGGCTCCCGCGAAGGAGCCTGGCCGGGAAGCGGCGTTGTAGGGGTCAGCCGATACGTTCGGCCGGTCCCCGCAGCGTTAATCGACCTTCCAAATGACGTCCCAACCCTTGGGCGCTAACGTGGTCGTGCGGTCGTAAGTGTGGACGCTCGCGGCATCGATCACGAAGGGTGCCGGAGCGGTGTCGGGATAAATGTCCCGCCCCTCGAGGAGCTGAACCGCCATGTCGATCGACATGCGTGCCCAATAGACGGCGCGGTCGCTGGCCATGGCCAAGACCTCACCCTTCTTCATCGCATCCTCGACGACGGGGGTCGCGAATGCGCCAACCAATTCGATGTCCATGAGCCGCTTTTCTTGGAAGATTTCCATCGCGCCCTCGACGGCTACCGTGCAGCAGCAGATGTATTGGACGTCGGGATAGGTCACGAGGCCGTCCTCGACGAGCTTCATCTGTGAGGATTTGTCGGGGGGGCCGAACAGCTCTGCGACGATTTCGATTTCGGAGCCCTCGACACCGGCAAGAAAGCCCTTGTGCAGGAACTCGATGTAGGTCGCACCCGGAGGGCCTCCGAGATAGAGCAGCTTGACCTTGCCCGAACCCTTGGGGTGCTTTCTCACCAGGTACTGGGCGACTTGGTACCCCACTTTTTCGAAGGAGACGATGCTCCGCCCCTGAGGTGCCTTGGACGTGGTCCCGTTGCCCGAGTCGATAATCACGACGCCTTTATCCACTGCGGCCTCGATGGCTGAGTTAAGGCCCGTGGTCGAAGTGGCGACGACCACAATCGCATCCGCGCCCAGCGTCACGCAGTCTTCCAGCTGGGAGAGCTGCTTCGGCACGTACTGGTAGCCGCCGGCGGAGAGAATATTGAGCTTGATGCCGGTGCGCTTGGCCTCCTCGATCGCTCCATAGAGCCAAGCGACCCAGTAGTCGTTGCTGGCGTGCGGCAGGAGCAAGCACACGAACCACTTCTTGCTGAGCTGGTCTGGATCGAAAGAGGTGTAGGTCGACGGAATGAGCTTTTTCTGTTCAAAGTCGAACGGCGGGTCGGTGTTGAAGACGTCGATCGTCCACGTTTCGCCCGCCGCGGCGGGGGCGGGGAGGGCGAGAGCAATCGCCACGACGATCCCCAGTATCCCGAACGCGAGCATTCGCACTGCTGTCATAAGGTTTCCTCCCTTTGCTAAGGCCGCTACGGCGGGCCGTTCAATCCTTTTAGCACAGTTACGCCTACTAACGAACGCCGTGGCGCCAGCCGCTACATCTTCTGCCAGTCGCCCGACTGCTCAAACGCGTGTGCCGCCCGGTAGATGCTCGCCTCGTCGAAGTGCTTGGCGATTAGCATCATGCCCACCGGCAGGCCATCGATAGCGCCGCAGGGCGCCGACATCGCCGGATGATGCGAGAGGTCGAAGGCCGCGACGTTGTCGACGCCCTCGAAGCCGCTCGCGACCAACACCTCCAGCGGCGCGTCGAGCGGAGGCAGGGGCTGCGCCTTCCTGAAAACGGTCGGCATCATAAGGATGTCGTAGTCTGCCAGGACGTCATCGTAGGCCGCGCGCAACTTCCGTGTGAGGTTCATGGCCTTGCAGTAATAATGGCCACTGTAGTGGCGGTCTATGTACTGGCCCATCAGCATGCCGAGCTTCACCCCGGGCGGGAACTCGTTGCTGTGCTGTTTCCAGCCCGCGAACGCATCGTTCATGCTGGTCACGTACAGGCCAGCGCGGTTACGTCCGACCCCGTTTCCCTTCAGCATGGCGTTGAAGTAAGCCTCCATCGCGAAGCCCACCCAGAGCGCCGCGCTCTGAGCGTGCATCGGGATCGAGACGTCGTCGACTTGGGCGCCCAAGGAACGGAAATGCTGGGCCGCCGCCCGCACCTTGTCCGCGACCTCGGGATCGCATCCCCCTTCACCCGTCGCATACGTCCGTTTGCTGTAATTCTGCTGAGGTGCAAACCCCTCCTCCACCAGGGCGATCCTGAGGCCGCCGGCGCTCTCCTTCAGGGCCTCGGTGTAGTTGGACACAGGTACCGCGCGCGACCGGAGGTCCATTCCGTCATCACCCGCGATCACTTCGAGAAGGAGGGCATTGTCGGCCACGGTCGCCGACATCGGATTGACGTGCTCGGAGTTGAATTCGGCCGTAACGACCCCCGAGAACGGCACGAGACCCCACGTCTGTTTCATGCCGTAAACCCCACACACCGCGGCGGGAATGCGGGTCGAGCCCGCCGCGTCGACGCCGATCGCCATGTCCACCTCGCCGGCTGCGACGAGGGCGGCGGAGCCCGACGAAGAGCCACCCGCGGAGTAGCCATATTTGCGCGGGTTGTGCACGACTCCGGTGGATGGTGTGTAGCTGGTGCCTGCGTAGGAGAAGTACTCGCAAACGGCCTTGCCAGCGATCTCCCCGCCGGCATCGAGGATGCGCGTGACGACGGTGGCGTCGACGTCGGGTACGTAACCTTCGAGCGCAGAAGCTCCGTCCATCAACGGCACGCCGGCAACACAGACCGCGTCCTTGATGGCGATTTTCTTGCCGGCGAGCTTGCCGCCTTCGTGGCCCTTGATGCTGGTCTTCACATACCAGGCGCCATATTTATTCTCTTCGCCCTCCGGACGGTAGCCGGGCGTGCGCGGGTATTTGACCGGCGGCAGGTAGTCCGGCATGAGATCGAGAAGGTCGAAGGCATCAAGCGCGCCTTGAGCCATGCCGGCAAAGGTCTCTATCTCCGCTTCGCTCAGCTCCATGCCGAGATCTTCGGCGGCCTCCCGGATCTGCGAAGTAGTCGGACGCCTGAGTGTCATGTGATCCTCCCTGCGCTTTTGGCCCCGCGGGGCGGGACCAATTCTTAAATCGACGCTGCCCGGACAATCCCCAAATTCTTGCAACCAAGATAGCTCCTCACGGGCCCTTTACCTAATGCGCTCCTGCTCCGCCTCGAAGATGTCCTGGTCGGTGAATACCCGGTAGGGCACCCGGCTGTCCTCAGTCGCCAGGTGAGAATCTGATTGAAATCCTGCATCGTCTCATCCACTGCCAGCGCGACATCCGGCGAGCTTGTCCGGCTCGCCCGTCACAACGATGCCCGACGGTCTCGATCGCATAGTAGGCGTCCTCCTGGTACGGAGCAAGATGATCGCCACTTAAAGCCAAGGAACAACTTAAGCTTCCACAGCGGAAGGGAAGAACGGGCCAAAATTGCGCCGCTGAGTGGTTGCCGAGGTCGCGGTTTGTAACGGCCGCTGAGTGGTTGCCGAGGTCGCGGTTTGTAACGATGGTTCGGATCCGCCGCTGACGTCCGGTTTGGGTCATTGGCGAAAGCTCGTCGAGTTCGCCAGGAGGGGCCTCTATTAACAGCCCGTTGATTAAGTCGGCGCCGTCTGATTCTCTGGTTCCCTGATTTGCAGGGGGATTTGCCGATGGCGATGGGACGGCAGAAGGATGGTCAGGGGGACCTGATGGTGAGCTGGTCGGAGATGCCGCGCTCTCCGGGTCATGTGTTTTATGACCGCTTGCAGTCGGTGCTGATCGAGGGCGGCTTCGACGCCTTTGCCGAGGCGAGCTGCCGGCCTTATTACGCGGCCCGGATGGGCGCGCCCTCGGTGCCGCCCGGGCGCTATTCCCGGATGCACCTGGTGGGCTACTTTGAGGGCATCGACAGCGAGCGCGGTCTGGAGTGGCGCTGCTCGGACTCGCTTTCGCTGCGGGCGTTCCTGCGACTGGGGAGCCGTGATCGGGTACCGGACCATTCCTGGCTGTCACGGAGCCGCACGCGCCTGCCCCATGAAGTCCACGCGGCGGTCTTCGACTGGGTTCTGGTGCTGATCGCCGAGGCGGGGCTGATTAAGGGCGAGCGCATCGGCGTCGATGCCTCGACCATGGAGGCCAACGCGGCGCTGCGGAACATCGTGCGGCGCGACAACGGCGAAGGCTACCGGGAGATGCTGGAGCGTCTGGCCCGGGAAAGCGGGGTCGAGACACCCACGGCCGAGGACCTGGCGCGTCTGGACCGGAAGCGCAAGGGCAAGAAGCTTTCCAACACGGATTGGGTTTCGAAGAGCGACCCCGAGGCCAAGATCACCAAGATGAAGGACGGCACGACGCATCTGGCCTACAAGCCCGAGCACGCGGTGGATCTGGACACCGGCGCGGTGGTGGCGGCCGAGCTGCACCCGGCCGATGAGGGCGACACCACGACGCTTTCCAAGACCCTGGCGAAGGCCGAGGCAAACCTCGATGCGGTGGATGCGGCACCGACATCGGAGGACCCGGCCGAATGCGTCGCCGACAAAGGTTATCACTCACGGGCGGTCTTGAGGGCTCTGAACGACAGTCCCTGGAAGACCCGGATCGCGGCGCCCAAGCAGACCGGCTTTTCGCGCTGGCACGGTGATGAGGCGGCGCGGCGCGCGGTCACCAATAACCGTGCGCGGCTCAAGTCCGGGGTCGCCCGCGAGGCCTTCAAGCTGCGCGCCGAGATCGTCGAGCGCTGCTTTGCCCACAACCTCGATCGTGGCGGAATGCGACGAACCTGGCTGCGCGGGCGAGAGAATGTGCACAAGCGATACCTGCTCCACGTCGCCGGCCACAATCTATCGTTACTGATGCGCCAGCTCATCGGCGCCGGCACCCCGCGGGAGGCCGTGGCGGGCGGATATGGCGGTATTTTCGTTCTGCTCACGCCCACCGGGGCCATGCTGGTGGCACGGGGGGGGCTCGCAAAGCGGCCAGACGGCTTTCGCCGCCGCATTCCTCATCTGGGAGTGAGAGCCGGAAAAAGCCACTTAATCAACGGGCTGTTAAGCCAACAAGCGGCATTTCGGCCGCGGAGTAGGTCACGCGCGCCTTCGAACCTCCCGTTGCTATGGCCGCTACGGCGGCCCGTCCAATCCTTTTGGCGCGTCTACCGCCTACTAACGAACGCCGTGGCGCCGGCCGCTACATCTCCTGCCAGTCGCCGGACTGCTCGAACGCGTACGCAGCGCGGTAGATGCTCGCCTCGTCGAAATGCTTGGCGGTCAGCGTCATGCCGATGGGCAGCCCATCGATGGTGCCGCAGGGCGCCGACAGCGCGGGATGATGCGAGAGGTCGTTGGCTGCGGTATTTTCGACGCCTTCGTAGCCGTGCGCGATCAACACATCCAGCGGCGCGTCGGCAGGAGGCAGCGGCCGCGGCTTTCTGTAGAGGGTGGGAATCATGAGGAGGTCGTATTCCGCCAAGACCTCGTCAAATGCCTTGCGCAACTTCCGTGAGAGGTTCATGGCCTTGCAGTAATAGTGGCCGCTGTAGTGGCGGTCTATGTACTGGCCCAGGAGCATTCCGAGTTTCACGTTGGGCGGGAACTCGTTGCTGTGCTGTTTCCAGCCTGCGGCTACGTCGTTCAAGCTGGTCACGTACAGGCCACCGCGGTTACGTCCGACCGCGTTCCCCTTCAGCATGGCGTTGAGGTAACCCTCCATCGCGAAGCCCATCCATATCGCCGCGCTCTGGCCATAGATCGGGATCGAGACCTCGTCGACTGGAACACCCAAGGACCGGAAGTGCTGGGCCGCCGCCCGCACCTTTTCCTCCACGTCGGGCTCGCATCCCTCTCGACTGTAGTTTTGCTGGGGCTCGAATCCCTCTTTCACCAGGGCGATCTTGAGGCCGCTGGCGCTCTCCTTCAGGGCCTCGGTGTACTTGCCCGCTCGCACACCGTGCGACCTGGGGTCGATCCCGTCATCGCCGGCGATGACTTCGAGAAGGAGGGCATTGTCGGCCACGGTCGCCGTCATTGGGCCGACGTGCTCGGTGTGGTTTTCAGCTGTAAGGACCCCTGTGAAGGGCACGAGACCCCTGGTCTGTTTCATGCCGTAGACCCCACACATCGAGGCGGGAATGCGGATCGATCCCGCCGCGTCGACGCCGATCGCCATTTCCACCTCGCCCGCAGCGACGAGGGCGGCGGAGCCCGAAGAGGAGCCGCCCGCGGAGTAGCCGTATTTGCGCGGGTTGTGCACGACCCCGGTGGATGGAGTGTGGCTGTTTCCTGAATATGAGAAGTACTCGCATACGGCCTTGCCGGCGATTTCGCCGCCAGCATCGAGGATGCGGTTGACGATGGTGGCGTCGACGTCGGGTACGTAACCTTCGAGCGCGGAAGCTCCGTCCATCAGCGGCACGCCCGCAAGACAGACCGTGTCTTTGAGGGCGATTTTCTTGCCGGCGAGCTTGCCGCCTTCGCGGCCCTTGATGCTGGTCTTCACGTACCAGGCGCCATATTTGTTCTCCTCGCCCTCCGGGCGGTAGCCAGGCGTGCGCGGGTATTTGACCGGCGGCAGATAGTCGGGCATGAGGTCGAGAAGATCGAAGGAATTGAGGGCGGATTGAGCCCAGTTGACATAGGTTTGGGCCTCCGCTTCGCTGAGCTCCATGCCGAGGTCTTCGGCGACCTCGCGCATCTGCGACAGAGTCGGGCGCGTGACAGCCATACGGTCCTCCCTGCGATATCGGCCCCGCGGCCGGGGACCGGTTTCCTAAATCGACATTACCCGGATTAACTCTAGATTCTCGCAACTATACCTGCCTGGCACCATCGGAAGTAGCGGTATACCCATTCCGCGGCCATTGACGATGGACGGACGAGCGACGGTGCCGGCCAGCCCCTGCATCCCCGCCGGTGATGTTGACCGGCTCGTTGCTAATCGGGGTCGGGAGCTCCTCTCTGGCCAGGCTATAGTGTTTGACACAGTCCCGCGGCTGCCACATCCACCACACCTCCAACGCCCGCATGAAAGGTGATGGCCGATCATCTCAGGGATCGCTGCATCATCACCGTTGCCCTGGCGCCCAGCTGGGTGAGCACGAACATGGGCACAGCCGCGGCGATTGTCAAGGTCGAGGACACCATTCGGGCCATACGCGGTATTCTCGATGGGCTGACACCCGCGGAGTCGGGCCAGTACATCTGTTCCCACAGTGGCCGCCCGCCTTACTAGCCGTCAGGAGTGGCGAACGAAACCCGCCCCGTTGGTTAGCAGCCCGTTGATTAAGTGGCTTTTTCCGGCTCTCACTCCCAGATGAGGAATGCGGCGGCGAAAGCCGTCTGGCCGCTTTGCGAGCCCCCCCGTGCCACCAGCATGGCCCCGGTGGGCGTGAGCAGAACGAAAATACCGCCATATCCGCCCGCCACGGCCTCCCGCGGGGTGCCGGCGCCGATGAGCTGGCGCATCAGTAACGATAGATTGTGGCCGGCGACGTGGAGCAGGTATCGCTTGTGCACATTCTCTCGCCCGCGCAGCCAGGTTCGTCGCATGCCGCCACGATCGAGGTTGTGGGCAAAGCAGCGCTCGACGATCTCGGCGCGCAGCTTGAAGGCCTCGCGGGCGACCCCGGACTTGAGCCGCGCACGGTTATTGGTGACCGCGCGCCGCGCCGCCTCATCACCGTGCCAGCGCGAAAAGCCGGTCTGCTTGGGCGCCGCGATCCGGGTCTTCCAGGGACTGTCGTTCAGAGCCCTCAAGACCGCCCGTGAGTGATAACCTTTGTCGGCGACGCATTCGGCCGGGTCCTCCGATGTCGGTGCCGCATCCACCGCCTCGAGGTTTGCCTCGGCCTTCGCCAGGGTCTTGGAAAGCGTCGTGGTGTCGCCCTCATCGGCCGGGTGCAGCTCGGCCGCCACCACCGCGCCGGTGTCCAGATCCACCGCGTGCTCGGGCTTGTAGGCCAGATGCGTCGTGCCGTCCTTCATCTTGGTGATCTTGGCCTCGGGGTCGCTCTTCGAAACCCAATCCGTGTTGGAAAGCTTCTTGCCCTTGCGCTTCCGGTCCAGACGCGCCAGGTCCTCGGCCGTGGGTGTCTCGACCCCGCTTTCCCGGGCCAGACGCTCCAGCATCTCCCGGTAGCCTTCGCCGTTGTCGCGCCGCACGATGTTCCGCAGCGCCGCGTTGGCCTCCATGGTCGAGGCATCGACGCCGATGCGCTCGCCCTTAATCAGCCCCGCCTCGGCGATCAGCACCAGAACCCAGTCGAAGACCGCCGCGTGGACTTCATGGGGCAGGCGCGTGCGGCTCCGTGACAGCCAGGAATGGTCCGGTACCCGATCACGGCTCCCCAGTCGCAGGAACGCCCGCAGCGAAAGCGAGTCCGAGCAGCGCCACTCCAGACCGCGCTCGCTGTCGATGCCCTCAAAGTAGCCCACCAGGTGCATCCGGAAATAGCGCCCGGGCGGCACCGAGGGCGCGCCCATCCGGGCCGCGTAATAAGGCCGGCAGCTCGCCTCGGCAAAGGCGTCGAAGCCGCCCTCGATCAGCACCGACTGCAAGCGGTCATAAAACACATGACCCGGAGAGCGCGGCATCTCCGACCAGCTCACCATCAGGTCCCCCTGACCATCCTTCTGCCGTCCCATCGCCATCGGCAAATCCCCCTGCAAATCAGGGAACCAGAGAATCAGACGGCGCCGACTTAATCAACGGGCTGTTAAGGTGCATTCCGTTGTTTGATCATGCTGCCAAAATCCTTTTTATCACATCCCCACAGGTTGACCGGCCCCGTAGGCCTCGGCCGGCGTTTGACCGTCGAGGGACGAATGGGGCCGCTCGGTGTTGTAGAAGCCGATCCACTCGCCGATGACCCGTTCGGCGTGGAAGCCGTCGGTGAGCTCGTGTAGGTAGACCGCCTCATACTTGAGAGACCGCCACAGGCGCTCGATGAAGATGTTGTCCATGCAGCGGCCCCGACCGTCCATGGAGATGCGGATGCTCGCGTTCTTGAGCACGCCGGTGAAGTCGAGGCTGGTGAACTGGCTGCCCTGATCCGTATTGAATATCTCCGGCTGGCCGTAGCGGGCCAGCGCGTCGGAGCTATGGCCGAGAGTGGGTGACGGGCTGAGAGAAGGAGGTGGCGTATCGTGGGGGGTGACGAAGCCTCCCGGTCTCCAAGCAAGGAGTGATACGCCATGACGGAAGATAGTGTTGTCGCGCTGCACCATCCAGGGGTGACGGCCGATCCGCTGACCGAAGTACTCCGCGCCGGAGCTCGCGAGCTCCTGGCACGAGCCATTGAAGCGGAGGTTGCCGCCGTGCTGGCGGCGCATGAACATCTGAAGACCGAAGACGGCCGCCGGCGCCTGGTGCGTCATGGCCACGGGCCGGAACGGGCGATCCTGACTGGCATTGGTCCTGTGTCTGTGCGGCGCCCGAAGGTCCGGGACCGTGGCAGCGTCGGAGGAGAGCGCATCCGTTTCACGTCGGCCATTCTGCCCCGTTTCGCGCGGCGGACGCGGTCGCTGGATGCGGTTTTGCCGACGCTCTACCTTCGTGGCGTGTCCAGCGGGGACTTCCAGGAGGCGCTGGAGGCGTTGCTCGGCAAGGACGCCTCTGGCTTGTCGGCGCAGGTGATCGGCCGCCTGAAGGCGGAGTGGGAGGCCGAGCACGAGCGCTGGCGCCGGCGCGACCTGTCGGCCCGACGCTACGTCTACATGTGGGCCGATGGCATCTATCTCCAGGGTCGGCTGGAGGACGAGAAGCAATGCATTCTGGTCCTCATCGGCGCCACGCCGGAGGGACGCAAGGAACTCGTGGGCTTCCAGGCGGGGGTGCGCGAGAGCGCCCAGAGCTGGCGTGAGTTGCTGGCATGCCTGCGCGGGCGCGGGCTCACGATTGGTCCCGAGCTCGCCATCGGCGATGGCGCTCTGGGCTTCTGGAAGGCGCTGGAGGAGATCTTTCCCGACACCCGCCGCCAGCGCTGCTGGGTCCACAAGACAGCCAATGTCTTGAACAAGCTGCCGAAGTCGCGACAAACGGCCGCCAAAGCTGCCCTGCATGATATCTGGATGGCGGATGGCCGCGCCGAGGCCGAGAGGGCGATGAATACTTTCGCCGCCAAGTACGACGCCAAATACCCCCAAGCCGTCGCCTGCTTGACAAAGGACCGCGACGCCTTGCTGGCCTTCTACGACTTCCCGGCCGAGCACTGGCGGCATATCAGGACGACCAATCCAATCGAAAGCGTCTTCGCTACCGTCCGCCACCGCACCGTGCGCACCAAGGGCTGCTTGTCTCACGGGACAACTCTGGCCATGGTCTTCAAGCTGATCACCACCGCCAGCAAGACCTGGCGGCGGCTCATGGGAAACAATCAGTTGCCCAAGGTCATCGAAGGTGTGAGATTCAAAGACGGTGTGCAGATCGACGAAACCAAAACTCGCGCCGCCGCCTGATCACGCCGTCACCCAAAATCGGGCATAACTCAGCGCGTCGCCCAAGGCCTCGGCGCAGAATCCAGCGTTCATGGTGTTCGACAGCCGCCAGGATAAAACGTGGCGCGTCGCCCAGTCCATGATCGCTACCAGGTACAGAAAGCCACGCTGGACGGGGATATAGGTGATGTCGGCGCACCAGACCCGATTGGGCTGGTCGATAGCCATCCCTTTGAGAAGATAAGGATAAATCCGGTGCATGGGATGCGGCACGCTGGTTCTCGGCGCCTGATAGATTGCCTCCAGGCCTATCAATCGCATCAACCTGCGAACCCGGTGACGGCCGACGCAAACGCCGTCCCGCCGCAACTGGCGGACCATCTGGCGGCTGCCGTAGAACGGGTACTTCATGAACAACTCGTCGATCCGACGCATCAGCGCCAGACTCGAAGGGCTCTCCCCCCTGGGCGCATAATAGAACGAGGACCGGCCGATCGAAAGCAGGCGGCATTGACGGCTCAAGCTCAGCTCGGGGGCGTCGCGTGTGATCATCGCATTGCGCTCCCCCCGGCTCATCGCTTGAGCCCTCTGGCTAAAAAATCCCGTTCCACCGTCAGCTCGCCGATCTTGGCGTGAAGGTCGCGGACCTCGGATTCATGATCCCGGCAAGCGCGGTTGGCGCCGTTCGAAAACACTTCGCCCAGACCGTCCACCGCCTGGCGCTTCCAGGCGCTCACCTGGTTCGTATGCACCTTGTGCTTGGCCGCGATCTGCTGGATCGTCTTGTCGCCCCGCAGCGCTTCCAGCGCCACCCGGGCCGTGAATTCCGCCGTAAACCGGCGTCGATTCGTCATCTCGTATTCCTCCGTTATCCGGTGGAATACACCTTAGCTCCCTGTCCGATTTTCTGGGACCACCTCAAACACACGCACTGGAGCGCTTGCAGAATTGCAACCGGGAGAGATGATCAAGATCTGCACGAGCCTCACGACCGCAGCCAACGGGATCGTGGCGCCCATTCACGACCGCATGCCCGTGATCCTGCCGCCGGATGAGTTCGAGCCGTGGCTTTCGGGCGAGACGGTGCTGCTCGGCCCCTACCCGTCGGACGCGATGACCGTCCAACCCGTGAGCACCCTCGTCAACAAGCCAGCGAACGACGATTCCCGATGCGTCGAGCCTGTCGCCGTCGCCTGAAGCTGGACGACAAGGCAGCCTGTCCGCAAGAGAAGAAGAGGCGATGAGGGTAAGCACCGACTGTAAACACCAATATGCCAAACTGCCTAGCCTGCGCATGCAAAACGTCCGGCACGGCACCAGCATGACCCTCATTCTGCTCCATGGCTGGCCTGAGTTCTGGTGCGTCTGGTGCAATAACATTCCCGTCCTGGCGGAGCAGTTTGATGTGATCGTGCCCGGTCATTGAGGGTGCGTAGAAGCCTTACCCAATGAACAAAAGAAATAGGGACGACTTCAGCCGGGATACTCGGCACAAAATCGGACAGCGGGTTAGCTGGCTCTGCTCTGCTCCGATCCTTCATGCCGCCGATTCACCGTCGGCTCGGACTCAGAGGGTGAGGGTGATATCGACCTAGGAGTCGCGGCTCATATCTGTGCCGCAGCGCCTGGCGGTCCCCGATTCGACCCCGAAATGAAGGCCGAAGAGCGCAAATCGGCAAGTAACGGGATTTGGCTGTGTCAGAACCACGCCAAACTCGTGGATACCAAGGACCCGATGTTCACGGTCGAATTCCTTCGCGAATGGAAGGACCAAGCGCAAAAGGACTCTTGGCGCCGCGTTCGATACAACGACGTACCAGATGGAGACAGACTTCAGGAGTCTGCCGAAGACGATCTTAGCGTCCGCTTCCGGGCCGCCACCACCACCGATCTGGACAATTTCCGCCGCTCCGACACATGGCCAGCCAATACCATCTTGAGGACGCTTCGAGTAGAGGGGCTTGACGAACCATTCAGCACATCGCGTGTCGCGGAGGCTCTTGCGACACTCGACGACCTAATTATCATCGCCGAACCCGGGATGGGCAAGACGACAACACTGTTTCAGATCGCGGAAGCGGTTCTGGAGAATGGGTATGGGTCACCTATCATAGTTCCACTTGGCGATTGGTCGGCGAACGACTCGTCGCTGCTTGAATCGATCTTGAAGCGGGCCAGCTTTCGGGAGATCTCAGAAGGCGAGTTCCACACCGTGGCAGCACCCCCCGGCGTGCTCCTGCTGCTGGACGGTTGGAACGAACTCGACAGCGCCTCGCGCAGACGCGCGGAAGTAGAGCTGCGACGACTGGAAATGGAGCTGCCACATCTCAGCTTGCTAGTCGCAACCCGCAAGCAAGCACTTGACGTTCCAATCGACGGTACACGGGTCACCCTTCAACCACTTAGCGATACGGAACAGCTTGAGATCGCTAGAGCGCTGCGTGGCGAGGCTGGCGAACGCTTGGTGGATGAAGCGTGGCGCACGGCTGGCCTACGCGAGCTTGTACCTATCCTGCTATATTTGACGGAGCTGCCCGACCTTCCGGAAGGCAGGCCATTTCCAACGACCAAGGAAGAGGTTCTACGCCAGTTCGTTGCAGTCCACGAAGAGGACTACCAGAAGGCGGAAGTGCTCGAACAAGTGACGCAAGGCGAGCACCAGCGATACCTAGCAGACATCGGGGTTACCGCCACCCACGCCGCGAACACAATCGTCGTGGAAGCCACCGCGCGCAGCACCATTTCTGATACCGGCGAAGCCCTTGTCGCGGAAGGCCAGATCGCGGCTAAATCCGAGCCCCACGAAGTACTGGAGGCATTCGTCAGACCTTTCCTATCCGGTTAACGCCGATGACCGCTACATGTAGGGTGCCGCCACTCTCCCGAGTAAAGCTCGGCATAGGTTGGAGCAGAGGTGTCGCCCGCGATGCCGAGCAATGAGCGGAAGGCGTTGAACGGGTAGAACCGCCTGTTGAAGCGGAAGGTGAACTCGTTGAGGTAGGCTTGTAGGTGCTGGTGGCTAACGCCGTGGTGGATACCGATCAGCCACGTCTTCAGGTTGGCGAAAACCAGATGGATGATCGGCAGGTATTGCTCGGCAACCTCTGGATCACCACACTCGGCAACAGCGAAGTGCTCATAGCCGCGCTTACCGAGGCCAGCATAGCCGCTCCAATCGTCAGTAACGATCAGCGATCCCGGCGCGACGGTGCTCTCGACGAACCCACAGAGCGACTCGGCGCTACGGTCGAGCACGACGGCGAGCCGAACGCGTCCGGCATAGCGTCCGTCGAGCTATACCCGAAAGTTGGTGATGGGATGAGATGAGGGCGGCGTATCCTGGCGATGTTGGAGTCGCCATTTTCCACGAAGGAGGGATACGCCATGAGAGAGGATACAGTCGTCCAGCTTCGCCAACCAGGATCATTTGAGGACGATCCGCTGACGGAGGTTTTGCGTCTTGGTGCGCGGCGTTTACTTGGGCAAGCGGTGGCGGCGGAAGTTGCCGGTTTTGTCGAGGCGTATGCGCATCTGACGGACTCGGCCGGCCGCCGTCGGATCGTACGCCACGGGCATTTGCCGGAGCGCGAGATCCAGACCGGCATTGGTCCGGTTGCGGTGCGCTGTCCCAGGGTGCGCGACCGAGGCGCCGGCGAGACGGGGCCGCGGGTTCGCTTCACCTCACGGATCTTGCCTCCCTATCTCAGGCGCGCCAAGTCGATCGAGGAACTCCTGCCCTGGCTTTATCTGAAGGGCATCTCCACGGGCGATTTCTGCGCGGCGCTTGCGGCGCTCTTGGGGCCCGAGGCGCCGGGGCTCTCGGCCTCGACCATTGCCCGCCTCAAGGAGGTCTGGCAAGGCGAGCTGGAGCATTGGCAACGGCGCGATCTCTCGGCCAAGCGTTATGTCTACTTCTGGGCCGAGGGCGTCTACTTCTCACCACGGCTCGACCATGACAAGCAATGCATGTGCGTGATCATCGGTGCCGACGAGCTGGGCCGCAAGGTGCTGCTGGCTGATCGCCGACGGCTACCGGGAGAGCGCCCAGTCCTGGCGCGAAGTGCTGCTCGATCTCAAGCGCCGCGGCCTGGCGATTGCGCCCGAGCTGGCCACCGGCGACGGGGCGCTCGGTTTCTGGAAAGCCTTGCGCGAGGTCTACGGGACGACGCGCGAGCAGCGCTGTTGGGTGCACAAGACCGCCAACGTGCTCAACAAGCTCCCGAAGTCCGTCCAGCCACGCGCCAAGCAGCACCTACAGGACATCTGGATGGCCGAGACCCGCGCGGTGGCCGAGAAGGCCTTCGACTTCTTCCTCGAGGCCTATCAGCCCGTTGATTAAGTCGGCGCCGTCTGATTCTCTGGTTCCCTGATTTGCAGGGGGATTTGCCGATGGCGATGGGACGGCAGAAGGATGGTCAGGGGGACCTGATGGTGAGCTGGTCGGAGATGCCGCGCTCTCCGGGTCATGTGTTTTATGACCGCTTGCAGTCGGTGCTGATCGAGGGCGGCTTCGACGCCTTTGCCGAGGCGATCTGCCGGCCTTATTACGCGGTCCGGATGGGCGCGCCCTCGGTGCCGCCCGGGCGCTATTTCCGGATGCACCTGGTGGGCTACTTTGAGGGCATCGACAGCGAGCGCGGTCTGGAGTGGCGCTGCTCGGACTCGCTTTCGCTGCGGGCGTTCCTGCGACTGGGGAGCCGTGATCGGGTACCGGACCATTCCTGGCTGTCACGGAGCCGCACGCGCCTGCCCCATGAAGTCCACGCGGCGGTCTTCGACTGGGTTCTGGTGCTGATCGCCGAGGCGGGGCTGATCAAGGGCGAGCGCATCGGCGTCGATGCCTCGACCATGGAGGCCAACGCGGCGCTGCGGAACATCGTGCGGCGCGACAACGGCGAAGGCTACCGGGAGATGCTGGAGCGCCTGGCCCGGGAAAGCGGGGTCGAGACACCCACGGCCGAGGACCTGGCGCGTCTGGACCGGAAGCGCAAGGGCAAGAAGCTTTCCAACACGGATTGGGTTTCGAAGAGCGACCCCGAGGCCAAGATCACCAAGATGAAGGACGGCACGACGCATCTGGCCTACAAGCCCGAGCACGCGGTGGATCTGGACACCGGCGCGGTGGTGGCGGCCGAGCTGCACCCGGCCGATGAGGGCGACACCACGACGCTTTCCAAGACCCTGGCGAAGGCCGAGGCAAACCTCGAGGCGGTGGATGCGGCACCGACATCGGAGGACCCGGCCGAATGCGTCGCCGACAAAGGTTATCACTCACGGGCGGTCTTGAGGGCTCTGAACGACAGTCCCTGGAAGACCCGGATCGCGGCGCCCAAGCAGACCGGCTTTTCGCGCTGGCACGGTGATGAGGCGGCGCGGCGCGCGGTCACCAATAACCGTGCGCGGCTCAAGTCCGGGGTCGCCCGCGAGGCCTTCAAGCTGCGCGCCGAGATCGTCGAGCGCTGCTTTGCCCACAACCTCGATCGTGGCGGCATGCGACGAACCTGGCTGCGCGGGCGAGAGAATGTGCACAAGCGATACCTGCTCCACGTCGCCGGCCACAATCTATCGTTACTGATGCGCCAGCTCATCGGCGCCGGCACCCCGCGGGAGGCCGTGGCGGGCGGATATGGCGGTATTTTCGTTCTGCTCACGCCCACCGGGGCCATGCTGGTGGCACGGGGGGGGCTCGCAAAGCGGCCAGACGGCTTTCGCCGCCGCATTCCTCATCTGGGAGTGAGAGCCGGAAAAAGCCACTTAATCAACGGGCTGCTATGGCCCCAAGTACGACAAAGCGGTGGCCTGCCTGACCAAGGACCGCGACGTGTTGCTCGCCTTCTACGACTTACCCGGCCGAGCACTGGAAGCACATTTGCACCACCAATCCCATCGAAAGCACCTTTGCGACCGTGCGCCTCAGGACCACCAAGACCAAGGGCTGCCTCAGCCGCATGACGGCGCTCACCATGGTCTTCAAGCTGTGCCAGTCGGCCAGCAAGAAGTGGCGTCGCCTGGACGCCTCGCACCAGATCGCCGACATCATTCAAGGCGTCAAATTCAAGGACGGAGAAAAGCTAACCGAACGCGCCGCCTGAAACCTGCGTCACCAACTTTTGACAATAGCTCGATGCGCACAAGTTCAGGCGGCATTGGCGAGCTTGTGACCAGCAGCATCTAAAAACATTCTCCCAACCCGGCATATGTCAGTGACATCCTGATTCTCCTTGGATGGGTCGTCCTGAGCGCGTCGGTTTGGGTGATTCCCGGGACATTGCTCGGCATCGTGGCGTTCGTTCTTACGCCTTTCGCTGAAGAGCCCTGGCTCGAAGAAATCTACGGAGACGAATACCGTCGGTATCGACAAAAGACGCCGAGATTTCTGCGAGTATGAAGTGGTCCGCATGGCAGCAACACACGCGCACGGCCACGCCGTATAGGCACGTCCAGCTATCCTCGATGCTGATGTGCAAGCGCTTCACCAAATTCATGAGGGGGCGGGAAGCCGTGGCGCCCGATTGCGAACATTCATCACCGTTAACCGCCAAGCGCCCGGGCCGCGGGGTCATTTTCTGTTCGGGAGCGCATTGGATTTTAGGCGAGATCCACTCAGTTTATGTCGTCAAGTCCAGGGAGCAATTTGGCGACGTGGTGCGTTATCGCATCGGCTCACTTTCGGTCTATCAGATCACACATCCTGATGGCGTCGAGCAGGTGCTGCAAACCCATCATAAGAAATTTCGCAAGGGACACTTCCACCATAAAATTAAACTCTTGGCCGATTGGACCCGGGGTGCATCCAATGATTTTCGGATCAGCGGGAATTTGATATGGTTGGAGGCTGCCAACTTGTAGGCATGAAATCCTGTGACGGTGAGCGAAGCGTTTGGCCGGAGAGATTCAGGGCCCACAATCGCCTTGAACGCATCGATGGCAGCGGGGTCGAATCACCATTCAAGACAACGGGAGCAACCGACAATGACGACTGATCATTTTGCGCTACGACATGTGGGCACGGTCGCGGCAATCATCGGGATTATTGTTCTCTCGTTGGGACTAGTAGGTATTTTCGTAAATCTTTAAGACTGCTCGCTCGATGCCCCAACTGTCCCGGTACTACAGAATGAAGATGCGGATGCTTAAGGTCGCGTATGCGCAAGGAATTCAACGTATTTCGGGCAGCTTAGGGTCGATAGGCTCGCATATCCATTGCCGTACCTAAGAGGCCGTTTCGAAAGGGGTTGAGTGGCCGGTGTCGATGTGATTCCAAGGAGGTTGCTGAGACCGATATGGAGCCGCCATGTGGACGCCGACCACCCGAGAGCAGCATAGCCGCAAGACGCTGCGTTATCAGACTGATTTGACCGATGCGGAGTGGGTTGTGATCGAGCCTCATTTGCCTCCGGCTCATGGCACGGGACGGCCCCGGTCATGGCCGATGCGAGAGATCGTCAACGGCATTTTCTACGTGATGCGGGCTGGCTGCCCTTGGCGCTTGCTGCCAAGCGATTTGCCACCGTGGGGCACGATCTATCGCTGGTTCGCCAAGTTCCGCGACGACGGCCTCCTTGAGAAGATCAATCACTCTCTGGTCATGGCCGATCGCGAGCGGGTCGGACGCGAGGCCAGCCCGAGCGGCGCGATTATCGACAGCCAGAGCGTCAAGACAACCGAGGCTGGTGGCCCCCGCGGCTACGATGCGGGCAAGAAGATCAAGGGGCGCAAGCGCCACGCGCTGGTCGACACCGACGGGCGCGGCCTCGTGCTCGAGGCGCATCCGGCGAGTATCCAGGACCGCGATGGTGGCGGGTCGCTGCTGTGCGCCTCACGCGGCTCGTTTCCGTTCATCGAGAAGGTCTTTGCCGACAGCGGCTACGCCGGCGAGAAGGTCGCCACGGCCACCGTGATCGCCGTCGAGATCGTGCGCAAAAGCCCCGATCAGGTCGGCTTCGCCGTCCAACCGCGCCGCTGGGTCGTGGAGCGCTTCTTCGCCTGGATCAACCGCAACCGGCGACTGGCAAAGGACTTCGAGGCCACCATCGCCTCGGCCCGCGCCTTCCTCTACGCCGCCTCCGTCATGCTCCTCGTCCGCAGATTGGCCCGAGCCGCATGACTTTCGAAACCGACTCTAAGAGGCCAGCGTTCCGCAGGAACGAGCGGGGAAAAGTATTTGCCGGGCGCTGAAACTGCCCACCACTCGCCCGAGCGGTAGGCTAGGGAAGCGCCGAATTTCGAGCCATATGGTTTGGCACATAAGGCTTATCCCTCTGGCTCCGGTAGGATCAACGGGTGGTGGCCTCGATGCTACGCGCGCAGCGGCGCGACCCGGCTAAGGCCCAGGCAAAGTGCGTTTTCGCGACCAACTACCCGCTCGCAACCGACAACTGCGTAGCCCCCTCATATTGCGTTACCGGATGCAGAGGGATAAGCCTTTGGCACATATTCAATGCGTGATCGTATCTCGACGTGCGGCTACAGTTGGACGGGCAAGAATTGGGGCGAATATAGATGTGGACTGGGTTGATACTCGGTTTGGTCTTAGGTGGGCTGATCATGTATGGCGTATGGGTGCTGGTTCGGTCGCTTGACGACTGAAAGTTCGTGGAAATGCCGCGGCGGTTTCTGCCGACGCCCATGACTTGACATCCCCTCGCCGCAACAGCTTCAAAACGACTATGGCGCCAAAAATTCCATGGACGACACAAACAACTTCGCCAAAGCGGGTCTTGGTGGAGCCGATTGACGGCGCCCTGCGCGACGCTGCAGTTCTGGCATGAAATGAACGCATCGCGTCACGCGCTATGCGAACGTCTCGGTGCTGGTGGTGCGCTGAGCCGCTCCCTGCGGACGGCCGCCGCGTGACGCGGGCCTAGTTCGTCTTTGCAACCTGCTCGAGATAGGCGGCCACATCCTGGCGTTGCGGCAGGCTCTTTAGCTTGAAGAGCATCTTGTTCTTGACCTTCTTCGCGCCGAGATAGTCCTTGAGGAACTCCTTCGGGTTCTCGAGATAGGCGATGATGTTCTCGGCCGTCCACACCAGCCCCTTCTCGGCCGCCGCCTTGACGGAGGAGGAATACCTGAACTTGGCGACGATGCCGGCCGGGCGGCCGACCACGCCGAACAAGCTCGGCCCCACCTTGTTCTTGCCCTCCTGGATGGTGTGGCAGGCCTTGCACTTTTTGAAAACTTTTTCGCCCGCCGCGGCATCGCCCGCCGCCGCGGGACTGCCGGTAAGGGCGAGGCACAGCGCCGCGGCGACCATGAGCACCACACTTCGGGCCATGTGCGCTCGCCGCGCACGTCGTTGAGTGTGGTCCCTCACCGCAGGCAGCCCAAATCGCGCCCGTCTGCGCGCTCTGCCGCGCCTGCTTGCGGCGTCGCGCCTGTGGGCTGGTCGGCTCCCAAATTCGTATCGCTCATGGCGCGCCGCCTCGTTCCATTATCACCCGGCCGGGCCATCGAGGCGGTCCCGCACCAGGGCTCTGGACCAGGATTTCCTCGCTGGTTTCTCCCAAGCACCGAATACGGTAGCACCATTGCGTGTTGATCGAAAGTGTGAGCCTACAACCCAAATCGGGGACTTCGGATAAGGAGCTCGGTGCGTCAGAGACCCCGCCGGGGTGCAATCCGGTATCTGATGACGCTCGTTCGGCAAGCGTCGAAAGCCCGGCACCCGCCGGTTCAACCCTGCCGCGGCGATGACACCGGGCGTCATGTCGCTCAGGCCGTGGGCTCGATGGTCGAGATCACGCGGCCAACACCCTCACGTGGTCCGTCACCGCGGTGTGGAGGGAAACCAACCGAATTGGAATTGAACGCTACTCCTTGCAACCTGCAAAGCATTACTTTCAGGCCAACACCCGCCTATTAAAAAACGCTTGCCTATCCGGTTTACACCCACACCCACTAGGGCTAGAATGGGCGCAAACCGGATATAGGGGAGCGCGCCATGGATGTTCTCGACCGCGCCGATCTCCCATTCCCGCATTCGCTACCCGAGTTCCAGCGACTTTTCCCCGATGATGCGGCCTGCGCCGCCTACTTGGAGAAAGCCCGCTGGGGAGACGGCTTTGCCTGCCCGCACTGCGGCACGGCGGGAGAGCCGTTCCACTTTGAAAACCGCCCTGGCGTCCTGCGCTGCCGCAAGTGCCGCCAGAACACCGGGCTGACGGTGGGAACAGTGATGGAGCGTAGCCACACTCCGCTGAACGTCTGGTTCTGGGCCGCTTATCTGGTCGCCAGTCAGACGCCCGGCATGTCCGCCGTGCAGTTTCAGCGGCAACTTGGTCTTTCGCGCTACGAGACGGCCTTTCAAATTCTCCACAAGCTCCGCTCGGGCATGGTGCGGCCCAACCAAGACAGGATCGGTGGACAGCCCAAGAACCATGTTGAGGTGGACGAAACCTGGGTTGGCGGGCGAACGCGTGGGGAAGGCCGTGGTGTTCACCACAAGGTTCCCGTCTCCTGTGCCATCGAGGTGCGTCATCGAAAGCCGGGCACCAAGCTCGACAACCGGAAAGACGGACGCTATGCCGGACGCGTTCGGCTCGCCGTCGTGCTCGACCGTAGCGCCGAGTCGCTCTGTGGGTTCGTCGAGAGCACCGTCGCGCCGGGATCGCTGATCGTTACTGACGATTGGAGCGGCTATGCTGGCCTCGGTAAGCGCGGCTATGAGCACTTCGCTGTTGCCGAGTGTGGTGATCCAGAGGTTGCCGAGCAATACCTGCCGATCATCCATCTGGTTTTCGCCAACCTGAAGACGTGGCTGATCGGTATCCACCACGGCGTTAGCCACCAGCACCTACAAGCCTACCTCAACGAGTTCACCTTCCGCTTCAACAGGCGGTTCTACCCGTTCAACGCCTTCCGCTCATTGCTCGGCATCGCGGGCGACACCTCTGCTCCAACCTATGCCGAGCTTTACTCGGGAGAGTGGCGGCACCCTACATGTAGCGGTCATCGGCGTTAACAGCCCGTTGATTAAGTGGCTTTTTCCGGCTCTCACTCCCAGATGAGGAATGCGGCGGCGAAAGCCGTCTGGCCGCTTTGCGAGCCCCCCCGTGCCACCAGCATGGCCCCGGTGGGCGTGAGCAGAACGAAAATACCGCCATATCCGCCCGCCACGGCCTCCCGCGGGGTGCCGGCGCCGATGAGCTGGCGCATCAGTAACGATAGATTGTGGCCGGCGACGTGGAGCAGGTATCGCTTGTGCACATTCTCTCGCCCGCGCAGCCAGGTTCGTCGCATGCCGCCACGATCGAGGTTGTGGGCAAAGCAGCGCTCGACGATCTCGGCGCGCAGCTTGAAGGCCTCGCGGGCGACCCCGGACTTGAGCCGCGCACGGTTATTGGTGACCGCGCGCCGCGCCGCCTCATCACCGTGCCAGCGCGAAAAGCCGGTCTGCTTGGGCGCCGCGATCCGGGTCTTCCAGGGACTGTCGTTCAGAGCCCTCAAGACCGCCCGTGAGTGATAACCTTTGTCGGCGACGCATTCGGCCGGGTCCTCCGATGTCGGTGCCGCATCCACCGCATCGAGGTTTGCCTCGGCCTTCGCCAGGGTCTTGGAAAGCGTCGTGGTGTCGCCCTCATCGGCCGGGTGCAGCTCGGCCGCCACCACCGCGCCGGTGTCCAGATCCACCGCGTGCTCGGGCTTGTAGGCCAGATGCGTCGTGCCGTCCTTCATCTTGGTGATCTTGGCCTCGGGGTCGCTCTTCGAAACCCAATCCGTGTTAGAAAGCTTCTTGCCCTTGCGCTTCCGGTCCAGACGCGCCAGGTCCTCGGCCGTGGGTGTCTCGACCCCGCTTTCCCGGGCCAGGCGCTCCAGCATCTCCCGGTAGCCTTCGCCGTTGTCGCGCCGCACGATGTTCCGCAGCGCCGCGTTGGCCTCCATGGTCGAGGCATCGACGCCGATGCGCTCGCCCTTGATCAGCCCCGCCTCGGCGATCAGCACCAGAACCCAGTCGAAGACCGCCGCGTGGACTTCATGGGGCAGGCGCGTGCGGCTCCGTGACAGCCAGGAATGGTCCGGTACCCGATCACGGCTCCCCAGTCGCAGGAACGCCCGCAGCGAAAGCGAGTCCGAGCAGCGCCACTCCAGACCGCGCTCGCTGTCGATGCCCTCAAAGTAGCCCACCAGGTGCATCCGGAAATAGCGCCCGGGCGGCACCGAGGGCGCGCCCATCCGGGCCGCGTAATAAGGCCGGCAGCTCGCCTCGGCAAAGGCGTCGAAGCCGCCCTCGATCGGCACCGACTGCAAGCGGTCATAAAACACATGACCCGGAGAGCGCGGCATCTCCGACCAGCTCACCATCAGGTCCCCCTGACCATCCTTCTGCCGTCCCATCGCCATCGGCAAATCCCCCTGCAAATCAGGGAACCAGAGAATCAGACGGCGCCGACTTAATCAACGGGCTGTTAACCGGATAGGCAAGATTCGTACTGGGCTTTGTTCTGGTTGATCGCCGTAACTTGTTTATCAATACTCGATTATTCTATATTCCAAAACAATGAAATTGCTCCGCTAGAAACAGTATTCCACATTGCTGTTTTCTTACCTAACCTGGCCGTTTCCGTCCGGCGGTTACACGACATCGATCGCACGGGTTGGTGGATTCTCATATCGTTCACCATCATCGGCATTGTTCCCCTCATTTACTGGGCCTGTACAAAAGGTACAGAAGGCGACAACAGAGTTGGGCGGGATCCTTTAGTAGCCCGTTGATTAAGTCGGCGCCGTCTGATTCTCT
This sequence comes from Alphaproteobacteria bacterium, assembly GCA_965261645.1. GTDB lineage: Bacteria > Pseudomonadota > Alphaproteobacteria > SHVV01 > SHVV01 > CBDHDJ01. The sequence goes on from CBDHDJ010000004.1 coordinate 813,737, forward strand.
GGTTCCCTGATTTGCAGGGGGATTTGCCGATGGCGATGGGACGGCAGAAGGATGGTCAGGGGGACCTGATGGTGAGCTGGTCGGAGATGCCGCGCTCTCCGGGTCATGTGTTTTATGACCGCTTGCAGTCGGTGCTGATCGAGGGCGGCTTCGACGCCTTTGCCGAGGCGAGCTGCCGGCCTTATTACGCGGCCCGGATGGGCGCGCCCTCGGTGCCGCCCGGGCGCTATTTCCGGATGCACCTGGTGGGCTACTTCGAGGGCATCGACAGCGAGCGCGGTCTGGAGTGGCGCTGCTCGGACTCGCTTTCGCTGCGGGCGTTCCTGCGACTGGGGAGCCGTGATCGGGTACCGGACCATTCCTGGCTGTCACGGAGCCGCACGCGCCTGCCCCATGAAGTCCACGCGGCGGTCTTCGACTAGGTTCTGGTGCTGATCGCCGAGGCGGGGCTGATCAAGGGCGAGCGCATCGGCGTCGATGCCTCGACCATGGAGGCCAACGCGGCGCTGCGGAACATCGTGCGGCGCGACAACGGCGAAGGCTACCGGGAGATGCTGGAGCGCCTGGCCCGGGAAAGCGGCGTCGAGACACCCACGGCCGAGGACCTGGCGCGTCTGGACCGGAAGCGCAAGGGCAAGAAGCTTTCCAACACGGATTGGGTTTCGAAGAGCGACCCCGAGGCCAAGATCACCAAGATGAAGGACGGCACGACGCATCTGGCCTACAAGCCCGAGCACGCGGTGGATCTGGACACCGGCGCGGTGGTGGCGGCCGAGCTGCACCCGGCCGATGAGGGCGACACCACGACGCTTTCCAAGACCCTGGCGAAGGCCGAGGCAAACCTCGATGCGGTGGATGCGGCACCGACGTCGGAGGACCCGGCCGAATGCGTCGCCGACAAAGGTTATCACTCAGAGTCGGTTTCGAAAGTCATGCGGCTCGGGCCAATCTGCGGACGAGGAGCATGACGGAGGCGGCGTAGAGGAAGGCGCGGGCCGAGGCGATGGTGGCCTCGAAGTCCTTTGCCAGTCGCCGGTTGCGGTTGATCCAGGCGAAGAAGCGCTCCACGACCCAGCGGCGCGGTTGGACGGCGAAGCCGACCTGATCGGGGCTTTTGCGCACGATCTCGACGGCGATCACGGTGGCCGTGGCGACCTTCTCGCCGGCGTAGCCGCTGTCGGCAAAGACCTTCTCGATGAACGGAAACGAGCCGCGTGAGGCGCACAGCAGCGACCCGCCACCATCGCGGTCCTGGATACTCGCCGGATGCGCCTCGAGCACGAGGCCGCGCCCGTCGGTGTCGACCAGCGCGTGGCGCTTGCGCCCCTTGATCTTCTTGCCCGCATCGTAGCCGCGGGGGCCACCAGCCTCGGTTGTCTTGACGCTCTGGCTGTCGATAATCGCGCCGCTCGGGCTGGCCTCGCGTCCGACCCGCTCGCGATCGGCCATGACCAGAGAGTGATTGATCTTCTCAAGGAGGCCGTCGTCGCGGAACTTGGCGAACCAGCGATAGATCGTGCCCCACGGTGGCAAATCGCTTGGCAGCAAGCGCCAAGGGCAGCCAGCCCGCATCACGTAGAAAATGCCGTTGACGATCTCTCGCATCGGCCATGACCGGGGCCGTCCCGTGCCATGAGCCGGAGGCAAATGAGGCTCGATCACAACCCACTCCGCATCGGTCAAATCAGTCTGATAACGCAGCGTCTTGCGGCTATGCTGCTCTCGGGTGGTCGGCGTCCACATGGCGGCTCCATATCGGTCTCAGCAACCTCCTTGGAATCACATCGACACCGGCCACTCAACCCCTTTCGAAACGGCCTCTTAGCCGAGCATCTTCGATTGGGGTTCGTTTGGGGGTGGATTGGACCCGGATGTGGCAACATTTGGCCACAAGCACGGGCCGAAGAATCGGGTTGGCCGCCACGGGCTCGTTGCCGCCATGACGACAAGCTGGCAGAGCCTCCTCGCCATCCGCTCCCACAATGGCCTCGGTGCTTCTCTCTGCGTCAGCTCGCGGCAGCGCCGCGCGCAACGCTGCGCCGCAGAAAGTAAATGAAGATCAGCGCCGTCGCGAACATTGTCAGGCTGTAGGTCGCGGCGGGAATAACGGCGCCGCCGCCGCCGAACAGAAGCGTTGCGACCGCGATCGCCAGGGTTCCGTTCTGAAGCCCGCACTCGATCGAAATCGCGATCCGTTGGGGTACGCCGGACCCGAACAGCGATCCGAGCAACCAGCCGAGCGCGAGCATCACGACATTCAGCACGAGCGTGATCGCGCCGGCTTCGGCATAGAAATCGACGATGTTGTCGCGCTCCTGAAATATCGCGCCCAGGAGGACGAGGACGAACAGGAGCGCTGAAATCTTCCGCGCCGCCGGCGCGAAGAGCACCGCAAATCCTGCCGCGTAATGGCGAACCGCGAGGCCGATCAGGACGGGAACGGTGACGATCAGGAAGACGCTGACGGCTGTCCGCGCGACCGACACATCGCCTTCGACGGCTTCGCCAATGAGAAACCCATACGAAAACACGACGATCAACGGGATCGTCAGCACGCTCAAAAGGCTAATCACAGCCGTCAGCGAAATCGAAAGCGCCACATCGCCACGCCCGAATGCCGTCAGCAGGTTGGAAGTCACCCCTCCCGGTGCGGCCGCGATGATCATGACACCGAGTGCGATTTCCGGGGGCACCGGCCAGATCGTCACGAGAATGAACGCGACGAGGGGCAACAGAACGACCTGGGAGACAGCACCGACCAGAAAATCCTTCGGCTGGCGGGCGACGCGGGCGAAATCGCTCACCGCCAGCCCGAGTCCGAGCGTGAACATGATGAACGCCAGCGTGAGCGGCAGAACGACGTTGACAACGATACCCATGGCAATGACCTATCGAGGATCCATGACGTGATCGAATTGCACAAAACGGCCGCGGCAGATTCTAGCCCCAATCTCCCCTGCGAGCATCCAGCCGGCCCAATAGTGCCCGCCGCGAAAGTGCCCGACCAGGTCTCTTACCAGTCGCCATCTGGTTGCCAACGCGCGGAAAAGAATGGGCCTTCACCCCCAGGATAACATCAAAATTTCCGCGCCGGACGAGATGAAAACCCGAACTGGCTCCTGGCGGTTAGTTTACCTCCTACGGGAAAAAATCTCGTGCCTCGTGAGGTGTGCCGAATCGGCGCGATGACCGGTTAGGGGCCGATCCAGGACATTTTCTTCGGCCACCGTTATGGCCGTTAATGACCCGGAACCAAAATTTGCGGTGATGGAGCCGCTATGGCCACGCCCACGCACTGGTCGAACATACGCCGGAGTTGCGGCAGGAAACTGGCCCGAATCCATGAGATGTAGAAGTGATGCTCAGACGCGTACCGACGCTTCGGTGACAAACTCACCCAGATCCCCCGCCGGCCGGTTCGTGACCGCTGAAACCAACGCCACCCGGCTCAACACCTGGGACATGAGCCAGAACAAGATGGCCCCCTGACTCCATTGAGTCACCACCGCCCCGGTGGGAGAGCGGTAGTAGCCAAGCTTCAGACCAAACTCGCTGTGACCGTACGCGCCGTCACGAAGACGACCCTGCAGCCAGCGATTAAACGCGTTCATCACCGACTCGCGCATTTCGACCGAGCTCACTCCACGGCGAATCATTCGCTTGATCGAGCGCATGATGAAGCCAACCTGTTGCTCCTCATGAAAAAGTATTTCTCCGCCGTTCGAATTAGGGCCATAGAGCATGTAGAAATTCGGGAAAAGCGCAACCGCGGTGCCCATCACCGCCCGTGGCTCACCATTCCAATACTCGTGGATGGTCTGACCCCCGCGACCGGTGACCTCCAGATTGGCGAGGAAATTTGCCGGTTGAAAACCGGTTGCCATCACCAGGACATCGATCTCGCGTTCCACCCCATCGCTGTCGACAACTCCATGAGGGGTTACTCGGCTTACCGCTTTGGGAATGAGCTCGACGTTCTTGCGCAGCAGCGACGGATAAAAGTCATCCGAGAGAATGATCCGTTTGCCGGCAAACGGGTATTTGGGCGTTACCAGCTCGGCTAGGTCCGGGCGGTCCTTGAAGACCTCCTGAATGTATTCGATCGCCATCTCGCCAAACAACTTGTTCAACCTGGTTCCCGGGATGGATGGGCTAGGTCCCCTTACTTTTGCCGTCTCAAGAAAACACCTGATGCGCTTCATCCGGTAGGCCAAAGGACGGCTGAGCTTGGCTCGCTCTTGTTCGGTAAAGGACCGCACGCCCTTTTTGAACACATGGCCGGGCTCGCGCTGAAACAAATACAGCTTGCCAACGCGAGATGCGATCTCGGGCACAATCTGGGCCGCGGTGCATCCGGTGCCAACAATCGCCACCCGTTTGCCGTTCAAGTCATGCTCGTCTTCCCAACGCGCAGTGTGAAATTTTGGACCCTCGAACGTTTCCAGACCGGGCCAGGTGGGGTAGTTGATGGCGTTCAACAATCCGACGGCGCTGACGACCACGTGCGCGTTAAACGTTCGTCCGTCTATCGCCTGCAACCGGTAGGTGTGGCTTCGCTCGTTCCAGACAACGCTTTCTATCTGGGTGTCGAAACAAAAGTGCCGGTGCAGATCATTTTCATCGACGATGTCGTGCATGTAACGCAGCAGCTCGGGTTGGTTCGCATAGTTACGCAACCAGTCATAACGCTTGAACGACAACGAATAGAGATGGGAGGGCGAGTCCACCTGGGCACCGGGATACCGGTTCTCCCACCAGGTCCCTCCGGGGCGGTCGTTTTTCTCAAACAGGGTAAAGCTAGATACGCCGGCCTGCCTGAGACGCACCGCCAGACCAATACCGCCGATTCCACCACCGATAATCGCGATACGCGGGGTACCCGCCTGGCCGAACAAATGTTGTGCTCGGCGTTTCTGCCGCGGCGACAACCGGTTGAACGCACTTGCCATGGCCTGATTCCACCCCGGGATTATCGGCCCACCGTGCTCGCGAAGCGCAGCCCCAACTGCCTCTGCGAGGTCCCGCACTAAGCGTATGCCAAACGCCCCCCGTCCATGATGAACCGCGCTCCGGTGCAGAAAGAGGACTCGTCACCAGCCGGAAAGAGAGCAAACCGGACCTCTTCCGGGCATCCGAGACGACCCCTTGGCACGCTAGCCGGCAGCTCCTCCTCGAGCGCCGGGACAGGCGCTGTCAGCGGTTCGAACATGGACGTCATAATGGTGCCCGTTCCGTTTGTGAATTACCAGGAGTGGCGCGCCCGGCGAGATTCGAACTCACGACCTCTGGCTTCGGAGGCCAGCGCTCTATCCAACTGAGCTACGGGCGCGCAGGGCCGACTTTACGCGAAGGCTGAGGGCCAAGTCCATCGCCGGCGCGGGTGAGGCGTTCGGCCCGCCTTGTCTAGCCTCCCTCGGCCGTCTCCTTGGTCAAATGCAGGAACACGTCCTCGAGATCGGATTCCTGGGTCGTGAGATCAGCGATCGTCAGCCCGGCCTCGCCCACGGCGTCCAAAATCTCCGCGATCTGGGTCTCGCTCTGGCGGTATTTGATGGTGATCTGACGGTAGGGCTTGAGATCGGCATCGAAGCGCCGGAGCTCGGGCGGGATTTCCTCGGTGTCCTCGCCCAGCACGATCGTCAGCATCTTCTGGTCGACCCGCTTGACGAGCTCGGTGGTCCCGTCGAGCGCCACCAGCCGGCCCTGGTGGATGATGGCGATGCGGTCGCAGAGCTGCTCAGCCTCCTCGAGATAATGGGTGGTGAGCAGCACCGTCGTGCCCTCGGCGTTGAGCCCGAGCACGTAGTTCCAGAGCTGGTGGCGGAGGTCGACATCGACCCCGGCGGTGGGCTCGTCGAGCACCAGCACGGGCGGCGCGTGCACCAGCGCCTTGGCGACCAGCAGCCGCCGGCGCATGCCGCCCGAGAGCCCGCGCGCATTGGCATTGGCGACTTCGGTGAGGCCGACGGCGGCGAGGATCTCCGCGGTGCGGCGCTCGCGCTTCGGCACGCCGTAATAGCCCGCCTGGATGTCGAGCGCATCGCGCGGGCTGAAGAAGGGATCGACGAGCAGCTCCTGCGGCACGACGCCGATATGGGCGCGCGCCTGGCGCGGGTCGCGATCGATATCGAAGCCCCAGACGCTGGCGGTGCTGGCGGTCTTGATCACCAGCCCGGCGAGGATGTTGATCAGGGTCGACTTGCCGGCGCCGTTGGGACCCAAAAGACCGAGGAACGCGCCCCGCGGAATGGCGAGGTCGATGCCGTCGAGCGCCTTCCGCTGGCGCCGGCCATCGCGGCCATAGACCTTGGTGAGGCCCTGGACCTCGACCGCATGGGCCGGCGCGGGGCCAGCAAAGGATGCCACCATGGACTACGGAAGACCGCCAAGCTTGAGTTGATCGTCGGGCGGCAATGGGTATCATTCAGACGACCGCCCGGTCAACGCCGCGCAACAAACCGAAGTCTCAACACTCATGTCGAACCCCGAACCACCCGAAACCATCGTCGTCGAGGACACCACCGTCCCCTGCGACGGCGGCGGCGGAGCGCTCGGCCATCCCCGCGTCTTTCTCAACCTCGGCGACAAAGGCGAGATCGAGTGCCCCTATTGCGACCGGCGGTTTGTGCTCAAGGGCCCAGCGTCGGGGCGCGCGTCCTGAACCGGGCGCCGGCCCGCCACCCGCTCGCTTCCGCGCTGGTGCCCGCTGTGGCATAGTTTCGCCATGGCGCGCGCAGCGGCAGAAAAAACGGCCAAATCGGACGAGAAGGCGACCGCGCCTGCGCCGGCCAAGAGCGCGGCGGCGGGCCCCAAGCGCCTCTACCTCATCGATGGCTCGGGCTACATCTTCCGCGCCTATCACGCACTGCCGCCCTTGAGCCGCAGCGACGGCGTGCCGACGGGCGCGGTCTCGGGCTTCTGCAACATGCTCGCCAAGCTGTTGGACGATATCCACGACGAAGGCGATGTCGGCCATCTCGCGGTGATCTTCGATGCCAGCCGGCGCACGTTCCGCAACGACATCTACCCCGACTACAAGGCCAACCGCCCGGAGCCGCCGGAGGATTTGGTGCCGCAGTTCGCGCTCATTCGCGACGCCACGCGCGCCTTCAACGTGCCGTGCATCGAGATGCCCGGCTTCGAGGCCGACGACCTGATCGCGACCTATGCGCGCACGGCGGAGGCCGAAGGTTACGACGTGGTGATCGTGTCGTCGGACAAGGACCTGATGCAGCTCGTCTCGGGCGCCATCAGCATGCTCGATCCCATCAAGCAGCGCCGCATCGGCGCCGCCGAGGTCGAGGAGAAGTTCGGCGTCGGTCCCGACAAGGTGGTCGAGGTGCAGGCGTTGGCTGGCGATTCGGTGGACAACGTTCCCGGCGTGCCGGGCATCGGCATCAAAACCGCGGCCGAGTTGATCAACGTTTACGGCGGTCTCGACACGCTGCTCGCCCGCGCTGGCGAGATCAAGCAGCCGAAGCGGCGCGAACGGCTCATCGAAAATGCCGATGATGCGCGGCTGAGCCTCGAGCTCGTGCGGCTGCGCGATGACGTGCCGCTCGAGGACGGGATCGATTCGTTCGTACTCCGCGCGCCCGACCCGGAGGTTTTGTTCAAATTCCTCGCCGAGATGGAGCTCACGCGTCTGGCCACCCGGCTGAAGAGCCGGGCGGGGGACGGGGAGACGCCCGCCGTCGCCGTGGCTTCCGCTCCGCCCGCCGGCGACATCGAGTATCTCTGCGTGCAGACGCTCGACGACCTCAAGCGCTGGATCGCCGAGGCGACCTACGAGGGCTTCGTCGCCGTCGATACCGAGACGACCTCGCTCGCGGCGCCCGAGGCCGAGCTCGTCGGTGCCTCGCTGGCGATCAAGCCGGGCCGCGCCTGCTACATCCCGCTCGGCCATGGCGCGCCCGACGGCGCCGCCGCGCCGGACCAGATTCCCTTCGACGACGCGCTCAAGCTGCTCAACGGGCTGCTCGAGGACCCTGCCGTCCTCAAGATCGGCCAGAACATCAAATACGATATGGTCGTGCTCAAGCGCTACGGGCTCGCCGTCGCCCCGGTCGACGACACCATGCTGTTGTCCTTCGCGCTCGATGCTGGGCGCCACAACCACGGCATGGATGAGCTCGCGGTGCGCCACCTCGAGCACAAGACGATCTCCTACAGCGAGGTCGCCGGCAGCGGCAAGTCCCAGGTCACGTTCGACCAGGTGCCGCTCGACAAGGCGGTCGCCTACGCTGCCGAGGACGCCGATATCACGCTCAGGCTTCATGGCGTTCTCAAGCCCCGCATCGCCGCGGAGCATGTGGTGCGGGTCTACGAGACCATCGAGCGGCCGCTGATCCCGGTGCTGGCGATGATGGAATCGACCGGCATTCGCGTTGATCCGGCACTGTTGAAGACCCTCTCGAAGGATTTCGCCAAGCGGGCGGGCAAGCTCGAAGCCGAGATCCACAAGCTTGTCGGGCACGAGTTCAACGTCGGCTCGCCCAAGCAGCTCGGCGAGGTGCTGTTCGATGAGATGGGCCTCAGCGGCGGTAAGAAAGGCAAGACCGGCGCGTACGGGACCGGGGCGGACGTGCTCGAGGGCCTGGCCGCCGAGGGCCACGACCTGCCCGCCCGGGTGCTCGACTGGCGCCAGCTCACCAAGCTCAAGAACACCTACACCGATGCGCTCCAGGACCAGGTCAATCCCGCGACCGGCCGCGTCCACACCAACTACCACATGGCGGGCGCCGCCACCGGCCGGCTGGCTTCAAACGATCCCAACCTGCAGAACATCCCGGTCCGCACCGAGGAAGGGCGCAAGATCCGCCGCGCCTTCATCCCCGAGAAGGGCTTTAGCTTCCTGTCGGCCGATTACTCCCAGATCGAACTCCGCCTGCTCGCCCATATCGCCGACATCGCCGTGCTCAGGGAGGCCTTCCACGAGGGACTCGACATTCACGCGCTCACCGCGAGCCAGGTGTTCGACGTGCCCATCGAGGGCATGGAGCCCGGCGTGCGCCGCAGCGCCAAGGCGATCAATTTCGGCATCATCTATGGCATCAGCGCGTTCGGGCTCGGGCGCCAGCTCGGTATCCCTAGGGCCGACGCCGCGGCCTACATCGAGGCCTATTTCGAGCGCTACCCGGGTATCCGTGATTATATGGAGACGACCAAGGCGTATTGCCGTCAGCACGGCTATGTCGAGACCCTCTTCGGGCGGCGCTGCCACCTGCCCGGCATCAACGACAAGAACGCGGCGCACCGCGCCTTCTCCGAGCGCGCTGCGATCAACGCGCCGCTACAGGGCGCGGCCGCGGACATCATCAAGCGCGCGATGATCCGCATGCCCGAGGCGTTGACCCGCGCCAAGCTCGGCGCGCGCATGCTGCTGTCTGTCCATGACGAGCTATTGTTCGAGGCGCCGGACGAGGAGATCGACAAGACCGCGAAAGTGGTCAAAGAGGTGATGGAGGGTGCGGCGCACCTGAGCGTGCCCTTGACCGTGGACATCGGCACCGGCGCCAACTGGGACGAGGCGCACTAGCAGGCTGCTGAAAAAGTCCTCGCATTTGCAGTTGTGACATGATTCTGTGATTCCTTCGGGTGATGGAGGATGGCATGCGGGGTCGAGATAAAAGCAGTGGCAATTTATTCAGCTACGTAGACTTGGAAGAGCGTGTTCCGGATGATCATCCGCTGCGTCTGATCCGTGAGATCGTGAACGACGTATTGGGGTCTCTATCTTCGGAGTTCGAGACGCTTTATTCCCACATGGGTCGCCCATCGATCCCGCCGGAGAAGCTTCTTCGAGCGTTACTGTTGCAGGTGTTTTATTCGATCCGCTCGGAGCGTCAGCTGATGGAGCAGCTAAACTTCAACATGCTGTTTCGCTGGTTTGTGGGGCTTGGGCTGGACGATGGCGTGTGGGACGCCAGCGCGTTCTGCCACAACCGGGACCGTCTTCTGGAGGCGGAGGTTTCGGCGCAGCTGCTTGCGGGGGTTATCCAGCACCACAAGGTACGGGGACTATTGAGCCGGGATCATTTTTCGGTAGACGGAACATTGATCGAGGCCTGGGCGTCGATGAAGAGCTTTCGTCCCAAAGGTGAGGACGATGGCGACGGGGGATCGGGGCGCAACGCCGAGCGGGATTTTCATGGCGAGAAACGCTCGAACGCGACCCATGCAAGCACCACTGATCCGGACGCCCGGCTTTATCGCAAGGGTAATGGCCGGGAAAGCAAGCTGTGTTACATGGGCCATGCGCTGACGGAGAACCGCCATGGTCTGGCAGTCGGCGGCGGCGTGACCATTGCGTCGGGCACGGCGGAACGCGAAGCCGCCCTTGATCTGATCGACAGGCATCGCCCGGTGGAGAGTAGAGGCGGCCCGCGTCGGATCACGGTGGGCGGGGACAAGGGTTTTGACGTCGCGGATTTTGTCGAGGAACTGCGGCACCGCAAGGTGACCCCCCATATCGCCGTCCAGGACCACGTCACCAAGACCGGCAAGCGGCGCAAGACCAAGATAGACGGGCGCACGACGCGCCATCCCGGTTACGGCGTCAGCCAACGTTGCCGTAAGCGCATCGAGGAGGTCTTCGGCTGGGTCAAGACGAGCGCGGGATTGAGCAAGACCAAATTCCGGGGCCGCCACCGGGTCGACGCTTCGTTCACCCTGGCCTTGGCCGCCTACAACCTCGTCCGACTACCCAGACTGCTGGCGGAGGCGCCAACATGACGGGCGATGCCGGCACGCCGCTGACCGCAAAGTGGCAGATCATCGAACTGGATGAAGCCCAGGGCATCGGATCGGTCGAGATTGAAGACGGTTTCACCCTAAGACACGAAATCTCATTTCATTTCGGCGATGAATCCGAGTTCAAGGCCCGGCAATGATGACTTTTTCAGCAGCCTGCTAGCGGCCATGACCGCCGGACGCCGTTTTCGTTGAGGAAAGCTGTAAAAGAGCGGCCGATCCTGATCCGTCCGCCGCGTGTCCCTGCGCCTAGCGGTCGATGCGGATGACCACCCGGCGGTTCTCGATCTGGTTCTCCTTGATCGGGTTGCCCGCCTCGTCGCGGTTCGGCACCTTGGGCTGGGTAACGGCATAGCCGATGGCGCGCAAGCGCACGCGGTCGACGCCGCGGCTGATCAGGAATTTGACGACGTTGGTCGCGCGCCCCGCCGAGAGCTCCCAGTTCGAGGGGTACTGCGCCGTCGAAATGGGTTCGTCGTCGGTGTGGCCCTCGACGTCGACGTGGTAATTGGCGATGCCCATGAAGGCGGTGAGCTGGGCGACACGGTCGAGCACGGGCACGGCCTCGGGCAGGAGTTCCGCCGAGCCCGCCTTGAACAGGCCCGAGCTCTTGAAGTTGAACGTCGTGCCCCGCTGAGAGGATTTCACCTCGGTCTTTTCGCTCATCTCCAGCGTCGTCGATTCGGTCTTCATGCGCTCCATGATGGTGCGGAAGGGCTGCACCTCGGTGGCGCTCTTGCCGGTGAACTCGGCGAGGATGCCGCCGGTGACCTCTTCAAACTTCTCCTGGCTCGGCTCGGAGATTGAGAACATGACGACGAAGAACGCCATCAACAGCGTGATGGCGTCGGCGTAGGTGATCAGCCAACCCTCGGTGTTGGCGCCGCCCGTATCGATGGATGGGGGACTGCTCATGCCGCGCGCCGCTTCGCCTGGCCCTCGCGCTTGTCGATGGCGTAGTGGATCGACGGATTGAGGAAGCTGTTCATGCGGTCCTGGATGTAGCGCGGGCTCTTGTGCTCGGCGAGCATGGCGAAGCCCTCGGTCACCAGGAAGTTGCGGAAGCGCTCGATGCCTTCCTTCTGCTGGATCTTGGTCGCCGCCGGCAGGAAGACGAGCCGCGCGATGATCACGCCGTAGAGCGTCGTCAACAGCGCCACCGCGAGGCCGGGCCCGAGAGACCCGACGGATCGCCGCCCAGGGTCTGCAGCATGATGATGAGACCCACCAGGGTGCCGATCATGCCGAAGGCCGGCGCGGTGCCCGCCATGTTGTTGAGGATGCTCACCTGCACCATGGCGCGCTGGAAATAACCTTCCGCCGACGACGACAGCATGGCGCGGACCTCATCGCCGGTATAGCCGGTGAAGGCTTATCCCTGAGCGTCCGGGACCACGAAATGTGGTGACGTGGGGCGAGGGTCGTGGTGGAACATAATGTGAACATCATGACCCTCGGGATGCCCAGAAATGACCGACTTCCCCCGTTCCCTGTTGGAGTTCCAACAGCGTTTTCCAGACGAAGAAGCCTGCGCCGCCTACCTGGCCATCTTGCGCTGGCCGGCAGGCTTCGTCTGTCCGGCCTGCGGCAGCAGCCGGGGGTGGGCGCTCGCGACCAAGGCATACACCCATGAATGCGCCGACTGTCGCAAGCAGACCTCGGTGACGGCCGGTACGGTGATGCACGGCTCCAAGCTGGCGCTGATCGCGTGGTTCTGGGCCGCCTATCTGATGGCCACGCACTCCAACGGGATCTCGGCGCTGCAACTCCAGAAGCAGCTCGGCCTGGGTTCCTACAAGACCGCATGGTTGCTCGCCACCAAGCTGCGCCGGGCCATGGTCGCACCAGAGCACATGCCGCTGGCGGGCCTGGTCGAAGTGGACGAAAGCCTGATCGCCTGCCGCTCCAAGGATGAACCGCCGAGCGGCGGCGGTCGGCGCAGCCACCAAGGCAAGTTGTTGGTCGCCGGCGCTGTCGAGGTCGGCGAGGGTGGGCCCGGTCGGATCCGCCTGGCGCGGATCGAGGACTTCTCCGCCGACAGCCTGCACGCCTTCCTGGGCGCCAACCTCGCCCCCGGCGCCACGGCCAGGACCGACGGCTGGGCCGGCTACCCCGGCGCGTCCGGCATCACACACGACCCGCACGTCGTCGGAAACATGGCCGCCCATATGGTCCTGCCCTGGGTTCATCGCGTCTTCGCCAACCTCAAGACCTGGGCGCTGGGCGTCTACCACGGCCTCCGACGCCAACACCTGCAATCCTACCTCGACGAGTTCGTCTTCCGCTTCAACCGGCGCCGAACCCGCCACGCAGCCTTCCGCTCCATCCTCGGCATCGGCGTCGCAATCAAGCCGGCTACCTACAAGATGTTGATCGCACCGGAGCTACCGGGATAAGCCTTTGCCGGTGATCACCAGCTCGACGCCGTAGTTGAGGAAGTGATCCTGGTTCTTGGCCGACTTGATCTCGCGCTCCAGCGCCAAAATGCCGTGCTTCTTCACGAGGTATCCCCAGCGGATGATCTTGCCGGTCTCGACCGTGAGCATGCGCCGGTCGATCTTCTGCTTGACAAACACCCGGCCGATATCGCGGAGCGAAAGCAAGACGTAACGCGCCTGATAGCCGATGAAGGCGGCGGCCAACGTGCCGCCCATGACGATGATGAAGCTCGTCCCGCTGAAGAACATGAAATAGTTGTTGGTGGCGGTGGCAATGGCCCCGGCAAACAGGCCGAAGCCAAAGAGCACGCCTAGGATTGTTGGAATCGACATCGCTTGAGGGTCCCTGGCTGACGCTATCCCCGTTGGTTGCTGGCGAGCGAGAAATATACACCAAAATCCGCGTATATTGAAAAGGGGGACGCGCGGAAAAGGGCTCGGGCGTTAACCATAATGTGCGACCGCCGCGCGGTTCAACCGCCTGTTGGGCGGGTCATACGGTCGGGCCATGGTCGGGTCCGCGCGGCTTGGGCTCAGGCCGCGGGCGGTGCCGCCGCCTTGACCCGTTCGTCGACATAGGGCTCGAACTGGCTGAAATTCTCGTGGAAGCGGCCCACCAGCTCGCGCGCGGTTCCGTCGTAGGCGGCCTTGTCGGGCCAGTTCTCGCGCGGCGTCATCACCTCGTCCGGCACATCGGGGCATTGGGCCGGCACGTTGAGGCCGAAATGGGGATCGGCGCGCGTCGCGGTATGGGCGAACGAGCCGTTGAGGGCGGCGCGCAGCAGGGCGCGGGTATGAACAATCGGCATGCGGTGGCCGACACCGTAGGCGCCGCTGGTCCATCCGGTGTTGACCAGCCAGCACTTCACACCGCGCTCGGCGATCCGTTCACCCAACATCTTGGCATACACCGTGGGATGGCGCGGCATGAAAGGCGCGCCGAAGCAGGTCGAGAAAGTAGCCTGCGGTTCCTTGCCCACCCCTTTTTCCGTGCCGGCGACCTTGGCCGTGTAGCCCGACAGGAAGTGATACATGGCCTGCTCGGGTGTCAGCTCCGCGATCGGCGGCAACACTCCGAAGGCATCCGCCGTGAGCATGACCACGTTGTTCGGATGATTCGCCGTGCCGCTGGCCGCTGCGTTGGGGATGAAGGAGAGGGGATAGGACGCCCGGGTATTCTCCGTCAGCGTGGCATCGTCGAGATCGAGCGCGCGGGTCTCATCGTCGATGATCACATTCTCCAGCACCGTGCCGAACATGCTCGTGGTGGCGTAAATTTCGGGCTCGGCGTCCGCATTCAAGTGGATCACCTTGGCGTAGCAGCCGCCCTCGAAGTTGAACAGGCCGTCAGCGCCCCAGCCGTGTTCGTCGTCGCCGATCAGAGTGCGGTCAGGATCGGCCGAGAGCGTGGTTTTGCCGGTGCCCGACAGGCCGAAGAAGATAGCCGCGTCATCGCCGCCGCCGACATTGACCGAGCAGTGCATGGGCAGCACACCCTCCGCCGGCAGCAGATAGTTGAGGATGGTGAACACCGACTTCTTGATCTCGCCGGCATAGGCAGTGCCCCCGATGAGCACCAGGTGTTCGGCGAAATTCACCAGGATGAAGACCTGCGAGGCAGTGCCGTCGAGCTCGGGTGAGGCATGGAAGCCCGGCGCATGGAGGATGGTGAAATGCGGCTCGAAGACCGCGCGCTCCTCGGCGCTGGGCTCAATCAGCATATTGCGGGCGAACAGGCTGTGCCATGCGGTCTCGGTGATCACCCGAATCGGCGTGCGGTGCTCCGGGTGAGCGCCGGCCATCGCATCGGTGATGAAGAGATCGCGGCCCTGCAGGTAGGCCAGCATGCGGTGGTGAAGTCGCCCAAAAATGTCCGTCTCGATCGGCTTGTTGATGGGTCCCCACCAGATGTCCGATTCGCTCGAGGCTTCGCGCACGATGAACTTGTCGTTGGCCGCGCGCCCGGTGTGATCGCCCGTCCGCACGACCAGCGCGCCGCCCGCGGCGACGATGCCCTCATGGCGCCTGACCGCCTCCTCGTAGAGCTGCGAGGGCGTCAAGTTCCAGTGGACCCGGGATATGTGGTGGATACCGTGGTTCTCTACACCGTGCGAGCCGCGATGGGGTCCTACATGTTCCAATCGATTCCTCCAGCGGGCGCATTCCGGAACGACGGCATCACCTTTCCCGCGTCCGGCGTTCGGCTTCCCGCGCCCGGCCGAGGTCCCCTCCCTGCAACGGGTGCCGCCGTCTGATCGAACTGCGAGTCGTGTCTCCAAAAAATAGTGCCCCGGTCCGGGCCATGCAACCGCTATTCGCGGCGTTCGGGGCGGCAACGCACGGTCGCGGGCCGCTCAACGGATCCTCGAGCCCGCCCGTGCCGTCACACCACAGCGCCACCCTGTTGTCTTTGGCAATATTCCGTATATATTCCGCATGCTCGGCCAGCAACAAAACGGGTGCACCGTCGTACTGGGGTGGACGGAGCTATTCTGTCGAACGGGTTGTAACGGGAAGATCCGGGAAGTGGCGGGAAGTGACCGGACAACATGCGTTTCCGCGCTTCGATTGGCAAGCGTGGCAGAATAACTCCATCCAAGGGCTGAAAATCGCGTTTTGTCATTTTTCAATGGGCTAAGCTCGACGAATCGTCAATTGGTAAAGCGGTTGGTAAAGGTGATCATGGGTGGACGATAAAGCAGTCAAGGATTAGCGGAACGGGCGGTTAGTGATGCCGTGACGTGTGGCCACCGTCCACGGTACACGTGCCGTGTGAATAGCGCTAAACAGACCTCTCACCTTTTTGGCGTTTGTGTAGGTATTGGGCCACGGTACTGAAAGAGATCGTTAAGACGGTACTCGACGATAAGCGCCTCAATGACCTCATCCTTTTCGATCGAGGCCGATCCCTCCCACGCCGATCCTGCCGAGCCAGTCGCGGACGGCATGAGCGGTAAACTCTGAGCCGTTGTCGGAACGGATATGATCCGGCGGGCCATGTTGGACGAAGAGCTCGGTCAGACAATGGAGTACATTGTCCGAGTTCAATCTTCGCTCGACGACAACGGCCATGCACCGCCTGGTAAACTCATCGATCACGGTGAGTGTCTGACGTCAGCGCCTTTGGGACAAATTGAGGTAATTGCATACCGGAGGATTTCTGTCTCATCGTAGTGACCGAAGGGAACGAAGATGAGACAGAAATCAATGAGCAAGAACGACCCGGCGGATGGAACGGTTCGGGATATTCGCCGCAAGACACGCAAGCAGTATACGGCTGAGGAGAAGATCCGGATCGTGGTGTCGGGCCTGCGCGGCGAGGAGAGCATCGCCGCCTTGTGCCGCCGCGAGGGCATCGCCGAGGGTCTGTATTACAGCTGGTCGAAAGAGTTTTTGGAAGCGGGCAAGAAGCGGCTCGCCGGCGACACCGGGCGCCAAGCGACCTCGGGCGAGGTTAAAGGCCTGCGCCAGGAGATGCGCGACTTGAAGGAGTTGGTCGCCGAACTTTCGCTGGAGAACTGGCTTCTCAAAAAAAACATGATCGGGCATGGGGGAGACGAGGAATGAGGTATCCCGCATCCGAGAAGCTGGAGATCATCC
The DNA here is from genome assembly GCA_965261645.1 of Alphaproteobacteria bacterium. GTDB lineage: Bacteria > Pseudomonadota > Alphaproteobacteria > SHVV01 > SHVV01 > CBDHDJ01. Next base: position 830,527 of record CBDHDJ010000004.1, read on the forward strand.
GCCTGGTCGAGCAGTCCCACCTGGGCGTCGGGTCCACTTTGGACAAGCTGGGCATTCCGAAGACCACCTTTTATCGCTGGTACGATCGCTTTCTGGCCTTTGGCGACGCCGGTCTTTAGGATCGCAACAGCAGCCCAGGCCGGGTGTGGAACCGGATCCCGGATGATGTCCGGGGGCAGATCATCGATCTTGCCCTGGAGGAGACGCAACTGTCGCCCCGGGAACTGGCCGTCAGGTTTACGGACACCAGGGGCTACTTTGTCTCGGAAGCCTCGGTTTACCGGCTTCTCAAGGCCCACGACCTGATCACCAGCCCCGCTTTCGTGGTCATCAAGGCAGCCGATGAGTTCCGCGACAAGACCACGGCGCCGAACCAGCTGTGGCAGACCGACTTCACCTATCTCAAGGTCATCGGCTGGGGCTGGTTTTACCTGTCGACCATCCTGGACGACTATTCCCGCTACATCATTGCTTGGAAGCTCTGCACCAACATGACGGCGGACGATGTGACGGCAACACTGAAGTTGGCGCTAGAAGCCTCAGGCTGCAATCGCGCCAATGTCGTCCACAAGCCGAAGCTGCTCAGCGACAACGGCTCGTCCTATATCTCCGGCGATCTGGCTGAATGGCTCGAGGACCACGGTATGGATCACGTTCGGGGCGCACCGTATCACCCGCAAACCCAGGGCAAGATCGAGCGCTGGCATCAAACGCTGAAGAACCGGATCCTGCTTGAAAATTATTATCTACCCGGCGATCTCGAAAACCAGATCAGCGCCTTCGTCGATCACTACAACAACCAACGCTACCACGAGAGCATCGGCAACGTAACTCCAGCCGACGCCTACTTTGGACGCCACACCGCCATCATCGAAAAGAGAAAAAAAGATCAAAAAACTGACCCCCCAAAACCGCCGCTTGAACCATCAAAGCCAAGCGGCTTAACATCAAACAAAGATGAGCCAGATCCTCCCTATGAAACACGCTCAACAGTCCCATTTGTTTTGATGACGGACACTCGTAGGACAGCCTGACCGAGGCATAGGCCGCATCGCTGCCGTTGCCGGTGTAATCGATGCGTTCGGGATAGCCCAGCCCGTCCTCCTCCCGGTAGCTCACCGTGAGGTAGTTGCCCACCGTGTCGGCGAGACGGTTCAGCGCCCACAGCCGCGCCTCGGTCTTGCCCACCGCCTCGATCCGCGGATCGTCCGTGTTGCCGTAATGCATCACCCGGCCCGATTTGGTCCGGACCTCGAAGTATTGCGGGCCGGTGCCCGCGCTGCCGTGCGAGATGACCTTGCTGAAGCTGTCGATCTCGGTGCGGTATTCGCTGCCGTCGGCACCGTAGTCGCCGCTCACCGCCATCAGCCGCTGGCCATCGAGGCAGAAGCGGTCGTCCGCGTCGTAGGCGATGGCGCCGCGCTCGCCGTCCTGGGCCTCGGTCTTCGGGCAGCGGGCGATCGCCGACAGCCCGCCGAGGGACCAGCCCAGGCCGACCAGCCCGTTGCCGCCGTTGCTGGCGTAGGCCAGCGACAGCCCAGGCTCCACCCCGGCAGTCCCCGGCGGCACCGCGATGGGGATCTCGTAGACCGCCGCCCCGTCCCGGTCCACCGACAGCGTCCCCGGCAAGATGCCCGACACAGGCCCCGCGGGCGCCGGGGTAGCCGGCTCTTCCGGCTCCTCTCCTCCCTCCCGCGGTGTTGCGACGGTGATCAGCGCCGAGGCCGCGCCCGTGCCGGCGCTGTTCACCGCGCGCACCTGGAAGGTATAAGCGGTGTCGTCGGCCAGCCCCGTCACCGTGTGCGCGGTCGTCGTGGCAGCGCTGCCCGCGAGGTCCGTCCAGGCCTGGTCCCAGCTCGCTCCCCCGTCCGTGCCGCGCCGCGACTGCCACTTGCTGATCGGTGCCCCGTTATCCGCCCCCGCCGTCCACGACAGCGCCACTGCGCCGTCGTGCGCCGAGGCCGCGAGGCCCGTCGGGGCCGCCGGCGCGGCGGACGACGTGGTGGCGCTCGCGCTCGCCGAGGCCGCCCCGCCCACCGCGCCGTTCACCGCGCGCACCTGGAAGGCATGGGCCGTGCCGGCGGCAAGACCCGTCACCGTGTGGCTGGCCGTCGTCGCAGCGCTGCCCGCGATGGCCGTCCAGTCCGGGTTCCAGGTGGCGCCGCCGTCCGTGCTGCGCCGCACCTGCCAGCCGCTGATCGCCGCGCCATGGTCCGCCCCCGTCGTCCACGACAGCGTTACCGCGCCGTCCCCCGCCATCGCCGCGAGACCCGTCGGGGCGCCCGGAACCGCAGCCGGCGTCGCGCCGATGCCCGATCCCGCACCGGCGCCCACATCGTTCTCCGCCCGCACCTCGAGGCTGTACGCGCTGCCGTTGACGAGCCCCGTCACCCCGTGGCTGGCCGTCGTCGCATCGCTGCCCGTGAGGTCCGTCCAGTCCTGGTCCCAGGTGGCGCCCCCGTCCGTGCTCCAGCGCACCTGCCAGCCGGTCACCGCCGCCCCGTTGTCGGAACCCGCCGTCCACGACAGCGCTACCCGACCGTCGCCCGCCACCAGGCCGTCCCCCGCCACCGCCGACAAGCCGCTCGGCGCCGCCGGCGTGAAGATCGGCTGCAGACCCTCCTCACTCGGGAAAACCGGCGAGTTGGTCACACCGTCCGCGTCGATGGGAATGATGCTGAAACGATAGAAGGAACCGGCATTCAGACCCGAAAAAACACGGGACAGCTGATCGGGGGTGTTGCTGTAACAGCCCGTTGATTAAGTGGCTTTTTCCGGCTCTCACTCCCAGATGAGGAATGCGGCGGCGAAAGCCGTCTGGCCGCTTTGCGAGCCCCCCCGTGCCACCAGCATGGCCCCGGTGGGCGTGAGCAGAACGAAAATACCGCCATATCCGCCCGCCACGGCCTCCCGCGGGGTGCCGGCGCCGATGAGCTGGCGCATCAGTAACGATAGATTGTGGCCGGCGACGTGGAGCAGGTATCGCTTGTGCACATTCTCTCGCCCGCGCAGCCAGGTTCGTCGCATGCCGCCACGATCGAGGTTGTGGGCAAAGCAGCGCTCGACGATCTCGGCGCGCAGCTTGAAGGCCTCGCGGGCGACCCCGGACTTGAGCCGCGCACGGTTATTGGTGACCGCGCGCCGCGCCGCCTCATCACCGTGCCAGCGCGAAAAGCCGGTCTGCTTGGGCGCCGCGATCCGGGTCTTCCAGGGACTGTCGTTCAGAGCCCTCAAGACCGCCCGTGAGTGATAACCTTTGTCGGCGACGCATTCGGCCGGGTCCTCCGATGTCGGTGCCGCATCCACCGCCTCGAGGTTTGCCTCGGCCTTCGCCAGGGTCTTGGAAAGCGTCGTGGTGTCGCCCTCATCGGCCGGGTGCAGCTCGGCCGCCACCACCGCGCCGGTGTCCAGATCCACCGCGTGCTCGGGCTTGTAGGCCAGATGCGTCGTGCCGTCCTTCATCTTGGTGATCTTGGCCTCGGGGTCGCTCTTCGAAACCCAATCCGTGTTGGAAAGCTTCTTGCCCTTGCGCTTCCGGTCCAGAGGCGCCAGGTCCTCGGCCGTGGGTGTCTCGACCCCGCTTTCCCGGGCCAGGCGCTCCAGCATCTCCCGGTAGCCTTCGCCGTTGTCGCGCCGCACGATGTTCCGCAGCGCCGCGTTGGCCTCCATGGTCGAGGCATCGACGCCGATGCGCTCGCCCTTAATCAGCCCCGCCTCGGCGATCAGCACCAGAACCCAGTCGAAGACCGCCGCGTGGACTTCATGGGGCAGGCGCGTGCGGCTCCGTGACAGCCAGGAATGGTCCGGTACCCGATCACGGCTCCCCAGTCGCAGGAACGCCCGCAGCGAAAGCGAGTCCGAGCAGCGCCACTCCAGACCGCGCTCGCTGTCGATGCCCTCAAAGTAGCCCACCAGGTGCATCCGGAAATAGCGCCCGGGCGGCACCGAGGGCGCGCCCATCCGGGCCGCGTAATAAGGCCGGCAGCTCGCCTCGGCAAAGGCGTCGAAGCCGCCCGCGATCAGCACCGACTGCAAGCGGTCATAAAACACATGACCCGGAGAGCGCGGCATCTCCGACCAGCTCACCATCAGGTCCCCCTGACCATCCTTCTGCCGTCCCATCGCCATCGGCAAATCCCCCTGCAAATCAGGGAACCAGAGAATCAGACGGCGCCGACTTAATCAACGGGCTGGTAAGAGGTCTCCAGCCACGAATAAGACCCGAGGGCTTATCCCTCTGCATCCGGTAACGCAATATGAGGGGGCTACGCAGTTGTCGGTTGGCGAGCGGGTAGTTGGTCGCGAAAGCGCACTTTGCCTGGGCCTTAGCCGGGTCGCGCCGCTGCGCACGTAGCATCGAGGCCACCACCCGTTGATCCTACCGGAGCCAGAGGGATAAGCCTTAAGACCCGATCCCGTGCTCCACCTTCCGCCGCATCACGATGCGGTAACGCTGAACCGCCGGCGTCGCGTCGACGGCCGCCCAGCTCAGGGTGATCTCGCCCGCGGCGCTCACCACCACCTCGGCCGACTGTACCTGAGGCGGCGCCGCACCCAGCGCGCCGGGCGGCGCCAGCGACATAACCCCAAGCGCCAGCAGCGCCGCCGCAAGACCACAGCCGAAACGGCGTATGGCGACCTGCGCGCGCCCGCGCACAAGCGCCTTCACACCCCAAACCATGTGGAATGAACCGCCCGGCAGGTCCGGCCCGGGTGCCCCCACTGCCGTCACCGCAACGCCCTTCGGATCCGTAAGACCCCATGGACCGAACAACCGGAGCGTGCCGCCGTGCTGGGAACCGGACCCGATCGCGGCAATGACATGTGCGGACCTGAATGGAAAAAATCAAATGCGGGCGAACGCCCCTTGGCCCAGCGACCCTAAAGGCCCCCTAGCCGGTCAAGAGCCTGGGCGCCTTGGCGATCGAGCCCGGCCTTGGTGCGGAGCCGCGTAGAGCCGCGTCCAAACCGCATAGAAGGGCGGCGCGAGGTAGCCGTTCGCGCGGCCCGCCACAGGCTTCACACCGGCCGCGGTCTTGCGGATGTCGTCGGCGAGATCGGAGAACTGGACGACCTCGACCGGGAAGGGCAGCACGCCCGGCGAGCGCAGCCAGTCCAGATGCTCGTAGACCGCCTTCGGCTCCGCACCGGTGTCGGCGAAGATCGCGCAGAGTCCGGCACCGGCTCGATCTCGCCGTGGGCCGCCATCAGCGCCATGGTCGTCGACTGGACGCCGGCGCCGAGCGAAATCACGTGCATGATTGGCGGGTGCTGGGTCATGGGTCTCCCATCACGAAAAGGCCGCCCGCGCCCGGGCGGGCGGGACACAAAAACCCTAGGTGCTCAACCCAAACCTGCCCGGGACTAAACTTGCCGACCCCGCCCAGCGGCGCATATTGCCCCATACCGTACCCTGCTTAAACGCGACCGTATGAAGCGATGGGACCTTGCAGGTGGGACCCCGGGCAGTGCGGGGCACCGGTCAGCAAATCCTTCCCAAAAAGGCAGCCGTATCCTCCGAAATCCCGAAAATCCCGCCCAATCCCGGCAGAATAGCTACAACCGCGGCAGAATAACTCTAGCCATGCCAGTACCGGCAGGCGACGGTGACCAAAGAGGCATAGGGCTTATCGCCCTCTGCCGTCGTGGTGGCGAGCGTGGCCGTCACTGATGCGCGCAACAGCCCGCCGGGCTTGGGGGGCAAGGATGTCGACGGCAGGATCGACACACTCGGTCATCGGCATTGGCGGCGGCAAGGGAAAGTGCGTTAGATTGACAGCATATACACGGTCGGCCGCCGCGGCGTTCGGTTTGGGCGGCGGCACGGCCGGGCGGCGGACGCCGGAGACCGCCTGCTTCCGTGGTAATTCGACGATCTCATGGCAGCAACGATCGCACTGGTCGACGACGACCGCAACATTCTGACCTCGGTATCGATCGCCCTGGAAACGGAGGGTTATCGCGTGCGCAGCTATGCCGACGGGGCAGAGGCGTTGACGGCCTTGACCCGCGATCCGGTCGATCTCATCGTCCTCGATATCAAGATGCCGCGCATGGATGGCATGGAACTTTTGACCAAGTTGCGCCGCGCGAGCGACGTTCCGGCGATTTTCCTGACTTCGAAGGACGACGAGATCGACGAGGTCTTGGGCCTCAAGCTGGGGGCTGACGACTACATCCGCAAACCGTTCTCGCAGCGCCTCTTGCTCGAGCGGATCCGCGCGGTTCTCCGGCGCTCGGAATTCGTGGCCGGCCAAGAGCGCGAGGCCGCAGCGGACAAGACCATCGTGCAGGGCGATCTCGTCCTCGATCCGGCGCGCCATATGTGCTCGTGGCGCGACCAGCCGGTCGATCTCACGGTGACCGAGTTCCTGATCCTGCAGTCATTGGCGACGCGGCCGGGCCACGTCAAGAGCCGCGATCAGTTGATGGACGCGGCCTACGACGATCACGTCTATATAGACGACCGCACGATCGACAGCCATATGAAACGCCTGCGGAAAAAATTCCGCGCCGTCGATCCCGATTTCTCGAACATCGAAACCCTGTATGGACTTGGTTACCGCTACGCCGCATCGTGATCCCGGCGACCGGGATGAGGGCGCCGAAGGGTCGCCCCAGGCCGCGCCCGTAACCCCGTTGCGCGCGGTACTGCCCCCGGCGGTTGAAACACCGCCGCCTACCCCTCGGGCCCGCGCCCGCCGCCATCGACGGTTCTCGTCGCTGAGCTGGAGAATCCTGGCCATCAACGTCTTGGCGCTGGCTATTCTTCTTGGCGGGCTTCTTTTTCTCGGCCAATACCGCGACGGCTTGATCGAGGCGAAGAAGGGCGCGCTGCTCACGCAAGGCGAGATCATCGCGGGCTCGCTCGGCCAGAGCGCGGTCACCGGCGCGCCCAGCACCATCGAGCTCGATTTTGCGCTGAGCCGCGAGCTGATCCCCCGCTTGGTCTTGCCCACCGGCACCCGGGCCCGGCTTTTTAACATTGACGGCCGGCTTGTTGCCGACAGCCAGACGCTGGCGGCCGCGAGCCGCGATGTGCTGAGCCGCGCCCTCCCGCCGCCGGCGGACGAGGGGCTCCTCGAGCGCGCCGTTGGCACGGTCTATGACTGGTTGTTCGAGACCTCGCTCGGCCGTCCGGGCCTGCCGCCCTATGTCGAGCGTGAGGTGCAGACGGCCACCGATTATGAGGAGGTCGTCGGGGCGCTGGGTGGTGAAGCGTCCGCCGTCGAGCGGGTGGCGGCGGAGGGCGAGGTGATCATCAACGCCGTGCTGCCGGTGCAGAGGTTCAAAAAAGTCCTCGGCGCCCTGATGCTGACGAGTGAGACGGCCGACATCGTCGACAGCGTACGGGCCGTCCGACTGGCCATCCTCGAAGTGTTCTTGGCGGCGTTGGCGATTACCGTACTGCTTTCTCTCTTTCTCGCCGGCACCATCGCCCGGCCGGTGCGCCGCCTCGCCGATGCGGCGGATCGGGTGCGGAGCGGCCCGGGCCAACCGGTCGCCATCCCCGACTTCACCGAGCGGGGCGATGAGATCGGCGATCTTTCGCTCGCGCTGCGCGACATGACGGCGGCGCTGTATCAGCGCCTCAACGCGATCGAGGCGTTTGCCGCCGATGTCGCCCACGAGATCAGAAACCCGTTGAGTTCGTTGCAAAGCGCCGTCGAGGCGCTTGAGCGGACGAGCGATACGGCGCAGCGCGACAAACTGGCGGCGATCATCAAGGACGACATCCAACGCCTCGACCGCTTGATCGGCGATATCTCGGACGCCTCGCGCATCGATGCCGAACTGTCGCGGGCCGCCATGACCCCCGTCGACGTGGGCGGCTTGGTGAGGACACTCGCCCAGGTCTATGGCGCGACGGAGGATGAAGGTGCGCTTCAGATCGAGGTGGACGTCGTGGCACAAGGGCCCCTCGTCGTGACCGGCCTCGAAGAGCGTCTCGGCCAGGTGTTGCGCAACCTGATTGACAACGCCCGGTCGTTCAGTCCGCCCGCGGGCACCATTCGCGTGCGCGTCGTGGCGGGCGACGGCGAGGTGACGATCACCGTCGACGATGACGGGCCCGGCATACCGGAGGAGAACCTGGAGGCGGTGTTCGACCGGTTCTATCGGGCGCGGCCCGCGGGCGAGTCTTTCGGCATCCATTCGGGCCTCGGGCTCAGCATCTCGCGGCAGATCGTCGGGGCCCATGGTGGCACGATTCACGCCGAGAATTGGCGTGATGCGGAGGGTCGAATCGGCGGCGCCCGGTTCGTCGTCTGGCTGCCCGCATGACGGAGCATCCTGACCCCTCTCCAGCGCCCGGCGCGACGACCCGCGTTGTTCTGATCACCGGCATGTCCGGCGCTGGACGATCATCGGCGCTCAAGGTGCTTGAGGACCTCGGCTACGAAGCGATCGACAATCTGCCGTTGTCGCTGCTCGGCCGGCTCCTCTTTCGCGAAGAGGAGGCCGGCGAGAGCATGGGTTCGACCCTGGCCATCGACGTCGATATCCGGACGCGGGGGTTTCAGGCCGAAACGTTCGTCGCGGCTCTGGCTTCCCTCGCCGAGCGCAGCGAACTCAACGTCACCCTCGTCTTCTTCGACTGCGACGACGATATCCTGAGCCGCCGCTTCACCGAGACGCGCCGGCGCCACCCCCTGGCCGAGGACCGGCCGTTGAGCGACGGCATCAGCCATGAGCGCGCGCTGATCGCCCCCGTGAGGGAGCGCGCGGATCTGGTGGTCGATACCTCCCAACTGAACCTGCCCGAGCTCAGGACGCTGTTGAAAGGCCATTTCAGGCTCGCGCACGGTCCGGGCCTCGCGCTGTCGGTCATGTCATTTTCGTACGCCCGCGGTGTCCCGCGCGACGCGGATTTGGTGTTCGATGCGCGGTTCTTGTCCAATCCCTACTATGTCGAGGACCTGCGTCACCTCACCGGCGTGGATGCGAAGGTCGAGGCGCATATCATGGCCGACCCGGCGTTCGCGCCCTTCTTCGACAGCCTGTCGGCGCTCCTGATATCGCTGCTGCCGCACTACGCCCGCGAAGGCAAGATGTATTTGACCCTCGCCTTCGGTTGCACGGGCGGGCTCCATCGCTCGGTTTATCTCGCGGAACGAATCGCCTCGGATTTCGAACGCGGGGGCTGGCCGGTCACCGTGCGCCATCGCGATCTCGAGGCGGCCCGCCGGAGGTTGGCTGAGCGCGCCCCTTAAACCCGAGCCCGTCGCGCATGGGAACCTCTGGCGCGCCCATGCGCCCGGCGCGGCCGTTAACCATTGGCTGGGATTCCGTTAACGGCAGGTGACGGATTTTTAATCTTAATGCCCTTGAATATCGACACCGTTTGAGTCTGAATCGGTAACGGACCGTTCGGTCCGGTCTTCGAAACGATCCAGAGAGTTGCGCAATGCGAGGGGCGGTCCGCCTTTATTGTGGTCTCGGTCTGCTGGCGATGGCCCCGGCCCCGGCTTGGGCGGCCGAAGCGGCCGTTCCCGCCGCCTCGCTCTCCCTCATCGTGATGCTGGGTGGCGCGGCGCTTGTCGGCGCGGTGGTGTGGAGGATATGCCGCAGCCTCTACGGGCGCGAGGCCGTGCGCCTCGCCGAGCACAACGCCTATCTCTCGACCCTCCTCGCCCACGCGCCGGCCGGGTGGTTTTACTGGGATTCGCGGCAGGACCTCGGCGTTTGCTCGGAGCGCCTCGAATCGCTTCTGGGCCAAGCGGGCGGACCGATCCGCACCGTCGAGCAGCTGAGCGGCCGGCTCACGCCGGGCTCATCGGCGGCGCTTTGCGAGTCCATGGCGCGGCTGTGCAGCGCCGGGCGGGCGTTCACGCTGACCGTCGAAGCGGCGGATGGCGAGCATGCTTTCGAGGTCGTCGGCACACGGTCTGGTGATCGGGCGAACGAGGCGCGGCATTTCGGGGATCACGTCATTTTGTGGTTCAACGATATCACGGCGCTGAGAAGCGAACGGGCCCATGTGGCGGGCCGCGAGGCACGGGCGATTGCAGCGCGTGATCGCTTCAAGGACATGCTGGAGGCTCTGCCCTTCCCGGTCTGGCGGCGCAACGCCGATCTCGACGTATCCTGGTGCAATACGACCTACGCCGGAATGGTGGAGGCGGAATCCACCGCCGCCGTGGCTGAACAGGACATCGAACTGGTGGCGACGGGCCACATGCGCTCGCCCAAGGCTCTCGCCTATCGCGCGCGGGACGAGGGCGGACCGCGCAGCGAAACCCGCCACATCGTCGTGCAGGGCGATCGCCGCACCTTCGAGATCACCGAGAACCCTTTGGCCGAAAGCGACGAGATCTTGGGCTTCGCGCACGATGTGTCGGATATCGCCGAGGCCCGGCAGGAACTCACGCGCCACGTCGATGCCCACGCCACCATGCTTGAGTCCCTAGATACGGCCGTGGCCATCTTCGGGCCCGATGAGCGGCTCAAGTTCCACAACCGGGCCTACGCCCGGCTGTGGCGCTTCGATGAGAACTGGCTCACCAGCCAGCCGCTTCACGGCGCCGTCCAGGAGCAGGCGCGCGAGCAGCGCCGCCTGCCCGAGCAGGCCGACTTTCCGGCCTATAAGAACGAAGTGCTCGAGCTCTACACGAGCTTGCTCGAACCCAAAGAGGAGATGCAGCAACCTGCCCGACGGCACGACGATACGCACCGTCACGGTGCCCCATCCGCATGGCGGCCTTCTGTTCTTCTATGAGGATGTCAGCGACCGGTTCGTTCTCGAACGCGCCCGCAACACGCTGCTCGCCGTCCAGCGCGAGACCCTCGATCACCTCTCGGAGGGGATCGCCGTGTTCGGGAGCGACGGCCAGCTCAAGCTGTTCAATCCGGTCTATGCGCGCCTGTGGGAGCTCGATGAGGAGTTTCTCGCCACCCAGCCACATGTCTCGGACGTCGTCGACCGGGCCGGCCCGTTGCTCGTCGAAACCGGGGACTGGCAGGCGCTCAAGGCCCGAATCGTTGCCGCTACCCTCGATCGAACGCCGCGTTTCTCGCGCCTCGATCGGTCCGATGACGTGGTCCTGGATTACGCCGGCGTGCCGCTGCCCGACGGCTCCATTCTGTTCACCTATTTGGACGTGTCCGACGGCGTCCGAATCGAACGTGCGCTGCGCGACCGGGCAGAGTCGCTCGAGGCGGCCGACAAGCTCAAGTCCAAGTTCATCGAGAACGTGTCCCACGAGCTACGAACGCCGCTCAACACGGTGATCGGTTTCACCGAAATCCTCAAGGAGCAGTATTTCGGTACGCTGAACGCTCGACAGAGTGAGTGCGCCGAGGGAATTCTCGATTCCTCGGAGCACCTGCTGTCGCTGATCAACAATATCATCGATCTGGCGACGATCGAGGCCGGCCACATGGACCTCGAAAGCCGCGTCTTCGATCTGCCACCATGCTCGCCAGCGTGCTGTCGCTGACCCGTGGCCGTCTCCAGCAGCAGGATCTCACCCTGGATTTCGACTGCCCCGTCGATATCGGCGAGCTTGATGGCGACGAACGGCGTATCAAGCAAGTTGTGTTCAGCCTCTTGAGCAACGCCATCAAGTTTACGCCGCCGGGTGGCAAGATCACACTCGGCGCGCGGCGCGAGCCAGGCGAAATGGTGCTGTGGGTGGCCGATACCGGAGAGGGCATCCCGCCCGAAGAGCAGGAGCAGATCTTCGAGAAGTTCTACCAGAGCCGCTGGAAGGGCGGTTATACGCCTGGCGCCGGCCTCGGTCTCTCCCTGGTGAAGAAGTTCGTCGAGCTTCATGGCGGGCGCGTCGAGCTCGAGTCCGAACCCGGGCAAGGCACCTCTGTGACCTGTGTTCTGCCTGCCCGCACCCGGCAGGAGTTCAAACCCGTGTTGGTGGCCGGCGCCTAATCCCTGCCCGGGACGCCGGTGTGGGTCGAATACTCGAAGTGAAGCTCGCGGTCCGGGTACACCAGGTGGTAGGCCGAACGAGCGGCGATCGCCGCCTCCGAAAAGCCCGTCAGGATGAGCTTGAGCTTGCCAGCGTAGGTCACGATGTCGCCGATCGCGAAGATGCCGGGCACGTTGGTGGCCGCACTCGCGGGATCAACGGCGATGTGATTGCGCTCGAGATTGAGGCCCCACTCGGCGATCGGCCCGAGCGTCATCGCCAGACCGTAGAATGGGAGCAGCACATCGCAGGGCAGCTCACGCTCCCCGCCGTCGAGGGAGGTGACGCGGACCGCTTCGAGCGCGCCATCCCGGCCGATCAGTCCCGTGAGCTGGTAGGGAATCACGAGATCGATCTCGCCGGCCTCGGCCAGGGCCTTGAGGCGGCGCTCGCTTTCCGGCGCCGCGCGGAACCGGCCGCGCCGGTGGACGACGGAAACCCGGGCCGCCTGGCCGGTCAGCGCGAGCGCCCAGTCGGCGGCGGAATCCCCGCCACCCGCGATGACCACGCGCCGGCCCGCCAGATCCTCCCGCCGGCGCACCATGTAGAAGACGCTCCTGCCTTCATAGGCCTCGATTCCCTCGAGTGGCGGCCGGTTGGGACCGAACGCACCGACGCCGGCGGCGACGATGACGGCGGTGGCCTCGAACGCCTGGCCCGTTGAGGTGGTCAGGCGCCAACCCCCGCGGTTCGTCCGCGCGAGCTCGGTGACCTGCTGGCCGAGGTGATAAACCGGCGCGAACGGCGCGGCCTGCGCCACCAGATTGTCGATCAGTTCGAGGGCCTCGATCCGCTCGAAGCCGGGCACGTCATAGATCGGTTTTTCCGGGTAGAGCGCGTAGCACTGCCCGCCGACAAGTTCGAGTGCATCGATCACATGGCATCGCATGCCCAACATGCCCGCCTCGAAGACCGCGAACACGCCGACCGGCCCGGCGCCGATGATGGCGATGTCCGTCACATGATCGGGTGGCGCAGTCATGGTCTCGATCGCAGTGGGAAACCCTGCTTTTCCGGGCCGTGCTGAATGGCGTGCCGGTGGCCAGTAACATGACGACCGGACCCCGGTTTATCAAGCGTGCTCGGTGGAATCGGTCGTCATGTTGCGAGGGCCTCGCCTGCGGGCTACAAGTGCCTCATGTCCACGCTGCAACGCGACCGCGATCGTTGCGAGTTTGCCCTGCCCGACGTGGGCGCCACGGCGGCGCTGGCCGAACGCATCGCCGACGTGGCCAAGAAGGGTGATGTGATCGGCCTCAAAGGCGCGCTGGGAAGCGGCAAGACGACCTTCGCCCGCGCCTTCATCCGGGCCCGCGGCGGGCGTGCCGAAGAGGTCCCGAGCCCCACGTTCACCCTCGTACAAGTCTACGAGGTCGACGAGGTTGAGGTGTGGCATTTCGACCTCTACCGCGTGGGCGGGGCCGAGGAGACCTATGAGCTCGGCATCGAGGAGGCGTTCGCCGAAGGCATCAGCTTGATCGAATGGCCCGAGCGTCTCGGGGCGCTATTGCCGCCCGACCGGCTCGAAATCCTGTTCGAGATGGCCGCGGACCCGGTGCCCGAGGCGCGGTGCGCACAGCTCACGGGTTTCGGCCGCTGGGCGGCGCGGCTCGCCGCGCTCGAACGCGCGCTGCCCGAGGCATCATGACGAGCCGCGCCGCCGCGATCGATGAGTTCCTCGCCGGTGCCGGTTGGCGCGCGGCGAAGCACGCGCCGCTGGCCGGCGATGCCTCGTTCCGGCGCTATTTCCGGCTGGTCGAGGGCGATCGCCGGGCCGTGCTGATGGATGCGCCACCACCTGAGGAAAACATTCGGGCGTTTATCCACATGGCGCGTTACCTGAAGGATCGAGGCTTTAGCGTACCTCTCGTGCTCGCCGCCGATGAGACGGCCGGATTCGCCCTGCTCGAGGATCTTGGCGATGATCTTTACTTGCGCGTTCTCGACGATGGCGCCGATGTCGAACTGTTGTACGGCGCCGCTGTGGACCTCCTGATCGCGTTGCAGGCGGGCGCCTTGCCCGAATTCGTGCCGCCCTATGACGAGACGCGCCTGCTCGACGAGGCGCGCCTGTTCATCGATTGGTATCTGCCGGCGCTAACCGGCGCCGAGGCCGCCCGCGAAGACCGCCAGGCGTTCGATGCCCTGTGGCGCGAGGCGTTGGACGATCTCGCCGAGCAGCCGGTTGTTCCCGTGCTCCGGGATTATCACGCGGGCAACCTGATGTGGCTGGCGGACCGCCGTGGCATCGCGCGAGTCGGCCTGCTCGATTTTCAGGACGCCGTGATCGGGCCGCCGGCCTATGATCTGGTCTCGCTCCTGGAGGATGCGCGGCGCGATGTCGAGGCCCCGTTGGCCGAGGCGATGGTCGCGCGCTTCGTCGCGGCCACGGGCGCCGATGAGGCGGCGTTTCGCCGCGCCTATGCGGTCCACGGAGCACAGCGCAACACAAAGATCATCGGCATCTTCACGCGGCTGTGGCGGCGTGACGGCAAGTCCCGCTACCTCGACATGATCCCGCGCGTGTGGCGCCATCTCGAACGGGATCTCGGCCATCCCGCGCTGAGCAGTCTCAGGGCCTGGCTCGACGGCCAGGTGCCGCCAGACCGGCGCGGCGCGCCGGCTCATGAGGATGGGCACATGTTCTCCACACTCGCCCATGAATAAGCTGTGGCCAAAGACCGCCATGGTCCTGGCGGCGGGACTCGGCCTGCGCCTGCGCCCGCTGACGTTGGACCGGCCCAAGCCGCTGATCGAGCTTGCCGGCACGGCGCTGATCGACCGGACGCTCGACCACTTGGCCGCGGCCGATGTTGAAACCGCGGTGATAAATCTTCACCACGAGCCCGCGCGACTGCGCGCGCATGTGAACGGCCGGACAAAACCCCGGGTCGTCTTTTCCGACGAGACGAATCTCCTGCGCGAAACGGGCGGCGGCGTTGCCCATGCCCTGCCGCTCCTCGGCGACGATCCGTTCTTCGTCGTCAACGGCGATGTGGTATGGCGGGACGGCGTTGATAGCACGCTTGGTCGGCTCGCGCGGGCCTGGGACGAAGGCGCGATGGACGCGCTGTTGCTGCTGCAGGCCACGCCAAGCGCCATCGGCTATGACGGGCGCGGCGACTACGTGATCGCACCGGACGGCCGGATACGCCGGCGCGGGGCAAGCGAGACCGCGCCCTATGTCTTCGCCGGCATCCAGATTCTACGCCCGGCCCTGTTCGATGGCTGCGGCACCGCGCCCTTCTCCCTCATCCGGCTCTACGACCAAGCCGAGGCGGCAGGTCGGCTTTTCGGTCTCCGCCATGATGGCGCGTGGATGCACGTCAGCTCGCCCGACGGTCTGGCCGCGGCGGAGGCGGCGCTGCGCGAGCCATGAGCGATCAGGCAGGGTTGCCCGAGGGCGCGGCGGCCAAGGTCTACGCGATTGCGGCCGGCGAGCCGTTTGTCGACGTGCTGGCGGCCGAGCTTCTGCGCCGCCACGGTGGCGCACCCCTCGACCTGAGCCGGGTGACGGTGCTGCTGCCGACACGCCGCGCCTTGCGCGCCTTGAGTGAGGCGTTCCTGCGCTCGGGCGACGGCGCGCCCATGATCCTTCCGGTAATGCGCGCCCTCGGCGATGTCGAGGCCGACGACCTCGGCCTCGAGGCCCTGGGGCAGGAGGCGCGCGGCGCCGGTGCCGATCTCCTCGATCTCCCGCCGGCCATCGCGCCGTTGAAGCGCCGGCTTCTTCTCACCCGGCTCATCCTCCGGGCGGCGGGCGCGCAATCACCGCCGGATGCCGCCCAGGCCGCCCGCCTAGCGGAAGAACTGGCCCACCTGCTCGACCAGGTCCAGACCGAACGGCTGTCCTTCACCGCGCTCGCCGATCTCGTGCTCGAGGATTACGCGGCCCATTGGCAGACGACGCTCAACTTCCTCACCATCGTGACCGAGCACTGGCCGGCGGTGCTCCAAGCTGAGGCGTGCCTCGATCCCGCTCATCGCCGCAACCTGCTGCTCGAGGCCCAGGCGGCCTTGTGGCGGGACGCACCGCCCGCGGATGCGGTCATCGCCGCCGGCTCGACCGGCAGCATCCCGGCGACCGCCGATCTGCTCGGCGTCGTCGCTCGGCTGCCCGCGGGCGCCGTCATTCTGCCCGGCCTCGATCAGCACATGGATGACGCCAGCTGGGACGTCCTCGATCCCGCCCATCCCCAGTTCGGGATGAAGCAGTTGCTGGCGCGCATCGGCATCGAGCGTGACGCGGTGCGGCCCTGGCCTTCGCCCCTATCCGCAAGCGTGCCAACCGGCCGCGCCTTGGTGTTGAGCGCGGCCTTGCGCCCGGCCGCCGCCGCGGCCGGCTGGCCGCCCCGCGTACTGCCCTCGACCGACGCGCTCGCCGGGCTGGGCGTGATCGAGAGTCCGGGACCCCGAGAGGAGGCCGGCGCGATCGCCCTGCTCATGCGTGAAGCGCTGGAGAAACCCGTGCGGACCGCCGCGCTCGTCACGCCCGACCGCGACTTGGCGCGGCGGGTGGCCGCCGAGCTCCGGCGCTGGGACATCGACATCGATGATTCCGCCGGCCAGCCCCTTTCGCGCACCCCGCCCGGCACGTTTCTCCGCCTCACCGCGGCGCTCGCCGTGGAACAGGTCGCACCGGTGGCGCTGCTCTCTTGCCTCAAGCATCCGCTGGCGGCCGGCGGGTTGGCGGCGCCTGCCTTCCGGCGCCGCGTCCGCGAGCTGGAGGTGGCGGTTCTGCGCGGGCCCAGGCCGGCGCCCGGCTTTGAAGGCATCGCTGCGGCGCTTGCCGAGGCCAAGGGCGAGGTGCCTCATCTCCTCCCCTGGCTCGAGAGTCTCGCCCGTACCTTTGCCCCGTTCGCCGCCGCCATCGCCAAGCCCCGGGCCTCTCCCACAGCCCTGATCAGCGCTCATGCCGCGTTTGCCGAAGAATTAGCCGCGAGCGATGACAAGAGCGGTGCCGGGCGCCTGTGGGCCGGCGAGGCGGGAGAGATGGCGGCCCAGTTCCTCGCCGAGCTTCTTGAGGCTGCGCCGCTCCTGCCCGTGCTCCACGGTCCGTCCTATCTCGCGTTTTTCGAGACGCTGATGCGCGATCAGGTGGTGCGGCCGCGCTACGGCCGTCACCCCCGGCTTCACATCTGGGGGCCCCTCGAAGCGCGGCTCCAGCGGGCCGATCTACTCATCCTCGGCGGTCTCAATGAGGGGACCTGGCCGCCCGAACCGGCCGCCGATCCCTGGATGAGCCGGCCGATGCGCCAGGCCTTCGGCCTGCCGGCGCCGGAGCGGCGTATCGGTCTCGCCGCGCATGACTTCGTCCAGGCGGCGGTGGCCCCGCGCGTCGTCCTCAGCCGCAGCACGCGCGTGGAAGGTACGCCCACCGTTCCGTCCCGCTGGCTCCTTCGCCTCAAGACCTATCTTGCGGCGGCCGACCAGCCTTGGCCCGCAGAGGGGAGCGCCACGCTGGCGCAGTGGTGCGAACTCCTCGACCGGCCCGGCGAAGAGATCCGCATCGTCCGTCCGGCGCCGGCGCCGCCGCTTGCCGCGCGGCCGCGCCAGCTCTCCGTCACCCAGGTCGAGACCTGGATGCGCGATCCTTATGCGATCTATGCCCGGCACGTATTGGGGCTGAAGGCTTTGGACCCGCTCGAGGCCGATCCCGGCGCTGCCGAGCGAGGCACGCTGATCCATCGGGCGCTCGACCGTTTCGTCCGCGAGACCGCTGATGGCTTGCCCGACGATGCGTTCGAGCGGCTGCTCGCCGTCGGCGAGGAGGTCTTCACCGCGGAGCGGATTCATCCGGGCATCCTCGCCTTCTGGTGGCCGCGCTTCGTTCGTATCGCGCGCTGGTTCGTCGATGTCGAGGGGGTGCGCCGGGCCACGGCCCGCCCGCTCGGTAGCGAGATCAGAGGGCGCATGATGCTCGAAGGGCCGGCTGGCGCGTTCACATTGACCGCCATGGCCGACCGCCTCGACGAACTCGCCGATGGTTCTCTCGGCCTCATCGATTACAAGACCGGTGCGCTGCCCCAGAAGCGGGACGTTGAATGGGGTTTTGCGCCACAACTGCCGCTCGAAGCGGTCATCGCCGGCGCCGGTGGATTCGGCGATGTGGCGGCCGGACCGGTCAATGAGCTCGCCTACTGGCGCTTGAGCGGCGGCGAGCCGCCGGGCGAGATGTGGAGCCCGACCCAGGATTGCGCCCGGTTGACGGCCGAGGCGCGTAAGGGTCTCGAGCGCCTGATCGCCGCCTTCGACGATCCCGCCACCCCCTATCTCGCTATTCCCCGGCCCAAATACGCGCCGCGCTACAACGACTACGATCATCTCGCGCGCGTGGCGGAGTGGGCCGAGTTCGCACCGGGGGAGGCGCCGTGACGCCGCAAACACAGGCGTCAGCCCCGGCGACCTCGGCCTGGGTCGCGGCTTCGGCCGGTACCGGCAAGACTCGGGTGCTTATCGAACGGGTGCTCCGGCTGCTCCTCGCCGGCGCTGCGGCGAACCATATCCTGTGCATCACGTTCACGCGCGCCGCCGCGGCCGAGATCGCCGAGCGCATTCATCAGCGCCTCGGCGCATGGGCGATCTGCTCCGAGGCCGAGCTCGTGAAAGCGCTTGGGGACGCCCTGGGTCGTGCGCCCGATAGGGCGGATCTCGAGACGGCGCGCGGGTTGTTCACGCGGGTGCTCGACACGCCCGAGGGCGTGCGCATCAAGACGATTCACGGGTTCTGCGAATCGCTCCTGGCGCGCTTTCCCCTCGAAGCGAGGATTGCGCCCCATTTCACGGTCATGGATGAGCGGACGACGGCGGAGCTCGTTCATACGGCACGGGACGAGGTGCTGGCGCGTACGCGTCCGCGGGCTGGCTCGCCGCCGCCCGGCGGTGGGCTCGCAGACGCGGTCGCGGCCATCACGGCGCATGCGGGTGACGACGCCTTCGCCGAGTTGCTGATAGCGCTCGTCGGCGCCCGCGGCCGGCTTGCCGGTATGCTGCAGCGCTTCGGCGGGCGCGCCGGACTGGCGGTTGAGATGCGCCGCCGCTTGGGCTTGGGCGATGACGACGATGAGCATGCGATTCTGGCGGGCGCCTGCGAGGCGGGTGCATTCGATGCGCTGGGCCTCGCCACCGCAGCGGCCGCGATGCAGGAAGGGAGCGCGACGGACCGCCGGCATGGCGCGCTAATCGCGGACTGGATCGCGCAACCGGAGACCCGGGCAGCCTCATTCGAGCGTTACCTGTCCGCCTTCTTCACGAAAGAGGGCGATCTTCGCAAAACGCTCATCCACCAAGAGGCGCTCGCTGCCGCGCCCGGGGCCGAAGGGATATTGGCGCACGAGGCGGAACGGCTGGTCACGGTTCTCGAACGCCGCGACGCCGCCCGGGTGCTGCGGATCACGACAGCTCTGGTCACGGTGGCAGGCGCGCTGATCGAGGCGTACAGCGGCGCCAAGGCGCGCCATGCGCTGCTTGATTATGACGACCTCATTCTCACGACGCGCGCGCTGCTGCTCCAGCCCGACGTGGCGCCCTGGGTGCTCTACAAGCTCGACGGCGGCCTCGATCACATCCTGATCGACGAGGCGCAGGACACCAGTCCCGAACAGTGGGAAGTCATCGCCGCGCTGGCCGATGAGTTTTTTGCTGGCCGGGGCGCGCGTGACGAGACGCGGACGATCTTCGCCGTGGGCGACACCAAGCAGTCGATATTCAGCTTCCAGGGCGCCGATCCGGTCGCCTTCGCCCGCTGGCGCGATCACTTTGCGCGGCGCGTCGCCGAAGCCGAGCAGGATTGGCGGCTCATTCCGCTCGAGCTTTCGCATCGCTCGACGCCACCGATATTGCGGGCCGTGGATCGGGTCTTTGCACACGAGGAGGCGCGCGACGGTCTTCTGTTCGATGGCGGCGAAGTCCATCACGTGCCAAGCCGCGCCGAGCAAGCCGGTCTAGTCGAGCTGTGGCCGGTTCTCGCGCGCGAGGTGGAGCCCGCGCCCGAGCCCTGGGAGGTGCCCATACGCGTTCTCGCGCGCCCGACGCCCTCGGCGGAACTCGCCCATGAGATCGCCCGGCGGATCGCATCGTGGTGCCGCGATGGCGAGACGCTCGAATCGCGCGGCCGGCCGGTACGCCCCGGCGATATCATGATCCTGGTGCAGCGCCGGTCGGGCTTCGTCGACGACATGATCCGGGCGCTCAAGGCCGAACACGTGCCGGTCGCCGGGCTCGACCGCATGGTGCTGGGCGAACAGCTCGCCGTCATGGATTTGATGGCCATCGGGCGCTTCGCGCTTCTGCCCGAGGATGATTTGAACTTGGCCGTGGTGCTGAAATCGCCGCTGATCGGGTGCGACGAAGATGCGCTCTTCACCCTGGCCTACGACCGCAAGGGCGAGACCCTATGGCGGACGCTGGCGGCACGCGCTGCTGATACGCCGCTTTTCGCCGCAGCGTACACGGAGCTTGCAGATGTGTTGGCGCGGGCGGATGTGGTGCCGCCCTACGAGTTCTATGCCGATCTCCTCGGCGCCCGTGGCGGGCGGCAGCGATTGCTCGCCCGGCTCGGCGCGCAGGCGAACGATCCCATCGATGAGTTCCTCGCCCTGGCCCTGGCGTGTGAGCGCGACCACGTCGCCACGCTCGAAGGATTTCTGCATTGGCTCGCGGCGCGGCGGACCGAAATCAAGCGTGATTTGGAGCGCGCACGGGACGAGGTTCAGGTGATGACGGTGCACGGCGCCAAGGGCCTCGAGGCGCCGATCGTGTTCCTGCCCGATACCTGCCGGGTCCCGCGACAGGATTCAGGGCTCCTGTGGCTTGAGGGCGAAGCGGGCGAGACCCTGTTCTGGTCGCCCCGGCGGGGGCGGGACGATCCGGTCTCCCGCGAAGTGCGTGCGCAGGCTCGCCGCCGCCGCGAGCAGGAGTACCGCCGATTGCTCTACGTCGCGCTGACCCGCGCCGAGGATCGGCTCTACGTTTATGGCTGGCAGGGCGGCCCAGCCCTCGATGAGGGCTGCTGGTACAACCTCATTCGCCGTGGGCTCGGCGAGACGGCGGAGAGGGCGACGATCGATGGCCGGTCCGTCCTCCGCCTCGTGACGCCGCAGGGTGGTCCCCCCGATCAACCCGCAGCGGTGCCCGTACCGCCACCCCCCGGGCCGGCCTTGCCGGCCTGGGCCTTGCACTCGGCTCCCACCGAAACCCGGCCGCCGCGCCCCTTGGCGCCGTCGCGTCCGGAGGACGAGGAGCCGGTGCTGCGCTCACCGGTCGCCGGCGAGGGGGCCCGGCCTTTTCTGCGGGGGCAACTGATCCACCGGCTTTTGCAGACGCTGCCCGATCTTGCGGCGGAGGACCGCGGTGCGGCGGCTGGGCGCGTTCTGGCCAGTCCGAGCTACGGGCTCGATACCGAGGCGCAACGGGAGATCGCGGCGGAGACCCTGGCCGTCCTGGCCGATCCCGACCTTGCGTTGCTGTTCGGACCGGGCTCGCGCGCCGAAGTGCCGCTTGCCGGCCGGATCGGTGAACGGGCGATCGCCGGGCAGGTCGACCGTCTCGTTGTTACCGGGGACAAGGTCCTCGTTGTGGACTTCAAGTCCAACCGCGAGGTGCCGGCTCGAGAGGCCGATGTGCCGCCGCTTTATCTCCGTCAGATGGCTGCCTACAGGGCGGCGCTTTCCAAGATTTATCCAGATAAATCAATATCTTGCTCTCTGGTTTGGACGGACGGTCCGCACACCATGCCGCTCAGCGAGGCTGTCCTCGACCGCATGGCGCCGTGAGTCCCTTTTCTTGACCCCATGGGGGGTGAACCCTAGACTCATGTCAATTCGATGCGACTCAATCCCTGGTGGCGCAGGCGTGGCTGCCGCCCGCGTTGCAGCGCTCAAGCATGAGATAGGAAGATGCCATGACTCTTACCCACGTCACGGACGATTCGTTCGAAAACGACGTCGTCAATGCATCGGCTCCGGTTCTCGTCGATTACTGGGCAGAATGGTGTGCGCCCTGCAAGCAGATCGCGCCGGCGCTTGAGGAAATCGCTGCCGAGATGGATGGCCGCATGGTGGTCGCCAAGATGAACATCGACGACAATCCGACGACGCCGACCAAATTCGGCGTGCGCGGCATCCCGACCCTGATGCTGTTCAAGGACGGGCAGGTCGCCTCCACCAAGGTCGGCGCACTGCCCAAGAGCAAGATCGTGGAGTGGATCGAATCGGTGATCTGATCCCGGCCACGTCCCGTTGATCCGAAACCGGCGCCGTCCTCAACGCGGCGCCGGTTGCTGTTTGGCCGAGGCCCCGCCGGTGCCGTCAAGCGCAAGCACGTGTCCCGCGAGATAGAGCGAGCCGCAGATCAGGATGCGAGGCGGCGGCCCCCCGCCTTGCCGCTGGCTGATGGCGTTGAGCGCTTGGCTCACGCCGGCCGAGGCGCGGGCGCGCAAGCCAGCCGCCCGGGACCGTGTCGCAATGGCCAACCCACCGAGACTGGCCGCCTCGCCGGGGATGGACACGCCGTAAAGTTGATCGGCGTGGGCCGCCAGCGGCGTGAGGAATCCTTCAACGTCCTTGCTGTTCAGCATGCCGGTGATGAGGAACGTGGGGCGCGGCGCCGGGTCGGTTGCACGAAACGCCTTCAATGTCTCTGCCAAGGCCTCCGCAGCGGCAGGGTTGTGACCGCCATCGAGCCAAAGCTCGCTACCTGCCGGGAGGCCGGCCGCGAGGGGCCCGCCCGACAGATTCTGCATGCGGGCGGGCCAGACGGCGTCCTGAAGGCCACGCGCCATGGCGGCCTGGTCGACCTCGAACCCGGTGAGATGATGGAGGCAGGCGATCGCCTGGCCGGCATTCTCCAGCTGATGGGGGCCAGCCAGCGGCAGTGGTGGAAAGGACAGAGCCGAGCCGTCCACAAGAACGGAAAACCCCTCGCGCTCAGGTTGTACCGACCAGACGCCGCTACCTGCCTCCGCCGGGTTCGGTGCGAACCGCACCAGCGGCGTGGCGATCACCTCCGCCTGCCCATGGATCGCGCGCATGGCGGCGCTCGGCTGGCGGCCGGTGACGGCGGTCACACCGGATTTCAGGATGCCGGCTTTCTCGAAAGCGATGCCGTCCAGCTTGTCGCCGAGGAAGCCCGTGTGGTCGATCGCCACTGGGGTGATCGCTGAGAGAAGCGGCTTCGCGACCACGTTGGTGGCGTCGAGCCGGCCACCGAGCCCCACCTCGAGCAGGAGAATATCCGCCGGCTCCCGGGCGAAAGCGAGGAAGGCCGCCGCCGTGGTGATCTCGAAGAAGGTGATCGGCTGGCCGGCATTCACGCGCTCGCACTCCTCCAGGAGGGCGAGGAGATGATCGTCTTCGATGTCGCGGTCGACGAGTCGAATTCGCTCGCCAAAGCGCACCAGGTGGGGCGAAGTGTAGGCTTGCACGCGATAGCCGGCGGCACGCAGCATGCCGCTGAGGAGGGCGATTAAGGATCCCTTGCCGTTGGTGCCGGCGACGTGGATCACGGGCGCGAGCTCGCGTTCCGGTTGGCCGAGTTCGGCCAGCAGGCGCTCGACGCGACCGAGCGACAGATCGATCCTCTTGGGATGAAGCTGAGGCAGGCGGTCGAGGACGGCGTCGACACTCACGGCGCGCCCTTATCCGCTACGCCCGGCGCTCCGCTTTGCGTCGTCCTCGCGGGCGCTCCGGATGCCGGCGTCGAGATCGCGCACCAGCGACAACACTTCATCCACTAGCCCGGGCTCTGCCGTGCCGTCATCGGCCAAGCGCCCGGCGAGCCGGTTGACCAGCGCCGAGCCGACGACGACCGCATCGGCAAATCGCGCGATGGTCGCGGCCTGGTCGGGCGTCTTGACGCCGAAGCCGACGGCGATGGGGAGCGCGGTATGGCGTCGCACCCGCGCCACGGCCTCGGCGATCGCTTTGGGCGGGCCCGCGCCCGCGCCGGTGATGCCGGTGATAGAGACGTAATAAACGAAGCCCGAAGTGTTGGTAAGGACCGCGGGCAGCCGTCGGTCGTCCGTCGTCGGCGTGGCCAGCCGGATGAAGGCGAGCCCTGCCGCGAGCGCCGGCAGGCAGAGCTCGTCGTCCTCCTCGGGCGGAAGATCGACGACGATCAAGCCGTCCACCCCGGCCGCGGCGGCATCGGCGAGAAACGGCTCCACGCCATAGACGAAGATCGGATTGTAGTACCCCATCAATACGATGGGCGTCTCGTCATCATCCTCGCGAAATGCGCGCACGAGATCGAGGGTGCGGCGCAAGCTCGCGCCGGCCCGGAGCGCGCGCAGGCTCGAGGCCTGAATGGCCGGGCCATCGGCCATCGGATCGGTGAACGGCATGCCGAGCTCGATGGCATCTGCGCCCGCCGCGGGCAGGCCCTTGAGGAGCGCGAGCGAGGTCGCCTGATCGGGATCGCCCGCGGTCAGGAACGTGATGAGCCCGGCGCGGCCCGCCGCCCGAAGTGCGGCGAAACGGCGATCGATCCGCGAGGGTGTCGTCATGGGACCGTCCGCCTCAGAGCTTGATACCGAGCGCGCCCGCGACGGTGAAGATGTCCTTGTCGCCGCGCCCACACATGTTCATCAGGATGATGTGATCGCGTGGCAAGGCTCCGGCGATGCGCGCCACGTGGGCAAGCGCGTGGGCGGGCTCAAGTGCCGGAATGATGCCCTCGAGCCGGCTGCACAGCTGAAACGCCGCGAGCGCTTCTTCGTCCGTCGCCGAGGTGTAGCTGACCCGGCCTGAGTCGTGGAGCCACGCGTGCTCGGGGCCGATCCCGGGATAATCGAGGCCGGCCGAGATCGAGTGCGCTTCGGTAATTTGGCCGTCTTCGTTCTGCAGCAGATAGGTGCGGTTGCCGTGCAGCACGCCCGGGTTGCCGGCGTTGAGCGAGGCGGCGTGCTCGCCGGTCTCGATGCCGCGTCCCGCCGCCTCGACGCCGACGATGTCGATATCGGGCAAATCGAGAAACGCGTGAAACAGGCCGAGCGCGTTCGAGCCGCCGCCGATGCAGGCGACCAGCGTATCGGGCAGGCGGCCCTCGCGGTCCAGCATCTGCTCCTTGGCTTCCCGGCCGATCACCGACTGGAAGTCGCGCACCATGGCGGGATAGGGATGCGGGCCGGCGACGGTGCCGATGATGTAGAAGGTTGATTCGACATTGGTCACCCAATCGCGCAACGCCTCGTTCATGGCGTCCTTGAGGGTGCGCGAGCCCGAGGTCACCGGCACCACCTCGGCGCCCAAGAGCTTCATGCGAAAGACGTTGGGGGCCTGGCGCTCGATGTCGGTCTCGCCCATGTAGACGACGCACGGCCTGTCGAACAGCGCGGCCACGGTGGCGGTGGCGACGCCGTGCTGGCCGGCACCGGTCTCGGCGATGATGCGCGTCTTGCCCATGCGCCGGGCGAGCAGGATCTGGCCGATGCAGTTGTTGATCTTGTGGGCGCCGGTATGGTTGAGCTCGTCGCGCTTGAAATAGATCTTGGCGCCGCCGAAATGCGCGGTCAGCCGGCTTGCGAAATAAAGCGGACTGGGCCGGCCGACATAATCACGGAAGTAAAGCTCCATCTCCTCGGCGAACGCGGGATCGCCTTTGGCCTCGTTGAAGGCCTTCTCGAGTTCGAGGATGAGCGGCATCAGCGTCTCGGCGACGAAGCGCCCGCCGTAAAAGCCGAAATGCCCGTGCTCGTCGGGCCCCGCGGTGAAGGTGTTGGCCTGGGTCACAGGCGAACTCTACCTAAAGCGCCGTAGCGGCGTCGAGAAAGGCTTTGATCATGGCCGGGCTCTTGTGGCCGCGCCGGTCCTCGACGCCAGAGGACACGTCGACCTCCTCGGCACCGCTGGCCCGCACCGCCTGGGCCACATTGGTGGCATCGAGGCCGCCCGACAGCATCCACGGGCGCGCCCAGCGCCGCCCTTGGAGCCACTGCCAATCGAAGCTGAGCGCGTTGCCGCCCGGCAGGGCCTCGGTCATCGAATCGGGCGCCTGGGCGTCGAACAGGAACCGCTCGGCGACAGCCTCGTAATCCTTGACCGTTTCGACGTCCGCTGCGCTGGCGATCCTGATCGCTTTCATGACGGGAATGCCGTGGCGTGCGTGCACCTCGCCGATGCGCGCGGGGCTTTCGGCGCCGTGCAGCTGCAGGAGATCGAAGGGAACCCGGCTCAGCACCGCGGCCAATGTGTCGTCGTCGGGATCGACGAGCAGGCCGACGCGGGCAGCGCGGCCCTTGGCCAATGCCGCGAGGTCGGCCGCCGCCTCCGGCGTCACGCAGCGCGGGGATGGCGGGTAAAAGACAAGCCCGACGAATGCCGCGCCGCCGTCGAGCGCCGCCGTCATAGCGGCTTTTGAATTCACGCCGCAGATCTTCACACGAACGGTCATGGTCTTGTATCTGTGCCGGGCGCTTGGACGCCGCTTTCGCCGGCCCGCCCGCCGGCTCACGCCGTTATATCGCAGAACGCGCCCTTGCAACACATGTCCTCGGCCTACATATGGGGCTCTCACGCCGCGCAGCCAGCGGCCCAGCTCGCGACCTCGGCGGGCGTCCGTGTGCCGGCTACCGCGTCGATCACCGCGCGGCCGATGAGGGGGGCGAACTTGAAGCCGTGGCCCGAGAAGCCGCCCAGCACCCAGGCGTTGTCGAGCCGTTCGACGATGAAGCGCTCGCCCTCGGTCATCGCATAGAAGCAGGTTCGCGCCCGGAGCAGGCGGTAGTCCGCGAAATCCACGAGGCGTGCCCGGGCCTGCTCGAACACCGCGCGCGCTTCGTCGTCGCCCGCGTCGCGGTCCTCATCCGGATGACCGGCCAGCGTGGGCAAGTGAAAGCCGAATTTGAGGTCGGTCGCCGGCACCGGCGGCACCGCATAAAAGCCGCTCTCGGGCCCGATATCGAGCAACATGGGGGCGCTCGCCCAGTGGGCGGCGTGCGCCTCCGGCGGGGCGGCATAGACCAGGACCTGGCGCGACGGCGTGATGTGCGAAGCGAAGGTCGGGAGCAGCCGCGGCGTCCACGGTCCGGCGGCGACGATCAGCGCATCGGCCTCGATCACGGTTCCATCCCGGAGCGTGAGGCCGGGCCGCACCGGGTCGACGTCGCGAACGGGGGTCTCGGTTCGTATCTCGACACCGCGCTCGGCAAGATGGCGGGCGAGCGCGCGAATGATAGGCTCGGCCAACAGGGCGCCGCCCGATTCCAGATGGTATGCGGCCTCGACCTTGTCCGGCGAGAGGAACGGAAACTCGCTTGCAAGCTCCGCGCCCGCGATGGTCCGGTAGGGCACGCCGCGCCGATCGAGCACGGCCCGCGAACGCTCCGCCCAGTCCTCAGCGCCGGCCGACAGCATGAGGGTGCCGGTCTCGACATAGAGCGTTTCGCCAAGGTCGGACCACAGGCCCTCCCACGCCTCGTAGGCTTCCGCGACCATCGCGCAATAGCCCTCCTCGTCGCCATAGGGGTAGCGAATGAGGCGGTGCTGATCGGCCGATGATCCGTGTGGATTGGGAATCGGCCCTTGCTCGTAAAGCGTGACGCGGTGCTCGGCCCTGAGCGCCGCCCAGGCCACCGCCAGCCCCATGATGCCACCGCCGAGAACGACGAGGTTCATCAGACGCCCTCCGTCATGCGCTCGAACACGAGCTCGGCTGCGGCGAGATCCTCGAGCGCGGTGCCCACCGATTTAAACAGCGTGATCTCGTCCGCGGATTGCCGCCCCGGGGCCTCGCCCCTGGCCAGTTCGTAAAGGTCTCCGATGATATCGCTTTCGGCGATGACGCCCCGTTCGATGGGATCGACCATATCGCCGCCTTCCTTGAGCGCGCCCGCTCGGGTATCGACATAGAGGCGCGCCCGGCGCACCGCCTCGTCGTCGCTCTCGCGCATCGCTGGGGTGAACGCGCCCACGAGATCGAGGTGCGCGCCGGCCTTGAGCCAGGCGCCTCGGATCAACGGCGCGGGGCTGAGCGTTGCGCAACTGATGATGTCGGCGTCCCGGGCTGAGGCTTCGAGATCCTCTGTCGCCATAGTGTCGAGTCCCTCGCCCTGCAACCGCTCGGCCAGCGCCGCCGCTTTGTTCGGGTGGTGGTTCCAAAGCGTGGTGCGCACGATCGGGCGCACCCTGGCATGGGCGCGCACGAGGTGCGGCGCCAGGGCGCCGGCCCCCACCATGAGGTGATGGGCACTGGCGGGCCGTGAGAGGTATCGCGAGGCCAGCGCCGAGGCCGCCGCCGTGCGCCACAGCGTCAGCGACGTTCCATCGATCACCGCGCGGGGCTCGCCGGTCCCGCCGTCGAGCAGGAGATAGACCGCCATCAGGGATGGCAGCCCCTTGACCCGGTTACCTGGATAGACCGTGATCGTTTTGATGCCGAGCGGACCGCCCTCGCGCCACGCCGGCATCAGAATGAGGGACGCCGCCGCGCCATCGCCGGCGAGCCTATGGTGATGGCGCTCGGGCACCGTGCCACCCGCGCGGAATGCGTCCTCGAGGCGGTCGATCAAAGAATCGTAGTCGAGGCTGGCATGAACATCCTCGGCTTCGATGACGCGCATGGTGCTGGCCCGCGAAACGGAGGATGGCCGCAGGCTCACCCCTGATCGCGCGTCCCCGTCGCCGCCACGACGGACGCAGGTTCGGCGGCCTGGTTCGCCGGCGCCGCCCGTTGCGCACGCAGCCCGTGGAGTTCGCGCTCGGTTCGGGTCAAATGACGGCGGGCCTGACGCAGCGCCTTGCGGGACTTGTGCCCCGAGAGCCATGCTGCGGCTGCGCCGATGATGAATCCGGCGAAGCCGGCGCCGAGGACCAGGCTGTAGAGCGGCAGATCGAGGATGTAGGGCAGGGGATCGAGGCTGACCGCGACGGGCGCCCGATTGGCCACGGCGAACGCCGCGGCGACGATCGCCAGCGGCAGCAAGATCAGCCAGACGAAAAACTTCCGAACCGGCGAGGGCATGGCGTCTCAGACCTCGAGAGAGCCGACCACAGGCAGCGGGGCTGCTGGCTCGGGGCGCCTACCACCGCTCATTGTCAGGTTAATTGTCGCTCCCGACCGGGACGACATTCAAGCGCTCGCGCAATTCCTTGCCGGTCTTGAAGAAGGGGATGTGCTTTTCCGCCACGTGAACGGCCGCACCGGTGCGGGGATTGCGGGCGGTGCGCGACGGGCGCTGTTTCACCGAAAGCGCCCCGAAGCCGCGGAGTTCGACCCGTTGTCCGCGCGCCAACGCGGCCGAAATTTCGTCGAAGATCGTCGTCACGATACGCTCGATGTCACGCTGATAGAGGTGCGGGTTGCGTTCTGCAAGGCGCAAAATGAGTTCCGATTTGACCATCTGATCCGACCGCCCCCCAACTCCGCGGGCGCCCGGGCCGGCCTCTCCGCCACCCGCGATGCCGCGGCCCATCATTGGCGAGGGTGCCAGACAGATATCAGGCCGTCAAGTGTAAGTCGTTCTGACAACAATGTTTTTTCCGCCCAACCGACCACATCTCGGAACAGGCGTTGCTCTTTGTCGGTGAACTCGACGGGGCGTGTCGGCAGGGAGAGCGGCACGTCGTGCACCTCGGCGAGCCAGTTGCGGGCAGCATCCTCACCGCCGATCTCATCGATCAGCTTGGCGGCGAGGGCCTGCCGACCGGTGAAAATCCGTCCATCGGCCAACGCCGCGGCCTCGGTACGGGCGAGGTGGCGGCGCTCGGCGAGCCGATCGATGAACCACTGGTGGATGTCGTCGACCAGCGCCTGAACGACAGCGCGATCCTCGTCCCTCAAGGGCTGAAAAGGCGAGGGCACGTCCTTCATGGGTCCGCTCTTGATGACTTCGGCCGAGACGCCGATCTTGTCGAGCAGGCGCGAGAACTCGGCCGTCTCGAACAGGACGCCGATCGAGCCGGTGAGCGATGTGGTGCGCGCCACGATGTGATCGGCGGCAAGCGCGCCCAAATAACCGGCGGAGGCGCCCAACGTGCCGACCACGGCGACGACGGGTTTGTTCTCGCCCACCTTGCGGATGGCATGAAACAGCTCCTCGCCGCCCAGCGTGGTCCCGCCGGGGCTGTTGATGTGGACGAGAAGCGCTTTCGTGTTGTCGTTTTCGGCGACGCGGGCAAGCGCCTCGGTGCGCCGCCGGTCATCGATGATGAGGCCGCTCACCTCGATGCGCGCAACGTGGGGCTCGTCCACATAGGCGGCGAACCCGTCGCGCAGCAGCACGCCGATCAGGGCAATGGCCAGCAGAATTGCAAAAACGCGCCAGACCGTAAGCCGCCGTTTCAGGCGCCGCCGGTCAACCAGTATGTCGGCTTCTAAGGACATGTCCGAGAACCGGCCTCATGAAGGCCGGATGAATCGTGGGTCCCGACGCAGCCGGCGGCACCCACGGCACCGTCAGTCGCTTTTGGCCTCCTCGTCATCCGAGGATTCGTCTCCCTTCGCCTCGGGCTCCGGCGCGTCGTCGGGCGCATCGGGGGCGTCCTCGTCACCGGCCGCGCTGGCCGCCTCGGCGGTTTCTTCGTCATCGCCGCTGTCGTCGTCATCGGCGGCCTGCTCGGCGCTGCCCTCTGCCGCGTCGGCCTCGTCCTCCTGCTTGGCCCGCGTTTTGTCCATCGCGGCGCCGAGGATATCGCCTAGGCTCGCGCCGCTATCGGTCGAGCCATACTGCTCCATCGCTTCCTTTTCCTCGGCGATTTCCAGGGCCTTGACGGAGAGCGTGAGCTTGCGGGCGGCGCGATCGAGGTTGCTGATCTTGGCGTCCACCTTGTCGCCGACGGCGAAGCGGTCCGGTCTCTGCTCCGAGCGCTCGCGCGCGAGATCGCCGCGGCGGATGAAACCGGAGATCCCTTCGCTGACGGTGACCTCGATCCCATTGTCGCGAATCGCGGTGATCGTACAGGTCACCGAATGGCCCTTTTTCAAATGGGCGATCGATTCATAGGGATCGCCCGAAAGCTGCTTGATGCCGAGGCTGATGCGTTCCTTTTCGACGTCGACGTCGAGCACCTTGGCCTTGACCATGTCGCCCTTCTTGTAGCGGCCGATCGCCTCGTCGCCGGGGACGGCCCAGTCGAGGTCCGAAAGATGCACCATGCCATCGACCCCCGCATCGACGCCGACGAACAGGCCGAATTCCGTGATGCTCTTGATCTCGCCTTCGATTTCGCCGCCCGCGGGGTGGGTGTCATGGAAGGTCTGCCAGGGATTGGAGTTGCATTTCTTCAGACTGAGGCTGACGCGCCGTTTGATCGGGTCGACCTCGAGTACCATCACTTCGACCTCCTGGCTGGTCGAGACGATCTTGCCCGGATGGACGTTCTTCTTGGTCCAGCTCATCTCGGAGATGTGGACCAGCCCCTCGACTCCGGGCTCGAGCTCGACGAAGGCGCCGTATTCGGTGAGATTGGTCACCCGGCCGGTAAACTTGGCCGCCACCGGATACTTGGCCTCGACGCCCTCCCAAGGGTCCGCTTCGAGTTGCTTCATGCCGAGTGAGATGCGTTGCGTCTCGGCGTTGACCCGGATCACCTGCACATTGATGGTCTCGCCGATGTTCAGCACCTCGGAGGGGTGATTGATGCGCCGCCAGGCCATGTCGGTGACGTGCAGCAGGCCGTCGATGCCGCCGAGATCGACGAACGCGCCATAATCGGTGATGTTCTTGACGACGCCTTCGGTGACCTGACCTTCCTTGAGGCTGGCGATCAGACCCGAGCGGGCTTCGGCGCGGTTCTCTTCGAGCACGGCGCGGCGCGACACCACAATATTGCCGCGGCGGCGGTCCATCTTGAGAATCTGGAACAACTGCGCCTGTCCCATCAGCGGCCCAATATCACGCACCGGCCGGATGTCGACCTGGCTTCCCGGCAGAAACGCGACGGCGCCCGAAAGATCAACGGTGAAACCGCCCTTGACGCGGCCGAAAATCGCGCCTTCGACTCGTTCACCCTTCTCGAACGCCGCCTCCAGCTGCACCCAGGATTCCTCGCGGCGCGCCTTCTCGCGGCTCAACACCGCATCGCCGTGGCGATTTTCCATCCGTTCGAGGAACACCTCGACCCGGTCGCCGACCTTGATCTCGGACGGCTGTCCGGGGGTGGCAAACTCCTTGAGCGGGACCCGGCCCTCCGATTTGAGCCCGACATCGACGACCGCATCGTCGCCCTCGATCGCGATCACCGTGCCCGGAATCACCGTCCCCTCCAGATTCTCCTCGCTGCCATAGGACTCCGCGAGAAGGGCGGCAAAACTCTCCTTCGGGGTCTCCTCGGTGGATTCAACGGCCTCGTCGCTCATGGGCTCTCCTGGTTCGTCCTCGGTACGCGTCCTGGGCGTTCAGCCGCATGTCCCGTGGCCCAACGCCCGCCGCTGCCCAGGGCTGGCGCGGCCGGCTTCGCGGTGCATCCCGCGACACAGCCGGGAACCCGCGAAACATGCCGGGAAAATGGGGGCTCAAGCCCGCCGCGCGGCAATCAACTCGTTCGCGCGCGCGAAGACGCTGTTAATAGACAAATTCGTGGTGTCTAGCAAGTGAGCATCCGCGGCTTGGCGAAGCGGCGAGGCGCCTCGCATGCTGTCGCGCTCGTCGCGCGCGCGCATGTCCTCGAGGACCTTCTCCTCGCTCGTGGTGGCGCCGCGCTCCGTGAGCTCGAGGAAGCGGCGGTGGGCCCGCGCGCCGAGGCTTGCAGTGAGAAACAGTTTCACCTCGGCGTCGGGGCAGACGACAGTACCGATGTCACGCCCCTCCAAGACCGCTCCCTGGGCTCCATCCGGCGGGTCGGACGCGAAGGTGCGCTGAAACGCCAGCATTTCGCGCCTCACCTCGGGGATGACCGCGAGCTGAGAGGCGGCCTCGCCCGTCACCTCGTCACGGATCCCCGCATCGTCGAGGTCATCGAGTGAGAGCTGGCGCGCAGCTGCGGTGGCCGCTCTGGTGTCGGTCGGATCGCTGCCGGCGCGCAGAACGCAGAGCGCCACCGCCCGATAGAGCGCGCCCGTGTCGAGATGGGCGAAGCCAAGATGCCGGGCCAGGCGCCCAGCCAGCGCGCCTTTGCCGGCGGCCGATGGGCCGTCGATGGCGATGATCAAGCGGCTCCCCCGGTCAGGCGCGCGCCGAGCGTCGCCAGCAACTCGACGAAACCGGGAAAGCTCGTCGCGATCGATGTGCCGTCGTCGACCGCCACGGGCTCACGCGCGGCCAGGCCGAGCACCAGAAACGCCATGGCGATGCGGTGATCGAGCCGGGTCGCGATCGTCGCGCCACCCGGCGGCGGGCCGGCGCACCCGTGGATGACGAGATCGTCACCCCGCTGCTCGAGCCCGACGCCGCAGGCGGCGAGGCCCCCGGTCATCGCGGCCAACCGGTCGCTCTCCTTGAGGCGCAGCTCGCCGAGACCCCGGAGAACGGTGGTGCCGTGCGCGCACGCGGCAGCGACGGCCAGGATGGGATATTCGTCGATCATCGTCGGCGCCCGCCCGGGCGGCACCTCGATGCCCCTCAGCGCGCTCGAACGAACGGTGATGTCGGCGATCTCCTCGCCGCCGGCACGGCGGCGCGCGAGGTCCATATCGGCCCCCATCTCGATCAGGCAGTCAAACAGGCCGGTCCGGCGCGGGTTGACGCCGACGTTGCGGATGCTCACCTCGGCGTCGGGCGCGATCAGCCCGGCCACCACCACAAACGCGGCGGAGGACGGATCGCCGGGTACGCTGAGCCGGGCCGGCGTGAGCTCGGGCTGGCCCACCACGGTGATTCGCGCACCCTCGTCCGATTTATCGATGCGCACCTCGGCGCCGAACTCGCGCAACATGCGCTCGGTGTGATCGCGCGTCGGCGCACTCTCGATGACCGTGGACTCACCGGGCGCGTTGAGGGCGGCGAGCAGCACGGCCGATTTCACCTGTGCCGAGGGCACCGGCAGCGCGTAGGTGACCGGCATGGGCTGCCGCGCGCCTTCGATGGCGAGCGGGAGATAGGCGCCGCCGCGGGCGATGATCCGGGCGCCCATCATTTCGAGCGGCGCGGCGATGCGGTCCATGGGGCGCCGGCTCAACGATTCATCGCCGGCAAAGAACGAGGTAAAGGGATGGCTCGCGGCGACGCCCATCAGGAGCCGGAGGCCGGTGCCCGCATTGCCGAGGTCGAGCGCCGATGCGGGCTGGGAGAGACCGCCGACGCCGCGGCCCTGAACCCGCCACAGGCCGGCGTCATCGCGCGTGATCTCGGCGCCGAGCGCGCCGAGCGCCGCCGCCGTGCGCTGTACGTCATCGGCCTCGAGGAGGCCCTCGATCACCGTCTCGCCGACCGCAAGCGCACCGAGGATGAGGGCCCGGTGGGAGATCGATTTGTCGCCCGGCACATCGGTGGTTCCCGAGAGCCGGGCGGCCGGAGTGGAGATCAGTCGGGTCACGGCGTTGGTGCACGAGCGTTGCAAAGCGGGTGCGCGCCGCGGGCGGCCCGCGGCGTCCTCTCTAGCACACTCGCCGGTCCCCCGCCACCGGCGCACGATGCGCTCTCTGAGATAATCCTTTGACAGCGATCTTGGTTCATGGCAATTGGGTTGCCCGCTACAAAACACCCGAATAAGGCTCAAGTTCAAGGACGGCGAGGACGGCGTGGCAAAGCCTGAGTGGGGCACCAAACGGGAGTGCCTGAAATGCGGCGCCCGTTATTACGATCTCCGGCGCGATCCCATTGTCTGCCCCAAATGTGACAGCGTCTACGAGGCCGAACCGGCCAAGGGCAAGGCGCGCGCTGCCGCTGAGGACGCGGCCCCGGCAGCGGTCAAGCCCGAAGTCGTGGCCAAACCCGCGAAGAAGAAGGCCAAAGCCGTAGACCCGCCCGCGTCTGAAGGCGGCGCGGCGGAGATCGAGGAGGTCGAAGGCGGGGACGCCGCAGCCACCGACGAGGAAAACATCATCGAGGACGCTTCCGAGTTGGGTGAGGACGCGGAGGACGTGGTCGTCCCGATCGAGGACAAGCCGGAGAAAGGGCCGGACTAACACCCAGCACGCCCACGGGTTGTTGTGGGGCCATAGCTCAGTTGGGAGAGCGCTTGAATGGCATTCAAGAGGTCGGGGGTTCGACTCCCCCTGGCTCCACCACTCCTCCTTCCCAAGCATTCCTAGGGTGTCCGGGAAACACCTTAGTTCCCTGAAATATCACTCTATTCCTTCTTGAGCCTTCCGGCGTGTACCTATGCCTTCCCAACACATCTGTGGGGATGTATGTTGGGAATGAGGGGAAGGTGCGATGGGGAAGCTGACGGCGACGCAGTTGCGGGCACTGAGGGCGCCGGGCATGTACGGCGACGGCGACGGGCTCTATCTGAAGGTCGGCCGCGGTGGCGCGCACTCCTGGATACAGCGCATCAAGTACGGTGGGAGGCGGCGCGATATCGGTCTCGGGCGCTTCCCCGATGTCGGGCTCGCCCAAGCCCGTGAGGCGGTTGCGCGCAACCGTGCGCTGATCGCGTCGGGCGGCGATCCGCTCGCCGAGAAGCGCCGGGCCTCCGTGCCGAGCTTTCGCGAGGCGGCCGAACGGGTGTTCGAAGCGAACCGCCCACGCTGGCGCAATGCCAAGCACACGGTGACCTGGCGTCAGTCTCTCGAACGCCACGCCTACCCGGTCCTCGGCAACATGCCTGTTGACACCATCGACCAGGAGGACGTGCTCCGCGTCCTGACGCCGATTTGGGGAACCACGCCGGAGACCGCGCGCCGGGTTCGCCAGCGTATCCGTACCATCCTGAAATGGGCGCAGGCCCACCGCTTCGTGGAGCACAACGCGGCAGGCGAAGCCATCGACGGCGCGCTGCCGGCGATGCCGAAGGTCAAGAACCACCTGCGGGCGTTGCCCTATCGGGAAGTCGGCGGGCTGGTCCAGGCGGTGCGACAATCTCAAGCGTCCCTGGCGGCCAAGTGGTGTCTTGAGTTTCTGATCCTGACGGCCGTTCGGAGCGGTGAGGCGCGGGGTGCCGCCTGGAGCGAAATCGACATGGACGCGGCCACCTGGACTGTGCCGGCAGCTCGCATGAAGGCGAACGCCGAACATCGCGTTCCCCTGTGCGGGCGCGCCCTCGAAATCCTCGACGAGGCGCGCGCCATCGACGGCGGAAGCGGCCTGGTGTTCCCGTCGCCTTCCCGAGCCGGCCGTCCGATGAGCGACATGACCCTCACCGCGGTGCTGCGCCGGATCGGGGTCGCCGACCGGGCGACGGTCCACGGTTTTCGCAGCTCGTTCCGCGACTTCGCCGCCGAATGCACGCATGCGCCGCACGCGGTCATGGAGCTGAGCCTTGCCCACACTGTAGGCAACGCCGTCGAGGCGGCCTATGCGCGCTCTGATCTGTTCGAGCGCCGCCGTGCGCTCATGGACCAGTGGGCGGCATTCGTCACCGGCGACCGCACGGAGGTAGTGCATCTCCATGGATGACATCGAGACCGCTGGGCGTCGTATGCGCGCACACCCGGCGTTCACCGGGGGACCGGCAGACGAGGGCTATTGGCTCGATTCTTTGCAGTGGGCTCTGGCGTCCAATGGGACCTATGAGGTCATGATCAAAAAATATGCCGCCAGGTTGGAGCAAAACCCCGAACAGGCAGACTGGTTTGTCCGTGCCTCTCTCGTGAATCGCATGTATTGGGACGTACTGGAAGTGTTCGTACGCGAGATGTGGATTAACGGGAGGCACATGCCACCCACACTAGTCGCATGGCGGATGGATGCGACGACGGGCGTGATCAAGAAACCGCGCCTTGGTGGAAAGCAAACTCGCAAGAACCTAATGCGTAATGTCCTGATCGCCGCTGTCTGACGTCAGCGCCTTTGGGACAAATTGAGGTAATTGCATGATGGAGGATTTCTGGCTCATCGTAGTGACCGAAGGGAACGAAGATGAGACAGAAATCAATGAGCAAGAACGACCCGGCGGATGGAACGGTTCGGGATATTCGCCGCAAGACAACCAAGCAGTATACGGCTGAGGAGAAGACCCGGATCGTGGTGTCGGGCCTGCGCGGCGAGGAGAGCATCGCCGCCTTGTGCCGCCGCGAGGGCATCGCCGAGGGTCTGTATTACAGCTGGTCGAAAGAGTTTTTGGAAGCGGGCAAGAAGCGGCTCGCCGGCGACACCGGGCGCCAAGCGACCTCGGGCGAGGTTAAAGGCCTGCGCCAGGAGATGCGCGACTTGAAGGAGTTGGTCGCCGAACTTTCGCTGGAGAACCGGCTTCTCAAAAAAAACATGATCGGGCATGGGGGAGACGAGGAATGAGGTATCCCGCATCCGAGAAGCTGGAGATCATCCGCCTGGTCGAGCAGTCCCACCTGGGCGTCGGGTCCACTTTGGACAAGCTGGGCATTCCGAAGACCACCTTTTATCGCTGGTACGATCGCTTTCTGGCCTTTGGCGACGCCGGTCTTGAGGATCGCAACAGCAGCCCAGGCCGGGTGTGGAACCGGATCCCGGATGATGTCCGGGGGCAGATCATCGATCTTGCCCTGGAGGAGACGCAACTGTCGCCCCGGGAACTGGCCGTCAGGTTTACGGACACCAGGGGCTACTTTGTCTCGGAAGCCTCGGTTTACCGGCTTCTCAAGGCCCACGACCTGATCACAAGCCCCGCTTTCGTGGTCATCAAGGCAGCCGATGAGTTCCGCGACAAGACCACGGCGCCGAACCAGCTGTGGCAGACCGACTTCACCTATCTCAAGGTCATCGGCTGGGGCTGGTTTTACCTGTCGACCATCCTGGACGACTATTCCCGCTACATCATTGCTTGGAAGCTCTGCACCAACATGACGGCGGACGATGTGACGGCAACACTGAAGTTGGCGCTAGAAGCCTCAGGCTGCAATCGCGCCAATGTCGTCCACAAGCCGAAGCTGCTCAGCGACAACGGCTCGTCCTATATCTCCGGCGATCTGGCTGAATGGCTCGAGGACCACGGTATGGATCACGTTCGGGGCGCACCGTATCACCCGCAAACCCAGGGCAAGATCGAGCGCTGGCATCAAACGCTGAAGAACCGGATCCTGCTTGAAAATTATTATCTCCCCGGCGATCTCGAAAACCAGATCAGCGCCTTCGTCGATCACTACAACAACCAACGCTACCACGAGAGCATCGGCAACGTAACTCCAGCCGACGCCTACTTTGGACGCCACACCGCCATCATCGAAAAGAGAAAAAAAGATCAAAAAACTGACCACCCAAAACCGCCGCTTGAACCATCAAAGCCAAGCGGCTTAACATCAAACAAAGATGAGCCAGATCCTCCCTATGAAACACGCTCAACAGTCCCATTTGTTTTGATGACGGACAGTCATGGCCGCAGGAACTACCTACAGATATCGCTTCAAGGTGGACGGAAAGGTCGTGCATTGCGGCATCACGACCGACCTGGTGCGCCGCGAGCGCGAACACCGCCGCCGGTGGCCGACGGGCCGCATCGAACAGGTGGGTCCGGCGACCACGCGCGAAGAAGCGCGGCATTGGGAGAGACAGCAGCCCGAGCAGCGGTTCAGTTCCGCTTCCTGATGTCTCCGCCTGAACCCTCCCCGGGGGATGCGGACACCGCGCTGACCGTCTCCCGCAATCACGTCGTGGTCACCGGCGCCGGGTTCACCCGCGGCTTGGTTCCCGGCGCGCCGCTGCTCGTCGACGATTTCAGCAACGATGTCCTCGAAGCCAGGGTCCGCGGATTGCCCAACGCGAGCCGTTTGCTGGACTGGGAACGAAGTCTGGATGAGAGAGGTCGCATCGACATCGAGCGCCTGATGACGCGTCTCGATGCCCTGATGCCCTACGACTACGCCGAGAGTGCGGGCAACGCGGCGAACGAATACGGCTTCCTGCTTTCGGAACTGAGAAGAGCGTTCCTCGACCGGCTCCATGAAGCCCGGAAGGGGGACATCCATCGCGAGGAACTGAAGCGGTTAGCGACGTACTGCGAAGCCAATGGCTGCTGCTGCATCACTTTCAACTATGACGACTTCCTCGACGAGGCGCTGGCGCAGACCGGCAGTTGGAACCCGTATTGGGGATACGGGTTCTTCTGCCCGTCCTCATTGGACACCATCGCCAGCTTCGACGAACTGGAAACGCATTCGGTTCTGCGGCTGCTGAAGCTCCACGGGTCGATCAACTGGCGACCGAAGCTGGGTTACGCGAGCCCGGTCGCGATCGACAGCATCACGCACCATCACGATTCGGCCGGCATCAGTCTCCGCCATCCGCAGGTCGGCGGTCACCTGGAGCCCGAACCCGTGATGGTCCCGCCCGTTCTGTCGAAATCCAGCCTCGTGGAACAGCCGGTGCTTCGGCTTGTCTGGTCGCAGGCGTTCGACAGTCTGGCGACGGCCCACGAAGTCACGTTCATCGGATATTCGTTCCCGACGACGGACATGGCTGCGCGGACGTTGTTTTCCGAAGCGCTGAAGGACCTCCCGCGAGACGACATCAACGTCGTCAATCTGAGCCGGGAAGACTCCGAGGCCGAAATGACGCGCAGTCGCTACCGATCATCGGTGCTCGGCGATATCCCCGACGAACAGTTCCATTTCGACGGCGCTCTGGAATGGATAAGGAGTCTGTCGCCATAGCCCGGCCGCGGTCGGACCCGAAGGGGCCGGCAATGGCGTTCCCTACAGGATATCGGCGCTCGTCGGAGCCGTGCCGGGGGTGATCTTGCTGAGCGCGACCGGCGGCTGAGCGAGGGACGTGGCGAGGGTGAGAACGCATCTAATGGACTCGACGGCCACGCCCGTCAAAGTCAGCCACAATGCCACTTGCCGCCCGATCTCCCGCGTCTCGATGAACCGGCCCGTCATGGCCATGCGGGGCTCGCGCCCGCTATGTTCCAGTGCGGACGGGTGAGCCCCACGAGCGAAAACGACCGAAAGCAAGAAAGCACACCATGGGTTCCGTTGCCGACAAGATCGCGAAGAAGATCCTCTCGTCCCGCGGGTCGAAGGTCGTCGATCTGGCGAGCTGGCGGGAGGGCAGGAAGATGGCGATCGAAGCCGGTTTCGGCGACGACGGCCTCGCCCTCGGCAAGCTCGCGGGCCGTGACCCTTGCCACGCTCTGTACGCTTTGGGGCAGAACGTCGCCTCCCTCATGGCCGAATCCATTTCCGGGATGAGAGAAGCGAAGGGTTACGTCAGGATCGCCGGCAGCGCCGAGGATGAATACATGCCGGGCGGGCCGCCGATGAGCCCGCTGACCGTGAGCTATTTCACGATGTGGGCGCTGTTCGACGTCCGGTTCGGGAGCAGCCGGGAAACCATGGGCAGCTGCATTCTGCGCATCGCGCCCGAGTTCGATAGCCCGTCCTGGCTGATGGACACCGTAGAGCGGATGCAGCAGTCGAGGATGGGCTTCTACGTGCAGTGCGGCAGCGAGGGCGACGGGGTTCTGCTGCGCGAAGTCGGCACGCGGGAGATCGTTTCCTGCACGGTTCCAGCCGGCTATACCGGGCGCGAGGGGCAGATCTGGTTCGTGCGCGTGCTGCCGCCGCCCAACCGCCTGTGCCGCCACCATATCGTGTTCAACACGCCCTACGTAATCCGGGACTATCCCGAACGGGCCTTTGTCGACTATCTGGAGCGCGAGTTCGCGCGGATGAAGGCGAAGAGGAGACCGCCCGGGACGGATGACGCGCACGGCCGTCTGATGAAGTACGGTCCGGATCCCAACCATTGGAACGAATACATCTTCTGCGCTTATTCGGGTCATAAAGATGAGGTGATCTTTCTGACCGGTATCCCGGACATCCGGGAAAGTCTTCCCCATGTATCGGCTTATCGGTAGTTCAGCCACGCTGACGCCGGCGTCCGGGGCGGACGCGGGCGGGACCGACCGCCTGCGGGGTGCGCTCGACGCGGCGCAGATCGCGCCGACGGGCGGTAGCGCGGATCCAGCCGGCTAGCTGGAGGCGGAGGTCGGCTACCCGGCCAAACTGGCAGCGTAGCCGTTCGACCAAGCCGTGATGGTGCGGGTATGCGGATGCGGTGAATGGCCGCGTTGGCCCGAAGCCGGTCGGCTGTGCGCTACGACCTCAACAGCCCGTTGATTAAGTCGGCGCCGTCTGATTCTCTGGTTCCCTGATTTGCAGGGGGATTTGCCGATGGCGATGGGACGGCAGAAGGATGGTCAGGGGGACCTGATGGTGAGCTGGTCGGAGATGCCGCGCTCTCCGGGTCATGTGTTTTATGACCGCTTGCAGTCGGTGCTGATCGCGGGCGGCTTCGACGCCTTTGCCGAGGCGAGCTGCCGGCCTTATTACGCGGTCCGGATGGGCGCGCCCTCGGTGCCGCCCGGGCGCTATTTCCGGATGCACCTGGTGGGCTACTTCGAGGGCATCGACAGCGAGCGCGGTCTGGAGTGGCGCTGCTCGGACTCGCTTTCGCTGCGGGCGTTCCTGCGACTGGGGAGCCGTGATCGGGTACCGGACCATTCCTGGCTGTCACGGAGCCGCACGCGCCTGCCCCATGAAGTCCACGCGGCGGTCTTCGACTGGGTTCTGGTGCTGATCGCCGAGGCGGGGCTGATCAAGGGCGAGCGCATCGGCGTCGATGCCTCGACCATGGAGGCCAACGCGGCGCTGCGGAACATCGTGCGGCGCGACAACGGCGAAGGCTACCGGGAGATGCTGGAGTGCCTGGCCCGGGAAAGCGGGGTCGAGACACCCACGGCCGAGGACCTGGCGCGTCTGGACCGGAAGCGCAAGGGCAAGAAGCTTTCCAACACGGATTGGGTTTCGAAGAGCGACCCCGAGGCCAAGATCGCCAAGATGAAGGACGGCACGACGCATCTGGCCTACAAGCCCGAGCACGCGGTGGATCTGGACACCGGCGCGGTGGTGGCGGCCGAGCTGCACCCGGCCGATGAGGGCGACACCACGACGCTTTCCAAGACCCTGGCGAAGGCCGAGGCAAACCTCGAGGCGGTGGATGCGGCACCGACATCGGAGGACCCGGCCGAATGCGTCGCCGACAAAGGTTATCACTCACGGGCGGTCTTGAGGGCTCTGAACGACAGTCCCTGGAAGACCCGGATCGCGGCGCCCAAGCAGACCGGCTTTTCGCGCTGGCACGGTGATGAGGCGGCGCGGCGCGCGGTCACCAATAACCGTGCGCGGCTCAAGTCCGGGGTCGCCCGCGAGGCCTTCAAGCTGCGCGCCGAGATCGTCGAGCGCTGCTTTGCCCACAACCTCGATCGTGGCGGCATGCGACGAACCTGGCTGCGCGGGCGAGAGAATGTGCACAAGCGATACCTGCTCCACGTCGCCGGCCACAATCTATCGTTACTGATGCGCCAGCTCATCGGCGCCGGCACCCCGCGGGAGGCCGTGGCGGGCGGATATGGCGGTATTTTCGTTCTGCTCACGCCCACCGGGGCCATGCTGGTGGCACGGGGGGGGGGCTCGCAAAGCGGCCAGACGGCTTTCGCCGCCGCATTCCTCATCTGGGAGTGAGAGCCGGAAAAAGCCACTTAATCAACGGGCTGTTAGGCGGCGCCGCGGTGGGCCTGCTTGCGCAAGCGTTTTGTCAGGAGCCGGAGCAGCGCATAAGCCAACAGATCTGCCCTGGCGATGCTTTCCTCGACCTCTTCCTTGGTGATGACGGCGCAACTTGCGTCTTCGCCGACGATCGCGGCGGCCGAGCGCGGCTGGTTGTCGACCAGCGCCATCTCGCCCACGAAATCCCCCCGCGTCAGCGTGTCGAGGACGGCCTCCTGGCCGCCCGTGCGGGCGACGATGACGACGCCGCCGGATTGTATGATGTAGGCGCAGTCCGCCTTGTCACCCTTCTCGAAGAGAACCGCGCCTTTCGAGAAGTTGACCGTAGTGAGGTCATCGAGCTTCGACATGTCAGGCCTGATCGTCTTTGGAATTCATGCGGTGCCCATCCTTTATAGGCCGAGGCCTTTGCCGACGGCAACGGCTTTCGCCCGCCGCGGTCACGATTGGGTGAGCCGAAAGGTCCTTGAACAATCGTTCCAGAACTCTTATCTAGGAGGATACGCCATCACCGACGACGGGGTTCTCCATGCCGCGGCCGAAAGAATTCGATCCGGACACGATTCTCGACCAAGCCGTCGATGTTTTCTGGGCGCGGGGTTATGAGGGCACGTCGATCCAGAATCTGGTCGATGCGCTCGGTATCAACCGCAGCAGTCTTTACGCCACATTTGGCGACAAGCAGGAGCTGTATCTCGCCGCCCTGCAGCGCTACGGCCAAAATACGCTGGGCCTGGTGGCCGAGACGCTCAACGGGCCGGGTCCGGTTCACCAGGCCATCGGCGCGCTGTTTGATGCAGCCGTCGATCCGGTCGAGCAGAACCAGGACCGGCGCGGCTGCCTCATCTGCAACGCCGCCGTCGAGCAGGCGCCCCACGATCCGGCCATCGAAGCGGAGGTGAAGGCCGATTTCAAATTCATCGAGGACGGCTTCGCCAAGGCGCTCGACCGCGCCAAAGCCGCCGGCGAGATCGATGCGGCCAGCGATGCGGGCGCGATCGCGAAATACCTGACCACCAACTACATGGGGCTCCGCGTGATGGCGAAGGCGGGCCACGATCCCGCGACGTTGCGGGATGTCGCGAACGTCACGCTCTCGGTTCTGGGGAAAGGCGTAAGCGACTGAACTATAACGTTATTTTTCGTAACGCCTTCGTGATCCCTGTATACTTGACTGAACGTTTCAGAATACCCATCTAGAGAGTTACGGAGCTGTCCTGCGGGACGGCCTAATTTAGGCCCCATTTTGTACCGTTCGTTTCAGAAGCTGTTTTGACCACTGAAACGCAGAGGAGGGAAACATGAGCAAGAGCACGGAACAGCCTTTTGGCACTGCCGTTCGCATCTTCGCCTCCGTAGCGTTCGCCTTTCTGCTTTTGGCTGGCGCCGCGCTGATGGTGCGCCCGGCCACCGCACAGACGGCGCTCGCGCCGCGGGCTGAAGTGGTGAAGCTGCTTGGCGACAAGTACGCCGAGAAGCCGGTGGCCCTTGGCCTCACCGAGACCGGCGGTGTGATCGAAGTGTTCGCCAGCCGCGATGGCGCGACCTGGACCTTGGTCCTGACCACGCCCAATGGTCTGAGCCGCTTGATCGCCTCGGGCGAAGCCTGGACGCCGATCAAGGAACTCGCCGGCAATCCGGTCTGACGGCGAACACGAGGCCGGGTATGGCCCCGGCGCCGGCTCGCGGTCGGTG
This sequence comes from Alphaproteobacteria bacterium, assembly GCA_965261645.1. Lineage (GTDB taxonomy): Bacteria > Pseudomonadota > Alphaproteobacteria > SHVV01 > SHVV01 > CBDHDJ01. The sequence continues at coordinate 874,662 of CBDHDJ010000004.1, forward strand.
CGTTACACCGCCGCGTCCCGCGCACCGCTCATGCGGACAAAGATGGGGCGGGCGTTCATCGCGAAGCGCCCGCCGTTCAGGCGGCTGATAACGTATTGCGCAGCCGCTTGGTCAAAAGCATCAACATCGAACGGGTGAAAGGATCGGCCTGATCGATGCGCTGGTTGAAATCCGTCTTGCTGATCAGAACACAGGTCGCGAGCGATTTGGCCACCGCCGTCGCCGCCCGCGGGTGATCGTCAACCAGCGCCATCTCGCCGAACACCTCGCCCAGATCGAGCGTATCGACGACCGTTCGAGACTCGCCATCGCTGACGACGATGTTCACGGTGCCCGACTGAATGAGATAGGCGCAGTGAGGCGCATCGCCCGCGCTGAAGATCGTGCGCCCCTCTTCGAAGGTCTGCCGGTTATGAATTTGTCCTGCCATGGCCGTACTCTCCGTTCACCACGGTAACGCGCTATCGCGCCGACGTTCTTGCTGGCGCGCGCACCATATAGCTGTACGCCGTGCCAGGGGGAATCAGGACGATTCCCCAGAAAACTCCCGGTGGGGGCTGAAAACGTCAGAATTCTGCGCTTTTCAGCTACGGGAATTCACGTAACGGGATGCGCCGGGAGGCCGGCGAATCAGCCGGTTTTCCGATCAAAATAACGGGATTCTCGTCGCCCCGGCGACGCCTCGACCGCCGGCCGCCGCGGTTGGGGATGGCTCTTAGACCGGCCGACCCGAAACGTGAGAAGACGTGACGGTAATCACGTAGCCGTCCGGCGTCGTGAGTTCGAACCAGCGGTGAACCCGGCCCGTCTCGATCTCGCCTGGTTCGAGCCCTTTCTCGACATAATCAGTTCGCGTGGCGACGACATCGTCGACCATCAGGTCGAACGGCGCTTTCGTTCCGGCCGCAATATCATCGTCTCCGGCTCGCAACACAAGGTGCGTGCCGCCACGCAGCTCCAGGATACCCACCGTCTCGGACTGGGTGACGTGCCGCAAGCCCAGATCAAGAAAATAATCGGTGGCCGAGGGCACATCGCCGACCCGCATCGAGACATGGCCGATCGCCGCGAGGGGACGTGTTTCCTTCTTACGCGCCATCGTGACCTCCCATTTCGTTCAGCACATCAACTGCGGGCTAGACCGCCAATTACGCCACGATCCACGTCGTCACCGTGCGAATGTTCTTGACCAGGATGCGGATCATCGCCTGTGTGAACGGGTCCGAGTGATCGAGCCTCGCCCTGATCTCGGATTCGGGGACGACGAGACACACCGTCTCCTTCACCGCTGTCGCTGTCGCCATGCGCGGCCCTTCTTCGAGAGACGTCAACTCGCCGAAGATATCGTTGTCGGTCAGAGCGCCCAAAGTGACTTCGTTGCCATTGATGACTTTGGTGATCTCGACCACGCCGGTCTCGGTGATGAAGACCCGCTCGCCCACATCGCCCTCCCGGAAGATCACGGTGTCAGCCGGGTAAAGCACGCGCTCGACGTCGCCAGTCACGCGATTTGCCACTCTCACTAGACTTTGCCGATCCCTTACACGCTCGGTAACCCTACCGAGCTACTCACGACCTGCTAGAGTACCGGACACATTAGCGCACAGCAACGATGTCATCCTGTGGCGGCACCTCAGACCCGCCAGAGACCCCGATCCCGCCGGCGCCCGCTTCACGAGACGTTGTCCCATGTCCGACCATCCGGTTTCTCTTCCCACGGAAAGCGGGAGCTTCGTCAGCCGCCACATCTGGGTGGCGTATCTGTTGCTGATCGCCACGATGCTGTTCTTCGCCGGCACCACGGTCATCGGGCGGGCGGTCCGCGCGGATATTCCGCCGGTCGGGCTCGTATTTTGGCGCAGCATCATCGCGACGGCGATCCTGCTGCCTTTCGTGGCCTCGCGCCTGCGTGACCAGCTTCCGCTCATCCAGCGCCACTGGAAAGTTCTGTTCGCCATGGGGCTCGCCCAGACGATCGGCGGTCAGGGGGTTCTCTACATCAGCCTGCAGACGACGACCGCGCTTAATGCCGGCATGATCACGGCGACCCAACCCGCCATCATCCTCGTTCTCGCATGGCTGGTCCTGGGCGATGCCATCACCTGGCGGCAGGGGCTCGGCATTCTCATCGCGGTGATCGGCGCGTTCACCATCATCGGCCGGGGAAGCGCGGCGACACTCCTCGGTCTCGATCTTGTCATCGGCGATCTCTGGATCCAGCTCGCCACGGTGAGCTGGGCGACTTACGCCATTCTCGTCAAACGGGCCCCGCCCGAGCTCAACCCGTTCGTCTTGTTCGTGGCGATGACGGCCGGCGCCATCGTCGTTCTGATCCCGCTTTATATCGGGGAGATGGTGGTCACTGGCCGCACTGTCCCGTTCAACCTCCTCACCGCCGGAACCTTGCTCTATGTCGCCGGACCGGGATCCATCCTCGCGCTGGTGTTCCTGAATACGGGGATCAAGCATATGGGTCCCGGCCGCGCCAGCGTGTTTTTCTATCTCGTGCCCGTGTTCACGGCGCTGCTGGCGATCGGCCTACTCGGCGAGGTACTGCACACTTATCACTTCATCGCCATCGCGCTCGTGTTCACCGGCGTCTTTCTGGCCGGCCGGGCTCGGCGGTATCCCATCCACGACCGGCCCCCGCCAAACGACTTGAGAGCCCGGTAGGCGTTCTCGGACCTGTTCGGCACGCGCATAGTCGCGGGCCAGCATGCACGTTTGCAAGGCCTCAGAACGCCAGCCCACCTCATCGAGGTGGAGGCCGAGCGCCACAAAACCGTCGTCGATGCGGATGTCCTGCCCGTCCTCGATGCGTATCCGGAGGAGCGCTGGGCGCAACCACGCGCGTTCGGCAGCGAACCTGCGCCGCGCTTCGACATACGCCACCGACCGGCATTCGCTCCGGTCGCGCGCGAGGTCCGTTTGGTCACCACCGGGTCTCGTCCACCCGCGCGGCGAGCCGCACGCGGCGGCGAGAAGAACGGCAAGAACGATGAAACGAGTCACGGCGTCAACTCCTGAACCGGTCGATGCCACGGCCCCAGCGGCAGAAGTCGCATTGCGTGAGCATGCGCGTCGCGGCCGCGCCATACCACCCGGGGGAGGCGGCCTGGGACGCGTCCTGCCAAATACAATGGTCGTCGAACGTGGTCATGCCGACGCCTGTCCTTGAGCCCTAAAGCTAAGCGGCGCAGACCGTGGCGTCCAGGCGGCGCAGGTATGCGTTGCGGCGCGACCGGAGGGCGTTCCGCCCATTGGCCATCTGATATTGGGCTCAAGCTGGTGCGGGACGCGTCTCGATGAACAGGCCGCCGCACATGGTGCAGCTCAGCTGGTGGCCGACGGTGGAGACGGTATAGGTCTCGCCCAAGCGTTCGATCAGCGGTGCAAGGGCGAGGGACTCGTAGCGGTTGCAACGTACGCAGGAGACGAAGACATCCGTGCCTTGCTCACGCAGCACGCCGAGTGTCACGGGCTCGGCCATGGGTGTCCGGTGCGCTCAGGCGACGCGAACCCGCCCGTAGGGCTCGCCAATATCCGCCGAGGTGATCAGCTGCGCGCCGGCCGCGGTCATCGCCTTCTTGACCTCGTCGAGCGAGCCGTCCTTGTCGAGCCCGCGGCAGGCATCCTCGATCACATAGGTTTCGAAACCATCCTTGCGCGCATCGAGGGCCGAGTAGCGCACGCACACGTCGAGCGCGAGACCGGTGAGAAAGACGCGGTAGATGCCGTGGCGGCGCAGGTAGTCGGTCAACGCCGTCGGCGTCCAGCGGTCGTTGTCATAGAACGCCGAGTAGGAATCGAGGTTCGGCTGATGGCCCTTGCGCAGCACGAGCTGGCAGTTGGGCACATCGAGGCTCTTGTGGAACGCCGCACCCGGCGTGTCCTGAATACAATGGTCCGGCCACAGGACCTGCAGATCGTTCTGGACCTGGGTTTGAACCTTGTCGTACGGCTTCTTTCCCTTGTGGTTGGAGGCAAAGGAGACGTGATTGGCCGGATGCCAATCCTGCGTACAGACCACGGTCTTGAATTTGGGCGCGATTTCGTTGATCACCGGAATCACGGCGTCACCGTCCGGCACCTCCAGGGCCCCGCTCGGGCAGAAATCGTTTTGCACATCGATGATGATGAGCGCATCGAGAAATACGGGGCTGATGGTCTCAGTCATGCACGGGTCCTCTCGCCTTTGGCCGCTGTTGATTCGTTCAGGGGCTCGCGCCCATTCTGGCCCGCCCCGAGCGCGACATCAAGTGCAACGCCGCCGCAGCCGGAAGGCGCGTTCACTCGCCTGCCCCGGCGCCGGCAAGCGCCATGTCAATGTCGTCGGCCTGGAGCGGGCCCTGCCGGGCCAGCTTGCGCCGGGCAAGCTCGGCGGCGAAACCGGCGGCGTCCCGAACGCTCTGACCCTGGAGTCGGGCCGCAAGATACCCCGCGAAATAGGTATCGCCGCAGCCGGTACGATCAACAATGCGCGGGTACGGCTTGGCGGCGATGCGAAGAACCGCGCCCTCTGCCAGCACCACCGCGCCATCCGCGCCGAGAGTCACGATCACGTCGTCGGGCCCCTGGTGCGCGAGGGCTCGTGCTGCCTCGCCCGCATCCTCGATGCCGCTGAAGGTTCGCGCTTCGGCGCCGTTCACCTTGAGGATGTGCGCGGTGGACAATTCGTGCCCTTGTCCGCTCGGCTTCGCCGCACGGATCGTGCCCCTCACCCGTTGCCGGGTCAGGCCCTGCCCGTCCAGTGCGACGATGTCGCCGGCCTCTCGCGCCGCCGCCACCACATCGGCCGTGAGGTCTCCCCGAGTCAACGGCCCGAGCAGAACGATCCGGGCGCTTAAGCCCGCAAGATCAGCCGCCGCGATCGGCTCAGCGATCGCAGCGAGACGCTGGCGGCGGGGGCTCTCGGCGCCCTCGGCGTAGATATTCTCGAAGACGGTCGTCGCTTCGCTCGGACCGCACCTCACCTCCACGCCGGCAGCGGCCAGCGGCGCGGTGAGCGCGGCACGGTCGTGCTCCGCCAGTCGGGTGACGACGCCCACCCGAAAGCCTAGCAGCGCTAGCGCAAGACCGGCATAGATGGGCACGCCCCCGGCCTGGGACCGCGCCGGCTCGTCGCCGATGCGAATCACGTCCCGCGTCATCGGGCCGAGGATCAGCACATCGAACATGGCGCCAGACTAACATTTCTCGAGGACCAAGCTCGCGCACGGCTGCGCTACGAAATGCCGGGCGAAGTTGATACATTATCCCGCTAAACCGGTTCTACGCTCCCCGAGGATCGCCATGAAATCAACGCTCGCGCCAGGACTGAGCAAAAAGCGCACGATCGAGGTCGACCGCAACCGCACGATCAGTTTTCTCGGCGAGGAGCTCCGGGTCTACGCCACGCCGGAGCTCCTGAGGGATGTGGAGGTGACGGCGCGCGAGCTGCTTCTGGAGCATGTCGAGGCGGGCGAGGATTCGGTCGGCACGCGGGTCGAGATGGCGCATCTCGCCGCCGCTCCGCTCGGCGTTGCGGTCGAGATCACGGTCACGGACGTCGCCCGCCGCCGGGTGACGTTCGAATTTTCGGCGAAGGACGCCGTGGACGAGATCGCAAATGGAACGCATTCGCGTTTCGTTGTCGATATGGCCAAGATCGCCGAGCAGATCGCGAATAAGATCGCCAAGGTCAAAAGCCTGTGAGGCATGAATTCGGACATTCACACCAAGCAGGGATTGCGTCGTCGCGCAATCCGATTTACCGGAGCGAACACGCGCAGACGGTGGAGGAGACCATGACATTGAGCCTGACCAGTGCAGAGGCCAGGGACGGTGAACGGATCCCTGAGCGTCACACCTGTGACGGTGACGACTACTCGCCATCCTTCGGCTGGGACGGCGAGCCGGACGGCACGCAAAGCTTCGCTCTCCTGTGCGACGATCCGGACGCGCCCGACGGTACCTGGCGCCATTGGGCGGTGTACGACATCCCGGCCAACACCAAGTGGCTCGGCGCCGGCCTTGGAACCGGCGCCCAGGTAGGTCCCATGCGCCAAGCGCTCAACGACTTCGGCAATACGGGCTATGGCGGACCGTGCCCGCCCGAAGGCCATGGCGATCACCATTATCGCTTTCGCCTGCTCGCCCTGTCGGTGGCCAAACTCGAGCTCGGCGCGAGCCCGTCATGTGCGGACGTCGAGGAGGCCGCCACGTCCCACGTCCTCGAAGAAGTCGTCTTGACGAGCACCTATTCGCGCGGTTGAGATGACGCGGCGGGCGCAGCCGAACAAGGCCCGCCCGGAACAGGATCAAATTCCATGCTCGATATCCTGAAAGTCGATCACATCGGTATTCGCATCCGCGACAAGGCCCGCTCGATCACTTTTTACGAGGGCTTCGGGTTCAAGCTCTTGGCCGATGCGGGCTTTGACAAGGGCCATCCCGTCATCATAGAGCACCCCTCGGGCGTGACTCTGAATCTGCTCGGGCCAAGCACCGTCGCGGCGGACGAGAACGTGCTGATGGATATCGACGATAAATAGGCCGGCTACACCCATGTCGCGCTGAACGTTCAATCCATCGAAACGCCGAGGCGCTCATGGCCGAGCGCGGCATCGTGATCACCGGCCGCGCAAAATTCGGCAATTGGAGCGCGATTTTCGTGCGCGATCCGGACCGCAATGTGATCGAATTGAATACCTATGCCGGCCAAGCGTCCGGCGACGGCACCGGATATAAAGATCACCCGTAGCCTGATCGGCACGGCGCCGCTAACGGAAGCATCACCGGACACCATGATAAGGGGAGGACACGGATCATGAGGCGTATCTATTACAACCTGGAATTCAACGGAACCGTTGCACCGGTCAAGGGGAAGGACAACCTGCTCGACGTGGCCGGCAAGGCGCCGAGCAGCACGATCCGCACCGTCATCGGGCCGCGCGGCGTGAAAGGAGCAGTCGGCCGGACCCGCGGCGCCGGCGCCAACTTCGAATCCCGCGTAACGATCACCGGCAAGAGCTCGTTCACGGAAAAAGGGCGCATCACCTTCGGTGAGAAGGGCCGCCACGGCTTCACCTTCGCCACCGTCGGCGAAGGCGCCATCGGGCCGAGCGCGGACAAGAAGGTGACCACCGGCGCCGTCACCTGGCGCGTGGTGCGCGGCTTTGGGCAGTTCAAGGGGGCTAAGGGCTACATCACGTCGAACTTCTCGGCCGATGCGAAGGGCCGGCTGACCGACCGCCAGGTCGGGTATTTCTTCGTGAAATAGAGCGGGCCCGCGGGTCGGACTAGAGCATTTTCTGAGCTGACGGATTCTTTTTGGGATTCCCATGGGATCGAATTTCTGATTCAAGATGTGGGCTGGTGGAGGAGGCCAGCCTGCATGACGAAACCTCTTTCCAATGATCTTCGAGAACGGCTTGTATCGGCGGTTGACAGCGGCCTGTCGCGGCGCTCGGCGGCGCGCCGCTTCGGGGTTGCGGCCTCGACGGCGATCAAATGGGTGAATCGGTGGCGGCGGACGGGCGATGTCGGGCCTAGGCCGCAAGGCGGTGACCACCGCTCGCACCGGATTGAGGCCCATGCCGAGGAAATCCTGGCGCTGGTTGACGAGACGCCGGACATCACCTTGGGCGAGATCGCGGCACACCTGGACGCGGGGCATGGCTTGACGGTGGCCCAAAGCACGGTCTGGCGGCTGCTCGACCGGCACGGCATGACGTTCAAAAAAAACCGCGCACGCCTGCGAGCAACAGCGAGCTGACGTCCTGCGCCGCCGGCAGGCCTGGTTCGACGCCCAACCCGATCTGAAGCCCGAGCGGCTGGTGTTCATTGACGAGACCGGCGCTTCGACCAAGATGGCCCGGCGTTACGGCCGGGCGCCACGGGGCGAGCGTTGCCAAGCACCGGTGCCTCATGGACACTGGAAGACGACGACCTTCGTTGGCGCGCTCCGCCTTGAAGGCATGACCGCGCCCATGGTGCTCGACGGTGCCATGCATGGTGCCGCCTTCCTCGCTTATGTGGAGCAGGTCTTGGTCCCGACGCTCAAACCCGGCGATATCGTGGTGATGGATAACTTACCCGCCCACAAACCCATCGCCGTGCGCACGGCCATCGAAGTCGCCGCGGCAGAGTTGCGCTTCCTGCCGCCCTACAGCCCTGACTTTAACCCCATTGAAATGGCCTTCTCCAAGCTCAAGGCTTTCCTCAAAAAGACCGCCGCCCGAACCGTCGATGACCTCTGGGACGCCATCGCCCAAGGCATCGACACCTTCACACCAACGGAATGCGAAAACTACTTCGCTGCTGCCGGCTATGACCGCAAATGATAGGAAAACGCTCTAGCGCGCGCGTTTCCCAGGCTGCGCTGAGATCTTCCGCCAATCCACCGCCTGCTCGAAAGCGTGGGCCGCGCGGTAGATGGTGGATTCGTCATAGTGCTTGGCGATCAGCATTATGCCGACCGGGCAGCCGTCGATCATGCCGCACGGAATCGAAAACGAGGGATGGTGTGTGTGATTGGTGGTCGAGGTGTTCTCGACATTCTCGAAAGCGTGCGCGATGACCACCTCGGGCGGTGCATCGAGCGGCGGGTTGGGCCGGGGCAGCGCCAGGCAGGTCGGCATGGCGAGCAGATCGTACCGTGACAGGGCCGCGTCGAACGCCGCTGTGACTTTTCGGATCAGGTTCTGCGCCTTGCCGTAATAGCGGCCATGGTGCTGGCGGTTGGCATAGGCGCCGAGCAGGAGCGCGAGTTTGACGTTGGCGGGAAACTCATCGGCTCGCTCGCGCCAGCCGGCGATCTTGTCGCCGAGCGAATTCAGGTAAAGCCCACCGTGATTGGTGCCGAGGCCGTTACCCTCCATGTTCATGTAGAAACCCTGGGTCTCGTACACGCTCTCGATCAGCATGGCGGCGAAATGCCAGGGGATCGAAACCTCCTCGACGACGACACCGAGTTTGGCGAAGCGCTTCGCCGCGGCGCGGACGGTGGCGTTGACCTCGGGCATCGAGGTGGGCTGGTCGAAGCCTTCTTTCACCAGGCCAAGGCGGAGGCCCTTGACGTCCTGGCCGAGCGCCTGCGTGTAGCGCGCGACTTTCGGGCGAATCGTCGACTGACGCGGATCGATCCCGTCGAAACCGGCGATCACCTCGAGCAAGAGCGCGTTGTCCGCGACGCTCGCCGTCAGGGGGCCGATATTGTCCGCGGTGAACTCGTAGGGCACCACGCCCGTATAGGGCACCAGCCCGAAGGTTGGATACATGCCGTAGATGCCGCAATGGGCGGCGGGGATGCGGATCGAGCCCGAGACATCTGTGCTAAGCGCCAGATCGACCTCGCCGCCGGCGACCAACGTGGCACTGCCCGAGGACGAGCCGCCCGCCGAGTGGCCCGGCTTGATCGGGTTGTCGACGGTCCCGCTCGCGCCGGTGTGGCTGCCGCTCGAGTAGCAGAAATACTCGCACTCGGACTTGCCGAGGACGGTGCCGCCAGCATCGAGGATGCGGGTGACGACCGTCGCATCGACCTCGGGCACATAGCCTTCCATGACATTGGCGCCGTTCTTCAGCGGCACGCCGGCGACGCAGATCGAATCCTTGATCGCCGCCGTCTTGCCGGCGAGCTTGCCCCGGATCGTCGTCTTGACGATCCAGGCGTTGTAGGGATTGTCCTTGTCCTCGGGTCGATGCCCTGGCGTGCGCGGGTATTTGACCGGCGGCAAATTGTCGGGGATCCGGTCGAGCGCGTCATAGACCGCGACCGCGTCGGCGAAATAGCGGAGGTAGGACGACACATCGCGTTCGCTCAGCGCCATTCCGAGATCGGCGGCAAGCGCCCGCAGGTCGCGCCGGGAGGGCAGGTTGATGGCCATGGATCGAATCCCTCCGGGCCGCCTCACACTACCTCGTAGCGGCGTATCCGCTTGGCGGAAGCGCTCTTCCGCGCGGCGCCACCACCGATCTTGCGCCAGTCGACCGCCTGCTCGAAGGCGTAGGCCGCGCGGTAGATCGTGGGCTCGTCGTAATGATTGCCGATCAGCATCATGCCCACCGGCAAGCCGTTCGCGAGGCCGCACGGAACGGAGATCGCCGGGTGGTGCGAGAGGTTGAAGGGCGAGGTGTTCTCGACATTTTCAAAGGCCATGTCGATGATCTCCGCGGCCGGCGCACCGGGTGGCGGCATGGGGCGCGAGGTCACCGGCGCCGTCGGCATGAGCAAGAGATCGTAATCCGCCAGCACCGCGTCATAGGCGGCCCGGATCAGGCGCGTGAGATTGATCGCCTTGCCATAGTAATGCCCGCGAGAGGCACGCAGGACGTGCTCGCCGAGCAAGATCCCGATCTTGAAGCTGTGGTTGAGCCCATCGGCCCGCTCGCGCCAGCCCGCGATGCGATCGCCCAGGCTGTTGAGATAGAGGCTGGCGTGGTTCGAGCCATAGCCGTTGCCGCGCATGTTGGCGGCGACTCCCTCGCTTTCGAACGCGAGCTCGACGAGCGCCGCATCGCGGTGCCACGGGATCGAGACCTCCTCGATGGTGATACCGAGCTTCGCCAGACGCTTGGCGGCCTCGCGCACGGTGGCGTCGACCTCGAGCATGGCGTTGGGCTGGCCGAAGCCTTCCTTGACCAGCGCGATGCGCAAGCCCTTGACGTCCTGGCCGAGCACCTTGGTGTAGCCGCCGAAGCGCGGCCGCAGCGTGGCCTGCCGGGTGTCGATCCCGTCGGGTCCCGCGATCGCCTCGAGGAAGAGCGCATTGTCGCTCACCGTTCGGGTGAGCGGCCCCACCGCGTCGCCATGGAACTCGTAGGGCGCGACGCCGGTATAGGGAATGACCCCGTAGGTTGGGAGGAGGCCGACGATGCCGCAATGCGAGGCCGGAATGCGCACCGAGCCGGCCATGTCGCTGCCGATGGCCATATCGACCTCGCCCGCCGCCACCAGGGCGGCGCTACCGGAGGACGAGCCGCCCGCGTTGTAGCCCCGCTTGACCGGGTTGTGGACGAGGCCGGTGGCCGCCGTGTGGCTGCCGCTCGAAAAGGCGAACTCTTCGGTCACCGCCTTGCCGAGGATCGTGCCCCCGGCATCGAGAATGCGCGTGACCAGCGTCGCATCGACCTCGGGCATGTAGCCTTCAAGCGTCGATGAGCCCACCATCATCGGCACCCCGGCGACGCACACCGTATCCTTGATCGCGGCGGTCTTGCCGGCGAGCTTGCCGGTGCTCTTGCCCTTGATCGTCGTCTTGATGTACCAGGCGCCGTGCTTGTTCTCCTCACCGGTCGGCCGATAGCCCGGCGTGCGGGGGTATTTCACTTCCGGAAGGTTGTCGGGGATGGCGTCGAGGCGCCTGTATGCCTCGCGCGCGTCGGCGAAATAGGCGAGGTAGCAGTCAACCTCATCGTCGGTCAGCGACATGCCGAGCTCGGAACCGAGCTCGCGCAACTCCGCCGCCGAAGGCACTCTCATCGGCATGGTGATCCCCCCTCTGTGGTCGTTTTTTGGGACTCTAACACCGGATGGCGCAGAAGGGGGAGACCGCGTGGCGCGCGGATGCGCGGGAGCTGGGCACTTGCGGGCGGGCGCGGGAAAGGCCGGGCCTTACTGTCATAGAGGAGATGCCGTCGGCGCATGAACACGGCGGGCTTGGCGCGCAGCCGATCTGGGTGCAGGTGGTGGTGCTCACCGATCTCGTCTGTGCGGGCCCTTGCTGGTAAGGTCGCGCCGGATCCGCGGCAGACGCAGGGAGGTGGCCATGGCGCGCACGGCCAACACGCGGCGCAAGACGAATCGCAAGGTGGCGGTGGTGACGGGCGGCGGCTCGGGGCTCGGTCGCGACTGTGCCAACCGGCTCGCGCGCGATGGCTTCAGCGTCGCCGTTATCGGCCGCCGGGCCAACCGGCTCAAAGCGCGCCGGGGCGAGAAGCTCCATCCCTATGTGTGCGACGTCGCCGATGCGGGCGAAATTGACGCGACGGTGCTGGCGATCCTCGGCGATCTCGGTCGCATCGACGTTGTGGTCAACTCGGCCGGCGTCATCCGCCTTGAGCCGGTGGACGCGATCACCCAGGAGAACCTGCGTTACACGATCGACATCAACCTCCTCGGCACCATCAACGTATGTCTCGCCTGCATCCCGGCGCTCAAAAAGACCAAGGGAGCGATCGTCAACCTCAGCTCCAACGTCGCCGACCGCCCCTTTCCCGGCTCAGCCGCCTACGCCGCGACCAAGGGGGGCATCGACTCGTTCTCCAAGGCGCTGGCCCTGGAGCTGGCCCCTCACGGTGTCCGCGTCAACGTCGTCAGTCCGGCGCTCGTGCGAAGCGAAATCTACACCTCGTCGGGAATGGACGAGGAGACCTACCGCCAGCTCTTGGTTTCACAGGGGCGGTTGTTCCCGCTCGGCCGCTCCGGCGAGCCGAGCGATGTCTCGGAGCTGGTCTCCTACCTGGTCTCCGAGCGCGCGAGCTGGATGACGGCCGAGGTCATCGTGCTCGACGGCGGCAACAGCGTGGCAGGTCCTGGGGCTCCCGGGTTTTCTACAACATGATCGCCGAGTTGACCGGTTCCCACGCCGACGCCGCGATCTCGTCTGGGAAAGCCCAGCGCGCCCACGCGCGCTTCGCTCAGGTGAGGCGGGCCTTGACCAATTGGCCTTCGATGGTCTCCTCGCCGAGCGCCTTGCATGCTTCCAGCCGGTGCAGGCCCTCGACCAGCACGTAGCGCGCGCCGTCGGGGCGCACCAAGATCGGCGTTTGCTGCCCCACCTCCAGCATGCTCTCGGCGATCGCGTCCACGGTCTTGGGATCGAGCGTGGTCCGCCTTTTGGCCGGAACGTAGATGTCCTCGACCCGTAGGGTCTGCGTCTCCATCAGCATCGGCGAATCATACCACCACGGCCGCTCCGGGGCCGCACCGCGCGCGGCGATGCGGGCCGCCACGGTTTCACCTTCGCTACCGCCGGCGAAGGCGCCATCAGGCCGAGCCCATCGGGGAGTTCGTGCAACTCATAGGCCGACGGCATTCTCATCGGCACGGATGATCCCCCCCTCTGTAGCGGTCTTTTGGCGGCTCTAACACCGGATGGTGAAAAAGGGGGAGGGGGGAGAGCGACAGGCATCGCACGCCGCGGCGCGGGACCTCGGCGCGCGCCAAACAACAAGGGCTTAGCTGCGTTCAGTTAACCCCTTGAAAAGATTGGTGGAGCCAGGGTCTGCCAGATAAAACTATTAACTCATTGATATATGCTGTTTTTTCCGCCAGAGTTTTTCCCATGCCCACATATTTACCCACACTGCAAACGAGAACGCAGGGGAAACGGTGAGGAAGGTATCAGGTTGCTGCGCCGGGCGCGCGCCTATTCTGTCCCCGCGATCGCCGTCGCCTTCGGCACGTCCTAGGGTTGTGTCTCGAAAGTGGTGGAAATTGGTTTTGGCGCCTCTCCGAGCGGGTTGAGTTTTGCGGCGGTCAGGCCGCGCGGTCAAGGGTTTCGTCGGCGATTAGCTGATCGAGGGTTTCCCATCCATCGACTTTGCGCATCTGGATTTGGCCGGAAGCGAGGAGCGCCCAGAGGAGCATCGGCACTGTTTCGGGACACGGCAGCACGGTCTGTGTTTTGATCCGGCGCTTGAACTCCTCGTTGAGACGCTCAATGGCGTTGGTCGTTCGGGCTGATTTCCATTGGCTCTTGGACAGGCGCGTGAAGGTAAAGAGCTTGTCGCCCGCTTCTGCGAGGCTGTCCGCGACGGCCCTGCATTTCAGCCGCCACTTGCGGACAAACGCCTTGCGGCGGGTTTCCACCTCGGAGGCAGTGTCGGCATAGATCATATCGCGGTAATCTTCGCTCAGCTCGTCATGCATGTGTTTGGGAGCATGACCCAGAAGGTTGCGGTGCTTGTGCACGGTGCAGCGTTGAACGGGAAGGTCATCGCCCCAAAGCGCCGACAGAGCCGCCTCCAGTCCCGGCGCGCCATCGACGATGACAAACCCGGGCCGTTTCAGTCCACGCGCATCAAGGTCGTCGAGGAACTGGCGCCACGCCGCCTGGCTTTCTCCGCCCATATTCCCGATCGAAAGCAAGACCTTCTGGCCATCCCGGCGCACCCCTATAGCCGCGAGAACCGAGATGTTGGTGGCCTTGCGGTCCAGTCGGGTCTTGATCACAGTGCCGTCAAGGATCAGCCGAACGATATCCTCATCCGCGAGGCCACGGCTGCACCAGGCGTCCCAATCGACCTTCACCTTGCGCCACGCCCGGCTCACAACGTCCTTGCTCACAGCACCCCGGAAGAGCCCGAACAGCGCGCGTTTCACCCGCCGCGTGTTGGTTCCGGACAGATACACCGAAGCGATCAGCGCCTCGGCCTTTCTGGTCAGCCGCTGGTAGCGCGGCAGCGCCCGCGAACGCCATTCCGACGCCCGACCGTCTTCCTCAACGATCCGCGCACGCGGCACGCTCACCCTCTCGGTCCCGAATGTCCCCGTCAGTTGCCGCTCCCGGTGCCCGTTCCGATACCCTTGCCGAAGCGCATCCTCTCGACCGTATCGGCAGCGCCCGAGAAACTGCGCAAGTTCCTCCTCAAAAACGGCCTCGATCGTGGATCTGATGTTCTCCCGCAGCCGGTCCTCGAGCGGATCATAGCCGGCGTCATTGGCCAGTAGCGAAAGCGCGGAAGTCTCGGTAGTGTTCTTCATGGCGTGATCTCCTTGGCGGTGCTAGCCGCCGGTTGGGTGGTTGTCTTGTCACCCGGAGATTACGCCATCCTCAAATTTCCACCACTTTCGAGACACAGCCCGTCCTAGACCGCCAAGACACTCAACCCGAACTATTCACGACACGCTGTAAAAGGGTTGGTGAGCTGGAAATTACTGTTGCCATGTGATCTTGTTTCAACACCAAAATCATACGGAATCTCAACAGGTTAATCCATGCTCACCAACCCTTTTACAGCGTGTCGTGAATAGTTCGGGCTAGGCGGTTCTCTGCGGTAGAGACCCCGGTGTCAATCGGCTTTGAAGTTTGACCCCTGATCGGCGTGCAATATTGGGTCTGTCGCAAATTTGGTGCAGTCATAGGCTTCTTGACGCCAGATGCCAGCAAAGGAAGGCAGATCGGCGATCTGAAGGCCCTTCAGCGCTAGTGTACGGTCGCGCCGACCGCGATGTACACCGAGTTCACCCCGTGGTTGCGGCCTGAAGCAGGCCATCATCGAGATTGAGTCAGACCTAAATTTCCGCGCCGAATAACAACCTGATGGAGAAATGCCGAAACCAGCCTACAATCAGTTAACTTGACAAAGTCAATGTTAGTGTGACAGGCACCGGTTTACGGCCTGTAGACTCCCACGCCGAAGATATGGCCGTCATGCGCCACGATCCAGCTTGACTTCTGCTCGACCTCCCCGCTGATCGGGTTCTTCCACTTGTAGTCGAACCAAGCCCCCTCCGCCGAGGCCATCAAACCTATCTCCTCGCCGAACTCCTTGCCGTCGACATCGACGAAGCTCGCCAGGGCAACTCCCAGAAGCGAGGAGTCGACGCCGTGGGCGACGACGGTTCCTTCGTGTCCGATAACGAAGATGTAGAGATCGCGGTCCAGGAACTCCGGAGCCGGGTCGGCGTTGAACCTCGCCACCGCCGCCTCGGCCCCCATCTCGTCGTAGTAGGCGATCGCGCGCGCAACCATGTCCTGAGCCTCTTCGGCCGAGCCGCGGTTGTCGCCTGCCGCGGCGGGCGCCGCGAGCGCCAGGACCAGCACGGCAACAAGGGCGGCGACTCCCGACGAAAAAGGAGTTGGATGATTTGTGTCTGTATTGGACTGTTCGCCCATGATGAACCCTCTGAAATAACGGAAAGGATTGTGCATCGGCAGAGGCTAAGGGAGCTTCGTTCCCGACTCAAGCCGATTTGCTTTGACACTGCCGTCTGTCGCGACCGTCGCGGACCGGCTGGAAGTCAGCGCCAAGACCGTCCGGCGATGGATCGAGAGCAGAGAACTGAGGACTCACCGTATTGGGCGTTGCGTGCAAATCAGCGAAGGCGATCTCCAGAACTTCATCGACCGGCACCGGCAATAGGGCCGGACGAGAATAGGCATCTGTACTTGAGTATTCCAAGTAATGACGTAGTCAGACTGGAAAGCGTGGTATTCCGAATTAGGTGTTTTCATTGTTTCACTCTTGCCTATCCGGTTTACACCCACACCCACTAGGGCTAGAATGGGCGCAAACCGGATATAGGGGAGCGCGCCATGGATGTTCTCGACCGCGCCGATCTCCCATTCCCGCATTCGCTACCCGAGTTCCAGCGACTTTTCCCCGATGATGCGGCCTGCGCCGCCTACTTGGAGAAAGCCCGCTGGGGAGACGGCTTTGCCTGCCCGCACTGCGGCACGGCGGGAGAGCCGTTCCACTTTGAAAACCGCCCTGGCGTCCTGCGCTGCCGCAAGTGCCGCCAGAACACCGGGCTGACGGTGGGAACAGTGATGGAGCGTAGCCACACTCCGCTGAACGTCTGGTTCTGGGCCGCTTATCTGGTCGCCAGTCAGACGCCCGGCATGTCCGCCGTGCAGTTTCAGCGGCAACTTGGTCTTTCGCGCTACGAGACGGCCTTTCAAATTCTCCACAAGCTCCGCTCGGGCATGGTGCGGCCCAACCAAGACAGGATCGGTGGACAGCCCAAGAACCATGTTGAGGTGGACGAAACCTGGGTTGGCGGGCGAACGCGTGGGGAAGGCCGTGGTGTTCACCACAAGGTTCCCGTCTCCTGTGCCATCGAGGTGCGTCATCGAAAGCCGGGCACCAAGCTCGACAACCGGAAAGACGGACGCTATGCCGGACGCGTTCGGCTCGCCGTCGTGCTCGACCGTAGCGCCGAGTCGCTCTGTGGGTTCGTCGAGAGCACCGTCGCGCCGGGATCGCTGATCGTTACTGACGATTGGAGCGGCTATGCTGGCCTCGGTAAGCGCGGCTATGAGCACTTCGCTGTTGCCGAGTGTGGTGATCCAGAGGTTGCCGAGCAATACCTGCCGATCATCCATCTGGTTTTCGCCAACCTGAAGACGTGGCTGATCGGTATCCACCACGGCGTTAGCCACCAGCACCTACAAGCCTACCTCAACGAGTTCACCTTCCGCTTCAACAGGCGGTTCTACCCGTTCAACGCCTTCCGCTCATTGCTCGGCATCGCGGGCGACACCTCTGCTCCAACCTATGCCGAGCTTTACTCGGGAGAGTGGCGGCACCCTACATGTAGCGGTCATCGGCGTTAACAGCCCGTTGATTAAGTCGGTGCCGTCTGATTCTCTGGTTCCCTGATTTGCAGGGGGATTTGCCGATGGCGATGGGACGGCAGAAGGATGGTCAGGGGGACCTGATGGTGAGCTGGTCGGAGATGCCGCGCTCTCCGGGTCATGTGTTTTATGACCGCTTGCAGTCGGTGCTGATCGAGGGCGGCTTCGACGCCTTTGCCGAGGCGAGCTGCCGGCCTTATTACGCGGCCCGGATGGGCGCGCCCTCGGTGCCGCCCGGGCGCTATTTCCGGATGCACCTGGTGGGCTACTTCGAGGGCATCGACAGCGAGCGCGGTCTGGAGTGGCGCTGCTCGGACTCGCTTTCGCTGCGGGCGTTCCTGCGACTGGGGAGCCGTGATCGGGTACCGGACCATTCCTGGCTGTCACGGAGCCGCACGCGCCTGCCCCATGAAGTCCACGCGGCGGTCTTCGACTGGGTTCTGGTGCTGATCGCCGAGGCGGGGCTGATCAAGGGCGAGCGCATCGGCGTCGATGCCTCGACCATGGAGGCCAACGCGGCGCTGCGGAACATCGTGCGGCGCGACAACGGCGAAGGCTACCGGGAGATGCTGGAGCGCCTGGCCCGGGAAAGCGGCGTCGAGACACCCACGGCCGAGGACCTGGCGCGTCTGGACCGGAAGCGCAAGGGCAAGAAGCTTTCCAACACGGATTGGGTTTCGAAGAGCGACCCCGAGGCCAAGATCACCAAGATGAAGGACGGCACGACGCATCTGGCCTACAAGCCCGAGCACGCGGTGGATCTGGACACCGGCGCGGTGGTGGCGGCCGAGCTGCACCCGGCCGATGAGGGCGACACCACGACGCTTTCCAAGACCCTGGCGAAGGCCGAGGCAAACCTCGAGGCGGTGGATGCGGCACCGACGTCGGAGGACCCGGCCGAATGCGTCGCCGACAAAGGTTATCACTCACGGGCGGTCTTGAGGGCTCTGAACGACAGTCCCTGGAAGACCCGGATCGCGGCGCCCAAGCAGACCGGCTTTTCGCGCTGGCACGGTGATGAGGCGGCGCGGCGCGCGGTCACCAATAACCGTGCGCGGCTCAAGTCCGGGGTCGCCCGCGAGGCCTTCAAGCTGCGCGCCGAGATCGTCGAGCGCTGCTTTGCCCACAACCTCGATCGTGGCGGTATGCGACGAACCTGGCTGCGCGGGCGAGAGAATGTGCACAAGCGATACCTGCTCCACGTCGCCGGCCACAATCTATCGTTACTGATGCGCCAGCTCATCGGCGCCGGCACCCCGCGGGAGGCCGTGGCGGGCGGATATGGCGGTATTTTCGTTCTGCTCACGCCCACCGGGGCCATGCTGGTGGCACGGGGGGGCTCGCAAAGCGGCCAGACGGCTTTCGCCGCCGCATTCCTCATCTGGGAGTGAGAGCCGGAAAAAGCCACTTAATCAACGGGCTGATAAGCCGGCAGGAGGGCGGAGCTGAACCGGATGCGGTCGGCGCCCAGGCCCGTGCGATCGCGAACGCGTGGCGCGCGAACCGCAACCGGGCCGATGTCGGTCATGATCTCGCGTTCGGGCAGGTGGCCGTGGCACACCAGCCGTCGGCGGCCTTCTTCGGTGCGTGCCTCGGAGTGGCCATCAAGGAACGCGGCCACCTCCGCCTCGACCGCCCGCGCTAGCAGGGACCGGGCGCCGCTGCGCAGCACCTCGGTCAACGGATCGGAAAACGTCGATGGCTGGGAAAGCTTGAAAACGTTACCTGCTTATCCGTTACACTCCGCCTGTGGGGATGCATGTTCTCAATATGTTCTGTATGAGGGGGTCACGGTTATGGGGTTCAAGGTTGCATCGCGCGTGCGTGGTCTGAGCGACGAGGCGTTTCGGGAGGCCTTCGGTACGGAGGAGCAGTGCCGCTCGGCGCTGGTCCGGCTGCGCTGGCCGGGCGGCTTCGCCTGCCCCTGCTGCGGGCATTGCGTGCTGGCGGGCCGGGGGCTCTATCGATGCAACCGGTGCAAGAAGCAGACATCGCCCACGGCGGGCACGATCTTCCACGCGACCAAGCTGCCGCTGACACTCTGGTTCGCCGCCATCCACCGGATCGTGACGGCGAAGAACGGCATCTCGTCGGTGGAACTCGGCCGCAGTCTCGGGGTCAAGCAGCCGACGGCCTGGGCCGTGAAGCACAAGATCATGGGGGTGATGGCGCGGCGCGAGGGGGAGACGGCGCTTACGGGGCGGGTGGAGATGGACGACGCCTATCTCGGCGGGGTGCGCTGCGGCGGCAAGCGGGGCCGCGGCGCGGCGGGCAAAACGCCCTTCGTGGCGGCGGTCTCGACCAGTCCCGAGGGGCGCCCGCGCAAGCTGAAGCTGGCGGCGGTCAAGGGCTTCCGCAAGCGAGAGATCGCGCGCGGCGCCAAGCACTGGCTGGCCCCCGGAGCGGCGGTTGTGACGGACGGCCTGGGCTGCTGGAGCGCACTCGAAGAAGCCGCCTGCAGCCCTCAGGCGATCCGCACCGGGTCGGGCCGACAGGCGGCCCGCATGGCATCGTTCAAATGGGTGAACACGACGCTCGGCAACATCAAGAGCGCGATCACCGGGACTTATCGCAAGCTCGGCCCCGACCATGCCGGACGCTATCTCGCCAGCTTCGCCTGGCGCTACAACCGGCGCTATCAACTCCAGACAATGATCCCGCGTTTCGTCCATAGCGCCGCACGAAACCAGCCCATGCCCTATCGCCTCCTCATCGCCGGATGACTTTCAGGGTTAAGCAAGTTGTTTTTTGATCGTCAACTCTGGCCTTTTACGGAAGGCGTGCGGCTACGGATCGCGTGGGCGGTGGTGGTGGGTGTGGTCGCTGCGGCGCTTGGGATCGCGCGGCTCGGCCTGATCGGCTGGCTGCTCGGCCTGGTCTTCACGGGTGCGACATTTGAAGACCTCGTCGTCCCGTTTGTGCTGGTGGCCGGCTTGATGGTGGTTCGCGGTGGCGTCGAATATTACCGCACGATGGTGGCGCATCTGACCGCGTCGACCGTTCAACAACGCCTGCGCCAGAAACTTTACGGTCAGGTTGTGCGCCTCGGTCCGGCCCATTTTGGGCGTCAGCGAACCGGCGATGTGATCCTGACGGTGGTGGAGGGAGTCGAGCAGCTCGAGACTTATTTCGGTCAATATCTGCCGCAATTTTTTGTCGCCGCAGTGACGCCGATCCTAATTTTCTTGTTCGTTGCGTTCCTCGATCTTTCGATCGCGGTGACGCTACTGGTGGCGGCGCTGGTTACATTGTTCGCGCCGATCCTGTGGCACCGGCTCGACAACAAACATAGCCGTGCGCGGGCCCGCGAATATGGCGCCTTCGCGGCTGAGTTCCTGGACGCCATCCAAGGCTTGACCACGCTCAAGGCTTTTGGGCAAAGCCGTGCGCGCACGGCGCTGCTGGAAAAGCGAGCCGACGCGCTATTCAAAAGCACCATGTGGGTATTGGGGACCAACACCTTGTCGCGCGGCATTACCGATACCGGGATTGCGGTCGGGGCGGCGGTATCGCTGAGCTGGGGGGCTTATCGGGTGGCGGACGGCGAGATGTCGCTGACCGTGTTGCTGGTGATTCTGATGCTCGGCGTGGAGGTGTTTCGCCCGCTCCGCGAACTGCGAATTCTGCTGCACCAAGGCATGATCGGAAAATCGGCAGCCAACGGAATCCTGTCATTTCTGAATACACGGCCTTTGATCGAAGCGCCTGAAGAGGCACCCGAGAGCAGCGCCGCACTCACCGCGAGCGTGACCTTTGAAGGCGTGTCCTTTACCTACCCGAACGGGCGTCATCCGGCGCACCGCGACCTTTCGTTCGAGGTCGCCGCCGGCGATCGCATCGCCATCGTCGGCCCGAGTGGCGCGGGTAAATCAACCGTCGTTAATTTGCTGCTGCGCCTGTTCGATCCGGAGCGCGGCACCATCCGGATCGGTGGCGAAGACATTCGCACGCTCCCATTCGCCGAATTGAGAGGCCACATCGCAGTGGTTCGCCAGGATGCGTTCCTGTTCCACGGGACGGTCGAAGATAATTTGCGAATGGGCAACGCCACCGCCAGTGCCGCCGAGCTTGAAGCGGCGGCGCAGGCCGCCAACGCCCACGACTTCATCTCGCAATTGCCGCAGGGCTACGACACCGTTGTCGGCGAACGTGGTGTGCGCCTGTCGGCCGGCCAACGTCAGCGGATCGTGATTGCCCGCGCTTTGCTGCGCGATGCCCCGATACTGGTACTTGACGAGGCACTGTCATCGGTCGATGCCGAGAATGAATCGATCATCCAAGAAGCCCTCGAACGCCTCATGGGAGGCCGGACGACACTGATTTTTGCGCATCGCCTGTCGAGCGTGATCGATTGCGATCGGATTCTGGTGCTTGATGGCGGCCATCTCGTTGAAACCGGGACGCATGCTGAGCTGATCGTCCGTGACGGTCCCTATCACGCACTCATGGCGCCGCAGCTTCGCGATCAGGATGCCAATGTCATTATTGGTGACGCCGCGCCGATCGCCCAGGATACGGAACCCAAAGCCGACATCCCGGCCGGATCTGAAAACTTTTTCGAGCAGCCGACCGATGCGATCATCAGGGCCGAAGGGATGAGCTGGCCGCGGGTTATGCGCGTGCTGATCGGCTTGATCGCGCCGTGGCGCAATCAAATCATCACGACCTTCCTGCTCGCCGTTTTCCGGGTGGGCTCACTGATCGGGGTTGGCGTGTTCAGCGCGCTGATTGTGCTGGCGCTCAAGAACGAACAGGCATTCCAAGGCTATTTGGTCGGATTGGGGATTGCCGCGGTTCTCTCGGGCGTCTTGCACTGGATGGAATCCTGGCTCGCCCACGATATGGCGTACCGACTGCTCGGCGATATGCGTATTGCGATCTTTCGCAAGCTCGATGAACTTGCGCCGGCTTATTTTACCCGCCGGCGCACCGGCGATCTGGTTGGTATCGCGACCCACGACGTCGAGATGGTCGAGTATTTCTTTGCTCATACGATCGCGCCGGCATTTGTTGCCGTGGTCGTGCCAACCGTCGTCATTGCGACGCTGATCTTCTATGGCTGGGAGATGGCTGCCGCGCTGGCACCGTTCCTGGCCCTTGCGGGTTTGCAGCCGCTGCTTGGACGATCGCGAATCGACCGGCTGGGCTCGCGCGCCCGTGAAGCGCTCGGCGATCTAAACGCGCACGCGCTCGATACGGTGCAAGGATTGGGCGAGGTTGTCGCCTTCCAGCAAGAGGCCGAGCGCGGGGCTGAGTTTGCCGGCAAGACCGCGGGCTATGTTGCGTTGCGCCTGCCTTTCTTCCGCGACCTAACCTTGCAAACGGTTTTGCAGGAAGTTGCGGCGAGCCTCGGTGGGTTGGTGGTGGTCGTGGCCGGCGCCGGACTGGTGGCAACTGGCGATCTGGCGAGCGGGATCTTGCCGTTGTTGACGATTCTGGCCATGTCGGCGTTTCTACCGATATCTGAAATCGCCCAGGTGGGGCGGCAGCTCGCCGATTCGTTGGGCGCGACGCGGCGGGTCTATGCGGTTCACGACGAGGAGGTGCCGGTGCGCTCGGGCGCCGGCGTTTCGCAAGCGCGCGAACCGCTCCGCGAGCGGGCGTCGGCGCTTTCGTTTGACGACGTGACGTTCACCTATCCCGGTCGAGTTGCACCGGCGCTGGAGAATGTGTCGCTCGACGTGCCGGCTGGCGCGATGTTGGCATTGGTTGGGCCATCGGGTGCCGGAAAAACCACGATTGCCAACCTAATCCTGCGGTTCTGGGACCCTCAAGCCGGCGGCATCAAATTATTGGGGCACGACCTGCGCGACTACGACCTCGACGAACTGCGCCATCATTTCGCGCTTGTCGCCCAGGACACGCACCTCTTTAACGAAAGTCTTCGCAACAATATCGCGATCGCCAAGCCTGACGCCAGTGACAAGGAGATCGACCACGCCGTCGCCGAAGCGGCCCTGACCGATTTCATCGAATCGCTGCCCGATGGCCTCGACACGATCGTTGGCGAGCGTGGCACCCAGCTTTCCGGGGGGCAGCGTCAGCGTGTAACGATCGCGCGGGCCTTTCTCAAGGGTGCGCCAGTTCTCATTCTCGACGAGGCGACCTCGCACCTCGATGCGGTCAACGAAGCGGCCGTGCATGCAGCGCTCGAGCGCCTGATGGAGGACCGGACGACGATCGTTATCGCACATCGGCTGTCGACCGTGCGCAATGCCGACAAGATCGCGGTGTTGGATGCAGGGCGAGTCGCCGAAGTTGGGACGCATCAGGAATTGCTGGCGCGGAACGGGATCTACGCACATCTGGTTGCGCGTCAGCTTGGCGCAGCGGCTGCCGAATGAAACACATTGTTGTGTGAAAGTGGGGATTTAATGGCTCTGCAGGGAAGCGATATCGAATTTCAAGATATCCCAATCCACATTTGGGAGGGTGGGGAAGGCTATCCGATTCTGGTGCTATACGGCTTTGGTGCATGGAGCCACGCTGGTGTGATCGCCCATTCCCCGGTTGGTTAGCGGATCCTGATTGTGTTTGGTTTCGCCGCACGGATAGAGCGATTGAGTGCGTCGATCTGCATGGCGATTTCGGTTTGTTGGGATTGGAATGTGCGAGCGGTGAGCTTGCCGCCGTTGAGCCTCTTGACGCGAGCCATGGCTGTTTCGCCAAGCGCTCTCAATCCGTAGCCCTGTCGTTTCTGCCAGTTCATCCTTCCCTTCGACGCGATCTCCGCCGCATGGTACTCCCGTTCCGATCCGCCATGAGGCGTGTCCGGGGGAGGAATGGATGTGGCGCGTGGCGGGATGATGATTTCAGTTGGTGAATTCGGTGGCCGAGCTTCTCGGATCGCTTGTGTCACGGGCTCCCCGTCATAGGCGCCGTCGGCAAACACGCGCCGGATCACCCCACTGGAACCGGCGACCAGCGGTCCCGCCATCGTCGCATCGGCCGTGTCGTCACCGGTCAGTTCATGCGTCCGGATCTCGCTGCTGGCCGGGTCAACCGAGATATGCAGCTTGCACCACGAGCGCCGCGTTTCACCGTGCTTGGCGCTGAGCCCACTCGCCAGCGCCGAAGAATTTCAGGCCCGTGGAATCCAGCACGATATCCGTAGATCACTTGTTCGTGCTGGTTTCCACAACGACATCCACCGTTCGCCGCCGCCGCGACAGCGTGGTGTGATCCGGCACCGGCAGATCGCACCCCATCAAGTCCACGAGGGAACGCACAAAGCCTTCCGTCTGGCGCAGCGGCAGTCTGAAGACCACCCCCAGCATCAGTGTCGTGGAAATCGCCAACTCTGAAAACCGCCGCTGGCCACCAGGAGTTCGCCGCTTGGCTGCGTCCCATTGCTCCAGGGCGCTCTCATCAATCCAGAAACGAATGTCGCCGCGCCGAACCAAACCACGGTCATAATCCGGCCAGTTCATGACCCGGCACTTGGCTCTGGGGATATGGTGGCGACGCGATACGTGGAACTTGAAAGGCATGACAAACTCTCAAAGACGGAAGCAGAGCCAGATATACTAGGGTCCGGACCCATTAACAGCCCGTTGATTAAGTGGCTTTTTCCGGCTCTCACTCCCAGATGAGGAATGCGGCGGCGAAAGCCGTCTGGCCGCTTTGCGAGCCCCCCCGTGCCACCAGCATGGCCCCGGTGGGCGTGAGCAGAACGAAAATACCGCCATATCCGCCCGCCACGGCCTCCCGCGGGGTGCCGGCGCCGATGAGCTGGCGCATCAGTAACGATAGATTGTGGCCGGCGACGTGGAGCAGGTATCGCTTGTGCACATTCTCTCGCCCGCGCAGCCAGGTTCGTCGCATGCCGCCACGATCGAGGTTGTGGGCAAAGCAGCGCTCGACGATCTCGGCGCGCAGCTTGAAGGCCTCGCGGGCGACCCCGGACTTGAGCCGCGCACGGTTATTGGTGACCGCGCGCCGCGCCGCCTCATCACCGTGCCAGCGCGAAAAGCCGGTCTGCTTGGGCGCCGCGATCCGGGTCTTCCAGGGACTGTCGTTCAGAGCCCTCAAGACCGCCCGTGAGTGATAACCTTTGTCGGCGACGCATTCGGCCGGGTCCTCCGATGTCGGTGCCGCATCCACCGCCTCGAGGTTTGCCTCGGCCTTCGCCAGGGTCTTGGAAAGCGTCGTGGTGTCGCCCCTCATCGGCCGGGTGCAGCTCGGCCGCCACCACCGCGCCGGTGTCCAGATCCACCGCGTGCTCGGGCTTGTAGGCCAGATGCGTCGTGCCGTCCTTCATCTTGGTGATCTTGGCCTCGGGGTCGCTCTTCGAAACCCAATCCGTGTTGGAAAGCTTCTTGCCCTTGCGCTTCCGGTCCAGACGCGCCAGGTCCTCGGCCGTGGGTGTCTCGACGCCGCTTTCCCGGGCCAGGCGCTCCAGCATCTCCCGGTAGCCTTCGCCGTTGTCGCGCCGCACGATGTTCCGCAGCGCCGCGTTGGCCTCCATGGTCGAGGCATCGACGCCGATGCGCTCGCCCTTGATCAGCCCCGCCTCGGCGATCAGCACCAGAACCCAGTCGAAGACCGCCGCGTGGACTTCATGGGGCAGGCGCGTGCGGCTCCGTGACAGCCAGGAATGGTCCGGTACCCGATCACGGCTCCCCAGTCGCAGGAACGCCCGCAGCGAAAGCGAGTCCGAGCAGCGCCACTCCAGACCGCGCTCGCTGTCGATGCCCTCAAAGTAGCCCACCAGGTGCATCCGGAAATAGCGCCCGGGCGGCACCGAGGGCGCGCCCATCCGGGCCGCGTAATAAGGCCGGCAGCTCGCCTCGGCAAAGGCGTCGAAGCCGCCCGCGATCAGCACCGACTGCAAGCGGTCATAAAACACATGACCCGGAGAGCGCGGCATCTCCGACCAGCTCACCATCAGGTCCCCCTGACCATCCTTCTGCCGTCCCATCGCCATCGGCAAATCCCCCTGCAAATCAGGGAACCAGAGAATCAGACGGCGCCGACTTAATCAACGGGCTGTTAACCGGATAGGCAAGATTCGTACTGGGCTTTGTTCTGGTTGATCGCCGTAACTTGTTTATCAATACTCGATTATTCTATATTCCAAAACAATGAAATTGCTCCGCTAGAAACAGTATTCCACATTGCTGTTTTCTTACCTAACCTGGCCGTTTCCGTCCGGCGGTTACACGACATCGATCGCACGGGTTGGTGGATTCTCATATCGTTCACCATCATCGGCATTGTTCCCCTAATTTACTGGGCCTGTACAAAAGGTACAGAAGGCGACAACAGAGTTGGGCGGGATCCTTTAGTAGCCCGTTGATTAAGTCGGCGCCGTCTGATTCTCTGGTTCCCTGATTTGCAGGGGGATTTGCCGATGGCGATGGGACGGCAGAAGGATGGTCAGGGGGACCTGATGGTGAGCTGGTCGGAGATGCCGCGCTCTCCGGGTCATGTGTTTTATGACCGCTTGCAGTCGGTGCTGATCGAGGGCGGCTTCGACGCCTTTGCCGAGGCGAGCTGCCGGCCTTATTACGCGGCCCGGATGGGCGCGCCCTCGGTGCCGCCCGGGCGCTATTTCCGGATGCACCTGGTGGGCTACTTCGAGGGCATCGACAGCGAGCGCGGTCTGGAGTGGCGCTGCTCGGACTCGCTTTCGCTGCGGGCGTTCCTGCGACTGGGGAGCCGTGATCGGGTACCGGACCATTCCTGGCTGTCACGGAGCCGCACGCGCCTGCCCCATGAAGTCCACGCGGCGGTCTTCGACTAGGTTCTGGTGCTGATCGCCGAGGCGGGGCTGATCAAGGGCGAGCGCATCGGCGTCGATGCCTCGACCATGGAGGCCAACGCGGCGCTGCGGAACATTGTGCGGCGCGACAACGGCGAAGGCTACCGGGAGATGCTGGAGCGCCTGGCCCGGGAAAGCGGCGTCGAGACACCCACGGCCGAGGACCTGGCGCGTCTGGACCGGAAGCGCAAGGGCAAGAAGCTTTCCAACACGGATTGGGTTTCGAAGAGCGACCCCGAGGCCAAGATCACCAAGATGAAGGACGGCACGACGCATCTGGCCTACAAGCCCGAGCACGCGGTGGATCTGGACACCGGCGCGGTGGTGGCGGCCGAGCTGCACCCGGCCGATGAGGGCGACACCACGACGCTTTCCAAGACCCTGGCGAAGGCCGAGGCAAACCTCGATGCGGTGGATGCGGCACCGACGTCGGAGGACCCGGCCGAATGCGTCGCCGACAAAGGTTATCACTCAGAGTCGGTTTCGAAAGTCATGCGGCTCGGGCCAATCTGCGGACGAGGAGCATGACGGAGGCGGCGTAGAGGAAGGCGCGGGCCGAGGCGATGGTGGCCTCGAAGTCCTTTGCCAGTCGCCGGTTGCGGTTGATCCAGGCGAAGAAGCGCTCCACGACCCAGCGGCGCGGTTGGACGGCGAAGCCGACCTGATCGGGGCTTTTGCGCACGATCTCGACGGCGATCACGGTGGCCGTGGCGACCTTCTCGCCGGCGTAGCCGCTGTCGGCAAAGACCTTCTCGATGAACGGAAACGAGCCGCGTGAGGCGCACAGCAGCGACCCGCCACCATCGCGGTCCTGGATACTCGCCGGATGCGCCTCGAGCACGAGGCCGCGCCCGTCGGTGTCGACCAGCGCGTGGCGCTTGCGCCCCTTGATCTTCTTGCCCGCATCGTAGCCGCGGGGGCCACCAGCCTCGGTTGTCTTGACGCTCTGGCTGTCGATAATCGCGCCGCTCGGGCTGGCCTCGCGTCCGACCCGCTCGCGATCGGCCATGACCAGAGAGTGATTGATCTTCTCAAGGAGGCCGTCGTCGCGGAACTTGGCGAACCAGCGATAGATCGTGCCCCACGGTGGCAAATCGCTTGGCAGCAAGCGCCAAGGGCAGCCAGCCCGCATCACGTAGAAAATGCCGTTGACGATCTCTCGCATCGGCCATGACCGGGGCCGTCCCGTGCCATGAGCCGGAGGCAAATGAGGCTCGATCACAACCCACTCCGCATCGGTCAAATCAGTCTGATAACGCAGCGTCTTGCGGCTATGCTGCTCTCGGGTGGTCGGCGTCCACATGGCGGCTCCATATCGGTCTCAGCAACCTCCTTGGAATCACATCGACACCGGCCACTCAACCCCTTTCGAAACGGCCTCTCACGGGCAGTCTTGAGGGCTCTGAACGACAGTCCCTGGAAGACCCGGATCGCGGCGCCCAAGCAGACCGGCTTTTCGCGCTGGCACGGTGATGAGGCGGCGCGGCGCGCGGTCACCAATAATACCAACGGCGCAAAATTCTGACTCGCAAGGGATTCCCTTTTTGGGCTGGATGTGATTCAAGGCTGGCGAAGGAGATTCGCCATGTCAGTATGCATTGCTCTTCGGGACGACTACGACAGCATTAAGCTCCGGTGTTTGGCCAAGCACAGTCGCGATCCCCGCCAAGTTCGCCGGCTTTTGGCCTTGGCGGCGGTTTACGACGGCATGAGCCGAGCGGAAGCCGCTAAGGTCGGCGGCATGGATCGCCAGACGCTGAGAGACTGGGCGCACCGCTTCAACGATGAAGGGGCAGACGGCTTGAAGAACCGTCCCGGTGCGGGCCGCCCCCGGCTCTTGACCGACGAGCAGATGGGCGAACTGTCGGTGATCGTCGAAACGGGCCCCGATCCAAAGATTGACGGTGTGGTTCGCTGGCGGCGGGTTGACCTGAAACGGGTGATCGAAGAACGCTTTGGCGTGATCTATAGCGAGCGGGCGATCTCCGACCTTCTCGTCGCGCTGTCCTTCTCCCACATCAGCGCCCGGCCGCAGCACCCCAAGCAGGACCAGCGGGTGATCGAGGCGTTCAAAAAAACTTCCCCCGCACGCTCGCTGCCCACCTAGCCGGTCTGCCCAAGACCAAGCGGGTCGAGATCTGGTTCCAAGACGAGGCCAGGCTGGGACAGAAGAACGGGCGTGTGCGCATTTGGGCGAAGAAGGGAACAAGGCCACGCCTGCCCGCCGATCAGCGCTACACGAACGCCTACCTCTTTGGCGCAATCTGTCCCATGGGAGCCAAGGGTGCCGCTCTCATGCTCCCCTTCGCCAACACAGCCGCCATGCAGATGCATCTCGACGAGATCAGCTGCAACGTCGCCGCCAAGGCCCATGGCGTCGTCCTGATGGACCGCGCCGGGTGGCACAGCACCGACCAGCTCAAGGTCCCCAAGAACCTCACCATCATCCTGCTGCCATCGCGCTCGCCCGAGCTGAACCCGGTCGAGAACATCTGGCAATACCTCCGCCAGAATTGGCTCTCTAACCGCGTCTTCGAAGATTACGACGCCATCATCGAGGCCGGTTGCCAAGCCTGGAACAAACTAATCGACCAGCCCGAGACGATCATGTCCATCGGAATGAGAGATTGGGCGATTTCAGGTCAATAATTAGTGCCGTTGGTATAACCGTGCGCGGCCCAAGTCCGGGGTCGCCCGCGAGGCCTTCAAGCTGCGCGCCGAGATCGTCGAGCGCTGCTTTGCCCACAACCTCGATCGTGGCGGCATGCGACGAACCTGGCTGCGCGGGCGAGAGAATGTGCACAAGCGATACCTGCTCCACGTCGCCGGCCACAATCTATCGTTACTGATGCGCCAGCTCATCGGCGCCGGCACCCCGCGGGAGGCCGTGGCGGGCGGATATGGCGGTATTTTCGTTCTGCTCACGCCCACCGGGGCCATGCTGGTGGCACGGGGGGGCTCGCAAAGCGGCCAGACGGCTTTCGCCGCCGCATTCCTCATCTGGGAGTGAGAGCCGGAAAAAGCCACTTAATCAACGGGCTGTTAGGCTTGGGCGAGGCGCACCAGTCCGCTCAAGCGGAATAGCGCCAAAGGCTTATCCCTCTGGCTCCGGTAGGATCAACGGGTGGTGGCCTCGATGCTACGCGCGCAGCGGCACGACCCGGCTAAGGCCCAGGCAAAGTGCGCTTTCGCGACCAACTACGCGCTCGCCAACCGACAACTGCGTAGCCCCCTCATATTGCGTTACCGGATGCAGAGGGATAAGCCTTTAGCGCCAAACACACAGGGAGGCCCTCATCATGCATGTGATTCTCGGCGCGACGGGGCAGACCGGCCGGCGCATCTGCGCGCGGCTGCTCGATGCCGGCGAGCCGGTCCGCGCGTTGGGGCGCAATCCCGAGCGCCTGGCCGCGCTCCGCGGGCAGGGCGCCGAGGCGGTGGCTTTGGAAATGACCGATGCGGCCGCCATGACGGCGGCATTCGCCGGCGCAACTTCAGCCTATGTCATGGTCGCGGTCAGCCCGGCCTGCCGCGACGTGCAAGCGGAATACAACCGCATCGGCGATGTCTTTGCCGCGGCGCTGACGGCCAGCCGGGTCAGCCATGTCGTCGCCATGTCGGCGTGTGGCGTGC
Organism: Alphaproteobacteria bacterium; assembly: GCA_965261645.1. GTDB lineage: Bacteria > Pseudomonadota > Alphaproteobacteria > SHVV01 > SHVV01 > CBDHDJ01. The sequence goes on from CBDHDJ010000004.1 coordinate 905,343, forward strand.
ACCGGGCGGACAGCCCGATCCCCGGCACGCGCGATGTCGAGGAGCAGCTCAACGCCATCGACGGCGTCAATATCGTTCACCTTCGTGCGGGTTACTTTATGGAGAACCTGTTCGCCAGCATCGCGTCCATCCGGGCCGAGGGCGTCTGCTCCACCGTCATCGCGCCCGACGTGAAATTGCCGATGATCGCCACCCGCGATATCGCCGATGTGGCGGCGGACCTGATGGCCAAGCGCGAATTTGCCGGGTCCACCACGCGCGAGCTCTTGGGCGAGCGGGACTGCGCGATGAACGAATTCACGCCGCTGATCGGACGCGCCATCGGCAGGCCGGATCTGGCCTACGCGCAGGCCGAGCCCGAGGCCGCCGTGGCGGCACTCGTGGCACAAGGATTCAGCCCCGAGCGCGCGGCCTACCGGATCGGCATTTACACGAGCTTCAACGCCGGCAGGTTGGCCCCGGAGGGCCCGCGCAGCCCAGCGAACTCGACGCCAACCTCGGTCGAGGCCTTCGCCACCGAGGTCTTCGCGCCGGTCTACAATGGCTAAAGCCGGTCCGCCCTCACCGCATGGTTCACGGCCAACCCGCGAACCCGGTTAACAGCGGCGGGGCGCCAGACTATAGTAGGCGCACACGAATCGGGAGCAGGGGAGGCCAGTCATGCAACTCAACTCGGGCGATCTCTTCCGCCAGCAGTGCTACATCGGCGGCACGTGGTGCGATGCGGACGGCGGCGAGACCATCGAGGTCACCAATCCGGCGACCGACGAAGTGCTCGGCACGGTGCCCAAAATGGGCGCGGCCGAGACCCGCCGCGCCATCGAGGCCGCCAACGAGGCGCTGCCCGCGTGGCGCGCCAAGACCGCCAAGGAGCGGGCCGTGATCCTGCGCAAGTGGAACGATCTCCTCTTGGCCAATCAGGACGATCTCGGCCTCATCATGACGTCCGAGCAGGGCAAGCCGCTCGCCGAGGCCAAGGGCGAGGTGGCCTATGCCGCCTCGTTCATCGAGTGGTTCGCCGAGGAAGGCAAGCGCATCTACGGCGATACCATTCCGCCGCACCAGTCCGACAAGCGCATCGTCGTCATCAAGGAGCCGGTGGGCGTGACGGCGGCGATCACGCCGTGGAACTTCCCCGCCGCGATGATCACCCGCAAGGCGGGCCCGGCATTGGCGGCCGGCTGCACCATGGTGATCAAGCCGGCGAGTGCGACGCCCTTCTCGGCGCTCGCCATGGCGGTCCTGGCCGAGGAGGCGGGCGTTCCATCCGGCGTGCTCAGCGTTGTCACCGGCTCGTCGCGCGAGACCGGCGGCGAGATCACGTCCAATCCCATCGTCCGCAAGGTGACCTTCACCGGCTCAACCGAGATCGGCAAGGTGCTGATGGAGCAGTGCGCCGGCACGCTCAAGAAAATGTCGCTCGAGCTCGGCGGCAACGCGCCGTTCATCGTGTTCGAGGACGCCGACATCGACTCCGCGGTCGAGGGCGCGATGATGTCGAAGTACCGCAACATGGGGCAGACCTGCGTCTGCGCCAACCGCATCCTGGTGCAAGACTCGGTTTACGAGGAGTTCGCCGCCAAGCTGTCGCAGGCGGTCAGCGGCCTCAACGTGGGCAACGGCGTCGAGGCCGGCGTCAACCAGGGGCCGTTGATCGACAAAGCCGCCGTCGCCAAAGTCGAGGAGCACATCACCGACGCGCTCAGCAAGGGCGGCCGCGTCGTCGGCGGCGGCAACCGCCATCCCTTGGGCGGGACCTTCTTCGAGCCCACCATCATCGCCGATGCGACCGCGGAGATGGTGGTGGCGCGCGAGGAGACCTTCGGGCCCGTGGCGCCCTTATTCCGCTTCGAGACCGAGGACGAGGCGGTCGCCATGGCCAACGACACGGAGTTCGGGCTGGCGTCCTATTTCTACTCTCGCGATATCGGCCGTGTCTGGCGCGTGTCCGAGGGCCTGGAATACGGCATCGTCGGCATCAACACCGGCATCATCTCCACCGAAGTGGCGCCGTTCGGCGGCATGAAGGAATCGGGCTTCGGGCGCGAGGGATCGAAATACGGGATCGAGGATTTCCTCGAGGTGAAGTACCTCTGCATCGGCGGCATCGATTCTTAAACGCCGTAAGCGGCTGGCGAGCCCGTGTGTCCGGCTGCCTGGCCCGCACGGATAGTGGGGGACGCCGGGGTGATGCGGCGTCCCTTTTTTACTCGATCGGACGAGGACGGTGATGGCCACATACGACTACGATCTGTTCGTCATCGGCGCGGGCTCGGGCGGCACCCGGGCAACGCGCATCGCGGCCCAGCACGGCGCCCGCGTGGCGGTCGTCGAGGAGCGCTATCTCGGCGGCACCTGCGTCAATGTCGGTTGCATCCCGAAGAAGCTCCTGGTCTACGCCTCCCACTTCAGCGAGGACTTTGAGGATGCCGCCGGCTTCGGCTGGACCGTCGCTGCCCCACGCTTCTCCTGGCCTGCCCTGATCGCCAACAAGGACCAGGAAATCACGCGGCTCAATGGCGTCTACGAGCGGCTGATCAAAGGCGCCGGCGGCGATCTCATCTGGGGCCGCGCGCGCATCGAGGATGCGCACACCATCGTCGTCGGCACGGCGCGCTACACGACCGAGCGCATCCTCGTGGCGACGGGCGGCTGGCCTTCGGTGCCGGATTTTTCCGGCCGCGAGCATGTGGTCACCTCGAACGAGGCATTTCACCTCGACGAGCTGCCGGCGCGCGTGATCGTGGTCGGCGGAGGTTACATCGCCGTCGAATTCGCCAATATCTTCCACGGGCTCGGCGCCCAAGTGACGCAGCTCTACCGCGGCCCCTTGTTCCTGCGCGGATTTGACGACGATGTGCGCGAGTGCCTCGCCGAGGAGATGAAGCGCAAGCGGATCGATCTCCGCTTCAACACCCCGTCGATTGACGCGGTCGAGCGAAGCGGCGGTGCCAATGGCCCGTTCGTCACCAATCTGTCGGACGGCACCACGCTCGAAGCCGACCTCGTCATGTACGCGACCGGGCGTACGCCAAACACCCGGGGGCTCGGCCTCGAGGAGGTCGGCGTGACGCTCGATGAGGCCGGTGCCATCGTCATCGACGACAGATGGCAGACCTCGGTGTTCCACATCTACGCCATCGGCGACGTGACCGACCGCATCAAGCTGACGCCGGTGGCCGTCACCGAGGGCCACGTCCTGGCGGACAACCTCTTCGGTCCGGCCGGGCGCAAAATGAACTACGACGACGTACCCTCGGCGGTGTTCAGCCAGCCGCCGATCGGGACCGTGGGCCTGACGGAGGCCGAGGCGCGTGCAAGTTACGAGACCGTCGACATCTACAAGTCGTCCTTCACGCCGCTCAAGCTCACGCTTTCGGCGCGCGACGAGAAGACCATGATGAAACTCATCGTGGATGGCGCGAGCGAGCGCGTGATCGGCATCCACATGGTCGGGCCGGAAGCCGGCGAGATCATCCAGGGTTTCGCCGTGGCCATGCGCGCCGGCGCGACGAAAGCCCAGTTCGACGCCACCATCGGCATCCATCCCACGGCGGCGGAAGAGTTCGTCACCATGCGTGACAAGTACGTCGAAGCGGCTGAGGCAGCCGAATAAAGGGGTGTTTCGAGGCTAAGGCTTATCAGCCCGTTGATTAAGTGGCTTTTTCCGGCTCTCACTCCCAGATGAGGAATACGGCGGCGAAAGCCGTCTGGCCGCTTTGCGAGCCCCCCCGTGCCACCAGCATGGCCCCGGTGGGCGTGAGCAGAACGAAAATACCGCCATATCCGCCCGCCACGGCCTCCCGCGGGGTGCCGGCGCCGATGAGCTGGCGCATCAGTAACGATAGATTGTGGCCGGCGACGTGGAGCAGGTATCGCTTGTGCACATTCTCTCGCCCGCGCAGCCAGGTTCGTCGCATGCCGCCACGATCGAGGTTGTGGGCAAAGCAGCGCTCGACGATCTCGGCGCGCAGCTTGAAGGCCTCGCGGGCGACCCCGGACTTGAGCCGCGCACGGTTATTGGTGACCGCGCGCCGCGCCGCCTCATCACCGTGCCAGCGCGAAAAGCCGGTCTGCTTGGGCGCCGCGATCCGGGTCTTCCAGGGACTGTCGTTCAGAGCCCTCAAGACCGCCCGTGAGTGATAACCTTTGTCGGCGACGCATTCGGCCGGGTCCTCCGACGTCGGTGCCGCATCCACCGCATCGAGGTTTGCCTCGGCCTTCGCCAGGGTCTTGGAAAGCGTCGTGGTGTCGCCCTCATCGGCCGGGTGCAGCTCGGCCGCCACCACCGCGCCGGTGTCCAGATCCACCGCGTGCTCGGGCTTGTAGGCCAGATGCGTCGTGCCGTCCTTCATCTTGGTGATCTTGGCCTCGGGGTCGCTCTTCGAAACCCAATCCGTGTTGGAAAGCTTCTTGCCCTTGCGCTTCCGGTCCAGACGCGCCAGGTCCTCGGCCGTGGGTGTCTCGACGCCGCTTTCCCGGGCCAGGCGCTCCAGCATCTCCCGGTAGCCTTCGCCGTTGTCGCGCCGCACGATGTTCCGCAGCGCCGCGTTGGCCTCCATGGTCGAGGCATCGACGCCGATGCGCTCGCCCTTGATCAGCCCCGCCTCGGCGATCAGCACCAGAACCTAGTCGAAGACCGCCGCGTGGACTTCATGGGGCAGGCGCGTGCGGCTCCGTGACAGCCAGGAATGGTCCGGTACCCGATCACGGCTCCCCAGTCGCAGGAACGCCCGCAGCGAAAGCGAGTCCGAGCAGCGCCACTCCAGACCGCGCTCGCTGTCGATGCCCTCAAAGTAGCCCACCAGGTGCATCCGGAAATAGCGCCCGGGCGGCACCGAGGGCGCGCCCATCCGGGCCGCGTAATAAGGCCGGCAGCTCGCCTCGGCAAAGGCGTCGAAGCCGCCCTCGATCAGCACCGACTGCAAGCGGTCATAAAACACATGACCCGGAGAGCGCGGCATCTCCGACCAGCTCACCATCAGGTCCCCCTGACCATCCTTCTGCCGTCCCATCGCCATCGGCAAATCCCCCTGCAAATCAGGGAACCAGAGAATCAGACGGCGCCGACTTAATCAACGGGCTGTTATCCCTCTGGCTCCGGTAGGATCAACGGGTGGTGGCCTCGATGCTACGCGCGCAGCGCCGCGATCCGGCTAAGGCCCAGGCAAAGTGCGCTTTCGCGACCAACTACCCGCTCGCCAACCGACAACTGCGTAGCCCCCTCATATTGCGTTACCGGATGCAGAGGGATAAGCCTTTCGAGGCTAACGGAGACTACGCGCCTTGTGCGATACTTGGAAAACGGCGCAAACCGGCGTATATGCTGGCCCGCGGTGGGTGAGAGACAGGATCATGGCACAAATCTGGTCGCCTGAGAGCTGGCGGGCGCGGCCGATCCGGCAGGTGCCGAGCTATCCCGATGAGGCCGCGTTGGCCGCGATCGAGGATCGGCTCCGGACCTTTCCGCCGCTGGTGTTCGCGGGCGAGGCGCGCAAACTCACGCGCCAGCTGGCGGAGGTGGCGGAGGGAAAGGCGTTCCTGCTGCAAGGCGGCGACTGCGCCGAGAGTTTCGCCGAGTTTCACGCCGACATCATTCGCGACACTTTCCGGGTCTTGTTACAGATGGCGGTCGTGCTGACCTATGCGGCGGCGCGCCCCGTCGTCAAAATCGGCCGCATGGCGGGCCAGTTCGCCAAGCCGCGCAGCGAGCCGGTCGAGGAGCGCGACGGCGTGGAGCTGCCGAGCTATCGCGGCGATATCATCAACGGCATCGAGTTCGAGCCTGTGGCGCGGCGCCCCGATCCCGAGCGCCTGCTGCAGGCCTACAGCCAAGCCGCCGCCACGCTCAATCTGATCCGCGCCTTCGCGCAGGGCGGCTATGCCGACCTCCACCGCGTCCACCGCTGGAATCTGGGTTTTGTCGCGAACAGCCCACAAGGCGAGCGGTACCGGGATTTCGCCGACCGTATCGCTGAAGCGCTCGCCTTCATGGAGGCCTGTGGCCTGTCGAGCAGTGTCGATCAGGTCGGCCAGACCGACTTCTACACCTCGCACGAGGCGCTTCTGCTCGGCTACGAAGAGGCGCTGACGCGGATCGACAGCACCTCGGGCGAGTGGTACGACACCTCGGCTCATTTACTGTGGGTGGGAGACCGGACCCGCCAGGCCGACGGCGCGCATGTCGATTTCTTGCGCGGCATCGCCAACCCGCTCGGCATAAAGGCCGGGCCCACGATGGACCCCGCCGAGCTGCTCGAGCTCATCGACAGTCTCAATCCCGCCAATGAAGCCGGCCGGCTGACGGTGATTTGCCGCATGGGCGCCGATCACGTGGCCGACAAGCTGCCACAGTTGATCCGCGCTGTGACGCGTGAGGGCCGGCTCATCGTGTGGTCGTGCGATCCCATGCACGGCAACACCATCAAGTCGTCCAACGGCTACAAGACCCGCGCCTTCGACCGCGTGCTGGCCGAGGTCGAGCAGTTTTTCGCCGTCCACCAGGCGGAGGGAACCTACGCCGGCGGCATTCACATCGAGATGACCGGCCAGGACGTCACCGAGTGCATCGGCGGCGCCCAGGAGATCACCGAACATGCGCTCGCCGACCGCTATCACACTCACTGCGACCCGAGGCTCAACGCCTCGCAAAGCCTCGAGCTCGCCTTCCTCACCGCGGAAATGCTGAAGAAGGAGCGCACCGGCGCGACTCCTGAGGCGGCCGCGGCCTCCTGAGCCACACCCCACGCCCGCCTGACTCATGGGCTTCGACGCCGACTACACCAGAGGCACCGACAAGTACTTCCTCAAGACCAAGGAAGTGGTGCGCCGCTTTGGCGATATGACGGTCACCTACGCCGTGTTCATGCGTCAACCCGTGCTGCTCGCGCCGCGCCTGATGGTCGACTGGGTCGAGCAGGTGGCGCGCCAACGCAAGGCGGCGATCGAAGTCGAACTCCTGTACAAGGAAGGCGAGTGGGTGGGCGGCGGCGAGCCGCTCCTGCATATCCGCGGCCCGCTCTATCACGTGGTCGATCTCGAGACCCATTATCTGCAGCGTATCGGCCCGCCCTGCGTGGCAGCGCACAACGCCTACCGCATGTGCTGCGATCTGACCAAGGTAGCGTTCTTCGCCATGGACGCGCGCCATTGCGCCGGCGCGGAGATGGCCGAGATGATGGCCTATGCCGCGGCGGTCGGCTCAGAGGCGGCGCGCCGCGATGTCGGCGCCACGGGCTTCCTGGGCAATGCGACCGATTCGACAGCGGCCTATTTCGGCAACGAGGAAGGCCTCGGCACCATGCCGCACGCGCTGATCGGCTATGCGGGCTCGACGCTGCGCGCGGCCGAGATGCTCCGCGAGACTTATCCCGGCGAGAATCTGACCGTGCTGATCGATTACTTCGGCCTGGAGTTGAGCGATGCGCTCACCGTGTGCCGGCGCTTTCCCGAACTCGCCGCGGCCGGCGGGCTCTCGCTTCGCCTCGACACCCATGGCGGGCGGTACATGGAAGGTCTCGACCGGTCACGCTCGTACGAGGTGCTGGAGCGCCACGCCCCGAGCGCGATCCGTCAGTACCGCACCGAGGAGGAGCTGCGCTGGCTGATCGGCACCGGTGTCACCGCCGCGGCCATTTACCTCCTGCGCGAGGTGCTTGACGAGGCCGGTTTCGGCAAGGTGAAGATTGTCGCGAGCTCGGGCTTTGGGCCTGCCAAATGCCGGGTCATGGCGATCGTCGATGCGCCGATCGACGTGGTCGGTACGGGCTCCTTCCTGCCCGACAGGTGGGAGGAAACTTACGCCACCGCCGATGTCATCGAATATGACGGCAAGCCCGCGGTCAAGGTGGGACGGGAGTTCCTCCTGCGGCGGAAATAGGCGCGCGGTCCAGCTGCTCTAACCGGCTTCATCGGCGAGCTTGACGAGTTGCTTGCCGAAGTTCTCGCCCCTCAGCATGCGGATGAAGGCGCGCGGGGCGAGCTCGATGCCGTCCAGAATGTCTTCCCGGTATTTGAGCTTGCTCGCCCCGATCCAGGCGGCGAGCTGGGTGGCGGCCTCGGGGTAGCGTTTGGTATAGTCGAACACCAAAAAGCCCTGGACGCGCGCGCGTTTGGCCAGCACGAGCCACAGATTGCGCGGGCCGAGCACGGGCGGTTTCTCGTTGTAGAGCGCGATCTGGCCGCAGATCGCAATACGCGCATTGAGGTTGATGTGGCGCATCACCGCATCGTTGATGACGCCTCCTACATTGTCGAAATAGACGTCCACGCCGTCGGGGCAGGCGGAGGCCAGCGCGGCGTCGAGATCGCCCGCCGTCTTGTAATTGATACCGGCATCGAAGCCGAGCTCGCGCGTGACGTAGTCGAGTTTGGCATCGGCGCCGGCGATGCCGACGACGCGGCAGCCGTGGATCTTGCCGATCTGGCCCACGACGGCGCCAACGGCGCCCGAGGCGGCGGAGACGACGAGCGTCTCGCCACTTTTCGGCCGGCAGATATCCATCATGCCGAAATAGGCCGTCATGCCGGGCATGCCGAGTACGCCGAGCGCGGTGGAAATCGGCGCGATGGTCGGATCGACCTTGCGCAGCGCCTTGGGTTTGGCGGCCGCGTACTCCTGCCAGCCGAGCATGCCCTCGACGATGTCGCCGGGCGCGAGCTCAGGCGCATTCGAGCGGACGATCTCACCGACCACGCCGCCCACCATCATCTCGCCGATGCCGACGGGCGGTGCGTAGGACGGCGCGTCGACCATGCGCCGGCGCATATAGGGATCGAGCGAGAGATAAAGCCCGCGCACGAGAACCTCGCCCTCGCCCGGGTCGGGCATGGGCGCGGTCACGATGTCGAAATCGCTCTCGCTGGGCGTGCCCTCGGGCCTCTGATTCATGACGATCTGGCGGTTCTGATTGGCGGTCATGACGCGGCCTCGGCGATTCTGACGAGCTGCTTGCCCACATTCTCCCCTTTCATCATGCGGATGAAGGCGCGGGGCAGCGCCTCGAACCCGTCGAGCACGTCCTCGCGGTACTTGAGAGCACTGTCCTTCACCCAGGCGAGGAGCTGGGCATGGGCCTCGGCGTAGCGCTCGGCGTAATCGAACACGATGAATCCCTCGATGGAAGCGCGCTTGGTGATCAACGGCCAGAAGATGCGCGGCCCTTGGGCGGGATCGGTATCGTTGTAGACGGCGATCTGTCCGCAGATCACGACTCGCGCTCCGAGGGCGAGGTGATCGATGACCGCATCGGTGAGCGGCCCGCCGACATTGTCGAAGTAAATGTCGATGCCGTCGGGGCACGCGGCCGCTAACGCGGCGTCGAGATCGCCGGCCGATTTATAGTTGATGGCGGCGTCGAACCCGAGATCCTCGGTGATGTGCCGCACTTTTTCGTCGGAGCCCACCGTGCCCACGACCCGGCAGCCCTTGATCTTGGCGATCTGGCCGGTGACCGCGCCGACCGCGCCCGCCGCGGCGGAGACGACCACCACCTCGCCCGCTTTGGGTTGGCCGATATCGAGCAGGCCGAAATAGGCGGTGTAGCCGGGCAGGCCGAGCACGCCGAGCGCCGTCGACAGCGGTGCGTCGGCGGGATCGATCTTTTGCAGGACCGCCGCGTCGGCGACGCCGTATTCCTGCCAACGCAGCACGCCCATGGCAAACTCGCCCGGCGCGAACGCCGGTGCATTCGAGCGCACCACCTCGCCGACCGCCGCCAGGCCCATCACCTCGCCCGGTTGGGCAGCGGCGGTGTAGGACATGCCCTCGTTCATGCGCATGCGCATGCCGGGATCGACGGAGACGTAGAGCGCGCGCAACAGCACCTCGCCCTCACCCGGATCGGGCATGGGCGTCGTGATAAGCTCGAAGTCGCTTTCCTGCGGCAGGCCCACGGGCCTCTGTTTCATCACGATCTGGCGGTTCTGATTGGCGGTCATCGGCAGGTCCCTGATGTCTTCTTCGTTGCGCCTCACGATAAGCGGTCGCGGTGGAAGGGGCAAATCGGCTGTTCGCACCCGCTCAAACATTGCCCTATTGTCCGCCCACACGCGCCAAGCTAAGTATCCCGCAGGGGAGCGAGCGCTCTGATGACCGATACACTTGCCATTGCCCTGGCGCAACTCAACCCGACGGTGGGCGATGTCGCCGGTAACGCGGACAAGGTTCGGGCGGCGCGCGCGGACGCTGCCCGCCAGGGCGCCGATCTCGTCGCCTGCACCGAGCTCGTCATCGCCGGCTACCCGCCTGAGGATCTGGTGCTCAAAGCGGCCTTTCAGGACGCCAACGAGGCGGCCGTGACGGCGCTGGCGGCGGAGACCGGCGACGGGGGCCCGGCGCTGCTCGTGGGCTCACCCTGGCGCAGCGAGGGCCAGCTTTATAACGCCGCGCTCCTGCTCGCGGACGGTGCGGTGCAGGCGGCGTGCCTCAAGCACGAGCTGCCCAACTACGGCGTGTTCGACGAGAAACGAGTCTTCACCGCAGGGCCTCTGCCCGGGCCCGCCGCATTCAAGGGCGTCCGGCTCGGTGTGATGATCTGCGAGGATATGTGGGTCCCCGATGTCACCGAATGCCTGCAGGAAACCGGCGCCGAGATCCTCATCGTCGGCAACGGCTCTCCCTTCGAAGTCGACAAGAGCGGCCAGCGCCTCGAGCTGGCGGTCGCCCGCGTCGTCGAATCGGGGCTGCCGCTGATTTACGTGAACCAGGTCGGCGGCCAGGACGAGTTGGTGTTCGAAGGGGCCTCGTTCGTGCTCAACGCCGATCGCGGGCTCGCCGCTCAGGCGCCGGCCTGGCGCGAGGAGGTGGTGCTCACGCGCTGGCACAGGAACGGCGCCGAGGGATGGGTGTGCGAGGCCGGCGAGACCGCCCCGCCGCCGGAGGGGTGCGCCGCCGTCTACCAGGCGATGGTGACCGGCTTGCGGGATTACGTGGACAAGAACGGCTTTCCCGGTGTCGTGCTTGGGCTCTCGGGCGGCATCGATTCGGCATTGAGCGCTGTGGTCGCCGCCGATGCATTGGGGCCGGATCGGGTGCACGGCCTCGTGATGCCTTCGCGCTATACCTCGCAAGCGAGCCTCGACGATGCAGCGGCGGTGGCGGCTGCCATTGGGGCCCGACTCACCACGATCGCCATCGAGCCGGCGACAGACGCCTTCGATGCCATGCTCGCCGAGAGCTTCACCGGCCAAACGCCCGACACGACCGAGGAGAACATCCAGGCCCGGGTCCGCGCCGTAACGCTGATGGCGTTCTCCAACAAGTTTGGTCACATGGTGCTCACCACCGGCAACAAATCTGAAATGTCGGTCGGCTACGCCACGCTCTATGGCGACATGTCGGGCGGTTATTCGGTGTTGAAGGACGTCTACAAGACCACCGTCTATGAGCTTGCGCGCTGGCGCAACGAGACCCTGCCCGACGGGGCCCAGGGCCCAGCGCAGCGCGTCATCCCCGAGAGCATCCTGACCAAGGCGCCGAGCGCGGAGCTCAGGCCCGATCAGACCGATCAGGATTCGCTGCCGCCTTACGACGTGCTCGACGACATTCTGCGCTGCCTCGTCGAGGAGGAGATGCGCGCCGACGAAGTGACCCGGCGCGGTCATCCCTCCGATACTGTCGCCCGTGTGGCCCGCCTGCTGTACATCGCCGAATACAAGCGTCGCCAGGCGCCGCCCGGCGTAAAGATCACCCGGAAGTCGTTTGGCCGCGACCGGCGCTATCCCATCACCAATGCGTTCCTCGGAGTGGAGTGAGGCAAGCGCGATGGTCAAGACGGCGCCCCCCGTGATGCGCTTCGCGCCGAGCCCGACGGGCCTCCTGCATGTCGGCAATGCCCGTGTTGCGCTGGCCAACTGGCTGATCGTTGAGCGCGACGGCGGCACGATGATCCTCAGGCTTGACGACACCGATGCGGAGCGTTCGACGAACGCCTATGCCGACGCCATCGCCGTGGACTTGCAGTGGCTCGGCCTCGGCTGGTCGCACAAGATCGCCCAGTCCGACCGCCTTGAGCGCTATCACGCGGCGGCCGAACGCTTAAAAGAAGCGGGCCGGCTCTACCCTTGCTATGAGACACCCGAGGAGCTCGACCACAAACGCAAGAGCCAGCTCGCTTCGAGCAAGCCGCCGGTCTACGACCGGGCCGCGTTGGCGTTGGGCGACGATCAGCGTGCCGTGCTCGAGGGGGAAGGGCGTAAGCCGCACTGGCGCTTTCGTCTCGCCGACGAGCCGATCGCCTGGGAGGACGGCGTGCGCGGCCCGGTTAGTTTCGCGGCCGGCAGCATGAGTGATCCCGTCCTCGTGCGTGCCGACGGCCGGCCGCTCTATACGCTGTCGTCGGTGGTCGACGATATCGAGCTCGGCATCACCCACGTTATCCGCGGCGAGGATCACGTTGCCAACACGGCGACGCAGCTTCAGGTCTTTGCCGCCCTCGGCGCCGCGCCGCCGGTCTTTTCCCATCTCGCTCTGCTGCTCGGCCCCGACGGCCAGAACCTGGCGAAGCGGCTCGGCAGTTTGAGCTTGCAGGCGGTCCGCGAGGCCGGCGTCGAGGCGATGGCGGTGAATAGCCTGCTGGCGCGGCTCGGCACGTCCAAGCCGGTGGTGGCACAGCATTCCTTGGAGGCGTTGGCCAAGCAATTCGAGCTGGCCGAATTCAGCCGCGCCACCGCCAAGCTCGATCCCGCGGAGCTCGCCAAGTTGAGCGCCAAGATCCTTCAGGGATTGCCGTTCAACGCGGTGAAATCGCGGTTGGGCGAGATCGGCCTCGACGAGACGGACGAGGCCTTCTGGCTGGCGGTACGCGGAAATATGACCAAGCTCGCCGACGCCGCGGACTGGTGGCAGGTTGTGCACGGCCCCAAGACGCCCGTTATTGAAGATGCTTCGTTCACCGCCAAGGCGGCTGAGCTCCTGCCGCCCGGCACCTGGGATCAGAGCACTTGGCAGTCGTGGACGCGCATAGTGAAAACGGCGACCAAGACGGAGGGCCACGCGCTGTTTCGGCCGCTGCGGCTCGCCCTCACCGGGCTGGACCATGGACCCGAGCTGAAGGTGCTGCTGCCGCTCATCGGCCGCGCCCGCGCCAAGGCCCGGCTGCTGGGAAAAACCGCGTGAGCGTGAACCTCGCCCCGGCGTTGGTCTTCTGACCGATGGCGCTGGTGCTCCATAACACGGCCGCGCGCGCCAAGCAGGTGTTCGAGCCGCGCGATCCCGGCCACGTCCGCATGTATGTTTGTGGCCCCACGGTTTACGATTTCGCCCATGTCGGCAACGCGCGACCCATCGTCGTGTTCGACGTTCTTTACCGGTTGTTGCGGCATCTCTACCCGTCTGTCACCTACGTCCGGAACATCACCGACATCGACGACAAAATCATCGACGCGGCGGAGGCGACGGGAGAGGCCATCGCTTCGATCACAGGGCGCACGACCCGCGCTTTCCACGACGACATGGCGGCGCTTAACGCCTTGCCTCCGGACGTCGAGCCGCAGGCCACTGAGCACATCGCGCCGATGACCGCGATGATCGAAAAGCTGGTGGCGAGCCAAAATGCCTACGCGGCGGACGGGCATGTCCTGTTTCACGTGGCGTCCCTTGCGGCCTACGGCGCGCTCTCTGGCCGCAGCCGGGACGAGATGATCGACGGGGCCCGCGTCGAGGTCGCGCCCTACAAGCGCGATGCGGCCGATTTCGTGCTGTGGAAGCCCTCGCCCGCCGAGCTGCCCGGCTGGGAAAGCCCATGGGGCCGCGGCCGGCCCGGCTGGCATATCGAGTGCTCGGCCATGAGCGAGGCCTATCTCGGCACAAGCTTCGATATTCATGGCGGCGGTCAGGACCTGATCTTCCCCCACCACGAGAACGAGATCGCCCAAAGCACCTGCGCGCACGGTGGCGCGCCGCTCGCCACGTTTTGGGTGCACAACGGCTACGTCAACGTCGAAGGCGAGAAGATGTCCAAATCGCTGAGCAACATCATCACCGTTCACGATCTCCTCGCCGAGGTGCCGGGCGAGGTGATCCGCCTCGCTCTGCTCGCTACCCACTACCGCCAGCCGCTCGATTTCACTCGTGAGAGCCTGCGCCAGGCCCGTGGCGTGCTGGATCGCTGGTACCGGGCCCTCGGCAATGAATCCCTGTCGCCCGAGGTCGTTTCCGAGGGGGTGATCGAGGCGCTCGAGGACGACCTCAACACCCCCGATGCCATCACGCGCCTGCACGCGCTGGCGGACGAGGTTCACGCGGCAAGCGAAGCCGAGCGGCCCGCGGCTCAACGCGAACTCAAGTCCGCCGGTTGGTTCCTCGGCCTGCTGCAGGATGATGCCGACAGCTGGTTCAGGGGGCGGGACGGCGAGATGGACAAGGCCCTGATCGAGGACTTAATCGCCCGGCGTGACGCCGCCCGCGCGGCGCGCGATTTCGCCGCGGCCGATCGCATCCGCGATGACCTCGCCGAGCGTGGGATCATGCTCGAGGACGGGCCCGAGGGCACCACGTGGCGCCGGGCGGGATAATGGCGGTCCCGAGCTGACAGAAAATTGGCGAGCCACCGCTCTCGCCCTCTCATACTCCAGTTTCGTGACCATAACGAAACCGGTAGGCGCCTTCATACGATATGACGTAACCCGCCGAAGGCGAAGGGAAGTGGGCGGTCATAACGAGGACGTCGGTGTCGCAATGGGCGGCGAGGAAGGCGTGACGCGTCGCACGCGCCAATTCACGGTCCTCATCGTAGGCGAAGTCCCAGTCCGGGTTGATGCATTGTAACGGACTGACCATCAAGTCTCCCACCATCACGCCGCGTTCGTCTCGCGAGGCCATGCGGATCGCCACGTGACCCGGCGTGTGACCGGGAGCAGGCTCGAGCCACACTTCGTCGTCCACGGCATGATCCATGACAACGAGCAGGCCCTGTCCGGCGTCGAAAACGGGCGCGATGCTCTCACGTATCATTGTCTCGCCCTCGGCATGGGTCTCGGGATTGGCGAGAAACGCCTCATATTCTCGCCGCGCGAAGATGTACTTGGCGTTGGGGAAGGTGGGAACCCAGCGGCCGTCCAGGAGTTGCGTGTTCCAGCCGACATGATCGACGTGGAGATGGGTGCACAGAACGAAATCGACCGCGTCGGGGTGGGCGCCCGCCGCGGCCAGATCGGCAAGATAGGTTCCGCCGGTGCGCTTGTGCCAGGGCTCGAATGCCGAAATCGACTTATCGTTGCCGACGCAGGTGTCGATCAGGATGGTGTGGTGGCGCGTGCGCAGGAGATAGCTTTGCATCGTCATGATGACGTTGCCGGTCGTCGGGCAGATCGCGGTGGGCTGGAGCCAGTCGAGGTGGGGCGCTAGTTTCTCGGGCGTTGGCCCGATGAACAACTCGGCGGGCGGGAAGTAGGGGATCTCGGATTCGAGGATGCGATGCACGGCGATCTCGCCGACCGCTCCTTCCCCGATGGCGGGGCTGGTCATGATGTCCCTAGTGAAATCGGCGGGCGGCCTTTTTGCAAGCTGCGCGTTCCCCCATCCTAACAGCCCGTTGATTAAGTCGGCGCCGTCTGATTCTCTGGTTCCCTGATTTGCAGGGGGATTTACCGATGGCGATGGGACGGCAGAAGGATGGTCAGGGGGACCTGATGGTGAGCTGGTCGGAGATGCCGCGCTCTCCGGGTCATGTGTTTTATGACCGCTTGCAGTCGGTGCTGATCGAGGGCGGCTTCGACGCCTTTGCCGAGGCGAGCTGCCGGCCTTATTACGCGGCCCGGATGGGCGCGCCCTCGGTGCCGCCCGGGCGCTATTTCCGGATGCACCTGGTGGGCTACTTTGAGGGCATCGACAGCGAGCGCGGTCTGGAGTGGCGCTGCTCGGACTCGCTTTCGCTGCGGGCGTTCCTGCGACTGGGGAGCCGTGATCGGGTACCGGACCATTCCTGGCTGTCACGGAGCCGCACGCGCCTGCCCCATGAAGTCCACGCGGCGGTCTTCGACTGGGTTCTGGTGCTGATCGCCGAGGCGGGGCTGATCAAGGGCGAGCGCATCGGCGTCGATGCCTCGACCATGGAGGCCAACGCGGCGCTGCGGAACATCGTGCGGCGCGACAACGGCGAAGGCTACCGGGAGATGCTGGAGCGCCTGGCCCGGGAAAGCGGGGTCGAGACACCCACGGCCGAGGACCTGGCGCGTCTGGACCGGAAGCGCAAGGGCAAGAAGCTTTCCAACACGGATTGGGTTTCGAAGAGCGACCCCGAGGCCAAGATCACCAAGATGAAGGACGGCACGACGCATCTGGCCTACAAGCCCGAGCACGCGGTGGATCTGGACACCGGCGCGGTGGTGGCGGCCGAGCTGCACCCGGCCGATGAGGGCGACACCACGACGCTTTCCAAGACCCTGGCGAAGGCCGAGGCAAACCTCGAGGCGGTGGATGCGGCACCGACATCGGAGGACCCGGCCGAATGCGTCGCCGACAAAGGTTATCACTCACGGGCGGTCTTGAGGGCTCTGAACGACAGTCCCTGGAAGACCCGGATCGCGGCGCCCAAGCAGACCGGCTTTTCGCGCTGGCACGGTGATGAGGCGGCGCGGCGCGCGGTCACCAATAACCGTGCGCGGCTCAAGTCCGGGGTCGCCCGCGAGGCCTTCAAGCTGCGCGCCGAGATCGTCGAGCGCTGCTTTGCCCACAACCTCGATCGTGGCGGCATGCGACGAACCTGGCTGCGCGGGCGAGAGAATGTGCACAAGCGATACCTGCTCCACGTCGCCGGCCACAATCTATCGTTACTGATGCGCCAGCTCATCGGCGCCGGCACCCCGCGGGAGGCCGTGGCGGGCGGATATGGCGGTATTTTCGTTCTGCTCACGCC
Organism: Alphaproteobacteria bacterium; assembly: GCA_965261645.1. GTDB lineage: Bacteria > Pseudomonadota > Alphaproteobacteria > SHVV01 > SHVV01 > CBDHDJ01. Next base: position 922,199 of record CBDHDJ010000004.1, read on the forward strand.
CACCGGGGCCATGCTGGTGGCACGGGGGGGCTCGCAAAGCGGCCAGACGGCTTTCGCCGCCGCATTCCTCATCTGGGAGTGAGAGCCGGAAAAAGCCACTTAATCAACGGGCTGTTAACCCCTCTTTCGCTCGTCTCGGCCGGTTGCCCGAGATACTCTGGTCTAACCCGTCAACCAGCTCGGCCGCCGGGGACTTGGACCCGTGAGCGAGGAGAGATGGTGAAGGCAGAGGACCGCCTGATCGCCGCGGCAGATGCGCTCCGCCTTTTTCCGACCGTCGTCTGGAGGGCGGAACTCGCGCCCGCGGCGCGACGCCGCATCGCCACGGCGGTTCGCCTGAAACTGGGCGAGCTGCGGGACGCCGATTCGGGCGCGGTGCCGGATCGCTGGCAGTCGATCCACACCTTGCACGAACTCGCGGAGTTTCAGGAACTCACGGCAAGCATTCGCGCGGCGTCGGCGGGCGCGCTCGACAATTTGCGCATCAAGGAGCGCGACGTCGAGATTACCGGATGCTGGGCCAACGTAAACGCGCCGGGCACGTCCCACGGCATTCACAGCCATCCCAACAACTACCTGAGCGGGGTCTACTATGTGAGCGTGCCCGGCGGCGGGGACACCATCAATTTCCACGATCCCCGCGCGCAGACGGGCATCCTGCGGCTCCCCGTGACAGCGCTTACCGCCGATAACGCCGATCAGGTCGTGGTCGAAGTGAAGGAAGGGACGCTCCTTCTGTTTCCCGCCTGGCTGCAGCACTCGGTCGATGCCAACCGGGGGACGGAAGCGCGCATCAGCGTGAGCTTCAACATCACCTTCGCGGACTATGCGGCCCGGTTCAGCGGGCCCCTGTGGTCGTCGGGCCCGGACAGGCCCGATACACCGCCATGAGCGGCGCGCGCCCGGTGCCCAACGTCACACCGCCCCGCCCGCCAGTTCCCTGATGCGTTGTTAAGCGAAATGACCGCCCCGATGTCTGCCAGAGACCCGTTGCGGACATTTAGCGCGGCGGTCGGTCTTTCCAGCGCGAGGTACTATTCGCTGACCGCTTCGAGCTCGCCAGCAGATCGTTCCAAGAGAAACTTCATGCCTTTCAACCCGGAGGTACTGCTGGTCTTTAACTTTAAGCTCCGGAAACTCGCCGAATATCGGGTAACGCCCGCCGGTGGGGATTTCAAGCCACCCGGAAAAATGACCATCGGCGTCAATCCTGCCTTTGATGGAATACGGCCAACCCGTCCATTGCCAATCAGTGAGTTCTCCTTCGACGGACGATCCGTCGACGGTCAGGTTGAGTGAGAACCTTCTCCACTTTGCCGTCCAATTGCCATTCCATTCAGCCGGTGTCAGAGGCTTCGACGGGGAGGTTGCGGGGGCCGGTGCCGCCAGCGTCACCTGCTGTTCCTTGAAGGCTTCGAGCCGGTTGCGCGCCAGCCCCGCAAATGTCCCGCTCGGAAACTTCCGCAAGTAAGCCTCGAAATCGGCGGGGTTGGCGCTGTCATTGATCGTCTCCCAAAAGCTCAACTCCAGCTCGTGCAAGGGCGCGGTGGTAACCGCCGGCTGGGACGCTGAGGTCGTCAGCGCGCTGAGGCTCACGTTCACGGGCACGAACAGAAAATCACCACCTTCGTGGCCAGCCAGGCGCATGTCCGAGTATTCCGGCGTTTGCTCCGCATTCACTATCACCGGGCCCCGAATGGCGGAAAACAGCTGTTGCCCTTCGAGCACTTCGCCGTTCTCCCGCAGCGCGGTCAAGAACGCGCGGGCAAACACCGAATGCCCGTAGCCGCCCGAATCGGCCACCGGCTCAAGACCGCCCGACACCAATGCCGTGCGGGATCGCTTTTCCGCCAGGCGCTGCAGCTCGGCCAGGCGTTCCGCCCCGCTTTTGATTGCGCTTGGCGCGGCGCGAACCAAAGTTCCCGAGTAGCACGAATCGGCGACAACCATGACATGTCTGGTCGATATGGCCTTGGCCTTTCGCGTCACGGAGGGCAAGGCAATCCAGTTTGCGTCAGTTCCCTCCTCCGCATCGACCGGTAGCCAGAAGCCAGTTTCCGTTTCCGTGTCCAGGACGCCGTGTCCGGCGTAGTAGATCAGCAGATTGTCGTTCTCGGTCAGCGTGCGCCGAAGCTCGTCCATTGCGCGGATCACGCGTTCGCGCGTGGGGTTGAGGAGCAAACTCACCTCAAAGCCGTATTTCTGCCGCAGCAGGTCCGCAACCGCCGTTGCGTCGTTGACAGCCGTCTCCAGCCGCGGCAGATACTGGTAGTCGTTGATGCCGATGACCAGGGCGTGGTAGCGCCCGAAGTTCACCTCCGCCTGCGCCACACCTCCAGACAGGATCAGGACCGCCAGGAACAACAAGGATCGCTTGATCAAATCCCACCCCTCCGCATGTACTTCGACGGGCGTACCACAACAACCACCCGATGAAATTATCGGTTTAGGTTACCCCGTGGGGCGATTGTACCCCATGAGCTGGGTGAAATTAGCGTCCGCTCGTGGCTCATTGCTGACGCCGCAGTGAAGCGGCACGAAGATGATCCAGTGCCCATCTTCGCCTCGTCGCGCCCATCACGCCCGGGCCGTAACGCCTCGCGGACCGATTGCTCCAGGCGGGCCAATCGGCGAAACTCGTCGTGACCGCGGAAAAGCGGGGGGGATCATGGCGCTGACGATTGTTGGAGCGGGATTCGGGCGCACCGGGACCCACTCGCTCAAGCTGGCGCTCGAGCATTTGGGCTTCGGGCCGTGCCATCACATGTACGAGGTGATCGAGAATCCCGAACAGCTGCCCTACTGGCAGGCGGCGGCACGGGGCGAGCTGCCCGACTGGGACGAGGTGTTCGCGAATTATCGGTCGTGCGTCGACTGGCCCTCGGCGCGCTACTGGCGCGAGATCGCGGCCCATTACAGCGACGCCAAGGTCCTTTTATCGGTGCGCCCCGAGGAGAATTGGCTCAAGAGCATTCACGGCACGATCTATCCCGTGATCCGGGATCGCGCGGACAACGAGCCGGGCTTCTATCGCGATCTGATGGAGATGTGCTACGGCCTCATCGAACACCAGACGTTCGGGGACCAGCTCGGCGATCCCGGCCACGCGATCGAGGTCTATCGCGCCCACAATGCCGAGGTGCAAGCGAGTGTCCCGCCTGACCGGCTTATGATCTTCGATGTGACGGAGGGCTGGGAGCCGCTCTGCGCGTTCTTGGGCGCGCCCGTCCCCGACATCCCGTTCCCGCACACCAACCAGAGCCAGGACTTTCAAGCCAGCGCCGACGAGCTGGCGGGCAAGTCGTGAGGCGGCGGGCGAACTTCGGCGCCGCGGCGTCGATTTCACGGACGAGGTCACCGGCCGGGGCTACTGCTTGACCATCCACTTCGCGATGCCGGGCGGGGTCAAGGTCGAGCTCTGCCAGCCGCTTTACAAGACGGGCGCGTCTACGGGCTGAGCCGAATCACGCATCTTTGAGCTCGCCTCCGGGCGAATCTCAGTCCACCCCCTCGACGATGCGGAGGTCGCGCACCACCGCTCCCTCCAGCTTCTTGAGAGCGGCCTGATAGGCTTCGCTATCGTGCGCCGCGACGGCCTGATCGAAGCTTTCGAACTCGACTACGACGGTGCGTTCAGCCATCCCGGCCTCATAGGCGGCGACTTTGCCGCCGCGGGCCAGGAACTGGCCGCCCGCCCCGAGGATGGCTGGGCCCGCGAGCTTGGCGTACTCGGCGAGCGCCGCCGGGTCCGAGATCGACCGGTACATCGAGATCCAATAGGCTTTTGCCATCGCTACCTCCCCTGCTTGGTGAAATTGCGCCCGCGCCACCTCGCCTCACGGCTTCTCGGCGATGATGAACTGATCGACGATGCGCCCCTCGATCCTGGCCTGCGACACGTTGCTCGCTCGCGCGGGCAAATCGTCTCCCATGATCAGATAAGGGCCAAGCGGTGGCGGGGGCTCCTGCCCGGCTCGCGCGGCCGCCTCCCGGGCAGAGGCGAGGGAGGTCTCGGTGTCGTCGATCTGCTCGATGACACGAAGCCCGCCAGCCTCCAGCGCCTCACGCATCTCCGCCGGCGTCGCCATGAAACTGTGCGCGGGTTCGCGCGCCCAGGGCAGCGGGAAGGTCGGCTCGCCCGCCGGGCCCCTGGCCAGCTCGGCCAGGCTCAGTTGCGCGCCCTGCCTCAAGACACGCGCGGCCTCCGCGGCGAAGGCGGTCTTGTCGGCGATGTTCATGGTCACGTTGTGACTCCACACGTGATCAAAAGTCCCCTCCTCAAATGGCAGGTCGAGAGCGTCGGCCTGCTCGAACGCCGCTTTTTCGACCAGCCCACAGCGCGCCGTCAGCTCGCGCGCAACGGCGATGAACTCCGCGGTGAGGTCGATCCCGGTCACCCGGCAGCCAATCTCTTGGGCGAGGTAACGCGCCGCGCCACCGACCCCGCAGCCGAGGTCGAGCACGTGCATGGCGGATGTAATGCCCGTCCGTTCACCATGCTCCCTGGTCGCGAGCAAGCCCCGGCCATGAAGTTGATCGAGCGGATAAACGTCCTCAGCGCGCAAATTATCGAGATCGATCCCGGCGTCGCGAAGCGCCGCCAGAACGCGCGTGAGCAGGCCGCCCCGCGCGTAGTGATCCGCGACCGAGCTTGGCGGTTCAGCCATGGTCCACAAACCCGCTGCGCCAAGTGCGTGCCCGGCCGCTCACCGCGCGGCACCGGGGCGCATGCTGATCGCCGTGTCCCTGCTTTCGCTGAGAAAAGCCGTCTGCCACGCACCCCGATCGGCGAGCGCCGCCCGGTAGGGCGCGGCATCGCCCATGCTGAGATTGGCGCTGATAAGGACGCCCGCAGGCTGCAACAGACGCGAGAACTCCTCCAAGTGCTCGAGCGCCGGCGCGTAACCGTCGAAGAAGGCGATGTCGTAGCCCGCATCGAAGGTCGCCAGGACGGCCTCGAAATCGCCCTGATGCACGGCGATGCGCTCGCTCATGCCGGCGGCGGCGATATTCTCGCGCGCCAGGCGGACGTGATCGGGATCGCGGTCGATCGTATCGACGTGGGCCACCGCCGAACCATGGGCGAGCCACAACGCCGTGTACCCAAGCGCCGTGCCGAGTTCGACGATGCGGCGCGCGCCGATCGCGGCCGCGACGGTCCCAAGCCGCGATCCATCGGCGTAGGGATAAGCCCAACAGCCGTGGTCGGCGCGGTGGGAATCGGTTCCGGCCTGAATCCCTCCAAACGGATCGTCGGGAAACCGGTCATTGCGCGAAGCGACCAGCCGGCACAGCTCTTCGGGCGTCGTGATGGTCATTTCCCCACACTTCGTCGCGTTCGCGGATGGCCGCTAGGGATAGCATCCATCAGGTGAATCGAAAATCGCGTGGCTCGGCCGCGGCGCGGGCGCCCGGTCTCGATGATGGCCGCGTGCGTATCCAACCAGGTGCCGGCGGCCCGTCAAGCGGTCCGCTGCTCCATCAAGCCCAGCTCTTCGATCATTTGCTCCCGGATGATGAACTTCTGGACTTTCCCGGTCACCGTCATGGGAAAGGACTCGACGAACCGCACGTAGCGCGGGATCTTGTAGTGGGCGATTTGACCCTTGCAGAAAGCGCGGATCTCATCCTCGCTGACGTCTTCCCCCGCTCGCGGCTTGATCCAGGCGCACAGCTCCTCGCCATATTTCGGATCGGGCACGCCGACGACCTGGACATCGCCGATTTTCGGGTGGCCATAGAGGAACTCCTCGATCTCGCGCGGGTATATGTTCTCGCCACCGCGGATCACCATGTCCTTCACGCGGCCGACGATGTTGCCGAAGCCCGCTGCGTCGATGGTGGCCAGATCGCCGGTGCGCATCCAGCCCGCCTGGTCGATCGCTTCGGCTGTTCGCGCCGGGTCGTCCCAGTACCCCAGCATCACCGAGTAGCCGCGCACGCAAAGCTCACCGGGGCTCCCGACCGGGGCGATGCGGCCGTCACCGTCGATGATCTTGACCTCGACATGGGGGTGCACCCGGCCGACGGTGCCGACCCGGCGGTCCTCGGGATCGTCGACCGCGGTCTGAAAGCTCACCGGACTGGTTTCGGTCATGCCGTAGGCGATGGTCACCTCACCCATGTGCATCTCGGCGACGACCCGCTTCATCACCTCGATGGGGCAGGGTGATCCGGCCATGATACCGGTGCGCAGCGAGCTGAGATCGAAGCGCTGGAATTCGGGATGCTCGAGCTCGGCGATGAACATGGTGGGCACGCCATAGAGCGCCGTGCAGCGCTCTGCCTCGACGGTTTCAAGAACGGCCAGGGGCTTGAACGCCTCGGCTGGGTAAACGATCGTCGCACCGTGAGTCATGCAGGCAAGGTTTCCGAGAACCATGCCGAAGCAGTGATACAGCGGCACCGGGATGCAGACGCGGTCGGCTTCCGTGAGCCGCATCGCCTCACCGATAAAGTAGGCGTTGTTGAGGATGTTGTGGTGCGTGAGCGTCGCGCCTTTGGGTTGGCCTGTTGTCCCGCTCGTGAACTGAATGTTGATCGCATCGTCAAACTGCAGGCGCCCGGCGAAATCACCGAGCTCGGCGCGTTGCGCCGCTCCGCCTTCCGCCGCCACCTCTTCGAAGGCGAGGAACCCCGGCGCTTGGCCGCCGATCTGGATCAGCGACCTGAGATGGGGCAGGCGCTTGGCGCGAAGCTCGCCCCGGTCGGACGAGGCGATCTCAGGCGCAAGCTCCACCAGCATGGCGGTGTAGTCGCTGGACTTGAAGGCCGTCGCGGTGATCAACGCCTTGCAGCCCACGACGTTGAGCGCGTATTCGAGCTCGTAAACCCGGTAGGCGGGGTTGATGTTGACGAGGATGAGGCCGGCCTTCGCCGTCGCGAACTGGGTGATGACCCATTCGGCGTTGTTGGGCGACCAAATGCCAACCCGCTCGCCCGGCTCCAGCCCAAGTGCGAGGAGGCCTGCGGCGAAGGTGTCCACGCGCTCCTTGAGTTCTTCGTAGCTCCAGCGCACGTCCTGATGGCGAACCACCAGGGCCTCGCGGTTCGACCAGCGCGCTGCGATGCGGTCGAAATGGACGCTGATGGTCTCACCGATCAGCGGCGTATCGGAACCGCCATGCACATAACTCAGCGTGGTTCGCCCCATGCTACCGCTCCGCCGCAAGACCAACTATGGCCGTTCTCTCGCGCCTCGACCGGGCCCGCCAGCTAGCTCGCGGCGGTCGCGGCACCGCTCTCGGCGCGCGTCGGATCGTAGGCGCTCAGGGGCCCGATCGCCTTTTCGACGCCGGGGATGACCTCATCGGCAAAGCGTTCGAGCGAGCGCATCGCTTTCTCGTGTGGATAATTGCCGACCTGAAAGAACATGGCGATATGTACGGGTCGGACGCGCTCGATCTCGCGCACGCATCTCTCGATGCAGGTTTCGGCGTCGCCGATGATGAGGTTGTCGATAATCTGATCGATGGTCGGTTCGCCTTTGAACGGCTTCTCCATCATCATGCCGTTCTCGTCCATGACCTCCTCGCGGGTGCGCAGGGAGACGGCAAGCCGGTTCTGGAACAGGGCGTTGTCGGCGAATTGCCGGGCCTCCTCGCGGCTATCGGTGACGCAGGCGAAACGCAGGACGCCGATTGGCATGGTCGCGGGGTCGCGCCCCTCCTCGGCGAAGATGGCCTCGCAGCGCTGGCGCTGTTTTTCGAGATACTCGACGCCGTCGAGACGGCCGGCGAAGATCGGCGTGTAGCCCCGGCGCGCGGCGATGCGCTGCAGATCGGGCGCATCGCCCGCGATCCAGATCTCCGGCACGCCCTGTGGGCCGCGCGCGGCGATGTGCGTTGGTGGTTGGCGGTAGTGCTTGCCGTCGAATTCGAACATCCGTTCCGCCAGCCCCGCCTCGATCATCTCCAAAATCTCTTCCGCCTGCTCTTTCGACGGCTCGAGATCGACGCCGAAGCGGTCGAACTCGTAGGGCTGGTAACCGCTGCCGACGCCGAGGACCAGCCGCCCGTTGCTGAGCGCGTCCACCATGCCGATCTCGGCGATCAGGCGCGCCGGCATGTAAAGCGGCAGGACGACGATCCCGGTGGCGAGCTTGATGCGGCTGGTTTGACCCGCGCAATAAGCTGCCATCATCAGCGGCGAGGGGCAGACGCAGTAGTTCGAAAAGTGATGCTCGGCGAACCACGACATGGCGAAACCGCCCTGGTCGGCAACCCGCGTCTGCTCCGCCGTCTCGGTCAGGATCTCGCGGGTTGTTTTGGCTCCCCCGCGATAGCCCATCAGATTGAACAGTCCGAACATGATCGCCTCCCTGCGCTGGCGCCGCGCCGGCGCCATTAAGAACCCGCTTATGATGGCGCAAACCGTGCGCCAGCGCGAATCCGCACGGGGGCCACCCCGGTTATGAGAGAGATTGAGCGGTGAGCTATTCGGCCGCCTTGGCCCTTTTCCGCATCCACGCCGGTTTGAGCTTGGCGTGCGCGCACGAAGTCCTGGTCGGGCCCGAGGAGGCCGACCTGCAGCCCAGGCCCCGGAAAGCCGGCGCTGAGGCGCGCCGGGCTTACGAGCGCCGGTTCAAGACCACGACCAGCCCGGGGATGGGCTTATCGTCGTGGTATTCGTGCACCGCCTCCTTGAGGACAAGGGGCGAGAAGCCGGCGCGGTCCGCCTGGTGGACCACATAGGACCGGCTGTGGGCGAAGAACGAGTTGCGCATCACCGCGAAACTCCGGGAGCCGTGATGGAACACGGTGAACGCGAACAGGCCCTCGGGCCTGAGCGTATGCGCCGCGGCGGCGAACACCCCGCTGAGATCGCCGAGATGGATCAGCACGCCGGCGCTCACCACAAGATTGTAAGTGGCCCGGCGGCCGCGCATGTAGGAGCTGAGATCATCCAGGATGAGGCGGTCATAGAGCTGCTTGGCGCGGGCCTTGTCGATCATGTGCGGCGGAGAGGTCCACCCCGTCGAGTCGGCGCGCCAGCGGCCGCAAGAACACGCCGCAGAGGCCGGTGCCGCAGCCGGCATCAAGCACATCGAGACCGGGGCTCGCTTGCGGCAGGCTCAAAACCGCATCGCGCACTAGATCGACGCCGCGATAGGCCGTCGAGCGGCCGACGCCCTGATCCCAGTCCCGCGCCTTGTCGGCGTAGTAACGGTGGAGATAATCGTCGGGATGGCGCAGGGGAACCGGCGCCCTATCGAGGAAAGCCAGCGCCAGACTCGCGCCGCAGGGATCGCCGGGATCGAGCTTGAGGGCCCGGTGGTAACACTCGGCTGCTTGAGCAGCATCGCCGCGTTCCTGAAACACCCGGCCCAGCAGGTACCACGAATCCGCTTGCTGCGGGTCGAGGCGGATCGCCTCTCGCAGGCTGATGGCGGCTTCGTCCCAGCGATCCTGGCGCGTCAGTACGGCGCCGAGATTGCTGTGCGCACCGGCGTTGCCAGGATCGATGGCAATCGCGGTTTGGTAGCACGAGACGGCCGCGCCGGCATCGCCGGCGTCCATCAGGGCATTGCCCAGATTGGTGTGGGCCGACGAGCAGCGCGGATCGAGTGCAATCGCGTCGCGATAATTCTCGATCGCTTCGCCGAGGCGGCCCTGCCCTTTCAGAACGGAACCCAGATTGTTATGCACAGCGGCATTTATTGCCTCCCCGCGGCTCCCGAGGAGGCGCCGGTAGAGCGCTTCGGCATCCTCGAGTTTGCCGGCCTGATGCAGCGCCAGCGCCTCGGCGAAGACCTGCTCGATCGCCGGCAAATCGGCGGAGGGACGCTGATTCCCTGGCGTACCAGGTCGGGAAGATTGATCGGATTCGGCGAGCGAGGCGCGCACGTTGGTTTCGGACATGATGATGAGGGCCTCGACCTCCCAAGTGGTGCGCGGCGTGGACTGCATTCCTGAGAAAAACAAGCAATTTCCGTGCCCGGGGCGCGGGACGGTGGCCAAGGGCTTATTCCGCGTAGCTGATACGCCACACCACCTGGCCGACGTCGTCGGCGACAAGCAAGCTGCCATCGGCCGCTATGGCCAGCCCGGCGGGACGGCCCCACACCAGCGCGGTCTTAGCGCCCTCGAGCCAGAAGCCGGTGGCAAAGACTTCGTAGTGGCCGAGCGGGCGGCCGTTCGCAAAGGGCACGCGCACGATCTTATAGCCCGTCGGCACGCTTGAGTTCCACGAGCCGTGGAGCGCGACGAAGGCATCGCCGCGGTAGTCCGGCGGAAACTGATCGGCATCGTAGAACACCAGCCCAAGCGGCGCCGAGTGGGAGCGGAACAGGACGTCGGGCACGCGGGTTTCGGCGACGAGACCCGGCTGACGATCGCCGTAGGTGGGATCGGGATGGGGCCCGATATAGGCGTAGGGCCAGCCGTAGAACGCGCCCTTGTCGATTCGCGTCAGATAGTCGGGCACGAGATCATCGCCCAGCCCGTCGCGCTCGTTGACGACGACGTAGAGATCATCCGTTCCCGGATAAAACGCGATGCCAACCGGATTGCGCAGCCCGTGCGCAAAAGTTATGCGCCCGCTGCCATCGGCGTTGAAGCGCTGCACGGTCGCGCGTGGCGGGCCCTCCTCGGCGACGTTGCCGCGGCTGCCCACCGCGACATAGAAGTGACGCCCATCGGAGCCGAACACGAGGTTGCGCGTCCAGTGCCCGCCACCGTTACCCAGAGCATTGGGCCTCGTCACCGGCTCCGGGTCTGCGGCGGCCTTGGTCTGACCCGGCTCGTAGGGAAAGCGCCGCACCCGCTTCGGATCGGCGAAATAGAGATGGCCCTCGTGGATCGCCAGGCCATGCACCCGGCCCAAGGACTTGGCGAAGGTCTCGATGGTCTCGGCGTGGCCGTCCCCGTCGCCATCACGCAGGAGCGTGATCCGGCCGGCGGCAGGCTCGGCGAGCAGCACATCACCGTTGGCCGCCACCGTCATCCAGCGCGCATGGCGCAGGCCCTCGGCGAAGACGTTGACGGAGAATCCCGCCGGCAACCGCCACGGCAGGACGGCCGGCCTTGGCACCAGGCGCGGCGCATTGCCGACGCTCGGCGAGGCATAGGGCGGCGGTAGCTCGGCGGCGCTGATCTCCACGCGCGTACCGACACGCTGCTCATCGCCCCACGCGGGCAGGGCGAGCGCAAGCCAGGCCAGAAATCCCACCAGTCCGCGTTTCATGGCACCGAATCCCGGCACCGTCCCGATCAATCGTGATCCACTCTAACGCGGATTGGCATACGGCACAGCACAGCTTGGTGTTGCCGAGCGCGCAAACGCGGCCTAGTTTTACGGCCCATGCGCAAAAAGATCCTCTTCATCGTGCACGGCGAGAGGTCCGACCCAGGCCGGGTCGGCCGCACCGTGCGGCGCCTGGGCTACGATTACGAGACTCGTCAGCCCAGTGGCGGCGATGCATTGCCCACGACCATGGACGGTTATGCCGGCGCCGTCGTTTTCGGCGGCCCGATGAGCGCCAACGACGACAAGAAGCTCGACTTCATCCGCACCGAGCTCGACTGGATCCCGACGGCGCTTGAGTCCGGCAAGCCGTTTCTCGGCATCTGCCTTGGTGCCCAGATGTTGGCGCGGGTGTTAGGCGGTAAGGTGAGGCCCCACCCGAAGGGCATGGTCGAAGTGGGCTACTACCCGGTGCGCCAGACCACCGAGGGTGCCCATCTGTTCGATGAGGAGGCCCATTTCTATCAGTGGCATGGGGAGACCTTCGAGGTCCCCCGATCGGCGACATTGCTAGCCGAAGGGGAGATCTTCTCCAACCAGGCGTTCGCCTGGAAAAACGCCCACGGCATCCAGTTCCATCCCGAGGTCACCACATCGATGATTCACTACTGGACGAGCGTGGCTAGCGCCCGCCTGAAGAGCCCGGGCGCGCAGTCCCGGGCGATGCAACTCAAGCACGACTTCCGCCACCGGCGGGCGGTGCGCACGTGGCTCCGGGATTATCTCAGCTACTGGATTTCGCGCTAGGCGGCCTGGCTAGCGCGGCACGATGCCGCGAATCAGCACCACGACCTCACCTGCACCGAAGGTCCTGTCGGCAATCGCTTGCAGCCTCGCCTTGATCTTGCGAAACGCGAACTTGCCGCTCGGCCCGGGCGAGCCGTTGCGCAACAGGAATTTGACATAGGCGTCGTGCAGCCGCGGCAGATTGCGCTCGATCTCCGCCCGCCTTTGGGCCGTCCGCCACGAGATTGACTCCGAGCACGAGCCGTCCGCGCACCTTGCCGCCGCGGATGACGGGCACGGTAATGGGGTCCATGGCGATATAGACCGGCCCGCTCGGCACCTCGGGCTTGCTGCCCGTGGCCGACGCATGGGCGAGCTCAGGGACGGCGAGCACGATGCCGATGAGCGCCGCCAGAACGATCAGCCCGCGCGCCATGACCTCAGCCATCCTGAGGCGCCGGCCGGCGCTCTTCAACGAGCACGCCACCCTCGGCCAGCGCCTCGATCTCATCGGGCTGATAGCCGAATTCGGCCAGGATCTCCCGCCCATCGCTCGAATAGCGCGGCGGCACGCGGCGCACCGAGCCCGGCGTGCGCTGGAGCTTGGCCGGAATGCCGGCGCCGCGGTAGCCGTCGAGCTCCACCACCATCTCCCGGTGGCGGGTGTGGGGGTGGTTGAGCGCCGTCGGCACATCGTTGATCGAGGCCGCCGGCACGCCGCTCTCGAGCAGGGTGCGGAACAAGGCCTCGCCATCGGCTCTGGCGAACAGAGGGAGCAGCTTCTCATACATCGCCTCGCGGTTCGCCACCCGATCGGCGTTGCTGGCAAAGCGGGCGTCATCGGCGATCTCCGGCGCGCCGAGCTCCCGGCACAGGCGGCCGAACTGGCGTTCGTTGAGCGCGGCGACGAAGATGGGCGCGGTCTTGGTCTCGAAGCGGTCGTAGGGTGCGACGCTGGGATGGGCGTTGCCGACCAGCTGGGGCGGCTTGTTCGACATGAACCAGTTGGCGATTTGGGGGTGGAGAAGCGAGATCCCGGTATCGTAAAGCGTTGCCTCGACGAACTGGCCCCGTCCCGAGCGGGCGCGCTCGGCCGCTGCGGCCAGAATGGCGATTGTCGCATTCAGGGCCGTCGACAGATCGACCGCCGCGACGCCGACGCGCACGGGGCCCGACTCCGGCGTGCCGTTCACGCTCATCAACCCACTCAGCGCCTGGGCGACGCCGTCGTAACCGGGTAACGCGCCGAGCGGCCCGTCCGCGCCGAAGCCGGAAATCCGGCAATAGATCAGGGCGGGAAACTTCGCCTCCAGCACCTCCTTGTAGCCGAGCCCCCATCGCTCCATGGTGCCGATCCGGAAATTCTCGATCAGCACGTCGGCGCCCTCGAGCAGCCGCAGCACGATATCGCGGCCCTCGGGGCGCGCGAGGTCGAGGCCAATGCTGCGCTTGTTGCGGTTGATACCGGTGTAGTACGCGCTTTCGCCATCCTGGAAAGGCGGGCCCCACGTGCGGGTCTCATCGCCCTGTGGCGGCTCGACCTTGATCACTTCGGCGCCGTGATCGCCGAGGATCTGAGTGCAGAGCGGCCCGCCTAGGACGCGCGAGAGATCGACCACCCGCCAGCCCGCCAACGCACCGCCGCTGTTCTCGTTCGTCGTCATGACGCGCCGGCGACCGCTGGCGCCGCATTCTCAAACGGCGCACTCGCGGCGAATTTCGGATAGGTCTCACTGATGCGCTCGCGGATCGGCCCGCGCAGGAGGGCGAGCCACGCGGCCGGCGGTTCGGGCGTGGCGGGGACCGAATCATGATGCGCGAAGTCGAAACCCGTCGCTTCGATCACCTCGTCGAGCGTATGGCCGGGATGAACGCTTTCGAGCCGGAAGCCGGGACGAGCGCGCTCGAAAGCGAACACGGCCTTGCCGGTGACCAGCGAGCGCGGTCCGCCGGGCCGGTAGACGTGATCCGGGCTGACCCCGGGGGCGCTGATGAAATCCACCTTGGGCACAAACACACGCGGGCTGTGCTCTTCGCGAAAGAGAATGACGTTGGGCACGAGAAAGTAGAGATAGGCCGAGCCGAAGGAGCCGGGGAAACGCGTCGTCGTGGCGGGATAATCGCCCGTGCCGACGAGGTTGAGATTGGCCTCGCCGTCGATCTGGCCGCCGCCGAGAAAGAAGGCGTCGATCCGCCCCTGCGCCGCACAGTCGAACAGCTCGCATTGGCCGTCGGTGAAGAAGTTGTAATCGCGGCTGCCCAGCACGTTCACGCGGACCCCGCCGCCGGCCAGCTCCTGTGCCAGCAACGCCGCCGAGCCCGGTATCGGCGAGGACGCCCCGACGGCGATGAAGCGGGCATCCGCCAACAACCGTGTCAGCACGGTGATCAGAAACTCTTCGGTGGTGAACGAATCGCTCATCGCTCAGGCAGCGGCCTGGTGCGGCATGACGTGCTCGGCAAGGTAGCGGCGAAAGCCGTCTTCCGTCGCAGCCGCCTCGACATAGGAGCGCAGATGCGCCTCATCCGCCTCGTAGTGGCCGAGTAACCCGAGCGGCCAGGCGCCCCGCCGCGCCTCGGCGATGGCGGCGATGTAGAGCGCTGGGATCGTGGCAGCGGCAGTGCGCTCATCGGCCAAAAGATCGGCGTCGTGGATCTCTTCGACCGTGACCAGTGTCGCCTTCGCGGCATGCGCCATGGTCATGACTTCGCGCCGGAGCCCGACCCACACGTTGCCGGAACGATCGGCGAGCGGCGCATGGAAGAGCGCGACGTCGGGCTTGAGCGCCGGCACGGCGACGAGGGGGTCCTCGGCCTCGGCAAACGGATTGTCGATCACCTGCCAGTCGTCGCGATGATTGAGAACATCGGAGCCGATGAGGCCGCGGATGGGCATGAAGGGAAGGCCACGCTCGCTTGCCTGCAGGGCGGCGTGGACCGCCGGGCAGGTCGAGTCGCGAAGCTGAATGGACCCGGCCTTGACGGCCGCCACGAAACGGGGCGCCGGGCCCCATTCGCCCAACGTGACCGCCGAGGTCTCGAGCGTCCGCACGGCGCCTGTGCCGATCAGGAGATCGGCCTGAAAGCCGCTCCATGGGACGCAAAGGAGATGGAGGTCCTTGACCCCGCGGCGAATGAGCGCGCGCGTCGCGGCCATGGGCACGCCGCAATACTCGGCCGGCACGGCGAGCACCCCGCCATCGGCAATGCCCTCGATGAGCTGGTCCAACTCGACGATGACGCCGTTCCCGCTCATAGCCTCGTCATACCCATGATGGACCGCCAAAGCCCAGTGTCTCGGCCATCGACGACCGTAACGCCATCACACCGCTCGCGCAATCAAGGGTCGGCTCACGACGCTTGGGCGTCCCGGATCATCTGCCGGGCGATGACCAGCTGCTGGATCTGGCTCGTGCCCTCGTAGATGCGATAGACCCGAACGTCGCGGTAGAACCGCTCGACGTCGTATTCCGCCATGTAGCCCGAGCCGCCATGAATCTGGACGGCCCTGTCGGCGATGCGGCCCACCATCTCCGAGGTGAAATATTTGCAGCAGGCCGCCTCCATGATGACGTTCTCACCGGCATCGTAGCGTTGGGCGGCATCGCGCACCATCGAGCGGCCGGCATAGGCGTCGGCCCGGCTGTCGGCGAGCATCGCCTGGACGAGCTGGAACTCGGCGATCGGCTTGCCGAACTGTTCACGATCCATGGCATAGGTGAGGGCCTCGTGGATCAATCGCTCGGCGGTGCCGACACAGGCCGCGGAGATGTTGATGCGGCCGCGATCGAGGACCTTCATGGCCATTTTGAAGCCCTGGCCCTCTACCCCGCCGATCAGGTTCTCGGCCGGCACCGATACGTCGTCGAAGATCACATCGCAGATCGAGGCGCCGCGCTGGCCCATCTTCTTGTTGGGCTTGCCGAGGCTGAGCCCGGGCGAGCTCGCCTCGACGACAAATGCGGAGATGCCGCCTGCGCCTTTGATCTCGGGATCGGTCCGCGCCATGACGGTGAAGATGCTGGCGAACTCCGCATTGGTGATGAAGCGCTTGGTGCCGTTCAGGACATAGCGATCGCCGTCGCGCACGGCGCGCGTGCTGAGGCCCGCCGCATCCGAGCCTGAACTGGGCTCGGTGAGCGCGAACGATGCGATCAGCTCGCCCGACGCGAGGCGCGGCAGAAAACGGCTCTTCTGCTCCTCGGTGCCGTCGACGATGAGGCCCTGCGAGCCGATACCCGCATTGGTGCCGATCACCGAACGAAACGCCGGCGAGACCCAGCCGAGCTCGAAGCCGAGTTCCGCCTCGGTCGCCATGTCGAGGCCGAGGCCGCCATACGTCTCGGGGATCGTCAAGCCGAACAGGCCGAGCTCCGCCATCTCGCGGCGAATCTCATCGGACACCCGATTGGTCTCCTCGACCTCCTTCTCGAGCGGCTGGAGCCGTTCGCGAACGAAGCGGTGCATCATGTCCTTGAGTTGCGTGGCAGTATCTTGATCCATCGTTTGTCCTCCCGGCCCGGAACTCCGGCTCTGGGTTATGCTAATTCCGTCAGCCAGCCGCCGCGATACGATCACGCAAGCATACGGTTACAACACTCGGGGACACTTGGCGCCTATCGCGGAGGATACTCCTCTCCCACGATAACCCGAATTTTATTCAAAACGAGCGCCCTCTTGCGCTACCGTCTGCCGGTCGTGGACGCCGCCTTAGCAAGGTCTGGCATGATCTCGAGACGCCTCGATAGCAGGAGAGCCACGGGTGCCCGTTAGCGTTGCCATCGTCGGGTCGGGCCCGGCCGGGTTCTATACGGCCGAAGCCCTCATCAAGAAGGAACAGGGCTTCGAGATCGATATCATCGAGCGGTTGCCGACCCCGTTCGGCTTGATTCGTGGCGGCGTGGCGCCCGATCACCAGACCACTAAAAAGGTGATGCGGGCGTTTGAGGCGACCGCCCTCAAGGAGCCGGTGCGGTATTTCGGCAATGTCGAGATCGGCCGCGACGTCAGCCTCGATGAGCTCCGGGCGATTTACGACGCCGTGGTCCTGGCCGTCGGCTCACCGCTCGACAGGCCCGCCGGCATCCCAGGCGAGGACAAGATCGGCGTCATCGGTTCGGCCGCCTTCGTCGGCTGGTACAACGGTCATCCGGATTTCCGCGATCTCGACCCCGATCTCGACGTCGAGGCGGTGGCGGTTATCGGCGTCGGCAATGTCGCCATCGACGTCGCCCGCGTTTTGGTCAAGACCGAGGCGGAGATGGCGGAGTCCGACCTGCCCGACTACGCCGCCGCGGCGATCCGCCAGTCACCGCTCAAGGACGTCTACATGTTCGGCCGGCGCGGCCCGCTTGACGCCAAATTCACCAATGTCGAGCTCAGGGAGATGGGGCGGCTCGAAATCTGCGTGCCGCAGATCGACCCGGCGCAGCTTCCCGACGAGGTCACGGGCGAAATGGACGACCGCGACCGCCGTCTCAAGGACAAGAATCTGGCGACGCTGACGGAGTTCGCGCCGCGCCAACCCGACGAGAAGGAAAAGCGCGTTCATTTCCAGTTTTATGCCGCCCCGGCCGAGATTCTCGGCGGCGATCGCGTGGAGGGGCTGCAACTCGAGCGCACGCGGGTGGAAGAGGGCCGCGCCGTAGGCTCGGGTGAGTATTTTGACATCCCCTGTGGATTGGTGATCCCGGCCATCGGCTATCGCTCGGAAGCGGTCGACGGCGTCGCCTTCGATACCAAGCAGGGGATCGTCGTGAACGAGGGCGGACGTGTTGAGGATGGCATCTACGCCGTCGGCTGGGTCATGCGCGGGCCGACGGGCGTCATCGCGACCAACCGCCCGGACGGCGTCGCCGTCGCCGAACATATCTGCGAGGATCTTGGCGCGGGCACGAAGCCGGGGCGCCCGGCGCTCGAAAAACTGCTCGAGGACAAGGACGTTCGCTGGGTGTCCTATGGTGAATGGCAACAAATAGACCAAGCGGAAATCGCCGGCGCAAGCGCCGATGCGCCGCGCCGCAAGTTCGTCACCGTCGCGGAGATGCTCGCCGTCCTTGGCGCATAGAGCCGCCGAGGGGCATCTTTGGCATCCCTCGCACACACCCTATTTTGCGACACGAAGAATTTATTAGAATGGGACCGGCTCATGAGCTAGGGTCCATAGCGTCGGGGACCGAAGCGATATGCATGTGGCGTTCAGGACTCGGCCCAACCTGGTGGTTGCCTTGTCGGTCCCTTGAACTAATTTTTTACTGATGATCGAGCCAGTCCGTCCGTCGGACATGGGTTGACGTTGTATTGACTGTTATCGAGCCTTGGAGATGCCCGTCGCATGAGTATGCCGGCCAGCACTGCCCCCGACGATACGGACCGCGTTGTCGAGCGCGAGGCGGTCGAGTCGGTTGTCGTTCGCTTCGCCGGCGATTCGGGCGACGGCATGCAGCTCACGGGCAACCAATTCACCCTGGCCACGGCGCTTGCGGGCAATGATCTCGCGACGTTTCCCGATTTCCCGGCGGAAATTCGCGCGCCGGCCGGCACCACCTACGGCGTCTCCGCATTTCAGATCAACTTCGGCGCGCGTGTGATCAAAACCTCGGGCGATGCGCCCGACGTTCTCGTGGCGATGAACCCGGCGGCCCTCAAGGTCAATGTCAGGGACCTCAAGATCGGCGGCCTGATCATCGCCGATTCCGGCACTTTCAAAGAGCGCAACCTCAAGAAGGCAGGGTACGCCGACAACCCCCTGACGGACGGCAGCCTCGAGAAGTACCGTCTCTACGACATCGACATCTCCCGGTTCACGCTGGAGGCCGTCAAGGACAGCGGCCTTGCCCAGAAAGACGCACTGCGCTGCAAGAACATGTGGACGCTGGGGCTGGTGAGCTGGATGTACGGCCGCAAACGCAAGGCCACGGTCGACTGGCTTTCGCAGAAGTTCGCCAAGCGCCCGGAGATCGCCGCAGCCAACATCGCGGCTCTCAATGCCGGCCACGCGTTCGGCGAGACCGCCGAGTTGCCCCAGGGCGTCTCGGTGTACCACGTGCCCGAAGCGGATATCGCGCCGGGCCTCTACCGCACCGTCTCGGGTTACGAGGCGCTGGCTTGGGGCCTGGTGGCCGGCACCCAGGCGGCCGCGCTCGAGCTGATGCTGAGCTCCTATCCCATCACGCCGGCCTCGACGCTCTTGCACACGCTGGCCAGCTTCAAGCAATTCGGCGTCGTCACATTCCAGGCTGAAGACGAGATCGCGGCGGTGTGCGCGGCGATCGGCGCATCCTACGCCGGTGCGCTCGGCGTCACCTCGAGCTCGGGCCCCGGCATCGCCCTCAAGACCGAGGCGATCGGCCTCGCCATCGCCGTCGAGCTACCGTTGATCGTGGTCAACTCGCAACGCGCCGGTCCTTCGACGGGCATGCCGACGAAGACCGAGCAGTCCGATCTCTATCAGGCGGTGTTCGGCCGGAACGCGGATGCCCAGGTAGTGGTCCTGGCCGCCCGCTCGCCGGCGGATTGCTTCGAGGTGGCCATCGAGGCAGTGCGCTTGGCAGCCAAGTACATGACGCCGGTGATCCTGTTGAGTGACGGCTATATCGCCAATGCCGCCGAGCCGTGGCTCATTCCCGACGTCGAAGAACTACCCGGCATCGATGTCTCGTTCCGCACCGATCCCGCTGATTTCCACCCCTTCCAGCGCGATCCGGCCACCCTGGCGCGGCCGTGGGTGCGGCCCGGCACGCCAGGGCTCGAGCATCGCATCGGCGGGCTGGAGAAGGACTTCGAAACCAGCCACATCTCGTACGACCCCGAAAACCACCAGCGCATGACCGATGTTCGCGCCGCGAAGATCGCCGGCATCGCCCAGGACATTCCGCCCCAAGCGGTGGAGGCCGGCCGTGACGAGGGTCGCCTGGCGGTGGTGGGATGGGGCTCGGCCTACGGCCCTATCAGTCGCGCGGTCGACAATGTGCGGGACGATGGGCTCGATGTGTCGCACATTCACATCCGCCACATCTGGCCGCTCCCGAGCAACCTCGGTGGTCTCCTGGCGGGGTTCGACCAGGTGCTGGTGCCCGAGATGAACAATGGCCAGCTCGTGACCGTGCTGCGCGCTAAGTATCTGGTGCCGGCCGAGGGATTCAACAACGTGTCGGGCCAACCCTTCAAGATCGCCGAGATCGAATCCGCGGTCCGCGAGCGCGTGGGTGAGTGATATGAACGTCGTGACGCCCCTGGAAAAACTCACGCCCAAGGACTTCGCCTCGGACCAGGAGGTGCGCTGGTGCCCGGGCTGTGGCGACTATGCCGTCCTGAAATCGATGCTGAAGGCGCTGGCCGACATCGGCACCACCAAGGAAAACGTGGTGTTCGTCTCCGGTATCGGCTGCGCGGCGCGCTTTCCCTACTACATCTCGTCCTATGGCTTTCACACCATTCACGGCCGCGCACCGGCCATCGCCACCGGCATCAAGCTGACCAACCCGGACCTCGATGTCTGGGTGGTGACCGGCGACGGCGACGGCCTCAGCATCGGCGCCAACCATCTGTTCCACGTGCTCCGGCGCAACGTGAACATGCAGATCCTCCTGTTCAACAACGAGACCTACGGCCTCACTAAAGGCCAGCACTCGCCGACCTCGCGCGTCGGCACGCGCTCGCCTTCGGCACCCACGGGCTCTCTCGACAACCCGGTCTCGCCGGTCGCCTTCGCGCTCGGCGCCGGTGCACGCTTCATCGCCCGTGGCGTCGATACGCAGCAAAAGCTGTTGCCCGACCTCTTCGCCCGCGCCCACGCGCATCAGGGCGCCTCGTTCGTCGAAATCTTCCAGAACTGCATCGTCTATAACGATGGTGTGTTCGACGATTTCATCGCAAAGGAGGTGGCCGCCGATGCCCAGATCCACGTCGAACACGGCCAACCGCTGATCTTCGGTGCGGACGGGACGCGGGGGATCAGGCTCAAGCCCGGCGCCCTGGAACTCGAGCTCGTCACCCTCGGCGACAACGGCGTGAGCGAGGCCGATCTGCTCGTCCACGACGAGACCAGCAGCACGCTCGCCGGCATGTTGGCCGCCATGGAGCCGCCAGCGTTTCCAATGGCGCTCGGCGTGTTGTATTGCGACCCCGCGTCGACCTACGAGCGCGCCATCAATGAGCAGATCGAGTTGGCGCAAGCCCAAACGACCGGCGACCTCAACAAGATATTGCGCTCCGGTCCGACTTGGACGGTCGGCTCCTAAGACCCGCTCGAACCTCTCTCACGGCGAAGGTGGATTGCGCGCGAGCGGTCGCTCGGCCCGCGCTTGAGCTACTGGCGGGGCGGCTGTTTCAGGAGCTTGTCGCGATCGGTCGAGTGCACCACCAGGTCGAAGGCCGTCCCCTCACGCAGGACGGTCAAAGGGACATCGACACCGGCGGACCCGATCGACCAGATGCGGCGATACATATCCGCGATATCCGAAACCTGCTCGCCACCCACGCGAATCACGATGTCGCCGGGCTGCATGCCGGCGCGCTCCGCCGGCCCCTCGGGCGCGAGGCCTGACACCACCATCTGACCATGTAAATCGGTGGTGAACACGCCGAGCCAGGGCCGCCGCGCCGAGCCGGTGCGCCCCGTCGCCAGCATCTCGGGCAGGACGGATTTCAAGAGATCGATGGGGACGAACATGTTGCCCGGCTTGTTAGCCGACCCCCGACCCACATCTTCGAGAAACAGCGAGCCGATACCGAGGAGCGCACCGTCGCCGCCGAGCAGCGCAGCGCCGCTCCAATTGGGGTGGGGCGGCGTGGTGAAGATGGCTTCGTCGAGCAGATATTCCCAGTAGCCCGCGAATTCGCGCTTGGCGGCGACCCGACCTTCGATTGTCTGTCCGAGGCCGCCCCGGGCCGCGATGATGACCGAGTCCTCGGCGGCGAGCGACTGAGAGCTGCCGAGCGTGAGCGGTTTCACTTCGGGCGGCTCGAACGCCCGGAGCAAGCCGAACCCGCTGTCGTAATCGTAGGCCACCACGTCGGCGGTCGTGATGGTGTCCTCGGCGGTAATGATATTCACGGTCTCGGCCTCGACGATCAGGTAGCCGATGGTCAGCACGAGGCCCTGCTCGTCGATGACAACGCCGCTACCCTCGCGGTCGGTCCCGAGGAACGGCGCGGTGAAGGCATCCTCTGGAACCTGGGACGTCAAAGGGACGACAGCGGCGAGCGCGGCTTCGAGATCGAAGTCGAGCTCCTCGGGCTTGGGTTGGGCGGCAGCGCTGAGGGTGGGCAGAAGCAGATGCGACAATCCGGCCGGCCGCCGACCGTTCGCCTTTTCAATACCTGGCATGACTGACGCACCTTTCCCTTCCGCAGACGGCCGCCGATCCCGGCAGGCTAGCGCCCCGGGCCACCGTCACCAACTCCGAACTTCCTGACCAGAGGTCGCTGAAGCCGGATCGCACAGGGGCGCCGGCGCACACTCTGCCGGTGGTCTGCCCCGCCGCGCGCCTAGTCGTCGAACAGGCGCTCGAGATAGCCGTTGATCATGTTGTGGATGCCCTTCTCCATGGCGGACATGGGTCCCGGCTTGAACAGCTTGGATTGGGCCCCCCGCTGGAGCGATTCGATCATCTCCGTGTCTTCGTCGACCACCTGGACCATGAAGTCGTGATACTTCCTGACCTTGGCCTCGAAGTCCGGATCATCGAAATTTTCCGGGCCGAACATGTGATAGATCACCAGGCGCGTGGTCGTCGGCGTCAACGGCCAGGACACCATCGGCACGATCTGATCGACGCGGGCGAACATGTGCAGATTGGGTTGCGCGAAGCCGGTCGCGGAGAACGCATCGCCGCGCTCCGCCAGCCACGCGATGCGATTCATCACGGGCTTCCCGCCCTCGACCATCGGCGCGGCATCGTAGATCGACTTAAAGCCGCCCCGCTCCCTTAGATGAAAAGGAAAAGCCTCAATATCGATGGCGCCGCCGAAGGTCGGCAGATGGATGGCGTAGACGTGGTAGAGGTCCATCACGTTCTCGGAGACAAACTTCCAGTTGCAGTTCAGATACACGACCATCTTGTCCGCCAGACGCAGGTCTTCTTGGCGGATGAAGTCGAAAGCCTCGATGTAATCGGCGATGAACTCGCGCAAGGGCTCGGCTTCGTCATTGAAAGTGACGAAGATCCAACCGGCCCATTGGTCCGACTTGAGCCGGCTCAAGCGGCACGATTTCGGATCGAAACCCTCGGCTTCCTTCATGTAAGGCGCACCCACGAGCTTGCCTTCAAGATCGTAGGTCCAACCGTGATAGGGGCACGAGAACTCGTTGAGATTGCCGGCGCCGCTCGCCACTTCGACCCCACGGTGACGGCACACGTTGGCGAAGGCGTTGATCTCGCCCTTTTCGTTGCGGGCGATGATCATCGGCTCGCCGAGCACCCGGGAGGTCATGTAATCGCCGGGGTTCTCGATCTCCTCGGCGCGCGCCATGCAGAGCCAGTCCCGCATGAACAGCTTTTCCTTCTCGAGCTCGAGAATTTCCGGCGCGGAATAGATATAGCCCGGCAAATGCGTGGCCTTGTGGATATCGGCGCGGGTCTGATCGAGGCCGGCGCCGAGGGCCGTGGGGCCCGCCGCCGTTTGGATGGTCATGTCCGTGAGCGCCATGTTCGCTCTCACATTTGGCTCGTGGTGCGCCGTTCCCCGTCAACTCAGATTCGCTGCGAACAACTCCAAGGTGCGCTTGCGCGACACCGCCTCGGCTTCGGCGTCGAACTCATCGGGCCGCTCGTCGCAGGCAAAGCCGTGGCCCGTTTCGTAAATGAACGTGTCGATTTCGGGGTGGCTGGTGCGCACCTTCTCGACCTCGTCCATCGGGATGTATTCGTCGGTTCGGCCGAAATGGAACTGGACCGGGCATTTGGGCTTATCGTTCATGAGCTCGCCGATGCCAACGCCGTACAGGCTCGAGGCGCAGGCCATGTCGAGGCGGCATGCCGCGAGCCAGGCGATGATGCCGCCGAAGCAATAACCGACGATGCCCACCGGCAGGCCGAGATGATCGGCGCAGACCTTGACGTCGAGCAGCGATTTATCCCAATCGAGAGCGGCCCGCAAGGCCACGCCCTTGTTGGTACCGTCCTCGTCGTAGGCCGGCTCGGCGCCGCGTTCGATGCGGTCGTAAAGCGCCGGCGCAACGGTGTGGAAGCCCTCGGCCGCGAAGCGCTCGCACACATTGCGAATGTAATGATTGAGGCCGTAGATCTCCTGAATCACGATGACGCGGCCCTTGATCGCGCCTTCCGGCCTGGCTTCATAGGCGGTCAATTCGTGCCCATCATCCGTGGTCAACGTGATGGCGTGGCCCGGCGTTTGGGCGATGGCGGCTTCACTCATGCTCTCCTCCCGATCTTGTCCAGGCCAGCCGGCCTTCCGCGGCGGCGCCCGGCGACTCACGAGTCTGGCCCAATCGCATGCCGCTGGCAACCGGTCCGGAGCGCGTGTCGCGGATGGGCATTGGTGTAGAGCTATGCTCCGGTCTCGCCCCTTAAATAGGGCACCGGATAGAGTGCTTTGATAAATGGGAGGATTCACAGTGCGCAAGCTGAAAACCTACTTGACCGGTTTCGCGTTCGGCCTGGTCGCGATCGCGTTCGCGATGAGCGCGACACCTGCGACTGCGGGCGATGGCTGGGAAATGGATGTGCTGGTCACCGAGCCACAGTTCGCCTGGAACGACGAAGTCAACGTGCCCAAGTCTGGCACGAAGTGGGTCACCTGGAAGGCGATGGATTCGAGCGAGGTCACGAAAAAGTGGAACCTTTGCGTGCTGTTCCCGCACGTCAAGGACCCCTACTACCTCGCGACCTCCTACGGCGCCTACCAGGAGGCCAAGCGCTTGGGCGCGAAGCTCACGATTCTGGAAGCCGGCGGCTACGGTAACGTCCAGAACCAGATCAGCCAGATGGAGGACTGCGCGGCCCAGGGCGCCGACGGCATCATGCTCTTCGCACTGTCGGCGGACGGCCTGAGGCCGATCACCGACCAGGTCCGCGGCCAGGGCGTCAAGGTTCACGACTGCGGCATCGGGGTCCACACCGAGGTCGATGCCCGCTCGGTGATCTCGTACTACGAGTCCGGCAAGGAGATCGCCGATTGGCTCAAGAGTGAGCACCCCACGGAAGAGATCAAGGTGGTGTGGCTGCCCGGCCCGCCCGGCGTGAGCTGGGTAGAGACGCCGACGACCGCGCTTAAGAAGGAGACCGCAGGCACCAACATCAAGCTCCTCAAGACCATGTATGGCGACAGCGGCAAGCCGCAGCAGCTCAAGCTGGTCGAGGACGCGGTGCAGACCTATGACGGCCTCGATTACATCCTGGGCGGCGCGCCCGCCATCGACCCGGATATCTCACGAGCGTTTTTTAGGCGTTGGATTTGCGCTCCGTTGGGCTGATCTGAGTGCCCGCGGGCCGGGGTTGTTTTTTTGGCGGGATAGAGTGGGCGGGATGGTGTGGCTGGGTCCGGGAATGATAGATTTTCGTTGATTTCGGGCATGAGGAGAGTTTCGCCTCCGGGAGGCGCCGTGCCTTTATCTCGATTGCCGCCGATGAGTTGGGATTATGGGGGCGCCAGAGCGGCGTGTGCCGTAAAGAACAGGGTTTTGTTGGGACAAGCGTCGGGTAGGGAGAGTTTGATGCGCCGTACGGAGTTGACGACCCTGGCGCCGATCTTGAGCAGCTTGAGACGGATGGTTGAGGGAGCGGCGTTGGCCAGGGCGGTGTTTTTCAAGGCGACGCGGCGGATACCGTAGATGAGGACGTAGGCGAAGGCGGCGAAGATCAGGCGCAATTGGTTGGCCTTGTAGGTGTGCGCGCTCATGCGGTTGGCGAACAGGTCGAGCTGGCAGTCCTTGATGCGGTTTTCCATGTCGCCGCGCGGGCAGTAGATGTCTTCGTAGAGTTCCCCGGGCGGGACTTGATGGCGGTCGAGGGAGGTGACGAGGAAGCGGCAGCGCTGTTGGTGTCCGGGCCTGTGCTCGACCTTGGCGATGACGCGCCGGGGCCGGGCCCAGGATCCGGACTTGGTCATGTGGTGGAAATCGCCGTAGGCGCGGACCGGCTGGCCGGTTTCGATCATGGCCATGGCGGCCTTGCCGCGGGTCCGGCGGGTTTTCTTGAGCAGGACCTCGTTGCGCGCCAGGCCGAAGACGTAGTCCACG
Source organism: Alphaproteobacteria bacterium (assembly GCA_965261645.1). Taxonomy (GTDB): domain Bacteria; phylum Pseudomonadota; class Alphaproteobacteria; order SHVV01; family SHVV01; genus CBDHDJ01. The sequence goes on from CBDHDJ010000004.1 coordinate 948,372, forward strand.
GCGTTGCCCTCGCACCAGCGCATCAGGTTCTCGCGTGCGAAGCCGCTGTCCGCGCGCACCAGGATGTCGACGTTGGGCCAGCGCTCGCGGATCATCCGGACGATGCGGCGGATCTGGTTGCGCGCGCCCCTGGCGCCGTCGATGTTGGCCGGCCGGAGCTGGGCGAGCAGGAGATGGCGGCCGCAGAAGACATAGAGCGGCAGGAAGCAGCGGTGTTCGTAATAGCCGTGGAAGAAGGCGTTCTCCTGGCGCCCGTGGGTTTCCACGTCGGTGGCGTCGATATCGAGGGTGATGCGCGCGGGCGGTGTCTGGTGGGCGTCGAGAAACAGGGTGACGAACAGGTTGGAAAGCTTCTTGAGGTTGGCGGAGATCTGATGGTATCGGCGATCGCCGGTATTCCAGGCGTGCTCGACGCGGTTCAGCGTCGACTTGCCGGCCAGTGCTGGCGGAGCCTTGCCGCCGGCCGGGACCGGTTCGCCGTCACAGCCGGCGAGGAGCTTGCACGCCGGGTCGTGGCGCAAGGCGTCGTGATCGTTGATGTCTTCGTAACCCAGGGCGATGCCCGCGACCCGCTGGGCCAGGAGAGCGGGGAGCGTGTGGACCGCCCTGGCGGGGTCGCGCCGGTCGGTGAAGCAGGCCGCCATGCGTTCGAACAGGCGTATCCGGTGCGCCCGCTCGCGCAACAGCAGGACGCCGGCGTCGGTGGTGATCTCGCCGCCGTCGAAGGCGGCGAACACCACCCGTTTGCCGAAATCCGAAAAGCGCATCCGTTCCTCCTCGCCGATCGTTGCTCAGGCACCGTATATTGCGGCTTTGCCGGTCCTGCCGCGAGCCCCGTTGACGGCCTCGCGGCGTCTTCTGTTATCCTGCTGGGGTTGCCCGTCGATTGTCCGAGGATGCCGTGCCGGTCAGCAAGAACCGCCATAAGAACAAGAAGAATGCGTCCGCGGGGCGCGGGCAAAAGGCCGCCGCGCCGCCCTTGCCGCCGGTGCCCGACCGGCGCGCCATGGAGAGGACGATGGCCAAGCTCGCTGGTGGGATGTCGCCGGACGGTCCCGCCGGCGGGGAAGAGGAGGCGTTGGCGCGCGCCCGGGATCTCATCTATGACGCCTGGGAGGCGGAGACGCCGGGCAAGCGTATCGGGCTGGCCAAAAGGGCGCTGGAGATCTCCGATCTCTGCGCCGACGCCCATGTTCTGCTGGCCGAGGAGGAGGCGAAGACCCTCGCCGAGGCGCGGCGCCATTACCAGGCCGGCGTCGCTGCCGGGGAATGGGCGCTTGGGCGGCAAGCCTTCGAGCGCGATGCCGGCCACTTCTGGGTCATCCTGGAGACCCGCCCCTACATGCGCGCCCGCGCCGGTCTCGCCGAATGCCTGTGGCAGGAGGGCGAGCGCACGGCTGCGATCGATCATTACCGGGAGATGCTACGCCTCAACCCGAATGACAATCAGGGCCTGCGCCACGGCCTGGCGTCGTGGCTGCTCGCCGCCGGCGATCACGGCGCCCTGGAGGAACTGCTCGCCACTTACGATGACGATGTCTTCGCGGACTGGGCCTACGCCAGGACCCTGCTGGCCTTGCGCAAGGGCGACGAGAGCGGGGCGCACGCCGCCTTGGCGGCCGCCTGGAAGTGCAACCCTCACGTCCCCGCCCTGTTGACCGGCGCCACGCCGGTCCCCGAATACCCGGAGGATCACTACACGCTGGGCTCACACGAAGAAGCCGTCGTCTATGTGCTGCAAAACAGGGAGAACTGGTCGGCGACGCCGGGCGCCTTGCGATGGCTCGCCAAAGCCGTGCAAACCCTCCCGCCGCCGGACAGGAAACGGCGCTGATCCGAAAAACACCGTGTATTTTTAACGGTCCCTGAAAATCCCTCTAAACGCCTGGTTCCAATAGATATTCAGAATCCGGGTAACTCTCAGGTGAGAAATCCGGGATCGAGGTCGCCGTCCAGTACCTGCGCGAGCTCGACCTGCAGGATCAGATCAAGCTGATCGCGTTCTACGTCACGCCGGGCGTCGAGGCTGGCATCGAGAACGGCTCGGTGTTGGGGACGGTGCTGGAGCCCACCGTGAAGTGGATGCGGCTTTGCGTGGCGCAGACCGTCCACGCCCTCGAGGGCCGGACGGATCAACCGCTCGACGCATCGCCCGGCTTCTCGATGTTGACCGCCGAGGCGATGAAGACTTGGGATCGGGCTGCGGCTTTGGCCCCGCCGGGCTGGAAGCCGATCTTCACGCTCGATTAATCGAGTCAGTCACATCGTAACTGCGTAACGATAAACCCCGGGGCCCAGGCCCCGGGGTTCTTTTTTCGCATCGAGCAGAGGGCGCCGCGGCCGCAGCTCCCTCACGCGGCGCCGAACATCCTATCCAAATAGCCGTTGATGATGTTGTAGACGGTGGTCTCGTAAAGCGACATCGGGCCCGGCTCGAACCGCCGCGCGCCCATGTTGCGCTGCAGGCTCGCCACCATGTCCTGATCTTCCGCCACGACCATGGTGAGCAGATCGTGGTAGGGCTTGACCTTGTCGGCGAAGTCGGGTTGCTCGTGCCACGCCGCCGGGAAGAGCGAATGCCACTCCATGCGGGTCTTGCCCGGCGCCAGCGGCCAGATCACCGCCGCGACCACGGTGTCAATACGGGCGAAGATGTTCATCGTCGGAACGAGATATCCCATGCGGGCGAAGCTCATGGGATGGTCCTCGAGCCAGGGTATCTTGCCGAAACGGGTCTTGCCATCCGTCGTCGTTGGCGCGGCGGGATAGAAGGCGGCGACGCCGCCGGTCTGCTCGTCGAGATCGTAGGCGAACGAATCCGCCGTCACGTATTCGCCGAACGAGCCCGCGTGCAGGGTCTGAAAGTGATAGACGTCCTGCAGGTTCTCGTTGACGAATTTCCAGTTGCAATCCACGTCGCGGATGAACTTGTCGCCGAGCCGGCAATCCTGCTGGCGGAGCAGGCCGAAGGATTGGTCGTAACGGGCGACGAAGGAGGAGAGCGGCGCGGCGTCAGTATCGAAATTGACGAATACCCAGCCCGCCCAGACATCGCAGCGAAGCGGCTTCAAGCGGCAGGAGCGGGGATCGAAGCCTTGGGCCTCCTTCATGTAGGGCGCACCCACAAGCCGGCCGTCGAGGTCATAGGTCCAGCCGTGATAGGGGCACGAGAATTCCTTCAGGTTGCCCCCGCCCGAGGCCACCTCGACGCCGCGATGGCGGCACACATTGGCGAAGGCGTTGATCTCGCCCCTCTCGTTACGCGCGAGGATGATCGGCTCGTCGATGATGCGGCGGGTCATGTAATCGCCCGGGCTCTCGATCTCCTCGACGCGGGCGACGCACAACCAATCCTTCATGAAGATCTCTTCTTTTTCCCGCTGAAACAGCTCGGGCGAATCGTAGATGTGGGGCGGCAGGTGACGCGCCCGTTGGAGCGGCGCGCGCGTCGGCCCGAACCGAGCGCTATTGCCGCTGGCCTGTGCTGCCTCCGGTGCGTCCTCGGCCAGGGTGTCCGTCACGACCATGGTATCCTCCTATCGGGTCCGTCCCGGTTGGGTCTCTCGGGCGGGCTCCGATCAAGTGTAGGGATATCGGCCCGGCACCGCAATTCCACAGGCGTTCACGCGCCCTCCGCCCCGGCGACGATGCCGGCGTCGTGCAACGCGCCAATCTCACCGCTGCTCAGGCCCAGGAGCTCGCCCAGGACTTCGTCGGTGTGCTGGCCGAGCCGCGGCCCGGGCGACGGCGCGAAACGAGGTGTCGCACCGAACTCCAGCGGCGCACCGGGCACGAGGGTGAGCCCGATGCCGGGCTGCTCGATCTCGGCGAACATCGGGTTCGCGGTCGAGCAGCGGGCATCCTCGGCAATCATTTGATCGATCGTGCGGTAGGGCCCCCAGCACACGCCGGTGCTGTCGAAAGCGCGTTCGATCTCGGCCAGGGTTCGCGCACCACACCAGGGTTCGATGAGGTTGACAATGGCATCATGCAACTTGAAGCGCTCGCTCTCCACACTCAGATCGACGCCCTGCTCGCGCTCCAGCGCCGCGACGCTCCCGGCCAGTCCGGTCACCGTGACGAGTGCGTTCCACTGGCGTTTGGTGATCGCCAAGATCATCACGCGGCGATCGTCCTTGGTGGTGAAATCACGGCCGAACGCGCCGAAGAGAACGTTGCCCAAGCCCGGGCGGCCCTGCCCGTTGATTTGCGCTTCCGCGATGAACGCGAGATTGGCCATGGTGGCGAACGCCACGTCGGAGAGCGCGAGGCGAACCAGCTGACCCTCGCCCGTCAAACGGCGGTGGCGTTCGGCGGCAAGAATGCCGAGCGCGATGGTCTGGCCGGCCAGCAGGTCCCACGCCGCCAGCACGTGGTTGACCGGCTGGTCGTGACTCGCGGGGCCGGTGATGAACGGAAGCCCGGTGGCGCAGTTGACGGTGTAATCCACCTCCGAGGTGCCGTCCCGGTTGCCGGTGAGGTTGACCATGATGAGATCGGGCCGCGCGGGCTTGAGCTCGTCATAGGCGAGCCAGCCGGTGGCGGGGAAATTGGTCACGAAAATACCCGCCTCGGGCCCCGGCGCCGAGATCAACCGCTTCACCAGCTCGTGGCCCTCGGGCCGGCGGATATCGATCGCGATCGAGCGCTTGCCCTTGTTCAGGCTGGGCCAGTAGAGGCTTCGGCCCTCGCGCGTCACCGGCCAGCGGTGGTAATCGATGCCGCCGCCGATGGGGTCGAAGCGAATGACATCGGCGCCGAGTTGCGCGAGCGTCATGCCGGCACTTGGCACCGCGACGAAGGCCGAGCCCTCGACGATGCGAAGCCCGGCGAGGATATCGGTCATTGATGAGCCTCCCGGTACGGTTGCAGGGTGATTAACCTATGTTTATAACCGTCCCTCTCCCGGCTGGAAACCGGCCCTTTTTCGTTAACCTTTCGTTAACCTCCGCTCGGTAATTTCGTTTCTAGACAACGTGAGTCGGCGTCAATGCTACGACCGGCCAGGGGAGGAGGCCCGTGAGTTTCACCGGAATTCAGGTCTCAGGTTGCGCATCGGCGGCAACCGCCGGTCGTGCTGCGATTTTGCTTGGCGGTTCTGCTGCGCCACCCCACCCGTAACCGTTGAGCACTCGCCCGGCCGGCGATCCATGAGCTCGCGGCCAGTTCCAAGGGTAGAAACGGCACCGGGCCAGGGAGGACGACCCCATGTTCAGATTGCTGCGTTATTTCTCGCTGACCAGCACCATCACCTTGGTCGTCGTCGCCATCATTCTGGTCTTCTTCTACCGTGAACACGCGGTCGATGACCTCGTCGACATCACCGAGCGCAAAAACGAAACATTAGCGCGCTCGTTCGCCAATGCCATCTGGCTGCGCTACGCGCCCTTTGTGGCCTCGGTCGGGGCGCTCGACGGCGATGAATTGCGGGCGCGCGACGAAACGCGGGAGCTGCATGAAACGTTACGAAGACTGGCGGACGAACTCCCCGTTCTCAAGGTCAAGATCTACGATCTCGAAGGGCTCACGGTCTATTCCCCCGAAATTGCCGAGATCGGCGAAGAGCAAGAGTGGCAACCCCGGATTCGTAGCGGCCGCACGGCAGGGAATGCCGGCCAGCAAATTGATAGAACGAGGCACTTTCAACGCGTTCGAAGGGGTGATCAACGTGCAGCGCGAACTCGTGGAGAGCTATCTGCCAACGTGGAGACGATGGGCGAATCGAAGGGGTTTTCGAACTCTACACGGATGTCACGCCGCTTGTTGCGCACGTCCAAGAGATGACCGCCATATTGCTGGGCGGCATCATTCTGCTGTTTGGCGCGGTGTACGGCGTGCTTCTTCTGATCGTGTGGCGGGCCGGCCGCGTGCTCAAGCGGCAGTACGGTGAGCTGGAGAGCGGCAAAAAAACTCTACTGGAAACCAACGCGCGGCTGGAGCAGGAGGTCACCGAGCGGTGCTACGCTGAGGAAGAGCTGCGCCGCGCCCGCGACGAGCTGGAAATCCGCGTCGAGGAGCGTACGGCCGAGCTCAAGGAGGCGGACGAGACGCTGGAGCTCACCCAGTTTGCCATCGATCATTCCGGCGACCCGATCTTCTGGATCCGACGAGATGGCAGTTTCTCAGATGTCAATGACGCCGCGTGCCGCATGCTCGGTTACTCCCGTCATGGGCTATTGGCGATGTCTGTGTCCGATATCAACGTCGATATCAGTGCCGCCAGCTGGCCAAAAAGGTGGGAGACAGGCAAGACGAAGGGATTCGAAACCTTTGAAGCCCGCCACCGTGCGCGCAATGGGCTCATTATCCCGGTCGAGCTATCGATCAACTATTTGGCGTTTCGCGGGGAGGAGTATTTTGTCGTCTTTTCGCGCGACATCACGGAACGCAGGTGGGCCGAGGAGGCGCTACGGAAGAGCGAACAGCGTTTCCGGGACTTCGCCGAATCGGCGGCGGACCGCTTCTGGGAGATGGATGAAAATTCCCGCATCTCCTATCTCGATGACGTCTCAGGCGGGATCGATACGGTCCCTGCTCAGCACGAGCATGGCAAAACCCCTTGGGAGCTTTTCGCGGCCGATCTGAAACACGACAAGAACTGGCAGGATCACCAGGCGACCCTCGAAGCGCATAAGCCTTACCGCAACTTCGAGCACGCCTATCGGGATCAAACAGGCGAACTCCGCTATCGGCGCGTGAGTGGCCAGCCGGTCTTCGACGAGAACGGCGGCTTCCGTGGCTACCGTGGGACGGTCACTGATATCACCGAGCGTAGACGGGCAGAGGAGAAGCTGCAGCGTAGTGAATCTATGCTAGGGACGGCACAACAAATCGCAAGAATCGGAAGCATATGAGTGGGATGTCACAAACAACGAGATCTACTGGTCAGACGAGAATTTTCGCATCTTCGGATCGTGTCCCGGCGCGTGGTGTAAGAGCGTTGCGCTCTACGCGGCTCCCGGCGGGTAGGGCCGGGACGTTCAGGCTGCCACGGTGGGCAGCGTGATGGGGACACCATCGCTCAGCGGAGCGATTGATTCCAGCGTCATGTATCTCCTTGAGACGGCCCACTCATCGTTCTGCTCGAGAAGGATAGCGCCGACGAGCCGTGTGATGGCGGCTTCGTTGGGAAAGATGCCGACGACGTTGGTGCGGCGCTTGACCTCGGCATGGAGCCGTTCGATCGGGTTTGTGGAGTGCAATTTCTGGCGGTGCTCCTTGGGGAAAGTCTATGTAGGCGAGGACGTCGTGCTCGGCTTCGTCCATGAGAACTGCCAGCTTGGGCACCTTGGGCCTGAGCTGGTAGGCGACCTGACGCCACTGGGCCTTCGCGCTGTCGGCGTCCTCCTGGGCGAAGGCGGTGGCGACGAAGGCGGAGACGACGCGCCGGCCCTGGCGGCCGGCATGGGCCAGCAGGTTGCGGGCGAAGTGCACGCGGCAGCGCTGCCAGGTGGCGCCGAGGATCCGGGTCGCGGCGGCCTTCAGGCCCTTGTGGTCGTCGGAGATCACCAGCTTCACGCCGCGCAGCCCGCGCCGGGCCAGCGAGCGCAGGAACTCGGTCCAGAAGGTCTCGGCCTCCGACGCGCCGATCGCCACGCCCAGGACCTCGCGGCGGCCTTGGTCCTTGACGGCCACAGCCACGGTCACCGCGACCGAGACGATGCGTCCGGTCTGGCGCACCTTCACGTAGGTGGCGTCGAGCCACAGATAGGGCCAGTCGCCCTCCAGCGGTCGATCGAGGAAGCCGTTGACCTTATCGTCGATCTCGCCGCACAGCCTGGAGACCTGGCTCTTGGAGGCGCCCGACATCCCCATCGCCTGAACCAGATCGTCGACCGAGCGGGTCGACACCCCCTGGATGTGGGCCTCCTGGATCACCGCAGCCAGCGCCTTCTCGGCCATCCGCCGCGGCTCCAGGAAGCCCGGGAAGTAGCTTCCCTTCCTCAGCTTCGGGATCTTCAGCTCCACCGTGCCGGCCCGCGTCTCCCAGGACCGGTCGCGGTAGCCGTTGCGGTGGGTGATACGATCCGCCGAGCGCTCGCCGTGCCCGGCGCCGGTCAGGCCCTCAACCTCCAGTGCCATCAGCCGCTCGGCCGTGAAGCCGATCATCTCGCGAAGCAGATCGGCATCGGAGCTCTTCTCCAAAAGCGCGCAGGGTCATCATGTCCTGGGTCATCGTGGTTCTCCTTCGGGTCAGGTTGGTTTGCACTAGCCCAACCCTGAACCGGAACCGCGATGGCCTCCGCTGTGGATAGCCGGCTTGCCTACGCCAGACTCTCGGCGGTCGCTACGGCAAGCCGCCTACCCACAGCTAACAGAGGCTCCAACAACTCCTACACCACGTCCTGGGACACGACCCATCTTCGGCATAGACCCGCAGGAATTCGACGCTTCTTTTGAGACATTCATTCGGATTGTGCATCCGGACGACCGAGACGGCGTGAAGCAAGCGCTCAATGACGCGCTACATAATGATGCACCCTATGCTCCAGAATTTCGAATCGTCCTCGGAGACGGTTCTGAGAGGATTATCGCGGGGCAAGGTCAAGTGGAATTCGATAGCGCATCAGGGGCACCCTTGCGCGTGATTGGCACTAACCAAGACATCACCGAGCGCAAGGTCGCCGAGGAAGCGCTGCGGGCCAGCGAGGAGGCCTACCGCTCCCTCTACGAAAATGCCCCGGTCATGATGCACACGCTCGACCGTGACCGCCGTCTGACCCGGGTGAACGAAGCGTGGCTTCAAACCCTGGGCTACCGGCGCGACGAGGTCATCGGCCGGAAATCGACCGATTTTCTGACTCCCCATTCTCGCGCCCTCGCCGACACAGTCAATTTCCCGAAATTTCTGGAGGAACGCGGCTCTTCTGAGTTGCCCTACACTTACGTCACGATGAGCGGGAAAACTGTCGATACGCTGCTTTCGGCCTTTTTCGAGAGTGAAGACGATGTTCAGAGCGTTGCCGTCATCATCGATCTCACCGAGCGCAAGCGCGCCGAGCAGCAGCTTGTGCGCAGCGAGGCCCGTCTCGTCAACGCCCAGCGCATCGCGGAGCTCGGTAACTGGGAGTGGGACATCGAGGCCGACGAGCAATACTGGTCGGAGGGCATCTATCAGATTCTCGGTCTGCACCCGGACGAGGTGGAGCCGTCAACAGAAACTTTTCTCGAATTGGTGCATCCCCATGACCGTGCGACGGTCGAGAAGATAATTGCCCAGGCGGCCCGGCAATGGGATCCGATAGCAGCCCGTTGATTAAGTGGCTTTTTCCGGCTCTCACTCCCAGATGAGGAATGCGGCGGCGAAAGCCGTCTGGCCGCTTTGCGAGCCCCCCCGTGCCACCAGCATGGCCCCGGTGGGCGTGAGCAGAACGAAAATACCGCCATATCCGCCCGCCACGGCCTCCCGCGGGGTGCCGGCGCCGATGAGCTGGCGCATCAGTAACGATAGATTGTGGCCGGCGACGTGGAGCAGGTATCGCTTGTGCACATTCTCTCGCCCGCGCAGCCAGGTTCGTCGCATGCCGCCACGATCGAGGTTGTGGGCAAAGCAGCGCTCGACGATCTCGGCGCGCAGCTTGAAGGCCTCGCGGGCGACCCCGGACTTGAGCCGCGCACGGTTATTGGTGACCGCGCGCCGCGCCGCCTCATCACCGTGCCAGCGCGAAAAGCCGGTCTGCTTGGGCGCCGCGATCCGGGTCTTCCAGGGACTGTCGTTCAGAGCCCTCAAGACTGCCCGTGAGTGATAACCTTTGTCGGCGACGCATTCGGCCGGGTCCTCCGATGTCGGTGCCGCATCCACCGCCTCGAGGTTTGCCTCGGCCTTCGCCAGGGTCTTGGAAAGCGTCGTGGTGTCGCCCTCATCGGCCGGGTGCAGCTCGGCTGCCACCACCGCGCCGGTGTCCAGATCCACCGCGTGCTCGGGCTTGTAGGCCAGATGCGTCGTGCCGTCCTTCATCTTGGTGATCTTGGCCTCGGGGTCGCTCTTCGAAACCCAATCCGTGTTGGAAAGCTTCTTGCCCTTGCGCTTCCGGTCCAGACGCGCCAGGTCCTCGGCCGTGGGTGTCTCGACCCCGCTTTCCCGGGCCAGGCGCTCCAGCATCTCCCGGTAGCCTTCGCCGTTGTCGCGCCGCACGATGTTCCGCAGCGCCGCGTTGGCCTCCATGGTCGAGGCATCGACGCCGATGCGCTCGCCCTTGATCAGCCCCGCCTCGGCGATCAGCACCAGAACCCAGTCGAAGACCGCCGCGTGGACTTCATGGGGCAGGCGCGTGCGGCTCCGTGACAGCCAGGAATGGTCCGGTACCCGATCACGGCTCCCCAGTCGCAGGAACGCCCGCAGCGAAAGCGAGTCCGAGCAGCGCCACTCCAGACCGCGCTCGCTGTCGATGCCCTCAAAGTAGCCCACCAGGTGCATCTGGAAATAGCGCCCGGGCGGCACCGAGGGCGCGCCCATCCGGGCCGCGTAATAAGGCCGGCAGCTCGCCTCGGCAAAGGCGTCGAAGCCGCCCTCGATCAGCACCGACTGCAAGCGGTCATAAAACACATGACCCGGAGAGCGCGGCATCTCCGACCAGCTCACCATCAGGTCCCCCTGACCATCCTTCTGCCGTCCCATCGCCATCGGCAAATCCCCCTGCAAACCAGGGAACCAGAGAATCAGACGGCGCCGACTTAATCAACGGGCTGATAAGCCACGAGTACCGGATCGTGTTGCCCGGCGGTGAGGAGCGCGACATTTACGAGAGAATCCAGGCGAAGGTCGATGGCGGGGAGAAGGCCATCCGGCTGATCGGCACCGCGCAGGACATCACGGAGCGCAAGCGCATCGAGCGGGAGCTTGAGCGCAGCGAGGCCCGTCTCGTCAACGCGCAGCGCATCGCCCAACTGGGCAGCTGGGAGTGGGACATCGAGGCCAACAAGGTACATTGGTCCGACGGGATGTACCAAGTTCTGCGGCTATTGCCGGAGGACGTTGTGCCATCATTCGAAGCCTTCCTGGAGCAGGTTCATCCGGACGATCGGGAGATGATCAGGGTGGCGGATGCCCAGGTGCAGCAACAGTCGGATCCCTCAAGCGTCGAATACCGCGTCCTACTGCCGAGCGGTGAAGAGCGCATCATGTATGAGAGAAATCAGGTGATGGTCGATGGCGAGGGAAAGGCCCTCCGGCTGAGCGGCACCATGCAGGACATCACCGAGCGCAAGCAGGCCGGGAAAGCGCTACGGGAGAGCCAGGAGCGGCTTGCCACCGTGGTCAACACCGCGCCGATCGTCCTGTGTGCGGTGGATCGCGACGCCACGATCACGCTGGCCGAAGGCAAGGGCCTGAAGCTCCTTGGCCTTGAGCGCGAGCGCCTCATCGGCCGCTCCGCCTTCGATCTCAATCGTCACGAGCCTGCGTTGGTCGAGCACTTGAAACGTGTGCTCGCGGGCGAGGCCTTCACCGGCACGACTGAACTGAAGGGTAATATCTTCGAGTTCCATCACCGGCCGCTCTATGACGACAACGGTGAGATCGACGGCGCCATGGGGATTTCGATCGATGTCACGGAGCGCAAGCAGGCCGAGGAAGAGAGGCGCATCGCCATGGAGCAGGCGGAGCTTGCGAACCGAACGAAGAGCGAGTTCCTCGCCAGTATGATCCACGAGCTCAGGACTCCGCTCAACGCCATCATCGGCTTTTCCGAGATCCTCTCACGGCAGATCTACGGCGAGATCGGCTCGCCCAAATATCTGGACTACGCGAAGGACATCAACCAGAGCGGCACCCATCTGCTCGAGCTCATCAACGACATCCTCGATCTCTCAAAGATCGAGGCGGGCCGGCTCGAATTGCACGAGGAGGATATCGATGTGGCGCGGGTCGTCGCCTCCTGCTTGACGCTGGTGTCCGGGCGGGCGCAAACCAGCGGCGCCATTCTCGATGCCCGGGTGCCCGATCATTTGCCCATGCTGCGGGCCGACAAGCGGATGCTCAAACAGATCTTGCTCAATTTGCTGTCCAACGCCGTCAAATTCACGCCCAAAGGGGGCCGCGTCACCCTCGCCGTGAGCGCGGACAAGGAGCGCGGCCTGGTCATCAGCATCTCTGATACCGGGGTCGGCATCGCGCGCTCGGACCTGGCCCGCGTGATGGACCCGTTCTACCAGGTCGACAGCAAGCTCAGCCGGAAATACCAAGGTACCGGGCTTGGGCTCTCGCTCACCCGTTCGCTCGTCGAGCTCCACGACGGCCAGATCGAGCTGGACAGCGAAACCGGGCGTGGGACCACGGCAACGGTATCGTTCGCCGCCCAGCGCTTGCACGAGCGTGCCGCGTAAGGCTGTGCACCGCCTCGGCTAAAGCGGCCACACCCAAAGGATCATGGGTATCGCGATAGCCAGGATGATCACCTGGAGCGGCAGGCCCATGCGCCAATAATCGCCGAAGTGGTAACCCCCTGGGCCGAGGATCAGGGTGTTGTTCTGATGGCCGATCGGCGTGAGGAACGCCGATGAGGCGCCCACCGCCACAGCCATCAGAAACGGGTCCGGGCTGACCGCGAGCTCCTGCGCCAGGCCGAGCCCGATCGGCGCCATCACCAAGGCCGACGCCGCGTTGTTGAGAATGTTGGTGATCAACATGGTGACGATCATGAGCAGAGCGAGCGCCAGCACGGGCGCCTGGCTGGTGGCGAGGCTCAGCATCGCGGCCGCGATCACCTGCGTGGCGCCGGTCGTCTCGAGTGCGCCGCCCACCGGGATCAGCGCGCCGATCAGGATGACCACCGGCCAATCCACGCTGTCGTAGATCTCCCGTGGCGCGATGATGTTCAGAAGCACCATGGCGATCGCCGCCGCCGCAAAGGCCACTTGAATCGAGGCCAGGCCCAATGTCGCGCTAACAATCGCCGCCGCGAAGATGACCACCGCAAGCCCTGCCTGCCGGCGCTTGCCGACCTGCAGGCCGCGCTCGGCGAGCGGCAGACAGCCGAGCTCGGAGATCACCTCGGGCAGGCGCTCGGCGATGCCCTGCAGGAGCAGCACGTCACCCCGCGTGATGCGGAGCGCCCGCAGGCGATCCCGGAGTGGGCGGCCCTGGCGGGAGACGGCGAGGAGATTGACGCCGAAGCGCGACCGCAGGCGGAGATCGGCGACGATGCGATTTTCGATCCGCGAACGCGGCGGCACCACAGCTTCGACCAGGGCGACATCCTCGGACCGCAGCATGTCTTCCGGCGCTTCCTCTGTGCCGACCATCTCCAATCCCAAAGCGGTGAGAAACTTGTCGATATCGCTGGGGCCGGCCTCGATGACCAGGATGTCGCTCACCTCGACGAGTTCCTGGCGCATGGCGCCGAAGATGCGCCGCTCGTTGCGGATCAGCCCGACGACGACGGCGTCCAACTGGCCGGTGAGCGCCTCGAGCTCGCGGATCGACTGGCCGATGGCCTGGGAGCCCTCGGGCACCCGTGCTTCGGTCACGTAGTTTCCAATGTCGAACAGCTCCGCGGGTGAAATGCGCGCCCGGCGTTGCGCCGGAATGAGCCGCCAACCGCCGAGCGTGACGAAGGCCACGCCGATGATCGCGACGGTTGCGCCCACCGGCGTGAAATCGAACATCGCGAACGGGACGCCGAGGGCATCGCCGCGATAAAGGGCGACAATGATGTTGGGAGGCGTGCCGATCAATGTGATGAGGCCGCCCAGAATGGTGGCGAACGAAAGCGGCATGAGGAGCATCGCCGGTGAGAACTTCGCCCGCGCCGCCGACTGCACCGCCATGGGCATGAGGAGTGCGAGCGCGCCCACATTGTTCATGATGGCCGACAGGGCGCCGCCGATGCTGCCGAAATAGGCAATGTGCAGCGACGGCCGCGCCTCCGTCGTCGGCGACAGGTATTTGGCCATGAGGTCGATGGCACCGGAGTTGGAGAGCGCCCGGCTGAGGATGAGCACAAGCGCCACCGTGATGGTCGCCGGGTGGCTGAATCCGCCAAACGCCTCGGGCACGGGAATGAGACCGAACGCGACCGTCGCGATCAACGCCGCGAACGCCACGATGTCATAGCGCCAGCGCCCCCAGACGAACAGCACCAGCGTCACGGCCAAAATGGCAAAGATCGCCATCTGATCAAACATCATGTGACTGCGATCCCTGTCGCAACGGAAAAAAGCGCCAATTTCGCCAGGCCCGCCCGGCCAAACCGCGGGACACTAGCCCATCTGCCAAGCTAAAAACAGAGTGCAGTCGAGATCGTTCCGTAAGCCCTTGAAAACGCGACCTTAACCCGGCGTCTCGCAGCCTGGGCGGGAAACCCGGCAACAGATCACCAACGCGCTCCCGCGCCATGCGCGCTCATTAGGCATTGCGGCAAGCGGCCGGATGCCCCATAACGCGAAAGCTGGCCCGGTCGCAATGCCCCTGAAAAAGCTCGGCTTCCGGCACAGCGCGTGGGCTCATCTAAACCGCGTTTCAAACAGGCGCGGAGCAGCAGGGAGGCTCGAATGGCGCGATTCGGCATCGGTCAGCCGGTCACGCGAAGGGAAGACCAGCGGCTCCTCACAGGTGCCGGGCGCTACACCGACGACATCAACATTCCCGGTCAGGCTTATGCCCACATCTTGCGCTCTCCGCACGCCCACGCCGAGATCGCTGCCATCGACACCGCCGCCGCTGCCGCCGCGCCGGGCGTGGCGTGCGTGCTCACCGGTGCAGATATCGCGGCGGACGGCCTCGGCGATCTGCCCTGCATCCGGGCACCCAAGAATCGCGATGGTAATACGATCCATATGCCGCCCTATTCGGCGCTGTGCCGGACTGAGGTACGCCATGTCGGCGATCTGGTCGCCCTCGTGGTGGCGGATTCACCTGCACAAGCGCGCAACGCCTCCGAGCTGATCGAGGTGGACTACCGGCCGCTCCCTGCCGTGACCGATACGATGGGCGCCCTGGCCGCTGACGCGCCCGAAGTTTGGGAGGGTGCGCCCGGCAACATTTGCATCGACTGGGAGGAAGGCGACCATGCCGCCACCGATGCGGCGTTCGAGCGCGCCGAGCATGTGGTGTCGCTCGATCTTGTCAACAACAGGCTGGTGGGCGCTCCGATCGAACCCCGCGCGGCGATCGGCGTTTTTAACGCAGCGGACGAATCCTTGACACTCCATGCCACCACGCAAGGCGTCCATCGGCTACGCGACATCCTCGCTGACGTCATCTTTCACGTCCCACCCGAGAAGGTCCGCATCACAACGCCCGATGTGGGCGGCGGCTTCGGCATCAAGGCCGCGCTCTATCCCGAATACGCGCTGGTGCTCTGGGCATCACGGAAGACGGGCCGAGCGGTCAAATGGACGGCCGATCGCAGCCAGTCCTTCGTCGGCGACATCCAGGGTCGCGATCACGTCACGCGCGCCGAGCTTGCGTTCGACGACGGCGGACGGATTCAGGGTCTCCGCGTCAATCTCGTCGCCAATCTCGGGGCCTATCTCAAGGAGACCTCGCCCGGCATGCCGACCATCATCGGCGCGGGCATGCGTTCCGGGGCCTATGCCATCCCGGCTGGCTATGTGGCGGTCAAGGGAGTGTTCACCCATACAACCCCCGTGACGGCTTACCGCGGAGTCGGTGCGGCGGAAGCGATTTTCATGATCGAGCGGCTGATCGAAGCGGCGGCGCAGGAGCTCGATCTCGACCCCGCCGAGATCAGGCGGCGCAATCTCGTCCCGACCGACGCCATGCCCTATACCAATGTTTTCGACATGACCTTCGACAGCGGTGATTTCGCCGCCAACATGGATGAAGCGCGGGCCATTGCCGAGTGGGACGGCTTCCCCGCCCGGCGCTCGGCGGCGCGTGCGCGCGGCACGCTGCGTGGGATTGGCATGGCTTACTACGTCGAGGCGTCAGGCGGCCCGGGAGTTGGCGTCGAGAGCACCGCCATTCGGTTCACGGCCGAGAATACGATCGCGCTCGCCATCAGCGGCAAGGATTCGGGCCAAGGCCACGAAACGGTGTTCGCCCAGATGGCGGTCGAGCGGCTTGGCATTCCCTATGACAAGATCGAGGTTGTCCAGGGCGATTCCAATGACCTCGCCACCGGCGGCCTCACCGCTGATTCACGCATGATGGTGGTGGGCGGAATCGCGTTCAAACGGACCGCCGAAGAGGTGATTGCGAAAGGCCGGGATGAGGCGGCCGATCTGTTGGAGGCCGCTGCTGCCGACATCGAGTTCGCCGATGGCGCCTATCATGTCGCCGGCACCGATCGCCGCATGGGCCTGTTCGAGGTCGCCGCCGCGGCCCGCGAGAAATCGGACGAACGCGAGGGCAACCCCCTCGATGCCTTCTGCGAGGGCCTGCCCGAGGAAGCGTCGTATCCCAATGGCTGCCACATTTGCGAGGTCGAGGTCGACGGACAGACCGGCGCCGTCGAGATCGTCGCTTACACGGTGGTGGACGATTTCGGCCAAGTGATCAACCCTTTGCTTCTCGCCGGCCAGGTGCACGGCGGCATCGCGCAAGGCGTGGGTCAGGCACTCATGGAGAATGCGGTTTACGAGCCCGACTCGGGCCAGCTCCTGACCGGCTCGTTCATGGACTATGGCATGCCGCGCGCAGATACCTTCCCCGACATCCGGTCGAAGTGGAACGAGATCCCGTGCCGCACCAACCCGCTCGGGGTCAAAGGCGCTGGCGAGGGTGGCACCGTCGGTGCCACACCGGCGGTGATCAACGCCATCGTCGATGCGTTGTCCAACTTCGGCGTCGTTCACATCGACACGCCGGCCACGCCCGAACGGATCTGGCGGGCGATGAGCCGACAATAATCGTCATCACGAGGGAGAGGACCGGTCATGAAATTTGGGGTGGGCCAAGCCGTCACGCGCATCGAGGATCAGCGCTTTCTTACCGGAACCGGGCAGTATACCGATGACGTGAACCTGCCCAACCAAGCTCACGCCTTCATCCTCCGGTCACCGCACGCTCATGCGGAGATCGCGCGCCTCGACGTCGAGGCGGCCCGGGCGGCCCCCGGTGTGCTTGGCGTACTCACCAACGAGGACGCGAAGGCCGATGGTCTTGGCCTGTTGCCCTGCGGCGTCACGCCCAAGAACCGGGATGGATCGCCCTGCTACGTTCCGCCCCACCCGGTACTCGCTGAGGGCCGGGTGCGCTTCGTCGGCGAAGAGATCGCCGCGGTCATTGCCGAAACCCTGGATCAGGCCCGCGATGCCGCGGAATTGATCGCCATCGATTACGGCGTGCTTCCCGCCGCGATCGGTACCGAGCGCGCGATCCAAAAAGACACGCCACGCGTGCGGGACGATGCGCCCGACAACGTCTATCTCGATTGGGAAATCGGCGATGAGAAGGCCACCGAGGACGCGTTTGCCAAGGCGGCACGCGTGGTCACCCTCGATGTGCTCAACGGCCGCATCGTCGTCAACGCGATCGAGCCGCGCGCCGCCGTCGGCGCCTACGACGACGCCGGAAACTACACCCTCTATGCCCAGACCCAGGGCTCCCACGCCCTGCGCGACACGGCAGCGGATATCATCTTTCATGCGCCGCGGGATAATTTCCGGGTGGTGACGCCCGACGTGGGCGGGGGCTTCGGCATGAAGGCGTCGCTTTATACCGAGTATGTCATCGTGATGTGGGCGGCCGAGAAGATCGGCCGGCCGGTGAAATGGACGGGCGACCGGTCGAGCGCGTTCCTGAGCGATTCGCACGGCCGTGACAAGATCACCCGGGCCGAACTCGCGCTCGACGAGAACAACAAGACCATCGGGCTCAGGATGGACACCCTGTCAAATTTGGGCGCTTATCTCACCGATTACGGCCCGGGCACCGCGACCTCGGCGGGTGGTGGCCTCAGGACCGGTGTCTACGCGATTCCCGCAGCCTATGCCCGAGTGAGAGCGGTGATGACCAACTCGGTCCCGGTCAATGCCTATCGCGGCGTCGGCGCTGCGGAGTGCTGCTATTTCATCGAAAGGCTGATCGACACGGCGGCGCGCGAGGTGGGCATGGACCCGGCTGCGTTCCGGCTCTTGAATTACATCCCCGCCGAGGCGATGCCCTATGAAACCCAGATGGCGCATACCTACGACAGCGGCAATTTCGCACAAGCGACCGAGGAGGCCCAGCGCATTGCCGGGTGGTCGAGCATTGCCGAACGGCGCGCGGAGGCCCAGGCGCGCGGCAAGCTGCGCGGCATCGGCATGGCGTACTATATCGAAGCGCGCGCCGGCCCCGCGGCCGGGCCTGATAACGCCGTACTGCGCATCGAGCCCGATGATCGTGTCACTTTGCTGATCGGCGGCAAGTCGACGGGCCAGGGCCACGAAACCGCTTACGCGCAGCTGATCACCGACTTTCTGGGCGTCCCCTTCGAGTCCATCACGGTGCACGAGGGCGATACCAACGATCTTCCCGAAGGCGGTGTCACCGGCGGTTCACGCTCGATGGTCGTGGGAGGTGGCGCTATTCGTGGGGCCGCCGACGATATCATCGAGCAGGGCCGCGCGGTCGCAGCCGAGCGGCTCGAGGCCGCGCCCAGCGATATCGAGTTCAGTGAGGGCCAGTTCACCGTCGCCGGGACCGACCGCCGGGTGAGCCTGTTCGAAGCCGCCGTGGCGATTCGCGAGGCCACGGGCAGTGGCGTTGCGCCGCTCTCCGGCGCCGGCGAATACGTGCCTGAATCCAACACCTATCCCAATGGCTGTCATATCTGCGAGGTCGAAATCGATCCTGGCACCGGCGCCCTCGACATCATCGCGTTCACGGTGGTCGACGATTTCGGCACCGTCGTGAATCCGCTCCTATTGGCCGGCCAGGTCCATGGCGGCGTGGCCCAGGGCGTCGGCCAGGCCGCGATGGAGCAGACCGTTTATGACCGCGAATCGGGCCAGCTTCTCACCGGCACCTTCATGGACTACGCCATACCGCATGCCATGGATTTACCCGACATCTCATCGAGCTGGAAGGGCGTGCCGTGCCGCAACAACGCGTTCGGCATCAAGGGCGCGGGCGAGGCCGGCGCGGTCGGTTCCACGCCCGCGGTGATCAACGCCGTGATCGATGCGCTCTCGGAGGTTGGCGTGAACCATTTCGACATGCCGGCGACGCCGGACCGCATATGGCGGGCGATTCGCGAGGCGCAAGGCCGGTAATGCCGGATCGCGAGGTGGCGGTGGACGATGATCGCTTCGCCCGCGCCATCGCCGCCTTCGATGCCGCCAACGCCGAGGACCCCCATACCATCACTGAGGGCGGCGAGAGGGCGCCGAAGGAGCTTGTCTACGCCCGGCAGATGACGGCA
This sequence comes from Alphaproteobacteria bacterium, assembly GCA_965261645.1. GTDB lineage: Bacteria > Pseudomonadota > Alphaproteobacteria > SHVV01 > SHVV01 > CBDHDJ01. The sequence continues at coordinate 967,682 of CBDHDJ010000004.1, forward strand.
TGGCTCGATCGGCTCGCGCCCGAAGCCGCGGAGGCCCTCAAGCTCGCCGCGCGTTGCCAGCATATCCACCGCTGGACGATTCCACGGGACGACTACCCCAAGGATCGCACCGGCTATTTGCGCTGGCGCACCGATCTCAAGAACTTTCACGCCGATCTCGCGGCTGAGATCCTGGCGGACCTCGGCTACGACAAGGCCACCATCGCCCGGGTCAAGGCGCTGTTGCGCAAGCACCGGCTCAAGCAGGATTCGGAAGCGCAACTGCTCGAGGACGTGGTTTGCCTAGTGTTCCTGGAGAATTACTTTCTCGACTTTTCCCGCCAGCACGATGACGCCAAGGTTATCAACATCGTGCGCAAGACCTGGGACAAGATGTCACCGGCGGGCCATGAGGCGGCGCTCGCGCTCGACTTGCCGCCCGAGGCGCAGAAGCTCGTCGCGGCCGCGCTGACCGGGGATGACGCAGAATAGCTTTTGGGAGGTCGATCACCATGACGCTCAAGAAGACCAGCGCCCAGTTGTGCGCGGAGGCGGAAGCCGAGATCGAGACCTGGCCCGTCGAAAAGGCGATCAAGAACCTCGACAAAAGCGACACCGTGTTCGTCGACATCCGCGATCCGCGCGAGCTGTGGCGCGACGGAACCGTCCCGCATGCGCTCCACGCGCCGCGTGGCATGCTCGAGTTCTGGGTCGATCCCGAAAGCCCCTACGCCAAGGAGATCTTCCAGTCCGGCAAGCGCTTCGTGTTCTTTTGCGGCGGCGGCATGCGCTCGGCACTGGCGACGAAGACCGTCCAGGACATGGGACTGGCCCCGGTCTGCCACATCCAGGGCGGCTTCGAGGCGTGGCGCCAGAAGGGCGGGCCGATCGAGGAGCGCGAGCCGGAGAAATAAGGCCGCGCCCTCACATCTCGATACAGACCTTGCCGACGTGTTCTCCCGAGGCGAGGTGCTCATAGGCCGCCCGAACCTCGGCCAGCGGAAAGACCTTGTCGACGACCGGTTTGAGGCGGGCCTGCGCCATCGCCTTCAGCATCGCTTCCAAGCCCGCGCGCGCGCCCACGGTCACGCCCTGCAGACGGACATTGCGTGAGCCGATGAGCGGGATCAGTAGATCGTAACTCGGGCCGGAGACGACCCCGATCACGCTGATCGTGCCGCCCGGCCTGACGGCGCGCAGCGATTGTTTGAGGCTGGCCGCACCGCCGATATCAACGACATGATCCACGCCGCGCCCGCCGGTCAGCTCGCGCGCCGTCTGCCCCCATTCATCATCGGTCCGGTAATTGATCAGGTGATCCGCACCAAGCTCGGCGAGGCGGGCCAGTTTGCCGTCGCGGGACGATGTCGCAATGACCTCGGCGCCCGCGAGTTTTGCGAACTGAACCGCAAACAGGGACACACCGCCCGTGCCCTGCGTCAGCACCACCTCGCCCGGCGCCACGTGACCCAGCGTGACGATCGCGCTCCACGCGGTCAACCCGGCGCAGGGCAGGGCCGCCGCTTCGATCGGGGTCAGGTCGGGCGGCATCAGCACCAGGCCCTGCTCGCCGAAGACCTTCAGCTCGGCGAGCACCCCATCCCATTTGCGCCCCATGTCGCTGTCGAGCTTGTCCTCGCTCGCCTCGCCGGCGATCCAGCGCTGGAAGAAGCAGGTGAGGACCCGGTCGCCAACGGCAAAGCGCGTGACGCCGGGCCCCATAGCGACGACGTCACCCGCCGCATCGCTCACAGGTATGAGATCGGCGGTGCGTTGCCGCGAGCCGTAACCGCCCCTGAGCACCACGAGATCGCGATAGTTGAGCGATGCCGTGGGGATGCGCACCAGCACCTCGTGGGGACCCGGTGCGGGCTCGGGCCGCTCGGCAAGGGTCAGCGACTCGACGCCGCCGGTGTCCTTGAGGAGAACCACCCTCATTACGGCGCCTCAAATAGGAATCGCGTAATCGATGGCAAGGCTGAGGACCCTTTCGAGACGCTGGGCGAAGTCCACCAGCGCGGCATCGGCGTTGGCGCGCGCGATGATCTGTACGCTCGCGCCCACGCCCGGGCCGCAGGCGATGACGGGCAGCGACGCCACGGGGGTGCCAACGTGATCGAACAAAAACGTGTAGCGAATTAGCGCGTTCAGAACCGCCATGTCGCGCCCGCCGATAACGACCGACCCGGCATCGCGCTCGGGCGCCGTCACCGGCAAGGTGGGCGCGAGAATGAAATCCACATTTCTGAACTGATCCGCCACCCGCTCTGTGACCTCGGCCCGCCGCCGCCACGCCCGGACATACTCGTGGGCGGGCAGCTCTTCGCCTTTCTCCAGCAGACGCCGCGGCAGCGGCGGATACTCGGCCAACCGGTCGCCGAACGCCGCCAGGTGATAGGCCGCCGCTTCGCCGCGAAAGATCGTGATGTGCATGTCGAAGACATCATCCGGATGGGGCAGCGCGATCTCGCGGAGCTCGGCGCCGAGCTCGCGGCAAGCCGCCAGCGCGCTCACCATGGCCGCGCGGCCCTCCTCGCCGGCGTCGGCATAGAAGCCCGGATCGTGCCCCACCGTAAACGCGCCCTTGCGCTTGCGTTTTGCGGTTCGGGCGAAGGCGGGATCGAGCACCCCTTGGACGAGCGCGATGTCGGAAACGCGCCGCGCCAACGGGCCGACATGATCGAGCGACCAGGCGAGCGGGCGAATGCCGTCCATCGGCAAGCGCCCCGGGCTCGGCATGAGGCCCGCGATCTGGCAACACGCGGCGGGGATGCGGATGCTGCCGCCGGTGTCGGTGCCGAGCGCGGCGTAGCCGAGGCCCGCCGCGACCGCCGCGGCCGAGCCACCCGAGGAGCCACCGACCGTGAGGCCCGGCGCCTGCGGATGGGTGACGGCCGGCGTGCGCACGTCGAACGCGCCTGAATCGGTCGCCGCGACACCGAGAATGACGGCGCCTGCGCTGCGCAGACGGCGGACCACCGCGGCGTCCTTGTCGGGACGGTAGTCGGCGAGGAACGAAAGCCCGGCGGCGCACACGGCCGGCGTCGTATCGATCAGGTCCTTGACGACAAAGGGCACGCCGGCGAGCGGGCCGAGCGGCTTTTGCTCCGAGCGGCGCTTGTCGACGGCGTCCGCTTCCCTGCGCGCGGTCTCCACGAGAACATCGGTCAGCGCACCGATGCGCGGGTTTACCGCTTCCGTGCGGGTGAGCACGGCGTCCACCAGCTCGCGCGCCGACAGGGCCCCCGTTTGCAGCGCCCGCACGGTGCCGGCGAGCGATTCGAAAGGGAGCGCGGGCACCGCCATGGCGTCTCAACCGCCGGGCGTCTCTCGCCTCAACGGGGAATCCCTTCGAGCGCGGCCGCGGCCATCGCCTGGATCATGAGCACATCGTAACCCAGCGCCAAGAACCGGTATCCCCGTTCGAGCTTGGCCGCCTTGTCCTCCGGGCTCGCCGCGAGGCCGCCGAGCGCCACGTCGCTGGCCAGGATCTTGTCCTCGGCCTCGGCCGTGGCGGCCAGCACGTCGGGATGATCGCGCTGACCCGGCACGCCGAGGTTGTAGGAGAGGTCCATCGGCGCGATGGATGCGACATCGATACCCGGCACGGCCAGGATCTCCTCGAGGTTGGCGATCGCCTCGGGCGTCTCGATGAGGATGGCGTTCAGCATCTCGTCATTGGCCTCGGCCATGTAGTCGGGCATCGAGCGGCCCCAGCGCGTCGGTGCATAGAACGGGCCCCAGCCGCGCTCGCCGACCGGCGGGTAGCGCAGCGCCTTGACCGTCGCCTCGGCCTGCGCAGCCTTCGAGATCATCGGGAACATGATGCCGTAGGCGCCGGCGTCCAGCACCGGCTTTGCCACCCACGGCTCCTCGCACGGAAGCCGCACGAGCGGGCGGCACGGTGTTCCGGCCGTCGCCGCGATCAGGGCATGCGCCGACGCGATATCGATCGGCCCATGCTCCATGTCGATGATCAGCCAATCCGCGCCCGTACCGGCCAGGATCTGCGCAAACGGAACGCTCGGCATCGAGACGACAAAGCCGGCGCACACCTGGCCTTGGCGCACACGCTCCCTCAGTGACGTCATGGCTCCCCCTTTCACTCTCGTCGCCGCAGACAGTCAGTCTCGTCTATGGGATGATACACGGAAGACGCTCTAGCGTCTGAGCTCACGATCACCGGGGGAGGCAGGCCATGAGCGAGCGCATCTGGGACAAATACCTGAGCGAGCGGGACCAGCAGGTCCTGGCAGAAGGCGGGTTCTGGCAACGCTCCGGCTTCGGCCACCGGCCGGCGCTCCTGGTCATCGATGTCAATTACAACTTTGTCGGCGACAAGCCCGAGCCCATTCTCGAATCGATCAAGCGCTGGCCGCTCTCATGCGGCGAGGAGGGTTGGGCCGGCGTTGCCGTCATCCGGCGGCTGATGGCCGCCGCCCGCACCAAGCGCCTGCCGATCATTTTCACCACCGGCGATTTCCGTGCGGACATCTTCGATTACGGCGGCTGGCTGCGTAAACAGAGCCGACTCGCGGAGAACCCGGAACAGCTGATCAAGGGGGATGAGATCCTCGCCGAGATCGCGCCCGAGCCCCAGGACATCGTGGTCAAGAAACAAAAGGCGAGCGCGTTCAACGGCACCCCGCTGGTGAGCTACCTGATCGACCTCAAGATCGACACCCTGCTCATCACTGGCACGACGACAGCCGGTTGCGTCTACGCCAGCGTGATCGATGCGGCGAGCCACAATTATCTCTGCACCGTCGTGGAGGACGCCTGCATCGATCGCGCCGAGGCTTCGCACGCCATGGCGCTCTGCGACATGAACTCGCGCTATGCCGACGTCATCTCGAGCGGCGAGGTGCTGCGCTACATCGAGTCCCTGCCCGCAGGGCTGTTCGAGCTGCCGTCCGGCGCGGTCGCCAATCTGTGAGGGCAGCCCACGCCTCAACGCAGGACCTTGCACGCCCCGTGATATTCGACGAGCTCGAAGATAAACCCCTTGTCGGGGCGCAGGACGTGACGCGAGGTCGTGGCGATAAAGTCATATTCGGTGATGTCCATCTCGATGTGGACGACCGTCGTGTTCACGTAGCCGCGTTCCGAGGATTCGAGGAACGCCACATATTCCGGCGCGGTCACCAGCGCGACGGACCGCGCGCCAACCTGGCCCACATGGCGTGCCGAGCCCCAGTCGATATCGACTTGGTCGAACACAATCGATCCGTAGCGCCCGCTCCGGTGAAGTTCGGGATCGATGACCTTCCAAAGTTCCTTGCCCCGCTTTTGGAAGGAACAGGCAACCGAGTCCGATCCGTGAAAGCGGACGAGGACCGGATCCATCTCAGCACGGCCAGCGGACGGGGCGGTCAAGCCCAGAGCCGCGACGAGAAGGACAAGCACCCAGCGAGTCATGGCGCGCCCATTATGCGGCGGGACGCGACATTCGGCACACCGCGCCCTAGCCGCCGCGCACCAGATCGGCGCACTTCTCGCCGATCATCATCGCCGTGATATTGGGGCTCACGCTCACCATGGTGGGGAAGATCGAGGCGTCGGCGACGCGCAGGTTACGAAACCCGCGCACCCGGAGGTCCGGCGCCACCACGGCCATCGCATCGTCGGCGCGGCCGATCTTGCAGGTCCCGGCCGGGTGGTAGAGGGAGGCGGCATTGGCGCGCACGGCCTCGGAAATGGCCTCATCCGAGGTGACATGAGCGCCCGGGAACAGCTCCCGCACGAGATGCCGGGCCAGAGCCGGCTGTTCCATGATGCGGCGGCAGATTTTCGTGCCGGCCACGAGAACGCGTTCGTCGTGGCCTTCTTCATCCTGAAAATAGCGAAAATCGATGACCGGCGGCGCGGCCGGATCAGCGGACCCGAGCCGGACGAAACCGCGGCTTTTGGGGCGGCGCACCGTGGCATCGATGACGACGGCGGCCTCGGCGGTCGGCGTGCCCGGGATCGGCGGGTAGAAATCGAAGTTGTAGATGCCGAGAGAGCCGCGGAAATCCGACTCCGCGAGTGCGGACTCACTCTTGGCGTAGAACACGGCGTCCGACAGGTCGCGATCCTCCTCCGGATACATGTCGAGACTCCTGGCCTCGTAGAGGACGAACCCGTCCGGATGATCCATCAGGTTCTCGCCGACGCCGGGCAGGTCCGCCCAGGGCTCGATGCCGAGCGCGCGTAACTGATCCGCCGGACCGATGCCGGAAAGCAGCAGAAGGCGCGGCGAATCGATGGCGCCGGCACAGACGATGACCTCGCGCTTGGCCGCGAGTTCGCCCGCGGAGGTGACGACGCCCGCCACCCGGTCGCCCTCGATGAGGAGGCATGAGACCCAGGTTTCGAACCGGATGGTGAGGTTGCCGGGCAGCGCCGCGATGGGGTCCAGATAGCAGATCGCGCTCGATTGGCGCATGTATCCCTTCTTGCTTTTGTAGAAGATGCCGATGCCCTCGGCCGGCGGCCGGGCCATGTCGACGAGCGGCAGGCCGGCCTGCTGGCCGGCTTCAAGAAAATCCTCGACCAGGGGATTGATGTGGCCGGGCTGCTCGATATTCACCTTTTCGCGCACGCGGGCTCGGGCTTCGCTGAGGCCGTTCGGCCCCCAGCCCGCCGCGCCGAGGCGCTCCCAGTCCTCGAGGTCGCTATCGGGTGGCTCGACGGCGTTGGTCTGATTATGCGAGCTGCAGCCACCCAGCATCCTCCCGCGGGCGATGCGGATGGCGCCGTTGCCGCGTGGTTGCGGCTCGATGGCGTAGTCGTAGTCGTAGCGCGACCGCGGCAGTTTGATCCAGTTGCGGATATCGGTGATGAGCTCGTCACCCTCGACCGAGGGGCCGCCCTCGACGATGCAGACGCTGAGACCCGGATCCTCGGCGAGCCGGGCGCCGACGACCGCGCCCGCGGTGCCGCCACCCACGACGATGTAATCAAACTCCGTTCGCTCAGCCATCGCTCCCCCCGGCACAACCGCCTGGCGCGGCGTGACCGGGCCTCAGCATACAATCGATGGCGGCGATAGGGGCCAGGGAAATCTGGTGCCGAAGCGCGGATTCGAACCGCGGACCTACTGATTACGAATCAGTTGCTCTGCCACTGAGCTACTTCGGCACGGGGCGGCCGGACTGCGGCCGCAGACAGCATGCGCCCGGTGTGCCAAAAACGGGCCCGCTTCACAAGGATTTTCTGATTGGATCGCACGAGCCGATAGGGATTTCTGATTGGCTCGCGACCTCGCCGATGAGGATTATTCGGCGGCTCGCATGCGCACGGGTGAGCCGCTGGCGATCAGCGCGAAATCACCTCGGCGCCGAAACTCGCATCGTTGGGCTCGGCGGGCGCCGGCAGCGTCTCTTCCACCGGCCCGGCGAGCGCCGGCTCGGCGGCGAGGGTGCTCCGCCAAGCGAGCGTATCGAACGCTTCACACGATGCGCAATAAGCCTGCCAATCGGGGCTCGGTGCGCCACACGCGCTGCATTGCCAGCCGGGCTCGATGGTATGCTCGGCGCGCTCGCGCCATAGTCGCGCCGCCGCCGCGCCGCCCTCCTCACCGTCCTCGAGATCGGCCATCAAGCCATACACCCGGCGATCCGCCTCGGCCTCGACCAGCGGCTCGAGGTGATGGCGGGCGCCGGCGCCATCCTCCGCCTCGAGCGCCGCCTGGGCCAGCGCGATCCGGCTCTCCGCGGCACCTGGATTGGCGGCCGCGAGTTTCTCGATGCGCTTCAATCGCTCGGCCGCGCGCTCGCCCGGCTTGAGGTCGCGGTAGGCGGCGGCGAGATCGGGGTGGGGGCCGTGCGCCCAGGCCGCCAGGATGATGGCGCCGGCCTTGCGCATCTTGCCCGCCGCGTGCGCGAGGCCGGCCGCGAGCGCCGCCGCGGGTACGAAACCCGGCTCGAGCTTGTGCGCCTCGGCGGCGTGCTCGAGGGCCTCGTCCCCACGGCCAGCCGCCTCGGCGGCGCGGGCCTGGCCCAAACGCGCGATCGCCTTGCGCCGGCGCGCCTCGTGCGCGGTCAGCGACCCGGTCCCGACCGCACCATCGAGTACCGCCTCGGCTTCAGCCCAATGGCCGGCGCGCGATTCGAGATCGAACAGAATGAGCGAAACCCAAGGCACCTCGGGGCCGGCGCGCGCGGCCCGGCGGGCGTAGGCCAACGCCGTGTCGGCATCACCTTCCCGACGTGCATGGGCGAGAAGCCCGCGCACCCCCAAAAGCTCGGTCTCGGGGCGGGCCAGCATGGCGGTGAAATAGCTCTTGGCGGAACTTTCATCGCTGTTGAGCTGGGCCGCCTGGGCCGACAACAGCAGCGTCAACGGCGCATCGTCGAGCAGCGCTTCGGCGCGCCGGGACTGCCGCCGCGCCTGCTCGGCATCGCCGGCCGCGACCGCAGTCATACCGAGCGCCAGCGCGCGATAGCCCCGGCGCTGACGGTCGGCGGCACGCGCCCCGCCGATCCGCGCCGGCCCGCGCCTGAGCCAGCGCCACGCGCTATAGACCGCGGCGCTCACCACCATCAGGGCGAGAACGGCGATCACCGCAGCGGAGATGGAGAGCTCGATCCGGTAGCCCGGCCAATCGATCACCACATCGCCGGGACGATCGGCAAACCAGGCCGCCACAACCGCGATCGCCACGAGCAAGACGAACGAGAGGACCGTGCGGATCACTCGGTGCTCGCCGGTGAACCGAGCTCGCTCAACGCGTGCCCGCTGAGATCATCGAGCGCGTGGGCGGCGGCCAACCGGGCCTCGGCGTCCTTCAGCCACGGCGCCGCGATCCGCGCGGGTGCGCCGCTGAGCGCCGCAACCTCCGCCACCGCCGGCGCAAGCTGCCCCGCATTGAGGCGCTGCTCGGCGCGGGCGACCCGCGCGTCCACGGTATCGCCCGTCACCTCGCCGGTCCGCCGGACGGTGACGACGGAAGTCAGGCGCTTGAGGGTTTGATCGATCCAACCCGCTTCTTCCTTGCGACCCGCGTGGCGCACGATTTCCGGCGCGAGGGCGGCGAAACGCTGGCGCAAACCGGCCATGGTGGGCACGCCGCTCACGGCGCGGAGCGCCAAGGCATCGAGCGCCGCCGCGACCGCCGGCGCCACATGTCCCGCGGTATCCGGGGACAGTTTGCGCACCGCCTCAAGATCGGCCCCGTAGGGATCGGCGCCGCGTACCGCTTTGCGTAACTCCGCCACGGACAAGGCGAAGGCGAGCCGTCGCAGCCGCTCCGGGCCCGCCTCACTTTCGAGCGCCACCAAACGCTCCTCAACCGTGACGATGGCGGCCGAGAGGAGATCGAGCTCGTCCCGGGCCAGCGGGAGCGCACCATCATCAACCGCACCGTCCACCGACGGTGCACGCGCCTCCAACGCAGCGAGGCGTTCGAGCACAGCGGTCAAATTAGCCGCGCCTGCGCCCGAAGACCCCGCGGACAGCCCGGCCAGTGCCGTTTCCAGCGCGTCGATGCGCTCCGTGAGCCCGCCGAGCCCGCCGAGACGGGTTTCCGCCTCGTCCAACCGGGTACCGAGCTGGGTCAGCCCCGCCGTCATCTGATCCACCTCGGCAGCGACGCCGCCGAGCGCCGGATCCTGCCGGGATTCCGCCTCGAGCGCGCGCAGACGATCCTCGAACGCGGCCAGCCCCGAAGACGGCTCGGAGGTAGCGCCCGGTGCCTGCTCCAGGGGCAGGAGGGCCGCGAGTTGCGGGGCATAGACCACGCCCGCCGCCAATCCGGCGGCAAACATAACGGCGAGGAGAACCAGCACGCCGAGCGCGCGCGCGCGCCGCGGCCGCGTGGTGGTAGGGCTCCCGGTGGCCGCGCCATCGTCATCGCGGCCGGCCGTGGTGGGGGGAACCGGGCTCGGGCTCGGCGCGGCCGTTCTCCCGGCCTTGGACTTCCGCTTGGCTGCGCCAGAGGGCTTCGCGCCGTCTTGCTCGCTCATGATCGGCCTTGAATGTCGATTCCCATCAGCTCGAGAAGAGCCTCCTGATCCGGTCGCTGAGCGATCAGGACGCGCCGCCATTCCGATCCCGACAACCGCGCCGCCACGGCCTCGCTGAGACAAAGCGCATCGAGCCGCCGGCAACAATCCGCGAGGCCGCCCGATCGGGCGAGACTAACAAAGGCCGCCGCCGTGCGGGGAGAGAAAAAGAGCGCCGCATCGAGCGGCCCCCTCTCGAGCGCCCCGCGTGCCTCCTCGCTCAACGCGGCGATTGGCACCGCGTCGTAGAGAACGCGGCGCTCGACGGAGAAGCCGGCGGCCTTCAGACGGCCCGCCAGGTCACCCGCGGCATGGCGCCCGGCTATGTGAAGGAGCGGGCCGCCGGCGGGTTCAGAGGTCGCGATGACCTTGTCGGCGAGCGATTCGACATCGCCACCTGCGCTTGTAACCGTCTTAAAACCGAGCCCGGATGCGGTCTCAGCCGTCGCATCGCCGATGGCGAGAATCGGCACTTCGCGGCCATCGGTGGCGGCCGCGAGAGCGCGCGCACCGTTGGCACTGGTCAACAACACGGCCTGCACATTGTCGAGCACGACCATCTCATTCGCGTGGAAGCGAATATCTAGCACCGGCGCGAGGACGGGTTCGATGCCTTCGTCCGCGAGGCGCTGCGCCAGCCGTTCGCCATCCTCACGTGGCCGGGTGATGAGAACCCGCATAGCGGACGATCTCATGCCTCCGTGAAGAAAGCGGGACCCGCGCGGGCGCGCAACTCCTCGCCGGCCTCGCGGCCCAGCGCCGCGGCCTCGGCGGGGCTGCCGCGGCGTTCCGCCTCATGGAGCTCGCCACCGTCCGGGCTCGCCACGAGGCCGCGAAAGATACATCGCCCTGCCACGATTCGGGCGAGACCGGCAATCGGCGTCCGGCAGGAGCCCCCGAGGACCTCCAGCATGCCACGCTCGGCGCCGACGCAGGTCATGGTGTCTTCGTCGTTGAGCGGCGCAAGGCGATTGGCCATCGCCTCGTCACTGAGACGGCACTCGACGCCGATAGCGCCCTGGCCGACCGCGGGAAGGATCTCGTCCTCGCCGAGGATGGAGGTCGCCTTGTCGGCGAGACCGAGCCGCTTGAGACCGGCGAGCGCCAGCAACGTGGCGTCGACCTCGCCTGCCTCGACCTTGCAGAGCCGCGTGCCCACATTGCCGCGCAGAGGCGCCACGTTGAGCGCCGGATGGCCATGACGGATCTGCGCCGCGCGGCGGAGCGATCCCGTACCGACAACCGAATCGGCGGGCAGCTCGGCGAGGCGGGGTGCCTTCGCGCTCACGAAGGCGTCGCGCGGGTCCTCGCGTGGCAACAGGCAGGGAATGGTGAGGCCATCGCGCAGACGAGTCTCCATGTCCTTCATGGAGTGAACCGCGATGTCGATGGTTCCGGCGAGCAGGGCGTCCTCGATTTCCCTGCTGAACAGGGCCTTGCCGCCGACTTCGGCGAGCGCGCGGTCCTGCACCCGATCGCCGGTCGTGCGGATGATCACGACCTCGATATCGCCGCTTACGAGACCCTCGTGCGCGGCCACGAGGCGGCGCCTGACCTCCTCGGTCTGGGCCAACGCGAGCGGGCTCCCGCGCGTGCCGATGCGAATCGCCGGGCGAGCGGGGGCCTCCGGTTGCGTGGTCATGGCGATTGGTGCTAATGCCTCACGGGACGGGGTCGGAGTCTATAACGAAATGGCGGGAGGAGAGCCGGGCAAATCGGTGGTCCGCGCGATCTTCCCCCAACCCCATAGAAGATGATTGTTCTCGGCATCGAAACCAGTTGCGACGAAACGGCCGCCGCCGTGGTCGCCGACGACAAGGCGGTGTTGGCTGCGGCGGTGCTCTCGCAAGCCAGCGAGCATGGCGCCTATGGCGGCGTTGTGCCCGAGATCGCCGCGCGCGCCCATGTCGAGCATCTCGACCACCTGATCGCCGCGGTGATGGCGGACGCGGGCATCGGCTTCGAGGCGCTGGATGGTATCGCCGCGACAGCGGGCCCCGGCCTGATCGGCGGCGTCATGGTGGGGCTCACCACCGGCAAGGCGATCGCGGCCGTGCAGGATGTCCCGCTCATCGCGGTCAACCATCTGGAAGCCCACGCGCTTTCGGTCAGGCTCACCGATGAGGTGCCGTTTCCCTATCTCGTGCTGTTGGTCTCAGGCGGCCATACGCAGCTTGTGATCGTCGAGGACGTCGGGGCCTACCGTCGCCTCGGCACCACCATCGACGACGCGGCGGGCGAGGCCTTCGACAAGACGGCCAAGCTTCTCGGACTCGGCTATCCCGGCGGACCGGCCATCGAAGAGGCCGCGGCTCTCGGCGCCGAGAGCCGGTTCGACCTGCCCCGTCCGCTGCGCGGCCGCGCGGGATGTGATTTCTCATTTTCCGGCCTCAAGACCGCCGTCCGCCGCATCGTCGAGGACTGGGGCGAGGGCGCCCAGGCGGCGGTCAACGATCTCGCGGCCGCGTTCCAGACCGCGGTCGGCGATGTGCTGTGCGACCGCAGCGCCAACGCCTTCGATATCGTCCGCGACCGCCATGGCGAGGCCACGCGTTTCGTCGTCGCGGGCGGCGTCGCCGCCAACGGCTATCTGCGCGGCCGGCTCAAGGCATTGGCCGCCGAGCACGGCTTTTCGCTGATCGCACCACCGCCCGAGCTTTGCACCGACAACGGCATCATGGTCGCCTGGGCCGGCATCGAGCGGCTCGGCCAGGGCCTGACCGACGGCCTCGATGCGCCGCCGCGTGCCCGCTGGCCGCTCGATCCGCACGCGCCGCCGCACGCCAAGGCCTGAGAGGCCTGGGGGGAAGACAGCACGATCGTCGTCGTCTTCGACGTGACCACGAAGGAGGGGCGGGGCAACGCCTATTTCGACAGCGCGGGCCCTCAGGCGCGGCGGAACGAGCGCACCAGCTCACGATGCAGCGCGGCATAGCCCGGCGCGACCTCGACGATGTGGCCACCGATCTTCTTGTGCAGCATGGGCAGCGCGTGAAAGGGGACCGAGGGGTAGCGGTGGTGCTCGGCGTGATAGGGCATGTTCCAGGTGAGCCGGTGGATGAGGCTGTTGGTGCGCAGTGTGCGGCTGTTGGCCAGCATGTCGGGGATCAGGGGCCGGCCGGTATGTTCGGCCAACAGGAAGAGACGCAGCGCCGGCTGGCCGAGCAGCGCCGGCGCGATCCAGAAAATCAAGACCGCCGGCCACATGCCGGTCACCAGCGCGCTCGCCGCGACAAGCACATAAAAGCCCCACAACCAGCGCGCCTCAGTAACGACCGCGTCCTGCGCCTCGGCCGGAATGAACTGCTCGCGGACCGCGCCGCCGAGGGCATGGCGTAGGCTGGTCGTGACCCGTTCGCGCCAATAGGGCAGGCCTGAGACGGTAACCAGGTAGGCGCCCAAGGAGTTGGGCTTCGGCTTGGCAAGCTCGGGATCGCGCTCGGGATCCTGGGTGTGGGCGTGATGGGCGAAATGAAAGGCTCTGAAATAGCCGGGCGGCAGCACGAGAAGGACGCCGCCCACCCAGCGGACGATCTTGTTCAGCCAGTGGCGCTGGAATGCGGTCTCGTGAATGCACTCATGCAGCGCCGCGAAAAGGAAGACGAGGACGATCCCGTGCGCCACCAGGGCCGGCGCGAGCCAGGGGGAATCGCGCGAGATCGCGACGGCTAGGCCGGTGGCGGCGAGAGCGCCCCCGTGGCCCGTGAGCTGCCTGAGCCCAGGCGCATCGGTGCGCCGGGTGAGGGCCGCGAGATCATCCCGCGATACGTGCTCGGGGCCTTCGCGCACATCGGTCATGATCGGAGTATAGCACTCTGCACGCGCCCTCCCGGCGCGGAAAAAGATTGGCAAACGCCAGAGCGACCTTTCAGAGTGTGGCCCGTGCGCGTAGACCTAATTGCAGAACGACGGCATGGAGAGATTAGGCATCATCGGCGGTGGGGCGTGGGGCACGGCGCTGGCCATCCTGTTGCAGGCCAAAGGCTCCGATGTGGTGCTGTGGGCGCGCGAGCCCGAGGTCGTGGACGCCGTCAAAACCGATCATGGGAATCCTCAGTTCCTGCCGGGGATCGAACTCGATCCCGCCATCCGCGCCACCGGTGAGCTGGCCGAGGCGGGCCGCACGGAAGCGGTCCTCCTCGCCGCGCCGGCCCAGCATATGCGGGCTACCGTCACCGCGCTCGCACCTCACCTCAGTCCCGGCACGCCCGCTGTGATCTGCGCCAAGGGCATCGAGAAGACAACCTGCGCCCTGATGAGCGAAGTCGTCGGCGGCGCCTTGCCCGAAGCCCCGCTCGCCGTGCTGTCGGGCCCGACCTTCGCCGCCGAGGTCGCCCATGGGCTGCCGACGGCGGTGACCCTCGCGTGCGCCGACGAAACCCTTGGTGCGCGCCTGGTCCGAGCGCTCGGCAGCCGCACCTTCCGCCCCTATCTCAGCGATGACCTGGTGGGCGCCCAGATCGGCGGCGCGGTAAAGAACGTCCTCGCGATCGCCTGCGGCATCGTGGCCGGCCGCCAGCTCGGCGACAACGCCACCGCGGCCCTGACCACGCGCGGGCTCGCCGAGATGCTCAGGATCGGCCACGCGCTCGGCGCGCGCGGCGAGACCCTGATGGGGCTCTCCGGCCTCGGCGATCTGGTGCTCACCTGCAACAGCACCCAATCGCGCAACCTCTCGCTCGGTCTCGCGCTGGCCGAAGGGATCGAGCCCGGCGCCTATCTCGCGCGGCAGAAATCGGTCGCCGAGGGCGCCTCGACGGTGAGCGCCGTCACCGCGCTCGCGCACCGGCACGGAATCGAGATGCCGATCTCGGAGGCGGTGGATGCGGTGATCAATCATGGCGCCCAGATCGACGCCATGATCGAAGTGCTTTTGTCCCGGCCCTTCAAGGCCGAGCGCGCGGACCATGAGCTCGAAGCCCGCTGATCCCGCGCGGCCTCCCGCTTTCACTGCCCAGATCAATCGGCTAGAGTTTGAGCCGCATGAAACGAGTGAACATCATTCGTCACGCCGCGCGAAGGGATGTCCCATGGCCTACTGGCTGATGAAATCAGAGCCCAACGCCTGGTCGTGGGACGATCACGTCAAGGCCGGGGCGGCGGAATGGGACGGCGTGCGCAACCACCAGGCCGCCAACAACATGAAGGCGATGAAAATCGGCGATGAGTGCTTCTTCTACCACTCGGGTGATGACAAGCGGATCGTCGGGATCGTGAAGGTGGTGAAGGAATATTACCCGGACCACACCGATGCCTCGGGCCGCTTCGGCATGGTCGATGTGGCGGCCGTGAAGCCGTTCGAGACTCCCGTCACGCTCAAGGCCGTCAAGGCCGAACCGGCGCTCGAGGAGCTCGCGCTGGTGCGCCACGGCCGGCTTTCGGTCCAACCCGTCGACGAGCGCTCATGGGCCGTCATCTGCCGCATGGGCGGCGTCGCGCCGTAAACTTGACCCGCCAGGCGAACGAGAAAGGACTCCAGTCCCGTGTTTCCCGACTACGCGCCCCAGCCCGGCCACGTATTTTGCGCGACCGAGGAGATCGAGGAAGGCAAGGGCAAGGACTTCGTCTTCCGCAGCGAGGACAAGAAGTTGTTCCTCGTCTTTATCGTGCGCAAGAACGACGAGCTCTACGCCTTTCTCAACCTGTGCCCGCATTGGGGCCTGCCGCTCAACTGGCGCCCGGGCAAGTTCTTCACGCCGGACGGGCTATATCTGTTTTGCGCCAACCACGGCGCCGCCTTCCAGGTCGAGGACGGCTTCTGCGTCAGCGGCCCGTGCCGGGGCGCGAGCTTGCTCAAGCTCGACATCGAGCTCGACGACGGCCAAATCATCATGGGCGAATGGCCGGAAGCGTCGGAACCACAGATCGGCGCCCCGCCGATACGCTAGACTCTTCGGCCGTCAAATGCGCCTGCGCGCGAGTCTCCCGGGTCTTGCCGGGGCGTGAGGAATCAATCAATAATCGGCGGCGTCAACGCGAGCGCGCCACCACCAAGCGGGCCAGGCCAGTTCGGGAGGAGGGACGATGAGCCGGAAAAAAGCTGCCAAAGTCGCCGAAGTCAGCGAAGCGCAGATCGCCGTCCACTGGCGCGAGGAGGCCAACATCGTGCCCTCGCCCAGCTTCATCGCCCAGGCCAACATGACCGATGCCGGGATCTATGACCGCTTCAGCCTCGATGATATTCCCGAGTGCTTCAAGGAATACGCCGATCTGTTGGATTGGGACCGCACCTGGCATACGACGCTCGATACCAGCGATGCGCCGTGCTGGAAATGGTTCGTCGGCGGCCTGATCAACGCCTCCTATAACTGCGTCGACCGCCATTTGCCGAAGTACAAGAACAAGGCGGCGATTCATTTCGTGCCCGAGCCGGAAGACGAGCCCCTCGCCGCTATCACCTATCAGGAACTCTACGTCCGGGTGAACGAGTTCGCCGCGCTGCTCCAGGACTTCGCCGGCCTCAAGGCGGGCGACCGGGTCACGCTGCACATGCCGATGACGCCGGAGCTGCCGCTCACCATGCTCGCCTGCGCCCGGCTCGGCGTCATTCACTCCGAGGTGTTCGGCGGCTTCAGCGGCCAGGCCTGCGGCGACCGCATCGCCGATTCGGGCAGCCACGTGCTGATCACGATGGACGCCTATCACCGCTCCGGCAGCCTCTTGGATCACAAGGAGAAGGCGGACGTGGCGGTCGAGACCGCGGCCAAGCAGGGCCGCACCGTGGACAAGGTGCTGGTCTGGCAACGCTATCCGGGGTCCTACAACTCCGCAAGTCCGATGGTCGAGGGCCGCGATTATTGTGTCGACGACTTGCTGGCCGGCTATCGTGGAAAGCGCGTCGCGCCGGTGCCGCTGCCGGCGGAGGCGCCGCTCTTCCTCATGTACACGAGCGGCACGACCGGGAAGCCCAAAGGCTGCCAGCATAGCATCGGCGGTTATCTCGCCTATGTCGCCGGCACCTCGAAATACGTCCAGGACATCCATCCCGAGGACGTCTACTGGTGCATGGCCGACATCGGCTGGATCACCGGCCACTCCTACATCGTATACGGCCCGCTGGCGCTCGCCGCCTCGAGCGTGATTTTCGAGGGCGTGCCCACCTACCCCGACGCCGGACGGGCGTGGCGCATCGCCGAGCGCCTCGACGTCAACATCTTCCACACCGCGCCGACCACGGTGCGTATGCTCCGGAAGGCCGGGCCCGACGAGCCGGCAAAGTACAACTATCGCTTCAAGCACATGACGACCGTGGGCGAGCCGATCGAGCCGGAAGTGTGGCGCTGGTACTACGATGCCGTCGGCAAGGGCGAGGCGGTGATCGTCGATACCTGGTGGCAGACCGAGACCGGCGGCTTTTTGTGCAGCACCATGCCGGCGCTGCACCCCATGAAGCCCGGCAGCACCGGCCCGGCGGTGCCCGGCATTCACCCGGTGATCCTCGACGAGGAGGGCAACGAGGTGGCGGCCGGATCGGGCGTCGCCGGCAATATCTGCATCCGGAACCCGTGGCCCGGCAGCTTCCAGACGATCTGGGGCGACCGCGAGCGCTACGTCGAGACCTACTACGCCAAATACTGCAAGGACCCGAACAGCAAGGACTGGCGCGACTGGCCTTACTTTGCGGGCGACGGGGCGATGCAGGCGGAGGACGGCTATTTCCGCATCCTCGGCCGGGTCGACGACGTCATCAACATCGCCGGCCACCGGCTCGGCACCAAGGAGCTCGAATCCGCCGCCCTCACCGTCGAGGAGGTGGCGGAGGCCGCCGTCGTGCCCGTCGTCGACGAAATCAAGGGCCGCGTGCCCGACGTCTATGTCGCGCTCAAGCCGGGCGCCGATGCGGGCGCCGATACCGTGGACCGGATCACATCGGCGATCGAGCGGGACATCGGCAAGATCGCCAGGCCGAAACACATTCATATCGTGCCCGACATGCCGAAGACGCGCTCGGGCAAGATCATGCGGCGCGTGCTGGCGGCGATTTCCAACACCATGGACGTCGGCGATATCACGACGCTCGCCAACCCGGACATCGTCGAGCAGATCCGCATCCTCGTTCAGGGCGAGAAAAAGCTCGCGACCAAGGACGGCCCGGAGGATCTCAAGCGCTTCGGCGACGAGGCTTGAGGGCGCACCAACCCAACAGGCGGGCGGGCGCATGCCTGCGCGCGAGACGCGTTCCTGGTCTTCGCCGTGAATGCGATGCGGGCGCATCAACCCTGATGCGCTGCCGGGTCCCGTGATGACGTTTCCCGCCGGTCTGCTCGGGCCCGAGTTTTTGTTTCTCATCGCCGTCGTGATCGTCGCCGGGCTCATTCGCGGTTTCACCGGCTTCGGCTCGGCCCTGGTCATCGTGCCCCTGTTCAGCATCCTTTTGGCGCCGGCCCAAACCATCGCCGTGATGCTGCTGATCGAAGTGCTGGTCACCATCCAGCTCATGCCGCGGGCGCTGCGCTCGACCAACTGGCGGCTGGTGGGCCAACTCACCGTGCCGGCGCTTGTCACGATCCCGCTCGGGGCCTACGCGCTCGTCACCTTCGATGCCGGGGTGATACGCATGGCGGTGAGCATCGTCGTGCTCTTGTGGGCGAGCCTTCTCTTAATCGGCGTGCGCTATGAAGGTCGGCTGATGGCCCCGGCGACAATGGGCATCGGCGCGCTCAGCGGCGGCCTCATGGGCGCGGTCGGCCTCGGCGGGCCGCCGGTCGTAGTCTACCTGCTCACAACCCCGGCGCGGGCCGAAAGCCACCGCGCCAATATCATCGTCTTTTTCGGGCTCACCGTTCTCTACTTCGTCGCCGTCCTCGTGCTCAACCGGGTCTACACCGAGACCACCATCTGGACCGCGGTGATCCTCACGCCGGTTTTCCTCGCCGCCGCCTGGCTTGGCACGCGCCTGTTCGACAGATCGGGCGAAGCGCTGTTCCGCCGCGTCGCGCTCGTGTTCCTGATCGTCGTCGGGCTCGTGACTTTGTTGGTCTAATCGGGCCCGCCTGCGCGGTCACACCAGCCGAGCCGGGCGCCGCCCGCATAAGCCCGGGCGAGGCCCGCCGCGATCAACGCTTCGGCCACATCGGTCCCGTCATGGGCAATGACCCGCGCGAGGACACGCTCATGCGGGCAAGCGCCCCTGAGTTCGGGCGCATCGACACCGGCCAGCCGGACGCGGACCTCGACATCCTGGCCGAGCCAGATGCGGGCGGCCACGGCCAGGGTATCGGCGTCGATCACCGCGATGACCCGGCCGGGGACCGGCCCCGGCAGGAGTTCCGCCGCCGCCACGCGCTCCCGCGCCGTCCCGCTCACGAACAGGATGACTCCGAGCGCCACCAGCGCGCTCAAGCCGGTCGAGGCCAAGCGGATGGGCAGGGCTTTCACGCGGCTCCCGAAGTCCAACACGAGTTTGCTCGTAAAACGATTGAATTATCATAGTTATTCTACTTAAACGGGATCAAGCCAGGACGATTGCGTCTCACACGCGGCGCAAGGCAAGCATCGGCTCCCGTGGAAGTGTTCCAGTGGAAACTGAACAAATCAAGAACAATCTGGCCAAAAAAGTCCCTGGAGTGGTTCGCGGCAAGCCCGCCCGGCTAGAAATCGACCGCCCGGCCCTTGCGCTCCCAATCGCCGTAGCGTGTGGGCTCGGGCCCTTTGGGGCCGCCGAACTCCTTGGGGCGCTCGCCCGCTTTGGCGGCATCCGGTGCGCGCCGCTTGCGCGCCCGCCCCACCGCCGGCGCGTCTTGGCCGGCGCGGCGTGGCGTCTTGTCGTTCGAATTACGCGGATCGGCCATGGCACGACCTCCTGGCGGTCAGTGTAGAGGCTTGAAACCCCATGAGCCACGCCCAAATCCGTTAGGCATCGCGACAACGCCGTCGCCCCAAGCATGAGTTACGCCCGCACAGCCCTGTTTCTCGCCGCGCTCACCGCGCTGATTCTCGCCATAGGCCTCGCCCTCGGCGGCGAAGGCGGCATGGCCATTGCGTTCATACTGGCGCTCGGCATGAACCTCTTCGCCTACTGGAACTCGGACAAGCTCGTGCTTGGCATGTACGCCGCCCGCAAGCTCGACAGCCTGTTCTCGACCCATCCCGCACTCGCCAACCGCGCCCGGCGGTTGCGCGAGATGGCCAATGCCGCAGGCCCCTGGGGCTGAGCCCGCCCAATCGACAGCGCCCCCCGCTTCCGCTACACCGAAGGCATGACGAGCGCGGAGAGAGCACGCCCGGCCGCCCTCGATCTGTTGGATCGGGTGCTCGGCCGGGGGCGCCCGCTCGACGAGGTTCTGGCATCGGTGTTCGCGGAAGGCGGGCGCCATGCCGGCTTGAGCGGACGCGACCGCGCATTCGTCCGCTTGCTGGTGGCCACGGTGTTACGCCGCTTGGGCCAGCTCGATGCGGCGATCGATCACTGCCTCGAGCGCCCGCTGCCCGCCCGGGCGCGGCGGCTGCGCGATACGCTGAGGCTGGGTGCGGCCCAGCTTCTGTTTCTCGGCACGCCGCCGCATGCCGCCGTCGATGCGACGGTGCGCGCCGGCCCCCGTGAGGCCCGGCTCAAGGGGCTGGTCAATGCCCTCCTCCGCCGCCTCGCGCGCGAAGGCGCCGAGCTTGTGACGGCCCAGGATGCGATGCGCCTCAACACGCCGGACTGGCTGTGGCGCGCCTGGTGCGCGGCTTATGGCGAAGACACCACGGGCGCGATCGCGGCGGCCCATCTCACCGAACCGCCGCTCGACCTCACGCTCAAGGATCCGGACGAGCAAGCGGCACGCCAATGGGCCGAACGCCTGGGCGCCCGGCGCCTGGCCACCGGCTCGCTCCGCCTCGAGGCATCCGGGCCCATCGAAAGGCTGGCCGGCTTCGGCGACGGCGCCTGGTGGGTACAGGATGCCGCCGCGGCGCTGCCGGCGCGGCTTTTCGGTGATATCGCCGGGCGCCTGGTGATCGACGTCGGCGCCGCGCCCGGCGGCAAGACGGCGCAGCTGGCTGCGGCCGGCGCCCGCGTCGTTGCGCTGGACCGCTCGCCCAAGCGCCTACGAATCGTGCATGACAACCTCGCGCGGCTCGGCCTCGTCGCCGAGTGCGTGGCAGCCGACGGCACCGAATGGCGCCCCCAGGCACACGGGCTGGGTGCCGCCGATGCGGTGCTGCTCGATGCGCCCTGCAGCGCGACCGGCACCATCCGCCGCCACCCCGACATCCTTCGCCTCAAGACGCCGGCCGATATCGAGCGCCTCGGCCCGCAGCAAGCGCGCTTGCTCGCCGCCGCGGTGGACATGCTCAGGCCCGGTGGTGTTCTGGTCTACGCCACCTGCTCGCTGCAACCGGAGGAAGGCGTCCAGCGGATCGAGGCACTGCTCCGGGCGGGCGCGCCCGTCGAACGCCAAGCGCTCCGGCGCGGCGAGGTCTGTGGTTGGGGCGAGGCGATTACCGCCGCGGGCGATCTCCAGACCCTGCCCTGTCACTTGCCCACTGAGGGCGGGCTCGATGGATTTTTTGCCGCCCGGCTGGTGCGCCGGGGCTAGCTCGTGTGCTTGCTTGCGGGGCCGGGACGAAGCTGTTAGGAGAGGGCCATGCAGCAGCGCGTTCGTATCGCCCCGTCGGTCCTGTCGGCTGATTTTGCGAGGCTGGGCGAGGAGGTCGCGGCGCTGGAAAAGGCCGGAGCCGACTACATCCATATCGACGTCATGGACGGCCATTTCGTGCCCAACATCACCGTGGGCCCGGACGTGGTGAAGGCGCTCAGGCCGCACAGCGGGCTGCCATTCGACGTTCATCTCATGATCTCGCCGGTGGACGGCTTCGTGTCGGCCTTCGTCGAGGCCGGCGCCGATATCCTCACGGTTCATCCCGAGGCCGGCCCCGATCTTCACCGCACGGTCCAACTGATCAAATCCCACGGCGTCAAAGTCGGTGTCTCGCTCAACCCGGGCACGCCGGCGAGCGCGGTGGACCCGGTTCTCGGCGAGGTCGATCTGGTGCTCGTCATGAGCGTCAATCCGGGCTTCGGCGGTCAGGCCTTCATGGCGAGCCAGCTCGACAAGATCCGCGCGTTGCGCGGGAAGATCGACGCCACCGGGCGCACCATCGATCTCGAGGTGGACGGCGGCATCACCGATGAATCCGCCCCCCAGGCGATCGCTGCCGGTGCCGACGTTCTCGTCGCCGGCACCGCCACGTTTCGCGGCAAAGCTCGGAACTATGCCGAGAACATCACCCGGCTGCGCGGCACGGCGTAGGGCCTAACGGCCGGTCGATGGCGATCATCAGGCACGCACGCGGCTCCACTACGTTCAGGCAACCCCACTCCCCGCTTCGCCGCCTCACTCTGTCGCTCACCGAACGCGCCTTCGATACGGCGCTCTATCGCGCGACGCTGACAGACAGCGTTCCCGATGCTCAGCTCACGCTCGATCCGGCGGCCTCGCCGCTGGGCAAAGTCGTCGATCCCTGGGCCGGCGATCCCGATTTCGCCAACGACATGTTTCAGGGCCGCTTCGCCGCCGCCGGTCACAGCCTTCGGGCCGTCGGCCAATCGCCCTGGACGGTGAGCCCGCCCTCGGAGGCCTGGCTCGCCGAGCTCTGCTGCTTCGCGTGGCTCAGGCATTTCCGCGCTGCCGGCGGCCCGGCCGCGGCGCAGCTGGCGCGCGATCTCGTCGCCGGCTGGATCGCGGTCAACCGCAGGTTCGATGCCTTGAGCTGGCGGACGGAGATCCTGGCGGCGCGGCTCGGCGCGTGGTTGGCGCATGGCGATTTCCTGCTGCAGGAGGCCACCAGCGACTTCCAAGTTGATTTCCTGTCGTCCCTTCAGAGCCAGGCCCATCACCTCGCCCGCTCTGTCACTCTCTCCGCCGCCGGGGCGCCGCGCCTGGCTGGATTGACCGGCCTCGCGCTCGCCGGCATCGCTTTCCCCGGGCGGGAGCGCTGGAGGGTCAAGGCCCAGGATTTATTGGCCGGCGAATTGGCGCAGCAAATCCACGACGACGGCGGCCACTACGAACGCAACCCCTCCGTCCACCATGCCATCCTGCGCGATCTCATCATGCTGGGCGAAACGCTCCGGGCCAACGGTCTCGATTCGTCGCGAGAGCTCGAATTCACGATCGATATCATGGCCCGCTTTCTTCGCCTGGTCCGCCACGGCGACGGCAGGCTGGCCCTGTTCAACAGCTCTCACGAGGATCATGAACGGGAGATCGACGCCACCCTCGCTGCAGCGGGCGGACGCGGACGGCCTCCCGTCTCCGCGCCAAAGAGCGGCTTCGAGCGCCTTCAGGCCCATCGCACGCTCGTTCTGCTCGACGTCGGCGCCCCGCCGCCCGACGATGTCGCCGACCGCGCCCACGCCGGCGCCTTGAGTTTCGAGCTGAGCGTCGGTCGCGAGCGCCTGATCGTCAATTGCGGAGTGGCGGCCGGCACCGAGCTTGACTGGCGGGTGGCAAGTCGCGCCACGGCGGCGCATTCGACTCTCATCGTGGCCGATACCAATTCGCTCGAGGTGCTGGGCGATGGCACGATCGGCCGGCGGCCCCGTCAGATGGAGGCGACACGGACGGACAGTGCGGAGGGCCTCACCGTTGCGGCGAGCCACGACGGCTATGGCGCCCCCTTCGGCCTCGTTCATCACCGCCGCCTGAGCCTGGCGGCGAACGGCGGGGCGCTCATTGGCGAAGACAAGCTGGCGGTCCGCGATGTCTCGACGCTCGCCGGACAGGGTGCACCGGCACCCGATCGCCCGTTCGTCATCCGCTTCCATCTTCACCCCTCGGTGCGCGCCTCGTTGGTAAAGGACGCCAGCGCCGTTCTCCTGCGCCTCGCCGGCCGAAGCGGATGGTCGTTCACGGCCGATCGCGCCGAGATCAGCCTCGAGGACAGCGTCTACCTCGGCGCGCGGGCCGGCATGCGACGCACCGAGCAAATCGTCGTGAGCGGAAGCCTGCAGCGCACGCCGGTCATCGGCTGGGCGCTGCGGCGTGTCGAGGAGGGTGGCTGACGAGGCACGCAGGGCGCACCTGCCCGGCGGCGCTACTCCGTTACAACGTCCAGTAGCGCAACTGACCGGGGCGATCGTGCCCCCGCCACAGGCCCTTGATGTCGGCGATGAGGCCGCCGGGAGCGACGAGGGACCTCAAGCGCTCAGGCGTCAAGGCCCGATAGGGTGCGTGGGCAACGGCGCCGACCAGACAGCCGTAGGGGCCTAACGAATCGAGTTCGGTCTTGAGATCGAGGCCGTAAAGCATCGCCGCCTCGCGCCCATCCGCGATCGGATCGTGCACGTCCACCTCGTGGCCGCGCGCCCTGAGGCCGGCGATGACGTCCACCACCTTGCTGTTGCGCAGATCGGGCATGTTCTCCTTGAAGGTCACGCCGAGGACGAGGATCGAGGTCGGCGCTGGCAGGAGCGCAGCAATTCGCTCGGCGATATAAGTGCCCATGGCGTCGTTTATGCGCCGCCCGGCAAGAACCACCGTGGGCTCGTGCCCCATCGTCTGGGCACCGTGGGCGAGATAGTAGGGATCGACGCCGATGCAGTGGCCGCCCACGAGTCCGGGCGCGAAGGGCAGGAAGTTCCATTTGGTGGCCGCCGCCTCCAGCACGTCGTGGACCGAGAGGCCGTAGTTCTGCAGGATCATCGCCACCTCGTTGACGAAGGCGATGTTGATGTCGCGTTGGGCGTTTTCGATCACCTTGGCGGCCTCGGCCGTCTTGATGTCGCGCGCGACGAACACATTGCCGCCGGTGATGGCGCCATAGAGCTCCTTCAACCGCACAGTGACCTCGGGCGTCTGCCCGGCCACGACTTTGGTGATCTTGTCGACGGTATGGTCGCGATCGCCGGGATTGACGCGCTCGGGCGAGTAGCCGAGGAAGAAATCACGGCCGCAGGCCAGGCCCGAGGTCCGCTCGAGGGCCGGGGCGCAGACCTCCTCCGTGACGCCGGGATAGACCGTGCTCTCGAACGCCACGATGGCGCCGCGGGCGAGCACCGAGCCCACGATATCGCACGCGCCGAGCAGGGGGCGGAGATCGGGCTTGTTCTCGTCGTCGACCGGTGTCGGCACCGTGACGATGAAGATGTCCGAGCCCGCCATGGCGCCGGCCTCGGCGCTATAGGTGAGACGGGTATCGGCAAGCGCGGCCGGTTCTATTTCGCCGGTCCGGTCCCGGCCCGCCTCGAGCTCGGCGATGCGCGTGGCGTCAATATCGAAGCCGGTGACCGGATAGTGGCGCGCCAGCATGATCGACAACGGCAGACCGACATAACCGAGGCCGACAACGGAAAGGCGAGGTGGTTCTGCCATGACGATCAGCGCGAGCCGGCGGCGAGACCCCGCTCAGGGCAGCGGCTCCTCGCCACCGATCCAGCGAATGGTCGGCATCATCGCCTCGGCGTTCACATGCGTGCTATTGGCCTGCGCCCGCGCCAGCATGGAATCGAGCACCGCATCGGTCAGCAAGTGGGGATCGAGGCCAAGCTCGGTGAGTTTCGAGTGCTTCGCGTTGTAGTAGTGCTCCTCGAGCTCGACGCGCGGATTGTCGACATGCTGGACATCGACAGCCATGCCCGCGCGACGACCCGCGGCCACCACTTACTCGGCGAGCTCGTTCACCGAGAACTGCTCGGTGAACTGGTTGAAGACGCGATAGTCGCCGGGATCGGCGGGATGGCGGACGGCGAGGTCGACGCATTGCAGCGTGTCGCGGATGTTCAGGAACCCCCGTGTCTGGCCGCCCTGGCCGTAAACGGTGAGCGGCATGCCGAGCGTGGCCTGAACGACGAAGCGATTGATGACGGTGCCGAATACGTGGTCGTAGTGGAAAGAGGTACCGAACGCGGGATCGAGTTCGGTCTCGGCGGTGTCGATGCCATAGACGACGCCCTGGTTGAGGTCGGTGACCCTGAGCCCCCACATGCGGCAGGCGAAGTGGATGTTGTTCGAATCGTGCACCTTGGAGAGGTGGTAGAAGCTGCCCGGCTGTTTGGGATAGAGCACGGTGTCGTTGCGTCCATTGTGCTCGATGGTGATGTAGCCCTCCTCGATATCGATGTTGGGCGTGCCGTACTCTCCCATCGTGCCGAGCTTGACGAGGTGCGCGCCCGGGCAGTGCCGGCGCATGGCGAACAGCACATTCAAGGTGCCGGTGATGTTGTTCACCTGGGTCAACACGGCGGTCTCGCGGCTCTGCATCGAATAGGGCGCCGAAGGTTGTTCGGCATAGTGCACGACGGCGTCGGGCTTCACGTCCTCGAACAGGTTGTAGGCGAAGCGATGGTTGGTGAGATCGCCCACGCGCAGGTGAACCGCCTTGCCGGTGAGTTCCTGCCAATGCTTGATGCGCCGGTGCAAGGGCGGCACGGGGAGTAACGGCTCGATGCCCTCTTCGAGCTCCCAGCGGCGCTTGGCGAAGTTGCCGGCCACCCAGACCTCCTCGCCGGCCTGGGAGAAATGCATCGCCGTCGGCCAGCCGAGATAGCCATCACCGCCGAGAACCAAAATCCGCATCTTGCGCGTTCCTCTCGCTCCCGCTTTCGCCCCGTCGCGTCCCGCTCGTATCAATCGAGATGCGGAAGCTCGACCAGCCCCGCCGCCAACATCGCCTCGCCCAGCTTGAACTCGTACAGGCCGTTGGCATCCAGCGCATAAGCTTCCGGAATCTCGACCGGAAGCGAGGGGTCGGGAAACGGAAATCCCTGTTCAACGGCGGCGCCGAGTCGAAAGGCCAGAAAATTACCGAGCACGTAATGGTCGGGCTTCAATTGCTTGTTGTGCGCCTTGCGGCGTTCCTCCGCATAACGGAAGCGCACGTGGCCGCCCTCGATGATGCGCTGGCTGAGCGCGTTGAAGTGATCGGGGCAAGGGATCACCGTCTGCACCGACGCCACATCCGGTGAGGCCCGGAGCTTGTCCACGCTCCTATCGATGTGCGCCGGCAAGACGAACGGCGAGGTCGGCTGGAGCAACGCAATCAGCTCGGCCACCTCCTCATCGCGCTTCGTGTACTCGCCGGCGAAGTGAGCGATCACGTCGGCGGTCGGTGTCATGTCCTCGGCGAACTCGCGGGGACGCCGTAGAATTTCGACGCCGAGCCCCTCGCAATGGTGCGCGATGTCATCCGAATCGGTGCTGCAAATCAAGCGCGAAAGGCTCGTCGCCGCGCGCGCCGCCGCCACGCAATAATCGATCAGCGGCCGCCCGGCGAGAGGAGTCATGTTCTTCAGCGGGATGGTCTTGAAGCCGCCGCGCGCCGTTATGAGGCCCCAACAGACGCCGTCCAACGTTTTCAAGGTATCCGTTCGCTATCGTGAAGGTGGCTCTGGCCCGTCGAATTACCCGTTGCCGCGGTTCCGGTCAAGGGACCGGCGCGACCCCGCGATGGGACGCCAGCCTCGCGCCGCCTCAATAGGTCATGCGCTTGTTGAAAAGGCGGTCGTCGCTGCTGACTTCAGCGAGCACCGCCGTGATGCGCTCGAACGCCTTGCCGTCACCGAACGGCGGCTCGAGGCTCCGCAGGGACTCGCGAAACGCGTGATCGCTCAGCGCCCGTTCGATGGCGGCGGCGATGGCCGCGCGCTCGTGGGCGACATGGATCACATTGCCGCAATGCTCGCGCCCCATCTGGCGCGTGCCGATATTGACCGCCGGCAGCGCGACATAGGGCGCCTCGATGAGCCCCGCCGAGGAGTTCCCGACAAGGCAGGCCGCCAGCTTTTCGAGACCGACGAAGTCCGGCGCCGGGATGTTCTGGTGGACGGTGATGCGCGGTGGGGCGGCGGCGGCCTCGATTTCGCCGATGATCCCCTCAAAGCCCTGATCCGAGCAGGGATAGACGAACAGGGTGCGGAGACCCGTGGGCAGAACCGCCGCTACGGTCTCCGCCATCTGGGCGCGGCTCTGCCCGGGCGCCGAGGAATCCGAGTGCTGCAGGACGAGCAAAAAAGGCGCCTCGGCGGGCAGCTCGTAGCGCGCGCGAAGCTCGGCCTCGGGCGTGAATGTGCCGAGGAACACCGGATCGAGGTGGGTGTCGCCGACGATATGCACGCGCCAAGCCTCCTCGCCCATGGCGCGGATGCGCTCGGCCGAGGCCTCGGTGGCCGGAAAATGAAGGTGCGCGAGCTTGGTCACGGCGTGGCGCACCGGCTCGTCCAGGCTGCCCGATATATCGCCGCCCTGGATATGGGCGATGGCGATTCGCATGTTGTGCGCGGCGATGCAGGCGGCGAGCACCTCGCCGCGGTCGCCGATGACGAGCAGGATATCGGGATCGAGCTCGCCGAACACATCGACAGACTTTGCTACGCATCGGCCGATGGCGCGGGCGCGATCCTCGTTGGCATCGCCGGCCTGTGCCATGTCGATGCGCGCCGCCACGGGGAACCGGCTTTCGACCTCGGCGACGGTCTTGCCGAAACGGTCGTAGAGATGCTGGTCGGTAACGACGAGCTGCATCTCCATCGCGGGATGGGCGCAGATCGCCTCCATGGTCGGCGCCAGCGCACCGAAGCCGCCGCGCTTGCCCGACCAGACGCAGATGCGGCGCTTGGTCAATCGATGTCGTCGAACGTCAGCGGCGCATCGGCCGCCACGTCATGCGCAAGGCTGTGATGGTAGAACTCGACCATGCGATTCGCTGGCACGCCGCCGGCCGGCCGGCGGGCCACGATATCCCCCGCCCCAAGACGATGCCCGGTCGGCAAATCGCGCGCCGCGACCAACGATTTCAACGCCCACGCCGCGCCCGCCTCCTCGCACGGGGCCGCCTCCTTGCGGCCGTGGCCGAGCAGAGCTTCCACCCGGCGGATGTTGGCGATGAGCGGCGCGAAGTTCTCGGGCCCGGCCGAGACCTTCCAGTCCTGGGCGTTGGGCACGTCGCGCAGGATGGTGATGTGCTTCTCGATGATGCGGGCGCCGCGCGCCACCGCCGCCAGCACGGCGAGGCCGTCGACCGTGTGGTCGGAATAGCCGACCGGCCCGGGAAACAGGGCCTTGAGCCGTTCCATGGCGGCCAGGTTGACCTGGTCCTCGGGCGTCGGATAGCTAGTGATGCAATGTAAGAGCGCCACCCGGTCGCAGCCGGCCTCGGCCAACGCATCGAGCGCCTCGGTCACGTCCGCATCGGCGTACATCCCGGTCGAAACGATCATCGGCTTGCCGAGGCCCGCCAGCTGCCTGAGAAAACCCGGATTGTTGCGCTCGCCCGAACCGACCTTGACGGCCGGCACGTCGAGCTCGCGGAGCCACGGGATGCGGCTCTCGTCATGCGCCGTGGCGACGAAGAGGAGCCCCTTCCCGTCGCACACGCGCTTGAGCTCGTGGCACTCCTCGAGCGAGAGGTTGCGCGGCCTGAGCCGCTCGCGCCATTCGGGCATGCTTTTCGCGAACAGCTCATCGACATCGAAGATCTGTGTCTTGAACACGTCCGCCCTGGCCGAGGCCGCGAGGTCAACCAGCTGATGCGCAAGCTTCATGTCGCCGAAATGGGCGACGCCCGCCTCGGCGATGACCAGCACCGGCGCATCGCCGCCCACCGGACGACCGCCGATATCGAAGGCGGGCTTGAACGGAAAGCCGTGCATCGTCACACCACGTCGCGCAAGAGCGCCCGTTTCAGCGGGTGGTCGGCGTAACGTTCCAGCGGAAAGCGCACCAGCACGCTGCCGTCCTGGTAGTAACGCCAGGATTCGGTCTCGAGATTGGGGCACGGGGTATATTGGCACATCAGGGTGACACGCGGCTCGCGCCGTGAGCGGCTGCCGAAATGCAGGCACGTGCTGGTATCGAGCAAAACACCGGTCCCTGCCGTTCCGGTCAGGGTGACGAGATCGTCCGCCCGGCACAGGCGGAACACGTCATCGTCGGCGAGGCGGCCGTCCCGCCAGCCGTGCCCCAGGCCGGCGCGCACCCGCCGGCTGGTCGCCGCCGGCAGGAAGCTGAGGGGACCGTCATCCGCCGCAACGTCGAAGATGTTGATGAAACACTTGATCTGGTGAAAATCATCGCCGTCGATGTGAAACCTCTGACTCGACGTCGTGGTCTCGTTGACCGGCGAATATTGCAGGCCGAGAACCGCGGCAGCGTCCCGAGATAGTCGGTGACGATCTCGTTCAGCTCGTCGCCGAGGGCAAACTCGAGAAGCTCGGGATTTTCGATCAGGTCCTCTTGCTTGAGGATGTTGGCATAGAACGGTTTCGCGCCGCCCGAGGTATCGCGATCGCGGCGCTCGGCGAACAGATGCTGGCAGGCGGCGACCACGGCCTCGACACCGGGGAGAGTGCCGGGTTCGAGGACGGCGTGGCCGGTATCGCGGGGAATGAACCCGCGCCGCGGTGTTTGCCGGACGAGGGTGCGCGCACGACGGCGGCGGCGGCGGACGTAACTCACCGGGTGGGCGAGGATCCGCCGCGCCCGCAACAGATGATAAAGCGGCGTGACCGGTAACCCGCGCCGGCGGACGCCCCGCCCAATCGCCAGATCCAGACCGTTCATCAGGGCAAATCCCGTCTCACGCGCATCGGCGCCGGCTCATCGCGGCCATGAGCCCACCCAGGATGCGTCGTGGGCTGTGGATCATAGAGGGCCGCTCCCGTAGTGGCAACGGCGCAGCGGCGCGCAGCGCCCTTGACGGCGTCAAAACGGGCAGGCTAGTTTCGTCGCGTGACCGCCATCGTGGTGGCGGAAGGAGGGCGTTACGGCGGGGCGCGGGTCGGCACCCGCCCGTCGGCAGGCTGGGCGCGATGGTGTGATGCCGCACGTACGGTTGCGCCCCGGTCCCCAGGCTGATTTGGCACAATTCGGACAGAACCTGACCAAGCTCCGCCGCCTGATGGCGGGGCAGGAGCGTTACGCGGCCCTCCTGTTGGCCGTGATGCTGCTGGCGGCGCTCGCGGAGAGTCTCGGGCTCGCGCTGGTCCTACCGATGATCAGCGCGCTCGCGGATGTGAGCCCAGCTTCCGGACCGCTCACCGAAATGACCGGTGCCATCCTCGCCCTGGTGCCGGGGGGTGGGCTCGAGCCTTTGCTCGGGCTGCTCGTGCTCGCGTTTCTCGCCAAGGGCGCGCTGCTCGTGCTGGCGCGCGGCATGACCGTCTATTTCTCGCTCTGTTTGCGCGAGGACTGGGCGAGCCTCATTTTCGATCGCTATCTCCACGCCAAGTCCGCCTACCTCGCCCAAAAGAAGCTCGGCAAGCTGGTGCAGAACATGGCGAACGAGACCCATGAGGCGGCCCAGGGAATTATTCGCGCGCTCGGGCTTGTCAACAAGCTGATCCTGACGCTCGTTCTGGTCGTCGTTCTGCTACTCGCCCATTGGCAGGCGACGCTGCTTGTCGCCGCGTTCGGCACCGCCATCATCGTCCTCATCCGCGTCCTCATGGCCAAGCGCATCCTCGAGATTGCGCGCCGGCGACTCGGCTATCGCCAGCAGATCTCCGGGGTGGCGGCGGAATCGCTCGGCGGCGTGCGCCAGATCAAACTGTTCGACCAGTACACGGTCGTCGCGGCTGGGCTCAAGGACAGGCTCCACAGCTTCACACGGGCGGACACGCTCTTGCAGGTGGCGAGCGAGTTGCCGACGCAGTTGACCGAGGTCTCGATCATCGCGCTGTTGGCCGGGGCTTTGCTTGCACTGAAATACGTCTTCGGCGTGGCGTTCGGCGAGGCGGTCGCGCTGCTTGGCTTCTTCATCGTCGTCGCGCAACGGCTGATGAGCTATTTGAGCTACATCGTCCGCCAGCGCATGAAAATCATCGGCCGTTTGCCGTCGCTCGCGCTGATGCACGATCTCATCGAGTGCGCGCCGGCGCGTGAGGATTTGTTCGCCGGTGCGGCATTCGCGGGCATCGAGAGCGATATCGAGTTCCGCCACGTCGCGTTTCACCACGCCGATGGTAAGCCGGTCCTCACCGGTCTCAATCTGACCATCCCGAAAGGCGCCACGACCGCCATCGTCGGGCCGTCGGGCGCCGGCAAGTCGACCATCGCCGATCTGCTCCTCGGGCTCTATCGCCCGGACCAAGGCGAAATCCGGATCAACGGCCGCGACCTCAGCGAGTTCAGCCTGGCCTCGCTCCGCCGCCACATCGGCTACGTCACGCAGGAGCCCGAAACCCTTCACGCCTCGGTCGGCGACAACATCAGGATCGGCCGACCCGAGGCGAGTGACGAGGAGGTTCAGGAAGCCGCCCGCAAGGCGCACGCTGACGAGTTCATCGCAAAGCTGAAGGACGGCTACGACACCGTGGTCGGCGAGCGCGGCGGCAAGCTCTCGGGCGGGCAGCGCCAGCGGCTCGCCATCGCCCGCGTTATCCTGCGCCAGCCCGACCTTTATATATTTGACGAAGCGACCAGCGCGCTCGATGCCGAATCAGAGCGGCTGGTCCAGGAGTCCGTGCTCGACCTCGGGGGCTCGGCCACCGTTGTGATCATCGCGCACCGCCTGTCGACCATCGAGAGGGCCGATGTCATTTACCAGATCGGCGAAGACGGCACGGCGCGCAAAATGACGCTGGACGAAATTGCCGGCGTGGCGGTGTAAGAGCGGCGATATGCAACAGGCATGGGTCCTGCGGAAACCACAATCTGACGGCTCTGCCATCCTCCTATGACCCACGCCGCCACGACCGATCACGCCGATCCGTCACGGTTGGCCAAGCAGGTCACCCGACGCTTGCTCGATTACTTTGGCTGCGGCGGTAAGCGCACTGTCCTCGATGCGGGCGCAATCCTGTCCGTGCCGCTCGGACAACGCTTACCCGAAGCGCTCCTAGTTCGGCCCCGTGCGAGCAAGATCGAGATGTCGATAGACGAGTTGCCCGACCTGGCCCAATTCGGCGTGCCAGCAGCCGACGTCGAAGAGGTCATACGGCCCTTCCTCGCCCACCGGTTCACCACGAACGATCCGGAGTGGCGCAGGCTCTATGCGCGCACAGCCATCATCCGGGCGTTGCTCCGCTACAAGCGCCAGAGCTTTCGATGGCTCGGCATGAAGCGCCGCTTCGGCGACGACCAGGCCCAGCATTACACCGCCAAGTACGCCGAAAAGTGGCGCGAGGACACGCTGGACCAGCGCCTTGCCCTGCGTCCCGGACCAACGCCTTGCCTGTGGCGAGACAAGGGCCTACGGCTCAACGCAATTGCGATCAAGCAGGTCCACCAGCTTTATCTCACCCACCTTCTCGAGACCCTGAAGCCCAAGACCGTGCTCGAGGTCGGTTGCGGACTCGGTCTCAACTTGTTCGTGCTGGCGGCGCGGTTCCCCGATGTCCGATTTTCGGGTGTCGAGCTCAATGCCGATGCCGTCGCGTCCGCCAAGGCCGTGATCCGCGAGCCGCGATTGCCCGCCGCTGTCGCCGCATTCTCCCCGGCGCCGATACGCGATGAGAGCGCGCACGCGCGGGTGGCAATCGAGCAAGGCAACGCGACCCGTCTTGCGCAGCCGGATCACAGCGCCGATCTGGTCTTCACCGTGCAAGCGCTCGAGCAGATGGAGCCCATCCGGCACCAGGCATCGAGCGAAATCGCCCGCGTTGCACGCCACCATGTCGTCATGTTCGAGGCCTTCCGCGACTGGAACGCAAGCGGGCTGCGCCGCAATTGCATCGTCGGCAAGAAATTTTTCCAAGCCTGGATGTCGGACCTCGCGGCCTACCATCTCGAGCCGATCTATGCGCAAAACGAGATGCCGAGCAAGATTGACATGAGCGTCGGGCTTGTCGTGGCGCGGATAGCCAACTCTCCCGCGCCCGGCAACGCGAACCCGAACCGCCCATGAAAACCGGCAGCGCCGTCATTCATGCGGTCGGTCGGTGGCGAAGGCCGGTGTCTATTTTTCTCGACTCACCAAGTCAAGAAGCGGGATGCCTCCCCGATGCGTGAGCCCCTGAAGCTCAGCGCCGCCGATCAGGTGCGGCACGACGCGTGCCCGGTGTGCGGCTCGGGGGAGACGGCGCCGTTCCGCCACGGCGCTTATCAGGAATCTCCCGTCCGCCACGAGCGCTGCGTGCGTTGCAGCCTCGTGTTCCTGAACCCGCGCCCCACGCAGGCCTGGTATGACCGCTTCTTCGCCGAGCGCTACTGGGAGGACAAGGCCGAGAAATGGAACGTCGATGCGCGCGCCAATGTGCGGCAATGGCGAAAGCAGCTCGTCCGGGCCGAGCGCTACATCGCGTTCCTGTCGGCCGCCGGCCTCGCGCCGGCCGCCGGGACAAAGTATCTCGATATCGGCTGCGCGTACGGATTGATCGCGCGCATGCTCGCCGATCGATACGACGGGATCGCCTGCGGCATCGAGCCCTCCCATGTCGCGCGGCGCTTCGCGGCGGATGAATCGGGTGTCGAGATCATCGCCGAGACGAGCGCCGGGCTCGGCGCGTGGCGCCCCGAGGTGCCCGTTGGCCTCGTCGTGTTCTCGCACGTGCTCGAATACATCGCCGATCCCAACGACGTCTTCGCCGCTGTCCGGCGCCTCATCGCTCCGGACGGCCTGGTGCTGGTGGAAACGCCCAACATCTATCTGATGCGAGCGGCGCACATCCACCATCCCTATTGCTACTCCAAGCGCTCGCTCGGCATGAATGTCGGCCAGGCCTGGTTCCGCCTTGCCAACCGGTTTCCGCTGAATCGTCTGGGCGGGTTGTTGAACGGGCACCGCCGCGGCCTCAGCCCGGCGTCTCGGCAGAGGCTCGCGGATCTCGTGAGCCGCACGAACGAACGGGCGGGCGAGGCAGCGCGCTTGACGGTCGACGACTCATCGTAACGCGGCCGTTCAACTCCGGCGAAGCGCCCGGGCTGCATTCGCCGCAGCGGTGACGGTTGCCGGCCGGACAAGCCCGTCGAACGTGGTGTATATAGGCACGCGTTTCCTCCGCCCTTGGGACACCGCCGATCAATGATCCCGCTGCGGACGCTCGCCGTACGGCCGTTGGAATTCCTGTTCGCGTTCTTGGCACGTCAGCGTTTGGCCGGCCTCGCCGCCCTCGCCCTGCGTCTCAGCCTGCGCGAGTTCAAATCGATCGGGCGTCCGAGTGTCGCCCGGCCCGCTACCATCTTAGATGCTGCCGCGGGTGATCTTCACCGAAGACGTCGCCGCGACCTTCGGCGGCACCGGCGAGTTCAGGGTGCTGATGCCGCCCAGCTTTGCGATCAAGGCGTTGGCCAGCGGTATTTTGCCGCCGCTCACCCATACCAATTTCTATGCCGTCGATCATCCCGAGCTCGAGGACGCCAAACGGGACTACCGCGCATTTCTCTCCCGCATGTGGCGGTCGCTTCAGCGCCATGTCCGAATCGATGCCGTCGTGACCGGCAATTTCCGCTACTGGGCCGAGCGCGAGCTCGCCGCCGCTCTCGAGCAGCTCGGCGTTCCCTTCATCGCCATGCACAAGGAAAGCCTCAAGACCCAGGGCTATGTCGATTTCATCGAAAAGGTCTACCGCGAGCGCCGCGGGCTGTTCACCGGGCGGCGCATCCTGGTCTACAACGAGATCGAGCGGCAGCTGCAGATCGACGCGGGCGTGGTTGCGCCCGGCCGCATCACCGTGGGCGGCATGCCGCGTCTCGATCGCCTACACGCGTGGCGCCGCTCGGCGGCCAACACGGCCACCACTAATCAGCGCCGCCCCCAGGTGCTGTTCTTCTCCTTCATCCCCAAGGGCGTATTGCCGCGCATCGTGCGCAAATCGCACACAAGCCAGGGCGCCTGGGAGGAGGAACTCGGCGAGGATCTCGCGGACCTGTCGTGGCAGGAGCTTGCCACCTCGACCCACCGGGCCATGCTGCAGCTCGCGCGCGAGACGCCGGAGATCACCGTCGTGGTCAAGGCGAAGGAAGCCCGCCGGGAGCGGTCCGGTACGATCGAGATGTTGCGCGACGGCCAGGGCCATCCGGCCAATCTCCACATCGTCGTCGGCTCCGATCCGCTCGAGCTCATCACCGAGAGCGATGTGGTGTGCGGTTTCAATACGACCGCGTTGCTCGAAGCCATTAGCGCTGGCAAGCCCGTCGTCGTTCCGCGTTTTGCCGAGGCGCGCGACGAGCGCATGATCCCATATGTCGTGGATCTCGAAGATGCGGTCGATCATGCCGATTCGCCCGAGGGCCTGATCGAGAAGCTGCGCGCCGCGGCCTTGGCCCGCCAACCATCGCCAGCCGAATTGGACACCGCGCGCCTCCGTGCGTTGGAGCGCTGGGTGGGCAATCCCGACGGCCACGCCGGCGAGCGCATGCGCGCCCTCATCCTCGCCGAGATCACCGGCTCGTCCGGCGCTACCGAGTGAGCGCGATGGCTGAAGCGCGTCCTTGGTTGCTGCTTCCCATCGAGACCAAGGTGCGGGAGTTCCACGCCAAGGCGCTGCTCGCCACGGTCGCCGCGGCGCGCGGCTTCGACGTTTTGCTCGGCAAGCAGAACGCCATCCTCGCGCAGCTGCCACGACTGCCGCGGGGAATCTATATCGACAAAAGCGTGGCCCGCACCAAGCGGGGCAACTTCCGCCGCCTCAAGGCCCTCGGCAGCCATGTCGCGGCCTGGTGCGAGGAGGGGCTGGTCTACTTCAGCCAGCGAGGCTTACCTGCGCGACCGCATCGATCTCGAGGCCTTGGGCGAGGTCGACCGATTCTTCGCCTGGGGCCATGTTCAGGCGGGCGACGTACAGAGCAAGGCGCCGGCTCTCGATGGCCGGATCGTGATTTCGGGCAACCCGCGGCTCGACCTTCTCCGGCCTGAGTTTCGCGCCCTGTTTGAGGGCGACGTCGAGCGGTTGCGGCGGGCCCACGGGCGCCTGATTCTCGTCAACACCAACTTCGGCCGTTTCAATCACTATCTCGGGACCGACGCCGCCATCCATTTGCTGCGCGCGCGGCCTCATCACATCGGCCGAGGATGAGCGCTACCACCTCCAGTGGTCGGCGTTTGCCGGCACCCTGTTCGAAAGCTTTGCCGCCGTCCTGCCCGAACTCGCCCGGGCGTTGCCCGACCACACCATCGTGCTGCGCCCGCACCCTTCGGAGAATCATCAGACCTGGCGCGATAGGCTCAAGGACGCACCGCAAATTCGCGTCATCCATGAGGGCAGTGTCGTGCCCTGGCTCATGGCGGCCGACGCCGTCGTGCACAACAGCTGCATGACCGGGCTCGAGGCCTATCTGCTCGACGTGCCGGCGGTGTGCTATCGGCCCGTCACATCGGAGGCGTTCGAGGCGCGCCTGCCCAACGCCGTGAGCCATCACGCGTTCACTCCCGAAGAGCTGGTCGCGCATCTGTCCGCGCTGAGCACGGGACACACCGGGCCGCCCGAGACGGCGGGAGCCGAGGTGCGCCGCCATATCGCCGCCCTCGATGGTGAGCTTGCCGCCGAGCGCGTGGTCACCGCGCTCAGCGAGGTCGCCCCGGCGCCGCACGCCTTCGCCCCAGGTCCGGCCACACGTTTGCAGATCGCCGCAACCAACGCGGCCGTCGCGCTCAAACCGGCCCTCCGGCGCGTCCGCCAGGGCGCGCGCGCAAACGCCTATCTCCAGCAGAAGTTTCCCGGCATCACGCTGGCCGAGGTGCGCGAGACGCTGAGCGCGGTGCAGATCATCTCGGGGCGCTATGGCAGCGTTCGTGCGGAGGGCATGGCGGCCCGCGACTGCTTCCGCATCACGAGCGCACCGGCATGAGCACGGCGCGGCACGGCGCGGCGCGGCGCAAGAAGCTCGGCGACAAGATCAGACCGCATCCCTGGCTCTATCGTCTCCTGGTCGGCGCGTGGAACGGTGCGTTCGCCCTCGCCGCGGTGGCGCGCGCGCTCGTCTCCGGGCGGTTGTTCGCCCGCCGCGACCCGACCCGCCTCGCCGGATTCATCGGGCGTCAGACGATCGAGGCCTACCCCGTCGACATCGCGGCCGGGACCGCCGACGACCTCCGCGCTTGGTGCGAAGCGCACGACATCGCGTACCGGGGGGGGTGGACTTTTTATCTGCCGCCATCGCCCGCGCTCACCGCGCACATGCCGTTTCTCACCGAACGCTACCCGGCGGGTGCAGGCGTCAAGATCCTCAAGGATTTCTGCCCCCCGCGGGAGGCCCATTACACGCGCCACGAGATCAATCCGGCGCCGGGTGCGGCGCTCCTGCGCGGTTTGACACCGACACCCACAGCGCTAGTGCGAGTGGCCAGCCACCTCAACGACCAACGCCTCGGTCCTGCGGTCTACGATCTCGTCGAGCTTCGCGCAGCCGAGGCATCGCTCACCGCCTATGTCGTGCAGCATCTGGCCGGGGGGCCACCGGCGGCGCATCATCACGCGGCCTTCATGGCGCGGCTCAAAGAGGTGCTCGCCCGAGGCGACATCGCGACGGCGTTCCCCAACATTGCATCAGCCGATGACTTCCGCGTTCC
Organism: Alphaproteobacteria bacterium; assembly: GCA_965261645.1. GTDB lineage: Bacteria > Pseudomonadota > Alphaproteobacteria > SHVV01 > SHVV01 > CBDHDJ01. Next base: position 1,006,015 of record CBDHDJ010000004.1, read on the forward strand.
CGACGGCAGCGGGAACATGGTTCTCGATGCCGAGGCGGACGAGGCGCGATTCGTCGATTTCCAGGCTTTCTATTTAACCGACGAAGCCCGTTCGCTCGCCCGTCTCTCCGCCGAGGTGCAGGGCACGACCCACTTCGGCGGCACGCGGCTTCACCGTTCCGGCGCCTATCCCTACCAGGACATCCCCGGCGTCGCGCTCGGCAAGCGGGATATCGAGCGCCGCTGGCGCGAGTTCGCGGCCCTGCTCGGCGAAGCCGGTGTCGGGCTCAACGGGCGTCTCGTATTCGACGTGGGCTGCAACACCGGCCTCATGCTCTACGGCGCGCTTACCGACGGCGCGGCCTGGGCTTTCGGCTGGGACCGGCCGCCGGTGGCCGAGGCGGCGCGGCGCGTGCTCCATGCCTTGGGCACGACGCGATTCGGCATCATGGGCGGTGAGCTCGGTGCCGACAGCGACTTCGCGGGCACCCTCCCCGCCCGTTTCGGTGGGCGTAGGGACGGCGTGCTACTGTACCTTGCGATGAGTGAGCATATTGGCTTTCCCAATGGTCTCGTCAAGCTCGACTGGCGCTACATGATCTACGAGGGGCACGCCAATCCGGGCCTGGCCGGGGCCCGCGAGCAGATCGCCGAGGTCCCGTGGCTCGCCGCGGCGCGCACTCTCGGGGAGCGCTCGTTCGCCGATGGCGACAGCCCGGCACGGCCCATCGTGCTGCTCGCACGCGACGGAGACTAGGCCACGCGATGGCAAGGCTCGCCCAACGCATCGAACGCGGCGTCAAGACCACCAGCCTCAGGGGTCTCAGGCTCAATCTCCGTCTCAAGCAGCTCTTCGCCCGGCGCGGCCACTGCCTTTTCATGACCGGCATTCCCAAGTCGGGCTCGACGTTCCTCGTCACGGCGCTGGCCGAGGCCACCGGCTTTTTGCCGTTCTTCCTCGGCTTCCATCACCTGAACGAACAGGACCTCTATCTGCCCAAGCTCATCGATTCCTACAGCATGAACGTGGTGAGCCACCACCACACACGGGCGACGAAGCCGAATCTCGAGTTGATGCGCGAGTTTCGAATCCGCCCGGTCATCCTCACCCGCGACATCTTCGATGCCCTGGTCAGTCTGCGCGATCATCTGGAGAACGAATCGCGTGCGACGCCGGTGATCGCGGTCACCGACGACTTCTTCGACCAGTCGCCGGAACGCCAGTACGACTTTCTCATCGACCTCGCGCTGCCCTGGTACATCGCCTTCTACGCCTCCTGGGCTGCGGCACACGGGGCCGGCGAGATCGACGCCTTGTGGCTTGACTATGAAGACGTCATGGCCGATCGGGCCGAGGCGCTGAGCCGGATACTGGATTTCTACGGCATCAAGCGAGACCAGGGGGACATCGAGCGCGCCATTGCCGCGGCAGCAGGCTCGGGTGAGGTGCGTCTCCATATCGGTGTGACCGGGCGCGGCCAGGCCCTGCTCAGCGAGCACCAGAAGGAGCGCATTCGCGCCCTCACCCGCCATCACCCTGGGGTGGATTTTGGTGGCTTCGGTCTCGGCGTCGAGCCTTCGGATGAAATGCCGCGCGCCCGATCCTCGGCCCCTTAAGAGCCGATGTGCGGTTTTGCAGGCTTGATCGATCCGGCACGCGACAAGCCGGATGCCGAGCTCAGCACGGTGGCGGCGAGGATGGCCGATCGCCTGCGCCACCGTGGCCCCGACGCGGGCGGCACCTGGGCCGATGCTGAGGCCGGCGTCGGCATCGGGCACCGCCGGCTCGCCATCATCGATCTCTCCTCGGAGGGACACCAGCCGATGGTCTCGGCCTCGGGCCGTTACGTCATCGCCTACAACGGCGAGGTTTACAACTTCCCCGACCTGCGGGCCGAACTCGAGGGCCAGGGCCACACCTTCCGTGGTCACTCCGACACCGAGGTCGTGCTCGCGGCAATCGAGCAATGGGGAATCGAAGCGGCGGTCCCGCGCTTCATCGGCATGTTCGCCTTCGCGTTATGGGACCGTGAGACGCGCCGGCTCGTCCTTGCGCGCGACCGCCTCGGCATCAAGCCGCTCTACTATGGGCGACTCGGCGGGGTGTTGCTGTTCGGCTCCGAGCTTGGTGCCTTGCAAGCCTACCCCGGCTTCGCCGCCGAGGTGGACCGCAACGCGCTTGCGCTTTACATGCTGCGCAACTGCGTGCCCGCGCCCTATGCCATCTTTCGCGGCGTCCACAAACTCGCGCCGGCGACGATCCTGACGTTCGACAGCGCTAAGCCGAATGCCGAGCCCCGGTCGATGACATACTGGTCGCTGCGCGATGTCGTCGAGGACGGCGTGGCGCACGCCCCCTCCAACGGAGCGGACGCCGCAGACGCCCTCCACGAGCTTTTGCTCGATGCGGTCAAGAAGCGCCTGATCGCCGACGTGCCGCTCGGAGTCTTCCTGTCCGGCGGCATCGATTCGAGCCTCGTGACGGCGCTGATGCAGCGGGTGGCCGAGGGTCCGATCCGAACATTCTCCGTCGGTGTTCATAACGAGGCCTACAACGAAGCCAAGGATGCCGCCGCCGTGGCCCGCCATCTCGGCACCCAGCACACCGAACTCTACGTCTCGCCGGACGATGCGCTGAACGTCATCCCCAGGCTGCCCGATCTGTTCGACGAGCCGTTCTCCGATTCCTCGCAAGTGCCCACCTTTCTCATCTCGCAGATGGCGCGCCAGCACGTGACCGTTTGCCTCTCGGGCGACGGCGGCGATAAGGTGTTTGGCGGCTACAACCGCTACCTCTGGTGCCCTGCCATCGCGCGGCGGACCGGCTGGCTGCCGCGCAGCTTCCGCACCGGGCTGGCCAGGCTCATAACGAGCCTGCCGCCCACTCGCTGGGATGCGCTCTCTGCCGGGCTCACGCCGGTGTTGCCGCCGAGCTTCCGCCAGCGCAATACCGGCGACAAGCTCTACAAGATGGCGGACGTGCTGGCGGCAGACGATGTGGCGGGCATGTACCGGACGCTGGTCGGTCATTGGCATGACCCCGAATCGGTGCTCAAGGGCGGGCGCGAGCCGGCGAACCTGCTCACCACGCCAAGCGCGTGGGCGGCGGTGCCGGATTTTGTCGAGCAGATGATGTACCTCGACGCCATGACCTACTTGCCGGACGACATCCTCACCAAGATCGATCGGGCCTCGATGGGCGTGAGCCTCGAGGCGCGCGTGCCTTACCTCGATCACCGCGTGGTCGAGGCCGCCTGGACGCTGCCGCTCACCATGAAAGTGGCGGCGGGCCGGGGCAAGCGTATCCTGCGCGAGCTGCTCGAGCGTTACGTGCCACGCAGTTTGACCGAACGGCCGAAGATGGGCTTCGCGGTCCCGCTCCACGACTGGCTGCGCGGGCCCTTGCGCGAGTGGGCCGAGGAGCTGCTCGATGAGCGACGGCTCCGCGAGGAAGGCTTCTTCAACCCGGAACCGGTGCGCGAGCAATGGCAACAGCATCTCTCGGGCGCGCGAAATTGGCCGCATCATCTTTGGGACGTGCTCATGTTTCAGGCCTGGCTGGCCGCGCAACGAGGGCCATGATGGCGGCGGCGGCGAACCCGCCCAACCCTTCGGGCGCGGCCGGCGACCTCGTCGAGGCCGGCGACATCGCGGCGTTTCTGTCATCCTGGCTGGCCAACGATTTGCTCGAAGGTGACGCCGGCGCGACGCTCGAGGCCTACTACCAAAGTGCCAAGCGGTCGTTCTCCGGGCGCATGCGGCGCTACTACCGGAACCAGATTCGCGAGGCCGAAGCTTTCGTCGCGGAGAGACCGCAGTGCCAGGTGTTGGAGGTCGGTTGCGGCCTTGGCACCGAGTCCCTCTGGCTCGCGCTCAAAGGCGCGAACATGACCGCGATCGACGTGCGGCCGGAGCGCATCGCCTGTGCCCGCGCGCGCCAGCAGGTCCTCGAGCGGCGGCTCGAGCGCCCGCTCGCCTGCACATTCGACTGCGCCTCGCTGCTTGATCTCGACATCGCCCGGCCCTACGACCTGATCTGGATGGAGCAGACCTTTCACCACCTCGAGCCCCGCGAGGCGGTGCTCGACAGGATCGCCGGCCTGCTCGTGCCGGGCGGACACGTGGTGGTCTCGGAGGCCAATGCGCTCAACCCCTTCCTGCAGGTCCAGCTATTCTGCCGGCGCGGCCTGCCGCGGGTGGTGACGCTTGCCAATGAAAACGGCCGCACCCACGCCTACGGTGATGAGCGTGTCGAGTCCGCCGGCGCACTCGAAAGCGCTTTCGCCAAGCGCGGGCTCAACTGTCTCGCGCTCAGACACTTTCGGATTTTTCCCAATCACCCGGCGTTCGACCGGTTCAGCGGTCTCGAGGCGCGCCTCGAGGGCCGGGCGCCAGCGCCATTGTTCACGCACTTCAATTATGTCTGCCGGTTGGCGGCCGGGGCATGATGGGCGCCCATCAAGCCAACCAGCCGCGGCGCATCCTGTTTCTCATGAACGAGGCCTTGTTCTTTGTCTCGCACCGTCTGCCGCTTGGCATCGCCGCCCGGGAGCTGGGTTACGAGGTGCACATCGCAGCGCCCTACTGGAAGGAGTACACCGAGATCATCCGCGCCCATGGTCTCCACTTCCACGACATTCCGCTCGACCGTGGAAGCCGGCGGCTCGGCGGCGAAATCGCGCTGATACGCGCGTTTCGCGACCTCTTGCGCGAACTGAGGCCCGATCTCATTCATGCCGTGACGATGAAGCCGGTGTTGTATGGCGGCGCGTTGAGCCGGCTGATGGGCGCGCCCGCCGTCGTGCACGCGGTCACCGGCCTCGGTTACCTGTTTCTCATCGAGGGCCTGGGCGCCCGCCTGCAACGGGCGGTCATCAAGCGGCTCTATCGTTTGGCCCTTGGCCACCGCAATGCGTGCGCGATTTTCCAGAACCCCGACGACCGCGCGCTGTTCGTCGATGCCGGCCTTGTCGAGCCGGCCGTTACGGTCATGATCAAGGGCTGCGGGGTCGATCTTCAGCAGTTCGCCCCGCGCGCCGAAGCGGCGCCCGAGGACGCCAATGAGCCGGTTGTCATGTTTCCCGCCCGCATCCAGGGCAACAAGGGCGTGCATGAGTTCGTCGCGGCGGCCCGCATCCTGAAGCGCGACGGGATCGGCGCGCGCTTCGTGCTGGTCGGCCGGACCGACGCGAAGAATCCGACCAACGTGGATGAACGGATCGTGCGGGGTTGGGAGGCGGACGGCCTCGTCGAGTGGTGGGGCTACAGCGACGACATGCCGGCGACGTTGCCGCGGGCGCATATCGTGTGCATGCCATCCTACCGCGAGGGGCTGCCGCGCGTGTTGATCGAGGCGGCGGCCTGCGGCCGGCCCATCGTCACCGCTGATGTGCCGGGCTGTCGTGAAGTCGTGCGTGACAGCGCGAGTGGAATTCTCGTGCCGGTCAAGGATGGACCGGCGACCGCAGCCGCGATTCGCCAGCTCATCGAGGACCCGGCGCTGCGCCGCCGCATGGGCGCCGAGGCCCGCGCCCTCGCCGAGGCCGAATTCTCCGTCGAGGACTTCGTGGGTCAGACGATGGCGGCATTCGAAGCGGTTCTCGCAACCCAGCGCACGGCGTCATGACGCCGACGGACGATCATACGAAGCGGGCGAGACGTTTTCGTGCACCCGCGAGTTACGGCCTCGCCGCGGCCGCGTTTCTGTTCGTGCCCCTCGCGGTCGTCGCCCCGATGGGCGAATCCTCATTGTTCGCGTTGGTGAGCCTTGCGGCGTTGGTTGGCCTGATCGCCGGGCGGGCCCTCCACGACATGTGGCGGACGTGGCTTGCGCCCGTTTTTGCCGGCCTCCTCGTGTGGGCGCTTGTGAGTCTGTTGTGGACGCCGGACCCTGGGGACAGTGTCAGACTCTGGATCAGCCTCACACTGACCTTTCTCGGTGTTCTCGCGCTCTCAGCCGCCGCTCGCCGGCTCCCCACGATCGACGGGCGCATCATCGAAAACTGGCTGCTTGCCGGCTTCGCCCTTGGCTTGGCGCTGGTGATCGTGGAGCTCATTAGCGACGTCGCCCTCAATCGGCTGTCGTTCGAGTTGCGCTATGGCCATCCTGACGTGGTGCGCGCCGTCCTCAACCGCGCCATCGCACTTGCGGTGTTATTGGCTTGGCCCGCCGCGATGATCCTGTGGCGGCGCGGACAACGGCCATGGGCCCTCGGCACGCTTGTCGCGGTCGCGGTCGTCACGCTGTTCGCCGAAGCCTGGGCGATTCGTGTGGCCTGTTTCGCCGGCCTGATCCTCGCCACGCCCGCGTTTTTCGCCGGGCGCCGGTTCACCATGATCCTTGCGGGCATCGCCGTACTAGGCGTGCTTTCCGCGCCGCTCTGGCCGCAAAGCATCCTCGCGCCCGCCCGTTTCGAATCCACGCTCGGCGACGAGCATCGCTATTCGAGCCTGCATCGTTTGTATATCTGGGAGTTCACCGCCGAACGCATCGCTGAGCGGCCCGTTGCGGGTTGGGGGCTCGATGCGGCGCGCCGCATCCCCGGCGGAGAAGGCAAACTGGTGGGAGGCGGCCAACTCATGCAGCTCCATCCCCACAACGGCGTCTTGCAGGTCTGGCTCGAACTCGGCATGCCCGGTGCCATCTTGCTCGCTGTGTTTCTCACCGGCGTGCTCCTCTCCGTCAATCGCCGCACGGGCGACCGCTTCATGCAGGCGGCAACGGTGGGTGCGATCACGGCCGCCCTTGTCATCGCCTGCCTGAGCTTCGGCGTGTGGCAGAACTGGTGGCTTTCCTCGCTGGGCCTGCTCACGGCTTTCGTCCTCCTCGCGACGGCACCCCATGCGGGGGTGCAGCCGGCCGCTTGAGGAGGTGGCGGCATGCTCAATTCCCGGCCGTTCGGCGGGTAGGAGGCATCGCGATGGGCGAGGCGGCAGGCGGAGCGGGAGCGTGGGTCTGGTATATCGCGATCGCCGGCGCCAGCGCGGCCGTGGCGTGGCTTGGCACAGGTGCCCTCCTCAGAGTGCTGCGCCGCCATGCCGTGCTCGATCATCCCAACCCGCGCAGCAGCCATACGAGGCCGACGCCGCGGGGCGGCGGCCTCGCGGTCGTCGCCACGATCCTCATCGCGTGGCTCATGATCTGGAGCGTCTTCGAGACGCCATCGGTGCTGCTCATCGTCCTCCTGGCCGCCGGCCTCGCGGCGCTCTCGTGGCTTGACGACCTCAAGGGATTGCCGGTCGCCATCCGGCTCCTCGCCCACGCGGTGGCGGTCGTCATCGGTCTCGCGGCGCTGCCCTCCGACGGGCTGGTTTTCCAAGGCCTGTTGCCCGTCATCCTGGACCGCGCCGCCACGGCGCTCATCTGGCTGTGGTTCGTCAATCTCTACAACTTCATGGATGGCATCGATGGCATCGCTGGCGTCGAGACGGTGGCGATCGGCGCCGGCGTGTTCGCCGTCGCCGTGGCCAGCGGACTTGGCGGGGACCACGCGGCCCTCGGGCTCGGGCTCGCCGGCGCCACGCTCGGCTTTCTCGTCTGGAACTGGCACCCGGCGCGTATTTTTCTCGGCGACGTGGGCAGCGTCCCGCTCGGCTTTCTCACCGCCTGGCTCCTGTTCATCCTGGCTGCGACAGGCATCTGGCTGCCGGCGCTTTTGTTGCCGCTCTACTTTCTCGCTGACGCCACGCTGACGCTCGCCCGCCGTCTGTTAGGTGGTGAAAGGATTTGGCAGGCCCATGCGAGCCACTTCTATCAGATCGCCGCGCGCCGCCTGGCGAGCCACGCCCGGGTTGCCGGTGCGGTCGCAGCGACCAACGCCGTCTTGATCATCGCCGCGCTGGGAACTGCCTTGGCGGATGACCTGGTCTGGCCCGGCGCGATGCTGGGCGGGGCTGCATGTGCCTGTCTGTTGTGGTATTTGGGGCGCAAGGACCCGGGAGCCACTGCCGAACGACCGTCCGATGAAGCCTAAAGAACGCCGTTCCCCGCCGTTGCTCCCCCGGCGCGTCACCATCGTCGCGTTGCATGACCTGATCATGGCGGCGCTCGCCTTCGAGATCGCCGTCTGGCTCCGCTATTACACCTACGGCGCGCCGCAGTCCTTGGGCTTCCTGTGGGAAGGCACGCTGATCTTCACCGCCGTGGCGGCGATCGTGTTCTCGGCGATGGGGCTCTACCGGGGCATCTGGTACTACGCCTCGCTCAACGACCTCATCGCCATTCTGAAGGCGACCACTCTGGCCATCCTGGTCTTCCTGCCCGTGCTCTTCCTCGTCACGCGGCTGGAGGCGTTCCCGCGCACGACGATCTTCCTGCTGTGGCCGCTTCTGGTCGTCATGCTGGCGGCGCCCCGGTTCCTCTACCGCGCTCTCAAGGATGGCAATTTCCGCGCCGCGTTCGAGCGCACCGAGGAGTCGCGCGTGCCTGTGTTGCTCGCCGGCGTTGGCGATGCGGCGGAGACCTTCATTCGCCAGATGGCGCGATCGAAGCGCGCCAACTACCGGGTGGTGGGCATCGTCGATGATGATCCAGCGAGCGTCGGGCGCGACATCCGCGGCGTTCGCGTGCTCGGGACGGTGGCTGAGGTGGCTGCGGTCATCGCGCGCTTGAGGGCCCAGAACCACCGCCCGCAGCGTCTCATCATCGCATCGGATAAATTTGACGGCGCACGCGTCCGCGAGCTCTTGGATGCCGCCGACAGCGAAGGTCTGCGCCTCGCCCGCCTGCCTCGCCTGACCGACTTCCGCCATGGCGAGGCACTCGAGGAAAACGGCAGGCTGCCCGATCTCCGCCCGCTCGATGTCGAGGATCTCCTGGGGCGCCCGGAGAAAGTGCTCGACCGCACCGCCATGGCGCGCATGGTCGGGGGACGCCGCGTTCTGGTCACCGGCGCCGGCGGCACCATCGGCGCCGAACTCGTGCGCCAGATCGCCGAGCTCGAACCGGCCCTGATCGCACTTTTGGACAACAGCGAGTTCAACCTCTACACCATCGACCTCGAGCTGGGTGAAAAGCACCCGAGCTTGCCGCGTGCGGCGGTGCTCGGCAACGTGCGCGACCGTGGCCAGCTCGATCGCGCTTTCGCCGCGGCGCAGCCCGAGCTCGTCTTCCACGCCGCCGCGTTCAAACACGTGCCGTTGACCGAAGCCAACCCCAGCGAGGCGGTCATGACCAACGTGTTCGGCACCCTCGAGGTCGCCGAATGTTGCCGCGCCCACGGCGTCGCCGCGGTGGTACTGATCTCGACCGACAAAGCGGTGAACCCCGCGAGCGTCATGGGCGCAACCAAGCGCATCGCTGAGATCATCTGCCAGGCCCTCAGCGTGGCCCGTGATACCGCCGCGGGCACCCGCTTCGTCACCGTGCGCTTCGGCAACGTACTCGGCTCGACCGGCTCGGTCGTGCCACTCTTCGAGCACCAGTTGAGCCAAGGCGGCCCATTGACCGTGACCCACCCGGATGCAATGCGCTACTTCATGACGACGCGCGAAGCGGTCGAGCTGGTGCTGCAGGCCGCCGCGATGCCCGAGGACGAAGGCGAGCGCGGCAAGATCTTCGTGCTCGACATGGGCGATCCGGTACGCATCCAGGACCTCGCCCGGCAAATTATCAAGCTCGCCGAGCTCAACCCCGAGGCCGATATCGAGATCACCTACACCGGCCTGCGCGCCGGCGAGAAGCTCGAGGAGGAGCTGTTTCACGAAGGCGAGGCGCTCGTGCCGACCAGGACCGAGGGCGTCCGGATGGCCGCGCCGCGCCTGATCGATTACGATCTCTTGGCCTCGCAGCTTACGCGGCTCAAGGCCGCCGCCGCCGCAGGCCGTACCGACGAGACGCTGCGCCTGATCGGCCAGCTCGTCCCCGAATACCGGGGAGCGGCGGATGACGCGCCGCGGCGCGCCGTGGCCGACTGAGGCTGGCCCGGCGAGCGGTTTCAACGCCCTATGCCCGCAACTGACGCGAGACCGATCACCCGAGCGCTGATTTCGGTGTCCGATAAATCGGGACTGAGAGAGCTTGGGCGCTTCCTCGGCCAGCGCGGCGTCGAGATCCTGTCCACCGGCGGCTCCGCCGCGGCGCTCCGCGAGGACGGGATCGCGGTGCGTGACGTGGCGGACTACACGGGCTTTCCGGAGATGATGGACGGCCGGGTCAAGACCCTGCACCCTAGCGTTCACGGCGGCATCCTCGCGCTGCGCGACTCCGCCGAACATTGCCAGGCGATGGCGGATCACGGGATCAGCCCGATCGATCTCGTGGTGGTCAATCTTTATCCGTTCGAGGACACCGTGGCGGGGGGCGCCAACGCCGCGAGTTGTATCGAGAACATCGATATCGGTGGTCCGGCGCTGATCCGCGCGGGGGCGAAGAATCACGCCTTCGTCGCCGTCGTCGTCGATCCCGCCGACTATGCCGCGCTCATGGGCGAGCTTGAGGCGAATAACGGGGCAACCAGCGCCGCCCTGCGCCGGCGCCTCGCCGCCAAGGCCTTCTCCCATACCGCCTCTTATGACGCCGCGATCGCCGGCTGGTTCGCCGGGCAAGAGGGCGAGCGCTTTCCCGAGCGCCTCGTCGTCCCGGCACGCAGGCGGGCCCTACTGCGCTACGGCGAGAACCCGCATCAGGACGCCGCGCTCTACGTGGACCGCACCGCACGCCCCGGCGCCGCTACCGCGCGCCAGCTCCAGGGCAAGGAGCTGAGCTACAACAACCTCAACGATACCGACGCGGCCTTCGAGTTGATCGCCGAGTTCGAGGGGCCCGCCGTCGCCATCATCAAGCACGCCAACCCGTGCGGCGTGGCGCTCGGCGCGACGCCCGCCGAGGCCTACCGGAAGGCCCTGGCGTGCGATCCGGTGAGCGCCTTCGGCGGGGTGATTGCGCTCACCCGGGCGCTCGACGAAGAGACCGCCCATGAGATCACCAAGCTCTTTACCGAGGTCGTCATCGCACCGGGTGTCGACGAGCTGGCGCGAGCGATCATGGCGACGAAAAAGAACTTGCGCGTTCTCGCCACCGGGGCGCTGCCCGACCCGTCTGCACCGGGTCTCATGCTCAAATCCGTGGCTGGTGGCTATCTCGTTCAGGGCCGCGATCACGGCCGCGCCGCGCCGGGCGATTTCCGGGTGGTGACCGCGCGCGAGCCGGATGCGCGCGAACGCGCCGATCTCGGTTTCGCCTTCACGGTCGCCAAGCACGTGAAATCGAACGCCATCGTCTATGTCAGGGATGGCGCAACCGTCGGAGTTGGTGCGGGCCAGATGAGTCGGGTCGATTCAGCGCGCATCGCAGCGCGCAAGGCGCGTGAGGCGGCCGCGGCGGAAGGTCTCGCCGAGCCGCGCACGGTCGGCTCGGTGGTCGCCTCGGATGCCTTCTTTCCGTTCGCCGATGGCCTGCTCGCCGCCGCCGAAGCCGGCGCCACGGCGGTCATTCAGCCCGGCGGCTCGGTGCGCGACGACGAGGTCATCGCGGCGGCCGACGAAAACGGCCTCGCCATGGTGTTCACCGGACTTAGGCACTTCCGGCACTGACCGGCGCGCCACGCCACGCCTTGTGAGCGGCCCGCGGGCCGTTCTTTTTTTGCTTCAGTCGGAAGTGCGGTGTGGCGCGCGGACGAAGGTCAGCAGGATAAGACCGACGGCGATGAAGGCAACCGCCGTCGCCATGCCGGCCCGCTGGCTGTTCGCCATTTCGGTCACGAAGCCCGCGAGGATCGGCCCGACGAATGCCGTGGCCTTGCCGCTGAACGCATAGAGACCGAAGAACTCGGTGCGCAACTCGGGCGGCGAAAGGCGCGCCATCATCGACCGGCTGGCCGCCTGGGTGGGGCCGAGAAAGATGCCCATCCCGGCGCCGGCGACCCAGAACCACATGACGTCACGCGCAGCCAGCGCCAAGGCGCCGGTCAGCAGCATGCCGGTGAGAGAAATCATGATGGTACGTTTGGAGCCGAGCCAATCGTCGACCCAGGCGAAACCGAGCGCGCCGAGCCCGGCGGTGATATTCAGCACGATGCCAAACATCACCACCTCGGCCTCGTTCATGGCGAAGGTCCCGGCCGCGAAGAGCACGCCGATGGTGAACACGGTAGCCAAGCCGTCGGCGTACACCAGGCGGGCGAGCAGAAACATCATGACGTTGCGGTGCGCGCGGACATTCCTAAAGGTGGCGCGCAGGCCACGGAGACCCTCGCGCACGCGCACAGCAAGGGAAAGCGCCGTGGCCGGTCGATCGGGGGTGTACAGGAACAAAGGCCAACAAAACGCCACGAACCAAAGCGCGACCAGCGGCCCCACCACGCGGATGTGCTCGCCCGCGCCCTTGTCGAGTCCGAATAGCGGCGTCTCGGCCTGCACGAATGCCACGAGCGCGATGGCCAGCGCCGCCAGCCCGCCAAAGTATCCGAGGCCCCATGCCCAGCCGGACCAGCGGCCGATCCGCGCCGCGGGCACGAGATCGGGCAGCATGGCGTTGTTGAAGACGATGCCGAACTCAAAACCGACATTGGCGAGGATGACGAGAATCATCGCGAGGACGATGAAGTCCCGTCCGGGTTCGGCGTACCACATCAGCGCCGTCGCCACGACGCAGAGGCCGGTGAAGGCGGCCAGCCACGGCTTGCGCCGCCCGCCGGCATCGGCAACGGCGCCGAGAACCGGGCTCATAAGCGCGATCACGATGCCGCTGAGGCCGACGGTGTAGCCCCACAGCGCCTGACCGTGCACCTCGTCGCCGACGATGGCGCGGCTGAAATACACACCGAAGATGAAGGTGATGATCAGGGTGCTGAACGGCGAGTTGGCCCAGTCGTAAAACGCCCAGGCGATCCGGCCGCGGCGCGGCGTCTCGGGGGAGGCCACGCGCGCTTCAGACATGGCGGCCAGGGCCCTTGGTTCCGACGGCCGGGAGACCCGCCCGGTTGAGCGCGTTCAACCGACGATCAGGCTGCGCACGTGGCGGTTGGCGATGGCCAGCCGCGCCACGTCGAGGCCGCCCGACGCCCGGAACTCGGCGATGAGGTCGTTGCTGCGCGTCACGGCGGTGCGATTGGCAGCCTCCCAATCGGCGATCGCCGCCTCGCCGGTGGCGCCATTGGCGCCTGCCAGTACCCGGCTCGCCAAAGCTCGCTGCTGGCCATAGAGGTCTTCCACGATCGCCGTGATGGCGCGTTGCTCCCAGGGCGATTCGGGGACCATGCGCGTCGCCTCGGTGCGCAGCCAGTCGAGCCCGAGCCGCGCACCCAGGGTGAAGTAAATGCGACCGACGTTGTCCACCGCCGACCAGCTCGAACGCGCGACCGCGACGATATGGCACGCCGCCGCCATGATCGCGAGGCGGGCGATGCGATGCGCCAGAGCCCGGGGCACCCCTTGCGCCTCCAGCGCAGCGCGGCGCTCGGCCATGGCCTCGGTTTCAAGCTCGGCCACCAGCCCCTCGAGATTGCTGCCGAGCTTGGCGATCCCGGGCGCGAAGTCGGCGACCGCCTGGGCGATGTCAAAGGGCTTGCCGAGGTTGTTCACGAACCAAGTGGTCGCGCGAACGATCAGCCGCTCGACCTCGACAATCATCCGGGTTTGAACATCGGCGGGCACGTGATTGTCGAGCGCCTCGATCCTGGCCCACAGATCGCGCAACCCAAAGGCATCGCGCGTGACCGCGTAGGCCCGGGCGATATCCGCCGGCGCGGCGCCGGTTTCCTCAGCCACCTCATTGACGAAGGTGGGGCCGGCGCGGTTGACAATGCTGTTGGCCACGACGGTCGCGATGATTTCGTTGCGCAGGCGGTGATGATGCATCGCCTCGCCATAGCGCCTATGCAGGGGCCCGGGCATAGCGCGCTCGAGATCGGCGCGCAGATAGGGATCCTCCGGCAGGTCGCTTGCCAGCAAAGCGTCATAGAGGGTCATCTTGGCATAAGCGACGAGCACCGCGATCTCGGGACGGGTCAAGCCCAGGCCCGCACCCTGGCGCTCGGCGATGATCTCGTCGTCGGGCAGCTTCTCGAGCTCGCGGTTAAGCGCGCCGCTTCGTTCAAGCACGCGCATCAGCCGCGCCATCGCGTCGAGCTGGGCGCCGCCTGAGGACTCGGCCACGGAGATCGCCTGGGTCTGCAGATAGTTGTTGCGGAGCACCAAGGCCGCTACCTCATCGGTCATCCGAGCAAGTAAGCGGTTGCGCTGGCTCGTGGTCAGTTGGCCATCGGCGACGACGACATCGAGCAGGATCTTGATGTTGACTTCGACGTCGGAGCAATTCACGCCGGCCGCATTGTCCACGGCATCGGTATTGAGCCGCCCGCCAGCGCGGGCGAATTCAACCCGGCCCGGTTGCGTAAGGCCGAGATTGGCTCCCTCGCCGATGACACGGGAGCGGAGCTCCTTGGCGTCGACACGGACGGCATCGTTGGCGCGATCGCCGACCTCGGCATGGTTCTCCGCCGCCGCCTTGACGTATGTGCCGATGCCGCCGAACCACAGAAGATCGACCGGCGCCTTGAGAATGGCGCGGATCAAATCATTCGGCGTGAGGCTGTCGGCCTCGATATGGAGCAGGCGCTTGACCTGCGCAGACAGCGCGATCGACTTCGCCTTGCGGTCGAACACCCCGCCGCCCCTCGACATCAGCTTGGCGTCGTAGTCGGTCCAGCTCGAGCGCGGCATCGCGAAGAGCCGCTGGCGCTCCTTGAAGCTCGCCTTGGGATCGGGATCGGGGTCGAGAAAGATGTGGAGATGATTGAATGCGGCGGTGAGCTTGATGTGCTCGCTCAGGAGCATGCCGTTGCCGAACACATCACCCGCCATATCGCCCACGCCGATGGCCGTGAAATCCGTCGTCTGGGTGTCGATGCCGATTTCGCGGAAGTGACGCTTGACCGATTCCCACGCGCCGCGGGCGGTGATGCCCATCTTCTTATGGTCATAACCGTTCGATCCGCCCGATGCGAACGCATCGCCGAGCCAGAAGCCGCGGGCCTGGGAGATTCCATTGGCGATATCGGAGAAGGTGGCCGTACCCTTGTCCGCGGCGACGACGAGGTAGGGATCGTCGCCATCGTGCCGCACCACGTCGCGCGGCGGGACCACCCGGGCCTTGGCATAGTTTTCGGTGAGGTCCAGAAGGGCGCCGATGAACGTCGTATAACAGGCGATGACCTCGTCCATGATCGCTCGGCGGTCATCACCGGCAGGGAGCCTCTTGACGACGAAACCGCCCTTGGCGCCGACCGGCACGATGACCGCGTTCTTGACCATCTGCGCCTTCATCAGATCGAGGATTTCGGTGCGGAAGTCCTCCCGCCGGTCGGACCAGCGCAAGCCGCCGCGCGCCACCTTGCCGCCCCTCAGATGGACGCCCTCGACACGTGGCGAATAGACGAAAATCTCGGCGTAGGGACGCGGCAGCGGCAATTCCTTCACCGCCTTGGAATCGATCTTGAAGGCGACATGAGCCTTGGGTGCGCCGTCTGCGCCCGCTTGATAGTAGGTAGTCCGCAAGGTCGCCTGAATGAGGGTGCGGAACCAGCGCAGGATACGGTCCTCATCGAGGCTGGCCACGGCGTCAAGCTGCTCGTCGAGCGTGACCAGCAGCCGGCCCGCGGCCCGGCCCGATGACGCCTCCCTCGCCGGGTCGAAGCGGGCGTGAAACAATTCGATCAGGTGGCGGACGATGGCCGGATTGGTAGCGAGGCACTGCTCGATATAGTCCTGGCTGAAGGGAATGGCGGCTTGGCGCATGTATTTGGCCAGGGCGCGCAGAACGACGATCTCGCGCCATTCGAGGCCCGCACTGACGACCAGCCGATTGAAGCCGTCGTCCTCGACGGCGCCGCTCCAAATCTTTCGGAAAGTGGCTTCGAAATTGTCCTTGATGGCGGGCAGATCGAACGGGTTGCCGTGCGGGTCGATCACGTGGAAATCGTGAATCCATACAGGCGGCCGGTTGTCCCGTCGGTCAATGTGGTAGGGCCATTCGTCCATGACGCGCAGGCCCATGTGCTCGAGAACCGGCAGGCAGTCCGATAGCGCGATCGATTCGATCGGGTGATAGATCTTGAAATGGAGCGCATCAGCCGCCCCATCGGACGGGCGATAGAGATGAACGCCGATGTCGTCCGGCTCGACAAGGTCTTCCAGGGCTTCGATATCGAACGCCGCCTCGACCACATCGAAGGCCTCGCGATAGGCCACCGGAAACGCCTCGGCATAACGGGCCCACAGGCGCTGAGCTTCCGCCTCCCCCCGGCGCGCGACAAGCACGCCTTCGAGATCGTCGGTCCACGACCGCGCCGCCTCGACGAGCTCGGCTTCGAGCGCCTCGGGGTCGGGCTCGCGCGTGTCCCCTGGGTCGCGCCCGATGATGAAGTGAAGCCTGGCCAGCGAGGCATCGCCCACCTGCGTGTAGAACGCCGAGTTCCGCCCCTTGAACGCCGCGGCCAATATCTTTTCGAAGCGCCGGCGTAACTGGGTCGTGTGTTTTTCACGCGGCACGAAGACGAGGCAGGAGGCGAAGCGCTTGAACTTGTCGGAGCGGACGAACAGGCGAATCCGCGGGCGTTCCCCGAGATGCAGAATTCCGGTGGCGATCCCGTAGAGCTCCTCGGTGGAAATCTGGAACAACTCGTCGCGCGAATAGGTCTCGAGGATGTGCTGCAGCGCCTTGCCGGTGTGGCCGGTCCGCTCGAGGCGCGAAAGCTCCACCACCTGCTCGAGCTTGCGGCGCAGATAGGGAATATCGCGCGGGCTTTGGCTGTACGCCATCGAGGTGAACAGGCCGACAAAGCGGCGCTCGCCGACGACGCGGCCCTTCGCATCGAAACGCTTGATGCCGACATAGTCCATGTGGACGGGGCGATGCACGGTGGTCCGTATGCCCGTCTTGGTCACGATCATCGGCGCCGGCTGCTTGAGGAAATGGCGCACCTCGGCTGAGTAATCAGTCGTTTCGCCTTCCCGCCCGAGGACATGAACCTTGGGATCGCGCAAAATCCCCTTGCCGGATCCCCTGACCGCCGTGAACACCTCCTTGCCGTTCTTGCGCCGCAGGTCGTATTCCCGGTAGCCGAGAAACGTGAAGTAGTTCTCGCCCATCCATTCGAGAAAGGCTTTGGTTTCGGCGACATCCTCCCGATCGAGGCGGTCCGGCGCGCTCTCCAGGGACGCGATGGTCTCACGGAGCTCGTGCAGGATCGGCCGCCAGTCCTCGACCGCCAAACGGACATCGTCGAGCGTTCTCTCGAGCCTGGCCTTGAACGCGCCCGCTTGCCCGGCCGAGCCGCGCAGATCAACCTCGACGTGAACCCAGGATTCGCGGCGGGAGCGGGCCGCCTCGCTCTCGTCTTCATGCAGACGCACGAGCTTGCAGCCTGCCCCTCTCTCCACGAAAAGGATGGGATGGATGACGAGATGAACGTTGCGCCCCGCCAAGTTGAACACGCCGGTGATCGAATCGACGAGGAATGGCATGTCATCGTTGACGATGTCGATCACCGTAAATGGCGAGCTCCAGCCATCCGCTTCGCGGCGCGGCTGGTAGACCTGGATGCGGGCCTTGCCGGCGGAGCGGCGCTGGGCGAAGCGCCACATTCTCAGGGCCGCGCCCGCTAGATCATTGACTGATTTCTCGAGTACATCATGTGGCGCGACGCGCTGATAGAATTGCCGCAGGAAGGGCTCGAAGGCCGCGAGCTCACGCTTGCCGAGCTCTTTTTTGAGACGGCGCGTGATTGCGGCGAGCCGCATCGCCTTCAGCGCATCGGATTTCGCCGCCATGTCGCTGTCATCCTTCGTGGGGAAACCGGCAATCCACCCGTCCCAAAATCTTCTCTGCGCCGACGACCGGTGCCTGCGCAGGAGACTACTCCAATCTTGATATTTCACAAATTTCGCCGCAACGACCGCGGAACGGCCGGTCAATGCCTTGCGCGGGCCGAGAAATGCGCTTGACAGGCTCAACGCAGCGCGGGGAGATTAGGTCCGCAACCGCGGGCCTCGTGATCCGCGGCTTTGACAAGCCAGGGGGGTATCGATGGCCGGCCTGTTTACCAAGGCGCGGAAGCGGCTCAAGGCCGCGGCCAAGCATTTGGACGTCCACCCGGACATCATCGAGAAGCTGAAATACCCCAAGGAAACTCTGGCAGTGAGCCTGCTGGTGCGCATGGATGACGGCTCGCGGCGCGCCTTCAAGGCGTGGCGCTGCCGCTATGACGACACGCGGGGGCCGACCAAGGGCGGCATTCGCTTCCATCCCGCCGTCAATCTCGACGAGGTCATGACGCTGGCCTTCTGGATGACTTTCAAGTGTGCCGTTGTGAACCTGCCTTACGGCGGCGGCAAGGGCGGCGTCTCGGTCGATGTCAAGGAGCTGTCGCGGACCGAGCTCGAACGGCTGTCGCGCGCCTATATCCAGGCCTTCGCGCGCTTCATCGGGCCGGATCGTGATATCCCGGCGCCCGACATGTACACCAACGGCATCGTCATGGCGTGGATGGCGGATGAATACAGCACCATGGTGGACCAGCCGAGCCCCGGTGTGATCACCGGCAAGCCGATTCCGCTCGGCGGCTCGCTCGGGCGCGACGATGCCACCGGCCGCGGCGGCTATTACGTGCTGCGCCACCTCGAAAAGGATCTCGAGCTGTCACCCGAGAGAGAGCGCATCGTCGTGCAGGGCTTCGGCAACGCGGCGTTTCACTGCGCCCGCCTCTTGCACGCCGACGGCTTCCGGATCATCGGCCTATCCGATTCCCGTTCGGCCGTTTACGACCCCGACGGGATCGATCCCCTCGCGGCGATGGAGCACAAGCGGAACAACGGCAGCCTGGCGGGTGCGCCCTCGAACGGCACGCTTCGCGAAATGACCAACGCGGAGCTTCTGGAATCCGAATGCGATGTGTTGGTGCCGGCGGCGATGGAGAATCAAATCATCGAGGAAAACGCGCCGGCCGTTCAGGCCAAGGTCGTGCTCGAGCTGGCCAATGGCCCGGTCACGCCGGCCGCCGATACCATCCTCAACCAGCGCGGCGTCATCGTCATTCCCGACATCCTCGCCAACTCCGGCGGTGTTACGGTGTCCTATTTCGAGTGGGTACAGAACAAGGCGGGGTATTACTGGGCGCTCGATGAGGTGCAAAGTCGGCTGAAGCAAATCATCGAGCCCGAGGCTCGCCGGGTCTGGGACATCAAGCTGGAGAAGGCTATCGACATGCGGACCGCCGCCTATGTCCATGCGCTCGATCGCATTGCCGCGGCGGTCGAGGCGAGCGGCACCAAGGCGTATTTCAGCGGCTAACGGTCCGCCCGAGAGGCGCGGCGGGGAGGCGTCATGACGGTACAAAGCATCCTCAAGCAAAAGGGACGACGCGTTCAGACGATGACGCCGGAGGCGCTGGTCTCCGATGCGGCGCGTGTGCTCAGCGACCAGCGGATCGGCATCCTCGTGGTATGCGACGAGCGCAACAAGGTGGTGGGCGTCCTGTCGGAGCGCGACCTCGTACGCGCCATCGCCGAGCGAGCGGTGTCCATCGCCGAGCTTCGCGTCAGTGATCTCCTCACCCGCGACATCGTGACCTGCACGCCCCACGACACGCCCCACGACACGCCCCAGGATGTCATGCGCGCCATGAACGAGCGGGGATTTCGCCACATGCCGGTGGTCGAGGACGGCGAGCTCAAGGGTCTGATCAGCTCGGGCGACATCCTCCAGTACATGCTCTGGGGGAAGCGCGAGTGGACAAGGCCGCGCTGAGCGAGCTTCACGCCATGGGCCTGTTCTAGCGCCAATCGGTACGCGCGGAAGGTTCAAAGACTCGACCATGGACTTGAAAGACTGCCATGTCGTGGTTACCGGCGGTACGGGCGTGCTCGGCACCGCGATCGTGGCCCAACTGATCGAAGCGGGCGCGTTTTGCCACGTCCCCAATTTTGCACAGGACGAGATCGAGACCTTCCCGTTCAACGAACACGGCCGGGTCGACATCGTGGCCGACGTCGATCTCACCCGGCAGGGCGCGGTCGATTCGTATTACGGCGCGCTGCCGCGCATCTGGGCCTCCATCCACGCCGGCGGCGGCTTCGCCATGGCGCCCATCGAGGACACCGGCCACGGCGATTTCAACGACCAGATGAACATGAACGCGCTGAGCTGCTATCTCTGCTGCCGCGCCGCCGTCATCAACATGCGCCAGGACGCGAGCGTGGGGGGACGCATCGTCAATCTCGCCGCCCGGCCCGCCCTCGAGCCCCGGCTCGGCGCCGGCATGATCCTCCATGCCTCCTCCAAGGCGGCGGTCGCGGCCTTCACCCAGAGCCTGGCCGAGGAGATCGCGAGCGAAGGCATATGGATCAACGCCGTCGCGCCCTCGATCATCGATACCCCGGCCAACCGCGAGGCCATGCCCAAGGCCGATTTTGACAGCTGGCCCACGGCCGGCGATGTCGCCAGCTTGATCGTGAACCTCGCCTCACCCGGCAACCGCGCGGCGCGGTGATTCCGGTCTACGGCAAGAGCTGACTCCCGCCTACACCCGCCCGGCGCCTACCGGCCCGTGCAAGGTGATCTTCGGATAGGCGGAACAGCCCGCCGGATCAGCCAGCGTCCTCGTCGTCCCCGGCCGCCGATAAAATGCTGTCGAGCTTGCTGCCGGTTTCCTCGGCGATGTGGAGGACGGTGCCCTCGGTGTCCGCGCCGGCGAAGTTGGTGCGCTCGATGTCGGCGTTGTCGAGCCTGGCGCCGCGCAGGCTGGCCGAGCTGAAATTGGCGCCGTCGAGGTTGGCACCGTCGAGATTGGCGTTTCTCAGGTTGGCGAGCCGGAGATGGGCATTCGCCAGATTGGCGCCGCTGAGATCGGCCTCGCTGAGGTCGCACCGCTCCATGAGCGCACCCTTGAGGTTGACTTGAACCATGATCGCCTGGCGGAGGGCGGCGCCAGACAACTTGGCTTCCTCCAGATCGGCGTGGGACAGGTTCACCGCCTTGACCCGGCCCGTCTTGCGCCCGTCGAGGCCGACGAGCTCGATCGGCGCGAGATTGGCGCCGGTCAAGGTGGCGCCGATGAGGATGGCGTGCTGGAGGTTGGCCCCCATCAGCTCGGCGCGGCGCAAGTCCGCACCGGTCAGGTCGGCGCCGTTGAGCTCGGCAAGCTCGAACACGCCGTGCGACAAATCGCTGCGGGCGAAATTGCAGCCCTTGAGATCGGCCCCGCTCAAGTAGATGCCCGACAGATCGCGCTCGCTCATGTCGGCGTTCGGCAACGCGCCGCGCCGGCCGTCGGCGCCCTTGGAATCCACCCACAGCGCGTGGTCGCGCAACATGCGCTGGATATCGATGGGCAGGGCACCGGAATCGTGACTCACCAGGGCCTCCTCGAGATTTACGTAGGTGAGATCGACATCGGCGAGGATCGCGCCACGGAAGTTGGTGCCGCGCGCGCGAATGCCGTTGAGGTTGGCGCCTTCGAGATTGGCGGCGGCGAGGTTGGCGTGATTGAGCCGGGCGGCATCGAGATTGGCGCCCGCCATATCGACGCCGTGCAGATCGACCCCGGCATCATCGGTGGTGAAGATGAAGTCGCGCGAGCTGTCGGCCGAATGGCCCTCACCGGATTCGGGCTGGTCACGCACGAGAATGCCGGGCCGGAGATCGGCCGCGTGGAAATTGACCTCCCGCAGCGCCGCGCCGCGGAATCTCGCACCCCGCAGATCCGCGTTTTCGAAGCTCGCGCCCGAGGCATCGGCACGTTCAAAATTGGCGGCGAACAGGTCGGCGTGGCCGAAGTCGGCCCCGTACAGCTCGCAGTGAGTGAAATTGGTGCCGGTGAGCAGCGCGTGCTGGAGCTTGAGGTTGGGGAGCCTGAGGCCCGAGAGATCCTGGTTGCTGAGATCGGCGCGCGCGCCGTTCTCGAAGCGCAGCATGAAGCGCTCGTGCTGCTTGAGAATGGCGACGAACTCCGCCGAACTCAGCTCTCGACGCGGCTTTCGCGCGCCCTCGACAGTGCGGAAAGCGATCTCGCCGGTGTCAACCGCCATTCAGCCCTGTGAGCCTCCCGATGGCCGTACCGCCCGCCACCCGCGCTGCCCGCCACATCGTCCAGGAGGGCCCCGCGCCTCGCGGCGGATCACGGCACGACGCCGTTATTTTTGACCACCACGCAAAGCGCACAACCAAATACGAGTGAAAGTCCCATAAACAGCGCCTTTCAGGCCGTTTTCTGGGCTTTTCCCCAATTAACGGCAATTATAGGGGCTGGTCAACGACCCGCAAGTTTGTGTTTCATGCTTGGTTTGACAGGCAAAGCGACTGACGGACACGAGTTCGAGCAACGATGAAAGCCCTTCTGCAGCGCGTGAGCGGGGCGCGTGTGAGAGTCGATGGCGAGGTCATCGCCGATATCGGCGCGGGCCTGCTTGTGCTACTCGGCGTGGCCGCGGGCGACGGCGAAGCGGAAGCCGATACGCTTGCCGCCAAGATCGCCAAGCTCCGCATCTTCGCGGACGAGGCGGGGAAAATGAACCTCGCGGTGGCGGACGTAATGGGGAGCGCGCTGGTGGTCAGCCAGTTCACGCTCTGCGCCGATACCAGCCGGGGCAACCGGCCGGGATTCTCGCGCGCCGCTGCGCCCGATGTGGCGGAGGTGCTCTATGCGTATTTCTGCGCCCGGCTCGAGGCCGCGGGCGTGCCCGTCCACACCGGCCGCTTCGCCGCCCACATGGCGGTCGAGCTCACCAACGACGGCCCGGTGACGATCTGGTTGGATACCGGGGCCGATTGAGAGGTATGGGCCCGGCGGAAAACCACCCCCGCGGCGAACCGTGGGGGCGGTTGAGCCAACCAAGCGTGTCCCTTACTTCGGCAAATAGTCGTTGGTGAAGTAGCTGGCCGGATCATCGCCCAGCGAGATGAGCTCGTACTTGAGCGCCCATTGCTGCGCCGTCGCCCACGGGCCGACCTCCTGGGAGAAGATCGTGCCGTCCTCGGCCACCCAGTCGGGCTTGGCCATGTCGTCGCCGGCCACGTGCTCCTCTCTGGTGAACACGTCGTTGACCTTGACGACGTAATCGAGGGTGGTGGAGCCGTCCTCGCGCCAGTCCTTGAGGCCGCGGATCGACGCCTTGAGGAAGGCGCAGGCCGCGTTCGGGTTACGCTTGAGCCAGTTCTCGTTGCCGACGATCAGCTGGTAGTAAAACTGCGGCACGCCGAACTCGGTGTAGGGCATGAAGTTCATGGGCTCCTTGCCCTGCGCCGCCAAGACCATGTCGCCGATCACCAACTCGAAATAGGTCAGCGAATGCGACACGTCGATCTTCTTCTCGAGTACCAGGGGAATATGCGAGAAGCCGGGATCGATGACCTTGACGTCATCGCGCGTGATCCCGCCGGTGGCCAGCATCGTGTCGAGGAACGCCTGGGCATCGAGCTTGGGACCGGTGCCGATGATCTTGTCCTTGAGATCGCCAGGTTTGGTGATGTTGCTCTCCTTGAGCGACATGAAGCCCGAAACCAGCTTGCGCAGCGTGGTGGCGACGGCGATCACCGGTATGCCGGTGTCACGCGCGATCATCACCTCGGGCACGTAAGTTAGGCCGAAGGTCACCCGCTCAGTGGCGACGAGCTTGATCGGATCGGCGGGGTTGGCCGGCGCGATGATCTCGACGTCGAGCCCCTCGTCCTCGTAGTAACCCTGGAGCTGGGCCTCCCAGAACGCGCCCTGGGTGACGGTGACCGGAATCCAGTCGGCCATCAGCACGATCTTGGAGGTCTCCGGCTTGCCGGGGCATGATTGAGCCGCCGCCGCAAACCCCCACAGCGCGATGACAAGCACCACGCCACCCGCCAAGGCGGTGCGAAACAGAGCTGAACTTGAACGCATGGTGTCCTCCCTTCCTTATTCTTTCGCCTCGGGCGCCCGGTTGACGCGGGTGTTGGCCGGCCCGTGGCGACCGCATCTGGAGCGGGCGATGGGATTCGAACCCACGACCCCAACCTTGGCAAGGTTGTGCTCTACCCCTGAGCTACGCCCGCGCTCCGCAAGCGGCACGCCTCGCGAGATGGCCCCGCAGGCGAACCGATCATAAGACAAGCACACAGCTTTGCAAAGAACGCGGCCGGGCGGACCGCGCTCGGCCATAATCGTGCGGCGGACGTATCCCACCTCTCCGATCCCGGCCAACTTGCCCCCGATCTCGCTCAACTTGCCGCCAATTCGCCCCCCGATCTCGCCCAATTTGCCGCCAACTTGCCATTGTCCGCGCGCCCCGCTTTGTTGTTATGATGAGCCGGCGAGCACGAGCAAATTCATGCACCTGCTAGTCGCAATCGGCCAACCAGGTACACCTAGCACATGGAAGACAGCACCAACCTCACGCCGCCCGCGGAGCAAGCCCAAGTCATCAAGGAGGGCAGCGCCCAGACCTTCATGCAGGACGTCATCCAGGCGTCAGAGCAGGTCCCCGTTATCGTCGATTTCTGGGCGCCGTGGTGCGAACCCTGCAAGCAGCTTGGCCCCGCGCTCGAGAAAGCGGTCAAGGACGCCGGCGGCGCCGTCAAGCTGGTCAAGATCAACATCGACGAAAACCCGGAGATCGCCCAGCAGCTGCACATCCAGTCGATCCCCGCCGTGTTCGCCTTCCAGAACGGTCAGCCGGTCGACGGCTTCGTCGGCGCGCTGTCGGAGAGCGAGATCAAAGCGTTCATCACGCGGCTCGGCGGCCCGTCCGGGCCCTCGCCGGCCGAGCAGGCCCTGGAGCAGGCCAAGGCCGCCTTCGATGCCGGCGATCTCGGCGGCGCAGCCAATATCTATGGCCAGGTCGTCAAGCAGGAAACCGGTAATCCGGTCGCGCTCGCGGGCCTGGCGCGCTGTTATCTCGGGCGCGGCGATCTTGAGCGGGCGCGCCAGACCCTCGCCTTGGTCCCGCCCGAGCATGCCGAGCATGCCGAGGTGACCGCCGCGACGGCGGCCGTCTCGCTCGCCGAGGGCGCGTGTGAAGCGGGCGACGCGAGCGAGTTGCGCGCGCAGGTGGACAACGAGCCCGACAATCACCAGGCGCGTTTCGATTTGGCCAAGGCGTTGATCAGCACCGGCGATCAGGAGGCCGGCATGAACGAGCTCCTGGAGATCGTGCGCCGCGAGCGCGGCTGGAACGATCAGGCGGCGCGTAAGCAGCTGTTGACCCTGTTCGATGCGCTGGGCCCGACGCACGAGCTCACCGTCGCCGGGCGGCGCCGGTTGTCATCGATGTTGTTTTCGTGACAGAGGCTTCGAGGGGCGGACATTCGGGTCGATCGCGATGACAGATCTGCCACAGACCTTCGCCATCTTCCCGCTTGCCGGCGCCCTTTTACTGCCCGGCGGCCGGCTGCCGCTCAACATCTTCGAGCCGCGTTACCTCGATATGGTCAACGATGCGCTCAAGGAGCACCGCAACATCGGCATGATTCAACCGACCGACCCGCGCGATCACGACCGCAGCCCGAAGGTCTACGATATTGGCTGCCTCGGGCGCATCGTCTCGTTCAAGGAAACCGACGATGGCCGCTACCTCATTACCCTCAAGGGCTTGAGCCGCTTCTCCGTCGTCGACGAGCTGGCGGTCACCACGCGGTACCGTCAGGTGATGGCCTCGTTCGGGACGTTCGCCAACGATCCCGAGCCCGAGGATGATACGGGCTTCGACCGAACGGTGCTGCTCGAGGTCCTTCGCCCGTTCCTCAAAATGCACGAGGTCGAAGTCGAATGGGACGCGATCGAGAACGTGCCGGGCCTGGCGCTGATCACCTCGTTGGCCATGACTTGCCCGTTCGCACCGAGCGAAAAACAGGCGCTTCTGGAAGCACCCTCGCTCGGCGAGCGGACCCAGCTGATCACCACTCTGATCGAGATGGCG
This sequence comes from Alphaproteobacteria bacterium, assembly GCA_965261645.1. Lineage (GTDB taxonomy): Bacteria > Pseudomonadota > Alphaproteobacteria > SHVV01 > SHVV01 > CBDHDJ01. The sequence goes on from CBDHDJ010000004.1 coordinate 1,031,872, forward strand.
CTCGCCCAGCGCGGCGCCAACCCGACCGCCTCGACCAAGGACATCAACTGAAGCCCACACCGGCATGAGCGAGTCCCCGTCCGTCGATCCCAAGCTGCTCGAGATCCTCGTCTGCCCGCTGACCAAGGGGCCGCTCCGCTACGACCGCGAGGCGCAGGAGTTGATCAGCGAGCAAGCCGGTTTGGCCTATCCCGTGCGCGACGGCATTCCCATCATGCTGATCGATGAGGCGCGCCGCCTCGACGAGGACAAGCCGCCGCCGCAAGCCAGCCCCTGAATGGCCGCGCCCGAGCGCCGGCCACGGCCCACTGAGGTGCGCCTCAAGAGCGCGGACAAGCGGCTCGAGATCGACTTCGACAATGGCGAGAGCTTCGCTTACCCCGCCGAGTTCCTGCGTGTCGAAAGCCCCTCAGCCGAGGTGAAGGGCCACGGCCCCGATCAGCGCGTGACGGTCGCCGGGCGGCGCCATGTCGGCATCATGCGGCTCGAGCCGGTGGGCCACTACGCCGTGCGCATCTTCTTCGACGATCTCCACGACACCGGCATCTACTCGTGGGACTATCTCTACGACATCGGCCGCCGTCAGGATGAGCTCTGGCGGGCTTACCTGGAGGCGCTCGAGGAGAAGGGCCTGAGCCGCGATCCCTGAGGCCGCCGGGCCATCCGCCACCTAGAGCGGTATCCCCTCCATGAGGCGCGGCAGTTTGCCGAGGCGGCCACCGGCGTGGCGCATGAAGATGCGCTTCAACGGCGCGATGCGGTTGACCGCGGCGAGACCCGCATCGCGCGCCAGCCGCACCGGCGCGATGTCGTTGGAAAACAGCCGGTTGAGCGCATCCGTGGCGGCGAGCAGCACGACCGTATCGAAGCGCCGCCAGCGCTGATAGCGCTCCAGCACGCCCGCATCGCCGATGTCGAGCCCGAGCCGGGCGGCATCGACCAACACCTCGGCAAGCGCCGCGGCATCGCGCAGGCCCATGTTGAGCCCTTGACCGGCGATGGGATGCATGCCGTGGGCGGCATCGCCGATGAGCGCGAGCCGGTGAGCGAGGGTGCGCTCGGCATGGAACAGCGCAAGCGGGTAATTCCAGCGCGGGCCGATGGTCTCCGCAGGCCCGAGGAAATCACCGAAGCGCCGGCGCATTTCCGCGTTGAACGCTCGATCGTCGAGCGCCATGACCGCCGGCGCGAGGTCCTTGTGCTCGGTCCAGACCAGCGAGGAGCGCCGGCCGGTCAGGGGCAGGATGGCGAACGGTCCGGCGGGAAGAAAACGCTCATGGGCGATGCCGCCATGGTCGCGCTCGTGGCGCACGGTGCAGACGATACCCATTTGATCGTAGGCCCAGCCAACGGTGCCGATGCCGGCGGCCGTGCGGGTGGGCGAGGCGATCCCGTCGGCGGCGACGGCGAGCCGGGCGCGGAGACGGATGCCATCCTCGAGGTCGGCCACCACGGCGCCGCGCTGGCGCTCGATCCCCCGGACCGCAGCCGGCGCGATCAGCTTGACGCGCTCGCACCGCCCAACCGCCCGGTAAAGCGCGCGGCGGATGATTCGGTTCTCGACCATGAAGCCGAGCGGCTCGGTACCGATGTCGCGGTGGTCGTAGTGCAGGAAGAGGAGCGAATCGCCCTCCGAAACGCGGATATCGAGGATCGGCTGGCTCTCGTGCGCCAGGCCGGGCCAAATGCCGGTCGCTTCAAGGGCGAGCTTGGAGCCGTACGCGATGGCCGATGCGCGGCCGTCGAACGGGATGGCGGACGCCGTGCGTGGCGCCTGGCGATCGACGACGAGGACATCGAAGCCGGCGCGTCCGGCCGCGACCGCGAAACTGAGGCCGACCATGCCGCCGCCAATGACCACAATATCGGCGGCGCGGGTTTTTCGCGCGACCATGTGTCCTCCCATCAAGGCCTCACCCCTTACCTTCGCCGCCGACCGCCACGTTGTCCAGCCTCCTCCGCTCCGCTAGAGTGCCGCGGTGAACGGAGCCTGGCACGAGAGAACGGCGCTTGAGCTCGGCGCGGCCATCGGCGCCGGCGAGATCGACGCGGTGGCGCTGGCCGAGCATTTCTTCGCGCGCATCGCCGAGCGCGATTCCGATCGGACCGTCTATATCCGGACGACGCCCGAACGGGCCTTGGCCGAGGCGGAGGCCGCACGCGACAGGGCCAAGGCGGACTTGCGGCGGAGCCCGCTCGATGGCGTGCCGATCTCGTGGAAGGACTTGTTCGACACCGCCGGCACCACCACCACGGCCGGCTCGCCGCTCCTCGCCGACCGCGTACCGGACCGCGATGCGGCCGTCCTCGCCAGGGCGACGCGCGCCGGCCTGGTCTGTCTCGGCAAAACCTCGCTGACCGAGTTCGCCTATTCCGGCCTCGGCATCAACCCCTCGCTCGGCACCCCGGTCAACCCGCTCGACGACAAGACACCCCGGGTGCCCGGCGGCTCGTCATCGGGCGCCGGCGTATCGATCGCCGCCGGGCTCGCCGCCGCCGCGATCGGTACCGACACCGGCGGATCGGTGCGCATCCCCGCAGCGTTCCACGGTCTCGTCGGCCTCAAGCTGACCTATGGCGTGTTGCCCCTCGAGGGCATCGTCCCGCTGTGGCCGGATGTCGATTCGCCGGGGCCTTTGAGCCGCGACGTGGCCGATGCCAACGCGCTTTTTGCCGTGCTCGCCGCACGGCCGCCGGCCGATCTCGCCGGCGCGAGCCTCAAAGGCGTTCGCTTCCTCGCGCCGACCAACCAAATCTGGGGCCCATCGGACGAGGGCATGGACGAGGTGATCAAGGATGCGGTGAAAAGGCTCGAGGGCGCCGGAGCCACGGTCAGCCGCGAAGACGTGGCGGAGCTCGATGAGTTTCAGGAGATCGCGCCGGACATCCCCAAACTCATGAGCTCCGAGGCTTATGCCGTCTGGGGCGAGACACTTGAGTCCCAACCCGAACGTGTTTTCGGGCCGATCCTCGATCGCTTCCGCATCGGCCGCGAGCAGAACGCCGCGCAGGTGATCCGGACGCGCATGAATCTCGGCGAGCTCAGCCAGCGCTACCGCGCCCGAACCGCCGCCTACGCCGCGCTGCTCACCCCCACCGCCCCGATGCTTCCGCCGCCTCTGGCGGGGCTTGTTGAAGGTGGCGATGCCTATATGAAAGCCAATCTGCGGACCGTCAGCGCCACGCGTATCGCCAATCTCCTCAAGCTCTGCGCAATCACGCTGCCCTGCGGCACGGTGGACGGCCTGCCGGTCGGCCTCATGCTGAGCGCGCAACCCTATCGGGAGAAGGCTCTCCTGCGTATCGCCGCTGCTGTCGAGGCGGCGCTGGCGGACAGGAACTGATTTGTGACCCCTAATCGCCCGCCTCGCGGTCGCCCCACGGTGGGGCACATCATGCGAATTTATGTGCGTAGACCGCTAACCCTTGTATCATCGGCGAGGCGGCGGTAAAGTTGTTTGTGTTTTGTACGCGGGTTATCCACAGGTCGACGGTGTGACGGGGCGGTGCGGCCGTGGCGGCCGCGCGCACGCGACAGTGCGAGAGCCGGTAGAGAGCCCGCCGTCATGAGCCAGCCGACCACGACATCGCCGCGGGCGGCGTTTTTGCCTGCCCCGGTCAGCGCCTTCTTCAGGCGCCGGCTGGCCGAGGGCGTGGGCCTCGCCCTTCTCGCGCTTGGCGTCGCCTTGGCGTTCGCGCTGGCGAGTTACGCGCCTGGCGATCCCAGTTTCAACAATGCCGCGGCCGGACCGGCGACCAATCTCATGGGCCAGCCGGGCGCCTTCGCCGCGGACCTCCTGCTCCAGACCTTCGGTCTCGCCGGCGCTCTGCCCTTGCTGGTGTTGACAGCCTGGGCGTGGCGCATCGGTAGGCACCGCGGCCTGTCCAAACTGTGGCTGCGCATCGTCGTGCTGCCCGCCGCGCTTGTCGCCGCGGCGGCGTTCGCCGCGAGCTTCCCGGCTTCGGGGACATGGCCGCTGGCGACGGGCTATGGCGGCTGGTTCGGTCACGTTCTATTGCTCAGGACCGCCGAGTCCCTCGCCACGCTGGATCTCGCCGCCAGCCACCTCGCCCTGCTACCGTGGGTGCTGAACGGTGTCTTCGCGATCCTCGGCGGCGTTCTGCTGATTCTGAGCCTGGGCCTGACCTCCGCCGAGTGGCGGGGCATCGGCATCGGCCTCCTTCACCTTGGCCACTGGGTCTGGCTCGCGGTCAGGTCCGCCGCCACCGCGGTGCGCTGGATCACCCGGTTCGCATCATCCGCGCGGCAGGCGACACCCGCGGAGGCGGCGCGCGCCGAGCCGCATCTCGATGCGCCGCCCCAAAAGATCGAGCCGACACTCTATGGCGAGGCGGAGGCCATGCCTGGCACCGATGCCGCAGGGGTTCGCGTTGCCAAGCCCGCGGCCCGACCGCGCGCGGGCAAGCGTGCCCAGGCCGAAGCCCAGCCGGCCCTCGACCTGACGCCCGGCGAGTACCGCCTGCCGACGCTCAACCTGCTCGCGCGGCCGCCCAACAGGGCGGCCTCCAGCCGCGTCAACGCGGAGGCGCTCGAGCAGAACTCCCGCCTGCTCGAAGCCGTCCTCGATGATTTCGGCGTGCGCGGTCAGATCACCAACGTCCGGCCCGGGCCGGTGGTGGCGCTCTATGAGCTCGAGCCGGCGCCCGGCACCAAGACCTCGCGGGTCATCAGCCTCGCCGACGATATCGCCCGGTCGATGAGCGTGCTCTCGGTGCGGGCCGCCGTCGTGCCCGGGCGCAACGCCATCGGAATCGAGGTGCCCAACGCCCAGCGCGAGACCGTGTATCTGCGCGAGCTCCTGGCCAGCACCGACTACGAGAACACCCTGGCGAAGCTCGCGCTGGCGCTGGGCAAGGACCTGGGCGGAACGCCGCTGGTCACCGATTTGGCCCGCATGCCCCATCTCCTGATCGCCGGGACCACGGGGTCGGGGAAATCGGTCGGGGTCAATGCGATGATCCTGTCGCTGCTCTACCGGATGTCGCCCGATCAGTGCAAATTAATCCTCATCGATCCCAAGCGGCTCGAGTTGTCCGTCTATGACGGCATCCCGCATCTTCTGACCCCGGTGGTGGTCGATCCCGCCAAGGCGGTGCTGGCGCTCAAGTGGACCGTCCAGGAAATGGAGAACCGTTACCGCGCCATGTCACATCTCGGCGTGCGCAACATCACGGGCTATAACCAGCGGCTTGCCGACGCGCGAACGCGGGGCGAGGCCCTGCGGCGCACCGTGCAGACCGGGTTCGACCCGGACACCGGGCAACCCATGTTCGAGGACGAATCGCTCGATCTCGAGCCGATGCCCTACGTCGTGCTCGTGGTCGACGAGATGGCCGATCTCATGCTGCTGGCCGGCAAGGAGATCGAAGGCGCGGTTCAACGGCTGTCGCAGATGGCGCGCGCGGCGGGCATTCACATCATCATGGCGACCCAGCGCCCCTCGGTCGACGTGATCACCGGAACTATCAAGGCGAACTTCCCCACGCGCATCAGCTTCCAGGTCACCTCCAAGATCGACAGCCGCACCATCCTCGGCGAACAGGGCGCCGAGCAGCTGCTCGGCTCGGGCGACATGCTGTTCATGCAGAGCGGCGGGCGCCTCACCCGGGTGCATGGCCCCTTCGTCTCGGTCGAAGAGGTCGAATCCGTCGTCCAATTCCTCAAAACGCAGGGTCGGCCCGACTATCTCGACGCCGTCACCGCCGAGCCTGATACCCCGTTCGAGACCAGCAGCGGCCCGGCGGATGAGCTTTACGACCAGGCGATGGCCCTGGTGTGCAACGAGCGCAGGGCCTCGACCAGCTTCATCCAGCGCCACCTTCAGATCGGCTACAATCGTGCGGCGCGAATCATCGAGCGCATGGAGGCCGAAGGGGTCGTCACGCCAGCCAATCACGTCGGCAAGCGTGAAGTTTTGGCTCGCAGTTTCGATTCAACCGTTTAGGGTGAAGCCCCCGGCGGGGGAGGCGCGAAGGGTTCTCGCCCGCCATCCCGCGCAGGCCACAGCCAACGATGTTTCGCTTCCTCACCCTTGCCACATGCACTCTATGGGGAACGCTGGCTTCCGGCGCCATGGCGCAAAGCGCTCAAGACGAGCACGACATCGCGCGCATCGAGGCCTATCTCAACGATATCCGGACCATGAAGGGCCGTTTCCTCCAGGTCGCCGCCGACGGCGCCATGGCCAACGGCGTGTTCTACCTGCGCCGGCCCCGGCGGTTTCGCTTCGAATATGCACCGCCCAGCCCCGTTCTCCTCGTCGGCGACGGCCTCTGGCTCATCTTTCACGACCGCGAACTGGGGCAGGTCAGCCGCGTGCCCCTGACATCGTCGCCGCTCGGCCTGCTGATCGACGATGAGGTCTCGTTGACCGACCACGCCGCCATCATCTCCATCGTACGCGAACCCGGCATCATCCGAATCACGCTGAATGACCGGGAGAAACCCGAACAGGGCGAGCTGACCCTGGTTCTGACCGATCCGCCGCTCGCGCTCCGCCAGTGGCTCGTGACCGACGCCCAAGGGCTTACGACACGGATCTCGCTTTTCGAGACCGAGGCGAACGTGCCGCTCGACGCCAAGCTCTTCACGTTCTCCGACCCACCCCCCGGGCGTAACTGAGGCGCCCCAGGCTGGTCCGGGAATTGCACGGTTGACGACGATGGGGGCAAGGAGCGCCCGAGGACGACCAACGTGCGCGTGAAACCCTAAATTGACCGCCATGGAGACAGTTTCTAGGATGGCCGTGCGCCCGCAAGATCGGCGCACCAGGGCCATGCATCCCGTTGCCACCCATCACTGCCGCGTGGAACACCTCGAGAAGGTCACCCACGATGTCATCATCATGGAACTCGCCCTCGATTCCGGCGCATCGTTCGCGTTTGCCGCGGGGCAGTATATGAGCCTGCATTTCGACGGCCTGCCGCCGCGCGATTTTTCCCTCGCCAACCTGCCCGGCGAAACGCCGCTCGAATTTCACGTGCGCCAGGTGCAGGGCGGCACCGTCGGCCACCATCTCGCCGGCCGGCTGCGTGTCGGCGATCAAGTGGCGATCAAGGGCCCTTACGGCGATGCCTACCTGCGCCCGGATCACGACGGTCCGATCGTCGCGGTCGCGGGCAGCACCGGCCTGGCGCCAATCAAGTCGATCGTCGAAACGGCCCTGGCTGAAGGCATGGCAAAGCCGATCTATCTCTATTTCGGTGTCCGTGCGGAACGCGATCTCTACCTCATTGATCACTTCGAAGCGCTGGCGGCGCGCCATGCCAACCTGACCTTCGTGCCCGCCCTGTCGCATGCAAAGGAGCCATCGCCGCACCGGACCGGCTTCATCGCCGATATCGTGGCCGAGGATTTCCGCGAACACCCCGAACGCCTCGAGGGGTGCAGGGCTTATCTGGCCGGACCGCCAGTCATGGTCGAGACCGCACGAGGAGCCCTTGTCGCGCTCGGTGTGGGCGTGGACGATTGTTTCGTCGATCCGTTCTACACCGACGCCGAGAAAGCGACGCCTGACCGGGCAGGACTGGCGTGACGCGTTCGGCCATGCCTCGGGTTCTCGTCTCAGGCGCGCGGCCGCCGAAGAAAGGCGGGCGCCCCTGAGCGATACGGGCGACGACGAGATCCTCGATCTCGAGGATTACGCCAACCTGGTGGCGGTTGCGCGCTTTGCCCGCAGGATCGGGCGCGTGCAGTGGTTCGGCGCGCTTGGTGAGGCGCTCGACGACGTGACGCGCGCCGACGCCGAGGCCTACCTTGCAGCGCTCGGCTTCCCCGATGTCTACGTAGGCGAAGTTCCAGGCTGGGAGGAGGCCGAGGCGGCGGCCACCAACCCCGACTGGAACCCGGACTGGTGGGAGGCCGAGGAGCAGTTGCGCGCCGGCCTGACCGCCGATGCCGTCGCGCTGGTCGGTGAGGCGGAACTCACGACGGCGCTCACGCATATCACCGCCCAAGCCGCCGAGGTCGTGCCCGATGCCGCGCAGGGAGCCGCCGTGCACACCGGTCTCACCGATGACGAGCTGGTCCGCGCCGCCGTGGGCGGCGCCACGCAGGCCTGCTACAGCGCGGCCCTGGTTCTGGCGGCGGCGGCCGAGCCCGACCATGCCTTCGCGCTCAAGTTCCGCCTTTTCGAGTCCGGGCGCTGGCCCATCGGCATCATCGGCGCCACATTTCACCTGTTCTGAACCGAACCGGACACTCTGCTGCCATGGCCAGACCTCCGAAACCCCGCGCCTCCGGCGTCCGTATCGCCACCTGGAACATCAATTCCATCCGCCCCCGCATCGCGCTCATCAAGCGGTTCGTCGAGGCCTACGATCCCGATGTCCTGTGCCTCCAGGAGATCAAAGTCGCCAACGAGCATTTTCCACTCGCCGCGATCGAGAAGCTCGGCTTTCCCCACATCGCGAAGCACGGCCAGAAGAATTATCACGGCGTCGCCATTCTCTCGCGCCTGGCCCTTGAGGACGTGACGACCCGGCAGTGGTGCGGAATCGACGACACGCGCCACAATTACGCAACGCTACCGGGCGGCGTCGAGCTCCACAATTTCTACGTCCCCTCCGGCGGCGATATCCCCGATCCCGCGGCCAACGACAAATTCGCCCACAAGCTCAAGTTCATGACCGAGATGGCGGCCTGGTTCGGAGCCCAAAAAGCGGCGAAGAAAAATCTCATCCTGGTCGGCGATCTCAACGTCGCGCCGCTCGAGACCGATGTCTGGTCCCACAGGCAGCTTCTCAAAGTGGTCTCCCACACGCCCGTCGAAGTCGAACATCTCGCGCGCGTGCGCGCCTCGCAAGATTGGATCGACGCCGTGCGCCACTTCATTCCCGATAGCGAGAAACTCTATAGCTGGTGGAGCTATCGGGCGCGCGATTGGGCGGCTTCGGATCGGGGCCGCCGGCTCGATCATGTGTGGGTGACGCGGGGCCTCGAACCGGCGCTGCAATCGGCGCGCATCGTGCGTGAGGCGCGCGGCTGGGACAAGGCCTCCGATCACGTCCCGGTACTGATCGACCTCGCACTCTGAACGGGCTCAGCCTGCGGTGCGATAGAAGAAGTAGCTACCGGGCATCGCGCCGTCGGGCAGCGGCGAACTGACCCAACCGCGGGCCGCCAGCGGCTGATCCGAGACGATCACGGCGCCGCGCACCAGCAGCTCATCGAGCACTGGACCCAACCACTGGGCCAGGTCCGCGGTCGCCGCCTGATCGCCCGAGCCGATATCGCAGTGCGCCAATGCGGCCTGGCCTCCCAGGCGCTCGCGGGCAGCGGGCAGCGTCGCGTGAAATTCGCCGAGGAACACATGACCGGCATCGGGGATGCAGGCGGGGTGCGCCGCGATCTGCCGGTCGAAGACGAAGATGTCGCGATCGGGGAACAGGCCACGCAGATGATCATAGGTCCGGCCGTTGCCGAGGCCGAGCTCGAGGATCGGTCCGGCGTTCACGGCGATCAGTCCGGCCGCGTGATTGAGGCATGCTCGCTGGGCGGTGACGCGATGAATGAAACTGTCGAGACGACTCATGTTCGTAGAGGCCCCGATGATCTCAACGACCGGCCGCGCTCGAGACGGCGGCGTGGCGCTAGTCCGTCTTGCCCACCGCCTTCATGAGTTGCGAGGTGGTCCGCTCGAGGCGTTGAGCGAGGACGCGCATGACTTCGACCGCCATCTGGGGAAACTCCAAGACCAGCCGGAAAAACAGATCCTTCGAAATCTTGAGCGCCGTGAGATCGCTGGTCGCGCGGACCGTGGCGGTTCGCAGCACGTCGCAGAGGATGGCAATTTCGCCGACAAAATCGTTCTTGCCGACCTGGGCGACCGTGATGGTGCCGTTCGGCGTATCGACGAGGACGTCGGCATCGCCCTCGATGATAATGTAGGCGGCATCACCCATGTCGCCCTGAACGCACAGGTCCTGGCCCGGTCGAAAGGTCAACCGTTCGCTGGTGAAGGCCAGCAGCTTGAGTTTTGATGGTTCGATCCGGGTGAACAGCGGAATGTTCCGCAGCAGATCGACTTCTTCGTTGAGACTCACGGTACGCCTCCTAGATTCCTTATGCGTTGGTCAACAGCTCTTTCATGAAGGATCCGTCACGGTTGAGCTCGGCAAAGGTGCCCTGCTCGATGATCCTGCCGGCTTTCATGACGAGAACCCGGTCGAAGTCTTCCGCCAGATCGGCCCGGTGGAGCGCCCATATCACGCCTCTGCCAGCGAATTCCTCGCGCAGGTTTTTCATTATCTTCCCCTGTACGCTGGAGTCCAGCGCCGCGGTCGCTTCCGACACTACCAGGACGTCGGGCCGTTTGAGTATCGCCCGCGCGATCGCGAGCTTCTGGCGCTGCCCTCCGGTCAAGCGCGAGCCTCCTACTCCGACGTCGAAGTTGAGCCCCACCTGCATGACCAAATCGTGCAGCCCGAGTTCGCCAACCACCTCGGAGACGAGCTTGCCGACGCGCTCCGCCGATTCCGCCTGACCGTAGGCGATCTTGCCGAACAAGATGTTGTCCTGAAGATTGGTCGCGCTGTTGTAGGTGTCGGGGTCGAAGAACTCGACCGCGTCCCTGAGGTCATCGGGCAGCTCGTCAAAAAAGGCCGCGCGCGCCTCGATGAGCTTGGGCCGAACCTCCTCGTTGATAAGGCCCAGGCGGTGGCGCGCCGGGATCAACATGAACGGCAGCGAAAGCAGGCGCTGCCGGTCCTCGGCCCCGAGCGTGGCCAACTCGTCGCGATCGACGCGCGTGACCAGGGCTTGAACATCGGGCAGATCCTCGGCCGAAATGAAGCTGAACTGCTGGAACAGCTCGTGATCGGGTGGCAGATCGGCGAACAGCTCGACCATGGTGGCAGCCACCTGATAGCCGATCGACAGCATGGTGTCGGTCAGCCCCACCTTATCGAGGACGGTGAGCACATACTCATTTTCCGCGAGCCGTTCGACGTGAAAGGCCTCGCCCGTCGGATTGCCGAACAACAGATTCTCCCCGACCGTCGCGTTGGTATTGTACGCGTCGCGATCGAAGGACTCGATCAGGGGCGCGATCGCCGGATCCTGCAATCGTTCCCGGAGCGCTACCCGGGCCTTGAGAATTGCCGCCGCGAGCTCGGGCTGCTGCGCAGGGTCGATCGTACCGCGGAGCCCGAGCTGGTAGACGTCGGTATCGAGGTCGACCATCTCGAGGACGTCGAGCCCCACCTTGATGAGCTCGTCCGGCCCCTCCGCGCCCGCAGCGGCATAATCGATCCAATCCACGTCGAGCGCATCGGTGGCGTTGCCCGATCGTTCGGCTTCGGCCACGAATTCGGCGTGGGAGTCATCGTCATCGACCTCGCCGGGGCGATGCTTCAGTCCGTAAAACAGGTTGTTGCCAAGGCTCGCGGCAAACATATAGCCGCCCTGGCCAACATAGGAAATGCGCCGGCCCGTCACCGCCTCGGGCAAGCCGCCCAAGTCCTCGCCGTTGACGACGATGCTCCCGCGGCTGGGATCAAGCAGGCGCGCGAGTAACATCATGAGATCTTCCTTCCCGCTGCCGCTCGGGCCGACCGCCGCGATGTGTTCGTTGGTCCTGAGGCGCACCGAGATCGAGTCGATGACGTTGACGTCCTGGTCGTCGATCAGCGTCAGGTTGCTGGTTGCCAACTCGCCCTCGAGGTGCGCGATCTCGTCCGGCACGCTCACCTGGTAGTCCTCTTCGCGCATCCCCGCCGGCTCGAACTGGCTCACGACCTGGTCGTACTTGATCTTGGCGTCCTCCTTCATCTGGTAGTAGTTCAGGAGCTCTTTCCACGGTGACGCTAGGTCCTTGTGCGCGGCGATGGCCGCCATCAGGGTGCCGATGTCGAGATCGCCGATGATGACCAGGTACCCGCCGATCGAATAAAAGAAGAACGGCCCCAACTGTTGGATGAAATTGTTGAGGAATTTGATAACGAACTTCTGCCGGTAGATGCTGTAGCGCACATCAAAGATGGCGCCAAGCCGGTGGGAGAACTCGGCGCGCGCGAGAATTGAGGTGTCGTGCGCGTGAATCTCCTGCACGCCCTGCACGGTTTCGCCGATGCGGTCGGAGAGCCTGCGGACCAGCTGGACGCGCCGCTTGCCCAGCACATTCACCCGCATCTGCAGCTTGGGAATGATGTAGACCTGCAAGGGGTAAAGGGCGACAGCGGCGGCCGCCATGATCGGATTCTGGATGAACAGGAACGCTAGAATGACCACCAGCTGGCCGCCCTGGAACGCGGGCAGCGAGTAGGCATCGCCGATGAAGCCGCCGAGCGGCTCCACTTCCTGAGTGATCATGGGGATGATCTCGCCCTGCGACATCTTGCGGAACGTCGGCAACGGGAAACGCAGGATCCGAGTGTAGAGGTCGTAGCGCAGCCGGCGCAACATGCGCTCGCCGGTCAGACCCTTGTAGACGTTGATGATGTATTTGAAGGTCTGGTTGACAATGACCAGAACAAGAAACGCGACGCAGAGCAGGAGGAGAAAGACCGTCTGGTTGACCTCGAATCCCATGAGTTCGATGGGAAACGGGCCGCCCTTGCCGAGAATGGCGCCGTTGACGATTAGTTTGGGGAGTTCGTAAAAGGCGTAGAGGAAGGGAAACGAAGCGGCCGCCATCACCGTCATGATGATCTGCTGGCGCATGCTGTAGCGCCGAATGTACTTAAAGACGGTCTTTTCCATCTACGTGGTGCCAGGGTGTGCTGGGGCGCAAAAGCGATGATTCTTCGCACGCGCGGCCAGATTAGACCACGCGAGCAGGGCGGTAAACGGCTCGTTCGTCTGGCAAAAATCTGTTTTCCGGCCCGTGGCGTCTATGCCATAGTCGCGCCATGACGGGTGGGGGGAATCCAGACGCCACGGCGATCCGCGGCGCCCGGGTGCTGTTTTACAGCCACGATACCTTCGGGCTCGGCCATTTGCGCCGCTGCCGGGCCATCGCGCACTCGTTGGTCGAGAATTTCGACCAGCTGTCGGTGCTCATCCTGTCGGGCTCGCCGATCATCGGCAGCTTCGACTTTCGCACGCGGGTCGATTTTGTCCGCATTCCCGGCGTCATCAAGCTGCGCGACGGCGAATATACGGCGCTGAGCCTGCCCATGGGGCTCAACGAGACGCTGGAGATGCGCTCGGCGATCATCGAGCGCACCGCCGAGACCTTCAGCCCGGACGTGTTCATCGTCGACAAGGAGCCGCTCGGCCTCCGCGGCGAGGTCCTGGAGACCTTGCACATGCTCAAGAAGGCGGGCACGCGGCTTGTCCTCGGCATCCGCGATGTCATGGACGAGCCCGCCGCGCTGGCGCCCGAATGGGAGCGCAAGAAGGTCTTGCCGGCGTTGTGCGAGATTTACGACGAGATCTGGATTTACGGCCTGCCGCAGATCTGCGAGCCGTTGGCGGATATCGGGCTGGCCAAGCGGGTGCGCCGCAAAATCACCTACACGGGCTACTTGCCGCGCTCCGCACCGACCCCTCTCTGGCCTTCGCCGCCGCCCGAGATCACCAAGGCACCGCACCTGCTCGTGACCACCGGCGGCGGTGGCGACGGCGACGGGTTGATCGAATGGGTCTTGCGCGCGTACGAATCGGACCAGATGCTGCCCTACCCGGCGCTTCTGGTCCTCGGCCCGTTCATGCCACAGGAGCGCCAGGCGGACTTCATGAACCGTGCCGCCAAGCTCAAACGGGTTGAAGCGATCATCTTCGATCCCAACATGGAAAGCCTGGAGCAGAATGCGGTGGGCATCGTCGCCATGGGTGGGTACAACACCTTCTGTGAGATCCTATCGCTCGACAAACGGGCGATCATCGTGCCCCGGACGGAACCCCGGCTCGAGCAGTATATCCGGACATCGCGGGCCGAGGAGCTCGGTCTCGTGCGCATGCTGGCCGACGATGGCGCCTACGATCCTAACGTAATGGCCGATGCGCTGCGCGCCCTACCGCGGCAGAGCCGCCCGTCCGAGGTGGTGATTCCGGGCCTGCTCGAAGGCCTGGTCAACGTCAATCGCCTCATCGCCCCCTGGATCACCCCTCAAAACGAAGCGCCCGCCGCCACCGTTCTGCCGCGCCGCGCCTGAGGTCAGCCCGTGGACGGCAAGGTCGCCTTTATCCTCAAAGGCTATCCCCGCCTTTCCGAGACTTTCATCTCGCAAGAGATCCTCGGCCTCGAGGAGCGCGGGCTCGACATCGAGATCGTCTCGCTGCGCCACCCGACCGATCCTGTCCAGCATCCCATCCACGCCGGCATCCGGGCGAGCGTGCTTTATATGCCCGAGTACCTCCACCAGGAGCCGGGCCGGGTCCTCCGCGCCTGGCGCGCGGTGCGACGGTGGCCCACCTGCGCCGCGGCCCGCGCCGTCTGGTGGCAGGACCTCAAGCGCGATCCCACGCGCAACCGGGTGCGCCGCTTCGGACAGGCGCTGGTATTGGCGCACGAGCTGCCGGCGGGCGTCAGCCACCTCCACGCCCATTTCCTGCACACGCCGGCCTCGGTCGCCCGTTATGCCAGCCTGCTCACCGGACTGCCCTGGACATGTTCGGCCCACGCCAAGGACATCTGGACCCCGCCCGCCTGGGAGAAAGCGGAGAAGCTCGCATCGTGCAACTGGGCCGTGACCTGCAGCGCCGCCAACCGCCATCACCTCGAACACCTGGCGCCAGAGGGCCGCGTCGATCTCATCTACCATGGGCTCGATGGCGCGCGCTTTCCCGCCCGCAACGAGCCCATGGCGGGTCGTGACGGCCGCGCCCGCGATGACGCGGTGGTTTTGCTCTCCATCGGACGCACCGTCGAGAAAAAGGGCTATGACGTGCTGCTCCAAGCGCTCGACCGGTTGCCCGACGAGATCCACTGGCGCTTCGTCCATATAGGCGCCGGACCGCTTTTGGCTAAGCTCAAGCGCCAGGCGCTTGAACAGGGCCTGGACGGGCGCATCGATTGGTTGGGCCCCAAGCCGCAGGACGAGGTGCTCGATCGGTACCGCGCCGCCGATCTCTTTGTGCTGCCGAGCCGAATTGCGCGCGATGGCGACCGCGACGGCCTGCCCAACGTGCTGCTGGAGGCGCTCTCACAGGGGCTGGCCTGCGTGACGACGCGGAACTCGGCGATTCCCGAGCTCATCGAAAACGGCGTCACGGGCGCACTGGTGCCGCCGGATGACGCGCCAGCGCTCGCCGAGGCTTTGGTCGCCCTCATTGGTGATCCGGCGCGGCGTCAAGCGCTCGGCGCGGCCGGCGCGGCCCGGGTGCGGCAGGACTTCTGCTTTGCGCGCTCCATCGACCGGCTGGCGGCGAAATTTGGCCTCGGCGCCTAGCGGAGGCGCGGTCATGCGGATCGCTTTCTACGCGCCTCTGAAATCGCCTGACCATGCCGTACCGTCGGGCGACCGGCGCATGGGTCGTTTGCTGATGGCGGCGCTCGAGGCGGCGGGTCATGAGGTGGCGCTGGCTTCCACGTTCCGCAGCTTCGAGCCAACCGGCGATGCCGCGCGCCAGGAGGCCGTTCGCGATCACGCCCTGGCCGAAGCAGATCGCGTGATCGCCGCCTTGCGCGCGCGACCGCCCGATGCCTGGTTCACCTATCACGTCTATTATAAGGCGCCGGACTGGATCGGGCCGCCGGCCGCCGCGGCGCTGGACATCCCCTATGTCATCGCCGAGCCTTCGCACGCGCCAAAACGGGCGCATGGACCCTGGCGGCTCGGCCACGACGCGGCGGCAGATGCGATCGCCGGAGCCGATGCGCTGTTCTGCCTGACCAGCCACGACATGACCTGCACGGCGCCGCTGGTTCAACCGGCTGATAAGCTTTCGTTCCTGCCGCCCTTCCTCGATGTCGCACCGTTTGCCAAGGCAGCGCGGCATCGGGCTGAATCGCGCGAGGCCATGGCCCGGGCGTTCGCGCTCGATGCGAGCGTCCCTTGGCTGCTGAGCGTCGCCATGATGCGGCCGGGCGACAAGCTCGCGTCCTATCGCCAACTCGCCGCCGCGCTGGCCACGCTGCAAGACGAAGCGTGGCAGCTCGTCGTCGTTGGCGGGGGTCCGGCCGAGGGCGAGGTCCGCGAGGCGTTGGACGCAGTGGCCGCGGACCGCGTGGCCATCATCGGCGCACGCCGCGCGGGCGAGCTTCCAGCCATTTATGCGGCCGCCGATATATACGCCTGGCCCGCGCTCGGCGAGGCCTATGGCATGGCGTTTTTGGAGGCGCAGGCCTGCGGCGTGCCGGTGGTGGCGGGGCGCATCAGGGGCGTTCCGGACGTGGTGCGCGAGGGCGAAACGGCGCTGCTCGCACCGGGGGACGACACCGGCGCCTTGGCGGCACAGATACGCAAGCTCGTGCAGGATCTAGACCTGCGCGCACGCCTCGGCGCCGCGGCGGGCGATTTCGTCGCCAGCGAGCGGACGATCGAACACGCGGCAGCGCGACTCAACCCCGTCCTCGAGCGGTTGCGTGCGCGCCACCCCGCGCACGCCGCCCGATGACCCGGCTCGCGCTCATTCGCCACGGGGCGACGCCGTGGAACGCGGCAGGCCGCTTGCAAGGCCGGGCCGATCCCGGCCTGAGCGCGGATACGGTCCGGTGGCTCGCGGGTGTGGGGCCGCCCGAGGAGCTCAGCGGCGCACGCTGGATCGCGAGCCCGCTCCAGCGGGCGATCGAAACGGCACGGCTCCTGAGCGGCGATGAGCCCGTCATCGAGCCGCGCCTGATAGAGATGGACTGGGGTATTTGGGAGGGACGCACGTTGGCCGACCTGCGTACCGAGTTAGGCGAAGCGATGGCCGCCAATGAGGCGCGCGGGCTCGATTTTCGCCCCGCCGGAGGCGAGAGTCCGTGCGACGTCCAGGCCCGCATTGGACCTTGGCTCGGCGAGGTGGCCGGCCAAGATCGACCAACCATCGCGGTCACCCACAAGGGCGTGATCCGCGCCGTGCTCGGCTTGGCCACGGGCTGGGACATGACGGGCCCGCCGCCGCTCAAGATCGACTGGAGTGCGGTTCACCTTTTCGACGCATCGTCGAGCAGCCAAGTCGCCGTGGATCGCGTCAACCTGCCTTTGTGCGGTCGCGAGGTGGGGGCGCCGTGAGCCGGCCACGGGCTCTGTTCTACGTCCAGCATCTGCTCGGTATCGGCCATGCCAAGCGGACGGCAATTCTGGCGCGCGCCGCCGCTGATGCGGGCCTCGATGCGACTTTCGTATCGGGCGGCTATGACGTCCCCGACCTCGAAGTCGGCGCGGCGTCGTTCGTGCAACTGGCGCCCGCCCGGGCCAAGGATGAATCGTTCATCGGCTTGGTCGATGCCGCCGGCGCGCCGGTCGACGATGCGTGGAAGGCGGCGCGGCGTGATGCGCTTCTCGCGGTCTGGCGCGGGATACGGCCCCATGTGCTGGTTACCGAGCTTTTTCCCTTCGGCCGCCGGCAGCTCCGTTTCGAGCTCATCCCCCTGCTCGATGAGGCGATCGCCGCGCAAGAGCGGCCCGTCATCGTCTCGTCGGTGCGCGATATCTTGGTCGGACCGAGGCCGGCCGAGCGCTACGACGAGATGCTCGAACTCGTGCGGCGCTACTTCGATCACATCCTCGTCCATGGCGATCCGCGCCTGATCCCGTTCGCCGAGAGCTTTCCGCACGCCGCGCTGATCGAGGACAAGCTCCATTACACCGGCTATGTCATCGAGCCCGCAACCGTGGCCCGGACACCCGCCCCAAATGGCCATGGCGAGGTGATCGTGTCCGCCGGCGGCGGCGCCGTCGGCGAGAAACTCCTCATGGCGGCGTTGGGGGCGCGCGCGATGACCGGCTTGGCGCATGCGGTCTGGCGTGTGCTGGTTGGCGTTTCAGTGTCCGATGCCCAATTCCACAGCGTGCGGGACCGCGCGCCCGAAGGTGTGATCGTCGAGCGCGCGCGGCCCGATTTCCGAGGCATGCTCGCGAATTGCGACCTGTCCATTAACCAGGCTGGGTATAATACGATCATGGAGATTCTGCAGGCGGGAGCGCGCAGCGTCGTGGTGCCCTTCGTTCGCGGGATCGAGAACGAACAAGTGATGCGCGCCGAGCGCCTGGCCGCGCGGGGAGGCCTTCACATCGTTGCCGAAGCGGACCTCGGTCCGGCAGCGATCGCCAAGGCCGTCGATGAGGCGATGGCGGGACCTCCCGCCAGCCTAGCCAACCTTGACGCTTCCGGCACTGAGACAAGCGCGCGCCTGATTGCCACATGGGCACAGCAAAAGGCAGAGACAACGGCGGCCACGGGCTGAGCTGGGCGGACCTCGAGGCCGAGCTGGATGCGTTCGAGGCGGTTGGCCGGCGCGCGAGCCTATGGTGGCGCGACGATGATGCGGTGACGCCGACCGATGCGCTGGACCGCCTGCTCGGCATCGGCGCAACTGCCCGGGCGCCCCTCTGCCTCGCTGTGATTCCGGCTCGCGCGGACCAGGCGTTGACCGATCGGGTGGCCGGCGGCCATGACGTGTTCGCGGCCACGCATGGCTATGCCCATGCCAATCATGCCGGCCCGGGCGAACGCAAGATCGAGCTCGGCGGCGACCGCGCGATCGACGAGATGAGGGCGGAGCTTGCGGCGGGACTGGCGACATGCAAGGCACTGTTCGGCGAGCGTTTCGTTCCCGTCCTGGTGCCGCCCTGGAACCGCATGGCTGACGAGCTGCTGCCCCACCTGTCCGAGACCGGCTTCCGCGGGCTTTCAATGTTGGGACCGCGCGCGCCGTCGGGCGCCCACCCCAAGCTCGTCGAGGTGAATGTCCACGTCGATATTATCGATTGGCATACGCGCACCTTCCTGGGTGAAGCCACAGCGCTGGAGCGCCTGACCGGGCACCTTCGCGGGCGCCGCGAAGGACGCGTGGACGCGGACGAACCGACCGGCCTTCTCACCCACCATCTGGTGCACGACGAGGACGCCTGGGCCTTTGTCGAACGGCTCATCGAGCTCACGCAGCGCCACCCGGCAACCCACTGGCTATCCGCGCCTCAAGCCTTTAACCTCGCGCCGTGACACAGCATAAATATCCTTTTTCAACCCTGATCGGGGACTATATTCGCGCCGCGGTCGGGTTGATTCTGACCGCCGGACCGCTTCTGTTTACGACGCATTCATCAACGGTGGGGTACGTCTTGGGAAGCTTGGCCCTGCTGTTTTTCGTGTATGGGCTGCGCACGTTCATCCGCCACCGATCTGTCCTGGAGGTCTCGGCCATGGGAATCCGCGCCATTGGGCCGATGGGAGCGACGATCAATTGGGCTGATCTGGACGATGTCGAGTTGCGTTACTACTCCACCAATCGCGATCGCTCGCGCGGCTGGATGCAGCTCAGGCTCGAGGGCGCCGGGCGCACCCTGTCGGCGGATTCCACGCTCAGCGAATTCCCGACGTTGGTCCAGCACGTGATCAACGGTGCCGAGGCGCGCGGCCTGACACTCACGGAGACGACGCTCGCCAATATCGATGCGCTCAGCTCCACCGGTGAACGTGTGGCGGAGCGGCGATGGGGCGGTCGATGAGTGACGTTCTTCAGGTGCGCGACCTCAAGGTCGAGTTCAATCTGCCCGAGGGCCCGCTCAAGGCCGTGGACGGAGTGTCCTTCCGCATCCCAGAGCACAAAACGGTGGCGCTGGTCGGCGAATCGGGATCCGGCAAGTCGGTCATCGCGCAGTCGATCATGGGCTTGCTACCCAGAGTCGCCCGCATCACCGGCGGCGAGATCCTGTTTGCGGATAGCGAGCGGGGCGGCGACATCGTCGATATCGCCAAGCTCGATGTCGACAGCAGAGCCATGCGGCGCTTACGCGGTGGGCGCATATCAATCATTTTCCAGGAACCCATGACCTCGCTGTCGCCGCTCCACACGATCGGCGATCAGATCGGCGAAGCGTTGCACCTGCACAGCAGGAAGAGCCGCGAGGAGGGCCGCGAGATCACCGCCGCGATGCTCCGCGTGGTGGGCTTCCCGGAGCCGGTGCGCGCGCTCAAGACCTATCCCTTCGAGCTGTCCGGCGGCTTGCGCCAGCGCGCCATGATCGCCATGGCGTTGGTCTGCCGGCCGGCGATTCTGATTGCCGACGAGCCAACGACCGCGCTCGACGTCACCATCCAGGCGCAAATCCTCAAACTCATGCAGGACCTGCAGGCCGAGCTTGGCATGGCGATCCTGATAATCACCCATGATCTCGGTGTCGTCGCCAACATGGCCGAGGAAATCATCGTCGTGTATCACGGCAAGGTCATGGAACGGGGCACGCGCGATCACATCTTCCGCGATGCCCAGCACCCCTATCTCAACGCCTTGCTCCATGCGGTGCCCCGCTTCCACATGGACCCCGGCGAGCGGTTGGTGCCGATCCGCGAGATCAAGCCGGAAGGCGGCCGACTGCTAGCGGCAAAGGAGCCCTGGCCGGCCGGGGCCGATGCAAGCGCTCCGCTTCTACGGGTGAAGAACCTGCGCAAGGCCTACGCGATTCGCAAGCGCGGCCTGTTCGGCGGCAGCGACGGCGCCAGCTACCTCGCGGTCGACAACGTGTCGTTTGACATCCAGCGCGGCGAGTGTTTGGGGCTCGTCGGCGAATCGGGGTGCGGCAAGACGACGATGAGCAAAATTCTCCTCCGCGCACTGAGCGCCGACGCTGGCGAAGTGGTTTACAACGACCGCGGCCGCGCCTGCGACGTGCTCGCCATCAACGGCAAGGACCTGACGATGTACCGGCGGCGGGTCCAGTACATCTTCCAGGACCCGTTCGGCTCGCTCAATCCGCGCATGACCGTCTTTGACATCATCAGTGAGCCACTGGTTATTCACCAGATCGGCGATCAGGCCGAGCGTGGCGAACGGGTGCGCGAGCTGATGACCCTGGTCGGGCTCGACATCAAGCATCTGAGGCGCTATCCGCACAGTTTCTCGGGTGGCCAGCGGCAGCGCATCGGCATCGCGCGCGCGCTCGCCCTGCAACCCGATTTGTTGATCTGCGATGAGCCGGTCTCGGCGCTCGACGTCTCGATCCAGGCCCAGGTCCTCAATCTCCTCAAGGACCTCCAGGCGAAGCTCGGACTCACGTATCTGTTCATCTCGCACAACCTGGCGGTCGTCGATTACGTCGCCGATCGCATCGCCGTCATGTGCGCCGGCAAGCTCGTCGAATTGGCGCCGCGTGAGGTGTTCTTCAAGAAGCCGGTCCACCCTTACTCCAAGGCGCTGCTCGCCGCGGTGCCCGAGCCCAATCCGGACAACCCGCTCGACTTCGATGCCCTGATGGCGGGCCGGGCCTCGGATCCCACGGCGTGGCCCGAGCCGTTTACCGCCGACGGCGCGCGCGAGCCGCGATTCGTCAATGTCGGCGACAGCCACTTTGTCCGTGCCAACGACGAGACCGCGCTGGAGGAGATCATGGCGTGAGCGAAATCCGTGCGCCCTTCGTCGGCCGGACCGCATGTCGCCTGGTGATTCTCACCGGCGCGCTGTGGCTCGCTTGGGCGAGTTCGGCCCTTGCGATCGAACTCGTCGAGACTCCGATGTTCATCGACGTCGTGGCCGCGGGCCAGTTGCCGAGCGTCGATCAACGCGTCCCCAATGGTCCCAAGATCGTTCAGATGAGCGGCTACAAGTCACCCGGCGTCCATGGCGGCGAGCTCAGCATGCTGATTGGGCGCGCCAAGGACGTGCGCCTGCTGGTGGTCTACGGCTATGCGCGGCTGGTGGCTTATAACGAAGATTTTGAGCTCGAGCCGGACATTCTCGAAGCGGTCGACGTCGACGAGGGTCGCGTCTTTACGTTGCATTTGCGTCCGGGCCACAAATGGTCCGACGGCCATCCCTTCACCGCCGAAGACCTGCGCTACTACTGGGAGGATGTTGCCAGCGATCCGGGGCTCTCGCCCTCCGGCCCGCCGAGCACCTTGCTCGTTGACGGCCAGCAACCTGTGTTCGAGGTGCTGGACGAAACCACGGTGCGTTACAGCTGGCATAAGCCCAACCCCTTCTTCCTGCCCGCGCTCGCCCAGGCCACGCCCTTGTTCATCTACCGGCCGGCGCACGTCATGAAACAGTTTCACCGCGCCTATACCGACGAAGACAGCCTGCAGGCGCTGGTCGAGGCGGAGGACCAGCGCGACTGGATCGCGCTTCATTTCCGCAAGGACCGGCTCTACAAGTTCGACAACCCGGCCTTGCCCACGCTGCAACCGTGGCGCAATACGACGGCGCCGCCCGCCACGCGCTTTCTCGCCGAGCGCAATCCCTACTACCACCGTGTCGACGAGCGCGGCCAGCAGCTGCCGTACATCGACCGGTTCATCCTGACCCAGGCAAACTCAAAGCTCATCCCCGCCAAGGCAGGCGCCGGCGAGGCCGATTTGCAGTCGCGCCACATCTTTTTCAACAACTTCACCTTCCTCAAAGCCAACGAGGAGCGGAACAACTACGTGACCCATCTGTGGCAGACGGCCAAGGGCTCCCACTTCACGCTGTTCCCCAACCTCAACGTTAACGATCCGGCCTGGCGCACGTTGCTGCGCGACGTTCGATTCCGTCGCGCGCTTTCATTGGCGATCGATCGCACGCTGATCAACCAGGTGATCTATTTCGGCCTTGCCATCGAGGGCAACAACACCGTGCTCCCCAAAAGCCCCCTGTTCCGCGAGGACTATCAGACGCGTTGGGCGCGTTACGATATCGATGCGGCCAACCGGCTGTTGGACGAAATCGGCCTCGAGCGGCGCCCCGATGGCATTCGCCAGCTACCCGACGGCCGCGAGCTCGACATCATCGTCGAGACGGCCGGCGAGGACACCGAGCAGACCGATGTTCTCGAGCTCATCCAGGAAACCTGGCGCGAGGCTGGGATAAGGCTTTACACAAGGCCTTCCCAGCGCGAGGTTTTTCGCAATCGCATCTTCTCCGGCGAAACCATGATGTCGGTTTGGTCGGGCTTCGAGAATGGCATCCCGACGGCGGCAATGAGCCCGGCCGAACTCGCGCCCACCAGCCAACAGCAGCTGCAATGGCCAAAATGGGGCCAATACTTTGAAACGAGCGGCGGCGCCGGTGAAGCGCCGGACATACCGAGCGCCCGCGAGCTTGGCGAGCTGAACCAAGCCTGGCTCGAGACCATCACCCGCGAGACCCGCGAGAAGGTCTGGCACCACATGCTCGAGATCCATGCCGACGAGGTCTTCACCGTTGGCGTGATTAGCGGAGTCCGGCAGCCTGTGATCGTGCGCACGACGCTCAAGAACGTGCCGCACGACGCGGTCTACAATTGGGAGCCGGGCGCTCAGTTCGGCGTCTATCGGCCCGATACGTTCTGGTTCGGCGAGGCCAGCTGAGTCGGGCTCGATAGGCAGAAACGCCGCCATGTTCACCTACACCATCCATCGCATCCTGATCATGGTTCCGACGCTGCTCGCCATCAGCATCCTCACCTTCATCATTATCCAGTTGCCGCCCGGCGATTACTTGACCCACCAGATCGAGCAGATGCGCGCCGAGGGTGAATTGGCGAACACGGACAAGATCGAATTTCTGCGCCGGCAATACGGGCTCGACAAACCGCTGATCGCGCAATACGCCATCTGGCTCGGCGTGTGGCCCGGCGCGAACGGGTTTTCCGGCCTCCTGCAGGGCGATCTGGGTTATTCGTTCGAATACGACCTGCCGGTCGGCGATGTGGTGGGCGACCGAATATGGCTGACCTTCCTCGTTTCGTTTACGACCATCGTCTTCACCTGGCTGGTCTCGTTTCCGATCGGCATCTATTCAGCGACCCATCAATATAGCTGGGGCGATCACTCGCTCACCTTTGTCGGCTTTCTCGGGCTCGCTACGCCCAACTTCCTGCTGGCGCTCGTGCTTCTCTATTTCGCCAACGTGATGTTCGGCACCTCGATCGGCGGCCTGATGGAGCCCGAGTACCTCGATCAGCCCTGGTCGTGGGCAAAGTTCGGCTCCGTGCTCCAGCACCTATGGATCCCGGTCATCGTGATCGGCACCTCGGGAACGGCGGGCATGATTCGCCGCCTGCGCGCCAACCTGCTGGATGAGCTGCAAAAGCAATACGTCGTCACCGGCCGGGCCAAGGGCATGTCGTCGTTCCGGTTGCTCATGAAGTATCCATTGAGGATGGCGCTCAACCCCTTCATCGCGGACATCGGCAGTCTGCTCCCACAGGTGATTTCGGGCGCCGCGATCGTATCGGTCGTGTTGTCACTGCCGACGACGGGTCCCATGCTGCTCGAGGCCCTGCGCTCGCAGGATCAGTATCTCGCTGGCTCGTTTCTGATGGCGCTGGCGCTTCTGACGGTGATCGGCATGTTCCTGTCCGACCTCGCCCTGGCGGCACTCGATCCGCGTATCCGCCTCAGCGGGGGTGCGACGCGATGAGCGAGACGACCGCCGGTCGCGATCGCCCGATCGATCACTACGTTTCGGACGCGCCGTTCGACCCCTATGCCGTCGAGGCCATGACGCCCGAGCAGGAGCGTTTCTACATGGCCTCGCAGTGGAAGATGATGTGGTGGAAGCTCAGGCGCCATCACATCGCCGTCGTCTCGGGCCTCATCCTGCTCTTCGTCTACGCGTCGATTTTGATTTCGGAAGTGCTCGCGCCCTACGAGCTGCACACGCGCGACGCCTATCACATCTATGCGCCGCCGCAACAGCTTCGCTTATTTCACGAGGGCGAGCTCATCGGCCCCTTCGTCTACGGATTCTCCTACCGGCTCGATCTCACCAACCTGCAGCGCCAATACGAACCCGACACGAGCAAGATCCAGCCGGTTCGGTTCTTCTGCCTGGGTGACGGCTACGAGTTCTGGGGCGCCATCGAGGGGCGGTTCCACCTGTTCTGTCCGGCCGAGGGCGGCACGCTCTTCCTTCTTGGCACCGATCGGCTCGGGCGCGACATGCTGTCGCGCATCATTTACGGCACCCGCATTTCACTCACCGTGGGCCTCATCGGCATCGCCGTCAGCTTCATCCTGGGCATTGTGTTCGGCGGCCTGTCGGGCTATTACGGCGGCTGGATCGATACCTTGGTGCAACGCCTGATCGAGATCATCCGGTCGTTCCCCGAGTTGCCGCTGTGGATGGCGCTATCGGCGGCGCTCCCCGTCACGTGGAGCCCGATCATCATCTTTTTCGGCATCACCATCATTCTCGGCTTGTTCGACTGGACGGGTCTCGCGCGCGCTGTACGCTCCAAACTGCTAGCGCTGCGCGAAGAAGACTTCTGCACCGCCGCCGTCTTGCTCGGCGCCAAACCCTCACGGGTGATCGGCCGTCATTTGTTGCCGAGCTTCATGAGCCATTTGATCGCTTCGGCGACGCTGTCGGTACCCTCGATGATCCTGGGCGAGACCGCGCTGTCGTTTCTCGGTCTCGGTCTGCGACCGCCGGTGACCAGTTGGGGCGTGCTCCTGAACGAGGCGCAGAACATCAACGTCGTCGCGCTTTACCCCTGGCTCATATTGCCGGTGGTGCCGGTCGTCATCGTCGTGCTGGCGCTCAATTTCTTTGGCGACGGACTGCGCGACGCCGCCGATCCCTACAAGTAGGTTCAAGCCGCGAGCACCACCAGATCGACGGCCCTGCTGATGCCCTCGACGGCGCGATTGGTGCGCACGGTCGCATCGGCAGGCAGAATGAAACCCTGCTCGCTCGCGCGGTCTCGACACGCCGCCGTGGTGAGCGCCCGCGTGCCTTCGGCCTTGTTATGCTTCTCGAGCTTGGCGGCGAGGTTCACCGCATCGCCAATCACGGTGTACTCGAGCCGCGTTTCATCGCCCACGGCGCCGAAAACCACGGGACCTACCGCGACGGCGAAGTGAATGTCGAGCGGCTCCAGGCCCGCCGCCTCGCGCTCGCGGCGCCACGCTGCAGCGGCCTCGACGAGCGCGCCCGTCGCGCGCAACGCATCCGCGGCGTAGGTCTCGCTCCGCACCGCCGCGCCGAAAGTCGCCAGGATGCCGTCGCCCATGAACTTGTCGATGCTGCCGCCGTGGCGCTGGATGACGCCCACCATGCGCGCCTCATACTCGGCCAAAAGACGCATGACCTCGTCTGGCGGCAGGCGCATCGCAAGCGCGGTGAAGCGGCGAATGTCGCATTGCAGGATCGCGGCGTCGCGCACTTCGCCCTGGCCCGGCCGCACGCGCTCCTCGGAGGCGGTGATGCGCTCGGCGATCTCGGGGGCGAAGAAGCGCGAGAGATCGCGGGCGGCGGCGCCCTCGACCGCGGCGCGCACGAGGAGTCGGCGAGCGCGGATGATAGCGACGGCCAGGATCAGCGTGACCACGAGAATCGAAATCACTTTGTCGAACTCGGCGCCCAGCAGCACGCTGGCCGACGTCATGTAGCGGATGTAATCGCGCGTGATCATGTCGTCGACCGGGTTAGCGGTGATGGCATAGGCGACGAGCGCGAGCCAGCCGAGCGCCGCGGCAACGCCGGCCAGAATGACGAAGCGCGCCTCGAAGCGAAGCGCCCGGAGCGCGATGAAAATGAAGACGTAAAGCACCGTCGGCGCCTTCAGATAAAAGGCCGGCGGCTGCATGTACTGGAGATGGAAGGTCCAGATCAGCCCCAGGAGCAGGGCCATGTCGATGATCACCGAAAGAGCGAGAAACCACCGCGGCAGCGTGCCCCGATAGGCCGCCATCAGGCGCGTCACGGTGAACGCGAGGTAGATCGCGAGCGCCCAGGGAACGGGCTCGAACGCGGCGTCCACGGGGATGGTCTTGCGCGAGAACGCGTAAAGCACGCCGAAGGTGACGACGACGCTGAGCTGCACCCAGCCGATGAGAATCTCGCTGCTCATCTGCTGCCGCTCGATGGCCTCCTCCACCCGTGCCGGAGGATGAGCGGGCGCAGGCGCGCCGAACAGCATGTCTTGCAAGCGATCGAGCATGTCTGGCTTTCCCTGAGAGCGATGCGTCATTTGCCTATAGATGGTGGTGCGCCCGCCGCACCACCAACATCGTCACGGCATCGAGAGGACGGCGTAGCTCAGCGCAATTTTCTCAACCACAGGCTCGATTCGATCGCGCCTTCGGGAAGCAGCAGGTCCGCGATCACGGTCTCGGTGATCTCGCCCGCCATCGCTTCGAGCACGTAGCGGCTCGCGAACACGGGCCGATACCCGCCGCCGAGCAGGAGCGTCGCCACCCCCTGTTGCTCGTTATAACCGCGCCAGTCCCATGCCGCCGGGTAGGTTCCGGGGAGGAAAATGTCGTGAAAGTGCACGAACACCCCGGGGGCGAGCCCGGGCAGGACGGCGTTGAGCACGAGATCGACATCGCTTCCCGGCATCAGGATGTGGCTTGAATCAACGATCAACACGTCGCCGTCGGCAAGCACGGCGAAGGGCTCGGCGCCCGCGTCCTGCACGGTGGCGATGATCAGCCTGACGGGCAGCGCCGCGATGGTCGCCCGCGGTGCGGGGTCCACAACGACATGATCGGGCGCGAAACCGCCGTTGCGGGTCGCCTGCACGGCGAATCGGGTCGAGTGACCGGCGCCGATCTCGACGATTCGCGCCGGCCGATGATGACGGATGAGACTGTAAAGCGCGGCGGCGTCGAGGCGTGGGAACCAGTCCTGCGCCCAGCGCGGCGCCGGCGGCGGCGCACCTCCGATGGCGCGGAGATCATCGGCGAAACCCTCGATGACGCTCAGCACCTTTGCGAAGGCTGGGACCTGACCGGCAAATAGGCGCGCCACCTCGTGGTAGTGCTGCTGGCGCGCATGGGCCTTGACGCCATCCGCATAGCGGTAGGGGATGAAGAAACCCTGGCTTGTCGGTTCGGTGCGCGGACGGCGTTTGGTCATCTGAGACGATTTCTACCGTCGTGATGGGGCGAGCGCTACGCTGCTGACCGCGGCACCCCGCCTTACGGCGTGAGCACCATCCCTTCCTTGGCGACGATCGAGCCAGGGCGCATCTTTTCCACCCCGGCCGCGACACCGTCCATGAACTCATCGTCGTGATCCGGATCGTGGTGGAAGACGACGAAGGTCTTCACGTTCGCCTGCTCGCACAACCGCGCGCCCTCCTGCCACGTGGAGTGACCCCAGCCCGCCCGATCGCCGTACTCATCGTCGGTGTACATGGAATCGTAGATGACGAAATCGGCTCCCTCGATCAGGCCGAGGATACTCTGGTCCGGCTGGTCGATGACGTGCTCGGTGTCGGTGAGGTAACAGATCGATTTACCGCCATACTCGATGCGGTAGCCCGTCGCGTTGTTGGGATGGTTGAGGAGCGCGGTGCGAACGGTGACGCCCGGCTTGGGCGTAAGCGTCTCGCCGGCCTTGAAGTCGTTAAAGGTGACATCCGCGGCGAATATCTCGGGCGGCACCGGGAACAGCGGCGCGATCATCATTTCGTTCAGGACATAGTCCACCGTGCGATCGGGCAGGAGGTGGCCCGCCCACAGGCGGAAGGTATTCTTCGGGCTGAAAAAGGGCACGAAAAACGGCAGGCCGCATACATGGTCGAAATGGGTGTGGGTCAGGAAGATATCGGCATCGAGCGGCGCCTCCTTGAGGAGCGCGTTGCCGAGATAACGCATGCCGGTGCCTCCATCCATCAACAGCAGATGGGGCCCACACCTGATCTCCAGCGATGACGTGTTGCCGCCATACCGCACTGCCTCTGGACCGGAGCATGCCACGCTTCCGCGCACGCCCCAGAAACGCACAAAAAAGTCTCCCGGCTCGGCCAAGCGGCGCTCCTTCCCTCCGATCGTCTCGGCGCGGCATTATTCTGCCGCACAGTCCAATGGGGGAAAAGGTGTAATTGGGCTGATTCGGGCCGGCGGCGTGCTTTTGCTATACTGAAACAAGCACGTCCCGGCCCGTTACCCTCGCCCCATAAGGTTCAGAACGCGCGATGGCGCCCTTGTTCATCCACGCGATCGAAGGCCCGCGCGCAACGATAACGCTCGCGCGACCGGAGGGGCACAATATCATCAGAGCCGAGGATCTGCCGGGCCTGGTCGCGATCCTGGATGAGATCGCCGCGAATCAAGAGGTGCGCGCGGTTCTGCTCACCGCCGCCAAGGCGAAGGTGTTCAGCTCCGGATTCGATGTCGCCAGCATCACCCGCACCGACTGGGGCGAGAACGAGCTTGAACACGCCATTGACTGTCTGGAGGGTCTGCCTCAGCCGACGATCTGCACGCTGACCGGCGGGGTCTATGGCGGGGCGGCCGATCTTGCGCTGGCGTGCGATTTTCGCATCGGCGTGACGGGCATGCGCCTTTGGGTGCCGGCAGCCCAGCTCGGCGTGCATTATCACATCAACGGGCTGCGCCGATTTGTCGAACGCCTCGGGCCCGGTTTCGCCAAGCGCATCTTCCTTCTCGGCGAGGAGTTCGAGGCCGATGCGCTTCTCGCATGTGGTTACCTCGACGGTCTGGTGGACCCCGATGATCTCGGCGCCACCGCCGAGGCTTGGCTCGACCGTCTGACCGGCGGTGCGCCGCTCGCGCTCACGGGCATGAAACACGCGATCAACAGCATCGCCCGGGGTGATCTGGACGAAACGGCCGCGCGCGAAACGATGCTTGCCTGCCTGCGGTCCGCCGACGTGGCTGAGGGCGCCGCCGCCTTTGCGGAAAAGGGAAAGCCCGAATTCAAGGGGCGGTGATCGGGCCCCCGACGATCATCAGATCTCTAAGGAGCCAGGCGGTAGCCGCCGTGCTCTGTTACCAGCAGTAGGGCCTCGGCCGGGTCGCGTTCGATCTTCTGTCGTAACCGGTAGATGTGCGTCTCGAGGGTGTGGGTCGTCACCGCTGCGTTGTAACCCCACACCTCGCGCAGAAGCTCGTCGCGATGCACCACTTTGGCGCCGGCCCGATAGAGGTATTTGAGAATGGCGGTCTCCTTCTCGGTCAGGCGCACCTTTTTTTCCGTCTCGTTGTCGAGCAGGAGTTTGGCGCTGGGCCGGAAGGTGAAGGGCCCGATGGTAAAGACCGCGTCCTCGCTCTGGTCGTGCTGGCGCAACTGGGCGCGAATGCGCGCGAGCAGGACGGCGAGGCGAAACGGCTTGGTGACATAGTCGTTGGCGCCGGAATCAAGACCGAGGATGGTGTCGGCTTCACCGTCGGCGCCGGTCAGCATGATGATCGGCACCGCGACGCCGGCCCGGCGCATCATGCGGCACACCTCGCGGCCATCAAGGTCAGGCAGGCCGATATCAAGCAGGACGAGGTCGTAATGCTGCGCCTTGACCTGATCCAGCGCCGCGGAGCCGCTGTCGGCCTCGATGGTGGTAAACTCTTCGTGAAGTTCGAGCTGTTCGGCGAGCGAGCGCCTGAGTGATTGATCGTCGTCGACGACGAGAATGCGTTTGGCTGCGGTCATGAGACGTGTTGTACCGTCCTGCGCCCCCATAGGGGCCTTGGAACAAGATATAGGTGCCCACGCCCACTTCGCAACCACCCTCGGGTGGCGGAGCCGACGCCCGGGCCAAAAGGACGCTAGATCTGGAGTGCGCCCCTATGTCCGGACAGGATCACTCGGCGGCCTTGACCGTATGCCGGGCATGTTGATCCTCGAACTGTACCGGGCTCAGATATCCGAGCGCGGAGTGGAGACGTCGTGAGTTGTAGACCTCATCGATGAATCTGGGAAGGTCTGCGGTAACGTCGTCGAAAGTCTCGTATTCCATGAGATAGACTGCTTCGACCTTGAGCGTCTTCATGAAACTCTCAGCCATAGCGTTCTCGTAAGGGTTGCCACGCCGGCTCATCGAGCCGATCAGCCCATGTTTGGCGAGCAGCTTGCGATAGTCTGCCGCTGCGTATTGGGCGAGTTCAATCGGTCGTCGCAACACTCTGGCATAGGAGGTTGCTATGACGGTACGCAGACGGCGGTCGGATCGGTCTGGACGGAGCAAGTTGCATTCGCCAGGTCGATCACGACATTGCCAGCGCAGCTTCGCCGCTCGCTGACCTGGGACCAGGGAGCAGAGATGGCCAGGCATGGGGATCTGCGGATTACAACCGGCCTTCCCGTCTACTTCTGCGAACCGCACAGCCCTTGGCAACGCGGAACGAACGAGAACACCAATGGACTGCTTCGACAGTACTTCCCGAAAGGAACCGATCTGAGCGCACACAGTCCGGACGTACTCGCAGTTGTTGCTGACGCGCTCAATACACGGCCCCGCAAGACCCTCGGATGGAGAACTCCCGCCGAAGCTCTGGACCAGTGCTTGCAGGCCAGTCAAACTGGACGTGTTGCGACGACCGGTTGAACTCGCCTTGTGATCCGCGATCCGAATGGTGGATACAGCCCCTTGGCGGCTGTCGTGACCGGACAGCGGCCTTGAGCGCTGCCAAGGTGAGCCGCGTATCGATCGAGCGGCTGATGGCATAACCAATGACGCGGCGTGACCACGCATCGAGGATGACGGCGGCATAAACGAAGCCAACGGCGATCGCGACGTAGGTGATGTCTGCGACCCAGAGCTGGTTCGGCCTGTCGGCCGTAACGTCCTTGGCGCGGTTGGAGAAGATCGGACTATCGTGATCGCTGTCGGTTGTGGCGATGAAACGCCTGCGACGCTTGGGCTGTAGGTCGTGCTGGCGCATCAGACGGCGGATCTTCTTACCGTTGACGACGATCCCCTGATGGCGTAGCTCGGCCCCGACACGTCGATAGCCGTAAGCCTCAAACTCTTCGCAGATCGCCGTGATGCGGGCGACGATCTCGGTGTCGGCCTCGGTCGCCGGCGTATCGTAGTAGGTGGAGCGCGGCAGGCCCATCAGACGACATCCTCGCGCGATGGTGAGCCCACGGGGCCGGCAATCACGGACGTAGTCGCGCTTCTCGGCCGTGGTGCGCTCTTGAGTGCCCCTTTTAGAAACTCGATCTCCAGCGCCTGCCGGCCTACCAGGCGCTCAAGGGCAGAGATCTTCGCCTCAAATTCCTGGAGAAGGCCGGCGGCCTCCACGTCTTCGTCAAACGCGCCGGCTTCGAGCTTCGACACCCAGATGCGGATCAGGTTGCGCGAGACGTCGTGGCGCCTGGCCAGCCCGTGAAGGGTCTCGCCTCCGAGATATTCCTGAGCAACCTGTCGCTTGAACTCAATACTGTAGGTTCGGTGCTTGGCCATGGCTTCCATCCTCTGAAAGCCCAGCATTCCCGGTCAATTCCAAACGTGCAACCTGTCCACCCTCAGGGGCGCACTCCAATCTTCATTTGGCAGCGAATGGCCGAGGTCAATCCAACGTCGGATCACCGAGCGCATCGACGATCGTATAGTGGTTGTGCCCCTCCAAGACCACGGTCTCCAACGCCAGGCCGCGCGTACGCCACAGTTCGGCGTAGGTTCGGGTTTGGCGATGAAACTCATCGGTCTCCTCGCCACCGACGGCGAGGATCAGCGGCGCGGCCGCTTCCGGCACATTATGAATCGGGCTTTGACGCTGGACCTGATCCCCAGTCAACTGCAACTTGTCATTGATCTAACACAGGCGCATCGCCTCCAGGTTGTAGAGACCGCTGATCGCGCACCCGCCCTTGACGAGATCGGACGGCAGATTGGCCGCGAAGGCGGGCCAATCGGTCGACAGGAGCATGGCGGTCAAAGGCTTATCCCTCTGGCTCCGGTAGGATCAACGGGTGGTGGCCTCGATGCTACGCGCGCAGCGGCGAGACCCGGCTAAGGCCCAGGCAAAGTGCGCTTTCGCGACCAACTACCCGCTCGCCAACCGACAACTGCGTAGCCCCCTCATATTGCGTTACCGGATGCAGAGGGATAAGCCTTGGCGGTCAAATGACCGCCAGCGGAATGGCCCGAGACGTATATACGCTCCGGCGTGGCGGCGAACTCTTTGGCATGGCGCCACACCCAAGCCAAAGCGGCGCGGCACTGGCGCACGATTTCATCGATGTCGACGGCCGGCGCGAGAGCGTAGTTGACCACGACGACGACGGCGCTTTGGTCCGCCAGCCCATCGGCCACGTAGCTGAATTCGTCCTTGCTCATGGCCTGCCAGTAACCGCCGTGGATGAACACGTGGACGGGAGCGCCGAGTTCCACCGCCGGAAAGATGTCGATCACCTCGTCGGGGCGCTCACCAACCGGCACGTTGAGCCGGCACGGGCGCCGCGCGCGGAGCTCCTCGCTCCAGGCCGTCCATTTCTTGAAAAAGTCCTGCCACTCGGGGTGTCGGGCCCGCATCTGATACTGAGCGTCCAGGCCTTCCCGGTCGTAGCCGTGAAAACTCATCTGTCCCTCATCGGCGGGCCGCACGTCCGTGCCGCGGGTCAAGGGGCAGAATTTGCCCCGCGATTCGCGTAACTGGCCCTATTCCCGACACGTAAACCAATGATATTAATTACGTTCTTCCAGATCCAGACTTGGCGCGGGGTTTGCTTGAACAAGACCATATAGGCGCGTCATGAGTATTGATCCGAGCCACGGCACCAGCTTTCGCCTCCCTCCTGACGGCCGCGCCACCGAAGTGGATTTCGGTGGCTTCGGTGACGGCACGTCCGTGAGCGGCACCGGGCCGAGCGTTTGGGGCGAGGACGGCTTCACCTTCAGCGACCTCGTCGATCTCGTCAACCCGCTCCAGCACATCCCGGTCGTCTCGACGATCTACCGCGCGCTCACCGGCGATGACATCGCCCCGGCGGCCCGCATTCTGGGCGGCAGCGTTCTGGGCGGGCCCTTGGGCTTTGCGGCGTCGGTGGTCAACGTCGCGATCGAGGATGCAACCGACCGGGACATCGGTGGTCACGTCTGGGCGTGGCTGAATGGCGAGGATACGGCGCCTGGGCAAAGCGCGCCCACAGCCGTGGCCAGCAACGCCAAGCCATCGTCTAGCCACGCGGACGTGGAACCGATGATGCTCGCATTCGCTCCAGAGCGTGGCCAGCGCCCGGGCTCGGGCACCGGCGCCGCGAGCGGAGCCGAGCCGGGTCATGCGATATCACCCGAGCCGGCACACACCGCCCATGCACCGGCTGCCAACGCCATTCTGATGGCCGGGGACCAGCCCGTGGTGGTGCCACCGAATGCGCTGTTTGAGGCCCTGCCGCTGCCGCCTGGCGGCGCTCTTGGCGCGAGCGCGGGCGGCGAAACGGTGAACCTCGCCAAACGCAGCCTCGAGGACTATCCGGCGCGCGAGCTGGCCGAGCACCTTCGCCTTTACATGCTCAGCCGCGGACTCGATACCGGATCGCATGAAGACCTATAAACATACTCGACGCCGGGTCGCATGAAGCCCGATAAACATAAAGGTCACCAACGACGGGAGGGCGTGTTGCCGCGCAACGCATTATGGCCATCATTACCGTTCGCAGCTCCAGCACGCTGTCGTGGCGGAGCAAGGCTTACCGCTGCGCACTCGGCATAAACGGCGTCACGTCGCGTAAGCGCGAGGGCGACGGCGCCACGCCGCTGGGCTGCCTCGCCCTGCGCCGCATCTTCTATCGCGACGACCGCACAAATCGGCCGGTCAGCGCCCTACCCGTGGCCAAGTTGGATCAGAACGATGCCTGGTGCGACGACCCGGAGGATCACGCCTACAACCGGCCGGTCACAGTGCCCTATCCGGGTCATACCGAGCCGCTTTGGCGCGAGGATGGCCTGTACGACGTTCTCGCCGTCATAGGTCACAACGACGACCCTGTGATCCGTGGCTGTGGCAGCGCCATCTTCCTCCATGTCGCGGCATCCGACTTCGCGCCGACGCGCGGCTGCATCGCCATGGCGCGCGAGGATCTCCTCGCTATTCTCGAAGAGGGCGGTGCGGATCTCGAACTCTGCGTCGTCGATTAGGCAGCGCCGCCTAGCGGCGTTCGCGCGGCCCAAAGATCGCCGTGCCGATGCGCACGTGCGTCGCACCGAATGCAACCGCCACCTCGAAATCCTGGCTCATACCCATGCTGAGTTTGGTGAGCCCGTTGCGCCGCGCGATTTCGCGCACGAGGGCGAAATGCAGAGAGGGTTCCTCGTCGTGCGGTGGAATGCACATCAAGCCCGTGACGTTGAGGCGGTGCTCCTCACGGCACGCCGCAATCAAGGCGTCGGCATCGGCGGGGTAGACACCGGCCTTTTGCGCTTCCTCACCGCTGTTGACCTCGATGAAGCACTCTACCTCACGCCCGGTCTTCGCCAGCTCACGCGCGAGCGCGCGAGCGAGTTTGGGCCGGTCGATCGTCTCGATCACATCGAACAGCGCGACAGCAGGCGCAACCTTGTTGGTCTGCAACGGACCGATCAGGTGTAGCGTAGCTTCGGGCTCCGCCGCCTTGAGGGCGGGCCACTTCTTCTCCGCCTCCCGGACCCGGTTTTCGCCGAAGCAGCGATGGCCCGCCGCAAAGGCCCGTTCAACCAACTCGGGGCCATGAGTCTTCGTCACGGCGACCAGGGCGATGTCATCGGGCGCACGACCCGCGCCCCGCGCGGCATCGGCGATGCGCGCCTTGACGAGAGCGAGATTGGCTGCGATATCGGGCGCGCCGGTGGCCGCACTCGCAGTGTGCAGCGGTTCACCGGTCATGGCAGTTTCGCTGACGGCGCGACATGGGATCGGTTCATTCAACCACCGCGACGCTAACAGCTCTGGCACGGCAACTCAACGCGCGCCACCGCGGGGCGCGGACATTGCCGGCGCTGCTTTTGTTGAGCGACGATGTCCGTCTCCCGGACCCTTTGGCCGCGGCGCGGGCGCTGTCCAGGCACAGTGGCGTCGTCCTTCGGCATTACCACGCCGCCGATAAGGCCCGGTTGGCCAGCAGGTTGGCCACGGAGTGCCACGCGCGCGGCTTGGCCCTGCTGGTGGCCGGCGATCCCGCGCTTGCCGCCCGCGTGCGCGCCGATGGGCTCCACCTTGGTGAAGCGGGGCTCGCCGAGGTGCGCCGCTGGCGCCAGCAGCGGCCCGATTGGCTGATCACGGTTTCGGCCCACTCCTTGCCCGCCCTGATCGAGGCAGAGCGCGCCGGCGCCGATGCGGCGTTGCTTGCGCCTGTGTTCGCAACCGCCAGTCATCCCGGTACCCGGCCGATCGGCCCGGTGCGTTTCGCCGCGCTGGTCCACAAAAGCCCACTCCCCGTGATCGCTCTCGGTGGCATCGATGTAACGACGGCGCGACGGCTCAAGGAGAGCGGGGCCGCCGGCCTCGCCGCCATCGGCGCGCTCAAGGTGGGCGGCGAACGGCGGGCGCCCCGCCTCTGTTAGTCTTGATTGAAGGCGAAATTATTGAGGACGTACTCGACGATCGTTGCGACGCAAGCCTCGATATCCGCAGCGCTCGTATCGACAACCAACTCGGGCGCTTCCGGCTCCTCATAGGGCGCGGAGATACCGGTGAATTCGGCTATACCGCCCGCCCGCGCCTTTTTATACAGCCCCTTGGGATCGCGCTGCTCGCAGGTTTCGAGATCACATCTGATGTAGATCTCGTGAAAGGCATCGGGCATCGCCGTGCGCGCGCGCGCGCGATCCGAGCGGTATGGTGAAATGAATGCCGTCACCGCGATCATGCCGGCCCGCGCCATCAGCGCCGCGACCTCGCCGACACGGCGGATGTTTTCCGAGCGGTCCTCGGGCGAGAAGCCGAGGTTGGCGTTGAGACCCTGGCGAATGTTATCGCCGTCCAGGACGTAGATCTGACAGCCGCGTTGGAACAGTTGCTTTTCGACCTCGATCGCCAACGTCGACTTCCCCGCCGCCGACAGCCCGGTTAACCACATGACGCCGCCCTGATGGCCGTTGCGCTCCGCACGCGTTGCGCCGTCCACACGGTGCTCGACCCATTGCAAGTTGGTCGCCCGCACCGTGATGAGGTCACGCTGGTCCGCATAGCCCTTCATGTTGAGAACACCGCCACCGACGAGCTCGTCATCGTCATAAACCAGGACTCGCCCGGTTATCGGGTTGGCGTCGAAGGGGTCGAGGGCAACGATCTGGGGGGTCCGCCACACGACTTCGATCCGGCCCCGCCCGAACGCCGGCACCCACTCGACGGACTGCACCGTGACCTCCTGGCGGCCACCATTCAGCACGACACTGTAGCGCGCGCCGGGTTCCGGCGGCTCCGGCGGCAGCCACAGCAGATGCGCGCGGCAAACGTCCGTCTCGACGGGAACGTCTTCCAGTCCGCTCACGAGCCCGCCCGGCGTCGCCGCCACCGACTGGCCGGTCTCGAAGACGATGCTTTGGCCCGCACGGGCGTGGGTCACCTGTTCGCCGGACCCGGCCAGGGCGAGCGTGGCGAGCGTGGCCTCGTGATTGACTGGGGAGAACATCAGGCGCTCGCCGGCAGCCACGCGACCGGACAGAATCCTGCCTTCGATTCGGGCGCCCTCGGCCCTGGTCGCCACGCTGTCGATCACCATGCGGAACGCACCGGGCGGCGCATGCGGCGAGAGAGCGCCAAGCGTCGATGCAAGGGCCGCGCCCCCCGCCGAAACGCCGGAGACCGGCACGACGAACCGCGCGGTCAGCCCGAACGGCGCGAGACGTTGGGCGACATCCTGCACCTCGCCATGCACGGCCAGGCCGATCTGTTCATGGCCGAAGAGCGCGAACAGGCCGAGTGTCCGATCCGCCTCGCCATCGCCGAGAGTCGCTTCGCCGAGCGCCATAAGGCACGCGTCGATGGGCACATCGCTGCTCGCGAGAGCCGCCAGCACCGCGCCCAGCGTCGGTGCCGCGATCAGCCGAAACGACCGCTCGCCGATCGTCACGGGCACCTCCTCGCCGGCAGCGGCGACCGCCGCGCCGAGCGCGCTGGAAAGCGCGGCGACGAGGTCGGGATCGCCGGTGACGAGCAGCGTTGGCGAATCGGTCCGGTGGCGACTCATGAATTCGGGCGACACCCACCACCGGCAGCCCGCCGCCGGACGGTTGGGAGGAACAAAGGGCGCCCGCCGGCGCGAATAAGACCGACAAGGGAGGCGCCTGCCAAGGACGTGCTGAACGCGCCTGGCCGCA
The DNA here is from genome assembly GCA_965261645.1 of Alphaproteobacteria bacterium. Classification (GTDB taxonomy): domain Bacteria; phylum Pseudomonadota; class Alphaproteobacteria; order SHVV01; family SHVV01; genus CBDHDJ01. Next base: position 1,069,876 of record CBDHDJ010000004.1, read on the forward strand.
GCTCAGGGGAGATAACCGAACCGCTCCATCTGCTGGCGGTTGGCGTCGACCACGGCCCCGATCTGCTCGGAGCTCAGCCGCTTGCGCCACTGACCGGTCTTGCCGACGGCGAAGAAGCGTTCGCAAAAGGGGCTGCGCTCGCCGAAGCCCCGCGCCTCCTCTTGTTTACGCAGGACATGGAAGGAGGAGAATCGGATCGCCTTCTTTAGCCGTCCGCGCAGCGGATTGAGGCCGAGAAACCTGGCCAGCGCGCCGAAGATCTTGATCGGGTTCTCCATCATGTCCTCGTAGCGCAGGACGTGGAGCGCCGCGTTCGGGTTCTGCGTCCAGCTCATGACGTGCGTCGACCAGGAATTGTGGACGACAGCGATGGGATGCTCCGGGCTCGATGTGTGAAACGCCGGATCGTTGAGAGCAGCGATCGCCTCGTCGGTCGTGTTGCCGTAATGGCGCGTCATCGAGACCACCACGTCGAGCGGGTTGCGCACCACATACACCGCGCCCGCGGTACATTCCATCGTGATCAGGGGCACGCCGCTGGCCTCGCCGAGGAAGTTGTGCGTCTTGACGAAAACGGAATCGGAATCGGGCGAGCTTCGCGTCAAGGCGCGATGCACCTTGGGTCGAAGCGCGGCAATCTCCTCGGGGTTCAACTCCGCGAGCGGCCGATGGGCTAAGGATTCGTACGCAAGGCCGTCGGGGTCAAGTCGGGCGAAGCGGCCGAGTCCGTTGATGCTGGCGGGCTTGTCCGCGTTGACGAACAAGTTGTGCAGGAACGCGCGCAGCCAAGTGTTGCCCGACTTCGGGTAAGACGCGAGCCAGATGATGCCGCCCATGACTTCCGTATCCGAAGGCACCAATCAGGAGCCGCAAGGCCCGCACCGGCCGCCGCCGAAAACCTTGTCCGCACGGCCGCACAGGGCGCGATCTTGCAGCATAACGACAGGACAAAAAGAAGAGCGGACGAAGGCCCGCTCTTCTACGACCGATTGGCAATTCCCGGTCAGAACGATATGAAACCGCCGACCGTAAGGGCTGTGAAAGAATTCTCGGCCGCCGGATCGTTCGCGTCATCTTCCCAATTGTATCTGTCTATACCGGCCATGACAATAATTCCAGGGCCCAGGGCATAGTCGACGCCCACGGCAAAGGCGTTGACCTCGTCTTCGCCCCCACCTGCACCTGCCCCCACCGATTGGACAACGTAACCCGCGCCGATCGTCCAGGAATCCATCCTGTAGTTGCCGGAAATGGCCCAGGCAGTTTCATCGGTGTTTGAACCCGACGTGCCACGGTTGTTCTCGCGATAACCAGCACCGACCGTGAACGCTCCGGAACCGAGCTTTGCGTTGACAGCCCACTCGTTGCCGTCTCCCATTCCGGCAGCGGGGACTTCAAGGGTGTCCTCTTGATAGCCAGCGGACACCCCGAGGCTCATGCCAGCTAGGTCGGCGTTATAGTTCGCGCCGATATCCCATAATTCGGACCGCTCGCCGGCATTGCTGTCGCCCCCGAAGAGGTCCGCATAACGACCACATTGGCCCCAGTACGCACCGTCTTGAACGCAGTTCTCCGGCGCGTACGAAACGCCGAGCTGGAAACCGTTGATGCGGGGCGTAAAGTAGTTGACCCTCGAGGCATCTCCCGCCCACACCCCCGCATAGGTCCACGCGCCAGTGCCGGCCCCGTTCCCCCCTGGCGGAGCGCCCCAGATCACACTGCCATAATTCGGGCCCTGGTAGAAATAAGCCGACGGCAGGAACGTGGCCGTACGGAACGATGCGCCGTCGATTTCACCGATTTCGACGCGTCCGAAGTTGCCTTCGAAGTAGACATAGTTTTCGTCGATTTGGTCGCCTGTGGTCTCGCCTTCAAGCTGGATGTTCACGCCGACGGTGATCCCGTTATCGAGCGTCGTTTCGCCCGAGAACGTGACTTCCGATTCGTGCCAGCCACCGTGATCCCGCCTGTTCTCGCCCGGCTCGCCTGCGCCGTCGCTCTGACCATTTAACGCGAAGCCCGCGTAGCCGTACCAGTATCCCGAGACGCCTATCTCGATGGCATCAGCAGCCTGGGCCGGTGCGGCGAGCGCACCCATCGCGACCAAGGCCGTCGTTCCGTAGAGCGCTTTTCTCATTAGGCTAACCTCTCTCACAAATTGGTCGGCCCGGCCGTTTCCGGCGCATAGCCGCCCGTTCACTCGTTTACTGACGCGAATTGAACCCTCCCGGGCCGCCCAGGTCAAGCGGTATGCACCATGTTTGCATCAAATTCCGCGCACTGTTGCATCGTCGCAACAGTGCGCCGCGGATGGGACCCCCAAGCCTTTACCCGCCTTGCTCTTCGCGGGCTGCGCCGGCAGCCTCTTCGGCGATGTCGCCGAGCGCCTCCTTGAGGGGCCCGAGATGGGCCTCGTAATGCCGCCATCGGCCGACCGAGCTGCGGTAGACCGGCCAGCGCACCTGGTCGTAGCTCGCGGTCCCGACCACCCGAGGATTCTCGTGGTATTTCAGGCAGGCATCGTCCCATTCCAGGCCGCAGAACGCCACCAGCTTGCGCGCCTGGCCTTCGAGATCGCCGGTAAGTTCCTCGTAAACCACGTCGAAAATCTCGCACCCCAGAGCGCCCCGCCAATGCGCCATGAGGCGACGGTAATCCCGGTAATAGAGGCCGAGGTGATTGAGAGCGCAACTGTAGGCGTGGCGGGTTCCGAAATCGTGGAAGTAGCAGGACAGGCAGGTGTCCAGGGGATCGCGGACGCAATGGATGATGCGCGCGCGGGGAAACAGCAGCGCAATCAAACCGAGATGGCGGCAATTCAACGGCGCCTTGTCGGTGACGCGCTTGGCACCGTCGCTCATGGCGCGAAGCCGCTCGAGATAGATCCCGGCGGCCTCGTTCGCGACGGCAGGAGTGAGCGCGCCAACGCAATCGGGATAACGCGCCTCCGTTGCAAGCGCCTCGGGCAGATCGTCGGCGATGCTCGCGATGTCGTCGAGCTCCCCGGCGCCGGCGATCTGGGGATGGCTGGCCAGGATCTGCTCGACGAGCGAGGTGCCGGAGCGCGGCATGCCGACGATGAACACCGGAAGCTCCGAGGCGCTGTCGGCGCGGGGCAGGTTTTCCACCGCAGCGCGGGAAAAACTGGCGATCAGCGCATCGAAACCGGCGCGCTGATCCCATTCGTCGTACAACGGCCGCACCAAACCGTTGCCCGCGCGGTAGTGAGCGAAGGCGCGATCGTATTGGCCCTCGCGATCGTACGAGTCGCCCAGCGTGTAGTGAAGCCGTTGCTTTTGCTGGTTGGTCAGCGCCCTTCCGGTCAAAAGGCGCTCCGCAGCGTCCACGGCAGCCTTGTTTTCGCCGAAACGATGAGCGAGCAGGCCGTAGGCGTTGACCACGGATGGACCGCCCTCGCCCTTCTCCATCAGGGGCTTCAGAAGGGAGTAGGCGGAGGCGTAGTCTCCCCGCCTCTCGTGGGTCTCGGCCTTGCCCGCGAGTGCTCTCTGCAACCCGGGCCGGTTGGCGAGAACCCGATCGTATAGGGCCAGAGCCTCCACGAAGCGCCCCAAATCGCGCAGGACGTGCGCGAGATTCGTCCGAGTCTCGGGGACCTCGGGATGGCTCGGGTCGAGGCGCAGAGCCTCCTCATAGCTCGCCGCTGCCTCTTTGAGCTGGCCCCGCTCATGCAGCACGGCAGCCAACCCGCGGTGGGCCGCGGAATTATTCGGCTCGCGGCGCAGCACCTCGCGGTACTCCCCTTCCGCTTCCCCCAACCGACCAAGCTGGCGGTGGGCTAGCGCGAGATTGGCCCGCGCCAGCACGTGGTCGGGCATCAGCGCCACGGCCTGCTGGAAGCTGACCGCCGCATCCGCGATCTCCCCGCCCGCCGCGAGCAGGTTGCCCAGATGGTAGTGGGCCACTGCATCCCCGGGCCTCAACGCGATGGCCCGTCGCAGATGGGTTTCCCCCTCCTTCGTGCGGCCTGCCGCTCTCAAAGCGATACCGAGACTACCGTGATATTGATGGATGCCGGGGCGCACGGCGATCGCCCGTTCGATGAGTTCGATCGCCGCCCCGTGATCGCCTGCTTGATAGGCGATCATCCCGAGCAGACGGAGCGCGTCAGGCTGACGCGGGTCGGCCTCGAGGATCCGGCGATAGATCCTCTCGGCGCTCGCCGTCTGGCCCGCCTGATGGCGGCCGATGCCGGTCTTGAGCAGTTCGGAGATGTTCAGCGCCGCGCTCTCACTCATGACGTCGACACCCTGAGACGATATCAAGGCGGGATGGCTCGGATCAGGCCACACTAGCACCACGGCCCGGCCGGCGCACGCCGTTTTGCGCCTGTCCTGGCGGGCTCGCCGAGAAACACGGCGGAGATGATTGAGGCAAGCTCGAGAAGTGTAGTACCATGCAAAGGGCGTAACCAGCCGCGGGACGGCTCGGGTTGGCGCGACTGGGTTTGAGTTAGGGTTCCGAACATGGTGTGCCTGACAACGGGTGTGGCGGCAGTCCGACAATCGTTCGGCGCTGCGCCGTGCGTCGGTCTTGCTCTCATGCTGCTCACCGCGTGCACCTTACCGCGCGATTACGCCTACCCCGAACGCCAAGGTCGCGGGGTCGTCTATACCGACGAGGGACGCCAGTCCGTCTTCGGGCCAGGCGGCGTCGCGCTGTTCGGCGGCAAAAAGGATCTCAAGGGCGAGCCCGGCGCGGGTGGTGGGGGCATCGGCGTCAACGGCTATCTGTGGCGCGCCTCGCTGGATACGATCTCGTTCATGCCGCTTGCCTCGGCCGACCCGTTCGGCGGGGTGATCATCACCGATTGGTACAGCCCGGCGCAGGCGTCCAACGAACGCTTCAAGATTACGGTCTACATCCTCGACCGGCGGCTGCGGGCTGACGGCCTGCGCGTGGCGGTCTTCCGCCAGTCGCGCAACGGCACCAGCGGATGGGAGGACGCGGCGGTCAACAACGGCACCGAGATCGACCTCGAGAACGCGATCCTGACCCGCGCGAGGCAGCTTCGGATCGCCGCCCTGCCCCAGTAACGCCATCCCGGCCCAGCGATTCGGGCGTTGTAAATTCAGCCATCCTTGGCCATTCTCGCCGCGACTCGGGCGCGCCAGCGTGGCGGGGCACGCCGATGAGGACTTGCAGGCGTGGGCCAGGATGGGCATGATGAGGCTGGTTTTTACCCACCAATACGGCGCAAGACGGTATGGCGCGGTATAACGCCAAGGAAACCGAGGCCAAATGGCAAGCGGTGTGGGCCCGGCGCGGCACCTACCGAGTGTGGGAGGATCCTGGTAGGCCCAAATACTACGTGCTCGAAATGTTTCCCTACCCCTCGGGGCGCATCCATATGGGGCACGTGCGCAACTACACGTTGGGCGATGTGCTGGCGCGCTTCAAGCGGGCGCAAGGCTACAACGTGCTTCATCCGATGGGCTGGGATGCCTTCGGATTGCCGGCCGAGAACGCCGCCATCGAGGCTGGCGTTCATCCCGCGAAATGGACCTCTGACAACATCGCCACCATGCGCGCCGAGCTCAAGGCGATGGGCCTGTCCTACGATTGGCACCGTGAGCTCGCCACGTGCCATGTGGAATACTACCGCCAGGAGCAGAAGCTGTTCCTCGATTTCCTCGCGGCCGACCTCGTCTATCGCAAGGAATCCCGGGTCAACTGGGACCCGGTCGAACAGACCGTGCTGGCCAACGAGCAGGTCATCGACGGCCGGGGCTGGCGCTCCGGCGCGCTGGTCGAGCAGCGCAGCCTCAGCCAGTGGTTTCTTCGCATCACGGCGTTTTCCGACGATCTGCTCGAGACCCTGGACGAGCTCGACCGCTGGCCGCAGCGGGTGCGGCTCATGCAGGAAAACTGGATCGGCCGCTCCGAGGGGCTTGTGATCGACTTCGCGCTCGCTGGCCGTTCCGACACGCTCAAGGTCTTTACGACGCGCCACGACACGCTGTTCGGCGCAAGCTTTTGCGCGCTCTCGCCCCACCACCCGCTGGCTGCGGAGCTGGCGAGGGACAATCCGGAACTCGCGGCGTTCATCGCGGAATGCGTGCGGCTCGGCACGAGCGAACAGGCCATCGAGACGGCGGAGAAAAAAGGTTTCGACACCGGAATAAAAGCCCTTCATCCATTCCGAGAGGGAAACGAATTACCCCTCTACGTCGCCAGCTTCGTCTTGATGGACTATGGCACGGGCGCCGTTTTCGGCTGTCCCGCGCACGATCAGCGCGATCTGGAATTCGCGCGCAAGTACAGGCTCGCCGTCTTGCCGGTCGTCGCGCCGGCGGATATCGGCGCCGCCATGACGATCGCCGAGGACGCGTTCACCGACGACGGGATCCTCATCAACTCCAAATTTCTCGACGGTCTCAGCGTCGCCGATGCCAAGGAGGAGGTCGCAGGGCGCTTGGAGGAGAAGAATCGGGGTGAACGCAAGGTCAACTACCGCCTGCGCGACTGGGGCGTTTCGCGGCAGCGCTACTGGGGGTGCCCGATCCCCATCATCCATTGTGACCAATGCGATATAGTTCCTGTCCCGGAACGAGACTTGCCAGTCCTGCTGCCGGACGATGTCAGCTTCGATCGACCGGGCAACCCGCTCGCCCATCATCCGACCTGGCAGCACACCGAATGCCCGAATTGCGGCCGGCCGGCGCGGCGCGAGACCGACACCTGCGATACGTTCGTCGATTCGTCGTGGTATTTCGCGCGATTTTGCTCGCCCCGGGCGGCAACGCCGCTCGACCGCACCGCGGTGGATTACTGGCTGCCCGTCGACCAGTACATCGGCGGCATCGAGCACGCTATTTTGCACCTGCTCTATTCGCGTTTCTTTACGCGGGCGCTGGCACGTTGCGGCTATCTCGACATCAAGGAACCGTTTGCCGGCCTTTTGACCCAGGGCATGGTGTGCCACGCGACCTACCGCGACGCCCAAGGCGGGTGGCTCTATCCCGAACAGGTGCGCCGCAGCGAGGCGGGCGCGCCGGTTCACGCCGAAACCGGCGAGCCGGTGACGGCGGGGCGCACGGAATCGATGAGCAAGTCGAAAAAGAACGTGGTCGAACCCGGCCTCATCATCGACACCTACGGCGCGGACACCGCGCGCTGGTTCATGCTTTCCGACAGCCCGCCCGAGCGCGACCTCGATTGGACCGATGCCGGCATTCTCGGCGTGTGGCGGTTCACCAACCGGCTGTGGCGTTTGGTGGAGGAGGCCCAGATCCCGCCGCCGCCGGCCGGCACGGACACGCCGGTGCCGTTCGGTGAGGCGGCGCTTGCTCTTCGCCGGGCGACCCACAAGACGATTTCGGCAGTCACGGACTATCTCGAGAAGTTCCATTTGAATCGCGCCGTCGCCGCGGTTCACGAGCTCGCCAATGGCCTCGCCGAGGTCGAGCCAAGCAGTGCCGGGCCCGGCGCCGACGTCGCCTGGGCTCGCCGCGAGGGCCTTGAGGCGTTGGCGCATCTGATCGGCCCGATGATGCCCCACCTCGCCGAGGAGCTATGGAATCAGCTCGGCCATGACGACCTCATCGCCGAGCGCCCCTGGCCGGTCCCGGATCAGGACCTGGTCACGGAAGACAGCGTGACCATCGCCGTCCAGGTCGGCGGCAAGCTGAGGGCGACGCTCGAGATCGCCCGCGATCTGCCCGAGGGCGACGTCGAGGCCGCGGCGCTGGCTCACATCCATGTCCAAAAAGCGATCGAGGGACGCCAAGTGCGCAAAATCATCGTCGTGCCCAACCGGGTGGTCAATGTCGTGGTCTAAGGCGGCCCTCGCGATCACGCTGGTGCTCCTCATGGGCTGCGGCTTTCAGCCCATGTACGCCCGCCAGACGGGCGCACCGGCGGTCAGCGACCAGCTCGCTCTGATCTACGTCGATTCGATCGAGAACCGCACGGGGCAAATCCTGCGCAATCATCTGCTGGACCGCTTGACGCCGCTCGGCGCCGCGGCCGAGGCGCGCTACCGGCTGTCCATCGATCTCCGTTTCTCTCAAGAATCCGTGGCCCTCGAAAGGGACGAGACGGTGACCCGCAGGAATCTGACCGTGACGGCGGGCTACATCCTGCGCGATGTGATGCAGCGCAAGACGTTGACCCACGGCTCGGTGCGGACGGTGGCGGCGTTCAACGTGGTGCAGTCCGATTTTGCCACGCTGTCCGCCGAGCGTGATGCCGAACGGCGCGCCGTCAAGGAGTTGAGCGAGGAGATCACGACACGGCTCGCGGTTTTCTTTACCGGGCAGCGCGCCGGGGGATCATAGCGCCTGGCGATGAAGCTGGCGGGCCGACAAATTTGCAGCTTTCTCGAGCGCCCGGACCCCTCCGTCGTGGCCGTCCTGGTCTACGGGCCCGACGGCGGCCTGGTTCGCGAGCGGTTGCAGGCGTTAGCGGGCACGGTGGTCGAGGATCTCGCCGATCCCTTCCGCGTCGCGGAGCTGCCGGCGAGCGAGCTTGCCAACGACCCCGCGCGCTTAAGTGACGAAGCGGCCGCCATCGCGCTGACCGGCGGCCGTCGCGTGGTGATGGTGCGCGGCGCCGGTGACGGGCAGGCCGATGGGCTGCGCGGCGTTCTCGATGCCCCCAAGGGCGATACCCTGATTCTGGTGGAAGGCGGCGATTTGGCGCCACGCTCGGCGCTGCGCGGCCTGTTCGAGAAGGCCAAGAACGCTGCCGCCCTGCCGTGTTACCGCGACGAGCCGCAAGAGATCGAGGCGCTGGTGGACACCATGCTCGGCGAGGCCGGGCTTGCCGTCAGCGCCGAGGCGAGGGCGTACCTTGCCGCCAACCTCGGCGCCGACCGTGGGCTCAGCCGCCGTGAGCTCGAGAAGCTCATTCTCTACAAGGGGGCGGACGGCACGGTCAGCCTCGAGGACGTGGAAGCGAGCGTGGGCGACATCGCCGCGCTTGATCTCGACCATGTCGCCTTTGCGGTGGCCGCCGGTGATCTTGCCGCCCTCGAACGCAGCTTGACCAGAACCCTGCTGGAAGGGAGCAATCCGGTGGCCGCGCTGCGCGCCGTGGCGCGTCACTATCAGCGCCTGCAACGGGCGGCGGCGGCGTGCGAACAGGGCAAATCGGTCAAGCAGGCGATCGAGTCCTTAAGGCCGCGGGTGTTCTTCCGGCACCGGCCGGCGTTCCAGGATCATCTGGCCAAATGGCCGCTCGGGCGTATCGGCGCGGCGCTCGAGATCCTCACCGACGGCGAGCTTGGCTGCAAATCGACCGGCGTGCCCGGGGAAGCGGTCTGCCGCGCGACGCTGCTGCGCCTCGCCGCGCTCGCGCACCAACCTGGTCGATATTAAGTAAATTATTGAAAAACAGCGGTTATTTTAAGATTCCGGATCGCCGGAATCGGATGCGTCCGCGTCTTCAACGTGATGGCAAAGCCGCTGGCACACCTCCTCGAGTTGCTCGAGAGTTTTGTACCTGATCTTGACGTAACCGCCCCCGTCGGACCGGTGACGGATGCCGACCTCGAGCCCGAGCGCATGCGAGATATCACACTCCAGCGCCAGGGTGTCGGGATTCGTTTCAGGCACCGGTTGGCGCCGGCGCTTGGCCACGGGCCCGCGCTGCACCAAGCGCTCGACCTCACGCACGCTCAGGCCCCGCTCGACGATGGTGCGGGCCAGCGCCGCGGGATCGTCGGCCGCGAGCAAGGCACGGGCATGGCCAGCGGTCAGGCGCCCGTCCTCGATCATCGCCTGGACGGTTTCGGGCAAGCCCAACAGGCGCAGCGTGTTGGCGATGTGGCTGCGGCTTTTACCGACCGCCTCGGCGAGCTGCTCCTGGGTGTAGCGGAATTCGTCGATGAAGTGACGATAGGCTCCGGCCTCCTCGATCGCGGTCAGGTCCTCACGCTGAATGTTCTCGACCAGCGTCAATTCGAGCGCGACGGTGTCATCGACCTCCTTGACGATGACCGGCACCTGATGGAGTTGCGCCCGTTGGGCCGCGCGCCAGCGCCGTTCACCGGCGATGATCTCGTAGGCATCGCCGTCTTCGCCGAGACGGCGCACGAGTATGGGCTGGAGGATGCCGTGGGCGCGGACCGACTCGACCAAAGCCGCGGCGGCCTCATCAACGAAGCGGCGGCGGGGCTGATTTCGGTTGGGCCGGAGATGCTCGACCGGAACGTCCTTCGACGTGCGCAGCCGGTCGAGGGAGGCGTAGTCGTCTTCCCCCTCGCCCAGCAGGGCCGAGAGCCCCCGCCCGAGACCCTGGTGTTTGCCCTCCTCGGTCATGCCGCCGCTCTCATACCCTCGCGATCGAGAAGCTCGCGGGCGAGGCGGATATAGGCATCGCTTCCCGGGCAGCGGTGGTCATAGAGCAGCGCCGGCTTGCCAAAGGAGGGCGCCTCGGAGACCCGGACATTGCGAGGAATGACGGTCTGGTAGACCTTGTCGCCAAGATAGGCCCGCACATCCCGCGCGACCTGGCCGGAGAGATTGTTCCGTTTGTCGAACATGGTCAGGACCACGCCCTGTATCTCCAGCTTCTCATTGAAGTTCGCGCGCACCCGTTCGACGGTCTTGAGCAGCCGGCTGAGCCCTTCGAGGGCAAAGAACTCGCACTGGAGCGGCACCAGCACCGCATCCGCTGCCACGAGCGCATTGAGGGTCAGCAGACCGAGCGCCGGCGGGCAGTCGATGAGAACATAATCGTACTTGCCGTGACATTGCGATAACGCTTCACTCAACCTATAGTTGCGGTTTGGCAGATCAATCAACTCGATCTCGGCGGCCGCCAGATCCGCGCTCGAGGGTACGATGTCGAGGCCCGGCACGATGGTCGGGCTGATCGCCTGGCGAACGGTCGCTGAACCCAGCAGAATCTCGTAGCTCGAGATCGTCCGCTCCGCGCGTGTGAGCGCGAAACCCGTGCTGGCGTTGCCCTGCGGATCGAGATCGCAAATCAGCACCCGGCGATCGACCGCCGCCAGGGCGGTGGCAAGATTGATCGCCGTTGTGGTCTTGCCCACACCGCCTTTCTGGTTGGCGATGGCGAAAACGCGCGTCGTTGCCGGATGAGTTTGTGGCGCGAGATCAAGCACGGGACAGGCCCTGAAGCCGCAATATGGTTCCCGAAAAGCCGGATCGGCTGGGAACACGATCGATGGTCATATTCCAATATTTGCCGGCTTCGGTCAATTCATTCTCCACATCTTGTCCTTTAGGAAATAGACATATGGACCGGGGCCCGAGAAAAGGGTAGGCAAGCTCAGCGAGGCGCGGCAAGCGTGCCAGCGCGCGTGCTGTCACGACATCGACGATCCAGGGTTCAACGTCCTCGATACGTTGGTTGTGCACGACCAGATTTGTCGTCCCCGTCGCACTTGCCGCTGCTTCGAGGAATGCGCATTTGCGGCCGTTGCTCTCCACCACATGCACCTCGGCCACTCCCATGATGGCGAGGACGAGGCCCGGAAAGCCCGCGCCGCTACCGAGATCGAGCCACGTGCGGGCCGCCGCCGGGGCCAGGCCCAGCAATTGCGCGCTGTCCAGCATGTGGCGCCGCCAGATGTCGTCGAGACTCGCTGAACTGACGAGGTTGAGCTTCGCCTGCCACTTGATCAGCAGGTCCGCGTAGGCCTCAAGGCGAACCAATGTTTCACGTGAAACATGGATGAGGCGCTGGAAGTACTCGGACGTGAGGGGGCTCTGGCGGGACGGCACGCCCATGCACGGGATCAGGTGAGGGCCGCGGCCCCCTCGCCACGGCGCACATAGGCGAGGAGCGCCGTGAGCGAGGCCGGGGTCACGCCGGCTATGCGCGCCGCCGCCCCAAGCGTCGCCGGTCGGGTTGCGCTGAGTTTGCTGCGCACTTCGGTGGAGAGCCCGCCGATGGCCGAATAATCCAGATCGTTAGGCAAGGCCAACGCCTCGTCGCGGCGGAAGGCGCGGATATCGGCCTCCTGGCGGTCGAGATAGCCGGCATACAGCGCATCGCCTTCGATCAATTCCGCGATCTCGCGCGGGACCCTCGCGAGCTCGGGCCAGAGGGCGGCAAGGCTCCGGAGTGTCACGCCGGGAAACCTCAGTAGATCAGCGGCGGTGCGCCGCACACCGTCGCGATTGACGGAGATGCCCTGGCGTTGTGCGGCGTCTGGCGTGAGATTGAGGCTGCCGACCAGCGCGCGCGCCTGGTCCAGTGCCTCTGCCTTGGCGCCGAATGACACCGCACGCTCCCACCACACACAGCCGATCGCGATGCCCCGCGGCGTCAATCGCTGGTCCGCATTGTCGGCCCGGAGCGTGAGCCGATACTCGGCGCGCGAGGTGAACATGCGGTAGGGCTCGGAGGTGCCCTTGGTCACAAGGTCGTCGATCAGCACGCCGATATAAGCTACCGCGCGGTCGAAGACCACAGGTTGTCCGCCGCCCGCCGCCAGCGCGGCGTTAAGGCCGGCCATCAGACCTTGCGCCGCGGCCTCCTCGTAACCCGTGGTGCCGTTGATCTGGCCGGCGAAATAGAGGCCCGGGATGCGCCGGGTTTCAAGCGTCGGATGGAGCTCACGCGGGTCCACGAAATCGTACTCGATGGCATAGCCGGGGCGGACGATCCGCGCCCGCTCGAGCCCCGGAATACCGGCGATGATCTTTGCCTGAATTTCGCGGGGCAGCGAGGTGGAGATCCCGTTCGGGTAGACCGTGTCGTCGTTAAGTCCTTCCGGCTCCAAGAAAATTTGGTGGCGCTCGCGATCCGCAAAGCGCACCACCTTGTCCTCGATCGAGGGGCAGTAGCGCGGGCCGGTACTGGCGATCTGGCCCGAGTACATGGGCGCGCGGTGGAGATTGGCGCGGATCAAATCATGGATCGCCGGCGTCGTGCCGGTAATGTGGCACACGACCTGCGGATTGGCGATGTGTCGGGTCAGGAACGAAAACGGCACCGGGGGATCATCGCCATGCTGAACCTCGAGCGCCGGCCAATCGATGGTGGTGCCGTCGAGCCGCGGAGGGGTCCCGGTCTTGAGCCGGCCAAGGCCGAATTGGGCGCGCTCGAGGGTTCGCGCCAGTCCGACCGCGGGCGCCTCGCCGACGCGACCGGCCGGGATTTTCTCCTCGCCGATATGGATCAGGCCGCGCAGAAATGTACCCGTGGTCAACACGACCTTGGCGCCGCGCAGGATCCGGCGGTCGCCGCCCCCGCCGATCGCAACGCCTGTCACACCGCTCTTCCCGATGACCAGGTCTTCGACCGCTGCGGCGCGAATTTCGAGATTCTCGATTTCCGCCAGACTCGTCTGCATGGCGGCGCGGTAGAGCTGGCGGTCGGCCTGGGCGCGCGGGCCGCGCACCGCCGGACCTTTACGCCGGTTGAGCAGGCGGAATTGGATGCCGGCCCGATCGGCGATGCGGCCCATGACGCCATCGAGCGCATCGATCTCACGCACGAGATGGCCCTTGCCAAGCCCGCCAATAGCCGGGTTGCACGACATCTCGCCGATGGTGTCGATGTTGTGGGTGACGAGAAGGGTGCGCGCACCGAGGCGAGCCGCTGCTGCCGCGGCTTCGCACCCGGCGTGACCCCCGCCCACAACGATCACATCGTAACGCTTGGACGGCATGTCCACACTCCATCGACCCCGACCGGGCGGCGCAAACTAAGCAACCCTGGGGCCGGAGTCAAAGGCATTCGGCCCCTTTGTCCCCGCTGTTTCACGTGAAACGTGTTTGGCCCGCTACTTACCTACACAGAAGTCCTGAAAAACAATATCTAGTATATCCTCGACATCCACCCGCCCGGTAATCCGGCCCAACGCCCGCACCGCCAAGCGGACATCCTCGGCGATCAGCTCCGGCGCCGCATCGGCTTCGCCCGCCTTGTCGAGCGCGCGTGCGAGGGCCTGGGCGCAATCCTCGAGCCCCGCCCGATGACGCGCCCGCGTCAGGCCGAGCGCGCCGACCCGATCGAGGCGGGCGGCCACAGCGTCCCCGAGGGCATTGAGAAAAGCCTCGATGCCGATGCCTTCCGTCACCGAAACTGGGAGAACGGGATAGCCCTCCAGGTGGGCGCCTCCCGGCACCGGGTTGAGATCAATCTTATTGATCAACACGATGGTGTCATCGTCGACCAGGCGGCGCGTACCCTCATCGAGGCCCGGCCAGACCGTGGCATCGAATAACGCCAGCTTGAGATCTGCCCCGGCGGCGCGGTCGAGGGCCAGGCGCACGCCTTCGGTCTCGATCTCGTCGCCGGGCTCACGCAGACCCGCCGTATCGGCGATGATCGCTGGGTAGCCCGCGAGGTCGAGGTGCACCTCGATGACGTCGCGGGTGGTGCCCGCCACCGCCGAGACGATCGCCGCCTCGCGCCGGGCGAGAAGGTTGAGCAGGCTGGATTTCCCGACATTGGGCGCGCCGACGATGGCGACGTAGATGCCATCGCGCAGCCGCTCGCCCCGCCGCTTGTCATCTAGATGGTGTAGTATTTGTTCCTTCATCATCAATATACTGTGTAGAGCAGCGTCATAGACGCCGCCGGGCAGATCTTCGTCGGGGAAATCGATCGCCGCCTCGAAATGGGCCTGCGCCCGGCTCAAGCGTTCGCGCCACTCGTCGTAGAGCGCGCCCAGCGCCCCATCCAGCTGACGCAGGGCCTGGCAGCGCTGCGCGGCGGTCTCGGCGTTGACGAGATCGGCCAGGCCTTCGACCTGGGTGAGGTCGAGCTTGCCGTTTTCGAAGGCGCGGCGTGTGAACTCGCCCGGCTCGGCGGGCCGCAAACCGGGCAGGCCGGCCAACGCCTCGACGAGCGCCGCGACCACCGCGCGCCCGCCGTGAACGTGGAACTCCGCCACATCCTCACCGGTGAAGCTGTGCGGTCCGGGGAACCAGAGAACGAGCCCCTGATCGATGGCCCCGTCGACGCCCGGCGCCGTGATCCGCGCCGTGACGGCCTGGCGCGGCGGCCCGGGAGGCGCGCCCGTGAGCCGCCGCAGGGCTGCGCTGGCGTCGGGTCCCGACACCCGGACGATGGCTATTCCGGCGGGTCCCCTGCCTGTCGAGGGGGCAAAGATGGTCACGGCACGACCGCTGCCCGGCGGCTAGGGAATTGGCTGATCGACCTTCAGCATGAGCCGCTCGACGCGGCCATCCTCGACGAGATGGGTATGGATGATCTCGTCGATATCGGCTTCGCTGTCGTAGCGATACCAGGTGCCCTCGGGATAGATCACCATGTTGGGCCCAAGCTCGCAGCGGTCGAGGCAGAGCGCCTGGTTGATGCGGACCCGCTCGAGGCCGGCCTCGGCGGCACGCTGTTTCATGTAGGCCCTAAGCGGCACCGATCCCTTCTCCTTGCAGCAGCCGCGCGGATGGCCCGGGGCCCGCTCGTTGAGGCAGACAAACACGTGCTTGTCGTAGAACAAAGGTTCGTCCTTGGTCATCTCGACTTCCTCCCGCTGCCGGATCGCCGGGCCGTGAAAAGAAAACCTTGCCTCACGGGGCCCGTATTCAATATCGATAGGGGCGGACAAGGACAGCGGTCACGTGGGCCGCCCGGGATTCCGCGCTCGATCAGTTTCCCTTACCCGAGGTCCCCCCGATGCGCAACACCCTTGACCAAGAAACTAGCCCCTACTTGCTCCAGCACCGGCACAACCCCGTCCATTGGCAGGCTTGGGGACCCGAAACGCTGGCCCTGGCCAAGCGCGAGGACAAGCCGATTCTGCTCAGTGTCGGCTATGCCGCGTGCCACTGGTGCCATGTCATGGCGCATGAAAGCTTCGAGAACGCCGAGATCGCCGCGTTGATGAACACGCATTTCGTCAACATCAAGGTCGACCGGGAGGAGCGCCCGGATATCGATTCGATCTATCAGGCGGCGCTCGCTCTCATGGGCCAGCACGGCGGCTGGCCGCTCACCATGTTCCTCAATCCCGACGGCGAGCCGTTCTGGGGCGGGACCTATTTCCCGCCCGACGGCCGCCTCGGGCGGCCCGGCTTCGCCGACGTGCTCGAGCACATACGCACGCTCTACCGGAGCCAGCGCGACAAGGTGACGCAGAACACGGAGCTTTTGGCCGATGGGTTGAACAAGCTATCGCGCCCGGGCAATGCGGACCAGCGCGTCGAGCTCACGCCCGAGCTCATCGATCGTATGGTGGCGCAAATCGCGGAACAGGTCGATCTGCTCGACGGCGGCCTGCGCGGGGCGCCTAAATTTCCCCAACCGACGATCTTCCAGATGCTGTGGCGCGCCTATCTCCGTACCGGCGAGGCCAATTACCTCAACGCCGTCACACTCACTCTCGATCGCATGTGCCAGGGCGGGATCTACGATCATCTCGGGGGCGGCTTCGCCCGTTATGCGACCGATTCCCACTGGCTCGTCCCGCACTTCGAGAAGATGCTCTACGACAACGCGCTCCTCATCGATCTTTTGACCGCGGTATGGCAGGAGACCGGCAATCCGCTCTATGCCACCCGCGTCGGCGAGACGATCGCCTGGGTGGAGCGCGAGATGATCGCCGAGGGCGGCGCCTTCGCCGCCTCGCTCGATGCCGACAGCGAGGGCGAGGAGGGCCGTTATTACGTGTGGAGCGAGGGCGAGATCGATGCGCTCCTCGGTGCCGAGGCGGGGCCCTTCAAGAAGGCCTATGACGTCACGCCCGAGGGCAACTGGGAAGGCAAGACCATTCTCAACCGGACAGCCAGGGCGCCTAAGAGCGCTCAGGACACCGAGGCCGCCCTCGCCCGCAGCCGCGACATCCTGCTGGCTGCGCGGGAAAGCCGCGTGCGCCCGGGCTGGGACGACAAGGTGCTGACCGACTGGAACGGCCTGATGATCGCCGCCCTGGCCAACGCCGGTGCGGTTTTTGGCGAGCCGGAATGGATCGCGCTCGCACGGCGCGCCTACGATTTCATCATCGCACGGATGTCAGAGGCCGATCGCCTGCTTCATTCCTACCGTGACGGCCGCGCTCGCCATCAGGGCGTGCTCGATGATTACGCCAACCTGGCCAGGGCCGCGCTCATGCTCTTCGAGGTCAGCGGCGATGCGGCCTTGCGCGAGCAGGCGCAAGCCTTCGTGCGCATGGCCGACGATCACTTCTGGGACGAGGTCCACAGCGGCTATTTCTACACCGCGGACGATGCTGAGGCGTTGATCGTCAGGACCCGCACCGCGACCGACAACGCGATTCCGGCGGGCAACGGCACGATGCTCGCCGTGCTGGCGAAGCTTTATTACCTGACCGGTGAGAATGCCTATCGCTTGCGTGCGGAAGCGATCCTCACCGCCTTTGCCGATGAGCTGCCGCGTAATTTTCCGGCGCTCGCGACCCTGATCAACAGCTTCGAGTTTCTGAGCCACGGCACGCAGATCGTGATTGTGGGCGAGCGCGACGATGAAGCGCTGCGAGCATTAGTGCACGCCGCCCTGTCCTGCGCCGACCCGGACCGCGTGCTTCAGGTCGTAAGCGATGCGGCGGCGCTGCCCGCCGGTCACCCGGCCGCCGCCATGACCCGGATCGATGGGCAGGCGACAGCTTATGTCTGCCACGGCCCGACCTGCTCGTTGCCGCTCCTTACCACGGACGACCTCCGCGGCGCGCTAAGACCCCCGCGAAAGGCCGCTTGAGCCCTTGATTCAAGCGGGTTTCAGGCGACTCGACCGGCCAGCGACGCCCAGCGACCCTTCGCATCGTGACAATGCGCGGGCCGCGGGGTACACTAACCCAGAATAACAATCTGTTAGGCCGCGAGCGATGGCGAAAGCATTCCGTTTTTACCGGGCCGGCAAGCCCGACGTGATGCGCTGGGAGGATGTGACCCTTGGCAAACCGGGCAGGAACGAGGCCCTGATCACCCACAAAGCCATCGGCCTCAACTACATCGACACCTATTTCCGCTCGGGCCTCTACCCGCCGCCGGCGCTGCCCTCGGGCCTCGGCATGGAGGGCGCCGGTATCGTCGAGGCGGTCGGGCGCAGCGTCAAGCACATCAAGAAGGGCGACCGCGTGGCTTATGCCTTGGGCCCGCTCGGCGCCTATTCCGAGCAGCGCATCATGCCGGCCGATGTGCTGGTCAAGCTGCCGCGCGCGATCAGCTTCGAACAAGGCGCCGCGATGATGCTCAAGGGCATGACGGCGCAATATCTCGTGCGCCGCACCTACCCGATCAAGAAGGGCGAGACCATCCTGTGGCATGCCGCCGCTGGCGGCGTCGGACTCATTGCGTGCCAATGGGCAAAGCGTCTCGGCGCCAAGGTCATCGGGACCGTCGGCGGCGAGGCCAAGGCCAAGATCGCCAAACGCCACGGTGCAAGTTACGTGATCAATTACAACAAGGAAGACGTCGTCAAGCGCGTCAAAGAGATCACCAAGGGCCAGGGCGTGCCGGTGGTTTACGATTCGGTGGGCCGGACTACGTTTAGCCAGTCGCTCGATTGCCTCGCACCGCTCGGCACGATGGTGCTGTTCGGCCAGTCCTCGGGCCCGGTCGAGCCCTTCAATCCCGGCATCCTCGGCGCCAAGGGCTCTGTCTACCTCACCCGCCCGGGCTTGGCCCACTATACCGCCACCCGTGCGGAGCTTGAGGCGACCGCCAAGGATCTGTTCAAGGTCGTGATGAGCAAGGCCGTGAAGATCGAGATCAACCAGACCTTCCCGCTCAAGGACGCGGCCAAGGCGCATCGCGCGCTCGAAGGCCGCAAGACCACCGGCTCAACCGTTCTGATCCCGTAACAAGGTCTATTTTCTGGGGACTCCGGACCCGGCGGAGGGCCAGGAGCGGCGGCGAACGCCTGAGCGGGCCTCAGGTGTTCATCGATTCGAAGAACTCGGCGTTGGACTTGGCGTGCTTGAGCTTGTCGATGAGGAACTCCATCGCATCGACCACGCCCATGGGCATCAGGATGCGGCGCAACACCCACATCTTGGAGAGCGTGCCCTTGTCGACGAGGAGCTCTTCCTTGCGCGTGCCGGACTTGGTGATGTCGATGGCCGGCCACGTGCGCTTGTCGGAGAGCTTGCGGTCGAGAATGATCTCCGCGTTGCCGGTGCCTTTGAACTCCTCGAAGATGACTTCGTCCATGCGGCTGCCGGTGTCGATCAGGCCGGTGGAGATGATGGTGAGCGAGCCGCCCTCCTCGATGTTGCGCGCCGCGCCGAAGAAGCGCTTCGGCCGCTGCAGCGCGTTGGCATCCACGCCACCCGTGAGCACCTTGCCCGAGGACGGCACCACCGTGTTGTAGGCGCGCGCCAGCCGGGTGATGGAATCGAGCAGGATCACCACGTCGCGCTTGTGCTCCACGAGCCGCTTGGCCTTTTCCATCACCATCTCGGCGACCTGGACGTGACGCTGGGCCGGCTCGTCGAAGGTCGAGCTGATGACCTCGCCCTTGACCGAGCGCTGCATGTCGGTCACCTCTTCGGGCCGCTCGTCGATCAAGAGAACGATGAGGTAGCACTCGGGGTGGTTCTCGGCGATCGAGTGGGCGATGCTCTGCAACAGCATCGTCTTGCCGGTACGCGGCGGTGAGATGATCAGCGCGCGCTGGCCCTTGCCGAGCGGCGCGATCAGGTCGATGACCCGGGCGCTGCGGTCGGAAATCGTCGAATCCTCGACCTCGAGGCTGAGCATGTCTTCCGGATAGAGCGGCGTGAGGTTATCGAAATTGACCTTATGACGGGTGTGCTCGGGCTCGTCGAAATTGATCTGGTTGACCTTGAGCAGGGCGAAATAGCGCTCGCCGTCCTTGGGCGAGCGAATCTGACCGTCCACGGAATCGCCGGTACGCAAGCTGAAACGGCGGATCTGGCTCGGGCTGACGTAGATATCGTCCGGACCCGGCAGGTAATTGGCTTCCGGCGCGCGCAGGAAGCCGAACCCGTCCTGGAGAATTTCCAGCACGCCGCCGCCGGAGATTTCCACGTCCTTTTCGGCGAGCTGTTTGAGAATAGCGAACATCATGTCCTGCTTGCGCAGGGTGCTCGCATTCTCGATCTCGAGCTCTTCGGCGAAATCCAGAAGCTCGGTCGGCGATTTACGCTTCAACTCAAGTAGATTCATGGGGCACGTTCCTGACGGAAAAGGCGCTGCCGTGGGGCAGGCGGAACCGAGACAAACAAATCAACGGCGAAAAGCCAACATTTGAGGGGGTGGTCTTTATCGAGCGCTGGTCGGCTCGCAATACGGCGAAGGGCCTGGCTGCAATGCGCTGATGACGATGTCAAGGAATAGCGAGTTTGGACAGTGCTTCATGCCATCCCGCTCAAGATCGCTCTGAAGCCTAATATAACGCACCGCATAAGTCAAACCAAGAGTTAACAGCCCTTTTTATTGCTGCCGGAGTTCCTTTACAACGGTTTAACCACGACGAGCACGACGATGGCGACCATCAGCACCGCCGGCACCTCGTTGATGCGGCGGTAAAACGCCTCGCCGTGGCGGTTGGCGCCGGCCGCGAAAGCCCTGTGCCAACGCGCGAACAGGTCTCGCGTGGCCGCAAGAACGAGGACAAGTCCCAGTTTCAGCCAGATCCAGACGTTTTCCCAATCGATCAGGCCCGGCACGGCCAAGAGCAGGCCACCGAGTACGAACACCGCGATCATCGCGGGATTGATGATGAGGCGCAAAAGCCGGCGCTCCATCACCTTGAGCATTTCAGCGGACTCCGATCCCGGCGCCGCGCGGCAGTGGTAGACGAAGAGCCGGGGCAGATAGAGCATGCCCGCCATCCAGGCGATGACGGCGATGATGTGCAGCGCTTTCAGCCAGGGATAGGCATCGAGCAGCCAGGTCATGATGGCCCCCCGGCGCTTGGCCCAACGGGCTGGCCCGCCGCGCACTGGCTGAAGGTGGCAGGGCACAGACGCGTGCCCGTCGCGGGGCAGAGCCGGCCCGGCTCGTGCTGGGCGAGCTCTCGGACGAGCCTACCGAGGCCTTTGATGAACGCGGCGTCCGCGGCCACGGCGGGAACTCGGACATAAGCCGGAACGCACGCGCTTTGCGCCAGCGCCCGCCCCTCGATGTCAAGCTCGACCAGGGTTTCCGAATGCTCCGACACGAATGCGATGGGCGCGACGACGACCGGCACGCCATCCGCACCGGCACGGCGGATTTCATCCTCGGTGCTGGGTCCGATCCAGCCGAGCGGCCCGACGCGGCTCTGATAGCAGACCACCGAATCGACAGGCGCGCCCCTTCTGGCCGCGAGCACCTCGGCAATCGCCTGGGCGGTGCGCTCCACCTGCCACGGGTAGGGATCGCCCCGCTCCACCACCTTAAGGGGCAAGCCATGGGCCGAGAAGAGAATGCGCGCCGGCTCTGTGGCCCCCGCTTGCTCGAGCGCCCGGCCGATCAGCTCCGCCTGGGCCGAGATCCACGTCTGGTCCGTGGGATAGCAGCAAACCCCGTAGCTTGGCGCGGTGATGCCCGCCCACTCCGCGGCCTGCCGCCACGCCGTCATGGAGGATGCCGTCGTCGTCGTCGAGAACTGCGGATAGAGCGGCAGCAGAGCAATGCTGTCCGGCGCATAGGCCGCCACGGCTCGCGCCGCATCGTCCACGAAGGGTGCCGAATAACGCATGGCGACGAACACTTTGCAGCTCTCAGGTCCGCCGAGCTCGGCCTCCAGCGCGCTCGCCTGGGCTTCAGTGCCCGCCAAAAGCGGCGAGCGGCCGCCGATGCGAGCGTAGATAGCACGGGTGGCAGGGCCGCGGCGCCAAGCGATAAAGCGCGCAAGCAGGCCGCGCCAGGGTTGCGGCAGGCCGATAATCGCTGGGTCGCGGAAGAGGTTATAAAGGAACGGGCCGACCGCAGAAAGATTGTCGGGTCCGCCGAGGTTGAACAGCACGACGGCGGTTCTGCCGCCGAGCCCGCTCATGCCCATATCCGCGGCGACGAGGGCCGGCCTTGGGGTTCAACCATGCCAGGCGCGAACCGTGCGGCACAAATCCGCCACATGATCGGGAGGGGTGTCGGGCAAAACGCCGTGACCCAGGTTGAAAATGAACCGCCCGCGCCCGAGAGCATCGAGTATGGCGTGCGCCCCTGCGCGCATCGCTTCGCCGCCCGTGCGCAGCAGCTCAGGGTCGAGATTGCCCTGCACGGTGCAGTGGGGCTGTAGCGCGCCTGCCGCCCACGCCGGCGAGACCGCGCTGTCGATGCCGATGCCAGTGACCGCGGTGCCGGCCACGAAGGCGGGCAGCCCGGCACCCACGCCCCGGGCAAAGCCGATGATGGGTATGGCCGCATGGGCTGCCCGAACGCGCCTGACGATCTCCGCAATCGGCGCCACGGACCACCGCTTGAAACTCTCATCGTCGAGCAGACCGGCCCAGCTATCGAAGATCTGCAGCACATCAGCGCCGGCATCGACTTGTGCGATGAGATAGCGGGCCGTTGCATCAACCAGAATGTCGATGAGGGTCGAGAATCCCTCAGGATCGGTCTCGGCCCATTGGCGGGTGAACACCGGGTCCGCGCCGCCGCGCCCCTCGACCATGTAGAGCGCGACGGTCCAGGGCGCACCGGCAAACCCGATCAGAGCCACATCCCCGTTTGACTCCTGCTCAAGGCGGACCGCGACCTCGCGCACCGTTTCGTAAACGGGAGCCAGGCGTTCATCGAGCTGGCTCGGATCCAGCGCCGCGAGGTCGGCGCCTGCGCGTATCGGCGTCAAAATCGGGCCGATGTCCTCACGGTAGGTCACATCCTGACCCAAGGCATCGGGCACGAGCAGGATATCGGCAAACAGGATGGCCGCATCCAGGCCGAACCGGCGCACCGGCTGTAAAGTGACCTCGGCGGCAAGCTCCGGGGTGTAGCAGAGGCTCAGAAAATCCCCCCCGCGCGCGCGAACCTCCCGGTACTCGGGCAGGTAACGCCCAGCCTGGCGCATCAGCCAGAGCGGCGGTGGAGTCACAGTCTCGCCGCAAAGGACACGCAGCAGAGGCTTGGCGGGTTGTAGGGGATCCGAACGTGTCACGGGAGAACTCGCAAGCAGGGGTAGGCCAGCCAAAATCTATCTTATTAAAAGGATGTAGTAGATAGTGAATCCCGGTGTGAAGCGGGGATTATGGCTTGTCCACAGGCGGCTGACATTCAATGCGACATATGACGTACGTGGCCTCTGCCTGGGGAAAAGCCGGGCGAATTCTTTCGTGATGGGCTTGAAACGGGCGGTACCAATTGGGTGAAAAGGGGAGATGGTTGCCAAAATGCGGCAGTTGTTTCGGTAATTTACATCAGAGGATAGACTACGGGCGTGCTTGGCTGTTTGGCGCATCGAATCTGCGTTGCGGGGATGGAAACAGCGGATATCACGCGGCACGCATGTTATCCCCAATTCCGCCGCTGATATTCACAGGAATCGGACACTCCGGCGTTGACCGAGCAGTTTTATGACCAAGTTTCATCTCCATCTGGTCTCTGATGCCACAGGTGAGACGCTGAACGCGGTGGCCAAGGCTGCGATCACGCAATTCGCCGGCGCTGAGCCGGTGACACACGTCTGGTCATTGATCCGTAGCGCCAAGCAGATGGAGAAGGTCGTCAAGGGCCTCGATGAGAACCCGGGCTTCGTGCTTTTCACCCTCGTGCGCCCGGAATTCCGTGAGCAGCTTGAAAAGGCCTGTCGGCTGCGCAAGTTGCCCTGCGTTGCGGTGCTCGATCCTGTGTTGAGTAAGCTGGCGAGCTATCTCGGCAGTGAAAGCCGTGGCCGGCCCGGCCTACAGCACGTCATGAACGAGGAGTATTTCGGCCGTATTGCGGCGATGGATTTCAGCCTGGCTCACGACGATGGTCAATCATCCGCGGGCCTGGCCGGCGCCGACGTGGTCCTCGTCGGTGTGTCACGGACGTCCAAGACCCCGACCAGCGTTTATCTCGCCAATCGCGGCGTGAAGGCGGCCAATGTTCCGATCGTGCCGCACCAGCCGCTGCCCGCAGCGCTTGAAGGCTTGAACAGTGAGACCGCGCCGGTGATCGTGGCTCTCACGGCGAGCCCGGAGCGGCTCGTGCAAATCCGCCGCAACCGGCTGCTCGAGCTCAAGGAGAGCGTGGAGGTGCCTTATGCCGACCACGCGGCCGTGAAGGAAGAGGTGGCGTGGGCGCGGCGCATCTATAGCGACCATGGTTGGCCGGTGATCGACGTCAGCCGCCGCTCGATCGAGGAGACGGCGGCGCGCATCCTCACGCTGTACGATTGCCGCCATGGCAACTAGAGCACCGGTTCAGCCGAAGCCCGAGAAGGAGCCGCAGCCGGCCGGCGTGGAGCAGGGAGCGGTGCCGGGCCTCGTTCTGGCATCGGCAAGCCCGACGCGCAAGACTCTGTTGGAGCGGGCCGGCATTCCGCTTACCTCGGAGGCACCGGTGGTGGACGAGGAGGCGGTCCGGCGCGCGTTCGCAGCCGATGGCCGCGATGCGGCGGCGCTTACGAGCGCCCTCGCAGAACAGAAGGCGCGGCCGATCGCCGCGCGTCATCCGGGTGCCATCGTTCTCGGGGCCGATCAAATTCTCGATGCGGCTGGCCGTTGGTTCGGCAAACCGGCTGACCGGGCCGAGGCGCGCGGGCAACTCGAGGCTTTGCAGGAAGGCGCCCACGAGTTGGTCACCGCGGTGTGCCTGGTATGCGACGGAAAGGTGTTGTGGCACTACGTCGATCGGTCACGGTTGGTCATGCGGGCGCTCACGGGTGAGGCGATCGAGCGCTATCTCGACGAGGTGGGCGAAGCTGCCTTCGCCTCCGTCGGCGCTTACCAGCTGGACGGTGCAGGCGCGCGGCTCTTCAGTCGCACCGAGGGCGATTACTTCGCGATCCTTGGCCTTCCCCTTTTGCCCGTACTTGAGGCCCTGCGCCGCTACGGCGCAGTGAGTCCTTGATCCCGTCCGGCAACGCGCGGCTCGCCGGCGTGTTCGGGTGGCCTGTCGCCCATTCGCGCTCGCCGCGGCTGCACAGCTATTGGCTCGAGCACTATCGCATCGACGGCGCCTACGTGCCGCTCGCCGTGCCGCCGGAGTACCTCGCCGAGGCGTTCCGGGCGTTGCCCCTGCTCGGTTTTGCCGGCGCCAACGTGACCTTGCCCCATAAGGAGCGTGCGTTCGGGCTCGTCGATGAGGCCGATGCGCCGGCGCGCCGCATCGGCGCCGTCAATACCGTGATCGTCGAGGACGGTGGCCGTCTCCATGGCCGCAACACCGATGGCTTCGGGTTCATCGAGAATGTGCGCGCCGGCGCCCCAGCCTGGGCTGCGGAGGGGCCCGCCGTGGTGCTCGGGGCTGGCGGCACCGCACGAGCGGTGGCTGTGGCGCTGAGCGATGCCGGCGTGCCGGAAATACGTCTCGTCAATCGGACCGAAGAGCGCGCCGATGCGGTGGCCGACGCGGTGGGCAACGATGTTCGCGTGGTCCCCTGGGCCGAGCGCGCCGGTGCCTTGGCGAATGCGGGGCTTCTCGTCAATACGACCACTCTCGGCATGACCGGCCAGCCGCCGCTTGATCTCGATCTCGCGGCGTTGCCCGCGACCGCCGTGGTGACCGATGCCGTTTACGACCCCGTGGAGACGCCCCTGCTCGCCGCCGCCAAGGCGCGCGACCTCACCACCGTGGATGGGCTCGGCATGTTGCTCCACCAGGCGCGGCCGGGGTTCGAGGCGTGGTTCGGTATCGCGCCCGAGGTCACGCCCGAGCTCAGGGCGTTCGTGCTCGCGGATTGGCACCACAGCGCGGCGTCATGATCGTCCTCGGCTTGACCGGCTCCATCGGCATGGGCAAGACCAAGGCGGCCCGGGCGTTCCGGCGGCTTGGCGTTCCGGTCTTCGATGCCGATGCCGCGGTTCATGCGTTGCTCGGACCGGGTGGCGCTGCGGTCGATCAGGTGGCAGAGGCGTTCGGTGCGGCAGCCGGGGCGGGCGGGATCGATCGCACGGCGCTCGGACGGCGGGTGTTCGGCAATGCGGCGGCGCTCGAGCAGCTCGAAGGAATTCTCCACCCGCTCGTCCGCGCCCGGGAGAAGCGCTTCCTTGCCGCCGCGCGCCGGCGCCGTGTGCCGCTGGTCGTGCTCGACATTCCGCTTCTGTTCGAGACGGGTGGGGAAGCCCGCTGCGATGCGGTCGCCGTGGTCAGCGCTCCGCCGTTCGTGCAGCGCGCCCGGGTGCTCGGCCGCCCCGGCATGACGCCCGAGAAACTCAGCGCGATTCGCGCCCGGCAGATGCCGGATGCGGAAAAACGCCGCCGCGCGGATTTCGTGATTGCCACCGGCACACACCGCGGCGACAGCTTGCGGCGGATTCGCGATATCGTCAGAATGCTGTCAGCGCCACCGGACCCTCGGCGGTGCCGCGGTCCAAGCGCCAGGAGCTAGCCGCATGCGCAAGGTTGTCCTCGACACCGAGACCACCGGCCTCGATCCCGCTTCGGGTCATCGCGTCATCGAAATCGGCGGCGTCGAGCTGGTGAACGATTTTCCCACCGGGCAGACCTTCCAGACCTATCTCAACCCCGAGCGCGACATCCCCGAAGCGGTGTTTGCCATACACGGGTTGAGCCAGGCCTTTCTCGCCGACAAGCCGGTATTTGCCGCCGTCGTGGACGATTTCCTCGCCTTTATCGGCACCTCGGCGCTGGTGATTCACAACGCCGAATTCGACCTTGCCTTCATCAATGCGGAGCTTGCCCATTTAGGCCGCCCGCCGCTCAGCGCCAACGAGGTCATCGACACCGTCGCGCTGGCGCGACGCAAGTTCCCCGGCGCGCCGGCCAACCTCGATGCCCTGTGCCGCCGCTTCGGGATCGATACCACGGAGCGGGCCAAGCACGGCGCGCTTCTCGATGCCGGGCTGCTTGCGCGTGTCTATCTCGAGTTGATCGGCAGCACCCAGCCGGGCCTCGGCTTGCAGAGGGCGGCGGTCAGCGCCACCGCGGCGCAGAGCCAGGACCGCCGTGAGGCGCGCCCGCACGCGCCGACGGCCGAGGAGAAGGCCGCCCACGAGAGCTTCATCGCAACGCTCGACGATCCGATCTGGCGCCAGTAGGGCGCAGGCTGTCTTGAGCTGGGTCCGGGCCTAGCCGTCCGCCTCCGGCGCCCCGCCGTTGCCTTTGCTGTCCTCGCCCGTGCTGGCGGCCTGCTGCGCTGCGCTGTGTTGCCGGTAGAGCGCGGCGAAGTCGATCGGGTCGAGCAGCAAGGGGGGATAGCCGGCATCTCGCGTGGCGTCGGCGATGATGCGCCGGGCGAAGGGAAAGATGATGCGCGGGCACTCGATCAGGCAGACCGCCTGGCGGCTCTCTTCGGCGATGCCCTGCAACGAAAACACGCCGCCATACAGGAGTTCGAGCACGAAGGCCGTGGTATCGGCGTGCTTGCCGGTCGCCTCGATCCTCAGAAGTACCTCGTAATCCACATCGCTGAGCGTCTCCGCGTGAACATCGACGTTGACCTCGATGTCGGGCTGGCCCTTGGTCGCCGATAGGCTCATTGGCGCGTTGGGGTTCTCGTAGGAGAAGTCCTTGACGTATTGGGCGCGAATGGCGATGGCTGGAGCGATGGGCTCCTGGCCTGGGCCGGACTGCGGGCCGCCGCCCGCCGGCGCGCCGCTGTCGGCGTCGGACATGGATGGGGCTCCTGTTTGCGCGAGTTAGCGACGCTACACCGGATGGGAATCCGCAGCAACCGGGGCCGCGCTAAGCGGCGAACAGCTTGGCGATACGCCCCTGGATGGCTTCGGCGGCTTCGCGCGGCTCTGCGGCGTCCCGGATCGGACGGCCGACGACGATGTAATCGGCGCCGTTCAGAAAGGCGTCTTCCACGTCCACGGTTCGTTTCTGATCGTCGACATTGGCAGCGGGGCGGATGCCCGGCACCACCACGAGAAATTGGGCTCCAAGCTCGTCGCGCAGCGCCTTGGCCTCCAGGCCCGAGGAGACCACGCCATCGCAGCCGAGCGCGAGCGCGCGCCGCGCCCGCGACAGGACGAGGTTCGCTACGTCGGTCTCGAACCCGAGGTCCGCCATGTCAGCTTGATCGAGGCTCGTCAGCACGGTAACGGCGAGAATTCTGGTATCGGCTTTCTCCGCGACCGCCGCCTCGATAATACGGTCGTTGCCGTGGACCGTCGCGAAATCGGCGCCCCGGCCGCGCAGCTGTGCCACGGCGGCCCCTACGGTGCGCGGGACGTCGAAGAACTTGAGATCGATGAAAACCTTCTTCCCGCGGTCCTTCAACCAATCGATGAGTGGAAAATAATCGCCCGCCATGAACAGCTCCAAGCCGAGCTTGTAGAAACCCACGGCATCGCCGAGGTCTTGCACCAGACTCCGGGCGTGATCGGAATCGGGCGTATCAAGCGCGAGGATGAGCCGTTCGCCGACCGGGATGGCTTTGGTCGAGAGATGCTCGGGAGCGCTGGACATGGGCGGTTCCTAGTCAGCCGGAGGCATTTTGCCAAGTCTTAGTTTGGCCGCCCGTCGCGGTCATCCTCGGGCGGGATGTGGTTGTACTCGCCATCGATGACCGGTCCACCGCTATCATCGGGCGGTCCTTCGTGCGCGTGAAAAGCTCGGCGCGCAAGAGCCCGGCGCAGCCATGTGCGCACGATGGGGAGCAGCAAAAGCCCGCCCAGCGCGTCGGTGACGAAGCCCGGCGTGAGCAGCAGCAACCCGGCGGCGAACAGGCAGAGCGCATCGAACATCTCCCGCAGCGGCAGGCGGTTGTCCCGCAGGCTCGCCTGGGCGCGGGCGAGGGTTTTGAGCCCCTGATGGCGTAATAGCGCGGTGCCGATGATGGCGGTGAGCACCACGATACCGAGGGTGGGCCACAGCCCCAGCCAGCTGCCAAGCTCGATGAACACGCCGATCTCGACGAGCGGAACCAGCACGAGGGCAAGGAAGATATAGATCGCCAATGGCGTCCCGCCTTGAAGTTTGCGCTTCAGCCCCCAGGTGAGTAAGGTGGTCCCATATGGGGTCCGCCGGCCCGCCGGCCCGCCGGCTTTGACCTGTCCCCCTGTAACGGTGTCGGCTAAGATGGCGGTCGGCTGCGAGCGCTCACAGAGAAGCGGATTATGGGCGAGGGCTTCCAGTTTCTCGATATCATTTTCTTCGCCATGGTAGCGGCGTTCATTTTGCTGCGTCTGCGCAGCGTCCTCGGGCGGCGTACCGGGCGCGAGAAATCGCCCCGCGAGATGCTCTCGCGCGACAGCAACGAGGACAACGTCGTTCCGCTGCCCGACCGCAGCGAGTGGGGCGAAGAGACCTCCCCGGAGGCCGGGTCCGAGGAGGGTGAGATGTTAATGACCGCCGGCTTGACCCAGGTCAAGGTCGCCGATCCCCAATTCAACGAAACCGACTTTCTCGCCGGTTCCCGTGTCGCCTACGAGATGACCGTGACCTCGTTCGCCGGCGGCGATACCGATACCCTGCGCCCGCTGCTCAACGATGAGGTCTACAAGAATTTCGCCAACTCCATTCAGGAGCGCGAGCAGCGCGGCGAAACCCTGGAGACGACGTTGCTCGCCATCAAGACGGCCGAGATCATCGAGGCCAACATGAGCGGCGACGTGGCGGCGGTGACCGTCAAGTTCGTCAGCGAGATGGTCAACCTGACCCGCGACGCCGAAGGCGAGATCATCTCCGGCGATCCGCGCGACGTTCGCGAGGTGACCGATATCTGGACGTTCGCGCGAAACACCAAGGCGCGTGATCCCAACTGGATACTGATCGCCACCCGCACTCCCAACTGAGCCTGCGCCCGATCGCACTCCTGCTCGGCGCAGGGCTCGCGGTCCTCGCCGTCGCCCTGGTCTGGCGTCCTTTCGCCCCCGGCCCGCCGCTTCCACCCCAGCTGACATTGACCCGCGCCGCTTACGCCGAGCTGCCGGGCTGGGCGGGCGACGATCAAGCGGCAGCGCTTGGCGCCTGGCTGAGAACATGCGCGCGAATCCAGCGGTGGCCCGATGCGCGCACGTTCGGCGCCGGCGGCATCGCCGGGCGCGTGGCCGACTGGCGCCCGCTCTGCGAGGAGGCGGAGAGCTTACCCGCCGGGGATCAGATTCGGGCGCGACGGTTCTTCGAGGAGCGCTTCGAGCCCTTCGCGGCCGCCGACAACGAGGCGCCCGAGGGTCTGTTCACCGGCTATTACGAGCCCGAGCTCAGAGGCAGCCGCCAGCGGAGCGAAATCTACGACGTGCCGCTCTACGCCCGACCGGCGGATCTCGTCACCGTCGATCTCGGCCTCTTTCGGCCCGAGCTTCGCGGCCGCTCCATCGCCGGGCGCGTCGTCGAGGGGCGCCTGCAACCGTTCGCGGCGCGCCGCGAGATCGAAGCCGGTGCGCTGGCGGGCCAGGGCCTTGAGATTCTCTGGGTCGACGATGCCATCGACGCTTTCTTCCTTCAGGTACAGGGATCGGGCCGGGTCGTTCTGGAGGACGGCAGCACCGTACGGGTCGGCTATGGCGGCAAGAATGGCCGCCCCTACACGGCCATCGGCCGCGAACTCGTCGAGCGTGGCGCGCTCGCCAGGGACGCGGTCTCGCTGCCGGCGATCCGCGCCTGGCTCGAGGCCCATCCGGCCGAGGCCGCCCAGGTGATGGCGGCGAACGAATCCTTCGTCTTCTTCCGCCTGCTCGACACCGAAGGCCCCCTCGGCGCGCACGGCAGCGTGCTGACGCCCGGGCGCTCGCTCGCGGTGGATCGCGCCTTCATCCCGCTCGGCGTGCCGTTGTGGCTGGCGACGACGAGGCCCGCAGCCGAGCCTGAAGGCCCCGAGCGGACGCTGCAGCGCCTGTTCATCGCCCAGGACACCGGCGCGGCGATCACCGGTCCGGTGCGGGGCGATGTGTTCTGGGGGCCGGGCGCGGAAGCCGCAGCGATCGCCGGGCACATGCGCAGCACGGGGCGCTACTGGCTCCTGCTCCCGCGCACGCTTGCGGCGCAAGGCCGGATCGTTTCGAAGCAACCCTGACGGCCGGTTCCGCGTCAGGCTTGCGCGGCGGGAAGGGCTGCGATTTGATGGTGTCGAGGTAGGCCCGGCGATCGGCGCCGGTCTCGAGCCCTTCGATGCCCAGAGAGGCGGTCTTCCATGGTGCAGCAGCCGGTCGATGTGGCCCTATTCGTGACCTGTCTGATCGATCTGTTCCGGCCGAGCGTGGGCTTCGCTGCGGTGAAGCTGTTGGAGGCGGCCGGCTGCACCGTGCACGTGCCGGCACCCCAGACGTGCTGCGGACAACCGGCCTACAACTCGGGCGACCGGGCGGACGCGCTCGCCATCGCCCGCCAGGTGCTCGACGCCTTCGAGGGCTACGATTACATCGTGGCGCCTTCAGGCAGCTGCGCCGGCATGCTCCGCAAGCACTACCCGGCGCTCTTCGCCGATGATGCGGTGCTCACGGCCCGCGCCGAGGCGCTGGCGGCGCGCACTTACGAGCTGGTGGCATTCCTCCACGACGTGCGCGGCGTACGCGAGGTCGAGGCGCGCTACGAGGGCGTCGTGACCTATCACGATTCGTGCTCGAGCTTGCGCGAGCTGGGTATCCGCGAGCAGCCACGCTCATTGCTCGCCTCGGTCGCCGGGCTCAGGCTCGCGGAGCTCGAGGGTGAGGAGGTATGCTGCGGTTTCGGCGGCACGTTCAGCGTGAAGTACCCGGACATCTCGGTTGACATGGTGACGCGCAAGGTGCGGGCGGCCGGCGCGACCGGCGCCGATACGCTTCTTGGCGGCGATCTCGGCTGCCTGCTCAATATCGCCGGACGGCTCAAGCGCGAGGGCGCGGCGATGCGGGTACGCCATGTCGCCGAGGTGCTCGCCGGCATGACCGACGGTGCCGCGATCGGCGGAGGGCGCTGAGGTGGAGGCGACGAGCCGCGCCTTCAAGGCCAACGTCGCCGGCGCGCTCGGCGATGGCAATCTTCGCACCGCGCTCAACCGGCTCGAGACCAACTTCGGCCCCCAGCGTCTCGCCGCGGTAGCGGCGCTGCCCGAGTTCGATGAGCTGTGCGATGCGGCGCGCGACATCAAGGACCACGTAATCCAGCATCTCGACGTCTATCTCGAGCGCTTCGAAGCCAAGGTGATCGAGGCCGGCGGCGAGGTTCACTGGTGCCGCACGCCGGCCGCGGCGCGCGAGACGGTGCTCGAGCTCTGCCGCACGGTCGGCGCGCGCACGGCGACCAAGGGCAAATCGATGATCGCCGAGGAGATCGGCCTCAACGATCACCTGGCCGCGGGCGGCGTGGTGCCGATCGAGACCGATCTCGGCGAATACATCATTCAGCTCGCCGGCCAGCCGCCGAGCCACATCATCGCGCCGGCGGTGCACATGACCAAGGAGCAGATCGCCGATCTCTTCTTCGAGAAGCATCGGCGCTATGGCCGGACGGTGCGCCATGAGGATCCCCGCGATCTCGTCAACGAGGCGCGTGAGCTCCTGCGCCACCGCTACATCGAGGCCGATGTCGGGATCACCGGGGCGAATTTCCTGATTGCCGAGACGGGCAGCTCGGTGATCGTCACCAACGAGGGCAACGGCGATCTGACCCAGACGCTGCCCAAGATGCACATCGTCATCGCCAGCCTCGAGAAGGTCGTGCCGACACTCGAGGACGCCACCACCGTCCTGCGCGTGCTGGCGCGCTCGGCGACCGGGCAGGAGTTCGCCGTCTACAACACCTTCTCGACCGGGCCCAAGCGGCCCGAGGATGCCGACGGGCCGGCGTCCTATCATGTCGTGTTGCTCGACAACGGCCGCTCCTCGCTGCCCGGCGGCGCGTTTCAGGACATGCTCCGCTGCATCCGCTGCGGCGCCTGCCTCAACAACTGCCCGGTCTACACCACGGTCGGCGGCCACGCCTATGGCTGGGTCTATCCGGGGCCGATGGGAGCGGTGCTGACGCCCAAGCT
Organism: Alphaproteobacteria bacterium; assembly: GCA_965261645.1. Classification (GTDB taxonomy): domain Bacteria; phylum Pseudomonadota; class Alphaproteobacteria; order SHVV01; family SHVV01; genus CBDHDJ01. The sequence continues at coordinate 1,102,750 of CBDHDJ010000004.1, forward strand.
GATCGGGATCGAGGAGGCGTTTCATCTGCCCCACGCCTCGAGCTTTTGCGGGCGCTGCGAAGAGGTCTGCCCGATGCGCATTCCCTTACCCCGCATGATGCGAAAGCTGCGCGAGCAGGCCTTCGATCAGCGCATCGCGCCGCCGCGCGAACGCAGGGCCATCAAACTCTGGGCCTTCCTCGCCAAGCGCCCCAAGCTTTATCACTTCGTCACGGCGCTGGCGGTCGGCCTCCTCGGTGCGCTGGGCCGGCGCCGCGGCGCGTTTGCCTGGCTGCCCGGGGCAGGGGGCTGGACCGCGGGGCGCGATCTGCCGGTCCCCGAGGGGCGAACCTTTCACGACCTGTGGCGCGGGCGCCGCCAGCACGTGAGGCGGTGATGGCGAGCGCGCGCGAGGACATCCTCGCCCAGCTGCGCACAGCGCTGGGGCGGCGCGAGGGCGACGGGGCGGCGGAGCGCGCCGATGAGCGCATCGCCCGCCATGCCGCCAACCTGATGCCGGCCCGCGGGCAGATTCCGCACGCGCAACAGATCGAGCTTTTCATCGCCATGGCCGAGCGGACCGCGGCCACGGTCGTGCGCGTCGGATCCGGGGACGAAGTGCCAGCGGCGGTGGCGGAATATTTGGCCGAACGCAACCTGCCCACGAATGTGGCGATGGCGCCGGACCCCAGGCTCGACGCCTTGCCCTGGCGGGATCAACCCTTGCTCGGCTTGCGCCGTGGGCGCGCGGAAGAGACCGACGAGGTGGGCCTCACGGGTGCCTTCGCCGCTATCGCCGAGACCGGCACGCTGATGATGATGTCGGGCGCCGAGCGGCCGACGACGCTCAATTTCCTGCCAGAGAACCACATCGTCGTGCTCAACGCCGATCAGATGACCGGCACCTACGAGGAGGCGTGGACCCGCCTGCGCGAGGCCTGCCCCAGCGCGGACGGCGACGGGTTTGTGCTGCCCCGCACCGTCAACCTCATCACCGGGCCCTCGCGCACCGCCGATATCGAGCTCGTGCCGACTCTGGGCGCGCATGGGCCCAAGCGGCTTCACATCATTCTCGTCGACGGGGGCGGCGATGGCGCGGGCTGACAAATCGGGCGGGCTCAGTGCCGAGGATACCGCGCTGTGGCGGCATGTGACGCGCGGCGTGGACAAGCGCGCTCAGCCCGCGCGGCCGGCCAAGCCAACATCGCCGGCCCGGGCGGCCAAGCCGGCCGCCGAAGCGAAAGCCAAGGCGAGTTCAGGCCCCGCAGCGGCCGCGAGCACAGCGGACAGGGCTGGCGCGGCCGGGACCCTCGTCAAGCCCGCTCGGCCGGCGCGCCCGCCGGTCACGGTCGAGATCGTCAAGACCCGATCGACCGCCTCGCGGGGCCGCGTGCCCGGCCTCGACAAGCGCAGCGCGCTCAAGCTGCAGCGCGGCCAGTTGCCGATCGAAGGCCGGCTCGATCTCCACGGCATGACTCAGAGCGAGGCCTACCGCACGCTCGATATCTTTCTCACGCGTGCCGTCAAGGACGCCAAGCGGTGCGTGCTGGTGATCACGGGCAAGGGCACCGCGCGCCAAGACGGCGCGGGCGCCATCATGCCCGACCGTTCGGCGGGCATCCTTCGCGCCGTGGTGCCCGGCTGGCTCGGCGACGCGACGAACCGGGAGCGCGTGCTCGCCCATCAGCCTGCCCAACTCAAGGACGGCGGCTCGGGCGCGCTCTATGTGCTGCTCAAGCGCCAACGGCGAAGGACGCCCAAAGCCTGAGACAGCCCGCGGACGCGCCATGGAAAGCCTTCGCAGTTCCCTTCATGCGCTGATGGAGCAGGCCCTGCGCCCGCTCGCCCGCGCCTTGGCCCAGCGCCACATCACGCCCAACCAGGTGTCGATCCTCGGCATGCTGCTCAATCTCTCGGCGGCGGCGCTGATCGTCAACGGCCAACTGATCGCGGCGGGAATCGTCTTCGTCATCGCCGGCCTGCTCGATCTCTTGGATGGCGCGCTGGCGCGGCTCGGCCGTTCGGCCTCGCCCGAGGGCGCGTTTCTCGATTCGACCCTCGATCGCATCTCCGAGGGCCTCGTGTTCGCCGCCATCGCCTATGTTGTGGCGAGCCAGGGCCGCGCGGTCGATGCGGCGCTCGTGGTTTTGGTGCTGTTGGGTTCGATGCTGGTGAGTTATACCCGCGCCCGCGCCGCGGCGCTCGGCGTCGAGTGCAAGGTCGGCCTGGCGACGCGCGCCGAGCGGGTGATCCTGATCGCGGTCGGCCTGTTGTTCGGCGTGCTGACCCCGGTGCTGTATCTCTTGCTCGCGCTCACCGCGATCACCGTCGCCGAACGCATCTTCTACACCCTCAACCAGCTCCGCGAGCGGGAGTAGGGAGGGGCCCCGCAGAGCCCTAAAGAATGAACTTCGAGAGATCGGAGTCCTTGGCAAGATCGCCGACCTGTTCTTGGACATACGCCGCATCGATGTTGACGGTCTCGCCGCCGCGATCGCTGGCGGTGAAGCTGATCTCCTCCAACAGCCGCTCCAGCACGGTGTGGAGCCGCCTGGCACCGATGTTCTCGACCCCGGCGTTGACCTCGGTGGCGAGATCGGCGATCGCTTCGATGGCCTCGTCGGCAAAATCGAGCGTGACCTCCTCGGTCTTGAGGAGCGCGATGTACTGCGTGATTAGGCTCGCCTCGGGCTCGACCAGAATGCGCACGAAATCATCGCGCGTCAGCGCCTTGAGCTCGACCCGGATGGGCAGCCGGCCCTGCAGCTCGGGCAACAGATCCGACGGCTTCGCGGCCTGAAATGCGCCCGAGGCGATGAACAGGATATGGTCGGTCTTGACGGTGCCGTGCTTGGTCGCGACCTGGGTGCCCTCGATCAGCGGCAGCAAGTCGCGCTGCACGCCCTCGCGGCTCACGTCCGCGCCGTAGCGCTCCGAGCGCGCGGTGATCTTGTCGATCTCGTCGAGAAACACGATGCCGTCTTGCTCGGCGCTAGTGATCGCCTCCTTGATGAGCTTGTCGTCGTCCAAGAGCTTGTCGCTCTCCTCGGCCATCAGCGCCTCGTAGGATTCGGACACCGTCAGGCGCCGCTTAACGGTGCGCCCGCCGAACGCCTTGCCGAGCATGTCGTTGAGATTGATCATGCCCATCTGTGCGCCCGGCATGCCCGGGATATCGATGGTCGGCATCGAGGACGAGCCGCTTTCCGCCATGTCGAGCTCGATCTCCTTGGCGTCGAGCTCGCCGCTCCTGAGCATGGTGCGGAACTTGGCGCGCGTCTCGGCGCCGGAGCGCTCGCCCACCAGCGCGTCAAGCACGCGTTCCTCGGCGGCGAGCTCGGCCCGCGCGGTGACCTCCTGGCGGCGGCGCCCGCGCACCATGGTGATGGCGATCTCGACGAGATCGCGCACGATCTGCTCGACATCGCGCCCGACATAGCCCACCTCGGTGAATTTGGTCGCTTCTACCTTGAGGAACGGCGCTTGCGCGAGCCGCGCGAGCCGGCGCGAGATTTCGGTCTTGCCGACACCGGTCGGGCCGATCATCAGGATGTTCTTGGGCAGCACCTCCTCGCGCAGCTCCTCGGGCAGCTGCTGGCGCCGCCAGCGATTGCGCAGCGCGATGGCGACCGCGCGCTTGGCGTCGGCCTGGCCGACGATATAGCGGTCGAGCTCGGAAACGATCTCGCGCGGGCTGAACGACGTCATGAGATCTCTTCGAGGGTGATTTCCGCGTTGGTGTAGACGCAGAGATCGGCGGCGATGGTCATGGCGCGCCGGGCGATGGCCTCGGCGTCCATGTCGTCGCGGTCAACCAGCGCGCGCGCCGCGGCCAACGCGAAATTGCCGCCCGAGCCGATGCCGATGATCCCATCGTCGGGCTCCAGCACGTCGCCCGTGCCGGTGAGCACGAGGCTGGCGGATTTATCCGCCACCGCCATCATCGCTTCGAGCCGGCGCAGGTAGCGGTCGGTGCGCCAGTCCTTGGCGAGTTCCACACAGGCCCGCATGAGCTGTCCGCCGTGCTCCTGGAGCTTGGTTTCGAGGCGCTCGAACAGCGTGAGCGCATCGGCCGTAGCGCCGGCGAAGCCCGCGATGACATTGCCGTCGGCAAGCCTGCGCACCTTGCGCGCGCGCGCCTTGATGACCGTGTCGCCGGTCGAGACCTGGCCGTCGCCGGCGATCACCACACGATCGCCCTTGCGCACCGACAGGATCGTGGTGCCCCTCCAAGCTGTGTTCGTGACCATGATCGGCGTTGCCTCATGGGGTTCGGTTCGGGGGCGCGATCGGTGGACCGCAACCCTGGATCGCGCCCGGCGGGACAACCATAGGCGCGCGCGGGGCGCGAGACCACCCCCGGCGGTGACCAGCGTTCGCGAAACGGCGCCACCATGTGGCGAATCAGCAGGTGGGGTCAAGGGTGAGGCGGGCTGGCGCGCACCCGCGGTTCTTGCTATACGGGCGCGTGATTGGGCCGCCCACGCCGGGTGAGCGGCGGATCGCACCATCTTTGGATCAGCTATGCGCCAAGCGAGCGTTGAGAGGAAAACGCGGGAGACCCGCATCGAGGTGAGCGTCAACCTGGATGGCACGGGCCAATACGACGTGAGCACGGGCATCGGCTTTCTCGACCACATGCTCGAGCAGCTCGCGCGCCATTCCCTGATCGATCTCAAGGTGCGGGCCGAGGGCGACCTGCATATCGATTATCACCACACCAACGAGGACACCGGAATCGCCGTCGGCGAGGCGGTGAGCCAGGCGCTCGGCGACCGGGCCGGCATCACGCGCTACGGCGCCGCGACCATTCCGATGGACGAGACGCTGACCCGCGTTTCGCTCGATGCCTCGAACCGGCCCTATCTTATCTGGAAGGTGAAATTCACCCGTCCCAAGCTCGGCGACATGGACACCGAGCTCTTCAAGGAGTGGTTTAAGGCCTTTGCCCAGGCCGCCGGCGTGACGCTCCATGTCGAAAATGTGTACGGCGCCAACAGTCACCACATCGCGGAATCCTGCTTCAAGGGGCTGGCCCGGAGCCTGCGCCAGGCGGTCGAACTCGATGCCCGCCGGGCGGATGATGTGCCTTCGACGAAGGGCGTTCTTGGGGGCTCGCTTTAGCGCGCGATGGCGCTTGCGCCCGGTGTGACGATGCGCATCTACACCGTACACGAGCCGCCGTTCTGGACCGTCGATGACGCGGCCCTGCCGGGAGCGAACGCGGTGTTCATCCGTGAGGGCTTCAACTGGTTCGCCTTGCTGCTGCCGCTTGTCTGGGCGCTGTGGCATCGCCTGTGGCTGGTGGCCCTCGGCCTGCTCGCGGCCGGTGCCGCTCTCAGCGTGATCGGCGAGCTTGCCGGCCTTGGCGATTGGTTTGAGGGGTTGTTGGGTTTGGCGTTCGTGCTGATCATCGGCTTCGAGGCCAACGATCTGCGCCGCTGGACGCTGGCGCGCCGGTCCTGGAGCCCGCGCGGCGTGGTGGCCGGGCGCGGCCTCGGTGAAGCCGAGCGACGGTATTTCGCCGCGCCCCGGACGCCTCTCGCAACCCCGCCCTAGCCGCAATCCTCCGGGAGCAGCGATGTGGGCAAGGCGCGCCCGCCGCCCACTATGTCAGCAAGGCTTGATGACATGACCGTCGCCATCATCGATTACGGGTCGGGCAATCTGCGCTCCGCCGCCAAGGCCTTCGAGCGGGCCGCTGACGAGGCCGGCGGGGGGTGCGCCGTGAGCGTGACGTCGCGGGCCGACGATGTGGCGAAGGCCAGTCATATCGTGTTGCCCGGCGTCGGCGCGTTCGCGGCGTGTCGCGACGGGCTGTTGGCGCTCGACGGTATGGTGGCCGCGCTCAGTGAAGCCGTCATCGACAAGGGCCGGCCGTTTCTCGGCATCTGCGTCGGCATGCAGTTGATGGCCGAACGCGGGCTCGAGCACGGCGTGCACGAGGGCCTGGGGTGGATCGCCGGCGAGGTGCGGGCGATCGATCCCACCCCCGTTGGGAACGATTCACCGCTGAGATTTCGCATCCCCCATATGGGGTGGAACGACCTCGAGATCCTCGCTTCGCACCACCCGTTGTTGGCCGGCGTGCAAACCGGCGATCACGCCTATTTCGTGCACAGCTATAGCTTGATCCTGGAACAGGCGGACGAGGCGCTGGCACGCGTCGAGTATGGCGGGCCGATCACCGCGGTGGTGGGACGTGATAATATGGCCGGCACCCAGTTTCACCCTGAGAAGAGTCAGGCCACCGGCCTCAGGCTGATCGGCAATTTCCTCAATTGGCGGCCCTGATGAATACCAAGATCGATCGTTTGACCGAACTCAGCACCGGTGATCTCGCGGCGATCTGCGAGGCGACCGAGGAGGCGATCACCGACGGGCTCGGCTTCGACTGGGTGCGCACGCCCTCGCGCCAGGTTCTCGAATCCTATTGGCGCGGCGTCCTGGTGGTGCCAGGCCGCGAGCTGTTCGTCGCCCGCCTCGACGGCGCCATCGTCGGCACCTGCCAGCTCGTCCGCCCGGCGCCCAACAACGAGGCGGGCGCTTCCAACGCCGTCCTCACCGCTGTCTTCGTCGCGCCGTGGGCGCGCGGGCACGGCCTTGCGCGCGCCCTTCTCGAGGAGGTCGAGGCGTACGCGCGCGCCGAAGGGTTTCGCATGATCAGCCTCGATGTGCGCGAGACCCAGGAGGCGGCGATCAACCTCTACGAGAACGCCGGGTTCGTGCGCTGGGGAACCAAGCCCAAATACGCCTATGTCGAGGGCACGTTCATCGCCGGGCACTTCTACACCAAAGATATCGGGTCCGAGCCGGAATGATCCTGTATCCCGCGATCGATCTGAAGGACGGCGCCTGCGTCCGCCTTCTTCAGGGCGCGATGGACAAGGTGGATGTGTTCAACGACGATCCGGCCGCGCAGGCGCGGAGCTTCGCCGAGGCGGGTGGGGAATGGCTCCATGTGGTCGATCTCGACGGTGCCATCGCGGGGAGCCCGGTAAACGCCGATGCTGTTGCCGAAGTGCTGGCCGCCGTCGCTATCCCGATTCAGTTGGGCGGCGGAGTGCGCAATCTCGCGACCGTGGAGAAGTGGCTCGATCGGGGTGTCGCGCGGGTCATTCTCGGCACCGTGGCCGTCGAAGAGCCTGAACTCGTCCGAACGGCTTGCACGCGCCATCCCGGCCGCATTGCGGTAGCGATCGATGCCCGCGACGGCCGGGTGGCGGTGGCGGGCTGGACCGAGCTCGCGGACGTGACGCCCGCCGATCTCGCGCGGCGCTCTGAGGATGCGGGCGCTGCCGCCATCATCTACACCGATATCGCGCGCGACGGTATGATGACGGGGGTCAACGTGGCGGCCACCGCCGCCTTGGCCGATGCGCTGTCGGTCCCCCTCATCGCCTCGGGCGGCGTGGCCTCGCTTGACGACCTCCGCGCCTTGAAGGAGCTCGAGGGCGCGGGCCTCGCGGGCGTCATTGCCGGCCGGGCGCTCTATGACGGCCGGCTCGACCTCGCCGACGCGCTGGCGCTCCTGGCGGCGTGAGCCATGCTGAAAGCGCGCATCATCCCGTGTCTCGACGTGAAGGACGGGCGCACCGTCAAGGGCGTGAACTTCGTCAATCTCGTCGATGCCGGCGATCCCATCGAGCAGGCGCGGCTTTACGATAGCCAAGGCGCTGACGAGCTTTGCTTCCTCGACATCACGGCCAGTCACGAGAACCGCGATACGCTCTATGACGTGGTCCGCGGCACCGCCGAGCAGTGCTTCATGCCGCTGACGGTGGGCGGTGGCGTGCGCACCGTCGACGACGTGCGAACCCTCCTCGCAGCCGGGGCCGACAAGGTCTCGATCAACACCGCCGCGGTCCAGCGCCCGGCGTTCGTGCGCGAGGCGGCCGAGCGTTTCGGCAGCCAGTGTATCGTTGTGGCGATCGACGCCAAGGCCGGAGGCCAGGGGCGCTACGAGATTTACACCCATGGCGGGCGTAACCCCACCGGGCTCGAGGCCGTCGAATGGGCCCAGCGCATGGCGGCCGCCGGCGCCGGCGAGATCCTGCTCACCTCGATGGACCGCGACGGCACCCGTCAGGGCTACGACATCGCGCTGACCCGGGCCATCGCCGATGCCGTTTCGGTGCCGGTGATCGCCTCGGGGGGCGTTGGCACGCTCGACCATCTCGTCGAGGGCGTGCGCGATGGTCACGCCACGGCGGTGCTCGCCGCCTCGATCTTCCATTTCGGTGAATATTCGATCGCCGAGGCTAAGGCGCGGCTCCAGGAAGCCGCTATCCCCGTCCGCCCCTGAGGCGGCGTGACAGCCTGGGTGAAATCTGTTAGGCGAAGTGGGCCGCGCCCCCGGGGCGGGGCACCGCCTGGTGGCACCCGAGAGTGCGACATGTCGTCTGCCAAACAACCCGGAGCGGCCGTGATCGCGCGGCTGTTCGAGACCATCGAGAGCCGGCGCAGGGCCGATCCGGCGGAGTCGCACGTGGCCTCGCTGTTCAAGGCCGGCACGGCCGAAATCGCCAAGAAGATGGGCGAGGAGGCCCTCGAGACGGCGATCGCCGCCTTGGGCGGCGAGAAAGAGAAGATCACCCGTGAAAGCGCCGATCTTCTGTTCCACCTGATGGTGCTGTGGGCGGATGCCGGGCTCACGCCCGAGGATATCTATGCCGAGCTGGCCCGGCGCGAGGGCGTCTCGGGCCTCGCCGAAAAGCGTTCGCGAACGGCTTCCACCGACTGAAGGGGCTGGCCATGGCGTACGATCCCGACAACGTCTTCGCCAAAATCCTGCGCGGCGAGATTCCCTGCAACAAGGTCTATGAGGACGATCACGCGCTCGCCTTTCACGACATCGCCCCGCAAGCGCCGGTTCATGTGCTCGTCATTCCCAAGGGCGCCTATGTATCGCTCGATGATTTCTCGGCCGACGCGAGCGCGGGCGAGATCGGCGGCTTCTTCGCCGCCGTCGGCACAGTGGCGCGCGAGCTCGGCGTGGTGGAATCGGGCTATCGGCTCCTCGCCAACAACGGGCCGGATGCGAATCAGGAGGTGCCCCATTTTCACGTCCACATCTTCGCCGGCCGGCCGCTTGGCGGCATGATCAAGCGGGTCGCGGACTGAAAGTGCGAGGCCCCGGACGCTCCGAGGCCCTGGCCAAACCATGCGGACCGGCGTCCTTCTGGTTATCGCGGCGGCGGCGTGCTCGTCGCTCAAGGCGATCCTCACCAAGCTGCTCTACGCCGAAGGCCTCGATGCGCTGACCGTGGTGGGCCTTCGAGCGGCCATCTCGCTGCCCTTCTTTTGGATCGTGGCGATCGCGATTCTGGGCCCCGCGCAAGCGCTCCGCGTCGAGCCTCGCGCGCTTTTCGCCGCCGTCCTGGTCGGCGTGATTTGCTAGTACCTCGGCGCCTATGCCGATTTCGTCGCGCTCACCATGATCGATGCTTCGCTCGAGCGCATCGTGCTCTACAGCTTCCCCGCCATGGTCGTGCTCATCGAGACAGTGCGCACGCGGCGCCTGCCACCGCTCCGGCAGTGGATCGCGCTGATCCTCACCTATATCGGTGTGATCATGGTGATGGGCGGCCTCGATGCCGGCCTACTGCTGGTCAACCTGGTGGGCGTCGGGCTGGTGCTCCTGGCGGCGCTGAGCTTCGCCATCTACGCCATCGTCAATCAAACGGTGAGCCCGCTGATCGGCAGCGTACGCTTCACGCTCTATGCCCAGACCGCCGCGGCGGTCGGCCTGATCACCCATTTCGTGGTTGCCGCGCCGGCCGACGCGCTCGACATCTCGGGCACCGGCTGGGCGCTGCTCGTAGTGATCGCGACGGTGTGCGCGGTGCTCCCGTTCTTCATGCTGTCGGAGGGCATCCGCCGTATCGGCGCGTCGCGCTCGGCGCTGCTCACCACCGTCGGCCCGCCGCTGACCTTCATCATGGCCTTCTTCGTGTTGGGCGAGAGGATGAGCGTGGATCAGCTGGCCGGCGCCGCGGTCATTCTGCTCGCGATCCTGGCGCTCGAAGGCCGCTTGCCGAGGTTCGTACAACCCCGCGCGGGTGCGGCCTAAGCGGCATTAACGCTCGTCATTCAGGGCTTGGCGCCGCCGCCCGCCCGGCGGTGGCCGCTTGAGCGGGGAGCTCGGCCGCGTGCTCGATCACATACACATCGAGCGGCTCGCTCCGCCCGATCACCTCGACCTCGCGGAGCGGCCAGCCTGAGAGATCGAAGCCGGCCCGCCTGACGGTATCGGCGGAGATCACCGCCTGGGAGGTGAACTCCTTGTTCAAGCTCTCGAGGCGGCTTGCGGTGTTGACCGTGTCGCCCACCGCCGTCACCGAACGCACGTCGTGATAGCCCATCTCGCCCACGACGACGTGGCCGATATGGATGCCGATGCCCATGCGGAGCGGCTCCTGAAGATCCGCGGCCAACGTCCGGTTGAGCTCGTCGAGCGCCACGCCCATCGCCCGGGCGGCGTTGATGGCGTCGCGGCAGCCGGTTTCGGGACCGCTGTCGACGCCGAAGAGCGCCATGATGCCATCGCCGATGAACTTGTCGATGCGCCCGCCCGCCTCCTCGATCGCGCCGCCCATGAAGCGGAAATACTGGTTGAGCACGAACACGACGTCATAGGGCAACTTGGTTTCCGAGAATTTGGTGAAGGCGCGGAGGTCGACGAACACGATGGCGATTTCGCTCTCGGCGCCCTGCAGATAGTCGGGCTTGCGAAAGCCGTCCTGCGGCCTGGCGGTGGGCGGCAGCAGCGGCGTCACCTCGACAGCGGCGGTGGGCCGGGTCTGGCACGCCAGGCGCACATCGGGCGGTGCGCTCACCCGTTCGAGCACCCTGAGCTCCTCAAGCGAGGCGGCGGGCAGTTCCTTGAGACCCTGGCCGACGCGCACCCGGCAGGTCGAGCAGCGCCCGCGCCCGCCGCACACCGAGGCGTGGGGGATGTTGGCGTTGCGGCTTGCCTCCAGGATGGTGAGGCCCGGTGTGATCGTGACCCGGCGCCCCTGGGGGTAGGTGAGGGTGATGAGATGTTGGCGCTGGGCGATGAACTCGCGCACGTAACGGGCCACCAGGGCGATGAGGAGGATCGCCGCCAGCATCGTGAAGATGGCATCGCGGGTCTCGTAGGCCCAGCCCACCGCCGCGGGCTCGGGCCAGTTGACGAATTGCTGCAGCGCTTCGAACCAGGTGGGATCCGCGGCAAGCGCCTCGACTTGGCGCCCGGCCTGGGAGAACCCCGCCAGCGCGGCGAGCGGCAGCATGATCGCGGCGGCGTAGAGATAGGGCACCGCCGCTTGGTAGAACGGCTTCAGCCGCAACCAGAAGTGAAAGCCCATGCAGCCATGGAACCAGACGACGATGAGCGCTACCGACTGCTGCACCGCCTGCCAGGGATCCGCCACCCACAGGACGTAAATGACGAAGGCGTAGGTATCGTCGACAGCGAAGAACTGGTGGAGCCCGCGGGTGCCGATGATGTGGATCGCTAAGAGCGGCGGGATCAACAGGCCGAGGCCGATCTGCACGGCCTCCTTAGCCGGCATGCGCAGGCTGCGCCGGCGGTAGAGCGAGGTGAGAACGAGCGCGATGTGGATCACGAGCGCGGTGTAGAGCACGACCGTGCCCACCGGGTTGCGCCACATCGCCAGAAACACGTGGCGCCCCTCTTCCATGGCCTCGAGCGAGATCACCCCGAGAGAGTGGTTCAGGAGGTGGGTCGCGACGTAGGTGAACAGCACGAGCCCGCTGACCAGCCGGGGCCGTCCGATCCAGTCCCAGCCCTGCATGTGGCGTCCTGGTGCTGGTATCCAGGCGCCTTATGCGGCGCGCGCCACGAGCCGGGCCAGCGAGGTCTCGGGCCGGGCGCCGAAATGGCCGATCACCTCGGCAGCGGCCAATGCGCCGAGCCGGCCACAGTGCGCCAGGTCATGCCCGTGGGTGAGGCCGTAGAGGAACCCGGCGGCATAGAGGTCGCCCGCGCCGGTCGTGTCCACCACGGTGTCGATCGGGGCGGCATCGACGACGTGGATCTCCGCGCCGCTGATCACCACCGAGCCCTGCTCGGAACGCGTGAGCGCCGCCATCTCGCAGTGGCCGCGCACGTGCTGGCGCGCGTCGTCGAAATGGCTCACCTCGTAGAGCGAAGTAATCTCGGCCTCATTGGCGAACAGGATATCGACCTCGTGCTCGACGAGCGCGCGAAACTCCGCCCGGTAGCGATCGACGCAAAAGGGGTCCGACAGGCTGAGCGCCACGCGACCGCCGGCCTCGTGCACCGTGGCCATCGCCTGGCGCATGGCCGCCTTGGCGGCGGGTGCATCCCACAGATAACCCTCGAGATAGGTGATCGCGGCGCGCCGGAGCGTCGCCGCATCGATGTCGTCGGGCCCGAGGCCGGTGCAGGCGCCGAGATAGGTGTTCATGGTGCGCTGCGCATCGGGGGTAACGAAAAGGAGGCTGCGCGCGGTGGGGGGCCCGTCCTTGGCTTTCGGGGTCGCAAACTCGACGCCCGCTGCCCGCATGTCGTGCGTGAACACGGCGCCGAGCTCATCGTCGCGCACCTTGCCGATATAGGCGCACGCGCCGCCGAGGGACGCGATCCCGGCCATCGAGTTGGCCACCGAGCCGCCAGACACTTCGATGCCCGGCGGGCTCAGGTCATAGATCTGCGCCGCCTCTTCGGCATCGACGAGCGCCATGGTGCCCTTGGCCAGGTCGAGCTTGGCCAGCAGCGTGTCATCCACGTGGGACAGCACATCGACGATCGCATTGCCGATGCCGACGACATCGAGCGGCCGTTCCGCCATAGGGCTCTGCTCCCGTTCCTTCGCGCGCGAGTATAACGGCCACGCCCTGTCCCTGTACAACGGCGCTATGTCCCGGCACACTCGTTGCCAGACCGACCACCTGCAGGGAGCGTGCGACCAACCATGAACGAGCTTATCAAGCTGACCGCCCGCGCAGCGGTGGCCCGCCTCAAGGCGGGAGAAGTCTCGCCGCTCGAGCTGATCGATGCGGCGATCGAGCGCATCGAGGAGACCGATCATCTGATCAACGCGCTGCCCACGCTGTGTGCCGAGCGGGCGCGCGAGAAAGCCAAGGAGGTCATGGCGCGGACGCCGGGCGATGAGCCGCCCGGCTATCTCCACGGCCTGCCCATCGCCATCAAGGACCTGACCGACGTGGCCGGCGTGCGCACGACCTACGGCTCGCCCCTCTTTGCCGATCATGTGCCGGCGCGGTCCGATATTGCCGTCGAGATCCTCGAGAACAACGGCGCTGTCGTGCTCGCCAAATCGAACACGCCGGAATTCGGCGCCGGCGCCAACACGTTCAACGAGGTCTTCGGCGCGACCTTGAACCCGTGGGATACGCGCACGACCTGTGGCGGCTCGTCCGGCGGCGCAGCCGCGGCGCTCGCGGCGGGCCAGGTGTGGCTCGCGCACGGCAGCGATCTCGGCGGCAGCCTACGCATCCCGGCGAGCTTCTGTTCGGTCCTCGGCTTGCGTCCGTGGTCGGGCCGGGTCGCCCGCGGGCCTACGCCGCTGCCGTTCACGTTCATGTCGGTGCACGGCCCAATCGCGCGTAACGCCGGCGATCTTGCCCTCTTTCTCGATGCCGAGAGCGGCGAGCACCCCGGCGATCCCGTATCGCTGCCGCGGCCCGAGGTCCCGTTCGTCACGGCGGTCGACGAGCCGGTCGCACCGAGGCGTGTGGCCTACAGCCCCGATCTTGGCATCGCGCCGGTCGATCCCGATGTGCGCGCGGTGTGCGATAAGGCGGCGCATGCGTTCGAAGGCCTCGGCGCGGCCGTGGACGAGGCCTGTCCCGATTTCCACGACGTCGAGGATATCTTCCAGGTCATCCGCAGCACTTACTTCGCCACCACGCGGGCGCCGCTTCTGGAGCAGCACCGGGACAAGTTCAAGCCCGACCTCGCCGCCAACATCGAGATGGGCCTCAATCAATCGAGCGCCGATATCGCTGCCGCCGAGCGCGCACACGCGGCGCTCTACCACCGCACGGTCGCCTTTTTCGAGGACTATGATCTCCTGCTCTGCCCCACCGTCCTCACACCGCCATTTCCTGTCGAGACCCGCTACTTGACCGAAATGGGCGGCGTCCAGTTTCGCAACTACGCGAGCTGGCTGATCCTGACCTACGCCATCACGCTCACCCACTGCCCGGCGCTCTCGATTCCGGTTGGCTTTACGCCCGCAGGTCTGCCCGTCGGCCTGCAGGTCGTCGGCCCGCCGCGCGGCGATGCCGCGGTGATCTCGGCGGCCGCGCTCTTCGCCGCCGCGCACGGCACCGAGGATCTGGTGCCGATCGACCCGCGCCCGCAGGCTGTCCCGGTGGCGGTGGGCACCGCTTAGCCCTGGATTGCGCGTGCTGGCTGCCTTCGCCAAAGCGATCGGGCAGCTGCCGACGCGCGAATTCCGCGCCATCGTGTGGCGCTCCGTGGTCCTCAGCGTCGTTGTCTTCGTGCTGCTTGGCGCGCTGTTGTGGTGGGCCCTATCGAGTATCGTTTTCTTCGGCGGCTGGGGCGGCTGGTTTAGCTGGCTTGCCGATGGCGCCAATTGGGCCGCCGGTTGGGCCGTCGGCCTGGCAGGCTGGGCGTCGTTCAGCTGGCTGAGTTGGCTCCTGTTCCCGGCCGTCGTCAGCATGTTCGTGGGCTTTTTCCTCGAAGACGTGGCGAGCGCCGTGGAAACCCGCCACTACCCCCGAGATGCGGCCGGAACCAACCTCCCGCTGGCTCGCGCCCTGTGGGTCGCGGCCAAGTTCACGGTCTTGTTGGTAGTGCTTAACCTGTTGATTCTACCCCTTTATGTGGTTCTCTTTTTCATTCCCATCGTGAATCCTTTTGTTTTCTATGGCATGAACGGCTATCTTTTGAGCCGCGAATATTTCGATTTGGTCGCCCTGCGCCACCACGACGAAGAAGTGGTTTACCTGTTGCGGCGACGATACCGGTGGCGGATTTTCGCGGCGGGCGTGGTGATCGCGTTCTTGCTCACCGTGCCCGTGGTGAACCTTGTGGCGTCGATCGTGGGCGTGGCGGCGATGGTGCACATTTACAAATCTGTATCGCCCGCCGCGGCCAAATACACGGCGACGTGACCGCAAGGAGGATTTGTCCGAGGAATTGCCATGTCTGAGACAGAGTCATCCCCGACCCCGTTCCGTCCTGAAATCGCCCGGCGCAACGTCACCATCCCGACACCGCTGGCGCCGATCAGGCCGGGTGATCCGTCAAGTTCGAAGACGCTCACCGTCGGCCGCGACATCTCGCTCACCGGCGAGATTGCGATGTGCGATAAACTGTTCGTCGAAGGCCGCGTCGAGGCGGGCCTGAGCGACGCCAGCAGTATCGAGATCGCCTGTGGCGGCATGTTCAAGGGCACTGCCGAAGTCAGCGAGGCGCACATCAGCGGCCTCTTTGAAGGCAAGCTCACCGCGCGCAACCGCCTGATCATCCACGCCACCGGCAAGGTGACCGGCGAGGTGCGTTACGGCGAGCTCGAGATCGAGCGCGGCGGCGAGATCAGCGGCGATGTCCAGCGCGTGTCTCACAGCCTGGCCTCCGCCCCAAGACCCAACCGGGACCTGCCGCGGACAGCGCCCGATGGCGGCGAGGGGCGGTCGGAAGACTCTTCGTGATGGGGGGATGACGGCCCGGTGGCGGCGTCCGGGCGTCCCATGACGCGATGGCGCGCCATCGCGCTTCCCATCACGGTTGTGGCTTTGGCGTCTTGCGCGGCGCCGCAAGACGCGGGTGAGACCTTGCCCACGGCGCCTCATGACACGGGTGAGACCTCGCCCACGGCGCCGACAGCCGGAGCGCGCGATGCCCCGCCCGCCGTCCCCGCCTTCTTGCCCTCGCTCCCCGATCTCAAGCCCTACATTCGCCTTGACGCCGATCCGGCGGCCCTCGTCGGCAAGGCCCAAAGCGAAGTCGCGGTGTTGCTCGGCGCGCCGAGCCTGTTGCGCAGCGACCCGCCGGCCGAGATCTGGCAGTATGCCGGCCCGGCCTGCGTGCTCCACGCCTTCTTCTATGCCGAAGGCGATGGCGGGGCCCATCGCGTTGCCCACTACGAGATCGCGGCCCGGGACGGCGCCGGCATCTCGCGGGCCGCGTGCTTCGCGGGCTTCATCGGCCTCCCCGTACCGGCCGAGCAGGGCTAAGCGTGGCGCGTGAACGCGCGTTACTGCGACACCGTTGTCTTTCCCTTGAAGCGGCACAAATCCGCGACCGGGCAGGTCGGGCAATCGGGTTTGCGCGCCTTGCATGTATAACGACCGTGCAGGATGAGCCAGTGGTGGGCGTGTTGCTTCCACCGATCGGGCACCGCCTTCAGCAGTTTCTGCTCTACCGCCAGGGGCGTTTTTGCCGGCGCGAGCCCGGTCCGGTTCGCCACCCGGAAGACATGGGTATCGACGGCGATCGTCGGCTCGCCGAACGCGGTATTCAGGACCACGTTGGCGGTTTTGCGGCCGACGCCGGGCAGGGCCTCGAGCGCCGCGCGCTGGCGCGGCACCTCGCCGCCATGCTGGTCGATGAGGATCTGGCTCAACCGAACGATGTTCTTGGCCTTGGCGTTGAACAGGCCGATCGACTTGACATGGCCGCGCACCCGCTTCTCGCCGAGCGCGACCATCTTGGCCGGGGTATCGGCGGCGGCAAACAGCGCCGGGGTCGCCTTGTTCACGCCCTCATCGGTCGCTTGCGCCGACAGCACCACCGCGACCAACAGGGTATAGGGCGACGCGTATTCGAGCTCGCTGCTGGGCGCGGGATTGGCTTTGGCGAGGCGGCGGAAAAACTCGTCGGTCTCGGCTTTCTTCATGCCGAAAAGCTAGCGGCCCGGCCCGGCGCGGCAAAGGGAAAAGGGCCACGCCGTCCGGCGCGCAGGCCCATGCACTGGGCGGCGTGATTGCCGCGGGGCTATGGCCCTCCTATCATGATCGCCATGAGTGGGTTTCCTGCGGGCAATCCGGCCGTTCCATCTCCGCTGTTGTTTGATGCGGTGTTGCGGCCGCACCGCTCGCTGTCGGCTGCCGGTTTCTGGCTCTTGATGGCGGCGATCGCCGCGGTGAGCTTCACCGCCGGCATCGCCTTCTTTCTTGCCGGCGCGTGGCCCGTGGTCGGCTTTTCGGCCTCGACGTGGTGCTGATCTACATCGCCTTTCGGCAGAGCTACCGGAGCGGGCTCATGCACGAGACGATCCAGCTGAGCGCCACGGAACTCACCATCCGCCGCGTGAGCCCCTATGGTCGCATCAACACCTGGATCTTCCAGCCCTATTGGCTGCGCATGAGGATCGATGATCCGCCCGAGCACTCAAGCCCTCTCACGCTTAGCAGCCCGTTGATTAAGTGGCTTTTTCCGGCTCTCACTCCCAGATGAGGAATGCGGCGGCGAAAGCCGTCTGGCCGCTTTGCGAGCCCCCCCGTGCCACCAGCATGGCCCCGGTGGGCGTGAGCAGAACGAAAATACCGCCATATCCGCCCGCCACGGCCTCCCGCGGGGTGCCGGCGCCGATGAGCTGGCGCATCAGTAACGATAGATTGTGGCCGGCGACGTGGAGCAGGTATCGCTTGTGCACATTCTCTCGCCCGCGCAGCCAGGTTCGTCGCATGCCGCCACGATCGAGGTTGTGGGCAAAGCAGCGCTCGACGATCTCGGCGCGCAGCTTGAAGGCCTCGCGGGCGACCCCGGACTTGAGCCGCGCACGGTTATTGGTGACCGCGCGCCGCGCCGCCTCATCACCGTGCCAGCGCGAAAAGCCGGTCTGCTTGGGCGCCGCGATCCGGGTCTTCCAGGGACTGTCGTTCAGAGCCCTCAAGACCGCCCGTGAGTGATAACCTTTGTCGGCGACGCATTCGGCCGGGTCCTCCGATGTCGGTGCCGCATCCACCGCCTCGAGGTTTGCCTCGGCCTTCGCCAGGGTCTTGGAAAGCGTCGTGGTGTCGCCCTCATCGGCCGGGTGCAGCTCGGCCGCCACCACCGCGCCGGTGTCCAGATCCACCGCGTGCTCGGGCTTGTAGGCCAGATGCGTCGTGCCGTCCTTCATCTTGGTGATCTTGGCCTCGGGGTCGCTCTTCGAAACCCAATCCGTGTTGGAAAGCTTCTTGCCCTTGCGCTTCCGGTCCAGACGCGCCAGGTCCTCGGCCGTGGGTGTCTCGACCCCGCTTTCCCGGGCCAGGCGCTCCAGCATCTCCCGGTAGCCTTCGCCGTTGTCGCGCCGCACGATGTTCCGCAGCGCCGCGTTGGCCTCCATGGTCGAGGCATCGACGCCGATGCGCTCGCCCTTGATCAGCCCCGCCTCGGCGATCAGCACCAGAACCCAGTCGAAGACCGCCGCGTGGACTTCATGGGGCAGGCGCGTGCGGCTCCGTGACAGCCAGGAATGGTCCGGTACCCGATCACGGCTCCCCAGTCGCAGGAACGCCCGCAGCGAAAGCGAGTCCGAGCAGCGCCACTCCAGACCGCGCTCGCTGTCGATGCCCTCGAAGTAGCCCACCAGGTGCATCCGGAAATAGCGCCCGGGCGGCACCGAGGGCGCGCCCATCCGGACCGCGTAATAAGGCCGGCAGCTCGCCTCGGCAAAGGCGTCGAAGCCGCCCTCGATCAGCACCGACTGCAAGCGGTCATAAAACACATGACCCGGAGAGCGCGGCATCTCCGACCAGCTCACCATCAGGTCCCCCTGACCATCCTTCTGCCGTCCCATCGCCATCGGTAAATCCCCCTGCAAATCAGGGAACCAGAGAATCAGTCGGCGCCGACTTAATCAACGGGCTGTTAGCTCACACGGACGTCAGGTCACGATCGGGGCCTTTCTCACGGCGGATGAGCGCGTGGAGGTGGCCCGCGCGCTCAAATCGGCTTTGGCGAACTTGCAGGCGGTGCCGCAGGCCTGATCGCCTCGCGGGCCCGGGTCGTCCAAGCGCAAGAACCGGGTGGCGCGGGCCCCGCCCGGTCGCTTAAATGGTGGGCTATGGACAGACACCCACCGACGATCGAGACGATGGCACGACAGTCGCCCGAAAATCCCGCCAGCCGCGACTACCACCGGATCGAGCAAGCGCTCCGTTTTATCGAGGACAACTACCAGGCGCAGCCCGATCTCGAGAGCGTCGCGCGCGAGCTTGGGCTCAGCCCGCACCATTTCCAGCGTCTGTTTCGCCGCTGGGCCGGCATCAGCCCCAAGCGCTTTCTGCAGGCGCTCACCGTCGAGCACGCCAAACGCGCGCTCGCGGGCTCGCAGAGCGTGCTCGATGCCAGTTACGACGCCGGGCTGTCGGGCCCGGGCCCGCTGCACGATCTGTTCGTCGCCTGCGAGGCGATGACGCCGGGCGAGTACAAACGGCTCGGCGCGGGGCTCGCCATCCGGTTCGGCTTTCACGAAAGCCCCTTCGGTGAAGCGCTCGTGATGCACACCGAACGCGGCGTTTGCGGGCTGGCCTTCGTCGTCGATGACGAGGCCGCGGCGCTGGCCGACATGACAAGGCGCTGGCCTGCGGCGCGCTTCATCGCGGACCCCGCGACCACCCGAGCGATCGCAGCGCGGATCTTCGCGCTTCCGGACGCAGGCGGTGCGAAGGCGGCCGGTCCCATTCCGCTCCTCCTCAAGGGCACCAACTTCCAGATCCAGGTGTGGCAGGCGCTCCTGCGCATCCCGTCCGGCCATGTCGTGTCTTACGACCAGATCGCGCGCGCCATCGGCCGGCCCGGAGCGGCGCGCGCCGTCGGCGGCGCCGTGGCGGCGAACCCGGTGTCCTACCTCGTGCCCTGTCACCGCGTGATTCAGCAGAGCGGGGCGATCGGCGGCTACTACTGGGGCCCGGCGCGCAAGCGGGCCATGCTGGGGTGGGAGGCCGCGCGGTTCGCGCGCCCCGAAGGCGCGCCGACCGACGAGCGCGCCACTGCCATCTAACAGCCCGTTGATTAAGTCGGCGCCGTCTGATTCTCTGGTTCCCTGATTTGCAGGGGGATTTGCCGATGGCGATGGGACGGCAGAAGGATGGTCAGGGGGACCTGATGGTGAGCTGGTCGGAGATGCCGCGCTCTCCGGGTCATGTGTTTTATGACCGCTTGCAGTCGGTGCTGATCGAGGGCGGCTTCGACGCCTTTGCCGAGGCGAGCTGCCGGCCTTATTACGCGGTCCGGATGGGCGCGCCCTCGGTGCCGCCCGGGCGCTATTTCCGGATGCACCTGGTGGGCTACTTTGAGGGCATCGACAGCGAGCGCGGTCTGGAGTGGCGCTGCTCGGACTCGCTTTCGCTGCGGGCGTTCCTGCGACTGGGGAGCCGTGATCGGGTACCGGACCATTCCTGGCTGTCACGGAGCCGCACGCGCCTGCCCCATGAAGTCCACGCGGCGGTCTTCGACTGGGTTCTGGTGCTGATCGCCGAGGCGGGGCTGATCAAGGGCGAGCGCATCGGCGTCGATGCCTCGACCATGGAGGCCAACGCGGCGCTGCGGAACATCGTGCGGCGCGACAACGGCGAAGGCTACCGGGAGATGCTGGAGCGCCTGGCCCGGGAAAGCGGGGTCGAGACACCCACGGCCGAGGACCTGGCGCGTCTGGACCGGAAGCGCAAGGGCAAGAAGCTTTCCAACACGGATTGGGTTTCGAAGAGCGACCCCGAGGCCAAGATCACCAAGATGAAGGACGGCACGACGCATCTGGCCTACAAGCCCGAGCACGCGGTGGATCTGGACACCGGCGCGGTGGTGGCGGCCGAGCTGCACCCGGCCGATGAGGGCGACACCACGACGCTTTCCAAGACCCTGGCGAAGGCCGAGGCAAACCTCGAGGCGGTGGATGCGGCACCGACATCGGAGGACCCGGCCGAATGCGTCGCCGACAAAGGTTATCACTCACGGGCGGTCTTGAGGGCTCTGAACGACAGTCCCTGGAAGACCCGGATCGCGGCGCCCAAGCAGACCGGCTTTTCGCGCTGGCACGGTGATGAGGCGGCGCGGCGCGCGGTCACCAATAACCGTGCGCGGCTCAAGTCCGGGGTCGCCCGCGAGGCCTTCAAGCTGCGCGCCGAGATCGTCGAGCGCTGCTTTGCCCACAACCTCGATCGTGGCGGCATGCGACGAACCTGGCTGCGCGGGCGAGAGAATGTGCACAAGCGATACCTGCTCCACGTCGCCGGCCACAATCTATCGTTACTGATGCGCCAGCTCATCGGCGCCGGCACCCCGCGGGAGGCCGTGGCGGGCGGATATGGCGGTATTTTCGTTCTGCTCACGCCCACCGGGGCCATGCTGGTGGCACGGGGGGGCTCGCAAAGCGGCCAGACGGCTTTCGCCGCCGCATTCCTCATCTGGGAGTGAGAGCCGGAAAAAGCCACTTAATCAACGGGCTGCTGAGGCGCCGGAGCCAGATTCCGCTCCCCAATACCCGCGATTCCCGCCATCATGGCCGCCTTGGGGCGAAGTGGTCTTCGCCCCTTGTTTCGAGGCATACCCATGTCATCGCCGGTTTCTCTTCGTGCCGTCGCCCTCCTTTTTCTTCTCGCCGCGATCTGGGCGGGCACGTTCACCTTGATCAAGGTGGCGGTGGAGACCATGCCGCCGTTCACCATCGCGGCGGGGCGCGTCGTCCTGGCGATGGTGATCCTGGTTGTCCTGGTCCGGATACGGCGCGAACGCTGGCCCGCGACGCTGCGGGTCTGGGGCCTTTTCGCGGTTGTCGGACTGGTCGGCAACACATTGCCGTTTGTCTTATTCAGCTGGGGCGAGATCTACGTCGACAGCGGCCTCACGGCGATCCTGATGGGCAGCGTGCCCCTGTTCACCATGCTGCTGGCCCACGGCTTCGTCGCCGATGAGCGGCTGACGGTGGGCCGCGTGGCGGGGATTCTGATGGGCTTGGTCGGATTGGTCCTGCTCGTCGGCGTGGACGCCATGGGCGGCGCCGGCCTCGATGTGCTCGCCCAGCTTGCGATCGTCGTGGCCGCCTTCGGTTACGCCGTGTCCAATATCCTCGCGCGCCGCTTGCGCGGCCAGTCGGCGACCATGATCGCGGCCGGCGTGCTCATCATGGCCACACTGTGGACGCTGCCCTTTAGCGCCGCCCTGGACGCGCCCTGGCA
This sequence comes from Alphaproteobacteria bacterium, assembly GCA_965261645.1. Classification (GTDB taxonomy): domain Bacteria; phylum Pseudomonadota; class Alphaproteobacteria; order SHVV01; family SHVV01; genus CBDHDJ01. The sequence goes on from CBDHDJ010000004.1 coordinate 1,124,857, forward strand.
GCTCACGCCGAGCGCCGATGCGGTGTGGGCGGTCGCGGCCCTTGGCGTCATCGGCACGGGCCTGGCGCTCATTCTCTACTTTCACCTCGTGACCACGGTGGGGGCGACGTTCGCTTCGCTCACCAGCTACCTCATCCCCGTCCTCGGGGTCGCCTGGGGCATGGTCTTTCTCGCCGAGGAGCTGACCGTGCGCTCGGCGCTCGCGCTCGCCCTCATCGTCGGCGGCGTGGCGATCACCAATCTCGAATTGAATCGGGCGAGCCGCGCGCTTGGCGGGCGCGAGAGTGGTTGAGCGGCAAACCTAGTTCTCGAACCCGAGCACGTGGTCCATGCGGTAGTAGCCGGGCGGCTTGCTGTGAAGCCAGAGCGCCGCGCGCACGGCGCCGCGGGAGAACACCTGGCGGCTCGAGGCTTTGTGGGTGAGCTCGATGCGCTCGCCCTCGGCGGCGAAAATCACCGAATGATCGCCCACCACATCGCCGCCCCTGAGCGCCGCGAACCCGATCACGCCGGGCTCGCGCGCGCCGGTGATGCCGTCGCGCCCGCGCACCGCCGCCCCATCGAGCGCCACCCCGCGGCCTTCGGCGGCGGCGCGTCCCAGCGCGAGCGCCGTGCCCGAGGGCGCGTCCACCTTGTGGCGGTGGTGCATCTCGACGATCTCGATGTCGTAGGCGGGATCGAGAATGCCGGCGACGTCACGCGCAAGGCGGAGCAGCAGGTTGACGCCGACGCTCATGTTGGCGGCCTGGACGATGGCGCACTTTTTCGCGGCCGCCTCGATGGAGCTCAATTGCGCGGCCGCCAAACCCGTCGTGCCGATGACGAGACCGGTTCCGGATTGGGCGGCAAGCGCGGCGTGCGCGTTGGTGGCGGCCGGCAGTGTGAAATCGAGCACGATGTCGGCCTCGGCGAACACGGACTCCGGGGAATCGCCCACCATGAGCCCGGCCTCGCCGGCGCCGGCCAGATCGCCGATGTCGCGGCCGATGGCGGCGTGGCCCGGCGCCTCGAAGCCGCCGGCCAGCACGCAGCCCGGCGTGGCCGTGATCTCGCGCACCAGCGTCGTGCCCATGCGGCCCGCACATCCCGCAACGCCGATTTTCACGTCCGCCATGGCCTGCTCCTCAAGCCCAGCAGATGGCATGTTTGGGGGTTCAAGTCCAGCGCTCGGGCGACGATCGGTTTTTGGCTTGAAAGGGGCGGGCGAGCGTGGTCATGGACCCACAGGTTCCACTGGCGCTTGGTCCGGAGGCTAACCCTGACGCGCGTTGAGAACCGCACCCGGCTGCCGTAAGCTCCATTGGCAAGGCAGCCGTTGGAAAATTTCGGGTGAACATGGTCAACCTGCCGCTCCATGACGTTCCGGTCGTCGATTACGGCGCAGACGAAGCCGCGATGGTCCGCTATCGCGAGGCCGGCACCACGCGTGCCCTGGCGCTCGACAACCGGGGCCCGATTCGGTTCGACGCCGAGGGTAGGCTCGATCCCGCGATCGTCGATTCATACGCGCGCCACGGCTTCTACATCTTCAAGAAGGTGCTCGAGGACGAGGAACTGAAAGACATCGAGCGGGATGTGGCGGAATTGCTCGAGCGCGCTCCGGTGACCGAAGGCGCGAAGGTGGATAGACGCGGGCGCCCGGCGCTCGGCGTGGACTGCAAGGCGACCACCGTGAAGATGGTCAAGCCCCTGTCCGATCCGATCGGCGGCACCGACGCGCTGCATGGCCGCCATCCAGCGAAGATGATTGAGCCGAAGGCGCCCGTAGGCGCGCCGGATTATGTGATGCAACTTCTGCTGGGCTCGCTACAGTTCTCCGACGCTTGTTTGCGCCTCTACGGGCATCCGCAGCTGCTCGCCATAGCCGAGGCGATCAACGGCCCAGACTTCACGCCGTTCAGCGAAGCCGTCTGGATCAAGCATCCAGGGCTTGGCGGCTCGGCGGCATGGCACCAGGATGGTTGGTCGCATTGGGACAACCCGGAGCGGGACGAAGGCGCGCACGGCTTCAACTTTATGGCGCAGCTCTATGGCTGCAACGCGGCGAACGGCATGTGGGTCGTGCCGGGCTCGCATCGTCATGGCAAGGCGGACATCAAGGCCATGGCCGAAGCGGCGGGGTCCGATCGGTTGCGCGATGCGGCGCCGCTCATCTGCGAGCCGGGTGACGTGGCCATCACCAACCGGCAGGCGATTCACGGCTCGTTCGCGAACACGAGCGCTGACGTCCGGGTAACCATCAACTTCGGCTTCCACCGGCGCAAGTTCGTGATCGGCACGAAGAGCGACAGCACATTCGCTGGCGTGGACAACCCGGCGCCGGAGTATGACGAGGACTACGTTCGCCAGCGCTCGCGCCTGATCATGTACGCCATCGACGCGCGGCGGCAGCGCTTTCTCGGCGAGACGCCCTATGTCTACAAGCCATTTGCCGGATCGAACGGCCGCTTTCGCTGGACGCCCAAGGCGCGGGCCGACATCGAGGACTACAACCTTCAAGACATCGCCATTTAACGAACGGCGTGGTCCGCCCGGCCCATCCGTGTCGGCTTCCGGCTGCTGCCAGGCGACCGGCGCCGCCGTTAACAGCCCTACCGAGTCGACCATCATGAACACGCATCCTGGTCAAGCCGACAAAATCAGGTCATCGCATGGCCGCAGGAGACATGCAGCTGCGTCTGAGGGCGCCAAGTGAATATGGTTGCAAGGACCTGGAATATATTCGAGGAATGTCGGTCGAGGGTTGGGAGGAGCGAGTCAAGCACCGTTCAATCAAAACAACATTGGGGAGGCGTTCGGTATGTCTGAGATCAAAGATATGTTTTCTCTCGAAGGGCGGGTGGCGCTCGTCACCGGCGGATCGATGGGGTTGGGCGCCGCGATGGCGCGCGCGATGGCCGAGTTCGGCGCCCATGTCGTCCTCAATGCCCGCAACGAGGAGCGACTCAACGCCAAGGTCGATGAATTCAAAAAGGCCGGTCTCAAGGCCTCGGCCTGTCCCTTCGATGTCGTCGACTGGGACGCGGCCACCACAGCCGTCGACAAACTCGCCAATGAGCACGGCCATATCGACGTGCTGATCAATAACGCCGGCATGTCGACGCTGAAGAGGATGGAGGATTTGTCGCTCGACGATTGGTTCTACGAGATCAACATTCACCTCAACGCAGCCTACGTCATCTCGCGCGAAGCCACCAAGCATATGGTCAAGCAGGGCAAGGGCTCGATTATCAACATGTGCTCGATCGTAAGCACGATCATGGGGAGCGAACAGGAAATCCCCTACGCGGCGGGCAAGGGCGGCTTGATGGGGATGACCCGCGGAATGGCGGTCGAACTCGGTCCCAAGGGGATCCGCACCAACGCCATCGCGCCGGGGTATTTCCATACCTCGCTGGGCGGTTTTATGGAAGAGGGCAAGCCACCCACCCCGGAGATGGAGCCGCTCTACGAAGGGATCAAGGCGCGCGTGCCGCTGAGATATTGGCCCCAGCCCAAGGAAATAGGCGGGCTCGCGGTCTTTCTCGCCTCCGATGCCTCGTCGTTCGTCAATGGCGCGTTCATTGTCATCGACGGCGGCATCAGCGGGGCGATGCCCTACGACTGAGCGCAAGAACGCCGAGCGGCGGCGGCTAGGTTGGGATGAACTCTCTTGCCGGTGAAGGCTACCGCGCCTCACCGCCGCCCTTGAGGGCATCGATGTAGGTATTGAGGCGGTGGTGAATGGCCGCTTCCATCTCGTGGATGGGGCCGGCCCGGTAGAGCCTCGAATTGAACCCCTTCTGGATCGAGCGCAGGAGCACCATGTCTTCGTCGACCGTTTGCTCGATGAACTCTTTCAGGATTTTCACCTTGGCCTCGAAGGCCGGCATATCGAGGGCCTGTTGGGGCAGCATGGTGAAGATCGTCACGAGCGAACGGTCGGGCGCGATGGGGTAGGTCACCCTGGGCTGCAGGAGGTCCTGGCGGGCGAACATGTTGAAGTTGGGGCGCAGAAAAAGAGTGAAAGCGAAGCGCGCGTGCTTATCCTCGAGCCACGGCATGGGCCCGAACAGGAGTTCGCCGTCCGGGGCCATGGTGTTGCTCTCATATTCGGCGTTCCAGCCGTACTTGGTGAGCTGGAAGGGGAAGTTCTCAGGCTTGAAGTGCTTACCAAAGGACGTCACGTGAATGACATTCACGTGGTAGATGTCGATGAGGTTCTCGGGCACGAGCTTCCAGTTGCACGGGACCTCGTAAGTGTACGTATCCACGAGCCGCGTATCTTCTGCGTGCAGGAAGCTCGCGGCCTCGCGCGCGCCGTCGACCTCTAGGAACTCGTTCAGCGTGTGCGCCTCCGCATCGAAGTTGATAAAAATGAAGCCAGCCCAGGTGTCGATCTTGAGCCGCGGCAGGCGACAGGTCTTGACGTCGAATTTGCCGAAGCCGTCGGCGTGCGGGGCGGCGATGAGTTGCCCTTTGAGGTCGTACAGCCAGCCGTGGTACGGGCACTGGAAGTCGTTGCGGTTGCCCTCGCCGAAAGCGATCTCGACGCCGCGGTGGCGGCAGACGTTGGCGAGCGCGTTGAGGCCTCCGTCGGCGTCGCGGCAGATCAAGATAGATTCCCCGGCGATGTCCATGGCGCGGTAATCACCGGGGTTGGGGAACTCCTCGACCCGGCCTACGACCAGCCAATCCCGCATGAACAGCTTCTCGATCTCGAGCTCGAGGATTTCCGGCGACGTGTAGTAATGGCCCGGGAGGTGTGAGGCGTGAGCCAGATCGGCCCTCGTGGCCTTCAACTCCTCCTCGTCGATCAAGGTCTCGGCGCCGAGCCGGCCCGGTACCTGCTTCGTGAATTCGTCCATCGTCGTGAAACCTCTGCGGTGTGGGCGTTCACACACGCGTGCTCGAGAATGCCCGTCCTGGGTCGCGAAGCCAGCTCCCAACTGCCCGCGCGATGACGCCAAACGGTGCCTGATTGTGCCGCCGCAACAGCGGAAACGCAACCGAGGGCATCAAAGTGAGAGCCTGAATGGAGCGCCCCGCCATGGCTCCTCGCCCCCTGGCACGCCGAGGCCGCGCCGCTTTATGAGCGCGCTCGGGTGATCAGGGAAAAGGCCATCGGGCCGGAGCATCCGGATGTGGCCACGAGCTTGGAGAACTATGCCGCACTACTCCGGCAGACCGCACGCGCCGATGAGGCAGAGAGCATGGAGGTGCGCGCCAAAGCGATCCGCGCGAAGTCCGAATGAGTGATTCCATCCTGCTCATGGCCGAGGGGTCGCGACTTCTGCCCCTGGCTCATCGCGGACATCCGCGGCGGCGGTGACGGCGGGACCGAGCTGACGTTGAGGATGCACGTGGGGTGCGCGCCCTAGTCGCGCAGGTCCTCCCAAAGTTCCTTCACCCGGCTGAAGAAGCCCTCCGATTCGGGGCTCGTCTTGGCGCTGCCGGCCTTGTGGAACTCGTCGAGAAGCTCCTTTTGCTGCTTGGTCAGGTTGACCGGGGTCTCCACCTCCGCCTGGATATACATGTCGCCGTGGCCCGAGGAGCGCAGCACCGGCATGCCCTTGGCGCGCAAGCGGAATTGCCGCCCGGTCTGGCAGCCGGACGGGATGGTCACCTTGGCGCGGCCGCCGTCGAGGGTCGGCACCTCGATCGTGCCGCCGAGGGCCGCGGTCGTCATGGGGATGGGCACGCGGCAATAGATGTGGGATCCGTCGCGCTGGAAGATGCGGTGCGGCGCGATCGACAGGAAGATGTAGAGATCGCCGGGCGGCCCGCCACGCAGGCCCGCCTCGCCCTCGCCGGCGAGACGAATCCGCGTCCCTTCCTCCACGCCTTTCGGGATAGCGACTGCGAGCGTCTTGTCCTGGTGCACCCGGCCAGCGCCGGCGCACGCCGCGCACGGATCGCTGATGACGCGGCCGTGGCCGTGGCACGTGGGGCAGGTGCGCTCGATGGTGAAGAACCCCTGCTGCGCCCTCACCTTGCCGGCGCCGCCGCAACCGCGGCAGACATCCGGCGGCGCGCCGCCGGCCGAGCCGCTCCCGCTGCAGGCATCGCAATTGACCGAGGTCGGCACGCGGACCTCGGACTTGCTGCCGCGATAGGCCTCCTCGAGGCTGATCTCCAGGTTGTAGCGCAAATCGGCGCCGCGCAGATTGGCGCCCGGGCGCCGCCCGCCGCCGGTGAACTCGGCGAATAGATCGTCGAACACATTGGCGAAATTGGAGCTGAAGTCGAACCCGCGCGGGCCCGAGCCGTTCTCGAAGGCGGCGTGCCCGAAATTGTCGTAGGTCGCCCTCCGCTGCTCGTCCTTGAGGACCGCGTAGGCTTCGCCGACGTCCTTGAAGGCGTGTTCGGCCCCCTGATCATCCGGGTTGCGGTCGGGATGATATTTCATGGCCAGCGTGCGATAGGCCTTCTTCACCTCCTCGGTTGAGGCGTCCCGCTTGATCCCGAGGACGTCGTAGTAATCCCGCTTGGCCATGGGCGCTTAAGCGATACCGCAAAATTGCATCCGCCCTGGCAGCGATGTGCGTCGGACCAGGGCGCGTGGTTCCAACTCGTATCCGGTCATGAGCGTTGAACCGCAGGCTCTGACCGGCCTAAGCGGATTTGTTCTTCTTCTCGTCCTCGTCGACCTCTTCGAAGTCGGCATCGACGACGTCCTCCCCGTCCTCCCCGTCGTCCGCCTTCTCCTCGGCACCCTCGGCCTCGGCCTCATCCTCAGCCACGGCCCCCTCCTCGAAGGTGGCGTCGCCGGCCTCACCGCCCTCACCACCCTCGGCCTGGGCTTGGGCCTGATAGATGGCTTCGCCGAGCTTCATCGACGACTTGGCCAGGGCTTCCATCTTGGCCTGGATGTCGGCGGCTTCCTCGCCCTCCTTGACCGCCTTGAGGGCGTCGATATCGGCCTGGATTGCGGCGCGGTCCTCGTCCGCGACCTTGTCGCCGTATTCCTCCAGGTTCTTTTCGGTCTGGTGGATGAGCGCCTCGGCGTGATTGCGGGCCTCGGCGATCTCGCGCTGTTTCTTGTCCTCGTCGGCGTGGAGCTCCGCCTCCTTCACCATGCGCTCGATGTCGTCCTCGCTGAGGCCGCCGGAGGCCTGGATGCGGATCTGCTGTTCCTTGCCGGTGCCCTTGTCCTTGGCCGAGACGTTGACAATGCCGTTGGCGTCGATATCGAACGTGACATCGACCTGCGGCATGCCTCGGGGTGCCGGTGGAATGCCGATCAGGTCGAACTGGCCCAACAGCTTGTTGCCTGCCGCCATCTCGCGCTCGCCCTGGAACACCCGGATGGTGACCGCGTTCTGGTTGTCCTCGGCGGTCGAGAAGGTTTGCGACTTCTTGGTGGGAATCGTGGTGTTGCGCTCGATCAGGCGGGTAAACACGCCGCCCAGGGTTTCGATGCCGAGGCTGAGGGGCGTGACGTCGAGGAGCAGGACATCCTTGACGTCGCCCTGCAGGACGCCGGCCTGAATCGCGGCGCCGACGGCCACCACCTCGTCGGGATTGACCCCCTTGTGGGGTTCGCGGCCGAAGAAGTTCTTCACCGTCTCGACCACCTTGGGCATGCGGGTCATGCCACCCACCAGCACGATCTCCTTGATCTCGCCGGCCGTGAGCCCGGCGTCCTTGAGCGCCGCCTTGCACGGCTCGACGGTGCGCTGGATCAACTCGTCAACCAGGGCTTCGAGCTTGGCGCGCGTCAGTTTCATGGTGAGGTGCTTGGGACCGGCCGCGTCGGCGGTGATGAACGGCAGGTTGACCTCGGTCTGCATGGTGCTGGAGAGCTCGATCTTGGCTTTCTCGGCGGCCTCCTTGAGGCGCTGCAACGCGAGCTTGTCCGCGCGCAGGTCAATGCCCTGCTCCTTCTTGAACTCGTCGGCCAGGTAGTTGACGAGCCGCATGTCGAAATCCTCACCGCCGAGGAAGGTATCGCCGTTGGTCGCCTTGACCTCGAAGACGCCGTCGCCGATCTCGAGGATCGAGATATCGAAGGTGCCGCCGCCGAGGTCGTAGACCGCGATCGTCGCGTTCTCTGTCTTGTCGAGCCCGTAGGCGAGCGCGGCGGCGGTCGGCTCGTTGATGATGCGCAGCACCTCGAGGCCTGCGATCTGGCCCGCGTCTTTGGTGGCTTGGCGTTGGGAATCGTTGAAGTAGGCGGGCACCGTGATCACCGCTTGGCTCACCGTCTCGCCGAGATAGGCCTCGGCGGTCTCCTTCATCTTTTGCAGGATGAAGGCGCTGATCTGACTCGGCGAATAGTCATTGTCCGCGGCCTTGATCCAGGCATCCCCATTGTCAGCCGCGACGATCTCGTAGGGGACCATGTCCTTGTCTTTCTTGGTCGTCGGATCGTCGAAAGGCCGGCCGATCAGGCGCTTGATGGCAAACAGCGTGTTCTCGGGGTTGGTCACCGCCTGGCGCTTCGCGGCCTGGCCGATGAGACGCTCGCCATCGTCGCTGAACGCGACCATCGAGGGCGTCGTGCGCGAGCCCTCGGCGTTCTCCAGGACCTTCGCTTCCTTGCCTTCCATGACCGCGACGCAGGAATTCGTCGTGCCGAGGTCGATGCCGATCACCTTAGCCATGTCGTTCTCTCCTTCGCGGCAGCCGCTGCCGACCATGCCATACGCCGGCAGAGACCCCACAAGGCGCCTCTGAGCCGATTTTCGAACAAATATTACAGCCTAAACGGCGTGAGAGTTATATAAGTTGCGCCACCCCGCATCGCAACCGTTGAGCGCGGAATTCCTCAATCGGCGGACCGACGGGCCCCGCGCGCTCTCGGCGGGCGGAATCGCCACACTCCGCTCAATCGCCAAGCCGCCGCAGATCACACGGACGTATCGACCCCGTCGGGCGAGTCCGGCTCGCCATTCCCTTTGGCGATACCGACCATCGCCGGGCGCAACAGGCGATCCTCGATGAGGTAGCCCGTCTGCACGACCTGGACGATCGTGCCGGGCGGCTGGCCGGTGTTCTCGAGCTCGAACATGGCCTGATGGAAATTGTGATCGAACTTCTCGCCGAGCGGATCGATGGGCTTGATGCCGTGCTTGTCGAAGGCGCTGAGAAGTTCGCGCTCGGTCATTTCCACGCCGGTCAACAGGCCGGTCAGGGTCTCGTCGCCATCGTGCGCACCCTCGGGCACCGCGTCCAGCGCGCGGCGCAAGTTGTCGGCCACCGTCAACAGATCACGCGCGAGCGCCGTGATGGCGTATTTACTGGTTTCCTGACGGTCCCGATCGGCCCGCCGGCGCACGTTCTCGACCTCGGCCATGGCGCGCAACAGCCGGTCCGTGAGATTCGCGATCTGCTCTTCGGGCGAAGCCACGGCAGGGGCCTCAGGCGCCGTGCCGGGTGGCGCGTCTGCATCTTCGGTATGCGCGCCCGCACCCTCGTCCTCGCCCTCTGCCGGCTCGGGAAGGTGGGCCTCCTCCGCCGTCTCGGGCGCTTCCGTCTCGGGCGCGGGCGCGTCGGATTTACCGCGTTGGGGGGCGCGTTTTTTCTGGTTTGCCATGGCGGCTAGCCGACCAGCCGACCGACGACTTTGGCGGTGTAATCGACCATGGGGATGATGCGGCCGTAGTTGATCCGCGTCGGGCCGATCACGCCGATCGCGCCGATGATGTTCTCGCGGCTGTTGCGATAGGGCGCCACGATCAGCGAGCAGCCGGCCCGCCCGAAGAGCTCGTTTTCCGAGCCGATGAAAATGCGGACACCATCGGCGTCGCTCGTCAAATCGAGCAGCTGCATCAGCTCCTCCTTGGTCTCGAGAGCATCGAAGAGGACCCGGATGCGCTCGAGATCCTCGATGCCGGTCACGTCTTCGAGAAGGTTGGCCTGGCCGCGCACGATCAGGGTCGCGCGGCCTTCATCGCCGCCCCAGGTGGCAAGACCGGCTTCAATCAGCCGGCTGGTGAGGGTATCGAGCTCGCTCTGGTCGACCTCGAGCTCGCCGAGGACATACTCACGCGCCTCGCCCAGGGTGCGGCCGGTCAGGCGCGCATTCAGGTAGTTGGTGGCCTGCTCGAGCGAAGTGGTCGCAAGGCCCTGCGGCGCTTCGATGATGCGGTTCTCGACCGTGCCATCGTCGGTCACCAGGACCACGAGCGCGCGCCGCGGGCCAAGGCCGACGAATTCGATGTGCCTGAGCGAGGCATCCTGCTTCGGCGCAACGACAAGGCCGGCGCAGTGAGACAGGCCGGACAGCACCGTCGTCGCCTCGGTGAGGACTTCCTCGACGCTCCGCCCGTTGGCCGAACAGCGCGCCTCGATACCGGCCTGCTCTTCGTTGGGCAATTCGCCGAGCTCGAGCAGCCCGTCGACGAAGAAGCGCAATCCCAGATGCGTCGGGATACGGCCGGCCGAGGTGTGCGGCGCGAACAGCAGGCCGAGCTCCTCGAGATCGGCCATGACGTTGCGAATAGAGGCGGGCGACAGGTTGATGTCGGGCCGCCGCGAGAGCGCGCGCGAGCTCACCGGCTCGCCCGTCTCCAGATAGGCGTCGACGACATGGCGGAAAATCTCCCGCGAGCGCTCGTTCAACTCTTCGATCATGGGCGCCGGATTCTCTCCACTTGGGGCCCGCGCCGGGCCCGACCCGCCAGCGCATTCAATTTAGTAACCGGACCTCTGCGCGTCAACGCGAGCGAAGGTTTCTTGCCGCACGCAAGATCGCGGCCCTAGACGGTCTCGGGCTCTAGGGTTTAGAAACGCGGACGCGATTCAAACCGGAAAGGTGCGAGAGGGACATGGCCGCACGCCCAACTTCACCCAGCCGCGGGTCGGCCCGGCCTTCGGGTCGGGTGGCGGACGAATTGCGCCGGGTCCGCCTCAAGCCCAACGTCAGCAAATTTGCCGAGGGCTCGTGTCTCGCGGTGTTCGGCGCGACCGAGGTGCTGTGCACGGCAAGTGTCGAGGACCGGGTGCCCCCGTTCCTGCGCAATAGCGGCCGCGGCTGGGTGACCGCCGAATACGGCATGCTGCCGCGCTCCACCGAAACGCGCACCGCCCGGGAGGCGACACGCGGCCGGCAAAGCGGCCGCACACACGAAATCCAGCGGCTGATCGGGCGCAGCCTGCGGGCGGTCACCGATCTCGACGCCTTGGGCGAACGCCAGGTGCGCATCGATTGCGACGTGCTGCAGGCCGACGGCGGCACCCGCACGGCCGCCATCACCGGGGCCTATGTGGCGTTGCACGTCGCGCTCGAGGATCTTGTCAAGGCAGGCGAGCTTGCGGCGTTGCCGCTCAGCGATCAGGTCGCGGCGGTCTCTTGCGGCCTCTATCAGGGCGTGCCGGTCCTCGATCTCGACTATGTCGAGGATGCCGCCGCCGCGGCGGATGCCAATTTCGTGTTCACCGCCGGCGGTCGCATCATCGAGATTCAGGGGACCGCCGAGGAGGCGCCGTTTTCCGAGGCGGAGTTTCGCGCCCTGTTCAAGCTCGCCAAGCACGGCATCAAGCAGCTGGTCGCCCTGCAGCGCCAGGCGCTCAAGTTTGACTGAACGGGAGGGCCGCTCGTCGTGCCGCGCAGGTTTGCAGAGAACCGGCTGGTCGTGGCCAGTAACAACGCCGGCAAGATACGGGAGATCACGGAACTGCTCGTCCCGTTCGGCCTCGATGTGACCTCCGCGGCGGCGCTCGAGCTCAACGAGCCCGAGGAAACCGGTGCGAGCTTCATCGCCAATGCCGAGCTCAAGGCGCGGGCGGCGGCGCGCGTCTCCGGCCTGGTGGCGCTCGCCGATGATTCGGGCCTCGTGGTGCCGGCGCTCGGCGGTGAGCCGGGCATCCGTTCGGCCCGCTGGGCGGGTCCGGCGCGCGATTTCGGCCTCGCCATGGCGCGCACCGAGCGGGCGCTCGCGGAGCGCGGTGAGGAGGGCGACCGCCGCGCCCACTTCGCCGCCGCCCTGAGCCTTGCTTGGCCCGATGGCCACTGTGAGAGCTTCGAGGGCGAGGTCTCGGGCCACCTCGTTTGGCCGCCGCGCGGTGAGCGGGGCTTCGGCTACGATCCGATGTTCGTCGCCGACGGCTACACGCTCACCTTTGGCGAGATGGACCCGGCCGACAAACACCGCATCAGCCACCGCTCCGATGCCTTCCGGAAGCTCATCGATGCCTGCCTCCGAGCGCGATAAGTCCACGCTGCCCCACGCTGCCGCGGACGCCGCCACCGATCCCGGTTTCGGGATCTACATCCACTGGCCATTTTGTACATCCAAATGCCCCTATTGCGATTTCAACGTCCATCTTCGTGATGATGTTGATCACGCCCAGTGGCGCCGCGCGCTCGCCGCGGAGCTTGCGTATTTTGCCGAGTGTGCGCCGGATCGCACCGTCACCAGCGTTTTCTTCGGCGGCGGCACGCCGTCGCTGATGGAGCCAGCCACCGCGGCCGCCTGTCTCGACGCCCTCGCGCGGCATTTCTCCATTGCCACAGACTGCGAGGTGACGTTGGAGGCCAACCCGGAGGACCGCGAGCGTTTCGCGGCCTTTCGCACCGTGGGCGTCACCCGCCTTTCGCTGGGTCTGCAGAGCCTCGAGGATCACAGCCTTGTGCGTCTCGGCCGGCATCATTCCGGAGCCGAAGGCGAGACCGCCGTCGCCGCGGCGCTGCGCCTTTTTCCCGAGGTGTCCTGCGACTTGATTTATGCGCGGCCCGGACAAACGATCGCGGCGTGGCGCACTGAGCTTGGCCGCGTGCTGGCTCTCGGCACCCCCCATCTCTCGCTTTACCAGTTGACCGTGGAGCCGGGCACCGCTTTTCACCGCGAACAACGGCGGGGCACGCTGATCGTGCCGGATGACGACACCGCGGCCGGGCTGTTCGCCCTCATCCAGGAGTTGTGCGAGGAGGCAGGCCTGCCGGCCTATGAGATCTCCAATCACGCCGCGCCGGGCCACGCCTGCCGCCACAACCTCGTCTATTGGCAGGGCGGCGATTATCTCGGCATCGGCCCGGGCGCGCACGGCCGCATCACGCTGGCCGGGAAGCGTCACGCCACCGAAACGCTGCGCCACCCCGAGACGTGGCTCGAAGCGGTTGCCGAGCGGGGCCATGGCGTGGCGTCCAATGAGCCGCTCGAGCGGGAGGCCGAGGCCGCCGAACGCTTGATGATGGGACTGCGGCTGAAAGAGGGTGTCATGCGCGCCGCCTTTACCGCCCATGTGGGTCGGCCGATCGAGGACTTCGTCGACGGCGGCGCGCTCGGGCGGCTTTGCGACGAAGGGTTTCTTGTCCTCGGTGAGCACGCGTTGCGTGCCACGGCCCGCGGCCGCGCGGTGCTCAATGCCGTGCTCGGCGCGTTGATCGCCTGAGAGCGGCGCTCAGAAGCCTATTTTCTCGAACGTATCGGGCGCGGTGTTGACGACGCGAAAGCTGTGCGGGCGCACCTCGATGACGGCGAGGCCGCGCTCGGCGATGCCGTCGGAGCGGAAGCGGAAGATGCCATCGGTGCCGGCAAAACCGCTCGCGGCGGTGAGCGCTTGGGCCGAGAAATCGGCTCCGGCCGGGGCGCGCGCCAACACCGCGGCCAGCGCCGTGGCGTCGTAGGCGAGGCTCGCGATGCGCGGCGGCTTGTGGCCGTAGACGGCGGCGAAGCGGTCCTGGAAGCGCTGGCTTTCCTTGGGCGGCGGGCCGGCAAACCAGCCGCCGACGAGGCTCGGCTCGAAGCCGATCGTCGGGTCGTCCCATAGCGTCGTGCCGAGGTAGCGGACCCTGTCGGGGTCAATGTCGTAAAACGCCAGCAGTGGCGCGAGTTCGCGCAATTCTGCGCCGCCGGCCGGCAGGACGATGGCGTCGTAGCCGAGCTCGCCCAAGGTGTCGAGACCGACGAGTCGGCGCAGCACGCGCCGCGAATCCTCGTCGTCGTTCTCCCCCAGCTCGGCGCGTAACGCCTCGAGCGCGGCGTGGCGTTCGTGATAGTTGGCGAGGCGGAGGATGGGCTCGACGTCGCCGCCGCCGGGCGCGTAGGCCTCGACCTGAACGATGTCGATGCCGTAGTGCAGCGCGGCGCGGCGCAGCGCGCCGAGGATGGTATCGCCGTAGGCCGAAGCCGGGATCAGCGCGGCGACGCGCATCAGACCCTGGGTGCGCGCAAACGAGATCACCCGGTTGATCTGCTGCTCGGGCATGATGCCCATCAGAAAGACGCCGGGGCGCGCGACGGTGCGGTCGGTGGAAAAGGCGACGATGTTGACGCCGTGGCCGCTCGCCATACTGGCCACCGCCGCGACCGAATGGCTGAACAGGGGGCCGAGAATGATCTCGGCGCCATCCTCCAGCGCGGCGGCAATCGCGATGCGCGCGCCCTCGGGCGTACCGCCCGTGTCCTTGGGCAACAGGACGAAGCGATCGTCGCCGACATCGAACACGGCGAGTTGCGCCGCGTCCAGCAGGGCCTGGCCGATGCGCGCGTCGGGTCCGCGCAGGGGCACCAGGAGCGCGGCCTTGATCGGCGCCGGCGATGCGAGGACCGGTGGTTTCAGGACGGGCCCCAGGGGCTCCGCCACTTCCGGTGTTTCGGGGAGAGCCGTCTCAGGCTCGCTCGGTTCCGCCACGACCTCGTCGGGCGCGCCGGGCGGGCGGAGCACGATCTCGAGCTCGGGCGGCGGCGGCGGCCGGGGCGCGACGACCGGCGGTGGCTGGGTCACGTCGACCGGCGGCCCGCTGGCGGGTGTCCCCTCCCCCCCTAGCCAAGTGGGCAGGCTGACGTTTAGTGTCGTTGTTTCGCACGCCACCAGCGTCAGCGCCGCGGCGCTGACGAAGGCCGTGATCGCCCAACGATGCAAGGCCGAAGACCGTGGTCTCAGCAAAGCAGAGTCCCTCCTCGGGCCCCGAAACCGGCGAAAATGGTAGAGATCACAGCGCGCGAAGTAAACCGACGCCCGGTCTTTACGTGACCGCCACGCCGATCGGCAACCTCAAGGACATCAGTCTGCGCGCCATCGAGGTCATGCATGCGGCCGACGTCATCGCCTGCGAAGATACACGCCGCACCGGCCGGCTCCTCAAGCATCACGGCATCAAGGCGCGTCTTCTCGCCTATCACGATCACAACGAGGCGCGCGTCGCCCCGGCCCTGATCGATCGCCTCGCGCGGGGCGAGATCATCGTCCTCGTCTCGAACGCCGGGACGCCGCTGATCTCCGATCCGGGCTACCGCTTGGTCGCGGCGGCGCGCGAACGTGGCCTGCCGGTCACGGCGCTGCCCGGCGCCTCGGCTGTCGTCACGGCGCTGGCGGTGGCCGGCTTGCCGGTCAACCAGTTTTTCTTCGCCGGATTTCTGCCAACCCGCCGCAGCCAGCGCGGCCAAGCCGTCGCGCGCCTCGCCGCCATCCCCGCGACGCTCGTGCTCTTCGAATCGCCGCGCCGGCTCGGCTCGCTGCTGGCTGATCTCGCGGTGGGGCTGGGGCGGCGCGATGCAGCGGTGGCGCGCGAGCTCACCAAGCTCCATGAGGAAGTACGCCGCGGCACGCTCGCCGAGCTCGCCGAGCATTACGCCAGCCACGGTCCGCCGAAGGGCGAAGTCGTCGTCGTCATCGCACCGCCCTCAACTACGGCAGAGGTGGATCAAAGTGTTTTGGACGACGGCTTGCGCGCGGCGCTCCGCACCATGAGCCCGAGCCGGGCGGCGGCCCGGGTGGCGGCGGAAACCGGCATATCGCGGCGCGCGGTCTATCAGCGCGCCCTCGCGCTCGCCAAGGAGATGGCGCCTCGATGAGCGAGTCGGCGCGCGCGGGCCGGCGCCGCGCCTACCGCGCCGGGCGATGGGCCGAGATTCTGTGCGCCTGGCTGTTGCGCTGCAAGGGCTACCGGATCGTCGCGCGGCGCTACCGCTCGCCGGTCGGCGAGATCGACATCATCGCGCGCCGCGGTGAGGTTCTCGCCGCGATCGAGGTCAAGGTGCGCGCCAGCCTCGCCGAGGCCGCGGAGTCCATCACGCCACGGCAGCGTGAGCGAATCATCCGTGCAGCCAGCCAGTATCTCGCGGACCATGACCGTTTAGCGGGGATGACGGTACGCTTCGATGCCATGCTCGTGGTACCATAGCGCTGGCCGGTGCACATGCGGGACGCGTGGCGCCCGTGATGGACGATCGTCGAGCCATGGCAGGGGGGAGAAGTCGCGTCTTGGTCGTCATCGTTGGCGGAGTGAGGTTGTCATGACACGCGGATCCCTCGGTGTTCTTACAGTCGGTCTCTTGCTCGCGGGCCTCGCCTTGAGCGGGTGCGTGGGCGTTGTTGCGGGCGGCGCGGCGACGGCGGGCGTCGCTGTCGCGCAGGAGCGCAGCGTCGGCGCGGCCATCGACGATGCCGCGATCAAATTCCAGATCAATCAACTGCTGTCCGAGCGGAGCGAAAAGCTCTTCCTCGATGTGCGCACCAGCGTCGTGGAAGGCCGCGTGCTGCTCACCGGCAGCGTGACCGATCCGGACGACCGGATCGAGGCGGCGCGCGTGACATGGCAGTCCGACAGCGTCAAAGAGGTGCTGAACGAGATTCAGATCACCAACCAGGCCGCCATCGTCGATTACTTCAAGGACAAGCGCATTGTCCTTCAGCTACGCTTCAAGCTGATCACCGACGGCGCCATCAGCGACATCAACTACACCATCGATACCGTCAACGGCGTGGTCTACCTGATGGGGATCGCGCAGGATGACGCCGAGCTCGAGCGGGTGACCAATCATGCGCGCAACATCGCCGGCGTGACCAAGGTCATCAGCCATGTCCGGCTCAAGGACGATCCCCGGCGCACGTGAGGACCGTGAGCGCGCGCGACGAGCCTAGGGCCCTGCTCGACGCCATCGCCGGAGAGGATGATGGCGCGATCGACTTGGCCGCCGCCGCGCTCGCGGCGCTCGATCGTCCCCGTGTGTCGCTCGAGCGCTACCGCGATCACCTGGCGCAAATTGCTGATGACACTGCCGCCGCGGCCCAGGGCGCCGCCGATCTCGCCGCGCGTGCCGCCGCACTCACGGAAGTGCTGGCCGAGCGCCACGGCTATCAGGGCGATGCCCTCACCTATGAGGACATGCAGAACGCCAATCTGATGCGGGTCATCGACCGCCGCAAGGGCCTGCCCGTGGCGCTCGGCATCCTTTACATTCACGCCGCCCGCGGACAAGGCTGGCATATGGTGGGGCTCAACTTCCCGTTCCATTTCCTGGTCCGCCTCGAGGCCGGAACCGAACGGCTCATCCTCGATCCCTTCGCCGGCGGGCAGGTGCTCGATGCGGGCGAGCTACGCGCCGTCCTCCACAAGGTGGCCGGCGCCGATGCCGAGCTCGACCCGGCCCATTTCAGCGCGCCGGACAACCGCGCGATCCTCATCAGGCTGCAAAACAACATCAAATCGCGGGCGCTGCAGAGTGCGGACATCGAACGCGCTGTCGAGGTGTTGGAGCGCATGGTTCTCTTCGCGCCGGGCTATGCCGTGGCGTGGCGCGAGCTCGGCGTCCTCAAGGCGCGGCAGGGCAATCTGCAGGCTGCCACCGAGGCGATGGAGGCCTTCCTCGCCCACGAGCCCGACGAGGTGGCGCGTCACGCGGCGGCGGTCTTCTTGCAATCGCTGCGCGCCAAGCTCAACTAGGCGTGGGCCTAGCAGCCCGTTGATTAAGTGGCTTTTTCCGGCTCTCACTCCCAGATGAGGAATGCGGCGGCGAAAGCCGTCTGGCCGCTTTGCGAGCCCCCCCGTGCCACCAGCATGGCCCCGGTGGGCGTGAGCAGAACGAAAATACCGCCATATCCGCCCGCCACGGCCTCCCGCGGGGTGCCGGCGCCGATGAGCTGGCGCATCAGTAACGATAGATTGTGGCCGGCGACGTGGAGCAGGTATCGCTTGTGCACATTCTCTCGCCCGCGCAGCCAGGTTCGTCGCATGCCGCCACGATCGAGGTTGTGGGCAAAGCAGCGCTCGACGATCTCGGCGCGCAGCTTGAAGGCCTCGCGGGCGACCCCGGACTTGAGCCGCGCACGGTTATTGGTGACCGCGCGCCGCGCCGCCTCATCACCGTGCCAGCGCGAAAAGCCGGTCTGCTTGGGCGCCGCGATCCGGGTCTTCCAGGGACTGTCGTTCAGAGCCCTCAAGACCGCCCGTGAGTGATAACCTTTGTCGGCGACGCATTCGGCCGGGTCCTCCGATGTCGGTGCCGCATCCACCGCCTCGAGGTTTGCCTCGGCCTTCGCCAGGGTCTTGGAAAGCGTCGTGGTGTCGCCCTCATCGGCCGGGTGCAGCTCGGCCGCCACCACCGCGCCGGTGTCCAGATCCACCGCGTGCTCGGGCTTGTAGGCCAGATGCGTCGTGCCGTCCTTCATCTTGGTGATCTTGGCCTCGGGGTCGCTCTTCGAAACCCAATCCGTGTTGGAAAGCTTCTTGCCCTTGCGCTTCCGGTCCAGACGCGCCAGGTCCTCGGCCGTGGGTGTCTCGACCCCGCTTTCCCGGGCCAGGCGCTCCAGCATCTCCCGGTAGCCTTCGCCGTTGTCGCGCCGCACGATGTTCCGCAGCGCCGCGTTGGCCTCCATGGTCGAGGCATCGACGCCGATGCGCTCGCCCTTGATCAGCCCCGCCTCGGCGATCAGCACCAGAACCCAGTCGAAGACCGCCGCGTGGACTTCATGGGGCAGGCGCGTGCGGCTCCGTGACAGCCAGGAATGGTCCGGTACCCGATCACGGCTCCCCAGTCGCAGGAACGCCCGCAGCGAAAGCGAGTCCGAGCAGCGCCACTCCAGACCGCGCTCGCTGTCGATGCCCTCAAAGTAGCCCACCAGGTGCATCCGGAAATAGCGCCCGGGCGGCACCGAGGGCGCGCCCATCCGGGCCGCGTAATAAGGCCGGCAGCTCGCCTCGGCAAAGGCGTCGAAGCCGCCCTCGATCAGCACCGACTGCAAGCGGTCATAAAACACATGACCCGGAGAGCGCGGCATCTCCGACCAGCTCACCATCAGGTCCCCCTGACCATCCTTCTGCCGTCCCATCGCCATCGGCAAATCCCCCTGCAAATCAGGGAACCAGAGAATCAGACGGCGCCGACTTAATCAACGGGCTGCTAAGCGGCGCTCCAACGGGCACGGGCGCCAAGTTCCGCTGGGAGCGGGGGCGGGGCTTGACTATAGTGAATCCCCACCAACGTGCCGAGGAGGCGCGGGCCTCGCCTTTCGCGGGCGGAAGCCAGCGGTGATCTGTGTCATGAGCCTCGCCGTCGCCATTCAGATGGACGCGATCGAGACGATCGATATCGAGGCCGATTCGACGTTCGTGCTGGCGCTCGAGGCGCAAGCCCGGGGTCACGCGCTGTTCCACTACCTGCCGCGCGATCTTTATTTCAAAGCGGGCCGCGTCTATGCCCGAACCCGGCCCCTCGAGGTGCGCCGCGAGGCGGGCCGGCACTACACCTATGGCGATGCGGAAACCCTCGATCTTGCGGCCGTCGATGTGGTGCTCATGCGTCAGGACCCGCCGTTCGACATGGCCTACATCACGGCGACCCATCTGCTCGAGCACATCCACCCCGACACGCTCGTGGTCAACGATCCGGTGCGGGTCAGGAACGCGCCGGAGAAGCTGTTCGTCACTCACTTTTCGGAACTGATGCCGCCCACGCTGATCACCGCGGCGCCCGAGCGCATCCGCGAATTCCGCACCGAGTACAAGGACATCATCATCAAGCCGCTCTATGGCAACGGCGGCGCCAACGTGTTTCACATCGCGCCCGAGGACGACAACCTGAACGCGCTGTTGGAGATGTTCACCGGGCTCTACCGCGAGCCCGTCGTCGTGCAGCGCTACCAGCCCGAGGTGCGGGACGGCGACAAGCGTATCATCCTGATCGAGGGCAAGCCGGCCGGCGCGATCAACCGCATCCCGCCTGAAGGCGATGTGCGCGCCAACATGCACGTCGGCGCCCGGCCGGAGAAGGCGGGCCTGAGCGCCCGCGAGCGAGAGATCTGCGAGCTCATCGGCCCGGCGCTCGAAGAGCATGGATTGGTGTTCGTCGGCATCGACGTGATCGGCGGTTACCTCACCGAGATCAACGTCACCTCGCCGACCGGGCTTCAGGAGGTCAACCGCTTCGACGGCACCCGTCTCGAAGCCGACATCTGGGATGCCATCGAGCGGCGCTACCACGCGCGTCATGCCGAGCCGCCGGCCTAGGCGGCGCGATCCGCCCGGCCAGGAGCGCGACCAGCACAGGGGGTTTCACGCATGGTGATCGCAGTCGGGCTCCACATCCTCGCCGCCGTCATCTGGGTCGGCGGCATGTTCTTTGCCCATATGGCGCTCCGGCCTGCCGTGGGCCCGCTCGAGCCGCCTGAGCGGCTGCCCCTTCTCGAACGCACGCTCGGCCGGTTCTTCCAATGGGTGTGGGCCTCGGTGGTCGTGCTGCTTCTCAGCGGCTACTGGATGATCTTGATCGAGCTCGGCGGTTTTGCCGCGGTCGGCGTTCACATCCACATCATGCAGGGGATCGGCATCGTCATGATGCTGATCTTCCTCCACGTCTATTTCGCGCCTTTCCGCCGCTTGCGCGCCGCCGTGGCCGCCGAGGACTGGCCCGCAGCCGGCGCGGCGATCGGCGTGATTCGCCAGATGGTCGCCATCAATCTCGCGCTCGGCCTGGTGACCGCCGTCATCGGTTCCACCGGGCGCTACTGGGGTTGAGCCGAGCCCTTCGGCCATGGTGGCGCGGGTTGCGACGGTGGCGTTCCAAGGCATCGATGTTCTCGATGTCGACGTCCAGGTGCAGATTGCGGCGGGCCTGCCCGCCTTTACCATCGTCGGCTTGCCCGACAAGGCGGTGGCCGAATCGCGCGAGCGGGTGCGCGCGACATTGGGTGCCATCGGGCTCGCGCTTCCAACCAAGCGCATCACCGTCAATCTCGCGCCCGCCGATGTGCTGAAGGAAGGCAGTCACTTCGATCTCCCCATCGCGCTCGGGCTCCTGGTCGGCATGGACGTGGTGCCGAGAGATGCCATTGGCGAGTACGTGGTGGTGGGCGAGCTCGGCCTCGACGGCTCGATCGCCGCGGTGGCCGGCGTGCTGCCCGCCGCGATCACCGCCTCAGCCGCGGGCAAGGGGTTGATCTGCCCGGCGGCGTGCGGCGGCGAGGCCGCCTGGGCCGGCGAGATCGACGTCCTGGCGGCGCCCACGCTTCTGGCGCTGGTCAATCACGTCAAGGGCACGCAGGTGCTGAGCCCGCCCGAGCCGGTGCTGGATGACGCAGCGGGGAGCCTGCTCGACCTCAAGGACATCAAGGGCCAGGAGACCGCCAAGCGCGCGCTCGAGGTGGCCGCTGCCGGAGCTCACAATCTCCTCATGATCGGCCCACCAGGGGCTGGCAAGTCGATGCTGGCGGCGCGTCTCTCGGGGCTTCTGCCGCCGCTCGATCCGGGCGAGACCCTCGAGGTCAGCATGATCGCGAGCGTCGCCGGGCTGATCACCGACGGCAAGCTCACCCGCCGGCGCCCCTATCGCGATCCCCACCATTCGGCTTCGCTCCTGGCCATGGTCGGCGGCGGCACGCGGGCGCGGCCCGGCGAGGTGACGCTCGCCCATCTCGGCGTGCTCTTTCTCGACGAGCTGCCGGAGTTTCCCCGCGGCGTGCTCGATTCGCTGCGCCAACCGCTGGAGGCCGGCCGGGTGAGCGTCGCCCGAGCCAACAGCCACGTCACCTACCCGGCGCGCGTGCAGCTCATCGCCGCCATGAATCCGTGCCGCTGCGGCTATCTCGGCGACCCGGCGCTGGCCTGCGGCCGGGCGCCCAAATGCGCCAACGACTATCAGAGCAAGATTTCCGGCCCCTTGTTCGACCGCATCGATATTCATATCGATGTGCCCGCCGTAGAGGCTGCCGATCTCAGCCTGCCGCCGGCGGCGGAAGGCTCGGCCGAGGTCGCCCGGCGGGTGGCCCAGGCGCGCGCGATCCAGGCCGAACGCTATGGCGGGCGTGATTTCTCGCCGCCTGTGCGCACCAACGCGGAAGCCGACGGCGAGCTCCTCGCCGAGGTGGCGAGCCCGGACGAGGACGCCGCCCGGCTGCTGACTGAGGCTGCCCAGCGCATGCGGCTCTCGGCGCGGGGCTATCACCGCGTGCTTCGCGTCGCGCGCACGCTTGCCGATCTCGAGGCGAGCGCCACCGTCCACCGCCCGCATATCGCCGAGGCGCTCAGCTACCGCCGCATTCTCCTGCGCCAATAACGCGGCGTGACGATGGACTCGCGCCCGCAACGCTGGCTCGCCGCCGCGGCGGTTTATGCCGACCGGCGCGTCATCGCCATCCTGTTTCTCGGCTTCGCCAGCGGGCTGCCCTTGGCGCTCACCGGCCAGTCGCTCGCGGTGTTGCTCAAAGAGGACGGCGTCTCGCTCACCGCCATCGGGCTCTTTGCGCTGGTCGGCCTGCCCTACGTGCTGAAATTTTTGTGGGCGCCGGTGATCGATGCGGTGCGCGTGCCGCTGCTGAGCCGCCTCATGGGTCGGCGGCGCAGCTGGCTCGTGACCACGCAAGCCGCGCTCATCCTCGCCATAGTCGCGCTCGGCTCGATCGATCCGGCCGCCGATCCGCTGGCCACGGCGGCGATCGCGCTCATCGTCGCGTTATGCTCGGCGAGCCAGGACATCGTCATCGATGCCTTCCGCATCGAGAGCCTGGACGAGCCGCAATACGCCGCCGGCATGGCCAACTACGTCGCGGGCTATCGCGTGGCGCTCCTGGTCTCGACCGCTGGCCTGTTCGAGCTCGTGTCCCTTCTCCAGGCCTCGGGCGACGCGGCTTCCGGCTGGTTCGTCGGCTACGCCGTGATGGCCGGCTTGCTCGCGATCGGTGTCGTCACGGTGCTCCTCTCGCGCGAGCCCGATTCGGTAAGGCCCGAGGAGACGGTCGCGCGGCCGTTCCGCGAGCGCTTCGCCCGAGCGGTGCTCGCCCCGTTCGCCGATTTCACGCGCCGGCCCGACTGGCTCGCCATCCTCCTGTTCGTCATGCTGTTCAAGTTCGGTGATGCCTTCGCCGGCATTATGACCGCGCCGTTCGTCCTCGATATCGGCTTCGACAAGACCGACTACGGCCGCGTGGTCAAGCTGTTCGGCTTCGCCGGCGGCTACGTCTACCGCGTCGCCGGGACGATCCATAGCCTGTGGATCGCCGGGCTGGTGCAGATGCTGTCCAATCTGATGTTCGTCTGGTAGGCGAGTGTCGGCGCCGACATGACGCTTTTGGTGCTGACCATCGCGATCGAGAACCTGGCCGGCGGGCTCGGCACGGTGATCTTCGTCGCCTATCTGAGCGGGCTGTGCGAAAACCGCGACTACACTGCGAATCAGTTCGCGCTTCTGTCCGCGCTCTCGGCGGTCGGGCGCACCGTCTTAATCGGCCTCGGCCGGCTGGTTCGCCGATGCGCTGGGCTGGGTGCCGTTCTTTCTGCTCACCACGGGAGCGGCGGTGCCCGGGCTTGTGCTGCTGTGGTGGTTGGCGCGCCGCCAGCCGGCGCCCGCCGGCGCGACAAGGAGCCTGGAATGACCGGGCGCATGACCGCCGTCGAGGGTGATATCACCGCCCAAGACGTCGCCGCCATCGTCAATGCGGCGAAGTCCTCGTTGCTCGGCGGCGGTGGCGTCGACGGCGCCATTCACCGCGCCGCAGGGCCCGAGTTGCTGGAAGAGTGCCGCGGCATCGGCGGCTGCCCGACGGGCGAGGCGCGCATCACCGACGGATACCGCCTCAAGGCCATGCACGTCATCCACACGGTCGGGCCGCGTTGGCAGGGCGGCCACAAGGACGAGGACGAGCTGTTGGCGCGCTGCTACCGAAATTCGCTTGCGCTCGCCGAGGAGCACGGCCTTCGTACCATCGCCTTTCCCTCGATCAGCACCGGCGCCTACGGCTTTCCCTTCGTACGGGCGAGCCGCATCGCGATCACCGAGGTGCGCGACCATCTCGCCGCCCACCCCGCCATCGAACGCGTGACATTCGTCTGTTTCGGTGCGGACGATTATCGTTTCTATACCAAAACGATCCCAGATATCTGACGAGAATGAGGATCGTTAGCGAATTGACCGGGATTCGGCGTCACGCTAGACTCCCGGCCAGACGGAATTTTCAGCACGCGTCCACATTGTGAGCGGGCAGGGAGTAGAGGCACCGTCGGACACTGGTCCGGCGGTGTTAGCATGTCGGGGCAACGTTAGGCGCAAAGGGGGGCTCGGTGAAGTTGCATCCCACAGCACACGGTCGGGTGAGCAGCCATGCATAGCGCGGCAATCAGGGAAGGCGGCATGCGCCTCGGCCCGGCGGGCGAATCGCAATCGCTGTTCTCCCAGGAGGGCCGCCTCGAGGTTCGCCTGACGCGCGATGCCGAGGACATCCACGCCGCACAGGCGCTCCGCTACCGCGTCTTCTATGAGGAGATGGGCGCCTGGGCGAGCGCCGCGATGACGGCGGAGCGGCGTGATTTCGATGACTTCGATCTCTTGTGCGATCACCTTCTGGTGTTCGATCACAGCCGGCCGGCCGGCGAGACGGTGGTCGGATCATACCGCCTCCTGCGCCAGGAGATCGCCGAGCGGAACGGCGGGTTCTATTCGGCCGGCGAATACGATATCCAGCCTTTGCTCGCCATGGCGCGGCCCAACGAGCTCTTGGAGCTGGGGCGCAGCTGCGTGCACGAGGACTACCGCACCAACGCCATCATTCAACTGCTGTGGCGCGGCCTCGCCGGCTATTTTGCGGCGTACGAGATCAAGTACATCTTCGGTTGCGCGAGCCTGCCCGGGACCGATGTCTCGGCCCACACGCTGCCGCTCGCCTATCTCTACCACGAGCACCTCGCGCCGCCGGCGCTGCGCATTCGCGCCCTGCCCGAGCGCTACATCGACATGAACGTCATGCCGCGCGAAGAGCTCGATGCACGCGAGGCGCTCCGCCAACTGCCGCCATTGATCAAGGCCTACCTCAGGCTCGGCTCGTTCATCGGTGAGGGCGCGGTGATCGATTATCAGTTCGGCACCACCGATGTGTTCGTGGTGTGCGACATCCTCGGCGTTGCCGAGAAATACCACCGCCACTTCGAACGCGACGAGCTCGCGTCCACCTGAGCCCTTCGGGCAACCACCCGCCGATGCCCCCGCCGCCGGGGCACCCTCACCCGGCTTTGCGGTTGGCCTGATGCGCGGCCAGCGCCGCCAGGTTGACCAGATCGGTGACCGCGGTGCCCAGCGAAACGATCTGCGCCGGGCGTTCGAGGCCCGTGAGCATGGGGCCGATCACCGTGCCGCCGCCGAGCTGCTGCAAGATCTTGGTTGAGATGTTGGCGGCATGGAGCCCCGGCATGATGAGCACGTTGGCGGGCTCCGAGAGGCGGCAGAACGGATAGAGCGCCTTGAGCTCGGGATCGAGCGCCACGTCGGGCGACATCTCGCCGTCATATTCGAAATCGACCTCGCGTTGGTCGAGCAGCCGGACGGCTTCGCGCACCTTTTCGCCACGCGCGCGCATCGGGTTGCCGAACGTCGAAAAGGAGAGCAGCGCGACGCGGGGCTCATGCCCGAGCTCGCGGGCGAGCGCCGCCGTCTGCACCGCGATGTCGGCGAGCTCGTCGGCCTCCGCCAGCTCGTGCACCGCTGTGTCCGCGACGAGATAGGTCTTGCCCCGGGCTATGATGATCGAGACGCCGATAACGCGTTTGCCGGCTTCGGCATCGAGAACGCGGCGCACGTCCTCGTAGGCGACCCAGTAGTTTCGCGTGAGGCCGGTCACCATCGCATCGGCATCGCCGAGTGCGACCATGCAGGCGCCGAAGACGTTGCGGTCGGTATGGACGAGACGCTGGCAATCCCGGTGAAGCGCACCATTTCGCTGCATGCGCCCGTAGAGAAACTCGATGTAGCGTGGATTCCTGTCGCTCAGCCCCGCGTTGTGGATTTCGAGCGCATCGGTCCCCTTCAAGCCGACAGCGGCCATGGTTTCGCGCACCCGGTCCTCACGGCCGATCAGCACGGGCGTGCCGAAACCGTTGTTGTAGTAGGCGAGGGCGGCGCGAATCATCTTCTCGTCCTCACCTTCGGCGAAGACCACACGCCTCGGGTTCGCGCGGACCTCCTCGAAAATGAGCTCGAGCGTGCCGGCCAAGGGGTCGAGCCGCGTGCGGAGCGCGTGGCGATAGGCGGCCATGTCTTCGATCGGCTCGCGGGCGACGCCCGAATCCATCGCCGCTTGCGAGACCGCCGGCGGGATCTCGACGATCAGCCGGGGATCGAACGGCACCGGAATGATGTAATCGGGGCCGTACTGGAGCTGCGCGCCGCCATAGGCCGCCGACACTTCATCGGGCACCTCCTGGCGCGCCAGCTCGGCGAGCGCATGGGCGGCGGCCATCTTCATTTCGTCGTTGAAGGTGCGGGCCCGGACGTCGATGGCGCCGCGAAAGACGTAGGGGAAGCCGAGCACATTGTTGACCTGGTTGGGATAATCAGAGCGCCCCGTCGCCATGATGGCATCGTCGCGCACGCCGGCCACCTCCTCGGGCGTGATCTCCGGGTCGGGGTTGGCCATGGCGAATATGATGGGCCTCCCCGCCATCGATTTGACCATCGCCGGTGAGAAGGCGCCCTTGGCGGAGACGCCGAACAAGACGTCCGCGCCCTGCGCCGCGTCTTCGAGGGTGCGCAGATCCGTATCGACCGCATGGGCCGATTTCCACTGGTTGAGGTCGTCCCGGCCGCGGTGAACGATGCCGGTGCGGTCGCATAAAAACGCGTTCTCGTGCCGGATGCCGATTCTCTTGGCGAGCTCGAGGCAGGCGATGCCCGCCGCGCCGGCGCCGTTGACCACAAGCCGGGTCTCCTCGATGCGCCGGCCGGTGATATCAAGCGCGTTGATCAGGGCGGCGCAGACGATGATCGCCGTGCCGTGCTGATCGTCATGGAACACCGGGATGTCCATGGCTTCGCGTAGGCGTTGCTCGATGATGAAGCACTCCGGCGCCTTGATGTCTTCGAGATTGATGCCCGAGAAGCTCTTGCCGAGGAAGCGCACGCAATTGACGAAGTCATCGACGTCGTAGGCGTCGACCTCGAGATCGATGGCGTCGATGTCGGCGAAGCGCTTGAACAAGACCGCCTTGCCCTCCATCACCGGCTTGGCCGCCAGCGCGCCGAGATTGCCGAGGCCGAGGACGGCCGTGCCGTTCGACACAACGGCCACGAAATTGCCGCGGGCGGTGTAGAGATAGGCGGCGTTCGGGTCCTCGGCGATGCGCAGGCACGGCACCGCGACACCCGGCGAATAGGCCAACGACAGATCGCGCTGGGTGTTGAGCGGCTTGGTAGGCGCGATGGCGAGCTTGCCGGGCACGCCTTCGGCATGGAATTGAAGGGCGTCTTCGTCGCTGATCACAACCCTGCTCGTCATGGGCCGTCCTTCGCAATAGCTATTTGAAGAGTGAAATGGCGTGAAACGGTCGGAGCGGCGCGAGAGGAAGCGCCGGTCCTCGCGGCACATCGTCCCGGGAGACTAGCGGCAAAGCGGAGGCCCGGCAAACCGCAACGCGGAATGACGCGCCAGCGATGGCGGGAATATCGCCGCGCCAGCCAGGCACTCGAGCGCCATCATTTCCGCGCCCGGCGCGGAGGCGATATGCTAATTTTCGGCGATGTCCTCCGCCCATGACACCAGCAAACCCGCATCGGACTTGGCTGCCGCGAAGCGGCGCCGCGGTCCCGCCGACAGGCCCTCGAGCCCGCCCGCCGCGGCCAAGACGACGCCCATGATGACGCAATACCTCAGGATCAAGGCGGAGAATCCCGACAGCTTGCTGCTCTACCGGATGGGCGATTTTTTCGAGCTGTTTTTCGACGATGCGGTCGCCGCGGCCAAGGCACTCGACATCACGCTCACGCGGCGCGGCAAGCACGATGGCGCCGATATCCCGATGTGTGGCATTCCCGCGCACGCCGCCGAGGGCTACCTCGAACGCCTGATCCGCCGGGGCTTCAAGGTGGCGGTCTGCGATCAGACCGAGGACCCCGCCCTGGCCAGACGAAGGGGCCACAAGGCGGTCGTCCGGCGCGAGGTGACGCGCATCGTGACGCCGGGGACGCTCACCGAGGATTCGCTCCTCGATGCCCGAGCCCATAACTACCTTGCGGCTTTGGCGCGCGCCCAGGGCGCGCATGCGCTGGCCTGGCTCGATCTTTCCACCGGCGATGTGCAGGTCGCGCCCATCGAGCTCGCCGGTTTGGCGGCCGAGCTCGCGCGGCTCGCACCGGGCGAAATCCTCGTTGCGGAGAATCTGCTTGAGACGCCCGACCTGTTCGACCTCTTTGCCGACTGGAACGCCCAGCTGACCCCGCTCGCACCGGGCCGGTTCGAAAGCGCCTCCGCCGAGCGCCATCTCAAAGCGCTCTACGGTGTCGCCTCGCTGGACGGGTACGGCGCCTTTGAACGCGCCGACATCGCGGCGCTGGGCGCGCTCATCGAATATGTCGAAGCCACCCAGAAGGGCCGCCTGCCCACTCTCAAGCCGCCGGTTCGCATCCCCGCCGGCGCGATGCTGGAGATCGACGCCGCGACCCGGCGCAACCTCGAGCTCGTCCGCAGCCTTGGCGGCGAGCGGCAGGGCAGCCTGTTGCACGTGATCGACGAGACCGTGACCAATGCCGGTGCGCGCCTGTTAGCGGCGCATCTCGCGGCGCCGCTGACCGATGTCCATCTCATCAATCAGCGTCTCGATCGGGTCCAGTATTTCGCCGACGCGGACCCGATACGGGCCGAGGTTCGCGAGATCCTCAAGCGTTGCCCCGATATCGAGCGGGCTCTGGCGCGCCTCACTCTCGGCCGTGGCGGGCCGCGGGATCTCGCGGCGGTCCGCGATGGCCTCGCCGAATCGGCGGGCGTGCGCGAGCCGGTGCGTGAGGATGGCTTGGGGGGGACCGGCCAGGCGATCGAGCCGTTGGTTCAGGATTTGGGCTTTCACGAGGTTCTGGTCGAGCGGTTGGCTCGCGCGCTCGGCCCCGATCTTCCGCTCAATGCGCGCGATGGCGGGTTCATCGCGGCCAGCTACCGGCCCGAGCTCGATGAGCTGCGCACGCTCCGCGACGAAAGCCGCCGCCTGATCGCCGGCCTCGAGCGGCGCTATGCCGAGGAGACGTCGATCCCGAGCCTCAAGATTCGCCACAACAACGTGCTCGGCTACTACCTCGAGGTGACCGCGACCCACGCCGACAAGATCGGCGTGCAGCACGACACCTTCATCCACCGCCAGACCATGGCCAGCGCGGTGCGTTACACGACGGTCGAGCTCGGCGAGCTCGAGGCGCGCATCTTAAGCGCCGCCGACAAGGCGCTCGCGCTCGAGGTCAAGCTGTTCGAGGATCTCGTCGGCGAGGTGACGGCGCGCGCCGAGGAGATCGCGAAGACCGCGGCCGCCCTGGCCGCATTCGATGTCGCGGCCGGCTTGGCCGAGCTTGCGCACCGGCGGCGCTATGTCAGGCCGGTGATCGATGACAGCGCGGCGTTCGCGGTGACCCAGGGCCGCCATGCGGTGGTCGAGGCGGCGCTCGAGGAACGCCGCGAGGCGGGCTTCGTCGCCAACGAGTGCGATCTTGCCGAGGGCCAGCGGCTGTGGCTCGTGACCGGCCCCAACATGGCGGGCAAAAGCACGTTCCTGCGCCAGAACGCGCTCATCGCCGTCCTCGCCCAGATGGGTGCCTTCGTGCCCGCCGAGGCGGCGCATATCGGCGTCATCGACCGGCTGTTCAGCCGGGTCGGCGCCGCCGACGATCTCGCCCGCGGGCGTTCCACTTTCATGGTCGAGATGGTCGAGACCGCGACGATCCTGAACCGGGCGAGCGCCAAATCCCTCGTCATTCTCGACGAGATCGGGCGCGGCACCGCGACCTTCGATGGCCTGTCGCTTGCGTGGGCAACGGTCGAGTACCTCGAGGGGATCAATCGCTGCCGCGGGCTCTTCGCGACCCACTATCGTGAGCTCACCAATCTCGCCGCCAGGCTTTCCGCGCTGGCCTGCTACACGATGCGCGTGAAGGAGTGGCAGGGCGATGTGGTGTTCCTGCACGAAGTGGCGCCGGGTGTCGCCGATCGCTCCTACGGCGTGCAGGTGGCCAAGCTCGCCGGCCTGCCGGACGCCGTGATCACGCGCGCCGAGCAGATATTGGCCGCGCTCGAGAAAGGAGAGCAGGCGGGTGCGGTGGCCGAGCTTGCCGATGATCTGCCCCTGTTCACGGCCGTGCAGCCGTCGCAAGCGCCAGCCGAGCCCGGCGCGCTGGCGCAGGCCCTCCGCGAGATGCACGTCGATGATCTCAGCCCGCGCGAGGCGCTCGAAATCCTCTACCGTCTCAAAGCCCTCAGCCACGACGAAAGCTGATCGGCCACCGTCCCGTGCGCGAGCGTTTCGCCATCAAATCGGTGTGGGCGGCCTATGTCGTGCTCACGCTGGATGCCCTGATCCTGGGCAGCACCGGGGTTGTCGGCAAGCTCGTGCTCGTCGACATGCCGATCATGGCGTTCATCTTCTGGCGCTGGGTCGCGGCCTTCTTGCTTCTGGCGCCATTTGCGGCACGCGAGTTCATCGCGAGCTGGCCCATCATTCGCGCCCACTGGAAGCTCATGCTCGCGCTCGCGCTTCTCGGCAGCGTTCAGTTCAACTCACTCTGGTACATCGCCCTGCAGAGCACCTCCGCCATCAACGCCACCCTGCTCAGCGGCGCCCAGCCCGCAGCGATCGTGCTCGCGGTCTGGTTCATGACACGCCAGACATCAAGCCTGCGCGCCGTTCTTGGCATGGTGCTCGCGTTCATCGGATTGGTGGCGATCGTCGTGCGCGGCGAGTTCGGCGTTCTGCTCACGCTCGAATTCGTGATCGGCGATCTGATGATTCTTCTCGCCGTCGCGGTGTGGTCGGTCTACACCGTGCTGCTCCGCCGCTTCCCCAAGGACCTCGGCCTGCCGTCCTTCCTGCTGTTCGTCTACGGCATGGCGATCATCGTCGTCACGCCGCTTTACGCCTGGGAGGTCAGCCAGGGCATCACGTTCACGCCCATCCTCGATGCGGTGCTGCTCATCCTTTACCTCATCATCTTCGTCTCGATGCTGCACAACGTTTTCTGGATTCGCGGCGTCGGCGTCGTGGGCCCGAGCACGGCCGGGCAGTTCAACTATCTCATCGCGGTCTTCGGCAGCGGCCTCGCGATTCTCGTTCTCGGTGAGGAATTCCAGCTGTTCCATCTGGTCGGCATGGTGTTGATTCTCGCGGGCGTCTATTTGGCCGCCGGCAAGCGCCGCGACCGAAGCCGGGAGGCCCCCTCGGAACAGGCCGGCGAGCCCGCGACCGTGCCCGAATCGAACCCGCCCGGTCCCCCCGGCGGGCCCGCCGGGCGCTGAGCCGCCAGCCCTTGCCATGCGCTGGCCGCCCGAACGATCGCCCGTCCTGATCGCGTACCTCATGTTGATGATGTGCATGTTCCTCTCGGGCAGCAACGCGGTGGTCGGGCGCTACGGGGTCGCGGAGATTCCGCCCATTACGCTCACCTTCTGGCGCTGGGCGGTCGCCTTCGCGATGCTCGCGCCGTTCGCGCTGCGCGATCTCGTGGCCCAGCGCGCGCTCATCCTCAAACACTGGAAGATCATCCTCGCGCTCATCTCCATGGGGAGCGTGCTTTACAACTCGATGTTCTACATCGCGTTGCAGACGACGACGGCGGTCAACGCGAGCCTGCTCGCCGGCGCCATGCCCGCGGCGACGGTTCTGGCGGCTTTCATCATGATGCGGGAGAGAATCGCCGTGCGCGCCGGCATCGGCAT
This sequence comes from Alphaproteobacteria bacterium, assembly GCA_965261645.1. Classification (GTDB taxonomy): domain Bacteria; phylum Pseudomonadota; class Alphaproteobacteria; order SHVV01; family SHVV01; genus CBDHDJ01. The sequence continues at coordinate 1,156,669 of CBDHDJ010000004.1, forward strand.
GGCGCTCTCGTTCGTCGGCCTCGTCGCCATCATCGCCCAAGGCGATCTCGCCGTGCTCTTCGGCGTCGACATGGCGATCGGCGATCTTCTCATCATGATCGGCGTGGCGGGCTGGGCGGTCTATTCGGTGATCCTGACCAAGCGGCCCGAGGGCATCGCGCCGCCGGTCTTCCTCTCGCTCATGTTCATCGTCGGCATGATCGTCATCTCGCCGTTCTACGCGCTCGAGATCGCCGCCGGTCGAACCTTCGAGCTTACGCTCACCAATATTGGCATCATCCTGTTTGCCGGCGTGCTCGTTTCGGCGCTCAGCAACATGCTGTGGATCGGCGGCCTCATCATCGTCGGCCCGAGCACGGCGGGGCAGTTCAACTACCTCATCCCGCTGTTCGGCGTCGGGCTCGCGGTTATTTTGCTCGGCGAGGAGTTCCGGCTCTACCATCTCGTCGGCATGGCGTTGGTTCTGGGTGGCGTCTATCTCGCGGTCGGGCGCGCCGGCGGCGCGGTGTGGCCGGCTGCGAGCGCGACAGGTCCGGCAAAAACTTTGCGCGACGGTGAGCAGACCGATAGGCTCCGCTGACCCGCCGCCCGAGCAGGAGAAGCCGCGCGCCAGCGCCCCCCGTTCATGTTCGATCACCCGACAAAAGCCGCCAGATGGTCGGCCTATGGCCTCCTCGTGATTGCGATGCTGGTGTATGCGAGCAACGTCGTGGTTGCGCGCTACGCGCTCCACGACATACCGCCGCTCGCGCTCACCTTTTGGCGCTGGATCTTCGTGCTTGCCGTTCTCGCCCCCTTCGTGACCAAGGAGCTCATCTTCCAGCGCGCCTATATCGTGGCGCACTGGAAGATGCTGCTGCTTCTCGCGGGTCTCAGCACGGCGCTGTTCAATGCGCTCTTCTTCATCGGCCTCGAGACCACGACGGCGGTCAATGGCGCCCTCCTCTCAGGCTTGATGCCGATCACCATCGTCCTCGGAGCGTGGATCATCCTGCGCGAGAGGATTTCGCGCTTCATGGTGCTGGGCGTGGCGCTGTCGTTCGCCGGCATGGCGGTTATTCTCATTCGTGGCGATCTCGCGGTGCTCGAGACGTTGAGCTTCACGCGGGGCGATCTTTTGATCCTCGTCGCCATTGCTTGCTATTCGACCTATTCGGTGCTGCTCAGGCGGCGGCCCGAGGGGCTTTCGCCCAACACATTCATCGCCGTCATGGTGGTGATCGGCATCCCGCCGCTCTTGCCCTTCTACCTGTGGGAGATCAGCTCGGGCCGGACCTTCGAGTGGACGCTCGAAACGTTCACCATCATGTTTTATTCCGGCATCATCGTCTGGCTCCTGGCCAATGTGGTCTGGGTGCGCGCGATCGCCGTGGTCGGCGCCAGCACCGCCGGACAGTTCCACTACCTGACGCCGATTTTCGGCAGCATCCTCGCCGTCCTGTTCCTCGGCGAGGATTTCCTCCTCCATCACTTCGTCGGCCTGGTGCTGATCCTGATCGGGATCTACCTCACCATCGGGCTGCGTCGGCAGGGAGCGGCGGACCCCGCCCCCTCAGCGGAAGCCGCGCGGCCGACGACCGATAGCCGCAAGCCCTGAACATCCTCGCGCTGCGCTGCAGCCGGCCCGCCAAATCCTTTGCGCGCCGGGGGGCCGGGCGATAGTCTCGACCTCCGCCGATGTCCGACAATTCAACGCAAACGACGGTCTGGGCCGCCTACGGCATTCTGCTCGTAACCATGGTGGTGTGGTCGAGCAACGTCGTCATCGCGCGTTACGCCATGCAGGATATTCCCCCGCTGGCTTTCACCTTCTGGCGCTGGATCGTGGTTCTCGCCTTCCTGCTCCCCTTCGTCGCGAAGGAGCTCATCCGCGAGCGCGCCTACATCGCGGCGAACTGGAAGATACTCCTCCTGCTCGCCACGCTCAGCACGGTGATCTTCAACGGCCTCTTTTTCGTCGCGCTCGAGATCACGATGGCCGTCAATGCCGCGCTGATGGTGGGTGTCCTGCCGGTGACCATCGTCTTCGCCTCACGGGTTATCCTCGGCGAGAGGGTCTCGCTCCGTGCATTGGTGGGCATGGCGGTAGCGTTCGCAGGGTTGGTCGTGGTCGTCATTCGCGGCGATATTGCGGTGCTCGAGACCTTGAGCTTCCACAAGGGCGACCTCTTCATTCTCATCGCGCTCGCCTGCTTCTCTGCTTATTCCGTCCTGCTCAAACGGAGGCCCGAGGGGCTCACGCCCAACGGCTTCATCGCCGTCATGGTGGTGATCGGTATCCCACCCTTGGTGCCGTTCTATCTCTGGGAGCACGGCACGGGCGATGTCATGGACTGGACGTTCGAGGCATTCGCGCTGATGTTCTACTCTGGCATCATCGTCTGGCTCCTGGCCAACGTCCTGTGGATTCGCGCGATCACCATCGTCGGCGCCAGCACGGCCGGGCAGTTCTATTACTTGCTCCCCATCTTCGGCGCCGTCCAGGCCGTCCTGTTTCTGGGAGAGGATTTCTTCCGTTATCACCTCGTGGGCTTGGGGCTGATCCTGATCGGCATCTACCTCACCCTCGGCGCGCGCAAGGAGGGCGCCGCGAAATCAGCCGCTGCCCTCGAGACGGTGCGCCCGGGCGCCGACGAGGGTACCGGCTGACGGCTCCGTAATCGCTCTTTGGCGCGACTTCTCTCCTCCACTAGGATAGCGGCTTCAATGACCGGTTTCGGGGAGGAGAACCATGGCATCGGAGCTTTACGAACGCGGCCTCAAGATTCGCAAGGAGGTCATGGGCGAAGCGTATGTCGAGAAGGCGCTCAAGAACGTCGATGACTTCAACGCCGATTTTCAGACCTACGTCACCGAGGTCGCTTGGGGCGGCGTGTGGGGCCGCGAGGTCCTCTCGCGCAAGCAGAAGAGCTTGAACAATCTCTGCATGCTGGCGGCGCTCAACATGGCGCATGAGTTCGAGATTCACTTCCGCGGCGCGCTCCGCAACGGCTGTACGCGCGAGGAGATCCGCGAGACGCTGATGCAGGTCGCGGTCTATTGCGGGGCGCCGAAGGCGTTCCAAGCCTTTCGCATTGGCAGCAAGGTGCTGGCCGAGCAGGACGCGGAGTCCAAGGGATGATCACCGCGCCGGTCGGCTTTGTCGGGCTCGGCCGCATGGGCGGGCCGATGGCGGCGAATGTGAGGGCCGCCGGGCACGATCTCGTCGCCTTCGATCTCGCCGGCACCGAGGAGCGCGCGCCGGAGGGTGCCCGAGCTGCGATCTCGCCGGTCGAGGTCGCGGCGGCCTCTGCGAGTGTGCTTCTGTGCCTGCCCGACGGCGAAGCCGTGCTCTCGGTCGTGCGTGAGATCGCGCAAGCGAAGGACCGCGTCACGACCACCGTGGTCGATCATTCGACGATTGGCCTCGCGGCAGCGAACGAGGTGGCCGCGGTTCTCGCCGCTGCCGGAATCGACTATCTCGATGCGCCGGTTTCGGGCGGTATCGCCGGGGCCCGCGCCGGCAGCCTCGCGATGATGGTGGCGGGCCGGGCCGCGACCGTGGCGCGGCTTCGCCCCGTCCTCGAGACGATGGCCGAGAACTGCGTCCATGTCGGAGACGAGGTGGGACAAGGCCAAGCCATGAAGCTTCTCAACAACTTCCTGTCGGCCACCGCGATGGCCGCGACCAGCGAGGCGATTGCCTTCGGCATCGATCACGGGCTCGGCATGGCCAAGATGCTCGATGTGCTCAACGTCTCGACGGGCCGCAACACCGCGACCGGCGACAAATTCCCGAAACGCATCCTGACCGGCACCTTCGATGCCGGTTTCTCGACCCAGCTGATGATGAAGGACGTCGGGCTCTACGACGAATGCGTGCGGGCCTCGGGCGCGCGTGCCCCGATCGGGTCCGCCGTTCACGGCTTGCTTGAAGAGCTGTGCGCCGCGCTGCCCGATTCCGACTTCACGTGCATCTATCCCTACATCGAGAAGGTGCGGAAGCCCGGCTAAGGCCATTCGCCCATGCAGCCATCGCCCCTCATCCGGTTCCTCACCGCGCCGGCGCTGCTGCTCACCGTCGTCATGTTGTGGTGGGGGAGCAATGTCGTCGTGGCGCGCGCCGTGGTGGGCGAGATCGATCCCCACAGCCTCAATTTCTGGCGTTGGATCTTGGCGGTGGTCCTGCTCGCGCCCTTCGCCTGGGGGCATGTGCGGCGCGATTGGCGCTTGATCATGGCTCACTGGCCGCTTCTCGCGCTCCTCGGCCTGACCGGCGTCTCGGTCTTCTCGGCGACGATCTATATCGCGGTTCACAGCACCGATGCCGTCAACGCTCTGCTCGTCGGTTCGATGACGCCCGTGGCGACCGTCATCGCCTCGTGGCTCATTCTCCGCATCGGCGTCAGCGGGCGGGAAACGCTCGGTTTCGTCATCGCTTTCGTTGGCGTATTGGCGGTGATCTGCCAGGGCGATCTCGCGATCCTCGCCGCGCTCGAGTTCCGCACCGGCGATCTACTCATGCTGATCGCGATTTCCTCGTGGGCGGTCTATGCCGTGTTTCTCAAGCGGGTCCCGAGCGGGCTCCACCCCTTGAGCCTGCTCATGGCCGTGATGGTGGCGGGCGTGGTTTTCATATCCCCGCTCTTCGCCTGGGAGATCAGCCGCGGCGCCTCGCTCGCCGTCAACCTCCCCGGTCTGTTCGCCATTCTCTATGGCGCTGTCTTCGTCTCGGTCCTCGGTTACATCCTGTTCAACAAAGCGTGCGAGGCCATCGGCGCCAACCGGGCCAATCTGTTCAGCTACCTGGCGCCGATCTTCGGCGCCCTGCTCGCGGTGATCTTTCTCGACGAAGCGTTCGAGCTCTATCATCTGGTCGGGCTCGCGCTGATCTTCGCCGGCATCTATCTCGCCACCCGCTGGACCGCGGCGCGCGCTGAAGAGGCCCCCGCCGGAGAAAAGCCCGGCTGAGCGGTGTGAGAATCGAGGTGGGCTCTCGCATACTTCAGTTTCTCGGAGCACCGGGCCTCCTGCTCGCCTACGTCTCGCTGTTCTGGGCCGGCAACACGGTGGTGGCCCGCGCCATCATCCACGACATCACGCCGTTCACGGTGAACTTCTGGCGCTGGGTGCTGGCGGTGCTGCTCCTTCTCTTGTTCTCCCATCGTCATGTGGCGCGGGATTGGCGGCACTTCTTTTCCAGATGGCGTTATCTGTTTGTGATGGGGGTGCTCGGCGTTTCGGTCTATTCCGCGACGCTCTATCTCGCCGTGCACACGACAGGGGCGACCAATGCCGCTGTCATCGGCTCGACGACGCCGGTGTTCAGCGCCATCGCGTCGTGGTTCATCCTGCGCCAGGGCATATCCGGGCGCGAGACGGTGGGCTTCTTCATCGCCCTCGCCGGCATCATGGTCATCTTCAGCCGCGGCGATCCGGGCGTCTTCCTGGAATTCCGTTTCTTCATCGGCGATTTTCTCATGGCCTTCGGCATCGCCTGCTTCGCCGTTTACTCGGTGTTGCTCAAACGCGCGCCCCTCGGCATGCACCCGCTCAGCCTGTTGACCGCGGTGATGGCTTTCGGGCTCTTGGGGATCGCGCCGTTTTATGCCTGGGAGGTCGCGGAGGGTGCGCCGCTCATGGTCAACTGGGCGGGCTTTCTCGCCATCGTCTACGGCGCGGTCTTCATGTCGCTGCTGGCCTACGTCTTCTTCAACAGGGCGGTCGCGGTGATCGGCGCCAACAAGGCCAACCTCTACGGTTATCTCGCGCCGCCCATGACTGCTGTGCTGGTGTTCGCCTTTCTCGACGAGGCTTTTGAGACATATCACCTCTTCGGCATGGTGCTCACCATCGTCGGCGTCCATCACGCTACCTGGCGCACGGGCCGGCCGCAGGCGGAGCCGCTCTGATGCACGCCATGGCGCTGAAAAAGGTGGGCGGCCCTCTGGCGCGGGTGGAGCTTGCCCGGCCCGAGCCGGGGCCGGGACAAATCCTTCTCAAGGTGCGGGCCTGCGGCGTGTGCCGGACTGACCTCCACGTCGTCGACGGCGATCTCACCGCGGCCAAGTTGCCCATCGTGCCGGGCCACGAGATCGTCGGCGAGGTGATCGAGACCGGCGCGGGCGTCGAGCGGATCGAGCCCGGGCTCCGCGTCGGCGTGCCCTGGCTCGGTTGGTCGTGCGGCACGTGCGCCTATTGCCGCTCCGGGCGCGAGAACCTGTGCGCCGAGGCGCGTTACACGGGCTACCAGATCGACGGCGGCTATGCCGATTTTACGATCGCCGATGCGCGCTATTGCTTCCCCTTGCCCGAGGGATACGGCGATGTGGAGGCTGCGCCGCTCTTGTGCGCCGGGCTGATCGGCCACCGCTCCTACCGCATGGCGGGCGAGGCCCGGCGGCTCGGCCTCTACGGCTTTGGCGCGGCCGCCCACATCATCGCCCAGGTCGCCGTGTGGGAGGGGCGCGAGGTGTTCGCCTTCACCCGGCCGGGTGATGAGGCGGCACAATATTTCGCCCGCGAGCTCGGCGCCGCGTGGGCCGGTGAATCGGGCCTAGCGCCGCCTGAGGAGCTCGATGCCGCGATCATCTTCGCGCCCCTCGGCGCCCTGGTGCCCGAGGGGCTCAGCCGCACCGCGCGCGGCGGCACGGTCGTCTGCGCCGGCATTCACATGACCGACATCCCATCATTTCCCTACCGCTTGCTGTGGGGGGAACGGCGCATTCAGTCGGTCGCCAATCTCACGCGGCGCGATGCCGAGGAGTTCCTCGCGCTGGCGCCCAAGGTGCCGGTGCGGACCTACGTCAAGGCGTACCCGCTCGATCAGGCGAACGGCGCGCTCGACGATCTGCGCCACGGCCGCCTGTAAGGCGCCGCGGTGCTGGTTCCCGGTGGTTGACGATCATACGGGATCGGTAAGGAGCGCAGCCTGCAGGGCGCCAGCGGCGCTAAGCGGGTTCAACTGGCGCTAATCGAAGCGTCTTAGCAGCCCGTTGATTAAGTGGCTTTTTCCGGCTCTCACTCCCAGATGAGGAATGCGGCGGCGAAAGCCGTCTGGCCGCTTTGCGAGCCCCCCCCGTGCCACCAGCATGGCCCCGGTGGGCGTGAGCAGAACGAAAATACCGCCATATCCGCCCGCCACGGCCTCCCGCGGGGTGCCGGCGCCGATGAGCTGGCGCATCAGTAACGATAGATTGTGGCCGGCGACGTGGAGCAGGTATCGCTTGTGCACATTCTCTCGCCCGCGCAGCCAGGTTCGTCGCATGCCGCCACGATCGAGGTTGTGGGCAAAGCAGCGCTCGACGATCTCGGCGCGCAGCTTGAAGGCCTCGCGGGCGACCCCGGACTTGAGCCGCGCACGGTTATTGGTGACCGCGCGCCGCGCCGCCTCATCACCGTGCCAGCGCGAAAAGCCGGTCTGCTTGGGCGCCGCGATCCGGGTCTTCCAGGGACTGTCGTTCAGAGCCCTCAAGACCGCCCGTGAGTGATAACCTTTGTCGGCGACGCATTCGGCCGGGTCCTCCGATGTCGGTGCCGCATCCACCGCCTCGAGGTTTGCCTCGGCCTTCGCCAGGGTCTTGGAAAGCGTCGTGGTGTCGCCCTCATCGGCCGGGTGCAGCTCGGCCGCCACCACCGCGCCGGTGTCCAGATCCACCGCGTGCTCGGGCTTGTAGGCCAGATGCGTCGTGCCGTCCTTCATCTTGGTGATCTTGGCCTCGGGGTCGCTCTTCGAAACCCAATCCGTGTTGGAAAGCTTCTTGCCCTTGCGCTTCCGGTCCAGACGCGCCAGGTCCTCGGCCGTGGGTGTCTCGACCCCGCTTTCCCGGGCCAGGCGCTCCAGCATCTCCCGGTAGCCTTCGCCGTTGTCGCGCCGCACGATGTTCCGCAGCGCCGCGTTGGCCTCCATGGTCGAGGCATCGACGCCGATGCGCTCGCCCTTGATCAGCCCCGCCTCGGCGATCAGCACCAGAACCCAGTCGAAGACCGCCGCGTGGACTTCATGGGGCAGGCGCGTGCGGCTCCGTGACAGCCAGGAATGGTCCGGTACCCGATCACGGCTCCCCAGTCGCAGGAACGCCCGCAGCGAAAGCGAGTCCGAGCAGCGCCACTCCAGACCGCGCTCGCTGTCGATGCCCTCAAAGTAGCCCACCAGGTGCATCCGGAAATAGCGCCCGGGCGGCACCGAGGGCGCGCCCATCCGGACCGCGTAATAAGGCCGGCAGCTCGCCTCGGCAAAGGCGTCGAAGCCGCCCTCGATCAGCACCGACTGCAAGCGGTCATAAAACACATGACCCGGAGAGCGCGGCATCTCCGACCAGCTCACCATCAGGTCCCCCCGACCATCCTTCTGCCGTCCCATCGCAATCGGCAAATCCCCCTGCAAATCAGGGAACCAGAGAATCAGACGGCGCCGACTTAATCAACGGGCTGTTAGATGGCAGTGTCGCCCGTGGTGCTGCCGCCGTCGCCCGCGGTTTCGCCGCCATCGCCGGTGCCCGCGGTATCCGAGCCATCGCCGGTAGAGCCATCGCCGGTGTCACCGCCGTCACCCGTGGTGCCGCCGTCGCCGGTGCCTGCGGTATCCGAGCCATCGCCGGTCGAGCCACCGCCCGTGCCGCTGCCGTCACCCGTGGTGCCGCTGCCGTCACCCGTGGTGCCGCCGCCGTCGCCCGCGGTATCGCCGCCATCGCCCGTGCCGCCGCCATCACCGGTCGAGCCATCGCCGGCATCGCCGCCGTCGCCGGTATCGGTACCATCGCCGGTGCCGCCACCGTCGCCGGTGCCCGCGGTATCCGAATAGTCACCCGTGGTGCCACCATCGCCCGTATCGCCGCCATCGCCGGTATCGGTACCATCACCGGTGGAGCCATCACCGCTGTTCGCATCGCCGCCGTCCCCGGTATCGGTACCATCGCCGGTCGAGCCATCGCCCGTGCCGCCGCCGTCCCCGTCCGTGCCGTCTCCGCCAGAGGCCGGCCCAGCGTTGGGGTTGCCGCTCGCCAGCGCGCCGATGGTCCCGGCTGGACTGGTGCTGGCCAGTTCACCGACCGCGCCGGGTGCGCTTATGGCTAGCTCGGCAATGCCTTGGCCGCCGGCCAGAGCGCTCTTGCCCGGTCCCTCTGTCGACGATCCTTCGGTGCCGGAGCTTGTCCCGGCCGCGCCTTCACCCGCGCTCGCTTGGCCACCTTGAGCGCCGTCGCTGCCGCCTGCGGCACTGCGGCCGTCGCCGTCGCCGTTGCCACCGCCACCGCCGTTACCACCACTATTGCCCCCGCCGTTGCCACCACCATTGCCGCCACCATTGCCGCCGCCTTTGCCCTGGGCTTCGGCCTGGTTGATCGTGGGCCACAAGGTATCGCCGTCGATGCTGATGGTTAAGCCGACGCCGGCCAGCGCCAGGACGGTGACCGATGACAGGAGAGCTGTGCGGAGCCGGGATGTGGGCCGGGTCATGGTGCAGTCCTTTCGAGATTCGATCGATGGTGCCGACGACAAGCGAAGAAGACGCGACCATATGCCTCGATGGTTGCCCTCTGGGTAGCGAGGATCGCTTAACAAATTGTTATCGAGGATCGCCTAACAAACTGTTAAAGGCGGCTTGCCGGGAGTCTACGGTCGAACGTCCAGGCGGCAGGCGCGGTGCAGCCTTACCGCTGCGGACGCGGCCTAGGCGGCCTCGACCTCGGCGGACGCCTCGCCCATCCGGCGACTGCGGCGCAGCCCTTCGTTGAGCACGATCAGGCCGACCAGCAGCAAAAGGATCGCGAACCACACCCAGCCGCTGTGGATCTCGCTGAAAAAGAGGTAGCCCCAAAACAATCCGGCGGGCACGGCGAAGAAGTTGATCAACGGGAAAAACACCGGCCCGACGTGACGCACGATCTCATAGAACAGGAACATCACCAAAACGTTGATCATGCTGGCGGCGATCAGCGCCACATTGCCGAGATCGGTGGTGGCCGCAGGGCTGTAGAAGCTCTTCGTCGCCAGCATGAAGGGCAGCAGGATGACCGCGGCGCCGAACATGAGACCCGCGGCCAAGAGCAGCGAGGGCGCCTGAACGGGACGCGACAGGGCGGCATGGATGTTGACTGTGGCGAAACCGAGCGGCGCCAGCATGGCCAGGAGCACCCACCACACCATGCTCGGATCGGGCAGGCTGGTCTCTGGCGCGATAAGGGTCAAGACGCCGAAGAACATCAGAACAATCCCCAGCACGTTGATCCATGTCAGGTTGTCGAGTCGGGCGATCAGCGCCATCACATAGGTGTAGGGCAGCGACAGGAGGAAGACGAGGGTCAGCACGCCCGCCGGAATGTTCGGCGAGACATAGGCCAAGAGGGCGAATGGCAGGCCGACGCAGACCCCCGAGAACAGGTAGAATTTGAGGTACTGGAGCTCAAAGCGGATGCGAACGCCGATGATCAGCGCGAGTGCGAGCGTGATCGAGCCGCCGAGCACCATTTGCCAGAACGCGTAGGCGAGCCAGGGGATGCCCCCTCCGATCGCGAGCTTGTTGGCCGTGGCGAGGCCGCCGAATACCAGGCCGCCGCCACCCACCATGGCAATGGCAATCAGGCGTCCCTTATGCGATGGCGCATCGATGCCGGGTGCGTTGGTTTGGTTCACTTGTGCTCCCTCAAACGACCGGCCGCTGCTCCGGCCTCCCCCAAACGACCGGCCGCTGCTCAGGTCTGTGGTTCTGTCCCGGCGCGAAGCTAACGACGGGGTGAAAAATCTGTCAAACCCTCCTTGTCGGGTTCGCGCGAAACCTTGAATTTCATGGCCAGACAGGGCAGGTAGCATGCCATGGACCGGCTGCACGGCGAAACCGACGTCATCGATGGCTCTGCGTTGGCCGGCGCGCTGTTCGCGCTGGCCGACGAGCACCGGGCGAACTCGGCAGCCTGCCGCTCGAAGACGCTCGCCCGGCTCAAGGCCGATCTCGCGGCCGGGCGCAATGCGATCGGGCGCCGTTTCAAGGCGGACGCGGACGGGCTCCGCGCGGCCCGCGCCCAGGCCCGCCTCATCGATCAGATCCTGCAACCGCTTTACGACTTCGCCGTCGAGCGCGTCTACCGCCCGGGCGGGCGCACGGGCGCTGAGCGCCTCAGCATCATCGCTGTCGGCGGCTACGGACGAGGCGAGATGGCGCCCTATTCCGATGTCGATCTGTTGTTCCTCAGCCCGCCCAAGACCTCGGCCTGGGCGGAGCAGGTGATCGAGTATCTGCTCTATCTGTTATGGGACTTGGGCCTCACCGTCGGCCACGCGGCCCGCTCGGTGAGCGAATCGATCCGCCGGGCGCGGAAGGATCTGACGATCTGCACCTCGCTGGTCGAAGCACGTTACGTGGCTGGCGATCGAGCCCTCTATGAGGATTTCCGCGAACGCTTCGCCCGGCGCGTGGTCGCCGGGACCGGGCGCGACTTCGTCCGCCGCAAGCTTGCCGAACGCGACGAGCGCCATCGGCGTTTCGGCGATTCACGCTATGTCGTCGAGCCCAACGTCAAGGAGGGCAAAGGCGGCTTGCGCGATCTCCATACGCTGTTCTGGATCGCCAAGTATCTCTACCAGGTGGAGCGTGTGGCCGAGCTTGTCGAGCGCGGGGTCCTGACGGCCGATGAGATGCGCCGGTTCACCACGGCCGAGGCGTACCTGTGGCGCGTGCGCTGTTCGCTTCACTATCTCGCAGGCCGCGCCGAGGAAACGCTCACCTTTGATGTTCAGCAGGAGATCGGCCGGCGATTTCGCTACACCGATCGTGCCGGGACGCGCGGCGTCGAGCGTTTCATGAAGCACTATTACCTGACGGCCAAGAGCGTCGGCGATCTGACCCGCATCTTCTGCGCCGCGATCGAGGACCAGCAGCGGCGCCGGCCGTTGCTGCGCATGCCCGGGCTCGGGCGCCAGCGGCGTGAACTGGCCGGCTTCGCGGTCGAGGGCGGCCGCCTCGATGTCGCCCGGCGTGATGCCTTCGAGCGCGATCCGGTGAAGATGATCCGGCTCTTTCACCTCGCCGATGAACGCGGCCTCGACATCCATCCCCATGCGCTCAGACTGATCACCAACAGCCTCAAGCAGGTGGATCGTAAGCTCAGGACCAACGCGGAAGCCAACCGCCTGTTTCTCGAGATCTTGACGTCGGCCAACGATCCCGAAACGGCGCTCCGGCGCATGAACGAAGCCGGCGTGTTCGGCCGTTTCGTCCGCGATTTCGGCCGCGTCGTCGCGCAGATGCAGTACGACATGTACCATGTGTACACCGTCGATGAGCACTCCATCCGCGCCATCGGCATGCTGGCGCAGATCGAGGGCGGCACGCTCGCCGACGAGCTGCCCCTGGCGAGCGAGCTGGTACGCGAGATTCATTCCCGCCGCGTCCTCTATCTCGGCCTGTTGCTCCACGATATCGCCAAAGGCCGGGCCGGCGATCACTCGGAGATCGGTGCGGCGATCGCGCGCAAGCTCGGTCCCAGGCTCGGTCTCTCCGCCGAAGAGGTCGAGACCACGTCATGGCTCGTCGAACGTCACCTGTTGATGAGCCACGTCGCCTTCAAGCGCGACCTGCAGGACCCCAAAACGGTGGCCGATTTCGTCGAGATCGTGCAGAGCCCCGAGCGTCTGCGCCTGTTGTTCGTCCTCACGGTGGCCGATATTCGTGCCGTCGGGCCGGGGCGCTGGAACGAGTGGAAGGGCAAGCTCCTGAGCGAGCTTTACGCGCTGGCTGACGAGGCGCTAACCGGCGGCCACGACGTACGGGGCCGGACCGAACGCGCGCTCGTGGCCCAGGAGGAGGTGCGTGCGCGCTTGGCCGACTGGTCGGATGCGGCGTTCGCCGAACATGGCGCGCGCATGGGCGAATCCTGGCTTTCCGCCGACGTCGAGACGCTTACCCGTCAGGCCCGGCTGGTGCGCAAAGTCCAGAACGAAGATGCTGCGCCGGCCGTCGAGACACGGATCGACCGTTTTCGCGGTGTCAGCGAAACGACGGTCTATACGGTGGACCAGCCCGGACTGTTTGCGCGCATCGCCGGCGCCATGACGTTGAGCGGTGCCCATGTCGTGGATGCCAAGATCTTCACCACGGCCGACGGCATGGCGCTCGATACCTTCTGGATCCAGGACGCCGCCGGCGCGCCACTCGGCGAGCCCGACCAGCTCGCGCGGCTGAGGGCGAGTATCGAGCGCGCGCTGGCCGGCGAGATCAACCTCAAAGGGGCGCTCGCCAAGCGCCCCGGTGCTGCCGGCCGCACCCGCGTTTTCACCGTCGAGCCGCGCGCCTTGATCGATAACCGGGCCAGCGACAGCCACACCGTCATCGAGATCAACGGCCGCGACCGGCCTGGGCTCCTCTATGACGTGACGCTGGCGCTGGCCGATCTCGGCATCAGTATCGCCAGCGCGCATGTCGCGACGTTCGGTGAACGGGCGGTGGACGTGTTCTATGTCAGGGACAAAACCGGCCGTAAGATCACTCATCCGCGGCGCGCCGAAGCGGTGCGCCGGCACCTCCTGGCCGCGATCGCCGACAAAGCGGTGAAGCCAAGCCGCGGCCGGGCGAAACGCAAGCTCGCCCGCACGGGGATGGTGAAGCGTCCTGGAAAAGTTGCGGCGTTCTCGCGCCCGAAATCAAAATCGCCGCGGCGCTCGGCGGGCCGGACGAGAGCCGAGGCTGGTGCCGGGTAGCCTTGTCCGCCCCGCGTTGCCGGCCCACCGGCGCGGGGTCCGTTCCATTCGCCTTCATTCCGCCATGAAGGCCGGTTAACGCTCCGCCATGGCGCTCCTCCGCTCGGTCGCGACGGTCGGCGGCTTTACCATGGCGAGCCGCGTGCTCGGCTTTGCGCGCGACATCCTGATCGCCGGGCTCTTGGGCGCCGGCCCGCTGGCGGACGCCTTCGTCGTCGCCTTCCGCATCCCCAATCTGTTCCGGCGCCTTGTCGCCGAGGGGGCGTTCACGGCCGCGTTCGTGCCCTTGTTCGCACGCACGCTCGAGGCCGACGGGCGGTCCGCCGCGCTCGGCTTCGCCCAGCAGGCGCTGTCGGTCATGCTCACCGGCCTTCTTGTGTTCACGCTCGCCGCCGAAATCGCCATGCCCTGGGTGATCCACGCGCTGGCACCGGGCTTCGCCGCGAGCCCTGAGAAGTTCGCGCTTACCGTCGAGTTCACCCGCATCACGTTCTCCTACCTCCTGTTCATGACGCTGGTCGCGCTCCTCGGCGGCATGCTGAATGCGCTCTACCGTTTCTCCGCGATGGCTGCCGCGCCCATTCTGCTCAACGTCGTATTGATCGGGGCGCTGCTGCTCGGCCACTTTGTGACCGGCTTGCCGGCGCACGCGCTCGTCTGGGGTGTGGCGCTCGCCGGTCTCGGCCAATTGATTTGGCTCGTGATCGCCTGCTTCCGCGCCGGGTTGCCCGTCGCCCTCAGGTGGCCGCGTTTGACCGCCCGCATCAAGCGCCTGTTCCGGTTGATGCTGCCCGGCGTCATCGGCGGCGGGGTCACACAGATCAACATCGTCGTCGGCACCGCCATCGCCTCGCTGCTGGGCGACGGGCCGGTCTCGTTTCTTTACTACGCCGACCGGGTCTATCAGCTGCCGCTCGGCGTCATCGGCATCGCCGTGGGCACGGCGTTGCTGCCGCTCCTAAGCCGACAATTGCGCGCCGGCGAGGACGCCGTCGCGGCAGCGAGCCTCAATCGGGCGCTCGAGCTGTCGGCGCTCCTGACGATCCCGGCGACGGCGGCATTGCTCGTCATCCCCGGGCCCATCATCAGCGTGCTGTTCGAGCGCGGCGCGTTCTCGCCCGGCGATGCGGCGGCCACGGCCCTGGCGCTTGCCGCCTTCTCGGCGGGCCTGCCGGCCTACGTCCTCATCAAGGTGCTGCAAGCGCCCTATTTCGCCCGCGAGGACACGACGACCCCGGTGGTGATTTCGGTCGCTGCCATGATCGTCAATGTGGCGCTTGCCCTTGCCTTGATGCGATCCCTCGGTTATGTCGGCATCGCGCTGGCGACGGCGGTTGCGGCTTGGTTGAACTGCCTTCTGCTGCTGGCGCTGTTGCGCCGGTGCGGGGCGTTCGCTGCGGATCGGCGCTTGGTTCACCGTTTCCCCCGCGTCATCGGCGCCAGCGCCATCATGGCGTTGGCGCTATGGTTGGCCGCCGATTTCCTGCACGGTGCCCTCGCCGCGGGCGAAGGCTCGCGTATCGCCGCGCTTGCCGCCCTCGTGATCCTCGGGCTCGGCGTCTTTGCCGGCGCCGCGCAGCTCAGCGGCGCGGCGCGATTGAGCGAGCTCAGGGGTCTTCTGCGCAAAGAGCCCGCTTGACCGGGGCGTGTGCGTGCGCCATAACGCCCGCCGTTCGACCGCTCCCGCGCAACACGGACAGAGCTCGGCGCTTTTCCCATGAACCGCATCTTTTCTGGCATTCAGCCCACGGGCAACCTGCACCTCGGTAACTATCTCGGCGCGATCCGCAACTGGGTGCGCCTGCAGGCCGACTACGAGTGCATCTATTGCGTTGTCGACATGCACGCCATCACGCAAGAGCAAGAGCCAGCCGAGCTTACCGCCAGCACCCGCGAGGTGGTGGCTTGCCTGATCGCGGCGGGCATCGACACCGAGGCCAGCATCGTGTTCAACCAGAGTCAGGTTTCGGCGCACGCCGAGCTCGCCTGGATCTTCAACTGCATCGCCCGTCTCGGCTGGCTCAACCGCATGACCCAGTTCAAGGAGAAGGCGGGCAAGGACCGCGAGAACGCAAGCATCGGGCTCTACGCCTATCCCACGTTGATGGCCGCGGACATCCTGGCCTACAAGGCGACCCACGTGCCCGTCGGCGAGGATCAGAAGCAGCACCTCGAGTTGGCGCGCGACATCGCCCAGGCCTTCAATCACCGCTATGGCGTCGAGTTCTTCCCGCTCACCGAGCCGCTCATCTTCGGCGAGGCGACGCGGGTGATGAGCCTGCGCGATGGCTCGGCCAAGATGAGCAAGTCCGATTCGTCCGGTTATTCGCGCATCAATCTGACCGACAGCGCCGATATGATCGCCCAGAAGATCCGCAAGGCGCGGACCGATCCCGAGCCCCTTCCGGGCGCCGTGGCCGGGCTCGCTGGGCGCCCGGAGGCCGAGAACCTGGTCGGCATTTTCGCGGCACTCGCCGATATCGGCCGTGACGATGTGTGCCATCGTTTCGCCAATGCGCCGTTCTCCCGGTTCAAAGACGAGATGACGACGTTGGCGATCGACACGCTGGCCCCCATCACGGCTGAGATGCGCCGGCTCATGGCCGATCCCGGTTATGTCGATGGCGTATTGCGCGGCGGCGCCGCGCGGGCCCGCGCGCTGGCCGAGCCGGTGCTCCGGCAAACCCAGGACATCGTCGGATTCTTAAGACCCTGACGCGGCCCCATCCTCTTGCGCAAATCAGCGATAGGGCGGGCATTCGTGTGTTGGTAGAATGGCGCCATAAAACAGGGGGGCTCCTATCAGCGATTGCGGTCTGTCCTTCGCTGAGCGAGCCAGCTGAACGATGAGCGAGGCAGCGGCAACGGCCCGGCGCCGCAAGTTTCTCATCTGCGTCGACGATACGCCGGAGTGCCGCCTAGCGTTGCGTTTCGGGTGCCGCCGTGCGCGCGCCACCAGTGGCGGGGTCACGCTGCTCAGGGTCATTGAGCCCGGTGACTTTCAGCATTGGATCGCGGTCGAGGAGCGCCACAGCGAGGAGGCCCGCGAGGAGGCGGAAGCCCTGCTGCAGGGATTGGCCGCCGAGGTCAACGACTGGGCCGGGCTCATGCCTGAGCTCGTGGTTCGCGAGGGGCGCTGGCAGGACGAGGTGCTCGCGCTGATCGACGAGGACCGCGATATTCGCGTTCTCGTCCTCGGTGCGGCGTCTGGCTCCGATGAGCCGGGGCCGCTGGTGAGCTCGCTGGTCGGCCATATGGGCGATATGGTACACATTCCGGTCACCGTGGTGCCGGGCTCGCTGACGATCGAGCAGATCGACGAGTTGACGTGAGGCGCGGCTGGGCAGGTGTGCCCATCGGTGCGGTGGGGGTGGTGCCACAAGTGGCGACAGCGATTGCGCCGGCCACTATCAGTCGCTAACCTCGCACGTGAGTAACTCTGCCAACAACAAATCAATCGAACGCACGGGAGAGAGAACATGGACGAATCCAGCTTGGCGCCCATGGCGCGACCGGAAGGTTCCGGGTCCGGGGCCGATGTGGGGCACTACCAATGGGGGCTAAGCCTCCACGAATCGTGCCAGTACAACTTCTTTTGCGACGATAAGTTCTTCTGCGTTCGCCTCATCGAGCTGCGGGACTTTCGCCATCAGTCGGCTTGGGTCTACGACGGCGAGGTCCACGAGTTATTGAACGCGGGGGATGTCATCGAGCGTGAGGGCGACGAACGTCTGCAAATCAAAACGCCCCGCTTCCTGATGGAATCGGATAATGCCAAAGGCGATAACGCGCGGGGGTCCGTCACGGTGTTGTCGGAATCAGGCAGCCCCGAGCTCGAGATGAAGTGGACCATCCCGGTCTCGACGAGCTGGGCCACGCCCGGCGAAGGATCCGGTCTGCATCAGCCGCTTCTCAAGGGCGAAGTTACCTGGCAAGGGCAGACCTATACCGGCCCCGGCTACTGCAAACGCGCCTGGTTCGACCTCGACCCGCAATACTGGGGTTGGCGGTTCATCGAGGGCGCGTTCGATGAGGGTCAGGGCATGATCTGGAGCGCCGATGCGACCTTCGGCATCGGCAAGTACGATTACTTCAAGATCGCCTACGCCGACGGCACGGTCCTCGCTGCGGACAACCAGCACACCCATCACCGCGACAACATCGCCTACGGCACCATCGACGGGAAGCCGTTCGAGGCCGAGGTCGAGGAAATCGGCCTGTGGAAGACCAAACTGCTCGGCAAGAACATGGACACCCAGATGCGCCAGCGGTATTGCAAGCTGACCTTGCGTCACGACGGTGAGGAGCACAAAGGTTACGCCCTCAACGAAACCGGCTCGGGTACGATGCGCTAGTCGTCACACTTTGACGCACGTATCTATCGATTGAGATGCGCGAAGGCGGGGCGGGTTCTTAGGAGTCCGCCCGGGCCGCGCGGATCAGCTTTAACAGCCCGTTGATTAAGTGGCTTTTTCCGGCTCTCACTCCCAGATGAGGAATGCGGCGGCGAAAGCCGTCTGGCCGCTTTGCGAGCCCCCCCGTGCCACCAGCATGGCCCCGGTGGGCGTGAGCAGAACGAAAATACCGCCATATCCGCCCGCCACGGCCTCCCGCGGGGTGCCGGCGCCGATGAGCTGGCGCATCAGTAACGATAGATTGTGGCCGGCGACGTGGAGCAGGTATCGCTTGTGCACATTCTCTCGCCCGCGCAGCCAGGTTCGTCGCATGCCGCCACGATCGAGGTTGTGGGCAAAGCAGCGCTCGACGATCTCGGCGCGCAGCTTGAAGGCCTCGCGGGCGACCCCGGACTTGAGCCGCGCACGGTTATTGGTGACCGCGCGCCGCGCCGCCTCATCACCGTGCCAGCGCGAAAAGCCGGTCTGCTTGGGCGCCGCGATCCGGGTCTTCCAGGGACTGTCGTTCAGAGCCCTCAAGACCGCCCGTGAGTGATAACCTTTGTCGGCGACACATTCAGCCGGGTCCTCCGATGTCGGTGCCGCATCCACCGCCTCGAGGTTTGCCTCGGCCTTCGCCAGGGTCTTGGAAAGCGTCGTGGTGTCGCCCTCATCGGCCGGGTGCAGCTCGGCCGCCACCACCGCGCCGGTGTCCAGATCCACCGCGTGCTCGGGCTTGTAGGCCAGATGCGTCGTGCCGTCCTTCATCTTGGTGATCTTGGCCTCGGGGTAGCTCTTCGAAACCCAATCCGTGTTGGAAAGCTTCTTGCCCTTGCGCTTCCGGTCCAGACGCGCCAGGTCCTCGGCCGTGGGTGTCTCGACCCCGCTTTCCCGGGCCAGGCGCTCCAGCATCTCCCGGTAGCCTTCGCCGTTGTCGCGCCGCACGATGTTCCGCAGCGCCGCGTTGGCCTCCATGGTCGAGGCATCGACGCCGATGCGCTCGCCCTTGATCAGCCCCGCCTCGGCGATCAGCACCAGAACCCAGTCGAAGACCGCCGCGTGGACTTCATGGGGCAGGCGCGTGCGGCTCCGTGACAGCCAGGAATGGTCCGGTACCCGATCACGGCTCCCCAGTCGCAGGAACGCCCGCAGCGAAAGCGAGTCCGAGCAGCGCCACTCCAAACCGCGCTCGCTGTCGATGCCCTCAAAGTAGCCCACCAGGTGCATCCGGAAATAGCGCCCGGGCGGCACCGAGGGCGCGCCCATCCGGGCCGCGTAATAAGGCCGGCAGCTCGCCTCGGCAAAGGCGTCGAAGCCGCCCGCGATCAGCACCGACTGCAAGCGGTCATAAAACACATGACCCGGAGAGCGCGGCATCTCCGACCAGCTCACCATCAGGTCCCCCTGACCATCCTTCTGCCGTCCCATCGCCATCGGCAAATCCCCCTGCAAATCAGGGAACCAGAGAATCAGACGGCGCCGACTTAATCAACGGGCTGTTAAGTGTTGTTAACCTTTGTTGCTCAAAAGGGTGTGGCCAAGTATGCTGCGTGCGCTCGGGGAATGCGCTTGACGCCAGGGACATCGGATCAATAGTTACTCGGATAGTGCACTCGGACGTGGAGATCGGCGATGTTTATCCAGACTGAAGAGACGCCCAATCCGGCGACCCTCAAGTTTCTGCCGGGCACCCCTGTCATGCCCTCCGGCACGGCGGATTTCACGAACGCCGAGGCGGCGGCCCGCTCGCCTCTGGCGGCGCGCTTGCTGGCGATCGACGGCGTGGAGGGGGTCTTTCTGGGCTCCGATTTCATCACCGTGACGAGCGGCGGCCCGGAATGGCACGTCTTGAAGCCGCCCATCCTGGGCGTCATCATGGAGCACTTCACTGCCGGACTGCCGGTGATCGATGAAGAGGTGGCGGAAGCGCCGTCAGGTGGCGACGAGGAGGGCGAGGACACCGAAATCGTCGCGCAGATCAAGGAATTGCTCGATACGCGCGTTCGCCCGGCGGTGGCCCAGGACGGCGGCGATATCATTTTCCACCGCTTCGATTCCGGCATCGTCTATTTGCACATGCAGGGGTCGTGCTCTGGTTGCCCCAGTTCCACCATGACCTTGAAGAGCGGTATCGAGAACCTGCTCAAGCACTACATCCCCGAGGTCGAGGCCGTCGAGGCCGTGGAGACCGTCTGAGACGGCGACGCAGGCCGAGCGCTCCGCGTTGGCGTAAGCGTATTATTTGCTTAACCCCAAGGGTGCACTTTGGTATATATAGTGTGTACGCCGTTCTAGTTCGCAATATCCTATAATCATACACATTTTACGATTGTAGACTACTCGCAAGGGTTGTCCCCGAGTTTGGCGTACCCGGTTGTCGAGGCCGCAGGCTTCACATCTCAGTCTGCCCCGGCGTCGCGTGATCGAGCTGAGCTTCCGTCCACATGGTGATCCTTATGGTGCCGATTGATTCCCGCTTCGTGCGATTGTCGCTCGCCCTCGTCGCGATGTCCGTGCTCGTGCTCTATGTCTGGGCCGCGGCAGGGTTGAGCGTTGCCGGGCCGCAGCCGGCTGGGCCGCCCGTGGCATCTGACGTAAAGCCCCGGGGCATCACCTTGGCGGCGACGGACGCGGCCAGCTTGGTCAGCAAGTTCGCCGAGCTGGATTATTCGCTGAATGATGTGCGGCGTGGCCACCAGGAGGTCCCGCGGGTTTTCTTGACCAGCCTGCCGAGTGATTTGCAAGAGGTCCACTCGGTCCACCAGCGCAAGCGGCTCTTCATCAAGGCGCTGTTGCCGCTCATCTT
Source organism: Alphaproteobacteria bacterium (assembly GCA_965261645.1). Taxonomy (GTDB): domain Bacteria; phylum Pseudomonadota; class Alphaproteobacteria; order SHVV01; family SHVV01; genus CBDHDJ01. Next base: position 1,177,540 of record CBDHDJ010000004.1, read on the forward strand.
GCAGGCGAATGAGGAAATCCTGACGCAACGCCGGCGGCTGCTGGCGTTGGCGGTGCGTAAGGGGCTTGGCGAAGATCTGACCCGCCCGCAGGAGCGCTGGCTGGTGGCGCTGGCGCGCAATTATGGTGTGCGGTCCGGTGATCTCGAGGCGCTAATTCAGCGCGTCGACATGATTCCTCCCTCCCTCGCCCTAGCGCAATCGGCGGCGGAGTCGGGCTGGGGAACGTCGCGCTTTGCCGTCGACGGCAACGCGGTGTTCGGCCAGCACACCTATCGCCAGGGAACCGGTCTGGTGCCGGAACGGCGCGACGACGGGCGGACCCACGAGGTGAAAATCTTCGGCGGCCTCAAGCAGTCGGTGGTCACCTACATGAAGAATCTCAACACCCATTGGGCCTACGAGGAGTTTCGCGCCGAGCGCGTGGCGCTGCGGCAACAGCGGACCTACCTCGACGGCTTCGCATTGGCGGGAACGCTCCACATCTATTCCGAGCGCGGCGGCGACTATATCGAGACCATCCGCGACATCATCCGCATCAACGCGCTCGACGAGTTTGACCGTTCGCGGCTCGGCGATACCGATCTCGACGCTTCGCCGCAAGTCTAGAGCTCTGGCAAAAGATCGAGCCGATCGCCGTGGGACAGCTCGGTGCCGGGATCCCCGTTTTACGTGGTGCCGGCCGCGGCTCGCGCCGCTTCGCGCAACAGGGCGGAATCGCTGGCTGGCGTGACGAAGCGGTAGCCTCGCGCGAATAGCTCCTTCGCACTTGCGCCGCCATAGGGCACGCCGCCGAGCGGTTTGCCCGAATCCACGATGCGTTGCTCGGCACGCTCGAACAGGGCTTTCACTTCCGGGTCATCAAACGCCGCCGGCTTGCCGATGCTGCCCGAGAGATCGTTGGGGCCGATGAACAAGACGTCGACCCCGTCGACTGCTGCGATGGCGGCAATGTTCTCGACCGCCCCGGCCGATTCGATCTGGCACATGATCAGCAGGTTCTCGTGCGCCGTCTCGAGATAATTGCGGAAGCCAAGACCATAGGTCGATGCTCGCACCGTGCTCGAGATGCCGCGCCGGCCGCGCGGCGGAAAGCGGCACGCGGCGACCACCGCTTCGGCGTCGGCGGCGTTCTCGACCCCGGGGATGACGAGCCCTTCGATGCCCATGTCGAGCGCCTGGCGGACATGAGCGGAGCCGTGCCCGGCGATGCGCATAAGGAGCGTCGCCCCGCTCGGCCAGATCGCCCGCAACTGATCGACGGCCACGGCGAGATCGGGAGGGCCGTGCTCGTGATCGATGAGTAACGCATCGAAACCGGCTTGCGCGACGATCTCGGCCGCACTCGCACTGCCGAGCGAGAGCCAGCAGCCGATGCAGTTCTGGTCGCTGGCGAGTTTGGCCTTGAGGGAATTGTTGCGGTACACGTGCGCTCCTTCCTGTCTGGGTGGTGGTTGATCTCAATCCTCCCCGTCGGGGATGAGGAATTGAATGCCAAACCAGCGCCAGCGTCCATCACCAGCGTCGAGCGTGCAATTGACCCGCCCGCGGCCAGCCGGAAATGGGGCTTGCAGGCGCACTTCGATACGCCGCTCGCCGAGGCGCTCGATACGCGCGGGGCCCGCTTCGTGGGACGCGTAGCAGGCTAAGCGGCTAAGCCCTTCGATGTTTTCGGCAACGGTGAAGCCGAGCGGCGGCGGATTGGGCCCGAGCACGGTGTTGCTCGGCGTGAGGTCCGAGACCGCCAGGGGGAGTGCATTGGCGGCGAGAATGAGGCGGGATTTACCGCCGTAATTGTCGGACAACGCGAAGCGCGGCAAGGTGTAGAGGTCATGGGCCGGGTGCGCGACGCCCGAGTGTTGACCGAAGGCCGCAGCGAAGCCCGCGCTCCTGGCGAGATCCACGTTCGTCTGGCTGAACTCGCCATAAGGATAGGCGAAGAGCGTCGGCGTAAGGCCAAGCTCCGCCTCAAAGCGTTCGTTCGCCCTTGCGACGGCGCGCTCGGCGCGTTCCGAATCGGCAAACGCCATGTGGAGGTGCGAGGTGGTGTGGTGGCCGATGGTGACGCCGCTTGACGCCATCTCGCGCAGTTGATTCCAGCTCATGTAGCCGGAAACGCGGCCATCGAGGGGATCGGTGGCGACGAACAGCGTGAACGGCAGACCGGCGGCCCTGAGGCGGGGCCAGGCTTCGCTATAGACCGAGAGAAACGCATCATCGATGGTGACGGCGATGGTCCGGTCGGGCAGCTCGGCCCCGGCCTTGAACGCCGCCACGATGTCGGGCAGCGACATGACATTGTAGCGCCCGCTGGTAAACTCGGCGAGGTGATCCGCGAACCTGTCGAGACCGATACTCGTCGAGGGGAATTCGTCCTCGCCGAAACGATGATACAAGAAGATCACCGCGCCGTTTTCCGACGCCGCGGCGGAACCGATCGCGGTCATCGAGCCGACAGCGATGAGAACGAACGCCAGAAGTGCGTGAAACAAGCGAAATCGCATGGCATTCCCGGCAGGTGCTGGTCCCCGTCGTCTTACCCGTTTCGGTGTTTAGCGTGCCTCTTGGGCGAGATCAACCGGATGTGAGCCGGGCCCGCCCGGCTTTGGGACCCTGCGGGAGCCCGAGCTCAAGATGAGGATTCTTGCCCTCGATACTGCGCTTCTCGCCTGTTCCGCCGCTTTCTGGGTGGACGGCGTGGTCATCGCCAAGCGCTTCGCACCGATGGAACGCGGGCACGCCGAACAGCTTCTGCCGATGGTCGAAACGGTGCGGCGGGAAGCCGGTCAGACTTACGGCGATGTTGATTTTCTGGCGGTGACGGTGGGTCCGGGAACCTTTACCGGCGTGCGCATCGGCCTGGCCGCCGCCCGCGGCCTCGCCCTGGCCGCGGCCCGCCCGCTCGTCGGGGTGACCACGCTGGCCGCGGTCGCGGAAGGGGCGCGGAGCGAGATTCGGGACGCAGAGCCCATCCTCGCCGTGCTCGATGCCCGCCGCGGCGAGGTCTACGCCCAAGCCTTCGATTGGCAGGGTGCGCCGCTCACCGATCCGGCCGCCATCGCGACGGACGAGATACTCTCGGTTGTCCCGCGCGCCACCGGTCTCGCCGTCGGGACCGGCGTGCCACTGATCTGGCGCACGCTCAGCCAGCACCATCCGGGCTGGCGCACCGCCGAGACGCTCGGCCAGCCGGACGCCGCCTGGGTCGCCGAGCTGGCTGCCCGGTACGTCGCGGCGGGCGGGGATTTCAAGACCGGCCAACCACCGGCGCCGCTTTATCTGCGTTCACCCGGCGCCCGCCTGCCCGGGGCGCACCACCTGCCGCGGACGTAGCAAGCGTAAATCAGGCATCAGCCCCGGGCCCAGGGTGAGCATCAGCGCTTGGGCCTTTTCTTCAGGCGTAGGACGTGAACCTCGGTCTCCGCGCCGTCGGGCGCGATCTCCGCCGTGATCTCCAGGACGCTATGACCATGTTCGATCACCGAGCGCGGCACATTTTCCAGCGGCTCGCCGACAGTGAGCCGTATTTCCGCGGTTTCGCCCGGTTTCATTCGTTCGAGCAAGAGCTTCGTCTTGACGAACGTTATCGGGCAAACATAGGACGTGATATCGAGATAGTGATCGGCGCGTTCTGACATGGCGGCACTGTATTTCTTACAGCAGAACTTTGCTATTGCTTCAACGCTACTAATCTATATACAAAACTTCAACAGTATGCGGAGGACTATACATAAATGGTAGATCAACCCGAATCGAGTGAACTTCTAGCTCTTACGACAAATATTGTCGCGTCGCACGTTGCGAACAACCTGGTCGCGGTCGGCGAGCTTCCCAAACTGATCCAACAGGTCTATTCCGCGCTCGCATCGGTCGGAAACGCTGCCGCCGCCGCACCCGCGCCGCGGCCGCAGCCGGTGGTCCCCATCAAGAAGTCGATCACCCCCGACTATATTATCTGTCTTGAGGACGGCAAGAAGTTGAAGATGCTCAAGCGCCATCTCAAGACCCGCTACAATATAACGCCGGACGAATATAGAGAGCGCTGGGGCCTGCCGCCCGATTACCCCATGGTGGCGCCGAACTACGCTGCCCAACGCAGCGAGTTGGCCAAGAAAATTGGTCTTGGCACGAAGCGGCGGACACGTCGCCGGCGGTAATCACCCCCCTTCACCGCCAGTCATTAAGTCAGGCGCTTGGTGTCGGACCCCGCCCGAGCCTGCTCGGGAAAGCGGTTTGATTTCGCGTCCGGAAATGCCAAATTATTAACGAGGAGCACAGGGGCATGACGGCCGGGCTAGAGCAGCTGTGCATTAGGAAGGGTTTGAAGATGACGGCGCAGCGCCGTCTCATCGCGCGCGTGCTGTCACAAGCGAAGGACCACCCCGATGTCGAGGAGGTCTATCGCCGGGCCGTCGAAGTCGAACCCAAAATCAGTATCGCCACGGTCTACCGCACGGTCCGCTTGTTTGAAGACGCTGGGGTCCTCGATCGGCACGATTTCGGCGATGGCCGCGCGCGCTACGAGCGGGCGCCGGAGGCCCATCACGACCACCTGATCGACCTCGAGAATGGCCAAGTGATCGAGTTTCAGGACGGCGAGATCGAGGAGCTACAGCGTCGCGTCGCACGTCGTTTGGGCTACAAGCTGACTGGTCATCGGCTCGAGCTCTATGGTGTCGCCATCGCCTCCAAAGATCATGAGACGGAATGATCGGTGATGCGCCCGGGCGGGCAGGCGCCTAGCTGGGGCCAAAGCCCTCCGCGGTCGCTCTACCGATGGGACGCGCAGCACCAAGGCAAGACAGCTCAGGCGAACCCTAACCCGCGGGGTGTTGATCGGTGCGCGTAACCCTAGCTCTGATTAAGATCGTGGCGATAACGGCCTGGACGTTCATTCTGCTGCCGGCCCAGCTCATCGGAATCACTCTCTACCGCCCGCTCGCTGTCAACGTGCCGGTGCTCTATCACCGCGGTGTCTGCGCGCTTCTCGGCCTCGAGGTCGAGGTCTGGGGAGCCCGCGCGCCGCGCGCGCCCGTCCTGTTCGTCGCCAACCACTCGTCCTGGCTCGATATTTCGGTTCTCTCCACCGTCATACCAGGCTCGTTCATCGCCAAGCAGGAGGTGGCGGGATGGCCGGCGTTCGGCCTGCTCGCCAAACTGCAGCGCTCGGTCTTCATCGAGCGCGTGCCGCGCCGCGCGGCCGACCAGCGCGATGAGATCACCGAACGACTGGAGGCCGGCGACAATCTCATCTTGTTTCCCGAAGGCACGAGCAGCGACGGCAATCGGGTGCTGCCCTTCAAGAGCGCGCTGTTCGCCGTTGCCGAACGCCCGGTCAAGGGCCGCGCGCTCACCCTGCAACCGGTTTCCGTTGCTTACACGCGGCTCGATTTCATGCCGCTCGGGCGCCACCTTCGGCCGTTGTTCACCTGGTACGGCGATATGGAACTCGGGCCCCATATCTGGGGCGTTCTCGGGCTGGGCCCGGCGACCGCCACGGTGGTCTTGCACGCGCCGGTTACGCTAGAGAGCTATCCTTCGCGCAAGGCGTTGGCCGAGTATTGCCAGGCGCGCGTCGAGGAGGGCCTGTCCCGGGCGCTCGCGGGCCGCCTGCCCGATGGCGTTGGGTCGCGGCCGGGCCCCGAGCTCGACAGCTTTGCCGACGGCGCGCCCGAAACCGCCGCAACTCCCCAGAATCCTTGACTCGCGGCGGCTAACTGCTAGTGTTTCTCTATCTTGCAACAGCTTGAGGATTGCGTGTTACCGGCGGCATCCGCCCGCGCCCTAGCGGCAACCAGGCCCTTGGCCAAGAAACTCTTCATCAAAACTTACGGCTGTCAGATGAACGTCTATGACTCCGCCCGAATGGCGGATGTCATGGCGCCCCTCGGATACGTCTCGACCGATGCCCCGGCGGAGGCGGATCTGATCATCCTCAACACCTGCCACATCCGAGAAAAGGCGGCCGAGAAGGTGTATTCCGAGCTCGGCCGGCTGCGCTGGCTCAAACGCGCGCGCACGCCGGATCGCCAGCCGCTGCTGATCGCCGTGGGCGGCTGCGTGGCCCAGGCGGAAGGCGCCGAGATCCTGAGCCGCGCCCCTTATGTCGACATCGTCTTCGGGCCGCAGACCTACCATCGGCTCCCCGCCATGGTGGCGCGCGCCGAGCGTGATCTCACGGACCTGCCGCCGGATGCCGGCGCCGGCGTGATCGAGACCGAGCTTGCGGTCGACGAGAAGTTCGATCACCTGCCCGAGGAGGGCCAGCCCCAGGGTGTGACGGCGTTTCTCACCGTGCAGGAGGGGTGCGACAAGTTCTGCACCTTTTGCGTGGTGCCCTATACGCGCGGCGCGGAATACTCGCGACCGCCGGACGAGGTCACCACCGAGGCGGAGCGCCTCGTGCGGTCGGGCGCGCGCGAGATCACTCTGCTCGGCCAGAACGTCAATGCCTATCACGGCGAAGGGCCGGACGGCGCAGTGGTCTCGCTCGGCGGCCTCTTGCGCCGCCTGGCGGAGATCGCGGGCCTGGATCGGCTGCGCTACACCACCTCGCACCCGCGCGATGTCGATTCCGAGCTGATTGCCGCCCACCGCGAGCTCGATGTGCTCATGCCCTTCGTTCACCTGCCGGTGCAATCGGGGTCCGACCGCGTGTTGGCCGGCATGAACCGGCGCCATCGGGCTGACGACTACCGTCGCGTCGTCGATCGGCTACGCGCAGCGCGACCCGATATCGCGCTCTCGTCCGATTTCATCGTCGGGTTTCCGGGCGAAAGCGATACCGATTTTGACGCAACTCTCAGTCTCGCGCGGGAGATTGGCTATGCGCAGGCGTTCTCCTTCAAATACAGCGCCCGGCCCGGCACGCCCGCGGCGTTGCGCCAGGATCAGGTGCCGGAGGCCGTCAAGGCGGCCCGCTTGGCCGCGCTCCAGGCCGTGCTCGACGAACAACAAAAGGCCTTCAATGCGGCCTGTGTGGGACGTCGCTTGGCCGTCCTGTTCGAGGGCCGCGGCCGGCATGGCGGTCAACTGGTGGGCCGCAGCCCCTATCTCCAGCCCGTTCACGTCGCGGCACCGGACCGCTTGCTGGGCGAGATCGTCGATGTCGATGTCGAAGCGGCCCTGCCCAACAGCCTATCCGCACGGTTGGCCGACTCCCGCGCTATCCGGTCGGCGAGCGTGGACCCGGAGGCCAGCGCATCGTGAAGGCACCGTCGCCGTGAAGATGGTTTCGGCAAAGAGCGGCACCCGGCCGTTGGTCATGGATTTCGATGACAACCGCCTGCTGGGTGCGCTGTTTGGCCAGCACGATCAGCATCTCGCGCTGCTCGAGGAGCGGCTCGACATCTCGGTTTCGTCGCGCGGCAATCGCCTCGAGATCACCGGCGATGCCCTGTCGCAGAGCACGGCCAAGGCGGTGCTAGATGAGCTCTACGACCGGCTCAAACGGGGTGACGAGGTGGGTGCCGGCGATGTCGAGGGCGCCATCCGCATGGCCGGGGCGCAGGACGGCATCACCGCCGATGTCCGCCCCCGGGTGCGCACGCGCAAGCGTGACATCGTGCCCCGTTCGCCCAACCAGGCCGCCTATCTGCAGGCGCTGCAAAGCCACGATCTGGTGTTTGGCCTCGGCCCGGCGGGGACCGGCAAGACCTATCTCGCTGTCGCCGTGGCGGTCGCCAAGCTGTTGAATGGCGAGGCCGAGCGGATCGTCCTGTCACGCCCGGCGGTCGAGGCCGGTGAGCGGTTGGGTTTCCTGCCCGGCGATGTGCGCGAGAAGGTCGATCCCTATCTTCGGCCGCTTTACGATGCGCTCTTCGACATGATGCCGGTGGATCAGGCCTTGCGCCGCCTCGAGACGGGCGAGATCGAAGTCGCGCCGCTGGCGTTCATGCGCGGGCGGACACTGTCCAATGCCTTCGTCATCCTGGACGAGGCGCAGAACACGACGCCGGTGCAAATGAAGATGCTGCTCACGCGCCTCGGCGAAAACTCCGCCATGGCGGTGACCGGCGATCTCACGCAAGTCGATCTGCCGCGCGGCTCGCGCTCGGGCCTTCATGAGGCGGTGGACGTGCTCACAAGCGTCGAAGGCCTGGCCTTCGTCTATTTCAGCGACGCCGATATCGTGCGCCATCCCTTGGTGACACGGGTGTTGCAAGCCTACCAAGCGCACGGCGGCGATCGATAGGCGACACGATGGAGCATGAACCGGACGACGTCACTCACCTGGTGATCGAGGTTATGGTCCGCGATCCGACGTGGCGGAAAACGCTCCCCGGCGGCGCGGCCCTCAGTCGGAAGGCCGCTACGGCGGCTTTGGCCGAGCTCGGATGCGGGCCGGCGGGGGAGGTGAGCATCGTTCTCGCCGATGACGCATTCGTTCGCGGCCTCAATCGGGATTATCGCGGCGAGGACAGCGCGACCAACGTTCTCGCCTTTCCCGGCACGCCAGGGAGCGCAAAGGGCCCGGCGGTGGCTGGGCCAACATCAGCCCCCGATGATCCGCCGCGGCTGCTCGGCGACGTGGTCCTGGCCCATGAGACGGTCGTCGCGGAGGCGGCCGAGCAAGGCAAGCCGCTCGGCGATCATCTGGCCCATCTCGTGGTTCATGGGGTGTTGCATCTATTTGGTTATGATCATCATACCGATGCCGAGGCCGTGATCATGGAACGTCTGGAGGCAACGATATTGGCCACGCTCGCGATCGAGGATCCCTATCGCCCGGTGCGGCGGCGGAATCGGCGGGCGGCCGATGAGCGACATGAGCGACCCATCCAGTAGACCGCCCCGTGGCAACGGGGCCAACTCCACAACCTCGCTTTCCAAAGCCCTGTTTGGTTGGTTGCGCGGCCTGGGCGGCCTGCGCACCGAGGACACCTCGTTGCGCGAGAGCATCGAGGAGTTGATCGACGACCAGGCGGAAGCGGAGCAGCCGGTCAACCCCGACGAGCGCCTGATGTTGCGGAACATCGCCAAGCTCCGGGAGGTCGAGGTGGGCGACGTCATGGTCCCGCGCGCCAATATTGTCGCGATCGCCGTTGAGGCGACGATGGAAGAGGTCATCGAGCGGGTGCGCCAGGGCTTCCACTCCCGCATGCCGGTCTACCGTGGCACCCTCGACGACGTGATCGGTATGGTGCATGTCAAGGATCTGGCGATCCTCGACCGGCGGGCCAACGCCTTCGATCTCAAAAGCCTGGCCCGGGATGTCCTGTTCGTGCCGTCTTCGGTGTCGGCAAGCAATCTCTTGTCCAAGATGCGCGACAGCCGCATCCACATGGCCATCGTGGTCGACGAGTATGGCGGCACCGACGGCCTCGCCACCATCGAGGATCTGGTCGAGGAGATCGTCGGCGAGATCGAGGATGAGTACGATCAGGCCGAAGAGCCGTTGCTGATCGAGCGCCCCGACGGCACGCTCGAGGCGGACGCCCGGACGCCAATCGTCGATCTCGAGGCCAAGCTCGGCATTGCTCTGATGGCCGAGGACCGCGACGAGGACATCGATAGCGTGGGCGGGCTCGTGGCCTCGCTGGCCGGCCGGGTGCCCAAGGCGGGCGAGCGGGTCGCGCACCCGGACGGGCTGGAGTTCGAGATCATTGAGGCGGACGCCCGTCGCATCAAGCGGTTGCGGATTCAGAACGCGCCTGTCAGAGCGGCCAACGCCAACCGTTAGCCGCCCGCGCTGGCGCTGCCGCAAGCCACGCCGTCCCCAACCGTGATGGCCATCGCCGAATGGCTCGCCACCCGCCGGGGCGTTCAGCGGTACGCGACGGCGTTCGTACTGGGCGCTCTCGCGGCGGCGGCCCTGGCGCCGCTCCATCTGGTCCCGGTCCTGCTGATTTCGTTTCCCGGCTGGGCGTGGCTGGTTGCCGCGAGCACGCGCGCGCGCGCGGCCTTGGCCGCGGGTTGGTGGTTTGGCTTCGGTTTCTTCGTCGCCGGGCTCTATTGGGTGGGCCATGCCTTCCTCGTCGATGCCGAACGCTTCGCTGCACTCGCGCCCTTGGCCGTCCTCGGCCTACCGGCGGGGCTCGCTTTATTTCCCGCGATCGCCGGTTGGGCGATCTGGCGGACGCGCCTCGGCGGTCTGGGGTTAGTCTTCGGCCTGGCGCTCGCGTGGACGGCGGCCGAATGGTTGCGGGGTTTCCTGTTGACCGGCTTTCCCTGGAATCTGGTCGGTTATACCTGGACTGCCTTCGACGGCATGACCCAGCTCGCCGCGCTTGCCGGGATCCACGGGCTCAGCTTTCTCACCGTTGTTCTGGCTGCGCTCCCCGTCCTCTTGATGGATCGTGGACGAACGCCACCGGCGCGCTGGCGCCCGCTGCTGGCAGGCCTTGTTGTCCTGCTCGCCGTGTGGGGCGGCGGGCATCTGCGCCTCGCCGGCGCCGCAGACGAAACGATGCCCGGCGTGCAGCTTCGTCTTGTCCAACCCAACGTCGCGCAGGCCGACAAGTGGCGCCCCGATTTGCGGGAGGCCCACTTCGCGCGCCTCCTCCGGATGAGCTCGGCCCCCGGGCACGATCGCATCACTCACATCATCTGGCCCGAGGCGGCCATCCCTTACTTCGTTTCCCGCGAGCCGGCGCGGGCGCGCATGATCGGTGCGCTGGTGGCGCCGGATGGCTTGGTGCTCGCGGGCGCCCGGCGTCTTAGCCCGGAGGGCGTGGACCCGATCCGCGTCTGGAACAGCGTCCTGGCGATCGACCATCGCGGGCGCATTGTCGAGGCCTATGACAAGGCCCATCTCGTGCCGTTCGGTGAGTATGTGCCGCTGCGCGGTCTCCTGCGCTGGCTCGGCGTCGAAAAAGTCACACCCGGGCCGCTCGATTTCTCTGCCGGTCCCGGACCCCGGACGCTGGTCCTGGACGGCCTCCCCGCCGTTGCGCCCCTGATCTGCTATGAGGTGATCTTCGCCGCCGTATCGCGTGCGCCGGGGCCGCGCGCGAGTTGGCTTCTCAACCTCACCAACGACGCCTGGTTCGGCGTGAGTTCGGGCCCCTATCAGCATCTCGCGATGGCCCGCGTCCGCGCGGTGGAAGAGGGCGTGCCCCTGGTGCGGGTGGCCAATACCGGGATTTCGGCGATCGTCGATCCCTATGGCCGCACTCTCGCCCGTCTCGGTCTCGGTCGGGCCGGCGTGCTCGATGGTGCCCTACCCCAAGCGCTGGTCCGGCCGCCACTCTATGGCCGTATCGGCGATCTCGTGCTCGTGCCGGCCGCGGTGGTGCTCGTTATCGGGCTCTGGCTGCATCGCCGAAGGTTCCCGCGCGCCGCGCCCTAACAGCCCGTTGATTAAGTGGCTTTTTCCGGCTCTCACTCCCAGATGAGGAATGCGGCGGCGAAAGCCGTCTGGCCGCTTTGCGAGCCCCCCCGTGCCACCAGCATGGCCCCGGTGGGCGTGAGCAGAACGAAAATACCGCCATATCCGCCCGCCACGGCCTCCCGCGGGGTGCCGGCGCCGATGAGCTGGCGCATCAGTAACGATAGATTGTGGCCGGCGACGTGGAGCAGGTATCGCTTGTGCACATTCTCTCGCCCGCGCAGCCAGGTTCGTCGCATGCCGCCACGATCGAGGTTGTGGGCAAAGCAGCGCTCGACGATCTCGGCGCGCAGCTTGAAGGCCTCGCGGGCGACCCCGGACTTGAGCCGCGCACGGTTATTGGTGACCGCGCGCCGCGCCGCCTCATCACCGTGCCAGCGCGAAAAGCCGGTCTGCTTGGGCGCCGCGATCCGGGTCTTCCAGGGACTGTCGTTCAGAGCCCTCAAGACCGCCCGTGAGTGATAACCTTTGTCGGCGACGCATTCGGCCGGGTCCTCCGATGTCGGTGCCGCATCCACCGCCTCGAGGTTTGCCTCGGCCTTCGCCAGGGTCTTGGAAAGCGTCGTGGTGTCGCCCTCATCGGCCGGGTGCAGCTCGGCCGCCACCACCGCGCCGGTGTCCAGATCCACCGCGTGCTCGGGCTTGTAGGCCAGATGCGTCGTGCCGTCCTTCATCTTGGCGATCTTGGCCTCGGGGTCGCTCTTCGAAACCCAATCCGTGTTGGAAAGCTTCTTGCCCTTGCGCTTCCGGTCCAGACGCGCCAGGTCCTCGGCCGTGGGTGTCTCGACCCCGCTTTCCCGGGCCAGGCGCTCCAGCATCTCCCGGTAGCCTTCGCCGTTGTCGCGCCGCACGATGTTCCGCAGCGCCGCGTTGGCCTCCATGGTCGAGGCATCGACGCCGATGCGCTCGCCCTTGATCAGCCCCGCCTCGGCGATCAGCACCAGAACCCAGTCGAAGACCGCCGCGTGGACTTCATGGGGCAGGCGCGTGCGGCTCCGTGACAGCCAGGAATGGTCCGGTACCCGATCACGGCTCCCCAGTCGCAGGAACGCCCGCAGCGAAAGCGAGTCCGAGCAGCGCCACTCCAGACCGCGCTCGCTGTCGATGCCCTCAAAGTAGCCCACCAGGTGCATCCGGAAATAGCGCCCGGGCGGCACCGAGGGCGCGCCCATCCGGGCCGCGTAATAAGGCCGGCAGCTCGCCTCGGCAAAGGCGTCGAAGCCGCCCTCGATCAGCACCGACTGCAAGCGGTCATAAAACACATGACCCGGAGAGCGCGGCATCTCCGACCAGCTCACCATCAGGTCCCCCTGACCATCCTTCTGCCGTCCCATCGCCATCGGCAAATCCCCCTGCAAATCAGGGAACCAGAGAATCAGACGGCGCCGACTTAATCAACGGGCTGCTAACAGCCCGTTGATTAAGTGGCTTTTTCCGGCTCTCACTCCCAGATGAGGAATGCGGCGGCGAAAGCCGTCTGGCCGCTTTGCGAGCCCCCCCGTGCCACCAGCATGGCCCCGGTGGGCGTGAGCAGAACGAAAATACCGCCATATCCGCCCGCCACGGCCTCCCGCGGGGTGCCGGCGCCGATGAGCTGGCGCATCAGTAACGATAGATTGTGGCCGGCGACGTGGAGCAGGTATCGCTTGTGCACATTCTCTCGCCCGCGCAGCCAGGTTCGTCGCATGCCGCCACGATCGAGGTTGTGGGCAAAGCAGCGCTCGACGATCTCGGCGCGCAGCTTGAAGGCCTCGCGGGCGACCCCGGACTTGAGCCGCGCACGGTTATTGGTGATCGCGCGCCGCGCCGCCTCATCACCGTGCCAGCGCGAAAAGCCGGTCTGCTTGGGCGCCGCGATCCGGGTCTTCCAGGGACTGTCGTTCAGAGCCCTCAAGACCGCCCGTGAGTGATAACCTTTGTCGGCGACGCATTCGGCCGGGTCCTCCGATGTCGGTGCCGCATCCACCGCCTCGAGGTTTGCCTCGGCCTTCGCCAGGGTCTTGGAAAGCGTCGTGGTGTCGCCCTCATCGGCCGGGTGCAGCTCGGCCGCCACCACCGCGCCGGTGTCCAGATCCACCGCGTGCTCGGGCTTGTAGGCCAGATGCGTCGTGCCGTCCTTCATCTTGGCGATCTTGGCCTCGGGGTCGCTCTTCGAAACCCAATCCGTGTTGGAAAGCTTCTTGCCCTTGCGCTTCCGGTCCAGAGGCGCCAGGTCCTCGGCCGTGGGTGTCTCGACGCCGCTTTCCCGGGCCAGGCGCTCCAGCATCTCCCGGTAGCCTTCGCCGTTGTCGCGCCGCACGATGTTCCGCAGCGCCGCGTTGGCCTCCATGGTCGAGGCATCGACGCCGATGCGCTCGCCCTTGATCAGCCCCGCCTCGGCGATCAGCACCAGAACCCAGTCGAAGACCGCCGCGTGGACTTCATGGGGCAGGCGCGTGCGGCTCCGTGACAGCCAGGAATGGTCCGGTACCCGATCACGGCTCCCCAGTCGCAGGAACGCCCGCAGCGAAAGCGAGTCCGAGCAGCGCCACTCCAGACCGCGCTCGCTGTCGATGCCCTCAAAGTAGCCCACCAGGTGCATCCGGAAATAGCGCCCGGGCGGCACCGAGGGCGCGCCCATCCGGACCGCGTAATAAGGCCGGCAGCTCGCCTCGGCAAAGGCGTCGAAGCCGCCCGCGATCAGCACCGACTGCAAGCGGTCATAAAACACATGACCCGGAGAGCGCGGCATCTCCGACCAGCTCACCATCAGGTCCCCCTGACCATCCTTCTGCCGTCCCATCGCCATCGGCAAATCCCCCTGCAAATCAGGGAACCAGAGAATCAGACGGCGCCGGCTTAATCAACGGGCTGTTATGCGCGGCGCTCGAAGAGCTTCGAAGTCCTGATCCCCGTCCTCTACCTCAAGGGCATCTCCACGGGCGACTTCGCCGAGGCGCTGGCGGCCTTGCTCGGGTCGGACACCGGCGGCCTGTCGGCCTCGACCGTGGCGCGGCTCACAGAGGTTTTGGCGGACGAGCACGCGCACTGGCTGAAGCGGGATCTGTCGGCCAGGCACTATGTCTACTTCTGGGCCGACGGCATCCATGTGCAGGCCCGGCTCGAGGACGATGCGCAATGCCTGCTGGTCATCATCGGCGCGACGCCGGAGGGTACCGTGCGATCCAAGGGATGCCTCTCCAACAAGACGGCGCTTGCCATGGTCTTCAAACTCGCCCAGGCGGCACAGAACAGTTGGCGCCGCCTCGACGGACACAACCAGTTGCCCAAGCCGATCGTCGGCGTAAAGTTCATCGACGGGATCGAAGCCGTCAGGCAACAACCTCAAGCCGTCGCCTGACCCAAACCGTCACCAAGATTCGGCTATAGCTCCTGCTTCGGCCTGGGTGGTCTGTCTTTCAGCCCCTCGTACCCGCCGGTTTGATAGCGATCGTACCATCGGTAAAATCTTGCCGGCAGGATACCGAGCTTGTCCAGCGTTCGACGTACCGGCAGACGGGATTGCTCGACCAGGCGGATGATTTCCAGCTTCTCGGAGGCTGGGTATCTCATTTCTCGTCTCCCCCATCCGCGATCATGCTTTTTTGAGCAGCCGCAGGTCCAGGGCTTACTCGGCGACGACTTCCTTCAGCTGCCGCGCCTCCAGGCGAAGATCCGTGACCTCGCTGTTCGTTGCCGCACGCGCCGTGTTGCCCGCCAGCCGGCGCTTGCCGGCTTCCAGGAACTCCTTGGTCCAGCTGTAATAAAGGCTCTCGGCGATACCCTTACGCCGGCACAGCTCGGCAATGCTGAACTCACCGCGCAGACCATCCAGCACGATCCGGATTTTCTCCTCAGAGGAATATTGCTTGCGGGTCACCCGGCGGATGTTCTTGACAAGCCACTCAGACGACGATTCTCGAGTTCCGGATTGCTGCCTCATCTCCACTCCTTGGCGGTTACGGTGAGACAGAAATCCTCCGTTATTCAATACCCGCAATCTGTCTCATAGGCGCTGACGGGGGACACAAGGCACTGTCACAAATTGCCTCCCGTTCGCGATGCCCGGCCGGCCGAATTCTGTAATCCCGTCGCCGCCAATGCCCGGTCAATGCGCACCGCAGCAGCGCTTGTATTTCCGGCCCGAGCCGCATGGGCAGGGCTCGTTGCGGCCCACCTTGCGCCCGAAAGCCGGCGGATCCTCGCGGTCGAACCAGGCATGGGACGCGGTGTCGCTTCTCGCGCGCTTCCCGAATTGCCGGGATTTGGTCCAGGCGTTCAAATTGCGCACGAATTCCGGGATCAGCCCCGGCGCCATCCGGTCGAGTTCATCCTCTGCCTCTTCCGTCAACTCCGACCGGCCGTAATAGAAATCGTTCAGGGCAACGATCATGCTGACCGACGCCGACGCCTCCTGGTCGTCGCTCAGAGCGATCTCCTCCCACGCATCCGGACGCAGCCGCATGGCCCGTTCGAAGCCGTCGATCCACGGTTCCCACAAGGTTTCGCCGCTGTTGGGATCGATTTCCATGACCGGTGCGTAATCCTCCGGACGCTCCGCCAGTTCCCGGGCGATCCGATTGTAATGCCCCATCACCGCGGCGGTCGTCGCCTCGGCCTCGGCGACATCCCCGAATTCGTGTTCTCCGCCCCAGACCCCCGGCAGCCATTCGGAGGGCAGGATCATCTCCGGGCAGACGATCAGAGCGGCTACATAGCCATCCAGCTCCGCAATGGTCATGCCGTCCCGTTCGGCAGGAAGGGCGTTCAGCACGTCCTGTAGCCGGTCGAGTTCAGGGTCCGTGTCGCTCATGGCCCGGCCAGTTATCCGTATGGCATCGCGCCTGTCAATGTCGATCCTCGCGGAGTTCCGGCACTGGCGAGGAAGCCCGATTCCGCACCGTCCGTTGGACCCGCCAGCCACTCGTCCAGCTTCGACCAGCGCCGGCGTCCCGAGGCCGTTGCGCACCGCAATGGCGACCGCCTTCTTCTGGCCCACCAGCCCCGACTACCCTCGACGAAGTCCGCCCGCTGGAGATGCGCACCGTCACGCGCGGCAAGGCGCTGCGCTCGCTGCTGAACCATCGCGAAGGGCTGAGCGTCTTCGTCGACCGCCCGCAGGTGCCTCTGGATAACAATCGCGCGGAAAGATTCTTACGAGGTCCGGCCAAAGGGCCAAGGCTGTCGTTCGGTTCCGACAGCGAGGACGGCGCCAAGTTCACGGCGATCATGTACTCGGTGGTGGGCACACTCTCGATGAATGGCATCGACATCCTGAGCTGGCTGGACGCGTGGCTCGTAGCGTGCGCGGAGAACGATCGCAAACCACCGGACGACCTGTCGCCGTGGCTGCCATGGTCGATGAGCGAGGAGCGCAGGCGCGAACTCATGGCGCCGGCGTGACCGGCGCGATCGAGTGCCGTTATTACGGCCGCGACTTCACCGCCGGGGAAGTGGCGCTGCTGCGCGCGCTGATCGCCGGGCCGCCGCCGTTCAACCGCCATATGCTGTCGAAGGAGTTCTGCCGGCGCATCGGCTGGTTCAAGCCCGACGGCGGCCTCAAGGACATGATGGCCAGGGTCACCATGCTGGCCATGCACAGGGACGGCCTGATCGCCCTGCCGGCGCCGCAGGAACGGCAGAACCGGCCCGGGTCGATCGTCTTCGGGCCGGACACCGAACCGCCGCTGTTCCCGGCCCCGACGACCCTCGACGAGGTCCGCCCGCTCGACCTGCGCCCCGTCGTGCGCGGCACCCGGGAGAGCAAGCTCCGGAACGAGTTCGTCGCCCGCTACCACTATCTCGGATACAAGACCCTGGTCGGCGCCCAGAGGCGCTATGCCGTCCATGACCGAAACGGCTGGCCACTCGCCATGCTCGGCTTCTCCACCGCCGCGTGGAAGCCCGCCCCGCGCGACAACTTCATCGGATGGACACGGCAGAAGCGCGAGAAGAACCTTCCCTTCGTGGTCGACAACCCGAGGTTCCTGATCCTGCCCTGGATCAAGTGTCTGACGTCAGCGCCTTTGGGACAAATTGAGGTAATTGCATGATGGAGGATTTCTGGCTCATCGTAGTGACCGAAGGGAACGAAGATGAGACAGAAATCAATGAGCAAGAACGACCCGGCGGATGGAACGGTTCGGGATATTCGCCGCAAGACAACCAAGCAGTATACGGCTGAGGAGAAGACCCGGATCGTGGTGTCGGGCCTGCGCGGCGAGGAGAGCATCGCCGCCTTGTGCCGCCGCGAGGGCATCGCCGAGGGTCTGTATTACAGCTGGTCGAAAGAGTTTTTGGAAGCGGGCAAGAAGCGGCTCGCCGGCGACACCGGGCGCCAAGCGACCTCGGGCGAGGTTAAAGGCCTGCGCCAGGAGATGCGCGACTTGAAGGAGTTGGTCGCCGAACTTTCGCTGGAGAACCGGCTTCTCAAAAAAAACATGATCGGGCATGGGGGAGACGAGGAATGAGGTATCCCGCATCCGAGAAGCTGGAGATCATCCGCCTGGTCGAGCAGTCCCACCTGGGCGTCGGGTCCACTTTGGACAAGCTGGGCATTCCGAAGACCACCTTTTATCGCTGGTACGATCGCTTTCTGGCCTTTGGCGACGCCGGTCTTGAGGATCGCAACAGCAGCCCAGGCCGGGTGTGGAACCGGATCCCGGATGATGTCCGGGGGCAGATCATCGATCTTGCCCTGGAGGAGACGCAACTGTCGCCCCGGGAACTGGCCGTCAGGTTTACGGACACCAGGGGCTACTTTGTCTCGGAAGCCTCGGTTTACCGGCTTCTCAAGGCCCACGACCTGATCACAAGCCCCGCTTTCGTGGTCATCAAGGCAGCCGATGAGTTCCGCGACAAGACCACGGCGCCGAACCAGCTGTGGCAGACCGACTTCACCTATCTCAAGGTCATCGGCTGGGGCTGGTTTTACCTGTCGACCATCCTGGACGACTATTCCCGCTACATCATTGCTTGGAAGCTCTGCACCAACATGACGGCGGACGATGTGACGGCAACACTGAAGTTGGCGCTAGAAGCCTCAGGCTGCAATCGCGCCAATGTCGTCCACAAGCCGAAGCTGCTCAGCGACAACGGCTCGTCCTATATCTCCGGCGATCTGGCTGAATGGCTCGAGGACCACGGTATGGATCACGTTCGGGGCGCACCGTATCACCCGCAAACCCAGGGCAAGATCGAGCGCTGGCATCAAACGCTGAAGAACCGGATCCTGCTTGAAAATTATTATCTACCCGGTGATCTCGAAAACCAGATCAGCGCCTTCGTCGATCACTACAACAACCAACGCTACCACGAGAGCATCGGCAACGTAACTCCAGCCGACGCCTACTTTGGACGCCACACCGCCATCATCGAAAAGAGAAAAAAAGATCAAAAAACTGACCACCCAAAACCGCCGCTTGAACCATCAAAGCCAAGCGGCTTAACATCAAACAAAGATGAGCCAGATCCTCCCTATGAAACACGCTCAACAGTCCCATTTGTTTTGATGACGGACATCCGCCCGACCTCCGGAACCACCTCGAGCCTACCGGAGGGGATACACCGGCATCTCGGGCCGCGTCCTCGCTCGAACGCCCCGTCGCAATCGCTGCCCAGAACCGAACAAGCTCCTCACGCCGTGCCGAGTCCGGTCGACCTGGCGAATGCAACTTGCTCCGTCCAGACCGATCCGACCGCCGTCTGCGTACCGTCATAGCAACCTCCTATGCCAGAGTGTTGCGACGACCGATTGAACTCGCATTGCGATCCTCGATCTGAATGGTGGATACAGCCCCTTGGCGGCTGTCGTGACCGGACAGCGGCCTTGAGCGCTGCCAAGGTGAGCCGCGTATCGATCGAGCGGCTGATGGCATAACCAACGACGCGGCGTGACCACGCATCGAGGATGACGGCGGCATAAACGAAGCCAACGGCGATCGCGACGTAGGTGATGTCTGCGACCCAGAGCTGGTTCGGCCTGTCGGCCGTAACGTCCTTGGCGCGGTTGGAGAAGATCGGACTATCGTGATCGCTGCCGGTTGTGGCGATGAAACGCCTGCGACGCTTGGGCTGTAGGTCGTGCTGGCGCATCAGACGGCGGATCTTCTTACCGTTGACGACGATCCCCTGATGGCGTAGCTCGGCCCCGACACGTCGATAGCCGTAAGCCTCAAACTCTTCGCAGATCGCCGTGATGCGGGCGACGATCTCGGTGTCGGCCTCGGTCGCCGGCGTATCGTAGTAGGTGGAGCGCGGCAGGCCCATCAGACGACATCCTCGCGCGATGGTGAGCCCACGGGGCCGGCAATCACGGACGTAGTCGCGCTTCTCGGCCGTGGTGCGCTCTTGAGTGCCCCTTTTAGAAACTCGATCTCCAGCGCCTGCCGGCCTACCAGGCGCTCAAGGGCAGAGATCTTCGCCTCAAATTCCTGGAGAAGGCCGGCGGCCTCCACGTCTTCGTCAAACGCGCCGGCTTCGAGCTTCGACACCCAGATGCGGATCAGGTTGCGCGAGACGTCGTGGCGCCTGGCCAGCCCGTGAAGGGTCTCGCCTCCGAGATATTCCTGAGCAACCTGTCGCTTGAACTCAATACTGTAGGTTCGGTGCTTGGCCATGGCTTCCATCCTCTGAAAGCCCAGCGTTCCCGGCCAATTCCAAACGTGCAACCTGTCCACCCTCAGGGGCGCACTCCAATAGACGGTCTTATTTTGGCCCGCCGCAGCCGGATCGACCGGCCGCTTCAGTGGGGGATTATTGCTCCGCCGTTCTCAGATCGATTTGCCGGATCAGGCATTCCTGCTCAACGCCGCCGCGCGAGGGGTGCAGTGGGGGTTTCTGGCGGCTATCGCTGTCGCGGTGATAACCGGGTGCCTGTTGCCCTGGTGAAGAACACAAAATTTCGATTACGCTACTGATTTTGAGCGTGGCGTATCGTCAGGTTTCGTAGATTTTCGATGATTTGAGATTGAACTTCGGGAACTCTACGCCCCTTTAAAATCGCAATTTCCTCCACTGCGCGCAACACATCACCCGCCGAAATCGGCTGGCCATCACGTTCGACGAAGGGTCCGTCGGTCTCGGTCAATAGTCGGTCCTCCGGCATCTCGCGCAAGATGCGTCGAGCGTTAGGCGAAGCCAACATCCGTTCGTTCACCGAAAAATAGCATCCGAGCGCGGCAGCACGACGAACTTCGCCAACGTTACCCGTGAACCAATGGAGGACGACCGATCCCTGATGCGGCGGCAAATGCTTTTCCAACAGATCGAGTACCGCTTTTGTTGCCCGTACACTATGTATGCTGAGAATCTTCTCCCCTTCGTCAGCACATAGCTGGAGAATGCGCTCGAAGATCGATTTCTGGATTTCAAGCGAGCAATAGTGGCGTGGCCCGGCATCAAGCCCCACCTCACCCACATATCGGGACTGCGGAAGCAGCCTCTTGAACAGCGCAATCTCCCCGGATCGCTCCGCGACGAGCTGTGGGTGCAGGCCGAGCCCTACACGGACGAACTCGCTAACGTGGGCAAATTCACGATTTCTCTCAAACGCCTTAGGGGTCGTCGTTACCGTCAAAGTCGCCGTGCGCCGCCGGTCGCAGGCTGCTATCGCCGCCGGCAAGTCCGGGTAAAGGTCCAGGTGCGTATGAAAGTCTACGTAGTCAGGTCTCATGCCTACCCACCCGGCTTAGCAGCCCGTTGATTAAGTGGCTTTTTCCGGCTCTCACTCCCAGATGAGGAATGCGGCGGCGAAAGCCGTCTGGCCGCTTTGCGAGCCCCCCCGTGCCACCAGCATGGCCCCGGTGGGCGTGAGCAGAACGAAAATACCGCCATATCCGCCCGCCACGGCCTCCCGCGGGGGAGTCGAAGAACGCTGAGCCCCTTCACTACGTCCTGCCGCCCAGAGTCGCGCAGCGGATCGACGATTACATAGAGCACTGGAGATCCCTGTTCCTGCCCGGCTCCAACCCCTATCTGTTCCCGGGCCGCTACAACCGCCCGAAAGACGAAACCGCTGTAAGGGGACAGATCAAAGAAACCCTGTTCCGGCAGACGGGCATCCGCCTGACACCGCATCAGTTCCGCCACGTCGTGGCCAAGCTGATCCTGGATGCCCATCCCGGCTATTACGAACTCGTCCGCAAGTTGCTGGGACACAGGAGCCACAGTGTGACGTACGAGAATTACGCGGGGACGGAGCTCCGGTCCGCGTTCGCCTTCTATGACAAGAACGTTCTGGGCCGTTCGTTGGGCGGAGCGACCGCATCGGATCCGCACGTCTCCTCGAATCGGGCCGACCTGCCCTTCATGAACCCGCACAACCCGGCGGCCTTCCGCGGTCGATCGCCATGACCAGGAAACAGCGCAGCTCGCTGAGTTACGATGAACTGCCCGCGATTGATCGGCAACTGCTTGAACAAGCGACCCGCGAGGGGGGACTGTTCGAGGAGAGCGGACCCGCAGCCCACTGGGCGCCGGTGACGTTGAAGGGGGTCATCAAGGGATATGGAAAGTTCGCCTGTTACCTGACGACCATTGACGCCCTCACGGATGACGTCGTCCCCTCACAGCGGATCAACCAGGCGATCCTTGAGGGCTATGTCGACTGGCTCGGTGCGCAGGACCTGTCATCCGTGACAATTTCCTCACGGGTGAGCGACCTTCACGAGGTCATCCGCATCATGGAGCCCGGCGAAGATCTGAGCTTGCTTCGCGAGCTCGTCGCGACCCTGCGGGCACGTGAGGTTCCTCGCCGCAACAAACATGCCCGGTTGGTCCACCCGAAGATTGCCCTGGATGCAGCGCTCTCCAATCTCGACATGATCGACGAGATCCAGCTCGCCAATGACAAGATTCAGGCCTTCCGTTACCGAAACCTGCTCATCATCGCGTTCCTTACTACACGCCCGATCCGGTTGAAGAACCTGGCCCAATTGGAGATCGGCCGTTCGATCGAGAGGCGGGACACCACCTATGCCTGTCGCTTCACGGCTGAGGATACCAAGGAACGACAACCCCTCTCGTTCGAACTTCCAGAACTGCTGACGCCCTATCTCGACCGCTATATCGGGCAGTTCCGACCGCTTCTCCTCGACGGCCGAGCCTCTGATCGGCTGTGGATCGCCATCAGGCGCGGCCCCATGGCGGGGCAGACCATCTATTGCCATGTATGCGACCTGACCGGGACCCTTCTGGGGCGCCGCATCAACCCTCATCTGTTCCGGGATATCGTTGCGACCGCCGTTGCCGTCGATCACCCCGACAACGTGCTGGTCTCGGCGCGATTGCTTAACAACACGAGCCTGAAGACGACGGATAAGCACTACATCCAGTCTCAGATGATCGATGCACAGCGAGTTCTGCTCGAAGTGGTCGAGCAACGCCAGAGAAGTCCACAATGAAGAGAGCTGTCATCTATGCCCGATACTCCTCGGACCTTCAGTCGGAGGCATCGACCGATGATCAGGTGCGTCTTTGCCGGGAACGTACGGAACAGGAGGGGATGTCGGTCCAGCAAATCTTCGCGGATCACGCGATCAGTGGCGGCAGCCTCAACAATCGACCGGGGATGCGATCACTTCTTGACGCGGTGCAGCAGGGCGGAATCGATGTCGTCATCGCGGAAGCTCTCGACCGCGTCAGCCGTGACCAGGAAGACACCGCCGCGATCTTCAAACGCCTGCAGCATGCGGAGGTTTGCCTGCTGACATTGGCCGAGGGCGAGATCAACGAGCTCCACGTCGGTCTCAAGGGGACCATGAACGCGCTGTTCCTCAAGGACCTGGCGGCCAAGACCCGGCGTGGACAGCGCGGCCGGGTCGAAGCAGGGAAAATCCCGGGTGGCAACAGCTATGGCTACAGAATCGTCCGTCGTCTGCTTGAAGACGGGTCCGTCTCCACTGGTGAACGTGAGATTGACCGGAGCCAGGCGGAAATCGTGCGGCGAATCTTCGCCGAGTATGGAGTGCGCCCCTATGTCCGGACAGGATCACTCGGCGGCCTTGACCGTATGCCGGGCATGTTGATCCTCGAACTGTACCGGGCTCAGATATCCGAGCGCGGAGTGGAGACGTCGTGAGTTGTAGACCTCATCGATGAATCTGGGAAGGTCTGCGGTAACGTCGTCGAAAGTCTCGTATTCCATGAGATAGACTGCTTCGACCTTGAGCGTCTTCATGAAACTCTCAGCCATAGCGTTCTCGTAAGGGTTGCCACGCCGGCTCATCGAGCCGATCAGCCCATGTTTGGCGAGCAGCTTGCGATAGTCTGCCGCTGCGTATTGTGATCCGCGATCCGAATGGTGGATACAGCCCCTTGGCGGCTGTCGTGACCGGACAGCGGCCTTGAGCGCTGCCAAGGTGAGCCGCGTATCGATCGAGCGGCTGATGGCATAACCAACGACGCGGCGTGACCACGCATCGAGGATGACGGCGGCATAAACGAAGCCAACGGCGATCGCGACGTAGGTGATGTCTGCGACCCAGAGCTGGTTCGGCCTGTCGGCCGTAACGTCCTTGGCGCGGTTGGAGAAGATCGGACTATCGTGATCGCTGCCGGTTGTGGCGATGAAACGCCTGCGACGCTTGGGCTGTAGGTCGTGCTGGCGCATCAGACGGCGGATCTTCTTACCGTTGACGACGATCCCCTGATGGCGTAGCTCGGCCCCGACACGTCGATAGCCGTAAGCCTCAAACTCTTCGCAGATCGCCGTGATGCGGGCGACGATCTCGGTGTCGGCCTCGGTCGCCGGCGTATCGTAGTAGGTGGAGCGCGGCAGGCCCATCAGACGACATCCTCGCGCGATGGTGAGCCCACGGGGCCGGCAATCACGGACGTAGTCGCGCTTCTCGGCCGTGGTGCGCTCTTGAGTGCCCCTTTTAGAAACTCGATCTCCAGCGCCTGCCGGCCTACCAGGCGCTCAAGGGCAGAGATCTTCGCCTCAAATTCCTGGAGAAGGCCGGCGGCCTCCACGTCTTCGTCAAACGCGCCGGCTTCGAGCTTCGACACCCAGATGCGGATCAGGTTGCGCGAGACGTCGTGGCGCCTGGCCAGCCCGTGAAGGGTCTCGCCTCCGAGATATTCCTGAGCAACCTGTCGCTTGAACTCAATACTGTAGGTTCGGTGCTTGGCCATGGCTTCCATCCTCTGAAAGCCCAGCATTCCCGGTCAATTCCAAACGTGCAACCTGTCCACCCTCAGGGGCGCACTCCAGTATGCTGCCGGTATCTCACCCCGCCGGATCGCCCGTGGTCTCAATGCCGAGGGCATCACCGGGCCGAGAGGCGGGCTGTGGAATGCTTCGACGATCAACGGCAGTCGGCAGCGCAGAAACGGCATTCTGAACAATGAGCTCTATCAGGGCAGGATCACCTACAACCGGCAGCGCTTCGTCAAGGATCCGGAGACCGGCAAGCGCGTTGCCCGTCCCAATCCCGAAAGCCAATGGATCAAGACCGAGGTCGCGCATCTTCGGATCATTGACGACAGCCTCTGGGGGGCCGTTCAGGCCCTCAGGGCACGGTACTCCTCACAAACGGGGAACAAGCGCCAAACCAGGAAACGACTGCTGAGTGGCCTGGTGAAGTGCGGCGCCTGCGGGGGCGCGATGACGATCGTCAACCGGGAGCGTTATGTCAACGGCGGAGCAAAATTAGTCCACCCGGGCGGAGTAAAACTAGTCCACTTAACGTTATGCGGTACGCGGTGTTGGGGGGTTGTCCCGGTAGTCCATAGGAGGGACCCGCGCTGCTTCGTGTAGCGCTTGCGTTACGCGGAGCGAAGCAGCGTGGGAGGTTCCTGTGGACCCACCGGGTCAACCATTGCACCGGCGGTTAAGCAGGTATTTTGGGGAATTTCCGCCGTTTTTGGCTTTGGTTGAGACGATAGCTCTCGCCGTTCATTTCCAGGATATGGACATGGTGGGTGAGGCGGTCCAGCAAAGCCCCGGTCAGGCGTTCCGAGCCGAATATCTCCGTCCACTCATCGAACGGCAAGTTGGAGGTCACCAGGATCGAGCCCCGCTCGTAGCGCTGGCTGAAGACTTCGAACAGCAGCTCGGCGCCGGTCTTCGAGAGCGGCACGAAGCCGAGTTCGTCGATGATCAGAAGGTGATACTTTGCCAGTTGCTTCTGCAGGCGCAACAGGCGTTTTTCATCCCTGGCCTCCATCAGTTCATGAACCAGGGCAGCGGCCGTGAGGAAGCCGACGGAGAGCCCCTTTTGGCAGGCCGCCAGACCGAGACCGAGGGCGATATGGGTCTTGCCGGTTCCGCTGTTGCCGAGCGCGATGATATTCTCACGACGCTCGACGTATTCGCATCGCGCCAACTCCAGAACCAGCATCTTGTTGAGCGATGCGATGGCCTTGAAGTCGAAGCTGTCGAGGCTTTTGACGGCGGGGAACCTGGCCTGTCTGATCCGCCGCTCGACCATGCGGCGCTCACGGTCGATCAGTTCCAACTCGGTCAGACGGACAAGATACCGCACATGGTCGGCGCCCTCGGTGGCGCATTGGCGGGCCAGCTTGTCGTATTCGCGCAGGAACGTCGGCAGTTTCAGGGTCTTGAGGTGATGGGCCAGCAACACTTGCGGCGTATCGGTCATGACGCGCCTCCACCCAACAAGCTCATATAACTGGCGGCGGCCGTGGTCGCCACGTTGGCCCGAGGCAGGTAGGGATAGATATCCAGGTCGAGTTTGGGCGGGCGTCGCTCGATACGGCACAGCACAAGGTGTTTGACGGCGTCGTAGCCGATCGCACCCAGGCGCAGGGCGTCCTTCACCGCGCCGTGAAGCACCTCGAGATCGAAGGTCTCCAGAAGCCGAAGGACCTGGACGTATTCCCGCTTGCCGGCCTTGCCCATGCGCGCCTCCAGGAGACGGCGCAGGGTTGGGAAGGCATCAGGCAGTTCCCATCCGGCTAGCGGCGCGGCCTGATCCAGGGCGCCGATCTTGTGCTCCAGCAAAGGCAGGTAGTGGATCGGATCGAAGACCATATCTTCCCGGTCGTAGGAACGGGGGTGTCGGGCAATGATCCCGGCGCCGCAACCGATAACCACCTCGTGGACATAGCCACGGATCCAGACTTCCTGATGGCCGTAGGCGACGGGCACGGAATAGTCATTCGTCCGGTAGCGCACCAGGGACAGCGAGTTGACCCGCGTGCCCTGCTTGTCGCACGCGTCGAACGGTGCCGGCAGTGGCCTCTTCAACGCTTCGCGGTCACGCACAAACCGTTCGCCGATGCTCTCGCGGTGGCCGCGCAGGACGTTGCCTTGCCGGTTGCGGCATTGCTCTTCCAGGTGGCCATTGAAGGCGTCCCAGCTCGCGAACCGGGGAAGCGGCGTCATGAAGTTCCGCCGGGCATAGCCGACCACCCCCTCCACATTGCCTTTGTCGTTACCCTTGCCGGGACGGCCGTAGCGGTCCTCGAAGAGGTAATGGGACTGCAGCCCGCTGAACGGCCGCGTTCGTTGCCGCGTGCCATCTGACAAGATGCGCGACACCAGACACTTGTCGTTGTCGTAAAGAATCGATTGGGGAACGCCGCCGAAAAAAACAAAGGCTCTGTTGTGCCCGTCCAGCCAGGCCTCCGTCGTCGCCGCCGGGTAGGCCGCAACGAAGCAGGCATCGCTGTGGGGAAGTGTCATGACGAAAAAATGCGCCCGATACTTGACGCCGGCGATGATCGCATCCGCCTCGCCAAAGTCCGCTTGAGCATGGCCCGGAGGATGTGACAACGGCACAAACATCTCACGCCGACGAAGGCGCCGTTCCCGAACGTAATCCTTCACGATGGTCTCTTTGCCCGTGAAGCCATGTTCGTCGCGAAGGCGCTCGAATATACGCTTCGCCGTGTGGTGCTGCTTACGGTGAACCGTTCGGTCCTCCTCCAGAATACGGTCGATGATATCCGTGAAGGGGGCCAGTTTCGGGCGTTTCGGTGGCTGGCGTCGCCGATATCCCGGCGGTTCCGAATGCCGCAGCATCTTCCTCACCGTCTCGCGCGCAATGCCAAACCGACTTGCCGCCTCTCGCTGGCTCAGACCATCAACATGGCAGGCCAGCCGAACGCGCAGATATAGGTCCACGGTGTACATCCTCCCGCCTTCCATCTCAAAAAAGATCGAAGGCTACAGGTGGCAGAGTTTTACTCCGCCCGCGGCTGGGAAATCCCGCCGCTTCCGTGGACTAATTTGTCACCGCCGTTCTCAGACGGTGCGCGTGGCAGACCCCGAGGGCCGGCCGGTCACCCTTGTCCGCACCGTCGACACCCTGGCGCGCATGCGCAAGGCGGGCACCATCACGCGTGCCATGCATCAGGCGGCCCGCGACTTCCAGGCCCACTTCACCATCGCCGCCTACGACACCACGGCCACCGCCTCGATCGTTCGCGTGAGGCGGCTGCGCGGCGAGAAGATGACCTGGAACGACGATCTCACCGTCCGCCAGATCGCGGCACGCGACCGCGTGCATGATGCGCTCTCTGCCCTCGGCGGCATGGCGAGTCCCGGCGGCAGCTGCGTCTGGCATGTCGTGGGTCTGCAGTCGTCCTTGCGAGAGTGGGCCATGCAGCAGGGTTGGAACAACAAGCCAGTCCGGCCGAGCGAGGCCAGCGGGATCCTGATCTCGGCGCTCGGCATGCTCGCCGTCCATTACGGCTATGAGCGGCCGCGGCGGGCGAGTTGATGAGGCGGAGGCCTCAGATGTTCTCGTAGGCTTTCACCGTCCCGCCCCCAAGGATGCCTGCCACGAATGGAGCGGGCGTCCTCGCGGCGAAGCGGGCGATTCGGAGTCTTCCCTTCACCAGCAGCTCGGCGATGTCCGACCCCGTCGCGTTCTTCATTCGGACTACGATGACGCGCGCGTAATGCCTCCTGATGGCATCGAGCTCAGCAGCTCGGTAGCGGACGTTCTTGTCCTTCGTGATCGCCACCCAGCCCTTCCGTCCGACCAGCGCAATCCACTCCTCGTCCGGCGCGTCCAGCGGAAGGTGATCGTCGTGCACCTCGACCTTCATCCCGTCCGCGCGGAGCCGGTCGGCGATGATGTGCCTTCCGAGATTGCGATCGAGAAAAAGGGTCGGTTCTTCAGGCGGCGGCTTGGAGCTCGCACCGGATCGCTTCTTCGATTTCCGCATGTCCGCGCTCATAGTCCCGCGCCAATTCGTTGACCGATTCGCCCGCCTTGTAGCGCTCGGCGATGAGCTGGGTGGCGAGTCCGGTGCCGGCGATGACGGGCCGGCCGGCCGATAGCGCCGGGTCGATGACGACCATCGCCGGCGCGTCGTCTATGGAGCTTCGAGTAAACGGATAGAGTTTGATGGGAACGCCTTCGAGATCGCGTTCGATACGCCGTAGGGCCGCACTGATGATCTCCTGTATGGCCGTCTGACCCGCTCGGCTGATGTTGATCAGCTTTCCGTATTCCTCGGTAAACAGGTCGAGGCCGTCCGTTTCCAGCTGGCGGCTGATCAGCGGATGGCGCTTATCCGTCGCTCGCCGGGCGTGCTCCGCCAGGTACTGGATCGCCCGCCGGATACTCGGCATCTTCACCTCGTGCTCGCGCCGGATGGCGGTGAGAACGTGAAGTTCCGTGAGATTGAGGAACGACAGTAGCGCTGGGTTGTGCCGGGGCACCTCGATCAGCGGCGCGTAGCCGTCTCGACCAACCGACCAGTAGCGGACGGTTGCCGCCGGCACCGCAAGGTAGTGCGCGGCCTCCGAGATCGTGTAGGCGGGGAGCTCGCGAGGATCGCCCATCTGCGTTCGGCGTCTGGCCATGGGGGCTGCCTCCCAACTGCAAACGACCATCTTTTGAGTCAAAAGTGTTTATACCTTGATTGCCGCCCGCAGTCCATGGTGGCCAGTCTGCAGCGAGGGTGGGATCGACTTCCGCATATTGGGGTTTTGACAGTGATGCACCACAAGATGTAGGTTTCTGCCACCATCTCATAGGTGCGTCCGCACCCGACCCGCTCCGGCATCGCCGCAGCGGGTTTTTGTTGCCTGAAGGAGCCTGACATGAGCCGTGCAACGTCGTTGAAAGCCCTCCTGGTCAACCTGCGCTTCATCGTCACCTGGAAGACCTGGGCGGCGCTGGTCACGTTCGGAGCCGGGGCCGCCGCCGGTACCGCCTGGTGCCTCGCCGCCCCCATGCCGTAACCGAACCCATGGCCGCGCCCATGTCAGGGCGCATCCACCCAGCCCGTCCCGGCATTGTCGCGGCGGGCATTTTCATGGGCATTGACACGTTAAGTCGGTGGCCGGATCGGGCAGGGGCCGCTACCGTCGGTGTATGACGCCAATTTCTTTCAAGCGACATCGTTTTTCGCCAGAGATCATCCAGCATGCGGTCTGGCTCTATGCTCGGTTCACGCTGTCATTTCGCGATGTCGAGGACCTGCTGGCCGAGCGCGGTATCGATGTCTCGAACGAGACGGTGCGACGCTGGTTTCTGAAATTCGTGCGCCTGATCTCAGGCAATCTTCGCCGCAGCCGTCCACGTGCCAGTGCTCGTTGGCACCTTGACGAAATGGTCATCAGGATCCGCGGTCGAAGACATTGGCTGTGGCGGGCGGTCGACGACGAAGGTGAAGTTCTCGACTTCCTGGTCCAGCCACGACGCTGCGCCCGATCGGCGCAGAGGTTGCTGCGGAAGCTGCTGAAGAAGCAGGGCTTTGCGCCGAAGCGCATTACCACGGACAAGCTCAAATCCTACGCTGTTGCGATCCGCAAAGAGCGACTTACCGCTATTCACGATCAGGGATTGCGGGCGAACAATCGAGCCGAGAATTCACACCAGCCGGTACGTCGACGCGAACGAAAACAACAGGGGTTCAATTCACCGGGATCCGCCCAACGGTTCCTTTCAATCCACGCCGCCCTCTACAACGCTTTCTACGTCCAGCGCCATCTTTTACCCCGCCGCATTTTTAAGGCGTTTGAGCCGAGACGTTCGCTGTCTGGAATCAAGGCTGGTGTGCTGCCTGATCCAGATCACGATCCAATTGTGCCGAACGCGGCAGTTAACGTGTCAATGCCCCAATATGGAAGAGAATGCCCGGCCCGGCTTTAGGTACTTCTTCGCATGGCGCCGTGCGATTCTTGCGCTGTTGATTTCTCCGGTTCTCGCTAGCGCCGGTACCGCAAACGCCGGGAGCGCTGATGCCGCCTTCGATTGGGCGGAAACCTACGCGGGCGTCTTTGCCGGTTCCGGCCGGGCGGACAACCGGATCGTCGATGCGGAGGGCTTTGCGAACTGGGGCAATCCCGGCTGGGCAGTCGATTACGGCGATGCCGGGTTCATCGGTGGCGCGCTGGTCGGAAAGAAGTTCGAGGTCGGCAACGTGCCGCTCAGGATCGAGCTTGACGGCACGTTCGGCAGCTTGTCGGCGACATCGAACAGGCCGTCGGCCCGGCGACCGTATTCGCCTCCGGCGGGATGGCAGCCGCGCGGATCGTCAATTCGGTGACCGACATCGATTTTGGCCCGGACATGCCGTCGCGGATAGACCCCGACGATTCCTTTCGCGACAGCTCGACGGAATTCGGTTGGGTGATCGGTCTCGGTGTCGAAACCCTGCTGGCCGATGCCTGGGCACTGCGGCTCGAGGGCTCGTACCTGGATTTCGGGCGGAGTACCCATTACGTGAACCGCTCCGGCCATGGCCGTTGCGGGCCCCGAAATCCTCGCAGACCGTGCCCATACAATGTCGAGAACAAGCTTGGCATCGTGCGCCTGGCAATCATCTACCATTTCGGCCTGTAGCGGACACCCGGCGAGCCGCTTTGAGAAACCCGCAAGTCAAGAACCCACAGTATGCGCGCGGCGGCATCCCACCACCTGACGACGGGCGCGCAGCCGACTCCGCGACGCAATCGAGAGCCGAGGCAGCCGCGCCGGAACCCGCGCTCAAGTAAGAAAGGTTGATTAAAGCGGTAGGGGCCAAGCGCTTTAGGATCGCCGCTCGTGACTCCACTGCATGGATGTCCTTCGAGAAGAAGGGCGTCGATTTCATCACCATGCCCACCCTTCCGCTCGGTCCCGCCAGCTCAGTTGCGGTTGCGAGAAAAGCCTGATCGGGACTCCGGCGGGGGCGTAACGTTTCACCCCCGTCACCGCGCCGCCTCTGTTTGCTATGCAGCTTGCTAACGAACGTCCGAGGCGGATTCCCACATTACGTACGTGCATTAGCGCCATGTTCCGGGGAAATTCCGCGCCGGGGAGCTGATCTTCGTATTGAATGCTTGTCTTGATATTGAGCTTCATGTGTCAGGCTGGAAATAGGCATCCGGCACGACAATGCGTCGCCGTGACCCGTAGCAGCCCGTTGATTAAGTGGCTTTTTCCGGCTCTCACTCCCAGATGAGGAATGCGGCGGCGAAAGCCGTCTGGCCGCTTTGCGAGCCCCCCCGTGCCACCAGCATGGCCCCGGTGGGCGTGAGCAGAACGAAAATACCGCCATATCCGCCCGCCACGGCCTCCCGCGGGGTGCCGGCGCCGATGAGCTGGCGCATCAGTAACGATAGATTGTGGCCGGCGACGTGGAGCAGGTATCGCTTGTGCACATTCTCTCGCCCGCGCAGCCAGGTTCGTCGCATGCCGCCACGATCGAGGTTGTGGGCAAAGCAGCGCTCGACGATCTCGGCGCGCAGCTTGAAGGCCTCGCGGGCGACCCCGGACTTGAGCCGCGCACGGTTATTGGTGACCGCGCGCCGCGCCGCCTCATCACCGTGCCAGCGCGAAAAGCCGGTCTGCTTGGGCGCCGCGATCCGGGTCTTCCAGGGACTGTCGTTCAGAGCCCTCAAGACCGCCCGTGAGTGATAACCTTTGTCGGCGACGCATTCGGCCGGGTCCTCCGATGTCGGTGCCGCATCCACCGCCTCGAGGTTTGCCTCGGCCTTCGCCAGGGTCTTGGAAAGCGTCGTGGTGTCGCCCTCATCGGCCGGGTGCAGCTCGGCCGCCACCACCGCGCCGGTGTCCAGATCCACCGCGTGCTCGGGCTTGTAGGCCAGATGCGTCGTGCCGTCCTTCATCTTGGCGATCTTGGCCTCGGGGTCGCTCTTCGAAACCCAATCCGTGTTGGAAAGCTTCTTGCCCTTGCGCTTCCGGTCCAGACGCGCCAGGTCCTCGGCCGTGGGTGTCTCGACCCCGCTTTCCCGGGCCAGGCGCTCCAGCATCTCCCGGTAGCCTTCGCCGTTGTCGCGCCGCACGATGTTCCGCAGCGCCGCGTTGGCCTCCATGGTCGAGGCATCGACGCCGATGCGCTCGCCCTTGATCAGCCCCGCCTCGGCGATCAGCACCAGAACCCAGTCGAAGACCGCCGCGTGGACTTCATGGGGCAGGCGCGTGCGGCTCCGTGACAGCCAGGAATGGTCCGGTACCCGATCACGGCTCCCCAGTCGCAGGAACGCCCGCAGCGAAAGCGAGTCCGAGCAGCGCCACTCCAGACCGCGCTCGCTGTCGATGCCCTCAAAGTAGCCCACCAGGTGCATCCGGAAATAGCGCCCGGGCGGCACCGAGGGCGCGCCCATCCGGGCCGCGTAATAAGGCCGGCAGCTCGCCTCGGCAAAGGCGTCGAAGCCGCCCTCGATCAGCACCGACTGCAAGCGGTCATAAAACACATGACCCGGAGAGCGCGGCATCTCCGACCAGCTCACCATCAGGTCCCCCTGACCATCCTTCTGCCGTCCCATCGCCATCGGCAAATCCCCCTGCAAATCAGGGAACCAGAGAATCAGACGGCGCCGACTTAATCAACGGGCTGTTAGGCAGGTGCTGCTCACCGCGGCAAAAAACGCATTCGGGCCCTCTGCCGATGGCACCTCCATCCCGGCGGCGGGCCCGGATACTGCGAAACCTGTGAGAAAGAGGGCGCGCCCTGCGCCCAAGGCGGCCTCGGCCTGAACGGCGAGCCCTGCCCCTATCGCGAGCATGCGCCGGCGACGTTGGAGGAGAACCAGGCCTGGGAGGTGTTCACCGCCTCCCTCGGGCAGCTGCGGGTTGTGGCGTCGGGCCGGGTGATGGGCATCGATGTCACCGCGGCGCTCGGCATCGCCCGGGCGCGCGGCTTCGACGAGAGCGTCATCTCAGAGCTGCTGCAGGCGGCCGAGGCCGGGCTCATCGAGGCGATGAACGATAAGGACAGCGAGTAATGGCCAAAGCCAAACATACCCTGGCGGTCCGTCTCGGGGTCGAGGGCGGCAACCGGGTCAAGGCCGACCTCACTTCGGTGGGCGCGAACGGCGAGCGCTCGGTCAAGAAGATCGACCGCGCGGCCGGCCGGGCCTCGCGCGGGCTCGGCACTCTGGGCGACCGGGCTTCTAGTCTGCGGCGTAACATGCGCCTGTTGGGCGGTGTCGTCGCCGCCGTCGCCGCCGCCGGTGGCCTTGCCCTGCTGGTCAAACGATCGATCGATGCGGCGGACTCGATCGCCAAGACTGCCGATGCCATCGGCATCTCGACCGATGCCCTGCAGGAGCTCCGATTCGCGGCCGACCTTTCCGGCGTCTCGGTCGAGAGCCTGGACAAGGCGCTGAAGTTCGCCACCAAAGCGACCGGCGAACTGCGCACCCGCACGTCGTCGGAATTGACCACCGCGTTGAAGGATTTCGACGCGCAGCTCTTGCTGTCTGACGTCAGGGCCTTTGGGACAAATTGAGGTAATTGCATGATGGAGGATTTCTGGCTCATCGTAGTGACCGAAGGGAACGAAGATGAGACAGAAATCAATGAGCAAGAACGACCCGGCGGATGGAACGGTTCGGGATATTCGCCGCAAGACACGCAAGCAGTATACGGCTGAGGAGAAGACCCGGATCGTGGTGTCGGGCCTGCGCGGCGAGGAGAGCATCGCCGCCTTGTGCCGCCGCGAGGGCATCGCCGAGGGTCTGTATTACAGCTGGTCGAAAGAGTTTTTGGAAGCGGGCAAGAAGCGGCTCGCCGGCGACACCGGGCGCCAAGCGACCTCGGGCGAGGTTAAAGGCCTGCGCCAGGAGATGCGCGACTTGAAGGAGTTGGTCGCCGAACTTTCGCTGGAGAACCGGCTTCTCAAAAAAAACATGATCGGGCATGGGGGAGACGAGGAATGAGGTATCCCGCATCCGAGAAGCTGGAGATCATCCGCCTGGTCGAGCAGTCCCACCTGGGCGTCGGGTCCACTTTGGACAAGCTGGGCATTCCGAAGACCACCTTTTATCGCTGGTACGATCGCTTTCTGGCCTTTGGCGACGCCGGTCTTGAGGATCGCAACAGCAGCCCAGGCCGGGTGTGGAACCGGATCCCGGATGATGTCCGGGGGCAGATCATCGATCTTGCCCTGGAGGAGACGCAACTGTCGCCCCGGGAACTGGCCGTCAGGTTTACGGACACCAGGGGCTACTTTGTCTCGGAAGCCTCGGTTTACCGGCTTCTCAAGGCCCACGACCTGATCACAAGCCCCGCTTTCGTGGTCATCAAGGCAGCCGATGAGTTCCGCGACAAGACCACGGCGCCGAACCAGCTGTGGCAGACCGACTTCACCTATCTCAAGGTCATCGGCTGGGGCTGGTTTTACCTGTCGACCATACTGGACGACTATTCCCGCTACATCATTGCTTGGAAGCTCTGCACCAACATGACGGCGGACGATGTGACGGCAACACTGAAGTTGGCGCTAGAAGCCTCAGGCTGCAATCGCGCCAATGTCGTCCACAAGCCGAAGCTGCTCAGCGACAACGGCTCGTCCTATATCTCCGGCGATCTGGCTGAATGGCTCGAGGACCACGGTATGGATCACGTTCTGGGCGCACCGTATCACCCGCAAACCCAGGGCAAGATCGAGCGCTGGCATCAAACGCTGAAGAACCGGATCCTGCTTGAAAATTATTATCTACCCGGCGATCTCGAAAACCAGATCAGCGCCTTCGTCGATCACTACAACAACCAACGCTACCACGAGAGCATCGGCAACGTAACTCCAGCCGACGCCTACTTTGGACGCCACACCGCCATCATCGAAAAGAGAAAAAAAGATCAAAAAACTGACCACCCAAAACCGCCGCTTGAACCATCAAAGCCAAGCGGCTTAACATCAAACAAAGATGAGCCAGATCCTCCCTATGAAACACGCTCAACAGTCCCATTTGTTTTGATGATGGACATACTGCGCCGGGCAGGCCGCCATGGGCAGGCGCGGTGCTAGCGGATAGATTCCGACGCTTCGATCCCTTTCCAGGCGGCCATTGTTGACGTATATCCCCGACATTTCAATATGATAGCTTGTTTGGTGTTGGGATCTATGCGTATCGAGCAATCCACTAGGTCGATACCCGCCACGAGCCGCCGGGCTGGCGGCAGGCGCTGCCGTGGGCTTGCCCGCTGCGCCCGCCGGCGGTCACGGTGAGCTGGTATTCCCTGCAGTAGATTCCGCCGACCGATCTGTCGGTGCGGGTCGGTGTAGTCGCCCCTGCGTTGCCTGTATTGGGATTGCGCCAGCGCGAGGGCACCCCGCTTGGACGGGTCTCCGACGCGGCTTGCCGCAAACGGGCCGCATAAAGCCAGTCGGCCTGGTCGAGCGAGGCGCCGATCCCGCTACCGGGAAACAGCCCCGGCATGGTTCCAGCTACCGTAGCCGCGATCCCGGGCTTGCCGCTTCCGGCTGTGGACCTGGGCACGCCCCCGGCGATGTCGCCGAGCCCTCGCGCCGGTCATCCGCTTCACCCCATGACCGCCGGACATGCAACCGGCCATAAGCAGGGTCGCAATTACAGCGATCGCCGTTCTGATCTGCACCGTCTTCGAATGGGTCATTCGAGGCCTCCCGGCGGGGCAGCGAAAGCCGTTCTCTCGCGCTCGTCCCCGCCGCCCGAATGGCTCCGGCTTCATTCTCTTGCCGGCGCGCCAGGTTCTGGCGGAGGCAGCGCGCCCGTAGTGTAACTTTCTGCTTGTGGACCGCTGCCCGGATCGACGCCCGGGTCTGCCGAGGCTCAGGTTTTAACCTTCGGGATGTCTTCCCAACGGGTTGTGTAGCTGGGCGAGCGGAAGGCGCTGCTCGATCGCCAGGCCGCGGCCTGCGCCGCGGGGCCGAATTGGATCGCTCCCGGCCCCAGCCGGTCGTTGATGGCGTCGAACGCTTCGATCAGCTTGTCGTCCCTTGGATCCTGCGTATCGAATAGCGAGATTGGCGCCCGACCGGCTTCTACGAGGTCGAGCAGCATCACCCCGGCGCGCTTGTACGCCAGCCCCTCGCGGTAGATGTGTTTCAGAGCGGCCAGCGCGGCTCGCACGACATGCTTCGTGTTATTGGTCGCGGGCGACAGCGCCTCTGAGCGCGACGGAGCATGGTGCGGGCTCTTGCCGGAACGGTTGGTCTCGATGAACACGCTTACCGAGGTTGAGACGAGATTGGCCCTGCGGATCGATCGTGCCGCATCGGTCGCGAACATGGCGATCGCATTGGCCAACTCGTCGTAGTCGCGCACTTCCGTGCCGAAGGACCGCGAGACCATCGTCGTCTGCTTGGGCTGGGGCATGTCATCGAAGCCTA
This sequence comes from Alphaproteobacteria bacterium, assembly GCA_965261645.1. Classification (GTDB taxonomy): domain Bacteria; phylum Pseudomonadota; class Alphaproteobacteria; order SHVV01; family SHVV01; genus CBDHDJ01. Next base: position 1,214,373 of record CBDHDJ010000004.1, read on the forward strand.
TACAGTCCTCGCCGCGCAATTCCCGCACCGTCTTCAGCCCGCCGACGCCCATCTCCTTGCGCGCCCAGCCATCGGGCCGCCGCGCGAGATCGAGGGCCGTCATGACGCCGTTGCGGTTGAGTTTCTTGGCGTACTGCCTGCCGATGCCCCAGATATCGCCGACTTCAGTTGACCAGCGCCTTGTCGCGCCAGCGCTCACCGGTGAGATCGGGAACGCCGTCCGTTTTGGCGGAGGTCTTCGCGAGACGGTTGGCGATCTTGGCAAGGGTCTTGGTCTCGGCGATGCCGATGCTGATCGGCAGCCCGGTCCATTGCCGCACGATGCATTTCAGTCTTTGGCAGAATGCCGTGAGGTCTTCCGGTATTCCCGTGAGATCGAGAAAACATTCGTCGATCGAGTATTTCTCCACCGCCGGGACCAGTTCCCCGAAGACCTGCATCACCCGGTTGCTCATGTCGGTATAGAACTGGAGGTTGCCGCTGATGACCGCGATGCTGTTCCGCTCGATGAGGTCTTTCGCCTGGAACGCCGGCTGCGCCATCTTGACGCCGAGCGCCTTGGCCTCGTCGCTGCGCGCCACGATGCAGCTGTCGTTCGACGACAGGACGACGGCGGGACGGCCTTCGAGCGCAGGACGGAAGACCCGCTCGCAGGAGACGAAGAAGTTATTGCAGTCGGCCAGTCCGTAGATGCTCATGGCAGGCTCCGCACCACACCGGCAACGACGCCCCAGACGTGGGCCTCCTCGCCATCGAGGGCGGCGATCGGACGCGCGGTCAACTCGCCCTCGATTGCCGCGATGACGATGGAACCCGTGCCTGGTGTACGTGAACGGTCGACGATCAGGGTGTCGCCGGCAAGGATCCCGTTTTCGGCCATGCCGCCGCCCTCGACCGTGACAAAGAATGTCGCCGCCGGGCGCTTTATGAAATGATCGTCGAGGCTAAGACTCGTCGTGGGGGTGACTACGGTGAACATCAGGCAATGCCTGTAAATTTCCCTTGTCGGCGCCGGCGGCGATTAACTTGGTTTGACGGTAGAATACATCCAGCACATCGGTTCGAGTAGAACGACGTGAAAATGGAAACGGCAAGCTGGCGTGTAACAGGGGCAATCAGTTGCACCAGCCGGGCCACGCGACAGTATAGGAGGCTTGAAATGAGAGGTTTAAGAAATGGCTATCGATGAGACCGGACTCACCAAAGGTCTGGTGAGAAAATTGAACGCGCTTAGGAAATCTGTCGGCGACGACCTCGCCGAAGAGGTCTTCGCAAGGTGGCTGGCGCGGGAGGCTGCCTCACAAGCCAAGAGCAAGCCAGATCCCGTGGCGATGAAGATCGTTGAGGCTCTCGCGGGCTTTGAGAATGACCCGAAGTTCAAACTCGGCAATCATGGGTACACATTACGCCGCGCCAAAGGCAAGGGTGCGTCGGGCTTCATCGCATACAAGAATGAAAAGGCGAATAAAGCGTGGACCCCGTCTTCTGAAGTTGAGGAGCCCAATCGATGACCGCCTTTGATGACCGCAAAACAGCCGCCGAAGCCAAGTTCGCGCATGATCAGGAGTTCCAGTTCAAGACCATCGCGCGGCGCAACAAGCTGCTCGGCCTGTGGGCAGCGGAGCAAATGGGCATTTCAGGCGCGGATGCCGAAGCCTACGCCAAGCAGGTCGTGATCGCCGATTTTGAAGAGCCGGGCGATGCCGATGTGTTGCGGAAGGTGCTCGGCGACCTGACCGACAAAGGGATCGCAACGGACGAGCACAAGGTGCGTCACGAGATGACCCGCCTGCTCGAGGAAGCCAAAACGCAGGTTTCGACCGAATAGAACGCGATCATTATCAACAGGCTGGCACCGCGGGATCCCGGTGCGTCAGCAACGCAAAGCTATGCAACTTCTGCAGCATAGATTGGTAGTTTCTCTGAACCACACCGACAGTGAGTTTCGGGACATGACCATCGGTCAGGCCGCATAGCTGAAGAAACACCTGGTCCGGCATTTGGGGTCAACGTCAGACTGTATAGTCGGAGCAGGCATTCGACGCCAGCCGCCACACGAACCCACTGATGTCGTTGAATTCCGAGTAACGGTCGTGTCCCAGGACGTGGTGTAGGAGTTGTTGGAGCCTCTGTTAGCTGTGGGTAGGCGGCTTGCCGTAGCGACCGCCGAGAGTCTGGCGTAGGCAAGCCGGCTATCCACAGCGGAGGCCATCGCGGTTCCGGTTTAGGGTTGGGCTAGTGCAAACCAACCTGACCCGAAGGAGAACCACGATGACCCAGGACATGATGACCCTGCGCGCGCTTTTGGAGAAGAGCTCCGATGCCGATCTGCTTCGCGAGATGATCGGCTTCACGGCCGAGCGGCTGATGGCACTGGAGGTTGAGGGCCTGACCGGCGCCGGGCACGGCGAGCGCTCGGCGGATCGTATCACCCACCGCAACGGCTACCGCGACCGGTCCTGGGAGACGCGGGCCGGCACGGTGGAGCTGAAGATCCCGAAGCTGAGGAAGGGAAGCCACTTCCCGGGCTTCCTGGAGCCGCGGCGGATGGCCGAGAAGGCGCTGGCTGCGGTGATCCAGGAGGCCTACATCCAGGGGGTGTCGACCCGCTCGGTCGACGATCTGGTTCAGGCGATGGGGATGTCGGGCGCCTCCAAGAGCCAGGTCTCCAGGCTGTGCGGCGAGATCGACGATAAGGTCAACGGCTTCCTCGATCGACCGCTGGAGGGCGACTGGCCCTATCTGTGGCTCGACGCCACCTACGTGAAGGTGCGCCAGACCGGACGCATCGTCTCGGTCGCGGTGACCGTGGCTGTGGCCGTCAAGGACCAAGGCCGCCGCGAGGTCCTGGGCGTGGCGATCGGCGCGTCGGAGGCCGAGACCTTCTGGACCGAGTTCCTGCGCTCGCTGGCCCGGCGCGGGCTGCGCGGCGTGAAGCTGGTGATCTCCGACGACCACAAGGGCCTGAAGGCCGCCGCGAGCCGGATCCTCGGCGCCACATGGCAGCGCTGCCGCGTGCACTTCGCCCGCAACCTGCTGGCCCATGCCGGCCGCCAGGGCCGGCGCGTCGTCTCCGCCTTCGTCGCCACCGCCTTCGCCCAGGAGGACGCCGACAGCGCGAAGGCCCAGTGGCGTCAGGTCGCCTACCAGCTCAGGCCCAAGGTGCCCAAGCTGGCAGTTCTCATGGACGAAGCCGAGCACGACGTCCTCGCCTACATGACTTTCCCCAAGGAGCACCGCCAGAAATTGCACTCCACAAACCCGATCGAACGGCTCCATGCCGAGGTCAAGCGCCGCACCAACGTCGTCGGTATCTTTCCCAACGAAGCCGCCATCACACGGCTCGTCGGCGCTATCCTTCTCGAGCAGAACGATGAGTGGGCCGTCTCAAGGAGATACATGACGCTGGAATCAATCGCTCCGCTGAGCGATGGTGTCCCCATCACGCTGCCCACCGTGGCAGCCTGAACGTCCCGGCCCTACCCGCCGGGAGCCGCGTAGAGCGCAACGCTCTTACACCACTCCGCGGGACACGATCCGAGTAACCGGTATTCCACACCGAAATGTGTCGGACTGACTGGCGAGCGTGCAGCTCGCGAAAGTCCGGCGGAAATAGGAGGCCAAAGAAATACCGGCAATTACGGGATCACTTGAAGGAATATCTCCTTTCGAATCAACCGTCGATTGCACACCCAGGTTGATTTGTTGTCGGAACCTGGAGACAACGTCGTTAAGATTCTGGATAGTTTCAGCGCTGGCGGCGGTCGAGGAGTCGCCGATAATCGGGACTTTCGGCGACAATCCCTGGTTTGTTGACAGCCCCATGGGATGGCACTTTGATCAAGCCGGGCGGCGCTGGTTAGACTAATAAAAGCGTGCCGCAGGGGATAGGAAATGCGGACACCAATCAAGGCGAAACGTGAACTATTGGTGACCAAATTTGGCGTAGGCTACATATGTCCCTGTCAATATTTGCGAGAGAGTCGATGCGAGATGGGAGGTTTTCGCTACAAGAACGAAGTTCAGGCTGTTCATTGTCAAGGATAAAATGAGATATGCGCGGAACCGACGTTCCGAATATACGCTCGGTAAGGTGAACGTATCTTTGCCTCAAGGACATTGGCCCAACGTCTGGTAGCCCGTTTTCGGACCCACCCGGCCTACAACTTTTCCGGAAGTGCAATTCTTCATAACTGTGCTCCACCGTGCAGCCATCCGGCTGAGTTCGAGATATTCGATGCGGATGTAATGGCAAAAAGTTGGCATCCGGTTCAGACTTTGTAAATGTTCCGTCAGCCCGTGACGGGGGCGTCACCGGCATCATGATTCACGTCGTGATGAATGCCGACAAGGGGGCTGGTAACACGGAACGCCACGCGCTATCGTCGAGCGCATGGCGGTTCGCGACGAGGATTTTGGATCAGGCCTGACGCTGGTTGAGGGCGACGACGGGATTTGGTCGTCTCCCGAGGCAGCACCGGCGTGCGCGCCGCGAGACTGGCGTTCGGAATGCGAGCGGGAGCATGCCCGCGCGGAGCGGGAACGGGCGCGTGCGGAGGCGGCCGAAGCACGCTGTGAAGAGCTGCGCTGGGCAGAGGTGGAGTCCCGTGCCCGGGCGGGTTCCCTGAAGTGGCAGCTCGACAGGAGCCGGAGCAAGCTGAAGGCGGCGGTCGAGGAGACGCAGGAAGTCCGCCGCACGGCGAAGGACGCGCTTTCCTTGCAGGCGGAAGTGACGCGCCTGGAGAAGCTCCTTTCCGAAGCCAGCATCGAGCCGGCCAAGCACAGGCCGACCTCACCGGCAGACAAGGCGAGGCGCCGGCTGCGCGCGACCCTGGAGCAAGCGGAGAACCAGAAGGCCACGATCAAGTCGCTGCGCGCGGAACGAGGTGAGCTGCGTAAGGAGGTAACCCGGCTGAACAGGGAGCTCGCCCGTCTGGGGAAGCGGCTGGCTCGTGAGGAGCAGGCGTCGGAGAGGCACAAGGAGACCATACGCCGGCAGTACGACGAGGACATTCAACACCGCGCGGCGCTGAGACGGTTGCGCGATCAGTCGGACAGGGTTCGGTCGCTGACGGAGGAGGTCTTCTGGCTGCGCATTGCTCTGGACGGAGCCAAGGCCGGGAGGGAGGCCTTGAAGGCTCGACTGGTCAAGCTCCGGGCGGTCGGGGCGACGCTGTCGAAGCTGCCGTCCGACGAGGCCGCTCACCTGCGTGTGGCTCTCAGGAAATCGCGGCGCCAGAAGACGACGATCAACGTGCTGAGCAAGGAGAATGCCCGGCTGCGCAGGGCGGTGAAGGGATCCAGGACCCGCCGCGAAGCGTCGGACGCCCTGCTCGCCAAGCTTCGCGCGACCGGGAAGTCCTTGTCGAAGTCTTTACGCGGCGCCGACGCCGAGTTGCGCAGGGCGTGTCGAGATCGAGGTCAAGGCCTACAAACGCGTCATCCGGCGCCCCCGGTGGCGCCGGGCCTGCGGCTGCGCGTCGTCGCCGATCGAAGTGCCGGCGCCCCCGGCGCCGCGGCTGTTCCCCAGAACGCTCTACGGGACCAGCTTCTGGGCGCGCTTCCTGTTCGAACACTGCGCCTGCTTCCGCCCCCTGCACCGGGTTGCCGCGTGGATGTCCGGCCAGGGGCTGCCGATCTCACCGGGGACGCTGGCCAACAGCCTGAAGCGCTTCGTGCCGCTGTTCGAGCCGGTGGCCGAGGCGATCCTCGCGCACCAGAACGAGGCGGCGCTGCGCCATGCCGACGAGACCGGCTGGGAGCGCCAGGCTAACTGGCGGAAAGTAGCCGGTGTGAGTCCGGCGGGAAGAAGGAGTAACCAACCACTTCCACCCCGAGTCATGGGCCGGCATTCGCGAGGATGCAGGTTAAGCGTTGACAGGGGCGCGTATGGGCGAGGGCGATTGAGCTACGAAAAGTCTGAGAATCAGGGTGCCGAGGCTTTCCAGTATGTCGAAGGCAACACCGCTTCCACCGCCATGGTAAGGGGGAAGTGGACCCTGCGGAGTCGAAGAACCCAACCGCACGTACGTAGGCTTTCACGCCGGGACCTGGGAGGTCTCCATGTCATCCCGCGGTCGTAGCGGGATCGCAAAGGAAAGGAGGAATCCGTAACCGATGACGAACGGCATGGAGAAGTCAGACTCGGGAGTAGTAGCGATGAAGTCGGCGAACAAAGGGAGGCCTGTTCCGGCGGAGCCGATGGAGCGAAGGACCGAGCCCAAGGGGAATCTGGAAAGCCAAAGCATGCGCCGGACGCAGAACCGGGAAAGCGTGTCACAAGCGGCCGACCGGATACGGCAGTTTGTACAACGGGAGCCACGGGAGCGTCTGACGGCGCTTCTCCACCACGTTACGGTCGATGCGCTGCGCTGGGCGTTCTTCGCGTTGAAGAAGGACGCGGCGGCAGGTGCGGATGGCATGACGTGGGGGATGTACGAGGGAGGGTTGGAAGGCCGGTTGGCCGCCCTGCACGACCGCGTGCACTCGGGAGCGTACCGGGCGACGCCATCACGGCGGGTGAACATCCCGAAGCCGGATGGCGGCACACGACCGCTCGGCGTCGCGGCCATAGAGGACAAGATTGTCCAGAAGGCGGTGGCGGAGATTATCCTGACGCCAATTTACGAGGCGGAGTTCCTGGGGTTTAGCTATGGGTTCCGGCCCGGGTGTGGGGCGCACGACGCGCTTGATGCGCTCGCGGTCGGGATTGAACGGCGTAAGATCAACTGGATAGCTGACGCAGATATCCGCGGATTTTTCGACCATGTCTCGCGGGACTGGCTGGTCCGGTTCCTCGAACATCGCATCGGAGACAAGCGGGTCATCAGGCTGATATCCAAGTGGTTGCACGTCGGCGTCATGGAAAATGGCGAGTGGCGGGACAACATGCGGGGGACTCCCCAGGGTTCGGTGATTTCGCCGATCCTGGCCAACATCTACCTACATTACGTTCTCGATCTCTGGTTCCAGAAGAAGTGGCGCAGCCACGAGGTCAAAGGCGACACAATCATCGTGCGGTACGCCGATGATTTCGTGGTGGGTTTCCAGCACAAGCAAGACGCGGAGCGATTTCTGCGTGACCTGAAGGAGCGGCTTGGACGTTTTGAACTGGAACTGAACCCTGACAAGACCCGGCTCATCGAGTTCGGGCGGTTCGCAACTGAGAACCGTCAGCGGCGAGGGTTGGGCAAACCGGAGACGCTCGACTTTCTGGGCTTCACGCACTACTGCGCGAAGGACAGGAAGGGGCGGTTCCAGTTGGGGCGCAAGCCGGTCTCGAAGCGGATGGCGCGCACCCTGAAGCGAATAAAGGAGGAGCTTCGCAGGCGGATGCACGACGGCGTAAACCAGACCGCGCGGTGGCTGGGACAGGTACTTGATGGATGGCTGAACTACTTTGCCGTTCCAACCAGCTACCGATATCTGGGGCGTTTCGTGCAACGACTGAAAGTACTGTGGCTCAGGACTCTGCGCCGCAGATCGCAGAAGGACCGCTACAGCGGGGACCGTATGGAGCGACTGACAGCGAAATACTGGCCCACGCTGGAAATCCGACACCCGTGGCCGAGCCAACGATTTGCCGTCAATTGACCTGAGGGAGGAGCCGTGTGCATCAACGTGCCTGCACGGATCTGTGCGGGGGGAGCGGGGCAACCCGCTTCCCTACCGCGATCGGGTACAGGAGTTCCGCGACAACGGCCGGTCGAGCCGCGCCTGGCTGTGGACTTCGGTCAGCAAGGACGCGGTTTACTATCGCGGTAGGGACGCTGGTTGCCCAGCGCCCCCCGCACAGATCCGGACAGGCCCGCTAGGGCATCCGGCTCCTCCCTTGGGTTCCGCCCCGCATAGCGCTGACGGCAAATCGTTGGTCTGGCCACGGGTGTCGGATTTCCAGCCTGGGCCAATGGGTCTTAGTCAGTGCCGCAATATCGGCCCATGTCGTGCGGTCCTTCTGCGACCGTAGGCGTAGCGTGCGCAGCCACAGACGCTTCAGGCGTGTAGCAAAACGGTCGAGGTATCGGTAGCTGTTCGGGACTGCGTAGTAGTTGAGCCATCCGTAGAGCACCTTCCCCAGCCATCTTGCCGTCGTCTTGGACTTGCAATGCATCCGCCTGCGTAGCGCCTCCTTAATCCGCTTCAGTGTCCGGCTCATCCGCCTCGCGACCGGTTTACGCCCCAACTGGAATCTCCCTCGTCTGTCCTTCGCGCAGTAGTGCGTGAAGCCCAGAAAATCGAAGGTCTCCGGTCTTCCCTGCCCTCGTTGCCGACGGTCTTTCACGGCAAACCGCCCGAACTCAATGAGCCGGGTCTTGTCGGGGTGTATGTCCAGTCCGAACCTTCCGAACCGCTCCTTTACGGCCTTCAGGAAGCGCTCCGCGTCCCGCTTGTGCTGAAAACCCACCACGAAATCATCGGCGTACCGCACGATGATTGCGTTGCCTTCGACTTCGTGGCTGCGCCACTTCTTCTGGAACCACAAGTCGAGGACATGGTGCAGGTAGATGTTCGCCAGAATCGGTGAAGCCACCGATCCTTGCGGCGTCCCCCGCAGGTTGTCCCGCCACTCTCCAGCCTCCATGACGCCGGCGTTCAACCACTTGATGATGAGCCTGATAACCCGCTTGTCCCCGATGCGATGCTCAAGAAACCGGACCAGCCAGCTTCTCGACACGTTGTCGAAGAACGCGCGGATGTCACAGTCCACCACCCAATTGATCTTGCGCCGCTTGATGCCGACCGCGAGGGCATCGAGCGCATCATGCGCTCCCCGCCCGGGCCGGAACCCGTAGCTGAACCCCAGGAACTCCGCCTCGTAAATCGGCGTCAGGATGATCTCCGCCACTGCCTTCTGGACGATCTTGTCCTCTATGGCCGTGACGCCGAGCGGTCGTGTGCCGCCATCCGGCTTCGGAATGTTCACCCGCCGTGATGGCGTCGCCCGGTACGCTCCCGAGTGCACGCGGTCGTGCAGGTCGGCCAGACGGCCTTCCAACCCTTCCTCGTACATCCGCCACGTCATGCCGTCCGCGCCTGCCGCAACGTCCTTCTTCAACGCGAAGAACGCCCAGCCCAGCGCAGCGACCGTGACATGGTGGAGGAGCGCCGTCAGACGCTCCCGTGGCTCCCGTTGTACAAATTGCCGTATCCGGTCGGCCGCCTGTGTCACGCTTTCCCGACTCTGTGTCCGGCGCGTGCTTTGGCCTTCCAGATTCCCCTTGGGCTCGGTCCTTGGCTCCATCGGCTCCGCCGGAACTGCCGTCCCTTTGTTCGCCGACTTCACGGCTACTATGACCGAGTCTGACTTCTCCATGCCGTTCATCTTCGGTTACGGATTCCTCCTTTCCTTAGCGATCCCGCCACGACAGCGGGATGGCATGGAGACCTCCCAGGTCCCGGTGCAGTGCGTACGTACGTGCATGGGTTCTTAGACACCGCGGGATTCTGTCCCCCCTCGCCATATCGGTGGGCCAGATGCTGCCTTCGGCCTATGAAAAAGCCTCGGCATCCCGGATGAGTCTCTTTCGGTGCTCAATAGCCCTGCCCGCACGCGCCCCTGTCAACGCTTAACCCCCAACCTCGCGGATGGCGGCCCATGACTCGGGGTGGAAGTGATGGCTTGTCTTCTCCTTCCCACCGGACTTTCACCGGCTGCACTGGCACCAGTTAGCCTGGCGCTCTCCATATCGACCCTTCGCGCAGCGCCGAGGCGGCGCTCGAGCTGTTCGGCGAAGCCCTCCTCGACACGGTTATCGTCTGCGACCGCTACAGTGCTTACAAGCGGCTCGCTCGCCTTCGCGAGGGGCTGGTGACCCTTGCGTTCTGCTGGAGCCATCAACGGCGCGACTTTATCGAGTGCGCGGCCGGCCAGGTGAGCCTGACGCAATGGTGCCAGGGATGGGTCGAGCAGATCGCGGTGCTCTACCGCCTGAACGAGGCGCGTCTGGAGCATTACGACCCCGGCCTTGAGCGCCAGACGCCAGCGTTCGATGCGGCGCAGGGCAGGCTGAAGGAGGCGCTCGACGGCCTGTTCGCGGAGGCCGAACAGGAGCCCGCCGGCCTGCCCGACCAAGCGCGCGAGGGCAAGGCGCTGCGCTCGCTGGTGAATCATCGCGAGGGGCTGTGCGTCTTCGTCGACCGGCCCCAGGTGCCGCTGGATAACAATCTCGCAGAAAGGGTGCTCAGAGGGCCGGTGATCGGAAGACGGCTGTCATTCGGCTACGACAGCGAGATCGGCGCCCGGTTCACGGCCGTGATGTACTCGGTCGTCGGCACGCTCGCCTTGAACGGCATAGACGTCCTGCGCTGGCTGGAAGCGTGGCTGGAAGCATGCGCGAAGAACGCCGGGCGTGCGCCGGACGACCTGTCGCCGTGGCTGCCATGGTCGATGAGCGAGGAGCGCAGGCGCGCCTTCATGGCGGCAGCATGACCGGCCGGGTCGAGTGCCGCTATTACGGCCGCGACTTCACCGCCGGGGAAATAGCGCTGCTGCGCGCGCTGATCGCTGTCGATCCGCAGCCGACCCGCGCCGGACTGTCGCGAGAGTTCTGCCGGCGCATCGGCTGGTTCAAGCCCGACGGCGGGCTCAAGGACATGATGGCCAGGGTCACCATGCTGGCCATGCACCGCGACGGCCTCATCGTCCTGCCACCGCCCAGGGGCCGGCAGCACCGGCCAAAGCCCGTCGTTTTCGGGCCGGACACCGAGCCGCCGCTGCTTCCGGCCCCGACAACCCTCGACGAGGTTCGCCCGATCGACCTGCGCCCCGTCGTCCGCGAGACCCGCGAGGGCAGGCTGTGGAACGAGTTCGTCGCCCGTTACCACTATCTCGGCTACAAGACCCTCGTCGGCGCCCAGATGCGCTACGCCGTCCACGACCGAAACGGCTGGCCCATCGCCATGCTCGGCTTCTCAACCGCCGCATGGAAGCTCGCTCCGCGCGACAACTTCATCGGCTGGACGCCACGATCGCGCGAGAAGAACCTCCCGCTCGTCGTCGACAATCCGAGGTTCCTGATCCTGCCCTGGATCACCATCCCCAACCTGGGCTCGCACATCCTCGCCCTCATCCGCCGGCGCCTGCCCCTGGACTGGGCCGAGCGCTACAACACAACGCCCGTGCTCATCGAGACCTTCGTCGAGACGCCCCGCTACACCGGCGCCGTCTACAGGGCCTCCGGCTGGCTCCATGTTGGCGCCACCCAGGGACGCGGGCGCTATGATCGGGACAAGTTGTACGACAAACCCCGCAAGGACATCTGGCTCCGACCCCTGCGAAAAGACTGGAAACGCGCCCTCAATCGCTAGAATTTGCGGGATCGGACTTTCCTATCCGGTTAACGCCGATGACCGCTACATGTAGGGTGCCGCCACTCTCCCGAGTAAAGCTCGGCATAGGTTGGAGCAGAGGTGTCGCCCGCGATGCCGAGCAATGAGCGGAAGGCGTTGAACGGGTAGAACCGCCTGTTGAAGCGGAAGGTGAACTCGTTGAGGTAGGCTTGTAGGTGCTGGTGGCTAACGCCGTGGTGGATACCGATCAGCCACGTCTTCAGGTTGGCGAAAACCAGATGGATGATCGGCAGGTATTGCTCGGCAACCTCTGGATCACCACACTCGGCAACAGCGAAGTGCTCATAGCCGCGCTTACCGAGGCCAGCATAGCCGCTCCAATCGTCAGTAACGATCAGCGATCCCGGCGCGACGGTGCTCTCGACGAACCCACAGAGCGACTCGGCGCTACGGTCGAGCACGACGGCGAGCCGAACGCGTCCGGCATAGCGTCCGTCTTTCCGGTTGTCGAGCTTGGTGCCCGGCTTTCGATGACGCACCTCGATGGCACAGGAGACGGGAACCTTGTGGTGAACACCACGGCCTTCCCCACGCGTTCGCCCGCCAACCCAGGTTTCGTCCACCTCAACATGGTTCTTGGGCTGTCCACCGATCCTGTCTTGGTTGGGCCGCACCATGCCCGAGCGGAGCTTGTGGAGAATTTGAAAGGCCGTCTCGTAGCGCGAAAGACCAAGTTGCCGCTGAAACTGCACGGCGGACATGCCGGGCGTCTGACTGGCGACCAGATAAGCGGCCCAGAACCAGACGTTCAGCGGAGTGTGGCTACGCTCCATCACTGTTCCCACCGTCAGCCCGGTGTTCTGGCGGCACTTGCGGCAGCGCAGGACGCCAGGGCGGTTTTCAAAGTGGAACGGCTCTCCCGCCGTGCCGCAGTGCGGGCAGGCAAAGCCGTCTCCCCAGCGGGCTTTCTCCAAGTAGGCGGCGCAGGCCGCATCATCGGGGAAAAGTCGCTGGAACTCGGGTAGCGAATGCGGGAATGGGAGATCGGCGCGGTCGAGAACATCCATGGCGCGCTCCCCTATATCCGGTTTGCGCCCATTCTAGCCCTAGTGGGTGTAGGTGTAAACCGGATAGGCAAGGTATCGGATAAGCTCATCACGGGCTGACGGAACATTTACTTGTTATCTTCAGTCGCCACAGCTTATCTCCAACTTCCTCATCTACCCGTCAGCGCGACGGGGTTGCAAAACCGGCACCCGGGCCCAACGCGGACCAAGGCTTGATTGGCGTTCGTTCCGAGAGCGAAAAACCATGATAATTGAAGACTATAGTGATCCGAACCCCGTATTTTTGTCTCCCATATATGGTTGGACGCAGCGCGCCGTTCAATGATTCGTGAACGACCTTGAACGGAATCGGGGGATTCGGCGCATCGTTCCCGCCAAACAATACTAAACACCTGAAAACACATGGCCTATTGAAATAATATTATGTTGCGTAAATGCCACAAGCGCCGCCTGATTGACGCGCCCGGCACCGCCTGCTTCGGCAAATGACCTCACAGCCCCTGAGCGAAGAGATTTCGGATCGCGCCCGGGTCCACCTGACCGATCGAGCGGCCTTTCTCGTTATGTCCTTTGAAAACGAGGAGCGTGCTTTGGAAGCGCACTCGATGCTCGTTAAGAAAGCCCTTGTCCTCGTCGAAATTGACGCGAAAGGCGACGCAGCCGGCGAACGCTGCGTCGTCGATCAAGCTGGCGAGGGCCGGTTGATGGGCCCGGCAGGTCGGGCACCAATTGGCGTCTACGGCGACCATGACCGTTTTTCCCGCGGCTTGAGCGGCGGTGAACGCGGTCGCATCATAAGCGTGCCACTCGCCCGCTTGGGCCGGCGCCGCAACGAGGAGCGCGAGGACCAAAAGGAATGGCGCCAAGCGCGCCCCGACGGGCCGTCGTAATAACGTCATGGCGCGTCCCCTTGCTTGGTGAATCATTTGGGGCCTGATGAACTGGCCCCAAGGGCCAGACTTGGACATTTGAGCACTCCCATTCAGCGGGTAGCAAGGGGCAGTTTGGCTCATCGTGCCGCTGCCCGAACATGATCCACACTCCGCTGGTTGCCAGCATTCTCGCGCCGCGCCTCAATGCGGCTCGATCCTGGAAGCACTGAGCGCCAATAGCCGCGGCGGATCAGATACGGGCGTGCGCTCACCGGCTATCGTGGAACCCGTCGAGGCGCGAGTGGCGCAAACACGGATAATCGGGCAAGGTGTGGTTCATTATTGCAACGCCATCATCCTCAAGCGCAGCGAATTGCCTCAACAACCGGACATAGTGCCCGATTCAGCGAGCCTCGCCGGGCGGACATCGCTCGCCATACCGACCCTGCTGATACTGGTCGGCGGGGTCGCCTATGGCAGCGTGTTCGCCGCCAACAAGATCGTCATCGAGGCGGGCGTTCCGTTCATCGCCTATACGTTCTGGCAGTCCTTACTGGCCGCTCTGATCCTGCTGATATTGACGGGAATTCTGAAGGCACCGCCGAAATTCGCATCCTCTCATGTGCGCCAGTACGTCGTGACCGCTTTTCTCGCCATCGTCGTGCCCGTTTTCATGCTGTCGTTCACCGCGGGCAAGCTGCCTGCCGGGGTCATCACACTCGTGTTTTCGCTGACGCCAGCGTTGACTTATCTCGCCGCCTTCTTGCTACGACTTGAACGTTTCCGCTGGCTGAGCATCGGCGGCATCGTCTTTGGCTTGGCCGGCGTGCTGTTGATCGTGCTCCCAAAAGAGAGCCTGCCCAACCCCGAGATGGCAGGCTGGTTGCTCGCCGCGCTCATCATTCCTGTGGCATTGGCGGGCACCAACATCTTCATCGCGACGACGCGACCGGTGGAAGCGGCCTCGGCGACGCTAGCCTGCGGCCTGTTCATCTGCGCGGCGATCATCACCTTTCCCATCATGCTTATCGAAGGCGGATTTTATGGCTTCTGGCAGGCGCCACCCGGTGCGCTTTGGGGTATCGCGTGGGCTGGCGCCGTGCAGGCGCTCACGCTCTATTGCGTGTTCGAGATTATCCACCGCGCCGGACCGGTGTTCGTCTCGCAAATGGCTTACCTGACCGTCGTCGCAGGCTTTCTCTGGGCGCTGGCGCTGTTCGACGAAAATCTGAGCCTGTGGATCTGGGCCGCGCTCGGGGTGATGATCCTTGGGCTCGGCGCGGCGCACGCCGGCAAGGCGCAGGCCATGCGTGAGACCGCCGAGATGACGGACTAGCCGCGGGTGGAGACATCGTCGCCCTCGTCCACGCCCACTCACCTGTAGCGGTGTTTCAACATGATTTTGATTTGACGCAATCCGGTTCGTGACCAAGCGAGGGAGGTCCATCATGGCGGAGCTTTTGCAGGACAAGGTCGCCATCGTCACCGGGGCGGGACGCGGTATCGGCCGCGAGATCGCGCTCCTCATGGCTAGTGAGGGCGCCAAGGTTGTGGTCAACGATGTCGGCGCCGCGGTGAGCGGCGAGGGGGCGGACCAAGCCCCCGCACAGGAGGTGGTCCAAGCGATCGAGGCGGATGGCGGCGCGGCGGTGGCCAACGGCGACAGCGTGGCCTCCTGGGACGGCGCCCAGTCCATCGTGAAGGCCGCCCTCGATGCCTTCGGCCGTATCGACTGCGTCGTCAACAACGCGGGCATTCTGCGCGATCGCATCTTTCACAAGATGGAGCCTGAGGAATTCGAATCGGTCATCCAGGTCCACCTCATGGGTTCGTTCTACGTCAGCCGGGCCGCCGCGCCCCATTTCCGGGCACAGCAAAGCGGCGCCTTCGTGCACATGACCTCGACGTCGGGGCTCGTCGGCAATGTCGGGCAGGCGAATTACGCGGCGGCGAAAATGGGGATCGTCGGCTTGTCACGTTCGATCGCGCTCGACATGGAGCGCTACAACGTGCGCTCCAACTGCATCTCGCCTTTTGCCTGGAGCCGCATGATCGGCTCGATCCCCACCGATACGCCCGAGCAAAAGGCTCGCGTCGAGAGGCTCAAGTCCATGACGCCTGCCAAGATTGCGCCTTTGGTCGTGCTGCTCGCGAGCGCTGCGGCATCCGGCATCACCGGTCAGATCATCGCGGTGCGCAGCAACGAGGTCTTTCTCATGAGCCAGTCCCGCCCGCTGCGCTCGATCCACCACTCCGAGGGTTGGACGCCGGAAAGCCTGGCGGCACGGCTGCCCGCGGCGTTTGAATCCGGCCTCTACTCGCTGGAGGTCTCGGCCGATGTCTTTTCCTGGGATCCGATTTGAACGGGATGGACGCGAGCTGCCGGGCGCCGATCCTGCGGATGGCTCATTCAGCCGTTTCGTATCTTTCGGCGATTTGCGGATCGGCGCCGCGGTCTTTGGCGAAGCCCACGTCGTAGGGCGTCAGGAACCAGTTGGTGAGCCGAATCGACCTGAACTTCCACCGGCCACCCTCGCGCGCATAAACGTCTTCATAATAACCCCCGGCCCAGCGCGCCACGTTCTCGTGCGTTGTGTGCGGGCGAAAGAAGTACCATTTACCCGTTCCCGTATCGCCGTTGACCTCGATGATGGGATTGAGCGCGTAGTGCACCATGAAGGGCCAGAATTTGATGTTCCTCAACGCTTCGTGACCCTGTAACAAACCCATGATCTCACTGCCGAAGGAACCGTCCCCGGTGAACAGTTCGGCGACCTTGTCGCCCTCCTTGAGGTCCGAATAGAGGCTGCACTCGGCCTTGAGGCGTTTGATCTCCTCGATGTCCCCGAGAACCCGGATGCGTTTTTCGAGGTCCTTCAGATCGGCCATGTCGTGTGTCTCCCCTCATGTGGGTGGGCCGAGGTGGCGGCTGGAACCAGCCAGATGCATCTCCACCGCCCCTAGTCCGATCCTTGTGACAGCGCTATTTCGCGGCGCGGCCAACGGCTCCTCTACTACGCGCCCTCGCGGCCGATGATGGCGACGCTCGACACATTCTGGTGCGGCGCGCCGCCGAGGTTGTGGGTCATGCCGAGGACGGGATCGTCGAGCTGGCGTTCACTGGCCCGGCCGAGGATCTGGCTGTACATTTCATAAAGCATTCTCAGGCCCGAGGCGCCAATGGGGTGGCCGAAGCATTTCAGGCCGCCATCGATCTGGCACGGCACCTGCCCATCGGCGTGGTAAAAGCCATCGAGCACGTCCTTCCAGGCTTCGCCTTCAGCCGAGATATAGAGGTCCTCCATGGTCACCAGCTCGGTGATCGAGAAGCAGTCGTGGCATTCGAACATGGAGATCTGTTCGCGCGGCTTGTCGATGCCGGCTTCCTTGTAGGCCCGTTCCGCGGCCTTGCGGGTGGTCAGGAAATAGCTGCCGTCCCAAGAATTATGGGACGATTCCTGCCCGTTCGACACCGAGAGCTGCAGCGCCTTCACCGTCACCAAGCCGGTCTTGCCGAGGCTGCGCGCGATCTCTGGCGTCGTCACGATGGCGGCGGCCGAACCGTCGGATACACCACAACAATCGAACAGACCGAGGGGCGCAGCGATCATCGGCGCGTTGAGCACCTTGTCCAGCGTGATCTCGTTCCGAAGGTGCGCTTTAGGGTTCTTGGCGCCGTTGGCGTGACTCTTCACCGATATGGTGCCGATGGCTTTTTTCAACGTTTCGGCGTCCACGCCATGCTTTTCCTGATAGGCGGTGGCGAGCTGCGCGAAACCGCCCGGTGCCGAGGCGTTCGCGATGACCATGTCGTTGAGCGGGCCGCGGCTGCGTTGCGGCAGGCCGCCGTAGCCGGTGTCCTTCAATTTCTCGACGCCGAGAGAAAGCGCGATATCCGCAGCGCCCGACGCCACCGCATAGACCGCGCCCCGGAACGCCTCGGTGCCCGAAGCGCAGAAGTTCTCCACCCGGGTCACCGGAATATTGGGCAGGCGCAGCGCGATCGAGAGCGGCAGGCCCGATTTACCAACGTGCACTTCCTCGATCGCGGTCGCAAACCACGCGGCGTCGATCTCAGAGGTTTCGATGCCGGCGTCCGCCAGACATTCGACATAGGCCTCGACGATCAGGTCCTCTGCATCGCAATCCCAACGCTCGCCGAACTTGGAGCAGCCCATGCCCAGGATGGCGACTTTGTCCTTGATGCCTGAAGCCATTTCTCTTCCTTCCCTTCGTGCCTAGTCCGCCGGCGCGGCTTTCCAGAAATACTTGCTGAACCCGCGCTTGTCATCGTGCGCCTTGATGCGGAACACCATGCGCATGGGATGGCCGACATCGACCTCGCCGACATCGACATCGGTGAAGTCCGCCATGAGGCGGCCACCTCCCTCAAACGTCACCATGCCGAAATGCTGCGGCGGGTCAACCGCGTACGTCAAGTTATCGGCTGTCCAGCTCTGGATCCTGGCCGGCGTTTCCGCCATCGGGTGGTCCTCCTGGGTATCGAAGGCATGGCAATTCGGGCTGACGCAAACCCGGGATTTGGGAAACTGCACGGTGCCGCATTGTCGGCATTTGCCGCCCATGAAGCCCATGACCGTCTCCTTGTTGCGGTAGAGCGCGCTCAGCGCCGTCTGCTTGTCGAGCTCGGCGCGCAGGCCGCCGTCCTGCTGCACCAATTTGTTGAACGCGAGGTACTTGTTATAGCTAGTCTCTTCCTTGCGCCGCTCGAGATAGCCTTTGATGCCACGGCGCCTGCCGACATCGGTTAGCGCATCCGTGGTGCGGAACAGCAATACATCGCAGCCCTGCCCCCAGCCGACCATCATGATGATCTGTCCCGGCTGAGCCTCCTGCAGGGCCAGGACCAGCATCACGAGCGCATGCGCCGTGCCCGCTTCGCCCATCGCACCATGCAGGTTGTCGCGCACGGCCTCCGCCGGAATGCCGGCCCGCTTGGCCACCAGACCGCCCAAGTTGCGGATGGTCCCCGGCATGATGAAGTGATCGATATTGTCGGTGCCGAGCCCAGTGGCGGAGAGCGCAGCCTCGATCGCCGGCGGCACGATCTTCAGGTAACCCTCGTCCCTGATCCAACGCTCCTCCCAGTTGTAGTCGAAGTCATGGTTCTGGCCGCGGTAGTGATCGACGAAATCGACGGCCACCTGGTGAGCGCCGAGAAAATCCGCGATCGTTCCCTCGGCCCCGAGCACCAGCGCCGCTGCGCCATCGCCATACATCAACTCGTTCGTGGTGGCGGTTTTGGCGCGCCTTTTCTCCGCCGCCGCATAAAGGATCGCGCCGCCGTGGCCTTGTGTGGTCCACAAGGCATTGAGCAAGCCCGAGGTGCCCGCGCGTTGCGATGAGGTGATGTCCATGGTCATCAGGTTTTGGCCGAGATTGAGCGCCGTGGCCAGGATGCCCGCGTTCTGCCGGTCATCGAACGGCAACGTCGTGGAAGCGAGGTGGATCGCCGTTATGCCCGCCGGTCTTTCGCCCGCCAGGCAATCGCGTGCGGCTTCCACGGCCAGGGTGAGCGAATCCTCGTCCCAATTGCACATGGACCGCTCGCCCGATGCATAGGCCTTGAGCGCCGGGTTGAACCAGGCATTGGCTGCAACGATGGCTTGGCGCTGGAGCCGGCGCCGCGGCACGTAGCCGCCAAAGGCCTTGATACCGACTTTTGGTGATTCCATGGGGACTAATCCTGTGCGGCGTTCTCGTTGTAGGGCATTGCGTTGCCCGGTTCAGAACGGCTCGGCGGAGGCAAAGCGCGTGAGCACGTTTGTGGTCAGGCGCGAGACGTTGTTGTCGTAATTGTTGTGCGACAGGCTGCCGCACCAGGCAATCGAGCTGAACGCGAACACGGCGCCGCCTTGGGGGGTCTCGTAAAAGACGAGGTCGGCCCGGATGAGTTCGTTCGAATCCCCGAACGTGTTGTGCGTGTTGGCCCGGAACTGCTCCTTGACGAGAAGATAGGAATCGGTCAGGTCTTCGGACTGGCCGACGACAAGCGCATGGGGTGGGGTGCCGAGCGAGCGGTCCGCGATATCGACCTCGACGCCCGCCGCGCCCCCGCCGATCAAGCCGAAGTCGCCGATCAACTCGTCGCGGCCGATTCCCTCGAAGGCCCATTTGATGCGCGGATCGTTGCTTTCCCTGGTCCGCCGGTAAAACGTCGAGATGTCGAATCCCTGGGCGATGAACCCGGACCCGGCCACGCGCTGGGGCGCCCGGTTCTGGAAGCGCCATAGTCCACCGAGGCCGCCGTCGAAGCAGTGATGGAACTCGCCTGCCTCGGAGAGCCACGCCGCCGTCCCGCCCTGTCCCCGGCGCGTTTCGATGACGCCCGGGAGGCTCGGGTTGAAGGCGATGCGCCAATAAAAGCCGTTGCCGCCCATATACATGAAGCGCCCGCCGTGATCGGTGTACGCCGCGAGGGCGTCCATCATGGCGCCCGAGTAGTACTCGGGGTGGGTGCCGGTCAGCACGACGTTGTAGGGCTTGAGAGCGTCGAGGCCTTCCTCGTGGACGTCCTCGTCGGTCATCACGTCGAATTCAAATCCCTGGGCCTCCATCCAGTCGGTCAGGTGGGTATCGGCGTTGTAGCCCCAGAGCTGCGAGCCCGTACACGGCAAAGCCAGCATGACCTTGGGCCTCATGTTGATGATTGGCCTCAAGCGTGACGAGTAGCAGATGCCGCTGCCATCGGAATGGCCATCGTAAAGCGACGTGGCGAGTTCAGGATTTTCATTGAGATGGCGTTCCCAGGGCTGGGCGATGAACAAGTGGCCGGCGATGAGCTCGCCTCGCGGCGACATCCAATGCTGGATGCGGTTGGCGTAGGCCATGTAGCTGGCGGTCGGCGCGAGGAAGAGAATCTTGGCGCTTGCCGTGCCCCGCGGCGGGCGCACGTAGAACGGCAGGTAATCCTCCTCCTCGCCGCTTTTCAGGCGAACCGCGTAGCAGCCGCTCTTCAGCCCGGGGGGCACGGTGAGAGTGAAATCGGTCTCCCAGCCGGTGTCGTAAAGGTCGTCATCGTGGAAGTGGATGGCGCCGTATTGTTCGGGCGCGACGGTCCAGTCCGCCACCTCGCCGTCCCAGTTGTAGCCGGTCATGGCGCGGGCGGGCAAATTGTCGACCTCGCCGTGCAGGTTGTTGCCCGAAATGTCCGTGACATCCTGGGACGGAATATCGAGCGCGAAGTCCCAGGCCCCGACGACGGCGGTCCTGAGGCTCGTGGCGAAGGGCGGCTGCTGGAGATCGCCCATGGCAGCCCGGTCCAACGCGCCCCGGGCGATGCGCGGCGCATCGATCTTGCCGTTGTAGTGATTGGCCGTGTGGTGCCGGCCCTTGACGGTCTGGCGGATGATCGCCGCCATCGTTACCGGCGCGGTCCCCATGTCGAGGCGCCGCAATTTTGATTTCGCGCTGGCTCTGCCTTTGTCGCTCCCCCTGACGTACTCGACAAACGGCTCCTGATAGACCATCACCTTTCGGGTCTTGGCATCGTAGCTCGCGCCGACGAAGTACCATTCGCGCTCGAGCAGCGCGCTTCCCGTACTGATGACCTCGGTCTTTCCTTTGCCGTCACCGAGCCTGAGGGCGAGAGCGCCGGATGCATCGATCATCAGCTGGAAACCGGCTTTGGATTTCTCCGACCACTTGGCGATCAAATTCTGCTCGCCCTTGGCGGGTGTCGTCGGCCAGATCATGGCCTGCACGGTGAAGCTCGTCAGCTCGTCGATCACGGGGCGGCTCGGAATGACGGCGAAGGAGCCGGCGTTGATGATCTGCTTGCGTCCCTTGTAGGTGCGGTTCACCGGCGATTTGATGACTTTCTCCTTGTAGCCGGGCCCCGCCGGGTTGAGATCGCCGTTGATGACGCGCACGAGATCGGCCCGATAGCTCTTGGGCCCGTCGCAACTGACTTTGAACTCGATCGTCTCGCCCGGCGCGGCGCTCAGTCGGTCCGAATAACCCAAGATTTTCAGGTACTGGGTCGCCATCGAAATCCTCCCCGCACAAGGCCATGATACGACTTAGCCGATAGCGTATCCTCATCAGCCGTGTGGAGGCCAGGGAGTTCCAGAGGTGCAAGGATTACGCGCCCGCGAGACGACCTTTTGGGCTGTCCCCCAAGATTGTCCGTCAAGAACATTTCGAGCCCGTGGGGCACCCCTTGCAACGAAATGGAGGTCGGGAAGAAAACATGGTGCCCACAGAAAGATTCGAACTTTCGACCTCTCCCTTACCAAGGGAGTGCTCTACCCCTGAGCTATGTGGGCCAGATCATTCGGCACCTTGCCATAGGGGTTTGGGCGCGCGCAAGCCGCCGCACCGCTTGACGGACACGGGGCCGGCACGGCATTGTGCGCGCCGATTATCCCGGCCGAGGGTGACCCATGGCAGAGCGTAAATCCGAGCGTGAAGCCCCGGCGAGGGCGCGGCCCGCCAAGGGTGAGAAACGCCGGGACCGTTTGGCCCGCGCGCTGCGCGACAATCTCAAGCGGCGCAAGGAGCAGGCCCGGTCGCTGGAGCGGGCGCGCGGCGGCATGCCGGAAGCGAACCGGGGCAAGGATTAGCGGCAACCCGGTCGATATCGCCGCAAGGCTGGATTTTTCGCGAGGACAGGCTGTTCGGTTTTCCGCTGGGCGGCGATGACCCTATAAAGCGCCCGTTGGGATGCCTGTGAGCGCAGACGCGGTGATCGGTTATGGATCAGATACGTATTCAGGGCGGCGTGCCGCTTAACGGCACCATCGAGATCAGCGGCGCAAAGAACGCCGCGCTGCCGCTCATGGCGGCTTGTCTTCTGACCGAGGAGCCCGTGGTGCTCGGCAATGTGCCGGAGCTCGCCGACATCACGACGCTGGGCCACCTGTTGGAGCGGTTCGGCGTGGTGATCGAGGATGAGGACGCCGCCCGCACCCGCAACACCCTCGGCCGCAGCCTCCGCTTCACCGCCGGCGAGATCGCCAGCACGACGGCGCCCTATGATCTGGTGCGCAAGATGCGCGCATCGGTCCTCGTCCTCGGGCCGCTGCTCGCGCGGACCGGCCGCGCTCGCGTATCGCTGCCCGGCGGCTGCGCCATCGGCCCCCGCCCCGTCGATCTTCACCTCAAGGGCCTGCAGCAGCTCGGCGCCGACATTGAGCTGCGCGATGGCTACATCCACGCGGCCGCGCCACATGGGCTAAAGGGTGCAGCGATCCACTTTCCCAACGTCTCGGTGGGGGCGACCGAGAATCTCCTGATGGCGGCCAGCCTCGCCGCCGGCGAGACCGTGCTCGAGAATGCGGCATGCGAGCCCGAAGTCGTCGATCTGGCCCGTTGCCTCGTCGCCATGGGCGCCGAGATCGAAGGGATCGGGTCAGAGCGACTGACCATCCGCGGGGCGGCGCGCCTCCATGGCGCCACCCATCGCGTACTCGCGGACCGCATCGAGACCGGAACCTATGCGATGGCCGTCGGCGCGACCGGCGGGGAGGTCGAGCTCATCGATGCTCGGCTCGATCATATCGGCGCTTTGAGCGAAGCCCTGTCCCATGCTGGCGTGGCGATCGAGGTGACCGCGCGCGGCCTGAAGGTGATGCGCGACGGCGGCGTGATCGGCGGCGTCGACGTGACGACCCAGCCCTATCCGGGTTTCCCCACCGACCTGCAGGCCCAGCTGATGGCCTTGATGGCGACCGCCGAGGGATCGGCGACGATCACCGAAGCGATCTTCGAGAATCGTTTCATGCACGTCCCGGAGCTCTGCCGCATGGGAGCCGATATCAGCGTGCACGGCGCGACCGCCTTGGTGCGCGGCGTGCCCAAGCTGTTCGGCGCGCCGGTGATGGCGACGGATCTCCGCGCTTCCGTGTCCCTCGTGGCCGCCGGCCTCGTGGCCGAGGGCGAGACCGTGGTCAACCGGGTCTACCACCTCGATCGCGGCTATGAGCGGCTGGTCGAGAAATTGGCGGGCTGCGGGGCCCGCATCGAGCGGGCGAGCCCGTGACCTCCGATCCGCTCCAGAGCGAATCCGTGGGTGGTCTCAAGCTGCGGGCCGAGGATGAAAAGGACCTCGCCGTCGTCGCTGCCTGCCTGCAGGACGCCATTACGCACGTCGGCGAGATGTCCTATCTGCCCCGCAAGCACCGGTTCGCGGCGGTCTTCAACCGCTTCCTCTGGGAAGAGAAAGAGGAGGAAAAGAGGCCGTCGCGGGCACATGAGCGCGTGCGCACCGGCGTCCATTTCGACGGGGTTCTCGGGGTTCAGGCCCGCGGGTTGGAGGGCGCGCGCAAGGACGATGTGCTCGCGCTCTTGACGATGACCCCCGAGGCGGGCGAAGAGGGGGCCAGCACGATCACCTTGGTGTTCGCCGGGTCCGCCGAAATCAAGCTCGATGTCGAATGCATCGACTGTCACGTGGCAGATCTGAGTCCGCCCTGGAAGGCGCGGGCGGCTCCGCGTCACCCGGTGGAAGACTCCGGGGATTGAAGGCACAGGCAACCGGGTTGAGACCGTGCCGGTCCGGCCCCAGCCGGCCGGGTGGATGGGCCACCGAGGCCAGAGCACGAATTAGAGGATGAGTTGTGAGCGCTAACGAGCCGCTGGTGATCGCGTTGCCCAAGGGGCGTATCCGCGACGAGGTCGTGCCTTTGATGCACCGCGCTGGAATCGAGCCCGAGCCCGAGTTCGATGATCCGGACTCGCGCAGATTGCGCTTCGCGACCAACCACGACCATATCGCGATCATCCAGGTGCGCAGCTTCGATGTCGCCACCTTTGTCGCCTTCGGCGCGGCTCAGCTTGGCATCGCCGGGAACGACGTGCTGATGGAGTTTGACTATTCCGAGCTTTACGCGCCGCTCGATCTTGGCATCGGCCAGTGCCGCCTGGTGGTGGCGGAGCCGGCGGAGATGGTGGCCAAGGACGATCCATCGCGCTGGAGCCATGTGCGCGTGGCCACCAAATACCCCGAGATCACCCGCCGCCATTTCGCCCGGCGCGGGGTGCAGGCCGAGTGCATCAAGCTCAACGGCGCGCTTGAACTCGCGCCCAGCCTGGGGCTATGCCGGCGTATCGTCGATCTGGTCGCCACCGGCGCGACGCTGAAGGCCAACGGGTTGGTGGAGGTCGAGCACATCGCCGATATTTCCGCACGGCTTGTGGTCAACCGCCCGGCGCTGAAAACACGACCGGAGGAGTTGAGCGGCTGGATCGACCGCTTCGCTTCGGTGCTCGATGCCGCGTAGGCTTGCCACCGCCGAGCTTGGCTTTGACGCCGCCTTCGATGCGTTGGTGAACGCCCGCCGCGGCGTGTTCGAGGACGCCGACGAGACCGTGGCCGCGATCCTCGCCGATGTCGCGGCGCGGGGCGATGCGGCGCTCATCGAGTATACGCAGCGCTTTGACGGTTTTGCGCTCACGCTCGATACGCTGCGCCTTGCGCCTGCCGAGATCGAAGCGGCGAGCGCCGAGGCGCCGGCCCACGCGGTCGCCGCGCTCGAATTCGCGGCCGAACGCATCACCGCTTACCACCGCCCACAGTTCCCCAAGGACGAGCGCTATACCGACGCCGCCGGGGTCACCCTCGGCGTGCGCTGGACGCCGCTCGATGCCGTCGGTCTCTACGTGCCGGGGGGCGGTGCGGCCTATCCGAGCTCGGTCCTCATGAACGCCCTGCCGGCGCGGGTGGCGGGTGTGGGTCGTCTCGTCATGGCGGTGCCGACGCCGGGGGGCGCCCTCAACCCCCTCGTTTTGGCGGCGGCGCGCCTCGCCGGCATCGACGAGATCTACCGCGTCGGCGGGGCTCAGGCCATCGCGGCGTTGGCATACGGCACGGCGAGCATCGAACCGGTCGACAAGATTGTCGGTCCCGGCAATGCGTATGTCGCCGCCGCCAAGCGCCGCGTCTTCGGCCACGTCGGCATCGACTTGATCGCCGGCCCCTCGGAAATCCTGATCGTTGCCGACGCCGCCAACGATCCG
Source organism: Alphaproteobacteria bacterium (assembly GCA_965261645.1). Classification (GTDB taxonomy): domain Bacteria; phylum Pseudomonadota; class Alphaproteobacteria; order SHVV01; family SHVV01; genus CBDHDJ01. The sequence goes on from CBDHDJ010000004.1 coordinate 1,239,580, forward strand.
GCTTGGATCGCGGCGGACCTTCTCTCCCAAGCCGAGCACGATACCGCGGCCCAGGCGATTCTCGTCACCGATGACGCCGCCTTCGCCGATGCGGTTGCGGCTGCCATCGACAGCCTATTGGAAGAATTGAGCGACTCCGAAACCGCGCGGGCGAGCTGGGAGCAGAACGGTGCCGTCATCTGTGTCGGGTCCCTCGACGATGCGCCCGAACTCGTGAACCGCCTGGCGCCCGAGCATCTGGCGTTGGCGGTCGCTGCGCCGGAGACCCTGGCGGACAAGGTGCGCCATGCCGGCGCCATCTTCCTTGGCCGGCATACGCCAGAAGTGATCGGCGATTACGTCGCCGGGCCCAATCACGTGCTCCCCACGGCCCGCAGCGCGCGCTTTTCCTCGGGCCTTTCGGTGCTCGATTTCGTCAAGCGGACCTCGATCATGGCTTGCGACGAGGCGAGCTTCGCCAAGGTCGCGCCGGCTGCCGCGATACTGGCCGAAGCCGAGGGATTGCCTGCGCACGCACGCTCGGTTGGAATCAGGCTGAAATCGCGGTGAGAGGGGTGGCGGCGGCGTTTTACACCGCTCGCCATCGCATCCGGAACGGTCCTCACTTCTGCCTTGATTTTACCGGCCCAGCCCTGCACCTTTGCCGCGAAACTGGAACTTTCGGATGGAGAATGGATGGCGAAAGAGCAACCGATCGAGATGGCCGGCACGGTCAACGAAATATTGCCCAACGCAATGTTTCGCGTCGAGCTGGAGAATGGCCACGAGCTCCTCGCGCACACCTCGGGCAAGATGCGCAAGAATCGCATCCGGGTGCTGGCCGGTGATAAGGTCCTGGTCGAGCTTACCCCCTATGACCTGACCAAAGGCCGCATCACGTTCCGCTACAAATAGGTTTCTGCCGCCGTGCAAGCAGCATCCGGCCCCCGGCTGGTGCTGGCCTCCGCCTCGCCGCGCCGGCTGGAGCTGCTCGGCCAGTTGGGCATCGTCCCTGACGTGATCGATCCCGCCGCGATCGACGAGACGCCCTGGCCCGGCGAACATCCCCGCGACACCGCGCGGCGCCTCGCCGCGGCCAAGGCGAAAACGGTTGGTGCCCCGCACGGCGACGCGTTCGTCCTGGCTGCCGACACCGTGGTGGAATGCGGCCGCCGCAGCCTGCCCAAGGCGAAGAGCGAGGAACAGGCGCGTGCCTGTCTGGTGCGGCTGTCGGGCCGGCGCCACCGCGTCCATAGCGCGGTCGTCGTGACAGGCCCCGACGGGCGGACGGGCGGACGCGTGGTCACCACCACGGTCACCTTCAAGCGCCTGAGTACGCGCGAGATAGGGATGTATCTCGCCGACGGGGAATGGCAGGATAAGGCCGGCGGTTACGCCATCCAGGGCCGCGCCGCCGCGTTCGCCAAGGCCGTCAACGGCTCCTACACCAACGTTGTCGGGCTGCCACTCGTGGAAACAGCGGGGTTGCTCGCGGGCCTCGGATATCCGCTACCATAGGACCCAACGGGATTGTTGAACGGACCATGGCTCGCGAGCTCTTGATCAACGCCGGCGTCCGGGAGGTGCGCACCGCGCTCCTCGCCGAGGGTGTGGTTACGGACGTCATCATCGAACCAAGGCGGCGCTGGAGTCTGATCGCCAACGTCTATCTTGGCCGCGTCGCCCGGGTGGTTCCGGCGATCGACGCGGCGTTCGTTGAGCTCGGCCTCGAGAAGGCGGGCTTTCTCGGTGCCGCCCAGGCCAGCCCACGGCGGCGTGCGGCCGAGGGGACGGATGATCCCGTCCCCGGGATCGCCGAGCAGGTCCATGAAGGCGAAGCCGTTTTGGTGCAGGTCTCCAACGATCCCATCGGGGACAAGGGCCCCAAGCTCACCGCGGACCTCGCGCTGCCTGGCCGTTACCTCGTCCATACGCCGTTCCAGGACGGTGTGGCCCTGTCGCGGCGCATCGAGGACGCCAGCGAGCGGGATCGGCTGGAGAGCCTCGTCGGGGAGAGCATTGCCCGGCATGGTCTGACCGGCGTCATCGTCCGCACCGCCGCCGAGGGCGCGAGCGGGGATGATATCGACGGCGAGATGGCGCTATTTGCCGAGCAGTGGGCCGGCCTCATGGACAAGCGCGCCCAAAGTCAGGCGCCGGTGTTGCTCCATCGCGATCTCGATCCGGTGAGCCGGGCGCTACGCGACTTCCTGGCCGGTGACGTGGAGCAGGTGCTGATCGATACCAACGAAGGATTGAATGCGGCCAAGGATTACTGCGCGACATTCGCTCCGGACCTGGCCTGTCGGCTCAGCCGTCATCAGGCGCCGCCCTCGCTGTTCGAGGCGCACGGCATCGAGGCGGCGATCGAAGCGGCGATCGAGCCCCGCGTCGAGCTCGCCTCGGGCGGATCGATCTATATCGAATCGACCGAGGCGTTGACCGCAATAGACGTCAACACCGGGCGCTTCACCGATGCCCACAACGCTGGCGATGCGGCGCGCAAAACCAATCTCGAGGCGGCAACGGAGATTGCCCGCCAGCTCCGCTTGCGCGCCATCGGTGGGGTGATCGTGATCGACTTCATTCACATGACGGGGCCGGACGATGCCGCGGACGTGACCGCGCGCCTCGAATCGGCGCTCACCACGGACAAGGCGCCCGCGCGCATCGGCCCGATGTCTGAGTTCGGCTTGGTGGAGATGACCCGCAAGCGCGTGCGCACGCCGCTGGCGGAGTTCTTCGGCGAATCCTGCGACCGCTGCGAGGGCTCCGGCCGGCGCTGGGGTGCCGCGGCGATGGCCTCCGAGATCCTGCGCCGGGCCGAGGCTGAGGGCGCCCGGGAGCCCTCGCCGGGTCTGGCGATCGTTGCCGCGCCGGACGTCGTGGCCGAACTCAAAGTGGCCGACGGCGCCGATCTCGTGCTGCTGGGCCAGCGCCTCGGCAAGTCCGTCGAGGTCAGCGTCGATCCCTCGTTCGCGCGCGAGCAGTACGACATCGTGCCGGTTTGAACGGAGCATCGAGGGCCACCATGCCGCGCAAGAAACGCCAGGGCTGCCCGCTCTGCGGCCAACCGACGGCCGAGCGCTACCGGCCGTTCTGCAGCACCGCCTGCGCCGATCGCGATCTCGGGCACTGGCTCACCGGCTCCTACACCATCCCCGCGACCGCCTCGCCCGACGATGAGAGCGCAGGCCTGGCGCGGCCCAACACAAGTGATGCGCACGGCAACGACGAGCCGAGCCGCGAATAGGGCCACATGAAGGAGAACTTCCGCGTCATCGACAGCGACATGCACGTCATCGAAGGAGGCGACGTATACGAGAGCTATCTCGCCGAGCCCTACCGTGACCGCATGCCGGCCTATCTCGGCTGGGGGCCGACCAACTTCCCGCACTGGGAGGTCGATGGCCGTGTGATCCCGCCATGGGCGCGCGACGCCAACGTGGTTGGGCCGCAGGCGTATCTCGACAGCCCCCGCGAGGAGGTCTTTCGGCCCATCCGCGAGCGGGGCTACGACCCGGCGTCCATGCTCGAGGCGATGGATGCCGAGGGCATCGACCTCGCGGTCGTCTACCGCACCTTCGCCCATATGGTGGTCTCGATCGACGATCTCGAGCCGGCCTACGCGACCGCCTATGCCGCGGCGTTCAACGACTGGCTGGCGGACTACTGCGCCACGGATCCGGCCCGCCTCAGGCCGGCGGCGATCATTTCGTTGCATGATCCCGAGTGCGCCGCTGCCGAAGCCCGCCGCGCCGTCGTGGACAAGGGCCATGCGGCGGTGGTGCTGCTGCCCATGCCGGTCGCCGGGCGCTATGTGAACGCGCCCGAGTGCGATGTGCTGTGGCGCGAGATCGTCGCTCTCGATGTCCCGCTCATCTTCCACGGCACGAGCGGCGGGGCGTCCCAAGACTACGTCTCCAACCGCTATCGCGGGCACGCCAACTTCCGTACCCTCAATCACGCCTCGGCGTTTCCGCTCGAGTTGATGCTGGCGCTCGCGGCGATGACAGCAGGCGGCGTGCTCGAACGCTTCGCCGGGCTCCGCGTCGGGTTTCTCGAAGGCACCTGCGGTTGGCTGCCCTGGTGGCTCGAGCGTCTCGACGATCAGTGGAGGAAGTATGGCGGCGGCGAGGCGATCAAGCTCGCCGCCTTGCCGAGCGCGTATTTCCACCGCCAGTGCTTCATCGGCACCGATGTCGACGAGGGGCTCCTGCGCGTCGTGATCGATGAGTTGGGCGACGACAACATCGTCATGTCGACCGACTTCCCCCATGCCGACGGCCCGTTCCCGCACGGCGTCGAGACCTTCCTCGGGCTTCCCGGCGTGGCGCTTGAGTCCAAGCGCAAGATCTTGTGGGACAACTGCCTCAGCCTTTACGGCTTCGATACTGCGGCTGCGGCGAACGGCCAGGCGGTCAAGGCGGCCGCCGCGCGCTGAGCAGGAGCCGGTGGACAGGCTTAGCCGTATTTTCTATAAGGCCGCGTCCGGCCTGTGCCCAGGTAGCTCAGTTGGTAGAGCAGTGGACTGAAAATCCATGTGTCGGTGGTTCGATTCCGCCCCTGGGCACCACTCTCTGGTCTGTCTCCCGCGACATCAAGACGCGTTGTCGCAGCGGCTTGCAGCTCTTCGACCCGCCGAGCGACCTTAGCCTTGCTTAACAGCCGTGACGCCTGCACGTGGGAAGATATAAACCTCAACCAGCCGAGGGAGGACCGACATGAAAGATGCTGAGACTTTGGCCCGCGCCGGCGCAAATTTCGGAGCGGCGCGCCTCAAAAACATCAAGCAGGCCGACGTGCCGATTGAATTTCTCCCCACCACCGAGGAGGAGGGTTACGCCATCCAGGACGCCTCCATAGAGTGGCTCAGCGCAAACGGCCTCGGTCCCCAGGTGGGCTACAAGGTCGCCAACGTGAGCGCGGGCGCAAAGGAAATGCTCGTAACCATGGGCGCCAAACCGTTCGGCCTCGATACGCCGCTCTACGGCCCGATCATGAGCAAGCACATCTATCATCAGGTGGCGGAGATCGATCCCTTCGACAACGAGATCACCTATATCGAGTGCGAGTTCGGCATTCGCATGGGTCGGGACACGCCGGCGGAAAACCAGCCCTATACCCGCGAGAGCATCGGCGCGTACATCGACGCCTGCATGGCCGGGATCGAGATCGCGGCGCCAACCTTCGAAAAGAAGGACTATGAGGATGTCGCGCCGCGGGGCATCCTCGGCATCGCCGACAATGGCAGTAACCGGGGCGCGGTGTTCGGCCTCCCGGTCACCGATTGGCAGAAGCTCGACATCCCTTCGCTCACCGCGCGGATCATCAAGAACGGCCAAGAGATGCTGTCGGGCGACGCCACGGGGTTGATGGGCCATCCCTTCGAGGTCGCGGCCTGGCTCGCCAACCGTCTCATCGATGATGGCAAGCAATTGAAGGCGGGTGAATACGTCCTGCTCGGTTCGGTGGCGCGAGGGATGAAGGGCGCAGAGCTTGAACTCGCCTCCGGCGACGAGGTTATCATTCGGTGGGACGAACTGGGCGACGCGCGCGTCAAGTTCAACTAATCCCGGACCGGCGACTCACGGCGCGGGCCACCGCGGTCGCGCCCGGCAGCGCTTTTGGCGATGCCTAGCGGAACTCTGTTCGTCTTGCCTATTGCGCTGCGGCGGCCGGCGCCTGCATTTTGTCCAAATAAGCATTCAGATAGTGGTGGATCGGACCTTCGAGTTTGGCCATCGCGCCCGGCACGAACATGCGCGAGCCGGCACCGTTTTGAAGGGACTGGACCATTTCCCGATCCTCGTCGACGATCACGCCGAGCGTCACTTTATGGTCGCTGAGCCACGTATCGAACTCTGGCTTGTTTAGCGCTTCTTCGGCCACGAGGGTGTAGACCGTAAACTGGCACGTGCCAGGCGTGATGGGCAACGCCACCCACAACTGGACCATGTCGCAGCGGCCGGCGAAAATCAGGTTCGGGAATTGGAGCCCATAATAGGCCCGGGTGAGGTCATCCCCGAACCACGGCATCGGGCCGATCAGGGTCTTGCCGTCTGGGCTTAGGGGGAGGGCTTCCCACCGAAAAGTACAGCCGCCGTTGGGCAGGTAAGTGTATGAGTCGGGCTCTGACTTATAGTTTTTTGCGAGCGAGTCCAAATGAATGGTGTCCGCGTGGTAGACGTCAATCAAGTTCTCATGCGCGAACTTCCAGTTGCAACGTAGGTCGATCACGATCTTCGAAGCCAGCCGACACTTCTCCAGATGAACGAAGTCGAATTCGCGATCGAGCTCGGCAATGACGTCCGAAAAGGGCTCGCCGTTAGGGTTGAATGTCACGAATACGCACCCCCGCCACATTTCGGTTTTGAGCACCGGCAGGCGGCAAGCGGACAGATCGACGTCGCTCTCGCGCATCCCCGGGGCGCTGATCAGCTTGCCGTCCAGGCCATAGGTCCAGGCGTGGTAGGGGCACATGAAACTCGTCGCGTTACCGCGCCCCAGGGTCGCAACTTCGACTCCACGGTGGCGGCAGACATTGGCGAAGGCATTGATCTCGCCGCTCTCGTCGCGCACGATCACCACCGGCTCACCGGTAATGCGGGTGGCCAAATAGTCGCCGGAATTCGGGAGCTCCTCCTCCCTCGCCAGGAAAAGCCACTCCTGCATGAAGATGCGCTCCTTCTCGAGCGCTTCGACGTCGCGCGAGGTGTAAAAGCTGCCGTCGAGGTGGCGCGCGGACAAAAGCGCGTCACGAGTCTTGGAAACCTTGGCCGGTTCGAGTAGGTCGCGGGTTTCGGCGAGCGTCATGTCGAAGCTCCTGGTGAGGTGTTGCCGTCCCATTGAACGAACAGTTTGGCGCCAGCGTCAAGTGGCCCGGCCGCCTGCAGAGGCCGCCGATCGCGCGTCGAATGTCCGCAAAGCTCCCGAAATTTCGGACTTGGACACCGGCGCCAAACTTGGTCCGATTTGAGGGGTAGAGCAGGCATTGCCCCGCTAAATGTCTGCCGATTACCTAATAGCGGTTATAAATTGCTTCCCACGCTGACGACCGCAAATAGCGAGGAACGGACTCTGGAGTTTCGCAAGCAAAGTGGAACACTGGTCGCTGACCACACTGCGGGAGAAGCTGGTCAAGATCGGTGACAAGGTCGAGCGCCGCGGGGCGAACGCCACGCCTAAGAGTGGGAAAGGAAGTGAACGATGACCGTGAGACTCGAAAGGGATGAACATGTCACCACTGTAATCCACAGCCGGCCCGAGGCCCGCAACGCAATGGACCCGGAATCGGCGGACGCATTGGTGGACGCCTTTCTCGCCTTCGAGGCAGATGACGAGGCATATGTGGCCGTCCTTTGGGGCGAGGGTGGGGCGTTCTGCGCCGGCTGGGACCTCAAGTATGTGGCCAGCCTGTCGCCGGACAAGCTGGAGCGCGAATTGGCCTTTCCCGAGCAGCAGCGAAGCGATGCCAGCGCCGTTCCTCGCGGCCCGCTCGGTCCGACGCGATTGGCGCTGTCCAAGCCGGTCATCGCGGCGGTGGCCGGCCCCGCCGTCGCCGGCGGGATGGAACTGGCGCTGTGGTGCGACATCCGCGTCATGGAGGAGGACGCGTATCTTGGCGTCTATTGCCGACGCTGGGGGATACCGTTGATCGATGGTGGAACCGTGCGGCTGCCGCGCCTGGTGGGACAAGGCCGGGCGCTGGAGATCATTCTAACGGGGCGCAAGGTTCCGGCCGAGGAATGCCTGCGCATCGGGGCTTGCGAATATGTCGTGCCGAATGGAGAGAGCCGCGCCGCGGCGGAAGCGATGGCGCAAGACATCGCGCGATTCCCACAGGTTTGCGTCCGCGCCGACCGGCACTCCGCGATCATGCAGCATGGCAAGACGGTGCGCGAGGCCATGATGTTCGAATGGCGCAACGGCCAGGCGCCGCTGCACGAAGAGGCGGTCGAGGGGGCTGGGCGTTTCGCCCGCGGCCTCGGGAGACACGGCGACTACGCCAAGATCTGATCGAGGTTGTGATTGAGATATTCGCCCGGCCCAGGATAGTCGATGGGCGCGCTGAGCAGATGGGATGGCCGGTGAGCCGATTCGCGAGATGGGTCGCATCCTCAATTCATCGATCGAGCTAAGTCGTCGTGGCGCCCGGCGAGGCTGCCGATCCGGCCCCAAAAGTCCGCTTTGGGTCAGTAGCGGACTCAAACACCGGCCCCGAACGTGGTCCGATATGCGGGGTAAAGCGGACATCGCCGCGCTGAAGACTGCTGTTCACCCGGAAGCGGTCGTAATCTGCTCCCCACCCTGACGAGCGGAACCAGCCAGTAGCGGACTAAAGTTCAGAAGCTACATGACGGTGTATGAATTTGCGCGTGCGTTCGATCGCCTATTCGTGCCGAGCGCCGAGCATCCGCTGCTGGCCAGGGGCGAACCTGGACACCTCGGTCGCCGGACGATCGCTTCCGACCTCAAGTGGTCACACCACGTGGCATCAGCGAATCCCGTTCAGCCGCGCCCCGAGCATCGTTCAATACAGTACCGACACGTGTTGCGTGACGCTGAGCCGTTCGGCTAGGGTCTAGCCTGGATACACCCAATGCGGACACCGCGGAAGCAGGACGGGGGAAAGGCCCCATGAAATACGCCAGTCTAATCGGCCCCGACAAGAAGCCTTATTTCGTTCGTCTCAGGGAAGGAATCGCCACACCCATCGCACGCGCCTATGAGCGGGCGGGTCTTGATCCGTTGCGCGATATTCTCGAGTCGCGCCGTAATCCGGCGCGCATGCGGGCGATCGCCAGGCCTTTCCCTCTCAGCGGTGCGAAGTATCTTCCGGCCGTCACGGCACCGCAAAAGCTGATCGGCGCCGCGAACAACTATTATAGTCACGCCGCGGAATTCGGTATCACACTCAAGAAGACCGAGCCGGGCTCCTTCTGCAAGTACGATTCAAGCCTCGTCGGCCACAACGGTACCATACGGTATCGCCGTAGCGACTCGGTCGCCGTCGACTACGAATGCGAGCTGGCCATCGTCATGGGCAAGCGGGCGCGCGATGTATCGAAGAAGGACGCGCTCAACTACGTCTTCGGCTACACCATCTGCAACGATGTCTCGGCGCGCGACCACCAGCTTGCCGAGGGGCAGTTCGCCCGGGCCAAGAGTTTCGATACCTTCACTCCATTGGGCCCGGTTATCGTCACGGCGGGCGAAATCCCCAACCCGCAAAGGGTGATGTGCCGGACACGCGTCAACGGCACCGTCCGCCAGGAGGAATCAACCGCCGGCATGGCATTCTCCTGCAGGGAGCTGATTTCCTATCTCTCGCGCTTCATGACGCTTGAGCCTGCCGACGTGATTTCAACCGGCACCATGGCCGGCGTCGGTCTCGCGCAGATCCCCTTTCTCTTCCTCACCGATGGCACCACCGTCGAGTGCGAGATCGAAGGCATCGGCGTGCTCCGGAACAAGATCAAGGTCCTGAAAAGCGTCAAGGGTGCAAGCCGCCCGCCCCCTCTGCCGCAGTGGGTGCGGGAGCGGCACTGGCTGCGGCGAGCCACCAAAAATACGACAGCGCGCAAGAAGCGCTAGGTCGAGGCGGGTGGAGCGCGCGATCATGCAGATTGCAATCCTTTTCGGCCCGCTCGAAAGAGAGCTGTCCCTCGCGACCTCATCTGCGGCGGCGAACGTGATAGGAGACACGAAAAAAAGGGGCCGCAGCCCCGCCTGATCTGAAACGTAGATTCGGGAACGTGCGTTACGCCGCCTCGCGGAGTAAGTTGCGCGAGACTCCCTCCTCGGTTTTGCCGAGCGCCTTTTGTACGCGGTCGATGACACGTCGCCGTAGCGGGATAGCTTCTTGGCGCGTGTCATTAGTCGTGGTAAAAATTGGTTGGAGGGCACTTCGCTAACCCGGCACGGCTAGTTCCATGTGCATGCGACGAGATTTCCTGATCGCAATCCTTTTGATTGTTCTTTTTGTATGGTCGCCCGTGGCCTCAGAAGAAAATTTGACCAGGGAGACGCTGGTCGGGAGATGGGCCTTCGGTTCAGAAAAATGCCAGTCGGAGGCCTTTCAGTTTTTCGCAGACGAAACTTACCTTGCTCCAGGAAGTTCAACGCGCAGCTGGTACGAGATAGTGATGTTCGCCGACCAAATTAGAGGGATACAGCTCCAGGATCCCGAACAGGGTACAACAGTTGACTGGTTCATTGACCCCAGGAAAAGCGGCCCTGATACTCTTGTGCTTCAGGTCGACAAGAGCGTATTGGTCCGGTGTCCAGAATAAACCAAGGGAGTTGTGGCCCGCCCTCATAGAGGCAGTCGGGATTCCGGGTTGGAATAGACCACGACGCGGAGCTTCGAGACGCCTCCTTATTTCATATCCAATGGGGCGTAACGACGGTTCGTTGGCGGCGAACCTGCACTGGCCTTGTCCCATCGCGAAGCCGGCCCCAATGCAAAGAGCCGGTGAGGTTATGCGACTGGAGTTGGCGAATTAAGGCGCCCATTGGTTCGCCGCCACCGGGCCGCTGGTGGGTGCCATCATCACGCGTGCAATTGACCCGGCCGGGAGTAAGGTCGGTGAGGATCAGGCCCGGCGCGAAGGGGAGAGCAGGATGACAGATCGGCACCTGAGCGGTCGCAAGGCGTGGGTCACCGGGGGAGCGTCGGGCCAGGGCCGTGCTTGTGCCCTCCGACTGGCCGAGGCCGGTGCCGACGTGGCATTGGGTTCCTTGCTATCTCCCGATCGTAGAAAAAACCCGGACCTGGAGGACATGTACTTTCCAGGCGACGAGCTCATGAAGTCGACCCGTGCCGAGATCGAATCGCACGGAGTCCGCGCCATTGGCAGCGACCTCGACGTGCGCTCCCCCGAATCGGTAGCGGCTTTCTACGACCTCGTCTGCTCGGAATGGGGCCAAGTTGACATTCTCATCAACGCTGCGGGCACCTGGGCCGAGCACACGGTGTGCGGACATCCCGAAGATCTCTGGCAGAGCGTGATCGACACCAACTTAAGCGGCCCGTTCCACACGACCAGAGCGTGTCTGCCCGGGATGATCGAGCGCCGCTGGGGTCGGATTGTCAACATCTGTTCGACGTTGGCCACGTCCGCGGACGAGAATGCCCATACGGCCGCCTATAGCGCGTCCAAGGCCGGGCTACTGGGCCTGACGAACGTCACTGCGCTCGAAGGTGCGCCGCACGGAGTCACTTGCAACGCCATAAGCCCCGGAGCGGTCGACTCGGGATTTACAGACACCTACATCGAGCGCTGGATCGCCCGGAACAAGGCCGCCGGCCAGCCCACCAAGACAATCGATGAGTACAAGGCGGAGATCGGAAAAGTTAACCCGCAGAACCGCCTCATCCAGCCCGAGGAAATCGCCAACCTCGCCGTCTTTCTATGTCGTGAGGATTCCTATGGGATTACCATGCAGGATATTCTGGTCTCTGCGGGATCGCCCCTTTAGCGCATCCAGGAGACCCGCACCGAGCAAACATTAGCTTCCTTATGCCCTGAGCGTTCGCCCAGAGCCTAGAAAGTTCCTTGCCTATCCGGTTAACGCCGATGACCGCTACATGTAGGGTGCCGCCACTCTCCCGAGTAAAGCTCGGCATAGGTTGGAGCAGAGGTGTCGCCCGCGATGCCGAGCAATGAGCGGAAGGCGTTGAACGGGTAGAACCGCCTGTTGAAGCGGAAGGTGAACTCGTTGAGGTAGGCTTGTAGGTGCTGGTGGCTAACGCCGTGGTGGATACCGATCAGCCACGTCTTCAGGTTGGCGAAAACCAGATGGATGATCGGCAGGTATTGCTCGGCAACCTCTGGATCACCACACTCGGCAACAGCGAAGTGCTCATAGCCGCGCTTGCCGAGGCCAGCATAGCCGCTCCAATCGTCAGTAACGATCAGCGATCCCGGCGCGACGGTGCTCTCGACGAACCCACAGAGCGACTCGGCGCTACGGTCGAGCACGACGGCGAGCCGAACGCGTCCGGCATAGCGTCCGTCTTTCCGGTTGTCGAGCTTGGTGCCCGGCTTTCGATGACGCACCTCGATGGCACAGGAGACGGGAACCTTGTGGTGAACACCACGGCCTTCCCCACGCGTTCGCCCGCCAACCCAGGTTTCGTCCACCTCAACATGGTTCTTGGGCTGTCCACCGATCCTGTCTTGGTTGGGCCGCACCATGCCCGAGCGGAGCTTGTGGAGAATTTGAAAGGCCGTCTCGTAGCGCGAAAGACCAAGTTGCCGCTGAAACTGCACGGCGGACATGCCGGGCGTCTGACTGGCGACCAGATAAGCGGCCCAGAACCAGACGTTCAGCGGAGTGTGGCTACGCTCCATCACTGTTCCCACCGTCAGCCCGGTGTTCTGGCGGCACTTGCGGCAGCGCAGGACGCCAGGGCGGTTTTCAAAGTGGAACGGCTCTCCCGCCGTGCCGCAGTGCGGGCAGGCAAAGCCGTCTCCCCAGCGGGCTTTCTCCAAGTAGGCGGCGCAGGCCGCATCATCGGGGAAAAGTCGCTGGAACTCGGGTAGCGAATGCGGGAATGGGAGATCGGCACGGTCGAGAACATCCATGGCGCGCTCCCCTATATCCGGTTTGCGCCCATTCTAGCCCTAGTGGGTGTGGGTGTAAACCGGATAGGCAAGGAAAGATCTACCCCCTCGTGAGCGCGGCCACGAGGGGGCTTTGAATCGGGCGCTCCTCGGTATGGAGGCCTCGCCGCTTTTCGCGTGCGGCTCCTTACTACGGCAAGTAGTCGTTGGTGAACAAAGAGGCTGGATTGACCTTTTTCGAGACGAGCTTGTGCTCTAAGGCCCAGTCTTGAGCGGCGTCCCAAACGGATAAGTCCTGAACGAAGGCCGTTCCCTGCTCGTTTCTCCAGTCAGCCATCGTCCCGTAGGCAATGCCCTGCTGCTGTCGTAGCGTGTAGGTGTCGGTCGCCTCCACCATCGCGGCGATAGCGGGCTCGGGGTCTTCGATCCAATCGTCGAGCCCCTTCAGCGTGGCGCGCATGAAGCGGCATGCGGCTGCCGGATGGGCGGCGAGCCAGTCTTCGTTCCCGACGATGATCTCGAAGTAGTAGTTGGGCACGCCGTAGTCCCTGTAAAGCAGCCAATCCATGGGCGGCTCGCCCTTCGCGGCGAGCTCCGGGTTGACGATGTAAGGATCCGCGGTAATTCCTCCATAGTTCGCATCCAGTTTCCCCTCGATGAACAATTGGATGCCGGACATTCCGGGGTCGACCATCGTCACGTCCGCTTCCGTCATGCCGGCGGTCGCGAGAAGGGTGGCCGCTTCGGCCAGGAACTGAGGCGCCGCGGGAACCCCGATGGTGAGGCCCTTAAGGTCCTCGGGCTTTTTGATTCCCGAATCGCCCCTCACCATCAGCCCGCTTATGAGGTTACGCATCAAGGCGCCGACGCTGGTGACGGGAACCCCGGCATCCCGAGCCATCATCAGGTCGGTCACGTAGCTCATGGCCAAATCCACTTTTCCAGTCGATACGAGTTTGAGCGTATCCGCGGGATTAGTCGGCGAAATCAGTTCAAACTCTAGGCCCTCGTCCGCGTAATACCCGCCCAGGTCTGCTGCAAACATGGGTCCTTGAGCCGCCCACGGCACCCAATCCCCCATCATCGTGATCTTTGACGCTTCGGGCGCCCTATCGCAGGGACCCGCAAGTGCGGGTGAAGCAAGCAAGACACCCCACGCCAACGCGAGAACCGCGACGAGCGCGGATCGAATTCTAATATTGGATCTGGTCATTTCGGATTCTCCTCCCCTCTCGTGAAGGACCTAGCCTTCACATCTTGAGTTACGTCGTGTTTGGGCCCATCAATCATGGCTACCGCGGATAGCTCACCGCGATATGTGTCAGCGCCAGCGGTTCGAATTCAGCATCGATATTAAAGGTTCCATCATTGCCTGAGTGGCGGCCAAGGCTCGGCCCCTTCGGCCTGGTAAGCCATAAGGTAGGCGTAGTAGCGCCAAAAAGCGCGGATACACACCTCTGTCATTTGATGGTCTTGGTCCCCAATCGGTCCGAGACCACCCATCTCTAGTACCGAGTGCTCACTCCCTTCGCGAGTCAGGGCTTTCTGGATGAGAACTCCGGATTCCCCGTCTTCCATGTCGATGAAGCCGGCCGGACCCGAGAGACCTAGCTGGCGCTGAACGCGCAGTTCGCGAAGTTCGGGATCATCGTCCATATAACCGAAAAAGGTCCAGTAGAGCTCGAACTCGCCCGCACGCTTGGGCCGCACCTGGCGCGTGGCCAGAGTGTTCGAGAGCTGGTGGAACATGATGCTGGGAAAGACGCTCATCACACTCACACAACGGCGATCGCCCACCTCATCGTAATAGCCGACGAGGGAAGGATCCTCCAATGTCAGCGAATCATGGTAGATATCGGTTCCATCGTAGCCTTCGTGAATCTGCTCTTCGGTATCGCTGTCGTAGATATTGAACGCCAACATGTGACGCCCTAGCTTGTCGAGAATCATTTCGGTCTCCTGCGTGTTGCGCTGAAGGCCGAAGAGCACCGGCAGCTGGTGAAGCGTGCCACCGTGATAGCCGTCGATGAAATTCTCCCAGTACAGCTTCCAGTTCGACGGCATGCGCTGGCGCATATAGCCGAGAATCTCGATCGGTTTGCCAAACATCTGGTCCAGGAACTCTCGCGCAGTATTGTCGAGAAACTCCTCCAAGCCCTCGACATCAGGATCGAAGGAACCAAAGACCACGCCCCGGTAGCTCGCCACCTTGAGCGTCTTGAGACCGTGGTGGGACTTGTCGAAGCTTGGCGGCATCCCGCCCTTGCCGGCGACACCCTTCTGGAACGGCACGCCGATCAGCTGGCCCGTCAGGTCGTAGCGCCAGTGATGATAGACGCAGGTATGGCTGTCGCGGTTTCCAAATAGCTCGCGCACCACTGTCGAGCCGCGATGGGCACAGCGATTGATAAAGGCATGGAGCGATCCATCGAGGGCCCGGTTCAACACCACGAGCGTGTCGCCGGCGTATGTCGTGATGAAATCACCGGGGTTTGGGATCTCGGCTTCCAGCCCGAGATAAAGCCAGACCGGCCCGCGAAAGACGCGCACTTGTTCCCGGTCGTGGACGTCTTCGCTGGTGAAGACGGCATAGGGAATACGGCTGAAATCCGCGGCCGGCCAGACCAATTTGTCCCATCTGTCCATGGGTCATCCAATATCACGTAAGTCCGGTACCCTCGCCTGGACTCTACACCACAAAAATATTCCGCATAGCACCATGGCTGTCCGTTGGAGTACAGGTGGAGGACAGCGCCAGAGCACGGCGTTACAAGGGCACCGAGAGATTGTTCGGGATCGAATAGGTGTCGACGATGACGATCTTTTCCTTGAATTTGGGCGTGCCGTCAACGAACACCACCTTGTCCTGATACTTCCCGGCGCTGAAAATTGTGGTCGTGCCGTCCTGCATGTCGGTGGCGTGAACCACGTAATTGGCGTGGACGTCGTAAACGCCGTCCTGTTCGCCGACGACGAGGATATTGCTGATGAGGTGGCGGTAGTAGCGCAGCGAAAAGACTGACGTACTGCGCAGCACAAGGACTCGATCCCGCAGCTGGGCTGCGTTGTGACAATAGAAGAGGCCGATCGGATAGCCGTCCTCGACATTCTCGCGTGGCAAAATATTGTACACACAGTCCTCGATGAAATGACCCGACCACTCCTCCAGCCGGTCATCGTCGATGCACTGCACGTAGGTGTATTCGAGTTCGGCTATCTGTCCTTTCACCTTGTCGTCGGCCAAGACACCCCCTTATCCCCCTACCTGTGGCCGGTTCGATCCGCCGTTGAGCTCATATCCCATCAGGTGGCAGTAATGGCGCCAGAAGCCACGCACCGTCATTTCAGAGACGATATGGTCCTCCGCCACAATCTCTCCCCCGCCTCCCATCTCGATTAACGAGTACTCGTCCCCACGGCGGTGAATACCGCGCTGGGTGAGAATGCCGACCTCGCCATCTTCCATGTTGTTGTAACCCGCAGGCCCCACCATATTGGCTTGCTGGAAGCGCTTTTGACGGAGCTCGGGGTCATCGTCCGCGTAACCGAAATACGTCCAGTAAACCTCGAGCTCGGTCGCGCTCTTGGGACGAATCTGCTCGGCTTCAAACACGTTGCGCACCTGCGCAAAGCGGCAATTTGGAAACACATTGGAGACCCTGACCGCCTGGCCGTCGCCCACCTCATCGCGCCACGCGAAACATGACATATCCTCTAGTTTCAAAGGGTCTGTGATCTGCATCGCGAGCTCACTTTCGCCGGAATCCTCTTCGATGATTTCGCCCCCTTCATCGATGATCTCGGCCGTGTCACTTCCGGCATAAAGTATCGCGACGCTGTGACGCCCGAGCTTGTCCGGTATCCTGGCTCCAGCTTGCGAGCTTCGTAGGAGGCCCACCTTCACCGCCAGCTGATGCAACAGCCCTGCGTGGTAGCCGTCGCCGTAGTTTTCGTAATAGACCTTCCAGTTGTTGGGGAAGCGCTGGCGCCGGTGGCCCAGGATCTGAATGGGTTTCGAGAACATGCGGTCGAGGAAACCGACCACGGGCTCGTCGAGAAAATCCTCGAGGTCTTCGACGTCGGGATCGAAGGAGCCAAAGATCACGCCCCGGTAGCTCGCCACTTTGAGCTTCCTCAGGCCATGCTTGCCCTTGTCAAAGTTTTCGGGTAGGCCGCCTTTGCCCTGTATGCCATGCTGGAACGGGACGTGGATGAGGTCGCCTTTGAGGTTGTATCCCCAGCGGTGATACACGCAAGTGTGATCCTGTGCGTTGCCCTTGCGATGGCGGACCACCATCGTGCCGCGGTGGGCGCAAGAGTTGACAAAGGCGTGCAGGCTCCCGTCTTCGGCCCGATTGACGACGACCGGGCAATCGCCGGCATAAGTGGTCTTGAAATCGCCCGGGTTCGGGATCTCCGCCTCGAAGGCGAGGAACAGCCACACCGGCCCTTGAAACACCTTGTCCTGTTCCTGCTCGTACACGTCCTGGTCGAGAAAGACCTGGTAAGGCACGCGGCTGTAGTCAGCTGCAGGCCAGATCAGCTCATGCGCATTCGACATTTCTCGGATCCTTTGGAAGCATCACTACGCACTACATGCGAACAACAGCAGCAATTCAGTGTATGGCCGCGCTCGGTAATGTCAACGCAGCCAGCGGCAAGCGCGTTTGCCCGCCGCGCGGGCCGCAGTTAAGATTGGCTATTGAGCACAACCCAAATGGACGGGGAAGAAACAGACGATGGCTAGACTCAAGATCGCCAAGATGGGCAATCCTATTCTTCTCAAAGAGGCCGAGCGGGTGGAGGATCCGACCGCATCGGACATCAGGCGGTTGGCGGCGGACATGCGTGAAACCCTCGAGGACATTTCGGCCAACGGCATTGCCGCGCCTCAGGTCTACGAGAGCAAACGGATCGTCGTGTTCAGCGTGACCCCCAATCGCATTCCACCGGGCTCCAAAATAAAGCCGATCCCATGGACCACCATGGTGAACCCGGTCGTAACGCCGAAGTCAGAGAAAAGGGAGATGATGTGGGAGCGGTGCCTGTCGATTCCAGGCCTCCATGCCAAGGTGGAGCGCTACCAGGAAGTCACCTGCACCTTCCAGAACCTCGAGGGTAAAACTGAATCGATCGATGCCGAGGGATGGCTCTCCATGGTATTCCAGCACGAGGAGGATCATCTCAACGGCATCCTTTATCCGATGAGGATGAAGGATCTGTCGTGGCTCGAGTTCAACGAAGAGCCGGGCAGGTTTGCCGAGGACATCAAAGTGATGAAGGACGTAGATCCGGTATTCCGCAAGTGGGCGGACGCATAGCCCAGCGCGATCGCCGCGTTAGTGTGTAGGATTTGGTCCCGTTTTCTGTGCACGCCTCGTCGGCTTGACGCGCTCTTTTGCATAGGAACGGTAGCGACGGAATTGTATCGCTTGATTCTGCTTGCAGCCGCAGGCGGACACGAAACCCTCGCTCGTCGCGGTACAGCCTCGCGAACCAGCCCGCCCCAACCCCATCCCGAACACCTCTATCAGCCCGTTGATTAAGTCGGCGCCGTCTGATTCTCTGGTTCCCTGATTTGCAGGGGGATTTGCCGATGGCGATGGGACGGCAGAAGGATGGTCAGGGGGACCTGATGGTGAGCTGGTCGGAGATGCCGCGCTCTCCGGGTCATGTGTTTTATGACCGCTTGCAGTCGGTGCTGATCGAGGGCGGCTTCGACGCCTTTGCCGAGGCGAGCTGCCGGCCTTATTACGCGGTCCGGATGGGCGCGCCCTCGGTGCCGCCCGGGCGCTATTTCCGGATGCACCTGGTGGGCTACTTTGAGGGCATCGACAGCGAGCGCGGTCTGGAGTGGCGCTGCTCGGACGCGCTTTCGCTGCGGGCGTTCCTGCGACTGGGGAGCCGTGATCGGGTACCGGACCATTCCTGGCTGTCACGGAGCCGCACGCGCCTGCCCCATGAAGTCCACGCGGCGGTCTTCGACTGGGTTCTGGTGCTGATCGCCGAGGCGGGGCTGATCAAGGGCGAGCGCATCGGCGTCGATGCCTCGACCATGGAGGCCAACGCGGCGCTGCGGAACATCGTGCGGCGCGACAACGGCGAAGGCTACCGGGAGATGCTGGAGCGCCTGGCCCGGGAAAGCGGGGTCGAGACACCCACGGCCGAGGACCTGGCGCGTCTGGACCGGAAGCGCAAGGGCAAGAAGCTTTCCAACACGGATTGGGTTTCGAAGAGCGACCCCGAGGCCAAGATCACCAAGATGAAGGACGGCACGACGCATCTGGCCTACAAGCCCGAGCACGCGGTGGATCTGGACACCGGCGCGGTGGTGGCGGCCGAGCTGCACCCGGCCGATGAGGGCGACACCACGACGCTTTCCAAGACCCTGGCGAAGGCCGAGGCAAACCTCGATGCGGTGGATGCGGCACCGACATCGGAGGACCCGGCCGAATGCGTCGCCGACAAAGGTTATCACTCACGGGCGGTCTTGAGGGCTCTGAACGACAGTCCCTGGAAGACCCGGATCGCGGCGCCCAAGCAGACCGGCTTTTCGCGCTGGCACGGTGATGAGGCGGCGCGGCGCGCGGTCACCAATAACCGTGCGCGGCTCAAGTCCGGGGTCGCCCGCGAGGCCTTCAAGCTGCGCGCCGAGATCGTCGAGCGCTGCTTTGCCCACAACCTCGATCGTGGCGGCATGCGACGAACCTGGCTGCGCGGGCGAGAGAATGTGCACAAGCGATACCTGCTCCACGTCGCCGGCCACAATCTATCGTTACTGATGCGCCAGCTCATCGGCGCCGGCACCCCGCGGGAGGCCGTGGCGGGCGGATATGGCGGTATTTTCGTTCTGCTCACGCCCACCGGGGCCATGCTGGTGGCACGGGGGGGCTCGCAAAGCGGCCAGACGGCTTTCGCCGCCGCATTCCTCATCTGGGAGTGAGAGCCGGAAAAAGCCACTTAATCAACGGGCTGCTAGGCGCACGATTAACATATGCTCGTGCACACGCGTTTCAGAATGGCTCGTCAGACGCAAATCGCGCGAGCACATTCTTGGTCAATCGAGAGACGTTGTTGTCGTAGTTGTTGTGTAAAAGACTGCCGCACCAGGCAATCGAGCTGAAGGCGAACACCGCCCCGCCATTGGGTGTCTCGTAGAAGACCAGGTCGGAGCGGATGAGCGGGTTGGTGTCGCCGAAATTGTTGGGGGAGGATGCCGGCATCTGTTCCTTGATGAGAAGGTAACAGTCGGTCAAGCCTTCGGACTTCGCGACGACCAACGCATGGGGCGGCGTGCCCAGCGTGCGATCAGCGATGTCGACCTCGACACCCGCCGCGCCCCCACCGATCAAACCGAAGTCTCCGATCGGCTCGTCGCGGCCGATGCCCTCGAAGGCCCACTTGATACGAGGATCAAAGCTCTCTTCGGTACGCCGGTATGAGGTGGAGATGTCGAATCCCTGGGCAATGAACCCCGACCCCGCGAATCATCAACATGGGGCCGCCGGCGGGCGACCTCTTTTCCAGAATTTAGAGGGGTGTCGAAATGTGATTATGCACGGAATAGGTATCGACGATAACGCGCTTCTCCTTGAACTTAGGTTCAGCGCCTACGAACACGACCTTGTCTTCATACTTGCCGGTGCTGAACAGCGTGGTGTCTCCGTCGATAAGATCCGTCACGTAGATGACGTAGTTGGCTTGGAGATCATAGACACCATTGCCGGAATTCCGAACGCGGACGTTGCTCACCATGTGACGGTCATAACGGAGCGTAAAAACGGTTGCATTACGCAGGATGAGGATCCTGTCTCGCATCTGTCCCTTGTCGATGAGGTGCATGATTCCAAGATCGAGGCCGCGCGCGATGTTCTCTCTTGGAATGATCTTGTAGAGGCCATCGTCGACGAAGAAGTCAGGCCATTCTTCCAGTCGATCGTCGTCTATGCACTGCACGTAATCGTAAAGCAGGTTCTTGATCTGCTCGGTGACGCGGAGATCCTCCATGGTCATCCTCTCCGACAAGATGCCGTTCGCGACACTCTAGTGGATTGATCGGATCGAAAGAGTCCGATTTGGGATTCCGTATTGTGCCGTGGCATGCGAGTCTGGCACATGCGCCGCGGAATCTCCTTCACTGTATCGGCCGGCGACGGTCAGCGATTGCGCGCGACCGTCGCGGACCCCAAGAGCCCGCAGAAGCACGTCTGGCGGGCGCGTATTGTCCTTCTGAGCGGCGCGGGTCTGGGTACCTCGGCGATCATGGGCGAGACCGACAAGTCCAAGACCTGCGTGTGGCGCTGGCAGGAGCGCTTCATGCACGAGGGCGTCGGCGGCCTGCTTCGCGACAAGTCCCGCCCGCCGGGCAAGGCGCCGATCGCGCCTGATCGCGTCGCCTGGATCGTCCGTCAGACGCAGCAACCGCCGCCGCACGAGGCAACCCACTGGACGCTGCGCGCGATGGCCAAGGCGGCCGGCGTCGCCGCGTCGACGGTGCAGGCGATCTGGAAAGCCCACGGCCTCAGCCCGCACCGCTGGCGGAACTTCAAGCTCTCGAACGACCCGGCCTTCGCCGAGAAGCTCGCCGATATCGTCGGCTTGTATGTCGATCCACCGGCCCATGCGGTGGTGCTGTCGATCGACGAGAAGTCGCAGATCCAAGCACTCGACCGCACCCAGCCCGGCCTGCCGATGAAGAAGGGCCGCGCCGGCACCATGACCCATGACTACAAACGCTACGGCACGACCACGCTGTTCGCGGCGCTCAACATTCTGGATGGAACGGTCATCGGGCAAAACATGCAGCGCCACCGCCAGCAGGAGTTCATCCGCTTCCTCAACCGCATCGAGCGCGAGGTGCCGGCGGACAAGGCCATCCACGTGATCCTCGACAATGACGCGGCGCACAAGAAGGACAAGGTCAGCGCCTGGCTCGACCGTCATCCACGCTGGACTTTCCACTTCACGCCAACCTCGTGTTCGTGGCTCAATGCCGTCGAGGGCTTCTTTGCCAAACTCACGCGGCGCAGGCTAAAGCACGCTATCTTCCATTCCCTCGTCGATCTCCAGGCCGCCATCAATCGCTTCGTCCGTGAATACAATGCCGCCAACCCACAACCATTCATCTGGAAAGCACATCCCGATGACATCATCGCCGCACGAAACCGAGGGTTCCAAACGTTGAAATCAATCCACTAGAGGCCAACGCTTTGCACGAACACAGGTCGCGTTCGTGCTTCGTCGGCGTTGACAACTATGTGGGATTTGAACGGTATTTTCACAAGGGCCCGTGTGGCAAAAATGTTAAAAAAACTTACCCTTGCCGTAGCTGCGCCCCTCGCCTGCCGGCGCTATACTGGGTCTGGAGGATAGCATCGTGAGGCGCACCGCCGCCGTTGCCTTGTTCGCATTCCTGATCGCTCTCGGCCCGGCCCTGGGCCAGGCGGGCGATTTGTCCCCTGGCGTGACGGCGCGCGATCAGTCGACGATCCACGCCATCATCGAGAGCCAGATCGCGGCGTTTCGGCGCGATGATGCCGCCGCAGCGTTCGCCTACGCCTCGCCCACCATCCAGCAGAAATTCGGCAATGCCGAGACCTTTCTCGCCATGGTCAAGCAAGCTTACCGGCCGGTGTATCGGCCGCGGGAGGTGAGCTTCGGCGAGCTGGTGTTCGAGCGCGGCGGGCTCGTCCAGCGGGTTTACGTGATCGGCCCCGACGGCAATCTGGTGCTGGCTCATTACATGATGAGCCGGCAGCCTGATGGGACGTGGCGGATCAGTGGCTGTGTCCTCTCCGTGCCGGCCGACGAAACGACTTAAGGCGTGTGCTGATAAACGAGGAGCCAAAGGCGCCGCTGTCCGCTGTTGACCCTTAGCGGACAATGGCAATCCTGCGGAAAATAGGTGATTTACGTACCTCGCCCCCGATGTTTTACCGCCGACGTGGCGGTATCTTTAATTTAGCCAAGAGTTGGCTCACATTAGCTTCCTACGGCGAAGGGGAGGAAATCACATGTGGCCCAATCGTGAATTGCTGGACCTCATCGGCATCGAGCAGCCGATCATCCAGGCGCCCTTGGCGGGGGCAAACGGCTCGGCCATGGCGATTGCGGTGAGCGAGGCTGGCGGCCTGGGCTCGCTTCCTTGCGCCATGTTCGACATAACCAAGGCGCGCGCCGAAATCGACCTTATCCGCCAGCAAACGGCGAAACCCGTGAACGTCAACTTCTTCTGTCACAAGCCAGCGGCGCCCGACCCGGACCGCGATGCTGCATGGAGGCGGCATCTGGCCGCCTACTACGAGGAGCTTGGGCTGGATGCGTCCGCTTCGGCGCCAGCCGTCAATCGCGCCCCGTTCGACGAGGCCATGTGCGAGATCGTTGAGGACCTCAAACCTGAGGTCGTGAGCTTTCAGTTCGGGTTGCCGGTAAAGCCGTTGCTTGGGCGCGTCAAGGCCGCTGGCTGCCGCGTGCTCGGCTGCGCGACCACGGTCGAGGAAGCCCGCTGGCTTGAGGACAACGGTTGCGACGCTGTCATCGCGCAGGGCTACGAGGCGGGCGGGCATCGTGGCATGTTCCTCACCGACGATATCGCGACTCAGGCGGGGACCTTCGCCCTGGTGCCGCAGGTCGTCGATGCCCTGGAGGTGCCGGTGATCGCCGCCGGAGGCATTGCCGACGGGCGTGGCGTGGCGGCGGTCTTCGCGCTGGGCGCGGCGGGTGCCCAGATCGGCACGGCCTACCTCTTCACCCCGGAATCCCTAATCTCCGACCTGCACCGAACGGCTCTAGGGGCGGCCCGCGACGATGGCACCGCGCTGACCAATCTGTTCTCCGGCAGGCCGGCGCGCGGCCTGATGAACCGGATCATGGGCGAGATCGGGCCCATGTCCGATCTGGCGCCGGCGTTCCCGACGGCCGGCGGCGGGCTGGCGCCGTTGAAGGCAGCTGCCGAAGCCCGAGGGGCGAGCGACTTCACCTCCCTATGGTCGGGGCAGGCCGCCGGTCTCTGCCATGAGACCGGTTCCGGCGATCTCACCCGCCAGCTAGCCGAGGACGTGGCCCGGCGGCTCCAGGAACTGGCGCTGCCCGGCTGAGCACGGACCATAATGCTCCGCGCCGTCACGCCTTCTCGCTTGGACCGGCAATTTCCCGGAGACGCCCACGCCCCCGACGACAGGGAAGTTAAGGTCGATGAAGGCTTCGGAGTTCGGCATGACTGCTCCTGGCTATCAGCGGACATCATCGGGCCACGCTTCGGCACTCGATCAATGCCCTGAGTACCTGGCCTAGTCCGAGCACGCGGGGTGCGGCCTGGACGTTGTCGCTCCCCTAGCCGCGCGCATCCCCGCTCGGCACGGTCTGCGCTTTATGGCATGATCGCGGGCGCTCGATTTTTTCAGCGGATTTGCGCCAAAGAACGCGACCCGAAACGGGGGTCTGAACAAAACAGGGAGGGCCGGCCATGGCAGACAAGGCTGTGGCGGAAGAAACTCGCGGTGCCACCGCGACTCAGCCCGCCAGTCCCACTTACATCGAGAAGGACGGCCTCAAATACGCCGGCACCCACTTGCTTCTCGATTTCTGGGGGGCGCGGAGCCTCGACGACGAGGCCGCGATCCGTGGCGTGCTCGCCGAGGCCGTGCGGGCTATCGGCGCGACCCTCGTCAAAATGGATCTCCACCGCTTCGATTCAGGCGGGGTCTCGGGTGTGGCGATCCTCGCCGAATCCCACATGAGCATCCATACCTGGCCCGAGACCGGCTACGCGGCCGTCGACATCTTCGTGTGCGGCTCGTGCGATGCCTACCGGGCGGTGCCCGTGCTCTGCGATTTCTTCCAGCCCGAGCGCCATAACGTCTCCGAGCACAAGCGGGGCCTTAGTCCGTGACGTGGTTTCACGAGACGCTCCACGGCGCGGCTCAACAGTCTCTCGAAATCGGCCACCTTCTCTATCGCGGTCAAACCGAGTTTCAATCGATCGAAGTTTTCGAGAATGCGGCGCTCGGCCGGGTTCTCGTGCTCGACGGCATCGTGCAGACCACCGAGCGGGACGAGTACGTCTATCACGAGATGCTTACCCATGTGCCGATCTTGGCCCATGGCGAGGTGTCCGACATCCTGATCATCGGCGGCGGCGACGGTGGCGCGCTGGAAGAGACGCTCAAGCATCCGGTGGCGAGCGTGACGATGGTCGAGATCGACGCAGAGGTCATCGCGATTTGCCGCGAGCACATGCCGGCCATTTCCGGCCGCGCGTTCGACGACGACCGGACGCAATTGATCGTCGCGGACGGTACGGCGTTCGTGGCCGAGACCGAGCGCCGGTTCGACGTCATCATTGTCGATTCCACCGATCCCGTCGATCCCGGCGACGTGCTTTTCCAACGCCCGTTCTACGAGAATTGCAGGCGCTGCCTGAGGGAGCGCGGCCTCCTGATCACCCAGAACGGGGTGCCTTTCTTTCAGGCCGACGAGGTCGTCAGCTCGGGGCGCGCCTTCAGCGAACTCTTCGCCCATCACGGATTCTATGTGGCGCCGGTGCCGAGTTATTACGGGGGCTTCATGGCCTTTGGCTGGGCCAGCCCGGGTCTTGATCTGGTCCGCGTGGAGCGGGCCGAGGTCGCCCGGCGCTACGCGGCGCTCGGCATTGAGACCCGCTACTACAACCCGGACATCCATGGCGGCGCCTTGGCGCTGCCCAACGATATCCGCGCCCTGCTCGCCTGAGCCGCCTCAGCCCGCCTCGCCCGCCTTCAAACCGAGCAGCGCCCGCCGCCGGAGCCACAGACTCGGCCGGTAGCGATCGTCGCCGGTGATGTCCTGGAGCTGGGTCATGATGGTGAGCACGCGGTCCGCCCCCATGTGATCGGCGAGCTCGAGCGGGCCGAAGGGGTAGTTCAGACCGAGCTTCATCGCGGTATCGATGTCGGCGGGCTCGGCGATGCCGAGCTGGGCCATTTCGCAACCCAGATTGGCCATCATGGCGCACAGGCGCTGGGCGATAAAACCCGGTGAATCGGCGATGCGGGTGATGGCGGCGCCCGTGCGCGCCAGGCGGGCGGCAAGTTGGTCCCGGACCGCGAGATCGGCGCCCGGTGCCGTCATGACGGTGAGGCGCTTTGCCCCCTCGCCGCTGAGGTCGATAGCGACAAGACGGCGATGGTCGGCGCCGGTGCGCAACGCGAACGTCGTGCAATCCTCGCCGAGGGGCGCGCCCACGATGGGATCGCGCCCGTTGTCGGCGTTGGCGATCTCCGCCCCGGCCGCAACCACAAGCGCAGCCAGCGTGTCGTCGGGCTCGGCCAGCGCGACGCGGTGGCAGGGCTCGGCGCTGATTTTTTCCTCGCCCGTACCGCCGATCTTCTTGCCCTCGGCGTCGTAGTCGTAATGACCCGAGCCCGTCTTGCGGCCGAGCCGGCGCGAGACGAACAGGCCTTCGTGCTCAGGCCAGGTCGCGAGCCGGCGGTCCTGAAAGTAACCGTTGTATATCGCCATGCTGGCCGGGAAATTGACGTCCATTCCGGTCAGATCCATGAGCTCGAAGGGCCCCAAGCGAAAGCCACAGCAATCGCGCATTACGGCGTCGATTTGGGCCGGGCTCGCCACCCGCTCATGGGCGAGCTTGAGCCCCTCGGTCGTGTAGGCGCGGCCGCCCAGATTAACGAGAAAACCCGGGCCGTCCTTGACGCGCACCGGTGTCCGGCCCATGCGCCGTCCGAGCGCGCTCAGCGCCTCCGCGACCGCCGGGTCGGTATCGGGCGCGGCGATGATCTCCACCAGCTTCATCAGCGGCACCGGGTTGAAGAAATGCATGCCCGCGACCCGGCCACGGTGCTCGCAGACGGCGGCCATCGCGGCGATGCGAAGAGACGAGGTGTTCGAGACCAAGGGCACATCGGGGCGCACGATCGCCTCGAGGTCGCGAAAGAGCTGCTGCTTGATGTCGAGGTCTTCGACGATGGCTTCGATGACAATGTCGCAATCCGCGAGATCATCGAGGCCGGCGGCGATACTGAACCGGGCCTTGGCGGCGGCCGCATCGTCGGCCGTCATCACGTGCTTTTCGACTTGGCGGTCGAGCATGCGGGCGATGAATCCTTGCGCATCCTCAGCGACACCCTGGGTGGCGTCGTAAACCCGCGTGGTGATGCCGCCCACCACGGCGACCTGCGCGATACCGCGGCCCATGGCGCCGCCGCCGGCGAGTCCGAGGATCAGCCCTTCGCGGTCCCCATCGAATGGCATCGGTCCCTGCTTCCCTACTTTTGCTGCCTTGAACGGATTTGGCGAAGCCCTACATAATAAGGCGTGGTGCCGCAAGGGCCACGCTGGGTTCGCGGCGGAGCGGGGGCCAAAAGGGCTCGCTCACGCCGTTCTTGCTCGTCAAGAGGAGGTCAGCCATGACGCGGTTATCCGTGTTCAACAGCCCGTTTTTGCTGGGTTTCGATCAGATCGAACGCACCCTCGACCGGGTGGCCAAAGCGGCGGGCGACAGTTACCCTCCTTACAACATCGAGCAGGTCGGCGCCAACGATCTGCGCATTACCATCGCAGTGGCGGGCTTCAGCCAAGACCACCTCGCGGTGGCCGTCGAGGACAATCAGCTGATCGTGCGCGGCAAGCAATCGGAGGGCGATTCCGACCGGGTCTACCTCCACCGCGGCATCGCCGCACGTCAGTTCCAGCGTTCCTTCGTGCTTGCCGACGGCATCGAGGTGGCGAACGCAAACCTCGACAATGGCCTGCTGCACATCGATCTCGTGCGGCCGCAGCCGGAGTCGAAAGTGCGCACGATCGAGATCACTAGCGCGGGACCGGGGCACCCGAAGCCGACGGTCATGACCGTTGCCGGAAGGGGCGAGGAGTGAGCGGCGGCCGGCGCACGGCGGAGGACGTTACGATGATGAGACCAGAGGAGTTGAAACAGCTGACACCCGAGGCCATGGCTCTTCTCGGCGCCCCCGGTCTCGCCTACATCAAACCGGTCGTGTGGCAGGACCAGCCGGTTTACGCGATTTGCGCAGCCGATGGCACACAGATCACCATCGTGAGTACGCGCGAGATGGCCTTCATCGTTGCCCGCCAGCACGACCTCGACCCGGTCAGCGTTCACTAAAGTCAGGCATCGGAAAGACGGGCTTGTGCCCGCCCCTGCGGCTAGGCTGCGTGGGAGGCGGCCGGCTCGGTGAGCAGGGCGTAAAGCGCGTCGGCGCCGTCCGATCCCCGCAACTTCTCGCGCATGGCGTCGTCCCGCAACAAGCGCGAGATACGTGATAGCGCTTTGAGGTGTTCGGCGCTCGCCGCCTCCGGCGCGAGCAACAAAAAGACGAGATCCACGGGCTGATCGTCGATGGCATCGAAACCGACGGGATGTTCGAGCCTCGCGAACACCGCACACAGGTGGTCGATGTCAGGCAGTTTTCCGTGCGGGATGGCCACACCGTTGCCGATGCCGGTGGTTCCTAGGCGCTCGCGTTCGAGCAGGGTGTCGAAAATCGCGCGCTCGTCGGCACCGGTCATCTCGGCGGCGCGTTCGGCGAGCTCCTGCAGGAGCTGCTTTTTACTCGTCACCTTGAGATCGGCGATGATCCCATCGGGGTGCAAAAGGTCGCCGATTTCCATCACCGGGTCCCTATCAGGCCATAGCGCGCGGCCAACCGACCGAGGGGGCGCCATGGCGCACCGAGGCCGAGCCGTTGTCCGTTTGCCGAAGTTAGCACGTTAGGGGGGTCCAGACGGTTACCGGGACTTGTGCCGCCGCCACGCGGCCACGCCTCTTCGTATGAAGGGCGGGACCATAGTTTCCGCCCCTTCAGCTGTCAACCATTGGCCGTAAGGCCCTGAATTGAGGACAAGAATCCGGTCGATTCGTGGGTGGATCTCAGCTCGCCCGCGCGAGCTGCCTTTTCCGGCGGCGGCGCTCCACCGACGAGGGAATGCGCATCGCTTCGCGATATTTCGCGACCGTGCGCCGCGCGATATCCACGCCCTGGGCGCGCAGCATCTCGACAATCTTGTCGTCGGAGAGCACCGCATCGGGCGTTTCCTGATCGATCAGGTCGCGAATGCGGTGGCGCACCGCTTCGGCCGAATGCGAGGCGCCGCCACCTGACGACGGGATGGCCGAGGTGAAGAAGTACTTCATCGGATAGATGCCGCGCGACGTCGACAAGTACTTGTTCGCGGTCACCCGGCTGACCGTGCTCTCGTGCATGTCGATCGCCTGGGCGATGTCGCGCAGATTGAGTGGGCGGAGATACTCCACACCGTAGAGCAAGAATGTCTCCTGCTGCACGACCAGTTCCGTCGCCACTTTCAGAATGGTGTTGGCGCGCTGATCGAGCGACTTCATCAACCAATTGGCCGAGTTCAAATGTTCCGCGATATAGGCCTTGTCCGCTTGGCTCTTCGCCTGGCCGTCGATTCGTGCGTGATAGCTGCGATTGACGAGGAGCCGGGGCAAGGTGTCGTTGTTCAGCTCGACGAGCCACTGCCCATTGGATGCGCGACGGATGAAGACATCGGGGACGATCGGCTGTGCCGTCTCGTTATCAAAGGCGAGGCCCGGCTTGGGGTTGAGCGAGCGGATTTCCGCCAGCATGTCCCGCACGTCCTCGTCATCGACGCCGCAGGCTGCAACGAGGCCGGCGATGTCGTGATCGGCAACCAGATTGAGATTGTCGAGCAGCTCCCGCATGGCGGGGTCGAGCCGGTCCCGATCGGCGAGCTGGAGCGCCAGGCATTCCGCCAAGTCGCGCGCGAAGATACCGGGTGGATCGAACTGCTGTAACGCGGCGAGCGTGGTTTCGACCCGCGCCTCGTCGCACCCTACGCGCTCGGCCACCGACGCGAGATCACTGCTGAGATAGCCCGCGTCGTCAAGGAGATCGATGAGGTTGGTGCCGATCAGCCGGTCGACCGGATCGTCGATGCCGACGTTGAGCTGGCCCGTCAGATGCTCCTTCAGGCTGATATCGGCGCTGGCCGTCTGCTCGAGGCTAAAGGTGCTGTCGCCGAAGTCGCGGGCGCCGCCGCGGCCGCCCGACCAGGCGCCGCCGTAGGTGCTGCTGTAATCGGGCTCACTCGGCGAAGTGCTCCCGGGCGCGTCGTCATCGACGTAGGCGCTGGCGTAGTCGATATCGAGTGGCCCCTCGCCCTCGGACGGCAGCGTCTCGCTGTCCGAAAGATGAGCGCTCGTGTCGCGAAGCGCGGGATCACCGTCTTCGGCGGCCTCGCCGCTGGCCGCGGCCTCGCCGTTGGCCGCGATCGGGTCGTCCGCTACACCCGCATCCGCCTCCGTGCTGTCGCGGTCAGGCTCGTCGCGCTCCAGCAGCGGGTTGGTTTCGAGCTCCTGCTCGACATAGGCCGACAGATCGAGGTTGGACAGCTGCAGGAGTTTGATCGCCTGCTGCAGCAGCGGCGTCATGACGAGCATCTGGCTCTGTCGGAGTTCCAATTTGGGGGACTGCGCCATGGCCTAGCTCGTCAGAGGCTGAAACGATCGCCGAGATACACCCGCCTGACATCCTCGTGCGCCACGATTTCTTCCGGCACGCCTTCCATCAGCACGCGGCCCTCGTGGAGGATGTAGGCCCGATCGATGATATCCAACGTCTCGCGCACGTTGTGCTCGGTGATGAGGACGCCGATGCCGCGGTCCTTCAAGTGGGAGACGACGTCCCGGATGCCGCCCACCGCGATCGGGTCGATGCCGGCCAAGGGCTCATCGAGCAGCATGAAGCTCGGGCGGCACGCCAGCGCGCGGGCGATTTCGACGCGGCGGCGTTCGCCGCCGGAGAGACTGAGCACCGGTGTGCGCCGGAGATGGCTGATCGAAAACTCGGCGAGCAAGTCATCGAGCATGGTCTCGCGCCTGTCGCGTACGGGGTCCACCACCTCGAGCACGGCACGGATGTTGTTTTCCACCGATAGGCCACGAAACACCGAGGCTTCCTGCGGCAGGTAGCCGAGGCCGAGCCGGGCGCGCCGGTAGATCGGCAGATCGGTGATATCGTGCCCGTCGAGTGTGACAGTTCCGTAGTCCGGCATCAGCAACCCAGTGATCACATAAAAACACGTCGTTTTCCCGGCGCCGTTGGGGCCCAACAACCCAACCGCCTCACCGCGGTTGACCGAGAGGCTGATATCGCACAGCACCGGCCGTTTGCTGAACCGTTTGCCGATGTTGCGCGCCGCCAAGCCCTCATTCTCAGCAACCTGGCGCGGCGTGGCGGGGTCCGCCCCTCCAGGCGCGGTTCCGTGTGTTAACTTTTGATCATCAGTCATTAACAAATCGTTTAGTTGGTGGATTTCGCTGTACCTCTCCGGGGCGGCGCTACTGCGCATTCTGGGTTTTCGGAAAGAATACGCCCTTCACCCGCTCTGTCGATCCTGACGCGGAGGTGCCGGATTCGATGACGCTCTGGCCGGTTTCGAGATCGATAACCAGGCGTTCGCCACGAATGACATTCTTGCCCCGCGTGAGCACGACCGAGCCGGTCAGCGTAATGACGCCGTCATTGACGTCGTAGACTCCCTGGTCGCCCTGTGCCGTTTCGCCCGGTGTCGAGAAGAAGACGCGGCCCCGGGCGTCGATCCGCGAGATCGCCGCCTCGACCACGTCCACGCCTTGGCGGTAGTGCACGACGAGCTCATCGGCCGTGAGGCGCAACTCGCCCTGGATCGCGCGGACCTCGCCGCGGAAGATAGCGGCCTCTTGATCCTGACGAACCTCCAGGCTGTTGGCGGTGATCTCGATGGGCAGCGAGCGGTCGTGGGCATCGCCCATCAACGTCTGAGCGCGTGGGTCGGCGAAGCCCAGTGCGATAACGGCCACGGCCGTCACGACCACTCTTTTGAGCCAGCAGGGGCCGGATTGGGGCGCAGGGTCCAGCGTCCGCGACCGACCGGCACAGCCAATTCGTTGTGGTCCGAAGCCGTTCAACTCGCGATCCTCGGATAGACCACGAGGCTGACGTCGCCCTCGAAGATGATCCGCTTGCCCTTGTCGATGAGCCGGAAGCTCGCAGCGTCGAGGTTGCCGAAGGGACCCTGTCCGTGGACCGGCTCATGGCCAATGGCGTGCCCCTTGGCGAAATCGATCTCCGCGGTGGGGGTGCGAATCTCGAAACCCTGGTCGGAGAAGATGCTGACGTGCCCGGCGAGCGCCAGCTTGCGCTGATCGCGTTGGTAGGTGCCGGTATCGGCGATGAGCGTGACCCAAGTGCCATCCTCGATCGTGATGTCGGCCTGTAGATCCTTGAGGGCGAAGCGCTCCGGATCCGTCGCGTCGGGCACCACCCGGCCTGCGGTGATCACGAAGGGTTGGTTGCGGTCGTCCTTGCCGACGTAGCGTACGTTCTCGAGGCCGGGCTCGCCGCTCTCGCCCATCGAAATTTCGGCGAGCGAGATCTGGATGCCTTCGCCGCGCTGGTAGGGGTCGGGCCACGCGACAATGGTGCCGATGAGCACCGCCGCGCCCAGCGGCAGGGCAAATTTCATGAACCCGACGAAACGGCTGTAACGGGCGCCGATGTGGGCGATCGCCCCGCGGCCGAGGCGTGCGTCCGCGCGAAATCCTCGGCTTCGAGGGGTATGGTGTTCGTCGGAGCTGGTCATGCTATGCCCGCGCGCAAGCAATCGTGCATGTGCACGATGCCGGTCGGCTTCTTGCCCTCGGACACGAACAGGACGGTGATTTTGCTATCGTTCATCAAGCCGAGCGCCTCGGCGGCCAGCGCTTGTGGGCGGATCGTCCGCGGCGCCCGCGACATCACCTCGGACGCAATCTGTTCGAGGAACCTGTCCTTCATGTGGCGGCGCAAATCACCGTCGGTGATGATGCCGGCGAGGCGGCCCTGGTCGTCGACGACACCGACGCAGCCTTTGCTCTTCTCGGTCATGACGATGAGCGCCTCGGCCATGACCGTGCCCTCGCCGACCAGCGGCAGCGCGTCGCCTGTAAGCATGATGTCGGCGACCCTGACAATGGCCGTGCGCCCGAGCCGCCCGCCCGGATGCAGCACCTGGAAGTCCTCCGCCACAAACTCCTTGCGTTGAAGAAGCGCGATCGCGAGCGCATCGCCGAGCGCCAGCATCGCCGTCGTCGAGGTCGTTGGCGTGAGGCCCATGGGGCACGCCTCCGGGCTGGGCGGCAGGACCAACGTCACGTCCGCGGCGTCGGCGAGAAAGCGGCCTGGATTGGCGGGCCCGCCCTGGGGCCCGGTGATCGAGATGAGCGGTATGGAAAACCGCTTGGCGTAGGCGACGATGTCGGCCAACTCAGGCGTGTTGCCCGAGTTCGACAGCACCAAGATCACGTCCTCTTTGGCGATCATACCGAGATCGCCGTGGCTCGCCTCGCCGGGATGCACGTAAAGCGCCGGCGTACCCGTGGAGGCCAGCGTCGCGGCGATCTTGCGGCCGATATGACCGCTCTTGCCCATGCCGCTTACGACGACGCGCCCCTGAACCGCGGTGAGGATATCAAGGGCCGTGACGAAGCGATCGCCAAGCGACTCGGCCAGCGCCTTGAGGGCCTCGGCTTCGAGGGTGAGAACACGCCGCGCAGCGTCGATGTCATCCGACCCCTCGGCGCCCTCGCTCGGCGCCGCGGTCGAAGCCTGTTTGTTGAACGTTGACACTGCCGCCGATCTCCCGAACCGCCTCTAACGCCCTGGTCCCATCGCCGCTTGCCAAGCTACTCCCAACACCGGTGTGTGTCGCCTCGCCGGCACAGACTTTTCCCCGCCCACTTCCTCGCGGTCGGCGGAGGACTCAGCAGTCAAAAGCGAGGTACGGGGGCATCAGACTCCCCGAGGCCTTCGATCAGTATGGGCAAATTCCAAAAAATCAATTGTTTGGGGGGTTCTGTTAATGCTCGAAGATATCGATATCGGCCCATCCGGCGAGGTCGAGTTCGGCCCGCGACGGCAAAAATCTGAAACACGCTGCGGCAACATCGCGCCGCCCCTCGCGCTCGAGCATGTCGTGAAGCCGCTCGTGCAGGCGATGGAGATAGAGCACGTCGTGGGCGGCGTATTCGATCTGCTCGGGCTTGAGCTCGGCCGCGCCCCAATCCGACGACTGCTGGGTCTTGGACAAATCGATGCCGAGCAATTCCCGGCACAGGTCCTTGAGACCATGCTTGTCGGTATAGGTGCGCGTAAGCTTGGAGGCGATCTTGGTGCAAAACAGCGGCGTGCAGGTGATGCCGAGATACTGACGGATCACCGCCACATCGAAGCGCGCGAAGTGAAAGAGCTTCGTCACCGCCTGATCGCTGAGCAGTGCCTTGAGGTTGGGCGCGTCGTAGTCGATCTCGCCCTCCGCATCCGGCGCAAAATGGACGACATGGGCGTCACCGTCGCCGGCCGAAAGCTGGATCACGCACAGCCGGTCACGGTGCGGCCTGAGGCCGAGCGTCTCGGTATCGATCGCCACAAGACGGCCGAACGAGATGCCGGGCGGCAAATCGGATTTGTGCAAGTGATTGGCCATAACCCCTACCCCCAAGCCGTTCAGGGCACGGCCCCGGTCCTGCCTCAGCCGCCCATGGGTCGTCATGCGGAGGGGAATTGGTGCCCAGGAGAAGACTCGAACTTCCACGACCTTGCGGTCACTAGCACCTGAAGCTAGCGCGTCTGCCAATTCCGCCACCTGGGCACCGCATCCCAGGGAAGGCAGTCGTTAGACCGTCATTCGGGCAATGTCAACCGCCATTCCCGACGCTCCCCGGTCGTGCGCAGGCGGGGAGCGGCGGCGCTTGAGGACGAGGCTCCCCTTGGCGCGGACGGCGAGCGAAACCCTGCTTGGCCTGATTGGATCGCCCGCGTTATGATCCGGCTCCTTCAGCGGCGCCAAGGCGATTCCGATTGTGGCAGAACGTTTGATTACCGTATTCGGCGGTTCGGGATTCCTCGGCCGCCACGTGGTCAAGCACCTCGCGGCCGCGGGTGCGCGTATCCGTGTGGCGGTTCGCGATCCGGTCGCGGCGGAAATTCTCCAGCCGATCGGCGATGTGGGGCAGATCGTGCCGGTCCAGGCCAATCTGCGCGATGACGATTCGGTCGCCGCGGTCGTGGCCGGTGCTGATGCCGTGGTGAATGCTGTCGGCATCCTTTATGAAACCCGTCGGCAGACCTTCGAGAACGTGCATGTTCGCGGCGCGGCGCGCGCGGCCAAGGCCGCCAAGGCGGCGGCGGTCGAGCGTTTCGTCCACGTCTCGGCGATCGGCGCCGATGCGGGTTCGCGCTCGCACTACGCCCGCTCCAAGGCCGGCGGCGAGGCCGCCGTCCTCGAAGCGTTTCCCGAGGCGGCCATCGTTCGTCCGAGCGTCGTGTTCGGCCCGGAGGACGATTTCTTCAATCGTTTCGCGGCGCTGGCCCGCCTGATGCCGGCGCTTCCCCTCTACGGCCACGGCTTGGCCGATGCCGGGGCCACCCGTTTCCAGCCCGTTTATGTCGGCGATGTCGCGGCGGCGATCGTACGCGTGCTCGCCGATCCCGCGACCGGCGGTCGCGTCTACGAGCTGGGCGGGCCCAAGGTTTACAGCTTCAGGAAGCTGATGGAGCTCGTGCTGAAGGAGACCGGCCGCCGGCGGGCGCTGATGCCGGTGCCCTATGTTGTCGGCCGGCTACAGGCGAGTATCCTGCAACTCCTGCCGAATCCGCCGCTGACCCGCGACCAACTGCGCCTGCTGGAGCAGGACAACGTGGTGACGCCCGGGGCGCGGACGTTGGCCGATCTCGATATTAGCCCGGCAAGCGTGGAATCGGTCGTGCCGAGCTATCTGTGCCGCTTCCGCCGCCATGGCGAGCACGCGGACCTCCGCGCCGAAGGCTAAGCCAAGCCATAGAACCACATCAGGATCGCCGCGCCGAGGGCGACACGGTAAACGACGAATGGCGTGAAGCGGGCCCGCCTCAGCCAGCGCATCATGGCGGCAATGGCGATCAATGCGGCGATGAAGGCGAGCCCGGCGGCGATCGCCGCGTCGAGACCGAGCGCCACGTCGCCGGCATCGTAGACGCGCCAGCCGCTGGCGGCGGCGGCGGCGATGATCGTCGGCACGCTCATCAGGAGAGCGAACCGGGCGGCCTCGGCACGCTCGAAGCCGAGCATGCGCGCCGCTGTCATGGTGATGCCGGCGCGGCTCGTGCCCGGAACAAGCGCCAACACCTGGGCCAAGCCGATGAACAGAGCGTTGCCGCCGGTCATGTGTTCGATGCGCCTGAGGGTCATGCCGAGCCGGTCGGCGAGCAGCAACACGATGCCGAATCCGGCCATCGTCCAACCCACCACCTCGATCCCGCGCAAGCCCGAGAGGGCGCCGCTCTCGTAGCCATAGCGCAGGAGGACGGCACCGGCGATGACGACCGGAACCGTGGCGATGATGAGGTGGCAGGCAAGCCTCGCGGCCGGTTGGGTGCGGCCCCGGACGAGGTGCAAAAGGGCCATCAGCATCGCCCACAGATCGCGCCAGAAATAGACGATGACGGCGCCGAGCGTGCCGACATGGACAGCGACGTCGATGGTGAGGCCCTGGTCGGGCCAGCCAGTCACTAGCGGCACGAGGCGCAGGTGCGCGGACGAACTCACCGGCAGGAATTCGGTTATCCCCTGCATGAGTGCAATGACGCTGAGTTGCAATAGGGGCACGGGCCGGTAGCTCGATTTGGGCGGCGGGCGCGATCAGGCCCGCTTATACCATTGCCCCCGATCAATCCCAAGAATCCAATGGTGAGAACGCCTTAACGGGCTCTGTCGCGGGTCGATGCCTTCGGCTATAGTGGGCGCGATGCGGACCTTGTATCACCTGTGGCTATCACCGTTCTGCCGCAAGGTCCGTGTCGTTCTCCACGAAAAGGACCTCGACTTCGACATGAGAGTGGAGAAGGTCTGGGAACGGCGCGAGGCCTTCCTCAAGCTCAACCCGGCCGGCGAGGTGCCCGTCCTGGTCGAGCCCGACGGCACCGTCCTCAGCGGCAGCGCTGCGATCTGCGAGTTTCTCGATGAGACCTACCCGAACGAAGCGATGCTGGGCGCCGATGCGGTCTCGCGCGCCGAAACCCGGCGCCTCATCGCCTGGTTCGACGACAAGTTTCACCGCGAGGTCACGCACTACGTGATCGAGGAAAAATTCATGAAGCGCTTCATGGCGATGGGCTCGCCCGATTCCCGGGCGATCCGTGCCGGGCTCGCCAATCTCGGCTATCACCTCGATTACATCGCCTATCTCGCGGAGCGGCGCAATTGGCTCGCGGGGGAGAACTTCAGCCTGGCCGACATTGCCGCCGGCGCCCATCTCTCGGCCATCGATTATCTCGGTGACATGCCGTGGGAGGCCCATCCCGGTGCCAAGGAATGGTATGCGCGCCTGAAATCGCGCCCGAGCTTTCGGCCCCTGCTCGAGGATCACATCCCCGGTTTGGCCCCGCCCAAGCATTACGCCGATCTCGATTTTTGAGTTTGACGCCTGATGTCCGCTGCAATGACCGCTGCGCACCACGCCGTTTCGAACTCGGCCGCTATCCGTGCGCAGATTCGCGCCGAGGCGCTTGCGCTGGGCTTCGATGCCGTGGGCTTTACCGAGCCGGCGGCGACCGGAGAGGCGGGTACGGCGCTTGCCGAATATCTCAAGCGCGGCTATCACGGTGACATGGGTTGGCTCGCCACGCGGGCGTCCGAGCGCGCGAACCCGGCGGGCCTCTGGGATCAGGCGCGAAGCGTCATCATGGTGGGGCTCAACTACGGTCCGGCGGACGACCCCCTCGCGGTGCTCGAACGCCGCGACCGGGGCGCGCTTTCGGTCTACGCGCAGGGGGGCGATTACCACGATGTGATGAAGCGCCGCTTGAAGGCGCTCGCCCGCTGGCTGGCGGCGACCTACGGGGCTGACGTCAAGGTCTTCGTCGATACCGCGCCGGTGATGGAAAAGCCGCTGGCCGCGGCGGCCGGCCTCGGCTGGCAGGGCAAGCACACCAATATGGTGTCGCGCGATTTCGGCTCGTGGCTCTTTCTCGGCGCGGTGTTCACGACGCTGGTGATCGAACCCGACCGGGCGGAAACCGATCATTGCGGCACCTGCCGGGCCTGTCTCGACGTGTGCCCGACCGCCGCGTTCCCGGCGCCCTACCAGTTGGATGCGCGGCGTTGCATCTCCTATCTCACCATCGAGCACAAGAGCCATATCGCGCGCGAGTTCCGCGCCGCCATGGGCAACCGGATCTTCGGCTGCGATGATTGCCTTGCCGTCTGCCCGTGGAACAAGTTCGCCAAGCTGGCGGCGGAGCCCGCCTTTCTGCCCCGCGAGGGCTTGAACGCGCCGGCCCTGGCCGAGCTTGCCGGCCTCGATGACGAAGCGTTTCGCCGCCGCTTTGCCGGCACCGCGATCAAGCGGACCGGCCGCGACCGCTTCGTGCGCAACGTGCTCATAGCACTCGGCAACGCCGGTGATGCGGCGATGCGCCCGGTGATCGAGCCCCTGCTCGCCGATCCATCGCCGCTGGTGCGGGCGATGGCGGTGTGGGCGCTGGGGGAGATTCTCGACAAGGGGGCGTTTGCTGGCCTTAAGCATCGCCATTTGGCGCAGGAATCCGATCCGGAGGTGCAGGGCGAGTGGCGGACGGCCCGCGGCGGTTCCCCATCGGCGCGCGCTGTCACCTGATCATGCCGCCGAGCGAGAGCCGCCCGTCCCACCGCCTGTTCTGCTTCGGTCTCGGCTACACCGCGCGGGCGCTTACCGAGCGGCTTAAATCCGAGGGCTGGCGCATCGCCTGCACGAGCCGCAGCTTCGATAAGCTGGTCGCGCTCGGTGAAAAAGGGTTTGAGGTCTTTGCCTTCGACCGCGAGCACCCGCTGCCTGACGCCGCCGCGGCGCTCGCAGGCACCACGCATCTGCTCCTCTCGATTCCGCCCGATGAGGGCGGCGAGCCGGTATTCGATGCCCACCGCGACCCTATCGCCGCGCTCGAGGGCCTCGCCTGGGTCGGTTACCTGTCGACCACGGGCGTCTATGGCGATGCTGGCGGGGCGTGGGTCGATGAAGAGAGCGCGCTCGCGCCATCCAACCCCTGGGGCCACCGCCGCGTCATCGCCGAGGCGGCGTGGTTGAGCTTGGTCCGGCAGGCGGGCGCGCCGATCCATATCTTCCGCCTCACGGGGATCTATGGTCCGGGGCGCAGCGCCCTCAGCCGGTTGCGCGACGGCAAGGCGCGGCGCATCGCCAAGCCCGACCACGTCATGTCGCGCATTCATGTCGACGACATCGTCCGGGTCTTGCAAGCGTCGATGGCCCGACCGCACCCCGGTGCCATCTATAACGTCTGCGACGACGAGCCCGCACCCCAGGCCGACGTGGTGGCGTATGCCGCAGAGATGCTCGATATCGCGCCGCCGCCACTCGAATCCTTCGCGGCGGTGGAGCTCTCGGCGATGGCGCGGAGCTTCTATCAGGACAGCCGGCGCGTTTCCAACCGCCGCATCAAGGACGAACTCGGGGTGAGTTTGGCCTACCCGAGCTATCGCGAAGGACTGAACGCCGTTCTCGCCGCCGAGCCGGCCACCTAGCCGCCGGGGCCGATCTCCTCGCACAGCGTGAGCACGGTGCGGCAGATGGCGGCGAGCGGCCCGGGCTCGGAGAGTCGGTGGTCGCCGTTCTTGATCAACTCGAGCGCGACGTCCGCGCTCGTCAGTGCGCCGGTCAAAGTGAGTGACAGCTCCCATGGCACGTCCCGATCATCCAGGCCGTGGATGAGCCGCACGGGACAGCTGAGCTCGATCGGCGCATCGAGCAGAAGATGGCGGCGGCCCTCTTCAATCAGACGATAGGTGATGGGATAGGGCTCATCGCCATACTCGGACGGCTCGAGGTAGAGCCCGTCGGTCTCGAGGGTCCGTTTGACGGTCGCGTCGTAGCGTTGCCACATCAGCCGCTCGGTGAAATCGGGCACCGCCGCGATGCCGACCAGACCGGAGATCCGCTTGCGCCGGGCCAGCGCCGCGAGCAGCATGATCCAGCCGCCCATGCTGGAGCCGACGAGAACCTGCGGGCCCGCCGCCACCTGGTCGAGCACGGCCATGGCATCCTCCGCCCAGCGCCCGATCGTGCCCTCGGTAAAGGCGCCGGACGAGGCGCCGTGGCCCCAGTAATCGAAGCGGACATAGGCGCGGCCGGCGTGCCGGCACGCCGCCTCGAGCGCCGACGCCTTGGTGCCCGTCATGTCGGACATGAAGCCGCCGAGGAACATCACGCCGGGTGCGTTTCCCGGCCAAGCGTGGTAAGCGATTGTCGCACCGTCGTCGCGGGTTAAGACGTCGGGCGAGGGACCGGGCGGTGCTGCGGCGCTCATGGATGGTGCGACCTAATCATGGAAATCGAATCTCCGTCCAGTGCCGCGGCGCGCGAATCCGATGCCGATCCGCAAGCGCCGTCCGAGGCGCCTGCGGTCCTGCAGGTCGTGCCCGCCTTGGGGACCGGCGGCGTCGAGCGTGGCACCACCGATATCGCCAGCGCTTTGGTCAAGGCAGGGTTTCGAGCCTACGTCGCCTCCAGAGGGGGCCGCCTGGTGCACGATCTGGAGCGCGTCGGCGCGACCCACGTGACCCTGCCCGTGCACAGCAAGAACCCCTTTGTCATGCTGCGCAACATCGATCGCCTGGGCGCGCTCATCATGCGCCACGATATCGCCATCGTCCATGCCCGCTCGCGCGCGCCAGCATGGAGCGCCTACATCGCCGCGCGGCGCCACGGGCGCGCCTTCGTGACCACCTTTCACGGCACCTACGATACGTCTAACTCATTAAAAAAATGGTATAATTCAGTGATGTTCCGGGGCACTCTTGTGATCGCCATCTCACGCTTCATCGCCCAACACATCCGCACCACCTACGAGATCAACGCGGCGCGCATCGCCACCGTCCCGCGCGGCGTGAGCATCGATCTGTTCGATCCGGCGGCCGTCTCGGCGGAGCGGATGGCTCAGCTCGCCGTGGCGTGGCGGCTATCCGACGACGTGCCGATGGTGTTGATGCCGGGGCGGCTGACGCGTTGGAAGGGGCAGGCGGTGCTGATCGAAGCGATCGGTCGCCTCGGGCGCCAGGCGGTCCGTTGCGTGATTGTCGGCGACGATCAAGGTCGCACCAGATACCGCCACGAGCTCGAGAACCTGGTGCGCCGGCTGGGCCTCGAGGAGACCGTGCGTATCATGGAACATTGCCACGACATGCCGGCGGCGTACATGCTGGCCGATGTCGTCGTGTCCGCGTCGACCGACCCGGAGGCGTTCGGTCGGGTGGCGGCCGAGGCCCAGGCCATGGGGCGGCCGGTCGTCGCGACCAACCACGGCGCCGCGCGCGAGACCGTCGTGCCGGGCACCACCGGCTGGCTCGTCCCGCCCGGCAATGTCGCGGCCTTAGCAGAGGCGCTCGATTACGCGCTCGGCCTTGGCGAGGCAGAGCGCCAGGATATCGCCGCGGCGGCGCGACGGCATATCGCGGAGAACTACACCGTCGAGAAAATGTGTGAGACAACTCTCGATCTCTACCGCGATCTTCTGCCGCGCAGCTGATCGGCCTCGGCGCCTCGCCCTTTCTTGACAGGTGGGCAAATCCCACTAACGTGCGCGGAATTCTTGATCCCCGCGCCCAGAGGTCCTCGCCTTCCATGGTGGACATCACGCTTCCCGACGGCAGTCAACGGACCTATGACGATCCGGTGAGCGGGGCCGATATTGCCCGGGATATCGGGCCCGGCCTGGCCAAGGCGGCGCTCGCCATACGAGTCGATGGCGAGATCTGGGATCTCGCGCGCGCGATCGCGCAGGACACCACCATTGCCATCATCACCGCGCGGGACGAAGAGGCGCTGGCGCTCATGCGCCACGCCGCCGCGCACGTGATGGCGGAGGCCGTCAAGGAGCTCTATCGCGAAGTGCAGATCACCATCGGCCCGGTCATCGAGAATGGTTTCTATTACGATTTCTCGCGGGCCGAGCCGTTCGTGCCCGAAGATCTCGAGCGCATCGAAGCGCGCATGCGCGAGATCGTCCGACGCGACGAGACGGTCGTTCGCGAGGTATGGAAACGCGACCGCGCGATCGAGTTCTTCAATCAGGCCGGCGAGCACTACAAGGCCGAAATCATCGCCGATCTGTCGCATGACGAAACGATCACGCTCTACCGCCAGGGCGACTTCATCGATCTCTGCCGCGGCCCGCATCTGCCTTCAACGGGTAAGCTCGGCCAGGCCTTCAAGCTCACCAAGCTGGCCGGCGCTTATTGGCGCGGCGATTCGAAGAACGAGATGCTGCAACGCATCTACGGCACCGCGTGGCGCGACGAGAATGAGCTCAACGCCCATCTCGAGCGCATCGCCGAGGCCGAGCGGCGCGACCATCGCCGGATCGGCCGCGAGATGAGCCTCTTCCATCAGCAGGAAGAGGCCGCCGGCATGGTGTTCTGGCATGCCAGGGGCTGGACGCTCTATCGCACCATCGAGGAGTACATCCGCCGCCGGCTGGACAAGGCGGGCTACATCGAGGTGCGCACGCCCGAGCTCATCGACCGCCGCCTGTGGGAGGACTCGGGCCATTGGGAGAAGTTCGGCGAGCTCATGTACACGACCGAGTCCGAGGACCGTACCTTCGCGCTCAAGCCGATGAACTGCCCGTGCCACGTCCAGATCTTCCGGCAGGGGCTGAAGAGCTACCGCGACCTGCCGCTGCGCATGGCCGAGTTCGGCTCGTGCCACCGGCGCGAGCCCTCGGGCGCGTTGCACGGGCTTCTGCGGGTGCGCCACTTCACCCAGGACGACGCGCATATCTTCTGCACCGAGGATCAGATCATCGGGGAGACCGAGGCGTTCTGCGAGCTTCTGCTCAGCGTCTACCGCGATTTCGGCTTCGATGAGGTGATCGTGAACTTCGCCGACCGCCCGCCGGTGCGGGCCGGCGACGATGCGACCTGGGATCGCGCCGAGGCCGCGCTCAAGGAGGCCGTCGAGGCGGTCGGCCTGGAGCACCAGCTCAACCCCGGCGAAGGCGCGTTTTACGGCCCCAAGCTCGAGTTCGTGCTGCGCGATGCTATCGGGCGCGAGTGGCAGTGCGGCACCTTCCAGGTCGATTTCGTGCTGCCCGAGCGGCTCGATGCCTCGTACATCGGCGAGGACGGCGCGCGGCACCGCCCGGTCATGCTGCATCGCGCCATCCTCGGCTCGCTCGAGCGCTTCATCGGCATCCTCATCGAGCATTACGCCGGGCACTTCCCGCTGTGGATTGCGCCCGTGCAGGTCATGGTCGCGACGATCACCCAGGACGGCGATGACTTCGCCAAGACGGTCGCCTCGCGCCTCAGCGCGGCCGGGCTCCGCGTGGCCTCCGATTTGTCGAACGAGAAGATCGGCTACAAGGTTCGCCAGCACTCCCTGGCCAAGGTGCCGGTGATCATCGCCATTGGCAAGCGTGAGGCCGCCGACGGCACGGTCTCGATCCGCCGTCTCGGCGCGCGCGACCAAGAAAGCCTTGCGCTCGATGAGGCAGTGGCTAGACTCGCGAAAGAAGCGGGCCCGGCCGGCTCTTAACGGTACCGTAGGAACCCGCACATAGGCTCGTCAGCGCAGGGGGTTGCCCGTCAGCAAATAAACTGCCTGCTTATTGACCAGTCACGAGCGGAAAGGAGTTTCGTAGATCGCAAGGCGACCCTATACGACAGCGCCGGCTCCCGCGGGGCCGCGGGTGAACGAAATGATCGATGCACCTGCGTTACGTCTCGTCGACGACAAAGGAGAGATGGCGGGCGTCATCA
The DNA here is from genome assembly GCA_965261645.1 of Alphaproteobacteria bacterium. Taxonomy (GTDB): domain Bacteria; phylum Pseudomonadota; class Alphaproteobacteria; order SHVV01; family SHVV01; genus CBDHDJ01. The sequence continues at coordinate 1,282,935 of CBDHDJ010000004.1, forward strand.
GCATCGAGGAGGCACTGAAATTGGCCGATGAGGCCGGCCTTGATCTTGTAGAGGTCGCGCCCAACGCCGATCCTCCCGTGTGCAAGCTGCTCGATTACGGCAAGTACAAATACGAGGCGCAGAAAAAGGCCAACGTCGCGCGCAAGAAGCAGAAGCTGATCGAGGTCAAGGAAGTCAAGATGCGCCCCGGCATCGACGTGCACGATTACGACACCAAGATGCGCTCGATGGTTCGCTTTCTCGGGGAAGGCGACAAGGTCAAGGTCACCGTGCGTTTCCGCGGCCGCGAGATGCTCCATCAAGACCTCGGCATGAAGGTTCTCACGCGCATCCAGGGCGATCTCGATGAATTGGCAAAGGTCGAGCAGATGCCCAAGATGGAAGGCCGGCTCATGACCATGGTGATCTCGCCGCGCTGATGGGCGCGGGATCGATCGCGGCGGCCGGGCTTCGCCGGCCCGATTATTTCACTCCTCCCAAACTGGCGTGCTCTGGGCTGGCCCGAGCGTTCAGGCCGGCGTGCGCGTTGCCTCGCGCTTGAGTTCGGCCACGGCCTGGCGTGCGACCCGGAGTGCGCTCACGAACGCGAGCGAAGAGAGCAGAACCCCGACCGCGACATCGGGCCACGGCCCCGCGCTCACATAAACACCGCCTGCCGCCGCGATGACCGCGATGTTGCCGAAAGCATCGTTGCGCGTGCATAGCCAGACGGCCCGCCGGTTGGAATCGCCGAAGCGGTGGCGGTAGAGCAGGAGCGCGCACGCGAGGTTGGCGGCCAGCGCGAGCATGCCGATGCCGCTCATCACGGCGGCGCTGGGCAGACCAGGATGAAGCGCCTGATCGGCCGCCTGGGCGAAGATCCACAGGCCGAACAGCGCCATGGCTGCGGCCTTGAGCAGCGCCGTCGTGGCGCGCCAACGGAGCGGCAGGCCGAGAACGAACAGCGCCACACCGTAATTTGCCGCATCGCCAAGGAAATCGAGGGAGTCCGCCTGGAGCGATAGCGAGGCCGCACCCAGCCCGGCGCTCACCTCGATCACGAACATCACGGCGTTGATCGCGAGCGCCGCCCACAGGACGCGCCGGTACGCCGCATCACCGCCGCTCGTAGGGCTGAGCCTGTCGTGTGCGGCAACCATCTAGCTTTCGCTGTTCGCGCCTTCGCGCTCACCGACATGGGCGATCATGTCGGCGACCACGCGGCTGATGTGCTGATCCGCCGCCGAGTAGAAAACCTGCTTGCCACGACGTTCGGCGCGCAGGATGCGGGCGGCGCGAAGCAGTCGCAGGTGATGGCTGACGAGCGAGGCCGATTGGCCGAGACGGGTGGCAATCTCACCCACCGAAATCGGCGTTGTGAGACAGGCGAGCACAATGCTGAGACGGCTGGGATCGCCCATCAGGCGGAACATCTCGGCGAGTACCGTCGCCTCGTCGTCGGTGACGCGGGTCGGGGGGATCATGATCTCAATATATGATCAATTGTTCAAATGTTCAAATATATAAATATTCAGGGCGCCGGCATCAACTTTGAATCACGGCTGGTCAGCAGGGCGGTCGGGAGGTGTGGGTGCGCTTGCAATCCCCAGGCGCTGTCGCTATAACCCACGCGTTGATCGGTCCGGCCAATCATGGTCCGGTTCGCCCGATGCTTGAGAAAGTCCCATGCCCAAGCTCAAGTCAAAAAGCGGCGCCAAGAAGCGCTTTTCGTTGACCGCGACCGGCAAGGTGCGGCGCAATCAAGCGGGCAAGCGGCACGGCATGATCAAGCGCACAAACAAGCAGATTCGCAATCTGCGCGGCACCACCATCGCCTCGCCGCCGGATGCGAAGATCATCAAGACGTTCATTCCTTACGCCTAGCGAGGATTGCCGTGGCGCGCATCAGGCGGGGCGTGACCAAACACGCGCGACATAAAAAGGTTCTGAGCCGCACGAAAGGCTACCGCGGCCGCGCCCACAGCTCGTTCCGCGTGGCCCTCGGCCGGCTCGAGAAGGGCCTGCAATACGCCTATCGCGACCGCCGCGCCCGCAAGCGGGATTTTCGGCGCCTATGGATCCAGCGCATCAACGCCGCGGCGCGCGAGAACGGTCTCACCTATGGCCGATTTATGAACGGCCTCAAGCTGGCTGGCGTCGAGGTCGATCGCAAGATTCTCGCCGACCTCGCCGTCCGGGAGCCTGAGGCCTTCAAGAGCCTGACCAACGATGCGCGCCAGGCGTTGGGCGAAGCCGTCTGACAAGGCCCTCGGTCTTGCGATATCGTGCAGGGGGGCGCTGGGTGGCCCCCTTTTTCGTAGCCCGTGGGGCACAGGAACGATGCAGGAATTTGACCAGCTGGAACGGAAGCTCCTCCGCGCCATCGCCGCGGCCGGCGATCTCGAGAGTCTCGAGGCGGCGCGCATCGCCGCGCTCGGCCGCAAGGGCAAGCTCACCCAGTTGATGCGCGGCTTGGGCGAGGTTGCGGGCGAGGAGCGCAAAGAGCGCGCCAGCGCCCTCAACGCGATCAAGGACCGCGTGAGCGCAGCCATCGAGGACCGCAAGCGCGATCTCGCGGCCGTGGCGCTCGAGGATCGGCTCGGCGAGGAGACCATCGATGTCACGCTGCCGGTCCGGCCGGAGCATGAAGGGCGCATCCACCCGGTGAGCCAGGTGTTCGACGAAGTCACGGCGATCTTCGCCGATATGGGCTTCGCGGTGGTCGAGGGCCCCGACATCGAGGACGATTTCCACAACTTCACCGCCCTCAACATTCCGCCCGAGCATCCGGCGCGCCAGATGATGGACACCTTCTACTTTCCCGCGAACGCGGATGGCGAGCGGCGCCTGCTCCGCACCCACACCTCGCCGGTGCAGATTCGCACCATGCGGAGCCAGCCGCCGCCGCATCGCATCATCGTGCCGGGCCGCACCTACCGGCGCGATTCCGATCAAACGCACACGCCCATGTTCCACCAGGTCGAGGGCCTGGTGATCGATGAATCCACTCATCTCGGCCATCTCAAGGGCTGCCTGTTCACCTTTGCGCGGGCTTTTTTCGCGATCGATGAATTGCGCATGCGCTTCCGGCCGAGCTACTTCCCCTTCACCGAGCCGTCGGCCGAGCTCGATATCGGTTGCGCCTACCGCGAGGGTGAGATTCGCGTCGGTGAGGGCGAGGACTGGCTGGAGGTCCTGGGTTGCGGCATGGTGCATCCCAACGTGCTCGAGCATTGCGGGCTCGACCCGAGCGTCTATCAGGGCTTCGCCTTCGGCATGGGGATCGACCGCCTCGCCATGCTAAAATACGGCATGCCCGACCTGCGCGCCTTCTTCGAGAGCGATCTGCGCTGGCTTCGCCATTACGGCTTCGGGGCGCTCGATGTGCCGACGCTCGCCGGGGGGCTGGCGCGATGAAGTTCACCCTCGGCTGGCTCAAGGCGCATCTTGACACCACCGCAAGTCTCGATGCGATCACCGACCGGTTGACCAATATCGGCCTCGAGGTCGAGGCGGTGATCGACCGCGGCGGTGATCTTGCCGCGTTCACCGTGGGATATGTCGTCGAGGCCGAGCCCCATCCCGACGCCGACAAGCTCAGCCTGTGCCTGGTCGACACCGGCACCGACAACGTCCAGGTGGTGTGCGGTGCGCCCAATGCGCGGCGCGGCATGAAAGGCGTGTTTGCCGGTCCCGGCACGACAATCCCGGGCACCGGCCTCAAGCTCAAGAAAGCGAAGATCCGCGGCCAGACCAGCGCCGGCATGCTGTGCTCGGAGATGGAGCTCGGCCTGGGCGAGGATCACGAGGGCATCATCGAGCTGCCCGAGGATGCGCCCATCGGCGAGCCCGTCACCGCCGTGCTCGGGCTCGATGATCCGGTCATCGACGTTGCGATCACACCCAACCGTCAGGATTGCCTTGGTGTGCGGGGGATCGCCCGCGATCTCGCCGCGGCCGGTCTCGGCTCGTTGAGCCCGCTGACGATCAACCCGGTGGGCGGCGCGTTCACCAGTCCGATCGATGTCCGCCTCGCCCTCGCGGAAGCGGCCGCGAGCGCCTGCCCCCTGTTCGTCGGCCGCACCATCCGTGGTGTGGAGAACGGCCCGAGCCCGCCCTGGCTGCGGGACCGCCTGCGCGCCATCAGGCTGCGCCCGATCTCGGCGCTGGTCGACATGACCAACTTCGTTACCCTGGACCTCGGCCGCCCGCTCCACGTGTTTGACGCCGATACCCTGGCCGGCGGCATTCACGTGCGCTTATCGAAGGCCGGCGAAAAGCTCCTCGCCCTCAACGGCAAGGAATACACCCTCGATGACGACATGACCGTGATCGCCGACGACGACGGCGCGCTCGCGCTCGGCGGCGTGATCGGCGGCGCGCCCTCGGGCTGCACCGAGGCCACCCGCAACCTGTTCATCGAGGCCGCTTTGTTCGCGCCGGCGCGCACGGCGATGACCGGGCGCAAGCTCGGCATCGAAAGCGACGCGCGCTATCGTTTTGAGCGCGGTGTCGATTCCGCGTTCGTGTTCGACGGCATGGAAGTGGGCACCCGGCTCGTCCTCGATATGTGCGGCGGCGAGGCGAGCGAGCTCGTCGTGGCCGGCGCCGAGCCGGCGTGGCAGCGCTCTTTGGTGTTGCGTCCTTCGCGCGTCCGCCACCTCGGGGGTATCGACCTGCCCGAAGACGAGAGCGCCCGCATCCTCGAGCGGCTGGGCTTCGGCGTCGAGCGGCTCGAGGACAGCTTGCGCGTCTCCGTGCCATCGTGGCGAAGCGACGTCGAGGGCGAAGCCGATCTCGTCGAGGAGGTGACGCGCATTCACGGCTACGAGCGTGTTCCCGAGGTGCCGCTCGCCCGCGCGAGCGCCGTGGCGCGCCCCATTCTCTCGCCCGCGCAGCGCCGCCGCGGCGCAGTGCGGCGCGAGCTTGCCGCCCGCGGTCTGGTCGAGGCCGTGAGCTGGTCTTTCCTCCCCGCCTGGCAGGCCGAGTTGTTTGGCGGTGGTGCCGCCGAACTCCGCCTCGACAATCCGATCAGCGCCGAGCTCGACGCCATGCGCCCGAGTCTGCTGGCCAACCTCGCCGCGGCCGCTGCGCGCAATGCGGACCGGGGCTCGCGCGATGCCGCGCTGTTCGAAGTGGGCCCCGTCTATGCCGACGACACGCCAGCCGGTCAGGCGATCCACGCCGCGGGCGTGCGCTGCCATAGGGCGGCGCCGCGCCATTGGGCGAGCGGGGCGCGCCCGGTCGATGCCTTCGATGCGAAGGCCGATGCGCTTGCCGCACTGGCCGTATGCGCTGTGCCGGGCGACAAGGTGCAGACCGAGGCCGACGCGCCAAGTTGGTATCACCCCGGCCGTTCGGGACGCCTCATGTTGGGCCCCAAGGCCGTGCTCGCGAGCTTCGGCGAGCTTCATCCGGCGCTGCTCGCGCGGATGGACATCGCCGGTCCGGTGGCGGGCTTCGAGGTGTTCCTCGATGCCCTGCCGGACGCCAAAGCCAAGCGCGGCTACACCCGGCCCCGGCTCGAGATCGTCGATCTGCCGACGGTCGAGCGCGATTTCGCCTTCGTCGTCGATTGGGCCGTGCCCGCGGCGGCGGTGGTGAGCGCCGCGGCCAGCGCCGATCAGCATTTCATCAGGGACGTCCAGGTCTTCGATCTCTATGCCGGCGAAGGCATCGGCGAGAACCAGAAGTCGATCGCGCTGAGCGTCCGCCTCGAGCCCACCGAGCGCACCCTGACGGAGGCTGAGATCGAGGCCGTTGCCGATAAGATCGTGGCGGCTGTTACCCAGGCGACGGGCGGGCGCTTGCGCGCCTAGGGTGCGCGGTCGGGAAAAATATCGGCAATTCTAGAATCGCCATGTGCGCCAAACGTGACCTGAATTATGTCTAATAATGTCCTCGCTGCGGCGCATTTTCATAAAGTGGCGTTCTTGGGTTGAATTGGGACACCGCCCGAACGTGCCATGACCGATCCCGCGCACATCCGCAACTTCGCGATCATCGCCCATATCGATCACGGCAAATCGACCCTGGCCGACCGCCTGATCGAGCTGTGCGGCGGCCTCTCGGCGCGGGAGATGCGCGAGCAGGTCCTCGATACGATGGAGCTCGAACGCGAGCGCGGCATCACCATCAAGGCGCAGACGGTTCGGCTCCACTATCGCGCCGGGGATGGCGAGACCTATGTTCTCAACTTGATGGATACGCCGGGCCATGTCGATTTCGCCTACGAGGTGAACCGCTCGCTCGCCGCTTGCGAGGGCTCGGTGTTACTGGTCGATGCCAGCCAAGGCGTGGAGGCGCAGACGCTGGCCAACGTCTATCAGGCGCTCGAGGTCGATCACGAGGTCATCGTCGTGCTCAACAAGATCGATCTCCAGGCGGCCGAGCCAGAGCGGGTTCGCCAACAGGTCGAGGACGTCATCGGTCTCGATACCTCAGACGCGCGGTTGATCTCGGCCAAGACCGGCGAGGGCGTGGAGGCGGTCCTCGAGGCCCTGGTGACGCGCCTGCCCCCACCTCTGGGGGACCGGAACAAGCCGCTCGCGGCGCTCCTTGTCGACAGTTGGTACGACCCCTATCTCGGCGTGATGATTCTGGTTCGCGTGCAGGACGGGGTGCTGAAGAAGGGTCAGCGCGTCCGCATGATGGCGGCGGGCACGGCGCACCCGGTCGAGCGCGTCGGCGTCTTTTCACCCAAGCCCGAGGCGGTGGACGAGCTCGGACCCGGCGAGATCGGCTTCATCACCGCCGGCATCAAGGCGGTCGCCGAGACCAACGTGGGCGACACCATCACCGACGACCGCCGCCCCGCAGCCGAGCCGCTGCCCGGTTTCCGGCCGAGCGTTCCGGTGGTCTTCTGCGGTCTTTACCCGCTCGATGCCGCCGAATTCAGCCGTCTGCGCGAGAGCCTCGCTAAGCTCCGCCTCAACGATGCGAGCTTCGCCTACGAGGCCGAGACCTCGGCGGCGCTGGGCTTCGGCTTCCGCTGCGGCTTTCTTGGCTTGTTGCACCTCGAGATCGTGCAGGAACGGCTCGCCCGCGAGTTCGACCTCGATCTCGTCGCCACCGCCCCGAGCGTGGTCTTTCGCGTCTTCCTCACGGCCGGCGAAACGGTCGAGCTCCACAACCCGGTCGACGTGCCCGATCCGACCCGCATCGCGCGCATCGAGGAGCCGTGGATCAAGGCCACCATCATGACGCCCGACGAGCATCTCGGCGCCATCCTCAGCCTGTGCGAGAACCGCCGCGGCGTGCAGGTTGATCTCACCTATGCCGGCGGCCGCGCTGTCGTGATCTACCGCCTGCCGCTCAACGAGGTGGTGTTCGATTTCTATGACCGGTTGAAGTCGGTGAGCCGCGGCTATGCGAGCTTCGATTATCAGATGGACGGCTATGAGGATGCCGATCTCGTCGTGGTCGCCTTCCTAGTCAATGGCGAGTCGGTCGATGCGCTCGCCACCATCGTGCACCGCGCCCGCGCCGAGGCGCGCGGCCGCGCCATCTGCGAGCGCCTCAAGAAGCTCATCCCGCGCCAGCTCTTCCCGATCGCCATTCAGGCGGCGATCGGCGGGCGCGTCATCGCGCGCGAGACCGTACGGGCGTTGCGCAAGGACGTGCTCGCCAAGTGCTATGGCGGCGATGTGAGCCGCAAGCGCAAGCTTCTCGAGAAACAGAAGGCTGGCAAGAAACGCATGCGCTCGGTGGGCCAGGTCGAGATCCCGCAGGAGGCTTTTCTCGCCGCGCTCAAGATGAGCGATGAATCCCGCGCCTGAATCGTATCGTCTTCAGGGCCGGCGGCGGCGGAAGGACAGCGCGAGGAGCACGATCCCAAGGCCGGCGAAAACCAGCCACGCAGGCCATTGCAGGACCGTCGCGATGCCCGGATCCCATAGCGCCGGCCAGATATAGCGCTGGATGACAGCCTGGACGAGGTTGAGGCTTGTGACATCGAGGCGGAACCAGAGCGCCCCCAATGCCTCGGCCCGGTAGCCGCCCTCGGCGAGCGCGCGGACGAGGTCCGAGCCGAGGACCAAGAGCGCGAGCGCGATGAAAAGATAGCCGATGATCCGCCCGATGATCATGGGTTTGAATATCCCCGACACCGCCGTGTGCGCGCCCGCGTTATAGCATGATCGCTGCGCGGTAACGCGCCCGGGTCTATAGTCCGGCTTGATCTTGGGCCGCTGCGTGGAGGGGTGGCCGAGTGGTCTAAGGCGCACGCCTGGAGAGCGTGTACACGTCACAAGCGTGTCGTGGGTTCGAATCCCACCCCCTCCGCCATCCTGCTTCAGCGGCAGACGCGAAGCACGATGCCCTCCGAAGCCTAGGCGAAGGAGTGTCTCCCGAAGCTCGTTCGCGGGCAACGGGAGACTGCCAGGTGGTATGTCTATTTCCTCGAATGGTGCTGTCACGGTAACTGGCTGGTGTCAGCTGCGGGTGGCGAGTAGCTTCCTGTTATGAACAAGATCAGCTACCGCCGACATCGGTTTCCTGCAGAGATAATCCAGCGCGCCGTCTGGCTGTGTTTCCGGTTTCCGCTCAGTTACCGCGATGTGGAGGATCTGCTCGCTGAACGTGGTGTCGATGTTTCTTACGAGACGATACGGCGCTGGTCTTTAAAGTTTGGGCAGGCCTATGCCCGAAAACTGAGACAATCACGCCCTCGACCAGACGACCGGTGGCACCTTGATGAGGTGTTTTCCTCCATCAACGGAAAACGGATGTATCTATGGCGGGCGGTGGACAGCGAGGGTGAGGTGCTGGATATCCTGGTTCAGTCCCGGAGGAACAAGAAAGCAGCACTCAAGCTGATGCGCAAACTGCTCAAGAAGCAGGGGTATGCGCCGAATAAGGTGGTGACCGATAAACTGCCATCTTACGGGGCAGCATTGCGTGATCTCAACATGACGGGGAAACACGTTACCGGCGGACGGAGCAACAATCGGGCGGAGAATTCGCACCTGCCGGTTCGACAACGAGAACGCAGGATGCAGGGCTTCAAGTCATCAGGATCGGCGCAAAGGTTTCTCTCCACCCACGCCGCCATCTACAACACCTTCAATGTCCAACGTCATCTGATCACTCGCAAGACAATGCGCCAATTCCGCGGTGACGCGATGAACACGTGGCGGACCGTGACCGCTGCTGCTTGAGCCGCTCAGTTCAGACGTTCAACTGCGACCTGCCTTCGTTAAGTTGACAGCACCCTACTATCTGCCGAGCGATCTCGAGGCCAGCGTCGGCACCTTCGTCGAGCACTACAACCACCGCCGCTACCACGAAAGCCTCGCCAACCTCACCCCCGCCGACGTCTACTTCGGCCGGGACCACGCCATCATCGAGAGAAGGAGAAAGATCAAAAACCTGACCATCAAAAAACGCCGCTTGGCCCATCACAACCACGCGGCTTAACATCAACCAGGATGAGCCAGAGCCTCCGTTAAGAACAAGCCCAGATGTCCCAAATGTTTTGATGACGGACATCTTGGTGGCACAACCCATCGGACTTGCCTTTTGAGCGATTTCGAGCCACGCTCAACTTGGCTGAAGGGTGCCACATGGGAAATCCCGGTTGATTCAACAAATCGAGGATAGGACCCGCTCTGCTGACGCGATGATCGGCGGAGCGGGCAGGCGGTGAGCGGTGCAACCAGGATCTGCTGCAAAGGCGTTCATCGGCGATGGCGTCGATGCGACGCGGCAACCACTCCGCCGGGCACGTCACCTACCGGGCTACTTCTACACATCGCCTGAAATATTCGCGATGGAGAAGGAAAGGCTTTTCCTTCGGGAATGGCTATGCATGGCCCGATTGGAGGAGATCGAACAGCCCGGCGATTACATGACCTTTCGGGTGATGGACGAGCCCGTCATCATCGCCCGTGACGAGGCGGGGCATGTCAACGCGTTCGCCAATGTATGCCGACACCGTGGCGTCGAGGTCGCGTCTGGGGCCGGCAACCTCAAGGAATTTTCCTGCCCTTATCACGGTTGGACCTACAACCTCGAGGGCCGACTCATCGGTGCACCGTACATGAAGGAGGCCGAGGGCTTCGATCCAACAGAGTGCCGCCTTCAGCCCCTCAAAACCGATTTTTGGGGCGGGTTCATCTTCGTCAATTTTGATCTGGATGCCGCTCCTCTCGCCACTGTGATCGATGATTTCGACAGAGATTACGCTCCCTTCCGGCCGGAGGAATGCCGGCTCGCCTTCAAGGTGGAGGTGGAGCTCGACTGCAACTGGAAATTCGCCATCGAGAATTTCACCGATCAGTATCATGTCGCCGTGATTCACACTGATACGCTCGCGCGTGAGTATCCCTCCGTCGACGAGCTGCCCTTCAAGCTGCACAAGCGCGGCGGTTTCAGCGGCCATTTCGACGGCGCCCTGCGCAATGCGGCAGGCCAGACCCTGTTCGAGGAGACTGGGTTCGGCAAAATGCCGTGGATGGCGGACCAGCGCGACAGCATCGCGTGCAACGGTTACATGGCGCCGAACATGCACATCTTCGCGTTCGCCGACACCGTGCACCCGTTCGTCACGTGGCCGGTCTCGGTCGATAAGACGATCGGTATCGATTATGTGCTGTTCCCCGAAGAGGTCATCGCCCGACCCGACTTCGATGAGAAGGTCGAAATCTATAAGCGGTTCACGACCGACGTCATCGAGGCCGATCGCGACATGGTCCGCTCGCTGCAGCGGGGGATGGATTCGCGGCTCTTTAATCCCGGCCCCATGTCGATCGCCGAGGACACCATCCACAACGCCGCCAACTATTACCTCGAAAGCCTCTTCGGCGATTCGAGCGCCCCCGTCACGCCCTGAGGTCCCCGCCAGACAAAACAAGCCCCGCACGAGGCGGGGCGCTTGTCGAAACGCAGAGGCGCTCGAACTACATGACGTCCTTGGGCAGATCCTCGTTGGTGAAATAGGCTTTTAATGTATGGGTGCGCCGGCGAGGTGGATACGGCGCAACAGACCCAGGCAAGGGGATCCGAACCGATCTGACACTTGCGCGAGATCCTGCAAAGCAGGACACCCTCGCGTCCATTGCGATGAAGCACGCCATGATGGAAGCATGATGAAACCGTCCACAAAACGTGTCGCGCATTGAACAAGCTGGCCCTGACCAGCGACGCCATCGAGGCGCTGGAGCCCGGGGACAAACCCTGGATCGCCTGGGATGATCAACTCACGGGCTTTGGCGTCCGGGTGCATCCCTCCGGGACCAAATCCTTCATCGTCAACTACCGCGCCGGAGACGGCGGCAGAAAAGCCCCTAACAAGCGCGTCGTTCTCGGCCACCATGGCGAGATATCGCCCGGCCGGGCGCGGCGTCTGGCGCGGCAGGTCCTGGACGAGGCCACCGCCGACCCGGCGGGCGGGCGCCCCGCGACGCCGGGCATGCCCGTGCTGGAGCAGGCCTTTGAGGCGTACATGGCGGCCAATCCCCACCGGGCCGAGCGCACCAACGAGATTGACCGTGACAGATTCAAGCGATGTCTCGGCGACTGGCAGATGCGTCCGCTCGATGCTATCACTCGCCGGGACGTGGAAGGCCCTTTCAACCGCATCACCGGGGATAGCGGCTGGTCGATGGCCAACCAGTCGATATCGCTCCTGCGTTCGATCTATCGCCGATCCAGTGTCGATTTCGAGGACTTGCGCAATCCGGTTGATCTGTGGCTCGCCGGCGGCGGCAGGTATCATCGCCCGAGACGGCGCAAGATCTCCGCCCCGGCCGAGGTGCTGCCGTGCTGGAAGAAGGGCATCGAGTCGACGGTCGGCATGATGGCGGCCCGGGACGCATTGTGGTACGGGCTCTATACCGGCATGCGCCTGAACGAAGTGCTGCCCCTGCGCTGGGAGCGCGCGGACATGGCGGGGCTAGTCTTCCGGGTTGAGGAGACCAAAACGGGCGAGCCTCTGGAATTGCCCATCACCCGGCAGCTGGCGGCCATCCTCGAACGCCGTTGGGCGGCGCGCGAGGCGCTGCCGGGCAGTCTTCGCGACTGGGTGTTTCCGTCCAGCCGGCCCGGCACTCTGGGCCATGTCGCGACCCTGATGCCATACTATGCACCGATCGGCAAGGCGGGTGGGGCCAGGTTCTGGTTCCACGCTCTGCGCAACTGCTTCATTACGGTGGCCGAGCGCGAGCTGATACTGCCGCGGAGCCTGACCAAACGGCTGGTCAACCACGCCCGCTCCAGCGACATCACCGAAGGATACGCTGCCGAGTGGACCGTCGGGCAACTCCGTGAACCTGCACAGCGCATTGCGGACCGGATCGAGGCGTTGATGAACGCTCGTGGGGCCGATACGGCCTGAGCCCGCGCTTCAATTGCTCGCCTACCCGTGGGGCGGTCGGGTTCGGTCCATACATATATGTGTGTCCATATATGCCGGAATGGCGACACTCGTCGGGAATCTGGCATCATCATCGAGATCAGGGGATGATGAGCACCATTCCCGCAAAGATGAGATCTGGGTTGTCGCCGATCAGGAAGCGGTTAGCCTCCGCGATGCGTGGCCAGTAATTGCCGTTGGCGTAAAAGAACGCGGCGACGGTGGATAGGGAGTCACCCTCCTTAATGGTGTAAATTCCGTGCGCGTTGGTGAGGCGCGCGACATCCCTCTGTGCATCCTCCAGCGCGACGCGGATGCGCTCGATCTCGGTGAGCCGTGCCTCATTGAGATGGTTGAGCTTCGCCTTCTCGGTGAGCAGCTTCTCGTACCGCTTGTTGAGATCGGCCGCCATGGATTGCGCCCTCCCGAGTTCACCGGCAGCAGTGCTCGCAGTTCGCCGCAGGGCAGCGGTGGCGCCGTCGAGTTCATTGAGTCGAAGGATTAGGCGCCTACGCTCGTTTGCCATCGCCTCAAACTCGGCACGCAAATCGCTTCGCTTGCGTTCGATGGTATCGAACTTCGCCAACAACTCTCGATTTTCCTGCTCGATGCGGCTCTTCTCGCTGCGCTCGCGCGTGAACTGCACACTTAACGCTGCCGCCCCATCTCGTTCCTTGGCCAGACTCTTCCGGACACGGGCCAGCTCATCTCGCGTGCCATCGCCTGCGTTCTCAAGCTCTATAGCTCGCGTCCGCAACTCCTCGCGCTCAACCGTGACCGCTTCGAGTTTCTCCCGCATATCATCACGTTCCGCCACCAGTTGATCGACCCTTGAATGCGCCTTTCTCAGCTCAGCCGAGAGACGCGTGTTCTCGGCGCTGCTGATCGAGCGGGCGGACTGTAACTCAGTGGCGAATCGATCGCGCTCCGCCATCAGTCGGTCCCGCTCTCTTGAGAGTTCTTCATGCGTGGCTCGCAGCGTTCGAAGCCTACCCTCACGCTGTTTATCCGCCGCACGGCGCTCCGCGAAGGCATTTTCCAGTTCGGCATACTTGGCAATGAGCGCCTCCTCGGCCGCTACCGCAGCAGCGCGGCCAGCTCGCTCCTGCACGAGTTCGGCTTCAAGTGTTTGCATACGCTCCACGGCTATATCGTGTGTGCGCTGGACTTGTTCGAGCGCGTCTCCCGACGCCTTGAGCCGCACTTGCAACTCTCCGCTCCGCGTTCGGGCTTGTTCCTCAATTGACGTCTTCTCGCGAGTGACTTCCACAAGGCGCCAGCCCATCACCAGCATCGCCACTGCCAGCACAACTAGTCCAGCATTCTTCATGCCGGCTGAACCCATCGTACGTTCCTCAGCTTCTGCCCGACGTCGAATTACGGTGAAATCTTAGGGAATCAAGCACGGGATTTGAACCGCGCCGGTTTAGCGGAGACCTTTATCTGTCATTTATCTGTTACTTGAGCACGTGTATTTGGCGCCGATCGACGTAACAACCTATTGACATCGTCAGAGTCTGACGGGTCAAAGTTCGACGCCAGCTAACACTATACCGGCATGCGCAATTGTTTCATCACGATGGCCAAGCACGACCTGTTGCTGCCGCGGAGCTTGCCCAGGTGGCTAGTCATACACGCCTGGTCCAGCGAAATCACCGACGGGTACGCCGCCGAGTGGACCTTGGGGCAACTCCGTGAACCTGCGCGGCGAATCGAGGCGTTGATGAACGATAGCGAGTCGGCTACGGCCTGAGACAACGCCCCAGTCGCTCGTGAGTCGGACCCGATTTCCTTGGACACAGAATTGGCTTAATCGAAGTGTCCAAGGAGGACCGGAACATGACCGATAATTTTGATAAGAAAGTTGCTGTTGATGGGCCTGTGGTAAATGCGGGCGAGCTTGGCTCGTCCCCGTTTTCCCCAGGCCAGGCTTTGCCGGCAGGCCCGCTGGGACTTGGCCAGCGATGGACGGTGGCGCGCAAGCGTGAGGTCGTTCTGCGGCTTTTGCGTGACGAGCCGGTGCAACTTCTGTCGCGCCAGTTGGGCGTAGAGATCTTCCGGCTCGAGCAGTGGCGTGAGAAAGCGACCGGCGGGATCGACGCCTCGCTCAAGCAACGCAAGGGCGATCCGGTGCAGGCGGAACTGGATAGCGCCATGAAGCGGATCGGAGAGTTGACCATGCAGGTGGAACTGCTGGAGGCCAAGACGGAGACCTTCGGCCCTTTGGGGCGGCGGAGGTCGCGGCGATGAGTGCCGCCACCTCGCCCGGCACGGGTCTGGCCTACGGCCTGCGGCGGGTCTGCGCCGCCTGGGGCATGGCCCGCTCCTCGTTCTACGCCATGACCTCCGGCCAGCACGCTGAGCAGCCGCCGGCAAAGCGTCGGGGACCGAAGCCCGCGATCTCGGACCAGGCGCTGCTGGTGGCGATCGAAGCCGACCTGGAGGCATCGCCCTGGGAGGGCGAGGGCTACCGCAAGGTCTGGGCTCGGCTTCGGGTCTGTCGCGACATCCGGGTTGCCCGCAAGCGGGTGCTCCGCCTGATGCGCGAGAACAATCTGCTCTCGCCCCATCGCTGCCGCCGCCGTGGCGGCAATCCCCATGACGGTGAGATCATCACTTCCGTAATGGGGCGTTCGCCGTCAAGCACCTTTTTCCCACGAGCGATCACCGCGACACGATCCTTCGTTCGCGAAGCCTCGGCGCCTGCGGCAAGTTGTATCCTCTCAGGCGTGGTTCAGGAGTTCCCGGGGCCATCACGGCTCCGGCTCAGGGTTGGGCTATTGCAACACCCCTCTGGTCTTGAGAAGGAACCACGATCCGGATGTGTCCGTCGCCAGGCTCTCGCTTCCGTCCGTGGTCAGCGCAATGGCTGCCAACTTCATGCCTGGTCCAAAACGATTCCCGAGTGCCAATCTCAGGCGCGTGCTCGAACGCGATAGAACGGTTCGGCCAACAAGCGATGATACGCGCATCATCGGGAACCGCGTCCCGGCGAGGGGACACCGGTGGATCGCCCACCTTCAAGCGCGGCTCCTTCCTCCTCTCCTTGCTAACTGCCGATGGGATACAGCCCCGCCTAAGCCGTCTGAAGCGCCATCGCCTCTTCGCGCGTGAACCGGAACTCGGTGCCATCCCGCCACATCCGGTGCAACACCACGCCGATGCGCCGGGCCAGGGCGACCGTCGCGCGCTTCTTGCCCCGGAGCTTCGTCAGACGCTGCGCCCAGGCCTTCAGCCAATTCGGCCCCGTGTGGTTCAGCATCACCGTGGCGGCCTGATAGAGCGCTGCGCGTAGACCTGCATCGCCAGCCTTGGTGATCCGGCCGACAATATCCCGTTCGCCGGATTGATCCCGTCCCGGCGTCAGCCCCACCCATGGGCCGACATCCTTCGATCTCCGGAACCGCTCCGGATCGTCAATCGCGGACGTGAAGGTCAGAGCTATGACATGGCCGACCCCCGGCATGGTCATCAGCAGCCGGCACGCCCGGTCCTGCCTGGCCAGATTACGGACCAGCTTCTCCAGGCCGGCCAGCTCGCGGCGCAGGTCCGCCCGCGCGCGCAGGATCGGTTCGGCCGCGGCTTCCAGCATCGCGTTGCCAGCGATCAATTCCCGGACACGGGCCTCGTAGCGACCCTTCGAGATCCGACCGAGCTTCAGGCCGAAGTTGCGCAAGATGCCGCGCAGCGACAGCTCCATATTGATGAGCGCGTCCTGCACGGACTTGCGCGAGGTCAGCAGCGCTCGCATCTCCTGCGACGACACCGATTTGCAGTGTACCGGCCGGAACCAGCCCATCTGCAGCAGCCGTGCGATGCCTTCGGCATCCCGGCGATCCGTCTTGATCGGCATCGCCTTCAGCGCACCCTTTAACTGCCGGGTCTCCATCAGCACGGTTTCGAAGCCGGCGTCAGTCAGCCCCTTGTGCAACCAGTTGGACAGGGGACCGGCTTCGAGGCCGATCGCGGCGATCCCGTGCGGCAGCTCGCGCATGAACGCAACCAGCGATTCAGGTGCGCTGGCGACCCGCGCCTCCGTCACGATCTTGCCCTTATCGCCGAGAACGCAGATTGCCGTGCTTGCCAGCGATACATCCAGCCCGATATAGACATCCATGTCGTTGCCCTTTCCTTTCGAGGAATTGGGGCGCGCCTTTCGGCAAGACCCCGTGAACACGCCGCGCGTCTAAGGGCAACGACACCAGAATCTCCGTCATCGCTACAAGCTCCGACGGTGCCGGATAACACCGAGCCCCATTACGGCATCTCATGCCCCGAACCTCATGTGGGGCACCGATGGCGTTCGGGTGTTCACGGTGGACGACGGCTGGGGCTGGATCTTCACCGCCGTCGAGCATTGGAACGCCGAGTGTGTCGGCTGGCATGTCTGCAAGCGCGGCGACCGCTTCGCCGCCCTGCAGCCGATCTCCATGGGGCTTGCCGGGCTGTATGGCTCGACCGCGGCCGGCGCGGCTCGGGGGCTGGCCTTGCGGATGGATCACGGCTCCCAGTATCTGTCGGACCACTTCACCAACCAGATCAAGTTCTGGGGCATCCAGCCGTCCTACGCCTTCCTCGCCGAGCCCCAGACCAACGGCGTCGCCGAGCGGTTCAATCGCACGCTGAAGGAACAGATCATCCATGGTCGCATCTACCGCAACATCGCGGAGCTGCGGGACGCCGTCCGCGACTTCGTCGAACTCTACAATGCCCAGTGGATCGTCGAAAAGAACGGCTACATGAGCCCCGCTCAAGCTCGTCAGGCGTGGCACGCCGCGATCTCAATCAGGCCCGCCGCGTGAGACAAACTTGTGTCCAAGGAACCGGGTGCGCTACAAAATTGCGTAAAGCAACCATCGACAATTTACCGAGATTCCGGAGTGAATCCAGCTAACTTGACAAAGCCGTCGTGCGCTACACTCGGCAACCCGCACGGATTTACGAGAGAACACCGCAAAACCAATGCCACCACCACTCGTTGATCGCAAGTACTGGCTTGCCGCCGCCTTTCTCGTCGCGCTCGGCACGGCGGCGCTCGCTGGCTATTACGGCCTGCGCACCCCGGCGACGCCGAAAGCGATCAACAATTTTGAGCCTCCGCACAACCCAACAGCCGAAGTCCACCACTTGGCGGGCCCGGAAGGCGAGCATAAACCGGTGCCGGTCATGCCGGTCACCCGCATTGTCGTGGCCGAGCGCGGTGACAATTTGATGGGTGTGCTGGTAGGCGCCGGCATAGAGCGGCGTAACGCGCACGCGGCGATTATGTCGCTGAAGGGTGTCTACAACCCGCGCCGCGACCTCCATATCGGCGATCGGATCGAACTGACGTTTGCCGCGGATGAGGCAGGATCTGCTGGGCCAGTGGCGGACGCATTTCCACCGCTTGCGCTTACCATGCTCCGCCTGCCGCTGGCCTGGGACCGCGATGTCGAAGCACGCCGCAACGGCGACGACGGTAACTTCCACGCGACCGAGCGCATTAGGCCACTGAAGCGCCGGCTGGCGCGAGCTGACGGGACTATCACGGCAAGTTTATTTGTCGACGGCACTGCCGCCGGCATCCCGCCGCGAGTATTGGCCGAGCTGATCTGGCACTACAGTTTCGACGTTGATTTACAGCGCGAACTCCGGGTCGGCGATGAGTTTGCCGTGATGTACGAGCGCTTCGTCGATCCTACTGATGCCGTGGTGCACAACGGCGCGATCGAGTACGCCCGCCTCGTGCTGCGCGGCAAGGCGCTGCCGCTTTACCGCTACCGGACAACCGCCGGCACACTCGGCTGGTTCAACGCGATGGGGGCGAGCATCAGGAAGAGGGTGATGAAGATGCCGATTGACGTCGCGCGGCTGTCATCGCGCTTTGGCAACCGCGTGCACCCGATCCTCGGCTTCACCCGATTGCATACCGGTGTTGATTTTGCGGCACCGCGAGGGACACCGGTTTACGCCGCAGGCGATGGCCGTATTGTAGCGCTCGGCCGTAAGGGGGACTACGGTAACTATATCCTCATCCACCACAATAGCATCTACCAAACCGCCTACGGCCATCTCAAGGGCTATGCCCACGGGCTCAAGCGTGGTAGCCGCGTCCGCCAGGGTCAGGTGATCGGCTATGTTGGCTCCACCGGGCTCTCGACCGGACCGCACCTGCACTACGAGATCCATCGGAATGGGCGCCCGATCAATCCGCTTCGCCTCAAGCTGCCATCCCGCGAACAGCTCACGGACACAGAGTTAGTGCGCTTTCAAGCCCACCGCATGGAGCTCGAACGCCAGTACCACACACTCGCTGCTTCGGCCCACTTTGCCGCCAAGTGAATGGCTTATGGCAGCCATCGACCATTTACCGAATTTTCGGAGTTAACCGGTTAACGGCTTTGGTGCATGGACCTGAGGATTAGTATATCTGGCTCCGCTTCCGTCTTTGAGAGTTTGTCATGCCCTTCAAGTTCCACGCATCGCGTCGCCACCATATCCCCAGAGCCAAGTACCGGGTCATGAACTGGCCGGATTATGACCGTGGTTTGGTTCGGCGCGGCGACATTCGTTTCTGGATTGATGAGAGCGCCCTGGAGCAATGGGACGCAGCCAAGCGGCGAACTCCTGGTGGCCAGCGGCGGTTTTCAGAGTTGGCGATTTCCACGACACTGATGCTGGGGGTGGTCTTCAGACTGCCGCTGCGCCAGACGGAAGGCTTTGTGCGTTCCCTCGTGGACTTGATGGGGTGCGATCTGCCGGTGCCGGATCACACCACGCTGTCGCGGCGGCGGCGAACGGTGGATGTCGTTGTGGAAACCAGCACGAACAAGCGGTCTACGGATATCGTGCTGGATTCCACGGGCCTGAAATTCTTTGGCGCTGGCGAGTGGGCTCGCGCCAAGCACGGTGAAACGCGGCGCTCGTGGCGCAAGCTGCATATCTCGGTTGACCCGGCCAGCAGCGAGATCCGGACGCATGAACTGACCGGTGACGACACGGCCGATGCGACGATGGCGGGACCGCTGGTCGCCGGTTCCAGTGGGGTGATCCGGCGCGTGTTTGCCGACGGCGCCTATGACGGGGAGCCCGTGACAAAAGCGATCCGAGAAGCTCGGCCACCGAATTCACCACCTGAAATCATCATCCCGCCACGCGCCACATCCATTCCTCCCCCGGACACGCCTCATGGCGGATCGGAACGGGAGCACCATGCGGCGGAGATCGCCTCGAAGGGAAGGATGAACTGGCAGAAACGACAGGGCTACGGATTGAGAGCGCTTGGCGAAACAGCCATGGCTCGCGTCAAGAGGCTCAACGGCGGCAAGCTCACCGCTCGCACATTCCAATCCCAACAAACCGAAATCGCCATGCAGATCGACGCACTCAATCGCTCTATCCGTGCGGCGAAACCAAACACAATCAGGATCCGCTAACCAACCGGGGAATGGGCGATCACACCACCGCGGCTCCATGCACCAAAGCCTGTCGTAGGCAAAGAACGTCAGCACGAAGTTCATCCACGCTCCCAAAAGGGGTGCCAGAAACCACCACGGCATCGGTAATTTCAGCACGGGGTCCCACGTGTAGACGCCGAACACGCCGATGATCGCGCCCAGCGTCGTGTACCAGAGCAATATTCCCCAGCGCAGCAGGCTTTCATCGCCGACCGGATAGACCGTGAGGTAGATAAACCCCGCAAGGCCGAACAGGGCGCCGAGCGTTTTGCCGACGGCGATGCGGGTGTTCAAAGAGGGATTGCCGAACATTTGAACCTCCAGGGTTATTGGAGTTGCCGGTCAGGCCGGAGTATCCGCAATCGGCCGCAATCGATTGACCTAAATCGACTTGATGTTGCGTTCGGTGCAAGAGGCGATGGCCGGCGGTGTGGGCTACGGGAGGCAATAGCCCACACCTGGAGGGCCAGCGCATGCCGCCTAATTGGCGTTGTTACGCTTTTGCTGCCCCCGGCGGTGGTGCCATCGGTCACTCATCGACAGCCCGCCGTCGTCGTTGCGGTCCAGCCGCTCGACGATGTTGGCCAACGGCCTGTCGTACTCCGCGCGCGAGATAACAGCGTTGCCGTCCGTATCCAGCATTTGGAAGGCACGCACGGTCAGCGGACGCGTGGTTTCATGCCAGACGCCGGCGAATTCATTGAGGCTGAGGTTGCCGTCGCTGTCGCCATCGTGGGCCGCATGACGGTCGTTGCGCACCTTGTCGATCTCCGCTTGGCTGAGCTTGCCGTCACCGTCGGTGTCGATGGACTCGATTATTTCCATCGCCATGAGGCCGAACTGTCCTTTGGCGAAGAAACCCATGCCGCCATGACCGCGTTCCGCGTAGCTCGCGCCCGCGAGTGCGATACCGCCGATAGCCGCGGCGATGCCTATTCCGATCAGCGCCTTCGTTCTCGTTCTCATGGATATGCTCCTGCGTCGAATGTCTATGACCCAAATATAGGCAGCGTTTGCCGCAAAACTATGTGCATCCGCGCACTTTGTGTTGCGCGAGTTGGACGATCGGGGAACTGGCAAACTTTGTTACGCTCTTTGCCTGCGTTTGAGCGAGGCTCTCGTTAGCCGTTGGCTACTGAAGCGTCACCGTCGTTCCCGTGGCCGATGGCCGATGATCACCGGGATATCCGCGAGCCCTTGGCGCGCTACCTGAAGAAGCATGACGAGCTGCGCGTCACCATGGCGGACAGCAGCGCGTTCGCGCGGCGGATAGATGCAGCGCAACGATGGGTTTCTGCCCGCCGCAGTTTCAATCCCGGAACGGTTCTCCTCATTGTGGCGGAATGCCGGATTTAGCGGCTTCGGCGTGCGGCGTGACCGGTCCAGTGTTCGCCGCCGCCAGGTCCCGCCAGCGGGTGGTGTACCGCGGGGACAGGTGCTCCTGGCGCATCCGCCACTCCGCAGTGCTGGCCGCGAGACCGAGGCCGATCGAGCCCCGCCCGAACCGCCCGTTGATCCGATCCATCGCCTGCATCAAGCGGCCGTTCTCCAACGGTCTGTCCTGGAACAGCGATCCAACCGCATCAGCGGCCGGCGACAGGTCAAGGAGCATCACGCCGGCCTTGCGGTAGGCAAAGCCCTCGCGCCAAAGGCGCTCGAGGATTCGCAACGCCGCCGCGACGATAACGCGGTTGTCGGCGGTTGGCGCCGGGAACGCTGCCGATGCGGCGGTCGTGTATTGTGGGGCGGCGGTATCGAACCTGTCGGTCGCGATGGACACCTGCAGATTGCCGCAGACTTGATCGGCCTGACGGATCTTCTCCGCCGTCCTTTCCGCGAAGGATACGATGGCGTCGCGAACCTGCTCCCTATCGCTAATGGCCCGGCTGAAGCTTCGCGAACAGCAGGTGGTCTGTTTGGCGGCGGGCTGTGTCTCCAATTCATGACAGGCGATGCCGCGCAGCTCGTGCACCGTCCTGAGCCCAGTCACTCCCATGCGCTGGCGCACCCAGCCATCGGGCGCATCGCGCAGGTCCAGCGCGGTCCCGATACCGCGCCCGGCCAGCATCCTCGACCAGCGGCCGCCGATGCCCCAGACATTGCCCGCGGCCGTCCTGGAGAGCGCCGGGCCGACCCAGGCGGGGTTGCCCGACAGGTCAAGAACCCCTCCCGTCCGTGGCGCGCTTTTCGCGATCCTGTTGGCGATCTTGGCCAGGGTCTTGGTCGGGCCGATCCCGATCGATACCGGGATGCCGGTCCAGCGGCGGACCCGGGTGCGAAGATTGCGGCACCACCGGGTCAGGTCGGGAACCGCCAGGCGGTCGAGATCGAGGAAGCTCTCGTCGATACTGTAGACCTCGATGCGCGGCGCTTCGGCGGCCAGAATGCTCATCACCCGTTCCGACAGGTCGCCATAGAGCGCGTAGTTCGAGGACAGCACCGTGACATCGTGGCGTTCGACGAGGCGCTTCGCCTGGAACAGCGGGACGCCCATGGCGATGCCGAGTGCCTTGGCCTCCTGGGAGCGGGCGACGATGCAACCATCGTTGTTGGACAGCACGACGATGGGGCGGCCGGCGAGCGAAGGTTGGAACACCCGCTCGCACGAGGCATAGAAGTTGTTGCAATCGACCAGGCCGATCGTCGTCATGGACCTAACGCGCGCAGTGCCGGCGGATGCTGTGGGTAACGACACCCCAGGCCTCGCAACCGGCATCGTCGAGGGCGATATCGGGAAAAGCCGGATTCTCGGCGTAGAGGATCAGGGCGCCATTGCTCTTTCTCAGGCGTTTGACCGTCAGTTCGCCATGCAGGACGGCGATGACGATATCGTCGGCCTGGGGCGCGATGGCGCGGTCGACAACGAGAAGGTCGCCGTCGAAAATTCCGGCATCGCGCATGGATTCGCCCTGCGCGCGGATGAAAAAGGTCGCGGCCGGGCGGCGGATCAGATGCAGATTGAGATCAAGCTTGCCCTCGATATGGTCGTCGGCGGGGCTTGGAAAACCGGCGGGTACCCTGGAGCCGTAAAGTGGCAGGGCGAGTTCGGTGGGCTGATCGGTGAAACGATGCAAGGAGGCGGCCCTCAGTGTTGACACGAACATAACATGAACAAACAACACTGGTTGTCAAGATCGTGCGGCGTGTTGAGTGCTGTCCCGATCCGAACATTCCTTCCGCCAGGGACCCATCGGCCGTTTGCCGTTCGCTCGAGAGCCTCCAGATTAGAGTCTGGCACTCAAAATGACGTCTCTCGCCGCGTTCGATGCCGTGAGGACGCGCCATTGCCCATGAGGTCGAGGAGAGAGGGCGCCGGTCCAGCCAACCGCGCGGCTTACTGCAGGCGCATTCTCAGGCTCTTGGACTTCTTGCGGGTCTGGCGTTTCTTCTCCTCGTGCTTCTCGTCCTTTTTGAACTCGCGCTCGCGATAGTCGTCGAACGCCTTCTGTGCCGCTATGCGCTCGTCCCCCGTTGCGTTGTACGCGGCCGATTGAAGCCGGCGGAACTCATGGGCCTTGCTTTGGGCTTCGCGCCTGCGCTCTTCGTCCGTTTGCGGCGAGGAGGGCTGTTGTCGGGTCTCTTCATGTATGTCGCGGGCGTGGCGGCGGTCTTCCCCGGGCGTGGTGTAGTGTTTGGACTCGCGCTCGCGATAGTCGTCGAACGCCTTCCGTGCTGCTATGCGCTCGTCCCCCGATGCGTGGTAGGCGGCCGACTGAAGCCGGCGGAATTCATGGGCCTTGCTTTGGGCTCCGCGCGCGCTCTCTTGGGGCGTTGGTGCCGGGGAAGAGCGCTCCTGGGTTTCTGTTACGGCGTTCTCGCGGATGGCGGCGCTGTCCCGCCGGATCGCCTCGCGAAGGTCCGAGAGCGCCCATTTCAGGCGTGTATCGCCGATCAGGATGTGATCGAGATGCACACCGTAGGCCTCCTTGTCCGAGAGAATGGCCTCACCCGCCGCCGCCAGGCGGTCCGCTTCCTGCCTCCAATCCGGATGATCCGGTACCTCGGCGGTCGGAATATCGAGGCTCTCCGCCGCGCTTTGAAGGGCGGCGTAATTGCCCATGTGCCGTTCGGCCGCGTCAAGATAGTCCACGACGAAATTGCGCGCCGAGAAATCCCGTTGATGATTTTCGAGCGCCCGGATCATGGGTGCCCGTGTCTCGGCGGCGATATCCCGGTTATCCGCGAGCGCCTGCATGCGCGGCATCATGTCCGCATACCCCTTGGCGTAGAATATAGGCTCCCCGGTTTGTTGGACCCTTTCGATCACGCTGTTCCAATCCCGCCGCAAGGCTTCGTAGGGTTCCAGCCAGTCCGGCTTTGCGGTTTCCGCGTCTGTTGCGGGCGCCCCCGCATCGGCCGTCGTCGCGGCAGGACTGCGGGATGGCGCTGTCGTCGCGGTCCGCTCCACCGTTTCGGCACGCCCGTCCAGCGCAGCATGATCGTCCTCCAAAGGCAACTCGCCTTGCCGCAACTCCGGCCCAGGTTGCTGTTCCGGAGCCTGTTCAGCCTCCCGTCTGATCCGATGCACGTAGCGCATCGTGGCCGCGCGCCGGTGGCGTTGCGCCCGTGTATGGAGTTCCTCGAAGGCGTCGAGATCCTTGCGACCGATACCGCCGCGTTCTGCCAGCAGGGAGGCGAAGTCGTCCGGCCGGGCGCGGAAGGCTTCGGCCTGTTTAAGCAGTGCCGAGTGACGGGTGAGCGTCTCCTGGTAAGCAGGCCCAAGTGCCACGGTATCGCCTTGCGTGCGGGTGCGCTCGCGCAGATCGTCGTATGCCGCTAGAACCTCTTGGTGACCAGCGGCGAAGGTGGAGACCGCCTGGGCATGGCGCCAGCCGAAGGCGGTGCGCCGGACATCCCGCGCGATGCGAGCCAGCGCATTGTCGTTCGCCACCGGACGGGCTTCCAGCGGCTCCCCCCGGGTTTCTCGAATTGACCGGGAATTGTTCTCCCGGACATTCTCTCGGCTATCTTGCCATATGCCATCGGCCATGTAGTCGAGCGCCGCCTCCTTGGGCTGCGACCGTGACCAGCGTTCGGCCAGCCAGGCCCGGACCTCGGTGTCCGTCACCGCAACTTCCCGGTCGTTGTCCGCTCGCCTGTCGGCGATATCGAGAACGAGCGGTGCCCGGTTAACGTAGATGTCGAGCCTCTCGCGATGGCGTGTCGCCGCGGGATAGATGGTTTCACGCGCGGGCCTTGCATCGGCCAGCAGGAACGTCCGGTCCACGGTCAACCCCTGGGCCGAGGTGATTGTGAGCGCATAGCCATGATCGAGACGGATATTGCCGTACCAGTCGCGGATTTCGTCGTGGTGGAACGATACGGTCCGTCCATCCTCGGTGCGAGCCGATATCAGGACACTCGGCTCCGTACCGGCCTCGCCTCTTTGAACCTTGAAGTCGTCGACCGTGATCACGGTGCCGTTGAACAGCTGCTTCTCCCAGTGGGTGGCGCCGATACGCAGCCGGTCGCCGCGCGCGATCTCCAGCGGCGAGGTTGTTCGCTCGTCTTCCGTTCCCCGGCTTACGATTACCGTTACCCGGTCCGTATCGGGCTGTTCCCCATCCGTTAGCGCGGCGAAACGACGCTCCCGCATCAGATGCGACAGTGCCCGCACTTCGGCTCGTGTGCGCGCCAGCACCACGCTAGACTTTCCGGGGTTCGCCCGCTGGTAGCGGTCCCAGTCATCAACCAGACCGGTCAACGTCTTTTCTTCGTCGTACCCGATATGGAACCGATCCCTTGCGTGGTGAGCCGCTATGGCCGATGCCGCGTTGCCATCGCGCAGCGCTTCCGACGCTGCCACCTGCCACGGTGTGAATACAGCCTTATCCACCATCTCATCGTATTCAGTAAGAATGCGGGTGCGTTCCTGCCCTCCCATCATCCCCGTGCGGAACCGCGCAGCCTCTGGATTCTCGCCATGAACATGGACCAGAATATCTTCTAGGTCGGCCTTCTGGCGGCGGATTCGGTCAACCCTCACGCTGCCAACAGCGTCGCGCACTAACCTCAACCCCGGTCCCGCCTCAACGGGTTGTTGCTGTTGCGTGTCGCCCGCGAAGACGATTTTCGCCCCATGACGTTCTGAGAGTTGGAGAATGTGATGCGCCTGGCGGGTCGACAGCATCCCCGCCTCGTCGACGATGATGGTGGTGTCTCCATCGATCTCGATACCGCCACGCGCGGCGAGGCGCAGCAGCTTGTCGACGCAGAACGGCCGCGCATCGACATCGTTACCCAGCGCTACGGCGGTGCGCCAAGCCACAGCTGTGGCGATGATGTTGTTCCCGTGTTCGCGGTAAAGATCAGCGATGGGTCGCAGCGTCGTGGTCTTGCCCGAGCCTGCCGCTGCCTCGATGATGGCGACCCGGCCGCCGGATGAGGTGACCGTCCTTATTGCCGTGATCTGTTCTTCGCTCAACGGATAACCCGCCGCCAGAAGCCCCGCCACCTTTGCCTCGATGGCCTGGGCGGACAGGGAATGTCCCGTACCTGCGGCCATTCCTGCCGCCATGTCACGGACTTCAAGCTCCATTTGGAGGTTGTGACGTGTTGAATAGAGCCTGGTATGCATCATGTCAGCCCGGCCTTCGGCCGACCGTGGCGGCCGGGTCAGGCGCACGACCTCCGGGCTCAGAAGAACACGCTCTATGCTTGTCGCGACCGCATCGCGGTTCAGGAGTCCGGCGGTGGCATTGCCGACCCGCTCGACGATATCCGGCAGTCGGAAGACTGCTTCCTCGCGTGTAAGGCGGTACGGTAGATCTTCCAGAATCGCGGTTAAGTCTCGGATCTGTTGCAGTGTAATATCCTCAACTTTGCCCAATAGCGAGACGATCAGCGCCTCGCGTTCTATAAAGCCGTCCGCTTCGCCACGCCAGCGCGCGTGCCGGATCTCCGGGTCATTGTCGGGAGATTTGCCGGCCCGTGTGATCTTGTTCGCCGCCGCTGCACGCGGCGCGTTGCCCTCGACCGCAAAGCCCATCTCCCTGGCGGCGTCGATTATCGCCGCCCGGCGCTTTGACCAGTGTCCCATCAGATCTTCGGGCATGCCTGCGACCCGCGTGAACTCTCCATCCTTGCCGTACTGTTCCATGCGGATGCCGAGACGCTCTTGCAGACTCCATGCCATGGCATTGCGGTAGACTGCCCCCGCCGCCTTCATCCAGTTGTAGACCGGGTGTTGATGCAAAGCCCGGTACTTGCCGTCCTGGTGTGTCCGGGCGGCATTGAAGATCACGCAGTGGGTATGAAGCTGCGGGTCGTTGTCCCGGCTGGTTCCATGCTGGAACATAGCGGCCGTGATATCGGCCGGCAGCACCTCTATATCGCCATCCCGATTACGGATGCGGGTATAGGCGCAATGGCGCAGCACCGTTTCTTCCAGTGCTATACGCGCGGCATCGTTATGCGCCTGCTCGATCTCCGAACGCAGACCGGGGTCGGCGACCGCCCACAAGGCGGAGACGCTTTTGTCGGCGGAGAAGGTCATGTCGAGACCCGCCGAACGGCGCTCGCTGCCGGCATTCTGTGTGAGTTTAGCTCCGGTCTTAGGTGCGAAGCCGTTGTACAGCCGGTGGAAGTCACTGCTATCGATCTTGCCGCCATCGGCCAGACCGAACAGGCCCTTCGGATTGAACCAGACGCCATCCGGTTCTTCTCCCGCTGTGTAGTATTCGTTGGGATGACGGAAGGAGCGTTGGCTCTCCAGGTAGTAGGCAGCTGACGCGGCCTGGGCGAGAGTCGCTACCATGGTGCTCGCTCCGTGGCGGCGCTGTTGGTGAGATATATAACCTGGTCCAGGCGCTGCCCGATTTCGACCGTGATAATTCTCATGGTTCCAGTCCCGGAAATTCCTACGCTTTACAACAGGTTACGGAAATACCCGGACGATTTTGTACAACATGGCAGGGTTTTATGAACTCATTGAAATCTAAGCACATAAAGGTGCAGAGGTGTGCGTAGTTTTACATACCCTCTGATGTTTCGCGAGAGGATATAGACTGCATAATCGGAGATCAAGGGGAATTTGGCCCTGCCTTGGTACGTGGCGGCACACTTGAAATGGCCGTTCGAATGGCGGAATTGACCGGCTGTCGGGCCAATGGCAGAATCCGGGCTTGCTCGCGGATTCTGGAAACAGCGGGGAGATGGACGATGCCGGCGAAACGCTTCAACGAAGCGGATATCGACTTCGATGCTTTAGACGGCGAGTTGGCGAAATTTGAGCCACCGAAGCTGAGCCTGACGGATGTACTGGACTGTTTGCGGAAGCGGCTGGTCAAGCAACAGGCGAAGGGGGTGACGGTGGCTCAAATGCATGAGGTGTTGAAATCGAGCGGCATCGACATCACGGAACGCAGTCTGCGGACGGTTCTGGACAAGGGCGTATTGCCGGGACGGAAGGTTGCCGAGGCCGCTAGGTCCATGGTGTCGGAAGAAGGCAGTGATCCGTTCTGAGCCGAACGACGGCGTATATAGGTTCGCGAAGCAGCGAAGCGGCGTTCGAAGAACGGCGGTCCGTCGTGGCGGTTGTCGGGATGCGGATAATGAAGTTGCAGTGGGGGATGGTTGGGAGGTGGCGCGGCGCTTCAGCGCCCGCATCCGGCGATGGCGCGAAGCGGCCGATCCGATAGGCGGCGATGCATCGTTCGAAGAACGAGGAGCCGCCAGCGAGCGTAAGCTCGCACAATTGGCGGTGGCGCGAAGCGCCCCGCCATGGGCCGTGACTTTATGCACACGGCATAAAAAAGGGGCCGACCTCCGCTGTGTGATGGCGGGGGCCGACCCTGAAGGGTGCCGTTATGCGGCGGCGAGAAGGACGGGGATTCCGACCTTGCGTGCCTTGTCGATCATGTTATTCGTGATGCCGGAGCCGGGGAAGGCGACGAGGCCTTTCGGCAGGAAGTTGAGCAGGACGTCGTTACGCCGGAAGGGCGCGGCTTTGCCGTCCCGGTCCCAGTTCGGCTTGCAGACGACCTGGTGAACGCCGTTCTTCTCGGCCCAGCTTGCCGCGATTTTCTCCGCACCGGGTCCACCGCCGTGTAGCAGGACCATATCGTCGTACTTGAGCTTGATGCTGTCCAGGGAGTGCCAGATGGCGGTGACGTCGTCAAAGTCCTTGCCGCCGGTGAAGGCGACCAGGGTGCCCTCGGGCAGATGTGCAGAGGTCTCACGGTCCTTGCGGGCGCGGAGGTAGTCGCGGGCGTCGATGGCGGCGGAAGTTAGTTTGCCGGTCTGGCTGCTGTGCGACCCGTTGCGCGGACGCCAGGTATCGCCGGTCTCGGTGCGGTATCCCTCTGCGGCGAGGTCGCGCATGGCCTCGAAGGCATCGCGGCGATTACCGAGGTTCTGGACCCGATCGGTGAGGCGTTCGAGTTCGCAGGACTTGATCTCGGAGCCGTCCTGCTCGCGCTGGAGGTCTTTCATTTCGGGCGCGATCTTGTCGATGCCGCGGTCGAGGCGCTGGACCTGGGCGTGCAGTGCATTGACGAAGCCCCAGAGGAGGCTCTCGCGTTCGTCGGAGAGCTGCGTGCCGTCCGGTGCGACCACACCGGCCAGGATGTGGATCGCTTCCTCGATTCCGGAAAGTGCTTCGTCCTCGTTCCAGATATCCCGGTTGTCGAACTCGTCGGGACCAGGGGTCGCGCCGAACAGGGCAGCCTGTTCGCAAGCCATTGCGGTCGGAGATGACGTTTCGGTTCTGATGAAGTTCTGCATGAGTCTCTCCATTGCTATGTTGCTATCCTCCGAGGCGGGCTGCCCCGTCGTGATGATTCTTTGGATCACGCGCTCGCAGCGGAGCCACGATGGCCGGAATGCCTGCGCCGGAGTAATGCGCGAGTGGTGCGGGCGCAGGGAGCGGAGCGAGCGAGCCACGGTCGCGTATTCCACCGGCGCTAGCCGCGCAGCGGCGTGGCATTACGAGCTATCGCCGCAACGGAGCGTAAGCGGAGTGGAGGACCCCGCAGGGGTTGGCACAGCGAGAACGTGTGGGACAATGAGGCATCATGACGGGCTAATTATTCTCCCACTCCCACGCCTCTCTTCCACCGTTTCCCCGGACTCGGTGCTTACAATAAGGGGCGCGATTCGAGCCGCGAGAGTTTCTTCTCCGAAGGCAATGAGATCGTCATTAAAATCGGAGTGTTCGGGAACGATCACGATTGAGGGAATGCTGCGTTCCACGCAACGGCGCTGAAGATGATTTGCGGCGTGCCCGCCTTCCATGTCTTTATCGCGGGCGATGATCAACAGCGCGAGGTCTTGGGGCGGTTCGAAGGCGCCGAGACTGCCCGCTGATAGAGCCGCCGCGGCATGAATGCCGGGGACGGCGGTGACCAGCGATAGAGCGGTTTCGATGCCCTCGCCGGCAAGCAGGATCGCGCCGGAGGCGGATCCGCCGAAGCGCACGGCCCGGCCGTAGACGCGCCCAAGCGCTTTGCGAGGGCGGGCGAGGTTGGCTTTCTCGGGTAGATTGGGATCGAGCCAGGTGCGTTGCACGCCCTCGATGGCGCCATCATCGCCGGTGACGGCGGCGACAAGTGCCGGGAGGCGGTGGATGCCGTCATCGCCGCGATGGATGAGATCGGGATGAAACCGCAAGGCCGGGAAGCGGCAATGGCCGATGGCGCGGGCGTGCAGGTAGGCTTCCGCATGGGTGCCATCGATGGGCCGGCAACGCCGCCAAAGGCGGCGCGCCGCTTCTACACGGTCATAGCTACAGGGGTGATCGCCGCCATTGGCGGGAGTGGACGGTGGCAGGGCGAGGAACGCGAGGGCCTCCTCCATGGCGTGCCGCAGCGATGCTCCGCCGGTGTGCAGACGGATGAGATCGAGCAGATCGCCATGCTCGTTGGTCGCGGCGTCGGTCCATTTTCCGGGTATGCCTGGAGGCGCCAGACGCACAAAGAGGGAGCGACCCTTACGGCCGCTTGTGTCGCCGATGGTCCAGTATCTGCCCTGCCTGCGTCCGCGGGGAAGGTAGCAGCGGCAGACATCTTCTGCCCGTGTGCTTAACGCAGCGGCAATTTCAGTGGCGTTCATGGGGCGTGATCCCTTAGGGGAGCGATGGCGCGAAACGGTTGCATGGGAACCTCTCGTGCTTGTTGCGGGACGCCCCCTTCAGGCCCGCCTCTGCCACTTGGAGGTGTGGGGCGGACGCGCGGAGCGCGAAGCGCGAAGCCTCATCATGCCGGACTGTCCGTATGGGAGCCCTTGTGGCGCCGGGCTCGGATGCGCGGGAGGGAGGAAGCCCGATTAGAACGGAATTTCGCTATCAACCACCGTCGCAGCGGTTTCGGCGGAAGGCACGGTCTTGTCGTTCATCGCCGGTGCGCCGTTACCGTTCGGCTTATCCAAGAACTGGACCCTGCCGCCGGGAACCAGAAGGATCTCGGTCGAGAACCGGTCGCTGTCCTCGCCGTCCTTGCGCCACTTGCGGGTCTGCAGCTTGCCCGAGACGTAAA
The DNA here is from genome assembly GCA_965261645.1 of Alphaproteobacteria bacterium. Lineage (GTDB taxonomy): Bacteria > Pseudomonadota > Alphaproteobacteria > SHVV01 > SHVV01 > CBDHDJ01. The sequence goes on from CBDHDJ010000004.1 coordinate 1,314,173, forward strand.
CCAGGCGGCCCTTCTTCGCGTGCTTCTCCATCATCTCCACCAGGCCGTCCTGGAAGGTGACGATGCGGTGCCACTCGGTGCGGTCCACCTTGTCCCCTGAGTTTTTGTCGAGGTAACTTTCATCGGTCGCGATCGAGACGTTGGCGACGCGGCCGCCGTTGGTGAGGTGGCTGATGGTGGCGTCGGCGCCGAGGCGTCCGATGAGTTGCGCGTTATTCAATCCGAACATGATCAATCTCCTATGATCCGGGTTATGACATCGGGTTAGCGAACGGGGTCAGGCCTCTCTCGACCCTTCCCCCTTCACACTTCTCTAAGCCCCCCTTTTCCTCTATTCAGCCGTCCGCCCCGGTGTAGGTTCGGGAGCCGAGAACTTCGCGGATCGCGTGGCCCGGCATTCCGAACGCGGCCAGCAGCGCGCCCGCGTCGGGAAGCGGTGCGGTGAAGTCTGGATCGGAATCGCCTGTGCTGCCGGGATTGAAAAGGGTGTCGTTGGAGTCGGTTGAGCTATGAATGTGATCGAACATTTTGCATCTCCGCTTGGTAGGGGTGAGACGCAGCCCGGAGGGAACTCTCTCTTCGCCTTGGGCGCGTCGCCCTTCTCTTTGCCTTCCTCAAACTCTCTTGCACGTTGGTCGAGGCAGGCCGGAGAGTTCGGTGGCATCGCACGACGGCAACCGGTGGCACGATTGTGCGTGGCAACCGCCGCGCGGCTTGTCAAAGGACCGCGTCGTTGGCATCCATGATGGCGATGACGGCGTCGTCGAGGCTGCCCCTCGCGCTCATCAAGGTGTGTTCCAGATGGAGAAGCCGGTGGCGGAGCCCGGCGCGGTCGTCGCATGACGGGTTGCCGGGCAGGCGCATGATGGCGTTCCGCAGCTCGGCGAAGCGTTCCGCCATATCCTTCATGTGAGTTGCGGCTTCGCGTGCGCCGGTCCGGGCTTCCGGCAGGAACCCGCCAGGATCGGGCCGGGCGCTGGGCATGGTTTGGAACTCGCCGGTATCGCGGGGCTCTGTGAGGGTGTCGAACATCGGGTTCCTCCGTGCATTGCAAGACAGAATGGCGGCGATGGCAGGAGAATTGCCTCCCGTGCACCGCCTGGATCACCCCTGCCGTGCTGCCCTCGGCCTCTACATCTTGTTGGGTTCAATGGGTGGCTTCATCGCGAGTGGCGGACATGGCGCGGGCAGCGATGGCGGACCAGGCATCTCGATCAAGGCCGATGCGGGCGTTGAGTCGGTCGCAGATTCGCAAGGCATCGTCGAGGCAGAGCGCCACCAGCGCCGTGGGGACGTAGCCCGGCATCGAATCGAACACGATTCGTATCTGCTGCGGCATGTTGTCGAAGTCATAAGCGGGACAAAACGCGTAGACGGGATCGTCGGGCAGCGTATGGGATGTCATGGCGATATCTTCCATATGGCGGGTTGGACTGTTCGTGCCCGCGGGCGGCGCAAAGGCGCAATTTCCCGGAAGCGCGCGTAGCGGGCGACAGCAAGCGTTCGGACGCCCCGCGCCGGATACCGGGCGGGACGTGCGGATTTACGCTGGGGTCGCAGCCGCGAGCGGCCAGCGTTCGAGGATGCGGCCGAGGTCGATGTATTCGGGCACGAACACACGGGTCCGCCACGAGACGATCTCGGTGGCGCACCCCATGCGCTTGAGTGCCGCGAGATCGTTGTCGGCCGGTCCCTCGATCTCGACGCGGCCAGCGCCCATCAGGCGCCGCCTTGCGAGGCGCCAGCCGTTGGCGAGATCGAAGGACGCACCGCGGATCAGGATCGCCTCGTGCATCTCGGCCGAACTCATGACCGGTCCGCCGGCCAGTCCGAAGGCGTCGCGAAAGGCGTGCGCCTGCTCGGGCGTCAGAACCCGGCCGAGCAGGCTTTCCCCGGCATCGGTCGCAAGCCGGCGCACCCGCATGTTCTCGCCCGGCAGGCGGTCCCATATGGGGAGCAGTAGGCCGGTGACCAGCCACAGGCGGGATTCGGTGTGGCTGGGCAGCCCTTCGATCTCCGCATCCCACAAACTGCGCCAGCGATCTTCGCCTGCATCCTCCCAGTTCGAGGCGGCAAGTTCCTCCGCGGCCATGGGCTCGCGGGCGGCGGGACGGACCAGGCGGACCCGGGCTTCGACCCCGCCGTCCTCGAACATCCGCGAGGGCGCGGGCAGAACAACGGCTGCACGCTTCGAGCGGGTGTTGATGACGGGCCGCCCGTCGCGCCAGGCGAGGGCATCGTCCGCCTGGAGCGGCACGAGCCGGTCGCGGCGGACGATCTCGACAAGTTCGGTGGTGGCGCCCGAGGCTTCATGAACGTGAACCGCCTCGCGCGAGGAGATGCAGAGCGAGTCGGCCCGGATGGTCTCGACACCCTGCTCGTGGGTCCCGGCCTCGATGGCCTGTTCGATATTGGCCTCGATGCGGGTTTCCAGCTCGGCGAACAGTTCGTTCTGCTCGGCGATGGGCAGGGCCAACAGGCGGTTGAGGAACCGGGGCATCGGCGGCAGGTCTTCCTTGAGCGAGCCTTCCCAGATCAGCTTCAACCCGGTGGCGTCCTCGAAGCGGTCCATGGACCAGCCCGCAATGTTGCCGCGCCACAGCGCGATGTAGAACTGGCGCAGCGCCACCTTGGCGTAGGGGCTCTCCAGATTGTCGCTGGCCCGGAACAGGGTGGCGTCGCCGCCGCCCATGGCGGTCTGCGAATCGCGCTGTCCCCGGGTGATGGCGCCGAGGCTGTCGAGACGCCGGGCGATGGTGGCGATGAAGCAGCGCTCGCCCTTCACATCCGTGGTGACCGGGCGGAACAGAGGGGCCGAGGCCTGGTGCGTTCGATGGGTGCGGCCCAGGCCCTGGATTGCTTGGTCGGCCCGCCAGCCCGGCTCCAGCAGGTAATGGATACGCCGCGCAGTGTTGCCGCAGCCGAGATCGGCGTGATAGCTGCGCCCGGTGCCGCCGGCCATGGAGAAGACGAGGATGCGTTTACCGCCCGCCATGAAGGCGGCGGTCTCGGCGAGGTTGGCCGAGGCCGGGCGGTTGCGTAGCGCCAGGCGCTCGCCGGACGTATCGGCGATACGCAAGATCCGGCGCGAGCGGCCGGTGACCTCGGCGACGGCCTCGTCGCCGAAGCGGTGGAGGATCTGGTCGAGCGCCGCCTGTACCGGCGGCAACGCCGCGAGCTTCTCGATCAACGCGTCTCGCGCAGCGACTGCTTCCTGGCACAAGACCGGGTTGCCCTCGGCGTCGGTCACGGGCCGCGACATGAGATTGCCCTCGTCGTCGGTGAAGGGTTCCTGCAATTGCACCGGGAAGGCGTGGGCCAGATATTCCAGGCACGCCTCCCTCGGCGTCAGGTCGACGGAGATGTCGTCCCATTCCGAGACGGGGATCTCGGCGATGCGCCGGTCCAGCAAAGCCTCGCCGGTGGAGACCAGCTGGATGACGCAGGCATGGCCGGCCTCGAGATCGCTCTCCACGGACCGGATCAGCGAGGGGCATTTCATGGCGGTCAGGAGATGGCCGAAGAAGCGCTGCTTCGCCCCCTCGAAAGCCGACAGCGCGGCGGACTTGGCGTTCTTGTTCAGGGTGGCATCGCCTTCCATGATGCCGGTGGCTTTCAGGGCGTCTTCTATATTGCGGTGGATCACCTTGAAGGCCCCGGCATAGGCGTCGTAGATGCGCCGCTGTTCCGCAGTCAGGGGATGTTCGAGCAGCTCGACCTCGACTCCGTCATAGCTGAGTGCGCGGGCCTGATAGAGCCCGAGGGCCTTCAGATCGCGGGCAACCACCTCCATCGCCGCGACCCCGCCGGCCTCCATGGCGGTGACGAAATCGGTACGCTGTTCGAAGGGCGTCTCGCCCCCTGAACCCGCGCCGCCCCACAGGCCGAGGCGCCGCGCATAGGCCAAACCGGGCACCGTGGTGGCCCCGGTGGCGGAGACATACAGGATACGGGCATCGGGCAAGGCGTTCTGCAAACGCAATCCGGCGCGTCCCTGCTGCGAGGGGGCCGTATCGCCGCGCGATCCCTTGGACCCTGCGGCGTTGGCCATGGCGTGCGCCTCGTCGAACACGATGACGCCGCCAAAGGCATGGCGGGAGTCTTCATCCATACGATCCGCAAGCCAGCCCACGATCTGTTCGAGGCGCGAGGACTTTTCCTGGCGGGCGGGCGAGCGCAAGGTTGCATAGGTGGTGAACAGGATTCCGGACTCTTGTGGAATATCGGTCCCCTGGCGGAACTTGCCCAACGGGATGATGTCGGCCTCGCTGCCGCCGATCGCGGCCCAGTCGCGGCGCGCGTCCTCGAGAAGCTTGTCGGAGGCGGACAGCCACAGCGCCCGGCGGCGGCCGCGCAGCCAGTGGTCGAGGATAATGGCGGCGACCTGGCGGCCCTTGCCGCAACCGGTGCCGTCGCCCAGCATCCAGCCGCGCCGGAAACGCACTGGCGCGGACAGGGCTTCACCGTCGCCGGCCGCATCCGCGCCGGGTTCAAGACCGGCGCTTACGGCTTCTCCCTTATCTGCTTTATTGGCGGTCTCCGGGACGCTATCGCAGTCATCGCTGTTGTCATCGTCATCGTCCGCGACGCGTGCGACGGTCTCCCAGCCCTCGCCAATGCGGTAGAGCGCGGAAAGATGGCGGCCGTGGGCCTGACCGGCGAGGATGACGCTTTCGAGCTGGGCGTCGGACAGTAGTTCGTCCGTCACGATACGCACGGGCAGCATCGGGCGGTAGGCCGGCACGGGATGGGGCACCGCCGCCATGGCGGCGGATTGCACCAGCGGCGTCGGATGTTCGCAGGCGCCGGGAATGCGCGCGGTCCGGGGACACCACGGCTCGTAGACGCCGGCATGGGTGGTCTCCGGTTCGTCTGCAGTGCCTTGCCCGTTTGCGGATGGGGTTTCGTAGTCGAGTTCGGCCACCGGCCCCCAATCACGGACTTGCGGGGCTGCGGGTTTGGTGTTGGGCGCGGTGGCCGCTGTGCGCTTTCGTGGGGCCGGCCGTGCGGCGGCATGGCCGAACACATCGCCGGCCGGAACAAGCGCAGCGGCTATTGGCACGACCGCCTGCCGTTGCGGCACATTGGCGGCGATGGCTGCAAGCAACCCGGCGGCGGTGGGGACGGATGCCCGTGCGTCGATCGGGACGCCCTGGGCATTGGCGGGATCACGGTCGATTACGGTCAGCCGGGTATCGAAGGTCGTGCCGCGCCGTGCGTAGGCGCGCCCGTCGATGGCGATGGAAAAGACGGTGCGCGGCGGTGGATCGAGGCGCTCAAAAGCGCGGCTCCAGGCGGCATCGCCTGGGATGCAGCCGGCCGACGTGATCGCCACCAGCCGCCCGCCCGTCGGAAGCATGGAGAAGGCGGAACGGAGGTGACGCAAATCCGCATCATGGCGGATGCGCTGGACCCCGGGGCTTGCCGAAAACGGCGGGTTCATCAACACCACTGTGGGATGCAGGCTCGGGAGATAATCGGCGATGGACTCCGCGTTGTGACGGGTGACCGGCGCGTGCTCGAACAATCCGGCAAGCAACCCGACGCGGACGGCGGCGATCTCGTTCAGGTGCAGGGGATTCCCCGAACGCGTGTCATCGGCGTGCTTGCCGAGAGCGCATTCGGCCATGACGGCGAGCATGCCGGTGCCGGCCGAGGGCTCCAGCACGATGTCGCCGGGCCGGATGGCAGCGGCTTGCAGCGCGGCGTAGGCGAGCGGCAAGGGGGTGGAGAACTGCTGCGGGGCAAGCTGTTCCTCCGACCGCCTTGTCTGGGACGGCTCCAGCGCCGCCAGGGTCTCCAGCATGGCGAGCATGGCGGCGGCCGATCCAGGTCCGGCGCCCGCCTCGCGGCGCATGAGACGGCCGTAACGCTGGATGAACAGCACCATTGCGGCCTCGGCCGCTTCGTAGGCGTCCTTCCAGACCCAGGCTCCTTGCGTGTCATTGGCGCCGAAGGCCGCGCTCATGGCTTCGCGCAGGGCCTTTGCATCGAGCGCGCGGCCCGCCTCCAGGCTGGGAAGCAGAGCGGTTGCGGCGGCCAGCAACGCGGCCGGCTTGGAGAGGACGCCCGGGGTATCGGCAATAGCTGGGGATGCGGGAAGGGGCTGGACGGCGGGCGGACGCGCGGGCGCGTTCGCCGCCGGTTGGGCGTCGAGCATGAATTGTCTCCCAATTAGAATGGTCGGGCCGGAGCTGTGGCCGGGGCCTTACAGCTCCGGCGAAGGGCCGGGTGGTGCCGAAAGCCGGTGTCCTCGCTCTCCCGGCCCCGGTTCACCCGGTCCGGGCGCAACCCGCCTCCTTGCGGACGGGGGCACGGATATGGAGGATTATGCGGGCGCGGTCCGCGGTATCAGGCCGGCACGATGCCGATGCGCTTGCCCCGGGGTTGGCGGACAGGAACCTGGATGAACCGAACTCTCGTCATCTTCGTTGCATTGTCCGTGTTCTTCTCTATCGGTCCTCTCGCCGATGAAATCCCTTCCGGATTCGACCCGGGCAGTTCCAAAGCCAAGGGATTGATCCTCACGTTCGAAGACTGGCCGCCGGATAGTGTGGACACGGACCCTCTTCTCCAAAAGCTTCATTCCGCCGGGCTCAAGGCGGCGCGCAAACTGCCGCGGTTCAGGGTTTGGGTGTTCGAATGGGATGAATGGCAGGAGGGCCGCAGGGCCGAAAACCTGTGTATTGAACTGCTGCTGGACGATCGAACCTCTTCCCTGTTGGAGAGCTGTGAACCGGATTACTTGCTGCATCCCGCCCGGCCCGCGGCCGGCGGCAACCAGCCGCGGTGTCATGCCGGTCCGATGTCGATGCGCTCGCCCCAGGGCTCGCGGTTCCTTGTCCCCGGCGGCGACGGCCCCCAGTTGCAAAAAATCACGGGATAGCCGGGCTTGGTCTCGGGGTAGCTGTCGCATTCCATGTCGGTGAGGTAGAGGCAACAGCTTGGACGCACCCCATGCTCATGGAGCCATGCGAAGCCTGGCCGAAAATCGGTCCCGCCCCGTCCCTTGATCGTGATGCTGTCCGGTAGTTCCCCGGCGGGATACTGGGCTGCGTCCTGCAGCACCGCGTCGACCTGAAGGACATAGATGCTGTCCGGTTGCAGTTCGGCGGAGATCTCGCGAATCTCGGCCCAGAACAGGGTCAACGTCTCGCCCGGCAGCGAGCCGGAGGTGTCGATGATGATGGCGATGGCATCGGTACCCTCCGAATGCCTCGAGGGCAGATAGAGGCCGCTGTCGATGAAACGGCGGTTGGGGACACTCCAGCTATAATCGCGGCGCGCGGCATCGGTCATGTAGCGGCGCAACAGCGACCGCCAGTAGAGGATGCTCCGATGCGCTTGCCGGATCGTCTCCTCGACTGCGCCCGGCGCGTTGCCTTGCGCTCGGGCGAGGCTCGCGGCCTGGTGCATGGCCTCGTCCCAGGCCTGCTCCTCGGCGGGTGTGTTCAGAGGCGATTCGTCGGACTGGCCGGTGGCGTCGTCGCGGCGCTCGTCCGCGTCCATGACTTCGCCGGTGCCGCAAGGGTCGTGGCTGGCGGGCATTTGCCCGGATGGTTTCGAGTCCGCGCTGCCGCTGCCCGGTCCCGGTTCGTCCTGCTCTTGCGGATTGCGGTCATCGGTTGGATCGGACGGAGCGCTTTGGTCTTCGTCGCCATCACCGCATTGGGGGCCGGCAGCGCTGCCACTGTCATCCACATCGCTGGATGAACAGGCATCGCCCGGATCCTCTGAATCGGCGGACGGTTCCGGAAGCCGGTCGTAGGCCTGCTCGGCGCTGATGCCGTCCCAGGCTTCGGCCTCGGGCGGCAGTGCAAAGCCCGCGTCCCGCAGCAGTCCGTGGCTGACCAGCTGAGAGGCACGTTGCCAGCGCTCGGGGTCGCGGCCGCGCCGCCGGGTGTGATGCTTCAACGCGCAGGCCAGGACCACGCGCGCGAGCGCGGTCTTGATGTGATCGGCATCCGTGTCCGCCACCCACCCGGGCGCGTAGCGGATATCCTTGCCGTCGCTGGCCAGGGTCTCACGGGTTGCGTCGGCGCGGATCGGAAGGCGCAATGCCAGGCTGCCGAAGAAGGGCTGGTCGCGCAACAGCGCGGTCACGCAGTCGCTGACGCGACGGGCGGATTCCGAGTGGGCAGGGGCGGCCATCAGGCTGCCTCCCTGTCCGTGGCGGCGGGCGCGAAGTAGCCCGCGAATTGCGCCGTGAGCGCATCGGCGTCGCGCTTGACCTGCCGGCGGAGGTTGGGATCGAAGCGCCCCGACGGGCGCAGGGCGTCCGGCTCGATGCCGGCGAACTTGTCCTTCACCTCCCGGCACAGCATGGCGAGATCGTCGTCGGCGAAGATGTTGAGCCGGGGCACCACATCCACCAGCTCCCTGATGTTCTCGATCAGGCTGTCCCGGAACACGAACGGTTTGCCGTTCTCGTCCGCGCGCAAGCGTTCGCCGACACGCTCGACCGCCTCGCCGAGGCGCCGGTAGAGATCGCGCTGCGCATCGTTGAGGCGGGTCCGGACCTGTTGCTCTATATCCCGCTTGACGCGCTCGGTCTCGCCCTGGGCCAGATCGGCCATGAAGTGGCGCGCGTCGGGGACCGGGACGATGCGGTAGCGAATGGCGAACTTGCCATGAAGCGCCTCCGTGCCGGGATAGTCCTCCAGGCGGAACAGCCGGCCGAGGTCGAGGCGGGCCTGGTCGACGTAATCGTCGTAGTCCTCGATGAAGCGGGCGCGCTCGCGCACCACGCGCTCGACCAACGAGTCCAGCGCCGCGGTGTAGCGGTCGTAGTTGGCGACGGTGAGCAGGCGGCCGCCCTGGTCGTCCCACGGCAGAGTGTTGGCATAGTGACTGGTCCTTGCATTGCTCATGGTCGCGGCCAGCGCGGCGAAGGCCTGCTTGGGCAGGAGGCGTTTGTTGTAGCGCCCGGCGTTGGTGTCGGCATCGTGATGGATGGCGACCTGTTGGCTGGCCTGGCGGTCGTAGAGCCTGCCGGACCAGGAGTTGATCCGCAGGCTGACGAGCATGGCATCATGGGTGAGATTCATGGCGTGGGTCTCCCGGGGTGGTGTCAGCGGGTTTTGGTAGCGGCCCACTGGATAAAGGCCTGGGTATGCTGGAGCGCGGGCTCGCGGCGGATGCAGGAACCGACGAGGAACTCGCCGACCTCGCGCCGGAGGCGCGTGGCATAGGTGACGATGGCGCCGAGATTGATGTCGTCGGCCATCCTGTAGAGCGAACCGCAGAGCGCGATCAGCGCACTGGCGTTGCCGGGGACCACGGCGCCCTCGGGATCGTCGATGACGGTGCGGGGATGGGGCAGTTCGTGCCAGACCTTCAGGAACGCCGAGAACTCGACCGCCGCGGCCTCGCCGACGGTGCCCCGGAACAGGGCCCGCTCGGCGACCGGATCGAGGCCACCCCGGCGGTGCACGATGTTCGAGACCATTTCCCAGGTCCTCGGACACGGGAAAGCTTTCTCCGTTGATTGGGGGTTGAAGGCATGCAGCAACTCGGGCCGCATCGACACGAAGAAAAGCACCTCTGGAGCGATTCCATTCCCCGCGCCCCAGGCGCACCAGTCCGTCGCATCGACCCGGATCTCCAGATGGACGAAACGCGAGGCCAGCGGCGTCGGCATCCGGTGGACGACGCCGCGGTCGCCCTCACGGTTGCCGCAGGCGATCAGCGCGGCGCCCTCGGGGAGTTCATACTCGCCGCATTTGCGGTCGAGCACGAGCTGGTACAGGGCCGCCTGCACCATCGGCAGGGCCGAGGGCAGTTCCTCCAGATTGATCAACCAGCTTCCGTCCGCATCCGACGGCGGCAGGAAAGCAGGCGGCGCCCAGCGGGTGCGGTCGGCGCTGTCGCGCCACGGGATGCCGCGCAGATCGACCGGGTCCAACAGCAGGGCGCGGACATCGACATACTCACGGCCGGCTTGCGCCGCGACCTGTTGGGCGATCTGACTCTTAGCGCACCCTGGAGCTCCCCAAACCACGCAGGGCTGCCGGGCCTCGACCAGCAGCGCCAGTGTGCTGGCGAGTTCGCTCGGGCGCAGCGAGTAATCGGCGGAGATGGTATCGGGCTCGGTCATGGCATGCTCCAGGCTGGCAGGTGGGATGAATGAGTTGCGGCGCGGACGGCTCCCTCGGACGGCCCGCCCTTTGCCCCGGCCCTGGCTTCGACACCGGCTCTCGCCGGCCTGTGGCTTGGCACATGTCCGGGCAGGGTTCGTGGAGCGCGGCCGGGAAGCGGTCGCGGCGCCGCCGTTCAGGATTGCCGGCGGTGGAACGCCGTCCTGCCGCTCACGGTTCCCGTCCCCCGCGGCCGGTTCGCCGGCTTTGCCGAACCTGCGGCGTCCGCGGGCTTGCCGGCGAGGATGCGGGCAGCGGCTTCGAGTTCAGATCCCGATTCGACGATACGACCGGCGGCGCGCGCGGCCTCGGCGTAAATGGACAGGGAATGGTTGGCGGTAAAATGAATATCGCGCTCGATGCCGAGCCCGAAGGGTCCCCGGTATTCGGTCAATTCGAGCAAACCGATTGACCCCAATTCGGGTGTGCCGAAGCCCAAATCAGCCAGGCCGAATCCACATTCGTCAGGGTATTCGGGATCGATCTCCGACAGCAGCAAGGTGCCGGTCCCGCCAGCATTGAACCACTTGACCACGGGCTCGTGGTCGGGCCCCCTTCGGGTCCCATTTGCAAGCAGCTTGGTGCGCTGTGCTTCGGTGAGCAGTTTCATGGAATGGTCCTCTCGAATATCGGTCATCGGGATGCACCCGCGCCCCGGCCCGGTGTCGGCGGGCCGAAAGCCGGCCCCGGCCCGGAGTGGCGCGAAGCAGGCGGTTTGCGATGGATGAATGCCGTCGGCGATCAGCCGGCCGGCGGCGGTCCGGTGTCGCCGGGATCCAGAATGAGCACGCATGCACGGCCGCCGCTGACGGCCACATCCGGAGCGCCATCGGCTCTGCGGGCGACGGTGACGAGAGGCTTGTTGCCCGGCGGGGCCGGCGGATCGGTGACTTCCGTCGTGACGGTGCCGGCGTGTTCGACGAAACGAATAAGGACGGTGCCGCCCGCGACCTCAATGCCGCCGGGCGGGCGGAGGCCGGTCAGTGTGACTACTGGCGGCTCGCCGTTCTGGGTGAAACGGTCCGGAACGGGGATCGCGGTGTCGCCCCAGGGGTCGGCGTCCTCACCCTCGGCAATGGCATCGACAAATGTTGGGCCGCAATCGTCGGAGGGTTTCCAGTGGGGATCGTCGCCGGCTAACTCGATGGCCTTTTCCAGCGCCGCGTCGAGGGTATCGGCTTCGAGCGTTACAGTGTTGTGGTAGTGGGATGAGTAGCCGCAACAGACGGTATAGTGAGTCATTGCGCCGTCTCCCGGTCGCCGGCATCGGTTGTGGGTTCCGTGCAAACGGGTCCGATATCGACGCTGACCTTGCCGCCGCACACCACGATGGTGACCGTGCGGCCGCGCGGCATGAGCCAGAAGATTTCCCGCCATACCGCATCCGCGATGGTGCGCTGGCGGGCTTCCTCGACCGAGCACAACAGCTTGAGCGACATATGCAGGGCGTCTTCCTCGAAGCGGGTGAGTTGTGTTTCCCAAGAGTCCGCATCCGCGTCGTCGCTGGGGCTGAAGAACGCGGCGCGCAGCAATCGGGCGAGTTCCTCGGGCGCGATGCCGCTGTCCGCCGTCACCAGGGGCAGCGCGTCATGGATCGATGACCAGGCCTCGCCCGCGAAGGCGAGATCGGCGGGAACGGCGATGGTGTCGCATTTGTGGAAGCAATGGCGCGGTGATTTAGGCGGATGCAGAACATTCAGGTGCATCACGATGTCCTCGGGCCGTTCCGGCTCTTCGCCGTTCTCCCGGTTGGTGAAGTAATCCAGAGAACGAACGGCGCCATCCACGGTCACAAGGGTCTCGATGCCGGTGACGCGCGCGAGCGTGTCGTACCAGGGATAACCCTCGAAACGTGGCTCGGGGGCGAACAGCCGGAGCGTGCGTTCCGATCCGTCCTGGAGCCCGGCAAGGCCGAGGGCGCGATGAAGCGCCCGGGCCTCGGGCGGCTCGGGGTCGGCCTGCATCACCAGCGCGCCGATGCCTACGCCTGCGAAAACGGACCGCTCGTCCCAATAGTCCGTGTCGGCGATGGCGGGACGCCAGGGACGCAGTTCGGCGGGCGGCTCGGGCATCTCGATCCCCGCCTCTTTCGCCTGGTGCCAGTCGGTCCAGGCAACGCGCGGAGCCGGATCGGCCTGCGCCATGGCGCGGTAGACGGCAAGCCGCGCGGCCTCGCGCATCTCTTCCAGAAACGAGGTCTCTACCGCTTCCTTTCTCGCGGGCAGGACCAGCTCCAGATCGGGGCAGGAGTCGATGTCGGCGCGCGCCGACCAGACGCCGCCTTCCACGGCGTCGATCTGTGGCAGGCGCACCGGCAGGGTCAGGCCATGAAAGTTGACGTCGGGGACGCGGTAGCCCGCATGGCTGTCCTTAAAAACGCCGAAGACGAGGCCCTTCCATGGTTCCACATGGAGCGCGCCGTCGAGAAAGGCGCGCCGCTCGACAACCTCGCCGTCGATGGTACCGGCAGGGGATAGTGGCGAGCAGCGGTCTGCAGGAAAGCGCGCACCGCGTGGGGCGCTTCGGACGCGTCGAAGGTAACCGAGGTTCCATGGGGCCAGGGGGCGCTGTCGTCCGGGACGACATGGGCCCCATCGCGGCCAAGAAAGTGAGCGGGCTCCAGAACCAGGCGGTAGCCGGGGCTTGGATCCCCGCCGGGGACGCGCCAGCGCAACGTGCAGCGCCGGCGCGAGAGGGCGAGAAGCCCGAACCCGGCGGGATCTTCCGCCTCGGCGATGCCGTCCTTCCAGACGCTCTCGCCGAAGGTCAGCAGGACGGCGGGATCGGCGATTCCCACGCCGTCGTCGGTGATAGTGACGCGGGTGGTATCTCCGTCCTGCTCGATGGTCGCGGCAACGCGGTTGGCGCCGCCACGGCGTGAGTTTTGCAGCGTCTCGGTGAAAATATCGGCAAGGCCAGCCGAAAACAGCCGTGTCACCTTGTCGATGGCGCTGTCGCCGACCCGGGCGTGGATCGTGGCGGAACTATTGCCGGCCTCGGCCGTAACGGCATTCTGTGCGGTAGACATGCAGGTTCTCCTGGTTGTCGATGCGGGAATGAAAAACGCCCCGCTGGGCGGTGCCGGCGGGGCGTTATGGAGGGCGATGAACGCGGTGGTTCAGCCGCGGCGCAGGAATGCCGGTATCTCCAGCAGCTCCGCTTTGTTGTCCTGGCCGGCGCCCGCGATGGTGATGCGCATGGCGTCAAGATCGCCCGCGCCGGCCGCTTCCGGTGCGGACGCCGCGACCGGAGGAGTGGCATCCGCGTTCACGTTCGAGGCGAGTGCGGCGGCGCGGCGTTTGGCCACGGCGGGAGCATCGATGCTCTCGACGACGGAATGAACGCGTGCGTTCATGGGATGCGGCGCCTCCACCGGAACGGGATCGGCGTCATTGTCCGGCAGTGTGCCGTCCTCCGGTGCCCCGGCTTGCGGGGTGTCGGCGTCGACGCCCGATGGATCGGGGCCACCGTTGACGTCATCGCCATCATCTTCCGGCGTACGGCCCGGCGGCGTATCTGCCACAGTCGGTTGCAGTTCGGGGGCGGGTGTCCCAGGGTCATCTGCCGCACCGTTGTCGTCGACGGTGCCCGTATCGAAGGCGCGGAAGCCCGGCGGCGTCCAGGCGATGGCCGCGGCGCGGCCCTCGGCCGTGATCCCGGCGGGCACGCCGCCGCCGTGGGCGAAAGCGTCCTGCATCGCCTTGGCGATGTCGGCCTTCTTCTGCTTGGTCTCTGCTTGCGTCCAGGTCTCGCCCAGCGTCCCGCGGGCGATGGCGAGGATGCGGTCCTTGCGCAGCCGCGACCACAGCAGATCAGCGGTCCAGACCTGATCGCGGTTGCCGCGGACGGCTGCGGCAAAATCGATGTCGAGCCGGGCGACGGTCGCTTCGACCTCCGGCCGGGCCTTGGGTTCGAACGCCAGTTGGCCCTTCAGCGTGCGCGCGACGCAGGAAGCGAACAGGGTCCGCTTGTCTTGTTCGGGAAGCGCCCGCAGCTCAGCGAAGGCCTCGTCATTGGACAGGCCGGTCCAGTCTAGCTTTTGCGCGGCACGGTCGATCTCGAGGTGCTTCTCGCCGACATTGACGGTGCCGAAAGCATCGTCGTTGACCCGCATGGCCGGACGGTCCGGTGTCTCGACCACCCTGATATCGAGTGCGTCATCATGGTAGCCGTTGGTGAACACGCTGCGGGCGAGCTGGAACAACAGCAGATCGAAGGCAGCCTCGAAGTCGCAGGCGAGCTGGCTCTTGACGATGGCCGTGCGGATGGCCCGCAGATCGTCGGCGAGACCGATGCCGACGCCCGCTTCCTTGCGCGCCTCGGCTTCCGCATCGCCGGGTGAAGCGAGGGGAGCCACGAATGTGGGCGCATCAATGCCGGAGATGGTGTTCTCATCGTCCCCGGTATCGCCTTGTCCGGCCGCGCCCGCTTCGCCCGCTTCGCTTGCGGGCATGTCCTCGGGCCTGACCAGGCCCTGGATCAGTTTGAGTTCGCCGTCGTTGCCGACGGTGGCGATGCACCCGGCGATGGCGATATCCTCGCGACGGTAGACCGCGCGGGCGTCGATCGTGGCCTCGATCTCGTCCAGGCGCGTCTCGTTGGCATCGGCTTCCTCGACCAATTCTTCGGTCCAGCCGTCGTCGTCCATGTTGGCGAGTTCGTCGTTGCGGGTCCTCAAGCGTTCGATCTCGGCCTTCTCCTCGTCCGTCGGCTCGGCCGGTTGCGGACGCACCCGCCCAAAGCTCGCGGTGGCGCTCCAGTCCACGTCGAGCCGCGCCTCGGCCCATTTCCAGCGCGTCTCCAGTTCCCTTGTCGCGGCCTGGAGGCTGTCCATGGCGAGCTTGTTCAACAGATCGGGATCGTCGAACCAGATCCCCCGCTCGTCCTCTTCGGCGAACAGGTCGCGGTCGATCCTGCCGCCCACCGCCTCGTAAGCCTCGAGGCCGACGAAACGGGCGATGGCGGAGGTGGCCGATACCCGGTCCTCGGTCAGCAGGCGCTTGATCTGCCAGGCGCCGGGCCGATAGCACTGCTGGCTGACCGTCTCCCAGACCGCGGTCTGGTGCGCCTGATCCGTGGTGACGGCGAAGGCCATCAACGTGTCCAGATCGATTTCGCCCGCGCGGTAGGCTTCGAGAAGCACAGGTGCTGCATTGCCGAGCCGCAGCCTTTTCTCCACGGTGCGCTCCGAGACCCCAAAGCGGGCCGCGATGGCGGCCGCCGTGCTTCCCGCATCGGCCAGGCGGCGGAACGCCTCGACCTGATCGGCCGGGTGCATGGCGGCGCGGACACTGTTCTCGGCCAGCGAAACTTCTTCGGCCGCCACGATAGCGCCGATCATGCGGCAGGGTACGAGGTGATCCTCGTCCAGCGTGCCCTCGGCGGCCAACGCCTGCATCGCGGCAAGCCGCCGGCCGCCGGCGATCACCCCGTAGCGCGGGACGCAATCGGTGCCGGGTTCCATGGCGCGGGCAATCAGGTTCTCGAGCAGCCCGTGGGCGGCGATCGAGGCCTTGAGCTCGGTGAAGGCCGAAGCGTCGGCCGGCGTCTTGCGCACGTTGCCGGGCGAGAGTTCGAGTTGGGACAGCGGGATGTCGCGGATATCGCGTTCGGGGTCGTGCATATCGGTCTCCGGGATTGGGTGAATGCGGAACCGGGCGGGGACACCCTCTTCGGCATCCGCCCTCGCCTGCCTTCGGCTCAAGCTCTCGCTCTCAGCGGCGTAACGGAACCGGATGGGGCCGGAATGGTTGGACCGTGCAAGGACAGTTGAATCGATCGTCGCCGTTCCGGCTTCGAGCAGGGCACTCCGGGCGAGCGTGAGGTTAGTTCGATACCCGCCACGAGCCGCCTGGTCCGCAGCAGGCGCTGCCGTGGGCTTGCTCGGGGCGCCCGCCCACGGTCACGTCATATTGGATTCTCGACAGTAGACGCCGTAGGCCGATCTGTAGGTGCGGGTCGGTGTAATCGCCCCTGCGTTACCGGTATTGGGATTGCGCCAGCGCGAGGGCGCCCGGCTTGGATGGGTCTCCAGCGTCGCTTGCCGTGTTCGAGCCGCATAGAGCCGGTCAGCCCGATCGAGGGCGGCGCCGATCCCGCTGCCGGGAAACAACCTCGCCATGGTTCCCGCCACCGTGGCCGCGATCCCGGGCTTGCCGCTTCCAACCGTGGATCCGAGCACGCCCCGGCGATGCCGCCGAGCCCGCGCGCCGTCCATCCGCTTCACCCCATGATCGCCGGTCATGCAACCGGCCAGAACAGGGCCGCGATTACCGCGATCGCCGACCTGATCGCCGCCGTCTTCGAATGGGTCAATCGAGGCCTCCCGGCGGGGCGGCGAGAGCCGTTCTCTCGCCCTCGTCCCCGCCGCCCGAAAGGCCCCGGCCTCATTCTCTCGCCGGCGCGCCAGGTTCTGGCGGAGGCAGCGCGCCTGTAGTGTAATTTTCTGGTTGTGGGACGGTGCCAGGATCGACGCCCGGGTCTGTCGGTGCTCAGGTTTTAAACTTCGGGATGTCTTCCCAACGGGTTGTGTAGCTGGGCGATCGGAAGGCGCTACTCGACTGCCAGGCCGCAGCCTGCGCCGCTGGGCCGAATTGGATCGCTCCCGGCCCCAGCCGGTCGTTGATGGCGTCGAACGCTTCGATCAGCTTGTCGTCCCTTGGATCCTGCGTATCGAATAGCGAGATTGGCGCTTGCCCGGCCTCGACGAGGCCGAGCAGCATCACGCCGGCGCGCTTGTACGCCAGCCCCTCGCGGTAGATGCGCTTCAGGGCGGCCAGCGCGGCTCGCACGACATGCTTCGTGTTATTGGTCGCGGGCGACAGCGGCTCCGACCGCGATGGCGCATGGTGCGGGCTTTTGCCGAAACGGTTGGTCTCGATGAACACGCTCACCGAGGTTGAGACGAGATTGGCCCTTCGAATGGAGCGCGTCGCATCGGTCGCGAACATGGTGATCGCATTGGCCAACTCGTCGTAGTCGCGCACTTCCGCACCGAAGGAACGCGAGACCATCGTCGTTTGCTTGGGCTGGGGCATGTCATCGAAGCCTATACAGTCCTCGCCGCGCAATTCCCGCACCGTCTTCAGCCCGCCGACGCCCATCTCCTTGCGCACCCAGCCATCGGAACGGCTCGTCAGATCGAGGGCGGTCATGACGCCGTTGCGGTTGAGTTTCTTGGCGTACTGCCTGCCGATGCCCCAGATATCGCCGACTTCCGTTGACGCCAGCGCCCTGTCGCGCCAGCGCTCACCGGTGAGATCGAGAACGCCGTCCGTTTTGGCGGAGGTCTTTGCGAGGCGGTTGGCAATCTTGGCAAGGGTCTTGGTCTCGGCGATGCCGATGCTGATCGGCAGCCCGGTCCATTGCCGCACGGTATGTTTCAGGTCTTGGCAGAATGCCGTGAGGTCTTGGGGTATTCCCGTGAGATCGAGAAAGCATTCGTCGATCGAGTATTTCTCTACCGCCGGGACCAGTTCCCCGAAGACCTGCATCACCCGGTTGCTCATGTCGGTATAGAACTGGAGGTTGCCGCTGATGACCGCGATGCTGTGCTGCTCGATGAGGTCTTTCGCCTGGAACGCCGGCTGCGCCATCTTGACGCCGAGCGCCTTGGCCTCGTCGCTGCGCGCGACGATGCAGCCGTCGTTTGACGACAGGACGACGGCGGGACGGCCTTCGAGCGCAGGACGGAAGACCCGCTCGCAGGAGACGAAGAAGTTGTTGCAGTCGGCCAGTCCGTAGACGCTCATGGCAGGCTTCGCACCACCCCGGCAACGACACCCCAGACGTGGGCCTCCTCGCCATCGAGGGCGGCGAACGGACGCGCGGTCAGCTCGCCTTCGATTGCCGCGACGACAATGGAGCCCGCGCCCGAGGTGCGCGAACGGTCGACGATCAGGGTATCGCCGGCAAGGATCCCGTGTTCGGCCATGCCGCCGCCCTCGACCGTGACAAAGAATGTCGCCGCAGGACGCTTTATGAAATGATCGTCGAGGCTAAGACTCGTCGTGGGGGTGACTACGGCGAACATCAGGCAATGCCTGTAAATTTCCCCTGTCGGCGCCGGCGGCGATTAACTTGGTTTGGCGGTAGAATACATCCAGCACGTCGGTTCAAGTAGAACGACGTGAAAAGGGAAACGGCAAGCTGGCGTGTAACAAGGGCAATCAGTTGTACCAGCCGGGCCACGCGGCAGTACAAGAGGCTTGAAATGAGAGGTTCAGGAAATGGCTATCGATGAGACCGGGCTCACCAAAGGTCTGGTGAGAAAATTGACCGCGCTTCGGAAATCTGTCGGCGACGACCTCGCCGAAGAGGTCTTCGCACGGTGGCTGGAGCGGGAGGCTGCCTCACAAGCCAGGAGCAAGCCAGATCCCGTGGCGATGAAGATCGTCGAGGCTCTCGCAGGCTTTGAGAATGACCCGAAATTCAATCTCGGAAATTATGGCTACACACTGCGCCGCGCCAAAGGCAAGGGTGCGTCGGGCTTCATCGCATACAAGAATGAAAAGGCGGATAAAGCGCCGACCCCGTCTTCTGAGTTTGAGGAGCTCAGTCGATGACCGCCTTTGATGACCGCAAGACGGCATAGTCGAGTTGAACTGATTGTAGGCTGTTTTCGGCATTACTCCATAAGCCTAAGGCATTGAAATTGCGTAGAGCAGCCATCGACAATTTACCGAGATTTCGGAATGAATTCGGTTAACTTGACAAAGCTCCACCACGCCATGCTGGAGCAGTCAGACATGGCTGCGTGACTCAAACAAAAAGGCCTCCATCAAACCTGGCGCGGTTCAGACAAAACAGAAAGACATTTGTATGCAGATGAAGAAGTTACAAATTAAGAATTTCAGGTCGATTGTTGATATAGAGCTATCGCTTGATGACACGACGGTGTTTATCGGAGCAAACAACTCGGCAAAGTCGGCGATTCTCGAAGCCGTCCGGATCGCGTTGACACGACGATGGGGCCAAAGGGGCACCGGCTTCACTGAGAATGATATTCACATCGGCGGTCCTGTGGACGATCCACGCACCGCTCCAGCTCCTCGAATACTTATCATCTTCCAGGAATCGTCAGCCGGTGAGTGGCCCGAAGATATGATAGCCAACTTGGACGACATCATGACGCTGACGGGCGACGGACTGAATCGTGTTTCTGTGGCGATAACGTACTCGTGGAACGCAGATGACGAGGTATTTAAGCCAGCGTGGGAATTTCTGAACACGGATGGAAATGCGCAACCGCCTCGGCGGAGAGCGATTAATTTATCAGGCTTTTATAACTACGTCCTTTTCTATTGGCTCGGAGCACTGCGCGATGCGGAGGATGAATTCACGGCGCGATCACGACATTGGGGTGGCCTTCTTAAATCAATTAATGTGCCTGCTGAGCTTGAACAAGAAATCATGCAGACGATGGACGATCTAGACATAAAACTATTAGCGTCCGATCCTCGGTTTATGCAGATAGCAGAAACAATAGGACATGCAACTGAGGTAGCAGCTGGCGATACACCAGGAGCGGCAAAGCTTCGAATGTTGCCCCTCAATCTGTGGGACCTGCTGGCACGAGCGGGGATTGTCCTGAAAAACGAAGAGCCTCTACCGTGGCTACCGCTCGACCACCACGGACAAGGCCTCCAAAGTCTCGCAGTGATCTTTTTGTTGCAAGCAGCAATTTCACACGCACTCGCAGAAGAGCTTGATGAGGGCGCAGAGCCAATTTTTGCGATAGAAGAACCAGAGGTACATCTGCATCCGCAGGCAGCCCGTACGCTATGGCAACGGATATCTGAATTACCCGGGCAAAAAATTGTATCAACCCATTCGCCTTATTTCATCCAGCATGTTCGACTTCACAACATTCGATTGACCCGCTTCGCCGACAATTCAACTTCGGTGTCTGCTCTACAAAGACCAGTGGTGTCAGATTTGCCATGGACCCAGGAAGTGAAGACTCTTGTTGGTGGCAAGCAGCTCAATCACCTCGAAATAGACAAGGAGATAGGCACTATTGCAGCGACTGCCTGGTTCGATGAGCGCACCGCAAGTGATCTGGCGGATTGCTGGACAGGCGATCCGAACGAAATTGAGATGAGCAAGAAGGTAGCGTCATTCCGCCGAGACTGTCGAGTTCTGATCTCCAAAGAAGACGAAAGCGCTCTTGCGCTACTCGGGAGACGCGTGCGCGGAGAAATATTTTTTGCCAGACAGTGGCTGCTCGCCGAAGGACAGTCAGATTATTTGCTCCTGCATGCGATCGGTGTAGCTCTAGGATACGATCTCGATCAGCATGGCGTCGCAGTAATTGACTTCCAAAACAATGGCAACCCCGGTGTATATGCTGGTCTGGCAGTCGCGCTGGAAATCCCGTGGATGGCGATCACAGATGGCGATCCAGAGGGCGAAAGATTCCGGAAGCTTCTCCTCAAGAGAGGTTTCACAGAAGCCGACGTAAATGATCACATATCGAGTTTGCCGGCCCCCAACGGTCTGGAAGAACAGTTGATTGCCGATGGTCACGAAAATTTTCTTAGAGATATCCTCGTAAAGACGCAAGGTGAGAGCGCAAAGACATGTTCTTTGGACGAATTCAAAAAACGGCAAAAAAACAAGAAGACCGTTTATATGACCGAATTGGCACCGATGGTGGCGACCGACACGGCGCTGGCTATGAAAATGCCAAAACCTTTCGTGAATGCGATTGAGCATCTGAGGAATGGCCGGACATGAGTAACGAATGCGAAGAGGCTTTATTCGGCCTCAGTAAGATACAGGAAAAGGCGGTTGGTTGGGACGATGGAGCAGCCTTGGTTCTGGCTGGACCGGGTGCTGGAAAGACCCGAGTATTGACCAGGCGTGTCGCACGCCTTCTTCAGGATTCGCCAGATCTTAATTTCAAGGTGTTGGCCCTGACGTTTACAACGAAAGCAGCGGCAGAGATGCGAGAGCGCGTCGACACATATGTGCCCGGTGAGGCGGAAAACCGAACCTTCATCGGAACATTCCATGCGTTCTGTACACAGACGTTACGCCAACATGTTTCGCACGTGAACGTCCTTCCCGACTTCGGGATTTATGATCAAAAGCGAGAACGAGAAGCCTTGCTCGGAGACGCTCTCCGGGCAGCGATAGAAGCAGAGCGAGAGTTTTCGGTGGAGGACATTGCTTGGTTGAATGGGATCGATGAAATGAAGGCGCGGTTGGTCGTGCCAGAAAAAGTGGGAGAGAAGATTCGCAATCCACATATGCCTCAGGTATATCAGCTCTATGAGAAGGCACTAAAGGCAGAGAATGCTCTCGACTTCAATGGATTGGTCTTAGAGACGTGTCGGTTATTGGCGAAGATGCCCGCCGTCGCAAAGAGGATTCAGCACACATATCCATACTGGATGATTGACGAGTTGCAGGACACATCCCCGGCACAGTACCGGCTCCTGCGCTACATGACGGGAGGCGAGTTCAAGAACGTGTTTGTTGTGGCTGATGATGACCAGATTATTTATCAGTGGGCTGGCGCAAGCTATCGGCAAATCGAGCGGTTCCGAGAGGAGTTTCAGCCGGAGCTTATTCAGCTTGTCGAGAACCATCGCTGTCCGGCGGAGGTGGTGGAGATTGCGAATCAGCTCGTTGCGTACAACACACAACGGACGCCAGATAAGAAAGAGACGGTGGCGACGCAGGAAGCGTCATTCGGGACAATATCATTTCATTCCTTTGAGTCGGATATTGAAGAGAGGGAGTTTGTTGCCGACCAAATACTGGCCGCCGGAGAGGATGTGTGGGAAGAGATAGCGGTCATAGGCAGAACCAGATCGCTTTTGGAACCGGTACTCGGTTGTCTCAGGAAAAGAGGTGTGAATGCAGTACTCGCTCAACGCCGCGACAACTTCATTTCCCCACAGTTCGTGTGGCTTCAAGCCTGTCTTGATCAAGCCCTACGGCCAACGAACAGAAGAGTTTTCACAGTTCTCGTAAATTCTGGCAACCGAATCGCCGATCTGGATTTTGAACCAGAAATTCTTACTGCCGAAGCAGAAGTATCAGGTCTGAGTTATATTGAACATTGGAGCGTGATTGTGCAGGCAGCTGGAAACCCTGTCGCTCGAAATTTGGGGAAGCTTGTCGAGCGATTGGCTAACTCGCGCAATGAATGGAGGCAAGTTGTCAAGGACGCGATCCCTTTGTTGCTCGAAACCGAAACGGTGGCAGAAGGTGGTGTAGGTGATGCGGTGGATGATCAAAAAGCCTGGGATTCGTGTATGAGAGAGATTCGGGCAGAACTCGGTGTTAATGCCGAGCTATCTGAAGTGGTCCAAGGTTTGGCATTGCGATCCAAAGAGCCGCCCAAAGACCCGAACACTGTCAGTCTCCTCACCGTGCACGGCTCCAAGGGGTTGCAGTTTCCGACCGTCTATCTGCTGGGCTTGGCGGAGGGTGTTATGCCGTCTTGGCAAAGCCTCAAAAAAGGAGACGCATCACCGGAGATGGAAGAGGAGCGCCGTAATTGTTTTGTGGCCATCACTCGCACCGAGAAGCGTCTAATTCTGACAGCTGCCAGAAAATATAGGGGCTGGAGAAAAGAGTACTCGCGATTCCGGGGCGAGATGACTATTGCAGATTAACAGGGCGGTTGTTCTGGCGAGCGTTGCCAGTTATCAAGACCCGCATGGAGTCGGACGTTGTGTTCACGGACGTGACGATACGGAGACCGGCGAGCCACGGTCCGATATGGCGCGGAGCGGTCCGACCATTGAGGGGGCGGCTTTGGCCCCACCGTGGAGCCGGGCGACTCCATTTCGAGCCAGTTCGTCGGGCCTGACGAACCAGAGGTTGGCGGCATCTTCGAACGCGACAACATTGCAGGTGCATTTGGTGGAAAGCGCTCGACACTATGAAGGTTCCCCGCCTCATTGGCTAAGGTTGCCTTGATGCATGAGTCCTCAAAGCTTCCGCGAAAAAGGGGGTAGCATTTGGGTTTCGCGACTCCGCCACAATTGAGTGGCGTGGCGCAGCCTTGCCTATGACTCAAGCCGCCGGCCTGCGTGAATACGGGTATTGCCAACTTATGCTGTCTCGTCCTGCAACCGCCACACTCCACTCCCTCTAATTCTAAGGCATTGATGTCCTGACTTCAGCAAACAGCATGTTAGGGAAACTTCATGACCGAGAAGTTTCACCCCGATCTGAGTCTCGACCTTCTCCGTGAGGATGCGATCAGCAGCCGGATCGATCTAGGCGCGTTGCGGGAACTGGCGCGCAGTGTGATTGGGGGTAATGAATGACGGTGGCGACTTCCATTTTGTTGATTAATTCGGTCTCAAGTTGAATGGATGAAGCCGCTTCAATTCTCGCTATTGGTGATGTTCACCTGGGCACAGCATGTTCGGGCATGCCTGATGAAATTTCATCTTGGGGTCTTGATCCTGCAGAACTTTCACCTGCGGCCACTCTCAAGCTGTCAGTTGATTTTGCGATTGAAAAACATCTGGATGCGGTGCTGTTCGCCGGTGATGTTGTTGAAAGCACCAACGCCAGGTTCGAAGCGATGCCGCCGCTCGAGGAGAACATCCGACGGCTATTGGACGCGGGAATTCAGGTAATTGCCGTTGCCGGCAACCACGATGTGGAGGCCCTGCCAAGGCTGGCGGCCCTCATCGACGGTTTTACCTTGTTGGGTGCCGGGGGGCAGTGGGAAGCAAATCTAATATCGAAGAATCACACTCCGGTTGCCCAGGTAATCGGCTGGTCATTTGGCGAACGGTTTGTCCGCCAAAGTCCGGTTGCGCAGCTCTTGGCACAACCGGTGAAAACGACATCGCCACTTGTTCCGAAGATTGGTTTGTTGCATGCAGATCTAAACGCGTCCGGGGGGCATTACGCACCGATCAGACAGACCGAGCTCGACGATACCGGCTACGATGTCTGGCTTCTGGGCCATATTCATAAGCCCTCCCTCGAAAGTCTTTCGTCATCGACAGACTCCCGGCCCTCTGGCTATCTCGGTTCCCTTGTCGGGCTCGATCCGTCGGAAACGGGGCCGCATGGCCCGTGGCTTCTGAGAATCTCCAATGATAGTGATCCTCGCTTGGAACAGGTCGCTCTCGCACCTCTTCGATGGGAGCATGTAACCGTGTCGATCGACGGTCTTGAACATGTCGAGGATGTGCCCGACAGATTGCTGGGCGAAGCGGAGAGGTTTTTCCGAGAGCTTGGCGAGGCTGGCACCGCACTCCGTGCGCTCGGTCTGCGCGTGCGCCTCACAGGGACAAGCACTCGATACGAGGAAATCCGACAACGGGTTGCTACCGGCGAATGGAACACCCTGGGGCGTGTTGTTGATGGTACGGCTGTCTTCTTCAATAAGATCATCGACTCGATGGGGTTGGAACTAGACCTTGCGGAAATTGCAACGGGGGACGATCCGGCGGCTCTTATGGCGCAACGGCTCCTGATACTTCAGCACGATGATCGCGGGTCCAGGACATTACTCGAACAGGCACGTTCGGAGTTGAGTGATGTCGCCGGCGGAGATCGTTGGACGCCCGTTGACGATCATCGTAACGCGATGGACCCGCTATCGGACGATGCTTTGCGCGACCTTCTCTTTCGGTCCGGGAAAGCAGCCTTGAACGCCATGCTTTCCCAGCACGGTCGGGGCGAGTCATCGTGAGACTGAAGCGACTCGCCATAAACCGGCTGCCCGGCATCAGTAAACCGTTTGAAATCGAAGCGGCAGGGGCAGGTTTCCACGTTGTATTCGGGCCAAACGGGATCGGCAAATCGAGTATCTGCCGTGCCGTCGAAAGTTTGTACTGGGAAGAGCGTGGCCCGTCGCAGCGAACCTCGGTAAGCGGCGAATTCGATTTGGACGGGGAGGCATGGTGGGGGCAGCGTGAGGGGGCACACGTGAGGTGGCAACGTGGAGGCGAGGATAGCGTTCCGCCAACACTGCCTCCGTCCCATAACCACCGCTGCTTTTTCCTGCGTTTGCGGGATCTTATTGATCCTTCTCCCGACGGCACGCAAGACATCGCCTCTGAGATTCGGCGCCAGATGTCGGGCGGGTTTGATCTGGACCGGATTGCGTCCGACCTGTTCGCTGGGGTGAGCATGCGCCATGGGCGCCGTGAGCGGAACGACTTCAACAAAGCGTTGCAAGATATCCAGAGAGAGGAAGGGAAGCATTCGGGCCTTCAGCGTCGCGCGGACCAACTGGAGTCCCTCAAAGAGCAAATCGATGTAGCAGAAACGAGCGCGCGTCGCCTCATATCTGTTGAACGTGCTCTGGGACTTGCCGATCGCCTCAAGGAACATGCTGGCATCGTGGAAGAGATGGTGGCCCTGCCGGCCGGATTGGCGAAGCAGACCGGCAAAGAGGTCGAGGAAGTCGGACAGCTTCAGGATCAGGTTGACAAACTTAATGAACGAGCCCGTTCACTGGAAAATCAGTTGAATGAAGCAAGCTCCGTGAAGCGGGCTTCCAGGCTCTCAGCCCCTCTGGATGCCGCAGAGCTTCCAGCCCAGCGTGAGAGTGCGGCCGAGTTGAGCCGCGTTGAATTAGCACTTCAGGCGGCGAGAACCGATCACAGCGCCTGTCGGAGGGAGCTTGCCGCGGCGTTGTCTGCATTGGGTGGTGGTGATGTCAATGATCTGGCGCTGAATCTGGCTGATCATAGGCAACTATTTGAATTTCTGCGTGCCGGCGAAACCCATAGATCCAGGGCCAGTGCCATCGAAGAAAGATTGCGGCTCCTGGCGAAAATCGGACGGTCCGAAGACGGCCAACGCGAACTTGAGCAATTCCGCAACGCGGCTGCGGTTCTGCGTTCCTGGCTACGCGTGCCCGAGCCGGAAACGCTGTCGGACAGGGTAAAAACTCGGTGGCTCTGGATCTTATTAGGCTTTGCCACGGTTGTTATAGGCGCAGGGCTGACCATACTCGTCGATCCGCGATTTGCATTGCTCACAGCCGCAGGCGCCGGGGTTGCCTTGCCAGCGTTTGTGTTGAGCAATCGAAGAGCCTCTTCCGGTGAACGAAAAACCGGACAGGCCGCGTTCAAAACGTTTGGCTTCGAAGAACCCGACGAATGGGAAATTCAGCCGGTGGAATCACGGCTGCTCAGCCTGGAGGGCGAAACTGCAATTCTCGGGGCAACACTGCAGCGGGCACGCGATCGGGACGTGGAACGTCAAACCTTAAACAATGAGTTGGAGGGCATGTCCGAAGCAGAAACTGCCCTTGAGGCCAGAAGGCAGAAGCTGAAAGACAGCCTGAAACTCGATGTGACCATGTTTGATGCGGAACTCGTCGATTTTGCGCGAGCGCTTGACCAATTTCGCGCAGCCCGCAACAAGGTCGAGTGCGCAGCGGGTAAAATGGATGACTTAGATGCAAGGAGCACGTCGCTTCTCACGGAATTGGCCGGCATTCTCGAGCGCCATGGCGAACTGTGGCCGAAAGACGCTGCAACGGTCGAGGCACGTCTCAATAGCCTTGCGGACCGCAATTCGAGGCTAGTCCAAGCAATATCCGACGTACAACGAGCGACCGATCAACTTGAACAGATTTCTACCGATCGAGATGTGGCCCTTAATTCGATAAAGAAAATATACTTGGAGGCAGCACTCGATGAAGGAGATTTGCACGGCCTCACGGCACTGCTTAACTCATTGCCGCACTATTTCGACCTAAAGAACGCCGCAACACGTCTTGAAGGTCAGATCGACCTCGATCGTGCCGAGCTTGCCAATGCTGGAGAAGCTGAACTCGCGGAACGCGACAGGTCGTCGCTTGAACGGCTGCAGGGAGCCCTTTCGCAGCTAGTGGCTAAGATAGCCGAGTTGCGGGACGAGATTGCTGATATCAACGCCCAGGTGAACGAAGCCAGGAGCGGCAGCGACGTCCAGGATCTCATCGCCGTGCGTGACGAAGCGCGCACGAAGCTGCAGGACCGCCGCGACGAGGCGCTTTTCGCCAAGGCCGGAAAATTTCTGATTGATGCGGTCGAAGAGGAATATGAACAGAATCAGTTGCCTCGCGTGTTCGAGCGTGCCCGCAACCATTTTTCCGCATTCACGCATCACAGCCATGAATTACGTTTGGGCAAAGAGGCTACAGCGCCTCGGCTATTCGCTGTCGAGCTACGTAGTGGAGAGGGGCGGGAACTCGATGAACTCTCGGACGGTACGCGAGGCCAGTTGCTGTTGGCGGCGCGAATAGCGTTCGCGGAGGAAGTGGAGCAAGGAAAAATCCTGCCCTTGTTTCTCGACGAAGCGCTCGATCAGTGTGACCCCGCGCGTTTCGAAGCGATAGTGCGCAGCCTCGGACAAGTCGCAAACGACCAGGGACGCCAGATATTCTATCTCACCAGCGACCCTCTCGATTTCGATCGGATCCAGAATGCGCTTATAGAAGAGGATTGCGAAATAGCCACGGCAATCGATCTGGGTTTGATACGCACGAAGGCAGCTAGCGTGAGCGGGCCGCGTGCGCTCCGAGTCGTTCAAAGGCCAATGGCACCGGCACCCAATGGGTTGTCAGCCGAAGAATATGGTGTGGCTCTTGGCGTGCCGGTCTTTCGGCCCGCGTCTGGACACACGGAACAGCATTTTTTCTATGTGCTGTCGGACGATCTGGATGTGCTGCATGACTTTCTAGTGAACGGGGTCGAGCGGGTGGGGCAATGGAAAACGGTTTCGGGCACGGCGCTAGCCGATAAATTGGGTTCCCGTTCTATATCTTCGGCGGAGATTGCGGTCCGTGTGGACTTGCTTGAGGTCTTCTGCGAGTTGTGGAAACAGGGAAGGGGGCGGCCAGCCGATCGCGAAGCTCTCGAGAACAGTGGTGCCTTGAGTGAGCGCTTCCTAGGTGACGTTATCGCGATCGCCAAAGAGTTGGGTGGTGATCCAGAGCAAATTCTCGCCGCGCTTTGGGCAAATCAAGATCCACGCTTGAAGGGTTTCCGACGTAGTAGCTGCGCCAACCTTGAAAGATATCTGCGCGAAAACGGTTATATCGACGACTTGCCAGTTCTTGTCGAGGACGAACTACGGCTTCGCGCATTAGCCAGCCCGGCAGCCAACAAACTGCCGGAAGGTATTGCAAGAGATCGTTTAGCCCGTTGGTGGACTTGGGCTGCGGGATTATCAGAACTGTGAGCGATGTGGGTCTTATCGTCACCATCGTGTGCGCCTGCATTCGAAAAGCTCAATAAATCCGGCCATTGCTGTCCGGCCAACTGAACCGCCGGGTCTCTAAAAGCCATGGTTCGTGCGCCTTGGGATCGAAAGTGGGTGGTGTCGATTCAAATTTGAAAGGTTTGCTTCGCGTCCCCGGCAGACGAGCGTGGACGCATCGCGGCTACATGTCCGCTTGCCCCAGAATCCATCCCTCAATGGTCCTGCGCTCGGAGTCGGTCGGGTCACCGGGTGCGCGGGAGCCGCGCAGCACGTTGACCGTGCCGAACAGACCGACCGCGGCGTCGAAACGATCTTCGCCACGACTGTCGTCACCGAACCCGTCGGCGACCATAGCCGCAAAGGTATCGGCGAGGTCGATACCGAGGCGAGTCGTAGCACCAGCCAGGACCGGCGCTTCGCTGCGACGATCTTCCTGCCGTCGCTTGGAGTGTCGCGCTGCGGCGATTCCAAGGCCAAGATGGCCGTAGATTTCTCTGGGATAGGTCTCGGCTACGACTGTGCCTGGTTGGCCGAGCAGGGTTGCCAGCGGCCCGTCGAACGGCCACAACCGCACTGGCCCATGTCCACGCTTTGGGGTGCGGAGTGCCGGCGCGATGACGTCGCGCCAGCCGCTGATCGCCGCCTTACCGACCTGGTTGCCGCCTAGTGTCCAGAACAGTACTGCCGCGGCCTGTCTGTCCGGGTGGCCCCGGTCGCAACGCCGATGCAGCGCGTCGTATGAGTCGAACCCGAGGGTGAGCGGAAGGTCAGCGCGATGGATGCTGCCCTTCGGGCCGTTTCGCGCCGGATAAAAGGGTCGTGTGAGGTCGATCTCAGAAACCGTTGCAGCCGGGTTGTAGAAATCACGCCAGCGGCCGCGGCCGAACTGCGTCAGCGCAATGCGGAAATCGTCGATGCCGGCCTTGGCGGCATAAGCGCTCGGCAGACCGATAGGGAAGTCGACACCAAGCAGGGCCGTGCCGCCGGGTCCAGCCTCGGCGAATAGCGCAGGTAACAGTTCGTCCAGTGCGCCGACCGGGCGCGGCGCCGATGCGGCGTATCGCTGGCCCGCCCGTCGGGCAATGGCGATCTGTCGGCCGGGCGGATTGGCGCTCCAATCGGCATGCGCGACGAGTTCAGGCAAGCGCATGGTCTTTGCTTCAACGCCCTTGGGCGCAAAAAAAGACGATCGCCACGGCGTTGCAGGCCGCTAGGTTCTCGATGTTCGGCAACTGGCGAGCTGGATGGGTGATACCCCTCAGCAGCTTCAGCAACAATTGGACGGCATGATTACGGTGTTCGATTGTCAACGGCGGAGCAAAATTAGTCCACCCGGGCGGAGTAAAACTAGTCCACTTAACGTTATGCGGTACGCGGTGTTGGGGGGTTGTCCCGGTAGTCCATAGGAGGGACCCGCGCTGCTTCGTGTAGCGCTTGCGTTACGCGGAGCGAAGCAGCGTGGGAGGTTCCTGTGGACCCACCGGGTCAACCATTGCACCGGCGGTTAAGCAGGTATTTTGGGGAATTTCCGCCGTTTTTGGCTTTGGTTGAGACGATAGCTCTCGCCGTTCATTTCCAGGATATGGACATGGTGGGTGAGGCGGTCCAGCAAAGCCCCGGTCAGGCGTTCCGAGCCGAATATCTCCGTCCACTCATCGAACGGCAAGTTGGAGGTCACCAGGATCGAGCCCCGCTCGTAGCGCTGGCTGAAGACTTCGAACAGCAGCTCGGCGCCGGTCTTCGAGAGCGGCACGAAGCCGAGTTCGTCGATGATCAGAAGGTGATACTTTGCCAGTTGCTTCTGCAGGCGCAACAGGCGTTTTTCATCCCTGGCCTCCATCAGTTCATGAACCAGGGCAGCGGCCGTGAGGAAGCCGACGGAGAGCCCTTTTTGGCAGGCCGCCAGACCGAGACCGAGGGCGATATGGGTCTTGCCGGTTCCGCTGTTGCCGAGCGCGATGATATTCTCACGACGCTCGACGTATTCGCATCGCGCCAACTCCAGAACCAGCATCTTGTTGAGCGATGCGATGGCCTTGAAGTCGAAGCTGTCGAGGCTTTTGACGGCGGGGAACCTGGCCTGTCTGATCCGCCGCTCGACCATGCGGCGCTCACGGTCGATCAGTTCCAACTCGGTCAGACGGACAAGATACCGCACATGGTCGGCGCCCTCGGTGGCGCATTGGCGGGCCAGCTTGTCGTATTCGCGCAGGAACGTCGGCAGTTTCAGGGTCTTGAGGTGATGGGCCAGCAACACTTGCGGCGTATCGGTCATGACGCGCCTCCACCCAACAAGCTCATATAACTGGCGGCGGCCGTGGTCGCCACGTTGGCCCGAGGCAGGTAGGGATAGATATCCAGGTCGAGTTTGGGCGGGCGTCGCTCGATACGGCACAGCACAAGGTGTTTGACGGCGTCGTAGCCGATCGCACCCAGGCGCAGGGCGTCCTTCACCGCGCCGTGAAGCACCTCGAGATCGAAGGTCTCCAGAAGCCGAAGGACCTGTACGTATTCCCGCTTGCCGGCCTTGCCCATGCGCGCCTACAGGAGACGGCGCAGGGTTGGGAAGGCATCAGGCAGTTCCCATCCGGCTAGCGGCGCGGCCTGATCCAGGGCGCCGATCTTGTGCTCCAGCAAAGGCAGGTAGTGGATCGGATCGAAGACCATATCTTCCCGGTCGTAGGAACGGGGGTGTCGGGCAATGATCCCGGCGCCGCAACCGATAACCACCTCGTGGACATAGCCACGGATCCAGACTTCCTGATGGCCGTAGGCGACGGGCACGGAATAGTCATTCGTCCGGTAGCGCACCAGGGACAGCGAGTTGACCCGCGTGCCCTGCTTGTCGCACGCGTCGAACGGTGCCGGCAGTGGCCTCTTCAACGCTTCGCGGTCACGCACAAACCGTTCGCCGATGCTCTCGCGGTGGCCGCGCAGGACGTTGCCTTGCCGGTTGCGGCATTGCTCTTCCAGGTGGCCATTGAAGGCGTCCCAGCTCGCGAACCGGGGAAGCGGCGTCATGAAGTTCCGCCGGGCATAGCCGACCACCCCCTCCACATTGCCTTTGTCGTTACCCTTGCCGGGACGGCCGTAGCGGTCCTCGAAGAGGTAATGGGACTGCAGCCCGCTGAA
Organism: Alphaproteobacteria bacterium; assembly: GCA_965261645.1. Classification (GTDB taxonomy): domain Bacteria; phylum Pseudomonadota; class Alphaproteobacteria; order SHVV01; family SHVV01; genus CBDHDJ01. The sequence goes on from CBDHDJ010000004.1 coordinate 1,345,627, forward strand.
CGGCCGCGTTCGTTGCCGCGTGCCATCTGACAAGATGCGCGACACCAGACACTTGTCGTTGTCGTAAAGAATCGATTGGGGAACGCCGCCGAAAAAAACAAAGGCTCTGTTGTGCCCGTCCAGCCAGGCCTCCGTCGTCGCCGCCGGGTAGGCCGCAACGAAGCAGGCATCGCTGTGGGGAAGTGTCATGACGAAAAAATGCGCCCGATACTTGACGCCGGCGATGATCGCATCCGCCTCGCCAAAGTCCGCTTGAGCATGGCCCGGAGGATGTGACAACGGCACAAACATCTCACGCCGACGAAGGCGCCGTTCCCGAACGTAATCCTTCACGATGGTCTCTTTGCCCGTGAAGCCATGTTCGTCGCGAAGGCGCTCGAATATACGCTTCGCCGTGTGGTGCTGCTTACGGTGAACCGTTCGGTCCTCCTCCAGAATACGGTCGATGATATCCGTGAAGGGGGCCAGTTTCGGGCGTTTCGGTGGCTGGCGTCGCCGATATCCCGGCGGTTCCGAATGCCGCAGCATCTTCCTCACCGTCTCGCGCGCAATGCCAAACCGACTTGCCGCCTCTCGCTGGCTCAGACCATCAACATGGCAGGCCAGCCGAACGCGCAGATATAGGTCCACGGTGTACATCCTCCCGCCTTCCATCTCAAAAAAGATCGAAGGCTACAGGTGGCAGAGTTTTACTCCGCCCGCGGCTGGGAAATCCCGCCGCTTCCGTGGACTAATTTGTCACCGCCGCTCTCAGCATTGACATAGGTGTGCGCAACACGGCTTGCGGGTGGATCGCGGCACTATCCTGCCGCTTCTTGATATCGACGGTGTAATTCTCAAACGAAACAGCGGCGATCGAACCCAACTTGTCGCCGCCGAGAATATGAAGGTTATCGCCCCCGCGGAGTTCGGTTTCCTGTGGCGGGAATCTGTAGCGGTGAATCGGCGCTTTTGCGGTACCGCCGGCCTCGCCTACCAAAGTGAGGCCGGACAGACCAGCCCGCTCATCCACCAGGTCTTCCAACGAGAGATCGCGCAACCGGAAATACTCCCACCACACCGCCTTGTTCTCCCGGCGATGCCAGTCGATGATATTGGCCAGTATCCAACGTGCCTGCTGCTCTTCATCCCGCTCTTCCGGATCGACGGGAATATTGGCGGTCAGGCGCTCGATCAGCGCATTTATCCTGGTCACCCAATCCGTGATTTTTTCATTCGGCGAACCGTCACCCGGCTCGGGGCGGGGTACGTCCGTGCCATCAGCCACCAGTTGATCGCGCAGTGTTTCCAGCCAGTCTCGCAGCCTGGCGGCAGAGGCGCAGTCATCCTTGTTGTAGGCCTGCACGACAGCTTTTCTTTCATCTGAAATCGAAGGAGCATCATTCAGCTCCAGATTGGCCTGGAGATTCGCGAGCGCCGCATTCGCATCGGGGAGTTTAGTGTCGCGATCAAAGCAGTAGAACGACTCCAGATGCTTGATAGAATAGCTCTCGACTCTAGCACGAACGCCGTGACGCACGACATGGTAGAGATCGACAAACACACCGGCGCGCAGCAACCGGTCGATCTCCTCTTCCTTGGTTGCGTAGCGCCCCATCAGCCGCTTTAAGGCCGACGGCTCATACGGTGCGAAATGGTAGATGTGCAGGCCGGGATGTTGTTCCCAACGTGCCATGACAAAATCGACGAAATTCTCGAAGGCCTGCTTTTCATCAACGCGTGTAAAGGCCCACTGGCTCTTGTAGATGGCCTCGCCGCTTTCATCACTGAACACATAGCCGAACAGATATTCCAGGCCGTGCTCACCGACGAAAGAATCGCCTTCCAGATCGAAGAAAATATCGCCGGGCGAGGGTTCCGGAAGGCAAGTCAGGCCAAAGCCATCCTCCACCGGGAGCAATTCGAACTTGCCTTTGCCGCCCTGCCGTGCCTCGACCTGAATGCGGGCCTGTTCGCGCACCCTGCCATAGGAGTTGACCGCGCCGCGGTCCGGCTTCCATGCCAGCGGTAACGGCAATGCCGCCAGATCCTGTACGGTAGCGATGCCCCGCTGTTTCAGTTCGTTGATTTGGAGCTTTGAAATCCCAGCCACAAGGCAAAGGTGATCATCGTCCCGGCGGCGTTTGCCACACTTTTCCCGCCAGCGGCAGATATTGCAATGTTCCTTGGGATCGGGATAAGTCTCTTCCGTCTCCTGATCTTCGAGTGATTGCCGCAACGCGTGCTGCACCTTGCGGAAATAGGCGGCATAGTCGGTAAAGCGATATTGCTGCGGTTCAAAGTCAGACCACGGTGCGACAACATGCATATATTCAGGTACGGTCCCCTGCGCTGCGGTCAGCAGGTCCGAATAAAGGCAGAGCTGGAGAACGGTTCCCGCTTTGGTTTCACGCGCGAGCTTTGTATCGATCACCTCATAGGACCAATCGCCAATGGCGCTCGGCTTTTTGACTCGGTACAGAATATCGGCACGACCGCTCCAGCCGTTGTGTGAGAGCGCACCTTGCACAATTATGGCAGTGCCGAGCTTCATGGCAGCAAGCGTCTCTTTCACCGCATTGTCGGTGATATCAACGCCATCAATACGTACGACATCCAGACCGGCTTGCTCCAGATGCGTGACATAGTTCTGTTCATGAATGGAACCGCGCTCCCATAAAATCTGGAGCAGTGGGTCCCACACTTTCGGTTTTCCGAGCGCACCTCCGGCAACGGCGCAGTCAAGGCCGGATAAATGCCGGCAGTCCAGATAGCCGACGAGGTCGGTAGCGCTGAGCTCAAAACTGGAGCCGGTCTTCTTCATCGGTGAAGCCTTTTGCCGCTAACTGGCAACTGCCTCAGCGGTCGCTGTAATCGCGTACTGCGTCCACCGCGAGCGGATGGTCAACCGGCCCTGTTCGCCGGGGAAGGTGGTCTTGTCCTTCGGACGCCGCAAAAAGGCAATGTTAAGCCCGTACCCGAGGCTTCGCGCCAGTACGATGACGCTACGACCTGCCGCATTGGACTCTTGCCCCCGCACGGAAATATTGATGTCGGGCGGACTTGGCGCAGCTTTTCGAGACTTCCGAATAGCGTCATCTCCCGCCGCTCAATGCATAACAGTTACGTTGCATCATGACCACAGACCAAGTGCAGACCTTCGTATGCCGAGGCCCGAGCGAGAGCCTTGTCAAGCGTTGCCAGCGGCGCGGTATGTCTTTTCGCCAATTCCAGATAGATGGCGTCGTAGAACGACAAACCGTGTCTCTCGGCCAGGGCGAATGCGATGTCCATATCGGGTTCCATATCGGTACGAATGGGCAGGTCATACAAAGCGTTCAGTCGCTCCGCCGGTCCGTCTGCGGGAAATCGGCCTCGCCGGACTGCGACAAGGAGGCCGTTGCGCAGTTCCAAATGCGATAAATGCGGAACCAGTGCTTCATCGTCTTCCAGGCGCACCAACGCCAAATCTGCCCTCGACGCCAGTTAGTTTGACAATGCCGCCGACCGCTTTCTCCTGAGCTTCCAATTCCAACTCGCCAACAGCATCGCCGCGGATGTTCTTCCAAACTTCTAACGGCATGGGGGTTGAGCACCGCTTGATGTGTCAGAGTAGCCCGCAATGGGGCGAACGTCATCGGGACGCGTTCTACTGACGCGTTCTACTAATGAACCACGCTCCAGAATGAACTTTTCCTGCCGTGCTCGCGGCGTAGTCTGGCTTCGTAGGTATCATGCGCTTCATATGCCCCGAAATCCTCGATTGCCGAAGCAAGACTCGAACACTCCGTGAGATGTCGTGCGGCATGCTTGTATCGGCTGGAGCGGCTATATGTCAGTGCGAAGTCGATCATCGCGCGAAGCACCAGCGTCGCGGCCAACGGATACTTGCCAGCCATCGCGTTGGCGGCCGGGGTCAATATCTCATAGTGATTGCCGTCTAAATCCGGCGCCTGCCGGATAGTGAACGTGGCCGCTCTGTTTAGGGAGGGCCACGATATGAAGAATGACAGCGCCTCGAGTGGGCTGTCGTAGTTCTGCGCATAATCGAGCGCCCGCTCCTCGGCTTCAAGATCGTCAAAGTCGGCCAAGCGCTTCAGATAGGCGCGCAGATGCGGGATCGACAACGACTGCTCGAAGCACGACCAGCGATCTGCCTGGGCCTCGTCGCCACGGCCGAGTGCGTCGAGCACATCGATCCGTGCGTCCTTCCACTCTAAAGTCGGCCAGCCCCAGCTATCCTGTTTATGCTCGGCAGCGTCGATCGTATGCAATGCTTCTTCGGACCTGTCCGCAGCAAGCAGCCGCCGGGCGATTTGCGCGGCAATATTCGGTACCTTTCTCGTTTGCTCGTCATATTGGGCTATGAATGCGTCGACGTCGCCCTGGGCATCCGCGATCTCCGTCAGTGCCAGGTGTGACGTGCTGGTCCGGGACCGACCAGGTTCTTTGGACAGCGCGATCATCCGCTGTTTCAAGTGCTCCAGGCCTTTCTGCCCCAGGGCCGGTATCAGAACATGGATCAGGGAATCGTACTGGCCATAGCCGTTGTCGGCCAACGCGCGGAACGCATCGTCGGCGAGCATTTCCTGATCGGGCTTTGCTGCTTTCGCAATCTCGCCGAGGTCGTTTTCTGCGTCGTGGAAGAGGCCGATCACGGTTCCACTGCTGTCATCGCAACGCTCGAAGACAGAGCCGGCCAGTGCCATGAAACGCCACATCAGTTCCAGTCCCTCGGACGGATTGCGTTTGGCCACCTTGTCGACGATGGCGAGGTGTTGAATTTGCAAATCATCGACCAAGGCCCGTCGGTTCTGCCAGTCGACGAATTCGCGGGAGCGGGCGATCGTCGCCAGCCGCTTGCGGATTTCACCCGCAACGGCGGCGGGGCTCTCCTCGCCGGCCAGCTCCAGCCTGAGCCGACGTTTGGCCAAGGTGTTACCGGTGCTGATCTCGATCAACAGTTCGGCAAGCCGACGGGCGCCCAGCGACTCGAGATTCTTTGCGTTCAGTGTCTTCTTCGAAGCCATCAGCTTAGCCATCCCGCCCTGGAATGACCCCCTGAACGGGGTCCAAGTTTATGCGGATAACTCAAGCTGCTGCCTTGAATCGCTTGAAGCGCAATGCAAGCCGGTCGCGATCGGGGCGATCCTTGTCTCTGTTCGGGAGGTGGATGGTTCCGCCGTTCAGCCGTTTGAGGGATTCCAGCATCGGGCCGTCCGTTTGGATCAGCAGCCGCCCGGACACGTGCAGCCGATAATCCGGGTCGATACCGATCAGATGCCTGTCGAAGGCGGCGTGATGGATTTTCGACAGGGGGATACCGTTGGGCACCACGGGTTGGCCGAGCCGCATGTCCGTGTCGGCAACGATATGGGCGGCGTCCAGAAGCAGCGGCTCCGGCAGTCCCGACAATGCACAGCGGCCGTTGTAGGCGCTGATGACGGCCTCGCGAAACGATGCCTGATGTAGCCGCTGCTTGACGGCGCGTAGAGCGTAGCGGCGTTCCAGCGCGTTCTCGGGTGGTGCCAGGGAGGCTTGATCTGGCACACCAAACGCGACGCGCGCCTTTAGCGCCGTGGCGTCCCACCCCGAAATGAATGCAGGCAGCATGGCCTGGTAGTGGCCAGGCGCGATACCGAGGAAATAGATGATTGGAATCCTGTTCTCAAACGCTTCGCGAAGCCACCGATTGTCGGCCGCATCCGGGTTCCCGCCCATAAAGGCGTAGTCGATCGTCTCGTCGCCCTCGAAAATCTGCCGATGCGCCTCGCGTTGGTCGTCGTACCAAACCTTGCCACCCGGCTTCGGGAAAACGGTCTTGATGGAAAGCAAGAAGCGCATCTGCTTCGGCTTGAAGATGCCGCGCTGGGGATTGATGAGCGGAATGCGTTCTCCTTGAAATACGAAGCCCGGCTTGAGTTCGTTCGCAGTCAGGTTATCGTGGATTTCACCGAGCCTTTGCACATGCTCGAAAGCCGCCATGCGCATCGGGGTGTCGAGGTCGTCATCGGTCATCGGCGTCCCCCGTCATCCCTTGAAACAATGCTCGTTGTGCCAGGTCAGGGCGGCGGGATCCGGGCGCTGGCCGATATCCGAAGGCGCATCGATTTTGCGACCATGAAGCGCGTAGTAGTGCTTGCCGTTGTCAAACTCCTCCCGGATGCGCCGGCTGACATCGAAGCGCAGATCGGGTGTCACCGTCACATAGCCGGCGTCGAACAGGCTGTGAATGTCTCGCCGCAGCAATAGTCCGTTCCGCGCCTCGTGCGCACCGCCATCGCCATAGGGGCGTATATGCGCCGCCTCCAAGGCCGGCAGTGTCCGCTCTTGAGTGACCGCGCAGCGCCGCCAATAGATATCCGTGACCAGCACACGGAACGCGCCTTGCCCGAGGCGGGGACGAATGAGATACGGCTCGCCAAATCGCGCTTGCTCCCCTGCCATGCCCGCCATCTGTGGCCGGCTGAGGCGATCGTTCACGGCTTCCCACAATGCCAGTCCTTCGGCACTGTCTGTGTTGTAGGTTGTGTCTCGAAAGTGGTGGAAATTGGTTTTGGCGCCTCTCCGAGCGGGTTGAGTTTTGCGGCGGTCAGGCCGCGCGGTCAAGGGTTTCGTCGGCGATTAGCTGATCGAGGGTTTCCCATCCATCGACTTTGCGCATCTGGATTTGGCCGGAAGCGAGGAGCGCCCAGAGGAGCATCGGCACTGTTTCGGGACACGGCAGCACGGTCTGTGTTTTGATCCGGCGCTTGAACTCCTCGTTGAGACGCTCAATGGCGTTGGTCGTTCGGGCTGATTTCCATTGGCTCTTGGACAGGCGCGTGAAGGTAAAGAGCTTGTCGCCCGCTTCTGCGAGGCTGTCCGCGACGGCCCTGCATTTCAGCCGCCACTTGCGGACAAACGCCTTGCGGCGGGTTTCCACCTCGGAGGCAGTGTCGGCATAGATCATATCGCGGTAATCTTCGCTCAGCTCGTCATGCATGTGTTTGGGAGCATGACCCAGAAGGTTGCGGTGCTTGTGCACGGTGCAGCGTTGAACGGGAAGGTCATCGCCCCAAAGCGCCGACAGAGCCGCCTCCAGTCCCGGCGCGCCATCGACGATGACAAACCCGGGCCGTTTCAGTCCACGCGCATCAAGGTCGTCGAGGAACTGGCGCCACGCCGCCTGGCTTTCTCCGCCCATATTCCCGATCGAAAGCAAGACCTTCTGGCCATCCCGGCGCACCCCTATAGCCGCGAGAACCGAGATGTTGGTGGCCTTGCGGTCCAGTCGGGTCTTGATCACAGTGCCGTCAAGGATCAGCCGAACGATATCCTCATCCGCGAGGCCACGGCTGCACCAGGCGTCCCAATCGACCTTCACCTTGCGCCACGCCCGGCTCACAACGTCCTTGCTCACAGCACCCCGGAAGAGCCCGAACAGCGCGCGTTTCACCCGCCGCGTGTTGGTTCCGGACAGATACACCGAAGCGATCAGCGCCTCGGCCTTTCTGGTCAGCCGCTGGTAGCGCGGCAGCGCCCGCGAACGCCATTCCGACGCCCGACCGTCTTCCTCAACGATCCGCGCACGCGGCACGCTCACCCTCTCGGTCCCGAATGTCCCCGTCAGTTGCCGCTCCCGGTGCCCGTTCCGATACCCTTGCCGAAGCGCATCCTCTCGACCGTATCGGCAGCGCCCGAGAAACTGCGCAAGTTCCTCCTCAAAAACGGCCTCGATCGTGGATCTGATGTTCTCCCGCAGCCGGTCCTCGAGCGGATCATAGCCGGCGTCATTGGCCAGTAGCGAAAGCGCGGAAGTCTCGGTAGTGTTCTTCATGGCGTGATCTCCTTGGCGGTGCTAGCCGCCGGTTGGGTGGTTGTCTTGTCACCCGGAGATTACGCCATCCTCAAATTTCCACCACTTTCGAGACACAGCCGTGTTGTAGGTCTTGAAAGACACAATGTTCGGCGACCAACTCGCCGGCATGGGAATCCAGTCGCGTTCCGCGAAGAAGAAGGGCTGGGTCAAAATGCGGCACCCAACCTCGAAGTCGCTGCGATCGCCTGGGTCCGCGTGTCGGTAACGGGCGATGCCGGCGCGCATTTCCCGCCCTGAGCGGGCACCGTTTGCTTCCTTGAACGCCTCCCAGGCAAGCGAGCACGGCAACGCGTTCGCGTAGGCAAAGATACCGCCACCGACAATCACGTTGCGCGGCGCGTGCAGCTTGAACAAAAACATTTCGCCCGGCTGGAGTGCACGGAAGTTCGCGGCCGACGGCGCCCAGAAGTTCACCTCGTCGAGGTTCGGTTGCTGACGCAGCATCTCGAACCAGTCTCCATCCGTGACCGCAATGACGAGGTTGATGCCCATTCTATTCCGCCGCCTCCATCTCTCGGGCTTGTGCGGGCCCGGGAACCTCGTCCACGAACGAATCCGGGCAGTCAACCGGACGAAGGTGACGTTGGTCGGGCTGGGTACCCGGCGCTTCAATCCGAAGCTCCTCAAGGCGGCGAATCGTCACCCCTGTACCCCCCTCCCGGACTTCCCGCAGTGCCCTGTTGAAAAAATGCCGGGTCGCCCGGTCGCGGGCCTCGGTATCGCTTAGCAGCCCGTTGATTAAGTGGCTTTTTCCGGCTCTCACTCCCAGATGAGGAATGCGGCGGCGAAAGCCGTCTGGCCGCTTTGCGAGCCCCCCCGTGCCACCAGCATGGCCCCGGTGGGCGTGAGCAGAACGAAAATACCGCCATATCCGCCCGCCACGGCCTCCCGCGGGGTGCCGGCGCCGATGAGCTGGCGCATCAGTAACGATAGATTGTGGCCGGCGACGTGGAGCAGGTATCGCTTGTGCACATTCTCTCGCCCGCGCAGCCAGGTTCGTCGCATGCCGCCACGATCGAGGTTGTGGGCAAAGCAGCGCTCGACGATCTCGGCGCGCAGCTTGAAGGCCTCGCGGGCGACCCCGGACTTGAGCCGCGCACGGTTATTGGTGACCGCGCGCCGCGCCGCCTCATCACCGTGCCAGCGCGAAAAGCCGGTCTGCTTGGGCGCCGCGATCCGGGTCTTCCAGGGACTGTCGTTCAGAGCCCTCAAGACCGCCCGTGAGTGATAACCTTTGTCGGCGACGCATTCGGCCGGGTCCTCCGATGTCGGTGCCGCATCCACCGCCTCGAGGTTTGCCTCGGCCTTCGCCAGGGTCTTGGAAAGCGTCGTGGTGTCGCCCTCATCGGCCGGGTGCAGCTCGGCCGCCACCACCGCGCCGGTGTCCAGATCCACCGCGTGCTCGGGCTTGTAGGCCAGATGCGTCGTGCCGTCCTTCATCTTGGTGATCTTGGCCTCGGGGTCGCTCTTCGAAACCCAATCCGTGTTGGAAAGCTTCTTGCCCTTGCGCTTCCGGTCCAGACGCGCCAGGTCCTCGGCCGTGGGTGTCTCGACGCCGCTTTCCCGGGCCAGGCGCTCCAGCATCTCCCGGTAGCCTTCGCCGTTGTCGCGCCGCACGATGTTCCGCAGCGCCGCGTTGGCCTCCATGGTCGAGGCATCGACGCCGATGCGCTCGCCCTTGATCAGCCCCGCCTCGGCGATCAGCACCAGAACCCAGTCGAAGACCGCCGCGTGGACTTCATGGGGCAGGCGCGTGCGGCTCCGTGACAGCCAGGAATGGTCCGGTACCCGATCACGGCTCCCCAGTCGCAGGAACGCCCGCAGCGAAAGCGAGTCCGAGCAGCGCCACTCCAGACCGCGCTCGCTGTCGATGCCCTCAAAGTAGCCCACCAGGTGCATCCGGAAATAGCGCCCGGGCGGCACCGAGGGCGCGCCCATCCGGACCGCGTAATAAGGCCGGCAGCTCGCCTCGGCAAAGGCGTCGAAGCCGCCCTCGATCAGCACCGACTGCAAGCGGTCATAAAACACATGACCCGGAGAGCGCGGCATCTCCGACCAGCTCACCATCAGGTCCCCCTGACCATCCTTCTGCCGTCCCATCGCCATCGGTAAATCCCCCTGCAAATCAGGGAACCAGAGAATCAGACGGCGCCGACTTAATCAACGGGCTGTTAGGACGATGCTCTTCATCTCGTTGTGTCCGTTGTCAGAACAAATGGGACATGTGAGAGTATTTTCTAACGGAGCGGCGGTTTTGGATGGTTAGTATTTTGGTTTGTCTCTCCGTTCAATGATTGCGGTGTGTCGCCTGAAGTAGGCATCTGCGGGGTGACGTTGCCAATGCTCTCATGGTAGCAGTGGTTATTGTAATGATCGACGAAGACACTGTTATTCGGCGCGGAGGCAATGTCAGAGTAAATGGGATTGAGCTGAAAAGTAAGGTCTCGTAGCTCCCGGCGATGCACAATCCTTTCCGCTACTTCAACAGTTCGCCCGAGGTCATCGGCCTCGCGGTGGTGATATATGTCCGCTATCCGTTGTCGCTGAGACAGGTCGAAGATCTGCTGTTCGAGCGCGGTATCGACATCTGCCATGAGACGTATGTGGACGCCCCCTGCAGTGCAAGAAGGAATTTGAACAACTTGTGACATGCGGTCAGGTACTGTCGTATGTTCGGCCTCTGTGAAGCGGCATTCATGCGCCTGTTCCCCGGCAGCTTGGCGTGTGCGGGAAGAATTCGTACTGGTGTGGTGGCCGCCCTCTGACTGGACCCCAAAATGCAATAGCAGGCGCTCTCACTGAGTTGAACACAGGCTTCGGGCGATTGCCGGTACTGCATTCAAGTCCAATCGGGATGACAGTGCATCGGAAACCAACAATTCATCGCCAAGATAATGGTGGAATTTCTCGTGCACTAATGCGCTTGCGCGACTTCGTACAAGATCTGGCAAATTCAACTTGTCATCTGCAATATTTTCAAGTTCAGGAATCAACCTCTTGGAGTTAGATCCCGTTGAAAAGACCTCAAGAATGCCATCGAATGTTCCGACGCGGTAATCTAGTGAAGCCAGCACGATGGCCAGCGAGGCGGTGCCAACGGTTCCCGTCCACGGTGCGAGAAGATACCGGTCTTCACCGAGCGACTGTATCGGCCTTTCGTCGAGGCCGGATCTACGATAGGCAGCTCGCGCAGAGGAAAGCACCTCTACTGCGGTTTTGTCGAGGTACGACGGCAGAATGTCGGCGCGTAGAACATCACGCATGCGTTCAATGACCGTCTGATGGATGTTGCCCGCATCCCCTCCGAAGACTGGCGGCTTACCGGTACGATCTGGCACAACCACGATAACCTTTTCTCGGTCATGAACCTCAACTACACGCCAGCGTCTGCCGACAAAAATAATCGTCAGGTCTGGAACGAGCGGCACAGAGACGGGGATCGTGCCAAGCGTCTTCACATCGTGAACGACGCGAAATTCCTGAGGGGTGTGGAAGACAGCGAAGAAACTGTAGTGCTCAACCAGGCGCTCGCCTTCGCGACCAGGCAGGAGCGTGCCGTCCGCCGCCTGCTCTATGAGCGCGGTCTTGAGATCGCCAAGCTGACGAAGTAGGCGCGCGAACAACGAGGGATCGACCGAACGAAATGGGCCGCGATCGCATAGGGTCGCGTAAAGTCTCCGTGCCGACGCACCGCCGCGCTCCGCAATAATGGAAAGGATCTGATGCGTCAACGTCGAGAGATGGAGTGCCTCCCTCCGTGGTGGCTCGCACCAGCCCTCGACGAGCAGCTCAATCATGGCGACCGAGCGGATCAATCGCAGCTGCAGTGTGTCTACGGGATGCGAGTCTCCGTCGGTCTCCGGCTCGATAGCATACATGCGTAGCACGGCCGGCTGGCCAGCCCTGCGACCGGATCGCCCTAGCCGTTGTCGCAATGCTGCGACCGACCATGGCGCGCCGATCTGCCCTACGCATGCCACGTCGCCGATGTCGATTCCGAGTTCCAGGGTCGAAGTACAGATCGCCGTGACCGGCAGGTTTCCGCCCTTGAGCCGCTTCTCAACGAAGTCCCGATGCTCCCGTGACAAACTGGCATGATGCGGAAAGAACTCGTTCGGAAGCTTTCGCTCTTCACACATCCGGCGCAGCAAATCCGAAAAGACCTCGACGCTTTGTCGGGAGCCTGCGAAGACCAAGTTGTTTGTGCCGCGGAGCTTGTCGAACAAGTGTTCACACACGGCACGGGTTGCGGCGACATCCGACGCGTCGGAGCGGTCCGCCTGGGCGTTTTCTGAATGGTGCTGTTCGTCGCATCGGCGGGCGACATAGGCACGCAACTGAACCCGTAGTTCCTGTCCGTCGGAACGGCTTACCAACTGCACAACCTTGTCTGGTGCCTCAGGGCGCAGATAGGCATTCGCCAGCGCCATGTCGCCCAAAGTCGCGGATAACCCAACCCGCCGAACGCGCCGGCCCACCGCTAGCTCGAGCCGCGTGAGCAGGGACCGTAGATGAACTCCGCGCTCTGAATCGAGCAGTGCGTGGAGTTCGTCGATGACGATGGCCTGGGTACCCGTGAAGAGGCGGGGTATCTCTGCGCCGCGAAGGACGAACATGGCTTCGAGCGACTCGGGCGTGATCAGCAGGATACCCCTCGGGTTTTTCCTTGCTCGCACCTTCACGCCCTGCGCGATGTCACCGTGCCAGGGATGTACCGGCATCTCCAAGGTCTCGCACAGGTCTTCAAGCCGCCTGAACTGGTCATTGATGAGCGCCCGAAGGGGACCGACATAGACCAGGTCGAAACCTTCGCCTCCGGCTGCCTCATGTACCCTTGAGATCAGCGGCAGAAACGCCGCCTCGGTCTTCCCGCCTGCAGTTGCGGCTGCGATAATGAGGTCGCCGTCACCGTTGATCAGATGAGGGATCGCAAGTTCCTGAATGTCTCGCAGGGCGCTCCATCCCTTAAGCCAGATCCAGCGTCGGATAGGCTCTGCCAGAAGATCGAAGGCCTTGGATTGCCGGTCAGAGGCGGAAACTGGTGAGGTCATCGTCGCTCTCTTGCCTAGACTCCGGCGCCTCGTCATCGATGATGTCGCTCAAGTCATCTCCGCCATCGGGTTCGATTTCGACGCCGCCGACGAGATCCTGCCAAGCTGTACCCGGATTTTGTTCGATGACGGAGAGCATGTTCACAAATGCAGTGACCGTGTTTCTCGGTGTCCGGAAATAGGCGTAGCCGATCCGCTCCGAACAATGAGCCATAAAGGCCCCCAGGGCCTCGTCAGACGCGGCACCGGCGTCTTCTCCGAGATACACACGCCTGACATTAGCGAGAAGGACATACAAATCTTCCGGCGTTAGGCTCGAAAGTCGAACCACTGGCCCTGATAGATCGACAAGCCCGTCTCGGGCGAAGGTGTTCTCGGTGAGCCGCGATTGCAGGGCTTCATAGCTGTAGAGGCCCCGCCTCGTGTCCATCAGGAACTCTGGCGTGCCACCCAGCACGAAGCCAAGATGCGCCGCACTGCCCTGCAGTACGTCGTTCAGGATGCGAAGGATCTGTTCATAGTTTGCGTTCCGAGCCTGACTGCTTGTGAGCTTGTAGAGATTCACAAGCTCATCAAGCGCCACAAGCAATCCACCATACCCCGCTTGGCGCACGAAGGCAGACATTAGCTTCAGATGATCGTACACGCTGGCGTCGTCGATAATCGTGCGAACGCCGAGCGCCTTGCGCGCATCGGTCGTGGTCGCAAACTCAGCCCTGAGCCAGCGCAGGGCATTGGATTTCAGCTCTTCGTCACCGGTTTCATGTCCCTCCCAATATTTGGCGATGACGGTGGCGAAATCGTACCCACCCGTCAGCTCCTCGAGATGCCCGAGCTTGTCGCGAATCACTGCATCGGGCGTTCGTTCGGCAGTTTCCGCCTCACGAATAGCCTGGGTGACGAACCTCTCCACCACGCTGGCGAGCGCCCCGCCGTCCGGTTTGGTACGGGTCGATGCATTGCGCGTGAGCTCCGCAAAGAGTGACCGCGCTTGCCCGCCCGTGGCATGGATGCGCCGGTCTGGCGCAAGATCTGCCGAGAGCACGACCATGCCCTTCTCTAGCGCCACGAGCCGAACAAGATTGAGAAAGAACGTCTTGCCCGATCCGTACTCCCCAATCACGAAGCGGATCGCAGCGCCGCCCTCGGCGATCCGCTCGACATCGCGGACCATCTCGGCGATTTCTCCTGCGCGCCCAACCTGGATGTGCTGCAGGCCCAACCTGGGGACAACCCCGGCACGCAAGGCCTGGATGATCGTATCGCGCTCGCGCCGCTTGATCTTCGGACGCTCCATGTCCTTCTCCCGTCAACGCATCAGTTCTTGGGCGAGATCGCCACTTATCTCGTAGCCATCATACTGTTCGATGAGGGTGTCACCGAGGCTCTCGAAGGCCCATTCGTTGATGGTTTCGAGCGCGCCGGCGACCATCAATTGATGCTCGTCAGCGAGAGCCGCGACCTCCTCTTCGGTCCACTGCTGACGTGTGATCAGTACGGACGCGACAGCTCTGTGCGGCGCGTCGAGACCGCCGAACCGGTCGTCCGCGGCGGACACGCTATCATCGACGACCTCATCATCGTCGTCCTCGTCGTCGGCAAAAATATCCCCAAGAACTTGGCTGACACGAACCGTGTCAGCCATCACGGCCGATACGCGCGCTGCATCGAGCGCCACAGTACCCGTAGGCTTCTCGGGCGGTGGTGACGGTATAGCGAACTCGCGAGGGGTGAGATCGGCAGGACGCACGGTTATCGGCTCGGGCCTGGATGTGAGCGCGTGCAGATCGGTGTAGACACTCTCACGCTCCAGGCCCATCGCCGTATAGAGCTTCTCGATGGTTCGGATTTCTTCTGGGTCTATCGTGCCATCGGCGCCTGCAGCGACGACTGCCAATTGACCCAAAGCGCTGCGCGCACTCTCCGTCGCGTTGCGCAAGCGGCTCCGCAACATGCTCATGTCCGGTGGGACAGCAGCCATCCAAGATAGATTCGCGTGCAGGCGCGCCCGTTCGGCTTCGGTCACAGATTCGTTGGCATCAATCTGAACAGCCAAATGCTCCCGCTCTGAAACATCAATCCGACCATCCGCGTGGGCTACCAGCGTTCCGACCGCAAGACTGAGAATGGCGCTTCGATACGCTTCGCTGGGGCTTTCGATCGTGACAATGTCTGTTGGTAGATGGAAGAGAACCACCGGTTCGCCATATCGTGGCTGCCGTAGCGCGAAACGCGGATCGGGCGCCATACCGACCCCAAGTCGGGCAAGCGCATCGGCGACTCCGATCAGTTGTTGCTTCCCCACCTTGTCGGGTCGAGCGCCCTCCAACCGTTCAATCACTTTTTCGACAGGCACCAGACCACCGGTCTCCACCTGGTTTGCCACCCAGATCCGCAGTTCTTCTTTCTCCGGACAAGGGAACACCGACCAGATGGCCTCAGGCAAGATCGCGTGCGCCTCGATAGTGCCTCGGCCTTCAGGATTACGTCCGAGATAGCGGCTATATTTGTCCAGCCCGTTGGAGGCTTTGTCGGCTATTGCTTGCGCAGTGGAGAGCGGGCTCGACAAACTCGAAACGTCAGGTACTTCACCTAGATTCTCGCTGAGATTTATCGCGAAGTTACCCGAGGACGCATGATACATGAGCTTCAGGCGCCGCTTTGGAACGCGCAGTTTCAAACCATTCGGAAACTCATCATCGAATAGACATCGAAAATATTCCTTGAATTCGACAAACGCGCGCTTGGCTGGTGTTCGCAACCTTGTTTCAGGGTGACATAAGTACCAGGAGAGAAGCCAATTCGCAGTCAGTGGTTCGCTGCGCGCTACCATCCGACCGACTGCAAGCAGAACTTTGGCCGGAATCTCGTATCCGTCGTGCTCGAAGACAGGTTGGGAGTAGTCTCTCGAGTCCAACAGGCTTGTAGCATCGATGAACGCGCCAAGATAACGACGAATCGAATGGTTGTAGCCGTAAATCTCAAGTAGTCTTCGCACCTCGGCGACGATGTCGCCACGTTCCTGTTCATCTTCCTTGTCGACAAAGACTCGCCTTTCAAGCCCGTAGAAGTAAAGAAAGACGTAGCCGACATCGTAGCGAGTGTCAGAGCGTCCGCTGCCCAGCCAATCCAGGTACGTCGCGCGCGATCGACTATCTATGGTCGAATAGTTGAGCCAGTAGTGCATACCCTGGCCCTCGTAATCTCCGCCACGCCGGCTAACATTCTTGCTCGGATCAATGAAAGCATTGTCTGGATCGCAACCTCGACGCGTGAGCGGTCCCCGTCCGACATAAACCATCCCACCGATATCTCGGCCGCGGACGCGGGCATTTCCATGCTTGGGTATCCACTCGTCAGCGCGTCCACGCGTTCGGGGCTTCGCCTCTTGGGCTTTGTCGGTGACTGGTTCCCTACGAGGGGCGGAGCGGGGGCGCGATGGCGGCGACGAATTAGGCGGCTCGAAGCCAGGGACAGATTTCTTCCGGTATGATAATTTTTCAGTAAGTGTGGGTTCCTCGCTCTTGAGGATTGTGGGACTTCCACGCGAGTGTCGGTAGTTTCTTTCCTGCCGCTCTCTTGCGCTTTTCTGCGATGGTCGCCGCGAGAATAACGACAAAAGTTTCCTTATAACAAAGCGAACTAATAATATGGTGCCGACTAGTAACAACGCCAATATGGCTGCACAATAATGATGGCAGTTGTGTAAAATTCACCGTTCATTTCATTTGCAGCTGCATTAGATTGTCAGTGAGAAATGAAGTGAGCTTGACATCAAAGTGTAAA
Source organism: Alphaproteobacteria bacterium (assembly GCA_965261645.1). Lineage (GTDB taxonomy): Bacteria > Pseudomonadota > Alphaproteobacteria > SHVV01 > SHVV01 > CBDHDJ01. Next base: position 1,362,304 of record CBDHDJ010000004.1, read on the forward strand.
TGCCGCCACCCTGGCCGAGTGCTGTCAAATCGTAGCCTGAGGGCGCTCGATTGTAGGTTCTATAAGTCCTGTCCAGTTAGTCTGATGGGCATTGACACGTTAGCTGCCGCGTTCGGCACGATTGGATCGTGATCTGGATCAGGCAGCACACCAGCCTTGATTCCAGACAGCGAACGTCTCGGCTCGAAACGCCTTGAAAATGCGGCGGGGTAAAAGATGGCGCTGGACGTAGAAAGCGTTGTAGACGGCGGCGTGGATTGAAAGGAACCGTTGGGCGGATCCAGGTGAATTAAACCGCTGTTGTTTTCGTTCGCGTCGACGTACCGGCTGGTGTGAATTCTCGGCTCGATTGTTTGCCCGCAATCCCTGATCGTGAATAGCGGTAAGTCGCTCTTTGCGGATCGCAACAGCGTAGGATTTGAGCTTGTCCGTGGTAATGCGCTTCGGCGCAAAGCCCTGCTTCTTCAGCAGCTTCCGCAGCAACCTCTGCGCCGATCGGGCGCAGCGTCGTGGCTGGACCAGGAAGTCGAGAACTTCACCTTCGTCGTCGACCGCCCGCCACAGCCAATGTCTTCGGCCGCGGATCCTGATGACCATTTCGTCAAGGTGCCAACGAGCACTGGCACGTGGACGGCTGCGGCAAAGATTGCCTGAGATCAGGCGCCCGAATTTCAGAAACCAGCGTCGCACCGTCTCGTTCGAGACATCGATACCGCGCTCGGCCAGCAGGTCCTCGACATCGCGAAATGACAGCGTGAACCGAGCATAGAGCCAGACCGCATGCTGGATGATCTCTGGCGAAAAACGATGTCGCTTGAAAGAAATTGGCGTCATACACCGACGGTAGCGGCCCCTGCCCGATCCGGCCACCAACTTAACGTGTCAATGCCAACGTCAGACAGCATCGACATGGAGCAACAGGAGATGCAGAATTGGAGATAACGAACGGGGAATAAGGTTATGGATATGATTCGACGTATCGTCGGCGTAGTGCTCATTGTCATCGGGGCCGTGGTCGCAGTCCATATGATTGCCCAGCCGCTGTATGACGCTTCCAGCGAAGCCAGTCCGCACAACCCTATTTGGAGCATCATCAACCCATTCATGGCGTTGGCGGTCGTGCTGGGTGTGATCTTCGGCTATATCCGCAAGAGAGGTGTGGACCAGGAGGGCGGCGGGGCGCCGATTACCCGCGAGTTTCTGTCGGCCAACACGCTGTTCTACGGCTTCCTGTTTGTGGGCATCCTGTTCTTTTGGAACTGGTTCAGTTCGTTGAGTCCGGGTTTTACCGCAGTGGGGACAGATGCGGTCTCCCTTGTGTGGGCCTTCATAGACGCCGCCCTGCCACTGCTTTCAGGTGTGATGGGCCTATCCCTGCTGAAAGGCGGCAAGTAAGCCGCCAATTCCTGGCCCCAGCACAATCAGGGGATCGATCTTGCACACCGCTCCGGATTGCCCTTGGATCTGTCCCGGCAGCCCGACAACTTAGCCCGTCTGCAACATTGCTTGCGATAGGCCGTCCGCGCGCGCCCAGGACATCGCCGCCGCCTGCCCGTTCGATCTGGAGGAACTCGCCAACAGCATCACCGCGGATGTTCCTGCCATGCTCGCGGCCTAATCTGGCTTCGTACGCATCGTGCGCTTCGTATGCCCCGAAATCATCGATTGCCGAAGCAAGACTCGAACACTCCATGAGATGCCGAGCGGCATGCTTGTATCGGCTGGAGCGGCTATTTGTCAGCGCGAAGTCGATCATCGAGCGAAGCACCAGCGTCGCGGCTAACTGATACATGCCAGCGATCGCGTTGGCGGCCCGGGGTCAATATTTCATAGTGATTGCCGTCTAAATCCGGCGCGTGCCGGATAGTGAACACGGCAGCTCTGTCCAGGGCGGGCCATGATATGAAGAATGACAGCGCCTCGAGTGGGCTCTCATAGTCCTGCGCATAAGCCCACCGATCCGTCCCCGGCCAGGATGCTCTCGCTCTATTTCATCAAGATCTCCAGATTCGGCGGCGACCTCGCGCGCGCCAGGGATCCGCGGCCAGGCGACATCGTCATGTGGCGCGGCCACTCCCGGTTGAACGACATCGCCCTTGGTGCCGCCTTGCAAATCAACAATGTGGGTAATTGAAAGTGCGTGCGTCCCATTTAGCAGTCTCTCCACATCCGCCAGACTCCGGTGGTCCGAATGTCCCGAGAACATTTTGAATTGAGACCGTTTAGTGAATTATCCTTCCACTACTAAAGAAAACCTCAGAATGGACGACAGCACACGAATATCGGGTAGCCGCGATGGTAGATACGAGCACCGGGACGCATGTCGAATTCCGCGGTGTCAGCAAGACCTATGACGGACGGACGATGGTCGTGCAGGATCTCGACCTCCGCGTGGGGATGGGCGAGTATTTTACGCTGCTCGGGCCGTCTGGGCTCGGCAAGACGACCTGCCTGATGATGCTTGCAGGGTTCGAAGCGCCCACATTGGGCGAGATATCCATCGCCGGACGCTCAGTCCACAACTTAGCGCCGCGGAAGAGGGGCATCGGCGTTGTCTTTCAGAACTATGCCCTGTTTCCGAACATGACGGTGGGCCGGAACTTGGCGTTCCATTCGGAAGTGAGGGGTGGCTCCGTGGAACGCCGGGTCGAGCGCATCAGAGAGGCGCTTGAGATCGTTCTCCTCGAAGGTTTCGAGAACCGGCGCCAGGGAGAGCTTTCCGGCGGCCAGCAGCAACGCGTCGCCATCACCCGGGAGCTGGTGTTCGAGCCGAGCCTGGTGTTGATGGATGAACCGCTTGGGGCGCTCGATCGGCGCCTGCGCGAGGAATTGCAGTTCGAGATTCGCCGCATCCAGCACGACCTCGTGGTCACTGTCGTGTACGTCACCCACGATCAGCAGGAGGCGATGCCGATGTTGTCGCGAGTGGCCGTCTTTAATTCGGGTTAATCGTGCTCCACCACGAACGCCGCCAGATCGTGCATTTCGGTGTCACGGTGAACCCGACGATGGCGTGGGTCGCACAGCAGATCCGAGAGGCATTCCCCGGGGAAACAACACCCCGATACCTGCTCCGCGATCGAGATGCCGTATACGGAGTCGAGTTCCGGGACTGCGTATTGTCGATGGGCATTGAAGAGGTGATCAGGGCGCCACGATCACCATGGCAAAACCCTTAAGGTTGAACGTGTGATCGGCACCATTCGACGGGAATGCCTGGACCACGTAATCATCCTCAACGAGCGGAATTTGCGGCGCATTCCTGGCTCATACCTCGATTATTATCACGGTTCGAGAACCCACTTGTCGCTCGGCAAGAACACCCCGTATGGGCGACCCGTTCAGCCGGCCAGTTCCGGAAAGGTTGTTTCCTTGCCCAAGGTCGCTGACCTGCATCATCGTTACGAGCGTCTCGCGGCCTGACTATCTTCGCTCGGCTTCGATCAATTCCTCTCTGCGGCAACGTGGACGCAACCAGCATCCGCCCAGCATCCGCATACCCTTGCACAGTGTTCGCTGGCACGAACCGGCAGAATGAACATGGTGATGTTTGCTCGTGGTCGATTGCAAAATCCACTAAATCAATTTGATGCCCGCTCCGGAAAACCGAGCCTTCGTTGGCAGGGCCGATGTAATAAATAGAAGGGACAGGTTATATGGAACGGTAATATGGAGCATATGGACCATATTCTCATAAATAGGGAGGCGGGGGAGGCCAGACATCACGATTGAACAGGCGACCTTCGAGCGCCTCCAGCGCCACGCGCAGCCGCTGGTAGATACGGTGGGCCCGCGCGCCTTGGACACCATGGAGACGGGCGTATGGAGGCAGCCGGACGAGCGTTTCCTCGTGGTCGAGCACGAAGTTGATCCCGACAGGCTGCCGGATGTGACGCATACGAAGGTGCTTGCCGCGCGGCTTGCGGCAGCGGACGTCGAAAGGCCGAATTGGAACCGGTTGCTCCACCGCGTGCTGGTCCTGTCGATGGGTCGGGTGGCGGACCTGAACGAACTGCGGCGGCTGTGCCCGGCCAACATGGTCTGCGGCAGCAAAACGGACGAGGGTTACACCCACTTGCCGGAGATCGACATTTCGGTCCAGGGGCTGTCCGCCAACGAAACCTGCCCGGCGCTGACAGTGACGGCAAGGGCGCTTGGAATCGAGCTCGATGTTGCGTTCATGTGGAGCGCAAAGGAAGGTGCGGCACATCCAGGTGAACGTGGGCGGCTGCAGGTCCCCTCCGCGTCGGAGGGACTATGAGAGCGGGGTGAGTAGGCATGGAGATGCGGAGACGGGGGCCTCGCGGGTCCCGCTAATGCGAACGAGAAGTGGAACATGAAGCTGGACGAAGAGATAGGCGCCAAAGATGCTCCGGCCGCGGGTGCCGAGCGTCGCTTCCAGGAAGCGAGTGCTGGAGCGTCGCTTCAGGAGGAGCGCGGGACACGAGGCGGATTGGAGGTTTGGAAACACATCGTGATTCCGGTCGCCACTATAGTGGTCGCCGTTTTAGTCTTTCTGTTCGGCACCGATGTGATCGGCCGTCTCGGTGGAATCGGGATGCCTGGGGAGCCTGATGGCGACTCCGTTACTACCGAGTCCACGGACCAGCGGGGACCCCGACTGCACGCCACGTACTCGTTCAAGACGGCACCGTTCGTTCATCCGAAGATCATCAACGATCTCGTTGGCTCCCTGAGCGACTCGGGTGACCAGGTGGTGGCGATCAACCTACTGGATTCGCAAGACAGCAACCGCTACTTCGGTGAGATCGCCGTTACGCCTCAGCTTGATCCAACGGAGCCGTCTTGGCAGTGGGTCTACTCGATGGATGGGGAGGAGAACGCCGACAAGACGTTGGGCGAGTTGTGGGGGCGGTCTTGGTACGCGTACCGATACGTGGGTTCGACGCAGGGTGGCTTGGACGTCGTGCATGCGAGACATTCGGGCGGGGGATCGGGGATATTCAACCGCGTGGTGTTCACGCGAACCGAGATGGACCGTGGCGTGGACTATCCGCTCCTCAGAGAGGTGGAGAGCCGGACGGCAGCCGCCCGACCCGAAGTCCGCGATCGGGAGTTGATACGGTTCGTCGGGAAGATCCCGCTGGGCGACCGGTGGCTGGGGACGGTCGAGGTCGTGGGGAATGACGTGGTTTTTCGCGGACGCGATCTGTACGAGCGATGTGAGTTGGGCGGCGCCACCACGATGGAGGCGGTGGAGATGGAACGATTCATGGAGATGGATTGCAAGGATGGTCCCGCGGCCCGCCCACCGCCGGCGCGCGTGTATGAGGCCCCGGGACGAGCTAGCTGAGCCAAGGGTGCAGGGCAGTTGCGGAATATCAACGGCGTCTGGGATTCCGGCCCAAGAAGCGCATCGACTACCTCCGTTCGTTCGAGGCAGCGCGGGTTCTCGGACTTTCAATTACCCACATCGTTGATCTGCAATGTGGCACCAAGAGCGATGTCGTTCAGTCGGGATAGGCCGCGCCACATGACGATGTTTCCCGGTGTCGGATCCTTGCACGGGGCAGAATCCGTACTACCTCTATGACCCCTTCGGTCCGTCTTCGGTCGGGAGCAGCGACAACGGAGGAGAAGCGAGGGAGATAGGGTTGAAAGCGGGCGATGCCGATGCGATGACGGTGGCGGTGAGGACCGAATGCGAAGGCTACTGAAGCTGATGGCTCGCTATGCACGCTGGCCCCAATTGGGCAACCGACGGATCCCCGGCCTTTGGGAAAGCACACCAGCAATTGTAAGCGTTCGTTCAGGCCGTGGACGGGCGATTCCGGGTTCATCGTCCAGATCGAATCGAGGCCCCACAGGGGGCTGGTAACATGTTTTGCCATGCGCTATCGTCGCTTGCATGGTGGTTCTCGACGAGGATTTTGGCGCCGATCTGACGCTGGTCGAGGGTGACGGCGGGGTTCGGTCGTCTCCCGCTGCCGAGCCGGTGCGCCCGCCGCACGACTGGCAGATGCTGTATGAGCAGGGGCACGCCCGCGCGGAGCGGGAACGGGTGCGGGCGGACGCGGCGGAAGCGCGCGCGGAAGAGCTGCGCTGGGCGGAAGTGGCTGCGCGTAGCGACGCCGGTTCGTGGAAGTCGCGCTTCAGGTCCTGCCGGCGCAGGCTGAGCGAGGCCAACGAGGAGGCGAAGGAACTCCGCCGCGCGGCAAAGGCCGCGTCTTCCTTGCGGGCGGAAGCGGTGCGCCTGGAGACGCTCCTCTCCGAAGCCGGCAACGGGTCGAGCGAGACCGGCGCGATCGAGGCGCTCGGCAAGGAAGTCGCCCGGCTGCGCGAGGCCCTGGCGAAGCCGGAGGCCGTGGAGGACCCCGCCGGGTGGCGCTCCGGGGAAGCCGGCCGGGATCCGGCGTCCCGGGAAGAGGCGCAGCGCCTGAGGGCCACGATCAGGGCGCTGCGCAAGGAGACCACCCGGCTCAACAAGGAGGTGGCCCGGCGGAACCAGCAGATCGTCCAGCAGGACAAGCGGCTGGAGGAGGAGGAGCAGAGGTCGGAGAGCCTCAGGGAGACCGGCAAGAAGCTGTCCCGCGAGTCCCTTGGTCTCTACAGGGAACTGAGGATATTGCGCGACTGCGAGGCCAGGGTCCGGTCGCTGTCCGACGAGGCTTACCGGCTGCGCCATGCCCTGGAAGTGTCCGAGGCCGGGAAGGACAAGCTGAAGGCCCGGCTTGCGAAGCTGCGCACGACCGGGGCGACGCTGTCGAAGTTGCCGTTCGACGAGGCGGATCACCTGCGCAACGTCCTGAGGAGGTCGCGGCGCCAGAAGACCACGATCGGCCGGCTGCACAAGGAGAATGCCCGGCTGCGCAAGGCCGTGAAGGCGGCAAAGACCGGCCGGGCGGCGTCGGAAGCCCGCCTTGCCAGGCTTCGCACGGCCAGGAAGACACTGTCGGCATCGCTGTCCGGCATGGACGCCGAGCTGCGCAGGGTCCTGCGCAGATCGCGACGCCGGAAGGCCACGATCAGGTCCCTGTCCCGTGAGAACGCCCGGCTGCGCAAGGGCGCGAAGACGTCGCGCAACCGGATCGAGACGCTGGAAGCCGATCTCGCGAGGCTTCGCGCGACCGGGGCCGTGCTGTCGAGGGCGCTCTACGGCCGCAAGAGCGAGCAGCAGGAGAAGGCGCGCTCCGGGCGCCCACGCGGCCAGCAGCACGGCGCGCCCGGCCACGGCCGCACCCAGCGGCCCGGCCTCGATGAGCGCTCCGAAGAGCACAACCCGCCGCCCGATGTGTGCGTCTGCGGACGGTGCGGGCAACCCTATGCGCCGAACGGCGCCGAGGAATCCACCCTCGTCGAGATCGAGGTCAAGGCCCACAAGCGCGTGATCCGCCGTCCGCGCTGGCGCCGGACCTGCGAGTGCGCGTCGTCGCCCATGGAAGTGTCGGCGCCCCCGGTGCCGCGGCTGTTCCCCAGAACGCTCTACGGGACCAGCTTCTGGGCGCGCTTTTTGTTCGAGCACTGTGCCTGCTTCCGCCCCGTGCACCGCGTTGCCGCGTGGTTCTCCAGCCAGGGCCTGACGGTCTCGCCCGGGACGCTGGCCGATAGTCTGAAGCGCTTCGTGCCGCTGTTCGAGCCCGTGGCCCACGCGATCCTTGCGCACCAGAACAAGGCGGCGCTGCGCCATGCCGACGAGACCGGTTGGGAGCGCCAGGCTAACTGGCGGAAAGTAGCCGGTGTGAGTCCGGCGGGAAGAAGGAGTAACCAACCACTTCCACCCCGAGTCATGGGCCGGCATTCGCGAGGATGCAGGTTAAGCGTTGACAGGGGCGCGTATGGGCGAGGGCGATTGAGCTACGAAAAGTCTGAGAATCAGGGTGCCGAGGCTTTCCAGTATGTCGAAGGCAACACCGCTTCCACCGCCATGGTAAGGGGGAAGTGGACCCTGCGGAGTCGAAGAACCCAACCGCACGTACGTAGGCTTTCACGCCGGGACCTGGGAGGTCTCCATGTCATCCCGCGGTCGTAGCGGGATCGCAAAGGAAAGGAGGAATCCGTAACCGATGACGAACGGCATGGAGAAGTCAGACTCGGGAGTAGTAGCGATGAAGTCGGCGAACAAAGGGAGGCCTGTTCCGGCGGAGCCGATGGAGCGAAGGACCGAGCCCAAGGGGAATCTGGAAAGCCAAAGCATGCGCCGGACGCAGGACCGGGAAAGCGTGTCACAAGCGGCCGACCGGATACGGCAGTTTGTACAACGGGAGCCACGGGAGCGTCTGACGGCGCTTCTCCACCACGTTACGGTCGATGCGCTGCGCTGGGCGTTCTTCGCGTTGAAGAAGGACGCGGCGGCAGGTGCGGATGGCATGACGTGGGGGATGTACGAGGGAGGGTTGGAAGGCCGGTTGGCCGCCCTGCACGACCGCGTGCACTCGGGAGCGTACCGGGCGACGCCATCACGGCGGGTGAACATCCCGAAGCCGGATGGCGGCACACGACCGCTCGGCGTCGCGGCCATAGAGGACAAGATTGTCCAGAAGGCGGTGGCGGAGATTATCCTGACGCCAATTTACGAGGCGGAGTTCCTGGGGTTTAGCTATGGGTTCCGGCCCGGGTGTGGGGCGCACGACGCGCTTGATGCGCTCGCGGTCGGGATTGAACGGCGTAAGATCAACTGGATAGCTGACGCAGATATCCGCGGATTTTTCGACCATGTCTCGCGGGACTGGTTGGTCCGGTTCCTCGAACATCGCATCGGAGACAAGCGGGTCATCAGGCTGATATCCAAGTGGTTGCACGTCGGCGTCATGGAAAATGGCGAGTGGCGGGACAACATGCGGGGGACTCCCCAGGGTTCGGTGATTTCGCCGATCCTGGCCAACATCTACCTACATTACGTTCTCGATCTCTGGTTCCAGAAGAAGTGGCGCAGCCACGAGGTCAAAGGCGACACAATCATCGTGCGGTACGCCGATGATTTCGTGGTGGGTTTCCAGCACAAGCAAGACGCGGAGCGATTTCTGCGTGACCTGAAGGAGCGGCTTGGACGTTTTGAACTGGAACTGAACCCTGACAAGACCCGGCTCATCGAGTTCGGGCGGTTCGCAACTGAGAACCGTCAGCGGCGAGGGTTGGGCAAACCGGAGACGCTCGACTTTCTGGGCTTCACGCACTACTGCGCGAAGGACAGGAAGGGGCGGTTCCAGTTGGGGCGCAAGCCGGTCTCGAAGCGGATGGCGCGCACCCTGAAGCGAATAAAGGAGGAGCTTCGCAGGCGGATGCACGACGGCGTAAACCAGACCGCGCGGTGGCTGGGACAGGTACTTGATGGATGGCTGAACTACTTTGCCGTTCCAACCAGCTACCGATATCTGGGGCGTTTCGTGCAACGACTGAAAGTACTGTGGCTCAGGACTCTGCGCCGCAGATCGCAGAAGGACCGCTACAGCGGGGACCGTATGGAGCGACTGACAGCGAAATACTGGCCCACGCTGGAAATCCGACACCCGTGGCCGAGCCAACGATTTGCCGTCAATTGACCTGAGGGAGGAGCCGTGTGCATCAACGTGCCTGCACGGATCTGTGCGGGGGGAGCGGGGCAACCCGCTTCCCTACCGCGATCGCGTCCAGGAGCTTCGCGGGGAAGAACGGTCGAGCCGGGCCTGGCTGTGGACCTCGGTCAGCAGCGACGCGGTCTGCTTCCATATCGATCCGAGCCGCAGCGCCGAGGCGGCGCACAAGCTGTTCGGCGAAGCTCTCCTCGGCACGGTCATCGTCTGCGACCGCTACAGCGCATACAAGAGGCTGGTGCGCCTTCTCGGGGGGCTGGTGATCCTTGCGTTCTGTTGGTCCCACGTGCGCCGGGATTTTATCGACTGCGCGGCCGGCCAGGTGGATCTGACGGACTGGTGCCGGGGATGGATCGAGCGGATCGCCGGGATCTATCGCCTGAACGAGGCGCGACTGGAGCATTGCGACTCCGGGCTCAAGCGCCCGGCGCCGGCGTTCGACGCGACGCAGACCGCGCTGAAGGAGGCGCTCGACGCCCTGTTCGCGGAGGCCCAACGGGAGTTGGCGGCCCTGCCGGACGAGGCGCGGGAGGGCAAGGCGCTGCGCTCGCTCCTCAACCATCGCGACGGGCTGAGCGTCTTCGTCGACCGGCCCCAGGTCCCGATGGACAACAATCTCGCCGAGCGCGTGCTCCGGGGGCCGGTCATCGGAAGACGATTAAGCTTCGGTTCGAACAGCGAGGACGGCGCCAGGTTCACGGCGATCGTGTACTCCGTGGCCGGCACGCTCTCGATGAACGGCATCGATGTGCTGCGCTGGCTGGAAGCGTGGCTCGATGCCTGTGCAAAGAACGGCCGCCAACCGCCCGACGACCTGTCGCCCTGGCTGCCGTGGTCCATGAGCGAGAAGCGCAGGCGCGAGTTCATGGCGCCGGGATGACCGGCATGATCGAGTGCCGCTATTACGGGCGCGACTTCACCGCAGACGAGATGGCGCTGCTGCGCGCCCTGATCGCCGCCGATCCGCAGCCCACCCGCGCCGCCTTGTCGAGAGAGTTCTGCCGCCGCATCGGCTGGTTCAAGCCCGACGGCGGGCTCAAGGACATGATGGCCAGGGTCGCCATGCTCGCCATGCACCGCGACGGCGTGATCGCCCTGCCGCTGCCGAAGGGGCGGCAGTACCGGCCGAAGCCGATCGCCTTCGGACCCGACACCGAGCCGCCGCTGTTCCCGCCCCCGACAACCCTCGACGAGGTCCGCCCGCTGGAGATGCGCACCGTCGTGCGCGGCACCCGCGAGGGAAGGCTGTGGAACGAGTTCGTCGCCCGCTACCACTATCTCGGCTACAGGACCCTGGTCGGCGCCCAGATGCGCTACGCCGTCCACGACCGCAACGGCTGGCCCATCGCCATGCTCGGCTTCTCCACCGCCGCCTGGAAGCTCGCCCCGCGCGACAACTTCATCGGATGGACGCCGCAACTGCGCGAGAAGAACCTCCCTCTCGTGGTCGACAACCCGAGGTTCCTGATCCCGCCCTGGATCAGGATCCCCAACCTGGGTTCGCACATCCTCGCCCTCATCCGCCGGCGCCTGCCCGACGACTGGACCGAGCGCTACAACACCACGCCCGTGCTCATCGAGACTTTCGTAGAGACCCCGCGATATACCGGCGCGGTCTACAGGGCATCGGGCTGGATCCATGTCGGCGCCACCCAGGGGCGCGGGCGCTACGACCGGGACAGGCAGTACGACAAGCCGAAAAGGGATGTCTGGCTCCGGCCCCTGCGACGAGACTGGAACCGCACGCTCAATCGTTAAAATTCGCCGGGCCATATTGAAACGCCCGCGCTGATTCCACGGCCTGAACGAACGCTTACCAGCAATTCGAGGAAATCGGAAGATGTCGAAGCCTGACGCGACATGTCGCGTCAGGATATAGATTGAATCTGGTGACTATTCGATTACGGATTGAGACTAAGGTAAAGAAAATGCAATGATCACAGTAGGTTAGATCATCAAGCTGCATAAGATTGACGGATGTCGTGAATGTGTACGTCGTGCAGTCCGGCCTGGACGAGGATGCTCTGCCAGACTGTCGGCCATGTGCGCGCCCGGCGATGACGGTGCCGGCGTCAGTGTTCGCGGGGCTGCTCGCCCCGTCGCGATAGCCGTTTGCGCTGGCATTGAGCGTGGCGGACAGCGTGCCGGCTGCGCAGCAGAGAAGGTGTTGCGAAACGCGGGCGGGGTGGACGGTGCAACGATATCCGGTAGGCCGGACGGAAAGGTTGACAGCAGGCCTGTTGCCAACGATATTGATGCCAACCATGTCGTTGGAAGGTAAGCATGATCCGAAAAGGCGGGAGCAACTGGGTCGACGGAGAGAACTTCTTCGACCGGGAGACGGAGCTGGAAGCGCTGGAAGAGCGGGTGCGGGAAGGAACCCACACCATGCTGACCGCACAGCGGCGGATGGGCAAAACGAGCCTGGTGCGGGAGCTGCAGCGCCGTCTTGCCGAAACGGGAGACTTCGAGATCGTCTTCGTCGATCTGGAGGCGGCCACCGATCCGGCCGATGCGATTGCCGAAATCGGGGTTCAGGCGAAGACCGTGCGTGCTGCGTGGGATCGGATCATGACCGGCTTTGCGAATCTGATGAGGAGCGCCGGCGACCGGATCGAGGAACTGTCGGTTGCGGATCTGAAGGTGAAGCTGCGCGCCGGGATCGATGCGGGGAATTGGCCGCAAAGAGGGGACGCGATCTTTGCCGCCCTGGCGGAGAGCGGCCGACCGGTCGTGCTCGCGATCGACGAGTTGCCGATACTCGTAAACCGGGTGCTGAAGGACGAGGCGGGGCGTATGACGCCGGAGGGGAAGCGGGAAGCGGACGCGTTCCTGAGCTGGCTGCGCAAAGTGGGGCAATCGCATCGAGACAGGCTCACGCTGATCCTGTCCGGCAGCGTGAGCCTCGAGCCGCTGCTTGAGGAGGCCGGGCTCAGCGCCCAGGCCAACATCTTCTCTCCCTACGACCTGAAACCGTGGAGCGAGGAAACGGCCATTTGCTGCCTGGAGGCGCTTGCCGGGTCCTATGGGGTCGGTCTTGGGCGGGAGGCCAGCCGGGACATGTGCCGCAGGCTGCGTTGCTGCATCCCGCACCATGTCCAGATGTTCTTCGACAGGATGCACGATCATCTGCGGCGCGCCGGCCGGAGAGACGCCTCGCTGGATGATGTCGAGTGGGTCTATGTGCGGGAGATGCAGGGCGTCCGGGGGCAGGTCGACCTGCAGCATTACGAGGGCCGGCTGGAGACGGTTCTCGGGCGAGCGGGGTACACGGTTGCGCTGGAGATCCTGACGGCAACGGCGGTCGACGGCGATATCGCCGCTGAAATCGTCGACCGGTACCGCAGCTGGTTCTCGACGCGAGACGCGCAGGACGGAGACGGGGTTCCCGCGGTCGACCATGTGCTGCACGTGCTGCAGCACGACGGCTACCTGGAACCCAAGGACGGCGGTTACCGGTTCGTTTCCGGGCTCCTGGAGGACTGGTGGCGCGGGCGCTACGGGCAGCGGTTCGTGCCCGTGTTCGACCGGCAGCGCTGAAAACAGGAGTCGGGCCGATGGCTGTGACCGCCAGGAAATACAATCCGGGATTTCTCTCGATCGACGAACTGGTCGCGATCTTCTGCGTTCGGACGGCGGAATACGAATCCCTGATCGAGGCGCTGCGCGAATGCTCTGGTAGTGCCAACACACATCAGATCGTGATCGGGCCGCGCGGCAGTGGAAAAACGAGCCTCCTGCTGCGGGTCGCGGCGGAGGTGCTGCGCGATGCCGATCTTTCGGCGCGCTTCTTCCCGATCGTCTTCGCGGAGGAAAGCTACGAGGTCTCCACCGCCGGCGAGTTCTGGCTCGAATGCGTATCCCGGCTGGCCGACCAGGCGCCGCGCCGGGATGGAGATGTCGACTTACACCGCACCTACGAGGAGCTGCGCACCGTCCATGACGACCGGACGCTGGAAGATCGGTGCCTCGGGGTGCTGCAGGACTTTGCCGACCGGGAAAAGAAGCGCCTCGTGCTGATTGTCGAGAACCTGAACATGATGTTCAGGGACATGGGCGACGACGATGCTGGTTGGCGACTGAGGAAGGCCCTGCAGACCGAACCGCGGATCGTTCTGCTGGCGAGCGCGACCAGCAGTTTCGACCAGATGAATGACCCGAAGGAGGCACTCTACGAGCTCTTCCGGGTAATCCGGTTGCATCCGCTCGACACGGAAGGCTGCGCGACCTTGTGGCAGACCGTGTCGGGGCAGGCGCGGACGCTGCAGACGATCCAGGCGTTGCGGATTCTCACAGGCGGCAGCCCGCGGCTGCTGACCATCGTGGCCCGGTTCGGCGCGAATCTGTCGTTCCGCGAGCTGATGGCGGATCTCCTCGATCTGGTCGACGACCATACCGAGTATTTCAAGAGCCACCTCGATGCGCTCCCGGCGCAGGAGCGAAAGGTATACGTTGCCCTTGCCGATCTCTGGAAACCGGCGAACGCGCGCGAGATCGCGGACCGGGCCAGGCTCGGGACCAGCAAATGCAGTGCCCAGCTTGCCCGTCTGGTCGACAAGGGCGCTGTGGAAGTGACCGGCGGCAGCGCGCGGCGCAAGCTCTATTACCTGACCGAGCGGCTCTACAATATCTACTACCTGATGCGCCGCGCGCGCGGACCCGCGCCGCTGATCGATGCGCTGATCCGTTTCATGGAGGCCTACTATTCCACAGACGAGTTGAGGGAGTTGGGAGCCCGCATGGCGCGGGAAGCGCTGGGGTTCGACGGCGGTGCGTTGGCGATCTACCGGATGGCATTCGAGCGTCTTGTCGGACTGCCATCCCTCGAAGCGCATCGCGAGGAGCTGCTGTCGCTTGCGTCGCCTGCCTTTGCGTATGCGCCGAGTGAGTTTTCTGCGGTATCCCCGGTGCCTTCGGCCGCGAGGGAGCTCTTGGGGAAAGCGCTGGCACTCGCGGAAAGAGGTCGGTTGCACGATGCCGTGGCGGCCTGGGACGAAGTTACCCGGAGGTTCGGGGCAAGCGATGCGCCGGGGGATCGTGAGCAGGTGTCGCTGGCGCTCGTCAACAAGGGAAAAGCGTTGGGCGGGCTGGGAAGAGTGGAAGAAGCGCTGGCCGTGCTGGACGACGTGGTGCGGCGATTCGGGGTGGACAACGGGGAAAGCCATCCCCTGGCTGTGGCGACGGCGCTCGCCGGCAAGGGCGGAATGCTGAGCAGCTTGGACCGCCACACGGAAGCGCTGGCAGCCTGGAACGAGGTCGCGCGACGCTTCGGCAAGAGTCGGGTGCCGACGCTCGAGGCGCTGGTGGCCAACGCGCTGGTCGGGACGGCAGTCGCGCTGAATACGTTGAACCGGCACGGGGAAGCCCTTGAGGCCTGCGATGAAGTGCTGGAACGCTTCGGCAAGAGCGGCTCGCCGGCGCTTGATGGTGAATTGGCGTCAGCCATGGTCGGACGGGGCCACGCGCTCATCGCGCTGAACCGCGGCGACGAGGCGATCAACGCCTGGGGCGCCGTGGTGGAGCGTTTCGGGAGGAGCGACTCTCTTAGAATCGTCGAACAGGTGGCCTCGGCGCTTGCGAACCTCGGCACGGCGCTCTTCCAGTTGGGCCGGTTGGAGGAGGCGCTGACCGCGTTCGACGGGGTTGTGCAGAGCTACACGGGAAGCGATGCGCCGATCCTTCAGGAAGTGATAGCGCGCTGTTACGTCAACAGAGGCAATGTGCTGGCCGCGCTGAAGCGGGAAACGGAAGCGCTCTCGTCGTGGGAAGAAGCGATCAGGGGCTTCGAGGCGGGCGGTTCGCCGGAGGCGGCAGAACCGTATTGCAACGCGCTGATGAACAGGGCGGCGGCGCTGCACACCGCGGGAAGGTCCGAGGAAGCGCTGGAGCTGTTGGGCGACGTGGCGGAACGCTTCGAGGGGGACGACCGGCCCAGGGTCCTTGCCATGGTTGCGAATGCCCAGACGAACCGGGGCGCCTTGCTGGAACAGTCGGGCCGTTACGAAGAGGCGCTCGCAGTCGGGCAGCAGGTCGAAGACCGCTTCGGGAACAGCGACATGCCGGAGTGGGTCGCGCTGGTCGCGAGGTCGTTCGTGCAGAGATGTGCCAGCCTGTTCGACTTGAAGCGGACGGAAGAGGCGCTCGCAACATGCGACCGGGCGGTGGATCGCTTCGGGGAAAGCGTCGTGCCTGCAGTTGTCGATGCAGTTGCAGGAATTCTCTTCAACAAGGGCATCGTGCTCGTTACTGCGCAGAGGAACGAGGAGGCGGTGGCGGTCTGGGACGATATCGAACGGCGTTTCGGAAACAGCGAGGAGCCGGAAATTTTGAAGCAGGTCGCCTCGGCACTCGTCAGCAAGGGCACGACGCTTGCCCGTATGGACCGGCAGGAGGACGCGATCGAAGTATGGAGCGACGTCGTGCGTCGGTTCGGGGAGGGCGACGCATCCCTGTATCACGAGGAGATCGCGACGGCTGTCCTCAACAGGGTGCTGGTGCTGGACCTGTTAGACAGGCCGGAAGAAGCGCTCGAGGCCTGCGATGAGGTGCTCCGGCGGTTTGGAAGCAGCGAGGAGCCCTACGCTCTTGGGGCAGTCGCACAGACTCTCGTCAATAAGGGCGCCTTGCTGGTCGCTCTGGACCGGACCGAGGAGGGATTCGCGGCGTGGGACGACGCCGTCCGGCGCTTCGAGGCGAGCGATCTGCCGGCGCTACGCTACGCGGCGGAGTCGGCGCTGTGCGGGCGGGCAGAGCACGAATTGACCGAAGGCCGGACAAGGGAGGCCGTCGCGTTTCTCGACCGTGCGCTGCTGCAGGGGCGGGCGGGAATTCCGGATGGCAGGCTGCAGAGCCATTTGATCCGGGCCCGGGCGCATCTGGCGGAAGGGGATGGTGAAGCAGGCGCCGGGGATGTCGAGACGGCTTTGTCGATCCTCCCCGAACTGAACATGTTGCCGAGGGACGTGCTGGTGGCCCTGGCCGATCTCTCGGCGGTCGTTGGGCCGGAGAGGATGTGCGATCTGATCAAGTCGTCGCCCGCCGGTGATCTCCTGCTTCCGCTGAGAACGGCGCTGGAGCGGGAACTCGGGTTGGAGCCGAGGGTGGCCAAGGAGGTCGAAGAGATCGCCGAAGACATACGCCGGGAGTTGCTCGCCGGGCCTAACGGCAGGGCCGAGCGACGGACGGCTTGATCGTTGCAGGCAGCGTCGCCTCGATATGCCCGACATGCCCGACGGTCCCTCGCCATTCGACCTCGCCGAACGGCGGATGGACGGCAACGAGCCGGTTTGCGGGAAGGATGTGGGACAGCAAGATGGTCATTGCTTGGCTGTCCTTGCCAGCGCTGGAGTTGATCGACACGAAGGCGCGAGCCCGGATCATGTCCCGGCATTCCGAAGACACGCGAATGTCGACGAGGTCGCCGGCCATCGATGGGTTTCCCGGTTGGCGGTGCGGGCGCCACACTCCGGTCCCGGCGTCGCCCGGAGGACGCCAGCCGCCACCTCCGGGAGCATGCTGCTCGGAACGGGAAGATCGGGTCGTTCGATGCGAGGCTAGGCCGCCAGGCAATCGGCGTGATTTGTAAGGAATATCCGCCACGACTGCGATGGCGGCGATGGGTAACGGACCATGTATTTCGAGACGGCGGCCTGGGAGATGGAAAAGCCAAGCTTCAAAAGCTCGCCATGGATCCGAGGTGCGCCCCACCGTGTGTTCTCCCGCGACATCCGTCGGACCAGATAGCGGATCTCCCTCGACACCGGCGGTCGGCCCGGTTTTCCCCGCCGCGACTTCCATGTCCAGAAAAGCCTGAACCCCTTGCGGTGCCAACCGATGACGGTCTCGGGCCTGACAATTACCAGGGCGTGGCGCCAGCCAGGCCATAGGCAAGACAGGATGAGCCAGAAAACCCTATCCGCCTTCCGAAGCAATGGCCGGGGCCTTTTCCGTTTCAGGACAGCTACCTGCTGTCGCAGGGCAGGGATTTCTGTGTGGAGCGCCGCGCGGTCCGCGAAGATTTCGATGATCTTATGCATGCCGGAAAGAGGATCCGGGGGTGATGCAAAATTCCAAGGTTTCTGCGATGGATGGAATAAATGGGAGGGACAATCGGGATCGTTGGAGGCGGGACCGACACTCACATGGTTCTCCTCGATCTCGCTTCAGTCGGCATCCTCGGCCAGCAGGCTGAGAACGTGCTCGCCCGAGCCAGCATCACGTCAAACAAGAACCCGGTCCCGTTCGACCTGGGGAGCCCCTCGCAGTGGACCGGACTGCGCCTCGGCGTTCCGGCCGCAACGACACGCGGCTTGGGTCCCGCCGACATGGAAGTGCTCGGCGATTGCATCGCCGATCTTCTCCACGCCGAGGCCCGCTCCGACTCCGGCCCCGCGCTTGCACGGGCCGAAGAGAGGATCGCAAGGCTTGCACATGGCGCTGACAACTGCGACCCGGCATAGCGTTGGAGTGGCCCATGTCGGACGGGCGGCGGCTAGACTGCAGCGAACAGATTGCTTCCAGCTCCAGGGAGAAGTTTCCTTCTGCGTACCAACGCGGCCTCGCCCCTTGCGTTCCCGCTCTTTGGATCCGGTCTTGTCCCTGTTCATGTTTGTGGGAAGGGTGGACATGCGTGATGGTGGAAAGATGCGCCTGCGGGGCCTTCATTCCAGTCAGGCTGATGCCGGAGGGGTGGGTGCTCCGCGGTAGAGATGGGCCCTTACCCGGGTGGCGGAAACCTGCCCGACGGGCGCCGGTGTACCATTTTGGATCCAATTGGTCCTCAATCATCCGGATCGGCGCGAAGATGGCCGTCATTCGAAGGCGAATTGCACGTCGAGCGGTGTCGAGCCACACTCAACGGGCTGGGAGGGTTCCATATGGGAAATCCCGGAAAGGCTTATCCCTCTGGCTCCGGTAGGATCAACGGGTGGTGGCCTCGATGCTACGCGCGCAGCGGCGCGACCCGGCTAAGGCCCAGGCAAAGTGCGCTTTCGCGACCAACTACCCGCTCGCCAACCGACAACTGCGTAGCCCCCTCATATTGCGTTGCCGGATGCAGAGGGATAAGCCTTATCCCGGATTAGGCTTCGTTTGAATATTCACAACGTGTAGGGCGGAAGGGGCGATGCGGTTTCTCACATCCGGCTTGAAATCACTCGCGGTCGCCGCTCTGTTTGCCCTCGCGTTGCCCGTGCTGGCGCTTGTCGACTTCGGCGAGGGCGGTGAATTCGCGGTCCCACCTGCGATGGCTATGGCTGGCCAGGTGTTTCCGGGCGAGCTGACGCAGACAAGTGCCGCCGCACCGGCAATCGAGGGAGAAAAGCGGCACCCGGGGACGGAGATGGACAAACTTGCCTCGTGGCGGTCAGGGGGCAGGGACGAGGACGGGGCCGCCTTGCCCAACAAGGCGCTGCCCGGGATCCGCGCTGTCCCCATCGACCCGGTCAACCTGGATGATCCCACCGTCGAAGACCTCGTGACCAGCCGATTGGGCTTCCCGGAGTACATCGCTTTGGATGCGGGGGCGGGCAAGATGTATTGGACCGACTGGCGAACGGGCACGATTCAGCGGGCCGATCTGGATGGCTCTAACGTCGAAGACCTCGTAACCGACGGATTGACCGCCCCACGCGGCATCACCCTGGATGTGAGTGCGGGCAAGATTTACTGGACTGAAGAGGGGACCGCCACAGTCCGGCGCGCCAACCTGGACGGCACCAACGTCGAAGACCTCGTGAGGGGCGGACGACGCGAACCGGGCGGCATCGCCCTGGATGTGGCGGCAGGCAGAATGTATTGGACGGACGGGGGTGGTTCCAAGATTTGGCGGGCCGACCTGGATGGCTTCAACATCGAACTGGTTATGCACGGCGGCGGCGTTCCGGAGGGCATCGCTCTGGATGTCAATGCGGGCAAGATGTACTGGACCGACCTCACAAGGGAGGAGATCGGGCGGGCAAACCTGGATGGCTCCAACGCGGAATACCTCGTGACTCGCGGTTTGGAGTTTCCGGAGGACGTCGCCCTGGATGTTGGAGCGGGCAAGATGTACTGGACCGATGGGTGGACGAAGAAGATCCAGCGGGCCAACCTTGACGGCACCAACGTCGAAGACCTCGTGACCGGCAAGTGGGGCCATCCGGAGGGCATCGCCCTGGATGTCGCAGCGGGCAAGATGTACTGGGTCGACTCAGGAATGCTCGAACTTCGGCGGGCCAACCTTGACGGTTCCAACGTCGAAGACCTCGTGGGCGACGGATTGGCTTTTCCGACCGGTATTGCCCTCGATATGACGGCGGAGAAGATCTACTGGACTGACTTCGGGACGGGAAAAGTCCAGCGGGCCGACCTTGACGGGTCCAACGTCGAAGACCTCGTAAGCGGCGGATTGAGGAGTGCGCAAGGTATCGCCCTGGATGTCGCGGCGGGCAAAATGTACTGGACTACATTCGAAGTGGCCACAATCCAGCGGGCCGACCTTGACGGGTCCAATGTCGAAGACCTCATCGGCGAGTTTCGCGGCTATCTCGTGACACCGCAGGACATCGCCCTGGATGTGACAGCAGGCAAGATGTACTGGGTCGAAGAGAGGGAAACGGGGAGTATCCAGCGGGCCAACCTGGACGGCACCAAAATGGAAGAGCTCGTGAGCGGCGACGGGTTGTCCGATACAAACGACATCGCCCTGGATGTTGAGGCGGGCAAAATCTACTGGATCGAAGATGGCGGGAAGGCAATTCGCCGAGCCAATCTGGACGGCTCCAATGTCGAGGACGTCGTGACCAGCACAATGGGAGGTCTGAAGTGCATCGCCCTGGATACTCAGGGGGGCAAGATCTACTGGATCGAAGATGGAGCAAAGGCAATCCGCCGGGCCAACCTGGACGGCTCCGGCGTCGAGCACTTCGTGACCAGCGGAATGGGAAGTCCTGAGCGCATCGCCCTGGATGTTGAGGCTGGAAAGATGTATTGGACCGATTGGGGATCAGATCGCCAGCGATAGAAGGTCGTCTCCGTTACACCGATCTCCTTCACCGCCGACGCGATCGACTTGCCGTCCGATGTCGTCACGTCCACCTGCCGCAGTCTGGTGACGATCGCCTCCGGCGAATGCCGCCTTAAGGTGCCTATTGGATGCCTGACGGTGCGGGATGCGGACTAAAGCCTCGCGCGTCAACTGCCGCCGGGCCCGGACATAGTCCCCCACGATGATGTAGCCGCCGGCAAACCCGTGCTCGTCCCGTAGCCGCTCGCGTACCACGAACCGCCACATGTTGTTCAACAGCGTGGAGCGTTGGGGTTTCAACATCAATCTGTATGACGTGCCTGATCTCGAAGCTTTCCTCCGTGCCGCCCTCATGCTGCCCCGATCATTGACGGCGGACTTCAACTTTCCGGCTTGGCAATACTACGGCCGCGGCTCGGGCGAAGAGCGGGTTGATCACCATTACGAACTGCGTCCCGGCGACATTCGCCGGCAGGAAGTGGACTCCGGAAGCACGGACGCCTGATCTCCCGGAACGGGGATGTTCAGTGATGGTGCTCATCGTCAACGAGAAGTATCCGCCCTACATCAGTGGCGGTGCCGAGCGTTCCGCTCAGATCCTCGCCGAGGAACTCCCCACTAGGCGCCCCCCTTAAGTGACTTTGCGCCCAAAACCCAGACAGGCGGTCTTCATTTTTTCGGCCTGAGCGATGTTCATGTGCCTCCGGGCTATGCCGGCGTCCGGTAGACCGCATCGACGAAATGGGCGCTTGAATTATATGCGGCATTGCCGCATATTTGGCGTTGATGCAGCTCTTCGTTACCCGCACTTATGAACGGGCCATTCGCAAGTTGATCTCGGAGGAAGCCCGGAAGGAAATGGAGGCGGCGATCGTCGCCGACCCTGACGAAGCGCCAGTCATTCGGGGAACGGGAGGGATTCGCAAATTGTGATGGGCGGGTTCCGGCCGGGGCAGGCGGGGCGGCATACGGACAATCTACTTCTACCATTCCGGCCCGGAAGCTATCTATTTGCTGGCGGTTTACGCTAAGGCAGATCGCGACGATCTGACCTCGGCGGACAAGAAAGTGCTGTCACGGCTGGTGACGGCAATCAAGAAATGGGGGACGGACAAATGAATATGGAACGAACTCAGGTCGGTCGCGAGGTCGAGGCGGCACTGAGCGAGGTTCTTGCCCATGTGCGCGGCGAGGTTGATCTGCCGTGCCGGTTCGTCGACGACCCTGCCGCCGAGCGGATCCTCGCGCTTCGCAAACGCTTGGGGCTGAGCCGTCAGAAGTTCGCGGATCGTTTTGGTCTCGATGCGCGTGCCCTGCAGGATTGGGAACAAGGCCGCCGCGTTCCGGATCGTGCCGCCCGTGTCTTACTGACTGTCATCGACAGTGATCCGGAAGCTGTCGTGCGGGCGCTCGGCAAGTAAAGGAGCAAACACCGAGTGCCTCATCCCCGGGTGAAGGCACGCTTCATTTCGTCACCGCCCAAGAGATTCCCTCCGATGTGAGAACGGCGGTGACAAATTAGTCCACGGAAGCGGCGGGATTTCCCAGTCGCGGGCGGAGTAAAACTCTGCCACCTGTAGCCTTCGATCTTTTTTGAGATGGAAGGCGGGAGGATGTACACCGTGGACCTATATCTGCGCGTTCGGCTGGCCTGCCATGTTGATGGTCTGAGCCAGCGAGAGGCGGCAAGTCGGTTTGGCATTGCGCGCGAGACGGTGAGGAAGATGCTGCGGCATTCGGAACCGCCGGGATATCGGCGACGCCAGCCACCGAAACGCCCGAAACTGGCCCCCTTCACGGATATCATCGACCGTATTCTGGAGGAGGACCGAACGGTTCACCGTAAGCAGCACCACACGGCGAAGCGTATATTCGAGCGCCTTCGCGACGAACATGGCTTTACGGGCAAAGAGACCATCGTGAAGGATTACGTTCGGGAACGGCGCCTTCGTCGGCGTGAGATGTTTGTGCCGTTGTCACATCCTCCGGGCCATGCTCAAGCGGACTTTGGCGAGGCGGATGCGATCATCGCCGGCGTCAAGTATCGGGCGCATTTTTTCGTCATGACACTTCCCCACAGCGATGCCTGCTTCGTTGCGGCCTACCCGGCGGCGACGACGGAGGCCTGGCTGGACGGGCACAACAGAGCCTTTGTTTTTTTCGGCGGCGTTCCCCAATCGATTCTTTACGACAACGACAAGTGTCTGGTGTCGCGCATCTTGTCAGATGGCACGCGGCAACGAACGCGGCCGTTCAGCGGGCTGCAGTCCCATTACCTCTTCGAGGACCGCTACGGCCGTCCCGGCAAGGGTAACGACAAAGGCAATGTGGAGGGGGTGGTCGGCTATGCCCGGCGGAACTTCATGACGCCGCTTCCCCGGTTCGCGAGCTGGGACGCCTTCAATGGCCACCTGGAAGAGCAATGCCGCAACCGGCAAGGCAACGTCCTGCGCGGCCACCGCGAGAGCATCGGCGAACGGTTTGTGCGTGACCGCGAAGCGTTGAAGAGGCCACTGCCGGCACCGTTCGACGCGTGCGACAAGCAGGGCACGCGGGTCAACTCGCTGTCCCTGGTGCGCTACCGGACGAATGACTATTCCGTGCCCGTCGCCTACGGCCATCAGGAAGTCTGGATCCGTGGCTATGTCCACGAGGTGGTTATCGGTTGCGGCGCCGGGATCATTGCCCGACACCCCCGTTCCTACGACCGGGAAGATATGGTCTTCGATCCGATCCACTACCTGCCTTTGCTGGAGCACAAGATCGGCGCCCTGGATCAGGCCGCGCCGCTAGCCGGATGGGAACTGCCTGATGCCTTCCCAACCCTGCGCCGTCTCCTGGAGGCGCGCATGGGCAAGGCCGGCAAGCGGGAATACGTCCAGGTCCTTCGGCTTCTGGAGACCTTCGATCTCGAGGTGCTTCACGGCGCGGTGAAGGACGCCCTGCGCCTGGGTGCGATCGGCTACGACGCCGTCAAACACCTTGTGCTGTGCCGTATCGAGCGACGCCCGCCCAAACTCGACCTGGATATCTATCCCTACCTGCCTCGGGCCAACGTGGCGACCACGGCCGCCGCCAGTTATATGAGCTTGTTGGGTGGAGGCGCGTCATGACCGATACGCCGCAAGTGTTGCTGGCCCATCACCTCAAGACCCTGAAACTGCCGACGTTCCTGCGCGAATACGACAAGCTGGCCCGCCAATGCGCCACCGAGGGCGCCGACCATGTGCGGTATCTTGTCCGTCTGACCGAGTTGGAACTGATCGACCGTGAGCGCCGCATGGTCGAGCGGCGGATCAGACAGGCCAGGTTCCCCGCCGTCAAAAGCCTCGACAGCTTCGACTTCAAGGCCATCGCATCGCTCAACAAGATGCTGGTTCTGGAGTTGGCGCGATGCGAATACGTCGAGCGTCGTGAGAATATCATCGCGCTCGGCAACAGCGGAACCGGCAAGACCCATATCGCCCTCGGTCTCGGTCTGGCGGCCTGCCAAAAGGGGCTCTCCGTCGGCTTCCTCACGGCCGCTGCCCTGGTTCATGAACTGATGGAGGCCAGGGATGAAAAACGCCTGTTGCGCCTGCAGAAGCAACTGGCAAAGTATCACCTTCTGATCATCGACGAACTCGGCTTCGTGCCGCTCTCGAAGACCGGCGCCGAGCTGCTGTTCGAAGTCTTCAGCCAGCGCTACGAGCGGGGCTCGATCCTGGTGACCTCCAACTTGCCGTTCGATGAGTGGACGGAGATATTCGGCTCGGAACGCCTGACCGGGGCTTTGCTGGACCGCCTCACCCACCATGTCCATATCCTGGAAATGAACGGCGAGAGCTATCGTCTCAACCAAAGCCAAAAACGGCGGAAATTCCCCAAAATACCTGCTTAACCGCCGGTGCAATGGTTGACCCGGTGGGTCCACAGGAACCTCCCACGCTGCTTCGCTCCGCGTAACGCAAGCGCTACACGAAGCAGCGCGGGTCCCTCCTATGGACTACCGGGACAACCCCCCAACACCGCGTACCGCATAACGTTAAGTGGACTAGTTTTACTCCGCCCGGGTGGACTAATTTTGCTCCGCCGTTGACAGCTGTCCTCGCCGCGCAGGCCCGACACCACGATCCGGATCTTCTCCTCAGCCGAATACTGCTTGCGCGTCTTGCGGCGAATATCCCGAACAGCTCTTTCCGCCGGGTCGTTCTTGCTCATGGATTTCTGCCTCATCTTCGTTCCCTTCGGTCACACGATGAGCCAGAAATCCTCCGTTATCCAATTACCTCAATTTGTCCCATAAGCGTTGGCGGGGAACACTGCGCGCCGTGCTCGCCGGCTTCCGCGATCACCCCGAACGGCAACGCTGGTAACTCGTGGATAGACCCTGTGAAGGCGATGCCGTGCTGATGCGCCAGTCCCGACATCCGGTCCATGTCGGGATCTGGCTCACCGTCGACTGAGGCGGCGTGCTGCACGCCGCCCGCGACATCGGCGTCGTGTTTCAGCACCCGGCCGATCTCACGGCCCATGGTTGGCGGATCGACGGGTTCTACCGCTTCACCGGAGACATCTGATGCCCGGCACCGTCGTCATGCTGCGCAAGCCGCAGTGAACGAATCCCATCTCACCGAGATCGAGCGCGCGGAAGTGGCGCTGCGCCTCGCGGCCGTGCCGAGTGCACCCAGGTTAAGGGTGAAAGATGAGCCATCGAGCAGCCGCGATCAGCAGAGACTCGTAGCTGCTTCGGTGGGTGCCACGGCGAAACGGGATGTCATGGCGATCCCTCCCGCTCGATGAAGCGTACCGACATCTCTGCGTAACGCATGGCAGCATGAGTCTCGAGACCGTCATCGTCCGTGCAACCTCATCCGGCCGGTCAACGTTCGGCGAAAGTTGTAGAAAATCCACTAATCCGCACATCGCTGGGTAGACCTCGCCTCGGTCATTAGGGTCCCTTATGCACGGTCGGCGGCGTTGTTGCGCGGTCCCAAGCGTCTCGATGCCGATCGATCGCGAGCAGGCCGACTGACATCGCCGCGCTAAGACACAGGGCGGCAATCCACCAAGTCTGCCAGACGCCAAAACTCAGGACGAGGGGCGGAAGAGCGGCGACCAACCCTGCACAGCCAGCTGCGCAATGCCACGGGCAGGCACGCAGCTGCCAGACGCCTCGCAGGAAGCCGACAAAGATGAGGCAGATCGCAATGACACCCGCGATACCCAGTTCGAGCCAGATCTGCAACAGCGCGTTGTGCGGGTGCAGCGGCATTGCCGCAGGGGCATAGCCGAGTTGAGACCGCAATTCCTCGATCACATGGCCTTCGCGCCCGATCGCGCGCGCCGCATCAAACCCAGCACCACGAGGTGCATAGAGGCCACTCTGTTCGGCGGCAAAGGTCCAAATGCCGACGCGGTGGACCCATGCCGCTGGCAATTCGATCACGTGCTTCCGAAAACCGTCCAAGGTAACCACGTCGAGGGACAGCGATGGGGCGAAGCCCGCATAGAGGCAGAATATGACGCCAAGAACGGCAAGTGTCGTGCGTGGTGCCAGACGCGCTGCGAACAGCGCCACGGCGCCAAGCAGGCCGCCGAGCAGCGCCGCGTTCATCGGCAAGAGCGCGACCGCTGTGACGGCGACGGCAAGAAACATGAACCCTGCGATTCGATTTCTGCCAGCTATCGCTACCACGGTCGGCCACATCAGGATGGCGAACAGCGTCGTGCCACGACCTACGCGTTCGAGGTTGATATCGATTGCGCTCGCGCCTTCGCCGCGCATCACCCGAGTCAGGGCCGCACCGCTTACGCCTTCGACGATAAAAACGATGGCGGCAACGACCATGGCGACCACAATTGCCTTACGTACGGGGCCTTTATGTACGTACGCGTTTGATAACGTCAACATCCACAGCGCAAACACGAGGCCCAGCAAAAATAGACCGACGGTACGCAGTGCCTTGCCCGGATCATTGAGCGGCGACCAGAACGCAGATGCAACGATCCACACCGATAGAATCAACAAGCCAAGAAGGAGCTCCGTCGGGACTGCGCGCAGCTTGCCGCGAAGAGCCGTCGGCGAAAACGCCGCGAGCGCGATCAGAAATAGAACGACAACGGTCCCGTTTGAGGCCAATGGCATGACGAGACCGAGCAACATAACTGGCGCTGCTACAACCCAGACGCGGCGCGGGGCAACACTTTGCTGGATAGGCGTCATGGTTGCTGCGCGAAAGAGGACTGGACGCACATCCAGGCCGCCTTAGCCACGGCTTCGACTCGCGGCGAGGACATGGCCGCGGCGCGGGGTGCAATCATAGACAAAAGCTCCTTGCTTCGAGTCTACCACCGGGGCATAGGTGGCACATAGACGCTGACGGCAGACACCAGGGTGGTTGCCCAGGTGGTAACCACGGCTCGCCGGTTACCACCCGAAGAGCGCTGAAAAACGACGGTTCGTCAAAGAGTTAGCCCCAAATCAGGGTGGTAACCTGGGTGGTAACCAGCTGGTAACCACGGGCGCTTGGTTACCACCCCAGGTTACCACTTGAGAGAGCGCCTCGTTCAGGATCATCTTGTCCAGCATCAGGTCGGAGACCGCCTTGCGCAACCGCGCGTTCTCCTTCTCCAGATCCTTCAAGCGCTTGACTTGATCGACCTTCAGGCCACCGTATTCACGACGCCAGCGGTAATAGCTCTGTCCCGAGATCCCGAGACCTTTGCAGATCAGTCCGATCTTCTCGCCCTGCGACAGCCGTACCTCGGCTTCCCGCAGCATCCCGATGATCTCTTCTGGTGTGTAGCGCTTCCGGCTCATCTATTCGTCCTCACAAGGTCAGATTAGCCGGACTCTGCCCAATCATCCTGGACCGGTTTTCAGGGTGCAGGTCAATCGGTCCCGTTGGAATACCGGTTGACATCGCGCTATGGACTTGTCATTCATTCCCTGAAACTCGAAAGTGACGCATGGCCGACAAGACGGGACTCCAGACTGAGCTCGACCTGCTCGCCACCCTTGAGCGGCGAGATGTGGTGACGCAGCCGGCACTTGCCAAGCGCCTCTCCATTTCGGTGGGGATGGTCAACGCGCTGCTCAAGCGGGCCGCGCGCAAGGGACTGGTGAAGGCCAAGGCCGCGCCCTATAACAGCCCGTTGATTAAGTCGGCGCCGTCTGATTCTCTGGTTCCCTGATTTGCAGGGGGATTTGCCGATGGCGATGGGACGGCAGAAGGATGGTCAGGGGGACCTGATGGTGAGCTGGTCGGAGATGCCGCGCTCTCCGGGTCATGTGTTTTATGACCGCTTGCAGTCGGTGCTGATCGAGGGCGGCTTCGACGCCTTTGCCGAGGCGAGCTGCCGGCCTTATTACGCGGCCCGGATGGGCGCGCCCTCGGTGCCGCCCGGGCGCTATTTCCGGATGCACCTGGTGGGCTACTTTGAGGGCATCGACAGCGAGCGCGGTCTGGAGTGGCGCTGCTCGGACTCGCTTTCGCTGCGGGCGTTCCTGCGACTGGGGAGCCGTGATCGGGTACCGGACCATTCCTGGCTGTCACGGAGCCGCACGCGCCTGCCCCATGAAGTCCACGCGGCGGTCTTCGACTGGGTTCTGGTGCTGATCGCCGAGGCGGGGCTGATTAAGGGCGAGCGCATCGGCGTCGATGCCTCGACCATGGAGGCCAACGCGGCGCTGCGGAACATCGTGCGGCGCGACAACGGCGAAGGCTACCGGGAGATGCTGGAGCGCCTGGCCCGGGAAAGCGGCGTCGAGACACCCACGGCCGAGGACCTGGCGCGTCTGGACCGGAAGCGCAAGGGCAAGAAGCTTTCCAACACGGATTGGGTTTCGAAGAGCGACCCCGAGGCCAAGATCACCAAGATGAAGGACGGCACGACGCATCTGGCCTACAAGCCCGAGCACGCGGTGGATCTGGACACCGGCGCGGTGGTGGCGGCCGAGCTGCACCCGGCCGATGAGGGCGACACCACGACGCTTTCCAAGACCCTGGCGAAGGCCGAGGCAAACCTCGATGCGGTGGATGCGGCACCGACATCGGAGGACCCGGCCGAATGCGTCGCCGACAAAGGTTATCACTCACGGGCGGTCTTGAGGGCTCTGAACGACAGTCCCTGGAAGACCCGGATCGCGGCGCCCAAGCAGACCGGCTTTTCGCGCTGGCACGGTGATGAGGCGGCGCGGCGCGCGGTCACCAATAACCGTGCGCGGCTCAAGTCCGGGGTCGCCCGCGAGGCCTTCAAGCTGCGCGCCGAGATCGTCGAGCGCTGCTTTGCCCACAACCTCGATCGTGGCGGCATGCGACGAACCTGGCTGCGCGGGCGAGAGAATGTGCACAAGCGATACCTGCTCCACGTCGCCGGCCACAATCTATCGTTACTGATGCGCCAGCTCATCGGCGCCGGCACCCCGCGGGAGGCCGTGGCGGGCGGATATGGCGGTATTTTCGTTCTGCTCACGCCCACCGGGGCCATGCTGGTGGCACGGGGGGGCTCGCAAAGCGGCCAGACGGCTTTCGCCGCCGCATTCCTCATCTGGGAGTGAGAGCCGGAAAAAGCCACTTAATCAACGGGCTGTTAACGCCGATGACCGCTACATGTAGGGTGCCGCCACTCTCCCGAGTAAAGCTCGGCATAGGTTGGAGCAGAGGTGTCGCCCGCGATGCCGAGCAATGAGCGGAAGGCGTTGAACGGGTAGAACCGCCTGTTGAAGCGGAAGGTGAACTCGTTGAGGTAGGCTTGTAGGTGCTGGTGGCTAACGCCGTGGTGGATACCGATCAGCCACGTCTTCAGGTTGGCGAAAACCAGATGGATGATCGGCAGGTATTGCTCGGCAACCTCTGGATCACCACACTCGGCAACAGCGAAGTGCTCATAGCCGCGCTTACCGAGGCCAGCATAGCCGCTCCAATCGTCAGTAACGATCAGCGATCCCGGCGCGACGGTGCTCTCGACGAACCCACAGAGCGACTCGGCGCTACGGTCGAGCACGACGGCGAGCCGAACGCGTCCGGCATAGCGTCCGTCTTTCCGGTTGTCGAGCTTGGTGCCCGGCTTTCGATGACGCACCTCGATGGCACAGGAGACGGGAACCTTGTGGTGAACACCACGGCCTTCCCCACGCGTTCGCCCGCCAACCCAGGTTTCGTCCACCTCAACATGGTTCTTGGGCTGTCCACCGATCCTGTCTTGGTTGGGCCGCACCATGCCCGAGCGGAGCTTGTGGAGAATTTGAAAGGCCGTCTCGTAGCGCGAAAGACCAAGTTGCCGCTGAAACTGCACGGCGGACATGCCGGGCGTCTGACTGGCGACCAGATAAGCGGCCCAGAACCAGACGTTCAGCGGAGTGTGGCTACGCTCCATCACTGTTCCCACCGTCAGCCCGGTGTTCTGGCGGCACTTGCGGCAGCGCAGGACGCCAGGGCGGTTTTCAAAGTGGAACGGCTCTCCCGCCGTGCCGCAGTGCGGGCAGGCAAAGCCGTCTCCCCAGCGGGCTTTCTCCAAGTAGGCGGCGCAGGCCGCATCATCGGGGAAAAGTCGCTGGAACTCGGGTAGCGAATGCGGGAATGGGAGATCGGCGCGGTCGAGAACATCCATGGCGCGCTCCCCTATATCCGGTTTGCGCCCATTCTAGCCCTAGTGGGTGTGGGTGTAAACCGGATAGGCAAGCGTTTTTTAATAGGCGGGTGTTGGCCTGAAAGTAATGCTTTGCAGGTTGCAAGGAGTAGCGTTCAATTCCAATTCGGTTGGTTTCCCTCCACACCGCGGTGACGGACCACGTGAGGGTGTTGGCCGCGTGATCTCGACCATCGAGCCCACGGCCTGAGCGACATGACGCCCGGTGTCATCGCCGCGGCAGGGTTGAACCGGCGGGTGCCGGGCTTTCGACGCTTGCCGAACGAGCGTCATCAGATACCGGATTGCACCCCGGCGGGGTCTCTGACGCACCGAGCTCCTTATCCGAAGTCCCCGATTTGGGTTGTAGGCTCACACTTTCGATCAACACGCAATGGTGCTACCGTATTCGGTGCTTGGGAGAAACCAGCGAGGAAATCCTGGTCCAGAGCCCTGGTGCGGGACCGCCTCGATGGCCCGGCCGGGTGATAATGGAACGAGGCGGCGCGCCATGAGCGATACGAATTTGGGAGCCGACCAGCCCACAGGCGCGACGCCGCAAGCAGGCGCGGCAGAGCGCGCAGACGGGCGCGATTTGGGCTGCCTGCGGTGAGGGACCACACTCAACGACGTGCGCGGCGAGCGCACATGGCCCGAAGTGTGGTGCTCATGGTCGCCGCGGCGCTGTGCCTCGCCCTTACCGGCAGTCCCGCGGCGGCGGGCGATGCCGCGGCGGGCGAAAAAGTTTTCAAAAAGTGCAAGGCCTGCCACACCATCCAGGAGGGCAAGAACAAGGTGGGGCCGAGCTTGTTCGGCGTGGTCGGCCGCCCGGCCGGCATCGTCGCCAAGTTCAGGTATTCCTCCTCCGTCAAGGCGGCGGCCGAGAAGGGGCTGGTGTGGACGGCCGAGAACATCATCGCCTATCTCGAGAACCCGAAGGAGTTCCTCAAGGACTATCTCGGCGCGAAGAAGGTCAAGAACAAGATGCTCTTCAAGCTAAAGAGCCTGCCGCAACGCCAGGATGTGGCCGCCTATCTCGAGCAGGTTGCAAAGACGAACTAGGCCCGCGTCACGCGGCGGCCGTCCGCAGGGAGCGGCTCAGCGCACCACCAGCACCGAGACGTTCGCATAGCGCGTGACGCGATGCGTTCATTTCATGCCAGAACTGCAGCGTCGCGCAGGGCGCCGTCAATCGGCTCCACCAAGACCCGCTTTGGCGAAGTTGTTTGTGTCGTCCATGGAATTTTTGGCGCCATAGTCGTTTTGAAGCTGTTGCGGCGAGGGGATGTCAAGTCATGGGCGTCGGCAGAAACCGCCGCGGCATTTCCACGAACTTTCAGTCGTCAAGCGACCGAACCAGCACCCATACGTGAGAGCGGCGGTGACAAATTAGTCCACGGAAGCGGCGGGATTTCCCAGCCGCGGGCGGAGTAAAACTCTGCCACCTGTAGCCTTCGATCTTTTTTGAGATGGAAGGCGGGAGGATGTACACCGTGGACCTATATCTGCGCGTTCGGCTGGCCTGCCATGTTGATGGTCTGAGCCAGCGAGAGGCGGCAAGTCGGTTTGGCATTGCGCGCGAGACGGTGAGGAAGATGCTGCGGCATTCGGAACCGCCGGGATATCGGCGACGCCAGCCACCGAAACGCCCGAAACTGGCCCCCTTCACGGATATCATCGACCGTATTCTGGAGGAGGACCGAACGGTTCACCGTGAGCAGCACCACACGGCGAAGCGTATATTCGAGCGCCTTCGCGACGAACATGGCTTCACGGGCAAAGAGACCATCGTGAAGGATTACGTTCGGGAACGGCGCCTTCGTCGGCGTGAGATGTTTGTGCCGTTGTCACATCCTCCGGGCCATGCTCAAGCGGACTTTGGCGAGGCGGATGCGATCATCGCCGGCGTCAAGTATCGGGCGCATTTTTTCGTCATGACACTTCCCCACAGCGATGCCTGCTTCGTTGCGGCCTACCCGGCGGCGACGACGGAGGCCTGGCTGGACGGGCACAACAGAGCCTTTGTTTTTTTCGGCGGCGTTCCCCAATCGATTCTTTACGACAACGACAAGTGTCTGGTGTCGCGCATCTTGTCAGATGGCACGCGGCAACGAACGCGGCCGTTCAGCGGGCTGCAGTCCCATTACCTCTTCGAGGACCGCTACGGCCGTCCCGGCAAGGGTAACGACAAAGGCAATGTGGAGGGGGTGGTCGGCTATGCCCGGCGGAACTTCATGACGCCGCTTCCCCGGTTCGCGAGCTGGGACGCCTTCAATGGCCACCTGGAAGAGCAATGCCGCAACCGGCAAGGCAACGTCCTGCGCGGCCACCGCGAGAGCATCGGCGAACGGTTTGTGCGTGACCGCGAAGCGTTGAAGAGGCCACTGCCGGCACCGTTCGACTCGTGCGACAAGCAGGGCACGCGGGTCAACTCGCTGTCCCTGGTGCGCTACCGGACGAATGACTATTCCGTGCCCGTCGCCTACGGCCATCAGGAAGTCTGGATCCGTGGCTATGTCCACGAGGTGGTTATCGGTTGCGGCGCCGGGATCATTGCCCGACACCCCCGTTCCTACGACCGGGAAGATATGGTCTTCGATCCGATCCACTACCTGCCTTTGCTGGAGCACAAGATCGGCGCCCTGGATCAGGCCGCGCCGCTAGCCGGATGGGAACTGCCTGATGCCTTCCCAACCCTGCGCCGTCTCCTGGAGGCGCGCATGGGCAAGGCCGGCAAGCGGGAATACGTCCAGGTCCTTCGGCTTCTGGAGACCTTCGATCTCGAGGTGCTTCACGGCGCGGTGAAGGACGCCCTGCGCCTGGGTGCGATCGGCTACGACGCCGTCAAACACCTTGTGCTGTGCCGTATCGAGCGACGCCCGCCCAAACTCGACCTGGATATCTATCCCTACCTGCCTCGGGCCAACGTGGCGACCACGGCCGCCGCCAGTTATATGAGCTTGTTGGGTGGAGGCGCGTCATGACCGATACGCCGCAAGTGTTGCTGGCCCATCACCTCAAGACCCTGAAACTGCCGACGTTCCTGCGCGAATACGACAAGCTGGCCCGCCAATGCGCCACCGAGGGCGCCGACCATGTGCGGTATCTTGTCCGTCTGACCGAGTTGGAACTGATCGACCGTGAGCGCCGCATGGTCGAGCGGCGGATCAGACAGGCCAGGTTCCCCGCCGTCAAAAGCCTCGACAGCTTCGACTTCAAGGCCATCGCATCGCTCAACAAGATGCTGGTTCTGGAGTTGGCGCGATGCGAATACGTCGAGCGTCGTGAGAATATCATCGCGCTCGGCAACAGCGGAACCGGCAAGACCCATATCGCCCTCGGTCTCGGTCTGGCGGCCTGCCAAAAGGGGCTCTCCGTCGGCTTCCTCACGGCCGCTGCCCTGGTTCATGAACTGATGGAGGCCAGGGATGAAAAACGCCTGTTGCGCCTGCAGAAGCAACTGGCAAAGTATCACCTTCTGATCATCGACGAACTCGGCTTCGTGCCGCTCTCGAAGACCGGCGCCGAGCTGCTGTTCGAAGTCTTCAGCCAGCGCTACGAGCGGGGCTCGATCCTGGTGACCTCCAACTTGCCGTTCGATGAGTGGACGGAGATATTCGGCTCGGAACGCCTGACCGGGGCTTTGCTGGACCGCCTCACCCACCATGTCCATATCCTGGAAATGAACGGCGAGAGCTATCGTCTCAACCAAAGCCAAAAACGGCGGAAATTCCCCAAAATACCTGCTTAACCGCCGGTGCAATGGTTGACCCGGTGGGTCCACAGGAACCTCCCACGCTGCTTCGCTCCGCGTAACGCAAGCGCTACACGAAGCAGCGCGGGTCCCTCCTATGGACTACCGGGACAACCCCCCAACACCGCGTACCGCATAACGTTAAGTGGACTAGTTTTACTCCGCCCGGGTGGACTAATTTTGCTCCGCCGTTGACACTTCTTGCCCTTGCGCTTCCGGTCCAGACGCGCCAGGTCCTCGGCCGTGGGTGTCTCGACCCCGCTTTCCCGGGCCAGGCGCTCCAGCATCTCCCGGTAGCCTTCGCCGTTGTCGCGCCGCACGATGTTCCGCAGCGCCGCGTTGGCCTCCATGGTCGAGGCATCGACGCCGATGCGCTCGCCCTTGATCAGCCCCGCCTCGGCGATCAGCACCAGAACCCAGTCGAAGACCGCCGCGTGGACTTCATGGGGCAGGCGCGTGCGGCTCCGTGACAGCCAGGAATGGTCCGGTACCCGATCACGGCTCCCCAGTCGCAGGAACGCCCGCAGCGAAAGCGAGTCCGAGCAGCGCCACTCCAGACCGCGCTCGCTGTCGATGCCCTCAAAGTAGCCCACCAGGTGCATCCGGAAATAGCGCCCGGGCGGCACCGAGGGCGCGCCCATCCGGGCCGCGTAATAAGGCCGGCAGCTCGCCTCGGCAAAGGCGTCGAAGCCGCCCTCGATCAGCACCGACTGCAAGCGGTCATAAAACACATGACCCGGAGAGCGCGGCATCTCCGACCAGCTCACCATCAGGTCCCCCTGACCATCCTTCTGCCGTCCCATCGCCATCGGCAAATCCCCCTGCAAATCAGGGAACCAGAGAATCAGACGGCGCCGACTTAATCAACGGGCTGCTAACAGCCCGTTGATTAAGTGGCTTTTTCCGGCTCTCACTCCCAGATGAGGAATGCGGCGGCGAAAGCCGTCTGGCCGCTTTGCGAGCCCCCCCGTGCCACCAGCATGGCCCCGGTGGGCGTGAGCAGAACGAAAATACCGCCATATCCGCCCGCCACGGCCTCCCGCGGGGTGCCGGCGCCGATGAGCTGGCGCATCAGTAACGATAGATTGTGGCCGGCGACGTGGAGCAGGTATCGCTTGTGCACATTCTCTCGCCCGCGCAGCCAGGTTCGTCGCATGCCGCCACGATCGAGGTTGTGGGCAAAGCAGCGCTCGACGATCTCGGCGCGCAGCTTGAAGGCCTCGCGGGCGACCCCGGACTTGAGCCGCGCACGGTTATTGGTGACCGCGCGCCGCGCCGCCTCATCACCGTGCCAGCGCGAAAAGCCGGTCTGCTTGGGCGCCGCGATCCTGGTCTTCCAGGGACTGTCGTTCAGAGCCCTCAAGACCGCCCGTGAGTGATAACCTTTGTCGGCGACGCATTCGGCCGGGTCCTCCGATGTCGGTGCCGCATCCACCGCCTCGAGGTTTGCCTCGGCCTTCGCCAGGGTCTTGGAAAGCGTCGTGGTGTCGCCCTCATCGGCCGGGTGCAGCTCGGCCGCCACCACCGCGCCGGTGTCCAGATCCACCGCGTGCTCGGGCTTGTAGGCCAGATGCGTCGTGCCGTCCTTCATCTTGGCGATCTTGGCCTCGGGGTCGCTCTTCGAAACCCAATCCGTGTTGGAAAGCTTCTTGCCCTTGCGCTTCCGGTCCAGAGGCGCCAGGTCCTCGGCCGTGGGTGTCTCGACGCCGCTTTCCCGGGCCAGGCGCTCCAGCATCTCCCGGTAGCCTTCGCCGTTGTCGCGCCG
Organism: Alphaproteobacteria bacterium; assembly: GCA_965261645.1. Lineage (GTDB taxonomy): Bacteria > Pseudomonadota > Alphaproteobacteria > SHVV01 > SHVV01 > CBDHDJ01. Next base: position 1,397,970 of record CBDHDJ010000004.1, read on the forward strand.
CACGATGTTCCGCAGCGCCGCGTTGGCCTCCATGGTCGAGGCATCGACGCCGATGCGCTCGCCCTTGATCAGCCCCGCCTCGGCGATCAGCACCAGAACCCAGTCGAAGACCGCCGCGTGGACTTCATGGGGCAGGCGCGTGCGGCTCCGTGACAGCCAGGAATGGTCCGGTACCCGATCACGGCTCCCCAGTCGCAGGAACGCCCGCAGCGAAAGCGAGTCCGAGCAGCGCCACTCCAGACCGCGCTCGCTGTCGATGCCCTCAAAGTAGCCCACCAGGTGCATCCGGAAATAGCGCCCGGGCGGCACCGAGGGCGCGCCCATCCGGACCGCGTAATAAGGCCGGCAGCTCGCCTCGGCAAAGGCGTCGAAGCCGCCCTCGATCAGCACCGACTGCAAGCGGTCATAAAACACATGACCCGGAGAGCGCGGCATCTCCGACCAGCTCACCATCAGGTCCCCCTGACCATCCTTCTGCCGTCCCATCGCCATCGGCAAATCCCCCTGCAAATCAGGGAACCAGAGAATCAGACGGCGCCGACTTAATCAACGGGCTGCTAAGACCAATCGTCCTCGCGCCCGGGATCCTCGCCTTCGTGGATGGTCTGCGGCCCGCGCCGCAGGGTCTCGTCCAGCGCCGGCGCCGAGGGCGGCAGGGCGCCGAGCACGAGAAAGTCGAGCGAGGTCTCGAGCGCCCGCGCCAAATGCACGAGGTCCTCGAGGGTGGGCTCGCTCTCGGCGCGCTCGAGGCGCTCGTAGCGGGCGAGCGGGATGCCCGCTTTCTCGGCGATGGCTTGGGCCGCTGCGGCCGGCGGCCGGGTGCGGGCGAACTTCAGGGCCTCGGCGAAATTAACTTCAGGGCCTCGGCGAAATTGATGTGGTGGATGGCGGGATCGAACGGCGTCTCGGCCGCGGCGGAGGGAGAGGCGGCCAGATCGCGGCCCGCCTCGGCCCGCCACCGCAAGCGCGGCGGCAACACGGACTCCAGGGCGGCGATCGTACGGAGGCTGGGCAGGGCCGCGTGTTCGCTATGGAGCGGCCGGGTGATGTTGGTGGCCGAGGTGGCGGCGGCTCGGGCCCATCGATCGGCGGACCATCCGATCTCCTTCAGGACGCGCTGAAGCCAGCCTCTGATCTCGGCGCGGACCGGGCGCAGGATGTCGTGTTGCTTCGCCATTCAAGCGATTATCACCACCCGGTAATTCGACGTCATGCTGCAAAAATACACGTTCTGCTTGTATAGATGCGATAGTGCAGTATCGTGGTGGTTCATGTTTCGAGGCTATATCAATCGTGGGTTGAAGGTGGCATGGACCCCGCGCCAGCGCTTTTGAAAAGAGAAGCCGGTTCGACACGGGAGATCGGCAAGAGCGTTTGGCCGGCGGGGCTGCTTGAGCTAACGTTGCGACTGGGAGCGGACAAGCAGAGCCGGCGGGGCCGCGCTCGCGAAGCGTGGGGCGAATGGCCATGCAACAGCAACACGTCTGCATTACATGCGGTTACAACATGATTGGGGAGTGCCCCGATTCGTGTCCGTTCTGCGGCGCTGGCCGTGAGGCGATCGTGTCGTCCGAGGTGTGCTCGCGCCGTTACGCGGTCGAGGGTGCTCCGGTCACGGACCGCATTACCCGGCTCAATTCCGTGCCGAAGCTCGGTATCGAGCATGCCGCCTATCGTATCGAGACCGGCACCAAGGTGTATTGGATCGATTGCCTGTCATCGTTCGATCGAAACCTGCCGCGCGCCGACGTCATCAGCTTCACCCATCCCGATTTTCTCGGCGCGTCGAATCAATACCGCGAGCGCTTTGGTGCGGATCCACAGGCTCGATTCCGAACATCCGCTCGCGCCGCCGTTTCCCTTCGACCGCCGGTTCGACGGCGATTTCAGCGGCGACGGAATCACCGCGCACCACATCAACGGCCACAGCCCTGGATTTACCGTTTACTTGTTCGACGATGCCCTGCTCGTCTGTGATCTCGTCTTCACGCATACCGAGGAGATGCAGTTCAACCCCCACGGGGACGGCGCGCGCACGCGTGAGGCGGGAGTTAAACTCGGCCGTCTCTTCAGGGCCGGTCCATCCGGCACGTGTGCGGCTACAACTACGTCGCCAGCTACGACGATTGGAAGCCGCGCTTCGATGAGCTATTGAGCCGTTCCCAATGAGTCGTGTTCTAGTATTACGCGAGATTTACTCATCTTCAAGCTGTAGTGGCGTTTTGACTTGCGTGGGGTAGATGTATTTTGCCTATAAAATTAGCAAAAATTTTAGGAATTGTTTACTGATACTGCAATTGACATCGTTTCTTGTTTTGATTATTGATCGATAACTCGATCGGCGCATCCAGAGGTCATCCCGTCGCTTCGCATGCCGCAAGAGGAATGCTCCCGTTCGCTCCTTTGTCGAACCACGTTCGGGCATGAACTTGGCCTGTGGCGCGGGTTGAGGCGGTGGCCGCCACCGGCGCGCCAAAGGGAATGAGGTCGGATTCTCGTGGCGAAGTCAGCAAGGGGCTCTCCCTGTAAACCGAACTCGGTCGATACCCATGTGGGCAGCCGGGTTCGCTTGCGCCGCACCTTGCTCGGCATGAGCCAGGAGAAGCTGGCCGACGCGGTGGAGCTCACCTTTCAGCAGATTCAGAAATACGAGCGCGGCATCAACCGTATCGGCGCGAGCCGGCTTTATCAGTTCAGCCGCATCCTCGACGTGCCGATCTCGTTCTTCTTCGAAAGCATGCCTGCCGAGGCCGCAGGCGTGCGCGGTTTGAGCGAACCGCCGGCCCGGCCCTTCGAGCAGGGCCAGCTGACCCGGCGCGAGACCCTCGAATTGGTGCGCGCGTACTATCGCATCGAGGATCCCAAGGTCCGCAATCGCGTTTTCGACCTCGTCAAGGCGATCGCGTCGGGAGGGGCCGCGCGCAGCTCCTGACGCCGGCCGGGGCCCTGGCCCAACCGGGACGTCCGCATTTCTGGAGTCTCGATCAAACACTTGACCGGCGCGGGAAAGCCTGACAAGTAACCCCTGTCCTTGCGCGCGTGTCAGCTTGTCAGCGCCTTTCGCGCCGTGCCGGGGCCGGCTCGCGACGACCGAATATCAGCGAGACGCAGGGTGCCGGTGCCGTGCTCGGGGCTCGTCAAAGCCGGTGCCGAGAGAATCCAGCAGCACGGAGACGAAGGCGTGCCAAGGTCTAACTACCTGTTCACCAGCGAATCCGTTTCCGAAGGTCACCCCGACAAGATTTGCGACCGCATCTCGGATGCCATTGTCGATATGTATCTGACTGCCGAACCCGAAGCCCGGGTGGCGGTCGAGACCATGACGACGACCAACCGGATCGTCCTCGCGGGTGAGGTGCGCGGTCCCGATACGATCACGCAACAAGACATGGAGGATGTGGCGCGCGCCTGCGTCAGGCAAATCGGTTACGAGCAAGAACGCTTTCATTGGCGGAAGGCGACGCTCGAGGTTTACGTGCATCCCCAATCGCCGGACATCGCCGCCGGCGTCGATGCCAGCGGCAACAAGGACGAGGGCGCCGGGGATCAGGGCATCATGTTCGGCTACGCCTGCCGCGAGACCGGCGCGTTGATGCCGGCGCCCATCTACTACGCCCACAATATTCTTCGCTCCCTCGCCGAGGCGCGTCATTCCGGGGCCGAGCCCGCGCTCGGGCCCGACGCCAAGAGCCAAGTGACGCTGCAATACGAGGGCGGCCAGCCCGTGCGGGCGACCTCCATCGTGGTTTCCACCCAGCACGCTGCCGGCCTTGATTCCGATGACGTGCGCGAGATCGTTCGCCCTCACGTCATCAATGTCTTGCCCGATGGCTGGATGTGCGGGGAGGAGAATTTTTACGTCAATCCCACCGGCCGGTTCGTGATCGGCGGGCCCGATGGCGACACCGGCGTCACCGGGCGCAAGATCATCGTCGATACTTACGGTGGCGCCGCACCCCATGGCGGCGGCGCGTTCTCGGGCAAGGATCCCTCGAAGGTCGATCGCTCGGCCGCCTACGCCGTGCGGTATTTGGCCAAGAACGTGGTGGCGGCGGGGCTCGCGGAGCGTTGCACCATTCAGTTGTCGTACGCGATCGGGGTTTCGAAGCCGTTGTCGCTCTATGTCAATCTCCATGGCACCGGCGAGGTTGCCGAGTCGCGCTTGGAGGAGATTCTCGGCGAGGTGATGGACCTGAGCCCGCGGGGCATTCGCGAGCATCTCGGGTTGAACCGGCCGATCTACGCGCGCACCGCCGCCTACGGCCATTTCGGCCGTGAGCCCGAGCCCGACGGGGGCTTTTCCTGGGAGCGGCTCGATCTGGTTGATGAGTTGAGGTCCGCATTGGTCTGAGGCGGTGCCGTGCATGGCCCGAGTCCCCACGCCCGAGCGCCGCAACCTCTACGGCCGTCGCCGCGGGCATCGGCTGCGCAAAGGCCGCGAAACGCTCCTCAAGGCCCATCTGCCCACCCTGGCCATCGAGCTCCCGGAGGGCGACCAGGCGACGTTCGATCCAGCGAGCGCGCTTGCATTTGCGCCTACGGATGTTTGGCTCGAAATCGGCTTCGGCGCGGGCGAACATCTCAGCCAACAGGCCCGCGCCAACCCCACCGTGGCGTGTATTGGTTGCGAGCCCTATACCAATGGTGTGGCCAGCCTGGTGCGGTATGTCGATCAGGAGCGCCTGACCAACATCCGCATTTTCACCGATGACGCCCGGCTCCTGATCCACAGGCTGCCCGACGCGTGCCTCGGCCGCGTCTTCCTGTTGTTCCCCGATCCCTGGCCCAAGCGCCGCCATCACAAGCGCCGCTTCGTGCAGCCGGCGTTGCTCGACGAGCTCGCCCGCGTCATGAAAGGCGGCGCCGAGTTCCGCTTGGCCACCGACCATGATGATTATTGCCGCTGGGCGCTCGGTCACCTGCTCGACCATGGCGCCTTTGCTTGGCTGGTGCGCCGCCCGGCCGATTGGCGCACCCGGCCGGCAGACTGGCCGGAGACGCGCTATGAACGTCGGACCCGAGGTGAAGGCCGGCGCAGCACCTTCCTCAGGTTTGCGCGCCGTGGCGAGCCGCCGCGCTAGGAGCCGGGTCGGTATGGCCGGACGGCGAAAAAGGTCTTGAAGAGCTCGCCGATCGCTCTAATATCAGGTTCGATAAGACATAACTTGGAGCCTGACCTTTCATTCAGGCAGGGCATTCAGGGTGGGCGGCAGCCCACTTTTTTGTTGTCGATGATCGGATCTTCGGCGGTGACGAGCGTGCGGCAGACCGGAGCAGCGCAACCGGCGGCGGAGCGGATCGACCGGCTCCTCGCGTCGAGCCTGGAGGCAACCGGCTACCGCCTTGTTCGCGTTCGCCTCACGGGCAGAGGGCGACCGACGTTGCAGATCATGGTCGAGCATGTTGGGGGCGACGAGGTGACCATCGACGACTGTGCCGAAATCAGCCGTCACGTGTCGGCCCTCCTCGATGTTGAGGATCCGATCAAGGGCGAATACGTACTCGAGGTGAGCTCGCCGGGGATCGAGCGCCCGCTCGTTCGCCCGGAGGATTTTGACCGCTTCGCCGGCCATGAGGCGAAGATCGAGACGGCCCGCTCGCTCGGCGGACGCCGGCGCTTTCGCGGCACGTTGCTGCATGCCGCGGGAGACGGAGTTCATATGGCGGTGGATGGCGAGGTGCTCGCCATCGCCTTCGACGATATCGCGACCGCACAGCTCGTCCTGACCGACGCGTTGATCGCTGAAAGCCTGAAGCGGGAAGACCGGCGACGGAAACACGAGGACCGATAGATGACGACGACCGAACCGGAAGAACCGGGCAGTCTGAACAGGCTGGAATTGCTGCACGTCGCCGATGCGGTGGCGCGTGAGAAGGGAATCGAGCGCGAAACCGTGATCGCAGCGCTCGAGGAAGCCATTCAGAAGGCGGCGCGCTCCAAATATGGGGCGGAGAACGACATTCGTGCCGAGATCAATGACCGAACTGGAGAGATCCGCCTGTTCCGTTGTCTCGAGGTTTGCGACGAGATCGAGTTCGATGCGCGCCAGATCACGCTCGACGAGGCGCGCGATCGCAATCCGGACGCGCAACTCGGTGATATCCTCGCCGAAGCGTTGCCGGCGATTGATTTCGGCCGCATCGCCGCGCAGACCGCGAAGCAGGTCATCGTCCAGAAGGTGCGCGATGCCGAGCGAGAGCGCCAGTACCAGGAATACAAGGACCGGATCAGCGAACTCGCCAACGGCCTGGTGAAGCGCGTCGAATACGGCAACGTCACCGTCGATCTCGGGCGGGGCGAGGCGGTGATCCGGCGTGACGAGCTGCTGCCGCGCGAGAACTACCGGCCTGGCGATCGCGTGCGGGGGTACATCTACGACGTCAGGCGCGAGATCCGGGGGCCGCAGATCTTCCTGTCGCGCACCCACCCACAGTTCATGTCCAAGTTGTTCGCCCAGGAAGTCCCGGAGGTCTACGACAGCATCATCGAGATCAAGTCGGTGGCGCGCGATCCCGGGAGCCGAGCCAAGATCGGCGTGTTTTCGAATGATTCAAGCATCGATCCGGTCGGCGCCTGCGTCGGCATGCGCGGCAGTCGCGTGCAGGCCGTGGTCAACGAGTTGCAGGGCGAGAAGATCGACATCATCCAGTGGTCGCCCGATGCCGCGACCTTCATCGTCAACGCGCTGGCCCCCGCCGAGGTGGCCAAGGTGGTGCTCGACGAGGAGGCAATGCGCATCGAGGTGGTGGTGCCCGACGAACAACTGAGCCTGGCCATCGGCCGGCGCGGGCAAAACGTCCGGTTGGCCTCGCAGCTGACCGGCTGGGACATCGACATCCTCACCGAGGCCGAGGAATCGGAGCGGCGGCAGGAGGAGTTCCGCCAGCGCAGCCAAATGTTCATCGATACCCTCGATGTCGACGAGGTGATCGCCCAGCTGCTGGTGTCCGAGGGTTTCTCGGCGGTCGAGGAGGTCGCCTACGTGCCAATCGAGGAGCTCGCGGCGATCGAAGGGTTCGATGAGACGCTCGGCGCTGAGCTGCGTGAGCGCGCCGGGGGCTATCTCGTCGAGCTCAACAACCGCCTCACCGAGGAGCGCCGCGCGCTCGGCGTCACCGATGAGATGGCCGAAGTGTCCGGGCTCGCTCCGGCCATGCTGGTTACGCTTGGCAACGCCGGGATCAAGACGCGCGATGATCTGGCCGAGTTGGCCAACGACGAGTTGATGGAGCTCTTGCCCGAACAGGGCCTGATTGAGGACGAGGCCAATACGATCATCATGGCCGCGCGTGCGCACTGGTTTGAGGACGAGGACGAGGCCGAAGCGGCGGCGGATGACGGCGTTGGCGAGGAGGAGGCCACAGAGGAGGCCGCAGAGGAGGCCAAGGAGGAGGCCGCAGAGGAGGCCAAGGAGGACGCCGCAGAGGAGGCCAAGGAGGACGCCGAGGCGGCGGCTGAAACGGATATCAGCGACGAGGCCCCGGCGGCGCGTGACGAGCCGTCGTAGAGCCCGTCGCCTCGTGCAGCCCGGTGATCGGAGCAAGACGGCGCTATGGAGAGCCGCCGGCGCTGCATCGTCACCGGGGAGATCAGGGATCCGGCGCTGTTGCTTCGCTTCGTCGTCGACCCTGAGAATCGCGTGGTGCCCGATGTCGCCGCCAAACTGCCCGGCCGGGGGGTGTGGCTGAGCGCCTCACGCGAGGTTTTGGCCAAGGCGGTGCAAAAAGGCGCGTTCGCCCGTGCGGCGCGGCGCAATGTCGAGATCGACGAGAACCTGGCCGATCGCATCGAGGCCCTGCTCGTCGCACGCTGCCTCGATCTCGTCGGACTGGCCCGGCGTGCCAGCCAAGTCGTCAGTGGCGCCGAACGGGTTCGCCAAGCGCTACGGCACAGGCGTGCAGCGGTCCTGCTGGAAGCGGCCGATGGCGCCCCCGGCAATCGTCTGGCGCCACCGGCGAAGGGCCCCCGCGTTCCCGTTGTTGGGCTGTTTTCCCGGGCCGAATTGGGTTTAGCATTGGGGCGCGGAAATGTGGTACATGCTGCGCTGACGCCGGGCGGGATCGCCGAGCACCTCCTGGCGGAGGTGACGCGGCTCGAGGGATTTCGGAGGGCTGATCAGACGCCTGAGAATGGCGAATCAGGCCCTTCCGCGTGATCGGGATTCGATGAGCGAGACACAAAAACCGGAAGAGCGAAAGCTGAGCCTGAGAAAGCCCGGCAAGCTCGAAGGTCGCAAGGCCGTCGAGGCCGGTCAGGTGCGCCAGAGCTTTTCGCACGGCCGCTCCAAGGCCGTCACCGTCGAGGTCAAGAAGAAGAGGTCAGTGTCGCGGGCGACGGCGGCGAAGGCAGCTGCGCCCCGGCGTGCGACCAAGCCGAAAGAGGTGGCCGAGCCGGCCACGCCGCACGTCGAAGAGCAGTTGGTGTCGGCGATCGACGTCGGCGCCGACGCAGCGATCGAAGGCAGCGCCGAACAGCCGGCTCGCGGGCGCATCATTCTCCGCGACCTCACCGAGGACGAGAAGCAGGCCCGCGCGAAGGCGCTCGAGGGCGCCAAACTGGCGGATCTCGAGGCACGCGAGCACGCCAAGGTCGCCGAGGAACGCCGCCACGAAGAGGAACAGCGGCTTGCTGCCGAGCTCGATGCTGCGACCAAGCGCGTCGAAAGCGAAGAAGAGCGCAAGCGCGAAGAGGAAGAGACCCGCCGCAAGGCCGAGGCGCAAGCCGCCGAGCGCCTGCCGGACGCGACCGCCGAGGTCGAGCCAGAGGAACCGGAGCGCCCCCGCGCGCGGCGCCCCGGCCGACCCCCGCCGCGCCCGTTGGCGCGCCGCGGTCAACCGCGCCGGCGCAGCAACAAGCTGACGGTCGCGCGGGCGCTCGATGAAACCGAGCGGGTGCGCAGTCTGGCCTCGGTGCGCCGGGCGCGCGAGCGGGAGAAGAGGGCCGCGCTCGAGCCGCCGTCCAAGGTTGTGCGCGAGGTAACCATCCCGGAAAGCATCACGGTGCAGGACCTTGCCAACCGCATGGCGGAGCGCAGCGTCGATGTCGTCAAGTCCCTCATGAATATGGGCGTGATGGCGACCATCAATCAGGCGATCGAAGGCGACACCGCCGAGCTGGTCGTCGCCGAGTTCGGTCATCGGATCAAGCGGGTGAGCGCCGCCGACGTGGAAATCGGTCTCAAGGGCGAGGCCGACGAGGCAGAGACGCTGCAGACGCGCCCGCCCGTGGTCACCGTGATGGGTCACGTCGACCACGGCAAGACCTCGCTGCTCGATGCGATCCGCGAAACCGACGTGGCAGGGAGCGAAAGCGGCGGGATCACGCAGCATATCGGGGCCTATCAGATCGAGACGGCGGCGGGCGGCACGATCACCTTTATCGATACCCCGGGTCACGAAGCGTTCACGGCGATGCGTGCGCGTGGCGCGCATGTCACCGACCTCGTCGTGCTGGTGGTGGCGGCGGACGATGGGATCATGCCGCAGACCGTCGAGGCGATCGATCACGCCAAGGCCGCGGGGGTGCCGATCCTCGTCGCGATCAACAAGATCGACAAAGCGGATGCCGATCCCAACCGGGTGCGCCAGGAGCTTCTTTCGCACGAGCTGGTCGCCGAGGAGCTCGGCGGCGATATCCTGTGCGTCGAAGTCTCGGCCAAGGAGAAAACCAATCTCGACAGGCTCGAAGAGGCGATTCTCTTGCAAGCGGAGATCCTCGAGCTCAGGGCCAACCCCGCTCGTGCCGCCGAGGGCCTGGTGATTGAGGCCAAGCTCGATCGCGGGCGCGGCCCCATCGCGACCGTGCTGGTGCGGCGCGGCTCGCTCCAGGTCGGTGACATCGTCGTGGTGGGCAGCGAATGGGGCCGGGTGCGTGCGCTCGTCGATGGTCGGGGCCAGAACCTCGATGAGGCCGGCCCGTCGATGCCCGTCGAGGTCCTCGGGCTGAATGGCGTGCCCGAGGCCGGCGATGAGATCGTTGTGGTGGATAGTGAGAACCGGGCGCGCCAAGTCACGGATTTCCGCCAGCAAATCGCGCGCGACGCGCTGGCCACTACGGTGGGTCAAAGCACGCTCGATCAGATGTTCTCCAAGATCGAACAGGGCGAGGCCAAGGAGCTGCCAGCGGTGATCAAGGCGGACGTGCATGGCTCGCTCGAGGCCATCGTGTCGGCGCTTGGCGCCTTCGCCAACGAAGAGGTGGCGGTCCGGGTGTTGCATGCCGGCGTGGGCGGCATCAACGAATCCGATGTCGTGCTCGCGCGCGCCTCCGATGCGCTGGTCATCGGCTTCAACGTGCGGGCCGATGCGAAGGCACGGGCGATCGCCAAGCGCGACAACGTCACCCTCAGCTATTACTCGGTCATTTACGAGCTCACTGACGATATCAAAGCGATGCTGTCGGGAATGCTGTCGCCGTTGCTCAAGGAGCAGTTCCTCGGCAACGCGGAGATCCTCGAAGTCTTCAGCATCGGCAAGACCGGCAAGGTGGCCGGGTGCCGGGTGACCGAGGGGACGATCCGCCGCGGCTCCCAGGTCCGGTTGCTGAGAGACAATATGGTCGTGTACGAAGGCCGGCTCGGGACGCTCCGACGCTTCAAGGATGACGTGCGGGAAGTTCGTGATGGCACCGAGTGCGGCATTGGCATTGAGAACTACCAGGATCTTCAAGTGGGCGATGTCCTCGAAGCGTTCGAGATCGAGGAGGTCGCACGGACGCTGTGACGCCGCGGCCTAAGCCGCGAAGCGCGACTCGGGCCGTATCCGTCCTTCGTTCAGCAGTGCTGTTGGCGCGCTTCGCCTGACCCAACAAGGGTGCTGGGGCACGAGGCTCACCCATGTCGAGACAAGATAGGCCCAGAGCCGGTCAGCGCCCGTTGCGGGTGGGCGAGGCGCTGCGTCATGCGCTAGCCGAAATTTTCATCCGCGGGGATCTGCGCGATCCCGACCTCGCCGGCGCGTCGATCACCGTGACCGAGGTCAGGGTGAGCCCCGACCTCAAAAGTGCCACTGCCTATGTGACGCCGCTCGGCGAGGTCGACGCCGGGCCGATTCTCGACGGACTGATGCGGTGCGCGCCCTATCTGCGCAGCCAGCTCGGGCAGCGGGTGAAGCTCAAGTTCACGCCGGAGCTCGAGTTCCGTCTCGATCAGAGTTTCGCCTATGCCGAGCAGATCGACGATATTCTGCGCCGGCCCGAGGTGGCCCGCGATCTCAAGGCGCCGGCCGAGCGTGGCGACGATGAACCACAAGGCTCGCGCAATGGGCCGTAGGGGGCTGGCGCTCCACGGTTGGCTCGTGATCGACAAGCCGATGGGCGTGACCTCGGCGGGCGCCGTAGCGCGCGTCAAACGCACCCTCGATACGCAGAAGGCCGGCCACAGCGGCACCCTCGATCCGCTGGCGGAGGGGGTCCTGCCGATCGCCCTGGGTGAGGCCACCAAAACGGTCGCCTGGGTGATGCAGGGCGTCAAGATCTACCGCTTTACCGTTGCCTGGGGAGAAGAACGGACGACCGATGATCGCGAGGGCGAAGTGGCGCGGACCTCGGCGGCGCGGCCGAGCGAAGCGGCCATCGTGGCGGCCTTGCCGCGTTTCATTGGCCCTATATCCCAAGTGCCGCCCGTGTACTCGGCCGTGAAGGTGGCTGGCAAGCGCGCCTACAAGCTGGCGCGCGAGGGGGCCTCCCCGGCACTGGAGGCGCGGGCGGTCATGATCGACGATTTGGCGCTCATCCGCCGACCCGACGAGAACACTGCCGAGTTGGAAGTGACCTGCGGCAAGGGGACCTACGTTCGTGCGCTGGCGCGCGATCTCGCCCGCGCGCTCGGTACCTGTGGCCATATCGCGCGGCTCCGGCGCACACGGGCCGGGCCCTTCGATGAAAGCCAAGCGATTTCGCTGGATAATCTCACCTCGCTCGGGCATAGTGCGCGCCGCGACGACCTTCTGTTGCCAGTCGAGGCGGCGCTGGCCGACATCCCGGCCCTGCCCTTGACCGGCCAACAGGCTGATCGGCTCCGCCATGGCGGGGTCGTTAAGGTTGCCGACACTCCGCAAGGTGAAGTCCGCGCCATGGCCGCCGGCAAGCTTGTCGCGCTGGCGGATGTCTCGGACGGCGAGGCGCGGGCGCGGCGGGTGTTCAATCTTTGAGCGAAGGCGTACCAAAGGAGTACCAGATGTCGATCACAGCTGCACGCAAGGGCGAGCTCATTGGCGAGTTCGCCACCAGGGACGGCGATACCGGCTCACCCGAGGTGCAGGTCGCCATCCTGACTGAGCGCATCAACAATCTCACAGAGCATTTCAAAGCCCACAAGAAGGACGTGCATTCGCGGCGCGGCCTGCTGATGATGGTCAGCCGGCGCCGCCGCTTGCTGGATTATCTGAAGCGGACCGGCGACGAGCGCTACACCAAGGTGATCGACCGGTTGGGGCTGCGCAAATAGTGCTGGCCGCGGTCGTCTGGCGCACGTGAAGATACGCCGCATCGGAGGCGTCCCCGGGCATCGCTGGCCGACCCGGGCGCGACACCCAATCGTGGCCATATGACGAGTTGCCCCTTTTGGGGCTGACGGAAGGAGGCATAAAAGACGCACCCGGGATTCGCAGGACGCGCCCGGGAATGAAACGGATAGAGACAGATCGCTGTCTCCGGCGAGGCCCGATAGGCGGGGCTCGCTTGTCGGAAGAAGGACTGACACAAAATGTTTGACATTCATCGCAAGGAACTAGAGTGGGGCGGACGGAAGCTGATTCTGGAGACGGGCCGGTTGGCCCGCCAGGCCGATGGCGCGGTTCTCGTTCAATATGGTGACACCTCGGTGCTGTGCACCGCCGTCGCCCAGAGAACCGCCCGCGTCGGCATCGATTTTTTCCCGCTCACCGTGAACTATCAGGAGAAGACCTTTTCCGCGGGCAAGATTCCCGGTGGTTTTTTCAAGCGCGAGGGCCGGCCGACCGAAAAAGAGGTCCTCACTTCGCGCCTCATCGACCGGCCGATCCGGCCGCTGTTCGCCAAGGAATTCCATAACGAAACGCAGGTCATCTGCACGGTTCTCTCGCACGACATCGAGAATAACCCCGACGTGCCGGCCCTGATCGGCGCTTCGGCGGCGTTGACCATCTCGGGCATTCCGTTCCTCGGACCGATCGGCGCGGCCCGCGTCGGTTATATCGACGGGGAGTACGTGCTCAACCCGCGGCTCGACGAATTGCTGTCGAGTAAGCTCGATCTCGTGGCGGCGGGCACCGGTGAGGCCGTCCTCATGGTCGAATCGGAGGCCCAGGAACTCGGCGAGGAAACCATGCTCGGGGCCGTGATGTTCGCGCAACGCGCCTTCAAGCCGGTCGTCGACCTGATCATCGATTTAGCCGAGGACTGCGCCAAGGAGCCCTGGGAGCTGCCGCGCACCGAGGGCGAGGAAGAGGAAGAGCTCAAGGGGCGCGTTCGGGAGATGGCCGAGGCCGATCTCCGTGCGGCCTATCAGGAAACCGTCAAGCAGGCGCGCGTCGACAAGCTCGCCGCGGTCAAGGACAGCGTTCTGACCACGCTCGGCGAGGAGGACGCAGACCTGGGTCCGGTCAAGGATGCCCTCAAGGGGATCGAGAAGGACATTGTCCGGCGCACCATTCTCGACCGGGGCATACGCATCGATGGCCGCGACACCAAAACGGTCCGGCCGATCCATTGCGAGGTCGGCACCTTTCCGCGCACGCACGGCGCCGCGGTGTTCACCCGGGGCGAAACCCAGGCCATCGTGGTCACGACGTTGGGCACCGGCGAGGACGAGCAGATCGTCGATGCGCTCGACAGGGAGTACCGCGAGCACTTCATGTTGCACTACAACTTCCCGCCCTATTCCACCGGCGAGACCAAGTTCATGACCGGCCCGGGCCGCCGCGAGATCGGCCACGGCAAGCTCGCCTGGCGGGCGCTCCATCCCCTCATGCCTACGGCGGAGGAGTTTCCCTACACGGTCCGCGTCGTCTCGGAGATTACCGAATCGAACGGCTCCTCCTCGATGGCCACCGTGTGCGGCGCATCGCTGTCGCTGATGGATGCCGCAGTGCCGGTCCGGCGGCCCTGCGCAGGTATTGCCATGGGTCTCATCCTCGAGGAGGACGGCTACGCGGTGCTCTCGGACATCCTCGGCGATGAGGATCATCTCGGCGATATGGACTTCAAGGTCGCCGGCACCGAGCAGGGAATCACGGCGCTGCAGATGGACATCAAGGTGACCGGCATCACCGAGGACATCATGCAGGTGGCTCTGGCGCAGGCGAGCGCCGGGCGCATGCACATCCTCGGCGAGATGAGCAAGGCGCTAGGTGCCTCGCGCGAGACGGTCGCCACGTATGCGCCGCGTATCACGATGATCACCGTTCCCAAGGACAAGATCCGTGAGGTCATCGGCACTGGCGGCAAGGTGATTCGCGAGATTTGTGAGACCACCGGCGCCAAGATCGATATCGCCGACGACGGGACCATCAAGGTCGCATCGGTCGATGCCGATTCAAGCCAGGCCGCGATCGACTGGATCAACGGCATCGTGGCGGAGCCTGAGGTTGGCGTGATCTATACGGGCAAGGTCGTGAAGGTTGTCGATTTCGGCGCCTTCGTGAACTTCATCGGTAATCGCGACGGCCTGGTTCACATCAGCGAGCTCGCGCCTCGGCGGGTCGGCAAGGTCAACGATGTGGTCAACGAAGGCGACGAGGTCAAGGTGAAGGTCTTGGCCATCGACGATCGCGGCAAGGTGCGCCTCAGCTTGAAGGTGGTCGATCAAGCGACCGGCGCGGACATCACCGAGCAGGTCAAGGCCAAGCCGATGGCGGAGGAGAAGGCGGAAGCGGAGGCCGAGGCTTAGCCTCCGGGCAGCGGTGGTGGTGGCGAAAGCCGTAGAATTCAGCGGCTTCCACCTGCCCACCGGCTTGGCGGTTCGGCGCCGGCTCGCCCGCCAGGCCGAATTCCGCTATGATGGCGCTGGGAGTGCTACGCGAGCGCGCAAACGCGGCGAACATGAATCACATGAAAGCGCTTAATCCGATCTTCGTGTCGGGTCGCGAGGTCTTGCCCCTGATCGAGGGCGGCAAGGGTATCTCGATCACCAACGGGCAAAGCACCGGCGCCTGGGCGGCGTGCGGCGGCATCGGCACCTTCTCGGGCGTCAACGCGGACTTCTTCGACGACGAGGGGCAGCCGATTCCGCAACTCTATCACGGCCGCACCCGACGCGAACGGCACGAGGAGTTGGTGGCTTACTCCATCCAGGGCGGCGTCACCCAGGCCAAGATCGCTCACGAGCAGGCCAACGGGGAAGGCCGCATCCACATGAACATCCTGTGGGAGATGGCGGCTGCCGAGCGGGTTCTGCGCGGTGTTCTCGATGAGGCCGTGGGGCTGATCCACGGCATCACCTGCGGCGCGGGCATGCCCTACAAGCTCGCCGGGATTTGCGCGAGCTATGGCCTTTTCTACTATCCCATCATCTCCTCATCGCGCGCATTTCGGGCGTTGTGGAAGCGCACCTACCACAAGTTCGGCGAGTGGCTCGGCGCGGTGGTCTATGAGGATCCGTGGCGCGCCGGCGGTCATAACGGCCTGTCCAACAACGAGGATCCGCTGGTCCCCGAGGACCCCTATCCACGGGTGCGTGAGCTTCGCCAACAGATGAATGAGTTTGGGCTGGAGCAGACCCCCATCATCATGGCCGGCGGCGTCTGGTATCTGCGCGAATGGCAGGACTGGCTCGACAACAAGGAGCTCGGACCGATCGCCTTCCAGTTCGGCACGCGGCCGTTGCTCACCCAGGAAAGCCCCATTCCCGACGTGTGGAAACGCAAGCTCTTGGAACTTAAGGAAGGCGACGTCAAGCTGCACCGATATTCGCCGACCGGCTTCTGGTCATCGGCGGTCGAGAACGCCTTTCTCCGCGAGCTCAAGGAGCGCAACGAGCGCCAAGTCGCCTATACGACCGAACCGATGGGCGATCACGCCACGCCCTTCGCGGGCGGCGCGCGCCGCCGCCAGGTCTTCCTCACCGCCACCAATGCCCAGCACGCCCAGGCGTGGTGCGATCAAGGCTTCACCGAAGGGTTGCGCACGCCCGATTCGACGCTGATCTTCGTCACGGCCGAGAAGGCCAATCAGATCCGCACCGATCAGATCGAATGCATGGGGTGCTTGAGTTCCTGCCATTTTTCCAACTGGTCGCAGAACGAGAAGGGCACGACCGGGCGCAAGGCCGACCCCCGAAGCTTCTGCATTCAGAAAACGCTGCAGGAGGTCTGCCACTCCGACCGGCTCGATTCCAATCTCATGTTCGCCGGTCACGGCGCCTACCGCTTTGCCACCGATCCGTTCTATTCGAACGGCTTCATCCCGACCGTCCGCCAGCTCTTCGAGCGCCTGCTCACCGGTAACTAGGCAGCGCCCGGCGCCGGTGCCCCGCGCCTCGCCGGGGTCTTTGGAATCATTCCAGATAATGGCATAACATGATGATACGGGGTTTAATTCCACCGGCCAGGCAGCTATCTTCACAGCCATGAGTGCGCTCACGTTAGAACGCCGTTACGCCCAGGCGCTGGACCGGCTCAAGCAGGCAGGGCTGCGGCCGACGCGCCAGCGGCTCGGCTTGGCGCGCATCTTGTTCGAAGGCGAAGATCGCCA
Source organism: Alphaproteobacteria bacterium (assembly GCA_965261645.1). Taxonomy (GTDB): domain Bacteria; phylum Pseudomonadota; class Alphaproteobacteria; order SHVV01; family SHVV01; genus CBDHDJ01. The sequence continues at coordinate 1,414,639 of CBDHDJ010000004.1, forward strand.
CGTCACCGCCGAGGCGCTTCATCAGGAGGCCATGGATGCCGGCCTTCGGGTGTCGCTCGCGACCATTTACAACACGCTGCACCAGTTCACCGATGTCGGGCTGTTGCGCGAGGTCGTGGTCGGCGCTGGGCGGTCTTATTTCGACACCAATGTCTCGCAGCACCACCATTTCTTCTTCGAGGATTCGGCCGACCTCGAGGATATTCCCGCCGATGAGGTGACCATCAGCCGCCTGCCTGAGCCGCCCCAAGGGCGCCGGGTGGAGCGCGTCGAGGTGATCGTGCGCCTCTCGCCTGAGAAAAAATCAACCTATTGATCTCAATCTTGTATTGATTTTTCTAGAAGTATTCTAAATAACAGGACTGAACAGACGAAAGTTGGTTTTGTGCGTGCAGGGCGCCTCCTCGCATGGGGGACTGCCAGGGTATAACGATAAACGATCAGGAGGACACTATGGCGTCGCTTAAGGGAAGCAATACCGAGCAGAATCTAAAAGATGCGTTCGCCGGCGAATCGCAAGCCAATCGGCGTTATCTCTATTTCGCCCAGAAGGCGGATGTCGAGGGCTACAACGATGTCTCGGCCGTCTTCCGTTCGACCGCCGAGGGCGAGACCGGCCATGCTCATGGTCACCTCGAGTTTCTCGAGGAGACCGGCGATCCCGCAACCGGCAAGCCCATCGGTAACACGTCGGCCAACCTGAATGCCGCCATTGCCGGGGAAACCCACGAATACACCGACATGTATCCCGGCATGGCCCGCACGGCGCGCGAGGAGGGCTTCGACGAGATCGCCGATTGGTTCGAGACCCTGGCGAAGGCCGAAAAATCCCACGCCGGGCGATTCCAGAAAGCGCTCGATACGCTCGACTGATTCATCGCCATAGGCGGAAGCGACGGCGCGGGCTTCTGCCGGTGCTACGGGGGCCTCGCGCGGCCCCCGGTTTCCTTCCGGGTCTCAGACGGGCCCACGGGCGACCGCGCCCGCAACGGGGTAGGCTTGGACATGGTTGCGGTCAAGGAAGGCAGCACCGAAGCGCCCATTCGCCACCCTCTGGCGTGGGGTGAGTCCGACTTTTTCGATCCCGCCAAGATCGACGAAGAGATGCGGCGGGTGTTCGACATCTGTCATAGCTGCCGCCGCTGCTTCAACCTGTGCGATTCCTTCCCGCGCTTGTTCGACCTCATCGATGGCTCGGAGACCGGCGAGCTCGATTCGGTATCGAGCGAGGGATTCGGCGCGGTGGTCGAGGCCTGCACGCTCTGCGACATGTGCTTCATGACAAAATGCCCCTACGTGCCGCCGCATGAGTTCAATCTCGACTTTCCCCACCTCATGCTGCGTTACCGCGCGGCCGAGAAACGCGCGGGCCGCGCCGGCATCGTGCAAGGCCAGCTCGCCGAGACCGACCGCAACGGCCGGCTCGCCGGCGCCATCGCGCCGCTCGCCAACTGGGCGAGCGCCATCAAGAACGGACTCACCCGATCGCTCCTTCACGGCCTCGCCGGCATTCATCGCGAGGCGGCCTTGCCGGCGTTCCACCGCAAGACCTTCGTCAAGCGCGCCCGCAACCAGGACCTTCCCGTCAATCGCGAGGCGCCGGCCTTCGGCCGCAAGGCCGTCCTCTACGCCACCTGCTTCGTCAACTACAACAACCCCCAAATCGGCGCCGCGGCGCGCGCCGTGCTGGCGCACAATGGGGTAGAGACCGAGGTCGTCTTCCCATCGTGTTGCGGCATGCCCAAACTCGAGCAAGGCGATCTCGGGGATGTAGCCGCCAAGGCCAAGACGGTGTCGGCGGCGCTGTCACCGTGGATCGACAAAGGCTATGACGTGATCGCGCTGGTTCCCTCCTGCGCTCTGATGCTCAAGTTCGAATGGTCCTTGATCCTGCCTGATGATGACGGCATCCGGCGGCTCGCCCAGGCGACCAGCGATATCACCGAGTACATTGTCGATATCGCCCGCAGCAAGGGGCTCGCACCGGGCCTGAAGGCGCTCCCGGGCGGCGTCGCGCTGCATTTCGCCTGCCACGCCCGGGCGCAGAATATGGGGCCCAAGGCGGCCCAGATGCTGCGCCTCATCCCTGACAGCGAGGTCAGCGTCATCGAGCGCTGCTCGGGCCATGGCGGCTCGTGGGGCATCATGAAGAAAAATTTCGAGGTCGCGCTCAAGCTCGGCAAGCCCGTGGCGCGCGATGCCGCCAAGGCGGACAAGGCCTACCTTGCTTCGGAATGCCCGCTCGCTGCCAAGCACATCCTCCAGGGCGTCGAGCGTCTCGGGCCGGACGCGCCGGCGATCGCGCGCACCCATCATCCCATCGAGATCTTCGCCGAATCCTACGGTCTCGGCACTTGAAGCGGGTGGCGAAATGGGCCGCGAGGAGCGCGTGATCACGCCGGACGAGGTCCTGGATATGGCGGATTACGAGGCCACCCGCAAGGAGCGGCGCACCGCGGTCTCCGAGATCAAGCGCCACCGGCGAATCGAGGTGGGCCCTTTCGCCACCTTCTATTTCGAGAGCTACGATACGATGTGGTACCAGGTCCACGAGATGCTCTATATCGAGCATGGCGGCGCGGAGCAGATCGAGGGTGAGCTCGCGGCTTATAACCCGCTCATTCCCCAAGGCTGGGAGTTGGTGGCGACTCTCATGCTCGAAATATCCGACCCGGCGCGGCGCGACCGCATCCTTGCCGCGCTCGGTGGAATCGAGCACACGAGCACTATGAGTTTGGCTGGCGAAGCGATCGCCGGGCTGCCACGCGGCGAGGGCGAGCGCACCAACGAGGCCGGCAAGACCTCGTCGGTGCATTTCCTCTACTTCCCCTTCACCGCGGAGAAGATCGCCAAATTCCATGCGCCGGGAACGCGTATCACCCTTGGCTTCGCTCACGAGGCCTATGGCCATATCGCGGTGGTGCCGGAGGCCGTGCGCCAGGCCCTGGCCGCGGACTTCGACGAGGCTTATTCGATCTCCTCGCCGGGATAGACGCCCCACAGGGACGTGCGCTGGGTCCAGCCGCGGATGCGGCCGATGGCAAGCTCGCACCACGCCTCCCGGCAGCGCAGCACGCGGCCCATGACGCCCGGCTCGGCCAGGGCGACGGGTAGTGAGGCGGCGTCGGGATCGCGGTAGAGCGGGCGCACCTCACCCGTGATGATGGCGGCGCGCTCACGCGACAACAGACTCGTGTGAATCCAGCCTTCCTCGCCGTCGATGTCGCGGATCTTCCGCCACAGCTCGAACGCGGCCGTGATCTCGACGGGCAGCCCCTGGCGCACGAACACCCAGGCGATGGGATAGCGCACGCCCGGCCCCGTCCGCACGTTGACCCGGTCGGCGCGCAGCGAGGCGAAGTGGGGAAGGTCCTGGGCGGCTTGCCCAGGCTGGCCGGCGAGGCCCGCCAGGAGCGCGATGAGCGCGACGAGAAGGACGAGGCCCGCGCATCGGCTCAAATGCCGCATCGGCGCAATGACGGCGCAGTAAACCGAAACCACGACCGCCACGCGATCAGATGTGCATGACCGCGCCGTGGCGCGAGGCGTCGTTGAGAAAACTCACGATGCCGCCCTCGGTCACCGCGATGTCGGGGCGGAGGTCCCCTATCGTCAGGCCTTCGGCGCGCAATCCCATCTCGCACACCATGAACGACACGCCCATCTCGATGCAGGCCGTAATCAGCTCCTCCATCTGCGCGACGCCCTGCTTGCCATAGGCGCGATCGCGTGCCCGCGCGGTGCGCCCCTGGCCGGCGGCGAGCTTCGCCCAGCCCGGTGTGCCCCTGTTGTTCGCTTTGCCCAACGCGCGAACGCCGCCCATGGTGAAGAAAAGCGTCACCGGCCGATTGATGGCGGCCTGGGCGCTGGCCAGGGCAAGGGCGTAATGGACTCGCTCGAAATCGCCGGAAAAGACGATGAGAGAGAGCTTGTCAGGCGGTGTCATCGGCGTACGCGATGCCTCCCGCTCAATTGTTACGCCGCATGGGCCGAGAGATCGTGGATGCTGCGCTTCTCGCCGCACAGCGGGCACGCCGGGTCGGGCCTGACCTTGACCTTGCGGAAGGTGGTCGAAAGCCCGTCATAGATGACCAGCGAGCCCGACAGGCTGTCACCGATGCCGAGGAGTTCCTTGACGACTTCGGTGGCCTGCAGGGAGCCGATGGCGCCGGCGAGCGCGCCCAACACGCCGCCTTCCGCGCAGGAGGGAATGAGGCCGGGCGGCGGCGGCTCGTTATAGATGCAGCGGTAACAGGGATTGTCGCCACCGAGATAGGCCTTGAACGTGGAGAGCTGCCCGTCGAAGCGGAGCAGCGCCGCCGACACCAGGGGCTTTTGCGCGAGATAGCAGACGTCGTTGGCGAGAAAACGGGTGGCGAAGTTGTCGCTGCCGTCCGCCACCAGGTCGTAGGCCGAGATCAGGCGTGCCGCGTTGTCGGGCGTGAGCCGCTCGCAATGCGGAACGACCGTGACATCGGGGTTGAGCGCGGCCACCGTTTCCCTAGCGCTTTCGGTCTTGGGGGTGCCGATCCGCGCGGTGGTGTGGGCGATCTGGCGTTGCAGGTTGGACAGGCTCACCGTGTCGTCGTCCACCACGCCGATGGTGCCCACGCCCGCCGCCGCGAGATACATGAGCAAGGGTGAGCCGAGCCCGCCGGCGCCGATGAGCAGAACCCTGGCCTCGAGGAGCTTGGCCTGGCCCACGCCGCCGACCTCCTCGAGCACGATGTGGCGCGCGTAGCGCTCGACCTGGGCTTCGCTGAAGTCCATCTAGAGACCGTCGAATAAGGGCGTGGAAAGGTCGCGCTCCGCCGCCGAAGGCAGGATGACGACGATGCGTTTGCCCGCCATGCTCGGCCGTGCGGCGACTTCGAGCGCTGCCGCCAGCGCTGCGCCGGATGAGGTACCGATCGAGAGGCCCTCGCGTTGCGCGGCGCGGCGCGCAGTCTTGAACGCGGTCTCGTTAGCGATGGTCAACACCTCGTCGATCAAGCTCGTATCGAGATTTTTCGGCACGAATCCCGCTCCGATGCCCTCGATCTCGTGCGTACCTGCACGTCCCCCCGATAGCACCGGGCTGTCCTCGGGCTCCACGGCAATCATCGCGAGGCCCGGCCGGCGCGGCTTGAGCACGCTGCCGACTCCGGTGAAGGTGCCGCCTGTGCCGACGCCGCAGATGATGGCCTCGACCTCGCCGCTGGTATCGCGCCAGATTTCCTCGGCCGTCGTGGTGCGGTGGATGGCGGGGTTGGCGGGGTTCTCGAACTGCTGCAGAACGATCGCGTCGGGCAGCTCGCCGACGAGGGCTTCGGCGCGTTGGATCGCGCCCCGCATGCCCAGGGCGGCGGGAGTGAGCTCGAGCTTGGCGCCAAGCAGGCGCAGCATCTTGCGCCGCTCCATCGACATGCTGTCGGGCATGGTGAGAACCAGGCGATAGCCCTTGGCGGCGCAGACGAAGGCCAATGCGATTCCCGTATTGCCCGAGGTCGGCTCGACGATGACGGTGTCCGCACTCAGCCGTCCGCCGGCCTCCGCCGCCGCGATCATTGCCCGGCCGATACGGTCCTTGACCGAGCCGAGCGGGTTGATGGATTCGAGCTTGGCCAGGATATCTGCTTTTGCGCCGGCTTCCGCCGCCATCGCATTGATGCGCACAAGCGGTGTGTTGCCGATCGTTTCGATGATGCTGTCGAAGACGCGACCGGCCAGCTCGAGCGGCTCGCGAGCTTCAGCGGGCGCGGATGAGCTCGGCATCGGCGGTCAACGGGTTCGAAAATATCAGCGCGGCGATCACGGCGTCCCTCCCGGCGCTCAGATCGTGAAATCGAGCCGGTCGGGGGTTCGGCTCGACACCCCTTCGCGCTGCGCCCGTTGGCACAGATCCTCGATCGAGATGCCGTCCAGGCGCTGCATGAACTCGCCCTCGAGTTCGTCCCACAGGGGCCGCACGGTGGCGCGGCCCAGGTCCGAGACCCCACGATCGTCGGTGAAGCCGTCGCGGCCTTCGAGCTCGGCCACCACGCGGGCGATGTCGCCCACGGTAATACGGCGGCGTTCCCGCGCCAGCCGGTAGCCGCCACGCGGTCCGCGAGTACCCTTCAGCACCCCGGCACGGACCAGGCGCTGCATGATCTGCTCGAGATAGCGCTGCGAGATACCCTGGCGCTCCGTGAGCTCCTTGCTTTGCACGGGTTTGGCGCCGGCGTTGTAGGCGATGTCGACAACCGCTTCGAGGGCGAGGAGAAGTTTCCTGGGGAGAGGTAGCATTTAGCTCTTCCCTCCCCTCGCCACCGTGAGAGCGGGCTTGTCGGTCGAGCCGAAGCCGCCCTCGCCGCGCACGCTGAGCACGAGCTCCCGGGCGGGCCTGAGCGCCGCGCGGCTGACCGGAGCCATGACGAGCTGGGCGATACGCCGGCCGCGAGACACGGTGAAGGGCGCTTCACCGAGATTGACCAGCAAAACGCCGATCTCACCGCGATAATCGGAATCGATGGTGCCCGGAGCGTTGAGCACGGTAACGCCGTGCTCGAGAGCGAGCCCCGAACGGGGGCGGATCTGCGCCTCGAAGCCGGGCGGCAGTGCGAGGCTGAAGCCGGTCGGGATCAACGCGCGGGCGCCCGGTTCGAGCACCACGTCGCCGGCGACGGCAGCGGGCAGATCGAAACCGGCACTCTGCTCGGTGGCGTAGGCCGGTAGCTCGAGTCCTTCGCCATGCGCCAAACGCTGGATCGCCACCTCGACGGGCCTCATTCGCCCGCCCCCCTGCGCGCCGCAAAATAGTCAGCGATTCGGCCCGCCAAGGCGTCCGCGACGGCAGCCTTGCTCATCGTCGGCCAGGCGTCGGTCTCCGTTTCGCTGATGAAATGAACGGTATTCTGATCGCCGCCCATCGCATCACCGTCCGCCGAGACGCCGTTGGCCAGAATCCAGTCGCACCCTTTGGTCTCGCGCTTGGCCCGCGCGTGCTCGATCAGCCGTTCGGTTTCGGCGGCGAAGCCGATCACCAGCAGAGGCCGGTTGTTGGTGGCGCGGCTCAAGGTGGCCAGGATGTCGGGATTCTCGATCAGTCTCAGGTTCGGCGCACCGCCATTCCCTTTCTTCAGCTTTTCCTCCGCGATCCAGTCGACCCGCCAATCCGAGACGGCGGCGGCGCACACGGCGACGTCCACCGGCAGCGCCTGTTGGCAGGCGCGCAGCATGTCCTCGGCCGACTGAATGGCGATGGTTCGGACGCCGACGGGATCGGGGAGCTCGGAAGGACCCGCCACCAGCGTCGTCGCGGCACCAAGCCGGGCCAGCGCCGCGGCAATGGCGTGACCTTGCTTGCCTGATGAGCGGTTGCTCATGTAGCGGATGGGATCGATCGCCTCGCGCGTCGGCCCCGAGGTGACTAGTGCTGCCCGCCCGCTGAGGCGCCCGGGTGCTTGGCTCGCGGCGAGCCGGGTTTGAATCGCGGTGAGAATGTCGGGGATCTCGGCCAGACGGCCTTCGCCGAACTCGCCATCCGCCAGCGCGCCCGTCGCCGGGCCGACGACACTGATGCCGTCCTTCGCCAAGGTCTCCAGATTGCGGCGGCTCGCCTCGTGATGCCACATGCGGACATTCATGGCCGGTGCGATCAGCACCGGCGTGTCGGTCGCAAGCAGCACCGCGGTTGCGAGATCATCGGCGATGCCCGCCGCCATCTTGGCGATGATATTTGCGGTGGCCGGGGCGACGACCACGAGGTCCGCCTCGCGCGAGAGCCGGATATGGCCCATCTCGCTTTCCTCGGTGAGCGAGAAAAGATCGGTGTAGACTTTGTCTGCGCTCAGCGCCGAGATCGAGAGCGGGGTCACGAACTCCGCGCCGGCCCGCGTCAGCACGCAGCGCACCCCTGCGCCCTGCTCGCGCAGCCGGCGGATGAGATCGAGACTCTTATAGGCGGCGATGCCGCCGGCGAGGATGAGGAGAATCCGCTTACCAGAAAGCATTGTGAATTCTCAGAAAATACGACTCAGTTATGTAGATAAAATAACCCGCCGCCGCGATCGAGACAAGACATTGTTAAAACTAGGGTTTTGCCTAGTGTTGACGACTGCCCCGGCGCCATGGCGCGGCCTCTTCAAAGTACGAGGAGGATGATCAGCAGCCCGAGCGAGGCCCAGACGAGAAGCTGAAGCGGACGCCGGCGGCGCGCTTGTTCGGTGGCGATGGTGCGCGCGCTGTCGGGGTGGAGCCGGAGCCCCTTGCCCGAGACCATGGCGGCGGCGAGCTCCGCCTTCGCGATTAAATTTGGCACCTTGCGGGCCAGGCCCTCGGCGCTCTCCAGGCCTTCGCGCAGGCGCGTCTCGGGCGCCATGGCCTCGGCCACCCAGTCCGCCAATACGGGTTCGGCGATGGCCCATAAATTGACGCCGGGCTGGATGGTGCGGGTGACGCCTTCGATCACCACCAGCGTCTTCTGCAGCAGCAGAAGTTGGGGCTGGGTCGGCATGGCGAAGGTCTCGGTGATCTGAAAGAGCTGCGCGAGCAGCCGGCCGATCGAGATCTCCGTGGCCGCGCGCCCGAAGATGGGCTCGCCGATCGAGCGGCACGCCTGGGCGAAGGTGTCGACCGATTGCGCTGCCGGGACATAGCCGGCCTCGAAATGAACCTCGGCGGCGCGGCGGTAATCACCGGTCAGGAAGGCGAGCAGAAGCTCGGCGACGAAGCGCCGCGTCGCCTTGTCAAGGCGTCCCATGATGCCGAAATCGACCGCCAGGATCTCGTTGTCTTCGCCGACGAACAGATTCCCCGGGTGGAGGTCGGCATGGAAGAAGCCGTCGCGGAACACTTGTTGGAGGAAGGCGCGAAACAGATTCTCGACCACGCGCTCGGGATCCCGCCCAGCCTCGTTGAGGGCGGCGGCGTCATGCACCGGAATGCCCTCGATACGCTCGAGCGTGAGAACGCGCCGGCCGGTGCGCTGCCAGTCCACGGTGGGCGCCCGGAAGGTCTCGTCGTCGGCGAAGTTCTCCGCCAGTTCCGAGGCCGCTGCGGCTTCCAACCTGAGGTCCATTTCGATCGCAACCGTTTCGGCGAACGTGTCGACGACGGCGATGGGCCTCAGCCGGCGGAGCGCGGGACGGGTGCTTTCGATGAGCTCTGCGAGCCAGTGGAAAAACTCAACATCGCGGCGGAACGCCGTCTCGATGCCCGGCCGGAGAACCTTGACGGCAACCGGCTGGCCATCGCTCGTTACCGCATGGTGGACCTGGGCGATCGAGGCGGCGGCGACGGGCTGGTCCTCGAAGGTGGAAAAGAGCTCGTCGAGCGGTTGACCCAACGCGCGGGCCACGGTGGCGCGGGCCTCGGCGGCGGAAAAGGGGGCCATACGGTCGCGCAGGGTGCCGAGATCCCCGGCCAGCTCTTCGCCGACCAGATCGGGGCGGGTGGAGAGCGCTTGGCCGAACTTGACGAAGCTCGGGCCGAGCTCCTGCAGCGCCGCGACCACGCGGGGCACGGCCCGGCCCGGCTGGCGGCGGCGGACGAACAGACGCGCGAGGCGCGTCAGCGCCAGCGCGACGCCGGCATCTTCAAGCGCCGCCAAGGCATCGTGCCGGGCCATTATCCGTGCGATGGCGAGGAGCCGCACGAGATGACGAGCGCTGCGCCACACGGCGAGGTCCTCAGATACGCCAGCCCGAATGCAGCGCGGCGATGCCGCCGGACAGGTTGCGGTAGCTCACCTCGGCAAGCCCCGCCTCGCGGATCACGGCGGCGAAGGCGTCCTGGTCGGGAAAGTGGCGAATGCTCTTGACGAGGTACTCGTAAGCCTCGCGCCGGCCCGTCACCATCCCGCCGACCAGAGGCAGGATGGCGAAGGAGTAACGCTCGTACAGCTGCTCCAGGCCGGGAAGAACCGTGCGGCTGAATTCGAGGCAAAGGAAGCGGCCGCCGGGCTTGAGAACGCGACGCGCCTCGGCGAGCGCCCCTTCGATGTGAGTCACGTTGCGGATGCCGAAGGCGATGGTGAAGGCATCGAAGCAGGCATCGCCGAGCGGGAGCGCCTCCGCATCGCCGCACACCCAGTCGAGCCCTTGCAAAATCCCGCGATCGAGCGCGCGGTCCCGGCCGATGTCCAGCATCGCCTCGTTGATGTCGACGACAGTCACGCCGCCGCTTCCGCCCGCCTTGCCGGCGACACGATCGAGAAACCGGAACGCGATGTCCCCCGTGCCGCCCGCCACGTCCACGAGCGTCATGCCGGGGCGCGGCCTGAGCCAATCCATCATGGCCTTGCGCCACAGCCGGTGCACACCGAACGACATGAGGTCGTTCATCAGGTCATAGCGCTCGGCGACGCCCTCGAACACATCGCGCACGAGTCCGGCTTTCTCGGCGGCCTCGACGATGCGATCGCCGAACAAGGTTTCGCGCTCCTTTACGTCCATGGCGGCGACCATAGCCCAGCGCCTGGGATCGCGCTAGGTTGGCGCTATGCCTGAGTTGCCGGAAGTCGAGACGATCTGCCGCGGCCTGCGCCCGGCGCTCGTCGGTCATCGGCTGGTCCGGGTGGTGCAGCGCCGCCCCGATCTCCGGATTCCCCTGCCCAACGATTTCGTGCCCCGGTTGGAGGGGCGCCGGGTCGAGCGCATCGGGCGCCGCGGCAAGTATATTCTCGCCTCGCTCGACGACGGCTCGGTGCTGATCGTGCATCTCGGCATGTCGGGGCGGTTGCTAATCGCGCCCGGCCCCGCGCCGCCTCCGGGACCGCATGATCACGTCATCCTGGAGACCGATGACGGCGTGATCGTCACCTACAACGACGCGCGCCGTTTCGGCCTCATGACGCTCGCCGATGAAACCGGCCTGGAGTCCCACAAGCTGCTCTGTCATCTCGGCCCCGACCCCCTATCCGCCACGTTCGCCGGCGCGTGGTTGTCGGCTGCGCTCAAGGGCCGCCGCACGCCGATCAAGGCGGCGCTGTTGGATCAACAGGTGATCGCCGGGCTCGGCAATATCTACGCCTGCGAGGCCCTGTTTCGGGCGCGTATCTCGCCGCGTCGTCTGGCGGCCTCGGTGGCGGGCCGGCGCGCGGAGCGGCTGGCGCCGGCCATCCGCGAGGTTCTCATTGATGCGATCGAGGCCGGTGGCTCCTCGCTCCGCGACTACGTCCAGGCCTCCGGCGAGCTTGGCTATTTTCAGCATCGCTTCGCCGTCTATGGCCGCGCGGGCGAGCCCTGCCCGACGTGCGGCCAGGCCATTCGGCGCCTGGTGCAGGGCGGGCGCTCGAGTTTCTATTGCCCGACATGCCAACGCTGATCCCGCCCGCGATGGCGGCGCCGCTCCGCACGACGGGGCTGTGTTAGGTTGGGCTATGGAACCGCGCAGAATTCCTCGCCTCGCGGTGGGTGTGGTTGTCGCGCTGATCCTCACCGCCTGGGTGGTCGCCCGCGCCGGTGAGGAGGACTTCGTCGCCGGATTCGACGATCTTCCCCTCATGCCCGGTTTCGCAGAGGACCCGGGTCTCGGCGTCGTGTTCGACAAGCCGGAAGGGCGCATTGTCGAGGCCTTCGCCCGTGGCCGTCGGTCGGAGGCCGAAGCCGCCGCTTTCTATCGCGAGACCCTGCCGGAACTCGGCTGGAGCGCGGGCGAAGGACACAGCTATACCCGCGAGGACGAGGTGCTCACGCTGGAGTTCGAAACCACGGGCGGCTGGCTCACCATTCACTTTTCCATCTCGCCGCGTTAACGGGCGGCCCGCGGCCGCCGCAGCAGGAGACTTGAGGTCATGGCGTACGAAAATATCCTCGTCGAGGCGCGGGCGGCGGTCGGGCTCATCACGCTGAACCGTCCCGAGGCCCTGAATGCCTTGAATTCGCCCCTGATGCGGGAGCTCAGCCGGGCGCTCGACGGCTTCGAGGCCGACGAGGCGGTCGGCGCCATCGTCCTCACCGGAAGCGAAAAGGCCTTCGCGGCCGGCGCCGACATCAAAGAAATGGAGCCCAAGAGCTTCATGGACGTGTACCGGGAGGACTTCGTCACCGCCGAATGGGAGCGCCTCACCCGCTGCCGCAAGCCGGTGATCGCCGCGGTGGCCGGATTCGCGCTCGGCGGGGGGTGTGAGCTCGCGATGATGTGCGATTTCATCCTCGCAGCGGAGACGGCGAGGTTCGGCCAGCCCGAGATCACGCTCGGCATCATTCCCGGCGCCGGGGGGACCCAGCGGCTCACCCGCCTCGTCGGTAAATCCAAGGCCATGGAGATGTGCCTCACCGGCCGCATGATGGACGCAGAGGAGGCGGAACGGGCGGGCCTCGTCAGCCGGATCGTTCCGGCGGCCGAGCTGCTGGACGAGGCGGTCAGGGTGGCGAGCGCCATCGCCGATCTCTCCCGGCCCTCGGTCATGATGGCCAAGGAGGCGGTCAACCGGGCCTACGAAACGACCTTGGCGGAGGGGATTCGATTCGAACGCCGGCTGTTTCACGCGACTTTCGCGAGCGAGGATCAAAAGGAGGGGATGCGCGCCTTCGTCGAAAAGCGAAAGCCCGCCTTCACTCACCGCTGAGGTGCCGGTGGGGCTGATTCATTTGCCGGTTGACGGCGCGGGGCCTGGCAGCTATATCGCCGGGGCTCTCGGAGCATGCTCGGCTTTGGCCCCCATTGGTTAGACGACCATGGCGCAACACAAATCAGCGCAGAAACGCATTCGCCGCACGGCGCGCCGCACCGAGGTCAACCGCGCACGGTTGAGCCGGTGCCGCACCTCGATCAAGAAGGTGGAGAGCGCGCTCGAGAGCGACAACAAAGAAGCGGCGTTGGCGGCGTTCAAGCAGATGGAGCCGGAGCTCATGCGCGGAGTCAACAAGGGCCTCTTCAAACGGAACACGGCCAGCCGCAAAATCTCCCGCCTGTCGGCCCGCATTAAGGCCCTGTCGACCTGACCGGCGAAGGGCCCCTCGAGGCCCTCGGTCGGACGCGCCGCGAGGCGCGTTTTTCATTTTCACTGAGGCAGCCAGATGTGGTGGTGGGGTGTGCGCCATCCACAAACGCACCCATTTTCTTTGAGCGTTCTCTTTTCAGTCCCGTTGCATCGGATCATCTGTCGCATTATTCTGCTTGGCGAGGGGCAGAACGACCTTCAGCAAGTCATTTGCTAGTAAAAAACTGTTAAGTTAGTTTGGACGGCGGCCTATACGGCGGCCGTGGCAGGGGAGTTTGCTGGAATGTAGGTAATAAGTTAGTAGTCCTCGGCGACTCAGCGGTTATTTTCTCCAAATAACAAATAAAAAGCCGGCTCACGGGCCGGTATCCAGGTAGCAGGGGGGCGAGCGAATGAGTCGCCATTCGAACGACGCGGCGATTACGAGCGCCTGTATTACCGCAATACTTTCCAGTGGACCCGGGCGCCGATGAGCTACGCGGGCGACATCCCTCCGCAAGAGGCTTGGCGAGTGTTGAGCGAGGACCGGGGCGCCCGGCTCGTCGACGTGCGCACCGATGCCGAGTGGACCTATGTCGGGGAGCCCGACCTGTCGAGCCTCGGCAAGGCGGTGCTCCATCTGTCGTGGCAGCTCTTTCCCGCCATGGGGGTGAACCCCCATTTTGTCGCAGCAGTGCAAGAGCAATGTCCCGACAAGGACCAGACATTGATCTTCTTGTGCCGCTCGGGCGCCCGGTCCCAGGCGGCGGCCATCGCGATGACCGAGCTCGGCTATAAGCGGTGCTACAATTTGGCCAGCGGTTTCGAGGGGGATCTCGACGATACCGGGCGACGGGGCCGGCAGAACGGCTGGAAAGTGGACAATCTACCTTGGGTGCAGGGGTGAATCATGAACGACGGGACCGCCATTAGCAGCGAGATCCGCCAACAATGGGACCGCATCCGTGATCGGCTGAAGGATGAATTCGGCGCTGCGACGTTCAACAGCTGGCTCAAGCCGCTGGCGCTTGGAGGCGTGCGCGAGGGCCAGATCACGATGGTCGCGCCCAATCGCTTTTTTCGGGACTGGGTGGTGTCCCATTATGCGCCGAGGCTCCACGATCTCTGGAGCGGCGAGAGCAACGGGCGCTATTCGGTCGATATCTCGGTTCGTCCATCGGAGTCTGGCGGGCCGGGTGGCCCGCCCACAGCCGACACAGTCGCCGCCGAGGCGGTCGTGGCAGACGCCCCTGTGCGCGATGACGTCATCGCCGATCTGGGCGCGCCGCTCGATCCCCGCTTCACGTTCGAGAACTTCATTACCGGCAAACCCAACGAGCTCGCTTACGCCGCGGCACGCCGGGTCGCGGAATCACCGACCATGCCATTCAACCCCTTCTACCTTTACGGCGGCGTTGGGCTCGGCAAGACCCATCTCATGCACGCGATTGCCTGGTATATCCGCGCAGGCGATCCACATCGCAAGGTGGTTTATCTGTCGGCGGAAAAGTTCATGTATCAGTTCATCCGCTCGCTGCGCTTTAAGACCGTGATGGCGTTCAAGCAGCAGTTCCGTTCCGTCGATGTGTTGATGATCGATGATGTGCAGTTCATCAGCGGCAAGGACTCAACCCAGGAGGAGTTCTTCCACACGTTCAACGCACTCGTCGACCAGAGCCGCCAGATCGTGATCTCCGGCGATCGTTCGCCCTCCGACCTCGAGCGCATGGAGGAGCGCATGCGCTCGCGCCTCGGCTGGGGGCTGGTCGCCGATATTCATGCCACGGACTACGAGCTTCGCTTCGGCATCCTGCAATCGAAGGCGGAGCAGGCCGGGGCCAAGGACGTTCCGTCCGGGGTGTTTGAATTTCTCGCCCACCGCATCACCTCGAACGTGCGCGAGCTCGAAGGCGCGCTCAACCGGGTCCTGGCCTATTCCAACCTCGTCGGCCGGCCTATCACCCTCGAGACGACCCAGGAGGTGCTGCACGACCTGCTCCGTGCCAACGACCGGCGCATCACCATCGAGGACATCCAAAAACGCGTCGCCGAACATTACAAACTGCGGGTCGCCGATATGCACTCGCCGCGCCGCGCGCGGGCCGTGGCGCGGCCGCGCCAGGTCGCGATGTATCTCGCCAAGCAGCTGACGACGCGATCACTGCCCGAAATCGGCCGCAAATTCGGTGGGCGCGACCACACGACCGTCATGCATGCGGTCCGCAGGATCGAGGAATTGCGCCAGACCGAAAGCGGCGTGGCCGAGGACGTCGACCTCCTGAAACGCATGATCGAGGGCTGAAACGCCCACGGTCAGGGCCCCCGCACGGGCGGCCTCACAGGTTCGTCCGGGTGCGCCGCAAGCGCACTTTCGCACGGGTTCGGCGCGCTCATACGAGATATCCGCCAGGCCGCCCCGCGTGCCTTCCTGTGGCTCTCGCTATACCCTTGATCGACAACGCTTTATCGCGGCCCTAGGGAGTCGGGAACAGGCGATGATTCGGCTGAATTTCCGTGCTCTTTCAAGGCTTTCTGCTATACTTGGGAGCGCACAATTTCGCCCCGAATCGGCACCCGATCTAGGGGCGGGACGTGGCTTGTAAACCCGCACCGGCCGGCCCTAATCAACCGGTTGTCAAGTCTGCCAAAGAGATGAAACTCACCGTTGAACGTGCCGCCCTTTTAGCCTCGCTCGGGCATGTCCAGAGCGTCGTCGAGCGGCGCAACACGATCCCCATCCTGTCCAACGTGCAGCTCGCCACGGAGGACAGCCAGCTCAGCTTGACCGCCACGGATTTGGACCTCGCCGTGGTGACGACCCTCGCCGCCGAGGTGGGCCAGGGCGGCGCCACGACGACGCCAGCGCATACCCTTTACGATATCGTCCGCAAGTTACCCGATGGCGCCCAGGTTGAGCTCAGCCACGGCGAGCACGAAGGCCAACTCGCGCTCAAGGCGGGGCGTTCAGAGTTTTTCCTGCCTTGCCTGCCGAAGGAGGACTTTCCCGTCGTCGCCGAGGACGAGTTGCCGGTGACGTTCAGCATCGACGCCGCCGCGCTGCGCCGGCTGATCGAAAAGAGCCGATTCGCGATTTCGACCGAGGAGGCGCGCTACTATCTCAACGGCATCTTCGTCCATGCCGTGGAAGAGAGCGGCG
The DNA here is from genome assembly GCA_965261645.1 of Alphaproteobacteria bacterium. Classification (GTDB taxonomy): domain Bacteria; phylum Pseudomonadota; class Alphaproteobacteria; order SHVV01; family SHVV01; genus CBDHDJ01. The sequence continues at coordinate 1,430,682 of CBDHDJ010000004.1, forward strand.
TGGCGCTGCTGCGCGCGGTTGCGACCGACGGACACCGGCTCTCGCGGGTGGATACCCCGCTGCCGGACGGCGCAGCGGACATGCCGGGCGTGATCGTGCCGCGCAAGGCGGTGACCGAGATCGCGAAGCTCATCGAACACAGCGACGGCGCCGTGGAGATCGCGCTTTCGGACACCAAGATCCGGTTTGTCCTCAGCGAAACCGTGCTGACGACCAAGCTCATCGACGGCACCTTTCCGGACTACGGCCGCGTCATTCCGGCCGAGAACGACAAGACGATGGAGGTCGACGGCAAGAGCTTAACGGACGCGGTCGACCGGGTCTCGACCATATCCACGGAGAAATCGCGTGCCGTGAAGCTCGCGCTCGAGCCTGCCAAGCTCGTGCTGTCCTCCACCAGCAGCGACAACGCCAGCGCGAGCGAGGAATTGAGCGTTGCCTACGACGGCGAACCCATGGAGATCGGGTTCAATTCACGTTACCTGCTCGATGTCACGTCGCAAATCGAAGGCAATTCCGTGCGCCTGAACTTGGCGGATTCGGTCTCGCCGACGATCATCGAGGACACCGGCGATGCCTCTGTGCTTTACGTCCTGATGCCGATGCGCGTGTGAGATAGGATTGGTTCCTTCGTCACAGGCGATCGCGGATAAGGTCGGGGAGCCGCCAGAGGTGGCGAGCCCGGCCGTCAGTCGGATCACGCTCACGGACTTTCGTTCGTTTCGCGAGGTGCGGCTCGAGGCCGACCATTGCCCTATCGTGTTGACCGGGCCCAACGGCGCCGGCAAGACCAACCTTCTTGAAGCGCTGTCGTTTCTCGCACCGGGGCGCGGGCTCAGGGGAGCGCGCCTGAAGGACGTCACCCGGCGCGGCACCGACGGCCCTTGGGGTGTGGCGGCGCGGGTGATCACACCGGGAGGCCCGGTCGAAATTGGCACCGGGCTGGCCAGCGGAATTTCAAATGAGGAGGCTGCTTTCAGCCCGGGCGCATCCGTCGGGGACTCGAACATCGAGCGACGCATCGTCAAGATCGACGGCGCTGTTACGAAGAGCCACGCCGCGCTCGCATCGGTTCTGACCGTCGATTGGTTGACGCCACGCATGGATAGTCTGTTCGCGGGAGGCGCGGCAGGGCGCCGGCGCTTCCTCGACCGGCTGGTCTACGGCCTCGATGCGGAGCATGCCCGGCGCGTCTCCGCCTACGAACGCGCGCTCCGCGAGCGCGCGCGGCTGCTCGATAGCTCGGCCGGTGAGGCCGCGTGGCTCAATGCCCTCGAGGAGACGTTGTCCGAGCAGGGCGTCGCCATCGCAGCGGCGCGGCGCGAGGCGACGACAAGGCTCGGACAGGCTCTGGACTCGGCGGCCGGGCCGTTTCCCCGTGCGAGCGTGCGCATCGCCGGCGCACTCGAGGACTGGCTCGATGAGCTGCCGGCGGTGGAGGTCGAGGCCCGTTTGCGCGCCGCGTTCCACGAGGCGCGCCGGCACGTTGCCCGAACGGGAGCCACCTCGCTCGGGCCCCATCGCAGCGACCTCGGCGTCTGGCATGGAGATCACGGCACCCCGGCTGGGGAATGTTCGACGGGCGAGCAAAAGGCCCTGCTGATCGCGCTGGTGCTTGCCGGCGCCCGCGTGCAGGCCAGCCTGAAAGGCACCACACCGGTCCTGCTGCTCGATGAAGTGGCGGCTCACCTCGATCGTGAGCGCCGCGAGGCGCTCTATGACGCGATTTGCGAGCTTGGTGTTCAGGCCTGGCTCACGGGAACCGACCGCGCCTGGTTTGCGCCGCTCGACGGCCGTGCCCAGTTCTGCGAGGTGGGTCAGGGGCGGATTGGCCGCCCGGAGAGCCGGGTGCGAGTGACATGACCGATCAGGTCCCAAGCCCGTCTGACAACGAATACGGCGCCGAAGCCATCAAGGTGCTGCGCGGGCTTGACGCCGTGCGCAAGCGCCCAGGCATGTATATCGGTGATACCGATGACGGCTCGGGCCTCCACCACATGGTCGAGGAGGTGGTCGACAACGCCATCGACGAAGTGTTGGCCGGGTTCTGCGATCGGATCGAGGTGACGCTCACCGCCGACGGTTCCGTCACCGTGCACGACAACGGCCGCGGCATTCCAACCGACATCCACGAGGAGGAAGGGGTCTCGGCAGCCCAGGTCATCATGACCCACCTCCATGCCGGCGGGAAGTTCGATAGCAAATCCTACCGCGTATCGGGCGGCCTGCACGGCGTCGGGGTCTCGGTGGTAAACGCACTCTCGGAATGGCTCTCGATGCGCATCTGGCGGGACGGTAAGGAGCATTTCATGCGATTCGCCGGGGGCGAACCCGAAGCGCCGCTGGCCGAAGTCGGCGACACCGATGGCGTCACCGGAACGGAAATCGCTTTTGTACCCTCGACCAAGACCTTCTCCGGGATCGAGTTCGATTACGCGATCCTCGAGCACCGCCTGCGCGAGCTCGCGTTTCTCAATCCCGGGGTGCACATTTCGCTGACCGATGCGCGCGGCATCGAGGAGAAGCACGCCGAGTTTTACTATGAAGGCGGGCTCGGCGCCTTTGTCAGCTATCTCGACCGCAACAAGGAGGCGCTCCATGCCCCGCCGGTCACGATCTCCGGCGACCGGGAAGGCGTCCTCGTCGATGTTGCGCTGCAATGGAACGACAGCTATCACGAGAACATGCTGTGCTACACCAACACCATTCCCCAGCGTGACGGCGGCACCCACTTGGCCGGCTTTCGCGCGGCGCTGACGCGCACCATCAACGCCTATGCGAGCGAACCCGGCGCCGCCAAGAAGCACAAGCTCGTGATCACCGGCGATGATGTGCGCGAGGGACTGACCGCTGTTCTTGCGCTGAAGTTGCAGGATCCCAAATTCTCGGCCCAGACCAAGGACAAGCTCGTGTCCTCCGAGGTGCGCCCGGCGGTGGAAAGCGTGATCGGCGAGCATCTGGGCGCGTGGTTCGAGGAGCATCCGAACGAGGCGCGCATCATCTTCGCCAAGGTCGTCGAGGCGGCGGCCGCCCGCGAGGCGGCACGCAAGGCGCGTGAGCTGACGCGGCGCAAGGGGGTGCTCGATATCTCCAATTTGCCGGGCAAACTGGCGGACTGTCAGGAACGCGATCCGGCCAAGTGCGAGCTCTTCATCGTGGAGGGGGATTCGGCCGGCGGCTCGGCGAAGCAGGGCCGCAACCGCCGCTTTCAGGCCGTGTTGCCGCTCAGGGGCAAGATTCTCAACGTCGAGCGGGCGCGGCTCGACAAGATCCTGTCATCGACCGAGATCGGCACCCTGATCACCGCGCTCGGCGCGGGCGTCGGTCGCGATGATTTCGACATCGCCAAGATCCGCTATCACCGCATCATCATCATGACGGACGCCGACGTCGACGGTGCCCATATCCGCACGCTCCTGCTTACATTTTTCTTCCGCCAGATGCCCGAGATCATCGAACAGGGCTATCTTTATGTTGCGCAGCCGCCGCTCTTCAAGGTGAAACGCGCGAGCTCGGAAGTGTACCTCAAGGACGAGAACGGGCTCGACGGCTACCTGATCGACACCGGTCTCGAGGATGCTGTCCTGGTCCTCGGCGACAAGGCGGAATCGGAGCGGGCGGGCGAAGACCTCCGCTCCCTGCTCAACAACGCGCGGCGCGTCCGCCAGATCCTGCAGTCCATCGCGCGGCGCTACAATCAGGCAGTTGTCGAGCAGGCGGCGATCCTCGGGGCGCTCAATCCGGACATCCTGGGTGATGTGGACCGGGCCTGGGAGGTGGCCAGTTTTCTGGCTCGCCGCCTGGATGGTCTGGCGCCCGAGGAGGAGCGCGGTTGGTCGGGCGAGCCGACGGGGGATGGCGGGCTCAAGCTGATCCGCGAGCTGCGCGGCGTGAAGGAGGTCCACGTCATAGACGGCCAACTGATCCGCAGCGCCGAGGCGCGCCGCCTCGACGACATGGCGGCCGAGCTGCAGGCGGTGTACGAGCGCCCGGCGACGCTCCGGCGCAAGGACGCCACATTCAAGATTCACGCACCCACCCAGCTCTTGGAAACCGTCCTCACGCTCGCCCAGAAGGGCTTGACCCTGCAACGCTACAAGGGTCTCGGCGAGATGAATCCGGATCAGCTATGGGAGACCACTCTCGATCCCACGGCCCGCTCGCTGCTGCAGGTCAAGGTGAGCCAGGCCGACGAGGCGGACGAGATGTTCGAAACGCTGATGGGTGACGTGGTCGAGCCGCGGCGCGCCTTCATTCAGGACAACGCCCTCCAGGTGGTCAATCTCGACGTCTAGACCGCGCTCGGTGCGGGCTCAAGCGCACCCTTTCAACCTGTGCTCGTCCGCCCCCGCCCCCGCCCGCACGGTTGCGCCTGCTGGGGCTCGGCCGGGGCTTCGATATCGATCCAGTCCGCCACATGGGAGAGCGGATCGCCGACATCGTCCTCGGGAAGCGCGCGACCCCGCACCGACATGCCGGCGAGGTGGACGCTGTCGCGATCGCCCGATACCAGCGGATGCCACCAATAGAGATCGCGCCCTTCGCCAACCAGGCGGTAGGCGCAGGTGGTGGGCAACCAGCCCAGCTCGAGCACCTTGGCCGGGGTGAGGCGGACGCAATCGTGCACCCGCTTGGCGCGGTTCTTGTAGTCGGAGCAGCGGCAGGTTTCGAGATCGAGCAGCCGGCAGGCCACATCGGTGTACGTGACTTCGCCGGTGTCCTCATCCTCCGCCTTGATCAGGCAGCATTTGGCGCAGCCGTCGCACAGCGATTCCCACTCCTCAGTGGAGAGCTCGTGGAGGGATTTCTGCTTCCAGAACGGGATGTCGTCCACGCCGTGGTACTCCGCTGCCCCTGTGCGCGGCCATTGTGGGCTCAGCGCAGGGCGAGGTAAAGCCCGCCCAGGAGAATCGCGGGCCAGGTGAACCGCGGATCGGCGAGGAGTTGCACCACGCGGCTCGCTGGCCGTAAGCCGAAGCCGTGCAGAAAGCCGCCGATCGTCCCGATCATGAGGATGGCCTCCACCGCCCGATCGAGAATGCTTCCGTGACCCTCGGCAAAATCAACGCGCGCCATGATCAGCGCGGCGCCGACCAAGGCGAACGCGAGCGAAAGCCGCTTGAACGTCACGGGCGCGCCAGCCGCGGGCTTCCGTAAGACAAGGCGAGCGTCCCGCTAGGACGCCGAGCGGGCATTCGGATTGACGCGACGGGGCGAGCCACCCATCCTTTGGCGATGATCGATATTGCCGTGGATCTGGGCCTTGCTCTCGATGTGGGGCCTGAGCCCATCATCCTCCTGCTCCTCGCGCTCATCGCCGATGCCCTGTTCGGCGGTGGGGCGCTGGGTGCGGACCGCGCCCGGTTCTCACCGCGCGCCGTTCTGGCCCGCATGATCGGCGGTCTTAACAGCCCGTTGATTAAGTCGGCGCCGTCTGATTCTCTGGTTCCCTGATTTGCAGGGGGATTTGCCGATGGCGATGGGACGGCAGAAGGATGGTCAGGGGGACCTGATGGTGAGCTGGTCGGAGATGCCGCGCTCTCCGGGTCATGTGTTTTATGACCGCTTGCAGTCGGTGCTGATCGAGGGCGGCTTCGACGCCTTTGCCGAGGCGAGCTGCCGGCCTTATTACGCGGTCCGGATGGGCGCGCCCTCGGTGCCGCCCGGGCGCTATTTCCGGATGCACCTGGTGGGCTACTTTGAGGGCATCGACAGCGAGCGCGGTCTGGAGTGGCGCTGCTCGGACTCGCTTTCGCTGCGGGCGTTCCTGCGACTGGGGAGCCGTGATCGGGTACCGGACCATTCCTGGCTGTCACGGAGCCGCACGCGCCTGCCCCATGAAGTCCACGCGGCGGTCTTCGACTGGGTTCTGGTGCTGATCGCCGAGGCGGGGCTGATCAAGGGCGAGCGCATCGGCGTCGATGCCTCGACCATGGAGGCCAACGCGGCGCTGCGGAACATCGTGCGGCGCGACAACGGCGAAGGCTACCGGGAGATGCTGGAGCGCCTGGCCCGGGAAAGCGGGGTCGAGACACCCACGGCCGAGGACCTGGCGCGTCTGGACCGGAAGCGCAAGGGCAAGAAGCTTTCCAACACGGATTGGGTTTCGAAGAGCGACCCCGAGGCCAAGATCACCAAGATGAAGGACGGCACGACGCATCTGGCCTACAAGCCCGAGCACGCGGTGGATCTGGACACCGGCGCGGTGGTGGCGGCCGAGCTGCACCCGGCCGATGAGGGCGACACCACGACGCTTTCCAAGACCCTGGCGAAGGCCGAGGCAAACCTCGAGGCGGTGGATGCGGCACCGACATCGGAGGACCCGGCCGAATGCGTCGCCGACAAAGGTTATCACTCACGGGCGGTCTTGAGGGCTCTGAACGACAGTCCCTGGAAGACCCGGATCGCGGCGCCCAAGCAGACCGGCTTTTCGCGCTGGCACGGTGATGAGGCGGCGCGGCGCGCGGTCACCAATAACCGTGCGCGGCTCAAGTCCGGGGTCGCCCGCGAGGCCTTCAAGCTGCGCGCCGAGATCGTCGAGCGCTGCTTTGCCCACAACCTCGATCGTGGCGGCATGCGACGAACCTGGCTGCGCGGGCGAGAGAATGTGCACAAGCGATACCTGCTCCACGTCGCCGGCCACAATCTATCGTTACTGATGCGCCAGCTCATCGGCGCCGGCACCCCGCGGGAGGCCGTGGCGGGCGGATATGGCGGTATTTTCGTTCTGCTCACGCCCACCGGGGCCATGCTGGTGGCACGGGGGGGCTCGCAAAGCGGCCAGACGGCTTTCGCCGCCGCATTCCTCATCTGGCAGTGAGAGCCGGAAAAAGCCACTTAATCAACGGGCTGTTAAACGGCGTCTCATCCGCGAATGGCGGGGCGCGATCACCCGCCTTATACCAACGGCGCAAAATTCTGACTCGCAAGGGATTCCCTTTTTGGGCTGGATGTGATTCAAGGCTGGCGAAGGAGATTCGCCATGTCAGTATGCATTGCTCTTCGGGACGACTACGACAGCATTGAGCTCCGGTGTTTGGCCAAGCACAGTCGCGATCCCCGCCAAGTTCGCCGGCTTTTGGCCTTGGCGGCGGTTTACGACGGCATGAGCCGAGCGGAAGCCGCTAAGGTCGGCGGCATGGATCGCCAGACGCTGAGAGACTGGGCGCACCGCTTCAACGATGAAGGGGCAGACGGCTTGAAGAACCGTCCCGGTGCGGGCCGCCCCCGGCTCTTGACCGACGAGCAGATGGGCGAACTGTCGGTGATCGTCGAAACGGGCCCCGATCCAAAGATTGACGGTGTGGTTCGCTGGCGGCGGGTTGACCTGAAACGGGTGATCGAAGAACGCTTTGGCGTGATCTATAGCGAGCGGGCGATCTCCGACCTTCTCGTCGCGCTGTCCTTCTCCCACATCAGCGCCCGGCCGCAGCACCCCAAGCAGGACCAGCGGGTGATCGAGGCGTTCAAAAAAACTTCCCCCGCACGCTCGCTGCCCACCTAGCCGGTCTGCCCAAGACCAAGCGGGTCGAGATCTGGTTCCAAGACGAGGCCAGGCTGGGACAGAAGAACGGGCGTGTGCGCATTTGGGCGAAGAAGGGAACAAGGCCACGCCTGCCCGCCGATCAGCGCTACACGAACGCCTACCTCTTTGGCGCAATCTGTCCCATGGGAGCCAAGGGTGCCGCTCTCATGCTCCCCTTCGCCAACACAGCCGCCATGCAGATGCATCTCGACGAGATCAGCTGCAACGTCGCCGCCAAGGCCCATGGCGTCGTCCTGATGGACCGCGCCGGGTGGCACAGCACCGACCATCTCAAGGTCCCCAAGAACCTCACCATCATCCTGCTGCCATCGCGCTCGCCCGAGCTGAACCCGGTCGAGAACATCTGGCAATACCTCCGCCAGAATTGGCTCTCTAACCGCGTCTTCGAAGATTACGACGCCATCATCGAGGCCGGTTGCCAAGCCTGGAACAAACTAATCGACCAGCCCGAGACGATCATGTCCATCGGAATGAGAGATTGGGCGATTTCAGGTCAATAATTAGTGCCGTTGGTATTATCCGCGGGCTGTTGCTCGTCGTCGTCGTCGCCGCTCTGAGCTACGGGGCGGGATGGGCGTTGCTCGCGCTCGCCGCGGCGGTCCCCTTCACCTGGATCATCGTCCTCGCGCTTCTCTTCGCCCTGGTGTCACAGCGTGGCGCGTTCGATGCGGTGCGCGGCGTGTCGCGGGGTCTTGCCGGCGATGGCCTCGCCACGGCACGCCGGGCCTCGCGCCCGCTGTTGGGTGAGGAAAGCGCGGCGCTCAATCAGGCCCGGCTGGTCGATCGCACCGTGAGCCGCCTGGCCGAACGCCTGAGTGCCGACGTCGTGGCCCCGGCGTTCTGGTTTGTCCTGCTCGGCCTGCCCGGGCTCTGCGCCTATGTCGCGATCGCCATCATGGGTGAGCAGTTGCGGGAGGACCGGCCGAAGTTCGAGTCCTTCGGTTTTCCCGCGAGCCGGCTCGATGAGGTGATCGGCTACCTGCCGGCGTTCATGACCGGACTGTTCCTGTCGCTCGCCGCCATCGTCGTCCCGGGTGCCAGTCCGCTCAGGGGTCTAGTGGCCCTGGCCGGCCGCCGCGTCGCGGGCCCGCTCAACCGCTGGTGGCCGAGGGCCGTGATGCACGCCGCATTCGGCTCGGACCCGGCCTCGTCAGGCAACCCGCAGCCGCCCGCCAACTTGCTCGACCGGGTGCTTTATCTCTACGCCGTCGCGGTGGGCGTCAATTTCCTCGCTGTGCTTCTGGTGGCGATGAGGCGGGTGGCGATGTGACGCTGTCCCGCCTTAGCCGCTGCCCGCGATCTCGTTGAGCGCCGCCTTGAGTTCGTCCGCCTGATCGTTCTGGCCTTTGTCGCGGGCGATGATTTGGCGCGCGCTCGGCGCCTCGCCGTAGTATTTGCGGTTCCACTCCTCGCGTGGCTTGATGACTGAGCCTTCGAGGGAGGCGCCGATGAACAGGCCCTTGGTGCGCGCGAAGGAATAGATATCGGCGCCGAGGTTCGTTGTCGTGGCGGCCTCGACGCCGACGCCGATCGGCCCCGCGGCGAGCACCGCGTCGACGCCGAGCTTCATCGCCGCATGGACCACCGCATCGAGGGCGCGCGGCGTCATGATCAACAGCACGACCTTCGAGATCTGACCGCCGATCTGCAGCCCGATGCTGCCCCCGGCCATGGTGTAGAACGCGGGCCCGCCCCAGCCCTCGCCCCGGCGATCGAGCAGCAACGCGTTGCCGCCCGAGCCGCCCAGGATGAAGCCGCCCTTGAGGAATTCAGGAATCACGATCACCGCGCGCGCCTCCGTGAGCAGCGTTCGCATGGCGGCCATGTTTTCATCCGCGGGCAGGGCCTCGACGGTGAGGCGCGCCTTGTCCACCAGCGCCTCCTGCTCGGTGGCCTGGGCGGTTGCGATGAAGCTTCCGAGCGCAACGCCCAGAGTCCATATCAGCCATTTCTGCAGCGTTCTGCGTCGCATAGTTGTTCTCAACCTCCTCTGTGGCGGCGCGTCAGCGTCGTGCGGTCGCGCGCCAGCTAGATTCGGGCATTGACGAAGCCGACGCGCCACGTGCCGCCGAGGCCCGGCCCGTCAACATGGTCGATCCGCGTCGTCGAGAGATTCTCGGTGGCGAAGCCGAGCGCGAGGTCAGGATCGAGGTCGAGCGCCAGCGCCAGCGCCGCGCGAATACTGCCGCCATGGGCGACGGCGACGATGTCGCGGCCGGCGTGTGCCTCGGTCAGCCGCGCGATGACCGCGTGCACCCGCTCCGTGACCTCGTGAAAGCTTTCGCCGCCGGGCGGCCTATGCGCCGCGGGCGCGAGCCAGAACTTGTGGGCCGGTATACCGTCCCGGCGGGCCGCGACCTCCGCCCAGGTGAGCCCCTGCCAGGCGCCGAAATTCTGCTCCCCGAGGTTGGGCTCGACGAGCACCGGATCGGACACCCGAACACCGGTCTCGGCCAGGGCCTCGATGGTCTGGTGGGTGCGTTTGAGGTGGCTTCGCACCCAGACCGCGTCGGGTGGCAGCTGGCTGGCGAGTTTTTCGAACCCTGCCCGGTCCGACACATCCGCCGCCGGATCGCTGCTGCCATAGACGCGCCCTTGGTTCTCAGTCACCGGTGCGTGGCGGACCCACCACCAGCGGGTGATTCGGGGCTCAATCATCGCCGCGCCGACTCCGTCTATTCCCCGATCTGCAGGAGCTGGCCGCGGCGCCGGGCCGTGCGGAAGAAGGCGAGAAACACCGCCATACCGACGGCCACAAAGACGACGTTGATCAGGGCGGCGGTGATCAGCAGGTCGGTGCGCACTTCGCCGTCGACGATGATCGCCCGCATGCCCTCGAAGACGTAGGTGGCGGGCAGCCCATGGGCGATAAACTGGACCCATTCGGGCATGACCGTGATCGGGTAGTAGATGCCGCAAATGGGCGCCAGCGCGAACATCACCGCCCAGGCCAGGCTCTCGGCGCCGAGCCCGAAGCGCAGGATCACCCCGCAGACCACGAGGCCGACGCTCCAGCCCATCACCACCAGATTGATGAAGAAACCGATCAGCGAAAAGCCGAGCGAGTAAACGTTGAAGCCGAAGAAGGCGATGGCCAGCAGCGTCGCCGGGATGACGCCGATCAGCGTGCGGATGACGCTCAGGCACATCAGCGCGATGACGAACTCCTGGGGGCGCATCGGGCTGACGAACAGATGACCGAGATTGCGCGACCACATCTCCTCGAGAAAGGCGATGGCGAAACCGAGCTGGCTGCGGAACATGATGTCCCACAGGATGACCGCGGCGATAAGCACGCCGAAGGCCTGGGCGATGAAACTCGAATGGCCGACCAGGAACTGGGTGATGAAGCCCCACAGGATGATCTGCACGGTCGGCCAGTAGGTGAGCTCCACGAGGCGCGGCCACGACCCCATAACGAGATAGAGGTGGCGCAGCACGAGCCCCATGATGCGGCGAACAGCGAGGACCGCGGCGCCTTGCGAGGGCGGAGTGGCGGCCCATTCGCTCATTGCGCCGCCGAGCCCAGTCCGTTCTGCGCGCCTTTGCCACGGGCGATGTCGAGAAACACTTCCTCGAGCGAGACGCGGCCGTAGCGGCTGATGAGCGTGGCAGGTGAGCCCTCGTCGAAGATACGGCCCCCTTTGAGCATGAGCACATGATCGCACAGCCGCTCGACCTCCAGCATGTTGTGCGAGGCGAGCAGCATCGCGGCGCCGGCGTTACTCTGGTAGCGCTGCAGGTAGGTGCGTACCCAGTCCGCGGTGTCGGGATCAAGCGAGGCTGTGGGCTCATCGAGCAACAGCACTTCCGGGTCGTTGATCAGCGCCTTGGCGAGCGAGACGCGGGTCTTCTCGCCCGACGAAAGGCTGCCGAACGGGCGCTTCAGAAACGCCGTGATATCGAGCGCCTCGGCGATCTCCGCGACCTTGTCGCGCGGATGGGGGACGCCGTAGAGATGGGCGTAGACCCGCAAATTCTGCTCCACGCGGAGCCGTTTCGGCAGATCGACATAGGGCGAGGCGAAATTGATGCGCGGCAGCACTCGGTAGCGGTGGGTGATCATGTCTTCGCCGAGCACCGTAACCGTGCCCGAGGTCGGGATCACGATGCCGAGCAGCATCGCGATGGTGGTGGTTTTGCCCGCGCCGTTGCCGCCGAGCAGAGCCGTCGCGCTGCCTCGCGCTACGGTGAAATTGACATCGTCGACCGCGACGGTGTCATCGTAGCGCTTGCTGAGATTTTCGACGCGAATGACGACGTCGCTGGGGCTCCCGCGGTGTTCCATGGGCCCAATATGGCCTGAAAGGCTGATTGGGGGAAGGTTTGCGTGGCCTCGGCACTGAGCGGGAGAAAAGGTTTACGCTGCTCCGATCCTCGGCCAGAATTGTGCCGATGGCCGAGGGACGATTGATAACGGCAGAATCACCTGCCAGGCCGGCGTGGCGCGTGCCCGATGGGCACCGGGTCTACGCCATAGGAGACATTCACGGCCGGCGGGATCTTCTCGCCAACCTGCACGAGCGCATTCTCGGCGACGGCGCGAACGAGAAAAATATAGAAAAAACAATTGTTTACCTCGGAGATTATATCGACCGCGGTGACGAAAGCGCGGGCGTTATCGGCTTGCTTCTCGACCAACCGCTGGCCGGATTCGCCAGCATCCACCTCAAGGGCAATCACGAGGAGATGCTGCTCAGGTTCCTCGACGATGTCGCGGTCGGCGAGGTTTGGCTGTGGAACGGCGGCGATGCGACGATGCGGAGCTATGGTCTCGATGTTCCCGCGTATGACCAGCTCACTGCGCCGTCGCCCGATGGCCTCGCCGCCTGGCAGCGCCAACTGGCAGACCGCGTACCGCCCGCGCACCTGGATTTCCTGCGCAGGCTCGCGCTCCATCACACGGCCGGCGCGTATCTTTTCGTCCACGCGGGCATACGGCCCGGTGTTCCCCTGGCGGCGCAACGCGCCAACGACCTGATATGGATCCGCGAGCCGTTCCTGTCGTCCACCGCAGAGCACGGCATGATCGTGGTGCACGGCCACACCATCTTCCCGGAAGTTTCGATCAGGCCCAACCGTATCGGCATCGATACCGGGGCGTTCGCGACCGATTGCCTGAGTTGCTTGGTTCTCGAGGGTCACGACCGGCGTCTGCTCCACACTTGAGCACACCACCGCGAAGCCATAAAACCCGTGTCGCGCCGGAGCCGTTTCCTATAAAAGAAGGGCGCAAGAATAAGGGCGCGCCACCGGCGCCAAGGGACAGTTGCGGAGCGGCATGGATCTCGAGCGCTTTTTCGAAGCGGAGTTTGCCGAACACGAGGCTTTGACGCGAACCACCGCGGCGGCGGTGAAGGAGCCTTTTGCTAGGCTCGTAACGGTCTGCGCAGAAGCCGTGCGCGCTGGCCGCAAGATCGTTTTTTTCGGCAACGGGGGAAGCGCGGCCGATGCCCAGCACCTAGCCGCTGAACTCGTCGTCCGCTACAAGCAGGATCGTGCGCCCATCGCGGCGCTCGCGCTCACCACCGATACCTCCAGTCTGACCGCGATCGGCAACGATTTGGGTTTCGAGCACCTGTTCGCCCGCCAAGTTCACGCGCTTTGCGTGGAGGGCGATGTGGTCATCGGCCTGACGACGTCGGGCCGGAGCTGTAACGTCATTCTGGCGCTCGATGCGGCGCGCGAGATCGGCGCCGTGCCGGCCGCGTTGTCGGGCGGCAGCGGGGGCGCTCTGCCGGGTCTGGCCGATCCCCTGCTCGTCGTCCCCTCGACGACCACGGCACGCATTCAGGAAATGCACATCACGCTTGGTCAAATGCTGTGCGGCGCGCTCGAGGTCGAGCTCGGTCTCGTCTGAGGGCGGCGGGTCGCGATGGCGTATTCGACATCTCTGCTCGACTGGCTCGACAAGATGCGCGGCGTCCACGTGCTGTGCGTCGGCGATGTGATGCTCGATCTCTATGTCTATGGTGCGGTGGACCGCGTCTCGCCCGAGGCGCCTATCCCGGTCATCCAAATCGAGCGCGAGGACGCCATGTTGGGCGGCGTGGGAAACGTGGTCCGCAACGTCGTCGCGCTGGGCGGCAGCGCCACCATCGTCGCGGTCAGGGGCGATGACGGGGCGGGCGCCGCCATCATGGGCCTGCTGGCGAACGAATCGCGGATGCGCGACGAGATTTGCATCGATCCCGGCCGCCTGACCACCGTCAAGACCCGCTATGTCGCAGGCAGCCAGCAACTCCTGCGCGCGGATCACGAGACCCGTCAGCCGCTGAGTGGGGAGCTGGTGGTCAACCTCCTGGCGGCTGTCGACGGCGCGCTGGCCGAAGCCGATATCGTCATTTTGTCCGATTACGACAAAGGCGTGGTGACCGACGAGGTGATCGCCGGGGTCGTCCGGCATGCCGGTGCGGCCAGCAAGCCCGTGCTGGTCGATCCCAAGAGCTCCGATTTCTCCCGCTATCGCGGCGTCGACTTGCTCACGCCCAATCAGGCGGAATTGGCAGCCGCGGTTCGCCGGCCGCTCATCGAGGACGACGCCCTGGTCGCGGCCGCTCAGGAGGTCATCGAGTCATGCGAGATCGGCGCCGTGCTGGTCACGCGCGGTGAACGCGGCATGTCGCTCGCCGGGCGGGACGGCAGCGCCCGGCACCTGCCGATCAAGGCGCGCGAGGTGTACGATGTATCCGGCGCTGGCGATACCGTGATGGCGACGCTCGCGCTTGCCGATGGGGCAGGCGCATCGCTCGGCGAGGCCGCGGCGCTCGCCAACGCTGCCGCCGGTATAGTTGTTGGCAAAGTCGGCACCTCGGTGGTGTTTCCAGGCGAGATCGCCGATGCGCTGCGCGCCTCTGAGGGGTTGGCCAGTGACATCAAGATCTGCGCTCTCAGCGTGGCCCTCGATCGGATTGGCCAGTGGCGCGATCAGGGTGCGCGAATCGGCTTCACGAATGGCTGTTTCGATCTACTTCATCCCGGGCATGTCTCGCTTCTCGAGCAAGCCCGCGCCGCCTGCGATCGTCTGGTGATCGGGCTCAACTGCGATGAATCCACGCGCCGTCTCAAGGGCCCCGATCGTCCGATCAACCCACAATACGAGCGCGCCATCGTGCTCGCCTCGCACAGTGCCGTAGATCTGGTGGTGACCTTCGAGGAGGACACGCCGATACGGTTGATCGAGTCGATCCGCCCCGATGTTCTGATCAAAGGCGCTGATTACCAGCGTGACGATGTGATCGGCGGCGATTTCGTGGAAACCTACGGTGGCAAGGTGGTGTTGGCGAAGCTTCGGCCCGGCTACAGCACGATCGACGCCCTGGCCAGGTTGAATGGCCGGAACTCGTGAGCGTGTGCGTGCCCTGATCGGTTGCACGGGGGGGTTATCGTGATTGTCGTCACCGGCGGTGCCGGCTTCATCGGGTCCAATATCGTGGCCGCTCTGGAGGCGCGCGGGATACACGATACCGTCGTGTGCGACGAGGTCGGCCACGGCGACAAGTGGCGGAACCTGGCCAAGCACGAGATCGCGGACATCGTTCCGCCCGAGGCGCTCTTCGATGTCCTCGCCGGCACCTATGGCGGGCGGGAAAGCGAGGGCCTGCTCGATCTCTTCGGCGGAAAATCGGGCCGCGTCGATCTGATCATTCACATGGGCGCGAACTCGTCGACGACCGACACCGACGCCGATCTCGTTCTGGCGCAGAACTTCAGGTTTACCCGAAGGTTGTGGAACTGGTGCGCGGCCCATGGCACGCGGTTCATTTACGCCTCGTCGGCGGCGACCTACGGCGACGGGTCACAAGGTTTCGACGACGACGGCTCGATCGAGGCGCTCGCTAAGCTCCGCCCGCTCAACCTCTATGGCTGGAGCAAGCATCTGTTCGACCGGCGCGCGGCGCGGCTCGTTGCACAGGGCGATGCGCATCCGCCGCAATGGGCCGGGCTGAAGTTCTTCAACGCCTATGGGCCCAACGAGTATCACAAGGGTCGGATGCGGAGTGTCGTCCACCAGGCCTACGAAGTCGCGGCCGAAGGGGCGCCGGTGCGGCTGTTCAAATCACACCGGCCGGAATACGAGAATGGTGGCCAGCTCCGCGACTTCGTCTACATCGACGATTGTATCGGCGTGATCCTTTGGCTTATCGACCATCCGGGCGTGAACGGCGTGTTCAATCTCGGCACCGGGACGGCGCGCAGCTTCGCCGATCTCGCCGCGGCGGTGTTCGCCGCGCTCGATCGCGATGTGCGGATCGACTATATCGATATGCTGGAGGACATCCGCCCGCGCTATCAGTATTTCACCGAGGCGCGCATGGACCGCCTCCGGGCGGCCGGCTACGACCGCCCGTTCACGCCGCTCGAACAGGGCGTCGCCACCTACATCAAGGACTATCTCGCGACCGCCGATCCCTACCGGTAGGCCGGCCGAGCCACCCTCCGGTGCCTGTCAGAAATCGGGGTCCTGCACACGGTTCAGTCGGCTGGCGGCGTAAAGCGCGAAGCGCCGCGTCTCCTTCTGCCGCAGGCCCGCCGCCATGGGGTTGACCGGGGCGTCGCGTGCGATCTCCTCGCCAAAGCGGTCGGCAATGATGAGCCCGGCGTCAACCGGCAGGATATCGCTGGGAAAACTCTCCGCCACGGCGAAGAAGAACTGATCGCAAAAGCGCACGTAGTGCTGCCATTTGTCGTCGGCACGGAAATCGGCGACGCTCGATTTGACCTCCGCCACGATCACGCGGCCCCGGCGGTTGAGCGCAAAAACATCAACACGGCGTCCCGAGCTCAAGCAGAACTCGGCGAGCGCGCCGTAACCCATGTTGCGCAACAGGCGCATGACGCCGCGCGCGAGCGGCGCGGCGTCCACCTCGCTGTGCCTGAAGGATCGCAGGTCGAGCTCGAGTTCCTGCTGCACGGGGACTCCCCTCCTCACGCCCGGCGCGCATGGGTGCCGCCTCCATGGCGGCGCGAACTATTAGCAACCGATCTCTTTAATCCTACATAATAGAGGCTATGTATTGCCCGGTAGGTGGGGCGCTCGGCTGAATCACAACATGGAACCGAGAACGACTATCGACATCGCCAAGTGGGTGGTCGACGAGGGCTTGAGCGGCACGCCCGAGGTCGACCTCCTGAGTGGCTTCTGCGACCACCTCGTCGAAGCGGGAATCCCGATGATGCGGACCATGATCGCCCAGCCTACGCTGCATCCCGTGGTTGCGGCGCGCGGTTTCCATTGGCGGCGGAACGGGAACGGCACGGTCCAGGAAGACTGGGAGCGGACCGTCGCGGAGGCCGGCGAGGAGTACAAGAAAAGCCCCTTCTTTTACATGCTCGAAACCGGCACGACGCGCTTGCGCCACCGTCTCGAGAGAGGCAATGAGCAGCTCGAATTCCCCTTGCTCGAGAAGTTTCGCGACGAGGGCGGAACCGACTATCTCGCTGTCAGGACCGAGTTCGGTGAGGCCGACCGGCTGGGACCCGTCAGGGGCCTGCTCTCGTCATGGACGAGCGACGGGCCTTCCGGGTTCAGCGATGAGGATCTGACCGCCATCGAACAGCTACTGCCGGTTCTCGCGCTCGCCTTCAAGGGCGCCTCGACCTACCGCATCGCCAACAGCGTCGCCTAGACCTATCTCGGCGCGGAGGCAGGCCGCCGGGTGCTCCATGGCGAGATCGAACGCGGGTCATTCGAGACCATCGATGCGGTCCTGTGGTACTGCGACCTCCAGGGCTTCACCAAGATCTCCGAAACCACGCCGATCGGTGACATCATCGAGATGCTGAACGCGTATTTCGAATGCATGGTCGAGCCCATTCACGCCCATGGCGGCGAGGTGCTCAAGTTCATGGGCGATGGCTTCCTCGCCTTCTTCAAGCTCGATGACACCTTAAATGTGTGCCGCGGCGCGCTGGATGCAGCGGATGAGGCGTTGGCGCGGGTGGCGGAGCTCAACCGGACGCGCGGGGCGGCGGGTCAGCCGATCACCGAGTTCTCTCTTGCGCTTCACCTCGGCAATGTGATGTACGGCAATATCGGCTCGCGCGATCGGCTCGACTTCACGGTGGTCGGCCCGGCGGTCAACGAGGTCAGCCGCATCGAGGCCATGTGCGGCTCGCTCGACCGCAACATGGTGATCTCTTCGGCGTTTTACGCAGCGGCGGATGAGTGCCGGGGCCGGCTCGTGTCGCTCGGCCGCTATGCGCTCCGTGGCATGGTCCGTCCGCAGGAGCTCTTTACGCTCCTGTCGCCTGACGATTTAGCGCGCGAAGGGAAGTAGACGCTCGCGTGACCGCATGGGTGGCGTGACGCCGCCCGCGCCTTACTCGGGCAGCAGTGTCCGATGGAGGATGGCTGTTTCGAGCCGGGTGTTGACGAGGCTGGCGTGGCTGAGATTGGCGCGGGTCAGGTTGGCGCCACTGAGATCGGCGCCCTCTAGATTGGTCGGCCACGAACGGCCGGTCTCATCGCCCCGGCGATCCTTGAGCGGCATGGGCAGGAGATGCGCCCCGCGCAGCTTCGCCTGGTCGAGAAGCGCGTGGCTGAGGTTGGTGCCCCGCATGTCGGCCAATGAGAAATCGGCACGCGACAGACTCGCACCGGAAAAGTCGGTAAACAACAACGTGGCGCGCGTAAAGTTCATGTCCGTCAGGTTGGCATTGCGAAAGTCGGCGCCGCTCAGAGCCACGCCGCACAGGTCGGCGTTGGTCAGCTCGCGGTTCGCCATCATGGCCCGCGCGCCGCGGGTCCCGTCGGTGCTGGTCCACAGCACGTGCTGTTTGATGATTTCCTGGAGCTCGCCGGGCAGACCCTCAAGCCGGGCGCCCAGGTTGGCGGTGTCCGTGTTGGCCACCGACAGATCGACGTCCTCGAACGTGACCCCGCTGAGGTTCGCGCCCCGAAAATCAGTCGCGGTGACGATGGCGTTGCTGAGGTCCGCGCCCGACAGGTCCGCCTCGCGAAGCTTGGCACGCACCAGATTGGCGCCGCCGAGATTAGCGCTGGAGAGATCCGCCCGTGTAAGTTCGGCCTTCCGGAAGTTGGCGTGGGTGAGCGAGGCACCGGCGAGATAGGCTTCGCTAAGATTGGCTTTCTCGAAATCGGCATCGTCGAGTTCGGCGTTGGACAGATCCGTCCGGCGCACCGGCCGGATGTCGGTGTCGAGCGCACCGGGCCTGAGGTCGGCCTCGCGCAGGTCGGCACCGCGCAAATTCGTTTCGTGGGCATCCGCGCCTCTGAGATCGGCCCGGAAGAACTGTGCGTTGGGGGATACCGAGCGCTCGAGATTGACGCAGAACATGTCGGCAAACCTGAAGTCGGCCTCATCCAGTATCGCGTCGCTCAAATCAGCGCCGGTCAGCTGGCCGACTGGAGGTTGATTTTGGGCAGTCGCATGCCAGACAGATCGGCGAATTTCAGGTCGGCGCGCCGGCCGCCCATCAGGCCGTGGACATAGCGATCATGGTCCTTGACGATGCTGCCGAACTGTTCTGGCGTCATGGAACACGTCCGTCCCTGCACAAAGCTGAGAGGCTGCCTTTCGCACAGATCGAGCAGAATGTACCGGGGTGCGTCGTGTCAGCGCTTTGGGGCCGCTTTTTTCCCGCTCCCCGTTTAGCCTCCCGCCGCTAGAGGTTACACCGGGTGGGACGCTTTGCCATTAGGGGAAAACCCGGATACCAAACGCCGCTCGGCGAACCCATCGGATGATTCGGCAGGGCCTTGCGCCGGCGCCTGAAATACCGTGTGGCGCTGGCCTGCATGGACACGTTTGTGGGGCTCCCCTACACTCGTCGGCCTATCCCGATCCCCGGCCGCCATGTCCTCACCGCCCGTCAAACGCCGACTCGCCGCCATCCTCAGCGCGGACGTGGCGGGCTATAGCCGGCTCATGGGCGACGATGAGGAGGCGACGCTTCAGACCCTCACCACCTATCACTCGGCAATCGAGGCCGGCGTGGGACGTCACGACGGCCGCGTCGTCGGCACCGCCGGGGACAGTGTCCTGGCCGAGTTTCCGAGCGCGGTCGACGCTGTGCGCTGCGCCGTCGAAATCCAGGACGAAATCGCCGGTCTCAATCAGGCCCTGCCCGAGGATCGCCGCATGGCCTTTCGCATTGGCATCAATCTCGGCGATGTGATGGTCGAGGACGACAATATCTTCGGCGACGGAGTGAATATCGCGGCCCGGCTGGAGACCATCGCGGAGCCCGGCGGCATCTGCATCTCGCGTAGCGTTTACGACCAGGTCAGCAACAAGATCGACCTCGCGTATGAGGACCTCGGCGAGCGTGAGCTCAAGAACATCGCCCAACCCGTTGCCGCCTATCGCGTGTGTCGGGCGGACGAGGCGGCTGCGCCGGCGCCCACGACGGACCCCGCGGCGCGCCCTATCGCGCCCCCAATTGCCGACAAGCCGTCGATCGTCGTGCTGCCGTTTGACAACATGAGCGCCGATGAGGAGCAAGGCTACTTCGCCGATGGCATCGCCGAGGACATCATCACCGATCTCTCGAAAGTCTCCGGCCTCTTCGTCATCGCCCGCAACTCGGCCTTTACCTACAAGGGCCGCGCGGTGAGCGCACCCGACATCGCGGCTGAGCTCGGCGTCCGCTATATCGTCGAGGGGAGCGTGCGCAAGGCCGGCCAGCGGGTTCGCATCAACGCCCAGCTCATCGACGGCACCCCGGCGGGCACCTGTGGGCCGAGCGTTACGACCGCGAGCTCGACGATATCTTCGCGGTGCAGGACGAGGTGACCCACCAAATCGTCGAGGCGCTCAGGGTCAACCTCACGCCCGAGGAAGAACAGCGCATCGCCGGGCGCGGCACGACCAGTCTCGAGGCGTACGATTACTACCTGCGCGGGCGCGAAGTCTCCCCCAGTTCCGTTGCGGAGACGAACCTGCAGGCGCGGGAGCTGTTTCAGCGCGCCGCCGAGCTCGACCCCGGCTTCGCCGCGGCGCAGGCGGGCGTCGCCATGGGCTACGTGCTGGAGTACGTGAACCGCTGGACCGATCAATGGCCGTAGGCGCTCGACCAAGCGGAGGCGCATGCCCGCGACGCCGTGGCCCGTGACGATTCCGAACCCTTGGCCCATTGGGTCCTGGGCATCGCTCATCTGTGGCGCAAGGATTTAGCATCCGCCGATGTTGAGGCGCGCCGCACCCTCGAGTTCGAACCCAATTCGGCCGAGGGCCATGCGCTGCTCGCCAACGTAAGGGACTTCACCGGGCGCTCGGCCGAAGCGGTCGAGCTTTTCAGCGCGAGTATGCGCCTCGATCCCGAGTATCCCGATCAGTACCTCCATTTCCTCGGGCGCGCGCACTTCAACCTCGGCCATGACGGCGAGGCGATCGCCATTTTCCGCCGGCGCATCGAGCGCAATCCTAAAACCGACGTCACCCGCGTGCTGCTGGCCGCCGCGCTTGGCCATCTCGGCCGGCCGGGCGAAGCGCGGGCGGTGTGGGACGAGCTTCTCGAGGTCAACCCCGGCTACTCGCTCGAGCACCTGAGCGAGACCATGCCCTATGCCGATGCCAAACCTATCGAGCGGATTTTCGCGGGGTTGAAAACAGCGGAATTGCCGTGAGATTGGCCCAGGGGTCCGGTTGATCGGGCCCGCATTGCCCCTCACAACACCACATCGAACTCCATCTCGACGGTGAGGTCCGGCACGGCGAGCGCGGCCACGCCAATCAGCGTGCTGGTCGGCGCTCCATCGGCGGCGAACACGGCTTTGTTCGCCGCGGCGACGTGGCCGAGTTTGTCCTCGTCGAGACCGACGACGAAGATGCGCATGTGCACCACGTTCTCGTAGGTGGCGCCGACTGCCTTGAGCGCATGGCCGAGATTTTCGAGCGTGCCGCGGCACTGCGCCGGGAAACTGCCATCGCCGATGGGGTTGCCGCTGGGATCCCAGGCCACCAGCCCCGACAGGTGCACCGTTTTCCCCGAGCCCCCTTCGGTCGTGATGATCTGGGTGAAGCCGTAGGGCCGGCCGTCGAACAAGGTCTCGGGATGGAGGTGGTGAATCGTTGCAGGCATGGGGCGTCCTTTCGTTCTAGCGGGCGGTCAGCCGAGATGGGCCGCGAGGAACTCGAGCGTGCGCCGATTGGCGAGCTCGGCGGCGTCTTCGACGTAGTTAAAATATTTTGTGCCGAGGCGCGCGAAACCGTGATCGAGGCCCGGGTAGCGGTGGATCGTGACGAGCGCGTGATCGGCCAGCGCTGAAGTGAAGGTGGCGATCGCCTCCGGCGTCATCGTCTGATCGGCGTCGGCGACGTGAAGCATCAGCGGCTTGGCGATCGCGCCCGCCTCATCGAGCCTTTGCTCGATGCCGACGCCGTAATAGCCCACCGCGCAGTCGGCGTCGGTGCGCGCCGCGAGCAGGTAGGCCAGGAGGCCGCCAAGACAGTAGCCCACACCACCCACACGGCCGGTGCACCCTTCGAGGCCGCAGAGGTGCGCGATGGTCGTTCGCAGATCCACGATGCCGGTATCGACATCGAACGAATCCAGCAGGGCAAAGGCATGTTTGACGTCGTCTTCCAATCTATCGGTCAGGTCGTAGAGCCCGGGCTCCTGGCGCCGGTAGAGATCGGGGCCGAGCGCGATGTAACCGGCCTGGGCGAGGACGTCGCAAACGTGGCACACGAAGGGGTTGAGACCGAACATCTCCTGCATGACCACAGCGCCGGGCCCGGCTCCCGGTTCCGGGGTGGCCAGGTACGCGGCGAACGAGCCGTCCGCGCCGGAGAGCGTCGTCATCGAACCGGCCATGGAATGCTCCCTCTCAGGCCCAACGAAAGGCGGGAGGCCCGATGCCTCCCGTCCTCGTAGTGGCCCCGACACGGCTGTGCGCGGTGCGCTACTCCGCCGCCACCGCCAGCGCGTCCGGAGGCGCCTCGATGCCGAACAGACGGGCGCAGTTCAGCCCTGCCGCCTTGGCGATCACGCGCTCTGGCGTGCCTTTCATCCGCTTCTTGATGATCTCGTGGCTGTTGGGGAAGGTGTTGCGCGGGTGGGGGTAATCGGAGCCCCACATGATGCGGTCCTCGCCGATCATGTCCCACGAGCGATCGAAGAAAAGATCGTCGGTGAACGCGGCCCACAGGTTCTCGGCGACGTACTCCTCGATCGATTTCCTGACCTGGGGAATGTGCATGGCGAGACCGAGCGCGCCCTGCATCTGCTTGCAGCGGTAGAACCAGTAGGGGAACCAGGAGCACTCGTACTCGCCGGAGATGACCTGCAGTTTCGGGAAACGGTCGAAAATCCCGCCGAAGATGAACTCGTTGACCAGCGTGTATTGCTGATCGCCGAAGATCCTGAGGAAGTATTCGGGCCCCTCTTCCTGCTCTTCCGGCGTGATGAAGGCAAAGGGATCGACGGTTTCGCCGGTGCCGAGGTGGAGCGTGATCGGCATGTCGAGGTCGACGGCCGCGGCCCAGAAGCGGTCGTAGTCCGGCTTGCGGTAAGGCGCAAAGTTTTTCGGCAGATCGGTGTTGATGATCGCCGTCCGGTGGCCGAGCTTGCGGGTGCGGGCGAGCTCCTTGAGCGCCCACTCTTGATCGTGCATCGGGATCATGGCCGAGCCGACCAAGCGCTTCGGATCGTGGTTGCAATACGCGGCGCAGAAATCGTTGAACACGGCGGCGCAGTCCTGCAGGACTGCGGTCTCGCGGATGCGCATGGCGAGCAGCATGTTGGTCGCCTGGATCAGCTCGGAATCGACGCCGTCGATGTCCATCAGCTTGAGGCGTTCCGCGGGATCGGAGTTGGCCTTGAGCACGCGCTCGGCGAGTTCAGGCGAGAGATCACCGCTCTCGACCGCGAGCGTTGAGTCCGGCGTGTCGCCCGCATTCTCCTGGCGCAGGTCGTCGACGCCCATGTAATCGAAGCCGCAGAAGAAGAAGTCGCCCTTGATGCCTTTGGCATCGGACACCCGATGCGGCACCTTGTCGCCGTGCTTGTCGCCGAGCGCGCTAGTCCACAGGTCGTAGGGCTCGGTGATGTGCGAATCCGACGACATGACGAACTTGAGATCCATGACTGTCCTTCCCTGTCACATCCGTTGCACGCCCGTTTCGCCGCCTCCTGTGCGCCGCATCGGGGGCTTGTGCGCCTCACTCCACCTATAGCCCACCTGATGCGGACCGACCAGCCCTTGACGCCGCCGCGCCGAACGCGGCGAAAGTGCGAGCCGGCTAAACGCGGGGGTTGCGCGCCACCACAACGCCGTCTTGCGTGGTGAAGGGGCCTGAGGGCGTCTCGTAGCGGCTCTCGGGAAGGATGTCCGCATGGATCTCCCAGCCCCGGGTTAAGAACATCGCGGCCATCGTTCGATGGAGCGCGATGCCATGGGTGCCGAGGTGGAGCCAGCGCACCGTCTTTGCGAGGGTGTCTTGTGCGGGCGGCAACGCGATGGCCTCCGAGGCCTGGATGTCGATCTCCAAATAATCGACCCGGCCGAACGGCGAGAGGATGTCGGCGACGGTCAGCGCGCTGACCATTTCCAGCTCGCCCTCTATGCCGCCGGTGCCCCCCAGCGGCATCCGCAGTCCCGTCGAGCGTGTCCTCAGCAGGTTCTCCAGGACGCGCTCGCAAAGGTCGGCGTCCCGAATGACCTCGAACAACGATTTCACCATGTCGCCGCCATGAAATGCGAAGTTCGCGCCCGTGCGCACCTCCGTCGTCGGAAAAATTACCGGCCTGTTGGTGTCGCTGACCACCGCGTTGATGATGGCGTGGTCGTCGGGGTCGATCCCGTTGTTGCGGAAATGGCGCCGGAGTTTCTGGCCCATGTGATGATCGCCCTCGACGCCGACAAGCTTGAAAGGCATGGGGTTGATGCGCCGCACCGCGAGGGCCGCGTTCACCAGCGGCCGCCCATCGTGCGCGCCGAGTTGAGACCGCGACATAGCGCTCGCGCGCCTG
The DNA here is from genome assembly GCA_965261645.1 of Alphaproteobacteria bacterium. GTDB lineage: Bacteria > Pseudomonadota > Alphaproteobacteria > SHVV01 > SHVV01 > CBDHDJ01. The sequence goes on from CBDHDJ010000004.1 coordinate 1,455,166, forward strand.
CTTGACCGAGCTCACCAGCGAATAAAGCTCCAGATACGCCTCGCCGCCGCGGGGGTCTGGCAGATCGGGTTGGCTGAACTCGATCTCCTCGAAGTCCGGATCAGGGCGCGAGTCCCTTTCGTCGGGCGCGACGGCGCCGAGAAAATTGCGTTCGCGTTCCGTTGGCGCAAACCCGCACCACGGCTCGATCCCGGCGAACGTATCGGTCGCGCGCTCGAGAATGGCGGCATCCAGGGTCAGGGTGTCGTCGCTTTGCGCGCAGGCCGGTGCGGCGGCGTGCTGGAATCCCGTCTCCATCGAGCAAGTATCGCGGCAACATGGTTAACGAATTGTTGCCTGGCGCTTCGATTGATAAATAGTGCTGAGAGACCTATCCTCGTGACATTGGCGTGCCACGCCGGCCATGATGTTCACCGGTTGGCGTCGGGCGCCAGCAACGATCTCCCGGGAGGGATGCCATGAGTGAATTCGCCTATCCCGTCAGCGCCGAGACGCTTGCTGCCTTCGAGCGCGACGGCGCGGTGAAGCTCGAAGCCGTGATCGATGAAGGTTGGCTCGACCGGCTTCTGGACGCGGTCAAGCGAGCCGAAAGCCTGCCCGGGGGGGTTTGGTTCAAGATCTACGTGTGGCGCGTCGATCCGGTCTTTCGCGCTTATTGTTTCGAATCGCCCGTGCCCGGCATCGCGGCCCAGTTCTTGAAGACCGACAAGGTCAACCTGCTTTACGACCAGCTCTTGGTGAAGCCCCCGAAGGCGGAGCCCACGCCATGGCACAACGACTTGCCCTACTGGCCGCTCGCCGGCACGTCCGTCATGAGTGTCTGGCTCGCGCTCAGCCCGGTGACGGTGGCGAACGGCGGGCTCGAGTTCATTCGCGGCTCGAACAATTGGAACAAGCGGTTCCAGCCCTTCGATTCCGATGACGCCGGGATCCCTATCGCAGCCCCCGACCCGAGCCCCGGCTGCGTGCCTATGCCCGATTTCGCGGCCGAGCGCGACGAGCTCGACCTCATCTCGTTTGAACTGGACCCTGGCGACGCCGTCGCGTTCCACGCGCTCACCGTCCACACCGGGGGCGAGCTCGCCCCCGACGCCGAACCCCGCATGGGTTACTCGCTTCGCTTCACCGGCCCCGAGGTGCGCTACCGCGTGGCGCCGTCGATGAACCAGCGCGTTTTCAATCCGGATCTCAAGCCGGGCGATCCCCTGGACAGCGATCAGTATCCCGTCGTCTACCGAAAAGCGTCCTGACCACGAGAACTCGGCCCCCAGCACGCCTTGGGCGGGCCCCATGCGGGAAAGCTCACGTCCTGCGATCGAGCGATCTGCGACGCAAACATCTGCATTGTCGATGAGGATGACAACGAACGCCCCCGCGGTGAAATTGGTGAAATTGCCGTCCGTGGTCCGATGATGATGCTGGGCTAATGGACTATGCCGGAGGAAACCGCTGAAGCGCTGATAGAGCGGCTCGACCTCGGTGTGCCCGCCCTGGACGGGGTAGATCACCGCCAGATTGTTCAGGGTCGTTATCGGAGGGCAGCCATGAAAGTACCTACATTCGTCCCGCTGAACACACGCTATCAGCCCGTTGATTAAGTCGGCGCCGTCTGATTCTCTGGTTCCCTGATTTGCAGGGGGATTTGCCGATGGCGATGGGACGGCAGAAGGATGGTCAGGGGGACCTGATGGTGAGCTGGTCGGAGATGCCGCGCTCTCCGGGTCATGTGTTTTATGACCGCTTGCAGTCGGTGCTGATCGAGGGCGGCTTCGACGCCTTTGCCGAGGCGAGCTGCCGGCCTTATTACGCGGTCCGGATGGGCGCGCCCTCGGTGCCGCCCGGGCGCTATTTCCGGATGCACCTGGTGGGCTACTTTGAGGGCATCGACAGCGAGCGCGGTCTGGAGTGGCGCTGCTCGGACTCGCTTTCGCTGCGGGCGTTCCTGCGACTGGGGAGCCGTGATCGGGTACCGGACCATTCCTGGCTGTCACGGAGCCGCACGCGCCTGCCCCATGAAGTCCACGCGGCGGTCTTCGACTGGGTTCTGGTGCTGATCGCCGAGGCGGGGCTGATTAAGGGCGAGCGCATCGGCGTCGATGCCTCGACCATGGAGGCCAACGCGGCGCTGCGGAACATCGTGCGGCGCGACAACGGCGAAGGCTACCGGGAGATGCTGGAGCGCCTGGCCCGGGAAAGCGGGGTCGAGACACCCACGGCCGAGGACCTGGCGCGTCTGGACCGGAAGCGCAAGGGCAAGAAGCTTTCCAACACGGATTGGGTTTCGAAGAGCGACCCCGAGGCCAAGATCACCAAGATGAAGGACGGCACGACGCATCTGGCCTACAAGCCCGAGCACGCGGTGGATCTGGACACCGGCGCGGTGGTGGCGGCCGAGCTGCACCCGGCCGATGAGGGCGACACCACGACGCTTTCCAAGACCCTGGCGAAGGCCGAGGCAAACCTCGAGGCGGTGGATGCGGCACCGACATCGGAGGACCCGGCCGAATGCGTCGCCGACAAAGGTTATCACTCACGGGCGGTCTTGAGGGCTCTGAACGACAGTCCCTGGAAGACCCGGATCGCGGCGCCCAAGCAGACCGGCTTTTCGCGCTGGCACGGTGATGAGGCGGCGCGGCGCGCGGTCACCAATAACCGTGCGCGGCTCAAGTCCGGGGTCGCCCGCGAGGCCTTCAAGCTGCGCGCCGAGATCGTCGAGCGCTGCTTTGCCCACAACCTCGATCGTGGCGGCATGCGACGAACCTGGCTGCGCGGGCGAGAGAATGTGCACAAGCGATACCTGCTCCACGTCGCCGGCCACAATCTATCGTTACTGATGCGCCAGCTCATCGGCGCCGGCACCCCGCGGGAGGCCGTGGCGGGCGGATATGGCGGTATTTTCGTTCTGCTCACGCCCACCGGGGCCATGCTGGTGGCACGGGGGGGCTCGCAAAGCGGCCAGACGGCTTTCGCCGCCGCATTCCTCATCTGGGAGTGAGAGCCGGAAAAAGCCACTTAATCAACGGGCTGTTAACCGCGCTGCCAAACTGTCTAACAAAGTGGGACCACCTCAACGCCCGAGGAAGCGGCAACGATCTACGGGGACATCATCGACGATCTAGTGGATTGATCGGATCGAAAGAGTCCGATTTGGGATTCAGTATTGTGCCGTGGCATGCGAGTCTGGCACATGCGCGGCGGAATCTCCTTCACTGTATCGGCCGGCGACGGTCAGCGATTGCGCGCGATCGTCGCGGACCCCAAGAGCCCGCAGAAGCACGTCTGGCGGGCGCGTATTGTCCTTCTGAGCGGCGCGGGTCTGGGTACCTCGGCGATCATGGGCGAGACCGACAAGTCCAAGACCTGCGTGTGGCGCTGGCAGGAGCGCTTCATGCACGAGGGCGTCGGCGGCCTGCTTCGCGACAAGTCCCGCCCGCCGGGCAAGGCGCCGATCGCGCCTGATCGCGTCGCCTGGATCGTCCGTCAGACGCAGCAACCGCCGCCGCACGAGGCAACCCACTGGACGCTGCGCGCGATGGCCAAGGCGGCCGGCGTCGCCGCGTCGACGGTGCAGGCGATCTGGAAAGCCCACGGCCTCAGCCCGCACCGCTGGCGGAACTTCAAGCTCTCGAACGACCCGGCCTTCGCCGAGAAGCTCGCCGATATCGTCGGCTTGTATGTCGATCCACCGGCCCATGCGGTGGTGCTGTCGATCGACGAGAAGTCGCAGATCCAAGCACTCGACCGCACCCAGCCCGGCCTGCCGATGAAGAAGGGCCGCGCCGGCACCATGACCCATGACTACAAACGCCACGGCACGACCACGCTGTTCGCGGCGCTCAACATTCTGGATGGAACGGTCATCGGGCAGAACATGCAGCGCCACCGCCATCAGGAGTTCATCCGCTTCCTCAACCGCATCGAGCGCGAGGTGCCGGCGGACAAGGCCATCCACGTGATCCTCGACAATTACGCGGCGCACAAGAAGGACAAGGTCAGCGCCTGGCTCGACCGTCATCCACGCTGGACTTTCCACTTCACGCCAACCTCGTGTTCGTGGCTAAATGCCGTCGAGGGCTTCTTTGCCAAACTCACGCGGCGCAGGCTCAAGCACGCTATCTTCCATTCCCTCGTCGATCTCCAGGCCGCCATCAATCGCTTCGTCCGTGAATACAATGCCGCCAACCCACAACCATTCATCTGGAAAGCACATCCCGATGACATCATCGCCGCACGAAACCGAGGGTTCCAAACGTTGAAATCAATCCACTAGCGGAGGGTTACGCGCTCTCTGCCGATCCGGTGGCGGAGAACTACCGCACGTGGCGGCGCTACAACACAGCGCCTTACCTATCGGCCCCGCACGGCAGCCGCTACGTCAACAACTAAGCGAATGGCAAGGCCAAAGGCTATGGCGAGGGCGAGGTCATGCCACCTGGTGCCATCTTCGCCAAGGACAGCTTTACCCTTGCCGCCGATGGCGGCGTCTTCGGTGGCGCGCTTTTCATCATGAAGAAATTACCGCCCGCCGCGAATCCCGAAACCGCCGACTGGCGTTACGCGATGATCCTTCCCGATGGCAGCCTGTTCGGCGACAGCCAGGAGAACGTCGTCTTCTGCCACACCTGCCATGTCAGAGTGGCGCGGAACGATCACCTGTTCTTCGTCCCGCGGGAGTACCGTCCCGCTCCGTGAGGTTTGACGCGAGTGGCGGGCTACCGCGGCGCCCTCTCCACGCTGCGGATGCCGAAGGCGATTACGATGCCGACGGCGGCGAGGATGAGATAGAGCCAGCTCGATTCGTTCCAACCGCCGAACCTGAGAACGATGACGGCGAGTACCGGCGGGCCAAAGAGCAGGCCGAAACTGCTGCCCTGCAGGATGACGCCCGTGACCGCGCCGGCCTGGTGGGGCGTCGGCGCGTGGGCGGGTATGCCGGCGAACACCGCGCCGGGGATGAATCCCCCGATCAGGGCGAATCCGGCGGCGCAAAGCAGCCGCCAAACCTCGGCGAGCTCGGCGGCGAAGATGCCGAGGGGGAAGACACCGAGCGCGAGCGAAGAGACCGCGACAAGGTGCCACCGGGCGATACCGAACTGTAGCAGCCAGCCGCCGAGGATGTTGGACGGGATAAAGAGCGCCATGAAGACGGCCGTGATCAAGGCGGCCGCGGTCGGAGAGCGGCCCATGCTCTCGATCAGGAAGGTGGGCAGCCAGGTGATGATCGAGAAGGCGGTCAAGCTCAAGATGAAGAAGGATGCCGTCAGCAACCAGGGTCCGCGCAAGGCGATGGTGAGCCGCACGTGCCGCCAGCTTTGACGCTGCTCGCGGGGTAGCGCGACACCGACGGCGGACGAGCGCATCACGAGATAGAACAGGGCCAGGAAACCGGCGCCGAGGGCCGCGTTAGCGAACCACATGGCGCGCCAGCCGAATGCCTCGAGGAAGAGCGGCGAAAGCGCGATCATGGCGGAGATGCCGATCGGGAAATAGGCGCTCCAGATTCCCATCGCCAGGCGCATGGCCTGCGGCGCGCAGACCTGGGCGAGGAACGGCATGCCGGCGACGACGATGGCTATTATAGCAGCCCGTTGATTAAGTGGCTTTTTCCGGCTCTCACTCCCAGATGAGGAATGCGGCGGCGAAAGCCGTCTGGCCGCTTTGCGAGCCCCCCCGTGCCACCAGCATGGCCCCGGTGGGCGTGAGCAGAACGAAAATACCGCCATATCCGCCCGCCACGGCCTCCCGCGGGGTGCCGGCGCCGATGAGCTGGCGCATCAGTAACGATAGATTGTGGCCGGCGACGTGGAGCAGGTATCGCTTGTGCACATTCTCTCGCCCGCGCAGCCAGGTTCGTCGCATGCCGCCACGATCGAGGTTGTGGGCAAAGCAGCGCTCGACGATCTCGGCGCGCAGCTTGAAGGCCTCGCGGGCGACCCCGGACTTGAGCCGCGCACGGTTATTGGTGACCGCGCGCCGCGCCGCCTCATCACCGTGCCAGCGCGAAAAGCCGGTCTGCTTGGGCGCCGCGATCCGGGTCTTCCAGGGACTGTCGTTCAGAGCCCTCAAGACCGCCCGTGAGTGATAACCTTTGTCGGCGACGCATTCGGCCGGGTCCTCCGATGTCGGTGCCGCATCCACCGCATCGAGGTTTGCCTCGGCCTTCGCCAGGGTCTTGGAAAGCGTCGTGGTGTCGCCCTCATCGGCCGGGTGCAGCTCGGCCGCCACCACCGCGCCGGTGTCCAGATCCACCGCGTGCTCGGGCTTGTAGGCCAGATGCGTCGTGCCGTCCTTCATCTTGGTGATCTTGGCCTCGGGGTCGCTCTTCGAAACCCAATCCGTGTTGGAAAGCTTCTTGCCCTTGCGCTTCCGGTCCAGACGCGCCAGGTCCTCGGCCGTGGGTGTCTCGACGCCGCTTTCCCGGGCCAGGCGCTCCAGCATCTCCCGGTAGCCTTCGCCGTTGTCGCGCCGCACGATGTTCCGCAGCGCCGCGTTGGCCTCCATGGTCGAGGCATCGACGCCGATGCGCTCGCCCTTGATCAGCCCCGCCTCGGCGATCAGCACCAGAACCTAGTCGAAGACCGCCGCGTGGACTTCATGGGGCAGGCGCGTGCGGCTCCGTGACAGCCAGGAATGGTCCGGTACCCGATCACGGCTCCCCAGTCGCAGGAACGCCCGCAGCGAAAGCGAGTCCGAGCAGCGCCACTCCAGACCGCGCTCGCTGTCGATGCCCTCAAAGTAGCCCACCAGGTGCATCCGGAAATAGCGCCCGGGCGGCACCGAGGGCGCGCCCATCCGGGCCGCGTAATAAGGCCGGCAGCTCGCCTCGGCAAAGGCGTCGAAGCCGCCCTCGATCAGCACCGACTGCAAGCGGTCATAAAACACATGACCCGGAGAGCGCGGCATCTCCGACCAGCTCACCATCAGGTCCCCCTGACCATCCTTCTGCCGTCCCATCGCCATCGGCAAATCCCCCTGCAAATCAGGGAACCAGAGAATCAGACGGCGCCGACTTAATCAACGGGCTGATAGCCCACGCCCTCGACGAAACGGCTCACCAGCAGGGACCCGACCGAGCGGCTCAGCCCCCCGAGAAGGCTGCCCACAATGAGCGCCAGAATGCCGATCATGAGAACCCGGCGGTAGCCAAGCCGGTCGGCGATCACGCCCGTCGCGATACCCGTGATGGCGCCGGTGAGCGTGATCACGGAGGCGACCCACCCGGCGGTGATCATGCCGATGCCGAGCTCCTCGCGGGTCAACGGCAGCGCCGGCGCCGCCTTGCCGATCTGCATGGCGCCGAGCGTGCCGGCAAGGACAACCAGCGTGACGATCCCCCAATCGGTGGTCGTCGGAGTCGCCGGCGCCGTCGGTTCGGAAGACTCTGTCATGGCGCATCAATGATTTTGCCGCGAAGGCCGCGGCGGGGTGAGAACAATACCTCGACCGTGTGCCGGCTTCGCTAGTTTTGATCGCCGGTGATCAGCCGCGTGCCGCGTTTGAAAGTGAGGTAGGCCCAGAGCCACTCGATGGCGACGGAGATGCGATTGCGTCCGCCGATGAGCAAGAAGACATGGACCAGGCCCCAGAGCCACCAGGCCACCACCCCGCTCAAGCGGATCCAGCCGAAATCAGCCACCGCGGACTTGCGCCCGATGGTCGCGAGACTGCCGGTATGGCGGTAGCAAAACGGCGGCGGCGGGTCGCGGCCCTCGAGGCGCGCACGAATCACCTTGGCCGCGTACTGCCCGCCCTGCTTGGCGGCCGGCGCGAGGCCGGGGACGGGGTTGCCGCGCCACCCCTCGCTCAGGGCCGTATCGCCGACGGCGAAAATGTTGGCATGTCCCGGCACCGAAAGGTCGGGCGCCACCTTGAGGCGGCCAGCACGATCCATGTCCCCGCCCGCCCATTTCGCGGCGGGCGAGGCGATCACGCCGGCCGCCCAGAAGATGGTGCGACAGGGGATCCGCTCGCCCGCGACGATGACGCCCTCGGGATCGACAAGCTCGACCCGCGCATCGGTCCGCACCTCGACGCCAAGCTCGGCGAGGGATTGCTGCGAGATCGCGGAAAGATTTTCGGGGAAGGCCGGCAGGATGCGCGGCGCGCCTTGCAGGAGCAACACCTTCGTGCGGGTCGGATCGATGTTGCGGAACTCGCGATGCATGCCGTGGTGGGCGAGCTCGGCGATGGCGCCGGCGAGCTCGACACCAGTCGGCCCGCCGCCGACGATCACGAAGGTGAGGAGACGTTCCTGCTCGACCGCATCGTCGGTATTTTCCGCGTGCTCGAAGGCGACCAGAAGACGCCGGCGGATATCGGTCGCGTCATCGATCTTCTTGAGGCCGGGCGCGAACTCCTCCCATTCGTCGTGGTCGAAGTAGCTGTGCCGCGCACCCGTCGCGAGAACAAGATAGTCGTAGGGGATGCGCTTGGCTTCGGTGGTGATGACCTCCTGGCGTTTCGTGTCCACGTCCTCAACGCGCCCCATGAGAACCCGCACATTCGGCTGGTGGCGGAACAGGACACGGATCGGCGTCGCGATATCGGCGGGCGAGAGGCTGGCCGTTGCGACCTGGTAGAGCAAGGGCTGGAACAGGTGGTAGTTGCGCCGGTCGACCACGGTCACCCGGCAGGGCGCGTGACGAAGGCTCAGCGCCGCCGCCAGGCCGCCGAAACCGGCGCCGACGATAACCACGTGCGGCAGGCCTTCGAAGCGGGTCGTGTCGAACTGCGGCAGGGCGTTGCGGGCGCCGCAGACCACAAGCTCGTCGAGCGCGAAGGGGCCGGCGCCACGAAGCACGATCATCACGAGGAACACGAGCCAGTAGCCCCGGTCGATGTGTTGCAGCTCGGACACCGACATGCCCACCGCCAGGCCGGCCACCAGCACCGCGCCGACGATCGCCGACACGCGCGTCGCCAATCCGAGTGCCAACAGCGCCGGGATGATCCCGCCCAGCACCAAGCCGAGCGTGACACTCAGACCGTAAGACTCGCCAAACGAGCCAAACTGGTAGGACAGAAGGAGAGGATCGCCACTCCAGCGGATGACGGCCGCCAAGGTGGTGCCTGCGAGCATCAGCGCGAGCGCGAGACGCACCACGAGCAGGTAGACGGGTCCGAGATAGCGGGTGATCGCCGCGCACAGCCGATCGAGGGACGCTGCGAAGGGGAGCGCGATATCTTCCGAGCCCCGGCTCAGCAATCTGTCGATCGATAATGATCCCGCCCCCATCAAGGCGTACCACGCGAACAGGAGCGCCCAGAACACATGCGCGTTGAGCTGCTCATAAGTTCCCTGCATGGCGAGGGTGACGGCGAGCAGCGCGAGCGCGGCCGGCCGCGTCGCCAGGCCGAGGGCCAACAGAAAAGGCGCGATGAGCTCGATACCGGTGCCGAGATAAGCGACCGTCACCGGGTCCATCCAGGACACGGGGGGCTCGTGCGCGAAGAGATAGAGCGTCCCCTTCCAGTCCGCCAAATTGACGATAGCGGCACGGAAAAAGATCTGGGCGAGCCAGAGGCGGAGAATAAGGTCGAGAAACGGGTGCGCGGCGCGGTCGGCCGCCCCGAACACATCGCTGGCGGAAACCAGCACGCGCGCGAGCGGGCTCGGTTTTTGCCGTGGCAGCCCGGCCCCCATCACGCGATCCGACATGTCCCGGTTTGCCTCCCGCGCCTTAGGTTGGGTTCGCCATCGCCGAAATCTCTACAAAAATGCGTGATCGCACGGGTGCGGGCCGAGTTGGCGATGTTGCGGCCGGGTCCCTTTTCCACACCCCGGCGGACTGCGGCTCTTCGGTCCGGGTTCGGAGCGGTGGGCCCCGGCCAACAGCCCGGCATACTGATCGCGTCGGGTGCGGCGGCGCGATTGGGCATCGCCCGTTCGCTTACGCCTCGACGGCGCGGATATCACCGGCTGATGAGCGCTCCTGCTCCCGGTATAGCCCGAGTTTATGGAGCGCCGCGGCGTCGCTGACCGAGTAAAGAACGGCGTCGTCCCGGTCGCTTGCGTTTACGTGTTCGTGCCACGTCCAGCCGGGAACGGCGAAAACGTCGTTCCGGCTCCACTCGAGACGGGATTGATCAACCTCCGTGACGCCCTTCCCATCGACCACGCAGTAGACCGTGCTGGCCGTATGTCGATGGGCCGACGTGTGTTCGCCGGGGCGCAGGAGCTGCATGTAAAAGGACATCGCGGGCATGGCCGGCGCGCCGGCCACAGGATTGACGTATTCGAGGATGACGCCGTCATACGGGCTGCCATCGTAGGATCGCAACCGTTCCAAGGTTTCGCGCGTCTGTTCGTAGCGGTATACGAACATCGGTGAGGAGCGCCCATCGCGGTCGCGGCTGTGCGAGGTGAATCGGGACAGCAAGCCGCCCGATGAATACAGATTATGAGAGTGATCGGCCGGCTCCCGCACCGTCTGTACCGATTTCTTGACCGGTTTTTCCGCATTCGACAGTGGTTCAACTTCCCAGTAGTCGAGATCGTAGAATGTGCCGCCAAGGGCGAGAACGAGCGGATCGTTGACGATATCGAGAAAGATGATCTGTTCCTCGCCGTCGTTGCCGAGGTCGTGCCATGTGCCGTTGGGCGTCATGATCAGATCGCCGCGTGCGATGACGCATTTTTCGCCGTCGACGGTGGTGAAGCCTCCGGTTCCCTCCAGGCCGAAACGGCTGGCGCTGGGCGTATGGCGGTGAACCGGCGCTGATTCGCCCGGATTGTAGAGCGAGCACGAGCCATCCAGCGTCGGCGTCATGAATGGTTTCGGATAAAGACCGGGATTCGAGAACATGAACGAGCGGCGAAACGCCTGCTCGACATCCATGAGTTCTGCCGCTTTCAACAGCAGCGGGTAGTAGTCTGTCCATCGCCAAACATGCGGGAGAGCCGTCTTGGGTGGCTCGGGTAGCTCAAAGGCGGGCCGCGATTTCGAAAACTCGAGCAAGAAGAGCTCGTTCGAAGCCTTGTTCAGCTCGGCCACGTTCGTGAGAGTGTCAAACGCTGGGGCGACCACGGTCATTCTCCCGGTTTAGATACTCCAAGCGGCGCACACCCAGCCCTCGCGCCTCAACAGCCGCCAGTCCCTGCCGGTGCTCGCCGCCTTCAGCCGGCGCCCGAAAACTATAACCAATATCGCCCCAAGGTAGGAGCATGGGATCGACATCCCGCCCCAACGATGGTGCGCCCGCGGGCCGCTTACGCAGGTGGAGTGCTCCGGTCGCTAAGGGCTCGATCACAGTCTTCGTTCCACCCGGGGACGAACGAGCACGAGCATCACGCCGAGGGCGGCGGAGGTTGGCCGGGGTCAGCCCGACCGGAGTGCAAACGAGGAAGTTTATATGACCTTGCCCGGGTTCATGATGCCGTCGGGGTCGAGCGCGGTCTTGAGCGTGCGCATGAGATCGATTTCGACGGCGGACTTATAGTGGCGGATCTGCTCGCGCCGCAGGAGGCCGACGCCATGCTCGGCGCTCACGGTGCCGCCCATGGCCACGGCGATATCGTTGACGAGCCGGTTGATCTCCTCACGCCGGTCGAGGAACGCATGGGCGTCCGCCCCGACGGGTTGGGTCACGTTGAAATGGACGTTGCCATCGCCGAGATGGCCGACGGCGACGATGCGGGCGCCGGGGATCGCCCGCTCCACCGCTGCGCTCGCCTCGTCGACAAAGGCCGCAATGCGCGAGAGCGGCACGGCGATGTCGTGCTTGATGCTGGCGCCTTCGGGCTTCTGCGCCTCGACAAAGCTTTCACGCGGCCGCCACAGGGCCTCGGCCTGGGCGGCACGCGCTGCGATCACGGCATCGCGCACCAGGCCCGCCTCCATGGCTTCGGCAAGCACGCTTGCGAAGGTGTCCTTCAAATCGCTGTCGGCGCGGCCGCGCGAGAGCTCGGCCAGCACGTACCAGTCATGCAGCTCGCTCAAGGGGTCGGTCGTGCCCGGCACGTGTTTGAGCGCGAAACCGAAGGCCATGCGCGAAATCAGCTCCCACGCCGTCGTCACATCGCCGCAGGCGGCGCGCGTCAGGTGCAAGAGCTCGACGCCCGCCGCCACGTCACGGATCCCAATGAGCGCCGTCGTCGTCTCCTGGGGCTTGGCAAACAGCTTCAGCACCGCGGCGGTGATGATGCCGAGGGTGCCCTCGGCGCCGATGAAGACGTGCTTCAGGTCATAGCCCGTGTTGTCCTTGCGCAAGCCCCGCAAGCCATTCCACATGCGGCCGTCGGGCAGGACGACCTCGAGGCCGAGCACGAGCTCGCGGGCATTGCCGTAACGCAGCACCGATGTACCGCCGGCGTTGGTCGAGAGATTGCCGCCGATCTGGCAGCTCCCTTCGGCGCCGAGGCTCAATGGGAAAAGGCGATCGGCGGCCTCGGCGGCGGCCTGGATGTTGGCCAGCACGCAACCCGCCTCGGCGGTGATGGTGTTGTTGTCCGGATCGATGTCACGGATCGCATTGAGCCGCGACAGGCTGATCAGGAGCTCGCGGCCATTCTCGTTCGGCACCGCACCACCGCAAACGCCGGTGTTGCCGCCCTGGGGAACGATGGCGGTTCGGGTTTCGGCGCAGGCGCGCACCACATCCGCCACTTCCGCCGTGCTCGCGGGGCGGACGACGAGCGGCGTCGCGCCATGATACATGCCGCGCTGTTCCTCGAGATAGGGCGCCATCTCTTCGGCGTCGGCGATCCATCCCTTCGGCCCGACGATCGCCTTGAGGCGGTCGAGCAGATCGTCCTCGATCGTGTCGGCCATGGCAGCCCGCCCTTTCACTCCTCCACCCCCAAGGACTTATCGCACCCCGCCGAGGCCGACAAGCGTGCTGGCTCGCGCCGGCATCAGGTTCCGCTGGTTCCGGCCGCGCCGCGGCGCAGGCGATCGTTGATGGCCGCACCCAGGCCGTGCTCGGGGATCGGCATGACGGCGATGGCGCGAATCCCGGGGCGGTCGAGCTCCCGCAGCATGCGAAAGAGGTTGGCGGCCGCCTCGTCGAGGTCGCCCGACGGGCTCATGTTTCGCTCCGCGGCCGCGCCTTCGATGGCGTGTTGGCCAAACGAGAGCAACGCCTCGCCGCCCGTGACCGTGTGGGCGTCCAGCCTGAGCGGGTGCAAAGGCGCGTAGTGGCGTTCGAGCAGGCCGGGCGCGATCGGGCTCGTCTCGCCGCCCGCGGCAGCGTCGGGTGCAGACAACGGCCCAACCAGCGGTTCGAGCTGTTCGCGCGTGATGGCGCCGGGGCGGAGCAGGACGGGGTCCGCGGCGGTAAGGCCGACGACGGTGGATTCGATGCCGAGACGGCACGGCCCGCCGTCGAGGATCATGGCGACGGCGGTGCCGAGACCCTCGGCCACGTGCTCGGCCGTGGTCGGACTGACGCGGCCCGAGGGGTTGGCGCTCGGCGCGGCGATGGGGAAGCCGGCTTCATCAAGCAGGCGCAAGGCGAGCGCATGATCGGGCACACGGATGGCGATGGTGTCACGGCCTGCGCTCACGCGCGGCACCGCGATGCCGTCCACGGCGCGGCGGAGGGCGAGCGTGAGCGCGCCGGGCCAGAACGCCTCCGCCAGCGCGCGCGCCCGTCTATCGAAGCGGACGATCCGTTCGGCCGCCTCGATGCCGGCGGCATGCAGGATGAGCGGGTTGGCGGCGGGCCGGCCCTTGGCGGCATAGATCGCGGCCACGGCGGTATCGTTCCTCGCGTCAGCCCCGAGGCCGTAGACGGTCTCGGTGGGAAAGGCGACGAGCCGCCCCGCTTGGAGGTGGCGCACCGCTGCGGCGATGGCCTCGGAACTCGGCGAAACGATGAGGGGCTCTGGCACGAAGGCGACCTTGTTCCCATCAGGCAGGAACGATGAGCGAGGGCACGACCGGCTCCTGGAGGTTGCCCTGCGCCGCTTCCGGCCCACATCTAGACATGCCATATTACGGGCCGAGCGTTAACTCACATTCGCATCGGTGTGTGATGCGGCCGCGCGGGAGAAGGACGTGAGCGGTTATTCGGCACCCCTCGCAGACATGCGCTTCGTGCTCAGCGAGATTGTCGGTCTCGAGGATCTCTCGCGGCTTGCGGGCTTCGAGGCGGCGAGCCCGGGGACCATCGATGCCGTGCTCGAGGAGGCCGCCAAGCTGGCAGCCGAGGTGCTGGCGCCTCTCAACGCCGTCGGCGACGCGCAGGCGAGCGTGCTCGAGAACGATGTGGTGCGCACCCCTCAAGGCTTCAAGCAGGCCTACCAGGCGCTGGTAGATGGTGGATGGAACGGCCTGCCCTTCCCGCCCGAGTACGGCGGACAAGGGTTGCCGTGGGTCGTGGCCCTGGCGATCGCCGAGATGTGGGGCTCGGCCAATCTCGCTTTCAGCCTGTGCCCGGTGCTGACGCAAGGCGCCGTCGAAATGCTGCTCGCGCACGGCCGCGATGAGCTCAGGCAGCGTTACCTCGCCAAGCTGGTGAGCGGCGAATGGACGGCGACCATGAACCTCACCGAGTCCCAGGCGGGCTCCGATGTGGGCGCCATCACGACCCGCGCGGTGCCCGAAGGCGGTCATTACCGCCTCACCGGCACCAAGATTTTCATCACCTTCGGCGAGCACGATCTAGCTGACAATATCATCCACATGGTGCTGGCCCGGACCCCCGATGCCCCGGCCGGCACGAAGGGCATCTCCTGTTTCCTCGTGCCCAAGCGGCTGGTCAATGGCGACGGAACGCTCGGCGAGGCGAACGATCTGCGCTGCGTCTCGCTCGAGCACAAGCTCGGCATTCATGCCAGCCCGACGGCCGTGATGTCCTTCGGTGATGAGGGGGGCGCCATCGGCTATCTGATCGGCGAGGAAAACCGCGGCCTCGCCTGCATGTTCACCATGATGAACAGCGAGCGCCTGCTGATCGGGCTGCAGGGCCTCAGCCTGGCCGAACGGGCCTACCAGCAGGCGCTGGCCTACGCGATGGAGCGCCGTCAGGGGCGTCCCTTCGACCGGCCGGCGGACGGCGCCGTCGCCATCATCGCGCACCCCGATGTGCGCCGCATGCTCATGGTGATGAAGGCGAGCACCGAAGCGATGCGCGGGATGGCATACGAAACTGCCGCGGCGATCGATTACTCCCGCCGCCATCCGGACGCCGATATTCGCGCCGAAAGCCTGGCCTTTGTCGAGCTCATGACGCCGGTGGTCAAGGCGTGGTGCAGCGACCTCGGGGTCGAGCTGACCTCGCTCGGCATCCAGGTCCATGGCGGCATGGGCTATATCGAGGAAACCGGCGCGGCGCAGCTATTCCGCGATTCCCGTATTGTGCCGATTTACGAGGGCACCAACGGCATCCAGGCCTTCGATCTGGTGATGCGCAAGTTGCCGCGTGAGGAAGGCCGCTCGATTCACAAGATCATCGACGAGCTGAACGCGCTCGATGGGGAGCTGGCCGGCGCCAACGGCGAAGATCTCCAGGTGCTAAAGCGCGCTTTGGCCGATGCCGTCACGGGCTTTGCCGAGGCGACCGAGTGGCTGCTCGAAAAACAGGCGCACGATGGCGCCGCCGCAGCCGCCGGGGCCACCAGCTACTTGCGACTGTTCGGCCTCACCGTCGGCGGATCGGTCCTGGCCCGGAGCGCGCTCGCCGCCCAGCGCCGCCTCATGGACGGGGTCGGCGATGAGGCGTTCCTGCGCGCCAAGATCGCCACGGCCCGGTTCTACGCCGAGCACGTTCTGCCGGAGGCCGCGGCGCTGCTTAAGCCCGTCACGGCCGGCACCGCGGGCCTCATAGCGCTCGATGCCGATGCCCGCGTGATGTAGAACGAGGCGTGAGACCGCGCCCTAGGAAGACGACATGACCGATCAGCCCTGGCTCAGAAGCTATCCCAACGAGGTCGATTGGGGCGCCGCGATTCCGACCGGCCGGCTCGACTCGCTCCTCGATGATGCAGCCCAGCGTTACCCCAACAACCGGTTCATCGATTTCCTGGGCCGCTCGTATACCTACACCGAGATCGCCGATCAGGTGAACCGCGCCGCCGCCGGCTTCCAGGAGCTCGGCGTCGGCAAGGGCGTCAAGGTCGGCCTCTTCCTGCCCAACTGTCCGCATTTCATCACCGCCTATTACGGCATCCTCAAGGCCGGCGGCACCGTGGTGAACTACAGCCCGCTCTACGCCGAGGAGGAGGTGCGCCACCAGGTCGAGGATTCCGAGACCGATTTCATGGTCACGCTCAGCCTTCAGGCGCTCTATCCCAAGGCCGCGGCGATGTTGCGCACGAGCCGCGTCAAGAAGCTCATCGTCGGCACGCTCCAGGAGGCACTGCCGTTTCCCAAGAACCTATTGTTTCCGCTGTTCAAGCGGAGCGAGATCGCGCGCGTGCCCAACGATACGCACCATCTATCGTTCCGCGAGCTGCTCCACGGCGATGCACCGCCCCAGCCGGTCGACATCGATCCCGCGACCGATGTGGCCGTGCTGCAATACACGGGCGGCACGACTGGGGTCTCCAAAGGCGCCATGCTCACCCACGCCAACCTCTACGCCAACACCCATCAGACCATGATCTGGTTCACCGACCTCGAGCCGGGCCAGGAGCGCATAATGGGCGTGCTGCCGTTCTTCCACGTCTTCGCCATGACTGTGGTGATGAACCTCTCGATCGCGGCGGGCGCCGAGATCGTCCTCCATCCCCGCTTCGAGCTCGATGCGGTGATGAAGGATATTGCGACCAAGAAACCCACTATCATGCCCGGCGTGCCGACGATGTACGCCGCCATCATCAATCATCCCGGAATCGCCAACTTCGATCTCACCTCGATCAAGGCCTGCCTCTCGGGCGGCGCGCCCCTGCCGCTTGACGTCAAGGAGCGCTTCGAGGCGCTGACGGGCTGCAAGCTGTTCGAGGGGTACGGGCTCACCGAGTGCGCCCCGGTGGCCACGTGCAACCCCATGTTCGGCCTCAACAAGGAGGGTTCCATCGGCCTGCCCGTGCCGGGCACGACGATCGAGATCACCGACCGGGACGATCCCAGCAAGCTCATGCCGGTGGGCGAGCCGGGCGAGATCCGCATCTCGGGCCCGCAGGTCATGGCGGGCTATCTGGGACGCCCTGAGGCCACGGCCGAAACCGTGATCGAGGGGCGGCTCCGGACCGGCGATGTCGGCTACATGGACGACGAGGGTCACACCTTCATCATCGACCGCATGAAGGACATCGTCTTCGTCGGCGGATTCAACGTGTACCCGCGCAACGTCGAGGAGGCGATCTACCGCCACCCGGCCGTCGAGGAGGTCACGGTGATCGGCATTCCGGACGACTACCAGGGTGAATCGGTCAAGGCTTTCGTCAAGATCAAGGCGGGCGAGGAGCTGAGAGAGGAGGCGCTGACCGATTTTCTCAAGGACAAGCTCGGCAAGCACGAGCTGCCCCGTTTCGTCGAGTTTCGCGATGCGCTGCCCAAGACCATGATCGGCAAGCTCTCGAAAAAGGAGCTCGTCGCCGAAGAGCAGGCGAAGTACGACGAGGCCAGGAAAGCGGCGGATCAACCGCCTGGCTGACGCGGCCACCCTGACATCCGCGACACCACGAGGTTAGCCAACCATGCGCGCAATTGCCGTCGAACAACCCGGCGGGCCCGAGGCCCTCAAGTTCATGAATTACCCGGTGCCCGAATCCGAGCCCGGCTGGGTGGTCATCCGGGTGCGCGCGTTCGGGCTCAACCGCTCGGAGATGTTCACTCGCAAGGGGGAGTCCCCCGGAGTCCTGTTCCCCAAGGTGCTCGGGCTCGAGTGTGTGGGCCAGATCTACGCCGCGCCGCTCGGCGAATTCCCGCCGGGACACAAAGTCGCCGCCGCGACCGGCGGCATGGGCCGGGCCATCGACGGCAGCTACGCCGAGTTTGTCGCCGTGCCGGTCGAGTATGTCACGGCCCTTGAGACCGATCTCGACTGGCCGACGCTGGCCGCGCTTCCCATCACCTACCTCACCGCGTGGGGCTCGCTGCACGAGGCGCTGGACGTCCAGTCCGGCCAATCGCTTCTCGTGCGCGGCGCCACCTCGTCGGTCGGCATGGCGACGATCACGCTCGCCAAGGAGCTCGGGCTCGTGGTCCTGGCGACGACGCGGAACGAGACCAAGGCCGGCGCGCTCAGTGACGCCGGGGCCGATCACGTGATTATCGACAAGGGCGAGATCGCGGGGAAGGTGCGCGAAATCGTGCCGGACGGCGTAGACCGCGCGCAGGACCTGGTGGGCACGGCGGTACTCAAGGATACGCTCCGGGCCACGGCGCGCGGCGGCATCGTTTGCAACACCGGCAGCCTGGCCGATGAATGGACGTTCGGCGATGAGGGCCCGATGGACTGGATCCCCTCGACGGTGAAACTCACTACCTATATGGGGCCGTTCGATTTTGGCCAGCTCCAGGGCATCGTCGATGGCGTCGCCGAGGGCCGCTACCCGGCGCACATCCACAAGACTTTCACCTACGACGAGATTATCGAGGCCCATCGCTACCTCGACGGCAACGAGGCCATCGGCAAGCTCGTGGTGGTCTTGGAGTAGCGTGTACTTACAAAATTGAGGGTCTGCTTTCGGCCGCATTGCAGACCGTTAGAGACCCGGCCACGGAGCGCCGGTCATGAGCCAAAGCGGACATGTCTTACATACACCTTGCCCCATCCCGAGCTGCCAAACCGGGATGAATGGACGCGCTATCGATTAATGCTCGACCATGTTACCGTCTTCGGCAGACGGCAGGAGTCATTTGGGATATCTCGGATGAAACCGAAACCGCAGTGCCTGAAGAGCAGCACACTTTTAGCGATGGGGTTTCTGATGGTGATGGCGGCCTTGGGGCAATCGGCCCACGCTCTAGACGATGATGCGACGGAGTTCCGGCGCATTCCGACGCAGTTCATCGCGGCGTTGGGTGATCCGGGTGCGACCTCCGGGAGTGGCGCACAATTGTGGGGCCTGTGGCGTCTGGATCCGGGTCCGCGGGGGGTACGGCTGGCCAGCTATGAGCAATTGAAGGCCGCAGGTGGAGTAGCCCCGGCACAATGGAAATTCGACAGCACAGATTGGTGGCTGGAAGAAAACGGCTTGATCATGGAGCCGCCAGACTTCTCGGTCCCCGCCGGTAAATACGTCGTCACAGGTAACCGCGAGGTGGTGAGCGTGCTGACCATTCATCCCGCAGACGAGGATGGTGCTCAGCACTGGGAGCTTGACGATGGCGCCACGCTTTATGATGTGACGCACTTGCGATGCCGCTCCGCGCGCTATACATCGACAAAGATTGATGGTTCGTGTTCGCCAGCCAACGCGCAGATGACTGCATTTCCAGTTACGCCAGGAGGCCCTCTGCCCCTAGTCGAGGGCTGCAACAAGCAAGACTATACAGTTCTCTTCGTGGTTGGTGTAGCTGTGGAAAACTGATTGTCGCTGATTTGTGCTGCATGACGACAGCGCGCTTTACGATATTCTGAACCATCAAATTTGTCTGCGCGCAATGTCCGCTACTGGCTATACCCGGAAGTAACAGAAGTCCCGCTAGAGGTCTGCTTTCAGGCAATGAGCGGACACCGGTGCGGCATTCAATCATCTAATTACGACGTCACTGATGAGAACACGACGTAGTGTGAAGCCGATCGCGCGGGCTTCGTTCGCTCACTCGCTCGCCGCCGCTTTCCTCAGCAGCCACTCCCGGAACGCCTTGATGCGGGGCCGTTGGCGTGGCTTCGGGAGGCCGTCGCGCTCCTGTCCCGGGGCGTTCTGGCGGCGTTCGAATCATTTCATCTGTGGCAGTGGCGCGCGCAGCAGCGGCGTCATTTGATGCGCCTCGATGATCGGATGCTGAGCGACATCGGCCTATCACGGGCGGACGCGGCGGCGGAATATCGCAAACTGACGTTGACCCCAAATCCCGGACCAGGTGTTTCTTCACCTATGCGGCCTGAGCGATGGTCATATCCCTCCTGGCCTGTGCCGGCGTCCGGTAGGCGATGCTCGAGTGGCGCCGTCGTTGGTTATAGAAGATCTCGATGTACTCGAATAGCGCAGCCCTGGCCTCGCGCCGGGTAGAAAACCGGGTACGGTGCACGAGTTCGGTCTTGAGCGACCCAAAGAAGCTCTCCATAGGGGCGTTGTCGAGGCAATTCCCCTTGCGGCTCATGGAGGCCTTGATGCCATGGAGGCGGAGCAGTTTGCGGTAGTCACCGCAGGCATATTGCACACCGCGGTCGGAATGGTGGATCAGCCCCATGGGCAACCGGCGGTAGCGGATTGCCATCTTCAGCGCATCCTCGCACAGGACGCTCTTCAGCCGCTCGGACATCGACCAGCCGACGATCTCCATTGTGGCCAGATCCTTGACGGCGGCGAGGTAGAGCCAGCCTTCGTCGGTCGGGATGTAGGAGATGTCAGCGAGCCAGACCGCATCGGGCGTAGCGGCTTTGAAGTTGCGGTCGAGCAGATTGGGCGCGATCGCATGGGAGTGGCGGCTGTCGGTGGTGATCGGCACCTGCCGCCTGCCTCGCGGTGGACGAATGCCGTTCTCTCGCATGAGCTTGGCGACCGTGCGCTTCGAGATGCGAAAGCCGCGGACCTTCAACTCGGCATGGATCCGAGGCGCGCCGTAGCACCTCTTGCTCTGCTCGAAGATCTCCCGGATCTCTGACCCGACCCTGTCGCGCCGGGCAGCGCGTTCAGCTCTCTTTGGGGCCGCACGCCGCCGGGCGTGGAACCAGCTGTTAGCCACCCCCAGGACCCGGCACATGAACCGGGTGGCGTGCTCTGAAGCATGGGCGGCGATGAAAGCGTGCTTCGTCTTCATGTCTTCACCGCCCATTGAGCGAAAAAAGCCGAGGCTTTGCGTAGAACCTCAACCTCCTCCGTCAGCCGCTTGTTATCCCGGCGAAGCTGCACCAGTTCAGCGGCCTCGGCTTTCTGCGCCGCGGTCGCCGCGGCCGAGCCCGCGGCCTCAAGCTCGAGCCGCCAGGTCTTCAGCTGCGTTGGCGTGACGCCGAGCTCGGCAGCCACACTGCTATGCGTCGCACCCGGCTCCGACAGCCGGGCAACCGACTGTTCCTTGTATTCCGGCGAAAATCGCCGCCTCGTCTGCTTTGTCATCTCGTCCCTCCAGGTCGGTAGTTAATTTACCGCCTGGTCCGGGATCCGGGAGCAACGTCAAACCTTCTTGGCGCGCTTAAAGTTCGGCGCGCTGCGCCCGACTGGGCGATCGATCGACGCGCTGGTCTGAAGGCTACTCGGCGGGCGCGGTGGATTCGCGGTGCTCGGCTTCGAGCGCGCTCAGCCGGCGCGCGATAGTGCCGGAGGGCCGGGTGTAGGGGGCGAGCAACGCATAGAGCACCGGCACCACGAACAGGCTGAGCAGGGTGGCAAAGCTCACGCCGCCGATGATGACGATGCCGAGGGCCTGGCGCGACGCGGCCCCGGCGCCGCTCGAGAATGCCAGCGGCGTGGCGCCAAACGCGGTGGCGGTGGTCGTCATCAGGATCGGCCGGAGCCGGATGATGGCGGCCTCGCGCACCGCTCTCGGCACGTCCGCGCCGGCGTCGCGCAGCTGGTTGGCGAACTCGACGATGAGGATGCCGTTCTTGGCGACGAGCCCGATCAGCATGATCATGCCGATCTGGGTATAGACGTTGATCGAGAGCCCGCTCAACATCATCGCGCCGAGCGCGCCGGTGA
Organism: Alphaproteobacteria bacterium; assembly: GCA_965261645.1. Classification (GTDB taxonomy): domain Bacteria; phylum Pseudomonadota; class Alphaproteobacteria; order SHVV01; family SHVV01; genus CBDHDJ01. The sequence continues at coordinate 1,476,860 of CBDHDJ010000004.1, forward strand.
TCGCCAGCGGCACCGAGAGCATGATGACCAGGGGATGGATGAAGCTTTCGAACTGCGCCGCGAGCACGAGAAACACGATCAACAGCGCGAAGCCGAAGATCATATAAAGGGAGCCCGTGGTCTCCTGATAGGTGCGCGAGAGCCCGCCATAGCTCACGCGCGCCTCGGGCGGCAGCTCCTCCGCCGCGATGCCCTCCATGTAGGCCAGCGCATCGCCGAGCGTGTAACCCGGCGCGAGCGAGGCGGAGACGGTGATGGCGCGCAGCCGGTCCTCGCGGCGGAGCTCGCGTGCGCCCGCCGCCTCGGTAAAGCGCACGAGATTGCTCAAGGGGATCATCTCCCCGCTGGTCTGGGAGCGCACGAAGATGTTGGAGATGTCGCTCTGCGATTCCCGGTCGCGGCGCCGGGCCTGCAGGATGACATCGAACCGCTCGCCGCGGTCGTCGTAGGTGGTGACGCGCCGCGAGCCCAGCATGGTCTCGAGGGTGCGCCCGACCTCGGCGATGGACACCCCGAGATCGGCGGCGCGGTTGCGGTCGATCTCGACGCGCAGCTCGGGCCGGGTCTGGTCGTAATCGGAGTTGACGTTGAGCAGGCGCGGATTGCCGCGCGCCCGCGCCATCACGCGTTCGGCCCACTCCTCGAGCACCTCGTAGCTCGGCCCGCCCAGGATGAACTTCACCGGCGAGGACCACGAGCCGTGGCCTAGACTCGCCGGGTTGATGGCGAAGGCGCGCACGCCCGGCATCGCCAGCAGGGCAGGGAAGATCTCGCGCGTCACCGCCTGCTGCGCGATATCGCGCTCCTTCCAGTCTTTCATCTGCAGGATCAGGAAGGCGGAGTTGACCGCGCCCGGCCGGCCGAAGCCGGGCGCGATGATACTGAGCAGGCTGCGCGCATCGCCGCGCTCGATGATCGGCTGGAGCTGCTCCTCGATCACGCGCACCTGGGCGCGGGTGTAATCGAGGCTGGCGCCTTCCGGGGCGGTCACCGGAATGAAAATCACGCCGCGGTCCTCGATGGGCGCGAACTCCTTGGGCAGCGCGACGAACAGGTTGTAAGCGGCGGCTGATATGACGAGCGCCGCGGCGATAACCACGATCGGCATCTTGAGCGCGTGACCGATGAGGAACGCATAGCCCTGGTTCAGGCCATCGAACGCCGGTTGGGTAAGGCGATAGAGGGTGCTCTGCTGCTTGATCGGGCGCATCAGCTTGGAGCACATCATCGGCGTCAGCGAGAGTGCGGCGAACGTCGAAAACAGCACGGCGACGGCGACCGAGATGCCGAACTCGCGGAACAGCCGCCCGGTGCTGCCCTCCATGAACGAGATCGGCACGAACACCGCGACCAGGGTGAGCGTCGTCGCGATGATGGCGAAGGCGATCTGGCGCGAGCCGCGAATCGAGGCGAGCAGCGGTGGCTGGCCCTGCTCGACGTGGCGATGGACGTTCTCGACCACCACGATGGCGTCGTCGACGACGAGGCCGATGGCGAGCACGAAGGCGAGCAGCGTCAAAACGTTGACCGAATAGCCCATGAACGCCAGCACGGTGAACGAGGCGATGATCGAGAGCGGGATCGCTATGGCCGGAATGGCCGTCGTGCGGAGCGAGCGCAGGAACACGAAGATCACGCCGATCACCAGCACCAGCGCGATGCTGAGCGCGATGAACACCTCCTCGATGGAGCTACGGATGAAGACCGAGCGGTCGTAGCTCATCTTGAGCGACATGCCGGGCGGCAGCGTATCGTGCAGCGCCGCGACGACTTTGCGCACTCCGGCGGCAACCTCGAGGGTGTTGGCCTTGGACTGCTTGATCACGCCGATGCCGATGGAGATTCGCCCGTCCGAGCGGAACTCGCTGCGGTCGTCCTCGGGCGCCACTTCGATTTTGGCGACCTCGCCGAGACGCACGAGATAATCGCCCCCCTGGTTGACGACGATGTTGCGGAACTCCTCGGGTGTCGATAGCGCGTACTGGGTGCGGACGGTGAACTCGCGCTGCACCGACTCGAGCCGTCCCGAGGGCAGCTCGACGTTCTGCCGACGGATGGCGTCTTCGACGTCCTCAACGGTAAGCCCGCGTGCCGCGAGGGCCTGGCGGAAAAGCCAGATGCGCATGGCGTAGCGCCGCTCGCCGTAGATGCGCGCCGAGGCGGCGCCGGGAACAACGGAAAAAGTATCGACGAGAAAACGGTTGGCGTAATCGCTGAGCTCGAGCGCATCGGCCCGGTCGCTCGACAGCCGGAGCCAGAGCACCGGGCGCGCGTCGGCCTCGGTCTTGGCGATGCGCGGCACGTCGGCCGCTTCAGGCAGCCGGTTGATGGCGCGCGCGACCCGGTCGCGCACGTCGTTGGAGGCGCTGTCGATGTCGCGGTTCGCGGTGAACTCGATGCTGACGCTCGAGGATTCCTCGCGGCTCGTCGAGCTGATCGTCTTGATGCCCCCGATCCCGGCCACCGCCTCCTCGATGATCTGGGTGACCTGGGTTTCGATAATCTGCGCCGAGGCGCCGCGATAGACCGTAGTCACCGAGACGATCGGCGCATCGATATCGGGATACTCCCGCACCGACAGCTGGGAGTAAGAGAACAAGCCGAACAGCACGAGCGCCGCGCTCATCACGGTGGCCAGCACAGGCCGTTTGATCGAGATGTCGGATAGCACCATCGCTCGGATCAGCTCGTATCGCCGCCCTCGGCCGTCGGCAGCGGCGTCACCGGCACGCCGTCGCGGATTTTCTGGATGCCGCGCGTGATCACCTGATCGCCGGGCTGAAGCCCGGTGAGCGCCTCGACCTCGCCGACCAGGCGTTGACCCAGGGTGACTTTGGTCCGCACCGCGCGGCCCTCGATAACGAGGAAGACATAGTGCTCGTTGCCCTGCGAGACCAGCGCCTCCTCGGGGATGAGGACGGCGCCCGGGCGGCTGGCGAGCGCGAGCTTGGCGGTGAGGAACATGCCGGGCTTCAGGAGCTCGTCCGGGTTGGGGAACTCGGCGCGCAGCTCCACCGAGCGCGTCACCGGATCGATGCGCGAATCGACCTTGATCACCGTGCCGGTGAACCGCACATCGGAGTAGCTCACGCTCTCGGCTTGGATCGCCAGGCCCGGGCGCGCATGGGCAAGGACGGATTCGGGCACGCGGAAATCGACCTTGATGCGCGAGGTATCGTCGAGCGTGGTGATGATGTCGCCGGGATTGACGAGCGCGCCCACGCTCACCCGCCTAAGGCCGAGCCGGCCCGCAAACGGCGCCCGGATGACATAGTCCCGAATCCGGGCCTCGTCGGCGCGTACGCGCGCTTTGGCGGCCTCGAGCTCGGCTTCGAGCTCATCGACCCGGGCCTGCGAGATATTCTTGTTCTTGAGCAGCGCACGCGCGCGATCGTGGAGCCGCTGGGCTTGCTGGTGCTCGGCGCGCTTCTCCTCGAGGTTGGCGCCGAGCTCGCTTGAATCGAGCTCGAGGAGAACCACGCCGGCCTTGACCCATTCCCCTCCGGCGAAACTGATGCGCTTGACGAGACCTGTGACCTTAGGCGTGATCACTACAGCTTCGTTGGCTTGCGCCGTGCCCACCGCCTCCACGGTGACCGCCACGGTATCCTCGCGCGCCGCGCTCACCTCGACGGGCACTGCCGGCGGGCCGGCGGCGGATCCGCTGCCCGCCTGCGCCGTGGTCTCCGCCCGTTGGTCGCTGACATACCAGGCGAGCGCCGCGAAGAACACCAAGGCGGCCACAATGAGGAGTTGGTGTTGAGTTTTCATGCCGTGGGCGTGAGGTTCGGGCCCCTGCGGGCGCGCCGCCAAATCCGAACAAAAGCTAGCATTTATTGTGGTATCGCGGGAGAGTCCGGCGAGTCACGTTGCTGTCATCCCCTGCCCGACCGCGATTGAGCGCATGTCGACGCTTCTGTTCACCCATCCGGCGTGCCGCGAGCATGAGCCCGGCCAGAGCCATCCCGAGCGTCCCGAGCGGCTCGCGGCCGTCCTCGCGGCGCTCTCGGAGCCAGCTTTTGATGAGCTGATCCGGCGCGAGGCGCCGCCGGCGGACACCTCTCAGCTGGTCCGTGTTCATGACGCCGATTACGTGGCCGCCACGCTGGCGGCGATTCCGGCAAGCGGGCGGGTCTTTCTCGATGCCGATACGACGGTTTCGCCGGGCTCACGCGAGGCCGCGCTCCGCGCCGCCGGCGCCGCCATTGCGGCGGTCGATGCGGTCGCGGCCGGCGAGGGTGACAACGCCTTCTGCGCCGTTCGCCCGCCCGGGCATCACGCCGAGCCCCATCAGGCGATGGGCTTCTGCCTGTTCAACAACGTCGCCGTCGGTGCGCTACATGCGCGGGCCGTGCACGGGTTCGATCGGGTCGCGGTGGTCGATTTCGATGTCCACCACGGCAATGGGACGCAAGCGCTCTGTGAAACCGACGCCTATTTCTTCTACGCGTCGACCCACCAGTCGCCGCTCTATCCGGGGACGGGCGCAGCGGAGGAGCGCGGGCTCGGCAACGTCGTCAACCGGCCACTGCCGCCGGGCGCCGGCTCGGCGGAATTCCGTGCCGCGCTCACCGAGCATATCGTGCCGGCGCTCGCTGCCTTCGCGCCCGATTTTCTGTTCATCTCCGCCGGCTTCGATGCCCATGACGATGATCCGCTGGCCAATCTCCGGCTGCACGATGAGGACTATGGCTGGGCAACGGCCGAGCTGAGGGCCCTCGCGCAAAGTCAGTGCGAAGGACGATTGGTCTCGACGCTCGAGGGAGGGTATGACCTAGCCGCGCTCGGCCGCTCGGCGGCGGCCCATGTCGCGGCGCTGATGGCGGATTGATACCGGGTGTGGTCCGCCCGCGCGCGGCTTGCCGTCAATGGTGGGCGGGCTTAGAGTAGAGCGCCGAGCATGGGGAAGGGCGATGGCCAAGGGGTCCTCCAAAACCGACGACATTCCCGCCGATATTCGCAAGTTGAGCTTCGAGAAGGCGTTGGGTGATCTCGAGGACCTTGTGCAGCGCCTGGAGACTGGCCAGGTCAGTCTCGATCAATCGATCGAGCTCTATACCCGCGGCACGCGCCTCAAGCAGCATTGCGAGACCAAGCTCCGCGATGCCAAGGAGCGGGTCGACAAGATCGTGTTGGGAGCCGGCGGTGCGGTCGAGAGCGAGCCCGCCGACATCGATTGAGAGGGGGCGTTTGTCCGGTCTCGAGAAGGCGCTGCGCGTGACGGCCGAGGAGTTGGACAAGGTTCTCGACGATCTCTTGATCGTGCCGGAGGGGCTGGAGGCGCGCGTGACCGAGGCCATGCGTTACGCGGCGCTCGCATCGGGCAAGCGGCTCAGGCCGTTCCTCGTGACCGCCAGCGCTGATCTGTTTGGCGCATCGCGCGAGTCCGCCCTTCGCGTGGCCGGTGCGGTTGAGCTCGTGCACACCTATTCGCTAGTTCACGACGATCTGCCCGCCATGGACGACGATGCCGTGCGCCGCGGCCAACCCTCGGTTCACATTCGCTTCGACGAAGCCACCGCGGTGCTGGCCGGCGATGCGTTGCTCACGCTCGCCTTCGAGATTCTGGCGTCGGACGAGACCGCTGTCGATGCCGAGGTGCGCTGTGAGCTGATCCGCGCGCTTGCCGCGGCCGCCGGTTATCACGGCATGGTGGGCGGTCAGATGATGGATCTTCTCAGCGAGAAGACCGAACTCGACATCGGCGCGGTGACGCGCCTGCAACGCCTGAAAACCGGCGAGCTCATCGCCTTTGCCTGCGAATCGGGCGCCATTCTGGCCAAAGCGGCGGAGCCGCTCCGCCATGCGCTGCATGCCTATGCCCATGATCTCGGGCTGGCATTTCAGATCGTCGACGATCTGCTCGATGCGGAGGGTGACGCGGACATCATGGGCAAGGCGGTCGGCAAGGACGCGCGCCGCGGCAAGGCGAGTTTCGTTGCGCTCCTGGGTCGAGAACGGGCGCGCCAGCAAGCCGAGATGTTAGCCGAGCAGGCTGCCGAGCATCTCGAGCCGTTCGCCGAGAGGGCGGAGATTTTGCGGGATGTGGCGACATTTGTTATTAACCGTGAGCGCTAAGGGCCGCGTGCCCTGGAGGAGACCCTGTTGACTGCGGAAGTGACCAGCAAGACCCCGCTTCTCGATACCATCGATGACCCGGCGGACCTCCGGAAGCTAACCACCCCCTCGTTGCGCCAGCTGGCCGACGAGCTGCGCCAGGAGACCATCGATGCGGTGTCGATCACCGGCGGCCATCTCGGCGCCGGCCTTGGCGTCATCGAGCTGACCGTGGCGCTGCACTACATCTTCGGTACCCCGCGCGACAGGTTGATCTGGGACGTCGGGCACCAGAGCTATCCGCACAAGATTCTCACCGGGCGGCGCGACCGCATCCGCACCATTCGCCAAGGCGGCGGGCTGTCGGGCTTCACCAAGCGGGTGGAAAGCGTTTACGACCCGTTCGGCGCGGCGCACAGCTCGACATCGATTTCGGCCGGGCTCGGCATGGCGGTGGCACGCGATCTGGCGGGTGCCGACAACCAGGTCGTCTGCGTCATCGGCGACGGCGCCATGAGCGCCGGCATGGCCTACGAGGCGATGAACAACACCGGCTCGATGGACAGCCGCCTCATCGTCATCCTCAACGACAACGACATGTCGATCGCCCCGCCGGTGGGCGCGATGAGCGCCTATCTGGCGCGACTTATCTCGTCGCGGCCCTACCGCAGCTTCCGCCAGATCGCCAAGCAACTGGCCCAGAAGTTGCCCGAGCGCGTCGAGCGCACGGCCAAGCGGGCGGAGGAATACGCGCGCGGCCTGGCGACCGGCGGCACGCTGTTCGAGGAGCTCGGCTTTTACTATATCGGCCCGATCGACGGCCATAACCTCGATCATCTGTTGCCGGTCCTGAAGAACGTGCGGGACGGAACGGGCGCCGGTCCGGTCCTCGTCCACGTCATCACCGAAAAAGGCCACGGCTACCCGCCGGCTGTCGAATCGGAGGACAAGTACCACGGCGTCAGCAAGTTCGACGTCGTGACCGGCGCCCAGGCCAAGTCGAAGACGGCGGCGCCGACCTACACCAAGGTGTTCGCCCAGGCGCTCATCGCCGAGGCCGAGCGTGACGACAAGATCGTCGCCATCACCGCCGCCATGCCCTCGGGCACCGGCGTCGACAAGTTCGCCGAACGCTTCCCCGAACGCACCTTCGACGTCGGCATAGCCGAGCAGCACGGCGTCACCTTTGCCGCCGGGCTGGCGACCGAGGGTTACCGGCCGTTCGCCGTGATCTACTCGACCTTCCTGCAGCGCGCTTACGACCAGGTGGTCCACGACGTGGCGATCCAAAAGCTGCCGGTCCGCTTCGCCCTCGACCGGGCGGGCCTGGTCGGTGCCGACGGGCCGACCCACGCCGGCTCCTTCGATGTGACCTATCTCGCCACCTTGCCCGGCTTCGTCGTCATGGCGGCGGCCGATGAGGCCGAGCTCGTCCACATGGTCGCCACCGCGGCGCGCATCGACGACGGGCCCTCGGCGGTCCGCTATCCGCGCGGAGAGGGCACCGGCGTCGAGTTGCCCACCCAAGGTGTGCCCCTCGAGATCGGCCGCGGGCGCATTGTGCGCGAGGGTTCGAGCGTGGCCATCTTCTCGTTCGGCGCGCACTTGAACGAATGCCTCAAGGCGGCGGACGAGCTGGCCGTTCGGGGTTTCCCGGCGACGGTGGCCGACGCCCGTTTCGCCAAGCCCTTGGATGAGGACCTGATCCGGCGGCTGGTTGCCGAGCACGAGGTCCTGATCACCGTCGAGGAGGCGTCGATCGGCGGCTTCGCGGCGCACGTTCTGCAATTCCTTGCCAAGGCCGGGTTGCTCGATGCCGGCATCAAGATCCGGCCGATGACGCTGCCCGATGTCTTCATCGAGCACGACAAGCCGGCCGCGATGTACGATGTGGCCGGTCTCAATGCGCCGGACATCGTCGCCACTGCACTTGAGGCGCTGGGCCGCGGCTTCGACGCCGAGGAGCCGGCCCGCGCCTGACGCCCGATCCAGCGCGGGCATGGGTAAACCCAGAGCCGATCGCCTGCTCGTCGAGCGCGGCCTCGCCGAGAGCGGCGCCCGCGCGAGTGCGCTCATCATGGCAGGCCAGGTCTTCAGCGGTGAGCGCCGCATAGACAAGGCGGGTCAGATCCTCAACCCCGATACGCCGCTCGAGGTGCGCGGGCACGATCACCCGTGGGCGAGCCGCGGCGGCGTCAAGCTCGCCCATGCGCTCGATCATTTCGGTCTCGATCCTTCGGGCGCGCTCGCGCTCGATATCGGGGCCTCGACGGGCGGCTTTACCGAGGTGCTGCTCGAGCAGGGTGCGGCGAAGGTCTACGCCGTCGATGTCGGCCACGGTCAGCTCGCCTGGAAGCTCCGGCAGGATGAGCGCATCGTCGTGCTTGAGCGCACCAACGCGCGGGCGCTCACGCACGATCACGTTCCCGAACCCGTCGGCATCATCACCTGCGATGCGAGCTTCATCGGTCTCGAGGTGGTGTTACCGGCGCCGCTGGCGCTCGCCGCACCGGAAGCTACTCTGATCGCTCTGATCAAGCCCCAGTTCGAGGTGGGACGCGCGCGGGTCGGCAAGGGCGGTGTGGTGCGTTCTCCGGCGCTCCATGACGAAGTCTGCCAGCGCATCCGGGCGTGGATCGAGGCGCAATCCGGATGGACGGCTCTCGGCCTCACCCAAAGCCCGATCCTCGGCCCGGCGGGAAACAAGGAATTTCTGATCGCCGCGCGGCGCGCCTAGCCCGGCTCGGACGAGCCTGAGCGCTTGGCCTTTTTCACGTAACCATCGCGGGTTTGCGGCAGCTTCTCGCCGAGGATGCGCGAGGCCACGAGCGTGCGCAATACCTGCGCCGTGCCGCCGCCGATGGTGAACATGCGCGCATCGCGCACCATACGCTCCAGCGGCCGGGTGCGGGAATAACCGGCCGCGCCGAAAATCTGCAACGCCGCATTGGTGACCTCGATCGCCATCTCGGCGGCGAAGATTTTCGCCTGCGCGGCTTCGAGAACGTCTGGAAAGCCACCGCCCGCGTTCGCCGCGGCACGGTGAATGAGCGCGCGCGCGGCCGCCGTCTGGGTGCTCATGTCGGCGAGCATCCACTGCAGGCCCTGGAACTCGTAGATCGGCCGGCCGAACTGCTGGCGCTGCTTGCTGTAGGCAAGCGCCAACTGGTACGCGCCCTCGGCCAAGCCGAGCGCGACCGTGGCCGCGCCCACCCGCTGGCCGTTATAGGCGTCCATCAGGTCGGCGAAGCCGTGCTTGAGGCCGCGTGGCGGCATCACCAGCATGGCCGCCGCGATCTCCATGTCCTCGAACAGAATCTCGCTTTCGGGGATGCCGCGAAGCCCCATGGTCGGCTCGCGCTTGCCGGTGACCAGCCCCTTGGTTTCGTCACGCACCGCGATGAAGCCGCCGATGCCTTCCTCCTCGCCGGCTTCGTCATAGACGCGGGCGAAGATCAGGTGAAGGCGCGAGACCCCGCCGCCGGTGATCCAGTGCTTCTTGCCATTCAGCACGTAGCGGTTGCCGCGCTTGTCGGCCCGGGTCGTCATCTCGGTGGCGGCGCTGCCCGCCTCGGGCTCGGTGATGCAGATCGCGGGCTTGTCGCCGGCGAGCACGAGATCGGCGGCGAGCGTCTTCTGCTCCTCGGTGCCGTATTTCATGATCGCGCCAAGCGCGCCCATATTGGCCTCGACGACGATCCTGGCGGTGACGCCGCAGACTTTCGCGAACTCCTCGATCGCCAACACCGCATCGAGATAGCCCAAGCCCCGCCCGCCGTAGCTCTGCGGGATGGTCATGCCGAGGAAACCGGCCTTGGTGAGCGCATCGACGTTGTCCCAGGGATAGGCCTCGGCCTCATCGACCTTGGCCGCACGCAGGGCAATCTCGCCCTCGGCCAGGGCCCGGGCTTCGGCCTGCAGCGCGCGCTGATCGCCGCTGAGCCCTACGTTCATGGTGATGACCTGTTGGGAAACATGTTCACGAGTATGGGGCGGCGCAATCCTGCGGGTCCACCCCTTCCTTGCCAGCGCCGCGATGGCTGGGTTACCGTCCTCTCCGCTCTCGGGAGGAGCGAGCATGTACACCGATCAACGCGGATTGCCCCTGAGCGCGGCCAATGAGGACGCCGTTCGCCATTTTAACGAGACAGTCGGCGCCTATCTCGCGTTCAGCCGCGCTACGGGAGACCACCTCAAGCAGGCGCTGGCGGCGGACCCCGAACTCGTAATGGGCCATTGCCTGCGGGGCTATTTCTTCAAGCTCTTCTGCCATCGCAAGCTCGAGGAAAAAGCGAAAGAGTGTCACGCCAGGGCCGAGGCGGCGGCGCACGCAACCGGCGCCACCTCGCGCGAGTTCGCACATATCCATGCGCTGGCGGCCTGGCTGCGGGGCGATTTTCGCACCACCGTCGAGCGCTGGGAGTCGATCCTCCTCGATCATCCCCGCGATGTCCTGGCCATCCGGCTTGGCCATTACCTCCACTTCTATCTCGGCGACAACGAGAACATGCGCGATTCGGTGGCGCGTGTGCTCGGCGAGTGGGACGAGACCGTGCCCAACTACGGCAACCTCCTCGGCATGTACGCCTTCGGGCTGGAGGAGGCGGGCCAGTACGCCGAGGCCGAGGCCGCCGGCCGGCGCGCCGTCGCGATCAATCCCGCCGATCCGTGGGCGGTGCATGCCGTCGCCCATGTCATGGAGATGCAGGGGCGTGCGTGCGAGGGATTGGAGTGGATCACCTCAGGGGAAGGCGCTTGGAGCGGCTGCAACAACATGCGCTACCACGTGTGGTGGCACCAGTGCCTGTTTCATCTCGAGCTCGAGCAGCATGACGAAGTGCTCGCGCTCTACGATCAGAAGGTGCGGGCTGACCTCACCGAGGAGTATCTCGATATCTGCAACGCAGGCTCGCTCTTGTGGCGGTTCGAGGATGCCGGGATCGATGTCGGCGCGCGCTGGGCCGAGTTGGCCGAGAAATCGGAGCGCCGTATCGGCGAGCACTACCTCACCTTCGTCGATGCCCATTACATGATGGCGCTGGCCGGCGCCGGACAGGACAGCGCCGCCCGGGCGATGCTCGACTCGCTCCGCGCCCTCGATGCCAGCGAGCGGGCGAGCGAAGCGCCGATCAGCGATGCGATCGGCTTGCCCCTCTGCGAAGCGATGCTGGCCTACCGGCAGGGCGACTATGCCCGGGTCGTCGATCTCTTGATGCCGCTCCGCTACGACATTATCAAGATCGGCGGCAGCCACGCGCAACGCGATGTCTTCGTCCAGATGCTGATCGAAGCGGCGCTCAAGGCCGAGCGGTTCAAGCTGGCCCGGGCGCTCCTGGCCGAACGCACGACGCTGCGACCCCAGAGCCCCGCGAGCTGGAAGCTCTATGCCCGGGCTCTCGACGGGCTGGGCGAGGCGGATCGGGCCGCCGAGGCGCGCGCAAAGGCCGAGGCGCTCATCGCGGCATAATACCGATCCTGCGGTTACGGCTTTCCGACGGCGCCGCCGGCATCAACCCAGCTCTGGAACGCGCCAAGATTGCGAACGTCCGAATAACCAAGCTCCAACAAGGCCTTGCCGGCGAGGGCCGATCTGCCCCCCGAGGCGCAGTAAAGAATGACCGGTTTTCCTTCGAGAACGCCTCATTGTGGTAAGGCGTCGTCTCGTCGGCCCGGAATTCAAGCATGCCGCGGGTCACGTGCAGCGCACCATCGACCACGCCAGTTTGAGCAACTTCGTCATCGTCGCGCACATCGACGATCAGGACATCGTCCTGGTGCTTCATCGCCGCCACTTCATCGGGACCGATATCCGGGACCACAGATTTCGCTTCCGCCACAAGATCCATTATCGATTTGCCCATGATGTCCTCCCGCATGCGTCAGCGGGCATTCCTCCGCCAAGCTGTCGTCACGCACTGATTATGCTGACGCGGCGCCCTCAACGGCAATCTGCGCGAAGCGGAATCGCGGGCGGGCGAAGGCTCGCCGCCTGGGGCGTGTAATCATAAACCAGGGCTCTGCTTACGGCCATATTGCAGACCTTTGGGGACCCCGCGACGGAGTGCCGCTACTGACCCTAACAGCCCGTTGATTAAGTGGCTTTTTCCGGCTCTCACTCCCAGATGAGGAATGCGGCGGCGAAAGCCGTCTGGCCGCTTTGCGAGCCCCCCCGTGCCACCAGCATGGCCCCGGTGGGCGTGAGCAGAACGAAAATACCGCCATATCCGCCCGCCACGGCCTCCCGCGGGGTGCCGGCGCCGATGAGCTGGCGCATCAGTAACGATAGATTGTGGCCGGCGACGTGGAGCAGGTATCGCTTGTGCACATTCTCTCGCCCGCGCAGCCAGGTTCGTCGCATGCCGCCACGATCGAGGTTGTGGGCAAAGCAGCGCTCGACGATCTCGGCGCGCAGCTTGAAGGCCTCGCGGGCGACCCCGGACTTGAGCCGCGCACGGTTATTGGTGACCGCGCGCCGCGCCGCCTCATCACCGTGCCAGCGCGAAAAGCCGGTCTGCTTGGGCGCCGCGATCCGGGTCTTCCAGGGACTGTCGTTCAGAGCCCTCAAGACCGCCCGTGAGTGATAACCTTTGTCGGCGACGCATTCGGCCGGGTCCTCCGATGTCGGTGCCGCATCCACCGCCTCGAGGTTTGCCTCGGCCTTCGCCAGGGTCTTGGAAAGCGTCGTGGTGTCGCCCTCATCGGCCGGGTGCAGCTCGGCCGCCACCACCGCGCCGGTGTCCAGATCCACCGCGTGCTCGGGCTTGTAGGCCAGATGCGTCGTGCCGTCCTTCATCTTGGCGATCTTGGACTCGGGGTCGCTCTTCGAAACCCAATCCGTGTTGGAAAGCTTCTTGCCCTTGCGCTTCCGGTCCAGACGCGCCAGGTCCTCGGCCGTGGGTGTCTCGACCCCGCTTTCCCGGGCCAGGCGCTCCAGCATCTCCCGGTAGCCTTCGCCGTTGTCGCGCCGCACGATGTTCCGCAGCGCCGCGTTGGCCTCCATGGTCGAGGCATCGACGCCGATGCGCTCGCCCTTGATCAGCCCCGCCTCGGCGATCAGCACCAGAACCCAGTCGAAGACCGCCGCGTGGACTTCATGGGGCAGGCGCGTGCGGCTCCGTGACAGCCAGGAATGGTCCGGTACCCGATCACGGCTCCCCAGTCGCAGGAACGCCCGCAGCGAAAGCGAGTCCGAGCAGCGCCACTCCAGACCGCGCTCGCTGTCGATGCCCTCAAAGTAGCCCACCAGGTGCATCCGGAAATAGCGCCCGGGCGGCACCGAGGGCGCGCCCATCCGGACCGCGTAATAAGGCCGGCAGCTCGCCTCGGCAAAGGCGTCGAAGCCGCCCTCGATCAGCACCGACTGCAAGCGGTCATAAAACACATGACCCGGAGAGCGCGGCATCTCCGACCAGCTCACCATCAGGTCCCCCTGACCATCCTTCTGCCGTCCCATCGCCATCGGCAAATCCCCCTGCAAATCAGGGAACCAGAGAATTCAGACGGCGCCGACTTAATCAACGGGCTGCTAAGCCGCCGCTCGCGGTTCGGTAATAGTGCGTACCATCGTCAGCGCGCCGCCTTCATCGCTTCATGAACTTCGGCCAGGATGGTGAACGAGCGCAGCCGGGCGGCATGATCGAACGTGCTGGTCGTCACGATCAATTCGTCGGCCCCGGTTCGGGCGACGAACGCCTCGAGGCCGCGGCGGACGGTATCCGCTTCGCCAACGATCGCGCAGGCGAGCGCGTCATCCAGCATGGCCCGCTCATGCGAGTCGAGCCGATTCTCCATGTCGGCGACTGGCGGCGGCAGCTTGCCGGGCCGCCCACGACGGATGTTGAGAAAGGATTGCTGTACCGGGGAGAACAGAAAGTGCGCCTCCGCCTCGGTGTCGGCGGCCACGATGTTGAGGCCGAACATGATATAGGGCACCGCCAACTGGGCGGACGGACGGAACTGCTGCCGGTAAATCGCCGCGGCATCCATCATGGTGGCGGGCGCAAAGTGCGAAGCGAAGGCATAGGGCAGCCCGAGAATGGCCGCGAGCTGCGCGCCATAGGTGCTCCCAGATCGGCACGTCGAGCCCGCCGCCAGGCACGGCCTGCACCACCTGGTCCGGTTCGGGTGCCTGGAAATAGTGCATCAGTTCGAGCACGTCCTGGGGAAACTCGTCGCTACTCGCGTCTAGGTTCCGCCGCATCGCCCGCGCGGTGATCTGATCGGTCCCCGGCGCACGGCCGAGCCCGAGTTCAATCCGCCCCGGGTGGAGGGCGGCCAAGGTGCCGAACTGTTCGGCGATCACCAGCGGCGCATGGTTGGGCAGCATCACTCCGCCGGCCCCGATCCGGATGCTCTTGGTCCCGGCGGCAATATGAGCCAACGCCACGGCGGTCGCTGCACTGGCGATCCCCGGCATGTTGTGATGCTCGGCCATCCAGTGGCGCCGGAACCCCAGCGCCTCGACGTGGCGGGCGAGATCGAGGGAATTACGCAGCGCCTGACCGGCATCGCTGCCCTCGGGCACGGGAGAGAGGTCGAGTACGGAGAGTGGGATCACCGACAGATTATGGCGAACGAGGCCGCGGTGCGGAAGGCCCTGTCACGGCGTTGTCACGTTGTCGAGTGAAGGACGCGAAAGGCCTGCATTTCGCATCAGGCATGATTGCGAATAGAACTATTTTGGCAACCATGCGGACGGCTCCCTATCTGTACCACAGGCGCTGATGTCAGACGTGTTTTGGCGCGCCTTCAGCCATCGGGTCTCCCAAGAATCTGAGCCAATCCTACCTGACGGGCCAATGGCAATCTATCGGACAATCGGGCTGCTGTCGGCGACTCGATCATGCAGGTGATCTCGAATTCTTTTGCTATCGCTTGGATTCAGGCACATATCCCACGCCATCGGATGGGTTCCCGGCGCGAATTCGTGGATCGCATCCTTTCCGGAACAAATCGACGACCGTCGTTACTGTCTGACGTCAGCGGCCCGACCAACCCCTTCGCAAGGGCTGATCGGGCTGCCGACTACGCGTTCATCGCGTTACTCGGCTCTCACGAGCCTCATTAGTTGACACTCCATACCGGGCTCCACCCCTGCGGAGCGAGGGTCGAGGATTTGTCATAGGTGTTGATGTTCGATGCATCGAGCATCATGGAATCGGGTGCCGTGTCGAGCACGGTCTGCTTGCCCTCGAGGATCTTGATCGTCATGTCGATCGCAATCCGCGGTTGCAGGACAGCGAGGTCGGTCACGACACCCATGGCCTTACCCGCACGGACATGCTTCTCGACCTCGGGTGTCACGAAGGTTGAGATCAAGCCGATATTGTCGATCCCTCGCTCCGCAAAAATATCGACCGCGCCCTCGATCCCCGGTCCTCCGCCGGCGATGTAGGTGAGGTCGGGGTAGGTCACCAAGCCATCCTCGACGAGCTTCATCTGCACGGCCTTGTTGCTGGCACCATACAGGTCTTTAACGACTTCAATGTCCGAGCCTTCGATGCCCTTGTAAAAGCCCGTCTTCAGGAACTCGATGTAGGTGGCACCCGGGGGGCCAGCAAGGTAAAGCAATTTGACCTTGCCCGAGCCCTTCGGGTGTTTGTCGGCAAGATACTTGCCCACGGTAATGCCGACCCGCTCATAGGAGACCATCACGCGGCCGCTGATCCGGTCGGAGGTAACTCCGTTGCCGTGATCAATAACGACAACGCCTTTGTCGCGCGCCGCGGCGATTGCCTCGTTGAGGCCGGTCGGCGAGGTGGTGACCAGAATGATGGCGTCGGCGCCACGGGTCACGCAGTCTTCGAGCTGCCCGATTTGTTTGGGCAGGAACTTGTACCCGCCGGCCGACAGAATATCGAGCTTGATGCCGGCGCGTTTGGCCTCTGCGACAGCCCCGTAGAGTTGTGCGATCCAGTAGGCGTTCTTGGCGTGCGGCAGCAAGAAGCAAATATGCCACTTTTTCGTGATCTCACTTGTCTCGATGGATGTGTAGGTGTCGGGTATGAGCTTCTTTTGGTCGAAATCAAAGGGGGGGTCGGTATTGAGGACGTCGATCGTCCACGCGTCTCCGGCCACGGCCGGTGCCGGCGCGGCGATGAGAATCGCCAGAACCAATCCCAGTACCCCAAAGGCAAGCTTAGACACTGTCATCAGGTTTCCTCCCGTTGCTAGGGCCGCTGCGGCGGCCCATCCAATTCTTTTAGCGCGTCTACCGCATCTTAACAAACCCCACGGTGCAGGCCGCTACATCTCCTGCCAGTCGCCAGACTGCTCGAACGCGTGCGCCGCCCGGTAGATGCTCGCCTCATCGAATTGCTTGGCGATCAGCATCATGCCCACGGGCAGGCCATCGATTGTGCCGCAGGGAGCCGACAGAACCGCCATCATTGATCTTATTTACACCTCGTGCGTGCTTCTCGACGAGAAGAAGTACGAGGTGTGGATGGCGCTGTGCACGCCGGATTATCGCTACATGATTACGGCCTATAGCGAGGAGATCCGCAAGGACATGATCTGGCGCGACCTCGATCTCGAGGAGCTCAGCGCCCTGTTCAAGGACCTGCCCACCCATATTGTTATGCCGGGAGGCTACCGCCGCCACGCGGGTGTCTGCCGTGAGGTCGGGCGCACAAACGGGCGGGTGAATGTAGAAACCTCGGTGGTCGTGTCCCAGGACGTGGTGTAGGAGTTGTTGGAGCCTCTGTTAGCTGTGGGTAGGCGGCTTGCCGTAGCGACCGCCGAGAGTCTGGCGTAGGCAAGCCGGCTATCCACAGCGGAGGCCATCGCGGTTCCGGTTTAGGGTTGGGCTAGTGCAAACCAACCTGACCCGAAGGAGAACCACGATGACCCAGGACATGATGACCCTGCGCGCGCTTTTGGAGAAGAGCTCCGATGCCGATCTGCTTCGCGAGATGATCGGCTTCACGGCCGAGCGGCTGATGGCACTGGAGGTTGAGGGCCTGACCGGCGCCGGGCACGGCGAGCGCTCGGCGGATCGTATCACCCATCGCAACGGCTACCGCGACCGGTCCTGGGAGACGCGGGCCGGCACGGTGGAGCTGAAGATCCCGAAGCTGAGGAAGGGAAGCTACTTCCCGGGCTTCCTGGAGCCGCGGCGGATGGCCGAGAAGGCGCTGGCTGCGGTGATCCAGGAGGCCTACATCCAGGGGGTGTCGACCCGCTCGGTCGACGATCTGGTTCAGGCGATGGGGATGTCGGGCGCCTCCAAGAGCCAGGTCTCCAGGCTGTGCGGCGAGATCGACGATAAGGTCAACGGCTTCCTCGATCGACCGCTGGAGGGCGACTGGCCCTATCTGTGGCTCGACGCCACCTACGTGAAGGTGCGCCAGACCGGACGCATCGTCTCGGTCGCGGTGACCGTGGCTGTGGCCGTCAAGGACCAAGGCCGCCGCGAGGTCCTGGGCGTGGCGATCGGCGCGTCGGAGGCCGAGACCTTCTGGACCGAGTTCCTGCGCTCGCTGGCCCGGCGCGGGCTGCGCGGCGTGAAGCTGGTGATCTCCGACGACCACAAGGGCCTGAAGGCCGCCGCGAGCCGGATCCTCGGCGCCACATGGCAGCGCTGCCGCGTGCACTCCGCCCGCAACCTGCTGGCCCATGCCGGCCGCCAGGGCCGGCGCGTCGTCTCCGCCTTCGTCGCCACCGCCTTCGCCCAGGAGGACGCCGACAGCGCGAAGGTCCAGTGGCGCCAGGTCGCCTACCAGCTCAGGCCCAAGGTGCCCAAGCTGGCAGTTCTCATGGACGAAGCCGAGCACGACGTCCTCGCCTACATAGACTTTCCCCAAGGAGCACCGCCAGAAATTGCACTCCACAAACCCGATCGAACGGCTCCATGCCGAGGTCAAGCGTCGCACCAACGTCGTCGGTATCTTTCCCAACGAAGCCGCCATCACACGGCTCGTCGGCGCTATCCTTCTCGAGCAGAACGATGAGTGGGCCGTCTCAAGGAGATACATGACGCTGGAATCAATCGCTCCGCTGAGCGATGGTGTCCCCATCACGCTGCCCACCGTGGCAGCCTGAACGTCCCGGCCCTACCCGCCGGGAGCCGCGTAGAGCGCAACGCTCTTACACCACGCGCCGGGACACGATCACCTCGGTGATCGTCTATCACACCGACCTACAGGGCGCCTCAAAGCTGTTCGCGGTCACCAAATACCTCGACGAAGTCTCCGTGGACGGCGATCGAGTGCTGCTCGCCAACCGCGAAGTCCGTATGGAAACGCTGCAGCTTGATATTGGTCCCTCGACGGTCATATGACAAGTCGGCTTCAACCGCATATTTCAGCCGCTTCAGCAATCTTCGCTCAGGCCCTCATCAGATATTTCGCGCTCGTTGCCCGCCGAATTTTGACAACGGCATTGAATTTAGGGAATTAACGCTCTGCGACTGACCTAAGCCCGACGTTCAGCGTTGACGATTTTGCAGACAGCGCTCGAACGCGCGATTGTCCGCTGTTGGCTATACCCGGAAGTGGCGGAAGCTCTGCCGGAGGTCTGCTTTCAGGCGCTTAGCGGACATCGGTGTGGCAAGCTATAATCCAATTACGGCGTCATTGATGAGTACATGACCTAGCCGCATTGCGCCCGGTGGCGCAGAAACTGATCGGCGAGCACGCAGGCCATCATCGCCTCGCCCACGGGCACCGCGCGAATGCCGACGCAGGGGTCGTGGCGGCCCTTGGTCGCGACGTCGATGTCGTGGCCGTGCGCGTCCACGCTCTTGAGCGGGGTCGGGATCGAGGAGGTTGGCTTGACGGCGAAGCGGCAGACGATGTCCTGGCCCGTCGTGATGCCGCCCAAGATGCCCCCGGCGTGGTTGGCGAGAAAGGTGACGTCGCCGCCCTCCATGCGCATCTCATCGGCATTCTCCTCGCCGCGCAACGCCGCCGCGTTGAACCCCTCGCCGATCTCGACGCCTTTGGCCGCATTGATGCTCATCATCGCCGCCGCGAGTTCGGCATCGAGCTTGCCGTAAACCGGCTCGCCGAAACCCGCCGGCACGCCGCTCGCCACCACTTCGATCACCGCGCCGACCGAGGAGCCCGCCTTGCGCACGCTATCGAGATAGGCCTCCCACTCGGCGGCCTTGTCGCGATCCGGACACCAGAACGGATTCTCCTCTACCGCGGACCAGTCCCAGCGCTCGCGATCGATCGCATGGGGACCCATCTGGATGAGTGCGCCGCGGATCACGATGCCCGCGCCGAGAATCTTGCGCGCCACCGCGCCGGCGGCGACCCGCATGGCCGTTTCGCGCGCCGAGGCCCGGCCCGAGCCGCGGTAGTCGCGAATGCCGTACTTCCGGTCATAGGTGAAATCGGCGTGGCCCGGCCGGTAGATGTCCTTGATGTCCTCATAGTCGTTGGGCCGGGCGTCGGTGTTCTCGATGATGAGGCTGAGCGGCATGCCGGTGGTCTGGCCGTCGAAGACGCCGCCGGCGATGCGCACCTGGTCGGTCTCGCGGCGCTGGCTGGTGAACCGGGAGGTGCCGGGCCGGCGTCGATCGAGCCAGATCTGAATCTCGGCTTCGCCGAGCGCAAGGCGGGGCGGCACGCCATCGATCACGCAGCCGATCTGGGGCCCGTGGCTTTCACCCCAGGTGGTGACGCGAAAGAGGCGGCCGAAGCTGTTGTCGCTCATCGCTGGTGCCGCGCGCTCTGGCGCATCGTGTCGCTCAAAGGGCGCTCAGACCGTGGCGATGTCGGGCGCATCGACCGCCTTCATGCCGACGACGTGATAGCCGGCATCGACGTGATGGACCTCGCCCGTCACGCCCCTGCCGAGATCGCTGAGCAGATAAAGCGCGGCGCTGCCGACATCGTCAATGGTGACGTTGCGCTTGAGCGGCGCGTTGTACTCGTTCCACTTGAGGATGTAGCGAAAATCGCCGATTCCCGAGGAGGCGAGCGTCTTGATGGGTCCCGCCGAGATGGCGTTGACGCGGATGTTCTCGCCGCCGAGATCGACCGCCAGGTAGCGGACGCTGGCCTCGAGCGCCGCCTTGGCGACGCCCATGACGTTATAGTGCGGCATGACCTTCTCGGCGCCGTAATAGGTGAGGGTCAAGAGACTCCCGCCATCCTTCATCAGCTTGTGCGCGCGTTGGCACAGCGCGGTAAAGGAAAAGCACGAGACCTCGAGCGTTTGCGCGAAGTTTTCGGCCGTCGTTTCGACGTAGCGCTTCTTCAATTGCTCTTTGTCCGAAAAGGCGATGGCGTGGACCAGAAAATCGAGACCGCCCCAGGTCTTCTCGACCTCGCCAAAGAGACTGTCGAGGCTCGACTCCTCGCTCACGTCGCACGGCACGATCAGCGTGGCGCCGACCGATTCGGCCAACGGCACGACCCGTTTGGCCATCACCTCGCCCTGGTAGGTGACGCCGATCTCCGCGCCCTGGTCGGCCACCGCACGTGCGATCCCCCAAGCCAGCGATCGCTCATTGGCGATTCCCATGATCAGCCCTTTCTTGCCGGTCATAAGCGACGCGGAGGGGGACATGATGGCCTCGTGAGTGGATTCGTGCCGGTCGCCGGAAAATTGCACGATCCAATGGGGGCGTCAATCAACGGATCGAAAAGTCCGGCGCCCGAGGCCGTGGGGGCCGCCACCGGCGCGGCGCGGGGCTGGCAGGCCTGGCGCTCAGCAGGGCCGCGCTGTCAGGACAGGTCGAACTTGCGGCGGACGTGGTAGTCGCGATCGGGCGACCACTCGGCGAGGGCGGCAGCCAGGCCGGTGTCCGGCTCATCGGGCAGCATCACTTTGAGGGTGGCGTATTGGTCGCCGCGCCCCCCGTTCTCGCCCTTGTCGACGCCCTTGTCCCGGAGCCGGAGCGAGGTTCCGGTGTTGCTTCCCTTGGGCAGATTCAGCGTGACGGGGCCATCGATGGTGGGAACGCGAATCCTGGCGCCCAACACGGCTTCCTGCACGGTCACGGGAACTTCGATGTAGATATCGTCGTCGCGGAGGGTGAAATAGGGGTGCGGCTCGATCTGGACGTCGATCAACGCGTCACCTGGCTTGGCGCCGCCGAATCCGGGGTCGCCTTGGTGCTTGAGGCGGATGGTGCGGCCCTCCGTGATGCCCCGCGGGATGGCGACCTCCACGCTCCGGCTGTGGCGGAGCTCGAGCCTCCGCCGGCCGCCACAGGCGGCGGCGAGAAACGGCACCACAAGCGTGTAGGCCCGGTCGGCGCCGCGGGCCTGAAAGGTATTTGGCTGGCCTTTCTTGCGGTTGCCGAACAGTCCGGAAAACAGATCCTCAGCCGCTGCTGCGCCGAATGACAGGGGTTCGAAACGGCTGGCGGCGTGACCATCACGCCCGCTGCCGTTGCCGTTGATGGGGTGCCTTGGCCGGGGTGGGGCCTGCCGCCGGCTGCCCCGGCGCCGGGCGCGGCGTTTGAGGCCATCGGCGTCGATCTCGCCGCGGTCGTATTGCATCCGCGCATCCTTGTCGTTCAGCAGATGGTAGGCGGCCGCCACCTCTTTGAAGCGCTCAGCGACCGTCGTCTTCCCGGGATGCAGGTCGGGATGAAGCTCCTTGGCGAGCTTGCGATAGGCGGCCTTGATGGCGGCCTGGTTAGCGGCCTTCGAAACGCCAAGAATTCTGTAAAGATCCTTCATAATCTGCCCGAATCCCCGCGACCGGCTGCCCAAGGCGGAGATCGTCCAAACGATTGTTTATATCCAGAAAGGTTAAGGGAGTCTTGATACGAGAGGGAAACCGGGCCCGGACGCGTGGTTAGTTCTCCTCTTCCCACGATTTGGCGAGAAGTCCGGCGGCCACAACCTGATCGGGCTCCATCACGAGCTTCAGGTTCTCCATGAATTGTCCCGCGTTCTCATGGCCCTGGTTCGCGGCCAAGGTCCACCAGATCAGGGCGCGAACGGGATCGCGCGGCACGCCCGACCCGTCGGCATCAAAGTCCGCCGACGAAGAATTGGGCGTAGAGGTTGCCGTCTTCGGCGAGCGGCTGCCAATTGGCGATCGCCGTTCGATAATCGCGCGCCCGATAGGCCATCAGTCCGGCATCGAGGATCGCGGAGACCGGGACAACGGGCACGCCGGCCGTCGATTCATAGCTTTCATGGGCAAGCGGAGCCGTATCGCCGACGACGGGCGGCGCTTCCTGGGTCACGCCCGCCTCGTCCCCGACCGGCGCAGCCGGCAGGGCAGCTAGCGTATTCTCGGCTTCCTCGACCGTCGCATCCACGACCGTCTCCGCCTCTTTGAGTGGCTCTGTCGCATCGTTTACGGCCTCACCCTCGGACGCGGGCGGCGCGCTCAACACGCCAGCGAGTTGCGTCTCGTCTTCGTCCGCCGCCGGGCCACCCGTCAGGGGTCGATCCCGCTAGCTTTGCACCAGGCCGCCGGTGCGGACTTCCAGGCCCGGCAAGATAGAGGGTTTCTTGACGGTGAACAGCGAGGCGAAGAAGCCCTTCTTCTCCTCCTCTTCCTCAGCGCTCTCGCTAGGCGCCGCCGCTTCGGGTTCTGCAGCCGTGAGCTCGGTGGGTCCGGTGGGCGCCACGACGGGCGTCGGTTCCTCTGTGATCGTCTCTTCGCCGGCATCCGTATCACCCGGCACGCTCGGCTCTGGGTCGATCTGGCTTGGCTCGGTTGCTGCCGTGGCCGCCGGCTCGGCAGCCGTTTCAGCCGGGAGTTCTGGGACGGCCGGCAACGCGTCGGCGGTTACGGCCTCAACCGGGGCGGCGGATATGGCCGGCGCGTCGGCCGGGGTTTCCTCAACCGAGGTGACCGTTTCCGCTGGCTCCCCAGTGGGCGGCGGGGCCGAGGGCGCTGTGGACTGGTCGGTCGCGGCGGCAGTTTCGGCCGCATCCTCTGCGCTCGCCGTTTCGCTCTCCTTCGCGGCTGTGGCGGCATCCGATTCGTTGGGCGTGGGTTCGGCTGATGCCACCTTGGTCGCGGCTCGACCCCGCTCGCGTTCAGCCAGGCGGCGGTCCGCCGCGCCGGTGATTTTCTGCGCCAGTTCGGGGGGCGTGTTGCGGGAGATAAGAAGGGCGAGCTTGCTCAGTGCCTTGGCGTGGCCGCCTTTCGATGCCAGATAGAACCATTTGACCGCTTCGGCGTCGTCGGCGTCGATGCCGAGGCCCGCCTCGTACATCAACCCTATATTGTATTGTGAAATGGGATGGCCCTGGGCGGCGGCCCGCTCGAACCAATGGAGCGCTTCCTCATAATCCTGCTCGACCCCCTGGCCGCGCAGATACATGTTGCCGAGATTAGCCTGCGCGCGCGTCAGGCCGAGTTCGGCCGCCCGGGTGTACCAATCCGCCGCCTTGGTGAAATCCTGCGCGACACCGAGGCCCATGCGGTAGAGATGGCCGAGGTTGCGCTGGGCGGCGGGATCGTCGTCGTAGGCGAGCGGCAGCCAAACCTTGAAGGCGGCGACGTAGTCACCGGCCTCGTAGGCTTTCACGCCTTCTTTGAATTGAGACTTGGCTTCCTCGGCCGCCGCCGGGGTTGCGATGGCGAGCGCAACAGAACACAAAAGCACGCCCGCCCACGATGCCCAGCGGGCGATTCGTGCCTTCGTCCCTCTCCTCATCACCGCCATCGAGCCCATCATCGCCCGGCTACCCCCGGTTGGCGTTGCAACACGCATTTGCGCTGCGAGCGCGATCCTCCTACGTCAGCCGCTGACGATTTGCCAGCTGCCGTCGGGTTGACGGCAGGCCGTCCCGTAGGCCTCCTCGGTCGAGCCCCCAACGGTCACCGTCTGACGGAACTCGCGGCAGTACCGACCAGCACTCGTCTGGTAGCTGGGCTGCGGTGTCACGGTCCCGTAATGACCCGAGTCCGGATTTTGCCACGTGCTCGTCGTGCCCGATGGAGCGTTTTCCAGAGAATTCTGCGTGGTCTGCTGCATGGCGAGCCGGTCGGCGCGATCAAGCGACTTGCCGACCTCGTTGCCCAAATAGGCGCCAAGCAGCGTGCCGACCGCGGTTGCGGCGAGCTGACCCTTGCCCGAACCAAACTGCGCGCCGGCCACGGCGCCAGCGACACCACCGAGGATGGTGCCCACCTGTTGCTTGGGTCCGGCGTCCGTCGCACAGGCCGCCAGCATCAAGGCGACTACAGCGATGCCGGCCATTTTGAAAGCGTTCATCGTCCGAAGCCTCTATAAATAGTTTGCGGCACCTACCAATTAATCATTGGGGACTCCGATTCCCAACCGAAATTTTATCATAGCCGAATTCACGGCCGAAAGGAACCCGAAAACCCATTGATTTCAGGACTCTGGCCAAGACTCCTCACCACGCATTTGGATAATGCGGCAAGTTGTTCAATCCTGGGACTTATTCGTGAGCCGGGGGCGAGGGTAGAGCTGTGCTCCCGCAGAAACGGTGATTCGCCGGCAGGCCGCCCGCCGGTTGCCGCGCCTGGCGCGGCGGGACCGATTGGTCGACAGCTCCCCCCACCACGGCTAGAATGAAATCGTCAAGGAACGCTATTTTTCAGCCACTTGCGGTTGAGAATTAATGTCGATTTCGGAACATCCCGATCCGCTCGCCACCTTCGACGAGTGGCTGCAGGAGGCCGCGTCACAGGAGCCGAGCCTGCCCGACGCCGTGGCGCTCGCCACCGTGGACCCGAGAGGCATGCCCTCCGTTCGCATGGTGCTGCTCAAGGGCGCCGACGAAAGCGGCTTTGTGTTCTACACCAACTTGGAGAGCTCTAAGGCAGAGGATCTCAAGGCCAACCCTAGAGCGGCACTGTGCTTTCACTGGAAGAGTCTTGGCAAACAGGTGCGCGTGGAGGGCCGCGTGGAGCCGGTGAGCGATCAAGAGGCCGATGCGTACTTCGCGACGCGCCCGCGCGACGCGTGTATCGGGGCGTGGGCCTCGAAACAGTCGCGGCCGTTGCCCGACCGCGCGCAGCTCGAGCAGGATTTTGCCGATTATACGGCGAAGTTCGGCGAGGGCGAGGTCCCGCGGCCGGTCTTCTGGTCGGGCTACCGCGTTGTCCCGGAGCGTATCGAGTTCTGGCAATCGCGCCCGTCTCGCTTACATGACAGGTTGGTCTACACGCGTGCGCGCCGGAATTGGTCGTGCGAACGGCTCTATCCGTGAGCGTGGCGGGGCCGCGCGATCCCATGGTTGAGAGCGAACAGACCGCCGAGCATCCGATTGGCGCCGGATTGGCCGAAGGGCAAGCGGAATCTCTGCTCCGGCGGGCGACTTACGCCTCGGTCGGACTCGCCATTCTGCTCGCCCTGGTGAAGCTGGCTGCGTGGCTGCTGACCGGCTCCGTGGCCATGTTGGCCTCGTTCGTCGATTCGGTGCTCGATGTCGTGGCGTCGGGCGTGAATTTGGTCGCGGTGCGCCATGCCCTGCGCCCGGCCGACCGCCAGCACCGCTTCGGCCACGGCAAGGCGGAACCCTTGGCCGGCCTCATCCAGGCTCTCGTCGTCGGCGCATCCGTCGTTTTTCTTCTGTCCGAGGCGGGCGAGCGCCTCATCCATCCGGCGCCGGTGGAGCACGGTGCGGCCGGGATCGCCATCATGCTCTTCGCCATGGCCGCGACCTTCGCGTTGATCCTGTTCCAGCGCCATGTCGTGCGCAAGACGGGTTCGATCGCGATCGCTGCGGATTCGCTCCATTTCCGGGCCGATCTCGTGGTCAACCTCAGCGTTATCGTCGCGCTGGTTCTGTCGACCTCTCTCGGCCTCGACTACCTCGACCCGTTGTTCGCCATCGGGATCGCCGCCTATGTCCTCTACAGCGTGTGGAGCCTCATTCGTTCCTCGTTCGACATGTTGATGGACCGGGAATTCCCCGACGAGGTGCGGGCGCGCATTCGCGAGATCGCCATGAGTCACCCCGACGTGCTCGACATGCACGACATGCGCACCCGTTCGGCAGGGGTGAACTCGTTCATTCAGCTTCACATCGAGCTCAAAGGCGATATCTCGCTCAAGCGCGCCCATGTGATCGCCGACGAGGTCGAGGACGAAATCAGGGAAGCCTTCCCCAACACCGACATCATCATCCATCAGGATCCCGAAGGAATCGTCGAAAAGCGGGCGGTGTTTCAGTAGGCGACTCGCATGCGCCTCGCATTGCGCCTTGCCCGGTGGCGCAGCGGCCGGCGCTTGGCTTCTGCAAGTAGCCGGTGAGGCGGGTGCCGGGACGCTGGTCGTGGACGCCGATACCCGTAGCCGACTCGACACCCACATCTTCACAGTCGGCTAATATGTCTCGATCACCGAGGAGGATGGTGACATGCTGACTTTCCGGGTGGTGGGGATCGACGAGACCTGAAAGGGGCAAGGCTGTGAGCGACGATCGCAAGAGCCTGGTGCTGACCGGCGCGAGCCGCGGCATCGGCCATGCCACGGTCAAGCGCTTCAACGCCGCGGGCTGGCGCGTCATCACGTGCTCGCGCCAGGCTTTCTCGGAGGATTGCCCGTGGGAGGCCGGGCCCGAAGATCACGTCGTGATCGATCTCGCAGATCACGCCGGAACCGAGGCCGGCATCGAAACGTTGCGCGAGCGCCTCAACGGCAGCCCGCTGCATGCCCTGGTCAACAACGCCGGCATCTCGCCCAAGGGCGCCAACGGCCAGCGCTTCGGCGTGCTCGACGGCGGCATGGACCTGTGGCACAGCGTCTTCGAAGTCAACTTGTTCGCACCGGTCATCCTCGCCCGCGGCCTGATCGAGGAGCTCAAGCAAGGCAAGGGCTCGATCGTCAACGTCACCTCGATCGTCGGCGGGCGCGTCCATCCCTTTGCCGGCACCGCCTATGCCGCGTCCAAGGCGGCGCTGGCCGCGCTCACCCGCGAGATGGCGGCCGATCTCGGGCCGCTCGGCATCCGCGTCAACGCGATCGCGCCGGGCGAGATCGAAACGGCGATGATCGGGCCCGAATACCAGGCGCTCGCCGAGCAGATTCCGCTGCGCCGTCTCGGCACGCCGGAAGAGGTCGCCAAGACGATCTATTTCCTGTGCTCGGACCAAGCGTCCTATATCAACGGCGCCGAGATCCACATCAACGGCGGACAACACGTGTAGGGGCAAAAAAGCCGCATTATGTAGCAAACGCACCTACTGCCCCCTTAATGTAGGGTGCGAATAGGGGCTATCCTTTCGGCATGGCGGAGCGTCATGTCGTGACCGCGCTGATCGACAAGCGCGCAGAGTTGGCAGGCCGAATCGAGGGCGGCTTTTCTGGGGTAATCTTTATCCAATATCTATCCGCTATCGGCGTGCAGGTCTTGCACTTGGAGGATTGTTAGTCCTCGTCATAGTTCTCACTCCGGGATCATATGCCCAGCAGAACGCTCAGAAACCGCACGCCGTGGTCGATGAAGGCCAAGAGCGAGTCGTAGAACCCCCAATTCCAAAGGATAGCGGCGGCGAGGGAGTCAACGATCAGCAGGGCGCAACCGCTAGCCCACCTGCCCCTACTGAAGAAGTAGGCTCCGAACCGCCCTGCGATCCTCGCTGCCAAGCAGCCGAGAACCGTGAAAAAGCCGATCTTGTAGCGCAACAAACCATTGCCGCCTCCGCCAAGGAACTGTTGGGCCTTACCCAATGGTAGATTTATGTTGGTGGCGCGGGCATCACTCTCTTGATCGTGACGCTCATTCTTTCGGCTCGTGCCACGAATGCCGCTGTTGTGGCCAACAAAATCGCGAGAGAGTCCGCCGAGCAACAATTGCGGGCGTACGTTTCTTTGGACAACAAGAGTTTCCGCATTAGCGGTGAGGCACGGATCTCTGGACCTGTTGTGCGTGCATCCGTAATCAACACGGGCCAAACCCCCGCATATGATCTGCAGCATTGGATGGGGATTGGATTCTACGAGGTCCCCCTGGCGCGCGCCCTCGACGAGGGGACATTCACCGGGCTGATGACGCTTGGTCCCGGTGGATCGACCGATATCGAAATCACCAAAAAGGACCCGCCTACTCCCGAGCAAGTTGCCGCTTTGCACGCCGGCAAGGGGGATTTCCACGTCTGGGGGCGCATAGAATACCGGGATGCTTTCGGTAAGTCTCAATTCGTAAACTTTAAATTTGTTGCCGCTGGCGTGCATGAGGAAGGCGGAAGCTTCCAGCGGCTGCCAGATGGCAATGATGCAAGCTAGAGCCACACCTACGGGCACGGCACGACATGCCCGTAGGTGCGGTTGCTACATAATGCCGAAAAAAAGCGGGGCCGAAGCCCCGCTTGATCCGCAAATTTAGTCCGGTAATCGGCGTTACGCCGCCGCGCGGAGCGCGTTGGATGACACCCACTCCTCGGTGTCGTTGAACGCCTTTTCCATGCGGTCGAAGAGATCGTTGATCTCGTCCTCGGTGATGATTAGCGGCGGGCAAAAGCCCATGACGTGCGGCATCGCCCGTGTCATCACGCCGTACTCGTTGGCCCGTTTGAGGCAGTACTGGGTCACGGCGTGGGTCGCTTCGAACTGGCGCTTGGTCTCCTTCTCGGCGACGAACTCGATGGCGCCAATGAGGCCGACGCCGCGCACCTCGCCGACCAGCGGATGATCGGCAAAGGCGTGGAGCCGCTTCTGG
This sequence comes from Alphaproteobacteria bacterium, assembly GCA_965261645.1. Lineage (GTDB taxonomy): Bacteria > Pseudomonadota > Alphaproteobacteria > SHVV01 > SHVV01 > CBDHDJ01. The sequence continues at coordinate 1,505,479 of CBDHDJ010000004.1, forward strand.
AAGGTGGGCATGACGCGCCGGACATGGCCGAGGAGGTCGCGTTCCTCATAGAGCTCGAGGGTACGGAGCGCGACCGCTGAGGGCACGGGATGACCGGAATAGGTGAAGCCGTGGGCGAACAGGCCAACTTCGTTGCTCTGCTCGGCCATGGCATCGAAGATCTCCTCGTTCACCATCACCGCCGAGATCGGCAAGTAGGCCGACGACAGCGCTTTCGCCAGGGTCATGGCGGCGGGCTTGAGGTCGTAGGTCTCGGTGGCGAACATGTTGCCGGTGCGGCCAAAGCCGGTGATCACCTCGTCGGCGAGGAACATCACGTCGTACTTGTCCAGCACCGCCTGGACCTTCTCGAAATAGCCCTTGGGCGGCGGCACGACGCCACCGGCGCCCATCACCGGCTCGGCGATGAAGGCGGCGACCGTCTCCGGGTCCTGATCGACGATCAGCTTCTCGAGTTCATCGGCCATGCGCTGCGAGAATTCCTCTTCCGTCTCCCCCGGCTCGCCGTTGCGGTAGTAGTGCGGGAATTCGGTATGGAGGATGTTGGGAATCGGCAGATCGAACGCCTGGTGGTTGGCCGGGATGCCGGTGAGGGACCCGGCGCCGATGGTGATGCCGTGATAGGCCATCCGGCGCGAGATGATCTTCTTGCGTTTGTGCCGGCCGGTCGCATTGTTGATGTACCAGATCATCTTGATCAGCGTGTCGTTCGCCTCGGAGCCCGAATTGGCGAAGAACACCTTCGACATGGGCACCGGCGCCATCTCGATGAGCTTCTCGGCCAGCCCGATGCCGGGCAGCATCGATTTCGCGAAGAAGTTGTGATAGGTCGGCAGATCGCGCATCTGCTTGATCGCCGCCTCGATCAGCTCCTCTTCGCCGAAGCCCAAGGACGTGCACCACAGGCCGGCGAGCGCCTCGATATACTCCTTGCCGTCCTCGTCGTAGACGTAGATCCCCTTGCCCTTGGTCATGATGACCGGGCCGTCTTTCTGGTGTTTCACAAGATTGGTGTAGGGGTGGATGTAGTTCGCGATGTCGCGCGCTGCATCGGAATTCGGTCGGACCGTCATGGGCATCCTCCGGGATTGCTCTTGTTCGCCTTCGTGCGCCGGCGGAAAACCCCTATGGTTCCGCGACGATAGCGCCCGCCGGAACGGCCACAGACTACACGCTGCGCCGGGGGTTGGAAAGACGGCTTTCGCCGTGACGCGACCGGGCGAGGCGGGCCGGATGTGCGCCCCTCCCTTTACGGCGCCCAGTCGCGCGCCTAAAATTCACCGCGAAACATGTGGCGGCGGGAGGGGCAGCATGCGCGGACTGATTCAGGACCAACCGCTCCTGATTTCCTCGTTGATCAAGCACGCGGCGCTCTATCACGCGGACACCGAAATCGTCTCGCGCACCGTCGAGGGGCCGCTTCACCGCTACACCTACGCCGCCGCGCACCGCCGCGCCCAAATGCTCGCCAACGCGCTCACCGGCCTCGGTGTGGTGACGGGCGCCCGCATCGCCACCTTCGCCTGGAACGGCTACCGCCATTTCGAGATCTACTACGCCGTCTCCGGCATGGGCGCGATCTGCCATACCGTCAATCCGCGCCTGTTTGCCGAGCAGCTCGTCTATATCGTCAATCACGCCGAGGATTCATACGTCTTCCTCGATCTCACCTTCGTCGAGCTGCTCGAGGGGATTCAAAGCGAGCTCGCCTCGGTCAAGGGGTACATCATCATGACCGATGAGGCGCACATGCCCGAGACCCGGCTCCCCAACGCGATCTGTTACGAAACGCTGATCAAGGATCAGCCCGACGAGTTCGACTGGCCGGTGTTCGACGAATGGACAGCCTCCTCGCTCTGCTACACCTCGGGCACGACGGGCAACCCCAAAGGCGCGCTCTACGCCCATCGCTCGACCGTGGTGCACACGCTTGCCGCCTGCAGCCGGGATGTCATGGGGCTTGCCGCGAGCGAGAGCGTGCTCACGGTCGTGCCGATGTTTCATGCCAACGCCTGGGGGTTGGCCTATGGCGCGCCCATGGTCGGCTGCAAGCTCGTGTTGCCCGGCCCCAAGCTCGACGGCGAAAGCGTCTACGAGTTGATGGAAGGCGAGAAAGTGATCATGACGGCCGGCGTGCCCACGGTCTGGTTCATGCTGCTCGATTACATGCGCAGCGCGAAAAAGCGTTTCTCGACATTGGAGCGCGTCATATGCGGCGGCTCGGCGATGCCGCGCTCGATGATCGATGAGTTCGAGGACACCTATGGGGTGACCGCGGTTCACGCCTGGGGCATGACCGAGATGAGCCCGCTGGGCTCGGTCGGCACCCTCAAATACGGCATGGAGTCTTGGTCCAAGGAGAAGATCCGCAAGCTCAAGGAGAAGCAGGGCCGGGTGCTCTACGGCGTCGAGATGAAGATCGTCGACGACGACGGCAACGAACTGGCGCGCGACGGCGTGGCCTTCGGCAACCTCAAGGTGCGCGGGCCGTGGGTGGCCTCGGGTTACTTCAAGGGCGAAGGAGAAGAAGCGTTCGACCAGGACGGCTGGTTCACCACCGGCGATGTCGGAACGCTGGATGCGGGCGGCTACATGCAGATCACCGACCGCTCGAAGGACGTCATCAAATCGGGCGGCGAGTGGATCAGCTCGATCGATCTCGAGAACAGCGCCGTCGGCCATCCCGACGTCAAGGAGGCCTGCGTCATCGGGGTGCCGCACCCGAAATGGCAGGAGCGCCCGCTGCTGATCGTCGTGCCTTCGGAGGGCGCAGCGCTCACGCGCGAGGCGATGCTCGACTATCTCAACGACAAGGTCGCCAAATGGTGGCTGCCCGATGATGTGGTGTTCGTCGAGGAATTGCCCCACACGGCGACCGGCAAGCTCCTCAAATCCAAGCTCCGCGAGCAGTTCAAGGACTACGTTCTGCCCTCGGTCGGGGCAGCCTCGGGTGCGGCCAGCCGGTAGGGGGAGTCTTCAACCGGCGATCCGGTCGTCTCCACCCGGTCGGCTTCCACCAGCGCGACGAGGTGCGCCAGCACGGAGCGCCGGGCGGCGGGTACGAGCGCCGGATCAAGATCCGCATACATGGCCGCGACCATCTCCGGGATCGTGACTTTCCCGTGCGCGAGACAGTCCTTGATCTGCCGATCCCTGTCCTCGCGGTGGGCGATATAGGCGCCGACGAGTGCGCGGGGCTCGTGCACCGGTGCGCCGTGGGTCGGCCAGTAGATGCGGTCGTCGCGCGCGAGGCAGCGGCGCAGGCTCGCCATATAGGCCGCCATGTCGCCGTCGGGCGGTGAGACCACTGTGGTTGACCAGCCCATGATGTGATCGCCGGGAAACAATGCGTTTTCCTCGGCGAGGTGGTAACAGAGGTGATTCGAGGTGTGGCCCGGCGTATAGACCGCTCGGAAGCTCCAGCCGGCTCCTTCGATCAGGGCGCCATCGCGCAACACCACGTCCGGCGCGAAATCGTGATCGGCGCCTTCCTCGACAACGTCGTCCGCGCCAAGCGCGCCCGATCCGTGCGGCCCGTAGCCGTAAGTGAGGGCGCCTGTCGCTTCCTTGATGTCCCGTGCCGCCGGCGAATGATCGCGGTGCGTGTGAGTGACGAGGATATGGCTCACCTTCTCGTCCGCGACGGCGGCGAGGATGGCGTCGACATGCTCGACGAGCGCCGGCCCCGGGTCGATGATGGCGACCTTCCCCTGCCCGACGATGTAGGTGCCGGTGCCATGGAAGGTGAACGGGCTCGGGTTGCGGGCGACGATACGGCGGATCAGCGGTGACACCGGCTCAGGCACCGCATAGGTGAAGTCAAAGTCGCGGACGAAGGGAATCTCGATGGACACGGGCGGCCTGGGTGTTTGATCCTGCTGGCTGCATCATCGCCAATCGCTCAGGCCCGGGCAACCGCCGTCATAACGCGTGGACACCCGCGCGCGGTTCGGTCATCATCGGCGACAGACGCCCAACACGGCGACCCCGTTTTCGGAGGCCCAGATGATGACGATCTCAGGAAGCGCAACCGCTCTTCAGCCCACGCTCGCCGCCGCCGTGTGGCCGGCGGGCGCCAGCAATGCTGCCCTGCGAGCGATCGTATTGGCGGTGCTGGGGAGCCTTTTCGTCGCCGCATGCGCGCAAATCACCGTGCCGCTGTGGCCGGTGCCCATCACGGGCCAGACCTTCGCGGTGCTGGTCGTCGGCATGGCCTATGGTATGCGCCTCGGCGCCGCCACGCTGCTCCTCTATCTGGTGTTGGGTGCGGCCGGCTTGCCGGTGTTCGCCAATCAGGCGGGCAGTCTTGCCGTGCTGTTGGGTCCGAGCGGCGGCTACATCGTTGGTTATGTTTTTGCGGGCGGCGTGCTTGGCTACTTGGCGGAGCGCGGCTGGGACCGCCATGCCGCGACCACGGCCCTGGCGTTGCTGGCCGGCAATATCGTGCTCTACATACCGGGCTTGTTGTGGCTGTGGAAGTTCTATGCCGGGCCCGGCGCCGAGTATATTGCGGCGGCGGGCGCCGAGACCGCGTTCGGCGCGACCATCATGGCCGGCCTGACGCCGTTCCTGATCGGCGATGCGCTCAAGCTTTTGCTCGCGGCGGCGCTTCTGCCGATCGCTTGGCGCGCAATTCGCAAGCTTCGGTCGTGAGCAGCGGCGCTGGCCGGCATCGGGCTTCTTAGGCTCTGTTTCGGGACCCCCTCGGCGCTGTTGCGTGGGCGCAGGGATGATCATGTTCGTGACCTGGCGACAACGCTGCGCGCGGCCTGACGTCGGGTGACGGGGCGCGCCAAAAAACTCGCGGCCGAGGATATCGGCCTGCCGCGATTCGCGCTCGGCGCAGCGGGCACGGGCGATGTTTTTTTTCTGTCGAGTCACAAGCGGGCCCGCGACGCCCTCGAGTTCGGCCTCTCCAGCGGGGAGCCCGGCTTCAACATCTTCGTCCTCGGCGAGGATCGCAGCGGACGCATGACCGCGGCGGTCGGATTCCTCAACGAGGTTGTCGCCCAGCGCGAGGCGCCCGATGACTGGGTCTATCTCACCAATTTCCGCCGGCCGCACCGGCCCAAGCCCTACCATCTGCCCAACGGCGTGGGCCGGCGCTTGCGTGACCATATGGCGGAGCTGTTGCCCGAGTTGCGCGAAACGCTGGGCCGCGCCTTCACCAGCGAGGACTATCAGACCCAGGTCCGCGCCGAAGGCGAAAAGTTACAGGCCGAGGTGGCTGGGCGGCTTGAGCAACTGCGCGCCGAGGCGCAGGCGCATGGCCTCGATCTCGTGCGCACGCCGCAAGGCGCCGTCGCCGTTGCCCCCGCGCCCGGCAGCCCGGACGCGGCGGGGGGTGGGTTACCGCCGGAGCAACAGGCCGCCGTGCGGGAGGCGGCGATGCGCATCAATGGCGAGCTCGCCGGGATCAACCGCCAGACCGCAGAGCGGCAGAGCGAGTTCGGCCGCTGGGTGCGCGAGCTCAACCATCAGGTCGCCGATCAGTCGACGGGACGCATGTTCGACGAATTGCTCACGGAGTTCGGCAAGTATCGTGGTCTGTCCCGCTGGCTGACCGAGGCGCGGGTCGACATTCTGGAGAACCTCGCCCAACTCCACATGGTGCCGCCCGAGAAGCAGGGCTACGCCATGAGCGAGCTTGAACGGCGCTACGCCGTCAACCTGTTCGTGGATCACACCGACGATCCTCATCCCAGCGTGGTCGTGGAATCGAACGTTTCTTACGAGAACCTGTTTGGGCGCATGGAATACCGGCAACGTGAGAGTCTGCTCGAGACCGATTTCATGCAAATTCGCGCCGGCTCGCTGCACCGCGCGAACGGCGGCGTTCTCGTGCTGCGCGCCGAAGGGCTGGCGAGCAACCCGATGGTATGGGCGGGGCTCAAGGCCGCGTTGCGCGATGGAGAGATCCGCGTCGAGGAGCCCTTCCGCATGGGCCAGTGGCCGATCGCCGGCGCGCCGCGGCCCAAACCTATTGCGCTCGACGTCAAGGGGATCATCATCGGCGCGCCGCGCTTCTATTACGCCTTCTTCTCGGTCGATCCCGAGTTCCAGACATTTTTCAAAGTCAAAGCCGACATCGACGCCGATATGGACGCGACGCCCGACAATATCGCGACCTATACCGAGCTCATCCAAAGCATGGCCGGTCGGCACAATGGCGCGCGGTGCGATGAGGCGGCGCTCGTGCGATTGCTGGGCATAGTGGCGCGCCACGCCTCGAGCCGGCGCAAGCTGAGCGCGCGCTTCGAAGCGGTCGAGGACGTGATCAGCGAAGCGGCGATGCAGGGTGGCGAGGGCCCGCCCGAGGTCATTACCGATGCGAAGCTCGTCGCGGCGATCGCGAGCCGGCGCCAGTGCAACGCACGGGTCGAGGATCGCATGCAGGAGAACATTGCCGAGGGCACCGTCATGATCGACACGCAGGGCGCGGTAATCGGTCAGGTCAACGCGCTCGTCGTGCATGACATGGGGGATTACGCCTTCGGTGCGCCCTAGCGCGTGACCGCGCGCGCCTGATCGGCCGGCGCGGCGTCATCAACATCGAGCGCGACGTCGAGCTTGGCGGGCCGATCCAGCAAAAGGGCGTCATGGTGCTGCAGGGCTTTCTCGCCGGCCATTTCGCGCGCCGCTTTCCGCTGTCGTTCAACTGCTCGATCACCTTCGAGCAGAGCTACGGCGGCGTCGAGGGCGGCAGCGCCTCGCTGGCCGAGCTGCTGGTGACGGTGTCCGATCTTGCGCACCTGCCGTTGCGCCAGGACCTCACCATCACCGGCTCGGTCAACCAGCGCGGACAGGCGCAGGCGGTGGGCGGCGTGCGCTACAAGGTGGAGGGGTTCTTCCGCACCTGTGTGGAGGCCGGCGGGCTCACTGGCGAGCAAGGGGTGGCCGTGCCGGCGTCGTGCGAGGACGATCTCGTACTCAGCGACGAGGTGGCCGAGGCGGTGGCCAGCGGGACATTCCAGATCTGGAGCGTGGTCACGGCCGACGAGGCGATCGAACTCTTCACCGGCGTGCCGGCAGGCGAACCCGATGCGGAGGGCCAGTACCCGGCGGACTCCGTCTATGGCCGCGTGATGGTCCAGCTCGAAGCGTTCGATCGCATCTTGACCGAGCGCGGCCGCGCCTAGGGGTGGTCGTGGCCAAGACGCCACGCGATCTTGACGTCGCACATAGGTTTGCCGCGACGGCCACCCTTATGAAGCGCCGTGCGCGTACCGGGCCGCGTGCCATGCGGCACGCGTGTGAGGGGGCGAAATATCAGGCCATACGGGGAGGGCAGAATGGATTTTTCCGGCAAGACGGTACTCATTACCGGCTCGACGCGGGGCATCGGCCTGGCGGCTGCCCGGGCGTTTCTCGATCAGGGGGCGCGGGTCGCCGTCAACGGGCGGCGTGCCGAGGATGTCGAGCGAGTGATCGGCGAGCTCGGCGGCGACGGGCTGGTTGCGGCGCCCGGCAGTATCGCCACGGTCAAAGGCTGCGAGGACGTGGTCGGGGCCGCTCTCGCGGGTCTCGGCGGCCTCGATGTTCTGGTCAACAACTCCGCCGGCTACTTCTACGAGCGCACGATCGAGGAGTCCGACGAGGCGGTGTGGGACGAATCGATGGATGTCAACGCCAAGGGCATGTTCTTTTGCACGCGTGCCACCCTGCCGTCGCTCCGCGAGCGCCGGGGCAACATCGTCAACATGGGATCGGAGGCCGGTCTCATCGGCTTCGCGCAAACCGTCGTCTATTGCGCGTCCAAGGGGGCGGTCGTCAACATGACGCGCGCGATGGCTATGGCGCTGGCGCCCGAGATTCGCGTCAACTGCCTGTGCCCCGGCGCGGTCGATACCGAGGCGCTCCAGGATGGCGCTCGCGACTCGGGTGATGTGGCGAGTTACATGGCGGCGCTTGAGAAAAACTATCCGATCGGGCGCATCGCCAGCCGCGAGGAGATTGCCGACATGATCCTTTATCTCGCATCCGATCGGGCGGGCTTCGTGACCGGCGCCACTTGGCAGGCGGACGGCGGGAGCACCGCTGGGTATTGAGCCCGTCCGGGCGCCGGTCACGAACCGGGTTCTACTGGAACAGCGAGAGGATGTTCTGCGGGCTGGCATTGGCGATGGCAAGCGCCTGTACGCCGAGTTGCTGTTTGATCTGAAGGGCCTGGAGCCGGGCGCTCTCATGCGCGAGATCGGCATCGATCAGATTGCCCACGCCTTCCTTGAGGATGTCGACGAGTTGGCTCGAGAACTCGTTCTGGATCTCGATCCGCCTGACCGCCGATCCGAGCGCGGCCAGCTTTTCCGAGACCAGCGTGATCGCGGTGTTGATCGACGTGAGCGTCGCGGCGGCGCCGGAGCTCGTGTTCAGAACGTTGGTGTTGATGGCGAGCGTCGTTGAGTCCATCGACTGTGCGCTCACGGTGATCACGCTGCCGTCCACGGTGCTGAGCACGGTCAGGTTCGACGCACTCTGCGTGATCAGGTTGACGCCGTTGAACTCGGCGCTGGCGACGATGGTGGAAAATTGGTCGCGAAGCGAGACAAAGTCGTTGTGGAGCGCCGTCCGCGACGCCGAATCGAGACCCGACTGGTTAGCCTGCACCACCTTGGACTTCATCTCGATCAACAGATCCGCGATCGCCTTGCCGGCGGAGATCGCGACATTGGCAGTCGATTCACCGGTCGCCAGAGCGGCCTTGACCGCCTGGATGCCGCCGATGTCGCCGCGCATGTTCTGGGCGATCGCGAACGTCGCGGCATCGTCCTTAGGGCCGTTGATCTTGAGCCCCGTGGTGATGCGTAACTGGGTAATTTCTAGAGCGTTGGTTGTTTTGTTCAGATTCTGGAGCGCGATCATCGCCCCGACGTTGGTGTTGATCGACATCGTCATGGTGGTCGCTCCCTTTGGGGGTGACAGAAATTCGCTTCGGCGAATGTGGTGGCGCATCGCAACCGCCATGCCACTTCGTGAGCGACGTTGGCTCGTTCGAAGACGCTTGCATTTGCTCGCCCGCTAACAATCTCTTACCAGCCCGTTGATTAAGTCGGCGCCGTCTGAATTCTCTGGTTCCCTGATTTGCAGGGGGATTTGCCGATGGCGATGGGACGGCAGAAGGATGGTCAGGGGGACCTGATGGTGAGCTGGTCGGAGATGCCGCGCTCTCCGGGTCATGTGTTTTATGACCGCTTGCAGTCGGTGCTGATCGAGGGCGGCTTCGACGCCTTTGCCGAGGCGAGCTGCCGGCCTTATTACGCGGTCCGGATGGGCGCGCCCTCGGTGCCGCCCGGGCGCTATTTCCGGATGCACCTGGTGGGCTACTTTGAGGGCATCGACAGCGAGCGCGGTCTGGAGTGGCGCTGCTCGGACTCGCTTTCGCTGCGGGCGTTCCTGCGACTGGGGAGCCGTGATCGGGTACCGGACCATTCCTGGCTGTCACGGAGCCGCACGCGCCTGCCCCATGAAGTCCACGCGGCGGTCTTCGACTGGGTTCTGGTGCTGATCGCCGAGGCGGGGCTGATCAAGGGCGAGCGCATCGGCGTCGATGCCTCGACCATGGAGGCCAACGCGGCGCTGCGGAACATCGTGCGGCGCGACAACGGCGAAGGCTACCGGGAGATGCTGGAGCGCCTGGCCCGGGAAAGCGGGGTCGAGACACCTACGGCCGAGGACCTGGCGCGTCTGGACCGGAAGCGCAAGGGCAAGAAGCTTTCCAACACGGATTGGGTTTCGAAGAGCGACCCCGAGGCCAAGATCACCAAGATGAAGGACGGCACGACGCATCTGGCCTACAAGCCCGAGCACGCGGTGGATCTGGACACCGGCGCGGTGGTGGCGGCCGAGCTGCACCCGGCCGATGAGGGCGACACCACGACGCTTTCCAAGACCCTGGCGAAGGCCGAGGCAAACCTCGAGGCGGTGGATGCGGCACCGACATCGGAGGACCCGGCTGAATGTGTCGCCGACAAAGGTTATCACTCACGGGCGGTCTTGAGGGCTCTGAACGACAGTCCCTGGAAGACCCGGATCGCGGCGCCCAAGCAGACCGGCTTTTCGCGCTGGCACGGTGATGAGGCGGCGCGGCGCGCGGTCACCAATAACCGTGCGCGGCTCAAGTCCGGGGTCGCCCGCGAGGCCTTCAAGCTGCGCGCCGAGATCGTCGAGCGCTGCTTTGCCCACAACCTCGATCGTGGCGGCATGCGACGAACCTGGCTGCGCGGGCGAGAGAATGTGCACAAGCGATACCTGCTCCACGTCGCCGGCCACAATCTATCGTTACTGATGCGCCAGCTCATCGGCGCCGGCACCCCGCGGGAGGCCGTGGCGGGCGGATATGGCGGTATTTTCGTTCTGCTCACGCCCACCGGGGCCATGCTGGTGGCACGGGGGGGCTCGCAAAGCGGCCAGACGGCTTTCGCCGCCGCATTCCTCATCTGGGAGTGAGAGCCGGAAAAAGCCACTTAATCAGCGGGCTGCTAGGGCTCGGAATTCACCAATGAGTCACAATTAGGGAAGGACCTGCCGAAGCGTTGCCGGCGCCCGGCAAGGTTGTCCTAGGTTTGGCCGAAGAATGAGACGGACGTTGTGAGGAAGATGCACTGTCTCCGCCTTTTCGCGCTCGCCGCGCTGCTGTTGGGGCTTCACGCCGCCGCCAACGCGGCCGAGGACGTCGATCTTGAATTGGTCCTGGCGGCCCATGCGAGCGACGAGATCGCCTACGAGGAATTCATCGCACAGCGCGCAGGCTATGCCGCGGCGATCTCCCACCCCGGGGTGTTGGCCGCCATCCGTTCCGGCCCGGCACGCGTGATCGCGCTCGCCTATGTCGAGTTCGGCGGCTTCGATTCCCAGCGCATGGTTGTCGATTGGACGCTCATCCGGGACGAGGCGTCGGCCAGGAGCTTCGCCGAGCGCCTGATGCGCGCGCCCCGCGCGACGGAGCGCTTCAATTCGGTGACAGGCGTGCTGGAGTACGCCACGACCCTGATGCAGACCAACGATTTCGCTGGCGCCCGCAAGGTTATCGACGTTGCAAGCGGAGAGGCGCAGGCGGGTGGACCGGCGATCGAGCCGGCGCGCCAGCGTGCCCTTGCCCAAGGCATCACAATCAACGCGCTGGCCATCAAATCACTCTGGGTCAACTGGTGGGCGCCGGGGTTCATTGCACTCGATCAGCTCTTCGAAAAGCACGTGATCGGCGGTGAGGGCGCCTTCGTGCTGGTGGCCGAAACACGCCGCCAGTTGCCCGAGATCATCCTGCAAAAACTGGTCAGGGAAATCAGTGGCGACCAGCGTGTGCCGGCCAGTCGTTCGAGCCAGCTGATGGGCTCGCGGCCTTGAGTGATAGCGGGTCACTTCCCATGTCACGCATTCCTGATTTGGATCATTGCGACGTTACGGTCCATCCTACCGATCTGAAGGCTGACAACCGTCTGGCTGTTCGCGCGCAGGTTGGGCGTCGTGGGGGCAGCCCGCATCACCCGCAACCTGAGGGGGCGTCTGTGAAACAATTTCTCCTGGTGGCTATAGGCTTGGTCGTGGCGACCGCCAGCGCAGGTGCGTTCGAGCAAGCCGATCTCGACCGGTTGCTGGCGGACGGCCAATGCGAGAATTGCGATCTTCGCGGCGCGAGCTTGCACGGTGCTGATCTCGCCGGTGCCCGTCTGGCCAAGAGCAAGTTGAGCTGGTCCGATCTCAAGGAGGTCAATCTCAGAGGTGCCGATCTGACCGGCGCGGACCTCAGCCAGTCGGATTTCGAGAAGGCCGATCTCCGCGACGCGCGGCTTGTCGAGACGGTTCTTCGCGGCGCCGATCTCGAAAAAACCGACCTCAGCGGGGCCGACCTCACAAAAGTTGATCTCCGCGAAGCCGATCTTGAGAAAGCCAACCTGGCCGGAGCGATACTCGCGCACGCGGATCTTCGCGCTGCCAGCCTCAAGCGCGCCGACCTGAGCGGTGCCAATCTCGATTCAGCCAGGCTGGAATCAGCCGATCTCGAACGCGCCAACCTGCGCGGCGCAAGTCTGCGTGGCGCCGATCTCAATTGGGTCGATTTGGATCGCGCCAATCTGCATGACGCCGACGCTGCAGGGGCCGAGTTCGAAAAGGCCAACCTGCGGCGCGTCGACTTCACCGACGCAAATCTGCAGGGCGCCGAGTTTGGCGGCGCCATGCTGCACAAGGCAAACTGGAGCGGCGCCGATCTGTCGGGTGCTGGCGGCCTGACCCAACGCCAGCTTAACAGCCCGTTGATTAAGTGGCTTTTTCCGGCTCTCACTCCCAGATGAGGAATGCGGCGGCGAAAGCCGTCTGGCCGCTTTGCGAGCCCCCCCGTGCCACCAGCATGGCCCCGGTGGGCGTGAGCAGAACGAAAATACCGCCATATCCGCCCGCCACGGCCTCCCGCGGGGTGCCGGCGCCGATGAGCTGGCGCATCAGTAACGATAGATTGTGGCCGGCGACGTGGAGCAGGTATCGCTTGTGCACATTCTCTCGCCCGCGCAGCCAGGTTCGTCGCATGCCGCCACGATCGAGGTTGTGGGCAAAGCAGCGCTCGACGATCTCGGCGCGCAGCTTGAAGGCCTCGCGGGCGACCCCGGACTTGAGCCGCGCACGGTTATTGGTGACCGCGCGCCGCGCCGCCTCATCACCGTGCCAGCGCGAAAAGCCGGTCTGCTTGGGCGCCGCGATCCGGGTCTTCCAGGGACTGTCGTTCAGAGCCCTCAAGACCGCCCGTGAGTGATAACCTTTGTCGGCGACGCATTCGGCCGGGTCCTCCGATGTCGGTGCCGCATCCACCGCCTCGAGGTTTGCCTCGGCCTTCGCCAGGGTCTTGGAAAGCGTCGTGGTGTCGCCCTCATCGGCCGGGTGCAGCTCGGCCGCCACCACCGCGCCGGTGTCCAGATCCACCGCGTGCTCGGGCTTGTAGGCCAGATGCGTCGTGCCGTCCTTCATCTTGGCGATCTTGGACTCGGGGTCGCTCTTCGAAACCCAATCCGTGTTGGAAAGCTTCTTGCCCTTGCGCTTCCGGTCCAGACGCGCCAGGTCCTCGGCCGTGGGTGTCTCGACCCCGCTTTCCCGGGCCAGGCGCTCCAGCATCTCCCGGTAGCCTTCGCCGTTGTCGCGCCGCACGATGTTCCGCAGCGCCGCGTTGGCCTCCATGGTCGAGGCATCGACGCCGATGCGCTCGCCCTTGATCAGCCCCGCCTCGGCGATCAGCACCAGAACCCAGTCGAAGACCGCCGCGTGGACTTCATGGGGCAGGCGCGTGCGGCTCCGTGACAGCCAGGAATGGTCCGGTACCCGATCACGGCTCCCCAGTCGCAGGAACGCCCGCAGCGAAAGCGCGTCCGAGCAGCGCCACTCCAGACCGCGCTCGCTGTCGATGCCCTCAAAGTAGCCCACCAGGTGCATCCGGAAATAGCGCCCGGGCGGCACCGAGGGCGCGCCCATCCGGGCCGCGTAATAAGGCCGGCAGCTCGCCTCGGCAAAGGCGTCGAAGCCGCCCTCGATCAGCACCGACTGCAAGCGGTCATAAAACACATGACCCGGAGAGCGCGGCATCTCCGACCAGCTCACCATCAGGTCCCCCTGACCATCCTTCTGCCGTCCCATCGCCATCGGCAAATCCCCCTGCAAATCAGGGAACCAGAGAATCAGACGGCGCCGACTTAATCAACGGGCTGTTAAGGACGCCTGTGGTGACGATCGAACGATCCTGCCTGAGGGCTTGGCGGTCCCGCCCTGTGGTTAGGTTGAGCGGCCTTCCCAGCTGAGCCGGCGCGCCCAACATCCCGACGAGCCCGCAAGGGGCAGTGACGCAGGCGGTGCGAGGGCCGCGTTTCGAGCCGCCCCGCGCGAACGGTCCGCCTAATCTTTCATCGCAGTGACTTCAATCTCGATGAGCATCTCCGGATGCATGAGATCGCAGACGAAGGCGGAGGCCATGAATCCCTTCCCGGGGATGTATTCCTTGCCGATCTCGTCTACCGTCTTGAAGTATTTGCGGTCGGTGATGAACATGTAGACCCGGAAGATGTCGGACATCTTGAAGCCCGCGGCATCGACGACCTTCTTGATGTTGTCCCAGGTCTCGCGCGTCTGCGCCTCGATGCCCTCGACCAGCTTGCGGTTGCCGATATCTCCGCCGCCGGCATTGGTCAGCGCCGAGGTGCCCGAGACGTAGAGCACGTTGTCGATACGCACCGCGCGGTCGAAATGCCCGACCGGCGCCTGCAGCGTGGATGGGTTGATAACTTCCTTGTGCATGAGTCCCCCCTGAGTTTGTAACGGATTTTGAGTGTCGATGTGGGCCCAGAGTTTGCCCGGTTTTTCGTCCCACGATAAGGGTTAATCGTGGCGTCGAGTGGTGGTATATTCACCCGTGCCATGTATGCCGATTTGTGGGATAATTGCCCTCATGCTTCCACGCCATTGGCGCCGCCGGCTCGAGGGCCGGCGCAAGTTCGTCGGCAAGTCGCGCAAGGAGATCAGTCTCCTCGTCGGCAGCGAGGACTATTGGAAGGACGTTCTCCGGCGCCCCGACATCGACCCGGGCATCGAGAAAATAACCAAAATTTGTGAGGCTGTGGGCTGGTCGCTGTGCGATCTCATCGGCACCGAGCCCGTCGAAACGGCCGCCGCGGAGGGGGAAGAGGCGCCAGCTGTCCTCGACGAGACGCTGATGCGTTTCGTGGTCCGCCGGACGGAGGAGCAGCTCGGCAAACTCAATATAAGTGTTTTCCCCAATGAAAAGTCGGACTTGTACGTAATAATCTACCGTAAGTTGAAACGCGGGCAGGACGCCGGGCACGCAGAAGCGAAGGACAGACGACCCGATCTCAACAAACTGTTCGATCTAGAAAAGATCCCCCAGCTCATCAACGCGTACGTCTGATCAGCCCGCCCCAGAGAGGGGTGCCCATGACGGACCGCGAAAGTGAGGACGATCGGCGGATCGAGGAAATCTTCGCACGAGCGAACCGCCGGAAATCCCGGCGTAATCTGGTTTATGCAGCGAGTTTGGTCATCGTCATCGCCGCGCTCGGAATGGGGCGCGAAATTCTGCTCGCGCAGCCCATCTCCGTGCATGAGGCCTATCTCATCGTCGCATCGGCGCAACAAGCCGAATGGGCGAGCGGCCAGAGCGAGGGCGCCGTGCTGGCGGACCTCAAGCGCAGATTCGGCGTGAACGACGCGAGCCAGATCAAGCAAGGTCAATGGCGCGACGTGATCATGTGGCTGCATGAGACCGCCGCTCAAAATACGCGCCGCGAGAGCGTGCCGGCCCGCCCGCTGGAGAGCGAGCCACTCGCGCGGGAAGGGCGTTGAATGAATTATGGCATATATTCTATGTTTTTGTTGAAAGCGGAATAAATCACCCATAGACTGGCTGGGCTCGACCACGGCGCATGGCACCCCCGGCGGTATCGGGCACGGCGGGATGGGCGGGAGGACGGGATGCACGGGCGTTTGGAGCAATTGGTTCAATGCGTGAGCCTCGAGCGCTTCGACCATGAGACGCGCCAAGATGGCATGTGCGCGATGGAATTCGTCGCCTACCTTGCGGGCGAGCCGCATGGCGATCAACCGGCCTGCGCGTGTCCGGCGCTCACCGCCTACGTCATCGCCCTCAACGACGCCATGGCAGAGGACTGGCGCCAGCGCCTCAAGCCGTTCCTGCCGCGTCTGATCGACACCAACGATGGCTGGACCGAGCGCCGTGCGGCGCGTCTCGTCGCACGGGCGAAATCGACCTTCGCGCCTCGGGCAGCGCGCGCCGGATTTGCCGGCTATGAGGCCGTGGCCCGCGCCGCGGCGGGCCTGCGCACGGCGGACTACTTCACGGTGGGGGCTCACGTCGCCTATCTCGTGCGGCTTGCCAAATGCTGGCCCGAAGCGCTCGCCACCCTCGATGAGCTGCGGACGCTCGGCGAATCCCAGCGCCCGGCACACGTCGGCGATGAGAGGACTCTCGCTCCACTGTCGCCGATGTAGCGCGCCAAATTTGGTGTTTGCAGGCGATCGACTCGGATAGGGCAAAGGGAACCGTGTTCGGTCACCATTTGTCGTCGAGGGAAGTGGTCGGAGTGCGCGGATTTGAACCGCGGGCCCCCGCCTCCCGAAGACGGTGCTCTACCAGGCTGAGCTACACTCCGGCCGATCGTCCCGCGCGCCGCTCGCGGCGTGAGACGGCGCCCTTATAGCGCTCTGCCAGCCCACCGGCAAGGCGGGCCGGGCCGGCCCGCCTCAATGGCCGCGCGCGATGCAGAAATCGACGGTATCGAGAAGCGCGTGCTTCGCCGCGCTATCAGGGAACAGGCCGAGCGCATCGCGCGCGATCGCGCCATAGTGACGCGCCCGCTCGATGGTGTCGCGGAGCGCGCCGTGCCTCTCCATGAGCGCCACAGCGTGCTCGAGATCGCCCGGCGCGACCTTGCCGCTCTCCAATGTGCGGCGCCAGAACGCCCGCTCCGTATCATCGCCGCGCCGGAATGCCAGAAGCACCGGCAACGTGATCTTGCCCTCGCGGAAATCATCGCCCACCGTCTTGCCGAGCGCCGCCTCGTGCGCCGCGTAATCGAGCGCATCGTCGACGAGCTGATAGGTGATGCCGATATTCCTGCCGTAAGATTCAAGCGCCTCCTCCTCGGCCCGGGGGCGGTCGGTGAGCACCGCGCCGATGCGGCAGGCGGCGGCGAAGAGCGCGGCCGTCTTGGCGGTAATGACCTCGAGATAGGCCTCCTCGCTGGTCGTCGTGTCGTTGGCGGTCAGAAGTTGCGCGACCTCGCCTTCGGCGATCACCGCGGCGGCGTTCGACAGGATCGCCAGAACGGCGAGCGAGCCGTCCTCGACCATGAGCTGAAACGAACGGCTGAACAGGAAATCACCCACCAGCACGCTGGCCTCGTTACCCCATAGGGCATTGGCCGTGGCGACACCGCGGCGCAGGTCGCTGTCATCGACCACGTCGTCGTGCAGCAGCGTCGCGGTGTGGATGAACTCGACACAGGCGGCGAGCTTGACGTGCCGCTCACCGTCATAGCCGCAGAGATCGGCGGCGGCGAGGGTGAGCAGCGGGCGCAGCCGCTTGCCGCCCGAAGCGACGAGGTGGCCCGCGAGCTCGGGGATAAGCTCGACCCGGCTCTGCATGCGTTCGAGGATGACGGTATTGACGCGGCTGAGATCGTCCCCCACCAGAACCTGCAGGGGCTGAAGCGACGCCTTGCGTTCCGGGCGATCGCCCTCGAGTGGTATGACAACGGCCAAATCGTGCCCCCTGCTTGACCTCCCCCAATGCTCGCGCGAGCATAGAAGCCGCCTCGTCGGGTGGTCAAGCATCGGCGGGTGCGGCGCAACTCAGCCGAGGAGGCCCATGGTCGAGCTCCTGCGCACCAACGATCCCGTGCTGTTGTCGTGGCTCACCGCGCTCCTCGCCGATTCGCACATCGAGGCGGTCATCTTCGATGCCCACACCAGCATCGTGGAGGGCAGCATTTCTGCCATTCCGCGCCGTCTGATGGTGGCCGACAACGATGAAGCGGCGGCGCGTCAGATTATCGCCGAGGCCGACGCTTTATGAGCGCCGCTCGGGCGCGCGCCGAACGTCCGGCCCGCCCACAACGCTTCAGCGAAGACAGGTTGCTTGGCGGCCGCATTGTCCTCAACCAACCCAGCCGGGGCGCGCGCGCCGCTATTGATCCCGTTCTGCTCTCCGCCGCGGTGCATGCGCGCAACGGCGATCGGGTGCTCGAGGCAGGCACCGGGACCGGCGCCGCGGCGCTCTGTCTCGCCCGCCGCGTCACGGACTGCCGGGTGGTGGGCATCGAGGCGGACCAATGCCTCGCCGCGCTGGCCGGCGAGAATGTGACCGCCAACCGGCTGGGCCGGCGCGTGCGTCTTGTACCCGGCAATATCCTCGCGCCGCCGATGACCCTCAGACCCGGAACCTACGACCACGTCATGGCCAATCCGCCCCATCTGAAGGCCGAACGGTCGCGAGCCTCGCCGCTCGCCGGGCGCCGCAAAGCGTATGTCGAAGGGCCGGCGGACCTCACGGCCTGGGTCCGGTTCGGCCTTGCCATGGCGCGCCGGGGCGGGCGCATCACCATGATCCACCGCGCCGATCGCTTGGATGAGTTGCTCACCTGTCTCTCCGAAGGCGCCGGCGCCTTCGTCATTTTTCCTCTCTGGCCCAAACAGGGGCAGCCGGCCAAGCGGGTGATCGTGCAGGCGCGCAAGGGCATCGCCACGCCGCTACGCCTGGCGCCCGGTCTCGTTGTGCACGACGCGGACGGCGGTTACACGCCCCAAGCCCGCGCGATCCTATGGGACGGGGCGGCGCTCGATGTTTGATGCCCCGGCGCGCGGAGCAGCTTGTCGATTGCATAACCGGCCGCCGCGCCCTATCTAAGAATGATGATGCTGAGCGCCCTCTTCGACCGGCCACCGCTGGCTTGGTTCCGCAGTACGCATCCGGTAGTGAGCGTGCTCCGCCTCGGCGGCGTGATCGGCGCGCCGGTGCGCTTTCGCGGCGGACTCAGCCTGGCCGCGCTCGCCGCTCCGATCGAGCGGGCCTTCAGCCTGCCGCGCGTGCAGGCGGTGGCGCTGGCGGTCAACTCGCCCGGCGGATCGGCGGTGCAGTCCTCGCTCATCTATCGGCGTATCCGCGCGCTCGCCGAGGAGAAGAACCTGCCGGTCTACACCTTCTGCGAGGATGTGGCGGGCTCGGGCGGCTATTGGCTGGCGTGCGCCGGCGATGAGATCTACGCCGACGAGAATTCGATCATCGGCTCGATCGGGGTGATCTACTCGGGCTTCGGTTTCGTCGAGCTCCTCAGCAAGTTCGGCATCGAGCGCCGGCTCCATACCGCGGGCGACAAGAAATCACTGCTTGATCCCTTCGGCCCCGAAAAACCGGCCGATATCGCCCGCCTCAAGGCGTTGCAGAAGGACATCCACACGAGCTTCAAGGACGCTGTGAAGCTCAGGCGCGCAGGCAAGCTCAAGGGCGGCGGGCGCCAGCTCTTCTCGGGCGAGTTCTGGACCGGCAAACGCGCGCTCGAGCTTGGCCTCATCGATGGCATCGGCGATCTGCGCAGCGTCATGCGCGAGCGTTTCGGCGAGGACGTGCGCCTGCGCCTCGTGGGCGCGCGCCGGCCGCTGTGGCAGCGCTTGCGCTTCGGTGTGCCGGCCCTCGAGCGGCCCGAAGGGGTGGCCGGCGCATGGGCGCAGAGCCTGATTGCCGCACTCGAGGAACGCGCCTTTTGGGAGCGCTACGGGCTTTAGGCCGCGGTCGCGCCGATTGGCTTCCTTGACCGCCGCCGAGCGAGACTCTAAACCACCGCCATGATCTGGAAGATCGTCTTCACCGTGATCGTCATCGCGGCGGTGTGGTTCGGCTACCGCATGCTCACCCGCATGGGCGGCAATCCCACCGGCTACATCGGCCGGGCCGGCGGCGGGGCGCTCAATGACGATGCGAGCGAAAAGAGCGAGGACATGGAGCAGTGCGCGGTGTGCGAATCTTACGTGCCGCGCATCAACGCCCAGTCCTGCGGCCAGGACGATTGCCCCTATCCCGCTCAAGCTTGAACACCGTTTCTTGACCGCCATGCGGCCGCTCAGTACCTTGCGCCGCACGGAGTTCAGCCCCGGAGGTCGTTGATGGCGACCGCGAACGCCTCCGCCCCTTCGTTTCAGGACCTGATTCTCACGCTCCAGACCTTCTGGGCGCGGCACGGGTGCGTGCTTTTGCAGCCCTACGACATGGAGATGGGCGCGGGCACGTTCCACCCGGCGACCACGCTGCGCGCGCTCGGGCCCGAGCCCTGGAAGGCGGCCTATGTGCAGCCGACGCGCCGGCCGGCCGACGGGCGTTATGGCGAGAATCCCAACCGGCTGCAGCGTTACTACCAGTTCCAGGTGATCCTCAAGCCCTCGCCCGACGACATCCAGGCGCTCTATCTCGACAGTCTGGCGGCGCTCGGCATCGACGTGCGCAACCACGACATCCGGTTTGTCGAAGATGATTGGGAGAGCCCCACGCTCGGCGCCTGGGGGCTGGGCTGGGAGGTCTGGTGCGACGGCATGGAAGTGAGCCAGTTCACCTATTTCCAGCAAGTCGGCGGCATCGACGTGGAGGTCGTCTCGGGCGAGATCACCTACGGGCTCGAGCGGCTCGCCATGTATGTGCAGGGCGTCGACAACGTGTTCGATCTCGACTGGAACGGCCACGGCGTGAGCTATGGCGATGTCTACCGCGAGCAGGAGCGCGAGTTCTCGGCGTATAATTTCGATCGTGCCGATACCACGCGCCTCGCCCGCCATTTCCAGGACGCCGAAGCCGAGTGTGCGGCGCTGCTCGAGGCCAAACTCCCGCTGCCCGCCTACGACCAGTGCATGAAGGCGAGCCATCTGTTCAATCTCCTCGATGCCCGCGGCGTCATCAGTGTGACCGAGCGGGCCGCCTACATCGCGCGCATCCGCGCTCTCGCCAAGGGGTGTTGCGAGGCCTGGCTCGAACGCGCGGGCGCACCGGCCTGAGCCATGGCCGAGTTACTCATCGAGCTCTTCTCCGAGGAAATCCCGGCCGGGCTGCAAGGCCCGGCGGCGGACGATCTCGAGCGACTGGTCGCCACAGGTCTCAAGGCGGCGGGACTGGAGTTCGAATCCTCGCAGGTGTTTTCAACGCCGCGCCGGTTGACGCTCTGCATCGCTGGCCTCCCCGCCGTGCAGCCCGACATCAGCGAAGAGCGCAAGGGGCCGAAGGCCGGTGCGCCCGACAAGGCGGTCGAAGGTTTTGCCAAGTCCGCCGGGCTCACGCGTGATGAACTCGAGGAGCGCGACACCGGGAAAGGGGTCTATTACTTTGCCAAGATCGAGCGAACAGGCGGCGCGAGCGCCGATGTCCTGCCGGCCATCTTGAGCGAGGCGGTGGCCAAGCTATCGTGGCCCAAATCGATGCGCTGGGGCGGGCACGAGACGCGTTGGATTCGCCCGCTGCATTCCATCCTCTGCCTGTTCGATGGCGCGATCGTGCCGATGAGCTTCGGTCATCTCACCGCCGGGGCGGTCACGAGCGGCCATGCCATCCACGTGCCGCACGCGTTCCGGGTGAACGATTTTGCCGAGTACACGGCCTATCTTCGCGAGGCCAAGGTGATCCTCGATCCCGCCGAACGACGCGAGATGATCCTGGCCACGGCAAAAGAGCTGGCAGCGGCGGAAGGGCTCGCGCTCACCCCGGACGAAGGCTTGCTCAACGAGGTGATCGGGCTTGTCGAATGGCCGGTGGTCTTGCTGGGCGCGATCGACGAGGCCTTTCTCGACCTCCCGCCCGAGGTGCTCACCGCGGTCATGCGCACGCAGCAAAAATACTTCTCGCTCGCCAAGCCCGACGGCGCTCTCGCGCCCCGCTTCATCATGGTGGCGAATACCGAAGCCAGGGACGGTGGCCGCGCCGTCGTCGCCGGCAACGAACGCGTGCTCCGCGCCCGCCTGGCGGATGCGAAGTTCTTCTGGGATCAGGACCGCAAGGAAACCCTTGCGAGCCGCGCGCCGGCGCTCAAGGACATCGTCTTTCACGCCAAGCTCGGATCGCTCGGCGAGAAGGTCGATCGCGTGCAGGCGCTGGCATCCAGCATCGCCGACGGGGTGCCGGGCGTAAACAAGGACCAGGTGCGCTCGGCCGCACGCCTCGCCAAGGCCGATCTCACGACGCGGATGGTCGTCGAGCTGCCGGAGCTGCAGGGTGTCATGGGCGCCTACTATGCGCTGCACGATTGCGAAGCGCCCGGGGTGGCGGAGGCGATCCGCGATCACTATGCGCCAAGGGGCCCCAACGATGCCTGCCCGAGCGCGCCGGTCAGCATTGCCGTCGCGTTGGCCGACAAGATCGATACCCTCGTAGGATTCTTCGCCATCGACGAGAGACCGACGGGCTCGAAGGATCCCTTTGCGCTGCGCCGCGCGGCCCTCGGAGTCATCCGGTTAATCTTGGAGAATGGTCTCCGCATTCGTCTGCGTGCGGCGTTCGAATCCGCCCGGTTTGGGGGCTCCGTTGCGGTCAGGAAAAAGGCGAATCAGCCGGGCCGCGAGGCGGTTGCCAGTGATGTCCTCGCGTTCCTCGCGGACCGGCTGAAGGTGCACCTACGCGAGCAGGGCGTTCGTCACGACTTGATCTCGGCGGTCTTCGCGCTCGCTGGCGAGGACGATCTGGTACGCCTGATGGCGCGGGTCGAAGCGCTCGAAACCTTTCTCAAGGGTGAGGACGGCGCCAACCTGCTCACCGCCTATAAGCGTGCGAGCAACATCGTCCGCATCGAGGAAAAGAACGACGGGCGGACTTACGGGGACGCACCCTCGATCAAGGATTTTCGCGAAGCTGAGGAGAAGGACCTGCACGCGAGCCTGACCGCGGCGGCGAAGGCGAGTTCAGCCGCCGTCGGCAAGGAGGATTTCATGGCGGCGATGACGGAGCTCGCCCAGTTGCGCCGCCCCGTCGATCACTTTTTCGATGAAGTGACGGTCAATTGCGAGGAGCCCGCGTTGCGGGCGAACCGCCTGCGGCTGCTCTCGCAGATTCGCGCGACCCTCGATGGCGTCGCCGATTTCTCGCAGATCGAGGGCTGAGCGGGCCGTGACCAAGTGGGTCTATTCGTTCGGTGGCGCCGCCGCCGAGGGCGATGCCGCGATGCGCGCGCTCCTCGGCGGCAAGGGCGCGAATCTGGCTGAGATGAGCGGCCTCGGCCTGCCGGTGCCGCCCGGCTTCACGCTTACCACCGAGGTCTGCGCCGCCTATGACGCCAACGACCGGGCCTATCCGGACGGCCTCAAGCCCGCCGTCGATGCCGCGCGGGCCGAGATCGAGCGGATCGCGGGCGCGCGCTTCGGCGATCCCGAGAACCCGCTGCTCGTTTCGGTGCGATCCGGTGCGCGCGCCTCGATGCCCGGCATGATGGACACCGTGCTCAATCTCGGGCTCAACGATGCGACCGTTGCGGGGCTCGCCGCCAACGGCGATGCGCGCTTTGCCTGGGACAGCTACCGCCGCCTGATTCAGATGTATGGCGACGTGGTGCTCGGCGTCGAGCGCGCCCATTTCGAGGAGATCCTCGAGCTCCACAAGGAAGAGCAGGACGTGGCGTTCGATACCGGGCTCGGGGCCGAGGATTGGCGCGCCATCGTCGAGCTCTACAAGGCCAGGCTCGAGGAGGAGTGCGGGCAGCCTTTTCCCCAGGCCCCCGAGGACCAGCTGTGGGGCGCGATCGGGGCGGTGTTCGGCTCGTGGATGACGCCGCGCGCGGTGACCTACCGCCGCCTCCACGGCATTCCCGAGGACTGGGGCACGGCGGTCAACGTGCAGGCCATGGTGTTCGGCAATATGGGGGATGATTGCGCCACCGGCGTTGCCTTCACCCGTAACCCCTCGACCGGCGAGCGGGGGCTTTACGGCGAATACCTGGTGAACGCGCAGGGCGAGGACGTCGTCGCCGGCATCCGCACGCCGCAGCCGCTCGCCACACTGGCGCGCGAGGACGGGATGAGCAATCTTCCGGCAATGGAAGAAGTCATGCCGGAGCTCTACGCCGAGCTTGTGCGCGTCGCCGAGACCCTGGAAGTGCACTACCGGGACATGCAGGACATCGAGTTCACGGTCGAGCGGAGCAAGCTCTGGGTGCTGCAGACGCGGACCGGCAAGCGCACCGCGCTCGCCGCGGTCGCAATCGCGGTGGCGATGGCGGGTGAGGCGCTGATCGACGAGGACGAGGCGGTCTTGCGTGTCCCGCCCGAAAGCCTCGACCAGTTGCTTCATGCCACCCTCGACCCGGACGCCGAGCGTGACGTGCTGGCCAGGGGCCTGCCGGCCTCGCCGGGCGCGGCCTCGGGCGCGGTCGTGTTCGATGCTGACGAGGCGGAGGCGTGGGCGGCGCGCGGCCGGGCGGTGATCTTGGTGCGCGCTGAAACGAGCCCCGAGGACATCCACGGCATGCACGCCGCCGAAGGCATCGTCACGAGCCGCGGCGGCATGACGAGCCACGCTGCCGTCGTCGCCCGCGGCATGGGCCGGCCGTGCGTCTCGGGCGCGGGCGCGCTCGTCATCGATTATGCGAAGGGGCAGTTCGCCGCGTCCGGCCGCACCATCAACAAAGGCGATGTCATCACCATCGACGGCGCCGCGGGCGAAGTGCTGCTGGGCGAGGTGCCGACGCGGCTGCCCGCGCCGACCGGCGATTTCGGGACCCTGATGGGCTGGGCCGATGCGCGCCGGCGCCTCAAGGTCCGGACCAACGCCGAGACGCCCGCCGACGCCAGAGCCGCGCGCGATTTCGGCGCCGAAGGCATCGGCCTCTGCCGCACCGAGCACATGTTCTTCGAGGCCGACCGCATCGTCGCCATGCGCGAGATGATCCTCGCCGCCGACCAGGCGGGCCGCCGCGCTGCGCTCGCCAAGCTCCAACCCATGCAGCGTGGCGATTTCGCCGAACTGTTTCGCATCATGGCGGGGGTGCCGGTGACAATCCGCCTGCTGGACCCGCCGCTGCATGAATTCCTGCCGAACTCCGAGGATGAGCTCGACGAGGTCGCCAAGGCCGCCGGCAGCGATGCGGAGACGTTGCGCCGGCGCATCAACGAGGTGCGCGAGACCAACCCGATGCTCGGCCATCGCGGCTGCCGGCTGGGCATCTCCTATCCCGAGATTTACGAAATGCAGGCGCGTGCGGTCTTCGAGGCGGCGCTCGACGTCGCCGCCGAGTCAGGCGAGGCGATCGAACCCGAAATCATGATCCCGCTCGTGGCGACCAAGGCGGAGATCGACATCATCGGTCGCGCCATCGCCGCGGTGGCCGATGCGGTGGCGGAGGAGCGCGGCGTGCGGCCGAGCTATCTCCTCGGCACGATGATCGAGCTGCCGCGGGCCGCCTTGCGCGCCGGCGAGATCGCCGCGACGGCGGCCTTCTTCAGTTTCGGCACCAACGATCTGACGCAGACCACCTACGGCATCAGCCGCGACGATTCGGCGAGCTTCCTCGAGGCCTACCGCGCGGCCGGAGTCTTCCTCGTCGATCCGTTCGTCTCGCTCGATGTCGCCGGCGTCGGCGAGCTCGTGACCATCGCCGTCGAGCGTGGCCGCGCGGCGCGGCCCGATCTCAAGCTCGGCATCTGCGGCGAGCATGGCGGCGATCCCGCCTCGATCCGCTTCTGTCACGCCGCCGGGCTCGATTATGTTTCATGTTCGCCCTACCGCGTGCCGATCGCCCGTCTCGCCGCGGCGCAGGCCGCGCTCAAGCCCGATCTCGAGATCGAGGACTAACCTCTTTCGAACCAAGCCCGGTCGGCCAGCACCACCGAGGTGGCGATCTGGCGCTCGGGCACCGTCCAATAGATCTTGAGCAGGCGGGTTTTTTCGGCGTCCGAGACCACGGTGAACCCGTGCTTCTCGTAGAATTCGATCGCCCAGGTTGCCACCGCCTAGGTGCCGACCAGGACCGGGGTCTCATTGCTGCGACGGGCGCGGGCCAACAGCTTCGAGCCGATGCCGCCGCGTTGGGCGGCGGCCGCGACGTAGGCGTGGCGGATGAGGGTCACGTCCTCGACGGGCTGCAGGCCCATGACGCCGACGAGGCGCCCGTCGCGCTGAAAGCCGGAGAATTGCACGCCGGCCGCGATCTCGCTCTCAAGCTCGGTCCGCTCCATGTAGGGCTCGTGCCAGCACTCGGCCGGGATCACGCCCTTATAGGCGTGGGCAGCGTCGTTGATGACCGTATAGATCGCCTCGAAATCGTCCGCCGTGCACGCCCGGATCATGGCAAGGGCTCCGCCGCGACAAGCGTCACGAAACCTCGTTGTAACGGAAGCAATCGCGCATGTGGTCGTTGACCATGCCGACCGCCTGCATGAAGGCGTAGCAGATGGTCGGGCCGACGAACTTGAAGCCGCGGGCGCGGAGCTCCTTGCTCATGGCCTGGCTCTCGGCGGTCTTGGCCGGCATGTCATCGAGCCGGCGGAATTCGTTCTTGAGCGTGCGTCCATCGGTGAACTGCCAGAGAAAGTGATCGAAGCTCTCGCCGTGAGCGCGAATCTTGACGTAGCCGCGGGCATTGAGGATGGTGCCCTCGATCTTGGCGCGGTTGCGCACGATGCCGGCATCGGCCATCAGGGCGGCGGTCTTCTTGGCGCCGTAACGCACGATCTTCTCCGGCACGAAGCCGTCGAAGGCGTGGCGGAAGTTCTCCCGCTTACGCAGGATGGTGAGCCAGCTCAGGCCCGCCTGGAAGCCGTCGAGGGTGAGCTTTTCAAAGAGCGCCCGGTCGTCATGCTCGGGCACGCCCCATTCGGTGTCGTGATAGTCGACATAAAGCGGGTCCTCGCCGACCCAGCTGCAGCGCCGCACCACGGCGCACGGATTAGAAGTTCGCCCAGGCGGGCTTGACCGGCGTGATCTGGGCCTCGCCCGCCGACAGCGCGCCGCCTGCCGCCGCTTCCATATATTCCAGCCGGATCATGGCGATCGCCTTGCCATCGCGGCCGGTGCGAATCTCGCCGGCCTTCTTGCCGTCCGCGAGGATGGGCGTGCCGGGTTCGGGCAGTGGGCCCTCGACATCGACGCGCGTGAGGCGCTTCTTGATGGTGCCACGGTGATGGGTGCGCGCCGTCAGCTCCTGGCCGACATAGCAGCCCTTGTCGTAATCGATGCCGTTGAGCTCCTCGAGGCCGCATTCGAGGGGAAAGAACTTCTCGACGATGATATCGCGGCTGCCGTCCGGCAACCCATGCTCGAGGCGAAGGTGCTCGTAGGCCGAGCGTTCGCCGGCAGCAAATCCGGCCGCGTTCAAGGCGGCCTCTCCGGTGCCCCGCGGCAGGATCGCCCGCGCGCCCATCGCCGCCAGGCGCGGATCGGCGAATACGACGCCGCTCTCGAAGCTGGCCGAAGTGCCGGTTTGATCGCGGAGCCCCACGGCGGCGAACGCCGCTTCACCGATCAAAGCCGTGACGCCATAGCGTTCGGTGAGGTCGGTGAAGCTCACATCGGCGCGCAGCTTGTAGAACGTCAAACGGCGCTCGAGGTCGGCCTGGCGAGCTGCTTCGCACTCGATAATGAGGGTGTCGGGCTCCTCATCGGTGGCAAGTTGGGCGATGAAGAAGTCATGCAGGAACTTGCCCTGCGGCGTGAGCAGGCTGGTGTAGATGGCGCGGGTGGGGCCCACCTTGTCGATGTCGTTGGAAATCAGGCCCTGAAGAAAACTCCGCGTCTCGCCGCCGGTGACGCCAATCAGGCCCCGATCGTCCAGCGGTATGGCAATTTTTCCATGCATCACGGCGCACCTCGCTCTGCTACCACTTAGGTGAATCCGCTCCCGTTGGCAAGGCTCAGGCGCGGCCGGGCACCGGGCCCTCTCGTCCACCGCCTTGGCAACGGCGTGGCACGCGACGTATAAACGCGCGGGATGGTGGTCGTGCGGGCGGGTGGTCCTGGATTCCTTGCGAAACACGGGTGTTGACGATGATGTCGGGCGCGCGCCAACGGACATGAACATCCTCTTCGTGACGGCCAACCGGATCGGCGATGCGGTGCTCTCGTCCGGCCTGCTCGGCCATCTCATCGCGACTCATCCCGAGGCCGGCATCACCGTGGCCTGCGGACCGCTGGTGGCGCCCCTGTTCAGAGCGACGCCAAATATTTCGCGCATCATCCCGATGAGCAAACAGCCCGCCGCGGGCCACTGGTTCCGCCTGTGGCGGGAGACCGTCACCACGGCGTGGGACCTGGTGGTCGATCTCAGGTCCTCGGCCCTGGCGTGGCTGCTCCCTGCCAAAAGCCGCCGCGTGCTGCACAAATCGGGCGCACCGGAGCATCGCATCGCGCTCTACGCCCGCGTGCTCGGGCTGGCCCAGCCTGCCCCGCCGAAAATCTGGATCGCCGAGGAGCACCGTCAAGCGGCCGAAGGCTTGATCCCCAATCGCTCGCCCGTTTTGGCGCTCGGGCCGACTGCCAACTGGGGCGCCAAGCAATGGCCGGCCGATTCGTTCGTCGAGGTGGCGCGGCGGCTGACCGCGCCCGGGTCCGATCTCACCGGCAGTCGCGTCGCCATCTTCGGTGCGGCGCACGAGCGCACGGCCGTGCAACCCATTGTCGATGCCATCGGCGCGGAGCGGACGCTCGATCTCGTCGGCGAGACCGATCTTCTGACCGCCTATGCCTGTCTCGAACGCTGCGCACTCTACATCGGCAACGATTCGGGGCTCATGCATCTCGCGGCGGCGTCGGGCGTGCCCACGCTCGGCCTGTTCGGCCCGAGTCGAGAGGTGCACTATGCGCCCTGGGGCGCGCATGCCGCGGCGGTCCGCACGCCGGCGTCGTTCGAGGAGCTGGTCGGCGCGCCGGGTTACGATTTCCGCGACCAGACATCGCTCATGGGCTCGCTCTCGGTCGATGCGGTCGAGGCGGCGGCGTGGGATCTGTGGCGCCGCGATGCGCAGGGGTCGCGATGAGCGAGCAAACGGACCAACCCACGCTGAGCGCGCTTGTGGTCGCGCACAACGAGGAGGCGCAGCTTGCCGAGTGCCTGCAGCGCCTCACCTTCGCCGATGAGCTCGTCGTCGTGCTCGACCGTTGCACCGACGGCTCGGCCGCGATTGCCCGGCGCTTCACCGACAAGATCGTCGAAGGCGCGTGGCCCATCGAAGGAGACCGGCGCAACACGGGCATCGAAGCCTGTCAGGGAGACTGGATCGTCGAGGTCGACGCCGATGAGCGTCTGCCCGAGGCCTTGGCTGTGGAGATCCGGAATACCATCGCGGCCGCATCGCCCGGCTATTTCCTCATCCCGTTCGACAACTATGTGGGCGAGCGGCTGGTGCGCCACGGCTGGGGCGCATCATGGGGCGTGAGCGCGGCGCCGCGGCTCTTTTCACGGGGCGCCAAGCGCTGGGGTCCGCAGCGCATTCACCCGCGCCTCGAGCTCACCGGTCCACGCGGCGTCCTGGCGGCCAGGATGATCCACTATACCGACCGCGACATCTCCGACATGCTCGCCCGGCTCGACCGCTACACGACGGCGCGTGCCGAGGATCTGCGCGCCGACGGCGACATCGGCTCGCTGCCCGGCAACCTGCGCCGGTTGTTCTCGCGGTTCTGCAAATGCTATGTCGGCCGCCGGGGTTACCGCGAGGGGGGCTACGGTTTCCTCATCGCCCTGTTGGCCGGCCTCTATCCGCTGCTCGCCTATCTCAAGGCGCGCTACGAGGACGAATGACGATCGTATCCTTCGCCCCCACCACGATGTACCGGGTTTGACCGTGCGCGTGCTGCAGGCCATGGCGGGCGCCCGGCCGGGTGGGGCGGAGGCGTTTTTCGCGCGGTTGTGCGGGGCCTTCCGGGAGGCCGAGGTCGAGCAGCACATCCTGGTGCGCCGCGACGCCAAGGTCGTGGGCACCCTGGCTGCGGCGGGCCTCGCTCCGGAGACCCTGCCCTTCGGCGGGTTCCTCGACACGACGTCGGGGCCTCAGTTCCGCCGCGCCGTCGCCACGTTCAAACCCGACATCGTGCTCACCTGGTTGAACCGGGCGAGCAGGTTCTGCCCGCGCAAATCGGCCGTTCGCAGCGCCGGTGCGGAGGGCTTCACCCATGTCGGCCGCCTCGGCGGTTACTACAAACTCAGCTACTATCGACGCTGCGATCACCTGATCGGCAACACGCGCGACATCGTCGATTACATTCAGCGCGAAGGATGGCCGGCGGACCGGGTCCATTACCTGCCCAATTTCGTCACCGCCAAGCGCGATGCCCTGCCGCCGCCCCGCGAGAGTTTGCAGACGCCCCTACACGCACCACTTTTGCTGGCCCTCGGCCGGCTTCACGAGAACAAGGGGTTCGACGTGCTCCTGCGCGCGCTGGCCGAGCTCCACGACTGCTATCTCTGGCTGGCCGGCGCCGGGCCGCTCGAAACCCGGCTCAGGGCCCAGGTGCGCCGGTTCGACCTCGACCGGCGGGTGCGCTTTCTCGGCTGGCGCAACGACGTCTCCGCGCTGTTTCGCGCGGCCGACCTGTTTGTCTGCCCGTCGCGGCTCGAACCGCTGGGCAACGTGGTGATCGAGGCCTGGGCGCACGGCAAGCCGGTGATCGCCGCCGCCGCCAAGGGGCCCTCGGCGCTGATCGAGGATGGCGTCAACGGCGTGCTCGTGCCGGTGGACGATAGCGCTGCGCTGGTGCGCGCGGTCCGGCGCTTGCTCGCCGATCCACCGCTCGCCGCCTCGCTCGCCGCCGCCGGGACCGAGGCCTACGAGGCGGAGTTCACGCAAGCCGCGGTGGTCGAGCGCTATCTCGGCTTGTTCGACCGGATCACAAGCTGATGTGCGGCATCGCCGGGATGATGACGGTGAATGGCGCGTCGCCCGACGAGGCGCTGGTCGCGAGAATGGGCGAGGCGCTGGCCCATCGCGGGCCCGACGGGCTCGGTCACTATCTCTCGCGGAACTGTGCGATGGTCCACCGACGGCTCGCCATCATCGATCTCGAGACCGGCGATCAGCCGCTGCACGGGCCGGGCGGCGTGGCGCTCGTGGCCAACAGCGAAATCTACAATTATCTCGAGCTCCGGGCCGAGCTTGCGGACGCCCCCTTCGCGACGGTGTCGGACTGCGAGCCGCCGCTCTATCTCTATCGCCGCGATGGCGATGACTTTGCCCGGAGCCTGCGCGGCATGTACGCCATCGCGCTCCACGATCCGGCCCAGGACCGCCTCGTGCTTGCGCGCGATCCCTTTGGCATCAAGCCGCTTTACTACGTGGAGACGGCCGAGGGGCTCGCGTTCGCGTCCGAGCCTCAGGCGCTGCTCGCGGCCGAATTGGCGCCCAGGACAATCGATCGGCGCGCCCGGAACGAGCTCTTGCAACTCCAGTTCACGACCGGACCGGAGACCGTCTTTCCCACCATCCAGCGCGTGCTGCCCGGCGAAACCCTGGTCGTCAGCGCGGGCCGGGTGATCGATCGCCGGCGCCTCGCGGCGCTGCCCGAGGGCGGGCCGGCGGCGTGGGATGAAGCCGAAGCGTTGCGGCTGCTCGAGACGGCGCTGACCGACAGCGTGTCCGTTCACCAGCGCTCGGACGTGCCCTACGGCATGTTTCTGTCCGGCGGCATCGACAGCTCGGTGCTGCTTCTCCTGATGGCGCGGCTCAACGAGCGCCCGGTGCGCGCGTTCACCGCCGGCTTCTCGGGCGGGGTGCCCGACGAGCGGGCCCAGGCCCGCGCCGTCGCTACGGCGGTCGGTGCCGAGCATATCGAGGTCGATGTCGAGGAGGACGATTTCTGGACTCTTCTGCCCACCATTGCGGCGGCGATGGATGATCCGGCCGCCGACTACGCGATCTTGCCCACCTACAAGCTCGCGCGCCTCGCCGCCGAGGACCTCAAGGTCGTGCTAACCGGCGAGGGGGGCGATGAGCTATTTGCCGGCTATGGCCGTTATCGCAGCGCGATGCGGCCGTGGTGGCAGGGCGGGCGGGCGATGCGCCCGCGCGGCATTTTCGATGGTCTCGGTGTCCTCAGGGCCGACGTCAAGGGCTGGCGGGACGGGATCGTCGCGACCGAAAGCACTGCCGCCTCGCCCGAGCGATCACAACTCCAGGTCTTGCAGGCGATCGACTGCGCCGATTGGCTGCCGCACGATCTTCTCACCAAACTCGACCGCTGCCTCATGGCGCATGGGCTTGAAGGGCGAACGCCGATGCTCGATCCCGTCGTCGCCGATGTGGTCTATCGCCTGCCCGATCGGCTCAAGATGCGCAACGGCAAGGGCAAATACCTGCTGCGCCGCTGGCTCGACGACAACCTGCCCGCGGCCAGCGCGTTTTCCCGCAAGCGGGGTTTCACGGTGCCCGTCGCGGCCTGGATCGAGCGCCGGGCCGGTGAACTCGGGCCGCTCGTCGCCCGACAACCTGGCGTTCAAGAAGTGTGTCGGCCCGGCCGCGTCGAGGCGCTTTACAAGGCGCGGGGCAAACGCGCCGGCTTTGCCGCCTGGACGCTGCTCTTCTTCGCGCTGTGGCATCGCCCCCACGTGCTGGGGGTCCGCCCCGAAGGCGATGTCTTTGAAACGCTGGCCGCGGTCCCCTAAGCTACGCAGGACATCGCCGCGCTCACGCCCCACAAGGTTCCATGGCCGACACTTATGATCTCATCATCCGCGACGGCTCGCTCGTCTCGCACCGCGGCATTGAGCAGGCCGACGTTGCCGTGCTCGACGGGCGGATTGCCGCCATCGGAAAACTTGCAGGCGCGAGCGCGGCGACCGATTTGACCGCGACGGGGCTCCATGTCCTCCCCGGCGTGATCGATACCCAGGTGCACTTCCGCGAGCCGGGCATGGAGCACAAGGAGGATTGGGAGACCGGCACCAAGGCCGCGGTGCTCGGTGGCGTGACCGCTGTCTTCGAGATGCCCAACACCAGGCCCGCGACGGTGGACGAGGAGACGTTCACGGCCAAGCTCAGGAACGCTCGCGGCCGGGTGTGGTGCGACTACGCGTTCTACCTCGGTGCGACGCCCGACAATATCGAAGGATTGGCCAGCCTCGAGCAGATGCCGGCCTGCTGTGGCGTCAAGATGTTCATGGGCTCATCGACCGGCGATCTCTTGGTGGCCGACGACGATACGGTCAAGAACGTGCTCGGCGCAGGCCACCGGCGCATCGCCGTCCATAGCGAGGACGAGGGCCGGCTCCAGGAGCGGCGGCCCATCGCCGAGGATGGGGGCGATGTGCATCGCCATCCCGAATGGCGCGATGAGATGACCGCATTCTTCGCTACGCGCCGGCTGCTTGGCCTCGCCCGGCTGATGGGGCGGCGGGTTCATGTGCTGCATGTCTCGACGGCCGAGGAGATTGAGCTGCTCGCCGGCAACAAGGACATCGCCTCGGTCGAGGTCACGCCACAGCACCTGACCCTGGCGGCACCCGAATGTTACGATCGCTTGGGCACGCTGGCGCAGATGAACCCGCCGATCCGCGCGGCGGGGCACCGCGATCGGCTATGGCGCGCCGTGCGCGAGGGCATCGTCGACGTGATCGGTTCCGATCACGCGCCGCACACGCTGGAGGAAAAATCCCAACCCTATCCGCAAAGCCCCTCCGGCATGCCCGGCGTGCAAACTCTGCTACCGATCATGCTCGATCATGTGAATGCCGGTCGGTTGACGCTTTCGACGCTCGTCGATCTGGTGTGCAGCGCGCCGGCGGCCCTTTTCGGCATCGCCCGCAAGGGGCGCATCGCGGTGGGCCACGACGGCGACTTCACGATCGTCGATCTGGCCCACAAGCACACCATCAGCAACGGCGAGATGGCCAGCAAGTGCGGCTGGACGCCCTATGACGGGATGGAGGTTACCGGCTGGCCCATCGCCACGGTGGTGCGCGGCGGGCTCGTCATGATGGAGGGCGAGCTCATCGGCGAGCCGCGCGGCGCGCGCATGCACTTCGGCGAGGCGCTATCGCTCTGAAAAGTTGAAGGCCCAACCAACCGGCGGGTGTGGTATCAGAAGACGCGCGCTCTCAAGTCCAAGGTGCCGATGCCGACGGCTACGTTGAGGCCCTTGAAGCCGCTGACCGACACCGGCACGAGCTTGAGGCCGTTGCCGCCGACCAACACGGTCACGCCGGCGCCGTAGACCGCCGATACCTCGGCCGAAGCCTGGAGATAGCTGCCCTCCATTGACGATTTGTCGAGGTCGGACTTGACGCTGGCAAGGACCGTCCACAGCATGACCCCGCTCTTGACGAACCCGATATCGATGCCATAGCGCTTGATCTTGCCGGTGAAGCGTTGCTCGAAAGATCTGTCCGTGGTCTCGAAAACGCAGTCCACGTTCCGGGTCGAGCCGAAGATGAAACTGACGCCGCCGGCCACGTCACAACGCAGATAACCGAGTTCCACCTCACCCTGCGCGCGGGCGGATTGGGTATCGATCGCGAGGCCCAGCACGAGGGCCAACACGACCCCGGCGATCAGTGTCATGCGAGAGGCCATGGCGCTTCCTCTTTCTGTTCTATCGTGAGCACGCCGGGCGGGCCGGCATCATGGAGGGGCGCGGTACTGTGGCGGCGTTCGCGTGAGGTTGTCAACCGAGCCGAGTAGCGCTTGAGCAGGAAGCGCTGCGTTCACACCATTGTGTGAGTCGCAGGGATCGGGCGGCCTGGTCGTCACCCGGTCGCGATCCCATCTATGAGGCCGGTAGCATGACGGTGCGAGTGGGTCGCTGCCTTCGGTTGGAGGCTGACCTGGGGCCGAGGAGTTTGTTATGCTCGGGCTGGAGCCGCGAGGAGGACGACACCATGACCGGATGCATTGTGGGTTGGGGACATACCAAATTCGGCAAGCTCGAGGAGATGACCCTCGAGGACTTGATCTTGTCGGCCGCCGGCGAGGCGCTCGCCGACGCCGGCGTCGAGCCTGGCGAGATCGATGAGATCTTTCTCGGCACCTACAACGGCGGCATGGACGTGCAGGAATTCCCCGCCTCGCTGGTGCTCAACCTCGATGACAGCCTACGGTTCAAGCCCGCGACCCGGGTGGAGAACGCCTGTGCGACCGGCTCGGCGGCGATTCATGAGGGCCTCAACGCCATCGGCGCCAAGCGGGCGCGCACCGTGCTCGTGGTCGGCGTCGAGAAGATGACCGCGGTGGCCATGCCCGATGTGACCGAGGCGCTGGCGCGTTGCAGCTACTACGCGGAGGAAGCGAGCCAAGGCATGACCTTCCCTGGCATGTTCGCCCAGATGATGCAGCAGTATTTCCAACGCTACGGCGACAAGTCCGACGCGCTGGCCCGTATCGCCGCGAAGAACCACAGGAGCGGCGCCGACAATCCGCTGGCCCATATACAGAAGGATCTCGGCTACGAATTCTGCCGCACGGTCTCCGACAAGAACCCGATCGTGGCATCGCCGCTCCGGCGCACCGATTGCTCCATGGTGTCGGACGGCGCCGCCGCCCTGGTGCTCACCGATGTCGAGACCGCGCTCGCCATGGACAAGGCGATCGTCTTCCGCGCCGCCCAGCACGTGAACGATATCCTGCCGATGAGCAAGCGCGATGTCCTGGCCATGGAGGGGCCGGCGCGGGCCTGGGCCCAGGCGCTCGAGGAGGCGCGCATCGCGCTCGAGGATCTCAGTCTGGTCGAGAGTCACGACTGCTTCACCATCGCCGAGCTTCTCGAATACGAGGCCATGGGGCTGACGGCGCAGGGCGACGGTGCGCGCGCCATCGAGGAGGGGTGGACCGAGCCCGACGGCAAGCTGCCCGTCAACCCTTCGGGTGGGCTCAAAGCCAAGGGCCATCCGATCGGCGCCACCGGCATCTCGATGCACGTCATGGCGGCCAAGCAGCTCGATGGCAGCGCGGCGAAGCTGCAGATTCCGGGCGCCAAACTCGCCGGCGTGTTCAATATGGGCGGCGCGGCGGTGGCCAACTACGTGAGCATTCTCGAGCGCTTGCGTTAAGCCCTCTATCGCCAAACCTCAGTGTACGGGGAGGACATGCGAGGCACGCTCAACGTCGGCCGGATGATCGCCAATACGGCGCGGCTCCATCCCGATCGCCCGGGCGTGGTGCGCGGCAATCAGGCATGGACCTGGCGCGAGCTCAATGAGCGCACCAATGCCATGGTGGCGGCGCTCAAGGGACTGGGGATCGGCAAGGGCGACCGCATCGTCGTCTTCTCGCGCAACACGCCGCAGATGTTCGAGAGCATGTGGGCGACGTTCAAGTCGGGCGCGGTGTGGGTCGCCTGCAACTTTCGCCTGGCGCCACCCGAGCTCGCCTACATCGCGAGCAATTGCGGCGCCTCCGCGATGATCTATGACGAGGG
Organism: Alphaproteobacteria bacterium; assembly: GCA_965261645.1. GTDB lineage: Bacteria > Pseudomonadota > Alphaproteobacteria > SHVV01 > SHVV01 > CBDHDJ01. The sequence continues at coordinate 1,541,342 of CBDHDJ010000004.1, forward strand.
GTTCGAGGCGCACGTTGATGCCGCCCGCGCGGAGGCGCCGAGCCTCAAGCACGTCATCGCCATGGCCGCGCCGCGCGATGGCGAGGCGAGCTTCTACGATCTGGTGGCCAAGCATCAGGGCGCGCCCGACTGGGAGGAAGAAGTCACCGCCGGTGATCCGGCCTGGCACTTCTATACCTCGGGCACCACCGGCCGCTCCAAGGGCGCCATCCTGACGCACGGCGTGCTCGGCTTCATGACCACCAGCATGATCGCCGATCTCATGCCCGACCTCGGCCACGAGGATGTCGCCCTCGTCGTCGCGCCGCTCTCCCATGGCGCCGGCGCCCATACGTTGCCACAGGTCGCCCGGGGCGCCACATCGGTGCTTCTCGATTCGCATCAGTTCGACGTCGAGGAATGCTGGCGGCTGATCGAGGAGCACCGCATCAGCAATATGTTCACCGTGCCGACCATCGTGAAGTTGCTGGTCGAGCATCCGGCGGTCGACAAGTATGATCATTCCTCGCTGCGCCATGTCGTTTATGCCGGCGCACCGATGTACCGCGAGGATCAGAAGACGGCGCTCAACAAGCTCGGCAACGTCTTCGTCCAGTATTACGGCATGGGCGAGGTGCCGGGCTGCATCACCGTTCTGCCGCCATACATGCACACCGTCGACGACGATGATCCGATGGCCAAGCCCGGTACGGCGGGCCTCGCGCGCACCGGCATGGATGTGGGCATCCGCGATGAGCAAGGCAACCGCCTCGGGCCCAACGAGCCGGGCGAGATCTGCGTGCGTGGCCCGGCGGTGTTGAAGGGTTATTTCGAAAACCCCGAGGCCGACGCCAAAGTCTTCAAGGACGGCTGGTTTCACACCGGCGATCTTGGTCATGTCGACGAGCAGGGCTTCGTGTTTCTCACCGGCCGCGCCTCCGATATGTACATTTCCGGCGGCACCAACATCTACCCGCGCGAAATCGAGGAGGTGCTGGTGACCCATCCGGCGATCTCGGAAGCCGCCGTGCTCGGCGTGGCCGACCCGAAATGGGGTGAATCGGGCGTCGCCATCGTGGTCAACACCGCGGGCCAGAGCGTGACGGCCGACGAGCTTGCGGCCTTTCTCGACGGCCGCATCGCGCGCTACAAACTGCCCAAGCGCTACTTTTTCTGGGACGAGGTGCCGAAATCCGCCTATGGCAAGGTGCCCAAGCACTTGATCCGTGACGAAATCTACAAGCGCGGCGAGCTTGTCGAGGGCGAGCCACTGTGAGGGACCGATGACCGAGACGTTCCGCGCCCTGGTGGCCGAAGAGGTCGATGGCAAGAGCCGATCCTCGTTCAAGGATCTCAGCACCGCCCAGCTGACCGAAGGCGAAGTGACCATCGTCGTCCAGTACTCCACCGTGAACTACAAGGATGGCCTCGCGGTAACTGGCAAGGGCAAGATCGCCCGCCGCTTTCCGATGATCTGCGGCATCGATCTCGCCGGCACGGTCGAGCAGTCCGACTCAGCCGACTTCAAGCCCGGCGATGAGGTGCTGTGCGTCGGTTGTGGCCTGAGCGAGACCATCTGGGGCGGCTATGCCGAGAAGGCGCGGCTGCCGGCATCCTGCGTGGTGCCGCTACCGGCCAAAATGAGCCTCAGGCAGGCGATGGCCATCGGTACCGCCGGCTTCACCTCGATGCTGGCCGTGATGGCGCTCGAGCACATGAGCATCACGCCGGGCGAGAACGAGGTGCTGGTCACCGGGGCCGGCGGCGGGGTGGGCAGCATCGCCGTCGCGCTCTTGGCCGCCAACGGCTACAAGGTCGCGGCCTCGACCGGCCGGGCGGAGATTCACGATTACCTCCGGTCCCTCGGCGCGGCCACCATCATCGCCCGCGACGAGCTCGCCACGCCCTCTGGCCGGCCGCTCGATTCCGAGCGCTGGGCCGGCGGTATCGATTCGGTGGGCGGCGAAACACTGGCCTCGCTCTTGCGCGGCACCGCCACTAATGGTGCCGTCGCCGCGTGCGGGCTCGCCGGCGGCGTCGACATTCCGACTACCGTCATGCCGTTTATCTTGCGCGGCGTCAGCCTGATTGGCGTGAACTCGCTGACCATGTCGCTCGAGGCCCGCGCCACGGCCTGGCGACGGCTCGATGCGGAGCTCGCCAAGGATACCCTCGAGAGCATCACCAGCGAGGCGTCCCTCGACGACGTGCCGCGGCTGGCGGAAGAGATTCTCAAGGGTCAGATCCGCGGCCGCGTCGTGGTCAATGTGAACGGCTGAACAGCTAGGGGTCGCGAGCTTCTCGGCCGCGGGCGATGAAGTCCAGGTTGGCGAAATCGGCTTTGCCATAGACCAGCTCGTCGCCCTCCAGCGTCTGCACGCTGCCACCGGCGGCGGCGAGGACGGCGTGGCCGGCGGCGGTATCCCATTCCATGGTGCGGCCGAAGCGGGGGTAGAGGTCGGCCTCGCCGGCTGCAATCAGGCAGAACTTGAGGGCGCTGCCCGCGGTGGTGAGGCGGGTGACGTCGAGGCTCCCGATATAGGCCTCGGTGCGCGGATTGCCGTGCGAACGGCTGGCAGCGACGATCAGACCGCGATCGGGCAGAGGCCGCGCGGCGATGGCCTGGGCGCCGCTCCCGTCGTCCTCCACGAAGGCCTCATCCGGCCCCCAGGCAAAATAGAGAAGATCCCGTGCCGGGAGGTAGACCACGCCGAGACGCGGCGCGTTCTCCGCGACCAGCGCAATGTTGACTGTGAACTCGCCATTGCGGCTGAGGAATTCCTTGGTGCCGTCCAGGGGATCGACGAGCCAGAAGGGCCCCCCGGTGACGGACGGGATCCGGCCGCGTTCGACCTGTTCCTCGGCGATGATGGGGATGTCCGGCGTCAGGCCGGTAAGCGCCGCGACGATCAGTTCCTCGGCCGCCTCATCGGCCGCCGTCACGGGTGAACGATCGGCTTTTTCACGGATCACGCCCGGGTCATTGTAATGCGCCATGATCGCTTCGCCGGCCGCGCGCGCGGTCTCGCAAATGGCTTGGGTTAGAGCTTTGGCGTCGGCTGCGTTCACGGATCGACTCCTCGGATACGGAGGGCTATAGCGTGGGGCGGGGCAGCGGACAAGCGGCGGATTGAAGATCGCGGCGGCGAGGACCGGTACCGGTGGCAGCAGATGCCCAGTCAGGTTGTCCAATTCTTAAGTGTTTTCGCCTTACAACGATTCACTTCGGAATAACGTTTCAACGGACTTTTCGTCATGCCCAGCGTCCTGGTGATCGACGATGATCCTGGCATTCGCGCCTTCGTGCGGTCGATTTTGCAGAATGAAGGCTTCGAGGTTGCAGAGGCCGAGAACGGACTGGTGGGGTTCGATCTCTACTGCACCCACCCGAGCGGCGTGGTGCTGACCGATATCTTCATGCCAGAGGGCGATGGCATGGAGACGATCCGCAATCTCTGCCATGCCGATCCCGACGTGAGGATCGTGGCCATGTCGGGCGCCATCTATGAGGGAGCCGTGAAATTTCTCGATTTTGCCGGCAAGCTCGGCGCGAAACGCACGCTCCGCAAGCCGTTCCGGCAGGCGCAGCTCGTCGAAACGCTGCGCGGCGTGCTGGCTGACGCCTGACCCGCTCGCGCCCAACTCCCGAAGGAGTCCCCCTGTGACGATCCCGCGTCTCAAACGCATCCTCTATGTCGACGATGAGCCGGACATCAGGACCGTGGCCAAGCTCGCGCTCGAAGCCATGGGCGGATTCGAGGTCGAGCTCTGCGAATCGGGCTACGAGGCGCTCGACAAGGTGGCCGCGTTCCGGCCCGACCTCGTTCTTCTCGATGTCATGATGCCGGGTATGGACGGGCCCGAGACGTTGTCAAAGCTGCGCGGCTTCCCCGCGGTAGCCGACGTGCCGGTGATCTTCCTCACGGCGAAGGTGCAAAAGCACGAGGTCGCCAACTACCGCGAGATCGGCGCCATCGACGTCATCGCCAAACCCTTCGATCCCGCGGCGCTGCCCGTGACCATCGAGCAGATGTGGACGCGCCACCATGACTGACAAAGAGACTGAATGGCAGGCGCAACTCGCGGTACTTGGCGCCGCTTATGCCAAACGCTTGCCCGGACAAATCGCCGATATCGGCGTGGCCTGGCGTGCGGTGCGCGAGGTCGCGGATTCACTTGATGCGCCAGCAAACGTTCGCCCGATTGGTCCATAATCTGGTGGGTTCCGCGGCGACCTATGGGGTTCCCGAAGTCAGCGCGTGCGCCCAGGAACTCGAGCAGCGGATCGTCGCGCTCGCCGATCTCGCGGGCCGTGATGAGAAGCCCGCGCACGGTGAGATCGACGAGCTCGTTGGCCGACTGGATAACGTCGGCCGCACCGCAGTGCAGAAAGCGGCCGTATCCGCCGCTGCACCGGGCCGCCCGTCATTCGAAAGCGTGACCCCGACGGCGAGCGAGCGGTCGATCTATTTCATTGACGGTCCGACCGGCCTCGCCGGCGACCTGACCCGGCAGCTCGGCCATTTTGGCTACCGGGTAAAGTCCTGGAGCGGCTCCGATGAAGCCCAAAACGCGGCGGATATGCCGAAGCCCGCCGCCGTGATCGCCACCGTGGCGGCCGGAGACGCTGGCGTGGCGGGGGAACGCCTGGTCGAAGCGATCCGCACCCCCAAGGCGCCGGGTCACGGGCCCATCGTCCCCTTGCTCCTCATCTCTCCTTGCGATGATTTCGCGGCGCGGCTCAATGCCGTCCGCCAGGGGTGTGACGCCTATCTCACGCAACCGATCGACGTCTATGAACTCGTCGAGACGCTCGACCGGCATACCGTGCGCGAGGAGCCCGAGACGTATCGCGTTCTGGTGATCGATGATTCCCGATCCGTCGCCGATTTCTGCTCGGCCGTCTTAAGCCACGCTGGCATGGTGACGTCCACCGTGACCGACCCGCTCCAGGCCATCGACGCCCTGGTCGAGTTCAATCCCGATCTCATCCTCATGGATCTGTATATGCCGGGTTGCACCGGTCCCAAGCTCGCCGCTGTGATTCGCCAGCAGAGCGCCTATATGGGCGTGCCCATCGTCTTTCTCTCTTCAGAGGTCGATCGCGACAAGCAGCTCTCGGCCTTGAGCGTCGGTGGTGATGAGTTCCTGACCAAGCTGATTCAGCCGGATCACCTGGTCGCCGCGGTGCGGACCCGGGCCGAGCGCTGGCACATGGTGCACTCGCTCATGGTCCGCGATGGGCTCACCGGGCTCGCCAACCACACGCGGATCACCGAACAGCTCCGGAGTGAAGTGACAAATGCAGCGCAGGCGAAGGGCGATGTTTCCTTCGCGCTCATCGATATCGATCACATCCGCTCGATCAACGAGACCCACGGCTACGTCGCCGGTGACCGGGTCATCAAGTGCCTCTCGCGGTTGCTGCGCGAGCATTTTCCCCACTCCGACGTCATCGGCCGCTACAGCGGCAGCGAATTCGCTGTGATTCTTCCCGGTAGCGACCGCGCACGGGCGCTTGGTCAGCTGGGTGGGCTCCGTGAGAAGATCGCCGATGTCCCGCAGAGGACCGGCGAAGGGGAGTTCTTCGTCACGATCAGTGGCGGCATCGCCGCCTTTCCCACCTGCGGCGAGGCCGGCACCCTGATCAGCGCCGCCGAAGGTGCGCTGGAACGGGCCAAACGCGCCGGTCGCAACCGCGTTTTCACCACCGAGACCTGAGTCCACCGGGCCTAGCACGCGCGCGCGCCCGCGTTTGACTCCTGGATCGTCCTGCATTAGAACACATCAAGAACATATAAAACGACTCCAAGGACGCCATGCTTGCCGAGAACAGCGTTCCGCACGCCGAAACGATCCGTTCCGCTGCGCTGAGGGATCCGCCCGGCCGCCGCGATGGGAGCTCGATGGCCCGCTTGCGGGCCCATATCGGCGCCATTGAGTTCCCCTCCAGGGGGTCGGGCCGGGCGGCGCCTGTGTTGTCCGTAGGCGCGCCGGAGATCGACGCGGCGCTCCCGTGGGGCGGCTTGCCCCTGGGCGCCCTCCATGAGGTCATCGAGGCTGCGCCGTCAGCTGGGGTGGGCTTCACCGTGGCCCTGCTTGCCCGTCTGGCCACCCGCATGGGCGGTCAGGTGCTGTGGTGCCTGGGCCGCCGATCCCTTTATGAAAGCGGCAATCTGTATGCGCCGGGTTTGGCGGCCTTCGGGCTCGGGCCCGAGCGCCTGATCGTCGCCCGCGGTCAGACCGATGCGGATGTGCTGTGGGCCATGGAGGAAGGCTTGCGCTCGCGGGCGCTGGCCGCCGTGCTGGCGGAGACGGGTGCGCTCGATCTCGCGACGAGCCGGCGCTTGCAACTCGCGGCCGAGGCGAGCGGCGTCACCGGCTTTCTGCTGCGCCCCTGTGATGGCCGGCCGGCCCCGACGGCGGCGGTGACGCGCTGGCGCTTGGCCGCCGCGCCGAGCGAGGCCGCCGGCCGCAAGACGGGCGCGGCTGTTTTGCCCTACTGGCGCGCTGCGCTCGAGCGCTGCCGCGGCGGTGCCCCCAGAGCGTGGCTGATGGAGTGGCGTCATGAAACGACGGAAGCTGGAGCCGGACTCCCGGGTCGCCTGTCTGTGGTTGCCGAGCTTCGCGACGGACCGGTTGAGGCGCAGGACCTCTCGTCCAACAGCGCCTAGGCGCCCCCCTCGAGCAAGCCTGCAGGCGCGGCCGCTGGTCACGGCGACGGCGATGCAGGGCGGCTTGCGCGTGGTGGCCGCCGATCCCGTCGCACAAATGGCCGGCATCCTGCCCGGCTTGACGCTGGCCGATACGCGCGCTCTGGTGCCCGACCTCGAGGTGGCCAACGCCGATCCGCCGGGCGATGCCCAAGCGCTCGCGGCGCTGGCCTAGTGGTGTAGCCGCTACACGCCGTGGGCAGCCGTTGCTAGCGCGCGGACCGGCGAGCATAGCCTGTGGCTCGATGTCACCGGCTGCACCCACCTTTTTGGCGGCGAGGGGGCGCTGCTCGGGGACGCCGCGATGCGGCTCAAGGCCTTTGGCTTCACCTGCCGCGCCGCCCTCGCCGGCACCCCGGGTGCGGCCTGGGCCGTGGCCCATGGCGCCGCGTTTGGGCCGGGAACGGATCCTCCCATCCATGTGATCGAGCCCGGTGGCGAACGCCGGGCGTTGAACAAGCTTCCCATCGCCACCCTGCGCTTGCCGTCCGACATCGTGGCCGGGCTCGAAAAGCTCGGCCTCGTGCGGATCGGTGATCTCGACCCCCTGCCGCGTGCGCCCTTGGGTGCCCGTTTCGGCCCCGCGCTCCTCCGCCGCCTCGATCAGGCCTGGGGCCGCGAACGCGAGCCGATTTCGCCACGCCGTCCGGTGCCCTGCTACCGGGCCCGGCGCGCTTTCGCCGAGCCGATCGGCGAGCAGCGCGGCGTCGCGGCCGTGCTCGAGCACTTGCTCGATGACCTGTGCCGCCAGCTCGCTCGCGATCACCGGGGCGCCCGGCGGCTCGAACTCGCGCTCTATCTCGTCGACGGCCGCGTCGTGCGCCAGCGCATCGGTACGAGCCGGCCGGTGCGCGATGTCGATCACCTGGAGCGCCTTTTCGCCCAGCACCTGCCGGGCCTCGATCTCGGCTTCGGCGCCGGTGTGATCACCCGCGCGGCGCCCACGACGGAGGCCTTGATCGCGGCGCAGTCCCGCCTCGGGGGAGTGCAGGACAATGACCGGGCCACCGCCGGCACGAGTGCGAGCGCGCTCGGGTTTCTGATCGATCGTCTGGGCAACCGGCTCGGCACGGGCAACGTGGCCCGGCTCAGACCTTATGCGAGCTATGTGCCCGAGCGGGTGGTGGTGGCGGCTCCGCCTCTCGCGGCGATCGCGGGAGGGGCACCGATTTCGCCGATTTCGTCTCCCGATGCGGCCTGGCGGGAGGATCGGCCCCGCCCGGTCTGTCTGTTCCTCAGGCTGGAACTCGTGGACGTCGTGGCGCCGCTTCCTGACGGGCCGCCGGCCCTGTTCCGCTGGCGCCGCCGGGTACATCGCGTGGCCTCCGCCGAGGGCCCCGAGCGGCTGGCGGCGGAGTGGTGGCGGGAGGCCGGTCCGGCCTCGAGGTCCGGGACCCTGACCGCGCGTGACTACTACCGCATCGAGGATACCGAGGGTCGCCGTTTTTGGTTGTACCGCGATGGGCTTTATCGCGGCGGGTTTGCGGTGCCGGCGCCTGAACAGAAGGAACCAGAGTCCGCGGTGCTGGCAGGCGCGGGCCCCTCCGATCCCAACATCTTCCCGATCCATGTTCCGTCTGCGCCCGGCGGCGGCCGGGCAAGCGCGAGGGCGCTGCCGAACTGGTTCCTGCACGGCCTGTTCGCATGACAGGGGATGGCCGCAGCACCGAAAAGCCGATTCGATGACCGATCACGTCGAGCGTCAGCTTACCAGCAACTTCAGTTTACTGCGCGGCGCCTCGCATCCCGAGGAGCTGGTCGCCACGGCCGCCGCCCTCGGCCATCGGGCCATCGGAATCGCCGACCGCAACAGCCTGGCCGGCGCGGTGCGCGTTCATCTCGCCGCCAAGGAAGCGGGCCTCCACGCCGCCATCGGCGCCCGCCTCGATTTGTACGACGGCACGAGCTGTCTCTGTTTCCCCACCGACCGCGCCGCTTATGGCCGGCTCACCCGGCTCCTCACTCTCGGCAAGCGCCGGGCGCCGAAGGGCGAGTGCTGGCTCAACCGCCCCGACCTGTTGGCCCATGCGGCGGGCCAGGTGCTGATTGCGCTCGCACCCGAGCGGCCCGATGAGGCTTTCGCCGAGACCTTGGTCCGTTTCCGCGAGCGCCTGCCCGGGCCCCTCTATCTCGCGGCGCAGCACCTCTATCACGGCGACGACCGCCACCGTCTGGCCATGCTCGCGGCCCTTGCCGAGCGTTGCGAAACACCCCTGGTGGCGACCAACGATGTTCATTTCCATATCCCTTCGCGCCGGCCGCTGCAGGACGTGCTGGGCTGCATCCGCGCGCACTGCACCATCGAGGAGGCGGGCTACCGGCTGTTCGCCAACGCCGAGCGCTACCTCAAGCCGGCGGCGGAGATGGCGCGGCTCTTTCGCGATCACCCGCAAGCCGTGGCGCGCACCGTCGAGATCGCCGAACGCTCTGCCTTCAGCCTGGATGAGCTCGGTTACGAATATCCCGACGAAACCGCGCCCGATGGCACGAGCCCGCAGGAGGCGCTCGAGCACCTGAGCTGGGCGGGCGCCGCCGAGCGCTACCCGAAGGGTCTTCCCGACAAGGTGCGCCGGGAGCTCGACTATGCGCCCTATTTCCTCACCGTCCACGACATCGTCAGCTTCGCCCGCGAGAACGGCATCCTGTGTCAGGGCCGCGGCTCTGCGGCCAACTCGGCGGTCTGCTATTGCCTGCACATCACCGCCGTCGATCCCGACCGCGTCGATCTGTTGTTCGAGCGCTTCCTCAGCGCCGAGCGCGGCGAGCCGCCCGACATCGACGTCGACTTCGAGCACGAGCGCCGCGAGGAGGTGATCCAGTACATCTATGCCAAGTACGGCCGCCACCGCGCCGGGCTCACCGCCACGGTGATCAGCTACCGCTGGCGCAGCGCCATCCGCGAGGTGGCCAAGGCCATGGGGCTCTCGGAGGATATCGGCGGGGCGCTCGCGGGCTACGTCTGGGGCTCGAGCAGCCGGGGCATCGACGAGGGCCAAGTCCGCGAGCTCGGCCTCGATCCCACCGACCGCCGGCTGTGGCTCGCGCTCGAACTGGCGAAAGAGCTGGTCGGTTTCCCCCGCCACCTGTCGCAGCATCCCGGCGGCTTCGTCATCAGCCGCGGCCCGCTCTCCGAAGTGGTGCCCGTCGCCAACGCGGCGATGGACGCGCGCACCATGATCGAATGGGACAAGGACGACATCGATGCCCTCGGCATCCTCAAGATCGATGTGTTGGGCCTCGGCATGCTGACTTGCATCCGCAAGACCTTCGACCTCATCGCCCGGTATCACGGCGAACGCTTCGGGCTCGCCACGGTGCCGGCCGAGGACCCGGTCGTCTACGACATGCTGTGCCGGGCCGATTCCCTCGGCGTCTTTCAGGTCGAAAGCCACGCGCAGATGACCATGCTGCCGCGCCTCAAGCCGCGCACCTTCTACGATCTCGTCATCGAGGTGGCGATCGTCCGGCCGGGGCCGATCCAGGGCGACATGGTGCATCCTTACCTGCGCCGGCGCAGCGGCAAGGAGCCGGTCGAGTATCCCTCGGAGGCGCTCAAGGGCGTGCTGGAGAAGACCAATGGCGTGCCGCTCTTTCAGGAGCAGGCGATGCAGATCGCCATCGTCGGCGCCGGCTTCACGCCGGCCGAGGCCGACCGGTTGCGCCGCGCCATGGCGACCTTCCGCCGCATGGGCACAATCCACTCCTTCCGCGAGAAGTTCATCGCCGGCATGGTGGGGAACGGCTATGGCGAAGACTACGCCGAGCGCTGTTTTCGCCAGATCGAAGGGTTCGGCGATTACGGCTTTCCCGAATCGCACGCCGCCTCGTTCGCGCTCCTGGTCTATGTCTCGGCCTGGCTCAAATGCCATTACCCGGCGGCCTTCGCGGCGGCGCTGCTCAACAGCCAGCCGATGGGTTTCTACGCACCGGCGCAGATCGTCCGCGATGCGCGCGACCACGGCGTCGAGGTGCGCCCGGTCGACGTCAATCACAGCTTCTGGGACCACAGCCTGGAGGCGGCGGCGAGCGATGGCGGGACGGGCAAGATGGGCGCGGCGAATTGGCGCACCGCCCGGGACAAGCGCTTCGTGCTGCGCTTGGGCTTCCGTCAGATCAAGGGCTTGGCCGAGTCCCATGCCGAGGCGCTGGTGGCGGCGCGCGGCGCGGGCTATCCGGACGTGGCGGGCCTATGGCGGCGGAGCGGGATCGAGGCGGCCGTGCTCACCCGGCTCGCTGCGGCCGATGCCTTCGGCTCACTCGGGCTCACGCGCCGCAAGGCCTTGTGGGCGGTCGAGGGGCTCGGGCCCACACCGCTGCCGCTGTTCGCCGCGGCGGATGCGCGGGCCTCCGGGGACGCGGGCCGAGGATCGAGCGAGCAGGGAGCCGAGCCTGCGGCCGAGCTGCCCGTCATGCCGCTCGGGACCGAGGTAATCAGCGATTATGCCGCGCTCAGGCTGAGCCTCAAGCGCCACCCGCTGGCCTTGCTGCGCCTCCGTCTGGCGGCCGATGGCTTGGTTCCGAACGAGCGGCTCGGCGCGGTCCCGCCCGGCGCCCGGGTGAGCGTCGCCGGCCTCGTGATGTGCCGCCAACGCCCGGGCACCGCCTCGGGCGTCATCTTCATCACCATCGAGGACGAGACCGATATCGCCAACCTCGTCGTCTGGCCCAAGCTGTTCGAGCGTTACCGCAAGGAGGTGCTGCGCTCGCGGCTGCTTGCCGTCACGGGCAAGGTCGAGCGCGAGGGCCTGGTCATCCACGTCATCGCCGATAAGTTGATCGATCTCTCCGGTTTGATCGACGAGCTGGCGCGCGGAGAGATTGGGCCGACGGTGCGACCGCGCCCGGCGCGCATCCCACGCATCATCGGTTTTCGCCACCCGCGCCACTACGCCAAGGAGATCACCTTCCCCTCGCACGATTTTCATTAGCGGCGATGCCAAGCCATCGACCGGGGCGGCGGAACCCGGCACAATGCCGGTGAACGCTACTCTCCATTCGCTCGGCCTCATCATGCCCGCCCCCGCCGAAGACCTCGAAACCCTGCTCGCCGAGATTCGTGCCTGCCGCGTCTGCGAGGCGCACCTGCCGCTCGGGCCCCGGCCCATCGTCGTGGCCGATGCCCGGGCGCGGCTGCTCATCTCGGGTCAGGCGCCCGCCCTCAAGGTGCACCAGACCGGCATTCCCTGGAACGATGCCAGCGGCGATCGCCTGCGCGCCTGGCTCGGCATCGACCGCGAGATGTTTTATGGCGATCCGCGTATCGCGGTGGTCCCCCACGGGTTCTGCTACCCCGGCAAGGGTGCGGGCGGCGATCTGCCGCCACGGCCCGAATGCGCCCCGCTGTGGCACGAGCGGCTGCTCGCCCAGCTGCCTGCCCTCGATCTCGTGCTCACGATCGGGCGCTATGCGCAAAGCTATTATCTGGGACAAGCGTGCGGACGGACGCTGACAGAAACCGTCGGGCGCTGGCGCGACTATCTGCCGCGTTATCTGCCGCTGCCCCATCCGTCGTGGCACAACAATCGATGGCTCACGGACAACCCGTGGTTCGAGCGCGACGTGCTGTCCTATGTGCGAGGACGCGTGCGCGAGCTACTCGCGTAGTGCGGGCGTGGAAGAGGGGGCGCTAGGGGTAGGGGTTTTTGCGGATGTTGAACGAGATCGAGAGGCGCGCGCGGCGGCCGAGATGGGGATGCACCATGTGCATCAGATAGCCGGGCCACACGAGCATTAGCCCGGGCTCGGAGTGGACACTGTAGCGCATCGGGATGGCGTTGCGGTAGAAGCTCATCGTCGCCGCGAGATTGGGATTGATCAGCGCCAGCATGCCGCTGTTGAAGGGTTCCGTGCCCGAGTTTCCCGAATCGACGATGTAGACGCCGGACCAGGTCGCCCCGGCGTGAACGTGGTTCTTGTTGTAATGGCCCTTGCGGTTGACATTGGCCCACAGCGAGATCGTCCACTGGTTGCGCTCTTCGCTGCGGTAGGTCGCATAGATCTCCCGGCTGGCATGGCGCACCAAGTCGGCGACGCGCTGCATGATGATGCGGCCGGGCTCGCCCGACCAGGTCTGGAAATCCTCGTTCGATTGCCAGCCTCCGCTGGCGCTGTAGGCGGTCCCCGCACTCTTGCGCTTGTGGGCGAGGATCGTTTTGCTTAGCTCCGCGTTGAGCTCGTCGCTGTCCGGCCAGACATATTTGAGGACCGGCGTGGTAAACAGATGGATCAGCTTTTCGTCTGCAAGGTCTGTCATCGCGAGTCTCAAGCTGCGGGCCTCGGCTGCGGGCTCTGTTAAATGGTAACTGCCCAGGTAGCCGATGGCCGAGCGGCTGGATAGGACGGACGGGCAGATTTTGTAGGTTTGATGGACTGAATGCCTAGGTTTTGATTGACAAGCAGGGGGTGATGCGATTCAAGAATCCAATGAATCGTAAAGCCCTTGCCCTCTTGTCGAAAGACGAACTGATCGATTTGGTGCTGTCTCTGGCGGCACGGCTCGACGAACTCGAGCGCCGGCTCGGCTTGAACAGCACCAACAGCGGCAAGCCGCCGTCCAGCGATGGACTGAGCAAGCCGCCGGCGGGGAAGCAGAAGCGGCGGCGCACCGGGAGCCTGCGCGAGAAGTCGGGCCGCAAGCCGGGCGGGCAGAAGGGCCACGAGGGCGAGACCCTGCGCCAAGTCGCCGAACCCGACGCGATTACCGATCATTATCCCGAGACCTGCCCGAACTGTGGTTCGGGATTGACGCCGGAGATGTCCACCGGCCATGGCGCCCGCCAGGTTTTCGATCTGCCCGAGCCCCGGCCCCTGGTGGTCATGGAGCATCGGGCGCATCGTTGCCGTTGCGGGCGATGTGGCAGGCAAACCAGGGCCGCCTTTCCCGCTGGCGTCACCGGCCCGGTGCGGTATGGCGCGCGGATCGGGGCCATGGTGGTCTACCTGTCGCACTACCAGCTCTTGCCCGAAGATCGTCTGGCCGAGTTGATGGCGGATCTGTTCGCCGTCGCCCTGGTTCCGGCGACCGTCGCGCGGATGGGCCGAAGCCGCGCCCGGCGCTTCGAAGGCGTCGTCGAGGTGATCCGCGACTTGGTGAAATCGGCGCCGGTCAAGCACATGGACGAGACCGGCTTGCGGGTCGGCGGGCGGACCCAATGGCTGCACGTCGCCTCGAGTGCCGGGCTGACCTTCCACCGGGTCTCGGCCGGGCGCGGCAGCCTGCTCGATGGCGTCGCCGGCATCGTCGTGCACGACCACTGGAAGCCGTACTTCACGACGCAAGGCGTGGACCATGCGCTGTGCAACGCCCATCACCTTCGAGAGTTGCAAGCCCTGATCGAGATCGAGAAGGAAGGCTGGGCGCGCAAGATGCAAAGGCTGCTCCGCCGTGCCTGCCACGCGGCAAACCTCGCCCGGGAGCGGGGCGTGGCGCTGCAACCGAGCCTCGTCGAAGGCTTCCGACGATGGTGGGACGCCATCACGGCCGAGGGCATCCGCTTTCACGAGGCCCAGCCCCCGCTCGGCCCCGCACCGGCCGAGGGCCAGGCCAAGCGCCGTGGACGCAAGCCGCGCCGCACCGGCCACAACCTTCTCCTACGTCTTCAGGCGCGCAAGGAAGACGCGCTACGCTTCCTCGCCAACCTCGCCGTGCCCTTCACCAACAATCAGGCTGAGCAGGACGTGCGCATGGCGAAGCTCAAGCAGAAAATCTCCGGCGGCTTCCGATCCGAACAAGGGGCGAACGACTTCGCGACCATCCGCGGCTTCATCTCGACCGCCAAAAAAAAGGGCTGGAACATCATTCCCGCGCTCATGGAAAATCCCGAAATCCTGATCGCTCGTCTCCGCGCCGCCTGATAGGCCCAGACCTACCTGGGCAGTTACGTTAAATGCGGAAATCTTATAGCACGAGAAACGGACGATCGTTTGCCCGGAGCGCCGTCAACCTCACCGCGTTGAAATAGTGACACGCACCCCGATAAACTCTGTCACGCACCCAACGCACAACGAGGCATTCGGCATGTGGCAGACCACGAGGGGAAGCAGGCCCCTGAGCGCGCTCCTCGTCCTCGCGACGGTGATCGGTCTCGGCGCCTGTGTGCCGCGCCATCAGGACATCGGGCCACCGATCCGCGAGCCTGCGCTGACCGACGAGTATTTCATCACTGCCGATGGCACCCGGCTGCCCTATCAGGTGTGGCGACCGACCGCCGATCCCCGCGCCGTGATCCTCGCGCTGCACGGTTTCAACGATTACAGCAACGCGTTCGCCCGACCGGCGGCTTGGTGGGCGGAACGGGGCGTCCTCATCTATGCCTATGATCAAAGGGGGTTCGGCGCGACGGCGGAGCCGCGCATCTGGCCCGGGACGACGGCGCTCATTCACGATCTCCGCACCGTCGTCAACCTCATCGAGCGGCGCCACCCCGAGCTTCCTCTCATCGTCCTCGGGACCAGCATGGGCGGTGCGGTCGTCATGGCGGCCGCAACAGCGGGGGTCTCGGCTGATCACACGAGCCCGCCGCTGCCGGCGCATGCACGGCTTGTCCTCGTGGCGCCGGCGGTGCGCGGGCGCGAGACGATGAACCCCATTTACCGAGCTTCGCTCTGGCTCACCACGCATCTCATGCCGGCGCTGCCAGTGTCGGCTCGGGGCATGAAAGTCACGCCGTCCGACAACACCGAAATGCTGCGCGCGTTGTCGCGTGACCCACTGGTGATCAAGGAGACGCGCATCGATGCCGTTTACGGCCTGGTCAACCTCATGGACGCCGCGCTCACCGCCGCGCCCCGCCTTCGCCACCGAAGCCTTATTCTCTACGGTGCGCATGACGAACTCATTGACCGCGGCCCGACCGAACTCATGCTGAGCCAGCTCACAGGACCCCGCGATGTCGTGACGTACCGTGACGGCTATCACATGCTGCTCCGCGATCTGCAGGGGGGCGTGGTGTGGCGCGATGTTTTGGCCTGGATCGTCGATCCTGCCCAGACGTTGCCTTCGCGCGCCGGGGCGAAAAGCACGGGTGTTGTGGCGGGAAACTGAGGCGCGGGCCCGGCCTCAATCCACGTAGGCGAGAGCGGCGACGCTGGCGACGACGATAAGGATACCGCCCCACTGCTTGGCTGGGACGCCCTCCTTGAGAAAAAAGCGCGCAAGCAGCACCGTGACGACGGCAAAAGGTGCGCTCGCGACCGCCGCCAGTGCCGCACCTGTTCCAGCCAGGCCGGTCAGCAGCGCGACGAAACCGCCGACCTCGAGCAGGCCTTGAAGCGCCAGTGCCGGCCACCAACGGACCGGCAACCTCAACGGCCGCCGCGCGCCCGCCATGAACAGCAGCAGCGCGAGCAGGCTGACGGCGCGAATGAGCCACGCCGATTGGAACTCGCCATAGATCGCCGCGGCCTCCCTGGCGACGAGGAGGCCTGCGGCGACGACGACAGACGCCCCGATGCTCAGAAGCACGGTCCACAGAACGCTCTGACCGGCGGGGGCGCCGGCTTGGGTGGCCTCGCGGCCGGTACGCGCTACCACCCAAACGCCGGCCATGGTTCCCGCCATGGCGGCCCATTGAAGCCCGGTCGGGTAAACGCCGAGAGCCACCGCCCCGGCCACGACGAAGGCGGGAAAGCTGGACCCGACCGGCGCGGCTACCGAAACTGGTCCGCGGTTGAGGGCGGCGTAGAACAGAAGCGGCGCGACCATCAGACCGATACCCGATGCGATCACCGCGATTAGTCCCTCCGCCTGCCAAATGAATATCTCCTCCCAGACGACCGCGACCACGCTCAAGCCGATGAGGCCGAAGATCAGAGTGCCCAGGAGCGAATTGGAGGGCCCGATCGCGCGTGAGGTCAGCCGCGCGATGAAATCGGAAATGCCGAGGACAAACGCGGCTGTCAGGCCCCACAGGACGGGGCTCATGACGGAACCTCTACGGGCACGAAACCAACCTCCGCCTATCGCATGGTCCGCAATGGTTTTGCATTACGCAATGCCGCCAGCGTGCGGCGGCCGGGTGATCGAGGCCCGGTCTCCTCGTTATCCCACATAGGCTAGTACGGCCACGCTGACCGCGACGAGCGAGATGCTGGCCCACTGCTTGGCCGGGACGCCCTCCTTGAGGAAAACGAGAGCGAGCAGGACGGTGATTACGGCATAAGGCGCGGTGGCGACCGCCGCCAACGCCGCGCCTTCACCGGCCAATCCGCTAAGTAAGGCGACGAAAGCGCCCACATCGAGCAATCCCTGAAGCGCCAGCACCGGCCACCACCGCAGCGGCAGCCTGAACCGCCGCCGCGCGGCCACCATGAACACGAAAAGCGCGAGAAAATTGACGATGCGAATGAACGCCATCGCCTGAACTTCGCCATAAACGGCTGAGGCCGCTCTGGCAATGAGGAGCGCGGCCGAGCCGATCGCCGCCGAACCGAGGCTGAGGAATACGGTGGGATAGGGGCCTTGTCCCGCTGGGGCGCCGACCTGGGTCGCCTCGCGGCCCGTGCGCGCCACGATCAGAACGCCCACCATCGTCCCTGCCATTGCGGCCCATTGCAGACCGGTGGGGAAAATCCCGAGCATCAGTGCGCCGGCCACGACGAAAACCGGAAAACACGAGGAGATCGGCGCAGCGATGGACACCGGTCCACGATTGAGCGCCACATAGAACAGAAGCTCGGCGATCATGAATCCGATGCCGGCGGCGATGATCGAGAGTAGCGCCTCCGCGTGCCAGGGGACGAAGTCCTGCCACACCCACATGGTGAGACTGAGGCCGATCAGGCCGAAGACCATGCTGCCCAGCAGCGAATTGGACGGTCCGATGGCGCGCGCGGAGAGCCGCGCGATGAAATTGGCGAGGCCGAAGCCGAGCGCGGCGACGAGACCCCATAAAACCGGATTCATGGCGCGGGCCCCGGCCGCGTGATGTTGGCGGCCGTCTTGCCGTGCGGCGGACGGGCCTGTTGGATTTCGCTCCGGAGTGCCATCAGGTAGAGTACCGGCTGGGTGAGATTGGCGCTTATTCGCGCTCAGATGAGCCGCCGCCAAGGCGAGCGACAAGGGGGAGGGCCTTCTTTATGCCAAAAGCTGTGCAAATGTTCAAAACCGGCAAACCGTACGTGCTCAAGCTGGTCGATGTCGAGGTCGGCGATCCGGGTCCCGGCGAGGCGCGTATCACGCAAAAGGCGATCGGCGTCAACTTCGTCGACTGTTACTTTCGCTCGGGTCTCGGTTCCGCGTGGTTTTCCGCCTCCTCGTTTCCGGTCGGCCTCGGCCTCGAAGGCGCCGGCGTGGTGGACGCCCTCGGCTGGGGGGTGCGCAACATAAAGGTCGGCGACCGGGTGGTCTACGCCCTCGGCCCGCTTGGCTCCTACGCCGAGCAGCGCAACCTGCCGGCCGAGATCCTGATTCACATCCCCAAGGACTTGAGCTTCGAGAAGGCGGCGGCGATCTATCTCAAGGGCATGACGGCCCAGTATCTCCTGCGCCGTACCTACCCGGTCAAGAAGGGCGAAACCATTCTGTGGCACGCCGCGGCGGGCGGCATGGGCCTGATCGCCTGCCAATGGGCCAGGCACCTCGGCGCCAAGGTGATCGGCACGGTGAGCAGCCCAGCCAAGGCGAAAATCGCCAAGCGCCACGGCTGCACCTATCCGATCAACTACAAGCGCGAGGACTTCGTCCAGCGGGTCAAGGAGATCACCAAAGGCGAGGGCGTGCCGGTGGTCTATGACGGCGTCGGCAAGAACACCTTCATGCAGTCGATCGACTGCCTGAAGCGCCGCGGCCTGATGGTGCAGTTCGGTCAAGCCTCGGGCGCCGTCGAGCCGTTCAACACAGGCGTCCTCGGCGTGAAGGGGTCGTTATTCCTCACCCGCGCCGGCCTGCTCGACTACACCTACACGCGCGAGGAGCTCGAGGCGACGGCGCGCGACGTCTTCAAGGTCGTCCGCTCCGGCGTGGTCAAGGTCAATATCAACCAGCGCTTCAAGCTCAAGGATGCGGCCAAGGCGCACCGCGCGCTCGAAGGGCGCAAGACGACGGGCTCGACAATCCTGGTGCCCTAGAAGCCGTCGCGCATCCAGGGCCCGATGCACAGCCCGCGGCTCTCCGCGCAGGCGCCCTCCGGAATCCACGATTTGCAGGCGCTTGGGATGCGGGGCTCAGCCCACCCCCATCCGCCTCGGCCACGCTACCGATGATCCTCGTCGCGCTGACGGGCGTCATTCGGGTTTGCGGGTCCGGCGCGCCCCGCCTTGAGCGTGGACCAGCCGGCGAGGGCCTGGACCGCGAATACGGCAAGGAACCCCAATCCGGCGATCACCAGACCCGCCGTGCCCAAGGAATCGTCCGCGGCGTCATAGCCGATGGCCGCGAGCGCCGCACCACCCAAGCCGAGCGCCCACGCGGCCATCAACCGCCGCCGCCAACGGCGCACCGCGCGCGGCACCGTCGAGCGGGTGAGTTTGGGCTTTGGTTCAGAGATCTCGTCTTCCACGCGATGTCCTCGAGCGCCTCTTCGAGATGCGACGGCGTCTTAGCAGCCCGTTGATTAAGTGGCTTTTTCCGGCTCTCACTCCCAGATGAGGAATGCGGCGGCGAAAGCCGTCTGGCCGCTTTGCGAGCCCCCCCGTGCCACCAGCATGGCCCCGGTGGGCGTGAGCAGAACGAAAATACCGCCATATCCGCCCGCCACGGCCTCCCGCGGGGTGCCGGCGCCGATGAGCTGGCGCATCAGTAACGATAGATTGTGGCCGGCGACGTGGAGCAGGTATCGCTTGTGCACATTCTCTCGCCCGCGCAGCCAGGTTCGTCGCATGCCGCCACGATCGAGGTTGTGGGCAAAGCAGCGCTCGACGATCTCGGCGCGCAGCTTGAAGGCCTCGCGGGCGACCCCGGACTTGAGCCGCGCACGGTTATTGGTGACCGCGCGCCGCGCCGCCTCATCACCGTGCCAGCGCGAAAAGCCGGTCTGCTTGGGCGCCGCGATCCGGGTCTTCCAGGGACTGTCGTTCAGAGCCCTCAAGACCGCCCGTGAGTGATAACCTTTGTCGGCGACGCATTCGGCCGGGTCCTCCGACGTCGGTGCCGCATCCACCGCATCGAGGTTTGCCTCGGCCTTCGCCAGGGTCTTGGAAAGCGTCGTGGTGTCGCCCTCATCGGCCGGGTGCAGCTCGGCCGCCACCACCGCGCCGGTGTCCAGATCCACCGCGTGCTCGGGCTTGTAGGCCAGATGCGTCGTGCCGTCCTTCATCTTGGCGATCTTGGCCTCGGGGTCGCTCTTCGAAACCCAATCCGTGTTGGAAAGCTTCTTGCCCTTGCGCTTCCGGTCCAGACGCGCCAGGTCCTCGGCCGTGGGTGTCTCGACCCCGCTTTCCCGGGCCAGGCGCTCCAGCATCTCCCGGTAGCCTTCGCCGTTGTCGCGCCGCACGATGTTCCGCAGCGCCGCGTTGGCCTCCATGGTCGAGGCATCGACGCCGATGCGCTCGCCCTTGATCAGCCCCGCCTCGGCGATCAGCACCAGAACCCAGTCGAAGACCGCCGCGTGGACTTCATGGGGCAGGCGCGTGCGGCTCCGTGACAGCCAGGAATGGTCCGGTACCCGATCACGGCTCCCCAGTCGCAGGAACGCCCGCAGCGAAAGCGAGTCCGAGCAGCGCCACTCCAGACCGCGCTCGCTGTCGATGCCCTCAAAGTAGCCCACCAGGTGCATCCGGAAATAGCGCCCGGGCGGCACCGAGGGCGCGCCCATCCGGGCCGCGTAATAAGGCCGGCAGCTCGCCTCGGCAAAGGCGTCGAAGCCGCCCTCGATCAGCACCGACTGCAAGCGGTCATAAAACACATGACCCGGAGAGCGCGGCATCTCCGACCAGCTCACCATCAGGTCCCCCTGACCATCCTTCTGCCGTCCCATCGCCATCGGCAAATCCCCCTGCAAATCAGGGAACCAGAGAATTCAGACGGCGCCGACTTAATCAACGGGCTGTTAAGCCGGCCCTCCCGATTGGCGTCCTCTACATCCTCGCGCCGAAACCCGCAAGCCCCGACGAAGGCGTTCATGCCGGGTTCGCCCGCTTGCACGCGGCATGGGCGCCAAGCGGGGGCTGGATCGGCTCATCGAGGCGACGTACAATCGGCACCTGATTACGATTGATCTAGCTTTGCGAGGGGAAAAGACGGCTATGGCAATGCACAAGCGATATGAGGACATGACGCCCGATGAGTTCGTCGACGGCGTCATGGCCATGGTGAACGAGCACGTGCCGGTGGACCATCCGTTCTTTGACCGGCTCGAGCGCGGCGAATACTCGCGCGAGCAGGTCCAGAAGATGGCCTACCAGATGCTGTTCTGGTTCAACCACGCGGTGCGCAATATCGGTGCGGCGCTCATGCACAATATGCCGCAGGGCGCGCGTGAATCGATCATGGAGAACCTGATCGACGAGGAGACCGAGGACCGCTGCGGTCACGCCGCGCATTACGTGCTGGCGCAGGAGTTTGCCGAGGCCTGCGGCTACGATCGCGACGAGGTCGAGACCTTCAACACGCACAATCGCCTACGGGCGCATCCCAAGCTCGAGGAATCGTTCGAGGACCTGGTGACCTTCGGCATCAGGGAGGAAGGCGCGCTGGCGATGGCAGCCGGCATGCTCGGCGGTGAATCGACCCTGCCCGCCTTCTATGAACGCCTTTATCCGCCGCTGATGAAGTACTACGGCTTCAGCGAGGAGGAACTCGCCATCTTCATCATCCATATCGAGGGCGACACCGAGCATATGGAGGAAGGCAAGAGCCTGGCCCGCCGCTTCTGCAAGACCCAGGAGCAGCGCGAGCGTTTCATGGAGACCACCCGGGTCGTGCGTGACCGGCTGTGGGAGTCGTGGGATGCGGTCTGGGAGGCGATGGAGCTCGATCTGCCCCAGGACGTCTATCCCCGTCACGCCATGTTCGCGAGCCGGGAGCGCCAAAAGGCCGCCTAGCCCAAAAGGCGCATCCCTTCCACGATCGAACCCTCGGCAGCCCGGCTGCCGGGGGTTTTTTAGCAGCTCCCTACTCGGTGGGGCTTAACCAGGGCAGGGATTATACCAACGGCGCAAAATTCTGACTCGCAAGGGATTCCCTTTTTGGGCTGGATGTGATTCAAGGCTGGCGAAGGAGATTCGCCATGTCAGTATGCATTGCTCTTCGGGACGACTACGACAGCATTGAGCTCCGGTGTTTGGCCAAGCACAGTCGCGATCCCCGCCAAGTTCGCCGGCTTTTGGCCTTGGCGGCGGTTTACGACGGCATGAGCCGAGCGGAAGCCGCTAAGGTCGGCGGCATGGATCGCCAGACGCTGAGAGACTGGGCGCACCGCTTCAACGATGAAGGGGCAGACGGCTTGAAGAACCGTCCCGGTGCGGGCCGCCCCCGGCTCTTGACCGACGAGCAGATGGGCGAACTGTCGGTGATCGTCGAAACGGGCCCCGATCCAAAGATTGACGGTGTGGTTCGCTGGCGGCGGGTTGACCTGAAACGGGTGATCGAAGAACGCTTTGGCGTGATCTATAGCGAGCGGGCGATCTCCGACCTTCTCGTCGCGCTGTCCTTCTCCCACATCAGCGCCCGGCCGCAGCACCCCAAGCAGGACCAGCGGGTGATCGAGGCGTTCAAAAAAACTTCCCCCGCACGCTCGCTGCCCACCTAGCCGGTCTGCCCAAGACCAAGCGGGTCGAGATCTGGTTCCAAGACGAGGCCAGGCTGGGACAGAAGAACGGGCGTGTGCGCATTTGGGCGAAGAAGGGAACAAGGCCACGCCTGCCCGCCGATCAGCGCTACACGAACGCCTACCTCTTTGGCGCAATCTGTCCCATGGGAGCCAAGGGTGCCGCTCTCATGCTCCCCTTCGCCAACACAGCCGCCATGCAGATGCATCTCGACGAGATCAGCTGCAACGTCGCCGCCAAGGCCCATGGCGTCGTCCTGATGGACCGCGCCGGGTGGCACAGCACCGACCAGCTCAAGGTCCCCAAGAACCTCACCATCATCCTGCTGCCATCGCGCTCGCCCGAGCTGAACCCGGTCGAGAACATCTGGCAATACCTCCGCCAGAATTGGCTCTCTAACCGCGTCTTCGAAGATTACGACGCCATCATCGAGGCCGGTTGCCAAGCCTGGAACAAACTAATCGACCAGCCCGAGACGATCATGTCCATCGGAATGAGAGATTGGGCGATTTCAGGTCAATAATTAGTGCCGTTGGTATTACGCCGTTTCCAGCCCACGCGCATCCTGATTTCCCTATCCGATTCGCCCACGGCCTGTCGACCCAGGCAGCCAAATGCCCGCTTATCACGCCGCGAAGCCGGTTCATTCAGTGAGGAATACAGGGAGTTGATGTCTCCCTTGCAACCGCGCGTCTTATTCAGCTGCGTTCTGTAGCGCTATGCCCATACGCTTGGGCCAGACTTGGGGATAGAGGTGATGATCGGCCGGAAACGGATCGCCGTCCTTCAGGCCTGGGTCCCAGGGCGGCTGCAGGGTATCGGTGTAGAACGTGTTGGTGCGGCCGGCAAACACGGCATCCTGGCCCACCCAGCGCGGAGCAACCATCCGCCGCCGACGGTTGCTGAAGTTGCCCGGCGCCCAGTGCAGAGTCAAAAGCTGGTGCGCGACGACATCGCCTGGCTGGACGTCGAAATGGACGATGTCCTTCCCGTAATACTTTCGGAGTTCATCGAAGTCCGGCATGTCCTCGAACCATGGTTCGGTATGACGGTCAGGACCTCTGGGTGCCTCGTCCTGCATGGCGTATTCCATTGTCATGGGCTGACTGAAATAGCGGCCCCAGCGGTGCGAGCCGCGAATGTAATGGACGGCGCCGCTGTCGAGCGTCACCTCGTCGAGCGAGAGCCACGTGCCGCAGCAGTGCGGACCCTTGACCGGGTTGGCGAGCATGTCCTGGTGCCAGTCGGTCTTTTGCGAGGTGTTCGGCTCCTTGACGATGAAGAAATCCCACAGCAGGTGCGCCACCGGTGACTGCATGATCGCGGCTGCCATCTGCGCTAGCGGTGTTTCGAAGACGAAGGCGCGAAAATCGGCATCGCGGGTCCACATGAAGGTATCGTAGGCCGCGCGGCCCGTCGCGTTGCCGTCGTTGAGATCGAAGCCGCGTGGCCCGGGTGTTTCGAGCGCGCGGTCGATCGCGGTGCGCATGCGCTCGACCCACTCCTGATCGAGGATGCCGGGCAGATGAACCACACCGTCACGGTCATAAGTCTCGATCTCAGCCTGGGTAATGTCCCGCAAAAGACGTCGATTCATGGCTCGTTCCTCTCACCGGGCAGATTGAACACGGCAGCATCGCGCACAAAGTATCGTCACGAGGTACGCACCCGTCCAATGACATTGCTCATCGCCGCGTGGATGGGCGCATCTGTCCGTCATCAAAACAAATGGGACTGTTGAGCGTGTTTCATAGGGAGGATCTGGCTCATCTTTGTTTGATGTTAAGCGCTTGGCTTTGATGGTTCAAGCGGCGGTTTTGGGTGGTCAGTTTTTTGATCTTTTTTTCTCTTTTCGATGATGGCGGTGTGGCGTCCAAAGTAGGCGTCGGCTGGAGTTACGTTGCCGATGCTCTCGTGGTAGCGTTGGTTGTTGTAGTGATCGACGAAGGCGCTGATCTGGTTTTCGAGATCGCCGGGGAGATAATAATTTTCAAGCAGGATCCGGTTCTTCAGCGTTTGATGCCAGCGCTCGATCTTGCCCTGGGTTTGCGGGTGATACGGTGCGCCCCGAACGTGATCCATACCGTGGTCCTCGAGCCATTCAGCCAGATCGCCGGAGATATAGGACGAGCCGTTGTCGCTGAGCAGCTTCGGCTTGTGGACGACATTGGCGCGATTGCAGCCTGAGGCTTCTAGCGCCAACTTCAGTGTTGCCGTCACATCGTCCGCCGTCATGTTGGTGCAGAGCTTCCAAGCAATGATGTAGCGGGAATAGTCGTCCAGGATGGTCGACAGGTAAAACCAGCCCCAGCCGATGACCTTGAGATAGGTGAAGTCGGTCTGCCACAGCTGGTTCGGCGCCGTGGTCTTGTCGCGGAACTCATCGGCTGCCTTGATGACCACGAAAGCGGGGCTTGTGATCAGGTCGTGGGCCTTGAGAAGCCGGTAAACCGAGGCTTCCGAGACAAAGTAGCCCCTGGTGTCCGTAAACCTGACGGCCAGTTCCCGGGGCGACAGTTGCGTCTCCTCCAGGGCAAGATCGATGATCTGCCCCCGGACATCATCCGGGATCCGGTTCCACACCCGGCCTGGGCTGCTGTTGCGATCCTCAAGACCGGCGTCGCCAAAGGCCAGAAAGCGATCGTACCAGCGATAAAAGGTGGTCTTCGGAATGCCCAGCTTGTCCAAAGTGGACCCGACGCCCAGGTGGGACTGCTCGACCAGGCGGATGATCTCCAGCTTCTCGGATGCGGGATACCTCATTCCTCGTCTCCCCCATGCCCGATCATGTTTTTTTTGAGAAGCCGGTTCTCCAGCGAAAGTTCGGCGACCAACTCCTTCAAGTCGCGCATCTCCTGGCGCAGGCCTTTAACCTCGCCCGAGGTCGCTTGGCGCCCGGTGTCGCCGGCGAGCCGCTTCTTGCCCGCTTCCAAAAACTCTTTCGACCAGCTGTAATACAGACCCTCGGCGATGCCCTCGCGGCGGCACAAGGCGGCGATGCTCTCCTCGCCGCGCAGGCCCGACACCACGATCCGGATCTTCTCCTCAGCCGTATACTGCTTGCGTGTCTTGCGGCGAATATCCCGAACCGTTCCATCCGCCGGGTCGTTCTTGCTCATTGATTTCAGTCTCATCTTCGTTCCCTTCGGTCACTACGATGAGCCAGAAATCCTCCATCATGCAATTATCTCAATTTGTCCCAAAGGCGCTGACGTCAGACACCCTGAATGCCCACGTAGAGGGCAAACTACGGGGTTGACTGCTCCTACGCTACAATCCGCGACGTCACCGTGCGAATGTTCCTGACCATGATGCGGACCATCGCCCGTGTGAACGCATTGGAGCGTTCGAGCCTCTGCCGAATCTCGGATTCGGGGATGACGAGACACACCGTGTCCTTCACCGCCGTCGCCATGCGCGGCCCTTCAGCGAGCGTCGACAACTCGCCGAAGATATCGTCGTCGGACAAAGCGCCCAAGGTGACGGCGGTGCCACTGATGACCTTGGTGATCTCGACGAGGCCGGTCTCGATGATGAAGACCCGCTCGCCCTCGTCGCCCTCCCGGAAGATCACGGTGTCGACCGGGTAATGCACGCGCTCGACTTCGGCAACCACGTGATTTGACGTCCTCTCTAGACTTTGCCGATCCCTAAACGCTCACCAAGCGCACCGACACACCCATCACCTGCTAGAGTACCGGACGCCTTAGCGCTCAGCAACGATGCCATCCTGCGGCGGTGCGTCAAACTCGCCATAGGCCCCGGTCCCCTCGGCACCCGATTCACGAGACGCTGTTCCATGTCCGACCGTCCGGTTTCTCTCCCCCCGGAAAGCGGGAGTTTCGTCAGCCGCCACATCTGGGTGGCGTATGTGTTGCTGATCTTCACGATGCTGTTCTTCGCCGGCACCACGGTCATCGGGCGGGCAATCCGCGAGGATATTCCACCGGTCGGGCTCGTGTTTTGGCCCTAACAGCCCGTTGATTAAGTGGCTTTTTCCGGCTCTCACTCCCAGATGAGGAATGCGGCGGCGAAAGCCGTCTGGCCGCTTTGCGAGCCCCCCCGTGCCACCAGCATGGCCCCGGTGGGCGTGAGCAGAACGAAAATACCGCCATATCCGCCCGCCACGGCCTCCCGCGGGGTGCCGGCGCCGATGAGCTGGCGCATCAGTAACGATAGATTGTGGCCGGCGACGTGGAGCAGGTATCGCTTGTGCACATTACTCTCGCCCGCGCAGCCAGGTTCGTCGCATGCCGCCACGATCGAGGTTGTGGGCAAAGCAGCGCTCGACGATCTCGGCGCGCAGCTTGAAGGCCTCGCGGGCGACCCCGGACTTGAGCCGCGCACGGTTATTGGTGACCGCGCGCCGCGCCGCCTCATCACCGTGCCAGCGCGAAAAGCCGGTCTGCTTGGGCGCCGCGATCCGGGTCTTCCAGGGACTGTCGTTCAGAGCCCTCAAGACCGCCCGTGAGTGATAACCTTTGTCGGCGACACATTCAGCCGGGTCCTCCGATGTCGGTGCCGCATCCACCGCCTCGAGGTTTGCCTCGGCCTTCGCCAGGGTCTTGGAAAGCGTCGTGGTGTCGCCCTCATCGGCCGGGTGCAGCTCGGCCGCCACCACCGCGCCGGTGTCCAGATCCACCGCGTGCTCGGGCTTGTAGGCCAGATGCGTCGTGCCGTCCTTCATCTTGGTGATCTTGGCCTCGGGGTCGCTCTTCGAAACCCAATCCGTGTTGGAAAGCTTCTTGCCCTTGCGCTTCCGGTCCAGACGCGCCAGGTCCTCGGCCGTGGGTGTCTCGACCCCGCTTTCCCGGGCCAGGCGCTCCAGCATCTCCCGGTAGCCTTCGCCGTTGTCGCGCCGCACGATGTTCCGCAGCGCCGCGTTGGCCTCCATGGTCGAGGCATCGACGCCGATGCGCTCGCCCTTGATCAGCCCCGCCTCGGCGATCAGCACCAGAACCCAGTCGAAGACCGCCGCGTGGACTTCATGGGGCAGGCGCGTGCGGCTCCGTGACAGCCAGGAATGGTCCGGTACCCGATCACGGCTCCCCAGTCGCAGGAACGCCCGCAGCGAAAGCGAGTCCGAGCAGCGCCACTCCAGACCGCGCTCGCTGTCGATGCCCTCAAAGTAGCCCACCAGGTGCATCCGGAAATAGCGCCCGGGCGGCACCGAGGGCGCGCCCATCCGGGCCGCGTAATAAGGCCGGCAGCTCGCCTCGGCAAAGGCGTCGAAGCCGCCCTCGATCAGCACCGACTGCAAGCGGTCATAAAACACATGACCCGGAGAGCGCGGCATCTCCGACCAGCTCACCATCAGGTCCCCCTGACCATCCTTCTGCCGTCCCATCGCCATCGGCAAATCCCCCTGCAAATCAGGGAACCAGAGAATCAGACGGCGCCGACTTAATCAACGGGCTGCTAACGGGCGATGGGTAACGATCGCTGAGTGAATGTTTGCCCCATCGCCAAGCGACCAATTGAAGCGAAGCTCGATCTACCGCTAAACTGGATATCCTGGAATTCGGTGAGCCGACTATCGAGGCAGGGTGGAGCATGGCTGAAGCGGTTCTCAATCGGCAGTCCTTCAAGGCGGGCCAAACCATATTCGAAAAGAGCGACGCGCCGCATTTCGCGTATATCGTGCAGGCTGGAGCCGTCGATATCGTCGTCAAGGACGACGGCAACGATGTCGTGGTCGATACCCTCACCGCCGGCGAGGTGTTCGGCAAGATGGCGCTCGTTGACGAGCAGCCGCGCTCGGCCCGGGCCATCGCCAAGCAGGCGACGACCTGCGTGCTGATCACCAAGGCGGAGTTCGAGAGGCGGCTCACCAAGGTCGACCCGTTCACGCGCTCCATGCTCATGCTGCTGACCAAGCGGCTGCGCAAGGTCACCCAGGCATCCTAGCCCTGCCCCACATCCTCGGCGTCGGCCTGACGGAGCCGTTGCGGGCGGTCCGGTCGATGCGGCGCAGGATGTCGGCGAACAGATCACGGGAGCGAGCGAACGGCAGAACGCGTCAGGCGAGCAAGCCCACCGCCAGAACGAGGGCTAGAGGGCAGCGCGCGCTGGTGCTGAATGCGTCCTAAAAAAAGACGGGCGCGGAGTGGGGTGGCCACGGACCGCGCCCGAGTGTGACCCCTTGCCCTTGGGGTTACGGGGTCAATCTCTGGAGACGACGTCGGCTATTCGGTGCCATGGATAGAAAGTCCTCCGCCGCTTGTCGCCCTCGAGGATTTCCGTGACCGTCACACCCCGGTCGTTGTAATTGTAATTATGGCTCGTCGTCTCAATGACGCTGTCGTTGACTAAGTGGATTTCTATCTTAGCGTCTTGCATCATTTTCCCTCCAAAGCTCGGCGAATGATCGAGGTTACCGTGTTCCGGTGTATGCCGTGCCAATCAGCGAGCTGCTGATCGGCCCAGCCTCGCCGCGCATTTCTGAAATTCTCGATGTTGCTCTTCTCGCGCCTGGTGCGGGCCTGGCTGCCATTGTGGCGTGTCATTCCACGTCCTGATCCACGCTACAGGTGGGCTCAACCCCGGCTCCGGTGGTCACTTAATTGGCGTCCGGGCACGAGCTTTAGGGCGTGACGGTGTTACCCATATGTTACCCGCCAGGCGCGCCACTCTAAAAAATTATGCTATTTCAATCCGTTAAGGTGGTGGGCGATGCTGGACTTGAACCAGCGACCTCTCGCATGTGAAACGAGCGCTCTACCAGCTGAGCTAATCGCCCGCGGCACGGGCGCTCATTTAGGCCGCGGCCTTCCGGCCTGTCAAGAAAGCCGGGCCAGCACGCCGGGCAACTCGGCGAATGTAGCAATGACCGCGTCCGCGGCCGCCAGGGTTGCGGCGTTTGCCCCGTAGCCATAGGCGACGGCAACACACGCCGCGCCCGCGCCGCGCGCCGCCTCCATGTCCTTCAGACTATCACCGACCATGACCGCGCACTCGGGTTGGCCGCCGGCCCATTCGATGGCGGCGAGCACATGGCGCGGGTCGGGCTTCTTGACCGGCAAGCTGTCGCCGCCGGCGATGGCGGCGAAATAACGCGCCAGGCCGATCTCGTCCAGCAGGCGCTGGCTGAAGTGCGCGCGCTTGTTGGTGCAGACGCCGAGACGCGCGCCCTCGTCGTGGAGTGCCTGGAGCGTCTCTTCAACGCCTTCATACGGCCGGCTTTCATCGGCGAGATGCGCGCCGTAATAGGCGATGAAGGACTCGATCTGGGCCTCGAGGGCCACGCCGGCGAGTGGCGCGCCGACCATATCGAAGCCGCGTTCCACCAGCGCCCGCGCGCCGTCACCGACGAGGTGTGTCACCTCGGACAAGGGCACCGATCCGTGACCCGCGTCGTCGAGCACCTTGTTCAAGGCCGCGGTCAGATCGGGCGCGGTATCGACGAGGGTCCCGTCGAGATCGAAGATGACGGCGGTACCGTAAAGCGGCATGGATCGGGACTCAGGTTTTGCGCGGTGAAAAATTGCGTAAGATTTAGTGACTTGGCTCCGATGAGGCGTTTATGGCAATGTCGCCCGCGCTGGAGACACGGGGTATGCAGTATTGGACAGACGTGAGGTTTTCGCCAGCCCTCCGAATGGCATCAACCGCACACCGGCGTAGCGTGACAAATTTCGGGACTTGTGATGTCTGAGCGTCCGCTGGCCGCCCTCATTCTTGCCGCCGGCCTGGGCACGCGCTTGAAATCGGCGCGGCCCAAGGCGCTTCATCCGCTTGCCGGGCGCGCCATGGTGGCCTACCTGAGCGAGACGGTGGCGGCCCTTGCACCGGACCGGACGGTGATCGTCGCCGGTGCAGGCATGGACGAGGTGGCGGCGCTGGTGCCTGCGGCGATCCCGGTCGTGCAGGACCCGCCGCTTGGGACCTCGGATGCCGTCAAGGCAGCAGGCAGCGCTCTCGAGGGCTTCGCCGGCGACATTCTGATCCTTTATGCCGACACCCCGCTCGTGTCGCCCGCCACCCTCACCCGCCTGCTCGAGGCGCACGCCGGTGCCCCGCTCACGGTTCTCGCCATGCGTCCGGATGAGCCTGCCGCCTATGGCCGTATCATCATCGGGCCCGAGGGCGACCTCGAAGCGATCGTCGAGGCGGACGATGCCACGCCCGCGGAAGGTGGCATCGGGCTCTGCAACTCGGGCATCATGGCAGTCGATGCCGATGCGCTCGCCGATCTCGTGGCGGCAGTGAAGAAGGATAACGCCCAGGGCGAGTACTATCTCACCGACATCGTCGGGCTCGCACGCCAGCGCGAGCTTCGTTGTGCGATCGTCGAGGGGCCGGCCGAGGAATTGATGGGGATCAACTCGCGCCGCGATTTGGCCGTGGCGGAAGCGTTGGTGCAGGAGCGCCTGCGCGATCGGGCCATGGAGGGCGGTGCGACACTCGTCGATCCCGACACCGTGATCCTCGCCTTCGATACCCGTCTCGGCCGCGACGTCGTGATCGAGCCCAACGTCGTCTTCGGCCCCGGCGTCGTTGTCGGCGACAACGTGACGATCCGGGCGTTTTCCCATATCGAGGGCGCGCGCATCGCCAAGGGCGCCGTGGTCGGCCCGTTTGCCCGGTTGCGGCCCGAAGCCGACATCGGCGCCAAGGCGCGCATCGGGAACTTCGTCGAAGTCAAGAAGGCGGTGATCGGCAAGGCGGCCAGGGTGAACCATCTGACCTATATCGGCGATGCCCGAATCGGGCCGGATGCGAACATCGGCGCTGGCACCATCACGTGCAACTACGACGGGGTGAAAAAATCCGAGACCGACATCGGCGCGGGCGCCTTCATCGGCTCGAACTCGTTGCTGGTCGCGCCGGTCAAGATCGGCGCCGGCGCGGTCGTCGGCGCGGGCAGCGTCATCAGCCGCGACGTGAAGGCAGGCGCGCTCGGCCTCACGCGCGCCGAACAAAAGGACGTGCCGGGCTGGGCCGCACGCCGCAACGCGAACACGCCCGCGGCCAAGCCGGCGCACAAATCTGCCAAGCCGCGGAAAACCAAAGCGGTCCGCCGGGCCAAAAAAGCCAAGCGCCCGGCCCGTGCGAGAACGGCATCGGCTTAAGCATGTGCGGCATCATTGGCATCGTCGGACAGCACGAAGCGGCGTCGCTGCTCCTCCAGGGACTGAAGCGGCTCGAATATCGTGGCTACGATTCGGCCGGCATCGCGACGCTGGTCAACGGCCATATCGAGCGCCGCCGCGCCGAGGGCAAGCTCGTCAATCTGGAGAAGCTCATCGCCGCCGATCCCCTCGCCGGGCTCATCGGTATCGGTCACACGCGCTGGGCGACGCACGGCGTGCCCAACGAGATCAACGCGCATCCCCACAGCACCGACCGCGTCGCTGTCGTGCACAACGGCATCATCGAAAACTTTCGCGAGTTGCGTGACGAGTTGACGGCCGCGGGCCGCGTCTTCGCCTCCGATACCGATACCGAGGCGGTGGCGCAGCTCGTCACCCATTATCTGGAGAACGGCCTGTCGCGCGAGGCGGCGGTGGCCCAGGCGCTCAGCCGCCTCGAAGGCGCTTTCGCGCTCGGCCTCATTTTCGCCGGCGCGGATGATGTCATGATCGGTGCCCGGCGCGGTAGCCCGCTCGTCATCGGCTGGGGCAAACAGGCGATGTATCTGGGCTCCGATGCGCTCGCGCTCGCGCCGTTGACCGAGCGCATCACCTACCTCGAGGATGGTGACTGGGCGGTGCTCACACGGGACGGGACCGAGGTGCGCGATGCTGGTGGTCAAGCGGTTGAGCGCGCGGTCACGGCCACGGCGGTGAGCGGGGCGTTGATCGGCAAGGGCAACCACCGCCACTATATGAAGAAGGAGATCTTCGAGCAACCGACGGTCATCGGCGAGACGCTCAAGACCTTCTTCCATCCCGCCGATCGCTCCATCCAACTGCCCGCGCTGTCGTTCGATCCGGCCGGGCTGTCGCGCCTCACCATCGTCGCTTGCGGCACCTCCTACTACGCCGCGGCGGTGGCCAAGTACTGGTTCGAGCGGGTGGCGCGGCTGCCGGTCGAGATCGATATCGGCTCCGAGTTCCGCTACCGCGCGGCGCCGCTGCCCGAGAGCAGCGCCTCGGTGTTCATCTCGCAATCGGGCGAGACCGCAGACACCCTCGCCGCGCTTCGCTTCGCGCGTGAGGCCGGCCAGCCCACGCTCGCCATCGTCAACGTCGCCGAGAGCACCATGGCGCGCGACGCCGGGACCGTGTTGCAAACCCACGCCGGGCCCGAGATCGGCGTCGCCTCGACCAAGGCGTTTACGTGCCAGCTGGTGACGCTGGCCTGCTTGGTGATCGCGTTCGCCGAGGCGCGCGGCGCCATCGACCGCACCGAAGCGGCGCGGCTTGCCGGCGCGATCACCGAGGTGCCCGCCCGCGCCGCCGAGGTGGTGCACCATGAGGACGATCTGCAGGCCCTGGCCCATTGGTTGTCGGAGGCCGAAACGGTGCTCTATTTCGGCCGTGGCACGGCCTATCCCATTGCCCTCGAGGGCGCGCTCAAGCTCAAGGAGATCTCGTACATCCACGCCGAGGGCTTCGCCGCCGGCGAGCTCAAGCATGGCCCTATCGCGCTGGTCGACGAGACGGTGCCGGTGATCGTGCTGGCGCCGAGAGGCGATCTGTTCGAGAAGACGGCCTCCAACGTGCATGAGGTCGTGGCCCGCGGCGGGCGCGTCGTGCTGATGAGCGATGAAGCGGGCATCAAAGCGCTCGGCGCCGATGTGGCCGAGACCGTGACTTTGCCGGCCGTCGATCCCTTTGTCGCGCCGATACTTTACGCCATCCCGGTCCAGCTCCTGGCGTATCATGTCGCGGTCCAGAAAGGGACCGACGTCGATCAGCCGCGCAACCTGGCGAAATCGGTGACGGTGGAATGAGTTCAGCCGGATGTCTGGAAGGACTTCGGCGCTAGCACATAATTGAGGGCGCTGGCGCATATTTGCGATTGTCGGGCCAGTCGACTGAGAGTGACGGAATCGCTCAATGAATTTCACACAGGCCATCGCGTCGGGGTTCACAAACTACGTGAATTTTTCGACCCGATCCTCTCGTTCTGAATATTCGTACCTTTCCTATCCGGTTTACACCCACACCCACTAGGGCTAGAATGGGCGCAAACCGGATATAGGGGAGCGCGCCATGGATGTTCTCGACCGCGCCGATCTCCCATTCCACCATTCGCTACCCGAGTTCCAGCGACTTTTCCCCGATGATGCGGCCTGCGCCGCCTACTTGGAGAAAGCCCGCTGGGGAGACGGCTTTGCCTGCCCGCACTGCGGCACGGCGGGAGAGCCGTTCCACTTTGAAAACCGCCCTGGCGTCCTGCGCTGCCGCAAGTGCCGCCAGAACACCGGGCTGACGGTGGGAACAGTGATGGAGCGTAGCCACACTCCGCTGAACGTCTGGTTCTGGGCCGCTTATCTGGTCGCCAGTCAGACGCCCGGCATGTCCGCCGTGCAGTTTCAGCGGCAACTTGGTCTTTCGCGCTACGAGACGGCCTTTCAAATTCTCCACAAGCTCCGCTCGGGCATGGTGCGGCCCAACCAAGACAGGATCGGTGGACAGCCCAAGAACCATGTTGAGGTGGACGAAACCTGGGTTGGCGGGCGAACGCGTGGGGAAGGCCGTGGTGTTCACCACAAGGTTCCCGTCTCCTGTGCCATCGAGGTGCGTCATCGAAAGCCGGGCACCAAGCTCGACAACCGGAAAGACGGACGCTATGCCGGACGCGTTCGGCTCGCCGTCGTGCTCGACCGTAGCGCCGAGTCGCTCTGTGGGTTCGTCGAGAGCACCGTCGCGCCGGGATCGCTGATCGTTACTGACGATTGGAGCGGCTATGCTGGCCTCGGTAAGCGCGGCTATGAGCACTTCGCTGTTGCCGAGTGTGGTGATCCAGAGGTTGCCGAGCAATACCTGCCGATCATCCATCTGGTTTTCGCCAACCTGAAGACGTGGCTGATCGGTATCCACCACGGCGTTAGCCACCAGCACCTACAAGCCTACCTCAACGAGTTCACCTTCCGCTTCAACAGGCGGTTCTACCCGTTCAACGCCTTCCGCTCATTGCTCGGCATCGCGGGCGACACCTCTGCTCCAACCTATGCCGAGCTTTACTCGGGAGAGTGGCGGCACCCTACATGTAGCGGTCATCGGCGTTAACCGGATAGGCAAGAAAAAAATGTACATCGAGTTCTAAGGTTGAAGTAGTTTTGATTTTGTTTCTTCTATAAGTTGGTGAATGGTTGCAACGGATTCCAATAGTTGCTGCCGCTGTTCCTCACTGAGCCCACATTCCAGGGGATACTCTTCGGCATACTGCAGATCCTTCAAGCACGACTTCAATTCGTGCTCGAATTCAGCCAGGCGACGCTTCAGTTCCTTCCTTTCCGGTGTTTCATTGCGGCCTACGACCAGCTTGTAGAGAATGAATCCTGCGACACCGGCAAACGCTATACTGTAGAGCCAAAATATCCCTTGACCAAGTTCGCCTTCATCCCCGATGCCGCCGTGAGCAAAAGCCGCGCCCGAACTGGCACAGACAATCATCATTGCCACCAGAGTTGGCGTATGTCGCATGATCAACCAACCTCGAAGAGTGGGCACCGGCAGTGACGTTGTGCGGAGACGAGAGACAAGCAAGCGGCCGGCGTCTGCCCCTTCGAATTGGACCAGTCGATCATCTGATCCTCGGAGATGCCATGTTCGAGCCCCAATATCGCCACAAGGCATTGATTCTTATATACGAATCTGAGTCGAAGGTCAGCGGAGTTGTATCTATCTGGGGAATCCGAGTCTAAGAGTCGGTTTCGAAAGTCATGCGGCTCGGGCCAATCTGCGGACGAGGAGCATGACGGAGGCGGCGTAGAGGAAGGCGCGGGCCGAGGCGATGGTGGCCTCGAAGTCCTTTGCCAGTCGCCGGTTGCGGTTGATCCAGGCGAAGAAGCGCTCCACGACCCAGCGGCGCGGTTGGACGGCGAAGCCGACCTGATCGGGGCTTTTGCGCACGATCTCGACGGCGATCACGGTGGCCGTGGCGACCTTCTCGCCGGCGTAGCCGCTGTCGGCAAAGACCTTCTCGATGAACGGAAACGAGCCGCGTGAGGCGCACAGCAGCGACCCGCCACCATCGCGGTCCTGGATACTCGCCGGATGCGCCTCGAGCACGAGGCCGCGCCCGTCGGTGTCGACCAGCGCGTGGCGCTTGCGCCCCTTGATCTTCTTGCCCGCATCGTAGCCGCGGGGGCCACCAGCCTCGGTTGTCTTGACGCTCTGGCTGTCGATAATCGCGCCGCTCGGGCTGGCCTCGCGTCCGACCCGCTCGCGATCGGCCATGACCAGAGAGTGATTGATCTTCTCAAGGAGGCCGTCGTCGCGGAACTTGGCGAACCAGCGATAGATCGTGCCCCACGGTGGCAAATCGCTTGGCAGCAAGCGCCAAGGGCAGCCAGCCCGCATCACGTAGAAAATGCCGTTGACGATCTCTCGCATCGGCCATGACCGGGGCCGTCCCGTGCCATGAGCCGGAGGCAAATGAGGCTCGATCACAACCCACTCCGCATCGGTCAAATCAGTCTGATAACGCAGCGTCTTGCGGCTATGCTGCTCTCGGGTGGTCGGCGTCCACATGGCGGCTCCATATCGGTCTCAGCAACCTCCTTGGAATCACATCGACACCGGCCACTCAACCCCTTTCGAAACGGCCTCTAAGAACAATAACCGCTATTAATGCACCATAATTTTGTGCAGGTGTTGACGGAACCGCTCGCTACCGCGTGAGCTCGCGAAGCAGGGGGCAAGGTGGTTCTGTTCATAGTCGAGGAACTGGGGCCCATGAACGTCGTACGGCATATGGAATTGGCGATGCGGACGGCCGCCAACGACATGGGCCCGCTTGGGGAGCCAAACGCCGAGACGGCGACCGATCCAGTCACAAGATTTGTAGGGCCATGAACAATGTTGGTCGCGGCATGACTTGATCGGAGTGCTGTAACGAGCGCACTATGTTGCCCGGGTGGCCGCGAACAAACGAAACAGCGGTTCAAAGGGTAGGACCATGGCGAATGAAGATGCGATTAATGATGCGGGCGCGAGCAAGCTCGCACGACCGATTATTTGCAAAATTGGGACGTCAGACCTGAGACACGCTTTGGCCGCGGGCTTCGCCGACTTCAATGCAATGCCCACGCACTTGGTTTTCCTTGGCGTAATCTATCCTGTCCTTACATTCATTGTTGCGAGGATCATTGCTGGATACGACGTGCTGCCCCTCGTCTTTCCGCTCCTCGCAGGATACACCCTGATCGGTCCCTTGGTCGCGATCGGCATGTACGAACTGAGCCGACGCCGCGAACAGGGGCTCGATATGTCCCGGTTGCATGCCTTCGAGGTTCTCCGATCCCCATCGATCGTTGCCATCGCGATCCTGGGCCTCGTGCTGATGGTTATCTATTTTGTGTGGCTGATCGCGGCGCTGCTCCTCTACACACAATTCATTGGCAGCGAGGTATCGGTATCGATCGAGGAGTTCGCCAGCCAAATTCTCACCACCGGCTCGGGATGGACCCTGATCGTCGTGGGGAGCGGTGTTGGCTTCGTGTTTACCGTCGTGGTGTTCGCCCTCAGCGTGGTGTCCTTTCCGCTGCTTTTGGACCGCGACGTCGGTTCAACCGCAGCCATTCAAACGTCGATAAGCGTCGTTCTGGCGAACCCTATAACGATGGCTATTTGGGCCGTCATCGTCGCCGCCGCCCTGTTGATAGGCTCGTTGCCCCTATTCGTCGGGCTCGCCGTCGTGTTGCCGGTGCTCGGCCACGCGACCTGGCACGTGTATCGCAGCGCCGTGAAGTGGGATCTGGTCGTCGAACCCTAGGACGAGCGGGTTCCTTGCGCCTGTGAACGGAAGTGCGGACGCAGGATCAATGTCGACGGATCAGAAGCGCAGCGGCCGATGACAAGACGACGACCGCCTCCGCGGATATCGCAGGCGGCCGGATAGGCGCCGAATTAACCAACCGGCGTTGGGCGTCATGCCAAACGCATTCACGCCAAATCGCGGTGAACCGATACCGGCGTCTGATGGGAACGATCGCGGACGTTGCTATTCACTCGTCAGGCACGAATTGGACGTGAACACGCCCGCACCTTTCAATTGAAGATCGGACTCGCTGTCGCTTGACCTCGGTGCACTAGGGTCCGGGTCCGACGGCAAAGAAGATCCCGCGCGTCAGGAACGTGTAGCCCGCTTCGTGGGTCATAAGGAACACAAACACCAACACCAACACCGGCGGGACCAATATGGCGTACAGCAGGGCGAGCCTCTCCCAGAGCATGTGCATGAAGACGGCAACGATTAGACCTGCCTTCAAAATCATGAACAAGAGGATCAAAGACCACCTGAGATAACCCTCAACTTCAAGATAGTCGACGAAATAGGACCCTGCGCTGAGAACAAATAGCCATCCCCAGATTTTGAGATACATGCCAATGGGATGTCGTTGGCCTTCGACGTGCGCACCCGCCTGCGCCTCTGGCTCTGCCTGTGCGTGTACCTCTGACTGTGCCATCAGTTTTTCTCACCAAAGATAAAAGAACGCGAAGATGAAGACCCACACTAAATCGACGAAGTGCCAATACAGGCCCATGGTTTCGACAATCTCGTAGGACCCCGTGCGACTCGTGAAAAAGCCCCGCACTTTGCGGTCGAAGTCGCCACGCCAGACCTTGCGGGCAATGATGACGAGGAACAGCACGCCGAACGACACGTGGAGGCCGTGGAACCCGGTGATCATGAAAAAGCTCGAGCCGAACTGGGCCGCGCCCATGGGGTTGCCCCAGGGACGAACCCCATCTTCAACGATCAGCTTGGTCCACTCGAAAGCCTGCATGCCGACAAACGTGGCGCCGAATGCCGCGGTGATCAGCATCAGCACGGCGGTCTTCACGCGATCGTTCCGATAGCCGAAATTCACCGCCATCGCCATGGTTCCACTGCTGCTGATCAATATGAACGTCATGATGGCGATAAGGATAAGGGGGACATCTGTGCCCCCGAACTGCAAAGCGAAGACTTCGCTGGGGTCGGGCCAGGGCACCGTCGTGGACATGCGCACGGTCATGTACGAGAGCAGGAAACAACTGAATATGAAGGTATCGCTGAGGAGGAAGATCCAGATCATGGCCTTACCCCAGGGGACGTTCTTGAACGCCCGCTGGTCCGAAGACCAATCGGCGACGATGCCTTGCAAACCATCCGGCCGCGCCAAAGAGCCCGCGGAATCCGTCAACGCGTCGTGTGCCATTTGCTGTGAACCCGTTTTAGGTAAATACCAGCAGACCGAACAGAACCAGCCAAATCAGCAGCAGATAGTGCCAATACATGGCGCACAACTCAACGCTCATGCGCACCTGTTCGACGGGCGGCCGGCGCCACACCTTGGTCATGGTCCTGCCCCAGGCCACTAAGCCGCCCAACAGGTGCACGCCGTGTAGCCCGGTGAGCAGGTAGAGGAAGGCGAGAGCAGGATTTTGCGGCGAATAGAAACCCATGGCCGCCAGTTGCTGCCACACCAGAAGCTGCCCGGCCAGGAAGGCGAAGGTGAGAAAGCCGGCCTGCAGCAGGCCGGTTCGCACGCCGTCTATCTGCCCCCGACGGGCGCTTATCCGTGCCCATTGCAACGAGACGCTACTCGAAATCAGGATCGCCGTGTTCAGCCAAAGGAGCCATGGTTCAGGCAAGCTGCGCCAGTCCGTCGACACCATCCGATCGGCGTAGGCAGCGAGCAAAAGCGAGAACAGGACTGTGACCACACTAAGAAAGATCATCAGACCGATCTTCACCGTGGGCAGACCAAAGGCGCGCCTATCGTGAAGGTCGATGACGGTGCCCTGTGGCGTAATCCAGGGCTTTTCCATCAGGACATGGAAGAGTCTCACGTCTGAGCTACCTGAGTAACCGATGTACCAAGGCGTCCTTGGAACCAGTTTCCTTGGCTCGCCCCGTAGCCGCCTG
Organism: Alphaproteobacteria bacterium; assembly: GCA_965261645.1. Classification (GTDB taxonomy): domain Bacteria; phylum Pseudomonadota; class Alphaproteobacteria; order SHVV01; family SHVV01; genus CBDHDJ01. The sequence goes on from CBDHDJ010000004.1 coordinate 1,580,767, forward strand.
CGGCATCGTCCTTATCATCAAACGCGTCTACTCCGCCGGCTGAGCGGCGAGTTCGGAATCGCCGCCGCGACCACCGTCGGTGGACACTTGGTCAGGGGGAAGGTTTTGCGGAATGAAGTCTTGGTCAGCACCTGGCACGCTGTAGGCATAGGCCCAGCGATACACCACCGGTTGGGTTGCGCCCCAATTGCCATGACCCGGTGGATATTCGGGTGTTTGCCACTCCAACGTGGTGGCCCGCCAAGGGTTGCGTTCGGATATCTTGCCCTTGTAGGCGCTCCACACCAGGTTGAACAAGAATACCAGTTGAGCCGCGCCCACGATCAACGCAACGACTGTGACGAAGGCGTTCAGCGTTTCGGCCGACTGCGGGATGAAGCTGGTTTCCCCCATTTCGAAATACCGGCGCGGCACACCCAGGAAGCCGAGGTAATGAAGAGGAAGGAAAATCGTATAGGCACCGAGGAAGGTGACCCAGAAGTGCCACTGTCCCAACCGTTCGTTCAGCATTCGGCCGGTCACCAAAGGGTACCAATGGTATATCGCCCCCAAGATCACGAGGATCGGCGCCACACCCATCACCATATGAAAATGGGCCACCACGAACATGGTGTCCGAAAGCGGAACATCCACGACGACATTGCCCAGGAACAGGCCGGTAATGCCGCCGTTCACAAATGTTATGATGAACGCCATGGCAAACAACATCGGGAGCGTGAGGTGGATGTTGCCCTGCCATAGAGTCAGCGTCCAGTTGTAGACCTTGATGGCGGTGGGCACGGCGATGATGAGCGTCGTGGTGGCGAAAAAGAACCCGAACCACGGGTTCATGCCGCTGACGTACATGTGATGCGCCCACACCAAGAAGCTGAGGGCGCCAATCGCCACGATCGCCCAGACCATCATGCGATAACCGAATATGTTCCGTCTCGCATGGACACTGAGCAGGTCGGAGACGATGCCAAAGCCCGGCAGGGCGACGATGTACACCTCGGGATGGCCGAAAAACCAGAACAAATGCTGGAACAGCAGCGGGCTGCCGCCCCCGTATTCGAGATATTCCCCCATCTCGACGATCGCGGGCATGAAGAAGCTGGTCCCCAGTAGCTTGTCGAAACTCATCATCACAGCGCCGACAAATAAAGCAGGAAAGGCCAACAGGGCCAGGATGGTGGCCACGAATATGCCCCATACCGTCAGCGGCAGGCGCATCAGCGTCATGCCCCGCGTGCGTGCCTGCAGCACCGTCACCACATAGTTCAGTCCACCCATGGTGAATCCCACGATGAACAAGGCCAGCGAGACGAGCATAAGAATGATCCCGGCTCCGGACCCCGGGGTGCCGGAAAGGATGGCCTGGGGCGGGTAGAGGGTCCAGCCCGCGCCCGTGGGGCCGCCTGGTACGAAGAAGCTCGCCACCAGCACGAGCACCGCGACCAGATAGACCCAGTAACTCAGCATATTCACGTACGGAAAAACCATGTCACGGGCGCCGACCATCAGCGGGATGAGGTAGTTGCCAAAGCCGCCGAGGAACAGTGCGGTAAGCAGGTAGATCACCATGATCATGCCGTGCATCGTAATGAACTGGTAGTAATCGCCCGGTTCAATGAACGAGAAGGTGGCCGGGAATCCCAATTGCAGTCTCATCAGCCACGACAGCACCAGAGCCACCAACCCGATCGCGCCGGCCGTCAACGCGTACTGGATCGCGATGACTTTGGCGTCTTGGGAAAAGACGTACTTCGTCACCCAACCTGTCGGATGATAAAGCTCTACGTCCGCGACTTCGGCAGGCGGGACAAACTCGACTGCAGCAGGTGCGTCAGTGGTCATTTTCTCACCCTCTTCGCCTTTTCTCGTCTGGCTTTACTGGCTTGAGTCTCGTCGTGCGGTTTCGCTCAAACGGAAATCCACCTCCGATTCCCTTGAGACTAGATCGAGTTCTTTCTCCGCGCTCGTCCCCGCTTCCTCCATTGACTGCGCGAACGTCGGCTGCTCATCCAACCACGCCTCGAAGGTGCTCTGCTCCTCCACTACCACGATGCCACGCATGGCGTAATGCCCTTCGCCGCACAATTCATAGCAGAGAATATCGAACGTGCCGGTTCTGGTGGGGATGAGCCAGAAGTAGGTGACAGCGCCTGGCACCAAATCCATCTTGGCCCGAAACTCGGGCACGTAAAAGTCATGCAGCACATCTATCGAGCGGAGCAATATCTTGATCGGCCGATCGAGTGGCAGGTGTAACTCGCTGTCTTCTATGAGGACATCGTCCTGCCCGTCGGCATCGTCCGGGCTCAGACCAAACGAGTTCTCATAGCTGATGTTCCTGGCGTCGGAGGTGCCCAATACGCCGTCCTCGCCGGGGAAGCGGAAGGTCCACTGCCACTGCTGGCCCAAGACCTCTACGTTCATCGCATCGTCAGGGACGGTGACGAATTGATTCCACACAAACAAGCCTGGAGCCAACATTACCGCGACCCCCACTGTGGTCAATATGGTGAGCCACCACTCGAGCTTCTTGTTTTCCGGCTCGTACACGGCCTGCCGACCCTCCTTGTGACGGTATCGGAGCACGCAGTAGGCCATGAACAAAACGATGCCAACGAAGACAACACCGGTGACCCAGAACGTTATGATTATCGTGTCATCGATGTAGCCCCAGTTTGACGCTATGGGCGTCCACCACCACGGGCTGATGAAGTGGAATACAACTGTGCCAACAGCCACTAGGATCAGTATGATTGCTACGCCCATTCCCCACCCGTCCTTGTCGAGTTTACCTAGGCTGGGATTTCCCAGATGATTCCTCCCGACCGCCGAGACGCTAGCACAATCGCGCATCGGTCGGAAGCGTGGCCGCGGGGCAGGTTGTGCCGTCATTAGTGGAGCGGTCGTGGCCGTGACCCGAGCGCAGCATCGGGCATCCCGGGCCGTGAGGGCGGGTCCGAAGTTCGCAACATGGGAGCTGCGCCAAATGTCCGCTTCGGGTTAGCAGCCCGTTGATTAAGTCGGCGCCGTCTGATTCTCTGGTTCCCTGATTTGCAGGGGGATTTGCCGATGGCGATGGGACGGCAGAAGGATGGTCAGGGGGACCTGATGGTGAGCTGGTCGGAGATGCCGCGCTCTCCGGGTCATGTTTTTTATGACCGCTTGCAGTCGGTGCTGATCGAGGGCGGCTTCGACGCCTTTGCCGAGGCGAGCTGCCGGCCTTATTACGCGGTCCGGATGGGCGCGCCCTCGGTGCCGCCCGGGCGCTATTTCCGGATGCACCTGGTGGGCTACTTTGAGGGCATCGACAGCGAGCGCGGTCTGGAGTGGCGCTGCTCGGACTCGCTTTCGCTGCGGGCGTTCCTGCGACTGGGGAGCCGTGATCGGGTACCGGACCATTCCTGGCTGTCACGGAGCCGCACGCGCCTGCCCCATGAAGTCCACGCGGCGGTCTTCGACTGGGTTCTGGTGCTGATCGCCGAGGCGGGGCTGATCAAGGGCGAGCGCATCGGCGTCGATGCCTCGACCATGGAGGCCAACGCGGCGCTGCGGAACATCGTGCGGCGCGACAACGGCGAAGGCTACCGGGAGATGCTGGAGCGCCTGGCCCGGGAAAGCGGCGTCGAGACACCCACGGCCGAGGACCTGGCGCCTCTGGACCGGAAGCGCAAGGGCAAGAAGCTTTCCAACACGGATTGGGTTTCGAAGAGCGACCCCGAGGCCAAGATCGCCAAGATGAAGGACGGCACGACGCATCTGGCCTACAAGCCCGAGCACGCGGTGGATCTGGACACCGGCGCGGTGGTGGCGGCCGAGCTGCACCCGGCCGATGAGGGCGACACCACGACGCTTTCCAAGACCCTGGCGAAGGCCGAGGCAAACCTCGAGGCGGTGGATGCGGCACCGACATCGGAGGACCCGGCCGAATGCGTCGCCGACAAAGGTTATCACTCACGGGCGGTCTTGAGGGCTCTGAACGACAGTCCCTGGAAGACCAGGATCGCGGCGCCCAAGCAGACCGGCTTTTCGCGCTGGCACGGTGATGAGGCGGCGCGGCGCGCGGTCACCAATAACCGTGCGCGGCTCAAGTCCGGGGTCGCCCGCGAGGCCTTCAAGCTGCGCGCCGAGATCGTCGAGCGCTGCTTTGCCCACAACCTCGATCGTGGCGGCATGCGACGAACCTGGCTGCGCGGGCGAGAGAATGTGCACAAGCGATACCTGCTCCACGTCGCCGGCCACAATCTATCGTTACTGATGCGCCAGCTCATCGGCGCCGGCACCCCGCGGGAGGCCGTGGCGGGCGGATATGGCGGTATTTTCGTTCTGCTCACGCCCACCGGGGCCATGCTGGTGGCACGGGGGGGCTCGCAAAGCGGCCAGACGGCTTTCGCCGCCGCATTCCTCATCTGGGAGTGAGAGCCGGAAAAAGCCACTTAATCAACGGGCTGTTAGCAGCCCGTTGATTAAGTCGGCGCCGTCTGATTCTCTGGTTCCCTGATTTGCAGGGGGATTTGCCGATGGCGATGGGACGGCAGAAGGATGGTCAGGGGGACCTGATGGTGAGCTGGTCGGAGATGCCGCGCTCTCCGGGTCATGTGTTTTATGACCGCTTGCAGTCGGTGCTGATCGAGGGCGGCTTCGACGCCTTTGCCGAGGCGAGCTGCCGGCCTTATTACGCGGCCCGGATGGGCGCGCCCTCGGTGCCGCCCGGGCGCTATTTCCGGATGCACCTGGTGGGCTACTTTGAGGGCATCGACAGCGAGCGCGGTCTGGAGTGGCGCTGCTCGGACTCGCTTTCGCTGCGGGCGTTCCTGCGACTGGGGAGCCGTGATCGGGTACCGGACCATTCCTGGCTGTCACGGAGCCGCACGCGCCTGCCCCATGAAGTCCACGCGGCGGTCTTCGACTGGGTTCTGGTGCTGATCGCCGAGGCGGGGCTGATCAAGGGCGAGCGCATCGGCGTCGATGCCTCGACCATGGAGGCCAACGCGGCGCTGCGGAACATCGTGCGGCGCGACAACGGCGAAGGCTACCGGGAGATGCTGGAGCGCCTGGCCCGGGAAAGCGGGGTCGAGACACCCACGGCCGAGGACCTGGCGCGTCTGGACCGGAAGCGCAAGGGCAAGAAGCTTTCCAACACGGATTGGGTTTCGAAGAGCGACCCCGAGGCCAAGATCACCAAGATGAAGGACGGCACGACGCATCTGGCCTACAAGCCCGAGCACGCGGTGGATCTGGACACCGGCGCGGTGGTGGCGGCCGAGCTGCACCCGGCCGATGAGGGCGACACCACGACGCTTTCCAAGACCCTGGCGAAGGCCGAGGCAAACCTCGAGGCGGTGGATGCGGCACCGACATCGGAGGACCCGGCCGAATGCGTCCCCGACAAAGGTTATCACTCACGGGCGGTCTTGAGGGCTCTGAACGACAGTCCCTGGAAGACCCGGATCGCGGCGCCCAAGCAGACCGGCTTTTCGCGCTGGCACGGTGATGAGGCGGCGCGGCGCGCGGTCACCAATAACCGTGCGCGGCTCAAGTCCGGGGTCGCCCGCGAGGCCTTCAAGCTGCGCGCCGAGATCGTCGAGCGCTGCTTTGCCCACAACCTCGATCGTGGCGGCATGCGACGAACCTGGCTGCGCGGGCGAGAGAATGTGCACAAGCGATACCTGCTCCACGTCGCCGGCCACAATCTATCGTTACTGATGCGCCAGCTCATCGGCGCCGGCACCCCGCGGGAGGCCGTGGCGGGCGGATATGGCGGTATTTTCGTTCTGCTCACGCCCACCGGGGCCATGCTGGTGGCACGGGGGGGCTCGCAAAGCGGCCAGACGGCTTTCGCCGCCGCATTCCTCATCTGGGAGTGAGAGCCGGAAAAAGCCACTTAATCAACGGGCTGTTAGAAGCGGACTCAAACACCAGCCCTGAACTTGGTCCGATCTGCGGGGAAGAGCGGACATTGGCGCGCCGAATGTCTGTTGATTCCCAAAAAACGGTCGTCATTCGCGCCCCACCCTGACGAGGAGGACGAGCCCGAAGCGGACCCCGGGCGGATCTTGTCCGACGAGCAATTCGTTGAGAAGGCAGCCGCGGGAGAGGGGTTCCAACCGGAGGCTCCGCTATCTGCTTTGCAACGGATTTCCGTCATGTAAAATGAAGGCGAGGGTAGCAGGCCCTCTGGATAGCGGGTGATCCATGGACAGATGGGAAGATTTGGTCTGGCCGGCCGAGGACTTCAGCCGTATTCCTTACGCCGTCTTCACCAGCGAAGACGTCCACGACCGGGAGCAGGAGGGAATCTTCCGCGGTCCGGTCTGGCTTTATCTCGGGCTGGAAGCCGAGATCCCAAACCCCGGTGATTTCATCACGACCTACGCCGGCGACACGCACGTCGTGTTGGACCGGGCCCTCGATGGGTCGCTCCATGCCTTCGTCAATCGCTGCGCCCATCGCGGCTCGACAGTGGTGCGCGAGCTGTTCGGGAACCGCGACAGCCACACCTGTGTATACCATCACTGGCGCTACGACCTGACGGGCCAGCTGATCGGCGTGCCGTTCCAGAAGGGTGTCGCCGGCAAGGGCGGGATGCCGCCGAGCTTCGACAAGTCCCAACACGGTCTCAAGACGCTCAAGGTGGCGAGCTATCAGGGCGTGGTCTTCGGCGCCTTCGATCCTGATGCCGAGAGCTTGGAGGAGTTTCTCGGCAAACCCGCGCTCGAGTTCTTGGATCGAATGTTTGGCAAGCCGATCGAGATCCTCGGCTATATGCGCCAGCGCATGCCGTCGAACTGGAAGCTGTACTGGGAGAATTTCGTCGACGCCTATCACGGTGGCATGTTGCACCAGATACCGGTGGTCTTTGGCCTTCACCGTAACACGCAGCAGACCAAGCTGATGCTCGACAAGCTGGGGCGTCATATGGCGGCTTATGTGGTCTACGACAGCGATACCGAGGAGGAGGTCCACGAAGGCTACGATGACACCGTTCTCTTCGACGAAACGCTGAGGTTGGAGGACCCCTCCCTCGTCGGCTATCGCGATGAGGTGGGCGATGGTCATGTGGTCAGGATGATGACGGTCTTCCCCAGCATCATGTTCCACCAGCTCTCGAACACTCTGGCCACGCGGCAGATCCGGCCCAAGCGCGCCGGTGAGTTCGAGCTTTACTGGACCTATTTCGGTTATGTCGACGACGATCCCGAGCTTCGCGAACTGCGCGTACAGCGCCAGCTCGGTCTCTCGGGTCCGGCCGGCTTCATCGACATGGAAGACGGCGAATCCGGGGTTCTCATCCAGAAAGCCCTGACTCGCGAAGGGGGTGAGCACTCGGTCGTCGAGATGGGCGGGATCGGTCCCATAGGGGACCAGGACCACCAGATGACAGAGGTGTGTGTTCGCGCCTTTTGGCGCTACTACGCCCACATCATGGGCTACCGGGTCGACGGAGCTCCACCGTGGCCGCCACCCGTGTGATGCGGGGAGCCTCGATGGCGGTGCTCAGGATCTTCGTCCGGCCCATTTGATCGAAGGCGGCTGGTACCCTGGCTGCAATGACGAACGGATGGCTGTAAGGCGGCTTGAGCTGACCTGTGAAGGTTGGATCCTTCACGAACGGGAGGAGAAACGGACATGAGCAGACGTAATATGGGATTGCGACTCGCACTCGTTGCGGTTCTCGCGTTGGCGTGGGGTGTCTTGCTTGCCTCACCGGCAAGTGCGGGCCCCTGCGACAGGGCGCCCGAAGCGACGAAGATCAGCATGATGGCGGATTGGCTGCCGTGGGCGGGGCAAGGACCCATATTTGCGGCGCAAGTCGGCGGCTACTATAAGGACGAGGGCATCGAATTTGAGATGACCTTCCCGACTAATCCTGCGGACACGCTCAAACTCGTAGCGACCGGAAAAATGGATTTGGCGTTCAGCTACGTCACCGACTTGCTGATGGGACGGGACGCCGGGATTCCCGTCACCAGCATCGGCGCTTTGATGCGCAATCTCGTAAGCGGGCTGATGGTGAGGAGCGATTCTGGAATCAAAGAGCCGGCCGACCTCAGGGGCCGTACAGTCGGGGTTCCCGCGGCGCCTCAGTTCCTGGCCGAAGCGAATACTCTTCTCGCGTCCGCTGGGCTGACCGAAGCGGACGTGACGATGGTCGACCCCGGGTACTCGGGAATCCAAATGTTCATTGCCGGGAAACTCGAAGCGAACTATGGGATGATCACCACGGATCCTGTCATGGTCGACCCGGAGCTCGCCAATCAGGGCGAGGAGCCCGTGAATTTCCTGCTTTACAGGGACTACGGCGTGCCCAACTACTACTTCGAGATCATGGTCGGGAATACTGAATGGCTCGCGGCCCATCCGGCAACCGCCTGCCGCTTCATGCGCGCCACGCTGAAGGGGCTCGACGACTGGATTGAAGACCCCGAGCCCGCCATCGCCGCGATGGTGGCGGAAACCGACCTTTATACCCTCGTGCAGCAGCAGCAAATGGCTTACGCGACGATGGCCGACTGGAAAGACAAGCAAGGAAGGGCCTTCGTTCAGGACTTTGCCGTTTGGGAAGCTGCGCAAGACTGGGCCCTGGAGCAGAAGCTCGTCTCAAAAAAGGTCGACCCGGCCTCCCTCTTCTCCAACGACTACATGCCGTAGGAGAAGCGTTACGGAAGAGGCGGAGGGGCCTCGGCAGCCTTCAGTCACCCTTGTCGAGTTCGCCACAAAATGGATGACCCGAGCGGTCCCTCGTCGATGGTCGCATGTTCTGACGGCGAAGCGAACGCGGCGCCTCCAGGGACCGCTCCCGCCAAGACGAACTGTCGCGCGGTGCCGCGAATCGCCTTGGTGGTTTGACGGCCTCGAAGGCCGACCCGCGGCGGTCAATCTCGTCGGCTAAACGCTAAACGATGCTAGTGGATTGATTTCAACGTTTGGAACCCTCGGTTTCGTGCGGCGATGATGTCATCGGGATGTGCTTTCCAGATGAATGGTTGTGGGTTGGCGGCATTGTATTCACGGACGAAGCGATTGATGGCGGCCTGGAGATCGACGAGGGAATGGAAGATAGCGTGCTTGAGCCTGCGCCGCGTGAGTTTGGCAAAGAAGCCCTCGACGGCATTTAGCCACGAACACGAGGTTGGCGTGAAGTGGAAAGTCCAGCGTGGATGACGGTCGAGCCAGGCGCTGACCTTGTCCTTCTTGTGCGCCGCGTAATTGTCGAGGATCACGTGGATGGCCTTGTCCGCCGGCACCTCGCGCTCGATGCGGTTGAGGAAGCGGATGAACTCCTGATGGCGGTGGCGCTGCATGTTCTGCCCGATGACCGTTCCATCCAGAATGTTGAGCGCCGCGAACAGCGTGGTCGTGCCGTGGCGTTTGTAGTCATGGGTCATGGTGCCGGCGCGGCCCTTCTTCATCGGCAGGCCGGGCTGGGTGCGGTCGAGTGCTTGGATCTGCGACTTCTCGTCGATCGACAGCACCACCGCATGGGCCGGTGGATCGACATACAAGCCGACGATATCGGCGAGCTTCTCGGCGAAGGCCGGGTCGTTCGAGAGCTTGAAGTTCCGCCAGCGGTGCGGGCTGAGGCCGTGGGCTTTCCAGATCGCCTGCACCGTCGACGCGGCGACGCCGGCCGCCTTGGCCATCGCGCGCAGCGTCCAGTGGGTTGCCTCGTGCGGCGGCGGTTGCTGCGTCTGACGGACGATCCAGGCGACGCGATCAGGCGCGATCGGCGCCTTGCCCGGCGGGCGGGACTTGTCGCGAAGCAGGCCGCCGACGCCCTCGTGCATGAAGCGCTCCTGCCAGCGCCACACGCAGGTCTTGGACTTGTCGGTCTCGCCCATGATCGCCGAGGTACCCAGACCCGCGCCGCTCAGAAGGACAATACGCGCCTGCCAGACGTGCTTCTGCGGGCTCTTGGGGTCCGCGACGATCGCGCGCAATCGCTGACCGTCGCCGGCCGATACAGTGAAGGAGATTCCGCGGCGCATGTGCCAGACTCGCATGCCACGGCACAATACGGAATCCCAAATCGGACTCTTTCGATCCGATCAATCCACTAGCGCAACAGGAAGTTCGAACGGAACCCAAAATGCCCCTCTTTCGACGTCAGATCCTGGCAGCGTGGGTCGTCGTCGGCGGCCTGTGGCTCGCCGGCTTGGCGGGTCTGGGTCTCCATGCCGGAGCGACGACCGACGACCAGACGTTGGCGACCGATGCGGTGACAACGGCGACATTCCTCCATACGGGAAGCTGGTCGACCTATCAGACCCCGTCGGGGAAATACACGGTCACCCTCAGGTCCGTCCGCCCGGCGCCGTGATTCTCGTCTGAGGCGAGGTCGCGATCGAGCCTGGGCGGCGGCTTGCCCAACCGCCGACCACGACAATGCCTTGTGGCGTGCCAGCCGCGATTTCTCCCTGACGGTTAATCCTCTATGCTTTCCCGGAGGCGGTAGATCCGCACGCCGGCGCGCGGATCGCCTCATTGGGAGGTTCCCATGTCCAAGGCCGAACGATTCCGTCAATTGTTGAACGGGCCCGATATCCTGTTGATGCCCTGCTGTTTCGATGCGCTGTCGGCCAAGCTCGTGGCGGAGGCTGGTTACGCGACATCCTTCATGAGCGGTTTCGGCGTCGCCGCGACGCGCCTTGGGCTGCCCGATACCGGACTCATCTCGTTCGCCGAAATGCGCGACCAACTGCAGAACATGTGCATGGCGGCACCCGATCTTCTGATCGTCGGCGATGGCGATACCGGCTATGGCAACGCGATCAACGTGCAGCGCACGGTGCGGGAGTACGCCCGCGCCGGCGCCGCCGCGGTGATGATCGAAGACCAGGTGAGCCCCAAACGCTGCGGCCATACCCAGGGCAAGGACGTGGTCGCTCGCGCCGAGGCGCGTATGAGGATCCGCGCCGCGGTCGATACGGCGGCCGCCGAGGACGTCCTGATAATGGCGCGGACCGACGCCCGCACGGTCCTCGGCCTCGAGGCAGCCATCGAGCGCTGTCACGACTTCGCCGAGGAGGGCGCGGACATTCTGTTTCTCGAAGCGCCGGAGACCGAGGAAGAGATGGAGCAGGTGTGCGCCGAAGTCGAGGGAACGAAGCTGATCAATCTGGTCCCGGGCGGCAAGTCCCCGATCGTGCCGCCGGACGGTCTGGCGGCGATGGGGTTCAGAATCGCGCTCTACCCGCTCGCCGCCCTGTCGCCGGCCGTGCATGCCATGCGCCAGGCCCTGATCGCGCTCGGCAATGGGGGCAACGCCGCGCCGCCCGAGCTCTCCTTCGAGGACCTACGCGAGACCGTCGGCTTTCCTGCCTATTATGAGCAGGAGACGCGCTATCGCACCGAGACCTGAAGCTTTGGTCCCGGTCGAAAGGGCGAGCCCAGCCGGCAGCATCACGCGCGACCGATGAACCCGCTCAAGCGCGCCCTGGCCGAGGACCGCCCGGTTCTCGGCTTGCAAGTCACGACACCCAGCGTCCACCTCGTGCAGAACCTCGCCCGCACCGGCCTCGATTGCGTACTCATCGACCTCGAGCACGGCTCCATCGACATCACAACGGCCCACGCCATGGTTGCCGCGACATCGGGCACCGATTGCGCGCCGCTCGTGCGGGTGGCCACGAGCGAGCCCTGGCTCTGCAAAGCCGCGCTCGACACCGGCGTCTTCGGCCTCGCCTTTCCGATGGTCACCGACCGCGCCAAGGCGGAAGCGTCTGTGCGCGCCATCCGCTATCCGCCAGCGGGCGAGCGCGGCTGGGGGCCGTACAACGCCAGCGCGCGCTGGGGCCTCTCGATGGCGGCCTATCGCGAGGTGGCGAACAGCGAACTACTCGCCATGATCTTCATCGAGCATATCGAGGCGGTGCGGCGGCTCGATGAGATTCTCGCCGTGCCCGGCATCGACGCTGCGCTGATCGCGCCTTATGACATGTCCTTCAGCTTGGGCGTGGCGGGCCAGCGCGATCATCCCGACCTTCTTGCCGCGATCACCGAAGCCGAGGACAAGATTCTCGCAAGCCCCGTCGCGCTGGCCGGCGTCGCCGTTAACGCCGAGGAGGCCAACGCCAAGATCGCGCGCGGTTACCGGATGATCTTCGTTGGCGAAGACAGCACCATGATGCACCAGGCGGTCGTCGCCGCCCTCGAGGGGATCGAGCGTTGATCCGGCTGACGTGCCGAGCCATCGGACCACAGCGCGTTAAGGGCTCATGCGCCAAGCGAATCACCGTTTGACGGTCCAAACGCCGGGGCGCGGCCTTCACCCGGTGACCGCGGATGTGGCGGCATGGGTGGCGAAGGAGGACTTTCGCGAGGGCCTGCTCACGCTGTTCATCCAGCACACCTCGGCCTCGCTCACGATTCAGGAGAACGCCGATCCCGAAGTGCTCCACGATCTCGACACCTTCCTCGCGCGCCTCGCGCCGGACGACCCCGGCCTCTACCGCCCACGACCGAAGGCCCGGACGACATGCCGGCGCACATCCGCGCGGCGCTCACGGCGACCCAGCTCTGCGTTCCGATCACCGGCGGGCGCCTCGCGCTCGGCACGTGGCAGGGAATTTACGTGTTCGAGCATCGCATCCGGCCACATTCGCGCCATGTGATGCTCCATTTTCTCGGGGAATGAGGGGCGGATAGCCGTGACGGAAACCGGTAACCGGGCCCAGCGCCCGGCGGCGAGGCGCTCGCTCGCGCTGCCCACCCTTCTCCTGCTTCTCGGCGGCACAGCCTATGGCAGCGTCTTCGCCGCCAACAAGATCGTCATCGAGGCGGGCTTCCCGTTCATCGCCTACACCTTCTGGCAGGCCTGCCTGGCCGCACTCTTCTATCTCGTCCTCACGGTGCTCCTGAAGGCCCCGCCCAAATTCAATCCCACCTATATCCGCCAATACGCCGTCACCTCTTTTCTCGGCATCGTCGTGCCGGTCCTGATGCTCACCTTCGCCGCCGGCAAGTTGCCGGCCGGGGTCTTGACCCTTGTCATCGCGCTGACCCCCGCGCTCACCTACATCTTCGCCTCCCTGCTCCGCATCGAGCGCTTCCGCTGGTTCAGCATCGGCGGCGTGGTGTTCGGATTCGCCGGTGTGTTGGTGATCGTGCTCCCGGAGGAGGGCTTGCCCGACCCCGAGATGGTGGGGTGGTTGCTTGCCGCCCTCGTCGTGCCGCTCGCCTTCGCTACGAACAACGTCTTCATCGCCTCGACGCGCCCGATGGATGCCGCCTCATCGACGCTGGCCTGCGGACTGCTGATTGCGGCTAGTGTCGTCACCCTCCCCATCATGCTGATCGAGGACGGCTTTTACGCCTTCTGGCAAGCGCCCGCCGCGGCCCAATGGGGCCTCGCGTGGGCCGCGGCCGTGCAGGCGCTCGTGCTTTATTGCCTGTTCGAGATCATCCGCCGGGCCGGTCCGGTGTTCTTCGCCCAGTTCAACTACGTGATCGTCATCACGGGATTTATCTGGGCGCTGGCGCTCTTCGACGAGAATTTGGGCCGGTGGATCTGGGCCGCCCTCGGCGTGATGATGGTCGGGCTGGTGTTGGCCCATGCCGGCACGGCGCAGACCATGCGCGAGACAGCGATGACGATCGAGCGGGGCGACGACCCTTAGCAGCCCGTTGATTAAGTCGGCGCCGTCTGATTCTCTGGTTCCCTGATTTGCAGGGGGATTTGCCGATGGCGATGGGACGGCAGAAGGATGGTCAGGGGGACCTGATGGTGAGCTGGTCGGAGATGCCGCGCTCTCCGGGTCATGTGTTTTATGACCGCTTGCAGTCGGTGCTGATCGAGGGCGGCTTCGACGCCTTTGCCGAGGCGAGCTGCCGGCCTTATTACGCGGCCCGGATGGGCGCGCCCTCGGTGCCGCCCGGTCGCTATTTCCGGATGCACCTGGTGGGCTACTTTGAGGGCATCGACAGCGAGTGAGAACGGCGGTGACAAATTAGTCCACGGAAGCGGCGGGATTTCCCAGTCGCGGGCGGAGTAAAACTCTGCCACCTGTAGCCTTCGATCTTTTTTGAGATGGAAGGCGGGAGGATGTACACCGTGGACCTATATCTGCGCGTTCGGCTGGCCTGCCATGTTGATGGTCTGAGCCAGCGAGAGGCGGCAAGTCGGTTTGGCATTGCGCGCGAGACGGTGAGGAAGATGCTGCGGCATTCGGAACCGCCGGGATATCGGCGACGCCAGCCACCGAAACGCCCGAAACTGGCCCCCTTCACGGATATCATCGACCGTATTCTGGAGGAGGACCGAACGGTTCACCGTAAGCAGCACCACACGGCGAAGCGTATATTCGAGCGCCTTCGCGACGAACATGGCTTCACGGGCAAAGAGACCATCGTGAAGGATTACGTTCGGGAACGGCGCCTTCGTCGGCGTGAGATGTTTGTGCCGTTGTCACATCCTCCGGGCCATGCTCAAGCGGACTTTGGCGAGGCGGATGCGATCATCGCCGGCGTCAAGTATCGGGCGCATTTTTTCGTCATGACACTTCCCCACAGCGATGCCTGCTTCGTTGCGGCCTACCCGGCGGCGACGACGGAGGCCTGGCTGGACGGGCACAACAGAGCCTTTGTTTTTTTCGGCGGCGTTCCCCAATCGATTCTTTACGACAACGACAAGTGTCTGGTGTCGCGCATCTTGTCAGATGGCACGCGGCAACGAACGCGGCCGTTCAGCGGGCTGCAGTCCCATTACCTCTTCGAGGACCGCTACGGCCGTCCCGGCAAGGGTAACGACAAAGGCAATGTGGAGGGGGTGGTCGGCTATGCCCGGCGGAACTTCATGACGCCGCTTCCCCGGTTCGCGAGCTGGGACGCCTTCAATGGCCACCTGGAAGAGCAATGCCGCAACCGGCAAGGCAACGTCCTGCGCGGCCACCGCGAGAGCATCGGCGAACGGTTTGTGCGTGACCGCGAAGCGTTGAAGAGGCCACTGCCGGCACCGTTCGACTCGTGCGACAAGCAGGGCACGCGGGTCAACTCGCTGTCCCTGGTGCGCTACCGGACGAATGACTATTCCGTGCCCGTCGCCTACGGCCATCAGGAAGTCTGGATCCGTGGCTATGTCCACGAGGTGGTTATCGGTTGCGGCGCCGGGATCATTGCCCGACACCCCCGTTCCTACGACCGGGAAGATATGGTCTTCGATCCGATCCACTACCTGCCTTTGCTGGAGCACAAGATCGGCGCCCTGGATCAGGCCGCGCCGCTAGCCGGATGGGAACTGCCTGATGCCTTCCCAACCCTGCGCCGTCTCCTGGAGGCGCGCATGGGCAAGGCCGGCAAGCGGGAATACGTCCAGGTCCTTCGGCTTCTGGAGACCTTCGATCTCGAGGTGCTTCACGGCGCGGTGAAGGACGCCCTGCGCCTGGGTGCGATCGGCTACGACGCCGTCAAACACCTTGTGCTGTGCCGTATCGAGCGACGCCCGCCCAAACTCGACCTGGATATCTATCCCTACCTGCCTCGGGCCAACGTGGCGACCACGGCCGCCGCCAGTTATATGAGCTTGTTGGGTGGAGGCGCGTCATGACCGATACGCCGCAAGTGTTGCTGGCCCATCACCTCAAGACCCTGAAACTGCCGACGTTCCTGCGCGAATACGACAAGCTGGCCCGCCAATGCGCCACCGAGGGCGCCGACCATGTGCGGTATCTTGTCCGTCTGACCGAGTTGGAACTGATCGACCGTGAGCGCCGCATGGTCGAGCGGCGGATCAGACAGGCCAGGTTCCCCGCCGTCAAAAGCCTCGACAGCTTCGACTTCAAGGCCATCGCATCGCTCAACAAGATGCTGGTTCTGGAGTTGGCGCGATGCGAATACGTCGAGCGTCGTGAGAATATCATCGCGCTCGGCAACAGCGGAACCGGCAAGACCCATATCGCCCTCGGTCTCGGTCTGGCGGCCTGCCAAAAGGGGCTCTCCGTCGGCTTCCTCACGGCCGCTGCCCTGGTTCATGAACTGATGGAGGCCAGGGATGAAAAACGCCTGTTGCGCCTGCAGAAGCAACTGGCAAAGTATCACCTTCTGATCATCGACGAACTCGGCTTCGTGCCGCTCTCGAAGACCGGCGCCGAGCTGCTGTTCGAAGTCTTCAGCCAGCGCTACGAGCGGGGCTCGATCCTGGTGACCTCCAACTTGCCGTTCGATGAGTGGACGGAGATATTCGGCTCGGAACGCCTGACCGGGGCTTTGCTGGACCGCCTCACCCACCATGTCCATATCCTGGAAATGAACGGCGAGAGCTATCGTCTCAACCAAAGCCAAAAACGGCGGAAATTCCCCAAAATACCTGCTTAACCGCCGGTGCAATGGTTGACCCGGTGGGTCCACAGGAACCTCCCACGCTGCTTCGCTCCGCGTAACGCAAGCGCTACACGAAGCAGCGCGGGTCCCTCCTATGGACTACCGGGACAACCCCCCAACACCGCGTACCGCATAACGTTAAGTGGACTAGTTTTACTCCGCCCGGGTGGACTAATTTTGCTCCGCCGTTGACAATCTGCGGCGCGCCCCCCATAATAAAACGCGCAAGCGGTGCCATTGCCGCAGCGCCTATGACGGAGACCATAGTAGCATCACGTGCCGAAAAACAGGCCAGGGTGCGAGGGTCACGCCGATTTGCGCGAATCGTTTAATGTCCGCTTCTGGCCATCAGCGGACCTCCCGACGTAGGCCGATCAACGTCTGCTTTTAGCCAACAGCCGTCATTCAGTAGTTGCTCCAAAATCTTGCCGACTGCTAGGTTCCCTGCCCGTGAATGGCCGGCCAAAGACGCTGCGGCGTTGCCGGCGTGTCGATGTGGGAGACTCCGGACCTGTGTAAGGTATTGAGTGGCGTTGATGACGGCAGGCTCGCTCAACGCGACCGAGCAACACAGAGCCAGCAGGGCGGCGAGGAGCTGTGTCTTGCCCTTCTCTAATCCCGAGACACCCGCGTAGGCTTGCCCACTCAGACCAGCGCGCGCTGTTACAAGTGATATTGCAACGCCAGCTGAAATCTCATGCTCCCGACAGTCTTATGACACACGGGCTTATGACACACGGGATCAACGGGAGAGTTATGCCCGATTTTGGGTGACGGCGTGATCAGGCGGCGGCGCGAGTTTTGGTTTCGTCGATCTGCATACCGTCTTTGAATCTCACACCTTCGATGACCTTGGGCAACTGATTGTTTCCCATGAGCCGCCGCCAGGTCTTGCTGGCGGTGGTGATCAGCTTGAAGACCATGGCCAGAGTTGTCCCGTGAGACAAGCAGCCCTTGGTGCGCACGGTGCGGTGGCGGACGGTAGCGAAGACGCTTTCGATTGGATTGGTCGTCCTGATATGCCGCCAGTGCTCGGCCGGGAAGTCGTAGAAGGCCAGCAAGGCGTCGCGGTCCTTTGTCAAGCAGGCGACGGCTTGGGGGTATTTGGCGTCGTACTTGGCGGCGAAAGTATTCATCGCCCTCTCGGCCTCGGCGCGGCCATCCGCCATCCAGATATCATGCGGGGCAGCTTTGGCGGCCGTTTGTCGCGACTTCGGCAGCTTGTTCAAGACATTGGCTGTCTTGTGGACCCAGCAGCGCTGGCGGCGGGTGTCGGGAAAGATCTCCTCCAGCGCCTTCCAGAAGCCCAGAGCGCCATCGCCGATGGCGAGCTCGGGACCAATCGTGAGCCCGCGCCCGCGCAGGCATGCCAGCAACTCACGCCAGCTCTGGGCGCTCTCGCGCACCCCCGCCTGGAAGCCCACGAGTTCCTTGCGTCCCTCCGGCGTGGCGCCGATGAGGACCAGAATGCATTGCTTCTCGTCCTCCAGCCGACCCTGGAGATAGATGCCATCGGCCCACATGTAGACGTAGCGTCGGGCCGACAGGTCGCGCCGGCGCCAGCGCTCGTGCTCGGCCTCCCACTCCGCCTTCAGGCGGCCGATCACCTGCGCCGACAAGCCAGAGGCGTCCTTGCCGAGCAACGCCTCCAGCGCCTCCTGGAAGTCCCCGCTGGATACGCCACGAAGGTAGAGCGTCGGCAAAACCGCATCCAGCGACCGCGTCCGCCGCGCGAAACGGGGCAGAATGGCCGACGTGAAACGGATGCGCTCTCCTCCGACGCTGCCACGGTCCCGGACCTTCGGGCGCCGCACAGACACAGGACCAATGCCAGTCAGGATCGCCCGTTCCGGCCCGTGGCCATGACGCACCAGGCGCCGGCGGCCGTCTTCGGTCTTCAGATGTTCATGCGCCGCCAGCACGGCGGCAACCTCCGCTTCAATGGCTCGTGCCAGGAGCTCGCGAGCTCCGGCGCGGAGTACTTCGGTCAGCGGATCGGCCGTCACCCCTGGATGGTGCAGCGCGACAACACTATCTTCCGTCATGGCGTATCACTCCTTGCTTGGAGACCGGGAGGCTTCGTCACCCCCCACGATACGCCACCTCCTTCTCTCAGCCCGTCACCCACTCTCGGCCATAGCTCTCAACGGGAGTGTTCTACTCCACACCAGTTCGGAACCTGTCAACGACTTTGAGACACCGACGGTTTCTATTTACTGACTCGTTTCTCCTGTTGTGGAAGTGGCGGGTGGGTTGATCCAGACGGCTTCGGGAAGCGGGGCGGGTTTCGGGGTGCCGTGGACGAAGCGTTCGGGGTGAAGGGCCCAGGCGGCTTGCAGGGTACGTCCGCGCTGAGCCAGCACATCCGGTGCCCGGTGATGATGGACATCATCGGGGGTGAGCATCGCGATCCCGGCATGGCGGTGCTCGGTGTTGTACCAGGGGAAGAACGACCGGCAGAAGGCGATGGCGGCGGTAATGTCTTCGAAGCGCCCAGGGAAGCCGGGGTGATACTTCAGGGTCTTGAACTGCGCTTCGGAGAACGGGTTGTCATCGCTGACCTGGGGGCGGCTCAGAGAGCGGGTGACCCCGAGGTCGGCGAGGAGTTGGGCGGTACACTTGCTGGTCATCGGCGCGCCGCGGTCCGAATGCAGGGTGAGCACCTGGGGCTCGATGCCTTGCTTGAGACAGGTTTCCTCGATCAGCGTCGCGGCGAGCGCGGCGTTCTCCCGATCGGCAACCATCCAGCCCACGACGCAGCGGCTGAAGATGTCGAGCAAGACATAGAGGTAGAAGGACGTCCAGCGTTTGGGCCCCCGGAGCCGGGTGATATCCCAGGACCAGGTCTGGTTGGGGCCCGTGGCCACCAGCTCGGGCTTGGTGTAGCAGGGATGACTGCGCTGATTGCGCCGCTCTCGCACCGGCTGGTTCGCGGCCAGGATCCGGTATATCGTGCGCTCGGCGCACAGATACTGGCCTTCATCGAGCAGCGTCGCGACGACCTCGGCCGGTGACCGGTCGACGAAGCGCGGGCTGGCGAGCACGTCGAGGACGTGCGCGCGTTCGGACGCACACAGGGCCCGGGCGGGCGTAGGACGGGGCTGCTGATGCCCGGGAGCGGGCCTCTGACGACGGTAGAAGGAAGCCCGTGGCACCCCCAGCGCTCGGCACGCCGGCGCCACGCCGACCTGCGATGCGAGCGGCTGGACGGCCATCAGCAGTCCTTCCCGTGTTCGAGGCTGAATCCCAGCAGCCCGGCAACTTTTCCCTGGACGTCCAGGATCGTATGGGCGGTGTGCAGCTCCTTCTCCAGCCGAGCCACTTTCGCCTCGAGCTCGTGCACCTTCGCGCTGAGGGGGTTGCGCTCGGCGGGCTTCCGACCGCGTTTGCTCGGGGTCAGGCCTTGAAGCGACCCTTCACGCCGCGCCCTGCGCCATTCCGTCAAATGGGAGCTGTACAGCCCCTCGCGGCGAAGCAGCCGGCCCACCTCGCCGGGCTGCGTGCAGCTCTCTGCCTCCTCCAGAATCCGCAGTCGATACTGCGCGGTGAACTTGCGCCTCTTCGGCTTGGCCACGACCTCCGGGTCCGGCGTTGGCCGTGCGTGGCTGGCTCCGGCTCCGGGGGCCTCGTCGCGACGCTCCTCGACCCCCAGGGCCGGAGCGTCCATCTCTTGCAATGTCATCGATTCTCTCTCTGCGGTCATTGGTATTCACCTCCACCGCCCTACAGTAATTCCAAGGGGGGACGGTGTCTCAGTGAGGTTGGCAGATAGGGGTTCGCGCTGAGTGCGGTCCTACTGCAATCAGCTCTGTCGGGGATTGGGAAACCAGCCGCCACACCGCAGGCAGGCTTTCTTGTACATGACTTGCCCGACGTGCTGGGTGTTGTGGTTGACCACGCTCACCAGCCGAACGCCCACCGTTGGCAGTGGCTGGAAACGTGGTTCCTGGAGCACGCGGTCGAGCTCGACGTCGCTCACGCCGGCGAGGTACTCGGTGCTGCGCCGAAAGACACCATCGTGGTAGGCGAGGAGAGTTGCAGAGTCGGTTTCGAGCCCCGTCACCTGATCGCGCGTGTGGGTGTGAGCCGGTCCGTAATCCCGGGGTTCGGGCGGCATCCCGAACTTCGTGTGCCAGCCCTCGCCGATCCACGCTTGGTCGCACTCGGCGAGCATCGACACCTGGACATCCTGCACCCGGATCAGGTGCACGCCAGCCAGCCCGCATCACGTAGAAAATGCCGTTGACGATCTCTCGCATCGGCCATGACCGGGGCCGTCCCGTGCCATGAGCCGGAGGCAAATGAGGCTCGATCACAACCCACTCCGCATCGGTCAAATCAGTCTGATAACGCAGCGTCTTGCGGCTATGCTGCTCTCGGGTGGTCGGCGTCCACATGGCGGCTCCATATCGGTCTCAGCAACCTCCTTGGAATCACATCGACACCGGCCACTCAACCCCTTTCGAAACGGCCTCTTAGCCAAAAGGCGACATCTGAGAGTTTGTTGCCGGATAGCTGCCACCGGCGTACCGTTTGTTTGTTTACCCGACTTCAGGAGCCAGCATTGGCGCGTGAACAGCGCAGACTGGCAGCGCTTATTGCCGCGGACGTCGCCGGTTATTCAGTGAGTTGGCAAATAGTTGCGGCAAGGCTTCCCCGTACCGGGCGAAATTCGCGGTAAATTTCCCCGGCAACATGAACGCGATGCCCGAATGACTGCAAGGAGATCGGACGCATGACTTCCTATATCGGTAAAGCGCTAAAGCGCCGAGAAGACGAACGGTTTCTGCGCGGGCAAGGAACCTACGTCGACGATGTCGTACTCCCCGATATGGCCCACGCGGCATTCGTGCGCAGCCCGCATGCCCACGCGAAGATTCGCGGCTTTGTGACAGACAAGGCCGAGGCGATACCGGGTGTTCTCGCCGTGTTGACCTCGGAGGATTGGAGAGAGGCGGGATTGGGTGGCTCGCCCTGTCTGTGGGACCTGCCGCAGCGCACCGGAGAGCCGATGCGCCGCATCATGCGTCCGATCTTGACCACCGAGCAAGTGCGCCATGTCGGCGATACCGTGGCGCTGGTCGTAGCGGAGAGCCCGGCCCTCGCGCGTAGTGGGGCCGAGGCGGTGGCGGTCGATTACGAAGTGCTGCCGGCGAACGCCGATACGGCGCGCGCGCTCGATCCGGATACCGCCATTCTCCACCAGGATCACGGCACCAATCTCGCGTTCGACTGGGAAGTGGGAGACGAAGAAGCGACCGACGCCGCCTTCGCCGGCGCCGCCCACGTCACCCGACTCGAGCTCCGCAACAACCGCCTTGCGCCGAGCTGCATGGAGCCGCGCGCCGTGGTCGGCCATTACGATGCCGTGCGGGACCACTACACGCTCTGGACCTCGTCCCAGGCGCCCCACATGGTGCGGCGCTGGCTGGCCGAAAACTCGCTCTTCATCCCGGAGCACAAGATCCGCGTGATCTCGCCCGATGTGGGCGGCGGGTTCGGCCAGAAGCTGTGGCACTACCCCGAGGAATCGACGGTCCTTTGGGCTTCCACGATTGTCGGCCGACCGGTGCGCTGGAACGCGACCCGCTCGGAGACTTTCCTTGTAGACACGCACGCGCGCGATCACGTGACGACCTGCGAGATGGCCTTTGATGAAGAGGGCAGGATTATCGGCATCCGGGCCGAAGTGATTGCCAACATGGGTGGGTATTTGAGCTCGGCAGCAAGCTGTATTCCGCCCTACGGTCTGGTCATGCTGCCGGGGATTTACACGACCGCGGCGGCCTACGGGCGGGTGCGCGGAGTCTATACCAACACGACACCGGTCGACGCCTATCGCGGCGCCGGCCGGCCCGAATGCCTCTACATCGTCGAGAGGCTCATCGAGAACGGGGCCAAGGAGCTTGGCATCGATCCCTGGACGCTGAGAGAAAAGAACCTGATTCCGGGCGAGCAGTTTCCTTATACAACGCCGACCGGCATCACCTACGATTCGGGCGATCCTCCCGGTCTCATGACGAAGCTCAAGGAGCTGGGCAAATACGACGAGCTCCGCGCCACACAAGGGAAGCTGCGCGAACAAGGCGTTCTCATGGGTATTGGTCTGGCTGGCTTCGTCGAAGCCGCAGGCTTCGGGCCGAGCAAAGCAGTGGCCGCCGCAGGCGGCCAGTTCGGTGGCTGGGATTCAGCCAACATCCGCATCCATCCCTCGGGCAAGATCACGGTCAACTGCGGGAGCCATAATCACGGGCAAGGCCACGCCACCAGTTTCGCCCAGGTGATGGCGGACAAGCTCGGACGCGACATCGAGGACATCGAGATCGTGGAAGGCGATACGGACCGCATTCCCTTTGGCACCGGGACCATGGCCTCGCGTTCGATGTCGGTTACCGGCGCGGCGATTGCGGTTGGCGCCGGACGCATCATCGACAAGGGCAAAACCTTGGCCGCCCACCTTCTCGAGGCGGCGAGCGAAGACATCGATTACGACAATGGCGCGTTCACCGTCAAAGGCACCGACCGCAAGCTCACCTTCACCGATATAGCCCACGCCGCCTATTACGGTGCCGATTACCCGGAGGGCTTCGAGCTCGGATTGGACGAGACCGTGTTCTATGATCCGCCGGACTATAATTTCCCCTCGGCGATTCATCTGTGCACGGTCCTGGTCGATCCGGATACCGGCCGGGTCGCACTGCGCGATTATTTCGCGGCCGACGATGTCGGCGTGGTCATCAACCCGATCATCATCGAAGGCCAGATACACGGCGGGCTCGCCCAGGGGATCGGTCAGGCGCTGATGGAGGATTGCGCCTATGACGCCGAGTCGGGCCAACTGCTGGCCGGGACGTTCATGGATTACGGCATGCCGCGGGCCAGCGACCTGCCGGCGATCGCGCTGACCGGTCAGGAGACGCCGGCCCCCGATAATCCTCTCGGGGTCAAGGGCGCAGGTGAGAGCGGAACGATCGGTGCGCCATCGGCGATCGCCAACGCCGTGATCGATGCCTTGTGGCATCTGGGCGTCCGTCACATCGAGATGCCGTTCACGCCAACGCGGGTGCGTGAGGCGATTCAGGCGGCCGCGCGGCGTTGAAGATTTTCATTCGTTGCTTCGCGCCCTAACCGGCCCCGCCGCCGCACACTCGTAGAGCGCTTAGAGTCTTCACGTCGCCGGCTTCGGTTTACGCACTCGACCACCTCTTTGGCGTCTCCAGCGAGGCCCGGCCGTTGCGCTCCATCACCGGGCGGATTGGTAGGCTGGGCGGCCCCGAATCAAGGTTGCGGAGGAAGAAGCAGAAACCCGCGCCCGCCGGGAGTAAGCGTCAGGGATCCGAACCACCGGTCAAGAAAGTCGGGGCGGCGCGCTCAAGTGCATGGCGCTTCCCCGATCGTTGCGCGACCAACGACGGAGTCTCGGGTGAATGGAACGGGCGCGCAAGAGAGGCGGCGCGTTCGATTGACCGTCTGGCGCACCGCCCGCCACCCTGGCTCCGACCCTCAGTTGAAGCGAAGGCCTCCGTCGGTATTGACCGACTGGCCGGTGATGGCGCGCGAGGTATGCAAAAAGGCGATGGTGTGGGCCATGTCCTCGCCGGTGAGAAAGCGCTTGATGAGTTGCCCGTCAACGAGGTCCTGTTTCGTCACGCTCCAACCGAGAGCGAGGTCATCGAGCATCGGCGTATCGACGCTGCCGGGACAAATGGCGTTGACGTAAATCTCGTTGTCCGCCAGCTCCTTGGCAAGCGATTGGGTGAAGCCAATGACGGCGAACTTGGAGGCGGTATAGTGTGCGAGATCGCGATCGCCGACGCGGCCGCCGACCGACGAGATCGACACGATCGAGGCCGCTGTGCCGCGCTTCAGCATCGCCCGGGCCACCGCGCGCGAGACGATAAAGACGCCCGAGATGTTGACGTCCATCACGCGTCGCCAGTCCTCGAGTTCCATCTCCACAACCGGTGCCAGGCTCAGCAGACCAGCGCCGTTCACGAGGAGATCAATGCCGCCGAGGTCAGCGACGCAGGCCGCAGTCACGCGGGCCGCTTCGTCCTCGTCGGTCACGTCGAGGCGATAGGCCCGCGCGCGGCCCTCTTCCGCCTCGATAAGCCTGACTGTCTCCTGTGCCCCCGCCTCGTCGATATCGGTCACCGCGACGGCGGCACCCCAGGCTGCCAAAGCTTGGGCGATACCGCGGCACATGCCGCGGCCCGCACCGGTGACGAGCGCGACCTCACCCGCCAGATCATAGGACTGTCGTGACGGCATACGTCGTCCTCCCAGTTTGAAGGAATCCATTCTGAATCAGTTGCACCGATGGTAGCACGGGACGATCGACCGGTCGCCGGGCTCAGGATTGGATGGCGCTCGCCGGCAGGATGTCCGCGTCGGGTCAGAAGCAGTCTCAATCACCAGCGCCGAACTTCGTCCGATCTGCGGGCTCGAGCGGACATTGCCGCGCTGATTATCTGCCGTTTACCAGAAAGCGGTCCTAATCCGCTCCCCGCCCCAACGCCCGGGTTGGATTCCGGGCCCTCCTTGATGTCGTCCCGTATCGCCTTCCACGGTCGCGCGCTGATCCGTTGGTTTGCACTTTGGGCTGCAAAAATTGAGGCGGTTGCACGTCCACGCAACCCCGGAGGCGTAGCCCGCTGTTTATTTCGAACGGTCCGTAATAAGTGCGCGTATACGCTCGGGCGTGATCGGCAGCTCGATGATCGCGCCGGGTTGTTGAAGCGCGTCATCGATCGCGCTGGCGATGGCCGCGCCGACCGCGTTGACGCCACCCTCACCAGCCCCCTTGACGCCAAGCGGGTTGATCGGACTCGGCGCGTCCTCGAAGATGTGGACTTCGACCGGCGGCATCTCGGCCACGGTCGGAATCAGATAATCGACGAAGCTCGCGGCTGACGGCTGGCCGGCCTCATCGTAGACGAACGCTTCCATCAGTGCGCCACCGATGCCCTGCGCCGCGCCGCCGACAAGCTGCCCATCGACCAGCGCCGGGTTGACGGCGCATCCGATGTCGTAGCCGATGATGAAACGCTCGACCGCCACGCCGCCCGTCGCGCGATCGATACAGACCAGCGCGACGTGGAAGCCGTAGGGATAGTTCATCTGATTGGTCTTGAACCATCCCTCGGCAGTGAGACCCTCCGCGCCGCCGTCGGAGAGCGGCGGTGAGGACAGCTGCGCGGTCGCGACCTCCGCCAGTGCGATATCGCCGCCTTGACCGCCCGTGGCGTGGACGCGGCCCGCGATGATTTCGAGCTCGTCCGCCTCGACCTGGAGCAATCCCGCTGCGGTCTCAAGGATCTCGCGCCTGAGGCGCAGAGCCGCGATGTGCACGGCCGAACCGGTCATTGCCGTCACGCGCGAGGCGAACGCGCCCATGCCATGGGCGATGAGGTTGGTCTGGCCGTGGTGGACGCGCACGTCATCGATGGCAACGCCAAGACCATCGGCGCCGATTTGTGCGAGCACCGTCTCGATGCCCTGGCCAAGCGAGGCCGCGCCGGTCACGATCTCGACCTGGCCCGTGTCATCGATGGAGATACGCACGCCGTCGGCGGGGCCAAGCCCGCTTTTCTCGACGAAGAAAGCGTAGCCGAGCCCCACCATCTCGCCCGCGCCACGCCGCTGCTCGACCTCGGCTGTGAGCTCAGCCACCCCAAGCTCCGTCAGTGTCTGCTCCACCAGACCTGCGTAATCACCCGAATCATAGCTCAACGCTGTCTCGAGGGTCTCGAACCCGCGCACGAAAGGCATGTCGTCCTTGGCAATGAAATTCCTGCGCCGCACGTCGAGCCGGTCGCGAGCGAGCTCGCTCGCGATCTTGTCGAGCAGGCGCTCGCGCACGAAGGTGCTTTCGAAACGTCCCGGCGCGCGATAGGTGCCGCAAGGTGTCTTGTTGGTGAGCCGCACGTGACCGCGGGCGCGATAGGCCGGAATGATGTAGGGCCCCGGCAACATGGCGGCCGTGAGATCCGAGACGGTGACGCCATGGGTGCGGATATAGCCGCCTTGGCTCACCCAGAACTCGACATCAAGCCCGAGGATAAAACCGCGCTCGTCGATGGCGGCGCGCACGCGATGCACCTGATCGCGCGAATGATTGGCCGCGAGCAGGTGCTCGCGACGGTCCTCGATCCATTTGATCGGGCGTCCGAGGCGCAGCGCGGCCAGCGCCACCAGGACATCCTCCGGATAAAGCTCGCCGCGGATCCCGAAACCACCGCCCACATGCCCTTCGAACAGATGAATGCCCTCGAGCGGTAGTCCCAGCATGTCGGCGAGCGCCGTCCGGTTGTAGTGGGGCACCTTGGCCGCGCCGTGAACCTCCAAGATCCCGCGCGCCGAATCCCATCGTGCGATCGCGCCGCGCGTCTCGAGCGGGGTACCGGATTGACGGCCGATCACGGCCTCCAGCTCGACCACCTTGTGGCAGTCCCGGAAGGCCGCATCCACGTCGCCGTAGCCCTTTTCGATCGTGGCCACTTCGGTCGACAAGCTGGGCGCAAACTCGCCCGGCTCGTCGGTGGCCTGCAGGCAGGGCGAGAGCTCCTCGATGTCGGCCTCGACGAGATCATCGGCATCCTCGGCCACGTAGGGGTCCTCAGCAAATACCACGGCAATCGGTTCGCCGACATAGCGCACGGTGTCCCGCGCCAGGATCGGCTGGCGGTAGGGCTCAAGTCCCTCGATCCGCATCATGCGGAAGCTGATCGGTGGAATCTCGGCGACGTCGCGTCCCGTCCAGACCGCCGTGACTTCCGGGAGTGCCGCCACCTTGTCGGTATCGATGTTCACCAACCGACCGTGCGCGACCTGGGAGCGCACCACCCGCATGTGGAGCTGCCCCGGAAACGAAACATCGGCAGCGAAGCGCCCGGCGCCGGTGAGCAACGGCCGGTCTTCCAACCGGGGTACGCTCTGGCCGACGTAGGTCATGCCTTTGCTTGGTCGAGGGCGGCCCGCATCGCAGTGATGATGTTTTGGTAGCCGGTGCACCGGCACAGATTGGCGGACAACAGTTGCCGGAGCTCGGTATCGTCGATCTCTGGCCATTGCTCCAGAATGGCCATCCCGAGCATCAGGAATCCCGGCGTGCAGAAGCCGCACTGCAAGGCATGATGCTCGTGGAAGGCCCGCTGCAGGGGGTTGAGCTCGTCGCCATCCGCGAGCCCCTCGACGGTGCGAATGCGGGCGTTGACCGCTTGAACGGCGAACATCAGGCACGACCGGACCGGCTCGTCATCGACCAATACCGTGCACGCACCGCACACCCCATGTTCGCAACCCAAATGCGTGCCGGTGAGCTCACAGTCCATGCGCAGCGCATCAGCCAGGGTCCGCCGGGGCTCCACTCCGATCGCATGGGCGGCGCCATTGACCTCGAGCGTAATGGCGATCTTGCCGGTCATCGGTCGGTCTCCATCCGCCCCCGGATCAGCTCGCGGACGCGCTCGGGCGTGATCGGCATTTCGAACACGTCGGCACCAAACGGCGCCAGCGCATCGGACACGGCGTTCACGATGGCGGCCGGCGCGCCGATGGCGCCACCTTCGCCGAGGCCTTTCGCGCCTGTCACCGAGGCATCCGTGATGGTTTCCAGGTGAACGATCTCGATGTCGGGAACCTCGGCTGCGCTCGGCACCAGATAGTCCATCAGCGAGGTCGTTAAGATATTGCCGTCCTTGTCGTAGATGATCCGCTCATAAAGCGCGTTGGCGATACCCTGGGTAATCCCGCCGCGAATCTGACCATCGGCGATCATCGGGTTGATCAGCCGGCCGGCGTCCTCGACGGCCACGAACCTCTCGAGGCGGACCTGTCCCGTTTCGACGTCGACCTCGACGATGGCCGCGTGGCACCCGTTGGAATACGTCCCGGCGGGATCGTAGGTCGCCCGCGCCGACAACTTCGCGTAGGCGTCGCCGGAGAACTGGTGGCTCTGGTAATGGACGAGACGCGCGAGTTCGGCGATCTCGATGCTGGCGTCTTGATCACGGACCGACGCGCGCCCGTCCGCCAAAACGATGTCGGCAACGTCAGCCTGCAAAAGATGCCCGGCGAGCATGGCGATCTGCGTGCCGAGCTTGGCGGCGGCCATTTCGGCCGCACCCCCGCAGATCACGATCGACCGGCTGGCGAACGTTCCCCAGCCATAGGGGGTCCGATCGGTATCACCGTGAACGATGCGGATGCGCTCCGGATCGATGCTCAGCTCATCGGCGATGATTTGCGAGAGCGAGGTATGGAGACCCTGCCCGTGCGGCGCGGCGCCGATGCGGGCTTCCACACTGCCCGAGGGATCCATGGCGATGTCGACGATCTCATAGCCTGGCGTGATTTCCATCGAACGAACGGCGAAGGCCGGCGTGCCGTAGCCGGTGCGCTCGTTGAAGACGGAAAACCCGATCCCGAGGTAGCGCCCGCCCGATCGCGCCTCGTCCTGGCGCGCGCGAAACGCGGCCAGGTCAATTGCCTCCGCCGCGACATCAAGCGACTCTTTATAGGAGCCTTCGTCGTACACGGCTCCGGTGGCCGAAGTGTAAGGGAACGTGTCGATCAGGTTTCGCTTCCGGACCTCGACGGGATCAAGGCCGAATCGCCGTGCCGCCGTGTCCATCAAGCGCTCGATAGCGAGTGTCAGGACGGGACGCGAAACCCCGCGATAGGGCGCCATCGGGCAGGTGTTCGTGGTGACTCCGCGCGCCCGGGCCGCGTAGGCCTGAAAATCATAGGGGCCCGGCAGTTCGGCCATGGCCATCAAGGGCTCGGTGCCGCAGGTCCATGGATAGCTCGAATAGGCGCCGATATTGCAGCGCAGATCGGCGTCGAGCGCCAGCAGACGCGCTTCGTCATTGAACGCGGCTTTGATCAGGTAATGCTGATCGCGGCTGTGGTACGACGCCATGAAATTCTCCTGGCGGTCCTCGAGCCAGGCGACATCGCGCTTCAGTTTGCGCGCGAGCCAAACGACGACGACATATTCGGCCGCCAGTTGGATCTTCTGGCCGAAGCCGCCGCCGACATCCGGCGTGACGACTCGGATCAGCGATTCCTCGATGCCCAAAATATCGGCCACACCCGTCCGCACCATATGCGGGAGTTGAACCGAGGCGACCAGAGTCACGCGGCCGCTCCGGCGATCGTAATCGGCGCGGACGCCGCGCGTTTCGAGCGGCACGGCGCTCTGCCGGCCCGACCGGACGTCGATCTCGATGACCGTGTCTGCGTTGCGGAAGACGTCGTCGATCCCCTCGGTACGGATGACGCCATCGACCAGCGTGTTCCCGGGCGCGTGCTCGTGAACGCGGGTGGATTTGGGGTCCAGGGCCGCATCGACATCGGCGACGGCGTCGAGGGGCTCGATGTCGACGGTGATCCGATCGGCGGCGTCTTCGGCCGCCTCGGGCGTTGATCCCAGAACCGCGACAATCGGCTCGCCGACGAAGCAGACCCTATCGCGAGCCAGGACCGGCTGGTTCGTTGGGATATAGTCCGGGCGAAACAAGAGCGGTCGGATCGGCCCGACGTCGTCCATGTCCAACACGGTGAACGCCGTCACGCCGGCGGGAATGTCGATGCCGGTAATGCGGCCGTGGGCGTTGGGGCTACGAACGAACCGGACGAAGGTCGCCCCCGCCGTCCGGTCGGCGACGAACTGGCCATGTCCCCTGACCAGAGGCCCATCCTCGCGCCTTTTGAGCGACTGTCCGATCCAGTTCATGGCGCCACAGCCCGCTCGAGCGCACGTCGCACCATCGCTTTGGTGAGGTCGCGGCGATAGTCAGCCGAGGCGTGGATGTCCGACGTCGGATCCGCTGAGGTCGCAGCCATCTCCGCGGCCGCTGCAAAGAGCTCCGGATTCGGGACTTCACCGATCAGCGCCTGCTCGGCTTCGGCGGCACGGACCGGGCGGTCCGCGACACCGCCGAGGCCGACCTTGGCGTCTGTAATGCGCCCGTCGGCTAGGCGCACGGCGGCCAAGCTCATGGCCAGGGCGAAATCACCCGCGCGGCGCGCAAACTCCGCAAACCCTGCCCGCCATCCTTGGCCCAGGACGGGCAGCCTCACCTCCGCCAAAATTTCGTCATCGCCTAGATCGGTCGTGAAGACCGACTGGAAAAAATCTGCGGCGTCGATCGTGCGCGAACCGTTGACGCCCGTCGCAACCATTTGGGCATCGAGTGTGCGCGCCACGAGGCACCACTCGGCCGCCGGGTCCGCATGCGCCAAGCTGCCGGCGAAGGTGCCGCGCGTGCGAATCGGGTAGTGCGCAATATGGCGGGCGACATGCGGCAAGAGATCGCCCAAAACGCCGTCGGTGACAGGGGTTTCGAATGCCGCGTGCCGCGCCAACGCGCCGATCCTGAGAACATCGCCGTCGTTGCGAACGTAGTCGAACTCGGCGATCCCGTTGATATCGACCAGGACGGCGGGACGTGCAAGGCGAAAATTCATCGCCGCAACCAGAGTCTGGCCGCCCGCCAGCACCATGCCGTCGTCAGCGACTTCAGCGAGGAGTTGTACCGCCTCCTCGGCCGACGCCGGTGCGCGATACTCGAAAGGGGCAGGTTTCATGGGCCGGGAATGTCTGCACAACCAGCGAGGGACTCATTATACTCGCATGGCTCAGGGAGAGGGAGGATGACCCAAAAGCTTGATCGCGTCTGCGTCTTCGATTCCGGGGACGATTGCCCGGCCTTGCCGATCGTCGCGGGCGGCGGCGTGGCCAGGGCCGCCGTCTGGCCGGGCGTGGGCGCCAAGATGCGCTCGATGCACCGCATCAGCTTGGCCCCCGGCTCGCGCACGATCGAACTGAGCCATCCCATGGAGGCGGTCTACTACATCCTGAGCGGGGCCGGTGTCGTCCAGGACGCTGCCGTTGGCGATGATCAATCTCTCATCGAGGGTTCGATGATCTTCGTCGAGCCGAACACGCGCTATGCGATCCAGGCGGGCGACAACGGCCTCGAAGTCATGGGCGGACCGTGCCCACCCGACCCCTCGCTCTACGCCCATCTTCAGAGCGGCGTGCCGAAGGACCAAGGGAGTTAACGATGGCCGTTAGAGTCTTTCACCGGGACGAGCCCGATATCATGCTGCCGATCATCTCGAAGGACGCGCGCCTCGTGGTGTGGCCCGGCGTCGGCGCCGAGACCGCCAACATGAACTACGTCATCCTGGAGCCAGGCGAAGCCAACACGCCGCACGTCCACGCCGAATCGGAGGATTCCGTCTTCATTCTCGACGGCAAGGGTTCGGTGCAGGACTTCGATAACGATCGGCGCCTCGAGTTCGAGGCAGGCAAAGTCGTTCACGTGCCGGTGGGTCTGCGCCATGCCATCGCCGCCGATCGCGGCGTCCGGGTGGTCAGCGCCGGCGGTCCATCACCCGCCGACAAGGGCCTGTTGCGGGCGGTGGGAGCGCTCAAGGACGAATGACGGTCCGACGCGATCACGCGAGCGGCTGACCGGCGCAAGACCATGCCGATCTCGAGGGACTAAACCCATGAAGATGGTCGATCTGTCACACACGATGAGCATTCACACGCCGGGCTGGGTCGGCTATGCGTCCAACAAGATGTACCACACGCAGAACATGCAATCGGTCAGCATCGTTGCGCAGCGCATCGAGACCGCCATGCATGTCGGGACCCACATCGACGGCGCGATGCACGCCGCCGACGTCAAGGGCGACATGGCCTCCTATTCCCTCGATTTCCTGGTCAACAAGGGCGCTATCATCGACATTTCCGACAAGGTCGACGACTGGGATGTCATCACCCCCGCAATGATGGAAGACGCGCCCGTCGACATCGAAGAGGGCGACATCCTGATCATCCACACCGGCTTTCACCGCTATTACCAGGGCCAGCCGCAGCAGGATCTGGTGCGCTATTTCTGCATGCACCCGGGCGGCAAGATGGAGCTATTGGAGTGGATGTTCGACAAGAAGATCAAGTGGTTCGGTATCGATGTCGGCTCCGGCGATCACCCGATGAACACGACGATCCGCTTCATGCGCCGCGATTTGCGCGAGCAGTTCGAGAAAAAGGTGGGCATGGATGCCAACGAGTTCTTCCCGCATTACGAATACGCCCACAAGCCGTCCGGCCGGATCGTCAAGAACAACATCTTTCCCTTCCACAACCTCGCCTTTCAGGAGGGCCTGATCCACGCCGAAAACATCGGCGGCGACATCGAGAAGGTGCTGAACACGCGTGCCATCATCGGCGCGTTCCCGTGGAAATATGACGGCCTGGAATCCTGCCCCTGCCGCATCATCGCGTTTTACGATATCGGCAACGAGGACATCACTGTCGGCTAACAGCCCGTTGATTAAGTGGCTTTTTCCGGCTCTCACTCCCAGATGAGGAATGCGGCGGCGAAAGCCGTCTGGCCGCTTTGCGAGCCCCCCCGTGCCACCAGCATGGCCCCGGTGGGCGTGAGCAGAACGAAAATACCGCCATATCCGCCCGCCACGGCCTCCCGCGGGGTGCCGGCGCCGATGAGCTGGCGCATCAGTAACGATAGATTGTGGCCGGCGACGTGGAGCAGGTATCGCTTGTGCACATTCTCTCGCCCGCGCAGCCAGGTTCGTCGCATGCCGCCACGATCGAGGTTGTGGGCAAAGCAGCGCTCGACGATCTCGGCGCGCAGCTTGAAGGCCTCGCGGGCGACCCCGGACTTGAGCCGCGCACGGTTATTGGTGACCGCGCGCCGCGCCGCCTCATCACCGTGCCAGCGCGAAAAGCCGGTCTGCTTGGGCGCCGCGATCCTGGTCTTCCAGGGACTGTCGTTCAGAGCCCTCAAGACCGCCCGTGAGTGATAACCTTTGTCGGCGACGCATTCGGCCGGGTCCTCCGATGTCGGTGCCGCATCCACCGCCTCGAGGTTTGCCTCGGCCTTCGCCAGGGTCTTGGAAAGCGTCGTGGTGTCGCCCTCATCGGCCGGGTGCAGCTCGGCCGCCACCACCGCGCCGGTGTCCAGATCCACCGCGTGCTCGGGCTTGTAGGCCAGATGCGTCGTGCCGTCCTTCATCTTGGTGATCTTGGCCTCGGGGTCGCTCTTCGAAACCCAATCCGTGTTGGAAAGCTTCTTGCCCTTGCGCTTCCGGTCCAGACGCGCCAGGTCCTCGGCCGTGGGTGTCTCGACGCCGCTTTCCCGGGCCAGGCGCTCCAGCATCTCCCGGTAGCCTTCGCCGTTGTCGCGCCGCACGATGTTCCGCAGCGCCGCGTTGGCCTCCATGGTCGAGGCATCGACGCCGATGCGCTCGCCCTTGATCAGCCCCGCCTCGGCGATCAGCACCAGAACCCAGTCGAAGACCGCCGCGTGGACTTCATGGGGCAGGCGCGTGCGGCTCCGTGACAGCCAGGAATGGTCCGGTACCCGATCACGGCTCCCCAGTCGCAGGAACGCCCGCAGCGAAAGCGAGTCCGAGCAGCGCCACTCCAGACCGCGCTCGCTGTCGATGCCCTCAAAGTAGCCCACCAGGTGCATCCGGAAATAGCGCCCGGGCGGCACCGAGGGCGCGCCCATCCGGACCGCGTAATAAGGCCGGCAGCTCGCCTCGGCAAAGGCGTCGAAGCCGCCCTCGATCAGCACCGACTGCAAGCGGTCATAAAACACATGACCCGGAGAGCGCGGCATCTCCGACCAGCTCACCATCAGGTCCCCCTGACCATCCTTCTGCCGTCCCATCGCCATCGGTAAATCCCCCTGCAAATCAGGGAACCAGAGAATCAGACGGCGCCGACTTAATCAACGGGCTGTTACACCACTCCGCGGGACACGATCTCCGTTGCGCTGCCTCGCGGGAGTGGGCGCTGTCATCTTGTCGCGCCGTGACCGGGGGTAGATCTATGGGCCAGATGCCCCTCGGATGCTCAAGGGGGCGAATCTACCCCTGCGTGCGGACGAGCGAACGGTTCCGCTAACAGCCCGTTGATTAAGTGGCTTTTTCCGGCTCTCACTCCCAGATGAGGAATGCGGCGGCGAAAGCCGTCTGGCCGCTTTGCGAGCCCCCCCGTGCCACCAGCATGGCCCCGGTGGGCGTGAGCAGAACGAAAATACCGCCATATCCGCCCGCCACGGCCTCCCGCGGGGTGCCGGCGCCGATGAGCTGGCGCATCAGTAACGATAGATTGTGGCCGGCGACGTGGAGCAGGTATCGCTTGTGCACATTCTCTCGCCCGCGCAGCCAGGTTCGTCGCATTCCGCCACGATCGAGGTTGTGGGCAAAGCAGCGCTCGACGATCTCGGCGCGCAGCTTGAAGGCCTCGCGGGCGACCCCGGACTTGAGCCGCGCACGGTTATTGGTGACCGCGCGCCGCGCCGCCTCATCACCGTGCCAGCGCGAAAAGCCGGTCTGCTTGGGCGCCGCGATCCGGGTCTTCCAGGGACTGTCGTTCAGAGCCCTCAAGACCGCCCGTGAGTGATAACCTTTGTCGGCGACGCATTCGGCCGGGTCCTCCGATGTCGGTGCCGCATCCACCGCCTCGAGGTTTGCCTCGGCCTTCGCCAGGGTCTTGGAAAGCGTCGTGGTGTCGCCCTCATCGGCCGGGTGCAGCTCGGCCGCCACCACCGCGCCGGTGTCCAGATCCACCGCGTGCTCGGGCTTGTAGGCCAGATGCGTCGTGCCGTCCTTCATCTTGGTGATCTTGGCCTCGGGGTCGCTCTTCGAAACCCAATCCGTGTTGGAAAGCTTCTTGCCCTTGCGCTTCCGGTCCAGACGCGCCAGGTCCTCGGCCGTGGGTGTCTCGACCCCGCTTTCCCGGGCCAGGCGCTCCAGCATCTCCCGGTAGCCTTCGCCGTTGTCGCGCCGCACGATGTTCCGCAGCGCCGCGTTGGCCTCCATGGTCGAGGCATCGACGCCGATGCGCTCGCCCTTGATCAGCCCCGCCTCGGCGATCAGCACCAGAACCCAGTCGAAGACCGCCGCGTGGACTTCATGGGGCAGGCGCGTGCGGCTCCGTGACAGCCAGGAATGGTCCGGTACCCGATCACGGCTCCCCAGTCGCAGGAACGCCCGCAGCGAAAGCGAGTCCGAGCAGCGCCACTCCAGACCGCGCTCGCTGTCGATGCCCTCAAAGTAGCCCACCAGGTGCATCCGGAAATAGCGCCCGGGCGGCACCGAGGGCGCGCCCATCCGGGCCGCGTAATAAGGCCGGCAGCTCGCCTCGGCAAAGGCGTCGAAGCCGCCCTCGATCAGCACCGACTGCAAGCGGTCATAAAACACATGACCCGGAGAGCGCGGCATCTCCGACCAGCTCACCATCAGGTCCCCCTGACCATCCTTCTGCCGTCCCATCGCCATCGGCAAATCCCCCTGCAAATCAGGGAACCAGAGAATCAGACGGCGCCGACTTAATCAACGGGCTGCTAAGGTCCGCTAATGGTTAGTTCCTATCTTCAGAGTGGACAGCGGACTGCGACCGCTTTCGGGTGAATATCAGACGATTAGAGAGATAACGTCCGCTCGACCTCACGGAGCGGACCAAATTCTGGGCCGGTCTCTAAGTCTGCTCCTGACCCCTAGCAGACTCCGTGATGCATGAAACGTAGGTTGAATTTAATGGCTCAACTCCTATCCGCCGAAATTTGATTGCGCAGTCAGCTGGCGTCTTTAATAGTTTCCGCATACCCACGACCTTGATCTTCAGCTAATAGTGATGGCCTCGGGGTTGCGTTCCCGTCTAAGCCAATTTGACACGAGCATTGGTCGATATGTCGCGTCCCAAGCAGGTCCACGAGGTCCAAGAGGGTGCCCTGGCGCACTATGACCGTGCGGGCTTTTACTGCGAGATGGTGGGCGATGGTAGTGCGCCGCTCGCGCATACTGCCTTTCTCCGCAAGGCTTTGGCAGGAATGGACAGGGCTGCGCTCCAAGCCCGCGCTAGGGATGCCGAGCGCGAGCTCTATAACCTCGGCATCACGTTCACCGTCTATAGTGAGAAGGATTCAATCGACCGTATTCTGCCATTTGATGTGATACCGCGCGTCCTATTGTCCGAGGATTGGGCGGTCATCGAGGCGGGCGTCCGGCAGCGTGTCACCGCTCTCAACTTGCTTCTTCACGACGTCTACCACGAACAGAAGATCCTCAAGGATGACATGGTGCCCGCGGATCTGATCCTCGGCAACGAGCAGTTCCGCCCCGAGGTCATGGGGCTGACGCCACGGCACGGCACCTACGTCCACATTTGCGGCATCGATATCGTGCGTGACGAGACCGGACGATTTTTCGTCCTCGAGGACAATGGGTGTACGCCCTCGGGTGTCTCCTACGTGATCGAGAATCGCCAAATGATGCGGCGCGCCTTTCCCGATCTCATGGCGGGCGTGTCGATACGGCGGGTGAGCGATTACGGCATTCGGCTGCAGCAGGCCCTCACCGAGATTGCGCCACCCGAGATCCTCGATCCGCAAGTTGTCCTGTTGTCACCCGGGGTCCACAATTCGGCTTATTTCGAGCATGTGTTCCTGGCTCGCGAGATGGGCGTGCCCCTGGTCGAAGGCCAGGATCTCGTGGTCGAAAACGACATCGTTCGCATGAAGACGACAGCCGGCCTCAAGCGCGTCGATGTCATCTACCGGCGTATGAACGACGACTTTCTCGATCCGGAAGCGCTACGGCCTGACAGTCTGATCGGCGTGCCCGGACTCCTGCGCGCGTTTCGCAAGGGCACGCTCGCGCTTGCCAATGCCATCGGGAATGGCGTCGCCGACGACAAAGCGACCTACGCCTACATGCCGCGCATCATCAAATACTATCTCGACGAAGAGCCAATCTTGCCCAATGTCGAGACCAACATCTGCCGCGAACAGCACGCTCTGTCCTACACTCTCGATCATCTCGAAGAGCTCGTCGTCAAGCCGGTAGGCGAATCCGGCGGCTATGGACTCACCGTGGGGCCAACTGCAACGCGGGCGGAGCTCGAGGCGTGCCGCGCAAGGCTGATTTCCGATCCGGCAAACTTCATCAGTCAGCCGATGATCAAGCTCTCGGTCTGCCCGACATTGACCGAAGAGGGCGTCGCCGCCCGCCACGTCGATCTCCGCCCGTTCGCCGTCACCGGCCAGTCCACATTTGTGCTGCCCGGCGGGCTCACGCGCGTGGCTTTGCGCCCTGGCTCGCTCGTGGTCAACTCGTCCCAAGGGGGCGGGTCGAAGGATACCTGGGTCCTTGACTAGTCTCCTCGCTCGATTTGCCGGCAACACCTTCTGGATGGCGCGTTATATGGAGCGGGCTGAAAATCTCGCACGCGTTCTCGACGTCAACGAAACCTTCGCGCGCGACAGCGTGGGGGCCGAGGACTGGGTGCCGATCGTGCGTATGAACGCCGACGAAGAGCGTTTCTTCGCTCACTATCCGGACGCGACCGCCGAGGCCGTCGTGTCCTTTTATGTTTACGATCGTGACAATCCGGCGTCGATCCGCGCCGCCGTTCGCATGGCCCGCGAGAACGCGCGCGGCATTCGCCATCTCATCAGCACCGAGATGTGGGTGCATCTCAATATCTTCTATGAGCGCTTGCGGACGCTAGAGCGAGACGAATTGAGACTGTCCAACCTGCCGCGCCTGTGCGACACGATCAAGGAAAACTGCCAGGAGCATACGGGGATCACGGAGGGCACTTTCTATCGCGACCAAGCTTGGCACTTTTACAACATCGGCAAATACATCGAACGCGCCGATCAGACCTCGCGGCTCCTAGACATCAAGCATCATGTCCTGCGGGTAAGCGACGAGGACGTACAACCGTTCCTCGATGTGAGCCAATGGAACGCATTGTTGCGATCCCTGGCCGGCTACCACGCTTTTCGCCGCGTTCATCCGCGCGGCATCAGGGCCTCGGATGTCGTCGCATTTCTCCTCGTCAATGAGGACTTTCCCCGCTCGATCGCCGCCTGCGTCAGCGGGATCGAAGATCTTTACTGGGAACTGAGCTCCGACCACGGCCTGCCCGCTGCGCCGATGGCCAACGTGGCGCTGGACGAGCTTCGCACCACTCTGAATGGCTATCCCGACGACGACGATTGGTTGCGAGACCTGCCCGATTTCGTGATTGGCTTCCAAACCAAGCTGGCCAGCTTCACGACCGCGTTGGGCCGGGCCTACTTCGGGTACTGACAAGTGAGCTCGGCGCGATGACGGTTCTCACCATCCGGCATGTCACCGTCTACCGCTACGCGCGGCCGGTTGAGTTCGGCGACCATCGCCTGATGTTCCGGCCGCGCGACAGCCACGATCTCAGGCTGATCGACACGGCGCTGGTGACCGCGCCCCCGGCGCAAGTCAGCTGGCAGCACGACGTGTTCGGCAATTCCATCGCTATCGCGACATTCGCCAATCACGCTTCTGAGCTCCGCTTCGAAAGCACTTTCGTTGCGAAACACTACGTCAGCGCGGAACCCGCATTCCCCATCGCAGACCACGCCCAGCAGATTCCGTTCAGCTATTCTGCGGAAGCAATCCCCGATCTCGGCCGCACGATCGAACGGCACTTTCCAGATCCAGACCACGCGGTCGACCGCTGGGTACGCCAGTTTCTACTGGAGAATGGCGCCACCGAGACGCATAGGCTGCTCGTCGAGCTCACGACGGCGGTCAAGCATCAATTTGCCTACGTGCCACGGGAGGAACCAGGCGTGCAAACCCCGGCGGAGACGTTGGGGCGTGGCTCCGGGAGCTGCCGGGATTTCGTCGTCTTGATGATGGAAGCCGTCCGCAGTCTCGGGCTCGCCGCACGCTTTGTCTCGGGTTATCTTTACGATCCAGCGCTCGATGGGTCGGCCAGCGAAGTCACGGGCGCCGGCTCGACCCATGCCTGGGTGCAGATTTACCTTCCCGGCGCCGGCTGGGTGGAATGCGACCCGACCAATGGAACTCTCGGCGGCGCCAACCTGATCCGTGTCGCCGTCGTGCGCGAGCCCGGCCAGGCAGTGCCGATACAGGGCACCTTCGTTGGTGGCCCGGACGATTTCATCGGTATGGATGTGGAGGTGACGGTCAACTCCATGCCGTCAACCTAGTGGGTAAGGGACGTCGCCATGGATCAGACCCGGCCGTCGGCTGAACAGATCGCGCGATCCGTGGGCCCAGGCCCGCCCAAGGCCACAACGAGCGCAGTTCCCTGATATTGAACGAGAGCTTGTTACTATCGAGGTACTCTGAATTACGCGCCACTGAAGCCGGCGAAAACGTACCCGAGGATTGATCCTAGGCAGCGCCGCGTTCGAATCAATTAGCTTGTATTCGCAGCTGCCTGCGCCCATATATGCATCCATCAGCCTGACGACTCGCTGGCGTTCCCGGTCCGCCAAGGCAGACCGGCCAAAAGTACTCGCCATTCGTTTGATTGATGCCCAGGCGCCGCTGTGGCGCCCGGGCAACTCTTGTTGCAAGGAACTTTCATGCAAAAAGGTACTGTAAAGTGGTTCAACCCAGCTAAGGGTTTCGGATTCATCGAGCCGGAAGACGGCTCAAAAGATGCGTTCCTTCACATCTCGGCTGTCGAGCGCGCCGGACTGAGTTCGCTTGACGAAGGTCAGAAGGTCTCCTACGAGCTTCAGCCGGGTCGGGACGGCAAGTCTTCCGCCGAGAACCTGTCAATCATCGAATAACCAAGCGGGACACCGCCTTCAACGAGAGTTGGAGGCGGTACCCACGTGGTCGGCGACCTTAGCGGCCCGGCGAGCGAGCGGGCTCACCTGCGCTTGCGGATCGAATTTCCGTGCGTGACGCTGCCTACCGACGCGATGCTAAGCATGGTCCCGTAGCAACGGAGAACGAGATGAAACT
This sequence comes from Alphaproteobacteria bacterium, assembly GCA_965261645.1. GTDB lineage: Bacteria > Pseudomonadota > Alphaproteobacteria > SHVV01 > SHVV01 > CBDHDJ01. The sequence continues at coordinate 1,620,892 of CBDHDJ010000004.1, forward strand.
CCGGGTTGGCTGCGAATTGCAGTACGAGTTTCCGCAACCGACCCCCGTCATACTGTTGCTGAATGTCCATTTCACACGCGTTTCCGACCTCGCGACTCCGGATCACATCGTGGTCAGCCCCTCGGTTCCCATCTCCGGCTACCGCGACGGCTTTGGCAATTGGTGCACTAGGTTTCTCGCCCCGACGGGCCGCATGCTCATCTCGGCCGATGCCGTCGTAAGGGATATCGGCCGGCCCGATCCTGTGGTATCGGATGCCCGGCAAGTTAAGGTTGAAGAGCTTCCGGAGGAGGTTCTCGTCTTCCTACTGTCGAGCCGCTTCTGCGATAGCGACCGATTGCTGGACCTGGCGTGGACCTTATTCGGAGCGACCGAGCCTGGGTGGGAACGCGTCCAGGCGATTTGTGATTTCGCGCATCAGCACATTACGTTTGGCTATGAGCACGCGCGCGTGACCAGGACGGCCTCCGAAGCGTATCAGGAGAGCTGCGGGGTGTGTCGCGACTACACACACCTGGCAGTGGCGTTCTGCCGAGCGCTGAACATCCCCGCGCGCTACTGCACCGGGTATCTCAGTGAAGTGGGTACGCCGCCGCCTCATCCACCCGGCGATTTTGCGGCATGGTTCGAGGCTTACCTGGACGGTCAGTGGCATACGTTTGATGCGCGGAACAATGTTCCCCGCATCGGTAGGATCCTTATGGCACGTGGGCGGGACGCAGCGGATGTCGCGTTCGCAACCACGTTCGGCCCCAACACCCTTCAGAGTTTTCGCGTCTGGACGGATGTGAATGCCTGATCGGTTTGAATGAAGCGCCTTTCCCGGAGAGGTTCGGTGATGGCACGGCTCATCAAGGACGGCAAAGGGTTACATCGCGACTCACTAGCCGAAATCGGAATTCACCGATGATCATCAAAGCCATACCAAGCGGGTATTTCTGGACGGTGGTTTTTGTCGTGCCTATCATCGCTGGCATGATTGCTTTGGCCGCCTCGGTTTTGACCCTGAAGGAATGACCTTCCCGAGACGTATGTCAGCTGTCCGAGGCTGAGGTTATCCAATCGATTTTGGCCCGTAATCAGCGGCCGGGAGTAGCGGGCAGTGTATGGCAGTTGGCCAACCCCTTTGGCCTGTTTCTCGCTGCGGGTGAGATCGTGTACGTGGGCGTCGCATCACCCTGCCGCCCCGCCGGAGTACGGACCTAATCAATCAAAGGAATCAATAAAAGGAGCGAAGACATGACAGCAACGTGGAGCGAAGATGAGCGCCGAAGGGCTCAAGAGTGGCGCGTCAAGATGGACACGGACGCGGCCGGTGCCCGCAAGGAAATCGAAGAGGCTCGGGTCGCTGAGGCGGAGAAGACTCTTCGACTGCGCGCGCTACGCCTCGCCAAGGAGGCAACCGACATACAGGCCGGGGTGCTGGTGGCCGAGGACAAGAAAGTGGTTCCGCACCTCCAACCGGCCAGCTAAGCCAGATCGAAAGCGGGCAAACAGCTTGGATAGAAGAAACCCCGCGATCATCGAGGGCTGGATTCGTGAGCGTCCGGAGCAGTGGCTGTGGTTACACCGCCGTTGGCCGGACTGAAGCGGACCGCGTTCGGCCGCGCCTTCTCCGGAGGTAGCGCAAGATGCATCGTGGGCACACTGTGAATCGCGTCGGGGGACTGACCCCCAGAGACCTCTTATGAAACGCCTTGTCGTGGTTTCAAATCGTGTCGCGCCGATTGGTAAGGAAGCCAGTGCTGGCGGCCTCGCGGTCGGCCTCAAAGTGGCGCTGCAAGCAAAGGGTGGTTTGTGGTTCGGTTGGAGTGGCGCTGTGGCAGATGAACCCAGCGAGGTACAGCGAACCGATGCCGACGGGATCAGTTATGCCACCATAGATCTCAGTACCGAGGACTTTGACGAATATTACGGTGGATACGCCAATCGCACCTTGTGGCCGATGTTCCACTACCGCGTCGACCTCGCGGTGTTCGATCGCCGCTACTACCAAGGCTACCAACGGGTCAATGCGTTGTTCGCCCGACATCTCAGACCGCTCCTCGCGCCCAGTGATGTGGTCTGGGTGCATGATTATCACTTGATCCCGCTCGGCGAAGAGCTGCGTGCTCTCGGCTCAGGCGCGCAGCTCGGCTTTTTCCTGCACACGCCTTTTCCGGTGCCCGAGGTGCTGACCACGCTCTTTAACCACAAGCGTCTTGTGCGTCATCTGCTCGCCTATGACCTGGTCGGATTCCAAACGAGCGACGATCTCAACGCCTTCGAAGAGCATGTCCAGGACGAGTTGGGCGGGCACGTCGGTGAGGGCGCCGTCGAAGCCTATGGGCGGCGGGTGCAGACGGGTGTTTTTCCAATCGGCATCGACTGCACCGATTTCGCCGATCTCGCCGTCTCTCGGGGTGCCCAACGGGTGGCGGAACGGGTGCGCCGTAGCCTGGCGCGATCGCAGGACATGATCGTCGGCGTGGACCGCCTCGACTACAGCAAGGGCCTGCCCGAGAAGCTCATCGCCGTTGGCAAATTGCTCGAGACCTATCCTGAGAACCGCGGGCGCGTCATGTTTTTGCAGATAGCGACACCCTCGCGGGGCGATGTTCCGGAATATGGCGATATTCGCCAGCAGTTGGATGAGGTTTCGGGTCGCATCAACGGGCGGTTTGGCGAACTCGATTGGGTGCCGATCCGCTACGTGAACAGATCGTACAGCCGCTTGACCCTGGCGGCGTTGTTCCGCACCAGCGCGATGGCCCTCGTGACGCCGCTCCGCGATGGCATGAACTTGGTGGCCAAAGAGTACGTGGCCGCTCAAGATGCGGACGATCCGGGCGTCCTCGTGTTATCCCGCTTCGCCGGTGCGGCTCGACAATTGTCGGGGGCCTTGATCGTCAATCCCTTCGACGCGAAGGACGTGGCCGATGCCATGCAGAAAGGATTGACCATGTCGCTTTCCGAGCGCCGTGATCGCTGGTCAGGCATGATTGAAGGGCTGCGTCGCGATGACATTTACGCTTGGCAAAAGCGTTTCCTCACATCGCTCGAGCTCGCCGCTGGCATCTAGGTCTTGTCGAGCACTCATAACCCTTGACAGCTCTTGCGCATTCCATCCGAAGTCCGCATTTGGCTAATTCCGGTCATCGGGGTGGGGAGCGAATTACGACCGCTTTCTGGTAAACAGCAGACAATCAGCGGCGCGAGGTCCGCTTCGCTACACATATGGGTATGCAGAAAACCCCGATGCGCTAGGCGCCCTTTAACAGGAGTTTTCTGCCGAAATTTATGGGAATTATATCCCTAACTATGCAGGACGGTGTGGAGCCGCGCGCTGCAACGGTCAGGACTCGCGCACACTCTCGAAAGGCACTACGCTCTGTCATGCTGCCCGTCTTCACTCATTGCCTCTATCTCCGTTTATGGTTTACGTTAGTTGCAGCGATATGAAAGGATCTAGGCATGCAGCGCGCGAAGCTAGATTTGAACAATTTCGTTCCCCTTTGGGAGAGAAAATTCGACAACCTCGTGAGCGAGACCGAATTCGACCGCCTGCTCCGACGTGATATAGACCTCCCTGAAACGTCGGTCATTCAAGACCGTATCGGGAATACATGCGCGCTCGCGCAAGATATCTTCAGTGCGCTGATCGTCCGCCAAAGCCGCAGTCAGAGATGACTGAAGTTGTTCCGCCCGCATACTGGCCTGTGCCGGCATTTCTGTGGGATGGATCATGAACACCCCATGTTTCGAGCAATACCTACATTTTGCACCTATGTAAAACGCTGCTGCGATAGACATGACGGTGCCGGTATTGTGGATAATAATCTCTGCTGGCAAGCCCATGATGTGGTTGTAAAGGAAAACTCCGTCCGCGACATAGCCGCCGGTTGAACTTAAGCAGAGATAGATTTGATCACATCCATTATTGACGGCGATATTGAAAGCGGCGGCTATTCGCGTTGCTGACGCTGGTTCGATAAGGCCAGTGAATCCGTAATAGGCCGTCTTCTTTCCCGCAAGATCAGGCATCTACTAAATTCCGATTCGGATTACCATGCGGAGACCGCTAGTCGGTCTAGGGCTCTTCGCCCTTCGGCTTCTTCAGCGGCGGTCGCCGGAACAGCGCCTGGGCGATCTCCTCAGGCTCCGCGTCGATGGGCGGGAGGGTGACGTTGATGGGGGTTCTTTCCACCGGCTCCTCTGACGAGTCGCGCGGCTTCGAGGCAGGTTTCTTGATGTCTTTTCTCATGGGGTTGCGCCCGGCATGGGGATCGCCTATGTACAGACAGTTGGTGACCGTAAGGCCACCGAGAATTCCGAACGATCCGTCTCCAACGCTGGCAGGCTGGGAAACGGTAAGCGCCTTTGTAACTTAGCAGGGGTGCTTTGCCATGGTCAACTCTGATCCTTGTGAGAGCGGCGGTGACAAATTAGTCCACGGAAGCGGCGGGATTTCCCAGCCGCGGGCGGAGTAAAACTCTGCCACCTGTAGCCTTCGATCTTTTTTGAGATGGAAGGCGGGAGGATGTACACCGTGGACCTATATCTGCGCGTTCGGCTGGCCTGCCATGTTGATGGTCTGAGCCAGCGAGAGGCGGCAAGTCGGTTTGGCATTGCGCGCGAGACGGTGAGGAAGATGCTGCGGCATTCGGAACCGCCGGGATATCGGCGACGCCAGCCACCGAAACGCCCGAAACTGGCCCCCTTCACGGATATCATCGACCGTATTCTGGAGGAGGACCGAACGGTTCACCGTAAGCAGCACCACACGGCGAAGCGTATATTCGAGCGCCTTCGCGACGAACATGGCTTTACGGGCAAAGAGACCATCGTGAAGGATTACGTTCGGGAACGGCGCCTTCGTCGGCGTGAGATGTTTGTGCCGTTGTCACATCCTCCGGGCCATGCTCAAGCGGACTTTGGCGAGGCGGATGCGATCATCGCCGGCGTCAAGTATCGGGCGCATTTTTTCGTCATGACACTTCCCCACAGCGATGCCTGCTTCGTTGCGGCCTACCCGGCGGCGACGACGGAGGCCTGGCTGGACGGGCACAACAGAGCCTTTGTTTTTTTCGGCGGCGTTCCCCAATCGATTCTTTACGACAACGACAAGTGTCTGGTGTCGCGCATCTTGTCAGATGGCACGCGGCAACGAACGCGGCCGTTCAGCGGGCTGCAGTCCCATTACCTCTTCGAGGACCGCTACGGCCGTCCCGGCAAGGGTAACGACAAAGGCAATGTGGAGGGGGTGGTCGGCTATGCCCGGCGGAACTTCATGACGCCGCTTCCCCGGTTCGCGAGCTGGGACGCCTTCAATGGCCACCTGGAAGAGCAATGCCGCAACCGGCAAGGCAACGTCCTGCGCGGCCACCGCGAGAGCATCGGCGAACGGTTTGTGCGTGACCGCGAAGCGTTGAAGAGGCCACTGCCGGCACCGTTCGACGCGTGCGACAAGCAGGGCACGCGGGTCAACTCGCTGTCCCTGGTGCGCTACCGGACGAATGACTATTCCGTGCCCGTCGCCTACGGCCATCAGGAAGTCTGGATCCGTGGCTATGTCCACGAGGTGGTTATCGGTTGCGGCGCCGGGATCATTGCCCGACACCCCCGTTCCTACGACCGGGAAGATATGGTCTTCGATCCGATCCACTACCTGCCTTTGCTGGAGCACAAGATCGGCGCCCTGGATCAGGCCGCGCCGCTAGCCGGATGGGAACTGCCTGATGCCTTCCCAACCCTGCGCCGTCTCCTGGAGGCGCGCATGGGCAAGGCCGGCAAGCGGGAATACGTCCAGGTCCTTCGGCTTCTGGAGACCTTCGATCTCGAGGTGCTTCACGGCGCGGTGAAGGACGCCCTGCGCCTGGGTGCGATCGGCTACGACGCCGTCAAACACCTTGTGCTGTGCCGTATCGAGCGACGCCCGCCCAAACTCGACCTGGATATCTATCCCTACCTGCCTCGGGCCAACGTGGCGACCACGGCCGCCGCCAGTTATATGAGCTTGTTGGGTGGAGGCGCGTCATGACCGATACGCCGCAAGTGTTGCTGGCCCATCACCTCAAGACCCTGAAACTGCCGACGTTCCTGCGCGAATACGACAAGCTGGCCCGCCAATGCGCCACCGAGGGCGCCGACCATGTGCGGTATCTTGTCCGTCTGACCGAGTTGGAACTGATCGACCGTGAGCGCCGCATGGTCGAGCGGCGGATCAGACAGGCCAGGTTCCCCGCCGTCAAAAGCCTCGACAGCTTCGACTTCAAGGCCATCGCATCGCTCAACAAGATGCTGGTTCTGGAGTTGGCGCGATGCGAATACGTCGAGCGTCGTGAGAATATCATCGCGCTCGGCAACAGCGGAACCGGCAAGACCCATATCGCCCTCGGTCTCGGTCTGGCGGCCTGCCAAAAGGGGCTCTCCGTCGGCTTCCTCACGGCCGCTGCCCTGGTTCATGAACTGATGGAGGCCAGGGATGAAAAACGCCTGTTGCGCCTGCAGAAGCAACTGGCAAAGTATCACCTTCTGATCATCGACGAACTCGGCTTCGTGCCGCTCTCGAAGACCGGCGCCGAGCTGCTGTTCGAAGTCTTCAGCCAGCGCTACGAGCGGGGCTCGATCCTGGTGACCTCCAACTTGCCGTTCGATGAGTGGACGGAGATATTCGGCTCGGAACGCCTGACCGGGGCTTTGCTGGACCGCCTCACCCACCATGTCCATATCCTGGAAATGAACGGCGAGAGCTATCGTCTCAACCAAAGCCAAAAACGGCGGAAATTCCCCAAAATACCTGCTTAACCGCCGGTGCAATGGTTGACCCGGTGGGTCCACAGGAACCTCCCAACACCGCGTACCGCATAACGTTAAGTGGACTAGTTTTACTCCGCCCGGGTGGACTAATTTTGCTCCGCCGTTGACACGAACCTGGCCGGGCGTCGACTGTCGCACGTAGACGCAGGCCGCACGCGCCAGATGGCCGGCAGTGATTCTTGTTCCGTCACCCGTCATGGCTGGCTCCCACGATCGTGCGGCTGTTTGACGCCCCGGCCGCGGTTGCCATTGCCGCCGCCAGGGTCATCGAAAGAAGCGGGATCAACACCTCCCGTCGCTCGCCGGTCAGCAGGGCCGACGGGTGTTCCAGAGGAAACAGTTCTCCTTGAGGAGCCTTGCGAGGTCTTTGGTTCATCACGTTCTCCTGTGCGCGTTTCGTCGCGCGCAAGAAGAAGCGGTGCGATGAGATCCCGCAAATCGGAAAGCGCCCGCAGGGAGATCCTGGGGAGTTCGCGAACCTCGAGCAGGGCGGCATCCGGTCGGGTCATCCACTCAGGAAGATGCAACTGGGTTCGGTCCGGATGCCGAACAATCAGTATCGTCTGTCCACGTGCTCTTCGACGTCCAAGGCATGCCACGCGGCAACCCGACAGCGGATGGAAGCGGTAATGAACCGTCACCGCGTCATGAAAACGGGCAGTGTGTGACCGTTTTGGTGAAGCGGCAGAAGAACGACGCGGCGGACGCGGAGGCGATCTGCGAAGCGGCGCAGCGCCCGACCATGCGCTTTGTGGCGGTGAAGGGGGAAGAGCAACAGGCAAGGGCGATGCTGTTCCACACGCGCGATCTTCTGGTGCGCCAGCGCACGCAGACGATCAACGCGCTACGTGGCCACCTGGCAGAGTTCGGCGTCGTTGCTCCGCAGGGTGTGGCTCATGTCGGTCGGCTGGCATTGGCGCTTGAGGATCCGGGTTCGGGACTACCGGGAGCGGTCCGCGCGATGGGTGGCGTTCTGCTCGGTCAGATCGCTGACCTCGATTCGAAGATCGACGGATTGGAAAAGGAGCTCCGCGCTTGCGCGCGTCAGGACGAGCAGGCGGCACGGCTGATGACGATACCGGGGATTGGGCCGATCAGCGCGATGGCGCTCCAGGCCTTCGCGCCGCCGATGGAGAGCTTTCGGCGCGGCCGCGACTTCTCTGCCTGGCTGGGCCTCGTGCCGCGACAGCACACGACCGGCGGCAAGCCAAGGCTGGGCAGGATATCGAAGATGGGCCAACGCGATCTGAGGCGCCTCTTGATCATCGGCGCCATGGCTGTCGTCAGCTCGGCGGTTCGTCGCGGCGAAACGAACGACCCCTGGCTGGCCAGGATGCTGGCGCGCAAGCCGCGAATGCTTGTCGCGGTGGCGCTGGCCAACAAGATGGCGCGCATCGTCTGGGCGCTCATGACACGCAAGGAGACCTACCGAGGTTTCGCGCCGGCTGCTGCCTGACACGGCGGCAGCCTCGCGGAATGACGTCGGGGGTGTGAGCAGGTCGGAGGACGAGTAAGGGCAAACGATGGGGTGGACGCCCCTCCCGACGGCATCGCGATGTGTCAGGTTGGCGGTGTTGTTAACGCTAAGCGAGGAAGGGGGCGTCCATGGAACAGGTTCACATGATCGGGATCGATCTGGCGAAGAACAGCTTTCAGGTGCACGGTGCGCGGGAGGACGGGTCGGTTGCGTTCCGTAAGAAGCTGAGCCGGGCGAAGCTGTTGGACTTTGTGGCTGCGCAGCCACGCTGCACGGTGGCGATGGAGGCGTGCGGTGGCGCGCACCATTGGGGCCGGGAGATCGGCAGGCTCGGCCATGCAGTGCGACTGGTCCCGCCGATCTACGTCAAAGCGTATGTGAAGCGGCAGAAGAACGATGCGTCGGACGCGGAGGCGATCTGCGAGGCGTCGTCGCGCCCGACCATGCGCTTTGTGGCTGTGAAGACGGAGGAACAGCAGGCTCGGGGCATGCTGTTCCGGACGCGCGATCTTCTGGTGCGCCAGCGCACCCAGACGATCAATGCGCTGCGCGGCCATCTGGCGGAGTTCGGTGTCGTTGCCCCGCAGGGGCCGGCTCATGTCGGCCGGCTGGCCTCGGCGCTTGAGGGACCGGCTTCGGGGTTGCCGGAAGCGGTCCGCGAGCTGGGTGGCCTTCTGCTTGAGCAGATCGCCGCCCTCAATTCGAAGATTGCGGGCCTGGAGAGGGAGGTCCACGTGAGTGCACGGCAGGATGAGGAGGCGAGGCGCCTGATGAGCGTGCCGGGGATCGGACCGATCAGCGCGATGGCGATCCAGGCCTTCGCACCGCCGATGGAGAGTTTCCGGCGCGGCCGCGACTTCTCCGCTTGGCTCGGCCTCGTGCCGCGCCAGCACACGACCGGCGGCAAGCCGAAGCTGGGCAAGATATCGAAGATGGGCCAGCGCGATCTGAGACGGCTCTTGATCACGGGCGCGATGACTGTCGTCCGCTGGGCGGTTCGGCGCGGCGTGACGACGGACCCCTGGCTAGCCGGGATGCTGGCGCGCAAGCCGAGGATGCTCGTCGCGGTGGCGCTGGCCAACAGGATGGCGCGCATCGTCTGGGCGCTGATGACGAAGAAGGAGAGCTACCGGGCTCCCGCCACCGCCTGAGAGAACGGCGAAGTGCGGGAAGCCGTCGGGGATGTGGGTAGGTCGGAGGACAGGTAAGGGCAAAGGTCAACGAGACCGGGTCGGGAAAACCAGATTTTGACCGCAGGGCTCCTAAGCTCGCGCAAACGAATTGGACCCGATCCGCGTACTTCCATACGGGCCCTGCGGCAACTGAACCGCCGCACTTGATGAGGCCGGATAGACGACAGCACCTGACCGCATGTTCCGAGCCGTTCGAAGAAATGCTTGCATCACCGGGGCGTCCATAGACGGTCAATCGAGACGGGATCGGGAAAACCAGCGGTGGGTCAAGGGGCTTTCAAGCCCGCAAAATTGATCTTGGACCCGGTCTGCACATCTCCATACGGGCCTGCGGCGTCAAACCAGCCGCATCATGAGGCCGGACAGATGACCGCACCTGACCACATGCCCCAAGACGTTCAAAGAAATGCTTGCATCAACGGAGGCGTCCATAGATGACCCCCCTGAGCGGCACGGCGGAGGTTGTCCCGGTAGTCAATAGGGGGGACCCGCGCGGCTTCGTGTAGCGCCCTGCGCTACGCGGAGCGAAGCCGCGTGGGGGGTGCCTGTTGGCCCACCGGGGCAACCGGGCCGCAGGCACGGCCGGCGCAGGCTCAGGAGCGGTTCTTGAAGCGCCAGCTCTCGTTGCCGGTCTCGATGATCTCGCAATGATGGGTGAGACGGTCGAGCAGCGCGGTGGTCATCTTGGGGTCGCCGAAGACGGATGGCCATTCGCCGAAGGCGAGGTTGGTGGTGATGACGATCGAAGTGCGCTCGTAGAGCCGGCTCATGAGGTGGAAGAGCAGCTGCCCGCCGGCCTGAGCGAAGGGCAGGTAGCCGAGTTCGTCGAGGATGACGAAGTTGCGTCGGACGAGCTGGTCTGCGGTGCGGCCCTGGCGCCCGGCACGGAGTTCGGCCTCGAGGTGGTTGACCAGGTCGACGACGTTGTAGCAGCGGCCGCGTGCGCCCTTTCGGATGCAGGACCGCGCGATGGCGATGGCGAGATGGGTCTTGCCGGTGCCGGTGCCGCCAACGAGCACGATGTTGCGCTTGCCCTCCAGGAAGCCGCCGCCGGCGAGCTCCTGGATCAGGGGCTCGTTGACCGGCGAGGCGACGAAGTCGAAGTCGGCCAGCTCCTTGGCCGTCGGCAGCCTGGCGGACGCCATCTGGTACTTGATGGAGCGCGCCTGCTTATCGGCGATCTCGACCTGCAGCAGCGTACCGATGATCTGCTGCACCGGATGGCGGCGCTTGAGCCCGTTGGCGAGGGTGTCGTCGTAGGCGGCGCGCATGCCTGCGAGCTTCAGCGCCGTCATCATCGCCAGCACCTCATGACGCTCCATGACCGGCCTCCCTCAGGCTGTCATAGCGCTGGCAATCGGCAAGCGGCTGGTGACGGAGTTGCAGGCCCTCGGGCGTCGGGATGGTTGCCGGTGGTGCCGGCTCGCGCTGCCGGGCGAGGATGTTGAGCACGACGTCGGCTCTGCAGGCGCCGCAGTCGAGCGCCTCGGCACAGGCCGCCTCGACCGCCTCCAGTCCGTCCTCCAGCACGGCCGCGAGCACCTTGACGAACTGCCGGTCGCCGTCGTCGTGGCCCGCGAGCCAGGTTCGCAGGCGGCCGAGCGCGTTGGGTAACTGCCAGCCCTTGAAGGGCGCGCCATGGCGCAGCGCGCCGGGCTTCCTCGTCAGGATCGGCACGTAGTGCCACGGATCGTGGGCGACCTGGCCGCGCCCGAAGCTCCGGGGATGCTCGGCGACGATCTCACCGTCCTGGCGGATGGCGATCCGATCGGCATAGGCCCGCACGTCCACCGGTCGCCCCACCGCGCGTGCCGCGACGCTGTACTGGTTGTTGTCGAAGCGCACCAGACAGGTCTTGGAAACCGCTACCTCAGTGGCATGGAAGCCGTCGAAGGGGCCGCGGTACGCCATCAGGAAGGGCCGCTCCTCCTCGAACACCTGCCACACCGTCTTGCCCGGGATCGTCGGATGCGGCCGCTTCTTGGCGTCCTCGATGCACCGATCCATCAGCCACTCGTTGATCTCGGCGTAGGACCGGCCCCGCGGGCTGGGCACGAACAGGCGGCCGCGAACGTCACCCACCTGCCTCTCGACCTGCCCCTTCTCCCAGCCAGCCCCTGGCGTGCACGCCACAGGCTCCACCAGATGGTGCGAACACATCTCCTGGAAGCGGCGGTTGTAGTCCCGCTTCTTGCCCACGAACACCGTGCTCACCGCCGTCTTCATGTTGTCCTAGATGCCTCGCCGGCAGACCCCGCCGAAGAAGCAGAAGGCGCGCTCATGCGCCTCGAACACCATCTCCTGGCTCTCGCGCGGGAAGATCTGAACCAGCTGCATCCGGCTGTAGCAGAGCCGCATGTGCGCCGCCTTTACCCTGGTCGTCACACCCGACAGGCGCGCGTACTCGTGGCTCCAGTCGAACTGGTAGGCCTCGCCGGGATCGAAGCTCAGCGGCACAAAGGCCTGCGACGGTGACAACAGCCGCCACCGGCGCCGCCAGGCCCTGGCATAGCGGCGCACCGCGTCATAGCCGCCGCCATAGCCCAGAGACGCAAGGTCTTCATGAATCCGCAGAAGAGACAGCCGATCCTTGCGTGCCTTCTTCTCGTTGGCCTCCAGTTGGCGCTCGAGCTCCTCCACCCACGGCCCCAGCTTCGGCATCGGCTGGATCTTGCGCTCGTAGCTGAACAAGGTGATCGTGTCCCGGCGCGTGGTGTAAGAGCGTTGCGCTCTACGCGGCTCCCGGCGGGTAGGGCCGGGACGTTCAGGCTGCCACGGTGGGCAGCGTGATGGGGACACCATCGCTCAGCGGAGCGATTGATTCCAGCGTCATGTATCTCCTTGAGACGGCCCACTCATCGTTCTGCTCGAGAAGGATAGCGCCGACGAGCCGTGTGATGGCGGCTTCGTTGGGAAAGATACCGACGACGTTGGTGCGACGCTTGACCTCGGCATGGAGCCGTTCGATCGGGTTTGTGGAGTGCAATTTCTGGCGGTGCTCCTTGGGGAAAGTCTATGTAGGCGAGGACGTCGTGCTCGGCTTCGTCCATGAGAACTGCCAGCTTGGGCACCTTGGGCCTGAGCTGGTAGGCGACCTGGCGCCACTGGACCTTCGCGCTGTCGGCGTCCTCCTGGGCGAAGGCGGTGGCGACGAAGGCGGAGACGACGCGCCGGCCCTGGCGGCCGGCATGGGCCAGCAGGTTGCGGGCGGAGTGCACGCGGCAGCGCTGCCATGTGGCGCCGAGGATCCGGCTCGCGGCGGCCTTCAGGCCCTTGTGGTCGTCGGAGATCACCAGCTTCACGCCGCGCAGCCCGCGCCGGGCCAGCGAGCGCAGGAACTCGGTCCAGAAGGTCTCGGCCTCCGACGCGCCGATCGCCACGCCCAGGACCTCGCGGCGGCCTTGGTCCTTGACGGCCACAGCCACGGTCACCGCGACCGAGACGATGCGTCCGGTCTGGCGCACCTTCACGTAGGTGGCGTCGAGCCACAGATAGGGCCAGTCGCCCTCCAGCGGTCGATCGAGGAAGCCGTTGACCTTATCGTCGATCTCGCCGCACAGCCTGGAGACCTGGCTCTTGGAGGCGCCCGACATCCCCATCGCCTGAACCAGATCGTCGACCGAGCGGGTCGACACCCCCTGGATGTAGGCCTCCTGGATCACCGCAGCCAGCGCCTTCTCGGCCATCCGCCGCGGCTCCAGGAAGCCCGGGAAGTAGCTTCCCTTCCTCAGCTTCGGGATCTTCAGCTCCACCGTGCCGGCCCGCGTCTCCCAGGACCGGTCGCGGTAGCCGTTGCGATGGGTGATACGATCCGCCGAGCGCTCGCCGTGCCCGGCGCCGGTCAGGCCCTCAACCTCCAGTGCCATCAGCCGCTCGGCCGTGAAGCCGATCATCTCGCGAAGCAGATCGGCATCGGAGCTCTTCTCCAAAAGCGCGCGCAGGGTCATCATGTCCTGGGTCATCGTGGTTCTCCTTCGGGTCAGGTTGGTTTGCACTAGCCCAACCCTAAACCGGAACCGCGATGGCCTCCGCTGTGGATAGCCGGCTTGCCTACGCCAGACTCTCGGCGGTCGCTACGGCAAGCCGCCTACCCACAGCTAACAGAGGCTCCAACAACTCCTACACCACGTCCTGGGACACGACCGGTCCATGTCGCTGCCTCCCTTGACCGCCTAGTCTGAATGGTTCAACTGGTTGTACGTGTGCGTAATTTAACTGGATCGACGTTGAATCTAAACAAGTTCGGAACAGCGATCAGGTTCCGTCGCGATCGGGAATTACAATATCTTGGACGCTGTGATCTTCGATCGGGATTTCCCCGGCGCGGCCTTTCAAAGGGCTTCAATCGAATCAAATGATCAGGCGCAACGGTGAGCGGGCTCATTTTTGATGCGCAACGTCATTGGTTTTCTAGCGACGGACGCCTGATGGGTGCCAGCATAAGGCGATAACCCAGTGCCCACCTTCGTTCTGTCGTGCCCACCACTCCCGACCATTCCGTCGGTCGGAAGGGCCTTGCCGCGCGTCTGACCCGGACCGGTCGTTCGGTGGACTAAAAGGCTCCTTGGGTGTGTACTTAGGCTCCGCGTTAGCGCCGTTACGGGCCAGATGCTGGAGAATGTCCCGACTCCCCTGCCGGAGAGTGCGATCAAGGAAGCAGCCCGGGGGCTCGCCGCCGGTCAGGCGTGAACGGCGCCCCATGACGCTGGCGCTGAACGACCGATTCCGACCCCACGCGGACGTGGGACATGCGCAGCAGACAGATTTGAACTAAGCTCGCGACCTGACATGAATCCGGGGCACGGCAAGCGGAGGCACGAGGATGAGCGAACGTAAGGAAGCGATTTGGCCAGCGGCGGATTTCAGCCGCGTTCCCTTCGTCGTGTTCACCGATCAGGACGTGTTCGACCGCGAACAGGCGCGCGTCTTCCACGGACCGGTTTGGTGCTATCTCGCGCTGGAGGCGGAACTCCCGAACCCGGGCGATTATGTCAATACCTATCTCGGCAACACAGGAGTCGTGGTGACGAAGGACGAGAATGGCGACATCCATGCCTTCGTGAACCGCTGCGCCCACCGCGGAACGACTCTGGTGCGCGATCTCTCAGGCCACGCCAAGGACTTCACCTGCATCTATCACCACTGGTGCTATGACCTGAAGGGCAACCTCATCGGCGTGCCCTTCGAGCGCGGCATGAACGGCCAAGGCGGCATGCCGGAGAGTTTCGACAAGGCCGACCACGGGCTCACGACGCTCAACCTCGCCACCTACAAGGGTGTCATCTTCGGCTCATTCGATCCCGACGTGGAGCCGTTCGAGGCGTACGCCGGTCCGCGGGCGCTCGAGTTTCTCGATGGCATGTTCGCCCGGCCGGTCGAGATTCTCGGCTACTGGCGCCAGCGCATGCCATCGAACTGGAAGCTCTATTACGAGAACCTGAACGATGCGTACCACGCGGGATTGCTGCATCAGTTCCAGGCCAGCACCGGGATCTTCCGCAACACCCAGGAAGGCGGCGCCATCATGGATGAGCACAAGCGCCACATGATGACGTGGAGCCTGGGCGACAGCGACGACGAGGAAACCATCGCAGAGGGTTACGCTGACATCGGCGTCTACGACGCCAAGTTCACGCTCGAGGATCCTGGCGTGGTCGATTTTTTCGACGAGTTGGGCGACCGGCGCACCACCATCTTCATGTCGCTGTTTCCGAGCATCTATTTCCAGCGCATCTCGAATACCCTGGCGACGCGCCAAATCCGCCCCAAAAATCCGAACGAGTTCGAGCTCTACTGGACCGTCTTCGGCTACCAGGACGACGATGCGAAAATCCGCGCCATGCGCATGAAGCAGTCCAATATGATCGGTCCGGGCGGGCTGATCTCGATGGAGGACGGCGAATCGGGCGTTCTCGGCCAGCGCGCGCTCGTCGGCTACGACGAGGGCCATTCGGTCATCGAAATGGGTGGTACCGGCCCGATCGAAGACCAATACCACATGATGCACGAAACCTCGGTCCGCGGCTTCTGGCAGTACTACGCCAAACTGATGGGTTGGACGCCCGAGAATAGCTGAAAACCATATCGGCCACGGGCCAGCGGCGGATAGCGGCGATCTGGCGGCATCATGAGCGATCCTGACCCGAGGCCGTCCGCGGCGGCCCAACCCTCGGCCGCCGCCAGGCGCGCATTCGCCGGCAACGATGTAATATAGATCTCCGGCCGCCAATGGGCCTGCCCCGTGCCGCGGGCGCGGAGGGCTATGCCGAGGTTCTTGCCGGTCGCGGGAGGAGACAATGAAACTCTACTACGTACCCAGTTCAAGCTCGCTTTATGCGCACATAGTGTTGCGGGAAGCCGGATTCGATTTCGAATTGGAGAAGGTCGATCTCGCGACGAAGAAAACATCGGACGGGGCCGACCTCAAGTCCGTGAATCCCAAGGCCTGTGTCCCAACCCTCGTGCTCGACAGCGGTGAAGTTCTGACCGAGGGCATGGCGATCGTTCAACTCCTTGCCGATCAGAAGCCCGGGGCCAATCTCGCGCCCCAAGCCGGCACAATGGATCGGCACCGGGTCAATGAATGGTTGTCGTTCCTGTCATCGGAGCTCGATCGGGGAATACAGCCCCTGTTTATCTATCCGGACCTGTCCGATGAGAGCCGCGCAAAGGTGATCGCGCGCGTCGAGACGCGGCTCGACTATCTCGACGACCGGCTGAAGGACAAGGCGTATCTATCGGGCGACACCTTCACCATCGCCGATGCCTACTGCTTCACGATCCTCAACTGGACGAATTTCCTGAACATCGATCTGGGGCGTTGGCCCAACGCCAAGCAGTATTACGACGGCATTGCCGCGCGGCCGAAGGTCCAGGAGACTCTTCAAGTTGAAGCTGCGGCGTGAGACGCCGGGCGGCCGCCCGCGTCGCCGCACGGCCTGGAGTGGGAACTGCCTTGAGCGGGTGGCTTCGCGGCCAATGACACCGCCTTGAGGCATGAAGGCGGCGTGCCAGTCTTCACTCGTTCGTGGCCATTGGCGGATACGAGACCTCTCCAGCGCCGCGACGCTGAACGAGTGCCTGCCTTCACGTTCTGCCCCCGCCACCTGGCGCGAGTGCGAGAGCGCCTTAACAGCCCGTTGATTAAGTCGGCGCCGTCTGATTCTCTGGTTCCCTGATTTGCAGGGGGATTTGCCGATGGCGATGGGACGGCAGAAGGATGGTCAGGGGGACCTGATGGTGAGCTGGTCGGAGATGCCGCGCTCTCCGGGTCATGTGTTTTATGACCGCTTGCAGTCGGTGCTGATCGAGGGCGGCTTCGACGCCTTTGCCGAGGCGAGCTGCCGGCCTTATTACGCGGTCCGGATGGGCGCGCCCTCGGTGCCGCCCGGGCGCTATTTCCGGATGCACCTGGTGGGCTACTTTGAGGGCATCGACAGCGAGCGCGGTCTGGAGTGGCGCTGCTCGGACTCGCTTTCGCTGCGGGCGTTCCTGCGACTGGGGAGCCGTGATCGGGTACCGGACCATTCCTGGCTGTCACGGAGCCGCACGCGCCTGCCCCATGAAGTCCACGCGGCGGTCTTCGACTGGGTTCTGGTGCTGATCGCCGAGGCGGGGCTGATCAAGGGCGAGCGCATCGGCGTCGATGCCTCGACCATGGAGGCCAACGCGGCGCTGCGGAACATCGTGCGGCGCGACAACGGCGAAGGCTACCGGGAGATGCTGGAGCGCCTGGCCCGGGAAAGCGGGGTCGAGACACCCACGGCCGAGGACCTGGCGCGTCTGGACCGGAAGCGCAAGGGCAAGAAGCTTTCCAACACGGATTGGGTTTCGAAGAGCGACCCCGAGGCCAAGATCGCCAAGATGAAGGACGGCACGACGCATCTGGCCTACAAGCCCGAGCACGCGGTGGATCTGGACACCGGCGCGGTGGTGGCGGCCGAGCTGCACCCGGCCGATGAGGGCGACACCACGACGCTTTCCAAGACCCTGGCGAAGGCCGAGGCAAACCTCGAGGCGGTGGATGCGGCACCGACATCGGAGGACCCGGCCGAATGCGTCGCCGACAAAGGTTATCACTCACGGGCGGTCTTGAGGGCTCTGAACGACAGTCCCTGGAAGACCCGGATCGCGGCGCCCAAGCAGACCGGCTTTTCGCGCTGGCACGGTGATGAGGCGGCGCGGCGCGCGGTCACCAATAACCGTGCGCGGCTCAAGTCCGGGGTCGCCCGCGAGGCCTTCAAGCTGCGCGCCGAGATCGTCGAGCGCTGCTTTGCCCACAACCTCGATCGTGGCGGCATGCGACGAACCTGGCTGCGCGGGCGAGAGAATGTGCACAAGCGATACCTGCTCCACGTCGCCGGCCACAATCTATCGTTACTGATGCGCCAGCTCATCGGCGCCGGCACCCCGCGGGAGGCCGTGGCGGGCGGATATGGCGGTATTTTCGTTCTGCTCACGCCCACCGGGGCCATGCTGGTGGCACGGGGGGGCTCGCAAAGCGGCCAGACGGCTTTCGCCGCCGCATTCCTCATCTGGGAGTGAGAGCCGGAAAAAGCCACTTAATCAACGGGCTGCTAACCTGGGTTAGGGCAAGGGCGCGGCGTAACCCCCTGGGATGGCGCGCGTGGAGGTTCGTTTTGCCGTCGTCGAGTACGCCGCCATGTCGAATGTCGCTGCCTTGACGGTGAGGCAGGACCCCCACGACGCGCCGGCGTCGCCGTTTTCGCCCGAGCCGAATGGATCTTCCCGATTGGCCGCCCGATGGGGACCTTCGCCTATATCCCGATCCCGGCCAATCCGGCTTCTGACTAGGACGCTACTCAAGCTATCATGGGTCCAGCGGCGGCCCGGCCAACTCAACCGGGTGAGCTCGGCATTGCGCGATCACGATTCTCATGGCGGGGACGGACAGAACCAAGCAACCGATTCTCGGTGGACCGGTAATCGTCCTGGTCGAGCCTCAGCTCGGCGAGAACATCGGCACGGCGGCGCGCGCCATGCTGAATTGCGGTCTCACCGATCTCCGCCTCGTGCGTCCCCGCGATGGTTGGCCCAATGACGCGGCGGTGGCCGCGGCGGCGGGCGCCGATCAGGTGCTCGATGGCGCGCGAGTTTGCCTGACGGTCGCGGACGCGATCGGCGATCTGCACCACGTGTACGCGGCCACGGCTCGGCGTCGCGACGTATTGAAGACGGTCATCACGCCCGAGCAGGCGGCCGACGCCATGCGTCGGGCGAGCGCGGCGGGCGAAGGGATCGGGGTGCTGTTCGGTCCGGAGCGCGCCGGCCTCAACAACAATGATCTTTCGCTTGCCGACACGATTCTCTCGGTCCCCCTAAATCCGGCTTATGGCTCGCTTAACCTGGCGCAGGCGGTGCTGCTCGTCGCGTACGAATGGTTCCGCGCGGGTAACGATGGCTCCGGCCAACGGCCCGGGGGGGGGCCGACCGAGCCGGCGAGCAAGCGGGATCTCATCGGTTTCTTCGAGCATCTCGAGCGCGAGTTGGATGAAAGCGGCTTTCTCCGCCCGCCGGAGAAGCGCCCCGCGATGGTGCACAACATCCGCGCCCTATTCCAGCGTGCCGGCCTGATGGACCAGGAGGTGCGCACGCTGCGCGGCATCGTCAGTGCGCTGGTAGCGCGCCGCCGCTCGGGCCCGTCCTAGGCCGCGCCGGGTGGTTTGACAAAAGGTGGCGCCGGCCTATAGTGCGGCACCCGGGAGCCGGCCAGCGGCGTCTCAGCCTACGGGTTTCGCATGACCAAACGCGTTCGCTCGAAGTACAAGATCAACCGCCGCCTCGGCGAGAATCTATGGGGCCGCCCCAAGAGCCCTGTGAATACGCGCGAGTACGGTCCGGGGCAGCACGGCCAGCGCCGGCGCAAGCCGAGCGATTTCGGCATCCAGATGGCGGCCAAGCAGAAGCTCAAGGGGTATTACGGCAACATCACCGAGCGGCAGTTCCGCAACTCTTACGAAGAGGCGGTGCGCCGGCGCGGCGATACCATCGAACAGCTGATCGGCCTGCTTGAGCGCCGGCTCGATGCGGTGATTTACCGCATGAAGTTCGTGCCGACGGTGTTTTCCGCGCGCCAGTTCATCAATCACGGCCATGTCAAGGTCAACGGCCAACGCGTCAACATTCCAAGTTACTGGGTGAAGGAAGGCGACCTCATCGAGATCAAAGACAAATCGAAGGCGCTCGGCCTGGTTCTCGAAGCTATCGGATCGCCGGAGCGTGATGTTCCCGAATATCTGGACGTCGACCACGACAAGATGAAAGGGACATTCGTGCGCGTGCCCGAGTTCGCCGAAGTGCCCTATCCGGTGCGGATGGACCCCCATCTGGTCGTCGAGTTCTATTCGCGCTAGGCCCACCGGACTGGGTGGCGACGAGCCGCGCCGTGGCGCGTTTTTTATTGAGCGGGTTGAGCACCCGACAAAAAGGGCCGCAAGCGCGGCCCCTTGTTCGACTGTCCTGGCGGCGATCCTCACGCCGGTGACATGTCGACGTCCTTTTCCGCGAGGAAGCTTTCGAGTTCGCCCGTCTCGTACATCTCCCGCACGATGTCGCAGCCGCCGACGAACTCGCCCATGACGTAAAGCTGGGGGATGGTGGGCCACTGACTGAACGCCTTGACGCCGTCGCGCAACGAGGGGTCCATCAGCACGTCGTGGCTTTTGAACTTCACCCCGAGCCGCGACAGGATTTCAACCACGGTCGCGGAGAAGCCGCACTGGGGGAACACCGGGTTGCCCTTCATGTAGAGGACGACGGGGCTGTTCTCCAAGTCCTGGCTGATGCGTTCGAAGGTCGGGTTGTCGGTCATCTTGACTGTTCCTGAAAAGCTACGAATTCGGCCTATCCTGCGGCACCGACGTTTGAAGCGCAAGGGCGTGAAGCGCGTCACCCATTTTGGCGCCAAGCGCCTGGTACACCATTTGATGCTGCTGCACGCGCGTTTTGCCCGCAAACGCGCTGGAAACGACGTGGGCCGCATAGTGATCGCCGTCGCCACGCAGGTCGCGAATCGTGACCTCGGCATCGGGGATGTTCTCCTTGATCAGGCTCTCGATCTGTCCCGCATCCATCGGCATGTCGCACTCCCCGCGGGTTCAAGCCGCCGCGCCGGCCATGTAGCCCGGCAACCACATCTCGTGCGCGGCCCTCAGCTCGGACAACGATATGGTATAGCCGCGGCCCACTGTCAAATCCATTCCGCCGGTCCGGCCGATCATGGCGAGCGGGATCCGCGCAGCAATGGCCTCGGCTTCGATTCGTCCGGATTCGGCGTCCGGCGCCGTGACCAGATAGCGGCCCTGGTCTTCGCCGAACAGGAAGGCGGGCCGCGTGGCGTTGTCTTCGCCAAGCGAGAGCGTGGCTCCGATCCCGCCGGCCAGCGCCATTTCGCTGAGCGCGACGAGAAGCCCTCCATCCGAGACATCGTGACACGCGGTAATTCTCGTGGCCGTGATCAGGCCACGCACGAAATCGCCATGGCGGCGCTCGGCCGCGAAATCGACCGGTGGGGGCGGGCCGTCGGTCGCGCCGGTGATCTCGCGCAGATAGAGCGAGGCCCCGAGGTGGCCGGACGTATTGCCAACAAGCAGTATGGCCTCGTCGGGCGCGGCGAAAGCGTGGCGGGCCATGCAGCCCAGATCATCGATCAGGCCGACACCGCCGATCTCGGGCGTCGGCTGGATCGCCTGACCATTGGTTTCGTTGTAGAACGACACGTTGCCCGAGACGACCGGGAAGTCGAGCGCGCGGCACGCCTCGGCTATGCCCTCGATTGCGCCGACGAACTGGCCCATCACCTCAGCTCGTTCCGGACTGCCGAAGTTGAGGCAATCGGTGATAGCGAGCGGCCTGGCGCCGGTCGCTGTGAGGTTGCGCCAACACTCGGCGACCGCCTGGCGCGCGCCCATGGCCGCATCGGCCGCGCAATAGCGCGGTGTGCAGTCGGTGGCGATGGCGAGGCCTTTGTTCGTGCCGTGCACGCGAACGACCGCGGCATCGCCGCCCGGCCGCTGCACCGTATCGGTCATCACCATATGGTCGTACTGCTCCCACACCCAGCGTTTGCTGGCGAGATCGGGCGAGGCGAGGAGGCGGCGGAGAACGTCAACGGGCGATTCATCGCTCGCGTCCGCGTGCGGGTTCACAGGCATCGGTGCCGGCGGCGCAACCCACGGGCGGTCATAGACCGGCGCTTCGGCGACGACCGGCGCGATGGGCAGATCAGCGACCGTCTCGCCGCCATGGCGGAGCACCATATGGCCCGTATCAGTGACCTCGCCGATCACCGCGAAGTCGAGCTCCCATTTGGCGAAAATAGCGCGGGCGGTCTCCTCCTCACCCTGCTTCAGCACCATCAGCATCCGCTCCTGGCTTTCCGACAGCATGATCTCGTAGGCCGTCATGCCGACCTCTCGCGTTGGCACCGCATCGAGGTCGAGCGCGATACCGACGCCGCCTTTGGAGGCCATTTCAAAGGACGACGAGGTGAGGCCGGCCGCGCCCATGTCCTGAATGCCGACGATGACGTCCGCGGCCATCAATTCGAGGCAAGCCTCGATCAAGAGCTTCTCGGTGAAGGGATCGCCGACCTGGACGGTCGGCCGCTTATCCTCCGAGGCGTCGTCGAATTCCGCCGAGGCCATGGTGGCGCCGTGGATGCCGTCGCGGCCCGTCTTCGAGCCGACGTAGATCACAGGATTGTCGATTCCAGCTGCGGTCGAATAGAAGATCCGGTCGGTATCGACCAGCCCCACCGTCATCGCGTTGACCAGGATGTTGCCGTTGAAGCTTTGATCGAAGGTGCACTCGCCGCCCACCGTGGGCACGCCGACGCAGTTGCCATAGCCGCCGATGCCTGCGACCACACCGGCCACGAGATGGCGGGTCTTGGCGTGATCGGGATCGCCGAAGCGCAGCGCGTTCAGATTGGCGATCGGCCGCGCGCCCATGGTGAACACATCGCGCAAAATCCCGCCCACGCCGGTGGCCGCCCCCTGATAGGGCTCGATGAACGACGGGTGATTGTGACTCTCGATCTTGAACACCGCGGCCTGGCCGTCGCCAATATCGACGATGCCGGCATTCTCGCCGGGCCCGCAGATCACCCAGGGAGCCTCGGCGGGCAGGCGTGCGAGCCATTTCTTGGAGGATTTGTAGGAGCAATGCTCACTCCACATCACCGAGAAGATGCCGAGCTCGACCCCATTCGGCTGACGCCCAAGAATCTTCCCGATACGCTCATATTCCTCGGGCGTGAGCCCGTGCTGCGCGACGCGGTCGGACGAGGTCTCGGTCATGTCGTCGGCGCGCCGCTATACGAACGCCGCCACCAGCGATTTGAACATCGCTTGGCCGTCGGTGCCGCCGAGCGCATCTTCCGACAGGCGCTCGGGGTGAGGCATCATGCCGAGCACGTTCTTGTCCCGGTTCAGGGCGCCAGCGATGTTGTCGAGCGAGCCGTTGGGGTTGGCGTCGGCGTCGCACACGCCGGATTCGTCGCAGTAGCGAAAGGCCACCTGATCGTTGTCGTGGATCGCTTTCAGGGTGTCGTCATCGGCAAAGTAGTTGCCGTCATTGTGGGCGATGGGGAGGCGGATCACCTCGTCATCGTCGTACTGGCTGGTGAAGACCGAAAACGGATTCTCGACCCGCAGGTGAACATCGCGGCAGACGAATTTGAGGGTCGCGTTGGGCAATAGCACGCCGGGGAGCAAGCCGGCCTCGGTCAAGATCTGGAAGCCGTTGCAGATGGCCAGCACGGGCGTGCCCGCCTTCGCACGCGCGATCACCTCGCGCATGACCGGCGCGTGCGCCGCCATGGCGCCCGAGCGCAGGTAATCGCCGTAGGAGAATCCGCCCGGCACGACGATGAGATCGAGCCTGGGCAGTTGGGTCTCGGCGTGCCAGATCATCGCCGGGGGGTGGTCCAAGCTCGCGCCAAGCGCCACCGCAATATCGCGGTCGCAATTGGAGCCCGGAAAGACGATGACGCCGGCCTTCATGGCAACGCCGCTCCATCACACATCGATGGCATAGCTTTCGATCACCGGGTTCGCGAGCAGGCGGGCGCACATCGCCTCGACGGCGCTGCGCGCTAGTTCGGGGTCGGTTTCGGCTAGGTCGAGCTCGAGATATTTGCCTTGGCGCACCTCGTTCACGCCGTCAAAGCCCAGGGCCTCGAGAGCATGCGCGATAGCTTTCCCCTGGGGATCGAGGACGCCGGGTTTGAGCGTGATGTGGACCCGAACCTTCACCTCGCATCGAGCGCCGCGTGTTGGGAAGATCGTGCGATGAAGCGAGCGGGAGCGCCGGGCCTCACTGAACGAGCCTGGGTCCCTTGACGTCGACGGGGCCGCCCTCAGGCATGATGCCGAGGCGGCGGGCGACTTCCTGATAGGCCTCGGGGATGCCGCCCAAGTCGCGGCGGAAGCGGTCCTTGTCGAGTTTTTCGTTGGTCTTCACGTCCCACAGCCGGCAGCTGTCCGGACTGATCTCGTCGGCCAGCACGATGCGCATGTGCTCGTTGTCATAGAGCCGGCCGAACTCGAGCTTGAAGTCGACGAGCCGAATACCGATGCCGTAGAATAACCCTGTGAGAAAATCGTTGATGCGGAGCGACAGCTGCACGATTTCATCGAGTTCCTGGGGCGTCGCCCAGTTGAAGGCGGTGATATGTTCCTCGGCGATCAGCGGATCGCCGAGCTCATCCGATTTGTAGCAGTATTCGATGATCGAGCGCGGCAACGGCGTGCCCTCGGCGATGCCGAGGCGTTTCGACAGCGAGCCGGCGGCCACGTTGCGGATGATGACCTCGACGGGGATGATCTCGACCTCGCGGATGAGCTGCTCGCGCATGTTGAGGCGGCGCACGAGATGGGTCGGGACGCCGATCTCCGCGAGCCGGGTCATCAGGTATTCGGAAATACGGTTGTTGAGGACGCCTTTGCCGGTGATGGTGCCGCGCTTCTTATTGTTGAAGGCGGTGGCGTCGTCCTTGAAATGTTGCACCAGGGTGCCGGGCTCGGGGCCTTCAAAAAGCACCTTGGCCTTGCCTTCATAAACCTGTCTGCGGCGCGGCATGGCTCGTATCCGATTGTCTGAAAAAGCCGGTTCGGTCAAGGAATTGGCTCAACCTCTCAGGCTCATCTGAACATAGCCGATGTCGCTGGGCAAGACAATTGCAAGGGTCAAGCGGTGGCGTATTATCTCGCCCGGCCGCCGCGCCGCTCGGCGCCGGGATAAGCTTGATTCGGCACCGGCGACCGGCTATGGCTGATCCTCCACTACGATGGCCATAATATGTTCGGGGAGCCCCGGGATCATGTCGAGCTTCGACGACCGCCAGAGAGCCGAGGAGGCCAAGTACGCGCACGATCAGGAGACCCGCTTCAAGGTTCATGCCCGGCGCAACAAACTATTGGGCCTGTGGGCAGCTGAGAAAATGGGACTTGGCTGTGAGACGGCGGAAGCCTACGCGCGCGAGATCGTCGAAGTCGATTTCGAGGAACCCGGGCAAGAGGATGTGTACCGAAGGATCGCGGCGGACCTCGCCGCGAAGAAGGTGAATATTTCCGAACACCGTATCCGGCGCGAGATGGAAGACCTGCTCGGGGCGGCCCGACAACAGATCGAGGATGAAGCCCGGCAGGGGTGACGTAAAGGTGTCACGCGGCCGTCGGGGCTTACGTCTTTCCGAACACCCGCTCGAAGATCGTCTCGACGTGGGCGACGTAATGATCGAGGTCGTACAGGGCCGCGAGCGTCGCCTTGTCGAGATGCGGCGTCACGGCCGGATCGTTTTGTAGGAGATCGAGGAAGTCCTCACCGCCTTGCCACGCCGTCATGGCGTTGCGCTGAACCACCTCGTAGGCGGTCTCGCGCTCGACGCCCGCCTGCGTCAGGGCAAGCAGCACACGCTCCGAATGGATGAGCCCGCCCGAGCGGTCGAGATTCTCGCGCATGCGCTTAGGATAGACGATGAGCTTATCGATCAGCCCGCGCAGACGGTCGAGGGCGAAATCGAGGGCGATGGTGGCGTCGGGCGCGATGACGCGCTCCACCGAGGAATGCGAGATGTCGCGCTCGTGCCACAGCGCTACGTTCTCCAGCGCCGGCGCGACCGTTGCACGCACGATGCGCGACAGGCCCGTTAGGTTCTCGCTCAGCACTGGGTTGCGCTTGTGGGGCATGGCGGACGAGCCTTTTTGGCCCGGTGCGAAAAACTCCTCCGCCTCGCCCACCTCGGTGCGCTGTAAATGGCGAATTTCTCCGGCCAGACGTTCGACGGAACTCGCAATCACGCCGAGCGTGGCGAAGAACATCGCGTGACGGTCGCGCGGAATGATCTGGGTCGAGATCGGTTCGGGCTTGAGGCCCAGAGCATGTGCGACGCGGGCCTCGATGCGCGGGTCGATGTTAGCGAAGGTGCCGACGGCGCCCGAGATGGCGCAGGTGGCGATCTCCTCGCGCGCCCGTTCGAGGCGCTGGCGGGCGCGGGCGAACTCCGCGTAGGCCTGGGCGAGCTTGATGCCGAAGGTGGTCGGTTCGGCGTGAATGCCGTGGCTCCGGCCGATACATAGCGTGTGCTTGTGTTCGCGGGCACGCTTGTTGAGCGCGGTCAAAAGGCCGTCGATATCGGCGAGCAGAAGATCGGCGGCGCGGCTCAGTTGAACGGCGAACCCGGTATCGAGCACATCCGAGGACGTCAGGCCCTGATGTATGAAGCGGGCTTGGGGACCGACATGCTCGGCCAGGTTGGTCAGAAACGCGACCACGTCGTGGTGCGTGTCGCGCTCGATCTCGTCGATACGCTCGATCGCAAAGCGGCCACGTTCGCGGATCGCCTGGACCGCCGCTTGGGGAATGATGCCAAGCTCCGCCTGCGCCTCGCACGCGTGCGTCTCGATGTCGAGCCAAATTTGATAACGGGTCGCGGGCTCCCAAAGGGCGGCCATCTCGGGGCGGCTGTAGCGGGGGATCATGCTTGGTTCTCGGGCATCCGCTGGGTGGTGCGTGTTATAGCAGACGGCCGGTGATTCGCACCCCGTTCCATCCTGCCTCAAGCCGCGAACGGCTCATGACGCCGCCGCTCACGACCCCATTTCCGGAAACGGCGGCAAGCCGTGCGAGAGCCGGTCGGCCATGCGCGTCGTCTCGGGCAGGCGATAGCGCGGCGCGCAGGCCAAGACGTAGGCGATGGCGCTGGGGAGACTGATCCGATGACCGATGGACACGTAGACGGGGCGGGTCCGCAGCACGGCGCCGATCACCTCACCACCGGCACAAAGCGGCGTCCAGCTGCCGCGATCGGGCTCGGGCTCGGCGTGGTATCCGATGAGCCGTGACTTGGCGACGCCGATCGAGGGCGTGTCGACGAGGACGCCGAGATGGCAGGCCAGGCCAAAGCGACGCGGATGGGCAAACCCCTGGCCGTCGCACAACAAAAGATCGGGCATGATGCGGAGTTTACCAAGCGCCGCCAGGATCGCCGGGATTTCGCGAAACGACAATAACCCTGGCACGTAGGGAAAGCGCGTTGGCCGGCGTGCCTGCGCCCGATCGACGAGCTCGAGCCCCGGGTAGGACAGCACGGCGACGGCGCCCACCGTGGTGGCGCCACCCTCGGCAAACGCCACGTCGACGCCCGCCACGTGGCGCACCGGACCGAGGCGGTCCTCGCTCGCGACCCGGCCGCAGAGCGCCTCTTGGAGAGCCCTCGCGGCTGTCGGTGTGGTGGGCCAGCGCGAGCGACCTGGCAGTTTCACGGCCGGCCGCGCCGCGTCGCCGCTAGGCGGATCACGCGCTCGGTCTCGGACCACAGGCCGTAGTCGTGGAGTTCGTCGAGCCCGGCCCAGGCCACGTCGGCCGCATCGTCCTGGGCGCGCGCCTCGCCGTCGCGCCATTCAGCGAGGACGTCGATCAGGGTGAAGTGGTAGCGCACGCCATTGTCGTCATCGCGATCGACCCAATCGACCACGGTGACGATATCGATGACCTCGATCGCGAGCCCCGTTTCCTCATGAACCTCGCGTCTGGCAGCGTCGGTCACGGATTCGCCGAGATGCTGAATGCCGCCCGGGATGCTCCACTGGCCCTTGCGCGGCGCACGCCCGCGCTTGACGAGCAGGACCCTGTCGCCCCGCCAAACCACTGCGCCAACGCCCACATAGGGCCGATCCGGGTAGCGTCGATCATCGGCTGAGGCGGGATCGCATGGCGTCGTCATGGTCGAAACGGCAGGGCCGGTGGCGGGCGGAGAGTGCGATCGCCGGGCTTGGCCGGACGCGCGCGGGATCGTCAGCTCAAGAGGTGATGATCCCGTCCTTGGGCACGATCGCCGGCATTATCGCACCCTCGAGGACGGCTTGGCTCATATCGGTGTGGCTGACCGTCGCGGTCTGGAGGTTGGCGTCCGTGAGATTGGCCCGGCGCAACCGCGTTCTCGTCAAATTGGCCCGGCTGAGATTGGCCTTGAGGAGGCTGGCGACGGAATGGCGGCCGGTTCCGCCGCCGTCCTGATCCTTGATCTCGGCCGGGTCGAGGTTGGCGTGGCCGAGATTGGCCTCCGATAGATTGGCATTGTCGAAGCGCGCGCCTTCCAGATCGACGTAGCAGAAGACGGCGCGCGAGAGGTTACAATCGGAGAAATCCGTAAGGCGGAGCCGGCAGCCGCGGAAATTTGCCGCGACCAGCGTCGCGCCGTAAAACTGGGCCGCCGAGAGGTCGCGATCGGTGAAATTAAACGCCGTCAGGTCGCGCTCCTGCAGGACGAGGCGGAAGCCCATGCGGCCCTCGGCGGCGATCCAGCGTTCGTGATCCTCGACCGCTTCGCGGACATCGTC
This sequence comes from Alphaproteobacteria bacterium, assembly GCA_965261645.1. Lineage (GTDB taxonomy): Bacteria > Pseudomonadota > Alphaproteobacteria > SHVV01 > SHVV01 > CBDHDJ01. The sequence continues at coordinate 1,649,223 of CBDHDJ010000004.1, forward strand.
GGGCAGCGTTTGCTCTTGCAGGGCATTGGTCGTGTCGGCAACGGAAAGATCGACACCCTCCAAATCGGCACCGACGAGGTTCGCGCCCACGAGTTTGGCGCCCTCGAGATCGGCGCCCCGCAGATCGGCCCCCGATAGATTCGCGCCACTGAGATTGATGTCCTTGAGCACCGCGCCGCTCAGATCGACATCCATGAGGTTCGCGTTGGAGAGATCGGCGCCGATGATCTTGGCGCCGCGCAAGCTCGCGCCGGTCAGGTCGGTGCGCGCAATGGCCGAGCCCGAGATGCTCGCACCCGCAAGATTGGCGCCCTGCATAGAGACATCGGACAGTTGCATGCCGGCCCCGCTGCCCGAAGTGAGGGTCGTTTTGCCGCCCGCCCCTACGGTCATCAGGATGCCGTCGCACAGCGCCGCGTCCTGCAGGTTGGCGCCGTCGATGATTGCGTTGTTCAACTTGGCGCCACGGAGGTCCGCGCCGACGAGGGAGGCTTCCTTGAGGCTCGCGCCGCTGAGATCGGCGCCGAACAGGTCCGCGCCGGCCAGATTGGCTTTGCTGAAGTCGCAGCCCCGCAATATGGCGCCGGTGAATTTGGCCTCGTTGAGCGCGAAGCCCGGTATTTTGAGATTTTCGAGATCACGGTGGCCCAAATCCGCCCGTATGCCGCCGGCGAGTTTCTTGGTCCAGCGGTTGTGGTTGGTGAGGATTTGCTTGAGCTCCTCGATCTCGATTGTCGCCATGGCTTTTCCGCTCCCTGCCGGCTGGGTTCTCCCCGCGAGACCGCCAAGTGTCTTAATGTTAACACAGAACACATGGGGCGCTGAGTCATCTGAACGCTTGCACGGTCCATGCCAGCCCGCGCACCCGGCGCTAGAACAGTCACCCGCAGGAATCGCTGGAAAACCGCGGATTTGACGACTATATAAGGGAAAATACTTAGAAACGGATCCCCGGGTTCGGTCGTTGGCGGACGGGCCAAGTCCCGCCCGTGCATGTACGGTTGCGCAGCCCGTTTGGGAGGACAGCGGAGTGGACGGCTCATGACGCCGCAGGATTTCGTCACCATCGTAGAAGAATCACGACAGGTTCGTGCGCGGCCAGACCGGTGGCAAGCGGGCCGAGCTTAAGTTCGCCAAACTCTCCGGGTTGCGGCTGCCCAACCTGAATTTCCAGTCGGCGATCCTGACCGGCATCAACTTCAGCAACGCCGTCGTGTCCGGCGCCGATTTCAAGTACGCCGATCTCTTTTGCGCCAAGTTCAACGGGGCCGATGCCACCGCAGCCGATTTCTTCCGGACCGATCTCCGTGGCGCGCAGTTCCACGGCGCCAAGCTCAAGGACGCCAAGCTCAGGGAAGCCGACCTTCGGCCCGGCGCGCTGAACGATGATCTGACGCGTACGCGTTCGACGGATTTGTCCGATGCCGATCTCGATGGCTCCAACTTCGAGGACTCGAACCTGTCCGAGGCTTACATGGCCGGCGCATCGATGAAGAAGGCCAACCTCAAGAATGCGCAGATGGTCCAGACCGACCTCTCAGGCGCAGATCTCAGCGGCGCCTCGCTGGAGAGCGCCGTGCTGAAGGGCGCCAATCTGGCCGATGCCAACCTCACCGATGCCGAAGTGAGGTTTGCCGTGTTCGAGGGCGCGAACCTCAGCGGCGTCAATCAGAAGGATGTCGATCTTTCGGCGGCCGATCTGCGCGATGCGATCTTGGGTGATCGGATGGACAACCTGCCGGCCGATGTTCAGGACGCGGTCCGCCAGCACGCCCAGTGGATAAGCATCAACGGCGAGCGCGGCGAGCGTGCCAGTCTGGCGGGCCAGGATCTCACGGACGCCGATCTCAGCGGTATCGACCTGAGCGCTGCCGATTTCAGCGGTGTGAACCTGAGCAAAGGCAGCCTCGCCAAATCGGTCCTGCTGTTGACCGATCTGTCCAATGCGGTGCTGAGGCGGGCGAATTTGTCGATGGCGGACATGCGCGGGGCCAAGCTGACAGGGGCCATGATGCACGGCGCGAAATTGCGCCGCACTATCCTCATGCCGCTCCCGATTCGTGACTGGAAGGGATTCGCGACCGAACGGTCATGGTCCACCAGCCTCGCCGGCGCCGATCTGAGCGGCGCCGATCTGACCGATGCGGACCTCCGCGGGGTCGACCTGACGGGCGCATCGCTCGATGGTGCGATCCTGACACGGACCGATTTGCGCGACGCCGATCTCGACGGCGTCGATCTCGAGGCGGCGGTCCTCGACGAGACCCGACTGACGGGCGATGGGTAAGGATCGCTGGGTGAATGTTTGCCCCATCGCCAAGCGACCAATTGAAGCGAAGCTTGATCTACCGCTAAACTGGATATCCTGGAATTCGGTGAGCCGACTATCGAGGCAGGGTGGAGCATGGCTGAAGCGGTTCTCAATCGGCAGTCCTTCAAGGCGGGCCAAACCATATTCGAAAAAGGCGAGGCGCCGCATTTCGCCTATATCGTGCAGGCCGGGGCCGTCGATATCGTCGTCAAGGACGACGGCAACGATGTCGTGGTCGATACCATTACCGCCGGCGAGGTGTTCGGCGAGATGGCGCTGGTCGACGAGCAGCCGCGCTCGGCCTGGGCCGTCGCCAAGCAGGCGACGACCTGCGTGCTGATTACCAAGGAGGAGTTCCAGAAACGGCTCGCCAAGGTCGACCCGCTCACACGCTCCATGCTCATGTTGCTAAGAGTCGGTTTCGAAAGTCATGCGGCTCGGGCCAATCTGCGGACGAGGAGCATGACGGAGGCGGCGTAGAGGAAGGCGCGGGCCGAGGCGATGGTGGCCTCGAAGTCCTTTGCCAGTCGCCGGTTGCGGTTGATCCAGGCGAAGAAGCGCTCCACGACCCAGCGGCGCGGTTGGACGGCGAAGCCGACCTGATCGGGGCTTTTGCGCACGATCTCGACGGCGATCACGGTGGCCGTGGCGACCTTCTCGCCGGCGTAGCCGCTGTCGGCAAAGACCTTCTCGATGAACGGAAACGAGCCGCGTGAGGCGCACAGCAGCGACCCGCCACCATCGCGGTCCTGGATACTCGCCGGATGCGCCTCGAGCACGAGGCCGCGCCCGTCGGTGTCGACCAGCGCGTGGCGCTTGCGCCCCTTGATCTTCTTGCCCGCATCGTAGCCGCGGGGGCCACCAGCCTCGGTTGTCTTGACGCTCTGGCTGTCGATAATCGCGCCGCTCGGGCTGGCCTCGCGTCCGACCCGCTCGCGATCGGCCATGACCAGAGAGTGATTGATCTTCTCAAGGAGGCCGTCGTCGCGGAACTTGGCGAACCAGCGATAGATCGTGCCCCACGGTGGCAAATCGCTTGGCAGCAAGCGCCAAGGGCAGCCAGCCCGCATCACGTAGAAAATGCCGTTGACGATCTCTCGCATCGGCCATGACCGGGGCCGTCCCGTGCCATGAGCCGGAGGCAAATGAGGCTCGATCACAAACCCACTCCGCATCGGTCAAATCAGTCTGATAACGCAGCGTCTTGCGGCTATGCTGCTCTCGGGTGGTCGGCGTCCACATGGCGGCTCCATATCGGTCTCAGCAACCTCCTTGGAATCACATCGACACCGGCCACTCAACCCCTTTCGAAACGGCCTCTAACCAAGCGGCTGCGCAAAACAACACAGGGAGTCTAGCCCTTCCCACATCCTTAAGACCGGCCCGACAGGGACGGTGGGGGTGCGCGGAGCCGTACCTTACAACAGCCCCTCGGCCTTGAAGCTCAGCGGCTGGTCGCGGCCGACGATGATGTGGTCGTGCAGTGTGATGCCGAGCCGCTTGCCCGCCTCGGCCACCTCGCGGGTCATGTCGATATCGGCGCTCGAGGGCGTGGGATCGCCGCTCGGATGGTTGTGCACCATGATGAGGGCCGACGCGCCGAGCGCAAGCGCCCGTTTCACCACTTCGCGCGGATAGACCGGCGTGTGGTCCCCGGTGCCCGTCTGCTGAAGCTCATCGGCGATGAGCGTGTTCTTGCGGTCGAGAAACAGGATGCGGAAGTTCTCCTGCTTGGCGAACGCCATGCTCGCCTGGCAGTAATCCAAAAGCGCTTGCCACGAGCTCAGGACCGGCGCGTCGAGCACCCGTCCCTGAAGCAGCCGGAGCGCTGCCACCTGCACCGCCTTGAGGGCCGCGAGCCCGGCGTCGCCAATGCCTTCGACCTCGCGCAGATCCTCGGCCTCGGCGCTGATCACCGCAGCGAAGCTGCCGAACTTCTTGAGCAGCGCCTTGGCGAGCGGCTTGACATCGGCCCTGGGCTGGGCCTGAAACAGAACAAGCTCGAGAAGCTCGTAATCGGGCAACGCCTCGCCGCCGGCCTTGAGGAACCATCGCGCAGGCGTTGGCGATGGCCGTGAAAATGGGACGTGCCGGGCACCGCGATCAGTAGGGCGGACGATCCAGACCCGCCCGCGAGAGAGTGAAGATTTCGCAGCCGTCCGCGGTGACGCCAATCGAGTGTTCGAACTGCGCGGACAGCGAACGGTCCTTGGTCACCGCCGTCCACCCGTCGCTCAGGATATTGACCGGCCAGTTGCCGAGGTTGATCATTGGCTCGATGGTGAAGAACATGCCTTGGCGCAACTCGAGCCCGCTGCTCGGTTCGCCATAATGGAGAATGTTGGGTGCGTCGTGAAAGACGCGGCCGAGACCGTGGCCGCAGAAATCGCGCACCACCGAGCAGCGCTGCTCTTCCGCGAAGCTCTGGATGGCGTGGCCGACATCGCCCAATGTCTGTCCGGGGCGCACCGCTGCGACCCCCTCCATCATGGCTTCGTAGGTGATTTCGCAGAGCCGCTGCGCCTTCACGCCGACCTCGCCGACGAAGAACATGCGGTTGGTGTCGCCGTGCCAGCCGTCGAGAATGACGGTGATGTCGATGTTCAGGAGGTCGGCTTTCTTGAGCACCTTGTCGCCCGGGATGCCGTGGCACACGACATGATTGACCGAGGTGCAGGTAGACTTCGGAAAGCCGCGATACTGGAGCGGCGCCGGCACCGCGCCGCGGGCGGTGATGAAGTCATGACAGAGATCGTCGAGATACGCGGTCGTCACGCCGGGCTCCACGTGGGGCACGATGTAATCGAGCGTTTCCGCCGCCAGGCGGCCGGCCCGGCGCATCCCGTCAAAATCCTCGGCCCGGTGGATCTTCACCGCACCGGTGTTGCGGAACGGTGCTTCGCTCGCCTCGAGATAGACCATCGTCGTCCTTCGCCCGAATCCCCTTGCCTATAACGTAATCTCGAGGGGCCGGTCCAGCACGATCGCTTGCGGCGTGAGGCGGCAGGCGTAGACGAACGCCTCGACTCCGGCGTCGCTAGCGGCCTGGAAGGCGCGCGCATAGTCGGGATCGATGTCTGCGGCTATCGCGAAGCTTTCGCAGTCCTCGCGCTGCACGAGATAGACCATGGCGGCACGATGGCCGGCGCGAACGACGCCCGTCAACTCGCCGAGATGCTTGACGCCCCGTTTCGTCACCGCGTCAGGGAATTCGGCGAGCCCCGCACGGCGCATCAAATGAACGTTCTTCACCTCGACGTAGCAGGCGGGCACCTCCGCGCCGTCGAGCAGAAGGTCGATGCGCGAGTTCTGCCCGTAGCGCACCTCGCGGCGAAGTTCGGGATAGCCCGTCAGGGCCCCGATCTGTCCCGCCCGGACGGCCTCCTCGAGGATCGCGTTGGGGTGTGCTGTGTTGATGCCGACGAGGGACTCGCCGATCCGCACCATCTCCCAAGTGTAGCGCAGCTTGCGTGCCGGATTGCGCGCCGGCGACAGCCAGACCCGGAGGCCCGGGTCGGTCAATCCCAGCATGGAGCCCGTATTGGCGCAGTGCGCCACCACGCCGTCGCCGGAATCGAGCGTGATATCGCTCAGAAAACGCTTGTAGCGTTTGATCAGCGTGCCCGGGATCAAGGGATCGGGAAACTCCATGGGTAGCAAGGATGTAGTGGTTCGGGCGAGGCCGTGCAAGAGCGGGGCCAGCCCCGCTTTTGGCCGGACCGGAGCCGGTGGTATAAACGGTGGCCTCGCGGAGGGGCAGTGAGCGAAGTGTCATGACTCTCAACGCCGAACGCCAAAAGACCGCCTGCGTCATCATCATCGGCAACGAGATCCTCTCGGGGCGGACGGAAGAGAAGAATCTGCCCTATTTGGGCAAGCGCCTGGCGGACCTCGGGATCGAGCTCTGTGAAGCCCGCATCGTACCGGATGTGGAGGAGGCCATCGTCGATACCGTGAACGCCTGCCGCCGGCGCTACGATTACGTCTTCACCACCGGCGGCATCGGCCCCACCCACGACGATATTACCGCGGCCTGCATCGCCAAGGCGTTCGCTACGCCGCTCGAGACCAATCGCCAGGCCCTCGCCCGGCTGCAGGACTCCTACGGTGAGGGCGAGCTCAACGACGCCCGCCGCAGCATGGCCGCGATGCCCATCGGCGTGCGCCTGATCGATAACCCGATCAGCGCGGCGCCCGGGTTTCAGATCGAGAACGTGTTCGTCCTGGCGGGCGTGCCGCTCATCATGCAGGTCATGTTCGAAGGTTTGCGCGACCGGCTGGTGGAGGGCCCCGCGGTTGTCTCGCGCGCGGTGAGCGCGTACTTAAGGGAAGGTGATCTCGCTGCGCCCTTGGCTGATCTGCAGGCGCGTTATGCCGATGTCGAGATGGGCAGCTACCCGTTCTATCGCCGCCAACAGCTCGGCACGACCATCGTGCTCCGCGCCACCGACGGCGCCCGGCTCGATGCCGCCGCCGAAGAGCTCCGGGCGATCATGCGCGAGTGCGGCGCCGAGCCCATCGAGGGCGAGGCGGCGTAGGGCTCGACGGGCCGCCCGCTTTGCCGGACAATGACCCCATGATCACGATTCGCCTCGCCGGTGCCGACGACGCCGCCCTGATCGGCCGGGTCCATGTCGAGAGCTGGCAGAGCACCTATGAGGGCATCCTGCCCGAGGACTACCTGAGCGATCTCTCGGAGGTCCGCGTGGCCGCGTCGTGGGCCGAGATCCTGGCCAAGCGCGGGCGCGTCGGGGCCACCTTCGTGCTCGAAGACGAGGCCGAGGGCATCGTCGGCTTCGCCGATAGCGGTCCCGAGCGCGGCGGCAAGCCCAAGGCCGGCGAAATCACGTCGATCTACCTCCTGAAGGCCTGGCAGCGGCGGGGCTACGGCCGGCGGCTCGTTGCCGAGACGGCGCGGCACCTTGCGGCGCACGAGGCCGAGAGTCTCGCCATCTGGGCGCTCGAGGCCAACATGGCGCGCGGCTTCTACGAGACGCTCGGCGGGACCGAGGCGGAGCGCCGCCAGATCCGCTTCGCCGGGACGGCGCTCGCCGAGGTCTGCTACCGCTGGCTCGAGATCGGCGATCTCTTGCTCGTCGATATCCTCGCCGATTACACGCGCGCGGCCGAGGCGTGAGCCGGCCGGGCGGGCGGCTTGTCATGGCGGGGACGCGCGCCTAGGGTCCGGGCTCAGGCGGGCGTGGCGGAACCGGTAGACGCAACGGACTTAAAATCCGTTCTCCTTCGGGAGGTGGGGGTTCGAGTCCCTCCGCCCGCACCAGGGATGTCGCCGGAACCGTGTAAGCGCGACGAGCGCCAGGGAGGTCACCATGAAAGCGCGCATCAAATGGATCGAGGACCGCATCTTCCTCGGCGAATCGGGCACCGGGCACACGATCGTCCTCGGCGCCTCGATGGGCGAGGCCAAGGCGCCCTGTCCCAGTCCGATGGAGATGGTCCTGATCGGATTGGGTGGCTGCACCGCCTTCGATGTCGTCCACATTCTCGATAAATCGCGCGAGCCCATCGAGGATTGCGTGGCCGAGCTCGACGCCGAGCGGGCCGAGGTAGACCCCAAGGTGTTCACCCGCATTCACATCCATTTCGTGGTGAGCGGGCCCGGCCTCAGCACCGCCAAGGTCGAGCGCGCGATCGCTCTATCGGCCGAGAAATACTGCTCGGCCTCCGCCATGCTCAACAAGGCGGCGCCAATCACCCACGATTTCGAGGTCATCGACACCAGCCGTCCCGCCGCGGCGGAGTAGACCGGCACCCAGACGCGCTCGCCGCAGCCACCGCGCCCAACAGATTGCGGGGCCGCTGCGGGCGTGTTTCAGCCGTTCCAGGGAGAAGACGACATGACGGACACCACGCTGATCGAGATCGCCGATTGGGCGCACCGCACGGCCGACGAGATCTCGCCCCTCAGCCTGCCGCTCGTGGGTGGCTAGGCCCCGGTCAAGCCGCGCTAAAGTCCTTGTCGCCGCATAACCGGTGCTCTAACCTCGTAACCAGTACAAATAGCGACACCGGGCCGGGCGGGCAGACGAGCGGCTGCGCTAAGGCTCCGGGTCCGGACAAAAACGACACCAAACCGCTCGGGAGGGGTTCCATGACAAAACTAAAATGTTTGGCTGTGAGCGTGCTGCTAATCGGGGCGTTCGCCGTTGGTGGAGGTCCCGCTTGGGCTGCGGAGCCCGTCAAGATTGGTCATCTATGCTCGTTGACCGGTGCGAATGCGCCATGGATGGGAGCGAATCTCGTGGCCACCTCGATTGCCGTGGACGAGGTGAACGCGGCCGGTGGCATTAATGGACGTCCTCTGGACCTCGTTCTCCACGACACCCGCTCCACAACCGAAGGCGCGATCTCGGGCTGGAAGCGGCTCGTGGAAGTGGAGCAAGTGCATGCTGTCTCGTGCGGGGAGAGTGACACTTTGCTTGCCCTCATCGATGAGGCTGCCAAGTCCAAGATCGTTTATATGTCACCCTGGGCCGGGGCCGATGCGCTCTACCAGAAAACGGGTGATTATCTGTGGCGGCTCGTCAGTGGCGACCAGGATATGGCCGTCGCTCTGGCGCAGATGGCGCGTTCACACACCGACACAATCGCGACAATTACCGAAGCCGGCTTTGAAGGCACCGAGGGCATGGCGCGCGTATTCATCCCTGCTTTCAAGAAAGGCGGAGGGACGGTCGCGGTAGAGATTAGCGTGAGCGCCGAGACTCCATCGTTCCGTGGCGATCTCGATCGCGCAGCGAAGGCGGCCGATGCCATTTTGTTGGCAACCAACCCTGACGTCGGTCTCCGCATCCTTCAGGAGTACCGGAGGCGCGGCTATGACGATAAGATCTTCCTTATCCCCGAAATGGCGATACCCGAAGTGACCAAAGTGGGCGGAGGCAAGCTCGCGAACAATATGTGGGCGTTAGGGCCGGCCTACAACACCGAGACTGTCACCTATAAGCGCTTTGCCGAGGCGTATGAGGGACAGACCGGATATCCTCCGACGCCGGCGCTCTATGAGCCGTTTCACTACGATTCCGTGATCGCGCTCGCGCTGGCGGCCGCGGCAGCAGATATCAAGGGTGAGCTCACCGGAGAGACGCTGCGCGACAATATGCGCTACGTCAACGGACCTCCGGGTGTCGAGGTCAACAACTACGCCGATGGTCTCAAAGCGCTCCAGGCGGGGCAAGATATCGATTATCAAGGCGCGTCTTCGAGCCTCGACTTCGACGAATATGGCAGCGTACTGAGTCTATTCGCGGAGATGGTGCCCGAAGGTGGCGGCTGGGCGGTGGTGAATTACCACGAGGTCGACCCGGCCATGCGTCCTGACTTGGGCCAATAAGAATTAGACATTGAGGGAGGGGCTCGCGCCCCTCCCTCTCCTCACGTGGTGCAGCAGCCTCGAGGAACACAGCAAAGTGCAGTTCATCTTTTATGGCCTGATGACGGGCAGCATCCTGGCGATCGCCGCGCTGGGATTCGCCTTGGTGCGCCAGACCGATGGTTTTTTGAACGTCGCGCACGGTCAGTATCTTCTCATCGGCGCGTTGCTTGGCCTGACCTTCGTCAACACGCTTGGCTGGAACATTTTCATCGCCGGGCTGGCTGCGGTGGTCGCAACCGGCGCGATCGGCGTCGCCGTCGCGTGGATCGTATTCCACCCCCTGCGTGACAAAGCGTTGCTGGCCCGATTCTTCTCCTCGATCGGCCTGGCGTTCATCATCTACGGCGTCGTGCGTGCGACGTGGCCACCGCAGTTTAACATCGCGGTCTACGACATCGGCTTTGGCGCACGGCTCGAGATTGGCGACCTATCGATCACCATGGGCGAACTCATCGTCATGATCATCGCCTGGGTGAGTGTGTTGGCGCTCCATCTGTTCCTGACATACACCAAGCTCGGCCTGTGGACACGAGCCACCGCCAGCAACCGCGAGCTCGCTCGAACGCGCGGTGTGCGCACGGGGCTCGTGTTCAGCACGGTCTGGTTCATTGCGTGCGCGCTCGCCGGCCTTGCGGGTGTTCTCGTTGGCGTTGTCGGCGCCGTGCATACCGAGTTGGGTTGGCAATACATTCTCACCATTCTCGCCGTGGCTGTGATGGGGGGGCTGAGAAGCCTCTACGGCGTTTTGGCCGCAGGCGTGATTCTTGGCTTCGTGATGGACCTGAGCGCCTTGGTCATTCCCAGCAGGTATGGGCTCGCGGTGGCCTTTGCCGTCATCATCATCACGCTTCTGGTCAGGCCGGAAGGGCTGTTTGCGCCAGCCGGGCGCAAGGAGGTCGCGTGATGTCGGGCTGGGTAATTTTTCTCGCCAGTATTCTCGCGCTCGCAGGTATTTACGTCATCCTCGCCATGGTGCTCAACCTCGAGGCGGGCTGGGCCGGGTTCTGGGATCTCGGCATCGCCGGGCTATTCGCCGTAGGCGCCTACGTCTACGTCATCCTGACCGTTCAGGCCGATACCATCAACGTCGTTTTCGCACCGGAGTTACCACTATTGGTGGGTATCGTCGGTGGCGCGCTTGTGACGGGACTGGTCGCGTTCATACTCGGCATTATCGCGCTGCGCATGCGCGGTGAGTTCTTCCTCATCACGACATTCGCCTTTTCGGTCGTCATTATTGAGATCATCAAAAACCAAGCCTCCGTCACCATGGGCCCTATCGGCATCAATACGATCGAGCGGCCGTTCGACCAGCTCGTCAGCACCCGCAATTACAATTTCGTGCTGCTGGGACTCGTCGCACTCGCCGTGGTGGCGGTGTACATGGTCACGAAAAGGTTGGGCCAGTCGCCGTTTGGGCGCCTCCTGCGCTCGCAGCGCGACAACGAGGCGGTCGCACTGTCGCTCGGCAAGAACGTGACCGCGGCGCGATTGAGGGCGTTCGTCATCGCCGGCCTACTCATCGGCGTAGCGGCGCCCCTCTATGTCTGGTACATCCGCAGCCTGACACCGTCGATGTTTAATCCCCTATTGACCTTCACCGTCTGGACGGCGCTGGTGATCGGGGGGATGGGAAACTTCCGCGGGCCCTTGCTCGGCGGCATGATCCTGATTCTGCTCACCGAGGCCACCAATTTCCTGCAGGTTTCATTTGAATACGCCAACGTCATCGCGGCACTTCGGCCCATTATCATCGGCCTCCTGCTCATCGTCATCATGCGCGTGCAGCCCGGAGGGCTGTTGCCCGAGCGGCTCTCATTCGCCGGTGCACGTGAGCGCCTGAGCGGGCCGGAGGCGAGCCGGCCCCTCGGTCGGCAAACGGGTGCGGTCTGACGCGATGGCGATGCTCGAATGCCGGAACGTGTCCAAGGCATTCGGCGGTGTCCAGGCCCTGGCGGGTGTCAACCTGGCCGTCGAGGAGGGCACGATCACCGGCCTGATCGGCCCCAATGGTTCGGGCAAGACGACATTGTTCAACGCCATCACCGGATTTGGCGCCGCGGACGCCGGTGAAATCGCCTTCCAAGGCCACCGGATCGAAGACTTGGCGGCCTGGGAGATCGCCCGGCTCGGCCTCGCCCGGACGTTCCAGACGCCAGCCGGTCTGCCTAGCCTCACGGTCTGGGAGAACTTGATGGTGGCGGGCACCGAGGCGGCCTCCGAATCGCCGCTGGGCGCGCTCTTCGGCGGCGCCTGGCGCCAGGACCAGCAGGCCGTCAGCCAGCGGGTCGAGGAGTTGCTGACCCGCCTCGGTCTTTGGGAATTGCGCGACACTTTGATCAGCGACCTCTCGGTCACCGACACCAAGCTGGTCGAGATAGCGCGCCAGCTCATGCTGCGACCCAAGCTGATGATGCTGGACGAACCCGCCTCGGGCTTCACCCCCGATCAATGCGATCGCCTCGCCCAATTCATTCGCTCGCTTGGCACCGACGGCATCACCTTGCTCGTCATCGAGCACAACCTGTCGTTCATGCTGAGCCTGGCCGAGTATGTCTACGTGCTGACGGCCGGCAAGAACATCAGCGAGGGTACGCCAGACGAGGTGACGCGCGACGAGAACGTGATCAGGCACTATCTGGGCTCGAGCCATGAGTCTGCTTGAAGTGACCGGCGTTGAATCCGGCTACGGCAAGCTTCCCGTCCTCCACGGGGTCTCGTTGCATGTCGACGAGAACGAGATCGTTGCGGTCTTCGGCCCCAACGGTGCGGGGAAATCGACCCTCATGCACACCGTCTTCGGACTCCTGCCCCTGATGAAAGGCGCCGTTACCTTTGACGGCGAGGACCTCGGACAGATCCCGGCGGAAGGGATCGAAGGGCGCGGCATGGCCTACGTGCCCCAGGAGTCCAACACCTTCCCGGCCTTGACCGTGGAGGAGAACCTCAAGATCGGCCTGTTCGGCGGCGAGCCGAGCAGCATGAGAGCCGCCATCGAGCAGGGCCTGGAGACGTTTCCCGCGCTCCAGGTGCGCCGCCGCCAGCGGGCGGGAACGCTGTCGGGGGGTGAACGGCAGATGCTGGCGCTGGCCTGCGCCATCGTCCTGGCGCCGCGGCTTTTGGTGCTCGACGAGCCGACGAGCGGGCTGGCGCCTATCTTGGTCGACACCATCATCGCCCACGCCCTCGATTTCGCCAAAGCCGGCACGACCATTCTCTGGGTGGTGGGCGATGACACCACCAAGATCCTCAAACATGCGAATCGCGCCTACATGCTGCAATCGGGCGTGATCGAGGGCGAGTGGGCGGCGGACGAGTTGCACGACGAAAAAGCGCTGGCCGAGCTCTATTTCGGCGGCGCATCACGCGCGAGTGGGCCCTCACAGCAGTCGTAATCTGCGCTGGCCTTAACGGGCTAAAATCCTTGTCGCCGCGGGGTCGTCACTCTAACCTCACGGGCCTGTGGATCGCGGTCCACGAGTTCGGGCCGTGACGAAAGGGACGGCAATGGCAAACCCGACAGGAATGACATGGCCGGCCGCGGACTTCACCCGCGTGCCCTACGGCGTGTTCACCGATCCGGGCGTTTTCGAGCTCGAGCAGCAGCGCATCTTCCGCGGCCCCACATGGATCATGATCGGGCTCGACGCCGAGGTGCCCGAACCGGGCGATTTCAAGACGAGTTACATCGGCGACACGCCGGTGGTGATCAGCCGGGCCGAAGATGGAACGCTCTATAGTTTCGTCAACCGCTGCGCCCACCGCGGCACCACTTTGGTCCGCCACCCCCGCGGCAACGCGAAGGGCAAGGGCTATACCTGCGTCTACCACCATTGGTCCTACGATCTGGAAGGCCGTCTCGTCGGCGTGCCCTTCCTGCACGGATCGGGTGGCAAAGGCGGCATGCCCGAGGATTTTGCCATGGAGGATCACCGCCTCCGCATGCTGCACACCGAAGTTTACAGCGGTGTGATCTTTGCCTCGTTCGAACCGGCGGCCGAAGAGTTAGCGGACTACCTCGATGAACCGGCGCGCCGGTATCTCGACCGGTTGTTCCGCAAGCCGATCGAGATATTGGGCTACATGCGGCAGAGCATCCCCGGCAACTGGAAGCTTTATCTGGAGAATCTCAAGGATCCCTACCACGCCGGCCTGCTGCACCAGCTGCCCATGGTCTTCGGGCTGTGGTCGGGCACGGTGGAAGGGGGCTCGGTGATGGATAAGGAGAAACGCCACGAGATCCATTACGGCTACTTCGGCAGCGAGGACGCCGCGGAGACCGAAGAGAGCTACAAGGACGTGTTCGAAAGCGATCTTGCGCTCGAGGACCGGGGCGTCGTCAGCTATCGCGAGGAAGCCGGCGACAATATCGGCGCGACGTTCCTGTCGCTCTTTCCCTGCTCGGTCTTTCAGCAGTTTTCCAACAGCCTGGCGACGCGCCAGGTGCGCCCGCGCGGCCCGGGGGAGTTCGAGCTTTACTGGACGTTGTTTGGCTACGCGGACGACGATCCCGAGCTGCGCCGCATGCGCATGGTGCAATCAAACCTCGTCGGCCCCGGCGGGTACGTCTCGATGGAGGACGGCGAGTCCGGGGTGCTGTCACGGTAACTGGCTGGTGTCAGCTGCGGGTGGCGAGTAGCTTCCTGTTATGAACAAGATCAGCTACCGCCGACATCGGTTTCCTGCAGAGATAATCCAGCGCGCCGTCTGGCTGTGTTTCCGGTTTCCGCTCAGTTACCGCGATGTGGAGGATCTGCTCGCTGAACGTGGTGTCGATGTTTCTTACGAGACGATACGGCGCTGGTCTTTAAAGTTTGGGCAGGCCTATGCCCGAAAACTGAGACAATCACGCCCTCGACCAGACGACCGGTGGCACCTTGATGAGGTGTTTTCCTCCATCAACGGAAAACGGATGTATCTATGGCGGGCGGTGGACAGCGAGGGTGAGGTGCTGGATATCCTGGTTCAGTCCCGGAGGAACAAGAAAGCAGCACTCAAGCTGATGCGCAAACTGCTCAAGAAGCAGGGGTATGCGCCGAATAAGGTGGTGACCGATAAACTGCCATCTTACGGGGCAGCATTGCGTGATCTCAACATGACGGGGAAACACGTTACCGGCGGACGGAGCAACAATCGGGCGGAGAATTCGCACCTGCCGGTTCGACAACGAGAACGCAGGATGCAGGGCTTCAAGTCATCAGGATCGGCGCAAAGGTTTCTCTCCACCCACGCCGCCATCTACAACACCTTCAATGTCCAACGTCATCTGATCACTCGCAAGACAATGCGCCAATTCCGCGGTGACGCGATGAACACGTGGCGGACCGTGACCGCTGCTGCTTGAGCCGCTCAGTTCAGACGTTCAACTGCGACCTGCCTTCGTTAAGTTGACAGCACCGCTCGCAAAGCGGCCAGACGGCTTTCGCCGCCGCATTCCTCATCTGGGAGTGAGAGCCGGAAAAAGCCACTTAATCAACGGGCTGTTAGGCGACACCTTGGTTTGGGGAAATAGATGCGTCTGGCATTTGGGGCCACGGATTTACCCTACCGATCAGCATCGCGTTTTCCTCCGCACCACCGTACGCGGCACACCGACGCGCTAACGTAGATTCAATCACGAGCCTCGCCGTGGTCTTACGAAGGCCTGAATTCCTACCTTGCCATCACCACAACCTCAGGGGCGGGATATTCTCCCACCCATTCTCTTGCCCATCCTGAGCCCGCGCCAGGCGCAACTCAACAAGCTGGGAGGAAGTGGAGAACGGAGTGCGGCCCTGAAGCTCATGCTCATGCTGGTGAAGCAGAAGGGCCTCATCCTCAATACACGACCAAGCCCTTGGCGAGCGCCTCGCGCGTCTCGGGGTGACCGTGCTCCTTGGTGTAATCGTCCTCGGCCACACCAAGCGCAAGCAGCACGCGCGGCACCCAGTTCCAGAAACCGATGAGAATGGCGATTTCGAGAACCTGGGAGTCGGTGAAGCCGTGCGCCCTGAGATTATCGACATCGGCCTGGGTCGCGGTGTGCGGCCACAGCGTCACCTTCTCGCAATACTCCATCAGCGCCTCGTCGTCCGGCTCGAGGCCGGCCGAACGAAAATCCTGCCTGATGGCGACCGCTTCATCGTTATTGGCCTGGTTGCCGATCGCATCGCCCATGATCAGCCCGTGCCAGATCGTGGCATAGCCGCACTTGAGGAGCGCAGAGATCAGCACGCCGATCATCTGCTCCCGCCGCCGGCCAAGGCTCGATTTGCCGAACGCCACGTCAAACGAAAACCGGTCCCACGCCTCGCCCCATTCGGGCTTGAGACTGTGGGCCTTGAAGACATTGGCGACGACGGCCTGCTTATCGTGTGCCAGATCGCCGATCTCGTTCCCCCGCTGGCGCGCCAGATCGTAGAAGTCCTTCACGCGGCCTTTTGCGTCGGCCTCGTCAATCGTCTTGATGAAAGCCATGACTGCTGGTCCTCCCGTAACGTGTCACCAGCGTGAAAAGCAGATTTCACGTTGCGCTCTTTTTGCCATTTACGCCCGACGACAGTGTAGGGCCGCTCGGCCCCCGACTGCCACCCCCGATGGGTCAATCGGGCAGGTACTTGTTGGTGAAATACGATGCCGGGTCCACCGATCCGTCACTGATGAGCCCCTGCTTGAAGGCCCAAGCCCGCGCCGTTTTGCACACGCTGCGATCCTGGATCCATAGGCGGCCCTTGGTATCGTGCCAGTCGGCCTTGATGCCACCAAGCAGGGCCCGATGAAGCTCGAGGGTGAAAATCTCGTTTTTCTCGGCGATCTCCTTGAGAACTGGCTCAGGGTCGGCATGAAACGCCTCGTGGCCCCGCAGCGTCTCGCTTCGCAATCCCGCGCGCCTCGGGACGATGTTCTGTTCCCCCGCACAACGTTATTGCCTTCGTATCCGATCCGCCGTACCGAGCACGAGCTAGAAGGGCGTCGTCCGCCGCTGTGCCTGAGGATGCCGTGAATTCGTCGCGGGTCTTCTAAATTCGAATTGCTAGTTTAACGTGTAACTTTTGATGATTTACAACCGTAATTAGGGGATTTCCCCGGTGCCGGGACGCGCGAAAATGCCTTAGGTTGGCGCGTTTCTTAACGATTGTAACGAAACCGTGAACGGAGCCGGTTTCGCGGCATATCGGGGGGTCATGGCAGCGAGACTGACGACGCAGCAGGCACTCGGTCTGTGGGCCGAGGTGCTGACCGGGAATGTCCAGCGTGCCGGGCCCGATCTCTCGGCGCGGCAGCTGGCGCTGCTGCTCACCGTCTACCTGACGCCGCAGCCCCCACACGGTGCGCGGTCTCGCCGCCACCCTCAACATCTCAAAGCCGGCCGTCACACGAGCCCTCGATAGCCTGGGCAAGCTCGGTTTCGCTCGCCGCGTGCGCGACGAGACGGACCGGCGCAGCGTGCTCGTCCAGCACACCGTCCAGGGCTCGGTTTACCTGAGCGAGTTCGCCGAGGCGATCGTCAAGGCGATGCCGGATGGCGAATAGGCCGTAAGTTTGCCGCCAAGCGGCGAACGCGCCTCGACGCCGGCATCATCGGGTCCGTACCACGGCGCCCCTTCCGCGACGAACCATTGTGCCAGGACCGGCATAGCCCAGGCCGCTTCCAACAGATGGACGGAATGTATGTTCACCGGCCCGACCACGGCCCACTCGATTGCGGGGCCGCGTTCCCTAATACCCCTGCGCGCGGTCGACCGCGTGGAGCAGGGGCTCGCCGGCCTCTGCGCGGCGGATGTTCTCGACGACGAGGGGCGCGATCGATTCGGGATCGGGGTCGGACGCGCTGTGCTGCGTCATCGTGACCTTGGGGTGGTCCCAGTAGGGGCTTTCGGCGGGTAGCGGCTCGTCGGCAAAGACATCGAGGGTGGCGCCGGCAAGGTGACCCGCATCGAGGGCCGCGAGCAGGTCCGCATCGACGACGTGCCGGCCCCGCCCGGCGTTGATGAGAAACGCCCCCTCGGGCAGTTCAGCCAGCAGCTCCCGATCGATGATCCGCTCGGTATCGCGCGTCAGCGGCAGCAGGCAGACGAGAATGTTGGTGCGGTTGAGGAACGCGAATAGCTGCGCGCGACCGGCATAGGTTCTGGCGCCGGCGGTCTCGTTCGGACGCCGGGTCCAGCCCTGGACCTCGAAGCCCGCCGCCAGCAGCGCCCGCGCGGCCGCGCAGCCCATCTGGCCAAGCCCCATGAGGCCGACGACGGCACGGCGCGCCGGTGGCGGCACGGCGGTCCATTCGCGCTTGCGCTGGGCTGTCGCGATCAGGGGCATATGGCGCACGTAACGCAACACGTGCAGCAGCACGTAGTGCGCCATGTCGTAGGCGAGCATAGGGCTCACCATGCGGGCGAGCGGCACGTCGGGCAGCTCCGGATCGGCAAGCAGCCGGTTGATCCCGGCGGTCAAGGCGCCGATCGCCTTGAGGTTGGGGAAGGCCTTGAGCGCGCCCGGCGGCGGGTTATCGACGAGGGCAAAGGTAATCTCGGCCGGCTCACCCGCCTCGGGCCACACCCGGATGTCAAGATCGGGCCGCAAGCGCTTGACCGGCGGCAGATAGTCCTCGGGCGCGTAGGACCCGGGCACGAACAGCACCGCCATTAGGTCCTGACCGCACCGGTCTCGATCGCCTCGAGCTCGAAGGCCGCCTTCATCAGCGCCTTGGTGTACTCGGTTTGGGGATCATCGAAAATCTGGTCCGCCGGGCCGCGCTCGACGACCTGGCCATCGCGCAGCACCATGACCTCGTCCGAGAGCGCCCGCACGACCTTGAGGTCGTGACTGATGAACAGATAAGCGAGTTTGTGGCGGCGCTGCAGCTCGCGCAACAGATCGACGATCTGCGCCTGAACCGACATGTCGAGCGCCGAGGTCGGCTCGTCGAGCACGACGAAGCGGGGCTTTAGCACCATGGCGCGGGCGATGGCGACGCGCTGGCGCTGGCCGCCGGAGAACTCATGCGGATAGCGGTCGAGCATGTCGGCGTTGAGGCCGACTTCTTGCAGCGCTTCGGCTGCGCGGGCGTGGCGTTCCTCGTAGCTCCCGCCGAGGCGGTGGACGACCAGCCCCTCCTCGATAATCTGGCCGATCGACAGCCGGGGGGAGAGGCTTGCGAAAGGATCTTGAAACACGATCTGCATTTCACGTCGCAAGGGTCTGAGCTGCTTGAAGGACCGGCCCTGGATCTCCTGGGCATCGAACTGGATGCGGCCCCGGCTCCTGATCAGGCGGAGCAGCGCGAGGCCGAGCGTCGTCTTGCCAGAGCCGCTCTCGCCCACCACGCCCACGGTATGGCCTTCGCGCACCGTGAGCGTGATGTCGTCCACCGCGCGCACGTGATCGATGGTGCGCCGGAAGATGCCGGCCTTGATGGGGAAGTAGACCTTGAGGTTCTCGGCCGCCATCACGCGGGGCGCATCGGGCGCGGGGCCGAGCGGGCGGCCCTTGGGCTCGGCCGCCAGCAGCATCTTGGTGTAATCGTGCTGCGGCTCTGCGAAGACCTGGCCGGTGTCGCCCGACTCGACGATCTCGCCCGCCTGCATCACGGCGACGCGGTCCGCCATCTTGCGCACGACGGCGAGATCGTGGGTGATCAGCAAGATCGCCATGCCGAACTGGCGCTGCAGGTCCTGGAGCAGCTTGAGGATCTGCGCCTGTATGGTGACATCGACCGCCGTCGTCGGCTCGTCAGCGATCAGCAAATCGGGCTCGTTGGCCAGCGCCATGGCGATCATGACGCGTTGGCGCTGCCCGCCCGAGAGCTGGTGAGGATAGGAATCGAGCCGCCTCTCCGCATCCTGCAGGCCGACGAGCTTGAGCAGCTCAAGCGTGCGCGCCCGCGCCGCCCGGCGGCCTAAGCCCTTGTGCAGGAACAGGGTCTCGTTGACCTGTTTTTCCACCGTATGCAGGGGATTGAGCGAGGTCATCGGCTCCTGGAAGATCATCGAAATGCGGTCGCCGCGAATGGCGCGAAGCGTCCGCTGAGGCGCGCCGATCATCTCGCTGCCTTCCACCATCACCGAGCCGGAGGGGTGCCAGGCCAGCGGGTAGGGCAGCAGCTGCAGGATCGACAGCGCGCTGACCGACTTGCCCGAGCCGCTCTCGCCAACCAGCGCGAAGGTTTCGCCACGTTCGATGTGGAACGAGACATTCCTCACCGCGCGGACCTCGCGCGCACCACGGCCAAAGGAGGCCGAGAGGTCGCGGACTTCGAGGAAGCGCCGCTCGCGCGGGGGCGCCTGAAGGGCGGGCGTGCCGGGCGTCTCGCTCATTGGATCGTCTTGCGCGGATCGAACGCATCGCGCACCGCCTCACCGATGAAGATCAACAGGCTCAACATGACGGCGAGCACGACGAAGGCGGTGATGCCGAGCCACGGCGCGTGCAGGTTGGCCTTGCCCTGGGCCAGCAGCTCACCGAGCGAGGGCGAGCCGGGCGGCAGTCCGAAGCCGAGGAAATCGAGCGAGGTGAGCACGGTGATCGCGCCCGACAGGATGAAGGGCAGGAATGTGAGCGTCGCCACCATCGCGTTGGGCAGGAGGTGCTTGAACATGATGGTACTGTTGCGCACCCCCAGCGCCCGGGCGGCACGCACGTAATCGAAGTTGCGCGCGCGCAGGAACTCCGCGCGCACCACGCCCACCAGCGCCATCCAGCTGAACAACAGCATCAAGCCCAACAACCACCAGAAGTTGGGCTCGACGATGCTGGCCAGAATGATGAGTAAGAAGAGCGTCGGCAGGCCCGACCAGATCTCAATGAAGCGCTGGAACAGAAGATCGGTCCACCCGCCGAAATAGCCCTGCACGGCGCCCGCCGCGACGCCCACGACCGAGGAGATCGCTGTCAAGACGAGCCCGAACAGGACCGAGATGCGGAAGCCGTAGATGAGCCGTGCGGTCACGTCGCGGGCCTGATCGTCGGTGCCGAGCCAGTTCTGCGCGGACGGCGGCGCCGGCGCCGGCGCCGGCAGATCGTAAACGACGGTCCTGTTGCCGTAAGGGATCAAGGGCCAGATCATCCAGCCCTTGGCCGCAATCAGGTCCCGGACGAAGGAGTCGCGGTAGTCCGTCTCGGTCTCGAAATCGCCGCCGAACAGGGTCTCGGGGTAGGCGGTGACGACCGGGGTGTAATAGGCGCCGTCGAACTTGACGAGCAAGGGCTTGTCGTTGGCGATGAACTCGGCCGGCAGCGTCACCGCGAAGATCACGAGGAAGATCCAAAGCGACCAGAAGCCGCGCTTGTTGGCGCGGAAATTCCTCATCCGCCGCCGATCGAGCGGCGTGATGCAGATGCCGAGGACACGCTCGTCCATCGCCGTCCCTAGACCTTGCGGCTCTCGAAATCGATGCGCGGATCGACGACGACATACATCAAGTCGCCGACGAGATTGAGCAGCAGACCGAGGATCGTGAAGACGAACAGCGTGCCGAACATGACCGGGTAATCGCGCGTGATGACCGCCTGGAAGCCGAGCAGCCCGAGCCCGTCGAGCGAGAAGATGATCTCGGTGAGGAGCGCGCCGGTGAACAGGATGCCGATGAAGGCGCCGGGGAAGCCGGCGATGACGATCAGCATCGCGTTGCGGAAGACGTGGCCGTAGATCACGCGGCGCTCGGCCAGGCCCTTGGCGCGCGCCGTCATGACGTATTGCTGGTTGATCTGATCGAGAAACGAATTCTTGGTCAGCATGGTGAGGCCGGCAAACCCGCCAATCACCAGCGCGAGGATCGGCAGGCACATGTGCCAGGCGTAGTCGAGGATCTTGTCGGGCCAGCTGAGCGCGGCCCAGTTCTCCGAGACGAGGCCACGCAGCGGGAACCAGTCAAAGTAACTGCCGCCGGCAAACAGCACGATCAGAAGAACCGCGAACAGGAAGCTCGGGATCGCCTGGCCGACGACGATGACGCCGCTCGTCCACACATCGAATTGCGAGCCGTCGCGCACCGCCTTGCGGATGCCGAGCGGGATCGACACGAGATAGACGAGCAGGGTGGTCCACAGGCCGAGAGAGATCGACACCGGCATCTTGTCGATGACCAGCGCGACGACCGAGCGGTCGCGGAAGTAACTCGTGCCGAAGTCGAAGCTGAGATAATTCCCGATCATGATGAAAAAGCGCTCGTGGGCCGGCTTGTCGAAGCCGTAGAGGCGCTCGAGCTCCTTGATGAACTCCGGATCGAGGCCGCGGGCGCCGCGGTACTTGCTGACCACGCTGCTCTCCGCGGTCGCCGTGGTGGTCTGGCGCTGGCCGACCTCGGCGCCCGTCGCGCCGCCGAAGCGCGCAGTGGCGTCCACCGCCGTTCCCGTAATCTGGGCGATCAGCTGCTCGACCGGGCCGCCCGGTGCGACCTGCACCACCGCAAAGTTGATCACCATGATGCCGAACAGGGTCGGGATGATCAGCAGGAGCCGGCGGATGATGTAAGCGAGCATGGCGGGCGGATTACGGTGACGAGGAAGCCTTGCCGAGGGCCTCATCGAGCGCCCTCGCCTTCGCCTCATCGTACCACCAGGTATCGGGATAGCCCGGGGCGTAACGCGGTTTGGTGGCGGGCCGGCCGAAGGTGTTCCAGTAGGCGATATTATGCGCTGCCTTGAACCATTGCGGAATCACGTAGTGGTTCCACATGAGCACTCGGTCCAGCGCGCGGACGGCGGTGATCAAGCTGTCGCGGTCGGCCGCGCCGATCACCTCCTCGATCAGCGCATCCACCGCGGGGTCGGCAATGCCGCTCAGGTTGAAGCTGCCGGGCAGCGCGGCGGCGTCGGAGCCCCACATGTTGCGCTGTTCGATACCCGGCGTGAGCGACATGACGAAGCGTGCCGTGATGACGTCGTAGTCGAACTGCTCGAGACGGCTCTGATATTGCGCCGAATCGACGAGCCGGATGCGCCCCGCGATACCGAGCCTCTCGAGGTTGCGGATGAACGGCCCGATCACCCGCTCGAAGGTCGGCTGGTCGATGAGGAACTCGATCTCCAGGGCCTCGCCGGCCGCGTTCCGCAACTGGCCGTCTTCGACCATCCAGCCGGCCTCACGCAAGAGCGTGCGCGCGGTGCGCAGATTTTGGCGCAGCTTGCCGCTGCCGTCGGTGGCGGGCGGGTTATAGACCGTGGTGAACACCTCGGGCGGCAGGCGGTCGCGGTTGGTTTCGAGGAGAGCGATTTCCTCAGGCGAGGGCAACTCGCGCGCCGCCATCGGCGAGTTTTCGAACATGCTGCGGGTGCGCTTATACTGACCATAGAAGATGTTCTTGTTGGTCCATTCGAAGTCAAAGGCGTAGCCCAACGCCTCGCGCACCCGTGGGTCGTTGAACTTGTCGTGCCGCGCGTTGAGGAAGAAGGCCTGGGTGCCCGAGGGACGCTCGTCAGGGAGCGTTTCGCGCACCACGAGCCCGCGTGCCGCCGCCGGGAAATCGTAAGCCGTGGCCCAGATCTTCGAGGTGAACTCCTCGCGGAAGTCGTAGGCATGGGCCTTGAAGGCCTCCATGTCGATCTCGCGGTCACGGTAATAATCGATGCGGACGCGGTCGAAATTGTAACGCCCGCGGTTGACCGGCAAGTCGCGCGCCCAGTAGTCCGGCACCCGCGCATAGGTGGCGGAACGGCCCGCATCCACGTCGTCCATGCGGTAGGGGCCGCTACCGAGGATGGGCTGGAGCGTCGTTTTGTCGAACTCGTGGGTCGCGAAGAAGGCTTTCGAGAAGACCGGCATGCTGGCGGTGAGCGAGGGCAGATCGCGGTTCTCCGCGCCCGCCTTGAAGCGGAAGCGGACCTGGTTCGCACCCATTGCTTCGGCCGATTCGATGTCGCGGTAGATCAACCGGAATCGCGGGTGGCCGTGGTCCTTGAGCGATTCGAAACTGAAGACCACATCCTCCGCCGTGATCGGCGCGCCGTCGTGCCAGCGCGCACCATCGCGCAACGTATAGAGGATCGAAGAGCGGTCGGGCGCAAGCTCGGCGCTCTCGGCGATCAACCCGTAGAACGAATCCGGCTCATCGCCCGCCGCCGCCATCAGCGAATCGAAGACCACGTTGAGGTTTAAGCGGAGGAAGTCCTCGACCTCGCCCTTGAGAATGAAGGGGTTGATGCTGTCGAAGGAACCGACGACGGAAAGCTTGATCTCGCCGCCCTTCGGCGCGCCCGAGTTGACGTAGTCGAAATGTTCGAATTCGGGGCCGTATTTAAGCTCCCCAAAGACCGAGAGGCCGTGCCGCGCCTCGCCGGCCGGCCCCGCCGCCGCAGCGGCGCAAAGGACGAGGCCGAATAGGGCGGCAGCACAGGTCAAACGGCCAACGACACCCGTCACGAGGCGCGCTCCCCCACGGGGTCGCGCCCTGCCACGGGATCGTCCCTATGGCATGGGCGTGTGGCAGAGCTCGAGCTTGAGACCATCGGGATCGGCGAAAAAGACGGCGTAATAGTCGGGCGAATAGTCGTACTCCGCCGGCGGATCGAGGATCCTCGCCCCGATCTCCTGGAGAGCCGCGTGGAGACGGTCGACCTCCTCGCGGCTGTCGGCATCGAAGGCGAGGTGGTGAAGGCCGGGCGAAAAGCGATCATGCGCCTTGTTGGGCGTATCGGGGTCGGAAGGACTGATCGTGAGCAGGCCGCAACCGGGCTTGAACCAGATAATCAGCTCGGAGTCGGGCTTCGAGATCGGAAATCGCTGGTAGCCCATGAACCCGAGGATGGCGTCGTAGAATTTCGCCGCGACCGCCATATCGGTCACGGTGAGTCCGAGATGATTGAGGCCGCCGAGTGCCATCATGCCCTCCCTCTCTGTCGATCGGCGACGATCTTAGCGCAATTTATTCCGGTGGTCGGCTCGTGAGGCCGAGGCCCAGTCTATTCGGCGAGCGCCGCCTCGCCGCGCTGCAACGCCGCGTCCTTGTCGGGATCGATCCACCAGGTATTGAAGCCCAATCCGAACCGGGGCTGCACTTTCGGCCGGCCGAAGCGGTTCCAGTAGGCAACGCGGAAGGTGCGAATGTGCCAATGCGGAATGACGTAATGGCCCCACAGGAGCACCCGGTCGAGCGCCCGCGTCGCCGTGACGAGGGCGGCGCGGTCCGGTGCGGAGATGATCGCCTCGATCAACGCATCCACGGCCGGGTCCACAACGCCGATCAGGTTGCGGCTGCCCTCGATGTCCGCCTTCGATGAGCCCCAGAAATCGAGCTGCTCGTTGCCGGGCGAGAGCGACTGCCCGAAGCTAGAGACGACGATGTCGAAGTCGAACTGATCAAGCCGGTTCTGATACTGCGCGGTGTCGACCGTACGGATGCGCGATGCGACACCGAGGCGCTTGAGATTCTGTGTCAGCGGCCCGACGATGCGCTCGAACGCCGGGCTCACCAGGAGAAACTCGATCTCCAGGGGCTCGCCGCTGCCCTGGTGGACGAGCTTGCCGTTCTCGATGACCCAGCCGGCCTCTTCGAGGAGTTTCTTCGCGCTACGGAGGTTCGCCCGCACGTTGCCCGAGCCATCCGTTTCGGGCGGTTGGTAGATATCGGTGAAGACCTCGTCGGGAATTTGATCCCGGAAGGGCTCGAGCAGGGCGAGCTCCTCCGTCGAGGGCAGCCCCTGTGCGGCCAGCTCGGAATTGGAGAAATAGCTTGTTGTCCGCGTGTAGGCGCCGTTGAACAGATTGGCGTTGGTCCACTCGAAATCAAACGCGTAGGCCAGCGCGCGGCGCAACCGGCGGTCCTGGAAGATCGCGCGGCGCGTGTTGAACACGAAGCCCTGCATGCCGGTCGGGTTCTCGTGCGGGATTTCCTCGGCGATCACGAACCCCTGCCGCGCCGCGGGGAAGTCATAGCCCGTCGCCCAGACCTTGGCCGTGTTTTCGAGCCGGAAGTCGTATTCGTGCGCCTTGAACGCCTCGAGCGCGACGGTCCGGTCGCGGTAATAATCGATGCGGATCACGTCGAAATTGTTGGTGCCGCGGTTGACCGGAAGATCCTGGCCCCAATAGTCGGGGATGCGCCCGTAGGTGATGGAGCGGCTGGGCTCGAGCTCGGCAATGCGATAGGGCCCGCTGCCCAGCGGCGGCTCCAGCGTGGTTTTGTCGAACTCGTGGGTCTCATAATAGGCCTTGGGCAGGACCGTGAGCTGCCCGAGGATTTTCGGCAGCTCCCGGTTCAATCCCACGCGAAAGACGAACTTCACCTTGTGGGGACCGAGCTTCTCGGCGCGTTCGACCGCCGCATAGTAGGCGCGGTAGAAGGGATGGCCCTTGGTCTTGAGAATATCGAAGGAGTACACCACGTCATCGGCCGTGATCGGGCTGCCGTCGTGCCAGCGCGCCTCCGGCCTGAGGTTGAAGACGACCCAGGAGATGTCGTCCGCAACCTCGACGCTCTCCGCGATCTGGCCGTAATCCGCATCCGGCTCGTCCAACGACGGCGTCATCAGGGATTCGTAGACCAGGCCGATCCCCGCGGCGCTCTGCCCCCTGAGGATGAAAGGATTGAGGCTGTCGAAGGTGCCTATGGCGCTTTGCCGAACGGTGCCGCCCTTGGGCGCATCGGGATTGACGTAATCGAAGTGCGTGAAGGCGGGGCCGTATTTGAGGCCGCCATGAAGCGACAGGCCGTGACTGGGCGTCATGCCGGATTCGGCCCACGCCGGGTGAGCACAGATGAGAGCCAGGCCGAAAGCGAGACAGAAGGCCGCCAGGACACGGCCCATTCTGCCGTCACCGGCACGCCGCCGGTGCGGTCGCGAAACGATGAGGGGGTCCGTATGGGAGTTCCAGCTGGTCACGCCCGAACCTTACCAGCAAGCCCGCGCTTTGGGGACCGGCGCTTCAGGAATTGAGCAGGGCGCGCGCGGCGCCGTGGAGCGCCCCATCGCCCGCGGCCAGAATGCGGCCGTCGCTGGTGAGCTCGAGGGGCCGGCCCTGCCAGTCGGTGATGACGCCGCCGGCGCCCTCGATCACGGGAACCAGCGCACAATAATCGTACGCCTTGAGGCTGCACTCGACGACGAGGTCGACGAATCCGCTGGCCAGCAGGCCGGCGGCGTAGCAATCGGCGCTGTACTGGGTCATGCCGACGGCCGCGCGTAGGCGCTCGAAACGGGCGAGCTCGGCCGGCGGGTACCATTCGAGCCCGGTGGTGAAGAGCGCGGCTTTCGCGAGCTCGGGGCAGGACCGCACGTTGGCGGGCGCGTCGTTGAGGGTGGTCGGCTGGCCCCGACATCCGACCCAACGTTCCCGCGTGATCGGTTGATCGATGATGCCGAGGATCGGCCGGCCCGTGTCGCACAGCGCAATCAGGGTGCCGAACAGCGGCTTTCCCGTGATGAAGGAGCGCGTCCCATCGATGGGGTCGAGCACCCAGACATAGCGGGCATCGGCGCGCAGCGCACCCAGTTCTTCGCCGAGGATACCGTGATCGGGATAGCGCTTTGCGATGTCGTCGCGCATGGCGGCCTCGGCCTCCCGGTCGGCGATGGTGACGGGGCTCGTGTCCGGTTTGGTGTCCACCGCCACCGGCGTGCGGAAATACGAGCGCACGATGGCGCCGGCCTGATCCGCCAGTCGATGGGCGAACGCGAGCAAGTCTTCAGGTTTGGGGCTGTCCATCGCGAATCGCGGCAGCGCCCCGCCGCGCACGGGACCCTGTTACTCCGCCGCAGGCAAGGCGAGCGGGGAATCGCTCAGGATGCGGAGATAGGCGATCAGGTTGGCGCGGTCGTGCGCCTTTCTGAGCCCCGCAAAGGTCATCTTGGTGCCTTTGATCACGCCCTTGGGATTGGCGAGGAAGGTGTCGAGCTCGGCGTAGCCCCACTGGCCTCCGGCATCAGCCATCGCGCCGGAATAGGAAAACCCGGCCACTTGCGCTTTGACCGCACCGAGAATGTTCCACAGGTTGGGGCCGACCTTGTTCTTGCCCGCCTGATCGAAGGTGTGACACGAGGCGCATTTCCTGGCTACCTTCTTGCCCGACTCGACGTCGGCCGAGGCCAGCAGGACGCCGAGTGGGGGCGTCTCTTCCTCGGCGGCTGCCGTCGCTGCGCCCTCGTCGGGGACCTCGACGATAAAGGCGGCGTGTTCGAGCTCGCCTGGCTCGAACAGCACGTCGCCGGTCATATGAAGGACGAGGATCAGCAACAGCGATACGAGAAACGCCCCGGCGATCTTGTTGATTTCGAACGTATTCATGACTTTGCCCGGCTTGTGCGGCGCGAGATTAGCGGCTTCCCCGGTGGCGGCGCAACCGTACATATTAAGCCGCCGAACGGCAAAATCGGGTTACGCTCCGCGCGCTGGGACCGATTTTCCCCGGCGCATCCGCGATCCGGCTCTACCACATGGCACGTCTTGTGAATCCCGTCGTCATCATCCCCGCGCGTCTCGCCTCGAGGCGGCTTTCCGACAAGCCGCTGGCCGATATCGCGGGCAAACCGATGATCGTCCACGTGCTCGAGCGGGCGCGCGAAGCGGACGTCGGTCCGGTCGTTGTGGCGTGCGGCGACGCCGAGATCGCCGCGGCTGTGCGCGCGGCGGGCGGCGATGCGATGATGACGCGGCCCGATCACCCCTCCGGTTCGGATCGCATCTACGAGGCCTTGAACGCCCTCGACGGCGAGCGCTTCGATGTCGTCGTCAACCTGCAGGGGGACGTGCCGGTGATCGAACCGGCGGCCATTCGCTCGATCCTTGAGCCGTTCGTCGATCCCGCGGTCGATATCGTGACGCTGGTGACGGAATTAGCCGGCGAGCGCGAGCGCGACGATCCCAACGTCGTGAAGGCTGCCGTTCGGTTCGCGCCGGGTGAGCGTGTGGGTCGAGCGCTCGACTTCTCGCGCGATCCAACGCAACTCAAGGACCCGCTTTTCCATCACATCGGCATGTACGCCTACCGGCGCGAAGCGCTCGCCCGGTTCGTCGCGCTGCCGCCTGCGGAGCGAGAGCTGGGCGAAAAACTCGAACAGCTGCGCGCGCTCGAGGCCGGCATGCGGATCGCCGCGGTGCTCGTTGACGGCGTGCCGATTGAAGTCAATACTCCGGCCGATCTTGAACGGGTGCGCGCGCACGTTTCTGCTCATCGAACGGCATCCCCGCTAGAGCCATGAGTTCTCCCGATATCGCCGGGCCCGAGGCGCCTGCGGACACGTTGATCGCTTTTCAGGGGCGCCCCGGGGCCTATTCTCATCTCGCCTGCCGCGAGGCGGTGGCCGAGCTTGCGCCCTTGCCGTGCGAGACCTTCGAGGATGTGTTCGCGGCGCTGAGCGAAGGGTTGGCAGCGCGCGCCATGATTCCGATCGAGAATTCGCTGGCCGGCCGCGTTGCCGACATCCACCATCTGTTGCCGGAATCGGGCCTGCACATCGTCGGTGAGCACTTCCAGCGCGTGCAGCACCAGCTGCTGGCGCCGCCCGGCGCCACGCTCGAAGGCCTCGAAGTGGTGCACAGCCACGTTCAAGCGCTCGGCCAGTGCCGCCGGCTGATCCGCCAATTGGGCTTGAAAGCGCGCGTTCACGCCGACACCGCGGGTGCGGCCGAGGAGGTGGCCGGGCGTGGTAATTCGGCCGAATCGGCCATTGCCTCGGGCCTCGCGGCCGACATCTACGGGCTTTCCGTCCTGCAGTCGGACATCGAGGATGCGAGCCATAATACGACGCGTTTCGTCATCATGGCGCGTGAGGCGCTCGCGCCCGCGCCGGGCAGCGGGCCGGTGATGACGAGCTTTGTGTTCCGCGTACGCAATGTGCCGGCTGCGCTCTACAAAGCGCTCGGCGGCTTCGCGACCAACGGCGTCAACATGGTAAAGCTCGAAAGCTACCAGGTCGACGAGGCCTTCAACCAAACCCAGTTCTATGCCGATATCGAGGGCCACCCCGAGGATCGCTTGGTGCGCCTGGCGCTCGAAGAGCTCGATTTCTACTCCGAGAAGCGCACTCTGCTCGGGGTCTATCCCGCTCATCCCTTCCGCCAGAGCGGCTAGGGCCGGCTTCGCCGGGTCATGAATCCCCGTCGACCCACCCGCGCGCGAGCTGGTGGGCGATGGCGAAGGATGCCGGCATCTTGAGCCCGGTCGCCGGATCGACGTCGTTGAGCGCGCGGCGCACGGATTCGCGGCTGAACCAGTCGGCTTTGTCGATTTCAGCGGAATCGAGGTGGATATCCTCACTCGTCGCATCGGCATAGCAGCCGATCATCAACGAAGCGGGAAACGGCCACGGCTGCGAGGAGTGATAGCGGACGTTATCCACGGGCACGCCGGCCTCTTCGAAGACCTCACGCGCGACGGCCTCCTCGATGGTCTCGCCCGGCTCCATGAACCCGGCGAGCGCCGAATAGATGCCGGGCGGAAAACGCTCCTGGCGGCCGAGCAGGCAGCGATCGCCGCTGAGCACCAGCATGATGACCACAGGATCGGTGCGCGGGAAATGCTGTGTGCCGCAGGATTGGTCCGTGCAGACGCGGACATAGCCGCCCTCGCGCGGCCGGGTCGGCCTGCCGCAGACCGCGCAAAAGCCGTGCCGGGCATGCCAATCGATCAGCGCGCGCGCCTGGGCGAGGATCGCGGCCTGATCGGTCGGCAAGCGAGGCGCGAGCCCGCGCAAATCGGCGAAGTCGCCCGCGCCCGCAAACGGGCCCCCGCGCTCGGGCGCCTCGAGGCGGGAGACGTCGACGGCGAAATGCGCCGTCTCACCGTTGAGGCCGAGAAATATACAGGTCGCGCCGTCCTCGATGAACGACCGGACGGCCGCTGGCGCCTGCCACGCGATGGCCGGGTCCCTCCCGCCCGCAACGAACGGGTTGAGCTGCCAAAGGGGCACGAACCGCGAATTCGGCGCGGCCAGGCGAGCTGCCAGCCAGTCCGCATCGCGCCGCTGATTGGCCGCGCGATCGAGCGGATTGCCGGAAAACACGTTGAAGCGGGGATGATCGCTCAACCTTCTCCCCTGTTTGTGGGCCGGAATGCGTCACCGAGCCTGACATGGAAGCTGCGGGCGCGCAATTCCGGGCGCAACGCACTTGCGCGAGCCCGTCCCATGGGCTGATATAGGGGCAGGGGGGTTGGCGGCGGACGGACCCCTCGCCAACCCGGTCAGGTCCGGAAGGAAGCAGCCGTAACGAGATCGGTCCGGGTCGCCTTCCCAGCCCCCCGCCCACGGCGGGCGCCGAGAGCCTCGGTGCGACCTCGTGGGCTCCGCCGCACACCTCGCCCGCATCACTCGGTGATCCGGATGACAGACGTCACCGCCGCAGACTACCGCGTGCTGGCCCGCAAATACCGGCCCCGGAGCTTCGCCGAGCTGATTGGCCAGGAGGCCCTGGTACGCACCTTCACCAACGCTTTTTCCAGCGGGCGGTTGGCGCATGCCTTCATCCTCACCGGCGTGCGCGGCGTGGGCAAGACGACGACCGCGCGCATTATCGCCCGCGCGCTCAATTGCGTTGGCCCCGACGGTCAGGGTGGCCCGACGGCGGAGCCGTGCGGCGCGTGCGAGCCGTGCGTCGCCATCACAGAAGACCGCCATGTGGATGTTCTCGAGATGGATGCGGCGAGCCGGACCGGCGTCGCCGATATTCGCGAGATCATCGAGGGCGTGCGCTACATGCCGGCGGCGGCGCGCTACAAGGTCTACATCATCGACGAAGTGCACATGCTGTCGAACCAGGCCTTCAATGCGCTGCTCAAGACTCTCGAGGAGCCGCCGCCACACGTGAAGTTCGTGTTCGCCACCACCGAGATCCGCAAGGTCCCGGTGACCGTGTTGTCGCGCTGCCAGCGCTTCGATCTCCGGCGCGTGGGGGTGGACGATCTTCTCCATCATCTCGAAGCGGTCGCCGGCAAGGAGGGGGTCAGCGTCGAGCCCGCCGCGCTGCGCCTGATCGTGCGCGCCGCCGAAGGCTCGGTCCGCGACGGCCTTTCGCTGCTCGATCAGGCCATCGCCTATGCCGAGGGCGCGGTCACCGAGGCTGAGGTCGGCAACATCCTGGGGCTCGCGGATCGCGAACGGGTGTTCGACCTCCTCGATCGCGTGATGGCGGGCGATGTGGCTGGCGCGCTCGGCCTGTTGCGCGAGATGTACGACGACGGCGCGGATCCCCTCGTGGTGATGCAGGATCTTCTCGATTTCACGCATTGGCTCACGCGGCTCAAGGTGGTGCCCGACGCCGGCGCGGACATCGCGGTGACCGAGGTCGAGCAGCAGCGCGGCCACGCCATGGCGGATCAGCTCACGCTCCCGGTTCTCGCCCGGACCTGGCAGATGTTGCTCAAGGGTCTGGGCGAAGCCCGCGTGGCGGCCGCACCGCTCGCCGCCGTGGAAATGGTTCTGGTGCGCCTCGGTTATGCGGCCGATCTCCCGGCCCCGGCGGAGCTGGTGCGTGCGATCGAGACAGGCGTACCACCTCGCCGCGCCCCGGTAGCCGCTGCGCCCGCACCGGGCGCGCCCGTGGTGGCGGTCGCCTCGGGCGGCGCCAAACCGGCTCCGGAACCCGCCGACGAAGCGCCGCCGGCGGATGATCGTACACGGCCGCCAGAGGCCCGTCGCGCCGACGGCTCCGAGACGGCGCCCGCGCCTCGAGCGCGCGACGACTTCGCCGCCGTCGTCGCCCAATTCGCGGAGCGGCGGGAGGCCATCCTGCACACCCACCTCATCAACGATGTTCATCTCGTCCGCTTCGAGAATGGCCGCATCGAGATACGCCTGGACGACAAGGCGCCACAGGATCTCGCCAACCGCCTCGGCGCCTGCTTGAGCGAGTGGACCGGCGAGCGCTGGGTGGTCTCCGTATCCAACGAGGAGGGCGGCCCGACATTGGCCGAGCAGGCGGCTCGGAAGGCGGCAGACGAACGCGCCGCCGTGGCCGAGCACCCGCTGGTCAAGGCGACGCTCGAGGCCTTTCCCACGGGCGAGATTCGCGCCGTGCGCCGGCGCCCGGCGGTGGTGGCCGAGTCCGCGCTACCGCCCGAGGGCGCGGTTGGATATGATCCCAGCGACGACGATGGCGAGGGCGTGAGCGCCGCGGACGGAGACGAGGAGCCATGATGAATTTGAGCCAGATGTTAAAACAGGCCCAGGACATGCAGGCCAAGATGGCGGACATGCAGGCCGGGCTCGAACGGATGGAGATCACGGGCTCCGCCGGCGGCGCCATGGTCGATGTGACCCTCAACGGCAAGGGGGAGATGCGGGCGCTCAAGATCGATCCTTCGTTGCTCGAGGGCGGCGGAATCGAAATTCTCGAGGACCTGATCGTCGCCGCCCATAACGACGCTAAAAGCAAGGTCGAGGTACGCGTCGCCGAAGAAATGGCCAAACTGACCGGCGGGCTCGACCTGCCACCCGGCATGAAGTTGCCGTTCTGACGGCGGGTGCAGCCGTCGTCACGAGGACGGATAGGACGCACGTTCGATGAGCGGATCACCTGGCGGCTCGGAAATCGAGCGGCTCATCCAGCTCCTCGCCAAGCTGCCCGGCCTTGGTCCGCGTTCGGCGCGCCGGGCGGCGCTGCATCTCATAAAGCGCAAGGATGCGCTGCTGAGCCCCCTCGCCCAGGCCATGCTGAGCGCCGCCCAGCAGGTGCGGCCCTGCAGCATCTGCGGCAATCTCGATACCAGCGAGCCCTGTGGCATCTGCGCCGATGCGCGCCGCGATGCCAAACTCATTTGCGTCGTCGAGGAGGTCGCCGATCTCTGGGCAATGGAGCGCTCGGGCGCGTTTCGCGGCCGATACCACGTTCTCGGTGGCACGCTGTCGGCGCTCGACGGCGTGGGGCCGGACGATCTCGATATTCCCCGGCTGATCGTCCGCATTGAAGTGGATCAGGTGAACGAGGTGATCCTGGCGACCAACGCGACGGTCGACGGCCAGACCACGGCGCACTACATCGTCGATGCGCTCGGCCCAACGAAGGTTGCGGTCTCGCAGCTCGCCCACGGTGTGCCCTTCGGCGGCGAGCTCGACTATCTCGACGACGGCACCCTCGGCGCCGCCCTCAAGGCGCGCCGGTCCCTGCCGGCCAAGGCGCCTGAGCCCGGCTAGTTTTCTTTCGCTTCGAGGCGGATGACCGGCGCGTCGAGCTCGTCTGCCGCGTCGTCGTCGCCGAGCTCGATGCGCTCGATGCTTTCGCTCCGTTTAGTGACCTTCTCGGTCGAGATGCGAATGTTGCGCATGTCCTCGCTCGCCTGCTCGAAGTGGCGCTGCAATTTGCCGACCCTCTCGTCGAGCCGCCCGACATCCTCGGCCATCGCCTGGACCTCGGCCTGGATGATTCCCGCCTGCTCGTGCATCTGCACGTCGCGCAGCACCCGATAGCTTTCGAGCGGGAACTTGGCGTCGACGACGATCGGCCCCGGCGGGTTGGGCAGGCGGATCAAGCAATCGGCGCGCCGGTTGTTTGTGAGTGTGGCCTGGAACGTGTAGGCCGCCGGCGGCAACGCATTTTCCACGAGATCGCCAAGCTGCACCTCGCCGAAGGCGCCGCGGGCCTGCTTGTTGGAGAGGATATCCTGCAGACCGACGACCTGGCCCGAAAGCTCCTTGCTCACATGGGCGATACTTTTTTGCGCCTCGTCGATGACACTCAGGCGTGTCTTGAGCTCGCCCAGGGTTTCCGCCGTCTTGGTCGCCGATTGCTCGAGGCCGTCGCCGAGCGTCTTGGTGAGCTGGTCGAGCCGGCCCGCCAACGCAATTTGGGTTTGGGCGAGGGTATCGATGGTCTGGCCGAGCGCATCGCGGTTGTGCTGTCCGCGCCGGCTCAACAGGGCGATCACGACGCCGGCAAGAACCAAACCGAGGACGAACGTAACAATGAGCGGAACTGCGTTTTCCATGATCGATGGTCGAGCGCGGGCTCGATCAATCCTGCCGACGTTGCCACTACTTTATCATGCCCGCCCGATCGTCGCATGGCGTCCGCTTGACGGCCGGCGCAGGCTCCCCTAGGTAGTTGGCACGAAACGGTTTTATGGCGGAGACATGGCCCTTTTGACCATCATTACCGCGCCCGATCCCCGGCTCAAGTCCAAATCGGCCCCGATCGAGAAGGTCGACAGGGCTCTGCGCAAGCAAATCGACGATATGGTCGAGACCATGTACGCGGCGCCGGGCATGGGGCTGGCGGCGGTGCAGATCGGCGTGCACCGGCGCGTCCTGGTGCTCGATCCGGCGCGCGAGGGCGAGGAGTCCTTGCTCCTTCGGCTGATCAATCCCGAGCTCGTCTGGGCCTCCGATGATGTCGCGGTCTACGAGGAAGGATGCCTGTCGCTGCCCGAATTCTACGCCGACGTCGAGCGCCCGGCGCGCGTCAAGGTCCGCTACCTCGATGTCGACGGGCGCGCGGCCACAATCGAGGCCGAGGGATTCCTTGCCACCTGCGTTCAGCATGAGATGGATCATCTCGAGGGGACGCTGTTCGTCGATCACCTGTCGGCCGTCCGGCGCAGCGTCATCCTGCGCAAGCTGGCCAAGGCAAAGAAGCAGCAGGCCCGCAAAAGCGCCTGATGATGGAGCCCCTCCGGCTGGTCTTCATGGGGACCCCGGATTTCGCCGTGCCGGTCCTCGACACCCTGCGAGATGCGGGTCACGCCGTCGTTGCCGTTTACACCCAGCCGCCGCGCGGGGCGGGACGGGGGAAAAAGACTCGTCTCACGCCGGTGCAACGCTTCGCCCTAGCACGGCACATCGAGGTCCGTACTCCGGGGCGCTTGAAGGATGAGGGTGTCGTGGACGGCTTCACGGCGCTCGGGGCCGACGCGGCGGTCGTCGTCGCCTATGGCCTGATTCTGCCGCCGGCCGTACTCGCGGCGCCGCGTCTTGGGTGTCTGAACCTCCACGCCTCGCTGTTGCCGCGCTGGCGTGGCGCCGCGCCCATCCCGCGGGCGATCATGGCAGGTGACGCAGTGAGCGGGCTCACAGTGATGCGCATGGACGCGGGGCTCGATACCGGCCCGATCCTGCTCACGGAAGACGTGCCGATCGGGCCCATCACCACGGCGGGCGAACTCCACGACGAGATGGCCCAGCGCGGCGGCCCGCTGATGGTGCGCGCGCTCGCCGGGGTGGCCGCAGGTGAGCTTGCGGACCGCCCCCAGCCGGCGGAGGGCGTCACCTATGCGGCCAAGCTCGCGCCCGGGGACGAGCGCATCGATTGGCGCCGCCCGGCCGCCGACCTCGAACGCCAGGTCCGCGCGCTGGCCCCGCGGCCCGGCGCCTGGTTCGTGTGCGCGGGCGAGCGAATCAAGGTCGCGGCCGCGGCGCTCGCATCGCCCGCCGGCGGTGATCCGGGCGTCGTGCTCGATGATCGCTTGACGGTGGCCTGTGGCGCCGGCGCCCTCGGACTTGAAATCCTGCAACGCGCCGGGCGCAAACCGTTGACGGCAGAGGAGTTCCTGCGCGGCTTCGCGGTGCCAGCAGGCACGCGGCTCGAGCTGCCATGACTCGCTATCGCATCACTCTCGAATATGACGGCACCGATTTCGTCGGCTGGCAGCGCCAGGCCAACGGCCCCTCGATCCAGGCGGCTTTGGAAGAGGCGATCCACGCGTTCTGCGGCGAGCAGGTTCAGGTGTTCGGCGCGGGGCGGACCGATGCCGGCGTCCACGCCCTGGGCCAGGCCGTGCATTTCGATCTGGCCCGGCCGCACCCGGCCGGTACGGTCTGCCAAGCGGTCAACTTCCATCTCAAGCCGGCGCCCATCGTCGTCCTCGAGGCGCGCGCAGCGGCACCCGATTTCCACGCCCGTTTCTCCGCCACCGCGCGCCATTACCTCTACCGCATCCTCAATCGCCGCCCGCCATCCGCACTGGCCGCCGGCCGGGTGTGGCACGTGCCGGCTCGGCTGAACGCCCGGGCCATGCAGCGCGCCGCCCAGCACTTGGTCGGGCGGCACGATTTCACCACGTTCCGTTCGGCGCGATGCCAGGCGGATTCGCCCATCAGGACCCTTGATACGCTCGACGTGCGCCGGCGCCACGAGGACATTCACATCACCGCGACAGCGCGCTCGTTCCTGCACAACCAGGTGCGCGCCATGGTGGGTACCCTCAAGCGCGTCGGCGAGGGCGCGATGACGGCGGAGGACGTGGCCGCAGCGCTCGCCGCGTGCGACCGCCGGGCAGCCGGGCCCACGGCGCCGGCGCACGGGCTTTACCTCGCGGCGGTTGATTACCCGGACGGTTGAGCCACGACCGAGACCAACAGCGCGTCCGCGCCCCTATCGATGAAGATGGTGAACAGCAGATCGAGGAACACCAGCGCAATAGCGGTAAACGGACCCGCTTGCAGCACGTTGCGAGCGATGAACCACTGGTAGAACAGGAGGCCGAGGGTCACAACGAAGGTGAGCGGCGCCGCGATTCCGGCGGACAGGGCGCCCGTCGTGCTGAGAAGCGCGAGCGGAAAAAAGATGGCAGTCTGGATGATCGCGGACCAGTTCAGCGCGATGATGTAGGGAATGTAGGTTTCGGTCAGGCCGAGCAGCCGGCAGAGAAAGATCATCGCAACGGGAAAGACGATCCAGCTCAGCCCGTAGGCGATTCCCTTGACGAATACAATCGCGCCCGGACCGGCCCCGGCCGGAACGTTGCCGGCATCGATCACCACCATGATCGCGTAAACCGGCGCGATCAGCGCGGCGGCAAAAAATGAGCGCCAGAACCCCTCGATGGAGACCTCGAACCACTGGACCCCCGTCGGGTCGAGAAGCAACAAGCGCCATGCACCGTAAAGCGATCGGCCGATTTCCGTTCCTGTCGGCATGGGCGGCGGCAGCCGGCTAAAGGGCGAAATATCGTTCGAGAACAGCGCAGTAGACCCGGGTAAGGGCCTGCAGATCGGCGAGCCGCGTGTGCTCGTTCACCTTGTGCATGGTCTGGCTGATGAGGCCGAATTCAGCGACGGGACAGGCATCTTTGA
Source organism: Alphaproteobacteria bacterium (assembly GCA_965261645.1). GTDB lineage: Bacteria > Pseudomonadota > Alphaproteobacteria > SHVV01 > SHVV01 > CBDHDJ01. The sequence continues at coordinate 1,686,842 of CBDHDJ010000004.1, forward strand.
TGAAGCGGGCATCGGAGGTCCCGCCCGAGGTGCTGAGCTCGGGCTCGACGCCGATCGTCGCCTTGATCGCCTCGACCACGAGATCGGTGAACGGGCCCGGCGGCGAAACGAAGGCCTCGCCGCTGACCGCGATCGCGAGCTCGTAGGCACCTTCCACGCCATCGAGCTTTTCGCGCAACCAGCGGATCACGCCCTTTGATCTGTGCTCGTCGTTGAAGCGAACATTGAACCTGGCCCGCACCGTCGCCGGGATCACGTTGGTGGCCTGGTTGCCGACATCGATCGAAGTGATCTCGAGGTTGGAGGGCTGAAAGTGATCGTTGCCCTCATCCAGCAGGTCCGCTGTGAGGGCGCTCAGCATCGCAATCAGGCGCGGGATCGGGTTGTCGGCGAGCTGAGGGTAGGCGACGTGGCCCTGGACGCCGGTGACCGCAAGCTCGGCGTTCAAGCTGCCACGGCGGCCGATCTTGACCATCTCGCCGAGTTCTCGCGGATTGGTCGGCTCACCCACCAGGCAGTGGTCGATGACTTCGCCGTTTTCGCGCATCCAGTCCAGCACTTTGACCGTGCCGTTGACCGCGACGCCTTCCTCGTCGCCGGTAATCAACAGGCTGATCGAGCCCGGCACCTCGCCGCCGCGCGCCGTCAGGAATTGCGAGAGAGCTTCGATGAAACAGGCGATGGCGCCTTTCATGTCCGCCGCACCGCGGCCAAAGAGCGCATTGTCGATGATCTCGCCGGCGAACGGGTCCTGCGACCACGCGTCACGCTCGCCGATCGGCACCACGTCGGTATGGCCGGCGTAGCAGAAGTTGGGTGCTGCCGAGCCGAACCGGGCATAGAGATTGTCGACCTCCGCCTCACCTTCGGAGGTGAACCGCAGCCGGTGGCAAGCAAACCCTAGGGTGGCCAGCGTGCGTTCGAGGATGTCGAGCGCGCCTTCGTCGCGCGGCGTCACGCTCGCGCAGCGAATCAGCTCCTGCGCCAGCGCCAAGGCATCGATGTCGACTTGGTTCGTCACGTGATCTCGTTTGTGCCGCGCCCGGCCGTCAGTCACGCAGGAGCTCGTTGACCGAGGTCTTGGACCGCGTCTGGGCATCGACATGTTTGACGATGACGACGCAGTAGAGGCTCGGGCCAGGCCGGCCGTCTGCGAGCGCTTTGCCCGGCAAGCTGCCCGGCACCACCACCGAAAGGGCCGGCACCCGGCCATACAGAATTTCGCCGCTCGCCCGATCGACGATCTTGGTCGACGCGCCGAGATAGACCCCCATCGAGAGGACCGCGCCGTGCTCGACGACAACGCCCTCGGCGACCTCGGAGCGCGCGCCGATGAAGCAGTCGTCCTCGATGATCACCGGGCTGGCCTGCAGGGGCTCGAGCACGCCGCCGATGCCCGCGCCGCCGGAGATGTGGCAGTTCTTGCCGATCTGCGCGCAGCTCCCCACCGTTGCCCAGGTGTCGATCATCGTGCCGCTGTCGACATAGGCGCCGAGGTTCACGAAGCTCGGCATGAGTACGACGCCCGGCGCAATGAAGGCCGAGTGGCGCACGACAGAGCCGGGCACGGCGCGAAAGCCGGCCTCGCGAAAATTGGCTTCGTCCCAGTTGGCGAACTTCGAGGCGACCTTGTCGAACCACGGCGTATTGGGCCCCGGCCCGCCCGGGATGGGGCTCATGTCAAAAAGCCGGAACGACAGCAGGACCGCCTTTTTGAGCCATTGATTGACGTGCCAGACACCGGCTTGCTTCTCAGCGACACGCGCGTGGCCGCGATCGAGCAGATCGAGCGCTGTTTCGATGGCATCACGCGTCTCGCCCTTGGTGCTGGGCGAGACCGTCTCACGCTGGTCCCAGGCCGCGTCGATAATCGGTTGAAGGTTCTGCGTTGCCACGCGGGGTAACCTCAAGCGCTATGCCGAGCCGACGGATCGGCGCTTCGATGGCGGCCCAAGCCCGGCGCGAACATAACCGGGCGAGCGGCCCTGTCAACCGCCCTGGGCGTGGGTTTGCCGGGTGAGCTCCATGAGCCACGTCGCGAGATCGTCGACCACGTGGTGAATGTGACCGCCCTCCGAGTTGGCGCGCGAGTAGGGCGTGTCGTTCGGCACCCACACGGTGGTCATGCCGAGCGCGGCGGCCGGAATGAGATTGCGAGCGATGTCCTCGACCATCACCGCGCCCGTCGGCTCGATGCGATGGCGTTCGATGAGCCGCTGATAGGTGCCCTGGAAAGGTTTCGGTAAGTAATTCGCGGCCTTGATATCGAAAATGGCCTCGAAATGATGGCCGACGCCAAGCCGCGCCATCACGCGGTTGGCGTGAGACAGGGTCGCGCTCGTGAAGACGAGCTTGCGGCCCGGCAGCTTGTCGAGGGCCTGGTTCAGGATGTCACTCGGCGGGAGGTGATCCATGCTGATGTCATGGACATAATCGAGGAAGGCCTCCACGTCGATGTCGTGAATCTCGATCATCGCGCGAAACGTGCTACCGTGGCTCGCGATGTAATTCTCACGAAGCGCGCGCACCTCGGTCTTGTCGAGGCCTAGGGTCTGCGCCACGAACGCGCTGATGCGTTGGTCAACCTGGGTGAACACGTCGTAACGCGCAGGATAGAGCGTGTTGTCGAGATCAAAGATCCACACGTCGGCATGGGAGAAATTGTCCCAGCTTGGCGTTTGGGCGTGGGCGACGCTCGATTTTGGCATGGATGGGCGCGTAGTCTCGGCCGTGAACCAGGGGTTTCATGACTCTGTGTCGAGGCGTGCTAAAATCTATATCACATCACGGGCGAAGGTCCCGCCGAGATTGGCGCCGGAACGACGCTAGGGCGCGCGAACCTGAGGGGACGCGCCCGGGGCCGCCTCGCGAGGTGTGCAGGTAGGATGAGCGATCAACATACCGTCGTGACCAATCCGCGGAGCGACCGCGACCGCTTCGTCGCGTTCGCGTTTGCGGCAGCCGACGCGTCGTTGAGCTCGATGTCGAGCGCAACATCAGCTATGCCGCGGGCGCCGTCCAACGGTTGTCGGGCCAATCCGCCGACAAGCTGATCGGCACGCCGTTCATCGACGTCGTGGTCAAAGAGGATCACCGCCTCATCCGCGCTTCCTTCGCCACCGCGGAAAGCCAAAGCCGCTTCGGTCCCGTCAATATCCGGCTCGTCGGCTCGTCCGGTCGACCGCAATCCGTGGCGCTGTTCGGCTCCCATCTGCCGGGCCGCGCCAACCGCCTGTTTCTCGCCATGAGCGCGCATCGCATCGCGCCGGTGACCACGGTCAGCGAAAATGTCGACCGCGACCCCGAGACGGGCTTGCTCACCAAGGACTCCTTTGCCGATGTCGCCCTCGAGGCGTTGAAGAGCGGGGCGGATCAGGACACGCCCTACAGCATGACGCTGCTCAATGTCGAAGGTTTCGACGAGCTGGAGGGGCGGCTCGGCGACGATAAGGCCGGCGAATTTATCTCCGACATCACGGCCCACCTCCAGGTCCATTCGGTCAACGGCGAGACGGTAGGACGTATCGACGACAACCAATTCGGGCTCGTCCACGACCCCGCGGTGGATGTCTCGTCCCTCGAGGGCTCGATCGCCGCCCGGGCCCGCGAGGTCGATCCCGAGGGCAAAGGTGTTCAGGTCGAGGCCAGCACGGTGGCTTTGGAAGGTGACGACGTTTCCGAGGAGGACAACGCGCGAGCGCTCCTCTACACGATCAACAAGTTCTCGGAACAGCACGGCGACTTCACCGTCGATGCACTGTCCCAAGGCTACAAGATGATGCTCGACGATACCCGCGAGCGCATCGCCGAGTTCAAGAGCGCCATCGATACCGGCAAGTTCGACACCGTGTTCCAGCCCATCGTCGATCTCAAGACCCGCGATATTCACCATTCCGAGGCGCTGGTCCGCTTCCAATGCTCGCACAACGGAAAATCGCCCTTTGAGCTCATCACCTTTGCCGAGGACGTGGGCGTCATCGGCGATTTCGATCTGGCGATGTGCCGCAAGGTGATCGACAAGATCCGCCGCGCCAAGGACAACGGCGATATCCTCAGCATCGCCGTCAACCTCTCCGGCCGCTCGCTGGAAAGCCCGGGCTTCGTGCGCGCCTTCCTCGATCTGCTCAAGTCGTGCGATGGCATGCGCGAGCAGCTCATGTTCGAGGTGACCGAATCCGCCAAGATCACCGATCTCGAGACGACCAACAACATCCTCCACGATCTACGCTCGAGGGGGCACCATGTCTGTCTCGACGATTTCGGCGCCGGCGCCTCGGCCTTCCAGTATTTGCGAGCCCTCGATATCGACTTCGTCAAGATCGACGGCATCTATGTGCGCGAGGCGCTGGTCAAGCCGAACGGCAAGCCGTTCCTGCGCGCCATGGCGACGCTGTGCAGCGATCTTGGGATCGAGACCATCGGCGAAATGGTCGAAGACGAGCCGGTCGCGGCCTTCCTGATCGAGGCCGGCGTCCGCTACGGCCAGGGTTATCTGTTCTGCAAACCCTCGGTCGGCGTCGTCAGTCAGGGGAGGCAGCCCGACTCCGGCACCGAGTGAGGGCCAGGGCGCAAAGCGATCATGGCCACACGTTCCGAAGACCGCGGCAAGGTGCAGCCCGAGGGAGACAGCCCCGGTGCGGCTTCCTTGTCTGTCGATCATCTTCTGTCCACGTCCCATGGCCCGGCGCTGCTTATCGATGAGTTCGGGCACGTCGTGGCGGCCAACAGCCACGCCACGGTCCTGACGGATGCGCTCCAGCGCGGCGGGGCGGCGGAGCTCGAAGCCCTGGTACTGAGCGCGGCGCGCGAACGGCGATCCGTCGTGAAGAGTGTCGCCGTGGCTGGCGAGGGCGAGACACTGGCCTTCGAGGTGACGCTTCTCCCTGTCGAAGATGACGACGCGGCGCGCTGCGTCGTCGTGCTGGCACGGGAGACGACAGTCGAACAGAACTTCACCAATGCCTTGATCGCCTCGCGCCATCTTTTCAAGGATCTGGTGACGTGCTCGTCCGACTTCGCCTGGGAAACCCGGGCGGACGGCGCCTTCGGGTTCGTTTCGCCGCGCGGTGCGCTCGGTTTCTCGCCGCGCGAACTCAACGGCCGGTCGGCGCAAAGCCTGCTCGATTCCGACCATCCGGTTGACGGCCCCTTCCCCTTCGAGTGCGACGTGCCGCTTGAAGACGTCGAAGTGTGGATGCGCCGCGCCGACGGTAAGCTGGCCTGCCTCCTGGTTTCGTCGGTACCGGTCTACGACGAGGGCGGATCCTGGCTCGGCGCGCGCGGCGTGTGCCGCGATGTCACCGAGGCCCGTGATCGCGATGCGGCACTCCAGCAGGCCCGCGAGCGCGAGCGCCTGCAGGGCGCGATCATCGGTACCATTCGCGACGAGATCGATCCGGATCGCGTGCTCGGTGTAGCCGCACAATCGGTGTGCCAAGCCCTTGCCGCGCAGCAGTGCTGGGTCTTTCGCAGCGGTGCCGACGGTACGTTCGCGCTGGCGGCGAGCTTTGCCGATCCTGAGGCGGCGACAGGCGATCAAACAGGGGAGGTCGTCCGCATCACGCTCGAACGGTCGTTGCGCTCCGCCGAGCGCGCGCCGATCGATCTCATCGCGATAGGGGAACAACTGCTGGCCGAGGCCTCGCATTATCATGACGCCATCAACGGGGCCATCTGCGTGAGTCGCGGCGTAGGCGTACCGGCCTTCGGTGAGGACGAACGCGCCCTGTTGGACGGGATCGCCAATCATGTCGGCATCGCCATCGAGCAGGTCGCCAACCACAAGCAGCTCGAAATGCTGTCGCGCACCGACGAACTCACCGGCCTGTTCAATCGCCGCGCTTTCACCGAGGAGGTCGAACGCCGGTTCAATCATTTGCGCCGCATGCGCCGCCATGGCGTTCTTCTGTACATCGACCTCGATAACTTCAAGCAGGTCAACGACGTCCACGGCCATCGGCGGGGTGACGAGGCGTTGTGTGCCCTTGCGACATTGCTGTCCGGTGACAGCCGCATCGGGGACATCGCGGCCAGGCTCGGCGGCGACGAATTCGCGTTGTGGCTCGAGGAGGCCGACGAGCCTGCAGCCGTCGCCAAGGCCAAGGCCCTGCTGGCCGCGGCAGATGATCTCCGCCGCTTTTCCGGTAGCGCCGACAAACCGCTCGGTATCTCGATTGGGATCGCCGTGACCGATCCCGAAGGGCAGGAGACGTTTACCGACTTCGTCGCGCGGGCCGACCAGGCCATGTACGCTGTTAAACGTGATCGCAAGGGGAGCTACGCCCTTGTCGCGGCGGCGCCAACCTCTGCATCTCCGGGGGGGGGGACGAATGGCCGCGGTGAAAAAATTGTTCAAGGGCGGGGGAAAAAAGAAAAAACCCGGCAAAAAGTCCGACCGGCCCCACGAGAAAGCCAAGAAGCTCGCCCGCGACAAGGATGCCAAGATACGCTCCAGCCTCGCCGAACAAGATGGCCTTAAACCGGAGATTATGTACTTTCTCGCCGAGGACGAATCTGTAGACGTCCGCCGGCAAGTGGCGACCAACCCGGGAACGCCGGGGCAAGCCAATGTCCTGTTGGCGCACGATATCGACGAGGAGGTCCGCTGCAATCTCGCCCTCAAGATCGGCCGCCTGATTCCGGGTCTGTCCGAATCGGAGTCCTCGCGCCTGCAGGACCTCACGCTTGAATCGTTGCGTATTCTGGCCGAGGACCAGCTCCCGCGAGTCCGGCAGATCCTCGCCGAGGAAATCAAACTGGTGACCGACGTGCCGAAGGAGGTGATCGACCGGCTCGCTCACGATGACGAGCTGATCGTCTCAGCGCCGATTCTCGAATACTCGATCCTGCTTAACGACGAGGATCTGCTCGAGATTATCGCCGCGGGGCCGATTCAAGGCGCGCTGGCGGCCATCGCGCGAAGAGATGAGGTGAGCGAGCAGGTCTCCGAAGCGATCGTGGCGGCCGAGGATGTGCCGGCGATCGCCATGCTGCTCGCCAACCAGAACGCCCAGATTCGCGAGGAGATACTGGACAAGATCATCGATCGGGCGGAGAAGATTCCGAGCTGGCACGAGCCGTTGGTAGGGCGGCCGTCGCTTTCCCAGCGGGCGATCCGCCGCATTGCCGGTTTTGTGACCTCGACGCTGCTCGATGTTCTGCAGGAGCGCCACCAATTCGATGCCGAGACCAAGAAGGTGGTGGCCGCCGCGGTCAAGAAGCGGCTGCGCGAGGAAAGCGAGGTCGTGAACGAAGCCGCACAGCGCGCCAAGGAGATGTTCGAGGGCGGCAAGCTCGATGACGAGGTTCTCAGGATCGCATCGGAAGAAGGCAAACGCGAGTTCGCCATTCATGCGCTGGCGTTGAAGGCGGAGCTCGAGCTGCCGATCGTGCGCCGCATGATGGAATCGAAGGCTGGCAAGGCGGTCACCTCGCTCGCCTGGAAGGCGGAGCTGTCCATGCGCACGGCGATAAGCATGCAACGTCACCTCGCGCACGTCCCGCCGCACGCCATCGTCAACGCGAAGGAGGGCGTGGACTACCCGCTTACCGAGGCCGAGATGGGGTGGTACATAGATTACTACAGCGGTTAATCGGTCGGGCGGCGATCGGAGGTACGCTTTCTATTTGCCGCCTGTGATCATCGTGCCGATGCCGTGCTCGGTGAAAATCTCCAAGAGCAGAACGTGAGGCACGCGCCCGTCGAGGATGTGCGCCGCCATGGTGCCGCCTTTGAGCGCATCGAGGCAGGTCTCGAGCTTGGGGATCATGCCGCCCGAGACGCCCTTGCTCCGCAACAGCTTGCGGGCGCTTGCAGGGGTTAGGCTCGGGATCAGGTTTTGCTGGGCATCGAGGACGCCGGCAACGTCGGTCAGCATCACGAGCTTGCTCGCACCGAGTGCCGCGGCAAGGCCGCCCGCCGCCGTATCGGCGTTGATGTTGTAGGTTTCCCCCTTGGGGCCACAGCCGATGGGCGCGATGACCGGAATCACGTCGGAGCCTGCCAGGTTCTCCAGAAACCGACGGTTGATTTTGGCGGGCTCACCGACGAAACCGAGATCGAGCACGCGCTCGATGTGGGATTCGGGATCGCGCCGGCGGCGGCGCAATTTGCGCGCGGTGATGAGATTGCCGTCCTTGCCCGAAAGCCCGACCGCCGAGCCGCCGGCGCGATTGATGGCCGTGACGATCCGCTTGTTGATCGAGCCCGACAGCACCATCTCGACGATTTCGACCGTCTCCCCGTCGCTGATGCGCAGGCCCTCGACGAACGAGCTCTTGATCTTGAGCCGCTTGAGCATGGCGTTGATCTGGGGCCCGCCGCCGTGCACCACCACGGGATGGATGCCGACCTGCTTGAGCAACACGATGTCCTGCGCGAAGAGATCCTGCAGCCCGGCCTCGCCCATGGCCGCGCCGCCGAATTTGACCACGAAGATATGGCCCGCGAAGCGCCGCATGTAGGGCAGTGCCTCGGTCAGCGTGGCCGCGGTCTCGGGTTGCATCCCGGCCGCCGGCCGGCCGGTCCTGGATTTTGTCTTGCGCATGGCCCGCCTTATAGCTCGATCATGGGGCTCGGGCCAATGTTGCGAGCGTTGCCCGAAGCGCGGCGATGCCTTCGCCGGAGACGGCGCTGGTAAGAAGTACGGACGGATAGGCGGCCGCATGCGCCTTGAGCTCGTCGCGCAACGCGGCGGCCCGCCGCGCCGCCGCGCCCGGCTTCACTTTGTCCGATTTGGTGAGAACCACCTGATAGGACACCGCCGCCTCGCCCAACAGCGCCATGACATCGCGGTCGCTTTGTTGCGCGCCGCGGCGCGCATCGATGAGAAGGCAGCACCGCCTGAGGTTCGCGCGCCCGATGAGATAGCGCCTGACCAGCGCCGTCCAGCGCGCGATCTCGCGCTTGGGCGCCCGGGCGAAGCCGTATCCGGGCAGATCCGCAAGCACGAGCCGTTCGGCGAGCACGAAGAAGTTGATCTGACGCGTGCGGCCCGGCGTGTGCGAGGTTCGCGCTAGGCTGTGACGCCCCGTGAGCGCATTGAGCAAGCTCGATTTTCCGACATTGGAACGGCCGGCGAAGGCGATCTCGGGGGGCGAAAGCGCCGGCACGCCTGCCGGCGTCTGCGCGCTCGTGACGAATTCGCAAGCGCCGGCGAACAGCACCCGGCCCCCCTCGATGGCCGTGGCATCGGGCGCAGGCGGCTCCTCGTGCGCCGCTACTTGTGGCGGATCGATCATCGTGTCGCTAGGAGGCGACGGGGTTGGCGATCCCCTCGCGCCGCATGATGACCCATTGCTGGGCGATGGACAGGACGTTGTTCCACGTCCAGTAGATCACCAGCCCGGCCGGGAACGAGGCCAGCATGATGGTGAAGACGAAGGGCAAGGCGAGCATGATCTTGGCCTGAATCGGATCGGCCGGCTGCGGGTTGAGTTTCATCTGCAGCCACATGCTGAAGCCCATGACAAGCGGCCAGACCCCGATCATGAGGAAGGTGGGCGGATCCCAAGGGATGAGGCCGAACAGGTTGAAGAATGACGTCGGATCCGCGGCCGACAGATCCTGGATCCAGCCGAAGGCCGGGGCGTGGCGCATCTCGATGGAAACGAGCATGACCTTGTAGAGGGCGAAGAAGACGGGAATCTGTATCACGATGGGCAGGCAGCCCGCCGCCGGGTTGGTCTTCGCGCGTTTATAAAGCGCCATCAGCTCCTGGTTCATGCGCTGGCGGTCCTGGCCGAAGCGCTCGCGGATCTTCTGCATCTCCGGCTGCAGTTTCTTCATCGTGCTCATCGCCCGGTACGATTTGTTGGCGAGCGGGAAAAAGATGAGCTTGACGACGACGGTGAGCAGCAGGATCGCCAGCGCGAAATTGCCGAGCAGGCCGTAAAAGTAGGCGAGGACGTAGAACAGCGGCTTGGTCAGGAAGTAGAACCAGCCGAAATCGATGGCCTTGTCGAAGTTGCTGACCCTGTACTCCGCCCGGTAGCGGTCGAGGAGATCGACCTCCTTGGCGCCGACGAACATGTGGTTGACGACCTGGGCGGTGCCGCCCGGCGGCACGGTTTCGCCGCTGCGAATGTAATCGACTTGATATTGGTCGATCCCGCCGCCCGCGAAGCGGTGATTGAAGCTGCCGGTGAAAGGTTGGTCCTGATCAGGGACCAAGGCGGCGAGCCAATACTTGTCGGTGATGCCGATCCAGCCGCCCGTACTACGCTTCTCGATGCGCTGGTCATCCTGCAGGTCGTCGTAATCGAACTCCTTGAGCGTGTCGTTGAACACGCCGAGCGGGCCCTCGTGCAGGATGAAGAACCGGCTCACCTCGGGCGTGCCGGTCCGCGAGATGAGGGCGTAGGGATAGAGCGTGACCGACACTTGGCCGCTGTTCACGACCCGTTGGGTGACCGTGAACAGGTAGCCCTCGTCGATCGCGACCGTCCGGCTGAAGCGCAGGCCCTCGCCGTTGTCCCAGCTCAGCGTCACCGGCCTGTCAAGCGCAAGCCGGGTTCTCGAGGCTTGCCAGACCGTCTCGGCGTCCGGCAGCTTGACCACCTCGCCCGTTTCCGCAGTCCAGCCGAATTCGGCGTAGTAGGGGTGCTGGCTTCCAGCGGGCGATAAGAACGTGATCACCGGGCTGTCCGGCGCCACGGTCTCGCGGTAGGTGGCCAGGCTGAGATCGTCGAACCGGGCGCCGTGGACGGAGAGCGAGCCACTCAAACGCGGTGTCTCGATAGCGATGCGCGGGGCGGCCTGGAGAGCTTGTTCGCGCGCTTTCGCCGCGACGTCCCTCTCGTCGACGACAACGCTCGGCGTCGTCGGTGCGGTCGCGCCACTCGGCGCCTGGCCGATCGCGCGGCCCGCCGGTTGCTGCTCCGCCGGCCCGCTCAACTGCTGTACCGGCTGCTCGTCTCCTTGGCGCGGAATCTCATAAAAGAACTGGAATCCCAGGAGGATCGCCAGCGAAATGACGATCGCGAGGATGAGATTGCGTTGATCCGACATGGCGGCGGGCGATCAGGGCTTGCGCGGTGCGCCGGCGTCGGGCAGCGCGGGGTCGGGCACCGCGGGGTCGGGCACCGGGTCGTAGCCGAATCCGCCCCACGGATGACAGCGCCCGATGCGGCGAAGCGCCAGCCAACACCCCCTGAACGCGCCGTGCTTGGCGAGGGCGTCCAGCGCATAGTGCGAGCAGGTTGGGGTGTAGCGGCAGCTCACCGGCAGCACGGGCGAGAGCACGAGCTGATAGGCCCGGATCAGCAGCCTGGGGGCGATTGCGATGGGTTGAGTTGCAGCTCGGATCATCATGGCGCGACCGGCGGGGTTTCCCGGCGTCTCTGGTCCTCTGGGCCAACGGCGCTGCGCTCGACGCCGAGTTTCTTGAGCGCCGTTTCAAGATCGGCACTCAAGCGGTCAGCAGGCCGGGTTAGGGTAGCAGCGCGGGCAATCAGAACGTAGTCAAAACCTGGCATGGCGGTGTCCGGGAGGATCCGCTGTGCGACCGCCCGCAGGCGGCGTTTGGCGCGGTTGCGTTCGACGGAGCCGCCAACCTTCTTGCTCGCCGTAAAGCCAATTCGCATGGCCGCGACCGGGGCCGCCTCCGGATCCTCCGCCTCGCTCGGGGCGGCTTGCAGGATGAGCCCAGGGGCCGCCCAATTGCGCCGGGCTCGGGCCACGCGGAGGAATTCCGACCGCCGCTTGAGGCGTCCGACCATTGTCGGCATGTTGAGCCTACGCTGAGAGGCGTTTGCGTCCTTTGGCCCGCCGCCGGGCGAGCAAACGGCGCCCCGCCACGCTCGCCATACGAGCTCGGAAACCGTGCCGCCGCTTGCGGACGATCCGGCTCGGTTGAAAGGTTCGTTTCACGCGTCCACCTCCGCCTCGACGCCGCTCGAGGCCCGGCCAAAGACAGGCCGCTGTATACGGTCTCGCCTAGTTGAAGTCAATGAAACTCACCTGCCGCGCTCGATCCCACGCTCACGTAGAGGTGATTAGCGATCAGGGGTGAGCGCCGTTACATAACCCAGGCGCGCGGACAGGAGCGAACGATCGCCGCGGCCGGATGGTGCATCGTTCATCGCCCGGCGTTCGCCCATGAGTCGAGCAATGGTTCACACGCCGCTCCATGTCTGATCTTGATCACGAGACAGAGCGAACGTTCGCCGCGGGCTGGCGGCGCTCGCCCCGATCCAGGTTGTCTATCGGCGGATCAGGGCGGCTGGACCGTCCTAGCCGGTCGGCGATCTGGCCCCAAGCGCCGGTGTCCGCTACCGTGAGGCGGCGCCCCCAGGCGCACGGAGCGCGTGAACCATGAACAAGACGCTATCTCCCGATATCTGCGTCATCGGCGCCGGCTCCGCCGGTCTCACTATGGCCGCGGCGGCGAGTCAACTCGGCGCCTCGACGGTCCTGATCGAAAAGGGATTGATGGGCGGCGATTGTTTGAATTACGGCTGTGTGCCGTCGAAGTCCCTGCTCGCCGCGGGTCGAGCGGCGGCGCAGGCGCATAACGGGATCGGCGGCATTCAAAGCCGGCGGCCCGACGTCGATTTTGCGGGCGTGCACGACTATGTGCAGAGCGTGATCGCGGCCATCGCGCCGCAGGATTCGGTGGAGCGCTTCGAGGGACTGGGCGTACGCGTGATCCGGGATCCGGCGCGGTTCACGAGCCGGACCGAGATCGCCGCCGGGGAACAGCGCGTTTCCGCGCGCCGCTTTGTCATCGCGACCGGCTCGGCGCCCCTCATCCCCTCCATAGCGGGGCTCGAGCGCATTCCCTATTTCACCAACGAGACGATCTTCGGTAACCGCTCCCTGCCTCGGCACCTGATCGTCATTGGTGGTGGCAGCGTCGGCATGGAGATCGGCCAAGCCTACGCCCATCTCGGTGCCAAGGTCACCATCATCGAGATGGAGAGGTTTCTCGGGCGGGACGATCCCGAGGTGGCCCGCATCGTCGCCGACCGGCTGCGCCGCGACGGCGTGACGCTGCTCGAGAGAACGAAGGTCACCGGCGGTGATGGCGAAGCGGGGCGAATCACCTTAGAGGCCGAGGGCGAGGGTGGTACCCATCGCCTCGAGGGCAGCCACTTGTTGGTGGCCGCCGGTCGCCTGCCCAATATCGACGGCCTGGAACTCGCCGCCGCCGGCATCGCCCACTCGGCGCAGGGGATCGAGGTCGATTCGCGGCTCCGCACCACCAACCGCAAGGTCTACGCCATCGGCGATGTGGTGGGCCGCTACCCGTTCACCCACGTCGCCAACCATCACGCGATGATCGTCGTGCGCAACGTGCTGTTCCGCCAGCCGACCAAGGTGAACGAGAAGGCGGTGCCCTGGGTGACCTATACCGACCCGGAACTCGCCCATGTCGGTCTCGCCGAGGACGCCGCCCGCGCCCGGCACGGCGGGATTCGCATCCTGCGTTGGCCGTTTGCGGAGGTGGACCGCGCGGTGACCGAGGAGCGCACCGAGGGGTTCATCAAGGTGGTCACCACTGCGCGCGGCCGGATTCTCGGAGCCAGCATCGCCGGCTGTCACGCCGGCGAGCTGATTCTGCCGTGGGTGATGGCGATTGAGCACGACATCAAGATCCTGGCCATGGCCAAGCTGATCGCGCCCTACCCGACCTACAGCGAAATCAGCAAGCGAGTCGCCGGCAGCTATTTCACGCCGCTGCTGTTCAGTGAACGCATGCGAAAACTTGTCCGCTTCCTGTCGCGGTTCGGCTAATCCGCCCGGGCCGGCCTGTCCGGGGCCAAGAGTTTGGCACCGTAAGCGGAATCTGATTTAGATTGCGCCTATGGCGAACCAAGGGCGTACCCCGCTGACGATTCCGAAGAGCCTCTCGGCCCGGCTCCTCGTTCTGACGATCGTCTTCGTCATGCTCAGCGAGGTGCTGATTTTCGTGCCGTCGATTGCGCGCTTTCGGATGGTCTATCTGGGGGATCGCATCGTGGCCTCGCATCTTGCGACGCTCGCTCTCGAGGCTTCGCCCGATCACATGATCAGTCCCGCGCTTGAGCAGAGGCTGCTCGATCACGCGCGGGTCAAGGCCGTGGCCCTCATGCGCCCGGAAATGAAGACGCTGGCGCTCGGCTTCGGCATGCCTCCCACCGTCGATGCGTCCTTCGATCTGCGCGAGGCGACACCGGTCACGCTGATCCGCGATGCCTTCGATACGCTCTTGCAACGGGACAGCCGGATCATTCGTGTTCTCGGCCCGGCGCCGCAGGATCCCGGCATGGTCGTTGATGCCATCTTCGACGAGGCGCCCATGCGGGCGGACATGTACGACTATGCCGGACGCATTCTCAACCTCTCGATCGCCATCTCGTTGATCACCGCGGGGTTGGTGTTCCTCTCGTTGCAGTGGCTGATGGTGCGGCCAATGCGTCGCATCACCGAGAGCATGGTGGCGTTCCGCAAGGCGCCGGAGGACACGGCGCCCGCCATCGTGCCGTCGAAGCGCAATGATGAGATCGGCATCGCCCAGCGTGAGCTCGCCGATATGCAGGCCGAGCTCAGGACCGCGCTCAAGCAGAAGACGCGGCTTGCCGCGCTTGGCACTGCGGTGAGCAAGATCAATCATGATCTGCGCAACATCCTGGCGACCGCGCAGCTCGTCTCCGACCGCCTGAGCGGTAGCGACGACCCGGAGGTGCGCCGCGTAACGCCGATTCTGGTGCGCACCATCGACCGGGCCATCGAGCTCTGCACCAACACGCTTCGCTTCGGCAAGGCGGAGGAGCAGAGGCCGGCGCGCACCCGGTTTCCGCTCCACGAGCTCGTCGACGATGTGGCGGGCGCGCTCGGCAGCGGCGGCGCGAGCGGGATCATGTGGCGCAACGATGTGGCGGACGATCTCACCATCGACGCCGATCGCGATCAGATCTACCGGGTTCTGCTCAATCTCGGGCGTAACGCGATGGAGGCGATGGCCGGCGGCGGCGCAGGCGAGATCGTGGTCCATGCCGGGCACCGGGATTCCATGACCTATATCGATTTCAGCGACACCGGCCCCGGCCTGCCCGACGAGGTGCGCGAAAACTTGTTCGAGGCCTACACCGGCTCGGCGCGCGGCGGCGGCACCGGGCTTGGCCTTGCCATCGCGCGTGATCTCATGCGCGGGCACGGGGGCGACATCAGCCTCGTGGAAACGGCACCGAGCCGCACCACCTTTCGTCTCGAGTTGCCCGAATCATAGGCGGGGCGGGCATTATTCCGCTCTCGGGGCGCACGATTCGCGGCCCGCATGGCTCGACACCGGTGGTGCGATGTGGAATAAAATCTCGCATGACATTGAAAATGGCCCTATTCGTGATGGCGGTGGCGGGAATTCTGAGCGGCTGCGAGACGGCAGTGGGCGCCGTTTTGGACAAGTCGCTGTCCAACGCCACGGGCGAAGAATGTTCCCTGGCCCGCGCCTTCGGGGGCGGCGGTTTGTGTCGTGGCGTTCAGCCGGAGGAGGCGGATGCGAACGCCTCGCTCACTGCTACCAGACATTGGGCGCGGTCGATTGTTACAACGAGGCGGACCACTACGACCAGGGCAAAGCGCGCGCCACCGAGCCGCCGCGACCGCTCGGTAGCTGAGCGAGAAGAATCGGTTTAGACACCCGCTCCGGTCACATCGCCGTCCCCTCGATCCTGGCGTAGGCGTCGAGCACCTCGGCAATCGTGCGATCGGATTCGGCGACGACGGCCTCCCAGGCCGGTGTCAGCGGGCCGGTGTGAAATTTGATGGCGTGCCGGGCGAACACATCGATGTCGGGGTATTGGCGAAACAGCTTGTTTTTGAGGCCGTGCAAGACCGCGGCCAGCGTCGGCGCGGCGAAACGGTTATCCTCCGTCGGCGCCGCGTAATACTACCATTCGGGCGCCAGGCCCGCGGCGCAGATCTCGTCGGAATCCTCGACCACATGGACGGCCTCCAAATCATCGACGATGGTGAACACGTAGCCGCTGTCGATCTGCTCGTTCACTTTCATGGCCTCCCGGCGGAGCGGTGCCAGCACGAGGGGGTGCAGGCTGAACCAGTGCATCACCAGCCCTTCCGTGCCGACGCGCCACAGGAGATTGTGCTTCCAGGACGGGAACCGCGGCGAATCGATGAGAGCGCCCGCGGCGCTGGGGTGAAGATGATCGAGCGCGAGGCGCACGATCTCGCGCGCCGGCAGCGTCACGGTGAGCTGATCGGCGCTTGCATGGCGCTCGCGAATCGCCGCCGCGGCCGGCTCGTCGAGCATGTCGAAAACGGCGATGTGAACGGCCCGCTTGCCCCGTTCGAGCAACTCGACGATGGCGGGAAAGGTGCCGTCGGAGTAAACCACGTCGGCGGTAGCGATCACGAACGCGGTATCACCGACGTGCTCCTGTTTCTCGATACTGTCGAAGTAGCAGAACGACTGCAGGTTGAACTTGGTGTGGTCGAACCGGTCCATCGCCCGTATGTTCTTTTTCGTTGGCGTTTCCTGGGCGCTATCCTCGTATTCGAAGGACACCTCGTCCGGGAGGCGGACCATTTCGATACGGGCGAACTCGCCCAGGCGGGCGAGGAGGCGCGGCGCTTCCTCGGTGAGGGCTTTGTAATCGGTATCCGTGGTGTAGAGGCGATAGGTGACGTCGATATCCTTGTGGACAGCAGGCAGGTTGTTGTCGGACAGATGCGAGGGCAGGACAAACTCCTGCAGCAGCCGGCGGAAATACCGCCCCCACACGGGCATCACGATCTGAAGATTCATGGCCGCAAAGACCCTGCCGTCCCGTGCCGCGGGCGACCCATGGCGGATTGGAATCTACCTCGGTGATAGCACGTGAACTACGGGTCGGCCATAGGCTCGCGACCGATCGGACCGGGCGCGGCGCCAACGACGAGGCGGGAAGGCTGACATGAATGGTAACCGCGCGGCCGATGATCAAGGGCTCGTTTGGGCGGGCGAGACCCATGCGGTATTGGCGCGCGCCGCGGTCCGCCAAGTCGCCTACCTGCCGGATGCCGGGCTCAAACATCTGATTGCGCTCTGCCATGACGATAGCGCCATGATCGATGTCGTCCTCGCCACCGAGGAGGAAGGTATCGGCCTCCTCGCAGGCGCGTGGCTCGGCGGTGAGCGCGGGGTTCTGCTCATGCAGAGCAGCGGCATCGGCAATTGCATCAATGCGCTGTCGATGATTCGAACCTGCCAGTTTCCCCTGTTGCTGGTGGTGACTATGCGCGGCGAGTGGGGCGAAACCAATCCCTGGCAGCTGCCGATGGGCCAAACCGCGGCACACCACCTCGAGCTCGCCGGCGCGATCGTCCGGCGCGTCGAGGCGACGGACGAGGTGGCCGGGAGCGTCGCGACTGCGGCGCAGCTCGCCTTCGAGTCCTCGCGCGCAGCGGCGGTTTTGATCTCCCAGCGCATCCTCGGCGCCAAGACCTTCGAGGTCGGCACATGAGTGGCGGGGCGAGCTTGCGCCGGCGCCACGTCGTCAGCACCCTGCTGGCGGCGCGGGGCGACGCGCTCGTCGTTTCCGGATTGGGTGCGCCGTCGTGGGATGTGGCGGCGGCCGGCGATCACGAGCTCAATTTCTACCTCTGGGGTGCGATGGGTAGCGCCGGCATGGTCGGCCTTGGCTTGGCGCTGGCCCGACCGGAGCGCCGGGTTGTGGTGATCACCGGCGATGGCGAGGCCCTGATGGGACTGACGAGCCTTGCCACCGTCGCGGTCGCCCGACCGGACAACTTTGCGCTCGTCGTCCTCGACAACGAACGCTTCGGGGAAACCGGCGACCAACCCACGCACACCGCGAGCGGCGTCGATCTCGCCGCCACCGCAGAGGCGGCCGGGTTCAGTTGGGCCCGAACCGTGCGGGACGAGGCCGCGCTCGCCGAGGCCATTCCCGCCGCGCTCGCCCGGCCCGGCCCGGTCTGCCTGGTGGCGAAAGTTGTGGCCGAGCAGTTGCCGCTCGTCGTGCCGCCGCGTGACGGCGCCTATCTCAAGCACCGCTTCCGCGCGGCGCTGCTCGGCCCGGGAGCAGCGGCGGGCCGCTAGTCGCCGAGCGCGATCCCCTGGCGGCGCAGATCGGCGCCGCCTTCAAGGCCACTCGGCGTCACGACAATGCCGTGGAGTCCGCTCGTAAGGGGCCGCACCTTGACCTCATGGCCGCGCGCGGTGAGCTCAGCCTGCAAGGCCGCGAGGCCGGTGACCTCCTCGAGGTCCGTCGCGCCATTGCGGTTGGTGTGATGGGGCAGCGCGATCGCTGCCTGGATGTCGAGCCGCCAATCGAGCACGGCGACGATCGTCTTCACGACATAGGTAATGATGCGGCTTCCGCCGGGCGAGCCGATCACCATGACGAGATCACCCGCCTCGTCGAACACCAGCGTGGGCGCCATCGAGGAGCGCGGCCGTTTGCCGGGCTCGACCCGGTTGGCGACCCCTACGCCGTCGAGTTCCGGCACGAAAGAGAAATCCGTGAGCTGGTTGTTGAGCAGGAAGCCGCGGGTCATGAGCCGCGAGCCGAAGGCGCTTTCGATGATCGAGGTCATGGTGACGGCGTTGCCGGCGGAATCAATCACGCTGAGATGGGTCGTGGAGGCGCCTTCAAGCGAGGGCGAGGGCACGGGACGCTCGCTCTTGCGGAGCGGCAGCGCACCGGGCTGGGCGCGGCCCCTACTTCGCCACGGATCGATCAGGCGCGCGCGCTCGGCGAGGTAGCCGGCATCGAGAAGCCCCGTGATCGGAACATCGGCGAAGTCCGAATCGGCGATGTAGAGCGCGCGGTCGGCAAAGGTGAGGCGGCTCGCCTCCGAGATCAGATGCACCGCCTCGGCCGAGCCCGGTGCCAGGCGCGCGAGATCGAAATGGCTCAGGATGCCGAGGATCGCGAGCGTCGTCAGGCCGCCCGAGCTCGGCGGCGGCATGCCGCAGACGCGCCAGCGCCGGTAGGGAGCGCAGACGGGCGTACGCTCCTTCGCCTGGTAAGCCGCGAGGTCGGCTTAGTCGAGCCGGCCCGGATTGGCGCGTACCGCGCGCACCGCCGTCACGATGTCGTGCGCGATCTCGCCCCGGTAGAAGGCTACGGCGCCGCCCTCGGCGATTCGGCGCAGCGTCGCGGCGAGCGCAGGGTTGGTGAACGTCGCGCCCACTGGCTTCGCCTTGCCGTACCACAGGTAGAAGAGCGCGCGCGGTTCGCGCTCGAGCCGCAGGAATTCGTCTTGCTCGGCCAGCGCGTTGAGCCGGGGCGAGACGGGAAAGCCCGCCTCGGCGAGGCGGATCGCGGGCGCGAACAGCTCGCGCCACGGCAGGGTCCCGTGCGCCCGGTGGGCCATCTCGATCATGGCCACGAGGCCGCCCACGACCGCGTCGTAGAAGCCTAGCGGCGCGCCCGTCGCATCGAGAAAGAGATCGGGCGTGGCTGTCGCCGGCGCCGTCTCGCGCCCGTCATAGGCGCGCACCTCGCCGCGCTCCTTGTCGTAGTGGAGCAGGAACGCGCCGCCGCCGATGCCCGAGGACTGGGGCTCGACGACGTTGAGCACCATCTGCATGGCGATCGCCGCATCGAGCGCGCTGCCGCCGGCGCGCAGGATCGCGAGGCCGGCTTCGGCGGCATGGGGATTGGCCGCCGCCGCCATGGTGCGTTCAGCGCGGGCCGGACCGGGCCTCAGCTCGTCCGCTTGCGCCGCGCCGATCGAGACGAAAACCAGCAACGCCGCACAGAGACAGGCGCGCAGGGCTGCGTACGAGGGGACTTTTGTCACGATGTCATCACCCTTCCCATGAACCGTGATCCTGCCCGGCGCACCCGGTTGATGCGGCTTCCGGTGGCGTTGACGGGCCTACCGGCGCGGACTAGCTTGGCGGGTCCCATCCCGCCGCGGTGAGGCGCATTGTCGATGATCCGGCCCGGCCCACGCAACCTCATCACCGATGTCGACGGGCTTTTAGTCGGTAACGCCGAGGATCAAAAGGCGTGGAGCGGCGTCACCGTGGTTCTTGCCGAGACGCAAGCGGTCGCGGCGGTGGACGTCCGCGGTGGCGCGCCGGGCACGCGTGAGACCGATGCGCTCGATCCCACGGCGCTCGGCGGTCGGGCTGATGCGGTGGTCCTGAGCGGCGGCTCGGCCTTCGGACTCGAGGCGGCGTCGGGGGTCTCGTCGTGGCTGCACGAGCGGGGCCGCGGGTTCGCCGTCGGCGCGGCGCGGGTGCCCATCGTACCGGCGGCGATCCTGTTCGATCTCCTCAATGGCGGCAACAAGGACTGGGGGGCGGAGCCGCCCTATCGCGGTCTCGGCTATGCGGCATGCGCCAACCCAAGTTTGGAGGTCGCGCTTGGCAACGCGGGCGCCGGGCTCGGCGCGTGCGCGGGCGCGATAAAAGGGGGGCTCGGGAGCGCCTCGTTCGTCACCGATGACGGTGTCGTCGTCGGCGCCCTGATCGCCGCCAATCCCTTCGGCGCGGTGACCATGCCGGATTCGCCGACGCTGTGGTCGTGGGCGTTGGAGCGGGACGAGGAGTTTGGCGGCCAGCCGGCGCCTAAGCCCCTCGCGGCCGAAGCGTTCGACTACGGCTTCGAGGGGCCGCTCGGACGGACCGTGATCGGCGTGGTGGCGACCAACGCGGCCCTCGGTCGGGCCCAGGCGCAGCGTCTCGCCATCATGGCGCAGGATGGCATCGCGCGCGCGGTGCGCCCCGCCCACACCCCGTTCGACGGCGATACGATTTTCGCCCTCGCGACAGGGCGGCATAGGGGTGGCCCGCCCGATCCGGCCCTGCTCGGCCGGCTTGGCATGATGGCCGCCGACTGCGTGGCGCGGGCCATCGGGCGCGCGGTCTTTGCGGCCGAGGCTCTGGGGGACGTGGCGAGCTACCGCGCGCTCTACGGCGCCTCGCTCAGGCGCGCTTGAACACGGCGGGCCCCCGCGGCACCGCTGTGCTCGGATCATTCATCATCAACGGATGTAGATATGGACTTCGTTGGTGGCCGCCAGGGGGTTCGTCGCCGAGCTCAGGCGGACGCGGTCGGCCGGCAACCCCATGTCGATCAGCGAGCGCAGGACCGCTTCGGCATGCTTCTTCGACTTCGAGGTATTGAGCGCGACGTCGGCCGCCGAGCCCTGCGCGGGCGTGACGGCGATGAGGTCGAACTGTGCCTCGGGCCGGCGCTCGATGGCGCGTGCCACGGCGGTATAAAGCGCCTGCTTGTAAGGCACATCGGGTCGGTCGAAGCGGATCACCACGAGGGGACGGCGGGTCGTCGTCGCGAAGCTCTGCGCGTCGGTGGGCGGTGGCGCGCTGGCGATCGGCGCCGCCGAGGCATAGGCCCGGTTGGCGAGACTGGCGCCGTAGAGTTCGCCGTTCTTGATGGCGAGCGACAGCGTGGTGAGGTTGCGCCGCTCGTTGCCGACATAGGCGGTCTGGCGGCTGACATCCTCGCTGAGCTCGTTGAGAAGCCGATCGATCAGCACCACCGTGCGGTTGGTCTCGTCCTCGAGGATGGCGAGCTGGCGATGGTCCTCGTCGATCGCGCCGGCCAAGCCATAGGTGGCGCGCACCGATTCGAGAATGAAGGCTGCCATCGATGAATCGGACGCGACCTGGTTGGCCAGCGTGTTCATCGCGGCGATGTCGGCGCCAAGCCGGTCGAGCCCGGACTGGGCTTCGTTCCACTGGCTCACCAGAACCGGGTTGCCCGGTGTCGTGCCGATCTGCAGGCGGGCGTTGATCGCCGCGATGGTGCCGTGATAGCGCTGCGAGTTCTGCGAGGAGATCGAGCGAACCTGCTGCAGGCCCTGATTGCGTCCGCCGATATTCGTCTGCAAGGCGCCGAGTTCGTTGCGGAGCTGGATGACCTTCTGGCCGACGAAGGTGCCGGTCGGTGCGGCCTGCGTCACCGTTGTTGGCACGAAGGTCGTGGTGCTGAGCTGGGGCGGCGGCGGCGCGGTGGGCGCCAGCGTCGGCTCGCCCATCTGCTCGCCTTGCGAGGCCGGGATGTCGACGGTCTCCGCGACCGGCTGTGCGGGCTCATCGCCGGTCAGCGAGGGCCATAATGAATCAGTTGCGAACGAGCAGCCGCCAAGAACAAGAAGAAAAGCGGCAGCAACAAGCCCGACCTGCGATTTGCGGAAAGCCACGCCCCTATCACCGTTATTGCTTGGAACGAATCGGTCTTTTACCAGAAGTTCATTATGACGCGCAGAAAAATAAACCCCCCCTGATACTTAAATTCGCGCGGGCCGATGTTAACCAAAGGGTGATTCAGCGACAAGGGTGATTTGTTACATTATTTGCGTCACCTGTGCCCGTGGGTCGCGTTCTTGCCTCTGTGCAGTCTTTTCAGTAGGTTCCTTCACCCTTGTGGTGTGCGTTTGCCTCACGCGTTCCTGTGCGCCCGTAGCTCAGCTGGATCAGAGCACCAGACTACGAATCTGGGGGTCGGGGGTTCGAATCCCTCCGGGCGCGCCAAGCGCGATCGAGGTGGGCGGCGGCCCACCCGATCGCCCCACTTGCGTCCTTGTATCCACGCGTACACCGATGAAACGAGAGAGAGCGAGAGAGGAGCAATCCATGTCGGGAGACATTGTCACCGCGCTCAAGCACATCGTTGAGAACCACCACCTGCTCAACCATCCGTTCTATCGGGCCTGGACTGCCGGCCAATTGCCCCTCGAGCGGCTGCAACGCTACGCCGTTCGCTACTACCCGCACGTCGCCCAGTTCCCGCGCTACATCAGCGCGATTCACGCGCGCTGCGCCGATCTGGCGACGCGCCAGGTCCTGCTCGACAATCTTACCGAAGAGGAAGCGGGCGAGGACAATCATCCCGAGCTGTGGCTCCGCTTCGCCGAGGCCGTGGGCGTGCCGCGCGATGAGGTGAGGGGTGCCGCGCCGGTGCCGGCCGCCCAGTCGCTGGTGCGTACCTATGGCGAGCTGGCCGCCACGGGCCCGCTCGCCCAGGGGCTGGCCGCGCTGTATGTCTATGAATCCCAGATTCCGCCCATTGCGGCGGCCAAGATCGAAGGCTTGAAGCGCTGGTATGGCGTCGAGGACGAGCGCGGGCTCGCGTTCTTCCGGGTTCACCAACAAGCCGACGTGCGGCACGCCGATGCCACCGCCGAGCTCCTCGACAAGCACACCACGCGGACGTCCGAGGCTGACGCCGCCCGCCAGGGTGGACAGAAGGCCGTCACGGCGCTGTGGGCGATGCTCGATAACGTCTGAACCGGGCGCTCAAGCCTGCGCGTAGCCGAACGCCTCGACGTGGGGCGCAAGCACTGGTAGCACCGGCGCGAGGTGATGGGCGTAGGCCTGCCAGCGCCCGACCGCACGGTCGGTGATCGGCGCCGCCAGGTCGCGCCGGCTCGGCGTCTCGATATAGGTCCCGATCGCGTCGTGCTGGTGATCAAGCACGGCGTCGTGCCACGGCTCGCCGAGGAACTCGATCACGCGGCGGAGCGTGGGCTCGGGCTCGCGGGCAAGGTCCTCATAGCGGTATTCGAGCCACTCGAGCGTGAGCACCTCGCGGTAATGGCGCCACAGGCCCATGACCGCATCGTAGAAGTGCGCCGTGTCGGCTAGATCATGGAAGTTCGCCATGGCCGGATTGGCGCCGAACAATTGCATGAAGCAGCTCAACGCCACGTCGCGCGGATCGCGGAGCGCGACGATCGCCTGGGCGTCGGGAAATACACGGTTGATCTCGCCGAGCCGGATGATGTTGAGCGGGAGCTTGTCGACGATGCGCCGATCGTCGGCCCCGGCGAGCTCGGCGGACCGGCGCCGGTACCAGGAACGGATGGCTGTGAGTTCGTCGTCGGTCAGGCCGTCAAGCCCCTCGGGCAGCCTGATCGCGCGGCCGATAATGTCGGGCAGCGCGGTTCTCAGACCGCTCAAGGCGCTTTTCTCGCTGATCGCGGCAAGATGGGGATGGCGGGCCAGCATGCGCTCCATGAGCGTCGTGCCCGAGCGCGGGAAGCCAACGAAGAATATGGGGCGGGGCCCCTCGTCGGTGGGCCGCGGCCATGCGGCGATACGCTCAGCCGTGGCCCATGCGCGATTGCGCTGCACGACCTCGGTATACCAATTCTTGTCGAAGCGTCCTTGCCACGCTTGGACGGCGGCGGCATTGCTGCGGCTGAAGGCCGCGAACGCCTCGTCGGTGCGCCCCAAGCGGTCGAGCACCTGGCCATACTCCGCTTCCGTGTTAGCGCGGAGTTCGCCCGGCAACTCGCCGGCCAAGACGCGCTCGAGCCTGTTCCGTGCCGAATCAAGCTTGCCCCTGCGCCGCTCCTGCACCGCGGTGACGAAGTTGGCGATGGGGTGATCGGCATCGGCGGCCAAGATGCGTGTGGCGATGTCCCTGGCTTCGTCGGTGCGGTTGAGCATCTCGAGAACCGTGGCGTAATTGGCGGCGAGGCCGTGATCATCGGGCTGAAGCTCGGTCGCGCGGGCGTAGCAAGCCGCCGCCTCATCGAGATCGCGGCGGGCCTGCAGAAGGTTGCCGAGATTGTTCCAGGTGCCGGCAAGGGTCTCGTCGCAATCGAGAGCGGCGCGGTAGGCCGACTCGGCCTCGGTCAGGCGGGCGCACCGCTGGAGCACGACGCCGAGGTTATGGTGCGCCTCGGCAAACAGCGGGTCGTGTTCGAGCGCCTGGCGAAGGCTCTGCTCCGCCTCGTCCAACCGCTCGAGGGCCAGAAGCGCGTTGCCGAGATTGCTGTGAAACTTCGGATGCTCGGGCTCGCCTTCGATCGCCAGGCGGATCAGTCGGGCAGCCTCCGCCGGGTCGTCTTTTTGCAAGAATACGACGCCCAGCAAGTGCAATGTCTCGGCGTGGGCCGGATGGGCGGCGAGGATGGTCCGATAGATCGCCTCGGCGGCGGCGATGTCGCCCGCGCGGTGGTGGGTCCGCGCACGCTCCAGCGTATCATCGCCGATGGCTACTGAGTCGCGTTCGCTCACGATTTTCCACACGCAGGGATCACCGCATGCCCCGCTCCGTTCGCCCTGGGCCACCCGCGCTCTGCACCCGCAACAGGCAGGATCGGCTCAAGACGCCGCGGCGCCGGCCTTATAGCCCATGAGCTCGCAATAGTGCTGCCAGAAGCCGCGCACGGGCACCTCTGTCAGCACATGGTCCTGATGATCGGAGATCGCGCCCGTACCGCCCATCTCGATCACCGAATGACCGTCCCCGAGGGGGCCCACCGCGCGCTGGATCAAGATCCCCGATTCGCCATCCTCCATCGACACGAGCCCGCCCGGCCCGATCATGTTGGCCTGCTTGAGCCGCATGGCGCGGGTCTCGGGATCATCGTCGGCGTAACCGAAGAACGTCCAGTAGAGCTCGAACTCGCTTGCGCTCCTGGGGCGGATTTGTCGCGTCGCCCAGGTATTGGAGAGCTGCTGGAACAACACGTTGGGAAACACCGACATCATCATGATCGCCCGCCCGTCGTTCCTCTCGTCGCGGAAATCGACGAGCGAGGCATCTTCCAGCGTAAGCGATTCGTTGTAGACGCCTATGTCCTGATAGCCCGCGGCAATGGTCGCGTCGTCGTCGCTGTCCTGCTCGCTGAAGTGAATCTCGTGCCGGCGCTTCTTGTCCATGATGGAACCGCCCACTTGGGTGTTGCGCCAGATGCCGAAGGTGGTCTGGAACTGGTGCAGGAGCCCGGCGTGGTAGGGGTCCTTGATGTTCTCGTAATAGAGCTTCCAGTTGGACGGCATGCGCTGGCGCAGATAGCCGAGAATTTCGATCGGCCGGTCGAACATGCGGTCGAGATATGCGCACATGGGCCGATCGAGATATTCCTCGAGCGGTTCCACGTCGGTGCCGAATGAGCCGAAGATCACGCCCTTGTAATTCGCGATGTTGAGCCGCCGGAGCCCATGATCCTCTTTACAAAAATTCTCCGGCATGCCGCCCTGGCCGTTCATGCCGCGCTCGAACGGCACGCCGATGAGGTTGCCTTCGAGGTCGTAACACCAGTGGTGGTAAATGCAGGTGAAGTCCTGGGTGTGGCCTGCGAGATCGCGCACCAGCGTCGTGCCGCGATGGGCGCATCGGTTGACGAAGGCGTTGACGCCGCCGGTGTCATCGCGCGTCACCACGACTTGGGTGTTGCCGAGGAAGGTCGTGACATAGTCGCCAGGAGCGGGAATTTCCGCCTCGAGGGCGAGGTAGCACCACACCGGGCCGCGAAAGATGCGCTCCTGCTCGCGGGCGAACACGCCCTCATCGCCAAAGACGACGTAGGGCACGCGGCTGAAATCCGCGGCTGGCCATGTTGGCTCATTCACGCTTGCCATGGTCGGTTTTTCCTTTCTGCCCCCATCGCGTCGCTTACGTTAACGCGAGTTCGCCGCGCACGCCAGACGTTCGGGATCGCCTGTTGGTCGCCCGCCAGCCGCATGATAACGTCGTGTGAAAAGCCGTTTCGCCGGAGGGGCAGTCCGATGCGCTTTGCCACGTTGGTCGCGCCCAACAAAAAGGCCTATTTCGTGCGCCTTCGGGACGGCATGGCGGTTCCCATCGCCCGGGCCTACGAGAAGCCGGGCCTCGATCCGCTGCGGGCGATGCTGGCCGAGGGCCGCAACCCGGCGCGCGCGAAACCGATCGCCTGGCCGTTCCGCATTGGGCGCGCGGCCTACCGGCCGCCGGTCACCGCGCCTTCCAAGATGATCGGCATTCTCGGCAACTACAGATCGCACGCTGCGGAATCGAGCTTCGCGCCGCCCGCCGAGCCCATGACCTTCACCAAATACACCAGCGGCCTGGTTGGCCACGGCCAGGCGATTCGCTATCGCCGCCGGCAAGACAAGAGCGTCGATTTCGAGGGCGAACTGGCCGTCGTGATCGGCCGGCCGGCGCGCGACGTCAAGCCGGCCCGCGCGCTCGATTACGTGTTCGGCTACACCATCGGCAACGATGTCACGGCGCGCGACAACGTCACCCGGGAGGGCCAGGTGAGCCGGGGCAAGAGCTTCGATACCTTCGCGCCGCTCGGGCCGGTGCTCGTCACTGCCGATGAGATTCCCGACCCCCAGGCGCTCAGGATCCAGACCCGGGTCAACGGCCGCGTGCTGCAGGATGACGTGACCGGCAGCATGGCCCACTCGTGCGCCGAATTCCTCTCCTACCTGTCGCGCTTCATGACGCTCGAGCCGGGCGATGTGTTGTGGACCGGTACGCCCGGCGGGGTCGGCTATTTCCGTGACCCCAAGGTCCTGCTCACCCACGGGACGCGAGTCGAGGTCGAGATCGATGGGATCGGCGTGCTCAAGAACCGGGTCCGGGTGACCGGCTAGGCACGTTGGGGGAGGCTCGCTAATGCGCTTTGCCACTTTGATCGCGCCCAACAGACAAGCCCATTTCGTTCGCCTGCGGGAGGGCATGGCGGTTCCTATCGCGCGGGCCTATGAGAGACCAGGGGTCGATCCGCTCCGCGTGATGCTGAGCGAGGGCCGCAATCCGGCGCGTGTCAAACCGATCGCCCGGCCGTTCCGCATCGAGCGTGCGGCCTACCGCCCACCGGTGACCGCACCCTCCAAGATGATCGGCATCATGGGCAATTATTGGCCGCATGCCGACGAGGCGTCGTTCGTTCCGCCCAAGGAGCCTTCGAGTTTCGCCGAGTATCCAAACGCCCTGCTGGGCCACGGCCAGGCGATTCGCTACCGGCGCAAGGATTCCAGGAATGTCGATTTCGAGGGCGAACTCGCTCTCGTGATCGGCCGGCGTGCGCGCGACGTCAAGCTCGCCCGCGCGCTCGATTACGTTTTCGGCTACACCATCGCCAACGACATCTCCGCGCGCGACAACATTTTTCGTGAAGGTCAGCTCAGCCGCGGCAAGAGCTTCGATACCTTCGCGCCGCTCGGCCCGGTTCTGGTGACCGCCGAAGAGATCCCCG
The DNA here is from genome assembly GCA_965261645.1 of Alphaproteobacteria bacterium. Classification (GTDB taxonomy): domain Bacteria; phylum Pseudomonadota; class Alphaproteobacteria; order SHVV01; family SHVV01; genus CBDHDJ01. The sequence continues at coordinate 1,714,740 of CBDHDJ010000004.1, forward strand.
ATCCGCAGGCGCTCAGGATCCAGACCCGTGTCAACGGCCGCGTTTTGCAGGACGACGTCACCGGCAGCATGATCTTCTCGTGTGCCGATTTCCTCTCCTACCTGTCGCGCTTCATGACGCTGGAGCCGGGCGATGTGCTGTGGACCGGCACGCCGGGCGGCGTCGGTTTTTTCCGCAAGCCCAAGATCCTGCTCACGCACGGGGCAAAGGTCGAGGTCGAGATCGAGAAAATCGGCGTGCTCAGGAACCGGGTTCGCGTCGACCGCTAGGCTCTGCGCCGGCCCAAGAGAAACGGGCTCCCACGGGAGCCCGTTTCATGAACCGATGCGGTGCAAGTCCTGGGCGCGCTACTCAGCGGCGGCGGCCCGGGTCTCCGGCGCAATCCCCATCAGCGCGCAATAGGTCTTCCAGAAGGCGCGGACCGGCACCTCGGTGAGGAGGTGCTCCTGGCTCTCGATGGGGCCGGTGCCCCCCATAGCGATCAGCGAGTGGTTCTCCCTTTGGCGGCGGATCGCGCGCTGGATGAGCACGCCGGCTTCGCCGTCCTCGAGCGAAATCAGCCCAGCCGGTCCGACGAGGTTGGCCTGCTGCATGCGCATCTTGCGGAGCTCGGCATCGTCGCTCGCGTAGCCGAAATAAGTCCAGTAGAGCTCGAACTCGTCCGGTCGCGTGGGCCGGATCTGGCGTGTCGCCAGCGTGTTGGAAAGCTGTTGAAACAACACGCTCGGGAAGATCGCCATCATGTTGAGGATCTGGCCATCGTTCTGCTCGTCGCGCCAGTCGACGATACAAGGATCATGGAGCTCCGGCGTCTCGTTCATCAGGGTGGTGTCGTCATAGCCGGCGCGGACGGTTTCCTCGTCGTCGCTGCCATGAATGACCCGCCAGGCCACATGACGCTTGTGCTGATCGAGGGACTGGCCACCCGCCTGGGTGACGCGGTGGATGCCGAAGACCACCGGGAGCTGGTGCAAAAGCCCCCCGTGCCAGCCGTCCATCAGGTTCTCGTAATAGATCTTCCAGTTGGCCGGCATGCGCTGGCGCATATAGCCGAGAATCTCGATCGGTTCGCGGAACATGTAATCGAGGAATTCGCGCATGCGCGGGCCGAGAAAGTCCTCCAAGGGCTCGACGTCGGGGTGGCTCGCGCCGAAGATCGCGCCGCGGTAGGTCGCGACCCGGTATCGCTGCAAACTGTGGTCTTCCTTCCGGAAGCTCGCCGGCATGCCGCCCTGGCCTTGCGAGCCCTTCTGGAACGGCACCCCGATCAGGTTGCCCTCGAGGTCGTAGCACCAGTGATGGTAGACGCAGGTATGAGTGGTTCGATTGCCCCTGGGCTCGCGCACCACCATGGTGCCGCGGTGGGCGCAACGGTTGACCCAGGCGTGGATCGAGCCGTCCTCGGCGCGGTTCACGACGGCCGGGGTGTCGCCGACATAGGTCACGAGGAAATCGCCGGGGTTGGGGATTTCCGCTTCGAGCGCGAGGTAGATCCATACCGGACCCTTGAAGATGCGCTCCTGCTCCAATTCGTAGACATCGGGATCGGTGAACACGCCGTAGGGCACGCGGCTGTAATCCGCCGCCGGCCACGTCAAGTCCTTGAGGTCTGTCATCGGTGGTCTCGCTTGCTGTTTCGGCGAACCGCGCTCATCGGGGCACTCCTACTCGGCTGCGTTCGCCTGCCGCTCGGGCTTGAACCCCATGTAGTGGCAATAGGTCTTCCAGAACGCGCGGATCGGCGTTTCGGTCAACGTGAAGTCCGAGCTTTCAATCGGCCCATCGCCGCCCATCTTGATGACCGAATGCTGCTCGCGGTGGCGCCCGATGGCGCGCTGGACGAGCACGCCCGATTCACCGTCCTCGAGCGAAACCAAGCCCCCCGGCCCGATCATGTTGGATTGCTGCAGGCGCGCTTTGCGCAGCGCGGGCGATTCGCCCTTGTAGCCGAAGCATGTCCACAGGAGCTCGAACTCGTCCGGGCTCTTGGGGCGGATCTGGCGCGTCGCCAGCGTGTTGGAGAGCTGTTGGAAATAGACCGAGGGAAACACCGCCATCATGTTGAGGACCTGGTTGTCGTCGTTCTCGTCGACGAAATCGACGATCGAGGGATCGTTCAACACCATGGGTTCGTCATAGTGCGTGGTCTCGTCGTAGCCCTCGTGGATGGCCTCCTCGTCATCACTCTCATAGATGACCTGCCAGGCTTCGTGGCGCTTGTGCTGATCGAGCGTGGCGCTGCCGGCCTGGGTGTTGCGGTGGAGCCCGAAGATCACCGGCAACTGGTGCAGCAACCCCCCGTGATAGCCGTCGTTCAGATTCTCGTAGTAGATCTTCCAGTTGGCCGGCATACGCTGGCGCGTATAGCCCAGGATCTCGATCGGCTTGTGGAACATGTGATCGAGGAAGGCGAGCATGACGGGCCCGAGATAGTCTTCGAGGGGCTCGACGTCGGGGTGGCTCGCGCCGAAGATCGCACCGCGGTAGGTCGCGACCCGGTACGTCTGTAACCCGTGATCCTCTTTCTCGAAGCTTGCGGGCATGCCGCCTTGGCCCTGTGTGCCCTTCTGGAACGGCACGCCGATCAGGTTGCCCTCGAGGTCGTAACACCAGTGGTGATAGACGCAGGTGTGGCTCGTGCGGTTGCCGCGGGGCTCGCGCACCACCATGGTGCCGCGGTGGGCGCAGCGGTTGACCCAGGCGTGGATCGAGCCGTCCTCGGCGCGGTTCACCACCACCGGCGTGTCGCCTACATAGGTGACGAGAAAATCGCCGGGGTTGGGGATCTCGGCTTCGAGCGCGAGATAACACCACACCGGCCCCTTCCAGATGCGCTCCTGCTCGGCCTCGTAGACCGCCTGATCGGTAAACACACCGTACGGAACACGGCTGAAATCCGCTGCCGGCCATGTGAGATCGCTGAGATCGTTCATCGTGCCACCTGTGGCCGGGACAATGACCCGAGCACCCTCGGAACAACCCAGCCGTATGCTATTCGGGTGCGTCTAGAGTAGTCCCTCGGTCCCCCGAGTACCACAATTTCATGGCGCGCATGGGTTCGCGGGCGCCTACCAGCGGATGACCAGCCGTGGCGACGTATGCTAACGTTCGCTTAGAAAGCACCAATCGGGGAGGCGCGTAACCTGCCCGGCCCTGGACGACCTCAGGCGAGTGGGACGCGGAGCAGAGGAGGAACGGATGAAGAAGTATCAGATGTATATCGGCGGCGAGTGGGTCGACCCGAGTTCCGGCGAATGGTTCGAATCCTTCGATCCCTTTACCGGCCAGCCGTGGTCGGAAATTCCCAAGGGGAACGCCGAGGACGCCAATCGCGCCGTCGAAACCGCCGATGCGGCGTTTAGAAGCCCGGAGTGGCGCAGCCTGAACGCGACCCAGCGCGGCAACATCTTGCGCAAGCTCGGCGATCTGGTGGCCGAGCACGCCGAGGAGCTCGCCACCACCGAGGTGAAGGACAACGGCAAGCTGATGGCCGAGATGCACCTTCAGCTCAAATACATCCCGCAGTGGTACTACTATTATGGCGGCCTCGCCGACAAGGTCGAGGGCGCGGTCGTGCCGATCGACAAGCCGGGCGTGCTCAATTACACGCGCCACGAGCCGTTGGGCGTCGTCGCCGCGATCACGCCCTGGAACTCGCCGCTCTTGCTCGTGGCGTTCAAGATGGCGCCGGCGCTGGCGGCTGGCAACACCATCGTCATCAAGCCCTCCGAATTCACCTCGGCCTCGACGCTCGAGTTCGTCAAGCTGGTCGAGAAGGCGGGCATCCCGCCCGGAGTCGTCAATGTGATCACCGGCTTCGGGGCGGAAGTGGGCGAGCCCTTGGTGATCCATCCCAAGGTTCGGCGTGTCGCGTTCACGGGCAGCGAGATGGGTGGCCAGCGGGTCTATGAGGCCGCCGCTAAGGGGCTCAAGCGCGTGAGCCTCGAGCTGGGCGGCAAATCGCCCAACATCGTGTTCGACGACGCCAACATCGACAACGCGGTGAACGGGGCGATCTCGGGCATCTTCGCCGCCACCGGCCAGACCTGCATCGCCGGCTCCCGCCTGCTCGTTCAGGAATCGATCCATAACCAGTTCCTCGATCGATTGGTCTCGCTCGCCGAAACGGCAAAGATGGGCAACCCGATGGACCTCAACACGCAGGTCGGCCCGGTCACGACCCCGCCGCAATACGAGAAAGTTCTGTCCTACCTCGATATCGCGAAAGGCGAAGGGGCGAACTGCGTGCTTGGCGGCGGCGCGGCCACACGGCCCGAATGCGGCGACGGCTGGTTCGTCGAGCCCACCATCTTCACCAACGTCAACAACCAGATGCGCATCGCCCGCGAGGAGGTGTTCGGGCCCGTGCTCTCGGTCATCCGCTTCAAGGACGAGGCGGAAGCCATCGAGATCGCCAATGATTCCGATTATGGCCTCGCCGCCGGGGTGTGGACCGAGAGCATCCGCCGCGCCATTCAAGTCGCCGATGCGCTCGAGGCGGGCACCGTGTGGGTCAATACCTACCGGGCGATCAGCTACCTGTCGCCGTTCGGCGGTTACAAGCGGAGCGGGCTTGGCCGCGAGAACGGCCCCGAAGCGATCAGCGAGTACATGCAGACCAAAAGCGTGTGGATCAACACCAACACCGAGGTGCCGAATCCATTTGTCATGAAGTAGCTTCGGTGCCAATTCGTGTTATGGCACGGTCGCGCCCTGTGGCGCGGCCGTTGCTCTTGGGCCGCGCCCGCCGTTACCATCGCAATGAACGCGATGAGCAGGCATGACTGAAGAATCCCTCAACCCGCCGCAGGCACATCCGCGGGCCGCCGGTTCGGCTCCCGCGAAGCCGCGTTTCGAGACCAAGATCACGCGCGGTCTGGTGATCGGGTTCGGCGGTCTCGTGCTGCTGGCCGTGGCGAGCGTGCTTGGTCTCGGGTTGTGGAGCGCGACGGAAAATATATTCGATCTCCTGCGCGAACAGTCGGAAGCGACGATCGAGATCATGCTGGCGAGTGTGGCGCAGCATCTCGAGCCGGCCGAGGCGCAGCTCGTCCATCTCGGCGCGCAACTCGAGAGCGGCGCGATCGACGCCACCGACGACGACGATATTGGCAAGTATCTTTCCGGGGCGTTGGCCACCACGCCCCACGTCCGCTCGGTCGTCTTCATCCATGCCGATGCCCGCATGGTGGTCTCCCTGCGCCGCGACGACGGGGTCAATCTGCGAGTCATCGACGTGAGCCAGATGCCCGTGATCCGCGAGGGGCTCGAATCGGGGCGCGAGCGGACGGGCGTGTACTGGGCCGAGGTGATCCACCCGGAAACCTCGGAGTACACGCTTCTGAACGTGCGCCGCCCGGTGCGCAAGGACGGTGAGTATCTCGGCCTGCTCGCCGCGACGGTGCGGGTCGACCGCCTGTCGCATCTGCTCGATGAGGCGGCGAGTTCGTTTGGCGGCTTTGCGTTCGTTCTGTACGACGAGCGCTAGGTGCTGGCCCATCCGCGAATGGTCCGCGATTTCACCCTGTTCCAGGGCGAGAACCCTCTGCCGACGATCGCCGAGGTCGGCGATCCCGTCATCACGGCCTTCTACCAACCGAGCGAAGCCGTGGATTCGGAGGTGCAGTTCTTCGAGGAGGTCGGCGCTTACGGAATCGAGGTGGCGGGCGAGGATAATGTGCTGTTGTCGCGCTCGGTCGAGCGCTTCGGTGACGAACCGTGGATCGTCGGGGTTTATTTTCCCGCCGGCCATGTCGAGGACGAGTTCCGGCGCCTGCAATGGGCCGCGTATGCCGGCCTCATCGTTTTGGTCGTTGCGCTGATTGTCGCTTACGCGTTCGCCCGCTACCTGAGCGCGCCGATTCGCCGCTTTGCCGATGCCGCGCACGACGTCCGGGATCTGTCACTCGGGCGCGTGCAGCAATTGCCGCAGAGCCTGTTCATCGAGATCAGCGAGGCGGCCCAGGCGTTCAACGCGATGGTCGTGGGCTTGCGCTGGTTCGAGACCTACGTGCCGCGCAACCTCGTGCACAAGCTGGTGCAACAGGGCGATGAAGCGGTCCGGGCCTCGGTCAGCCGGGAGGCGACAGTCATTTTCACCGATATCTTCGCCTTCACCAGGCGGTCCGAGACGATGACGGCGCCGGAGACGGCGGCCTTCCTCAACGAGCATTTCGCCCTCCTCAGCCGCTGCATCGAGGACGAAGGCGGCACCATCGACAAGTTCATCGGCGATGCGATCATGGCGTTCTGGGGCGCGCCCGACGCGCAACCCGATCATGCGGCGCGGGCGTGCCGTGCGGCGCTGGCCATTCGCGGCGCGATGCGCGCAAGCAATGCAGAACGAAAGACGGCCGGGAACGAGCCGGTGCGCCTCCGCATCGGCCTCCACAGCGGTGAGGTGGTCGTCGGCAATATCGGCGCGCCGGGCCGCATCAACTACACGATCGTCGGCGATACCGTGAACATCGCCAATCGTCTCGAGCAGCTCGGCAAGGAGATCGGCGGCGGCGACGAGGACGTGATCATTCTCCTCAGCGGAGCGACGGCCGAGGCCGCTGGCGATGCGGCCGCGGCCGTGCCCGCGGGCACCCATGCGATCCGCGGCCGCACGGGCGATATCGAGGTCTTCAAGCTTTAGGGCCGTGAGCGAGAATCCTCCCACTTTCGCCGCGGTCACGGCGTCGGTCGCGGCCGTGGGGCTGACGGTGCGGGGCGGCTTTCACCCCACGCCCGAGGACCGCGTGCCGGAGGGGGAGGACGGCGCCCCGTGCCGGACGCTCGTTCTTGCCGGCAATGTTGGACCCGCGATGTGGACCGCCTTCGACCGGGCCCGGCAGGCGGAGCCGGATCTTCGCAATGCCGCCGCGCCGCTGGAGAGGTGGGCGAGGGGCGTGATCGGCGAGCTCGCCGCGCGCCTCGGGGCGCGGCCTCTCTATCCCTTCGGCGGGCCGCCCTACCAGCCGTTCCAGCGCTGGGCGCAACGGGCCGAGGCGGTCTTCCTCTCGCCGATCGGCATCCTCATCCACCCCGACTATGGCCTGTGGCACGCCTATCGCGGGGCGCTCGCCTTCGCCGAGCCCATCGAGCTGCCCCTGCCCGATGGGCGCCCGAGCCCGTGCGAGAGCTGCGCGGACAAACCGTGCCTTTCGACCTGCCCGGTCGCCGCCCTCACGCCGGGACAGTACGATGTGCCGGCCTGCCTCGCTCACATTACGGCCGAGCCCGGCGCCGAATGCCGCACCGGGAGCTGCCTCGCGCGGCGCGCCTGCCCCATCGGCCGCGACTACACCTACGCCCCCGACCAGGCCGCCTTCCACATGGCGGCCTTCATCCGGTCTCAATCGGAGCGGGAGGAGTAGTGCGCCGCGGCTTAAGTATCGCTTGTGGGCACGCGCATGGCTGACGGGGATTCGCCACTAGCAGGCTGCTGAAAAAGTCATCATTGCCGGGCCTTGAACTCGGATTCATCGCCGAAATGAAATGAGATTTCGTGTCTTAGGGTGAAACCGTCTTCAATCTCGACCGATCCGATGCCCTGGGCTTCATCCAGTTCGATGATCTGCCACTTTGCGGTCAGCGGCGTGCCGGCATCGCCCGTCATGTTGGCGCCTCCGCCAGCAGTCTGGGTAGTCGGACGAGGTTGTAGGCGGCCAAGGCCAGGGTGAACGAAGCGTCGACCCGGTGGCGGCCCCGGAATTTGGTCTTGCTCAATCCCGCGCTCGTCTTGACCCAGCCGAAGACCTCCTCGATGCGCTTACGGCAACGTTGGCTGACGCCGTAACCGGGATGGCGCGTCGTGCGCCCGTCTATCTTGGTCTTGCGCCGCTTGCCGGTCTTGGTGACGTGGTCCTGGACGGCGATATGGGGGGTCACCTTGCGGTGCCGCAGTTCCTCGACAAAATCCGCGACGTCAAAACCCTTGTCCCCGCCCACCGTGATCCGACGCGGGCCGCCTCTACTCTCCACCGGGCGATGCCTGTCGATCAGATCAAGGGCGGCTTCGCGTTCCGCCGTGCCCGACGCAATGGTCACGCCGCCGCCGACTGCCAGACCATGGCGGTTCTCCGTCAGCGCATGGCCCATGTAACACAGCTTGCTTTCCCGGCCATTACCCTTGCGATAAAGCCGGGCGTCCGGATCAGTGGTGCTTGCATGGGTCGCGTTCGAGCGTTTCTCGCCATGAAAATCCCGCTCGGCGTTGCGCCCCGATCCCCCGTCGCCATCGTCCTCACCTTTGGGACGAAAGCTCTTCATCGACGCCCAGGCCTCGATCAATGTTCCGTCTACCGAAAAATGATCCCGGCTCAATAGTCCCCGTACCTTGTGGTGCTGGATAACCCCCGCAAGCAGCTGCGCCGAAACCTCCGCCTCCAGAAGACGGTCCCGGTTGTGGCAGAACGCGCTGGCGTCCCACACGCCATCGTCCAGCCCAAGCCCCACAAACCAGCGAAACAGCATGTTGAAGTTTAGCTGCTCCATCAGCTGACGCTCCGAGCGGATCGAATAAAACACCTGCAACAGTAACGCTCGAAGAAGCTTCTCCGGCGGGATCGATGGGCGACCCATGTGGGAATAAAGCGTCTCGAACTCCGAAGATAGAGACCCCAATACGTCGTTCACGATCTCACGGATCAGACGCAGCGGATGATCATCCGGAACACGCTCTTCCAAGTCTACGTAGCTGAATAAATTGCCACTGCTTTTATCTCGACCCCGCATGCCATCCTCCATCACCCGAAGGAATCACAGAATCATGTCACAACTGCAAATGCGAGGACTTTTTCAGCAGCCTGCTAGAGCATTTTCTGAGCTGACGGATTCTTTTTGGGATTCCCATGGGATCGAATTTCTGATTCAAGATGTGGGCTGGTGGAGGAGGCCAGCCTGCATGACGAAACCTCTTTCCAATGATCTTCGAGAACGGCTTGTATCGGCGGTTGACAGCGGCCTGTCGCGGCGCTCGGCGGCGCGCCGCTTCGGGGTTGCGGCCTCGACGGCGATCAAATGGGTGAATCGGTGGCGGCGGACGGGCGATGTCGGGCCTAGGCCGCAAGGCGGTGACCACCGCTCGCACCGGATTGAGGCCCATGCCGAGGAAATCCTGGCGCTGGTTGACGAGACGCCGGACATCACCTTGGGCGAGATCGCGGCACACCTGGACGCGGGGCATGGCTTGACGGTGGCCCAAAGCACGGTCTGGCGGCTGCTCGACCGGCACGGCATGACGTTCAAAAAAAACCGCGCACGCCTGCGAGCAACAGCGAGCTGACGTCCTGCGCCGCCGGCAGGCCTGGTTCGACGCCCAACCCGATCTGAAGCCCGAGCGGCTGGTGTTCATTGACGAGACCGGCGCTTCGACCAAGATGGCCCGGCGTTACGGCCGGGCGCCACGGGGCGAGCGTTGCCAAGCACCGGTGCCTCATGGGCACTGGAAGACGACGACCTTCGTTGGCGCGCTCCGCCTTGAAGGCATGACCGCGCCCATGGTGCTCGACGGTGCCATGCATGGTGCCGCCTTCCTCGCTTATGTGGAGCAGGTCTTGGTCCCGACGCTCAAACCCGGCGATATCGTGGTGATGGATAACTTACCCGCCCACAAACCCATCGCCGTGCGCACGGCCATCGAAGTCGCCGCGGCAGAGTTGCGCTCCCTGCCGCCCTACAGCCCTGACTTTAACCCCATTGAAATGGCCCTCTCCAAGCTCAAGGCTTTCCTCAAAAAGACCGCCGCCCGAACCGTCGATGACCTCTGGGACGCCATCGCCCAAGGCATCGACACCTTCACACTAACGGAATGCGAAAACTACTTCGCTGCTGCCGGCTATGACCGCAAATTATAGGAAAACGCTCTAGTCCATGATTGAAGTAGGGCGCCTGGAGGGCCGTAACCCCCTCGCGTAGCCGAAACCGTACAGGTAATACGAAATGCCTCAGGCGCTGTTGCCAATTTACGCCGTGGCGTTCGGTGTTTCAAGTGAAGAGGGAGGGCGCAGGTGATCGTGGCGGCGGCGATACGGCTCGACGGACAGGTTTGGGCGCTCCCGGCGCCCGCTCGGCACCACGACGTGATTCGCCGCATGGTCTCCTCCGGGGCTCGCGCCCGCATACCGGCCGGCGCCGAACAGGGGTTCATCGATTCCGGCCTGGGCTTCGTCTCACGCGAGCAAGCGCGCGAGATCGCGATCCGCGAAGGCCAGGTCACGCACCCCGCGCACCCGCGCCAACTGTTCAGCGAAGACCACTGGTAGCGGCCCGTTTTCAGGGCTGATTCGGACCCTTCGAAACGGGCCGATTTCCGCAGCGATTCAGGCCATTTGAAACGGCCGGAAAATCATCTTTTCCAGGCCATTTACGCCCCGTGAACGGCCGATTCGCAAAGACTTTTGGTTTTCGGTCACCTGAGGGTCGCGGCGCCGCAAACCGTTGATGACCCTGGTCTCATCCGGCCACTTCCGGCCTCTTCCGGATTCACAAAGACTTTCGTTCGCGCACACACGCTGAGGGCCATCACAAAGTAGAAGCCGGGCGCGAGGCCCGGCTTCATCAAACGCAAACTTTGGTGAGTCGGCCGCCGCGCCATCGTCAGGCCGGCGGGAAAGCCCTTGTCAGTCGGCGCCGCACGGGTTGCACGGATTGCAGGCGCCGCACGCACTGACCTCGCAGGGGTTGCAAGGGTTGCACGCGCTGGCCGCGCAGGGGTTGCACGGATTGCAGGCGCTGCACGCGCTGGCCGCGCAGGGATTACAGGCGCTACAGGCCGCGGCGGCCTGCATCAGACCTGCCTGCGATGCCGCGACGAGGCTGGTCGCCGCCACACCGGCGGTCATGATCAGCGGAATGACGGCAGTGGTCATCAGCAGCTTGGATTTGAATAGTCTCATGACATCTCCCTCGTGAATCTCGTTCAACCCTCTGAGCCCAGGGCAGGCGTGCCAGAGCGGCACGATCGCAGGCTCGGTAGGTGAAGCGTAGCATGAGTGCCCGCCGTCGGGGGGGGCACAATTCTGTGACCCGGTTCACTAAGCCGTGAGGGGTATCGCGGCAAAAAGAAACCGGGCGCACAAGTGGCGCCCGGTCCTCGGAGAGTGAGTGGCGCGACGTTACTTCGCGGTCACGCGGAGCTCTTCGGGCAGGAAAAACAGATGATCGAAATCGGCCGCCGCGGCATGGCAATCGATACAGAACTGCATGCCGGCCGAGTTCTTGCCGTTGGTTTCGCCGAACAGGGAGCCGTCAGCCATGATCATCGTGTATTTCCAGTTCCCGCTCTGCTCGTTGAAGCCGGACGGCATCTTCTCCATCAGGAACAACGGCCCGACGCCGACCTTGCCATTCCCCGCTGCGGCGAAGCTGTCCTTCGCCAATGTAGCGCCGATGGGCATCTGCCCCGCGTCCTCGAAGTTGCTATAGCTGCGCCCCGTTTCGTTGGCGTAGTTCTGGACGTAACGGGCGCCGTGGGTGGCCGATTGGTAGGGGCTGATGCTGTAACGCCGCCACGTCATGTAGATCTTGGCCGTGGGGTGGCCCGACTTGGCGTACGACGCGAGCATTTTGGGAACGAGACAGTCATAGACCGCCACCGACTCGGCCTGCGTCAGCTCCGCCGCCGCCGCGCCGCCGCAGGGATTACACGGGTTGCAGGCCGCCGCCGCGCAGGGGTTGCACGGGTTGCAGGCCGCCGCCGCGCACGGATTGCACGGATTGCAGGCGCTGGCCGCGCACGGGTTGCATGGATTGCACGGATTGCAAAGCGACGCCGTCATGAGCCGCGGGACCGCACATTTGTTGCTCGCCGCCGCGGCGCCGCCCGCGCAGGGATTGCACGGGTTGCATGGATTGCAGGCCGCCGCTGCACAAGGATTGCACGGATTGCATGCGCTCGCGGCGCACGGGTTACACGGGTTGCAGGCGCCGCACGCGCTGGCGGCCTGCGCGGGCGCAGGATTCACCTCTGCCATCAGGGCAACGCCACCGACGCCGATGCCAGCGACAAGGACCGCGGGCAGGATCGTCGTCGACAGCAGCTTTTCGTTCCATCGTTTCATCGTCGGTCGTCTCCTCCTGGCAGCAGGTTGCTTCCTGTTGGCGGTTTCACACCGCTCCCAGTTCGTCTTTGTACCATCGGTGACGGGACCAAGCCACCCCGCGAAGGGGTGAGCGCCGCCTTCAGTGCGAAATGAGCGTAAGGCACGACGTGAAGTGCCCGAAATCACACTTGCGTGAGGCGCGTACCGGCCCGGACCAAGCGAAATTTTCACGTCTTCAGGGCTGCGTGGCCTGTTTCGCAATCGCCTCGAAGAGGGCGTCGAGCTCGGGCTCATCGTAGGGGGCAAAGACCGCGCTCGGCCTTCGGTAGGTGAGGCTCGCCGTGCCGTCGGCATTCTCCGTCACGTAATACCTGAGCGGCGCCTCGATCCCGGCTGGCACGCTCGCTTCGAGCATGCGCACGGCGAAGTCGTTGCGATAGACCCCGATGACCGCGTTGCCGGCGATGGTGAGTCCGCGCCCCGCCGCGCCCTTGCTGGCGCTGGCCCGCGCGACGATGCCCATGTTGTTGTCCTTGACGGCCTGCTCGAGCCGCTGCCAGAGCTCGTTGAACGGATGCGGCGTCTCGATCTTCACCGTTCCGGGATGGGGCGTGGCGTTGCCGGCCAACGACGGCGCGCCAGCGGTAGTCAGAAGCCACACCACAGCGAGGATCGCGGCGAATGTGGCGAGGGGGCTTAATTTCTTCATGGCCTGCCTGTGGTGTTCGCGGTGGCGGGGCTCACTCGAGCGTAGCCGTTGTCCCGCCACGCCGGACAGTAATTTTTGCGTAGGACGCGCGTAGCCTGCGCGTGCGCCGTTTTCACGCCGCGATTGGTTATGGCACACTCGTCAGGCATGCGCGCCTTGGCCCTTTTGTTCATTCTCGTTCTGGCATGGGGACCACCCGGATTCGGGCCCAAGCCCGCACGCGGTGAATCGGTCCCCGCCGTGCTCGTCCCTGCGCTCATCCACATCCCCGCCGGCCCGTTCATTGTGGGTTCGGACCAGGCCGAGCGGGAGGCGGGATACCGGCTCGACGAGGCCGCCTACGGCCACGACATCACCCGGCAGCGCGGCTGGTACGATTCCGAGCCCGCACGCCGGACTGCCGAGACCCCGGCCTTCGCCATCACGGCGAGTTTGATCACCAACGCCCAATATGCGGCGTTCGTCGCGGCCACGGGCCACCCGGCGCCGGACGTCGATGCGGAGACCTGGCGGGGCTATCGCCTGATCCATCCCTGGGAGCGCACCCGGCGTCACGCCTGGCGCGAAGGCCGGCCGCCAACGGGTCGGGAGGACCATCCCGTGGTTCTCGTCAGTCACGCCGATGCGAAAGCCTTTGCCGCCTGGTTGTCGGTTGAGACCGGCGCAAGCTGGCGCCTGCCGAGCGAGCAGGAATGGGAGAAGGCGGCGCGCGGCACCGACGGGCGTTACTTTCCCTGGGGCGATGATTTCGATCCGGCGCGCCTCAACAGCCACGACGCCGGGCCGTTTGACACGGTGCCGGTGGGCGGCTACCCGGGCGGCGCGAGCCCGTTCGGGCTGCTCGACGCCGCCGGCCAGGTGTTTGAGTGGACGGCGAGCGAGGCGGGCACCCGGCGCGCCATCGTCAAGGGCGGCTCGTGGGACGACAAGGGTTGCGGCGTCTGCCGCCCTGCCGCCCGCCATAGCCGGCCCAAGGCGCTCAATCATATTCTGGTCGGTTTCCGTCTCGTCCGTGACTGAGCCGGGAGGACACGGGAAGACGCAAGAGGTGAGGGCGGCGGGATGGCTGAGGCGTTAGCCGCGGTAGGCGGCATAGCCGAGCAAGGCGGCGAGACCAAGCGAGATCACGAGGAGGGTGAACGCCACGATCATCGGTGAATCTGCCCAAACGCGGGCCCGCGCACCGGCACAGCTTTAACCGGTTTCGGGCGGTCCGGTCTAGAGCGCGTGTCGGCTCAAGTGCCGCTCGATCGCCTCGGCCATGAATTCGGGCGCCGTGTTGTACGGGAACAGGCTGAGGAACTCGCCCTCGGGTCCCATCAGGTAGGCGATGGACGAGTGATCGACGAGGTAGTCCTCGTTGCCCGTTGCCCCCTCGAGGACGATCTTCCGCCGGAAAACTTTGTAAGCGCGTGCCACGGCGGCAATCTGGGCCTCGCTGCCGGTCAGGCCGGCGATCCGCAGATGGAAACGGCTGACGTAGTCGGCTAGCACCGCGGGCGTGTCGCGCTTCGGGTCCGTTGTAATGAACAAGGGCTGGACACTTTGTGCGTCCTCGCCGAGTAAATCGAGCGTGCGCGCGATCGTTTGTAGACCCAGCGGACAGACATCATTGCAGTTGGTGTAGCCGAACATAACGATGAGGAAACGACCACGATAGCTTTCGTCTGTCCGCACCGCTCCGGTATGGTCGATGAGCTTGAAGGGGCCGCCGAAAAGAATCGGAAAATCATCCTCCGCCGCGTCGGGGGTGGAGGCGAACAACATGGCAGCGGTGACGAGCGCGGCGAGAGCACTCGCGCCATGCAAACCACGCAAGCGGCTCTCCTTATTCCTCCAGCTCGAGCCCGGGAATTCCGAACACGCCGTCCCGCCCGATGAGCGCCCTGACCGCGGGATCGTGGCGGAACCAGGACCTGGCCTCGCTGCTGTCGCGCGCCTTGCCCTGTGATTGGGCCCAGTCGCGACTGAACCAATTGGCACGGCTCCACTTGCCGTCGGGCGCCAGCCGCTTGAACTGCAACACGAACATCGGCATCAGGGGATCGTCGATATAGAGCCCATCGGCGGTGATTCTTTGGCCACAGAAGTCCTTGAGGTCGTCGACGGCGCCCGCGAAGGCATCGAAGTTCTTGACCACCAGTATGAGCTCGCTGCTGTCCTTCAACACGCCGAGCTGGCGCTTGCCGGCACCGCAGTCGGCCGGGCAGTCACCGGTCAGCTCACAGAGGACATCCACGATTACCCCCTCGAAGCGGAGGATTTCTTCGTTCTCGATGCCCCATTCGTTGGCCGCTTGAACGGAACCCCAGCCCAGCACCAGGGCAACAATCGCTGCGGAAATGAGCGTGCGTGTCATGGCTCACTCCCCGAACGGCTGGATGCCGTATTCTTCGTGGGTGAGGTTGACGACGCCGTGGTTGTCCGCGACCTCGGTGACGATCAGGTAGTTGACGCCGTCCCGCTCGTAGAGGTCGCCGTCGACGGTGACTATTTGACTCTGGATATTTACGATCCGCGGATTCGCCACATTGGTCTCCTCGTCCTCGATCTTCAGGATGACGTAGACCTTGCCGTCCTCTCCGAGAATGCTGACGGGAATGCCGCCCACGGCGCACCACACCGCGCACTGATGATGGGCCGTGCCGAGCGCAAACATGATCTCGGTCACGTAGCACCAGGTATCGATGATTTCGCCGGTCACGCTGACCCGCTCTGGCGCCGCATGGGCTTGCCATGTGCCGAAACCCGCGATCAACATGACGAGCGCGAGGATCCTGCAGGCCTTGATCATTGATTGGTCCTCTGTTGGTCTTTCCGGCTGCGAGCCTACTTTCTGCCCGGCCGTGCGTCCGGTCAAGAAAGCGTGAAGTCGGCCGGGCGCGCTCCCGGCTCAGTGATCGGGCTCGTCGGCGCTGGTCTTGTCGAAGGCGTCCCGCCAGTCCGCCACGATTTGGCTCGCCGGCTTCTC
This sequence comes from Alphaproteobacteria bacterium, assembly GCA_965261645.1. Lineage (GTDB taxonomy): Bacteria > Pseudomonadota > Alphaproteobacteria > SHVV01 > SHVV01 > CBDHDJ01. The sequence continues at coordinate 1,730,449 of CBDHDJ010000004.1, forward strand.
GTGCGCGAGTTGGCGCAAGGCCACGCGGAGCGCGGTGAGCCCGAGCGCCGTTGACGGCGGCGCGTAATCGTGCGGGGGCTGACCGCGCTGGACCGCCGCCAAGACTCGCCCTTTCTCGCGGCTGTACTCGGCATCGCCATAGGCCGCGAGCAGGCGCTGAAACCGCACGTGCTGCTCGCCATCGAACGGCTTGGGATGCCCCCGCGGGTCGGTCGTCGGGTGGGGTGGGAAGAGCCAGAGGCAGGGCTGCTGGCCCGTCGGGATCGGCACGTCCTCCGCGTGCGTCACGCCGAGCGCCAGGAGATCGGGCAACACGTGCGTGTGAGGGCCATCCGGAACTACGGCGGGGCCCGCCGCGCCAATGGCCTGAAAGACTTCCAGGCGGCCCAAGGCGGACCGAAAGACGCGGTGCGGGCTCGCCCGCTTGATCAATTCCATCGCGCGATCGCCGGCGGTCAGAATGGCGCGGCCACACTCTTGCCGGAGACCGGCGATCAACGCCGAATCCCGGGTTCGGATCCAGGCATCGATGTGGGGCGCACCGGCGCCGATATCGAACAGAATGGCGCCACGGTCCGCCTCCAACACGGGCTCGTTGTCGGGCCCGATCTCGGTCAGGTGCGCCCGGCGATGGCTGCGCGCTTGTTCGGCAGGCAAACAGAAGGCCAGGCCGTGCGTCCAGCCATTGCGCCGTGAAGTCAGAGTCTCATAAGCGATGACCGCAGCCTCGAGCGGCGGCTCGAGACGGAGCGCGCCGCGCGCGGTGGCCAAGCTCAGCTGTTCGGGTTGGGAGAGAAGTTCAGGTTCCCCGGGATCGCGCACGAACTCGGCGATCGCGCCATAGGTGCCGATCGCCCAGCCGCAATCGAGATCGGCGAGGTAACGCCGGATCAATGCGGCCGGGTCCTCGGTCATGGTTGTGTCGCGGTTGTGTCCTCCAGTCTGAAGGTTACAGGAACCTCGACAATCGTGTCGACGGGGCTCTCGCCACCGGAAGCGGAGCGAAACCGCCAGCGCCGCACCGCGTCCGTCGCGGCATCATCGAGCAGGGTGTACCCGCTGCTCTTGGCAATCGCGATATCCGCCACCCGGCCGCTTCCGGCGACCTGAACGGTCAACAGCACCCGACCCTCATAACCCCGCTTGCGGGCGATCAAGGGATAGCGCGGCCGCGGATTGCCGGGCATCGAAATGAGCGTACTCTGGCCGATGCGGCCTCCCTTCGGTGCTAGCGCGGCTTGTTCTGCATTGCCCTCGCGCGGGCCCCGTTCGGGCGTGGATATCTCCTTCTCGCCCTTGAGTGCCCTCGCGGCGGGGGGCGATGCGATCGCGGGCGCTTCGGGCGATGACGGCTCGTCGCCCAAAGAGGCCGCACCGATCTCGATCTCGACCGCGGCGTCGGGAACATACATGGGCTTCGCCAGGGGCAGCGGCGGCAGGGGGCGACCGGCAGGCGTGGCGGGGGCCTCCTCCATCCGCGCGGTTTGCGTTTGAGGCGCCGGATTTGGTAATGGCGTTGCTTCTTCGTGTACGGGCCGGGGTGCGCGCTCGGGCGTGTCGACGGGCAACGCCGGGGACGCCGGGGACGGGGCGTTGATGATTTGGCGGTGCGAGGACCGCCGGTCGGGTGTGGGCAGGGGAGGGGTGTCGGGCTCGTCCGCCTCGCTCGCCCCGGCCACCAACTCGACCGCGATCACCATTGGCTCGGGCGCGGGCCGCCACTCGATGAGCGCATAGGCGGCGGTCAGCGCGGCGGCGTGCGCAAGCAGCGAGACTACGGCGGTCAACCGCAGGCCGCGCAGGCGCCGAGCGATCATGGCGCGGCCCGGCCGTGCTGCTCGCGCGTGAGCCGTTGCCACGGCAGCACGAAGGAGTCCGCACCTTCGCCAAACTTGGCGGCCACCCCGTAGACCGCCTCCAGCGTCGCGGGCGTGAGCACCTCACGGGGCGGGCCGTCGGCGTGCACGCGGCCCTCGTTGAGAAGGATAAGGCGTTGGCAAAATCGCATGGCCATCGTGAGATCGTGGAGCACGACAATGGCCGCCCGCTCACCCGTGGCGAGCTTGGCGAAAAACTCCATGACCTGGAGCTGGTGGTAGGGGTCGAGCGCCGCGATGGGCTCGTCGGCCAGCAGAACGCGCGGCTCGACTGCGAGCGCCCGGGCGAGCATGGCCCGTACCTGTTCGCCGCCGGAGAGCGTGCTGATCGAGCGCTCGGCGAGGTGCAGCACATCGGCCTCCCGCATGGCATTTTCGATCGCCCGTTCGTCGGTCGCGGTGGGGTGCCGCCAGGGCTCGAGGTGCGGCAGGCGGCCGAGGGTGGCCAGCCGATGCACCTTGAGCGGCCAATGGGCGATCGATCTTTGCGCCAGGTAGCCGAGGTGGCGGGCCAGCGCGCGGCGCGGCATGGTCTCGATCGGGGTGCCGTCGAGGAGGACGCGGCCCTCCGTGCGCGGCACGAGATGGGCGAGCGCCCGCAGGAGCGTGGTCTTGCCGGCCCCATTGGGACCGATCAGCGCGATCAATTCGCCGCTGCTCACGGCGAACGAGGCCTGGCGGACGGCCTCTCGGTCGCCGAAACGCACGGTCACATTCTCGGCGGTGAGCACACTCACGCGATCGTCCTCCGTGTCCTCACGATCAGGCTGAGGAAGAACGGCGCGCCGATGAGGGCGGTGACCACGCCGAGCTTGAGCTCGGGCCCCGCCCAGAACAGCCGAATCGCAATATCGGAGGCGAGCAGGAGCGCCGCCCCGCCGAGCGCGCTGGCGAACAGGAGGCGCGCGGGCTCATGGCCCACGAACGGGCGCAACAGGTGCGGCACGACCAAACCGACAAAGCCGATGCTGCCGCTCACCGCCACCGCGGCGCCGACGGCGCAGGCACAGCCCACAACGACGCGAAGCCGCACGCTCCGGAGGTTGAAACCGAGGGACTGAGCGGTGTCCTCGCCGAGGGTGAGCGCGTTGAGCGGGCGGGCGACGCTGGCCAGCAGAACCCAGCCCACCAGTGTGAGCGGGAGCGCGAGCCATACGTGATCGAAACTGCGGTCGGCGAGCGAGCCCAACAGCCAGAACACGATCTCGATCGCCGCAAACGGGCTCGGCGCGAGGTTCACGGCAAGCGCGGTGAGCGCGCCGGCGAAGGCGTTGACGGCGACACCGGCGAGAATGAGCGTGAGCACGCTCGAATCGCGGCCGGCGAGAACGAGGATGAGGGTCACCGCCAAACCGGCACCGATCAACCCGGCCACCGGCAGCGCCCAGGAAACGATCTGGCTCAGCCCGAAATAGAGCGCGATCACGGCGCCCAACGCTGCGGTGCTCGAGACCCCGATGATGCCGGGATCGGCGAGCGGGTTGCGTAGGAGGCCCTGCAACGCCGCGCCGGAGAGGCCCAGAGTCGCCCCTACCATCACCGCGAGAAGCGTGCGCGGCAGCCGGATCTCGCGCACGATAAGCGCCGCTATCGATGACTCGCCGTCGAACAGTCCGGCGGCGACGTCCCGCCAGGACAGCCAGATATCGCCGACGCCGATGGAGACGATGAACAACAAGGCGACCATGATCGCCAACAGGGCGAGCAGCCGCGCATGGGAGCGATGGGCGTCGCGCAGGCTCATGGTTGTCTTGCGGCGCGCAGGCGCGCCACCGCGTCGGCCACCATCGGCCCCGCGCACCGCCACAGGTTATCGGGCAGGATGACGAGTTTGGCGGTCTCGCGGACCGAGTCCAATGCGGGGTGGCGCAAGGTTGCCTCGGCGAGAGACGGCGGGCCGGACTCATCGGACCCGAACACCAGGATGTCCGGATCGGCGTCGAGTAGGTTCTCGATCGGCAACCGGCCATAACCCATCATTCCGGCCTCGGCCGCCAAGTTGCGCAGGCCCGCCGCCTCGAGAACGACGTGTTCGAGGGTTCCCCGCCCGGCCGTGAACCCGTTGGGACGATAGATCACGGCGAGCGGCGGGTCTGGCGGGATGTCCGATCTGGCGGCCGCGAGTTCCCGATCGAGGCGCTCGATCAGGGCCTTCGCTTTGTCCGGCTCGCCCAGCAGTGCGCCGGCCCGGCGCAACTGGCTGCGTATGCCGCTGAAATCGGTCGGAATACCGAACTCGACCACCCGGTAATCGAGCTTGCGAAGAAGCGCCGCGGTGGTCCGCGCCGAGAACCGGCCGGTCAGCACGAGGTCGGGATCAAGCGGTAGAATCTCCTCGAGCCGGCCGTGGTTGACGTGCAGACCCCGCGAGGCCGGGGCCATATAGGAGGTGTGTGGATCGGACGATAGATAGGTGACCGAGGCGATGCGCTCGCGCTTCGCCAGCATGAGAAGAAGCTGATCGGCGCACAGATTGAGCGAGACAACCCGCTCGGGTTTGGCGTGGCTTGGGCTCGCACCGGCGAAGGCCGCAGCAACGAGCAGGGCCAGCCACCAGCGGCGCCCGCGACCGCTAGAAGGTGGCCTGCACGCCCGCATAAGCCGAGATCCCGTGGCTGCCGTAATAGACCAGTTCCTCGTAATTGTCATCGAGCAGATTCTCGACGCGGCCGACCAGGCGGAAGCGCTCGTTGAGCTGATAGGACAAGCCGAGATCGACGAGGGTGTGGCTGCTGAGCGTCACTTGGCGAATCGCCACCGGCAGGGTGAAGTCGCGGTCGTCGCGGTCGTCCCGCTCGCCGCCGTAGCGCACGCCGAAGCTCGCCTGGGCGTCGGGCCGAAAGTCCCAGGTGGCGTGCGCGCTGGCCGTGTGCCGGGGGCGGCGAATGAGTTCGAGCCCGGTGGCCAAGTCCTTCGAGTTGGTCCAGGTGTAGGCCAGCGTGGCGGCGAGGTTGGGGTTGATGCGTAGCCCGAGCGCGCTCTCGATTCCCTCGGTATCGGTCTGGCCCGTGTTGATGAGGCGCTGTGCGATAAACTGGATCAAATTGTCGATCTTGTTGCTGAAATAGATTACTTCGAGCGAGGCCCGACCGCCCCATAGCGACTGCACGAAGCCCGCGTCCCAGCCGTCATTTGTTTCCGGCTGGAGAGCGGGGTTGCCGAACAGGCCAAAGAGATCGGTGAGCGTCGGCGCCTTGAAGCCGGTGCCATAGGAGCCTTTGACGCGGGTCCCGGTACGCGTGAGGAGGTAGGAGCCGGTGAGCCTGTGCGTCGTCTCGCGGCCGAACGACTGGTGATCGTCGAGCCGGATGCCGGCGGAGAGATCGAGCCCGCTGAGCGGGCTCACCAGATACTGCGCGAAATAGCCTTGGATTTCCTCGTCGGTGGCGGTTTGGGAGCTAGTATCGATCTCTTCCTTTTCGGTTTCGGCGCCCACCACCACGGTATGGGCCTCGCCAAGGTACAAATTGCCCTGGTAATCCAGCTTGGCGCGGTCGGCATCGGAGACGAAGGTGATGGCGCCGTCCTGGATCGTCTTGAAGTAGCGGATGGTCTTCTGCGCGCTCACGATGTTTTCGAGACGACCGGCGAAGAGCTCGAGACGCGCCCGCACGATGCCCTGGCGCTCCAGCGCGTCGGTGCGCTGGTCGCCGTCGGCCGGCTTCTCGAACGTGAAGGTGGCGAGATCGAACTCCTGCGGATCTGTTTCGACGGAGAAGTCGACGAGGCGCGCTACGCCTTCCAGGCTGAGGCGGTCGTTCACCCGGTAGCTCCCCGATGCGACCACGGTCTCGTTCTCGTAACCGTCGGTCTCGGGATTGCCGTTATCCTCGTCGGCCTGGGATATGCCGTTGGTTTGATACCGGCTGCCGGTCAAGCTGAAGGCGTAGCGCTCGGTCGAGCCCGAGATATGGGCCGAGGCGCGGGCGGTGTCGAGGGAGCCGGCTTCCGTGCGCGCCGTGGCCACGGTGGGGCCATCGCCTTTCTTGGTGATGATGCTGATCACGCCACCCATGGCATCGCCGCCGTAGAGCGTGCTTTGCGGCCCGCGCAGAATCTCGATGCGCTCGATGCCATCGGTGAGCAGTCCGCCGAAATCGAAATTCGACCCGAGCCCCGGGTCGCTCACCTCCATGCCGTCGATCAGCACCAGCGTATGGTTGCCTTCCGCTCCCCGAATCCGCACCTCGGTGAAGGAGCCCAGATTGCCGGTCTGTGTCACCGCGAGGCCGGGCACATCGCGCAGGACCTCCTCGACCAGCGCGGCCTGGCGCTCCTCGATGTCCTCGGCAGTGATGAGCGTGATCGCGCTGCCGATCCGGTCGGCGGGGAGGGGTATCCGCGCCGCCGTGACCACGACCTCGGGCAGCGGTATCACGCCGCCCGTGCCTTGCGCCACCGCGGGGCGCTCCAGCGTGACGAGAAACGCCACAACGAGCATGGCTTGGGCCGCTCTACGCCAGTATCCAACTTGTTCCTCTCTCATAGCCTGTCGTGTCATGATCCTCTCCGTTCTTGCTCCATTTGAACCACGTTGGGTCGAACGAACGGAGGGTGAGCCCCTCCGCCCGGCGAAACGGAAGCTGGTCGCCGACAGGGTGAACGCCCGATCCCACGTGCGGGCGGGATGGCCATTGGGGACTGGATTGGAGGGACATGCCCACGGCTCCCCGGTCACAACAACACAGCTTCCTGCGTCACCGCTCACGGAGATCCGTCCCGGCGAAAATTCCCCGTCCGCCGGTGGGCGACGCCCGCGACGGCAGGTCTCCTGGCTTGCGGGTCGTAGCGTGGCGTCCGGCCTTCCCGGTTTCCCAGTGGCCTCGTATGGACGCTTGCTCACCGCCTACAGTTGCGGGGGCAGCCGGGGCTTTGGCGCTCAGTGCCTTACCCCGTTCCCTTTTATCCCGTAAGGAACCGTCGCTACCCCGAGGTTAGTTGGTATTAACCCTAACCGCAACGGCTGGGCCGGACGCACGCAGCCGTTGCCAGCATCCGCGTGCCCCCCTAACCTAGCGGCGGCAGGGTGCGGCGGCTGCGTGCCGGCCTGAGGGAGGGATTCACATGGCGAGCATCTTCATCACCGGATCGAACCGCGGCATCGGCTTCGAGTTCGCCAAGCAATACGCGGCCGACGGCTGGCGGGTCTATGCCACCTGTCGCACTCCGGACCGGGCGGATGCGTTGAAAAAGCTCGAAGGTGATGTGCGCGTTCACAAGCTCGATGTAGCGGACTTCGACGCGGTCGACGCGTTGGCCGAGGAGCTGCGTGACGAGACCTTCGACGTCGTACTTCTCAACGCGGGCCTCGCCATGGAACCGGACGAGACGGGCAAGCGCAAGGGCTCGAGCCTCGGCGTGTTAGACTACGAGGCCTGGGTGGAGGTGTTCCGCGTCAACACCATGGCGCCGGCCAAGATCGTCGAGAGTTTTCTCGACCAGATCCTGCGCAGCGAGCGCAAGCTCGTCATCGGCATCACCAGCACGCTCGGTAGCATGGCGCACACCTATCCCGAAGAGTACGCCTTCAAACATCGCGGCCCGGCCTACCTCTATCGCTCGACCAAGGCGGCCTTGAACTCGGTCATCAAAACGATAGCATCGGAGCTCGAATCGGAGGGCATCACGGCTATTGCCATGAATCCGGGCTGGATCAGGACCGACATGGGCGGGCCCACGGCCTACATGGACGCGCCTGAGGCGATCGCCAGCATGCGCCAGGTGATCGCCGGCCTCGGCCCGGCCGACAACGGCCGGTTCATCGAGTATGACGGCTCGCCGCTGCCGTGGTGAGGTGCTGCGCCCCCCCTGACTGGACTGATCTCGATGGAAGATGGCGCGGCGAACGCCTGCCCGGTCAGCGATATTGCGGTGGGCGGCTTGTGGTCCTATGACGCGGAGTTCATGGGCTTTGAGCCCGAAGGTGCCGTCCGCTAAGTTGGCGCACGGTCCATGCACGGAGGTCAGGATGGCATACACCGGCGACGTGGTTTTCCCGAAGCCCGATTATTCGCGCGTGCCCTTTGCGCTCTATCATGATCGTGAGATCTACGATCAGGAGCAGGAGAAGATCTTCCGAGGTCCGACCTGGTCCTATCTCGGGCTCGAAGCGGAGATTCCCAACCCAGGTGATTTCCGCACGATCTTCGTCGGTGACACGCCGGTGGTCATCAACCGGGGCAAGGACAGCCAAGTTTACGCCTTCGTTAATCGATGCGCCCATCGTGGCGCCACCGTGATTCGCGAGGGGTACGGCAACGTCGAGGACCACACCTGCATCTACCACCGCTGGAATTACGATCTCGAGGGCAACCTGATCGGCATTCCGTTTCGCCGCGGCGTCGATGGCAAGGGCGGGCTCGCCGACGATTTCGATCTCGCCGAGCACGGCCTGAGGAAACTTAAGGTCGCGCTCTATCACGGCGTCATCTTCGGCACGTTCTCGGACGAGACCGAGCCACTCGTCGATTATCTCGGCCCGACCCACGCCCATCACCTCGCGCGGGTGTTCAACCGCCCGGTGCGTATCCTCGGCTATCAGCGCCAGCGCATCTTCGGCAATTGGAAGCTCTATAACGAGAACGTACGGGACATGTACCACGGCAGCCTGCTGCACGAGTTCCAGAGGACCTTCGGCATCGCCCGGGTGACTCAGTTCGGCGGCGGCAAGATGGACCCGCGCCACCGCCACAACATCTCGTACCTGGTGGAGGGAGCCGATGATGACGAGGAGGCGCACCGTCAGTACCGCGATAATCGGGTGCGCGAAGGCTATCTCGTGCTCGAGGACCCGGACTTCGTGACCTACCGGCCGGACTTCGACGACGGCATCAGCCTGTCGATCTGCTCGGTGTTTCCCAACGTCACCTTCCAGCAAATCCGCAACAGCCTGGCGACGCGCCAGATTCGCACCAAGTCGTTGGACGAGTTCGAGCTGTTCTGGGCGCTGTTCGGCTACGCCGACGACGACGAATCATTGAGCCACCACCGCGTGATGCAGGGCAACCTGGTCGGGCCGGCGGGCCTGATTTCGATGGAGGATGGCGAGGCGGTGGAAATCGTCCATCGCTCGAGCCGGCGCGAGCAGGACGCCTATGCCGTGGTCGAAATGGGCGGCGGCGGCGAGATGCATGATTTCGAGACCCATATCGCCGACATCGCGATTCGCGGCTTCTGGTCCTATTACGCCGAGCTAATGGGCTTCGAGCCGGACGGCGCGGTGCGATAAGGCGCGGATCGGGGGTCGTGACATGACGGCACCGGAGGTGCGCGAGGCGATTTCCGATCTCTTGAGCAATTACGTCGCTCTTCTCGATCGCGACGACTACGACAAGTGGCTCGAGCACTTCACCGACGACTGCATCTACAAGGTGGTGCCGCGCGAGAACATCGATCAGGGATTGCCCGGCATCATCGTGTTGTGTGAAAACAAAAAGATGCTGGTCGACCGCATTGTTTCACTCCGCGAGGCCAACGAATACAACCTCCACACCCCGCGCCATCTCATCAGCAATATCCGCATTGTCGGCGAGGAGCATGGCGTCTACGCGGTGGAAACGAACTACGCCGTCTACCAGTCCAATCTCGAGGGTGAGACGCGGCTGTTCAGCGTTGGCTCCTACGACGACCGCGTCGTGTTCGAGAATGGCACGCCCAGGTTCAAGGAGAAGGTCGTCATCGTCGATACCTATTCGATTCCGACCCTTCTCGCCAAACCGATCTAAGCGCACGTGGCGGTCGCGACACTGCTTGACGGCTTCGCGTGATCCAGGAGGATCGGAGGGAATGATTGACGGACGGCACCATGGCGAATGAGACCGGCATCGTCATCGTCGGTGGAGGGCAGGCGGGCGGCAACGCGGCGTTCGCGCTGCGCAGCGGCGGTTACGCGGCCCCCCTCACGATCATCGGCGAGGAGCCCTACATCCCCTACGAGCGCCCGCCGCTCTCCAAGGGTCTGCTGGTTGGCGAGAGCGAGATAGCGGACACCTACATCAACACGGCCGAGGCTTACGCCGAGCAGGACATCACGCTCCGGCTCGAGACCCATGCCCAATCCATCGATCGCGCGGGCGGCGCGGTCCTCCTCGGCGATGGGACGGCCCTGGCGTACGACAAGATGATGCTCGCCACCGGGGCGCGGGTGCGCCGGCTCGACCTGCCGGGCGGCGATCTTGCCGGCGTGCATTACCTCCGTGATATCGCCGAATCCCTGGCGATCCGCGAGCACGCCGCGCCGGGCCGCCACGTCCTGGTCATCGGCGGCGGTTACATCGGCCTTGAAGTGGCGGCGAGCGCGACCAAGCTCGGTGCCACGGTCACCGTCGTCGAGGTGGCGCCGCTTCTCGTCAACCGCGTGGTGGCGTCCGACATGAGCGCGTACTTTCGCGACCTGCATGAACGTCATGATGTGACCGTGCTCACCGAGATGACGGTCGAGGCCATCGAGGGCGAGGGGCGTGTTCGCGAGGTGCTTCTCGCCGACGGCGAGCGGTTGGCGGTCGATATCGTGGTCATCGGCATCGGCGTCGTGCCGAACACCGAGCTGGCCGCCGAGGCTGGCCTGGCTCTCGACAATGGCGTGCGGGTCGACGAATTCGGGCGCACCGATGATGACAGGATTTTCGCGGCGGGCGATGTGACCAACCATTTCAACCCGCTGCTTGGCCGGAGCGTGCGGCTCGAATCCTGGCAGAATGCGCAGAACCAGGCGATCGCGGTGGCACAGGTCATGCTCGGCGGCGAGACGCCCTATGCCGAGATTCCCTGGTTCTGGTCCGATCAGTACGACATCAACCTGCAGATCACCGGCGCCCCGGAGCGCTGGGATGCCTTGATTCGTCGCGCGGGCGAGGCCGCGGGGAGTTTCACGCTATTCTATCTCGAGGGCGGCCTGCTAGTCGGTGCCAACGCGATCAACAACCCGCGCGACATCCGGCCGGCGCGGCGCATGATCGCCGAGAAAAAACCCGTGCGGGCCGATGAGTTGGCTGATCCGGGTGTCAAGCTTGCCGATCTGGCCAAGCGCTGAGACGAAGCTCGGAGGGGGCGTGAGCCCTGCGACGCTAATCGGCAGCTTCTTCCTTCTTGGGCGGCGGGGTATAGGCGATCAGGACTTCCTCGCCGTCCACCTTGACGGGAAAGGTCGGGATATCCACAGTGACCGGCGCGCTGAGGGCCTTTCCGGTGCGGATGTCGTAGCAGCCCTGGTGCAACGGGCATTCGATCGTGAAGTCCTCGAGATAGCCCTGCGTGAGAAAGGCGAAAGCGTGCGTGCAGACGTCGCTGGTGGCATAGAAATCACCGTCGACCCGAAAAAGAGCCATGCGTCGACCGGCGACGATGATCTGTTTCATGTCCCCGTCCTCGAGATCGCCCGTCGCTGCGACACTGTGCCAGTCGTCTGATTGTTGCTCCGCCATGAGTGCTTCCCAAGGCTCTTCAAAAAAAGCTCGCCGCGTGAAAGAATTCACGGCGCCCGCAGGGCGCTAAAAATGCATGTCTCGGCCTATGAGTCAATGCCGCGCGGCAGAGACTCGCACGCCGTTCATTGGCACCCACAGAAGGCGCAAATCCGCCCGCTAACCGTGGCGCAGCGGCATCTCCGGAACCGCCTTGTTCTCCGGAACATCGACGTCCGCACCGAGCATTTTGCACCGCGTGCCATACCACCTGGAACCTGGGAAGGCGGTCGATCCGTGGGCGAAGATGCTCAGCAACGCGGTCGCAACAACGATGGAGAAAATAATGTCTCGGCCCGGCAGCGCGGATTCGCCCAGCACGAGCAGCGTGAATAGAATGGACGCGATACCACGCGGCCCGAACCACCCGAGGAACGCCACCGAGGCCCCCCGCAGACGCGTGCCGACAAGGCTTATGGCGACGGGGAGCATGCGGATCACAGTCAGGCTCAGGGCCGCGTAAATCAGGACCGGCCAGTCCCAGGCAGCCATCGCCAGCGGGATCATGAAGGCGCCAAAGATCAGAAAGACCAACAGCGTCATGAACTGGGCTTCGGCCTCGCCGAACTCCCACAGCGGTTGGCAATGGCCGCGCATGGCGTTGCCAAGGGTGAGCCCGGCGGCAAAGGCGGCGATAAAGCCGTTGCCGCCGACCAGCTCAGCACCGCCGAACGCCGCCAGCGCGAGGCCGATGACGGAGAGCTGATAGAAAGCGTGATTCATCCATCCGGAATTCGAACCGAGGGTGACCAGCTTGCCGCCCGCATAGCCGATCGCCACGCCCACAAGGGGACCGAGGATGAGTTGCAGCGCGACGAACTCGACCCAATAAGACACCGCCGTCGGCCCTTGCGCGGCATCGGCAACGGTGAGCAGGATTAAGAATCACCGGGAGCGCGATACCATCATTGAGGCCGCTCTCGACATTGAGTGCCTGACGGATGCGGACCGGCACCAAGGTGTTGCTGACCACTGCTTGTCCCAGCGCCGCGTCGGTCGGCGCGAGAATGGCGGCCAGCACCGCGGCCTCCCAGAAGCTCAGAATATCGAACAGCACAGCGCCGACAGCCGCGCCGGCGATGATCGTCAGGGGCATCCCGACGATGAGCAGGCGCAGGGGCACATCGTGGTGGCGTTTGAGGAGACCGAGTTCGATGCGCGAGGCATCGATGAAAAGAATGAGGACGAGGGTGAGCCCGGCCAGAAGGTGGGTCACCTCACCGAGCCCGTACACATCGTCGCCTGCGAAGTCGAAGGGGAGTAAGGCGAGGCCCGCCGGACCGACCACGAAGCCGAACAGCGCGAACACCATCGGCCCAGTTATGACGCTGGTTTCGACGCGCGCCGAAATCAGGCCGAACGCGAGAATGAGGGCAGCGATGAGCGCAAGAGCGAGATGTTCCATTCAAGTCATCCCAACGGTGAGAGGCTGTATACGGCGCAATGCGCCGTGCGGCGGGTGCGGGCCATTGTAGCAGTGGGCCTGACCTGATGGTGGCGCCGGTGAACCTCTTGCGTTGCGCCGTGCTACGGTATATTCGCCCGGTTGATCAGACGGTGGCGTAGATGAAGGCGCGTGATGCACGATGAATGACGAAAGCGCTAATCCAACGGCGGACCTGAGGGTCACTGCCGTGGCGGCCAGCATCGATGAGGCGATCACGTCGCGGTGCTCGGTGCGGAGCTTCCTGGCAACGCCCGTGCCGCGCACGCTCGTGGAGCATCTTCTCGACGTTGCCGCGCGGGCGCCCAGCGGCACCAACATGCAGCCCTGGCGGGCCTACGTCGTGGCGGGCGGAGCGAAGGAGCGTCTCTCGCGGGCCGTCCTCAAGGCCTATGACGAGGAGCCGAACGCCCACGAACGGGAATACAACTATTACCCCGGCGAGTTCCCCGAGCCCTTTCTCAGCCGCCGTCGCAAGGTCGGTTGGGACCTCTATGGGCTGCTGGGGATCAAGAAGGGCGAAAAGGACAAGATGAAGAGCCAGTTCGCGCGGAACTACCTATTCTTCGATGCGCCGGTCGGCCTGATCTTCACCATCGACCGACGGCTCGAGCAGGGCAGCTGGCTCGACTACGGCATGTTTCTCCAAAACATCATGGTGGCCGCCCGCGGCTATGGCCTGCACACCTGCCCGCAGGCGGCCTGGGCGACCTTTCACAGGGTCATCCGCGAAGAACTCGGCGTGCCCGAGGGCGAAATCGTGGTTTGCGGCATGTCGCTCGGCTTCATCAACGAGGCCGCGCCCGAGAACGCGCTCGGCACCGAGCGGATGGAGGTCGACGAGTTCGTCACGTTCTTCGATGAATAGGCCGGGCGCTGGTCAGGACGCCGCGCGCCGGGCCGTCACCGCGTAGAGCGGGTCGCTCGCGCCCGGCGCAGGCGAGAGGTCTACGGGCTCGCTCTCGTCGAACCTTTCGGACAGTTGAAAATACATGTCGATGAGCTGGGCGTGCTGCGCGTCGTCAAGCGTGCGCCAGACCGCCACGGCCTTGGTTGGAAACATGCGGTTGGAATAAGACACGACGCACGGTGCGCCGGGTCTGAGCACGCGTGCGATATCGGCGAATACCTCGGTCGGCTTCACGAGATACTGAATCGACACCGCGATGAGGCAGGCATCAAACGCGCCATCGTCGAACGGCAGCGCGGGCTCCCGGTTGAGGTCGTGAATGACGTGGTCGGTGAGCTGTGGGTTGGCGTCGAGTTCGGTCTTGTTCATCCCGAGACCGACGATCGAGCGATAGGTGTTGTCCTCGGGCAAGTGCGACACGCAACTCGACATCAAATCGAGAAATTCGCCATCGGGCGGCAGGAGCTCGGCGTAATAGTCCCTCAGCGCCTCGCAGGCGGCCTCGTCGATATGGGTGACGAGGCGCGGCATGGTGTAGAACAGCGTATCGTCGGTTTCATCGGCGCGCCGGAAATACTCCAGTGGCAGGGAGGTCTCCGGCTCCGCCGCCATGGCGCTCAGGCGTGGGCGGCTTCGCTCCGCCGCTTCTGAGTCGCTTCGATGTCGATCGACCTGCCATCGCCATTGATGACGACGCCATAGGTCTCGGACGCGGCCTCGCCACTGACCACACCGTCGCGCACGTCGCGCAGCACGCGCTCCGGATCGCGTTCGAACGGATGGCCTCGGCCGCCACCACCCGGCGACGAGATCTTCAGCCGCAGCGGCCCATAGGTTCGGACGCCAAACTGTGGCGGATCGATCGGCTCGCCGTCCTCGGGGAAGACCTCCATCGACCCGGCCTTGCCCCAGCCGCCGCCGTCAATTCCATAGCCCGACGGCGTATGCAGGCCCTCGCCGCGGAACGAGTACTCGGCGGGCACCTCGACCTCAGCCTCGTAGTCCACGCCCGTACCGCCACGCCACTCGCCCGGGCCGCCCGTATCGCAGCGGAATTCCGAGCGGAGGTACCGCACCGGATAGAGCTGCTCGTAGACCTCGATGTCGGGCAGCGTGAGCCCGCCCAGCGTGACCAGGAGCCCGATCTGGTTGAAGCCGTCGCGCTCGCCGGCCGCGCCGGCGCCGGCCATGGCGTTCCAGTGATAAGTGACGAACGGCCGGTTGGAGCCGATGCCCCCCGCTGTGCCCGGATGGACGTTTTTGGCCCAGCCGGCGCAGCTGCGCGAGGGATCGGCCACGGACATCGCTTTCCAGATCGCGTGAATGATGTCGTAGGCAATGTAGACCGTGTTCATGGTCATCGCCGCGGGTGGCAGGGCGTTGACCAACGTACCTTCTGGCATGATGATCTCGACGCCGCGGAAGGTGCCCTCGTTGCGCGGAATATCCGGCCCGAGGAATGAGACCAGCGCCATACAGACGGACGAGAAGGTGTTCGCCACCGAGCTGTTCTTGAACCCCTTCATCTGGGGATCGGTGCCGGTAAAATCGACGGTCAGTGCATCGCCGGAGATCGTGAGCGCAACCCGAACGGTGTAATCGATACGCTCGAAACAGTCGTTGTCGGTGACCGACTCGGCTTCATAGCGCCCGTCGGGCAACTCGCTGATGGCAGCGCGGAACACCCGATCCGCATGGCTGAGTATGCCTTCCAGATAGGCGCGCCCCTCTTCGAGCCCGAGCTCCTCGACGAGGGCGGAGATGCGGTCGGCGCCGATGCGGGTCGAGCCGATCATGGCATGCAGGTCGCCGTCCAAGAGATCGGGCGTGCGGCTGTTGAGCAGCAAGAGCTGCCAGACATCTTCGCGCACCTCATCCACCTCGATCAACTTGAGAACCGGCAGGCGAATGCCCTCGTGATAGATCTCGGTGGCGTCCGCGTTATACGTCCCGGCCGCGCCGCCGCCGATGTCGGATTGGTGCGCACGGTTGCAGGCGAAGGCGTTGAGCACGCCCTGGGTGAAGACGGGCCGGGCGATGACCCAATCGGGCAGGTGATTGCCGCCGGCCGTGTAGGGATCGCTCAGCAAAAATACATCGCCATCGTCGATCCGCCCCGCGAAGGCCTTCAACACGGCGCGCACGGCGAACCCGCCGCCGCCAGTATGGATCGGGATGCCGTCGGCCGTGCTCACCAACATGCCGTCGGCATCGGTGAGGAAGCAGGAGAAATCGTGTGCCTGGCTGAAGATGGGGCTATGCGCCGTTCGGGTCATGATCCATCCCATATGCCGCGAGATGTGGTCGAGCCGGTTCTGCACCAGGGCGAGAACGATGGGGTCAAGCGACACGGCGTTCCTCCTCCTGTTCGAGGTGGATGACGAAGTTATTGCTCGCGTCGACTTCGAGAACGTCATCGGGGCCGACGAACACGGTCGTGGTCTGCTCCTCGACCAAAAGCGGCCCGGCGAGCCGCTGCCCAACATGAAGATCGACGCCCGAATAGATCGGGATTTCGACCTTTCCCAGCCGTTCATTGATGTAGACCGGGCGGTGCTCGAAGGGGGCGCTGGCCTCCTTGGACTGTATGCCGGCCTCGAGCTTCAGCGGATCGAGCAACCCTTTGCCGGCCACTCTCAGTTCGGTGATTTCAACCGTGCCAGTCGGCTGAATGTGGCCGTAGAGACGGTCGTGCTCGTTCTCGAACGCGGCCTTCACGGCGGCCGGGTCGAACGTCGCGGTTTCGCCCATGGCAACGCGCACCGGCCATTGCTGACCGCGATAGCGCAGGTCGAATTCCCGCTCCAGGCGGATGGTCTTATCGGTGAAGCCTTCGTCGAGGAGAGCCGTGCGCGCCCGATTCTCGAGATCGGAGAACTGCCGCTCCACCTCGCCCTGATCGGCGCCTTCGAGTTCCGCGAGGAACACCTGCTGATAGTCCTGGCGCACATCCGAATGAAGCATGCCGATGGCGCAGAAAGCGCCCGCGTGGCGGGGCGTGTAGACCCGCCAGCACCCCAGCGCGCGGCCGACGATGGCGCCGTGCATCGGCCCGGCGCCGCCAGCCGCCACCAGCGTGAAGCGGCGCGGGTTGTGGCCGCGTTCGATGCTGATGCGCTCCACGGCATGGAGCAGGTTCTGCTCGATCAGCCGCACGACGCCGGCGGCAGCGGTATCAGCGTCGATACCGAGCGGAGCGGCGACGGCGCGCTCGATGGTAGTGCGGGCGAGTCCTTCGTCGAGGGCGACCGAGCCGTCGGCCAAGGGGCCGGGGCGCAGCCGCCCGAGAACGAGCTGGGCATCGGTCACGGTGGGCTCGGTCCCGCCCAGGCCGTAACAGGCCGGGCCGGGGCGCGCGCCTGCACCCTGCGGTCCGACGAACAGCATACCGGCCTCATCGACACCGGCAATCGTGCCGCCGCCCGCGCCGATGGTGTGAATGTCGACCGCCGGCATGGCGAGGTGGTAGCCCTCGACCATCAGCGAATCGATCACCGGCACCGCACCTTCGCCCATCAGCGTGACATCGCAGCTTGTGCCGCCGATTTCCATGGAAACGAGATTGTTGGTGCCGGCTGACCGGCCATAGAGGTTGAGCGCGCCGACACCGGCTGCGGGTCCCGAGAGCACGAGGCTGACGGGCCGCTGCGCCACCTGATTGACCGACGCCATGCCGCCGTTGCTCTGGCCCAGCAGAAGCGGGCTCTTGAGGCCGAGCTCGCGCAAGCGCTCATCGAGGTTGCGCAAATAGGGCATGATCGGCGGCGCGAGATAGGCGTTAACGACGGCGGTCGAGATCCGCTCGTACTCGCCCATGATGGGCACGATGTCACTCGAGACAGAGATCCACTCGCCATCCCACGATTCGCGCAAGATCGCCTCGCACGCTTTTTCGTGGGCCGGATTGAGGAAAGAGTTGATCAGGCCAATGGCAACGGACTCGACCCCTTCTTCGGCGAAGGTCGCTGCCGCGGCCTTGACGTCGGCCGGCTCCAGCGGAGTCGATTCCTCACCGTCGCGTTCAATCCGGCCGCGGACCGGCAGCCGGAGATAGCGCGGCACCAACACGGGCGGGAACGGCCGGCGGTGGTCCCACTGGTTCTCGCGAATGCCGCGGCGAATCTCCAGGCTGTCGCGGAACCCCTCGGTGGTCAGCAGGCCGACCTTGGCACCCTTGCGCTCGATCATGGTATTGGTGGCCACGGTGGAGCCGTGCATGAACAGGCTGCAGTTCTCCATTAGTTCAGTCTGGTCGAGGCCGCAGGCCGTGGCCGCCTTGTCCAGCGCTGCGAGCACGCCCTGGCTCGGGTCCTCCGGCACCGAGGGGACCTTGAAGACCTGGACCGTGCCCTCCGTATCAGCCAGCGCCATATCGGTGAACGTGCCGCCGACATCCACGCTGATCCGCCACGGCGCTTTAGGCCTTGTCGAGGTCTGGGGGATATTTGACGACATGGGATCCTGACCGCAGCTCACGAAGAGGCCGGCGCCGGGTGGGCCCAGGGCACCGGTCGGGTCAGAGCAAAGCACACAACGTTGAGTAAAACCAGCGTGTCCCGATCGACGCGTTCACAGCGTCAGTCGGGACACGCCAGCATGGAATAATACTGTTAGTCGATGTTCCAGATCGGCTTCCAGCCTTCCGGCGCAAGCGAGCTCTGCTGGTCGTAGGTGTTGATGTTCGACGCATCGAGCATGAACGCTTCGGGCGCCGCGTCCAAATAAAGCGGCTTGCCCTCGAGGATGCGGACCGCCATGTCGAGCGCGACCGCAACGCCGGCCACCGGAACATCGGTCACCGCGCCCAACGCCTTGCCATCCCTTACCAGTTTCTCGACGCCCGGCGTCAGAAAGCCGGACAGCAGACCGATATCCGAGACGCCCTTATCCTCGAAGATATCGACCGCGCCCTCCACCGCATTGGCGTTGCCGGCGATATACTTGACTTCGGGGTAGGTGACCAAGCCGTCCTCGACGAGCTTCATCTGCTCGACCTTGCTGCTCGGCGCGTACATCTCCTTGGCGATCACGACGTCCGAGCCCTCGATGGCGGCGCGGAATCCGTTGGTCATGAACTCGACATAGGAGGCGCCTGGCGGTCCCCCCATCCACAGGACTTCGACCTTGCCCGAGCCCGACGGGTGCCGATCGGCGATGTATTTGCCGAGCGTCGCGCCGACCACGGTATAGGAGGCCTGCATGCGGCCCGATACCCGGTCCGAGGTCACACCGTTGCCCGCATCGATGATCACGATACCCTTGTCGCGCGCCGCGGCAATGGCCTCGTTGAGACCCGTCGGCGAGGTCGTGACCAGGACGATGGCGTTGGCACCGCGCGTCACGCAATCCTCCAGCTGGCCGATCTGCTTCGGCACGTACTGGTAGCCACCGGCCGACAGGATGTTCATCTTGATACCGGACCGCTTGGCTTCCTCAACCGCACCATAGAGGAAGGCCACCCAATACGCGTTCTTGGCGTGCGGCAAGAGCACGCAAATATGCCACTTCTTGGAGATTTCACTCGAGTCCAGCGAGGTCCACGTCGCGGGAACGAAATTCCTGTTGCCGGTCTGCTCCAGGACGAAAGGCGGGTCTGTATTGAGGACCTCCGTCGTCCAGCTATCGCCGGCGCTCGCCGGCATAAGGCCAGCAAACAACAGCGCCACGGCCATGGCGGCTATCAAGGTCAAACGCTTCATTATTAATCCTCCTGTTGGCTCCAAAAGCCCCCACGACGGACATCGCCTTCGTGTTGTTCGTTGAAGCGGCGTGGGCTTGCGCAGTCTGTGCTGCGTAGGGCGTCTGTGTACTAGTTGGCTCGCCGTCCGTAACGCGAAAAGGGGCTCTCGCCTCATCGCACCGCCCGCTATCGCGTCCGATAAAAAAGGGCGCCCCGTGGCAGGGCGCCCTTTCCGGGTCGGCAGGCCGTGCGCTAGTTCCCGGACCAGCGCTCGCGCCCGGGCCAGGCCTCGGCCATGGCAACGAAGAGCGGGTCCATGTCCGGCGTCACCTTGGCGTCCTCGGCCACCCGGCCCGGCTCGTCGTTGAACTCGAGCAGGGAGAGATCCTCCATCCGCATCGGGTAAAGGATGCCGTCGAGGTGGTCCATCTCGTGCTGGAAAATCATGGCGACCCAATCCCGGGCATCGAGCGATTCGGTCTTGCCCTCGAGGGTCTGGAAGGTGCAATTCACGTCCTTGTACCGCTCGACCTTGGCGTGGAGACCGGGGATCGACAGGCAGCGCTCCCAGATCATCATCCGTTCTTCGGAGTTGGGCGTCAGCACCGGGTTCACCATGGTGGTCCACGGGATCGGCTTGAGATCGGAGCCGGCGGGGATACGGTCGGGGCTCACGTGGAACACGACCATGCGCTTGCCCTCGTAAACCTGCGGCGCGGCGATACCGCCTCCGCCGATGTCCTCGAGCGTCTCGCGCATGTCCTGTGAGAGTTGTCTGATCTCTGGCGCCGTGGGATCCGCGACTTCCTCGGCCACCCTGAGCAGGACGGGGTTCCCCATCTTGGCGATCTTGCGTATGCCCATCGTCGATTTGCTCCCCTCGATCTAGGCCGCTTCCAGGTTGCGATTGTAACGACGGACCGCGTACCGGGCAAACGCGCTGTCCGCGCCCTGCCATTGACTTGGCTGCGCCGCGATGGCCTTAATCGGCGGCAAGCCGGGCGGCCATGCCCGGGCATGAAGGGGAGGATGCCATGGCGGTCAAACGCCCGACACCGGCGCAATTGCGTGACATCGGGGCGGAACTCGGTATCGAACTCAGCGATGCCGACCTCGAGGCCTATCTGCCGCTCGTCCAGAGCTGGCTGAGCGGCTATGACGTGCTCGACGAGATTCCCGACTACCTGCCCGAAGTGAAGTATCCGCGCACACCGGGTTATCGTCCGCAGGGCAAAGAAAACAAATACAACGCCTGGATCACCAAGTGTCACATCAAGGGACGCAGCCGCGGCAAGCTCGCCGGCAAGAAGGTGGCGCTCAAGGACACGGTGTGCGTCGCCGGCGTACCCATGATGAATGGCGCCTCCGTGCTCGAGGGCTATGTGCCCGACGTTGATGCCACGATCGTGACGCGCCTGCTCGATGCCGGGGCGGAGATCGTCGGCAAATCGAATACGGAATCCTATTCCTACTCCGGCAGCAGCCACACCAGCGCGACCGGTTACGTCCATAACCCGCACAAAATGGGCTACAACGCCGGCGGCTCCTCGTCAGGCTCAGGCGCGCTCGTCGCGGCCGGCGAGGTCGACATGGCGATCGGCTGCGATCAGGCCGGCTCGCTCCGCATCCCGGCCTCGGCCTGCGGCAACTACGGCATGAAGCAAACCTACGGCCTGGTGCCCTATACCGGCATCCTGTCGCAGGAGTTCAACGTCGATCATGCCGGCCCGATGACCGCCAACGTCGCCAATAATGCGCTGTTCCTCGAGGTCTTGGCCGGCCCTGACGGCATCGATCCGCGCCAGGGCGACGTCAAGGTCGCGAAATACACCAACGCGCTCAAGGAAAGCGCCAAGGGCCTCAAGATCGGCGTCCTCAAGGAGGGCTTCGGTTTTCCGGAATCGGAAGCCGACGTCGATGCCAAGGTGAAAGCGGCGGCGCGCAAGTTCACCCGGCTCGGTGTGAAGGTCGAGGAGGTCTCGCTGCCGATTCACCGTTTGGGTGTCAATATCTGGATGGCGTTCGGCATGGAGGGCTATCTCAACAACGTGCTCAAGGGGAACGCATTCGGCACCAATCATGGTGGTTTGTTCGTGACCAGCCTCAACGACGCCATGGCGGGTTGGCGGGCGCGGGCAAATGAGTTTCCCCACCATTTCAAGCTCGGCGCGCTCGCCGGGCAGTATATGTCGCGCTACTACCACGGCCACTACTACTGCAAGGCCATGAACCTCGCACGCAAGCTGCGGGATACCTACAACAAGGCGCTCGAGACCTACGACCTGCTGCTCTGCCCGACCTACACGGTCAAGCCGAAACGCTTACCCAAACGCGATATTTCGGCGGCGGAGTACGTCACCCGCGCATTCGAGGGCTGCCAGAACACGATGCCCTTCAACCTGAGCAAGCACCCGGTCATGACTGTGCCGTGCGGCAAGATCAACGGCCTGCCGATCGGCTTTAGCCTGGTGGGCCGGCATTTCGATGAATACACGATCTACCGCGCGGCCCACGCCTACGAAAAGCTGGGTGACTGGCAAAAGATGTAGCGGACGGGACGGGGCGGAAGACGCCAAAGAAAACCGGCGCGGCCCCCAAGACCGTCGAGGGCGCGCGCCGATTGAGTTCTAAGGGCCGAGTGCGTGGGCTCGGCCCTGAGCCGTCAGTTGACCTTCCAGATCGGCTCCCAGCCCTTGGGCGCAAGGGTGGTACCACGGTCATAGGTGTTCACGTTGGCCATATCGATGATGAAGGGGAGCGGCGTGGTGTCACGCACGATGTCCCGGCCCTCCAAAATCTGGACCACCATGTCGATCGACATGCGCGCCCAGACGGCTGCCCCGTCACTCGCCATCGCCATCACTTCGCCCTCTTTGATCTTGTCTTCGATGACGGGAGTGGAGTAACCACCGAGCAGCCCGATGCCGGTGATCTTCTTTTCGGCAAAGATTTCGAGCGCCCCTTCAGCCGCTACGGTGTCGCAGCAGATGTATTTGACGTCGGGATAGGTCACAAGCCCGTCCTCGACGAGTTTCATCTGCGTCGATTTATCCGGCTTACCAAAGAGCTCTGCGACGATCTCG
Source organism: Alphaproteobacteria bacterium (assembly GCA_965261645.1). Taxonomy (GTDB): domain Bacteria; phylum Pseudomonadota; class Alphaproteobacteria; order SHVV01; family SHVV01; genus CBDHDJ01. The sequence goes on from CBDHDJ010000004.1 coordinate 1,752,904, forward strand.
AGATCGGAGCCTTTGACTCCTTCCAGGAAACCGCGGTGCAAGAACTCGATATAGGTCGCGCCCGGAGGGCCACCGAGATAGAGGACTTGGGTCTTGCCCGAACCGGCCGGGTGCTTCGCGGCCAGATACTGGGCGATTTCGTAGCCGACGCGGTGGAACGACACGATACTGCGGGCCTGCGGCTTATCGGAGGTTGTGCCATTGCCCGCGTCGATCAGCACGACGCCTTTGTCGACGGCGGCCTCGATGGCTGAGTTGAGGCCCGTGGTAGAGGTTGCTATGAGCACGATCCCGTCCGCTCCCAGCGTCACGCAGTCCTCAAGCTGGGCGATCTGCTTCGGCACGTGCGCATAGCCGCCGGCGGAGAGAATGTTGAGCTTGATGCCGGTGCGCTTGGCCTCCTCTACGGCGCCGTAGAGCCACGCCACCCAATAATCGTTGGTGGCGTGCGGCAACAGAACGCAGATATGCCACTTCTTTGAAACGTCGCCCGATTCAATCGAGGTGTAGGTGTCCGGGACGAGCGTCTTCTGGTCGAAATCAAACGGCGGGTCGGTATTGAGCACATTCAAGCCCCAAGAATCTCCCGCCACGGCAGGTACCGGCGCGGCGAGAGCCATCGCCACGACGAGCCCGAGCACTCCTAAGGCGTACTTAAACATTTTCATAAGTGTCCTCCCACTGGGTTTGATGCGGGGCCGGGCGGATTGGCCCCGCAAGTACTTTATCTTATTGGCGCGGCCACGATTTACCGGTGCGGCCGCGATGGATCCTGTTAGCCGGCTGCCATCATGCGCTCGTAAATCTGGGTCTGCATCGCGTCCTCGATGCCGAGATAAGCCCTGACCGTTTCGAGCACCAACCGGCGGTCCTCGACGCTGGGTGCGAACTGAACAAGAATTTCCCGCCCGGCGCCGGAATGGTCCTCGTCGGCGATGTCGTGGATGGTGAAGAACTCGACGTCCTCATCGGTGAGGTTGAAGGTCTTTTTGAGGCTCTTGGCGAGCTTGTCGAAAAAGCCCGGAACCTGCGCTTCGCCAGCCAGCATGAGCGCCGAGACGCCTTCAATGAAACTATTGTTGCAGCGATCGTTCAGAAACGCCTTGAGCGCCCTGGCGCCTGAACAGAGCTCAGTGCCCCACATCTCGTCGCGCGTCAGGCCAATCGCCTCGCCGAACTGGCACCAGATCTCGTTATGCGGCTTGCCGTTCGAGTACAAGTTTCCCGTGCCTTCCTCGTAGACGACCTCGGCCAGCATGGCGCGCATTTTGGGATCGGGGCAGTTGACGTAAAGCGGTCCGTGGTAGCCGTGGTTGTAAAGGGCGAACACGCCGTACTGGCGTACCCACTCCCGCAACTGCTCGACATTGACCGTACCCTCCATCAGCGATTTCCACATCGGGTGGTTGGCCCACGCGTATTGCTCGAGAAGCTTTTTGACTTCGTCCAGCGTATCGTCGACGGTCAAAGTCCCCTTTGCCGCCTCTTGTGTCACGCTCTCAGCCGTAGCGCTCATGGTTTTATCCTCCGTCTTTCATTTCCGCGAATCTTGAAATGTAATTCCCCCGGGCTTGCGCCCAAGCGTGGCAGATACTCCATCATAGAGGAATAACGGCAAGGAGTCAGCGCTCGTCGCGGCCGGGATTCGCGCCTCAGGGTTTGCCCCACACCGCCATCATGTATAGTGTGGCCGACAAGGGTTCGACCAGATAACCCGACTGCCGAAAGGCGATCAGAGGGAGGCCGGCATGGCGGTGACCACTGCTCAGCCAACGCGCGAAACCGCTGCGAATATCGCCAAACGGACGTTCATCATCCTCGGCATCCTGCCGTTCATTCTGCTGTTCGGCTTCGTCTTCTTCGGCTCGATCGAGCCCCGCTTTCTGTCTGCCGAGAACATCTTCAACGTGACGCGCCAGTCCACCTATCTGGCGATCGTCGCGATGGGGCAGATGCTGGCCCTGCTGACGGGAAATTTCGACCTGTCGGTGGGCTCCAATGCGGCCCTGACCAGCGTGGTGACAGTTTCGGTCATTCTCGGATCGCTCGGCTCCAACCCCGACGATTTGGTGCTTGCCCTGTCCCTTGGGATCGCCGCTGGTTTGGCGACTGGACTGGTCATCGGCTTGATCAACGGCATCGGCGTCGCTTTTCTCAAGGTGAACTCGTTCATCATGACGCTCGGGATGCTGTCCATGGCCTTCGGCCTGGCGCTGACCGTTACCGGCGGCCTGCCCGTCTATGGCTTGCCCAAGGCGTTCAGCAAGGTCTTCGCCTACGGCACGATTCTTGAATTGCCGGTGCCGGTGATTTTCACCGGCGTTTTATTCGTGATTCTGTATTTCGTCCTCACCTGGACTCGGCTGGGGCGGTATTTCTACGCCGTCGGCAGTAACGAGCGAGCGGCGCGGCTGTCCGGCATCAACACGAAACTGATTATCTTGACGGCAATGATGTTGTGCGGGCTGATCGCGGCAATCGGCGGCGTGCTGCTCGCGGCCCGTACCGGCGTCGGCGAGGCGGGATTGGGGGAATCGTTGCCGCTACAGGCCATCACCGCCTGTGTCATCGGCGGCGTCTCGCTGTTCGGCGGAATCGGCCGTATCGGGTTCGTGATTCTCGGCGCCTTTTTCATCACGCTTTTGACCAACGGCATGAACCTCATTCAGATCAGCAGCTACGTGCAGATCATAGTCGTCGGCGCCATGCTCATCGTCGCGGTCATCGCCGATCGTGTGCGGCTTCGCTACGTCGCGGAGATGGGCGGCGGCAAGTGAGGGTAGGCGGGAACGCTGACCAGGATCGTTCGAGGTACCCGATGAAGGGAGCTGGCCTATGAATTCAGATAGCCCCCGGCCGAGTTCGGCCGCCCTCTACGAACGCGCCAGCCAAGTGGTGCCCAACGGTGCGAGCCGCGCCATGTTGAGCCATACGCCGCACCCGGTTTACGTGCGCTCGGGCTCAGGCGCGCGGATCATCGATGCGGATGGCAACGAGCTGATCGATTTCAACAACAACTACACCTCGCTGATCCACGGCCATGCGCATCCGGCGATTGCCGAAGCCGTCATGGCCCAGTTGGGGAAGGGAACCGCATTCGGACTGCCGACCGAGGCCGAAATCAATTTGGCCGAGCTGTTGTGCTCGCGGGTGCCAGCGTTCGAGCGTATTCGCTTCATGAACTCGGGCACCGAGGCCGTCATGCACGCGATCAAAGCGGCGCGCGGCTACACCGGCCGGACCAAGATCGCCAAATGCGAAGGCGCCTACCATGGGCTCTACGACTATGCCGAGGTCAGCACCGGCGTGACGCCGGAGACCTGGGGCGAGGCGAGCGAACCGGTCTCGGTACCCTACGCCACAGGCACGCCCCAAAGCGTGCTCGATGATGTCGTGGTCATTCCCTTCAACGAAACCGAGGTGGCGGAGCGCATCCTGGAGAAACATGCCAAAGACCTGGCGGCGGTCCTGTTCGATCCGGTCTCGAGCTTGATCGGCCTGATTCCGCCTCACCAGTCCTACCTCGACATGCTCCAGCGTTTCACGCGCAAGCACAACGTGCTGCTGGTCTTCGACGAGGTGGTGGCGTTTCGCCGTGGCCAGCAGGGCAGTCAGGGCTATCTCGGCATGACGCCAGATCTCACCGCGCTCGGTAAGATCATCGGCGGTGGCTTCGCAGTCGGCGCCGTGGCGGGCTCCGCCGAAGTGATGGGCGTGTTTGGCCATGACGGGGGTAAGCCGGAGGTGACGCAGGGCGGCACCTTCAGCGCCAATCCGGTCACTATGGTGGCGGGCGAAGCGTGCATGAAGCTCCTCACGCCCGAGGCGTTCGACCGGCTCAACGATCTCGGCGAGAAGGCGCGCTGGAACCTGCGCCAGGCGTTTCAGATCACCGGCGTCGAGGGTCAGGTGACGGGCGAGGGATCGCTTTTCCGCCTGCATCTCAACGGGCGCCACCTAAACAACAACCGCGATACCTACCCGACGCCGGACGAGCGGACGCGGATGATCCAGCTGACCAATAACTTGGCTGACGAGGGAATCTTCATCGCGTTCTATGGCGGCGGCTGTCTGTCCACCGCCACGGAAGAGAGCGACATCGAGCGTCTGGCCGATGCCACCGTGGCCGCTTTCCGCCGGCTCGAAGGCGACAGTGCGGCTTAGGTCCTACGCCTGCTTCGGCACGCCATAGATCAGGAATAGAGCGGGTTTTCGAGCGGGCGGCGGGTTGCCTTTCGCCATCGGAACGGCGAAGATAACCGCATCAAATTCACGCCAAAATCAACTTCGAACCTAGGGAGGGATACGACATGGCGAGCCTCGAAGAACTGGAAAAACGCATCCAGGTGCTGGAGGACATCGAAGAGATCAAGCAGCTCAAATTCAAGTGCAACCTCTATGCCGACCTCAAGGACGGTGACAGTTTCGCCAAACTGTTCGCCAAGGACGGCTCCTTCGGCAGCAAGATCATGGGTGAGATGAAGGGGTACGACGCGCTGAGCAATGCCAAATACTGGCCCTTCCAGGTGCACTACTCGATGAACCCCATTATCGAAGTCAATGGCGATATCGGAACGGGCAAGTGGTACTTTTTCCGCCCCCATACGACGCACCAGAACGTGGCGCGTTGGGCCGGTGGCTATTACGAGGATGAGTACGTGCGCGAGGGTGGCGCGTGGAAGTTCAAGAGAGTCCAGCTCACCAACTGGTTCCTGTCGGAATACGACACGGGCTTTGCCACCGACCGCGGCGCCGATCCGCAGGTCAACGAGAAATACGAGGCCGCCGAGTAGCCAGCGGCTGACCGGCGTCTACTCAACGCGAGACACCCCGGGGCTGCCCCCGGGGTGTTTTTCTGTGTCTCTGAGCGCGTTTCGGTGGGTCAGGCGAGGATCGCCTTTACATCGCCGAGGCTGTCCCAATGGACGATCACTTCGGAGCCGCGCTGATACGCGGCGTCGTTGAAGAACGGGCCGATCGTGCCTGAGCCGATGCTCGGCGTGACCGAACCGAGCAGGATCAACTGGCCTTCGCGCAGCTGTTTGCCCTGGTCCGCCGTTTTGCCCGCGAGCCAGGCCAGCACCTCGAGCGGGTGGCCGTCGAGGTCCGAGCCCTTGCCGCTCGCGACCTCTTTGCCGTCGATGGTCATGACGCAGTTGAGCGCGGCGAGGTCAAGACCCTGCCAGTCCTCGACCATGGGCCCGAACACGCCGGCGGCGTTGGAGCCGTTGTCGGCGATGCCGATCGGGCCGAGCGGCTTGTCGTAGTCGAGATAGTTGATCGTCCATTCGGCGATCTCCATGCCGGCCATGCAATGCGAGATGTAGGGCGCGATCGATTCACGGGTGAACGGCGCCTGATCGGACGGCACGTCGCGACCGATGCGCACGCCGAATTCGCCTTCGACCCACTGCGTGGTCTTTTCCGGATAGGGCAGGTTGGCGACCTCGTGATAGATCTCCTGCTTCAGGATCGTGCCGTAGATCGGTGAATCGACCCCGAGTCCGGCACTGCCGCCGCTCAGGTCCGAACGCATGCCGGCGCTCACCAGCGCCACCTTGTAGCCGCCGATCTCGCCGCCGCCATGCCCGGCGAACCATTCGACGAGGGCATCGAGCAGGGCGTAGGCGTCGGCCTCGGTATCGGGCAAATACTCGGGCGGCACGTCTGTGAGCCGGATGTGGCTGAGGCGCGCGGCGCCCAACGTTTCGGCGCTGCGGGCGATTGTGGCGGCGTCCATCATGGTGATGTTCTCCCTCCTGGGGTTTCGTCCTGTCGTCGGTTCACGACTGCGCGTGCTTGAGCAGGAAGCCCAAGCTTGTGGTGAGGAACTCGTCGAGGTGGGAAAACAGCGTGAAATGCCCACCCTCTTCGACGAAATGCAGCTCCGAGTCCTTGATCTGCTCGTGCAGGAAACGCGATTGGCGCGGCAGGGTGGCGCGATCGAGGGTGCCCACTGTGATCAGCGTGGGCGCGGCGATCTGCTTGACCCGGTCGCGCGTATCGTGCGCCAGCACCGCATGGCCGTGCGCATCGATGCCCTTTTGCGTAATGGGATGCGGATTGGCGGCCATGCGCTCGTTGAAGGCGTCAAGGCGGTCCTCGTTGTCATCGACCCATTCGGGGCTGAAGAAGCTTACCGCCCGCGTACCGGCGTTCATGATCGGGTCGTTCTCGGCGATGATTTTGGTGCGCACGTCCATCCACCGTTTCATGTGCGGGCACGGCCCGCCCGCCCAGGTCGAGTGCAACGACAGGCTGATGAGCTTGTCCGGATAGGCGATGGCGAACTCCTGGCCGATCGCGCCGCCCAAGGACTGTCCGCTGAAGTGGATCTTGTCGAGGCCGAGATGATCCATGAGCTGGGTGACGTCGAAGGCCAGCTCCTTCGGCGCGTAGCCGATCTCGGGCACGTCGCTCTCGCCGCAGCCGCGCAGGTCGATGACGATCGTGCGGAAGTAGCGGGCGTAGTGATCCACCACGTCGACCCAGAAACTGCGATCGCCGCCGAAGCCGTGCACCAGCACGAGCGGATCACCTTTGCCGTGCTCCTCGTAATAGAGCTTGAGTCCGTCGGAATCATAGAATGCCATGTCGTCTCCCTCTTCCTGCCCTGCGGCCCGCCGGCCTCACCTGCCCGCGTGCTTGAGTAAAAATCCCAGTGTGACGGTCAGAACTTCGTCGTGGTGGGAATAGGAGATGAGGTGTCCCCCTTTCTCGACGAAGTGCATCTCCGAGCCCTTGATCTGCTCGTGCAGGTATAGGTTCTGCTCGGGTGTCGTGGCGCGGTCAAGCGAACCGCAGATGACCAGCGTGGGCGCCGTGATCTGGTGAACCCGCTCGCGCGTGTCATGGGCGAGCACGGCTTGGGCGTGACCATCAACCCCTTTCTGCGAGATGGGATGGGGGTTGTCGTCGTAGCGCTCGTTGAACGCCTTGAGCTTTTCCGGGTTGGCATCGATCCATTCCGGACTGAAAAAGCTCACCGCCCGCGTGCCGGCGTTCATGATGGGGTCGGCCTCCGCGATAATCCGGGAGCGCACCGCCATCCAATTTTCCATGTGCGGGCACGGCCCGCCCGCCCACGTCGAGACCAGGGACAGCGACTTGACCTTGTCCGGGTAGGCCAACGCGAACTCCTGACCGATGGCGCCGCCGAGCGACAACCCGCTGAAATGGATCTTGCCGAGACCGAAGTGGTCCATCAGATGGCTCACATCGTCGGCCATGTCCTTCGCCGTGTAGCCAACCTCGGGCACGCCGCTTTCGCCGCCACCCCGAAGATCGACGACGATGGTGCGGAAATAGCGCGCGTAGTCCTGCGTGAGGTCGAACCACTGCCGGCGGTCGCCGCCGTAGCGGTGCACCAGCACCAATGGCTCGCCTTCGCCGTGCTCCTCGTAATAGAGCTTGAGGCCGTCCGAATCGTAGAACGCCATCGTCTTCCTCCCTCGATGCCGGGCGTCGTGGCCGCCGCGCCCGTTGGTTGTTCGCCGTGGGCTAGTTGATTCTAACCCGGGCCTCGCCCAACTCGTCCCAACTGATGACGATCTCATCGCCCGACACGAGATCGCCCACCGGCGGGCCGACCGAGCCGAGCAGAATGTGATCGCCCTTGCGCAGCTGCTTGCCGTGATCGACGACGCGGTTGGCGAGCCAGGCCGCCACCTCGAACGGATGACCGAGCAGCGCGGAGGCCTCGCCTCTCAGCACCTCCTCGCCGTTCTTGAGGATCCGCGCGGTGAGCGAATTCACGTCGAACCTCTGCCAGTCGGTGACCGGTGGGCCGAACACCGCGCCCCGGTTGCAGCCGTTGTCGGCAATGCCGAGATGACCGTGCGGCACGTCGTAGGCATTCTTGTCGAGCGACCATTCGACGATCTCGATCCCCGCCATGCAGGCATCGATGTAATCGGCGATGCTCGCGCGCGTGTAAGGGCGCCCCTCGGGAGGCACGCCCTTGCCGATGCGGATGCCGAACTCGCACTCGAAGAACGTCTTTTGGTTCTCGACGGGATCGATCTCCGCCAGCTCGTGATGGAGCTGCCCGCCCAGGATCGGGCCGTAGATCGGCGTCGTCATGCCGAACTTGCCCCCGCCGGTCTTGGCCAGGTGTGCCTGCATGCCGGCACTGACATTGGCAACCTTGTAACCCGCCTGGGGCCCAAGGCCGTTCGCGCAGAGCCAGCCCGTGACCGCGCCCTGGATGGCGTACGCCTCATCTTCGTCGGCGGGGATGAATTCGAGCGGCACATCGGACCGCTTGACGTGGTTGAGCCGCGCCGCGCCGGCGGCTTCGCCAGCGCGCGTGAGGGTCTCGGCATCTTTCATGTCTGTCCTCCCGGGATGGTCACGATCTGCATATCTCTCCGACTGTCCGTCAGGTGAACTTGGCGCGCACCTCGCCGATCTCGTCCCACGCGACGATGAGTTCGGCGCCCTGATCGAAATCGGCATAGCTCACCGTCACGGAGCCGAGAAGAATTTCCTCGCCTTGGCGGATCGAGCGGCCGCGTTCCGCCATGTGATTGGCCTGCCAGGCCAGCACCTCGAACGGATGGTCGAGCAGGGCGGAAGCCTTGCCGCTCGAAATGGTTTCGCCGTTGCAGGTGAGGGTGGCGCCGAGTGCAGGTATGTCGAGTGAACGCCAGTCCGTCACGCCGTCGCTGAAGATGGCGCCCCAGTTGCTGCAAATGTCGGCCAGCATGAGCGGCCCGAGCGGCCGACCAAAGTCCCAGTACCACATGCGCCAGTCGACGATCTCGATGCCGGCCATGCAAGCCTCGACATAATCGCCGATGCTCGCGCGCGTAAAGGGGGCTTTTTCGGGCGGGATGTCGGCGCCGATCCGCACCGCGAATTCTCCCTCGATCCGCGGGCGGATGCACTCGCCGAACGGCACCACCGCGCTATCGCGGAAAATCCGGCTCCCGATCAACCCGCTGTAAACCGGCGTATCCCAGCCCAGCTCGTCGGTATCGCCGCCGGTGGCCGAGGCGCGGATTTCGGGTGTGACCAATCCCACCTTATGGCCGCCCACGCCGCCATAGCCGCGCTCGGCGAGCCAGGCGAGAACGGCATCTTGGACGGCGAAACCCTCGGCCTGGTCGCGCGGCGTGCACGCGGCGGGGAGCTCCTTCAGGCTGGTGTGGTTGATGGCGGCGGTGCCGAAGAGTTCGGCAGCGCGGGCGATGTTTTCGGCGTCCATCTTCATGCTCCTCAGGCGAATATGGCTTTCACCTCGCCGAGTTCGTCCCACCTGACGACGATCTCGGAGCCCTTCTCGAATTCGCCGTAGCTGATGGTGACCGAGCCGAGCAGGACATGATCCCCGGCGCGCAAGCGGCGGCCGTGGCGTTCCATGTGGCCGACCAGCCAGGCGAGCACATCGAAGGGGTGTCCCTGGAGGTCGCGGCCAAAGCCGCTCGACACCTCTTCGCCATTGTTGGTCATCACGGCGTGCAGCGATGCGAGATCGAGCTTGCGCCAATCCTCGACGCCCGCCGAGAACACCGCGCCGGCATTGGAGCCACCATCGGCGACCATGGCCGGGCCGTTGGGCTTGCCGATACCCCAATAGTCGAACGCCCATTCGACGATTTCCATGCCGGCGCAGCAGGCCCCGACATAGTCCTGGATCGACTCCCGGTCGTAAGGCCCCCTGTCGGGTGGCACGTCCTCGCCGATGCGCACCGCAAACTCGCCCTCGACATAGGTGCGCGTCTTTTCCTTGAAAGACAGCTCGGCGATTCCTCGATGGATGTGCTTTTCCGGGATGCCGCCATAGGCCGGCGAATCGAACCCGATCATCTCGGTGCCGCCGATCTGCTCGCGGATCTCGGCGCTGACGAGCCCCACCTTGTAGCCGGCGACTGGGCCCAGGCCGCGCCGCTCGAAGACTTCGAGCAATTTACTCTGAAGCGCGTAGCCGTCGTCCTCCTCGCGCGGGAGGAGCTTTTCGTCGATCGATTCGAGCCTGACGTGACTGAGGCGCGCATCGGCGATGATTTCTGCCGCCGCGGCCATGGTCTTCGCATCCATCATGACGTGTCCACTCCCGACGGCTCAGCGAAAGATCGCCTTGACCTCGCCGATCTCGTCCCACCGGATGATGATCTCGGAGCCCTTCTCGAACTCGCCATAGCTGATGGTGACGGAACCGAGCAGGACGTGATCGCCGGCATGCAGCGTACGGCCGTGCTTGATCATGTGGCCCGCCATCCAGGCCAGGACTTCGAACGGATGGCCCTGGAGGTCGCGGCCGTAGCCCGCCGAGACCTCCTTGCCGTCGTGCAGCATGACGGCATGGAGCGAGGCCACGTCGAGCTTGCGCCAATCCTCAACCCCGGTGGAGAACACGCCGCCGATGTTCGAGGAGCCATCGGCGATCATCGCCGGGCCGTTGGGCTTGCCGATATTCCAGTAATCGACCGCCCATTCGACGATCTCCATGCCGGCGCAGCAAGCGCCGACATACTCCTGGATCGAGTCCTGATCGAACGGCGCTGCGTCGGCCGGCACATCCTTGCTGATTCGCACCGCGAACTCACCTTCCACGAAGGTCCGGGTTTTTTCCTGAAACGGCAGGTCGGCCACGCCGATATGCAGGTGCCGCTCCGGGATGCCGCCATAGACCGGCGTATCGAGGCCGAGCGTCTCGGCGCCGCCGGCCGACTTGCGGATGTCCTCGCTCACCAGTCCCACTTTGTAGCCGACGACTGGGCCCAGGCCGCGCTGCTCGTAGACGTCCAACAGCTTGTCTTGGATGGCGTAGCCGTCGCCCTCTTCACGCGGGATGTATTTCTCGTCAAGCGAGTCGATCCTGACGTGCTTCAGGCGCGCCTGGGCATAGATCTCAGCCGCGCGGGCAATCGTTTCGCTGTCCATCATGATGTGCTCCGTCCTCCCTTGGCCGAGGTTGACCATTTGGTATCGTCGCCGGCCTCCGCCTCGTCGGCTCAGCGGAAATTCGCCCTGACCTCGCCGATCTCGTCCCAGCGGATGACGATCTCGGAGCCTTTCTCAAATTCGTCGTACATGATGGTGACCGAGCCGAGCAGCACGCGATCGCCAGCATGCAGCGTGCGGCCATGCTCGATCATGTGCCCCGCCACCCAGGCCAGCACGTTGAACGGATGGCCCTGCAGATCGCGGGCGTAACCGCTCGATACCTCCTTGCCGTCGTGCAGCATTACCCCACGAAGAGAGGCGAGGTCGAGCCTCTGCCAGTCCTCCACGCCCGCAGAAAAAACGCCGCCGCCATTAGCACCACCGTCCGCGATCATCAGCGGTCCATTTGGGGTTCCTATACTGGGAGCATAGTAATCGGTCGACCACTCGACGATCTCCATGCCAGCGCAGCAAGCGCCGACATACTCCTGGATCGAGTCCCGGTCGAAGGGGGCCGCGTCCGGCGGCACATCCTTACTGATGCGAACCGCAAATTCGCCCTCAACGCCGAGATTAGCCAATTTCCCCGCATAGGCGATGTCAACAAAGTCGGTGTGCACAAACTTTTGCGGAATACCGCCGTAGCAAGGCGTATCGAACCCTAAGGTCCTTCGCCCACTTCGCGCGCATCTCCGCGTTCACCAACCCTACCTTATAGCCTTTGACGGGGCCTGGGCCGCGCGCCTCGCAAATTTCGAGCAGCTTGTTCTGGATGGCGTAGCCGTCGGCCTCTTCACGCGGGATGTATTTCTCATCGATCGAATCGATCGGTATGCGATCAATCTTCGCACTGGCGTATATCTCCGCCGCGCGGGCCATGGTCTCGGCGTCCATCATGATGGTCAGCCATCCTCGCGTTTGTTGAAAGCCTCGTCACGGCCCGCGCTGGCGGCGATTCCAGCGTCAGTCTTTTTGCAGCGCGGCACCCATTTGGGCGGGCAGTTCTCCGACATAGGTCACGCTGCATGAGCCGATGACGTCCCAGGCGCACACCAGTTCGTCGTCCGGCGCGATATCGGTATAGCTCGGCGTCACGGAGCCGAGCAGGCTGACATCGCCCGCTTTCAGAGTCTCGCCGCGGCCGATCATGTCGTTGGCCTGCCACGCCAAAACCTCGAAGGGATGGCCGAGAAGATCGGCGCCGACGCCCTCCGCGATCACCTCGCCGTTCTTGGTGAGGGTGCATTTGGCGGCCGCCATATCGTTATCGCGCCAATTGGTGGCTCCCTCGCCGACCACCAGGCCCCAGTTGCCGCCATCGTCGGCGATGAACAGGGGGCCCCACGGTTTGGGGAACTTCATGAAGTGCAGTCGCGGATCGACGAGCTCGATCCCGGCCATGCAAGCTTCGACATACTCGCCGATGCTGTCGCGAGTATAGGGCGCGCCATCCAACGGCACGTCCTTACCCATGCGCACGGCGAACTCGCCCTCGATGAACGGGCTGATGGTCTGCTCGAAGGGGACGGTTGTGGAGCCGGTGAAGATGCGGCCCGACAGGACGCCGGCATAGAGCGGCGAATCGAACCCCAGCGCTTCCGTGCCACCGATGAAATCGCGTTGCACCGAGCTGACGAGCCCGATCTTGTAACCGGTGATATCGCCGTTGATGCTCTGACGGGCCCGGTTCAAGTGGACCGCCAGCACCTGGTGACCTTCGTCCGCGGTGCGGGGCCGACACTCCTCCGGCAAGTCTTCCGGGTCGAGTGCCTTAATGGTGTTGCGGGCGTTGTTGAAATATTCGCCCGCGCGTTCGATCGCTTGCGGATCCATATGGAGACCCCCCTCGGTTATCGTTATGCAACCACTGTCCTGCCAGGGGGAACTTGCGCCTCGCAAAGCGCCCGCGACGGTGGCCCGGCGCGCGCCCCCCCTGGTTGGCGGAACCGTAGCAAGAACGTTACCGGCGGTAAATCCCAATCACCGATGGACGGACAGGGCGCCCGGCGCCACATGACCTTGACTCGCTCCAGGGGCCGCCGCATGGTAAGTGCCTGCATCAGGCAGGCCACGCACGTTGGCGCGCAACGGCTGACGGGAGAGCGATGATGACTTCGGAAGCCACGACGATCGAATTGCCAGCGGTGGCAAAAGGCTTGGCGAGAATGCCGGACCTGAGCGAGGGCGTCGCCTACATGGATGGCGAGTACATCCCGATCAGCGAGACGAAGATTTCCGTCCTCGATTGGGGCTTCATCAAGTCCGATGTGACTTATGACGTGGTGTCCGTCTGGGACGGGGAATTCTTCCGGCTGGAAGACCATCTCGACCGGTTCGAAAGCTCCTGTGCCAAGCTGCGCCTGACATTGCCCGTCAGCCGCGACGAGATCCGCGGCATTCTCACGGAGTGCGTCCGCCGTAGCGGGCTCCGCGAATCCTATGTCGAAATGGTTTGCACACGCGGCTTGATGCGGGCCGGCGTTCCGCGTCATCCGAAGAACTGCGTCAATACATTCTTCGCCTACGCGATTCCGTATATTTGGATCCTGCCACCTGAGCAACGGGAGCGAGGCACCCATGTCATCGTTAGTTCGGTTGAACGGATTCCATCCGCCTCCGTCGATCAAACCGCCAAGAATTTCCATTGGATCGATCTCGTTCAGGCCTGGTACGAGGCAGACGAGAAGGGTGGCGACGTGCCCGTGCTCGTCGATCGCGACGGCAACGTGACCGAGGGAACCGGCTTCAACGTCTTCGCCGTGCGCGACGGCAAGGTCTACACGCCGGCGTCCGGCGTGCTCGAAGGGATCACGCGCAAGACCGTCATCGAGCTTTGCCAGACGCTTCAGATACCGATCGAGGTCGGTCTGGTCAGCGCCGATGAGCTGCGTGATGCCGATGAGGTTTTCCTCTCCTCGACGGCGGGCGGTGTGATGCCGGTCAACAAGATCGACGACCGCATCCTCAGCAACGGCGGACCGGGACCGTTGACGATGAAGCTCTCCGAGACCTATTGGGCGAAGAAGGCCGAGGGCTGGTACACCACGCCGATCGATTACGGCTGAGCCGGCCCTAAGCGTTTCCGAAATGAAACGGGCGCCCCGAGGCGCCCGTTTTTCTGTGTGATTCGATGCGCGACAGTCGCAGGCCGCGCGAGCGCTAGCAGGCTGCTGAAAAAGTCATCATTGCCGGGCCTTGAACTCGGATTCATCGCCGAAATGAAATGAGATTTCGTGTCTTAGGGTGAAACCGTCTTCAATCTCGACCGATCCGATGCCCTGGGCTTCATCCAGTTCGATGATCTGCCACTTTGCGGTCAGCGGCGTGCCGGCATCGCCCGTCATGTTGGCGCCTCCGCCAGCAGTCTGGGTAGTCGGACGAGGTTGTAGGCGGCCAAGGCCAGGGTGAACGAAGCGTCGACCCGGTGGCGGCCCCGGAATTTGGTCTTGCTCAATCCCGCGCTCGTCTTGACCCAGCCGAAGACCTCCTCGATGCGCTTACGGCAACGTTGGCTGACGCCGTAACCGGGATGGCGCGTCGTGCGCCCGTCTATCTTGGTCTTGCGCCGCTTGCCGGTCTTGGTGACGTGGTCCTGGACGGCGATATGGGGGGTCACCTTGCGGTGCCGCAGTTCCTCGACAAAATCCGCGACGTCAAAACCCTTGTCCCCGCCCACCGTGATCCGACGCGGGCCGCCTCTACTCTCCACCGGGCGATGCCTGTCGATCAGATCAAGGGCGGCTTCGCGTTCCGCCGTGCCCGACGCAATGGTCACGCCGCCGCCGACTGCCAGACCATGGCGGTTCTCCGTCAGCGCATGGCCCATGTAACACAGCTTGCTTTCCCGGCCATTACCCTTGCGATAAAGCCGGGCGTCCGGATCAGTGGTGCTTGCATGGGTCGCGTTCGAGCGTTTCTCGCCATGAAAATCCCGCTCGGCGTTGCGCCCCGATCCCCCGTCGCCATCGTCCTCACCTTTGGGACGAAAGCTCTTCATCGACGCCCAGGCCTCGATCAATGTTCCGTCTACCGAAAAATGATCCCGGCTCAATAGTCCCCGTACCTTGTGGTGCTGGATAACCCCCGCAAGCAGCTGCGCCGAAACCTCCGCCTCCAGAAGACGGTCCCGGTTGTGGCAGAACGCGCTGGCGTCCCACACGCCATCGTCCAGCCCAAGCCCCACAAACCAGCGAAACAGCATGTTGAAGTTTAGCTGCTCCATCAGCTGACGCTCCGAGCGGATCGAATAAAACACCTGCAACAGTAACGCTCGAAGAAGCTTCTCCGGCGGGATCGATGGGCGACCCATGTGGGAATAAAGCGTCTCGAACTCCGAAGATAGAGACCCCAATACGTCGTTCACGATCTCACGGATCAGACGCAGCGGATGATCATCCGGAACACGCTCTTCCAGGTCTACGTAGCTGAATAAATTGCCACTGCTTTGATCTCGACCCCGCATGCCATCCTCCATCACCCGAAGGAATCACAGAATCATGTCACAACTGCAAATGCGAGGACTTTTTCAGCAGCCTGCTAGAGCGTTTTCCTATAATTTGCGGTCATAGCCGGCAGCAGCGAAGTAGTTTTCGCATTCCGTTGGTGTGAAGGTGTCGATGCCTTGGGCGATGGCGTCCCAGAGGTCATCGACGGTTCGGGCGGCGGTCTTTTTGAGGAAAGCCTTGAGCTTGGAGAAGGCCATTTCAATGGGGTTAAAGTCAGGGCTGTAGGGCGGCAGGAAGCGCAACTCTGCCGCGGCGACTTCGATGGCCGTGCGCACGGCGATGGGTTTGTGGGCGGGTAAGTTATCCATCACCACGATATCGCCGGGTTTGAGCGTCGGGACCAAGACCTGCTCCACATAAGCGAGGAAGGCGGCACCATGCATGGCACCGTCGAGCACCATGGGCGCGGTCATGCCTTCAAGGCGGAGCGCGCCAACGAAGGTCGTCGTCTTCCAGTGTCCATGAGGCACCGGTGCTTGGCAACGCTCGCCCCGTGGCGCCCGGCCGTAACGCCGGGCCATCTTGGTCGAAGCGCCGGTCTCGTCAATGAACACCAGCCGCTCGGGCTTCAGATCGGGTTGGGCGTCGAACCAGGCCTGCCGGCGGCGCAGGACGTCAGCTCGCTGTTGCTCGCAGGCGTGCGCGGTTTTTTTTGAACGTCATGCCGTGCCGGTCGAGCAGCCGCCAGACCGTGCTTTGGGCCACCGTCAAGCCATGCCCCGCGTCCAGGTGTGCCGCGATCTCGCCCAAGGTGATGTCCGGCGTCTCGTCAACCAGCGCCAGGATTTCCTCGGCATGGGCCTCGATCCGGTGCGAGCGGTGGTCACCGCCTTGCGGCCTAGGCCCGACATCGCCCGTCCGCCGCCACCGATTCACCCATTTGATCGCCGTCGAGGCCGCAACCCCGAAGCGGCGCGCCGCCGAGCGCCGCGACAGGCCGCTGTCAACCGCCGATACAAGCCGTTCTCGAAGATCATTGGAAAGAGGTTTCGTCATGCAGCCTGGCCTCCTCCACCAGCCCACATCTTGAATCAGAAATTCGATCCCATGGGAATCCCAAAAAGAATCCGTCAGCTCAGAAAATGCTCTAGATGGCAGCATTTCGAGCGCCCACCTAAGTTAAAGTAAGAGATGGATCGTTACCTGTTGAAGTGCCGATAGCACATCGTATCGCCGCTATACTTACGCCTTAGAGGCCGTTTCGAAAGGGTATTATACGCAAAACTAGCCAAAGATAGCGAAAGATGTATAAACCGCTCTGCCAGTATTGCGACTCGCCTGGGGGAGAAAAAACCTTCAGCAATCAGGTCAGTATGCCCCTAAATGGTCGCGTGCAGTGCATAGACTATTGCATCCACCGGATTGTCGCCGCTCTGAACGCTGGTGGGGTGCGCACCACCGCCAGTTGCTGTGGTCATGGAAGGATGAAGGGCAACATCCTCCTTGAGGATGGCCGCGTTCTACTTATTCAGCAGAAACCTGAAAATATGGATGCCTGGAAGGAAGCTATTGAGATCTAGCTAGTGTGGCACTCGATCGAGCAGTATTTGCATCCATCGACCTGCGTGTAATATTCGCGCGCTTTAGCCACTGCCCCGTGACAGGAAGAAAAATCTCCCAAATAGATTTGGTTGGCAGTGTCTGGCGTCCATGCGCAACCGATTACGTGAACTTCGTGGTCGCCATTTGGTTGTACGTTCTTGTTCACACAGTAACTTGCCATTATCCGTTCCTCTCAAAATCGCCATTGTCTTTGGGAACTATCTTGGCTTTGCCGATACGCCGCGATGGATCTGGCGGTTTCACGGCTGAGAATATAGCGCGAGCCGCCTGCTCGGGCGTGACGTCCAGCTTGATGACGCGGGTTTCGGGGCGGCCCTTCGGTCGCTTGTGGACGGGTTTCTCGGTCATTGTGTAATCGTTCTGCTAGCGCAGTTCGGAGCTGTCACGCGACCAAGTCCTGATAGCGCAGCCGCTTCCCGACGAAGCCACGGGCCAGCGCTGCCATTTGGTCAATGGTGTCCAAGTCGCGGATGTTATTCCGCCCCGCGAACTCCCGGACATACCGATCAAGGTGCTTTTCCGACAGGTGGTGGAAAGTGCCGTGATATCCGCGCTTGAACAGGCTCCAGAAGGATTCCAATCCGTTTGTCGTAGCCTCGCCCCGGACATACTCTCCGACAGAGTGATTGACCGCTTCATGCTTGCGCGGGATGCCCGCATAGGCGACGGACTCGTCCGTATAGACCATCGCGGTTGGCTCGGTTCGATCGGCAACGAATTTCTGCAAGGTACTGGCGTCGGTCTTTTCGACAACTGCCGCGCTTACCTGCTTCGAACCACGATCCTTCACGCCAGCGACGGCAACCTTGCCAACCGTCCCGCGTCCTGTGAGTTCCTTCCTCTTCTTTGCCGGCATGTTCTTCCGTTTGCCGCCGATATAGGTTTCGTCAGCTTCCACCGGACCTAGAAAAGGATTATCGCATCCGTTTAGGAATCCCTCCCGAATGCGTTGCATCAGGAACCATGCGGTCGCCTGCCGAATGCCGATCTCGCGATAGAGCTTCATGCTCGAAGTGCCCTTGATGCCGGTTGTCATCATGTATAGCGCGATAGCCCATTTCTGGAGCCCGAGCTTCGAAGACTGCATGACCGTCCCCTTACGCACCGAGAAATGCCGTCGGCAATCGCGGCAACGGTAGGGCATGGGCTTGCGGCTCGCAACGGAGGCGGTGTTTACCGATCCGCAATCTGGGCAAAAGCGACCTTCCGGCCAGCGCTGGGCCTCAAACCACTTTTCCGCCGACCCATCGTCTGGGAACTGGAGCAGCAGTTCTATGACCGTCATACCGGTGCGGTGCGAACGTCCTGGCGCTTTCTGTGTCATGCTGTCTCCTCCGCTTTATAGACACCATACTAGCCACAGACCGCGTTGTCAACCCGCTTTTGATACAATGATAACTACTCTCGGAGCGGCGATTTTGCTTGACAGCGGGGCGGGGATATGCGAGGGTCGCGGTACCGGGATCAGGCATAGCCCGATCCCGGCGCATCGCTACGGAGGTATGGCAGAGTGGCTTATCGCGGCGGCTTTAGGTGCCGCTGAACGTTGCAACCTTGGACGGAGACCAACGTTCCATGGGTTCGAATCCCATTGCCTCCACCACCAGCCCACGCAGTCCCATCCTGCCGTGCTGGTATCAGGTGTCAACCCCCTAAATGCACGGAGGAGAGATGACAACAATTACTATAGTGAATGTGGAACACAAGCTCGACGAATTGCTGCAAGAGCATGAAGACCTTCTGGAGCGCGCCGCCAGCGTCGAAGAAAGGATCGCTGCTTTCCGATTGGTACTTGCAGAATGCGGTGATGATGTGGCGATACCGGAAATCAACCTGTCCAGCCTGCCCTTGGAAGATGCGCTGGTAGCGTTTGCCGAGCGCCAAGATGGCGAGTTAAGCACCTATCAAGTGAGGCCCGCGCTTATCGACGCCGGGTTGCTGAAAGGTGAGCCGAGAGACATTTCCCTCCTGCTCTATCAAACCTTGTCCGGCTCTAGACATTTTGAGCAGGCTGGGCCGCGTGGACGTTACCGGCTTGTATCCATGCAGCGCGAAGATGATCACGAACCCGAAACGGAAACCATGTAGCGACATCGCCGCTCGGGCTGCCTCTCCACTGGGGCGACGCTCGGGCTAGTTAGGCGTATAAGCCCCTTTCGAAAGGGGTTGAGTGGCCGGTGTCGATGTGATTCCAAGGAGGTTGCTGAGACCGATATGGAGCCGCCATGTGGACGCCGACCACCCGAGAGCAGCATAGCCGCAAGACGCTGCGTTATCAGACTGATTTGACCGATGCGGAGTGGGTTGTGATCGAGCCTCATTTGCCTCCGGCTCATGGCACGGGACGGCCCCGGTCATGGCCGATGCGAGAGATCGTCAACGGCATTTTCTACGTGATGCGGGCTGGCTGCCCTTGGCGCTTGCTGCCAAGCGATTTGCCACCGTGGGGCACGATCTATCGCTGGTTCGCCAAGTTCCGCGACGACGGCCTCCTTGAGAAGATCAATCACTCTCTGGTCATGGCCGATCGCGAGCGGGTCGGACGCGAGGCCAGCCCGAGCGGCGCGATTATCGACAGCCAGAGCGTCAAGACAACCGAGGCTGGTGGCCCCCGCGGCTACGATGCGGGCAAGAAGATCAAGGGGCGCAAGCGCCACGCGCTGGTCGACACCGACGGGCGCGGCCTCGTGCTCGAGGCGCATCCGGCGAGTATCCAGGACCGCGATGGTGGCGGGTCGCTGCTGTGCGCCTCACGCGGCTCGTTTCCGTTCATCGAGAAGGTCTTTGCCGACAGCGGCTACGCCGGCGAGAAGGTCGCCACGGCCACCGTGATCGCCGTCGAGATCGTGCGCAAAAGCCCCGATCAGGTCGGCTTCGCCGTCCAACCGCGCCGCTGGGTCGTGGAGCGCTTCTTCGCCTGGATCAACCGCAACCGGCGACTGGCAAAGGACTTCGAGGCCACCATCGCCTCGGCCCGCGCCTTCCTCTACGCCGCCTCCGTCATGCTCCTCGTCCGCAGATTGGCCCGAGCCGCATGACTTTCGAAACCGACTCTTAACAGCCCGTTGATTAAGTCGGCGCCGTCTGATTCTCTGGTTCCCTGATTTGCAGGGGGATTTGCCGATGGCGATGGGACGGCAGAAGGATGGTCAGGGGGACCTGATGGTGAGCTGGTCGGAGATGCCGCGCTCTCCGGGTCATGTGTTTTATGACCGCTTGCAGTCGGTGCTGATCGAGGGCGGCTTCGACGCCTTTGCCGAGGCGAGCTGCCGGCCTTATTACGCGGCCCGGATGGGCGCGCCCTCGGTGCCGCCCGGGCGCTATTTCCGGATGCACCTGGTGGGCTACTTTGAGGGCATCGACAGCGAGCGCGGTCTGGAGTGGCGCTGCTCGGACTCGCTTTCGCTGCGGGCGTTCCTGCGACTGGGGAGCCGTGATCGGGTACCGGACCATTCCTGGCTGTCACGGAGCCGCACGCGCCTGCCCCATGAAGTCCACGCGGCGGTCTTCGACTGGGTTCTGGTGCTGATCGCCGAGGCGGGGCTGATCAAGGGCGAGCGCATCGGCGTCGATGCCTCGACCATGGAGGCCAACGCGGCGCTGCGGAACATCGTGCGGCGCGACAACGGCGAAGGCTACCGGGAGATGCTGGAGCGCCTGGCCCGGGAAAGCGGGGTCGAGACACCCACGGCCGAGGACCTGGCGCCTCTGGACCGGAAGCGCAAGGGCAAGAAGCTTTCCAACACGGATTGGGTTTCGAAGAGCGACCCCGAGGCCAAGATCGCCAAGATGAAGGACGGCACGACGCATCTGGCCTACAAGCCCGAGCACGCGGTGGATCTGGACACCGGCGCGGTGGTGGCGGCCGAGCTGCACCCGGCCGATGAGGGCGACACCACGACGCTTTCCAAGACCCTGGCGAAGGCCGAGGCAAACCTCGAGGCGGTGGATGCGGCACCGACATCGGAGGACCCGGCCGAATGCGTCGCCGACAAAGGTTATCACTCACGGGCGGTCTTGAGGGCTCTGAACGACAGTCCCTGGAAGACCCGGATCGCGGCGCCCAAGCAGACCGGCTTTTCGCGCTGGCACGGTGATGAGGCGGCGCGGCGCGCGGTCACCAATAACCGTGCGCGGCTCAAGTCCGGGGTCGCCCGCGAGGCCTTCAAGCTGCGCGCCGAGATCGTCGAGCGCTGCTTTGCCCACAACCTCGATCGTGGCGGCATGCGACGAACCTGGCTGCGCGGGCGAGAGAATGTGCACAAGCGATACCTGCTCCACGTCGCCGGCCACAATCTATCGTTACTGATGCGCCAGCTCATCGGCGCCGGCACCCCGCGGGAGGCCGTGGCGGGCGGATATGGCGGTATTTTCGTTCTGCTCACGCCCACCGGGGCCATGCTGGTGGCACGGGGGGGCTCGCAAAGCGGCCAGACGGCTTTCGCCGCCGCATTCCTCATCTGGGAGTGAGAGCCGGAAAAAGCCACTTAATCAACGGGCTGTTAAGAGCGTAGGATCGAATCGAACGATGCCCGAGTGGCCGGTGGTCAAGATCAAATTTGGGGAAGCGCGGGAGCTCGCTGACTGGCAATCGATATCCAGCGATCTTCAGTTTGCTTCGGAGTGCGCGCAGGAACTGATTGAACTCGAACAGGATAAATCGCAGGCGGTTCTTGGACGAGCACTATTTGACCCCTGTTTGATGGCCTACGCGCGGTGTTTCGGTGGAGGCGCGCGAACGAAAATTTCACGAAACGACCTAAAATGTCTTTCGGCCGATCCTTTAGAGCTCCATGACTACCTCATTGATCAACGGAACAAACTCATAGCTCACTCTGTTAATCCGTTCGAGCAATTCAGCGTCGGCGTTGTTATTGATGAAACCGATAGCGCTAAGCCAGAGGTCAAGGGCGTTGCAAACCTATCCCATCGCCTAATTGGCCTCAAACTACATGACTTGGAAGCAGTTAAGCGAATGATTCAGCTAATCATGGATGAAATCGTGGCACCCAGAATCAGCGAATGGGAAGGCAAGCTTCTCCAGAGGGCAAAGGGCGAGCCTATCGAGCAGCTCTTGTCACGGCCTCGACTATCGACACAAGCTCCGGGACCTGACGCGGCCAAGACAAAGCGATAGTCGTCTCGGGAAACTCCTCACGTGGCGATCGACGTTCGCGTCAGTCCGCCAGCGTGGCCTTGCCGTGATCGATGACGATGATGTCGCGCTCGGGCACCCGGCAGCGGAACGCGACGATGCCGCCATCGCGCCACATCTCGGTGCGCACCGTTTCGCCCGGGAAGACCGGCGCCGTGAAGCGGACGTCGAGGCCGACCAGGCGCTCGGGCTCGTAGTCGCAGAACTGCTTGAGCACGGCGTGGCCCGCCATGCCGTAAGTGCAGAGCCCATGCAGGATGGGGCGGTCAAAACCGGCCTGGCCCGCGAACGCGGGATCGCTGTGCAATAGATTGCGATCGCCGTTGAGCCGGTAAAGGAGCGCCGCCTGGGGCACGCTCGGCAGATCGACGCTCGCCTCCGGGCTGTCGTCCGGCACGGGGTGGGGTGGGGCGAGCGACTCCGTCGGTCCGCCGAAGCCGCCATAGCCCTTGGCGAAGATCACGCTGGTGAGCGTTGCCAGCCGCTCGTCCGACGGGCGCGAGAATATCTCCTGGGTGATCTCGAGCAGGACGGGCCCACCCGGTCCTTTGTCCACCACCCCGCTCAAGGTGCGCTTGTCGTAAACCTCGCCCGCGGGCGGCAGCGGCCGCTCGATGCGCAGCCGTTGCTCGCCATGGAGGACGGCCGCCATATCGATGCCCACCTGGGGCGTCCAACCGTGATAGCCGACCAGAACGGTCGCCATGGTGGGCAGCGCCCGGAGCTCGGTTTCGGTCACGAAACGCAGCTGTTTCTGGTCGACCGGGTCGTGCCCGACGCCGACGCCGAGGGCATAGAGGATGGTCTCGTCCGCCTCGTAGGTGCGCTCCGAGGCCGGAAAGGCGAAAGACGTCAGCTGCTCATAGGTAATCGCCACGATCGTCCCTCACTTCGGTGCGAGGATCTTCCACACGCCGCTCGCGTTCAATACGGCCTTCTCGGCCACCGACAGCGCGCCGCGGGCGAACGCAAGCTCCCGGCCGAGGCGCGTGATCTCGCCCCACCCCTCGACCCAGTCGCCGGGACGGACCGGCGAGAGAAAGTCGCAATTGAGGCTCACCGTTGCGACCAACGAGCGCCGCTCGATCGTGTCCAGGATCACGATACTCAGGATATCGTCGATCACGGTCATCAGGAGGCCGCCGTGGACGGCGCCGTCCGGATTGGTGTGCTCCTCGCCGGCGCGGAAGCCGAACCACCGTTTGTCACCCCCGTCCTTGACGTAGAGCGGCCCCGCGAGCTCCTTGAAGCCACCGGCGATCGGATAAAGCGTATAGCCCGGCGGCAACGCGGCGGTTTTGGCGGAGGGGGCGGCACGGGATGCGGACATGGGATGGGTGGCAGGCGGTCAGCGGTTGCGGGGCCCGCGCCGTGGCGGGCCAACGCGAGGCGAACCTTCACCGATTTGTGAAAGGCGGTCAAGGACCGGCCGGCCCGCTCTTTAGCGTGTGCCTTGTGCCTGCCTTAATTCCAAACCATCTTGCTGCCGGATGAGTGTCGGGTCCGGCGTCGTACTGCCGGTGGCAGCAATTTTACCTCGTGCTTAGTCTTCATGTGATGGTCTATCTCCGCAGTACATATGAATTATTTCGTTGCCGCACGAGTCGTGAAGGAGTCATATAGGGCTCATGGCTGAGAAGGATAGCGCCGAGGGGGCCCCGGCGCCGAGCAGCGGGACGCTCGACACCCGCGCTTGGCTCAGGCCGCTCGTCCGTCCGCTGTGGCCCATTTTCCGCGAAGTGCTGGTGATGTCGCTGTTCATCAACCTGCTCGCGCTCGCGGTGCCCGCCTTCACCATGCAAGTCTACGACCGGGTGATTTTCCACGCCGGACTCAGCACCCTGCAGGGGCTCGCGATCGGCATGGTTTTCGTCATCCTGTTCGATCACCTGTTGCGCCAAGGCCGTAGCCGGATCATGCAGAAGGCGGCGCTCCGCATCGACGTCGGCGTGTCTGACGTCAGGGCCTTTGGGACAAATTGAGGTAATTGCATACCGGTGAGAACGGCGGTGACAAATTAGTCCACGGAAGCGGCGGGATTTCCCAGCCGCGGGCGGAGTAAAACTCTGCCACCTGTAGCCTTCGATCTTTTTTGAGATGGAAGGCGGGAGGATGTACACCGTGGACCTATATCTGCGCGTTCGGCTGGCCTGCCATGTTGATGGTCTGAGCCAGCGAGAGGCGGCAAGTCGGTTTGGCATTGCGCGCGAGACGGTGAGGAAGATGCTGCGGCATTCGGAACCGCCGGGATATCGGCGACGCCAGCCACCGAAACGCCCGAAACTGGCCCCCTTCACGGATATCATCGACCGTATTCTGGAGGAGGACCGAACGGTTCACCGTAAGCAGCACCACACGGCGAAGCGTATATTCGAGCGCCTTCGCGACGAACATGGCTTTACGGGCAAAGAGACCATCGTGAAGGATTACGTTCGGGAACGGCGCCTTCGTCGGCGTGAGATGTTTGTGCCGTTGTCACATCCTCCGGGCCATGCTCAAGCGGACTTTGGCGAGGCGGATGCGATCATCGCCGGCGTCAAGTATCGGGCGCATTTTTTCGTCATGACACTTCCCCACAGCGATGCCTGCTTCGTTGCGGCCTACCCGGCGGCGACGACGGAGGCCTGGCTGGACGGGCACAACAGAGCCTTTGTTTTTTTCGGCGGCGTTCCCCAATCGATTCTTTACGACAACGACAAGTGTCTGGTGTCGCGCATCTTGTCAGATGGCACGCGGCAACGAACGCGGCCGTTCAGCGGGCTGCAGTCCCATTACCTCTTCGAGGACCGCTACGGCCGTCCCGGCAAGGGTAACGACAAAGGCAATGTGGAGGGGGTGGTCGGCTATGCCCGGCGGAACTTCATGACGCCGCTTCCCCGGTTCGCGAGCTGGGACGCCTTCAATGGCCACCTGGAAGAGCAATGCCGCAACCGGCAAGGCAACGTCCTGCGCGGCCACCGCGAGAGCATCGGCGAACGGTTTGTGCGTGACCGCGAAGCGTTGAAGAGGCCACTGCCGGCACCGTTCGACGCGTGCGACAAGCAGGGCACGCGGGTCAACTCGCTGTCCCTGGTGCGCTACCGGACGAATGACTATTCCGTGCCCGTCGCCTACGGCCATCAGGAAGTCTGGATCCGTGGCTATGTCCACGAGGTGGTTATCGGTTGCGGCGCCGGGATCATTGCCCGACACCCCCGTTCCTACGACCGGGAAGATATGGTCTTCGATCCGATCCACTACCTGCCTTTGCTGGAGCACAAGATCGGCGCCCTGGATCAGGCCGCGCCGCTAGCCGGATGGGAACTGCCTGATGCCTTCCCAACCCTGCGCCGTCTCCTGGAGGCGCGCATGGGCAAGGCCGGCAAGCGGGAATACGTCCAGGTCCTTCGGCTTCTGGAGACCTTCGATCTCGAGGTGCTTCACGGCGCGGTGAAGGACGCCCTGCGCCTGGGTGCGATCGGCTACGACGCCGTCAAACACCTTGTGCTGTGCCGTATCGAGCGACGCCCGCCCAAACTCGACCTGGATATCTATCCCTACCTGCCTCGGGCCAACGTGGCGACCACGGCCGCCGCCAGTTATATGAGCTTGTTGGGTGGAGGCGCGTCATGACCGATACGCCGCAAGTGTTGCTGGCCCATCACCTCAAGACCCTGAAACTGCCGACGTTCCTGCGCGAATACGACAAGCTGGCCCGCCAATGCGCCACCGAGGGCGCCGACCATGTGCGGTATCTTGTCCGTCTGACCGAGTTGGAACTGATCGACCGTGAGCGCCGCATGGTCGAGCGGCGGATCAGACAGGCCAGGTTCCCCGCCGTCAAAAGCCTCGACAGCTTCGACTTCAAGGCCATCGCATCGCTCAACAAGATGCTGGTTCTGGAGTTGGCGCGATGCGAATACGTCGAGCGTCGTGAGAATATCATCGCGCTCGGCAACAGCGGAACCGGCAAGACCCATATCGCCCTCGGTCTCGGTCTGGCGGCCTGCCAAAAGGGGCTCTCCGTCGGCTTCCTCACGGCCGCTGCCCTGGTTCATGAACTGATGGAGGCCAGGGATGAAAAACGCCTGTTGCGCCTGCAGAAGCAACTGGCAAAGTATCACCTTCTGATCATCGACGAACTCGGCTTCGTGCCGCTCTCGAAGACCGGCGCCGAGCTGCTGTTCGAAGTCTTCAGCCAGCGCTACGAGCGGGGCTCAATCCTGGTGACCTCCAACTTGCCGTTCGATGAGTGGACGGAGATATTCGGCTCGGAACGCCTGACCGGGGCTTTGCTGGACCGCCTCACCCACCATGTCCATATCCTGGAAATGAACGGCGAGAGCTATCGTCTCAACCAAAGCCAAAAACGGCGGAAATTCCCCAAAATACCTGCTTAACCGCCGGTGCAATGGTTGACCCGGTGGGTCCACAGGAACCTCCCACGCTGCTTCGCTCCGCGTAACGCAAGCGCTACACGAAGCAGCGCGGGTCCCTCCTATGGACTACCGGGACAACCCCCCAACACCGCGTACCGCATAACGTTAAGTGGACTAGTTTTACTCCGCCCGGGTGGACTAATTTTGCTCCGCCGTTGACAGCCAGGAATGGTCCGGTACCCGATCACGGCTCCCCAGTCGCAGGAACGCCCGCAGCGAAAGCGAGTCCGAGCAGCGCCACTCCAGACCGCGCTCGCTGTCGATGCCCTCAAAGTAGCCCACCAGGTGCATCCGGAAATAGCGCCCGGGCGGCACCGAGGGCGCGCCCATCCGGGCCGCGTAATAAGGCCGGCAGCTCGCCTCGGCAAAGGCGTCGAAGCCGCCCTCGATCAGCACCGACTGCAAGCGGTCATAAAACACATGACCCGGAGAGCGCGGCATCTCCGACCAGCTCACCATCAGGTCCCCCTGACCATCCTTCTGCCGTCCCATCGCCATCGGCAAATCCCCCTGCAAATCAGGGAACCAGAGAATCAGACGGCGCCGACTTAATCAACGGGCTGGTAGCGCAAACACATGGTCACGGTTGTATCCCGACGCGGGGGGCGATCGCACCGCCATTGGTGCTCGGCTCTGTCGTGCCGCGTACAGCCGCGATACCCTTAAGCAACGCCTGTGCGCCGGCGACCTGCGCGCCCATCGCATGAACACGTGAGCGCAGCCCCGCGTCGGAGGTGTAGACCAGCGCTGTCGTGCGATCTGGAAGTGCACCCACCAACTCCACGATGCGGTCGTCCGCGCTATCCCGGCCGCCGTGACCGGCGTGAACCACGGTAAGGCACTCCCGCGACGATGCCGTGTCTCGCGGCCCCGGCCCATCGAACACGATCGTCCATACACCCCCACGGCTGCGTGCCAGCAGGGCGATCTCGGCGGCGATCCGTCGCGCGGCGCCGCCGCGGTCGCGCCACCAACCATCCGCACGCGACCCCATCACATTATTGCCATCCACGAACACCCGGGGCTGCATCGCTTGGTTCATGTTGTCTTGCCGTTGCCCTCGTGCTGGCTGATATCAGCTAATACGGCACACCGACGGCCTGCGACAGGAACCCAACGAATGCCGAGCCCTTGCGCGCGATTGCGGTGAAGCGGTTTAGGAAATCGGGCCGGCTCGCATCGGCCTCCGAAAAGCTGGTGATTGCGACATAATCCTTGCGTTTGAGATCTTCCATCAACGGATGCTCAGGGTCGTAACCACGGGGTGGGCGCTTGAGAGACTCACCCATCAACTCGAAGGTTTCACGGAAAGCTTTGGCGGTTGTGATGCGTCTCCACTCGTCTGGCCGGTCGATGATCGCGCCGCGTATTCTACCAAGCGTATGGTTGTCGGGGTGCCAGATGCCGCAACCGGCAAAACAAGTTCCAGGCTCAAGGTGGAGATAGAAGCCCGGCGCATGGGCATCCTTGCCGGCAGCATGGCGGAAATGAGCGCCCACATTGGTCTTGTAGGGCGTCTTGTCCTTGGAGAATCGGGTATCGCGATAAATCCGGAACAGCGAACCGCCGTTGGCCCGCGGATCGGCAAGAAAATGCGGGCTTATCTTCTTCAGCGGCTGCGCAAAAGCCACGATGAAATCAAGCACGGGATCACGCACCTCGGTCCTGTAACGTTCCTTGTTCGCCTCGAACCATTGCCGCTCATTGCTGGACTTGAGGTCGCGCAGAAAATCGAAGAGCGCAGGCGTTATCGGGTGTGACGTCATCCTCTCGAAACCAGCGCGATTCGATCCGGAGCCATGGGGGTGACGGCACTCCCCGCAGGCCCTGATCCACCTTTCCGGCACGCCATCGCCAATCCGATCTCACGCAGGTTCGCACCGCTGGTGCGCGAACCGGTCACGGCGCCTCCGGCCCGGGCATAGCTGCCGTCCCTTCTTGGCTAGGCGGGTCCAACTCTATTCTTGAAGACGAGGCGAATGCTTCTTTTGCCTTTTCATTCTTGTATACGATGAAGCCCGATGCGCCCTTGCCTTTGGCGCGGCGCAGTGTGTAACCATGATTGCCGAGATTGAACCTCGGGTCATTCTCAAAGCCTGCGAGAGTCTCGACGATCTTCATCGCCACAGGATCGGGTTTTTCTTTGGCTTGTGAGGTTGCCTCGCGCTCCAGCCACTTTGCGAAGACTTCTTCGGCGAGCTCGTCACCGACAGATTTCCGAAGCGTGTTCAATTTTCTCACCAAACCTTTGGTGAGCCCGGTTTCATCGATAGCCATTTCCTATACCTCTCGTTTCCAGACGCCCGCGGCACCATATATTGCCGTAAACGTCTACCCACTGCCGCGCCAGTCAATCGGCGGAGTTAATTCCATCGTGATGGAACAGTGCCGCCCGCACCGTATCCTGGAACAATTCTCGCCCAGGACTGCAGGGCTCTTGCCCCAGTCTGGCCAGCTCCCGGCGCGCCCATCCTGTCGCGCCAATCCGCTGCGCAGCCGTAAACAGGTATGCAACAGCCCCTTCAGCATCCGACAGGGGGATTGTAACCACCGCCTCCCAGCAGTTGCCCGATCGCCATCAATGCGACCGAGGCAGCGAACCGAGGCTCAGCTTCGCCGAAATATCGATCTGCGCGAACCAACGTCGAGGGGTCCCCTCCGTGGGTTCCAGCACATTCGAGGGCGATATCGAGAAACCCCTCATCCTTTGCTGCTGCGAACCATTTGCCCTTGTCACCGCGGATCTCAATCAGATCGAGAAGTATTTGACGGCGGTCGAGATCGGGATATTGGCGTACTAGCGCACGGTAGATGGCGAGATTGGTCGTCCCGCGCGTAGCCCGCAATCCATACTTTCGATAGGCCTCATCGGTGCGGCCATGCTGGATCAGAAGATCTTCACAAAAAAGGTCTATGGAATTGTCCTCGAAACGGGAATTCGAGGTGTCGCGCACGCCTTCAGCAAATGCGATAGCGCCTTCCCACAGACCTTGGCGGACCAACGCCTCTGCTCCGAACCGGTGCCAGGACCAGAACTTTGTCCTTCGTGTCGCGAGCAGCTCCTGAAGCTCATCGTAGCGGCCCGCTTCAAGCAGGCATGACAAGCAAATCGAGGTCCCTGTCACATGCTGAAAGCTTTGATGATCGGACCAGGCGCGGCGCACCATCTCGATGAGGCGATCCGCATATTCATTGATCAAATCCGGATAGTGGGCAATCTCGCCCCAGCGCTCTTCGACCGGTCCCAGATATTCGACGCCATCGTTCTGGACCGCCTCGAACAAACGTTCGAGCCACTTGCTTCTGGTCGCATGATCGGTCGGCGCGTCGGCCAGGATCGGAATTAGCTCGCTCAAGGTCCGGGCAACCGCCGTTCCCAAGGCTCCAGACGAGGTGTCGATATCCTGGAAGGCAGGCCAGATACGCTCCATCAGCGACACCGTGCCTTCTCCCGCGGTGACCGGATCGGATTTCGCGGTCGACCTGATCTCGGAGGCTGCTTCCTTGAGTCGGCTGATCGCAAGTTTTGACCCGCGCCAGCCAAAGGCCCTGGCTCGAAGCTTATTCTTGAACAACCACTTTCGACTCGCCGCAATCACCTCCGTCCTTGTAGACCATAAGAACGTCAAACAAAGGCATGAAAATCTCGCTTCCTACCACCGTCTGGCGCTTTGCGTACAAAAGTGCCATCCAACCCATCAGGCCTAGACTTCAGGAGTACCGGTTCACATCATGTTGGATCGAGCTATGGCCGAGAGTGGGTGACGGGCTGAGAGAAGGAGGTGGCGTATCGTGGGGGGTGACGAAGCCTCCCGGTCTCCAAGCAAGGAGTGATACGCCATGACGGAAGATAGTGTTGTCGCGCTGCACCATCCAGGGGTGACGGCCGATCCGCTGACCGAAGTACTCCGCGCCGGAGCTCGCGAGCTCCTGGCACGAGCCATTGAAGCGGAGGTTGCCGCCGTGCTGGCGGCGCATGAACATCTGAAGACCGAAGACGGCCGCCGGCGCCTGGTGCGTCATGGCCACGGGCCGGAACGGGCGATCCTGACTGGCATTGGTCCTGTGTCTGTGCGGCGCCCGAAGGTCCGGGACCGTGGCAGCGTCGGAGGAGAGCGCATCCGTTTCACGTCGGCCATTCTGCCCCGTTTCGCGCGGCGGACGCGGTCGCTGGATGCGGTTTTGCCGACGCTCTACCTTCGTGGCGTGTCCAGCGGGGACTTCCAGGAGGCGCTGGAGGCGTTGCTCGGCAAGGACGCCTCTGGCTTGTCGGCGCAGGTGATCGGCCGCCTGAAGGCGGAGTGGGAGGCCGAGCACGAGCGCTGGCGCCGGCGCGACCTGTCGGCCCGACGCTACGTCTACATGTGGGCCGATGGCATCTATCTCCAGGGTCGGCTGGAGGACGAGAAGCAATGCATTCTGGTCCTCATCGGCGCCACGCCGGAGGGACGCAAGGAACTCGTGGGCTTCCAGGCGGGGGTGCGAGAGAGCGCCCAGAGCTGGCGTGAGTTGCTGGCATGCCTGCGCGGGCGCGGGCTCACGATTGGTCCCGAGCTCGCCATCGGCGATGGCGCTCTGGGCTTCTGGAAGGCGCTGGAGGAGATCTTTCCCGACACCCGCCGCCAGCGCTGCTGGGTCCACAAGACAGCCAATGTCTTGAACAAGCTGCCGAAGTCGCGACAAACGGCCGCCAAAGCTGCCCTGCATGATATCTGGATGGCGGATGGCCGCGCCGAGGCCGAGAGGGCGATGAATACTTTCGCCGCCAAGTACGACGCCAAATACCCCCAAGCCGTCGCCTGCTTGACAAAGGACCGCGACGCCTTGCTGGCCTTCTACGACTTCCCGGCCGAGCACTGGCGGCATATCAGGACGACCAATCCAATCGAAAGCGTCTTCGCTACCGTCCGCCACCGCACCGTGCGCACCAAGGGCTGCTTGTCTCACGGGACAACTCTGGCCATGGTCTTCAAGCTGATCACCACCGCCAGCAAGACCTGGCGGCGGCTCATGGGAAACAATCAGTTGCCCAAGGTCATCGAAGGTGTGAGATTCAAAGACGGTATGCAGATCGACGAAACCAAAACTCGCGCCGCCGCCTGATCACGCCGTCACCCAAAAGCGGGCATAACTCTGTTGGATCCTGGTACTAGAGCAACAGATGTCCAAATTGTCTTATATCGTTGAGCTGGCGCGTGGGGTCCGTTCAAAGTCAATATCCCGTGCAGCGAATGTTCGCTGACCCTCGACGTCATCGCCGACACGTTCGAGATCGAGCCTGCAGGCGTCCAGGCCAGGTCACCTCACACCCACTATGTCTATCAATCAGCATTCCGAAGGTCGCAATGAATGATCCGGTGACAGTTTGCGCACAGGCACATTAGCTCCTCTAGTTGCGTATTGTGTCCGGGCTGCATGTCAGCTAGCAGGCTGCTGAACAAGTCATCATTGCCGGGCCTTGAACTCGGATTCATCGCCGAAATGAAATGAGATTTCGTGTCTTAGGGTGAAACCGTCTTCAATCTCGACCGATCCGATGCCCTGGGCTTCATCCAGTTCGATGATCTGCCACTTTGCGGTCAGCGGCGTGCCGGCATCGCCCGTCATGTTGGCGCCTCCGCCAGCAGTCTGGGTAGTCGGACGAGGTTGTAGGCGGCCAAGGCCAGGGTGAACGAAGCGTCGACCCGGTGGCGGCCCCGGAATTTGGTCTTGCTCAATCCCGCGCTCGTCTTGACCCAGCCGAAGACCTCCTCGATGCGCTTACGGCAACGTTGGCTGACGCCGTAACCGGGATGGCGCGTCGTGCGCCCGTCTATCTTGGTCTTGCGCCGCTTGCCGGTCTTGGTGACGTGGTCCTGGACGGCGATATGGGGGGTCACCTTGCGGTGCCGCAGTTCCTCGACAAAATCCGCGACGTCAAAACCCTTGTCCCCGCCCACCGTGATCCGACGCGGGCCGCCTCTACTCTCCACCGGGCGATGCCTGTCGATCAGATCAAGGGCGGCTTCGCGTTCCGCCGTGCCCGACGCAATGGTCACGCCGCCGCCGACTGCCAGACCATGGCGGTTCTCCGTCAGCGCATGGCCCATGTAACACAGCTTGCTTTCCCGGCCATTACCCTTGCGATAAAGCCGGGCGTCCGGATCAGTGGTGCTTGCATGGGTCGCGTTCGAGCGTTTCTCGCCATGAAAATCCCGCTCGGCGTTGCGCCCCGATCCCCCGTCGCCATCGTCCTCACCTTTGGGACGAAAGCTCTTCATCGACGCCCAGGCCTCGATCAATGTTCCGTCTACCGAAAAATGATCCCGGCTCAATAGTCCCCGTACCTTGTGGTGCTGGATAACCCCCGCAAGCAGCTGCGCCGAAACCTCCGCCTCCAGAAGACGGTCCCGGTTGTGGCAGAACGCGCTGGCGTCCCACACGCCATCGTCCAGCCCAAGCCCCACAAACCAGCGAAACAGCATGTTGAAGTTTAGCTGCTCCATCAGCTGACGCTCCGAGCGGATCGAATAAAACACCTGCAACAGTAACGCTCGAAGAAGCTTCTCCGGCGGGATCGATGGGCGACCCATGTGGGAATAAAGCGTCTCGAACTCCGAAGATAGAGACCCCAATACGTCGTTCACGATCTCACGGATCAGACGCAGCGGATGATCATCCGGAACACGCTCTTCCAAGTCTACGTAGCTGAATAAATTGCCACTGCTTTTATCTCGACCCCGCATGCCATCCTCCATCACCCGAAGGAATCACAGAATCATGTCACAACTGCAAATGCGAGGACTTTTTCAGCAGCCTGCTAGAGCATTTTCTGAGCTGACGGATTCTTTTTGGGATTCCCATGGGATCGAATTTCTGATTCAAGATGTGGGCTGGTGGAGGAGGCCAGCCTGCATGACGAAACCTCTTTCCAATGATCTTCGAGAACGGCTTGTATCGGCGGTTGACAGCGGCCTGTCGCGGCGCTCGGCGGCGCGCCGCTTCGGGGTTGCGGCCTCGACGGCGATCAAATGGGTGAATCGGTGGCGGCGGACGGGCGATGTCGGGCCTAGGCCGCAAGGCGGTGACCACCGCTCGCACCGGATCGAGGCCCATGCCGAGGAAATCCTGGCGCTGGTTGACGAGACGCCGGACATCACCTTGGGCGAGATCGCGGCACACCTGGACGCGGGGCATGGCTTGACGGTGGCCCAAAGCACGGTCTGGCGGCTGCTCGACCGGCACGGCATGACGTTCAAAAAAAACCGCGCACGCCTGCGAGCAACAGCGAGCTGACGTCCTGCGCCGCCGGCAGGCCTGGTTCGACGCCCAACCCGATCTGAAGCCCGAGCGGCTGGTGTTCATTGACGAGACCGGCGCTTCGACCAAGATGGCCCGGCGTTACGGCCGGGCGCCACGGGGCGAGCGTTGCCAAGCACCGGTGCCTCATGGACACTGGAAGACGACGACCTTCGTTGGCGCGCTCCGCCTTGAAGGCATGACCGCGCCCATGGTGCTCGACGGTGCCATGCATGGTGCCGCCTTCCTCGCTTATGTGGAGCAGGTCTTGGTCCCGACGCTCAAACCCGGCGATATCGTGGTGATGGATAACTTACCCGCCCACAAACCCATCGCCGTGCGCACGGCCATCGAAGTCGCCGCGGCAGAGTTGCGCTTCCTGCCGCCCTACAGCCCTGACTTTAACCCCATTGAAATGGCCTTCTCCAAGCTCAAGGCTTTCCTCAAAAAGACCGCCGCCCGAACCGTCGATGACCTCTGGGACGCCATCGCCCAAGGCATCGACACCTTCACACCAACGGAATGCGAAAACTACTTCGCTGCTGCCGGCTATGACCGCAAATGATAGGAAAACGCTCTAGCGGAAGTTTATGATGCATCTCAATGCACGCGTCACCAACATAGAATGTTGTGATTGGCCGGTGTGGGCGATCGCCCGGGCCCCGAGGAAGAATTTGAGGCGGGGGAAATCAGTAAGAGGACCGCATGCAGCAGCTAGCGCGATTGCCTTTCCTGCTGTCCGACTTGCGGACAGCGGTCTGCGATTCCCCCAAATTGGTCGCGGCGGTGTTGTTGGCCGCATTGATACCGCTCGCCGGCTGTGGCACCGCATCGCCGCCGACACGACAGGCGGATATATGCGAGGTGTTCCGGCAGTACCCCGACTGGTATGACTATGCCCGGAAGTCCGCAAGCCGCTGGGGAACACCGATCCACGTGCAGATGTCGTTCGTGCGCCACGAATCGAGTTATCGGGGCGATGCCCGTCCGCCGCGCCAATGGCTCTGGTTCATACCGCTCGGCCGTCCGTCTTCTGCCAAGGGTTATGCGCAGGCACAGGATCCGGTCTGGAACGAATACCAAGCGGAGCGGGGACGTCTGTTCCGCAGCCGCGGCGACATGGAAGATGCCCTGGACTTCATCGGCTGGTACAACCAGCGAACCAGGCGTCAGCTCGGCATACCCCTCACCGACGCGCAGCACCTCTACCTCGCCTACCACGAAGGGCAAGGCGGTTATCGGCGGGGCACCTGGAGGGACAAACCGAAGGTGCAGAGTGCCGCCCGGCGGGTCGCTGCGACGGCGGATCGTTACAGAGCGCAGCTTGCGCGCTGTGAATCCCGCTTTCGGTGCGACTCCTGGTATCAAGTCTGGCCGTTTTGCCGCTAATCGCCGATCTGCACCCTCGCGATATGCGGGCGCACCAGCGCGTAAGAATCCGCATGCCAGGTGGAGAGTCTTTGCGTTGAAGGGAGTCGAGACCGTGGCTATCCGGTTAATGCAGACACACACTATATATAGGATGTTTTTACACGCCAACTTACGCACACAATCTACCCCTAGTGTGTGTATGCGTAAAGCGGATAGGCGCGGTCGAAACTACACCCAGAACACAGCCAAGGTTTTCGGCGAATCGTACACGGGCGGGGTTCCTGGTCGTGGAACAGCGGCTAACGTGCGGTTACAGCCGGCTTTCGAAGTCCTTGCATCAGATATCGCCAGTGGATGCGCGAGAAGCGGGCATTTGACGTCATAACACAGGGATTCTGGAAACACAAAACGTGGCTGTCCCAGACAACCAAGTTTGGAGGTTATCAGAGAACAGGATCGTTTGATCGCGCATTTTGTTGCCGGCACGACAACACGAACGGCAGCGCGTCTATGTGGTCTGAACCGCAAGACGGAGACTTTCTATTTCCACCAGCTTCGCGAGATCATCGCCCTTGAGCTGGTCGTTCTTGCCGTGCATGAGTTCTGGTCGGGTCGGTCTTCCGTTCGGCCGGTTTCGACTGCACGGACGGTTTCGTTCGAAGCTCTTGCCCACGAACCGGGATCGCCGGGTCGCGTCTTCGTTCTCGATGAGAATGCGCTGGCAGATCTGTTGCTCAAGATCGAGGAGGCAAACCGCGGCTCGGCAGGATATCGAAGATGGGCCAGCGCGATCTCAATTGCCTCATGATCACGGGCGCCATGGCTGTCGTCAACTGGGCCGTCCGGCGCGACGAGACGACGGACCCCTGGCTGGACAGGGAGGCCCGTGGTTGCGCGATCCGGAGATCATGGACAAGGCGACCCATCCGCCGCCACGCTGCAAGGAGGGCGCTTTGGTCGAGGCGATGCAACATCGGTGGTGCTCGCCGATCCCCGATGGCATTCTCGCGCGATGAGCGAGCCCACTCCGGTGCAAAACGCGGTGCAGGCGCAAAAAGTCGCGGCCATTACCATCGCGGAATATGACCGTATGCCAGCGGCTTACCGTCGCGGCACGGCCGACCACGACGTCAGCCAGAACATCGCGGCCCTGCTCGAAGCAATCGAAGGCGCGGCGCCCCACATCATTCTTGATCTAGGCTGCGGGCCCGGCCGGGATCTCCGCCGGTTCACCGCGCTCGGCCACGAGGCGGTCGGCCTCGACGGATCGGCCGAGCTCGCCGCCATGGCGCGCGCCAAGACGGATTGTGAGGTGCTGCACCAAGACTTTCTCGCGCTTGACCTGCCATCCGCCCGCTTCGACGGGATCTTCGCAAATGCCTCGCTGTTCCACGTGCCGAGCAGCTAGCTGGCCAGGGTCCTTGGCGACCTCGCCGCGACCCTCAAGCCCAGCGGTGTCCTGTTCTGCTCGAACCCGCGGGGCGACAACGAGGAAGGCTGGGCCGGTGGGCGCTACGGCTGCTTCCATGATCTCGAAACGTGGCGCGCCTACGTCACCGCCGCGGGCTTTCTGGAACTACACCACTATTACCGCCCGCCGGGTCGGCCGCGGGCGCAGCAGCCGTGGCTCGCCACGGTCTGGCGCAAGAGCTCGGTGAATCATGCCCAATAGCGGCCCGTCACGCCGATGACAACCGACGCGATTCCCACCACCCATGCTGCCGTCGGGTGTGCCGTCACGCCAAAGTGGACGCTCTGCCTGCGTTCGTGGTGCAAAACGATGAAGACCATGAGAAGCCGGAACGTGGCGGTCGGCAAGACGAAGAAATCGATCGAAGCAAGAGCCTTCGAATGGTTGTCCGATGTAGGGTTGTCGTCAGGAACGGTCGAAGAAGGGACGGGTGATGGACGGCAAGCTGTGCATCGTCACCGGCGCCACGGACGGAATCGGCCGAGTCACGGCACGGGTACTGGCGGAGAGGGGGGCCGAAGTCGTACTCGTCGGGCGGACCGCGGACAAGGGCGCGGAGGTCTGCGAGGCGATCCGGCGGTCTTCGCGCAACGGCCGGGTGCGCTTCGAGCAGGCCGATCTCTCTAGCCAAGCCGAGATCCGAGCACTGGTGGAGCGCCTTACCGCGGGCAGCGCGGCGATCGATGTTCTCGTCAACAACGTGGGCGCCGTTTTCACCGACCGTCGCGAGAGCGTCGACGGGATCGAGATGACTTTCGCGCTCAACCATCTAGGCTATTTTCTGCTGACCGGGCTGTTGCTAGAGCGCCTGCAGGCGAACGGCGGCGGGCGCATCGTCAATGTCGCCTCCGAGGCCCATCGCGGCGCGCGGATGGACCTGGAGGACCCGCAGGGGAGGAAGCGCTATAGCGGTTGGCGCACCTACCGGCGGAGTAAGCTCGCCAACATTCTCTTCACCTATCGCCTCGCGGCGCTGCTAGTGGATAGGTCGGTCACGGTGAACTGCCTACACCCCGGTTTCGTCGCCAGCAGGTTCGGCCACAACAATGGCTGGCTCTTCGTCGCGGCGCTAAAAGCTGCGATGCGGTTGTCTGCGATCGACACCGAGGCCGGCGCACGCACCAGTGTCCATCTTGCGACGAGCGCCGATGTAGCGGGCGTGTCTGGCCGCTATTTCGACGAGTGCCGCGCGACTGCGAGTTCACCCGCCTCTCACGATGAGGAAGTCGGTCGGCGACTGTGGGACATGAGTGAGAGCCTAACAGGCCACCGCTACTGACCGTGCGTCACTTTGATTAAGGGATTTATATCGGATAGTGCCGAGCGGCCATGCCGGTCGTGGTCCGGCCATTGCTTCTTCGTTACGGCCGGCGCCGCAATGAAAATGGATCGTTTACCGGCCCTGGCAGTGGATCGAACCTCCGGTCGTCAGGAAACGGATCGTACCTGTACTTCCCCCGCGACACCGGATGACCGCCGTTGCCCCACTTGTTGTTAAGCGTGCAACATTGATGGAGTGGACGCCTCCTCCCGACGGCATCGCAGTGTGCCAAGGTGGTGGCGTGACCAACCCCCGGAGGAGGAGGCGTCCATGGAACAGGTTAGCAGCCCGTTGATTAAGTCGGCGCCGTCTGATTCTCTGGTTCCCTGATTTGCAGGGGGATTTGCCGATGGCGATGGGACGGCAGAAGGATGGTCAGGGGGACCTGATGGTGAGCTGGTCGGAGATGCCGCGCTCTCCGGGTCATGTGTTTTATGACCGCTTGCAGTCGGTGCTGATCGAGGGCGGCTTCGACGCCTTTGCCGAGGCGAGCTGCCGGCCTTATTACGCGGTCCGGATGGGCGCGCCCTCGGTGCCGCCCGGGCGCTATTTCCGGATGCACCTGGTGGGCTACTTTGAGGGCATCGACAGCGAGCGCGGTCTGGAGTGGCGCTGCTCGGACTCGCTTTCGCTGCGGGCGTTCCTGCGACTGGGGAGCCGTGATCGGGTACCGGACCATTCCTGGCTGTCACGGAGCCGCACGCGCCTGCCCCATGAAGTCCACGCGGCGGTCTTCGACTGGGTTCTGGTGCTGATCGCCGAGGCGGGGCTGATCAAGGGCGAGCGCATCGGCGTCGATGCCTCGACCATGGAGGCCAACGCGGCGCTGCGGAACATCGTGCGGCGCGACAACGGCGAAGGCTACCGGGAGATGCTGGAGCGCCTGGCCCGGGAAAGCGGGGTCGAGACACCCACGGCCGAGGACCTGGCGCGTCTGGACCGGAAGCGCAAGGGCAAGAAGCTTTCCAACACGGATTGGGTTTCGAAGAGCGACCCCGAGTCCAAGATCGCCAAGATGAAGGACGGCACGACGCATCTGGCCTACAAGCCCGAGCACGCGGTGGATCTGGACACCGGCGCGGTGGTGGCGGCCGAGCTGCACCCGGCCGATGAGGGCGACACCACGACGCTTTCCAAGACCCTGGCGAAGGCCGAGGCAAACCTCGAGGCGGTGGATGCGGCACCGACGTCGGAGGACCCGGCCGAATGCGTCGCCGACAAAGGTTATCACTCACGGGCAGTCTTGAGGGCTCTGAACGACAGTCCCTGGAAGACCCGGATCGCGGCGCCCAAGCAGACCGGCTTTTCGCGCTGGCACGGTGATGAGGCGGCGCGGCGCGCGGTCACCAATAACCGTGCGCGGCTCAAGTCCGGGGTCGCCCGCGAGGCCTTCAAGCTGCGCGCCGAGATCGTCGAGCGCTGCTTTGCCCACAACCTCGATCGTGGCGGCATGCGACGAACCTGGCTGCGCGGGCGAGAGAATGTGCACAAGCGATACCTGCTCCACGTCGCCGGCCACAATCTATCGTTACTGATGCGCCAGCTCATCGGCGCCGGCACCCCGCGGGAGGCCGTGGCGGGCGGATATGGCGGTATTTTCGTTCTGCTCACGCCCACCGGGGCCATGCTGGTGGCACGGGGGGGCTCGCAAAGCGGCCAGACGGCTTTCGCCGCCGCATTCCTCATCTGGGAGTGAGAGCCGGAAAAAGCCACTTAATCAACGGGCTGTTAAGCGCATCGAACGCAGCGGGGCTAATGGTGCCGATCCTCCGTCCGGGCGGGGCCCGGACATGTTCGCGACCTGCTTCGAGCACAGCGGACATCACTCCCTGTCTCCAAGGCGGATCGTCCAAGAATTGCTTGTGAAGTCTCGCTTGTTCTTGATCCAACTGTGGAGTCGACTGTGGATTTCCGACATAAGGTTATGGTAATAATGACGTTATAACAATCGGTTATACACTAAGGGTGGCGGAGGGGGTGGGATTCGAACCCACGGTACCCAGAAGGTACAACGGTTTTCGAGACCGCCCCGTTCGACCACTCCGGCACCCCTCCGCAGGCCACGCCTTCCATAGCCCACCCGACAGCGGCTGACTAGCCCCAGGCGCGGCCTGCGGGCCTATCAGGGGGGTGCAATGCCAAGCCGCGAAGAGCCCCCTTCGTCAAGGACTTCGGGTACGCTGAAATGGGGGCGGATCGTGTCCCGGCGCGTGGTGTAAGAGCGTTGCGCTCTACGCGGCTCCCGGCGGGTAGGGCCGGGACGTTCAGGCTGCCACGGTGGGCAGCGTGATGGGGACACCATCGCTCAGCGGAGCGATTGATTCCAGCGTCATGTATCTCCTTGAGACGGCCCACTCATCGTTCTGCTCGAGAAGGATAGCGCCGACGAGCCGTGTGATGGCGGCTTCGTTGGGAAAGATACCGACGACGTTGGTGCGGCGCTTGACCTCGGCATGGAGACGTTCGATCGGGTTTGTGGAGTGCAATTTCTGGCGGTGCTCCTTGGGGAAAGTCATGTAGGCGAGGACGTCGTGCTCGGCTTCGTCCATGAGAACTGCCAGCTTGGGCACCTTGGGCCTGAGCTGGTCGGCGACCTGACGCCACTGGGCCTTCGCGCTGTCGGCGTCCTCCTGGGCGAAGGCGGTGGCGACGAAGGCGGAGACGACGCGCCGGCCCTGGCGGCCGGCATGGGCCAGCAGGTTGCGGGCGAAGTGCACGCGGCAGCGCTGCCATGTGGCGCCGAGGATCCGGGTCGCGGCGGCCTTCAGGCCCTTGTGGTCGTCGGAGATCACCAGCTTCACGCCGCGCAGCCCGCGCCGGGCCAGCGAGCGCAGGAACTCGGTCCAGAAGGTCTCGGCCTCCGACGCGCCGATCGCCACGCCCAGGACCTCGCGGCGGCCTTGGTCCTTGACGGCCACAGCCACGGTCACCGCGACCGAGACGATGCGTCCGGTCTGGCGCACCTTCACGTAGGTGGCGTCGAGCCACAGATAGGGCCAGTCGCCCTCCAGCGGTCGATCGAGGAAGCCGTTGACCTTATCGTCGATCTCGCCGCACAGCCTGGAGACCTGGCTCTTGGAGGCGCCCGACATCCCCATCGCCTGAACCAGATCGTCGACCGAGCGGGTCGACACCCCCTGGATGTAGGCCTCCTGGATCACCGCAGCCAGCGCCTTCTCGGCCATCCGCCGCGGCTCCAGGAAGCCCGGGAAGTGGCTTCCCTTCCTCAGCTTCGGGATCTTCAGCTCCACCGTGCCGGCCCGCGTCTCCCAGGACCGGTCGCGGTAGCCGTTGCGGTGGGTGATACGATCCGCCGAGCGCTCGCCGTGCCCGGCGCCGGTCAGG
Organism: Alphaproteobacteria bacterium; assembly: GCA_965261645.1. Taxonomy (GTDB): domain Bacteria; phylum Pseudomonadota; class Alphaproteobacteria; order SHVV01; family SHVV01; genus CBDHDJ01. The sequence goes on from CBDHDJ010000004.1 coordinate 1,794,221, forward strand.
CCCTCAACCTCCAGTGCCATCAGCCGCTCGGCCGTGAAGCCGATCATCTCGCGAAGCAGATCGGCATCGGAGCTCTTCTCCAAAAGCGCGCGCAGGGTCATCATGTCCTGGGTCATCGTGGTTCTCCTTCGGGTCAGGTTGGTTTGCACTAGCCCAACCCTAAACCGGAACCGCGATGGCCTCCGCTGTGGATAGCCGGCTTGCCTACGCCAGACTCTCGGCGGTCGCTACGGCAAGCCGCCTACCCACAGCTAACAGAGGCTCCAACAACTCCTACACCACGTCCTGGGACACGACCTGGGGGCGTGAGTGACCGCCCAAATCGTCCTAATATCGTTGACACAAAAAGGGCGTAGGCTATAGTCCGCGCTCTTTGAACGGTCCCGCGGGCGCCCGCGCCGGGGACGGGTTCTCTGCAGGCGCGAACGGTCATGTATGCGGTCATCAGGACAGGCGGCAAGCAATACCGGGTGACGGAAAACGACGTCATTCAGGTGGAGAAATTGACCGCCGAGAAAGGTTCAGTCGTCGAGCTCGCCGACGTGATGATGATCGGTGATGGCGGCAAGACGACCGTCGGCGCGCCTTTGGTCGCCGGCGCCAAAGTGATCGCCGACGTGGTCGATCAGGTGCGCGCGGCCAAGATCCTCGTCTTCAAGAAGAAACGGCGCAAGAACTACCGCCGCCTCCGTGGCCACCGGCAGGACCTCACGGTCCTGCGCATCACAGATATCCTGCCGGACGGTAAGAAAAAGGCGGCCCAGATAGCGGCCAAGCCACAACCCGAGGAAGCCCCGGCTGCCGAAGAGGCCGCCGAAGTGACCCAGGTGCCCGCGGCGGAGCCGCCAGCCCAGGCGCCGGCCGTCGAGCCGGAAGCCGCAGCGCCTGCACCACCGGAGACTGTGGCGCCCGCAGCGGCGGAGACTGAGGCGCCCGCAGCGGCGGAGCCTGAGGAACCCGAAGCCAAGGCGCCGCGCAAGAAAACGGCCAAACCGAAGGCCAAGGCGAAGGCGGCGGCCAAGCCCAAAGCGGCCAAGGACGAGGGTGCCGCCGCCAAGGGCAAAGCGGCGACGGCGAAACGCGGCACCAAAGCGCCCTCGTCCAGGAAGCGTTCCGAAGAGAAAGACTGATGGCCCACAAGAAAGCAGGCGGCTCGTCCCGGAACGGGCGCGATTCCATCGGCCGGCGGCTCGGCATCAAGAAATATGGCGGCGAGGCCGTGATCCCGGGCAACATCATCGTCCGCCAGCGCGGCACGAAATGGTATCCCGGCAACAACGTCGGACTCGGCAAGGATCACACGATCTTCGCGCTGACCGAAGGCAAGGTGCGTTTCGACCGGAAGGGCCGTGGCGGATCACGGACCGTCGTATCGGTCGATCCGAGCGGGTAAACCGCCCCGCCGTTTGGGGGCACTAGGGGAATGGCGAGCCATTCCCCTTTTGCATAAGCTGAGCCAGGGGCCCGGCTGACGACGCGGCCAAGACAGCGCCATGAAATTCCTCGATGAAGCCAAGATCTTCGTCCAGAGCGGCGACGGTGGCAGGGGCTGCCTGAGCTTCCGGCGGGAGAAGAACGTGCCCCGCGGCGGGCCTGACGGCGGTAACGGAGGGCGCGGCGGCGACGTCCGCGCCTTGGCCGTCACCAACCTCAACACGCTGATCGACTTCCGCTACCAACAGCACGTCCGGGCCAAGCCCGGCCGGCCCGGCCGCGGCCAAGATCGGACCGGCGCCGATGCCGAGGACGTCGTGATCGAAGTGCCGGCGGGCACCCAGGTCTTGGATGAGGATCACGAAACGCTGCTCTACGACCTCAGCCAGCCGGGCGAACAGGCCATCCTGGCCCGCGGTGGTGACGGTGGGTTCGGCAATGCCCACTACCGCAGCTCCACCAACCGCGCGCCGCGGCGCGCCGATCCCGGCCGGCCCGGCGAGGAACACTGGTTCCGGCTCCACCTCAAGCTGATCGCCGATGCCGGTCTCGTCGGCCTGCCCAACGCCGGCAAGTCGACCTTGCTTGCCGCCGTCACCCGGGCGCGTCCGAAGATCGCCGATTACCCGTTCACCACGCTGGCGCCCCAGCTCGGGGTCGTCGCCGTCGACGAGGAGGAGTTCGTCCTCGCCGATATCCCGGGCCTGATCGAGGGCGCGCACTGCGGCGCAGGGCTCGGCGATCGTTTCCTCGGCCATATCGAGCGCTGCGAGCTGATTCTGCATCTCGTCGATGGCACCATCGACGATGTGGCCGAGGCGTATCGCACGGTCCGGCGCGAGCTCGTGGCCTATGGCGGCGGCCTCGCGGAAAAGGCCGAGATCGTCGCGCTCAACAAGTGCGATGCGCTCGACGGCGCGACGATAGACGAGCGGCGGGCTGAGCTCGAACAGGCGTCGGACCGGGAGGTCCTTGCGCTCTCCGGTGTGAGCGGCCTCGGCCGCGATGCCGCCTTGAAGAAGCTGCATGGAGAGATCCGCCGGTTGAGAGCGGGCCAAGCCGATAGGGCGCGCACCGTGGCGGGGGGCCGGTCATGAGCGAGCGCTTGTCCGGCGCCAAGCGGATCGTCATCAAGATCGGCTCGACGCTGCTCGTCGATCCCGATACGGGCACCGTCCGCAGCGCCTGGCTCGAAGCATTGGCCGCCGATGTCGCCGCCTGCCGCACGCGTGGCCAGGAGACCCTCATCGTGTCGTCAGGCGCCATCGCGTTGGGCCGGCGCCACCTCGGCCTCGATGCCGATCCGCTCCGGCTCGAGGATAGCCAGGCCGCCGCGGCCGCGGGCCAGATCCGCCTCGCCCACGCCTATCAGGAGACCTTCGCCCGCCACGCCAGCACCATCGCGCAGATTCTTCTCACCCTCGACGATACCGAGGAGCGGCGGCGCTACCTTAACGCGCGCAGCACCCTCAGCACGCTGCTGCGCTACGGTGCGGTGCCGGTCATCAACGAGAACGACACCGTCGCCACGGCCGAGATCCGCTTCGGCGACAACGACCGCCTCGCCGCCCGTGTCGCGCAAATGATCAGCGCCGACTGTCTCGTGCTGCTCTCGGATATCGATGGGCTCTATACCGGCGATCCCAAGCTTGACGACGACGCGAAACTCGTCCCCGAGGTTCGGGCCATCAGCCCGAAGATCGAGGCGATGGCCGGCAAAGCGCGGCCCGGCGACGGCTCGGGCGGCATGGTGACCAAGCTGATGGCGGCGCGCATCGCGCTCGCTGCGGGCTGCCATGTGGTCATCACCGACGGGCGGGAGCCGCATCCGCTTCAGGCCCTGGCCGAGGGCGCGCGGGCGACCTGGTTTATCGCGGGCGGCTCGCCCCGCACGGCCCGCAAGCAGTGGATCGCCGGGAGCCTGGAACCGGCCGGATCATTGATCGTCGACGATGGCGCCGCCCTCGCGCTGGCCGCCGGGAAAAGCCTCTTGCCGGCCGGCGTTACTGCGGTGGACGGACGCTTCGACCGGGGCGATGCGGTGATCGTTCGAAACGGGGCAGGTGCTGAACTGGGGCGCGGGCTGTGCGCCTACGCGGCCGAGGATGCGCGCCGCATCATGGGCCACAAAAGCCGTGAAATAGAGGCGCTCCTGGGCTACCGTGGCCGCGACGAGATGATCCACCGTGATGATCTCGTGCTGAATTAAACCGCCAGCTTTAGGAACGGGACGATGAGCGCGTCCATACCCGCCGAGACCGCGGACCAGGCAAGCGATCTCCACACCGTCATGACGGCGCTCGGCCGCGAGGCCCGCGCCGCCGCCGCGGTGCTCGCTCTGGCTTCGACCGAGGCCAAGAACGCGGCGCTCCGGGCGGCGGCGGCGGCGCTGCGCGCCAACTCAGTGGCGCTCCTCGCGGCCAACGGGCGCGATCTCGCTTCGGCCGAGGGCCTCACGAGCGCGCTGCGTGACCGCTTGATGCTCAACGACGATCGCATCGCCGCGATGGCGCGGGGCCTCGAGGACATCGCCGAGCTTGCCGACCCCGTGGGCGATGTTCTGGCCGAATGGTCCCGGCCCAACGGCCTCACCATCAGCCGCGTGCGAGTTCCCCTCGGGGTCGTCGGCATCATTTACGAATCGCGTCCCAATGTGACCGCGGACGCCGGCGGCCTGTGCCTGAAATCAGCCAATGCGGCGATCCTGCGCGGCGGCTCGGAGAGCTTTCACTCCTCCCAGGCGATCCACACCTGCTTGCAGCACGGCCTGAAGATGACGGGGCTACCCGAGGCGGCGGTCCAACTCGTGCCGACCCGGGATCGGGCGGCGGTGGGGGAAATGCTGCGCCTGACCGATGACATCGACATCATCGTGCCCCGCGGCGGCCAATCATTGATCGAGCGCGTGCGAGCCGAAAGCCGCATCCCGGTGATCGCCCACCTCACCGGCAATTGCCACACCTATGTCGATGGCGCGGCCGATCTCGAGATGGCGCGCAAGATCGTGCTCAATGCCAAGATGCGCCGCACCGGCGTCTGTGGCGCCACCGAAACCCTGCTCGTCGACCGCGCGATTGCCGAGCGGTGCGTGCCGCCCCTGGTCGACGATCTCATCGAGGCGGGTTGCGAGGTGCGCGGCGATGAGGCGGTGCAGGCCCTCGATGCCCGCGTCCGTCCCGCCAGCGAGGAGGACTGGGATACCGAGTACCTCGATGCCATTCTCGCCGTCAAAGTGGTGGACGGCGCCGAGGGCGCCATCGCGCATATCGCGCGCCACGGCTCGAGCCACACCGAATGCATCATCACCGCTGACGAAGCCGCGGCCGATCTCTTTCTCAACCGGGTCGACAGCGCCATCGTGCTGCACAACGCCTCGACCCAGTTCGCCGACGGTGGCGAGTTCGGCATGGGTGCCGAGATCGGCATCTCCACCGGCAAGCTCCACGCCCGCGGTCCGGTGGGCGTCGAGCAGCTCACCAGCTTCAAATACGTCGTCCGCGGCACGGGTCAGGTGCGACCCTGAGCAAAGCGGAACCGGCTCGGAACACGCCCGGGCGCCGGCGCAAGGAGCGGACCGGGCGCCGCATCGGCCTTCTCGGCGGATCATTCAACCCGGCGCACAAGGGCCATGTGCGCATCAGCGAGCTCGCGCTCGAGCTGCTCAAACTCGACCAGGTGTGGTGGCTGGTCTCACCGCAGAACCCGTTGAAGGCGGAGACTGACATGGCGCCCTACGCCCGGCGGCTTCGCGCGGCACGCGCCCTCGCGCACCATCCGCAGATCCGCGTGAGCGAATACGAACGGCGCCTTGGCACCCGCTACACCGCCGACACCCTGGCCGCGCTCGCCCAGCGCCGGCCCAACACGCGCTTCGTCTGGATCATGGGCGCCGACAATCTCGAGGAGATCGTGCGCTGGCGCCACTGGACGCGCATCTTCAAGACCGTGCCCGTTGCAGTCTTCGACCGGCCCTCCTATTCTTTGCGGGCGCTCCGTGGCAAGGCGACACAGCGCTTTGGCGATGCGCGCATTGAGGCTCCGCGGGCGGCGGAGCTCGCCGATCATGCACCGCCGGCCTGGGTGTTTCTCGATGTCGCGCATGAACCGACCTCGGCCACCTCCCTGCGCGAAGCGGAGCGCGCCGGTCTGATTAACAGGTAGGGAGAACGAAACCATCACCGCTCGGCACCATGGCCCCCCATCGGTCGAGAGACTGCGCGCCGTCATCGAGGATTCGCTCGCCGAGGACAAGGCGCAGGACACCGTCGCGATCGAACTGGCCGGCAAGTCCACCATCGCGGATGTCATGGTCATCACGAGCGGCCGCTCGCAGCGTCACGTCGGCGCGATTACCGAACATCTCCAGAAACGGCTCAAGGGGGCGGGCCTCGGCCCGGTCCGCATCGAGGGTTTGCCGCAGCGCAACTGGGTGTTGATCGATGCCGGCGACGTCATCGTCCACATCTTCCGCCCCGAAATCCGGACCTTCTACAATCTAGAGAAAATGTGGTCGGTGAGCCCGCCGACCGACGATCGCGCGGTGGGCTGAACCGGCCACCGCCTCACCGTGCGCATCATCATCGCCGCCATGGGCCGCCAGCGCGCCGGTCCCGAGAAGACCCTGTTCGAAAGCTACACGAAACGATTGCCGTGGCCGACCCGCCTCGTCGAGGTCACGGAGCCTCGCGGCGGCACGCCCGGCGAGCGCAAATGCCGCGAGGCCGAGCGCCTGCTGAAGGCGATACCCGATCGTGCCACCGTCGTCGCGCTCGACGAGGGAGGCAGGGCGCTCACGAGCCGAGCGTTCGCCCGGCACATCGCGCGGTGGCGTGACGACGGCATTCAGGACCTCGCCTTCGTGATCGGCGGCGCCGACGGGCTCGACAGGACGGTGATCGAGCGCGCGGGCACCATTTTGTCCTTCGGGCCGATGACCTGGCCCCACCTTTTGGCGCGGGTCCTGCTCGCCGAGCAGCTCTACCGCGCCCACGCCATCCTCACCGGCCACCCCTACCACCGGAATTGAACGGCCGCCGCTCCCGCAGGTTCCTGAACCGGGCCTGCGCAGGTGTAATTCGCACGCGGACAATACAGAACGCAATGTATTGATCCGTTACAATACGTTTTGTAGTGCCTCTCAATGCATTCTGCGCTTCAGCGGATGTGACTTATGGAGGCGGACGTGGAAAAGCTCAGCGCCATCAAGCTCAAGGCCCTGGCGAAGCGTTATCCCCCGGAGGACGCGCTGGTTGCCCACCTGATCAAGACGGGACTCGTGGGCTTGACCAACGATCCGCGGCGGCCCGGCGCGGTGATGGTCGAGTATGGTACGGGCTGCCGCATCCAGGATGCCCAAGGCAAGGACATTCGCGGAGAAATAAGGGTTCGATTCAGCGTCGCAGCGGCCCATATAGGGATGCTTTTTCACAGGCTTGCCCGCGACCACGAGGGCCGCATCCGCTGGATGTATCTCGATCATAAGGGCAACGTGACGGTCGGCCTTGGCCACCTTCTGCCCCATGTCGAGGCGGCGGTGGCGCTCCCCTTCTTCGAGCGGGGCACCCTCACGCCCGCCAGCAAGGCGCACATCGCCAACGCCTACCGCACGGTCAAGTCAAGTCAGGACCTCAGGGGAAACCGCGCCGAGGCCTTCAAGAACCTCACCCACATCGACCTGCCGGAAAGCGATATCGATGCGCTCTTCCGATCGGACGGCGCCGAGTTCATCGGGCAGCTTCGCCGCCGATTTTCCTCCTTCGACAGCTTCCCCGAGCCCGCTCAACTCGCCCTGTTGGACAGGATCTTCAACCTAGGAAACACGGGGTTTCCGGGATTTGTGAAACTCATCGCCGCCGTTAAATTCCGGAACTGGGCCCTCGCCGCAGCGGAATCTGGGATAGAGGTAACTGCTGCAGGCGTCGCCAAACGAAACGAGAAAATCCGCAAGATGTTCTTACAAGCCGCCGCGATGGAGCCCTTCTTTCTCGACCCAGCCGTAAGACCGATCAAACTGCCGAGGCCATAGCTAGAGCATTTTCTGAGCTGACGGATTCTTTTTGGGATTCCCATGGGATCGAATTTCTGATTCAAGATGTGGGCTGGTGGAGGAGGCCAGCCTGCATGACGAAACCTCTTTCCAATGATCTTCGAGAACGGCTTGTATCGGCGGTTGACAGCGGCCTGTCGCGGCGCTCGGCGGCGCGCCGCTTCGGGGTTGCGGCCTCGACGGCGATCAAATGGGTGAATCGGTGGCGGCGGACGGGCGATGTCGGGCCTAGGCCGCAAGGCGGTGACCACCGCTCGCACCGGATCGAGGCCCATGCCGAGGAAATCCTGGCGCTGGTTGACGAGACGCCGGACATCACCTTGGGCGAGATCGCGGCACACCTGGACGCGGGGCATGGCTTGACGGTGGCCCAAAGCACGGTCTGGCGGCTGCTCGACCGGCACGGCATGACGTTCAAAAAACACCGTACACGCCTGCGAGCAACAGCGAGCTGACGTCCTGCGCCGCCGGCAGGCCTGGTTCGACGCCCAACCCGATCTGAAGCCCGAGCGGCTGGTGTTCATTGACGAGACCGGCGCTTCGACCAAGATGGCCCGGCGTTACGGCCGGGCGCCACGGGGCGAGCGTTGCCAAGCACCGGTGCCTCATGGACACTGGAAGACGACGACCTTCGTTGGCGCGCTCCGCCTTGAAGGCATGACCGCGCCCATGGTGCTCGACGGTGCCATGCATGGTGCCGCCTTCCTCGCTTATGTGGAGCAGGTCTTGGTCCCGACGCTCAAACCCGGCGATATCGTGGTGATGGATAACTTACCCGCCCACAAACCCATCGCCGTGCGCACGGCCATCGAAGTCGCCGCGGCAGAGTTGCGCTTCCTGCCGCCCTACAGCCCTGACTTTAACCCCATTGAAATGGCCTTCTCCAAGCTCAAGGCTTTCCTCAAAAAGACCGCCGCCCGAACCGTCGATGACCTCTGGGACGCCATCGCCCAAGGCATCGACACCTTCACACCAACGGAATGCGAAAACTACTTCGCTGCTGCCGGCTATGACCGCAAATGATAGGAAAACGCTCTAGGTCTGACGGTTCAATCGCACCTGTAGTCTGGGCAAATGTGGCGCTCGGGTTCGACTACCCGAAGAACCTCGTCAGCCGCGTCACGGGTTAACAGTATGAAGTCTCCGCCGAACAGCCGGCCCTCCCCCGATTCTCCACTTGTCCACATCAACAGATCTTCCAGCCCATCGCCGGTAAAGTCGGCGCGGGCCAGGATTTCGAGGTCCACCAAGGGTCGGATTTCGAAATCTATAACTAAACTGAACGTTTCCACCACCATTCGGTGGTCGCTCTGCTCGTCAAACCCGACAAAATAACCCTTGCCGTCCTCCTGCTCGTCCTCGATCACAGTACCTTGCTTGCGTAGCCGCTCTGTCCGCCAGCCAGTCCAAACACCCTGCTTCCGTAGTAGTTCTTCCCGCCAGCCAGTCCAATAGTCGCGCCACGAAACACCCTCTTTTTCCGCCTTGTACTGCCTGCACAACTCCTCGCATGCGACGGCTGGTTCAACCATCGCCGGCAGAACATCAATGGCGGCCTTGTTCAGGACAAAGTCATTGACGAAGCTCTGCTGAGCCGGGACTGCCCTATTCAGTCGTCCCAACACCCGACACCGACGCTCATCATAATACGCCGGAGAGTAGGATCCGGCTTTGTACGTGAAACGCTTCCCTTCCAACCAACTAATGTCGGCGCAGGTGCGCACGCGCATTTCTCGCTGTCCGCCATTGTCTGTGACCAACACGGTGAAGCTGCGGTTGTCCGGCAGCGATGGCCACAACGACTGGTGCAAGCGCGCCTCCAGCTGATCGAGGCTGTCGAGCTCGAGCGAGGGCGACCACCAGATGGGATAGGTCCCGGACTCGCCCTCAGCCGCGGCAGCGGGTAGACCCAGCGCGACGCCCACGAGAACAAGGATCACCAATCTCATCGTTCGGATCATAGCCCCAAATCTTGTCATGAATGGGACGGCTCCCGGCGTCGCCAAACGAAACGAGAAAATCCGCAAGATGTTCTTGCAAGCCGCCGCGATCGAACCCTTCTTTCTCGACCCCGCTATAAGACCGATCAAACTTCCCAAGCCGTGAAGGGAGATGGACACCACCGAGAGTGGAAATTAGGGGCCCGGTGACCCGTATGGCCGCTCATCGGGGAGCACTAAATCGAAGCCAAATTTCGCACACCCTGTGTGTTCCGGTGGGATAGCTCCATACTCCCACGCGACTCGTAGAACGGCTTCCGGGCGCTTGCGCGTCACGAGATATAGCCGCATGCGAGCCTGCATCCGGGGTCTCCATGTGTCCGCTCGCTGAGCAAATCATCGAGCCCGTCGCCGTCAAAATCGCCGCGCCCGTAAATCTGGATGGTGGTCGTCCAGATTTCTTCGGTTGTCCATTCGGAATCCGGATCAGCTGGGAGCTCGGTACCCCATTTCCTGCTGAATCCGCCCGCCACATCGAGGCGGTTTCCATCGATCACACGCAACTCCCTAATTTGGTCTCCGACGCCAGCGTGGTACAGAAAAATCCCCCAGGGCAAGGCGTCACGATTTGCAGCCAGGTAATCCTCAGCGTCGTAGCAACCACTCGCCGCTCGACCCACCATGACGGGCAGGATGTTGATCGCTTTTGCATCGAGAACAAAGTCCCGTAGGTAGCTCGTCCGGGCGGGCGTTGCCTTGGCCAGCGCATCGAGCGCGTAACACCGAACGCCCATGGTTTTATGCGTTTCGTTCCTAACAGCCCGTTGATTAAGTGGCTTTCTCCGGCTCTCACTCCCAGATGAGGAATGCGGCGGCGAAAGCCGTCTGGCCGCTTTGCGAGCCCCCCCGTGCCACCAGCATGGCCCCGGTGGGCGTGAGCAGAACGAAAATACCGCCATATCCGCCCGCCACGGCCTCCCGCGGGGTGCCGGCGCCGATGAGCTGGCGCATCAGTAACGATAGATTGTGGCCGGCGACGTGGAGCAGGTATCGCTTGTGCACATTCTCTCGCCCGCGCAGCCAGGTTCGTCGCATGCCGCCACGATCGAGGTTGTGGGCAAAGCAGCGCTCGACGATCTCGGCGCGCAGCTTGAAGGCCTCGCGGGCGACCCCGGACTTGAGCCGCGCACGGTTATTGGTGACCGCGCGCCGCGCCGCCTCATCACCGTGCCAGCGCGAAAAGCCGGTCTGCTTGGGCGCCGCGATCCGGGTCTTCCAGGGACTGTCGTTCAGAGCCCTCAAGACCGCCCGTGAGTGATAACCTTTGTCGGCGACGCATTCGGCCGGGTCCTCCGATGTCGGTGCCGCATCCACCGCCTCGAGGTTTGCCTCGGCCTTCGCCAGGGTCTTGGAAAGCGTCGTGGTGTCGCCCTCATCGGCCGGGTGCAGCTCGGCCGCCACCACCGCGCCGGTGTCCAGATCCACCGCGTGCTCGGGCTTGTAGGCCAGATGCGTCGTGCCGTCCTTCATCTTGGCGATCTTGGACTCGGGGTCGCTCTTCGAAACCCAATCCGTGTTGGAAAGCTTCTTGCCCTTGCGCTTCCGGTCCAGACGCGCCAGGTCCTCGGCCGTGGGTGTCTCGACCCCGCTTTCCCGGGCCAGGCGCTCCAGCATCTCCCGGTAGCCTTCGCCGTTGTCGCGCCGCACGATGTTCCGCAGCGCCGCGTTGGCCTCCATGGTCGAGGCATCGACGCCGATGCGCTCGCCCTTGATCAGCCCCGCCTCGGCGATCAGCACCAGAACCCAGTCGAAGACCGCCGCGTGGACTTCATGGGGCAGGCGCGTGCGGCTCCGTGACAGCCAGGAATGGTCCGGTACCCGATCACGGCTCCCCAGTCGCAGGAACGCCCGCAGCGAAAGCGAGTCCGAGCAGCGCCACTCCAGACCGCGCTCGCTGTCGATGCCCTCAAAGTAGCCCACCAGGTGCATCCGGAAATAGCGCCCGGGCGGCACCGAGGGCGCGCCCATCCGGGCCGCGTAATAAGGCCGGCAGCTCGCCTCGGCAAAGGCGTCGAAGCCGCCCTCGATCAGCACCGACTGCAAGCGGTCATAAAACACATGACCCGGGGAGCGCGGCATCTCCGACCAGCTCACCATCAGGTCCCCCTGACCATCCTTCTGCCGTCCCATCGCCATCGGCAAATCCCCCTGCAAATCAGGGAACCAGAGAATCAGACGGCGCCGACTTAATCAACGGGCTGCTAAGGACGGACCGATGGCCCCGGTCAGTGAATCGAATCGGGGTGCGATAGTTGTCAATGATCGTGTCTGAAAAATAGGTATCTTTTTCGCCGACCGCGAACCAGTTGTGCACGGGGAATCGATCGCCCATGAGCGCCTCGATCTGATCGAGGCTGTCGAGCTCGAGTGTGGGCGACCACCAGATGGGATAGGGCCCCGCCTCTTCGCTCGTCACACACCCGGACACACAGAGCACCAGGCTCACCAAGAGAAGTCTCGCCACTCTCATTGTCGCGCTTGTCGCTACCCACGGTGTCATGATTCAGGTTGCACGCGCCTCGCGACGAGGTAAGCGCTCAGTAGCACTCGGAATAAGACCGGCAGAGATACTTTTCCGGGTCGATCACGCGGAACACCTCGCCGGCCTCTTCACGGGTAAAGATGTGCACCCGGCTGGCCATCCTCCTGACACCCCTCGGTTTGTCATCGACCACCACCAGGATGTCCTCGAGGCCGTCACCGGTTAAGTCGGCGCGCACCATGATTTCGGTGGCCAGCCACCCCTTGAAAGAAACTATTCCCGTAACTGCCCAGGTAGCCGATGGCCGAGCGGCTGGATAGGACGGACGGGCAGATTTTGTAGGTTTGATGGACTGAATGCCTAGGTTTTGATTGACAAGCAGGGGGTGATGCGATTCAAGAATCCAATGAATCGTAAAGCCCTTGCCCTCTTGTCGAAAGACGAACTGATCGATTTGGTGCTGTCTCTGGCGGCACGGCTCGACGAACTCGAGCGCCGGCTCGGCTTGAACAGCACCAACAGCGGCAAGCCGCCGTCCAGCGATGGACTGAGCAAGCCGCCGGCGGGGAAGCAGAAGCGGCGGCGCACCGGGAGCCTGCGCGAGAAGTCGGGCCGCAAGCCGGGCGGGCAGAAGGGCCACGAGGGCGAGACCCTGCGCCAAGTCGCCGAACCCGACGCGATTACCGATCATTATCCCGAGACCTGCCCGAACTGTGGTTCGGGATTGACGCCGGAGATGTCCACCGGCCATGGCGCCCGCCAGGTTTTCGATCTGCCCGAGCCCCGGCCCCTGGTGGTCATGGAGCATCGGGCGCATCGTTGCCGTTGCGGGCGATGTGGCAGGCAAACCAGGGCCGCCTTTCCCGCTGGCGTCACCGGCCCGGTGCGGTATGGCGCGCGGATCGGGGCCATGGTGGTCTACCTGTCGCACTACCAGCTCTTGCCCGAAGATCGTCTGGCCGAGTTGATGGCGGATCTGTTCGCCGTCGCCCTGGTTCCGGCGACCGTCGCGCGGATGGGCCGAAGCCGCGCCCGGCGCTTCGAAGGCGTCGTCGAGGTGATCCGCGACTTGGTGAAATCGGCGCCGGTCAAGCACATGGACGAGACCGGCTTGCGGGTCGGCGGGCGGACCCAATGGCTGCACGTCGCCTCGAGTGCCGGGCTGACCTTCCACCGGGTCTCGGCCGGGCGCGGCAGCCTGCTCGATGGCGTCGCCGGCATCGTCGTGCACGACCACTGGAAGCCGTACTTCACGACGCAAGGCGTGGACCATGCGCTGTGCAACGCCCATCACCTTCGAGAGTTGCAAGCCCTGATCGAGATCGAGAAGGAAGGCTGGGCGCGCAAGATGCAAAGGCTGCTCCGCCGTGCCTGCCACGCGGCAAACCTCGCCCGGGAGCGGGGCGTGGCGCTGCAACCGAGCCTCGTCGAAGGCTTCCGACGATGGTGGGACGCCATCACGGCCGAGGGCATCCGCTTTCACGAGGCCCAGCCCCCGCTCGGCCCCGCACCGGCCGAGGGCCAGGCCAAGCGCCGTGGACGCAAGCCGCGCCGCACCGGCCACAACCTTCTCCTACGTCTTCAGGCGCGCAAGGAAGACGCGCTACGCTTCCTCGCCAACCTCGCCGTGCCCTTCACCAACAATCAGGCTGAGCAGGACGTGCGCATGGCGAAGCTCAAGCAGAAAATCTCCGGCGGCTTCCGATCCGAACAAGGGGCGAACGACTTCGCGACCATCCGCGGCTTCATCTCGACCGCCAAAAAAAAGGGCTGGAACATCATTCCCGCGCTCATGGAAAATCCCGAAATCCTGATCGCTCGTCTCCGCGCCGCCTGATAGGCCCAGACCTACCTGGGCAGTTACCTATTCCCATATGATGATCGCTTGCCTATCCGGTTATCACCCACACCCACTATATGTAGTGTGTCTCCTTGGACTGCAGGCAAGGGCCGGCGCAGGCGCATTGAGGAGGCGATCCGGCTAATTCTTGATTGTTCTGAAAACCGAACCGGATTTTAATTCACGTCACGTACTTAACATCGGGGGACGGAACGGTGGCGACCAAGGGAAAAACGAAGAAACCCACGGCCAGACGGGAAGCTGCTGATGAAACGACATCGTCTGAGCGATTGACGGCACTAGTCGAAGAAAGCGACGCGCTGGCACGAATCGTTGCGAAGAACCCGTCCGCGCCTGTTAGTCTCCTGCGCGTTTTGAGTCGCAGCGAAGACGAAGCGACACGCAAGAACGTGGTCCTCAATCCGTTTACTCCATATGACGTATTGAGCGAACTTGAAAACCAGTTCACAGAGCTATTTGTGAATAATCCGGCACTCGAATCCTACAATTCAATGAAGCTCTGATTTCCTGGAATATTCCATCGGTGTGGTTCACCTCCGATTTCAGATAAATTTCAATGAAGTGACGGTCCTTTATGCAACGTGGCGTTTTGCCAAATCCGACTCAATGATTAGGATTTCCACCACGCTAAAGTGTCGCCTAAAAGCCGCTACAATGCCGTCCGAGTCCCTGCTCGGCATCGCCGGAGATATCTCCGCTTCGACCTGCACCGAGCTTTACTCAGGAAAATGGGTGCACACTACATATAGTGGGTGGGGGTGATAACCGGATAGGCAAGGATGATCGGTAGGAACGTCAATTTCGACGAAGTATTCCTCAACATCTTCATACCCGAGGAAGCGTCCCTGCTTGCGAAACAACTCTGTTCGCCAGCCGGTCCAATACTGGCGCCAGGACACGCGCTCCTTGTTCGCCTCGTAAAGCCTGCATTTCTCCTCACATTGGAAGCCTTGATCGATCCTCGCGGGCAGAACATCAATGGCGGCCTTGTTCAGGACATAGTCATTGACGAAGCTCTCTTGCGCCGGCGCCGCCTGCTTGAGGTGCTCGAGTACCCGGCACCGAACGGCTTGATATCGCCACGAATATTGGTCCCAAAGTGAGAGCCTCAGCTCGTACTCATGTTCGATCTCGCGTTCAATCCTGAGCATGTCGGCGCAGTTCCCCGCGAAATCTTCCCGCTCCGCGTTGTCCTCGATGACGGTGACCGCAAAGCCCGAGTCGGGGCGATCCGGCCACAATGGCCGCTGCAGGCGCGCATCGATCTGATCGAGGCTGTCGAGCTCGAGCGCGGGCGACCACCAGATGGGGTAGGGCCCGGACTCGCCCTCAGCCGCGGCGGCGGGTAGGCCCAGCGTCAAGCCCACGAGAACAAGGATCACCAATCTCATCGTTCGGATCATAGCCCCAAATCTTGTCATGAATGGGACGGCCGGAGCGAGCCACCGTTCGCAACCGGCGGCGCGACGGATGCGGGTGCGGCGCTACCAGTGTATAGTCCGCGACCATGACCGAGACCGCTTCCCGCCCGGTCGTGTTGTGCGTGCTCGACGGCTGGGGCCACCGCGTCGAGCCGGACGACAACGCGATCGCCCAGGCCGAGACGCCCAACTACGATCGCTATCTCGCCGCGTGTCCCCACGGCCTGTTGCGCACCTCGGGCGCGGACGTCGGCCTGCCCGAGGGCCAGATGGGCAACTCCGACGTCGGCCACATGAATCTCGGCGCAGGACGCATCGTCTTGCAGGATCTTCCCCGCATCAATGCGGCGCTCGCCGATGCCAGCCTGCTCGAGAGCCCGGGCTTTGTGAACCTCGTCGATAGGCTGCGCGATTCGCAGGGCACCTGCCACCTCATGGGGCTGCTCTCGCCGGGCGGGGTTCACGCCCACCAGGCCCACATCGCCGCGCTGGTGCACGAGCTCGCGGCCCGCGGCATTCCCGTCGCGGTGCACGCCTTTCTCGACGGCCGCGATACGCCGCCGGCGAGCGCAGCCGGCTACATGACGGATTTCCTGAACCGGACCGAGAAGATCGGCGGACTCAGGCTCGCCACCCTCAGCGGGCGCTTCTACGCGATGGACCGCGACAAACGCTGGGAGCGCACCCGACTGGCTTACGACGCCTTCGTCGGCGGCCAAGGCGAACGCGCGCCGGACCCCTTGGCGGCCATTGGGGCCGCCTATGAGGCCGGACACACCGACGAGTTCGTACCGCCCACCGTGATCGATGGTTATGCCGGCATGCGCGACGGTGACGGCCTGTTGATGGCGAATTTCCGCGCCGACCGGGTGCGCCAAATCCTCTCGGCGCTGGTCGATCCGGATTTCGCCGGCTTCACCAGGCCCCGCGCCGTCGCTTTCGCCGCGGCGGCGGGCGTCGTGAGCTATTCATCGGCGCTCTCGGCCCATCTCGCCGCACTGCTGGCGCAGCGATCGCTCACCGCAACGCTCGGTGATGTCGTGGCCGAGAACGGGCTCGCGCAACTGCGCCTCGCGGAGACCGAGAAATATGCCCACATCACGTTCTTCTTCAATGGCGGCCGCGAGGCGGTGCTGCCCGGTGAGGAGCGCATCCTGATCCCCTCGCCCCAGGTCGCCACCTACGACCAGAAGCCTGAAATGTCGGCGGCCGAGGTGACCGATGCCTTGGTTGAGGCGATCGCGTCCCAGCGCTTCGACTTCATCCTGGTGAATTACGCTAACCCCGACATGGTGGGCCATTCCGGCAAGCTCGAGGCCACCATCCGCGCGGTGGAATTCGTCGACCGTTGCCTCGGCCGCATCGACGAAGCCATCGAGCGAGCGGGGGGGGCTTTCGTGATCACCGCGGATCACGGCAACGCCGAACGTATGCGGGAGCCACGCGCGAACCAGCCGCACACCGCGCACACGACCGATGTGGTGCCGATCCTTCTCGTCCGCCCGTCCGGGACCACGCCTACGCTGCGCGACGGCCGCCTTGCCGACGTCGCACCGACCGTGCTCGCGCTACTTGGCCTACCCCAACCGCAGGCCATGACGGGCGAGAGCTTGTTGGGGCCGTCCGCCGAGCCCGGCCAAGATCACGAACGCCAGCGCGTGGCGTCAGTTTGACGACCGTGCGCAAGATTCCGTTTCACGCCATCGCTGCGGCCATCGTGGCCCTCTTTCTGATGTTTCCGCCAGCGGTGGCGGCTGATGATACCGCGACAGAAGGCAAACTGAAGGCCGTCGAACGCGCGCTCGATGAGGGGCACAAGAAGAAGCAGCAAATCGACCGCCAGGCCGAGGAGCTCGAACGCGAGGTGCTGGACCTGCGGGCGCGCCTCATAACCACCGCGGCAGCCGCCCAGCGGGAGGAGGAGATCGTCTCACGCCTCGAACGGGCCCTGGCTGCCTACGAAATCGAGGAACGCGCGCGCCAGGCCGGCCTCGTTCGGCGCAAGGTGGCGCTGGCCGCCACGCTCGCCGCGCTCGAGCGGTTGGCCTATCTCCCGCCCGAAACCCTGCTCATCAGCCGGACATCAGCGATCGATGCGATCCGGAGCTCGCGCTTGTTGAGCGCCGTCGTGCCCGCGCTCGAGGCAGAGGCGCGCGCACTTGGCGCGGAACTCGCCGCCCTCAAGGCTCTGCGCGGAGAGATCGCGGCGAAGCAGATCGGCCTCATCAAAGCCAACAACCGGCTCGTCAAGGAACAGCGTGCGCTCGACCGCCTTCTCAAGCGCACGGCGGGCCGTCAATCGCATATCCTTGATGCAAGCCGCACCCAGCAGGAGCGGCTGGCGCGGTTGGCCGCCGAAGCGAAGGACCTGAGGGCGCTCCTCCACAGGATTGGCCGGGACGAGGACGAGAGGCGTGTGCGGGAGAGCGCTGTGGTCGCGCTGCCGCTGAAGCCCTTTTCCGCGGCGCGCGGCGCCATGCCCTTCCCGGTGGCCGGCGAACTCGTGCTTCGTTTCGGGGAAGTGACGGAGTTCGGGACGACGTCAAAGGGAATCTCGCTGGCCACCAGGGCGGGCGCCCAAGTGATCGCGCCGCATGACGGCCGCGTTGTCTTCGCGGGTCCCTTCCGCAGCTACGGGCAACTCTTGATCATCGCCCATAGCGAGGGATATCATACTTTGATAGCCGGAATGGCGTACATCGAAACCATTGTCGGCCAGTGGTTATTGGCCGGCGAGCCGGTCGGGCGAATGGACGATGCGGGGCGTTCCCAGCCGACCCTTTATGTCGAACTACGCCGTGCCGGCGAACCCATCAATCCGCTCCCGTGGTTGGCGGCGAGCGAGGGGAAGGTCAAGGGATAATGCATAGGTTGTTGGTCGCAGGCCTCTTGGGCCTGTTCCTGCTCGCTACGCCCGCTGTCGCGTACGCCGCAGGATCGGAGACCTATCGGCAGCTCAACCTCTTCGGCGACGTTTTCGAACGGGTACGCGCCGATTATGTCGAGGAAGTCAGCGACACCGAGCTGATCGAGGCCGCCATCAAGGGCATGCTGTCCTCGCTGGATCCCCACTCGAGCTACCTCAACCCCGACAGCTTCAAGGAAATGCAGGAGCAGACGCGGGGCGAGTTCGGCGGGCTTGGCATCGAGGTCTCGATGGAGAACGGCTTTGTCAAGGTGATCGCGCCGATCGAGGACACCCCGGCGTTTCGCGCAGGTATCAAGCCGGGCGACCTGATTACCCACCTCGACGGAGAATCGGTTCTCGGGCTCACGCTCAATGACGCCGTCGAGAAGATGCGCGGGCCCGTCAACACGGACATCACCATCACCGTGTCACGGCTCGGCATCGAGGAGCCCTTCGACGTCACCATCAAGCGGGCCAAGATCAAGGTAGGCTCGGTCCGTCACCGGACCGAGGGCAAGGCCGCCTATATCCGTATCACAGCCTTCAGCGAGCAGACCGAAGGTGGGCTCAAGGCGGCCATGAAAGCGTTGAAGAAAGAGCTCGGCGACGAATTGCAAGGCGTCATTCTCGATCTCCGCGGCAATCCTGGTGGCCTGCTCGATCAGGCGGTCGCCGTGGCCGACGCCTTTTTGGACCAGGGCGAAATCGTCTCGACGCGCGGCCGCCGCGAACAGGACTCCAAGCGTTATAACGCGAACAAAGGCGATATTTCCAACGGCAAGCCCGTTGTCGTGTTGATCAACGGCGGCTCCGCCTCGGCGTCCGAGATCGTCGCCGGCGCCATGCAGGACCACAACCGCGCCATCGTCATGGGGACCAAATCGTTCGGCAAGGGTTCGGTCCAGACCATCATGCCGCTCGCCGGGCGTGGCGCAATTCGGCTGACGACGTCGCTCTACTACACACCCTCAGGCGTATCGATCCAGGCGAAGGGCATCGAGCCTGACATCATCGTCGAGCAGGCGCGTCTCGAGCCGATTGACGCGGGCCCGGCTCGCAGTGAGGCGAGCTTGCGCAACCACCTTGGCGGAACCGACGAAGAAGGCGACGTCGAGGGTGACGCGGAAGGAGAGGAAGCGGTGAGCGCGGCGGTGTCGCCTGACAGCGAAAGCTTCGATTACCAGCTGTCGCGGGCGATCGACCTGTTACACGGCATCTCGCTCTCTGCCAATCGCTACGCGGAGTAACTGTAACTTCAGGCACCCGGATCCGGTCGGCGGAACATCGTGGTCAGGCTACCCACTTTTGGCAGGGGGCGCGAGGAACCGGACGACGATCAGCCGACACGGGGCATAATGCCCCTCCTCATCGCAGCTGCTGTCGTGGTTGTCCTTGTCGCCGCGCTCCTCGGCACGGCGGTGTTGATCTACGATCCGGCGGCGCAACGTTCCAAGGTGACCGAAGTCGCGGTGGTACTCGCGATGCCGCCGTCGCCGTCGCCGGGCGAAACCGACGCCTCCCCGGCGGGGTTCGAGGACGACACCACCATAGGCGAAGCCCCCGCCATCTCGCCCGAGGCGCCCACCATCGCGGCGCCTGACGAGGCCCCTGCGATCGCCGCGCCCGAGGAACCCGCGATCGCCAAGCCCATGATCGAGTTGCCCACCCTGGCCACGGGCGAGCCGGCCGAGCCCGAGGCCGCGGAAGCGGCTCCGGACTCGGCGGAACCGCCTGCTGCAACCGCGCCTGCCGAGGATTCGGTGGAGCAGGAGATGGCCGCGGCTTCAGCCGTCGAGGAGGCCGAGGACGCCGGGCCGGCAGACGAGGCGCCCCTCTCCGCGCCCGCCGTGGGCCCCGAGATCGCCCTTGGCCCGGTGCCCGATCCCGGCCTGGTGCGCGAAAGTCCAACCGGCCCCCTGCCGGTGATCGGCGAAGACGGCCGCCAGGCTTGGCGGGTCTATGCGCGCCCCTTCGAGGAGCTCTACGACCGCCCGCGAGTCGCCATCCTGCTCGGCGGCATGGGCATGAGCCAGTCGGCCACCAACGCCGCTATCCAACAACTGCCGGGCGAGGTGACGCTCGCCTTCGCCGCCTACGCGCCCAATTTGGATGACTGGATCGCGCAAGCTCGTGCGGCCGGGCACGAGGTCATGTTGCAGGTGCCGATGGAGCCCTTCAACTACCCGGCCAACGATCCGGGCCCGCACACCCTTCTGACCTCGTTGTCGCCGGAAGAAAATATCGAGCGTCTGGAGTGGCTGCTGAGCCGCTTTGCCGGCTATGTCGGCGTGACCAATTTCATGGGCTCGAAGTTCACTGCTTCACCCGACCATCTGCGGCCCGTACTGCACAACCTCAAGGAGCGCGGCCTGATGGTCCTCGACAGCCGCGCCTCCCGCAACAGCGTGGCGGCGGAACTCAGCGACGAGACCGGCGTGCCCCATGCCATCAACAACCGGTTCGTCGACAGCGAGGCCTCGCGGGTGGCCATCGACGGACGGCTTTCCGAACTCGAACGCATCGCCCGCGCGACCGGAAGCGCGGTGGGAATCGGTTACCCGTTTCCCGTCACCATCGAACGGCTGGCGGCATGGATCGAAACGCTCGACGAGAAGGGGCTCGTGCTGGCGCCAATGTCTGCTATCGCCCTACTGCCGGCGACGGAATGACAGCCGCCAGCGCGGCCAACCTCGGCTACAGGCGCGGCGTCGGTGTCATGCTTCTGAACGAGGACGGCCAGGTGTTCGTCGGATGTCGCAAGCCGCGCCGAGCCGATGCCTGGCAGATGCCGCAAGGGGGCATCGATCCCGGCGAGGACCCGCGCGGCGCGGCGCTCAGGGAGCTCGCCGAGGAAACCGGTATCGACCAGGTCGACGTGCTGGCCGAAACACGGGAATGGCTGTCCTATGATCTACCGCCTGAACTGATCGGCAAGGTGCTCAAGGGGCGCTATCGCGGCCAGACACAGAAATGGTTCGCCATGCGATTTCGGGGCCGCGACGAGGATATCGACCTCGGCGCCGATGACCACCAGGAGTTCGCCGACTGGAAATGGATCGCGCTCGACGAGCTGCCCGCGCTCATCGCCGATTTCAAGCGCGGCGTTTACGAAGCCGTGATCGCGGAGTTTCGTCACCTGGTTGACGCGCCCGCCGCGCCAGATTCACCCGCCGAATAAGGCGAGACCGCGGCGGCCCGCATCGGGCTGATCGCGATCGCGTTGTTGAACTAGGGTGGTACCGAGCGCCCGGCGCGTTAGGCCGAGCGCCAGCGCAACGGGTTGGCGCGGGCGCGCAAGAACCACCACGCCACCCGGGTCATGGCCGCCGCCAACCAACCGTGGGGATGAAGCCCCACCGCCTTGAGCACCATGGTGACAGCGCGCGCGACATGATCGTAGCGATAGAGGCGAAAGGCCCGCCGCGCATAGGCTTGGTTGTAGCGCCGGCGGCTGTAGGGCGCGGTCTCGCCGAGGCCGCAGTAGTAGGCGTAGGCGAGTTCATCATCGTTGCTCTCGACGAGCCGGCCGAACGCCGCCTTCAGGCGGGTGATGAGCAGTGGTCTCTCGCGCGCGAGATAGCGTTGGCCGTGGCTGTAAAAGAGCTTGTAGTGGCGCACCTCGTCCTTGGCGATATGGCGGCAGATCGCCTTGAGCACGGGCTCCTCGGTGGCATCGCGCACGGCGCTGTAGAACAAGCTCGTGCCGACCTCGACCATGCACCGCGCGATCAGTTCGGTCGAGCGTGAGCCGCGCACCGATTCCGTCGCATCGAGGGGCAATTGATGCTCTTCGGTGTATCGCGCAAAGCTCCGGGCAAAATCGAAACTCGGATCGGCGAGCGCAGCCCAGCGGCCGAGGGCTTGGCCGTGCTGCAGCTCCTCATCGCCCCACGCGCGCGCGGCCCGCCTGAAGTCCGCATCGTCGTGGAACACGCGGCAGAGATAAGCGACGTAATCGTCGCTGTCCTGCTCGACCATCGACGCCGCCTTGACCGCCGTGAGGATATCGGGGTCGACCTTGTCCGGGTCGAACGCCTGCCAGGGAATATCGTCGAGCGTCCAGTGCTTGCTCATGACCGTCCCGCCATGACCACCTCCCAATCGAGGACATTCTAATATGACCCGCGACCGAGGGCCAGACGGGGGTTCGCGAAGAGGGCCGAGACTTACGACACCGCTTGCAGCATGTCGCGCAGCACGGCAAGGGCTAATTCCGCGCGGTGGCGCTCCTCGTCGGTATCAGCGTCGGCGAGGTCCTCCTCGGAATCCTTGATGCGTTGCTCGAGCGCCGCGCGGTCGAGCTCGCTCACCGGCACCGCCTCCTCGGCGAGCAGAAGGCAACGTTCGTTGGTGACCTCGGCGAAGCCGCCGCGAATGTAGATGCGCTCGGGCTCGCCGCCCTCCCGGGTGATCTCGACGACGCCCGGGCGCAGGCTCGCGACCAGCGGCTGATGGCCGATCAACACGGCGAAGTCACCCTCGCTGCCGGGCATCGTCACCATGTCGACCTCGCCCGTGGCGAGCCGGCGGTCGGGCGACACGAAGTCGAAGGCGAGCTTCTCGGCCATGGCGCCTCAGGCGGCCTCGGCGGCCATCTTCTTCGCCTTTTCCACCGCCTGGTCGATGGTGCCCACCATGTAGAACGAGGCCTCGGGCAACTCGTCATGGCGGCCCTCGACGATCTCCTTGAAGCCGCGGATCGTCTCGTCCAGGGGCACGAACACGCCGGGCGTTCCGGTGAACACCTCGGCGACGTAAAAGGGTTGCGACAAGAACCGCTGGATCTTGCGCGCCCGCGCCACGGTGAGCTTGTCGTCCTCGCTCAACTCGTCCATGCCGAGGATGGCGATGATGTCCTGCAGCGATTTATAGGTCTGCAGCACGCGCTGCACCTCGCGGGCGATGGCGTAGTGCTCGTCGCCTATGATGCGGGCATCGAGCATGCGTGAGGTCGAGTCCAAGGGATCGACCGCCGGGTAGATGCCGAGCTCGGAGATCTGGCGCGACAGCACTGTCGTCGCATCGAGGTGCGCGAACGAGGTCGCCGGCGCCGGATCGGTCAAATCGTCGGCCGGCACGTAAATCGCCTGCACCGAGGTGATCGAGCCCTTGTTGGTCGAGGTGATGCGCTCCTGCAGGTTGCCCATGTCGGTGGCCAGCGTCGGCTGGTAGCCCACGGCGCTCGGAATCCGGCCCAACAGCGCCGAGACCTCGGAGCCCGCCTGGGTGAAACGGAAAATGTTGTCGATGAACAACAGGACGTCCTGGCCCTCCTCGTCGCGGAAATATTCCGCCACCGTCAGGCCGCTGAGGCCGACGCGGGCGCGGGCGCCCGGCGGCTCGTTCATCTGGCCGTAGACGAGCGCCGCCTTGGAGCCCTCCCCGTCGAGGTTGATGACGCCCGATTCGATCATCTCGTGATAGAGATCGTTGCCCTCGCGCGTGCGCTCGCCGACGCCGGCGAACACCGAATAGCCGCCATGGGCTTTGGCGACGTTGTTGATCAACTCCATGATGATGACGGTCTTGCCGACGCCGGCGCCGCCGAACAGCCCGACCTTGCCGCCCTTGGCGTAGGGCTCGAGAAGATCGACGACTTTGATGCCGGTGATCAGGATCTCCGATTCGGTCGACTGATCGACAAAGGCCGGCGCGGGCTTGTGGATCGGCGCGCGCTGCGCGGTCTCGATGGCGCCGCGCTCGTCGATCGGCTCGCCGATCACGTTCATCAGGCGGCCCAGGGTTTCCGGCCCGACCGGGACCGTGATGGGGTCGCCGGTATCGGTCACCACCAGGCCACGCACCAGCCCGTCGGTCGTGTCCATGGCGATCGTGCGCACCGTCGATTCACCCAAATGCTGCGCGACCTCGAGCACCAGGCGGTTGCCGTGATTGTCGCATTCGAGGGCGTTCAGGATGGCCGGCAGGTGTTCGCCGAACTGGACGTCGACCACGGCGCCCATGACCTGGGTAATCTTGCCGACCACATTCGTCGTCATGGGCTTACTCCTGGGTGCGTCATAGGCATTGATCTTGCGCCCCGTTAAACCGCTTCGGCGCCGGAGATGATCTCGATCAGCTCGTTGGTGATCATCGCCTGGCGCGTCCGATTGTAGCGCAAAGTAAGCGCTTCGATCATCTCGCCGGCGTTGCGCGTGGCGCTGTCCATCGCGGTCATGCGCGCGCCCTGTTCGCTCGCCACGTTCTCGAGCAAGGCGCGGTAGATCTGCACGGCGATATTGCGTGGCAGCAGGGCCTCGAGAATCTCCGCTTCCTCGGGCTCGTACTCGTAATAGAGAGGTCCCGCTTCGTCCGCTTCGCCGGTTTCGCCCGCCGGTGCCGCCGGCGGCTCGACCGGGATCAGCTGCCGCGCCGTTACAACCTGCGACATCACCGAGCGGGAGTGATTGTAGAAAATGGTGCAGACATCGATCTCGCCCGCGTCGAACAGGCCGGTGAGCTGTTCCGCGATGGGCTGGGTGAAGCCGAAGCTCAGCTGCCGCGTTCCGGCGAAATCCAGACTCTCGATGATCTTGTCGCCATGGTCGCGGCGCAGCATGTCGCGGCCCTTGCGGCCCACACACATGAGCTTGACCGTCTTTCCCGCTTGGCTGAGCTCTCTGATGTGCTGGCGCACCGCGCGCACGATCGAGGAGTTGAACGGCCCGCACAGGCCGCGATCGGCGGTGGCGACGATGATGAGGTGGACGTCGTCCTTGCCGGAGCCTTTCAGGAGGCGGGGCGCGAACTCGTCCTCGGCAATGCTTGCGGCCAGCGCAGCCAGCAGATGCTCCATCTGCTCGGCGTAGGGACGCGCCGCCTCGGCCTGCTCCTGGGCGCGCCTGAGCTTGGAGGCCGCCACCATCTTCATGGCCTGGGTGATCTTCTGCGTCGACCCGACGCTGCGGATGCGGTTCCGGAGATCCTTGAGGCTTGGCATGGTCGGGCGCGCGTAGCGTCAGCCGGCGGGGCTCAGGACGCGCCTCAGGCGAAGGTCTTGACGAAGCTGTCGAGAATGGAGGCGAGTTTGGCCTCGGTGGCCTCCGAGAGCTCCAGCTCATCGCGCACGGCCTTGAGGATATCGCCATGCCCGGCGCGCATCTCGCTGAGGAACGCCTCCTCGAACCGCGTCACCTGGCCAACCTCTAGGCCGTCCAGATAGCCGCGCACGCCGGCGAAGATCGCAACCACCTGCTCCTCGACCGGCATGGGAACGTATTGTGGTTGCTTGAGCAGCTCGGTCAAGCGCGCGCCTCGGTTGAGAAGGCGTTGGGTCGCGGCATCGAGGTCCGAGCCGAACTGGGCGAACGCCGCCATCTCGCGGTATTGCGCCAACTCCAGCTTGATCGTGCCGGCGACCTGCTTCATCGCCTTGATCTGCGCCGCCGAGCCCACGCGGCTCACCGAGATGCCGACGTTAATCGCCGGCCGGATACCCTGGTAGAACAGCTCGGTTTCGAGAAAGATCTGGCCATCGGTGATCGAAATCACGTTGGTCGGGATATAGGCGGAAACGTCGCTGGCCTGCGTCTCGATGATCGGCAGCGCGGTCAGCGAGCCGGCGCCCGAATCATCGTTCATCTTGGCGGCGCGCTCGAGCAGGCGCGAGTGGAGGTAGAACACATCGCCCGGGAACGCCTCGCGGCCCGGCGGGCGGCGCAGCAACAGCGACATCTGGCGGTAGGCGACGGCGTGCTTGGACAGATCATCGTAGATGACCAGCGCATGCATGCCGTTGTCGCGGTAGAACTCGCCCATGGCGCAGCCGGCATAGGGCGCGAGGAACAGAAGCGGCGCCGGCTCCGAGGCGGTAGCCGAGACCACCGTCATGTAATCGAGCGCGCCGGCTTCCGCCAGCGTCTTCACCACCTGCGCTACGGTGGAGCGCTTCTGACCGACGGCGACGTAGATGCAGTAGAGCTTCTTCGATTCATCGCCGCTGTCGTTTACCGCCTTCTGGTTGATGATGGTGTCCACCGCAATCGCCGTCTTGCCGGTCTGACGATCGCCGATGATGAGCTCGCGCTGGCCGCGCCCGATGGGGACCAGGCTGTCGAGCG
The DNA here is from genome assembly GCA_965261645.1 of Alphaproteobacteria bacterium. Classification (GTDB taxonomy): domain Bacteria; phylum Pseudomonadota; class Alphaproteobacteria; order SHVV01; family SHVV01; genus CBDHDJ01. The sequence continues at coordinate 1,820,433 of CBDHDJ010000004.1, forward strand.
CCTTGAGCCCGGTCTGCATCGGCTCGTGCACCGAGCGGCGCGGGATGATCCCCGGCGCTTTGATCTCGATGCGCGTCCGCGTCACATCCTCGATCGCGCCCTTGCCGTCGATCGGATTGCCGAGCGCATCGACGACGCGCCCCAACAGGCCCTTGCCCACCGGGACATCGACGATGGCGCCGGTCCGCTTGACCGTGTCGCCTTCCTTAATGCCGCGGTCGTCGCCGAAGATGACGATGCCGACATTGTCGACTTCGAGATTGAGCGCCATGCCGCGGACGCCACCGGGAAACTCCACCAGCTCACCGGCCTGCACCTGATCGAGGCCATAAACGCGGGCGATGCCGTCCCCCACCGACAGCACCTGGCCCACTTCGGCGGTTTCCGTTTCGGTATCGAAGCCGGCGATCTGTTCCTTGAGGATGGCAGAAATTTCCGCGGCGCGGATATCCATCAGGCTACCCCTTTCATGGCGCGCTCGAGATTCTCAAGCTTGGTGCGGAGCGAGGAATCGACCAGACGCGAGCCGATCTTGATGACGAGGCCGCCGATCAGACTCTCGTCCACGTGGGCGGTCACCTTGACCTCGCTACCCATCGCCGCCTTGAGCGAGGCGTCGAGCGCCGATTTCTGGCTGTCGCTGAGGGTGCTGGCGGAAGTGACGTCCGCGGTGATTTCGCCCCGGTGCTCGGAGAGCCTCGCCTCAAAGGCCGCGATCATGTCGGGCAGGACGGCGAGCCGGCGGTTGCCCGCCACCACGCCGATGAAGCGCCGCGTGAGCTCGCTCGGCTCCGCCCGGGCCATCAGCGCCGCCATCGCCTGGCCCTGTTCGCCACGCGACAGGATGGGGCTCCGGATCAGGCGGTCGAGATCGAGGCTTTCCGTGATCATGGTGCGCAGGCGCACAAGATCACTTGCGACCTCGTCGAGCGCCTTCTGCTCAATCGCAAGCTCGAACAGCGCGGTCGCATAGCGACCTGCGAGACCCGATGCCATGGTGGTTGCGGCAGCCAACCCAGTTGCCCTCGATGACCCACAAGGAGCCAACTAATTTATTGGAATCATTGAACAAATTGAAACGGCGGGACAGCCTTGCGACCCCGCCGGAATGCAGCGGATACCTAGCACAGTCACCTCGGGCTTGCAACCGGATTGCCCCGGGCGGACAGGCGGTGGGCGCGATACCGCGCGGCAGAGCGAATCCCTGAGCTAGTGGATTGATCGGATCGAAAGAGTCCGATTTGGGATTCAGTATTGTGCCGTGGCATGCGAGTCTGGCACATGCGCCGCGGAATCTCCTTCACTGTATCGGCCGGCGACGGTCAGCGATTGCGCGCGATCGTCGCGGACCCCAAGAGCCCGCAGAAGCACGTCTGGCAGGCGCGTATTGTCCTTCTGAGCGGCGCGGGTCTGGGTACCTCGGCGATCATGGGCGAGACCGACAAGTCCAAGACCTGCGTGTGGCGCTGGCAGGAGCGCTTCATGCACGAGGGCGTCGGCGGCCTGCTTCGCGACAAGTCCCGCCCGCCGGGCAAGGCGCCGATCGCGCCTGATCGCGTCGCCTGGATCGTCCGTCAGACGCAGCAACCGCCGCCGCACGAGGCAACCCACTGGACGCTGCGCGCGATGGCCAAGGCGGCCGGCGTCGCCGCGTCGACGGTGCAGGCGATCTGGAAAGCCCACGGCCTCAGCCCGCACCGCTGGCGGAACTTCAAGCTCTCGAACGACCCGGCCTTCGCCGAGAAGCTCGCCGATATCGTCGGCTTGTATGTCGATCCACCGGCCCATGCGGTGGTGCTGTCGATCGACGAGAAGTCGCAGATCCAAGCACTCGACCGCACCCAGCCCGGCCTGCCGATGAAGAAGGGCCGCGCCGGCACCATGACCCATGACTACAAACGCCACGGCACGACCACGCTGTTCGCGGCGCTCAACATTCTGGATGGAACGGTCATCGGGCAGAACATGCAGCGCCACCGCCATCAGGAGTTCATCCGCTTCCTCAACCGCATCGAGCGCGAGGTGCCGGCGGACAAGGCCATCCACGTGATCCTCGACAATGACGCGGCGCACAAGAAGGACAAGGTCAGCGCCTGGCTCGACCGTCATCCACGCTGGACTTTCCACTTCACGCCAACCTCGTGTTCGTGGCTCAATGCCGTCGAGGGCTTCTTTGCCAAACTCACGCGGCGCAGGCTAAAGCACGCTATCTTCCATTCCCTCGTCGATCTCCAGGCCGCCATCAATCGCTTCGTCCGTGAATACAATGCCGCCAACCCACAACCATTCATCTGGAAAGCACATCCCGATGACATCATCGCCGCACGAAACCGAGGGTTCCAAACGTTGAAATCAATCCACTAGCCCTCCCGGACCCTGAGCACGAGCTTGCCGCGCACGTGGCCGGCGCGGCTCTCGACCTGGGCGCGCGCCGCCTCCTCAAAGGGTATCTCCTTGACGGCGGTAGGCTTCACCGCGCCCGCCTCGATCAGGGCGGCGATCTCGCGCAACTGCCGGCCATCGGCGGAGAACATGATGTCGTCCGCCCTGACCTTGTGCTCCTCGGCGAGGGCCGGATCGGGCGGCCCGACGACCGAGACCAAAACGCCGCCGGGTTTCAGCACCTCGAAGGCCACGCTTTGGGCTGCGCCACCCACCGCGTCGAGAGCCACGTCGATGCCGTCCGGATGCGCCGCCATGATAGCCGCTACAACGTCATCGGAGCGGTAATCGATGACGGCATCGGCGCCGAGGCCCGTGACGTAACCGTGATTCGCCCGGCTCGCCGTTCCCAGCACCGTCGCGCCTGCGTGTTTGGCGAACTGAACGGCGAAGCTGCCAACGCCGCCGGCCGCGGCATGGACCAAAACCACATCACCGGCGGTGAGACCGGCGAAATCGAACAGCGCCTGCCAGGCGGTGAGGCCCGCCAGGGGCACGCCGGCCGCTTCGGCAAAGCTCAGATTTTCGGGCATCGGCGCCACCGACGCGGCATCGGCGGCGATGGACTCGGCATAGGACCCGAAGGGATCCTCCTCCTTCCACGAGGCGACAAAGACCTTCTCGCCCACGGTGAAGCCGGTGACGTTCCGGCCGAGGGCTCTGATGGTGCCGGCGGCGTCGGAGCCCAGGATGATGGGGAATTCGAACGGGTAGAACTCGGCCAACAGGCCTTCGCGGAACTTCCAGTCGACTGGGTTGACGCCGGCACAGACAATCTCGATCAGCACCTGATCATCGCCGGGCACAGGACGCGGCACTTCGTCCAGCTTGAGGTTCTGGGGACCGCCATACTCCTCGATGATCATGGCCTTCATCGCGCACCTCCGCGCTGCTCTTCATATTTAGAGAAAGCTGTAGGGATCGACATCGACCTGCACGCGGACGCCGGTGGGTACTTTGACCGCGGCCAGCCAGCTTCGCAAGACCCCCTGCACGTTGACGTCGCGTCCGGCACGGAGCAGGAGCCGTTGGCGGTGGCGCCCGCGAATCAGCGAAAGCGGCGCTGGCGCCGGGCCGAGCACGCGGATGCCGGGGCCGTTCGGCGCCGCCCGGCCGAGCGCGCGGGCGGTGGACAGCACGCGGCCCTCGGCCGCGCCCGAGACGATCAACGCAGCCAGGCGCCCGAAGGGCGGCAGGCCGCGCGCCCGGCGCTCGTCCGCCTCGCGGGCAAGGAATCGCTCGCCATCGCCGCTGATCAATGCCTCCATGACCGGGTGCTCCGGCATGTAGGTCTGGAGGTAAACGCGGCCCGGGCGCTCGGCGCGGCCGGCCCGGCCGGCGACCTGCACGAGGAGCTGGTAGGTGCGCTCCGCGGCGCGGAGATCGCCACCGGCCAGCCCGAGATCGGCATCGATCACCCCGACCAGCGTGAGCAGCGGAAAGTGGTGGCCCTTGGCCATGATCTGCGTGCCCACCAGGATGTCGAGCGCGCGCGCCTCGACTTTTTGCACGAGCTCGGCGGCGGCGCGCGGGCTGGTCATCGTATCACTCGCCATGATGGCCAACCGCGCCATCGGCAAAAGCGCCATCACCTCCTCCGCCACCCGCTCCACACCCGGCCCGCACGCCGCGAAGCTTTCGGTTGCGCTACAGTGCGGACAGAGATCGGGATGGGCCATGTGATAGCCGCAATGATGGCATTGCAGGTTTCCCGCCAGCCGGTGCTCAACCAGCCACGCCGAGCAGTGCGGACATTCGAGGCGGTGGCCGCAGCTGCGGCATAACGTGAGCGGGGCGTAGCCGCGCCGGTTGAGAAACAGCATCGCCTGCTCGCCGCCGGCCACCGTTTCGGCCAGCGCCTGCGTGAGCGGCGGGGCCAGCCAGTGGCCACGGGGCGGCGCGCTTGCGCGCATGTCGAGCACCTCGATATGCGGCATCTCGGCAACGCCGTGCCGGTTGGGCAGATGGACGCGCGCGTAGCGTTCCTCAGCGACATTGGTCACGGTTTCGAGCGACGGCGTGGCCGAGACCAGCACGACCGGACAGTCCGTCAGCGACCCGCGCACCACCGCCATGTCGCGCGCGCTGTAGATGACACCCTCGTCCTGCTTGAACGAGGCGTCGTGCTCCTCATCGATGATGATCAGGCCAAGCTCGGCGAAGGGGAGAAAGAGCGCCGAGCGCGCGCCGACCACGATGCGGGCCCGGGCCCTCGCGATGGCGCGCCAGTTGCGCCGCCGCTCCGCGGCCGTCAGGTCCGAGTGCCACTCTGCCGGGCGCATACCAAAGCGGGCCTCGAAACGTTCGAGCCACTGGGCCGTGAGCGCGATCTCGGGCAATAGAACGAGCACTTGGCGATCGTGCGCCAACGCTTCGACGGCCGCCTCGAAATAGACTTCCGTCTTACCGGCGCCGGTCACTCCGTCGAGCAGCACGACGTCAAACGCCGCCGCCCGGACCCGCTGTTTCAACTCGGCCACGGCGTCGGCCTGAGCGGCCGAGAGCGCCGGTCCCGGCCGCGACAAATCGGGCTGCCACGCGGGCAGGTCTTCGGCCAGCGTGACCGCCGTCAACGCCCCGGCTTCGGCCAGCCCGCGTACCACAGACGGACTCACCGCGGCCTCGGCCGCCAGATCGGACGCGGTGCGCGGCGGCCCCGCGGCGAGGACATCGAGGACGCGCCGGCGGGCCGGTGTGAGGCGTTGGGGCACCGCCCCGCCTCGGGTGAACGCCGTGCGCGCCGGCGGCGGCTCGAGCGCCTTGGGTACGCTCATCGCCATGCGCAGCACCGCCCCCGGCGGACTGAGCGTGTAGTTCGCGACCCAGTCGACGAGACGGCGGAGATCGGCGGGCAAGGGCGGGGTGTCGAGACGGCCCCGGACGTCCTTGAGTCGTGCATCGCCGATCCCGTCCCCTTGGCCCCCGGCGTCATCCCACACCACGCCGGTCACATCGCGCGCGCCGAGCGGCACGCTCACGAAGTCGCCGGCCTCGAGCGCGAGGTCGTCGGGCACGCGGTAGTCATAGGCGCCACGCAACGGGAGCGGCAATAGAACCTGAACGCGCCTTGCCCTTGCACCGTAAGTGATGGTAGGTGAAGCGCCCATGGGCTACACTGTGCCAACGCAACCGAATCGGAACAAGCAGTGTGGTGCGTTAACGATTTTCCAATCGTCTTGAGGAAAAATTTGATCGGAATGTTTAGCGAGTTGGTGCCGCGTCCGAGTTAGCCTGATGAAGTTCTTTGTCGATACTGCCGACATCGATGAAATCCGCGATCTTTCAGCGACCGGGCTGCTGGACGGGGTGACCACCAACCCCTCGCTGGTCGCCAAGACGGGGCGCGATTTCTTCGAGGTTCTCAAGGACATCTGCGCCGTGGTGGAGGGCCCGGTGAGCGCCGAGGTCGCGGCGACCGACGCCGATGCCATGGTGACCGAAGGCCGCAAGCTCGCCGAGATCGCCGATAACATCGCCGTCAAGGTGCCGCTCATCTGGGATGGGCTCAAGGCGTGTCGGGCGCTGACCCAGGCCGGCGTGCTGGTCAACGTGACGCTGTGCTTCTCGCCGAGCCAGGCGGTCCTCGCGGCCAAGGCCGGCGCCAGCTTCGTTTCGCCGTTCGTCGGGCGCCTCGACGACATCAGCCACGACGGGATGGAGTTGATCGAGGACATTCGCACCATCTACGACAATTACCCGAACTTCACGACCGAGATCCTGGTCGCCTCGGTGCGCCACCCCGGCCATGTCGTCGAGGCGGCGCGACTCGGCGCCGACATCTGCACCATTCCACCCGATGTGCTGCGGCGCCTCGCCAAGCACCCGCTGACCGATCGCGGCCTCGAAGTCTTTCTCAACGACTGGCAGGGCACCGGCCAGTCGATCCTCAAGACATGAGACCAATGCATGGCGTCACCCGTGAAACCCTCTAGCGCGAAGAAACCCGGCCCGGTCAAGGAGAGCAGGCTCAACGCGGACAAGGTCAAGGCCTATCTCAGACGCCACCCCGATTTTCTGATTCGCCATACCGAGCTGGTGAGCGTGCTCACGCCGCCGTCGAACCAGCGCGGCGAAAACGTGCTCGACATGCAGCACTTCATGATCGATCGCTTGCAGAGTGAGTTGGCGCGGGCCGAAGCCATGCGCGACGACATCGTCGCCGCGAGTCGCAGCAACCTGTCGAGCCAGGGCCGCGTTCAAGGCGCGGTTCTCGCGCTGCTCGAGGCGCACAGTTTCGAGCAGTTCATCGAAGTGGTCACGACCGATTTCGTGAACCTACTCGATATCGATGTGGCCAGCCTGTGCATCGAAACCGCCAAGGACGGCAAGATGGCCGACGCGACCACCTGCGGCGTGCGCGTGCTCAAGCGCGGCAGTGTCGGCCTGCTCATGGGCAAGAGCGGCGATATTGTGCTGCGCGCCGACATCAAGGGTGAGGCCATGATTTATGGCACCGACGCGTCTGCCGTGCGCTCCGATGCCCTGCTCCGGCTCGCCATGGGATCGCACGCGCCCGCCGGCCTGCTGGCGCTCGGATCACGCGATGCCAAGCATTTCGGCCCCAATCAGGGCAAGGAGCTTCTACACTTCGTCGGCAGCGTGTTGAGCCGGCTGATCGGGGGATGGCTCCACCTGCCGAGTTAAGCGACTTTCTCGCCGGGGCCGGCGTGCGGGCGGCCGGCGGCGAATGGCTGTCGTGGCTGGCCGCGGAGCGGCGCGCCTCGCCCCATACCGTCGCCGCCTACCGGCGTGATCTTAAGGCCTTCCTCGCTTTCCTCGCCGATCATCTTGGCCAGCCGGCAGGGCTTGACGATCTGGCCGGGCTGGCGGCGGCGGATTTCCGCGCCTATCTTGCGCGTCGCCGCAGCGCCGGGCGCGCGGCGACATCGAGCGCCCGCGCGATGTCGGTGGTGCGCAGCTTTTTCCGCCACATCGAGCGCACCGGGCGCGCAGCGAATACCGCCATCGCCACCGTGCGCGCACCCAAGATTCCGCACTCGGTGCCGCGGCCGCTGGCGAAAGACGCGGCACTTCGCGCTGTTGTCGCCGTTGGCGAGCTCGAGGCAGAAGCGTGGCTCGCGCTGCGCGACGTGGCGCTGTTGACGCTCCTCTACGGCTGTGGCCTGCGCATCTCGGAAGCGCTGTCGCTCAACCGCGGCGATGCGCCGGAGGGCGATCATTTGATCGTCACCGGCAAGGGCCGCAAGCAACGACTCGTGCCCGTGCTGCCCGTCGTCCGCGAGGCCATCGCGGCTTACCTCGCGTCCTCTCCGTATGCGCTTCAACCCGGTGATCCGATTTTCGTTGGCGCGCGCGGCAAACGGCTCCAGGCCGGCGTCGTGCAGGCCAAGGTGCGCGAGCTGCGCGGCGCGCTCGGCTTGCCCAACACCGCGACGCCCCATGCGCTGCGCCACAGTTTTGCCACCCATCTGTTGGCGAGCGGCGGCGATCTCAGGACGATCCAGGAACTGCTCGGCCACGCCTCGCTGTCGACCACCCAGCGCTACACCGAGGTCGACACGAAGAGGCTTCTCGAGGTCTACGACAAGGCCCACCCGCGGGCGAAAGCGCGCTCGGGCACCGGCTTGATCCCACCGCCGGTCAAAGATTGATGGTGCGCCCGGCGACGGCGAGCGCCGCCTCTTTGACCCCCTCGGCGAGGGTCGGATGGGCGTGGCAGGTCCGCGCGATGTCCTCGGCCGAGCCGCCGAAGGCCATCACCGTCACCGCCTCGTGGATCAGGGTGCCGGCGTCCGGCCCGATGATGTGCACGCCGAGCACCTTGTCGCTCGCGGCGTCGGCCAGGATCTTGACGAATCCGTCGGTGAAGCCGTTGACCCGCGCCCGGCTGTTGGCCATGAACGGGAAATTTCCGACGTTGTAGGCGACCCCCGCCTCCGTGAGGCTCTCCTCGGTCTGGCCGACGGTGGCGGCCTCGGGCCAAGTATAGACGACGCCGGGCACGGTGTCGTAGTCGACATGACCGGCCTGGCCCGCCATCGTCTCGACGCAGGCGATGCCGTCCTCCTCCGCCTTGTGGGCGAGCATCGGCCCGGCGATGACATCGCCGATGGCGAATATACCGGGCACGTTGGTCTGGAAGTGGTGATCGACGGTGATGCGGCCCTGGTTGTCGCGCTCAACGCCCACGCCTTCGAGCCCGAGCCCGTCGGTGTAGGGCCGCCGGCCGATGGAGACCAGCACGACATCGGCCTTGAGCGTCTCGGCCTTGCCGCCGGCCGCCGGCTCCAGCGTGACATCGACGCCCGCGCGGTTGGGTTGCGCCGCCGTGACCTTGGTGCTCAGGCGGAACGTCATGCCCTGCTTGGTCAGCACCTTGAGGAGCTCTTGGCTCAAACCGCTATCCATGCCGGGCGTGATGCGGTCGAGGAACTCGACCACCATCACCTGGGCGCCGAGCCGGCGCCACACCGAGCCGAGCTCGAGACCGATATAGCCGGCGCCGACGACGATCAGTTGCTTGGGTACGCGGCCGAGCTCGAGCCCGCCGGTCGAGGACACGATGCGCTTCTCGTCGATCTCGACGCCGGGGAGCGGTGTCACATCGGAGCCGGTGGCGATCAGGATGCGTGCGGTCTTGAGCGTCGTCTCGGCGCCTTTGGCCGCTTTGACCTGAACGGTGCCGGGTGCGGCGATGCGGCCGAACCCTTTGACGTAATCAACCTTGTTCTTCTTGAGCAGGAACTCGATGCCCTTGGTGAGATCGCCCACGACCTTGTCCTTGCGCCCCATCATCGCCTTGAGGTCGAGCTTGATGCCCGTGGCGGTGACGCCGTGGCTCGCGAGCGTGTGCTGGGCCTCCTCGTATAGCTCGGACGACTGCAACAACGCCTTGGAGGGAATGCAGCCGACATTCAGGCAGGTGCCGCCAAGCGCCCCCCGGCTTTCGACGCAGGCCACCTTGAAGCCGAGCTGGGCGGCGCGGATGGCCGCGACGTAGCCCCCTGGCCCGCCGCCGATGACGGTGAGATCGTAAGCCTGATCGGCCATGACGCGGAGCCTCCTAGAGGTCGAGCAGCATGCGCTGCGGATCCTCGATGCAGTCCTTGACGCGCACCAGGAACGTCACCGCCTCGCGCCCGTCGACGAGACGGTGGTCGTAGCTCAGCGCGAGATACATCATCGGCCGCGCCTCGATCGTGCCGTTCACCACCACCGGCCGCTCCTGAATCTTGTGCATGCCGAGAATGCCCGACTGCGGCGGATTGAGGATCGGCGAGGACATCAGCGAGCCATAGACTCCACCGTTCGAGATGGTGAAGGTCCCTCCGGTCAGGTCATCGAGCGTGAGCTTGCCGTCGCGCGCCGCACGGCCGAGTTCGTTGATCTTCTTCTCGATCTCCGCGAAGCTGATGCGATCGGCATCGCGCACCACGGGCACCACCAGGCCCCGCGGCGTGCCTACCGCGACGCCGATGTTGTAATAGTTCTTGTAAATGATGTCGGCGCCCTCGATCTCCGCGTTGACCTCGGGTATCTCCTGGAGCGCGGTGATACAGGCCTTCACGAAGAACGACATGAAGCCGAGCTTGACGCCGTGCTTGGTCTCGAAGGAATCGCGATACTCGCTCCTGAGCGCCATCACCTGCGACATGTCGGCTTCGTTATAAGTGGTGAGGATCGCGGCGGTGGTCTGGGCGGCCTTGAGGCGCTCGGCGATGCGCTGACGCAGCCGCGTCATGGGAACCCGCTCGATGCGCTGCTCGGGCGAGATCTCCGCCGGCAGAGCGGGCTTGGCTTCGGCCCCGCCCTCGATGACGGCCAACACGTCGCCCTTGGTGATGCGGGCTCCTTTGCCGGTGCCGGGAATCGCCGCCCGGTCGAGATTGTGTTCGGCCACGAGCTTTTTCACGGCGGGCGAGAGCGCCATCTCGGAGGGCGGCGGCGCTTCCTTGGTCGCGGGTGGGGGCACGGGCGCGGCTGCGGGCGGCGGCGGCGCTGGTGCGGTCGCCTTGGGTTGGGGCTTGGCCGGTGCCGCCGCGCCGGCGCCCTCGGCAATGCGGCCGAGCAGAGCGCCGATCTCCACCGTCGCGCCCGCATCGGCGACGATCTCGGCCAGGGTCCCGGCCTCGGGCGCCGGCACATCGAGCGCGACCTTGTCGGTTTCGAGCTCGACCACCGGCTCGTCCTGGGCGACGGCCTCGCCTTCCGTCTTGAACCATTTGGCGACGGTCGCCTCGGTGACGGATTCGCCGAGCGTCGGCACGACGATGTCTACGGTCATCACATAATCCCCTTAGCTTCCCCTTTGGCTCACAGGGTAAGCGCCTCGTCGATCGCCCGCTCCTGGCCCTCGACATGGGCCCGGAAGCTGCCGGCCGCCGGCGCCGCCGCGTCAGGCCGGCCGACGTAGCGCACGCGCGAATGCTTCGCCTTGATGCGGTCCAGCACCTTGTCGATCCTCGGCGCCACGAACGTCCACGGCCCTTGGTTTTCGGGCTCCTCCTGGCACCACACCATCTCGGCGCCCTTGAAGCGGCCGAGCTCGAACGCAAGCGGATCATTGGGAAACGGATAGAGCTGCTCGAGCCTGAGGATATAGACGTCCTTGGCCTTGCGCATGTCGCGCTCCTCCTGGAGCTCGTAGTAGAGCTTGCCGGAGCACAGCACGACCCGCTTGATCCGTTTGTCGGGGCCGGGTTTACCGGCATCCCACAAAACCCGGTGGAACGACGATTTGGGCCCGAGCTCGGCAAGCTCCGAAACCGCGCGTTTGTGACGCAGCAGCACTTTCGGCGTCATGATGATGATCGGCTTGCGGAACTCGCGGTGGAGCTGGCGGCGCAGCACGTGAAAATAGTTTGCCGGCGTGGTGCAGTTCACGACCTGGACGTTGTCCTCGGCGCAGAGCTGCAGGTAGCGCTCGACGCGGGCCGAGGAATGCTCCGGCCCCTGGCCCTCGGCGCCGTGTGGCAGCAGCATGACGAGCCCGCTCATGCGCAGCCACTTGCTTTCGCCCGAGATGACGAACTGGTCGATGATGACCTGGGCGCCGTTGGCGAAGTCGCCGAATTGCGCCTCCCACAGCACGAGCGTGTTGGGCGCGGCGAGGCTGTAGCCATACTCGTAGCCGAGCACGGCGGCTTCGGACAGCATGCTGTCGACGACCTCGTAGGGAGCCTGGCCCCCGCCCAAATGGTTGAGCGCGGCGTAGGGCTCCTCGCTTTCCTGGTCGACCAGCACGGCGTGGCGCTGCGAGAACGTCCCGCGCGCCGAATCCTGACCGCTCAGGCGCACCGGGCTCCCCTCGATGAGCAGCGAGCCGAACGCGAGCGCCTCAGCCGTCGACCAGTCGAGACCCTTGCCCGTCTCAATCATCTCGCGGCGACGTTCGAGCAGGAGGCGGATGGTGCGATGGGGTTGAAAGCCCTCGGGCACGTCTGAGAGCGCACGGCCGATCCGCTTGAGCTCCTTGATCTTGACCTCGGTGAGACCGCGCCGGTCGCCGCCGCCCGCGACCTGGAGGCCGGCCCAGGCGCCCTCCAGCCAGTCGGCCTTGTTGGGCTTGTACGCCTGCGAGGCCTCGAAATCCCTATCCAGCTCGGCGCGGAATTCCTGGACCATGCCATCGGCCTCGTCCTCGGTCAGCAGGCCACCCTCGATCAGGTAGCGCGTATAGATCTGCCGCGTCGTCGGCAGCTCGCCAATCCGGCGGTACATCTGCGGCTGGGTGAACGAGGGCTCGTCGATCTCATTGTGGCCGAACCGGCGATAGCAGAAGAGATCGAGCACCACGTCGCGGCCGAACTGCTGGCGGAACTCGGTCGCGATCCGCGCGGCGTGGACAACGGCCTCCGGATCATCGCCGTTGACATGAAAGATCGGCGCCTGCACGGCTTTGGCGACATCCGAGGGATAGGGCGAGGAGCGCGACTGCGCCGGGCTTGCGGTGAAGCCGATCTGGTTGTTAACGATGACATGGATCGTGCCGCCGGTGCGGTAGCCCTTGAGCTCCGAGAGACCGAAGGTCTCGGCCACCAACCCTTGCCCGGCGAACGCCGCATCGCCATGCATGAGAAGGGCCATGACCTTCCGGCGCTCGGTATCGCCATACTGGCCCTGCTTGGCGCGCACCTTGCCGATCACCACCGGATCGACCGCCTCGAGATGGGAGGGATTGGCGGTCAGCGAGAGGTGGATGACCTTGCCGTCGAACTCGCGGTCGGCGGACGTGCCGAGGTGATACTTGACATCGCCCGATCCCTGAACGTCCTCCGGGTGCGCCGAGCCGCCCTGGAACTCGGAGAAGATCGCGGCGTTGGACTTGGCCATGATGTTGGAGAGAACATTGAGGCGGCCGCGGTGCGGCATGCCGAAAATGATCTCTTCGACGCCGAGCTCATCGGCCCGCTTGATCACGGCTTCGAGCAGGGGGATGAGGGATTCCGCGCCATCGAGGCCAAAGCGCTTGGTGCCGGTGAATTTGGTGTTGAGGAACTGCTCGATCCCCTCCGCAGCGATCAGGCGCTTCAAGATCTTCTTGCGGCCTTCGGGCGTGAAGTGAGGGTGGAACTCGTCACCCTCGATGCGCGCCTGGATCCAGGCTTTCTCCTCGGGGTGCTGAATGTGCATGAATTCATAGCCGGTGGTGCCGCAATAGGTTTGTCGCAGCACCTCGACGATTTCGCGCATCGTGGCCGATTCGAGCCCGAGCACATGATCGATGAAGATCGGCCGGTCCCTATCGGCTTCGGTGAAGCCATAGGTCGCGGGATCGAGCTCGGGGTGATGCTCCCGGCTCTCCAGTCCCAAAGGATCGAGATCGGCAATCAAATGGCCACGCACGCGATAGGCGCGGATCAGCATCAACGCGCGGATCGAATCGGTGCGCGAGAGGCGCTCGTCCTCGGACGTGGTCGGCGTGAGCGCCGTAGCCTCGCCATCCCCCAGCGCCTCTCCGGCCTCGGCAAGGTGCTCCTCGGCGATGACGAATCGGGCCGGCGTCCAACTTGCGCCGCGCGCCTCGGCCTCGACGACGGCGGCCGCATCGCCGAGCTCTGCGAAGAAATGCTGCCAACTCGGGTCGACCGATTTCGGATCGCTCACATAGCGGGCATAGAGCCCCTCGATGAACGCGCTGTTGCCCCCGGAGAGGAACGATGTCTTTTCAAGCTCTCTCGTCATTCCTGGATTCGGCGCTCGTCCGCTTGGCGCCGCCTTTTTCGGAGCCGCCCCGTGCTAGCCGGGAATCAGGGGCTCCCTCACTGCAGCAGACCGGCCAGAGTCGTGCCGATGGCCGCCGGCGAATCGGCCACCGCAATGCCCGCCGCGCGGAGCGCCTCGATCTTGTCGCCGGCGCCGCCCTGCCCGCCCGAGATGATCGCACCGGCATGGCCCATGCGCCGGCCCGGCGGCGCGGTCACGCCGGCGATGAATCCGAGCGTCGGCTTCTTGACGTTGCTCGCCGTCAGGAAGGCCGCCGCGTCCTCCTCCGCCGTACCACCGATCTCGCCAATCATGATGATGGCCTCGGTTTCGTCATCGGCCAGGAACAATTCCAGGCAATCGATGAAATTCGTGCCGTTCACTGGATCGCCGCCGATCCCGATGCAGGTCGATTGGCCGAGGCCGGCGGCCGTGGTCTGGGCGACGGCCTCGTAGGTCAGCGTGCCGGAGCGCGACACGATGCCCACCTTGCCGCGCTGGTGGATATGGCCCGGCATGATGCCGATCTTGCATTGGTCCGGCGTAATGACGCCCGGGCAGTTGGGTCCAACAAGCCGCGTCGCCGTCCCCTGCAGCGCGCGCTTGACGCGCACCATGTCGAGCACCGGGATGCCTTCGGTGATGCACACCACGAGCGCCACGCCCGCGTCGATGGCCTCGAGAATCGCATCCGCGGCGAACGGCGGCGGCACGTAGATCGCGGAGGCATTCGCTCCGGTCTTTTGCACCGCTTCCTCGACGGTGTCGAACACCGGCAGATCGAGATGAGCGGTGCCGCCCTTACCCGGCGTCACGCCGCCCACCATCTTGGTTCCGTACTCGATGGCCTGCTCGGAATGGAACGTGCCCTGCGACCCGGTGAAGCCCTGGCAGATCACCTTCGTCGCGGCGTTGACCAGAACCGCCATCAGCCCGCCTCCTCGGTGGCGTGCACCACCTTCTCGGCAGCATCGCCCAGGTTCTCGCCGGAGACGATGGGCAGGCCCGACTCGGCAAGGATCTTCTTGCCGAGATCGACGTTGGTACCTTCGAGGCGGACCACCAGCGGCACCGCGAGATGAACCTCGCGGGCCGCGGCGACAACGCCCTCGGCGATCACGTCGCAGCGCATGATGCCGCCGAAGATATTGACGAGAATGCCTTTGACGTTGGCATCGGAGAGAATGAGCTTGAACGCCTCGGTGACGCGCTCGCGGGTCGCGCCGCCGCCGACATCGAGAAAGTTCGCCGGATCGCCGCCATGCAGCTTGATGATGTCCATCGTCGCCATGGCGAGGCCGGCGCCGTTGACCATGCAGCCGATCTTGCCGTCGAGCTTGATGTAGTTGAGATCGTGGCGCTCAGCCTCGGCCTCGGCGGGATCCTCCTCGCCATCGTCGCGCAGTTCGGCGATGTCGGGATGGCGGTATAGGGCGTTGTCGTCGAAGTTGACCTTGGCGTCGAGCGCGATCACCTCGCCTGCACCGGTTACCACCAGCGGGTTGATCTCGACCAGGCTGGCGTCGGTCTCGAGAAACGCCCTGTGCACGCCGAGCAGCAGCTTGACGGCGGCGTTGAGCTGCTTGCCTTCGAGGCCGAGGCCGAAGGCGAGCTTGCGGGCGTGGAAGGGCTGCATGCCGATGGCGGAGTCGATGCCGACGGTGAGGATCTTCTCTGGGGTCTGCTTGGCGACCTCCTCGATTTCCATGCCGCCCTCGGTGGACGCCATCATGACAAGGCCGCTCGTCGCCCGGTCGACGAGGAGGCCGAGGTAGAGTTCGCGCGCGATATCACAGCCCTCCTCGATGTAGATGCGCCGGACCTCCTTGCCCGCCGGGCCGGTCTGCGGCGTCACCAGGGTCATGCCGAGCAGATCGTTGGCCGCGGCGACGACGTCCTCGACCGACTGCACGAACTTGATGCCGCCGCCCTTGCCGCGCCCGCCGGCGTGGATCTGCGCCTTCACCACCCAGGGTGGGCCGGCGACATCGCGCGCCACCTTTTCGGCCTCCTCGGGCGTAAAGGCGACGCCGCCCTTGGGCACCGCCACGCCGTATTTCGCGAGCACGGCCTTGGCCTGATATTCGTGAATGTTCATGACGTCCGCTGCGGCGTGAGGGGAGGTTGAGGGAGTGAAGCGGACTTAGCGCCGCTCGCGCCGCGCCTGTCGGGCGCGCCGCCGCCGCGCCGCCGTGCGCACCAGGCGGCGTGCGCGCTTGGGCTTGAGGCCGGGCTCGAGCCGCGTCGCGAGCCGGATGAGCTCGCGTACCGCCGAGACCGATCTGTCGAACTGCTTTTTCTCGCGCGCGTTGAGCTCGATCTCGACGATCCGCTCGACGCCCTTGGCACCGATGACGACCGGGACCCCGACATAGAGGTTGCGCACTCCGTACTGGCCGGTGAGGTAGGCCGCGCAGGGCAGGACGCGCTTCTTGTCCTTGAGGTAAGACTCCGCCATCTCGATAGCCGCCGCGGCGGGCGCGTAAAACGCCGAGCCGGTCTTCAACAGGCCCACAATCTCGGCGCCGCCGTCGCGCGTGCGCCGGATGATCTTGTCGATGCGCTCCTTGGTGGTCCAGCGCATCTTGATCATGTCGGGCAGGGGGATGCCGGCGACCGTCGAGTAGCGCGAGAGCGGCACCATGGTGTCGCCGTGGCCGCCGAGCACGAAGGCGGAGACGTCCTCGATCGAGACATCGAACTCCTCGGCCAGGAAATAGCGAAAGCGCGCCGAATCGAGCACGCCGGCCATGCCGACGACCATGTGGGACGGCAGGCCGCTCGCCTCACGCAGCGCCCACACCATGGCGTCGAGCGGATTGGTGATGCAGATGACGAAGGCCTCGGGACAGTATTTCTTGATGCCCGCGGCCACCGCCATCATCACCTTGGTGTTGATACCCACGAGATCGTCGCGGCTCATGCCGGGTTTGCGCGGAACTCCGGCGGTGATGATGACCACGTCGGCGCCCCGCAGCGCCGCGTAGCTCTTGGTGCCGGTCATCTCGGCGTCGAAACCCTCAATCGGCGAGGACTGCACGAGATCGAGCGCCTTGCCCTGGGGCAGGCCGGCGACGATATCGAAGATGACGACATCGCCCAGCTCCTTGAGGCCGACCAAGTGCGCTAAGGTGCCGCCAATATTGCCGCCGCCGACGAGGGCGATCTTGCTCCGCGCCATGCTCACTCCCTGCTCTCATCGTCCCCCACCGCCGGGGCAGCGCCAAGTCTTTGCTAACTAACGCGATTCGCCACCCGCCGCAAGGACAAGCCAACCCTTGAAACATGGCGAAGAGAGATAAATTATGGGTTTACGACTCATGACTGTGGTTGAACGGATGGCAGGAACGCCTCCCGATAACGCGCCGGTAAACCCATGACAGAGGAAACCCTCGGCTTTCAAGCGGAAGTCAGCAAGCTTCTCGCCATCGTCGCCAACGCGCTCTACAGCGAGAAGGAGATCTTTCTCCGCGAGCTGATCTCCAACGCCTCGGACGCCTGCGACCGCCTGCGCTACGCGGCCCTGACCGAGGCCGAGCTCACCGCCGATGATCCCCAGTTCCGCGTTGCCATCACCGTCGACAAAAAGACCAAACGCTTGAGCGTGGCCGACAATGGCGTTGGCATGAACCACGATGAGCTGATCGCCAATCTCGGCACCATTGCGCGCTCGGGCACGACGGCGTTCCTCGAGCAACTCTCGGGCGATGCCAGTAAGGACGTGAGCCTCATCGGCCAGTTCGGCGTCGGCTTCTATTCGGCCTTCATCGTCGCCGATGGGGTGAGCGTCATCAGCCGCAAAGCGGGCGAAGCGGAGGCGTGGCAGTGGCAATCCGATGGGCAGGGCGAGTTCACCGTCGCCCCGGCCGAACGTGAGGGCCGCGGCACCACCGTGACGCTCCACCTCAAGAAAGGCGAGGACGAGTTTCTCGACCCCGCACGGCTCGAACGCATCATCAAGTCCTATTCCGATCATATCGCCCATCCGATTACGCTCACCGGCGAGGGCGCCGATGGGGCGGCGCCCGTGAACACCGCCTCGGCGCTGTGGACACGGCCCAAGAAGGACATCACGGCGGAGCAGTACAAGGAGCTCTACCACCACGCCGGGCACGCGTTCGACGATCCGTGGCTGACCGTCCACAGCCGCGCCGAGGGCAAGATCGAATACACGTTCCTGTTGTTCATCCCCTCGGCGGTGCCGTTCGACCTCTTCGATCCGATGCGCAAGCCCCGGGTCAAGCTCTACGTCAAGCGCGTCTTCATCACCGACGAATGCGAGGATCTGGTGCCCCCATACCTCCGCTTCGTGCGGGGAATCGTCGATTCGGAGGATCTCTCGCTCAACATCAGCCGCGAGATGCTGCAGAACAACCCCTTGGTGCGCACCATCTCCAAAGCGCTGGTCAAGCGTGTCCTCAAGGAGCTGGTGAAAAAGGCGGACAAGGCGCCCGAGGAATACGCCCAGTTCTGGACGAACTTCGGCGCCGTGCTCAAGGAGGGCATCTACGAGGATACCGATCAGCGCGAGACTCTTCTCACGCTCGTCCGATTCCGGACCACGCAGTCGGGCGAGGGGCTCGTCTCGCTCGCCGACTATGTGGGCCGCATGAAGGAGGGCCAGGACGCGATCTACACCATCAACGGCGATGACCCGGCCGCGCTCGTCAAGAGCCCGCAGCTCGAAGGGTTCACCGCGCGCGGGGTCGAGGTGCTGCTGCTCACCGATCCGATCGATGAGTTCTGGGTTCCCATCGTCGGCGCATGCGATTCCAAGTCCTTCAGGTCGGTGACCCGCGGCGGCGCGGAGTTAAGCGGGATCAAGAGCGAAGCGAAGGAATCCGGGCCCGAGGCCGAGGACGCAGCGGCCGATGACCGCATCGGCACTTTGATCGCGCTGCTCAAGCTCACTCTCGGCGACCGCGTGAAGGACGTGCGCCGCTCAGACCGCCTGACCGAAAGCGCCGTGTGCCTGGTCGCCGACGAGGGCGACATCGACATGCACCTCGAACGCTTGCTCAAACAGAACCGGCGCGAAACGGGCGCCGGCCCGCGCATCCTCGAGATCAACCCGCGCCACCCCCTGATCGGCGTTCTCGCCCAAGCCGCGAGCCGCGAGGGCGCGGTGGATGCATTGAGCGATGCGGCGGAGTTGTTGCTCGAACAGGCGATGATCCTCGAGGGCGAGCCGGTGCCCGACCCGGCGGGCTTCTCGCGCCGCCTCAACGAGACCTTGGTCAAGGCGCTGGCCGCCACCTGACGCGAACCCCGGCGCCCAGCAAAAACCCGGCCGTCGGGCCGGGTGCGCCGGGCTCGTGCGAAGCGGGTTCAGGAGCTGTCGTCGAGCGCCATGCGGGCGGCCCCGATGATCGGTCCGTGACCGATGCCCTGCACGATGACGGCACAGCCGTCGCGGCCGCCCTCACGCAGATCGCTGAGCCCGAGCGGGAGGGTCCGGGCCTCGCCCGCCCACAGGCCGAGATGGCGGATCTCGCGGACGATGTTGTGGTAGCGCAGCGTGCGGCCGGCATTCTCACCGCGGGCGATGTCGACCTCGCGGGAGCTATCGTAGCGGAACAGCCAGATGTCAGCCGGCCCATCGATCTCGCTGGACGCGGGGATATGCGCCACGACGTTGCCCCCCTCGCCGGCCTCGAGGACGATCGCGAGATGCGCACCGCGGTCCTCCTGGGCGCGCCGGATGGCCCGTTCGATCGCGTCGATGTTGGAGCCGACGACGTGCGCAGCGCCGCCGATCACCATTTGCGGCGTATAGACCGAGTTGCGACCGAAGGAGCGACCGTAAGCGCGCTGACGGTCGGTCGCGGCTGCCGAGCCGAAGATGTCCTGCCAGCCGAGATAATCCCAATAGGTGATGTGTTGTCCGAGCGCGATCACGTCGTCGCGTTTGGCCAACTCGCCGAGCGCCAAATCGGCCGGCGGGCATGAATTACAGCCTTGCGAGGTGAACAGCTCGACGACGGTGAGCGCTTCACCAGCGCGCGCCTCGCCCGACAAGACGGCCGCCAGCGCGGCGGCAAGCAGATACCCGGTCCAACGTTTCATGGGGCGCTATTTAGCCGGGACGACCCGGCAAACGCGAATCACGTCTCGGTGAGGACGCGTGAGGGGCCGGCGGCCAGCGTCACGCCGCCTTGGCGAGATTGCGCAGCACGTAATGAAGGATGCCGCCATTCTGGAAGTACGCCACCTCGTCGTCGGTGTCGACCCGGCAGAGCAGCTTGATCGCGCTCGATGAACCGTTCTGGCGGATGATGCGGCAATCGACGTCCATGCCCGGCTTGAGGCCGCCGGCGACGCCCGAGATATCGAACACCTCGCTACCGTCGAGCTTGAGGGATTTGCGGGTCGTGCCGTCCTTGAACACGAGGGGCAACACGCCCATGCCGACGAGGTTGGAGCGGTGAATGCGCTCGAAGCTCTCGGTGATGACAGCCCTGACGCCGAGCAGCACGGTGCCCTTGGCCGCCCAGTCGCGCGACGATCCGGTGCCGTACTCCTTGCCGGCGACGACGACCAGCGGCGTGCCCTGCGCGCTATAGCGCATCGCCGCGTCGTAGATCGTCATCTCCTTGCCGCCGGGCTGCAAGCGCGTGATTCCGCCTTCGGTGCCGGGCGCCATTTCGTTGCGCAGGCGGATATTGGAGAACGTGCCGCGCATCATGATCTCGTGGTTGCCGCGGCGCGAGCCGAAGGAATTGAAGTCCGGCACCTTCACGCCGTGATCCAGGAGATAGGAGCCGGCAGGACCGTCACGCTTGATGGCGCCGGCGGGCGAGATGTGATCGGTGGTGATGCTGTCGCCCAAGAGGGCAAGCAGGCGTGCGCCCTCGATATCACCGATCGCCGAAGGTTCCGCCTTCATGTCGGCGAAGTAGGGCGGCTCCTTGACGTAGGTCGAGCGCCGGTCCCACTTATAGGTACGGCCGCTCGGCGTCTTCATGCGCCGCCACTCGCGATCGCCGCCGAACACGTTGCCGTACTGCTCGCGGAACATCTTTGCCGTCACGCATTTGCGCACGGTCGCACTGATCTCCATGTTGCTCGGCCAGATATCGCGCAAGTACACCGGCTTGCCTTCCTTGTCCGCACCGATCGGATCGCGCGTCATATCGAGCGTCAGCGAACCGGCGATGGCATAGGCCACGACGAGCGGCGGCGAGGCCAGGTAGTTCGCCCGCACATGCGGGTTGACGCGGCCCTCGAAGTTGCGATTACCCGACAGCGCCGAGCACGCCACGAGATCGTTCTTGCTGAGGGTCTCGGCGATCGCCTCGTCGAGCGGGCCGGAATTTCCGATGCAGGTGGTGCAGCCGTAGCCCACGAGGTTGAACCCGAGCCGGTTGAGATGGCCTTGCAGCCCGGCCCGCTTGAGATAATCGCTCACCACCTTGGAACCCGGCGCGAGCGAGGTCTTGACCCACGGTTTGACGCGGAGCCCCCGCTTGGCGGCGTTGCGGGCCAGCAGCCCGGCGCCAATCATGACGCTCGGATTCGAGGTGTTGGTGCAGCTCGTGATCGCGGCAATGACCACATCGCCGTGGCCGATGTCGAAATCCGCACCTTTGACCGGGTAGCGCCGGTTGGGATTCTGTCTTGCGTCCGTGCCGCGCGGGAGGTCCGGCCGTGACCCGCCGCCCTCCTCGGCCATATCGGCGGCGGCATCGTTCCATACGATTCCGCGGATCTCCGCCAGCGCGCGTTCGAAGCTCTTCGCCGCCTGGCCCAGGACCACCCGGTCCTGCGGCCGCTTGGGCCCAGCCAGGGATGGCTCCACCGCGCCGAGATCGAGCGCAAGGGTGGCGGTGAACACCGGGTCCGGCGTCTGCGGCCCGCGCCACATCCCCTGCTTCTTGGCGTAGGCCTCGACAAGCGCGATGCGCCCCGGCGAACGCCCGGTGGCCTTGAGGTAGGCGGTCGTCTCGCGATCGATCGGGAAGAAGCCGCAGGTGGCGCCGTATTCGGGCGCCATATTGGCGATCGTCGCCCGGTCGGCGAGCGACAGATGATCGAGGCCGCGGCCGTAATACTCGACGAACTTGCCGACCACGCCCTTCTTGCGGAGCATTTCGGTGACCGTCAACACCACGTCGGTCGCTGTCGTCCCCTCGCGCGTCTTGCCGGTGAGCCGGAAGCCGACCACCTCCGGCACGACCATGGAGACCGGCTGGCCGAGCATCACCGCCTCGGCCTCGATGCCGCCTACCCCCCAGCCCAGCACGGCGAGGCCGTTCACCATCGTGGTGTGGCTGTCGGTGCCCACCAGCGTGTCGGGATAGGCGAGGGTGCGGCCGCCTGCCTTGGCCGTCCACACCACCTGAGCGAGATATTCGAGATTGACCTGGTGGCAGATGCCGGTGCCCGGCGGCACTACGCGGAAGTTGTCGAACGCCGTCTGCCCCCAGCGCAGGAAGGCATAGCGCTCCCGGTTGCGGCGGTACTCGAGCTCGACATTGGCCTTGAACGCGCTCGCATGACCGAACTGATCGACCATGACCGAATGATCGATGACGAGATCGACCGGTGATAAGGGATTGATCCGGTCCGGATCGCCCTTCAGCTTCTTCATCGCGCCGCGCATGGCAGCCAAATCGACGACCGCCGGGACGCCGGTGAAGTCCTGCATCAGCACGCGCGCCGGGCGGTAGGCGATTTCACGCTTCACGCGGCGGCGCTTGGTCCAGCCCGCCAGCGCCTTGATGTCCGCCGCGGTGACCGTGCGCCCGTCCTCGTAGCGCAGCAGATTTTCGAGCAGCACCTTGAGTGAGAAGGGCAGCCGGGAGAGATCGGCGATCCCCGCCTTCTCCAGCGCCTTGAGACTGAAATAATCGTAGGAACGTTTCCCGACTTTGAGCGTGCGCCGGGTCTTCAGGCTGTCGCGCCCCAGGCTCGTCACGGCCGTCCTCCCCTTACCGGTCACGGTGCCTTGTGGCGAAGCGCCCGATGAAAGGGCGCTCCATTTCAGCTAAGTGTGGGTGCAAGGCTTGTGCTTTGCAACCACAGCTCGCAAGATTTTCACACCAGCGAGCAGATCAATGTCCTTATGCCGGCTGCGGACCGGGGTGAGGGAGCAGGCGCGGGCCCAGGCATTTCTTGACGGCCGGGGCCAGCGGTAGCGTTCCGATCGAGGGTAAGCTGGGCTACCCTGCGTCGCCCGGCAACGACGCAATCATCAAAGAGGGAGCGGACGGCGTGATGTTCGAAGGGCGGGACCTCGCTTGCATACGTGGCGACCGGGTGATTTTCGAGGGCCTCGATTTCACCGTCGCGGAAGGCACGGCACTGTGGCTCAAAGGCCCCAACGGCAGCGGCAAATCGAGCCTGCTCAGGCTCACCGCAGGGCTGATGCGCCCCGCCGCCGGTCGCATCACCTGGACCGACGACGATATCGCCAAGAACCGCGAAGCGCACCGCGCGCGGCTCGCCTATGTCGGCCATCTCGATGCCATGAAGGCCACCCTGACAGCGGCCGAGAATCTGACATTCTGGGCCGGGGTCACATCGGCATCCAGCGCCACCGACAGGGGCCCGATCGGCGCCGCGCTCGAGCGGTTCGGCTTGACCGCCCTCGCCGATGTGCCGGCGCGCTTGCTCTCGGCCGGCGAGCGCCGCCGCGCCAATCTCGCCCGCCTAGCCGTCACCGCCGTGCCGCTTTGGCTCCTCGATGAACCGACGGTCGCGCTCGACGAGGCGAGCATCGCCGCCTTCACCGAACTCCTCACCCGGCATCTCGAGGGCGGCGGCATTGCGCTGATCGCCGCCCACGCCGCGCTCGAGATCGGCGCGATGCCGGTCCTCGATCTCGATCAACGCCGCCAACGGGCCGCCGCGTGAAACCTTTTCTCGAAATTGTCAGGCGCGATGTCACGCTCGCGCTGAGGCAAGGCAGCGCAGCGCCGCTTGCCGTCGCCTTCTTCGTGATCACGGTGACGATTTTTCCCCTCGGCATCGGCCCGGACAGCGCCATTCTTTCGCGCATCAGCGTCGGCGTGATCTGGGTGGCGGCGCTGCTGTCCGCCATGCTGTCGCTCGATCGCTTGTTTCAGGCCGATTTTGAGGACGGCAGCCTCGATCTGCTGGCGCTCGCGCCGCTGCCGCTCGAATTCACGGTGATCGGCAAGTGTCTGGCCCATTGGCTGACCACGGGCCTGCCGTTGATGATCGCCGCTCCGCTTCTCGCGCTTTTGCTCAACATGGAGGCCAAGGGCTTCGTCATTCTCCTCGCCGCCATGGCGCTCGGCACGCCGAGCCTCAGTCTGATCGGCGCGATCGGCGCCGCGTTGACGGTGGGCGTTCGCCGCGGCGGGGTGCTGCTCTCCCTGCTTGTCCTGCCGCTCTACATCCCGGTGTTGATCTTCGGCGCGACGGCCGTCGAGGTGGCGATCACCGGGTTCGGGCCGCGGCCGCATCTCCTCATTCTCGGGGCCATTCTGCTGGGCGCCCTGGCGTTGACGCCGTGGGCCAGCGCGGCGGCGCTCCGGCTTAACCTTGAATAGGGCGTGCACGGCCTATCACAAGGTCGCGAGGCGAGCGCCCCAGGCCGGCCCGCATGTTGCACCCCGATCATGGCTGTCGCACTATCTCGACCATGCAACGTTTCGCCAATCCCGGCCGCTTTCTGCGCCTGACCTCCGCGGTATTTCCGTGGTGCGCCGGGCTCGCGGCCGTATTGATCGCCGCCGGTCTGTATCTCGGCCTGTTCGAGGCCCCGCCCGATTATCAGCAGGGCGAAAGTGTGCGCATCATGTTCGTCCACGTGCCGGCGGCGTGGATGGCGCTGATGATCTACGCCGTGATGGCGCTCACCAGCGCCATCGGCCTGATCTGGAAACACCCGGTCGCCGATCTCGTCGCCAAGTCGTGTGCGCCGATCGGCGCCTGTTTCACCCTGGTGGCGCTCGTCACGGGCTCGCTCTGGGGCCAGCCCATGTGGGGCACCTGGTGGGTGTGGGACGCGCGCCTGACCTCGATGCTGATCCTGTTCTTCCTTTACCTCGGCTACATGGCGCTGTGGCAGGCCTTCGAGGACCAGGCGAAGGCGGCCAAGGCCGCTGCCATTCTCGCGCTCGTCGGCGTCGTCAACCTGCCGATCATCAAGTTCTCGGTCGATTGGTGGAACACGCTGCACCAGCCGGCGAGCGTAGCCCGACTGGATGGCCCGTCGATTCACGTCTCGCTGCTTGTGCCCCTTCTGGTCATGGCGGCCGGTTTCATGGCCTATTTCCTGACCGTGCTCATCCTGCGCGTGCGCCGTGAGCTCACCGTCCGCAAGATCCGCGTGTTGCATCTGAGTGCTGAGGCTTAGATAGAATGAGGAAATGGCGGAACTGAACACCTTCCTCGCCATGGGTGGTTACGCGGCGTATGTGTGGCCTGCCTTCGCCGTCACTGCCATCGTCATAATCGGGCTTCTGATCGTGAGCGCGCGCGGGCTCCGCGCCGACGAGCGCACACTCGAGATGCTGCAGGCCGACCGGCGGAAACTGAGAGAGAGCCCTGCACCCACCACGCCCACGGCACCGGAGAGAGCGCATGGCACCTAAGCGCCAGCGCCTCTATCTCGTCATCGGCGGGCTCGCGCTCCTTGGTGTGGCGGCGGCCCTCGTGCTCCTGGCCTTTGAAGACAACCTCGTCTTCTTCTATAGCCCGAGCGAGGTGATCGCCCAGGACGTTCCGGCCGACCGCCGCTTCCGCCTCGGTGGCTTGGTCGAAGAGCACAGCGTGGTTCGCGAAGGCGTCACCATACGATTCCGCGTGACCGACCTGGCCCACACCATCCCGGTCACCTTCGAGGGCCTGCTGCCCGATCTGTTCCGCGAGGGCCAGGGCATCGTCGCCGAGGGCACGCTTGATGGCAACGGGGTGTTCGTCGCCGCCGAGGTGCTCGCCAAGCACGATGAGGCCTACATGCCGCCCGAGGTCGCCGACGCCCTCAAGAAGGCGGGGCGCTGGCGCGCAGGCTCGCCCACCGGGGCCGCATCGCCATGATCGCCGAGATCGGCCATTACGCGCTCGTTCTAGCACTTGCGCTTGCCGTGGTGCAGGGCACGCTGCCGCTGATCGGCGCCCAGCGCGGCGATGCGGTCTGGATGGGGCTCGCCCGGCCGGCCGCGGTGACGCAGTGCGCCTTTGTCATCATCGCGTTCCTCGCCCTGATGCACGCCTACGTCACCTCCGATTTCTCCATCGTCAACGTGGCGCAGAACTCGCACACCGCCAAGCCGCTGCTCTACAAGATCTCCGGCCTGTGGGGCAATCACGAAGGCTCGCTCTTGCTCTGGGTGCTGATCCTCACCCTGTTCGGGGCCGCGGTGGCCCTGTTCGGCGGCAACCTGCCGCCTGGGCTGAGGGCCCGCGCGCTCGCCGTCCAGGGCCTGATCAGCGTGGGCTTCTTGCTATTCACGCTGTTCACCTCGAACCCCTTCGAGCGCATGATCCCGCCGCCGCTCGAGGGCGACGGCCTCAACCCGCTTCTCCAGGACCCGGGTCTCGCGTTTCATCCGCCGTTTCTCTATCTCGGCTATGTCGGCTTCTCGATGGCCTTCTCCTTTGCCGTCGCGGCGCTGATCGAAGGCCGCGTCGATCCCGCCTGGGCGCGCTGGGTGCGCCCGTGGACGCTGGCCGCCTGGTGCTTTTTGACCGTCGGGGTGACGCTCGGCAGCTGGTGGGCCTATTACGAGCTTGGCTGGGGCGGCTGGTGGTTCTGGGACCCGGTCGAGAACGCCTCGTTCATGCCGTGGCTGGCCGGCACGGCGCTCCTGCATTCCGCCATCGTCGTCGAGAAGCGGGATGCCTTGAAGAGCTGGACGATTCTGCTCGCCATCGTCACCTTCAGCCTGAGCCTGCTCGGCACCTTCCTGGTGCGCTCGGGCGTCTTGTCCTCGGTCCACGCCTTCGCCACCGACCCCGAACGCGGCGTGTTCATTCTCGCCTTTCTCATACTGGTCGTGGGCGGCTCGCTCACCCTCTATGCGGTCCGCGCGCCGGCACTAAAGACCTCCGGCCTGTTCGCCCCGATCAGCCGCGAGGGGAGCCTGATATTCAACAACCTCCTGCTGGTGACGGCGGCGGGAACCATTTTCCTCGGCACCATGTATCCGCTGTTTCTCGACGCGCTGACCGGCCAGAAGGTCTCGGTCGGGCCGCCTTATTTCAATGCCACCTTCGGCCCGCTCATGGTGCCGCTGATCGCAGTGATGGCGATCGGCCCGCTGCTGCCCTGGAAACGCGCCGACCTGGCCGGCGCGCTGGCCCGCCTCAAGCTCGCCTTCGCGGCCACCGCGGCGCTCGTGCTTATCGGGCTCTACGTCACCTCCGGCGGGCCGATCCTGGCGGTCCTCGGCTTGGGGCTGGCGGCGTGGCTCGGCGTGGGCACGCTCGTCCAGTTCGCCGAGCGGATCAAGCTCGGCCGCGCGCCGCTTGCCGAAACCTGGCACCGGGCCCGGCATCTGCCCCGCGCCACCTATGGCATGACCATCGCCCATGGCGGCGTGGGCCTCGTGATCATGGGGATCATCGCCTCGACGGCGTGGGAGACCGAACAGCTCAAGGTCATGCGGCCGGGCGAGACCACCGCCTTTGCCGGCTATGACGTGACCTTCGAGGGTACCGAGGCCGTCCCCGGCCCGAATTACAGCGCCGTGCGCGGCACTTTCACGGTCAGGCGCGAAGGCGCCGTGATAGCCCGGCTCGAGCCCGAAACGCGCAACTACCCGACGCCGCCGATGCAGACCTCCGAGGCCGCCATCCGCCCGACGCCGCTGGCCGACTTCTACGCCGTGATCGGCGAGGCCGACGGGACCGGCGGGTGGGCGACGCGGCTCTACCACAAGCCGCTCATCCACTGGATCTGGTTCGGCGCCCTCATTATGGTATTCGGCGGTCTTGTGTCCTTGAGCGATCGCCGCTACCGCGTCGGCGCGCCGGCCCGCAAGAGAAGCCCGCCGCCAGTCGGCGCCGAGCCCGCCGGCGCTTGAAGATCGGGCCATGCGCCTCGGCCACGCCCTCCCCATCGCGCTGTTCGCGGCACTGGCGCTCGCGCTCGGCATCGGCCTCACCTTAACCCCGCGTGACATTCCCTCGGCCCTGATCGGTAAACCGGTGCCCGCGTTCGACCTGCCGCCGGTCGTGGACCGCGAGCTCGGGCTGGCCAGCACCGATCTCCGCAGGGGCGAGGTCTCGCTGGTCAATGTGTTCGCGTCCTGGTGCGCCGCCTGCCGGGTGGAGCACCCGCTGCTCATGGCGCTCCACCGTGAGGGCGTCGTGGCGGTCCACGGGTTGGCCTACAAGGACCGCTCCGAAAACGCCGATCGCTGGCTCGACCGCTTCGGTGATCCCTATACACGCACCGGCCTCGATCTGAGCGGCCGGGTGGCCATCGACTGGGGAGTCTATGGCGTGCCCGAAACCTTCGTCGTCGACGGTGCGGGCCGCATCATCGAAAAGCATATCGGCCCCATCACTCCGCGCGATCTCGAGGAGAAGATCCTCCCGGCGATCGCCCGGGCGCGGGGGTCATGAGATGAGGCTCGTCGCTATCCTGGGGCTGGCGCTGGTGTGGGGCGTCGCGGCCCTTGCCGTGCCGCCCTCGCCGGCGCTGGCCATCGGCGCCGAGGAGACCCTGCCCGATTCCGCCCTGGAGGCGCGTGCGGTGGCGATCCACAAGCTGCTGCGCTGCCTTGTCTGCCAGAACCAGTCGATCCACGACTCCAACGCCGATTTGGCCCGCGACTTGCGGCGCATCGTGCGCGAACGCCTCGCCACGGGGGAGAACGACGAGCAGGTGATCGATTTCGTCGTCTCGCGCTATGGCGACTGGGTGCTGCTGAGGCCGCCCTTCAAGGGAACGACGCTTGTGCTGTGGCTCGGCCCGGCAGTGCTTCTCGCCGCCGCCGCCTCCGGGGTGATCTCCTATTTCCGCCGCCGCCAGCGCCACGGTGCGCCGGATGCGCCTCTTACGGCCGAGGAACGGCGCCGGCTCGAGGCGTTGCTCGAGGACGAGAGCTGACGGGAGGCCGCGATGCTCTGGGTCGTGCTCGTCCTGATGACCGCGGCCGCGGCGGCGGCGGTCGTCGTGCCGCTGCTCCGCCCGGCCGGCCCCCGCAGCCAGCGGGGCGCCTACGACCGCCAGGTCTACCGTGATCAGCTGAACGAGGTCGAAGCGGACGTCGAGCGTGGCGTCGTGACCGCCGAGGAAGCGGCCGTCGCGCGGCGCGAGATCGAACGCCGGCTGCTCGCGACCGAGCCCGATGACACCGGGAGTGCGCGCGCCACCATTCGGCCCCACTACGTTGCCGCCGGGGCCATCGCGGTCGCCGTGCCGGCGCTCGGCCTCGCGGTTTATCTCACGCTCGGATCGCCCGCCGCGCCCGAGCTCGTGGCGGTGCACCGCCCGCCGGCCGCAGCCGTGGACAGCATGGCGACGGCCGGCGATCTCGATAGCCGGATCGCCGAACTCGCCGCGCGCCTCGAAGGCGAGCCGAACGATCTCGGCGGTTGGCTTCTCCTCGGCCGTTCGTACAGCGTGCTGGCAAGATATGAAGAAGCGATCGCGGCCTTCCGCCGGGCGGCGGCCCTCGCGCCCGGCAACGCCGACGCGCAGGCGACACTCGGCGAAGGCCTCGTCCTGGCGGCGGACGGCATCGTCGAGGATCGGGCGGTGTCGGTCTTCGAGGTCGTGCTGACAATCGATCAGCGCCACCCGGCAGCGCGTTACTTCATGGCGTTGGCGCGCGCCCAGCGCGGCGCGGTCGAGGATGCGTTCCAGCGCTGGCGCGCGTTGCTGGACGATACCCCGGCCGATGCGCCTTATCGCCCGGAGATCGAAGCGCACATCCGGGAAGCCGCCGTCGATCTCGGCCGCGACGTCGCCGAAATTCTCCCCAAGCGTGCAGAGGCCTCGCCCGATGCGGCCTCGGAAACGGCGCGCGGACCGAGCCGCGAAGACATCGAGGCCGCCGCGCAAATGTCGGCTGACGAACAGGCGGCGATGATTCGCGGCATGGTCGAGGGACTGGCCGGCAAACTGGAGGAGAGCCCCGACGACCTCGATGGCTGGCTCCGGTTGGCGCGTGCCTATGGGGTGCTCGAGGAACGGGATAAGGCCCGCGAGGCCCACGCCCGGGCGGCCCGCCTTCGCCCCGCCGATGTCGCCATCCTGCTCGATTACGCCGGCGCCATCATGAACGCCGACGAAAGCGAGCGCGCGGTGCCCGCGCCGGCTGCCGATGTCCTGCGGCAGGTTCTCGAACTCGATGCCGAGAATCCGCGTGCGCTTTACTATCTGGGTCTCGCCGATGCGGAGGCCGGCCGGCGTGATGAGGCGGCGACCACCTGGCGCCGGCTGCTCGCGCGCTTGGAGCCCGGAACCGAGGCGTACCAGACGGTGGAGACTTCGCTCAACGCTTTGTTGGCCGCTCCCTGAACCGCGCTCCCCGCAGCCGATCCGCTAAATTAAGGCGGGAGGCGCCGCCATGACGCCTCCCGGAACGAGTGAGTTTAGGGGATCGAGGTTATAAAAAGGGAGATACTGATTTCTCCTGTCTTGGTGACTGCCAGCCCGGCGATCGATGCCGACACCGGCCTCTTTGGTCTCGCAATTTGCGTGCCATCGGCGCCGGTCTCGCGGAAGGCCCGGTTTTCTCACATCCCGCCGGCGGAGGGCGGGCGCAAGGGGGCTTGGCCTGGTCAGAACGACACAAGCAGCGTTCTACCGCAGGACAGGCGATGATCTTATTTTGATACAACTAAGACATAGGTTTTGACACAACTAAGGCACAAGTTTCCTAAAGCACTATGTTTTGATGTAAAATTAAGATTTGCACCACAGAATTCGCGCGATGGCCACCCCATCTCATGAAAAAAATTGCCCTTGGGGCGGCTGCCGGGTGGGAACGCCCAGCACAGGCCACGTAATTATGGTTAACGCGGAGTCGCTTTAACTCTTTGTAAAGTAGGCAAAACTTTGATGGGGTTAGAGCCATGGTCCAGACCAACACCACAGGAACACCCCCGCCGCCGGCATCGATCCAGCCGATCGGAGAGGGTGCGCCCATCCGCCGCGAGCAGGTGACCGAACGCGCCGTGCAGGAACCCTCCGAGATCGAGGCCGAGCGCCAAGAGCAGACCTCGGGAGTCCGAGGCGCGCGAAGCGGAGCGCCTGGCGGCCCGGCAGGAATCTCGCGACCGCGAGGTGAAGCGCGGAAGCGCACGAGCCGAGGGCGTCGGCGACCAGGTCGATATCAACGTTTGACCGGCGCAGATCCGGTTCCGATTCAGAGGCGCCCGAGGGCGCCTTTTTTCATGCGACCAAGGCCTCAGGGTGGTTCTTTAAGGCCACGACTGGACGCTCACTGATCGCCATGTCAGAGTTGGGCATGATAGCTGACACCCCCAAGCCTGCCGGTCCCGTCGCC
The DNA here is from genome assembly GCA_965261645.1 of Alphaproteobacteria bacterium. Lineage (GTDB taxonomy): Bacteria > Pseudomonadota > Alphaproteobacteria > SHVV01 > SHVV01 > CBDHDJ01. The sequence goes on from CBDHDJ010000004.1 coordinate 1,851,476, forward strand.
GTCCGGGTTCCCGAGGGAGACACCAAGCCCCGCCTCGTCTGCGATTCCTGCGGCTTCATCAACTATGTCAATCCGAAGATCGTGGTCGGCGCGGTCAGCCGCTGGGAGGATAAGATCCTTCTGTGCCGCCGCGCCATCGAACCGCAACGGAATTACTGGACCATCCCGGCCGGTTACCTCGAAGAGAACGAAAGCACGACCGACGGCGCGCGCCGCGAGGCACGCGAGGAGGCATTGGCGAACATCCAGATCACGGCCCTGCTCGCGGTGTACAGCATCCTGCGCATCAGCCAGGTCCAACTGATCTATCGGGCGCGGCTTCGCTCGTTGGACGTGGCGCCCGGCGTCGAGAGTCTCGCAACCGAATTGTTCGCGTGGAACGATATTCCGTGGGACGATCTCGCCTTTCCGAGCGTCCACTGGGCGCTCCACCATGACCGCGAGGTAAACAAGCTCAGGGAGTTCGTGCCGCGCACCAATCCGCCGGGCGCGTCGGGCGACCTGTACGCCGACGGGGCGTGGTCGACGGTAGACCCGGGCGCCATCGCCTGAGCCTAAAACGCCAAGAGTTCACGCAGAAAATCACGCGCGAGATCGTAGATCCCCGGGTTCTTGCTCTCCCGCGGCCCGGCGATATTGAGTACCGCAACGCCGTTCGAGTTGAGCCACGCCACGACGGGCGCGATCCGCCGGGCGCCGGTGAGATCGACGATCCGGTTCGGGCGCGCCAGGCGTCCGGCGTGGCGGATGGTGAGAAGCGTGCCGTCCTCGGGTGCGCCGCGCAGCAGAATGAGAGTGGCATTCGAATCGCGCATGTTCCAGCGCGTGCGCTGGGTGTAAAGCCGCGAGGGTGTTTCGGTTAGCGGGTAGACGGGCGCGATCGCGCCGTCCTCCGCCCGCCGGCCGCGCGGGCACCAGCCGCCGCACGGAATGCCGAGTTCGAGGGCGGTATCGAGCGCCGCGCGGTCGACCCCGGTCTGGCCGCCGGACACGATCCGTTCGATCGCCACCGCGGTCAGGGCAGCTCCGGCTGCTCGGCGATCCCGGGGTGCGCAAGGGCCAAGCTAGAGGTTTTTGATGACCGCGTTCATCTCGTCCATGCTGAAGGCGGGCATGGTACGGATGCGGCCAAAGCCCCGGCGCGCATACCAGATCGAGAACGCCAGGACCGCGGCGGGATCCGGCGCATCGACGACGTCGACGAAATCGAACTCCCCTTGCGTGTAGTAGACCACCTCGAGCTTGATGCTGAGCTCGTCGAGCTTTGCCTTGGCCTCCTTGACGCGCTCTTCCGAGCGCTCGATCTGATCGGCGTTCATCTCTCCCAACAGGACGTATTTCATGGCGATCCTCCTTCGCGCCAAAACAGGGCCGCTAGCCTAGGCGCTTGCGCCTGGGTTGGAAAGCCAGCGGCGAGCGCGCGGGCGCGGGCTTTCGTTCGCGGCGCTTCTCGCCGACAATCCGGCTCATGATCGTGCTTTTCACCGATTTCGGGCTCGCCGGTCCCTATCTCGGTCAGATGAAAGCCCGGCTTCACCGCATGGCGCCGGGTATCCCGGTGATTGACCTGTTCGCCGATGCGCCGGCCCACGACATCGAGGCGGCCGCCTACCTGCTCGCGGCCTATGCCGAGGCGTTCGAAACGGGCACGGTGTACCTCTGCGTCGTCGATCCCGGCGTCGGCACGGGGCGGCGCGCGCCCTCCGTCATCGGCGCCGATGGCCGGTTCTTCGTCAGGCCCGACAACGGCCTGTTCAACGTGATCGTGGTACGCGCCGGGAAGGCTTGCCTGGTCGGACATCACCTGGCGGCCCACGCAGCTCTCGGCCAGCTTTCACGGGCGTGATCTGTTCGCGCCGGTGGCGGCGATGATCGCGGCGGGCCAGAGCGTGCCGGGCGAGGCGGTTCGGCCCGAATCCCGCATCCGCCCGGGATGGCCCGCGGACCTCCTCCGCATCGTCTATATCGATCATTTCGGCAACGCCATGACGGGCCTGCGGGCGCAGACGCTGAACGCCGATCAGGTTCTCGAGGCCGCGGGCCGGCACCTGATTCGTGCGCGCACCTTCGGCAAGGTGCCCGAAGGCACGGGCTTTTGGTACGAGAACGCCAACGGCCTTGCGGAGATCGCCGTCAACCGAGGCCGCGCGGCCGAAGTGCTCGGCCTCACCGTCGGCACGCCGGTCGCCGTGCTCGGCGGTCGGGGCCCGGGGCTCCGCTTAGCGCTCCAGCCCCACCAACGCCTCGGCGAAGGCGCGCGCCTCGAAGGGTTGCAGATCGTCGATCCCCTCACCGACGCCGATGGCGTTGACCGGGAGATCGAAGCGCTGCGCCACCGCCACCAGCACGCCGCCGCGCGCGGTGCCGTCGAGCTTGGTCATCACGAGCCCGGTCACGTCGCCCATCTCGCGGAAGGTCTCGACCTGGCTGTGCACGTTCTGGCCGGTGGTGGCATCGAGCACAAGCAGCGAGGAATGGGGCGCGTCCGAATCGATCTTGCGCAGCACGCGGACGATCTTGGCAAGCTCCGCCATGAGGGTGGCCTTGTTCTGAAGCCGCCCAGCGGTATCGATGATCAGCACATCCTGGCCTTCCGATCGCGCCGCCGTGAGCGCATCGAAGGCAAGGCCAGCCGCATCCGCGCCCTCCTCGCGCGCCACCACCTTGGCGCCCGCGCGTTCGCCCCAGATCTTCAGCTGATCGATGGCGGCGGCACGGAAGGTGTCGCCCGCCACTAGCGTGACCGTCCTGCCCTCGCTCTGGAACCGGTGGGCGAGCTTGCCGATCGTCGTGGTCTTGCCGGTGCCGTTCACGCCGGCCACCAGAATGACAAAGGGCTTGCGCGCGGCATCGACGGCGAGCGGCGCCGCGACCGGCTCGAGGATGGCCGTGATCTCGTCGGCGAGCGCGTGGCGCACCTCGGCGGGCGTGACCGCCCTGTCGAAGCGGGTCGACGCGAGTTTTCCTGTGAGCGCGGCGGCGGTCTCGACGCCGAGATCGGCGGTGATGAGAAGATCCTCGAGCGCTTCGAGCGCCTCGGCGTCGAGCCGGCCCTTGGTGAGGATGCCGGAGAGTCCGTCGCCCAAACTGCGGGCGGAGCGGGCAAGGCCTGACCTCAGCCGGGCGAGCCAGGCGGGCTTCTCAGCCGTCACCGAGATCCTCCGGGCTCAGAGGATCACCTCGCCGGTGAGGGCGTCCTCCGCCTGGCCGGTGATACGAGTCTCGACGATCGCACCCGGCGGCGCTGGGCTCACGCCTAGCGGCCAGCTCAGCCGGACCTCGGCGAAATGCTCGGTGCGCCCGATCACGCGGGTCTCGACGACCGCCGCGGCGAGTACGCCACGGCGCGAGGCGAAATAATCCCGCCGTGCCGCGGCGCCCGCTCTGCGCAGGCGCTGCGCCCGCTCCTTGCGCGTAGGCACCGAGACCGCCGGCATGCGCGCGGCCGGTGTGCCCGGGCGCTCGGAGTAAGGAAAGACGTGGAGGTAGGTAAGCCCCAAGGCCCTCACATGGCCGAGCGTGTTGGCGAACATCGCTTCACTCTCGGTCGGGAACCCGGCGATCAGATCGGCGCCGAACACGATGTCCGGGCGCTCGGCGCGGGCGCGGGCGCACAGGGCTTCGGCCTCCGCCGTGGTGTGGCGGCGCTTCATGCGCTTGAGGACCATGTCGTCGCCCGCCTGCAGGCTGAGGTGGAGATGGGGCATCAAGCGCGCCTCACCGCCGAACAGCGCGAGCAGCTCGTCATCCACATCATTTGGATCGATCGACGACAGCCGCAGGCGCCGGAGCTCGGGGACGTGATGGAGGAGCTTGACCACAAGACCGCTTAACGACGAACGGCCCGGCAGGTCCTTGCCATAGGCGCCGATATCGACGCCCGTCAGCACGACCTCGGGCACACCTTCGGCGACAAGGCCACGCGCCTCTCTGACCACCGCACCCACCGGCACGCTGCGGCTCGGCCCGCGGGCGAACGGAATGATGCAGAAGGTGCAGCGGTGATCGCAACCATTCTGCACCTGCAGAAAGGCGCGCGCGCGGCCGGCAAAAGCGTGGGATGAATCGGCAACGAGGTGCCCGGCCGTTTCGCGTATCGCGAGGATGTCGTTGACCCGGACAGGCTCGCCACCGGGCGCGAAACTTTCGCGGCGCAGCTTTTCGCTGTTGCCCAGCACCTCGTCGACCTCGGGCATGGCCGCGAACGCCGCCGGCTCGAGCTGGGCCGCACAGCCGGTCACGATGATGCGCGCCTCCGGCCGCGCCCGCCGCGCGCGGCGGATCGCCTGGCGCGCCTGGCGCTCGGCTTCGCGCGTCACGGCGCAGGTGTTGACGATCACCGTGTCGGCCAAACCAAGCGCGCGCGCATGCTGGCGCATCACCTCGGACTCGTACGCATTCAAGCGGCAGCCGAAGGTGACGATGTCGGTGGTCGGTGGGCCAGGTGGTGCCGGTGTCACGACGCCGCACCTCGGATCAGGCCCTCGGCCAAAGCGCCCGTGAAACTGGTCGCCACCGGGCCGGTCATGAGCACGTGGTTGTCCTCGCGCCAGGCGATCCCGAGCGGGCCGCCGTCGAGCATTACCTCGGCGGTCCGGCCGGCGAGGCCGCGGCGGTGGGCGGCGACGAGCGCGGCACAGGCAGCGCTGCCGCACGCGGTGGTGAGGCCGACGCCGCGCTCCCACACCCGCAGCCGGATGCGCTCGGGCGCGGCAAGTTGCGCGACGCCGATGTTCGCGCGTTGGGGAAACAACGGGTCATGTTCGAGCGATGGCCCCGCCGCGGCGAGGTCGATCGCAGCCACATCGTCAACGAAGAACACCGCGTGCGGGTTGCCCATGTTGACACCGACGGCATCAGAGAGGCCGGCCGCGCTGACGCGCTCGCCCTGCGGCGCGATGTGCAACGTGTCCATCTCGCGGGCCAAGGGGATTTCGTCCCAGGCGGTGCGCGCTTCGCCCATGTCGACGGTGATCAAGCCGTCCGCCGCGCCCCGGGCTTGCAGGAGACCGGCGCGCGTCTCGATCACCACCTCGTCCACCGCCCGCTCCGCCATTAGCAGCTGGGCGACGCAGCGCGCGCCATTGCCGCACGCCGCCACCTCGCCGCCATCGGCGTTGTGGATGCGCATGAAGGCGTCGGCCCGCGCCGAGGGCTCGATGATGATCAACTGATCGCAGCCCACGCCACGCCGCCGATCGGCGATCGCCTGTGCGGCGCCGTTGTCCACGGCAAATGGCGCCGCGCGGGCATCGACGATGACGAAGTCGTTGCCGAGCCCATGCATCTTGATGAACGGGACCCCAGTCATAATCCGGTTATAAGGTGTGAAAACCGTGCAAGTCCACCCGATTTGCGGAGTGCGATCCTGCGGGACGCCTGTATTCCGGCTGTTTCAGCGTCGTGGCCCGGTCCGAGCTTTCTTGACTCGCCCGGACCGCCGGGCTTAGGTTGCGCTCGCTCACGGACAAGGTGGCGATGGTCTGGTCAACGCCCGTGAAATCGCGCGAATTTCGCACACGGGCGCGTTTTATATTGGGACCGATGTGAAGATTTTGGAGCGTTCATGTTCGACAGCCTGACGGACCGGCTCGGCCAGATATTCGAGGGCCTCAAGCGGCGCGGCGCCCTATCGGAAAGCGACCTCGCGGGCGCGCTCCGCGAAGTGCGCGTGGCGCTGCTGGAGGCCGACGTCGCGCTGCCGGTGGTCAAGGACTTCATCGCCGAGGTGTGCGAACTCGCGACCGGCGCCGACGTGGTCAAGAGCGTGGCGCCCGCCCAGATGGTCATCAAGATTGTGCACGACCATTTGGTGAGCATGCTCGGGGCCGAGAGCGTCGCGCTCAACCTCGCGGCCAACCCGCCGGTTCCGCTTCTGCTGGTCGGCTTGCAGGGCTCGGGCAAGACCACGACGGCGGCCAAGATCGGCCTCAGAATCCAGGCTGCCGAAAAGAAGAAAGTCCTGCTCGCTTCGCTCGATGTTTACCGGCCGGCGGCGCAGGAGCAGCTCCGCGTGCTCGGCGAGCAAGCCGGAATCGCCACACTGGCCATCATCGAGGGGCAGATGCCGGTCGATATCGCCAGGCGGGCGGTGCAGGCGGCCAAGCTGCAGGGCGTGGACGTGGTGTTGATGGACACCGCCGGGCGTCTCCATGTCGACGAGGCGATGATGGCGGAGGCTACCGCCATCCGCGACGAGATCGAGCCCGCCGACATTCTGCTTGTCGTCGATGCGCTGACCGGCCAGGACGCCGTCAAGATCGCGGCCCAATTCAAGGAGCGCGTCGGCGTCACCGGCATCGTGCTCACGCGCATCGATGGCGATGCCCGCGGCGGCGCGGCGCTGAGCATGCGGGCGGTGACCGGTTGCCCGATCAAGCTCCTCGGCACCGGCGAAAAGCTCGATGCGCTCGAGACCTTTCATCCCGAACGCATCGCCTCGCGCATCCTCGGCATGGGCGATGTCGTCTCCCTCGTCGAGAAGGCCGCGGAAACCATCGATGAGGAGGCGGCGGCCAAGCTCGAAGCCAAGCTCCGCAAGGGCAGCTTCGATCTCGATGATCTCGCCCAGCAATTCCGCCAGATGCGCAAGATGGGCGGCATGGAGGGGCTGATGGGCCTGCTGCCAGGCGTCGGCAAGGCGAAACGGCAGATGGCCGAAGCGCAGATCGATGATGGCATGCTCAGGCGCCAGGAGGCGATCATCCAGTCGATGACGCCGCGGGAACGGCGTAACGTGCGGCTCATGAACGGCTCGCGCAAACGGCGCATCGCGGCGGGCTCGGGCATGACGGTGCAGGATGTCAACCGGCTGCTCAAACAGTACAAACAGATGGCCACCGTGATGAAGAAGATGGGCAAGATGGACGAGAAGACCCTGCGCCGCCAGGGTCTCGGCGGGCTCTTGCAACGGCTGGGCTGAACCAGCACTAAGGCATTAACGAACGATAGCGACACGGCAACGAAAGAGCGCGACAACGACATGGCTTTGAAGATACGACTGGCCCGGGGCGGGGCGAAGAAACGTCCCCATTATCGTGTCGTGGTGGCGGACGTGCGCACACCACGCGACGGCCGCTTCATCGAGCGGCTCGGCACCTATGATCCGCTGTTGGCGAAAGACAATCCCGATCGCGTGCAGCTCAAGACCGAACGCATCAAATACTGGCTCGACAACGGCGCCGTGCCGACGGACCGCGTGGCGCGTTTTCTCGGCCAGGCCGAAATCATCCCGATGCCGGCCCCGCGCAGCAACCCCAACAAGGCCAAGCCGAAGCCGAAGACGCTTGAGCGCCTGAAGGCGAAGGAGGAAGCGGCCGCCGCCGCCGCGGCAGCGCCCGCTGAGGAGGCCCCAGCCGAGGAGACACCGGTCGAGGAGGCCGCCGCCGAGGAAACGCCCGCCGAAGACGCTCCGGCCGAGACTGCGGCCGACGCGGAGGCCCCCGTCGAAGATACACCCTCGGAGGAGCCCGCAACCGAGGAGGCGCCCGAGGCGGGAGAGGCCGAAGAGGCCGCTGCGGCAGAGCCGAAAGCGGCGGGTGAGGATGAGGCGGCGAAAGCCGATGAGCCGCCCGCCGAGGCGGCTTCGGATGAGGCCGAGTCCAAGGATTAGTCCCCTGGCCATCTGAGGAACGGGTGATGGCGGGTGGCCCGGCCGAGCGGAAGGATGTTCCCCGGGACCGTCCCAACCGGGTCTGCCTGGGGATCGTTACCGGGCCCCATGGCGTCCGCGGCGAAGTGAAGATCAAGAGTTTCACCGACTTACCGGAAGATGTCGCGGCATATGGGCCGCTGGAGGACGAAACCGGGACACTGAGTTTCAGTCTCACCGTGACCGGCCAGGTGAAAGGCGCGGTCAGGGCGCGCCTTGCCGGTGTCGACAACCGGGACCAGGCTGCCGCCCTGCAAGGCACCAAGCTCTACGCCACGCGGGGCGAGTTGCCGGACCTGCCAGTGAATGAGTATTACCACAGCGATCTCGTGGGCCTCCGCGTCGAGCGCGAATCGGGCGAAGTGATCGGGCAGGTGACCGCAGCCCATGATTTCGGTGGCGGTGATCTCATTGAAGTGACGCTCGATGGCTCGGGCGCCGAAGTCCTGCTGCCTTTCACCAAGGAACTCGTGCCGCGGGTCGATGTCGCAGCGGGGCGGTTGGTGGTCAGAGAGATCGAGGGTTTCGTGGAAGAGGAGAGCGGACCATCGCGCGCACAACGAAAAAGGCAGCGCCGCAGCCCGGCTGGACGGCGTGGGTCCTGACCCTTTACCCGGCCATGTTTCCCGGCCCGCTTGCCCATTCGCTTGCGGGCAAGGCGCTCACGGGCGGCGTGTGGTCGCTCGAGACCGTTGATATTCGGGATTTCGCCGGCGACAAGCACCGCTCGGTCGACGATGCTCCGTTCGGCGGCGGCCCCGGCATGATCATGCGGCCCGACGTGCTGGCCGATGCTCTTGAAGCGACCCATGCGGCCATCGATCAAGGGTCGGACCGAGCGGCACACAACGAAGACAACAAGGCGGTTGACTCCGGGCGCTACCCGGTGATTTATCTCAGCCCGCGCGGCCGGCCGTTGGACCAGTCAAGGGTCAAGGAGCTTGCCGCCGGGCCCGGCGTCATTCTGATCTGCGGGCGCTACGAGGGCGTTGACGAGCGTGTGCTTGAGGCCTGCGAGGTCGAGGAGGTCAGCCTCGGCGACTTCGTGCTCTCGGGCGGCGAGCCGGCGGCGTTGGCGTTGATCGACGCCGTGGTCCGCCTGGTACCGGGCGTCGTCGGCGATCCGGCGGGTCTGTTGGACGAAAGCTTCGAGGGGGGCTTGCTCGAATACCCGCAATATACCCGGCCCCGGGTGTGGCGGGGCCGTAGCGTGCCCGAGGAGCTCATATCCGGGCACCACGAGAGAATCCAGGCCTGGCGCCGCCGCGAGGCCGAGCGGTTGACGAAGAAGCGGCGCCCGGATTTATGGGACCACTACGAGGCCGATAAGAAGTGATTTCGGGGGTCAAGCGATGAACAAATTGGAACAGATCGAAGCGGAACAGCTCGCCAAGCTCGCTGCCGAGCGCCCGATCCCCGAGTTTGGCCCGGGCGATACCGTGCGCGTCAACGTCAAGATCGTCGAGGGCACGCGCGAGCGGATTCAGGCGTTTGAGGGCGTGTGCATCGCGCGCAAGAACCGCGGCCTCAACTCCTCCTTCACGGTGCGAAAAATCTCCTACGGCGAGGGGGTGGAGCGCGTCTTCCCGCTCTATTCGCCGCAAATCGCTGCCATCGAGGTGGTGCGGCGCGGCGCCGTGCGCCGGGCGAAGCTTTATTACCTGCGCGGGCGGACCGGCAAACGGGCGCGCATCGCCGAGCGTCAGGACCGCCGTCTGCGGGAGGGGGACGCCGCCCCGGCAGCGGCAAAGGAGGCCGCTCCCGAAGCGCCCGAGTCCGAAGCCGCCAGCGGCGAGAACGGCACCTGAAGCGAGCGCATTTACAGCTGGGCCCGGCCGCGTGATAATCGCGGCGGTTGCCACACCACCGGTAAATCCGACAGCGTGATCACTGCCACATCCTTCGTGGCGCGGTCATATTTTACACCAGACCACGGCGAGGCGACCGGGAGGATAATTATTCGATGAGCCAACCGCGCACCTTGTTCGACAAGATCTGGGAGTCCCACCTCGTCGACGCCCAGGAGGACGGCACCGCGCTGATCTACATCGATCGTCACCTCGTTCACGAGGTCACGAGCCCGCAGGCTTTCGAGGGTTTGCGCTTGAATGGGCGCCACGTGCGCCGCCCCGGCGCCACCCTGGCCGTGGCCGATCACAACGTGCCCACGACCGACCGTTCGGGCGGCATCCGCGAGGAGGCATCGCGTATCCAGATCGAGGCGCTCACGGACAACTGCCGCGAGTTCGGCATCGAGCTTTTCGACATGAACGACATCCGCCAAGGCATCGTCCACATCATCGGTCCCGAACAGGGTTTCACGTTGCCCGGCACGACGATCGCCTGCGGCGACAGCCACACCGCCACGCATGGCGCGTTCGGCGCTTTTGCCCTCGGCATCGGCACCTCTGAGGTCGAGCACGTTCTGGCGACGCAGACGCTGATCCAGAAGCGGCCCAAGAACCTTTGCGTCAAGATAGACGGCGCGTTGCCCTTCGGCACCTCCTCGAAGGACCTGATCCTCGCCATCATCGGCACGCTCGGCACCGCGGGGGGCACCGGGCACGTCATCGAGTATACCGGCCAGGCGATTCGCGACCTCAGCATGGAAGCGCGCATGACCGTGTGCAACATGTCGATCGAGGCGGGCGCGCGCGCCGGCCTGATCGCGCCCGACGAGACGACGTTTGCCGACCTTGAGGGCCGCCCGAAGGCGCCCAAGGGCGCCGCCTGGGAGCAGGCGCTGGCCGATTGGCGCACGCTGCCGAGCGATCCGGGCGCGCGTTACGACAAGGAGCTCTCCCTGGATGCGGCGGCGATCGCCCCGCAGGTAACCTGGGGCACGAGCCCCGAGGATGTGCTGCCGATCACAGGGGTCGTGCCCGACCCGGCCTCGGCTCCCGATGAGGGCAAGCGCAAGGCCATGGAGCGTTCGCTCGAGTATATGGCGCTCGCGCCGGGCGCCAAGCTCACCGATATTAAGATCGATCGCGTGTTCATCGGCTCGTGCACCAACGGGCGCATCGAGGATTTGCGCACCGTCGCCGAGGTGGTGCGCGGGCGCAAGGTGGCGGACCATGTCGGCGCCATGGTGGTGCCCGGCTCAGGGCTGGTGAAGCACCAGGCCGAAGAGGAGGGCCTCGACCGAATCTTCATCGAGGCCGGCTTCGAGTGGCGCGAGCCGGGCTGTTCGATGTGCCTGGCGATGAACGAGGACCGGCTCGAGCCGGGCGAGCGCTGCGCGTCGACCTCGAACCGCAACTTCGAGGGCCGGCAGGGCCGTGGCGGGCGCACCCATCTTCTCAGCCCGTCGATGGCCGCGGCGGCAGCGGTGGCGGGGCACCTCGCCGACGTGCGCGAGTTTGCCTGAGGGAGGACGAGATGGAAAAATTTACCACGCTGTCGGGCGTCGCCGCGCCGCTCAATATGGTCAACGTCGATACCGACAAGATCATCCCCAAGCAGTTCCTCAAGACGATCAAGCGCACCGGGCTCGGCCGCTACCTGTTCAACGATCTGCGCTACGACGATCAGGGCGCCGAGCGGCCCGACTTCGTGCTCAATCGCGAGCCCTACCGGCACGCCGCCTTTCTCGTGGCGGGCGAGAATTTCGGCTGTGGCTCGAGCCGCGAGCATGCGCCTTGGGCGCTGCAGGATTTCGGCATCCGCTGTGTCATCGCGCCCAGTTTCGCCGACATATTTTTTAATAACTGCTTCAAGAACGGCATGCTGCCTATCAGGCTCGATCAGGCGAGCATCGCTACGCTGATGGCCGACGCGGAAGCGGGCGCGGAGCTCGTCGTCGACCTCGAGCGCCAAATCATTCACCGGTCCGGCAACCAGACGCTCGCCTTCGACGTCGAGCCGTTCCGCAAGCACTGCCTCCTCGACGGCCTCGATGATATCGGTCTCACGCTCGAGCGCACGGAAGCGATCGATGCGTTCGAGAAAGGCCACAAGGCCTCCCACCCCTGGCTTTACGGCTGAGGGGAGCGGGCAGACCGGACTATCGCCATGGCATCGAACAAGAAGATCCTGATTCTGCCGGGCGACGGCATCGGGCCCGAGGTGATGGCCGAGGTCCGACGCATCATCGCATGGCTCGATCGGCGCCGCGCCGTCTCGTTCGACGTGAGCGAAGGGCTCGTTGGGGGCGTCTCCTATGATGCGCACGGAACCCCGCTCACCGACGAAACGCTGGCCCAGGCGATGGCAGCCGATGCGGTCCTGCTCGGCGCGGTCGGGGGCCCCAAATGGGACAACCTCGATTTCAACGACAAGCCCGAGCGCGGCCTGTTGCGGCTGCGCAAGGAAATGGACCTGTTCGCCAATCTGCGCCCCGCCATCGTCTTCGCGGCGCTCGCCGAGGCTTCGTCTCTGAAGACAGAGCTGGTGGAAGGGCTTGACCTGATGATCGTGCGCGAGCTCACCGGCGGGATCTACTTTGGCGAGCCGCGGGGCATCGAAACGCTGCCCGACGGCACGCGCCGCGGCGTGAACACCCAGGTCTACACCACGCCCGAGATCGAGCGCGTCGCGCACGTCGCCTTCGATCTCGCTGGCAAGCGCCAGGGCCGGGTGTGCTCGGTCGAGAAGGCCAACGTCATGGAGAGCGGCCTACTTTGGCGCGAGGAGGTGGAGCGTATTCACACGGCGGGCTACCCCGCCATCGAGCTCAGCCACATGTACGCCGACAATTGCGCCATGCAGCTGGTGCGCGCGCCCAAGCAGTTCGACGTGATCCTCACGGACAACCTGTTCGGCGATCTTTTGTCCGATTGCGCGGCCATGCTGACCGGCTCGCTCGGCATGCTGCCCTCGGCTTCGCTCGGCACGCCGGACGGCGCGGACCGGCGGCCCGCGCTCTACGAGCCGGTGCACGGCACCGCGCCCGACATCGCCGGCCAAGGAATCGCCAACCCGCTGGCCAGCATTCTGAGCTTCGCCATGATGCTGCGTTATTCCTTTGATCTTGACGACGAGGCCGCGCTGATCGAAAAAGCCGTCGCGAGCGTGCTTGATGGCGGTCTGCGCACGGCCGATATCATGCAGGACGGCAAGGCAGAGATGGGCACGCGCGGCATGGGCGATGCCCTCCTGCACGAGCTCGACAAGCTCTCGGCCTAGCTATCGGTTGCGGGCCGTGATGGTGGAACGGTGGTTCCGGGCTCAAGCCGCGCGGCCGCCACGTTTGGAGAGGGATAATGGCTTACCGGGTCGCGATTGCGGGCGCTACCGGCAGCGTCGGGCGCGAGATGCTGAACATTCTCGCCGAGCGGGAGTTTCCCTGTGAGGAGGTAATCGCGCTTGCCTCGGAACGCTCGGTCGGCAAGGAGATTTCGTTCGGTGAGCACAGCGTGCTCACGGTCAGCGCGCTTTCTGACTTCGACTTCGCCGGCATCGACATCGCGTTATTCGCCGCCGGCGGCGCGGTGGCAAAGAAGTGGGCGCCGCGCGCGGCAGAGGCGGGCGCCGTGGTGATCGACAACTCGTCCTATTTCCGCATGGAGCCCGATGTGCCGCTCGTCGTGCCCGAGGTCAACGGCGAGGCCATCGCGCAGTACACCAAGCGTCGCATCATAGCCAATCCCAACTGCTCGACCGCGCAACTCGTCGTCGCGCTCAAGCCGCTGCACGATGCGGCCAAGATCAAGCGCGCCGTGGTCGCCACTTATCAGTCTGTCTCGGGCATCGGCAATGACGGCATGGACGAGCTCTTCAACCAGACCAAGGGCATCTTCGTCAACGATCCGGTGACGCCCGATGCGTTCACCAAGCAGATCGCGTTCAACGTGATTCCACACATCGATGTCTTCCTCGATGACGGCTCGACAAAGGAAGAATGGAAGGTGGTGTCGGAAACCCGCAAGATTCTCGATCCGTCGATCGATCTCACGGTGACCTGCGTGCGCGTGCCGGTGTTTGTCGGCCATTCCGAGGCGGTCAATCTCAGCTTCGCCAAACCGCTCGAAGCCGCCGCCGCGCGCAAGGTCCTGCGCGAGGCCCCGGGAGTCATGGTGGTCGACCGGCATAAGGACGGCGGCTACGTAACGCCGCTCGACTGCGTCGGCGAATACGCCGTCTATGTCAGCCGCATCCGCAAGGATGCCACCGTCAAGCACGGCCTCAATCTGTGGGTGGTGGCCGACAATCTGCGCAAGGGCGCGGCGTTGAACGCGGTGCAGATCGCCGAGGTCCTGATCGGCCGTTACCTGAAAAAGCCTCCTGACGTTACCCGACGCGCGCCGCCTCGAAGCGCTCGCTCGGGGCCGTGATCTCGTCCTGGGCCGCAATCAGGGCGAGCTCGTTCGCGCTTCTTTCCGATGTCATCTTGAGAATGCCATAAGTGCTGGCGACGGCGCGCACGAGCGCTTGGGCAGAAGCGCGGTTCTTGAGATAGGTGCCGAGAAAGAGCGCCGTGAAGAGATCGCCGGCGCCGTAGAGCTTGCCCTCGAGCACGGGCGTCGCGACTAGCCACGCCTCGGTCCGATCCACCGCCAGCGTCTCGAGCGTTCCCGGCGCCGCATCGCCGCGCCGGAGCGAGGTTACGACGACGAGCGAGGGCCCGCGAGCCGACAGCGTCCCGCACGCCGACAGCGCGCTGTCGAGATCGGTGATGGTCCGAGCCGCGAGAAATTCGAGCTCGGCGTGATTGGGTGTGATGACGTCGGCGCGCGGCACGGCTTGGTCTCTGAAAAAATCGGCAATGTCCTCTGCAACGAACAGGCCCTGATCCTCATGGGCCATCGCCGGATCGCAGCAGTAAAGGGCGCCCGCCTTGGCCGAGCGAACCCGGGTCACGGCGTCGAGCACCGCGCCGCCCCGTTCGGCTGCCCCCAGATAGCCGCTCAACACGGCATCGCAGTCGGCGAGCGCACCGCGCGCGTCGAGACCGTCGATCAGCGCCGCGATCTCGTCGCGGCTCGCCCGCCGGCCGCGAAAGCTGCCATGGGCGGGGTGATTGGAGAATTCCACCGTCGCCACCGGCCATACCTCGTGACCGAGGCGCCACAGGGGCAACAGGGCCGCGGCGTTGCCGACATGACCGAAGGACACCTGGGACTGGATGGCGAGAATGTTCATCGTTGGGCTTCGCCCGTGGGTGGGTGAAAAGTGCCGCGCGGCACCTCATCTCTTTCTGTCTCCCGGCGGGCCAGGAAGAGTGTGCGCAAAAGCGGCAGAAGGACCAGGAGCTCTATAAAGACGCGCAACGGACAGGCCCCGGGCGACGCATCGCCTTCTCGAGTCTGAGGCGAGTCTAGCCCGGATCGCCCCATGGCGGGACGATCGCCATTGCGAATCTTTTGCTGCGTCGGAGCCCGCGTTGACTCGGGCCCGAGCACAGTCTTAAATCAGGCTGCCTTCCAAACGCTCCGAGGGGCCGCCGTCCGCGGCTTCGCGCCGCTGGGACCATTCATGACATCGGCCAACCGACCGCTTTCTCCCCATCTCCAGGTTTACCGGCCGCAAATCACCTCGATGCTGTCGATCCTGCACCGGCTGACCGGCCTCGCCCTCGGCCTCGGCAGCCTGCTGCTCGCCTGGTGGCTGATCGCCGCGGCGGCGGGGCCCGGCGCGTTTGCCGATGTTCAAGGCTTCACCGGCTCATGGCTCGGGCGCATCATCCTGCTCGGCTTTAGCTTCGCGCTGTTCTTTCACCTGTTGAACGGCATCCGGCACCTGTTCTGGGACATGGGCAAGGGATTCGAGATTCCGACGGTGCAAGCCTCGGGCTGGATCGTCGTCGTCCTGTCCTCAGGCCTCACGCTGCTTGCCTGGATCATCGGCTATGCCTTGAGGGGCGGCGCATGAGCTTGCGCACGCCCTTGGGCCGCGTGCGTGGCCTCGGCTCGGCCAAAAGCGGCACCCACCATTGGTGGCACCAGCGTTTGACCGCGCTCGCCCTGATCCCGCTCGCGGTGTGGTTCATCGTCTCGCTCCTGGTTTACACCGGCGCGGGCTACGTCGAAGTGACGGGTTGGCTCGCCTCGCCGTTGGTGGCCGGGATCATGATCCTCCTCATCATCGCGACCTTCTATCACCTCAAGCTCGGCGTGCAGGTGGTGATCGAGGACTATGTCCAGGCCGAAGCGCTGAAGACCGCCATGGTCATCGCCGTGAACGCCGGCTGCCTCGTTCTCGGTCTCGCCACGGTCCTCGCGGTTCTGAAGCTGTGGCTCGGAGGCTGACACGATGAGCGCGGCCTACCCCATCACCGATCACGACTACGACGTCATCGTCGTCGGCGCCGGCGGTGCGGGCTTGCGCGCGACGCTTGGCATCGCCGGGGCGAACCTCATTGTTGCCTGCATCACCAAGGTGTTCCCGACCCGCTCCCACACCGTCGCGGCGCAAGGAGGCATCTCGGCCGCGCTCGGCAACATGGGCCCGGACGATTGGCGTTGGCACATGTACGATACGGTCAAAGGCGCGGACTGGCTCGGGGATCAAGACGCCATCGAATATATGTGCCGTGAGGGGCCGGCCGCGGTGATCGAACTCGAGCACTACGGCGTGCCCTTCTCGCGCACCGAGGACGGCAAGATCTACCAGCGCGCCTTCGGCGGCATGTCCACCAATTTCGGCGAAGGCACCGCGCAGCGCACCTGCGCCGCCGCCGACCGCACCGGTCACGCCATCCTGCACACGCTCTATCAGCAGTCGCTCAAGCACGAGGCCGAGTTCTTTGTCGAATATTTTGCCATCGACCTAATCATGGAGGACGGCGTCTGCCGCGGCGTCATGGCCTGGTGCCTGGACGACGGCACGATGCACCGTTTTCGCGCCCATCTGGTGGTGCTGGCGACCGGCGGCTACGGCCGCACCTATTTCTCCTGCACCTCGGCGCACACCTGCACGGGCGATGGCAATGGCATGGTGCTCAGGGCCGGCCTGCCGCTGCAGGACATGGAGTTCGTCCAGTTCCATCCGACCGGCGTCTACGGCGCCGGCGTGCTGATCTCGGAAGGCGTGCGCGGCGAGGGCGGATTTCTGCTCAACAGCGAGGGCGAGCGGTTCATGGAGCGTTATGCGCCGAGCGCCAAGGACCTCGCCTCGCGCGACGTGGTGAGCCGCTCGATCACCATCGAGGTGCGCGAGGGCCGCGGCTGCGGGCCGGACAAGGAGTATGTCTATCTCCATCTCGATCACCTCGATCCCCACGTCATCGAGGAGCGCCTGCCCGGCATCTCGGAAAGCGCCAGGATCTTCGCCGGGGTCGATGTGACCAAGGAGCCGATCCCCGTGCTGCCGACGGTGCACTACAACATGGGCGGGATTCCGACCAATTATCATGGCGAAGTGATCGCACCGAGGAACGGCGACGCCGATGCCGTCGTGCCCGGCCTTATGGCCCTCGGCGAAGCGGCCTGCGTGTCGGTCCACGGCGCCAACCGGCTGGGCTCGAACTCGCTGCTCGACCTCGTGGTCTTCGGGCGCGCGGCGGCGCGTCGGGCGGCGGAGCTGGTCAAGCTAGGCACGACGCACAAACCGTTGCCGGCGGACGCCGGAGACGCGGCCATCGCGCTCTTGGACAAGTACCGGAATGCGAACGGCAGTACGCCGACAGCCTCGATCCGCCTCGCCATGCAGCGCGCGATGCAGACCAACTGCCCGGTGTTCCGCACCGCCGAGATCCTCGATGCGGGCGTGGCCAAGCTCGACGAGATATGGTCCTCGCTGGCCGACATTCGGGTGAGCGACCGCTCTTTGATCTGGAACAGCGATCTCGTCGAGACACTCGAGCTCGACAATCTCCTGCGCCAAGCCATGACGACCGTACATTCGGCGCGCAACCGCAAGGAAAGCCGCGGCTCGCACGCGCGCGAGGATTTCCCCGACCGCAACGACGACGAGTGGATGAAACACACCGTAGCCTGGCAGGACGACACGGGCGCGGTCAGGATCGGCTACCGCCCCGTCCACACCTACACGCTGACCGACGAGGTGCAATACTTCCCGCCCAAAGCACGGGTTTACTGAGCCCGCGAGCGAGAGGATCGGCGTCCATGACCCATCAACCCCCGCCATCGACCGATATGAGGAGCCTCGCCCATGGTTGAGTTCGCTCTGCCGGCCAACTCGACGATCGGCACCGGGGTCACCCATCCCGCCCCCGACGGCGCGCGCCGCCTCAAGCGGATTCGGGTTTACCGCTGGAATCCCGACGACGGCAAGAACCCCCGCCTCGACACCTTCTCCGTCGACCTCGAGAGCTGCGGGCCGATGGTCCTCGATGCGCTCATCGCCATCAAGGACGAGACGGACGCGACGCTGACCTTCCGCCGCTCGTGCCGCGAGGGCGTGTGCGGCAGCTGTTCCATGAACATCGACGGGACGAACACGCTCGCCTGCACCAAGGCCATCACCGACATCAAGGGCGACGTCAAGGTCTACCCGCTGCCGCATCTGCCGGTGGTCAAGGACCTCGTCCCCGATATGACGACGTTCTATGCGCAATACACCGCGATCAAGCCGTGGATGCAGACCCAGTCGCCGCCGCCGCCCGACAAGGAGCGCCTGCAATCGCCCGAGGAGCGCGCCCGGCTCGATGGCCTGTGGGAATGCATCCTGTGCGCCTGCTGCTCGACGAGCTGCCCGAGCTATTGGTGGAACGAAGAGCGCTATCTCGGCCCGGCGGTCCTGTTGCAGGCTTATCGCTGGATCGCGGACAGCCGCGATGAGGTCACGGGCGAGCGGCTCGACGATCTCGAGGATCCGTTCCGCCTCTATCGCTGTCATACCATCATGAATTGCACCAAGACCTGCCCCAAGGACCTGAACCCGGCGCAGGCGATCGCCGAAACCAAGAAGCTGATGCTCAAGCGCCAACAATAAGGCGTGGGCCCGCGCACGGAGGACGGTAGCGGTGAAGCAACTGCATCATTTCGTCAATGGTGAACCCGTAACGGGCACCGCCCGTCGCGTGGGCCCGATCTTTAATCCCGCGACCGGTGAACAGACCGGCGAGGTGCCCTTCGCCAGCCCGGGCGAGATCGACCAGGCGGTCACGGCCGCCCGAGAGGCGCTGCCGGCCTGGGCCGAGATGACGCCGGCGAGCCGCGCGCGCCTGCTGTTCCGGTTCCGCGAAGTTGTGCAGGATCACGTCGACGAGCTCGCCGGGTTGCTCACTGCCGAGCACGGCAAGACCTCAGCCGATGCCAAGGGCTCGGTGACGCGGGGCCTCGAGGTTGTCGAGTTCGCCTGCGGCATTCCGCATTTGCTCAAGGGCGAGTTCTCCTCAAGCGTGGGCAGCGAGATGGACAGCTGGTCCCTGCGCCAGCCGGTCGGCGTCTGCGTCGGCATCTCGCCGTTCAATTTTCCCGCCATGGTGCCGATGTGGATGTTCCCGATCGCGCTCGCCTGCGGCAACACCTTCGTGCTCAAACCCTCGGAAAAGGATCCCTCGACGCCGATCCGCATCGCCGAGCTGGCCGCCGAGGCGGGCATCCCGGCCGGCGTCCTCAACGTCATCAACGGCGACAAGGAAGCGGTCGATGCGCTGCTCGCCCATCCGGATGTCGCCGCGGTCAGCTTCGTCGGCTCAACCCCGGTGGCGGAGTACATCTACAAGACCGCAGCAGCGAACGGCAAACGCGTGCAAGCGCTGGGCGGCGCCAAGAACCACATGGTGGTGATGCCCGACGCCGACCTCGATCAAACGACGGAAGCGTTGATCGGCGGCGCTTATGGTTCGGCCGGCGAGCGCTGCATGTCGGTTTCGGTCGCGGTCGCGGTCGGCGATGCCGGCGATCCGTTGATCGAGCGCCTCACGCCACGCGTCTCCGGCCTCAAAGTCGCGCCGGGCGTGGATCCAGACTCGGAGATGGGTCCGCTCGTGACGCGCGAGCATCTCGCACGGGTGCGGGGCTACATCGACCTCGGCGTCGAGGAAGGCGCCGATCTCGTGCTCGATGGCCGCGACCTCAAGCTCCAGGGTTACGAGGACGGCTATTTCATCGGCGGCTCGGTGTTCGACAACGTGACGGCGGACATGCGCATCTACAAAGAGGAAATCTTCGGGCCGGTGCTGTCGGTGATGCGGGTGCCCGATTTCGACACGGCCGTCGCTCTCGTCAACGAGCACGAGTTCGGCAACGGTGCAGCGATCTTCACCGAGGACGGGGGCACCGCCCGCACCTTCGCCGACCGGGTCAAGATCGGTATGGTCGGCGTCAACGTGCCGATCCCGGTGCCGATGGCGTTTCACACCTTCGGCGGCTGGAAGCGCTCGTTATTCGGCGATCTCGCCATGCACGGGCCCGATGGGGTGCGCTTCTACACGCGGCTCAAGACGGTCACTTCGCGCTGGCCAGGTGGTGCGCTGGTGCGGGCTGATTTCTCGATCCCCACGCCACGCTAGAGCTTGGCGCTCGAAACAGGTCTAGAAATCTCGCGTATAGGACACCGGCATCAACCGTAACTCGGCGGCCAGGGGATCCGACGGGTCCGGGAGGGCCGATCCGAAGCGGAATATGAACCCGCCGGCCGTTGTCGGCGCCGCATCCGGCTCACCCGCCGCGGTCTCGATGTCAGCGAGGCGGATGACCGTGCCATCGACGACGATAATGCCCTCGTCCTCGGGCTGCTGCATCGCGCGAACGTCATGACGCCTTTGA
Organism: Alphaproteobacteria bacterium; assembly: GCA_965261645.1. GTDB lineage: Bacteria > Pseudomonadota > Alphaproteobacteria > SHVV01 > SHVV01 > CBDHDJ01. Next base: position 1,871,744 of record CBDHDJ010000004.1, read on the forward strand.
AGTCTTCCTCGGTCGCGGCAGAACCCTCGGGTTCGCACAAGTCGCGGTCCTCCCTGAGGGCACCGTCGAGAAACCGGCAGTCCTTGCCAGTGACCCGATCGAGGGCAAGCTCGCTCAACCCCTTACCCGACCAGGCGGTCGTCGTTGCGGAGGTCACCGCGACGATATGGTTAAGGGTAATGCTGCCAAGGAGCGGCACGCTACATCCAGCGATCAAAGGAACCACCCCGAGGACCATGGCCCTCAGGAACCAACCGCCGCGCATCCCTAGTCGAGCCATAAACCGATTCCTTGCTCGTTGGGGCCGTTCGACCCCTTGAGCACCCGGTAAGCGGAGTCGCGGTTCTGCCGGATCTTGTTCTCGTTAGGGCGCGGCCGTGGACAAATTTCGCGGTCTCGTGCCCCGATGACTCCGCGGCCGGCCCCCTGACCTGCCCCTCATGTTAAGGATAACGGCCGCCACAGGGAAATGTTTTCCCGGAGCGCAGGTGAGGGTCAGATGCCCGGCGCTACCAGAGAAGCGCGGGAAGGGCGGCGGTCGGGATATGACCGGCGCGCACACACGCCGCAGCGAGATCGCCCGGGTCGGGTGATTCACCGGGCGCAAGCCCCCATTCGTCCGCATGAATACCGCCCGTGACAAGCACGCTGTCCAAACCGGCGGCGAGCGCTCCGGCGATGTCGGTGTGCAGGCTGTCTCCGAAGGCGACGACGCGACGTCGATCGGTCGTCCCGAACCATTCAAAGCACGCATCATAGGCTGGGCGATGCGGTTTGCCGTGATAGCGGGTGGGTCCACCGCGCGCCGCGTAGGCGGCGGCCAGCGCGCCGGCACAGGGGATGCGCCGGTCGCCGCGCATGACCGCCAGGTCGGGATTGACGCAGATCATGGGTAGAGCGGCGGCCAGCGCCTTGTCGAAGAACGCCTCATAGTCGTCGACCGTCTCATGCTCGTCGTCGAACAGGCCGGTATTGAGAATGAAGCTCGCCCGCACCAGCTCGTCGATTTCCTCAAAGTCGAGCCCGCGGGTGATGCCCCAGTCCCGCGCCGGCCCCAAGTGATAGTACGTCCGGCCGAGCGCGGCGTGCCAGGAATCGGACCGGCGCGCCAGGGCCCGGCGCGTCAGATCACCGGAGGTGATGATGTGGTCGTAGCTGGCCCGCGGGATGCCGATGGCCGACAGGCGATGGATCACGCGCTTCGCGCGCCGCGGGGCATTGGACAGGAAGACGAGCCGCATCCCCGCCCGGCGCATGCGAGCCAGGCAATCGAGCACGTCGGGGTAAGGCGCGTGGCCGTCATGGACCACACCCCACAAGTCAAGTATGGCGACATCGTAGGCGCCGGCCAGCGCGCGCACGCCTGGCAGCATCGGGATCGTCCGCTTCACGCGCCCGGACATGGCCGCTCATAGCGCAACGCGCCGGAAGGTGTGCATCCCACGCGCCGTTGTGTGTGGGCTAAAATCAATGCGCGCCGATTATGCGGACGTCATCTGGCTCGGCTGGGGCTCAGCGAACAGATAACCCTGACCATAGTCGATGTTGTAGTCGAGCAGGTCGATGACGATCTGCTCGGTCTCGACCTTTTCGGCAATGAGATCGACGCCCGACCTCTTCATCGCCGCCTTGAGGTCCGCAATGGCGACCGGCGCGCTGGCCTGCGCTTCCTGCGAGACCAGCATGTTGGCGTCGATCTTGACGAAGCGGAAATTGCGCTTGGCCAGACTGACGAAATCGACGTCGAGGCTCTTGACCTGGTCCACCGAGAACGTGAAGCCCGCCTCCGCCATTTGACCGAGGTTGCCGTTGAAGTCCGTCGAATCGACACCATCGTGACCGAACTCGAAGATCAACGTCCCGGCAAGCTCGGTGTTGTGCTCGAGAAAGTCCATGAACTGCTGGAAGAACTCGGCGTCGCCGAGGTTGTGCGGTGAGACGTTGCAGAAAAATCCGATCCCCGGATTGTCGCGGCGCACCCGCCGGATGAATTGAACGCAGCGGAACAGGAGCATGTTGTCGATGGTGCCGATGAGGCCCATTTTAGTCGCGAGGCCGAGATATTGATCGGGCAGGATGATGCTGCCGTCCTCGTGGCGGATACGCGAGAACGTTTCGTAAAACTGCACATCGCGCCCGGGCAGCGTGACCACCGGCTGCACGTAGAGATCGATGCGGTTGTCGTGCAGCGCTTGCTCGGTGATCGCAATGACCTCGTCGTCGTTGAGCGTTTGCGGCACGATCACCGGCACCGGCTCGGTCGCATCGACGATCGCCGTCGGCCCCCGGCGTGGGCGGCTCGCCAGCTTGGGCGCGCGGGCGCCGGTGCGGGCGCTGAGCTGGGCGAGGAGCCCGCGCATGATGCGCATTTCGGAGACGACCTCGGCGCTGTTTTCGCTCAGCCCACCCTTCTCGAGGACCTCGGCGAGGCGCGCGATATCGCTCTCGAGTGCTGCGAGCTTGTCCGCTGCCCGGTCCTGGACCTCACCGAGCGCCGCGAGCGCCCGTCTCACGCTGTGCCGTCCGAAGGCGCGCGCCACGGTCTGGTGAAGGAGCGCGGCCAGGAGGAAGCCGATGGCGCCGGCGCCATAGGCAAGCGGCGGATCGATGTCGGGCAGGGCGCGCGGCAGGCCGAGCGCCAGGGCGGCGGCACCGGCACCGTAAAGAAAAACTATGATGGCCTGCACCAACCACAGCATGGGGGGTTCATTCCGTCGTTCGATCCGCGCGCGCTCGTGGCCCGGGGCGGCGTCACGATAGCGCTTTCAAGTTAACAGGACCATTCCGTTGCGAGCCACAAATTTCCGGCACCCGCCAGGCGGGCTCAAGCGACATCGACGCCGACCGCGTCGGCGATATGGGCGAACCCATCGGCCACGAGCAATGCCGCGAGGTCACGCTTGATCCTCTCGACCAGACCGGGGCCGTGGAACGCGAGCGCCGTGTAGAGCTGCACGAGCGACGCGCCGGCACGAATCTTCTCATAGGCATCACGCCCGGAAGCGATCCCTCCGGTTCCAACCAGGGTCACGCGCCGTGCGGTCAACCGGTGCATCCGGCGCAACAGATCGGTGGATTGTTCGAACAGCGGTGCACCGCTCAACCCGCCGGCCTCAGCGCGATACCGGCTCCGCAGGTGATCGGGCTGGGCGGCCGTGGTGTTGCTGATGATGAGGCCCTCGATGCCGCGTGCAAGGGTGACTTCCGCGATGGCTTCGAGCTCTGCGTCATCGAGATCGGGCGAGATCTTGACGAGGAGCGGCGCTGGCGCCGGCGCGCCGGGCGGCGGAGCCTCGCGCGCACCCTGCACACGACCGAGAAGCTCGTCCAGCGCCTCCTTCGCCTGCAAATCCCGGAGCCCCGGGGTGTTGGGCGAGGACACGTTAATAACGAAGTAATCGGCGAGCCCGTGCAGGGCGGTCAACCCTTTGACGTAATCCGCGGCGAAATCAGGGCTGTCGTGATTGGCGCCAACGTTGGCGCCGAGGAGGCCCGGCCCGCGGGGGCGTTCCGCCAGACGCGCGGCCACACGCACCACACCGGCGCTCGGGAAGCCCAGCCGGTTGATGACCGCGCCGTCTTCGTTCAGGCGAAACACCCGGGGCCGCGCCTGACCCGGCTGGGTGCGCGGCGTGACGGTGCCGATCTCGACGAATCCGAAACCGAGGCGAAGCATGGAGTCCGGCACCTCGGCGTTCTTGTCGAACCCGGCCGCCAGACCGATGGGGTTGGGAAACTCGCGGCCCCACAGCCGGATGGCGAGCGCAGCATCGCTGCTGCGATCCGGGCTCGGCCCGAGGCCGCGCTTGAGCGCCCACAACGTGAGATGATGCGCCTGCTCGGGATCGAGTTGGCGCAAGACTGGCTGGGCGAGACTAAAGAGGTCCACGCCCCCGTCCGAGGCGCCGCGCCCGCTCCCTCGACTTTACCGCCATTACGCCCCATCCTTCATCGATGCGAAGCTTGCTTGCAAGCCTCTTTTGCCTGGCGGCATTCGGCCTCGCGCCGGCGACCCTCCTCGCCGCGGACGGGACCAACTTGGCGCTTCCCTTCGCGGCGCTGAGAGCGGCAATCCAGGCCGGATGCCCCGCCCCGCCCGCCAAGCTGGCCGTGATGGCGGAGCGGATTGGTTCGGGCGCGCGAGGAATCACCCAGGAGGTGATCCGCATGGAGGAGGGCGATGCGGGGTGGCGGCGCAGCTTTGCCTTGCCGGCGCGGGGCCTCCTCGAGCTCACGCGCTTCGCCCCGGCCGGCGAGCTTCACCATATCAACGCCGAGTTCGCCGCGCTCATCGACGATACCCTGCGCCCCACTCTCACGGTGATCGCAGGGCCCGATTGCGAGATCGTCGAGGGCCGGCGGCTGATCTATGACGCCGCCGGACGGCCCGTCGAAATCGATGTGCTTGACGACGCGCTTGAGCTCACGCGTTCGAACGAGCTGCTCAACCCTCCCCTGCCCGACAGACCATCGCCTGACAGCTTTGCTCAGCGGAGCGGCGAGACCGTGACCGTCGCCGTCGTCGATACCGGCGTCAACTACCTGTTGCCCGAGATCGCGGACGCCTTGGCCCGCGATGGGGAAGGCCGCGCATTGGGTTACGATTTCTGGGAGCTCGACGCACGGCCCTTCGATGCCGATACGGCGCACTCTCCTTATTTTCCGACACGGCGCGGCACGCGGGTGGCATCGCTCGTGATGCGCGAGGCGCCGGGCGCGCGGCTCATCCCCTATCGCTTTCCCCACCCCGATCCGCGGCGCATGGTGGATCTGCTGGCCGATGCCCACGCCAAGAACGTGGACATCGTGTTGATCTCCCTCGGCACCTCCAGCGCGAGCGGTTGGCGGGCGTTTGCCAGGGCCGCGGCGATGACGCCCGAGACGCTGCTCGTCGTCGCCGCCGGCGAGGGCGGCCGCGATCTCGACCGCGAGCCCTACTATCCGGCCGCGCTGCCGCTCGGCAACATGATCGTTGTCACATCGGCCAACGGCGCGGGCGAGCCGGCGTCGGGGGCCAATTGGGGAGCGGGTACGGTTCACCTCATGGTGCCGGGCGAGGATATCGAGGTGATCGATTTCGATGGAACGCTCGTCCGCGGCGCCGGGCCGCACCTAGCGGCGGCACGAATCACCGCCCTCGGCGTTCGTCTCAAACGCGCTCATCCGGACTGGCACGCTGACGAGCTCATGGCCGCGATCTTCGCCAAGGCCCGCCCGCCGAAGGAGGGCGGCTTGGCGCGCGTGAGTCACGGTCTGATCGAGGATCCGCTGGCCGACTGAGCCACCAAAGCACATGGCATGGCTGAATCACAGGACACCGTGCAGGATACCGAAGCGAGCGAGGTTGAGGCCGAGGAGGTCGCTGGCCGGATTCTCGGCCTGGTACGGGAACTCGCTCTCGAACTCAGGCCTTACCGCGAGCTTCACTTAGCCGTTGAGCTCGACAGCCAGCTCGACCGCGATCTCGGCTTCGACAGTCTGGGACGCGCCGAGCTCATCCTGCGCACCGAGCGCACGGTCAAGATACACCTGCCCGAATCCCTGTTGGCCGAAGCCGAGACGCCACGTGATCTCGTCATGGCCGTGCTCAAGGCGCAGCGCGGCGATGGCCGCCTAGCGCCCACCATCAAGCTCGCCGCCCTCAGCCCCGCCGAGGCGACTCCCGGCGCCGCGGGCACGCTGACCGAAATACTCGACTGGCACGTGGAGGCCCATCCCGAGCGGCCCCACATCGTGCTCACCAGCGGTGCCGGCGAGGAGAATGTGCTGAGCTATCGTGCTCTGCGCGACCGGGCACAGGCCGTCGCAAGGGGCCTCCTCAGCTGGGGCCTCGAGCCGGGGGAGCGGGTCGCCATCATGTTGCCGACGGGCGAGGATTTCTTCTTTGCCTTTTATGGCACGGTTTACGCTGGCGGCATTCCGGTGCCGATCTATCCGCCAATGCGCCTGTCGCAGATCGAGGATCATCTCGAGCGTCAAGCCCGCATTCTCGACAACGCGGGCGCAGCACTCCTCATCACCGTGCCGGAGGCCCGAGCGCTCGCCGTGCTGATCCAGTCCCGTATCGAAAGCCTGCGCGGCGTCGACACGGTGGAAGGGCTGACGATGGCGGCCGGGGATGACGTGCGGGCCCCGCTCGGGCCCGCGGACACGGCGCTTATCCAGTACACCTCGGGCAGCACGGGCGATCCCAAGGGCGTAGTCCTCAGCCACGCCAATCTGCTCGCCAACATCAGGGCCTTGGGCCAGGTCATGAACGCGACTTCGTCGGATGTGTTCGTGAGCTGGCTGCCGCTCTATCACGACATGGGGTTGATCGGGGCCTGGCTCGGCTGCCTCTATTTCGCCGTGCCGACGGTCATTCTCTCGCCGCTGAGCTTTCTGGCCCGGCCGGCCACCTGGCTGTGGACCCTTCACAATTACCGCGGCACGTTTTCGGGCGCGCCCAATTTCGCCTTCGAGCTGTGCCTCAAGAAGATCACCGACGAAGAGATCGAGGGCCTCGATCTCAGCTCGCTGCGCGAGATCGTCAACGGCGCCGAGCCGGTCAGCCCGGAGACGCTGCGGGCCTTCACCGCGCGCTTCGCGCAATACGGTTTCCGGTCGAATGCATTGGCGCCGGTCTACGGCTTGGCCGAATGCTCGGTCGGCCTGACCTTCCCGCCCTCCGGTCGTCCTTTCATCATCGATCGCGTGGACCGCGGCGTGTTGACGGGCGAGGGCGAAGCGCGCCCGGCCGCGGCGGACGATGCGCAAGCCCTCGAGGTCGTCGCCTGCGGCCAGCCGCTACCGGGCCATCAGGTTCGCGTCGTCGACGAAACGGGACACGAGCTCGGCGAGCGCCACGAGGGCCTCTTGCAGTTCCGCGGTCCCTCATCGACCAGCGGCTATTTCCGCAATGAGGCAGAGACCCGCAAGCTGTTCGACGGCGACTGGCTGGACACCGGCGATCTCGCCTACATCGCGGGGGGCGACATTTTTCTCACCGGCCGCGTCAAAGACCTCATCATCCGCGCCGGGCGCAACATCTATCCCCAGGAGGTCGAGGAAGCAGTCGGCAACCTCGAGGACATCCGCAAGGGCTGCGTCGCTGTGTTCGGCAGCGCCGATCTGCGCACCGGGACCGAGCGCGTCATCGTCATGGCGGAAACCCGGGTCACTGACGAGGCCGTGCGAGGCCGCCTTCGCCAGCGCATCAACGAGATCACCACCGTGCTGCTCGAGAGCCCGCCCGAGGATGTCGTCCTCGCACCGCCTCACACCATCCCGAAAACCTCGAGCGGCAAGATACGCCGCGCGGCCAGCAAGGAAATTTACGAATCCGGGCGCGTGGGCGCCCGGACGCGCGCGCTGTGGTGGCAGTTCACACGTCTGGCGCTCGCTGGCGTCCGCCCACAGCTGCGGCGGTGGCGGCGCGCGTTCGCCGCGCTGGCGTTCGCCGCCTACTGGTGGGCCCTGGTGGCCGGCCTCGCCGCCGCCGTGTGGCCGCTCGTCGTGGTGGCGCCGGTGCGCCGTTGGCGCTGGGCCGTGGTTCGCGGCGGCGCGCGGTTGCTGCTCCGGCTCACGGGAACCGAGCTGACGGTGGAAGGTGGCGAAGCGCTGCCCCGAGCCGGCGGCCTTATTGTCACCAACCATGCGAGCTACTTTGACAGTCTCGCGCTTGTCGCAGCGCTGCCGGGCGAGGTGGCGTTCGTCGCCAAACAGGAGTTGGCCGAACAGGTGTTCGCCGGGCTGTTTCTGCGCCGGCTGGGCATCGAGTTTGTCGAGCGCTTCGATGCCGAACGCGGTGTCGAGGACATCCAGAGGCTGGCCACCGCCGCCACCGCCGCCACCGGGCGCCGTCTCGTCTTCTACCCCGAGGGGACGCTGACGCGGCGGCCGGGCCTGCTGGATTTCCGCCTCGGGGCCTTCACCGTTGCCGCCGAGGCCGGCGTGCCCGTGATACCCATCACGCTTCGCGGCACGCGCACGGTCCTGCGCGGCGATCAGTGGTTCCCCCGCCGGGGCGCGATCACGGTGACGATCAGCCCGCCGCTCGAGCCTGAGGGCGGCGACTGGAACGCGGCTGTTCAGCTGCGCGATCGGGCGCGCGCCGTGATCCTGGAGAACGTGGGCGAGCCCGATCTCGCCGGCGAAAGCGCGCCTGCCTTGGAACGGGCTCAAGCGAATCAGCGGCGCGGGGGCGGGAGCCCGGCGTCGTGAGGGCCGGCTGGCCAGTCAGCCCGGCCTCGCCGTGCCCTCGGAAGGCGCGGCCAAATCGTCGCCGGCCAGCGCCCGGCGAATCAGCGCGACAGTCTCCGCGAGGCCATAAAGAGCAAAGAACGAGCCAATGCGCGGCCCCTGGGTTTGGCCGAGCAAAATCTCGTAGAGCGCCTTGAACCAATCGCGCAGCTGGACGAAATCGTGGCGCTTGCCGACCTCATAGACCTCGTGCTGGATGTCCTCCGCGCCAGCCCCGGCCGGTAACGCGGCGAGCGCATCCGCGAGGTCCTCAAGCGCCGCCACCTCGTTGCCCGCGGGCCGGCGGTAATGCTTGCGGGGTTTGACGAAGTCAGCGAAATAGGTGACGGCATAACGCACGAGTTGATCGAGGACAGGGTGGCTGTCAGGCCGCGCGTCGGCCACGTAACGGCCGAGGAAGCCCCACAGCACGGCGGAATCCTCGGTGTTGCAGACGCTGGCGAGATTGAGCAGCACGGCAAAGCTGATCGGCACCTTCTCGTCGGGCGGCGTACCCTCGTGGATGTGCCAGACCGGGTTAGCCAGGCGCTCGGAGGGCGTCTTCTTTGGGTAGCTTTCGAGGAACCCGATGTAGTTGTCGACGGTGCGCGGAATGACATCGAAATGGAGCCGCTTCGCCTTGCGCGGTGACTGATACATGAACAGCGCGAGGCTTGCCGGCGAGGCGTAGCGTAGCCATTCCTCGATAGTGAGACCGTTGCCGCGCGATTTCGAGATCTTTTCGCCGTTCTCGTCGAGGAAAAACTCGTAGGTGAAGCCAGCCGGCGGCGCCCCGCCCAGGATGCGGCAGATCTGGCTCGACAGTCTGACCGAATCGATCAGGTCCTTGCCCGACATCTCGTAGTCCACGTTGAGCGCCACCCAGCGCATCGCCCAGTCGACCTTCCATTGCAGCTTGCACTGGCCGCCCGTGACCGGCACCTCGGTGTGCGTCCCGCCGTCCTCGTAGGTGATGGTGCCGGCCTCGGTATCGCGCGCCACCACGTTCGCCTGCAGCACCCGGCCCGTCTTGGGGCAGATCGGAAGGAAGGGGCTGTAGGTCGCGCGCCGTTCCTCGCCCAACGTCGGTAAAATGACCTCAACCACCTCATCGTAGCGCTCGAGGACGAGGCGCAGCGTCTCATCGAAGCGGCCGCTCCGGTAGCACTCGGTCGCGCTCAGGAACTCGTAATCGAATTCGAAGTCATCGAGGAACGCCTTGAGGCGCGCGTTCATGTTGTGGCCGTAACTTTCAGCCTCACCGTAAGGATCGGGGATCGCGGTGAGTGGCTTGCCGAGGTGGCGCGCCACGTCGGCCTTGTTGGGGATGTTATCGGGGACGCTGCGCAAGCCATCCATGTCGTCGGAGAAGGCGAACAGCCGCGTGGGCAGATCGGAGACGAACTGAAACGCCTGGCGCACTATGGTGGTGCGAACCACCTCGCCGAACGTGCCGATGTGCGGCAGGCCCGAGGGGCCGTAACCGGTCTCGAACAGCACATAGCCCTTGGCCGGGGTTTGGCCTTTTAGACGTTCGGCGAGCGCCTTGGCCTCGACGAACGGCCAGGCCTTGCTGGCCAGGGCGGTCTCGACGTCACCGGACATTTGAAGATTCGTGCTCCACGAGACGGTTCGGTGCAAGGTGGCGCAACCGCCGAGGCCCGTCAATGGCGCTCGGGCCTGTGGCGCGATCGGGAAGCCACTATACTTCGCACATGAACGAGAGCCGCTCCGGCCCGCCGGTCCCGCTGATGCCCGCCACCGGCACCCTGGTCGCTGGCATCGGCGGCGCGGTGTGGCTGAGCGCGGACGGCGAGATCGCGACGCTGTCCCTCGCGGAGGCGGCACAACGCGCGCGGCGCGAGCCCCCTCTCGTCTGCCATGCGCCGACAATCGCGCGGCGCCTCGGCGGGGTTGAATTCGCGGCCTATGACGTCCTCGAGCTCTTCGCATTCGCGAAGCCGGCTGAGTTCTGCGCGCCGACGCCCGCCGGCCTGGCCGAAGCGTTGGGCCTGAAGCGCCCGCACGACCGCACCGCCGAGGCGGTCATGGTCAGGGCCGTGGCGGCGGCGCTGCTGGCTCTGTTGGCCGCCACGCCCGACGAGGGGGCGCGCGCCATCGCGGCGACCATGTCCAATGCGGGCTGGGGCTGGGGACCGCCCGTGCTCGATGCGCTCGGCGAACGGACCGCGGGCGCGACGAAAGCCCCCTCGGGCGGCCTCGATGTCTGGAACAGGCTGGCTGGCTGGACCGAACAAGCGCCACCGCCGCCGCCCGGCGATTCGCCCGTCGGCGCGGCCGAGGCGCTCGGGCGGCTCGAACGCCTGCTCGGTGAGGGCGCTGAATCCAGGCTTGGCCAGCGCGATTATACCGACGCGATCAGCGCCGCGTTCGCGCCGGGCGATACGGCGGGCGCACCGCGGACGGTGCTGGCCGAGGCCGGCACGGGCATCGGCAAGACCGCGGGCTACATCGCGCCGGCGAGCCTGTGGGCGGAGAAAAACGGCGGCGCTGTCTGGCTCTCGACCTTCACCAAGAACCTGCAGCGCCAGATCGACCAGGAGCTCGACCGGCTTTACCCCGCGCCCGCCGACAAGGCCGCGAAGGTGGTCATCCGCAAGGGCCGCGAGAATTATCTCTGTCTGCTCAATCTCGAGGAGGCGGCGAGGCAGGGTGCCGCCGGCACACGCGCCATTGCTCTCGGCCTGATGGCGAGATGGGCCGGCGCCACGCGCAACGGCGACCTGTTGGGCGGCGATTTTCCCGCTTGGCTGGCCGAACTCACCGGCTACGGCTCGACCCTCGGGCTTGCCCACCGGCGCGGCGAATGCATCTACTCGGCCTGCCCCTACTACGCCAAATGCTATATCGAAGCGACGATTCACAAGGCGCGACACGCCGACATCGTCATCGCCAACCACGCGCTGGTCATGACCCAGGCGGTCGCCGGCGAGGGTGGCGTTGCCCTGCCCACGCGCTACGTGCTGGACGAGGGTCATCATCTGTTCGACGCCGCGGATGGTGCCTTTTCCGCTCATCTGTCGGGCGCGGAGATGGCTGACCTGAGACGCTGGATTCGCGGCGGCGAAGGGCGGCGCAAGGGCCGGGTGCGTGGCCTCGAGCGGCGGGTGAGCGACCTCGTCAGCGATGACGATGAGGCTACGAAAGCCTTGTCTCAGGCGCTCAGGGCGGCGGCTGCGCTGCCCGCGGAAGGTTGGCTGCGGCGCGCCGGCGAAGGCCAGCCGCACGGTCCCGCCGAGAGGTTTCTCGCCCACGTGTGGGACCAGGTGATGGCGCGTTGCCCCAATCCGGATTCGGATTATGGCCTCGAAGTCACGACCGCCGAGCCGGTGCCCGGGCTGAGCGAGGCGGCGAGCGAGCTGGATCGGGAGATGGCGGCGCTGGCCAAATCGCTCGCAGCGCTTCGGGGCTTCCTCGCGGCCAGGCTCGACGAGGACGCGGCCAAGCTCGAGACGGCGCTGCGCATTCGCATTGAAGCGGCGATCCGCAGTCTCACCTTCCGTATCGAGGGCCTGATTCAGACCTGGCGGCAGATGCTGGGCGACGTTGGAACCGAACGGCAAGACGATCCCGACTGGCCCTTCGTCGATTGGTTCTCGATCGATCGCCTGGCCGGCCGCGATGTCGGCATCGGTCTTCACCGGCACTGGATCGACCCCACCCGCCCGTTCGCCGAACACGTGCTCGGGCCGGCGCACGGCGTCGTCATCACCTCGGCGACGCTGCGCGACCAAGCGATGGGGCGTGAGCCCAAGCGCGGCGCGAACGACGAGCCAGGGCCTGAGCCGGCGATCGACGATTGGACGCTGGCGGAAGTCAGGACCGGCGCCCATCATCTCACGCTGCCGGCGCGGCGGGCGAGCCTCGCCTCACCCTTCGATTACCGGACGCAGACGCGGATATTCATCGTGCGCGACGTTCGCCGCGACGATCCGGCCCAGGTCGCGGCGGCCTATCGCGAGCTTTTCACCGCCGCCGCGGGCGGTGGCCTTGGCTTGTTCACCGCGATCCGCCGCCTGCGCGAAGTCTATGGACGGATCGCCGCCGCCCTCGACGAGATCGGGATTGCGCTTCTCGCCCAGCACGTCGATCCCATGGACACGGCGACGTTGGTCGATATCTTTCGCATCGAAACCGATTCATGCCTGCTCGGCACCGATGCGGTGCGCGACGGGATCGACGTGCCGGGCCGCGCGCTTCGGCTCATCGTCTTCGATCGCGTGCCGTGGCCGCGCCCCGACATCCTCCACCGTGCGCGGCGGGTCCGCTTCGGCGGCACCGCCTATGACGACATGCTGGCGCGGCTCCGTCTCAAACAGGCCTACGGCCGGCTGATCCGGCGCGCCGATGACCGCGGCGTGTTCGTGCTGCTCGATCCGATGACGCCCTCGCGATTGACCAGCGCCTTCCCGCCGGGCGTGCCGATCGAGCGCGTCGGCCTTGCCGAAGCCGCCGCAGAGGCCGCCCGGTTCGTCGGCGCCAAGACCCCGGCACGATAATCCTTGCCGCGCCCGGCACCCTTTCCTATGGTGCGCCCGCGCGCCACATGACCAAGAGACCGCGCGCTCTGATGGAACACACCGCGCTGATCTACACGATGGTCCTCATGTCCGCCGCGGACAGCGAGATGACCGACGTCGAGCTCAGGACGATGGGACCATCGTCCAGAGCCTGCCTGCGTTCGACGGCTACGATGCCGGGCTCCTGCCCAAGGCCGCCGAGGACTGCGCCGATATCTTGGCGCAGGACGGCGGGCTCGACACGGTGGTCGACCTGATCGTCGAATCGTTGCCCGACCGGATGCGCGAGACCGCGTATGCGCTGGCCTGCGAGGTGGCGGCGGCGGATCGCCACATCGAACAGGAGGAGATCCGCCTGCTCGAAATTCTGCGTCACAAGCTCGACGTCGGCCGGCTGGCTGCGGCGGCTATCGAACGCACCGTCCGCGCCCGTTACCAGAGCCTCTAATTCGTCGGAATTCCAGCCTCAGGCCGTGCCGGCGGCGTGCGCGGGATCGAGGCTCGCGATGAAGCCGGCAACGGCGTCGGTTGCCTCAGCCCAGGTCTCCATCTCGCCGCGGCCCGAGCTCTTGCGTGGCTTGAAGGAGTGATCGCCGTCCTCGATCCAGTGCAGGCGGATCTATTTCGGCAGACCGTAGCCCGCCACGTCGTCGGCAGAACCCAGCGCATCCCGCGTGCCCTGCACGATGAGCGTCGGCGTCTGCATGTCAGCGAGATGCTCGACGCGGAGCTTGCCGGGCTTGCCCGCGGGGTGAAACGGGTAGCCCAGGCAGACCAATCCCCGCGCCCCAATCTCATCGGCGATCAGGCTGGCCATGCGCCCGCCCATTGATTTGCCGCCGATGACAAGACCGGCGGCCCCACCCACCCCGCGCACCACATCCTTGTAATCCTCGATCAATTTGCCCGCGGCATCGGGCGGCCGTTTCCTGCCGTCCGCACGAATCGCCTCCATGTAGGGAAACTCGAAGCGGCAAATCCGGTGCCCGCGTTCGGCCAGGCCGGCGACGATCGCGTCCATGAAGGGGCTGTCCATGGGCTGACCCGCGCCGTGAGCAAGGACGACATCGCACGGATGCTCGAACGCGCCGTCGAATTTGAGCGCGGGCATGGCCATGAGGAAACCCCCGATGGATCGGTCGGCACCCTTATAGCGCGCCTTGGCGGCGGAAAGAACCGCCGCGGCACGTTGGCCGGCCCCATACGCCCCCCGGCGCTTCGCCTTGACAGCTCGCCGCCGCGAGTGCCATGGTCCGGCCATGCAAACGTGCATGACGAATCGTACCAGCATCCGGTGGTGGCCCGCCTGACCGGCGGCCGCCGCGATTCGCACGTTCGCAATCAGGGGCCGCCGCGGGTGAGGGCGGCCTTCGTTTTTCAAGCCCCATCCCTGCCCGTCGCGACCCCGGCAACCGGAGAGGCGCTGTGCGCGCCGTGACGAGGGATGGACATGAACGAGATTCCGGGCCCGGTGACCGAGTGTTTCACGACCGCGGGCGGCGTTGCCGTCGAGCGCACGGTCGAGCCCCGCCCCTATGCCGAGGGGGCCATGCCCCTGATCGCTTCGCTTGATGCACGGCGCGGCGTTCTGCTGGCCTCGTCGTTCGAATATCCCGGGCGCTATACGCGCTGGGATATCGGCTTCGTCGATCCGCCGCTCAAGATCGTGGCCCATGGCCGGACGTTCCGCATCACCGCGCTCAATACCCGGGGCGAGGTGCTGATCGGCGGGCTGACGGAGGCCCTGGCCGGGCTCGAGGTGCTGGAGGACGTTGCGGCTTCAGCGGGCGAGATCAGCGGCACCGTAGCGGAGCCCCGGGAGACTTTCCCGGAGGAGCTGCGCTCCAAGCAGCCCACCGTCTTCTCCATGCTGCGCGCTGTCATCGCGCATTTCGCCGCGCCCGGGGACGGCCACCTCGGTCTTTACGGCGCGTTCGGTTACGACCTCGCGTTTCAGTTCGAGCCGGTCCGCCAACGCCTCGTGCGGGCCGAGGGCCAGCGCGATCTCGTTCTATTCCTGCCCGATGAGATCCTCATCGTCGATCACCGCCGCGAGACGGCTTCGCTCATCAGCTACGAGTTCACGCAGGGCGGGCAGAGCACCCACGGCCTCCCACGCGGCGGTGCGGCGGAGGCCTACCGCGCGGCCGGCCGGCCACCCCGCGCCTGCGACCACGAGCCCGGCGCGTATGCCGCCTCGGTGCGCCTCGCCAAGGAAGCGTTCCGGCGGGGCGATCTGTTCGAGGTCGTCCCCGGGCAGACCTTCTACGAGCCCTGCCCCGCCCCACCCTCGGAGGTCTTCCGCCGGCTCAAGCAGCGCAACCCGGCGCCCTACGGCGCCTTGATGAATCTGGGCGAGGCGGAGTATCTGGTCGCGGCCTCGCCGGAGATGTATGTGCGCGTCGACGGCCGGCGGGTCGAAACCTGCCCCATCTCGGGCACCATCGCGCGGGGCGCCGATGCCATTGGCGATGCCGCCCAGATCCTCGCGCTTCTCCGCTCGGACAAGGACGCCTCCGAGCTCACCATGTGCACCGATGTCGACCGCAACGACAAATCGCGCGTCTGCGTCCCCGGCAGCGTCCGGGTCATCGGCCGGCGCCAGATCGAGATGTACTCGCGGTTGATCCACACGGTCGACCACGTCGAGGGTACGCTGCGCGCCGAGTTCGATGCGCTCGATGCCTTCCTCGCCCATACTTGGGCGGTGACGGTGACCGGCGCGCCCAAGCATGGCGCCATGCAGTTCATCGAGGATCACGAGCGCTCGCCGCGGCTGTGGTATGGCGGCGCCATCGGCTTTGTCGGCTTCGACGGCAACATGAACACGGGCCTGACGTTGCGCACCGTGCGCATCAAGGACGGCATCGCCGAAGTGCGCGCCGGGGCAACGCTCCTGTTCGAATCCGATCCCGACGCCGAGGAGGCAGAAAGCCGGCTCAAGGCGGCGGCACTCCTCGACGCGATCTCGCGTCCCGACGAGGCGGCGCCGAGGCCCATCGAGGGCTCGCCGGGGCCGGGCGCCGATAAATCGATCCTGATGATCGATCACGAGGATTCCTTCGTCCACACGCTGGCGGGCTACCTGCGCGAGACCGGCGCCGAGGTGGTGACGCTCAGGGCCGGCTTCCCGCTTCTGGAGCTCGCGCGCCGCGCGCCCGACCTCGTTGTGCTGTCGCCCGGCCCGGGCCGGCCCACGGATTTCGGGGTCGCCGAAACGGTGGCCGCTTGCCTGGCCCACGGGATTCCCGTCTTCGGCGTGTGCCTTGGGCTTCAGGGCGTGGTCGAGCATTTCGGCGGCTCGCTCGCGACACTCGACCACCCGGCGCACGGCAAGCCCTCGGCGATCCGCATCCTTGGCGGGCGGCTGTTCGAAGGCATGCCTGCGCATCTCGCGGCGGGGCGCTACCATTCGCTCTACGCGGTGCGGGAATCATTGCCCGCCGAGCTCGCCGTGACGGCCGAGACCGAGGCGGGCCTCGTCATGGCGGTCGAGCACACCCATCTTCCCGTCGCCGCCGTGCAGTTCCACCCGGAATCGATCCTCACACTCGAGGACGATGCCGGCCGGCGGCTGATCGAGAACGCGGTGTCCTGGCTCACGGGCGGGCGCGCGAGGTCCGCCGTCGCCTGAGGCGCGTGGCGTGGTCTTTGAAAATCACTGCTCGGCGAGGAGATTGTACGCCGCGCCCAACCCCTCGAGCGCGAGGCCATAACCCAGCAGATCGTGCAGCAGGCGCTTGATGTGTTGGGCGAACAGAACCCGGCTATAGCGCCGCACCAGGGGGGGCTGGCGTAAGATCTGTTCGGCCAGCGCCCAGGCGCGGGGTAGGAGCTCGGCGCGGGGCAGGACCTCATTCACCAAGCCGAGGGTCTTGGCTTCGGCGGCATCGAGGGTCTGGCCGGTCAGCAGGAAATAGCGCCCGCGGTTGAGCCCGAGCAGCAGCGGATAGACGACGTGCACGCCATCGCCCGGCACCACGCCATTCATGAAATGGGCCGAGTCCTGGAAGCTCGCCTCTTCGGCGGCGAGCACGATGTCGCACAACAGCGGGATTTCGGAATGACGCACCGCCGGGCCGTTGATGGCGCCGATCATCGGAACCTCGATGTCGAGCAGGTTCATCAGAAGCTGTTTCCCCTCCCAATAGATGCGGTCCCAGTCCCCCGGCGCCATCTTCAGACGCGCGCCTGCGGCCGCGCGGGGCCCGATGAAGCCTTCGCCCGCGCCCGTTATGATGACGATGTGGTTGTCCCGGTCGCCGCCGATGTCCTTGAAGGCCTGGGGCAAATCGCGGTGGATATCGAGCCCCCACTGCAGGGTGTCGCCATTGGTATGAAGGGTGATTTCCAGGATCCCGTCGCGCCGCTGCATACGGATGTTTTCGTAGCGCTCCGCGTAGTCATCGAACGCCGCCATGATGTTGCCTCCCTTGGACGTGGGCCAATGCGAGGAGTGTGCAGGGGCGCGAGGATCGCGTCGAGCCCCGCGCCGCCCAAGTCTCGAATCGGCGCGGAATCTCGACATAGGGGCCGGGCAGGGCCGCCGCGGATGTGGCGGACGGAAATTGGAGCGCCAGAGGAGAAGCGAACTCGTGTCCCAGTCTCGGCAATTTCCCGGTTCGCCGCTTGATGGGAAGCGCGTCTGGCACGAGGGGCATTTGCCGGATAGGCTTTACACTGGTTGGGTGGATCACAGACACAAGTAGGGGTGCGCGAACCCATGACCGTAGAGCAGATTCCTCTGGTGGGCTATGCCGATCGATTTTCGGCTCGCCCGGGCGAGACCATTGAATTTAAGGTGAGCAGCACCTCGGCCGATGACTATGACGCCCGTCTGGTCCGTGTCGTCTCCTGCGATCCAAACCCCGAGGGGCCCGGCATCATCGAGAACGAGGTCGAGGCGTCATTCGCCGGTTCCTATCCCTCCCGGCCGCAGGAGGCCCATCTCGGCTCCTGCATGAGAGTGGCCGCCACAACCGCGTTTGATGCGCTGAAGTCCGTCACCGTGATTGCGACGATTTGGCCCACGACACCGCAGAACGGCCTGCAAGGTATCCTGACTCGGCGGGGAGTGGACAGCGAAGCCGGCTTCGGACTGGCGATCGACACGACAGGAGCGGCCGCCTGCCTCGGCTCCACCCGTCTATCAGTGGACAAACCTATGGTCGAGCGCCGCTGGTATCGAATCTGGATGAGCTACGACGCGACCAGCCAGTCTCTTTCGGTGGGGCAAAGCCCGTTGTCGCCTCAGTTCGATGCCGATGACGCCGGAACCGCCGAGGCCAAGGTCGATGGCATGTCGGCTGGCGCCGGCAATCTCATCGTGGCCGCCTTCCAGGGCTCGCCCAGCGATGCCCACTACAACGGCAAGATCGAGCGGCCGATCGTGGTCGGGGTTGCCCTGACAGGCAAAGAGATCGCCGCGCTGGAGGGCGGTGGCGAGCACGCTGAAACCATCGCGTGCTGGGATTTCTCACAGGGCATCGACACGCCCGCGGTGACCGATATCGGCCCTCACGGTCTCAGCGGCGCGCTTGAGAATTTGCCGGCCCGCGCCATGACGAGCTCACAATGGGATGGGAGCTGCTTCGTTTGGCGGGACAAGCCGGCCCATTACGCGGCCATCCACTTTCATGACGACGATATCTACGATTGCGGCTGGGACACGGACTTTTCGTTCACCGTGCCCGACGACTTCAAGAGCGGGGTGTATGCCGCGCGCCTGAAGAACGCGGCCGGGGACGAGGACATGATTCCGTTTTTCGTGCCGGCCGCGAAAGGCCGACCGCAGGCCCGCCTCTGCGTATTGATTCCGACGTTCACCTACACCGTCTATGGCAACATCTCGCGCGGCAACACGCTCTACATTGCCGATGGCGCGCTTGCCAAGAAGGCGGAGGAGTGGGGGGCGTGGCCCTGGAACTGCGACGAACACCAGGAATTCGGGCTATCGACTTACAACTATCACCATGACGGCAGCGGGATTTGCGCCGCCTCGCGGCTCCGCCCGATCATTACCATGCGCACGGCGACCGTCGCCTACCCCGATGTCCCGGGCTCCGGTCTCCGGCATTTCGCGGCCGATGCGCATCTCTGGTATTGGCTGGAACAGATGGGCTACGATTTCGACGTCATCACCGACCACGAGTTGCACGAGGAAGGGGTGGAGGCGATCTCCGCCTACGATGCCGTGATGACGCCCACCCACCCCGAGTATCACACCAATGAGACCCTCGATGCGCTGCAGGGCTATGTGAATGGCGGCGGCCATTTCCTGTATCTGGGTGGGAATGGCTTCTACTGGAAAGTGGCGTTGAACCCGGCCTACCCCGCGGCCCTCGAGATCCGCCGCGGCGAGGGCGGAATCCGCATGTGGGCGGCGGAGCCGGGTGAGTCTTACAACGCCCTCGACGGAACCTATGGCGGACTGTGGCGCCGCAACGGGCGCCCGCCACAACAGTTTTGCGGTGTCGGGTTCAGCGCCCAGGGCAAGCACATCGGCGATGCCTATCGGCGCACCGAGGCGTCCCGCGATCCCGCGGTGGCCTGGATATTCGACGGTATTGAGGGCGACATCATCGGTGATTTCGGATTCTCGGGCGGCGGCGCGGCCGGCTTCGAGCTCGATCGTGCGGATGCCAAGCTCGGCACCCCCCGCAACGCCGTGGTGCTCGCCAGTTCCGAGGGGCATGGAGAGCATTTAGCGCTGGTGCCGGAGGAGATTCTCATCACCAACGTACTGGCTTGGAATGGCGAGCCTTACGATGACCTCATTCGGGCTGACATCGTTTACTTCGATACGCCGAACGGCGGCGCGGTGTTCTCGGTCGGCTCGATCACCTTCTGCGGCAGCTTGCCGTACAACGAATGCGACAACAACGTTTCCAAAATGACCGCGAACGTGCTCAACAAGTTTCTGGAGCGGTAAATCGTGGGCAAAGCCGCACAGCACGCCTTGCCGCGACGCCGTTCCGCCTTGACTTTGAGCGCCACATGCAAGGGGGGGGGAATATGAACAGGACCTTCAGGATCGGTGGAGAGATGGAGGTCGAGCGCCTCGGCTTCGGTGCCATGCGCATCACCGGTCCAGACATCTGGGGTTGGCCCGACGACCGCACCGCGGCCGAACAGCTCCTTGCCCGGGTCGTCGAGCTCGGTATTCAGCTCATCGACACCGCCGATTCCTACGGCCCCGAAACCTCCGAATACCTGATTGCTGATGCCCTGCATCCGTACACCGGCCTGGTCGTCGCCACCAAGGGCGGACTGGTGCGGGACGGACCGAGAAGCTGGCGGAGGATTGGCCGTCCCGATCACCTGAAGCTCGCTTGCAATAACTCGCTGCGCCGCCTCAAGCTTGACACGATCGACCTCTACCAGCTCCACGCGATCGATGACGACGTGCCCCTCGAAGACTCGGTGGGCGCCCTGGTCGAGCTCCAGCAAAAAGGCAAAATCCGCCACATCGGGGTCTCGAACTTTTCCGTCCAACAGATCGAGCGTGCGCGCGCCATTGCCACCGTGGTGAGCGTGCAAAACCGTTACAGTCTCACCGATCGCGCGCACGAACCCGTACTCGAGTACTGCGAGGCGAACGGCATCGGGTTCATCCCGTGGTTTCCACTGGCGACCGGAGAGCTCGCCAATCAGCCGGAGATAAAGACCGTGGCCCAGAAGTACGACGGCACGGCGAGCCAGCTGGCGCTGGCCTGGCTGCTCCAGCGCTCGCCGGTGATGCTCCCCATTCCCGGCACCTCGTCAGCGGCGCACCTTGAGGAAAACACCCTGAGCCGCGAGATAGAGCTGTCGGAGGAGGACTTCACGACACTGTCCGGGCTCGCGGCCACGGCTTCGTAGTTCGATTTATTTATTCGTTCGGCCCCAAGTGCCCGATGGCCGGGCTGAAAAAGATGGAGCGGCTGAGGGGAATCGAACCCCCGTCTTAAGCTTGGGAAGCTTCTGCTCTACCATTGAGCTACAGCCGCACCCGGGAGAGTCGGGCTCAACTCTCCCAATTCCGATAGCACAGATCGTCGGCGCGCAAAACTCCGGCAGCCTCTTGGTGCCGATCAGCGCAGCCAGCCGAAGCGCTCGTTCAGCCGGCTCGGCATGCGCGTCCAGGCGGCGTCCCGTTGCGCCTCGGAGAAGACCTCCCGCCACTCATCGGTACGCCCCTTGCGGAAATGGAACCGCTCGCTCGTGAGATCGGCGGGGTTGGCCGCGAAGTCCGCGTTCTCGATGCCGTAGAAGCGGCGCAACTCAGCGAAAAAATCATCCTCGCTGCGGCGGAAGGCTTCGTAGCGGGTGAACAGGACGGCCAAGCCCTGCGCCGCATCGTCGGCCATGGCCCCCCAGGGGGTCAGCCATTCCATCAGCAGCGGCAGGTGGCGCCCGATCTGCCAGTCGAGCTTTCGGGAAAAGCTGAGCCCGTCATAGTCCGCCGGCAGCGACGGCGCCAGCCGGCGGCGGAGGAAGGCGGCGTCCTCGGTGAGCGTCTCCACATGATGGGTCCATGAAAGCGTCGCCTGGCGCGGATCGCGCACGTGCACGATCAGCCGCGTCACGCCGTGGCGTTGCAACAGCTCCAGGTTGCGTGGGCTGGCGTCCAGGTGCTCCTGGCACACCGCTCCGCCCAGCGCAAACGCGGCGAGCCAACTCGGGATGATCGGATCGACGGAAAACAGGTTGAGCGATATGCGGCAGAACGGTGCGGCAAACGCGTTCACCAGGCGGTTGGCAATATAGATGCTGCCGGATTTGGGCATGGTCGCGAACAGGATGGGCGGGATGCCGCGGCCAATGGCATCGCTCTGGTAGTTGCGGAACCTTCCGGTGCGCTCAAGCTCAAGGTCGGGATATTTGTTGAGCGCCTGATCGTAGAGCGCGACCAACTCGTCGGTCCGGCCGAGGCCGATCAGCGGCACGCCGATCCCGTTGTATGAGGCGGCATAAAGCGGTCCGAGCTCGATAGCACGCCGATACGCCGCGACCGCCTCCTCGGCGTGGTCGAGCGCCATCAGAAGCGCGCCGTAGCCGTATTGGCTTTTGGGGTTGGTGGGATCGAGCGCGAGCGAGCGCTCGATCAGACCGAGCGCCTCATCGTAATGCTCGCGGCCCTTTTGATGCAAGAGGCTACCCAGCGCGAACAATGCGACCGGGTCGTCGGGAATCTCAGCAAGAACGCGCCGATACACCCGCTCCGCAGAATGGAGATCGCCGGCGATGTAGCGCCTCGCCGCCGCGGCGAGCGCTTTCGAGGCATCCGATCCCGCTGGTCCTGCCGCCACGCATCCTCCGCCTGTTCAGCCATCGCGCTCTCAGGCCGGTCGGGCTTTGGGCCAAGATATCGTCTGGCCTTCACCTGTCAAATCGTGCCACACCTCTTTAACTCGGCTGCGCTCGTCTCACGACCTCGTGAGAAGATGATGCTTGCGGGATCATCATTCCGGCGATTACGGTCCGGGCGCCGACCCACCCGAGCGCGAGGCGCCGTGCCCGGCCAGGAATGCGACGATCATCCATGTCCACAGAATCGCTTTCCACCCAAACAGGAACCGCGGCCGCGGTGCCCGACATCGAGCCCGTGCGGCTTGATACGGCGAAGTTCAGCGATCCCCATCGGACGGCGGCGGGCGAGTCCCGCGCGTGGGTTGAGCTCAAGGAGCTCACGACCCTGTGGTTCAACACGGGCACGCTCTGCAACCTGACCTGCGAGAACTGCTACATCGAATCAAGCCCCACCAACGACCAGCTCGCCTACATCACCGCGGCCGAGGTGATCGCGTATCTCGACGAGACCGCCGATAACGGCTGGCCCACCAGGGAGATCGGCTTCACCGGCGGCGAGCCGTTCATGAACCCCGAGATCATCGAGATCCTCGAGACCTGCCTCGCGCGTGGTTTTGGCGTCTTGATGCTGACCAACGCGATGCGCCCGATGATGAAGCTCGAGGAGAAGCTGCGCGGGTTGCTGGCGCGCTACGGCGAGCGGCTCACGCTGCGGGTCTCGCTCGATCATTACACCCAGGAGCTGCACGAGCGCGAGCGCGGACCGCATAGTTGGGACCCCACGCTACATGGCCTTCGCTGGCTGGCGGAAAACGGCTTCGCGCTGCACGTCGCCGGCCGGACACGCTGGCATGAGGCCGACGATTCGCTTCGCGCGGGCTATGCCCGGTTCTTCGCCGCACAGGATATACCCCTCGATGCGTATGACCCGACGGCGCTGGTTATCTTTCCCGAGATGGACGCCAACCTCGATGTCGCCGAGATCACCGAGGCGTGCTGGGGCCTCCTCGGCGTCGATCCCGCGAGCGTGATGTGCGCCTCCTCCCGCATGATCGTCAAGCGCAAGGGTGCGGACCGCCCCGTGGTTCTCCCCTGCACGCTCCTGCCCTACGATGCCCAGTTCGAGCTCGGCGAAACCCTGGCCGAGGCGGACCGCATCACGCGGCTCAACCATCCCCATTGCGCGCGCTTTTGCGTTCTCGGCGGCGGCTCGTGCAGCGCCGGGTCGTGAGCCCTGCGTTCGCCGACAGCTCATGGGACATGCGCCCACGAATCACTTCGCGGGCTTGACCTTTCGCCCGGCTGCGGTTACGAGTCGTGCGTGCGTGGGAATTTGGGCCGGCCGGCTTGCGACCACGTTAAACAATAGCTAAAAGGCCGGAGGCAAGACGAACCCCGGCACCACGCCGGGGTTTTCAATTGTGGGGTGGCACCATGACGGCAACGGAAAACAGGGCGAAGGCCGAGGCGGGCGCGTGGCGCCAGGCGACGCGCCTGGTGCGCGGCGGCACGCAGCGCTCGGAGTTCGGCGAGACCTGCGAAGCGCTCTTCATGACCTCGGGCTATGTTTACGACAATGCGGAACAGGCGGAGGCGCGTTTCAAGGGTGAGGTCGGCGGCTATATCTACTCTCGCTTCGGCAATCCGACGGTGGCCATGCTGGAGGAACGCATGGCGCTGCTCGAAGGCGCCGAGGCGGCGCGCGCCACGGCCACCGGCATGGCGGCGGTCAACGCCTCGATCCTCGCCCAGGTGCGCACCGGCGATCACGTCGTCGGCGCCAAGGCGCTGTTCGGCTCGTGCCGCTACATCCTCGACGAAATCCTGCCCCGCTTCGGCATCGAGGTGACGCTCGTCGACGGCACCGATCTCGATCAGTGGGAAGCGGCCGTGCGCAATAAGACGGTGTGCGCCTTTCTCGAAACGCCGTCCAATCCGGGGCTCGAAATCATCGACCTCGAGCGCGTGACCGAGATCGTTCACAGCGTGGGCGCGCGGCTGATCGTCGACAACGTGTTCGCGACGCCGCTTCTGCAACAGCCGCTGAGGTACGGCGCCGATATCGTCGTCTACTCGGCGACCAAGCATATCGACGGTCAGGGTCGAACCATGGGCGGCGTGGTGCTGTCGGATCAGGCGTTCTGTGATGAGGATCTCACCCCGTTCCTGCGGCATACCGGCCCGGCGCTGAGCCCGTTCAACGCGTGGATCCTGCTCAAGGGCCTGGAGACGTTGCCGCTGCGGCTCGCCCGCCACTGCGAGCAGGCGCTGGAGGTGGCCAACTTTCTCCACAATCGGCACGGTCTGGAGCGGGTGCTGTATCCCGGGCTCTCAAGCCACCCGCAATATGCGCTCGCCCAGGCGCAGATGTCCGGCAACGGCTCTGTCGTCGCTTTCGATATCGTCGGCGGCAAGGAGCGCGCGTTCCGTTTCCTCAACGCGCTCACGCTGATCGATATTTCGAATAATCTCGGCGATTCGAAGAGCCTGATCACCCATCCGGCCACGACGACGCACCAGCGACTTGCGCCCGAGGAACGGGCCGAGCTCGGCATTAGCGACAGCATGGTGCGGCTCTCGGTGGGCCTTGAAGATGTGGAGGACATCAAGGAAGATATCGCTCAAGCGCTTGCTGCCGCCTGAGGCGCCACTGCGAACGAACCCGTGTCCGGTCTGGACAAGCGAGGCGCGCGGCACAATATTTAGTGGGCGAGGAAACGCGATCTCGTTGAGCGACCGGGCAATCGGCCGCGCCAAGATCGAGCTAGACCCCGCCGAGACACGGCCATGTATCAAAAAACCACTAACGCCATACAAGTGACCGTCAAGCCATTTTATCTCGAGGAGCAGTCCTCACCCGATGAGGCCCATTACGTCTGGGCCTACTGGGTACGCATCGAGAATTGCGGTGCAGAGACGGTCCAGCTGCGCAATCGCCACTGGCGGATCACCGATGCCATGGGCCGTGTCCACGAGGTGCGCGGCGACGGCGTCGTGGGCGAGCAACCCGTGTTGGAGCCGGGCGAGTCTTTCGAGTACACGAGCGGCACGCCGCTTTCGACCCCGTCGGGCATTATGGTCGGCTCCTACGGCATGGTGCGGGACAACGGCGAAGCGTTCGACGTGGACATTCCCGCGTTCTCGCTCGACAGCCCGCACGAGCCGGCGCGCATGAACTGAGGTCTTCCGAAGCATTTTCTCGCGGATACCCGATAGGCGCGGCCGCGCGCCGCGGGCTCAGACGCGCGCCATCGGTCGCACCGCGGCCATCAAGCTGAACGTTGGAGTTAAAGGAGAGTTCGGTGAGTAAGCAAGGTCCTGTCGAATTGCCCGCCGCCAAGACCAGCAGGGCGGCGAAGGAAGCAGCAGCGGCGCCGGCGGGCCGGCCGAGCCGCGAGGAAGCCGAGGAGGCCGTCCGCACCTTGCTGCGCTGGACCGGCGATGATCCCGGCCGCGAGGGCCTGCGTGAGACCCCCAACCGGGTCGTGCGGGCCTATGAGGAGTATTTCTCGGGCTATGGCGAGGATCCCGTGGTGATCCTCGAGCGCACGTTCGAGGAGACCAACGGCTATGACGAGATGATCGTGCTGCGCAACATTCGCGTCGAGTCCTTCTGCGAGCATCACGTTGCGCCCATTATCGGTCAGGCTCACATCGCCTACCTGCCCGACCGTCGCATCGTCGGCATCAGCAAGCTCGCCCGGCTGGTCGAGATGTATGCGCGACGCTTGCAGGTGCAGGAGAAGCTCACCACGCAGATCGCCTCCGCCGTCAACGGGGTCCTGCAGCCCAAGGGCGTCGGCGTGGTCGTCGAGGCGACCCACCACTGCATGACGACCCGGGGCGTGCACAAGACGGGCACCGTCCTGGTCACGAGTGACATGCTGGGTGCCTTCCGCGACGATCCCTCGACCCGGCGCGAGTTTCTGTCGATCATCGGCAATCCGGCCAACAGCCTGTCGAGCTGAAGTGAAGGGAGGGGCCGGCGGGCGCTCCAGCGATCGCGCGCGCCGCCCTGCGAGAAACCTCACCCAGCCAGCCCCGCGGTGTCGTCGTGGCGCGGTACGCCCAAATGTGCTAGCGCACACATGAGGGTGCTCACGCGACCGGCACGGGCGTGGCTCCCGACAGCTTCCGGCGATGATGCCCCGGCGCAACCCGTGACG
Source organism: Alphaproteobacteria bacterium (assembly GCA_965261645.1). Classification (GTDB taxonomy): domain Bacteria; phylum Pseudomonadota; class Alphaproteobacteria; order SHVV01; family SHVV01; genus CBDHDJ01. The sequence goes on from CBDHDJ010000004.1 coordinate 1,897,962, forward strand.
TCCCGTGATTGACTTCCGACCCGTTCTGATGGTGGTGGGCATCGTGCTGTCCTCCCTGGCGCTGGCGATGATCGTGCCGGCGGTGGTCGACGTCGCCGCCAACAATCCCGACTGGCAGGTCTTTGCCGCTTCGGCCGGGGTCGCCCTGTTTACCGGCGTCGCCCTGATCCTGACCAACCGCGCGCCAGCGGGCGAGTTGTCCGTGCGCCAGACCTTCCTGCTCACCACGATCACCTGGGTCGTTGCGGCGGCGTTCGGGGCGCTTCCCTTCGCCTTTTCCGATCTTAACCTCAGTTATTCCGACGCGTTCTTCGAGGCGATGTCGGGCATCACCACGACGGGATCAACGGTGTTGGCGGGGCTCGACTCGGCACCCCCAGGCATCCTCTTGTGGCGCGCCCTCCTGCAATGGCTGGGCGGCATCGGCATCATCCTCATCGCGGTCGCCTTCCTGCCCCGGCTTCAGGTCGGCGGCATGCAGCTGTTCCACACCGAATCATCCGACCCCTCGCAGAAGGTCCTGCCGCGGGTGGCCCAACTCGCCACGGCGCTCGGCACCATCTACGTCTTGATCACCGTGATCTGCGCGCTTGGCCTATGGGCGGCAGGCATGAGCCCGTTCGAGGCCGCCGCCCACGCCATGACCACCATCGCAACGGGCGGCTTCTCAACCTCCGATTCTTCGATCGGCCATTTCGACAGCGCGGTCATCGACTGGATCATCACCGCGTTCATGATCCTCGGCAGCCTGCCGTTTGTTCTCTACCTCGAAGTGATGCGCCGTGACTCCGGGCCGTTGTTGCGCGACAGCCAGGTCAGGTTTTTCCTCGCCACCTTGCTCGTTCTGATCGCCTTGATGACGATGTGGCTGGTTTCATCCGGTGGCATGGGCGCCGGCGCCGCCATCCGTTATGCGAGCTTCAACGTCGTTTCGATCGTAACCGGCACCGGTTATTCGACGGCGGACTATGGTCAGTGGGGATCCTTCGCCGTGGTTTCGTTCTTGTTCTTCATGTTCATCGGCGGGTGCGCCGGCTCGACCTCGTGCGGCATCAAGATCTTTCGCTATCAGGTCCTGCTGGCGACGGCCGGCGCGCAAATCAAGCGGTTGTGGCAGCCGCACGGAGTCTTCGTCCCCCATTACAACCGCAAGCAGATTCCCGAGTCCGTCTCCGACGCGGTCACGTCGTTTTTCTTCCTCTTCGTCTTCACCTTCGCGCTGATCGCGCTGGGTCTCACCGCATTGGGGCTGGACTTCGTTACCGCGGTCTCGGGCGCGGCGACCGCCATCACCAACGTCGGCCCGGCGCTCGGCGAGATCATCGGTCCCGCGGGCAATTTCCAGGCCTTGCCCGACGCCGCCAAATGGCTGTTGTCCGCCGGCATGCTGCTCGGCCGTCTCGAGTTGCTCACCGTGCTTGTCCTGTTTACCCCGCGCTTCTGGCAGGGTTGATCGCCTGCGCTCGCCATCGAACCGGGTCCACCACGGTGGACCGGCCCCGAGCGCGCCTGTATCGTTGGGCGATCGCCGCCTCACATGGCGGCTTTGTCGGTGTTCACACGACCATGGCCGGTGCCCGCCCCGCTACCCTCGATCTGATCAGGCGCCTTGTCGCCTTCGACACGACGAGCCGCAACTCCAATCTCGCGCTCATTCGATTTGTCGCGGACTACTTGTCCGGTCACGGCATCGAGGCGACGGTCATCGGCGACGAAAGCGGCGAGAAGGCCAACTTATTCGCTACACTTGGGCCCGCCAGCGACGGCGGCATTGTCTTGTCCGGCCACACCGACGTGGTGCCGGTCGACGGCCAGGATTGGTCGAGCGACCCCTTTGAGGTGGTGCACGCGGACGCGCGGCTCTATGGCCGCGGCACCGCCGGCATGAAGAGCTTCATCGCCACCGTGCTGGCGCTCGTGCCCGAGTTCCAGGCGGCCAACCTCAACTTGCCCACCCACCTTGCGTTCTCCTATGACGAGGAGGTGGGCTGCCTCGGCGTGCACGGCCTTGTTCGCCATATCGACACCGGCGATGTGCGACCGCGCCTGGTGCTGATCGGCGAGCCGACCGAAATGAAGGTGGCCAACGCCCACAAGGGCATCCGTGCGTTCCACACCACGGTGACCGGCCTCGAGGCGCATTCCAGCGCGACCCATCGGGGCGTGAACGCGATCGAGTACGCTGCCCGGCTGATCGGCTTCCTCGGCGAGGTAGCGGACGAAATGAAAGCGCGCGCCGATCCCGCAAGCCGATTCGAGCCGCCTCATGTGACGATCAGCGTCGGCACGATGCATGGCGGCACGGCGCTCAACATCATTCCCCGCCAGTGCAGCTTCGACTGGGAGTACCGGCTATTGCCCGAGGACGATGAAGACGAGATATTCACACGGTTCAGCGCCTTCGCCGAGCATGAGGTATTGCCGCGCATGCGCGCCGTAGCGCGCGAGGCCGCCATCGTCACCGCGCCCCGTGCCCGGGTGCCGGCGCTCCGGCCCGAGGAGGGCTCACCGGCCGAAGCGCTCATTCTGGCGCTGGCCGAAAGCAACCGGACTCACGTCATCTCGTTCGGCACCGAAGGCGGCATCTATCAGGAAGCGGGCATTCCCACGGTGGTCTGCGGGCCGGGCAACATTGCCCAGGCCCACAAGCCCGACGAGTTTATCGCGCTTGACCAGATCGCGGCGTGCGAGCGTTTTCTGCGCCGCTTGATCGACTACGCATCGGGAGGAGCCGTGCGATGAGCAAGAAACCGAAAGCGCCAAAATCGATCTTTACCATCGGTTATGAACGCAGCCGCCTCGATGATTTTCTGGCGGCGCTGCGGGACGCCGGCGTCAAGCGGGTCCTCGACGTGCGCGACGTCGCCTGGTCGCGCCGGCCGGAGTACGCCAAAGGGCGGCTGTCCACCGCGCTCGCCGAAAGCAGCATCGACTACCAGCATCTGCAGGCGCTCGGCGTTCCCAAGCTGGGCCGCGATGCGATACACGCGGGACGGACGAAAGAGTTCCTCGCTATCTACGAGGCCCGGCTCGCGACTCCCGAGGCCGAGGCCGATCTCGCGCGCGCCATTGAGCTCTGCGCCGCTGAGCCGTCGTGCCTGCAGTGCTACGAGGCCGATCCGGCGCGCTGCCATCGCTCGATCGCCGCCGCCCGGATCACCGAGGTGACGGGGCAGCAGATCGAGCCGCTCAGCGTGCCAGCCCGCCCGAGGGCAAAGACTTAGAGCAGATACCGGGCCAGGTGCTGGCGGATGTTCTTCTCGAGCTCGACGTTGAGATCGCCGATCAGACCCTCCGTCAGCTCATAAAACACGGCCTGGCGTTCATTGAGGGTGATGTCCTCGGGGACGCTCTGCGAGCGGCTGGCGAAGGCGCGCACGAATGCTTCCTGAGTGCCGCGATCCGAGCGGATCTCGATCAGTATCTCGAGCGTTGCGTCGTAGCGCACCGCCTGATCGACGGTGAGCAGGCCGGTCAGGCCCGTGGTCTTCTCGAGCGGGACCTCGATGACGCCGGCGTTGCGGATCACGATTCGGGCGAGCCCGCTCGTGCCGGCGGCGATGATCCTGTCGCGACCCCAGCGCTGCGCCGCTTCGGCTGGTGCCACGGGAAACTCGTGCTCGGCATTGGGTGACTTCAGCGGTGGCACGTACTCATCGACAATCTCGATCTTCCCCACGTCGAGGCGGATCGGGCCGAGGTGCGCAAAGGTGAGCTCGGGCAAGGTTGGAGAGGGCGGCGGGGCCGCACAACCCGCCAACAGCAGAACCACGACAGCCGAGAGAAAGCGAGGGCGCCCCAACATCATCACCTCATGATCGCTGGCGTGAAGCGTGGCCAGGGCCGGTCACTTCCAGCACCTCGACCGGCCGCGCGGACGCCACCGCTACGGCCGCCACGTCATCGAGCGCTAACACATACGAGCGGTTGCAGAATTGGCAGGTCACGGTCAACTGCCCGTCGTCCGCCATCTCCTCCACCTCAATTCGGGGAAAGCTCGCCAGGACCGCACCGACACTCCGGCGGCTGCACCGGCAACCGGCCTTGAGCGCAGCCTGGCGGAACACGCGCGGGCCATGTGCATGGAACAGGCGGTAGAGCAGCCGGTCGGAATCTGTCGCCGGGTCGAGGAGATCATCATCCCGGACGTGCCCCATCAGCGCCAGCGCTTCATGCCATTCCTCGGCGCGCTCATCTTGATCGTACTCTTCGGCGAAGCTGCCGGCGCCGGCGCCCGGCATGCGTTGAACCATGATGCCACCGGCCCGCCAACGTTCGCGGCCGCGACTGTCGAGGACCTTGCCCACGGCCAAGCGTATGCCGGTGGCGAGCTGTTCGGACTGATTGAAATAGGCGTGCGCGCACTCGGCGAGCGTCGCCCCCTCGAGCCCGACCACGCCCTGATAGATGCCGGCGTCGGGCCCCCGGTCGATGGTGAAAGCGAGATGTCCGGCGCCGAGCAACCGGGGCACGGAAGGCGGGCCCACATCCTTTTCGTCGGCCACGGCGTCGAGCTTGGCCGTATCGAAACGCGCATAGGCCCGGAGCGCCCCCGGCGGATCGACATCGACGACCATCAGGTCGATCGGCCCATCACTCCGCGTTTGCAGACTGAACACCTCGGCCGACTTGAGCGCGCCGGCCAGCAGGCTCGCCAGGACGACGAGCTCGCCCAGGATCTTCGAAACCGGCTCCGGATACTCGTGCCAGTGGAGCACCTTGTCGACGACGGGCCCGAGGCGCGCCAGGCGCCCGCCGACATCGAGCTCATCGAGCTGGAAAGGCTGTAGGAGATCGTCGCTAAGCGACGGTGCTGATCGTGCGTCCGTCATTCAGCCCAAGCACCACATGAGAATGCCCTTCTGGGAGTGCAGACGGTTCTCGGCCTCATCCCACACCACCGAACGCGGACCATCGATCACGGCCGCAGCAACCTCTTCGCCGCGATGCGCGGGCAGGCAATGCATGAAGATCGCATCCGGTCCGGCCAATTCCATCAACCGCTCGTCGACCCGATATGGCGTGAGCAGATCGTGGCGGTTTTCGCTTCCTTGATCACCCATCGAGATCCAGGTGTCGGTGACCACGCAGTCGGCCCCGGCCACCGCTTCATCGGGCGTGGCCGTCATGCTCACCGTGGCGCCCTCGTCTGCCGCCCAATCCAGCGTGTCCGGCGGCGGCCCAAGCCCATCGGGGCAGGCCAGGCGCAATTCGAATCCAAATCGGGCGGCCGCGTGGATCCATGATGTCGCGACGTTGTTGCCATCGCCGACCCAGGCGACGGCGCGCCCGGCGATGGGGCCGCGGTGTGCCTCGAAGGTCATGATATCGGCCATCAGCTGGCAGGGATGGGTCGCCCGCGTCAGGCCGTTGATCACCGGGACATCCGCATATCGCGCCAATTCCAACAACACCGCATGCTCCTGCGTGCGCAGCAGGATGGCATCGACATAGCGCGACAGCACGCGCGCCGTGTCGGCCACGGTTTCACCGCGGCCGAGCTGCATGTCGTTGCCGTTGAGAAGCAGCGATTCACCGCCGAGATGGCGCACCGCCACGTCGAAGGAGACGCGCGTGCGGGTCGAGGGCGATTCGAAGATCATGGCCAGGACCTTCCCCGCCAGCGGCTGCTCCGGCTGGCGCCGCGGGCCCTCCTCCTTGTAGTCGACGCCGAGATCCAGAATGTGGCGCAGCGTCGCGGCATCGAACTGGTCGAGGTCAAGAAAATGGCGGACCGTCATGTGGCGAGCTCCGCGCAGGCCTCGCCCAACTTGTCGAGCGCTTGGTCGATATGGCTTTGGTCGATGATCAGTGGCGGCAAGAGGCGTACGACATTGTCGGCCGCGGGCACCGCGAGCATCTGTTGACGAAAGAGCGTACCGACGACATCGGTGTTGGAGCCGAGGCATTTGAGGCCGAGCAGGAGGCCCGCGCCGCGCACCTCCTCGATGAGGCCCTGATAGCGCCGCGCAAGATCGCCGAGGCGTTCGGTGAGAAGCGCGCCCATCTCCCCGACATGGGCGAGGAAGCCGTCGGCCAACATGACGTCGAGCACGGCGTTGGCGACCGCCACGGCCAACGGGTTGCCGCCGAAGGTCGAGCCGTGGGTGCCCGCCGTCATGCCGACCGCCGCCGCCTCGGTGGCCAGGCACGCGCCGATGGGCATGCCGCCGCCGAGCGCCTTGGCGATGGCCATGACATCCGGGGCAACGCCCGCCTGCTCATAGGCGAACAGCGTGCCGGTGCGGCCCATCCCCGACTGCACCTCATCAAAGAACAGGAGCAGGCCGTATTCGTCGGCGATCTCGCGCAGTGCCCTCAAGAAACCTTCGGGCGGCATGCGAACGCCGCCCTCGCCCTGCACCGGCTCGACCAGGATCGCCGCCGTCTCGGGCGCGATGGCCTGGCGCACTGCCCCTACATCGCCCCACGGCACGAGATCGAAACCGTCGACCAGGGGAGCGAAGCCGGTGATGTGCTTCTCCTGCTTGGCGGCCGAGATCGCAGCCAGCGTGCGGCCGTGGAAGGCGCCCTCAAAGGTGACGACCCGGTAGCGGAAGGGATCGCCGATCTCGTCGAAATACTTGCGCACGAGCTTGAGGCCGCACTCGACCGCCTCGACGCCCGAGTTGGTGAAGAACACCTTATCGGCGAAGCTCGTAGCGACCAGGCGCTCCGCGAGCCGCTCCTGGCCGGCGATGCGATAGAGGTTCGAGGTGTGCCACAGCTTGCCGGCCTGCTCGGTGAGCGCCGCGACAAGGGCCGGATGAGCGTGCCCGAGCCCGGTGACTGCGATGCCCGAGGCGAAGTCGAGATACGCGCGCCCGTCCGCGGCGATCAGGAAAGCGCCTTCGCCCCGCTCGAACGCCACATCGGTCCGAGCGTAGGTCGGCATAACGGCAGAAACCATGGAGCCCTCATCCAACCGCCGCGGTCGTTTCGTCGGGCGACGGTCCGGGAAAGCCTCTGAGTATGGATACAGCCCCGCGCCCTGTCAACGACGGGCGCAATCCCTCACGTCTTGAGCTTGTAGCCGCGGGCGAACAAGAGATAGCAGATCACCCACAAGGCGATGTTGACGCCCGTGAGCACGATCACACCGATCATGACCGAGCCCTCGGCATGGCCGATGAAGCCATAGCGGAAGCCGTCGATCATGTAGAAAAACGGGTTGAGCTGGCTCGCCAGGTGCCAGATGCCGGGCAGCCGCTCGACCGAATAGAACGTGCCGGACAAAAACGCCAAGGGCACGATGAAGAAATTGGTGACGAAGGCTATGCTGTCGAACTTGTCGGCCCAGATCCCGACCAGTAGGCCGACCAGCGAGAGCGCGAGCGAGGTCGCGGCAGCGAAGAAGATCACCGCCGCCAGGCTGTGCAGCTGAAGCGGCACGAACAGCGCCATCGCCGCGCTCACCACGGCGGCCACGATGACGCCGCGCGTCGCGCCGCCCACGGCAAAGGCGAAAGTGAGCTCGCCCGGGCTCAAGGGCGGCATCAGCACATCGACGATACTGCCCTGGAGCTTGGCGATGATCAGGGTCGAGGTGGTATTGGCGAAGGCGTTCTGCACCACCGCCATGATCACCAGCCCCGGCGCGAGGAACTGCACATAGGGAACGCCGCCGACGGTCTCTACGGCGCGGCCAAGCGCTAGCGAAAAGACGGTGAGAAAGAGCACCGAGGTGACGGCGGGCGCGACGATGGTCTGGCCCGTCACCTTGGCGAAGCGCTGCACTTCCTTGACATAAAGCGTGTAGACGCCGAGCCAGTTGACGGCGCCGATGCGGCGCACGGGCTCAAGCCCGTTGGCGGCGGTGGTCATGGACTATCCCCTGCTTAGGCGGTGGTGCCGGGAGATACGGCGGCCCCGCCCGGTTGTTCCTCGTGATGGAGATGGAGGGTTCGGGTCGGGAAGGCGAACTCGATACCTTCCCCCTCGAAACGCTTATAAAGCGCCAGATTGACCGCCTGCTGGGTGTCCATGTAGGAGTTATAGTCCGGCACCTGCATGTAGTAGACGGTCTCGATGTCGAGCGAGAAATCGCCGTAGCTCTTGAAATGGGAGCGGTCGAAGCGGGTGTTGGGCTGCGCCTCGATGATCTCGCGAATCATCCCCGGGATCCGCTCCACCTTCTCGTAGGGCGTGCCGTAGGTCACGCCGATGGTGAACAGGATGCGGCGTTCGAGCATGCGCTTGTAGTTGCGGATGCGGGTGCCCAGGAGATCGGCGTTGGCGACGACGATCTCCTCGCCGCTGAGGCTGCGGATGCGCGTCGTCTTGAGGCCGATATGCTGGACGGTGCCGAGATAGTCGTCGAAAATCAGAAAGTCACCCACCTCGAACGGCTTGTCGAACACGATCGAGAGCGAGGCGAACAGATCGCTCAGGATGTTCTGGGCGGCGAGCGCCACGGCGATGCCGCCGATGCCGAGGCCGGCGACCATCGCCGTGATATCGATCCCGAGATTGTCGAGAATCAGCAGCGCGGCGAACGACCAGATCACCGTCTTGACGATGATCTGAATCAGGTGGAGCGCAGTGGTCCCGGCGATGTTCTCGGCCTCCCTCTCGCGCCGTGCATAGGCGATGAGGCCACTCGCCACGTGGCTGCCCCAAATCGCCACCTGCAGCAACAGGGCGATCACGACGATGGTCGTGGCGAGATTGCGAAGCGAGTCCGGAAGGGTGAGAAAGTAGGAACCGGCGTAGAGCGCGGCGACGAGGATGATCGGGAACCAGGGCCGGTGCACGATGCCGAGAAAGGCATTGGCCAAGCCGGCATCGGCGGGCGCGGCGGCGCGCAGCCGCACCGCGATGATGCCGCGCATGATGTAAATCACGATGAAGGCCACGACCGCGACGGCAGCCGCGAGCAGCCAGACGGCCAGAGAGTTGCCGTAGAAGGCGGTATCCAGATAATCGTTCATCTCATCTCGCTCGCGCCCTAGACTCCGCTGCGTATGTCCGTCGCGTTCGCCACAAACATCGCCCAGAACCCCGATCCTTGCAAATCGTGCGATGCGGCGCGGCCCTATCCCGCCTGGCCGATGGCCCGTCCCCGCCGGGGCGCACCGCGATGACGGATCCCGCGCAACTGTTTGCCGCGGCCATCGCTCACCATAAAGCCGGCCAGCCCGAGGAGGCCGTGCGGCTTTATGAGCAAATCCTCACCACCGCGCCGCACCATCACGGCGCGCTCTTTAACCTCGCCGCCCTTCACGCGACGGCCGGCCGCTACGACGCCGCAAGCGGTCTTTATACACGGGCGTTACGCGAACAGCCCGACGATCCCGATATCCACTGCAATCTCGGCAATCTCAACCTGGCCAAAGGCGACGTCGCGGCCGCGGAGGCGTGTTACCTGCAGGCGCTCGATGCGGATCCCGGCCATGCCGCGGCCCACGTCAATCTCGGACGACTGTGTCTTATTCAGGGGCGCATCGAGGAGGCGCTGTTCTCCTTCCGGGACGCGTTGGCCATCGATGACGCGCTGGTCGCCGCGCACAGCAACGCCGGCGTCGCCTTGAGCGGACTCGGCCAGCACGACGAGGCCCGCATCGCCTTCGAGAACGCGCTCAGGCTCGATCCCGTGAACGCCGAGACGCTCGACAACCTGGGCAGCGCCCTTGTCCAGCTCGGCCGGACCGAAGACGCCATCCAGCGCTACCGCGAGGCGGCTGAACAAGCGCCAACGTGGGCCCGGCCGGCGATCAACCTTGGCGCGCTTCTCGAGAAGCTCGGGCGCCTGGAGGACGCGGAGACGAGCTACCGCACCGCGCTGGCGCGCGATCCCGCCGCTGGCGATGCCATCAAGGCCTTGGCTGCGCATCTCATTGCGACAGAGCGGCACGACGAAGCACGTGGACTGCTCAAATCCCATCAGGCGATGCACCCCGATGATGCCGAGGGCGCCTTCAACCTCGGCAACCTCTATCACGCGATGAAGCAGCCCGAGCGGGCAGCCGATCACTACCGGCGCGCGCTTCGTCTCAACCCGTCCGTCGCGGAGGCCCATAATAATCTCGCGACCGTGCTGACCGATCTCGGGCACATCGGGGAGGCCATCGAGGTCGCGAGCCAAGCCATCCAGTTGCGGCCCGATTTCGCCCATGCCCATAACACGCTGGGTAACGCCCACGCCAAGGCGGAGCGGCAGGAAGAGGCGGCCCGCTGTTTCGAACGCGCCGCCGCGCTGGACCCCGCGCTGTCCGTCGCCGCCGTCAACCTCGCCAACACGCTGCGCGATCTTGGCCGGCTCGACGAAGCCAAGGCCGCGCTGGAAGGCGTGATCGCGCGTGAGCCCGAGCTCGCCACCGCGTACAACGCACTCGGCCTCGTGTTGCAGGATTACGGCGAGCAAGAGGCGGCCATCGCCACCTTCGAGAGGGCCCTAGCCGCGCGGCCCGGTTATCACGAGGCGCTCAACAACCGGGCGATCTCGCTCCAGGGCCTCGGCCAGCACGACGACGCGCTGGCCATCTATCGCGATGTGCTGGCCCGCAACCCCGACATCGCCGAGACGCACCACAACATCGGTCACGTGCTCCAGGGCCTCGGGCGCTACGACGAGGCGGTGGCGGCGTTCCAGCAGGCGCTCGCGCTCAAGCCGGATTTCGATGCCGTCTATCCCTTTCTCGCCCACGCGCTTATGTACCAGTGCAACTGGTCCAACCTCGAAGCCGTCATCGCCAAGGTCATCGACGATGCCGAGACGCGCATCGCGGCGGGCCGCGATATCGCCGCACCGCCCTTCGGCCTGGCGGCAACGCCCGCTTCTCCCGCGCTCCGGCTCGCGGTGGCCCGCCGGGTCTCGGCCAAGACCGCGGCGCACGTGCGCTCGATAAAGCGTGCGATGCGCTTTTCGCACCGCCGGCATGACGGTGAAACGCTGCGGGTGGGATATGTGTCGCCCGATTTCCGCGAGCACTCCGTCGCCATGGTGTTCCGCGGCCTACTCGACGCTCATAGCCGCGACGGCTTTGCGTGGTACGGCTATTCCATCAGCCCGCGGCAGAATCTCACATTTGAGAGCTTCGAGCGCGCCTTCGACGGTTTCGCCGATCTCGGCCATGCATCGCTCAGCGAGGCCGCCGAGCGCATCCATGCCGATCAGATCGATATTCTTGTCGACCTCGCCGGCCACACCCGGGATTCGCGGCTCGAGCTGTTCGCGCTCGAGCCCGCCCCGGTTCAGGCGCATTATCTCGGCTACGGCAGCACGTTCGGGGCGGACTACATCCCCTATCTGATCACCGATCCGGTGCACACGCCGCCCGCGCTGGAAGCCCATATCAGCGAGGCGCCGGTGTATCTTCCCGACAGCTTCATGGTCGCGACGCCGGCCGAGATCGCGGATACGACACCCGAAAGGGCCGATTGCGGCCTGCCTGACGGGGGGATCGTCTTCGCCAATTTCAATGCGCACTACAAGTTCCACCCCCGCCTGTTCGATGTCTGAATGCGGCTTTTGAAGCGCATCGAGGGCTCCGTCCTGTGGCTCCGCGAAGGCACGAAAACGGCGCAGGCCAACCTCCGCGACGAAGCCGACGCGCGCGGGATCGATGCGGGCCGACTCGTCTTTGCGCCGCGCTTGCCGCGGGCCGAGCACCTCGCCCGCCACAGGCTCGCGAATATCTCGCTCGACACGCTCTACCACGGCGGCGGCGTGACCACGATCGATGCGCTGTGGACCGGCGTCCCGGTCGTGACGCTTGCCGGCGAAGCCCACTCCTCACGGACCGGCGCCTCGCTCATGAGCGCCATCGGCATGCCGGAGCTGATCACCGACAGCCTCGAGGCCTACGCCGAGATCGCCTACCGGCTCGCAACCGAGCCTCCCGCCTTGCAGGCGATCCAGGATAAACTCGCACGCAACCGGCTGAGCGCGCCCTTGTTCCAGCCTGAGCGCCTGGCCCGCCACGTCGAAGCCGCCTACCGATTGATGTGGAAAAATTTCGCTAGAGCGTTTTCCTATAATTTGCGGTCATAGCCGGCAGCAGCGAAGTAGTTTTCGCATTCCGTTAGTGTGAAGGTGTCGATGCCTTGGGCGATGGCGTCCCAGAGGTCATCGACGGTTCGGGCGGCGGTCTTTTTGAGGAAAGCCTTGAGCTTGGAGAGGGCCATTTCAATGGGGTTAAAGTCAGGGCTGTAGGGCGGCAGGGAGCGCAACTCTGCCGCGGCGACTTCGATGGCCGTGCGCACGGCGATGGGTTTGTGGGCGGGTAAGTTATCCATCACCACGATATCGCCGGGTTTGAGCGTCGGGACCAAGACCTGCTCCACATAAGCGAGGAAGGCGGCACCATGCATGGCACCGTCGAGCACCATGGGCGCGGTCATGCCTTCAAGGCGGAGCGCGCCAACGAAGGTCGTCGTCTTCCAGTGCCCATGAGGCACCGGTGCTTGGCAACGCTCGCCCCGTGGCGCCCGGCCGTAACGCCGGGCCATCTTGGTCGAAGCGCCGGTCTCGTCAATGAACACCAGCCGCTCGGGCTTCAGATCGGGTTGGGCGTCGAACCAGGCCTGCCGGCGGCGCAGGACGTCAGCTCGCTGTTGCTCGCAGGCGTGCGCGGTTTTTTTTGAACGTCATGCCGTGCCGGTCGAGCAGCCGCCAGACCGTGCTTTGGGCCACCGTCAAGCCATGCCCCGCGTCCAGGTGTGCCGCGATCTCGCCCAAGGTGATGTCCGGCGTCTCGTCAACCAGCGCCAGGATTTCCTCGGCATGGGCCTCAATCCGGTGCGAGCGGTGGTCACCGCCTTGCGGCCTAGGCCCGACATCGCCCGTCCGCCGCCACCGATTCACCCATTTGATCGCCGTCGAGGCCGCAACCCCGAAGCGGCGCGCCGCCGAGCGCCGCGACAGGCCGCTGTCAACCGCCGATACAAGCCGTTCTCGAAGATCATTGGAAAGAGGTTTCGTCATGCAGGCTGGCCTCCTCCACCAGCCCACATCTTGAATCAGAAATTCGATCCCATGGGAATCCCAAAAAGAATCCGTCAGCTCAGAAAATGCTCTAGCAGGCTGCTGAAAAAGTCCTCGCATTTGCAGTTGTGACATGATTCTGTGATTCCTTCGGGTGATGGAGGATGGCATGCGGGGTCGAGATAAAAGCAGTGGCAATTTATTCAGCTACGTAGACTTGGAAGAGCGTGTTCCGGATGATCATCCGCTGCGTCTGATCCGTGAGATCGTGAACGACGTATTGGGGTCTCTATCTTCGGAGTTCGAGACGCTTTATTCCCACATGGGTCGCCCATCGATCCCGCCGGAGAAGCTTCTTCGAGCGTTACTGTTGCAGGTGTTTTATTCGATCCGCTCGGAGCGTCAGCTGATGGAGCAGCTAAACTTCAACATGCTGTTTCGCTGGTTTGTGGGGCTTGGGCTGGACGATGGCGTGTGGGACGCCAGCGCGTTCTGCCACAACCGGGACCGTCTTCTGGAGGCGGAGGTTTCGGCGCAGCTGCTTGCGGGGGTTATCCAGCACCACAAGGTACGGGGACTATTGAGCCGGGATCATTTTTCGGTAGACGGAACATTGATCGAGGCCTGGGCGTCGATGAAGAGCTTTCGTCCCAAAGGTGAGGACGATGGCGACGGGGGATCGGGGCGCAACGCCGAGCGGGATTTTCATGGCGAGAAACGCTCGAACGCGACCCATGCAAGCACCACTGATCCGGACGCCCGGCTTTATCGCAAGGGTAATGGCCGGGAAAGCAAGCTGTGTTACATGGGCCATGCGCTGACGGAGAACCGCCATGGTCTGGCAGTCGGCGGCGGCGTGACCATTGCGTCGGGCACGGCGGAACGCGAAGCCGCCCTTGATCTGATCGACAGGCATCGCCCGGTGGAGAGTAGAGGCGGCCCGCGTCGGATCACGGTGGGCGGGGACAAGGGTTTTGACGTCGCGGATTTTGTCGAGGAACTGCGGCACCGCAAGGTGACCCCCCATATCGCCGTCCAGGACCACGTCACCAAGACCGGCAAGCGGCGCAAGACCAAGATAGACGGGCGCACGACGCGCCATCCCGGTTACGGCGTCAGCCAACGTTGCCGTAAGCGCATCGAGGAGGTCTTCGGCTGGGTCAAGACGAGCGCGGGATTGAGCAAGACCAAATTCCGGGGCCGCCACCGGGTCGACGCTTCGTTCACCCTGGCCTTGGCCGCCTACAACCTCGTCCGACTACCCAGACTGCTGGCGGAGGCGCCAACATGACGGGCGATGCCGGCACGCCGCTGACCGCAAAGTGGCAGATCATCGAACTGGATGAAGCCCAGGGCATCGGATCGGTCGAGATTGAAGACGGTTTCACCCTAAGACACGAAATCTCATTTCATTTCGGCGATGAATCCGAGTTCAAGGCCCGGCAATGATGACTTTTTCAGCAGCCTGCTAGCCTGAAGCGTCGCCGTGCGTTGCGGTAGTTGTGGTCGTGCGCCCGGTGCAGGGTGACAAGGAACGTCTCGCTGCCGTCTTCGGTGGCTTTGACCACGGCACGCCAGAGGCGGCCATCCTGCTCGAGGAAGCCGGCGGCTTGGTTCCCGTAGGTCGCGAACACTTCCCCTTCGTCGAATATGCGCTGGATGCGGGCGTAGTCGCCGGGCGCGATCTCGGGGTGGCGGACGGTCTGCTTGGCGGCGGTCTCGCCGGACAATCGTACGGTGCTCGACTGCCCCGCGATCGCTTTCCTGACCGCGTCGGGGAGCACCGCAACCGCCCAGTCGCCGTCGGAAGCGCCGCTGAGATGGCGTGCGAACAGCGGGGTGCGCCAGGGCGTGCCGGTGGCGGCGCGGGCGAGGTCCTCAGGCGCCGACCCGATCTTGGCGATCAGGCGGTCTGCGGCCTCGCGGCCGGGGTGGACGGTACCGACATTGTGGGTGAAGCCGGGATCGATGCCGACGGGCACGCGGGCCGGCTCGCCGGTGCGCCTGTTGACCCAAGGGCGGGTCTGTTGCGAGCCGGGCGGCGGGCCGGACGAGACCTTGTAGCCGTAACGCTCGAGATCGTCGTCGGAGAGTTGTTGCACGATGCAGCGGCAGCGCCAGCCGTTGGGCGGGTAATGGGTCCGCCAAAAGGGATGATCGACGGGCAGCACGGTGCCGTGCCAGCGGGCGTGCTCGGGCCTGGTGCGGGCGTCCCGGACCGACACATAGCGCAGGTAGGGCATTTGCTCCTTGAGGCGCTCGATGCCCTGCCAGCGGCCGTAGGCGTGGGCCATGCGGAGGTTGGTGTCGAGGATGATGCGGAGCCGCCGGGGCGATCCGAGCTGAACGATGCGGGCCTCGCCGGTGACGGGATCGACCATCCGCTGGCGGCCCCACCAGCCCTTCTTGCGCAGGGTGGGTTCCAGGTTGTCTTGAAACCACTCGAAGGTCCGGCCCTCGGCGATCGCCGCGTCCATGGCGCGCTGGATGTCCTCGAGGATATCGAGCTTCATGGCCTTGGCAACGGTGAAGGAACGGACGTGGGTTGAGGCGTCGGTATCGCGCCAGTCGAAGCCGACATGGAAGCCCTTGGCGCGGAAGTGCGCGACTGCTTCCTAGGGCGGGAGATCGAGGATCTCGGGTCGAGGCACGCTCAACCCTCGCCAGTATCGTCGTCGATCAGTACGGCGTTGCCCGAGAGTTCGGCCGAGAACGCGGTGCGGTGGAGCTTCGTCGTCACCGGCGCCTCGTCCATGCGGCCGTAGAGACCGCCGAGGTTGCCGCGCAGGTCCCGGAAGCCATCCGCGCCGCGAACGGCACCCAGAACCGGCTCGATCAGGGGCTCCATGAGAGGTTGCCAGTCGTCGGGCTCCGCGGCGAGCGCGGCATCGATGGCATCGCCGTGGGCTTCAGCGAAGGCGAAGCGCCCGCCGGCGTCTGGCGCCGGTGCGTCCTCCCATTCGCCGCCATAGGTGTCCTCGATGTAGCGCAGAGTCGGCCGCATCCCGCTCATGCGGGCGATGATCTCATCGCGTTGGGCGCGGGCGTTGAGGTCCTCGGGAGGCGCGATCTCGCGCACCACCTTGGGGTAAGCGGCGCCCGCGAAGTTCCAGTCGGTGAGCCAGCGGGCGACGGTGCGGTTGAGGCCTGCGCAGATCATGCGCGAGAGCGTGACGACGCGCTCGTCGCGCACCAGCTTCTGGACATCGGCGGTACCTTTCCAGGGGCCCATCTCGGTGGTGGCGGTCTGCAACAGGACGGCCTCGACGATGAGGGCGTCCATGTACTTGCAGAACTGGACGTGATCGCCGCCACTGCGGCGAGTGGCCTCCAGGAAGGCGATCTCCTGGCCCTCGGGGATGGCGATGCCGCCACCCTGGGCGAGGTGTTGCAGGGTCTCCAGCAAGAGGTCGATCTCCGCCCGCGGCGCATTCGGGCCGTGCTTGCCGATGGGCGTGGGGGAGCCGAACTTCTCCAGCGCCACGGCCCAGTGGCGGATGCCGTTGCGCTTGAGCCAGACCGGCCAGAAGCAGAGCCGGGCGGCGCCGGGCCCGTGGGCCTGGCCGCCATGCTCGGCGGGCATGCGGGCGAGCCAGAACTTGGCCGCGGGCACGGCCGCGCCACGGGGATGGGTGCGGCTGACCAGGCGCAGGTCCCCGCCCGCGCCGAAGCGGAAGCGCTCGGGGGCGGATGGCGTCGATCTCGACCCGGCCGGGCGTCGGCTACCAGATGATCTCGGCGATCGCATAGCCGTACCAGACGGCATGGGCCATCTCGCGGAAGGCGGTATCGAAGTCGATCGCCTCCAGTTGTTCGGCGAGATCCTCCGCGGCAAGGGCATCGCGCCGGCCCGGCCCGCCGGGCTCGATACGCCAGGGGACGGCCGAGACGGCGTCGAGCAGTTGGGCGAGGCTGGTCGCAGCCTTCTCGTCGCGCAGGGTCTTGCGCCAGGCCGCGGGGCCGCCGCCGCGCAGGATATGCTGGGGCGATCCGGTGGCGGTAACGAAGGGAGAGAGCGCGGTCTCGATGCCACCGCCGGTGGCGGCGACCTCGCCGCGCAGCGGGCGCTTGGGAGTTCTGCGCGCGGGCGTGCGGGCCATCAGTGCCAGCCGCTCCAGTCGGTGCCGCCGTTGACGATGTTGAGGCGGCGGTCGATGGCATGGCCCTCGCCATCGCCATAGGCGTCAAGCCCGAAGTAGCGGTCATCGGTGGTGCGCGCGGTAAACGGCCCGGCGCCATCGGCCGCGGCGGCGCAGGCCAGTGCCAATGCCCAGAAGCGGTCTGCATGACCGTCCGTCGTGCCGCGCTCGGCGATGAGCCGGGGCGCGCCGGTGGAGCCGGCCCCGGTGCGAATGCTGTGCAGATCGCGCCTGAGTGCATCATCCGCGGGGATGCGCAATTGCCGGTCCTCCATCGCCTCGCGTAAGCTGGTGGCGGCATCGAGGCGGCGCGGGCCGGTCATCAGCACACCCTCGACGCGGAGCGATCCGAGGTCGTCCTGGAGCTGCTCGACCACGGCCTCGCCCATGCCGGTCTGATCGACGGCGATGCGCAGCGGCCGGTAGCGGTGATCGAGCGCGGCGACGATCTGGCGCTGTTCGGAGAACGTGATACCTTGCCGGACCACCAGCTCGCGGCACCACAGCACATCGCCCACGGTCTCGATCACGGCCGCGACCCAGAGATCGCGCCGGCGCGCGATATCGACGCCGATATGGACCGGCCCGCCGGCATAGGCGTCCGGATCGCCCGCGGCCGCCTCCTCGGCGGCGCGGATCAGCTCCCAGGCGAGCCAGGCCCCGGCGCCCGCGGACGGAATACAGTCGAGCTCCTCGGCCGCGTGAACGCCGTACCCGGCACGTAGGCCCGCTTCCCAGGCCGCCTCGGACTCTTGCGACCAGGCCTGCCCGGTGACCCGGCATATACGCCTGTACAGCCCCTCGGCGATCGCCTGCTCGAGGGTTACGGTATGCAGGCTTCCCGGCCGTACGCCGTCACGGATATCGCGCACCAACGCGGCAAAGGGCGAGGCCTCGCCATTGTGGGTCGAGAGGACATGCACGCGACCGCCCCACTGGCGGAAGGCGAGCGCCGCCTTCAAGACCTCATCGAGGTCGTCGACGAAAGCCGCCTCGTCGATGACGGCGACATCGCCCGGCCGGCCCTTGGAGCGGAAGGCGCGCGGCGCCGAGGTCATGGCCAGCACTTCCTTGCCCGACGCCAGTTCCAGGCGGTATGCAAGCACGTCGCGCGCACCGTCGCGGATCAGGGTCTCGCCCACGGCCTCCGCGCCGGCATCGAGGGTGCGCGCCCACGCCGCGCAATCGTCGATGAAGCCGCGCGTCATGTCCTTGTTATAGGACTGGTAATAGACGTTGCCCCGGTCCTCGCCGGCGTGCATCACGGCGTCGTAGGCTTCGGCCCAGGAGAGCCCGATGAGGCGCGACTCCTCGATCACCTTGAGGCCGGCCTTATCGGCGACCCAGCGCGCCTGGTAGGGCAACAGCGTGCGGTTCATGACGCAGCGCCCTCGATGGCGGCGCGGATCGCGGCGGCGGTATCGGTCGTGAGACCGGCCTTGGTTGCGGCCTTGCCGGCGGCCTGGACCGCTTCTCTCAGAACCTGACGGCGCTCGCGGCGGATTGAGATCGAGGCCCGCGCGACCTCGGCAAGGGCACGGGCGGCAGCAGTGATCTGCTTCATGTCGCCCCGTTCGGCGGCGAGCAGGAGATCGAAGATAAGGGTCTGCACCTGACGAAGCGCGCCCTCGGCCAGGGCGCCGGCATCGTCGGGTGCGGCCGCCAGCAGGGCTTCCGCCTGCTCGGTGGCCAGACGGGTCTGCTCGATCCGCCTCTCCAGCGCCGCGCCATGCTGGTGCAACGCCGATTTACCGATCGGGTGGCCCTGTTCGGCGATCCAGTCGGCAAGCTCGGTGTAGCCGGAGAAACCGCGTTCGACGATCAGCGCGTCGAGCCGAGCGCGCAATCCGCGCGGCAGCGCCAGAACCTTGGCGCGACGCGGCATCAGTCTTCCTGGTGCGGTCTGGGCGGCCGGCGGATGCCGGGTTCGCACGGTACCTAATAGTCGGCGACATCGTAGCCGTGGCGGGTCAGCGTGGCGCGCCAGGGCTCAACTTCGGAGCGATCGATGGCAATCAGCTTGCGGGTCTCCAGGTAGGCGAGCTGGTCTCTGATCCACAGCTTGGTGACGCCGAGATAGCCGGCGATGAGCACGTCGCGGATCAGCGTCTCGGTGGCGCCGAGGTGGCCGCCGACCCGGAGCGTACGCAGGATGTCCCACCGCGCGCCGGGCAGCATCGCCGCGTCGATCAGGGGGTGTTTATTGGCCATCGCCTGTTTCCTTTTGTTGCGCGCCGCGGGCGCGGGTGCGCTCGTCGAGCCGCGCCAGCATCCGTGTGTGGTCCTCGAGGAGGCCGATCACGCGGCTGGTCGTCGGCACCCAGTCGTCTCGGCGCACGTAATGCTCGGCGACGCAGAGGCGATGTTCGTGGACCTCGCGCCGCGCCGCATCGAGTTGAACGCGCAGATCCGCGATCGCGCCGACGCCACCGTCGCGGCCCTGGAGCTTGTCGATCCGCTCGTCGGCCACGGCGCGGCCGGTCTCGACCTTGCGCAGCCGCACGAACAGCCCGACGCAGGCGGCGATAACCGCGGCTAAGGCAGCGCGCATGATCCAAACGTCGATCTCCATGCCGGTCACGATCCGGCCTCCGCCCGCTTGGCGAGCTGGCGCGCCCCGAACCACCACAAGACGCAGGTGGTGGCGAGGTAGAGCACGGTATCGATGATGCGCGGGCGGATATCGATGGTCTCCATATCCGAGCCGCCGAGCGCGAAGTAGATGGCGCCGACGAGGCCGACGAATAGGAAGGTGAGACCGGGCCGGGTCAGGCCGCGCACCACGTCGACGAAGACCAGCCACTTGCTGTCGCCCCGCGACCAGCGCCGCGAGGCTGTGCGGTAGGAGGCCTCCAATGCCGACCAGGCGGCTTGGTCGCGTTCCGATTCGGCCTCGATCGCGGCGACACGCTCGGCCGAGGCCGCCTCGGCCCGGCTGATCTCGAGGTCGAGCCGGCGCAGGTCCATCTCCTGGGTGTGGCGCTGCTTGGCCTGGACGTAACTGGTAAAGAAGCTGACCGCGGTGCCGAGCAGGCCCGTGGCGCCACCGGTCAGGATCGAAAGCAGAGCGTCAAGCATGGACGACGATCTCCAGCTCGAAGGGCCGGCCGGCGGCCGAGGCCATGAGATGGCGCAGCGCGATGCGCGATGAGAGCACCGCCTTTTGCGCCCGGCCCTTGACCGCGAGGCGGCCGGATCGGAGCCCCGGCAGCAGGCACCCCAAGGTGTGCGTGTGGAGCCCCGCGTCGACATCGCCGCCGACATTGCCGGCGTGAAACAGGATGTGGCTGCGGCCCTCGACACCGGCGACGAGAAGGCAGCAGCCGAAGCGCGGCGAGAGGTGCGGCAGCACCTCGTAGGCGCCTTCCGGGATGCATGAGCGGTTGCGCCGGTTGTCCCGCCATGGCGGTTCCATGGTGTGCAGACGCAGCTCGCCCGCCGTCAGGACGCCCATGGTGCCGTGCACGCTCGACTGGTTGCGGATCAGGCTGGCCCGTCTCATGGCCGGATAAGAACAGAGCCGGCCGCGCCCGTGCAGCGGACCATGGTCCGCTGGGGCGTCATGCGTGATGGCGGCGGTAGCGGCGCGCGGTGCGCCGCGAGAGCCCGAGACGGGCGGCTATCTCGGCGGTGGTGAGCCCTTGCCCGGCGAGCCAGGGCGCCAGCGCCCGGCTGGCGCGGGGGATGTAGACCGGCCCGCCGCCGCAACGCCGGGCGATGACGCGGGCGGCTTCCGCGCCGACCAGGGAGGTCAGAGGGTGGTCCGGGCCGAGATGCTCGGGCCGCGGAATATAAAAGGCATCCTCGCCGCCGTGGGCGAGCGCGATCTGGAGCGCGGCGGCACGGCCGGCGACTTCGGCGATCTCGGCGAGCACGCCCGGCAGTGGCGCGGGCCCACCACTCACGCGCATCCCAGCGGCAGGGCCGCTTGCTCCGGAGTGATCGTGGGGAGCGGCAGGGGCGGCTCGTTCGCCACGGCCGCCAGGCGATCGCGGGCCTGGGCGTAATGGCCGGGATCGATCTCGATGCCGATGAACCTCCGGCCGAGCCTGAGGCACGCCTCCCCGGTCGCGCCCGCGCCCATGAACGGATCGCAGACGAGATCGCCGGGCCAGGTGTAGCGGGCGACGAGCTCCATCATTAGCGACACCGGCTTGGCGGTGGGATGGCCGCCCTTCGCGGTCGCATGCGTGAACACCCCGCGCCGGCCGCCGCCGTTCCAATGCCGGTGGCCCGAACCGCACCAGGCGGTGGCGATGCACTCGAAGCCGCGCGCCGCACCCTGGCCGTTGAAGCGTGGCGCGGCGTCGGGCTTGACCCAGCAGAGCACGGTGTCCCAGCGGGCGCTCGCGGCCTGCAACGCGTCGCGCCAGGCGCGCACGCCTTCGGCCAAGGTGAACACGAGCGCCCAGCCGTTCGAGGCCACGGCGATCTTGATTGCGGCTTCGGCGCGGATGGCATCGATGCCGGCGAAGTCCGGCCCCCGGGGCGGGGCCTTGCCGTCCGTGCGAGTAATGCGCCCCACCGCAGCGTGCAGCACGTCCTCATAGGGCGGGTCGGTGATGACGTGATCGATGCCGCGCAAGCAGGGTAGGATGCCGAGGCAGTCGCCCTCATAGAGCGCCGCATTGCCGATGAGATGGGGGGTGCCGGGCACTATCCGCCCGTCTCCGCCTTGTCCTCGGGCCACTCGTGGAGGCGGAGATCCTCGGGCCATTCCTCGGGGTTGCCACCCTTGCGGTCGCGCCCGTGGAAATACCGATACCAGTCCGAGCGATCCCCGTTGTGAATGAGGGTCCAACCACGGAACCACTTGCGCTGTGGGTGCTCGGCGCCAAGGTTGGCGAGTGCGTAGTCTGCGCCCTGCGGCCGCCCCTCGGCTGGTTGCGTCTCATAGGCATACCTGCCGAGCTGCTTGATGAATACCGGCACCCCGGCTACTTGGCATTGGTCGCGAATCGAACGCACCCACGCCAGGTTCGTCGGCCGAGCGCCCGGACCAGACTCGCCGCCGACGATGACCCAATCGAGTTCTTTGTGGATCGGCGCCGAGACTGCCTGAAATTGCTCCAGGTTCTGCATTGCGGAGCCCAATAGCGTGGCAGCCAATGGGTCGTCGAGAAGCCCTGCGGTCGCTACATCGAGGCGGTTGATCCACGGAAGGAGATCGATCGGCCCCAACATCGGTTCCGCGCTTATGAACCGAACTGCCGCCGGCGTCTCAAGTAGCGGCGGGATGCGCTCGTCGGCGCGCTCCTGATCCTCGACGGATACGCCGAGCCAGATATTCGAGAGCGGAAGGTGCACCGCCAACCAGAGTGACGGGTCTTCGCCTGTGCGTTCGTGGTGGATTTTCTGCGCCATGCCCTCGACGAGGGCGTGGCGAAAGCCGTGGAGACGTCCACCATCGTTGTTGTCGATGGAGGCCATGTACTCCCGCATGCGTGCCGGCCGTTTGGTCAGAACCTGGAATTGATGCTGCGGCGCCAGCGCCATGACCGCGAACACCCCGTCGATCCATTCGTCCGGCACGGACTCATGGAATAGATCGCCATGGGCACAGACGAAGACGCGGCGCGGCTTGGCCCAGCGCAGCGGCTGATCGAGCCAGTCCGCATTCAGCCGGACCTTGCCGTTCCAGACCGGCCCCGATTTGCTGGCCTCGGTCAGCCCGGCCCGGCTCGGGTGATGACGCAACCGCCCGCCCGCGAGCTTCATGGCATAGCAGTTGGTGCAGCCGGGCGAGACAACGTTGCAGCCGGTAATCGGATTCCAGGTGGCGTCGGTCCATTCGATCTTGGTGCCGTCAGCCATGAACCGCCTCCGCCTTCGCCCCGCGGATGCGCTGGCCCAGATGGGCGATCAGGGCGATGGCCTCATCGGCCTCGAGATCGGTATGGGAGATCGTGCGCGCGATTCCGGCATGGCGCGCGGCATAGGATGCGAGCGCGCCAGGATCGTCGATCTTGGCGATGCCGAGAGCGTGGAGGATGCGCCACTGCGATTCCAGCACCCGGGCGGGGGGGTTGTCGATCCCCTCGCCATCGGCGGCCGCATAGGGCGACCAATCGACGCCCGCCTCGCGGGCGAGCCACGCCTTGAGCCCCTCGACCGCCTTGGCGCTGTCTTCCGGGCGGCGCGCCCAGGCGGCCGCGTCCAACCCCGCCTGACGCTTGATGAAGGCAACCAGCGCCGCCTCGGTGGACCGCGCCACCACTCCGGCCAGCCAGAGAGCCACAGCGCCCACAGCTTCCCGGTGTGCGGACCCTCGGGCAGACCGTCGCGGCGGCGACCATTGTTGCGTCCGGCACCGGGGCGCCGGTCCATCTCCGCCAGTACGCCGCGCAGCGCGGCCGCGCTCATGTCGCGGCTGGAAGGCTTGCCGGTCACGCGGATCTGGAGCGCGCGCCGGATCTCGGTGTCGAGACCGAGCTCGCGGGGGCGTCTGGCCTGCCCCCGATTAGTGGTCCAGCCCTCTCTGCCAACCTCACTGAGACACCGGCGCCCCTTGGAATTACTGTAGGGCGGTGGAGGTGAATACCAATGACCGCAGAGAGAGAATCGATGACATTGCAAGAGATGGACGCTCCGGCCTTGGGGGTCGAGGAGCGTCGCGACGAGGCCCCCGGAGCCGGAGCCAGCCACGCGCGGCCAACGCCGGACCCGGAGGTCGTGGCCAAGCCGAAGAGGCGCAAGTTCACCGCGCAGTATCGACTGCGGATTCTGGAGGAGGCAGAGAGCTGCACGCAGCCCGGCGAGGTGGGCCGGCTGCTTCGCCGCGAGGGGCTGTACAGCTCCCATCTGACGGAATGGCGCAGGGCGCGGCGTGAAGGGTCGCTTCAAGGCCTGACCCCGAGCAAACGCGGTCGGAAGCCCGCCGAGCGCAACCCCCTCAGCGCGAAGGTGCACGAGCTCGAGGCGAAAGTGGCTCGGCTGGAGAAGGAGCTGCACACCGCCCATACGATCCTGGACGTCCAGGGAAAAGTTGCCGGGCTGCTGGGATTCAGCCTCGAACACGGGAAGGACTGCTGATGGCCGTCCAGCCGCTCGCATCGCAGGTCGGCGTGGCGCCGGCGTGCCGAGCGCTGGGGGTGCCACGGGCTTCCTTCTACCGTCGTCAGAGGCCCGCTCCCGGGCATCAGCAGCCCCGTCCTACGCCCGCCCGGGCCCTGTGTGCGTCCGAACGCGCGCACGTCCTCGACGTGCTCGCCAGCCCGCGCTTCGTCGACCGGTCACCGGCCGAGGTCGTCGCGACGCTGCTCGATGAAGGCCAGTATCTGTGCGCCGAGCGCACGATATACCGGATCCTGGCCGCGAACCAGCCGGTGCGAGAGCGGCGCAATCAGCGCAGTCATCCCTGCTACACCAAGCCCGAGCTGGTGGCCACGGGCCCCAACCAGACCTGGTCCTGGGATATCACCCGGCTCCGGGGGCCCAAACGCTGGACGTCCTTCTACCTCTATGTCTTGCTCGACATCTTCAGCCGCTGCGTCGTGGGCTGGATGGTTGCCGATCGGGAGAACGCCGCGCTCGCCGCGACGCTGATCGAGGAAACCTGTCTCAAGCAAGGCATCGAGCCCCAGGTGCTCACCCTGCATTCGGACCGCGGCGCGCCGATGACCAGCAAGTGTACCGCCCAACTCCTCGCCGACCTCGGGGTCACCCGCTCTCTGAGCCGCCCCCAGGTCAGCGATGACAACCCGTTCTCCGAAGCGCAGTTCAAGACCCTGAAGTATCACCCCGGCTTCCCTGGGCGCTTCGAAGACATTACCGCCGCCATCGCCTTCTGCCGGTCGTTCTTCCCCTGGTACAACACCGAGCACCGCCATGCCGGGATCGCGATGCTCACCCCCGATGATGTCCATCATCACCGGGCACCGGATGTGCTGGCTCAGCGCGGACGTACCCTGCAAGCCGCCTGGGCCCTTCACCCCGAACGCTTCGTCCACGGCACCCCGAAACCCGCCCCGCTTCCCGAAGCCGTCTGGATCAACCCACCCGCCACTTCCACAACAGGAGAAACGAGTCAGTAAATAGAAACCGTCGGTGTCTCAAAGTCGTTGACAGGTTCCGCAGCGCTTAAGTTAGAGTT
Source organism: Alphaproteobacteria bacterium (assembly GCA_965261645.1). Lineage (GTDB taxonomy): Bacteria > Pseudomonadota > Alphaproteobacteria > SHVV01 > SHVV01 > CBDHDJ01. The sequence continues at coordinate 1,923,118 of CBDHDJ010000004.1, forward strand.
TGGCGCGGGTTAAGTTGATGGGCCACCCGTAGCCCCTCAACGGCGTAGGTTGGCCCCTCAACGTTTGGCAAGATGGTTTCTGGGGCCGGCGGTCTGTATCCGAGCGAGCTATGCGGCCGGATGGTATTGTAGTGATGCCGCCATCGTTCGATCAGCACTTTGGCCTCCTTCAATGTATAGAAGATCTCCGTGTTCAGGATTTCGTCCCGGAGCTCTGAGTTGAAGCTCTCGTTGTATCCGTTCTCCCAAGGTGACCCGGGCTCGATATAGAGGGTCTTGACGCCGATCCTGCCGAGCCAGTCGCGGACGGCATGAGCGGTAAACTCTGAGCCGTTGTCGGAACGGATATGATCCGGCGGGCCATGTTGGACGAAGAGCCCGGTCAGACAATGGAGTACATTGTCCGAGTTCAATCTTCGCTCGACGACAACGGCCATGCACCGCCTGGTAAACTCATCGATCACGGTGAGCATGCGGGACTTCCTCCCATCGTGTGTTCGATCCATGACGAAGTCATAGGACCAGACGTGATTGGGCCAGCACGGCCGCAGACGGATGCAGGATCCGTCGTTGAGCCACAGCCTGCCCCGTTTCGGTTGCTTCTGTGGGAGCTTCAGCCCCTCCCGCCGCCAGATGCGCTGGACCCGCTTGGCGTTCACATGCCAACCTTCGGTCCTGAGCAAGGCAGTGATCCGCCGATAGCCATATCTGCCATACTGGCTGGCCAAGCGGATGATCGCGGCCGTGAGTGTCTCTTCATCATCCCGACCACGGGGTCTCTTGCGCTGGGTTGAGCGATGTTGGCCTGCAACAGCACAGGCACGTCGCGCGGAGATTCCCAATTCGGCCTGGAGATGATCAACACACTGCCGGCGACGGGCGGGGCTTAGCAATTTCCCTCAAGCGCCTCTTTCAAGATCAGCTTATCCAACGTCAGATCCGAGATCGCCTTCCGGAGACGGCCATTCTCCTTCTCCAGGTCCTTCAGACGCTTGGCCTGGTCAGTACGAAGGCCGCCATATTCCTTGCGCCAGCGATAGTAACTCTGCTCCGATACGCCGAGCGTGCGACAAGCTTGACCAACGGACTGGCCCTGCGCCAAGGCCACCTCGGCTTCGCGCAACATGCTGATAATCTGTTCCGGGGTGTAGCGTTTACGGCTCATTTTGTCCTCCTTTCGAGGGGGCAAAATGCGCCATACTCTGGAGTGCGCCCCTGAGGGTGGACAGGTTGCACGTTTGGAATTGACCGGGAATGCTGGGCTTTCAGAGGATGGAAGCCATGGCCAAGCACCGAACCTACAGTATTGAGTTCAAGCGACAGGTTGCTCAGGAATATCTCGGAGGCGAGACCCTTCACGGGCTGGCCAGGCGCCACGACGTCTCGCGCAACCTGATCCGCATCTGGGTGTCGAAGCTCGAAGCCGGCGCGTTTGACGAAGACGTGGAGGCCGCCGGCCTTCTCCAGGAATTTGAGGCGAAGATCTCTGCCCTTGAGCGCCTGGTAGGCCGGCAGGCGCTGGAGATCGAGTTTCTAAAAGGGGCACTCAAGAGCGCACCACGGCCGAGAAGCGCGACTACGTCCGTGATTGCCGGCCCCGTGGGCTCACCATCGCGCGAGGATGTCGTCTGATGGGCCTGCCGCGCTCCACCTACTACGATACGCCGGCGACCGAGGCCGACACCGAGATCGTCGCCCGCATCACGGCGATCTGCGAAGAGTTTGAGGCTTACGGCTATCGACGTGTCGGGGCCGAGCTACGCCATCAGGGGATCGTCGTCAACGGTAAGAAGATCCGCCGTCTGATGCGCCAGCACGACCTACAGCCCAAGCGTCGCAGGCGTTTCATCGCCACAACCGACAGCGATCACGATAGTCCGATCTTCTCCAACCGCGCCAAGGACGTTACGGCCGACAGGCCGAACCAGCTCTGGGTCGCAGACATCACCTACGTCGCGATCGCCGTTGGCTTCGTTTATGCCGCCGTCATCCTCGATGCGTGGTCACGCCGCGTCGTTGGTTATGCCATCAGCCGCTCGATCGATACGCGGCTCACCTTGGCAGCGCTCAAGGCCGCTGTCCGGTCACGACAGCCGCCAAGGGGCTGTATCCACCATTCGGATCGCGGATCGCAATACGCAGCGGCAGACTATCGCAAGCTGCTCGCCAAACATGGGCTGATCGGCTCGATGAGCCGGCGTGGCAACCCTTACGAGAACGCTATGGCTGAGAGTTTCATGAAGACGCTCAAGGTCGAAGCAGTCTATCTCATGGAATACGAGACTTTCGACGACGTTACCGCAGACCTTCCCAGATTCATCGATGAGGTCTACAACTCACGACCTCTCCACTCCGCGCTCGGATATCTGAGCCCGGTACAGTTCGAGGATCAACATGCCCGGCATACGGTCAAGGCCGCCGAGTGATCCTGTCCGGACATAGGGGCGCACTCCACTCTCTTAACAAATCTGGACCACTTTTAGGGGGTCACTCCAACCCTGGAGCCTCTCGTGCGCGGCCTCGATCAGGCGCTGCATCCGTGGGGCGGTGAGCTTGGCCGGGTGGTGAGCAGTCATGTTCATACCGCTTGTCGCCGGCACACCGGCGAAGGCGAGGCGTTGCAGGGTGGCGAAGCGCGCGGCACGCTGGACGTCGGTCAGGGTTTCCGGCGGCACCACGAGCAGACGCCTAAACTCCCGCCTGGAGGCGATGACCCAGCGGAACTGACGGGCGAGCTCGTCCGGGTGCTCGCGCATGATGCGGAACAGGTTGATGATCTCGCTTTTGGGCCGTTTCGATCGTCTTAGAAAGACACCGCCCATGCCGACGAAAGGTTCGGCGAAGCAGTCATGCGGGACGGCCTCAATGCGTTCGATGATGCGGCGGGCGAGATAGCGCTTTCCGCCGAACCAGGGCGCGATGGGCTCGGCGGGCACTATCTCCCGGAGCGGACCGGGAATCCGTTTCCTCTTCCGCGCCACAGCTCTCTCCCACGATAATGCTCCCGCCCCTCGGGGGGCGGGACGGCCGCGATGCGGCCGGTTGCGGTCGTGGGAGCTCAAATCTCCCGGCTCGGGATGCTTCAACATCCCGGCCCCCGCCTTTTTCGGGCCGGCGCGTGACGCCAGGCCCGCCGGTCAAGGGGGCTTAAGCGTCCCATTCCAGCAGATCGGGCGATCTCGTTGCAGCGGACCATGGTCCGCTGCACAGACGCTGCGGGATCGGTTTAGATCGCCGTCATGAACGGCTTTCCCGTGACCGAATGCCCGCCGCCGGAAGCTCCCGTCCGCCCCGACGACCTCCTGTCCGAGGGGCGGGCGGGGGCGACCTGCGCGCCCGTAGCCACGTCATGAGCGCGCTCGACGGCTGGATCGATGTCTTCCGCGCCGGCACCCACCGGGATTCGGCGGGTCGGGAGCGCACCTGGTCGGCCGGCGACCTCGACGCCATCGTGTCCGCGCACGAGCGCGGCGATCCGGCGCCGGTGGTGGTGGGGCACCCGCAGATGAACGCCCCGGCCTGGGGCTGGATCGATGCGCTGCGGCGCACCGGTGACCGGCTGCAGGCGAAGCTCCGCGATCTCGACCCGGCCTTTCGCGAGGCGGTCGAGGCGGGCCGCTATGCGGGCCGCTCGGTCGCGCTGCAAGACGGCGGCGATGGCTTCCGGCTGCAACATCTGGGATTTCTCGGGGGCGCGGCGCCGGCGGTAAGCGGCCTGGCGCCAACGCGGTTCTCGGGCGCGCCCACGCACACCTACAGCTTCGCCGCCCCTGGGCCAGAGAACTGGGGCGTGATCGCGCGGACGTTGCGGCGCCTGCGCGAGTGGATCATCGAGCGCGACGGCCAGGACAAGGCGGACGGTCTGATCCCCGATTGGGAGACCGAGGCGCTCCGCGAGGCCGGGGAAAGCTCCGGCGCAGCGAGCTTCGCGGCCACCGGCACGGCCGCTGAGACCGCACCCGAACCAGACGACGAGCACGGCGATGCCAATGAGGCAGCCGCCGGAACCGACACCAAGACGGAGGACGAGATGTCCGGAGACGACAAGAAGACAGCCGCCGATGCGGCCGAACGGGAGAAGCTCGAGGCCGAACGCAGGGAACTGGAGGAACGCGAGACGGCGCTCGTGGCCGAGCGCGCGGCCTTCGCGGCCGAGGAGCGGCGCCGTGCTGCCGGGGCCGAGCTCGAGGCGCACGTCGCCGCGGGCCGGGTGCTGCCGGCGGAGAAGGACGGATTGGCCAGCTTCATGGCGGTGCTGCCGGACAGTGAGGACGCGACCATCACCTTCGCCGCGGGCGGTGCCGAGGCCACGGAAACGCCCAGGGCCTACTTCGCAAGCTTCCTTGCCCGCCTGCCCAAACGCATCGACTACGGCGAGACCGCCGGCGGCGCCGGGCCGGTCGATGCGAACGACCCCGCCCAGGTGGCACGCGAGGCCAGGACCTTGATGGCGGCCGATACGACCGGCGCCCTCACCATCGACCGCGCCGTGCGCCAGGTGGCCGGACACCAAGAGGGCTGACATGGACTATCTGCTGACCAAGAACTTGCACCGCCGAAGCCGCGGTCAAGAAACGCCGCATCGTCAAGTTCGGCGCCACCGATACCGCGGTGGAACCCGCCACCGGCGCGGGCGATGACCTGATCGGCATCACCGCCGTGCTTGACGTTGCCGCGAATGCGCGCATCGACGTGCATCTGGCGGGCATTGCCGAGGCCGAGGCCGGCGGGGCCATTAGCCGCGGCGCGTTGATTACCGCTGATGGCGACGGCAAGGCGGCCGAGGCGGAGACCGCGACCGTGTTCCAGGCCGCGATCGCCGGCGCGGCGGCGAATACCGACATCACAGCGACAGGAATCAAACCGGCCGACGAGCTGGTCTCGGTGGTCGAGTTGGCTGACGGCTATGCCGATCGGACGGCCAACGCCGCGATCCATGCCGCCGACACCATCCGTATCACCGACGCCACCAACGGCGACCGCCTGCTGGTGACCTGGCGGCGGCCCGTGCGCACCGTCGGCATCGCGCTGCAAGGCGCGGCCGCCGCCGGCGATCTCATCCGCGTGCTGATCCAGCCCGGCCTCGTTTAAGGAGACGGACATGCCAGACCTTCCTTCCACCTATCCGGTCGACTTCGAACGCACCGCGATCGCAGTCGGCTATACCAACGTCGAGTATGTCGCCGACCGGGTGCTTCCGCGCGTGCGCGTGGCCCGCAAGGAGTACCGCTACACGAGCTATCCGCTGGAGGAATCCTTCTCAGTGCCCGACACCCTTGTCGGCCGGCGTTCCTCGCCCACCATGATCCACCTGAGCGCGGATGAGAAGGCGGGCGTCTGCCGCGACTTCGGGCTCGAGGACGCGATCCCCAAGGACGACGTGGACAACGCGCCGCAGACGGTACGCGATCCCCGCGACCGCTCCTCTATGACGCTTGCCGATCTCCTCATGATCGATCGCGAGAAACGGGCCGCCGAGCTGGTGTTCAAGGCCGAGACCTATCCGATCGGCAACAAGTCGACGCTCGCCGGCACGAGCCAGTGGAGCGATACCGATTCCGACCCGGTGACGGCCATCGTCAATGCCGTCGAGGGCATGGTGGCCAAGCCCAACCGCATGGTGCTCGGCTCCCAGGTGTGGGCCAAGCTCAGGACCCACAAGAAGGTGGTGGGCGCGCTCGGCCGGCGCCAGACCGACGCCGGCATCGCGCTCCGCGAGGAGGTCGCCGATCTGTTCGAGCTCACAGACATCGTCGTCGGCCAGGCCTGGATCAACACCGCGGCGCGGGGTCAGGACGCGAGCCTCGCCCGGGTCTGGGGCAAGCATGCGCTGTTGTACCGCGCCGATCCCATGGCCGGGGCCGAGGGCCCGCCGGCGCTCGGCATCACCGCCGAATACGTGCCTGCGGGCACGGGCGGCGGCGACACCGCGCTGCCCGGCCGCACCGTCTATACCGGCTTCGATCCCAAGATCGGCGCGCACGGCAGCTACGTGGTGCGTGTGGTCGAGAGCTGCGACGAGCAGATCGTCGCCAGCCGCGCCGGCTATCTGTTCGCCGACGCGGTCGCCTGAGGAGACGGCGCATGAACGAGATCGCTATTCGAGCCGTCTGGGACATCTATCACGACGGCACCCGCATCGCGCCGGGCAAGACCGCGGTTCTGCCTGAGGAGACCGCCCGTGCCCCGATCGAGGGCGGCGCGGCCGAGACGCCCGAGACGCCCGAGGCGCCAGTCGATAGCGCCGAGTTGGCCGAGGCCCCGCTAGACACCGATCCGGAAGACACCGCAACAGGCGACGACCGCCGGTTGGCGATCCTGGCAGCTATCGCCGGGCTCGTGCCGGGCAACCCGGATCATTGGACCAAGTCGGGCAAGCCCGAGGTGCGGGCGCTGGAAGCGGCCACCGGCCTCGACGATATCTCGGCGGCCGAGCGCGACGCGGTTTGGACAGATCATCAGGCGGCGCGCGGGTAGGGCTGCCGCATGATCTACGCCGCCCGCGCCGATCTGGAGGCCCGTTTCGGGGCCGACGAGATTGCCCGCCTGGCCGACACCGGCGACGACGGCGCGGCGCGCATGGACGCGGCGCTCGCCGACGCCGCGGCAGCGATCGAGGCAATGCTTCGCGAGGCCTTCGAGGCGCCGCTGCCGGACGGCAGCTACCCGCTGCTGACGGCCGTGGCCTGCGATTTGGCGCGCGAGCGGCTCTATGACGACAAGGCGCCGGAGGCGGTAACGGCGCGCGCCGAACTGGCCCGCGCGAGCCTCACGGACATCGCCACCGACGATGACGCCCGAGAACCTGCAAGGTCTCTGAGATGCCCGGTGCCGGGATCAGGATCGAGATCCAGACCGACGACGCGGCGCTGCAGGCGGCATTCAAGCGCCTGACCGCAACGCTCGGCGATCTGTGGCCCGAGATGGACGAGATCGGCCAGACGCTCACGACCTCGGTGATCGACCGCTTCGATCGCGAGCGCGGTCCCGGTGGCGTGCCATGGAAGCCGAGCGCGCGCGCCAGGACCGAGGGCGGCCAGACGCTGACCGATACGGGCCGGCTGCGCGCCTCGATCACCCATCGCGCCTCGCGAGATTCCGTCGAGGTCGGCACTAATGTGGCCTATGCCGCGATCCATCAGTTCGGCGGCAAGACGGCGCCGCGCACGATCCAGCCCAGGCACAAGAAAGCGCTCTATTGGCCCGGCGCCTGGTACCCGGTTGCTCAAGTTAACCACCCCGGATCGACCATCCCGGCGCGGCCGTTTCTTGGTATCGACGCGGACGAGCGGGCCTCGATCCTGCGCATTGTCTCCCGCGCCATCGAGAGGGCGGTGTCGTGACGGCGCGGGCGATCGAGTTCCGGGCGGTCGACGCGATCATCGCCCGCCTCGAGGAGACGGGCATCTACCGAGAGGTTCTGGGCGCCCTCGACGTGGCGGCGCTCTCGTCCTGGCCCCGGACACCGGCGGCCTTCGTGCTACCGGTTGCCGAGGATGCCACCGACCGCGTGGCGCCGGCCATCCAGGCGACGCAGCACACCACGGCGACGATCGGCGTGCAGACGCTGTTGTCGGCACCCAACGACCGCACGGGCGGTCGTACCCGCGACGAGCTTTCCGAGGTCCTGGCCGCCTCGCGCGCGGCGCTCGCCGGCTGGACGCCGGAGGGCGCCCGCGAGGTGTTGCAGTTCCGCCGCGGCTTTCTGATCGGCATTGACGGCGGCCGCGTCGAGTGGCGCGACGAATACCACCTGCGCTGGTGGACGGCGGGCATCGTCCGTGACGCCGGCATGCCGGCGAGGCTCAGGGCGTGAAAGAGGGAGAGACGACCATGATGCGCAAGACCGACACCCGCGAGGAGAGGGTCCTGGCCAAGCCTATTGTCCAGGCGGGCATCGAGCGTGCGCCGGGCGAGACGGTGCGGCTCCGGCCCGATTAGATCGCGAGGCTCGAGGCGGAGGGGTGCTTCGAGCCGGTTCGGGCCAAGGCCGGCCGCGGCGACAAGGAGATGGGAACATGAGCGCGACGACCAAGAAACACACGGACAACATCGTCATCGGCGCGGGCGAGCTTTATATCGACCTGCTCGACGGCGACGGCGACGACGGCACGGCGGGCGAGCGCTATCTCGGCGACGGCGTCGGCGCCAGCCTCTCGGTGACCACCGAGCGCGTTCAGGTGTTCTCCGGCACCGGCCCAGTGGCCAGGAAGCTCGTCGACGCGGTGCGCTCGATCAACCGCTCCATGAGCATCACGCTGCACGACATGAGCCACGACAACCTGGCGCTGTTCGTCGGCGGCACGGAGGTCGAGGACATAACGGACGCCGTCAACCAGGTGACCAACGAGGCACTCGCGGTCAGGAAGGGCCGCTGGTATCAGTTGGGTGTCAAGACCGACAAGCCTACCGGCATCGGCGCCATCGACGCCACGGCGGCCAAAACCGTGGTCACCGACACCGACGAGTCGAGCCCCACCACGTACGACGCCGGCGACGACTACACGGTCGATGCCGAACGGGGCCGCCTCTACATCGTGCCGGGGGGCGACATCGCCGACGGCGCGGCCATTCTCGTCGACTACACGCCGGTCGCGGCGACCCGCAAGCTGGTCAAGACTGGCGGTCTGAAAGACATCCGCGCCGCCTTGCGCTACATCGAGACCCCGGTCGCGGGAAAGGGGCGCGATTACTACGCGCCGCTCTGTTCGATCGGCGCCTCGGGCGAGATTGGCCTGATGAACCGGGACAGCGACCAACAGATCCAGTTGACCGCCGAGATCCTCGAGCCCGGCGCCGGCAAGGCCGCGCTGCTGATCGACGGCGAGGCGGTCTGATGGCTGCCGAGAAGTCCGCGGCCTCGGCGGAGACCGCGCCGGCCATCGAAAGTACGGAGGCGGCCGAGGCCGGCGCGGTGGACGAGCTCGCGGTGCTGTTCCCCGATGTCGAGGTCACGGTGCGTGATCCCGAGAACGGCGCGGCCGTGGAGCTGATCGTGCGCGAGTTCCGCTTCCGCGAGGGCCTGGAGGCCCAGGCCGCGGCACGCCCGCTGATCGAGATCCTGAGCGCGCTCGCGGAGCGCGCTGCCGCGAACGGCACCGACGATGCCGAGATCGGCGTCGCGGCGATCGAAGCCGTGATCGGGCAACATCCCGAAATCTGGCTCGACCTCGTCGCCCGCGCGAGCGGCCGCGAGGCCACTTGGCTCGCCTCCCTTTCGGATGCCGACGGCCGCGCTCTCACGCTCGCCATGTGGCAGGCCAACGCCCCTTTTTTCGTCCGCCGCGTCATCGCCGGGGCGGTGGAGAATGCGGAGATGGCGAGGTTGTTCCGCTCGCTCGCGTCCTCGATTCGCTCGTCCGCGCCGGCCACGTACGCGGACATCACGACCTCTGCCGGCGTTGACCTGGCGCCAGATCGTCTTGTTCTGGCGCGAGGCCGAACACCGCCGGGTTAGCGAGGCAACCGAGCTTGCACGGACACTGTGCGTGATGCTCATGGGCGGCACGGTTGGCGAGGACTGAGGTGACCGGCTAGATGGCCCGCGATCTCGAGCTTGCACTGCGCGTGCGCACCGACCTCAACCGTGCCACCCGCGAGATCCGCGGCCTGCGCCGAGATTTGGCGCGCACCGGGCAGACCTCGGCGCGGGCCGCGCGCCAGACCCGCTCGCTGGCCTCGGCTTGGGAGCGCGGCGCCACCGGAATGGCCGGCGCCCGGCGCCAGCTCGTCGGCCTGCGCACCGTCATCGCCGGGCTGGGCGTGGCACTTCTGGCACGCTCGTTCATTCAGGCGGCCTCCACCGCCGAGCAGTATGCCGTTCGCCTCCGCGTGCTGCTGCGCAGCCAGGAAGAAGCCAACCTTCTGTTCCGCGACGCCGCCGAGTTCGCGGGCCGGGTGCCGTTCCGCTACGAGGAGATCATGGAATCGGCGACCCAGCTCGCCGGTGTGCTGCGCGGCGGCCGATCTGTTCCGCGAGCGGGGCATTCTCGCCATGCTCGGCTTCCAGGCCGGGGTCAGCTACTCGGCGGCCCAGACCCGCGAGCAATTGCTTCGGGAGTGGCGGAAGACCGATTCACAGTTCCGCGGCGCCACCGACGAGCTCGCCGACACCTGGGCTGGGTTGATGTCGATGTTCGCCGATCGCTGGTTCCAGTTCCGCACCCGGGTGGCGGGTGATTCCGGGTTCATGGACGAGCTCCGCGGCGAGATCGAGGACCTGCTGGCGCTGCTCGACGATCCGGAGACCATCGAGGCGGCTCAGGAGTTCGGTCTGGCGCTCGTGCACGGGCTGCGCGAGGCGGTGGATCTCACCCGCGAGCTGGCCGGGTGGATCGAGCATAACCAGGACCTCGTGGCCGCCATCGGAGGGGCGTATGTGGGCGGACGCCTGGGCTCGTTCCTCGGTCCGAAGGGGGCGGCGGCAGGCGCGCTCATCGGCGGCGGTGCGGCGTACCTCGCCGCGGGCGCGGGTTCGGACGGCGAGATCGAACGGCTCGAGCGGCTACGCGATGAGAACGAGCGCAGAGCGCACTCACTGCGGACCATCATCAGCCGCCTGGAGCGCGTGGGCATCGAAAACGAAGAGATCGCCCGGCGGCGGCGGGAGCTCGACGGCATCGAGAAACGGCTTGGGGAGATCGACGCCGAGATCCGGCGCCTGGCCGCGGCGGCGGCGCATCAATCCGAGCTCGAGCCGACCGTCCCCGTGCCGCCGCACCCGCTGGCCGGGGCCAAACCCGTCGCCGGGTCGTCCGCGGACCCCGACGGAACGGCGGCATCGGACAAGCAGGCGGAGAGGTACATAGACCAGCTCAAGCGTGCGCTCGCACTGCATGGCGAGCTCGGCCACGAGCAGGCCGCACTCCACGAGCTCGAGCGTGGGCGGTTCAAGGAGGCCACGGCCGAACAACGCGAGGAGCTGCTCGCCCTGGCCCGCCGCCTCGACCTTCTCGAGGCGGTCAAGTCCGAGACCCAGGCGTTGGCGAAAGCCCGGGAGGAGGCCCGCGCCAACTACCTCGAGGCCGTGGAGGACATCCGGGCCGCCGATTTCGCGCTCGTCTCGCCTTATGAGCGCGCCCGCGCCGAGATCAAGCGCTGGCTCGCCGAGACCCTCAAGGCCTTGGAGGCCGGCGCGGCGGGCCACGAGGACTACGCGGGGCGCGTGGCCCAAGCCCATGCGATCGCCGCCGAGCGGCTCAGACGGGTCGAGGCGGAGGAGGCCGAGGAACGGCTGCGTGCCTCCAAGCACTGGCAGGACGGGGTGATCCGGGGCCTCAAGGACGTGGCGGACGAATCCACGGACGCGGCCGCGGCGATGGAAGACGCGACCACGCGCGCATTCAGCGGTATGGAGGACGCGCTGGTCGCCTTCGTTCGCACCGGCAAGCTGTCTTTCTCGGACCTGGTCGACTCAATCATCGCCGACATCGCCCGCATGACCATCCGCCAGTCGATCACCGGGCCGTTGGCGGACGCGCTCGGAAGCATTCTCAAGGGCATCTTCAGCCCGGGCCCGGGCGGGCCCTACGCCGGGGCGGCGCCCGGTACCGCACCCCTGATCCCGGTCTATTCGGCCCCGCTGCCGGCGCCGATGCGACATTCCGGTGGCATCGCCGGGAGCCTGGGTGGCGTGCGCCGGTACCTGCCGCCGGAGGTCTTCGCCCACGCGCCACGCTATCACCGCGGCGGGCTCGCCGGCATGCTCCGGCCGGACGAGGTGCCGATCATCGCGCAGACCGGCGAGCGCATCCTGTCGCGCGCCGAGACTCAAGCGCTCGGCCAGCCGCCCGCTATCGATATCAAGTTCGTCAACCAGGGCACGCCTCAGCAGGAGATCGACCGCGAGGTGCGCTTCGACGGCGCGCGGGCAGTGGTCACGATCTTTCTTGCCGACCTGGAGAACCACGGCGCCATCAGCCAGGGGTTCGAGGGCGCCTACGGGATCAGGCGGGCCGGGATCTGATGGCCGCCTGGCCCGACTATGCCGCGATCGCGGCCGACGGCTACGGTGTGCGGCAGGACGCCGACATCGCCCGCACACCCTTCGACGACGGCCTGGTGCGCCAGGAGAAGCGCTACACGGCGGCGCTGACGGCGCGGCGTATCACGGCGCATTTAGCCGACGACGACGCCTACGGACGGTTTCGCCAATGGGCCGCCAAACACGCTCACCGCTGGTTCGCATGGGCCGACCCCGAGGACGGGATCACCCGCGAGGCCCGCGTGCGCGGCGGCGCCGGCGCCATCCAGTATCGGGCCCTGGTGCGCGGCGGGCGGCGGCGCTGGGAGCTCACCTGCGAGCTCGAGGGCTACATGGACCGCACCATCGAAACCGGAGTTTGACATGGGACTGAAGACAGAAGGCGAAAAGCGGTGTTTCCAGGGCGGGCTGTTCAGCCGCGTCCTCTACGTCGCGCTGCACACCGCCGACCCCGACGCCGCCAACGAGCTCACGGAAAGCGGTTACGCAAGGATTCCGGTCAACGCCGCCGGCTGGCAGGTGGACACGGCCACGGGCGAGGCCTCGAACGTCGACGATATCGCGTTTCCCGAACGCACCGTGGACTGGAGCGACCCGACCCATGTCGGGCTGTGGGACCAGGCCGCGGCGGGCAACCTGCTCGCCTCGCTCGCACTCGATAGCGACGTGTCCGCGCCGGCCCCCCATGTCGAGGTGTCCTTCCCGGCCGGGACGCTCGCCGTCAACCTCGAGACCGACGTCTAGGACACCCATCCGGCCATGCCCGGTCAATCGTTCTTCGATGCGACGATGAACCTCGGCGATGAGAGCCAGGGCTATTGGCGCTGCTCGGCGCCGGCGTCCCGGTTTGCCGGCGACCTGACGATCCGGCCGGCGGCGCGCGATCCTCCGATCGCGACCGAGATCATCGACGGCACAGGGCCGACCTGGCCCAGAAACATCCGGCTGCGCGACGACGCGGGGCGGGTCCTCATCAATCTCTCCAACACGCTGGATCACGAATCCTCCGAGGTCGACGAGCTCACGGCCGCGGCCGAGTGCGATATCCGCTTCTGCGTCCAGTTCCGGAACCGGCGCCTGACCATCGCGATCGGGGATACCACCGAGCCCTATCACTTTCTGCCGGCCAACGCCGCCGAGGTGCTGTCCTTCGTCACCGACTGGAAGGCCGACGCCGGCCGCGGCACCGAGCCGGTGCATGCCGCCCTCGTATGGGGTGGGGCCGATTCACGGATCGACTTCACCGAGTTCACCACCCGGCCGCCGCCGCTGCGTCTCGCCGCCACCCTGGCCGGACACGGCCGGTTGGGCGGCCGCGCCCGGCTCCGCCAGCGCCTGCGCTTGCGCGCCACGCTGACGGATGGGCGCCTCACGGGAAGCGCCGGACTCCATCAACGCCTTCGTCCCGGCTCGACGCTGAACGCAGGCGGGCGGGCGGGCGGGGCTGCGCTTGCGCGACCCCAACGCCTACGTCCACGCGCTTCGTGCGAGCGCGCCCGAGACCGTAGTGCTGACCGCGATCGAGATCCTCCATCCGGCGATTGCCGAACCGGTGCGCGTCGTCAACGACGCCGCCGACCACGTGATCGAGGGACGGACCTATGTGGGCCTGCGCTTCGGCGCCCGCTTCGCCGACGACATCGAGGGTCAGGCGCCCCGGGCCGATCTCGTCATCGACAATGTCGGGCGCGAGCTCACACAGTGGATCGAGGCCGCGCAGGGTGGCGCCGGCGCCACCGTGCGCGTCATGCAGGTGGTGGCGGGCGATGCCGATACGCCCGAATGGGAGATGACCATGGACGTGGCCCACGTCCGCCTCGACCAGGAGCGCGTTACCGCCCGGCTCGGTTTCGATCCGCTCTTGGGCCGCGCCGCCGTCACGCGGCGCCACGACCCGCAGACCTCGCCGGGGCTGTTCTGATGCGCTCCAGCAGCGAAGCGGTAGCGCAATCACCAAACCGGCATTGGGCGGAAGCCTATGTCGGTCGCGCTTACATCGAAGGCCGCTTCGACTGCGCCGATCTCGTGGTGCTGGTGATGCGCGAGCGCTTCGGGGTCGATCTTGTCCTGCCCGCCCATGCCGCGGGCGTGCGCGCACGCGATGCCCAGATCGCGGCGCTCGAGGGCCGGTTCGCGGCGCCAGCCGATGAGCCGCGGGAGGGCGATGCGGTGCTGATGCGGGCGGCGGGGCGCAAGCGTGCCCTCGGCCACCATATCGGGGTGTGGTGCGAGCCCGGTGTCCCCCACGTGCTGCACTGTCTCAAGGGCATCGGCGTCTGCCTCCATCCCTTGCGCGCGCTCCACCTTCACGGCCTCGAGGCCGCCGGGGCCTACCGATGGCTGTGAACGGCCCCGGCAAGGCCCTTGCAAGGCCCGTTCAAGGGCATGTAACCACCGATCTCTGGCCCCACCCGCTGACCGCGGAAGCGCGCGAGACGCGCCGCGTCGCGGTGCGTCCGGGCGAGACGCTGGCCGGCCTCGCGGCGCAGGAGGCGCACCGCCTCGGCCTCGATGGCGGCGCCATCGCCGCCGCCGTCAACGGCCGGACCGTGCCGCCCATGGCGTGGGAGGCCACGGTGCTTGCCGGCGGCGACATCGTCACGCTCCGGGCCACCCTGCGCGACGGCGGCGGCGATTCCGATCCCCTGCGCACCGTGCTCACCATCGCCGTCATGGTGGCGGCGTATGCTTTCGGTGGGCCGCTGGGAGCGGCCATCGGCATTCCGGCCGGCGCCGGCGCGGGGCTTGGCATCGGCGCGAGCGTACTGCAGCAAGCGATCGGCGGCGCCCTTATCAGCCTCGCCGGCAATCTCATTATCAACGCGCTGGGGCCACCGCGTTTGCCCCCGGCACCGACGCCCGCGGCGGCCGGCGGCGCGGCCGAGCCGGCTATTCGCTTTCGGGCGGCGCCAACCGCGTGCGCGCCTATGAGCCGCTCCTGTTGACGGTCGGCACCCACCGGGTGTTTCCCGACCTCGGCGCGGCCGAATACACCGAGTTCGCAGGCGACGATCAGTACCTCCACCAGATCTTCCACTTCGGCCTCGGCGATCTCGCCATCGACACCCTCAAGATCGGTGATTCGCCCCTGGACGCCTTCGAAGAAGTCGAGACCCAGTATGGCGATGCGCAGGGCCGCATCACCCTGGTCGCCGGCAACGTCGACAGCGAGGCCGGCGCGGCGCTCGACGACACCGAATGGATCGAGCGCACCGCGGCCGCCGAGACCAGGCGCATCGGCATCGACCTCGCCGGCTCGCTGTTCCGCATCTCCGATCAGGGCGGCGTCGGCCGCCACGCCGTCGCCATCGAGATCGAGTACTGGCCGCAAGGCAACGAAAGCCTGAAGACAAGCCACGCGGTCACCCTCGAGAATGCCGACACCACGCCCTACCGCAAGACCCTCTCCTACGATCTTGCTGCGCCCGGCACCTGGACGGTGCGGGTGCGCCGCACCGCCGCGCCCGCGGCCTCCGACCGTATCCACGATCAGATCACCTGGGCGGCGCTCCGGTCCTACCAGCCCGATACCGACGATTATGCCGGCCAGACCCGGCTCGCGCTTAAGATCCGCGCCTCGGGCCAGCTCTCCGGCCGCCTCGATCGGCTCTCGGCGACGGTCAAGCAGAAAATCCCGGTGTGGGACGGGGCACGGTGGAGCGCCCCGCAGGCCTAGAGCAATCCGGCCTGGCTCTTTCGCTGGTATGCCAAGGGCATCCATATCGACGGCAAGCTCGTCGCCGGCGCCGGCCTCGCCGATGCCCGCATCGACGACGCGGCGATCAAGACCTGGGGCGCCTGGTGCGACGCCCAGGGGCTCGCCTGCGACTACGTCATCGACAGCACCACCACTCATGCCGAGGTGCTCACCCTGATCGCCCAGTGCGGCCGCGCCAGCCCGACCTGGCAGAGCGGAAAGCTCGGTGTGGTGTGGGACGAGGCGGGCAGGCCCGCGACCGCCCTGATCACGCCCGCCAACATCGTCGCAGGCTCGTTCGAGATCGATTACGCGAGCGGCAAGACGGCCGAGGAGATCGTCTGCCGCTACATCGATCCCGACCTCGACTGGCAGTGGAACTCGGTGCGCCGCACCGTGCCCGGCGTCTCTGCCCCCGGCGCCAGCGCCACGCTGACGCTGGCCGGCGTGACCTCCCGCGCCCAGGCCGCCGCCGAATACAACCTCCAGGCCGCCCGCCAGACCTATCACCGCCGCCGCCTCAAGTGGG
Organism: Alphaproteobacteria bacterium; assembly: GCA_965261645.1. Taxonomy (GTDB): domain Bacteria; phylum Pseudomonadota; class Alphaproteobacteria; order SHVV01; family SHVV01; genus CBDHDJ01. Next base: position 1,939,327 of record CBDHDJ010000004.1, read on the forward strand.
AGATGGGCGCCGAGGGCATGGCCGTCGCCCGGGGCGACGTGGTTCACCTGACCCATGCGCTGATCGACGGCGGCACCGCCGGGCGGCTTACCGGCGGCACGGCCGACCGTCTCGAGATCAACCGCCCCGTCACCCTCGCGGGCGCCGAGGAGTACCTGCTGTTGCGCCTGCCCGACGGAACCCTGCACAGTACGGTCGTGAATCATCCGGACGGCGCCGGGGAATCAGGCGAGACCGATATCGTGGTGCTCGCAACCCCGCTGCCGGCGGCCCCGGACGCCAACGGCGCCAACCCGCTCGATACCCTGTGGCGCCACTATCCGGCCGACGCGCCGCCCGCCCGGGTGCGCATCGTCGCCATGGAGCCCACCGCCAATGGCCGCGTCCGCCTCGAGGCCATCGACGAGGTCGAGGCCTATTACGCCGCCGCCACATCCGACCTCGCGGTGCCGCTGCCGCCCGCGCTACGGCGCACCGCCCGGGTGCTGCACATCGCGATCTCCGAGACCCTGATCCGCGTCGGTAACAGTTACGCCGTCGAGATCGCCGTGAGCCTCACCGTCGCCGGCGACTGGCGCGGCGGCATCGTCCGCGCCGCCCTCGACGGCGGCCGCGTCCGTACCGTCGCCAGGCTCACGGACGGCGCGACCGAGGCCACCTGGCGCGTGCCGCCCTTGGGCGCCATCACCATCACCGCCGTCCCCGGCACCGAGACCGCGCCCGCCGGCACGCCGTTCACCATCGACCACGCCATCCAGGGCAAGTTGGTGCCGCCGGACAACGTCGCGAACTTCCTGGTCGATGCGCTGGGCGACGGCACCAGGCGGTTCCGCTGGTCCCCACCGCCCGATCCTGACCTCGCGGGTTACCGCATCCGCCATGCCGAGGCCGTCCAGGGCGGCACGCCGCCCGCCTGGGACGACATGACGCCCTTGCATGACGGTCTGTTGACCTCCTCGCCCTACGAGACCAACGATCCCCGCGCCGGCCGCTTCGTCTTCGCCGTCCGCGCCGAGGATACCTCGGGCAGGCTCTCGGCCGCAGCCGCACATATCGTCGCCGAGCTCCCCGATCCCCGCCTCGGCGATGCCTTCCTGTGGGAATGCCCCTCCGCCCTGGGCTGGCCCGGCACCAGCGAGAACGCCGTGCGCTCAAACGACGGCATGGATGCGCTGGAGGCCACCGGCGCCTACACCTGGGAAGATCTCACCGCCTGGGACTATTGGATCTCATGGGCGCTCGGCGACGGCGGCGACGGCGTCACCGCCATGACCTACACCACCGAGGCCATCGACATCGGCGCCACCGCGCCGCTCTCGATCTCCTGGGACGCCACGGTCTCGGGCGATGCCACCCTGCAATACCGCACCGCAGAGACCGCCGGGGAACTCGATGCCGCGGCCTGGACCGACCATGCCGCCGCCACGCTCCTCACCGCCCGCCACCTCCAGCTCCGCTGGCGGCTCACCGGCGACGGCGCCACCATGCTCCGCCTCGATCACCTGTGCTATTCGCTCCTCGGCACCGCCGCCGAGCAGAAGTTCCTCGATGTCGATACCTCGGACTGGGCCGGCTCGGCCGCGGCGGGCCGCGAGGTGCCGGCCACCCTCGCCGTGGTCACCGATATCGATCTTACCCTGCAATCGGTCGGAGCCGGCTGGTCCTGGGTGCTCGACTCAAAGAACGATCCCACCCGCATCAAGATCTTCGACGGCGATGGCAATCCCGCCGATGCCGTCATCGACGCCGTCGTTCACGGCGTCGCCTGAAAGGGAAACATCCCATGAGCTGGCCCACCGACGACCTCAGCACGGACCACTTAGATGCCGGCGCCGACAGCCCGGCTGACGCCCGGTCCATGATCAAGAAGGTGATCGATTACCTCAAGGCGGTCCTCGGCGCGCGGGGCGCCGCGAACGGCTTCTGCGAGCTCGATGCCGACGCCAAGGTACCGCCCGCCCGCATCGGCCGCGGCGGCGCCGATGGGACGGCGCCCCTCGATGCCGTATCCAAGCTGCCCCGCACCCATCTCCCCGATGCCACCGCAAGCGCCGCCGGCGCCCTGCGCAAGGCCACAGACGCCGAGGCCGAAGGTGGAACCGGCGAGGGCGCCGTCACCGCCCGCCAGCTCGCACGGCGTACCGCAACCGCCGACCGCGCCGGCCTCGTCGAGATCGCCACCGATACCGAAACCATCACCGGAACCGATACCGGCCGCGCCGTCACGCCCAAGAACCTCAAGGCCGCTCTCGAGGCCCTCGATCCAACCGAGATCCGCGTTGCAACCGCGAACAGCTATACCGGCATCGGCGATCACAGCACGTTAGATCGTTGCGACCTCGCCGTCGCAACCGAGAATGGCGTGCTCACCATCACCCTCACAAACCACATCAGCCTTCAGCGCACCGGCCAGGGTCCGAGGTGATGATGGCGTCCATCCAACCACCGCGTCCGTCCCATTCACACGACGGAACAGGCCCTGAATCGAGGTGAATCCCAGGGGAAAACAGGCCGGAAAATCAGGCCGTTTTCCAGGCCATTTAGAAAGACTTTCGTAAAACTTTTGAAAGACTTTTGTTCGCTTACATCCGGTTAGCGAAGCCGATATCGCCGTCAACGATGGCCTGAAGGCCCGTCTCCACGGCGCGCGGCCCGATTACGGCTGGCTCTCCGAGGAGAGCCCGGACGATGAGACGCGGCTTTCGTGCGAGCGCGTCTGGATCGTCGATCCCATCGATGGCACGCGGGCGTTTCTCCTGGGCAAGCCCGAATTCACGATCTCCGCAGCCCTTGTCGCGGGCGAGCGGCCGGTCCTCGCCGCCGTCCTCAACCCGGCGACGAAGGAGCTGTTCACCGCAAGCAAAGGTGGCGGCGCGTGGCTCGGCGCGGCACCGATGAGGGTGAGCGCCCGGCACGAACTCGACGGCGCCCGGCTCCTCACCACCTCCTACCGGATCAATCGGGCGCGCGAGCCTGAGGCATTCGCCCGCGCCACCATCACCGGCCTCGGTTCGATCGCCTACCGGCTCGCACTCGTCGCGGCCGGGCGCTATGACGGCGTGATCTCGCTCAGCGGCAAGAGCGATTGGGACCTCGCCGCCGCCGATCTCCTGATGACCGAGGCCAAAGGCCACATCACGACCGTCGCCGGCGAGCGCTACCGCTACAATCGGGCCGAGCCGCTCCACCGCTCGGTGATTGCCGCCAACGCGGCCCTGCACGCGCTCTTTTTGGACCAGTTCGGCGATAGCGCGTTAGGCCGGGCGAATCCACACCGCGTTGTCGTGAAAGGCGGCGCCCCCATCGGGGGGCGGTGAATCGGCGCCGGTGAGCGCGTTGATGCCAACGCCGCCGACGAACGCGGCATTGGGCCAAATGCTCTCGACCACCACGACCCCCGGCTGAAGCCCGTCGAACAGCTCGACGTGGATGGTGACCTCGCCGCGCTTGTTGCCGAGGGCGACCAACGCGCCGTCGTCCACCCCGAGCGTCTTCGCATCTTGGGGATGCAACAGCACGCTCGGTCGGCGCTCGCGGGCCTGGGAGGTCGGCGTCTCGGTGAAGCTCGAGTTGAGATAGTTGCGCGCCGGCGCGGTGACCAGCCGGTAGGGGTGGTCCGCATCGGCCTCCTCGATCACCTCGAAATGGTCCGGCAGGCGTGGCATCGGTGAACCCGTTGCGCCGATGGCCTGCCAGTCGGGTGCAAAATGAAAGCGCTTGTCGGGCGTCGCGAAGCCGTTGAGGAAGTGCGAGGTTTCGAAATCCGTCGTGCAATCGAGCCAGCGCGCCTCCTTGAGCGCCGCCGCATCGGGGTAGCCCGAGCGCTTGAGGGTCGTATCGATCAGCTGCCACGCCGTCATCTCGAAGCCCGGGTGCTCGGCGCCGAGACGCCGCGCCAACGCGCAGATCACCTCATGGTTCGACCGCGACTGGGCGTAGGGCTCGATCGCTCGCGCGCCCATCTGCAGGTTAGAATGGCCGCCGGCGACGTAGAAATCGTCGTGCTCGAGGAACGTCGTCGCAGGCAGCACGATGTCGGCCATCTTCGCCGTTTCGGTGAGGAACTGCTCGTGGACGCAGACGAAGAGATCGTCGCGCGCGAAACCTTCGCGCACCTTGAGATGCTCCGGCACCACCATCATCGGGTTGGTGTTTTGCAGGAGCATGGCGGTGACCGGCGGGCCCTCGCCGAGATCGGCCGGGTCGCCGGTGAGCACCGGGCCGAGGCGCGACATGTCGAGCTCGCGCACGCCTGGATCGAGCGCATCCAGCCCTTCGATCAGCGTCGTATCGAGATGGTAGATGTCGGCCTGGGAAAAGAGCGCACCCCCCCCTTTGTACCGCCACGCGCCGGTCACCGCGGCCAGGCACGAGACCGCGTGCATGTTGGCCGCGCCGTTGCGCGAACGGGCAAAGCCGTAGCCGAGCCTGAGATAACTCCTTTGCGTCCGGCCATAGGTGCGGGCGAAGGCGCTGATCTCGTCCTCGTTGAGCCCGGTGATGCGGGCCGCCCAGGCCGGGGTCCGGGTCTTGAGGTGGGCCTCGAGCTCGTCCGGCACGTCGGTGTAGCGGGCGAGATAATCGCGGTCCGCATAGCCCTCGGCGAAGAGCACGTGCATCATGGCGCAGGCGAGCGCGCCGTCGGTCCCCGGCCGGGGACAGATGTGCTGATCGGCGACCTCGGCCGTGGCGTTGCGGTAGGGATCGACCACGATCAGCTTGGCGCCCCGCGCCTTCCGCGCCTTGGCGATGTGGGTCATCACGTTGACCTGGGTCACCGCCGCATTGGCGCCCCACACGATGATGAGATCGGATTCCGCCATCTCGCGCGCATCGACGCCGAGGCACGCGCCCGCGCCGGCGTTCCAGCCCGAGCGCGCGAGCGTCGTACAGATCGTGCTCTTCTGCCGCGAATATCCCATGACGTGGCGCAGCCGCTCGATCCCGTCGCGCTGAACGAGCCTCATGGTGCCGGCGTAGAAGTAGGGCCAGACGGTTACCGGACCGAAGCGCTGGGCGGCAGCAATGAAACGCTCCGCCACCTCGTCGAGCGCCTCGTCCCAGCCGATCGGCGTGAACGCGCCGCTGCCCTTCGGCCCGGTCCGCCGCAGGGGCTCGGCCAGTCGGTCAGGGTGGTGGACGCGCTCGGCGTAACGCGCCACCTTGGCGCAGATGACGCCATCGGTGTAACTGTTCTCCTTCGCGCCGCGTACGCGGCCGATGGTGCGCGCATCGATCAGCTCGACCTCGAGCGCACAGGTCGAGGGACAATCGTGGGGGCAGGTGGAGGCGGCAATATCCATGATGAGAGCGTGTGGTCGCGGCACGCGGATGGTGGTTCAGAATAGCGCCCCGGCGCGGCAACCAGCAACTCGTTCCGGGATCGTCGTCGGGTCAGCGCGCGAATGTGTCTCCGCGCTTCTTGGCCGCCATCTCGCGCTCATGGTACGGTCGGCGAAAGTGGGAAAGAACAGATCGTGACCAGCGCCGCTCCTGAGCCGGCCCAGACCGGCTCCCCCGGCGGCTCCGACACCGCCACCCATACGCTTCTCGGCCGCCTCGTCCGCACCTATGTGAGACATCACCTCCGGCGGCTGGGCATTGCCGCCGCGTGCATGGCGGTGGTCGCGGCGAGCACGGCGGCCAACGCCTGGCTCATGGAGCCGGTCCTCGACGAGGTCTTTCTCAACCGTAACGAGCGCATGCTCGTCATCGTGCCGCTCGCGGTGCTCGTGATCGCCCTGGTGAAGGGCCTCTCGACCTACGGCCAGGCGGTCCTCATGGCAACCGTCGGCCAGCGCATCATCGCCAGGGTGCAGCTCGATCTCTTCGCCCATCTCATGCGCGCCGATCTCACCTATTTCCACCAGACCACGACCGGCAAGCTGATCGCCAATTTCCTCAACGACGCCAATCTGCTGAATGAAGCGGTGTCGAAGGCGCTCACCGGCATCGCCAAGGATTCGGTGACGGTCGTGTTTCTCATCGCGCTGATGTTCTACCAGGATTGGCGCCTCGCTACGGTGACCTGCGTCATCTTGCCCGCCGCCATCGTGCCGATGCGCAATCTCGGCAAGCGCATGCGCAAGGCCTCGACCGAAACGCAGCAGAAGACCGGCCGGTTCAGCGCGCTCCTCGGCGAGGCCTTCCAGGGTGCCCGGCACATCAAGGCCTATGGCATGGAGGCACGCGAGACGGCGCGGGCTGATGCGGCCATCGAGGAGCGCCTGAAGGCCGTCTTCAAGGTGGTGAAGACGCGCGCGCTGGCGACGCCCGTCGTGGAGACGCTCGGCTCGCTCGCCGTCGCCGCGGTGATTTTCTACGGCGGCACGCGGGTGCTTGAAGGGGCCACGTCGCCGGGCACGTTCTTCTCCTTCATCGCAGCGCTCATCATGGCCTATCAGCCGATCCGCAGCCTCGCCAACCTCAACGCCTCGTTGCAGGAGGGCCTCGCCGCCGCCCAACGCATCTTCGCCATGATCGACATCGAACCGGAGATCAAGGAGGTGCGGGACGCCAAGCCGCTCGCCGTCAGCGGTGGAGAGATTGCCTTCGAGGATGTCCACTTCGCCTATGAAGACGGCAAGACCGCGCTTAGCGGTGTCAATCTGCTGGTGCCCGCCGGGCGATCGGTCGCTTTGGTCGGTGCCTCGGGCGCTGGCAAATCGACCGTCATCAACCTGATCCCGCGCTTCTATGACGTTGATTCCGGCCGCATCACGATTGACGGCATGGACGTTCGTGCGGCGACGATCGCGAGCTTGCGCGGTGCGATCGCCCTGGTGAGTCAGGAATCGACCCTGTTCAACGACACCGTGCGCGCCAATATCGGCTTCGGCCGCGCCGGCGCCAGCGAGGACGAGATCATCGCGGCAGCGCGCGATGCGGCGGCGCACGACTTCATCAAAGACTTTCCCGAGGGCTACGACACCGTCGTCGGCGAGGGCGGCGTCAAGCTCTCGGGCGGCCAGCGCCAACGCATTGCGATCGCGCGGGCCATGCTCAAGAACGCCCCGATCCTGCTGCTCGACGAGGCGACCTCGGCGCTCGATTCGCAGGCCGAGCGCCAGGTGCAGTCGGCGCTCCGATCGCTGATGAAGGGGCGCACCACGTTGGTCGTCGCCCACCGGCTCTCGACCATCGTCGAGGCTGACGAGATCCATGTCATCGACCGGGGCCGCATCGTCGAATCGGGCCGTCACGCCGCGCTGCTCGCCACAGGCGGCACCTACGCCCGGCTTTACGCCGAGCAGGCCGGCGGGACCGTGGTGCTCGATGCCCTCGCCGAGGCGGGCGGCTGAAGGGGCCGTCATGGGAATCGTCAAGCAGTTGTCGCGAGGCGAGGCGGTGCGGGGGCTGGTGTGCGGGCTCGTCGCCCAGTACATCCGCCTCGTCTATCACACCAGCCGCTGGCAGGTGGCGGGCGGCGGGGTGCCGGCCCGCCTGTGGGACGAGAACAAGCCTTTCATCCTTGCTTTCTGGCACGGGCGGCTTCTGATGATGCCCTATTGCTGGCGCCGCGGCACGCCGATGAACATGCTGATCTCGCAGCACCGCGACGGCGAGTTCATCGCCCGCACGATCGGCCACTTCGGCCTCGGAACGGTGCGCGGTTCGCCCAAGAAGGGCGGCGCCCAGGCGCTGCGCGTCATGGTCCGCCAGATCGAGGCCGGCGAATATGTCGGCATCACGCCCGACGGGCCGCGCGGGCCGCGCATGCGAGCCTCGACCGGCATCGTGACCGTGGCGCGGCTTGCCGGGGTGCCGGTCGTCCCGGTCTCGACGGCGACCAGCCGGCGCCGGGTGCTCGGGAGCTGGGACCGGTTTCTCGTCGCCCTGCCATGGGGCCGGGGCGCCTTCGTCTGGGGCGCGCCCGTTCGGATCGCGCGCGATGCCGATGAGGCGGCGCTCGAAGCCGCGCGCCGGGAGATCGAGGACCAGCTCAACGCGATCAGCGCCGAGGCCGACCGCCTCTGCGACCACGAGCCGATCGGGCCGGAACCGCTGGCCGCAGAGGAGCCCTTATCGCCCCCATCCGCTCCCGATCACGGCACCGTCGCGGGAGAGCCGCTCCAGCCAGAGAGGGCGTCCAACCCATGACGGGGACGCCGGCGCTCACCCTCTACCGCGCGCTCACCCGACTCGGCGGGCCGCTGCTCGCCCGCCATGTTCGCCGCCGCTTGGCGGAGGGCAAGGAGGACCCGGCCCGTCTCGGGGAACGCTTCGGTTACGCCGGTGAAGCACGGCCCGCCGGGACGCTCGTCTGGGTCCATGGCGCAAGCGTCGGCGAGGCGATGTCGGTTTATCCGCTGATCGAGCGCCTGTGCGCGGCGGGCGCGGCAGCCCATGTCCTCCTCACCACCGGGACCGTGACCTCGGCCCGTTTGAGCGTCGAGCGTCTGCCCATAGGTGCGCGCCACCAGTTCGCACCGATCGATCGGCCGGGCGACGTCGAGCGCTTTCTCGATCATTGGCGGCCCGACTTGGCGTTGTGGGTAGAATCGGAACTCTGGCCCAATTTGGTTACCGCGACCGCCGGGCGCGGCATCCCGATGGTTCTTGTCAATGCCCGGATGTCGGCGGCCTCGGCTCGCCGCTGGCGCTATGCGTCGGGGCTGGCCCGCACCCTGCTCCACTGCTTCACGCTGTGCCTGGCGCAGAGCGAGGCCGACGGCGAGCGTCTTTCCGCATTGGGCGCACGCCTGGTCCGATGCCCGGGAAACCTCAAGGATGCGGCCCCGCCCCTGCCGGTCGACGATTGCCGCGACGCCGGCCTCGGCGAAGCGATCCTGACGCGCCCGCGCTGGCTCGCCGCCAGCACCCATGACGGCGAGGAAGCCATCGCCGGCGAGGTGCATGCGGCGCTTGAGCCGGCGCTTCCCGGCCTTCTGACGCTCGTCGTCCCGCGCCATCCCGACCGCGGCGGTGCCATCGCCACGTGGCTGCGATCGCAAGGATTGAACGTGGCCCAACGCAGCCGGGACGAGCCGATCACTCACGCCACGGACGTCTATCTTGCCGACACCCTCGGCGAGCTCGGCTACTTCTACCGCCTGGCCGGTATCGCGTTCGTCGGTGGCTCGCTCGTTCCCCATGGGGGCCAGAATCCGCTCGAGCCGGCGCGCCTCGACTGCGCCCTTCTTACCGGCCCGCACACAGACAATTTCGCCCCGATCATGAGCGCCTTGCGGAATGCCGAGGCCGTGGACGAGGTGAGCGACGCCGTCTCGTTGGCGCACGCGGTGGAAAACCTGCTGAACGACGACGACAAGCGCATCCAACGCGCCCAGGCGGCGCGGGCGGTTGCGACGGCGGCCTCGGACGTGCTCGATCGCGTGATGGCCGAGATTGCGCCGTTTCTTCCCGCACCACCGGCATGCGGTGATGCCAGGAGCCGTTAGCGTGCGGGCGCCTGAGTTTTGGACCAGCGGCGGCTCGCTCGCCACCCTGCTCGCCCCCGCAGCGGCGGTCTACGATCTCGCCGGACAGCTGCGCCGCGGAATCACACATCCAGTCAAGGCGTCGGTGCCCGTGGTGTGCGTTGGCAATCTGACCGTCGGGGGCGCCGGCAAGACGCCGGTGGCACTCGCGATCACCCAGCGGCTCCGCGCCCACGGCAAGCAGGTCCACATCCTGACGCGGGGCTATCGCGGCCGCATGACCGGGCCTGTTGCCGTCGATCCCGCCCGGCACACGGCCCGCGAGGTCGGCGATGAGGCGCTGCTGCTCGCCGCCGCCGCACCGACCTGGGTGGCGCGCGACCGGCCGGCGGGGGCCCGGGCCGCCGCCCAAGCGGGCGCCCAGATCGTCGTCATGGACGATGGGCTGCAAAGCGCCACGCTCACCAAGGACGTCTCGCTGCTGGTGATCGACGGCGGCTACGGCTTCGGCAATGGCCGCGTCATCCCGGCGGGGCCGCTGCGCGAGGCGCCGCCCCGGGGCTTCGCCCGCGCCGACGCCGTCATCGTCGTCGACGACCCGGTCGCGCGCGCGGCCGCCATCGAGCCCTGCAATGGGACACCGTGGCTTGCCGCACACCTGGTGCCCGACCCCCGTGCCGAGGCGCTCGCAGGCCAGGCCGTCGTCGCGTTTGCCGGCATCGGCCGACCCGAGAAGTTCTTCAATACGTTGCGTGCGATCGGCTGTCGGCTCGTCGAAGGGCGCGGGTTCCCGGACCATCACTTCTACGACCCCGACGAGATCATGCGTCTTGTGGAGCTGGCCTGCGAGAGGCGCGCCCAGCTCGTCACCACGATGAAAGACGTCGTCCGGCTGCCCGCCGAGGCGCGGGCGATGGTCACGCCGGTCACCGTCAACGTCGAGTTCGAGGATCCGGAAGCCCTCGATCGCGTTCTCGACCCGGTCTTGCATACCGCCTGAGCGCGGATCATCGACGCCGGCAAAACCCAGTCGGCGGAGCGCCCCAGCGGCGGCGAGGCCGGGGCCGGGGGGCCCCAACGTCTCGAAGCGTTCGCCGTCCGGCTCGCGTTCGCGTTGTTCACGCGTTTGACCCTCGAACGGGCCTCGGCGTTGGGCGGTTGGCTCGGGCGGAGCCTCGGACCGCGCCTGCCGGTTTCGCGGCGCGCGCGGGACAACCTCCGCCGCGCCTTCCCCGATATGGAGGAGTCCGAGATCGAGCGCATCGTACGCGGAATGTGGGACAACCTGGGCCGCGTCGCGGCGGAGTACCCCCACCTTGGCGAGATCGACTGCTACACCGACGGCGGACGCGTCGAGGTGGTCGGGACCGAGACCCTCGACCGGCTGCGCGATGAGGGCACCGGTTGCATCTTCTTCGGCGGCCATCTCGCCAATTGGGAGCTCCTGCCGCTGGCCGGCGTCCAGCGCGGCGTCGAGCTGACCCAAGTCTACCGGCGCGCCAACAACCCGCTTGTCGAGGACATCCCGGTGCCTTTCTTCGGCCGCGATGCGATGACCGCGCCGGCGCTCGCCCAGCTCGCGCGCCGTTTCCAGTGTCCCATAGTGCCGGCTCGGATCGAGCGGCTCGGCGGCGTGCGCTTTCGCCTCACCGTGTTTCCGCCGCTCACCGTGCCCAAGACCGACGATGCGGACGCGGACGCCTTCGCGACCATGCGCGAGGTCAACGCGCTGCTCGAGGGCTGGATCCGCGAGCGGCCCGAGCAGTGGACCTGGGTCCACCGCCGCTGGCCCGACTGAGCATCCCGCCCCGAATTACTCCGCCGCCGGCATCGGTCCGGCCAGCAGCGCCGGATCGAGCGGCTGTTTGAACCAGCTCACGCGCCAGTCGAGATGCGCGCCCGTCACCCGGCCGGTGGCGCCCACGCGGCCGATCGGATCGCCTTGCTCAACCCGGTCGCCGACGCTCACGCCCACTCCATTCAAATGCGAGTAAACCGACGTCATGCCGTGGCCGTGATCGATCATCACCGTACCCCCGGTGAAGAAAAGATCGGCCTCGGCCAGGGCGACGGAACCCGGCGCGGCGGCGTGAACCTGCGCGCCGGCGGGCGCGGCGATGTCGATGCCGAAATGAGGCCGGCGCGGCTCGCCGTTGAGAATCCTTCCGGGACCATAGACCCCGGTGATGGTGCCGACGACCGGCCAGCGGAAGCCCTCGGCGAAGCCCAAGAGCCCGCTATCGCGCCGGCGCACCTCGGCGATCATGCGGCCCTCGCGGCCGATGCGCTCGAGCTCCTTGGCCGAGGGGCTCACCATGTTGGAGGGTAGCCCGTCGATCCGCTGCACCTCGTAGGTGCGCCGCGCGATCTCGAGAACGCGCACCTCCTCGCGGCCGTCGGCGAAGCGCACCGACAGGCGCGCCGGGCCGCGTACATCGCGGCCGAAGCCAAAGACGAAGATCCCCGAGGCGGACACCCTGAGCGGCCGCTCGTCGAGCGTGACGTCGGCGCCCGGCGCCGTCTGTCCCACGACGAGTCCGCCCTGGATGAAGTCGCCATCGAGAATAAGCTCGCCCGCAGCGGCCGGCGCACGGGCGAGCGCCAACACGAGCAAGCCGGCGAGAATGCGGATCATGCGCCGCGGCGCGCGCGGCGTTCCGTCGCCCGTTTCAGCGCCGCTTCGGCGCTGGCGTAGGCTTCCTGATATTCCACGCTCCAGTAGCGCAAGACGTCGAGCGGGATTTCAGCGCCGGTGACCGCGCACACGACATGGCTGCCCGGCGTGATCACTTCGAACACGCCGGGCCTGTAGCGAAGCTTGGCTTCCTTCCGCGCCGGCGGGTTGTCCTGGTCGCTGCCCCACATCCGTTCGCTCCTACAGAAGCTTGCCTTGCCGGTCCGTCGTGCGCCGGGCGGGTGGCCGCGCCGATTTGGGCGTGGGTCCGGTCACGCGGGCTTCGGCCGTGCCGTCATGGAAGGTGATGGCCAAGCCCTTCCCCGGGTGCGTCGCCGCCGCGCTGGTCACCGGCTGTCCGGACAAGTCCCGGACAACGGCGTAGCCGCGCTCGAGGACTCGTTCGTAACTCAGACTGTCGAGCAACTTCGCCTGCCCGTCGAGGGTCGTGCGAAAATCGCGCAGTAAATGCGCCATGGCCGCCGCCAGGCGCCGCGCGAGCTCGCCGGTATGGCTCCGCTCGGCCTTGATTTCGCGTCGCACGTGCGAGGGATGGAGGCGCGCGGCGGCCTCGGCGAGCCAGCTTTTGCGCATCTCCAGCCCACTCACTAGCGCCTTGCGCAGATCTTCCGTCAGGTCACCGAGGCGTTGCATCGCGGTCCCCAAGAGCTCGCGCGGGGAGTGCAAGCCCCGCTCGGCGGCGAGAAGCTGGATGCGCGCCCCCTCGATGCGGCGCGTCACGGCGCCCGCCGCTCGGCGCTCGAGATCGCTCACCGTCATAGCGAGCTCGGCGCGCACCGGCACCGCCATCTCGGCCGCCGCCGTCGGCGTCGGCGCGCGCACATCGGCGGCGAAATCGATGAGCGTGGTATCGGTCTCATGGCCCACCGCCGAGATGAGCGGGATCTCGCTCGCCGCGGCCGCGCGGACCACGATCTCCTCGTTGAAGGCCCATAGGTCCTCGAGGCTGCCGCCGCCGCGGGCGACGATGAGAAGATCGGGCCGCGGCACAGGCCCGCCCGGCGCGAGGCGGTTAAACCCGGTGATCGCTGCCGCAATCTGGGCCGCCGCCTCGGTGCCTTGCACCGCGACCGGCCAGATCAGCACGTGGCGGGGGAAGCGGTCGGCGAGGCGGTGCAGGATGTCGCGGATGACCGCTCCGCTCGGCGAGGTGACGACGCCGATCAGCCCGGGCAAAAAGGGCAATTCCTGTTTGCGCTGGTCGTCGAACAGGCCCTCGGCGGCGAGCGCCTTGCGCCGCTTTTCCAGCAGCGCCATCAACGCGCCTTCGCCCGCCGGCTCGACCTCCTCGATGACGAGCTGGTATTTCGAGCGGCCGGGATAGGTGGTGAGCTGGCCGGTGAACACCATCTCGAGGCCGTCCTCCGGCGGAAAGGCGAGCCGCGAGGCGGTGGCGCGCCAGCACACGGCATCCAGCACGGCGGCTTCGTCCTTGAGGCTCATATAGAGATGGCCGGAGGCGGCGCTCTTGAAGCCCGACACCTCGCCGCGCACCCGCACGCGCCCGAAGGCGCCCTCGATGGTGCGCTTGACCGCCTGCGAAATCTCGCTGACGGTGAACTCGGGCAGGTTGGAAACGGCCGAGCCCGCCGCCCCGCCATTGTCGGAATGGATATCGCTCATCGGGTTCAGATCGCCACGCGCCTCGTTTTGGCCTCAAAGCAGCCTGCCATGATACAAAAGTGGCTGCATGGCCGAAACCCCGCCAACCGGCGCGACAATTGACAGGCCCGGCAAAAATGCCGACAACCCCGGTGGGCTTCAGTCCTCACCTCAGCGCTCTTGGGCCGCATCATGAAAGTCCTCATCGTCGGATCGGGCGGGCGCGAGCACGCACTGTGCTGGGCGCTCAGCGCTTCACCGTTGGTCGAACGGCTGTATTGCGCGCCCGGCAACGGCGGCATCGCCGAGGAGGCCGAATGCGTTGACATCGGGCCCAGCGACTCGGCCAAGCTTGTCGATTTCTGCCGCGCCGAGGCCATCGAGTTCGTCGTCGTCGGCCCCGAGGCGCCGCTCGTCGCGGGCCTGGTCGACGAGCTCGAGGGGGCTGGAATCAAGGCCTTCGGTCCCTCCGCCGCCGCCGCCCAGCTCGAGGCCTCGAAGGGCTTCACCAAGGATTTGTGCGCGGCCCACGCCATCCCCACCGGCGCCTATGGCCGCTTCCGCGAGGCCCGGCCGGCCAAGGCGTTCATCGCCGAGATGGGCGCGCCGGTCGTGGTCAAGGCCGATGGGCTTGCCGCCGGCAAGGGGGTGACGGTGGCCGCGACCATTGAGGAGGCCGAACGCGCGGTCGACGAGGCGCTCGGCGGCCGCTTCGGCCGGGCCGGCGAGGATCTCCTCGTCGAAGAGTTTCTCGCCGGCGAGGAGGCGAGCTTCTTCGCGCTGGTCGACGGTAAGACCGCGCTCCCGCTCGCCTCGGCCCAGGACCACAAGACGATCGGCGAGGGCGACACCGGCCCCAACACGGGCGGCATGGGCGCCTATTCACCGGCGCCGGTGATGACCGAGGCGCTCGAACAGGAGGTCATGGCGCGCATCATCACGCCCACGGTCGAGGCGATGGCGGCCCAAGGCACGCCCTACAAGGGCGTGCTCTATGCCGGGCTCATGATCACCGCGGACGGGCCCCAGCTCCTCGAATACAACGTGCGCTTCGGCGATCCCGAATGCCAGGTGCTGATGCCGAGGCTGCAATCCGACCTGCTGCCGGCATTGATCGCCGCCCGTGACGGTGTGCTCGACCATTTCGATCTGCGCTGGCACCCTGAAACCACGCTCTGCGTGGTGATGGCCGCCAAAGGCTATCCCGGCGCCTACGAATCGGGCGGCCTGATCGGCAACCTCGCCGCCGCCGGGGCGGACGACGATGTCACCATCTTCCATGCCGGCACCAAGCGCGAGGGCGATCACGTCATCGCCGCGGGCGGCCGCGTGCTGGGCGTGACGGCATTGGGCGCCGATATCGCCGCGGCCCAGGCCCGTGCCTACCGCGCCGTCGACGCCATCAAGTGGAGTGACGGCTTCTGCCGCCGCGACATCGGCTGGCGCGCGCTCGAGCGCAGCCGCGAGACCGGAAGCGCCCCATGAGCGGCCGCCAGGACCAGTACGCCGGCACCATGGCCGTGCGCGAAGCGCACCGGATCGACGAGGCGGCGCTCGAAGCCTATCTCGCCGGTTGCATCCCCGATTTTCAGGGCCCGATCACCGTCGCGCAGTTCCGCGGCGGTCAGTCGAACCCGACCTATCTGGTGAGCGCGGCAACAAGCCGCTACGTGGTGCGGCGCAAGCCACCGGGCAAGCTCCTGCCCTCGGCCCATGCGGTCGAGCGCGAATACCGCATCATCACGGCGCTCGGGCCGACCGATGTGCCGGTCCCGCGGACCTACGCGCTCTGCGAGGACGCGGACGTCATCGGCACGGCGTTCTACGTGATGGACTATGTCGAAGGACGAATCTTCTGGGATATGCCGCTCCCCGGCCTCGCGCCGGACGAGCGCGCGGCGATCTACGATGCCCTCAACTCCGGGTTGGCGCGCCTCCATCTCGTCGACCACCGCGCCATCGGGCTCGAGGACTTCGGCCGGGCAGGCGGCTATGTCGAGCGCCAGATCGCGCGCTGGACCAAACAATACCGCGCCTCGGAGACCGAGACGATCGAGGCCATGGAAGAGCTCATCGCCTGGCTGCCCGCCAACCTGCCCGGCGATGACGTCACCACGCTGGTGCACGGCGATTATCGCCTCGACAACACGGTGTTCGCGGCCGATGCGCCCGAGCTGCTCGGCATCCTCGATTGGGAGATCTCGACCCTCGGCCACCCGGTCGCCGATTTCGCCTATCACTGCATGCCGTGGCGCTTGCCGCCGGAGACCGGCCGCGGCATGGCCGGGCTCGACTCTGGCGCCCTCGGCATCCCCACCGAAGAGGCCTACCGCGACGCCTATTGCCGGCGCACCGGGCGGACGGAGCTGCCCCATTGGGAGTACTATATGGCCTACAACATGTTCCGCATGTCGGCTATTTTGCAGGGCATCATGGGCCGCGCGCGGGACGGCACGGCGGCCAGCGAGCACGCCTTCGAGACCGGCCGCATGGCGCGCCCGATCGCCGAAGTGGCCTGGGCCCAGGTCGAGGCGATGGGGGGTTAGGCGGGCTTACGCGCTCAGTTGTATTTCCTGAGCTCGATCTTGGCGACGGCCTCGCGGTGCACCTCGTCGGGGCCGTCGACGATGCGCAGGATGCGCCCGCGGGCGTAGGAATAGGCGAGCTCGAAGTCGCCCGAGACGCCGGCCGCGCCGTGCACCTGGATCGCGCGGTCGACCACCTGTTGCAGCATGTTGGGCACCACCACCTTGATCATGGCGATCTCGGCGCGCGCCTCCTTGTTGCCGACGGTGTCCATGCGCCAAGCGGCATTCAGCGTGAGGGTGCGCGACTGATCGATCTCCATGCGGCAATCGGCGATGTGCTGGCGCACCACGCCCTGCTCGGCCAGCGGCTTGCCGAAGGCGGTGCGCGAGCGCGCCCGTTTGCACATCATTTCGAGCGCGCGCTCGGCCTGTCCGACGGCGCGCATGCAATGGTGGATGCGCCCGGGACCGAGCCTGCCTTGCGCGATCTCGAAGCCGCGCCCCTCGCCCAGGATCATGTTATCCGCCGGCACGCGCACATCCTCGAAGTTCACCTCGCAATGGCCGTGCGGCGCATCGTCATAGCCGAAGATGGTGAGCGGGCGGATCACCGTGACGCCGGGCGTGTCAATCGGCACCAGCACCATCGAATGCTGCTTGTGGCGCGCAGCATCGGGGTCGCTCTTGCCCATGAAGATGAAAATCTTGCAGCGCGGATCGGCGGCGCCCGAGGCCCACCATTTCAGGCCGTTGACCACATAGTGATCGCCGTCGCGCTCGATGCGCGCCTCGAGGTTGGTGGCATCGGATGAGGCCACGCCGGGCTCGGTCATCGCAAAGGTGGAGCGGATCTCGCCGGCGAGCAGGGGCTCGAGCCAGGCTTTCTTCTGCGCTTCGGTGGCGTAGCGCTCAAGGAGCTCCATGTTGCCGGTGTCGGGCGCCGAGCAGTTGAACGCCTCGGGTGCGATCGGCGAGCGTCCCATCACCTCGCAGAGCGGCGCGTATTCGAGGTTGGTGAGCCCGGGGCCGCGGTCCGAATCGGGCAGGAACAGATTCCACAGCCCGGCCTCGCGGGCGCGCGCCTTGAGCTCCTCCATGATCTTCGTCGGCTGCCAGCGGTCACCCGCATCGACCTCCGCGACATAGGCCCGCTCATTGGGGTAGATGTGCTCGGCCATGAAGGCCTCGAGGCGCGCCTTGAGCTCGACGACCCGATCAGACAATGCAAAATCCATGACCCAACCTCCGTTTTGAACGCGCGCAGAGTTTATCGCCTCGCCGCGAAGAAGTCGCGCAGCAGCACGGCGCACCGGCTTTCGTCGATGCCGCCATAAACCTCCGGCTTGTGATGGCAGCTCGGCTGGGAAAAAATCCTGGGCCCGTGCTCGACCCCGCCGCCCTTGGGATCGGGGGCGCCGAAGTAGAGCCGGCCGAGGCGCGCCAGCGAAATCGCCTGGGCGCACATCGGGCAGGGCTCGAGGGTGACGTAAAGATCAAGGCCGTCGAGCCGCTCGCGGCCGAGTTCGGCGGAGACCGCGCGAATCGCCTCCATCTCGGCATGCGCGGTGGCATCGTGAAGCTCGCGCATGCGGTTGCCCGCCGCGGCGAGCACCGTGCCGCGCTTTGGCTCGACGATCACCGCGCCCACCGGCACCTCGCTCCGGCCGGCCGCGCGGTGCGCTTCGGCCAGGGCCCGCGCCATCGGGCCCGCTTGATCTGTCGTCTCCGTCACGGCGCGACCATGCGGGGGTGCAGGCTCAGCGTCAAGCGCGGCGCCGCCGATTGCCTGGTCCGGCGCTCGGCCCTACACTCCGCGCCATGGCCTCACCGCCCGTCATCGGCATCACGCTCGACTGGGAGCCCGCCGGGAGCTACGCCGAGCGGCCGTGGTATGCGCTCCGGCAAAACTACTGCGATGCGGTCAAACGCGCCGGCGGCCTGCCCGTTCTGTTGCCCCATGATTCGCAGGATGCCGCGCACTATGGCACGCTGATCGACGGTCTGGTGATCTCGGGCGGCGATTTCGACGTCGATCCGGCGCTGTTCGGCGATCCCACGCGGCACGACACCGTCACCACCAAGGATCAGCGCACCGCCTTCGAGGTCGCGATGACCCGCGCCGCACTCGACCACGACAAACCGGTGCTCGGCATCTGCGGCGGCCAGCAGCTCCTCAACGTGGTGCTCGGCGGCACCCTTATTCAGCATATCCCGGACACGGTGGTCGACGCCTTGGCGCACGAGCAGCCGGGCCCGCGCGATGTGCCCGGGCATGCGGTTCAGGTGATGGAAGGAACGCTCCTGCACCGCATCGTCGGGACCGATGCGATCGAGGTCAACTCCGCCCACCATCAGGCCGCCCGGGACGTGGGCGAGGGCGTCATCGTCAATGCACTGGCGCCGGACGGCGTCGTCGAAGGCATCGAGGACCCCCGCCAGCGCTTCTGCCTCGGCGTCCAGTGGCATCCCGAATACGAGCTCAGCGCGGGCGGTGCACTCATTTTCCACGCCTTCATCGCCGCGTGCCGAAGTTGAGCCATGCCTGCCCCGCGCGAGCGCATTGCCAAGCGCATCGCACGTGCCGGGCTGTGCTCGCGGCGGACCGCCGAGCGCTGGATCGCCGATGGCCGTGTCGCCGTCGACGGACGCATCCTGACCACGCCCGCCGTCAACGTCACCGCGGGCACGGCGATCACGATCGATGGCGCGCCGCTGCCGCTGGCCGAGCCGTCGCGGCTGTGGCGCTATCACAAGCCGGCCGGGCTGATGACGACCCATCGCGACCCGGAGGGCCGCAAGACCGTGTTCGACGCGCTGCCGGCGGACCTGCCGCGCGTCGTGTCGGTGGGCCGGCTCGACCTCAACTCCGAGGGGCTCCTGTTGCTCACCAACGATGGCGCCCTGGCGCGCCGGCTCGAGCTGCCGGCCACCGGCTGGCTCAGGGTCTATCGCGTGCGCGTCCACGGCGTGCCTGATCCGGCAGCGCTGAAGGCCCTGGCCGGAGGACTGACGATCGAGGGACTCCGCTACGGCCCGGTCAAGGCCACGCTGGAACGCCAACCGGGCGCCAACGCCTGGCTGCGAGTGAGCCTCGCCGAAGGCCGCAACCGCGAAGTCCGCCGCCTGATGGGCCATCTCGGGTTGCCCGTGAGCCGCCTCATGCGCATCGCCTATGGCCCCTTTCAGCTCGGCAAGTTAAAGCGCGGCGAGGTCCGTGAGGTGCCGCCCAGGACACTCGGCGAGCAGCTCGGCGGGCTCGCCGCGCCGCGCTGATCGATCATGCGCATCATCGCCGGCAAGCACCGTGGCCGCCGCCTCGCCGCGCCGCCGGGCCGCGCCCTGCGCCCGACCGCAGACCGCGCACGCGAGGCACTGTTCAACGTGCTCGCGCACGGCCTGGGCGAGTCCCGTCTCGACTGGCAGGACCTCGAGGTCGCCGACGTGTTTGCCGGTACCGGCGCCTTCGGGCTCGAGGCCCTGTCGCGCGGCGCCGGGCACGCCACGTTCATCGATTCGGGCGCAGCCGCCCTCGATGTGGTGCACCGCAACGCCCGCACCCTCGGCGAGGACGAGCACACCACGCTGGTCCAGTGCGACGCATGCCACCCCATCCGGCCGCCGCGGGGCGCGTGCGGCCTGGTTTTTCTCGACCCGCCGTACGGCGGCGGCCTGGCCGCGCCCGCGCTCGCCGCCTTGGCGACCAGCGGCTGGCTTGGGCCCGGCGCCATCGCCGTCATCGAGCTCGGCGCGAAAGAGGATTTCACGCCGCCCGCGGGGTTTACGGCACTCGATGCCCGCCGCCACGGCGCGGCACGGCTTGCGTTCCTGCGGTGGGAGGACTAGCGGCGGCCGAACAGCCTTTCGATGTCGACGCGCTTGAGCTCGATGTAGGTCGGGCGGCCGTGGCTGCACTGACCGGCGTTGGGCGTCCGCTCCATCTCGCGCAGGAGCGCGTTCATCTCCTCGGCATTCATTGCGCGCCCGGCGCGGACGCTGCCATGGCACGCCATCGTGCTGCACACCTCCATGAGCCGCTCGCGCAGGCTCAGCGTCGCATCGAGCTCCTCGAGCTCGTCTGCGATGTCGTGCACCAGCCCCTTGACGTCGACCTCGCCGAGCAACGCCGGCACCTCGCGGACGACGACGGCGCCGGGGCCGAACGCCTCGAAGCCGAGGCCGAGCTCGGCGAGCTCCTCAGCCCGCGCCAACAGGCGCTCGGCGGCGCTCTCGTCAAGCTCAACGACCTCGGGCAACAGCAAACCCTGCCGCGCGACCCCATCGGCCGCCAGCGCGCGCTTGATGCGCTCATAGACGAGGCGCTCGTGGGCGGCATGTTGATCGACGATGACGAGGCCTTCTGTGGTCTGCGCCACGATATAGGTGTCATGGAGTTGGCCGCGTGCGACGCCGAGGGGGTAGGACTCCCCCTCGCCCATCGCCGCCTCAGGCACCTCGCCCGCGGCCGGCCAGCGCGCCGCCTCGTCTCTCTGCAAGGGCGCCTGGAAGGCGAGCGCGGCCTCGTGCAAGCCGCCCGCGACGGAGGGTGCGGGGTGGTCAAAATCCCGCGCCCGTGGCGTGTGCGCGCCACCGCCCGGGCGCATCGCGCCGAGCGCTTGGGTGGCAATGCTCGTGCTCGCGCGCAAGCCGGCGTCGGCAAAGGCGTGCTTGAGTGCGCCGATGATGAGCCCCTGCACGAGGCGGTTGTCCTGGAACCGCACCTCGGCCTTGGTGGGATGCACGTTCACATCGACGCTCGCTGAGGGCACGTCGAGGAACAAGGCGATGGCGGGATGGCGGCCGCGCGCCATCAGGTCCTGATAAGCCGCGCGCACGGCGCCCGCCAAAAGCCGGTCACGCACCGGCCGGCCGTTGACGAAGAGATGCTGCATCGCGGCGCTACCCCGGCTGAACGTGGGCAGGCCCACCAACCCGGTGAGACGAACCTCGTCGCGCACCGCCTCGATGTCGAGCGCATTGGCGACGAACTCGCGTCCCATGACCTGGCCAATGCGCGTGCGCCGCGCCGCGAACAGATCGCCCGGGCTCGCCGCCAGCTTCAGCACGGTTCGGTCGTCGTCGAGGAGGCTGAAGGCGATGTCGGGCCGCGCCATGGCGAGCCGCTTCACCGTGGTCGCGGCATGGCCGAACTCGGTGCGCGGCGCCTTCTGAAACTTGAGCCGCGCCGGCGTCGGATAAAACAGATCACGCACCTCGATACGGGTGCCCGGCGCGTGGGCAACCGGCTCAGGAGGCGTCACGCGGCCCGCATCGACAGTGATCGACCAGGCGCTGTCGACTCCGGCGGGACGGCTGATCAGCGTGAGGCGGCTGACCGCGCCGATCGAGGGCAACGCTTCGCCGCGGAACCCGAGGCTTTGGATCGCCTGCAGATCGTCACCGGGCAGCTTCGATGTGGCGTGACGCTGGACCGCGAGGGAAAGCTCGTCGGCGCTCATGCCGCGGCCATCGTCGGTGACGGCGATGAGGTCGCGCCCGCCGCCCGCGATCACGATATCGATACGGCGCGCCCCCGCATCGACGGCGTTTTCGACGAGTTCCTTCACGACGCTGGCGGGCCGTTCGACCACTTCGCCGGCCGCGATGCGGTCGATCAGGGTGGCGGGCAGAACGCGGATCCTCACGGGGCTATCCCTCCATCTGCTCGAGATACCGGCGGGCCAACGCCTTGCCCTCCTCGACGGCCGGCTGATCGAACGGATCGACCCCGAGCAACCGCGCCGCGAGCACCGTCTCCAGCATGAAATGCATGAACAGTGCGCCTAGCGTTCTTTCATCCACGCGATCGATCTCGATCAGCCGTGTCGGGCGGCCGTGTGCGATGAGCGTCTCGGCCGTCGCCCGCTGGTTCGCGGCCACCACATCGCCCACCGTGCGCCCGGCGAGGTGGGCGAGACCGTTGGGGCCGGTCAGATCGGGCGCTATGCGGGCTCCCCGCCCGGCAACATCGCCGAGGATGAGGGTGAACATCTTGTCGGCCGGACCGTCGAGATAGAGCTGCAGCTGGCTGTGCTGATCGACCGGCCCCAACGCCTGCACGGGCGTCAGGCCCCGACCATCCTTGCCGAGGCTTTCGGCCCATAGCTGGCGGTGCCAGGCCGCCAGCGCGGCGAGACGATCGCCATAGGGGATGAGGACGCTGGTTGCGATTCGATGGTGGTGCAGGAAGGCCACGGCCAGGGCCGCGCCGCAGGCCGGCGCGATCTCCGCCGCGTCATTGGCGGCCAATACCCCAGCGAGCACGTCTGCCGCGCCCTCGCGCGCCGCGGCAGCATCGAGCCCGGCGATCAGCGCCGGCACGAGCCCCACCAGCGTCAGCACCGAGTATCGCCCGCCGACGCGGGGGTCATGGTCGTGGACGCTGAAACCGAAGCGCGCGGCGAGCCGGCGCAGCGGATTGTCGCCCGGCTCGGTGATCGCCACGACATGGCTGCCCCATGCGGCCTCGTCGAGCGCGGCGCGGGCCCAATCCAGGCACACCAGAAGCTGCGTCAGCACTTCGACGGTTCGGCCCGACTTGGAAATCACGAGACACGCGGTGCGCGCCGGCACGAGGCCGGCGAGGCGCGATTCCAGGGTGTGGGGATCCAGGTTGTCGAGAAAATGAAGGCGCGGCGCCGGTTCAGGGGCCAGGGCCGCGAGCGCTTCGCCGCCGAGGCTCGATCCGCCCGTGGCCAGCACCAGGACATCGTCGCAGGCTTCGCGAATCCCGCCGGCGAGATCGTCGAGGGCCGCAAGATCAGCTGTCGCGCGCGCTGCAGCGAAGGCCGGAAGCGCCCCCTCGTCGAGCTCTGCGTTCAAGCTCCGGAGCGAGGCTGCCGCCTCATCGAGCAGCGGCCGATAGTGCGCGGGCACGATGCCGCCATCGCCAATCGTCGCGGCCAAACAACCGTCGATCTTGTGCTGGTAGAGCATGGATACGCCGCTTCAGTTTAGCACCGGACGAGCGCGCGATCCACCGGGGCGGCGCGAGCCGGTTCAGCCACCCTTGCCGCCCGTCTCGATGCCCTTGGGATCGCCGACGACGACGACGATCATTTGCCCGGGCTGCAACAGACGCCGGGCGATACGCCGGATGTCCGCCTCGCTGACCGCGTTGATGTGGTCCTGGCGCCGCTCGAGATAGTCGATGCCGAGCTCGTTGAGCTGCATGGCGACAAGCGTTCCGGCAAAGCCTGAGCTGCTGGTCAGGCGCAACGGGAACGAGCCGTTGAGGAAGGTCTTGGCATCGGCAAGCTCTTCAGCCGAAACGCCGTTTTCGCCGAGCCGGGCGATCTCGCTACGGATGATCGCAAGCGAATCGGCGACCCGCTCGTTGGCCGTCCCCACGCCGCCCATGAGCAACCCGGCATGGCGGAACGGGTTCAGGTAGCTGTACACCGAATAGGCGAGGCCCCTCTCCTCACGCACCTCCTGATAGAGCCGCGAGGTGAAGTCGCCGCCACCCAGGATGTAGGTCATGAGGTAGGCGGCGTAGTAATCCGGATCGTCCCGCTTGACGCCGCGGAGACCGAACATCACGACGCTCTGCGGATTGGGCTTGCGCACGACGGTCACCGAGCCGGGCGTGGCGATCTCGGTGTCCGACACCTCGGCCGGTGCCGCACCGCGGGGAAGACCGCTAAATACGACATCGATCAAGCGGCCGAGCTCGGCGGGTGCGATATCCCCCACCGCCCCGATTACCACATTGTCGCGTGCGAAGCGCCGGCGCACGAAGCTCTGGAGGTCGCCCGCCGTGATGGCGGCGATCGTCACCGGTGTGCCTTGGCGCGAGCGGCCATAGGGGTGGTCGGGAAACGCCTTGGCGAACCAGGTCCGCACGGCGATGTCGTCAGGGTCCTCAGCCCGGCGCGACAGATCGTTCAGGATTTGCCCGCGGATCCGCTCGATGGCCTCGGCATCGAATCTGGGCCGGCCCAACGCGAGGCCGAGCAGGCGGAAGGCCTCTTCGCGATGCTGGGTCAAGGTCTTGAGCGTGACGTGGAAAGTATCGCGGCCGCTGTCGAAATCGAGGCTGACGGCCAATCGCTTGAGCCGTTCCTGAAAGGCGAGCGAATCATAGGATCCGGCGCCCTCGTCGAGGAGGCCTGAGACCATATAGGCCAGCCCCCCCTTGTCGGCGGGATCGAGCGCCGCGCCGCCGCGAAAGGCGATCTCGAGCGTCACGATCGGAATACTCGGCTCACGAACGAGCCAGGCCGACACGCCGCCCGGACTTTCAACGACGACGATCTTGGTGGCGGCGGCGGCAAGGCCACCGAGCGCCACAACCACGAAGCCAGCGAAAGCGAGCGCCGGGGCTCTCCGGCAAACACGACGCCACAGGACGCTCACCACGACGCGCATCGCTGCGTGCATGACGTTCAGCTCGCCGGCTTGGGCCGCAAGAGGCCCGTCACCGAGCAGCCTGCATCGAAGACATGGCGCGCCGCCGCCTTGATGTCCGCCACGCTGACCGCCTCGATGCGGCCGGGCCAGGCCTCGACATCGGCGATCGTGAGGCCGACGGCCAGCGAACTCCCGAAGATACGCGCCGCGCTAGACAGGCGGTCGCGCGCATAAATCGCTGAGGCGGTGAGCGAACCCTTGGCGAGGTTCAGCTCATCCTCCGTCACGCCGTCTGCGATCACGCGCTGGATCACGGCGTCGACGGCCTCTTCGACGGTTTCGAGATCGTGGCCGGCAAGCGGCGCGGCGTAGAGATAGAACCGGCTCGGGTCGAGGCTCACCGCCGAATAATAGGCACCGGCATCGGCGGCGATCTTGGCGTCGACAACGAGGGCACGATACATGCGGCTGGTCGGGCCACCACCGAGAATATCGGCGAGCACCACGAGGGCGTAGGCACGCTCGGCGGCGCCCGCCACGTAGCTGGGCGCCAGATAGCTTCGCCGCCAACTCGGCTCGCGCACGCGGTCATCGCTGTATTCGAGGCGCCGCGCCGCAATCTGCGCCGGTTCCTGAGAACGCTGGCGGAGCGGCACGTCGCGGCGCGCGATCGCGCCGTAGACCCCCTCGGCAAGCGGGCGAACTTCGGCCATCGTCACATCCCCCACGACAACCAGGATCGCGTTGTTGGGCGCGTAATAGCGGTCGTAGAAACCGACCGCATCGTCGAGCGCAAGCCCGCTGATCTCATGTTCCCAACCGATGACCGGAATGCCATAGGGATGGGCCAAGAACTGCGCCGCGGCGAGTTGCTCACCGAACAGCGCCCCTGGGCTGTTGCCGGTACTCTGGCGGCGTTCTTCCAGCACGACATCGCGCTCCGAGACAACCGCCTCGGCAGTCAGCACGAGATTGCGCATGCGATCAGCCTCGAGCCGCATCACGAGCTCCAGATGCTCGCGCGCGATGGTCTGGAAATAGGCCGTGTAGTCGTGCGCCGTGAAGGCGTTCTCGCGCCCGCCATGACGCGCGACCAGCTTGGAGAACATGCCCTCGGGATACTCGCGGGTCCCCTTGAACATGAGGTGTTCGAGGAAATGGGCGATGCCGGATTTGCCTGGCGGCTCGTCGGCCGCGCCCACCTTGTACCACACCATATGCGTCACGACGGGGGCGCGGTGGTCTGCCACGACCACCACTTCGAGACCGTTGGGCAACGTATCCGATACGGCATTGTACAGGCTCTCGGCCCGCGCCGCGGTCATGGCTATTACGGTGAAGGCCAGAGCTACGGCGGCGGGCAAGGTCAGCCGACCCAACCTCGAGAGATGCCGTCCGATCCGCGTGTGGGTAGCTTTGTCCATTGCCTTCGCCGATTCACGCGGCCGCCTGCGCTGGCGAGCGTCGGCGCGCGAGGTCTGCCTCAATCCACGGCCGGCGCCGTGCCGCTGGGTATTCCGCGCTAGTTCAGAAAATGCCCTCGAGGATCGCCCGTTTGCGGCGTTTGATCACCGGCGTCTCGCCGGTGGTAGGCGGCAGGCCTGTGGCGGCGTTTTCCTGCAGCCGCCGCGCCTCGGCCTCGGCGTCCACGACCTGGCCGGGCGGCTGCGTCTTTTGCCAGAAGATGAGCCGGTTGGTAAACGACTTGTCCTTCTCTTCGAGCAAAGTGGTTTCGCGCAGCACGATTTCGCGAATTGACGAATCAGCGTTCGATGCACCCGCCATCCGCAGGATGGCAAGCTCGCCCGACGAGCGGTCGGCGTGGTTGATCGCCGTGTTATTGACTTGCTGGTTGGCGAGCAAGGCGGCCTGCGCGATATCGGTGGGCTGGGGCTCGCCCGTGGCCGTCGTCCCGGTCAGCGGCGGGCGCAGATTGAAATTGGGCGGAATCACGAGCGGTGGTTTGCTGACCACGGTGAATTCGTCCGGCGGCTTCTTGGTGAGGCCGAGTTGATCGCGGACCCCACCGCAACCCACCAGGGCGGCCGCCACCACGAAGACGACGGCCATCTTCACGAGCACTCTGTGGACGACAGCGAACGGCATGTGGCTCACCACATCATGATGCTTCTATGTACTTCCTTCGCGGCGACCAAACAAGGCGTCGATTACGATCGCTGCCACGCCGAGAACGATCGCCGAGTCAGCTACATTGAACGCGGGCCAGTGATACCCTCCCCAGTGGAAATCCAGAAAGTCGACCACAGCGCCGTAGCTGAGGCGGTCGATTATATTGCCAACCGCGCCGCCAAGCACGAAGCCAATGCCCCCCGCCAACCACCGGCTCTCCACCCGTGCCAGCCACGCGAACAGGATGACCACGATCACGGTGGCGAACAGGATCAATGCCCAGGGTGCCCATGCGGCGTCGGATTTGAGAAGGCCAAAGCTCACGCCGGTGTTCATGACCAAGACGACGTTGAAAAATGGTGCGAGCGCAACCCCCTCGCCGGGCTCGGCGAAGGCGGCAAGCACCCACCATTTGCTGAGCCGATCGACAACGAGGACGGCGACCGCGATGATGACGCCGAGCCGAACCATCAGGCGGCGATGGCATCGACGGCATCGCTGCAGCGCTGGCAGATATCGCGCGCGCTCGCCCGTACCTCGGGCAAGACCCGCCAGCAGCGCTGGCATTTCTCGCCATCGGCTAGCTGGGGCTCGACCCCGACGCCCGGCACGTCCTCCAAGCTAAAGGCATGGCTCGGCGCCTCTCCCTGAACGAGCTCGACGCCTGAGGTGATGGCGATTTCGGCGAGATCGATGTCCTCCAGCACATCCACGTAATCCGCTGTCGCGTAAACCCGCGGCCAGGCCTGCAGGCTCGAGCCGATACGCTTCTCGCGCCGCTCGATCTCCAGCGCCCCGGTCACCACGCGGCGGAGTGCCCTCACCTTCTCCCATTTCGCCGCAAGCGCCGGATCGTGCCAGCCCGCGCTGCTTTGATTTGAAATCTCGGGGAAGGTGCGCAGGTGAACGCTGTCATCGGGTGACGGGAAACGACTCAGCCAGACCTCTTCCGCGGTAAAGCATAGGATGGGCGCAAGCCACGCGGTGAGGCAGGTAAACAGATCATCGAGCACCGTCCGGGCGGCGCGGCGGCGAAGCGAGGTGGCGCCGTCGCAATAGAGCGCATCCTTGCGCACGTCGAGATAGAACGACGACAGATCGACGGTGCAGAAGTTGTAGAGCGCCACGAACAGCGCGTGGAAATCAAAGTCATTGCAGCTTTGCCGTACCTGCTGATCGAGCTCGGAGAGCCGGTGCCGCACCCAGCGCTCGAGCTCGGGCAACTCGTCATGGGCCACGCGCGCGGTGGCATCAAACTCGGTCAGGTTGCCAAGCACGAAACGCAGCGTGTTGCGCAGCCGGCGATAGGCATCGACCTGGTGCTGGATAATCTCGGGTCCGATGTGCAGGTCTTCTGAATAGTCCGAGCTCACGGCCCACAGCCGCAGGACATCCGCGCCGTGCTGTGAGATGACCTCCTGTGGCTGCACGATATTGCCGAGGGATTTGGACATCTTGCGGCCTGCTCCATCGACCACGAAGCCGTGCGTGAGGACCTGCTCGTAGGGCGCCCGACCACGGGTGCCGCAGGATTCGAGGAGTGAGGAATGGAACCAGCCGCGGTGTTGATCGGAGCCCTCGACGTAGATCGTCGCCGGCCATGTGAGGTCGGGCCGAGCCTCCAGCACGAAGGCGTGAGTGGCGCCAGATTCGAACCACACGTCGATGATGTCGTTGACCTTCTCGTAATCGGAAAGATCATACTCAGCGCCGAGAAAGCGCGAGCCGTCGTCGGCGAACCATACATCGGCGCCGTCCTCGGCCACCGCATCGATGATGCGCTCGTTCACCCGGCCGTCACGCAACGGCTCACCGGTCTTTTTGCTGACGAAGACCGTGATCGGCACGCCCCAGGCACGTTGGCGCGAGATCACCCACTCGGGGCGATTTTCGATCATGGCGTGAATTCGGTTGCGCCCCGATGATGGGATCCAGCGCACCTCGTCGATGGCGTGGAGCGCTTTGCTGCGGAGATCGTTCGCGGTCATGCTGATAAACCACTGCGGCGTCGTGCGGAAGATGAGCGGCGCCTTGGACCGCCACGAATGGGGATAGCTGTGCGTAAGCTTGCCCTTGGCGAGCAGGCCGTCGTTCGCCTCGATCGCGGCGGCGATCTCGTCGTCCACCTTGAACACGTGCTGACCGGCAAACAGCGGCACGGACTCCACGTAGCGGCCATCGCCATCGACGGTTTCGGGCACCTCGATCCCGTGTGCGGCGCCGAGCGCAAAGTCGTCGGCCCCGTGGCCCGGCGCGATGTGGACGAAGCCCGTGCCCTGTTCCATGTCGACGAAATCGCCAGGCCACACCGCCACGTCGAAATCGTAGCCCGAACCGCGGAGAGGATGCTGACACATCACGCCCTCAAGCGCGGCGCCGGGAAACTCCTCGATCAAGTCGTGGGCGGTGATTCCGGTCTCGCTCACTACCCGATCGATGAGCGCTTTGGCGATGATGATCTCCTCGCCGGCCACGGCAAGCGAACCCTCGGCTGTGCCGGTCACTTTGAGGCGCACGTAAGTGGGTTTCGGGCTGACCGCGATGGCGCGGTTGCCGGGCAGTGTCCACGGCGTCGTCGTCCAGATGACCACACTGGCGTTATGCAGGTTCGGCCGCTGGCTCGTCGGCAGCACCTTGAAGCGCACGTAGACCGTGGTTGAGCGATGGTCGCCGTACTCGACCTCGGCCTCCGCGAGGGCGGTCTTTTCGACCACCGACCACAGCACCGGCTTGGCGCCCTTGTAGAGACCGCCGTTCATGAGGAACTTAATGATCTCACGCACGATCTGCGCCTCGGCGGCGGGGTCCATCGTCGTGTAGGGATGTTCCCAATCGCCGATGACGCCGAGCCTGATGAACTCGTCGCGCTGGATGTCGATCCACTTTTCGGCGAATTCACGGCACTCGTGGCGGAACTGGATGATCGGCACGTCGTCCTTGTTCTTCTTGGCCGCGATGTACGCCTGCTCGACCTGCCATTCGATGGGCAGGCCATGGCAATCCCAGCCGGGCACATATATCGCGTTCTTGCCCATCATCTGCTGCGAGCGGTTGATCACGTCCTTGAGGATCTTGTTGAGCGCGGTGCCGATGTGGATGTGGCCGTTGGCATAGGGCGGGCCATCGTGCAGGATGAAAGGCTCGCGGCCCTCCGAGGCTGCGCGCAACCGCTGGTAAAGGGAGATCGCCTGCCAGCGCTCGAGCAGCGCGGGCTCGTGCTTCGGCAAGCCCGCCTTCATGGGAAAGTCGGTTCGCGGCAGAAAGACAGTGGCGCGGTAATCGGTGCTCACCGGGCCGCTTCCTTTTTCCGCTCGACCGCCGTGGCGGGCCGGTAGCGGTCTGCGCCAAAGGCCGGTTCGGCGAGGACGCGGCGGGCGTCCTCGCAGTCGTCGCCGATCTGCGCCTTGAGGCTGTCGACGCCGTCGAAGGCCTTGTCGCCACGCAGGTAACTCACGAGCGCGACCCGGAGACGGCGGCCGTAGAGATCACCGTTGAAATCCAGCACATGCACCTCGAGCACGACCTCCTCACCGCCAAAGGTCGGGCGCGGCCCCACATAGGCGACCGCATCGCGCCATTCGCCTTCGCCCTCGATCATGACGCGCGCCGCATAGATACCGAGCGCCGGGCAGAGGTATGGGCCGAGCTTCAGATTGGCGGTAGGAAAGCCCAGGCCGGCTCCCCGCGCCGCGCCGCGCCGCACGCGGCCCTCGGCTTCCCACCACCGGCCCAGTTGCGCCGCCGCGCGTTCGGGCAGGCCGCCGGCAAGATAACGCCGCACCTGGCTCGAGGCGAAGACCTCGCCGTGGCTCTCCGCCGCATCGATGATGCTCAAGCCAAAGCCGTGTTGCTCCGCGAGCCGGGCGAGAAGCGCCGTGTCGCCCGCCCGCCTATGGCCGAACACGAAGTCGAAACCGACGATCACATGGCGCACCCGAAGTCCGTCGAGCAACACGTCGCGCACGAAATCCTCGGCCGGTTTGGCGGCAAAGGCGAGATCGAAGCGGACGACGATCAACCGCTTCACCCCCATGGCCGCCATCTCGCGCGCCTTGGTGCGCAGCGAGGTCAAACGAAAGGGCTCCTGATCGGGCCTGAGCACGATGCGCGGGTGGGGCTCGAACGTCAGCACCGAGGACGGCAGCGAAAGCTCGGCGGCGATCTCGCAGCTCCTGGTGATCACTACTTGATGGCCGCGATGAACACCGTCGAAATTGCCGATCGCCAGCACGGTCCCGTGCTCGGCGGCGGGGATGTCCCTGTAGTGGCGCAGGATTCGCATGCCAGCGTAGCCCCTCAACAACAAGATCGCACGCCAGCGCCGCGCACCCCGCCGCGACAACAAACCCAATACACAAAAGGTGGATGTGGCAACGGACGTCCGGCAAGCCGATTGCTACCGTCTCGTGCCTTCGGCTGCTGCGCGAACCATCACCCCGTGCAGCGGCCGCAGGCCGGCCCTTACGGGCGGCGCATTATAGCGGGCCTCCCCCAGCCGGGCAAGACGCCTCCCGGATCACCGAACACCTCCGGCCGAGACTTAACCCTTTATAAAAAGGCTCTGCTTACCCTGCGCGCACGGGGCTCGCCGGCAACCCCCAGCGCACCGTCGATTGGTCCAGGATGAGGAGAAGAAAGAGCGCCCATGAAATCAGAGCAGCTATCCGCCAAGCTCGAGGAACTGGTTAACTGTCTGCGCGAAAATCGGGAGCACCCCGTGTCGATTCGCGACATCGCCTCGGTCACCGAGGTGCTGATCTCGGCCGTCCGCCGATACTTCACCGACCTCGATACCTCGATTTACAGCGGACTCAACCAGTTGTCCGAACACATCACCGAGACCAAGACGGAAATCGCGAGAATGCGTCCTGGTGAGATCAAGGCCCAGATTCCCGTGGCGGGCGACCAGCTCGAAGCCATCGTGAAGAGCACCGAGCTTGCGACCCATACGATCATGGAAGCGGCCGAGAAGATCATGGCCGACAGCGGCGATGATCCCGCCGCCCACCGCGCCATGGTCGAGGATGCCTGCATGAGTATCTTCGAGGCCTGCTCGTTCCAGGACATTACCGGCCAGCGGGTGACCAAGATCGTCAAGACCCTGTCCTACATCGACGAAAAGCTCACGACGCTCATCGAGACCTTGGGCGCGGAGCTGGCGGACATCCCGGTTGAGCCCGAGATCCAACCCGAGGGCGATGCGGCGCTCATGACGGGGCCCGCGCTCGAGGGCGAAGGCATCGATCAGGATGAAGTCGACGCCCTGCTCAACGGCCCCGGTCCCGCCACCGGCGATTCCGCCCACACCTAGCCACATCGGGAGCTTGCCGAGGGGCGGCGCACCAACCGGTCCGCCGTTTCTTTTCCCTTATCCCGCGCGACCGGACGCGGTACAACGGGCTCATCGTCATCGACACGTTCCCGCGTGTCGGCGCATCTCTTGATTCATTGGGGGACCCGTTGAGCTCATCCGAGTGCGGTGCGCGCAGGGCCCGCCGGCCGGCGAGTGGGCACGCCGCGATCAACGCCCCATGACGCCCGTTCTGTGGGGCGCCCTGAGCGGCCTGTGTTTCGGCTGCAGCGATTTTCTCACACGCATCGTCGGGCGCGCCATCGGCCCGTCCAACGCCCTGTTCGGCACATTATCAACCGGCGCCCTCGGCATGACGATCTGGGTGGTGATCGAGGGATCGCCGGTCATCTGGAATGGTACGGGCGCGGTTTGGCTTGCTGCATCGGGCCTCGCCTTCATGGTGGGGACCTTGTTCCTCTACATGGCCTATGCCCGCGGTCCGATCTCCGTCGCGGCGCCGCTGGTAGCCAGCTTTCCGGTTTTCATTCTGATCTGGGTGCTGGTGCTCGGCATCCCGCCGACGCTGCTGCAATGGCTCGGCATGGCCGTCACCATGACCGGGGTCATGATCGTTGCGCGCACGGGCCGCCTGACGGCGGCGGCCGAGCCGACCGGTTCACAGGGCCATCCGCTCACCGTCACTTATGCCCTCGTCGCCTCGATCATCCTGGCCAGCGCGATCATGGCCGCTCGCGAGTCCTCGATTTACTACGGCGAGCTTCATACGCTTTGGCTCACCCGCGTGATCGGCACGGCGGTCTTGGTCCTCTATCTCATGGTCACGCGCACGCCCTTGCGCATTCCGTTGCGCTGGTGGCCGGTGCTCACCTTTCAGGGCATGTTGATCTCGGTGGGTTTTCTCGTGCTGTTCATCGGCGCGGCCGGCGAAGGCGCGGCGCTCGCGGCGGTCGCCGCCGCTCCGGCCGCCGTGGTCACCGCGCTGCTGGCCCGCTCGTTTCTCCGCGAGCCCATCCCGGCCGCGCAGTGGATGGGGATCGTCGTGGTCATCATCGGGGTCGCGGTGCTCGGCTACTTCGGGTGATCGGCGTAGGCCCACCACCGTCAAGATACTTATCTTTCGGGGGTCAATCGGCTACAACTCAGGCGACCGAGTTGATGCCGAGAGGTCTCGGTGACGCGCGGCCGGTGGTTCGCCGCTTTCGTATCCCAGCGTTCGTCTCCAATCACTCATGCCCGTCCCGAACCGCGGGCCGGCAACGAGGCTTGCACCATGAATCCTGTGCTGTGGGGCCTTTCAGGCGCGGTCGCGTTCGGCACGTCCGATTTCGTGGCGCGCCTGTCGGGCCGCGCCATCGGCGCCACCAGCACACTGTTTGGCATGTTCGTCGTCGGCGCGATCGCCTTGAGCCTGTGGATCTGGATCGGGCAAGCGCCGCTGGTCTGGGTCGGCGACGGCGTGGTCTGGCTCATCGCTTCGAGCATCGGCCTCACGGTCGGCATGCTGTTTCTCTACGCCGCGTTCGCCCGCGGGCCGGTCTCCGTGGTCGCGCCGCTTATCTCGAGCATTCCCGTATTCATCATCTTGGGCTCGGTCATCCTCGGCATCATTCCCGTCTGGGCTCAGTGGATTGCGATGATCACCACCATGATCGGGGTGGGGATCGTCGCCCGCACCGGTCGTGCCGCGGCGGCAGAGGAACCCACAGGAGCCGGCGGATTGCCGCTCACCATCGCTCTCACGCTGGCCTCGGCAGTCATTCTCGCCGCCGCCCTTCTCGCCGCCCGCGAGGCTGCGGTGACTTACGGCGAGCTGCAAACGTTGTGGATCAACCGTCTGTTCGGCGTTGTCGCGCTCGCTCTTTACATTCCGGTGACGCGAACCGAGCTCCGCCTGCCGGTACGCTGGTGGCCGGCGCTACTGGCCATGGGTATCCTGGATACCGCCGCGTTCTTGTTCCTGCTGATCGGCAGCGCCGGCGAGGGCGCGCCGCTCGCCGCCATCGCGGTGTCGCCGGCCACCATCATCACCATCCTGCTCGCGTGGGTGGTGCTGCGTGAGCCAATCCCGCTGCGCCAGTGGAGCGGCATCATCATGGTCGTCGGCAGCGTCGCGGTCTTGTCCTATATCAGCTGACCTCGCGATGCGCACCTCCCACGAAGTGAGGATTTCGCCATGAACCCGGTGTTCTGGGGCGGGTTGACGGCGCTCGCCTTCGGCACCTCAAGCTTCATCGCGCGCCTGTCGGGCCGCGCCGTAGGCCCCCTGGCGACGCTGACAGCCAATTTCTCCATCAGCGTGCTTATCCTGCTGCTGTGGTTCGCCGTAACCGGCGAGCCCTTTTCGTGGGACTGGGGCGGCGCCCACTGGCTCCTCGGCATCGCGTTCGGATTCACAATCGGGTCGCTCTGGCTTTACGTTGCGGTGGTGCGCGGGCCCGTCTCGGTCGCCATGCCGCTGGTGCAGACCTACGCGGTCTTCGTCATCATCGGCACCTTGCTGCTGGGCATCATCCCGACGACCGCCCAGTGGGCGGGAATGGCGACCGTTCTGGTTGGCACCTTGATGGTGATCCGTGGCGGGCGCCGCGCGGCGGCGGAGGAACCCACCGGGCTTGGCGGGCTGCCCGTCACCATCGGGATCGCGCTCGTCGCCGCCATGGTGCTGGCGGGTGGTGTGATGGCGGGGCGCGAGGCCTCGGCGATATACGGGCCGTTTCAGACCATCCTCGTGGCCCGCATCGTCGGTGTCGTCATTCTGCTCCTCCTCATCCTCGGCGCGCGGCTGAGGGGCAGCGCCGGAATTCGCTTCCCCGTTAGCTGGTGGCCGGTGTTCCTTGTCCTCGGCGTGCTCGATACCGGTGCCGTGTTGTCGATCGTGATCGGCACCCAGGGCGAGGGGGCGGCGCTGGCGGCGGTGGCGAGCACGCCGGCCGCCATGATTACGGTGCTGCTCGCGTGGATTGTGCTGCGTGAGCCGATACCTTTTATTCAATGGATCGGCATCCTGCTGATCGTCACCGGAATCGGCGTCCTCGCTTATATCGGCTGATTGGAGCTCTGAGCGCTTGTCACCAAGCGGGGTGTGGTTGCGGATGTCCGGTGGGCGAGCTTAGCGAATAAGAGCGAGAAGAGATTGCGTCTGGGCGTTGGCGACGGAAAGCGAGGACACGCCAAGCTGGCCGCGCACCTCCTGCGCCAGCAAGCCGGCCTGTTCGACTCCGAGCGTGGTATCGACGCGGGTTCTCACCCCGCTGTCGAGCAGGCGCAAGAGCTTGCCAGGGAGATAGGCGTCTTGTTGGAGCTTGCGATCCGCCGCCTCGAGCGCGCTCACGCTATCACCTGCCTGTTTGATCGCATTATCGAGGGCCTCGGCGGCTTCTTTGGCCTGGGCGCTCGAGGCGACCGACAATTTGTCGATGCCGAGCCCGGCGGCACTTAGGTCTTGGGCCTCGACCGTGACGGTGGTGCCCTCCAGGTCCTTCACGATCTCGAGGTTCGGAGCGCCGGGCGCAAGCAGATTGCAGCCATTGACTTCGGCGCTGTCGACAAGGTCCTCGAAGGACCCCACGATGTCGCCGAATTGCTTGGCCAGATCGTCGCGGGTGCTGGTCGCAAGCCCCAAATCCCTGAGAACGTCGTCGAACTCCGGCAGGAGGTCTTTCGAGACGAAGGTCGGGTCATCCGTCTTGCTCGCCCGGCCGGCGATATCGCGGAGCTTGATGAGCGCGTTCTCCACCCGGCGCGTGGCGTTGATGGCGACATCGATGATCGATTCGCCGAAGGCCACGGCCTCCTGCGTCGCTCGGATCTGTCCGATCTCGCTCTGCAAGACCGGGACGATCTTGACCGCTGGCGTGCCGTCTCTCGCGACATCAAGCCGGAGGCCAGCCGTCAGGCTCGCCCGCCCCTGCAAGGCGGGGTTGGTAAAGTCGAGATTTTGCAGGCCCGCAAAGGCCAGCGTCGCGGTTCCGATGGAATCGACCATCGTCCCCCTCCCGAATCGTCACGCGCTAGTTTTCCGACGGTCCTATGTCCGCATTCGGCGCTGGACCGCGGTGCCGCAACACCTGTCGACCGGCCGCCACCTTTTTGGCGGGGGGAACCGGACGCGAGTAAAGTATAGTTGACATGCTTATTCCTTTCCTATCCGGTTAACGCCGATGACCGCTACATGTAGGGTGCCGCCACTCTCCCGAGTAAAGCTCGGCATAGGTTGGAGCAGAGGTGTCGCCCGCGATGCCGAGCAATGAGCGGAAGGCGTTGAACGGGTAGAACCGCCTGTTGAAGCGGAAGGTGAACTCGTTGAGGTAGGCTTGTAGGTGCTGGTGGCTAACGCCGTGGTGGATACCGATCAGCCACGTCTTCAGGTTGGCGAAAACCAGATGGATGATCGGCAGGTATTGCTCGGCAACCTCTGGATCACCACACTCGGCAACAGCGAAGTGCTCATAGCCGCGCTTACCGAGGCCAGCATAGCCGCTCCAATCGTCAGTAACGATCAGCGATCCCGGCGCGACGGTGCTCTCGACGAACCCACAGAGCGACTCGGCGCTACGGTCGAGCACGACGGCGAGCCGAACGCGTCCGGCATAGCGTCCGTCTTTCCGGTTGTCGAGCTTGGTGCCCGGCTTTCGATGACGCACCTCGATGGCACAGGAGACGGGAACCTTGTGGTGAACACCACGGCCTTCCCCACGCGTTCGCCCGCCAACCCAGGTTTCGTCCACCTCAACATGGTTCTTGGGCTGTCCACCGATCCTGTCTTGGTTGGGCCGCACCATGCCCGAGCGGAGCTTGTGGAGAATTTGAAAGGCCGTCTCGTAGCGCGAAAGACCAAGTTGCCGCTGAAACTGCACGGCGGACATGCCGGGCGTCTGACTGGCGACCAGATAAGCGGCCCAGAACCAGACGTTCAGCGGAGTGTGGCTACGCTCCATCACTGTTCCCACCGTCAGCCCGGTGTTCTGGCGGCACTTGCGGCAGCGCAGGACGCCAGGGCGGTTTTCAAAGTGGAACGGCTCTCCCGCCGTGCCGCAGTGCGGGCAGCAAAGCCGTCTCCCCAGCGGGCTTTCTCCAGGTAGGCGGCGCAGGCCGCATCATCGGGGAAAAGTCGCTGGAACTCGGGTAGCGAATGCGGGAATGGGAGATCGGCGCGGTCGAGAACATCCATGGCGCGCTCCCCTATATCCGGTTTGCGCCCATTCTAGCCCTAGTGGGTGTGGGTGTAAACCGGATAGGCAAGGCTTAATCTTTGCCCAGGACTTATCGTGAAAATTCGAGTGCCCGGTAACTGGTTATTAACCATAAATATTAACGATAGTTATTAACCATACCCGCCCTGAATACCAATGCAGGCGGAAGGCCCGACCGAATACCGCGGACCCATTGCGGCGGCCGGGCCACGCACCGCCGGCCGAACCGGCCCGGCTAGAACTTGTCGGCGTTGACCAGGAAATGGACCCAGATGCTCGCGGCGTAGCCGAGCGCGATCGCCCAGATCCATTTGAGGTGGGCGAAGAAGGTGTAGATGCCGCGCGCCTGGCCCATGACCGCGACGCCGGCCGCCGAGCCGATCGACAGCAGCGAGCCGCCCACGCCGGCGGTCAGCGTGACCAGGAGCCATTGGCCGTGGTTCATGTCGGGCAGCACCGATAGCACGGCGAACATGATCGGAATGTTATCGACGATGGCGGACAGGACGCCGACCAGGATGTTGGCGTTGGTCGGCCCCAGATCGCCGTACATTAGCTCGGAGCCGAGGCTGAGGTAACCGAGCGTGCCCAGCCCGCCGACGCACAGGATGATGCCGTAGAAGAACATCAGCGTGTCCCACTCGGCGCGCTCGAGCGCCTTGAAGACGTTGAACGGCTCGGTGCCCCTCACCTCGCGCGGCGCCGAGCCGGCTTCCTCGAGCTCAAGCGCGCTTTCGCCGAAGTCGTCCTCGGCCGGCGGCGGGAAGAACTGGTCGCGCCGTTTGAGGTAATAGCCGTAGAGCTTGAGAACGCCGAGGCCGGTCATCATGCCGAGCACCGGCGGCAAGTGGAAGAAATTGTGCGCCGAGACCGCCATGGCAATGGTCAGGATGAACAGCCCGACCACCACCCAGGCGCCATGTTGTAACACCACGCGTTCATCGAGCGCATCGGGCCGGCCCCGCGGGACGAAGAAGGTCATGATGACCGCCGGCACCAGCCAGTTGACCAGCGCCGGCAAAAAGAGAGCGAAAAAGCCCTCGAACGCGATGATGCCCTTCTGCCACACCATCAGGGTGGTGATGTCGCCGAACGGGCTGAACGCGCCGCCCGCATTCGCCGCCACCACGACGTTGATGCAGGCGATGACCACGAACGGGCGATTGTCGCCGCCGATCGCCAGAATCACGGTGGCCAACAGAAGCGCCGTCGTGAGGTTGTCGGCGATCGGCGAAAGGACAAAGGCGATCGCCCCGGTGACCCAGAAGAGCTGGCGGAAGCTGAAGCCGCGGTTGACCAGCCAGGCCCTGAGCACGTCGAACACGCCGCGCTCGTCCATCGTGTTGATGTAGGTCATGGCCGCCAAGAGGAAGAGAAAGAGCTCGGCGAACTCCTGAATGTTGTGCCGCACCGCCGCCCCGGCGGTCTGGGTATCGCCCTGTTGGGCAAAGACGATGGCGACACACACCCAGATGAGGCCGGCCGCCACCATGACCGGCTTCGACTTGCGCAGGTGGATCGTTTCTTCGCTGATCACCAGCACATAGGCCAAGACGAAAATGACGATGGTGAGATAGCCGAGCCAATGGGTCGTGAAATCCTGGCTTGGCGCCACTTCTGCCGCCCGTGCCAGCGACGGCGTGAGAATCGTCAACGCACAAAGCAGAACGGGCCCGAGCCAGCCGCGCCATCCGTGCAACCGCATTTGGACGATCCCCTTATCCCACACCGCTCGCACCCCTGCGCCGCCAGGCGCCATCGCAGGGCGCGCGTAAGGTATCGGACAATGCGCGGCAGGACTACTCGGGATTCGCGCCCGGGCGGGCAACAATAAAGGCCGCCCGGCCGTTCCAACCGTCACAGCTGCAGAGGCGTACGAGAGAAGTTAGCGTGCGATGGTGCGGTCCGCGCTACGCGATACCACGCTACAACGGCGGGCCGCTCAGGAACGGCGGGCGGTGAAGGACGAAGCGGGCAATAATTGCCCTGCGGTGTTTACGCGGCGATTGGACCCAGCTTCTTGTCTGACGTCAGGGCCTTTGGGACAAATTGAGGTAATTGCATACCGGAGGATTTCTGGCTCATCGTAGTGACCGAAGGGAACGAAGATGAGACAGAAATCAATGAGCAAGAACGACCCGGCGGATGGAACGGTTCGGGATATTCGCCGCAAGACACGCAAGCAGTATACGGCTGAGGAGAAGATCCGGATCGTGGTGTCGGGCCTGCGCGGCGAGGAGAGCATCGCCGCCTTGTGCCGCCGCGAGGGCATCGCCGAGGGTCTGTATTACAGCTGGTCGAAAGAGTTTTTGGAAGCGGGCAAGAAGCGGCTCGCCGGCGACACCGGGCGCCAAGCGACCTCGGGCGAGGTTAAAGGCCTGCGCCAGGAGATGCGCGACTTGAAGGAGTTGGTCGCCGAACTTTCGCTGGAGAACCGGCTTCTCAAAAAAAACATGATCGGGCATGGGGGAGACGAGGAATGAGGTATCCCGCATCCGAGAAGCTGGAGATCATCCGCCTGGTCGAGCAGTCCCACCTGGGCGTCGGGTCCACTTTGGACAAGCTGGGCATTCCGAAGACCACCTTTTATCGCTGGTACGATCGCTTTCTGGCCTTTGGCGACGCCGGTCTTGAGGATCGCAACAGCAGCCCAGGCCGGGTGTGGAACCGGATCCCGGATGATGTCCGGGGGCAGATCATCGATCTTGCCCTGGAGGAGACGCAACTGTCGCCCCGGGAACTGGCCGTCAGGTTTACGGACACCAGGGGCTACTTTGTCTCGGAAGCCTCGGTTTACCGGCTTCTCAAGGCCCACGACCTGATCACCAGCCCCGCTTTCGTGGTCATCAAGGCAGCCGATGAGTTCCGCGACAAGACCACGGCGCCGAACCAGCTGTGGCAGACCGACTTCACCTATCTCAAGGTCATCGGCTGGGGCTGGTTTTACCTGTCGACCATACTGGACGACTATTCCCGCTACATCATTGCTTGGAAGCTCTGCACCAACATGACGGCGGACGATGTGACGGCAACACTGAAGTTGGCGCTAGAAGCCTCAGGCTGCAATCGCGCCAATGTCGTCCACAAGCCGAAGCTGCTCAGCGACAACGGCTCGTCCTATATCTCCGGCGATCTGGCTGAATGGCTCGAGGACCACGGTATGGATCACGTTCGGGGCGCACCGTATCACCCGCAAACCCAGGGCAAGATCGAGCGCTGGCATCAAACGCTGAAGAACCGGATCCTGCTTGAAAATTATTATCTACCCGGCGATCTCGAAAACCAGGTCAGCGCCTTCGTCGATCACTACAACAACCAACGCTACCACGAGAGCATCGGCAACGTAACTCCAGCCGACGCCTACTTTGGACGCCACACCGCCATCATCGAAAAGAGAAAAAAAGATCAAAAAACTGACCACCCAAAACCGCCGCTTGAACCATCAAAGTCAAGCGGCTTAACATCAAACAAAATGAGCCAGATCCTCCCTATGAAACACGCTCAACAGTCCCATTTGTTTTGATGACGGACACCAGCTTCTTCTCAAGCATGTGCTGATCGAGCCCAAACCATGCGGCCAGCAGGCTCAACGTCGCGTCCTCGTGGCCGCATTGCTCGCATTTCACCAGGGGTTCGTAAGCGTTGACAAAGAAAGACGCATCGCACTTGCACCGCACAACGATGCCCTTCCAGATTTGCTCGGTGATTTCCACGGTGTACCTCACGGCTAGGCGCTACGCGCTGACAGGTGCGGTGCAAGCCGCATGCCAAGGGAAGGATCGTGTCCCGGCGCGTGGTGTAAGAGCGTTGCGCTCTACGCGGCTCCCGGCGGGTAGGGCCGGGACGTTCAGGCTGCCACGGTGGGCAGCGTGATGGGGACACCATCGCTCAGCGGAGCGATTGATTCCAGCGTCATGTATCTCCTTGAGACGGCCCACTCATCGTTCTGCTCGAGAAGGATAGCGCCGACGAGCCGTGTGATGGCGGCTTCGTTGGGAAAGATACCGACGACGTTGGTGCGACGATTGACCTCGGCATGGAGCCGTTCGATCGGGTTTGTGGAGTGCAATTTCTGGCGGTGCTCCCTGGGGAAGCTCATGTAGGCGAGGACGTCGTGCTCGGCTTCGTCCATGAGAACTGCCAGCTTGGGCACCTTGGGCCTGAGCTGGTCGGCGACCTGACGCCACTGGGCCTTCGCGCTGTCGGCGTCCTCCTGGGCGAAGGCGGTGGCGACGAAGGCGGAGACGACGCGCCGGCCCTGGCGGCCGGCATGGGCCAGCAGGTTGCGGGCGAAGTGCACGCGGCAGCGCTGCCATGTGGCGCCGAGGATCCGGGTCGCGGCGGCCTTCAGGCCCTTGTGGTCGTCGGAGATCACCAGCTTCACGCCGCGCAGCCCGCGCCGGGCCAGCGAGCGCAGGAACTCGGTCCAGAAGGTCTCGGCCTCCGACGCGCCGATCGCCACGCCCAGGACCTCGCGGCGGCCTTGGTCCTTGACGGCCACAGCCACGGTCACCGCGACCGAGACGATGCGTCCGGTCTGGCGCACCTTCACGTAGGTGGCGTCGAGCCACAGATAGGGCCAGTCGCCCTCCAGCGGTCGATCGAGGAAGCCGTTGACCTTATCGTCGATCTCGCCGCACAGCCTGGAGACCTGGCTCTTGGAGGCGCCCGACATCCCCATCGCCTGAACCAGATCGTCGACCGAGCGGGTCGACACCCCCTGGATGTAGGCCTCCTGGATCACCGCAGCCAGCGCCTTCTCGGCCATCCGCCGCGGCTCCAGGAAGCCCGGGAAGTAGCTTCCCTTCCTCAGCTTCGGGATCTTCAGCTCCACCGTGCCGGCCCGCGTCTCCCAGGACCGGTCGCGGTAGCCGTTGCGGTGGGTGATACGATCCGCCGAGCGCTCGCCGTGCCCGGCGCCGGTCAGGCCCTCAACCTCCAGTGCCATCAGCCGCTCGGCCGTGAAGCCGATCATCTCGCGAAGCAGATCGGCATCGGAGCTCTTCTCCAAAAGCGCGCAGGGTCATCATGTCCTGGGTCATCGTGGTTCTCCTTCGGGTCAGGTTGGTTTGCACTAGCCCAACCCTAAACCGGAACCGCGATGGCCTCCGCTGTGGATAGCCGGCTTGCCTACGCCAGACTCTCGACGGTCGCTACGGGCAAGCCGCCTACCCACAGCTAACAGAGGCTCCAACAACTCCTACACCACGTCCTGGGACACGACCAAGGGAAGTCCAGACGGAACCCAACGAGCGCTTGTCGGCACCCGGCCGATCGCCCTACCATCGTGGCGCAATGCCAATTCGAGCCGAGGCGAGTGTCCCATGCCGCCGGTAACACCATCGGGAATGCGACGGCTTCTTGGCCGGCCGGAGATCGTCCTGCTTACGGTCCTGGCGCTCGGCCTGGCGGGCTGCGAAAACATCCGCCTGATCGCGCAAGGCGGCTCGGCGAGCGATCTCGACTGGGGCATCTCGATCGCGCTGCCGGCGCCCAAACCAAATTCACCGCAAGTCGAGAAGTCACTGCCGCCGCCCGAAGACGAAGAGATAAAAGCCGAAGACGTCGACTGATGGAGGGTGGCGGGGGCACCTCAGTCGCGCGAGGGGGATGCGTCTGAACCGGCAGGGGAGGTGGGACCATGCTCTTTCGCCAGCTATTCGATAACGTCTCGTCG
Source organism: Alphaproteobacteria bacterium (assembly GCA_965261645.1). GTDB lineage: Bacteria > Pseudomonadota > Alphaproteobacteria > SHVV01 > SHVV01 > CBDHDJ01. The sequence continues at coordinate 1,982,194 of CBDHDJ010000004.1, forward strand.
ACCTACACCTACCTGTTGGCCAGCCGCAAAGGGGCCGAGGCACTGATCATCGATCCGGTCTACGAGCGTGCCGACCGTTACGTGCAACTCCTCAAGGAACTCGATCTCAATCTCGTCAAGGCCCTCGACACCCATATCCACGCCGACCACGTTACCGGGCTCGCCGCGCTCCGCGACCGCACGCGATGCATCACCGTGATGGGCGTCTAATCAAATGTCGACGTGGTCTCGATGCGGGTCGACGAGGGCGAAACGATCGCCATCGAGGGCCTCTCGCTCGACGTGCTCTACACGCCGGGCCACACCGACGATTCCTATTCATTCCGCCTCCCCGACCGAGTGTTCACGGGAGATACGCTTCTCATCCGCGGCACCGGTCGCACCGATTTCCAGAACGGCGATTCCACCGCCGCCTATGATTCGCTGTTCAACAAGCTGCTCAAGCTGCCCGATGAGACCCTGGTCTATCCGGGTCACGATTACAAAGGCGAGACGGTTTCCACGATCGGCGAGGAGAAGGCCTTCAATCCCCGCCTTCAGGTAGACTCGGCCGAAGCGTACGCCGCCTTGATGGACGATCTCCACCTGAGCAACCCGAAAATGATGGATCAAGCGGTGCCCGCCAATCTCGCCATCGGCACATCGCAAATGTCGGATGAGGAGGCCACGTGGTGGGTGAAGGCCGAGGATGCGATGGAGAACCAGGAGCAAGCCGATACGCTGCTCGTGGACCTGCGCGATCCGAACGAACGGGCGCGCCACGGCACCATCCCCGATTCGCTCCACGCGCCTTATGGCGAGCTCGAGCGCTTTCTCCAGCCGGGCGGGCTCCTGCATTACGAGGCGACGAATGGCGGTAAGCGGCTGATGTTCTATTGCGCCTTCGGCGAACGCTCGGCGCACGAAGTCGGGCTGTTCAACGTCAGCCACATCGTCGGCGGTATCGACGCGTGGAAAAAGGCGGGCGGTGAGGTGGAGGGTTAGCTCGCGCTGGGGGCCGGCTGGATAAACTCGATCGTGACACCGTCGGCGTTGCGCGTATAGACCGCCTTACGGCCCGCATTCGGCCCGGCGTTAACGTCCTGGGGCGGGTTCAAGGCCTTGAATCCGAACGCGGCCGCCGCCGCGATCGCGGCCTCGATATCGTCAGTATCAAGGGCGATGTGCGCGGCGCCGGTATCGCACGAGCGCGCCTCGACCTTGCCCCGGTCGGGCGGAGCCGAATATTCGATCAGCTCGACCGAATGGCCCGGGCCACGGAGGTAAACCACCTCGATCGCCGCGCCGGGCACGCCGGTCACAAGCTGGGCGACCTCGGGGCTGCGCGATTGCTTGGCCGTGGCGGTGAAGCCGAGCGCCTCGGTGAAAAAGCGCGCCGTCGCGTCGACGTCTGAAACCGTGAAGCTCGTGTGATTGAAGCCGAGAATCTTGAAGTCCGCCATGACGCCCTCCCTGTTGGGGCTAAGTGTGCGCCAAGCGCGTGGGCCGCGCAACGGCCGGCCCGTCTTGCCGCGCCCGGGCGCAGGGTCCATCATCCCTGCAACGGCGGCCGCCGCCTGCCGCCTCGGCCATGGGAGTATGACGATGAGCGAAGCACAAACGCCGACCAACAGGGGGCTCGGCTACGCCCAGCACCCGGGCTACCGCATCACCTTCGAGGAGAGCCCGCGCCGGGTGCGCGCTTCATTCGCCGGCGAGACCATCGTCGATGCCCGCCACGCCCGGTTGCTGCACGAGACCAAGCATATCCCGGTCTACTACTTCCATAAGGACGAGGTCCGCATGGACCTGTTCGAGGCCACCGATCATCACACCCACTGCCCGTTCAAGGGCGAGGCGAGCTACTGGACTCTCCGTGCCGGCAACCGCTCGGCCGAAAATGCGATGTGGAGCTATGCCTTACCCTACGACGAGGTCGACGCCATCAAGGACTACGTCGCGCTCTACTGGGCCGAGATCGAGCACTGGTACGAGGAGGACGAAGAGGTCTTCGTCCACGCCCGCGACCCCTACAAGCGCATCGACGTGGTCGATTCCTCACGCCCGGTCAAAATCGTGCTCGGCGGCGAGACGGTGGCCGAATCGAACCGCGCCCGCTTCCTGTTCGAGACCAGGCTGCCGACCCGCTACTATCTGCCGCGGGACGACGTGCGGACGGATCTCTTGGAGCCGAGCGATAGCCACACGCGCTGCCCCTACAAGGGGATCGCGTCCTATCACCACGTCCGTGTGGGCGGCACGCTTTACGAGGACCTCGTCTGGACCTACCCCGAGCCCATCCCGGAGTGCCCCAAGATCAAGGACTACCTCTGCTTTTTCAACGAGAAGGTGGACGCGATCTACGTCGAGGGCGAGAGGATACCCGACGTCGAGACGCCGTGGTCGTGAGGCGCCGGCCCGCCAGTTTCCTCACACGATCCCTTCTTTCTTGAGGCGTTCGAGCTCGTCTTCGCTGAGGCCGAGCCGCCCGCGATAGACCTCGTCGTTGGCGTTACCCAAGGGCGGGCCGAGATTGTCGATGCGCCCCGGCGTATCCGACAGCCTGGGCAGGATCGCCGGCACGGTGATCGGCCCCAGGCCCTCGACGTCGATGGTCTCGAGAATGCCGCGGGCCGCGAACTGGGGATCGGTGAAAATATCGGCGATCGAGTTGAGCGGCCCGCACGGCACTTCACCCGCCTCGCACCGGGCGAGCACCTCGTCGCGGGTGAGCGAACCGGTCCACGCGGCGACCAGGCCGTCCACCGCCTCGCGGTCGGCGAGCCGCGCGGCCACGGGCCCATATTTGTCCTCCGCGGCGAGCTCGGGCCGGCCCATCACCTCGGCCAGGCGGGCGAACATCTTGTCGGTGGTGCAGGCGATGGCGAGCCATTTCTGGTCCTTGGTCTCGTAGTGGCTGTGCGGGCAGACGTTGGGCGCGCCCGGCCCCATGCGCTCGCGCACCGTGCCGTGGCGGGCGTAGGCCGGCGCCGTCTCATCGAGCATGCGGAAGACCGATTCATAAAGCGCGATGTCGATAAATTGGCCGCGCCCGGTGCGCTCGCGCGCCCGCAGCGCGATGAGCGCGCCCACCGCGCCGTAGAGCCCGGAGATATAATCGCCGAGCGAGGTCGAGCCCGGCGTCACCGGCGGCCCATCCGGCATGCCGGCGAGGTACGAGAGCCCGCCCACGGCATGCGCGATGCGCGCGAAGCCGGGGCGATCGCGATAGGGCCCGTCCTGGCCGTAGCCGGTAATGCGGACCATGACGAGACGGGGGTTGACGGCCGCCAGCTCGGCGTAGCCAAGCCCCCATTTCTCGAGCGTGCCAGGGCGGAAGTTCTCACACACCACATCGGCTTCAGCCACAAGCCGGCGAAACAATTCGGCCCCTTCGGGATGGCGCAGATTGAGGGTGATCGATTTCTTGTTGCGCGATTCGGTCAACCACGCGAGCGAATCGCCCCGCTCCGTCGTCGTGCCGAAGCGGCGGAAGGGATCGCCGCCGCCCGGCTGCTCCACCTTGATGACCTCGGCGCCGAATTCCGCGAACACGGTGGCCGCCACCGGCGCGGCGATGAAAGTCGCGCAGTCGAGGACGCGGATGCCCGCTAGTGCTGGTTCGTCGGCCGCCATCGGTTGATCGTCGTTAGGCGGGGCTCTCTGGATGGGATGGCTTGGTCAATTTTTGCGGCGCCGCACCGTCGCCAGCACCTCATCCTTCGTCATCACGTCGCCGAACTGCATGATGAAGGTCTCGAGCGTGGCGAGATGCTCCTTGTCGGTGACGGCGGCGCAGCAGTCCGATACGAGCACCACGTTGAAGTCCAGCATCATGGCGTCGCGGCCCGTGGATTCGACGCAGACGTTGGTCTTGGTGCCGGCGAGGATCAGATTGTCGATGCCCGCCGAGCGCAACAGCCGTTCGAGCTGCGAGGCGCCGGGGATCAGCGCGCTGTAACGGTTCTTGGGAATGCGGATATCGTCCGCATCGACCTCGAGATCTTGCCACAGGTGCGTGCCATGGCCGCCCGGCTCCATGTTCTTCTTGATGACGGCGATCTTCTCGGGATCGCCGACGATGTTGTTGAAGAAGAGCTCCCAGTCGCTGGTCGTCGCGGTGTGCGTGTTGACCTGAAAGGTCCACACGACCATGACGCCGAGCTTGCGAAGCTCTGCTGTGAGCTCGTTGATGGTGCCGACGATGTCACGCGCCACCGGCACTTCGGCGGGCGCGCCGGGTTCGCAAAAGGTGTTTTGCATATCGACGATGATCAACGCCGTCCGGCCGGGATCGAGCGCCTCGAAGAGGTGAACGCGACCGCGGCGCGTCAGGATGCGGTCCAGAATGTCTTGGCCGATCTCCACGTTGTGCATGGGCGATCTCCCTTCAGGGGTCAATTCTCGCCGATCACCGCTGGGCGACGCAAGCCGGTTGGCGGAACGGTGGGCGGAGGCACCATCCGCATCAGTGAATACTACCGGATTCCTCGTCCTCTTCCGGCACGGGGTACGCGGTCGGACCGGCTTGATGATGCACCATCTTCCAGACGTGACCCTCACGGACGAAGATGTTGGTGGCGACGAGGTGGCTCGCGCCCAGATCCTCGTAACAGACGACGACGGCCAGACCGCCGTGGACCATGACCTGTGGATTGACGCAGCGAATCGCCGGGGCGTTGCCGCCGAGGATCGAGCGCCAGCTTTCCATCACATCGTCGCGGCCCTCGAGCGCGTTCCAGCCGGGGTGGATACAGGCTACCGGAACGCCCTGCGCCCACACCTCGTCCATCGCCTCGACATCGCGATCAGCAAAGGCACGATAGAAGGCATCGTTGGCGAAGAGGACCGCCTCGTCGTCCGCCATCTCAGTCCCGCCCAACCAACGCGGCTATCGCGGTGGCGCCGCGATCAGCTCGTGGCGTCATTGTATTCAAGCTCCTCAAGCAGTCCCCCCCCCGCTTTAGCCGTGAAAATGCGTTCGCATGCGGCATCGAAGGTGTTGCGCCAATCGCCAACGACGCCCTTGCGAAAGAAGGCGTCGCGGTCTTCCTCACCGCGCTCGCGCCCGCCCGAGAGGCGCCCGAAGGCGCCCGCTTCGCGGCACGCTGCGATCGCCTTGGGGCCCGCATCGACGGCAAGATATTCCAGCACCTTGGCAAGCTCGCCGTCGAAACCGGCATGCAGCCGCTCGTAACGAATCTCGCAATAGGCCGCGGGATGGGCTTCGGCAAACTCGCGCGCCTTCAGGATCTTGCCCTGCCAGTGCTCGGCGGCGAAGCCGACAAAATTCTGAAAGTTCTGGTGCTTTTCCAGCGTCACGCGCTGGTTGATCTTGAGCGCGTGATACCACGCCGAAACCGCAGCATCGCGCCCATCGCGGATGATGTGGATGAAGTGGGCGCGGGGAAAGAAGTTCTCCCGGATTTGCGCCATGAAGTCGATGTTGGCGGGCGTCTTCTCGCCGATCCACTTGACCGGTTGGCCGCCGGTCTGCTCATGGAGAGGAAGGCCCATGACGCTCGCCAGGATGAAACGCAGGTGCTTTTCCTGCAGCAGGGGATAGCCCGCGGCCATTTCACCCATCGTGCTGTTGCGGAACGCTATGTTCTTCGAGTAATCGACCAGCGCATCGCGGACGCGCGGCAAGAGCTCGGAAAAGAAATGGCCCTCACCGCGGCAGGAGATGTCGGGATGACCGTCAAGCACGTGCTGCAGCCAGGTCGTGCCCGACTTGCCGAACCCAACGATGAAGAAGATCGGCGCATCGAGCGCTTGTTCGATCGCGTCGCTGATATCGCGGTAGGTGTCCATCGTTCCCAGATGCCCCTGGCGGTCACGACCCGATGGGCGGGCTTCGTTGCTCACTCCAGACGATTAGTAGGGCGTGCGGCTACCGTCGTAGCGGATGTACTGGCCCGACTCCGCTTGTGTCAGCCCATCGAGAATGCCGCGCATGGCGCGGATGCTGTCCTCGACCTTGACGATCGCCGCCGCTGTGCCCATCTCGGTGCTCACCCAGCCCGGCGACAGGGCGACGGTGATGATGCCACGATCCCTGAGATACGCGGACATCACCTTGACCAGCATGTTCACGCCGGCCTTGGAGGTACGGTAGATGTGGCAGTCGTCGGCTTCCGCATTGGTCACGCTCGCCAGTGCGCTCGACAGCGCCGCGATGATCCTGCGCTCGCTCCGCGCCACATGCTCGACGAAAGTCTCGGACACCTTCATCACGCCGAACAAGTTGGTCTGCATGACCGCGGCCCAGCGCTCGTAGCTGGTGTTGCCGAAGGTCTCGAAATGGGGCCCGGCGCCGGGGGGCGCCCAGCCGAAGCCGGCGTTGTTCACCAGAATGTCGATGGCTTCGTGACCGAGTTCTTCGGCCAGCGCCTCGATCTGCGGGTGATGGGTGACATCGAGCGCATGCACGCTCACACGGCCTTCGGAGCCCTCGGCGATCGCCTGCAACCGATCGGCGGATGAGGGATCGCGGCACGTCGCGAACACGCGCCAGCCCTGTTCGTCATACTGCCTGACGAACTCGAAACCGATGCCGCGGCTCGCCCCGGTGACCAAGATCGAACTCATGGCCGCAAGATAGTGGGCGCCCGCCAGACGGTCAATCAGGCGCGCCGCCTCTCTTGCGCGCGCGGTCCGTTTGACCGAGACTTCGCCGCTCGCCCTGCAACGACCGTGAGCGCGCCATGACCGCAACCCTCATCACCAACGGCTTTTTGATCGACGGCACCGGCGCGAAGCCGGGGCGAGACATGTCCATTTTCGTCGTCGATAACCGCATCGCCAAAACCGGCCCGGCGGCGGAGGTCAAGGCATTCGCCGACGGCCAGGGCCCCCACACGACGATCGATGCCACCGGCAGGACCATCATGCCCGGCCTGATCGACTGTCATGTCCACATCTCGTACGGCGATATCCTCTCGATCGAGGCGCTTAAGCTCTACAACACGCCGGAATACGGCACGCTGAAGGCGGCGCTGGCGGCCCGCAAGGTCCTGCGCGCGGGCGTGACCAGCATGGCGTGCCCCGGCGGCAACTGGAACACCAACGTCGCCATCCGCGACGCCGTCGCATCGGGATTGATCGAGGGGCCGCGCACCTCCGCCGGTGGCCATTACCTCGCGACCTGGAACTCGACCGGCCTCGCGCTGCCGAGCCACATCGAGAATCCGCCCTCGTCCAACGCCATCGCGTGCAACACCACCGATGATTTCGTCGCGAAAACGCGCCGCGAGATCAAGGACGGCGTCGACATCATCAAGATCTCGGGCGACGGTGACGTGACGACGCGGGGCGGCGGCGATCTGTTGGGCTGCATCACTTATACCGACATGAAAGCGGTGGCCGAGATCGCCCACCTGATGGACAAACGGATCACCGTGCATGCGCGCTCCGGGCGCTCCTCGGCGGACGCGGCGCGCGCCGGCTTCGACTGGCTCATCCACGGCTCGTACATGAACGATGAGCAGCTCGGCGTGGTGATCGACCATCAGACGCCGATCAACCCGACCTTGTCGCTGCTCGCCAACTCGCTCGACTGGGGCCCCGATTTCGGCCTCAGCCCGCGCATCCTCGAGAGCTACAAGCGCGAGCTCGACGCCGCGGCCAATATCTTGACCAAAGCCTACACGGCCGGCATCACGATCCTGGCCGGGACGGATTCGGGCCAGACCGTGGTGCCCTACGGCGCCTGGCACGCGCGCGAGACCGAGCACCTGATGAGCTATCTCGGGATGTCGGCGATGGATGCGATCCTGGCGGGAACCCGGAATGCCGCGATGACGCTGCCCTTCGGCCACGAGGTCGGCACCCTCGAAGAGGGCAAGCTCGCCGATCTTCTCGTGGTCGACGGCGATCCTCTGGCCGATATCACCGTACTGCAAGATCCCGAACGCCTCGAGGTGATCATGAAAGACGGTGCGGTGGTCGATACCGGGGCGCCGCTGCCGGAACCCACGACCTATGCGTGGGAGGTACCGATGGTGATGTGGGCGGATCCGCGCCTGCCCGATCAGGCCTTCGTGCGCGATCACGCCAAGCACAAGCCCGCATGGATGAAAAAGGCCGCCAAGGCCGCGAAGTAACGCGCCCGCGATTGGCCCGTATGCGACTCCACGAGAGGTGAGGCGCGCGGGCGCCGCCCCATCTTTTGGGCCTCTCGCCCCACCGCTTGACACCTACTCCCAACGCGCGTGCGCCTCGCCCAACTCCTCCCATTCGCAGACGACATCGATCGGCGGCGCCCAGCCGTGGTGGCTCACCGTGGCCGAACCCAAGAGCAGCAGATCGCCCTTGCGGATATGGTTGGGCAGGGTCTCCCGGCCGCCGAACTCGGCCAGGTGATTGGCCATCCAGGCCAGGATCTCGAAGGGATGGCCCGGCGGGCGAGAGGCAAGATCGGCGCCGGTGCCGGTGTCGATCTCCTTGCCGTTGACGGTAATCCGGGTCCGCAGCGCGGCAAGATCGAGATGCTGCCAGTCGGTCCGCCCGGTGCCGAAGACGGCGCCCCAGTTCGCACCGTAATCGGCGATCCCCAGCGCGCCGACGGGCGTGCCGTAGTCGAAACACTCGATACGGCAGTCGACGAGCTCGATGCCGGCCATGCACTCGGCAACGAATCCCCGGACGCTATCAAGCGTGTAAGGCGCTCCCTCGGCCGGCATGTCCTCGCTGATGCGCACGGCGAATTCGCTTTCGACCCGGGGGCCGACCGCATACGCAAAAGGCTCGTGGATCTTTTCCGGCGCGGGGCAAAACTCGGCCTGTTTCACGACGACCTGGTCATGAAAGATCGTGCCCTTGCGGATGCCGGCAAAGGACGATCTATCGAAGCCCCGCACCGCAACGCCACCCATAATCTCGCGGGTCCGGTAAGAGACCATGCCCGCCTTGTAGCCGCCGATCTCGTCGTTTTCGTTTTCCTTGTGCCAGGTCAAGACGGCGTCCTGCACGGCGTAGCCTTCGTCTTCCATGCGCGGGACAAGCTCGGCGGGCAGGTCGTGGATGAGCCTGTGGTCGTGCCGCGCCCGGACGAAATACTGGGCCGATTGCTTGATCTGCTCGGCGGTCAGCGTCATGCGGTCCCCTCCCCCGATTCAGTGGGTCTGAACCATCGCGCGCGCGGCGTGAGCCTTCGGATCACGCGATGAGCTGGTGCTCCTTCCACCGCCGGCGGGCGGTGCTCGTTTGCATTGGTTGTGGGGCTATTCTGCCGAGGCGCGGGCGGCCGCTTCCTCCTGCGCCACCTTCACCGCGAGGCCGAGCAGCGGCTGGCCCTTGTGCCGGCGCCGTGGCCACACGCGCGGATAGAGATGGTGATCGCCCTTCGGGAAGCGCGCACCATGCGCAACCTCGGGATTGCACGGCGGCAGCAAGCGATATTCGCTCGTCCGGCGCGCATAGGTCGAACCATCGCCCGCCCAGCGGTAGCCGAGCGCGCGGCGCCGGCGATCGGTAAAGTTACCGGGCGTCCAATGGAGCACGCGTGACGAGGTGAACACGACGTCTCCTGGCTCGGTCTCGTAGTGCATGATGTCTTTCTCGTATTTCTCCCGGTGCTCTGCGATGTCCGGGAACTCCGCGAAGACATCCTCGGGACGATCGGCATTCAGAGGCTCGTCCCTGAACCCGTTGAAGAAGCCCTCGCCCGAGTCGTAGACGTTCGTGAAGACCTTGCCCCATCTGTGCGAGCCTTTGACGAACTCGATCGCGCCGCTTTCGAGATCGACGTAGTCCAGCGGCAGCCACGTGCCGCCGATTTTCGGGCCATCCATCGGGTTGGCCGATTCATCCTGATGCCAATCGGTGGGATAGGGCGTGTGCGGCTCCTTCACGAGAAGGAAGTCGTAAACGATGTTGACGGCCTTCGAACGCAGCATGTGGTGCGCGACGTAGGGCATCGGCGATTCGAAGAGCAGCGCGCGGAAATCGTCATTGTAAGTCCAGATGTGGTTCTCGTTGAAGAAGCGCCCCTCCGTGCCCGGCGCGTTGAGCTCGATGCCGGTCGGCCCGGGATCGGCCAGGACCACATCGGCCGCCTCGCGCATGCGCTCGACCCAGTCGTTGTCAAACACCTGGCGGAGGCACACCGCACCCTGCTCCTCGAAGGTGCGGATATCGTCCTCGGTGATCTCGTGAAGCGGCTCTCGGTTCATCGATCGATCCTCCTGGTCAGCCGGCGCGTCGGTTTTGCGTCCGGCTGAACGCGGCTTTCCGCCGTTCGCGTTCATCTTATAGACTGCGCGCCGAGAGGTGCAAGACCATGACGGGTACCAGCTTTTCCGACCCCGGCCAGATCGGCCGGCGCACGCTTGAAAACCGCTTTGTGCGCTCGGCGACCTCGGAATCGATGGCCGGTGGCAACGGCGAGGTCACCGACGATCTTCGGGCGCTCTACCGCACGTTGGCGCAGGGTGGGGCGGGCCTCATCTTCACCGGACACATGTATGTCGAACCGGGCGCCGCCTATTCGAACCGGCAGACCGGCATTCATGACGATTCCCTGATCCCAGGGCTCAAATCGCTCGCCGACGAGGTTCATCGCGACGGCGGCGTGATTTTCGCCGAGCTCACCCACTCAGGCAGCCAATCGCTCCTGCCCGACAGCCCGCTCCACGCGCCATCCGCGATCCCCAACGCCTACACCGGGCGCACGCCAACCGCGATGTCGGGCGAGCAGATCGAGGCCACCGTCGGCGCCTTTGGCCAGGCCGCCCGCCGCGCCGCCGAGGCCGGCTTCGATGGCATCCACATCCACGGCCACAACGGCTATCTCTTGAGCGAGTTCTGTTCGCCTCACGCCAATCGCCGGGACGATCAGTGGGGTGGCGATGCCGAACGGCGCGGCCGCTTCCTCACCGCGGTCTATCAGGCGATTCGCCAGACCGTGGGTCCGGACATGCCGATCACGCTCAAACTCGGCGTGGCCGATCACGTCGCCGACGGCGGCCTCATGGTCGAGGAAAGCGTCGGGCGCGCGGTGGCGCTAGAGGCGCTCGGGCTCGATGCTGTCGAAGCCTCGGTCGGCGTCGTTCAAGTGCTCACGTCGAGCGCTGGGCGCTATGCCGGAGTGGGCCCCCGCCGGGCGCTCCAGGAATGGCTCTTCCACCGCTTGTTGTCACCGCCCGCCCCCGAGGCCTATTTTCTGTCCTACGCCCAGGCGTTGAAGAAGCGGTTGACGATTCCGGTGATTCTGGTCGGCGGGCTCAGAACGACCGAGACGATGGAGCGCATACTGGCTGCGGGCGATGCCGATTTCCTGTCGCTCTCGCGCCCGTTCATCCGCGAGCCCGATATCGCCAAGCAAATTCTCGCCGGGCGGCGCGGCCTCGTCGACTGCGTCTCATGCAATATGTGCCTCGATCACGAGGGTATCGAGGGCTTGCGCTGCTGGCGCGAGACCAAGGGCCGCATGTTCCATCACGCCTATCTCAAATACTGGCGCGACCGCAGCGGGGCGTGAAGGGATTACGCGGCGCTCGCCTGATCCGCATCGCCCGGTCGGGGCCATACCCGCGGATAGAGCGAATGATCGCCCTCGGGGAACCGATCGCCGGTCTTGAGCTCCGGATCCCACGGCGGCAGCACCCGGAAGGAACTCTCCCGCACCGCGTAGGTCGCATCGTCACCGACGAACTTGTGGCCGATGGTGCGCCGCCGCCGGTCGGTCAGGTTGCCCGGCGCGTAGTGTGCCATGAGCAGTTGGTGAACCGCGCAGTCACCCGGCTCGGTGTCGAAATGCAGAATCTCGTAGCGGTCGCGCAGGTTCTCGAAGTCGGGCAGCTGCTCGTAATGATCATGCAGGCCGGGCGTCGGCGGGGCCTCCCCGGTATAGCCGGTGAAGAAGCTCTCGCCATCCTGGACGCTGCTGCCGAGCATATCGAACCAGCGGCTCCATTTGTGCGAGCCCTTGACGTACTCGAGCGCGCCGCTTTCGATCGTCACCTCGTCGAGCGGCACCCAGGTGCCGCAAGCCTGCCAGCCGTTGCACGGATCGACCGGCTGATCCTGATGCCAATCGGTGGGGTAGTCCGAATGGGGCTCCTTCAGGATATGGAAATCCCATAACAGGTTGACGGTGTTCGAGCGCATGAGCGTCGCCACGATCTGCGGCAACGGCGATTCGAAGGCCAGCGCGCGGAGATCGGGGTCCTGGGTCCACATGTAAACATCGAACAGCATGCGCCCCGGCGTGCCCTCGGGATTGACGTTCTTGCCCCACGGGGTGGGCTTTTCGTAACAGCGCTCCATCGCCTCACGAACGCGTTTCACCCACTCCTCATCGAGGGCGCCGCGGATCAACACCACGCCGTCCTCGTCATAGGCGCGCATTTGCTCGTCGGTAATGTCGCGCTTGAGCGTGCGGTTCATCGACATGCCCTCCTGAAAGGCACTTCAGATCGACTTCGTCCAGCCCCCATCGATATCCCAGACTACCCCGGTAATAAAGCCCGCCCTGGCCTCCGAGGCGAGAAACGCGACCAGGTACCCGACCTCGCTGATATGCCCCATGCGCCCGCGGGGCACCGAATTGCCGAGATTGGTCATGACCTCTTCGGCGTCCTTGCCTAATTCAGGCACGAATTCCTTGGCGAGCTCGTCCCACAGCGGCGAATGGATGAGGGCGGGCGTGACCGCATTCACGCGGATGTTGTGCGGCGCAAAGTCGATCGCCCAGTTCTTGGTGAGCATGAGGACCGCGGCCTTGGCCGAGCCATAATCGCTGACTCCCGGCCAACCGGCAGAGTGACCCCCGACCGAGGAGATGTTGATGACGCTGCCTCCGCCATTCTTCTTCATCGGCTGGATCGCGGCGCGGGTGAAGCGGATGCAGTGCCAGAAATTGAGGTCGTAGCAGTGCTCCCACATCTCGTCCGGGTCTTCCACCGAGTGGTTGGTGGCCGCGCCGCCGCCGGCATTGTTCACCAGCACATCGAGGCGCCCCCAAGTGGCGAGCGTGTCGGCAACCACCCGTTCGATATCGTCCTTCTTGGTCACATCGGCGGGTATCGCCAGGCAGCGGGCGCCCAGAGCCTCGATCTCGGCCTTGGTCTCCTCGAGCGGCCCCTCGCGGCGCGCACACAGCGCGACATCCATTCCCTCGCGGGCCAGCTCGAGGCAGATGCCCTTGCCGATGCCAAGACTCGCGCCGGTGACCAGCGCCACTTTGCCTTTGATATCCAGTTCCATGACCCACCTCCCCCGTTGTCTGCGCGACCCTTGATAAGCACTTCACGGATGACCGCGTTCGAGCGCCTAACGTCTCCGGCCATGCTATGCGCGGGCGCTCATGATCTCAAGGCGAAGCCACGACGATCACGATATTGTCCCCCACCCGACCAGAATGCGTCATTGACAGACAGATTCAGAAAAGTTAGCAGGCGGGCCTCGGGAGGGCTGGCGTTTTAAGTTCTTGACAAGATACACAAGATATTGGGTAAATATGCCCCGGCGTCTACTAGACGTGAGAGCTTTGTGGTGCCGGATACGGAATGGGGGAACATATGCCTGACGTTCTGGAACGTGTAAAAAGGTGGATCGGTCAGATAACGGAGCTGGGGCTCCTCTTAATCGCCCTTGGCATCGTTGTCCAAATTCTGTTCGGGAATACCGCATCCTTCCTGACCGCCGACATCGTCGGCAACCTGATCGCGCTGATTAGAGCGCTAGGGGACAACGGCCTCGTCGGTTTGATCGCCTTGGCCATCATCCTCTGGCTCTACAGCAGAAGGTCACTGGGCTAATCCCAACTCGGATCACTTAGCCTCTCGATGGAACCCAGGGTAACCGGCAGCCGCGCTTGGCGGCACCGGTTATCCCTGGGTTCTACGATTTTCTCCCGAACAGTCTGAAAGTCCCTGCGCTCCCGGTTGGAGCGGCGCCTCGCGCGGGGTGGATCGCCGTCCCGGCGACCGCGCGCGCGCGGCTTCTACCCATGAAAAAGCCCGGCGGAGACCCGACGGGCTTTAACAGCCCGTTGATTAAGTGGCTTTTTCCGGCTCTCACTCCCAGATGAGGAATGCGGCGGCGAAAGCCGTCTGGCCGCTTTGCGAGCCCCCCCGTGCCACCAGCATGGCCCCGGTGGGCGTGAGCAGAACGAAAATACCGCCATATCCGCCCGCCACGGCCTCCCGCGGGGTGCCGGCGCCGATGAGCTGGCGCATCAGTAACGATAGATTGTGGCCGGCGACGTGGAGCAGGTATCGCTTGTGCACATTCTCTCGCCCGCGCAGCCAGGTTCGTCGCATGCCGCCACGATCGAGGTTGTGGGCAAAGCAGCGCTCGACGATCTCGGCGCGCAGCTTGAAGGCCTCGCGGGCGACCCCGGACTTGAGCCGCGCACGGTTATTGGTGACCGCGCGCCGCGCCGCCTCATCACCGTGCCAGCGCGAAAAGCCGGTCTGCTTGGGCGCCGCGATCCGGGTCTTCCAGGGACTGTCGTTCAGAGCCCTCAAGACCGCCCGTGAGTGATAACCTTTGTCGGCGACGCATTCGGCCGGGTCCTCCGATGTCGGTGCCGCATCCACCGCCTCGAGGTTTGCCTCGGCCTTCGCCAGGGTCTTGGAAAGCGTCGTGGTGTCGCCCTCATCGGCCGGGTGCAGCTCGGCCGCCACCACCGCGCCGGTGTCCAGATCCACCGCGTGCTCGGGCTTGTAGGCCAGATGCGTCGTGCCGTCCTTCATCTTGGTGATCTTGGCCTCGGGGTCGCTCTTCGAAACCCAATCCGTGTTGGAAAGCTTCTTGCCCTTGCGCTTCCGGTCCAGACGCGCCAGGTCCTCGGCCGTGGGTGTCTCGACCCCGCTTTCCCGGGCCAGGCGCTCCAGCATCTCCCGGTAGCCTTCGCCGTTGTCGCGCCGCACGATGTTCCGCAGCGCCGCGTTGGCCTCCATGGTCGAGGCATCGACGCCGATGCGCTCGCCCTTGATCAGCCCCGCCTCGGCGATCAGCACCAGAACCCAGTCGAAGACCGCCGCGTGGACTTCATGGGGCAGGCGCGTGCGGCTCCGTGACAGCCAGGAATGGTCCGGTACCCGATCACGGCTCCCCAGTCGCAGGAACGCCCGCAGCGAAAGCGAGTCCGAGCAGCGCCACTCCAGACCGCGCTCGCTGTCGATGCCCTCAAAGTAGCCCACCAGGTGCATCCGGAAATAGCGCCCGGGCGGCACCGAGGGCGCGCCCATCCGGACCGCGTAATAAGGCCGGCAGCTCGCCTCGGCAAAGGCGTCGAAGCCGCCCTCGATCAGCACCGACTGCAAGCGGTCATAAAACACATGACCCGGAGAGCGCGGCATCTCCGACCAGCTCACCATCAGGTCCCCCTGACCATCCTTCTGCCGTCCCATCGCCATCGGCAAATCCCCCTGCAAATCAGGGAACCAGAGAATCAGACGGCGCCGACTTAATCAACGGGCTGTTAAGGTCAAACCAAGCGTTCGGTTACGAGCCCTTGTAGTAGTCGTAGTTGCCGTCCGACCACTCGTACATGATGTAACCGGGTGCCGTAACGTCGCCCTTGGCGTCGAACCCGAACTTACCAAGCACGGTTTCGAACTGGCCGCTCTTCAGCACCTTGACGACGGCATCGAGGTCGGTCGAACCGGCCTGCTCGGCCGCCTGCGCCCAAGCCTGAATGGTGCCGTAGGTATAGAGCGTGTAACGCTCGGGCTCGTACCCCACTGCGCGGAACTTCTTCACCACTGCGGCCGATTCCGCATTCTTGCGCGGATCGGGGCTGAAGGTCATCAGGGTGCCCTCACCCGAAGCTCCGGTCACGCCCCAATACTCCTGAGTCACCAGCGCATCACCCGAGATCATGCGGGCATCGAGGCCCTGCTTGCGCATCTGGCGGGTGATCAACCCGGCTTCGGTGTGATAACCGCCGTAATAGAGGATCTCGACCCTCTCCCGCTTGAGCTTGGCGACCAGCGCCGAGTAGTCCTTCTCGTTCGCGTTGATGGTTTTGTAGAGCACCTCCTCGACACCGCGCTTATTGAGCTGCTTCTTCGTCTCGTCGGCGAGACCCTTGCTATAGGACTGCCTATCGTGGACGACGGCGATCCGCTTACCGCCGAAGTTATCGGCGATGAAATTGCCCGCTACGATGCCCTGCTGATCGTAACGTCCGCAGGTGCGGAAGACGTTGTCGAGGCCGCGTTCGGTCAACTTTGGATCTCTCGATGCCGGGGAAATCTGCAGCACCCCTTCTTCGGCATAAACGTCCGAGGCCGGGATCGACGAGCCGGAACAGAAATGCCCGGCCATTAAAACGACACCCTTGTTGACCATCTGGTTGGCGACAGCCACCGCCTGCTTGCGATCGCAAGCGTCATCGCCGACCTCGAGCACGAGCATCTGGCCCAGAACGCCGCCGTCGGCGTTGATGTCCTTGACCGCCTGCTCGGCACCACGCTGCATCTGTTCGCCGAATGTGGCATAAGGCCCGGTCATCGGGCCCGCCGTCGCGATGACGATGTCGGCCCGGGCCGTCCCCATGCCGAAGACCGCCAACAGGGCGACGGCAGCAAGTGTCGCAAGTCTGTTCATGTGCTTCCTCCCTTGCAGCGCCGGCGCCGGATTACACAACTATCTAAGGCGCCCACGGGCAGCAAGCGAAAACCGGGTCGGCGGAGCGATCCCGCCAGCCGGGCACCCGCATCGCGGCCACTGTCAGGCGGACCCACGGTTGCTATGCTCCCCTTCACGCCTTATAGGGACGCTCCATGCAGGTGGGCCTGAAGCAGCGCGTTCACGACATCCTCGAGGTGGGCGAGGGGGGCGGCGTCTTCGCCCGCGTCGTCCAGGGCGCGCTTTTTCTGCTCATCCTGCTCAACGTGACGGCGGTGGTGCTTGAGACGGTGGCGAGCATTGCCGCCGCCCACGGCGTCTTTTTTCTATGGTTCGAAATCTTTTCCGTCGCCGTCTTCACGGTGGAGTACGTCTTGCGCCTGTGGGCCTGCACCAGCGATCACCGCGACCGCTATCGTCATCCCGTCACCGGCCGCCTGCGCTACGCGGGAACGCCGTTCGCGCTGATCGACCTCTTTGCGATCCTGCCGTTTTACCTGTCGGTGATCCTGCCCGTCGATCTCCGCTTCATGCGGGCGTTTCGGCTGCTGCGCGTGCTCAAGCTAACGCGCTATTCCACCGCCGTCGAGACACTGGGCACGGTGGTCTACAACGAGCGGCGCGCGCTCGCTGGCACGCTCCTCATCATGATGGTGCTCCTGGTGATCTGGTCGAGCCTGGTCTATTTCGCCGAGCGCAAGGCCCAGCCGGAGGCCTTCGCCAGCATTCCGCACGCCATGTGGTGGGGACTGGCATCCCTCACCACGGTCGGCTATGGCGATATGGCGCCTGTCACCTTGTTCGGCCGGCTGCTCGGCGGGTTCACCATCATCCTCGGCGTTGTCATGTTCGCCCTGCCCGCAGGCATTCTCGCCGCCGGCTTTGCCGAGGAGCTCAGGCGGCGCAATTTCGTGATCACCTGGAATCTGGTGGCCAGTGTGCCGTTGTTCTCGACCCTGCCAGCGGCCCGCATCGCCGACATTGCTGCGCTGCTCCAGCCGCGCGTGGCCTCAGCCGGTGAAACCATCTTCCGCCAGGGCGAGCCTGCGGATGACATGTACTTCATCGTCACGGGCGAAGTGGATGTCGAACTCGCCGGGCACGCCGTACAGCTGCACGAGGGCGAGTTCTTCGGTGAACTCGCGCTGCTCCAGAAGGTCGATCGGCGCGCCACTGTCACGGCGCGGAGCCAGTGCCAGCTCCTCGCGCTCGAGATCGACGATTTCGAGCGCATGATGGCGAGCGAGCCAGACCTCAGAGACGCTATTACCCGTATCGCCGAAGAGCGTGCCATGCCGGCCAAAGTGGAGGTCTGAGAGGCCTATCCGTAATAGGCCAGCATCGCAACGCCGATCACCACCAGCATGACCCCGCCCCACTGCTTGGCCGGCACCGGTTCGCGCAGAAAGATGCGCGCGAGCAGAACCGAAACCACCGCGGCCGCGCTGCTGGCCACCGCGGCCAGCGCCGCGCCCTCGCCTGCCACACCGATCACGAGCATGACGATGCCGGCGCTGTCGAGGATGCCGATGGCGGCCAGCGCCGGCCACCATGGCAGCGGCACGCGGAACGATTGGCGCTGCCCGAAGGCGCGCTGCCCCAGCATGTAAAGGACCAGGGCAACCAAGCCGATGAGCCGGCTGAACCACAGGGTCTGGACCTCGCCATAGACCACGGCCGCCTCGCGCGCCAACATGATGACCACGGCGAACGACCCGGCGGCCAGGACCGCGAGCAGGAAGGTGAGCGGGAATCCTGCTTTGCCGGCGGGCTCGGCCTCGACCGCTTCATGGCTGGTGCGGGCGACGATCCACACGCCGAGCATGACGGCCCCCATGGCCCCCCATTGAACCGGGCTCGGCACGATCCCGAGAAACAGCGCCCACACCACCACGAACACGGGATAGGCATGGATGATCGGCGCCACCACCGAGACCGGCCCCCGGCTCAGCGAGCCGACCAACACGAGCGTGGCCGCGGCCAGACCCACACCGGTGGCAACGAGCGGAACGATCCCTTCGAGCGACCAAACAAGCGGGGTCCGCGTGGCCCACAGCCAGAGGCCGAGCACAACGGCGCCCGCGATGAAGGCGCCGAACGTCGCGTTTCCCGTGCCCACCTCGCGACCCGAAATGCGGAAGATGAGGTCGTTGGTGCCGAAGGCCAGCGCGCTGGCCAAGCCCCATAACACCGGATTCATTTGTTCATCGGCCGAGAGGCGTCAACTCGTGCGCGTGAAGCGGCTTGCGATGCGGTGGTCCTTGCCGGGGCCCGTCACGTCCCAGATCACGTGCCAGAGATCGGCGCCATCCACCCGAAAGGCGCCGCGATACAGATCCGCGCCGCAGAGGTGCTGGGCCACCCAGCGGCCCGCCGTGAGATCGAGGCGATGAAAAAACCCGCCGTGATCGAAATACACCTCGGCCACCGAGGGCACCGGAAAGCGATAGCGGTAGGCGCGCCTCACCACATCGTCGTAGAAGCGGAAGCGGAACACGCCCTCCTCCCGGGTGACCAGCTCGGGCCCAGCGGGCGTGAAGACCGCTTCACCGGCGAAGCGGCCATGATCACCCGTTTGCCGGTCCTCAACCTCTCGGATCAACGCCCAGGAGCCTTGCAGGTAGGCGCGAAGATCGGCGATCCCCGGGCCGGCTTCCCCAGGGTGTTCCAAATAATCATTTATTGATAACGACTTAGATAACATTGTGAATTCCACAGGGAGCCTGTACCAGCAGCTGGGCGGGCCGGGAGTATGCCGTCCCACGGCCCCGCCCGAAAGCCCAAATACTGGTTCTTCTATGGTTCCCACCCCTTGAACCGGGCTCCCGGACGAAGCAATTATATGTCATCGCCCTCAGGGCGAGGCGGTTCCGGTTTACTTGTTGTATCCCCCCAAACCGGAACCGTATGACTGGCTGGAAGCCGACCGTTTACGGTCATCCACTGCTAACCTCTCTCACGGTGGCGAAGGCGATCCCGGCAAAGGCGGTCTTATGAAGGGCCGCCTTTCATTTTGCCCGGCTCCTTCCACCGCGGCGGACCGCCGCCTGAGCTCAACAGCTCGTTGATTAAGTCGGCGCCGTCTGATTCTCTGGTTCCCTGATTTGCAGGGGGATTTGCCGATGGCGATGGGACGGCAGAAGGATGGTCAGGGGGACCTGATGGTGAGCTGGTCGGAGATGCCGCGCTCTCCGGGTCATGTGTTTTATGACCGCTTGCAGTCGGTGCTGATCGAGGGCGGCTTCGACGCCTTTGCCGAGGCGAGCTGCCGGCCTTATTACGCGGTCCGGATGGGCGCGCCCTCGGTGCCGCCCGGGCGCTATTTCCGGATGCACCTGGTGGGCTACTTCGAGGGCATCGACAGCGAGCGCGGTCTGGAGTGGCGCTGCTCGGACTCGCTTTCGCTGCGGGCGTTCCTGCGACTGGGGAGCCGTGATCGGGTACCGGACCATTCCTGGCTGTCACGGAGCCGCACGCGCCTGCCCCATGAAGTCCACGCGGCGGTCTTCGACTGGGTTCTGGTGCTGATCGCCGAGGCGGGGCTGATCAAGGGCGAGCGCATCGGCGTCGATGCCTCGACCATGGAGGCCAACGCGGCGCTGCGGAACATCGTGCGGCGCGACAACGGCGAAGGCTACCGGGAGATGCTGGAGCGCCTGGCCCGGGAAAGCGGGGTCGAGACACCCACGGCCGAGGACCTGGCGCCTCTGGACCGGAAGCGCAAGGGCAAGAAGCTTTCCAACACGGATTGGGTTTCGAAGAGCGACCCCGAGGCCAAGATCACCAAGATGAAGGACGGCACGACGCATCTGGCCTACAAGCCCGAGCACGCGGTGGATCTGGACACCGGCGCGGTGGTGGCGGCCGAGCTGCACCCGGCCGATGAGGGCGACACCACGACGCTTTCCAAGACCCTGGCGAAGGCCGAGGCAAACCTCGAGGCGGTGGATGCGGCACCGACATCGGAGGACCCGGCCGAATGCGTCGCCGACAAAGGTTATCACTCACGGGCGGTCTTGAGGGCTCTGAACGACAGTCCCTGGAAGACCCGGATCGCGGCGCCCAAGCAGACCGGCTTTTCGCGCTGGCACGGTGATGAGGCGGCGCGGCGCGCGGTCACCAATAACCGTGCGCGGCTCAAGTCCGGGGTCGCCCGCGAGGCCTTCAAGCTGCGCGCCGAGATCGTCGAGCGCTGCTTTGCCCACAACCTCGATCGTGGCGGCATGCGACGAACCTGGCTGCGCGGGCGAGAGAATGTGCACAAGCGATACCTGCTCCACGTCGCCGGCCACAATCTATCGTTACTGATGCGCCAGCTCATCGGCGCCGGCACCCCGCGGGAGGCCGTGGCGGGCGGATATGGCGGTATTTTCGTTCTGCTCACGCCCACCGGGGCCATGCTGGTGGCACGGGGGGGCTCGCAAAGCGGCCAGACGGCTTTCGCCGCCGCATTCCTCATCTGGGAGTGAGAGCCGGAAAAAGCCACTTAATCAACGGGCTGTTATCCCTGAGCGTCCGGGACCACGAAATGTGGTGACGTGGGGCGAGGGTCGTGGTGGAACATAATGTGAACATCATGACCCTCGGGATGCCCAGAAATGACCGACTTCCCCCGTTCCCTGTTGGAGTTCCAACAGCGTTTTCCAGACGAAGAAGCCTGCGCCGCCTACCTGGCCATCTTGCGCTGGCCGGCAGGCTTCGTCTGTCCGGCCTGCGGCAGCAGCCGGGGGTGGGCGCTCGCGACCAAGGCATACACCCATGAATGCGCCGACTGTCGCAAGCAGACCTCGGTGACGGCCGGTACGGTGATGCACGGCTCCAAGCTGGCGCTGATCGCGTGGTTCTGGGCCGCCTATCTGATGGCCACGCACTCCAACGGGATCTCGGCGCTGCAACTCCAGAAGCAGCTCGGCCTGGGTTCCTACAAGACCGCATGGTTGCTCGCCACCAAGCTGCGCCGGGCCATGGTCGCACCAGAGCGCATGCCGCTGGCGGGCCTGGTCGAAGTGGACGAAAGCCTGATCGCCTGCCGCTCCAAGGATGAACCGCCGAGCGGCGGCGGTCGGCGCAGCCACCAAGGCAAGTTGTTGGTCGCCGGCGCTGTCGAGGTCGGCGAGGGTGGGCCCGGCCGGATCCGCCTGGCGCGGATCGAGGACTTCTCCGCCGACAGCCTGCACGCCTTCCTGGGCGCCAACCTCGCCCCCGGCGCCACGGCCAGGACCGACGGCTGGGCCGGCTACCCCGGCGCGTCCGGCATCACACACGACCCGCACGTCGTCGGAAACATGGCCGCCCATATGGTCCTGCCCTGGGTTCATCGCGTCTTCGCCAACCTCAAGACCTGGGCGCTGGGCGTCTACCACGGCCTCCGACGCCAACACCTGCAATCCTACCTCGACGAGTTCGTCTTCCGCTTCAACCGGCGCCGAACCCGCCACGCAGCCTTCCGCTCCATCCTCGGCATCGGCGTCGCAATCAAGCCGCCTACCTACAAGATGTTGATCGCACCGGAGCTACCGGGATAAGCCTTTGCGGTCAAAGGCTTATCCCTCTGGCTCCGGTAGGATCAACGGGTGGTGGCCTCGATGCTACGCGCGCAGCGGCACGACCCGTCTAAGGCCCAGGCAAAGTGCGCTTTCGCGACCAACTACGCGCTCGCCAACCGACAACTGCGTAGCCCCCTCATATTGCGTTACCGGATGCAGAGGGATAAGCCTTTGCGGTCAATTCCAGCTTAAGGGGATCGAAGGCCCCGTCACACTCTACTTTGCCGAAGACAGTTAGATCGGTGCCCAGCCGCATCGGGCCGGGTCAGGTGAGGGCTTGGCCCTCGATGGGCGTCCGATCCCCCACGTAAACCATTTGTGACAGGCCGTGTCGGACAGTTTCTGCTAGGTTCGAGCGATCCGGGGACGGAGGAGAAGAGCGATGAGCATGGCGACTAACGTAGTCGAACTCGCCACCAACAATCTCGATGCCTACTGGATGCCGTTCACCGCCAACCGCCAGTTCAAAGCGCATCCGCGCATGCTGGTGTCGGCTGAGGGCATGTACTACATGACCCAGGACGGTCGCCAGATTCTCGACGGCACGGCGGGACTGTGGTGCGTCAATGCCGGGCATTGCCGCGAAAAAATCGTTGGTGCGGTGCAGGCGGAAGTGGCGCGCATGGACTATGCGCCGGCCTTCCAGATGGGGCATCCCGGCGTGTTCGATCTGGCCTCCCGCGTGGCGCGGCTCTTACCGGGTGACCTCGATCACGTCTTCTTCACCAACTCCGGCTCGGAGGCGGTCGATACGGCTCTCAAGATCGCGCTGGCCTATCACCGGCTGCACGGCGAAGCGAGCCGGACACGCCTGATCGGGCGCGAGCGCGGCTATCACGGCGTGGGCTTCGGGGGGGTGTCGGTGGGCGGCATCGCCGCCAATCGCAAGCTCTTCGGCCCCCTGCTTCCCGGCGTCGATCACCTGCCCCACACGCATAATCTCGAAAAGAACGCCTTCTCGCGCGGTCAGCCGGCGTGGGGCGGCCATCTCGCCGATGAGCTCGAACGCCTAATCGCGCTTCACGATGCCTCGACGATCGCCGCCGTGATCGTCGAGCCGATGGCGGGCTCGACCGGCGTGCTGCCCCCGCCCAAGGGCTATCTGGAACGGTTGCGGGAGATCTGCGACCGCCATGACATCCTGCTGATTTTCGACGAGGTGATCACGGGCTTCGGCCGGCTCGGCGAGAACTTCGCGGCCGATTACTTCGACATCGTTCCCGACGTGATCACCTGCGCCAAGGGGCTGACCAACGCGACGGTCCCGATGGGCGCGGTGGCGGTGCGCAGTGACATCTACGAGACCTTCATGGCCGCAGCCGGCGATAACATGATCGAGTTCTTCCACGGCTACACCTATTCCGGCCACCCGCTGGCGTGCGCCGCAGGCCTCGCCACTCTCGAAGTCTACGAGGAGGAAGATCTGTTTGCCCGGGCGTCGAGCCTCGCGCCATATTTCGAGGATGTGGCCCACGCTTTGAAGGACGCGCCCCACGTCATCGACATCCGTAATCTCGGGTTGGCCGCGGCGGTCGAGCTCGAGCCGCGGGCGGGCCAGCCGACGGCGCGCGCGTTCGACGTCTTCCTCCAGTGCTACGACAAAGGCGTTTTTGTGCGCACGACAGCCGATACCGTGACCATCTCACCACCGCTCATTGCCCAGCCGAAAGACATCGATCGCATCTTCGAGACCCTCGGCGACGTCCTCCGCCATGTCGAGTAAGCCCCGGCCACGCTGTGCCGTGGGCGAGCAGGGAGTTCTGCTTTGTTGATCGGAGTTCCCAGGGAAATCAAGCCCTACGAATACCGCCTCGGCATGACACCGTCGAGCGTGCGTGAAGCGGTGCATCATGGACATCAGGTGCTTGTCCAGCGCGGCATGGGCGAGCCCATCGGTTTTGGCGATGACGCCTACGCTGCGGCCGGCGCCGAGATCGTCGATCGCGCCGAGGAGGTCTTCTCGCGCGCCGACATGATCGTCAAGGTCAAGGAGCCGTTGGCGCCGGAGACGGCGCTGTTGCGCGAGGGCCAGGTGCTGTTCACCTATCTTCATCTCGCGCCCAATCCCGAGGAGGCGCGTCTCCTGCGCGAGTCCGGCGTGATTGCGATCGCTTACGAAACGGTGACCGACGATCATGGTGGTCTCCCCTTGCTGGCGCCCATGAGCGCGGTGGCAGGGCGCATGGCGGTTCATGTGGGCGCCCATTGTCTGGAGATGCGCCAGGGCGGTCGCGGCATGCTGCTCGGCGGCGTCTTCGGCGTGCCGGCGGCGCATGTCGTCGTTCTTGGCGGCGGCACCGTGGGCGCCAACGCCGCCCGCATGGCGATGGGGCTGGGCGCGCGCACGACGGTGATCGATAAATCGCTCCACCGCCTCGCCGAACTCGACCTTCTGTGGGGATCGAAAATCAACACCGTCCACGCGACGGTAGATACCATCGAGCACTGCGCGCTCGATGCCGAGCTTGTCATCGGCGCCGTTCTGGTGCCGGGCGCGGCGGCGCCCAAGCTGGTCACCCGCGACATGGTGAAAGCCATGAAGCGGGGCGCGGTGATCGTCGACGTGGCCATCGATCAAGGCGGGTGCTGCGAAACCAGCAGACCGACCACCCATGCCGAGCCCACCTTCATCGTCGACGAAGTGGTGCATTACTGTGTGACCAACATGCCGGGCGGCGTCTCGCGCACGGCGACCGAGGCGCTCAACAACGCGACGCTACCGTTCATTATCATGCTGGCGAACAAAGGGCCGAAACGAGCGCTCGCGGAGGATGTTCACCTGCGCAACGGGCTCAATATTTACCAGGGATCGGTGACCCACGAGGCGGTCGCGCACGACCTTGGCGAGACCTACGTGCCGGCACTCGAGGCGCTCGCGGCCTGACGCGCCCGGGCCGGCCATGCCGCCGGGCCGCGGTCAGCCTATTTCTTCGGCGAACATGCGGATGCGCGCTTCGAGCTGATCCGGGCGAAGGGCTTGCGCAGATAGGCGCTGACCCCGCATTCCCTGGCGGTGGCAACTGGAGTAACCCCCTAAAAGTGGTCCAGATTTATTAAAGAGTGGAGTGCGCCCCTGAGGGTGGACAGGTTGCACGTTTGGAATTGACCGGGAATGCTGGGCTTTCAGAGGATGGAAGCCATGGCCAAGCACCGAACCTACAGTATTGAGTTCAAGCGACAGGTTGCTCAGGAATATCTCGGAGGCGAGACCCTTCACGGGCTGGCCAGGCGCCACGACGTCTCGCGCAACCTGATCCGCATCTGGGTGTCGAAGCTCGAAGCCGGCGCGTTTGACGAAGACGTGGAGGCCGCCGGCCTTCTCCAGGAATTTGAGGCGAAGATCTCTGCCCTTGAGCGCCTGGTAGGCCGGCAGGCGCTGGAGATCGAGTTTCTAAAAGGGGCACTCAAGAGCGCACCACGGCCGAGAAGCGCGACTACGTCCGTGATTGCCGGCCCCGTGGGCTCACCATCGCGCGAGGATGTCGTCTGATGGGCCTGCCGCGCTCCACCTACTACGATACGCCGGCGACCGAGGCCGACACCGAGATCGTCGCCCGCATCACGGCGATCTGCGAAGAGTTTGAGGCTTACGGCTATCGACGTGTCGGGGCCGAGCTACGCCATCAGGGGATCGTCGTCAACGGTAAGAAGATCCGCCGTCTGATGCGCCAGCACGACCTACAGCCCAAGCGTCGCAGGCGTTTCATCGCCACAACCGACAGCGATCACGATAGTCCGATCTTCTCCAACCGCGCCAAGGACGTTACGGCCGACAGGCCGAACCAGCTCTGGGTCGCAGACATCACCTACGTCGCGATCGCCGTTGGCTTCGTTTATGCCGCCGTCATCCTCGATGCGTGGTCACGCCGCGTCGTTGGTTATCAGCCCGTTGATTAAGTGGCTTTTTCCGGCTCTCACTCCCAGATGAGGAATGCGGCGGCGAAAGCCGTCTGGCCGCTTTGCGAGCCCCCCCGTGCCACCAGCATGGCCCCGGTGGGCGTGAGCAGAACGAAAATACCGCCATATCCGCCCGCCACGGCCTCCCGCGGGGTGCCGGCGCCGATGAGCTGGCGCATCAGTAACGATAGATTGTGGCCGGCGACGTGGAGCAGGTATCGCTTGTGCACATTCTCTCGCCCGCGCAGCCAGGTTCGTCGCATGCCGCCACGATCGAGGTTGTGGGCAAAGCAGCGCTCGACGATCTCGGCGCGCAGCTTGAAGGCCTCGCGGGCGACCCCGGACTTGAGCCGCGCACGGTTATTGGTGACCGCGCGCCGCGCCGCCTCATCACCGTGCCAGCGCGAAAAGCCGGTCTGCTTGGGCGCCGCGATCCGGGTCTTCCAGGGACTGTCGTTCAGAGCCCTCAAGACCGCCCGTGAGTGATAACCTTTGTCGGCGACGCATTCGGCCGGGTCCTCCGATGTCGGTGCCGCATCCACCGCCTCGAGGTTTGCCTCGGCCTTCGCCAGGGTCTTGGAAAGCGTCGTGGTGTCGCCCTCATCGGCCGGGTGCAGCTCGGCCGCCACCACCGCGCCGGTGTCCAGATCCACCGCGTGCTCGGGCTTGTAGGCCAGATGCGTCGTGCCGTCCTTCATCTTGGCGATCTTGGCCTCGGGGTCGCTCTTCGAAACCCAATCCGTGTTGGAAAGCTTCTTGCCCTTGCGCTTCCGGTCCAGACGCGCCAGGTCCTCGGCCGTGGGTGTCTCGACCCCGCTTTCCCGGGCCAGGCGCTCCAGCATCTCCCGGTAGCCTTCGCCGTTGTCGCGCCGCACGATGTTCCGCAGCGCCGCGTTGGCCTCCATGGTCGAGGCATCGACGCCGATGCGCTCGCCCTTGATCAGCCCCGCCTCGGCGATCAGCACCAGAACCCAGTCGAAGACCGCCGCGTGGACTTCATGGGGCAGGCGCGTGCGGCTCCGTGACAGCCAGGAATGGTCCGGTACCCGATCACGGCTCCCCAGTCGCAGGAACGCCCGCAGCGAAAGCGAGTCCGAGCAGCGCCACTCCAGACCGCGCTCGCTGTCGATGCCCTCAAAGTAGCCCACCAGGTGCATCCGGAAATAGCGCCCGGGCGGCACCGAGGGCGCGCCCATCCGGACCGCGTAATAAGGCCGGCAGCTCGCCTCGGCAAAGGCGTCGAAGCCGCCCGCGATCAGCACCGACTGCAAGCGGTCATAAAACACATGACCCGGAGAGCGCGGCATCTCCGACCAGCTCACCATCAGGTCCCCCTGACCATCCTTCTGCCGTCCCATCGCCATCGGCAAATCCCCCTGCAAATCAGGGAACCAGAGAATCAGACGGCGCCGACTTAATCAACGGGCTGTTATGCCATCAGCCGCTCGATCGATACGCGGCTCACCTTGGCAGCGCTCAAGGCCGCTGTCCGGTCACGACAGCCGCCAAGGGGCTGTATCCACCATTCGGATCGCGGATCGCAATACGCAGCGGCAGACTATCGCAAGCTGCTCGCCAAACATGGGCTGATCGGCTCGATGAGCCGGCGTGGCAACCCTTACGAGAACGCTATGGCTGAGAGTTTCATGAAGACGCTCAAGGTCGAAGCAGTCTATCTCATGGAATACGAGACTTTCGACGACGTTACCGCAGACCTTCCCAGATTCATCGATGAGGTCTACAACTCACGACCTCTCCACTCCGCGCTCGGATATCTGAAGCCCGGTACAGTTCGAGGATCAACATGCCCGGCATACGGTCCAAGGCCGCCGAGTGATCCTGTCCACCCTCAGGGGCGCACTCCAGAGTTTAGCGCATTTTGCCTCTTCGAAAGGAGGACAAAATGAGCCGTAAACGCTACACCCCGAAACAGATTATCAGCATGTTGCGCGAAGCCGAGGTGGCCTTGGCGCAGGGCCAGTCCGTTGGTCAAGCTTGTCGCACGCTCGGCGTATCGGAGCAGAGTTACTATCGCTGGCGCAAGGAATATGGCGGCCTTCGTACTGACCAGGCCAAGCGTCTGAAGGACCTGGAGAAGGAGAATGGCCGTCTCCGGAAGGCGATCTCGGATCTGACGTTGGATAAGCTGATCTTGAAAGAGGCGCTTGAGGGAAATTGCTAAGCCCCGCCCGTCGCCGGCAGTGTGTTGATCATCTCCAGGCCGAACTGGGAATCTCCGAGCGACGTGCCTGTGCTGTTGCAGGCCAACATCGCTCAACCCAGCGCAAGAGACCCCGTGGTCGGGATGATGAAGAGACACTCACGGCCGCGATCATCCGCTTGGCCAGCCAGTATGGCAGATATGGCTATCGGCGGATCACTGCCTTGCTCAGGACCGAAGGTTGGCATGTGAACGCCAAGCGGGTCCAGCGCATCTGGCGGCGGGAGGGGCTGAAGCTCCCACAGAAGCAACCGAAACGGGGCAGGCTGTGGCTCAACGACGGATCCTGCATCCGTCTGCGGCCGTGCTGGCCCAATCACGTCTGGTCCTATGACTTCGTCATGGATCGAACACACGATGGGAGGAAGTTCCGCATGCTCACCGTGATCGATGAGTTCACCAGGCGGTGCATGGCCGTTGTCGTCGAGCGAAGATTGAACTCGGACAATGTACTCCATTGTCTGACCGGGCTCTTCGTCCAACATGGCCCGCCGGATCATATCCGTTCCGACAACGGCTCAGAGTTTACCGCTCATGCCGTCCGCGGCTGGCTCGGCAGGATCGGCGTCAAGACCCTCTATATCGAGCCCGGGTCACCTTGGGAGAACGGATACAACGAGAGCTTCAACTCAAAGCTCCGGGACGAAATCCTGAACACGGAGATCTTCTATACATTGAAGGAGGCCAAAGTGCTGATCGAACGATGGCGGCATCACTACAATACCATCCGGCCGCATAGCTCGCTCGGATACAGACCGCCGGCCCCAGAAACCATCTTGCCAAACGTTGAGGGGCCAACCTACGCTGTTGAGGGGCTACGGGTGGCCCATCAACTTAACCCGCGCCAAACTCTAACTTAAGCGCTGGACCACTAATCGGGGGCAGGCCACTTCCAGGATCAGCTTTCCGCGTGCCTGGACGCCAGGGCGTGTCAACCATCTCTCAACGTCCTCGGTCCTGAACGACAAGAATACGCCTTCGCCCCGGTTCTCGATCGCGGGCAGCCAAGTGATCGTTTCGGCGAGCGAGGCTCTGATGACGTCGAGATCAAGCTCGCCGTCCTTGTCCGGGCTGATCGCCTCGAACCGCGTAAACCCAAGTAGCGAAACGACTTCGCGCAGGCGGTGCACCAGCACCAGCTTGTCGATGGCTGCAAGGACGGTGTCCCTGTCGGGATCCCAGTCTGCACGCGCAAGCGTTTCGGCGTAGAACTTGGAACGCGGGTCATCCTCGCCGATGAAGTTGTCGCCCTTGTTAAGAATCTCAAACTCCGCGATCTTGACCGGGACATCTTCCCGCTCTGCTCCGCCCTATTGTCGGCGGTATTCGGCAAGCACGGTTTCGTCGGCGATTCCTGTAAAAGCGGCGTCGAGTTCCGGAATCATCCGGAAATTCGCTAGCGCGCCCAGATCGTCCGCCGCCTTGAGACGCTCGAAGTGCGTGGAAGCCTTCGCGGCCAGCCCGGCATCGAATTTCGGCAGGGAGATCACGCTCATCGTCTGCGGGAAGTATGCGTTGCTCGCCGTGCGCACGAGCAACCGATAGGGCTCGCCGCAGGCGTCCCGGGCAAATTGCCCGATCCACGGCCTCTTGCCCTCGCAGTGACCGAGTGCCCCTGTGCCGGGACTCGAAGCCTCGTAGAGCGAACGTTCCTTGCCGCAGCCGCACACGCCGAAAGTATCGCCGCTGTCCGCGCCTGTCCCGCGTTCCTCGAGCCAGAGCGGTCGCTCGCACGTCCTGCCGCTTTGGTGGACGAACCGACGCCAATCCAAATCGTCGATATGGCCGCGCCGGCAGCCGCAGACAAACCGCACCGGGACGACCGGCTTGCGTTTGCCCTCTTCGTCGCGGAACCGGCCTCTGTCGAGATGATCCCATCGCACCAGCCTGCGACGCCGCCACTGCGGATCGCGGGGCGAGGGCTTGGCGTCCTTGACGATGAACCAGGTCGGGAAGATGCGCGCGCCGACGGGCGCGGCGTGGTGAGCATTCTCCTCGTGACGCGGCGGCGTCCAGAGGTCGAGCGAGGGCACGTCCAACAACCGTCGCAGCTTGGCGACGAGGCGCGGCTCGTCGACCTTTTCCCGCCGCAGGTGGGACCAGTCCTGCAGGCCGGAGACGATGACCGAGCAGTCGGGAAGATCGATCATGGCCCCCGGCCCGCAGGTCGTGATCAACTGGCTCTGGCGAAGAATGTTGTCGGCCATGGCGCGCCTACGGGATGTCCTGTCCTTCGGGAGTCTTGATGCCGAGCAGCACGCCCGGTTCAACATCGCGCAGCGACCGGGGAGCCCGGAACCGAAGCTGGGTGTCGTTCAGCACTTCGCGATCCGGGTCGATCATCTCACGCAACAAGGGGGTGGAGGTGCCGCTGCCCCGACCGCGCGCGTAGCCGAACGCCACACCGTCCTGCCTGGCTTCGTGGGCGAGTCTTGCCCAATCGTCAATCAGGCTTTGTACGCGGTTCCCGACATGACCGCCGAAACCTTCAGGAAGAGCGTCGGCATGGTTTCGCGCCCGGTCACCCACCGCCCCGAGCAAGGGCCGCGGTCTCCGTGCCGTGATTTTCGACGTTCCGGGCTGCCGGCATCGGTGTCAGTTCCGGGACTCCGAGCTGTGCCAAAGCAACCGCGACCGCCGGCAGGCCCCGGTCCATCGCGCGTGGAGAGAACGGTGTCACGCTGGTCGCCTCGACGCCGCGATAGAAAGAGTCATGCCAAGCGGAGAAGCGCTCATAGTGTGAGCGGTCGCGCGGCTTGTGGACATTCAGGAGCGTTACCACCAGACCGGGCCTCGCCGGGTCGCGGCCGACCCGGCTGGTTGCCTGGATGTATTCTGCCGTGGTCTTCGGCTGGCCGGAGACGAGCATCAGGCCCAGACGCGGGATGTCGAGACCAACGGAGATCATGTTCGTAGCCAGGGCCACATCCACGCCATCACTGTCGTCGAAGCCCAAGGAGAGTCGGCGTTTGGCTTCGACGACATTTGCGGTGCCGACACGCGAGGTCAGCTCGACCGGCTCTAAAGCGATTTGCCTGTCGGCGAATAGTCCTGTTGCATCGTCGAGGCGCTTGCGGCCGGCACAGGTTAGGAGCCGCGAACCTACCTCGTCCTCGACGATGCGCCGCGCGCTCCCCAACTCGCGCAGAGCGTTGAAGTAGGCGACGACCGTCATATAGGGGTCGGCGGGGTTGAAGCCGCCACCCTTGGCCGCGGCATCCCAGGCGGCCTGTGCCGCCGCCATCAGTGTGATCATGCTCCTAAGAAAGATGACCTTTGGACCGCGTCCCTGTGCGGCGATGCCGAGATAGAGCCGCGGGTTCACATCGGTTTGCAGCGCCTGTTTGGCGAAGAACGAGTCCCTGCGCTCAATCCCCGGCGCCGGGAAGACCGCCACCGAGGATCGGCCGAACAGCGCGCGAATCTGCTTCCGGGCGAGGCGCACGGTCGCGGTCGACGCGATGATTTTCGGGCGCACTTCCTTGCCGGCGATCTGGCGTCGGCAGAGGTGGTCGACCGCTGTTTCGTAGAGCCCCGCCATGGTGCCCAGCGGTCCGGAGATGAGATGCAGCTCGTCCTGAATGATGAGGTCGGGCGGTCGTGGATCGGCCGCATCACCCCCCCGGAAGAAGCCCGCAGTCTCACCGCTCCACGGCATGGCGGCGAACTTGTCGGCGGTCGCGATCATGAATGCCGGCAGGCGCTCATAGATCGGTTCGTCGACCGCGACGACCGGCAAATGACGCCTCCCCGTGAAATCGCAGCGCCGGTTGACGCAGCGTACCAGCAGGTTCTTCGGGTTATCGGTATCCGCGACCAGCCGGAAAGAATGCTTGTTGAACTTCGTGCCGCACCAGGGACATCGATCCAGCGGCAGCGGCGGGTCGCGCGAGGTATCAGCTGTAAAACGCAAGGTCCTGGCGCGTGCCGTGTCGTTCGACGGGTCGCCCTTCCGGCCCATATAGTTATACCAACGGCACTAATTATTGACCTGAAATCGCCCAATCTCTCATTCCGATGGACATGATCGTCTCGGGCTGGTCGATTAGTTTGTTCCAGGCTTGGCAACCGGCCTCGATGATGGCGTCGTAATCTTCGAAGACGCGGTTAGAGAGCCAATTCTGGCGGAGGTATTGCCAGATGTTCTCGACCGGGTTCAGCTCGGGCGAGCGCGATGGCAGCAGGATGATGGTGAGGTTCTTGGGGACCTTGAGCTGGTCGGTGCTGTGCCACCCGGCGCGGTCCATCAGGACGACGCCATGGGCCTTGGCGGCGACGTTGCAGCTGATCTCGTCGAGATGCATCTGCATGGCGGCTGTGTTGGCGAAGGGGAGCATGAGAGCGGCACCCTTGGCTCCCATGGGACAGATTGCGCCAAAGAGGTAGGCGTTCGTGTAGCGCTGATCGGCGGGCAGGCGTGGCCTTGTTCCCTTCTTCGCCCAAATGCGCACACGCCCGTTCTTCTGTCCCAGCCTGGCCTCGTCTTGGAACCAGATCTCGACCCGCTTGGTCTTGGGCAGACCGGCTAGGTGGGCAGCGAGCGTGCGGGGGAAGTTTTTTTGAACGCCTCGATCACCCGCTGGTCCTGCTTGGGGTGCTGCGGCCGGGCGCTGATGTGGGAGAAGGACAGCGCGACGAGAAGGTCGGAGATCGCCCGCTCGCTATAGATCACGCCAAAGCGTTCTTCGATCACCCGTTTCAGGTCAACCCGCCGCCAGCGAACCACACCGTCAATCTTTGGATCGGGGCCCGTTTCGACGATCACCGACAGTTCGCCCATCTGCTCGTCGGTCAAGAGCCGGGGGCGGCCCGCACCGGGACGGTTCTTCAAGCCGTCTGCCCCTTCATCGTTGAAGCGGTGCGCCCAGTCTCTCAGCGTCTGGCGATCCATGCCGCCGACCTTAGCGGCTTCCGCTCGGCTCATGCCGTCGTAAACCGCCGCCAAGGCCAAAAGCCGGCGAACTTGGCGGGGATCGCGACTGTGCTTGGCCAAACACCGGAGCTCAATGCTGTCGTAGTCGTCCCGAAGAGCAATGCATACTGACATGGCGAATCTCCTTCGCCAGCCTTGAATCACATCCAGCCCAAAAAGGGAATCCCTTGCGAGTCAGAATTTTGCGCCGTTGGTATTAGGTGTCGCGGCGCGGCCCACCCAGAGCGCGATCTCGAACGGCCACGTTCCAAGCCGTTCCGGCATTGTTTCGCGCTCCAGTTCGAGCGCGCAGATCAGTGCCGCGGCGCGCCCAAGCTGGTCGAGGGTCAGGAGCCGGAGCGTGTAGCGCATGAGCACCGGCAGGCCGTGATGCACAGGGTCGGGGTCGCGCAGCCGGCGAAGGACGAGCGTGAACGCTGCCAGCCCGAGATGGGCCTCGGTCTTGCCGCCGCCGGTCGGGAAGAACAAAAGGTTGACGCTTTCCTATCCGGTTCACACCCACACCCATTAGGGCTAGAATGGGCGCAAACCGGATATAGGGGAGCGCGCCATGGATGTTCTCGACCGCGCCGATCTCCCATTCCCGCATTCGCTACCCGAGTTCCAGCGACTTTTCCCCGATGATGCGGCCTGCGCCGCCTACCTGGAGAAAGCCCGCTGGGGAGACGGCTTTGCCTGCCCGCACTGCGGCACGGCGGGAGAGCCGTTCCACTTTGAAAACCGCCCTGGCGTCCTGCGCTGCCGCAAGTGCCGCCAGAACACCGGGCTGACGGTGGGAACAGTGATGGAGCGTAGCCACACTCCGCTGAACGTCTGGTTCTGGGCCGCTTATCTGGTCGCCAGTCAGACGCCCGGCATGTCCGCCGTGCAGTTTCAGCGGCAACTTGGTCTTTCGCGCTACGAGACGGCCTTTCAAATTCTCCACAAGCTCCGCTCGGGCATGGTGCGGCCCAACCAAGACAGGATCGGTGGACAGCCCAAGAACCATGTTGAGGTGGACGAAACCTGGGTTGGCGGGCGAACGCGTGGGGAAGGCCGTGGTGTTCACCACAAGGTTCCCGTCTCCTGTGCCATCGAGGTGCGTCATCGAAAGCCGGGCACCAAGCTCGACAACCGGAAAGACGGACGCTATGCCGGACGCGTTCGGCTCGCCGTCGTGCTCGACCGTAGCGCCGAGTCGCTCTGTGGGTTCGTCGAGAGCACCGTCGCGCCGGGATCGCTGATCGTTACTGACGATTGGAGCGGCTATGCTGGCCTCGGCAAGCGCGGCTATGAGCACTTCGCTGTTGCCGAGTGTGGTGATCCAGAGGTTGCCGAGCAATACCTGCCGATCATCCATCTGGTTTTCGCCAACCTGAAGACGTGGCTGATCGGTATCCACCACGGCGTTAGCCACCAGCACCTACAAGCCTACCTCAACGAGTTCACCTTCCGCTTCAACAGGCGGTTCTACCCGTTCAACGCCTTCCGCTCATTGCTCGGCATCGCGGGCGACACCTCTGCTCCAACCTATGCCGAGCTTTACTCGGGAGAGTGGCGGCACCCTACATGTAGCGGTCATCGGCGTTAACCGGATAGGCAAGGGTCGACGATCTCTCGCTCGACATGGGCCGGCTCGGCGATGCCTCGGAGGTTCATCAGAATGTAGGCGAGCTGGAAGGGGCGCCACTCAGGTAGGTCCACCGCCGCGGGCGTGCGGGCCTCCTCCTGGGCTCTTCGCCGCCGCGCCGCCGCGGCCATGGCCCGGTTGGCGATGCAAAACGGTCAGGATCGTCGAGGAGGTCGATGCCGGCCTGGATGCGGTCCGCCGCGCGGGCAGCCCGGCCCACCAGTTCGTCAGCCGCCTCTCGGCGTCCGCCGGAGAAAGTTTGCGCACCCTCGCGCTGGCCTTCGATCCAGTCGCGATAAGCGTGGACCAGTGGGTTCAGCAAGCGCTTCGCGTCCGCCGCGTCGTTCAGGGTACCGAGCGCCTCCATGCCGAACTCGACATCGGGAATATGCGACGGTTCCACACGTTCCACCGCCGCAAGGGGCGTCCACTCGGTATGCACTCGCCGGCATTCGCCGTCGGCCGTTTCGGCGCGGGTGGATACATTGTGGCCGACGGCATATTCGGCCGCGTCCCTGTAATGCAGGTCGGCGAGGCGTCCGTCCCAGTCGTCGCTGTCGAGGCCGCGCGGATCGTATCTCGGGACGAACGGCCGATCCGCGGCAACGCTCATCTCGATCTGGAAGGCGAAAGCCGTGTCCTGCAAATCGTCGTCTTCCGTCACGGCCCGCAGATTGACGACGAACAGGGAGACGGCACGCGCATCCAGATTGCCTTTGACTCCCCGAACCTGGGTCTCCCGAACCAGACAGACGAACTCGAGGCCGCCGCTAGAGCGTTTTCCTATCATTTGCGGTCATAGCCGGCAGCAGCGAAGTAGTTTTCGCATTCCGTTGGTGTGAAGGTGTCGATGCCTTGGGCGATGGCGTCCCAGAGGTCATCGACGGTTCGGGCGGCGGTCTTTTTGAGGAAAGCCTTGAGCTTGGAGAAGGCCATTTCAATGGGGTTAAAGTCAGGGCTGTAGGGCGGCAGGAAGCGCAACTCTGCCGCGGCGACTTCGATGGCCGTGCGCACGGCGATGGGTTTGTGGGCGGGTAAGTTATCCATCACCACGATATCGCCGGGTTTGAGCGTCGGGACCAAGACCTGCTCCACATAAGCGAGGAAGGCGGCACCATGCATGGCACCGTCGAGCACCATGGGCGCGGTCATGCCTTCAAGGCGGAGCGCGCCAACGAAGGTCGTCGTCTTCCAGTGTCCATGAGGCACCGGTGCTTGGCAACGCTCGCCCCGTGGCGCCCGGCCGTAACGCCGGGCCATCTTGGTCGAAGCGCCGGTCTCGTCAATGAACACCAGCCGCTCGGGCTTCAGATCGGGTTGGGCGTCGAACCAGGCCTGCCGGCGGCGCAGGACGTCAGCTCGCTGTTGCTCGCAGGCGTGCGCGGTTTTTTTTGAACGTCATGCCGTGCCGGTCGAGCAGCCGCCAGACCGTGCTTTGGGCCACCGTCAAGCCATGCCCCGCGTCCAGGTGTGCCGCGATCTCGCCCAAGGTGATGTCCGGCGTCTCGTCAACCAGCGCCAGGATTTCCTCGGCATGGGCCTCAATCCGGTGCGAGCGGTGGTCACCGCCTTGCGGCCTAGGCCCGACATCGCCCGTCCG
Organism: Alphaproteobacteria bacterium; assembly: GCA_965261645.1. Taxonomy (GTDB): domain Bacteria; phylum Pseudomonadota; class Alphaproteobacteria; order SHVV01; family SHVV01; genus CBDHDJ01. The sequence continues at coordinate 2,018,563 of CBDHDJ010000004.1, forward strand.
CCGCCACCGATTCACCCATTTGATCGCCGTCGAGGCCGCAACCCCGAAGCGGCGCGCCGCCGAGCGCCGCGACAGGCCGCTGTCAACCGCCGATACAAGCCGTTCTCGAAGATCATTGGAAAGAGGTTTCGTCATGCAGCCTGGCCTCCTCCACCAGCCCACATCTTGAATCAGGAATTCGATCCCATGGGAATCCCAAAAAGAATCCGTCAGCTCAGAAAATGCTCTAGCCGGCACGTCGAACCGAACCGGCGTCCCGACTCGAATCGACGCAAGATCGACGTTGAGGGTCTCTGCACGCGGACGGCGGACCCAAGGTGCGAAGCGGTGCCGTCCCGGACCCGCGGCCGGCTCGTCCCCGGGCTCATCGCGCTGGCTTCCGGCATCGCCTGCCGGGTCCTCGTCGGGTGCGTAGTCTCCCCACGACAGCGCAATGTCGAGGCGTGTGGCGGACGCGTCTGCCAGGAAGCTCAGACCCATGGACGAGGGTAGAAAGACGCGTTTGCCGCTGCCCCGTTCGGGTGCGCTTACGTCGTCGTCGCCCTGTGTCGGCTCGGACGGCTCGTCGAGTTCTTCCTCGGCGTCCTGCGCCCGTTGTGCGTCCGGCGCCCCTGTCGGCGCCAGGAAACCGGTCAGATACCAGCGGGACGGAGCGTAAGACAGGCGCTCGTATTGGAGTGCCTCCTCTCCGGGCCGAGGGCCGATCAGGTCGAGCCGCAACGCCTCGATCAGGTAGTCGCGGACAGAGGCGCAATCGTTGATGGTAGATGTGGAGAGCACGGTCATGACACGAGTCTGGCGCTTCCGGCCGGAAGACGCACACCCCTTCCGGCCATACGCTCCTCGGCCGCGCGCTGGGTGTTGAGGGCCAACAGGCGCGCGAGCACTTCGTCGCGGACTTCATCGGGCCAGCGGTAGCGCCAGGGTTTCTTCTTCTTGCCCCAGGTCTCTTCGTCGATCTCGTAGTCCAACAGGAACTCGCAGTCGGTGATGATGTCAGCCCAGCCGTAAGCGTCGGGAACGGCGCGGTCCGTTTCGGCGTGCAACTCGCGAAGCCGCGCGATGCGGGGATCGCGCTCGTCTGGATCGTGAAAACGGTTGTAGATTTTTGTAAGTCCCTCGTTGCTCTCGACCATCAGCGGCGCACGATAATCGTAGTACGCCTCACCCGCTGCCTCGAGTGCGGGGCGCGATTCCCAGTTCTCGGGGAATGGAAAAGTCTCGAAGCAGTCGGAGGGTGTGTACCTGAGGTCGTCCTTCATAGTTGGGCCCAGGAATGCCGACCAGATTTGGTGGCACCGTGATTGAAGAACCGCGAATGAGGCGAAATCGGTCAATGGAAAGACAAGCAGCGTATGCGCGAAAACCATTTCCGATGGAACAAAGACTAGCGCCTGGGCGTTTGACGTCTGCGGGGTCACCAACACTCGACCCAAACCCTTGATGCTGCGGTATAACTCCGGGCGCAGACGTTCGAACTGCCACCATGGTGCGGTCGAGTGGCTTGCACGTGTGCCTCTTACCCGCTCTTCGACCATCCTCAGCATCTCCGACCAGTCGGCCGCCACCGGCTCCGGATAGTCGAGGGGGACGATCCCGTCGCGCCGCCAGTCTCTTCGCGTATGGTCGTTGGCATCCTGCCACGTGGCGCCAATTTCGGCGCGATGCAGCGGCCAATCACGGAAGTTGATGACATACCGATGGTGGGCATGAGTCGGACTGGTGTTAACCTCTTCGCCGCCAATGTAGGGGAAGATCACCTCGCGATTGCGCGGATTCTCCTCGATCAAGTGGCGCATTTCGGGGAGCGGCGTGGCGACGCCCTTCCTGTCGGTATCATCGAAGGTGAAACCCATACTGAGGACGATACTGCCCTGAAAGCTCTTGCGGGAATTGGCCTCGAGTCTCTCGGGATCATCGTGGCCACCTCTATGGAACAGAAACGCGGAGATCGTTTCCACTTCTCGGCCATCCAGGGTCCGCGGCCCGGAATAGGCACCCTTTGCGGCGTGGATCACGCTGACGACCACCGCTGCTTCTCCGGGCCATCTAAGCCGACGCTGGGCTCGGTAGATGTGGCCTTCGTGTTTGCAGATCCAACGCAACCCGGTCGAGCGCGTATCGCCTTGCCCAATGGTGTTTGTGGCGATGAGACCGAGCGTACCTCCCTCCCGCAAGAGGTTGAACGCCCGGCGAAAGAAATGAGCGACGAGGTCTGAATTGCCGTGGCTCTCGGCGTGAAGATGCTTGAGCCAGTCGGGATAGCTGGCGGCGTGTGCGGAGGCGACTGTATTCTTGCCGGCGAAAGGCGGGTTGCCCACGACCGCATCGAAACCCGGATTCTCGCGGCCGAACACCTCCGGAAACTCCAACTCCCAATGGAAGGGGGCGACCGGTAGCTTCGTTGCCGCAGGCGAAGCGGTCGCAGCTTGATCCTCCTGGAGAAGCAGACTCGCATACATGACCCGCTTGCTGTCGCGGTCCTTCGGCTTTCCTCCCTCGAAGAACGCCGTCAGCACCAGGTCGGCGACCCGGCGAACGTTCCTGAGTTCACGCTCGGCCTCGTCCAGAATATCCCGCAGTTCGTGCTCAGGGGCCTCGTCGCCGAGCTCTCGGATCAGTTGGCGCATCTCGGAGACCCGCGCTACATGCCTTTGTACCTCCATTGTCTCCATGCCGAGCTGAAACCTCGGTGCTTCGGCGTCCCAATGGAATCCTTCGACCTGATTACGCGTAAGGCCAACGAGCGAATCGCCGGGGCGCAGGGCGTGGTCAATGAAGGTGAACTCATGATCGCGTGCGAGCGTAACCAGTCAGAGCGAGAGCCGCGCTAGATCGATGGCCATCGGATTATTGTCGACGCCGTAGATGCATTGCTGGGCGACAAGTCGCCGGGCGTGAAGCAACTCGTCTTCGTCGGCGGGCAGGTCAGGTGGTCCGCCATGAACGCTCCAGGCCTCGACCAGTCGCGCCGACAGTTGACGGCAGGACTCGACCAGAAAGGCGCCCGAACCCGTTGCCGGGTCGAGAACCTTGAGGTCGAGAATGTCTTCCGGCCGCGCATTCCGTCCCAGACGTTCGAGTATCGGACGCAGAGCTTCGGAAACGATTGGTTCGGTCAGAGAGCGCGGCGTATAGTGACTACCGGACCGTCGCCGCTCGTCCGTCGGCTGAAGGACAGGCGTTCCAGCGGGTACGATGTCCGGAGTCGCGTCGCGGTCGATAGTACGGTCAAGCGCCGCCAGGACATCCGCGACTGTGGAAGCACTGCGGAGCGTAGCGACGGCGTTCCCTGTCAATTGCCGGCCCGTCGCATCCTGGAGCGCCTTCGCACGCTTGCCACCTTCCAGTTCGAGCACGCGGTCGAGGTCGACGACAACCGCGGCGCCGGTCCGTTTCGGCGACGCCACGGCGATCGACCGGCCGGTGATCAGCTCGACGCGAAAGCCCATGATGGCGTCGTACACAGAACCGATCTGCTCGACATCGAGTGTGCGGTAGGACAGCCGCTCGCCGTCTAGCACCATCAACGACTGCAATACCTTCCAGACGCTAGCGTCCGGGACCATCGGAATCGCCGGCTCCTGCTCCGGCCCGCGCCCTTCGAGGAACGGGAAACGGTGTGGATCGAACAGCGTGCCCTTGCGTGCGACGAACGAGAGTCCCGAGTGTCTGCCGCCGCCGTGGATCAATCGGAACAACGAAAGCAGCTGCGACCAGGCGCCGAAACGCTGGTCCATGGTATCGGGCCAAGCCGCCGCATCGGCGCGCAAACGGGCGAAAAGGCCGCCCAGGGAATAGTGCTGCTGGTGTCCGTCATCAAAACAAATGGGACTGTTGAGCGTGTTTCATAGGGAGGATCTGGCTCATCTTTGTTTGATGTTAAGCCGCTTGGCTTTGATGGTTCAAGCGGCGGTTTTGGGTGGTCAGTTTTTTGATCTTTTTTTCTCTTTTCGATGATGGCGGTGTGGCGTCCAAAGTAGGCGTCGGCTGGAGTTACGTTGCCGATGCTCTCGTGGTAGCGTTGGTTGTTGTAGTGATCGACGAAGGCGCTGATCTGGTTTTCGAGATCGCCGGGTAGATAATAATTTTCAAGCAGGATCCGGTTCTTCAGCGTTTGATGCCAGCGCTCGATCTTGCCCTGGGTTTGCGGGTGATACGGTGCGCCCCGAACGTGATCCATACCGTGGTCCTCGAGCCATTCAGCCAGATCGCCGGAGATATAGGACGAGCCGTTGTCGCTGAGCAGCTTCGGCTTGTGGACGACATTGGCGCGATTGCAGCCTGAGGCTTCTAGCGCCAACTTCAGTGTTGCCGTCACATCGTCCGCCGTCATGTTGGTGCAGAGCTTCCAAGCAATGATGTAGCGGGAATAGTCGTCCAGGATGGTCGACAGGTAAAACCAGCCCCAGCCGATGACCTTGAGATAGGTGAAGTCGGTCTGCCACAGCTGGTTCGGCGCCGTGGTCTTGTCGCGGAACTCATCGGCTGCCTTGATGACCACGAAAGCGGGGCTTGTGATCAGGTCGTGGGCCTTGAGAAGCCGGTAAACCGAGGCTTCCGAGACAAAGTAGCCCCTGGTGTCCGTAAACCTGACGGCCAGTTCCCGGGGCGACAGTTGCGTCTCCTCCAGGGCAAGATCGATGATCTGCCCCCGGACATCATCCGGGATCCGGTTCCACACCCGGCCTGGGCTGCTGTTGCGATCCTAAAGACCGGCGTCGCCAAAGGCCAGAAAGCGATCGTACCAGCGATAAAAGGTGGTCTTCGGAATGCCCAGCTTGTCCAAAGTGGACCCGACGCCCAGGTGGGACTGCTCGACCAGGCGGATGATCTCCAGCTTCTCGGATGCGGGATACCTCATTCCTCGTCTCCCCCATGCCCGATCATGTTTTTTTTGAGAAGCCGGTTCTCCAGCGAAAGTTCGGCGACCAACTCCTTCAAGTCGCGCATCTCCTGGCGCAGGCCTTTAACCTCGCCCGAGGTCGCTTGGCGCCCGGTGTCGCCGGCGAGCCGCTTCTTGCCTGCTTCCAAAAACTCTTTCGACCAGCTGTAATACAGACCCTCGGCGATGCCCTCGCGGCGGCACAAGGCGGCGATGCTCTCCTCGCCGCGCAGGCCCGACACCACGATCCGGATCTTCTCCTCAGCCGTATACTGCTTGCGTGTCTTGCGGCGAATATCCCGAACCGTTCCATCCGCCGGGTCGTTCTTGCTCATTGATTTCTGTCTCATCTTCGTTCCCTTCGGTCACTACGATGAGCCAGAAATCCTCCGGTATGCAATTACCTCAATTTGTCCCAAAGGCGCTGACGTCAGACAAGCGCATTCGATACGGCGCTGCGTGAACTCGACCCCAGCGCTGATATCGTCGCCGTCGATCCACCCGATGACATCAGCGGGACGCGCCTGGCGGCGAACGGAATCCATCTGGTCCTGCTCGAGGCGTCCCCCGCGGCCCCTGGGTGGGTGTCCCAGCTCAAGAGGCTGAAGGCGGGCCGGCCCACCGTTCCCTGTGTTGTTTTTGTGCCTCGACCCGACGCCGACATCGTGACGGCGGCCATTCGGGCGGGCGCAAGCGGCGTCATGATGGCGGACGATAACCGGGAGTTGATCGTCAATGCCTTGCGCCTGGTGCTCGCCGGCGGGGTTTACCTCTCGCCAGCGCCGGTGGATGCCCTGGTAGGTGGGGAAAAACCGTGGGGTCCCCTACCGGGCGAGCAGATTACCGCGAATGCGGTCCACGACCTGACCTCGCGACAACGCCAAGTGCTCGACCTCGTCGGCTCCGGCCTCGCCAACAAGGAGATCGCGGGTACGCTCGGCATCAAGACCGCGACCGTCAAGCTGCACGTCAACGCGATCTTCCGCGCGTTGCACGTGCACAACCGGACCCAAGCGGCGCTGCTCGTCCACCAATCCCGCCCTTAGGCCCCTTCCTGGTGGCGGCTAGGGCCCAGTGGCCGATCACGCTGCCTGAGTGTCGCGATACGTTCTCGGGGGCGGATGGAGGCGATGGGACCGGCGCACCGATCCCCTCATAACCGTTCCGAGAGCCAGATGGCGAGCCGCGAGCCCGCCTTGATGGCGGCGCTCATCGCCTCGTAGCCCGGCGCTTCGCGGGCGCCTCGCTCGAGCGCGGCGGCGCGGTGATCGAGCTCGTCGCGGCGCGCCTTGTCGATCACTTGGCGCAGGTCCTTCTCGCCCTCGCCGAGCGCCCCGGCCTGGCGCGCGTAGTGCTCGTCGATCACCTCCTCAACCGCGACGGTGCACGCCATGGCCGCCTTCTCGCCCATGAGCGCGGTGCCGGCGCCGAGCGCGTAACCCGCGACCGACCACATAGGTGACAGAAGCGTCGGGCGCACCCCGCGCTCGACCAGAAGCCGATCGAAGGTCTCGAGATGGGCCTGCTCCTGCTCCGCCATGTGGCGGATCGCGGCGGCGCCACCGCGGCGGCCGAGCACCGCGAGCTGGCCCTCGTAGATCCGCACCGCACCGTGCTCGCCGGCCTGGTCGACCCGCACCATGCGCTCGATCAGCTGCTCGCGCGTGGGATCGCCGGGCAGCCGGCCCTCGGCCGTTGTCTTTCGCCGCCGGCGCGGTCTGGCTTTGCTGCTTCGGCTCATGAAAACATCCGTCGTCTAGGGGCGCTGCGCGCGGCGGTGAAGCTCACGGCCGCAAGCGCGAGCGAAATCAGCCCGTTATAGCCGGCCAGCGAGATGCCGAAAAGCGACCACGCCACCTCGTCACAGCGCACGACGGGCGCCGCCTCGAGCTGGGCGCGCAGCTCCTCGAGCGTCCCCGGCGTCGAGACCCCGCCGCAGGCCGCCGTGCCTTCGAAAATCCCCTGTTCGATGCCGATGTGATAGACCGCGAGGCCGAGCCCGACGATGAAGGTTCCGGCGCAAAGATAAAGCAGCAAACCGCGGGTGGTCCGGTTGCCGCCCAGCATGAGCGCCAGCAGGCTGAGGCCAAGGACCGCGACATAGGACCAGCGCTGGTAGATGCACAGCACGCAGGGCTCGAGCCCGCCGAAATATTGAAACGCCAGCGCACCGAGCAGCGCGAGCGCACAGACGCCAAACAACAGGGCAGGGATGCGCTGCGGGGAGCTCATGGCGCGAGAGTATCGGAGGACTCAGCCCGCCGCGAGGGGCCATTGCGCGCATCGATCACACAAGATAGCTGAGCACGATGAAACCGCCGGCCAGGAGAACGAAGAACGCCGTGACCAGCAGTCTGAGGTTGCCTTCGATGAACGCGCGAATGGGCGGGCCGAAATACCAGAGCAGCGCGGCCACGAGAAAGTAGCGCGCACCGCGCGACAGCAGCGAGGCGAGCGCGAACGTCGTGACGTAGAGTTGGGCGACTCCGCTCGCGATGGTGAAGATCTTGTAAGGGATGGGGGTGAACCCGGCGCCCGCCACGATCCACGCCCCCCATTTCGCATAGAGGTCCTGGAACTCGACGAACTGGTGCTCGTAGGCATAGAACGCGATGATGGGCTGGCCCACCGCCTCGTAGAGGAAATAGCCGATCCCATAGCCCGCGATCCCGCCCACGACCGAGGCGATCGTACACACCCCGGCGATCACCCACGCCCGCGCCACCAGTACCATCGGGATCAGCATCACGTCGGGCGGGATCGGGAAGACCGAGCTTTCGGCAAAGGCGACCAGCGCCAGGGCCCACAGCGCATAAGGCTGCGCCGCGAGGTCCATGGTCCAGTTGTAGAGCCGGGTGAGCACGAATTGTTCGGCGGCGCTAATCGCACGCGGCGATGAAGCCGCCGTCGACCACAAGCTCGGTGGCGGTCACATATTTGGCCTCATCGGAAGCGAGGTAGAGCGCGGCGTAGGCTACGTCCCACGCCTCCCCCATGTGGCCCATCGGCACCATGGCGTTGCGCTCATCGATCAGGCTTTCGAGATCCCCGCCAGCGTACTGATCGGCGAGGCGGTGCTCGACGAGCGGCGTGTGCATTAGCCCGGGCACCACCGTGTTGCAGCGGATTCCTTTCGCGGCGTACTTGATGGCGACGGCGCGGCCGAGTTGGATAAGGCCCGCCTTGCTCGCGGCGTAGCCCACTTGGTCCTTGCCGATGTAACGCACGCCGGCCACCGAAGAGACATTCACGATCGCGCCCTGGCCCTGTTTTTCCATCACCGGGATAACGTGCTTGCAGGTGAGGAACACGCTCTTCAGGTTGAGCGCCATCTGCGCGTCCCAGTCCTCCTCCGCCATCTCGACCGCGCCTCCCGGCACCGATGCGCCGACGTTGTTGTGGAGAATATCGATGCGGCCGTAACGCGCGAGGCACGCCTCGACCACGGCCGCGACTTGGACGGCGTCGGTGACGTCGCACACGTGCGTCGTGCATTCGCCCTGTTCGGATTCGATGAGTCGCCCGGTTTCCGCCACGGCATCCGGGTTGATGTCGAGAGCGAAGATCTTGGCCCCTTCGCGGGCGAACAGCACCGCCGTCGCCCGGCCGTTGCCCCAGCCCGCGCTCACCGAGCCCGCGCCTGCGACGATCGCCACCTTGTCTAGCACCCGCCCCGCCATGATGTTCCTTCCGCCCTGCGTGGATCGCGGCCGGATTATAGGCGCGCGCGCGGGTGAGGGCGATCTTCTGCCGGCAGGCCGGAAGAGCGGTGAAATCTCATCGCCGTCGTTGGTCCTGCTATTATCTCCGGCACATCACCTCACTGCCCCCATGCTGATGCTCGCCACCGGCTGGTCGGAGCCGGTGTGGGCCCAGTCGGCGGAGTTAGAGGAGGCGTACCACCGGCAGAGTGAACTCCGTGAACAGGGGAGATGACGCTAAATAGCTTCGCCACCCATGGGGAACCATCATGATCGAAGATCTATTCTCGCTCAAAGATAACGTTGCGCTGGTGACGGGCTCGTTGCGTGGGTTGGGTCGGGCGATGGCGCGTGCATTGGCTGGTGCCGGTGCGCACGTCGTGCTCAACGGCCGGGATCAAGCGAGCTTGGACTCGACGGCCGGCGCTTTGACGGACGAGGGACTCAAGGTTTCGAAGGCTCCGTTCGATGTCAGCGATGAAGCATCGGCGTCAAGCGCGATATCCGAGATCGTCGCCGATCACGGCCGGCTAGATATCCTCATCAACAACGCTGGCACCGCAACCGAGATTCCGCTCGCCGAGAGTGATACCTTGGATTGGCATAGGATCATCGACACCGATCTTACCGCATGCTTTTACCTGTCCCGCGAGGCGGTGAAACCGATGCTCGTGCAAGGTGGAGGAAGGATCATCAATATCACTTCGATCATGTCGTATGTTGCGCGGCCTAGCTATGCATCTTACGTCGCGGCGAAGCATCCCCTGGCTGGGCTCACAAAGTCGCTGGCGGTGGAGTACGGCCGCTTTGGAATAAACAGCAACGCCATCGCTCCAGGCTACTTCGCCACCGACATCATGATCGAGCTGGATTTGGTGAGTAATCCGGAATTCAACGGTAAGGTCTGCGCACGCACGCCACTTGGGCGTTGGGGCCAACCGGACGAACTTGGTGGCGTAGCTGTTTTCCTCGCTTCTAAAGCCTCATCCTACGTCAACGGAGCAATCCTCACTGTTGACGGTGGTATGACGGCGTCGCTTTTTCCAGATTACCCAGAAGAGCCGGCGTAACGCGATGTCCAGCCGAAGCTCGACGGCGATGAAGAAGAGATCGTCCGCATCTCGCAAGAGCGGCGGGACGCGCGCGCGGAAACGGTATTCCAAGCCCATGCCGCCGGAGGGCGAGAACGGCCTCTTTAGCCAGGACTGGTTCGCGATCTGCCTCTCCGACGAGGCCGAGCGCGGCCAGTGCATCGGCCGGGAGTTCCTCGGCGGCCACGTCGTCGTATTCCGTGGCGAGGACGGGAGCGCGCACGTCGTGAGCGGCTATTGCCCGCATCTGGGCACCGATCTGGCCCTCGGCAAAGTCGTGGGGAACGCCCTCGAATGCCGTTTCCACAAGTGGCAGTTCGATGGCGAGGGCACCTGCCTGAAGACTGGGATCGGCGATCCGCCGCCGCCCGGCGCGTGCCTGTTCAAGTTTCCGACCTGCGATCGCTGGGGGCTCATCTGGGCCTTCAACGGTGAGGGGCCGCTGTGGCATCTCCCGGACCTCAAATATCCGGATGACGAGCTCTATGTTTCGGCGATGTACGGCTATGAGTTCGATGCCGATCCCTGGGTCTTCGCCGCCAACACGTATGACTTCGTGCACTTCAAGCTGCTGCACGGGCTCGAGCTTCTCGGCGGCACGCCGGACCCCGAAAATGACATCAAGTGGTCCAAGTATCACGTGAGGTACAATGTGCGGGTCCGCCACTGGGGCAACAAGCTCGTCGAATCGGTCTACGGCACCTATGGCACGAACATCTTCTATTACGAGGGCGAATATGACGGCCGCTGGTATGCCTACTTGGCGCTGCGCGGATTGATCGGGCCGGGCCGCTCGAACATCCACCTGACGATGTAGCGCACCCGGTTCCTTGGACACAAGTTTGTCTCACGCGGCGGGCCTGATTGAGATCGCGGCGTGCCACGCCTGACGAGCTTGAGCGGGGCTCAGGTAGCCGTTCTTTTCGACGATCCACTGGGCATTGTAGAGTTCGACGAAGTCGCGGACGGCGTCCCGCAGCTCCGCGATGTTGCGGTAGATGCGACCATGGATGATCTGTTCCTTCAGCGTGCGATTGAACCGCTCGGCGACGCCGTTGGTCTGGGGCTCGGCGACGAAGGCGTAGGACGGCTGGATGCCCCAGAACTTGATCTGGTTGGTGAAGTGGTCCGACAGATACTGGGAGCCGTGATCCATCCGCAAGGCCAGCCCCCGAGCCGCGCCGGCCGCGGTCGAGCCATACAGCCCGGCAAGCCCCATGGAGATCGGCTGCAGGGCGGCGAAGCGGTCGCCGCGCTTGCAGACATGCCAGCCGACACACTCGGCGTTCCAATGCTCGACGGCGGTGAAGATCCAGCCCCAGCCGTCGTCCACCGTGAACACCCGAACGCCATCGGTGCCCCACATGAGGTTCGGGGCATGAGTGATGATCTCACCGTCATGGGGATTGCCGCCACGGCGGCGGCAGCGATGGGGCGAGAGCAGATTGTTCTCGCGCATCAGGCGGAGCACCCGCTTGCGGGCAACCCGGATGTCGCGACAGACCCGAAGCCGAGCCCAGACCTTGCGGTAGCCCTCGCCCTCCCAGGGCGATGCCTCCAGGTCGGCTTCGATCGCCACCAGCAGCGCCTGGTCCGAGATCGCGGGCTTCGGTCCCCGACGCTTTGCCGGCGGCTGCTCGGCGTGCTGGCCGGAGGTCATGGCGTAGAACGAGGAGCGGGCCATGCCCCAGGCGGCGCAGACCCGCCGCAGGCCGTAGGCCAGACCCGTGCCGGGCGAGGTGGCGGCACTCATCGCCGCGACCTCCGCCGCCCCAAAGGGCCGAAGGTCTCCGTCTTGGCCTCCAGCAGTTCCACCTGCATGGTCAACTCTCCGATCCGCTTCATGGCGCTATCCAGTTCCGCCTGCACCGGATCGCCCTTGCGTTGCTTGAGCGAGGCGTCGATCCCGCCGGTCGCTTTCTCACGCCACTGCTCGAGCCGGAAGATCTCTACGCCCAACTGGCGCGACAGAAGTTGCACCGGCTCGTCACGCAAAAGCCGCAGAACGACCTCACGCTTGCGCGCCACCGTCCATCGCTGGCCAAGTCCCAGCGGGCCTGCCGGCAAAGCCTGGCCTGGGGAAAACGGGGACGAGCCAAGCTCGCCCGCATTTACCACAGGCCCATCAACAGCAACTTTCTTATCAAAATTATCGGTCATGTTCCGGTCCTCCTTGGACACTTCGATTAAGCCAATTCTGTGTCCAAGGAAATCGGGTCCGACTCACATCCACCTGACGATCATGACGCAGAAGGGCAGCGGCTCGGCGAAAGACCTGAAGTCCGCGGCTAGATTCTGCAAGCGGATGATGAAAATGGAGGACACCTTCGCCCAGCAGGACCGCGAGATTCTGAAAACGATCCGCTTTCGCCAGGGTTATCTGACCAAATCGGACCGGGCGCTGGCCAAGTTCCTGGATTACATCAGGCGCTATCCACGCGCGCATCCCTCGGCCGATTTCATTTCTTAGCGCGGCGTTTGCAGGGGCGGAGCCTCGCTTCACCAGCCGTGGGTGATGGGCGGTGAGGCCTCGCGATCTTCTGCGCGGCCATTTCTTGACCGGCCCCGGCGCGCGTTTAATATGCGGGGGCCGTCCGTGAACGCGCATCACACTTTAGCCCCTGTGGCGGAATTGGTAGACGCGACGGACTCAAAATCCGTTCCGGGCAACCGGGTGGGAGTTCGAGTCTCTCCAGGGGCACCATTGAGACAGGAGGACAATACCGAGATGACCTTATATAGGATTGGTTTGGCCCTCGGCGTGATCGTCGTTCTCGTGGCCACGCTTCCGGCACTGGATCGGCCGATCAGCGAATGGGTCCCCGTAGCCCAGGCCGCCGAAGCGGTCATCCTGGCCGAGGGCAGGTTCCGCGATGCCGATGCGCGCCACAAGGGCTCGGGCGAAGCCAGGCTCACCGGCCTGGCCGACGGCGGGCACGTTCTCCGGCTCGAGAACTTCAAGGGGACCGCAGGCCCCGATCTCCGTTTGGTGGCATCGTCCCACCCCGATCCGCGGACCAAAAGCCAGGTTCATGAGGGTTTCCTCGATCTCGGCAAGCTCAAGGGCAATGACGGCGATTATGACTACCCGTTACCGGCCGGCGCCGATGCCGGCGCGATCAAAAGCGTGATCGTCTACTGCCGCGCCTTCGGCGTGATCTTCGCCGCGGCGCCGTTACAGTGACGGCCGCGGCCAAGCCAGGGAGGCACCCATGACCGAACCACCGGCGATCACCGGGACCATCACCGAGGACACCACCATCCCCGCCCGCGAGCACTGGGGCGGCGTGGTCCGGGAGGGCCAGTCGATGCGCATCGTCGATCTCGAGGGCGAGCAGGGCGTCGATTTGCTCATCTACGACGCCAACGACCATCTCAACCGCTACGCCGCCGCCGACACGATGAAGATCAACGGGCGCATCTTCATCGAAAAGGGCGCGGTGCTCTATTCGATCAACTGCGATCCCTTGATGACGGTCACCGCCGATAGCTGCGGTTCGCACGACACCATCGGCGGTTGCTGCTCGGATGGGATCAACCGCACGCGCTACAACGCGCCGGGCCAGCGCAACTGCCGCGACAATTTCCTCGCTGAGTTCAAGAAGTGGGACATGGACGAGCGCGATATGGTGGCGAACCTCAACTTCTTCGCCTACGTGCCGATCGGCCCCAAGGGCGAGATGGATTTCCAGCCGCCGATCTCGAAGCCGGGCGATTACGTCGATCTCCACGCCGAGCGCGACGTGCTGGCGATCATTTCCAACTGCCCGCAGATCAACAACCCGGCCGCCGGCTTCAACCCGACGCCGATCCAGGTGACCATCTGGCAGCCCGACTGAGGGTGGGGCGAGACGCGCGGCGGCATCCTTCCCGCCACTCGACATTGTGACCGGTTCGGTGGAATAACATACCCGGTGCGCGCGTTTACCGTTATAGCATCCGTGCGTGTCTATCACTCGAGTTCAGGGGAGGGAACTCATGTGAAAACTCATAACTTTGGTTATTGTGCTCGCCGCCGGGTTGGCCTTGGGGGCCGCAACCGCGGACGCCCAGGAGCGCAAGCACGCGGCCAAGCCCGTGTGGCAGGCCATGGTGGCCGGCCTCAACGACATCCAGTCCATCACCGGCGCGCTCGTGGTATTCGACATGGCCCGTGCGGCCACCATCGCCGATGGTCTGGTGGCGCGCGAGGGGTTCATCACCACGCTCGATCTGCCCAAGGTGGTGACGGACGGCCATGCCAACGTGGCCAAGGAGGCCAAGAAGCTGGCCGCCGCCATCCGGACCGGCGACGAAAAGAAAGTCTCGGCCGGGATCGGTGACGTGCTGGCGGCGTGCAGCGGCTGTCACTACTGGGTCCGCGACGCCGAGCGGCGCAAGGAAATGGGCATAGAGTTAAGAGCACGCTTGTCACGCCCGCCGGGGAATCGCCGCCGGCAGGCGCCCTTCTGACGACCCCCGAAATTGACCCCGGCTCCGGCTGGGGTTCTTTTTGCCGCCTTCGCCCGGCGGTGCGCCATCTTGCAACCGGCACGATTTTGCTGGTTTCGCGCGGTGGCCCGCCGCTAAGCTCACGCGCTTCCTGATCTCTCCGTGAGCCCCGAATCAGCGTGTCATGACATCCACGACTGCGCCCCTCACCACTCACCGCCATGGGCTCGGCATCGCCCTCGTCATGGGCGCGGGCTTCTGCTTCAGCCTGGGCGGCCTCATCCTTCGCCTCATCGAAACGGCCGGTGGCTGGCAGGTCATCTTCTATCGCTCGCTTGCCTTCGCCGCGTTCATCCTCGCCATTCTCGTGGTGCGTCACCGCGAGCGTACGGCTCAGGCGTTCCTCGATATCGGCTGGCTCGGGCTCCTCGGCGCGATATGCCTCGGGACGTCGGGGATTTGCATCGTGTGGTCGATGCTGCACACGACGATCGCCAACACGACCTTCATCTTCGGCGCGCTGCCTTTCCTGACCGCGTTGCTGGCCTGGGCCGTGCTGGGCGAAAAGGTCCGCGTTGCAAGCTGGATCGCGATGGCCGCGGTGCTGGTCGGAATCGGCGTGATGATGGCGGGCGGCTTCGGCGGCGGGCGGCTGATCGGCAACGTGCTCGCCGTCATCGGGACGCTCGCGGTCGCCATTCTCACCATCGTGATCCGCAAGGGCCGCCACGGCGACACGATGCCGGTGCTGTGCATCGGCGCCCTCATTGCCGCGATTGCCTGTGCGCTGATCGCGCCGGACCTCGCCGTCACGCGCCACGACTTCATCCTCAGCACACTCATGGGCGTGGCTTCGTCCGCGGGCGGGTTCATTTTGTTCACCCTGGGGGCGCGTTATGTGCGCGCCGGCGAGATGTGGATCCTGTCCAACGTCGAGCTGGTTTTCGCTCCATTGTGGGTGTGGCTTGCCGTGGCCGAGTTGCCGCTTCTCGAGACCTTCATCGGCGGCGCCATCATCGTGCTCGCCATCTGCGGCCAGGCGGTCATCACCACCCGCCACCCCGCGGACGCGTAAGCCCGGGCCCGGGCCCCACCCGCGTTGCGACCGCTCCAGAGATCGTCCTTGCCATGAACGCGGTGCTGTGGGGGTTGGTGAGCGCGTCCGGCTGGGGCATGAGCGACCTCTTGGCCCGCATCACGGGCCGCGCCATCGGGCCGCGCAACTCGCTCTTCGGCAGTCTCTTCGTCGGCGCCACGGGCCTAAGCCTGTGGGTGCTGGGCTCGGGCATGCCGCTCACCTGGAACGCGGTTGCCTTTGCCTGGGTTCTCATCGCTGCGCTCGCCGTCATGGTCGGGCTCATGCTGTTTTACGTCGCCCTGGCGCGCGGGCCGGTTTCGGTGGTCGCGCCGTTGCTGTCGTCAAGCCCCGCCTTCGTTGTGCTCATCGCGCTATTTGTCGGCATCGTGCCGACAACGGGGCAATGGATCGCCATGGCCGCCGTCATGGCGGGAATCTGGGTGATCGCCCGCAGCGGCCGCCGGACGGCGAGCGCCGAGCCGACCGGGGCGAGCGGGCTGCCATTTACCGTGGCGCTCTCGCTCATCGCCGCCGTCGTCTTCGCCGGCGGATTGATGCTGGCGCGCGAGGCCGCGGTCACGTTCGGTGAGCTTCAGACCGTGTGGATGATCCGCGTGAGCGGGCTCGGGCTTCTCCTCGTGTTCCTGATCGGCGCCCGTACGCCGCCCCGCGCACCGTTGCGCTGGTGGCCGGCGTTGACGGTCCAGGGGTTAACCGAAACGGGCGCTCTGTTCGCGCTCTACAGCGGCATGGCGGGTGAGGGCGCTGGGTTGGCGGCGGTAACGGCCGGCTCGTCCGCCGTCATCACGGCGCTGCTCGGGCGCATTTTCCTCCACGAGCCGGTGCCGCTTGCTCAATGGGGCGGCATCGCCATCGTCGCTCTCGGCGTCGCCGCGCTCGCGGTCCTCGCCTGATGTCCCCTTCACGCGTTGTCCTCGCCGGGACCACTCGATAGACTGCGGAAAAGGCCGGACAGGGGGGATTGGGCGATCGATATCCAACGCATCGGCGAAGGGGGCTTCACGCTCGGTGAGGGGCCTGTGTGGGATGTCGCCGAGCGGAAACTTTACTGGGTGGATTCGCTCGGGCCGTCGCTGTGGCGTTACGACCCGGCGAACGGCGACATCACGAACTGGGACCTGCCCGGCGCGACCGTGGGCTCGCTCGCGCTCCGTGCGGGTGGCGGGGCGGTGCTCGCGATCGATAGCGGGTTTTATGCTTTCGAATTCGAGACCGGCGCCTGCGAAGTAATTTCCGAGCCCGACGCGGACCAGCCCAACACCCGGTTCAATGACGGCAAGGTCGATCGCCAGGGCCGCTTCGTTGCTGGCTCGTGGGATCACCTGACGCGCCAGCCCCTGGGCACGCTCTTTCGCCTCAATCCGGACCTCCGCGTCGAGAAGCTCGATACCGGGATCGTCTGCTCGAACGGTCCGTGCTGGAGCCCCGACGGCTCCAGGCTTTATTTCACCGACAGCATCTCCCACGCGATCTTTGTTTACGATTACGACGCAGGCCCGGGCCCGCCCGCCAACAAGCGCGTGTTCGTCCAGCTCGCGGAGGATGAAATTCCCGACGGCGCGACCGTCGATGCGGAAGGCTTCGTATGGGGTGCGACGTTCGGCGCCGGACAGATCCGCCGCTACGCGCCCGACGGACGCCTCGATCGGGCGATTGACGTACCCGTGGCCTACCCGACCAGCGTGATGTTCGGCGGCGGCGGTCTCGATGTGCTCTTCTTCACCTCAATGGGCGGGCTTCTCAAGGTCAGGGGAGCAGACGGCGAGATTATCCGCGAGCGCAAGGACGACTCGCCCGGCGCCGGCGGCGTCTTTGCCATATCAGGCCTCGGCGTCACCGGTTTGCCCGAGCCCCGCTTCGCGGGTTGAGCCGGGCTACCAATGCGTTGAAGCACTGAGCGCTCCAGAATTGTCGTTGGTTAGCCCATCTCGTCGAATGATCGAACTTTGCAGAATGGGTCCGTGCCCGCCGGGATAGAGGTGTCGCGCGGCCCACCATCGTCAAACCAAAGAGAGGACCCCATGGCTGATACTGCTGGTGCAAAGAAAAGACGCGTGGTGAGCCCCGATATCGTGGAGCCCGGACCCGGGCTGTTCTCGGAAGCGATTGCTGTCGGCAACCTGTTCGTCTCGTCCGGGCTCGGCGCCTTGAAGGGCTGGGACGGGACCGGCGACAGCACCTTCCAGCGCGGTCAGGTCATCGGCCCCAACGATGCCTACGCGCAGTCGTGCAACATCTTCGATCAGCTGAAATCGCAGATCGAGGCGGCCGGCGGCCACATCGACGATATCCTTCGGCTCGGCATCTACGTCACCGACATGCGCTACCGCCCCGATGTGGTCAAGGCGCGCTCCGAGTATTTCGACAACGACTTCATGCCGACAGCGGTGCTCACCCAGGTCGCCGGCCTCGCCCAGGTCGAAATTCTGGTCGAGATCGACGCCTGGGGCATCATCGGGTGTAGCGGGAAGTAACGGCGTGGCCCAGGGCGCCGAGAGAGTGCCCGCGAAAAATCGGGGGTCCCGCGGGACCCCCGATTGACGTCAAGGCGTGAACTTGCGCCTGATCGTAAGCGACCTTCTTCGCCGGCACGTTGATGATCTTGGTGAGGATCCAATAGACCACACCGGTGAAGACGATAGGTGGGCCGATCAACCCGGAATGTCGGGTGAACGCAGGCCCGTTTCGTGGCGAGGCCGTGTTATAGTGGGGATAGAAAGGCGCGAGGCTTGGCCTCAGCGCCTCGAAGGGAGGATTTCCATGTACATCGGCAGGGCGCTGAAGCGTCGCGAGGACGAGCGGTTCCTGCGCGGCCGCGGGACCTATGTCGATGACGTGACGCTTCCCAACATGGCCTATGCGGCCTTCGTCCGGAGCCCGCACGCCCATGCCGTCATCAATGGGTTCGCGACCGAGAAGGCCGAGGCGATGCCGGGCGTGCTGGCCGTCCTGACCGGTGCCGATTGGGCGGGCGAAGGTTTGGGCCGCTCGCCCTGCCTGTGGGCGATGCCGTTTCGCGACGGGCGGCCGATGAACGAGGTCACGCCGCCGGTCCTGGCATCCGAGCTCGCGCTCTTCATCGGCGACACCGTGGCCATCGTGGTCGCGGAGACGGCGGCCCAGGCGCTCGATGCCGGCGAGGCGGTGGAGATCGACTACGATCCCCAGCCTGCCGTGGTCGATACCGCTCACGCCCTCGATTCCGGCGCCCCCCTCGTCCATCACGAGTTCGGTTCCAATCTCGCCTTCGACTGGGAGATCGGCGACGAGGCGGCGACGGAGGCGGCCTTCGCCCGGGCCGCGCACGTGAGCTCGCTCGCGCACACCCAGAACCGGATCACCGCGGCCTATATGGAGCCCCGCGCGGCGATCTGCCACTACGAATCAGTCAATGATCATTACACCCTGTGGGCGACGCTGCAGAACCCCCACCTGCAGCGCCGGTGGCTCGCCGAACAGACGCTCTATATCCCCGAGCACAAGATTCGCGTCGTCTCGCCTGATGTCGGCGGCGGGTTCGGGCCCAAATTCTTTCCCTACCCTGAATATCCGACGCTCCTGTGGGCCTCGCGCAAGCTCGATCGCCCGGTGCGCTGGACCGAGACGCGTTCGGAGTGCTTCACCGTCGATCATCACGCGCGGGACCACGTGACCGCCTACAAGATGGCGTTCGACAAGGACGGGAAAATCCTCGCCATCCGCACCGACACCAATGCGGCCCTGGGGGCCTATTGCAGCGTCGCTGCGCCGGTTGTGCCGACCTTCGGCCACGCGCTGCTGCCGAGCCTTTATACGGTGCCTGCGGTTTATGCGCGGCTCAATCTGGTTTACACCCACTCGACGCCGATCGACGCCTATCGCGGCGCCGGCCGGCCCGAGGTGCAATATGTCGTCGAGCGCCTGCTCGAGAATGGCGCGCGCGAGATGGGCATCGACGTGTGCACGGTGCGCCAGCGCAATTTTATTCAGGCCGAGCAGTTCCCCTACACGACGACGACCGAGGTCACCTACGATTCGGGCGATCCGCCTGGCCTCATGCGGACCGTGAAAGAGATCGGCAATTACCAATCTCTCCGCGACGAGCAGGCGCGCTTGCGCAATGACGGCGTCCTCATGGGCATCGGGCTCGCCGGCTTCATGGACTGCGCGGCGATGGGGCCGAGCAAGATCGGCGCCCAGGAAGGCGCGCGCCATGGCTGGTGGGACTCCGCCAATGTCCGGGTTCATCCCACCGGCAAGGTCACGGTCTTGTGCGCCAGCCACAATCACGGCCAGGCGCAGGAGACGACATTTGCCCAGATCGCGGCGGACAAGCTCGGCGTCGATTTCGACGATGTCGAGATCGTCGTCGGCGATACCGACCGAATCCCCTTCGGCATCGGCACCGGGGCCTCGCGTTCGATCACCCTGTTCGGCACCGCGATCACCATGGGCGCCGAGCGCATCATCGAGAAGGGCCGCAAGCTCGCCGCCCACCTGATGGAATGCGCGCCGGCGGACGTCGATTACGAGGGTGGCGCGTTCATCGTCAAAGGCACCGATCGTCAGATGACGTTCCAGGAGATCGCCGGCGCCGCCTATTACGGCGCCGATTATCCCGAGGACTTCGAGCTCGGGCTCGACGAGACCGCGTTCTACGATCCGGACGATTACAACTATCCCTCGGCGCTGCATCTCTGCACCGTGCTCGTCGATCCCGAGACCGGACAGATTCGGCTGCGCGATTATTTCGCCGTCGATGATTGCGGCCGGGTGATCAACCCGATGGTCGTCGAGGGGCAGATCCATGGCGGGCTGGTGCAGGGCATCGGCCAGGCGCTGATGGAGCACTGCATCTACGAGCCGGAGTCGGGGCAGAACCTCACCGGCACGTTCATGGACTACGCCGTGCCGCGGGCCGAGGACGTGCCGGCCTTCGGCTGCGGGCGCTTGGAGTCGCTCAGCCCCAACAACCCGCTCGGCGTCAAGGGCGCCGGCGAGAGCGGCACCATCGGTGCGCCGGCGGCCGTCGGCAATGCGGTGGTCGACGGGCTCTGGCATCTCGGCGTGCGCCATGTCGAGATGCCGATGACGCCGATGCGGGTGCGCCAGGCCATCGAGGCCGCGGGCCACTGATCGCAACAAGGCCGTCATTGAAGGGGGGATGGCATGGCCGGATTTGCCGAATACCAGAACTATGATGCGCTCGGTCTGGCCGAGCTGATCCGCGCCAAGGAGGTCACGCCCGGCGAGGTGCTGGAAGCGGCGATCGCGCGGGTGGAGGCTATCAACCCGGCCATCAATGCGGTCGTCAACAAGATGTACGACGAGGCCGAACAGACGATCGCCGCGGGCCTCCCCGACGGCCCGTTCACCGGTGTACCGTATATGCTGAAGGACCTCGGTTACTACTACGCCGGCGTCGCCACTTCGGCCGGCAGCCGGCTGTTTGCCGAGTATGTCCCGGATCATGACAGCACGATTACGGAGCGCACCCGCGCCGCCGGACTCGTGATCATGGGCAAGACCAACACGCCCGAGCTCGGCCTCGCCGGCACGACGGAGTCCCAGCTCTTTGGCCCGACGCGCAATCCGTGGAACCTCGAGCGGAGCGCCGGCGGCTCCTCGGGCGGCGCCACCGCGGCCGTGGCGAGCCGTATGCTGCCAATGGCTCACGCCACCGATGGCGGCGGATCGATCCGCATTCCGTGCGCCAACTGCGGCGTGTTTGGGCTGAAGCCGACGCGCGCCCGCTATCCGGTGGGTCCCGATGTCGGCGAGGGCATGAGCGGGCTGTCGGTCGGCCATTGCGGGTCACGCTCGGTGCGTGACTCAGCGGCGCTGTTGGACGCGACGCATGGGCCATCGCCTGGCGATCCCTACATCGCGCCGCCGCCCGAGCGGCCCTTCCTCGAGGAGGTCGGCGCCGATCCGGGCCAGCTTCGCATCGCGGTCATGACCAAGACCCATGCCGGCGCGGCGATCGATCCCGAATGCGTCAAGGCGATCGAAGATGCTGCCAAGCTGTGTTCCGATCTCGGCCATGTCGTCGAGGATGCGGCGCCGGAGGTGGACGATGCCGAGATGCGTCATGTCTGGCGCATCATCATCGGCGCGAACGTTTACAACATGGTGCATGCGCGGGCCCGGGCGCTGGGCCGCGATCTCCAACAAGGCGATCTCGAGCGGGTGCCCTACGCCTGGGTGGAGGAGGCCGCCAACTACACCGGCGCCGACTACGCTCTCGCCATCCAAACCATGCACCGCATCGGCCGCCAGATGGCCGGGTTCTTCGAGAACTACGACGTGCTCCTGTCCACCACCATGGCCAAGCCGCCGATCCCGCTCGGCGCCATGGACATGATGAACGCGGATTTGGATGATTATTACGAGCGCCAGCTGATGGACGAGATCCCGTTCACGCCCCTATTCAACGAATCGGGCGGACCGGCCATGTCGGTGCCGCTTTTCTGGTCCGGCGATGGCCTGCCGATCGGCATCCATTTCGGCACCCGTTTCGGCGATGACGCGGCGCTGTTCCGCCTCGCTTCACAACTCGAAGCGGCACGGCCCTGGGCCGATCGCCGGCCGCCCGAGCCGGGGTAGCGGCGCTTCGGTTGATGAGGAGGATGACCCATGCTGACTGAAGAGCAGATCAAACAGTCCGCCGCCTATCACATCAGGGCGCGGCAAGACCATAAACTCATCCTCGATATGCCCGACGAGCTCGTCCCGCGCAGCGAGGAGGAGGGTTATGCCGTGCAGGATGCGGTGCTGGCCTGGCACAAGGAGAACGAAGCCGATGAGGTCGGCGGCTACAAGGCGGGCGTGGTCTCCTACAAGAACCGCGTGTTCATGGGCGGCTCCGAGGTGATCGGCTACGACAACCCGCTGTTCGCCGGGCTGCGCAACAGCACGATCTATCGCGACGAGGCGGTGATGAAGATTGCCGATTACTGCCTGCCGAAGGACCCGCCGAGCCCGATCGAGCCCGAGCCCGTCGCTATGGGCCCGCGCGTCGAGAGCGAGTTTGCCGTGCGCATCGGTGAGGACGTGCCCGTGGATGGCGCGCCCTATACGCGGGACAGCATCGGCGAGTTCGTCGCCGAATGCTTGGCCGGTATCGAGCTGGTCGATCCGCGCATGGAGTATGCCGATTATGGCGTTCCCTTCGGCGGCCTGATGATCGCCGACTATGGCGGCAACTGGGGCGCGGTCTTCGGCCATGGCCGGACCGACTGGAAACATCTCGATCTCGCCGCGCTGCGCACGCGCATCATCATCGACGGCAAGGAGGCCGATACCGGCACCGGCGCCGATCTCGCGGTGCACCCGCCGGGCCATCCCTTCGAGATTCTCGCCTGGCTGACCAACCATCTCATCAGGTTCGGCGGCCGCAGGGCGTTGCCGGCCAGCCTGCGCGAGGGCGATCTCCTACTGCTCGGCTCGGCGGTCGTCAGCCAGTACGGCTTCAAAGCGCCGGCCGAGATGATCTGCGAGTGGGACGAGCTCGGCGCGGCCCGGGTGCGCTGGGAATAACACCACCACGACGATTGACCCGGTGCATCGCGCTGCCTAGGCTATCGGTCAAATCAACTGATTCACAAAGGGGGGATCACATGACACTCACTGCAGAACAGGCCAAGCAATCGGCCGAATATTTCGTCCGGGCGCGCCACGACCACAAGCTCATCCGCGATCTACCGGCCGATCTCGTTCCGCGCACGGAAGACGAAGGCTATGCCGTGCAGGATGCGGTGCTGACCTGGCACCAGGAAAACGAGAACGACGAGGTCGGCGGCTACAAGGCCGGGCTCGTCTCCTATCGCAACCGCGAGATTCTGGGTGGCTCGGAAGTGATCGGTTACGACAATCCGTGCTTCGCCGGTATCCGTAAGAGCACGATCTACCGCAACCTGTGCGTCATGAAGCAGGCCGAGTTCTGCGCCGCGCCCGAGCAGCCCCGGGAACCCATTCCCATCGCGCTCGGCCCCCGCGTCGAGAGCGAATTCGCCGTCCGCATCGGCGAGGACATGCCGGCCGCGAGCGCGCCCTACACGCCGGACAGCGTCCGCGAGTTCGTCGCCGAGTGCATGGCAGGCATCGAGCTCGTCGATTGCCGCATGGAATATTTCGACTACGGCACGCCCAACGGCGCGCTGATGATCGCCGATTACGGCTCGAACTGGGGTGCGGTCTTCGGCGGCGGGCGAACCGACTGGCAGCACCTCGATCTCGCCGCGTTGCGCACCAAAATCTCCGCCAACGGCAAGGAGATCGACACCGGCACCGGCGCCGATCTCGCGGTCCACCCGCCGGGCCATCCGTTCGAGATCCTGGCGTGGATGGCCAATCACCTGGCCAAGTTCGGCGGCCGCGAGACCCTCCCCAACCATCTTCGCAAGGGCGACATGCTCATCCTCGGTTCGGCCACGGTGAGCTATTACGGCTGGGAGCCGCCGATCGACATCGTCTGCGAGTGGGAGGAGTTGGGCGAAGCCCGCGCCCGCTGGGAGTAGCACGACCGCATCGCGTGAGCTTATGGTTCACGCTGCGTACACGATGGTTCAGATCAACAGAATCGCAGGGGACCGCATGACTTTAACGGCCGAGCAAATCAAGCAGACAGCCGAGTATTTCATTCGGGCGCGCCGCGAGCACCAGCTCATCCGCACCATGCCGGAGGAGCTTATCCCGCGCACGGAAGACGAAGGCTATGCCGTCCAGGACGCTGTCATGACCTGGCACCGGGACAATGAGAACGACGAGATCGGTGGCTTCAAGGCCGGGGTGGTGTCCTACAAAAACCGTCAGCTCATTGGTGGTAAGGAGGCCCTCGGATTCGACAGTCCCGCCTTTGGCGGCATTCGCAAGAGCACGATCTACCGCGACGAGGCCATCGTGAAACAGGCCGATTTTTGCCCGGCGCCCGAAAAGATCCGGGAACCCATTGCGATCGCGGTCGGCCCCCGGGTGGAAAGCGAATTCGCCGTTCGCATCGGTGAGGATATCCCGGCCGACGGCGTGCCTTACACGCGAGACAGCGTTCGTGAGTTTGTCGCCGAATGCATGGTGGGTATCGAGCTGGTCGATTGCCACGCCGAGTTTTTTGACTTCGGCTTACCCAATGGCGCCCTGCAAATCGCCGATTATTGCGGCAATTGGGGCGCGGTCTTCGGCCATGGGCGGACGGACTGGAACCATCTCGATCTCGCGGCGCTGCGCACCAAGATTTCCGCCAACGGCAAGGAAATCGATACGGGCAGCGGCGCCGATCTTGCCGTTCACCCGCCGGGCCATCCGTTCGAGATTCTCGCCTGGATTGCCAATCACCTGGCCAAGTTCGGCGGCCGGGAGACGCTGCCCAACCATATCCGTAAGGGCGACTTTCTGCTCTTGGGCTCGGCGACGGTGAGCTATCACAGCTGGGAGCCGCCGGTCGACATTCTCGCCGAATGGGACGAGTTGGGCGAAGCGCGCGCCCGCTGGGAGTAGAGCGACCGCATGACGTTGACCGCCGAGCAGATCAGACAATCGTCCGAGTATTTCATCCGGGCACGGCATGACCACAAGCTCATCCGCGACCTGCCGGACCAGCTTGTCCCGCGCACGGAAGACGAGGGCTATGCCGTGCATGATGCGGTGTTGACGTGGCACAAGGAAAACGAGAACGACGAGGTCGGCGGCTACAAGGCCGGGATGGTCTCCTACCGCAACCGCGAGATTATGGGCGGCACGGAGGCCGTCGGGTTTGACAACCCGGTGCTTGCCGGCATCCGCAAGAGCACGATCTACCGCGATCAGGCCATCATGAAACAAACCGAGTATTGCGCCCCGCCGGAAAAGCTCAGCGAGCCCATTGCCATCGCGGTCGGGCCCCGGGTCGAGAGCGAATTCGCCGTGCGCATCGGCGAGGACATGCCGGCCGCAGGCGTGCCCTATACACAGGACAGCGTTCGTGAGTTTGTCGCCGAGTGCATGGCAGGCATCGAGCTCGTCGATCCGCGCATGGAGTATTTCGACTACGGCACACCCAACGGCGCGTTGATGATTGCCGACTATGGCGGCAATTGGGGTGCCGTCTTCGGCCAGGGCCGGACGGACTGGCACAATCTCGATCTCGCAGCACTACGCACCAAGATCTCCGCTGACGGCAGGGAGATCGACACCGGAATCGGCGCCGATCTCGCGGTCCACCCGCCGGGCCATCCACTCCGAATCCTCGCCTGGATGGCCAATCACCTGGCCAAGTTCGGCGGGCGGGAGACGCTCCCTGACCATATCCGCAAGGACGATCTGATCATCCTCGGTTCGGCCACGATTAGCTATTACGGCTGGGAGCCGCCGGTCGATATTCTGTGCGAATGGGAGGAGTTGGGCGAAGCGCGCGCCCGTTGGGAGTAAGCGTTAGGCAGCCGGGCGACCGGTCGAGAAAATTGGGGCGGCGCTTGGCGCCGCCCATTCTTTTGCGGCGACCGAATAGGTGCGAGCTATCCCGGATCGGGCTATAAGCCGCCCCTCGCCCCTTAAGGGACGCTCATAAACGAAGGAATCGACCATGGCCAGCCGAACGATTTCGCTGACCGCCGAATTGACGGACTACCTGCGCACGGTTGCGGTGCGCGAGCCCGACATCCTCCGCCGCTTGCGCGCTGAGACCGAGGGTGTCAAGGGCGCGATGATGCAGATCACGCCCGAGCAGGGGGCGCTGATGGCGCTGTTGGTGCAACTGATCGGGGCGCGGCGCACCCTCGAGATCGGCGTTTACACCGGCTACAGCTCGCTCGCCGTCGCGCTGGCCCTGCCCGAGGACGGCCGCATCACCGCGTGCGATATCAACGAGGAGTGGACGTCGATCGCCCGGCGCTACTGGGACGAGGCCGGAATCGCCCACAAGATCGATCTCAACCTGGCGCCGGCGGTGGCGACCCTGGAAAGGCTCGTCGCTGAGGGCCAGAACGGGGCTTACGATTTTGCCTTCATCGACGCGGACAAGGAGAACTACGACACTTATTACGAGCGCGCCCTCGAGCTCGTGCGCCCGGGCGGCCTCCTTGCCATCGACAATGTGCTGTGGGACGGCAACGTCATCGACAAGAACAAGACCGATGCGATGACCGAGGCGATCCGCGCCATCAACGAAAAAGTGCGCACTGACGAGCGCGTCAGCATCTGCATGGTGCCGATCGGCGACGGGCTCACCCTAGCCGTCAAACGCCCGTAACGTCCCTTTCGCACGCGCCACTTCGTGATAGTCTTTCTCCCGCAGGGAGAACGTCCACACCAATTTCTGGAAAGATCGCGATGTATATCGGCAAGGCCCTCAGGCGCCGGGAGGATGGGCGCTTCTTGCGCGGACGCGGCACCTACGTCGACGACGTGACGCTGCCCAACACAGCTTCCGCCGCTTTCGTGCGCAGCCCCCACGCCCACGCCATCATCAAGGGATTTTTGACCGACCGGGCGAAAGCCATGCCCGGCGTCCTTGCCGTGATCACGGCCGAGGACTGGCGGGCGGCGGGCCTCGGCGAAGCGCCCGTCGTGTGGGAAATCGCCTCGCGTGACGGCCAGCCGATGAACGAGATCGCCCGGCCCATCCTGACGGAAGACTGCGCGCGTTTCGTCGGCGATACGCTCGCCATGGTGGTGGCCGAGACGCCCCATCAGGCGCGCGACGCGGCCGAGGCCGTCGAGGTCGATTACGACCCGCAGCCGGCCATGGTCGATCTCGCCCATGCGCTCGACGATGGCGTGCCGCTGGTGCATGAGGCGTTCGGCACCAACCGCTGCTTCGACTACGAGCGCGGCGATGCCAAAGCGGTCGAGGCGGCGTTCGCCAAGGCGGCCCATGTCACCAAGCTCCAGCTCAACAGCAATCGCCTGGCGCCGAGCCCGATCGAGCCGCGCGCCGTGCTCGGTCAATTCGATTCGGTCAGCGATCACTACACGCTCTGGACCACTACACAGAACCCCCACATGGTTCGCCGCTGGCTGGCCGAGAACTCGCTCCTGGTGCCGGAACACAAGATCCGCGTCGTCTCGCCGGATGTGGGCGGCGGCTTCGGCCAGAAGATTTATCACTATCCCGAGGAGCCGGCCGTTCTCTGGGCGTCCAAGATGACCGGGCGGCCGGTGCGTTGGACCTCGTCACGCACCGAAGCGTTTTTGGTCGATACGCACGCGCGCGATCACGTCACCATCGGTGAGATGGCGTTCGCCGAGGACGGCATCATCCTCGCCGTGCGCTGCGAGACGATCGCCAATATGGGGGCTTATTTGAGTCCGTTCGGCGCTTGCGTGCCGCCTTTCGCCGCCGTGATGCTGCCTGGCGTTTATACGACGGGGGCGGCGTTCGTGCGCGTCCGCGGCGCCTTCACCCATACCACGCCGGTCGATGCCTATCGCGGCGCTGGCCGGCCCGAGTTCCTGTTCGTCCATGAGCGCCTGCTCGAGAACGGCGCGCGCGAGATGGGGATCGATGCGGCCGAGCTACGCGAGCGGAATTTCATCCAGCCCGAGCAATTCCCCTACACCTCGCCGCTCGAGGTGACTTACGATTCGGGCGATCTGCCCGGGCTCATGAGCAAGCTCAAGGACCTCGGTCATTACACGGAGCTGCGGGCCGAGCAGGCGCGGCTGCGCGATGAGGGCACGCTGATGGGCATCGGCTTCGCGGCCTTCATGGACAGCTCGGGATTTGGCCCGAGCAAGGCCCTCGCCGCAAGCGGCGGGCGCGTCGGCGGTTGGGACATGGCCAACGTGCGCATCCATCCCACCGGCAAGGTGACCGTATTCTGCGGTAGCCACAATCACGGCCAGGGCCACGCTACGAGCTTCGCCCAGGTCGTCGCCGACAAGCTCGGCTGCGATTTTGAGGATGTCGAGATCGTCGAGGGCGATACCGACAGGATCCCGTACGGCACTGGCACTTACGCGTCGCGGTCGATGTCGGTCACCGGCGCGGCCATGGCGGTGTCGACCGAGCGCATCATCGCCAAAGGGAGCAGGCTTGCGGCCCATTTGCTGGAAGCTGCCGAGACCGACATCGCCTTCGAGGACGGCAGCTTCGTCGTTCAGGGCACCGACCGCAAGCTCACCTTCAAGGAGGTCACCCACGCCGCCTATTACGGTGCGGACTATCCCGAGGGCTTCGAGCTCGGGCTCGAGGAGACGGTCTATTACGATCCGCCCGACTTCAACTATCCCTCGGCGATTCACCTCTGCGTCGTGTTCGTCGATGCCGAAACCGGCAAGGTCAGCTTGCGGGACTACAGCGCCGCTGATGATGTCGGCGTGATGATCAACCCGATGATCATCGAAGGGCAGATTCACGGCGGCCTGGTGCAGGGAATTGGCGCCGCGCTGATGGAGGATTGCCGCTACGACGGCGAGTCCGGGCAGCTCGTGGCGGGCAGCTTCATGGACTACGGCATGCCACGGGCCGTGGATATCCCGCTTTTCGGTCTCGTCGCGCAGGAGACGCCAGCGCCGGGCAATCCGCTTGGCGTCAAGGGCGCCGGCGAAAGCGGCACCATCGGCGCGCCGTCGGCGGTCGTCAATGCGGTCGTCGATGCCCTGTGGCATCTCGGCGTCCGTAACATCGAGCCGCCGGTTACTCCGGCGCGGGTCCGCGACGCGATCCAGGCCGCCGTGCGGCATTGATGCTGCCCGCTCGTAGAGCTCCCGCGTCGTGACCGAAGACGGCGATGCCATCGTGCAGGCGTCGTGATGTCGAGCGCCGACGCGCGGCCGGAGGCGCCGCGAGGTGCGAGTCAAGGCTTCTTCATCCGCAACGCCTGGGCGCCCTATGCGATCGCTCTGGTCCCCATGCTGTGCTGGTCCGGCGCCACGGTCTTGGCGCGCGCCATCCGCCAAGACATTCCCCCGATGGGGTTGGTGCTTTCTCAGTCCGTGATCGCCGCGCTGATCCTGCTGCCTTTCCTGTTGCCGCGGCTACGCGCGCAGATGCCGGTCATCCTGCGGCACTGGAAGCTGATGCTGGCGCTCGGTGTAACGCAGCTCGTTACCGGTCAGGGACTACTCTACATCGCGCTTCACACGACAACGGCGATCAACGCGGGCCTGATCGTCGCGACGCAGCCCGCGGTCATCATGGCGCTCGCTTGGCTTCTGCTGCGCAACGTGATCACCCTTCGCCAAGGCGCGGGTCTGCTCATCGCCCTGATCGGCGTTTTGGCCATCATCACGCGGGGGGAGCCTGCGGCGCTGTTCGATCTCAGCCTGGTGATCGGCGATCTGTGGATGCAACTCGTCGTCACCAGTTTTTCTCTCTATGTCGTGTTGATCACGAAGTACGCGCCTAAGGAGCTCAATCCCTTCGTTCTGTTTTTCGCCATGATTGTCGCGGCGATTTTCTTCCTCCTGCCGATCCATATCGGCGAGGCGATGATCACCGGGGAGCGTGTCATGTTCGACGGCGTGACCTTCGTCACCGTGCTTTACATGGCGGTGTTCAGTACGATTTTGGCGCTCGTCTGCCTCAACGTCGCCATCGCCCATATCGGCCCGGGGCGGCTCGGCATCTTCTACTACCTCATACCCGTGATTACCGCGCTCTTGGCGATGGTGCTGCTGGGCGAAGCGTTTCATCTTTATCATCTGGTCGCCGTCGTCCTGGTGTTGGGCGGCGTGTATATCTCGAGCCGTTCGCGCGTGAGTCGCTCATGACCGAGGCGGCGCCTGCGGTCGCGGGTTTGCGCACGCGCTGGGACATCATTCTTTTGTGCTTCTTTGCTGGCTTGATTACGGCGATGCAGATCGGCAAGGTGCCGCCGGCCATGTCGGAGTTGCGTGTCGATCTCGGGATCGGCATGGTCGGCGTGAGCTGGGTCGCTTCGATCTTCACGCTGATCGGCGCGCTCCTCGGGGTCGGCGCCGGTGTGGCGAGCGACCGGCTCGGCCACCGCACCGTGATGGCCATCAGCCTCGCTTGTATCGGCGCGGGCAGCGTGCTCGGCGCGCTCAGCGACACCTTGATCCTGCTGCTCCTCACCCGGGCCGTGGAAGGGATCGGCTTCATCGGCATGCTGGTTTCGATTCCCTCGCTCGTCATCGAATCCTCGCGGCCCGACGAGCGCGAGTTTACCCTCGGCATCATCAGCCCGTTCTTTCCGTTGGGCTTTGCCGGCATGATGGTGCTCTCGCCATTGCTGCTCGAGGACTATGGCTGGCGCAGCCTGTGGTACTTCAACGCCGTCGTGGCCGGGGTCTTTCTCGTCATCTTCCTTTACGGAACCCGTGATCTGTCGAACTTGCCGGGGGCAAGGGGCGAGATACCTAAGATGGGCCTGGCGGACATCTTACGCGATGTGTTCCGTCCCGGGCCGCTGGCGCTCGCCATGGCGTTCTTCATCTACGGCGTGCAGTGGTACGGCTTAAGTTTGTGGCTGCCGACCTTCCTCGTCGAGGACCAGGCCAAAACGGTCGCCGCGGCTGCTTTGCTCGGTGCCCTAGCGGTGTTTCTGAACGGCGCCGGCAACTTCATCACCGCCTGGCTCCTGCGCTTCGGCGTTTCGCGATGGTTTCTCCTCGCCCTCGGACCGACTGCCATGGGGCTGCTCGCCTTCGGCATCTATCCGGCGGGAATCGATGGTGACGTGAAGATTTGGCTGGCGATGACCTACGCGCTGCTGAGCGGCGTGCTGGCGCCGACGATTCTGGCCTCGGTCCCGGTCCATGCGGCCTCGGCAGACCAGATCGGCTCCGTCAACGGCATCGTCATGCAGACCAACAGCATCGGGTTCCTCGTCGCGCCGCCCCTATTTGCGGCGGTGGTCACGGCAACGGCGGGCTGGGGCGCCTCCGCCTGGGTCATGTTGATCGCCGGCACTATCGGCGTCGCCTCGGCCGTGGTCCTTCGTGGATTGGAGCGTCGCGACGCGCGTTGATGCGCCGCAATCACCGGCGTATGTGTCGCCATCCGTTAAAAGAAAACCGCGTTATCTACATACTCGCCATGATTGTTTCGTCTGCGGTCCGAGTATATGTGTGAGTGAAGACGCCGCATGATAACTGCGAAAGATTGATGCGGGCCGCGGCGTCATAAGTCGGGGGGAACGGTCATGACGCATAGGGGTGAGGCTGCGGCTGTGCCGCGCACGCGCTGGGCGATCATCGGGCTGCTCTTCGCCGCGGGCCTGATCAGCGCCATGCAGATCGGTAAGGTGCCGCCGTCGCTGCCCGATCTGCGCGTCGATCTTGCCATCGGCATGGTGGGTGCGAGTTGGATCGCGGCGATCTTCACGGTCATCGGCGCGATTGTCGGGATCGGCGCGGGCGCGTTCAGCGACTGGCTCGGCCATCGCAACATCGTCATCGGCAGCATCGTCTGCATCGCCTTGGGCAGCCTGCTCGGCGCGATGACGGACAGCCTGTCCATCCTGCTTCTGACCCGCGTGCTGGAAGGCGCGGGCTACATCGGAATTCTGGTGTCGGTGCCCTCGTTCACCGTGGAAGCCTCGCGGCGCGAGGATTACGACTTTACCCTCGGCATCATCACACCGTTTCTGCCGGTCGGCTTCTCCGGCATGCTGGTGCTCTCGCCGCTGTTGCTCGAGGCGCATGGCTGGCGCGGCGTCTGGTACTTCAATGCGATCGTCGCCGGCATTTTCCTCGTCATCCTCGTTCTCGGCACGCGCAACCTTTCAAGCCTGCCGAGCGCGCGCGCCACGACGACCAAGTTCAACGTGTCTGAGATCAGGCATGCGGTAGCCCGGCCCGGGCCCTTGGCGCTCGCCATGGCATTCTTCATTTACGGCGCGCAGTGGTTCGGGCTAAGCGCATGGTTGCCCACGTTTCTCGTGGAGGATCAGGGCAAGTCCCTCGCAGTCGCCGCGAGCTTGAGCGCTCTCATCATTCTCATCAACGGCGTCGGGAACTTCCTGGCGGCCTGGCTCATGCGGATCGGCGTGCCGCGCTGGTCCATGCTTGTCGTTGGGCCGGCCGCCATGGCGTTGACCTCGCTGGGGATCTATTCCGCTGAAGTCGACGGTGACGTGAAGATCGCCTTGGCCATGGCGTTTACCTTCTTGAGCGGCGGCGTGGCGCCAGCGATCTTGGCTTCCGTGCCCGTCCACGCGCCGTCGCAGGATCAAATCGGCGCCGTCAACGGCATCGTCATGCAGGTCAACAGTCTGGCCTATCTGGTGGCCCCGCCTCTTTTCGCGACCGCCGTGGCGATGACGGGGGGCTGGTTCGCCTCGGCGTGGATACAGGTGATCATGGGCATCGTCGGCGTCGCGACGGCGCTTTACCTCCGCCACGTGGAGCAGACCCAGCGAATGTGAGGGTGGTCGGGCGGCCTCGACCCCGGTACACTTGGCGCGACGGAATTCTCCACATTCCGTGTCGCGATGTCAGGGCAGGGGGGAGGCGCACGCATGATCAACGCCGACGATATTATCTGGCCGGCGGCCGATTTCAGCCGCGTGCCGTTCGCGGTTTACACCTCGTCCGAGGTCTATGAACGCGAGCAGGAGCGCATCTTCCACGGCCCGGTGTGGCTCTATCTCGGCCTGCAGGCGAAAATCCCCGATCCGGGCGAC
The DNA here is from genome assembly GCA_965261645.1 of Alphaproteobacteria bacterium. Lineage (GTDB taxonomy): Bacteria > Pseudomonadota > Alphaproteobacteria > SHVV01 > SHVV01 > CBDHDJ01. The sequence continues at coordinate 2,051,313 of CBDHDJ010000004.1, forward strand.
TTTATGCAGACCTACGCGGGCGATACGCCCGTTGTGGTGTGCCGCGCCGAGGACCGCAGCATTCATGCGTTCATCAACCGTTGCGCCCATCGTGGCTCGCTCGTGGTGCGTGAACTCCGGGGCAACGCCAAGGACTTCATGTGTGTCTACCACCACTGGCTCTACAACCTCAAAGGCGAGCTCCTCGGCGTGCCGTTCGAGCGCGGCGTCGGCGGCAAGGGCGGCATGCCCCGAGAATTCGACAAAGCCAATCACGGCCTCCAGATGTTCCGCGTGGAGACGCACAAGGAGGCGATCTTCGGCACCTTCAGCGATGAGGTCGATGACCTCGACGACTATCTAGGCAAGGATATCTGCGCCGGTCTCGACCGCATCTTCTGCAAGCCGAACGTGGTTCTCGGCCATATGCGTCAGCGCTTCCCGTCCAACTGGAAAGCCTATCTCGAGAACCTCAACGACGGCTTACACGGCGGACTGCTGCACCAGCTGCCCGTCGTCTTCGGCCTGCACCGCGCGACCCAGGAGGGCGAGTTCCTGCTCGATCCCTACGCGCGCTACAGCGCCGCCTACGTCTTGTTTAACAGCGACACCGAGCAGGACATTCACGACGGCTATGACGACGATATCCTCGGCGCCCAGGCCGAGGATCCTTTGATCTTCGCGGATCCCCAATTCCTCAACTACCGCGACGAGCTGGTGATCAGCATTCGGTCACCACGGCGACGGTGTTCCCCAACGTGCTCATCGCGCAGCTCTCCAACTTCCTCATGACGCGCCAGGTGCGACCCAAGGCGGCCAACGAGTTCGAGCTCTACTGGACCAGCCTCGGCTATGCCGATGACGATCCCGAGTTGCGCAACATGCGCCAGCAGCAGGTCGGTTGGATGGGCCCGGGCGGCTGCATCTCATTGGAGGATTCGGAATCCGGCGTGCTGATCCAACGCGCCGTGCGCCGTCAGGGGGAGGAATATTCGGTCATCGAAATGGGCGGCAAGGGTCCGATCGGGAATCAGGACAGCATGATGACCGAAGTCGCCGTCCGCGGTTTCTGGCGTTACCACGCGTACATGATGGGCTACAAGCCCGTCGGCGGCTGGCCCAAGGGCTTTCCGCCCAAGCAGCCCAAGGCGAAGGCGAACAGAAAAAGGGCGGCGTAGTCTCACGCGGGATAGTCGCCGTCGAGGTCTTTCAGGTCCTCCGCCGAGAGATCAACGTTCAGAGCCGCATAGTTGCTCCGCAGGTGATCCGGGTTCGACGCCTTGGGGATCGATACGATCTCGGGGTGGCGCATGGTCCAGGCGATGGCGATGCACTCCGGCGAGACACCGTGGCGCTCGGCGACACGCTTGAGCGCCGCCCGCGTTCTCAGTTGTCCTTGATCGAGGGGTGAGTAGGCCATGATAGAGACCCTCTGGTCTCGGCACCAGGGCAACAGATCCCGCTCGAGATCGCGCCGGCTCAGGCTGTAGACGACCTGGTTCGAGGCGATCGTGCGGCCGAACGGGTGGCTCTCCGCCCGGCGCATGTCGGCGGCGGTGAAGTTGCTGACCCCGTAATGGCGAATCTTGTGCTCGCGGACAAGCTGGTCGAACGCCTCAAGGGTCTCCTCCAGCGGGTACTGGCCCTTCCAGTGCAGGAGGTAGAGATCGATGCACTCGGTGGCGAGCCGCCTGAGGCTCCGTTCGGCGGCTTCGATGGTGCCGGTTCGCGAGGCGTTGCTCGCCATCACCTTGGTGACGAGGAAAATCTCATTGCGCCGGCCCGCCATGGCCTCGGCGACGATCTCCTCGGCGCCACCACCGGCATACATTTCAGCGGTATCGATCAAGGTCATGCCAAGATCGAGGCCGAGCTTGAGCGCGGCGACCTCCTGGGCCCGCCGCGCCGAATCCTCGCCCATGCGGAAGGTACCGAGGCCAAGCACCGGCATCGCCGCCCCGCCGCGGATCTCGACGTGGCGAATCGGGGTCCGAGATGCGCCTTGATCAGTCATCACGGTGTCCTCGCGGCCTGGCTTGATCGTGCCAAGACAACTCTACTTGGTCTGCGGGGCGGCGGCGAGGGGGCTCAATCCTTATGACTCGCCTCATGGCTGCCGGGCCGATACCATGAGCGGTCGTCAGTCGGATGACTACGCCAGAGAGGGATGGAGATGATTGCAGCGGACGATCTCGTGTGGCCCAAGGCGGATTTCAGCCGTGTGCCCTTCGCCGTTTATACCTCGCAGGATATTTTCGAACGCGAGCAGGAGCGCATCTTCCACGGTCCGGTTTGGCTCTATCTCGGCCTCCAGGCGGAAATCCCCAATCCGGGTGATTTCATCCACACCTACGCCGGCGATACGCCCGTCGTCGTGTGCCGCGCCGAGGACGGCACGATTCACGCCTTCATCAACCGCTGCGCCCACCGCGGCTCGCTGGTGGTGCGCGAGCGCCAGGGCAACGCCAAGGAGTTCATGTGCGTCTACCACCACTGGCTTTACAACCTCAAAGGTGAGCTCCTCGGCGTACCCTTCGAGCGCGGCGTCGGCGGCAAGGGCGGCATGCCGAAGGATTTCAAGAAGGCCAACCACGGCCTCAAGATGCTCAAGGTCGACACCTACAAGGAAGCGATCTTCGGCACCTTCAGCGATGAGGTTGAGCCGCTCAAGGAGTATCTCGGGCCGAGCATCCTTGGCGGCCTCGATCGCATCTTCTGCAAGCCGATCGAGATCTTGGGTCACATGCGCCAGCGCTTTCCGTCCAACTGGAAGGCCTATATCGAAAACCTCAACGATGGCTTCCATGCCGGGCTTTTGCACCAGCTGCCGGTGATCTTCGGCCTCCACCGCAACACCCAGGACACGCACATGGACCTGGATGAGTGGAAGCGCCACGACTACTTCTACGTCCATTTCGGTAGCGATACCGAGGACATGGTCCAGGAAGGCTACTCCGGCACCACGCGCGGCAATCAGTACGACAACCCGATGGTGTTGGCGGACCCGCAGTCCTCAACTATCGCGATGAATGGAAGGACATGGTCTCGGTCGCCGGCGCCAGCATGTTCCCCTGCTTCCTCGTGGCCCAGCTCTCCAACTTCCTGATGACCCGCCAGGTCCGCCCCAAGGCGCCCAACGAGTTCGAGCTCTACTGGACGGCGTTCGGCTATGTCGATGACGATCCGGAACTCCGCAACATCCGCCAGCAACAGGTGACCTGGATGGGCTCGGGCGGCTGCATCTCGATCGAGGATTCCGAATCCGGCGTCCTCATTCATCGCGCCATCCGCCGCGCGGACCGGGACTACTCCGTAATCGAAATGGGCGGTGTCGGCCCGATCGAGAGCCAGGACAACCAGATGACCGAGGTCTGCCTTCGCGGCTTCTGGCGCTATTACGCCTATTTGATGGGCTACGAGCCGGTCGGCGGCTGGCCCAAGGGCTTCCCGCCCAAGAAGGCCAAGCTCCCGAAACTGATTGGGGGCCGCGCCAAAGTCAACGGCCGCCGGGCTCGCAAGGCCGCCTAAGATACCGCCGGCGGCTGGCCGTCAGGCCCCTGGCGGAAGCTCACGGCCACTCGATTGAAGGCGTTCATCAGCGCTACGGCGTAGGTCGGATCCACGAGCTCCTTGTCGCTGAAGTAGTTCCGCGCCGTGTCATAAACGTCGTCCGGCACACGCGAGGTCGCCACCTCGGTCACCGCCTCGGTCCAGTCCAAAGCGGTGCGTTCGCGCTCGGTGTAGAACGGCGCCTCGCCACACGATCACGCTATGAAGCCGGTGTTCGCTTTCGCCGGCCTCGCGCGCTTCTCTGGTGTGGAGATCGACGCAAAAGGCACATCCGTTGATCTGCGAGGCGCGCAGAAAGATGAGATCGATGAGCGACCTCTCCAGCCCGCAAGTCTGGACATAATGAAGCAAGGTTCCGAGGGTCTTGTACGCTTTCGGACCAAGGGCCTTATAGTCGAGCCGTGCGGTCATAGCTGAATTCTCCCTGTTGGGGAATGTGCCTCTCCTTCAGGTTAGGTGGGCGCGACGCTTGGGGCAATCGCAGAAAAGTGCGTTGCGATTGACACCCGGGATGCGGTTAAACTCATCCCACCGGGAGGCCAGCTAGGGGGTTCGTCAATGGCGCAACGTCACGCGGAGATCGCCGGTGCCGGCTTTGCCGGCCTGACTGTAGCGGCCGCACTCGCCCAGCGCGGCTGGTCGGTGCGGGTGCACGAGCGCGCGGCCGAGGCGCGCGAGTTTGGCGCCGGAATCTGGACCTGGGAGAACGGCGTTCGCGTGCTCAACGCGATTGGCGCGGCCAACGAGGCGTTCGAAGGGGCGCTCCGCATTCCCTCATGGGAGAGCCGCAACAAACAGGGCCAGCGCGTCAATTATTTCGAGTTCGGCACCCATGAAACCGGCGGGCGCATCTTCTGCGTGACGCGCCGCCATTTGCACGGCGCGGTGCTCAACGCTGCGCTGCGATCGGGCGTCGAGGTCGTCACCAGCTCCATGGTGGTGGGCGCCACGCCGGAGGGCAAGCTCCTCATCGAAGGCGGTAAGAACTACAAGGCGGACCTCGTGATCGCCGCCGACGGCGTTAGCTCGGGCGTCCGCGATTCGCTGGGGCTGCTCAAGCACCGGCGGCGCCATACCAGCGGCGCCATCCGCGTCAACGTCGATCGCAGACCGGAAGAGGTGGATCACCCGAAGTGGGGCCGGATCATCGATTTTTGGAACGGCATCCGCCGCGTTGTCTTCACGCCCTGCAGCGAGGATGTGCTCTATATTGGCTTCTGCGGCCTGGCTGCCGACGAGGAAGGCTTCCGCATCCCTGTCAACAAGAAGGCATGGAGCGAATCCTTCCCCGATCTGGCCGAGTTCTTCGAGCGCATCCCGGAGAGCGGCCCGGATGCCGGGCGCTGGGATCATTTCGAGACGCTGTGGCTGCACCGCTGGTCGAAGGGGCGCTGTGCCATCATCGGCGATGCCGCCCACGCTATGTTGCCGGGTCTCGGCCAGGGCTGCGGCACCGCACTCCAGAACGCCCTGAGCCTCGCCACCTGCCTCGACGAGCACAAGACCATGGAGGAGGCCTTCGCCGCCTGGGAGCAGCGCGAACGGGCGGTGACCGAACATACCCAGCTCTGGTCCTGGACTTCGTGGCCGCCCATGCGCATCCCCGAACCCATTATCCGGTTTGCCTACGGCCTGCCCATCGTCAAGCCGTGGGCCGCGAAGAACCGCGCCAAGCCGTCGCTCTACACGCCGCACGGCACCGAAGGTGATGAACGCTGGCTGCCCAAAGAGATGCGCGCCCAGGCGGCGGCGAGCTAAGCCCAAGCCCAACCCCAACCAAGCACGGCCTACACGCGCCCGCGCGCGTGGCTCAAATGCCCAGGCTTTCGCTTGCCTCGGCAGGCAGGTCGCTGTTCACCGTGCCCCGCCATTCCGGCAGCTCGAAGTAGAATGACGTCCCCTCGCCCAACGCAGTCCTGAAATCGATGCGCCCGCCCAGTTGCTCCATGATCTGCCGGCAGATCGCCAACCCAAGGCCGGTTCCGCCTTTGCGGCGCCTGTCCGACGAATCGGCTTGGGCGAACTTCTCGAATATGTGGGTGCGAAATTTTGGCGGAATGCCGAGGCCGTTGTCGGTCACGGTGACTCGGATCTGTTCATTCCGGCGGGTGATGGTGATCGCTACCTGATCCCCCGTGGGCGAGAATTTGGCGGCGTTGGAAAGAAGTTTGGTGAGGACCTGGAGCAGGCGGTCGCTGTCCGCCCGGACGGTGGCGCCGGCTGCCCGATCCTCGACGGTGAAGAAGACATCAAACTGGCTGGCGAAGGCCTCGTTGGCTTCGATCGACTGTGTGACGAGCGTGCCAATGTCGAGGACGCCGATGTGATAGTCCATTCGTCCGGATTCGATCTTCTCGATGTCGAGGATGTCGTTGATGAGCCGGATCAAGCGATCGCAATTGCTGCGCGCGATCCCGACGAGCTCATTCGCCTTTTCAGAAGCGCCCCGGTAACGCCTTCGGCCAGCAATCCGAGAGAGCCGTTGATCGAGGTCAGCGGAGTGCGCAGCTCGTGACTCACCGTCGAAATGAACTCGTCCTTCAACTGCAAGACCTCTTTGCGCTCGGTGATGTCGTGGGCGGCGGCGTAGATCAACTGGATCTCGGGGTTGGCAGTTGCATGCCACGTCAGCCAACGGTAGTTGCCATCCTGACACCGGTAGCGGTTTTCGAACTGCACCGTGACGTGTTCCCCTACCGCCAGCTTTTGCATCTCCAGCTCGGTTGCTTGACGATCATCGGGGTGGACGAATTCGAGGTAGGGCCGGGTAGCCAGCTCTTTCGCCGAGTAACCGAATTTGTTCTGCCAGGCCGGGTTCAGCTTCCGGAAGTACCCGGTGAAGTCGGCGATGCAGAGCAATTCGAGCGAGACATCGAAGAATCCCTTCAGTTGCTCTGGCGGTCTTTGTCAGCTCTTTCGTTCGCTGCTCGACAAGCCGTTCGACGCTGCGGGTACGGTTCCCGCTGAGCAGCAAATAGGCCGCCAACAAAACGGTAAACGCCATCCCGCCGGCCAGGAACCCCCAGGGTTCCCAGTTCGATAAATCGCTCAGAACCGCGCCGTTCGTCCAAGCCTCCATCGTCCAGGTTCGTCCGCCGACATCGAGCGAGCGGGTGAGAAGCGGATGGTCGAAATTGACGTCCTCGTCGGACTCAAGCTTGAAGTTTGCGGATGCCAGCGACAGGTGCGAGTGGGAGCGGTAGAGAAGCCGCCGGAGCTCCGGGTTGGTATCGTCATACACGTGGATGTCGAGCCCTTCGCTGCCGCCTGGCTGCTGGTCGAAGCGACCCACAAAAGCCTGGTTCATCATGTCGCCGATGCGAAAGACGGCGAGGGCGAATCCCGCCAAATTCTCACGCCGTTGCTCCGTGGTCCCGTGGGGATGCCCTTTTTGGTATACCGGCGCAAAGATCAGAAGTCCCAGTTTGATCCCCTCATCCTGCACCAGTTTTATTGCGCTGCTGGCCACCATGGCGCCACTGTCGCGCTCTGTCTCCAGCGTTTCACTGCGGGCGGCGTTGGAGGCGAGGTCGAAACCCAACGCGGCTTCGTTCCCCGTGTAGGGCTCGACGTAGTAGACCGGGAAATATTCGTCCCGCCCGCCGGCTGGGACCAACTGGTGCCCCGGCGTCCGTTCCGTGATCTAAAAGCCGGGGAACTCATCCTCGCGCGCGGCCTTTTCATAGTCGGCGCGCTCGGCCGCTGGAACGCGCGCTACCCACTCGAGGGCCTGAATGCTCGGGTAACGCTCCAACGCAGAGCGCACGAAGGTGCGGAACTCCTGCCGGTCGACAAAATTGGAGCCTTCGTAGAAGGCGACGATCGAGCGCAGGACTTCCTTGTTGCTTTCGATACGCCGTTCGACCAGATGAACGCGGCTGGACACGACTTCCTTGAGGCGGGCTTCGATACGGTCGATCTCGTGGACTTTGGCGAGGTGAAACGCCATGGCCGAGAGGGCGCAACCCATGATCACGGCCAAGATCACCGGTACATGGCGAAGAACGGGATTTTGCCTGAAGCGTGGCATCACGGCGCCGAGTGTGACGGCAACCGGTTAGGGTTTGATTACCCCCAATGCGGGGGTCCGTTACCGATCGGTAAACGAGGATTCGATGCGCGCGGGCGAGGCCCGATTGAAGCTCCCCGGCCAGAAGATCGGCGCCGGTTCAGGCGCCCGCCCCTGATCGCCGCGTTCTTGCTCCGGGCGGAGGGTGCTTTCCACTACGCCCTTGGTGGCCGCCCCCGCCGACGGCGGATCAGGGCTTTGCGGCGCTTTGAATCGCGCGCCACACGCGTTCGGGCGTGGCCGGCATCTTGAGATGCGTGATACCGAGCTCGCCCAGCGCATCGAGGATGGCGTTGATGACCGCGGGCGGCGCTCCCACGGCGCCCGCCTCGCCCGCGCCCTTGACGCCGAGCGGGTTGGTGGTGCACGGGATCTCGTTCCACTTGATGGTCATCGCCGGCAGATCGTCGGCGCGTGGCACGCTGTAGTCCATCAAGCTGCCGGTGAGCAACTGACCCGATTCCGCATCGTAGACTGTGTCCTCCATGACCGACTGGCCGATGCCCTGGACGACGCCGCCATGAACCTGACCCGCGATCAGCAGTGGGTTGACCACCACGCCGAAATCATCGACGACAACGTAATCGACGAGCTCGCATGCCCCGGATTCGGGATCGATCTCGAGCTCGCAGATATGGCAGCCATTGGGATAGGTCGAGGCTTCCGGCGTGAACTCGGCCACGCCGGCAAGGGCATCGGATGGATTCCCGCCGTCCCGCCGCCGGGCTTCGCCGGCAATGTCGAAGAGGCTCAGCGAACGGTCGGTGCCGGCGACGGTGAATCGCCCCTCGGCGAACTCGAGATCTTGAGGCGCGACTTCGAGGCGCTCAGCCGCAAGGTCGCGACTCTTGGCGAGCAGATCATCGCTCGCCTGATCCACCGCCGGGCCAGCCGTCGCCATCGTGCGCGAGCCCCCGGTCATGCTGCCGACGGTGATTTCTGCCGTGTCGCCCTGGCGCACGTTGATGCGTTCCATAGGTAGCTCGAGCCGCCCGGCGATAACCTGGGCGAGACAGGTTTCGTGGCCCTGGCCGGTCGCCTGGCCGCCGATCAACAGGGTCACCGTGTCGTCCTCCTCGGGTCGAATCACAGCCTCATCGCCGCCCATGTCGGGTCCGCCACAGGCTTCAACATAGTAGGCCATGCCGATGCCGCGGAGCCGGTCCCGCCCCTTGGCTTCGTTACGTCGCGCCGAAAAGTCGTCCCAGCCGATCAACTCCATGGCTCCATCCATGTTGCGTGCGAACTCGCCGCTGTCGTAGGTGACGTCGAGCGCCGTCGTATAAGGCATCGCATCGCTGGCGATGAAGTTGCGCCGGCGTAACTCGCAGGGATCAACGTCGAGCCGGCGCGCCGCCTCGTCGACCAGCCGCTCGGTGATATAGATCGCTTCGGCCGCACCGACGCCGCGATAGGCGTCCACCGGTACGGTGTGCGTGAACACGCCTTTCACCGCGAAGTGGGCGGCCGGGATGGCATAAACGTTCGTGATGTGACCCGCAGCGACGAAGGTCGGCATCATCCCGGCCGCGGTCGACAGATAGCCGCCCATATTGGCGTTGGTGTCTACTTTGAGGCCGAGAAAGTGCCCGTCCGCGTCGAGGGCCAGCGCCGCGTGGCTGGCATAGTCGCGACCCTGGGCATCGCCGGTGAACGATTGACTTCGGTCGCCGGTCCATTTGACTGGACGGCCGATTTTCCGGGACGCCCACATGGTGAGCGGATATTCGGGGTAGAGATAGCCCTTGGAGCCGAAGCTGCCACCGACATCCGGCGTGACGACGCGGATCTTCTCCGCCTCCACATGGAACACCTCGCCCGCGAGCATGTCGCGGAGAAAGTGGGCGCCCTGGGAGGTGGCATAGAGCGTGTAGCTCTCTTCTTTCGAATCGTAAAGGCCGATCGCCGCGCGCGGCTCGATGGAGTTGGGCACCAGCCGGTTGTTGAAGAGATCAAGCTCCACGACATGGGCGGCACCGGCGAAAGCGTCCTCGGTGGCGGCGGCGTCTCCCAGCTCCCAATCGAAGCTGGTGTTGTTGGGCTGGTCATCCCAAACCTGCGCGACGTCGGCCTGGGTGGCCTTGGCCGTGTCGATGACGACGGCGAGGGCCTCGTAACTCACCTCGATCATCTCGGCGGCATCGCGAGCCTGTGCATAAGTGTCGGCCACGACAAACGCGACCGCGTCACCGACATGGCGGACGCGCTCGCGCGCCAGCACCGAGTGGGGCGGCACGGTGTTTTCGCTGCCGTCGCGGTTGGCGACGAGACCGTAAGAGGGAAGAACGCCAACGCCGTCGGCATCCGCATCGGCTGCGGTGAGCACGCAAAGGACACCCGCGCAGGCTTGCGCGTCCTTAACGTCAATGCCGCGGAGCGCCGCATGGGCGTGGGGCGAGCGGAGGACATAGGCGTACGCTTGATCGGGCAAACTGATGTCGTCGGTATAGCGGCCCGTGCCGGTAAGAAATCGCCTATCCTCATTGCGCCTGACCGGTTGCCCGATACCGCATTTCTTCATGCGCTCGCTCCCTCAATCGCGCCGCTCGGCGCGTCAGCCGCTGGTGCCGTGAATGGCCTGCCAAATGGTCTCGGGCGTGGCCGGCATGTCGATGTGGGTCACGCCGAATTCGGACAATGCGTCCACGATCGCATTGATGATCGCCGGTGCCGCGCCCACCGTGCCGGCCTCGCCGGCGCCCTTGACGCCAAGCGGGTTGGTGGTGCACGGGATCTCGTTCCACTTGGTCGAGAGCGGCGGAAAATCCGACGCGCGCGGCATGCCGTAATCCATGAAGCTCCCGGTCAAAAGTTGGCCGGACTCTTCGTCGTAGATGGCATCCTCCATCAGCGCCTGGCCGGCGCCTTGCGCGATGCCGCCATGGACCTGGCCGGCGATGAGCAAGGGGTTGATGACCTTGCCGAAATCATCGACCACCGTGTAGGCGACAAGCACGATCGCGCCAGTGTCCGGGTCGATCTCGACTTCAACGATGTGACAACCATTGGGGTAGGTCGGGGCCTCCGGCTGGTACTCGCCCGCACCCTTCAACCCGTTGGTTTCGCCGCTTCGTTCGCGCGCCGCGGCACCGACATCGAACAAGCTCTTCCAACGGTCGGTGCCCGCCACCGTAAACCGGCCGTCGGCGAATTCGATGTCGCTGCCCGACACCTCCAGGAGTTCGGCGGCGATAGCCCGACCGTTGTCAATGACGTCTTTCACCGCCCTGGTGACGGCAGCGCCGCCTGCAACCATGGAGCGCGAGCCCCCTGTGCCGCCCCCCCGCGCGATTTCGGCCGTGTCACCCTGGCGCATGTTGATCTGGTCGAACGGGACGCCGAGCCCTTCGGCCACGAGTTGAGCGAAGCAGGTCTCGTGGCCCTGTCCACTTGCCTGGGTGCCGATCAAGAGCGTCACGGTTTCGTCATCCTCGACGCGGAGGGTGGCGTTCTCCGGGCCGAGTGAGGGCGAGGCGCTGGCCTCGACGTAGTAGGCGATGCCGATGCCGCGCCGCTTGCCGCGCTGACGGGCGGCATCGCGACGCTTGTCAAACCCGCCCATGTCGGCGATGTCGCGCGCCTCGGCCATGTTGCGGCCGAACTCACCGCTGTCGTAGGTGCCGCCAAACGCCGTGGTGAAGGGCATGGCCTCGGGCGCGATGAAATTGCGCTGGCGCAGCTCGAGCGGATCGAAGCCGAGCTCCCGCGCCGCCTTGTCGATCAGGCGCTCGATCAGATAGCTCGCCTCGGGCCGGCCGGCGCCGCGATACGCATCGACTGGAATGGTGTGGGTGAACACGCCCTTGACCACTTGATACGCCGCCGGAATCGCGTAGACCCCGCCTTGAACCCCCTTGCACGCATCCGTCGGCACGACCGTGGCGAAATTCGAGAGATACGAGCCCAGATTGGCGATCGTGCTGATGCGGTAGCCGAGAATCTTGCCCTCGGAATCAAAGGCGAGCTCAGCCGCCGTGACGTGGTCGCGGCCTTGGGCGTCGCTGATGAAGGACTGGCTTCGGTCGCCGGTCCATCTCACGGGTCGGCCAATCTTTTTTGACGCCCACAGAATCAGCGGATACTCGGCGTAAAGATAGAGCTTCATGCCGAAGCCGCCACCGACATCAAGGGTCACGACGCGCACCTTCTCCCGCGGCACCTGCAGCACGCTCGTCGCGAGCATATTCTGAATGTAATGCACGCCCTGGGAGACGGTGTGGATCGTGTAGCTCTCGTCGGCCGCGTCGTAGGCGCCGATCGCCGCGCGCGGCTCCATGGCGTTGGCGACAACCCGATTGTTGATGAGCTCGATCCCAACGACATGCGCCGCACCGGCAAACGCCTGGTCGGTCGCGTCTTTGTCGCCGGTCTCCCAGTCGAAACAGATGTTGTTCGCGGCATCGTCCCACACCAGCGGCGCGCCGGGCCCGATCGCCTTGGCGGTGTCGGTGATCGATGGCAGGGGCGCGTAATCGACCGCGATGAGCTCCGCCGCGTCGCGCGCCTGGTTAGCCGTCTCCGCGACCACCAATGCGACCTCATCACCGACGTGGCGCACCCGGTCCCGTACCAGCGGCCAATGAGGCGGCGCGTGAGACTTGCTGCCGTCGCGATTGTCGAGCTGAACAAAGGAGGGATTGCTTCCCAGGCCATCGGCTTCGGCGTCGGCGCCGGTGAGCACGCACAGCACGCCGGGCACCGCCTTCGCCGCACTGGTATCGATGCCGCGGATCGCCGCGTGAGCGTGGGGTGAACGGAGGACAAAGGCATACGCCTGGTCCGGCAGGTTCAAGTCGTCGGTGTACTGGCCCTGCCCCGTGAGCAGGCGCTGGTCTTCCTTGCGCGTGACCGGCTGACCGGCACCGAACTTCATCACCACGTCGGATCCTCCCTGTACCTCACGGTGTCGCGCTGGGTGGCTCTTGCCCGTTCAGCCTATGATGACCGTGCGCCGTTGGCGGAACAATATTAAATCCCCCTGGCGGCGTGGATGGCCGACCAGACGCGTTCGGGGGTGGCCGGCATGTCGATGTGGGTGATGCCGTACTCGGCGAGCGCGTTAACGATGGCGTTGATGACCGCCGGCGGCGCGCCGATGCTGCCGGCTTCGCCTGCGCCCTTGACGCCGAGCGGATTGGTGCGGCAGGGGATCTCGTTCCAGCTTACGTCCATCATGGGCAGATCGCTCGCCCGCGGCATGGCGTAATCCATGAAACTGCCGGTGAGGAGTTGACCCGTCTCCTCGTCGTAGACGGCGTTCTCGAGGAGCGCCTGGCCGATCCCCTGGGCGATGCCGCCATAGACCTGGCCGGCCGCCAACAGCGGGTTGATCACGGTGCCGAAGTTGTCGACGGCGGTAAAGGCAACGACTTCGAGCGCGCCTGTCTCGGGGTCGATTTCCACCTCGCAGACGTGGAAGCCGTTGGGGTAGGTCGAGGCCTCAGAGCTCGCCTGCGCCCGGCCTTCGAGGGGATCCGCACCGATCCCGCCGTGGCCCTCACGGGCGACGGCCGCGACGTCGAAGATGCCGACACCCCGGTCGGTTCCGGTGACGATGAATTGACCCTCGGCGAACTCGATGTCCGTGGCGGCGGCATCGAGCAGTTCGGCGGCGGTCGGCTTGGCCTTGTCGATCACGGTCTCGACCGCGGCGTTCACGGCGAGCCCGCCGATCACCATCGAACGCGAACCCAGGGCGCCGCCGCCGAGCGACGTTTCGCTGGTGTCGCCCTGGCGGACATGGATTTTCTCAAAGTCGATGCCGAGAGCATCCGTCAGCATCTGCGCATAGGACGTCTCATGACCCTGACCGTTGGCCTGCGTACCGATGAACAGCGTGACCGTCTCATCCTTCTCAAAGCGAATTGCGGCTTCCTCGGGTCGGAGGTAAGGACCAGCGCAGGTGTCGATATAGCCCGAGATGCCAATGCCGCGAAGCCGGTCGCGCGTGCGCGCTTCCTCGCGCCGAGCGGGGAACTCGCTCCACCGGGCCGCGGCGAGACTATCGTCGAGGTTGCGGGCGAACTCGCCCGTGTCATAGGTCATGCCGAGCGCCGTGGTGTAGGGCATCGCCTCGGGCGAAATGAGGTTGCGCCGGCGGATTTCGGCGGGATCCAGACCGAGTTCCTGAGCCGCCAGATCGATCAACCGTTCGATGCGGTAGATCGCCTCGGGCCTTCCTGCGCCGCGGTAGGCATCGACCGGCACGGTATTGGTGAACACGCCCTTCACCGCAACATACGCATCGGGGATCGCGTAGACGCTGGTCTGGATACCGCCATAAAAACTCTGCACCACCGTCGCCACGTTGGAGAGGTAGGCGCCCATGTTGGCGTAGGATTCCGAGCGCACGGCGAGGAAACGGCCATCATCGTCGAACGCAAGCTCGGCGTGGGTGACGTTGTCGCGGCCATGCGCATCGCTGATGAAGGACTGGCTGCGATCGGCGCACCATTTGACCGGCCGGCTTACTTTTTTGGCGGCCCACAGGGCCAGCGCCTGATCCTGATAGACATGGATCTTCGCGCCGAATCCACCGCCCACGTCGGGCGTGATCACCAGCATCTTCTCGGGCGGGACCTGAAAAATATCGTTCGCGAGAACGTCGCGGAAACGGTGGGAGGACTGGGTGCAGGTATAGATGGTGTAGCGCTCACCCGCGGCGTCGTGGAGCGCGAGCGCCGCGCGCGGCTCGATCGGGTTCGGCGCGACCCGGTTGTTGACGAGATCGAGCTTGACGACGTGCGGCGCTGAAGCGAACACGGCATCGATCGCTTCGCGCTCGCCCTGCTCGACGAAAAAGCAGATATTGCCGGGGGCGTCGTCCCAGATTTGCGGGGTTCCCTCAGCCGCTGCCGTTGCAGTCGCCGCGGCGACTGGGAGGGGCCGGTAGTCGATGGCGATCAACTCTGCCGCATCGCGCGCCTGATCGAGCGTTTCGGCGACGACGAGCGCCACCGCATCGCCGACGTGATGAACCCGGCCCTTGGCCAGCATCGGATGCGGCGGGTAGGCGTTCTGGCTGCCGTCCACATTGTCGATGCGGTAGATGCACGGCACGTCACTGAGGCCGTCGGCCTCGACGTCGGCGCCGGTCAGAACGGCCAGCACGCCAGGCGCGGCCCCAGCCGTCCTCGTGTCAATCGCGCCGATCTCGGCATGCGCGTGCGGTGAGCGCAAGACGTAGGCGTAAACCTGACCGGGCACGTCTATGTCGTCGGTATAGCGGCCCGCGCCAGTGAGAAAACGAGGATCTTCCGCCCGCCTCACCGGTTGGCCGATGCCGAACTTCATCGCAGCCCGTCTGTTGCCGGAGGAGAGGCGATCGCCCCCTAGCCTCCGCTGCCCGGCTTGTAGGCGATCGCGTCGATCTCGACGCGCATGCCCGGCAGGGCGAATTTCTGAATGCCGAGCACGTGGCTCGCCGGCTTGCCGCTGCCGAAATACTTCTGCCGCACCGGGTCGATCTTCTCCTGATCGTTGATGTCGAGGAGGTAGAAGTTGGCCTTGACGATATCGCCGAAGTCCATGTTTGCGGCTTTGAGGACCTCGCCGAGATTGCTGAGCGTCTGGTTGCACTGCGCCGCGATGTCGTCCCCGCCGACGAGCTCGAGATCACCGGTCCACGGGCCGGCGCCCGCCAGATGCAAAAAGTCACCGGCTTGCACAGCATCGGTGTAGTGGCTGATCGGCTCGTTCAGCTGGGGCAGGCGGATCTCCTTGCGCTTGGGCGCACTACCGCTCGGCTTGTAGCACGCCGCCTCGATCTCGACGTTAAGGTTTGGCACCGCGAGCTTGACCTCGAACAGCGTGCTCGCCGGCCGATGCTTGCCGAAGAACTCCTCGCGCACCGCGCTGACCTTCTGACGGTCGTCCACATTGGTGAGGTAGACGATGACCGACGAGATATCCTCGAAGTCCATATCGATGGCGTTGAGCTTCCTCTTCATGTTGGAGAGCGTGACGCGGGTCTGCTCCGCGATGTCGTCGCCGCCGATGATGTTCCAGTCCTTGTCGTTGGCGACGGCGGCGAGCCAGGCGTAATCGCCGCATCTCACGATGTGGGTATAGTGGCTGAGCGGCGTCGCGAAGCCCGGCGGGACGATCTCCTCGCGCGCCGGCGCACCGCTCGTCGCCTTGTAGGCGAAGGCATCGACCTCGAGCTTCGCGCCCGGACGGGACAGCTCATTCACGCCGACCAGGGTGCTGGTCGAGCGCGGATCACCGAAGAACTCCTGGCGCATCGGATTGATGGCCGGCCGGTCGTTGCAGTCGAGCAGCGAGACCTTGAAGTCGATGATGTCGCCGAAGCCCATGTCGTTGGCCTCCAGCGCCGTCTTGATGTTCTCGCAGGTTTGGCGGGCCTGGGCGGCGATGTCGCCCTCGCCGACGACATTGCCCTGGGCGTCATAGGGCCCGGCGCTCGCCAGGAAACAAAAATCACCGGCCGCGACCGCATGGGCCGAGTGGCCCGGCGGCGGGGCCAGCCCGTCAACGTTGATCTCGCGTCGTGGACCTGCCATGGAACTTCCCCCCTTGGTGATTCAAGTGTTGAACAGGCGCACCCCCCGGTTGCCGTGCTTTGGGGTGCGTAGCGGAGTCGGTCTTAGCCGCCGCTGCCTGGCTTGTAGGCGACCGCGTCGATCTCGATGCGCATGCCCTCGAGGGCGAACTCATCGATTGCGATGAGGGTGCTGGCGGGTCGGCTGTTGCCGAAATATTTCTCGCGTACGGGATTGATGATGGTGCGGTCGGCCACGTCGTCGAGATAGACGGTGACTTTGACCACGTCCTCGAAGCCCATGCTGGCGGCCGCGAGAATCTCACCCAAGTTCGACAGCGTCTTGTCGCACTGCGCCGCGATATCGTCCCCGCCGACAAGCTCGAGATCGCCGGTCCACGGGCCGGCGCCCGACAGGAACAGGAAATCGCCGCACTGCACGCCGTCGGTGTAATGGCTGATCGGCTCGTTGAGCTGTGCAAGGCGGATCTCCTTGCGTTTGGGACCGCCGCTCTTGGGCTTATAGGCGACCGATTCGATCTCGATATTCATGCCCGGCACCGCCAGCCGGGGGATACCGATCAGCGTGCTCGCGGGCCTGTGCTCGCCGAAAAATTCCTGGCGCAACTCGTTGACCGCGTGCCGGTCATGGACGTTGGGGAGAAAGACGATGACGCGGGCCACGTCCTCGAAGCCCATGTCGACCGATGCAAGCATCTTCCGCAGGTTCTCGAGCGCGACGCGAGCCTGCGCCCGAATATCGTCACCGCCGACGATGCCGCCGTCGGCATCGAACGGGCAGGCGCCGGCGAGAAACGCGAAATCGCCGCAATCGACGACGTCGGTATAATGGCTGAGTGGCGTGGGGAAGCCGTCGAGGCGCAGCTCCTTGCGCGGCGCTCCGCCATCGCTTGGCTTGTAGGCCATGCACTCCGCCTCGACCAACAGCTCGGGAAACGCGAGCGCGCTGCACTCGACAAGCGTGCTGGCCGGCCGGAAGTCGCCAAAATTCTTCTGCCGCGCCGGGTTGATCTTGGGCCGGTCGTCGGTGTTGGGAAGGAAGGCCTCGAAGTTGACGATATTCTCGAAACCCATGCCGGCGGCATCGAGAACCGCCTTGATGTTCTTGTGCATCTGCTCCGACTGCGCGGCCGGATCGCCGACGCCGACGACGTTGTTTTCGCCATCGACCCCGACCTGTCCCGACAGGAACAGGAGATCGCCGCACAACACGCCGTCGGTGTAGTGGCTGATCGGCTCGCCCGCCGTGGCGATGCGAATCTCTTTCTTCGGAGCACCCATGACATCCTCCCTGATGAGCGCATGATCTCAGCGTTCTGTGATTATGCGGCCATCCTAGCCGCGCGAAGGAGGCCCTGCAATAGGACGACAGCGGCCTCGACCAACGCCGTATGGCGCTCAGTGGTTGAAACCCGGGCTTGTTGTTAAACTGCTCTCATTCGATCCGGCGGTGTCCGTCCGCAGGCGCGTTTGAGCCTGCGAATCGGGGCTGCGGTCTGACACAAGAGCGCAATGGAACGCCACATGAGTACACAGGAACCAAACGCCGCGGCCGGCGACCCGGTCGCGGGCAGGCTGCAAAAACTCATCGACATCGGAATCGCCCTGTCGGCGGAGCGCAATCACGACCGCTTGATGGAGCGTATCCTGACGGAAGCGCAGAAGCTCTGTAACGCGGACGGCGGCACGCTTTACTTGCGCGATGAGGAGGATCACCTGGTCTTCACCATCGTGCACAAGGATTCCCTCGGCGTTGCCATGGGCGGGACCACCGGCAGCGAGATCACCTTCCCGCCGCTTGAGCTTTACGATTCGCAAACCGGCGCGCGCAACGAAAAGAACGTCGCGACTTACGCGGCGTTGGCCGAGCGCACCGTCAACATCGCCGATGCATACGAAGCTGAGGACTTCGATTTCAGCGGCACCCGGACGTTCGACGAGCGGACAGGTTACCGTTCCAAGTCTTTTCTGACGGTTCCGCTCATGAACTATGACGGCGATATCATTGGCGTTCTCCAGCTCATCAACGCGGTGGACACAGAGACCGGCGAGGTGATCGTCTTCGGGGCGCGCCTGCAGCAGATCGTCGAGGCGCTCGCTTCGCAGGCCGCGGTAGCGCTCGACAACCAGATGCTGCTGGAGGCGCAACGGGACCTGCTCGAATCGTTCATCCGTTTGATCGCGGTCGCCATCGACGAGAAGTCGCCCTACACGAGCGGTCACTGCCAGCGCGTGCCCGTGCTCGCCGAAATGATCGCCGAGGCCGCCTGCCAGGCGCACCAGGGTCCGTTCAAGGACTTCAGCCTGACCGAAGACGAGATGTACGAGCTCCGCATCGCGGCGTGGATGCACGACTGCGGCAAGGTCACCACGCCGGAATATGTGGTCGACAAGTCGACCAAGCTAGAAACCATCTACGACCGCATCGATTTGGTCACAACCCGCACAGAGATCCTCAAGCGGGACGCCGAGATCGCTTACCTGCGCGCCGTGGCCGGCGGAAGCGGCGATGAACCCGCGCTCCGGGCCGAGCGCGATGCGACCCTGGCGCGCCTCGCCGATGAGCTCGCCTTCATCGAGAAAACCAATATCGGAGGCGAATTCCTGTCGGACGACGATAAGGAACGGGTGACGGAGATCGCGACTCGGTCGTGGAGCGATGGCGAGGGTGAGGAGGTGCCGTTTCTCTCCGACGACGAGGTCGCCAATCTGAACATCTCGCGCGGCACGCTCACCCACGACGAGCGCGAGGTCATCAACAACCACGTGGTGGTGACGATCAAGATGCTGGAGCAGCTGCCGTTTCCCAAGAACCTGCGTCGCGTGCCCGAATACGCCGGCGGCCATCACGAGCGGATGGACGGCTCGGGCTACCCGCTGGGCTTGACGCGCGATCAGATGTCGATCCCGGCGCGCATGATGGCGCTGGCCGACATTTTCGAGGCCCTGACTGCGGCCGACCGGCCCTACAAGAAGGCCAAACCGGTGACCGAATCAATCGGCATCATGAGTCGCATGATGAAGACAGATCACATCGACGCCGAGTTGTTCGAGCTGTTCCTCAAAGCCGGCGTCTACCGGAAATATGCCGAGAAATTCCTGCCCTCAGAGCAGGCGGACGAGATAGATATCAGAGCCTATCTGAACTGACGGTCAGCCGATCGTGGCGAGGGCCGGAAAGATCTCTAGCAGATAGTAGCTGAGCGCCGACAGCGAGCCGGTGAAGATCATCACGCCGGTGATCACCAGGAGCCCACCGGCGGCAAGCTCCACCTTGCGCACGTGGCGGCGGAAACGCTGTAGAAACGCCATGAACGGCCGCACAGCGATGGCCGCGATGAGGAACGGGACGCCGAGGCCGAACGCGTAGGTACCGAGCAGCGAAACGCCATAGCCCAGTGAATCGCTGCTTGCGGCCATCGTCAGGATGACGGCGAGGATGGGACCGACACAGGGCGTCCAGCCAAAAGCGAAGGCAAGGCCAATGAGGAAGGCGCCAAGCGCACCCGCGGGAACGCGCTCCGGGTGAAAGCGGGCCTCCCGGCCAAGCAGGGGAATGCGGAAGAGCCCCATGTAATGCAGCCCGAAGACGACGATCACGGCGCCGGCAACCTTGCTGAGGATATCGATGTGGCGAAAGATGAGATCGTTGATCACCGAGGCCGAGGCGCCCATGATGATGAACACGACGGAAAAGCCCAACACGAACAAAACCGCCGAAAGGATGACCTGCCGTGCCAGCGCCGGGTCGGGTCCCTCATCACCGGTCAATTGATCGAGCGAGGTGCCGGCCACGAAGCAGAGATAGCCCGGCACGATCGGCAGCACACAGGGCGACAGGAAACTGATCAGACCCGCGCCCGCCGCAACGCCGTAGGAGATACCCGCTCCTTCCATGCCGTGTGTAGGTCCTCGCGCCCACGTGATCGACCGGAATGCCTTACAACATAAGACCAAGCCGCCGACACGCGAATCAAATTGTCGTGCGGGCGGAGGCACCGCACCATGAGACCCGGTCGCTGCCGCTGTGGTACTTTGATCGCCTTGATGGAAGTGCTTCGATCAGGATCGCGGCCGCGATGACCCATCTTCTCGATGCTTCGGGACTGAGCTGCCCCCTCCCCGTGTTGCGCGCCCGCAAGCGCCTGAAGGAGATCGCCGGGGGCGAGGTGCTCGAGGTGATTGCGACGGATCCGGCCGCGGTGCAGGATTTTCAGTCGTTCTGTGGTGCCACGGGCCATGTCCTCGTGGCTTGGCAGGAAACCGACGGCGTGTTCTCGTTCCGGATTCGCAAGACCGGTTGAGTCCTCGCGCAGAGGTGAGGCGGCGTCGGCTAGGTGCGGCGGAACATCGTGGCCGCGAGCCAGCCGCTGAGAACCGCGAGCAATACGGCGATCAGGCCGTAGGCGGCGGGTTGGTGGCGGGCAAAATCGAAAACCGCTCTTTCGAATCCCACCTTGCTGATGGTCAAGGGTCGGCTCTGCTGGGAGATGAGCACGCCGTCACGGAACAGGTAAAAGCTCGCCCAGTAGGTGCCGACCGGGGCATGGGCTGGGATCTCGATATCGGTGCGAAAGAGGGTGTCGCTGATGAAGACGATCTCGCCGATGTCGTCCTGATAGAGTCGTGCCCGCCGTCGGTTACGGATGAGCGCGTCCTTGTAGCCTTGGGCTTCCGCTGTTTGGTGAGGGGCGCGGGGCTCCATGCGTAAGTTGTTGACGCCGATTTCGTAACTCGCCAGCACCGCCGGCGCGGCGATCTTGCTCAAGGACTGGCTGGCCGCAACCGCGTAAAAGCCGGGCACGTTCTCGAACGTAGCCTCCGAGCTGTTGACCCAAATGCCGCCGACCCGCGTCTTGTGCCGCACAACTTCTGCCCGGCCCGGACTGCGCACCACTACGACGACGTCACCGGCCTCCTTGCGCGCGCCGAACAGCACGAGCTCGGCGCCGCTATAGCTCGAGGTGATGGCGATCAAGTGTGAGGAGAGGTCGACAACCAGGGGCTCCGCCCGCACGTCGCCCGGCCCCGTGGCGGTCAGGAACCCGAGCGCCATTGCCACAAAGGGCCACGTCCGCCTCTGCCGCTGTCCGCTCATCCGGCGATCAGAACCTCCACGGAGAAGGGATCCCCAGGCGTTGCGACAATGCCCCAGACCAGCCGCGCGCACACTCCGAGGACGATTAACGCGAGCAGCGCGCGCAACTGTTCGCCCCGCAGCTTGACACCCACCGTCGTGCCGATTTGGGCGCCGACGACGGCCCCCGCCAGAAGCACGAGCGCCAGCAGCGCATCGACGGTCTGGTTGGTGATCGAGTGAAGGAACGTCACGTTGGCCGTGATAAAAATGATGTGGAAAAGCGAAGTGCCGACAGCCACCGTGGTCGGCATGCCGAGCAGGTAAATCATCGCCGGCACCATAATGAAGCCACCACCAACGCCCATGATGGCGGCGAGAATACCGACCACGAAGCCAATGACGACCGGCGGGATGACGCTGGTGTAGAGCTTCGAGCGGTGGAAGCGCATCTTGAGCGGCAAGCCATGGACCCAAAAATGCACATGCGCTTTGCGCCGGGGCCGGGTGTCGCGCAGGTTATGGATTATGCGCGTCACGCTCTCGGCCAGCATCAGCCAGCCAATCACGCCAAGAAAGATGATGTAGGAAAACGAGATCAGCAGATCCACCTGGCCAGCCAGGCGCACCTCGCGGAAGATCCAGGTGCCTAGCGCGGAGCCGAGGAGCCCGCCGACGACCAGCACGCCACCCATCTTCAGATCGACGTTGTTGCGCCGCCAATGGGCCATGACACCGGAGACCGAAGCCGCGACCACCTGGTTCGCTTCGGTGGCAACAGCGACCGCCGGCGACACGCCAATGAAGATCAGCAGCGGGGTCATCAAAAATCCGCCCCCGACGCCGAACATGCCAGCGAGAAATCCCACCCCGGCGCCCATTCCCAAAAGCAGGAAGATGTTCACCGACATTTCGGCAATGGGCAGATAAATCTGCATCGACGCGCCGATCGTGAGACGTGAAGCGTGACTCTGTTCGCCGGGCGGGATCCGAAGCGGAATCGTACGAATCGCCCGGCCCGCCGGGCTTAGCACATGCCCGGGCGGTTGGAAAGCTCCGGCGCCCGAACGCGCAGGCTAACGCGCTGGCGCGCCTAACAGCCCGTTGATTAAGTCGGCGCCGTCTGATTCTCTGGTTCCCTGATTTGCAGGGGGATTTGCCGATGGCGATGGGACGGCAGAAGGATGGTCAGGGGGACCTGATGGTGAGCTGGTCGGAGATGCCGCGCTCTCCGGGTCATGTGTTTTATGACCGCTTGCAGTCGGTGCTGATCGAGGGCGGCTTCGACGCCTTTGCCGAGGCGAGCTGCCGGCCTTATTACGCGGTCCGGATGGGCGCGCCCTCGGTGCCGCCCGGGCGCTATTTCCGGATGCACCTGGTGGGCTACTTTGAGGGCATCGACAGCGAGCGCGGTCTGGAGTGGCGCTGCTCGGACTCGCTTTCGCTGCGGGCGTTCCTGCGACTGGGGAGCCGTGATCGGGTACCGGACCATTCCTGGCTGTCACGGAGCCGCACGCGCCTGCCCCATGAAGTCCACGCGGCGGTCTTCGACTGGGTTCTGGTGCTGATCGCCGAGGCGGGGCTGATCAAGGGCGAGCGCATCGGCGTCGATGCCTCGACCATGGAGGCCAACGCGGCGCTGCGGAACATCGTGCGGCGCGACAACGGCGAAGGCTACCGGGAGATGCTGGAGCGCCTGGCCCGGGAAAGCGGGGTCGAGACACCCACGGCCGAGGACCTGGCG
Organism: Alphaproteobacteria bacterium; assembly: GCA_965261645.1. Lineage (GTDB taxonomy): Bacteria > Pseudomonadota > Alphaproteobacteria > SHVV01 > SHVV01 > CBDHDJ01. Next base: position 2,074,273 of record CBDHDJ010000004.1, read on the forward strand.
CCTCTGGACCGGAAGCGCAAGGGCAAGAAGCTTTCCAACACGGATTGGGTTTCGAAGAGCGACCCCGAGGCCAAGATCACCAAGATGAAGGACGGCACGACGCATCTGGCCTACAAGCCCGAGCACGCGGTGGATCTGGACACCGGCGCGGTGGTGGCGGCCGAGCTGCACCCGGCCGATGAGGGCGACACCACGACGCTTTCCAAGACCCTGGCGAAGGCCGAGGCAAACCTCGAGGCGGTGGATGCGGCACCGACATCGGAGGACCCGGCCGAATGCGTCCCCGACAAAGGTTATCACTCACGGGCGGTCTTGAGGGCTCTGAACGACAGTCCCTGGAAGACCCGGATCGCGGCGCCCAAGCAGACCGGCTTTTCGCGCTGGCACGGTGATGAGGCGGCGCGGCGCGCGGTCACCAATAACCGTGCGCGGCTCAAGTCCGGGGTCGCCCGCGAGGCCTTCAAGCTGCGCGCCGAGATCGTCGAGCGCTGCTTTGCCCACAACCTCGATCGTGGCGGCATGCGACGAACCTGGCTGCGCGGGCGAGAGAATGTGCACAAGCGATACCTGCTCCACGTCGCCGGCCACAATCTATCGTTACTGATGCGCCAGCTCATCGGCGCCGGCACCCCGCGGGAGGCCGTGGCGGGCGGATATGGCGGTATTTTCGTTCTGCTCACGCCCACCGGGGCCATGCTGGTGGCACGGGGGGGCTCGCAAAGCGGCCAGACGGCTTTCGCCGCCGCATTCCTCATCTGGGAGTGAGAGCCGGAAAAAGCCACTTAATCAACGGGCTGCTAAGGCCGGCGCCGTAGCGAGGCCGCGCCGCTTAGAAGTTGCGCGCGACGCCGACGGAAAGGAGCCAGTTGGTGTACTTGAAGTTGGGCAGGTTGCTATCGTTGACGATGCGCTGCACGGTGCCCACCGCCGTCCATTGCGGCTTCACGGGAACGGTCTGCACCAGAGTGAGGCGCCATTCCTTGTCGTAGCGTCGGGCATTGGGGTTCACCGCCGGGTTGGGGATGTCATACTCGTTGATTATCCGTGCCGTCGAGAGGGACGTGGACCACGGCCCACTACCGACGCCGAACAGCGAAACGGGGTGCTGGTAAAAAGTGGCCAAGCCAGCCGTGAGGCCCCATTCCCAATTGGATTCGAAGTCTTGGCGAGCCGATTCCCGGTTGGCGACGGCCAGCCCGTTGAGGGTGATGTTGGGCCACAAGGCGTATCGCCCGGTCAGCCGGAGCTGGCTCGTCGGACCTTCCTGGTCCTTGGCGTTCGCGCGCTCGACACTGCTGTCATAATACTTTTGCTTGCGCTCGATATTCGCTTCACCCGCGAAACGCTCCGAAAACTGGTGGGTGACGTTCCAACCAAGGCCGGCCTCGTGCAGATAGGGCTGATTGCCCAGCCAGATGATGCTGGCGACGACATAGGGCCGGGAGGTCGCATTGTCGAGGTAGTCGGTCAGGAACCGCAACCGCGGGCCCGACTGCAGCGACAGATAGATGAGATTGAGCTGCTTTTCGTCCTTCTGGATCGACCAGTAACCGGTTCCGTTCGTTTCGATGAACGCGCCGCCCTGAGTCAACAGGTCGTAACCGTGGCGGAAGCTGCCGGCGGCGAAGACGTTACCATCGCTCCGCGTCACGAACTGGTCATCGAGGGTCGACGAAATGCCGCCCACCAGGACGTCGCTGCTTGTGGGGCCGGCGATCGCATTGGACTGATAACCTGCGCCGCCGAACAGCGAGCCGCTCAGCTGATGGCGCGACAGCCGCTTGTCGACTTCCACCAAATAGGTCGCCACGCGGGGCCTGACCTCATCGGGGACATCGTCGCCCTCGATCGCCCGGGTGAGATAGGACTTGGCGAGCTGGTTAGGAGCCCAAGCGGAAATACAGGACGCCGAGCTCGAGCCGGACACGAGGCAGATTGGGGTTGATCAGCAGCATGCGATCGAGCGCACTGATCGCCGCCTCGAAATTGCCGAGCTTTACGGCGAGTTCGGCGTACTGGAACGATTTATCGAGGTTGCCTGGATCCTTGAATATCTCCTGGAAGGCGGCGTCGTACTGCTTCTGCAACGCGTCGAGGTCGGCCGAATCGTCCTGGGCTGCCGCGCGGTCGGAGCCGATTGCCGAAGCCGTGACGAGCATCAGCGCGACCAGGAACGGCGCCGTCAGCTTGCGTACACGCAGCCACGTGCCACCGATCCCGGGAAAATCCCAACGGCGTGGTGAAACAATCTGTCCCCCAAAACGCTACCCAACCAGAAACCTTACGCATCTCTCTCACTCAGCGCCCGCGGTACTAACCTCAGCCGAGTCCCGACGCCAGCTAAATTCCGGGCCTGCCCCAGGACACGCCCGCGCTTTTCAGTTCGGGGCAGAGACGACCGCTCAGCGCGAGAACGTACATCCGAAAGTCGCTGTAGAGCGACCAGAAGGGGTAATTGAAGGTCGCCGGCCGGTTACGCTCGACGAAGACATGCCCGGCCCATGCGAAGGCGTAGCCGCCGAGCACCGCGCCGAGCAAGTACCAGGGAATGCCTGTGATGACGAGCAGAACGAGGGACACAAGCGCAATCGTTGTGCCCACGTAATGCAGGGCGCGGCAGCTGGGCGCGCTATGTTCGCGCAGATAGAACGGCCAGAAATCGCGGTAGGTGGTGGGGCGTTCGGTCATGCCAGCTCGCGTCGCTTAAAACATAGCTGTCGGTCGTGGGGTAAAAAGCATCGCTGCCGCTTGCAGGGTAAGAGGAAAGCCCGCTCCGGCTCAAGCTCGCCGCGGTTCATCCGCACTTGACGTTTACGTAAACGTAAACTATCTCATGGTCATGGCGCTGGAATCCTATTCGATCTCCGATCTCGCGGGGGAGTTCGCCATCACGCCGCGAACCCTGCGCTTTTACGAGGACAAAGACCTCATCCACCCGACTCGCAAAGGCCAAACGCGCATCTTTTCGAGGCGCGATCGGGTGCGTCTCAAGCTCATCCTGCGTGGCCGGCGACTCGGCTTCAGCCTGGCCGATATCAAAGAGATGCTCGATCTCTATGATCTTGGCGACGGCCAAGTCGAGCAGCTCAGTGTGACGCTTCACAAGGGCCGCAGCCGCCTCGCCGAGTTGCGGCAACAGCGCCATGAGATCGAAGCGGCCATCGGTGAACTCGAGGAGAGCTGCGCGGCGATCGAACAAGCGCTCAACGACAAGGGGGCGGCCGTCGATGCGCTATGAGCGCGCTGCACGCGGGCAGAATTTCTTCGCCCTCGATCCCAACCTCCAGGGACTCCTGAAGGCCGCGGCAGGTGGTGACCCCGAGACCTGGCGGGAAACACTGTCGGCCTTCGGCGCGTGGGTGGGCGATGCGGTCGATGCGGAGGCGGAGCAGACCGACCGGGTCGCCCGGCCCGTTCTCGAATCTTACGATCGCGATGGCGTCCTCGCGAACCAGGTGCGTCACGACCCGGCCTGGGATGCGGTGTCGCGCGAGGTTTATGAACGCGGCATCGTAGGCCTCAACTACGGCGATGCCCCGGCGCCCTTTCTTTTGACCTTCGCCATGGGCTACCTGCTATCGCAGGCCGACGTGTCGCTGCATTGCCCGGTGGCGATGACGGGTGCGATGGCGTACGTGCTCGACCGTTTCGCCCCGCGCGAGATAAAGCAGCGCTACCTGCCCGAGCTCGTGCGCCGCGACGGCCGCGCGCTCACCGGCGGGACGTGGGTCACCGAACGCCAGGGCGGAAGCGACGTCGGGGCGAACGAGACCACGGCCCGGCTGGCGGACGGCGGGCCTGGCCTCGACTGGCGGTTGAGGGGCCTCAAATGGTTCGTGAGCAATGTCGATGGCGGCCTGGCGCTGGTTACCGCCCGCCCCCAAGATGCGCCGGAGGGCACCGAAGGGCTCGGGCTCTATCTTGTGCCGCGCCGGCTCGATACAGGCGAGGCCAATCCGCTGCGCATCCGCCGCCTCAAGGACAAGCTCGGCACCTGTGGCGTCGCCACGGCGGAGGTCGACCTTACCGAGACGCACGCCGCCGAAGTGGCGCCGCCGCCCGAGGGTTTCAAACTGATGATGGAGGCGCTCGGATTCAGCCGTCTGCATAACGCCATGGCGGCCTGCAGCGCCGCGCTTTTCTTGAGGTCATGAGCTTCGCCAGCCACCGCGTCGCCTTCGGCCGGCCGTTGCTCGATCATGCGATGGTTCGGACGGACGTTCTTCGCCTGCTTGCCGAGCTTGAAGCGGGCTGCGCGCTGGCTTTTGAAGCCGCGCGCGCCTTCGATACGGCCTTGGCCGATGACCGCCATCGTCCCTGGTTGCGGCTCGCCACCGCGCTCGCCAAATATCAGACCGCGGAGGATGCCAACGCCGCGTGCCGGACCGCGATCGAAGTGATCGGCGGCAATGGCTACACCTACGATTTCGTGACCCCACGGTTGCTCCGCGACGCCCAGGTGATGACCGTGTGGGAGGGACCGGCGAACATCCAGGCGCTCGAGGTGCTGCGCATGCTCGGTGACCGACACCACGGCTTCGAGGCGTTCACAACGCGCATCGATACATGCTGCGCTGCTGCGCCGGCCGATCTCATTGACCTCCGGGACGGCGTGGCAGCGGCACTCACCGCGTGCCGTAACGCCGTTTCGTTCGTGCGTGGAGACGCGGGCCAGGCCGCTCGCCATGCGCGGCGTTTGATGGCGCTGCTCGCCGATACATTGTGCGCGGCGCTGCTCCTCGAGGAGGCCACGCGTGACCTTGAGCACGGCGATCGGCGCAAGGCGATCGTCGCGCGGCTGTACCTCGACCTCCGTTTGACCCCGCCCCCGCGGCGTGGGATCGTGCCAGAGGACAGCCTGGCCGAGCAGCATTTCCCGGCGCTCGTGGGGTACGAGCCCGTCGAGATGTCGCACGCGGCATCCCGCCGGGCGGCGGGCTAAGGCCAACGAAAAAGAGCGAGCTTCGCTTCGCGGAGGACTTGAATATGAAAAGCGTCGTCATAGCGGGCTATCAGCGTTCTCCGTTCACCTTGGCCAAGAAAGGGGCGCTTGCGTCGGTCCGCCCCGATGAGATGGCCGGTCAGGTGGTGAGGGCCTTGGTGAAGAAGACCAGGATCGAGCCGGACGACATCGAGGACGTCATCATGGGGTGTGCCTTCCCCGAAGCCGAACAGGGCTACAACGTCGCCCGCATTGTCGCGTTTCTGGCGGACCTTCCGCTCAGCGTGGCGGGGGCCACCGTCAACCGTTTCTGCGGCTCGTCGATGCAGTCGATCCATATCGCCGCCGGCTCCATCCAGCTCGATGCCGGCGAGGCGTTTGTCTGCGCCGGTCTCGAATCGATGACCCGCGTGCCGATGGGCGGCTACAACCCGGCGCCCCATCCGGGCCTCTACGAGCGCACGCCCGAGGTCTACATCTCGATGGGTGAAACCGCAGAGAACCTCGCCCGGAAATACGACATCTCGCGCGTCGAGCAGCAGGAGCTCGCGGTGGCCAGCCAGGCCAAGGCGAGCGCCGCACGCGAGGCCGGCAAGCTCGCCGACGAGATCGTCCCCATCGTCGTCGGCAATCTTCGCGTCGAGCAGGACGGCGCCATCCGGCCCGACACCACGCAGGAGGTGCTCGACGGTCTGGAGCCGGCCTTCGACAAGGACGGCACGGTGACGGCGGGCACGTCCTCGCCGCTTACCGACGGGGCCGCGGCGGTGCTCGTGTGCACCGAGGACTATGCCGACCGCCACGGGCTCGACAAGCTGGCCCGGGTGAAAAGCATCGGCGTGCATGGCTGTGCGCCCGAGACGATGGGCCTCGGCCCGGTCGGTGCGACGGCCAAGGCGCTCAAACGCGCCGGTCTCGCGCTCGAAGACATTGACATCATCGAGCTTAACGAGGCGTTCGCCGCCCAGGCGCTCGCGGTGGTCCGCGAGTGGGAGTCGAACGGCGGCGGCTTCGATTTCGCCAAGCTCAACATCGATGGCGGCGCCATCGCCCTCGGCCATCCGTTGGGGGCCACGGGCGCGCGGATTACCGGCAAGGCGGCCTCGCTCTTGCGCCGCGAGGGCAAGCAGTTTGCGCTGGCGGCCCAATGTATCGGCGGCGGGCAGGGTATCGCGACGGTCCTCGAGGCCGCGTAATGACCGGTATCGGTAATATCGGCGTGCTCGGCGCGGGCGTCATGGGCGCGGCGATCGCCGCCCATGCCGCCAACGCGGGCGTGCCGGCGATCCTGCTCGACATCGTGCCCCGAGGCGCGGACGACCGGAGCGTGTTGGCCAAGGACGCCGTCGCGCGGCTGCTCAAGACCAAACCCGCCCCCTTCATGCACCCCAAGGCGGCCGAGCTGATCACGCCCGGCAACTTGGAGGATGATCTCGAGCTCCTCGCCGAGGCCGACTGGATCTGCGAGGCCGTGATCGAGGATCTCGCCGTCAAACAGGACGTTTACCGCCGTCTGGACGCGGTGCGCCGGCCCGGCTCGATCGTCACATCCAACACCTCGACGATTCCGCTCGCCAAGCTGATCGACGGCTTGCCCGACACTTTCGCCAAGGACTTCGCGATCACCCACTTCTTCAACCCGCCGCGCTACATGCGGCTTCTCGAAGTGGTTGCGGGCGCCAACACCGAGGCCCGGGTGATCGATGCGCTCCGCGCCTTCGCCGATGTGACCTTGGGCAAGGAGGTGGTGCTCTGCAAGGACACGCCCGGCTTCATCGCCAACCGGATCGGCATCTACTGGATGGCCGTGGCGCTAGACGAGGCGCTGGCGCTCGGTCTCACCGTGGAGGAGGCCGATGCGGTGATCGGCCGGCCGATGGGCGTTCCCAAGACGGGCATCTTCGGGCTCTTCGATCTCACCGGGATCGATCTCGCGCCTCATGTCATGTCCAGCATGGAAGCGCTGTTGCAGCCTGAGGACGCGTTTCGCAAGCTCTATTCGGCCGACAGCGAGTCCAGCCGGCTGATCGCTGGCATGATCGAGGAGGGCTATATCGGTCGTAAGGGCAAGGGCGGCTTCTACCGTCTGGCCACGGCCGACGGCCAGCGCATCAAGGAGGCGCGCGACCTCCGGACCGGCGAATACCGGCCGGCCGAGAGGCCCGATTTCGAGAGCCTCAAGGCGGCCAGGGACGGGCTACGCGCGCTCGTCGAGCATGACGACACGGGCGGCCAGTACGCCTGGCGAGTGCTGAGCCGGACCCTGGCCTATGTCGCCGGGCTGGTGCCCGAGATCGCCGATGACATCGCCGCCGTCGACCGAGCGATGCGCACCGGCTACGCCTGGGCCCATGGGCCGTTCGAGCAGATCGACCAGCTGGGCGTGCCCTGGTTCGTGAGCAAGCTCCGGGATGAGGGCCTGCGGGTGCCCCGGCTTCTCGAGGCTGCCGGTGAGCGCCCGCTCTACCGCGAGGAGGCGGGCCGAGCCCAATACCTCACGCTTTCCGGCGACTACGCAGATATCACGCGGCCCGAAGGCGTCTTGAAGCTCGCCGACGTGAAACGGGGCGCCGAGCCCATCAAGCGCAACCGATCGGCGAGCCTGTGGGATCTCGGCGACGGCATTGCCGGTCTCGAGTTCCACACCAAGATGAACGCCCTCGATGCGGAGAGCATCGCCATGGTGCGCGAGGCCGCAGCGATCGACAAGCAGGGCTACCGGGCGCTGGTGATCGGCCACGACGGGGACAGCTTCTCGGTCGGCGCCAACATCGGGCTCGCGCTGTTCGCCGCCAACACCGCCATGTGGCCGCTCATCGAGCAGAATGTGAAGGAGGGCCAGGAGGCGTTCTTGGCCCTCAAATACGCGCCCTTCCCGGTCGTTGGCGCGCCCGCCGGAATGGCGCTTGGCGGAGGGCTGGAGATCCTGCTGCATTGCGATTCCATCCAGGCCCATGCCGAGACCTATATGGGTCTCGTCGAGGTGGGCGTCGGCCTCATCCCGAGCTGGGGCGGCACCAAGGAAATGATCCTGCGGACCTCGTCGCGCCCCGGTCGGCCCGGCGGACCCATGCCGCCGCTCCGCCAAACCTTCGAGACCATCGGCCTCGCCAAGGTCTCGACCTCGGCGGCCGAAGCGCGCGAACTCGGCTTCCTCAGAGACGGCGACGGCATCACCATGAACCGCGACCGGGTGCTGGCCGAAGCCAAGGCGCGCGCGCTGGAGATGGCGGCGGACTATACGCTGCCCGATGCGCCCGAAATCGCGCTGCCCGGACCGACCGCGCGCGTGGCCTTCGAGCTCGCCGTCGGCACCCTGGTGGGGAACGGCCAGGCCACCGAGCACGACGGCGTGGTGGCGCGCACGCTGGGCGAGGTCATCTCGGGTGGTGAAACCGATGTGACCCAAAGCGTCAGCGAAAACGGCTTGCTCGCGCTCGAGCGCAAGGCGCTCACTAGCCTGGTGCGGCTTCCGGCCACCCTCGATCGCATGGCGCACATGCTGGAGACCGGCAAGCCGTTGCGCAATTGACGGCAAGGGCCCGCGAAAGACCGATCGCCATGACACTCTACCGCGCACCGCTCCGCGAGCATCGCTTCGTTCTCAACGAGCTCCTTGAGGTCGAGCGCTACCGCAACCTGCCGCGCTTTTCCGAGGTCACGCCCGATCTCATCGAGGCGATACTTGCCGAAGGGGCGAAGATCGCCGAGGACAAGATCCATCCCCTCAATCAGCCGGGCGATGCGGAGGGCTGTCACTTCGAGGCTGGCCGGGTCACCACGCCGGCGGGATTCAAAGAGGCCTACCGCGCCTTCGCCGACGGCGGCTGGGGTGGGCTTGCGGGTGCTCCCGGCTATGGCGGCCAGGGTCTCCCCAAGGTTCTCGCCGCCGCCGTTTCCGAGATGATGCGCTCGGCCAATCTCGCCTTCAGCACCTACGCGGGGCTCGCCGAGGGGGCCGCCCACGCGCTGTTGCTGCATGGCACGGACGAACAGAAGAAGCGCTATCTCGCCAAGCTCACGAGCGGCGAATGGGGCGGCACGATGGAGCTGACCGAGCCCCATTGCGGCACCGACCTCGGCCTCATTCGCACCAAGGCCGAGCCCCAGCCCGATGGGACCTATGCGATCAGTGGGACCAAGATCTTCACCACCGCCGGCGAGCACGATCTCACCGATAACATCGTCCATTTCGTGCTGGCGCGTATCGTGGGTGCGCCTGAGGGCACCAAGGGGCTCAGCCTCTTTATCGTGCCTAAATTCATGGTCAACCCCGATGGCAGCCTGGGAGAACGGAACCGGCTTTCGTGCGGCGCGCTCGAGCACAAGATGGGGATCAGGGCCTCGGCGACCTGTGTGATGAACTACGACGGCGCCACCGGCGATCTCGCCGGCCCGCCCCACAAGGGCATGCGGGCGATGTTCACGATGATGAATGCGGCGCGCATCAGCGTCGGCCTCCACGGTCTTGCGCTCTCCGAGATCGCCTACCAGAACGCTGCCGCCTACGCCAAGGAGCGTTTGCAGGGGCGCTCGCTGTCCGGCCCCAAGGCGCCGGATCAACCCGCCGATCCGATCATCGTGCACCCCGATGTCCGCCGCATGTTGCTCAGCATGCGGGCGTTCAACGAGGGAGCGCGTGCGTTCGCGCTGTGGATCGCGCTCAGCGCCGATCTTGCGGAGGTACACCCCGACGAGGGCGTGCGCCGCGATGCCGACGATCTCGTCTCGCTGATGACGCCGGTGATCAAGGCCTATTTAACCGACGGGGGCTTCGAATCGGTCAATCTGGGCCTGCAGTGTTTCGGCGGTCATGGCTACATCCACGAGACGGGCATGGAGCAGTTTGTCCGCGATGCGCGCATCACGCAGATCTACGAAGGCGCCAACGGCATTCAGGCGCTTGATCTCACGCTCCGCAAACTGCCGGCGCATTTCGGACGGGGTCTGCGCCAGTTCTTCCATCCTGTGGACCGCTTCATTCAGGAGACCGGCGCGGACCAGGCGATGGCCGAGTTCACGGGCCCGCTCGCCAAGTCCTTCGCCCGGTTGCAGCAGGCGACGGCTTGGATCGGCGAGCAGGGCTACCGGGACCCCGAGCAGGCCGGCGCCGCGGCCAGCGATTATCTACGCCTCTTCGGGCTCGTCGCGCTCGCCTACATGTGGGCGCAAGCCGCCAAGGTGGCGAGCAGGCAACTCGCCAACGGCCATGACGATCAGGCGTTCTACCGGGCCAAACTCGAGACCGCCCGTTTCTTCATGGCGCGCATGCTGCCCGACACCTCGTCGCTCCTGTCCAAGCTGACCTCCGGCAAGCAGAATTTGATGGCGCTCGACGCCGAGGCGTTTTAGACAGGCGTCAACGCGAACGGGGCCATGCTGGCCCCGCACACCCAGAGGGAGGACGTCATGCGTGCCAAGCCATTGGCCGGAATCACCGTGCTCGATTTGACCCGGCTGTTGCCCGGCCCCCTGTGCACCCAGCATCTGGGCGATTTGGGCGCCGACGTCATCAAGATCGAGGACACCAAGGCCGGGGACTATACGCGCTGGAGAGAGCCGGTGCGCAAGCAGAACTCAGCGTTCTTTCTCTCGGTCAATCGCAACAAGCGTTCGCTCAAACTCGATCTTCAGACGGACGCCGGGCGCGAGGTGTTCTACCGGCTGGCGCGCGAGGCCGATGTCATCGTCGAGCAGTTTCGCCCGGGCGTCATGGAACGCCTGAAAATCGACTACGAGACCATCCGCGAGCTCAATCCCCGCATCGTGTTCTGCGCCATTTCCGGCTACGGCCAGGAGGGCCCCTATCGCGACCGCGCCGGGCACGACATCAATTACTGCTCCTATGCCGGCCTGAGTGAACAGATGGGTACGCGAGGCGGCCCGCCGGCGCCACCCAACTTCCAGATCGCCGATCTTGCGGGCGGCACGCTATCGCCGGCCATGGGCATTCTCGCCGCCCTCGTCGACGTGCAGCGCACCGGTGAGGGTCGCTATGTCGATGTCTCCATGACGGACTGCACGCTGGCCCATTGCGTTATCCTGCTGAGTGCCGAGGAGAGCTTCGGCGCGACCCGTCCCCTGGGTGAGGACTATCTGTCGGGCGGGGTCCCGTCCTACGGCATCTACGAGGCCGCGGACGGCCGCTTCATCAGCCTGGGTGCGCTCGAGCCCAAATTCTGGGACGCCTTCTGCGAAGCGGTGGAGCGCCCCGATCTCAAAGGCAAGAACATCTGCTGGGACGATGAATCGGCGCGTGTGCGGGGCGAGGTGGCCGCCATCATCAAACGCCAGCCCCAATCCTACTGGTCCGCGTTCGCGCTCCGGGTCGATTGCTGCATGGCGCCGGTGCTCACCCTCGCCGAGAGCCGCGAGGACCCGCAGCTCAAGGCGCGCGGCATGTTCGTCACCCATGATCACCCGGTCGAAGGGCCGGTCCGGCAGTTCGCCTTTCCCATCAAGTTCAGCGATTTTGCCTTCTCCATCGACCGTGCGGCTCCGCTCTACGGGGAGCACAGCGAGGAGATCCTCGAGGCGGCCGGTTACGGGCCCGATCAGATCGCCCAATTGAAGAGCGATGGCGTGATCTGAGCGAGCCGCAACTCGCTCGCCCTAACCGCCCGGGCGCCCGAGATAGGCGTCGATGAGCGCCTCCGCCCGGAAGCCGAGAACCGCGAGGCGGCCCGAATTCTCGAGCAACGAAAGGCCCAGCAGGAACGCCGCCAGCGCCAGCGTGTCGCGGTTGGATTCCTCACCTTCAAGGTTTTGAGCTCGGCCCACCGCCTCTGCCAGCGCGCCCAACGCCATGATCAACCGGCCGGTCAGATGCCCCTCGACGGTGGGATCGAGAGCCTGCATCCGGCCGTTCGCAAACAGATGGGCCAGGAGATCGAGATCGGCCGGATGGCGGCGATAGTGGGTGCGAAACCTATCGATGCGCCGGGCGAGTAGCGCCTCGGGTTCACCGCCCAGCGCCTCCTTCAGCGTCTGTGCGAGCCGGTTCAGCGATTGCCCTGCAACCTCGGCCAGCAATTCGTCCTTGCCCGCGACGTAGCTGTAGAGCGCACCGGGGGTATAGCCGGCCTCCGCGGCGACAGCGCGCACGGTGAGGCCGGTGATGCCGCCGTGGCGAAAGACGCGCTCGGCGGCGTCGATTACGGCGCGCCTGCGCGCTTGCCAGCGCAGGCGCGCGGGATGGCCTGACCCGGCGTGGCCCCGTGGGTTGGGTTTCTTGACGATGACCATGGCTAATGCTAAACAATATTTGATAAAATGAACATCATTTAATATATTTATCCCCGACGCCGGTATATGGACCTGCAGCGGCCGTGACTCAGCGGCATGATTGCGCCGTCACGGGCTGGGCCCTATGCTCCGCCGGGTAGCGTTGCACCGGTCGTCAGGTGTACGGTCGAGCGGCCTGCAGGTCGTGCCGGGAGATGTCATGGACCTTGAAACCGCGACCACGATGATACGCGCCAAAGTGGGCGAGGACTCCGGCCTCGGTGCCACGGTGAAGTTCGCCTTCGACGAGGGTGTGATCTTCATCGATGGCGCGGCCAGCCCGAACGAGGTGAGCAACGAAGACCGCGCGGCCGAGTGCACCATCGCCATGGCGCTCGATGATTTCGCGAGCATGATCGAAGGCGAGCTCGACCCGACGACCGCCTTCATGATGGGCAAGCTCAAAGTCGACGGCCCGATGGCGACCGCGCTCAAGCTCTCGGGGTTGATCTAGCAGGCTGCTGAACAAGTCATCATTGCCGGGCCTTGAACTCGGATTCATCGCCGAAATGAAATGAGATTTCGTGTCTTAGGGTGAAACCGTCTTCAATCTCGACCGATCCGATGCCCTGGGCTTCATCCAGTTCGATGATCTGCCACTTTGCGGTCAGCGGCGTGCCGGCATCGCCCGTCATGTTGGCGCCTCCGCCAGCAGTCTGGGTAGTCGGACGAGGTTGTAGGCGGCCAAGGCCAGGGTGAACGAAGCGTCGACCCGGTGGCGGCCCCGGAATTTGGTCTTGCTCAATCCCGCGCTCGTCTTGACCCAGCCGAAGACCTCCTCGATGCGCTTACGGCAACGTTGGCTGACGCCGTAACCGGGATGGCGCGTCGTGCGCCCGTCTATCTTGGTCTTGCGCCGCTTGCCGGTCTTGGTGACGTGGTCCTGGACGGCGATATGGGGGGTCACCTTGCGGTGCCGCAGTTCCTCGACAAAATCCGCGACGTCAAAACCCTTGTCCCCGCCCACCGTGATCCGACGCGGGCCGCCTCTACTCTCCACCGGGCGATGCCTGTCGATCAGATCAAGGGCGGCTTCGCGTTCCGCCGTGCCCGACGCAATGGTCACGCCGCCGCCGACTGCCAGACCATGGCGGTTCTCCGTCAGCGCATGGCCCATGTAACACAGCTTGCTTTCCCGGCCATTACCCTTGCGATAAAGCCGGGCGTCCGGATCAGTGGTGCTTGCATGGGTCGCGTTCGAGCGTTTCTCGCCATGAAAATCCCGCTCGGCGTTGCGCCCCGATCCCCCGTCGCCATCGTCCTCACCTTTGGGACGAAAGCTCTTCATCGACGCCCAGGCCTCGATCAATGTTCCGTCTACCGAAAAATGATCCCGGCTCAATAGTCCCCGTACCTTGTGGTGCTGGATAACCCCCGCAAGCAGCTGCGCCGAAACCTCCGCCTCCAGAAGACGGTCCCGGTTGTGGCAGAACGCGCTGGCGTCCCACACGCCATCGTCCAGCCCAAGCCCCACAAACCAGCGAAACAGCATGTTGAAGTTTAGCTGCTCCATCAGCTGACGCTCCGAGCGGATCGAATAAAACACCTGCAACAGTAACGCTCGAAGAAGCTTCTCCGGCGGGATCGATGGGCGACCCATGTGGGAATAAAGCGTCTCGAACTCCGAAGATAGAGACCCCAATACGTCGTTCACGATCTCACGGATCAGACGCAGCGGATGATCATCCGGAACACGCTCTTCCAAGTCTACGTAGCTGAATAAATTGCCACTGCTTTGATCTCGACCCCGCATGCCATCCTCCATCACCCGAAGGAATCACAGAATCATGTCACAACTGCAAATGCGAGGACTTTTTCAGCAGCCTGCTAGAGCGTTTTCCTATCATTTGCGGTCATAGCCGGCAGCAGCGAAGTAGTTTTCGCATTCCGTTGGTGTGAAGGTGTCGATGCCTTGGGCGATGGCGTCCCAGAGGTCATCGACGGTTCGGGCGGCGGTCTTTTTGAGGAAAGCCTTGAGCTTGGAGAAGGCCATTTCAATGGGGTTAAAGTCAGGGCTGTAGGGCGGCAGGAAGCGCAACTCTGCCGCGGCGACTTCGATGGCCGTGCGCACGGCGATGGGTTTGTGGGCGGGTAAGTTATCCATCACCACGATATCGCCGGGTTTGAGCGTCGGGACCAAGACCTGCTCCACATAAGCGAGGAAGGCGGCACCATGCATGGCACCGTCGAGCACCATGGGCGCGGTCATGCCTTCAAGGCGGAGCGCGCCAACGAAGGTCGTCGTCTTCCAGTGTCCATGAGGCACCGGTGCTTGGCAACGCTCGCCCCGTGGCGCCCGGCCGTAACGCCGGCCATCTTGGTCGAAGCGCCGGTCTCGTCAATGAACACCAGCCGCTCGGGCTTCAGATCGGGTTGGGCGTCGAACCAGGCCTGCCGGCGGCGCAGGACGTCAGCTCGCTGTTGCTCGCAGGCGTGCGCGGTTTTTTTTGAACGTCATGCCGTGCCGGTCGAGCAGCCGCCAGACCGTGCTTTGGGCCACCGTCAAGCCATGCCCCGCGTCCAGGTGTGCCGCGATCTCGCCCAAGGTGATGTCCGGCGTCTCGTCAACCAGCGCCAGGATTTCCTCGGCATGGGCCTCGATCCGGTGCGAGCGGTGGTCACCGCCTTGCGGCCTAGGCCCGACATCGCCCGTCCGCCGCCACCGATTCACCCATTTGATCGCCGTCGAGGCCGCAACCCCGAAGCGGCGCGCCGCCGAGCGCCGCGACAGGCCGCTGTCAACCGCCGATACAAGCCGTTCTCGAAGATCATTGGAAAGAGGTTTCGTCATGCAGGCTGGCCTCCTCCACCAGCCCACATCTTGAATCAGAAATTCGATCCCATGGGAATCCCAAAAAGAATCCGTCAGCTCAGAAAATGCTCTAGCAGGCTGCTGAAAAAGTCCTCGCATTTGCAGTTGTGACATGATTCTGTGATTCCTTCGGGTGATGGAGGATGGCATGCGGGGTCGAGATCAAAGCAGTGGCAATTTATTCAGCTACGTAGACCTGGAAGAGCGTGTTCCGGATGATCATCCGCTGCGTCTGATCCGTGAGATCGTGAACGACGTATTGGGGTCTCTATCTTCGGAGTTCGAGACGCTTTATTCCCACATGGGTCGCCCATCGATCCCGCCGGAGAAGCTTCTTCGAGCGTTACTGTTGCAGGTGTTTTATTCGATCCGCTCGGAGCGTCAGCTGATGGAGCAGCTAAACTTCAACATGCTGTTTCGCTGGTTTGTGGGGCTTGGGCTGGACGATGGCGTGTGGGACGCCAGCGCGTTCTGCCACAACCGGGACCGTCTTCTGGAGGCGGAGGTTTCGGCGCAGCTGCTTGCGGGGGTTATCCAGCACCACAAGGTACGGGGACTATTGAGCCGGGATCATTTTTCGGTAGACGGAACATTGATCGAGGCCTGGGCGTCGATGAAGAGCTTTCGTCCCAAAGGTGAGGACGATGGCGACGGGGGATCGGGGCGCAACGCCGAGCGGGATTTTCATGGCGAGAAACGCTCGAACGCGACCCATGCAAGCACCACTGATCCGGACGCCCGGCTTTATCGCAAGGGTAATGGCCGGGAAAGCAAGCTGTGTTACATGGGCCATGCGCTGACGGAGAACCGCCATGGTCTGGCAGTCGGCGGCGGCGTGACCATTGCGTCGGGCACGGCGGAACGCGAAGCCGCCCTTGATCTGATCGACAGGCATCGCCCGGTGGAGAGTAGAGGCGGCCCGCGTCGGATCACGGTGGGCGGGGACAAGGGTTTTGACGTCGCGGATTTTGTCGAGGAACTGCGGCACCGCAAGGTGACCCCCCATATCGCCGTCCAGGACCACGTCACCAAGACCGGCAAGCGGCGCAAGACCAAGATAGACGGGCGCACGACGCGCCATCCCGGTTACGGCGTCAGCCAACGTTGCCGTAAGCGCATCGAGGAGGTCTTCGGCTGGGTCAAGACGAGCGCGGGATTGAGCAAGACCAAATTCCGGGGCCGCCACCGGGTCGACGCTTCGTTCACCCTGGCCTTGGCCGCCTACAACCTCGTCCGACTACCCAGACTGCTGGCGGAGGCGCCAACATGACGGGCGATGCCGGCACGCCGCTGACCGCAAAGTGGCAGATCATCGAACTGGATGAAGCCCAGGGCATCGGATCGGTCGAGATTGAAGACGGTTTCACCCTAAGACACGAAATCTCATTTCATTTCGGCGATGAATCCGAGTTCAAGGCCCGGCAATGATGACTTGTTCAGCAGCCTGCTAGTCTACTCTGAGCTGCCCCATATATTGCAGCCGCACCTGGTCGACCACGATGGCGAGGATCAATACGCTGCCGAGTACGATCTGTTGAACGTAGCTCTCGACCCGGATGAGGTTCATGCCGTTGGTCAACAGCGTGATGAAGAAGGCGCCCAGGATGACGTTGCCGACGCGTCCGATACCACCGAACAGCGATACGCCGCCGATCACGCAGGCCGCGACCGACTGCAGCACGAGCGGCTGACCGAGGGTCGATTCGCCGGTGCCCGTCCGCGCCATCAGCAAGAGGCCGCAACAGGACGCGAGAAAGCCGCAAATGATGTAGGCGAAGAAGATGTGCTTGCGCGTATTCACACCCGAGAGCCGGGCCGCCCGCCGGTTGCTGCCGATGGCGTAGAAGTAGCGCCCCACCCGCGTCCAGTTGAGGATGAAATAGAGGGCCAAGAATAGTCCCCCTGTATAGTACAGCGGCGCCGGTATGCCGACTATTCGGCCGTAGCCGAAGACCAGGCTGTAGCCATCCGGAATACCGTAGATCGGCACGCCGCCGCTAATCGTGAGCGCCACACCGAACACCACCGACAACATGCCGAGGGTCATCATGAAAGGCGGCACGTTGAGGATGGCGACACCAAATCCGTTGATGGTGCCGACGATGACGCCGACACCCAGTCCCGCGAGCATGCCGATAACGATCGCGAACATGATCGCGTCCGGCGATCCCCCGAGGATGCTCGCCATGACCATGGCAGCGGTGACGCTGGTGAGCGCGATGCACGAGCCCAGCGAGAGGTCGAATCCCGCGGTCAGCAGCACCGTCATTTGGCCCATCGAGACGATCGCCAGATAAGTCGTCTGGCGCACCACGTTGAACAGGTTCTGCCCACCGAGGAAACGGTGCTCCAAAGAGCCAAAAAATATTAGTGCGAAAACCAGCAGCACGGGCAGGATGCCCATGCTGATGAAGATTGCGCGGGCGGCATTGACGATCGGGTTGGCGGAGGTTTTTTCTGTAACGTCTGTCATTGTTGTATTCCGTTAGATTCCCTCTTTAACTGCGTTTCGCCGCAACGCTCGAACTTTCCACACCCTCGGCGAAGAAAGCGTTCAAGAGATTCTCTTCGGTGATCTCGTCGCCCTCGAAATGGGCGCGCACGGCACCGTTGTGGATGACGTACACCCGGTTCGTCAGGTTGAGTATCTCGGGCAACTCGGAGCTGATGAGAACGACCGCCACACCTTGCTTCACGAGGTCCTTGAGAAACTCATAGACCTCTGTCTTGGCGCGGACATCGACACCGATTGTCGGCTCATCGAGGAGGAAAACCTTGGTCTCGCGGGCGATGCATTTGGCGAGCAGGATCTTCTGCTGGTTGCCGCCGGAGTACGTGTTGACGTCCTTCTCCATCGCCAGCGGCGTCACGCGCATGCGCTCGGCCAGTTTATAGGTGATGGTGCGCTCGGCGGCGCGGTGAAGCACGCCCAACGACGACAAGGTCGGAAGATCGAGGGCGGCCAGCGAAACATTCTCGCGCGTCGGTCGGTCCACCATCAGGCCCTCCGTGCGGCGATCCGGCGGCACGTAACACATGCCGCGGGCGAGATTGGCGCCAGCGCTGAGGCGGCTCAATCGCTCGCCCATGAACTCGATCGTCCCCTGTTCGATGGGCTCGATCCCGAAGCAGGCACGCCCGATCTCCGATTTGCCACAGCCGACCAGGCCGGCCAGACCGACGATCTCGCCACCGCGCACCTCGATCGAAACGTCCGTGACGCGATGATCGCGCGTCGTAAGGTCTTTGACGGCGAGACGGACATCGCCGGGCTGATGGGTGATATCAGGGAAGAAATCGCCGACCGGGCGGCCCGTCATGAGCTCGACAAGCTGTTGCTGACTGGCTGACTTCGCTCCGACGGTATCGATGTATTTGCCGTCGCGCAGCACGGTGACCCGGTCGCCGACCTCCTGGATTTCGGCGACGCGGTGCGTGATGTAGATGATGGCGACGCCTTCCTTCTGCAGCAACGCGATGAGTTCGAACAGCTGGTTCACCTCGCGCTCGGTGAGCGAGGAGGTCGGCTCGTCGAGAATGAGGATCTTCGGGTTGGTGAGCATCGCCTTGGCGATCTCGGTCATCTGCTGCTGGGCACGGGACAAGCTCGACACGAGCGCCCTCGAGGGAATGTCGAAGCCCAGGCGCTCGACGATTTCTTTCGCCTTGGCGCGCGCCGTGCCCTTGTCGAGGATCAGGCCGGCCATGGGCTCGGCGCCGAGGAAGATGTTCTGCTCGACGGTCAGATCCGGCGCCAGGCTGAATTCCTGGAACACCGCCGCGATCCCCTGGTTACGCGCGTCGTGAACCGATTCGAGCTGAACCTGCCGGCCGTTCAGCGTGATGCTGCCCTCGTCGGGATGGACCGCGCCGGCCAGAATGTTGATCAGCGTGGACTTGCCGGCGCCATTCTCGCCGAACAGGACATGGACTTCGCCCTGATCCAACTCGAAGTCGACAAAGTCGAGCGCGCGTACGCCGCCGAAGTTCTTGCAGATGCCGTGCAACCGCAACAACTCATCGCTGCTGGCGCTGCCAGCTTCCACGGTCGCGGTCGGTGGCGCGCCTGCCGCAGGCGTCGCTTTAGGGCGCTGTGCGCCATGATCGGTAGTGTCTGACATATCAGTCGGATCGAACCTTCAGTTGTGTGGGAACACGAAACTTATTAGTGGAGCGCCCTCATGGAGACGGGCTCCGATCCTCCCTCTGGAACACGCGGCGCGAACGCCTACTCAATACCCCGGCGGTTGTTTTCGGCTTTGTTATCAACTCCGGCCCTGAAAATTCAATAGTGGGAGACGGAATGTTGGCGCGGTCGTCAACCGCCAGCGCCCTTGAATCCGATGGCGTCGATCTCGACGAGGAGCTCGGCGCGGGCGAGCGTCGTGTTGCCGAGAGCCACCGCGCAGGGGAAATCGCCAGTGAAGAACTTCTTACGGGCCTCGACCATGGCCGGGCGATAACGCATGTCTGTAAGATAGATCGTCAACTTCACAATGTCGTCCATCTTCGCCCCGATCGCTTCCACCATGTGCTGGATGTTGCGGAAGGTCTGCATCGCTTGCTCGGAGGGGTCGAAACCGCCGAGGACGGTGCCGTCCGGTTCGGTTGAGACCATGCCGGCGATGACGAACTGATCGCCGAAAACAAACGCGTTCGACCACATGCCCGGGGGCTGCTCGCGGACCTTGGGCGATTTCACGCGGACGTTCTTGGCCATCCCTAACCTCCCTGTCGTACCCTGCGATGACATCAGGCCATGCTCTTCGCCACCGCCGCGACGCCAGTTTAGGGCCTAAAGATCGCGAATCATACGGGCTTATTTTGCGCGTTCAGCTGGCCGCCTCTCGAATGGCTTCGAGCACGCGCATCGGTGTCATCGGCATTTCGACATGGCGCACGCCGAGATGCCACAACGCGTCGACTACCGCGTTGGCCACCGCTGCCGGCGCGCCGATCGCGCCGCTTTCGCCAATCCCCTTGATGCCGAGCGGATTGTCGGGCGCCAGCGTTTCCTGCGTGGCCAGGCGGAACGACGGGAGATCGCCCGCGCGGGGCAGGGCGTAGTCCATCAAGGTGGCGCTCAGGAATTGCCCGGATTGGGAATCGTAGATGCAGTGCTCCATGAGCGCCTGAGCGATACCCTGCACGGCGCCGCCATGAACCTGACCCTCGACAATCAGGGGATTGACGATGCGGCCGACGTCATCGACAGAGCAAAAATCGCGCGGCCGGATTCTCCCGGTCTCCGCATCCACGATGACGACGCAAAGGTGCATCGACGATGGATAATTGTAGTCCGGCGGGTCGTAGAACACCGTCTCCTCGAGGCCGAGCTCGAAGCCGTCCGGGTAGTCGGCGCCGTAATAGGCTGCATTGGCTACCTCGGCGAAGGAGAGCTTGCGATCGGTGCCCTGCACAACGAATTGGCCTTCGCCGTAATCGATGTCGCCCGGCGCGCACTCCAAGAGATGCGCGGCAAGCGTGCGGCCCTTCGCGATGATGCGCTCGGTGCCCACCGCCATCGCAGCGCCGTTCACCGACATGGAGCGCGATCCCCACGTTCCCAGCCCGAACGGAACCCGGTCCGTATCGCCCTCGACGATCTCGATATCGTCAATGTCCAGCCCAAGCCCATCGGCGGCGACCTGGGCGAATGTCGTGGCATGGGCCTGGCCGTGATTTTGGCTGCCGCAGAACACCGTCACCTTGCCGGTGGGGTGGACCCGCAGATTGGTGACATCCCAGAAGCCGATGCGCCCGCCCTCCTCGTTGATGCGTTTGCTCGGCCCGGCGCCGGCCATGTCCATGAAGCTGCTGACGCCGATTCCCATCAGGGCTCCGTTACGCCGCTGGCGCGCCTGCTCGGCGCGTAGCGCGTCGTAATCGGCCAATGTTCGCAGCTTGTCCAGCAGGCCGCCCGGGTTGCCCGAATCGTAGGTAACGCCCGTCGGACTGGTGTAGGGATACTGGTCCGGCTGGATCAGGTTGCGGTCGCGCAGCTCGCAAATATCGATACCCATCTCCCGGGCGCCGTTCTCGAGCAGGCGCTCGAGCACGTAGAGCGCTTCGGGCCGCCCGGCGCCGCGGTACGCGTCGGTCGGTACGGTGTGGGTGTAAACGCCCAATACGCGGCCGTAGACCGCCGGCAGGGTGTACATGCCGGGCAGCATGGAGGCGGAGAACACGGTCGGGATACAGGGTCCGAAGACACTCAGATACGCGCCCATCGATGCGATCGTATCGGCGCGCAGCGCGAGAATATCGCCGTTCTCGCCGAACGCCATCCGGCATGTGGTGACATGGTCACGGGCATGGGTATCGGTGCTGAGGCTTTCGGCGCGGGTCGCGGTCCAGCGCACCGGCCGGCCAATCTTCCGGGCGGCCCACAACACGGTCGGCTCCTCCGGGTAGTGGAAGAATTTGGGGCCGAAGCCGCCGCCCACGTCGGGCGCGACGACGCGGATCTTGTGTTCGGGAACGAGGAGCGATTCCTCAGCCAGCCAGCGGCGCGCCATGTGCGGCCCTTGGGTCGTGGACCAAAGGGTGTAGTCCTCGTCGGATGAATCGTAGCGCCCGACGACGGCACGGGGCTCGATGTAGCCCGGAGACAGCCGATTGTTGATCAGTTCGAGTTCGGTGACGTGGTGCGCCGCGGCAAACCCGGCCTCGACGGCAGCTTCGTCGCCGATCTCCCAATCGAAGCATAGATTGGTGCCGAACTCCTCGTGGACGAGCGGCGCATCCGGATCGATCGCCCGGGCGGTATCGACGACGGCCGGTAATGGCTCGTAATCCACCGCCACGGCCTCGGCCGCATCCAACGCCTGATGG
This sequence comes from Alphaproteobacteria bacterium, assembly GCA_965261645.1. Lineage (GTDB taxonomy): Bacteria > Pseudomonadota > Alphaproteobacteria > SHVV01 > SHVV01 > CBDHDJ01. The sequence goes on from CBDHDJ010000004.1 coordinate 2,096,145, forward strand.
GGCGTCTCGGCCACCGCCATGGCCACCGTATCGCCGACAAATCGCACGCGATCCGCACTCAGCATGTTCCGCCTCGCCTCGCGCATCGGCGTGCCGTCGCGTGAGGTGATCTCCCACACCACCGGGGCCTTGCCACGGCCCTCGTCTTCCCAGTCCTGGCCGGTCAGGACTGGGAAGACGCCGGGCATGGCTTTGGCCTTGTCGGTTGCGAAACCCCTGATTCTCGCGTGCGCGTGCGGGCTCCGCACATAGGCGGCGTACGTCATATCGGGCATCGTCACGTCATCGACGAAGGTGCCCCGGCCAACGAGAAACCGGTAGTCTTCACGGCGTTTCAGCGCTTTGCCGATATACATGCAGATCCTCCCCGAACGTGCGGCGCAGCATACGCATGTCGGGACTGTGTCCGGCCGATTAGGCGTCAGGCGTCAAATTATCGGTGATGACCGCCCCCATTGTGGCACTGACTCTCCCCTGATTCTCGCGCTGGTGCAACCGCCATGACAAGTATGAAGCGAACGGCAAATCCTTGCCTCGGGCGCTCGTTTTTCGCTATGGTGGAGAAGGTGCCCTTGCTCCGGAACACTTATCGCTGGGATAGGTTCGTTCGCGCAAGAGCGCGGAAGAAGGCCTATCACTGGGCGTCATTATATTCATCGCAACTTGCATCATCACGTAAGGGAAACGGGACTATGTCTAACTATCTGATCAGCAGCGGCTCCGTGCTCGACTGCACCGGGGCCAAACCCAAGAAGAACACCTCGGTGTTCGTCGAGGGCAACCGCATCGCCAAGATCGGCGAAGAAGCGGCGGTCAAGAAGTTCGCCGAAGGCAAAAAATACAAGACCATCGACGCGGGCGGTAAGACCATCATGCCGGGCATGATCGACACTCACGTGCACCCGTCATATGGCGAGATCACCGCAGTCGAGGAGGTCGAGCTCTACACGCCGGTCGAATACCGCACCCTGAAGGCGGCGCTCGCCGTCAAGAAGGTGCTGCGCGCGGGCGTGACCAGCGTGTGCGCACCGGGCGGCACGTTCAACATCAACGTGGCGTTGCGGGATGCGGTGGCCTCGGGCCTGATCGAGGGGCCGCGCATCTCGGCCGGAAGCCAGTACATGACGACCTACAACGCGATCGGCTCGTTCTTCCCGAGCCACATCGAGCATCCGGTGTCGTCACTGGCGGTCCTGGTCAATACCAAGGACGAGATGGTTGCCCAGACCCGCAAGGCCATCAAGGACGGCTGCGATGTGGTCAAGGTCTCGGGCGAGGACGGCTTCGGTGACGATCTTTACGGCTCGATTACACTCGAGGAGATGAAGGCCATCACCGAGATCACCCATCTCATGGACAAGAAGGTGGCGATCCACGCCCGTGCCGGGCGCTTGTCGGCCGATGCCGCTCGTGCCGGCTTCGACTGGATCATCCACGCTTCGACTATGACCGACGATGATCTCGCGGTGGTCGTCGAGCACGGCACGCCGATCAACCCGACGTTCGCGCTGCTCGTCAACGCCATCGAGTGGGGCCCTGATCTCGGCATCCATCCGATGCTGTGCGAGGCGTTCAAGGCCGAGGTCGAGGTCGCGGCCAAGATCCTCAGCAAGGCGTACAAGGCGGGCGTCATGATGTTGGCCGGGACCGATTCGGGCCAGCTCTCGGTGCCCTCGGGCGAGTGGCATGCGCGCGAGATCGAGCACCATGTCAACTACCTCGGCATGAGCAACATGGACGCCATCCTGTCGGCCACGAAGAACGCCGCCTTTACGCTGCCCTTCGGCCATGAGGTCGGCACCCTCGAGGAAGGCAAGCTCGCGGACATCCTGGTGGTGAACGGCGATCCGTTGGCCGACGTCACCATCCTGCAGGATAAATCGCGCCTCGAGGTCATCATGCAGGACGGTGAGATCATCGACACCTCGATACCGATCGACACGCCGCAGAAGTACTCCTGGGAGCTTCCCATGGTCATGTGGTCGGATCCGCGGCTGCCGGATCAGGAGTTTGTCCGCCAGTACGCCAAGCAAAAGCCGAACTGGATGAAGAAGGCGGGGAAGAAGGCGGCCGAGTAGCCCAAATACCAATAGATTCTGCCCGTTTCGGGCAAACCTGGTCGACCGGTGCGGCGCCTCGCCGCACCGGTCTTTACTTTGCGATTCGCTCGCATCCAAGAAATCACTTGATTCCGCTCCCTGCTTGCGCGCAATGGGCCGCAGCCCTATGATGCCCCCAGGATCAGCAGTAACCATCGCTTATAGACGCGTTGTCCCGGCGCCCCAGGGCCCTCGGCGCAATGCTTTCAGTAGCAACCCACATGGGAGTTCAAACATGGCCAATTACCTCTTTTCCGGCGGCACGGTCATCGACTGCACCGGAGCCAAGCCGAAGAAGGCGGCGGTCTTCATCGAAGGCAACCGCATCGCCAAGATCGGCGAGGAAGCGGCGGTCAAGAAGTTTGCCGAGGGCAAGAAGTACAAGACCGTCGATGCCTCGGGCAAAACCGTCATGCCCGGTATGATCGACTGTCACGTGCACCCGTCCTACGGCGACATCCTCTCGATCGAGGAGCTCGATCTCTACTCGACGGTCGAGTACCGCACGCTGAAGTCGGCCCATTTCATCAAGAAGGTACTGCGGGCCGGCATTACCGCCATGGGTTGCCCGGGCGGCACGTGGAACATCAACGTGGCGCTCAGGGATGCGGTGGCCTCGGGCCTCATCGAGGGGCCGCGCATCTCGGCCGGCGGACACTACCTGTCGACCTACAACTCGACCGGCTCGTTCTTCCCGAGCCATATCGAGCATCCGAAGTCGTCCTTCGCCGTCATGTGCAACACCAAGGAAGAGTTCGTGAAACAAGCCCGCCTCGAGATCAAGAACGGCGTCGACATCGTCAAGGTCTCGGGTGACGGTGATACCGGCACGACCGCCGGGATGGCCCTCGCCGGCAGCATCACTTTAGAGGAGCTCAAGGCGATTGCCGAGATCGTGCACCTGATGGACAAGAAGTGCACGATCCACGCGCGTTCGGGCCGCGTGTCGGCCGATGCCGCACGGGCCGGCTTCAGCTACCTCACCCATTGCTCGTACGTGAACGACGAGGAAATCGGTGTGGTGATCGACAGCCAGATTCCGATCAACCCGACTCTGGCGTTGCTCGCCCAGGGCCTCGAGTGGGGGCCGGACGTCGGCCTGCACCCGATGGTGATCGATAGCTTCAAGCGTGAGCTCGATGCGGCATCCAAGTCGCTCACCAAGGCCTACAAGGGTGGCAACACGTTCATGGCCGGGACCGATTCGGGTCAGCTCACCGTGCCTTATGGCGCCTGGCATGCTCGCGAGCCCGAGCATCTGATGAACTTTGTCGGCTTGAGCTCGATGGATGCGCTTTTGTCCATCACCAAGAACGCGGCGATCGCCTTCCCGGACAATGCCGGCATCGGCACCCTGGCGGAAGGCAATCTTGCCGATGTGCTGGTGGTCGATGGCGATCCCCTGAAGGACATCACGGTGCTGCAGGATGCCAGCCGCCTCAACGTCATCATGCAGGATGGTGAAATCATCGACACCTCGGAGCCGATCGAAGATCCAATGCCGTACTCTTGGGAGTTGCCGATGATCATGTGGTCGGATCCCCGGCTGCCGGATCAGAACTTCGTGCGCGAGCACGCCAAGCAGAAGCCCAAGTGGATGCAAAAGCGGGCGAAAGCGGCGGAGTAAGAGGTTAGCCGCGAGTTCCACTCGTTTAAGTCTGAATTTGGAGGCCGGTGCGGCGCAAGTCGCACCGGTCTTTTTCTTGCTATGCGCAGTTGATTATTGATGATTCAAGCCCGCGCGCCCGGCTTGACGCTGTTCCAGCGCGAGCCTTACGATAGGGTAGGAATTGAGCGGCCTGGAGCGCCGCGGGTGGCATCGCGCCAGTGGGTCGATTAGCGCGCGGTGCCGGGAAGCAATCGATCAACTCCATTGGAGGAGCAGCGACAATGGCTAATTATCTGATTACCGGCGGGACGGTCATCGACTGCACCGGGGCCAAGCCGAAGAAAGCGGCTGTCTTCATCGAAGGCAATCGTATCGCCAAGATCGGCGAGGATGCGGCGCTGAAGAAGTACGCCGCAGGCAAGACGTACAAGGCGATAAACGCGTCGGGCAAAACCGTCATGCCCGGCATGATCGACTGCCATGTGCATCCGTCCTTTGGCGATATCATCTCGATCGAGGAGCTCGATCTCTATTCGACGGTCGAATACCGCACCCTGAAATCGGCCCACTATATCAAGAAGGTGTTGCGGGCCGGCATCACCAGCATGGGTTGCCCGGGCGGTGTGTGGAACATCAACGTGGCGCTCCGGGATGCGGTCGCCTCGGGTCTCATCGAGGGGCCGCGCATTTCGGCAGCCGGTCACCTGCTCTCGACGTGGAATTCCACGGGCTCGTTCTTCCCGACCCATTTGGAGCACCCCAAATCGTCGGGCGGGGTCATTTGCAACACGACGGACGAGTTCGTGAAGCAGGCACGTCTCGAGATCAAGAACGGCGTCGACATCGTCAAGGTGGGCGGCGATGGCGACACGGGAACCACGGCCGGGCAGGACCTGACGGGAAGCATCACGCTCGAGGACTTGAAGGCGATCGCCGAGATCACGCACCTGATGGACAAGAAGTGCACCATCCACTGCCGTTCGGGCCGCGTCTCGGCCGATGCCTCACGGGCCGGTTTCGATTACCTCCTCCATTGCTCGTACATGAACGACGAGCACGTGGGCGTGGTGATCGACAACCAGACGCCGATCAACCCGACGCTCGCGTTGCTGGTACAGGGCCTCGAATGGGGGCCGGATGTCGGCCTGCACCCGATGGTCATCGACAGCTTCAAGCGTGAAATCGACGCGGCGACCAAGTCTCTGAGCAAGGCCTACAAAGGCGGCATCATGTTCATGGCGGGCACCGATTCGGGTCAGCTCACGGTGCCCTACGGCGCCTGGCACGCCCGCGAGCCCGAGCATCTCATGAACATCGTCGGCTTGAGCTCGATGGATGCGCTGTTGTCCATCACCAAGAATGCGGCGTTCTGCTTTCCCGCCAATGCCGGAGTCGGCACCCTGGAAGTGGGCAATTATGCGGATGTTCTGGTGGTCGATGGCGATCCCCTGAAGGACATCACCGTGCTTCAGGATCCCAGCCGTCTCAACGTCATCATGCAGGATGGCGAGATTGTAGATACCTCGGAGCCGATCGAGGATCCGGTGCCGTACTCGTGGGAGCTACCGATGATCATGTGGTCGGATCCCCGTCTGCCGACGCAGGAGTTCGTGCGCGAGCACGCCAAGCGGAAGCCCAAGTGGATGCAAAAGCGGGCGAAGGCAGCGGAGTAAGCGGTTACCCGCGATTTCCGCTCGCTTGAGCGCAACATCTCGCTTGAGCGCACATAATGAGGCCGGTGCGGCGCCTGTCGCACCGGCCTTTTTATTGGCCGCAGGGGATCGACGACGGATATCTCATCTCATCGACCGAGCTTGACGTTCATTGGGTCCAAGTCCTACGATGACGCCAAGATTTGACGCAGCGCGTGCCGGATCTGCATGGCTCTTGCGCGGTCCATTGCGGAGAGCGCAGAACGGCCCTTCACGAACTCCATTGGGGGAGTAAAAGAGAATGGCTAACTACCTCTTTACTGGCGGAACGGTCATCGACTGTACCGGGGCCAAGCCGAAGAAGGCGGCGGTCTTCACCGAAGGCGACCGCATCGCCAAGATCGGCGAGGAAGCGGCGGTCAAGAAGTTTGCCGAGGGCAAGAAATACAAGACGATCGATGCCTCGGGCAAAACCGTCATGCCCGGCATGATCGACTGCCACGTGCATCCGTCCTACGGCGAGGCCGGCTCGATCGAGGCGCTCGATCTCTATTCGACGGTCGAGTACCGCACGCTGATAGCGGCCCACTCCATCAAGAAAGTGCTCCGGGCCGGCATCACCAGCATGGGTTGCCCGGGCGGTGTGTGGAACATCAACGTGGCGCTCAGGGATGCGGTGGCCTCGGGCCTCATCGAGGGGCCGCGCATCTCGGCCGGCGGGCACTACTTGTCGACATGGAACTCCACCGGTTCGTTTTTCCCGAGCCATATGGAGCATCCGGTCTCGTCGGTTGGCAGGATCTGCAACACCAAGGACGAGTTCATCGCGGCGGCACGCCTCGAGATCAAAGACGGTGTCGATATCGTCAAGATCTCGGGCGACGGCGATACCGCGACCGGCACCATGGATGTCCTCGGTAGCATCACCTTCGAGGAAATGAAGGCGGTCGCAGATATCACCCACCTGATGGACAAGAAGATCACCGGACACTGCCGCGGAGGCCGGGCCACCGTCGATGCGGTGCGTGCCGGCTTCGACTGGGTCTGCCACGCCTCGTTCATGAGTGATGACGACATCGGTGTCGTGATCGATCATCAGACGCCGTTGAACCCGTCGCTGACGATCTATGCGCAGCTCATCGAATGGGGACCTGATCTCGGCGTCCACCCGGCGCTTATCGACAGCTTCAAGCGCGAGCTCGATGCGGCCTCGAAGGCGCTCAGCAAGGCCTATAAGGGCGGCATCACGATTATGGCCGGGACCGACTCCGGTCAGTTCACCGCGCCGTCCGGCGAGTGGCATGCGCGCGAGCCCGAGCATCTCATGAACATCGTGGGCTTGAGCCCGATGGATGCGATTTTGTCCATCACTAAGAATGCCGCGATCGTCTTTCCGGATAACTCCGGTATCGGGACCCTGGAGGAAGGCAAATTCGCCGATGTGCTCGTGGTGAACGGCGATCCCTTGAAGGACATCACGGTCATTCAGGATAAGTCCCGCATCGAGGTGATCATGCAGGGTGGTGAGATCATCGATACATCGGAGCCGATCGAGGATCCGATTCGGTACCCGTGGGAATTGCCGATGGTCATGTGGTCGGACCCCCGCCTGCCGGATCAGAACTTCGTGCGTGAGCACGCCAAGGTCAAGCCCAAGTGGATGGAGAAGCGGGCGAAAGCAGCGGAGTAAGCCGCTAGCCACGATATCCGCTCATTTGAGCCCAACGATAAGGCCGGTGCGGTCAACGCCGCACTGGCCTTCTTTTTCAGCTAAAACGGGCGAAAATGCAGGGGTTCGGGCCCCGCTGACTCAGCTTGACGGCCTTCCGGCGCGAACCGTATGATGGCGTCAATGTTAGCTGCATAGGTGACTGGGAATCATTGCGCCGGCCAGATCGAGGGCGGGCGGAGTATTTCCCGCAAACTTCAACTCCATTCGGGGAGCCTCAGGAATGGCCAATTATCTCATTAACAACGGGACCGTCTTGGATTGCACCGGGGCCAAGCCCAAGAAGAACACTTCGGTGTTCGTCGAGGGCAACCGTATCGCCAAGATCGGCGAGTCCGCGAAGGTCAAGAAGTACGCCGAGGGCAAGAAGTACAAGACGATCGACGCCGGCGGAAAGACCATCATGCCGGGCATGATCGACTGCCACGTGCATCCCTCCTACGGCGACATCATCGCGATCGAGGAGCTCGAGCTTTACAGCAACGTCGAGTACCGCACGCTCAAGTCTGCGCTGGCTTGCAAGAAAGTGCTCCGCGCCGGCGTGACCAGCATGGGCTGCCCGGGCGGCGTGTGGAACATCAACGTGGCGCTCAGGGATGCCATCAACTCCGGTCTCATCGAGGGCCCCCGGATGACGGCCGGCGGCCACTATCTCTCGACGTGGAACTCCACCGGCTCGTTCTTTCCGACCCATATGGAGCACCCCAAATCGTCGGTCGGCGTGCTGTGCAACACGACGGAAGAGTTCGTGAAGCAGGTCCGCCTCGAGATCAAGAACGGCGTCGACATCGTCAAGATTTCGGGCGACGGCGACACCACCTCGACAGCCGGCATGGATCTCCTGGGCTCGATCACCCTCGACGACCTGAAGGCGATCTCGGAGATCGTCCACCTCATGGACAAGATGGTGACGATCCATGCCCGCTCGGGCCGCGCCTCGCGGGATGCCGCGTTGGCCGGCTTCACCTGGCTCACCCACGGCTCCTACATGTCGGACGAGGACCTCGCGGTGGTCATCGATTGCGGCACCCCGATCAATCCGACCTTCGCCCTGCTCGCCAACACCATCGATTGGGGCCCGGACCTCGGCATGCACCCGGCGATCATCGACAGCTACAAGCGTGAAGTGGACGCCGCCTCCAACATCCTCAGCAAAGCCCACAAACAGGGCGTGATGATCATGGCCGGGACCGACTCGGGCCAGACCGCGGTGCCCTATGGTGATTGGCATGCGCGCGAGATGGAGCATTTGATGACCTATCTCGGCATGAGCGCTATGGATGCGTTGCGGGCCGGTACCATCAATGCTGCGTTCGTGCTGCGCATGCAGGATCAGATCGGCACACTGGAGGAGGGCAAGCTTGCTGACATTCTCGTAGTGAAGGGCGATCCGCTGGCCGACATCGCGGTGTTGCAGGACAAGTCCCGCCTCGAAGTAATCATGAAAGACGGCGAGATCGTCGATACCTCGATTCCAATCGAGACGCCGGTGCCCTATCCGTGGGAGTTGCCGATGGTCATGTGGTCGGACCCCCGCTTGCCGGATCAGGACTTCGTCCGCGATCACGCCAAGCAGAAGCCCTCCTGGATGCAGAAGAGGGCGAAGGCGGCCGAGTAACGCTTTTGTCGAGCGCCCTTGTGTGAGGCGCGTTCGGCTCACGTGTAAGGAAAGCCGGGGCGGTCCCTCAAGAGAGCCGCCTCGGCTTGCCTTGTAGAGCGAGGGAACGACGGGCCAGCCCGTTCCGGTATCGGGTGTGGCCAAAAACATCGGACCGGCGGCGGTAAGGATCGGCTCGGTCCTGAAAATGTGATCAGGGGAGGGGAACATGCCGTTTTATGAAAACGATGGGCTAAAGCTCTATTACGAGGAGCATGGCGAGGGTGAGCCGCTCGTGCTCGTGCACGGCTACGGTCAGGATCACACGGCCTGGCTCGATCCCTTGGACGACTATGCGCGATACTTTCGTACCATCATCATCGATGCCCGCGGCGGGGGTCAGAGCGATGTGCCGGAGCCGGGCTACAAAATTCTCGATATGGTGCACGACGTCACCGCGTTGATGGATCACCTCAAGCTGGACAAGATCCACTTCAGCGGCTTCTCGATGGGGGGCGCCATCGGCCAGGAGATGGCGATCCACTATCCGGAAAAACTGATTACCCTGACACTCAACTCGACCTGGGAGGGCGGACCCTGCCCCCACATGGAGCGCTGGGTGGACATTCGCAGCATTCTCATTGCCCAGAACGATCCGGTGGTGAACGTCGGCACCCGGATCGTCAGCTTCTTCAGCCCCGAATGGTGCAACAAGAACGAGGATCGTGTCGCTCAGTTCATCAAGCGGGCCAACAGCAATCCCCATCCCATGGGTGAAAAAGCGATCACCGGCCACGGGGTGGCGGTAAAGGGGCACGATACGCGCGGCCGGCTCGACCAGATCAAAGGCATTCCGACGTTGATCACGGTGGGCAGCATCGATCGCTCGACGCTGCCGTCCCAATCGCGCTATCTGCACGAGAACATCGAGGGATCGGAGCTGCACTTTATCGAGGAGGGCGGCCACTTCACGCCTTACTCCCACCCCAACGAGTTCGTCACCATCACTTTGGGCTTCCTGCTGAAGAACGCAGCCGGCGCCTAATTCGGCTAACCAAATCCAGCTAAGAATATGGAGTTGATGACATGTCTGTAGCAGCAGAAGAGAGAGTAACCCCACTGTCGAACGAGCATCTCGACTCGCTTGCCGATGCCTTCAACCGGAAGGATGTCGAGGCTATTGTCGAGTTCTTTGCCGAGGACGGCGTCTTCCGGCTCGCCCACGGCAAGGATCCCGAGGGCACGACGCTCAAGGGCAAGGCGGCGATCGGCGCCTTCCTCAAGGAGCGCTTCGAGGCGATCAGCGACATGCGCTGGGAGAACGCGACCCGGTTCTTCGTCGGTAACCGCGCCGTCTCGGAATGGGTGGTCAAAGGTACGCGGCCCAATGGCACGACGATCCACGCCAACGGCTGCGACATCTACACCTTCGACGATGACGGCAAGATCGTCATCAAGGACACGTTCTGGAAGTTTGATCCCGGCGCCTGAGGGTGCAGAAACGTTAATTGAGGAGCCACAACCATGACTGTAACGGTCGAAGCGCGCGGCTTCGTGATCACCGCGGACTATGTCGAGGAGATCTCCGCCGCCTTCAACCGCCAGGATGTCGATGCGATTACCGAGTATTTCGCCGAGGACGGCATCTTCCAGATCGCGCTCGGCACGGAGCCCTGGGGCACGCGGATCTCCGGCAAGGAAAATATCCGCGAATTCCTCGCCAAGCGGTTCGAGCAGATGCCCGATCTGCGTTGGGACGACCCTCGGAGCTTCGTGTCCGGCAACCGCGGCGTCTCAGAATGGGTGGTGAAGGGAACCACGCCCGAAGGCAACGCGCTCAACTTCAACGGCTGCGATCTCTACACGTTCAACAATGAGGGTAAGATCACGTTTAAGGACTCGTTCTGGAAGTTCGATCCCGGGTCGTGAGCCGGCGAGCAACCGGTTTGTTCGATGTGATATGTTCGTTTAACAGAGGTGCTACGTTGATTGGCCAGCGGGCTGTGCTGTCGTGCGCAGACCGGCGAGAGAATGAAGTCGCGTATCAAGCGAACGGTTAAAACTCAAGCAGCTGCAACAGGAGAGGACTTACAAATGCATTTAGGGAAACTCGTCTTGGGCGTGATCGCGGCGGCCTTCCTGGTCCTTGCCGCGGCGCCCGCCAACGCCGGCGATGCGTGGTCTTTCCCGGTCGTGTGCCGGGCAGATCCCACCGATCTGTGGTCGCCACAGTCCGACTGCGGTGAATTCACCGCACTCGATTCGTCGGAGATCACCAAGCAATGGAACATCTGCATCGTCTATCCGCACGTGAAGGACCCGCTCTATCTGGCCTACACGTATGGCGCGCGCGAGGAGGCCAAGCGCCTCGGCTTCAAGCTCGTCTCGTTCGAGGCGGGCGGTTATGAGCACCTGGACAAGCAGATCTCCTTGCTGGAGGACTGCGTCGCCCAGGGTGCGGATGCGGTGATTCCCTACGCCATCTCAACCTCGGGCCTCAACCCGCTGATCGCGGAATTCCGTAAGAATGGGATCGTCGTCTATGACCTCGGCAACGGCGTCGAGACAGAGGTCGACGGCCGCTCGGTGCTGACCTACAAGCAGGCCGGTGTCGTGACGGGCAAGTATGTGGCGAGCAAGGCGCCCAAGGGCTCCACCGCCGTGTGGCTGCCGGGCCCGGCGGGCGTCTCGTGGGCCGAATCGGCGACGGAGGGCTTCAAGGAAGGCATCGCGGGCTCCGGACTGGTGCTCGAACAGGTCTTGTACGGCGCCATCGAGCGTGGCACCCAGCTCAAGCTCGTGGAAGACGCCCTGCAGACCTATCCCGAGGTCGACTTCCTGGTGGGCAACACCCAAGCCGTTGAGGTGGCGCTCAATCTCGCCAAAGAGCGCGGCATCGAGCTCGAGGTCATGGCCTTTTATCTGAGCCCTGGCACCGAAGCAGGCGTGCGCAATGGCACGATCATGGCCACGCTCACAGATAACGCGACCATGCTGATGAAAGTCGGCATCAATGGCGCGCTGAAGATCCTCGAGGGCAAGGAAGAGTATGTCGATGCCGTGCCGGGCTTTCGCGTGCTCGACAAGGATACGATCAAGGATTACGACCCGTTGACCTCGGTAGCCCCTGACGGCTGGCGGCCGATCTTCAACTATACGCCGGGTGAGGAAAGCTAAGTCTTACCCGGTTCGTAAGCCTCAACGCACCCGCGCCGGATTTTCGGGTGGGGGGGGGGGCGTCCATTCGCCCGGCATCAACGGTCTTAATGGCCCATTGGGGTAGTGTTCATCATATGAACGCCGTAATGTCCCGTGCGCGAGGACGGAATCAGCGCGCAGCGCACAGCAGCGCGCCGGGTTGGGATTGCCAAAATGTACTTCCGTAATTTCAAAGGGTTACGGTAAGTTCCTCACACCGCTCGTGCTGCAATCAGCGCCCTTGAACTTTTCCTCTCGCGCACGGATAATCAGGCCCCCCAGCGAAGGCCGGCCGAAAGGGCGTCTTGCAACCGACCGGATCGCCAGTGCGTCATTGGTGATCCCCTCGACGGGGAGGGCTGTGGTCGCGTTGCGCTGGCGGGCGTACAACGAGAAGAAATTGAACGGGTAGGGGGAGAGCACCATGCACAAAATCCGAGTGGCAGTTGTAGGCGTGGGGAATTGCGCGAGCGCCCTGATCCAAGGTCTGCACTTTTACAAGGACCGGGACGAGCGCGATGTCGCCGGCCTCATGCATCCTCTGATCGGGAGTTGGCGCTGTACCGATCTCGAGGTGGTGGCCGCCTTTGATATCGATGGGCGGAAAGTCGGGCGCCCCGTCGAGGAAGCGATATTCGCCAAACCCAATTGCGCGGTTAAGTTTCAAAAAGTCCTGCCGGTTTCCGAAACATTGGTTCAGATGGGGCCGGTGCTCGACGGCTTTGCGCCCCATATGGAGGACTACCCCGAGGATGAGGCATTCCGCCCGGCAGATGCCAAACCGGTCGATGTGGCCGAGGTATTGAGCGAGACTGGCGCGGAAATCCTGATCTGCTACCTGCCCGTGGGCTCCGAGCAAGCGGTACGCCACTACGCCCAGGCGTGTCTTGACGCCGGGGTGGCCATGGTTAATTGCGTGCCTGTCTTCATCGCTTCCGATGCGGCGTGGGCGGACAAGTTCCGCGCCCGCGGCCTGCCCCTTGTGGGTGACGATATCAAGAGCCAGGTCGGGGCCACCATCGTCCACCGGGCGCTGACGCGCCTGTTTGGTGACCGCGGCGCACGACTGGACCGCACCTATCAGCTGAATACCGGCGGCAATACGGACTTCCTCAACATGTTGGCGCGCGAGCGCCTGGAATCGAAGCGGGTATCCAAGACCGAATCGGTCCAGTCCCAGCTCGACGAACGACTGGAAGAACGCGACATCCATATCGGACCGTCCGACTACGTGTCGTGGCAGAACGACAACAAGGTGTGCTTCATCCGCATGGAGGGGCACGGGTTCGGCGAGGTGCCGATCGAGCTCGAGCTCCGTCTGTCGGTCCAGGATTCACCGAACAGCGCGGGCGTGGTGATCGACGCGGTGCGGTGCGCCAAAGTGGCGCTGGAACGTGGCACCGGCGGACCTCTCGAGGCCGTCTCGGCCTACTACATGAAGAGCCCGCCGAGGCAGATGCGCGATTCCGTCGCCAGAGACATGTGCGAGGCCTTCATTAGCGGCAGCGATTCCGACACGGGCGAGTATCCGCACATCGCCGGGCGGGAAAACACTCTGCGCGACTGATATGGCGGCGTGGGGCGGCGGGTCAACTTGACGTGGCGTTGCCCTGGCTGCTTGAGCTTGGATTGGGAATGGGAAGGCTGTGACTCAACGGGCGGCGATGCAGGAACACTTCGCGGCGGTCGCGCCGGTCTACCGGGACGTTCGCACGACCGACGAGGCACCGGTGCGTTTCGTTCGCGACGTCCTCAAGGGGCGCGATCGCATCCAGGCGGCGGATGTAGGTTGCGGCGACGGGCGTTACGATATCCTGCTTTTCCGCTACCTGAAGAATCTGCGGCTGACTTGCATTGATATCAGCTCGGCCATGCTCGAGGCCCTGTCGCGCCACCTTGGGGCCCAGGGCATCCGCGACTTCACGACCATGGCCGCCAGCGTCGACGATCTCGATCTCGCAGCGGAAAGCCTCGACTGCGTGTTCACCTTCAACGCCGTGCATCATTTCAGTTTCGCGGATTTTCTGACCAGGGCCGGGCACGCGCTCAGACCCAAGGGCCGGATCTTCATCTACACGCGCACCCCGGAACAGAACGCAAGGTCGATTTGGGGCCGATTGTTTCCCGAATTCTGCGAGCGCGAGCAGCGGCTATATGACCTCAGCGCAATGATCGGGTGGGTGGACGGCGCGGCGGACCTCCGGCTCGTCACCACCAAGACCTTCCGCTATCCGCGCCGGGCCAGTCTCGAACGGCTGCTGATCCAGGCGCGGAGCCGCCATTATTCGACGTTCTCGCTCTATGAAGACGATGAGTTCGAGCGCGCCTGCCGGGCCTTCGAGGACGGCGTGCGCCGGCAGCACAGCGATCTCGACGCCATCGAATGGTCGGACGAGAACACGCTGCTCGAGATAGCGAAGTAATCCCGGATCGATGTGGTGAAGCGAGTCCGGCGCTAGTGGCTGAGCGCCGGTGCGCCGGTTTGCACGGTTGGGGTCATGACCAGGAGCGACGCGGCAATGATGTAGACGAAACAGGCCAACGAGATCGCCTCCATCGTCTCGCCTGCGTCGATGAGCCAGCCCAGGAGGACCGGCGAAGCGGCGCTCGCAAACACCATCAGCGCTGTCCACAGGGCCTTGATCGCGCCGAGGTGCACGACGCCGTAGATCTCGGCCCAGATGGCACCGGTGACCGCCATGCGCGCGCCCGATGTGAAGCCGCATGTGATCAGGAACAACAGCGCCACATACGGATTGTTGGAGAACGCGAGCATCAGCAGCCCCGCCGCCAGGGGAACCTGATAGATCGGTAGCATTCGCGTCGCGCTGAAGCGGTCGATCAGCGGGCCGAACAGGAGCGAACCGGCCACGGTCGCCAGCGAGAATCCGATATACCCGCTCGCGAACCATGCCATCGACCAGCCCTTGCTCTCGACGAGATGAACCTGATGAAACAGCAAGCCGGTCATGATGAACGAGGTCGCGAGGCCGTTCGGGAGCAGCAGATAAAACCGCAGGTCACGCAGCACATCGCGCCGCGACCAAATGCGCTCGGCCAATTCCCCGTCGCCTGAAGCCGCCATACGCCGTTCGAGAAAACGCGCATGGCGCTCGCGATGACCCTTGAGCAGCCACAGAATGCTAGGAATGAGAATGACCGCGAGCCCGACACCGGCCACCAGCCAGCTTTCGCGCCAGCCGATGGCGGCGATCAGCACTGGGCCGAGTGGCAGGAAGGTACCCTCGCCGAGCGAGTGGCCGAGCGTGGCGATGCTCGCCGCCTTGCCGCGATTCGCATCGAAATAGCGCGTCATGCTGGTGTAGGCGGTGTGCGTCATCAAGCCCTGGCCCGAGAGCCGCAGGACGAAGATCGCGAACCCGAGAGCGATGATAGATGCCGGCACCACCGCCATGGCGAAACAGGCTGCGGTCAGACCGGCGCAGATGAGTGCGCTGTAAAGACGAAGGTCGAGCCGGTCGATCTGCCGGCCGAGCCAGACCAAGCACAGCGCGCTCGCCAAGGTTGCCGCGGAGTAGACCGCGCCGAACCCGCCATGGGACAAACCGAACTCGGCGCGAATGTCACCGCTGAAGAGCGATACGTAATAGGTCTGGCCGACGGTGGAAAACCAGGTCAGCGCCAGCCCATAGGCCAGGAAGCGCGGGTTCTGCCGGACGAAGGTCAGATAACTCAGCATCGTGTAGGGATCTGGCGCGCGCGCGTGGGCCCGAGGGTCATCGGGGCGTGCCCGGTCGGGATCGGGCTCCCGCTATATAGCCGATGCGCGTGTGAAGAGCGAACGTGAAGGGCTCAACCGCGCGGCGTCCGGCGCCATAACGGGCGCGGCTCGTCCGTCCCGGGCTGATAGGTGACCGAGAATTCAGTGAACGCCTTGAGGGCATCGTCAAGGCTCTTGTCGGCGCGGACCTCGAAGGCGTTGAAGCCGCAACGGTGCATGTAATAGAGCTGATCGCGCAACACATCGCCGATGGCGCGTAGCTCACCCTGAAAGCCATATTGTTCGCGCAGCCGCCGTCCGGTCGAGAAACCCCGCCCGTCCGTCATGACCGGGAATTCAACGGCGATGATCTGAAATTGGCCGACATCGTCGGCGATACCGTCCGGCGTTTCGTCGCTCTTGAGACGAAGGCCGAGCCCCGTCCCACGCCTCAAAAGCGCCTCGCGCTCAGCCCGCCAGCGCCCGACGCCAACGATGATATCGCCGTCGGGCAGGGGCCCGGGCTCCTCGTCGTCGACGTCGTGCCACGTATCATCGACGATGGCGCCGTTCTTGATGATGCGCCGCAGAGGTTCAGTGTTCGACATAGAGGCGCTCTTTGAACGGCGCCTCGCCGACGCGGCGGTAGGTTTGGAGGAATGCTTCCCCGTTTGACCTCTGTTCGACATACACATCGACCAGCTTCTCGATCGCATCGACGATCTCCTCGCTCGAGAAAGCGGGGCCGATGATCTTGCCGATCGAGGCGTCGTCTTTGGGCGAGCCGCCCAAGGTGACCTGGTAAAACTCCTCGCCCTTCTTGTCGACTCCGAGGATGCCGATATTGCCCGCATGGTGGTGGCCGCATGCGTTGATGCAGCCCGAGATGTTGACGCGGATATCGCCGAGATCATAGAGGCGATCCAAATCGGCGAACGCTTGACTGATGCGTTGCGAGACCGGAATCGAACGCGCGTTGGCAAGACCGCAGAAATCAAGGCCAGGGCAGCAAATGATGTCGGTCAGCTTGTTGATATTGGGCGTGGCGAAGCCGATCCGTTGGAGCTCGGTCCACACCGCGTCGAGATCAGCCGTCTTGACGTCGGCGAGCACGAGGTTCTGTTCATAGGTCACCCGGATACGGCCCAGGCTGTAGCGATCGGCGAGATCCGCCAGGGCGTCCATCTGCTCGTGTGTGGCGTCGCCGGGGGGGACGTCGAGCGCCTTGAGCGAGGCGACGGCGATGCTGTAGCCCGGCACCTTGTGCGGAACGACGTTGTGCCGGAACCAGTCCGCAAACGCATGATCGGTGGCGAGCTTGAGTTCGACCTCAGGATCGTCGTCGGCCAGCTCTTCATAATCAGGCGGGTCGAAATGCTGCGTGACGCGCGCGATTTCCGCATCGTCGAGAAGCAGCCCGGTGTTCTTGGTCTTCTCCCACTCCGCATCGACCAGCTCGCGGAATTTATCGATGCCGAGCGCGTGAACGAGGATCTTGATGCGCGCCTTGAACAGATTGTCGCGCCGGCCCTGCTCGTTGTAGATGCGCATGATCGCTTCGAGGTAGGACAGGAGGTGCTTCTTGGGCACGAACTCGCGGATCACCTTGCCGATCATGGGCGTCCGTCCCATGCCGCCGCCGACGTGCACCTCGAAGCCGGTCTCGCCATGACCGTTTTGGACCATGCGAAGCCCAATATCGTGCATGCGCAGAACCGTGCGGTCGTGCTCGGCCGCCGAGACGGCGATCTTGAACTTGCGCGGCAGGAAAGAGAACTCGGGATGAAAGGTCGACCACTGGCGCATGATCTCGCAGTAGGGCCGGGGGTCCTCGATCTCATCCGCGGCCACGCCGGCGTAGGGGTCCGACGTGATGTTACGGATGCAGTTGCCGCTGGTCTGGATGCCGTGCATCTCGACGCTGGCGAGGTCGGCGAGAAGGTCCGGCGCCTCCTCGAGCTTGAGCCAGTTGAACTGAATGTTCTGACGCGTGGTGAAGTGGCCGTAGCCCTTGTCGTAACGGCGCGCGATGTGGGCGAGCATGCGCATCTGGCGGGTCGACAAAAGCCCATAGGGAACGGCGATCCGCAGCATGTAGGCGTGGAGCTGGAGGTAGAGGCCGTTGCGCAGCCGGAGCGGCTTGAACTCGGCCTCGCTTAACTCGCCTGCCAGCCGGCGCTGGGTCTGATCGCGAAACTGGGCAACACGCTGGTCGACCACCGCCTGGTCGAACTGGTCATACTGATACATGTCAGGCGTCCTCCGGCAATCCGGCCGTCGGCCCGAAGGCGCGGATGCGTTCGCGGATCGCCGCCGGTTCGTACCCCGCCTTGCCTTCAACGACGTCGATCGCATACGGCTCCACGACGACATTGCGCGCATCCGCTTGGCTCGCCGCCGTCATCGCATCGAGCGTCGCGGCATCGCGCGCGACGCTGGCATCAGCGATTTGTTCGACCCAGTCCCAGCCCTCGCCGTTCAGCTTGAGGAACACGACGATACCGTCGCCCAGCCGGTTTGCGGTGATCATTTGATCGCTCGTCATGCCACCCCGCCACTGTGATCGGCCCGGGGCACAAGATCGAGGGAGGGTACGCCCTCGCCCAAAGCCGCGCGTAGCTTCACCACCTCGCCAATGACGATGACCGCCGGGCCCTTGACACGG
Source organism: Alphaproteobacteria bacterium (assembly GCA_965261645.1). GTDB lineage: Bacteria > Pseudomonadota > Alphaproteobacteria > SHVV01 > SHVV01 > CBDHDJ01. The sequence goes on from CBDHDJ010000004.1 coordinate 2,114,415, forward strand.
TGCGTCTGGGCCAAACGGGGCAGCTCGCTCAGGCTGCCTGCGATAATCCGTTGGTCGGGCAGCGTCCCCTTTTCGACGATCGCCGCCGGCGTCGCGGAATCGCGCCCATGCGCGATGAGCTGTGCCGCGAACAGGTCGATCGACGACAGGCCCATGTAGAGGACGAGGGTCTGATTGGGCGTGGCCAGCGCCGGCCAGTTCAGGTCCAGCACCCCGTCCTTCGCATGGCCGGTCACGAACACGCAGGACTGGGCGAGGTCCCTGTGGGTTAACGGAATTCCGGCATAAGCGGCGCACGCGAGGCCTGCCGTGATGCCCGGGACCACCTCGATGTGAATGCCGGCCTGGGTGAGGGCGGAGAGTTCCTCGCCACCGCGCCCAAAGATGAAGGGATCGCCGCCCTTGAGCCGCGCGACGCGGTGGCCCGCGCGGGCGCGGGCCACCATGAGATCGTTGATCTCGGCTTGCGATTTGGCGTGGTGATGCTTCGACTTGCCGACATAGATGCGCTCGGCTTCGCGGCGGACATAGTCGAGAATCCCTGCTCCAACCAGACGGTCGTAGACGACGACGTCGGCCTTTTGCAGCAACCTGAGGGCGCGGAAGGTGAGGAGGTCGGGATCGCCGGGCCCGGCCCCGATGAGGTAGACCTCGCCCGTGTTTGCGGCGAAGGTGTCGGGCTCTGAGTTGAGCAGGCTGATCAGCTGCTCGCGGGCCTCGGCGGCGTCGCCCCGGAGCGCGGTCTCCGCGATCGGCCCTTCGATCACTTGCTCCCAAAAGCGGTGCCGCGCCACGGAATCCGAAATCACCGCTTTGACCGTCGAGCGGAAAGTCCCGGCGAGTTCGGCGAGACGGCCATAGGCGGTGGGGATGAGGCTCTCGATTCGCGCCCGCAGGTGGCGCGTGAGAACCGGTGCGGCGCCCGCGCTCGAGATGGCGATGACCAGCGGTGAACGATCGACGATGGCCGGCATGATGACGTTCCCGGCCTCGGCGTCGTCGACCACGTTGACCGGTACATTAGCGGCCACCGCGGCGAGCGCCACCGCGCCGTCGACCTCACGAAGGCCGGTCGCCGCGATGACCAGGCGGGCATCGGTCACATCGCTGGGTGCGAAGGACCGCGCATGATGTTCAATGAGGCCCTGCGCCGCATCACGCGCGAGATCCCCTTGCAGACGAGGCGCCACGACGACGACGACGGCGCCGGCGCGCCGGAGGAGTTCGATCTTCGACCGGGCAGCCACGCCACCGCCGACCACGAGGCAGCGCTGATCCTTGATGTCGACGAAAAGGGGTAGATAGTCCACCGCGTTTCTCGCTCGAGCTCGCCGGAGCCTGCCTCCCGTCTGTGACCGTCGTGTAGGACGGTTTCGCGTGCGCTCGAAAAGGGGCTCGGCCACGGCTGATTTGGCATTAATACACAGTGCAACTGTATTAACGCCCATTACCCGATAATGATAGGGGAAATACGGCTATTGTCAAAGGTCCGGTGTAGATAAATGTATAATTTTAGAAACAACAATAAATAAGTGTAAAAAAATATTTTATCGGCGCCAACATGGGGATCGGCATGCCTGAAGCGACACTCACACGTCAATCGACGGAGCTGTCGGACCTGATCGGCTCAGTGCAAAGTGTAGAGGCAACGGACCGCGCGCATGCCGCCATTTCGGCAAGGTTTGGCCGTGGCGGCACGAATCGAGTGGATGGGGCCGTCAAGATTTTTCTGCCAAAAGCCGAGAAAGCGGGTGAGGACGGGAAACCGCAGCACCAGGTCGAACCCCTGCCAGACGTAACTCTGGAGAAGGTGCGGATGATCGGGCAAGTGGTAGAGGATTTCGGCCGTGGTGAGGCGATAAGCGGGAATGAGTTGCTCGGGTTGTTGCAACACGATGGCCAACTCCTTTCGCAAGCAGGTTTCGCTTCGCGCGGCCCTCCCTGCATGGGCATCTTGGAATCTAATGAGAACCCGAAATCGTTATAAATAATTTAATGGTCTCAATACCTTAACAGCCACCATCGGAGACTGCTGACAGCTCGCCGCGGCGCTCTTGACAAGGTGTGGCAAATGCTCCATATCAGACGCGAAAATTAGCACTCACCAAGGGAGAGTGCTAACAAACCCGTCTGAACTGCAGAACGGGTCGGTTTTTGCCGATAATCCAAATGTGGAGGAGGTCTCACCCATGAAGTTTCGGCCACTACATGATCGCGTATTGCTCCGCCGGATCGAAGAAGGTGAAAAAACGCCCGGCGGCATTATCATCCCCGATACGGTGAAGGAAAAGCCGCAGGAAGGTGAGGTTCTCGCCGTTGGTTCTGGTACCCGCGGCGACGACGGCAAGATCCAGCCACTCGACGTCAAGATCGGCGATCGCGTGTTGATCGGCAAATGGTCGGGCACCGAGGTCACGATGGAAGGCGAGGAGCTCATCATCCTTCGTGAGTCCGACATCATGGCGGTCATCGAGGGTGCCAAGAGTGCCAAGAGCGCCAAGAGCAAGAAGAAAGCGGCCTGACACGGCGCCGCACCAACAGAGGGAATTACAAAAATGCCTGCTAAGGACATCAAATTCAATTCCGACGCCCGGACGAGAATGCTCCGCGGCATCGACTTGCTGGCCAACGTGGTCGGCGTGACGCTCGGTCCCAAAGGCCGCAATGTGGTGCTGGAGAAGTCGTTCGGCGCGCCGCGGATCACCAAGGATGGCGTCACAGTGGCCAAGGAGATCGAGCTCGAGGACCACTTCGAGAATATGGGCGCCCAACTGGTCCGCGAAGTCGCCAGCAGGACCAACGACGAGGCCGGTGACGGCACGACGACGGCCACCTTGATCGCACAGTCGATCGCCCGCGAGGGCAGCAAGGCGGTCGCCGCCGGCATGAATCCTATGGATCTCAAGCGCGGCATCGACTTGGCCGTCAAGGCGGTCGTCGAGAATCTCCACAAGCGCGCCCGCAAGATCACCACCAGCGCGGAGATTGCACAGGTCGGGACCATCGCCGCCAACGTCGACCCTGCGGTCGGTAAAATGGTGGCGCAAGCGATGGACCGGGTCGGCAAGGAAGGCGTGATCACGGTCGAGGAGGCCAAGAGCCTGGAGACCGAGCTCGATGTCGTCGAGGGCATGCAGTTCGACCGCGGCTATCTCTCGCCCTATTTCGTGACCAATGCGGAGAAGATGGTCACGGACCTGGAGGACCCGTACATCCTGTTGCACGAGAAAAAGCTGACCGGACTGCAGCCCATGCTCCCGCTTCTGGAGGCGATCGTGCAGACCGGCAGGCCGTTGCTCATCATCGCCGAGGATGTCGAGGGCGAGGCGCTCGCCACGCTCGTCGTCAACAAGCTGCGCGGCGGGCTCAAGGTGGCGGCGGTGAAGGCGCCGGGCTTCGGCGATCGCCGCAAGGCGATGCTCGAGGATATCTCCGTTTTGACGGCGGGCCAGGTCGTGTCCGAGGATCTCGGCATCAAGTTGGAGAACGTGACCCTCGACATGCTCGGCAAGGCCAAGCGGGTCAGCATCTCCAAGGAGGAGACGACCATCGTCAACGGCGCCGGCAAGAAGGACGACATTCAGGGCCGGTGCACGCAGATCCGTAGCCAGATCGAGGAGACCACTTCGGATTACGACAGCGAAAAGCTGCAGGAACGCCTGGCCAAGCTCGCCGGCGGCGTCGCGGTTATCCGCGTCGGTGGCGCCTCCGAGACCGAGGTGAAGGAGAAAAAGGACCTTGTCGAGGATGCTATGAATGCGACCCGCGCCGCTGTCGAGGAAGGCGTGGTTCCGGGTGGCGGCGTGGCGCTCCTGCAGGCGACCAACTCGCTCGCGAAGCTCAAGCCCGACAACGACGACCAGCGCGTCGGCATCGATATCATCCGCCGCACGTTGCAGTCGCCGGCCCGCATCATCGCCTCGAATGCCGGCACGGATGGCTCGATCGTGGTGGGCAAGATCCTGGAGTCGAAGAACCCCAACTGGGGGTATGACGCCCAGGACGACAAGTATGTCGATCTGATGAAGGCCGGGATCATCGACCCGGTGAAGGTCGTGCGGACGGCGCTTCAGGATGCCGCGTCGGTGGCCGGGCTTCTGGTGACCACGGAAGCCGGTGTCGCCAACAAGCCGGAGAAGAAGGAACCCATGCCGGGCGGCGGCATGCCTCCGGGCGGCATGGGTGATATGGACTTCTAGGAACCCATTCACCCTTCGATTCACGGGGGAGCGGCGGTGTACCCGGTGCTCCCCCGTTTGTTATGATGCCATCTCACCGATTGAGCGCGCCGAGCCATGAGCGACGAATCCGACGCCGGCAAGACCACACCGACGGAACCCGCTTCAGAGCGGATCGATAAGCTGCTTTTCCTGCGCGAGATCGAAGAGTTTCTCATTCACGAGGGCATGCTCCTGGATGAGGGGCGCTTCGAGGAGTGGCGCGATCTTTTTACCGACGACGGTTACTACTGGGCGCCGGCCTCGATCAATCAGCAGAGTCCCAAATCGGAAGTTTCGCTGTTCTACGATGACAAGCAGTTGATGACCATGCGGATCGAGCGTCTTCAGCAGCAGGCGCACGGCCACGGCCAAGCGCCGGCCTCGCGCACGAGCCACCAGATCAGCAATATCGTCATCAAGGAGGCCGATCACGCAAACGGCAGTTATGTCGTGCACTCGCGCTTCGTGGTCGTCGATTACCGCCCCGAAATGGACCAACAGGTTTTCAGCGGCCTCTATGAGCATCGCCTGCTGCGTGACGGCGATTCGTTCAAGATCGCCACCAAGAAGGCGACCACGATCAACTGCGATTCCGTCTTTTACCCGTTGAGCATGCCGTTCTGAACGGGGCGCCGCGCCTCAGCGCGGCAATTCGGTCTCGCTCATCAGGAATTCATCGATCGCGTGCGCGGCCTGGCGGCCCTCGCGGATCGCCCAGACAACGAGCGATTGCCCGCGCCGCGTATCACCGGCGGCGAAGAACTTAGGCGTCGAGGTCTGGTAGCGCTCCGTATCGGCCGCGACATTACCGCGATCGTCGAGGGTGATGCCGAGCTCCTCGATCAGGCCTTGATGAACCGGGTGGACGAATCCCATGGCGAGGAGAACGAGATCGGCCCGGAGCTCGAAATCGGCGCCCGGCATTTCCGTCAGGTTCATTTGGCCGTCGGCGCCCGCCCGCCATTCGACGCGACAACATCGAAGCGCCTGGACCTTGCCGTCCGAGCCACGGAAGGCCTTGGTCAGAACGCTCCAGTCCCGCTCGACCCCCTCTTCCTGGGAGGCTGAGGTCCTGAGCTTGAGCGGCCAGTCGGGCCAGGTCAGCCCCTTGTCCTCATGCTCGGGCGGGCGCGCCAGAATTTCGAGCTGAGTGATTGACGCCGCCTCCTGGCGGTTGGCGGTGCCGATGCAATCGGAGCCCGTATCGCCGCCGCCGATGACCACGACGTGCCGGCCGCGAGCGACCAGCGCACCGGCCTCGCCCTCGCCGGGAACGTCGTCTCCGGCCACCCTCTTGTTCTGCTGCACGAGGTAGTCCATGGCGAAGTGAATGCCCGCGAGTTCGCGCCCCGGCACCTCGAGATCGCGCGGCTGTTCGGCGCCGCCGGCGAGCAGCACCGCGTCGTACCCGTCGAGCAGTTGCGGGGCCGGCATATCGATTCCGACATGGACGTTAGTCCTGAATATGACGCCCTCCGCCTCCATCTGGTCGATCCGCCGGTCGATCTGGTATTTCTCGAATTTGAAGTCGGGAATGCCGTAGCGCATCAGGCCGCCGATGCGGTTTTCCTTCTCGAGAACGACGACCTCGTGACCCACCCGCGACAGTTGCTGGGCCGCGGCCATACCCGCCGGGCCCGATCCGACGATGGCGACCCGCTTGCCGGTCTGGCGGCTCGCGACCTCCGGCGCTAGCCAGCCCTCGGCCCAGCCGCGATCGATGATGGCGCATTCGATGGTCTTGATGGTGACGGGATCGTCGTTGATGTTGAGCGTGCACGCTTCCTCGCACGGCGCGGGGCAGATGCGGCCGGTAAACTCGGGAAAATTGTTCGTCGAATGCAGGACGGTGAGTGCGTCGCGCCAATTGTCGCGGTACACCAGATCATTCCATTCGGGGATGATGTTATTGACCGGGCAGCCCGTGTGGCAGAACGGGATGCCGCAGTCCATGCAGCGGGCGCCCTGGGTGCGCACCTCCGCTTCGGGCAATGGCGTGACGAACTCGCGCCACGTTCGGACCCGCTCCGCGACGGGCCGGTACGGGCGATCGCGGCGCCCGAACTCCATGAATCCGGTGACTTTACCCATGACAGCGCAACTTAAGCGGTGGCCGACTCGGTGGTGTCCTCGCCTGCCGCCTCGCTCATTTCTTTGATCGCGCGGCGGAAATCAACGGGCATGACTTTGACGAATTTCGTGACGGAGCGCTCCCAATCATCGAGGATCGCGCGCGCCCGCGCACTGTTGGTGTAATGGAGGTGGCGCTCGATCAGGAGCTTGGTGCGGGCCGCGTCGTAACGATCGTAGCTGGTGAGTTCGCTGAGCACCTCCGCCCCGCCGTTCATTTGGGCCGGCACGTCCGCGGGATCGACCGCTTCGAGCTCCACCATGGCGAGGTTGCAGCGGCGCTCGAAATCGCCGATCTCATCGAGCACGTAAGCGATTCCGCCGCTCATGCCGGCGGCGAAGTTACGCCCCGCACCACCGATGACGACGACCACGCCGCCGGTCATGTATTCGCAGCCATGATCGCCGACGCCTTCGACCACGGCCATGGCGCCGGAGTTGCGCACGGCGAAGCGTTCGCCGGCGACGCCGGAGAAATAGCACTCGCCCGCAATCGCGCCATAAAGCACCGTATTGCCGACGATGATGTTGTCCGCCGCCGCAGTGGGGCGCGCCCGCGGGGGATAGACCGCGAGCCGGCCGCCGCACAGGCCCTTGCCGATATAATCGTTGGCCTCGCCCTCGAGCTCGATGCTGATGCCGCGGGCGAGCCAGGCGCCGAAGCTCTGCCCGGCCGAGCCGGTGACCTTGATGCTGATGGTGTCCTCTGGCAGCCCTTGGTGGCCGTGGCGTTTTGCAACCTCACCCGAAAGCATGGCCCCGAACGTTCGGTTGGTGTTGCGGATCGCGGTCTCGATCTTGACCGGCGTGCCGTCATCGAGCGCGGCCCGGGCTTTCTGGATCAACATGTGATCGAGCTGGTCCTCGATCGGGTGGTGCTGCGATTCGCAGTTGTAGACGGCCACCCCGGGTCCGGTGTCGGGCTTGTAAATCAGGCGGGTGAGGTCGAGGCCGTGGGCTTTCCAGTGCGACGTCGCACGGTGTATGTCGAGCAGGTCGGTCCGCCCGATCATCTCGTGGACGTGGCGAATGCCGAGGGCTGCCATGAGCTCGCGGACTTCTCCGGCGAGCATGAAAAAGTAGTTGATGATGTGTTCGGGCTCGCCGGTGAAACGCTTGCGGAGCTCGGGGTCCTGCGTGGCGATCCCGACGGGACAGGTGTTGAGGTGGCACTTGCGCATCATGATGCAACCGAGCGCGATCAGTGGCGCGGTGGAGAAACCGAACTCGTCGGCGCCGAGGAGCGCAGCGATCACCACGTCGCGGCCGGTGCGCAAGCCGCCGTCCACCTGCACCGCGGCGCGGCCGCGCAGGCCGTTCAGCACCAGTGTCTGGTGCGTCTCCGCAAGGCCGATCTCCCAGGGCGAACCGGCATGGGTCAGCGAGGTCAGCGGACTTGCGCCGGTGCCGCCTTCGAACCCTGAAATCGTGATGTGATCGGCGCGCGCCTTGGCGACGCCGGCGGCCACTGTGCCGACACCCACTTCGGAGACCAGCTTGACGCTGATCCGTGCCGCCGGATTGGCGTTCTTCAAATCGAAGATGAGCTGGGCGAGGTCCTCGATCGAGTAGATGTCGTGGTGCGGCGGCGGCGAGATGAGGCCGACGCCGGGTGTCGAATGGCGCACCTTGGCGATCGGACCGCTCACCTTGTGTCCCGGCAATTGGCCACCTTCGCCGGGCTTGGCCCCCTGGGCGATCTTGATCTGCAACTCATCGGCGTTGACCAGATATTCCGTGGTGACGCCGAAGCGGCCCGAGGCGACCTGCTTGATTGCCGAGCGGAGCGAATCACCGTTGGCGAGCGGCACGTAACGGTCGGCCTCTTCGCCACCTTCACCGGTGTTGGACCTGCCGCCGATTCGGTTCATGGCCTGCGCCAGCGTGGTATGAGTCTCACGCGAGATCGAGCCAAACGACATGGCGCCGGTCGAAAACCGCTTCACGATGTCGCTTGCGGGCTCGACCTCTTCGAGCGGCACGGGTTCGGAGGCGCGTTTGAAGGAGAACAGACCGCGCAGCGTCATCAAGCGCTCGGTTTGGTCGTTCACGCGGCGGGCGTAATCCCGGTAAGTGTCGGACGGCTCGCCGCGCACCGCATGCTGAAGCGCCGCGATCGTGTCCGGCGTCCACACATGGTCCTCGCCGCGCAGGCGATAGGCGTACTCGCCGCCCGGATCGAGCATGTCGCGGTAGATCGGCGCATCGCCGTAAGCGAGCTGGTGGCGCCGCACCGTCTCTTCGGCGATCTCATTGAGCCCGACCCCTTCGACCTTGGTGGCCGTCCCGGTGAAATAGCGATCCACGAACGCGCTCGACAGTCCGACCGCATCGAAGATCTGGGCCGCACAGTAGGACTGGTAGGTCGAGATGCCCATCTTCGCCATGACCTTGAGCATGCCCTTGCCGAGTGCCTTGACGTACCGCTGGCGTGTCTCCTCGTCGCTGAGATCGACGCGCAGAGCGGGCTTCAGTTGCGCCAGGCTCTCGAAGGCGAGATAGGGATTGACGGCCTCGGCGCCGTAGCCCGCGAGCATACAGAAGTGATGCACCTCGCGCGCCTCGCCAGTCGAGACCACGAGCCCGGTTTCGGTTCGGAGTCCCTCGCGGATCAGGTGATGGTGCACGGCGGAGGTAGCGAGCAGCGAGGAGATGGCGATGTGCCCGGGGCCCTGCGAGCGGTCCGACAGGATGAGGATGTTGAAGCCATCGAGAACGGCCTGATGCGCCTCGCGGCACAGCCGATCGAGGGCTGGCTCCATCCCTGATGCGCCCGCCTCCGCGGGGTAGCAGATATCCAGCGTGGCCGTGCGGAACGCATCACCCGCGTGATCTTCGATCCCGTGAATCTTGTCGAGGTCCGCATCGCTCAGCACCGGGTGCCGGACCTCGAGCCGCCAGTGCGCGCCATCTTCGGTGAAACCGAGCAGGTTGGGTCGCGGGCCGATCAAAGAGACGAGCGACATCACCGAGGCTTCGCGGGTCGAATCGATCGCCGGGTTGGTGACCTGGGCGAAGTTCTGTTTGAAGTAGTTGAAGAGAAGCTTGGGGCGGCTCGACAGCGCGGCGAGCGGGGTGTCGGTTCCCATCGAGCCCACTGGATCATCCACGGTCTCGACCATGGGACCGAGGAAGAAGCTCAGGTCCTCTTGCGTGTAGCCGAAGGCCTGCTGGCGATCGAGGAGGGTATCCATCTGGGGTGGGGAGGGCTGCCCCTCAGCCGGAATATCCTCCAGCACGATCTGCGTACGGGCGAGCCATTCGCGATAGGGCTTGGCCGTGGCGAGCTCGGCTTTGAGCTCGTCGTCGTCGATGATGCGGCCCTGTTCGAGATCGATGAGCAGCATCTTGCCGGGTTGCAGCCGCCAGCTCTTGACGATCTTCTCGTCCGCAACGTCGAATACGCCGACCTCCGAGGCCATCACGACGAGATCGTCATCGGTGACGATGTAGCGCGCCGGCCGCAGGCCGTTGCGGTCGAGCGTCGCGCCGATCTGGCGGCCGTCGGTGAAGGCAATCGCCGCCGGGCCGTCCCACGGCTCCATCAGAGCGGCGTGGTACTCGTAAAAGGCGCGCCGTTGGTCGTCCATCAACGGGTGGCCGGACCAGGCCTCCGGAATAAGCAACATCATGGCGTGGGCGAGCGAATAGCCGCCCTGGACCAACAGCTCGAGCGCATTGTCGAAGCTCGCGGTGTCGGACTGACCTTCGGGAATCAATGGCCACAGCTTGGCGAGATCCTCGCCGAACAACGGCGATCGCATGGAATGGCGCCGTGCTGCCATCCAGTTGACGTTGCCGCGCAGCGTGTTGATCTCGCCATTGTGGCAGATCATGCGATATGGGTGTGCCAAGCGCCAGGAGGGGAAGGTGTTGGTGGAGAAGCGCTGGTGCACGAGGGCGAAGGCGCTGACCAGCTCGGAATCGTCGAGGTCCTCGTAAAACGTGACCAGCTGATTGCCGATCAACATGCCCTTGTAGACCAGCGTGCGCGCCGAAAGCGAGGCGATGTAGAAATCCTCGTTGCCGCCCTCCGCCGGGCTGCCGAGGCGGGTGTTCTCGATCTGCTTGCGGATGACGAAGAGCTTGCGCTCGAACGCGTCGACATCGGCCACGCCTGCGCCCCGGCCGATGAAGACCTGGCGGATGACAGGCGCGGTTTTCATCACGTTTTCGCTGAGCCGCGCCCCGTCCACCGGCACGTCACGCCAGCCGAGCGGGTCCTGCCCCTCGGCGCGGACGTAACGCTCGACATGGGCCTCCAAAGCGGCGCGCGCGGCCTCCTCACGCGGCAGGAAGACCATGCCGACGCCGTATTCACCAGCCGGGGGCAACGCGATTCCGAGGTCCTCGCAGCGCGTGCGCAGGAACCGGTCGGGAATTTGAATGAGGATGCCCGCGCCGTCGCCGGCCAGGGGATCGGCCCCCACGGCGCCGCGATGCTCCAGATTGACCATGATCTGGAGCCCCCAGCGGACGATGTCGTGACTCTTGTCGCCCTTCACGTTCGCGACGAATCCGACACCGCACGAGTCGTGCTCGTTGCGCGGATCGTAGAGTCCCTGTTCAGCAACCTTTGACATCGTGACACGTCTCGGCCGTCGTATGGTGGCGCTGTCCAATTCCCCAGTATGCACGATCAGGGGTTATTGCAGAATCTTGGTGACCAGGCAATCCGCCGGGCCCGGCCAAATCGCGTATGCGGGGCTGGCTCGGCCACGCCGATCAATCGGTCAAGGTGCGCGGCCTCTTCATCCATCCCGGCCAGGTCATGGAGGTGTTGCGCCGCCTTCCCGACGTCGTGAAGGCTCGCCTGATCGTCGAGCAGGACAAAGGCGCCGACGTCATGGCGCTCCACTGCGAGACCACGGCTGCGCACCCGGCTCTCGAATCCGATATCACCGAAGCGCTCCGGGACATCTGCAAGCTCAAAGGCCGCGTTGTCCTCTTGGCACCCGGCGAGTTCGCCGATGACGGCAAGATCATCGAGGATCGGCGGACGTTCGGTTGAAGTGAATCTCCCGCTGGCGTTTATCGCTTGCGGCGGCCTTTTTTCAAATCGATCCACACCTTGTCACCGCGCCTTCTGACCGGATAGGAGGCGATCCGCCAGTTGGCCGGTCCCTCTCCGGTACGCACATCGAAGGTGAGCCCGTGCAACGGGCAACTCACGTAGCAGCCCTCCAAAGCGCCGCGGGCGAGCGACACCGGGCCGTGTGGGCAGCGGTCCTCGATGGCGTAGACCTGCTGGCCGGTGCGGAAGACGGCGACGCTCAGATGCCGGTTGGGCTGGACGATGATCGCGCCGCCGTCGGGCACTTCGCTGAGCTTGAGGGTGAAGGTGTCCTTGGTCATGCCGCTCTCGGTCTCCGACCCAACTTCTTAGCATAGACAGAGGCGATCCCGCTGCCTTATCGTGTCATCGGATCAGGCTTCTGGAAAGGTGCGACCATGGCACGGATCAGGCATATCGCCCTCACCGTGGGCGATCAGGAACGCGCCGCCGGGTTCTATAGCTCCCTATTCGGGCTGCAACGCGTCGGCGAGGCCGAGGATACGGTGAGTACGGGAACCCTGCTGTCCGACGGCAACGTCAATCTCGCGTTGCTCCAATACAAGACCGACGCCGCCGCGGGCGTGGAAGGCGGCAGGGAGTATATCGGCGCCCATCACTTCGGCTTTCAGGTTGAAAACGCCGATGCGGCGCAGAAGAGCGTCGAGCAGGCCGGCGGCACCATTTTTCTCGATCATGACCAAGGCGAGCACGAGGTCAATTTCGAACGCAAGTTCCGCGATCCCGACGGCATCATTTTCGATATTTCGCGGTCAGGATGGACCGGAGCGGCGGGCGCAAGCCTCGGCGCGATCGGCCACATCGCGCTTTCGATCAGCGATGTGGACCGGGCGAACGCGTTCTACCAGACTGTCTTCGGGCTCCGCGAGGTTGGCATAACCCGTTCGGACATCGCCGACGGGGTCTATCTCTCCGACGGCGTGCTCAATATCACCTTGCTCGATTACAAGGATGACGAGGCCGCCGCCTGGCCCTACGGCAAGGACCGGCTCGGCACAAATCATTTCGGCTTCAAGGTTGACGATCTGGAGGAGTGGCAGGGGCGGATCGAGGACCTTGGCGGGACATTCGTCCTCGACCTCCCGGCGGACGACGGCGGTTCCTCCTACGAGAGGAAGTTCCGCGACCTGGACGGCGTGGTCTTCGATATCTCCGAGCGGGGCTGGGTCACTTAACTACAAGCGAACGGCCGCCCGTCTCGGGCGGCCGTCCTTCTCGCCGGATCGTCGAGGGGTCAGGTGATCGTGCAGCTCACCTGACCGAGATGTTCGAAGGTCATGACGGCAGTTGAGCCGCGCGGCAAGGGATAGGTCGCGGTCACCGAGCCAAGAATGATGTGCTGGCCCGCGCGCATCGGGTTGTTGCGTTCGACCAAATGATTGGCGCCCCACGCCAGGGTGTTGAAGGGATGGCCGTCGAGCCGGGAAGACGGGCCGGTCTCCATTTCCTCGCCATCGATCACCATCGTGCCTTTGATGTTGGGAATGTCGAGATCGCGCCATTCGGTCGTCCCCTTGCCGAACACGCCCCCGCTGTTGGCCGCGTTATCGGCGAGCGCGAGCGGGATCATCGGCGCAGGCGTTTTGCGATAATCGACGCTCGGATCGACCAGTTCGATTCCGGCCACGCATGCCTCGACGTAGTCGGCGATCGACTCCTTCGTATAGGGCGCATCGCTCGCCGGACAGTCCCTCGCCATGCGCACGCCGAACTCGCATTCGACGAACAGCTGGTGGTAGTCCTCCCATTTGAGGTCGGCGTGCTCGTGATACATCTTCCAGATGAAATTCATCGTTGGGTGGTTGGCGCCGAGATGCGCCTCGCCGCCCCAGATTTCGCGGTTTTCCTTGCTCGTCAGACCGATCTTGATGCCGATTTCGTCGCGGCTGCCGAAGCCGTTGGCGAGCAGGTGCTCGACAACGCCCTCCTGGATGGCATAGCCCTCGGCTACCGTCTGTGGGTGGAGCTCGGGCGGCACATCGCCACCGAGAAAAGTATGCTTGAGGCGCGCATTGCCGAACAACTCGATCGCCTTCTTGATCGCTGCATCATCCATCGTCAAACTCCCTGAACGTTGGTTTTGGGTTGTGCGTGAAACTCGGATTCGAATGGGACCGCGTGTTTACGCGCTCGCGCGCGCGGCCCGGATCATTTTCCATACATTGTGGTCTGTCATCGGCATATCGATGCGATCGACCCCGAGGGGCTGCAGCGCGTCGATGACGGCATGAACCAGTGCGGGCGGGGCGCCGAGACAGCCGCTCTCACCGGCGCCCTTAACACCGAGCGCGTTGCTCGGCGCGAGCGTTTCCTGAAATCCCGTCATGAAGAACGGGACATCGACGGCGCGCGGCATGGCGTAGTCCATGAACGTGCCGCTCAACAATTGGCCGGACTCGGGATCGTAAGTGCACTCCTCCATCACCGCCTGACCATAGCCCTGAACCAGCCCGCCATGAATCTGTCCCTCGACGATCATGGGGTTGAGGATGCGCCCTGAATCGTCCATGGCGAAATAGTCTCGGAGCGTGATGCGGCCGGTCTCGGGATCGACCAGGACGACGGCGGTGTGGATGGCGGAGGAAAATACCCAGGCGTCGGGCTCGTGATAAGTGGTTTCGTCAAGGCCGACCGCGAAATCATCGGGGAAGCTCGCGCCGTGATAGGCCGCCAAGGCCACCTCGGCACGCGTCATCTTGCGGTCCGTGCCCTCGACGACATACTCGCCGTTCTCGACGGCGATATCCGCCGCCGCGCATTCCAGGAGATGAGCGGCGAGCGCCTTGCATTTCTCGGCGACGCGATCCGCCGAGGCGACCAGCGCGTTGCCGCCCATGACCGCCGAGCGCGAGCCATAGGAACCCATGCCCGAGGCCACGAGATCGGTATCGCCGAACAACAGCTCTACATCATCGATATCGCAGCCCAGCCGGTCAGCCACGACCTGACTAAAGACTGTTTCGTGCCCTTGCCCGTGATTATGCGTGCCCACCAGCGCCGTCACCTTGCCGTCCGGGTGCATGCGGATGGTGCCGACTTCATAGGATCCCATGCGGCGCTTCCAGACACCCGACATCGCCCGATTGGGGCCGCCGCCGCTATAGTCGATGAAGGCACCCATGCCGATGCCCATGAGCACGCCGTCTTTTCTCAGCGTCTCTTGCTCGGCGCGCAGCGCCTGGTAGCTCGCAAGGGATTTCGCCTTGTCCATCAACCCGGGCATGTTCGCGCAGTCGTAGAGCACGCCGGTCGGTGTCTCGTAGGGAAACTGATCGGGTGGGATGAAGTTGCGCGAGCGAATCTCGTCGGGTGCGATACCCATTTCGCGGGCGGCGGCATCGAGCAGCCGTTCGTACATGTAAGCGGCCTCGGGACGGCCGGCCCCGCGATAAACCTCGATATGGGTGGTGTTGGTGTAGGCGCCCCGGGCGCGGGCGTAGAAGGCCGGCGTGGTGTAAGGTCCGATGAGCATGCGGCAGAACGTGATGCCGGGGACGGACGAGCCGAACATCGACGGGTAGCCCCCGATATTACCGACGGTATCGACGTGGAGGCCGAGGATCTTGCCGGTCTTGTCGAACGCCATGCGGCCCTTGGTGATCTGCTCACGCGAATGGCTGTCGGTGGCCAAGCCCTCGGATCGCGTCGCCGTCCAACGCACGGGCCGGCCAGTCACCTTGGCGGCCCACAGGACGACGGCGTCCTCGCGATAAGCGAGAATCTTCATGCCGAATCCGCCGCCGACATCCGGCGCGATCACGCGCAGCCTGTGCTCGGGGATGCGGAGGATATCCATCGCCATCCAGTTGCGCAGCAGGTGCGGCGCCTGGTGGGTCGCGTAGAGCGTGTAGCGGTCCGACCGCAGATCGTAATGCCCGAGGTAGGCGCGCGGTTCCATCGGATTGGCGGTGATCCGGTTTTGGACGACGTCGACTTCGGTCACGTGATCGGCGGCGGCGAACGCGGCCTCCATCTTTCGCTTGTCGCCGTGCTCGACCTCGAACACGAGGTTGGTGCCGATCTCCTCGTGCACGATCGGCGCGCCGTCCTCGAGGGCCGCGACCGGGTTGATGATGGCGGCCAGCGGCTCGTACCCGACCGCGACGGCTTCGGCGGCGTCGGCGGCCTGCAATTTGGTTTCCGCGATCACCACCGCTACGGGATCGCCGACAAAGCGAACCCGGCCGGAGGAGAGTATGGGGTGGGTGGCCCAATTCATCGGCCGCCCATCGCTGAAGTCGCACGGTCCGATGCACGGAATCGAGCCAAGCCCGGCCTCGTCCCAGTCCAGAGCGGTCAGCACGGCGAGAACGCCGGGCATGCGCTCGGCCGGGGTGGTATCGAGAGAATTGATCTCGGCGTGGGCGTGGGGGCTGCGGACGAAGGCGGCGTAGGCCGTGTCGGGCAGCACGATGTCGTCGACGTAGTTGCCGCGGCCGGTCAGGAAGCGGAAGTCCTCCCGCCGCTTGATCGATTGACCGATATACACGCCGGCCTCCTCCCCGCTGCGCCTGACATGCGACCGCAAGCGCTGAACAGCCTATGGAACACCGGAGAGCGGGGGAGCGCAAGCCAAACAAGAACGGCGCGGTTGTGGGACCGCGCCGTTTTGTTCCTGCCGACCGCGCAGGCGCGTCAGAGTTGTTTTTCAGCCTTGAGGAAGTGCCACGGGATGAATCGGCGCTCCGCATAGCCCACGAGCAGGAACATCGAGACCGAGATGATCGCGAGATAGAAAATCGCGGCGAAGGTGGTAGCGGTCTTGAAGGCGGCGTTGGAGGCGATCATCACCGGGCCAAGGCCCTCATGGGCGCCGACCCACTCGCCGACGATGGCGCCGATCGCGGCGATGGCGGCGGCGTTCTTGAGGCCGGCGAAGATGAAGGGCAGCGCCGCCGGGAAGCGGACCTTGCTGAAGATCTGCCATTTGCTCGCGCCCAGCGATTCCATCAGGTTGATCATGTCGCGTTCGACCGAGGCGAGACCCGAGATGGTCGTCACACACACTGGGAAGAAGACGATCAACGACGCGACGATCACCTTCGGCGCCATGCCGAAGCCGAACCAGATGATGAGGATGGGCGCGATGGCGATGACTGGGATCGACTGGGTGCCGATGACAAGCGGCAGCATCGCCTGGCGCAGCACCCGCGAATGGAAGATCGCGGTGCCGAGCGAC
Source organism: Alphaproteobacteria bacterium (assembly GCA_965261645.1). Classification (GTDB taxonomy): domain Bacteria; phylum Pseudomonadota; class Alphaproteobacteria; order SHVV01; family SHVV01; genus CBDHDJ01. Next base: position 2,131,018 of record CBDHDJ010000004.1, read on the forward strand.
AAGCCGATGATCGTTCCATAGGAGAAACCAAGCACGATTTCCTGAAACGTGATCCAGGTCGCCGGGATCAACTTGTCGAACGCCCGGTAGCCCATCTGGTAGAAGATGTCGTGCAACGGCGGCAGCACGTAATCCGGCGAGCCGGTGACGACATTGAAGAGCTCCCAGACGAGCACGATGAGCCCGAGCGCGATCATGGTCGGCAGCATCGAGCGGATGCGCTCGAACGTCGGGGGCTTGGGCTCTCTTGCCTGTGGCAGGGCTACCGCGTCGCGCTCGCCGTCCGGGCTCTTGCCGCTGATCCGTGCAGTTTCGGTCATCGCATCTGTTCCCTGCGGTTCCTTCGTCGCGCCTACTCGCTCAACTCAACGCCCGGGCTGGCGGCCTTGACGCTCTCCTCGTAGATCTCGTCGAGCACGATCTTCTTGAGCTCGTTGAAGCGCGTGGACGTGAGCACGGTATGATCGCGCGGCCGCTCGAGGTCGATGGCGAGCTCGCCTTTGATCCGCCCTGGCCGTGCCGTCATCGTCAGCACGCGATCGGACAGGAAGATGGCCTCCTCGACATCGTGGGTGATGAAGATGATCGTGCGGTGATCTTTCTCCCAGATGCTGAGGAGCCACTCCTGCATGATCGACCGCGTCAGGGCGTCGAGCGCGCCGAATGGCTCATCGAGCAGGAGAATTTCCCGGTCGCAGAGCAGGGTGCGCATCAACGCGGCGCGCTGACGCATGCCCCCCGAGAGTTGGGTCGGGTAATTGTCGCCAAACGCGCCCAGGCCGAACTCCTCGAGGATCTCCTGCGCGCGCTGGCGGGCCTCCTTACGCTCCGTACCCAACACCTCGATGCCGAGCGCCACGTTATGGCGAATGGTGCGCCACGGGAACAACAGGTCCTTCTGGAACATGTAGCCGAAGCGCATGCGGCGATCCTCGAGCTCTTCACCATCGACGAGAATTTGGCCCGCGGTGGGTTCGATGAGGCCGGCAATCATGTTGAGGATAGTGGTTTTCCCGCAGCCGCTGGGGCCGACGATGGTCACTAATTCCTTGGGGTTGACCTGAATGTCGGCGCTCTGCACCGCGACCACCGGCTCGCCCTCGCCTTGCGGCGGAAAGACCTTGTTCACGCCCTTGAGCTCAACCCGGAAGCCCCCGTTCGGCTTGGCGTCGGGGCGGTTCCGCTGTACCGCGGGCACGCTGCTTCCGGTTTGACGGTTGGCCGTTTCGGTCACCTGTTCATCCTCACTCTTAAACGCTACTCCGGAGCGCCTCCGGGCCGTGCGTCTCGTATCCAAGCCCGCGAGCCTTGCGCGAGGTACATATTTAACCCGATGGGACTAGTCCGAGTCGCGCGGATTCGGGCACTGACACGGACCTGTGATTGTCGACCTCCCAGCGGGAACAATCAACAAAAAGACAGGCCCATGAATATCCTATACCACGGACTGGGGGTCGTTTCGAGAGGCGCAAACCATGCAAAAACCCCCGGTGGGGGACCCCCCGGTGGGGGACCACCGGGGGGTTGCTGTTGGCGCTGATGCCGTCAGGCGGCTTTATTCTGCTTGCGGTTCGAAAACATCGGGTGTCGCGGATAGAAATCCTGCGGGAGATCCATATCGACCGCTTCCCAGACGCCTTCCCAGGTTTCCCAATGCCGGTCGCGGGTGTACTTGCACATCTCGTAGAAGCGCCGGCGCTGGTCGGGCGTCTTGGCGTAGTTGCGGATCAGGTTCAGGCCCTCATCGCCATGCGCCTCATCGCCCTCGATATGGATGATGAAGATCTCGAGCTCCTCGTCGGTGAAGCCATAATGCTTCTTCAAGGGCGGGAACAGCCGGGCGTAGAACTCGGGCAAGGTGAACTCGGCCATCGCGCCCGCGGCCATGACCAGCGGCCCCTCGTCGCGGATGCCGTTCGTCACCATGTCCTCCATCGCCTCCTCAAGCTTGGGATGGGCGCGGAGCCTGTTGTGGGTGTTGTGGTTCTCGATCTCCTTGGCATCGAAGCCGCAGGCCTCGGCGAACTCCTGGCACAGCACGAAATGCGCCGCGTGGCCGCAGCGGTCCTCGGTCTCCTCGTCGATCATGTTCTCCATGAGCGCCAAGCGGGCGGGATAGTCCATGTTTTGCTTCATCACGGTGCCAATCGGCCGCACGGCGTGGTTGAACCAGAACAGCATTTGGTAAGCCATCTTCTGGATCTGCTCGATGGAGAGTTCGCCCTTCTCGAGACGCTCGAAAAACGGGTGATCGACCGGCGCGCGCTCTTTCACCATGTCAATGACAACGTCAACAAACTCGTTCGGCGTCATGTCTCTTTCGACATCTACGTCCATCATCTAGCTCCTTGGTATTGCAACTTTGGTATGCGGCTGGGATATCTCGTCAGGCGGCCTTCTTCTGGCTGCGGGCGGCGAATTGCAGATCGTGGGGATGAATGGTCTGGGGCAGGTCCATATCGGCGGCCTTCCACCAGGCGTCGCAACATTCCCACATGCGGTCGCGCACACGCCGGCATTGGCTGTAGAAGCGGCGGCGCTGCTCGGGCGTCCTGGCGTAGCGGCGGATCAGTTTCTTGCCTTCGTTGGCGTGCTCCGTGTCGCCCTCGATATGGACGATGAAGAGCGCAAGCTCTTCGTCGGTGAAGTCGAATTTTTTCTTGAGGATGGCGGACAACCGGATGCACAGGTCGGGGAACACGGCCTCGCCGCCGACCATGCCGGCGCCCATGGCCAACGGCCCGTCATCGCCGATGCCGAATAGCGCCATGTCCTCCATCGCCTCCTCGAGCTGCGGGTGGGCGCGAAGCGTGCCATTTGAGTTGGTGCGTTCGATCTCTTCGCGGTCATAGCCGCAGGCCACGCCGAAATCCATCGCCAGCGAGTAATGCGAGGCATCGCCGCAGCGGAACTCGGTCTCCTCGTCGATCAGGTTCTCCATGATCGAGGCACGCGCGGCGCGATCCATGTTCTGCGACAGCGCGGCGCCGACGCAGCGCACCGCATGATTGAAGTGATAGAGCATCTGGTAGCAGGACTTGGCGATCTGTGCGCGGCTGATTTCGCCGCGCTCCAGCCGATCGAGGAACGGGTGATCGACGAGCGGGCGCTCGAATACCATCTCCATCACGGCATCGACGAACTCGTCGGGTGTCATGTCCTTGCTGACGTCCATCAGTGATCGCCCCCGAGCGACAAAACCTGCGCATGAAACGAATATCTTACGCTCGACGCAGGGTAGCATGAAGACCTCAATGGATCGAGAACCATTTAGACGCCGAGATGAGCCGGCGGTGGTCGCGGGAAGTGCCAAATGGACCAAAAACCCCCAGCAGCCGGGCCACCGGGGGTTTGTCGTACGGAATGGCCGCGATTCGCGCTAGGCAGCCCTCTGGCGCTCCCGGTTCGCGAACATGGCATGGCGGGGATAGACGTCCTGCGGCAGGTCGAGCTCCATCGCCTCCCACACCGCATCCCACGATTCCCACACCCGGTCGCGCCAGTCGCGGGCAAGATTCATGAGGTGCTCGCGCTGTTCCTGGGTCACACAATAGCGACGGACCAGCCTCTTGCCTTCCTCCATGTGCTCGGTATCGCCCTCGATATGAACGATGAAGATTGCGAGTTCCTCCTCGCTGAAGCCGTAATACTTCATGAGCGGGGGATAGAGGCGCGTATAAAAGGCGGGCAGGGATCCTTCGCCACCGAGCATGCCGGAAGCGATCGACAGCACGCCTTCGGAGGCTACGCCGGTGCGCGCCATGTCTTCCATCGATTCCTCGAGCTTGGGGTGCGCCCTCATATACTGGTGCGTATTGAATTTTTCGATTTCCTCGCGATCGAAGCCGCAGGCCTCGGCGAACTCTTGGGCGAGCACGTAATGCGCGGCGTGACCGCAACGGTCCTCGGTCTCCTCGTCGATCAGGTTTTCCATCAGCGAGGTGCGGGCGCCCAGATCCATGTTCTTCATGATCGTCGCGCCGAGACCGCGCACCGCGTGATTGAACCAGAACAGCATCTGGTAGGCCATCTTCTGGATCTGTTCGACGGAGTAATCGCCCCGCTCGAGCTTCTCGAAGAACGGATGGTCGACCGGCAAGCGCTCGTCCGCCATGGCCATGACGCAATCGATGTATTCATCAGGCGTCATGTCGACATATGCTTTTTGCGCGCTCATGTCTCGTGATCTCCTCATTCGCAGCTGCCAGGGTCTGTCCTTAGCTTGACGGTCCTGTATCTCGTACGATTTCGGACTCTACCATGTCGGGAGCCCGCGAAAAAACCCCCGGCAGCCGGGCTGCCGGGGGCTCGATCGTAGCTGGGTTCGCCGTTTGGGTTAGGCGGCGGCCGCTTGGCGCGCGCGGTTCGCGAACATGGCATGCCGCGGATAGACGTCCTGCGGCAGGTCGAGTTCCATTGCCTCCCACACCGCATCCCATGATTCCCACACCCGGTCGCGACAGTCGCGGGCAAGACTCATGACGCGCTCGCGCTGCTCCTGGGTCTTGCAGTAGCGGCTTATCAGTTTCTTGCCTTCGTTCATGTGCTCGGTATCGCCCTCGATATGGATGATAAAGATGGCAAGCTCCTCTTCGCTGAAACCGTAATACTTCATCAGCGGCGGATAGAGGCGCGCATAAAAGGCGGGCAACGATCCTTCGCCACCGAGCATGCCGGAGGCGATCGCGATCACCCCTTCCTCCCGGAGACCGAGGGTTGCCAGGTCCTCGAACGATTCCTCGAGCTTGGGGTGCGCCCGCATGTAGCCGTGAGTATTGAGGTTCTCCGTGTCGTCGCGGTCGAAGCCGCAGGCCTCGGCGAACTCCTGCGCCAGCACGTAATGCGCGGCGTGACCGCAGCGGTCTTCAGTCTCCTCGTCGATCAGGTTTTCCAGGAGCGCGGTGCGGGCTTCCTGATCCATGTTCTTCATGATCGTCGTGCCGAGGCTACGCACCGCGTGGTTGAACCAGAACAGCATCTGATAGGCCATCTTCTGAATCTGCTCCTCAGAGTACTCACCCCGTTCGAGCCTCTCGAAGAACGGATGGTCGACCGGCAAGCGCTCACTCACCATGGCCATGACGCTGTCGATGAATTCTTGAGGCGTCATGTCGGCATATTGTTTTTGCGCGCCCATGCTCGTGATCTCCTCTTTCGCGGCTGCCTCGCCCAACTTCAGCCTAGCCGCCCTGTGTATCTCGCAACGCCCGACTCTACCATGTCTGGAGTGATCAAAAAACCCCCGGTGGAGAGCCCGCCGGGGGTTCGATTGCTAAAGGGATGCGCCCTTTGGGCTAGGCGGCCTTCTGGCGCTCCCGGCTCGCGAACATGGCATGGCGGGGATAGACGTCCTGGGGCAGGTCGAGCTCCATCGCCTCCCACACCGCATCCCATGTTTCCCAGCCCCGGTCGCGCACGAACCGGGCGGTCTCCATGAAGCGCTCGCGCTGCTCCTGGGTCTTGCAGAAGCGCCGCACCAAGCTCTTGCCTTCCTCCATATGCTCGGTGTCGCCCTCGATATGGATGATGAAGATGGCGAGTTCCTCTTCGGTGAAGCCGTAGTACTTGATCAGCGGCGGATAGAGGCGCGTGTAAAAGGCGGGCAGGGTCGATTCGCCGCCGACCATGCCGGCTGCCATGGCCAGCGCGCCTTCCTCCTTGATGCCGAAGCGCGCGATGTCCTCGAACGCTTCCTCGAGCTTGGGATGCGCCCGCAGGCGATTGTGCGTGTTGAAGGCCTCGACCTCGTCGCGGTCGTAGCCGCAGGCCTCGGCGAACTCCTGGGCGAGCACGTAATGCGCGGCGTGACCGCAGCGGTCCTCGGTCTCCTCGTCGATCAAGTTTTCCATGATCGATTCGCGCGCACCCTGCGGCATATGGTGCATGAGCGACGCCCCGATGTTGCGCACCGCGTGGTTGAACCAGAACAGCATCTGGTAGGCCATCTTCTGGACCTGCTCGCGCGAGTATTCGCCGCGCTCGAGTCGGTCAAAGAACGGGTGGTCCACCGGCTCCCGCTCGCCCACCATGGCCATGACGCAGTCGATATACTCATCGGGCGTCATGTCCGCGTATCGCTTGTGCGTTCCCATAGCCGCCTTTAACCCTCTCAAGAAGCGAGATCAATCGTAAACAGGTGCCGATCATACACCGCCACGAGGTGTTGATCCAATCCTGTGACACGCCCCATCGAAACCTGATGCTGGAGGTTGACCGTCAGCGCCCCGAGGTGAAGACCGCATCCCACAGATCGTACCATTCGTCGCGGAACCGCTCGGTGTAGTACTGGATGCGCAGCTGGTCGAATTCGTCCGTGCACATGCCGAGCGCGCGATCGAGATCCTTGCGGTCGAACAGCGCCGGCGCCTTGAATACCTTGAGGTTCTTGTCCTTGACTTTGTAATGGGTCTTGAGCGCCTTGGCCATGGCCGTGTGGAGCCCCTTCATCTGGTTCTCGGCCGCGGCGCAGGCGCCGAGCGTCACCCAGTATTGCGGGCGCTCGAGGGTCGCGATCATGCGGTCGATACGCTCCTGGACGAGCGCATTGGCCTTGGGATTCTTCGCGACGTTGGCCGACACGCCCACGGCGCGCGCAAGCTGGCGGGCGAGCTCGGCATGAGCGCCCTCGCCGAGGCGCAGTTTCGTTCCGTTGAGCTTGATGGGCTTCAGCATCTTGTCGACGAACAGGCGGCGGACCTTGTAATCCGCGTTGTTCATGTACATCGGCCCGTAGAGCTGGATGATGTTGTCGTAATAGATGATGAGCTGCTTGGTCATGGCCTGGACGCGGCCCGGCTTGGCCTTGCCCGTCCTGAGCTCATTCTTGAACCAGGGGTGGTCGACCACCCGATGGCTCTTGACGACGTCGTACAACGACTGCGCTGTCACAAGTTGCTTGGCGTTCATGGTTTCCCTCTCACTGCGCGTGACGAAGTTTTATTGGCTCGTTCGGCCTGTGGCCTGGAATCAAATGAGTGGAACGGTATCGGGAGTGGGTGGACTGGCCCGCGCACATCGGTTCGCTTTGCCCGCTCGTCAAGGAGTCTGATCCTCTCCTCCCTGCTGTGCAAGGGCTTTTCCGCAGACCGTAAAGTATTGCCCGACTGAGTCAAGACCCGGCGTCTGGGTTCGTATGGGGTGCCGTGACCGGAGCGATTTGGGCGTCGCGCGGTTTATTGCCGGGGTCTTGCGCATCCGCTAAGGTGCGCTGCACACACGATACGATCCACAATGCAATGTCGTTATGGGGAGGATACGGTCCGATGCGATTTACCACTCTCGTGGCTCCCAATAATCTCGTGGCTCCCAATAAGAAGACCTTTTTGGTGCGCCTCAAAGGCGATGTCGCGACGCCGATCGGCTTGGCCTACCAGAAACCCGGCCTCGATCCGCTGCGCGAGATGTTGGACGCCGGCCGCAACCCGGCACGGGCCCGCGCGATCGCCCGGCCGTTCCCCGTCAAGCAAGGCTCCTATCGGGCGGTCGTCACGGCGCCATCGAAGATCATCGGCGTCGGTCTCAACTACCGCAAGCACGCAGCGGAAGGCGGCATGACCGTGCCCAAGGAGCCGATGTCGTTCGCCAAATACGACAACAGCCTGATCGGAACGGGCCAGACCATCCGCTATCGCCGTAAGGACAGCAGGAAGGTCGACTACGAGGGCGAGCTTGCCGTCGTAATCGGTCGGCGCGCGCGGGATGTCCCGGCGAAGAGGGCCCTCGATTACGTCTTCGGCTATACCATTTGCAACGATGTCTCGGCGCGCGATCACCAGATGGCCGAAGGCCAGTACTCGCGCGCCAAGAGCTTCGACACCTTTTCGCCGCTTGGTCCCGTCATCGTGACCACCGACGAAATTTCCGATCCGCAGACCCTGGCCATCCAAACCCGGGTGAACGGCAAGGTCGTGCAGGACAGCAACACGAACGACATGGTGCATGGCTGCGCCGATCTCGTCGCCTATCTCTCCCGTTTCATGACGCTGGAGCCGGGTGACGTGATCTCGACGGGCACGCCCGAAGGCGTGGGTGTCGTCCGCAAGCCACCGATCTTGCTCACCCACGGCACGGTCGTCGAGATCGAGATCGAAAAGATCGGCGTGTTGCGCAACCGCGTGCGCGTGGTGAAGTAGGACGCGGAGAGGGGAGGCCCTAAGCCACTAAGCCACCATACCGCCACCGTCGATCGGGATGACGTCGCCGGTCATCCACGATGCGCGCTCGGAAGCCAGATAGGACACGAGCTCGGAGACCTCCGCCGGCTCGCCGGCGCGCCCGAGCGGGTACATCTTGCCGTAGGTGTTGAAGTACTTGTCGTACTCCTTCTTGGTCATGGCGCCGTCGTTGAAGTAGATCTCGCTCCGCACCAATCCGGGGCTCACCGCGTTGACGTTGATCCGATAGGGTGCGAGCTCGACCGCCAGCGCGCGCGTGAACGAATCGATGCCGCCTTTCGTCACGCAGTAGACGAGGAACCCGGGGGCCGCGCGTTCCGAAAATGTCGAGCTGAAGTTGATGACCGAGCCCTTGGTCTTCTTCAGCGCCGGCACGCAGGCCAGCGACATGTAGATGGTGCCCAGCAGGTTGATGTCGATCTGGTATGCGATTGTCTCTTGCGTGATCTTGGCCAGCGATTCGCTTTTGACGACGCCTGCCGCGTTGACCAATACATCGATGTCGCCCAGGTCGCGCACGATCGCACGCACGGTTTTCTTGACCTCAGCGGGGTCGGCGACGTCGCAGGGGTAGGGGTGGAGCTTCTCACCACGGCGCGGCTTGAGCCGGTGAGCTCGGCGGCCGATCACGGCGACCGTGAAACCGTCACGCGCCAGCCGGTTGGCGGCATCGCGCCCGAGCCCCGTCCCGCCACCGGTGACGACCGCCACTTTGCGTGCACCCTCAGCTTTGCGTTTCTTCGCCGGTTTTCTCGCCATGAGTTCCTCCACCCCCGGTACCCATCCTCATTCCCGCCTATTATAGGAGATCGCAAGAACGAGGCTCAGGTCGATTGCGGCCTGTCCGCCAAATGACCGGGAGGACGCCAGTGGATAATGCAGAGTTTACCGGCAGGACCGCGCTCGTGACGGGTGGCGGGCGCGGTATCGGCCGGGCCGTGAGCCTGCGGCTCGCGCGCGAGGGGGCCCGTGTTGCCGTGGGCTATGTGAACGACGAAAAGGCTGCGCGTGCGGTAGAGGACGAGGTCAAGGCCGCCGGAGGCCAGTGCGGGGTGTTCCAGGCCGACGTGGCCGACGCGGACGCGGTTCGCGCCATGGTCGATGAGGTCGAAAGCGCGCTCGGGCCGGTTGATCTCCTCGTGCCGAGTGCGGGGATCGTTGCCTACGACGAGGATGAGGGCGATCCCGTCTTGATCTGGCGCCGCGTCATGGCGATCAACGTCGACGGGACGTATTTCGCGGTGAGGGCGGTGATGGGCGGCATGGTCGAGCGCGGCTACGGCCGTATCGTGTGCCTCTCCTCGACGGCGGGGCTGGACCCGAGCCCCAATCTGGCCGCCTATTCCGCATCCAAGGCCGCGATCATCGCTCTGGTCAAGAGCTGGGCGAAGAGCCTGGCGCCCCACGTCCGGGTCAATGCGGTCGCTCCGGGCTTCATCGAAACCGACATGGTCGCTGGCACCGTCGGCGAGGCGCGCCAAGCCGTCATCGACGAAACGCCGCTCGGGCGCTTCGGCTCGGCCGATGAGGTGGCGGAGCTTACGTATTTTCTGTTGTCCGATCGGTCGAGCTTCACTACCGGCCAGACTTATCTATCCTCCGGCGGCCGGGTAATGGCGCCCTGAGCCGCGCCGCGCTACGGCCGGCGCCATACGGTCGCGAGCCAGGGCTGTTCGTGGCGGGGACGGCCCGGCGGCCGGTAGTAGTGAGTCACCTCGGTGAACCCGGCCCCGGTGACGTATTTCCGCCAGGTCTCCAGATCGTAGAAACAGCCGTAGCGGCCGCCCTGCCAGCCCTCCTGGTTGTCGCCGCGCGGGTTCGAGCAGAACAGCACGCCACGCGGCTTGAGCGCGGCGTGCAACTCGAGCAAGACCCTTGCTACCTCCTGGCTTGGCACATGAAACAAGGCCGCGTTGGCGAAGACGCCGTCAAACGCGGCCGCGGGCAGCGTGAGCGCGATGAAATCCTGGTGCAGGACCTCGCAGCCGGTGGCCTCACGGGCCATGGCGACGAACGGCTCGGCGCCGTCGAGGCCCACCGCCTCGTGGCCGAGAGCCTGAAAGGCGCTGAGATCACGGCCCGGGCCACAGCCGAGATCGAGGATCCGGTAGGGGGGCTCGCTCTCAATGGCGTCGAGCAGGGCGGAGATGTTCTGGCTGACGTCGTGGTCGCAGGTGCCGACGCGGTACCACTCGGACGAGCTTTCATACGCGGCGAGCGTCTTTTGCGAGATCTCGATAATTTGCTCCGGAGTCAACGTGATCGCTCGATCGGACATGGCCTCGTCAACGGGTGATGTGTGCCCCTCAACTCACCGCATAGCCGCCGTCGATTGGGATGATGGCGCCCGTCATCCATCGGGCTCCATCAGACGCCAGATACGAGATCAGCTCTGAGACGTCCTCCGGCTCGCCGGCGCGGCCCAAGGGATAGGACCGCCCGCGTTCCCTCAGGAGCTTGTCGTAGGCCTTTTGGTCCATGCCGGCGGCGATGAAGATGTCGCTCCGCACGATCGACGGGCTCACGGCGTTCATTCGCACGCCGGCGGGCCCGAGTTCAAGCGCGAGCGCGCGGGTGAACGAATCGACCCCGCCCTTGCTGGCGGCGTAGATCGACGTGGCCACCCGCGGCCGCGAAGCGAGGCCCGAGCTCAGATTGATGATGGCGCCCCTGGTTTTCTTCAGCGCCGGTACGCAGGCCAACGACACATTGATGGTGCCGATCAGGTTGGTGTCGATGGTGGCGCGGATCGATTCCTGGGTGATCTCGGACGCCATCTCGGTCCTGGCGATACCCGCGGCGTTGACCAATACGTCGATCCGCCCGAGATCGGCGAGGACGGCCTTGATGGTCCGTTTGATCTCTCCGTTGTCGGCCACGTCGCACACATAAGGGTGCAGCTTTTCGCCCCGGCGCGGCTTGAGGCGGGCGGCGCGGCGGCCGAGCACCGCGACGGTAAAACCGTCACGCGCCAGCCGATTGGCGGCATCGCGCCCGAGGCCCGACCCGCCGCCGGTAACGACGGCGACCCTGCGACTGGCCCGCGGTTTTCGTTTGATCGTGCGCTTGGCGATGGTGCTGCTCCTTTTCCGAATCGGGCGCTCAAGCGGCGCTTTTGCCGCCGTCGATCGGGATCACGGCGCCGGTCATCCATTTGGCCCCATCGGAGGCCAAATACGAGATCAGCTCGGAGATATCCTCCGGCTCGCCCGCACGGCCCAGGGGGTACGTTCGACCCCGCTCCTTCAAAAGCCTGCCGTAGGATTTCTGATCCATGCCCGCGGCAACGAGGATTTCACTCCGCACGGTCGACGGGCTCACGGCATTCACGCGCACGCCGGCGGGCCCGAGTTCAAGCGCGAGCGCCCGGGTGAACGAATCGACGCCGCCTTTGCTGGCGGAATAGACCGATGTGCCGATCATCGGCCGTGTCGCCGCGGTCGAGCTCAGATTGACGATGGCGCCCTTGGCCCGCCTGAGGGCCGCTAAACAGGCGAGCGAGACGTTGATGGTGCCGATCAGGTTGATATCGATCGTGGCGCGGATCGAGTCCTGCGTAACTTTGGCGATGGTCGTCATGCGGGCAATGCCGGCGGCGTTGACCAACACGTCGATGCGCCCGAGATCGCCGAGGATGGTCTTGACGGTCCGTTTGATCTCTCCGTTGTCGGCAACATCACACACATAAGGGTGCAGCATTTCGCCCCGGCGCGGCTTGAGGTGGGCGGCGCGGCGGCCGAGCACCGCGACGGTGAAACCGTCACGCGCCAGCCGGTTGGCGGCGTTGCGCCCGAGGCCCGACCCGCCGCCGGTGACGACAGCGACCTTGCGGGCGCGCCGGGATTTTCGTGTGGCGGCGCGTTTGGCGATGGGAGGGCCTCCCAGAAGCACCCCTAGCCGACGCTCTTGCCGCCGTCCATGGGCACGATGATGCCGGTCACCCAGGTGGAGTTGTCGGAGACGAGGTAGGAGACCAACTCGGACACCTCCTCCGGCCGGCCGCAACGCTTGAGCGGGTAGATCTTGCCGCGCTCGCGCATGAACTTGGTGTAGTCCTTTTTGCTCATGCCCTGGGCAATCAGGATCTCGCTCGGCACGGCGGCCGGGCTGATCACGTTGCAGCGCACATTGTGGGGCGCGAGCTCGACCGCGACGGCCTTGGAAAAGGTCTCGACACCACCCTTGCTTGCGGCATAGAGCGTGGCGCCCGGATCGGGCCGGTGGGCCACGCCCGAGCTGAAATTGATGATCGCGCCCTTGGTCTTTTTCAGCGCCGGCACACAGGCCTGCGTAAAGTTGATGGTGCCGATCAGATTGATGTCGATGACGTTGCGGATGACCTCTTCGGTGAGCGAGGTCAGAGGGCCGCCCCCGACGACACCGGCGGCGTTGATGAGCACGTCGATACGCCCGAGGTCATCGAGGATCGCCTTCACCGTTCGCTTGATCGCCGCGCGGTCCCTGACATCGCACACGTAGCCGTGGAGCTTCTCGCCGCGGCGCGGCTTGAGCCGGTTGGCCCGGCGGCCGACGACAGCGACGCTAAAGCCTTCGCCCGTCAACCGATTGGCGGCGTGGCGCCCGAGGCCTGTGCCGCCGCCGGTGATGACGGCGACTTTCCTCGCCGCGCGCCGCGGGCGCGCCGCGCTTCGCCTTTTCGTCGTTCGCTTTACCGTGCGTCTCGCCATGATGTCCCCCAGCGTTGATGAATGGACGCGCCGCCCGAACCGGCCGGTCAGCAGCACCCGCCGTAACGCGGCAACCTATGTCCCCTTGGCCCGCTCCGCAATCGGAACGCTCAGCGCCCGAGGGCCCGCATCGCCGATTCCGGATAGCGCGAGCCGGCCGCCGCATCGGGCGGGATCGCCGCCTCGATCCTGGCCAACTCGGCGGCGGACAGTTCGACCTCGAGCGCGCCCACGTTTTCTTCGAGATAGGCCCGTCGCTTGGTTCCCGGGATCGGCACCACATGCTCTCCTTTGTGCATGACCCAGGCCAGCGCGAGCTGCGCGGTCGAGCAGCCTTTGTCCTCGGCCAGCTCGGTGATGCGGCGCACGAGATTCTGATTCTTGGTGAAGTTTTCGCCCTGGAAACGGGGGTGGGCATGACGCCGGTCATGCTCCGGCAACTGTCCGACATCCGTGATGGCCCCGGAGAGCATGCCGCGCCCGAGCGGGCTGTAAGCGACGAAGGCGATGCCGAGCTCACGGCAGGTATCGAGTACCTCCGGATCGGCGCCGCGCGACCAGAGCGAAAGTTCGGACTGAAGCGCGGAAAGAGGGCAGGCTTCATGGGCGCGGCGCAGCGTCGAGGGCGAGACCTCCGAGACGCCGACGCGGCGGATCTTGCCCGAATCGCGAAGCTCCGACATTGCACCCATCGAGTCCTCGATGGGGACCTTCGCATCGGCGCGGTGGAGGTAGTAGAGATCGATCACGTCCGTCTCGAGCCGCTCGAGGCTTCGATCGCAGGCGGCGCGGATGTAGTCGGGCCGGCCATCGATCCCGAAGCTTCCGTCCTCACGCTTGGCGAATCCGCATTTGGTGGCGAGCACGATCTCGTCCCGTTTTCCCTTGATGGCTTGGGCGACGAGGCGCTCGTTCTCGCCCGCCGAATCGCCATAAGCATCGGCGGTATCGAGGAAATTGACGCCAAGCTCGAGGGCGCGGTGGATGGTCGCCAGCGCCCCTTTTTCGTCGCGCGTACCGTAGGTGCCGGTCATGCTCATGCAGCCGAGCCCGAGCGCTGAGACCTCGGGTCCGGTCTCGCCCAATTTACGTGTCCTCATGGTTCTCCCACTCCCTCGACGCTGCGGTCCGCGAAGGCGCCCATGCTCTCGCGCATTTCCCCGTGTCGCAAGCTTTTCCGTCGATTGCGCGGCTTGAGGACATGGTCTATAACTGGGGTCAAGACTAAAAAGATACCCTGTATTTTCAATGGGTTAAGGGTGCTTCGCTCAAGTGGCCCGGGGCACCATCAGGGAGGCGCCCATGTCTTTCGACGATATGCCCGATCTCGGGCCGCTCCTGCTTCCGGGCGCCGCCGAATATGCCGAAGACATCCTCGCCCGATCGAAAGAGGTCGTCGCCTCGACGCGCAACCTGATCGATGTCGCTTATGGCGACGACTATTTCCAGAAGATCGATGCCTTCCTGCCCGCCGATGACAGCCTGGCCGGCTTGCCGGTCTTTATTTTTCTCCATGGCGGTGCGTGGAAGCACGGGTTCAAGGAATGGATGGGTTTCATGGCGCCACCCATCACCGACTTGCCGGGGATCTTCATCTCGGTGAACTACCGCCTCACGCCGGCGGTGAGGTACCCAAAGCCCCTTGAGGACACGTGCGATGCCTTGGCCTGGGTCTATCGCAACATTGCGCGCTACGGTGGCGATCCCGCGCGCCTATACATCGGCGGTCATTCCGCCGGTGGCCATCTCGCGGCCATGGCGGCGCTCAGGAAGGATTACCTGACCGCGCGCGGCCTGCCGAAGGACGTCCTCAAGGCCTGTTTTCCCTTGAGCGCGCCCAGCAACCTTCATCTCGACAAGTATGAGCCGGACGGGCGCCGCGGCATGGTCGTCAGGCTCTTGCTCGAGCGTGAGGAGGATGACCGTGACGCCAGCCCGATCGACCATGTAGCCGGCAATGAAACGCCCTTCTTCGTGGCGTGGGGCTCGGACGATCTTGTGGAGATCATCGACAACAGCCACGAATTCGTCGCCGCTCTACAAGCTGAGGCGGGCATCGTCGAGAGCCACGAATTCGCCGGCTACGACCACATGCGCACCAGTGCCGAATGCGGTGATCCTGGCTATCTCTGGGTCCAGAAGGTGCGCGAGTGGATGGTGAAGACGCCTGCGTTGGCGCTCGCCTAGCCGAGGTATGGGACGGCCAACACACACGAATAAGAAACCAACGAGGGAGAGGAGAGATCCATGTCGTTTGACGCACTGCCTGACCTGCCCGAAATGATCCTGCCGCAGGGCAAGGCCTATATCGAGAAGGTTATCACCGACGGGCGCAAAGCAGCGTCGAGCTTGCGCTCTGCGATCGACGTGAAGTACGGCGACGATTACTTCCAGATGAACGACTACTACATGCCGAACGATGAATCGCTCACCGGCCTGCCGGTGATGTGCTTCTTGCACGGTGGGGCGTGGCGCAACGGCTGCAAGGAATGGATGGCCTTCATGGCGCCGGCGGTGACCGCGACCCCGGCGGTCTTCGTCTCGGTGTCCTATCGCATCGCGCCCCATGTCCGGATGCCCGACATCGTGAGCGATTGCATCGACGCCTTGGCCCAGGTCTACAACACCGTCGAGCGCTATGGCGGCAATCCCAACCGCATCTTCATCGGCGGCCATTCGGCGGGCGGCCATCTGAGCGCGCTGATGACGCTCCGCCGCGACATGTCGGTCGCGCGCGGGCTGCCGTCCGACGTGGTCAAGGCGTGCATGCCGGTGGGTGGCATTTACGATCTTGAGAAGCATCAAGTGGATCCCGATACCTGGTTCGACGTCGTCTATCCGCTGATCTTCGAGGACCCCTCGGATCAGGAACTGGCTGCGTCCCTGAGTCCGGTCGCCCACACCAAGGACAACGACACGCCGTTCCTCATCTCCTGCGGCGAGAACGACGTGCCCGAAGCGATCAAGACCTCGAAGGAGCTGACCGAAGCCTTGAGGGCGAACGGCCCGGCCCGGGTGGATAATCATGTCTGGCCGGTGCTCGATCATTTCGAGGCCAACCTGGAACAAGGCAACATGGACAGCCCGTGGATCGCAAAGATGCGCGAGTGGATGGACAAACTGCCGTCGTGATTTCGTTCTCGTCGGTAGCCGCCCGCTCCGTAGTTCGGGGAGCGCGCTCGCCGGAAACGGGCGTGATTGGCGAACGCGATGTCGTTTGCTGATCTGCCCGAGATGCCGCCGCTTTTGAGCCGCGGCGCGGAGGACTTCGCCGCCTGGGCGCTCGCCGCATCGCAAAAGGTGCAGCAGGCCCACCGCACGTGCCTCGATGTTCCTTACGGCGAGGACTACTTCCAGAAGGTGGATTTCTACCTGCCCCGCGGGGACGGCGAGCATGACTTGCCGATCCTCTGCTTTCTTCATGGCGGCGGCTGGCGCAACGGCTTCAAGGAGTGGATGGGCTTCATGGCGCCGGCGATCATCAGTCTGCCGGCGATCTTCGCCTCCGTCTCCTATCGCCTGGCGCCGCACACCAAGCTCCCCGACATGCTCAACGATTGCGTCGATGCCGTGGCGCTGGTTCGCCGCTTGGCCCCCGACATGGGTGGCGATCAGGCGCGCATCGTGATCGGCGGTCACTCGGCGGGCGGCCACCTTGCCGCGCTGGTCGTCCTCCGGCGCGACTTGATCCACGCGCGTGGCCTGCCGGAGAATGCGATCAAGGCGTGCTGTCCCGTCAGCGGCATTTACGATTTCGCCGATGCCAGGGCGACCCCGGGCTCGATCGTCGAACGGGTGATCGCCGAGACCTTGGATGACCCTGCCGATGCGGCGGCCTTCAGCCCGTTGCGCCTGGTCGATGGCAACACCACACCGTTTTACGTCATATGGGGCACCGAGGACGTTGAGGAGGTGATACCTTCCTCCGAGGAGTTCAAGGCCGCGCTGGAGGGGCAAACCGGCCACCTCGAGCACCACGTTTGGCCCATGTTCAACCATTGGGACACGGCGCGCAGCCTCAAGTTCGAGGACAATGCGTGGGTTCAGAAGATCAGGCAGTGGCTGCGCGAGCCGCCGTTCTGACCGGGCGCGGTGCACGATGAGCCGATCGTTGCTAGGCTAGCCCGCACGACTACACAGGAGGGGGATCAAGTGGCGCTCAAGGAATACGACCTCGATTTCGAATCAACCACCATCCACTGCTGGGAGGGCGGCACGGGCTTTCCGGTCGTCCTTCTGCACGGTTCCGGTCCGGGCGCTTCGACGATCGGCAACTGGAAAAACGTCATGGAGCCGATGGCCGAGAGCTATCATGTCGTGCTCACGGATATGATCGGATTCGGCCTCTCAGGCAAGAAGACCGAGGAGCCCTATTTCGATATCGATTTGTGGACCCGGCAGGGCCAGTTCCTGGTCGATCGCTTCCCCGCTGGGCCGGTCGGCATTGTCGCCCATTCGCTTGCGACCGTCTTCGCCTTCCGCCTCGCGCTCGCCAATGAGCGCGTGACCAAACTCCTCATTACCGGGTGCGTGGGCCGGCCGGTCAAGATCAACCCGACGGGCCGCGGCGTGTGGAGCTACCCTGAATCCCGTGAGCAGCTGCGCGAGGTCATGGAGCTCATCATCTTCAATCACGAGCACATCACCGACGAATTCCTCGACAATCGCATGGCGATCCTGCAGACGCCGGGGTTTCGCGAATACCACGAGAAGATGTTCGCCGGCGACCGCCAAGCCCTGCTCGATCAGACCGTAATCAAAGAGGATGATCTGGCCAAGCTCACCTGCGACATCACCTTCCTGCACGGCCGCGAGGACAACGCGACCGGGTTCGAGGCGCAGGCGATCGAGCTGACGAAGTTGATCCCCCAGGCCGATCTCTACGGCGTCGCCCGCTGCGGCCACGGTCCGGCACTGGAGTACCCCGAGAAGTTCATGTCCGTCGCGAAATTGCTGTTCGGCTGAGGGGAGGGGAGACCATGGCGCTCAAGGAAAAGACGGTGAAGTTCGAAGGGATCCCAGTGCGGTTTTACGAGGGCGGCAAGGGTTATCCGATTCTGGTGATGCACGGCTCCGGGCCAGGTGCTTCGTCGCTCGGTAATTTCGGCCTTGTCCTCGGCCCACTGTCGCGCCGCTACCGCGTGTTGGCCTACGACATGGTCGGTTTCGGGCAATCCGGCCGCAAGCCGAAGGAACCATATTTCGACGTGCCGATGTGGCGCCGCCAGGCGCAGTTTTTCCTCGATCGGCTGTCGAAGAAAGGCCCCATGGGCGTGATCGGCCATTCTCTCTCGGGCTCGGTCGGGCTGTGGCTCGCGGGCCAGAACCGGAAGATCGACAAGCTCTTGGTCACCGGCACCATGGGGGCGCCGTTCCAGCTCAACAAGTATCTCCGCGCCGGCTGGACGTTCCCCAAGACCGAAGCGGATTTCCGCACTGCCTATTCGGGCGTCGTCGCCGATCCCTCGATCATCACCGATGAGTTCGTCAAGGACCGGCTCAAGGTGTTGCACGCGGGCGATTACGGCGGTTACTTCAGCAAGATGTTCAAGGGCCAAAAGCAGCGCTACATCCACAAGGCGGTGCTCACGCCCGCCCAGATCAAGCGGATCAAGTGCGAGGTGGTGTTCCTGCATGGCGATAAGGATCGCGGGCTGCCCTTCGAGGAGACGGCGTTGCCGCTCGCCAAGGCGATCCCGACCGCTGATCTGGTCCGGCTCGCCCATTGTGGCCACGGACCCTCGCTCGATCAGCCGAAAAAGTTCCTGCATGCCACGCGAGGGCTCTTCGGTTGACGCGGCGAGTGGGGCGCGAATCCAGGATGGCGGCCCGCGGAAAGGCTGCTAGACTTCGGGCAATTCCGGCCGCGATGAGCGGTTGAAAAGAGAATTTGGAGGATTCGATGAGGAAGCATATCCGTTGCGGAACCCTGTTCGACGGCCTCGGTGACGAGGGCAAGAAAGACCAGACTATCGTCATCGAAGACGGCGTCATCAGCTATGTCGGGCCGACGGCGAAGGCGCCCAAGCCTAATGGCGAAGAAGTCGTCGATCACTCGCAGTGGTTCGTGATGCCGGGCATGTCGGACTATCACGTCCATCTCTCCTACGGCAACGCGCGCTGCGAGGAGGATATCGACTTTTACGCGCCGGTCGAGTTCCGCGCCCTGCGCGGCATGTTCATGGCCCAGCGCGTGTTGCTCGCCGGCTACACCTCGATGAATAACCCGGGCGGATCCTCGCGTGTCGAGCTCTCGATCCGCAACGCCATCAACGCCAACCTCTTTGAAGGTCCCCGCATCACCACCACCGGCCCCTATGTGACCAGCCGCCAGGGCCTGACCGACTGGTACCCCACCTGGATCGGCCAGCCCGAAACCTCGATCGGCCATGTGGTGCGGAGCCCGGACGAGGCGATCGAGGAGATCCGTTGTCAGGTCAAGGACGGCGTCGATGCCATCAAGTTCGCCATGGACGGCGACATGGCGCTCCAGCCCAATGGCGTCTCCGAGTATTCGGGCCTGATTGCATCGTTCAGTCAGGATGAGCTGAGTAACATGGTGACCGAGTCGCATCGCCTCGGCAAACGGGTCATCACGCATGCCCGCGGCAAGGAATCGACGCTCTACTCCGCCCGCGCCGGGGTTGATGTCATCTTCCATGCCTCCTACATGGACAACGAATGCCTCGAGGCGATCCTGGCGAACGATTGCGCCATTTGCCCGACGCTCACGCTCCTGGTGAACAACTACGAGTTCTCCCAGCCCCATGACGGAGCGGGCGGCGCCTGGGCGGACTATTGCCGGATCGAGGCCGAGGCGGCGTTCGAGAACCTCTCGGTTGCGCACAAGGCGGGCGTGCCGATGGTCGCCGGCACGGATTCGGGCTTCGCGATTACGCCTTACGGCGAGTGGCACGCCAAGGAGCTCGTGCTCTACGTCAAGTTCCTCGGCATGACCGAGGCTGAGGCGATCAGGACGGCGACCTCCAACCAGTCGCCTTATCTCAACGATGGCGACAAGGTGGGCGCGATCGAGGTCGGTCGCCACGCCGACATCCTGGTGCTCGACGGTAATCCTTTGGAGAACATCTCTCACCTGCTGGACAAGTCCCGTTTCAAGCAGATTCTGCTCGGCGGCGAGCCGGTGTCGGTGAGTACCCATGAGGTCGATGCGAGCCAGGTGAACGCGTTCTCCTACGATATGTGGAGCGATACCTACTCGCAGGAGCGTGTCGCCGAGCTGTCGAACTCGATTCGCTCGATCGCGGCGGAGTAGCGTGAACGGAGGTCTTTGGGAGAGGGGGTATTCTTATTCCCCTGTCCTGACCCCTGAAGGTTGTTGTCGAGGGGGCTCTGAGGGGTCCCCTCGATTCTTTCTCGGGCGGCCAGCGTGATTTCTCGGCGCACAACATGAAAAAGGGGGAGGAGCATTCGTCATGTCCGATCTTTTTTCGCTCGATGGCAAGGTCATCCTCATGACCGGCGGCTCGCGCGGACTCGGCTTCGCCATGGCGCGGGCCATGGCCGAGCACGGCGCCCATGTCGTGCTCAACGGGCGCCATGAGGAAACCATAGCGGCGAAGGCTGAGGAGCTGACCTCCGCCGGCCTGTCGGCGTCGTCCTTGCCGTTCGATGTGAGCGATTCCGACGCCTGCATCGCCGGCGTGAAATCCGTGATCGATGATCGCGGTCATCTCGATGTCTTGGTCAACAACGCGGGCACGGCGGAGTACGCGCCGTTCACCGAATATCCGCTCGACATGTGGGATCGGCTCATCGGCATTCACCTGACAGGCGCATTCGTGCTCGCCCGCGAAGCGGGCCGCCACATGGTCGAGCGCGGCAAGGGGACCATCATCAACATTTCCTCGATCGCCGGCGCAGACGTGGCTTTTCCCACCACGCCCGCCTATACCGCGGCGAAAGCAGGGCTTGTCGGCCTCACTCGCTTGATCGCCGTCGAGCTCGGGCCCCAGGGCGTCACCTGCAATGCGATCTCGCCGGGCTTCTTCCACACCGGCCTCGGCGGCGCGTTCACCGAGGGCGAACCGCCGAGCGAAGAGGCTATGCCGTTCTACAACCTGGCCACGGAGCGCACACCCGTCGGCCACTGGGCCGATCCGAAGGACATTGGCGGCATCGGCGTGTTTCTCGCCTCCGACGCCGCCGCGTTCGTCAACGGCGCGGTGCTCACCATCGATGGCGGCCTGACAGCCCTGTTGTGAGGCGCCAGACTGTTTTATAGTCGGAGTTGCGGCCAGGGCTGCGGCGCATAACGGCGTTCGGGGTTCTCGAAGGAGAGGAATGATGGCGAAGAGATGGGTGATTTCGGCGGATTCGCACGTGGTCGAGCCGGATGATTTGTGGAGCAAGCCGCTCGGCGCCAAGTACGGAGACAATATCCCGCGCGTCGTGAACGAGCGCGGCGGCGAAAAAGGAACGTTCCTCTACACCGGCATCGAACACGTCAATCTGGCCGGGGCGTTGGATGTCGATGACGAGACCGTCGTGAAGCTCGACAAGGCCAACAGGGACCCCGCTTTCCGCCTCGGGTGCCTCGACGAGGACGGCGTCTATGGCGAGTTGCTCTGTGCTACCACCATGATGCTGGCGTTGCGCGCACGAGATGACGATATGGTGCGCGACTGCTGCGCCGTCTTCAACGACTGGCTGACCGAGTATTGCAGCCAGGCGCCCAAGCGCCTCTACGGCACGGCGATGATTCACATGGAGAATCCCGACTGGGCGGTGAAGGAGCTCGGCCGGGTGATCAAGAAGGGCATGAGCTGCGTCATGCCCAATGTCGACACCCGACCCGAATGGCCGCCCTATCAGGACAAGGTCTACGATCCCTTCTGGGCGCGCGCCGAGGAAGCCTCGATGCCGGTCATGCTCCATATCGTGACCGGCAACAAGCAGGACCCCTTCACGCTGTTCGGCGAGGAGACCAAGGACGTGACCCGGTTCTTGATGGAGATCTTCACCGATGGGCCCATCGTGCTCGCCAACGAGTTCATGTTCGGCGGCATCATGGACCGCTTCCCCAATCTCCGGCTGGTGCTCGGCGAATACGAGATCTCCTGGCTGCCCTACTGGATGTTCCGCGCCGAGCAGGCGCAGGATATCTTCACGCCGATGATCGGCGGCGAGAAACGCAAGCACACCGTCAGGGAGTACCTCGGCCGCGTCTATCAGGGCGTGATCGATGATCCCTATCTCGAAAAAGCCATGGACCTGCTCGACATCAACACCTTGATGTGGGGCTCCGATTTCCCGCATCCGCGCTGCACCTACCCCAACTCGCACAAGATCATCGACGAGAAGTTCGGCCATCTCGATAAGGATTCGCTCGAGAAGATCTCGCTGACCAATGCGGTGGGCTTTTACAACATGGAGCTGCCGGCGGAATATGCGGCGGCAGCGGCGGAGTAAGGCGCCGATCGCCATGAAAGGGCCCGGCTTGCCCGGGCCCTTTTTGTTGCAATTTTACCAGATGATTGATCCCTGCCAATCGCTTGCCGGGGACGGCGAAGCGTATTATGTCGTTGGGACGAGGCGAGGTATCGATCCCCCGGGATGAACACATGGCGGTGGACAAGCTGACGGTTCGGGTGCAGACGATCACCCGCGAGGCTGAGGACATCAGCTCTTACGAGCTGGTCGATCCGGCGGGTGCGCCGCTACCCCCCTTCGAGGCCGGCGCCCATGTCGATGTGCACGTCGATCGGGACGATCCCGCCGGGCGCATCCGCCAGTTCTCGCTCTGCAACGATCCTTGCGAGAGCCGCCGCTATGTGATCGCGGTGTTGCGCGAGGAGCACGGCCGCGGCGGCTCCGTGGCGTTCCACGATACCGTCGAGGTGGGCGATCTCCTTCCCATCAGCGTCCCGCGCAACAACTTTCCCCTGGAGGAGGGAGCCGATCAGCACCTGCTTATCGCAGGCGGCATCGGGATCACGCCGATCCTGGCCATGGTGCGCAGGCTCGAAGTGATCGACGCCGATTATCGGCTTTATTACTGCACGCGGACGCCGGAACAGACGGCCTTCATGGACCCGCTCGCGCGCCCACCGTTCGCCGGGCGCGTGGAGATCGTTCATGACAACGGCATCCCCGAGCAGGGGCTCGACCTCCGGTCCTTGCTCGCCACCCGGCCCCAAGGCGCGCATCTCTATTGTTGCGGGCCCGGCGGCCTGATGGAGGCCGTAAAGCAGGCGGCCGCGCCGGCCTATCCGGCGGACGCCGTCCATTTCGAGTACTTTACGGCGCCGCCCGAGGCGGACGATGTCGATAACCGGCCGTTCCAGGTGAAACTCCAGAGCACCGGCGAGACCATCGACATCCCGGCCGACCGCTCGATCCTCGACGTGCTACGCAACGACTACGGCATGGACCTTGAGAGCAGCTGCGAGGAGGGCATCTGCGGCACCTGCGCGACGCAGCTTGTGGCTGGCGAGCCCGATCACCGCGATCATTTCCTGAGCGAGGAGATCAAGGCGCAGAACACCTGGATCATGATCTGCTGCTCGCGCGCCAAGGAGGGCGTGCTCGAGCTCGGTCTGTGACGGGCTCGGTGATGAACCTGACGAATAACGACTGTTCAGTGCAGTGGGCGACTGTTCGGCAGAGGTGAAAAGGGAACTCAGCGATGCAGGTTGCCATTTCCTAAGAGGCCGTTTCGAAAGGGGTTGAGTGGCCGGTGTCGATGTGATTCCAAGGAGGTTGCTGAGACCGATATGGAGCCGCCATGTGGACGCCGACCACCCGAGAGCAGCATAGCCGCAAGACGCTGCGTTATCAGACTGATTTGACCGATGCGGAGTGGGTTGTGATCGAGCCTCATTTGCCTCCGGCTCATGGCACGGGACGGCCCCGGTCATGGCCGATGCGAGAGATCGTCAACGGCATTTTCTACGTGATGCGGGCTGGCTGCCCTTGGCGCTTGCTGCCAAGCGATTTGCCACCGTGGGGCACGATCTATCGCTGGTTCGCCAAGTTCCGCGACGACGGCCTCCTTGAGAAGATCAATCACTCTCTGGTCATGGCCGATCGCGAGCGGGTCGGACGCGAGGCCAGCCCGAGCGGCGCGATTATCGACAGCCAGAGCGTCAAGACAACCGAGGCTGGTGGCCCCCGCGGCTACGATGCGGGCAAGAAGATCAAGGGGCGCAAGCGCCACGCGCTGGTCGACACCGACGGGCGCGGCCTCGTGCTCGAGGCGCATCCGGCGAGTATCCAGGACCGCGATGGTGGCGGGTCGCTGCTGTGCGCCTCACGCGGCTCGTTTCCGTTCATCGAGAAGGTCTTTGCCGACAGCGGCTACGCCGGCGAGAAGGTCGCCACGGCCACCGTGATCGCCGTGATCGCCGTCGAGATCGTGCGCAAAAGCCCCGATCAGGTCGGCTTCGCCGTCCAACCGCGCCGCTGGGTCGTGGAGCGCTTCTTCGCCTGGATCAACCGCAACCGGCGACTGGCAAAGGACTTCGAGGCCACCATCGCCTCGGCCCGCGCCTTCCTCTACGCCGCCTCCGTCATGCTCCTCGTCCGCAGATTGGCCCGAGCCGCATGACTTTCGAAACCGACTCTAAGGCAAGGGAAGGGCGATCACGAGATTTGGTATAGCCCAATCACGGAACGTAAGCTCACAGTCGATAGCAAGATTAAATCCCGCCACACAGCAAACGGCATTTTGAAGCAGGCAGGATTGGAAAAGGAATTCTAGGCCGGTCTAGGGCCGCGCAACCTTATTTTTTCGAACTGTTCGGACATGATCACGACAGGAATTTCGGGCGTTTCACCAGCGTCGTAATCGTTCCCGTTGCCATCCTCGAGAAGCTCGGGGATCATGACGTGGAGCTTTTCAACCAGCTCACGCTGGGTTTCCGCCTCCGTGACGAGTCCCGGCACATCATCGCTCATGGCGACCCACACCTCTGACTCCGGGTCCCAATGGGCGCGAACGACGATCATTCTCAAGGCATTCTCCTAAACCGGCCACCGCCATAATAATAAGGCATATATGGCACTGTCCGGCCGTTCTGACAACAACGTCGATGACGCGGTCAACCGATCCAGGGAACGCGCCCGGACGAGCAAAAATCCATCTCCGCATGCTGCGGAGGCCCAAATCGCCGAGTTAAGGCGTCCGGGCATCGCAAAAAGCTAGTTACTGTCGGAACAATGCTCATCAGGGCACCTGGGCGATGACGTCGATCTCCAGCAGCATGTCTTTGTGCGCGAGCGAGGGAATTTCGATCAACGTGCGCGGCGGCATCCGTTCGCGCCCAAACAGCTCCCAGGTGACCTCGTTCAGCGCGTCCTGGTCGCGAAACACGTCGACAAGATAGTGAGTCATCTTGACGATGTGGGTGAGATCGGCATCGGCCGCGTTGAGGATCGATTTGATGTTCTTGAAGGTCTTTTCGCATTGGTCGCGAAAATCACCTTCGTACCATTTGGCTTCCTCGACGGGATCGTGCGGATGCTTGTGGTAGATCGGCAGCGGCCCCATGCCGGAGAGCCACAGCGTGCGCCCGCCCTGGACCTCGAAGGCCGGGACAAAGGGCATGTTGTGCTCGGGCTTCGGTGTGCCCGGGTGAATCGGGGTAATCTTCATATAAGCCTCCCTGGTCGGCTATTCTCGATGTCCGCGCCCGGCGGACCGATGACGCTGTTGTAACCCGCTCGAATCAGGCGAGCCAGGAATTTGTGCCGGGGCCGGGCCTCCTCGCGCGGGGCGGCGGAACGCGGGCGTGTGCTCGCGCCTAGATGACGAAGTTGAAGAGGCTGGAGTTTCTGGAGAGCGTCGGCGCGCTGAACGCCTGAATGCGCGCAAGCGCCGCCTCGAGCGCGGCGATCTGCTTCAGGATGAGCGCTGAGGCCGAACCCGGATCTTCGAACTCGGGCTTCGGCCCTTCGGTGATGAAGCGGAAGGCCTCGCGAATTTCGCGCAGCGCATTGTTGATGATGGTGTCGGCATCCGCGGCCTTGGTCTTGTCGAGCACGCTCAAGCCATCGATGATGCCAAGCGCGAAGGCGGAGACCGTCGCGCTCTCGACGTCGTTCTCGTCGGCCGGCTCGCCGAACAGCCGGGCCGGCGTGAGCCCGAGGCCGCCGAGGGCATCGAAGCCATCCGCGCCGGCGAGGATTTCGATCTCGTTGCCGTCGAGCGCCTTGATCTGCAGCTTTTTGACGCCGAGGTCGTCCTCGATCGAGGCGCGGCCCTTGGTGCCGAGAATCTGGTTGATCCTGAAGACGAGAAAGCCGAGCGAATCGTCGTCCTCGATGGTGACCTTCACCGCCGCCCCGCCATTGACGGAGATGGCAAAGAACTGATCGGGCCGCACGGTGGTCACGGCGATCACGGTCTCCGCCGAATCACCGGGGGTCTCGCCGTTGCCGAGGCCGAGGCGCGAGAGCACGTCGGTGCTGTCGGCGTCGAAGGCGATGGCATTGCCGAAATGTTCGAACGAGCCGCCGAACTGATGGGTGAAATCGATCGCACCCGCGCTGTCGACTTTAGCGATAAACCCGTCGGTCGCCGCCTCTTGCGTTTCGCCAACAAACTGACCAGCCGTTGACCCAGAGACGTAGACATCATTTGTGGACGTGTCGATCGCGAGACCGAAGCCGCGATCGGTCGACGAAGTCCCGACATAGGTGACGCGATTAACACTGGCGGTCGCACCCTGATCGTCGACCCGTAGGATGAAGGCATCCGTTCCACCGCTATGGGCATTGGTAACGGTGGTTGAGAGCGCGGTGTTGGTGGTGTAGCCCCCGATATGGACATCACCGGCTGAATCGAGGGCCATCCCGGTCACATCGCCGTCGGTGCCGAGCGAGCCGAGGTCCGCCGAGAAGGTCAGCGACGGGGTGCCGCCGGAATCGTCGTACTTGCGCACGAAGCCGTTGCCGTCGTCGGTGCCAGCGACATAGACGTTGCCCGCATTGTCGACCGTGATGGCGGTCGCTCTCTCGTCGCCCGAATCGCCGAACTGCTCGTTGTAAACCAGCGTGCCGCTCGAATCGAGCTTGGTGAAGAAGGCGTCCGAGGCGCCGCCGAAAGTCTCGCCGCCGACCGAGCCGCGCGCGAAGCCCGCGAGATAGATGTTGTTGGAGCTGTCGATGGTGAGGGCGAGCGCGCCGTCATCGGCGAACGGCGCGGCCTGGCGCGTGAACTGTTCCTGGCCTTCCGAGTCGAACTTGGTGACGAACGTGTCGTAGCCGCCGCCGAACGACGATGCGGTCAAAAGGCCGGATGTCTGGCCGGCGACGATGACATTGTCCTCGCTGTCGACCGCGACGGCGAAACCCGCTGAATTGCCGGCGGAGCCGAGGAGGCGGGTATAGATCTCCTGGCCCGCGGCGTCGTATTTGATCAGGTAGACATCGTCGCTGCCGTTGTTGATCTGGCCGTCGAGATTGCCTCCGGTGCTGCCCACGACATAGACGTTGCCGTCGCTGTCCACGGCCGTGCCATAGGCGCGTTCGTTCGAATCGGTGACGTTGATCGAGGTCCGGAACGCCTCGTTGGGGTCGGCCGCCGCAAGATCGTCGAGCTTGAGGGCGAAGCCGCCGCCCAGCGAGCCCGAGCCGAACGAACCGGCGACATAAACCGCGGCCGATTCGGTCGCCGCGTCGGCGCTCAGGGAAAGCGTCTCGCCGGAGCTCACGTCGATTCGGATGCGGTAGACGAACTCGCTGTCGCGCTGGGTGGCGACCCGCGTGCCGACAACGGCGGCCGAGAGCTGCGAATTGATCTCATCCACGATGTTGTCGATGCTGAGGGTGCCGCTGACGTTCGCCAGATCGACCACGACGTTGGTCGTGCTGCCCGAGCTGTTGGTCACCGCGAAGGTGAACTGCTCCGTTCCGGTGAGGCCGGGGATCGCGGTGGTGCGGTCGTCGGTGATGACGGCGCCGAAATGCACGACAGAGAGCTTGGTGCTGGGCAACTCGACCGTCGAAGTCAGGGTATCGGCCTTGATCCCTGACACCAGAGTGATGTCCTCGAAGCTCAGGCCTTCGACATAGGATTTGGTTTCGCCGATGAGCGTTTGGAACTGGCGGTCGAGGACGGTGCACAAGCTGTCCGCGTCCGAGGTGGTGGCGAACTCGGTGAGCTCCTTGACGCGCAGGAGCCCCTTGTAAAGCGAGAAGAGGTTCTTGAACGCATCATCGACATTGTCGCGGGCGAACAGCGGATCATTGAGATTGAACAGCGGCTGGCGCGAGAAGATGCGGTCGAGAAGGGAGCGGTCGGGCGCAGGCGGCGGCAGCTCCCACGGCGGCAGCACGCCCACGTCGGCCTGATTCAAGAGATCCTTGAGTACGCCGTTTCTGAGGATTTCGGCATGGCGCGCGGTGCCAAGCGAGGCGCCGGTCGTGTAGAACGCGCTGAGCGTTCTGACATCCATCGGAATGATGGAGATGGGGGCGACCATGCTCTGATGACTTCCCGATGTGGCCGCGGACCTCGTGCAAGTGGGTCCGGGCTCTGTTTAGTTAAAATTTCACGCATGAAATTGGTTAAAAATTTACATGATTATCCCCTGACGTACGAAATAGTGATGGACTATGCTGGTCCGTAGGTTGGCTTGGGAGGGAAGGCCATGGCTGAGATAATTCTCACGACAAAAAAGCCTGAACCACCTAAGGCAGACTTCGCCTTTTACATCGACTTCAAGAGGGGTGAGGGTTCGGCCTCTAGAGTGAGAACGGCGGTGACAAATTAGTCCACGGAAGCGGCGGGATTTCCCAGCCGCGGGCGGAGTAAAACTCTGCCACCTGTAGCCTTCGATCTTTTTTGAGATGGAAGGCGGGAGGATGTACACCGTGGACCTATATCTGCGCGTTCGGCTGGCCTGCCATGTTGATGGTCTGAGCCAGCGAGAGGCGGCAAGTCGGTTTGGCATTGCGCGCGAGACGGTGAGGAAGATGCTGCGGCATTCGGAACCGCCGGGATATCGGCGACGCCAGCCACCGAAACGCCCGAAACTGGCCCCCTTCACGGATATCATCGACCGTATTCTGGAGGAGGACCGAACGGTTCACCGTAAGCAGCACCACACGGCGAAGCGTATATTCGAGCGCCTTCGCGACGAACATGGCTTTACGGGCAAAGAGACCATCGTGAAGGATTACGTTCGGGAACGGCGCCTTCGTCGGCGTGAGATGTTTGTGCCGTTGTCACATCCTCCGGGCCATGCTCAAGCGGACTTTGGCGAGGCGGATGCGATCATCGCCGGCGTCAAGTATCGGGCGCATTTTTTCGTCATGACACTTCCCCACAGCGATGCCTGCTTCGTTGCGGCCTACCCGGCGGCGACGACGGAGGCCTGGCTGGACGGGCACAACAGAGCCTTTGTTTTTTTCGGCGGCGTTCCCCAATCGATTCTTTACGACAACGACAAGTGTCTGGTGTCGCGCATCTTGTCAGATGGCACGCGGCAACGAACGCGGCCGTTCAGCGGGCTGCAGTCCCATTACCTCTTCGAGGACCGCTACGGCCGTCCCGGCAAGGGTAACGACAAAGGCAATGTGGAGGGGGTGGTCGGCTATGCCCGGCGGAACTTCATGACGCCGCTTCCCCGGTTCGCGAGCTGGGACGCCTTCAATGGCCACCTGGAAGAGCAATGCCGCAACCGGCAAGGCAACGTCCTGCGCGGCCACCGCGAGAGCATCGGCGAACGGTTTGTGCGTGACCGCGAAGCGTTGAAGAGGCCACTGCCGGCACCGTTCGACGCGTGCGACAAGCAGGGCACGCGGGTCAACTCGCTGTCCCTGGTGCGCTACCGGACGAATGACTATTCCGTGCCCGTCGCCTACGGCCATCAGGAAGTCTGGATCCGTGGCTATGTCCACGAGGTGGTTATCGGTTGCGGCGCCGGGATCATTGCCCGACACCCCCGTTCCTACGACCGGGAAGATATGGTCTTCGATCCGATCCACTACCTGCCTTTGCTGGAGCACAAGATCGGCGCCCTGGATCAGGCCGCGCCGCTAGCCGGATGGGAACTGCCTGATGCCTTCCCAACCCTGCGCCGTCTCCTGGAGGCGCGCATGGGCAAGGCCGGCAAGCGGGAATACGTCCAGGTCCTTCGGCTTCTGGAGACCTTCGATCTCGAGGTGCTTCACGGCGCGGTGAAGGACGCCCTGCGCCTGGGTGCGATCGGCTACGACGCCGTCAAACACCTTGTGCTGTGCCGTATCGAGCGACGCCCGCCCAAACTCGACCTGGATATCTATCCCTACCTGCCTCGGGCCAACGTGGCGACCACGGCCGCCGCCAGTTATATGAGCTTGTTGGGTGGAGGCGCGTCATGACCGATACGCCGCAAGTGTTGCTGGCCCATCACCTCAAGACCCTGAAACTGCCGACGTTCCTGCGCGAATACGACAAGCTGGCCCGCCAATGCGCCACCGAGGGCGCCGACCATGTGCGGTATCTTGTCCGTCTGACCGAGTTGGAACTGATCGACCGTGAGCGCCGCATGGTCGAGCGGCGGATCAGACAGGCCAGGTTCCCCGCCGTCAAAAGCCTCGACAGCTTCGACTTCAAGGCCATCGCATCGCTCAACAAGATGCTGGTTCTGGAGTTGGCGCGATGCGAATACGTCGAGCGTCGTGAGAATATCATCGCGCTCGGCAACAGCGGAACCGGCAAGACCCATATCGCCCTCGGTCTCGGTCTGGCGGCCTGCCAAAAGGGGCTCTCCGTCGGCTTCCTCACGGCCGCTGCCCTGGTTCATGAACTGATGGAGGCCAGGGATGAAAAACGCCTGTTGCGCCTGCAGAAGCAACTGGCAAAGTATCACCTTCTGATCATCGACGAACTCGGCTTCGTGCCGCTCTCGAAGACCGGCGCCGAGCTGCTGTTCGAAGTCTTCAGCCAGCGCTACGAGCGGGGCTCGATCCTGGTGACCTCCAACTTGCCGTTCGATGAGTGGACGGAGATATTCGGCTCGGAACGCCTGACCGGGGCTTTGCTGGACCGCCTCACCCACCATGTCCATATCCTGGAAATGAACGGCGAGAGCTATCGTCTCAACCAAAGCCAAAAACGGCGGAAATTCCCCAAAATACCTGCTTAACCGCCGGTGCAATGGTTGACCCGGTGGGTCCACAGGAACCTCCCACGCTGCTTCGCTCCGCGTAACGCAAGCGCTACACGAAGCAGCGCGGGTCCCTCCTATGGACTACCGGGACAACCCCCCAACACCGCGTACCGCATAACGTTAAGTGGACTAGTTTTACTCCGCCTGGGTGGACTAATTTTGCTCCGCCGTTGACAGGCGTCCAAAGTAGGCGTCGGCTGGAGTTACGTTGCCGATGCTCTCGTGGTAGCGTTGGTTGTTGTAGTGATCGACGAAGGCGCTGATCTGGTTTTCGAGATCGCCGGGTAGATAATAATTTTCAAGCAGGATCCGGTTCTTCAGCGTTTGATGCCAGCGCTCGATCTTGCCCTGGGTTTGCGGGTGATACGGTGCGCCCCGAACGTGATCCATACCGTGGTCCTCGAGCCATTCAGCCAGATCGCCGGAGATATAGGACGAGCCGTTGTCGCTGAGCAGCTTCGGCTTGTGGACGACATTGGCGCGATTGCAGCCTGAGGCTTCTAGCGCCAACTTCAGTGTTGCCGTCACATCGTCCGCCGTCATGTTGGTGCAGAGCTTCCAAGCAATGATGTAGCGGGAATAGTCGTCCAGGATGGTCGACAGGTAAAACCAGCCCCAGCCGATGACCTTGAGATAGGTGAAGTCGGTCTGCCACAGCTGGTTCGGCGCCGTGGTCTTGTCGCGGAACTCATCGGCTGCCTTGATGACCACGAAAGCGGGGCTTGTGATCAGGTCGTGGGCCTTGAGAAGCCGGTAAACCGAGGCTTCCGAGACAAAGTAGCCCCTGGTGTCCGTAAACCTGACGGCCAGTTCCCGGGGCGACAGTTGCGTCTCCTCCAGGGCAAGATCGATGATCTGCCCCCGGACATCATCCGGGATCCGGTTCCACACCCGGCCTGGGCTGCTGTTGCGATCCTCAAGACCGGCGTCGCCAAAGGCCAGAAAGCGATCGTACCAGCGATAAAAGGTGGTCTTCGGAATGCCCAGCTTGTCCAAAGTGGACCCGACGCCCAGGTGGGACTGCTCGACCAGGCGGATGATCTCCAGCTTCTCGGATGCGGGATACCTCATTCCTCGTCTCCCCCATGCCCGATCATGTTTTTTTTGAGAAGCCGGTTCTCCAGCGAAAGTTCGGCGACCAACTCCTTCAAGTCGCGCATCTCCTGGCGCAGGCCTTTAACCTCGCCCGAGGTCGCTTGGCGCCCGGTGTCGCCGGCGAGCCGCTTCTTGCCCGCTTCCAAAAACTCTTTCGACCAGCTGTAATACAGACCCTCGGCGATGCCCTCGCGGCGGCACAAGGCGGCGATGCTCTCCTCGCCGCGCAGGCCCGACACCACGATCCGGATCTTCTCCTCAGCCGTATACTGCTTGCGTGTCTTGCGGCGAATATCCCGAACCGTTCCATCCGCCGGGTCGTTCTTGCTCATTGATTTCTGTCTCATCTTCGTTCCCTTCGGTCACTACGATGAGCCAGAAATCCTCCGGTATGCAATTACCTCAATTTGTCCCAAAGGCGCTGACATCAGACAATCGATGAGGTCTACAACTCACGACGTCTCCACTCCGCGCTCGGATATCTGAGCCCGGTACAGTTCGAGGATCAACATGCCCGGCATACGGTCAAGGCCGCCGAGTGATCCTGTCCGAACATAGGGGCGCACTCCACTCTCTTAACAAAGCTGGACCACTGTTAGGGGGTCACTCCATAGCGCTGGCGCGTCCTATGCAGTCGTAGAACCGGTGAAGATCATCAATAGGACCTGACTCGCTGGCCGATGATGGAAACACCGGTTTATCCGTCGTTCTGATTCTATTCGACCGCGGTTACGGGCACACTTGACCGCCATGGAATCCCTCTCTGCCAACCTCACTGAGACACCGGCCCCCCTTGGAATTGCTGTAGGGCGGTGGAGGTGAATACCAATGACCGCAGAGAGAGAATCGATGACATTGCAAGAGATGGACGCTCCGGCCTTGGGGGTCGAGGAGCGTCGCGACGAGGCCCCCGGAGCCGGAGCCAGCCACGCACGGCCAACGCCGGACCCGGAGGTCGTGGCCAAGCCGAAGAGGCGCAAGTTCACCGCGCAGTATCGACTGCGGATTCTGGAGGAGGCAGAGAGCTGCACGCAGCCCGGCGAGGGTGGGCCGGCTGCTTCGCCGCGAGGGGCTGTACAGCTCCCATCTGACGGAATGGCGCAGGGCGCGGCGTGAAGGGTCGCTTCAAGGCCTGACCCCGAGCAAACGCGGTCGGAAGCCCGCCGAGCGCAACCCCCTCAGCGCGAAGGTGCACGAGCTCGAGGCGAAAGTGGCTCGGCTGGAGAAGGAGCTGCACACCGCCCATACGATCCTGGACGTCCAGGGAAAAGTTGCCGGGCTGCTGGGATTCAGCCTCGAACACGGGAAGGACTGCTGATGGCCGTCCAGCCGCTCGCATCGCAGGTCGGCGTGGCGCCGGCGTGCCGAGCGCTGGGGGTGCCACGGGCTTCCTTCTACCGTCGTCAGAGGCCCGCTCCCGGGCATCAGCAGCCCCGTCCTACGCCCGCCCGGGCCCTGTGTGCGTCCGAACGCGCGCACGTCCTCGACATGCTCGCCAGCCCGCGCTTCGTCGACCGGTCACCGGCCGAGGTCGTCGCGACGCTGCTCGATGAAGGCCAGTATCTGTGCGCCGAGCGCACGATATACCGGATCCTGGCCGCGAACCAGCCGGTGCGAGAGCGGCGCAATCAGCGCAGTCATCCCTGCTACACCAAGCCCGAGCTGGTGGCCACGGGCCCCAACCAGACCTGGTCCTGGGATATCACCCGGCTCCGGGGGCCCAAACGCTGGACGTCCTTCTACCTCTATGTCTTGCTCGACATCTTCAGCCGCTGCGTCGTGGGCTGGATGGTTGCCGATCGGGAGAACGCCGCGCTCGCCGCGACGCTGATCGAGGAAACCTGTCTCAAGCAAGGCATCGAGCCCCAGGTGCTCACCCTGCATTCGGACCGCGGCGCGCCGATGACCAGCAAGTGTACCGCCCAACTCCTCGCCGACCTCGGGGTCACCCGCTCTCTGAGCCGCCCCCAGGTCAGCGATGACAACCCGTTCTCCGAAGCGCAGTTCAAGACCCTGAAGTATCACCCCGGCTTCCCTGGGCGCTTCGAAGACATTACCGCCGCCATCGCCTTCTGCCGGTCGTTCTTCCCCTGGTACAACACCGAGCACCGCCATGCCGGGATCGCGATGCTCACCCCCGATGATGTCCATCATCACCGGGCACCGGATGTGCTGGCTCAGCGCGGACGTACCCTGCAAGCCGCCTGGGCCCTTCACCCCGAACGCTTCGTCCACGGCACCCCGAAACCCGCCCCGCTTCCCGAAGCCGTCTGGATCAACCCACCCGCCACTTCCACAACAGGAGAAACGAGTCAGTAAATAGAAACCGTCGGTGTCTCAAAGTCGTTGACAGGTTCCGGAATGGAGGTCGCATCAGTGGTTGATGCCGAACCGCCAAGTCATTTCAAGGAAGCCCGCTCGCTCTCCGGAAAGACCCTCGCCTCCTTCGACGTCACTGTTGAGGCAGGTGCGAGTCCCGAGCACCCTTGTACACGATGGGTAGGAGTGACGGGTCCGTAACGCTGGAGTCATCGTGCAGATTGTCTTACGTCAGCGCCTTTGGGACAAATTGAGGTAATTGCATACCGGAGGATTTCTGGCTCATCGTAGTGACCGAAGGGAACGAAGATGAGACAGAAATCAATGAGCAAGAACGACCCGGCGGAGGGAACGGTTCGGGATATTCGCCGCAAGACACGCAAGCAGTATACGGCTGAGGAGAAGATCCGGATCGTGGTGTCGGGCCTGCGCGGCGAGGAGAGCATCGCCGCCTTGTGCCGCCGCGAGGGCATCGCCGAGGGTCTGTATTACAGCTGGTCGAAAGAGTTTTTGGAAGCGGGCAAGAAGCGGCTCGCCGGCGACACCGGGCGCCAAGCGACCTCGGGCGAGGTTAAAGGCCTGCGCCAGGAGATGCGCGACTTGAAGGAGTTGGTCGCCGAACTTTCGCTGGAGAACTGGCTTCTCAAAAAAAACATGATCGGGCATGGGGGAGACGAGGAATGAGGTATCCCGCATCCGAGAAGCTGGAGATCATCCGCCTGGTCGAGCAGTCCCACCTGGGCGTCGGGTCCACTTTGGACAAGCTGGGCATTCCGAAGACCACCTTTTATCGCTGGTACGATCGCTTTCTGGCCTTTGGCGACGCCGGTCTTGAGGATCGCAACAGCAGCCCAGGCCGGGTGTGGAACCGGATCCCGGATGATGTCCGGGGGCAGATCATCGATCTTGCCCTGGAGGAGACGCAACTGTCGCCCCGGGAACTGGCCGTCAGGTTTACGGACACCAGGGGCTACTTTGTCTCGGAAGCCTCGGTTTACCGGCTTCTCAAGGCCCACGACCTGATCACCAGCCCCGCTTTCGTGGTCATCAAGGCAGCCGATGAGTTCCGCGACAAGACCACGGCGCCGAACCAGCTGTGGCAGACCGACTTCACCTATCTCAAGGTCATCGGCTGGGGCTGGTTTTACCTGTCGACCATCCTGGACGACTATTCCCGCTACATCATTGCTTGGAAGCTCTGCACCAACATGACGGCGGACGATGTGACGGCAACACTGAAGTTGGCGCTAGAAGCCTCAGGCTGCAATCGCGCCAATGTCGTCCACAAGCCGAAGCTGCTCAGCGACAACGGCTCGTCCTATATCTCCGGCGATCTGGCTGAATGGCTCGAGGACCACGGTATGGATCACGTTCTGGGCGCACCGTATCACCCGCAAACCCAGGGCAAGATCGAGCGCTGGCATCAAACGCTGAAGAACCGGATCCTGCTTGAAAATTATTATCTACCCGGCGATCTCGAAAACCAGATCAGCGCCTTCGTCGATCACTACAACAACCAACGCTACCACGAGAGCATCGGCAACGTAACTCCAGCCGACGCCTACTTTGGACGCCACACCGCCATCATCGAAAAGAGAAAAAAAGATCAAAAAACTGACCACCCAAAACCGCCGCTTGAACCATCAAAGCCAAGCGGCTTAACATCAAACAAAGATGAGCCAGATCCTCCCTATGAAACACGCTCAACAGTCCCATTTGTTTTGATGATGGACAGTGCAGATTGTCTGACGTCAGCGCTTATGGGATAAATTGAGGTAATTGGATAACGGAGGATTTCTGGCTCATCGTGTGACCGAAGGGAACGAAGATGAGGCAGAAATCCATGAGCAAGAACGACCCGGCGGAAAGAGCTGTTCGGGATATTCGCCTCAAGACGCGCAAGCAGTATTCGGCTGAGGAGAAGATCCGGATCGTGGTGTCGGGCCTGCGCGGCGAGGACAGCATCGCCGAGCTGTGTCGCCGGGAGGGGATCGCAGAGAGTCTTTACTACAGCTGGTCGAAGGAGTTCCTCGAGGCCGGCAAGAAGCGGCTTTCGGGAGATGCCGCCCGCCAGGCGTCCTCGGGCGAGGTCAAGGACCTGCGCCGCGAGATGCATGACCTCAAGGAGGCGCTTGCCGAACAGGTGCTGGAGAACCGGCTGCTTAAAAAAAAGCATGATCGGGGATGGGGGAGACGGCGCATGAGGTACCCCGCGTCTGAGAAGCTGGAGATCATCCGCCTGGTCGAATGCTCCCACCTGCCGGTCCGGCGCACCCTGGACAAGCTGGGCATTCCGGCGACTACATTCTACAGGTGGTACGATCGCTACCGGGCCTTCGGCGAAGCCGGCCTGGTGGTCCCGGCCGGATCTGGAACCGCATCCCCGACGATGTCCGCCGCCAGATCGTGGACCTGGCCCTCGATGAGCCGGAGTTGTCGCCGCGGGAACTGGCGGTGACGTTTACCGATACCAAGGGCTACTTCGTCTCGGAAGCGTCCGTCTACCGCCTGCTCAAGGCCCACGACCTGATCACCAGCCCGGCCTTCGTCGTCATCAAGGCAGCCGATGAGTTCCGCGACAAGACCGCAGCCCCGAACCAACTGTGGCAGACCGACTTCACCTACCTCAAGGTCATCGGCTGGGGCTGGTTCTATCTGTCAACGATCCTCGACGACTTCTCGCGCTACATCATTACCTGGAAGCTGTGCACCACCATGCGGGCTGAAGACGTCACCG
This sequence comes from Alphaproteobacteria bacterium, assembly GCA_965261645.1. Lineage (GTDB taxonomy): Bacteria > Pseudomonadota > Alphaproteobacteria > SHVV01 > SHVV01 > CBDHDJ01. Next base: position 2,168,150 of record CBDHDJ010000004.1, read on the forward strand.
ACACGCTCAAGCTGGCCCTCGAAACGTCAGGTTGCAGCAGCGCGGAGGTCGTTCACAAACCCCGGATCCTCAGCGACAACGGCTCGTCCTACATCGCCGGCGATCTTGCAGCCTGGCTTGAGGATCAGGGTATGGATCACGTCCGCGGCGCACCGAACCATCCCCAAACCCAAGGCAAGATCGAGCGTTGGCATCAGACCCTGAAGAACCGTGTCCTGCTGGAGAACTACTATCTGCCGGGCGATCTCGAGGCCAGCGTAGGCACCTTCGTCGAGCACTACAACCACCGCCGCTACCACGAAAGCCTGGCCAACCTCACCCCCGCCGACGTCTACTTAGGACGGGACCACGCCATCATCGAGAGAAGGAGAAAGATCAAAAACCTGACCATCAAAAAACGCCGCTTGGCCCATCACAACCAAACGGCTTAACATCAACCAGGATGAGCCAGAGCCTCCGTTAAGAAACAAGCCCAGATGTCCCAAATGTTTTGATGACGGACATCGGTAAAGGAAGGAACCAAGATACAAGAAGAAAGAACGCCCGCCAAAAGATACTCCGGCGGTAATTCACCAGCCAGTTTTTGATACCAAAATCTCCTAAGGCGGCAACTCAATGTTCGTATTTGGTCAGGACGGAAAACCCGATCATCGATAAGACTCGATTACAAAGACTCTGATGCAGACGCCACAAAGTGTGAATGTCGTCGATTAGACACGAGTGTTGTCTGAAATGCACAAATGGACTTGGGCTGTTTCGGTGAACACCTGATCGGTTCTGACGCCACGTCCGGTGTCGGAGTTTCCCGAAACCCTTGGGATAGTCTTGGGGCGCTTGCTATTGCCGATCGTCCGTGCCTCTTCTAGCGTTGTTGCCGTCAAATTCCACGAGGAGCGGAGCGGCGTCCCTTCTGGGACGTGCATCGAAGTCGATCGATGCCTTGCGGAGACGGTCTGCCAAGCTCTTGCTCGCGAGTGCAAGGTGGAGCCGCGAAGTGCCTTCGGGGTTCCATCGGAAGCCGAATGTGAAGCCGGGCTCCAGCTTGGGGTCGGGAGGCGCTACGCGATAGAGGTCGATGAAACCGAGGCTCAGCAGTTCTTCCAGTGCGACCTGTTCTTTCTCCGAGTACCAAGGTCGCCTGGGCGATCCGTCGGGACGGACCTTCACGTTGAGGTTGCCGCACAGTGCGCTGTCCCACTGGCTGTAGTTCGCGTCGAAGAAGGCCGCCGACGGCTGGTGCGCGGGAATCACCGGCCTGCCATTGCGTGTTGGCCGTGACGATGCCGTTCTCGGCAATAGTGCCGAAACGGTTCTCGGTCCGGGCCTCGAAAGTGGCGGTGCCGATGGCCTTGGAGAGTTCCTCCGCGCCCTCGGCATCGGTGCGCGGGAAGCCCAGGATCTGGACCAGTTCGGCGAGATGCAGGAGGGTCTTGCGGTGTTCCTTGCCCCAGGTGGAATCGAGCGCCGAGATCGACTGGGCGAAGCACCAGAAGTGGACGCCCTTGCCGGCGGCCATGGTGTAGCCGTCCATGACCGGCTTGAGGTAGCCGAGGCGCGGCATCTCGTCGATGACGATAAAGAAGATCGCGCTCAGGCAGTTTTATGCCAGCGACGGCGTTGGGGATGGCGACCCACAGGCGCAGCCAGCCCTTGACGTGCTCGATGGTCTCTTCCGGGGCGACTTCGGTCAGTAGCGACGAGGCGGACACTGAGCACATCCAGATCGGAGCATCCCTGCATCTGGCGCTGGGAGGCATTCAGATCGTAGATTTGGCCTCCGTTCGCCGGTATCTGGCGTGCATAGGCCACTGACAGCATCGAGATCGCGACAGACCCAATATTGCACGCCAATCAGGGGTCAAACTTCAAAGCCGATTGACAGCTTCCGCCTCGTAGCGATCCCGCCAGCGCCGAAAGGTGCGCTCCGAGACGCCCAAAACCTCCGCCGCCTCGGCCTGGCTTAACAGACGCTCGCCGGTACGAGCGTATACCTCCTCGAACTTCATCAATCTCAGTCCCTGTACCTGCTCCGTCCGACGCATCGCCTCCCTCCATGGCTTGAAGGCGTTCTAAAACCGGACAGATCATCTGGTACATAAACCGGACATATCGCGTGTTACCGACAGTCGATCAGGGGTCTGTCGCCAAACGGAAGCCGACCCGATATCATAAGGCGTTCGGTACCTTGCTCCCGCCAACCGGAAACAGTCCACCTCATGATAGTGGTGGGCCGATACGTCATATGACCTTCCTCCTCCGTCGTCCCGCAGGCCCCGTTGTCGACTCTGGATCAGGTCGAGGCGTCGTCGTCGCGCGTGCGACCGCGCTCGGATGCCTGGCCATGGTCGTCCTCGTGGCTCTGTTGGCGGGCGGCGGGCGATCCGTGGCCGCGCAGAGCCACGGCATCGCCATGCACGGGGCACCCAAGTACGGCGCCGGGTTCGATCACCTCGACTACGTCAATCCCGGCGCCCCGAAGGGCGGCGAGCTTCGGCTAGCCGTGACGGGCACCTTTGACAACCTCAACCCGTTCATCATCAAGGGCGTTCCGGCGCACGGGCGGCACCTGGTCTTCGAAAGCCTCCTCAAACGGGTGTGGGATGAGCCGTTCTCGCTTTACGGTCTGATCGCCGAATCGATCGAGGCGCCGGACGACCGTTCTTCCGTCACCTTCGTGTTGAGGCCGGAAGCGCGTTTCCACGACGGCAGTCCGATCACCGTGGACGATGTCATCTTTTCGTGGGAGATCCTCAAAGAACAGGGAAGGCCCAACCACAGGCTCTATTACCGGCAGGTCCGCAGCGTCGAGCGACCCGATGGACGCTCGGTGCGATTCATATTCAACGCCGCGTCGCCGGACCGCGAACTGCCGCTGATCATGGGCTTGATGCCGATCCTGTCGAAGTCCTATTACACGGCGGTGACGTTCGAGGAAACGACGATCGACCCGCCGATCGGCAGTGGCCCCTATCGTGTCAAGAGCGTCGATGCGGGCCGCCGAATCGTCTATCGCCGCGATCCCGATTATTGGGGACGTGACCTGCCCATCAACCGCGGACAACACAACTTCGACCGCATCCGATACGATTACTACCGCGATGGCGATGTGATGATGGAGGCTTTCAAGGCAAACGAATACGACCTTCGCCAGGAATACTCCGCGAAGCGCTGGGCAACCGCCTACGACTTCCCTGCTGCGGCGGACGGCCGGGTCAAGCTCGAACGCTTGCCGCACGGTCGGCCCTCCGGCATGTCCGCTTTCGTTTTCAACACCCGCCGGGAGATTTTCGCCGACCGCGCGGTTCGCCACGCCCTGGCGCACGCCTTCGACTTCGCCTGGGTCAACAAGACGCTGTTGCACGGCGCGTATGTCCGCACGCGCAGCATCTTCGATAACTCCGAACTCGGCTCGCGCGGCGTTCCTCAAGGTCGCGAGCGCGATTTGTTGGAACCGTTTCGCGACCGCCTGCCGCGTGAGTTGTTCGAGGACACCTACCGCCCGCCGGCCGTCGACGGCATCCGAGCCAACCTCAAGGCGGCGCGGCGCCTGCTGACCGAGGCAGGTTGGACGGTGCATGAGGGATCGCTGCAACGGGCGGCGGACGGATTGCCGATGGCGTTTGAGATTCTGCTGGTCGATCCGGCGAACGAGAAGATCGCCCTCTCCTTTGCCCGCAACCTTGAGCGGCTGGGCGTCGAAGCGCGGGTCCGGACCGTCGACGCATCGCAATACCAGTACAGGCTAAACGCCTACGACTTCGACATGACCGTTTACGGCTGGGGCATGTCACTCTCGCCGGGGAATGAGCAGGCATACTACTGGAGCACCTGGGCAGCCACGCAGGAGGGGACGCGCAACTATCCGGGGGTGCGGGATTCGGTCGTCGATGAGCTTGTCGATCGCATGACCGAGGCGCGCGACCGCGATGCCTTCGTCGGCATTGTCCGGGCCATGGACAGGGTGCTGCTGTGGGGGCACTACTTTGTCCCCCTCTATCACTTGAACGACGATCGGATCGCCTATTGGAACAAGCTGGGTCGGCCCGGGGTCATACCACTCTACGGAATCGTTCTGGACGCGTGGTGGGAGGAATGAACGCACCGGCCGACGCGGGGGCGGCGGCCGCACATGGTCTGGTGTCGAGAACATTCTGAGTTGACCGGTTTATGTACCAGATGAATTGACCGCTTCTGTAGCGGTTGCTGGCCCTGTGGGGAAGTGGTCAGGCGCGGAGCGGCTGTCCACTTGTCCACAGGGCGCCGGTCGGTCGCGTCGAAGCGGGTCACGCGGCCTCGCGGGTTTGGCTGTCGGTCGGTTGGCCATCGGCGTGGTATCAGGCCAGACATCGCGGTCCATGGAAGACGGCCATTGTGCCGTCGGGGTATTGGTGGACGCGGACCCTGGCCTTGACGTAATGGCGGCGGTGGCGGCTGGCGGGGATCTGAAGTGCCAGGCGCTTGTAGCGCACCGTGTTGTCGTTTGAGACGGTGCGTGCCTCGTGGATGCACAGGATGTCGTTGAGCGCGCCGGTGAAGGGGACGAAGGCGGTGCCCTGGTCCTCGGCCGGGGTCGCGAAGCGGGCGTTGTGTTGTGGCAGGAAGACCTCCTTGAGGAAGCGGTTGGCCCCGGCCATGTCGGTGATGCCGGCGAGGCTTCCTGCCGTGCTCGTACGGCTTCCGGCGCGGACGGTCGGCCCACGATGCCCTCAGCGCATTGCGTAAGGGCATCATCGAGCAGCGTCAGCGGTGGGTGACGCAGCAATGCCCCCGCCTACTCGGCCACCCAAACACCCAAACTTCAAAGCCGATTGACACTACGTCAGAGATGCGCCCGCAAGCGCTGGAGTTTGATTGAATTCGCTTGCGTTTCGCTTACGGAATAAATGAAAACATATAAATTATCAATTAAATCAATGGTATAAAATCATACATCATGAACCCCGTGAGTTCGCGATCCCAGAACACCGTGTCCTTTTCGACCGAGAGTGCCTCCACGGTGCGCCTCGAGATCGATCTGTATTGCAGCTTCGCCATTGTTCCCCAATGATCCCTCACCCGGCCGCGGCGTCAACCGTCATGATGTCGGCGCCGATGCTGCCGCCGACCTTGGCCGCCGAGGCCTTCTCCGTGTCCCGCGCCAAGTGGGCGTAGCGCGCCGTGCTCTCCACACCCGCATGACCGAGCAGCCCGCCGATCATGGTCAGGCCCTCGCCCAGGGCCAGAGCCCGGCTGGCGTAGCTGTGCCTCAAGTCGTGGATGCGCACGTCCTCGAGCCCCGCCTGCTCCCGCACGTGGTACCAGTACACGGAGAGGTTGGTTATATGGGCGCCCGGCCCGCGCCCAGCGATCACCCAGGGATTGCCCGGAGCCCGAGCAATCGACCTTAGCACCTTCGCCGCCGTGGGCGTCAGCGGGACCATCCGCGCACCCGTCTTGGCGTCCCTGAGACGCAGTTCCCCCGCCGTCCGGTCCACATCGTCCCAACGCAGGGTCAGTATCTCGTTGAGCCGGCACCCGGTCAGCATCAGAAGACGCAGCGCCGCCACCGCCTGCCGCCAGATTCCGCCTCTCCCTTGCGCCGCGTCCATCACACGGCCCAGCCGCCGGTACTCTTCCGGCGTCAGGAACCGCTCGCGCGGATGCTCCCTGTACTTGACCACGAAGCGGCACGGGTTGCTGCCCTCCGGGGCCAGGCCCCACGCCTCGGCCAGGGAGAACATCTTGGTGAGAACCATGAGCGCCCGGTTCGCCGCGCGGGGCGTATCGCGAAGCCCGTAATGCAGTGCCGCGGCATGCTCCCGCCCGACCGCTTCGATCGCCAGCTCTCCCAATGCCGGCAGGATATGGTTGCCGAGCGATCCCCGGTAGATCCCGGCGGTGTGCGCATTGCAGTTCACCGCCACATGCCCCTCCATGTAGCGCTCCGCCAGACCGGCCACAGTGAGCCCGGGCGCTGGCGGTGGGGGGACCGGATCCTCGCCCCGCTTGATGCGGTCGATGACGCCTGCCGCCTTGCCGCGCGCCTGTTCGGCCGGGATATCGCCATGCCGGCCCAGGGTGACGCGCTTCGGCCCGCCCGGGCCCCGGCTCTGGACGACGTAGACTTTCCGGCCCGTGGGATAGACCCGAACCCCGAAGCCGGGCAATTCATGATCCCAGAAGACGGTGTCCTCCGCAGCAGAGAGCCCGTCGACGGTCCGCTTCGATATGGTCAGGTTGTTCCGTTTTGGCATTCCGCCCTCCCACAGCCCATTTCCGACGCTCTGATGCCGGTCAGCACTCACGCTGTAATCCTTCCGTTCTCAGGTGATGGAGATTTCAGCGATTGAGTGTCCGCTTCCAGTCTCGCCTGAGTGGCCGCAGCCAGATGTCCCTCCTGGGCTCGGCCCGCTTCATGTGCGTGTCGTAGCGCCGTGCAAAACCCTCTGGTAACGCCGCCCGCGATTCGTTATCGTCACGTCCATGGCGATGCGCGACGAGGATTTCGGGACGGCGCTGACGCTGACCGAGGGGGACGAGGCGATCTGGTCGCCCCCCATGTCGGCGCCGACGAGCGAGCCGCGCGACTGGCAGTCTCTGTGCGAACAGGAGCGGGCGCGGGCGGAAGCAGCGGAAGCGCGCGCGGAAGAGTTGCGCTGGGCGGAAGTCGCCGCCCGCAGCGATGGGAGTGCGTGGAAGTCGCGGTTCAAGGCCTGCCGGCAGAGGCTGAGCGAGGCCGAGCAGGAGACCGGGGACCTCCGCCGCGCGGCCAAGGACGTGCCGTCCTTGCAGGCCGAAGTGGCGCACTTGCAGGAGTTGCTCTCCGAAGCCCGCAGCGGGTCGAGCGAGTTCTGCACGATCGAAGCGCTGCGCGACGAGGTCGCGCGGCTGCACAAGGCCCTGGCGTCGAAAGGCCGGAAGGACGCGACCGGGCCACTGTCGAGGGAGAATGCCCGACTCCGCAAGGCCCTGGAGCGGTCGCAGGGACAGAAGGACGAGGTCGTGGCGTTGCGCGGAGAGGTCTCGGCGCTGCGCAAGTCGGAGCGGGCCGCGCAGTCGGTGCGGTCGAAGGAGAGCATCCGGCTGGGCAAGGCGCTGGAACGGACGCAGAAGCAGAAGGACACGATCAAGGCGCTGCGCGGGGAAGTCGATTCCCTGACCCGCGAGACCCGTCAGCAGAACCGGGAGAACGGCCGGCTGCGCCGCGAGCTGGAGTGGTTGCAGCGCATCAAGGCGACGGCACGTGGGCTGTCCGACGAGGTCGAGCTGCTGCGCGCGGAGCTGGCGGAATACCACGACCAGATGAACTTCATCGATTGGCAGGACAGGCGCATCACCGATTTGCAAATTGCCCTGGATACGTCGGCCTTCAAGACCGAGCGGCTGGAGGCCGAGCTTGCCGAACGTCCCCTGCTGCCGGCGGCCTTGAAGAGATTGCGCAAGCAGGAGAAGACCATCGAGTCCCTGCAAACCCGCAACGAGAGGCTGGAAGAGGAGTTGGCCAAGCTGCGCTCGAGCCGGGCCGTCCTGTCGAAGGCGGTCTTCGGGAGCAGGAGCGAGCGGCAGAAGAAGCCGGGCACGGGACGCAAGCGCGGCCAGCAACGCGGCGCGCCCGGCCACGGTCGCACCCCGCGGCCCGGGCTTCCGGAGAAGACCGAACGGCGCAACCCACCGAAGGATGCGCGGATCTGTTCCTGTTGCGGCAAGCCCTATGTCGCCAACGGCGAGCGTGTGACGACGCTGATCGAGATCGCGGTCAAGGCCCACATCCGCAGGATCGAGCGGACGCGCTGGCGCCGGGGTTGCGACTGCGCGTCGTCGCCCCTGGAAGCGATTGCGCCGCCGGTGCCGCGGCTGTTCCCCGGAACGCTCTTCGGAACCAGCTTCTGGGCACGGTTTTTGTTCGAGCACTGTGCGTGCCTGCGCCCGCTGTGCCGGGTCGCGGCGTGGTACGCGGACCAGGGGCTGGCGGTCTCGCCGGGCACGCTGGCCAACAGCCTGAAGCGCTTCGTGCCGCTGTTCGACCCGGTCTACCAGGCGATTCTCGCGCACCAGAACCGGACGACGGTGCGCCATGCCGACGAGACCGGCTGGGAGCGCCAGGCTAACTGGCGGAAAGTAGCCGGTGTGAGTCCGGCGGGAAGAAGGAGTAACCAACCACTTCCACCCCGAGTCATGGGCCGGCATTCGCGAGGATGCAGGTTAAGCGTTGACAGGGGCGCGTATGGGCGAGGGCGATTGAGCTACGAAAAGTCTGAGAATCAGGGTGCCGAGGCTTTCCAGTATGTCGAAGGCAACACCGCTTCCACCGCCATGGTAAGGGGGAAGTGGACCCTGCGGAGTCGAAGAACCCAACCGCACGTACGTAGGCTTTCACGCCGGGACCTGGGAGGTCTCCATGTCATCCCGCGGTCGTAGCGGGATCGCAAAGGAAAGGAGGAATCCGTAACCGATGACGAACGGCATGGAGAAGTCAGACTCGGGAGTAGTAGCGATGAAGTCGGCGAACAAAGGGAGGCCTGTTCCGGCGGAGCCGATGGAGCGAAGGACCGAGCCCAAGGGGAATCTGGAAAGCCAAAGCATGCGCCGGACGCAGGACCGGGAAAGCGTGTCACAAGCGGCCGACCGGATACGGCAGTTTGTACAACGGGAGCCACGGGAGCGTCTGACGGCGCTTCTCCACCACGTTACGGTCGATGCGCTGCGCTGGGCGTTCTTCGCGTTGAAGAAGGACGCGGCGGCAGGTGCGGATGGCATGACGTGGGGGATGTACGAGGGAGGGTTGGAAGGCCGGTTGGCCGCCCTGCACGACCGCGTGCACTCGGGAGCGTACCGGGCGACGCCATCACGGCGGGTGAACATCCCGAAGCCGGATGGCGGCACACGACCGCTCGGCGTCGCGGCCATAGAGGACAAGATTGTCCAGAAGGCGGTGGCGGAGATTATCCTGACGCCAATTTACGAGGCGGAGTTCCTGGGGTTTAGCTATGGGTTCCGGCCCGGGTGTGGGGCGCACGACGCGCTTGATGCGCTCGCGGTCGGGATTGAACGGCGTAAGATCAACTGGATAGCTGACGCAGATATCCGCGGATTTTTCGACCATGTCTCGCGGGACTGGTTGGTCCGGTTCCTCGAACATCGCATCGGAGACAAGCGGGTCATCAGGCTGATATCCAAGTGGTTGCACGTCGGCGTCATGGAAAATGGCGAGTGGCGGGACAACATGCGGGGGACTCCCCAGGGTTCGGTGATTTCGCCGATCCTGGCCAACATCTACCTACATTACGTTCTCGATCTCTGGTTCCAGAAGAAGTGGCGCAGCCACGAGGTCAAAGGCGACACAATCATCGTGCGGTACGCCGATGATTTCGTGGTGGGTTTCCAGCACAAGCAAGACGCGGAGCGATTTCTGCGTGACCTGAAGGAGCGGCTTGGACGTTTTGAACTGGAACTGAACCCTGACAAGACCCGGCTCATCGAGTTCGGGCGGTTCGCAACTGAGAACCGTCAGCGGCGAGGGTTGGGCAAACCGGAGACGCTCGACTTTCTGGGCTTCACGCACTACTGCGCGAAGGACAGGAAGGGGCGGTTCCAGTTGGGGCGCAAGCCGGTCTCGAAGCGGATGGCGCGCACCCTGAAGCGAATAAAGGAGGAGCTTCGCAGGCGGATGCACGACGGCGTAAACCAGACCGCGCGGTGGCTGGGACAGGTACTTGATGGATGGCTGAACTACTTTGCCGTTCCAACCAGCTCCCGATATCTGGGGCGTTTCGTGCAACGACTGAAAGTACTGTGGCTCAGGACTCTGCGCCGCAGATCGCAGAAGGACCGCTACAGCGGGGACCGTATGGAGCGACTGACAGCGAAATACTGGCCCACGCTGGAAATCCGACACCCGTGGCCGAGCCAACGATTTGCCGTCAATTGACCTGAGGGAGGAGCCGTGTGCATCAACGTGCCTGCACGGATCTGTGCGGGGGGAGCGGGGCAACCCGCTTCCCTACCGCGATCGGGTACAGGAGTTCCGCGACAACGGCCGGTCGAGCCGCGCCTGGCTGTGGACTTCGGTCAGCAAGGACGCGGTTTACTTCCATATCGACCCCTCGCGCAGCGCCGAGGTCGCGAAGGCCCTGTTCGCCGACACCGCCTGCACCGTCTTCGTGGTCTGCGACCGCTACAGCGCCTACAGAGCGCTGGCGCGCGAACTCGCCGGCAAGGTCATCCTCTGCTGGTGCTGGGCTCACCAGCGGCGCGACTTCATCGAGGGCGCGGCCGGCCAGGACGCGCTGACGGAATGGTGCGAGGGATGGATCGAGCGGATCGCGGCGATCTACCGGCTGAACGACGAACGGTTGAAGCATTACGACCCCGCTCTCGAACGCCAGACACCGGCCTTCGACGCAGCGCAACGCAAACTCGGGAAGGCGGTCAAGCGCCTGTTCGCGAACGCCGAGGCGGAACTGGCCGGCCTGCCGGACAAGGACCGTCGGGCAAAGCCCTTGCGCTCGCTGCTCAACCACCGCGAAGGGTTGTGCGTCTTCGCGGACCATCCCCAGGTTCCGATGGACAACAATGCCGGGGAGCGGGCGCTCCGCGGGCCGGTCATCGGGCGCCGATTGAGCTTCGGTTCCAACAGCGAGGACGGCGCGAAGTTCACCGCGATCATGTACTCCGTCATCGGCACGCTCTCGATGAACGGTGTCGACGTGCTGCGCTGGCTGGAGGCATGGTTGAAGGCCTGCGCGAAGAATGGCGGCAAACCGCCGGACGACCTGTCCCCGTGGCTGCCCTGGACGATGAGCGAGGAGCGCAGGCGCAAGTTCTCGGCGCAGGAATGACCGGCACGATCGAGTGCCGGTACTACGGCCGCAACTTCACCGCCGACGAGATGGCGCTGATGCGCGCCCTGATCGCCGCCGATCCGCCGCCCACCCGGGCCGCCCTGTCCAGAGAGTTCTGCCGGCGCGTCGGCTGGCTCAAGCCCGATGGCGACCTCAAGGACATGATGGCTAAGGTGACCATGCTGGCCATGCACCGCGACGGTGTGATCGTTCTGCCGCCGCCGAAGGGACGGCAGGGCCGGCCCAAGCCCATCTTCTTCGGGCCTGACACCGAGCCGCCGCTGTTCCCGGCCCCGACCGCCCTCGACGAGGTTCGCCCGCTCGACTTCCGCACCGTCGTGCGCGGCACCCGCGAAGGCAGGCTGTGGAACGAGTTCGTCGCCCGCTACCACTACCTCGGATACAAGCCCCTGGTCGGCGCCCAGATGCGCTACGCCGTCCATGACCGCAACGGCTGGCCTCTGGCCATGCTCGGCTTCTCCACCGCCGCCTGGAAGCTCGCCCCGCGCGACAACTTCATCGGATGGACCCCCGAGCTGCGCGGGAAGAACCTGCCGCTGGTGGTCGACAACCCACGCTTCCTTATCCTGCCCTGGGTCGAGATCCCGAACCTGGGATCGCACATCCTCGCCATCGTGCGCCGACGCCTGCCCGAGGATTGGACGGCGCGCTACAACATCACGCCCGTGCTCATCGAGACCTTCGTCGAGACCCCGCGCTACACCGGCGCCGTCTACAGGGCCTCGGGCTGGACCCGCGTCGGGACCACCCAGGGGCGCGGGCGCTACGACACGCATATGAAACGGGCCGAGCCCAGGAAGGACATCTGGCTGCGGCCACTCAGGCGAGACTGGAAGCGGACACTCAATCGCTGAAATCTCCATCACCTGAGAACGGAAGGATTACCTCACGCTTGCAGAAACAATCGCCAACTTATCGTAATCATCACGCAACCGGATGACATCCAATCAGGGCGCATTGAAGCGTATGTTTGTCGAGAAATCAAACAGACATCGGTGAAGAATACGAAGGGCATTTTATATATAAAACAACAAGATATCATGCATCTGCGCATACATGCGCACGTATGTCGGGAAAATAACCTTCATAAAAAATGTTATCTTGAGGCCTCGTTTCCCGGAAACGTCGAAGCCATCCTTTACGCGCCAAAGGCTTATCCCTCTGGCTCCGGTAGGATCAACGGGTGGTGGCCTCGATGCTACGCGCGCAGCGGCACGACCCGGCTAAGGCCCAGGCAAAGTGCGCTTTCGCGACCAACTACGCGCTCGCCAACCGACAACTGCGTAGCCCCCTCATATTGCGTTACCGGATGCAGAGGGATAAGCCTTACGCGCCAAAGGCTTATCCCGGTAGCTCCGGTGCGATCAACATCTTGTAGGTAGGCGGCTTGATTGCGACGCCGATGCCGAGGATGGAGCGGAAGGCTGCGTGGCGGGTTCGGCGCCGGTTGAAGCGGAAGACGAACTCGTCGAGGTAGGATTGCAGGTGTTGGCGTCGGAGGCCGTGGTAGACGCCCAGCGCCCAGGTCTTGAGGTTGGCGAAGACGCGATGAACCCAGGGCAGGACCATATGGGCGGCCATGTTTCCGACGACGTGCGGGTCGTGTGTGATGCCGGACGCGCCGGGGTAGCCGGCCCAGCCGTCGGTCCTGGCCGTGGCGCCGGGGGCGAGGTTGGCGTCCAGGAAGGCGTGCAGGCTGTCGGCGGAGAAGTCCTCGATCCGCGCCAGGCGGATCCGGCCGGGCCCACCCTCGCCGACCTCGACAGCGCCGGCGACCAACAACTTGCCTTGGTGGCTGCGCCGACCGCCGCCGCTCGGCGGTTCATCCTTGGAGCGGCAGGCGATCAGGCTTTCGTCCACTTCGACCAGGCCCGCCAGCGGCATGTGCTCTGGTGCGACCATGGCCCGGCGCAGCTTGGTGGCGAGCAACCATGCGGTCTTGTAGGAACCCAGGCCGAGCTGCTTCTGGAGTTGCAGCGCCGAGATCCCGTTGGAGTGCGTGGCCATCAGATAGGCGGCCCAGAACCACGCGATCAGCGCCAGCTTGGAGCCGTGCATCACCGTACCGGCCGTCACCGAGGTCTGCTTGCGACAGTCGGCGCATTCATGGGTGTATGCCTTGGTCGCGAGCGCCCACCCCCGGCTGCTGCCGCAGGCCGGACAGACGAAGCCTGCCGGCCAGCGCAAGATGGCCAGGTAGGCGGCGCAGGCTTCTTCGTCTGGAAAACGCTGTTGGAACTCCAACAGGGAACGGGGGAAGTCGGTCATTTCCGGGCATCCCGAGGGTCATGATGTTCACATTATGTTCCACCACGACCCTCGCCCTACGTCACCACATTTCGTGGTCCCGGACGCTCAGGGATAAGCCTTTACGGCTATTCGCTCTCGACGGTGTCTGACGTCAGCGCCTTTGGGACAAATTGAGGTAATTGCATACCGGAGGATTTCTGTCTCATCGTAGTGACCGAAGGGAACGAAGATGAGACAGAAATCAATGAGCAAGAACGACCCGGCGGATGGAACGGTTCGGGATATTCGCCGCAAGACACGCAAGCAGTATACGGCTGAGGAGAAGATCCGGATCGTGGTGTCGGGCCTGCGCGGCGAGGAGAGCATCGCCGCCTTGTGCCGCCGCGAGGGCATCGCCGAGGGTCTGTATTACAGCTGGTCGAAAGAGTTTTTGGAAGCAGGCAAGAAGCGGCTCGCCGGCGACACCGGGCGCCAAGCGACCTCGGGCGAGGTTAAAGGCCTGCGCCAGGAGATGCGCGACTTGAAGGAGTTGGTCGCCGAACTTTCGCTGGAGAACCGGCTTCTCAAAAAAAACATGATCGGGCATGGGGGAGACGAGGAATGAGGTATCCCGCATCCGAGAAGCTGGAGATCATCCGCCTGGTCGAGCAGTCCCACCTGGGCGTCGGGTCCACTTTGGACAAGCTGGGCATTCCGAAGACCACCTTTTATCGCTGGTACGATCGCTTTCTGGCCTTTGGCGACGCCGGTCTTGAGGATCGCAACAGCAGCCCAGGCCGGGTGTGGAACCGGATCCCGGATGATGTCCGGGGGCAGATCATCGATCTTGCCCTGGAGGAGACGCAACTGTCGCCCCGGGAACTGGCCGTCAGGTTTACGGACACCAGGGGCTACTTTGTCTCGGAAGCCTCGGTTTACCGGCTTCTCAAGGCCCACGACCTGATCACCAGCCCCGCTTTCGCGGTCATCAAGGCAGCCGATGAGTTCCGCGACAAGACCACGGCGCCGAACCAGCTGTGGCAGACCGACTTCACCTATCTCAAGGTCATCGGCTGGGGCTGGTTTTACCTGTCGACCATCCTGGACGACTATTCCCGCTACATCATTGCTTGGAAGCTCTGCACCAACATGACGGCGGACGATGTGACGGCAACACTGAAGTTGGCGCTAGAAGCCTCAGGCTGCAATCGCGCCAATGTCGTCCACAAGCCGAAGCTGCTCAGCGACAACGGCTCGTCCTATATCTCCGGCGATCTGGCTGAATGGCTCGAGGACCACGGTATGGATCACGTTCGGGGCGCACCGTATCACCCGCAAACCCAGGGCAAGATCGAGCGCTGGCATCAAACGCTGAAGAACCGGATCCTGCTTGAAAATTATTATCTACCCGGCGATCTCGAAAACCAGATCAGCGCCTTCGTCGATCACTACAACAACCAACGCTACCACGAGAGCATCGGCAACGTAACTCCAGCCGACGCCTACTTTGGACGCCACACCGCCATCATCGAAAAGAGAAAAAAAGATCAAAAAACTGACCACCCAAAACCGCCGCTTGAACCATCAAAGCCAAGCGTGTCAACGGCGGAGCAAAATTAGTCCACCCGGGCGGAGTAAAACTAGTCCACTTAACGTTATGCGGTACGCGGTGTTGGGGGGTTGTCCCGGTAGTCCATAGGAGGGACCCGCGCTGCTTCGTGTAGCGCTTGCGTTACGCGGAGCGAAGCAGCGTGGGAGGTTCCTGTGGACCCACCGGGTCAACCATTGCACCGGCGGTTAAGCAGGTATTTTGGGGAATTTCCGCCGTTTTTGGCTTTGGTTGAGACGATAGCTCTCGCCGTTCATTTCCAGGATATGGACATGGTGGGTGAGGCGGTCCAGCAAAGCCCCGGTCAGGCGTTCCGAGCCGAATATCTCCGTCCACTCATCGAACGGCAAGTTGGAGGTCACCAGGATCGAGCCCCGCTCGTAGCGCTGGCTGAAGACTTCGAACAGCAGCTCGGCGCCGGTCTTCGAGAGCGGCACGAAGCCGAGTTCGTCGATGATCAGAAGGTGATACTTTGCCAGTTGCTTCTGCAGGCGCAACAGGCGTTTTTCATCCCTGGCCTCCATCAGTTCATGAACCAGGGCAGCGGCCGTGAGGAAGCCGACGGAGAGCCCCTTTTGGCAGGCCGCCAGACCGAGACCGAGGGCGATATGGGTCTTGCCGGTTCCGCTGTTGCCGAGCGCGATGATATTCTCACGACGCTCGACGTATTCGCATCGCGCCAACTCCAGAACCAGCATCTTGTTGAGCGATGCGATGGCCTTGAAGTCGAAGCTGTCGAGGCTTTTGACGGCGGGGAACCTGGCCTGTCTGATCCGCCGCTCGACCATGCGGCGCTCACGGTCGATCAGTTCCAACTCGGTCAGACGGACAAGATACCGCACATGGTCGGCGCCCTCGGTGGCGCATTGGCGGGCCAGCTTGTCGTATTCGCGCAGGAACGTCGGCAGTTTCAGGGTCTTGAGGTGATGGGCCAGCAACACTTGCGGCGTATCGGTCATGACGCGCCTCCACCCAACAAGCTCATATAACTGGCGGCGGCCGTGGTCGCCACGTTGGCCCGAGGCAGGTAGGGATAGATATCCAGGTCGAGTTTGGGCGGGCGTCGCTCGATACGGCACAGCACAAGGTGTTTGACGGCGTCGTAGCCGATCGCACCCAGGCGCAGGGCGTCCTTCACCGCGCCGTGAAGCACCTCGAGATCGAAGGTCTCCAGAAGCCGAAGGACCTGGACGTATTCCCGCTTGCCGGCCTTGCCCATGCGCGCCTACAGGAGACGGCGCAGGGTTGGGAAGGCATCAGGCAGTTCCCATCCGGCTAGCGGCGCGGCCTGATCCAGGGCGCCGATCTTGTGCTCCAGCAAAGGCAGGTAGTGGATCGGATCGAAGACCATATCTTCCCGGTCGTAGGAACGGGGGTGTCGGGCAATGATCCCGGCGCCGCAACCGATAACCACCTCGTGGACATAGCCACGGATCCAGACTTCCTGATGGCCGTAGGCGACGGGCACGGAATAGTCATTCGTCCGGTAGCGCACCAGGGACAGCGAGTTGACCCGCGTGCCCTGCTTGTCGCACGCGTCGAACGGTGCCGGCAGTGGCCTCTTCAACGCTTCGCGGTCACGCACAAACCGTTCGCCGATGCTCTCGCGGTGGCCGCGCAGGACGTTGCCTTGCCGGTTGCGGCATTGCTCTTCCAGGTGGCCATTGAAGGCGTCCCAGCTCGCGAACCGGGGAAGCGGCGTCATGAAGTTCCGCCGGGCATAGCCGACCACCCCCTCCACATTGCCTTTGTCGTTACCCTTGCCGGGACGGCCGTAGCGGTCCTCGAAGAGGTAATGGGACTGCAGCCCGCTGAACGGCCGCGTTCGTTGCCGCGTGCCATCTGACAAGATGCGCGACACCAGACACTTGTCGTTGTCGTAAAGAATCGATTGGGGAACGCCGCCGAAAAAAACAAAGGCTCTGTTGTGCCCGTCCAGCCAGGCCTCCGTCGTCGCCGCCGGGTAGGCCGCAACGAAGCAGGCATCGCTGTGGGGAAGTGTCATGACGAAAAAATGCGCCCGATACTTGACGCCGGCGATGATCGCATCCGCCTCGCCAAAGTCCGCTTGAGCATGGCCCGGAGGATGTGACAACGGCACAAACATCTCACGCCGACGAAGGCGCCGTTCCCGAACGTAATCCTTCACGATGGTCTCTTTGCCCGTGAAGCCATGTTCGTCGCGAAGGCGCTCGAATATACGCTTCGCCGTGTGGTGCTGCTTACGGTGAACCGTTCGGTCCTCCTCCAGAATACGGTCGATGATATCCGTGAAGGGGGCCAGTTTCGGGCGTTTCGGTGGCTGGCGTCGCCGATATCCCGGCGGTTCCGAATGCCGCAGCATCTTCCTCACCGTCTCGCGCGCAATGCCAAACCGACTTGCCGCCTCTCGCTGGCTCAGACCATCAACATGGCAGGCCAGCCGAACGCGCAGATATAGGTCCACGGTGTACATCCTCCCGCCTTCCATCTCAAAAAAGATCGAAGGCTACAGGTGGCAGAGTTTTACTCCGCCCGCGGCTGGGAAATCCCGCCGCTTCCGTGGACTAATTTGTCACCGCCGTTCTCACAAGCGGCTTAACATCAAACAAAGATGAGCCAGATCCTCCCTATGAAACACGCTCAACAGTCCCATTTGTTTTGATGACGGACAGCGGACACTGGAGAGCTGACCACACGCTTCGATGGGCGCGAGCATGTCTATGGCTTCGGCGAGCCGGACAAGCTGGTCCCGGCCTACGCGGCGACGGTGCACAAGAGCCAGGGCTCGGAGTACCCCACCGTGGTCATCCCGGTGGTGACGCAGCACTACGCGATGCTGCGGCGGAACCTGCTCTACACTGGGGTGACGCGGGGCAAGCGGCTGGTGGTGCTGGTAGGCCAGAAGAAGGCGGTGGCCATTGCGGTCCTCCTGAGCGCTCCCCAGAACGGCATTCCTACCAGACACAATAGCGCTTGCGCCCGATCGTCGCTCAGCGCACTGGTCCATACCGATATAGCTTGGCGCCGTTCAGCTTGATCCAACGGGTCGCCTCGCCCCGCTGTTCGGTCAAATCTTCAACCGTTTGCCAGAATCGATCGGAATGATTGAGTTCGCGCAAATGGGCGATCTCGTGGGCAACCACGTAGCGCAACACGTGATCCGGCGCCATCACCAGACGCCAGCTGAACGACAGTCGCCCTTCCTGGGAACAACTGCCCCAACGGGATTTGGGATCACGCACTGAGATATGGGTAACCCTCTTGCCGAGGTGCCCGGCCAGGTCGTGGGCGACGGGCGAGATCAAGCGGCGAGCTTCTTCTCTGAACCAGTCCCCGACCCGCTGAGGCAGATGGGTTGAGGACCCGGAAACATAAATCCCTCCATCTTTCCGCCATACGCCGCGCCGGGCGTCGGGGACATGGCGGATCACATGGGGCTCGTCAAGAAACGGCACGGTTGTGCCGTCAGCGAAAGGAATAGGCGGCAAAAGCGCCGCCAGGCAGTCGGCGATCCAATCCGCCTTATCAATCGCAAAAGCGATGGCCGCGGCTTTGCTCACGCGCCGCGGTTTGACCAGAACAACACGGCCCTTGACAGGGTCGGCGCGCAGCCCCAACCGCCGTGCCCGCGCGTTGGTGAGCAGATGAACGGGGAGGTTCTGGTGCTCAAGGCGCAGAACGATATCTTCCCCCACTTGGCTCATACCAGTTTGTTTACCAGACAGATTGTGCCTCCAAAGATTTGGCGCCTACCGCGGCGCCGTCACCACACCATCGAAACGGATACACGTCGACCGATTCATAGGCGCTGATGCACCCGCATATCGCGAGGGTGCAGATCGGCGATTAGCGGCAGAACGGCCAGACTTGATACCAGGAGTCGCACCGAAAGCTGGATTCACAGCGCACAAGCTGCGCTCTATAACGATCCGAGGTCGCAGCGACCCGCCGGGCGGCACTCTGCACCTTCGGTTTGTCCCTCCAGGTGCCCCGCCGATAACCGCCTTGCCCTTCGTGGTAGGCGAGGTAGAGGTGCTGCGCGTCGGTGAGGGGTATGCCGAGCTGACGCCTGGTTCGCTGGTTGTACCAGCCGATGAAGTCCAGGGCATCTTCCATGTCGCCGCGGCTGCGGAACAGACGTCCCCGCTCCGCTTGGTATTCGTTCCAGACCGGATCCTGTGCCTGCGCATAACCCTTGGCAGAAGACGGACGGCCGAGCGGTATGAACCAGAGCCATTGGCGCGGCGGACGGGCATCGCCCCGATAACTCGATTCGTGGCGCACGAACGACATCTGCACGTGGATCGGTGTTCCCCAGCGGCTTACGGACTTCCGAGCATAGTCATACCAGTCGGGGTACTGCCGGAACACCTCGCAGATATCCGCCTGTCGTGTCGGCGGCGATGCGGTGCCACAGCCGGCGAGCGGTATCAATGCGGCCAACAACACCGCCGCGACCAATTTGGGGGAATCGCAGACCGCTGTCCGCAAGTCGGACAGCAGGAAAGGCAATCGCGCTAGCTGCTGCATGCGGTCCTCTTACTGATTTCCCCCGCCTCAAATTCTTCCTCGGGGCCCGGGCGATCGCCCACACCGGCCAATCACAACATTCTATGTTGGTGACGCGTGCATTGAGATGCATCATAAACTTCCGCTAGCTGACATGCAGCCCGGACACAATACGCAACTAGTCTAGAGGACATAATGTGCCTGTGCGTAAATTGTCACCGGATCATTCATCGCGAGTTCCGGAATGCTGATTGATAAGCCTAGTGGCTGTGAGGTGATCTGGCCTGGACGCCTGCAGGCTCGGTCTCGAACGTGTCGGCGATGACATCGAGGGTCAGCGAACACTCGCCGCACGGCAGCGCTGTCAGATCAAGGCTTGGCTTTTACAAATCATGGTTACACACTGCGCCGCGCCAAAGGCAAGGGCGCATCGGGCATCATCGTATACAAGAGTGAAAAGGCAAAAGAAGCATTCGCCCCGTCTTCAAAAATAGAGTTGGACCCGCCTCGCCAAGAAGGGACGGCAGCTATGCCCGGGCCGGTGGCGCCGTGACCGGTTTGCGCACCAGCGGTGCGAACCTGCGTGAGATCGGATTGGCGATGGCGTGCCGGAAAGGTGGGTCAGGGCCTGCGGGGAGTGCCGTCACCCCCATGGCTCCGGATCGAATCGCGCTGGTTTCGAGAGCATGACGTCACAACCGATAACGCCTGCGCTCTTCGATTTTCTGCGCGACCTCAAGTCCAGCAATGAGCGGCAATGGTTCGAGGCGAACAAGGAACGCTACGGAACCGAGGTGCGTGATCCCGTGCTTGATTTCACCGTGGCTTTTGCACAGCCGCTGAAGGAGATTAGCCCGCATTTTCTTGCCTATCCGCGGGCCAACGGCGGTTTGCTGTTCCGGATTTATCGCGATACCCGATTCTCCAAGGACAAGACGCCCTACAAGACCAATGTGGGCGCTCATTTCCGCCATGCTGCCGGCAAGGATGCCCATGCGCCGGGCTTCTATCTCCACCTTGAGCCTGGAACTTGTTTTGCCGGTTGCGGCATCTGGCACCCCGACAACCATACGCTTGGTAGAATACGCGGCGCGATCATCGACCTGCCAGACGAGTGGAGGCGCATCACAACCGCCAAAGCTTTCCGTGAAACCTTTGAGTTGATGGGTGAGTCTCTCAAGCGCCCGCCCCGAGGTTGCGACCCTGAGCATCCGTTGATGGAAGAGGGCAAGGACCGCACCGCGCTGATCGCGGCCATGGTGGAAAACCCGATCCTGATTGAGCGACCTATCGTGGTGAATGGCGACACGGTCGCACTCGGGCGGCCACCGGAAAACGTGATTGCCATCCTCTGACCGCACAATCCAGCCGCCGCGCGCCGCGCGCCGCGAGAAAGTCACCGAGCGGCACGGCCACCGGCTGGTCGACCCTTACGCGTGGCTGCGCGATCCCGACTGGCAGCGCGTCATGCGCGAGCCGGAGGCGTTGCAACAGGACATTCGCGACTATCTCGAGGCAGAAATTGCCTTCACCGATGCCGCGCTGGCGCCGATAAAACAACTGCGCGAGGATCTCGTCACCGAACTCAAGGCACGTATCAAGGAAGAGGACAGCACGGTCCCGACGCCGGACGGGCCGTGGGCCTATTACCGTCGTTTTGTCACGGGCGGTCAGTACCCGATCCTGTGCTGCCAGCCGCGCAACGCGGCAGACGACGCGCAGGAGCACATCCTGCTGGATGGCAACCGCGAGTCGGAGGGCCAAAGCTTTTTCGCCATCCACGGTACGGCGCATACATCGGATCATGGCCTGTTCGCTTATGCGGTGGACAATAACGGCTCCGAATACTGCACCGTGCGGGTCAAGGCACTCGACACGGGGAAGCTGCTCGACGATATGCTTGAGAATGCCCAGGGCGACATGGCGTGGTCGGCCGACGGGCAATGGCTGTTCTACACGGTTCTCGACGACAATCACCGGCCGTCCAAAGTCATGCGCCATCGCATCGGCACGGCGACGGATGGGGACACCCCGATCTACGAGGAAACCGATGCGGGCTTTTTCCTCCGTATCGGCAAGACCGAGAGCGGCCGTTTCATCCGGATCGACGCGCATGATCATGCCGACACATCGGAAGTCAGGCTGATCGATGCCTGCGCTCCCGAAGGACCGGCACGGCTGATCGCCGAACGCAGCACCGGCATCACCTATGATGTCGGCGATCACGGTGGGCGGCTGTTGATCCGGACGAACGCGGATGGTGCGGTCGATTTCAAGATCGTTGAGGCGCCGCTGGCCGATCCGGCGCCATCGAACTGGCGCGATGTTGTGGCGCATAAAGCCGGATGCCTGATCCGCTCAATGATCGTGTTCGAGGATTACCTGGTGCGTCTGGAGCGCGAGAACGCGCTACCGCGGATCGTCATCCGGTCGCTGACCGACGGTGTCGAGCATGGGATCGCCTTCGACGAGGACGCCTATGATCTCTCCCTGATGCCGGGCTACGAATTCGCCACCACGACGTTGCGTTTTTCCTACAGCTCACCGACCACGCCGCAGCGGGTTTACGACTATGACATGGCGTCGCGGGATCGTGTGTTGCGCAAGGAGCAGGAAATTCCATCGGGCTACGATCCCGACGCCTATGTCTGCCGCCGGCTTTTCGCGCCCAGCCATGACGGGGTAAGAGTGCCAGTCACCGTGCTGCATGCCAGGGTCACGCCAATCGATGGCACGGCGCCGATGCTGCTTTACGGCTACGGATCCTACGGTTTCGCCATGCCAGCATCGTTTTCGCCGCATATCCTGAGCTTGGTCGATCGCGGTTTCGTCTATGCGATCGCGCATATACGCGGCGGCACGGAAGGTGGCTATGGCTGGTATCTCGATGGCAAGCTGAAGAAGAAGAATACCACCTTTCTCGATTTTATCGCGGCCGCCGAGCATCTGATCGCATATGACTACACGGCGGCCGGCAATATCGTGGCCCAAGGCCGCAGCGCCGGCGGCATGCTGGTGGGTGCTGTCGCCAACATGCGCCCCGATCTGTTCAAGGGAATTCTGGGCGAGGTCCCATTCGTTGATGTGATCAACACCATTTCGGACGAGTCGCTGCCGTTGACCCCGCCGGAATGGGTGGAATGGGGCGATCCGATCCGCGATGCTGGAGCATTCAAGGACATGCTGTCCTATTGCCCCTATTCCAATATCCGCGATCAGGCCTATCCCAACGTGCTCGCCACCGGCGGGCTTGCCGATCCGCGCGTGACCTATTGGGAGCCCGCCAAATGGGCTGCCAAGCTACGCCACCACAATACCGGTGACAGTGAGATCCTGCTGTGGATCAATATGGAAGCCGGCCACGGCGGCGCCTCGGGCCGGTTCGATCGGCTAAAGGAAATCGCGCTGTCCTATGGCTTCGCATTGATGGTGACAGGCAAGCTCGACCCTTGAACCGTGCCTTCAATTCAAAAGACGCGGCCCTGCAGCATGTCCGGCCCTCTCTGCCAACCTCACTGAGACACCGGCCCCCTTGGAATTGCTGTAGGGCGGTGGAGGTGAATACCAATGACCGCAGAGAGAGAATCGATGACATTGCAAGAGATGGACGCTCCGGCCTTGGGGGTCGAGGAGCGTCGCGACGAGGCCCCCGGAGCCGGAGCCAGCCACGCACGGCCAACGCCGGACCCGGAGGTCGTGGCCAAGCCGAAGAGGCGCAAGTTCACCGCGCAGTATCGACTGCGGATTCTGGAGGAGGCAGAGAGCTGCACGCAGCCCGGCGAGGTGGGCCGGCTGCTTCGCCGCGAGGGGCTGTACAGCTCCCATCTGACGGAATGGCGCAGGGCGCGGCGTGAAGGGTCGCTTCAAGGCCTGACCCCGAGCAAACGCGGTCGGAAGCCCGCCGAGCGCAACCCCCTCAGCGCGAAGGTGCACGAGCTCGAGGCGAAAGTGGCTCGGCTGGAGAAGGAGCTGCACACCGCCCATACGATCCTGGACGTCCAGGGAAAAGTTGCCGGGCTGCTGGGATTCAGCCTCGAACACGGGAAGGACTGCTGATGGCCGTCCAGCCGCTCGCATCGCAGGTCGGCGTGGCGCCGGCGTGCCGAGCGCTGGGGGTGCCACGGGCTTCCTTCTACCGTCGTCAGAGGCCCGCTCCCGGGCATCAGCAGCCCCGTCCTACGCCCGCCCGGGCCCTGTGTGCGTCCGAACGCGCGCACGTCCTCGACGTGCTCGCCAGCCCGCGCTTCGTCGACCGGTCACCGGCCGAGGTCGTCGCGACGCTGCTCGATGAAGGCCAGTATCTGTGCGCCGAGCGCACGATATACCGGATCCTGGCCGCGAACCAGCCGGTGCGAGAGCGGCGCAATCAGCGCAGTCATCCCTGCTACACCAAGCCCGAGCTGGTGGCCACGGGCCCCAACCAGACCTGGTCCTGGGATATCACCCGGCTCCGGGGGCCCAAACGCTGGACGTCCTTCTACCTCTATGTCTTGCTCGACATCTTCAGCCGCTGCGTCGTGGGCTGGATGGTTGCCGATCGGGAGAACGCCGCGCTCGCCGCGACGCTGATCGAGGAAACCTGTCTCAAGCAAGGCATCGAGCCCCAGGTGCTCACCCTGCATTCGGACCGCGGCGCGCCGATGACCAGCAAGTGTACCGCCCAACTCCTCGCCGACCTCGGGGTCACCCGCTCTCTGAGCCGCCCCCAGGTCAGCGATGACAACCCGTTCTCCGAAGCGCAGTTCAAGACCCTGAAGTATCACCCCGGCTTCCCTGGGCGCTTCGAAGACATTACCGCCGCCATCGCCTTCTGCCGGTCGTTCTTCCCCTGGTACAACACCGAGCACCGCCATGCCGGGATCGCGATGCTCACCCCCGATGATGTCCATCATCACCGGGCACCGGATGTGCTGGCTCAGCGCGGACGTACCCTGCAAGCCGCCTGGGCCCTTCACCCCGAACGCTTCGTCCACGGCACCCCGAAACCCGCCCCGCTTCCCGAAGCCGTCTGGATCAACCCACCCGCCACTTCCACAACAGGAGAAACGAGTCAGTAAATAGAAACCGTCGGTGTCTCAAAGTCGTTGACAGGTTCCGCGGGATCCCACTCAAATATTAGAAGACAGAGTCAGCGCCTCTCGGCGAGCGAGAACATCTTGGAGAGGACCCCGATCGTCCGGTTCGCCTGGTAGGGCTTGTCGCGCAGGCCGTGATGCAGTGCGGCGATGTCCTTGCGTTGCACCTCGGAAAACGGCCGGTTTTTGGGTTAGCAGGCTGCTGAAAAAGTCCTCGCATTTGCAGTTGTGACATGATTCTGTGATTCCTTCGGGTGATGGAGGATGGCATGCGGGGTCGAGATCAAAGCAGTGGCAATTTATTCAGCTACGTAGACTTGGAAGAGCGTGTTCCGGATGATCATCCGCTGCGTCTGATCCGTGAGATCGTGAACGACGTATTGGGGTCTCTATCTTCGGAGTTCGAGACGCTTTATTCCCACATGGGTCGCCCATCGATCCCGCCGGAGAAGCTTCTTCGAGCGTTACTGTTGCAGGTGTTTTATTCGATCCGCTCGGAGCGTCAGCTGATGGAGCAGCTAAACTTCAACATGCTGTTTCGCTGGTTTGTGGGGCTTGGGCTGGACGATGGCGTGTGGGACGCCAGCGCGTTCTGCCACAACCGGGACCGTCTTCTGGAGGCGGAGGTTTCGGCGCAGCTGCTTGCGGGGGTTATCCAGCACCACAAGGTACGGGGACTATTGAGCCGGGATCATTTTTCGGTAGACGGAACATTGATCGAGGCCTGGGCGTCGATGAAGAGCTTTCGTCCCAAAGGTGAGGACGATGGCGACGGGGGATCGGGGCGCAACGCCGAGCGGGATTTTCATGGCGAGAAACGCTCGAACGCGACCCATGCAAGCACCACTGATCCGGACGCCCGGCTTTATCGCAAGGGTAATGGCCGGGAAAGCAAGCTGTGTTACATGGGCCATGCGCTGACGGAGAACCGCCATGGTCTGGCAGTCGGCGGCGGCGTGACCATTGCGTCGGGCACGGCGGAACGCGAAGCCGCCCTTGATCTGATCGACAGGCATCGCCCGGTGGAGAGTAGAGGCGGCCCGCGTCGGATCACGGTGGGCGGGGACAAGGGTTTTGACGTCGCGGATTTTGTCGAGGAACTGCGGCACCGCAAGGTGACCCCCCATATCGCCGTCCAGGACCACGTCACCAAGACCGGCAAGCGGCGCAAGACCAAGATAGACGGGCGCACGACGCGCCATCCCGGTTACGGCGTCAGCCAACGTTGCCGTAAGCGCATCGAGGAGGTCTTCGGCTGGGTCAAGACGAGCGCGGGATTGAGCAAGACCAAATTCCGGGGCCGCCACCGGGTCGACGCTTCGTTCACCCTGGCCTTGGCCGCCTACAACCTCGTCCGACTACCCAGACTGCTGGCGGAGGCGCCAACATGACGGGCGATGCCGGCACGCCGCTGACCGCAAAGTGGCAGATCATCGAACTGGATGAAGCCCAGGGCATCGGATCGGTCGAGATTGAAGACGGTTTCACCCTAAGACACGAAATCTCATTTCATTTCGGCGATGAATCCGAGTTCAAGGCCCGGCAATGATGACTTTTTCAGCAGCCTGTTAGAGCATTCCCGTATAGCCTTAAGTTGCATTCGACCAACCCGCTCGAACGCCTCAACGGCGAGATCAACCCGGATATGCCCCCACTTCAGAGTCTGGATCTCCGACAGTCGTGCCCCGGCTCAACGGTTGTGTGGTTCGCCCCGGTGCCTAGCGGTCGGTGAAGAGCGCTCCGCTATGTACGACGGTATTGCCGAATCTCTGCGACCAGCCGAATTTGCCGTCGAAATTGTGCATGGTGGTCGTGCCGACGGTGTGCGACGTGCCGAGCTTGTTCCCCAAATTATGAACGGTCGTATTGCCGACGGTCTGTGACGTACCGAGCTTGCCGTCGAAGTTGTGAACCGTGGTCGCGCCGATAGTGTACGACGTACTGATCTTGCCGTCGCAATTGTGGATGGTGGTGCTGCCGAACGTCTGCGAGATGCATCCGGCGGATGCAGGAGGGGTCGAAGATGCGGCGACGACGAGGCAAGCGACAATGCATCCCAATACGATTCTGCCGCGCCAAACTGTTGACATGTCACCCTCTCGGCCACCCGAGCCCAGCAATGCGGCCATCGTGAGCCCGATATCGGATCCGATCAACCGAGATTTCCCATTTGGACACCTTATCGGCGAGCTGATCGTGACTCGGAACCGCTCGCATTGCAACTGGCTTGCGTCCTGCGGCCGCCTGTAATCCGATTCCATCGGATGGAGGGACAATTGGCGGGGGTGGCGGGGCAAACGGACTCTTCGGCTGCATACCAGATGCACCGATCCTGTCGTCTGCGTGGATGAGCGGGATGCCGTCGGTCATGCCGGATTGAGCGTCGGTCTGAGCCGGTCGATGCGGCGCAGGATGTCGGCGAAGAGGTCTCTCGGGATGGCGACCTCGGCCATCTGGAAGATGACGTAGCGGCCGTGGCGGACAATCTTCGCGCCGATCTTGATCAGCTTCTCCCGCAGCGTCGTCAGCGACCACTGCTCCACGGAATCGGGCAACGCCAGGGTGCGCATGAAGTTACCGAGGTTATAGGCCAGTGCATGCAGCTGGAGCCGGACGGCATTGTGGTCGAACTTGCGGCAGAACAAGCGGATCCACTTGATGGCGTTCTTGCCTTCCTTGATCCATTGCTCGGCGGTGCCGCGCTGATTGTAGAACGCAACCACCCGCTCGGCAGGACGGTTCAGGGTGGTGACGATGAAGCCGACGCGGGGGTACAGTTCGCCGGGATGCCATTCGACCTTGGCAACCACACGACGTTTCTTGTTCCACGAACCGGCCTGATAGCTGAAGTTGGCGTAGTAGCGGCGAACATGGTTGGGCGGCCGACCAACGGGCCGGGTCAACAGGTGGACGATGCTTTCCTGGAGAACCGTGTTGGCCGGAAGGCGGATCTCATACAGAAAGCCCTCGGCTTCGAGGTATTCGTAAATGTCCGGCGAGGCAAACGCCGCGTCACCGCGAAAATAGAGCCGAACCTTCGTGGCCTTGT
Source organism: Alphaproteobacteria bacterium (assembly GCA_965261645.1). Taxonomy (GTDB): domain Bacteria; phylum Pseudomonadota; class Alphaproteobacteria; order SHVV01; family SHVV01; genus CBDHDJ01. The sequence continues at coordinate 2,195,444 of CBDHDJ010000004.1, forward strand.
AGCGTTCTACCACCGGCTCCAGAACGTCGCGCCATCCATCGGCACTGTGAACGTTGCCGGGACGTAGGCGACATCGCTCCAGGTCGCCAAACTGATTGAACAGGAACAGGGGGTGATAGCAGGTGCAGCCAAAGTGACCGTTGTAGGCCGTGCCCTCCTGGTCACCGTAGGTCGGGCTGACGCTGGAATCCATATCGAGAATGATCTTGACCGGCGGCCGGCGGTCGTGAACCCGGTCGATCCAAAGCCCGGACAGGTCGGCAAGGGAGGTGAGGTTCTCGTCCTTGGACAGCAACTCGGTCTCGAAGCGGCTCATCTGGCTGGTCGATGCGCCGCCGCGCTCGACGGCCTTTCCGCCGACGATCCAGCGCATCGCAGGATCGCGCCCCAACCGGTCGGCGTCGTTCACGTCCTCATATCCGGCGAGACGTCCATAGACGGACTGACGCAGCAGTCCGACAACGTCGTGCCAGCCGTTCTTGCCCGCCCGGCTGTCAGCCAGGACATTGCTCGCCAGGGCTGCGCTATTCGAGTACATCGAGATCTTCTATAACCAACGACGGCGCCACTCGAGCATCGCCTACCGGACGCCGGCACAGGCCAGGAGGGATATGACCATCGCTTCCGTAATGGGGCGTTCGCCGTCAAGCACCTTTTTCCCACGAGCGATCACCGCGACACGATCCTTCGTTCGCGAAGCCTCGGCGCCTGCGGCAAGTTGTATCCTCTCAGGCGTGGTTCAGGAGTTCCCGGGGCCATCACGGCTCCGGCTCAGGGTTGGGCTATTGCAACACCCCTCTGGTCTTGAGAAGGAACCACGATCCGGATGTGTCCGTCGCCAGGCTCTCGCTTCCGTCCGTGGTCAGCGCAATGGCTGCCAACTTCATGCCTGGTCCAAAACGATTCCCGAGTGCCAATCTCAGGCGCGTGCTCGAACGCGATAGAACGGTTCGGCCAACAAGCGATGATACGCGCATCATCGGGAACCGCGTCCCGGCGAGGGGACACCGGTGGATCGCCCACCTTCAAGCGCGGCTCCTTCCTCCTCTCCTTGCTAACTGCCGATGGGATACAGCCCCGCCTAAGCCGTCTGAAGCGCCATCGCCTCTTCGCGCGTGAACCGGAACTCGGTGCCATCCCGCCACATCCGGTGCAACACCACGCCGATGCGCCGGGCCAGGGCGACCGTCGCGCGCTTCTTGCCCCGGAGCTTCGTCAGACGCTGCGCCCAGGCCTTCAGCCAATTCGGCCCCGTGTGGTTCAGCATCACCGTGGCGGCCTGATAGAGCGCTGCGCGTAGACCTGCATCGCCAGCCTTGGTGATCCGGCCGACAATATCCCGTTCGCCGGATTGATCCCGTCCCGGCGTCAGCCCCACCCATGGGCCGACATCCTTCGATCTCCGGAACCGCTCCGGATCGTCAATCGCGGACGTGAAGGTCAGAGCTATGACATGGCCGACCCCCGGCATGGTCATCAGCAGCCGGCACGCCCGGTCCTGCCTGGCCAGATTACGGACCAGCTTCTCCAGGCCGGCCAGCTCGCGGCGCAGGTCCGCCCGCGCGCGCAGGATCGGTTCGGCCGCGGCTTCCAGCATCGCGTTGCCAGCGATCAATTCCCGGACACGGGCCTCGTAGCGACCCTTCGAGATCCGACCGAGCTTCAGGCCGAAGTTGCGCAAGATGCCGCGCAGCGACAGCTCCATATTGATGAGCGCGTCCTGCACGGACTTGCGCGAGGTCAGCAGCGCTCGCATCTCCTGCGACGACACCGATTTGCAGTGTACCGGCCGGAACCAGCCCATCTGCAGCAGCCGTGCGATGCCTTCGGCATCCCGGCGATCCGTCTTGATCGGCATCGCCTTCAGCGCACCCTTTAACTGCCGGGTCTCCATCAGCACGGTTTCGAAGCCGGCGTCAGTCAGCCCCTTGTGCAACCAGTTGGACAGGGGACCGGCTTCGAGGCCGATCGCGGCGATCCCGTGCGGCAGCTCGCGCATGAACGCAACCAGCGATTCAGGTGCGCTGGCGACCCGCGCCTCCGTCACGATCTTGCCCTTATCGCCGAGAACGCAGATTGCCGTGCTTGCCAGCGATACATCCAGCCCGATATAGACATCCATGTCGTTGCCCTTTCCTTTCGAGGAATTGGGGCGCGCCTTTCGGCAAGACCCCGTGAACACGCCGCGCGTCTAAGGGCAACGACACCAGAATCTCCGTCATCGCTACAAGCTCCGACGGTGCCGGATAGCACCGAGCCCCATTACGGCATCTCAGGCCGCATAGGTGAAGAAACACCTGGTCCGGAATTTGGGGTCAACGTCAATCAGCCTGCGGTCGTGCACAATCCCGAACAGCAGGCCCGCGAGGATCAGGCGCACCGCCACCTCCGGGTCGATGCCGGGCCGGCCGTTGTCCGCGCAATAGCAGTCCGCCACTTCCTCGCCCAGCCAGCCCAGGTCGAGAACGCGGTCCACGCGCGCCAGGACGTGATCCTCCGGCACCAGCTGCTGAAGCGAGCCGGCGATGAACAGTTCCAACTGATCGCGGTCCTTGTGACCCAACATCTGGTGGCTCACTCAGGTCGGACACAAGATATCGATGCAGAGAGTCACAACCTCGAGGTTTTTTCAACAACCCCATCATTGTCAGGCTCTCTCCGAGGGCCAGAGCGCGGGAGACAAAGCTGTGAAGTAAGTCGTGCGGCGGAACGTTATCCAGTCCCGGTCTGGCCTGACGGGAATGCCAGACTTGGTCGATACTACAGTTGCTTAATCGCCCTTTCCGATTGCTGTGCGGCCCCAAAAGACCTTCATTCCGTCGCGGCAGCGTTTCAAGAAGCCTTGGCACCGCGGGTAGCTTTGTCATGTTAACCGGATTGACTCCGAAATCTCGGCAAATTATCGATGGCTGCTTTACGCAATTTCAATTGCTTTGCCCCATAGAGAAATACCGAAGACAGCCTACAGTCGGTTAACTTGGCAATGCTGGCGGAGCCTTTTACGAACCTATCTCTGAAAGACGAACGTCGTCGCCATCCGCTAATTGGAAACGACACCGCAAATTAACTGCAGCAAATAACTCAATGCGCTGTCCGTCATCAAAACAAATGGGACTGTTGAGCGTGTTTCATAGGGAGGATCTGGCTCATCTTTGTTTGATGTTAAGCCGCTTGGCTTTGATGGTTCAAGCGGCGGTTTTGGGTGGTCAGTTTTTTGATCTTTTTTTCTCTTTTCGATGATGGCGGTGTGGCGTCCAAAGTAGGCGTCGGCTGGAGTTACGTTGCCGATGCTCTCGTGGTAGCGTTGGTTGTTGTAGTGATCGACGAAGGCGCTGATCTGGTTTTCGAGATCGCCGGGTAGATAATAATTTTCAAGCAGGATCCGGTTCTTCAGCGTTTGATGCCAGCGCTCGATCTTGCCCTGGGTTTGCGGGTGATACGGTGCGCCCCGAACGTGATCCATACCGTGGTCCTCGAGCCATTCAGCCAGATCGCCGGAGATATAGGACGAGCCGTTGTCGCTGAGCAGCTTCGGCTTGTGGACGACATTGGCGCGATTGCAGCCTGAGGCTTCTAGCGCCAACTTCAGTGTTGCCGTCACATCGTCCGCCGTCATGTTGGTGCAGAGCTTCCAAGCAATGATGTAGCGGGAATAGTCGTCCAGGATGGTCGACAGGTAAAACCAGCCCCAGCCGATGACCTTGAGATAGGTGAAGTCGGTCTGCCACAGCTGGTTCGGCGCCGTGGTCTTGTCGCGGAACTCATCGGCTGCCTTGATGACCACGAAAGCGGGGCTGGTGATCAGGTCGTGGGCCTTGAGAAGCCGGTAAACCGAGGCTTCCGAGACAAAGTAGCCCCTGGTGTCCGTAAACCTGACGGCCAGTTCCCGGGGCGACAGTTGCGTCTCCTCCAGGGCAAGATCGATGATCTGCCCCCGGACATCATCCGGGATCCGGTTCCACACCCGGCCTGGGCTGCTGTTGCGATCCTCAAGACCGGCGTCGCCAAAGGCCAGAAAGCGATCGTACCAGCGATAAAAGGTGGTCTTCGGAATGCCCAGCTTGTCCAAAGTGGACCCGACGCCCAGGTGGGACTGCTCGACCAGGCGGATGATCTCCAGCTTCTCGGATGCGGGATACCTCATTCCTCGTCTCCCCCATGCCCGATCATGTTTTTTTTGAGAAGCCGGTTCTCCAGCGAAAGTTCGGCGACCAACTCCTTCAAGTCGCGCATCTCCTGGCGCAGGCCTTTAACCTCGCCCGAGGTCGCTTGGCGCCCGGTGTCGCCGGCGAGCCGCTTCTTGCCCGCTTCCAAAAACTCTTTCGACCAGCTGTAATACAGACCCTCGGCGATGCCCTCGCGGCGGCACAAGGCGGCGATGCTCTCCTCGCCGCGCAGGCCCGACACCACGATCCGGATCTTCTCCTCAGCCGTATACTGCTTGCGTGTCTTGCGGCGAATATCCCGAACCGTTCCATCCGCCGGGTCGTTCTTGCTCATTGATTTCTGTCTTATCTTCGTTCCCTTCGGTCACTACGATGAGCCAGAAATCCTCCGGTATGCAATTACCTCAATTTGTCCCAAACGCGCTGACGTCAGACACTCAATGCGCCCTGGTACTGGCTTAATAGCACCCCTCCGAATAAGAACTATTTCGGTTTCGTGACCTACAGTTGCGGTAGCAGAATAGTACTTGTAACCCCCACGAACTTTAGGAATATGCTTGTATTTCTCCGGATAGTTGATCTCATCAGGACGCTCGCAAATGAGCGCCTTCTGTTCCGCAAGGCTCGCTACCGCATTATCGTCGACACGGAGATTGAGACTTCCCGGTTCTAGGGAATCCCAATCCATCGCATTCCGTATTTTCAGTTCACGCTGCGGATTGAGTTGGTGGATCTGCGATTCACCGGGTGGGCCGTCCCTGGGAGATGCGGCTGAACTTCGCGATTCAACTTGTCCCTCGATGATCATTGGTTAAGATCCCTGCAGATCCTAATCATCGCCCATGTCCTTGCTTGAGGGGAACAATCTGATCCAGACTCTACGCCGGATTGACACTCGACATACCCCTTCCGATCTATCACTGCCTACGGAACAGATATCAGCCTCAATGTAACCGATGGGGTGGACGCCCCTCCCGACGGCATCGCGATGTGCCAGGTTGGCGGTGTTGTTAACGCCAAGCGAGGAAGGGGGCGTCCATGGAACAGGTTCACATGATCGGGATCGATCTGGCGAAGAACAGCTTTCAGCTGCACGGTGCGCGGGCGGATGGGTCGGTTGCGTTCCGCAAGAAGCTGAGCCGGGCGAAGCTGTTGGACTTTGTGGCTGCGCAGCCACGCTGCACGGTGGCGATGGAGGCGTGCGGCGGCGCGCACCATTGGGGCCGGGAGATCGGCAGTCTCGGCCATGCGGTGCGACTGGTCCCACCGATCTACGTGAAGCCGTTCGTGAATCGACAGTCATACCAAGGCACCTCGCTACGTTACTAAAAATGAAAGACTTTTTGTCCCGGATCCGATGCCGACGGGAATGTTCCTTCCTCCAGAGCCAGAGCAACCGCCGCAGAACCGAGCGCATCGGCCGATATCACCCACGGCGCACCCTTGCAGGCCTGACGGGCGGGAACAACACCGCGCCGGATCAGCCGGTTCATTGTCCTGGCACTGACATTCAGTCTTGCCGCGGCCTCCGTCTGCGTCAATTCGTTACGCTCCTGCCGCTCTCCTTCGCGATAGACCGCTATGCCGCGGTTCGAACGGAGGGCGCGCACGCGCACTTCGGTCCAGGTGTTGCCCTTGCCGGTTCGCTTCCCAGCGCGGTTCAGGAACGCCGTGATGGCGCGATCCGGCATGAGCCGGGCCAGTTCCCGGATCATCTCGGCGGTGTCGGCGTCCGTTGCTATGCGCGTTTGCCCTCTCTTTCGCCTACGTACCGAGAGCTCGGTATGGTCACCGCCCTGCCAATGCAGGACGAGGTCGATCCGGTCGGCCGATACAGTCACGATGATCTCCACAAGTACCGCACGTAGAACATGCTTGCGCATTGGCGTCGTCACGTTCTCGTGGTTCCAGGCCCGCTCCAGATCTGCACCGAGGGCCAGATACGCCGCGCGCTCGCCCGATGTCAGCTCCTGATGTTGAAGTTGCGAACGAGCCGCGGCCAATTGACATTCCCGCTCCCCCACGAGCTCAAGGCGCTCTTCCCATGCCCGTGACAGGTTGCCGATGACATTGCGGTTGCGGGGATCGACCGCTTCGAACCGCGCCCGCGCCTGGTCCGCCTTGAACCGAGCGTCCTCGAGCGCGAGCTCCGCTAGCCGGGTGCGTTCGGACGCATCCTTTCCGCGGTCCTCGACCGCGTGGAGCGCAGCTTCCACTCCCAGAGGCTGGACCGCCCGGAGAACGGCGGCGGCGACGGCCTCGTCGACATCCCCCGCGCCGAAGGAAATGCAGGTCGTGCCCTCAATCTGCGCTCGCCTGCCCTGGCAGAGATAGCGGCCCACCCTGCTGTTCCCCGAGTGGGCGACTTGGAGCTTGTGGGTGCAGTGCCCGCATCGCAACAGGCCAGTTAGCAGCGCGCCACCGTTGCGCACCGCCCCCTTGAAAGTTGGTTCATTGGCTGCGATCAGGCCGAGGTTCCTTTCATATTCGTCCCAGTCGATATATCCCTCGTGGCTGTCGCTGATCAACACCTTCCAGTCCTCAGGATTACGTCGAGTCTCATGCACAACGCGCTTGCGTCCGTCGTCGATGACCGTGCGTCGACTCTTGCGCCCGTAGGCATAAGCTCCCGCGTAGATCGGGTTAGTCAGGATTTGGTGGACCGTGTTGTACACCGGCAGCTTCCAGGCAACCTGCCATCCGTGAACACCAGTGCAAAGGGACCGGAACGGAAGCTCGATGCCTTCATGGCGGAACCACAGGAACACTTGGCGAATGCTGCGCAACTCGGAGAATTTGCGGAACACATGACGGATAGCATCCCGCACCCGCTGGTCGGGGTCCATCGCGATCGCGTCACGGCCGGCCTTCACATATCCGGCCGGGAGGTTCAGGAACAATTCGCCACGCGCGGCCTTCTGCCGGCGGGCGTCGTGGGATCGCTGACGCAGGACCGAACCTTCCATCTCGCTGACGGAACCTTTCATACCAAGCAACAGCCGATCGTCCGGTAAGGCGGGACCGTAAATGCTGTTCCCATCTCCCAGGAGACAGCCGACCACGGCGCAGAATTCGAGAAGCGTATGCCACTCACGACCATTTCGGGCGAGACGTGAAGCATCGACCGACAGCACGATGCCAATCCTGCTTTCGCAGACCGCAGTCAGCAGTTTCTGGAAGCCTGGCCTCTCTACGCCGCCACCGCCCGAACGGCCAAGATCTTCGTCGATCGTCTCGACTGTGTGCCAGCCCAATTCCTTCGCTCGGGTCTGCAATGCGTACTGGAGGCGCTTGCTTTCGAGATTGTTGCGAACCTGGCCGGGCGTCGACTGTCGCACGTAGACGCAGGCCGCACGCGCCAGATGGCCGGCAGTGATTCTTGTTCCGTCACCCGTCATGGCTGGCTCCCACGATCGTGCGGCTGTTTGACGCCCCGGCCGCGGTTGCCATTGCCGCCGCCAGGGTCATCGAAAGAAGCGGGATCAACACCTCCCGTCGCTCGCCGGTCAGCAGGGCCGACGGGTGTTCCAGAGGAAACAGTTCTCCTTGAGGAGCCTTGCGAGGTCTTTGGTTCATCACGTTCTCCTGTGCGCGTTTCGTCGCGCGCAAGAAGAAGCGGTGCGATGAGATCCCGCAAATCGGAAAGCGCCCGCAGGGAGATCCTGGGGAGTTCGCGAACCTCGAGCAGGGCGGCATCCGGTCGGGTCATCCACTCAGGAAGATGCAACTGGGTTCGGTCCGGATGCCGAACAATCAGTATCGTCTGTCCACGTGCTCTTCGACGTCCAAGGCATGCCACGCGGCAACCCGACAGCGGATGGAAGCGGTAATGAACCGTCACCGCGTCATGAAAACGGGCAGTGTGTGACCCTTTTGGTGAAGCGGCAGAAGAACGACGCGGCGGACGCGGAGGCGATCTGCGAAGCGGCGCAGCGCCCGACCATGCGCTTTGTGGCGGTGAAGACGGAGGAACAGCAGGCTCGGGGCATGCTGTTCCGGACGCGCGATCTTCTGGTGCGCCAGCGCACCCAGACGATTAATGCGCTGCGCGGCCATCTGGCGGAGTTCGGTGTCATTGCCCCGCAGGGGCCGGCTCATGTCGGCCGGCTGGCCTCGGCGCTTGAGGGACCGGCTTCGAGGTTGCCGGAAGCGGTCCGCGAGCTGGCCGGCCTTCTGCTTGAGCAGATCGCCGGCCTCGATGCGAAGATTGCGGGCCTGGAGAGGGAGGTCCACGTGAGAGCACGGCAGGATGAGGAGGCGAGGCGCCTGATGAGCGTGCCGGGGATCGGGCCGATCAGCGCGATGGCAATCCAGGCCTTCGCACCGCCGATGGAGAGTTTCCGGCGCGGCCGCGACTTCTCCGCTTGGCTCGGCCTCGTGCCGCGCCAGCACACGACCGGCGGCAAGCCGAAGCTGGGCAAGATATCGAAGATGGGCCAGCGCGATCTGAGACGGCTGCTGATCACAGGCGCGATGACTGTGGTCCGCTGGGCGGTTCGGCGCGGCGTGACGACGGACCCCTGGCTGGCCGGGATGCTGGCGCGCAAGCCGAGGATGCTCGTCGCGGTGGCGCTGGCCAACAGGATGGCGCGCATCGTCTGGGCGCTACTGACGAAGAAGGAGAGCTACCGGGCTCCCGCCACCGCCTGAGAGAACGGCGAAGTGCGGGAAGCCGTCGGGGATGTGGGCAGGACGGAGGACAGGTAAGGGCAAAGGTCAACGAGACCGGGTTGGGAAAACCAGCATCCGAACGGAGAGCTTTCAAGCTCGCGTAACCGATTTGGACCCAATCCGCGTATCTCCATACGGGCCCGCGGCGTGTCATCTGCCGCATAGAGAGGCCGGACACACGACAGCACCTGACCGCATGCACCGAGCCGACCAAAAACTGCTTGCATCAACGGGGGCGTCCACACACGTTCGGCGCCCGGGGGTCGCGATGCGCCGGTTTGCTGACGCCGCAAGATTGTGGCGGAACCTTGCCCGCATTCTAAGCCTCACCGTTGCGGACACTTTCATTCCCGACGATCGGCTTCCAGAGGTGCGGAACGTCATTGCACGTTCTTGCGGTGCGCCGATCCTTGAGAGGCCGTTTCGAAAGGGGTTGAGTGGCCGGTATCGATGTGATTCCAGGAAGGTTGTTGAGACCGATCTGGAGCCGCCATGTGGACGCCGACCACCCGAGAGCAGCATAGCCGCAAGGCGCTGCGTTATCAGACTGATTTGACCGATGCGGAGTGGGTTGTGATCGAGCCTCATTTGCCTCCGGCTCATGGCACGGGACGGCCCCGGTCATGGCCGATGCGAGAGATCGTCAACGGCATTTTCTACGTGATGTGGGCTGGCTGCCCTTGGCGCTTGCTGCCAAGCGATTTGCCACCGTGGGGCACGATCTATCGCTGGTTCGCCAAGTTCCGCGACGACGGCCTCCTTGAGAAGATCAATCACTCTCTGGTCATGGCCGATCGCGAGCGGGTCGGACGCGAGGCCAGCCCGAGCGGCGCGATTATCGACAGCCAGAGCGTCAAGACGACCGAGGCTGGTGGCCCCCGCGGCTACGATGCGGGCAAGAAGATCAAGGGGCGCAAGCGCCACGCGCTGGTCGACACCGACGGGCGCGGTCTCGTGCTCGAGGCGCATCCGGCGAGTATCCAGGACCGCGATGGTGGCGGGCCGCTGCTGTGCGCCTCACGCGGCTCGTTTCCGTTCATCGAGAAGGTCTTTGCCGACAGCGGCTACGCCGGCGAGAAGGTCGCCACGGCCACCGTGATCGCCGTCGAGATCGTGCGCAAAAGCCCCGATCAGGTCGGCTTCGCCGTCCAACCGCGCCGCTGGGTCGTGGAGCGCTTCTTCGCCTGGATCAACCGCAACCGGCGACTGGCAAAGGACTTCGAGGCCACCATCGCCTCGGCCCGCGCCTTCCTCTACGCCGCCTCCGTCATGCTCCTCCTCCGCAGATTGGTCCGAGCCGCATGACTTTCGAAACCGACTCTGAGTCCTTCGACCAAACAATCCGAGAAACGGCGTCCTGGACCGCGCGGCAGCTCGATACGTTGCTCGCACCGAAGGCAGGCGGAGGCGGCGATCACGACAACGGTCCCAAAAAGCCGGACATCCTCTACCGCACAATGACTTGTGCACATCGCCCTCTTGCCATTAAATTCTCACCCGGGCGACACCTCATCGCGCCCGGCAGACACGCCCCCCACTCACAACGGTCGGCATCGATCCACACAGACTCGGGTATGGTTCGATCCGCGCAGAAACGGCGACCGGAGCGGCCATGACTCGATTCGACCTTTCCGATCCCGGCGCATGGTGCCGACGTGCGGCCGGATTGGGTTGTCTCGTGGCGATCCCCCTGCTTGCGCTCTTCCCCTCGGAGGCGCGGGCGGCCCTCGACGGCGAAGCGCAATTCGTTTTGAACAGCTTCTCGTTCCTGATCTGGGGCGCACTGGTGATGTGGATGTGCGCCGGCTTCACCATGCTCGAGGCCGGCTCGGTGCGCACCAAGAACGCGTCGGTGATCTGTCTGAAGAACGTCGGTCTCTATTCCATCGCCGGACTGACGTTCTACCTGATCGGCTACAACATCATGTATGTCGGCGTCGAAGCCGGTGGCTGGATCGGGTCGTTCGACTTTCTGTACGGCACGTCCGCCGACGAGATCGCGCTTCTGAGCGGCCGGGAGGCCGCCGCCGCCGCCGTCATTACGAGCGGCAGATCCACGATGTCGGACTGGTTCTTCCAGATGGTGTTCGTGGCGACGACCGCCTCGATCGTGTCCGGCACCCTGGCCGAGCGGGTGAAGCTGTGGTCGTTCTTCATCTTTATCACGGTGCTGACGACCTTCATCTACCCGATCGTCGGCGCGTGGACTTGGGGCGGCGGATGGCTCTCCGCCATGGGCTTCCAAGACTTCGCCGGCTCGACCATCGTCCATTCGACCGGCGGCTGGGCGGCGCTTGCGGGCGCGCTGGTCGTGGGGCCGCGGAAGGGCAAGTTTCGCGAGGGAGGCGGCGTCAAAGCGACGCCGCCGTCCAACGTCCCGGCCGTGACTCTCGGCGTCTTCATCCTCTGGTTCGGTTGGTTCGGCTTCAACGGCGGCTCGCAAACCGCCCTGAGCGGCGCCGTCGACGCGGTCGCGCTCAGCAACATCTTCGCCAACACCAATCTCGCCGCGGCCGCGGGCGTCATGGCCGCGGTCAGCCTGTCGCGGCCCATTCTGGGGCGGGTCGATCTGCTCGCCGGCCTGAACGGCGCCATCGCCGGCCTGGTGGCGATTACCGCAGGGCCCGACATCGTCGATCACCACTGGGCCGTCATCATCGGCGCCGGCGGCGGCGCGCTCTGCGTTGGCGGTCTGAAGATCATGGAACGCCTCAAGATCGACGACGTGGTCGGCGCGGTGTCCGCCCATTTGTTCGCCGGCGTCTGGGGGACGCTTGCGGTCTGCATCGCGGCCGGCGGTGATTTGCTGGTGCAAATTTCCGGCATAGCGGCGGTCGGCGCCTTCGTGTTCGGCACCTCGATCTTGACCTGGCTGATCATCGACAAGACGATCGGCGCCCGTATCTCGCCGGTCATCGAGGATCTGGGCCAGGACGTGGCGGAGCTGGGTATCGAGGCCTATCCGGAATTCGTCGTGATGCCGGATCCGGATGACTAATAGGCGGCTTGCCGGACAGGCCGTATGATCCGAATCGACACAGCTTCAGGAGACGAAAGCGATGGATGTGACGACCGAACGGCGAGATAGCGTCCTCTCCGCCCGGGTGGGCGGCCGCATCGATGGCGCCAACGCCTATGAGTTCGAAGAAACGATCAGAGGCGTGATCGAGGAAAGCGACCGTGCCGTGATCATGGATTTCGAGAAACTCTCCTACATCAGCAGCGCAGGCCTTCGGGCCGTTCTCGTGACCGCCAAGGAGCTTCAGAAGCGGGACGCCGCATTCGCCCTCTGCTCGCTCTCGGATCAGATCCGCGAGATCTTCACAGTCAGCGGTTTCGACAAGATCATCGCGATCTACCCGACCCCGGTCGAGGCCCTCGCGTCCCTCGACGGGTGAAGGCCGGCCTGTGTCCGCAGCGCCCGGCTATTTCCTGCGGAATGCGGCTGCTCTGAAAGAAACGGTCGGGCGTGTCATTTTCAAGCACGAGGACGAGGGGATGGCGCCCATGCTCGCCGAACGGTCTATGGCAATTGTGGCGACGTAAGGCGGCTTTTTTAGTTGCGCCGGGGCGTGGTGCCTTTGGGGTGGTGCCTTTGGGTATGTAAGAAAGGGGACTTACGTACGTGACTGCGCACTGGTCCAGGCACCCTGCCACAGCTAGCATAAGTGCCCCGCCCGTGATCAGGAACCCGTTGAACTTCGTCAAGAATTTCTCGGAGGTATCGGAGGAATTGCTCAAGGAACTCCTGGAAGAGCTGCACGAGATCCTCCGCGAGCGGGACGACAAGAAGGACGAGGATCGGCGCGCGCTCATCCAGGAGATCGCCGGCGACGTAACCGACAACCTCAAGCGCATCCGCGAACACGGCGAGCGCGCCAACCTGATCGTTCACCACATGCTCATGATGGGGCGGGGCTCCGGCGAGCGGCAGCCGACGGACATCAATGCCCTACTCGAGGAGCACGCCCGGCTCGCCTATCAAAGCGCGCGGGCAAGCAATTCGGACTTCCACCTTGAGGTCAAGGAGTACTTCGATCCGGAGGTGGGAGCGCTCGACATCATCCCACAGGACATGGGCCGCGTCTTCCTGAACCTGGTCGGCAATGCCTGCCAGGCGACCGACGAGAAGCGGCGTGCCGCCGACGCCGGCGCCGAAGCCCGTCCCGGTTCCCCCGCCCCCGGGGAAGACCGTTACGAGCCCGCGCTCACCCTCGCCACCCGGCGCACGGCGGACGGTATCGAAGTCCGCATCCGCGACAACGGAGGCGGCATACCACCCGATGTCATCGATAAGATATTCAACCCGTTCTTCACGACCAAACCGCCGGACCAAGGCACCGGACTCGGCCTTGCCCTCTCCAACGACATCGTGTGCCAGCACGGGGGAGAAATCCGGGTCGAATCCCGACCCGGCGCGTTCACCGAAATGGTCGTCGCGCTGCCCCTGGTGCCGCCGACCGCGACTGCCCAAGGCGGCGAGCCCGCTAGCCGACCAGAGACATCAGCGCCTCCGCCCGGGAGCCATGGATAGGAATGATCTTGTCGAACCCGCTGATTTCAAAGACCTCCCTGATCGATGCCGAGAGCGAGCAAAGCGCGAGCTTCGCGTCGCGATTCCAGCACTGCTGATATAGGCGAGGTTCTCGCAGTCGATGATCACGGCGCGATCGCTAGCGTCGATGACTGCTGTCATCGCGTCTTCGAAATCGCGGGCGTTGGTGCTGTCGATGCGACCCTCCGCCCGGGCAATCAAGGTTTCATTTTCTCGCTCGGTCTTCAACTTCCATTGACTCCTCCTCTCGCTGTCACAATGCCGAGGTGCCTGTTCCCGAACAATAGCCGTGATTCGAGCGGGCGTCGCGCCGTCGAACGTGGAGCGGCCTCGTCGTGCCGTCGCCCGTCCCGGGTGCGAGCCCGTTACGCGGCGTTCCCCGCCGTATCACGCGCCAGCACGGCGTCGAAATGATGCGCGGTACGGGCCGCCGTCTCCCGCATCGCCTCCGTGAGGGAATCGAAGTCACCCGCGCCGCACGTGTCAACGGCGCCGGGGTAGCGGAATGCCATAGTGGCGCAGCGTGCTGTCCAGCGTTGGCCGCCGCAGGCGGATGCGCTCGTCATTCAACAGGTAGGAGAACACGAATCCGAGGCCGAGGATCAGAACACCGATCGAGAAGCAGTAGATGATCGCCCGGTCGGGATATTGGTCCTTCAGATACCCGACATAGAGGGGGCCGAAGATCCCCGCCGCCGCCCAGGCCGTCAGGATCACCCCGTAGACAGCCGACATCCTCTTCGCCCCGAAGACGTCGAGGACGAAGGACGGCATCGTTGCGAAGCCGCCACCGAAGCACAGCAAGATGTAGCAGACGAGCACGGAGAAAACCCAGGGGTCGCGTTCGGTCATGAGAATGCCGAACACGATCATCTGGCTGGCGAGCAATATCCTGAACACGCGGATGCGGCCGATGCGATCGGACAGCAATCCCCAGAATAGCCGCCCGGCACCGTTGCAGAGCGAGCTGGCAGCGATCAGCGTTGCCCCGTACTCGGCCAGCGTTTCCGGCTCCACTGACGGGTCCGCAAGCGCCCACACGTCCTGCAGCAGCGGCGATTGAAAGCTGATGACGGAGATCCCCGCGGCGATGTTGAAGAGGAAGACAAGCCACATGACGGCGAATTCCCGCGACTGGACACAGCGCAAGGCGGAGCCGGCCTCGTCGGGGTCCTCCGAACCCTGGCTACCCGGGAAGCTCGCGCTGAATTTCGACGGCGGGTTGCGCAACATCAGACTGCACGGAATCAGGACACAAGCGAAGATGACGCCGAGCCACACGAAGAGAAGCGGCAGATCCCCTTCCGTCCGCACCACCAGAAAAGGTGCCAGCCCCTTGCTCAGGACCACCGCGCCGACGCCGAAACCCATGATGACGATTCCGATCGCCAGTCCCTTACGATCAGGGAACCACTTCGCGACCGTCGCGACAGGGGTGACGTAGCCCAGCCCGATCCCGGCGCCGCCGATCACGCCGTAACCGAGACAGAAAAGCACGAGACTGTCTACGTGAAGGGCGAGACCGGCAATGAGATAGCCGCCCGAGAACATCAGACTGCCGGTCAGCGCCAGTCTTCGCGGCCCCACCCGGGGCAGAAGCGCCCCCGCACCCGCGGCCGACAAGCCGAGCGAAAATATAGCGATACTGAAGGCGAGGGCCGTGTCGGTGAACGACCAGCCGAGCTGCCTGACCAGAAGCGTCTGAAAGAAGCTCCACGCATACACGGTCCCGAAACAGACCTGCAGCACGGTGCAAAACAGCACCGCCGCGGCGCGCGAATGAGCCATCGGCGGTTCAATCGTTCCGAGCCGGTTGCGGGGCGCCGCGTGCCTTCTCGACGTCCATGACCTCCGCGAAGTAGAGGAAGAGGCGCGCGAGCTGGCCGGCCTCGTCGTTGCGGGAGAGCAGTCTGTCGTCCGACGCGATGCCGTCGTCCCGATCGCGCGCGAGCTTCACCGCATAGGCGAGAAGCTTGTCGACGGGCCTCGCGGCGAAGCCGACGAACCAGATGGCGGCGAAGATGCCGACCACGAATATGATCGAGATAAGATAGATCTGCTGGCCGATCGCTCTCTGAATCTTCACCGCGATCAATCCCGTATCCATGCCGATGTGGACTGCTCCGGCAACGCCCAACAGGATCGGGCTGCCCACTTCGACGAAATCGCCCCGTCCGGGCAAGCTGCGTTCCACTGTCGCCGTGCTCGATGGATCGCCCGTCCCGATCTCTTCGGGAATGCCGGGCACGAAGGTGTGGGCGAGAAACTCTCCCGATTCGCTGGTAATGTAGATGTAGCTGATTCCCTGAATCTCGACGAATTGGTCGATCAGAGACTGCAGGGCCGACAAGTCCCGATTCAATATGATATCGACGCTGGCAGCGGCGATCGTCTTCGCGATCCCCTTGCTGTTGGCTTCATATTCCTCGGACAGGTGCGTATCGACCGTATAGATGCAGAGAATGGATGTTGATACACCGATCACGCCAAACAGGAAGAGAACACCGAACAGTGTCTTCTGAAAGAGTTTTTGGATCTTCATGTCAAGAAAACCTGTCTTTCCAGTTCTCTAGATTAATAAAGCGATTTTCTTCGACAACGGTATAATAGACTTTCTGCAAGCCCTGTCGGCGATCAGAGCTGAACGACACCAGCTCGCCGATCCCGAGATCGAAATCCCTGATGCTGAAGATGGCGTCCTCGATCGCGCTCCGCTCCGGGCTGTCGCCGAGGCGATACAGAATTTCGGCCATCAACTTGGCGTCGAGGAAGCCCTCCAGACTGACGAAGCTGCGGGAGAAGGGGGTGTAGTCTTCCTTAAGCAATTCCCGCGGCGGGCGGGGATTGTATCGCGCCATCAACTCCTGGTACTGTTTGACCGCCGGGATCGAAACGTCCTCGTAGCTGGGTACCACCTGCGAGTTCACCAGTAGCTTCGTGTATCGCTCGCCGTCGTCACGTCCCTGGGCAATCAGATTCAGGAGGTTTTCGCTGCCAACGAAGGAGAGGTTGGCAATGGGAACCTGTAGTCCGAGATCCACGGCGTCACGGAGAAACGCCGCACAGGCGGCGTAGGCGCCGATACAGATGATCGCGTCGGGCCGCGACGCTTTCAGGATCTCCACCTGTTCGCGCATGCTGCCGGTGAATTTCGAGCCCCGCCGATAGGTCGCCTCACCGACGATCCGCTCGCCATGCGGTTTCAGAGCGCGCCGCACCCCCGCCCAGCCGCTGCGACCGTAGGCGTCGGCTTGATAGAAAACCGCGATACGCCTGCGGCCGATGCCGACGAAGTTCTCCACAAGTCCCGCGGTCTCCTGGCGATAGGACGCGCGCAAATTGAAGGCGAAGTCCCCGTAAGGCGGCTCCCGTTGAGGTTGCGCGCCGGTGAACGGAAAGAACAGGTAGATCTGCCTCTCCTGAAACTTCTTCAGCATGGGCAGCACCCGGGTCACGGTCGGCGTGCCGACGTAGCCGAACAGGGCAAACACCTCGTCTTTCAGCATCAGCGTCATCGTGTTCTCGACCGAGGGGTCGGGCTGATAGCCGTCGTCATAGGTCCTGAGGACCACCTTGCGGCCCTCGATGCCACCGCCCCGGTTGATGTGCTCGAAATAGGCGCTGGCGCCGCGGTAAAGCTCGATCCCGAGCCCCCGCGACGGGCCGGAGAACGCCGCCGACATGCCGAGGACGATCTCGCTGTCGCTCACCCCCGACGATCCCGCCGCAACGGCGGATCTCGACCGAAGCGCGATCAGGCATCCGGCAAGGCCGGACCGAAGCACCGCTCTCCTCGTCATCGCCGTCATGGGGTGTGTGCCTGTTCCCCTTCGCCGCCTCGGCATGTCGGAAGAGCCGGGCCTGCCGCCCCGATCGGCGGCAGGCCCGGAGTGTGGCGAAGACAATCGCCGGAAGCAAGAGACCGGCGCGCCCGAACCCGACGGAACGGGACGGCATATCTGGCACGCGCGAGCTGTGCTAGATAGAGGCCGAATCCCTTGGCCGGTGGGAGGGCGATGATGGCTGCGAATGACTCCGCCCGTGGACGGCGCGAGAGCGTCGGCGTGCGGGTCGGCGCGATACGGATCGGGGGCGGCGCGCCGGTCGTCGTCCAGTCGATGACCGATACCGCGGACGCGCGCGCCACCGCCGAGCAGGTCAAGGCGCTCGCCGACGCGGGCTCGGAGATCGTCCGCATCACCGTCGATACGCCCAAGGCCGCCGCCGCAGTGCCGACGATCCGCGAGCGGTTGGAGGCGGCCGGCTGCCATGTGCCGCTGGTTGGCGACTTTACACTACAACGGTCACTGGCTGCTCACCGAATACCCGGCTTGTGCCGAAGCCCTGGACAAGTACCGGATCAATCCGGGCAATGTCGGGTTTCGCGAGAAACGCGACACGCAGTTCCAAACCATGATCGAGGTCGCGCTCACCCATGACCGGCCGGTACGGATCGGAGTCAATTGGGGCAGCCTCGACCAGGACCTGCTTGCAGCGCTCATGGTCGAGAACGCCGCTCGTCCCGAGCCGAAGGACGCCCAGGGGGTCATGCGCGAGGCGCTGGTCGAATCTGGGCTGCGCAGCGCCGCACTCACCGAGCAGATCGGCCTCGCCCGCGATAAGATAGTGATCTCGGCCAAGGTCTCGCAGGTTCAGGACCTGATCGCCGTCTATGGCGAACTCGGCGCGCGCGGCCCTCGACGCCCTCGGCACGCCGGGCGACGATCCGCGGCTGGCGGCGGCGAAACGCGCTCTGAAACGACTCACCGTCGAGCGCGGCGACGCGACCTACTGCCAGCCCTGCGTCTCGCCGGTTTGGGACACCGCGTTGGCGGTACACGCGCTCATGGAGGTTGGCGGCGCCGGCGGTTCGGTCGCCGCCGGGAGCCAATGGCTCGCCGCGCGCGAGGCGAACGAGCCCGAGGGCGATTGGTCGCACCGCCGTCCCGGACTCACGCCCGGCGGCTGGGCCTTTCAGTACCGCAACGATTTCTACCCCGACGTCGACGACACCGCGGTCGTGGCGATGGCGCTGCACCGGGCCGACGGCGATCGCTACCGCGAGCCGGTTCAGCGCGCCGTGCCCTGCTCGTATCGTTGTCACGATACGATCATGCCTCAAACCAAGCGCTTTGATCGTAACGGTTCGGTTGGGCCGGTAGGTGATCGCCAGGATCGGCGGCGATTTCCTGTTCCGGCCCACCGCGGCGGGCTCAGAGCAGTGCTTTCATCCGCGCCATACCGGCTCGGCCGAACCTTTGCCTTTGATCAAACACCTTCACAATCCCCCGAGGGGTTCTTGTCCGGCGAGCCACGTTCGAGCATGGCCTTAAGTTCTCCTGGAGCAGGTAGGGCGCCCTCGACTGCCTGCTTGAGATCATCGACACCGCACAGGGAGACAACAGATTCGAGGCCTGCTAACCCAATGCGCTTCCGGTTGTTGGGCAGGTCCTGTTCATCTACCACAAAGAAGAGCCACTGGTTGGCGTCGCGATGATCAGCGTATCCGTCTCGGCGCTCTGGCCTGCCCCCGATTAGTGGTCCAGCGCTTAAGTTAGAGTTTGGCGCGGGTTAAGTTGAAGGGCCACCCGTAGCCCCTCAACAGCGTAGGTTGGCCCCTCAACGTTTGGCAAGATGGTTTCTGGGGCCGGCGGTCTGTATCCGAGCGAGCTATGCGGCCGGATGGTATTGTAGTGATGCCGCCATCGTTCGATCAGCACTTTGGCCTCCTTCAATGTATAGAAGATCTCCGTGTTCAGGATTTCGTCCCGGAGCTTTGAGTTGAAGCTCTCGTTGTATCCGTTCTCCCAAGGTGACGAGCTATACCCGAAAGTTGGTGATGGGATGAGATGAGGGCGGCGTATCCTGGCGATGTTGGAGTCGCCATTTTCCACGAAGGAGGGATACGCCATGAGAGAGGATACAGTCGTCCAGCTTCGCCAACCTGGATCATTTGAGGACGATCCGCTGACGGAGGTTTTGCGTCTTGGTGCGCGGCGTTTACTTGGGCAAGCGGTGGCGGCGGAAGTTGCCGGTTTTGTCGAGGCGTATGCGCATCTGACGGACTCGGCCGGCCGCCGTCGGATCGTACGCCACGGGCATTTGCCGGAGCGCGAGATCCAGACCGGCATTGGTCCGGTTGCGGTGCGCTGTCCCAGGGTGCGCGACCGAGGCGCCGGCGAGACGGGGCCGCGGGTTCGCTTCACCTCACGGATCTTGCCTCCCTATCTCAGGCGCGCCAAGTCGATCGAGGAACTCCTGCCCTGGCTTTATCTGAAGGGCATCTCCACGGGCGATTTCTGCGCGGCGCTTGCGGCGCTCTTGGGGCCCGAGGCGCCGGGGCTCTCGGCCTCGACCATTGCCCGCCTCAAGGAGGTCTGGCAAGGCGAGCTGGAGCATTGGCAACGGCGCGATCTCTCGGCCAAGCGTTATGTCTACTTCTGGGCCGAGGGCGTCTACTTCTCACCACGGCTCGACCATGACAAGCAATGCATGTGCGTGATCACCGGTGCCGACGAGCTGGGCCGCAAGGAGCTGCTGGCGATCGCCGACGGCTACCGGGAGAGCGCCCAGTCCTGGCGCGAAGTGCTGCTCGATCTCAAGCGCCGCGGCCTGGCGATTGCGCCCGAGCTGGCCACCGGCGACGGGGCGCTCGGTTTCTGGAAAGCCTTGCGCGAGGTCTACGGGACGACGCGCGAGCAGCGCTGTTGGGTGCACAAGACCGCCAACGTGCTCAACAAGCTCCCGATGTCCGTCCAGCCACGCGCCAAGCAGCACCCACAGGACATCTGGATGGCCGAGACCCGCGCGGTGGCCGAGAAGGCCTTCGACTTCTTCCTCGAGGCCTATGGCCCCAAGTACGACAAAGCGGTGGCCTGCCTGGCCAAGGACCGCGACGTGTTGCTCGCCTTCTACGACTTCCCGGCCGAGCACTGGAAGCACATTCGCACCACCAATCCCATCGAAAGCACCTTTGCGACCGTGCGCCTCAGGACCACCAAGACCAAGGGCTGCCTCAGCCGCATGACGGCGCTCACCATGGTCTTCAAGCTGTGCCAGTCGGCCAGCAAGAAGTGGCGTCGCCTGGACGCCTCGCACCAGATCGCCGACATCATTCAAGGCGTCAAATTCAAGGACGGAGAAAAGCTAACCGAACGCGCCGCCTGAAACCTGCGTCACCAACTTTTCACAATAGCTCCGCACCTTCCTGCAGCCCGTGCTGGCCCGCACAGAGGTTGCCTCGTGGCCTCCCGGAGGCCCCTGGACTGAGGTGGAGTGCCGATGATCGGCAAGCTCCTCGGTCATACGCGGGTTCAGACTACCGCTCGCTATGTGCACCTGGCGAACGAATCTGTGAAGGCGTCAGGTTCTCGGGTCGGAGACAGCATCGGTACGCTCATCACGCCTGTCGTGCCCTAACAGCCCGTTGATTAAGTCGGCGCCGTCTGATTCTCTGGTTCCCTGATTTGCAGGGGGATTTGCCGATGGCGATGGGACGGCAGAAGGATGGTCAGGGGGACCTGATGGTGAGCTGGTCGGAGATGCCGCGCTCTCCGGGTCATGTGTTTTATGACCGCTTGCAGTCGGTGCTGATCGCGGGCGGCTTCGACGCCTTTGCCGAGGCGAGCTGCCGGCCTTATTACGCGGTCCGGATGGGCGCGCCCTCGGTGCCGCCCGGGCGCTATTTCCGGATGCACCTGGTGGGCTACTTTGAGGGCATCGACAGCGAGCGCGGTCTGGAGTGGCGCTGCTCGGACTCGCTTTCGCTGCGGGCGTTCCTGCGACTGGGGAGCCGTGATCGGGTACCGGACCATTCCTGGCTGTCACGGAGCCGCACGCGCCTGCCCCATGAAGTCCACGCGGCGGTCTTCGACTGGGTTCTGGTGCTGATCGCCGAGGCGGGGCTGATCAAGGGCGAGCGCATCGGCGTCGATGCCTCGACCATGGAGGCCAACGCGGCGCTGCGGAACATCGTGCGGCGCGACAACGGCGAAGGCTACCGGGAGATGCTGGAGCGCCTGGCCCGGGAAAGCGGGGTCGAGACACCCACGGCCGAGGACCTGGCGCCTCTGGACCGGAAGCGCAAGGGCAAGAAGCTTTCCAACACGGATTGGGTTTCGAAGAGCGACCCCGAGGCCAAGATCACCAAGATGAAGGACGGCACGACGCATCTGGCCTACAAGCCCGAGCACGCGGTGGATCTGGACACCGGCGCGGTGGTGGCGGCCGAGCTGCACCCGGCCGATGAGGGCGACACCACGACGCTTTCCAAGACCCTGGCGAAGGCCGAGGCAAACCTCGAGGCGGTGGATGCGGCACCGACATCGGAGGACCCGGCCGAATGCGTCGCCGACAAAGGTTATCACTCACGGGCGGTCTTGAGGGCTCTGAACGACAGTCCCTGGAAGACCCGGATCGCGGCGCCCAAGCAGACCGGCTTTTCGCGCTGGCACGGTGATGAGGCGGCGCGGCGCGCGGTCACCAATAACCGTGCGCGGCTCAAGTCCGGGGGTCGCCCGCGAGGCCTTCAAGCTGCGCGCCGAGATCGTCGAGCGCTGCTTTGCCCACAACCTCGATCGTGGCGGCATGCGACGAACCTGGCTGCGCGGGCGAGAGAATGTGCACAAGCGATACCTGCTCCACGTCGCCGGCCACAATCTATCGTTACTGATGCGCCAGCTCATCGGCGCCGGCACCCCGCGGGAGGCCGTGGCGGGCGGATATGGCGGTATTTTCGTTCTGCTCACGCCCACCGGGGCCATGCTGGTGGCACGGGGGGGCTCGCAAAGCGGCCAGACGGCTTTCGCCGCCGCATTCCTCATCTGGGAGTGAGAGCCGGAAAAAGCCACTTAATCAACGGGCTGCTAAGGCTTATCCCTCTGGCTCCGGTAGGATCAACGGGTGGTGGCCTCGATGCTACGCGCGCTGACGTTGACCACAAATTCCGGACCAGGTGTTTCTTCACCTATGCGGCCTGAGATGCCGTAATGGGGCTCGGTGCTATCCGGCACCGTCGGAGCTTGTAGCGATGACGGAGATTCTGGTGTCGTTGCCCTTAGACGCGCGGCGTGTTCACGGGGTCTTGCCGAAAGGCGCGCCCCAATTCCTCGAAAGGAAAGGGCAACGACATGGATGTCTATATCGGGCTGGATATATCGCTGGCAAGCACGGCAATCTGCGTTCTCGGCGATAAGGGCAAGATCGTGACGGAGGCGCGGGTCGCCAGCGCACCTGAATCGCTGGTTGCGTTCATGCGCGAGCTGCCGCACGGGATCGCCGCGATCGGCCTCGAAGCCGGTCCCCTGTCCAACTGGTTGCACAAGGGGCTGACTGACGCCGGCTTCGAAACCGTGCTGATGGAGACCCGGCAGTTAAAGGGTGCG
Organism: Alphaproteobacteria bacterium; assembly: GCA_965261645.1. Classification (GTDB taxonomy): domain Bacteria; phylum Pseudomonadota; class Alphaproteobacteria; order SHVV01; family SHVV01; genus CBDHDJ01. The sequence goes on from CBDHDJ010000004.1 coordinate 2,218,219, forward strand.
CTGAAGGCGATGCCGATCAAGACGGATCGCCGGGATGCCGAAGGCATCGCACGGCTGCTGCAGATGGGCTGGTTCCGGCCGGTACACTGCAAATCGGTGTCGTCGCAGGAGATGCGAGCGCTGCTGACCTCGCGCAAGTCCGTGCAGGACGCGCTCATCAATATGGAGCTGTCGCTGCGCGGCATCTTGCGCAACTTCGGCCTGAAGCTCGGTCGGATCTCGAAGGGTCGCTACGAGGCCCGTGTCCGGGAATTGATCGCTGGCAACGCGATGCTGGAAGCCGCGGCCGAACCGATCCTGCGCGCGCGGGCGGACCTGCGCCGCGAGCTGGCCGGCCTGGAGAAGCTGGTCCGTAATCTGGCCAGGCAGGACCGGGCGTGCCGGCTGCTGATGACCATGCCGGGGGTCGGCCATGTCATAGCTCTGACCTTCACGTCCGCGATTGACGATCCGGAGCGGTTCCGGAGATCGAAGGATGTCGGCCCATGGGTGGGGCTGACGCCGGGACGGGATCAATCCGGCGAACGGGATATTGTCGGCCGGATCACCAAGGCTGGCGATGCAGGTCTACGCGCAGCGCTCTATCAGGCCGCCACGGTGATGCTGAACCACACGGGGCCGAATTGGCTGAAGGCCTGGGCGCAGCGTCTGACGAAGCTCCGGGGCAAGAAGCGCGCGACGGTCGCCCTGGCCCGGCGCATCGGCGTGGTGTTGCACCGGATGTGGCGGGATGGCACCGAGTTCCGGTTCACGCGCGAAGAGGCGATGGCGCTTCAGACGGCTTAGGCGGGGCTGTATCCCATCGGCAGTTAGCAAGGAGAGGAGGAAGGAGCCGCGCTTGAAGGTGGGCGATCCACCGGTGTCCCCTCGCCGGGACGCGGTTCCCGATGATGCGCGTATCATCGCTTGTTGGCCGAACCGTTCTATCGCGTTCGAGCACGCGCCTGAGATTGGCACTCGGGAATCGTTTTGGACCAGGCATGAAGTTGGCAGCCATTGCGCTGACCACGGACGGAAGCGAGAGCCTGGCGACGGACACATCCGGATCGTGGTTCCTTCTCAAGACCAGAGGGGTGTTGCAATAGCCCAACCCTGAGCCGGAGCCGTGATGGCCCCGGGAACTCCTGAACCACGCCTGAGAGGATACAACTTGCCGCAGGCGCCGAGGCTTCGCGAACGAAGGATCGTGTCGCGGTGATCGCTCGTGGGAAAAAGGTGCTTGACGGCGAACGCCCCATTACGGAAGCGATGGTCATATCCCTCCTGGCCTGTGCCGGCGTCCGGTAGGCGATGCTCGAGTGGCGCCGTCGTTGGTTATAGAAGATCTCGATGTACTCGAATAGCGCAGCCCTGGCCTCGCGCCGGGTAGAAAACCGGGTACGGTGCACGAGTTCGGTCTTGAGCGACCCAAAGAAGCTCTCCATAGGGGCGTTGTCGAGGCAATTCCCCTTGCGGCTCATGGAGGCCTTGATGCCATGGAGGCGGAGCAGTTTGCGGTAGTCACCGCAGGCATATTGCACACCGCGGTCGGAATGGTGGATCAGCCCCATGGGCAACCGGCGGTAGCGGATTGCCATCTTCAGCGCATCCTCGCACAGGACGCTCTTCAGCCGCTCGGACATCGACCAGCCGACGATCTCCATTGTGGCCAGATCCTTGACGGCGGCGAGGTAGAGCCAGCCTTCGTCGGTCGGGATGTAGGAGATGTCAGCGAGCCAGACCGCATCGGGCGTAGCGGCTTTGAAGTTGCGGTCGAGCAGATTGGGCGCGATCGCATGGGAGTGGCGGCTGTCGGTGGTGATCGGCACCTGCCGCCTGCCTCGCGGTGGACGAATGCCGTTCTCTCGCATGAGCTTGGCGACCGTGCGCTTCGAGATGCGAAAGCCGCGGACCTTCAACTCGGCATGGATCCGAGGCGCGCCGTAGCACCTCTTGCTCTGCTCGAAGATCTCCCGGATCTCTGACCCGACCCTGTCGCGCCGGGCAGCGCGTTCAGCTCTCTTTGGGGCCGCACGCCGCCGGGCGTGGAACCAGCTGTTAGCCACCCCCAGGACCCGGCACATGAACCGGGTGGCGTGCTCTGAAGCATGGGCGGCGATGAAAGCGTGCTTCGTCTTCATGTCTTCACCGCCCATTGAGCGAAAAAAGCCGAGGCTTTGCGTAGAACCTCAACCTCCTACATCAGCCGCTTGTTATCCCGGCGAAGCTGCACCAGTTCAGCGGCCTCGGCTTTCTGCGCCGCGGTCGCCGCGGCCGAGCCCGCGGCCTCAAGCTCGAGCCGCCAGGTCTTCAGCTGCGTTGGCGTGACGCCGAGCTCGGCCGCCACACTGCTATGCGTCGCACCCGGCTCCGACAGCCGGGCAACCGACTGTTCCTTGTATTCCGGCGAAAATCGCCGCCTCGTCTGCTTTGTCATCTCGTCCCTCCAGGTCGGTAGTTAATTTACCGCCTGGTCCGGGATCCGGGAGCAACGTCACGCAGCGGCACGACCCGGCTAAGGCCCAGGCAAAGTGCGCTTTCGCGACCAACTACCCGCTCGCCAACCGACAACTGCGTAGCCCCCTCATATTGCGTTACCGGATGCAGAGGGATAAGCCTTTGGAGGCTTTGCACGGCTTTATTTGTCTGTTCGATCCGACAACGCTTGGTGGCCAACTCGAGTCCAACTCTATGCGTGGGACTCTCCATCGAATGGGATCGTGATCGGCAGAATAATTTGTACCACTGACGTCAACGAGTTTATCAGCCAGCAACCAGATGATAACGCCAACATACGAGCCGTTGCGCCGATGGGAGTTTCAATCACTTTGTGTTGAATGTGCTCTGCGTAGCTCAGGAAGCGGACTAGAAAGGTACTGGGTTGGTAACTCAGTTCGTACACTGATACATCGTGAGCCCCAAACATGGGACTATGGAACCATTCAAATAAATGCGTTCGCACCTGAATCGGGTGAGAAGCGGGCGTGGGAGCGACTATTCGCTCGCTTAACGAACCATCGGGAGTGGTGGACCCGAGGTCCACCAAGACACAATCATAACATATTGTTATAAGCTATATTTATAGAGTGGCGACGCCATCATACCCACATGTTTACCCACACTGCGCCTGAGAACGCGGGAGAACGGTCAAGAATGTATCAGGGTTACGCGACCTGCCTGAGCGCCTGTCCTGGAGTGGTTTGCGTCCTATGTCTGCATGCAGCGCCTACTCAACGAGGCAGCACACGATGGCGCCCTGCAACGGCTGGTTGCGAATATTGCGGACCCCTATGCTTATACCAACGGCGTGAATTTCTGACTCGCGGGGGATTCCCCTTTTAGGCTTGATGTGATTCAAGACTGGCGAAGGAGATTCGCCATGTCAGCATGCATTGCCCTTCGGGATGATTATGACAGCCTTGCGCTTCGGGACTTGGCCAGGCGCAGTCGCGATCCTCTCCAGGTTCGCCGCTTTTGGCCTTGGCGGCGGCATACGACGGCATGAGCCGCACGGAAGCGGCGAAGATCGGCGGTATGGATCGCCAGACACTGAGAGATTGGGCGCATCGCTTCAATGACTGAAGGGCCAGATGGCCTGAAACACCGTTCCGGTGCGGGCCGTCCCCGGCTCTTGACACAAGAACAGATGAGCGAACTCTCTGCGATCGTGGAAACCGGCCCCGATCCAGAGGTGGACGGCGTGGTTCGCTGGCGACGTATCGACCTGAAGCGGGTCATCGAAGAACGCTTTGGTGTGATTTACAGCGAGCGGACCATCTCCGATCTGCTGGCGGCGCTGTCCTTCTCGCACATCAGCGGGCGACCGCAGCACCCCAGACAGGACGCGCGGGTCATCGAGGCGTTAAAAAAAACTCTCCCCGCACGCTGGCGGCCCACATAGCCGCTCTGCCCAAGACCAAGCGGGTCGAGATCTGGTTCCAAGACGAGGCCAGATTGCGACAGAAGAACGGCCACGCGCGGACCTGGGCGAAGACAGAGACCCGGCCACGCCTACCTGCCGACCAGCGATACGCCCACGCTTACCTGTTCGGCGCCATCTGCCCCATGGGGGCCAAGGGCGCCGCCCTCATGCTCCCCATCGCCAACACGCGCGCCATGCAGATGCATCTCGACGAGATCAGCTGCAACGTCGCTGCAAAGGCCCATGGCGTTGTCCTGATGGACCGCGCCGGGGGCACAGCACCGATAAGCTCAAGGTCCCTAAAAACCTCACCATCATCCTGCTGCCCTCGCGATCGCCCAAGCTAAACCCGGTCGGGAACATCTGGCAATGCTTCCGACAAAACTGGCTCTCGAACTGCGTCTTCGAGTAATCCTTCCGTTCTCAGGTGATGGAGATTTCAGCGATTGAGTGTCCGCTTCCAGTCTCGCCTGAGTGGCCGCAGCCAGATGTCCCTCCTGGGCTCGGCCCGCTTCATGTGCGTGTCGTAGCGCCGTGCAAAACCCTCTGGTAACGCCGCCCGCGATTCGTTATCGTCACGTCCATGGCGATGCGCGACGAGGATTTCGGGACGGCGCTGACGCTGACCGAGGGGGACGAGGCGATCTGGTCGCCCCCCATGTCGGCGCCGACGAGCGAGCCGCGCGACTGGCAGTCTCTGTGCGAACAGGAGCGGGCGCGGGCGGAAGCAGCGGAAGCGCGCGCGGAAGAGTTGCGCTGGGCGGAAGTCGCCGCCCGCAGCGATGGGAGTGCGTGGAAGTCGCGGTTCAAGGCCTGCCGGCAGAGGCTGAGCGAGGCCGAGCAGGAGACCGGGGACCTCCGCCGCGCGGCCAAGGACGTGCCGTCCTTGCAGGCCGAAGTGGCGCACTTGCAGGAGTTGCTCTCCGAAGCCCGCAGCGGGTCGAGCGAGTTCTGCACGATCGAAGCGCTGCGCGACGAGGTCGCGCGGCTGCACAAGGCCCTGGCGTCGAAAGGCCGGAAGGACGCGACCGGGCCACTGTCGAGGGAGAATGCCCGACTCCGCAAGGCCCTGGAGCGGTCGCAGGGACAGAAGGACGAGGTCGTGGCGTTGCGCGGAGAGGTCTCGGCGCTGCGCAAGTCGGAGCGGGCCGCGCAGTCGGTGCGGTCGAAGGAGAGCATCCGGCTGGGCAAGGCGCTGGAACGGACGCAGAAGCAGAAGGACACGATCAAGGCGCTGCGCGGGGAAGTCGATTCCCTGACCCGCGAGACCCGTCAGCAGAACCGGGAGAACGGCCGGCTGCGCCGCGAGCTGGAGTGGTTGCAGCGCATCAAGGCGACGGCACGTGGGCTGTCCGACGAGGTCGAGCTGCTGCGCGCGGAGCTGGCGGAATACCACGACCAGATGAACTTCATCGATTGGCAGGACAGGCGCATCACCGATTTGCAAATTGCCCTGGATACGTCGGCCTTCAAGACCGAGCGGCTGGAGGCCGAGCTTGCCGAACGTCCCCTGCTGCCGGCGGCCTTGAAGAGATTGCGCAAGCAGGAGAAGACCATCGAGTCCCTGCAAACCCGCAACGAGAGGCTGGAAGAGGAGTTGGCCAAGCTGCGCTCGAGCCGGGCCGTCCTGTCGAAGGCGGTCTTCGGGAGCAGGAGCGAGCGGCAGAAGAAGCCGGGCACGGGACGCAAGCGCGGCCAGCAACGCGGCGCGCCCGGCCACGGTCGCACCCCGCGGCCCGGGCTTCCGGAGAAGACCGAACGGCGCAACCCACCGAAGGATGCGCGGATCTGTTCCTGTTGCGGCAAGCCCTATGTCGCCAACGGCGAGCGTGTGACGACGCTGATCGAGATCGCGGTCAAGGCCCACATCCGCAGGATCGAGCGGACGCGCTGGCGCCGGGGTTGCGACTGCGCGTCGTCGCCCCTGGAAGCGATTGCGCCGCCGGTGCCGCGGCTGTTCCCCGGAACGCTCTTCGGAACCAGCTTCTGGGCACGGTTTTTGTTCGAGCACTGTGCGTGCCTGCGCCCGCTGTGCCGGGTCGCGGCGTGGTACGCGGACCAGGGGCTGGCGGTCTCGCCGGGCACGCTGGCCAACAGCCTGAAGCGCTTCGTGCCGCTGTTCGACCCGGTCTACCAGGCGATTCTCGCGCACCAGAACCGGACGACGGTGCGCCATGCCGACGAGACCGGCTGGGAGCGCCAGGCTAACTGGCGGAAAGTAGCCGGTGTGAGTCCGGCGGGAAGAAGGAGTAACCAACCACTTCCACCCCGAGTCATGGGCCGGCATTCGCGAGGATGCAGGTTAAGCGTTGACAGGGGCGCGTATGGGCGAGGGCGATTGAGCTACGAAAAGTCTGAGAATCAGGGTGCCGAGGCTTTCCAGTATGTCGAAGGCAACACCGCTTCCACCGCCATGGTAAGGGGGAAGTGGACCCTGCGGAGTCGAAGAACCCAACCGCACGTACGTAGGCTTTCACGCCGGGACCTGGGAGGTCTCCATGTCATCCCGCGGTCGTAGCGGGATCGCAAAGGAAAGGAGGAATCCGTAACCGATGACGAACGGCATGGAGAAGTCAGACTCGGGAGTAGTAGCGATGAAGTCGGCGAACAAAGGGAGGCCTGTTCCGGCGGAGCCGATGGAGCGAAGGACCGAGCCCAAGGGGAATCTGGAAAGCCAAAGCATGCGCCGGACGCAGGACCGGGAAAGCGTGTCACAAGCGGCCGACCGGATACGGCAGTTTGTACAACGGGAGCCACGGGAGCGTCTGACGGCGCTTCTCCACCACGTTACGGTCGATGCGCTGCGCTGGGCGTTCTTCGCGTTGAAGAAGGACGCGGCGGCAGGTGCGGATGGCATGACGTGGGGGATGTACGAGGGAGGGTTGGAAGGCCGGTTGGCCGCCCTGCACGACCGCGTGCACTCGGGAGCGTACCGGGCGACGCCATCACGGCGGGTGAACATCCCGAAGCCGGATGGCGGCACACGACCGCTCGGCGTCGCGGCCATAGAGGACAAGATTGTCCAGAAGGCGGTGGCGGAGATTATCCTGACGCCAATTTACGAGGCGGAGTTCCTGGGGTTTAGCTATGGGTTCCGGCCCGGGTGTGGGGCGCACGACGCGCTTGATGCGCTCGCGGTCGGGATTGAACGGCGTAAGATCAACTGGATAGCTGACGCAGATATCCGCGGATTTTTCGACCATGTCTCGCGGGACTGGTTGGTCCGGTTCCTCGAACATCGCATCGGAGACAAGCGGGTCATCAGGCTGATATCCAAGTGGTTGCACGTCGGCGTCATGGAAAATGGCGAGTGGCGGGACAACATGCGGGGGACTCCCCAGGGTTCGGTGATTTCGCCGATCCTGGCCAACATCTACCTACATTACGTTCTCGATCTCTGGTTCCAGAAGAAGTGGCGCAGCCACGAGGTCAAAGGCGACACAATCATCGTGCGGTACGCCGATGATTTCGTGGTGGGTTTCCAGCACAAGCAAGACGCGGAGCGATTTCTGCGTGACCTGAAGGAGCGGCTTGGACGTTTTGAACTGGAACTGAACCCTGACAAGACCCGGCTCATCGAGTTCGGGCGGTTCGCAACTGAGAACCGTCAGCGGCGAGGGTTGGGCAAACCGGAGACGCTCGACTTTCTGGGCTTCACGCACTACTGCGCGAAGGACAGGAAGGGGCGGTTCCAGTTGGGGCGCAAGCCGGTCTCGAAGCGGATGGCGCGCACCCTGAAGCGAATAAAGGAGGAGCTTCGCAGGCGGATGCACGACGGCGTAAACCAGACCGCGCGGTGGCTGGGACAGGTACTTGATGGATGGCTGAACTACTTTGCCGTTCCAACCAGCTCCCGATATCTGGGGCGTTTCGTGCAACGACTGAAAGTACTGTGGCTCAGGACTCTGCGCCGCAGATCGCAGAAGGACCGCTACAGCGGGGACCGTATGGAGCGACTGACAGCGAAATACTGGCCCACGCTGGAAATCCGACACCCGTGGCCGAGCCAACGATTTGCCGTCAATTGACCTGAGGGAGGAGCCGTGTGCATCAACGTGCCTGCACGGATCTGTGCGGGGGGAGCGGGGCAACCCGCTTCCCTACCGCGATGAGCGCCAGGCTAACTGGCGGAAAGTAGCCGGTGTGAGTCCGGCGGGAAGAAGGAGTAACCAACCACTTCCACCCCGAGTCATGGGCCGGCATTCGCGAGGATGCAGGTTAAGCGTTGACAGGGGCGCGTATGGGCGAGGGCGATTGAGCTACGAAAAGTCTGAGAATCAGGGTGCCGAGGCTTTCCAGTATGTCGAAGGCAACACCGCTTCCACCGCCATGGTAAGGGGGAAGTGGACCCTGCGGAGTCGAAGAACCCAACCGCACGTACGTAGGCTTTCACGCCGGGACCTGGGAGGTCTCCATGTCATCCCGCGGTCGTAGCGGGATCGCAAAGGAAAGGAGGAATCCGTAACCGATGACGAACGGCATGGAGAAGTCAGACTCGGGAGTAGTAGCGATGAAGTCGGCGAACAAAGGGAGGCCTGTTCCGGCGGAGCCGATGGAGCGAAGGACCGAGCCCAAGGGGAATCTGGAAAGCCAAAGCATGCGCCGGACGCAGGACCGGGAAAGCGTGTCACAAGCGGCCGACCGGATACGGCAGTTTGTACAACGGGAGCCACGGGAGCGTCTGACGGCGCTTCTCCACCACGTTACGGTCGATGCGCTGCGCTGGGCGTTCTTCGCGTTGAAGAAGGACGCGGCGGCAGGTGCGGATGGCATGACGTGGGGGATGTACGAGGGAGGGTTGGAAGGCCGGTTGGCCGCCCTGCACGACCGCGTGCACTCGGGAGCGTACCGGGCGACGCCATCACGGCGGGTGAACATCCCGAAGCCGGATGGCGGCACACGACCGCTCGGCGTCGCGGCCATAGAGGACAAGATTGTCCAGAAGGCGGTGGCGGAGATTATCCTGACGCCAATTTACGAGGCGGAGTTCCTGGGGTTTAGCTATGGGTTCCGGCCCGGGTGTGGGGCGCACGACGCGCTTGATGCGCTCGCGGTCGGGATTGAACGGCGTAAGATCAACTGGATAGCTGACGCAGATATCCGCGGATTTTTCGACCATGTCTCGCGGGACTGGTTGGTCCGGTTCCTCGAACATCGCATCGGAGACAAGCGGGTCATCAGGCTGATATCCAAGTGGTTGCACGTCGGCGTCATGGAAAATGGCGAGTGGCGGGACAACATGCGGGGGACTCCCCAGGGTTCGGTGATTTCGCCGATCCTGGCCAACATCTACCTACATTACGTTCTCGATCTCTGGTTCCAGAAGAAGTGGCGCAGCCACGAGGTCAAAGGCGACACAATCATCGTGCGGTACGCCGATGATTTCGTGGTGGGTTTCCAGCACAAGCAAGACGCGGAGCGATTTCTGCGTGACCTGAAGGAGCGGCTTGGACGTTTTGAACTGGAACTGAACCCTGACAAGACCCGGCTCATCGAGTTCGGGCGGTTCGCAACTGAGAACCGTCAGCGGCGAGGGTTGGGCAAACCGGAGACGCTCGACTTTCTGGGCTTCACGCACTACTGCGCGAAGGACAGGAAGGGGCGGTTCCAGTTGGGGCGCAAGCCGGTCTCGAAGCGGATGGCGCGCACCCTGAAGCGAATAAAGGAGGAGCTTCGCAGGCGGATGCACGACGGCGTAAACCAGACCGCGCGGTGGCTGGGACAGGTACTTGATGGATGGCTGAACTACTTTGCCGTTCCAACCAGCTACCGATATCTGGGGCGTTTCGTGCAACGACTGAAAGTACTGTGGCTCAGGACTCTGCGCCGCAGATCGCAGAAGGACCGCTACAGCGGGGACCGTATGGAGCGACTGACAGCGAAATACTGGCCCACGCTGGAAATCCGACACCCGTGGCCGAGCCAACGATTTGCCGTCAATTGACCTGAGGGAGGAGCCGTGTGCATCAACGTGCCTGCACGGATCTGTGCGGGGGGAGCGGGGCAACCCGCTTCCCTACCGCGATCGGGTACAGGAGTTCCGCGACAACGGCCGGTCGAGCCGCGCCTGGCTGTGGACTTCGGTCAGCAAGGACGCGGTTTACTTCCATATCGACCCCTCGCGCAGCGCCGAGGTCGCGAAGGCCCTGTTCGCCGACACCGCCTGCACCGTCTTCGTGGTCTGCGACCGCTACAGCGCCTACAGAGCGCTGGCGCGCGAACTCGCCGGCAAGGTCATCCTCTGCTGGTGCTGGGCTCACCAGCGGCGCGACTTCATCGAGGCGCGGCCGGCCAGGACGCGCTGACGGAATGGTGCGAGGGATGGATCGAGCGGATCGCGGCGATCTACCGGCTGAACGACGAACGGTTGAAGCATTACGACCCCGCTCTCGAACGCCAGACACCGGCCTTCGACGCAGCGCAACGCAAACTCGGGAAGGCGGTCAAGCGCCTGTTCGCGAACGCCGAGG